>NZ_CP029193.1:1140000-5940000 GCF_008642355.1 Streptomyces venezuelae
CCCGTCGTCGCCTTGGTGAGCCATTACCTCACCAACAAGCTGATAGGCCGCGGGCTCATCCTTCACCGCCGGAGCTTTTAACCCTCCCTCAGGAGAGGGAAGGTGTTATCCGGTATTAGACCCCGTTTCCAGGGCTTGTCCCAGAGTGAAGGGCAGATTGCCCACGTGTTACTCACCCGTTCGCCACTAATCCCCACCGAAGTGGTTCATCGTTCGACTTGCATGTGTTAAGCACGCCGCCAGCGTTCGTCCTGAGCCAGGATCAAACTCTCCGTGAATGTGTACCGGTAATCCGGTGACACAGCACGAGAGCGGAACGGTCGGGAGGAATAATCCCGTCCGTTCACAGCGTCCTCGCTGTGTTTTTCAAAGGAACCTCCAACTCACCGAAGTGAGCCGGGGTTATCAACATATCTGGCGTTGACTTTTGGCACGCTGTTGAGTTCTCAAGGAACGGACGCTTCCTTTGTACTCACCCTCTCGGGCTTTCCTCCGGGCGCTTCCCTTCGGTGTTTCTTTTGTTCTTGCGTTTCCGACTCTACCAGACTCTTTCGTGTCCGATTTCCTCGGTGCCTTTCCGGTTCCCGCTCCGGCCTTTCGGCTTTCGCGTTTCCCTTTCCGGCGGTTCCGACTTTATCAGGTCTCATTCGACTCTCTGACCACGGTCACCGCAGACATGCGGAACCGGACCCAGGGATAGGATCTGATCTGAAGGATGCCGCCGGGACCGGACGCTTGCTTGCGTCCCACAGCCCCAGGCAGGAGTACGACTGTACATCGGCCTCCGGGCGGGCGCAAATCGCTTGTGCACTGCCTCTACTCCCGCCAACCGGGACCACTCGTGCGGAACCGGGACTTCTTATGACTTACGCTTCTGAACAGTGCGTCGTCCAGGACAGGTAGTGACGGCGGCTATGAATCTCCACCCCCTGGGAGGCTTGCCATGACCAGTGTTTCGTCCCCGCTCGCAGGACGTGCCATTGGGCTCTCTGCTGTACCGGATCCCGTGTTCTCAGGCGCCATGGTCGGGCCCGGCACGGCCATCGATCCCGTACGTGAGCCCTCCGAGGCCGTCTCTCCCGTGGACGGCATCGTCGTCTCTCTTCACCCCCACGCCTTCGTGGTGGTCGACGACCAGGGTCACGGCGTGTTGACGCACCTCGGCATCGACACCGTCCAGCTCAACGGCGAGGGCTTCGAGCTCCTCGTCAACAAGGGCGACACCGTGCAGCGCGGCCAGGCCGTGGTGCGCTGGAACCCGTCGGCCGTCGAGGCCGCCGGCAAGTCCCCGGTGTGCCCCATCGTGGCCCTCGAGGCCACCGCCGAGTCCCTCTCCGACCTCGTCGAGGACGGCGAAGTGAAGGCCGGCGACGCTCTCTTCAGCTGGAAGTGACGTCAACGCCGTCGTCTGACGGCACGCAGGACAACCACCGCGACGGCTGGGCCCGTCGCACTACCGGAGACGGGTGAAATGGAGACAACGCTGCGAGGCGTCGGTGTCAGCCACGGAGTGGCGATCGGCGAGGTCCGGCACATGGGCACGGCGGTTCTCGAGCCGCCGGCGAAGCAGATTCCCGCGGAGGAGGCCGAGCGCGAACAGGGGCGTGCTCGCCAGGCCGTGGAAGCTGTGGCGGCCGACCTGAACGCGCGCGGCAATCTTGCCGGTGGCGAGGCCCAGGCGGTGCTCGAGGCGCAGGCCATGATCGCTCAGGACCCGGAGCTCATGTCCGACGTCGATCGGCGCATCACCGTGGGCAGCACGGCAGAGCGCGCTGTCTACGACGCGTTCTCCCACTACCGCGAACTGCTGGCCGGCGCCGGTGAGTACATGGCCGGTCGGGTGGCGGACCTCGATGACGTGCGCAACCGCATCGTCGCCCGCCTGCTGGGCGTCCCGATGCCGGGTGTTCCGGACAGCGACCAGCCGTACGTGCTGATCGCGCGTGACCTCGCACCCGCGGACACCGCACTGCTCGACCCTGCTCTCGTGCTCGGCTTCGTCACCGAAGAGGGCGGGCCGACCAGCCACAGCGCGATCCTCGCGCGTGCGCTCGGTGTACCGGCGGTCGTCGCGCTGCCGGGCGCCGGTGAGCTCGTCGAGGGCACGGTCGTGGCCGTGGACGGCAGCACCGGTGAGATCTTCGTGGACCCGAGCGCCGAGAAGCGGGAGCAGCTCGAGGCTGCCGCCGCCGAGCGCAAGGCCGCGCTGGCCGCGTCGACCGGTCCTGGCGCGACGTCCGACGGGCACAAGGTTCCGCTGCTCGCCAACGTCGGCGGTCCCGCCGACGTGCCGGCGGCCGTGGAGGCGGGGGCCGAGGGTGTCGGCCTGTTCCGTACCGAGTTCCTGTTCCTCGACGACAGCACCAAGGCGCCGTCGGAGGAGAAGCAGGTCGAGGCGTACCGCAAGGTGCTGGAGGCCTTCCCCGAGGGCCGCGTCGTCGTGCGTGTGCTGGACGCCGGTGCTGACAAGCCGCTGGACTTCCTGACGCCGGCCGACGAGCCGAACCCGGCACTCGGCGTGCGCGGGCTGCGATCGCTCCTCGACCACCCCGAGGTGCTGCGGACGCAGCTGACCGCGCTGGCCAAGGCCGCCGAGGGTCTGCCCGTCTACCTGGAGGTCATGGCGCCGATGGTCGCGGACCGTACCGACGCCAAGGCGTTCGCGGACGCCTGCCGTGAGGCGGGGCTGCAGGCGAAGTTCGGCGCGATGGTCGAGATCCCTTCGGCCGCGCTGCGGGCACGGTCGATCCTCCAGGAGGTCGAGTTCCTCTCGCTGGGCACCAACGACCTCGCTCAGTACGCCTTCGCCGCCGACCGGCAGGTGGGCGCGGTGTCCCGGCTGCAGGACCCGTGGCAGCCCGCGCTGCTCGACCTGGTCGCCCTGTCCGCGGAGGCGGCGAGCGCCGAGGGCAAGAGCTGTGGCGTATGTGGCGAGGCGGCTTCGGACCCGCTGCTCGCGTGTGTGCTGACCGGTCTGGGTGTCACCTCTCTGTCGATGGGTGCGGCGTCCATTCCTTACGTGCGTGCGACGCTCGGCAAGTACACGCTGGCTCAGTGCGAGCGTGCCGCGTCGGCGGCGCGTGCCGCTGACAGTGCGGAAGAGGCCCGCAAGGCCGCGCAGGCGGTGCTGTCCGGCGAGTAGCCGACAGACGCTGGGTTTCGAGGGCCGCCCCGCCGTTCGGTGGGGCGGCCCTCGTGTGTTCAGTGCGTGTGGCCCCCTTCGGGTTCGTCGGGTTCGAGGTTCGGTGCGGCGCAGTAGTCGACGTCGGACTCGGGGGCTACGAGCTCCCCGGTGATGGCATCGGTGCAGTAGGCGTCGAAGACCTCGGCCTCGGTGAGGGGCTGGAGTCGGCCGCCGTTCATGCGCCAGCCCTGGACTCGGTCGCGGGTGCCTTCGGCGCTCGAGCGCAGCACCATGCCTGCGGCGCGGTGGGTGGCGATGCCGACGGCGAGGACCGTCGCGAATTCGAGGGCCTCGGTGTGGTCGAGCAGGGCTCGGCCTTCGGTGTCCACCTCGACGTGGAGCGCGGCGAGGAGGGTTTCGGGGTCGGAGGGCACGCTGCACACGAGGTGGCGGGTGCCGGGTTTGGTGGTGTCGAGGGCTTGGGTGATGAGTGCGGAGGCCCGGTTGAAGGCGGCTTGTCCGATGTCCTCGCCGCAGGTCGCGCAGGCGCCTGCGCGGGCGAGGACGACGGTCGCGTACTCCCAGGTGGCTCGGCGGATCGCTTCGTCGACGAGGTCGGGGAGGAGGTCGGCAAGGGGCTGTCCGTCGTACGGGACGGTGGGGCCGCCCGATGCCAGCGCCGCGGTGAAGCGGCTGCGGCTCTCGGAGGTGTCCGGGTTCAGGCCGGTCTCCGCGCAGTACGACTGGTACTCCTCGGGGTCGAAGAGCGCGATGGTCGTGTGCCGGCCCTGCGAGGCGAGAGTCCTGAGGAGGCCTTCGACCTGCTGGAGGTAGGTCTCGTGGTCGTCGAAGGTGAAGGTGCGGTAGCGGCGCATGGCCGCGAAGTCCTCCTCATCGGCCAGCAGGCCGATGGTTCCGGCGACTTCGCGGCGCAGTGCTCGTCGCATCGTGTCGTTTCGGGTGTGCGTCATGACTTTCCCCCTGCACTCGGTCGATCAATGCTCACTCACAGTAACGAGAGGCACTGACAATCGCCGATGAGCTGGGAGGAAGCCGGTTTGTCAGGCGCGTTCGCGGGCCAGGTCCGCGTAGAAGTCAAGGAGTTCGAGGCGGTCGACGGAGCCCGGATTGACCGCCTTGTCCATAGGTGTCCCCTGCAGAAGTCGCTTGACCGGGACCTCGATGCGCTTGCCGGTGAGGGTGTGCGGGATGCCGGGGACCTCGATCACCTCGTCGGGGACGTGGCGCGGGGAGAGCTGCTCGCGAATCGTCCGCTTGATCCGGTCGCGGAGGGTGTCGTCGAGGGCGGCGCCTTCGGCGAGGTGGACGAAGAGCGGCATCCAGTAGCCGCCGTCGGGTTGTTCGACGCCGATGACCAGGGATTCGCGGATCTCCGGGAGGCGTTCGACGGCTTCGTAGATGTCGGCGGATCCCATGCGGACGCCCTGGCGGTTGAGCGTGGAGTCTGAGCGGCCGTGGATGACGACCGAGCCTCGTGAGGTGAGGGTGATCCAGTCGCCGTGCCGCCAGACGCCGGGATAGGTGTCGAAGTAGCTCTCGTGGTAGCGGGTGCCGTCGGGGTCGTTCCAGAACTGGATGGGCATGGACGGCATGGGGTTGGTGACGACGAGCTCACCGACCTCGTCGGTGAGGGGCTTGCCATGGGGGTCCCAGGACTGCAGGTCCGTACCGAGGCAGGGGGCCTGGAGTTCTCCGATGTGCACGGGCAGCGTCGGGACGGCTCCGGCGAAGCAGGAGCAGACGTCGGTGCCGCCGCTGACGGAGGCGGTCCACAGTCCGCCCGGGGTGTCGGCGAATTCGTCGTGCAGCCAGCGGAACCCGTCCGGGGGCAGCGGGGAGCCGGTCGTGGCGACGCAGGTGACGCGGGAGAGGTCGAAGTCGCGGGCGGGGTGGACGTCGGCCTTGCGGCATGCCATGACGTACGCGGCCGATGTGCCGAAGAGCGTGGCTCCGGTGCGTTCGGCGATGCGCCACTGGGCCGCGGTGTCGGGGTGCCCGGGGCTGCCGTCGTACAGGACGATCGTGGTGCCCGTGAGGAGGCCGGAGACGAGGAAGTTCCACATCATCCAGCCGGTCGAGGTGTACCAGAAGAAGCGGTCCTCGGGGCCGAGGTCGCAGTGCAGGCCCAGCTGCTTGAGGTGTTCGACGAGGATGCCGCCCTGGGACTGGACGATCGCTTTGGGCAGGCCGGTGGTGCCGGACGAGTAGAGCACCCACAGGGGGTGGTCGAACGGTACGGCTTCGTAGGTGGGGGCGGTGTCTCCCGAGGTGAGAGCCGACCATTCCAGGGCGCCCTCGGGGGCCTCGGTGCCGAGCAGCGGAATGTGCACGACCGCGCGGAGGCTGGGCAGTTCGGCGCGGAGTTCGGCGACGGTGTCGCGGCGGTCGTGCTCCTTGCCTCCGTAGCGGTAGCCGTCGACGGTGAACAGGACGACCGGCTCGACCTGCTGGAAGCGGTCGAGGACACTGCGGGCGCCGAAGTCGGGGGCGCAGGAGGTCCAGACGGCGCCGACGGCTGCGGTGGCCAGGAGGGCGACGACGGCCTGCGGGATGTTCGGCAGGTAGCCGCTGACGCGGTCTCCGGGGCGTACGCCGAGGGTGCGCAGTTCCGCCGTCAGGGAGCCGACTTGGCGGCGCAGCTCGTCCCAGGTGACGGATTGCGGGTCGTGGCTCTCGTCCACGTGGAGGAGAGCGGGAGTGTTCGCGCGCGTGGAGTCGTCGGCGGCGCGCAGCGCGTGTTCGGCGTAGTTGAGCGTCGCTCCGGGGAACCACTCGGCTCCGGGCATGGTGCGGTCGCCCAGTACGCGCGCGTAGGGGGTGGTGAAGCGGACGTCGAACCAGTCGGTTACGGCCTTCCAGAACGTCGCGAGTTCGGTGACCGACCAGCGGTGCAGCGCTCCGTAGCCCCCGTCGGCCGGGGCTCCGTAGTGCTCGGCGGCCCAGGCCTGGAACCGTGTGACCTGCGCTGCGGCGATCCTCTCGGGGCTCGGCTGCCAGAGCGGCGCAGGGTTCGCTGAGGACGTCATGGGGCGGCTCCCGGACTGTACGCGTCGTATGCGTGTGGAGTGCGCACGTGCTGGGTGTGCGCGTGAACACGGCTGCTAGGACGATGCCATGTGATCGACTTCCGCACCAGGGTGTGCCCCACACAGTCGGTTCCGTGGCTGTGTGGTGTCACCCCAGGTGAACGGCCAATGAACGGGGCACACATACGGCTTCGTCGGTGGCAGGGTGAGCAGCATGAACGGTCGTGACCTGGTGCGTTCGGTGAAGGTGGTCGGCATGGTCGGCACGGCGCAGGGGTTGCGCACGGTGCGCTCCTCGTGGCGCAGATGGCGGGCGGACGCGGCGGCGGTCGTGCCCCCGGGCACGGAGCGCGCGCGGGTGCCGGGGCCTGTGACGGGGATGGAGCGGGAGCCGGGCGGTGGTGTGGTGCGGTTCGCCCGTGCCGAACTCCGGGTGCGGGTGACGGCGGGCGGGGCGGTCTTCCTGGGGTGGGACGGGGCGGAGCCGGAGCCGTCGTACGCGTTGGCGGGGCGGAGTCCGGAGGCGGATCCTCGGGCCGTCCTGGAGCCCGACACGGAGGGCGGCTGGCGGGTGGTCTCGGAGCGTGTGACGGTGGTCGTCTCGCGGTACGGGGCGGTGGAACTGCGCACGCCCGGCGGTGTGACGCTGCGGCGGGATCTGCCGCCCCGCTGGTGGGAGCGGGCCGATGGTGGCGCGGGGCGCTGGGTGCAGCGGTCGGAGGTGCCCGCGGAGGCGCGGTTCTTCGGTCTCGGCGGCCGGTCCTCGGGGCCTCGGCTGCGGAACGGGACCTACCTGCTGTGGAACACGGATCCCGGTGGATCGTTCGGGCCCGGTGACGATCCGCTGTACATCACCATGCCGGTGCAGATGGTGGTGGCCGACTCCGGCACGCATCTGGTCTTTCACGACAACACGTGGGAGGGCGCCGTCTCGGTCCACGAGGGTGCGGAGGGTGCCGGTTCCGGTCATGACAGGGCCGGTTCGTGCGAGGTGCGGATGAGCGGCGGTCCGCTGCGGTACTGGGCGATGGTCGGCACTCCCGCGCGCGTGCTGCACTCCTGGGCATCGCTGACCGGTCCGCCGGCGCTGCCGCCCTCGTGGGCGCTCGGGCATCATCACGCGCGGTGGGGCTTCGGCAGCGAGCAGGAGGTGCGGCGGATCGTCGCCGGGTACCAGGAGCGCGGGCTGCCGTTGGATGCGGTGCACCTGGACATCGATCACTACGAAGCGCACCAGGTGTTCACCGTCGACAGGGAGCGGTTCCCGAAGCTGCCGCAGTTGGCGGACGAGTTGCGCGAGGGCGGGATCCGGCTCGTGTCGATCGTCGACCCTGCGGTGAAGTACGAGCGGGGAGTCGAGGCGTACGACAGTGGGATGGCCGCCGATGTCTTCGTGCGGGATGCGACGGGGCGTCCGGTGCGCGGTGTCGTGTGGCCCGGGGAGGCGGTGTTTCCCGACTTCACCGATCCTCGCGCGCGTGAGTGGTGGGGCACGCTCTACAAGGAGCGTCTGGATCAGGGTTTCTCGGGTTTCTGGCACGACATGAACGAGCCGGTGTCGTTCGCCGCGTTCGGTGAGGCGACACTGCCGCGGTCGGCGCGGCACTCCTTGGAGGGGCGTGGCGGTGACCATCGTGAGGCGCACAACGTGTACGGCCTCGCGATGGCCCGTGCCGGGTACGAGGCGGTGCGTGCTCTGCACCCGGAGGAGCGGCCCTTCTTGTTCTCGCGTTCCGGGTGGGCGGGGATGCAGCGCTATGGAGGGACGTGGTCCGGGGATGTCTCCACTGGCTGGCCGGGACTTCGGGCGTCGCTGTCGCTGGTGCTGGGGCTCGGATTGTGCGGTGTGCCGTACTCAGGGCCCGACGTGGGCGGTTTCGACGGGAGTCCGTCGCCGGAGCTGTATCTGCGGTGGTTCCAACTGGGGGCGTATCTGCCGTTGTTCCGTACGCATGCGGCGATCGGGGCGGGGCGGCGTGAGCCGTGGGAGTTCGGCGACGAGGTGCTGGGGCTCGCGCGTGGGGTGCTCGTCGAGCGCAGGCGGCTGTTGCCGTACTTCGTGACGCTCGCCCATCTCGCGCGGCGTACCGGCTCTCCCTATGTGCGGCCTTTGTGGTGGGGGAACCCGGAGGACAGGTCCCTGCGGGACTGTGAGGACGCGTTCCTGCTCGGTGATTCCTTGCTGGTGGCGCCGGTGCTGGAGAGCGGTGCGGTGCGGCGGTCGGTGCGGTTGCCGCGGGGGCGCTGGTACGACACGGCGACCGGCCGGGCGTACGAGGGGCCGGCGAAGGTCGTGGTGGACGCTCCGTTGTCGCGCATCCCGGTGTTCGCGCGTGCGGGCACGGTGTTGCCGGTGCGCGGGTGTGACGGCGGCATCGAGTTGGAGGCGTGGGCGCCCGCCCAGGGGCGTTCCGGGGGTGGGGTCGTGGTGGCCGACGCCGGTGACGGATGGGCGGAGGCTGAGCTCGAACGGTTCACGACGCGGTGGAGCGAGGGACGGGTCGTCGTCGAGCGGGAGGGGGGCGAGGACGGGCCCGCACCGGGGCGTTCGGTGCGGGTGCGGGGTGTGGACGGGTGAGGGTCAGTCGCGACGCAACGGGTGGCCGCGGCTGAGGGCCGGGCACCCGTTGTGTCGTCGGCCGAGGGCGGCCCCTGAGGCGGGGTCCGACTGCGGCCGCCGAGTGCGATGCGGTCCGCTGGGGGGCCGGTGGCGGTTGCGGGTCAGTAGCGGCCCTCGAACCACGCGCGTGCCGCCAGTGTGTGCAGTGGGAAGGCGAGTTCCTGGGGGCGGCGCAGCAGATGCCAGCCTTCGGTCTCGTCCGTCGGAGCGGACGGCGGCAGGTCCGCGGCGGGCCGTGCGGGGAGGAGGCCGAAGATCAGGAGGTAACCGTCCGCGCTCGCGGCGTCGGCCAGGCGCACGTCGCGGCTCTCCACTCCGATGCCGGTCTCTTCCTTGAGCTCTCGGACGACCGCGTCGCGCCAGTCCTCCCGGTGGTCGACGTACCCGCCGGGCAGTGCGATGCCTCCCCGCGCGGGAGCGATGGTGCGGGTGATGACGACCAGGCCGGTGCCCTGGGTGTCGTACACGGGCTGGAGCGCGACCGCGACGGGCAGGGGGTTGCGGTAGGCCACCGCGCCGCAGTCGGCGCAGGTGCGGGGCCAGCCCACGGGCTGGTCTTCGTAGGACGTCCCGCAGCTCGAACAGTGGGAGCCCGGAACGGAGTTGGTGGAGTGTGGGGATGCTGACACGCCGCGGACTGTATCCGATCCCTGTCGCGCCGGTCTTTCGCGGGTGGCGGTGATCCTGATAGACGCTGGGACATGACAGGACTTGTCCCCGCCCTGCGGAATCTTGCCCTCTGCGCCGCCGCTCTGCTCTCCGTGGCCGCCGTCCCCTCCCCCGCGTCCCCCACGCACGCGCGTGCCGACCCGCAGGCTCCGAAGGAGTTCGTCGCGCTGCGCGACGTCGACCCGACGATCATTCAGGAGATGCGTTACTTCACGCCGCACAACTTCGTCGGCGAGCCCGTTGACGGCTACAGGAAGCCGATGTGCATCCTCACTGAGCCCGCGGCGAAAGCCCTGCACAAGGCACAGCGCAAGCTCCTGCGCAGGGGCTACTCGCTGAAGGTGTACGACTGCTACCGGCCGCAGCGGGCCGTCGACCACTTCGTGCGCTGGGCCGAGGATCTCGCCGATGAGCGCATGAAGGCGGAGTTCTATCCCCGTGTCGACAAGTCGCGGCTCTTCGCGGACGGGTACATCGCGGAGAAGTCCGGGCACAGCCGGGGCTCGACGGTGGACCTGACGGTGGTGCGGCTGCCCGCCCTGCCGACCCGGCCGTACATCCCGGGAGAGCCGCTCAAGCCCTGCTTCGGGCCGCGTGCCGAGCGCTTCCCCGACAGCTCCGCGGACATGGGGACGGGGTTCGACTGCTTCGACACCCTCTCGCACACGGACGACCCCCGGATCAAGGGGAAGCAGCGCGCCAACCGCGACCTCCTGCGTGACGCACTGGGCAGGGAGGGGTTCGTCAACCTGCCCGAGGAGTGGTGGCACTACACGTACAAGCCCGAAACGTTCCCCGACACCTACTTCGACTTCCCCGTCTCCCGAAAGTCGCTGCGGGGGAAGTGAGGTCACCGGCACCACAGGTGGCGTAGGGGGTGTCCGGGACCACCCCCGTCGGCCCCGGACACCCCCTACCGATACTCGGACGCGAAAGAAGGCCATCCGGTTCACCGCCGGCCGCCGGATTCCACTCCTTCGGCGAAAGCCCGCCACCTGATGACGTTTCCGGCACCCCCTGACGAAAGACGGTTGCCCGTGGCACACTTCTGACGTCCCGTCAGTTCTGCTGCCCTGGAGGAGTCTTGCCGCGAACGCGCACACCAGTGGTGGACAACTGGTTCGCCGGGGAGGGTGACGACTTCCGTCTGCTGGGCACGCGCTGCGCCGCGTGCGCCTGTGTCTTCTTCCCGCGCGAGGACGGCTTCTGCCGCAATCCCGGCTGTGCGGGCGGCGAGCTGGCCGAGGTGCCGCTGTCACGGCGCGGGCGCGTCTGGTCGTACACCGACGGCCGCTACCGTCCCCCCGCTCCCTACGTCTCCGACCCGGAACTTCCCTGGGAGCCCTACACGTTGATCGCGGTGGAGCTGGAAGCGGAGCGGATGGTGGTGCTCGGGCAGGCCGTACCCGGGGTCGCCGTGACCGATCTGGAGGTCGGCATGGAGGTGGAGGTCGTCCCAGGGGTCCTGAACGAGGACAACGGGACGACATGGACGACCTGGCACTGGCGGCCCGTGGAGGTGGGCGCATGACCACGGAGGTGGCGGTGCTCGGCGCGGGCATGCACCCCTGGGGCAAGTGGGGGCGCGGTTTCGTCGAGTACGGCGTGGCGGCGGCACGCGCGGCGCTCGCGGACGCCGGGATCGCGTGGCGGGATGTGGGCTCGATCGTCGGGGCGGACACGGTGCGCGGCGGCTATCCGGGGTACGTCGCGGGGGCCACGTTCGCCAAGGCGCTCGGCTGGCAGGGCGCGCGCGTGGCGAGTGTGTACGCGGCCTGCGCGTCCGGCGCCCAGGCGATCGGCACGGCACGGACGCAGATCCTCGCCGGCATGGCCGATGTGGTCCTGGTGGTGGGCGCCGACGCGGCACCGAAGGGGTTCTTCCGTCCAGCGGGCGGGGACCGGCCCGACGACCCCGACTGGCTGCGGTTCCGCGTCCTCGGAGCGACCAATCCGGCCTACTTCGGCCTGTACGCGCGCCGCCGGATGGCCGTGCACGGCGACACCCTGGACGACTTCGCCCAGGTCAAGGTGAAGAACGCCGCGGCGGGCGCACTCAACCCGAACGCGCGCTACCGCAAGCCGGTCGCCGTGGAGGAGGTCGCCGCCTCAGCCGTTGTGGCCGATCCGCTGCGGCTGCTCGACATCTGTGCCACCTCGGACGGCGCCGCGGCCCTGGTGCTGTCCAGCATGGACTTCGCCCGTCGCCACGGAGCGGCGGATCCGGTGCGCATCCGCGCGGTGTCCACCGTCACCCCGACGTATCCGACGACCGTGCTCGACCTGCCGGACATCGCGACGGACTCGGCGGCTGTCGTGGCCCCCGCCGACGGGACGTTCCGGGCGTCCATCGCGCGCGCGGCGTACGAAGAAGCAGGCATCGGCCCCGAGGACATCTCGCTGGCGGAGGTCTACGACCTCTCGACCGCGCTGGAACTCCAGTGGTACGAGGACCTGGGCCTGTGCGGCGAGGGCGAGGGGGCCAAGCTGCTGCGCGACGGGGTGACGGCGTCCGGCGGACGCGTGCCCGTGAACACCAGTGGGGGTCTCGCCTCCTTCGGGGAAGCGGTGCCCGCGCAGGCCATCGCTCAAGTCTGCGAAGTGACGTGGCAGTTGCGAGGGACGGCAGGGGCGCGTCAGATCGAAGGGGCGCGTGTGGGAGTCACCGCGAACCAGGGGCTTTTCGGGCACGGTTCGTCGGTCGTGGCGGTGCGCTGAGGCCCTCCGCAGGACAGTGGAGCGGCTCCGTGTGGGTGTCGGGCGACCCGGGCGACTCGCGGGCGCCCGACAGCCCGTCACGGGCGCCGTGGAGGAAGCTCACGCGCCGGTTAACCGTTGCCGTCCGCGACCTTGACGCTCCATCACCATCGGTGAACACTTCCGGGTGTCAGTCGGCGTCGCCGCACCTCGGCTCCCCGCGCACAGAGCCTCTGCGCGCGTGCGGGGTCGGCACGAAGGGCCTGTTCAGCCTCTTCGACAGGTCATCCCCCATCGGCGATCCGACTGTGACGGCACGCTCGCCATGGGCGCCGGGCGGGGTTCGGGAGACCTCTGCCTCCGGCTGCGTCAGCCGGGCGTATCCAGGCGGTAGTCGTGGGAACGCACCCTGCACGGAGGACCGGGGCGCACTGCCCCGGGCGAGGGCCTAGGAGCCGCCCATGTACTCGAACGGGGACATCTTCGTCGGTGAGGTCATCGGCACCGCGATTCTGATTCTTCTCGGCGCCGGTGTGTGCGCCGCCGTCACACTCGGCCATTCGAAGGCGAAGGCCTCCGGGTGGGTCGTCATCGCCTTCGGATGGGGCTTCGGCGTGCTCGCCGGCGCGTACACCGCGGGACCGCTCTCCGGTGGACACCTCAACCCCGCCGTCACACTCGGCATCGCGATCGACACCGGCGAGTGGGACAAGACCTGGATCTATGTCCTCGGGCAGATGGTCGGCGCGATGCTGGGCGCCGTCCTCGCCTACCTCGTCTACCTGGCGCAGTTCAATGCCAACGTCACGCGCGGCGCGAAGGGCGACTCGGAGGGCGTGCACGTGCCGACGCCGACGCTCGGGATCTTCTCCACCATCCCCGAGATCCGGAACCCGGTCGCCAACATCATCACCGAGGTCATCGCGACGATCGCCCTGGTGCTGCCCATCCTGGCCTTCGGGCTCACCAAGGGCCTCGGCGAATCCGGCACGCAGACGCTGATCGTGGCCTTCCTCGTCGTCGGTATCGGTCTCTCCCTCGGTGGTCCCACGGGGTACGCGATCAACCCCGCGCGCGACCTCGGTCCGCGCATCGTGCACACGTTCCTGCCGATCCCCAACAAGGGCACGTCCGACTGGAGCTACGCCTGGGTTCCGGTGGCCGGGCCCCTGATCGGCGGGGCTCTCGCGGGCCTCATCTACAACGCAGCCTTCTGAGTCTGCGCACCTTCTGAGTCTGCGCACCTTCTGAGTCTTCTCATCAAGGTCATCAAGGGGTAGCTCATGCCGGACAGCTCCGAGAAATTCGTCGCCGCCATCGATCAGGGCACCACCTCGAGCCGTTGCATCATCTTCGACCAGGACGGCGCGATCGTCGCCGTGGACCAGCGCGAGCACCGCCAGATCTTCCCCAAGCCGGGCTGGGTGGAGCACGACGCCACCGAGATCTGGTCCAAGGTGCAGGCGGTGGTCGCGGGGGCGATCGCCAAGGCCGGGCTGCGCGCCGACCAGCTGAGCGCACTGGGCATCACCAACCAGCGCGAGACCACCGTGCTGTGGGACCGCGCGACCGGCAAGCCCGTGCACAACGCGATCGTCTGGCAGGACACCCGCACCTCGGCGCTCTGCAACGAACTGGGCGGCGCGGACGGCCAGGACCGCTTCCGCGAACAGACGGGCCTGCCCCTGGCGAGCTACTTCTCCGGACCCAAGGCAGCCTGGCTGCTCGACAACGTGCCAGGGCTCAGGGCCCGCGCCGAGCGAGGCGAGATAGCCTTCGGCACCATCGACTCCTGGCTGATCTGGAACCTCACGGGCGGCACCGACGGTGGCAAGCACGTCACCGATGTCACCAACGCGGGCCGCACCATGCTGATGAACCTGGAGACGCTCCAGTGGGACCAGTCGATCCTGTCGGCGATGAACGTCCCCGAAGCGGTCCTGCCGGAGATCAGGTCGTCGGCCGAGGTGTACGGGACGGCGGTGGGCCAGCTCTCCGGAGTGCCCGTCGCCTCCGCCCTGGGCGACCAGCAGGCGGCCGTCTTCGGGCAGGCCTGCTACGACACGGGGACGGCCAAGAACACGTACGGCACGGGCAGTTTCCTCCTGCTCAACACCGGCAACCGGCCGGTCCCCTCCAAGAGCGGTCTGCTCACGACCATGGGCTACAAGATCGGCTCCGAGGCGCCGGTGTACTGCCTGGAGGGGTCGATCGCGATCACCGGCGCCCTGGTGCAGTGGTTCCGGGACCAGCTCGGCATCATCCGCAACGCGGACGAGATCGAGGCCCTCGCGGCGAGCGTCGACGACAACGGCGGAGCGTACATCGTGCCCGCGTTCTCCGGCCTGTACGCGCCCTACTGGCGCTCCGACGCGCGCGGCGTCGTCACCGGCCTCACCCGGTACGTCACCAAGGCGCATCTCGCGCGTGCCGTCCTGGAGGCGACGAGCTGGCAGACGCGCGAGGTCGTGGACGCCATGTACCAGGACTCCGGAGTGCGGATCACCACTCTCAAGGTGGACGGTGGCATGACCAAGAACAACCTCCTGATGCAGCACCAGGCGGACGTGCTGGGTGTGCCGGTGATCCGCCCCAAGGTCTCCGAGACGACGTGTCTGGGCGCGGCGTACGCGGCCGGTCTCGCGACGGGCGTGTGGAACGACCTGGACGAGCTGAAGGCGCACTGGCAGCAGGACGTCGAGTGGAGCCCGCGCATGGACGCCGCATCACGGGACCGCGAGTTCCACAACTGGCACAAGGCGGTGGAGCGGAGCTTCGGCTGGCTGGAGGAGGACGAGGGCTGACGGCCGGCCGATCGGAACTGCGGCCCGTACCCCGGTCGGCGGGGGTACGGGCCTCAGCGGCGACCGGAAAGCAACGGCGTACTACGTAGTGACGGGTTCCCGAGCCGCAGCGGCGGCCGCCATCGCGTGTTCCACGACGTCGATGAGGACCTCCTTGACGGTCTCGCGGTCCCGCGCGTCGCACATCACCACGGGCACATCGGCGTCGAGATCGAGGGCCTGGCGCACGACGTCGGCCGGGTAACGATTGGCCCCGTCGAAGCAGTTGACGCCGACGACGAAGGGAATGGAGCGTCGTTCGAAATAGTCCACGGCGGCGAAGCAGTCCTCGAGGCGCCGTGTGTCGGCGAGGACGACGGCGCCCAGCGCGCCGGTCGCCAGCTCGTCCCAGAGGAACCAGAAGCGGTCCTGTCCCGGCGTGCCGAAGAGGTAGAGGACCAAGTCCTCCCGGAGGGTGATGCGGCCGAAGTCCATGGCCACGGTGGTGGTGTGCTTGCCCGCGACGCCGCTGGTGTCGTCGACGGGCCTGCCCGCCTCGCTGAGGGTCTCCTCGGTGCGCAGCGGCTTGATCTCGCTGACCGCGCCGACCAGCGTCGTCTTGCCGACGCCGAAGCCGCCGGCCACGAGGATCTTCAGCGTGACCGGCTCGACGGGGGCCTTGTCGCGCTCAGTGCGCTTGAAGATCATCGCTCACTTCTCCTGCATCGGTGGTGTCGCGCGGGGCCGGTCCGTATCCGCCGCCGCCAGGGGGTTCGATCACGAGTACATCTCCGGGGGCACCGCCACGCCGCTCAGAGCGCCCGGAGGCCGCTGATCACATCGCGCAGAATGCTCTCGTCCGGCAGCTCGGCGGGGGGCACGGGACGGGTCACGTGCACCAGTTCGTCGTCGACGAGGTCCCCTATGAGGACACGGACCACGCCGATGGGCAGGTCGAGTTCGGCGGCCAGCTCGGCGACCGACTGAGGCGTGTCACGGCACAGCCCGACGATGTCCACGTGCTCCGGAGACAGCGTCCGGTCGGTCTCCGGGACGTCGTACGCGTGGGCCTCGGTGACGACGACCGCGATCAGGTCGAGCCGGTGCTGTCCGTTGCTCGTGGTGCGGCCGCGCGTCATGGCGTATGGCCGCACCACGGGGCCTGCGTCGTCGTCGAACCAGCGGGGCGACTCCTGCGCCCGCGGTAAATTCCGCGTTCTTGTGGTTCTCTGCGTCCCTCGACCGTCTTCGCTCATGACCTCCCACTACCCCCCGGCGGGCAGATCCGTGCGCGGCGCCGTACCCAGATGCACGCCGACCCGCTTGACCAGCAGCGTCATTTCGTACGCGACCAGACCCACGTCGGAATCCGCGTCAGCGAGGACGGCTAGGCAGCTGCCGTCGCCGGCGGCCGTGACGAAGAGGAAGGCGTCGTCGAGCTCGACCACGGTCTGACGGACCCGGCCCGCCTCGAAGTGCCGGCCCACGCCCTTGGCGAGGCTGTGGAACCCGGAGGCGACGGCGGCGAGGTGCTCGCTGTCCTCCCTGGTCAGGTTCTTCGACACGCCGGTCGGCAGGCCGTCTCCGGAGAGCACGAGTGCCTTGCGGATGCTGGCGACGCGCTGCACCAGGTCGTCGAGGAGCCAGTTCAGCTCACCCCGTCCCCCGGTCGTGGTGGTGCGTGCGTCGGCATTCGGTGCGGTCATCGACCGTCCCCCTCGGGTGTCGTTCCTGGTGCTGTGCCGTTCGTGGCGTCGTCGCCCGCGGCGTTCTCGTCGCGGCCGCGCTGCCAGCCCCGCTGGAGCGATGCCATGCGGCTGCGTACCTCTTCGGCGTCCCGCTCCTCGGGCCGGGTCTCGGCGCGCGCGGGGCGGTGGTCGGGTCCGTCCTTCAACTGCGGGGCCAGGTTGGCCTGTCGTACGCGGCGGGGCAGTCCGCCCACCGTGGTCGTGGTGGTCCGGCCCCCGGCACGGCTGTCGGTCGCGGCGCGGCGGCCGCGTGCCGGGAGGTCGGTCGGCACGTCCTCGACGGCCGTGACGTCGCGGTGCGGCGGCGAAAGGTCGGGCCAGGAGGACTGCTGCCGCGGGCCCTGCGGCGACGGGATCCCGTCCTCGGCGGCCGGGTCCAGCGGTCTGCTCTCCGAGGACCTGTCCTCCTGGAAGCGGCGCTCCGTGGGCAACCGGCCGTCGGTCGGAAAACGGCTGTCCGTCTGCGGGCGGTCGTCCGTCCGGAAGCGACTGTCCGCGGGGAATCGGGTGTCTTCGGAGGGGCGGCTTTCCTGGGCCTTTCCTCCGGAGAAGCGGCTTTCCTGCGGCCTGTCGTCGGGGAAGCGGCTGTCCTGGGGCCTGGCGTGCGTCACCGGGCGGCCGTTGGAGCGGACCAGTTTCGGGGTCCTGCGCCGCGGCAGCGGGACGGGGCCTCCGGAGTGGGCGTCCTCGGTCGCGTCGTCGTCGGTGGGCGCGGTGTCCCTGCGGGTCGGCTCGGCGCGGCCCGCCTCGCGGTCGTCGCGGGCCTGCTGGTGCTGTTCCCCGGGCGTGCCCGCCACCCGGCGGCGGGGCCGGAAGAGACCGCCGCGCTCGCTGTCCTCGTCGTCGAGGGAGCCGGGGAAGCCGTCGAGGTCCGCCATGCCGACGGGCGCTTCGAGCTCGACGGGGCCGTCGAGGACGGACGCGGGCAGGCCCGGCAGCTGTACGGGCACCTGGGCGAGGGCCGCGGCACGGTCGACGCCCTGGTCGGCACCGGACACGGCGTCCTTGGTCTGTGCCCGGTCGATCCGGAAGCCGGCGCCGTCGGTGTCCGGCACGTCGTCGGTGAGCAGGGACTCGGGGATGAACACGACGGCGGTCGTGCCGCCGTACGGCGAGGGCTGGAGGGAGACGCGGACACGCTGGCGCTGCGCGAGCCTGCTGACGACGAACAGGCCGAGCCGGTCGGTGTCGGAGAGCTCGAACTCGGGGGTCTCCGCGAGGCGCAGGTTGGCGTCCAGGAGGGCGTCTGGGGTCATGCCGAGGCCCCGGTCGTGGATCTCCAGGGTGAAGCCGTTGGCGACGTGCTCCCCGAGCACCTGGACGGCGGTGTGCGGGGGCGAGAACACCGTGGCGTTCTCCAGGAGTTCCGCCATGAGGTGTGTGAGGTCGGCGACCGCGGGTCCGGTGACCGCGATGCGGGGCAGGCGGCGCACTTCGATGCGTTCGTAGTCCTCGACCTCGGCGACGGCCGCGCGGACGACGTCCATGAGCTGGACGGGCTTGCGCCACTGACGCGACGGGGCGGCGCCGGACAGGATGACGAGGCCCTCGGCGTGCCGCCGCATGCGGGTCGTCAGGTGGTCGAGCCGGAACAGGTCGGCGAGCTCGTCGGTGTCCTCGGTCCTGCGCTCCATGGTGTCCAGGAGCGTGAGCTGCTTGTGCAGCAGGACCTGGCTGCGGCGGGCGAGGTTGACGAAGACCTCGGAGACACCGCGGCGCAGGTCGGCCTGTTTGACGGTGGCTTCGACGGCGGCGCGCTGGAGGGTGTTGAGGGCCTGGCCGACCTGGCCGATCTCGTCCTTGCCGTACGTCAGGCGGGGCGCCTCGGTCTCCACGTCGACCTGCTCGCCGGCGGCCAGGCGGCGCAGCACGCCGGGCAGCCGGACGCCGGACGCTTCGTGGGCCTCGAGGCGCAGGCGGCGCAGGTCCCTGATGAGGCTGCGGCCGATGCGCACGGACAGGAAGAGGGAGACGAGGAGGGCGAGCAGGCCGAGCACGCCGGCCGCGATGACGCGGACGATCACGCCGACGGCCGCGGGTTCGACGCGGTCCTGGAACCGGTCGGTCGCCTCCATGTTGCTCTCGGAGAGCTGTTTGAGGACGCGGCCCGCGGCCTGGTCCCAGTGGGACGCGGTGACCACGCGCGGGGTGCCTGCCCCGCCTTCGATGATGGCCTGTTCGGCCTTGCGCAGCTGGGTGGTCTCGGTGCCGTTCCAGTAGCGCTCGTAGCGGGCGCGGTCGTCCTCGGGGAGCTGGGCGAAGTTCACTTCGAAGAGGAGTCCGCGCTGGGCCCGCAACTCGGTGGCCTGGCGGATCTCGGCCTTGGTGATCCGGCCCGCGACGAGCGCCGAGCCGATCAGCGCGTCCTCACGGGACAGCAGCTCACGCGCGCGGGTGGCGCCGACGAGCGCACGGCCCTGCTGGTCGTACTTCATGTCGTCGAGGCCGGAGAAGCCGTTGAGCGTGCTCAGCAGGTCGAAGTAGGGGTCGATCAGCTTGGTGTACATCTTCAGGGCGCCGGCCCGGGTGATCGTGCCCTCTTCGACGCCGCGGCGCAGCGGGTCGATGCTGTCGAAGGCCTCGACGAGTTCGTTGAGCCGCTTGCGCGATTCCCCGCTGACGCCGTCACGGACGTCCGGGTCCTGGGCGTTGGCGCGGATCTTGTCGATCATCCCGTCGGTCGCCGTGCGGCTGCGGCGCAGGGCGGACATGGCGTCCGAGGCCCGGGGGTCGGCGAGGTAGACGAGGGTCTGGCGGCGTTCCTGCTGGATCACGCGCGCCGTGTCCTCGATCGGGTAGGCGAGCTTGTCGACGACGTTGACGGAGTCGACGAGGCTCAGTGCCTGGCGGCCCGTGATCACGGTGGCGAAGGCCCAGATCGCCGTGAGGGAGAGCAGCGGCACGAGCAGCAGCGCCACGATCTTCCTGCGGATGGACTTCCCGCGAAAGCGCATGGCCTCCCCCAGATCGGCCCCCTGCGGCCGTTGCACGGGCCAGGGGCACACATGTGCGTCAACAAACGGCGCGAGCCTACTACTGACTCACGGGCAACTCGAAGGCGCATCCGAACGCTTTTCGGCCGTGACGCGAAAAGGACGTCCGCAGTTGTCCCTCCATTACGGGAGATTGCGTCCCAGCATGTGGCACCTCTTCCGGTGCCTCATCCGCCGCTGTACGCACGCCAGTTGGCCGGAATTCTTCGCTGCACGGAAGCGGAACGGGAATCTTTCGGATCTCTCGTTCGTCTTTGAGGAAGAGAGCCGCGGGCCGTGTTCAGGTCACCGGCACACCCCCGGGCACGTGACGGGGTGGGCGACATGAAGCGCGGCGAAACGGGCAGTCCGGAGGGTGACCCGTGAACGGCCGCGAGCATCGGGGGGAGAGACGCAATGATGGGTACGGCAGAGCGCCACAGGGAGTCCTGGGAAGAGCGGCACCAGGAACGGGAGCAGTGCGAAGCGGCGGAGCAGCGGCCGCCGTTGTGGGTGGAGGAGCCCGCGCGCAGACGACGGCTGCCCGATCCGGTGCGGACGGCCGCGGTGCGAGCGGTGATCATAGTGGCGCTCACGCTCGTGCAGGCGATGGTCGCTTTCCTCGCCGCCCTCGCGGGGTCGTGGCTCTCCTTCCCCATGGTGCTGAGCAGCGTGGCCAGCACCGTCGCGGCCACGTGGGGTGTGCTGGACGTGTGGGTGACGCGCCAGGTGTGGAACCAGCGCAACGGAGTGGTGTCGATGCCGAGCAGTACGGCGCGGCGGCTGCGGCGCGAGCGGCGCCGGGCCCGGCGCGAGGCACGCGCCGTGGCACGGGGGAAGGACCGCATACACGGGCGCAGCGGGTCGGGCCAGCTGTCGCACTCCTGAGCGACGACGGCACGAGCCGACCCTCTGCGCAACCGAATCAGGACGTCGGCAGAGCGGCACGGGTTCGGGCCGACAATCGGACGGTGCCAGCCCAGGCGGCAACCGAGCAGCGCCGGACCATGCCGATGACCGCACTGCGCCGGTCCGCACCGACGACCGCCTGCGCGGATCCACGCCAGCGACCGAGCAGCGCCACTCCCGGCGGCAACCGAGCGGCACAGGTACAGCCCGACGTCCGAGCGGCGCGTCCAACTGGCTTACCGGCTGGCCGCGGTCGGTCTCAGACTCCTGCGAGTTCCGCCGCCCGGTCGGCGGCCAGGCCCCTGCGCGCCTTCATGAAAGGACGGGCGCAGTCGATCGCGAGGGCCGCCGTGGTCCGTCCCGCGCGTTCGTAGACGGCGAGGAGCCCTCCTCCCCGTGCGCCCGCCGTCGGGTCGCCGCCCGGATCGGCCGACGAGCCCTCGACGATGCGCGCGATGTCACCGCTGGTCCTGTGGCCGGCGAACTGGATGCGGGAGCCGTACTGGTCCGACCAGAAGTAGGGCAGGGAGTGCGCCGACTCGACCGTGTGCCCGGCGAGCAAGTTGCGTACCGCCGCGCGCGGTTGCTCCGTGGCACTCGTCCAGTGCTCGGCGCGGGCTCCGCCCACCCTGGCGACATCGCCCACCGCGACGACCTGGGGCAGCGTCGTCACGCAGCCGTCGTCGCACAGAATGCCGTCGTCCACCGCGAGAGGAGAACCCGCGAGCCACTGCGTGTTGGGGATCGCCCCGATGCCGACCACGACCACGTCGGCGGGCAGCAGACGTCCGTCGGCCAGTTCGACGGCGGTGACGGAGCGGCCGGCGGCGCCCCGAAGTCCCGCCACGCCGACGCCGGTCAGCAGGGCGACGCCGCCGCGCGCATGCAGTCCCGCACACACCGAGGCCATTTGGGGGCCGAGTTGGGCCGCGAGAGGCAGCGGCGCCGCCTCGACCACGGTGACGTCATGCCCGAGGACCGCACACGAGGACGCGGTCTCCGCGCCGATGAAGCCGCCGCCGATCACCACGACGCGCTGCGGCCCGCGCGTCAGATCCGCGCGCAGCGCGCGGGCGTCGTCCAGCGTGCGCACGGTGTGGACGCCCGCGAGTGGCGGCCCGGGGAGGCGTCGGGCCGCCGCGCCGGTGGCGATGACGACGCCGTCGCCCGTCACGGTGCGGCCGTCGTCGAGAACGACCGTACGGCCGCGCGCGTCGAGGGCTCTGACCCGCGTGCCGAGCAGCCACTCGGCGGCGAGTTCGGCTGTTTCCTCCTCGTCGGCGAGGGCGAGTCGGTCCTCGTCCGCCGTGCCGGTGAGGAAGCTCTTGGACAAGGGCGGCCGGTCGTACGGCGGGTGCGGTTCGGCGCCGATGACGACCAGGCGACCGTCGAACCCCTGGGCGCGCAGTTCCCTGGCCGCGTACAGACCGGCCAGTGAGGCGCCCACGACGATGACGGCCCTCATGCCGCGGATCCCTTCCCGGCGGCGGACGCGTCACCGTCACCCGTGGCTCCCGTGGCGGAGGCGACGAGCACATGAATGACGCCGTCCTCCACGTACACCTGGTGGGTCCGCACGGGGCGGCGCGCGGGCAGGCACGTCGGCCTGCCGGTGCGAAGATCGAAGGACGCGGCGTGCAGGGGGCACTCGATCAGACAGCCCTCCAGCCATCCTTCCGACAGGGAAGCATCCTGGTGGCTGCATGTGTCGTCGATGGCGTAGAGCTCGCCGTCGGCGTTGAACACCGCGACGGGCGGTGTGGTGTCGAGACGGACGGAGTCGCCTGCGGGGAGGTCTTCAAGGCGGCATACGGGGATCATGGGCCCCCCTCTGGGTGTGATTCGGCCCGGCTCCTGGCCTCTGGAGGGCCAAGACCCTTCGGTAACATGATGTTTCGCATGGCGCACGAGGGAGCGCTATGCGCAACAGAATCCGGGTGGGGCGCCCATCGCGTCAAGGGCTTCCCGAAGACGCGGCTTCAACAGGCCGCCAGGTGGTGAGAGTTCAGATATGACGGGCGATCGGAAACAGGCTGATCAGGACAGGGCACCCCGCGGTGAGCCGCGGGAGAAACAGCCGAAGGGGGCGGCCGGATCCGTCCAGTCCGTGGACCGCGCGGTGAGCGTTCTCGAGATCCTCGCGCGGCACGGCGAGGCCGGGGTCACCGAGATCGCCGATGAGCTGGGTGTCCACAAGTCGACGGCGTTCCGGTTGCTCGGAGTGCTGGAGAACCGCGGCCTCGTCGGCCAGGCCAAGGACCGCGGGAAGTACTTCCTGGGCGCGGGCATACTCCGCCTCGCGGGGGCGGCGGCAGTGCGCATGGACATCTCCCAGGAGGGCGGCCCGGTCTGCCGCGAACTCGCGGACGAGCTGGGCGAGACGGTCAACATCGCGGTCCTGGACGACGACGCGGCGGTCAACATCATGCAGGCCCGCGGTCCCGCCTCGGTGACGGCGCAGAACTGGCTGGGCCGACGCACCCCGCTGCACGCCACTTCCAGCGGAAAGGTGCTCCTCGCCCATCTGCCGACCACCCTGCGCGAAGGCCTGATGGCCCGCACCCTGCCGCGTCTGACCGAGCACACGGTGACCGGCACGGCGGCGCTGCGCGGGGAGCTGGAGGCCGTGGTCGAGCAGGGGTTCGCCGTGGCCGTCGAGGAGTTGGAGGTGGGCCTCGCCGCCGTCGCCGCGCCGGTGCGCGCGCACGACGGCAAGGTGATCGGCGCGCTCAGCGCCTCCGGTCCCGTCTACCGGCTGACCGAGGACCGGCTCACCGAACTCGGCAAGCGCACCGTCGCCGCCGCCGTCGAGCTGTCCCGTCGGATGGGGTACGGCTTCTGACACTTCCCGCGCCCCTACCCGGCTTGTGGCACGGGCGGGGGGCGCGGCGGTTCGCGGGCGCGGCGTCGCAGCGTACGGACTCATGAGGGTGGAACCGGGAGTTCCCGGCTCCGCCCTCACACGTGTGTGCGCGCCCCCACGCACTCCCAGGTGCGGCGAACGGCTTGGCTCCACCCCCTTGACGGCCTCTTGATGGCGTTCTCAGTATGTCTCCCATAGCGCAACCGAACGTGCAGGACGCAACAACGCCGCCACGCCGTGCGCAACAGCAGAGGAGTCTGGCCGTGCCCCACGAGGTCCGTGCCGTCGTCGCCCCGAAGAAGGGCGCGCCCGTCGAGGTGCAGACGATCGTCGTGCCAGATCCCGGCCCCGGAGAGGTTCTCGTCTCCGTACAGGCCTGCGGGGTCTGCCACACGGATCTGCACTACCGGGAAGGCGCGATCAACGACGACTTCCCGTTCCTGCTCGGCCACGAGGCGGCCGGCACCGTCGAGACGGTCGGCGCCGACGTCGACGGACTGGCCCCCGGCGACTGCGTGGTGATCGCCTGGCGCGCGCCCTGTGGCGCCTGCCGCTCCTGTCTGCGCGGCCGCCCCTGGTACTGCTTCGACTCGCGCAACGCCGCACAGCCGATGACGCTCCCGGACGGCACGCCGCTCAGCCCCGCCCTCGGAATCGGCGCCTTCGCCGAGAAGACGCTGGTCGCCGCCGGGCAGGCCGTGAAGGTCGACCCGGCGGCCCGCCCCGAGGCCGTCGCCCTGATCGGCTGCGGCGTGATGGCGGGATACGGGGCAGCGGTGAACACCGGCGGGGTGGGCCGCGGCGACACGGTCGCCGTCATCGGCTGCGGCGGCGTCGGCAACGCCGCGGTCGCCGGCGCGGCCCTGGCCGGGGCCCGCCGCGTCATCGCCGTCGACATCGACGACGCCAAGCTGGACGGGGCGACCCGGTTCGGCGCGACGCACACCGTCAACTCGCGCGGCACGGACCCCGTCGCGGCGGTCCGTGAGCTGACCGGCGGCCACGGCGTCGACGTCGCCATCGACGCCGTCGGCACTCCGTCGACGTGCGAACAGGCCTTCTACATGCGTGATCACGCGGGCGTGCTCGTCCAGGTCGGTGTGCCCGACCCGGAGATGTCGATCGACCTGCCGCTGATCGACCTCTTCTCGCGCGGCGGCGCCCTCAAGTCGTCCTGGTACGGGGACTGCCTGCCCACCAGGGACTTCCCGATCCTCGTCGACCAGTACCTCACGCGCCGTCTCGACCTCGGCGGCTTCGTCTCCGAGACCGTCACGCTCGATCAGGTGGAGGAGGCGTTCGCACGGATGCAGCGGGGCGAGGTACTGCGGTCGGTGGTGGTCCTGTGAGCCCCGGCCCGACCCTGAAGCCGGACCCGTCCCTGAACCCGGGCCCGGACCCGACCCCGAGTCCGGACCCGGCCCTGTACCCCGAGCAGGCCGCCGGACCCCGCGTGATCGTCATCGGAGCCGGCATCGTCGGCTGTTCGCTCGCCGACGAGCTGACCGCGCGCGGCTGGACCGACGTCACTGTCCTCGACCAGGGGCCGCTGCCCGCCCCCGGCGGCTCCACCTCGCACGCGCCCGGCCTCGTCTTCCGCACCAGCCCTTCGAAGACCCTCACCGCTTTCGCCACCTACACCGTGGAGAAGTTCAACGCCCTGGAGGTGGACGGCCTTCCGTGCTTCAACGCCGTCGGCGGTCTGGAGCTTGCCACCACGCCCGAGCGCTGGGCCGATCTGCACCGCAAGGCCGGTCTCGCCGCGTCCTGGGGCGTGCGCGCCGAGCTCGTCGGCCCGGCGCGCTGCAAGGAACTCTGGCCCCTCGTCGACGAGACGCTCGTCCACGGAGGGCTGTACACGCCCGAGGACGGCCTCGCCCGCGCCGTGCCCGCCTGTCGCGCGCAGATGGAACGGGCACGCGCGCGTGGAGCACGTTTTCTTGAACGGCACACCGTGACAGGCATCGAAAAGGACGGTGGTCGCGTCACCGTCGTCGTCACCGACCGCGGCACCTTCGCCGCCGACCACGTCGTCTCGGCCGCCGGGTTCTGGGGCCCGGTGATCGGCCGGATGGCGGGGATCGACATTCCCCTGCTGCCGCTCGCCCACCAGTACGTGAAGACCGCGCCGCTGCCCGAGCTCGCGGGGCTCAACGACCCGCGTGTCGAGGCCTCCCGGCCGATCCTCCGCCACCAGGACCGCGACCTGTACTTCCGGGAACACACCGACCGCATCGGCATCGGTTCGTACGCCCACCGCCCGCTGCCCGTCGACCCGTTCACCGTCCCCGCCTACGACGACGCCGAGGACATGCCGTCCTCGTACCCCTTCACCCAGGAGGACTTCGCACCCAGCTGGGAGGAGTGCCGCCAGCTCCTGCCCGCGCTGAAGGGGGCAGAGATCGCCGAGGGCTTCAACGGCGTCTTCTCCTTCACGCCCGACGGCATGCCCGTGCTCGGCGAGTCCCGCACACTGCGGGGCTTCTGGCTGGCCGAGGCCGTGTGGGTGACGCACTCGGCGGGCGTCGCCAGGGCGGTCGCCGAGTGGATGGTCGACGGGCGGCCCTCGCTCGACCTGCACGAGTGCGAGCTGACGCGCTTCGAGGACGCTCAGCGCTCCCCCGCGTACGTGGCGGAGCGCGGCGCGCAGCAGTTCGTCGAGGTGTACGACGTCATCCACCCGCTCCAGCCGATGGACCGGCCGCGGCCCCTACGGGTCAGCCCCTTCCACGTCCGCCAGCAGGAGCTGGGCGCGGTCTTCCTGGAGGGCGGCGGCTGGGAGCGCCCGCACTGGTACGAGGCCAACGCCCCGCTGGCGGAAGGCTTTCAGGGGCACGTACGTGACGCCTGGGCGGCCCGTCACTGGTCTCCGATAGCCGCCGTCGAGGCACGCGCCACCCGCGAACGCGTCGCCCTCTACGACATGACACCGCTGCGCCGCCTGGAGGTCACCGGACCCGGCGCCCTCACTTTTCTCCAGCGCATGACCTCCAACAACCTCGCCAGGAAACCCGGCGCGGTCACGTACACCCTCCTCCTCGACGAGGCGGGCGGCATCCGCTCCGACCTGACCGTCGCCCGGCTCGCCCCCGACCGATTCCAGGTGGGTGCCAACTCCCCAGCCGACCTCGACTGGCTGCTCCGCCACGCACCCGACGACGTCCACATCAGGGACATCACCTCCGGGACCTGCTGCATCGGAGTGTGGGGGCCGTTGGCCCGCGCGCTCGTGCAGCCGCTCACCCGGGACGACTTCTCGCACGAGGCGTTCGGCTACTTCAGGGCCAAGGAGACGTACATCGGGCACGTCCCGGTGACCGCGATGCGTCTGTCGTACGTCGGTGAACTGGGCTGGGAGCTGTACACCACCGCCGATCTGGGACTTCGGCTCTGGGACACGCTGTGGGAGGCGGGGCGGGCGCACGGCGTGATCGCGGCCGGCCGGTCCGCCTTCAACAGCCTGCGCCTGGAGAAGGGGTACCGCGCGTGGGGCCACGACATGACCATCGAACACAACCCCTACGAGGCGGGCCTCGGCTTCGCGGTCCGCATGAACAAGGGCGACTTCGTGGGGCGCTCGGCGCTCGAAAAGCTGTCCCAGTCGACGCAGGGGGAGCGCGGGCGGCCTGCGCGGAAGCTCACCGCCCTGCTCCTCGCCGACCCCGCCGCGGTCGTCCTCGGCAAGGAACCCGTGTACGTCGACGGCGTCCCCTGCGGGTACGTCACCAGCGCCTCGTACGGGTACACCCTGGGCCGCTGCGTCGCCTACGCCTGGTTGCCGCCCCTGGAGACGAGCACCGGCGTCCACATCGAGTACTTCGGCGAGAAGGTTCCCGCGACGGTCGCCGGGGAGCCCCTGTTCGACCCGGAGATGACCCGCATCCGCCGCTAGCCGCCAGGAGGCACCGGTGTCCCCTACCTACGACGTGATCGTGATCGGCCTCGGCGGCATGGGCAGCGCCGCCGCGCACCATCTCTCCGCGCGCGGGTCCCGCGTCCTCGGCCTGGAGAAGTTCGGCCCGGTGCACGCCCGCGGCTCCAGCCACGGCGGTTCGCGCATCACCCGCCAGTCCTACTTCGAGGACCCCGCGTACGTACCGCTGCTGCTGCGCTCCTACGAGCTGTACGACCGCCTCGAACGCGACACGGGCCGCGACATCGCCACCCTGTGCGGCGGCGTGATGCTCGGCCGCCCCGAAAGCCGCACGGTCTCCGGATCACGGCTCTCCGCCGAACGGTGGGACCTGCCCCACGAGATGCTCGACGCCAAGGAGATCCGTCGCCGCTTCCCGACGCTCACCCCGCGCGACGACGAGGTGGCCCTGTACGAGGCACGGGCGGGCCTCGTACGCCCCGAGAACACGGTCGCCGCACACCTCCAGCTGGCCACACGCAACAGCGCCGACCTGCACTTCGAGGAGCCCATGACCCGGTGGGAGCCCTGCCGGGACGGGGTGCGCGTCCACACCGCGGAGGACACCTACACGGCGGGACAGCTGGTGATCTGCCCGGGTGCGTGGGCGCCGGAGCTGCTGACCGACCTGGGTGTGCCGTTCACCATCGAACGGCAGGTCATGTACTGGTTCCAGCCCTCCGGCGGGGTCGGCCCCTTCCTCCCCGAGAACCATCCGATCTACATCTGGGAGGACGCGGAGAGCGTCCAGGTCTACGGCTTCCCCGCCATCGACGGACCCGCGCTGGGGGCGAAAGTGGCCTTCTTCCGCAAGGGCACGCCCTGCACCCCGGAGACCATCGAACGGTCGGTCCACGACGAAGAGATCGTCGCCATGGCCGAACAGGTGGGGCGGCTCATCCCGAACCTCCCCGGCGGCTTCGTCAAGGCCGCCACCTGCATGTACTCGAACACTCCCGACGAGCACTTCGTGATCGCCCGCCATCCCCGGCACCCGGGGTCGGTGACCGTCGCCGCCGGCTTCTCCGGACACGGATTCAAGTTCGTGCCGGTGGTCGGCGAGATCCTCGCCGACCTGGCCCTCGACGGCGCCACCGCGCACCCCATCGAGCTCTTCGACCCGCGCCGCCTCGCCACCACACCTGCCTGAGAACCGCCGAGAAGCCCCGTTGAGGAGTACGAGAACCGTGACGACGACCCCGTTGCCGCCGAGCCTCACCGCGACCCTCCCCGGCCGCTGCTACACCGACCCGGAGATCTTCCGGCAGGAGCAGGACCGCGTCTTCGAAGCGCTCTGGTTCTGCGCCGTGCGCTCCGCCGACCTCGACCGTCCCGGCGCCTTCCGCACCGTGCAGGTGGGGCGCGAGAGCGTCCTGGTCACGCGCTCCCGCACCGGCGAGCTGCGCGCCTTCCTGAACGTCTGCCGCCACCGCGGCGCCCGTCTGTGCACCGAGGAGTCGGGGCAGGTGCGGCGCGCCCTCCAATGCCCGTACCACGCCTGGACGTACGACCTGGAGGGACGGCTCGTCGCCGCGCCCAACCTGGCGAGGATGCCGGACGTGGACCGTGCCGCCTATGGGCTGATCAAGGTGGCCCTGCGGGAGTGGCTCGGCTACGCGTGGGTGTGCCTGGCCGACGAACCACCCTCCTTCGAAGAGACCGTCATGGGCGCGGCGGTCGAACGGCTCGGCGACGCGGCGGCCATCGACCGCTACGGCACCGAGCGTCTCGCGCTCGGCAAACGCATCTCCTACGATGTGCGCGCCAACTGGAAGCTGATCGTCGAGAACTTCATGGAGTGCTACCACTGCGCGACGATCCACCCCGAACTGACCGACGTCCTGCCGGAGTTCGCGGACGGGTTCGCGGCGCAGTACTACGTGGGGCACGGCGCCGCCTTCGGAGAGGAGGTCGGCGGGTTCACCGTCGACGGCAGCGCGGGCTTCGACCGGCTCCCCGAGGTGTCGCAGGACCAGGACCGCCGCTACTACGCGATCACCGTGAAGCCGACCGTGTTCATCAACCTCGTCCCCGACCACGTGATCCTGCACCGCATGTTCCCGCTGGCCGAGGACCGCACGGTCGTCGAGTGCGACTGGCTGTACGCACCCGACGTCGTCGCCTCCGGTGCGGACCTCACGCACTCCGTGGAGCTCTTCCACCGCGTCAACACGCAGGACTTCGCGGCCTGCGAACGCACCCAGCCCGCGATGGCGTCACGCGCCTACCGCGAGGGCGGGGTACTGGTGCCGACGGAACACCACATCGGGCTCTTCCACGACTGGCTGACGAAACAGCTCGCTACGTAGTGGACGCCTGGACCGGGACGGGCTGTTCCTGGCCTGCGGGCCGCTTGTACATGCGTGTCGCGGTGATCTCCCCGTGCACCGTCTCGCCCTCCGGGTCCTGCTGCGGCAGGCCCGGCCGCAGGTGCTCCTCGACGCTGATGTACTTCAGGCCCGCGCGAAGGTCCGCGTCGTTCCGCAACCGGATGACCAGCGGGAACTCGGCGAGCGCGGTCGTGTCGAACAGGCCGGTCGTGTAGAGCAGCTGCACGCCGAGCGCGTCGGATACGGCCCGCTGGAGCTCCAGGAGGTACGTCGCGTTGGCGCGGCCGATGGGGTTGTCCAGGAAGAGCGTGCCGGCGTGCCGGTGCTTGTCGCGGCCCCGGTCGTTGCTGCGCAGCGCGGCCATCGTGCAGTACAGGGCGATGGCCGCGGTGAGCAGCTGTCCGCCGGAGAACACGTCGCCCATCTGCCCGACGGGAACGCGCTCGGCACGCAGCACGGCGTCCGGCTTGAGGATCTCGACCGCGACACCGCGTGGTTCGAGGGCCGCCTGCACACCGCGCAGCAGCAGGGACATGCCGTCGCGCCGCATGTCCGAGTTCTTCTTCACCGCGGCGCGGGTCGCCTCGTCGATGACCTCGCCGAGCCGCTCCACGAGCGTGGCCTGATCGGGTTCTTCGAAGCGGACCCGCAGGAACTCCTGCCCCGACCACTCGCCCAGGCCCTCGGGCAGGCGGGAGAGGCGCTGCGCGGACCTGAGGGTGGCGAGCGCGGACTCGACGAGGCCGCGCAGCCGGTCGACGATGCTGTCGCGGTTGCGCTCCAGCTGTTCGAGCTCGTCGGTGAGGACGCGGAGCCTGGGTGCGAACGCGTCGGCCCACTTCTTGGCGTGCTCGGGCAGTGCGGACGCGGGCAGTTCGCGGATCTGCTGGCGGGCGGGGGTGCGCACCTGCTCGTACCGCGTCGCGTTCGCGTGCCGTACGAGGATGTCGCCGGCCTCCCGGACGGCGGACTCGGCCGTCGACAGGTCGGCGGCGCAGCCGCGCAGGGACCGGCGGGTCTCCGCGGCGGCCTGCCGGGCCTCCTCCAGGGTGCCCGGGTAGGCCTCGGGGGTCTCTTCGGTGTCGTCCTCGTGGTGTTCGCGCAGGAGGTCGCGGAGCAGGGCCGCGGTCTCGTCGAAGCCGCCGGCGGCGTCCTCGGTGACGCGGTGGGTGTGCAGCAGGGCGGCGTGCGCTTCCTTGGCGCGGCTCAGCGCCTCGGTGTGCGCGGCCAGTTCGCCGGTGGCGGTGCGCAGGAGCGCCTGGGCCTGTTCGGCGTCGGCGGGGACGAGCTCTTCGGGAAGCTCGGTGTGGGCGTCGCCGTCCTCGGGTGCGTGCCGTTCGGCCTCGCCGCGCAGGCGGCCGAGCTGTTCGCTCGCCGTGGAGGCGCGGGCCTCGATCAGCTGGACCTGGGCTTCCGCGCGGGCTGCGGCGGCCTGCCGGGAGGGGCCGTCGGAGCCGTCGGGGCCTTCGAGGAGCAGGGCGGCGCGGGTGCGGACCTTGTTGCTGAGCCGGTCGAGCTCGGCGAGCGCGGCGCTCTCGTCGCTCTCGGCGCGGGCCTGTTCGGCGCGGAGGTCGGCGCCGACGCCCACCTTCTCGTAGAGCTGGGAAGCCGCGCGGTAGGCCTCGCGCAGGGCGGGCAGCGAGGACTTGGGGGCTTCGCTGTCCTCCGGTACGTCCTCGGGGGCGCCGGCGATCTCGGCGCGCTCGGCGCGCAGCGCGCGGGCGGTGCGGCGCGCGTCGTCGGCGGCGCGCTGGGCGGCGCGGCGGTCCTCGTCGGCGGCGCGGGCCCGGTCGAGACAGGTCTGGGCGCGGGCCTCCGACTCCACGGCGTCGTCGGCCAGTTCGCGGAGCTTGGCCTGCCAGCCGGCCCGTTCGCGGAGCCGGAAGGCGAGGCCCGCGAGGGCGTCGGCGACGCGCCTGGCGCGCTGGGCGGCCTCCTGGCGTTCGTCACGCACGCGTGCCGCCTCGCTCGCGGCCTCGTCGGCCTCGGCTCGTGCGGTGCGGGCCTCGGCGAGCTCGGCCTCGGCCTCCGTGGCGAATGCGCGCGCCTCCTCCGCGGCGGTGGCGAGTTCGGCGAGGCGGCCCCTCGGGCAGCCGGTGCGCCAGGAGGCGAGGCGGGCGGCGAGTTCGCGGTCCTTGGCGAGGCGGACGGCGAGCGCGCGGATCTCCTCGTCCCGTCGCGCGGCGCGTGCGCGCAGCGCCTGCCGCTCCTCGTCGGCGGCGTGCTCGTCGTGCATGGCCGGGTTCGGCGGTACGAGGAAGACGCCGCTGTCCGTGGACTGCTCGCCCGGCGTGGGCGCGAGGAGGGCGGCCGCGGTGCCGACGGCGACGGCGGAGCGCGGCAGGAGGGCGGCGTCGGCGAGGGCGTCGCGGGCGCGGGCGTGCGTGTCGGGGTCGGTGATGACGACGCCGTCGACGAGTTCGGGGCGGGCGGCGAGCACGCGCGCGTGGTCGGCGGGGTCGACGGCCTGGGCGAGGTAGCGCCAGCCGGGCAGGGCGGGGATGCCGTGCTCGCCGAGGAACTCGACGGTGGCCAGGACGTCGGGGCCCGGCGGGAGGAGGCCGCCGTCGCCGAGGGCGCCGAGGATGCGGGAGTCGTCGGCGGCCGCGGTGCGCAGGTCGAAGAGCTGGCGTTCGGCGGAGGCGACGCTTTCGTCGAGCAGCTCACGCAGGTCGTCCGCGGAGCGGTCGAGCTCCTCCACGGAGAGGGCGCGTGCGGACAGGGCCTCTTCGGAGTGGGCACTTTCGGTGTGGTCGCCTCCCTGGCGGGGCAGCGGCACCCCGCCGCCCCCACCCGGCAGACTCAGGAGCTCGGCGAGCCGCTGGTTGCCCGCGATGGACTCGGCGGCGCGGCGCTCCGCGTCGTGGGCGGCTTCGGCGGCGGTCGCGGCGTCGGAGGCGCGGGCGGCGGTCAGCTCGGCGCGGGCCTCGGCCGCGGCCGTCTCCTTGGCGTGGTCGGCGGCGCGTCCCGCGGCCTCGCGGGCGGCGTCCCACGCGGCGACGGTGGTCTTCTCGGCGTCGCTCGCGGCGAGTGCGGCGCGGGCCGGGTCGGCGTCGGGGGCGGTGTCGTCGAGCCAGCCCGCGCGGACGGCTTCGGCGGTCTCCTGCTCGACCTCGGCGAGGCGCTGCTTGAGGTGGCCCGCCTCGCTGCGGGCGCGCTGCGCCTCGGTGGCGGCGGCCGTGGCGTCCCGGTGGGCGGTCTCGCCGGTCTCCTGGAGCGCGGCGGAACGCTCCTCCTCTTCGTTGGCGAGGTTCTCCGCGCCTTCGGCGGCGGTGTGCAGGGCGCGGACGAGGTCGGCGGCGGCCTTCGCGCGGGCCGCGAGCGCGGGTGCCGCGTCGCGCTCGGCCTCGCGGATGGCGACGGCCACGCGCGCGGAGCGGTCGGCGGCGGCGCGGTGCCTCAGGACGGCTTCCGCGGCCTGCCAGGCGGCGTGCAGGGTGCGGGCGTCGGCGAGTTCGCGGCGCTGGGCGGCGGCGGCCTTCTCGGCGACGGTGAGCGCCAGCGAGGCGTGCCGGTAGGCCAGTTCGGCGGAGATCAGGGCGCTCTTGCCGCGGGCCCGCTCGGCCTCGGTCACGGTGTGGGCGGCGGCGGTGACCTGCTCGGCCAGGTCGGCTGCGCGGCCACGCTCCTCGACGGCGCGCGCGGAGAGCCTGCGCGCCAGGGTCCGGGTGCGGCGCTCGGCGCCCGCGTGCACGTCACGCGCGCGTGCCCGGGTGTCGGCGGCGTCGACGATGCGGTTCAGGAGGTCCACGGAGCCCGCGGTGAAGTCGCGTTCGGCGATCAGCTCGGCACGGCGCCCGAGCTTGTTGCCGAAGCCGTGGACGAGGTCGGCGAGGCCGTCCGTGTCGCGCGTGTCGGTGACGGCGCGCAGCAGCAGGTCGGTGAAGTCGGAGTCCTTCTTGACGGCGAAGAGGCCCGCGGCCTCGCCCTCGTCGGCGTTCATCTCCCGCTGGTAGCGGAAGAGTTCGGGGTCGAGCCCGAGGTCGCCGAGGTGTTCGTTCCAGCGGTCGTGGATCTCTTCCCAGTGCACTTCGAGGTGCGGGTACGCCTTGACCGCCTCGGTCATGGCGTCGCGGAAGCCCTTCATGGTGCGCCGCCGCCCCTGGGCGCCGGACGCGCCCTCCGCCGAGGGACGGACGGCGGTGGACTCGGCGACGGGCAGCGAGTCCAGGCTCAGGCCGGGGCCGGGCCGGAAGGAGTACCAGGCCTCGGCGAACTTCCGCGGGTCGTTGGAGACCTGCCGGCCGCGCCACTCGCTGACCTTGCCGACGACCACGCACTCGCCCGTCAGGGTGTGCTGCCATTCCAGGGCGACGTGTCCGCAGTCGTCCGCGAGGAGGAACTTGCGCAGCACGCCGGAGCTGGCGCCGCCGAGCGTGTTGCGGTGGCCGGGCAGCATCACCGAGAAGATCAGCTTGAGCAGGACGGACTTGCCGCCGCCGTTCTCCAGGAAGAGCACGCCTGCGGGCGCGGGGCGGCGCGGCGGGCCGACCGGCTCGTCCTCGAAGAACTCCGCCTGGGTGGGCGCGGGGTCGGGCACCTCCGCGCCGACGCCGCGCAGGTCGAGCACGGTGTCGGCGTAGCGCGCACCGGCCGGCCCGATGGAGTAGAGGCGGATCCGGGACAGCTCGTACATGGCGGCGGACTCTCGTCGTAAGTCTTGGGGGGGGCGGCAAGCAAGATGGGGGCCGGAGCCCGGGAGGGGTGGTGTCAGGAGTGGAACGGCAGCCCCGCGTCGGCGGCCAGCTCCAGGTCGTCGGTCTCTTCGGGGGGCAGCAGCGTCGCCGAGCCGTCCGTGACCGGGACGACGCCGAGTTCGAGGAGCTCCGCCATGGCCGCGGTGCCCGCCATGTCGCGGACCTGAAGCTGGTAGCGGGCCGTGGTGCGGTACGTCCCTCCGGAGTCGTCGCCGGTGCGCTGCAGGAACCCGGAGTCGGTGAGGAAGGCGGCTGCCTTGCCGACGATGCCCGTGGTGGATCCCGCGAGGCGGCGGGCGTCCTTGGTGGCGCCGGTCGAGCTGCGGCGGGCCCAGATCCGCCAGGCGGCTTCGAGGCCGGGCGCGTCGGTCGCGGGGTCGGTGTTCTCGCCGTGTTCCTCGGCGCGCTCCTCCAGGCGGTGGCAGGCCTGGCGTACGAAGGCGTCCACTCCGTTGACGGTGACGCGGCCGATGTAGCCGTCGTCGGCGAGGTCCTCGGGGCGCGGGAACGCCATGGCGGCGATGGCGAGGTGGGCGAGGCCGTGCAGGAAGCGGTCGGTGGAGTCGGTGGCCGCGCGGCGGGCGTAGTCGCCCATGCGGACGGCGAAGACGGAGTCCTCCGCGGCGGTCACGGCCATGCCCGCGCGCGGGGACACCTCCAGGACGACGAGCCCGAGGCCGGTGGCGACGGCGTCGGCGAGCCGGGCGAAGGGCGGGTCCTCGCGGTAGCGGCGGAGCAGTTCCGCGTACTCCTGGTCGCGGGCGGGCTGGAGCTTGGGCTGCAGTCCGAAGGCGACGAGCCGTGCGGCGTCGGCGGCGTCGGCCGGGGTGACGGGCGCGGGGGCGGCGGGCGCTGCCGTGGGGTCCGGCTCTCCCCACGCGGCGTGCTCTGCGGGGTGGTCGGTCACGGCGTGTGCTCCTTGGGGGCTGGGGCGAGGGCGAGGTGGAGACGGGGGTCGGTCATGGCCACGCCGAATCCATACGGGTGTGGGCCGGTCATGATCATGCCGCCTCCTTACGGTCGGCCGCCATGCCGACGGCGTCCAGGAGCGCCGTGCCGACGATGAGGTCCGCGCCGCCGAACTCCTCGTCGTCGAGTTCGGTGCCGTCGTCCACGGCGAAGAGCAGCTGCTCCTCCCCCTGGCGGTAGGCGGTGCCGACGGGCGGGCTGGCCGCGTGCACGGCCAGCAGGGCGACCAGGTAGGGCAGTTCGGGGTCGCGGCGCCGGGCGTCGGCAAGGAGGCCGGAGAGCCTGCGCGGCGCGTCGGCGGGCAGGTCGAGCAGCTCCATGGCGCTCGCGAGCTGCTCCTCGCTGAAGCGGCTGTCGTCCGGGGTGGCGATCAGGTCGGGCTCGGGCATCTCCGCGCCGAGGTGCTCGCGCTCCACGGGCGGCGTGAGCAGTATGTCGACGAGGTCGCCGACGCGGACGGAGACCGGCGTGCGCAGCCCGGTGCCGCGCGCGAAGTAGGCATCCGTCACGCGGATCGCCTGCTCGGCGGGGAGCGGCAGGAGGGGGGCCACCAGCTGGCCGTACAGGTCGAGGCCCGTGCGTGCGGTGGGGGTGGCGAAGGCCTGCCGGTCCTGCTCGGCGCGGAAGAGCGGGCCGGCCTCCAGGAGGCGGGACTGCAGCTGGGTGTGGCGGCGGATGCAGTCCTTGACGATGTCGACCAGTTCGGCGGCGCGGCGCTTCTGCTCCGGGTCCTCGGACTCGTCGCGGGCCTTGCGGATGTTGGTCAGGATGGCGTTCTCGTGGCGGTACCGGTCCGCGACGTGGTCGAGCGCTTCGGCGATCATGTCGGGGACGGCCTTGAGCCAGTCCACCGCGCGGACGTTGCGCCGGGTCGCGTCGAGGGCCTTGCGCAGGGTTTCCGAGTACTGGACGGTGCGGTAGCGCGCCTGCTCCGCCGCCAGCTGGGCGTCGGCGAGCCTGCCGCGGCTGATCAGCACCTCCAGCTTCACCTCGGCGGCGATCTGCGCGCTGGTGACGTCGGTGTCGAGGGCGCCCACCAGGACGTTGACCGCTTCGTCGGTCGTCCGCAGGTAGACACTGCCGCCGTGGCCGGGGACCTCTTCGAGGAGCTTGAAGTCGTAGTCCCTGCGGACATACGTCCCGTCCGGGGCGAACGTGCCGTACACGGCGCGGAAGCCGCGGTCGACGCTGCCGACGTTGATCAGGTTCTCCAGGACCCAGCGGGCCACGCGCTCGTGCTCGGCGGCCGGGCGCGCGGGCGCCTGGGCGGCGACGCGCGGGAGGAGCCGGACGACGATCTGCTCGTGGTCGGCGCCGGTGTCGAAGTCCATGTTCAGGGTGACGAGGTCGATGGCGGACAGGGCCACCTCCGCCATCGCGTACACCGAGTACTCACCCGCGAGGTTGGCCTTGCGCACGTCGAGGTCGTGCAGCGGAGCCGTGCAGGCGAGGGCGCGCAGACGGCGCGCCAGGCCCTCGTCGGCGGCCGGGCCCAGAGCGGGCCTCGGCCCCGCGCTGAGCTGGGGCGGAGCGGTGTCCGTAACGGCAGGCGAAGTCACGGTGCACAGACTAGATCCTCGGTCTGACAACGGTCGAAACGGCGCAGATCTGGCAGCGCTCAGCCCGCGGTGCCGGGCCCGGTCCGGACGTACTGCTCGTCCGGTTCAGGCGCCCCGCTCGCCCGCCGCCCCGCGCGTCCCGTACGCGTCGACAACCCGTCGACGCGAGTCGTCGAGGTACTCGACGAGCAGCGCCTCCGCGTCGTCGCGCCGGCCCTTCTGGAGCGCCTCCAGGATCTGTCCGTTGCGGGCGATGTAGGGCTCGTGGAGCCGCCGGGGGTCGTCCACCACGTGGAAGGCGAGGCGCAGTTCGGCGAAGACGCTGCGCATCAGCTCGTCCGTGCGCTCGCTTCCGGCGAGGGCGACGAGTTCCCGGTGGAAGTCGATGTTGGCGGTGGACACACCTTTCCAGTCGCCCGCCCGCGCGGCCCGCCGCCCGTCGGAGACGGCGTCGGCCAGTCCGTCCACGGCGTACGGCGGTGCGCCGAGTCCGCGTACGACCGCGCATTCGACGAGGGCACGGGTGCGGTAGATGTCCTCCACATCCTCATCGGTCAGCATCCGTACGAAGACGCCGCGGTTGAGCTGATGCTCCAGGAGCCGCTCGTGCGTGAGCAGCCGGAACGCCTCCCGCAGCGTGTTGCGGGAGACGCCGAGCGCGCCACCGATGCTGTCCTCGGAGAGCCGTGTGCCGGGCGGGAAGAATCCCGCCGCGATGCGGCTCCGCAGGATGTCCGAGACCCGCTCCGCCGTACTCGTGCGCCCCAGGAGTGCGCGGTCGTCGGCCAGTCCGTTCACGTCACCCGTCCCCTCCGCCATGCCCGGATTCAATCGCAGATGCAAGAACGAGACAACAGGGGTATTGAGGGATCGTTCAACGATCCTCTACGTTGTCGGGCACGGCTCACCGCACCATCCCTCCCCGTCCCCGATCGGTGCCCCTCCCCGTCCCCCACCGCACGACCGCACCACGCCCGCTCCAGCACCCTCCGTCCCTCACCTGTGAGGTGCCCATGAGCACGACCCCACCACCCGAGACGGCCGCCCCGGCCGGACCGCGCCCCGACCGGGGCGAACTCACCGACGACAGCGGCGCCTTCGGCTGGCTGCGCGCCCTCGGTCCGCGCGGGCGCCGCGCCTTCGCCGGCGCCTTCGGGGGCTATGCCCTCGACTCCTACGACTACTTCACGCTGCCGCTGAGCATGGTGGCGCTCGCCGCGTACTTCGGCCTCGACAGCGGCCAGACCGGCCTGTTCACCACCGTCACCCTCGTCGTCTCCGCCGTGGGCGGCGCCGTCGCGGGCGTGGTCGCCGACCGGATCGGCCGCGTCAAGGCCCTGATGATCACCGTCGTCACGTACGCGGTCTTCACTGTCGCCTGCGGTTTCGCGCCCAACTACGAGACGCTGCTCGTCTTCCGTGCCCTCCAGGGGCTCGGGTTCGGCGGCGAGTGGGCGGTCGGCGCGATCCTCGTCGCCGAGTACGCCACCGCCAAGAACCGCGGCCGCACCCTGGGCGCGATCCAGAGCTCCTGGGCCGTGGGCTGGGGACTCGCGGTCATCGTCTACACCGTGGTGTTCCAGTTCCTGGACGACGACATCGCCTGGCGCGTGATGTTCTGGACCGGCGCGCTGCCCGCGCTGCTCGTGATCTACGTACGGCGCAACGTGCACGACGCCCCGGAAGCCGCCGAGGAGCGGCGCAAGAGCGCCGACAAAGGCTCCTTCACGGCCATCTTCAAGCCGGGACTGCTGCGCACCACGTTCTTCGCGGTGCTCCTGTCGACCGGTGTGAAGGGCGGCTATTACACGCTGGCCACCTGGGTGCCGACGTACCTCAAGAGTGACCGCGGCCTCACCGTCGTCGGCACCGGCGGCCATCTGACCTTCCTGATCTCCGGCGCCTTCATCGGCTACCTGACCGGCGGCTACCTCACCGACAAGCTCGGCAGGAAGCGGAACATCACCCTCTTCGCGTTCCTCTCCGCGGCCAGCATCCTGGCGTACACGAACATCCCGGACGGCGCCAACGGCCTTCTCCTTGTGCTCGGTTTCCCGTTGGGCTTCTGCATGTCGGCGATTTTCAGCGGCTTCGGCTCGTTCCTCAGCGAGCTGTACCCGGCCGCCGTCCGCGGCACGGGACAGGGCTTCACGTACAACACCGGGCGCGCGGTCGGCGCGGTCTTTCCCACCATGGTCGGATTCCTCGCCGACAGCTGGGGCGTCGGCGGAGCGCTGGTCTTCGGAGCCGTCGGTTATGGACTCGCCGTCCTGGCGCTGCTCGGTCTGCCGGAGACGCGCGGAAGGGAGCTCCTGTGAGCCGCGAGACGCGCACCACGCCGTCGATCCGCAGCGCCAAGAAGGCGCGCGCCGCCTTCCGCGCGGGCGACACGAGTCCCACCGCGGGCCGGGCCGAGGGCTTCACCCAGGCCAACCTCATCTCCGTGCCCGCCGACTGGGCGTACGAGATGCTCCTGTTCTGTCAGCGCAACCCCAAACCGTGCCCGGTCCTCGACGTCACGGACGCGGGTTCCTGGGGCACCCCGCTCGCCCCCGGCGCCGATCTCCGCACCGACCTGCCGCTCTACCGCGTGTGGGAGCACGGTGAACTGACCGCCGAGCCCACGGACGTGGTCGACCACTGGCGTGACGACCTGGTGACGTTCCTCATCGGGTGCAGTTTCACCTTCGAGTGGGCGCTCGCCGACGCAGGCGTCCCGTTGCGCCACATCGAGCAGGGCCGCAACGTCCCGATGTACGTCACCGACCGCCCCTGCCGTCCCGCTGGGCGCCTGCACGGTCCGATGGTGGTGTCGATGCGCCCCGTGCCGCCGGGCCGGCTCGCCGACGCCATCAGGGAGAGCTCGCTGATGCCCGCGGTGCACGGCAGCCCGGTGCACTGCGGCGACCCCGGCGGGCTCGGCATCGAACACCTGGGCCGGCCCGACTTCGGCGACGCGGTGGCCCTCGAACCCGACGACATTCCGGTGTTCTGGGCGTGTGGAGTGACCCCGCAGGCGGCAGTAATGGCATCGCGGCCGCCTTTCGCGATCACGCACGCGCCGGGCCGGATGTTCGTCACCGACGCCCGGGACGAGCAGTACCGCGTGGTGTGACCGCCGAGAACACTGGAGGCTTACGTCAAGCACTGGAGGCATACGTCGATGAGCGCGCCCCTGATCGATCTCAACGCCGACCTCGGCGAGGGCTTCGGCCGCTGGCATCTCACGGACGACGAGGAGCTGCTGTCCGTCGTCACGAGCGCCAACGTGGCCTGCGGTTTCCACGCCGGGGACCCGGCCACCATGCGCCGGGTGTGCGACCGCGCCGCCGAGCGCGGGGTACGGATCGGCGCGCAGGTGTCCTACCGGGACCTGGCGGGCTTCGGGCGGCGCGCCATGGACGTGCCGCCCGCGGAGCTGGCGGCCGAAGTGGCGTACCAGATCGGCGCCCTGGAGGTGTTCGCCCGCGCGGCGGGCACGCGCGTGGCGTACGTGAAGCCGCACGGCGCGCTCTACAACCGCGTCGTCCACGACGAGGAACAGGCCCGCGCGGTCGTCGAGGGCGTACTGCTCGCCGATGCCGCGCTGCCCGTCCTCGGACTCCCGGGATCGTCCCTTCTGAAGACGGCGGACAAGGCCGGTCTGCCCGTCGTCACCGAGGCCTTCGCGGACCGCGCCTACACCGACGAGGGCACGCTGGTTCCCCGTACCCGGGAAGGAGCGGTCGTCACGGAGGCGGACGCCGTCGTCGCACGGTCCGTCGCAATGGCCCGGTCCGGTGTCGTCACCTCGCTCGGGGGCCGCGAGATCGAGGTCCGCGCGCGGTCGCTGTGCCTGCACGGCGACACTCCGGGGGCGGTGGATCTGGCCCGCCGGGTGCGGGCCGAGCTGGAGTCGGCGGGCGTGCACGTGGCGGCGTTCGCATGAGGGCCCTGCCGGTCGGCGAGCGGGCCCTGCTCGTCGAACTCTCCGACGGCGCCGAGGCCCAGGCCCTCCACGCCGAGCTGCTGCGCCGCCGCGCGTCGGGCGCCCTACGGGTCCGCGAGATCGTTCCCGCGGCCCGTACGGTGCTCCTCGACGGTCTCGACGAGCCCGGCCACATCGGCGCGGAGCTGCCCGGCTGGGACATCCCACCGCTGCCCCCGCGTGCGGGAACGGTCCTGGAGGTACCGGTGCGGTACGACGGACCGGATCTCGCGGACGTGGCGGCGCACTGGGGCGTGCCCGTCGCCGAAGTGGCGCGGATCCACTCCGCCGCCGAATTCCGCGTCGCGTTCTGCGGGTTCGCCCCCGGCTTCGGCTATCTCACCGGGCTGCCCGAGCGTTACGAAGTACCGCGCCGGGCCACGCCCCGCACCAGCGTCCCCCGGGGCAGCGTCGCCCTGGCGGGCCCGTACACGGGCGTCTACCCGCGTGCGTCGCCCGGCGGCTGGCAGCTCATCGGCTCCACGGACCTCGTGCTGTGGGACCACGCGCGCGTGCCCGCCGCACTGCTCTCCCCCGGCGTCCGCGTCCGCTTCGTGCCCCGTACGTCCCCGACGGACCCGGCAGCGGGGACGTGATGACCGACCACGCACTCGCCGTCGTGCGCCCCGGAGCCCTGACCACCGTGCAGGACCTCGGGCGCCCCGGGCACGCCCATCTCGGGGTGCCCCGCTCCGGAGCCCTCGACCCGCCGGCGGCCCGCCTGGCCAACCGCCTGGTGGGCAATCCGCCCGAGGCGGCCGTCCTGGAGACCACCCTCGACGGCTGTGCAGTACGTCCACGCAGGACCGTGACGGCCGCTGTCGGCGGCGCGCCCTGTCCCGTGACCGTGGACGGCAGGCCCGCGCCCTGGGGAGCGCCGGTGCGGGTGCCCGCGGGAGCACTTCTCGACGTCGGAACCGCTGTCTCCGGAGTACGTTGCTATGTCGCGTTCGACGGCGGCGTGACCGTCGACCCGGTGCTCGGCAGCCGCTCCACTGACCTGCTCTCCGGACTCGGCCCGCCCCCGCTCGCGCCGGGCGCCGTCCTCCCCCTGGGACGGCCGGGCGCCGTCCACGCACGCGTGGACCTCGTTCCGCAGCCCGCGCCGCCGCGGGAGCTGGTGCTCCGGGTGACGCTCGGGCCGCGCGCGGACTGGTTCACGGCGGCGGCGCTGGACACGTTCACCACGCGCGCGTACACGGTGTCCTCGGCGAGCAACCGCATCGGGCTGCGCACCGAGGGCCCGGCCCTGGAACGGGCCTGCGAGGGCGAGTTGCCCAGTGAGGGCATGGTGCTGGGCGCCGTGCAGGTCCCGCCGGACGGCAGACCCGTCGTCTTCCTGGCCGACCACCCGACCACCGGGGGCTACCCGGTGGTCGCCGTGGTCCGCGAGAGCGACCTGGCCGCGGCGGCCCAGGCCCGGCCGGGCACGCCCGTCCGTTTCGTCGCCGCAGGGCGGCGGCTGCCCCGGCGGGTTGCCTAGAGCGCCGTCACACGGCTGCGTCCGGGCCGATCCTGCTGCGCACCGCCGTCTGTACGTCGTCCTCCTCGGCGGGGTCCGCGGCGAGCCTCCTGAGGCGGTTGACGACGCGGGCGTCACCGGTCTCGGCGTGCCGTGCGGCGACTTCGCGGGTGGACTCCTCGCAGTCCCAGAGGCACTCGACGGCGAAGCCGGAGGCGAAGGAGGGGTCGGTGGCGGCGAGCGCGCGTGCGGCGCGGCCGCGGAGGTGGGAGGAGGCGGTCTCTCGGTAGACGTGCCGCAGCACGGGGGCGGCGCAGGCGATGCCGAGGCGTCCCGCGCCGTCGACGAGGGTCCACAGGGTCGGTGCGTCCGGGCCTTCGCCGCGGACGGCCTCGCGGAGCGCGGCGAGGACCGGCTTGCTGTCCTGCGCGCCGCCCCGGCAGGCGAGCACGCGTCCGGCGGCCGCGCCCAGGCCGTCGGGTCGGCAGGCCCAGCGTCGGGCGCGCTCGACGGCGGCGACGCTGCGCATTCGTTCGAACGCGTCGGTGGCGGCGTCCGCCACGACGTGTGACGGGCCTTCCGCGGCGTACTCGATGAGGTCGAGGACGGCGGGGTCGTGGGTGTCCGCGAGGTAGCGCAGGGCGGTGCCGCGCGCCCCGTCGGAGCCGTTGCGGGCGGCTTCGAGGATCTCGGCGCGGTCCTCGGGCCCGGCGACCGCGGTCAGGCAGCGGGCCGCGGGCACGTACAGGACGGTGCCCCGCTCCAGGCCCTCCTGCGCCCAGTCGAAGACGGCCTGGACGCTCCAGCCGGGGCGCGGCCCCGAGGGCCGCATCTGGCGCTGCCACCGGTCGAAGGAGCCCTGTTCCCGCGCGGCTCGCACACGGGCACCGATGTCGGCGCGGGGATCCTCCTCCCAGAGGCGCCAGGGCCTGGGTTCGTAGGCGTCGCGGACGGCGGCGGCCAGGTCGGCCTCGCCCTCGGCGTCGGGGGCGAACCTGGCGAGCACGGGGGCCGCGAGGGCCCGCAGGCCCGCGTCGGTGTCACGCAGTGCCAGCTCGTCGAGGGCCCAGGCCCAGTTGGAGCCGAACGCCGCGTACCTCCGCAGGAGCTCGAGGGCCTCCTGCCTGCCGTACGAGGCGAGGTGCCCGAGGACGGCGAGGGCGAGTCCGGTGCGCGAGTCGTCCGTGTCCAGGACGTCCTCGGCATCGAAGAGGTGCCGCTCGATCTCTCCGAGCCCGCCGTGCAGGTCGAGGTAGAGCCGGGCGTAGTACAGCGAACGGTTCTCCACCTGCCAGTCGTGGCGGGGATCGTTCAGCACGCAGTGGGCGAGGGCGGTGAGCGCCTCGGAGCGCGGGGCGGTGAGCGCGTGCAGGGTGCCGTCGCCGCGGCCCCGCTGCAGCAGGCCGAGCAGCGTACCGCTGGGCGCTATGACCGGATCGAACATGGGAAACAGCCTCACATCAAGCGTCGACGCAACCGGGAATCACGCATTACCTGGCCGTGCGCCAACACGTCGGGCCGCCCGCCGTCTTTTGCTTGTCGAAGACCATCTTCCTCTGCCTCTCGTCGGTGGCCCAGGGGTTCCCGGACGGGAGGTCCGGGGGCGGGCCGCTCACGGTCCACGCGGTGCGGCACCATCTGCCCCACCGTCGCGTCCGTGAATCACGTCGTCATGATGACCCGGCGGTCAGGTCCGCCGCGACCACATTTCCAGCGCCCCCGTCGTTGCTGGTCAGGTACCCGGTTCAGGCGGCCCCGAACAGCTGCAGCAGCTCCGCCTTCCCGAACATCCGGGCCGTGTCGACCGCCGAAGGAGTTCCGGCGGCGGGATCCGCGCCACCGTCCAGGAGGGCCCGGATCACCGTGTCCTCGCCCTTGAAGACGGCTCCGGCGAGCGGGGTCTGGCCCCGGTCGTTGGCCCGGTTGACGTCCGCGCCGCGCTCCACGAGGGCGCGGACCGCGTCGGCGTGCCCGTGGTAGGCCGCCAGCATCACCAGCGAGTCGCCGCTGTCGTTCGTGAGGTTCGCGGGGACGCCCGCGTCCACGTAGGCGGCGAGGGCCGCTGCGTCGCCCTGACGTGCCAGATCGAAGATCTTGGTCGCCAGCTCCACGACCTCGGGGTCGGGGGCTTCGCTCATGGGGGCGTTCCGCCTTTCCGGCTTTTCGGGTGCGTCTGCCTGTGCAGCCGTACGAGTGAATCGACAGGGTACTGCCCCGCCGGGCACATGACCCGGGCCGACCGAGGCAAAGATCACGCGGAGGCGCGCGGACCGCTCGGAACCGCCGCCACGGCCGGATCGGGCTCCGCCATTAGAGGGAAATCCTGAGAAATTGACCCATTTGCACCTTTTATCGTATGGATACATGCTGTGAACCTGGAAGAACTCATGGTGACTGTCCCCACCAAACCAGGAGAACCGTCATGGTCCTTTCCATCTCGGGCGTCGTACTGCTCGGAATCATCGTCTTCCTCTTCTTCCGCAAGGACGGACTCAAGGCGTCGCACGCGGTGGTCTGCGCCCTCTTCGGCTTCTTCATGGCGGGCACGGCGATCGCCCCGAGCATCAAGGCCGGCAGCGCGAGCCTGGCGAGCCTCCTCGGCGGGATCAAGTTCTGACCGTCCCGCTTTCGTACGCACCTCCAGGAGACAGACGTGGCCAGGCGCCCACTCCCCCGCATTCTGAGCAACGGCACCGCATCCATCGCCCGGAGCAGGGAGCTGGCACGGTCGGCGGCCGACAGCGCCACGGACGTCCTCCATCCGCTGATCACGATCACCCGTGGACTGCGCCGGCTGGCCGCCGCCGGGCGGCGCAGATGGGCCGACACCCCCAAGGACAAGCGGGGACCGCTGCTGTTCCTCGCGGCCTCCGTGGTCCTGGTCGTGGCGCTCGTGCCGTACGGGCCGCTGCTCGCCCTCGTCTCCCTGATGGGGGCGGCGGCCTGGACGGGCCGCGAGCGCACAGCTCCGGAGCCGACGGGACCGGACGAGGCACAGGTGCAGCGGCTGCAGTCCCTCTACGAAGCGCTCGTCCCGTACTTCTCGGTCCCCGAGGACCCCGCCCCGCTCTTCGCGCACGGCGGTGAATGGGACAAGGCGTTCGTCGAGCACGACTTCGACGACACCGGGCGCATCTCCCGGCTCGTGGTGCGCTATCCCGCGTACTTCACGGACGGCGAGGCCGAGTCCCGCGCACGGATCGAACAGCTGCTGCACGCCAAGGCGGGGCGTGGCCGTGAGTACCACTTCCTGTGGGACGAGGAGGGCAACCGGCTCACCGTCACGGTGCTCGCCCCGCTGCCCACCGACATCGCGGCCCAGCGCTTCGTCACCGCTCCGGGGGAGACCGTCCTCGGCTTCACCGACGAGACCGGCGTCCAGCGCACCCTGCCGCTGTCCGACGGTGCGGAACAGCGCGACGTACCCCCCGTCGTGTGGCGCACCGGCATCCGCTCCACCGAGCCGCACCTGCTGATCGCCGGTCAGCCGGGCAGCGGCACGACGACGCTGCTGCGCTCCATCGCCCTCCAGGCGCTGCAGTACGGCGACGTGCTCATCGTCGAGGGCAGCGGCACCGGTGACTACGCCTGCCTGACCGGCCGTGACGGGGTCCTCGCCATCGAGTGCGGGCTCACCGGGGCGCTCGCCAGCCTCGAATGGGCGGCGCACGAGACCGAGCGCAGGCTCATCGCGGCGAACCGCGCGCGGCAGGCGGGCCACCCGCCGCCGGAGGACACCAAGCGCCCCCTGTGGCTCCTCCTCGACCGCCCGAGCTCGCTCGGCGACCTCGCCGCGGCCGACGGGCGCACGGACCCCCAGTCGCTGCTGCAGGTCCCGCTGCGGCACGGCAGGGCGGCCAATGTGACGGTCGTGGTCGCCGACCAGCTGGACGCTCTGGACTCGCTGAGCGAGGCCGTGCACCAGCACACCCGCGCGCGCGTGGTGCTGGGTTACGCCACCGTCGACCAGTTGGAGGACGTCCTCGGAACGCCTCCCCACACGACGCCGACGATGGACGTCCCACCCGGGCGCGGCTATGCCCGGCTCGGCGCGGGCACGGTGCACCGCCTCCAGGTGCCCGCGACACCCGATCCGTACGACGACGCGACCAGCGAGGCCCACCGCAGGGCCGTCATGGAACTGCTGCCGGAACGGAGCACCCCGCCGGACGAGACGGAGGCCGCCACCCCCGAGGCCACGGAGGCGGAACCGGTCCCCGCCGAGAGTTAGGCCCTACCGCCCTCCTGCGGAAGACGCGCGTCAGGCGACGAACGGGTGCGTGACCTGCGCGCCCGCGCCGACGCCCGTCTCGACCAGCCGGGCCGCCGCCGCCAACCGCACCGCCGCCTCCTCGGCGACCGCGCCTCCCACGGTGAACGGCAGCCGCACGTATCCCTCGAAGGCCCCGTCCACCCCGAAGCGCGGCCCTGAAGGCACCCGTACGCCCACCCGCTCGCCCACCTCGGCGAGCCGCGACCCGGACACGCCCCCGGTGCGCACCCACAGGGTGAGACCGCCGCGCGGCACCGCGAACTCCCAGTCGGGGAGCTCGCGGCGGACGGCGGCGACCAGTGCGTCGCGGTTGCCCCTGGCCTGCTCCCTGCGCACGTCCACGGCGGCCTGCCAGCCGCCGGTGTTCAGGAGCCAGTTCACGGCGAGCTGTTCGAGGACCGGGGTGCCGAGGTCGGCGTACGCGCGCGCGGCGACGAGGCTGCGGATCACGTCGGGCGCGGCCCGCACCCAGCCGATGCGCATGCCGGCCCAGAAGGCCTTGCTGGCCGAGCCGACGGTGATGACGGTGGAGCCCGCGGGGTCGAAGCCGCAGACCGGGCGCGGCATGGCGAGGTCCTCGTCGAGGCCGAGCTCGCTCATCGTCTCGTCGACGACGAGGACGGTGCCCGCGGACCGGGCCGCCTCGACGAGCTGCCTGCGCTGGTCCTCGTCCGCGAGCGCGCCCGTGGGGTTGTGGAAGTCCGCGACGACGTACGCGAGCCGGGGCGCCGCATCGCGCAGGACCTGGCGCCAGCGGTCCATGTCCCAGCCCTGAAGTCCTTCGGCCATGGCGACGGGGACGAGGCGGGCGCCCGCCTCGCGCATCAGCTGGAGGATGTTGGCGTACGACGGGGACTCCACGGCGATGCGTTCGCCGCGGCCCGCGAAGAGGTGGCAGATGGCGTCGATGGCGCCCATCGCGCCGGTGGTCACCATGATCTGTTCGGGCATGGTGGGGATCCCGCGCGCGGTGTAGCGCTCGGCGAGCATCTCGCGCAGGGCGGGCAGGCCCGCGGGGTAGTCGCCGTGCGTGTGGGCGTACGGCGGGAGGGCTTCGAGGGCACCCTGGACCGCGCGGGTGAGCCAGGGTTCGGGCGCCGGCAGCGCGGCACAGCCGAGATCGATCATGGAACCTAGCGCCTCGGGCGGCAGCGGCTCGAGCCCGCGCGCGGGGAGGGGGTTTCCGGCGGGTACGGCGGTCCAGCTGCCCGCTCCCCTGCGGGATTCCAGGAACCCTTCGGTGCGCAGCGCTTCGTAGGCGGCTGCCACGGTGGTGCGGCTCACGGCGAGGGCGACCGCGAGTTCACGCTCGGCGGGCAGGCGCGCGGCGACCGGTACGCGCCCTTCGAGCACGAGGAGACGGATGCCGTCGGCCAGGGCCCGGTAGGCGGGCGGGCGGCGCGAACCGGTGCCCACGGGCCGGTCCTGTTGGGAGGCGAGGAGACGGGCGAGCTGCGTCGACCCCATTGCCGAAGTCCACTGAGCCATGATTCCCAGTCCACCTTCCCTGAATTGGCCATGGTTGGCTTCTCCGTACAAGCCACAGAGTGTCATGCGTCAGGCCACTACCACCACCAACAGGGGGCACTCCTTGTCCGGCACGACACCCGGCACGACACCTGGGGCATCAACCGGGGCGACGCGGCGACAGCTGCTGCGGCGACTCACGCAGCTCTACGCGGGCCTCACCCTGTACGGCGTGAGCTCCGCGCTCCTCGTGGTGTCCGGCCTCGGCCTGGAGCCGTGGAACGTGTTGCACCAGGGGCTCGCAGAGCTCACCGGCCTGTCGATCGGCGCCGTGTCCATCGTCGTGGGTGCCGCGGTCCTGCTCCTGTGGATCCCGCTGAGGCAACGTCCCGGCCTCGGTACGGTCTCCAACGTCTTCGTCGTCGGTCTCGCGATGGACGCCGCGCTGGCCCTGCTCCCGGACGCCGAGGGCTGGGCCGTGCGCGTCCCGCTGATGGTGGCCGGGATCGTCCTGAACGGCGCGGCGACCGGCCTCTACATCGCGGCCGCGTTCGGCCCCGGCCCCCGGGACGGCCTGATGACGGGCCTGCACGAGCGGACCGGGCGCTCCATCCGGTCGATGCGGACGCTCATCGAGGTGGCGGTGGTCGTCACCGGTTTCGCGCTCGGCGGCACCGTCGGGGTCGGCACCGTCCTCTACGCGCTCGCCATCGGCCCGCTCGCCCAGTTCTTCCTGCGCCGCTTCGCCCTCCCCGCGACCGCCACGGGCGGCGTCGTGGCCGCGGGCGGTCCGCCGGAGCAGGCGATACTGCAGCCGTGACCACGCGCGTACGCCACCCCTACCTCGATCATCCGGGGCCGCTCGCCCTCGCCCACCGCGGCGGCGCGGCGGACGGCCTGGAGAACACCGCCGCGGCCTTCCGGCGCGCCGTCGACCTCGGCTACCGCTACATCGAGACCGATGTCCACGCGACCGCCGACGGCCGTCTCGTCGCCTTCCACGACACGACCCTGGACCGGGTGACCGACGCTGCGGGACGCATCGTCGACCTGCCGTGGAGCGAGGTGCGCCACGCGCGCGTGGCGGGCACCGAACCGGTGCCCCTCTTCGAGGAGTGCCTCGAAGCCTTCCCCGACGTGCGCTGGAACGTGGACGTGAAGGCGGAGCCCGCACTGCTGCCGCTGCTCGACCTGATCCGCCGCACCAACACCTGGGACCGGATCTGTGTCGGCTCGTTCTCCGAGGCCCGCGTGGCCAGGGCCCAGCGCGTCGGCGGCCCGCGGCTGGCCACCTCCCTGGGCACCCGGGGCGTGGCGGCGCTGCGCATGCTGTCCTACGGAGTGCCCGCCGCCCTGCGCCGTTCCGCGGTCTGCGCGCAGGTGCCCGAGACGCACGGCAGGATCCGGGTGGTGGACCACCGCTTCGTGCGCGCCGCCCACGCGCGCGGCATGCAGGTCCACGTGTGGACGGTCAATGACGCGGACCGGATGAGCGCCCTGCTCGACCTCGGGGTGGATGGCATAGTTTCCGATCACATCGAGACGCTGCGCGGGGTGCTGAAGGACCGGGGGACCTGGGTCTGAGGCTTCCGCCGCGGACGTCGCACCACGGGGAACAGCGAGGTCACGGGTGAGCACCGACACCGTGAAGAGAACAGCGGCCGACGGTTCCGAGGCCGCCGAACGGCGGCGCGAGCAGCGGGGCTGGTACGTCTACGACTGGGCGTGCTCGGTCTATTCGACGAGCGTCCTGACCGTGTTCCTGGGGCCCTACCTCACGGAGATCGCCAAGGCGGCCGCGGACCCCGAGGGATACGTGCATCCGCTGGGCATCCCGGTCCGCGCGGGTTCGTTCTTCGCGTACACGGTCTCCGTGTCGGTGATCGTGTCGGTCTTCGTCATGCCGCTGGCGGCTGCGGCCGCCGACCGCACGGGCCGCAAGAAACCCCTCCTCGCCGTCGCCGCGTACGTGGGTGCGGCCGCCACGGCGGGCATGTTCTTCCTGGAGGGGGAGCGCTATCTCCTCGGCGGTCTCCTGCTGATCGTCGCCAATGCCTCGCTGGCCGTGTCGATGGTGCTCTACAACTCCTACCTGCCGCAGATCGCGCCTCCGGAGGAGCGGGACGCGGTCTCGTCGCGCGGCTGGGCCTTCGGGTACGCGTCGGGCGCCCTGGTCCTGGTGGCGAACCTCGTCCTGTTCCTCGCCCACGACGGCTTCGGCGTCTCCGAGTCGACGGCGGTCCGCATCTGTCTGGCGTCGGCCGGTCTGTGGTGGGGCGCCTTCACCCTCGTACCCCTGAAGCGGCTGCGGGACCGGCGGACGCCCGCGCACGAGGCCGGAGCGGCGCCCCGGGGCGGGTGGCGGCAGCTGCGGTCGACCGTGCGGGACATGCGGCGCCACCCCCACACGCTCGCGTTCCTCCTCGCCTACCTGGTCTACAACGACGGGGTCCAGACGGTGATCTCCCAGGCGTCCGTCTACGGCTCCGAGGAGCTCGGTCTCGGTCAGTCCACGCTGATCGTCGCGGTCCTGCTGGTCCAGGTGCTCGCGGTCGCGGGGGCCCTCGCCATGGGACGACTCGCCCGGACGTACGGCGCCAAGCGGACCATCCTCGGGTCGCTCGTGGCCTGGACGGCGACGATCGGCGCCGGGTACTTCCTGCCCGCCGGCGCACCCGCGTGGTTCTTCGTCCTGGCCGCGGGGATCGGGCTGGTACTCGGCGGCACCCAGGCCCTGTCCCGTTCCCTCTTCTCGCACCTGGTGCCGCGCGGCAAGGAGGCCGAGTACTTCTCCGCGTACGAGATCAGCGACCGCGGGATGGCGTGGCTGGGACCGTTGATCTTCGGCCTCACGTATCAGCTCACGGGAAGTTACCGGGATGCCATCGTGTCGCTCGTGGCGTTCTTTTTGCTCGGTTTCGCCCTGCTCGTACGGGTACCCGTACGGCGCGCGGTGCGCGACGCGGGCAATCCCGTACCCGACAGGATTTAGCAACTGAAGCCAAAGGCCGGTAGTGTACGCCTTTGGCCTGCCAGGCGGACCGTTACTGCGAGCTGAAGATTCAGGAGCGCTGGGTGACATCTGCTGCCAGATGTGACAAACCGGGCACTGGTGGGTACAACAAGGGGCGGCATACGACGGCGACGCATAACCCTGAACGGGAATCTTTACCGCCGACCGGACGTTGACCGGATGACGACGACAGCGACACCTGTCCTGTGGGCGACAAGCCCGGGAGGCACGATTCATGAGTGAGCGAGCTCTTCGCGGCACGCGCCTCGTGGTGACAAGCTACGAGACCGACCGCGGCATCGACCTGGCACCTCGCCAGGCCGTGGAGTACGCATGCCAGAACGGACATCGTTTCGAGATGCCGTTCTCGGTCGAGGCGGAGATCCCGCCGGAGTGGGAGTGCAAGGTCTGCGGGGCCCAGGCACTCCTGGTGGACGGCGACGGACCTGAGGAGAAGAAGGGCAAGCCGGCGCGTACGCACTGGGACATGCTCATGGAGCGCCGCACCCGAGAGGAGCTCGAAGAGGTCCTCGAGGAGCGTCTCGCGGTTCTCCGGTCCGGTGCCATGAACATCGCGGTGCACCCGCGTGACAGCCGCAAGTCCGCCTGACGGCGAACGCTGCGGCACACCGCACAACGCAGTACCAGGAACACGCAGCACAAAAGGGCCGGGGCCACTGCTCAGCAGTGGCCCCGGCCCTTTTGCGTGTCATCGCTCAATGGGGCAGCTGCGGGTCGTCCGGACGCGGGCTCCGCATCGGCGGCTCGTCGTCCCTGATGACCTCGCCCTGCACGACCTTGCCGTCGGGCCGGTGCATCCGCGCCTGCTGGTAGGCGTCCCCGAAGCCGCCGGGCGTCGCCTCGCGCACCTTGCGCTCGAAGGTCCGCTCCGCGTACTTCCCGAGGGCCTTCTGGACCGGCGGAATGAGCAGGATCAGCCCCAGGGCGTCCGAGATGAGGCCCGGCAGGATGATCAGCAGGCCGCCCAGCATCGTCAGGGCGCCGCCTCCCCCGGTCTCCCGGGCGGGCGTCACACCGCTCTGCTGCTGTTGCACCGCCTCGCTGAGCTTGCGGAACGCCCGGCGCCCGGCCCGCTTGATCACCGCGGAGCCGAGCACGAGGCCGCCCACCAGGAGCAGGAAGACCACGAACCCGCTCGTGGCTCCCGCCACGAGCGTGAGCAGCCAGATCTCCAGGACCAGCCACGCGGCGATGGCGAGCGGCAGGAACCTCAGGGGCCCGGAGCGCCGGGGCCGGGCGGGTCGGATGGGAGGCGGTGCGCCAGTCGTCATGCTCCCAGTGTGCCTGGGCCCGCCTCAGTCCGGCATAAGGGGATGATCAGGCCCAGGGACAAGGGGATGATCAAACCGACGGGATGATCAAGCCCCTCTTCACCTCAGTCCTGCTTGCGCCCGATCGCCTTGCCGACCTTGCCGACCCGCTCGCCCACACCCCAGGCCGTGACGCGCCAGAGCGCCTCGACGACGATGTTCTGGCTCATCTTGCTGTCGCCGAGCTCCCGCTCGACGAAGGTGATGGGCACCTCGACGACGTGGTAGCCCGCCTTGACGGCGCGGCGTGCCAGGTCGACCTGGAAGCAGTACCCCTGCGACTCGACCTCGCCGAGTCCGAGGCCTTCGAGGGTCTCGCGGCGGAAGGCGCGGTAGCCGCCCGTCACGTCGCGGATCGGCACGTCGAGCAGGAGGCGCGAGTACGTGCTGCCGCCGCGGGAGATGAACTCGCGGTGCTTGGGCCAGTTGACGACCCGTCCGCCCGGCACCCAGCGCGAGCCGAGCACGAGGTCGGCGCCCTTGAGGGCGGTGAGCAGCCGGGGCAGTTCCTCCGGCTGGTGGGAGCCGTCCGCGTCCATCTCGACGAGCACGCCGTAGTCGTGGTCGAGGCCCCAGCGGAAGCCCGCCAGATAGGCCGCGCCGAGCCCTTCCTTGCCCTTGCGGTGCAGCACGTGGACCTGCTCGTCCTCGGCGGCGAGCTCGTCGGCGATCTTGCCTGTGCCGTCGGGGCTGTTGTCGTCGGCGACCAGGATGTGCGCGTCCGGCACGGAGGCGCGCACCCGGCCGACGATGGACTGGATGTTCTCCGCCTCGTTGTAGGTCGGAATGATCACCAAGGCCGTGCCGAGCGGGCCGAACCGCCTCCCCTGGTCCCCTGCCTCGGAGACCCCGCCGCCGTCGTTCACTGATGCCCCTTCGTTCGTACGCAGAGGACCACCATAATGGCCGCTGCCTGCGAGGCCGCGACGGCACGGGACGTACTGCGGATCGGGGCCCGGCGCCCTTCGGGCCGGCCCGGGACCCGCTGGCTGCGGATCGACCGAAAGCCGTTGTCTACTGAGCGTCCGGGCCCCACCCGGGTCACACCTGCCGATTCGGCTGATACGTTCCCTCGCCTCCGCGTCGCGGGCGCTGGACCTGGCTCCCAGTGGTGGTGCGCCGGTGCGGCACACCACCCGTGACCCAGCGGCGTTCGACGACTGCGTGGAGGTTCGCCGGTCGGACGTCCTGTGGTGGACCCGGCCGAACCTACCCGCCCACGGCGGCTCTCTGTCAATACCCGGCTGAGCTGCGGCGACTTAACGGACCGCCAGGTCAGTGCCCAGGATTCCCAGGTCGTACGGAGCCATGACCGGCCACGATCGGCGGCGCGCACCGCCGGGACATCACTCGTCCGGCCCCACGAACACGGGCCGTCCGCCGACCACCGTGCGCAGGCAGACGGGGAGTTCGGCGCCCGGCGAGAGGTCCGGCAGGCCGGGCGTGCCGGAGCGCGGGTCGGTCGACCAGCGGGCCACGCGGTCGTCCGGGGCCTGCACCACCAGATCCGAGGTGCGCCACACGGCGTAGTCCGCGGGCGCGCCCGGCACCAGGATGCCCGCGTCGTCGCGGCCGATCGCGCGCCAGCCGCCGCGGGTGTGGGCGGTGAACGCCGCCCGTACGGAGACCCGGTGCTCCGGCGTGCGGTGGAACGCGGCGGCGCGGACGGTGCCCCAGGGGTCGAGCGGTGTGACGGGGCTGTCGGAGCCGAAGGCCAGCGGCACGCCGGCGCGCAGCAGGGCCGCGTACGGATTGAGGGTGCGGGCGCGTTCGGCACCGAGGCGCTCCGCGTACATGCCGTCCTCGCCGCCCCACAGCGCGTCGAAGACGGGCTGGACGGACGCGGTGAGGCCGAACTCGGCGAACGCGGCGATCGTCTCCGGAGTGAGCATCTCGGCGTGCTCGACGCGGTGCCGTGCGGCGCGTACGCGGGCCGCACCGACCTTCTCGGCGGCCCGGCGCATGCCGTCGACCACTGCGGCCACCGCGGCGTCCCCGATGGCGTGGAAGCCCGCCTGGAGGCCTTCCTCCGTGCACGCCACGACGTGGGCGGCGACGGCCGCGGCGTCCAGGTACGCGGTGCCGGTGTGGGCGGCGTCGGCGTACGGCTCATGCAGGCAGGCGGTGTGCGAGCCGAGGGCGCCGTCGACGAAGAGGTCACCGGCGGCACCGATCGCGCCGAGCTCCTTCGCGCGGCGCACGTCCTGCTCGGCCCAGTAGCCGACGACGCGGGGGCCCGGCTCGTCGGCGGCGAGCCGCAGCAGCCCGGTGAAGTCGTCCTCGTCGGAGATCTCGGGGCCCGCGCACTCGTGCACGGAGCCGATGCCGAGCGAGGCGGCACGACGGAGGGCGGCGCGCTGGGCCTCCGTGCGCTGCTGCGGGGTGATGGCGCCGAGCGCCGCGGCGCGCACCCCGTGATGGGCGTCGGCGGTCAGCGGGGCGTCCGGGCGGTATCCGGCGCGGTCGGTGACGCCGGGCACCAGGTCGAGCAGCGCGGTCGTGACGACGGCCGAGTGGACGTCGATGCGAGAGAGGTAGAGAGGCCTGCCACCGGCCGCCTCGTCGAGTTCCGCGCGCGTGGGCGGTCGGCCGCCGGGCCAGCGGGCCGCGTCCCAGCCGTGGCCGAGCAGGACGGTGTCGTGCGGACGCGCGGCGGCGTGTTCGCGTACGAGAACGAGTGCGTCGGCCAGCGAGCGGGCCCCGGTGAGGTCCAGTCCCGTCAGGGCGAGGCCGGTGGCCGTGGTGTGCACGTGGGCGTCCGTGAACGCCGGGGTGACCAGGGCTCCTTCGAGGTCGACCACGTCGTCGACGCCGTCGGCGAACGCGTCGGCCGCCCCTTCGGAGCCGACCCAGGCGACATGTCCGCGCTCGACGACCATTGCGGTGGCGAACGGGTCGGCGGGGCTGTGGACGTCGCCGCCGCGCAGCAGCACGGTGCGGTGGTTCGATGGATCCTGGGGGTCGTTCCCGGGGGCGGTGCTCTGGCTCATGGGACCAGTCTCGCCCCTGCCCGCGGGCGGCCGGCGCGGGGGTCACACCTGGGGCGGACGCGCCTCGTACGGGGTGGAGAGGACGACGGTCGTGCGCGTGGAGACGCCGGCGAGCGCCCGCAGCCGGCTGAGCAGGTGCTCCAGCTCCAGCGGGGTGGCGACGCGGACCTTCAGGATGTAGTTCTCGTCGCCGGCGACGCTGTGGCACGCCTCGATCTCCGGGACGCCCGCGAGCCGTTCGGCGATGTCGTCGGGGGCGCTGGGGTCGAACGGTTTCACCGAGATGAAAGCCGTGAGCGGCAGCCCGACGGCCTCGGGGTCGACGACCGCGGCATAGCCGCGGATGACACCCCGCTGCTCCAGCCTGCGCACGCGCTGGTGCACGGCCGAGGTGGACAGGCCCGTGGCCTTGCCCAGGTCGGTGTAGCTCATCCGCCCGTCCTTGACGAGCAGCTGCACGATCTGTCGGTCCAGCTCCTCCATGCGCCGAACCTACAGGGCTCTTGATCCGTTCGGATAGCCGACTCGTCTCCCCGCTCGAGGGCAACTTCAATTGGCATGTGACGAACGACACACCTCTGTGGCCGTGTCCGTCGGGATGCAACGATTACGTCCACGACGGGACGGGAAGTGCTTGCTGTGGTCGAGGCCGCAGCGCCTTGTCGGCCCACCCGAGGGGGAGATTCCCATGCAGAATTTGAAGCGCCCCGGCCGGTCTGCCCGCGCCAAGCAGCAGCCGGTCGCCGAGCCCGAGCCGGAGGGCGTCGAACCGGCTGACGCCTTTCTCGACTCCTACGACACTTTTGAGATGTACCGGGTGAACTGCCCCGACTGCGGGCAGCCCATCGCGCTCCTCGCGGACGAGGACGTGCTGCCCGAGCACGCGCTGTGCCCCACGCCCTGGAACCCGTTCGGCCTCACGGTCTGCGCGGGCACCGGCCGGGCGGCCACCGACGCCGAGCCCAGCGACGAGTCGATGGAGGTCCAGGAGCAGGACACCGCCCTGCTCCTGACGCTCCCTCAGGGACTCGACTGGCGGACCCAGCCGTTCTCGCACGTGGGCGGCCCCGGCTCGCGCCCCATGCGGGTGCCGCAGCAGCACCGGCCCGCCGCCTGACTCACCAGTAGGTGCCCTGCACCATGGCGACCAGGCTGTCGTGGTGCAGGATCAGCGTGTCCGCGGCCCCGGCATCGGCCGGCGGCGGGGCCTCGCCGAAGTGGACCTGCCGGTAGGCGACGCGCAGCATGACGATCGCGTGCCGCAGGGCCGCGTAGAGCGTGTAGAAGTCCATGTCGCGCGGTGTGTGCCCGGTGAGCCGGGCGTACGCCGCCTCGACGCGGTCGCGGCGCTGGAAGTCCGGCAGCCCCCGCTGGCCGAAGCTCACCGTGAGGTCCTGGAAGAAACGGTGGAGGTAGACGGTCCAGCCGAGGTCGACCTCGCGCGGGGCGAACGCCGCCATCTCCCAGTCGAGGACGGCGGCCGGCTCGAAACCGTCGTAGACGATGTTCCCGATGCGCGCGTCGCCCCAGTTGAGCACGGCGTCACCCTCGTCCCGGGGCCACAGTTCGTCGAGGCGGTCGAAGGCGCCCTCGATGAGGGGTGAGCGGGGAAGCCCGTCCACCACCCATGCGTAGTAGGCGCGTTGGGCCGCCACGTGGCGCCGCAGCGGGCTGCCGTCGCCCGGCGGCGCGAGAAACGAAGCCGCTTCCGGGGGCACTTGGTCGTGCAGGTGGGCGAGGACGCGGACCGAGGCCTCTTCGAGGTGCGCGCGTTCGGCGTCGGTCGCCGCGTGCAGCCAATTGCCCTCGTACGTATAGGGCATGACGTCCGGCGGGACGCGTCCCTCGACCCGCTCCATGACGAAGAACGGCGCCCCGAGCGGGCCCGGGTCCTCTTCCAGCCACAGCACCCGCGGGACCGGCACGTCGGTGTGTTCGGCGACGAGCCGCATCGTGCGGTACTGCCGCGGCATGTCGTAGACGGGGAAGATTGTGTACGCCGCCGGGTCCGCCGCGAGACGCAACGCACAGTGTCTGAGCGGGGGTTCGGGGTGCTCGACGGTGAAGAGCAGGGTCTCGCTGGACATGCCGTTGGACTCCGGGACGGTCACTCCGGCCGCTTTGGCGCCGGGCAGTCGCGTGTCGAGCCAGGCACTGAGGCGGCGGGCGAGGTCTTCCGGGTCGCGCGTGGTGGTACGGGGACGGGGTGCCGTTGCCATGTCCGTGCTCCTTCCTCCGGGTGCGGGACCTGGCCGTGTCCTCAGGGCGCCACGGAGTCGAATCCGGTGAAGCCGCTCGGGTCGTGGCGGCCGAAGCTGCCGTGCTCGAAGATGCCGTGACCGATGCGGCCTTCGAGGGTGAAGCGTGCGGCGTGGTCGATGACTCCGTACGCGGCGAGGGGGTGGGCGGTGGGGTCCGACAGGTCGTAGCTGCGGCGGTCGGTCCAGTCGCGGCCGCGCCAGGTGCCGTGCTGCCAGTCGTCGGCGGGCGGATATCCGGCGCCCACGGCCAAGGGCAGCGAGGCGAGCACCTCCACGCCGACTTCCAGGGGCTTGTGGCCGTCCGGGTCGATGAGGTGGATGACGGCGCGCTCGGGGTGGCGGGTGCCGGAGCGGTAGGTGATGTCGGTACGGGGCCAGCCGAGTTGACGGTCGGGGCGGCCGGGGCGGACGAGGGTGGCGTCGTTGAGGGTGCGGTGGCCGTCGGCGTCCTCCTGGGCGATGACCATGAGGAAGCGGTCGCCGAAGTGGACCGGGCACCAGATCCAGTGGAAGCCCTCGGTGGCGAACTCCTCCTCCAGGCGCCCGCGCTCCTCCCCGGGGACGGGCCGAACGCCCCAGCTGCGGTCGCGGGTCGCGGTCCACTCCCCCGCCGCCACGGCGATCTCCTCGCCGCCCGCGCGGATCACTCCGGCGGGCCGTCCGGCCTGCACGAAGCGGCGCCCTTCGAGGGTGAGGCGGTCGCCGCGGCGCTGGACGTGGTGCGGCTCCCACAGGGCGGGGAAGTCGGCGGTCCAGGTCAGGTCGTACGAGAGGGACGCGGGGTCGTCCGGGTCGGCCGCGCACGTCAGGCGGATGCGGTGCAGGGGCTCGTCGACGGTGATGCGGAGCGGACCGACGCGGAGGTTCATGCGGTCCTCGCCCAGTGCGTCGCTCGCGCGTACGGCGTGGAGCGTGTCCGCGATGCGCAGGGTGGCGTACGCGTCGATGACGCCGAGGTTCGGATAGACGCCGAGTCCGAGGATGAGCAGGGCGCGGCCCCGGTGGTCGAAGAGGTGGAAGATGCACCGGTCGTAGGCGTTGCGGTCGCCCGTCGCGACGTACTTCATCGAGAGGGGGACCTGGTGCACGGGGTACTCGTCGAGCGGGACCGGACGGTCGTCTGCCACGGCAAACCTCCCTGGTCGCACGGCAGTTCAGAGTGGCGGGAGGCGGGCGGCCCCTCCGGCGCGGAGTTGACGGTACGTCAGTTCGCGGGGCGGAGCCAGATCCGTGCGGGGCCGGGCGCGTACTGAAGCGGACAGGTGCGGGTCGGGGGGCGGACGCGTACTAAACCGGACCGGTGCGGGCGGGGGGACGCTGAACCGGACAGATGCGGGGCCGGACACATGCGGGCCCCGGTACGGCACCGAGGCACCCCCGCGGGCGGGGCGGAAACAGGCACGGGCAGCCCAGGAACAGACGCTCGATTCCCCGAGGCGGTGACTTCCGCACGGGAGCGGGCGTTGGCCTTGCATGACCCCCACGGACATGGGACCGGCGCACTTCCCCACCGGACACCGGCGGCGCACCCTCGTGACGGTGCCCGCCTCCGCAGAATCGGTTGCCCAGCGACCCCAAGGAGCTCAGGAACCCCCGCAGCACCGGGCTCCGTTCCAGTTCGTACAGCAGCTCCCGCACCACACGCAGCACACGCAGCTCCCGCACCACACGCAGCAGCAGCACTCACACCAGCACGCGCCGCACCAGCAGCACGCGCACCATCAGCAGCAACAGCCGCACCAGGCCTACCCGCAGCAGACGTACCAGCAGCCATATCAGCAGCCCCCCGCGCCCTACCGGCAGCCCCACCTCCAGGACCCGCCGATCTACCGCGCCCTGATCCGCCACTGGGCGGACCGGGGCCGCACGCTGCCGGGGCACCACGACGCGGAGTGGGTCAGCCTCGCGGCACCGCCGGTGCGCCACGGCCAGTTCAGCGGGAGTCGGGACCCGCGAGGTGACGTGCGATGACCATGCGCTGGATCTGATTCGTGCCCTCGACGATCTGCAGCACCTTGGCCTCGCGCATGAGGCGCTCCACCGGGAAGTCCGCCGTGTAGCCGTACCCCCCGAGGACCTGCACGGCGTCCGTCGTCACCTTCATCGCGGCATCCGTGCACAGCAGCTTGGCCATGGCCGCCTGCTTGGCGAAGGGCCGCCCCGCGTCCCGGAGCCGGGCCGCCGAGAGGTAGAGCGCCCGGCCCGCCTCGATCTGTGTCGCCATGTCCGCGAGCATGAACCGCAGGCCCTGGAAGTCCGCGATGGGCCTGCCGAACTGCCGGCGCTCGGTCGCGTACCGGACGGCCTCGTCGAGCGCCGCCTGGGCCACCCCGATCGCGCAGGCCGCTATGCCGAGCCGCCCGGAGTCCAGCGCGGAGAGCGCGATGGCGAAGCCCTGGCCCTCGTCACCGATGCGGCGGGAGTCGGGGATGCGTACGCCGTCGAAGTTGATCTGAGCGGTCGGCGAACCCTTCATGCCCATCTTCTTCTCGGGCGCCGCGGCGCTCAGCCCCTCCGCGTCGCCGGGCACCAGGAACGCCGTGATGCCGCGGGCGCCGTCCGGTCCCGTGCGGGCGAGCACGGTGTAGAAGTCGGCGACGCCGCCGTGCGTGATCCAGGCCTTGGTGCCGCTGATGACCCAGTCGTCACCGTCCCGGACGGCCTTCGTGCGCAGGGACGCCGCGTCCGATCCGGCCGCGGGCTCGGAGAGGCAGTACGCGCCGAGGAGACCGCCTCCGAGCATGGCGGGCAGGTGGTCGTTCTGCTGCTCCTTGGTGCCGTACCCGGCCAGGGCGTGGCAGGACAGGGAGTGGACGCTGACGCCGAGACCGACGGTCAGACGCGCGGCGGCGAGCTCCTCCAGGACCTGGAGGTAGACCTCGTACGGCTGGTCGCCGCCGCCGAACGCGGAGTCGTAGGGCAGTCCGAGCAGCCCCGACTCGGAGAGCAGCGCGAAAAGCTCGCGCGGGAAGCGCCCGGCGTCCTCCTGCTCGGCGGCCTGCGGGACGATCTCGCGCTGGGCGATGTCCCGGACCAGCGAGAGCAGATCCCTGGCCTCATCCGTGGGCAGCTGACGCTCCACCGACTGCGTGATGTGGTCGGGCATGACGCTCTCCTCCCTGTGGGGCTGCGGCGGACGCCCGCGCTGGGTAGGGGCGGCGCCGCCGGGAAACGTGCCGAGCCGTGGTGGTCTTCCGGGTCACGAAAGCAGCTGACCAGCGGCTCCGGCGCGTTGAGTATGCCCGATCAGCGGCGACCCGTCACTAGTTAACGACCGCTTACTCGAAAGATAACTGAAGATCGCTGGTGATCGGCGACGAGCGCGACCACGGGGGTGACCGCGGAGAGCCACGAGGGGGCGGCAGGGCACAGCGGATTGGTACGAACCATTGACCGCACTGGTCTAGTCCTCCTACTGTTCCCCCGAACGTCTTAACGCGTTCATGCCAAGTCACACCCGCAGGTCCACAGCAGCACTTCCCCCTCCCGGTTTCCCCCCACGAGGAGTCACGATGCTCAGACCGACCACCTCCCGCGCCTCCTTCCGGGCGCTCGTCGCCACCACCTGTTGCGCCGTACTCGGCGCCGGTCTGCTGGCCGGCGCGGGCACCGCCTCCGCCGGACAGGACAAGGGCACGACCACGAAGGCCGCCGCCGGCTCCAAGGTCGTCGGCTACTTCACCGAATGGGGCGTCTACGACCGGAACTACCACGTCAAGAACATCGAGACGTCGGGTTCGGCCAACAAGCTGACGCACATCAACTACTCCTTCGGCAACGTCCAGGGCGGCAAGTGCGCGATGGGCGACGCCTACGCGGCCACGGACAAGGCCTACACGGCCGACCAGTCCGTCGACGGTGTGGCGGACACCTGGGACCAGCCGCTGCGCGGCAACTTCAACCAGCTCCGCAAGCTGAAGAAGAAGCACCCGAACCTCAAGGTGCTGTGGTCCTTCGGCGGCTGGACCTGGTCGGGCGGGTTCACCGAGGCGGCGAAGAACCCCGCGGCCTTCGCCCAGTCCTGCTACGACCTGGTCGAGAACTCCAAGTGGGCCGATGTCTTCGACGGCATCGACATCGACTGGGAGTACCCGAACGCCTGCGGTCTGACCTGTGACACCAGCGGCCGTGACGCGTACAAGAAGCTGATGTCCGCGGTGCGTTCGAAGTTCGGCAGCGGCAACCTGGTGACCGCGGCGATCCCGGCGGACGCCTCGGCGGGCGGCAAGCTGGACGCCGCCGACTACGCGGGCGCCGCCCAGTACGTCGACTGGTACAACCCGATGACGTACGACTATTTCGGCGCCTGGGACGCGAAGGGGCCGACCGCCCCGCACTCGCCGCTCACGTCCTACACCGGCATACCGAAGGACGGCTACAACTCCGACGCCACCATCAAGAAGCTCAAGGGCCTCGGCATCCCCTCGAACAAGCTGCTGCTCGGCATCGGCTTCTACGGCCGCGGCTGGACGGGCGTCACGCAGAAGGCGCCCGGCGGCACCGCGACGGGCCCGGCGGCGGGCAAGTACGAGCAGGGCATCGACGACTACAAGGTGCTGAAGACCAAGTGCCCGGCCAACGGCACGGTCGGCGGGACCGCGTACGCGCACTGCGGCAACAACTGGTGGAGCTACGACACCCCGGCGACCATCGCGACCAAGATGAACTACAAGAACCAGCAGGGCCTCGGCGGAACCTTCTTCTGGGAGCTCAGCGGCGACACGTCCAACGGTGAGCTGATCAAGGCCATCAACTGACGTCACGTATGCGCCGGACGGGGCGGGGGCCGATGCGGCTCCCGCCCCTTCGCGTGCGCCCGCTCAGGGCCGCGCGGGCGCCGGGTACGACGGCTCGAAGTACTCGATCACCCGCAGCGTGTCCCCGAGTGTCCGCACCAGGAGCGAGCCGACCGTCTCCCGCGCGAGGCCGGGGCGGTCGATCCAGTCGAGCGTGATGCCCTCCACACCGCACAGCCAGCCGATGAGCGCCGTGCGCGCCAGCTGCGGGATGTCCTTGCGGCCGTACGCTCCCTCGGCGATGGCCCCGATCAGCGCCTCGCGCACGCCGTCCCGTATCGCGTGCACCTCGGCGTCGAACCCGACGCCACCGCTGATGATGGTGCGGTACGCCGCCTGGTGGTTTTCCGCGTAACGGAGGTAGCCGTCGACGGTGCGCCGCACCCGCTCCACGGGCGGCAGGTCGTCGTGGCGGCCCGCGCGGGCCACGAGGTCGGCGACGGAGTCCTCGATGATCGCCAGGTAGTAGCCGCGCTTGGACTTGAAGTAGTAGTAGATCAGCCCCTTGGCGACGCCCGCGTGCCTGGCGATGTCGTCCATCGACAGCGCGTCGTAGGACGTGTCGGCGAACAACTTCCGGCCGATGGCGATGAGTTCGGCACGGCGCGCCGCCGAGCGGTCGCTGCCGCGCTGTTGACTATTATTCAATTTCGGCCCTAGTCTCCAACTGCCTCGGAATCGTCCGCAGTATGGCAGAGCGCCGCCTTCTCGCGGCCGGTTCGCGACGGCTCTTCACGCACTCCCCTTACGCACGCTTGGCGACGCGGAACGACGTACGGGAGGAAGACAGTGAGCGCAGCACGCACCGCGTTACGCGAGGGCAGAACCTCTTGGAAGAAGACGGCCGCCATGGCCCTGCCGGCCGTCCTGGCCGTCGGTGTGATGGCCTCCGTGATGGCCGAGGGCGCGCTCGCCGCGTCCTTCGCGGTCTCCGGGACCAGCTTCCAGGTGTCCTCCGGGAAACTGACCAGCCAGGGCCTCTCCTCCTACGTGCAGACGGACCGGGACATCGACGGCAAGGGGCACCCGGTGGCGCTCCTCGGGATCGGTGACGCGACCCTCTCCGACATCTGCCAGGCCGCCGAGGTCAAGACGCCGGTGGGCACCGTCGTCTTCAAGCTGACCGCGGGCGGCGACGCGGGCAACGTCACCGCGAGCAACCTCATCATCGACGGCGAGGACCTGGTGGGCGACGCCCGCTTCGGCACCGCGCAGATCGGCCGGGACGCCTCGACGCTCGACGAGGTGCCGGGCATCAAGGGCGAGAGGGGCAAGTTCGGACTGCAGGCCGGGGACATCACGGTCTCCGGGGTGAAGTCGCACGCCTGGTCGGCGACCGGCGGCAACTTCCGGCTCAAGGGCATGCGGGTCGACGTCAGCCTGGGCGGCAAGAAGTGCTTCTGACCGGCGGCGGCAGAAGCGGCGTCAGACCGTTCCGCACGGACGGCGGCGGCCGGCTCGACCGGCGGCTGCCGTGGCCCGACCAGCGCCGCGTCGTCCGCAGGTGGCGCCGGACCCGCCCGTTCTGGGCGGGCCTGCTGCTGATCCTCGGCGGCGCCGAGCTGCTCCTGATACCGCTCTCCCCGCTGACCGTGCTCGTCAGCCTGGGGCTCGGCGGCATCGCGGCCCTCGGCATCGGGATCGCACTGGTCGTGGCGGGCCTCTTCCTCTGGCTGCTGCCGCACACGCACCACTACGTGAGCGTCAACGCCATGATCCTCTCGGTGCTCTCCTTCGCGGCGACGAACCTCGGCGGGTTCCTCGTCGGCATGCTGCTCGGCATCGCGGGCAGCGCCATGGGGTTCGCCTGGACGCCGGTGCCGCAGGACGGCGAGGAGGACCCCGGGCGCCCGAGGGTGCGTGACGGGCAGGGCACCCGGACGCTGGCCGTGCTGCTGCCCGTGGCGATGGCCGCCGGGCTCGTCGCGCACGGGAGCGGCCGGGCGGAGGCGGTCCCGGGGGCCGCGGCGGACGCGATCGTGGCGGCGCGCGTGCCGCCGACCGTCACCACGACGCTCTTCGCGCCGCGGGGCTTCCTCCTGGCCGGGGTCCGGGAGATCCCGACCGCGGACGGGCCGCTGAAGGTCATGGTGCTGCGGATGAAGGCCGCCTCGCTCACCGACTACCGGCTCAGGACACGCGACGGCAGCGACGAACTGGCTCTCGGAGCCGACACGTTGGACCTGAGCGGTGAGGTCACCCTCTACCTGACCAAGTTCAGGGGGTGCCTGGAGGGCATCCTCTGTCTGACCTTCACGCCCGACAAGCTGCCGGTGCCACCCGTGGTGCCGCCCTTCGTCTTCATGACGGACGTGAGCGCCGAGCAGGCCCTGGTCACCTCGGACTCGATCGTGGCGGGCGGGCTGACGCTGAAGGCCACGGCATGATCCAGATCCAGGCGGCGCTGTTCTGGGCGTACGCGATCGGCGCGACGTTCGCCCTCTCCGCCGGGCGGCAACTGCAGGTGTGGGAACGGATCAACGCGGGCGAGGGCCCGCGCACCCGCAGCCGCGCCGCCAACCCCTACCTGGCGCTCACCGCGCTCTTCGCCTCCGTCCTCATGGTGCCGACCGGGCTCTTCCTGCTCTGGCAGAACCCGTCCTGGTCGACCATGCACGTGGCGGACGGCCACGACGACGTGTGGGCGGGGTTCGTCCTCTTCTACGCCGGCGGCATCCCGGTCGCCGCGGTCCTCGGGTTCCTCGTGGCGCAGGGCCTTGTGCTCGCCGGGGTCGGCTACTGGGCGTATCTGAACTGCGTCGCAGGGTATTTCCTGCTGTTCGGGACACTGATCCACGGGTGGGACGGCAGGGGGTACGAGCGGTTCTTCTCGTCCGGCGCCGGGGACTTCGCCGACTGGCGGCGGGACAGCGTCGTCAACCACGTCCTGGACTTCGCGACGTCCGGGACGTTCCTCGCGCTGCTGCTCTTCGGGGCCGCCGTGATCGGCGTCATGCTGATGACGGAGATCGGCTGGCTCATGGAGGGCTGGTCGCTGCCCGGCGCGGACGAGGACCGCAAGGTGCCGCGGCTGCTCGCCGTCGCCGTCGCGGCGGCGGGGGTGTACGGCCTGCCGTTCGCGGGCGCGTTCTGCGCGAGCGTCCTGGTGCGCCTGGTCGGCGGGTGGCTCGGGCTGCCGCTGTTCGCGGTCGTGGCGGGCCTCGTGCTGCTGCACGGGCGCTCGCCGGTGCGGTGGCTGTACGGCCTGGTGGGGGTGCCGGGACGGCACTGGCGGGCCGACCTCGACGAGGCCGGCCGCGGTCAGGAGAGCGGCGTCACAACAGACCGGTCTGCGTGACGAGCATCGCGAGGACGACGACGAGGGTCCAGCCCGCGAAGTGCTCCAGCAGGTTCGGTCCGTCGTCTTTGGGGCCGCCGGTGCGGGCCTTCGCGCGGACGGCGGTGGCAGAGGTCGCGGTCATGTCTTTCTCACTGACGTTCGGCTGGCAGGGATCCCCCACGAGGTCCCGGTGACAGCTCCACCCCACGGGACCCCTCTACCTTGCCAGCAGGAAGCGCCCTTGCGGGCGAGACCTTGGTCACCCCACAACTACGGCGTCGCGCCGCGCGTCTAAGTACCGACGGCGGGGTGTCCCCCCGTCCGTCCGCCCGTGCACCGTACGACCGAGAGGTTTCCGATGAGCACGAACCGGACGACGCCCCGCCGCGGGGCGCGGCTCGCCCTCGCCGCCGCGATCACCGCCACGGCCGCCCTCACCGCCCCGGTCTCGCAGGCCGCCCCGGCCCCCGAGGAGAAGCCGTCTCCGGGTGCGCCCGGCCTCGGCGACCCGATGTTCCCGCTGGACGGGAACGGCGGATACCGGGTGGAGCGGTATTACCTGGACTTCGACTGGCAGGCGCCGAAGACACCCTTCGAGGCGACGACGACGATCAAGGCCCGGTCCACGCAGGCGCTCTCGCGCTTCAACCTGGACTTCGGCGGCAACACCCTGCACAAGGTCACCGTCGACGGCTCCGCCGCCGGCACGTCGCGCGAGGGCGACGAGCTGACGGTGACCCCCAAGGCACCGATCGGCAGGGGCAGTTCCTTCACCGTCAAGGTCACCTACACCGCCGACCCGTCCCAGACCCGGCACCGCGACGACGCGATAGAGGACTACGGCTGGATACCCACGCCCGACGGCACGGTGGTCTATCCGCAGCCGAACGGCGCGCGCCTGATCTTCCCCGCCAACGACCACCCCGGCCAACGGGCACCGATCACCTTCCGCATCACGACACCGGCCGACCGCACAGCCGTCGCCAACGGCAAGCTGGTCTCGCGCGCCGAGCGCCCCGACGGGCGGGTCCGCTGGACGTACGACTCCGAACAGCCGCTCTCCACGCAGCTGGTGCAGCTGGCCGTCGGCAAGTTCCAGCTGGTCGAGAGCGAGGGCCCCGGCGGCATCCCGCTGCGCGACGTCGTCCCCGACGCGCTGGTCGAGCCGACGGCGGCCTACCGCGAACTCACCCCGGACCACCTGAAGTGGCTCCAGGACAGGCTCGGCCCGTACCCCTTCAACCGCTACGGCCTTCTGGTGGGCGACACCGACCTCGGCGTGGCCCTGGAGACGCAGACGCTGTCGCTCGTCCCGAAGGCCGACCTGCTCGGCACGAAGGTCGACGCCGAGCGCGACATGGTGCACGAACTGACCCACCAGTGGTTCGGCGACAGCGTGGCGCTCAAGAGCTGGTCCGACCTGTGGCTGAGCGAGGGGCACGCCCGCTTCTACGAGAGGGAGTACTCGGAGCAGCACGGCGGGGACAGCTTCGAGGCCGCCATGAAGACCGCCTATCAGGCCCACGACCAGTGGCGCAGGGACTTCGGCGCGCCCGCGGAGCCGACGGAGCCGAACCTCTTCAAGCGCATGCGGTACGACGGTTCGGCCCTGGTCCTGTACGCGCTGCGCGAGGAAATCGGCGACGCGACGTTCCAGAGGATCGAACGCGCCTGGGTGAACGGGTTCAAGGGACGCACGGCGAGCACGCGGCAGTTCGTCGACCTGGCGTCGAAGATCGCGGGCCGCGATCTGGAGGGCTTCCTGCACCCCTGGCTGTACGGGAGCAAGACGCCGCCGATGCCCGGACATCCCGACTGGGTCGTGGACCCGGTTACCTGACCCCGACGAATCGCCCGAGATGCGCCCTTCGTCCACCGCTCATAGCGTGGAGGCATTCCTACCGAAGGAGCCGTCATGGGCGAGAACGCCATGGACAAGGCAAAGGGCAAGGCCAAAGAGATGATGGGCAAGGCCTCGGGCAACGACCGTATGTCGGCCGAGGGCAAGACCGATCAGGCCAAGGGCAAGGCCAAGGACGCCGCGGACGACATGCGCGACAAGGCCGAGGGCATGCGCGACTCGTTCCGCGAGGACCGCTGACCCCACGTCGTGTGCCACCCCTCCCCTGCGAGGGCGGGCACACACGTGTGCCACCCCTTCCCGTGAGCGCAGAAGTCCCAGTGAGCGCAGAAGTCCCCATGAGCGCAGGAGAGATCCAGGGCAACTCCACGCCCCCTACAGACACGGTGGAGAGCCTGCCGGGCCACCCGCCACCGCGCCGCGGACGCTGGCTAGGCTTGCGCCACGAACTGTGATCGCGTTGATGCCGACCTGCGGGCGACACGAAGGGGACGGGCAAGTGCAGCCGGACGGGCAGGACTTAGAAGGTTGGACGCCGATGGGTGCGGTCTGGCGGACGGTCGTCGAAGGAGTCACCGGCTCGATGGCCTACATCGCCGACAAGCACTGGAACGTCGTGGCGTGCAACGACGAGTTCAGAGCACTCATCCCGGACGGCGAGCCGCCGTCCAACATCATGCGGTGGATGCTCCTCGACGACCGGGCCCGCCACGACGTCCTGATGAACTGGACCGAGGACTGGGCACGGGGCGCCTGCCCGGCCCTGCGGCGGGCCGTCACGAACCATCCGACCGACCCGACGCTCATCGACCTGGCGAGCGACGTGCGGCGCGATCCCCTCGCGGGGCCCATCTATCTGGCGACCGCGAGCTCCCACGCCCTGCACCCCGACGGCGCCGTGCGGCAGGTCAACCACCCGACCAAGGGCCCCGGCTGGGTGATCGCGTCCGCCGCCAACCCCCTTCCCGAGATCGACGCGATGTTCGTGATGATGCAGTACCGGCCGGGCGAGGTCCGCCCGCACCAGCCGCCACCGCTGAGCACGAACGCCCGCTGACGAACGCCCCGGCACGCCCGGGACGTCAGCGGATGCCGACCGCCGCCAGCGCGGCGCGCTGACGCTCGGAAAGCGTCGTCGGGAAGTACAGATAGCAGACGCCTCCCGTACCCGACACGACCTTCCCCGAGGCGTTGTAGCGCTTCGTCCTCAGCCAGATGTTCTCCCACTCGCGCCGCTTGTAGACGCGGCGCACCGCGGCGTTGCTCGGCGACGCCGGGTCGTTGGCGATCACATCGCCGTCCGCGGTGAACCCGATGACGGTCATGAGGTGGCCCGCCGTGCCGTAGCCCGCACCGGTCAGCTCCTCCTTGAGGAACGACTGGGACGTTATGGCCGGCAGGCCCGCCGCGATCAGGGACTCCAGCTCCGTGAGCGAGGCGAGCCGGGTCACCACGCCCTGCAGGTCCTTGTACGTCGAGGCGTACGCGGCGTTGAAGGGCCAGTTGCCGCAGCCGTTGTACTGGTAGTCGAACGTGTACCGGGCCGCGTGGCACACCTGCGGGTCCGCGTAGGACGGGTCGACCCAGGCCAGGTCGTCCGCCGTCGGCCCGCGCCCCCAGTACTCGATGATCATCTGCGAGGACGTGGGGCTGCACCAGGCCTCGCCCCCGTTGTCGTACTCCGGGTACTGGCCCGCGTGGATCTCCTGCGAGTACCGCGGCACGGCCAGCTCCGCGGCCAGACCAGGCTGCGACGCCGGGACGGTGAACCGGTCGGGGACCGCGGAGGCCATCGCGCCGATCCGCCAGACCGTGGGGGTCTGCGTGGCGCCCGGCTTGCGGTAGAGGGTCAGGCGCAGCCGGTACGAGACGACGCGCAGGCCCGTGGTCGTGTCGTCCAGGGAGAGCGTGTCCGTCCAGACCGTGGACTTGCCGTCCGTCTGGTCGTCGACCGAGGTCCGCCGGATGTCGGCGTCCTTGTCGTCGCCCGAGGCCCAGCGGCCCATGACGTACCAGGGGGAATTCGTCCCGTCCGAGTACGTGCCGCGCAGCTCGGCCTGGAGCCAGGTCCCGGCCGGGGTGCGCGCGTTCCAGGACGCGATCAGCTCCGTGGCGGGGACGGCGGGGCGGTGCGCGGGCGTGGTCCAGCGGGCGTACTCCCAGGTGGCCGTCCTGCCGGTGTGCGGGTCCGCGTAGTCGGTGCGACCGGCGGGCTTGGCGATCCGCAGGCCGGGACGCGGGCCGCCGACGACGGCGGTGCCCTGGTGGGTGCCTGAGCTCCAGTCCTTGTGCGAGGTCCAGAAGCGGTTGTCCACGAGACGGTCCGCCTTGGGCCTGCGGGCGGCGGGCCCGGTGGCGGCCAGGGCTGGTGCGGCGGCGGTGGCCGCGAGGGCGGCGGCGGCCGCGGCGGCGGTGGCGAGCACGGTTCTGCGGGACATGTCATCAGCTCGGTCGGTTCGGTCAGATCGGTCAGCTCGGTCCATGGAGGGACCCCCAGTCGACATGGTTTCCGGCGGGATCCGGAAAGCCGGGTCAGGTACGTTCGGGTCGGGTGCCGTCGGGTCAGGCGCACGGAAGTGGGGCAACTATGGCCGGTCCCCGCCGACTTCTGCCAGCACTTCGGGCACCGCCGTACGCATCAATATTGGCCTCAACCAATGGCATGACCTGCGACGGCGCGCGGAACACCTCGTTCCGTGCGCCGTACCCTTGCCGTGATGACCGCACACCCGCACACGCCGCTCCCCCGTCTCGCCGACATCCTGCGCCGCCTGCCGCCCTCCTGCGGCCCCGTCCGGCTCGTCGCCGTGGACGGACACGCGGGCTCCGGCAAGTCGACCTTCGCGGGCCGCCTGGCCGAGGCCCTCGGCGGCGCGCCCGTCCTGCGCCTCGACGACATCGCGAGCCACGACCGGCTCTTCGACTGGACGCGGCGGCTGCGGGAGCAGGTTCTCGAACCGCTCTCCCGGGGCGAGACCGCGCACTACGCGACGTACGACTGGAACGCGCGCCGTTTCGGCCCCGCCGACCGGCCACTGCCGCCCGCGCCCGTGGTGATCGTCGAGGGCGTCGGCGCCGGCCGCCTCGCGCTGCGCCCGCGTCTCGCCGCCGTGCTGTGGATGGACGTGCCGCACGAGGAGGCGTGGCAGCGGGGGCGTCGCCGGGACGGAGCGGTCCAGCGTGATTTCTGGGACGGATGGGAACCGGAGGAACTCCAGCACTTCACCGGGGACCCCACGAGGCCCTTCGCGCACCTTCTGGTGCGCCAGAGTCCCGAGGGGTACGAGGTACTTCCGGGGCCCAATGTGACACTTACAGAGAACTGAATCGTCACACTGAGTGAGCGATCATCGGCAGTCCGCTGAACCCCCGGAAAAACGCTTCCACTTGACCCGACGAGTTTCGGCGAGTGCCTCAACTCTGCTTGACCCAGGGCCCTTACAGGACTTACGTTCTGAATGTGCGGTCTTGCGATACCGCCCGCAGACGCGAAGCCCCCGGTTGTTCCCCCGTGATCGGGGGCTTCGTTCTGCCCTCCGAGCCCTGATTCCGGCCGCTGCGTGCCCCCATCCGCTCACCGTCGGTGACCGACGGGCAGCAGCCGCGGCGACGTTTTCCGGCCGATCGTCCGGTGCGGCACCCTACGGCCGACCGCTCCCCCGCAGGTACGATGCATCTCGGTACGCCTTTTCGGACGAGTGCTCTGCGCATCGCAACAACTCCCGTCCGCAGCACGATGGTTCAGCGCAGTCGCCGGCGGGCACCGGTCCGGCGGTACGCAAACGGGGGCACGGTTTGTGGGGGACCTGATGGACTTCGACGCGGTGGGCTCACCCGCCCCGGCCGACCTCGCCTGGCTGAGGGGCGTCGACGCCTACACGATGGGCGCCTATCCGCAGGCGGAGGACGAATTCCGGACGGCGGTGCGGATGGATCCCGGGATGGCCGACGGCTGGCTCGGGCTGCACGCGCTGCGCATCGACACGACGACGGCGCTGCTGCGGATGTTCCAGCACCGGGAGCGGTTCGGGGAACAGCGCACCCGGCACGGCCGCGCCCTCAACTCCTGGTACTGGCTGGGCTGGTGGGTGCAGCCCGTCCTGGAGAGCACGCGCGACCTGCTGCTCGCGCACGCCTCGCACTGGCTCGACGGCCGTCATGTCCCGGAGCTCGACCGGGCGTTGGCGGGGCTGCCGCCGGTCGACGCGGACCCGCAGGTGCGCTTCCTGCACGCCTGCCGCTCCTACCTGGTCAAGGACTGGGAACAGCTGGTGCGGCACACCGACCCGCTGATCGACGACCCGATGCTGGGCATCGAGGCAGGTCTCTTCGGCGGCATGGCGCGCGTCCGCCTGGAGACGTACGGCCAGGCGGAACCGCTGCTGTCCGCCGCCCTCATGCGCTGCCGCAGCGAACAGCCGCAGCGCAAGGAGCTGCGCTACTGGCTGGCCCGCGCGCACGAGGGCACGGGCCGCACGGCCGCGGCCCTGCCCCTGTACCGCGCGGTGCACCGGGTCGACGCCTCCTTCATGGACACCTCCGCGCGGCTCGCGGCGATCTCCGAGGGCGACGGGTACGACGAGGCGGCCGACCTGGCCGCCGCGATCAGCCTCACCGGGGCGGGACAGGACGTGCTCGAGGGGCCCGACGGCATCGACGTGCTGTTCGGCCCCGAGGGACGCGACGTGAAGGTCACCGGGCCCGAACTCCCGTCGAACGGCGGTCCCTCGGCCCCCAACGGTCCCGGTGGGCCCCCGGGCAACAGCGGTTCCACGGGCGCCCCGGGGCCGTCCGGTTCCTCGGTGCCCCCCGACCCCGACGCCGTCCGCGAGAAGGCGATCATCCCGATCAAGGCGGGCCCGCCGCAGCTGCCCCCGGGCCCCACCGACCCCGCGCTCCTGGAGGCCGCGCTCTCCGAACTGGAGGGCATGGTCGGCATGGAGCCGGTGAAACGGCAGGTCAAGGCGCTCTCCGCGCAGCTCAACATGGCCCGTCTGCGGGCTGCGCAAGGACTGCCCGTGCAGCCGCCGAAACGACACTTCGTCTTCTCCGGCCCCTCGGGCACCGGCAAGACCACCGTGGCCCGCATCCTCGGCCGGGTCTTCTACGCGCTCGGCCTGCTCGGCGGCGACCACCTCGTGGAGGCGCAGCGCGCCGACCTCGTCGGCGAGTACCTGGGCCAGACCGCCGTGAAGGCCAACGAGCTGATCGACTCGGCGATCGGCGGGGTCCTCTTCGTCGACGAGGCGTACTCGCTCTCCAACTCCGGCTACGGCAAGGGCGACGCGTACGGCGACGAGGCCCTGCAGGTCCTCCTCAAGCGCGCCGAGGACAACCGCGACCACCTCGTCGTGATCCTCGCCGGGTACCCCGAGGGCATGGACCGCCTCCTCGCCGCCAACCCCGGGCTCTCCTCCCGCTTCACGACCCGCGTCGACTTCCCCTCGTACCGCCCCCTCGAACTCACCGCCATCGGCGAGGTCCTGGCGGCGGACAACGGCGATGTGTGGGACGAGGAGGCGCTCGAAGAGCTGCGCTCCATCGCCGGGCACGTCGTCGACCAGGCCTGGATCGACGAGCTCGGCAACGGCCGGTTCCTGCGCACGCTGTACGAGAAGAGCTGCGCCTACCGCGACCTGCGGCTCTCCGGCTACCCCGGCGAACCGGGCCGCGAGGACCTGTCGACCCTGCGGCTGCCCGACCTGATGCAGGCGTACGGCGAAGTGCTCTCGGGCCGCGGGCCGCAGGACACCCCGGGGATCTGACGGCCCCCGGGGGTCCTGGCGCGGGTCAGCTCGCGCGGACGACGGCCAGCGCGGAGTCCCTGGCGTCCTCCGGTGGGGTCCTCGGCACCGTGACCCGGTGCGTCGGGTCGCGGACCTCGCCCACCAGGAGTTCGAGGACGTCCTCCAGGGCGACCAGGCCGAGCACCTTCCCCGACGCGTCGGCGACCTGCGCCAGGTGCGTCGCGGCGCGGCGCATCACGGTCAGGGCGTCGTCCAGCGGGAGCTCGGCGCCCAGTGTGGTCATCGGGCGCCACACCTGCTGTGGCACGGCACGCTCGGTCTCCTCCAGGTCCAGTACGTCCTTGACGTGGAGGTAGCCCATGAACGCGCCGTTCTCCGCGCGGACGGGGAAGCGGGAGTAGCCGGTCCGGCCGGTGAGCTCGATGACCCCGGAGGGGGTGACCGAGGGCCCGACGGTGATCAGCGACACCGGGTCGAGCAGCACGTCGGTGACCGGGCGCGAACCGAGCTCCAGGGCGTCCTCCAGACGCTCCTTCTCGATGGGGTCGAGCAGTCCCGCCTGGCCGGAGTCCTCGACGAGGCGGCCCAGCTGCACGCTGGTGAACACCGCCTCGACCTCCTCCTTGGGCTCCACGCCGAAGAGCCGGAGCACGACCCGCGCGCACGCTCCGAGGGCTACGGTCACCGGCCGGCACAGCCGCGCGAAGGCGACCAGACCCGGGCTGAACCAGAGGGCGGTCTTCTCGGGCGCCGCCATCGCGAGGTTCTTCGGGACCATCTCGCCGATGACGAGGTGGAGGAAGACGACGACGGCGAGCGCGATCACGTAACCGAGGGGGTGGATCATGCCCTCGGGCAGGTGGACCGCCGCGAAGACCGGCTCAAGGAGGTGCGCCACGGTCGGCTCGGCGACCGCGCCCAGCGTCAGCGAGCACACCGTGATGCCGAACTGGGCCGCCGCCATCATCTGCGGCAGATGCTCCAGGCCGTACAGGACCTGGCGGGACCGCTTGGTGTCCAGGGGCTCGATCTGGCTGCGGCGCACGGACACGAGCGCGAACTCGGCCCCCACGAAGAAGCCGTTGGCGAGCACGAGGAGGAGGGCGAAGACGAGTTGCAGCAGGCTCATCGGAGGGCCTCCGCGGCTTCCCTGACGGCGAAGGCGTCCTGGGTGCGCACGATCCGCACCCGCTCGGCGCGGTAGTGCCCGACCTGGCGCACCGAGAGCCGCCAGCCCGGGAGTTCGGCGCGGTCGCCGGGGGCCGGGATGCGGCCGAGCAGGTCGGCGACGAGTCCGGCCACCGTTTCGTAAGGCCCCTCGGGCACGTCGAGGCCGATGCGCTGAAGCGTGTCGACGCGGCAGCTGCCGTCGGCGTCCCACGCCGCGTGGCCGTCCTCGGCCGACGCCGGACAGAGCTCGGGCAGGTCGAAGTGGTCGTGCTCGTCGCGGACCTCGCCGACGAGCTCCTCGACGATGTCCTCCAGGGTGACGACGCCCGCCGTGCCGCCGTACTCGTCCACGACGACGGCGATGGGCTGCTCGCTGCGCAGCCGCTCCAGGAGGGGCTGCACGGGCAGTGTCTCGGGGACGAGCAGCGGGGACTTGGCGATGCGGCCCACGGGCGTCCTGAGGCGTGCGTGGGCGGGCACCGCGAGGGCGTCCTTGAGGTGGACCATGCCCACGATCTCGTCGATCCGCTCGGTGTAGACCGGGAAGCGGGACAGACCGGTGGCGCGGGTCAGGTTCACGACGTCCTCGGCGGTCGCCGACGACTGCAGCGCGCTGACCTTCACGCGCGGCGTCATGACGTGCTGTGCGGTCAGCTCCGCGAGGGAGAGGGTGCGCACGAACAGATCAGCGGTGTCCTGCTCCAGGGCACCGGCCTGAGCCGAGTGCCTGGCCAGGGAGACCAGTTCGCCGGGGGTGCGGGCGGAGGCCAGCTCTTCGGCGGGCTCGACGCCGAGCGTGCGCACCAGACGGTTGGCCACGGCGTTCAGCAGGGCGATCACGGGCCGGAAGAGCCGCGCGAAAACGTGCTGCGGGCCCGCGACGAACCGCGCGACCTGCAGCGGCCGCGACACGGCCCAGTTCTTGGGCACGAGCTCACCGATGACCATCTGCACGGCGGACGCGAGCAGCATGCCGACCACGACGGAGACACCGCCGACGGCGCCCTCGGGGACGCCGACGGCCGTGAACGGGCCCGCGAGCAGGTGCGCGAGTGCCGGTTCGGCGAGCATGCCGACGACGAGCGAGGTGATGGTGATGCCGAGCTGGGTGCCGGAGAGCTGGAAGGACAGCTCCTTGAGGGCGTCGACGACCGAACGGGCCCTTCGGTCGCCGTCCGCCGCGGCCTTCTCCGCGTCCGGCCGCTCGACGGTGACGAGGCCGAACTCGGCCGCCACGAAGAAGCCGTTGGCGAGAATCAGCAGGAATGCCGCCCCGAGAAGCAGCAGGGACACTGTCATGCCGCCGCCTCTCCGGTCGAGCCGGTCCCGGTATGTCGGGAGGGGGCGGCGCAGGTACTGCAGGACGATCCGTCCATCGCCGGAGGGAGTCACTCCTCGGGTAGCAGGAGCCCCTGGGAGCCGGGCGGGCCCGTCAGGGGCGGGGCGGCACTCCGTGTGCGCCCCGCCACCAGATTAATCAAGTCCGGGCTCGGAACGTCCAGTGGTGCGGGCGTCGACCAGGGCGCGGAGGGCGCGGGCGTCGCCGATGGCCTGCTGCTTGGCGATGCCCGGCTGGATGCCCAGGGCGGGCAGGCTGGTGCCGTCGCTGAGGTTCAGGAACACCCAGGGGTCGCCGGGCCGCAGGTTGACCTGAACGATCTCGGGCCAGGCGAGGCGGCGGCTCGTCGCGATGTTGACGACGGTGACGCCGGACTCGTCGGCGACGACCTTGGGCCTGCTGAGCAGCACGAGCACGCCGCAGAGCAGCGCGCCGGTGAAGACGAAGCTGGTCCGCTCCCCCGGGCTGAGCGTGGGCAGCAGGAACGCGATCGCCGTGATGACCACGAAGATCGCGACGCCCGCGGTGAGCAGGACGGCCCGGGTCCGCGTCGGCCGGAAGGTGACGGGGAGGGCGGGGGCGGCGGGGCTTTCGGACATGCGGCGGGTGCTCCTGCCGGGTCGGGGCCGGTCAGAGGCGGCAGGCGTGGATGGCCGTGGTGAGGATGGCCCGCGCGCCGATGGCGTACAGGTCGTCCATGATCCGCTGGGCCTCCTTGGCGGGGACCATCGAGCGGACGGCGACCCAGCCCTCGTTGTGCAGCGGGGAGATCGTGGGCGACTCCAGGCCCGGGGTGAGGGCGACGGCCTGCTCCAGGTGCTCGGCGCGGCAGTCGTAGTCCATCATCACGTACGACCGGGCGACGAGGACGCCTTGGAGGCGGCGCAGGAACTGCTGCACCTTCGGGTTGTCGGTCTCGGCGCCGGTGCGCCGGATGACGACGGCCTCGGACTTCATGATCGGGTCGCCGAAGACCTCCAGGCCGGCGTTGCGCAGGGAGGTGCCGGTCTCGACGACGTCCGCGATGACCTGGGCGACGCCCAGCTCGATGGCGGTCTCGACGGCGCCGTCCAGGTGCACGACGGAGGCTTGGACGCCCTGCTCGGCGAGGTGCTTGGCGACGATGCCCTCGTAGGACGTCGCGACGGTCTTGCCCGCGAGGTCCTTGATGTCGTCGGCGGTGCCGGGCTTCGCGGCGAAGCGGAAGGTGGAGCGGGCGAAGCCGAGCGGCAGGATCGCCTCGGCGTCGGCGCCGGAGTCGATCAGCAGGTCCTCACCGGTGATGCCGATGTCGAGCCTGCCCGTCGCGACGTAGATCGCGATGTCCTTGGGCCGCAGGTAGAAGAACTCGACCTCGTTGTCGGGGTCGACGAGGACGAGCTCCTTCGACTCCTTGCGCTGCTGGTAGCCGGCCTCATGGAGCATCGCCGACGCAGGTCCGGACAGTGAACCCTTGTTGGGGACGGCGATGCGCAGCATGAGGTCAGCTTCCTTGTCTGGTGGATACGGGGTGGGGTGAGCGTGCGGCTCAGAGGTGGGCGTAGACGTCGTCGAGGGAGATGCCGCGGGCGACCATCATCACCTGTACGTGGTACAGGAGCTGCGAGATCTCCTCGGCGGCTGCTTCCTTGCCCTCGTGCTCGGCGGCCATCCACACCTCGGCGGCCTCCTCGACGACCTTCTTGCCGATGGCATGGACGCCCTTGTCGACCAGCTCGGCGGTGCGGGAGGTCGCGGGGTCGCCGTTGGCGGCCTTGTGCTGGAGCTCGGTGAAGAGCTCCTCGAAAGTCTTCTTGGACATGATGGTCGCCACTCTACGCGGCCGGGCGGTCCCCCTCAGCGCCAGGGTTCGGAGACGGTACGCAGCGTGGTCGCGGTGGCGACGGCGGCGGTGACCGCTTCGTGGCCCTTGTCCTCACTGGACCCCTCGATGCCCGCGCGGTCCAGTGCCTGCTCCTCCGTGTCGCAGGTCAGCACGCCGAAGCCGATCGGTACACCGGTGTCGACGGACACCTGGACGAGGCCCTGGGTGACGCCCTGGCACACGTAGTCGAAGTGCGGGGTGCCGCCGCGGATGACGACGCCGAGCGCGACGATCGCGTCGTATCCGCGCCCCGCGAGGACCTTGGCGACGACGGGCAGCTCGAAGCTGCCGGGGACGCGCAGCACGGTCGGCTCGCTGATGCCGAGCTCGTTCAGGGCGCGCAGGGCGCCGTCGACGAGGCCGTCCATGACCTTGTCGTGCCACTGCGCCGCGATGACCGCGACCCGCAGGTCGCCGCAGTTCTTCACACTCAGTTCGGGTGCACCCTTGCCGCTCACGTGCTTCTCCTCAAGGTGTTCTCGAATTACTGGTTGCCGCAGGCGGACACGTCGGTGGCGTCCAGCCAGGGCAGGTCGTGCCCCATCCGGTCCCGCTTGGTGCGCAGGTACCGAAGATTGTGTTCGCCGGCCTCGACGGGCATCGGCTCGCGCCCGGTGACCTTCAGGCCGTGCCGCAGGACCGCGTCGGTCTTGTCGGGGTTGTTGGTCATCAGGCGGACACCGCGTACCCCCAGGTCGCGCAGGATCTGCGCGCCCGCGCCGTAGTCCCGGGCGTCGGCGGGCAGGCCGAGCTCCAGGTTGGCGTCGAGGGTGTCGCTGCCCTGCTCCTGGAGGGCGTACGCGCGCAGCTTGGAGAGCAGGCCGATGCCGCGGCCCTCGTGGCCGCGCAGGTAGACGACGACGCCGCGGCCCTCGTCGATGATGCGCCGCATGGCCGCCTCCAGCTGCGGGCCGCAGTCGCAGCGCAGCGAGTGGAAGACGTCGCCGGTGAGGCACTCGGAGTGCAGGCGCACCAGGACGTCCTCGCCGTCGCCGAGGTCGCCGTGGACGAGGGCGACGTGTTCGACGCCGTCGACGGTGGAGCGGTAGCCGTGCGCCGTGAACTCGCCGAAGGCGGTGGGCAGGCTGACCTCGGCTTCGCGGCGGACGGTGGGTTCCGCGGAGCGGCGGTAGGCGATGAGGTCCTCGATGGAGATGATCGTCAGGCCGTGCTTGCGGGCGAAGGGGATCAGCTCGGGCAGGCGGAGCATCTTGCCGTCCTCGCCGGCGATCTCCACGATGGCCCCGGCGGGACGCAGTCCGGCGAGCCGGGCGAGGTCGACGGCGGCCTCCGTGTGGCCGTCACGCGTGAGGACACCGCCGGACTTGGCGCGCAGCGGGAAGATGTGCCCCGGGCGCACGAAGTCGTCGGCGGTCGCCGCGCCGCCCGCGAGGAGCTGGAGCGTGGTGGCGCGGTCGTCGGCGGAGATGCCGGTGCTCACGCCGTGCGCGGCGGACGCGTCCACGGAGACGGTGAACGCCGTGCTCATCGACTCGGTGTTGTGCTCGACCATCTGCGGGAGCCGGAGCCGGTCGAGCTCCTCGGCCTCCATGGGCGCGCAGATCAGGCCCCGGCACTCGCTCATCATGAACGCGACGATCTCGGGGGTCGCCTTCTCGGCGGCGACGACGAGGTCGCCCTCGTTCTCGCGGTCCTCGTCGTCGACGACCACGACGGGGCGGCCCGCGGCGATGTCGCGGATGGCCTGCTCGACGGGGTCGAGGGAGAGGTCGAGGGTGTCTTGTTCGCTGGCGGTGCCGTGCCAGACGGGTGCCACAGTCATGCCGGGGCTCCTTCCATGACGGGCTGCGAGGCGGCGGTGCGGGAGCGCAGCCACCAGTCGCGCAGGCCCCAGAGGACGAGGGCGAGGTAGACGACGTACACGAGTCCGGAGAAGGCGAGGCCGCTGCTGAAGGCGAGCGGCACGCCGACCACGTCGACGAGCAGCCAGGCGAACCAGAACTCGACGAGCCCGCGGGCCTGGGCGACCATCGCGGCGAGCGTGCCGACGAAGATGTACGCGTCGGGCCAGGGGTTCCAGGACAGGTCGGGGACGGCGCTGAACAGGGCGCCGACGGCGAGGGTGCCGACCGCGGTGCCCGCGACCAGGACGCCCCGCTCCTTCCAGGTGGCGAACCGGATGGCGATGGAGCCGTCCTGCGCCTGCTGCCTGCCGCGCGTCCACTGCCGCCAGCCCCACAGCGCGACGCCGATGACGAGGAGCTGCTTGCCGACGCCTCCGGAGAGCTGCGCGGAGGCGTACGCGGCGACGAGGATGACGCCGGACAGGAACTGGGCGGGCCAGGTCCATATCGAGCGCCGCCAGCCGAGCGCGAGGGCGATCAGGCCGACGGTGTTGCCGATCATGTCGGACCAGAGGATGTGCTGGTCGAAGGCCGTGAAGGCTTCGGAGTTGAGCCAGTTCACTGTGCGGCCCCCTGCTGGTGTGCGCGGTCGCCGAGCAGGCGCTCGACGTACTTGGCGATGACGTCGACCTCGAGGTTGACCGGGTCGCCGGGCTGCTTGATGCCGAGCGTGGTCAGCGCGAGGGTCGTGGGGATGAGGCTGATGGTGAAGAAGTCGGGGCCCGCGTCGACCACGGTGAGGCTGACGCCGTCGACGGTGATGGAGCCCTTCTCGACGACGTAGCGGGAGAGACCGGCCGGGAGCGAGACCTTGACGATCTCCCAGTTCTCGGACGGCTTGCGCTCGACGATCTCGCCGGTCCCGTCGACGTGCCCCTGCACGATGTGTCCGCCGAGGCGGGCGCCGACCGCGGTGGGGCGCTCCAGGTTGACGCGGGAGCCGACCGTGAGCGCGCCGAGGCTGGAGCGGTTCAGGGTCTCGGCCATGACGTCGGCGGTGAACTCGTCGCCCTCGTGCTCCACGACCGTCAGACAGACGCCGTTGACCGCGATGGAGTCGCCGTGCTGGGCGCCCTCGGTGACGACGGGGCCGCGCAGGCGGAAGCGGGAGGCGTCGGGGAGGTTCTCGACGGCGGTGATCTCGCCCAGCTCTTCGACGATTCCGGTGAACACTTCAGTGCTCCTTCGCTACGAGGGTCGCGGTGATGCGCAGGTCGGGGCCGATGCGGACGGTCTCGCTCACGTCGAGCCGCAACGCATCGGTGATGGTGGTGATTCCGCCGCCGTCCAGGGCGGCGGGACCCGCGCCGAGGAGGACGGGGGCGAGGTAGCCGACGACGCGGTCGACGCAGTCGGCGGCGACGAAGGCTCCGGCGAGGGTCGGGCCGCCTTCGAGGAGGACGGACCGCACTCCGCGCGCGTGGAGCACGTCCAGGAGGGTTCGGATGTCCAACCCGCCTGTCGCGCGCGGGAGGCGCACGGTCTCGCCCTCATGGGCGGGGGTGCTGTCCTCGGCGACGGCGATCAGCGTCGGGGCCGCGTCGTCGAGGACGCGGGCGTCCGGCGTGACGGCGGTGCCGTTCGTGTCGACGACGACCCGCAGCGGCTGCACGGCCCCTTCGATGCCGCGCACGGCGAGGTGGGGGTCGTCGGCGCGCTGGGTGCCGGAGCCGACGACGACGGCGTCGCACTCGGCGCGCAGCCGGTGCACGTCGGCGCGGGACTCGGCGGAGGTGATCCAGCGGCTGGTGCCGTCGGCGGCGGCGATGCGGCCGTCGAGCGTGGCGGCGTACTTCCAGGTGACGTGCGGACGGCCGAGCCGGACGGAGGTCAGCCAGGCGGCGTTCACCTCGGCGGCCTCGGCCTCCAGCAGGCCCTGTTCGACCGCGATTCCGGCCGCGCACAGGGTCTGTGCGCCGCCGGTCGCCGCGGGATTCGGGTCTCCGACCGCGTAGACGACACGGGTGACGCCCGCGTCGACGAGGGCCTGTGCGCACGGTCCTGTGCGGCCGGTGTGGTTGCAGGGTTCGAGGGTGACGAGTGCGGTGCCGCCGCGGGCCCGCTCGCCGGCCGCGCGCAGGGCGTGGACCTCGGCGTGGGGGCCGCCGGCGCGCTGGTGCCAGCCCTCGCCCACGGTCTCGCCCGCGGTGTCGAGGACGACGCAGCCGACGACGGGGTTGGGGCTGGTGGAGCCGAGGCCGCGGGCGGCCAGCGTGATGGCGCGCCGCATGGCGGCTGTTTCGGCTACGGCGGTGGCCACCGGGTCCTCCTGCCTCTTCGGGCACGGACTCCGGGGCGCTGTCGATGACGACAGAACGTACGGACGAAGACACCTGCGGCAACGCCTGCGCCGGATGACACCTGTCCCCGGAAATCCGGAGACCGTTCCGGGCCGAGGCCAGGAACGAGCCAATACGGCGGCGTGCACGGATGCCCGCCCGCCGCGCACTGCCTCCCATCCGGACTTTCACCGTCGGTCCAGGAATTTCACCTGGTCAACCGGTCACTGGAGGTGACCGGGTCGCGGACTGTAACCGCCGGTTCGGAATTACACCGACCCCGGAGTGCGCTGCTTCTGGTACGAGGCCAGTGTGCCATGACCGGATGTGGCCCATACGAGTGAACGTGTGTGGGCTGGCTCACAGAGTGACCATTCAACATCACATTCAACCAACTTGGTCCAGACCTATTGACGCACTGGTCTAGTCCTCTTAATCTCACCGTCACCTCCGAGGAGCCGGAGCCGACGGCGTGCACGCCCGGGGCCCCAGAACGATCCACATCTCTGCCAGTTGTGTTGTTCCGCCGCTCGTGTTCCGCACCCGTCCAGGAGGCTCCCTTGCCGTCCCCCAACCGCGCGAGACCCACGCTGCTCGCGTCCGGCGCAGCCGTCGCAGGCCTGCTGATCAGCATGGTTTCCGGTGGCGCCGCCCCGGCTGCCGCCGCCGACGACACGTCCTGTCGCCCCGACGGCCTTTACCGGACGCCCGGGGTGAACGTCCCCTACTGCTCCGTCTACGACAGCGACGGCCGCGAGAAGATGGGCGCCGACCACAAGCGCCGCACCATCGGCTATTTCACGGGCTGGCGCACCGGAAAGAACGGCGAGCCCGCCTATCTCGCCAAGGACATCCCGTGGGACAAGATCACCCACATCAACTACGCCTTCGCGCACGTCGACAAGGACAACAAGCTCTCCGTCGGCTCCGACAGCGAGAAGAACGCCGCCACGGGCATGACGTGGCCGGGCGTCGCGGGCGCCGAGATGGACCCGGCGCTGCCCTACAAGGGCCACTTCAACCAGCTCACCAAGTTCAAGAAGCAGCACCCGGACGTCAAGACGCTGATCTCGGTCGGCGGATGGGCCGAGACCGGCGGCTATTTCGGTGACGACGGCAAGCGCGTGAACTCGGGCGGCTTCTACTCGATGGCCACCAACGCGGACGGCTCCGTGAACCAGGCGGGCATCGACACGTTCGCCGACTCGGCGGTCGCCTTCATCAAGAAGTACGGCTTCAACGGCGTCGACATCGACTACGAGTACCCGACCACGATGAAGGACGCGGGCAACCCGCTCGACTACTCGATCTCCAACGCCCGTCGCGGCGGCCTCGTCAAGGGCTACGCGGCGCTCATGAAGTCCCTGCGCGAGAAGCTCGACAAGGCGGGCGCGGCCGACGGCAAGCACTACATGCTGACCGTGGCGGCCCCCTCCTCCGGCTATCTGCTGCGCGGCATGGAGACCTTCCAGGTCCAGAAGTACCTGGACTACGTCAACATCATGTCGTACGACCTGCACGGCGCCTGGAACGAGTACGTCGGCCCCAACGCCTCGCTCTTCGACGACGGCAAGGACGCCGAGCTGGCGGCCGCCAACGTCTACGGCAGCTCCCAGTACGGCGGCATCGGCTACCTGAACACCGACTGGGCGTACCACTACTTCCGCGGCTCGATGCCCGCGGGCCGCATCAACATCGGCCTGCCGTACTACACCCGCGGCTTCAAGAACGTGCAGGGCGGCACCGACGGCCTGTGGGGCAAGGCGGCGGCGACCAGCTGCCCGGCGGGCTCCGGCCTCACCAAGTGCGGTGACGGCGCGGTCGGCATCGACAACCTCTGGCACGACAAGGACGACAACGGCAAGGAGTCCCCGGCGGGCTCCAACCCGATGTGGCACGCCAAGAACCTGGAGAAGGGGATCGTCGGGGACTACGTCACCAAGTACGGCTTCCCCGCCGACACCAAGCTGACCGGCACCTATGCCCGCAAGTACAGCTCCACGCTGGTCGCGCCGTGGCTGTGGAACGCGGACAAGAAGGTGTTCCTGTCCACGGAGGACGAGGAGTCGGTGGCGAAGAAGGCCGACTACGTGGTCGACCGGGGCATCGGCGGCACGATGGTCTGGGAGATGGCCGGCGACTACGACTGGAACGCCGCCAAGGGCCAGTACGAGATGGGCGACACGCTCACCTCGCTGATGCACGACAAGTTCAAGAACGCGACGCCGTACGGCGCGAAGGTCTCCAACAAGGAGCTGCCCACCAAGGCCGTCCACATCGGTGTGGAGTTCGGCGACTTCAAGCTGGGCGACTCCAACTACCCCATCACGCCCAAGGTGAAGATCACCAACAACACGAAGACGGCGCTGCCCGGCGGCACCGAGTTCCAGTTCGACTACTCCACCGCGGCCCCCGGCAACGCCTCCGACCAGTCCGGTTTCGGTACGAAGGTGATCAGCAGCGACCACACGGGAAGCAACGTCGGCGGTCTGAAGGGAGACTTCCACCGGGTGTCGCTGAAGCTCCCGGCCTGGCAGTCCCTCGCGCCCGGCGCCTCCGTGGACCTCTCCTTCAACTACTACCTGCCGGTGTCCACGCCGTGGAACTGGACGGTGAACATCAGCGGCACGACGTACGCGCTCGCCGGTGACCTGGCACGCGGCACCACCGTCGTCGAGCCGGGCGGCGGAACGGGCCCGACCGACCCGCCGGACCCGACCGACCCGCCGACGCCCGGCAAGTGCACCGCGCCCGCGTGGGCATCGGGCACCGAGTACGGCAGCGGATCGACCGTGTCCCACAAGTCCCACACGTGGAAGGCCAAGTGGTGGACGAAGGGCGATGAGCCCGGCGCCGGCGGCGAATGGGGGGTTTGGCAGGATCTCGGCGCCTGCTGACTGTCCGGAGTGCTCACGCCCGCGGGATTTGGCACCCTATGGGCGTGAGCACTGCAGCGGCACTGGCCGAGGAGTTCGAGACCCACCGCCCCCGGATGTTCGGCCTGGCCTACCGGATACTCGGCTCCGCGCAGGAGGCGGAGGACGCCGTGCAGGACGCGTATCTGCGGTGGAACGGCACGCGGCGCGAGGACATCGAGCAGCCCGCCGCCTGGCTCGCCAAGACCGTCACGAACCTCTGCCTGAACCGGCTGACCTCGGCCCGCGCCCGTCGTGAGCAGTACGTCGGCACCTGGCTGCCGGAGCCGGTCATCACCTCGGGCGGCACTCTGGGACCGCTGGAGTCCGCGGAGCAGCGGGAGGCGGTCTCCATGGCCCTGCTCGTCCTCCTGGAGCGGCTGACGCCCAGGGAGCGCGCGGTCTACGTGCTGCGGGAGGCCTTCTCCTACAGCCACCGGGAGATCGCGGGCGTCCTCGACGCGAGTGAGGCGGGCTGCCGCCAGCTGTACCGCAGGGCGGCCAGGGCGCTCGCCGACGCGCGGCCCCGGTTCGCGCCGGGGCACGAGCTGCGGCAGCGGTTCGTCGAGTCGTTCGTCGCCGCGGCCCGCGAGGGCGACGTCGTCGGCCTGGAGAAGATACTGGCCAGGGACGTCACGTGGTGGGGCGACGGCGGGGGCAAGGTCGCGGCGGCCACCACGCCGATCCTCGGGCGCGAGAACGTCCTGCGGTTCCTGGCGGGCGTCATGGCGAAGTTCGGGTCCGCGGAGGTCACGTACGCCGAGGTCAACGGCGCGCCCGCGATGGTCATGCGGACGGCGGGACACCTGACGGCCGTCGCCTCGTTCGAGGGGAGCGACGGGGTGGTGACCGGGGTCCGGTCGGTCGTCAACCCGGACAAGCTCGCCTTCGTGGAACGCCAGTTGGCGGCCGCATGACGACGAAGCCCACGGCCGCCGCGTGACGGAGCGGCTGCGCGAGGGCACGCGTGGACGTCATGGGTGCGCCCCGCGCGGCCACTGCGCGCGGGGTGACGAGCGTGCCGCCGGTCATGCCGCTGCCCGGGGCGGGGCGGGCAGGCCCGTGAGGCGGCGCCGCGGGGCTCGGAGCCCGGTCGCGGCCCGCGCCCTCAGTGACCCGCGCGCGGTCCGAACAGCTCGTCCTGTGCCGCGTCCCGCGCCGCGAGCAGCGCCCCGCGCAGCACCGCGGCCCCGCCCAGCGTGCCGGCCCGCACCTCGGTGCGCAGGGGTGACATGGCGGTGACGCGGTCCGTGACGCGTGCCGCCAGTTCCGCGCCGCCCGCGCGGCCCACCTCGCCGCCGAGGACCACGCAGCCCGGGTCGAGGATCGCGGCCATCGCCGCCGCCCCGACGGCCACCCGGTCGGCGACGGCGTCCAGGAAGGCGTCCTCGCCGGTCTCGACCGCGCGCCGCACCACGTCGGCACCGGACATGCCGGGCTCCGGGATGCCGTGCTCCGCGCCGAGTTCGCGCAGGGCACTCGCGCAGGCCAGCGAGTGGAAGCCGCCTTCGCAGCTGGTGGCCGACGGGAGCGTGCTCGTGCCCGGCACCGGCAGGAAGCCGATCTCGCCGGTGCCGCCCGACGCTCCCCTGCGCAGCACGCCGTCGAGCACGACGGCGGCGCCGACGCCGTCGCCGAGCCAGAGCAGCACGAACGTGTCCCGGTCGTGCGCGGCGCCGTCCCTGCGTTCGGCGCGGGCCGCGAGGTTGGTCTCGTTCTCCACGAGGACGCGGGCGCCGAGCCGCTCGTGGAGGGCGCCCGCGAGGCGGCGGTGCCAGGCGGGCAGCGAGGACGTGTCGTGCAGGTCGCCGGTGGCGGGGTCGATGAGTCCCGGGGCGCCGATGCCGACGGTGTGCAGGCGCTGCACGCCGCCCTCCGCGGCGGTGCGCTCGACGAGGGCGACGGCCTGCTCGACGGCGGGTCCCGTGCCGGCGCCGCCGCCGATGGGCGCGGAGGCCTCGGCGAGGACCGCGCCGAGCAGGTCGGTGACGACGACGGAGACACTCTCGGTGCGCACGTCGAGCGCGGCGAGGTGGGCGCGGTCGGCGACTATGCCGTACAGGCGGGCGTTCGGGCCGCGCCGTTGGGCACCCGCCTCGCCGACGACCGTGATGAGCCCGGAGCCCTGGAGCCGCTCGACGAGATCGGCGACGGAGGGCCGTGACAGGCCGGTGAGCTGCTTCAACTGGTTCGCGGTGAGCGGCCCTTCGCTCTGCAGGAGCCCCAGCGCGAGCCGGTCGTTGATGGCTCGGGCGGTACTCGGTGAGGCGGGCGACACAGGCATGGCCGGATCCTCCCACAGGAACCTTCTATTTATCAGGCAGGGTTCCTGATAGTTTACGTCGCCGGATCGGGACAGCACTCGGGAGGGCGGAGCGGGATGAGTGAAGTGGGCTACGACAAACAGCGGTTGAAGCGGGCGCGGCTCGCCGTCGCGGCCGTCTTCTGCGTGCACGGCGCGGTCGCCGGGTCTTTTGCCACGCGGGTGCCCTGGATCCAGGACCACGCAGGCGTCAGCGCGGGCATGCTCGGCCTCGCCCTGGCCTTCCCCGCGATCGGCGCGTCCGTCGCGATGCCGCTCGCGAGCCGCATCAGCCACCGCTTCGGGGCCCGCAACGCCCTGCGCGGCCTGCTCGTCATGTGGACGCTCGCGCTGATCCTGCCGGCGCTCGCGCCGAACCTGCTCACGCTCTGCCTGGCGCTCTTCGTGTACGGCGCGACCTCCGGCATGTCCGACGTGACGATGAACGCGATCGGCGTCGAGACCGAGGCCCGCATGCGGAAGTCGATCATGTCGGGCCTGCACGGCATGTGGAGCGTCGGCGCCCTGATCGGCTCCGCGGCGGGCACGGTCGCCGCCCACCTCGGCTCGGACGCCCGCCTCCACCACCTGCTGGCCTCCGCCGCACTGACCGCGCTCGGCCTCGTCGCCTGCCAGGGCGTCCTCGACCTGCAACCCGAGCCGGAGGAGGAAGCGCCTCCCCGGTTCTCGCTGCCGCCGAGGTCGGCGCTGCTCATCGGCGCCGTCGGCTTCTGCGCGGTCTTCGCGGAGGGCGCGAGCCTCGACTGGTCGGCCGTCTACCTGCGCGACGTCCTGGACACGTCGGCCGGTGTCGCCGCCGCCTCCACCACCGGCTTCACGCTCACCATGGCCGTCGCGCGGCTCGCGGGCGACGCGGTGGTCGACCGGTTCGGGGCGGTGCGCACGGTGCGGGCCGGCGGTGTCCTCGCGGCGGTCGGCGGGCTGCTCGTCGTCCTCGCCACGCATCCCGTGATGGCCATGGGCGGGTTCGCCCTGCTGGGCCTCGGCATCGCGGTCGTGGTGCCGCTCGCCTTCGCCGCGGCCGGGCACAGCGGCCCCAACCCCAGCCAGGCCATCGCGGGTGTCGCCACCATCACGTACACATCGAGCCTCATCGCCCCCTCCGCGATCGGCGCGCTCGCCGAGGCCACGAGCCTCGTGACCTCCTTCGGCCTGGTGACGCTGCTCGCCTGCGGCCTCACGGTCTTCGCTGGCGTCCTGCGCACGGGCGGCCGCAAGGCCGCTCAGGCGGCGCCGGCGGACACGGCAGCCCATGGACCGAGGTCCTGAGCCGCCGAGACGTACGTCCCGATCCCCGCGAGAACAGCCCTCGCGCGTCAGAACCCGCACTTACGTCGAACTAACATGGCGTCGATCATTTCCGGCCACCCGGCCGGCCCCGGCTCGGCGCACAGAAAGCGACTGACTCACCATGGATCTCGGCGTGCGCTGGAAGCTGCACGGCGACGGGCGCACCCCCGCGCCCGGAGCCGTCGTCCGTCCCGACGAGCGGCTCTCCTGGCCGCGCACCTTCGGGCTCGGCGCCCAGCACGTGGTCGCGATGTTCGGCGCGTCGTTCGTGGCCCCCGTGCTCATGGGCCTCGACCCGAACCTCGCGATCATGATGTCGGGCGTCGCCACCGTCATCTTCCTGCTCGCCACGCGCGGCCGGGTCCCCAGCTACCTGGGCTGTTCGCTCTCCTTCGTGGGTGTCGCCGCGGTCATCCGGGCGCAGGGCGGCTCCAGCGCGACGGTGACCGGCGCGGTCTTCGTCGTCGGCGCCGCGCTGTTCCTGGTGGGCCTCGCCGTGCAGAAGTTCGGGGCGCGGATCATCCATGCCGCGATGCCGCCGATCGTGACCGGCGCGGTCGTCATGCTGATCGGCTTCAACCTGGCGCCGGTCACGGCGTCGACGTACTGGCCGCAGGACCAGTGGACGGCGCTCCTGGTGATGCTCTTCACCGGCCTCGCCGTGGTGTGCCTGCGCGGCTTCTGGTCGCGCATCGCGATCTTCCTCGGCCTGATCTTCGGGTACGGCATCTCCTGGGTCTTCGACCAGGTCTTCGGCAAGATCCACTCGGCGGACGCCTCGGGCAAGGTCGTCGACCACTGGCGTCTGGACCTGTCCGCCGTGGGCGACGCCGACTGGATCGGCCTGCCCTCCTTCCACGCGCCGAGCTTCGAATGGTCGGCGATCCTCGTGGCGCTGCCCGTCGTCATCGCGCTGATCGCCGAGAACGCGGGCCACGTGAAGGCCGTCGGCGAGATGACCGGGGACAACCTCGACGACAAGCTCGGCACGGCGATCTCCGCCGACGGCGCCGCCTCCATGCTCTCCACCGCGGTCGGCGGCCCGCCCAACACCACGTACTCCGAGAACATCGGCGTGATGGCCGCGACCCGCGTCTACTCCACGGCCGCGTACTGGGCGGCGGCCTGCTTCGCCCTGCTCTTCGGGCTCTGCCCCAAGTTCGGCGCGGTCGTGGCCGCGATCCCCGGCGGCGTGCTCGGCGGCATCACCGTCATCCTGTACGGCATGATCGGCCTGCTCGGCGCGCAGATCTGGATCAACGCCAAGGTCGACCTGCGCAATCCGCTGAACCTGGTGCCGGCCGCCGCGGGCATCATCATCGGCGTCGGCGGCGTCTCCCTGAAGTTCACCGACACCTTCCAGCTGAGCGGCATCGCGCTCGGCACGATCGTCGTCATCACGGGCTACCACGTGCTGCGCGCCTTCGCCCCCGCCCACCTCAAGTCCCAGGAACCGCTCCTGGATTCGGGCACGTCGACGTACGACGAGGAGAACCGCGAGCGCGGCTGAAACCGTTGGACGTGGTGCGTCACGCCTGATTAGGGTGCGCACCATGTCCACTCCCGAGTCCGACAGACTCACGCCACCGGTCGTCCGGTGGCTTCTCGCGCCACAGCGCTGACACGCCGGCCCCCGGGGCCGCCGCCGCCACCGGATCACCGCCCCCGTGCCCTGATCCCTTTTGATCCACATCGTGGTTGCGGAGTCCTGCTGTGCCCTTTGCCCTGTATCTCCTCGGGCTCGCCGTTTTCGCGCAAGGAACCTCGGAGTTCATGCTGTCGGGGCTGATCCCCGACATCTCGCGCGACCTGTCCGTCACCGTTCCGGCCGCGGGCCATCTGACCTCGGCGTTCGCCGTGGGAATGATCGTCGGCGCACCGCTGATGGCCCTTCTGAGCCGCCGCTTCGCCCGCCGGAGCGCGCTCCTGGTCTTCCTCGTCGCCTTCCTGCTCGTCCACGTCGTCGGCGCGCTCACCACGAGCTTCGCCGTGCTGCTCGTGACCCGCGTCGTCGGCGCCCTCGCCAACGCCGGGTTCCTCGCCGTCGCGCTGGTCACCGCCACGGACATGGTCGAGCCCGACGCCAAGGGGCGCGCCACGTCCGCGCTGCTCGGCGGCGTCACCGTCGCCTGTGTCGCGGGCGTGCCCGCGGGCGCGCTGCTCGGCGAGGCCTGGGGCTGGCGCTCCGCGTTCTGGGCGGTGGCCCTGCTCTCGCTGCCCGCCGTGCTCGCCATCGCGCGAGCCGTGCCGGCCGGGGCGCCCGACCTCGGTTCCCCGCGCGCGCTCGGGGAGCTGCGGGCGCTGCGCGGCCCGCGGCTCCTCGTGACGCTGCTGCTCGGCGCGCTGGTCAACGGCTCGACGTTCTGCACGTTCACCTACCTCTCCCCCGTCGTCACGCGCGTCTCCGGTCTCGGCTCGGGCTGGGTGCCCGCGATGCTCGCCCTGTTCGGCGTCGGCTCGTTCGTGGGCGTCACCGCGGCCGGGCGCCTCGCCGACGTACGGCCCATGCCGGTCCTGGTGTTCGGCTCGCTCGCGCTGCTCACCGGGTGGGCCCTGTTCGCGGTGACGGCGTCGCGTCCGGTGGCGGTGGTCGTCCTGGTCCTCGTCCAGGGGGCCCTGTCGTTCGGCGTCGGTTCCACGCTGATCGCGCGGGCCCTGTACGCGGCGGCGGAGGAGGCCCCCCACCTGGCGGGCGGGTTCGCGACGGCCGCGTTCAACGTGGGCGGCGCCCTCGGCCCGTGGCTCGGCGGCCTCGCGATCTCCGCGGGGCTGGGATACCGCTCGCCGCTCTGGCTCAGCGCGGCGCTGGTGGCGGTGGCGCTGGCCGTCGGAGGTACGGCGCTCGGGCTCGCCGGAAGGCGCCGCTCGCCGACGGAGGTCACCGAGGCCCGCGCCCGCTCGTAGCCGCACGCGGGGGTGGGCGTGCCGGGTCGCGTCCACTCCCCGCCCGTCGCGCACGCCGCCCGTTCCCTCGTTTCGGGGAAGCGCCCGGTGCGCTGGCGTCCGGGGCGGGCCGGGGCTGGGAACCTGCCCCCATGGCGCAGGTGGAGCGTTTCGCAGAGTTCAGGGCTCCGGCCCGCGGGGCCGACGACGTCGACGGCGTGCTGGCGCGGATGCGGGCGCTCGGCGCGGACTGGCCGCCGCGTGATGGGGTCGCCGTCTTCAACCGCGTCTACCTCACGGTGACCGAGGAGGTCGCCCGGCGCCTCGGCGGCGGCGCCTTCCCCGACGTACACGCGGCGACGACCCTGGCCGTCCGCTTCGCCGAGCGGTACCTCACGGCTGTCGACGCGGCGGCCGAGGGGCGCCGGCCGCCCGCCTGTTGGCGCCCGCTGTTCCAGTACCGGCGCCATCCCGGCGTCCATCCGCTGCAGTTCGCACTCGCGGGCATCAACGCGCACATCGGGCACGACCTCGCGCGTGCCGTCGTGGACAGCTGCCGCGTGCTGGGGTGCGAACCGGCCGATCTGGAGGACGAGTTCGACCGTGTGGGCGACTCGCTCGTCTCCCTGGAGGAACGCATCCGCGAGGAACTGATGCCCGGCCCCGACTTCCTCCAGGTCGGTGACCCGCTGACGCACCTCGCCGGTTCCTGGAGCCTGGAGCGGGCCAGGGACGGCGCCTGGGCGTCGGGGCGGGCCCTGTGGGCGCTGCGCGAACTCCCGTGCGTGGCGGAGGAGTTCGGGGAGCGGCTCGACGGGGCGGTGGGTCTGGTGGGCCGAATCCTGCTGACGCCCCTGCCGGACTGACGACGATCGTTGTACGTTGAAACGACCGTTCTCGACGTACCCGACGCGGACGTACCCGACGCAAAGGAGCACCGGCATGGCGACCCCACTGGGACTGAGCCTTCCGCAGGGCAGTCAGTACGCCATCGGACGCGACGTCCCCGCGGTGGCGCGGGCCGCCGAGGACATGGGCTACGAGAGCCTGTGGGTCTACGAGCGCATCCTCTACCCCGAGCCCGCCACGCAGGGCCTGTACGGAATCCCGGGCCGCCCCTGGCCCGACGCGTACCGCTCGGTCGCCGACCCGCTGATCACTCTGACGCTCGCCGCTGCGGCCACGGAACGGGCCCGCCTCGGCACCAGCGTGCTGGTCGCCCCGCTCCACGTCCCCTTCCAACTCGCCCGTTCCCTGGCGTCGCTGGACGCGGCGAGCGGCGGCCGGGTCGTCGCGGGCTTCGGCACGGGCTGGTCGCGCGACGAGTACGCGGCCGCCTCCGTCGCGCCCTATGAGCGGCGCGGCAGGACCCTGGACGAGCTGCTGGACGTCTGCCGCGCGGTGTGGGGCCCCGACCCGGTGGCGTACGAGGGTGAGCTGACCACCATCGCACCGTCCGTCGTGCGTCCCAAGCCCGCCCGGCCGATCCCCATCCTGCTGCCCGCCAACAGCCCCCGCGCCCTGCGCAGGCTCGTCGACCGCGCGGACGGCTGGATGCCGGTGGCCACCGGCCCCGAAGCCCTCGCCGAGCAGGCCCAGGCCCTGAAGGACATGGCCGCCGAGCGGGGACGCACCCGCCCGGTCCGGACCGTCCTGCGGGCCAACACGCGGTACACGCCCAAGGCGTACGAGGGCGACCGCCGTGCCCCCTTCCAGGGCAACGTCGCCCAGATCGTCGAGGACCTCGGAGCACATGCCGCCACGGGCGCGGTGGACGAGATCCTCATCGAACTCGCGGGCAGCACGAGGGACGCCGGGGAACTGAGGGACGTGGCGGCGGAGGTGTACGGGGCGGCGAGGGCCGCCGGGGTCTGACCGGCGGCTCCAGGACCGTCAGTCCTCGGGCAGCTCGACCGGAGCAATCGAGTCGTACACATCCCCCGGCCCGGGGTTGGTCGCGTCCGTGGCACCGCCGAAGTGGTGCATGACGCCCCACACCGCGTTCAGAGCGGTCTGCACCGCCCCCTCGGCCCATCCCGCCGTCCAGGAGATGTCGTCGCCCGCGAGGAAGATCCCCCGCTTGTCCTCGGGCAACGAGTCCTGCATGAAGTGGGTGAACAGGCGCCGCTGGTAGCGGTAGTGACCCGGCAGGTTCGCCTTGAACGCGCCCATGAAGTAGGGCTCGTTCTCCCAGGACACGGTCACCGGGTTGCCGATGATGTGCTTGCGGATGTCGACCTTCGGGTAGACCTCGCCGAGCGACTTGAGCATGACCTCCATGCGCTCGTTCGCCGACAGCGGGAGCCATTTCAGGCTGTCGTCGCACCAGGTGTAGGAGAGGCAGATGACGGCGGGCTTGTCCGGCCCGTCGTCGAGCAGGTAGGTACCGCGCGTCATGCGGTCGGTGAGCGTCATCGACATCACGTCACGGCCGGTCTCCTCGTCCTTGTCCAGCCAGAACGGCCGGTCCACCGGGACGAACAGCTTCGACGACTCCATGTAGTGAGTCCGCTCCATCGCCGTCCAGTGGTCGATGGGGAAGAGCGAGTCGTCGCACTCGATCTTCGAGAGCAGCATCCACGACTGGGCGGTGAAGATCGCGGCCTGGTAGGTGCGGATGTCGCCGGACGCGTCGGTGACCGTCACGCGGTTCCCGGCGGTGCGGTTGAGGCGGGTCACGGCGGGCTTCGGCGCCCCGCCCTCGTGCAGCGAGGACAGGGACGTGCCCGGCTCCCAGTGCACGATCTTCTGCGGCTGGCGGTCCCACAGGCGCAGCGGCAGCTGCTGGCTGCCGCCGACGATGCCGCGGTGGTGGTCGTCGGCCTCGGTGTAGACGACGCGCAGGATCTCCAGGATGGAGTTCGGGAAGTCGGTGTCCCAGCCGCCGGTGCCGAAGCCGACCTGGCCGAAGATCTCGCGGTGCCGGAAGGACTTGAACGCCTCGGAGTCGCAGAGGAAGCCGTAGAACGTCTGGTTGTCGAGCTTCTCGACGAGCTTCGACCAGATCTCGCGGATCTTCGGCACGTCGCGCTCGCGCAGGGCGCGGTTCATGTCGGAGAAGTCCGCGCCCTCTTCGAGGCAGTCGGCCCACGCCTTCGCGACGTCGCGGTAGACCTGCGGCAGGTCCTCGACGGTTTCGGCGTAGTGCGACTCGCCCTTGAGGTCCACGACGGTGGAGGGGGTCGACTCGGCGAGCGGGTTGGGGAACGGGCTGGTCTTGAGGCCCACCAGGTCGATGTAGTGCTGCAGCGCCGTCGACGACGGCGGGAAGCGCATCGCGCCCATCTCGGCGGTCAGGTCGCCGTCGCAGCCCTCGAAGCCGACGGTGCGCAGCCGTCCGCCGATCTGGTCGGCCTCGTAGACGACGGGCTTGAGGCCCATCTTCATCAGCTCGTACGCGGCGATGATGCCGGAGAGACCGCCGCCGATGACGGCGACCTCGGTGCCGTGCTCGGTCGCGGGTATCTGGCCCAGGCCCGCGGGGTGGGCGAGGAAGTCGTCGTAGGCGTACGGGAAGTCCGGACCGAACATGGTGATCGGCGGCTGGGCGTCGGTGTGCTGGATGGCCGTGGGCACAGTGGACGTCATGGGGTACGGACTCCTTGCGGGGGAACTGGAGCAGAAGGCTGCGGGGGGGGGAGGCTCAGGCTCGGACGAGGGACGCGTACAGGCCGGGGCGGCGGTCGCGCAGGTACGGGTTGTTCTCGCGGGAGGCGCTCAGGAACTCCGGGTCGACGTCGCCGAGGACGAGTTCCTCGCCGCGGCCCGCGCGGGCACGCGACACGCCGTCGGGTCCGACCAGCGTGGAGAGCCCGACGAACTCGAACTCGCCCTCGGGGCCGACCCGGTTGACGTAGGCGACGTACAGCTGGTTCTCGAAGGCGCGCACCGGCACGAGGGACTCGGCGACGAACTGGAACGGGTGCATCTGCGCGGTCGGCACGACCAGCAGGTCGGTGCCCGCGAGGGCGTGCGCGCGGACGTTCTCCGGGAACTCCACGTCGTAGCAGATCATCAGGCCGACCCGGACGCCGCCGAGCTCGGCCTGGACGACGGCCTGCTCGCCCGGGGTGAAGGAGTCGCGCTCGAAGCCGCCGAAGAGGTGGGTCTTGCGGTAGTTCGCGAGGCGGGCCCCGTCCGGGCCGATCAGCTGGACGGAGTTGAAGACGAGGTCGCCCTCGCGCTCCGGGTAGCCGTAGGCGACGCCGACCCGGTGGCGGGCCGCGATCTCCGCGACGGCCTTCGCGGACTCCCCGTCGACGGGCTCGGCGAGCCGGGCGATCTCGTCCCCGATCGCGTATCCCGTGAGGTACAGCTCGGGCGCGATGAGCAGCCCGGCGTCCGCCGCGGCGGCGCGTCCGGCGGCCTCGTCGAGCGCCGCGAGGTTGGCGTCGACGGATCCGGGCCGCCCGGAGCTCTGGAGCAGGGCGGTGCGCAGCGCAGGCATGGCGGAACCTCGGGGCGTACGAAGGGGAAGGCGGGGTCGGTAAGACGGTACGGTCGGCGGCTGTGCCCGGACAAGGCGCGACCGTTGCGGGCAGCTGCGTGATCCGTTGCGCGTGACGGGGTGGGCGCGGCGATTCGTTGCGTCCTCGCATGGGCCCCGGGTGTAAGGGGTGTCCTCCTGGGGGCGCAGGGCGCGGACGGGGCTCCCCGCCGTGCGGCGGAGGAGGAGTGCGGCCCGTGGCCGGACGTGCCGGATGCCCCTTCCGCGAGAACGTGACGCCCGAGGACGTGACGTTCACGTTCGACGCTCATCTGGCGGCCGAGGACATCAAGGACCCCTCGAAGGCGACCGGCACCTTCCACTTCGTCCACCTCGACGAGCCGGGCGGCGAGGGAGGCTGGGCGAAGGGCCGTATCGACTGCCTGATGACGGGCGGCAAGGTGGCCACGGCGACCGGAGTGATCACCGAGACGAACCTGCCGGACACCGAGGGCAAGCGGGTCGGCTTCACGGTCGACGACCGGGGGCGGCAGGACCGCGTCGGCTACAGCTGGGCGGCCTACGGAGCCACGCAGGGCCGGCCCGGCACCCTCGCCAAGTGCGCGAGCTCGGCCCCGTACGAGAAGGTCAGGAAGGGCGCGGGCGACTTCCACGTCGTCCCGTGGCAGGTCCCGTACCCGGAGCCGCGGGGCTCCTAGGCGGGCGAGCCCGAGGAGAAGCGGCGCATCAGGGGCGAGAGCACGAGCACGGACTTCGTCCGCTCCACGAACGGCTCCCCCGCGATGCGCTCCAGGACCCGCTCGAAGTGCCGCATGTCCGCGGCGAAGACCTGGACGATCGCGTCCGCGTCACCGGTGACGGTGGACGCGGACGCGATTTCCGGGTAGCGCTCCAGGCCCCGCTGGATCGCCTCCGGTGAGGTGTTGCGGCGACAGTAGATCTCGATGAACCCCTCGGTCTCCCAGCCGAGGGCCGCCGGGTCCACGCGGACCGTGAAGCCGGTGATGGCTCCGGTGGCCCGCAGCCGGTCCACGCGCCGCTTCACGGCGGGCGCGGAGAGTCCGACCAGCTGGCCGATGTCGGCGTAGGAGCGGCGGGCGTCCTCGGCGAGGGCGTGCACGATGCGTTCGTCGAGATCGTTCAGTCGCACGGGGGGTGGATCACTTCTCTGCTGTGGCCAATCGGGAGCGGCTCATGCCGTACAGGAAGTAGAACACGAGGCCGACGACCATCCAGACACCGAAGACCTTCCAGGTGGCGGAGTCGAGGCTGAACATGTTGTACGCGCAGAAGCCGAAGCCGAGCACGGGGAAGAGCCAGCCGAGCGGCACCCGGAAGGTGCGCGGCATGTCGGGGCGGGTCCTGCGCAGGACGATGACGGCGATGTTGACCAGACCGAAGGCGAACAGGGTGCCGATGCTGGTGGCGTCGACGAGCTTGCCGAGCGGGATGACGGAGGCGAGGGCTCCGCAGAACAGCGAGACGATGACGGTGTTCACACGGGGCGTGCCGGTCTTCTTGCTGACCTTGCCGAATGTCTTGGGGACCAGGCCGTCGCGGGACATGGCGAACAGGACGCGGGTCTGGCCGTAGAGGACGGTGAGGACGACGGAGGCGATGGAGATGACCGCGCCCGCGGCGAGCAGCGTGCCCCAGAAGCTCTGGCCGCTGACGTCGTTCATGATCGCGGCGAGCGTGGCCTCGGAGCCCTCGAAGTCCTTCCAGTTCCAGGCGCCGACGGCGACGGCGGCGACCAGGACGTAGAGGGCGGTGACGATGACCAGCGACAGCATGATGGCGCGGGGCAGGTCGCGCTGCGGGTTCTTCGCCTCCTCACCGGCGGTGGAGGCGGCGTCGAAACCGATGTAGGAGAAGAAGAGGCTCGCGGCGGCGGCGCTGACGCCGGCCGTGCCGAGCGGCATGAAGTCCGCGTAGTTGCCGGACTTGAAGCCCATGAAGCCGATGGTGCAGAAGAGCACGAGGGCGGCGATCTTCACGACGACCATGATCGTGTTGGCGGTCGCCGACTCCTTGGCGCCGCCGAGCAGGAACACCATGGCGAGCAGCACGACGAGCAGGCCGGGCAGGTTCATGATCGCGCCGTCGGCCTCGCCGGGCGCCGCGGAGAGCGCGTCGGGGATGGTGACGCCGATGGTCCCGTCGAGGAGCTCGTTGAGGTACTCGCCCCAGCCGACCGCGACCGCGGCGACCGAGACGCCGTACTCCAGGACCAGGCACCAGCCGCAGACCCAGGCGACGAGTTCACCCATCGTTGCGTACGCGTACGAGTACGAGGAACCGGCCACCGGGATGGACCCGGCCAGCTCCGCGTAGGACAGCGCGGAGAAGAGCGCGGTGAGTCCGGCGATCACGAAGGAGATGGTGACGGCCGGGCCGGCCTTGGGGACGCTCTCGCCGAGGACGACGAAGATGCCGGTGCCGAGCGTGGCACCAATGCTGATCATGGTCAGCTGCCACATGCCGAGGGAGCGGCGCAGCGTGCCTCCGTCACCCTGGCCACCCTCCTCGACCAGGCGTTCCACCGGCTTGCGGCGCATGAGTCGGCCGGCGAGGCCAGGGGCGCCCGAGGGGCTTGGGCGGTTCTGCGGGGGTGCGCCTTGGTCGAGCACGCGCTGGCTCCTTCATCGCTGCCGGTCAGGGCGGCGAGGACCCGCGGCACCCGCGCTTGGCGACGGGAACCACCGAGCAGGCAGTCCCCGCCACACCACGTTCAGCGCCTGACTCTAGAGTCCATGGCTTCCCGACCGTAATGCAGCAACCTTGCGTACCGCCGAATGATCATTGCGCACTTCCGTCATATGCGTCTCTTCGTTGCGCGGTCCGTTTCGTCCGTTGCGTTCCGGCCCTGGACAGAGGAACGACGAAGGCCCCCGCGGACGCACCGCGGGGGCCTTCGTGCAGGTCAGAAGGGTTAGCTCCAGCTGGCGTGCAGGGGCTTGCCCTCCGCGTAGCCGGCGGCGCTCTGGATGCCGACCGTGGCCTTCTCGGCGAACTCCTCCAGGGAGGCGGCGCCCGCGTACGTGCAGGACGAGCGGACGCCCGCGATGATCGAGTCGATCAGGTCCTCGACGCCGGGCCGCGCCGGGTCGAGGAACATGCGGGAGGTCGAGATGCCCTCCTCGAAGAGCGCCTTGCGGGCGCGGTCGTACGCGGACTCCTCGGAGGTGCGGTTGCGCACGGCACGCGCGGAGGCCATGCCGAAGGACTCCTTGTAGGCGCGGCCCTGGGCGTCGTGCTGGAGGTCGCCCGGGGACTCGTAGGTGCCCGCGAACCACGAGCCGACCATGACGTTCGACGCGCCGGCTGCGAGCGCCATGGCGACGTCGCGCGGGTGGCGGACACCGCCGTCCGCCCAGACGTGCTTGCCGAACTTCTTGGCCTCGGCGGCGCATTCGAGCACCGCGGAGAACTGCGGGCGGCCCACGCCGGTCATCATGCGGGTGGTGCACATGGCGCCGGGGCCGACACCCACCTTGATGATGTCGGCGCCGGCCTCGATGAGGTCGCGGACGCCCTCGGCGGCGACGATGTTGCCCGCCACGATCGGGACCTTCGGGTCGAGCGCGCGCACGGCCTTGACCGCGGCGATCATCGACTCCTGGTGGCCGTGCGCGGTGTCGACGACGAGCGTGTCGACGCCCGCGTCGAGGAGCTGCTTGGCCTTGCCCGCGACGTCGCCGTTGATGCCGACGGCCGCGGCGATGCGCAGGCCGCCGTTGGCGTCGACGGCGGGGGTGTAGAGCGTGGCCCGCAGGGCGCCCGTACGGGTGAGGATGCCGGCGAGACGGCCGTCCTTGTCCACGGCGGGGGCGTAGCGCCGGTTGGCGGCGTCGAGCTTGTTGAAGGCGTCGCGCGGGTCGATGTCGGCGTCCAGGAGCAGCAGGTCCCTGGACATGACCTCGGAGAGCTGCGTGAAGCGGTCGACGCCCGTGAGGTCGGCGTCCGTGACGACTCCGAGGGGCTTCTGGTCGGCGTCGACGACGACGCCGGCGTCGTGCGCGCGCTTGGGGAGCAGGGCGAGCGCGTCCGCGACGGTCTGCGTGGGGGCCAGGACGATGGGGGTGTCCAGGACGTGGTGGCGCGTCTTGACCCAGGAGACGACCTCGGTGACGACCTCGATCGGGATGTCCTGGGGGATGACGACGAGGCCGCCGCGGCGGGCGACGGTCTCGGCCATGCGGCGGCCGGCGATCGCGGTCATGTTGGCGACGACCAGCGGGATCGTGGTGCCGGTGCCGTCGGGCGACGAGAGGTCCACGCCTTGGCGGGATCCGACGGCGGAGCGCCTCGGGACCATGAAGACGTCGTCGTACGTCAGGTCGTACGCAGGCTGGATGTCATTGAGGAAGCGCACGTGCTGCTCATCCCAGTCGATCAGAGGTGGCCCCCGGACATTTAGGCCGGGGGAAAAGCACGTACTTCATTGTCCCATGCCGCCGGGGTTGTGCCGCCTGGGACGATCACCCAGGCGGCCCGGTGGGGCCCTGGTCCGATCGTCCAAGAGCCACCCTGAAACGGAACAGATGGTTCAGCTGCCGCCACGCTCCGTGTCGGCGCCGTCGGCGGGACCGAGCGCGAGCACGATCTCGAGCCCGCCCTCCGTCGCCCCCCGCCAGTGCTCGACGGCCCCCGAGAACACTTCCTGGGCGATCCGCCACTCCCCCGGCGCCGCATCGGCGTACTCCTGCCATCCGGATACGACGAGCAGCCTCCCGCGCGCGGGGGGCTGCCACGACAGATCGGTGAGGCAGTCGGCCAGCGCGTCCCAGTTGCGCCCGAACCAGTCGGGCAGGCCGAGCCCGCGGGCGCAGCGCTCCATGAAGGCGGCCTTGTCCGTCACTCCCGCGAGGGAGAGCGCCGTGGTGGCCCAGCCCGCGCCGCGCGCGGCCTCCAGCACGGGCGCGAACGGTTCCCCGCCTACGTCGTGGGTCATTGCCTCAGCACCGCCTTGAAGGACGCGTAGTGATCGTCGGTGTAGTAGACCTCGTCGTGGCTGCCGGTGACGATCCGCCGGGCCCCGCGGTCCCGCTCGCCGGGCGTACGGACGGTGTACTCGTGGTAATAGCCACGCTTCCGCTCCGGCAGCTCACGCTCGTAGTTGCCGAAGACGGTGCCGTCCTTCGGGTACGGGAAGGGGCCGCCGTGGTCGATGAGGCGCAATGTCTCCCGCGCCTCGGCGGGCAGCCGGTCGTCCCGCACAGTGGCCATGCCGCGGGCCCAGTCGGGGACGTCCCGGTCACCGCCCCCGGACGAGCATCCGGCGACGAAAACCGCAAGACAGACGAGCAGAGCCCCCACGACGCGGGGAACAAACCGGTGCACCATGCGTCCGACCTTGCCACGGCGCCCCTTCAGGGGCGCGGGCAGCGACATGTGCGGCTCCGCCGCGTGGGCGCGAAAACCCCCCACGACCCGCAGACGCTCAGCTACCGTCCGGATCCGCCCGATTGAGCGCAGGCCGAGGCGCAGCGCCGGCAACAAGAAGCTGATCAGCCGCAGCCGTGTCCGTCACAAGGCTGGTGACAAGCCCGGACCGCAGCACCGCGTCGATCGCGGCAGCCTTCCGCTGCCCGCCGGCAATGGCGACAACTTCAGGAATCCGTCGGAGCCGGTCCGCTTCGACGGTGATGCACCGCTCCCCGAGGTCCCGCCCGACCCGACGCCCCTCGGCGTCGAACAGATGGGCAGACATCTCCGCGGCCACTCCCAGCGACGCGTAATGCGCCCGCTCCTCGTCGCTGAGCATGTCGTGGACGGTGGAGATCCCCGGCTCCCAGGAGCCGATGGACACGCAGGCGACCGTGACCTTGTCGAAGTACTCGAAGGCGCGGGCGATGCCGGTCTGGTTGCGCAGCGCCGCCGCGGTCGCGGGGTCGGGCAGCAGCATCGGCGCGTAGATGGGGTGCGCCTCGCCGCCGGACACCTGGGCGGCGCGACGGACGGCCTCGACGGAGCCGCGCTCCGCGGTCCCGGCGTCGTACACCCCCGTCAGCTGCACGACCGTGCACGGCGGCAGCTGGTCGAGCGCGGCCGCCATGTGGATCGTGGAGCGGCCCCAGGCCAGGCCGAGGACGTCGCCCTCGTTGACCAGCTCGCCGAGGAGGTCCGCCGCGACCTCGCCGAGGTTCTCGGGGTCGGGCGAGTCCTCGATCTCGTCGGTCGGCGCCGGGGACTCCACGACGACGGCGTGCCGCAGGCCGTAGCGGGCGCGCAGCGCGTCCGAGCGCTCCGCGTCCAGCTCGGCGGGCACGCGGATCTCGATGCGCACGAGATCACGCTCCAGGGCGGTCTCCAGGACCCGGGCCACCTTGAAGCGGCTGACGCCGAACTCCTCGGCGATCTGGATCTTGGACTTGCCCTCGAGGTAGAAGCGGCGGGCCATGGCCGCCGCCTGCACCAGCTCCGCGGGTCCCATCCGCATGGCTGACCGACCCGCCGACATGGCCGACACGGCGCTCTCCTCACTGCTGTTCACAAACTGGATTCGCCGTTCATCCTTGCAGATCCGGCCTGGTCGATCAGCCCTGGCGGACTGCGTTCACGTTCCCGTGGCTCAGTGGTCGCACGCCCAGCTGCTTGACGCGGTCTTTGCCTCGGCTTGGGTGCGCAATGAACGTACCGCGTCCGCGGGATCCTTGGCGCCGTAGACGGCGGAGCCGGCGACGAAGACATCGGCCCCGGCCTCGGCGCAGCGCTCGATGGTCTCTGCCGAGACCCCGCCGTCGACCTGCAGCCACATCTCCAGGCCGTGCTTGGCGATCAGCTCACGGGTGCGGCGGATCTTGGGCAGCATGATGTCGAGGAACGCCTGGCCGCCGAAGCCGGGCTCCACCGTCATGATGAGCAGCATGTCGAGCTCGGGGAGCAGGTCCTCGAACGGCTCGATGGGGGTCGCGGGCTTCAGCGCCATCGAGGCGCGGGCGCCCTTGGCACGGATCTCGCGCGCGAGCCGGACCGGCGCGGCGGCGGCCTCCGCGTGGAAGGTGACGGATCCGGCGCCCGCCTCGACGTACTGCGGGGCCCAGCGATCGGGGTCCTCGATCATCAGGTGGCAGTCCAGAGGCGTGTCCGTCGCACGGGCCAGGGACTCTACGACCGGCACCCCGAGGGTGAGATTCGGGACGAAGTGGTTGTCCATCACGTCGACGTGGAGCCAGTCGGCGCCCTCGACGGCCTTTGCCTCCTCGGCAAGACGGGCGAAGTCCGCGGACAGGATGCTGGGGTTGATCTGCACGGCCATGCCCCAAGCCTGCCATGCCCGGCGCGCGTTGCTGACCGCAGTCCACCGCATGGGCACAGCGGCTCCCGCGACCGCGTGCCGAGTGCCATGCTGGACGGTCCAGCGGCACCGCGCACGGCGAGCGGGGGGAAGCCATGGCGGAGGAATGGCGGCGGGAGCGGCGCGGCGTCGCGTGGCTGGTGTGCGGGCGGCGCACCAAGTGGCTGGTGGTGCTGTTCTGGCTGGTGGTGATCATCGTCGCGGCGCCCCTGGCCCAGAAGCTCACCGACGCCCAGGAGAACGACGCGGAGTCATGGCTGCCCGGCTCCGCCGAATCGACCCAAGTCCTGGACATCTCGGCCGAGTTCAGGCCCGAGGTGGTCCCCGCGATCATCGTGTACGCCCGCGAAGGCGGCCTCACCGCGGCGGACCGCGTACAGATCGCGCAGGACGTCCGCCAGGCCAAGGAGTTGCGCGTCCACGGCATCCGCGGCGCCGAGACCCGCGGTCCTCTGTACGACGAGAAGGCGGGCCCGGAGGCGGCCCAGGTGTACGTCCCGATCACCATGGACGCCGAGAGCTGGGAGCGCATCGGCCCCGCCGTCGACAGCATCCGGGAGCGGGTCGGGGACGGCGGCGACGGCTTGGCCGTGCACATCACCGGACCCGGCGGCACGGGCGCGGACTCGGCCGAGGCCTTCGAGGGCATCGACTCGACGCTGCTGCTCGCGGCGGCCGGCATCGTGATCGTCATCCTCCTGTTCACCTACCGCAGCCCGACCCTGCTGCTCGCCCCGCTGCTCTCCGTGATCACCGCGTTGTTCACCGCCCAGGCCTTCATCTACCTCCTCGCGGAGCACGCGGACCTGACGGTCAACGGGCAGAGCGCGGGCATTCTGACGGTCCTCGTCTTCGGCGCGGGGACCGACTACGCGCTCCTCCTGGTCGCTCGCTATCGCGAAGAACTGCGCCGCCACGAGGACCGTCACGAGGCGATGGCCCTCGCCCTGCACCGGGCGGGCCCCGCGGTCCTCGCGTCGGGCGCGACGGTCGTCCTGAGCATGCTCGTGCTGCTGGCCGCCGAGATGAACTCGACGAGCGGCCTCGGCCCGGTCGCCGCGATCGGCGTCACCGTGGGGCTCCTGGCGATGCTGTCGCTCTTCCCCGCCCTCCTCGTCATCTTCGGCCGGTGGTTCTTCTGGCCGCTGATCCCGCACGTCGGCTCCCCCGAGCCGACCGAACGCGGCCTGTGGGCGCGCACGGGCCGCCGCATCGACCGCCGCCCGCGGCTGATCTGGGGCGTCACGGCGGCGGCCCTCGCCCTGCTCTCGCTCGGACTCCTGCAGTTGCGGGCCGAGGGCCTCAGCAACGCGGACGCGTTCACCGACAAGCCGGACTCGATCACCGGCCAGGAGGTGCTCGCCCGGCACTTCCCCGCGGGCTCCGGCGATCCGCTGGTGATCGTGGCCGGCCAGGCACAGGACGACGCCGTGGCCCGCGCCGTACGGGACACCCGTGGCGTGGTGCCCGCGAGTGTCGCTCGGCCGCCGGGGACGAAGGCCGAGCACGACGGCAAGGTGCTGTTCGAGGCGACGCTGACCGACCCGTCGGACAGCGCGGCCGCGAAACGGACGGTGGAGCGGGTGCGCGACGCCGTCCACGCCGTGCCCGGCGCGGACGCGCGGGTGGGCGGCGGCACGGCGGCCCTTCTCGACATGGACCGCGCCACGGCCCACGACAACAAACTGATCATCCCCCTGGTGCTGGCCGTGGTCCTGCTGATCCTCGCCGTGCTGCTGCGCGCGGTGGTGGCCCCGCTGCTCCTCATCGCGACGGTGGTCCTGTCCTTCGCGACGGCCCTCGGCCTCAGCGCGCTGGCCTTCCGCCACCTCTTCGACTACGCGGGCGAGCCCACGGACTTCCCGCTCTTCGTCTTCGTGTTCCTGGTGGCGCTCGGCATCGACTACAACATCTTCCTGTCCACCCGCATCCGTGAGGAGGCGGGCCGCCAGGGAACGCGCGCGGGCGTCCTGACCGGTCTCGCCGCGACCGGCGCGGTGATCACGTCGGCGGGCCTTGTCCTCGCGGGCACGTTCGCCGCACTCGGCACGCTCCCGATGGTGGCGTTCGCCGAGATCGGCTTCGCGGTGGCGCTCGGCGTCCTGCTGGACACCTTCGTCGTACGTTCGGTCCTGGTGACGGCACTGTTCCTGGACGTCGGCCCGAAGGTGTGGTGGCCGCATCCACTGGCACGCCGTGGTGACTAGGCCCTTTTCGCCGCCCGCACGGGGATGGTGAGGCGGCGCACCTGGGGCAGGACCAGCGGGAGCAGCGCCGCGGCCGTGACCACGGCCGCGGCCCACGCGAGGGTGGTGTGCAGCCCGAACCCGGCCGCGACGGGTCCGGTGAGGAGGTACGCGACGGGGACGGGCAGCATCTGGCCGAGCGTCGAGTACGACAGGACCCTGCTGAGACGGTCGCCCGGGATGCGTTCCTGCAACAGGGAGAGCCATACGACCATGGCGAGTTCCAGGCCCGCGCCCGCCACGACGAACGCGGCCACGAGCGCGGGCAGCGGGGCGCGGACGGCCATCGCCGCGAGGGGCAGGGCCAGCAGCACGGTCCCGCCGCACACGACGGCGCCCGCGGCGGACGGCCGCCACGCCAGGGCCAGTGCGGCCCCCGCGATCAGGCCGCCGGTGAACGCGGACACGACCACGCCCCACAGCGCGGCCCCGCCGAGGACCCGCTGCGCGTACAGGGGCCCCAGCATCTGATATCCCGCCAGCCACGCGGAGCCGGTCACGGCGGCCTGACACACCATCACCGCCAGCCAGCGCCGCTGCCACACCTCCTGCCAGCCGCGGCCCATCTCGCCCCGCAGACCCGTGCCCGGCCGCCCTTGCCGTGGCGACGCGACGTCCGGACGTACGGCCGCCCTGTCCACGTTGATCCGCGCGAACAGCACGGCCGACACCGCGAACGTGACCGCGTCCCAGACGAGCGCCAGGGCGGGGCCCGCCGCGGCGATGAGCACACCGCCGAGCGCCGGGCTGGCCATCTTCCCCACGTTCTGCCCGAACTTCAGGAGTGCGTTGGCCGTACGCCGCTGCTCGGCCGGCACCACCTGGACGACGGCGCCGTCCGCCGCCGGAGCGAAGAAGGCGCCCGCGGCACCGCAGACCCCCGACGTGACCGCGAGCTGCCACGTGTGGACGACGCCGGACCAGATCAGACACGCGGCCGCCGTCTCGGCGAGCGCGCAGACGACGTTGGACCACACCATCACGCGCACGCGGCGGTACCGGTCGGCGATCACGCCGCCGACCGGCAGCAGAACGATCTGCGGCAGGACACCGGCCGCGAGCACGATCCCCAGGGCCTGCGGTCCGCCGCCGGTGGCGAGCGCGGCGAACGCGAGAGCCAGCGGCGCGACGGCCGAGCCCGCCCACGACAACAGATAGCCGCACCAGTGCAGCCGGAAGCCGCGCCGGGCGAGCGGCACGACAGCCTCGCGCAGCCGGGCCCGCCACCTGTTCCGCACATCGGTCCGGGGCTCCGTCGGATCCGGCGGCGCCGCGCTGACCGGCTTCATCCCGGTGACTCTAGGTCGGCGCCGGGCCCGCGCACGCCGGGCGCGCCAGCCTCCCCCGGACGGTCAGCCATCCGAGGGAGCGAGTCGTACGGCTCGGTCTCCGAAGCCGTCAGGCGGTGCGCCGGATCAGCGCCAGATACATCGCGTCCGTGCCGTGCAGATGCGGCCACAGCTGTACGTCGGGTCCGTCGCCCAGCGCCGGGACGCCCGGCAGCAGGGGCCGCGCGTCGACGAGTTCGGCGCCGCCGCCGTGCTTGAGGACGTCGTCCACGACGGCCCGTGTCTCGGCGAGGTGCGGGGAGCACGTGGCGTATCCGACGATGCCGCCGACCCGCACCGACTCCATCGCCGTGCGCAGCAGGCCGCGCTGGAGCGGGGCGAAGCCGTCCAGGTCCTGCGGGCGGCGGCGCCAGCGGGCCTCGGGGCGGCGGCGCAGGGCGCCGAGTCCCGTGCAGGGCACGTCCATCAGGACGCGGTCGAACGTGCCGGGCCGCCACGGCGGGCGGGTGCCGTCGGCCGCGACGACCTGGTAGGGGCCGGGGTTCCCGGCCAGTGCCTGGGCGACGAGGCCGGCCCGGTGCGGCTGCTTCTCCGCGGCGAGGAGCGCGGCGCCGCGCTGGGAGGCGAGGCCGGCGAGCAGGGCCGCCTTGCCGCCGGGTCCCGCACAGCCGTCGAGCCACTTCTCGTCGGGTCCTTCGAGCGGGGCGTTCGCGAGTGCGAGCGCGACCAGCTGGCTGCCCTCGTCCTGCACGCCCGCGCGCCCTTCGCGCACGGCCTCCAGGGAGCCGGGCTCGCCGCCCTCGCTGAGCCGCACGGCGTGGGGCGACCAGCGTCCGGGCAGCGCGGAGTCCTCGCCGACGGAGTCGAGCAGTTCGTCGGCGGTGGTGCGGCCGGGGCGCGCCACGAGTGTCACCTCGGGCCGCTCGTTGTCCGCCTCCAGCAGGTCCTCGATGCCGGCGCGGCCGCCGCCGAGGGAGTCCCACAGCGCCGAGACGACCCAGCGGGGGTGCGAGTGGACGACGGCGAGGTGGTCCTCGGCGTCCTCGTCGTAGGGCGGCGCGACCTTCTGCACCCAGCCGTCGAGGTCGTCCTGGGAGACCTTGCGCAGCACGGCGTTGACGAACTTGGCGCGTCCGTCGCCGAGCACCACGCGGGCCAGCTCCACCGAGGCGGAGACGGCGGCGTGGGTCGGGATGCGCGTGCCGAGCAGCTGGTGCACCCCGAGGTTGAGCACGTCGAGGACGGGCGGGTCGACCTCGCGCAGCGGCCGGTCGATGCAGGCCGCGACGATCGCGTCGTACGTCCCCTGGCGGCGGAGCGTTCCGTAGACCAGCTCGGTGGCGAGCGCCGCGTCCCGCGCGTCGAAGTCGCCCTTCTCGCGCGCCTTGCGCAGGAGGGGCGGCAGGACGAGGTTGGCGTACGCGTCGCGCTCGTCGACCGCCCGCAGCGCCTCGAAGGCGAGGAAGCGGACGGGGTCCTTCTGCGGGCGGCGGTAGGGCTTGCCGGACTTCCCCGACGGTTTACGGGGTCGCCGGTTCGGCTGGTCGTTCAAAGGTGCTCCGCTGCTGGAATGGGTCCGAACCCACTCAGCCTACGTCGCCGGGCCCCATGCGCTCACCCGGGGCGATCCGGACCCCGCGCGCCCAGTCCGCGCCGCGCATCGGCTTCTTGCCCTGCGGCTGGACCCAGAGCAACTCGACGGCGTGCGAACCGGAACCGACGTACACGTTGTTCTTGGCGGCGGAGATCTCGCCGGGCGCGAGGTCGGTGCGGTCCTGGACGAGCGCGGCCTGGATGATCTTCAGCCGCTCGCCGCGGAAGACGGTCCAGGCGCCGGGCGCGGGGGTGCAGCCGCGCACGACGCGGTCCACGCGCATCGCGGGCGCCGCCCAGTCCACCTGGGCGTCCTCGACGGTGATCTTCGGGGCGAGGGTGACGCCGTCGGCGGGCTGCGGCACCGCCTGCAGGGTGCCGTCCTCGATGCCGTCCATGGTCGCGACGAGCAGCCCGGAGCCCGCGAACGCGAGACGCGTGAGCAGGTCCCCGCTGGTGTCGGTGGGCCGCACCGCTTCGGTGACCGTCCCGTACACGGGCCCGGAGTCGAGGCCCTGCTCGATCAGGAACGTCGAGGCCCCGGTGATCTCGTCGCCCGCCATCACCGCGTGCTGCACCGGCGCGGCACCGCGCCAGGCGGGCAGCAGCGAGAAGTGCAGGTTGACCCAGCCGCGGGCCGGGATGTCCAGGGCGGTCTTCGGCAGCAGCGCGCCGTACGCGACGACGGGGCAGCAGTCGGGGCCGATCTCGCGCAGCCGCGCCAGGAACTCCTCATCGCGCGGCTTCGCGGGCTTCAGCACCTCGATGCCGGCCTCCTCGGCGCGCTCCGCGACCGGGCTCGCGACCAGCCTGCGGCCCCGCCCGGCGGGCGCGTCCGGGCGGGTCACCACGGCGGCCACCTCGTGCCGGTCGGAGGCGATCAGGGCGTCCAGTGCGGGGACGGCGACCTCGGGAGTGCCGGCGAAGACAAGCTTCACTGAGGGGTACCTCGGATCTCTGGTCAGTGGTGGTCGGTGGGCGAATCGCCGTGGTCGACGGGTGGGCGACGGCAGCACACCAGTCTATGGGCCGCGCACGGACCCCGCCCGAGCCGGTCTTGCCGACGCCGCGGACGCTGTGCGCTGCCGGGGGCGTACGAAGCGCCGCGCGCCCTGTGCATATGCATATACGCCCCTGCACCGTGACCCCACACGAACTAGCGCGTTGGTCAAGAAAGAGTTGACCACAACGGGCCGCCGACGCGGCCCGATCCTTTTCAACGCCGGTTCGAGAGGCTTGTTCATGGCCGACCACGCAACCCACGACGCCCAGGCACGGGCCAGCCTGCACCTCCTGGTACGGGACATCGAGCGGGTCCGGCGGCAGGTGGACGCGCTGCGCACCCTCACCGCGCAGCTCGGCAACGTCTACCGCCCGCGCCGCTCCAGCCCGTCCGCGGGCTTCGTCGTGTACGGGCGGGCCCCCGCCCCGACCGTCCGTCTCGCCCAGGAACTCCGGGACAGCGTCGAGACGCTGGTCACGGCGGCGGTCGACTTCGACCGCTCGCTGGGGTTCTCGTGGGACGCGGTGGGCTCGGCCCTCGGCGTCACCAAGCAGGCGGTCCACCGTCGTTACGGCGCGCGACGGGCCACCACGCAGGCGGCGGCCGAGGCGGAGCGCGCGGCGGAGACCCCGGCGCCCACGGTCACGTCGACGGCGACGCGCCCCCTCCCGGTCGGCGTACCGCTGCCGTCCGTGCCCGCGGCCCGCACGATGCCGACGCAGCCCACGGCGGGCAGCCCCACGCTCCGCGAGGAGCCCCGGCCGACGGCTTTCCCCGGCCCGCGCAACGGCTGACCCCACCCCACCGACCGCTGCCCTCTCGCGCCTCCGCCAAGGACGAGGGGGCAGCTTCCTGCGCGGGTAACGTCCACGCACCCTCGGCTCACCCGATGTCCAATGGGTCCACCCGCACGCGCACAGGCTCTCCCCCCGCCTCCCGCGCGCCCTTCGCGCCCCGCGCCATCCGCGCGGCCTGTGCCGTCTTCAGCGAAGCGGCGAGTGCGGCCCCGCTGCCCGGCGGCACCCGGATGAGCACGCGTTCCCACGGCTCGGGACCGGGCGGCACACCGGCGCCGCGCCGCGCCGCTGCGGAACCGGTTGGGCCGGGCGCACCGCCCCGCACCGGAACCGGCCCCAACACCACCGCGTCCCCCGGCAGTTCGGCACCGCCCAGGAACTCCGCCAGCGCCTCCGGCGGGCCGGACACCGACGCCATGCGCGACACCGGCGGGAAGCCCAGCTCGGCGCGTTCCGCGAGCTCACGTACCGCGTGGCCCACCGGGTCCCACCGCACCAGCGCCTGCACGGGCCGCAGGGTCGGCTCGGCCACGACGACCACCGTGCCGCCCGCGCCCTGCGGCCGGACCAGTGACGCGGCGCCGACCCAGCGCCGCAGCGCGTCCTCGCCGGCCCGCAGGTCGGGGCGGCCCAGCATGGCCCAGCCGTCGAGCAGCAGGGCAGCCGCGTAACCGCCCTCGGCGACGGGCTCCGCGCCCGGTGTGCTCACCACCAGCGCCGGTGCCCCCGGAACCGTGTCGAGCACCTGCTCACGGCCCGACGTCCGCACCGGCACCGCGGGAAACGCCCGGCCCAGCTCCTCCGCGGTCCTGCGCGCCCCGACGACCTGCGCGCGCAGCCGGAACCCGCCGCAGGACTCGCAGTGCCAGGAAGCCTCCTCCACCCCGCACCAGCCGCATCGCAGCGCGGCCCCGCTCCCCTGCGCCTCCAGCGGCCCCGCACAATGCCTGCACCGGGCCGGCTCACGACACCGCTCACAGGCGAGCCGCGGCACGTAACCACGCCGGGGCACCTGCACCAGCACGGGTCCGTGCTTCAGCCCCTCCCGTGCGACCTGCCACGCCAGCGTCGGCAGCCGCGCGGCCCGCGCCGCCTCGTCGCGCGCGAGGTCCAGGTCGCCCACGGTCCGCACGAGCGGCGCGGCGCCCCGCACCTGCTCGCGGTCGGCGACGAGCGGCGCGGCCCACCCGCTCTCGACGAGCTGCGCCGCCTCGACCGTGCAGCTCCAACTCCCGAGCAGAAAACCGCACTTGTCCCGCGTGGCCCGCAGCTCGAGCACTTCCCTCACATGCGGGAACGGTGCCCTGTCGTCGCTGTGGTTGGAGTCCCCGTCGTCCCAGACGACGACGAGCCCCAGGTTCCGCACGGGCGCGAACATGGCGGCCCGGGTGCCGACGACGGCCCGCACGGTCCCGCGCCGCACGGCCAGCCACTCCTGGTAGCGCCGTTCCTGCCCGGCGTCGGCGGTGAGCAGCGCATGCTGTCCCGGACCGAGCAGCCGGTTCAGCGCGGCGTCCACGCGCGCGGCGGGCCGCCCGGTCGGCACGACGACGAGGGCACCCCGCCCCGACGCGAGGGTGGCCTGCACGGCTCGGGCGATCTCCTCGGCCCACTCGGGTCCGGGCAGCGCCGTCCACACGGCGCGGGGCGCGCCCCCCGAGGCAAGGGAGCGCAGGAATTCGACGCCGTGCCCGTACCTCCCCCAGCTCCCCGGTTCGGGCGCGGCCGGCGGGGCGGGCGGCTCGGGGGCCGCCTTGGCCTCGGCGCGCGCGTGCCGGGGCGGTACCGCGAGCTGCAGGACGTCGGCGAGGCTGCCCGCGTAGCGGTCCGCCACGGCCCGCGCCAGCTCCAGGAGCCCGGAGTCGAGCACCGGCTCAGGCGAGACGACCTGCGCCAGCGCCGCCAACGGTCCGTTGTAGTCGGTCTCCGCGCACCGCTCGACGATGAACCCGTCGATCAGCCCGCCTCCCTCGCGGCGCCCCTCCCGCACGTTCCGCGACCCGGCCCCGAACCGCACCCGGACCCGCACCCCGGGCTGTGCTTCGGCGTCCAGTTCCTCCGGCACGGCGTAGTCGAAATAGCGGTCGAGATGCAGCACGCCCTTGTCCACCAGCACCCGCGCGACCGGCAGCTCCTTGGCCAGCGCGGCTCCCCGCCAGGTCCGGGGCTTGGCGCGCGGCACCTTGGCCCTGCGCACCGACTCCCGGATCAGCGCAAGCTGCTCCGGCTCCTCGGCCCCCCCACCCTCGAACCCCTCGTTCTCCCTGCTCACAGCTGCATTCCTACCAGACCGCACTGACACGGCCGCACGGCCGCGACAACGCCGAGGCCCGGCACCCCCGCAGGGGTACCGGGCCTCGACCGTGACCTGGTGAGGGCGGGAACTACAGCCCCGCCGCCTTCCGCAGCGCCTCCACGCGGTCCGTGCGCTCCCACGTGAAGTCGGGGATCGCCCGGCCGAAGTGGCCGTACGCGGCGGTCTGGGAGTAGATCGGGCGGAGCAGGTCGAGGTCGCGGATGATCGCGGCCGGACGGAGGTCGAAGACCTCGCCGATGGCCGTCTCGATCTTGTCCGTGTCGATCGTGGCCGTGCCGAACGTCTCGACGAAGAGACCCACGGGCTCGGCCTTGCCGATCGCGTACGCGACCTGGACCTCGCAGCGGGAGGCCAGGCCCGCGGCGACGACGTTCTTGGCGACCCAGCGCATCGCATAGGCGGCCGAGCGGTCGACCTTGGACGGGTCCTTGCCCGAGAAGGCGCCGCCGCCGTGCCGGGCCATGCCGCCGTAGGTGTCGATGATGATCTTGCGGCCGGTCAGGCCGGCGTCGCCCATCGGGCCGCCGATCTCGAAGCGGCCGGTGGGGTTGACCAGCAGGCGGTAGCCCTCGGTCTCCAGCTTGATGCCGTCCTCGAGGAGAGCCTTCAGCTCGGGCTCGACCACGAACTCGCGGATGTCGGGGGCCAGGAGCGAGTCCAGGTCGATGTCCGAGGCGTGCTGGGACGAGACCACGACCGTGTCGAGACGGACGGCCTTGTCGCCGTCGTACTCGATGGTGACCTGGGTCTTGCCGTCGGGGCGCAGGTAGGGGATGGTCCCGTTCTTGCGGACCTCGGAGAGGCGGCGCGAGAGGCGGTGCGCGAGGTGGATCGGGAGCGGCATGAGCTCCGGGGTCTCGTCGCAGGCGTAGCCGAACATCAGGCCCTGGTCGCCCGCGCCCTGCTTGTCGAGCTCGTCCTCGTCGCCCTCGACGCGCTGCTCGTACGCCGTGTCGACGCCCTGCGCGATGTCGGGGGACTGCGAGCCGATGGACACCGAGACACCACAGGAGGCGCCGTCGAAGCCCTTCTTCGAGGAGTCGTAACCGATCTCGAGGATCTTGTCGCGCACGAGCTGCGCGATCGGCGCGTACGCCTTCGTCGTGACCTCGCCGGCCACGTGGACGAGGCCCGTGGTGATCAGCGTCTCCACGGCGACCCGGGAGGTCGGGTCCTCCCGCAGAAGCGCGTCGAGAATGGTGTCGCTGATCTGGTCAGCGATCTTGTCGGGGTGACCCTCGGTCACAGACTCCGAGGTGAAGAGGCGCCGGGACACATCGCTCCCTGTGGTTGCAGCGGCTGCTGGCTGATCATGGGTGGACGGCCGGGAGCTGCGCCCGGCGTCGTCCGAGACCAGTTTATCGGTCACACTCGGCCGCCGGACCACATGTCTCGCCACTTGGGAGCCCTGTGACCTGCGACACTGCGTTGCGCGGTACGACGATCGGCCCTCGCCGGGAAACCTCGCGCCCGATTTTGCCGGGTTTGAGGCGCCCGATGAGGCGAAGATGACATTGAGCCCTGCCCGCGGACACCTCGTCAAGACAGGTGCTCGAATATGACCGAGTTCCGGATGGTGAGACGGGTGCGACGGGGAGCACGGACAGCGCCCCGGGACAGTGCCGCGCCGCCGTCAGGCGAGGCGCTGTGCGACCAGGTCCCAGACCGTGTCCGCGAGGGCCTCCTTGGGGCCGTGCGGCACCGGCGTCTCGCTGCCGTCCGCGCCGAGCACGACGGCCTCGTTCTCCTCGGAGCCGAACGTCTTGCGCTCGCCGACCTCGTTGACGACCAGCAGGTCGCAGCCCTTGCGGGCGAGTTTGGCGCGGCCGTTGGCCAGCACGTCGTCGGTCTCGGCGGCGAAGCCGACGATCACCTGGCCGGGGCGGGGGCGCTCCCCGGCGATCTCGGCGAGAACGTCGGGATTGCGGACCAGCGCGATCGGCGCGGGCTCCTGGCCGTCCTTCTTCTTGATCTTTCCTGTGGCGTACGTCTCGGGGCGGAAGTCGGCGACGGCGGCGGCCATGACCACGGCGTCGGCGTCGGCCGCGGCCTTGATGACGGCCTCGCGCAGCTGCACGGCGGTGCCGACCGGTACGACGTCGACGCCTGCCGGGTCGGGCAGCGCCGCGTTGGCGGCGACGAGCGTGACGCGGGCGCCCCGGGCGGCGGCGCTGCGGGCGAGCGCGTAGCCCTGCTTGCCCGAGGAGCGGTTGCCGAGGAAGCGGACCGGGTCGAGGGGTTCCCGGGTGCCGCCCGCGCTGACGACGACGTGGCGGCCGGCGAGGTCCTGGGCCAGGTCTCCGCGGGCGAGGACGCGGCGTACGACCTCGAAGAGTTCCACGGGGTCCGGGAAGCGGCCCTTGCCGGTGTCGACACCGGTGAGGCGGCCGACGGCGGGCTCGACGACGAGGGCGCCGCGGCGACGGAGTGTGGCCACGTTCTCCTGGGTCGCGGGGTGCTCCCACATCTCGGTGTGCATGGCGGGGGCGAAGACCACCGGACAGCGAGCGGTCAGGAGCGTGTTGGTGAGCAGGTCGTCGGCGAGTCCGTGGGCCGCCTTGGCGAGCATGTCGGCGGTGGCGGGGGCGACGATCACGAGGTCGGCGTGCTGGCCGATGCGGACGTGCGGCACCTCGTGGACGTCGGACCAGACCTCGGTGGAGACGGGGTTGCCGGAGAGCGCGGACCACGTCGCGGCGCCGACGAAGTGCAGCGCGGACGCGGTCGGCACGACGCGTACGTCATGGCCGGACTCGGTGAGCCGCCGCAGCAGCTCGCACGCCTTGTAGGCGGCGATGCCGCCGCTGACCCCCAGGACTACCTTCGGCTTCTCGGCCACTGCCACTGTCTCCCCGCACTCGGATGCGTACTGCTCCATGACACACCACAGGCCCGGCAGTCGTACTGCCGGGCCTGTGGTGAAGGTACGTGCTGCTTACTGCGCCGGGCCCTCGATGGCCTCGGACGTCAGCAGGCCCGCGTTGATCTCGCGGAGCGCGATCGAGAGCGGCTTCTCGTGGACGTGCGTGTCCACGAGGGGGCCGACGTACTCCAGGAGGCCTTCACCGAGCTGCGAGTAGTACGCGTTGATCTGGCGCGCGCGCTTGGCGGCGTAGATCACGAGGCTGTACTTCGAGTCGGTGGCTTCGAGCAGCTCATCAATCGGCGGGTTGATGATGCCCTCGGGCGCGGTGATGGAAGAGGACACTCTCTGCCTTCCGATGGGTGTAAAGATCAAAGAACTTTCATCAAGGCTAGCAGCTCACGGGCCACGTCCTCGACGGAGGTGTTGACAAGCGTCGTATCGAACTCGGCTTCGGCGGCGAGCTCCACCTTGGCGGCGGCGAGCCTGCGCTCGATGACCTCGGGCGCCTCCGTCCCGCGGCCGGTGAGCCGACGGACCAGCTCGTCCCAGCTCGGCGGGGCGAGGAAGACGAGCTGCGCCTCCGGCATCGACTCGCGCACCAGGCGGGCGCCCTGGAGGTCGATCTCCAGGAGGACGGGCTCGCCCGCCTCCAGGCGGTCGAGGACCGCGCGACGGGGGGTTCCGTAGCGGTTGCCCGCGAATTCGGCCCACTCCAGGAGCTCGCCGTTGGCGATGAGCTTGTCCATCTCGTCGTCGGAGACGAAGAAGTACTGGACACCGTGCTTCTCACCGGGCCGCGGCTTGCGAGTGGTGGCCGAGACCGAGAGCCAGACCTCGGGGTGTTCTTTGCGCATATGAGCGACGACCGTGCTCTTGCCGACCCCGGAGGGGCCGGAGAGCACGGTCAGCCGCGGACGTACGTCCGGGGGCACGGGGGTCGTCCCCCGGGATGTTGCAGCCATGCAGCGATTATCCAGGTTCTCAGGAGTGCCTGAGAACATCAGCCGGCGGCACCCCCACCGAACTCTCGCTCGAGCGACGCGATCTGGTTGGAGCCGAGACCGCGCACACGGCGGCTCTCGGAGATGCCAAGACGCTCCATGATCTGCTTGGCACGGACCTTGCCCACGCCCGGCAGGGACTCCAGGAGGGCGGAGACCTTCATCTTGCCGATGACATCGTTCTCCTGGCCCTGCTTGATGACCTCATGAAGCGAGGCACCGGAGTGCTTGAGTCGATTCTTGACCTCGGCCCGCTCCCGGCGAGCCGCGGCGGCCTTTTCGAGCGCGGCTGCGCGCTGTTCAGGGGTAAGGGGCGGAAGAGCCACGCCTACGTCACCTCGGATGTCGAACTGTCGGATACGGACCGGTGAGGAACCTAGTCGCCCCACACCTGGTGAGCAACGTGCAACGCGCTTGCCCGTTCGCTCTCGTCGGAGACTAGCGGGCATGGCCGCCAGAGTCAGCGAGAACAGACGAAAAGTCCTGGTCAGCCTGCGCCGAGCCGTACATATCGGGCATATCTCCCCGGTTTTGGCCGGGGAGCCGTCAAGGAAACATAAGGACAGGCCCTGTTCGCCCGCTCAGCGCGGGTCGACGGCCGCCCTGATCTCGTCCGCGAAGCGCGTCGCGGAGTCCCGCAGGCCCGTGACGTCGGGTCCGTGCCGCAGCACTCCCCGGCTGACGTTCGGGACGACGTTGCGCACCGCCGCGCCGAACACCGAGGGAAGGTCGGCCGGGGTCGCGCCCTGGGCGCCGATGCCGGGGGCGAGCAGCGGGCCGTTGATCGCCAGGTCGTACGAGGACAGGTCCCCGAGCGTGGCACCGACGACCGCTCCGAAGGATCCGAGGGGCTCCGCCCCCGCGTTCTCGGCGGCGAGGTGCCCGAGGACCGTGGCGCCGACCGTGCGGCCGTCCTCACGCACCGCGTGCTGCACCTCGGCGCCCTCGGGGTTGGAGGTGAGGGCGAGCACGAAGAGCCCGGCGCCGTTCTCGCGCGCCAGGTCGACGGCCGGCTTCAGGGAGCCGTAGCCGAGGTAGGGCGAGACGGTGAGCGCGTCGCTGAACAGCGGCGAGTCCTTGTGCAGGAAGGTCTCGGCGTACGCGGCCATGGTGGAGCCGATGTCGCCGCGCTTGGCATCCATCACGATCAGGGCGCCGGCCGCCCGCAACTCCTCGACGGCCTTCTCCAGGACGGCGATGCCGCGCGACCCGAAGCGCTCGAAGAACGCGCTCTGCGGCTTGAACACCGCGACGGTCCCGGCGAGCGCCTCCACGACGGTGCGTGTGAACCGCTCAAGGCCCGCGATGTCGTCGTTCAGGCCCCACGCGGTCAGGAGCGAGGAGTGCGGGTCGATGCCGACGCACAGGGGGCCGCGCTCGTCCATGGCGTGGCGCAGGCGCGTACCGAAGGGCTCCAGGGGGCTCATGCGGTGACCTCGGGCTTCCGGACATCGGCGCCGACCGCGTCGGCGAGGGTGGCGTACGGGCTCGTGCGCAGGCGCGCGGCGAGGCCCTTGTGGACGGCTCGGCCCCAGAAGGGCCCTTCGTAGATGAAGGCGCTGTAGCCCTGGACGAGGGTGGCGCCCGCGAGGATGCGCTGCCAGGCGTCCTCGGCGTTCTCGATGCCGCCGACACCCACGAGCGTGATCCGGTCCCCCACGCGCGCGTAGAGGCGCCTGAGGACCTCCAGGGAGCGCTCCTTGAGGGGCGCGCCCGACAACCCTCCGGCCTCTCCGTAGAGGGCGGGTGCGGAGGCGAGGCCGAGGCTTTCGCGGGCGATGGTGGTGTTCGTGGCGATGATGCCGTCCAGGCCGAGTTCGACGGCGAGGTCGGCGACCTCGTCGATGTCCTCGTCGGCCAGGTCCGGCGCGATCTTGACGAGCAGCGGGACGCGGCGGCCCTCGACGCTGCGGTCGGCGGCCTCGCGCACGGCGGTCAGGAGGGGCCGCAGCGACTCGGTGGCCTGGAGGTTGCGCAGGCCCGGGGTGTTGGGCGACGAGACGTTGACGACGAGGTAGTCGGCGTGGCGAGCGAGCCGCTCGGTGGACTTCACGTAGTCGGCGGCCGCCTCCTCCTCGGGGACGACCTTGGTCTTGCCGATGTTCACGCCGACGACGGTCTTGAAGACGGGCGTACGGGTGGCCAGGCGCTCCGCGACGGCCGCGGAGCCCTCGTTGTTGAAGCCCATGCGGTTGATCAGCGCGCGGTCCGGGACGAGGCGGAAGAGCCGCTTCTTGGGGTTGCCGGGCTGCGGCTCGCCGGTGACCGTGCCGATCTCGATGTGGTCGAAGCCGAGCATCGACATTCCGTCGATCGCGACGGCGTTCTTGTCGAAGCCCGCGGCGAGCCCGAAGGGGCCGTGCATCCGCAGCCCGAGGGCCTCGGTGCGCAGCTCCTTGTACCGGGGCGCGAGGACGGCCGCGACGAAGGTGCGCAGCACGGGGATGCGGGCCGCGAGGCGGATCCAGCGGAAGGCCATGTGATGGGCCTGCTCCGGGTCCATGCGCTTGAAGACGAGATGGAAGAACAGCTTGTACATAGGGGTCCTCAGGGGTCCTCAGGTGTGCTCACCAGAAGGGGGACACCGTTTTGGTGTCCCCCTTGTGGGCTGCTAGTCGCGGGTCGCGGTCAGGTGTTCCGCGTGTTCCTGGAGCGATCGGACGCCCACGCCGCCGTGGTTCAGCGCGTCGATGCCCTGGACGGCCGCGGCAAGGGCCTGGACGGTCGTCAGGCACGGCACGGAACGCGAGACGGCTGCCGTGCGGATCTCGTAGCCGTCGAGACGGCCGCCGGTGCCGTACGGGGTGTTGACGATGAGGTCGACGCCGCCGTCGTGGATGAGCTGGACGATGGTCTTCTCACCGTTGGGGCCCTCGCCCTCGGACTGCTTGCGCACGACCGTGGCGTTGATGCCGTTGCGCTTGAGGACCTCGGCCGTGCCGGAGGTGGCGAACAGCTCGAAGCCGTGCGCGACCAGTTCACGTGCCGGGAAGATCATCGAGCGCTTGTCGCGGTTGGCGACGGAGATGAAGGCGCGGCCCTTGGTCGGCAGCGGTCCGTAGGCGCCCGCCTGCGACTTGGCGTACGCGGTGCCGAACACCGAGTCGATGCCCATGACCTCGCCCGTGGAGCGCATCTCCGGGCCGAGGACGGTGTCGACGCCCGCGCCGTGGATGTCGCGGAAGCGCGACCACGGCATGACGGCCTCCTTGACGGAGATCGGCGCGTCCATGGGGAGCGTGCCGCCGTCGCCGACGGCCGGGAGCATGCCTTCGGCGCGCAGCTCGGCGACGGTCGCGCCGAGAGAGATGCGCGCGGCGGCCTTGGCCAGCGGCACCGCGGTCGCCTTCGAGGTGAAGGGGACGGTGCGCGAGGCGCGCGGGTTGGCCTCAAGGACGTAGAGGATGTCGCCCGCCATGGCGAACTGGATGTTGATCAGTCCGCGCACGCCGACGCCCTTGGCGATGCCCTCCGTGGAGGCGCGCAGGCGCTTGATGTCGAAGCCGCCGAGCGTGATCGGCGGCAGCGCGCACGCCGAGTCGCCGGAGTGGATGCCGGCCTCCTCGATGTGCTCCATGACGCCGCCGAGGTAGAGCTCCTCGCCGTCGTAGAGCGCGTCCACGTCGATCTCGATGGCGTCGTCGAGGAAGCGGTCGACGAGGACCGGCCGCGAGGGGCTGATCTCCGTCGACTCCTCGATGTACGCCGAGAGCCGGGTCTCGTCGTACACGATCTCCATGCCGCGGCCGCCGAGCACGTAGGACGGGCGCACCAGGACCGGGTAGCCGATCTCGTCGGCGATCGCCTTGGCTTCCGCGAACGTCGTGGCGGTGCCGTGCTTGGGCGCGGGGAGGCCGGCCTCGGCGAGCACGCGGCCGAAGGCACCACGGTCCTCGGCGGCGTGGATGGCCTCGGGCGAGGTGCCGACGACGGGCACGCCGTTGTCCTTGAGGGCCTGCGAGAGGCCGAGCGGGGTCTGGCCGCCTAGCTGGACGATGACGCCCGCGACGGGGCCCGCCTGCGTCTCGGCGTGGACGATCTCCAGGACGTCCTCGAGCGTGAGCGGCTCGAAGTACAGACGGTCGGAGGTGTCGTAGTCCGTCGAGACGGTCTCGGGGTTGCAGTTGACCATCACGGTCTCGTAGCCCGCGTCGCTGAGCGCGAAGGAGGCGTGGACGCAGGAGTAGTCGAACTCGATGCCCTGGCCGATGCGGTTCGGGCCCGAGCCGAGGATGATGACCGCGGGCTTCTCGCGGGGCGCGACCTCGCTCTCCTCGTCGTACGAGGAGTAGAAGTACGGGGTCTTGGCGGCGAACTCGGCGGCGCAGGTGTCGACCGTCTTGTAGACCGGGCGGACGCCGAGGGCCTGGCGCACCTCGCGCACCACGTCCTCGCGCAGGCCGCGGATCTCGGCGATCTGGGCGTCGGAGAAGCCGTGCCGCTTGGCCTCGGCCAGGACGTCGGCGTCGAGGCGCTCGGTGGCGGCGAGCTCGTCCGCGATCTCCTTGATCAGGAAGAGCTGGTCGACGAACCAGGGGTCGATCTTCGTCGCGTCGAAGACCTCCTGGGGCGTGGCGCCCGCGCGGATGGCCTGCATGACGGAGTTGATGCGGCCGTCGGTGGGGCGCACCGCCTCGCGCAGCAGCTCGGCCTTGTCACCGGGCTCGCCGACGAAGGTGAACTGCGAGCCCTTCTTCTCCAGGGAGCGCAACGCCTTCTGGAGGGCCTCGGTGAAGTTGCGGCCGATGGCCATGGCCTCGCCGACCGACTTCATGGTGGTGGTGAGGGTGGAGTCGGCGCTCGGGAACTTCTCGAAGGCGAACCGGGGGGCCTTGACGACCACGTAGTCGAGGGTCGGCTCGAAGGAGGCCGGCGTCTTCTCGGTGATGTCGTTCGGGATCTCGTCCAGCGTGTAGCCGACGGCCAGCTTGGCGGCGATCTTCGCGATCGGGAAGCCGGTGGCCTTGGAGGCGAGCGCGGAGGACCGGGACACGCGCGGGTTCATCTCGATGACGATGACCCGGCCGTCCTCGGGGTTGACCGCGAACTGGATGTTGCAGCCGCCGGTGTCGACGCCGACCTCGCGGATGATCGCGATGCCGACGTCCCGCAGGATCTGGTACTCGCGGTCGGTCAGCGTCATCGCGGGCGCGACGGTGATCGAGTCGCCGGTGTGGATGCCCATCGGGTCGAAGTTCTCGATGGAGCAGACGACCACGACGTTGTCGTTCTTGTCGCGCATCAGCTCCAGCTCGTACTCCTTCCAGCCGAGGATGGACTCCTCCAGGAGCACCTCGGTGGTCGGCGAGAGGGTGAGGCCCTGGCCCGCGATGCGGCGCAGCTCTTCCTCGTTGTGCGCGAAGCCGGAGCCGGCGCCTCCCATGGTGAAGGAGGGGCGGACGACCACGGGGTAGCCGCCGAGCTCGTCGACGCCCTTGAGGACGTCGTCCATGGAGTGGCAGATGTACGAGCGGGCGGACTCGCCGTGCCCGATCTTCTTCTTGACCTCTTCGACGACGCCCTTGAAGAGGTCGCGGTCCTCGCCCTTGTTGATGGCCTCGACGTTGGCGCCGATGAGTTCGACGCCGTACTTCTCCAGGACGCCCTGCTCGTGCATGGAGATGGCCGTGTTGAGGGCCGTCTGGCCGCCCAGGGTGGGCAGCAGCGCGTCGGGGCGCTCCTTGGCGATGATCTTCTCGACGAACTCGGGGGTGATCGGCTCGACGTACGTGGCGTCGGCGATCTCCGGGTCGGTCATGATCGTCGCCGGGTTGGAGTTGACGAGGATGACGCGCAGGCCCTCGGACTTGAGGACGCGGCACGCCTGGGTGCCGGAGTAGTCGAACTCGGCGGCCTGGCCGATGACGATCGGGCCGGAGCCGATGACCAGGACGGACTGGATATCGGAGCGCTTAGGCACGCTGGCCCTCCATCAGGGTTACGAAGCGGTCGAAGAGGTAGGCGGCGTCGTGCGGGCCGGCAGCCGCTTCGGGGTGGTACTGGACGGAGAAGGCCGGCTGGTCGAGCAGCTGGAGGCCTTCCACCACGTTGTCGTTGAGGCAGACGTGGGAGACCTCGGCGCGGCCGAAGGGGGTCTCGCTGGCCTTGTCGAGGGGCGCGTCGACGGCGAAGCCGTGGTTGTGCGCGGTGACCTCGACCTTGCCGGTCGTGCGGTCCTGCACCGGCTGGTTGATGCCGCGGTGGCCGTACTTCAGCTTGTACGTGCCGAAGCCGAGGGCGCGGCCGAGGATCTGGTTGCCGAAGCAGATGCCGAACAGGGGCGTCTTCCGCTTCAGCACGGCGGTCATGAGCGCGACGGGACCTTCGGCGGTGGCCGGGTCGCCGGGGCCGTTGGAGAAGAAGACTCCGTCGGGGGCGACGGCGTACACCTCCTCCTCGGTGGCCGTGGCGGGCAGCACGTGGACCTCGATGCCGCGCTCGGCCATGCGGTGCGGGGTCATGCCCTTGATGCCGAGGTCGATGGCGGCGACGGTGAACCGCTTCTCGCCGACCGCGGGGACGACGTAGGCCTCCTTGGTGGCGACCTCCTCGTAGAGGCTGGCGCCCTTCATCTGGGGCTGGGCCTTGACGCGCTCGACGAGCTCGGCGTCGGCCGGCAGCGTCTCGCCGGAGAAGATGCCGGAGCGCATGGAGCCGCTCTCGCGCAGGTGGCGGGTGAGGGCACGGGTGTCGATGCCGCTGATGCCGACGACGTTCTGGGCGGCCAGCTCGTCATCGAGCGAACGCTTTGCGCGCCAGTTCGAGGGGATGCGGGCGGGGTCGCGGACCACGTAGCCGGAGACCCAGATGCGGGCCGACTCGTCGTCCTCGTCGTTCCAGCCCGTGTTGCCGATCTGCGGCGCGGTGGCGACCACGATCTGGCGGTCGTACGAGGGGTCGGTCAGGGTCTCCTGGTATCCGGTCATGCCGGTGGAGAACACCGCTTCGCCGAAGGTCTCCCCCACGGCCCCGTAGGCGCGACCACGGAAGATGCGGCCGTCCTCCAGGACGAGTACGGCGGGAACCTTGCTGGCTCCCCTGGTGGAGGTCGTCATCGTGCGGTGCCTTCCGTAGTGCTGTTCTTGTCGTTCGTGTCGTGGGGCGAACCGACCATGTCGTTGAGCGCCTCGACCCACTCGGTCTGTTCGGCCGCCTGGTCCGAGCGGAAGCCCGAGTCGAGCAGCTTCCCGCCGTGTTCCCACGTGACGACCAGGAGACCGCCCTCCGTGAGGACCTTGCCCGCGATGCCCTTGTCGAGACGGGCCTCGCGCAGCTGTGCGACCGGGATGAAGAAGTCGGTCGCGCCGGGGCGTACGACGTCCAGGCCCGCGTCGGTGAGCGTCAGCTCGACGCGGCTGCGGGTGCCCAGGCCGTGCGCCACGATGCGGTCGAGCCACTGCCCGGCCGTGGTCGAGCCGTGGTACCGGCCGCTCAGCTCAAGTCTGGCCGGACCCGGGTCGCTCGGCGCGGTGGGCAGCTCGGGCAGGTCGCCCTGGAGCGTGCCGCGCCACTTCCAGCCCTCGCGCATCAGCCAGTAGACGAGCGCGATGAAGAGCAGGAGTCCGACGACCCAGCCGAGGCGCGCGGCCCAGTCGGTCACCTCCGCCGATTCCTTGTCGGCGGCCAGTTCCAGAAGTGATGTCACGTGAGCTTCCCGTCGACGAGCGTGGCCCGGCCCCGGAGCCACGTGTGCGTGACGCGGCCCGGCAGCTCACGGCCTTCGTAGGGCGTGTTGCGGCTGCGCGAGGCGAAGCCCGCGGGGTCCACTGCCCCACGGTAATCGGCGTCGACCAGGACGAGGTTCGCGGGCTCACCTGCCGAGACGGGGCGCCCGTGACCGGCGGCTCCGCCGATGGCCGCGGGCTTGAAGGACATCCGGTCGGCGACGGCCTCCCAGGTGAGCAGGCCGGTCTCGACCATCGTCTGCTGCACCACGGACAGGGCGGTCTCCAGGCCGACCATGCCCATGGCGGCAGCGGCCCACTCGCAGTCCTTGTCCTCGTGCGGGTGCGGGGCGTGGTCGGTGGCGACGATGTCGATCGTGCCGTCGGCGAGGGCCTCGCGGAGCGCCATCACGTCGCGCTCGGTGCGCAGCGGCGGGTTGACCTTGTAGACGGGGTTGTAGGAGCGCACCAGCTCATCCGTGAGGAGGAGGTGGTGGGGGGTGACCTCGGCGGTGACGTCGATGCCGCGGGACTTGGCCCAGCGCACGATCTCGACGGATCCGGCGGTCGACAGGTGGCAGATGTGCACCCGCGAGCCGACGTGCTCGGCGAGCAGCACGTCCCGCGCGATGATCGACTCCTCGGCGACGGCGGGCCAGCCGCCGAGGCCCAGCTCGGCGGAGACGACGCCCTCGTTCATCTGGGCGCCCTCGGTGAGCCGCGGCTCCTGCGCGTGCTGGGCGACGACGCCGCCGAAGGCCTTCACGTACTCCAGGGCGCGGCGCATGATCACGGCGTCGTCGACGCACTTGCCGTCGTCGGAGAAGACGGTGACCCCGGCGGCGGACTCGTGCATGGCGCCGAGCTCGGCGAGCTTCTTGCCCTCGAGGCCGACGGTGACGGCGCCGATGGGCTGCACGTCGCAGTAGCCGGACTCCTTGCCGAGGCGGTAGACCTGCTCGACGACGCCGGCGGTGTCGGCGACGGGGAAGGTGTTGGCCATGGCGAACACGGCGGTGTAGCCACCGGAGGCGGCGGCGCGGGTGCCGGTGAGGACGGTCTCGGAGTCCTCGCGGCCCGGCTCGCGCAGGTGGGTGTGGAGGTCGACGAGGCCCGGCAGGAGCACCTTGCCGTCGGCCTCGACGGTCTCGGCGCCGTCGGCGGAGAGTCCCGCGCCCACGGCCTCGATGGTCTCGCCGTCGATCAGGACGTCCTGCGTCTCGCCGCCGAGCACCTTCGCACCACGAATCAGGATCTTGCTCATGCTTACTTGCTCTCCTCGGAACGGGTGTGGGTGACGGCGGGCTCGTTGCCGCCCAGAAGCAGGTAGAGGACGGCCATGCGGATGGAGACGCCGTTGGCGACCTGCTCGACGACCGTGCAGCGGTCGGAGTCGGCGACCTCGGCGGTGATCTCCATGCCGCGGACCATCGGGCCGGGGTGCATGACGATGGCGTGCTCGGGCATCTTCGCCATGCGCTCGCCGTCCAGGCCGTAGCGGCGGGAGTACTCGCGCTCGGTGGGGAAGAACGCGGCGTTCATGCGCTCGCGCTGCACCCGCAGCATCATCACGGCGTCGGACTTGGGCAGCACCCGGTCCAGGTCGTAGCTGACCTCGCAGGGCCACTGCTCGACGCCGACCGGCACGAGGGTGGGCGGGGCGACGAGGGTGACCTCGGCGCCGAGGGTGTACAGCAGGTCGACGTTGGAGCGGGCGACGCGGCTGTGCAGGATGTCGCCGACCAGGGTGATGTGCTTGCCGGCCAGGTCCTGGCCGAGGCCCGCGTCGGGGCCGACGAGGCGGCGCCGCATGGTGAAGGCGTCGAGCAGGGCCTGGGTGGGGTGCTGGTGGGTGCCGTCACCCGCGTTGATGACGGCGGCGTCGATCCAGCCGGAGGTCGCCAGGCGGTAGGGCGCCCCGGAGGCGCCGTGGCGGATGACGACGGCGTCGACGCCCATCGCCTCCAGGGTCTGCGCGGTGTCCTTCAGGGACTCGCCCTTGGAGACGCTGGAGCCCTTGGCGGCGAAGTTGATGACGTCGGCGGAGAGGCGCTTCTCTGCGGCCTCGAAGGAGATCCGGGTCCGGGTCGAGTCCTCGAAGAAGAGGTTGACCACGGTGCGGCCGCGCAGGGCGGGCAGTTTCTTGATCGGCCGGTCGGCGACGCGCGCCATCTCCTCGGCCGTGTCGAGGATGAGGACGGCGTCGTCGCGGGAGAGGTCGGCGGCCGAGATGAGGTGTCGCATCATCTGCGTGTACTCCGGTGTGTGGAGGTCTGCGGGCGCGCGGGCGCACAGGGGTGTGCCCCTGGGCCCGTGAGGTGGGAAACCGGTTACGCGGAGGCGGGCTTGGCGCCGAGCAGCACGGCGTCGCGGCCGTCCTCCTCGGCGAGCTGCACCTTGACCGTCTCCCGCAGCGACGTGGGGAGGTTCTTGCCCACGTAGTCGGCACGGATGGGCAGTTCGCGGTGGCCGCGGTCGACGAGAACGGCGAGCTGCACGGCGCGGGGGCGGCCGATGTCGTTCAGCGCGTCGAGGGCGGCGCGGATGGTGCGGCCGGAGAAGAGCACGTCGTCGACGAGGACGACCAGGCGGCCGTCGATGCCGTCACCGGGGATGTCGGTGCGGGCCAGCGCGCGCGGGGGGTGCATGCGCAGGTCGTCGCGGTACATGGTGATGTCGAGGGAACCGACCGGGATCGCGCGGCCGGTGATCTCTTCGAGCTTCTCGGCGAGCCTGCGGGCGAGGAAGACGCCACGGGTGGGGATGCCGAGGAGGACCACGTCGTCGGCGCCCTTGGCGCGCTCGACGATTTCGTGGGCGATGCGGGTCAGAACCCGCGCGATGTCGGGGCCCTCGAGTACGGGGCGCGCGACAGCGGAGTCTTTGGTGTCCTGCGTGTCCATATGAAACGGACCTCCTTCTCCGCCTCACGGGACGGACATTAAAGGACGTCGAAATTGCGCCAGCCAGACTACCAGCACTTACGACCGGGCACGTCATCGGCCTCCACCGAAGGGGCGGTAAGGACCTTTCGGCTTGACGCAGGCAAGTAACGCTGCGTAACCTCACAGTGAGTTACCAGCCACGCGGCGGAGCCGCCTGATTGTCGCAGCGTCCGGGGAGCTATATGTCCAGCGAATACGCCAAGCAGCTCGGGGCCAAGCTCCGCGCGATCCGTACCCAGCAGGGCCTTTCCCTCCACGGAGTCGAGGAGAAGTCCCAGGGACGCTGGAAGGCGGTCGTCGTGGGGTCGTACGAGCGCGGCGACCGTGCCGTGACCGTGCAGCGCCTCGCCGAGCTGGCGGACTTCTACGGCGTCCCGGTCCAGGAGCTCCTGCCCGGTACGGCGCCCGGTGGCGCCGCCGAGCCGCCGCCGAAGCTCGTGCTCGACCTGGAGCGTCTTGCGCACGTCCCGCAGGAGAAGGCGGGTCCGCTGCAGCGGTATGCCGCCACGATCCAGTCGCAGCGCGGTGACTACAACGGCAAGGTGCTGTCGATCCGCCAGGACGACCTGCGCACCCTGGCCGTGATCTACGACCAGTCGCCCTCGGTCCTGACCGAGCAGCTGATCAGCTGGGGCGTCCTCGATGCGGACGCGCGTCGCGCCGTCGCCCACGAAGAGGTCTGAGCCCGCTTCGGGAGACTTCAGCAGAAACGTACCGCCGGGGTGCGGTGGCCCAAAGGCCACCGCACCCCGGCGGTTTTCTGTGTCTTTCCCGCGCCTCATTGACGCCACACCGGCCAGAAGCCGTGCGGGAAAAGTCGGAGGGCCCGCAGCGTATTGCTGCGGGCCCTCCGGATGACATGCCGAGGCTTTACGCCTCGTCTCTATGCCTCGTCCCGGCGCAGGGACGGCTTCAGATCCTTGAAGCGTCCGAGCAGACCGTTCACAAAGGACGGCGACTCGTCCGTGGAGAACTCCTTGGCGAGCTGCACCGCCTCGTCGAGCACCACCGCGTCGGGTGTGGCGTCGACCCAGACGAGTTCGTAGGCCCCGAGCCGCAGGATGTTCCGGTCGACGACCGGCATGCGGTCCAGGGTCCATCCGACGGCGTACTGCGCGATGAGTTCGTCGATGCGGCGCTCGTGCTCCGCGTATCCCTCGACGAGCTCCATCGTGTACTCGCTCACCGGCGGCTGCCGGGTGTCGGACCGCGAGTGGCGCACCCAGTCCGCGAGGACCGTCAGGACGTCCGTACCGCGCTGGTCTGCCTCGAAGAGGATCTGGAAGGCGCGCTTGCGGGCCGTGTTACGAGCAGCCACGGTTAGCTGTTCACCCGGCCGAGGTAGTCGCTGGTACGGGTGTCGACCTTGATCTTCTCGCCGGTGGTGATGAAGAGCGGCACCTGGATCTGGTGGCCGGTCTCCAGCGTGGCGGGCTTGGTGCCACCGGTGGAGCGGTCGCCCTGGACACCCGGCTCGGTCTCCTGGATGACCAGCTCGACGGCGGCGGGGAGCTCGACGTAGAGCACCTCGCCCTCGTGCTGGGCGACGGAGGCGGTGAAGCCCTCGATCAGGAAGTTGGCGGCGTCGCCGACGGCCTTGCGGTCGACGTGCAGCTGGTCGTACGTCTCCATGTCCATGAAGACGAAGTAGTCGCCGTCCATGTAGGAGAACTGCATGTCGCGCTTGTCGATCGTGGCCGTGTCGACCTTGACGCCGGCGTTGAACGTCTTGTCGACGACCTTGCCGGAGAGCACGTTCTTGAGCTTGGTGCGCACGAAGGCCGGGCCCTTGCCGGGCTTGACGTGCTGGAACTCGACGACGGACCAGAGCTGGCCGCCTTCGAGCTTGAGCACCAGGCCGTTCTTGAGGTCGTTCGTGGAAGCCACGGTTGCGGAATCTCCTGCACTGACTGACTGGTGGACGACCCCGGGCGCGCACGCGCCTTCAGAGCGCGAGCAGTTCCTTGGTCGTGATGGTGAGTAGCTCGGGTCCGCCGTCCGCCTCGGGGCGCACGACGAGCGTGTCATCGATCCGGACACCACCCCGGCCAGGGAGGTGAACCCCCGGTTCGACGGTGACCGGCACGCAGACGTCCAGTTTACCCATGGCCGCGGGCGCCAATTGAGGGTCCTCGTCGATTTCGAGCCCCACACCGTGTCCGGTGCTGGGAGCGAGCCCTTCCGCATGGCCCGCGGAGTGCAGTACGTGGCGTGCGGCGCGGTCGACGTCGCGGCAGGCGGCGCCGGGTGCGAGGGCCTCGCGGCCGGCCCGCTGCGCGGCGAAGACGACGTCGTACAACTCGATCTGCCAGTCGGCGGGTGACGTGCCGATGACGAACGTACGCCCGATCTCGCAGCGATAGCCGCGATAGCTGGCGCCCAGGCAGACGGAGAGGAAATCCCCCTCCTCCACACGCCGGTCCGTCGGCCGGTGACCGCCTCTGCCGGAGTTCGGCCCGGTCCCGACGGAGGTCGCGAAGGCGGGCCCGTCCGCGCCGTGGTCGACGAGCCGCCGCTCCAGCTCCAGCGCGAGATGCCGCTCCGTCCGCCCCACGAGGATCGACTCGAGCAGCTCTCCCAGCGCCTGGTCGGCGATTTCAGCGGCGACCCGCAGGCAGGACAGCTCTTCCTCGTCCTTGACGAGCCGCAACTGCTCGACGGCGGTCCCGAGGTCCATGAGCCGCAGCCGCGGCGCGACGGAACCGACCGCCCGGTGCCGCGCAACGGTCAGGTGGTGCTCCTCCACGGCGAGCGCGTCGACGCCCTGAGCGGTGGCGAAGTCGGCACCGGCGACGGCGGGATCGGCACTCGGCTCGGTCAGCACCTGTACCCGGAGCCCACCGTCGGCCCGCCCCTCTCCCGGTTCCCCGCCGAGCGGACGCCCGCACACCAGAACGTCCTCGTCCTCACCCCGACCGACGAGAAGCACGGCACCGTCGGGCGCCGCGCCCGCGAGATAGCGCACATTGGCGGGCCGGGACACGAGCGCCGCCCCACCACCCCCGGCAGCACACCGTTCCCGAACCCGCTCCCTGCGGACCGCGTACACCTCTGACATGGGGCGAGCCTAAGATCCCACCCGCGCGGGGGCCCGCCGGACGCGTCCGACCGGGCGTCACCCCTATGCCGCGCCCTCAGCTGTCGCAGCCGACCCCATCACCGTCACGGTCGAGATGCCTGCCGTATCCGGGTTCCCCGCGACGCACGGGAGCGGCACCAGCGGCGCGCGCCTCCGCACAGTTCGCGTAGTACACAGAGCCCCCACCGGACCCACCGCCGTCATCCGGCGCCGTGACCGTCGACCGCACGGTCTTGGTCGCCCTGACGGTCTTGGTCGCCTCGACCGTCTTGGTGGCCCGCACGGTGACCGTCGCCCGCGGCTCGGACCGAGCGGTCCCGGAGGCGGTGGGCGAGGCGGTGGCCGTAGCGGTCGCGGTCACGGTGGCTTTCGCCTCGGCCTTGTCCGCGCCGGTGGTGCCGTCGCCGCCGGCGCCCGCGGCAGCGCCCAGACCGAGGGCGAGGACGATCGCGGGGATGACGTACCGCTTCCGGGCCCACTTCGGGGCGGGGCGGCGGACGTCTGGCGGAGTGCCGTACGGATTGCTCATGTCATGCCCCTCGAGCGTATTCCAGGGGCAGGACCGTAGTACCGCGCTCAGTCGGCGTGAAGGAGACGGGGAGGCACGGTGTCGTAATCGTGACCTGTGGGCACTGCCCCCGCTACCACTGCGGTGGGCTCGCGATGGCTCGGGTCAGGACCTCGTCCAGGACTCGGGCCGTGGCGGGGACGTCCAGTTGGGAGTTGTCGATGATGGGGAGGCCCGAGCCGTACCAGCCCGCCATGCGGCCGTGGATGCGGGCGACTTCCTCGTCCGTGAGGCGGCGGTTGCCGCTGCGTTCCGCATTGCGTTCCAGGACGATCTCCAGGCCCGGGAGGAGGACCACGGGGAGCAGGCCTGGGCCCACGTGCCGCTTCCAGCCGCCCAGGCCGACGACCGGGCGGTCCGGGAAGACCGCGTCGTCGAGGATGCACGAGATGCCGTTGGCCAGGAAGTTCCGCGCGGCGAAGCCGCAGGTGCGGCGGGCCAGGCGGTACTGCGCCTCGGAGTGGTCGTTCCAGCCCGACTGGGGGTCGGCGAACCCCGAGCGCACCCATTCACGTACGTCGTCGAGGCTGATGTGGGCCGTGGGCACGCGGCGGTGCTCGGCCCAGTATTTGGCGACGCTCGTCTTGCCCGCGCCGGCGGGGCCGATGAGCAGGACCGCGAGCGTCGTGGCGCCGGTGTCCGTGGGGGCCGCTCCCTGCGGGGGGCTCGGCATGGCCACGGGGCCGCCGGGCGGCAGTTGGATGTGGCTCGTCGTGCCGGCGGTGGGCGGCGGGCAGTCGGGCGTGGGGGGCACCGGGGCCGGTCCGTGCGGGGGCGCCGGGGCGTGCGGCATCGGGGGTTGGCCCTGTGCCTGCGCGGCGTGCGGTGCGTGCGGAGCCTGATGGCTCGCGGGCCCCGGGGGGGAGGGCGCTTGGCCGCCCGCGAACCCCGGCGCGGGGGGCGCGTGCGGTGCCGCTCCGGGGGGCGGAGCGGTCGGGTGGTGTGCGGCCTGCGACCAGCCGGTGGCCGGTCCGTGCCCCGGCTGGTGGGGCGGCGGCAGCGGAGATCCCACTGCGTGCTGCATCCGGTGCCACTCCGTCTCGTGCGACTGTCGCTGGTAGGGCAGCGACCTGGCCGCCCGTTACCGAACGGTACCGTCCCCGGCCGCTGTTGTGTGAACGGCCGGGGAGGCCGAGACGTGCCCGTGGCCGAATCAGAGAGCCACGGTGACGGGAGCGAGGGCCTCTACTGGCCCACTTCTCCGTACGCCGCCAGGAGCACCGCCGGGTCGGGGCCCTCCAGGACGGTCGGCTTGCCGAGGCCGTCGAGGACGATGAAGCGCAGCAGGTCACCGCGGGACTTCTTGTCCACCTTCATCGTCTCGAGGAGCTTGGGCCACTGGTCGTAACGGTAGGTCAGCGGCAGGCCCACCGATTCGAGCACCGTACGGTGGCGGTCGGCCGTCGCGTCGTCCAGTCGGCCCGCCAGGCGGCCGAGTTCGGCCGCGAAGTGCATGCCGACGGAGACCGCGGCGCCGTGCCGCCACTTGTAGCGCTCGTTCTTCTCGATGGCGTGCGCGAGGGTGTGCCCGTAGTTGAGGATCTCGCGCAGGCCCGCCTCCTTCAGGTCGCCCGAGACGACCTCGGCCTTGACCCTGATGGAGCGCTCGATGAGCTCGGCGGTGTGCGGTCCCGCGGGCGTGCGTGCCGCCTCCGGGTCCGCCTCGATGAGCTCAAGGATCGCCGGGTCGGCGATGAAACCGGCCTTGATGATCTCCGCGAGCCCGGAGACGTAGTCGTTCACCGGCAGGGAGTCGAGGGCCGCGAGGTCGCACAGAACACCCGCCGGCGGGTGGAAGGCGCCCACCAGGTTCTTGCCCTCGGCCGTGTTGATGCCGGTCTTGCCGCCGACCGCCGCGTCGACCATGCCGAGCACGGTGGTCGGCACGGCGATCCACCGCACCCCGCGCAGCCAGGTCGCGGCCACGAACCCGGCGAGGTCCGTGGAGGCACCGCCGCCGACGCCGACGATGACGTCGCTGCGCGTGAAGCCGGACTGGCCGAGGGCCTTCCAGCAGTACGCGGCGACCTCCGCCGTCTTGGCCTCCTCGGCGTTCGGCACCTGGATGGCGACCGCTTCGTAGCCCTGGTCGGCGAGGTCCTGGCGGAGCGCGTCGCCGGTCTCGGCGAGCGCCTCGGGGTGGATCACGGCGACCCGCTTGGCCTGGTCGCCGATGAGGCCGGGCAGCTCGCCGAGGAGCTGCCGACCGACCAGGACCTCGTACGGATCCGTGCCGGCGGTGCCACCGACGTGGATACGGGTGGGGGTCTGCTCCGTCGTCATGCTTCCTTCAACTCCAGTGCGTCGAGGACCGCCTGGGCGACCTCATCAGGGGTGCGGCCGTCGGTGGGGACGACCGCGCGGGCGACTTCGGCGTACAGCGGCCTGCGCGACTCCATCAGCTCACGCCACTGCTTGCGCGGGTTGACCGCGAGCAGGGGGCGCGCCTGGTTGAGCCCGGTGCGCTGGACGGCTTCCTCGACGTCCATCGAGAGGCAGACGACGGGGTGCTCGGCGAGGAGCGCTCGGGTCGACTCGTCGAGGACGGCGCCGCCGCCGAGGGCGAGGATGCCGTCGTGTTCGGTGAGGGCCGCGGCGACCGCGGCCTTCTCCAGGGCGCGGAAGTACGCCTCGCCCTCGTCGACGAAGATGTCGGAGATCTCCCGGCCCTGCGCGGCCACGATGTCGGCGTCGGTGTCCCGGAACGAGACACCGAGACGCTCGGACAGGAGCTCACCCACGGTCGTCTTGCCGACGCCCATCGGTCCGACCAGGACCACCTTGGGACCGGTCACCGGATCTGCAGGTTGTCGAGGTAGGACCGCACGTTGCGGCGCGTCTCGGGAACACTGTCGCCCCCGAACTTCTCCGCCACCGCGTCGGCAAGAACCAGCGCGACCATCGCCTCCGCGACGATCCCGGCCGCCGGCACGGCACACACATCCGAGCGCTGATGGTGCGCCTTGGCTGCCTCACCCGTCGCCACATCGATCGTCGCCAACGCCCGCGGCACCGTCGCGATCGGCTTCATCGCCGCCCGTACCCGCAACAGCTCACCCGTGGTCAGCCCGCCCTCGGTGCCGCCGGAGCGGCCCGAGGTGCGCTTGATGCCGTCCTCCGTGGTGACGATCTCGTCGTGCGCCTTCGAACCCGGCACGCGGGCGAGGTCGAAGCCGTCACCGACCTCGACGCCCTTGATCGCCTGGATGCCCATGAGCGCCGCCGCCAGGCGCGCGTCCAGACGCCGGTCCCAGTGCACATGCGAGCCGAGCCCGACCGGCACCCCGTACGCGAGGACCTCCACGACACCGCCCAGGGTGTCGCCGTCCTTGTGAGCCTGATCGATCTCCGCAACCATCGCCTTCGACGCATCCGCATCCAGGCACCGCACCGGATCCGCGTCCAGCTTCTCCACGTCCGCGGGGGTCGGGTACACGCCGTACGGCGCCTTGGCCGACGCCAGCTCCGTCACATGCGAGACAATCTCGATCCCGGCCGTCTCCTTCAAAAACGACCGCGCCACCGCACCCAGCGCCACCCGCGCCGCGGTCTCCCGCGCCGACGCCCGCTCAAGCACCGGCCGCGCCTCGTCGAAGCCGTACTTCTGCATGCCCGCCAGATCCGCGTGCCCCGGACGCGGCCGGGTCAGCGGGGCATTACGGGCGAGATCGGCCAGCACCTCCGGATCCACCGGATCGGCCGCCATCACCTGCTCCCACTTGGGCCACTCCGTATTGCCCACCATCACCGCGATCGGCGAACCCATGCTCAAACCGTGCCGGACACCACCCAGGAACGTGACCTCATCACGCTCGAACTTCATCCGCGCACCCCGGCCATACCCAAGACGCCGCCGCGCCAGATGATCCGCCACCATCTCCGTCGTCACCGGAACGCCGGCGGGAAGACCCTCCAACGTCGCGACAAGCGCGGGTCCGTGCGACTCCCCCGCGGTCAGCCAACGCAACCTGCTCAACGGTGCTCCTCATGCTCGCGCCTCGAACTGCTGTCTTCGACGGCGCGGCCGGGTGCGCGGCCCTGGCCCGCCACCCCCGATCCTCCCACGACCTGAGGGGCGATCCGGCGTCCGGTCCATCTGACGGACGTCCCTCGGTCACGCCTCGACCACGGCGCGACCAGGGATTTACCGTGCGGCCCGGGTTTTACCGTTCGGCCAGCGCGTGCTCCCCCGCCTTGCGCATGGCGGCGAGGGGCGCGGGGGCCTGTCCCGTCATCTGCTCGACCTGGAGCACGGCCTGGTGCACAAGGAGGTCGAGGCCGCTGACGACGGCCCCTCCGTACGCCGACCAGCGGGCGGCGAGCTCGGTGGGCCACGGGTTGTACAGCACGTCGAAGAGAGTGGCGGGCCTCTCGGGCACGGTGGCCGACAGCGCGTCCGTGGTGCCCGCAGGCGTCGTGGCGATCACCAACGGCGCGTGCAGCGCCTCCGACGCGTCCTCCCAGGACTCGGTCCTGACCTGCACGTCGAGGCGGTCGCCCCACTCGCGCATCTCGGCGGCACGGGCATCACTGCGCACGTACGCGACGACCTCACCCGCGCAGATCCGCGCAAGCGCGGCCAGCGCGGACGAGGCGGTGGCGCCCGCGCCCAGGATCGCGGCGGACTCGACCTGCTCGATGCCCCGCTCGCGGAGCGCGGCGACCATGCCGGGGATGTCGGTGTTGTCACCGACGCGCCGTCCGTCCTCGCCGAACACCACCGTGTTCACGGCTTCGACGGACGCCGCGGTCTCGCTGACCTGGTCGAGCAGCGGAATGATCGCGCGCTTCAGCGGCATGGTCAGCGAGAGCCCGGCCCATTCGGGCCCGGCTTTCCCGATGAATTCCGGCAGCGCCGCCTCGTCGATCTCGAAACGGTCGTACGTCCAGCCGGTCAGACCCAGTTCCTCGTAAGCGGCGCGGTGCAGCACCGGGGAGAGGGAATGGGCGATCGGAGAACCGAGAACCGCGGCCCGTCGCTTCTCCGCGCTCACTGCCCCTCCAGGTATTTCTTGCGGTTCTGGTTCTGCTCCTCGTTCGTCTCGGCGAAGAGCGTCTTGTCCTCGCTGACGGAGACGAAGTAATACCAATTGCCCTTGGCGGGATGCAGCGCCGAATTCAGCGCCACCTCGCCCGGGTTTCCGATCGGTCCGGGCGGGAGGCCCTTGATCTTGTATGTGTTGTACGGGTCATTGAGCTTGCGGAGTTCGTCGACCGAACCCGTCGCCAACTCGGACTTGCCGCGCAGGTAGTTGACCGTCGAGTCGAAGTCCAACAGGCCGTACGTCTCGGTGTTGTTGGGCTTGAGGCGGTTGTAGACGACCGTGGCGACCTTCTCGAAGTCATGCTTGTACTTGCCCTCGGCCTGGACCAGGCTCGCCACGGTGAGAACCTGGAGCGGATCCTTCAGGTTCAACTCCGCGGCCTTCGCCTTCAGGCCGAGCTCGTCGTACTTCTCCGTCGCATGAGAAACCATGTTCTTCAGGACGTCTGCGGGCTTCTGCCCCTTGGCGACCGGATAACTGGAGGGATAGAGGAATCCTTCCAGCGGGTCCTTGATGTCCTTGTTGGTGTTCGCCCAGTCGGGAAGTCCGAGGCTGCGCCAGTCCTTCTTGGCGACGCTCTCCGTGGTGCCCTTGGGGACATGGAGACGACTGTCGATCTGTGCGTAGACCCAGGCGTTCCGCTTGCCCTCGGGAATGATGAGGTTGCTGCGGCTCTTCGGGCTGAGCATCAGCGCGACAGCGCTCTTGGCGGACATCTCCTTCTTGAGCGTGTAGACACCCGACTGGATGGTCTGCCCGTCCGGGTTCTGCTTCTGCGCGGACACGAACGCGTCGACGCTCTTCACGACGCCCGCCGCCTTGAGCTTCTGGCCGATCACGTAGCCGCCGGAGTCCTTGGGGATCTCGACGACGGCCGTCCCCGAGCCCTCGCCCGCGTAGTCCGGCGCCGTGCCGAAACGGTCCTGGTAGAACTGGTAGCCGAAGTAGCCGACGCCGCCGAGACCACCCGCGAAGACGAGAGTGACGACCAGACAGGCGCATCCGCTTCGCCGCTTCTTGGGCTTCTTCCCGCCACGCCCGCGCCGGTCGCCCCGGCTGCCGGGGTCGTCGTCGGAGTCCTCTCCGTCGGCGAAGAACGCGTGCTCCCCCTGGTCCGGCCCCGGGTCCCAGTCGGCCTCCGACTCGGGATCGGCCTCGGGGCGCGCGGCCTTGCGGCGGCCGGGCGGCTCCGGCGGGGAGTAGGCGTCGGGCGTCGAGTAGTAGTCGTGGCTCTCCGAGCCGTACCCGGGCTGCTGGCCGCCGTAAGGGTCCATGGGGTCGCCGCCGTACGGGACCTGCCCCTGCCCGTCGGTGTCCCAGCCGCCGTTGGAGTGGCCTTGGTCGGAACCGCCGCCGTACCCCTGATCAGGGTTCCCGTTGTAGCCGTACGCGGCCCCGCCGTCATACTTCTGCTGTCCGTCGTACTGCTGCTGACCCTCGTACTGCTGCCGGCCATAGGCCTGCTGCTGCCCGGTGCTCCACTCCCCGCCGTACTGCTGCTGGGACTGGTGGGACTGCTGCTGATGCTGGTGCGGCTGCTGCGGGTGGTACTGCCCCTGGCCGCCGTAGGGGGACGTGCCGCCCGCGGGCTGCTGTCCTCCCCATCCGCTGTCCCCGTACAACGGGTCCTCCGGATGCCACGGTTCGGAGCCTGGGCCCCGGCCATACTCAGTCATCGATCCCCTACATGCCGCGAGGCGGGGCCGCCGTCGGGATGGCCGGGCAACCGTTCCGCCTCTTGATGCTGTGCGGCAGCTGTTCGAACACCGCCGCATCGCGCGGAACGTTACCGTATCGCGATCAGATGACCACTTCGACGCCCTCGCCGGGAGCTTTACCTGACGCCCGTTCGGACTCCAGGGCCTGCTGAAGGATGATCACGGCCGCGGCCTGATCGATGACAGACCTGCCCTTTTTGGACTTCACGCCGGAGGCGCGCAGACCCTGACTGGCCGTCACTGTGGTCATCCTCTCGTCCACGAGCCTCACCGAAATGGGGGCGACCATGCGGGCGAGCTCCTGTGTGAACAAACGGATCTTGGCGGCCGCCGGGCCCTCGCCCCCGTTGAGGGAGCGAGGGAGGCCGACGACGATCTCGATCGGCTCGTACTCCTCGGCGAGCTGCTTCAACCGGCGCTGCGCCGCCGGGACGTCGCGTCCCGGCACCGTCTCCACCGGCGTGGCGAGGATTCCGTCGGGGTCGCACGAGGCGACCCCGATCCGGGCGTCACCGACGTCGATGGCGAGCCGGCGGCCCCGGCGCATGCCCTGTGCAGGCTCGGTCATCAGGCCGTCTCGGTGACGAGGCGCTCGACGGCGGAGATCGCGTCTCCGATGGCGGCCGGGTTCTGGCCGCCGCCCTGGGCGACGTCCGGCTTGCCGCCGCCACCGCCGCCGAGGGTCTTGGCGGCCGTGCGGACCAGGTCGCCGGCCTTGAGGCCGCGCTCACGGGCCGCCTCGTTGGTCGCGATGACCGTCAGCGGGCGGCCGTTGGCGGTGGTGAACAGCGCCACGACGGCCGGACGGTCGCCCTGGATGCGGCCGCGCACGTCGAGGACCAGCCTGCGCAGGTCGTCGGCGCCCGTGCCGTCCGGTACCTGGCCGGTGACGAGGGCGACGCCCCGTACGTCCTTGGCGGACTCGACCAGACCGGCGGCGGCCTGGAGGACCTTCTCCGCGCGGAACTTCTCGATCTCCTTCTCGGCGTCCTTCAGCTTGGCGAGCATGCCGGAGATCTTCTCGGGAAGCTCCTCGGGACGGCCCTTGACCAGCTCCTGGAGCTGGGCGACGACCGTGTGCTCCTTGGCGAGGAAGTTGTACGCGTCCACACCGACCAGCGCCTCGATGCGGCGCACACCGGAGCCGATGGAGGACTCGCCGAGCAGCTTCACCAGACCGAGCTGGGCGGTGTTGTGCACGTGGGTGCCGCCGCAGAGCTCCTTGGAGAAGTCGCCGATGGTGACGACGCGCACGCGCTCGCCGTACTTCTCGCCGAACTCGGCGATGGCGCCCTGCTTCTTGGCGTCGTCGATCGACATGACCTCGGCCTGCACGTCCAGTTCCCTGGAGAGCACCGAGTTGATCTTCTGCTCGACGTCCGTCATCACGGCCGTCGGCACCGCGGACGGCGAACCGAAGTCGAAGCGGAAGCGGCCGGGCTGGTTCTCGGAACCGGCCTGGGCGGCCGTCGGGCCGAGCGCGTCGCGCAGCGCCTGGTGCGTGAGGTGCGTGGCGGAGTGGGCGCGGGCGATGGCGCGGCGGCGGTGCGAGTCGATCGAGGCCCAGACGGGGGCGCCGACGGTGATCTCGCCGACCTGGACGACACCCTTGTGGACGTGGACGCCGGGCACCGGCTTCTGCACGTCGCGGATCTCGACGACAGCGCCGCTGTCCATGCGGATGCGACCGGTGTCACCGATCTGGCCGCCGCCCTCGGCGTAGAACGGGGTGCGGTCGAGGACGATCTCGACCTCGTCGCCCTCGGTGGCGGCGGGCGAGGAGACGCCGTTGACCAGCAGGCCGACGATCTGGGCCTCGTTCTCCGTGAGGGAGTAGCCCGTGAAGTCGGTGGCGCCGGAGGCGTCGGCGATCTCGCGGTAGGCGTGCAGGTCGGCGTGGCCGGTCTTCTTGGCCTTGGCGTCGGCCTTGGCGCGGTCCCGCTGCTCCTTCATCAGGCGGCGGAAGCCGTCCTCGTCCACGGAGAGGCCCTGCTCGGCGGCCATCTCCAGGGTGAGGTCGATGGGGAAGCCCCACGTGTCGTGCAGCAGGAACGCCTTGTCGCCGGAGAGGACCTTGCCGCCGGCGGCCTTGGTCTCGGTGACGGCGGTGTCGAGGATGTTCGTGCCGCCCTTGAGGGCCTTGAGGAAGGCGGCCTCTTCGGCGAGGGCGACGGTCTCGATGCGCTTGCGGTCGGTGACGAGCTCGGGGTACTGCTGCCCCATCGTGTCGATGACGACGTCGACGAGGTCCTTGACGACCGGGCCCGTGGCGCCGAGCAGGCGCATGTTGCGGATGGCGCGGCGCATGATGCGGCGCAGCACGTAACCCCGGCCCTCGTTGCCGGGGGTGACGCCGTCGCCGATGAGCATCGTGGACGTACGGATGTGGTCGGCGACGACGCGCAGCGAGACGTCGGAGCCGTGCTCCGCGCCGTAGCGCACGCCGGTCAGCTCGGTGGCCTTGTCCATGACGACGCGGAGGGTGTCCGTCTCGTACATGTTCTGCACGCCCTGCAGGATCATCGCGAGGCGTTCGAGGCCGAGGCCGGTGTCGATGTTCTTCGACGGCAGCTCGCCGAGGATCGGGAAGTCCTCCTTGCCGTCTCCCGCGCCGCGCTCGTACTGCATGAAGACCAGGTTCCAGATCTCCACGTAGCGCTCGTCGTTGACGGCGGGGCCGCCCTCCTCGCCGAACTCGGGGCCGCGGTCGTAGTTGATCTCGGAGCACGGGCCGCAGGGTCCGGGGACGCCCATGGACCAGAAGTTGTCCTTCTTGCCCAGGCGCTGGATGCGCTCGGCCGGAACGCCGACCTTCTCGCGCCAGATCTGCTCGGCCTCGTCGTCGTCGAGGTAGACCGTGATCCACAGGCGCTCGGGGTCGAGGCCGAAGCCGCCCTTGTCGACCGGGCTGGTCAGCAGCTCCCAGGAAAGCGTGATGGCGCCTTCCTTGAAGTAGTCGCCGAAGGAGAAGTTGCCGCACATCTGGAAGAACGTGCCGTGCCGCGTGGTCTTGCCGACCTCTTCGATGTCGGGCGTGCGCACGCACTTCTGCACGCTGGTGACGCGCGGCGCGGGCGGCTTGACCTCACCCAGGAAGTAGGGCTTGAACGGCACCATGCCGGCCGGGACGAGCAGCAGAGTCGGGTCGTCCGCGATGAGCGACGCCGAAGGGACGACGGTGTGCCCGCGCTCCTCGAAGAAGCTCAGCCAGCGGCGGCGGATTTCAGCCGACTCCATCAGTGGTCCTCATTCCGGTTGTACTGCGTCTTCATGTCGTTCTTGTAGCTGCTGTGGCTCTCGATGACCGCGAAGCGGCGCGGCGGGGCCAGTTCGGCGTCGGGATCGTTCCGCAGGCCCAGCGCCTCGCCGAGTTCGGCCTCGCGCTCGACCATGCCGTCGCGGATGTCGAGCGCGAAGTCCTTCAGGCGGTGGCCCGTCTCGATCGCCTTGTTCGCGGCCTGCGCGGCGAGGCTCTCGGGGGTCAGCTGCTTGAGCTTGCGGTTGACCTTGGTGGTGGCCCATACGCCGGCGGCTGCGCCCGCGGTGAACCAGAACGTACGGCGGAACATCGCTGCGTCAGTCCCTCTTGGTCCGGTTGGCCCGCTTGGTCCGTCGCGCGGACGGGACGGTGCGACCCACGATCACCGTACGGCGGGACGGCTTGGCGGGCATGTCCTTTGTTTCGGGGGCGGTCTTGCGGCCGATGGCTCTGCGCACGCCGTAGCCGAACGCGGCGACCTTGACGAGCGGGCCGCCGAACGTCGAGGCGACCGTCGTGGAGAGCGCCGACGCGTTCGACGTGACCTCCTGGACGTCGGAGGCGATGGCGTCGACCCGGTCGATCTGCGTCTGCGCGGTGCGCACCGCGGTGGAGGCGTCGGCCAGGAGCGGGACCGCCTGCTCGGTCACGTCCGCGACGAGCTTGGTGGTCGCCCTGAGCGTCTGGGCCAGCCTCGCCAGTGCCACCGCGAGGAAGGAGACCAGGATCGCCCAGAAGACAGCCACCAGGATCCCGGCAACCTCTCCACCGGACACTTGGCACCGCTCCCTGGATCTCGTCCCTGAACTTCGTCCCTGAACATCGAAAACTCGTCCCCCGAGCCTATCGCGCCGGGGGCGCCGCTCCGTACCGCATTCCTCCGCGCGCTGCCAGGAGTTGCCGGAGTGATTGTACGGACCGCATGCGGATGAGTACGCTCCGTACCCCATGGGACCTTCTCAGTCCGGCAATCTTCCCCTGGAACTGAACGCCTTCGTCGGGCGGGACACCGAACTCGCCGAACTCGCCACGGCCTTGGAGGCGGGTCGGCTGGTCACGATCACAGGGGTCGGCGGGGTCGGGAAGTCACGGCTCGCGGTGCGGGCGGCGACGCGGAGCAGACTGCGCGACGGCGCCTGGCTGGTGGATCTGGCGCCGCTGCGGGACGCCGAACTGCTCGAGCACGCGGTGGTCGACGCCCTGGGTCTGACGGACCACACGAAGCGTCCGCCGCGCCAGGTGCTGCTCGGGCACCTCATGGAGCGGGAACTGCTCCTGATCGTCGACGGTTTCGAACTCCTCGTGGACGCCTGCGCCTCGCTGGTGCGGGATCTGCTGTCGCACTCCCCCGGCCTGCGGGTGCTCGCGGTGGGGCGCAGGCCACTGGAGATCGAAGGAGAGCGGCTCTTTCCGCTCGCGCCGATGCCGGGTCCGGACGCGGCGGCCCTCTTCACGGACCGGGCGGTGGCGGGTCTGCCCGGCTTCGCCCTCGACGACGACAATCGCGCGGACGTCATGGAGCTGTGCCGCCGTCTCGACGGGATCCCGCTCGCGGTGGAGCTGGCCGCGGGACGGCTGCGGGCGCTGTCGCCCGCGCAGCTGGTCGCCCGGCTCGACGACCGGTTCCGGCTGCTGACCGGCGTACGACGTGACGTGCTGCCGCGGCACCAGACGCTGCGAACGGCCATCGGCTGGAGCCATGAGCTGTGCGCGCCGCGGGAGCGGCTGCTGTGGTCGCGCCTGTCGGTGTTCGCCGGGCAGTTCGACCTGGAGGCCGCCGAGTACATCTGTGCCGGGGACGGACTGCCCTCCGACGACGTGCTCGATGTCCTGGACGAGCTGCTCGCCCAGTCCGTCGTGAACCGTGAGGACGGTCCGTCGGGCGTGCGCTACCGCATGCTCGACACGGTCAGGGCCTACGGCGCCGACTGGCTGGAGGCGGCGGGCGAGAGCGGCCGGCTGCGGCGCAGGCACCGAGACTGGTACATGGGGCTCGCCACCTGGTGCGAGCTGGACTGGTTCTCGCCGCGTCAGCCGGAGGTCGCCGCCCTCGTCGACGTGGAGCTGCCCAATCTGCGCGCAGCTCTGGAGTTCTGTCTGACCGAGGGCGACGAGGCCCACCTGGGGCAGTACCTCGCGGGCACGCTCTGGTTCTGCTGGGTGGGCTGCGGCCGTCTCGCGGAGGGCAGGCACTGGCTCGACCGGGCCCTGGAGCTCGACGGCGGGCACGAGGACTCCCGGCTCAAGGCGCTCTGGGTGCTCGGCTATGTGGCGGTGCTGCAGGGCGACACGGTCGCCGCGCTCGCCGCACTGCACGAGTGCCGGGACGGTGCGGAGCGGACGGGCAGCGCGCTCGCTGCGGCGTACGCGGAGCATCGCATCGGCTGTCTGGCCCTGGTCACGGACGATCTGCCGCGCGCGGAGGCGCTGCTGCGCTCGGCGCTCGAGCGGTACCGGGAGATCGGCGAACTCAACAGCAACGTCCTCATGGGACAGACCGAGCTCGCCATGGCGCTGGCCTTCCGGGGCGAGCTCGCGGTCGCCGTGGAGCTCTGCGAGGAGGTGCGCCGGGTCTGCGACGACCACGGGGAGCGCTGGACCCTCGCGTACGCCCTGTATGTGCTGGGTTTCGCGGCGTGGACCCGCGGCGAGGCGGGGACGGCGCGGGAGCTGCTCGCCGAGTCGCTCCGCCTGGACCACCGCTTCCACGACCTGTTGGGCACGGTTCTCTCCATCGAGCTGCTCGCACTGTTCACGGTGGCGGAGGGTGATCCGGCGGAGGGGGCGGTGTTGCAGGGCGCCGCAGCGAGCATCTGGCCGTCGGTGGGGCTGCCGCTGTTCGGCTCGGTGCACTTCGGCAGGCCGCATCTGATGTGCGAGCGGCAGGCGCGCGAGGCGCTCGGCGACGTGCGGTACGAGGAGTGTGTGCGGGCGGGTGCGGGCCTCGGGCTGGACGCGGCGGTCACCCGGGCGCTGGGCAGCGGCCCCGAGAACGAGCGAACCCGCCGCCTGCCCCGCCAGGGAGGGCGGGGAGGCGACGGGCTGCAGCAGGGTGAGCTACGTCCGGGTCAGCGGGCGTAGTACTCGACGACGAGCTGCTCGTCGCAGATCACGGGGATCTCCTTGCGGTTCGGGTCGCGGTCCAGGCGGAAGGCCAGGGCCTTCAGGTTCACCTGGAGGTAGCGCGGGGTCTCACCGTCGGGGGCGAAACCACCCTCGCGCGCGACCTGGAACAGCGGCTTCTCGCGGCTGCGCTCGCGGACCATCACGACGTCGTCGGGACGGACGCGGTACGACGGCTTGTCGACCTTGCCGCCGTTGACCTCGATGTGGCCGTGCACGACCATCTGGCGGGCCTGGTAGATCGTGCGGGCGATGCCCGAACGCAGAACCAGGGCGTCGAGACGACGCTCCAGCTCGATGACCAGGGCCTCACCGGTCTTGAGCTGCGTCTTGGACGCACGCTCGTAGGCACGGACGAGCTGACGCTCCGAGAGGTCGTACTGCGCGCGCAGCCGCTGCTTCTCGAGCAGACGGACCTTGTAGTCCGAGTTCTGCTTGCGCCCACGGCCGTGCTCGCCCGGCGGGTAGGGACGGGCCTCGAAGTACTTGACGGCCTTCGGGGTCAGCGCGATGCCGAGGGCACGCGACTTCTTGACCTTGGGGCGGGACTGGTTCGGCATGAACCAACCTCTCTGTTCTCTGTGAAATCGGCTTCACCAGGGTTAGGGGAGGTCGCAATCCGCAGCCTGGGAAACCTCGCGGGCCGTGGGCTCGAAAGCCGTGGGGCCGTGAGGCAGCCGCTCCCTGGTCTGGGCACAATGTGCAGCACGCGAGTGGCCCACCGACCGATTCCCGGGGCTGTGGGCTCCGGGTGGTGGTGGGCTGCCCGCGACACCTTCGACGGTGCGCGACGCTCCTGGATCCCCTTCGCCTCGCGGCGGTGGGGTTCCGGCTGGATGTCCCGTTCTGGTGGTGCCGGTACGAGACCGGACACGGGACGCAGCACTTCGGGCAAGTGTACCGGGTACGGCGGGGTGCTTCAGCCTTCGGGCTGCTCGCCCCGCAGGCGGGCGCGGACCCGCTCGACCACGTCGGCGTACCGTGCCTCCGCGCCGTACCTCGTCGGCTGGTAGTAGCGCTTGCCCTCGATGGTGTCCGGTGCGTACTGCTGGGTGGCGATGCCGCCGGGGACGTCGTGCGGGTATACGTACCCCTGGGCGTGGCCCAGCTTGGCCGCGCCCTTGTAGTGGCCGTCGCGCAGGTGGGGCGGGACGGGGCCCGCGAGGCCGCCGCGGACGTCGGCCTGGGCCTGCTGGATCGCGATCGTCGCGGCGTTCGACTTCGGGGCGAGGGCCAGCGCGATCGTGGCGTGGCTGAGGGTGAGCGCGGCCTCGGGGAAGCCGATCATCGCAACGGCCTGGGCGGCGGCGACCGCGGTGGGCAGGGCCGTCGGGTCGGCGAGACCGATGTCCTCGCTGGCGGAGATCATCAGGCGCCGGGCGATGAAGCGGGGGTCCTCGCCCGCCTCGATCATGCGGGCCAGATAGTGCAGGGCGGCGTCCACGTCCGAGCCGCGGATGGACTTGATGAGGGCGCTCGCCACGTCGTAGTGCTGGTCCCCGTCGCGGTCGTACTTCACGGCGGCCCGGTCGACGGACTCCTCCAGGGTCTGGAGGGTGATCGACTCCTCGCCCTTGGCGAGCGCCGAGCCCGCGCCCGCCTCCAGTGCGGTGAGCGCACGCCGGGCGTCACCGCCCGCGATCCGCAGCAGGTGCTCCTCGGCCTCCTCGGGCAGCTCGACCGCGCCGGCCAGGCCCCGCTCGTCGACGAGTGCCCGGCGCAGCAGGCCGCGCAGGTCGTCGTCGGTGAGCGGTTCGAGGGTGAGGAGCAGGGAGCGGGACAGGAGCGGGGAGATGATCGAGAAGTACGGGTTCTCGGTGGTCGCGGCGATCAGCGTGACCCAGCGGTTCTCCACGGCGGGCAGCAGGGAGTCCTGCTGCGCCTTGCTGAAGCGGTGGATCTCGTCGAGGAAGAGGACGGTCTCCTTGCCGTGGCCGCCCATGGCCCGGCGGGCGCCGTCGATGACTGCGCGCACTTCCTTGACGCCCGCGGTGATCGCGGAGAGCTCGACGAAGCGCTTGTTCGTGGCCTTGGAGACCACGTACGCGAGGGTGGTCTTGCCGATGCCGGGCGGGCCCCACAGGAACACCGAGGAGGGCCCGGCGGGCCCTCCGCCGCCCTCGCCGACGAGGCGGCGCAGCGGCGAGCCCGGCTTCAGCAGGTGCTGCTGGCCGACGACCTCGTCGAGGGTGCGGGGGCGCATCCGGACGGCCAGGGGGCTGCTGGACGGGTCCTTCTCCTGGCGGTCTTCGGCTGCGGCGGTGAACAGATCGGGCTCCACGTCAAGAACCCTATGTCACCGCACTGACAATCCCTCCGGGCAGCCGGTCAGGCCCAGAGGTCGGCGCCCCAGCGGGTGAGGATCAGCATCGCGATGACGCCGGTGTGCATCACCGGCAGGGCCCAGGTGAAGTCCGCGAGGAAGCTCCTGGCCCAGGCGGGCGCGGGCAGGAATCCGGCGCGGATGTTGGACGAGGTGACGTACCAGAACATCACGAGCGTCACGATCCAGGCGAGCGTGCACCAGAGGCAGAGCGCGTTGATGTGGTAGAGCGACTGGATCATCAGCCAGGTGCAGAAGCCGACACCGAAGAGCATGCCCGCGTTGAACGTGAGCCAGTACCAGCGGGGGAAGCGGGCCCCCGCGAGGAGGCTCATGCCGACGCAGATCACGATGCCGTAGGCGACCAGCCCGAGCATCGGGTTGGGGAAGCCGAAGGCCTCCGCCTGCTCGCTCTTCATGATGCTGCCGCAGGCGACGACGGGGTTGATGCTGCAGCCCGGCTGGAAGTTCGGGTCCTTCAGGAGCTCGAACTTGTCGAGGGTGATGACCCAGGCGGCGAGCAGACCGCCCGCGCCGGTGATCACCAGGAGCAGGGCGAGTGCGCGGCTGCCGCCGACGGACCGGGGAGCGACCGTACGCTCCTGCTCGTCCAGGGCGCCGTCCTTCGCTGACATCGTTTTGCTCATCACGCCGTTCCGTCGCTTGAAGTGGCCGCGGGCAGGGACATTGTGCCGTACGTACCTGTGTGTCCGTCCCCGGAACGGCGGCGCGGGGTCCGTTTCCGGACCCCGCGCGCAGAGGCCTTACGCCAGCTTCGCCGTGAGCACCGCGACGACCTCGTCGACCGCGACGGCGCTCTGCTCGCCGGACTCCATGTCCTTGAGCTGGACGACGCCTTCGGCGAGATCGCGCTCACCGGCGACGACGGTGAAGCGCGCACCGCTGCGGTTGGCGTTCTTCATCGCGCCCTTGAGGCCCTTCCCGCCGTACGAGAAGTCCGCCGCGACTCCCGCCTTGCGCAACTCGGTCACCTTGGCGAACAGGACGCGACGCGCCTCGTCGCCGAGCGGCACCGCGAACACACTGGTGGACGCGGGCAGTTCGAGCTCGACGCCCTCCGCCTCCAGGGCGAGCACCGTGCGGTCCACGCCGAGCGCCCAGCCGACCGACGGCAGCGAGGGGCCGCCGATCATCTCGGAGAGGCCGTCGTACCGTCCGCCGCCGCCGACCGCGGACTGCGAGCCGAGGCCGTCGTGGACGAACTCGAAGGTCGTGCGGGTGTAGTAGTCCAGGCCGCGGACGAGCTTCTCGTCGTCCTCGAAGGCGACGCCCGCCGCGGTGATCAGCTCGCGGACCTGCTCGTGGTACGCCTTGCACGCGTCGCACAGGTAGTCGCGCAGCGAGGGCGCGCCCACCAGCTGCTGCTGGACGTCGGCCCGCTTGTCGTCGAGGACCCGCAGCGGGTTGATGTCGATACGTCGACGTGTCTCCTCGTCCAGGTCCAGGCCGCGCAGGAACTCCTGCAGTGCGGCGCGGTAGACGGGGCGGCACTCCTTGTCGCCGAGCGAGTTCAGCAGGATGCGGAAGTTCCGCAGGCCGAGGGCGCGGTACGCCTGGTCGGCCAGGATGATCAGCTCGGCGTCGAGCGCCGGGTCCTCGGCGCCGATGGCCTCGGCGCCGACCTGGGAGAAGTGCCTGTAGCGGCCCTTCTGCGGGCGCTCGTACCGGTAGTAGGAGCCCGAGTACCAGAGCTTGACGGGGAGGTTGCCCGCCTTGTGGAGGTTGCCCTCCAGGGCCGCGCGCAGCACGGAGGCGGTGCCTTCGGGGCGCAGCGCGAGCTCGTCGCCGCCCTTGGTGGTGAAGGCGTACATCTCCTTGGTGACGATGTCGGTGGACTCACCGACACCGCGCGCGAACAGCTCGACGTTCTCAAAGCCGGGCGTCTCGATGTAGCCGTAGCCGGAGTTGCGCAGCGGCGCGGCGATGGCCTCGCGGACCGCGAGGAACTTCGCGGAGTCCGGCGGCAGCAGGTCGTACGTGCCCTTGGGGGCCTTGAAGGTGCTCACGGAATTTCTCTCGTCACATTCCTCGTCGCGGGGCGGACGTCGGGTCCGCGCCCAGGCCGGCGGCCACCTGCCGCATGTACGGGTTGGTGGCGCGCTCCTGGCCGATGGATGTCTGGGGGCCGTGGCCGGACAGCACCACGGTCGAGTCGTCGAGCGGCAGGCACACGCGGCCCAGCGATTCGAGGATCTCGGTGTGGCTGCCGCCGGGCAGGTCGGTGCGTCCGATGGAGCCGGCGAAGAGCAGGTCGCCCGAGAAGAAGACCGAGGGGATCTCCTCGGTCTCGGGCATCCGGAACGTCACCGACCCCTTCGTATGGCCCGGGGCGTGCGCGACGGAGAAGTCGAGGCCCGCCAGCTTCAGGTCGGCGCCGTCGGACAGCTCCCGCAGGTCGTCGGGCTCCCCCACCGTCAGCTCGCCCATGAGCGGCATCCCGATGGAGCGGCCGAGCGCCTTCTCGGGGTCGCTCATCATGTACCGGTCGGAGGGGTGGATCCACGCGGGTACGTCGTGCGCCCCGCAGACCGGGACGACCGAGGCGACGTGGTCGATGTGGCCGTGGGTGAGGATGACCGCGACGGGCTTGAGCCGATGCTTCTCGAGTGCGTCCTCGACTCCCTGGGCGGCCTGGTGGCCCGGGTCGATGATCACGCACTCCTCGCCTGCGGCGGGGGCGACCAGGTAGCAGTTGGTGCCCCAGGCCCCGGCGGGGAACCCGGCAATGAGCACGATCGTCCTTCGTTCGTCGTCCGGCGGCGGGTGACCGCGGCCCCCGGCGGGAGAACGCGGCAGATCAGAGCCTACCGGCGCTGCCGATTTCACAGGTAACCCATATACGGTACGGGGCACTACGCGGCGCATGCCGAGACATGCGCGGGAGAAGGGGAGAAGAGCCGGTGGTCAGCCAGGAACAGCGGCGCAAGCAGCTCGCCCGGGAGAAGTTGGTGCGCCAGCAGCAGCGGCGGGAGGCCGCGCGGCGCAGGGCGCGGGCGCGCAACGCGGTGATCGCGGGCGCCCTCGCGGTGGTCGTGGCGGGCGGCGCGGTGTCGTACGCGGCGGGAGCCTTCGACGGGGACGACACCAAGGACGACGCGAGCGCGAGTCCCAGCAGCACCCCGAAGGATCCGTGCGCGAAGGCGGCCCCCGGCAAGGTGAAGCCGCTGAGCTTCGACAAGGAGCCGAAGCTCGCCATCGACAAGTCCGCCGACTACACGATGGACTTGCAGACGACGTGCGGCGACATCGCCCTGGACCTGGACGCGGCGAAGGCCCCGCGCACGGTCAACTCCTTCGACTTCCTGGTGAAGAAGGGCTACCTCGACCACACCAGGTGCCACCGGCTCACGACGGGCGGCATTTACGTTTTGCAGTGCGGCGACCCGAAGGGCGACGGCACGGGCACGCCCGGTTACAAGATCCCGGACGAGAACCTCAAGGACGAGCGGCTCAAGGGCAAGGTGTATCCGGCGGGCACCGTCGCGATGGCGAACCAGTACAACGCCCGGACGAAGAAGGGCAGGAACAGCGGCGGCAGCCAGTTCTTCCTCGTCTACCAGGACAGTCAGCTGCCGCCCGACTACACACCGTTCGGGACCATTTCCGATTCGGGGATGAAGGTCCTGAAGAAGATCGCCGCCGCGGGCGAGAGCAGCGGGCAGGGTGACGGTGCCCCGAACGCGACCGTCGTCATCGACAAGGCCACCGTCACCAAATCCTGAGCGCCGCCAGGCAAACTTCGGTCGTGCGGGATGCGGACAGCCGCCCCGCCGGTCGCCTATGTTGGCGGTGACGAAACTGTGGACGATGCCGGGGGCCCGAGGCCCTGCGCAGGCATCATGTGGAGGAGGCGCTGTGAGCAGCGACCCGTGGGGCCGCGTCGACGAGACGGGGACCGTGTACGTGCGTACGGCCGACGGCGGCGAGCGAGTGGTCGGTTCGTGGCAGGCAGGATCTCCGGACGAGGCCCTGGCCTACTTCGAGCGCAAGTACGACGGTCTGGTCGTCGAGATCGGACTTCTCGAGCGCCGGGTGAAAACCACCGACCTGTCGGCCAAGGACGCGATGACCGCCATCGATCACCTGCGCCAGCAGGTCGACGAGGCACACGCGGTCGGCGATCTTGACGCCCTGGGCAAGCGGCTCGACAAGCTCGTGGAGAGCGTCGAGGCGCGCCGCGAGGAGCGCAAGGTCCAGAAGGCCAAGCAGTCCGACGAGGCGCGGCACGCCAAGGAGGCGCTGGTCGTCGAGGCCGAGGAGCTGGCCCAGAGCGAGCAGTGGCGGGCGGCCGGCGAGCGGCTGCGGGCCCTGGTGGACACCTGGAAGGGTCTGCCGCGTCTCGACCGCAAGTCGGACGACGAGCTGTGGCACCGCTTCTCGCACGCCCGCTCGGCGTTCTCCAAGCGCCGCAAGGCGCACTTCGCGTCGCTGGACGCGCAGCGCGAGGAGGCCCGTAAGGCCAAGGAGAAGCTGGTCGGCGAGGCCGAGGCGCTGTCGAACTCGACGGACTGGGGTCCGACGGCCGCGCGCTACCGCGAGCTGATGGCCGACTGGAAGGCCGCGGGCCGTGCCCAGCGCGAGCACGAGGACGACCTGTGGAACCGCTTCCGCGGCGCCCAGGACGTGTTCTTCGCGGCGCGCAGCGCGGTCTTCGCGGAGCGCGACGCGGAGCAGGGCGAGAACCTGAAGCTGAAGGAGGAGCTGGCCGCCGAGGCGGAGAAGCTCGTCCCGGTGACGGACCTGAAGGCGGCCCGTGCCGCCTTCCGTGCCATCAACGAGCGGTGGGAGGCCATCGGCCACGTCCCGCGGGACGCACGGCCGAAGGTCGAGGCCCGGATGCACGCCGTGGAGCGGGCGCTGCAGGAGTCCGAAGAGGCCGAGTGGCGCCGGACGAACCCGGAGGCGCGGGCTCGGGCCGAGGGCCTGACGGGGCAGTTGCAGGCGGCGGTGGACAAGCTGGCGGGGCAGATCGAGAAGGCGCGCGCCGCGGGCAACAACGCCAAGGCCGACAAGCTCCAGAGGGAGCTCGAGGGCCGCCAGGCGCTGCTCGACCAGGCCCTCAAGGGTCTGCACGAGTTCGGCGGCTGAGTTTTCGGCACACTACGTAGAGGGGCTCCCGCACATCGCGTGCGGGAGCCCCTCTACGTAGTACCGCGTTTACGGCCTGCGCGCCGACGTCACCCGGTAGACGTCGTACACGCCCTCGACGCCCCTGACCGCCTTGAGCACGTGCCCGAGGTGCTTGGGGTCGCCCATCTCGAAGGTGAAGCGGGAGGTGGCGACGCGGTCGCGGGAGGTCTGCACGGCCGCCGACAGGATGTTCACGTGCTGGTCCGAGAGGATACGCGTGACGTCCGACAGGAGGCGCGAGCGGTCCAGGGCCTCGACCTGGATGGCGACCAGGAAGACCGAGGACTGGGTGGGCGCCCACTCGACTTCCAGGATGCGCTCGGGTTCACGCGAGAGCGAGTCGACGTTCACGCAGTCGCTGCGGTGAACCGATACGCCGCTGCCGCGCGTGACGAAGCCGATGATGGGGTCGCCCGGCACGGGTGTGCAGCAGCGGGCCAGCTTGACCCACACGTCCTCGACGCCCTTGACGACGACACCCGGGTCGGCGTTGGAGCGGCGCTTGCTGCGGCCGCGCGAGGGCGGCGCGCTCTCGGCGATGTCCTCGTTGGCGGCCTCCTCGCCGCCGAGCGCCTGGACGAGCTTCTGCACGACGGACTGCGCGGTGACGTGGCCCTCGCCGATCGCGGCGTACAGCGACGAGATGTCGGGGTAGCGCATCTCGTGGGCGAGGGTGACCAGCGAGTCGCCGGTGAGGATCCGCTGGATCGGCAGGTTCTGCTTGCGCATGGCGCGCGCGATGGCGTCCTTGCCCTGCTCGATGGCCTCGTCGCGGCGCTCCTTGGAGAACCACGCGCGGATTTTGTTGCGCGCCCGGGGCGACTTGACGAAGCCGAGCCAGTCGCGGGACGGGCCCGCGCCCGCGGCCTTGGAGGTGAAGACCTCCACCAGGTCGCCGTTGTCCAGGGTCGATTCGAGCGGTACGAGGCGGCCGTTGACCCGCGCCCCTATGGTGCGGTGGCCGACCTCGGTGTGCACCGCGTACGAGAAGTCGACGGGGGTGGCGCCCGCCGGAAGCGCTATGACGTCGCCCTTCGGGGTGAAGACGAAGACCTCGTTGCGCGACAGGTCGAAGCGCAGCGACTCCAGGAACTCGCTGGGGTCCTCGGTCTCCTTCTGCCAGTCCAGGAGCTGGCGCAGCCACGCCATGTCGTTGAGGTGGTCGTCCTTGCCGCCCGCCTTCTTCGGCACGTCGGTGCGCACCTTGGAGGCGCCGGCGACGGCTTCCTGCTTGTACTTCCAGTGCGCGGCGATGCCGTACTCGGCGCGGCGGTGCATGTCGAACGTGCGGATCTGCAGCTCGACGGGCTTGCCGTTGGGGCCGATGACCGTCGTGTGCAGCGACTGGTACATGTTGAACTTCGGCATCGCGATGTAGTCCTTGAACCGGCCGGGGACCGGGTTCCATCGCGCGTGGACGGTGCCGAGGGCGGCGTAACAGTCGCGGACCGTGTCGACGAGGACACGAATCCCCACCAGGTCGTAGATCTCCGCGAAGTCACGGCCGCGGACGATCATCTTCTGGTAGACGCTGTAGTAGTGCTTCGGGCGTCCGGTGACGGTCGCCTTGATGCGGGCGGCGCGCAGGTCGGCCTGGACCTCGTCGGTCACTATGGCCAGGTACTCGTCGCGCTTGGGGGCGCGCTCGGCGACGAGCCGCACGATCTCGTCGTACATCTTGGGGTAGAGGATCGCGAAGGCGAGGTCCTCCAGCTCCCACTTGATGGTGTTCATGCCCAGGCGGTGCGCTAGCGGAGCGTAGATCTCCAGGGTCTCGCGGGCCTTCTTCTCCTGCTTCTCGCGCTTGAGATACCGCATCGTGCGCATGTTGTGCAGGCGGTCGGCGAGCTTGATGACCAGGACGCGGGGGTCCTTGGCCATGGCGACGACCATCTTGCGCACGGTCTCGGCCTGCGCGGCCTCGCCGAACTTGACCTTGTCCAGCTTGGTGACGCCGTCGACGAGCAGGGCGACCTGGTCGCCGAAGTCGCGCTTGAGGGTGTCCAGGCCGTACTCGGTGTCCTCGACGGTGTCGTGCAGGAGCCCGGCCATCAGGGTGGCGGGGTCCATGCCGAGCTCGGCGAGGATGGTCGTCACGGCAAGCGGGTGCGTGATGTACGGATCGCCGCTCTTGCGCTTCTGACCGCGGTGCCAGCGCTCGGCGACCTGGTACGCCCGCTCGATCTGGCGGAGCGTCGACGTCTCGATCTTGGGGTCGTTGCTGCGCACTATGCGCAGCAGGGGCTCCAGGACGGGGTTGTACGGGTTCGACCGCTGCACGCCGAGGCGGGCGAGCCGGGCCCGCACGCGGTTGGAGGAACCGGAACGCGCGGGCTGGCCGGTGGCGGGCCGGATCGCCGGAGCCGTCGGGTGGTGGTCCGCGGGCGGCTTCGGGCGGGGCTGCTCGGCCGGCTTGTCGCCCCGGGACACCTCTCCCTGGGCACGCTGCGCGGACGTGCCGTCCTGTGCGCCCGCGGGCTTCTTCGCGGGCGCCACGGATCCGGCCGAGGCCTCCTTGCCCTGCTGGGCGGCCTTGGCGGCGGTGAGTGGCTGGGACTCGTCTGGCAAGAGCGCTCCCTGTGCGCGATCGGGGTCCCCCGGTCAGGCCCCGAAGAGTCCATGGTATCGATCCTGGGCCGTCGGCTCGCATTGGGCCGGTGAGGAAGCTGCAAGCAAGGGGAGCGCGGGAGGCCACCTGGCAGACCAACGGCTTCCGCCAAGAACACGCAAGGCCGGGCTCGGAGCACTCCGAGCCCGGCCTCTACACCGGATGTACCTACTGGTGCCATCTAGAGACAAGGACCGCACCAATACACCGGGCGCTGGGTGACTATCGTCAGCGCCACTTGAAGAGGGCGAAACCCTTCACCTTTATCGCCTTATTGGCAGCCACATTCCCCCACGGAACATTCTTCTTACGCCCGTTCGCCCCGCAACCGGCGTCGTACCACTTCTCCCGGCCGTTCTTATAGCCCTTCACCTTTACGCAAACCCTGCCGCGCTGAGAAGCCCACTGGTAGCCGGTCTTGAAGCCCGGAGCACCCCAAAGGGAGCATGTGTGATCTTCAATCTTCGTCCACCGCCCCGGGACACCGACCGCGCTCTTCCAAGAATTAGAGCATGCCCCCGCACGCTCAGCCGAGCTCGGCTTGACGGCTTTCGCCGATGCCGTCGCCTTTGAGTGCGACGGAGCTGCGTTCACTGGAGCGGCCGCCGCCGACATCGCGGCAACAGATGCCATGGCTACCACTCCTGTGGCGATCTTACGTGAGACCGACACGTAGTTCCCTCCGTTTTGAATTCGCCGTTCATTCCTCTTGCGAGGAGGTCGAGATCAATTTTGCAGTGAACACATCGTCACCTCAAGCAACTTGAGCAACATTTGAGCTAGCAACCACGATTGTTGAGTGCTGGATTTTTTACGAAATTACAATGCGACTGGCGACACGCCGAGAGCGGTAGAAAGTGAAACAAAAAGTAGGGTGCTCCGAGGAGGTCTCGGAGCACCCTTTAGGCCATCTCAAAATATTTCTAGACGGTGATCAATGCCTCCAATACCGCCCCCTCCAGGGTGGTCTGAAGCCGCTGGCGACCGCCGAGAGACAGCAGCTCCATGAGTACCGCGAAGCCTGCGATCTCAGCGTCTGCTCTCCGGATGAGCCGCATCGCCGCCTCGGCGGTGCCGCCGGTGGCGAGGACGTCGTCGATGACCATGACGCGGTCGCCCGCCGCCAGGTCCTCGGCGTGCACCTCGATCTCGGCGCTGCCGTACTCCAGGTCGTAGCTCTGCCGGAGCGTCGCCCCGGGGAGCTTGCCCGCCTTGCGTACGGGGATGAAGCCGAGTCCCGCGCGCAGCGCGACGGGGGCGCCGAGGATGAAGCCGCGGGCCTCCAGGCCGACGATCTTCGTGGCCCCGTGCCGCACGCTGAGGTCCGCCAGCGTCTCCGTGAGCGCCGTGAACGCGGCCGGATCGGCGAGCAGCGGCGTGATGTCCTTGAACATCACGCCCGGCTTCGGGTAGTCCGGGACGTCGCGGATGCGGCTGAGCAGCAGCTCCGTGACGCCTGCGAGCTCGGTCATCGGCGCTTCCCCGAGGGCCGGCCACGGCCGCGGTTGCGCGACGCGGGCTGGCTGCGGGGGCCGACGACGGCGGGGGCGGCGTCACCGGGCACGGCGTCGTCCTCCGGCTCCTCGTCGGCGTAGGACTCCGGCGCCTCGGCGGACTCGCCCTTGGCGGCGGCCGCCGCGCGCTTGGCGAGCACCCGCTTCTTGAGGGCCTTCATCTGCGGCTCGCGCTCCTTGAAGTCGGCGACGAGCGGCGTGGCGATGAAGATCGAGGAGTACGCACCGGCCGCGAGGCCCACGAACAGCGACAGCGAGATGTCGTTGAGCATGCCCGCGCCGAGGGCGCCGCCACCGATGAACAGCAGGCCCGCCACCGGGAGCAGCGCGACGACCGTGGTGTTGATGGAGCGCACCAGGGTGCCGTTGATGCTGCGGTTGGCGAGTTCGCTGTAGGTGTACTTCGTCTGCTTGGTGATGTCCTTCGACTGCTCCTTCAAGCTGTCGAAGACCACCACCGTGTCGTAGAGCGAGTAACCGAGGATGGTCAGCAGACCGATCACCGTGCCCGGGGTGACCTCGAAGCCGACCAGCGCGTACACACCCACGGTGATGGTGATGTCGTGGATCAGTGCGATCAGTGCCGCCAGGGCCATGCGCCATTCGAAGGCGATGGCGAGGTAGATCACGACGAGGACCATGAAGATCGCCAGGCCCTGCCAGGCCTTGTTGGCGATCTGGTCGCCCCAGCTGGGTCCGACGAGGTCGGCGTCGATGTCGCCGGCCTTGACGTCCAGATCCTCGGCCAGCGACTTCTTGATCTGGTCGGACTTCTTGATGTCGACGCCCGCGATCTGGATGCGGAGCTTGTCGTCACCGAGCTTCTGGACGATCGCGTCGTGACCGGACGCCTTCTCCGCGGACTCCTCGGCCTGGGAGACCGAGACGCTCGTCTTCGGGGTGTTGAAGACGGCGCCGCCCTCGAACTCGATGCCCATGTTCAGGCCGCGCACCGCCAGGCCGACGATGGCCGTGATGGTGATCAGTATCGAGATGCCGTACCAGATCTTGCGCTTGCCGACGAAGTCGTAGCCGACCTCACCGCGGTAGAGCCTGGCGCCGAGATTGCCGAGCTTCGACATCTCACGCCTCCTTCGGGTCGACAGGGCCGGCGGTGGGAGGGGTGGTGCGGCGCGACCGGCGCAGCGGCGGCTTGGCGCCGAGCCGCTTCGGGTCGAGACCGGACCACTCGTGGCCGCTCGCGAAGAACTTCTTGCGCGCCATCAGGGTCATCAGCGGCTTGGTGAAGAAGAACACCACGACGACGTCGAGCAGCGTGGTCAGGCCGAGCGTGAACGCGAAGCCCTGCACCTTGCCGACCGTGACGACGAAGAGCACGGCGGCGGCGAGGAACGACACGAAGTCGGAGACCAGGATGGTGCGCCGGGCGCGCGGCCAGGCCCGCTCGACGGCGGGGCGCAGCGTGCGTCCCTCTCGGACCTCGTCCCGTACGCGTTCGAAGAACACGATGAACGAGTCCGCGGTGATGCCGATGGCAACGATCGCACCACACACCGCGGGCAGGTTGAGCGCGAACTTAATGGTCGGGCCGAGCAGCGTCATGATCGTGTACGTCAGCGCCGCGGAGACCAGGAGGCTCGCGATGGCGATGAGCGAGAGACCGCGGTAGTAGACGACCAGGTAGATGACGACCAGCGCGAGGCCGATGGCGCCCGCGATGAGGCCCGCCTTGAGCTGCTCGCCGCCGAGGGCCGGGCTGACCGTGGTGACGCTCTGCTCGTGGAAGGTCAGCGGCAGGGCGCCGTACGACAGGATGTTCGCCAGGTCCTTGGCGGACTCCTGGTTGAAGTTGCCGGAGATCTCCGCGTTGGTGCTCAGGACCACACTGACACTAGGCGCCGAAGCGACCTCACCGTCGAGGACGATCGCGAACTGGTTCTGCGGTGACTGCTGCTTCATGAGCTTGCTCGTCACGTCGGAGAACTTCTTCGAGCCGCCCTTGGTGAACTCCATGTTGACGACCCAGGCACCGGTCTCCTGCTTAATGGCCGCCTTGGCGTCGTCGACGTCCTTGCCGTTCAACTCGGCCGGGGCCAGGATGAACTTGTCCCAGGTCTTGCCGTCGGGGCTCTTGCCGCACGCGATGGTGGGCTCGGAGGGCTTGATGCCGCGGCCGGCGGCGGCGCGGGCCTTCTTGTCGGTGCAGTCCAGCTTGGTGAACTGCTCCTGGAGCTTCGCGGTGGCCGGGTCGGGCTTGGGCGTCTCGTCCTTCTTGCCGCCCTTGTCCTTGGCCTTGTCCGAGGCGGACGGCGTCGGGTCGTCCTTCAGGGCCTCGCTGACGGCGCGGCCCTGGGAGGTCGGGGTGGCGCTCGGGGAGCCCCCCTTGTCCGTCGCCTTGTCCGTCGCCTTGTCGGTCGCCTTGTCCTTGTCCTTCTCCTTGTCCGTACCGGACGAGGGGCTGGTGGACGGCTCCGGCGTGGGCTGACCGGGGGCCTGCGTGATCACCGGGCGGAAGTAGAGCTGAGCGGTCGTACCGACCTGCTCGCGCGCCTGCTTCTCGTTCGAACCCTTGGGGATGTTGACGATGATGTTCTTGTCGCCCTGGGTCTGAACCTCGGCCTCGGAGACACCCAGACCGTTGACACGGTTGTTGATGATGTCAACCGCGGTGTTCATGTTGTCCGGGTTGATCGCGTTCTTCTGGCCCGGCTCGTTCTTCGCCTCGAGCGTGATGCTCGTACCACCGGCGAGGTCGATGCCCAGGCGCGGCGTCGTGTGCCCGGAAAGGAACATTCCCCCGGTCAGCGCCACGAGGGCAATCAGGATGAAGACCAGCGAGCGTCCCGGCTTGCCCGGGGCGCTCTGCCTTCGGCCCTTCTTCGGTGCTGCCACCTTCTCGTTCTCCCTGTCCAACCGCCCGGACTCCGGTCTGCCCCCCTGCAGTGCGGGAGCCCGGGCGGGCGGCCATGAAGTGGTGTCGAGATTCGGCGCGAAATGCACGTGGTCCGGGACCCGTGGCGCGCGAGCGGCGCGCCCCACGGACCTCGGTCGTGACTACTTCGCGTCGGACTCGCCGTCGGTCTTCTTCGGCTCCGCGTCGTCGGCCCCGGCGGCCGCGTCCTTCTTGCCGAGGTCGATGGGCGAGTCGTCGGAGACGTCGGCGGGCTCGTCGGTCTTCTCGGTGAGGGAGGAGGCGTCGTCCGGGACGACGGGGGCGTCCTCGTTCAGGTCGTCCTCGGTGCCGTGCACGATGCGGTTGTACTCGTCGTCGTCGAGGACGGCGCCGATCGAGTTCTTCGCGTACACCGCGTGGACACCGGGGGCCACCTCAAGGAGGACGGCTTCGTCGTGAACCTCCTTGACGGTGGCGTACATGCCACCGATCGTGCGGATGCCGGTGCCGGGCTGCATCTCGTTACGCATCTGCGCGGCGGCCTGCTGCTTCTTCTTGGCAGACCGGGTCATCAGGAACATGGCCCCGATGAGCACGATGAACGGGAGGAGGGTCACGATATTCACGGGACGGAGTTTCCTTCGCAGGCCGCGCAGGTAAGCGGCCATGGGGATGGGGGTGGGCACGCCGCCCGACAAGGGCGGCATCGGCGGAGTCTAAGCGAGTCCGCACCTAACGAACAACGCTCAGCATGGCACCGCAGTTCCTGACGGGTCGACTCTCCGCGCCGTTGTTCTCCGGCCGGGGCGCTGTCTCGCCTTTATCACGTCCCGAACAAGTCCTGTTGTCCCTTTCCGCCCGCCTGGCGCGGGGGGACGAGGCCGAGGTGCGCCCACGCGGCGGGCGTCGCGACGCGGCCGCGGGGAGTGCGGGCCAGCAGTCCCTCGCGTACCAGGAAGGGCTCCGCCACCTCCTCGACCGTCTCGCGCTCCTCCCCCACGGCGACCGCGAGCGTCGACAGTCCGACCGGGCCGCCGCCGAACAGCTTGAGCAGGGCCTCCAGGACGGCGCGGTCGAGACGGTCGAGACCACGCCCGTCCACCTCGTAGACGGCGAGGGCCGCTCCCGCGATGTCCTGGGTGATGTGGCCGTCGGCCTTCACCTGCGCGTAGTCCCTGACGCGGCGCAGCAGCCGGTTGGCGATACGGGGCGTACCGCGCGAGCGTCCCGCGATCTCGGCGGCACCTCTCGGGTCGATCTCCACGTCGAGCAGCTGGGCGGAGCGGTGGACGACGCGCTCCAGCTCGGCGGGTTCGTAGAACTCCATGTGCGCGGTGAACCCGAAGCGGTCGCGGAGCGGTGGCGGGAGCAGGCCCGCGCGAGTGGTGGCGCCGACGAGCGTGAACGGGGGCAGTTCGAGGGGGATGGCGGTGGCGCCGGGGCCCTTGCCGACGATGACGTCGACGCGGAAGTCCTCCATCGCCATGTAGAGCATTTCTTCGGCGGGCCGCGACATCCGGTGGATCTCGTCGAGGAAGAGGACCTCTCCCTCCTGGAGGGAGGAGAGGATCGCGGCGAGGTCGCCGGCATGCTGGATGGCGGGGCCGCTGGTGATGCGGATGGGGGCGCCCATCTCGGCGGCGATGATCATCGAGAGGGTCGTCTTGCCGAGACCGGGGGCTCCGGAGAGCAGGACGTGGTCGGCGGTGGCGCCGCGCGCGCGGGCCGCCCGCAGGACGAGGTCGAGCTGCTCGCGGACCTTCTCCTGGCCGATGAACTCGCCCAGGTCCTTGGGGCGCAGGGCGGCCTCGACCGCCTGGTCCTCGCCGTCGGCGCCGGAGTCCACCAGCCGCTCCGCGGCGGGCCCGACGAGCCGCTCGGCCGCTCCGGCAGCTTCGTCGGTCGTGTCGTCCCAGTTCATGCGGTGTGCCTCGCGATGCGGTTCAAGGGGGGGCCGTCGGGTGCTTACGGGTAGGGCTAGCGGGTGCGGTTCAGGGTCTGGAGTGCGGCCTTGAGGAGCTGGCCGACCTGCGGCGTGCCCTCGGTGGCCTCGGCCTGCGGGGTGACGGCGTCGACGGCTTCGTCCGCCTCGCGCGTGGCGTACCCGAGGCCGATGAGTGCCGCGTGCAGCTGGTCGCGCCAGCCGGTGGTGACGGCCTTGCCGATCGCGGGGCCGCCGGTGCCGAGGGGCTCGCCGAGGCGGTCCTTGTACTCCAGGAGGAGCTTCTGGGCGCCCTTCTTGCCGATGCCGGGGACGGCCGTGAGCGCCTTCTCGTCGCCGGTGGAGACCGCGCGGCGCAGGGCGTCGGGGCTGTGCACGGCGAGCATGGCCTGGGCGAGGCGCGGGCCGACACCGCTGGCGGTCTGCAGCAGCTCGAAGGTCTGGCGCTCGTCGTCGTCCGCGAAGCCGTACAGAGTGAGGGAGTCCTCGCGCACGACCAGGGAGGTGGCGAGCTTGGCCTGCTGGCCGACCCGGAGCGTGGAGAGGGTGTTCGGCGTGCACTGGACGGCCATGCCGATGCCGCCCACCTCGACCACCGCGGTGTCGGGTGCGAGCGCGGCTACGGGGCCGCTGACGAAGGCGATCATGCGGTTCGGCCTTTCTGTGCTGCTGGCGTTGCTGTCTGTGCCGTCTGTGCCGTTCGTGTCCTGGCCGCGTGTGCGGCCACCGCCTGCTGGAGGCGGTTCTGGGCGGCGGCCTGTTGCAGGCGGTTCTGCGCGGGGGCGCGCCAGATGTGGCAGATGGCGAGGGCGAGGGCGTCGGCGGCGTCCGCGGGTTTCGGCGGTGCGTCGAGCCGCAGGAGGCGGGTGACCATCGCGCCGACCTGCGCCTTGTCGGCGCGGCCGCTGCCGGTGACGGCGGCCTTGACCTCGCTGGGGGTGTGCAGGGCGACGGGGATGCCGCGACGCGACGCACACAGCATGGCGACGGCGCTGGCCTGGGCGGTGCCCATGACCGTGCGGACGTTGTGCTGACTGAAGACACGCTCCACGGCGACGAATTCCGGCCGGTGCTCGTCCAGCCACTGCTCGATGCCGCGCTCGATGGCGACGAGCCGGTGCCCCAGCTCTGCGTCGGCCGGGGTCCGCACGACTCCGACGCCGCGCATCGTCAGCGGGCGTCCCGCGACGCCTTCGACGACTCCCACACCGCACCGGGTCAGCCCCGGGTCGACCCCCAACACGCGCACGCGGCCCCTCCAATCGCCTGTCCGTGCAGGCTATCGGGTCCCTCTGACAACGCGATGGGCCGACGGGGCGTGTCCCGTCGGCCCATCGCACACCCCAAGGGGGCGCGGGAATCTGCGCGAGCTGTCGCTTACGCGTCGACCTTCGCCATGACCTCGTCGGAGACATCGAAGTTGGCGAAGACGTTCTGCACGTCGTCGCTGTCCTCCAGGGCGTCGATCAGCTTGAAGATCTTCCGGGCACCGTCCTCGTCCAGTTCGACCTGCATGGTCGGGACGAAGTTGGCGTCGGCCGAGTCGTACTCGATGCCGGCGTCCTGGAGCGCGGTGCGGACCGCGACCATGTCGGTGGCCTCGGAGAGGACCTCGAAGGACTCGCCGAGGTCGTTGACCTCTTCGGCGCCCGCGTCCAGGACCGCGCCCAGGACGTCGTCCTCGGACAGCTCGCCCTTGGGGACGATGACGACGCCCTTGCGGTTGAAGAGGTACGAGACGGAGCCCGGGTCGGCCATCGAGCCGCCGTTGCGCGTCATGGCGACGCGCACGTCGGAGGCGGCGCGGTTGCGGTTGTCGGTGAGGCACTCGATGAGCACCGCGACGCCGTTCGGGCCGTAGCCCTCGTACATGATCGTCTCGTAGTCGGCGCCACCGGCTTCGAGGCCGGCACCGCGCTTGACGGCGGAGTCGATGTTCTTGTTCGGGACCGAGCTCTTCTTGGCCTTCTGGATGGCGTCGAAGAGGGTCGGGTTACCGGCCGGGTCGGCGCCGCCGGTGCGGGCCGCGACCTCGATGTTCTTGATCATCTTCGCGAAGAGCTTGCCGCGCTTGGCGTCGATCACGGCCTTCTTGTGCTTCGTCGTAGCCCATTTAGAGTGGCCGGACATCTGCCTGTCTCCTTCGCGTTACCCAACAACCAGTACGAACTCTCCCAGACCTCGAGGCTCCGGGGGGATCCCCGGAGATCCTACTAGGATCCCGCCTCCGGGTTACCGCGCGCCATCTCCACGAACAGTGCGTGGATCCGGTGGTCGCCCGTCAGCTCGGGGTGGAACGACGTGGCGAGGGCGTTCCCTTGACGTACGGCGACGACATGGCCCTCGTGTTCGGCGAGCACGTCGACCTCGGCGCCGACGGACTCCACCCAGGGGGCGCGGATGAAGACGCCCTCCACGGGGGCCCCTTCGACGCCCCGGACGTCGACGGCCGCCTCGAACGACTCGTTCTGCCGCCCGAACGCGTTGCGCCGCACGATCATGTCGATGCCGCCCACCGTCTCCTGGCCCGAGCGCGGGTCGAGGATCTTGTCGGCGAGCATGATCATGCCCGCGCAGCTGCCGTAGACCGGCATCCCGTCGCGCACGCGCGCGCGGAGGGGCTCCATGAGGCCGAAGAGAGTGGCCAGCTTGGAGATGGTGGTGGACTCGCCGCCGGGGATGACCAGGCCGTCGACCTCGGCGAGCTCCTCGGGGCGCCGGACCGGCCTGGCCACGGCGTCCGCCGCGGCCAGGGCGATCAGGTGCTCCCGTACGTCCCCCTGAAGGGCGAGGACGCCCACTACAGGGGTGTCCACCCTGGAGGTGTCACCTACGGGAGTGGTCATTACCAGCCCCGGTTCGCGTAGCGCTCGGTCTCGGGAAGGGTGTCGCAGTTGATGCCGACCATGGCCTCGCCGAGGTTGCGGGAGGCGTCGGCGATGATCTTCGGGTCGTCGAAGAACGTCGTGGCCTTCACGATGGCGGCTGCGCGGCGGGCCGGGTCGCCGGACTTGAAGATGCCCGAGCCGACGAAGACACCCTCGGCGCCGAGCTGGCGCATCAGGGCGGCGTCGGCGGGGGTGGCCACGCCACCGGCGGAGAAGAGGACCACCGGGAGCTTGCCGAGCTCGGCGGTCTCCTTCACGAGCTCGTACGGGGCGCGGAGCTCCTTGGCCGCGGCGTAGAGCTCGTTGTTGTCGAAGCCGCGCAGCTTGGCGATCTCGTTCTTGATCTGGCGCAGGTGGCGGACGGCCTCGACGACGTTGCCGGTGCCGGCCTCGCCCTTGGAGCGGATCATCGCGGCGCCCTCGGCGATGCGGCGCAGGGCCTCGCCCAGGTTGGTGGCGCCACACACGAACGGGGTCGTGAAGGCGAACTTGTCGCTGTGGTTGACCTCGTCGGCCGGGGTGAGGACCTCGGACTCGTCGATGTAGTCGACGCCCAGGGACTGCAGGACCTGGGCCTCCACGAAGTGCCCGATGCGGGACTTGGCCATGACCGGGATGGAGACGGCCTCGATGATCTCTTCGATCATGTTCGGGTCGGACATCCGGGCCACGCCGCCGTCCTTGCGGATGTCGGCGGGCACCCGCTCCAGCGCCATGACGGCGACCGCGCCGGCGTCCTCGGCTATCTTCGCCTGCTCGGCGTTGACGACGTCCATGATCACGCCGCCCTTGAGCTGCTCGGCCATGCCGCGCTTGACGCGGGCGGTGCCGGTCTCGGGGGACGCGTTGTTGCTGGAGAGGGTGCTGGACACGGAGTTGACCTCACTCGCTGAAAGAGGATTTCTGCAGCTCCGAGGAAACTCCCGGCGACCAGGCCACAGCAAGGGCCAATGGGTGACCGGTGGCTCGTTTTTTGGGGATGTGCCTGGTCAGAGCGTTTACGTGCCGCCACGCAGCCCTGTTCTGGCGGGCCTCGGCGTCACGCGGTCGCGCGGTCCGCCAGGGCGGTCGGCGGTTCGTCGTCCATCTCGAACGCCATCGGGAACGGCGCGTGGCCCGCGAGCCGGAACCAGCGGACCTTGCGGTGGCGGCGGAGTGCGCGAGCGGCGCGAACGGCGTCGTTGTGGAAGCGGCGGGCCATCGGCACGCGACGTACGGCCGCGGCCAGCTCGGTGGCCGCCTCGTCGCCGCCGGGGGCCTCCCGTACGGCCTCGACCTGCTGGACCTCTCCGAAGATGGCGCGCAGCGCCTGACTGAGCTCGCTCTCGGCGACCTCGCGCTGTTCCTCCTCCGCCTGCCGGGCCGCGTGGGCCGCTTCGTAGAGCACGATCGACGCGGCCGGGTCGAGGACTCCGGAGGTGGCCAACTCCTGGGCGACCGAGGCGCGGCGCAGCAGTTGGGCGTCCAGGGCGGCGCGTGCGGCGTCGATACGCGCGTGCAGCCGGTCGAGTCGGCCGGCGGTCCAGCTCAGGTACAGGCCGATCGCGAAGAGGGCCGCCGCGATCCAGATCAGGGTGGAGGTCACAGCCCGAGGCTACCTTCGGGCATGGGCGCCCATGACCGAGCCGCGGCGCCCCACGCCCCGTCTTCGGGGGCTCCGCCCCCGCGCCCCCGGTCCTCACACGCCGGGCGGGCTGAAAATCTGCGCCCCGGTCCTCATAGGTCGGACGGGCTGAAAGGCCCTCCGCCCCCTCACCCCTTCGAAGCCAACCCGAACCGCGCCCGCAGCCCCGAGCGTTCGTCCTCGGCGACCGACGTCGCGCCGTCCGTCACCGTTTCGTAGACCGCGAGGATGTCGGCGCCGACCGTCGACCAGTCGAAGCGGCGGACGTGGGCGCTGCCGCGTTCGCGCAGGCCCTCTCGGCGTTCCGGGTCGGCGAGCAGGCGTACCGCGGACTTCGCGAGGGACTCCGCGTCCTCGTTGCTGAAGAGGTCACCCGCCGCCCCCTGGTCCAGGACCTGCGCGAACGCGTCCAGATCGCTGGCGAGCACGGGCGCGCCCGCGGACATCGCCTCGACCAGGATGATGCCGAAGCTCTCGCCGCCGGTGTTGGGCGCCACGTACAGGTCGACGCTGCGGAGGAGCCGTGCCTTGTCCTCGTCGCTGATCATGCCGAGGAACTCCACCCGGGAGCGCAGTTCGGCGGGGAGGGACGCGACCGCCTCCTCCTCGTCGCCACGGCCCGCGACCAGCAGGCGGGCGTTCGGGCGCTCGGCGAAGATCTGCGGGAGGGCCCGCATGAGGACCGGCAGGCCCTTTCGGGGCTCGTCGATGCGTCCGATGAAGCCGATCGTCTCGCCCTGCCATTCGGGGCGCGGTTCGGCGTCGGCGAAGAAGTCGACGTCGACGCCGTTGGGGATGACGACCGCGTCGCCGCCGAGGTGTTCGACGAGGGTGCGGCGCGCGTACTCGCTCACCGCGATGCGCGCGCTGATCTTCTCCAGCGCGGGCTGCAGGATCGGGTACGCGGCGATCATCGCCCGCGAGCGCGGGTTGGACGTGTGGAACGTCGCGACGATGGGGCCCTGCGCGGCCCAGCAGGTGAGCAGGCCGAGGGAGGGCGACGCGGGCTCGTGGATGTGGATGACGTCGAACGTGCCCTCGTGCAGCCAGCGGCGCACCCGCGCGGCCGACAGGAAACCGAAGTTGAGGCGGGCCACCGAGCCGTTGTACGGCACGGGAACGGCACGTCCCGCCGAGACGACGTACGACGGGAGCGGTGTCTCGTCGTCGGCCGGGGCGAGGACGGAGACCTCGTGCCCGAGGCGGATGAGGTGCTCCGCCAGATCGCGGATGTGGAACTGGACGCCGCCGGGCACGTCCCACGAGTAGGGGCAGACGATGCCGATTCTCACGACGCCTCCCCCGCCGGGGTGGCGGCGCGGGGTTCCAGGTCGGCGAGCCACAGACGCTGCAGCATGTGCCAGTCCTCCGGGTGTTCGGCGATACCGGTGGCGAAGGCGTCGGCCAGCGCCTGTGTCATGACAGACGTCCTCTCGGCCCGCGTGCCTGTCTCGGGGACGTCGACGGGCGGGTGGACGCGGCCCTTCATGACGGGCGAATCGTCATACCAGAGGGTGACGGGCAGCAACAGGGCTCCGGTCTGCTGGGCGAGCATCGCGGGGCCCGCCGGCATCCGTGCGGTGTCTCCGAAGAACTTGACCTCGACCCCGGAGGCGGACAGATCGCGGTCGGCGACGAGGCAGACGAGGCCACCGGCCCGCAGCCGACGCGCCAGGGTCCCGAAGGCGGAGCCGCCGGTGTGGGGCAGGACCTCCATGCCGAGGCTCTCGCGGTAGGCGACGAAGCGGTCGTACAGCGTCTCGGGCTTGAGGCGCTCGGCGACCGTCGTGAAAGGGGTCCCCAGCTTGGTGGTGACCCAGGCGCCCGCGAGGTCCCAGTTGCCCAGGTGCGGCAGGGCGAGGATGACGCCCTTGCCCGCGGCGAGCCCGTCGGTGAGGTGGTGGACGTCCTTCACGTCGAAGCCGTCAGCGATGCGCTCCCTGCTCCAGGACGGCAGCCGGAAGGACTCCATCCAGTACCGCAGGTAGGAGCGCATGCCCGCCCTGGAGAGCTCGGTGAGCCGCTGCGGGCTCGCGTCGGGCACCACGCGCGCGAGGTTGGACTCCAGGCGGAGCACGCCTTTGCCGCGGCGCTTCCAGACCGTGTCGGCGATGGTCCTGCCGAGCCGCTCGGCGACGGGCTCGGGGAGCTTCTTGACGGTGCTCCAGCCGAGCCCGTACAGCCCGTCGGTGAGTCGGTCCTTCACTGCGCGGCCTCACTCTCCTGTGCCCCGGACGCCGTGGCGGCGTCCGCCTCCGCGGACTCCCGGCGCACGGTCACCACGCGCTGGACGAGGGTGACCATGCTGCCGACCGCGACGACCCACAGGGCGATGGGCAGCAGGATCTGGATGCCCGGGACACCGAACTTGTGCAGACCCGCGAGGCCCGCGGCGACCAGCGTGATCACCAGGCGCTCGGCGCGCTCCACCAGGCCGTTGACGGCGACGGGCAGGCCGATGGCCTCGCCGCGCGCCTTCGTGTACGAGACCACCTGGCCGCTGGCGAGGCAGAAGATGGAGACGGCGCAGAGGATGTTGTCGTCGCCCGATCCGGCGTACCAGAGGGCGAGGCCGCCGAAGATGGCGCTGTCGGCCACCCGGTCGAGCGTCGAGTCCAGGAACGCGCCCCAGCGGCTGGAGCGGCCGAGCTGGCGGGCCATGTTGCCGTCGACGAGGTCCGAGAAGACGAACGACGTGATGACGATCACGCCCCAGAAGAGCTCGCCCCGGGGGAAGAAGACCAGCGCTCCCGCCACCACACCGGCCGTGCCGATGAAGGTGACCGCGTCGGGGCTGACCCCGCGGCGGATGAGAAACGCGGCGAACGGCGTGAGGACACGCGTGAAGAATGCACGCGCGTACTTGTTCAGCATGGCCTTCCCGAGGGTTCGGTGCGCCGCGCGGCCCCGTTGGCCACCGGCGGGCCCATCGTAGTCACGCTGTTGACGGACCGGCTCGCCCCCTCACGATCGCGTACGACGTATGGACGCACCGTGACCCGAGTGGAAAGCTCGAAAGCATGACGGGCGCCGCCGGTGCCGCCCCGCACTCGGCCCCGCGCGTCCACGAGCAGCCAGCATCCCCGAGGGGGCTGAGCCTCCTCACCGTGCACGTAACCGGGAGGCCAAGGCATGGGCGACAAGGCGAACGCACACCCCGGAGCCGCCGGCAGGGCAGCGTCGGCCGACCACCCCGCGTCCGTACGGAATGTGGTGCTGGTCGGCCACAGCGGATCCGGCAAGACGACTCTGGTGGAGGCTCTCGCGCTGACGGCGGGGGCGGTGAACCGCGCGGGCCGCGTGGAGGACGGCGGCACTGTCTCCGACTACGACGAGATGGAGCACCGGCAGCAGCGTTCGGTGCAGCTGTCACTGGTTCCCGTCGAATGGGACGGGATCAAGATCAACCTGTTGGACACCCCGGGTTACGCCGATTTCGTCGGGGAGCTGAGGGCCGGTCTGCGCGCAGCGGACGCGGCCCTTTTCGTCGTCTCGGCGGCCGAGGGTGTCGAGGGCATCGCGGGTGCGACACGCATGGTGTGGGAGGAGTGCGCGGCCGTCGGCATGCCGCGGGCCATCGTGATCACGCACCTGGAGTCGGCCCGCGCGGACTTCGCCGCGATGACCCGCAGCTGCGCGCGGGCGTTCGGCGGCGACGACCCCGACGCCGTGGTGCCGCTGTACCTGCCGCTCCACGGCGAGCAGGGGCCGGACGGGCACGCCCCGGTGACCGGCCTGATCGGGCTGCTCTCGCAGCGGATATTCGACTACGCCTCCGGGGAGCGCAAGGAATCCGAGCCGGGCGCCGACCAACTCCCGCTGATCGAGGAGGCGCGGAACACGCTGATCGAAGGGATCATCGCCGAGAGCGAGGACGAGTCCCTCATGGACCGTTACCTCGGCGGCGAGGACATCGACTTCAAGACATTGGTGGACGACCTGGAGCGTGCGGTCGCGCGGGGCATCTTCCATCCGGTGCTCGCCGCGGCGCCGGCCGCGGAGGGCGCCCGTCAGGGCATCGGCACGGTCGAGCTCCTGGAACTCATCACGGGCGGCTTCCCGACCCCGCTCGAACACCCCGCGCCGGCCGTCACCACCCCCGGCGGCAAGGCGCGCCCCCCGCTGACCTGCGACCCCGAGGGCCCGCTGGCCGCCGAGGTCGTGAAGACCGCCTCCGACCCGTACGTGGGCCGGGTCTCCCTCGTCCGTGTCTTCTCCGGCACGCTGCGCCCCGACGAGACGGTGCACGTCTCCGGGCACGGCCTCGCGGACCGCGGCCACGAGGACCACGACGTCGACGAGCGCGTCGGCGCGCTCTCCTCCCCCTTCGGCAAGCACCAGCGCACCCTCACCCACTGCGTGGCGGGCGACCTGGCGTGCGTGGCCAAGCTGAACCGTGCCGAGACCGGCGACACCCTCTCCGCCAAGGACGATCCGCTCCTGATGGAGCCCTGGGACATGCCGGACCCGCTCCTTCCGCTCGCCATCCAGGCGCACAGCAAGGCCGACGAGGACAAGCTGTCGCAGGGCCTGGCGCGGCTGGTCGCCGAGGACCCCACGATGCGGCTCGAACAGAATCAGGACACGCACCAGGTGGTCCTGTGGTGTCTGGGCGAGGCGCACGCGGACGTCGCCCTGGAGCGGCTGCGCAGCCGGTACGGCGTGCAGGTCGACGTGGTGCCGTACAAGGTCTCCCTTCGGGAGACGTTCGCGGGCAAGTCCGCAGGACGGGGCCGCCACGTGAAGCAGTCCGGCGGGCACGGGCAGTACGCGATCTGCGAGATCGAGGTCGAACCGCTGCCCGGTGGCAGCGGCATCGAGTTCGTCGACAAGGTCGTGGGCGGCGCGGTCCCGCGGCAGTTCATCCCGTCCGTCGAGAAGGGCGTGCGCGCGCAGGCGGCGAAGGGCGTCGCCGCCGGGTACGCGCTCATCGACGTGCGCGTCACGCTCCTCGACGGCAAGGCGCACTCGGTGGACTCCTCCGACGCCGCGTTCCAGACGGCGGGCGCGCTGGCGCTGCGGGAAGCCGCGGCCGGCGCGCGGATCCATCTGCTCGAACCGGTCGCCGAGGTGCAGGTCCTGGTCGGCGACGACTATGTCGGGGCGGTGATGAGCGACCTGTCGGGGCGGCGTGGCCGGGTGGTCGGCACCGAGCAGGCGGCCGGCGGACGCACCCTGGTGCGGGCCGAGGTCCCCGAGATCGAGATCGGCCGGTACGCGGTGGACCTGCGGTCCCTGTCGCAGGGCACCGCGCGCTTCAACCGTACGTACGCGCGCCACGAGCCGATGCCGCCGCAGCTCTCCGAGAAGATCCGCGAACGGGCGCACGACGCCTCGTAGTTGCCGGCCACAGCCGTATGCCGTCCGCCCCTCCCCCGAGGGCGGGCGGCATGCCGTTGCCCCCTGACGGATGTCGGTGCGCCCGGATACGCTGATGACCTGATCAACAGATGCGCCGGGCAGCAACAGGTGTGCCGGGCAGGAAAGTCGGGAAGAGCCGCAGCAGCGAAGGCACCGCGGCGATGGGGGCGGCAGTGGCGGACGACGTATTCGACTTCAGGCCCGGGGCCCAGGTTCCGCTGTCGGGCGCCGCGGGACAGACGGCGGCGACCCACGCCCTGGCCTCGGCCGCGTACCGCGACGGCGATGTCGACGGCATCCTCGCGGCCAACAACGAGTGGCACAAGTCCGAGGTGAAGCCCGGCATCTGGTCGCTCTTCAAGCCGAATCTGGGTGAGGCGTTCGCGCGGACCGTGCAGGTGCGGATGCTGGGCGGCGGCCGCAGTCCGCTCATCCAGTCCTTCGGTACGGAGCCGCAGGCGGTCGTCGAGCACTGCCTCGCGGCGAACCGCATCCGCAAGGAGCGCGACAGCTGGCTGACCGCGGTGACAGTCCTGTGCGGTGTGCTCTTCCTGCCGGGGTTCATCTTCTGGCTCCTCGTCTTCACCATCCGGCGGCAGGTCGCCAAGAGCGAGGACAAGCGCGCGGGCGCGCTCGCGACGGCCGTGCTGGTCGCCGTGGGCGTGCTGGCCGCCGTCGCCCTGCTCAAGCTGCCCTTCGGCGGGTTCTGGGCCTGGTACCTGCGCGCGGCGATCGTGCTGCCCGTGGTGGGCTGGTTCTGGGCGAAGCAGATCGCCGAGCGCACCGCACGGGACCTGCGGGACCGCTGGTCGGGCCTGCTCGCGGGCGGCGGCATCGGCGCCAAGATCCCCGAGGCGGTGCCCGGCAGTCCGGGCGAGACGGCGGCCGAGCGGCTCCGTCAGGGCCTGGCCAGGCTCTCCGCGGAGCAGCAGAGCAACTCCGTGTTCTACGCCGGGCCCAAGGGCATATTGGGCATGGGCACGCGGTGGGGCAGCTGGCAGCTGGCGGAGGAGCTGGTCCCGGCCGACCCCGCCAAGGAGATCCACCCCTTCCGCGCCTGGGACGTCATAAAGGCGGTGCACGACCAGCTGCGCATGCTGGAGCGCGGCCCGCTGCACACCGGTGGCTTCCCCACCCCCGACATAAACCACTGGATCGTCTCGCCCATCGGGGAGAACGCGAAGGCGGTGACACGCCCGACCGGCACGGACGTCGAGGCCTTCCAGATCCGCGGCCACGAGATACAGCGGATCTGCAACGAGCAGCAGTTCGGCAGCGGCAACCGGCATTACCTGGGCGTGCAGTTCACGCTCTGGGACGGCCAGCTGGTCATCACGATGCTGATCACGGTGACCGTGCTGCACGAGACGCTGCGCATCGAGGTCACCGGCCACGCCCTGGGCCCCGTGCACCCGCTGTTCACCACGAAGCCCTCGCCGAAGACGAAGACGGTCGCCAAGCCGATCAGGTTCTGGGAGACCACGACCCGCAACCTGCCGCTGATCGACGCGGACGAGGTGGTGCGCCTCGCGGTCCGCGCCCCCTTCACCTGGTATCCGCCCATCCTGGACCACCTCGGCGGCAAGCTGGTCCTGCCCGAGCCGTTCGGCCTGCGGCACGCCTGGGCCGACAAGCCGTGGCGGCACCGTTTCATGGCGGACGACGCGCTGCGCGCCGCCACACCGGTGCTGCGCGTGGTGCACTCCGCCGCGATCAAGGTCCTTGCGGAGAACGGCGTGAACACGGAGAAGTTCGGCGCGCGGTCCGGCTTCCTCAGCGGGGCCATCCAGGACCCGACGCCGAGGAAGGCGGATCTGTACGACGCGTGAGGGGGCGGGCCGCCGGTCGGGCGGCCCGCCGTGGAGCGATCGGAATCAGATGGCCTGCCAGAGGGCGGGGACGTTCGGCGGCTCCCAGCCCGGATAGGCGGTGTGGCCCTGGATGCAGCGGTAGCGGACGCCGTTGTAGGTGACCACGTCCCCGGCCGCGTAGGTGGCGCCCAGCCGCCAGGTGGTCTCGCCGCCACCGCCGGACACGGTCAGGGTGTAGGTCGTGGTGTGGGTGGCCTGCCCCTCACCCGTGAAGGTCAGCGTGTAGGTGCCCGCGGTCGTGCCCGCCGCGACCTCGACGGTGGCCGTCGCCGACTCGCCCGAGAGCACCGTCTCCGGGCTGATGGAGACGGTCACTCCGGCCGGGGCACCCGAGGTCGAGAGCGCCACCTTCTGCGCCGACCCACTGGTCGTGGCGGTGGCGAGCATGACCTTCGCGGAGGAGCCCGGCTGGACGGTGCCCGAGGCCGGGTCGGCGGCGAGGGAGAAGTCGTCCGTCGGGGCGGGTTCGTCGCCGACCGAGGTCTTCCAGAGCGCGTACGCGACACCGTCCGAGCTGCGGTCGAGCGCGGTGGCGCTCACGTTCGCGGTGGTGTCACAGGAGGAGTGGTAGCACGGGTCGTACGAGCGGCCCGCGGTGCCGCCCCACTTCGCGGCCTCGGCCGCGGACTTCGTGGCGGAGGCGCCGGTGGCGTAGCCGGACGTCGGGATGCCGACGCGCTGGAAGGAGGCGTCGTCCGAGCGTCCCCGCCCCTCGACGTTCTCCTGGGGTGCGAGGTTGAGGGAGGTCCAGTAGTCCCGCAGCGGGACGGACGCCGTGGAGTTCAGGTTGTTGATGAAGTACCCGGCGTTCGTCGAGCCCACCATGTCGAAGTTGTAGTACGCCTTGATCTTGGAGCGCTCCGCCGTCGGCAGCGACGAGGCGTAGTAGTCCGAGCCGTTGAGGCCCTGCTCCTCGTCGGTCCACCAGGCGAAGCGGACGCGGTTCTTCATGGCGGGGTTGTTCTGCGCCAGGGACAGTGCCGCCTCCAGGATCACGGCGGATCCGGAGCCGTTGTCGTTGATGCCGGGCCCGGCCGCGACGCCGTCGAGGTGTGCGCCGAACATGTGGACGTTGTCCGCGTCGCCCTGCGGCCACTCGGCGATCAGGTTGTTGCCCGCGCCCGCGGAGCAGCCGGAGGCGCAGCTCTGTTCGGTGACCTTGTATCCGGCGGCCTCCAGCTTGCCCTTCACGTAGGCGAGGGAGGCGCGGTAACCGGCACCGGTGGCGCGGCGGTTGCCGCCGTTCTGCGTGGCGATGGTGTTGAACTGCGCGAGGTGTGCCCGCACCTTCTCCACGTCGATGTCCGGCGGTGGCGTGGGGTTGCCGCCGCCGCCCACGGTCAGCGTGTACCGGGCGGTGTGCGTCTTGGTGCCCGCGGTCCCGGTGACGGTGATCGGATAGGTGCCGGCCGTGGTGGACGCGGCGGTGGTGATCTTCATGGTGGCGTCGGAGCCGGACGTGACGGTCTTCGGGTCGAACGTGACGTCCACGCCCGCCGGGGCGCCCGAGGCGGTCAGCGTGATCTGCTGGGCGCCGCCGGTGACGGTCGTGGTGTTGACCGTGCCGGTCGTCGAGGCTCCCGGCTCGACCTTCCCCGAGGCGGGGCTGAGCCCGAGGGAGAAGTCGTTCTGCTGCCCGGTGCAGGTCGGGTCACCGGTCTGCGCCGGGATGCTGATGGCGTCCCAGGCCGCCTTGGTGGCGTTGAACAGGTCGCAGCTCGCGTCGAGGTTCTTCGCCGCGGTGAGTGTGGCGGTGCGGTAGCGCTTGTACGTCATGCCGCTGGTCTTGAGCAGCATGGCGCCGTAGAAGATCTTGCCGGCGTTCTGGATGCCCACGCCGGTGACCTGCTGGTTGTTGCAGGTGGGGCTGGAGGGCTTGCCGCCGCCCGGGTTGGAGCCCTCGGCGAGCAGGTAGAACCAGTGGTTCATGGGCCCGGCCGCCTTGTGCTCCTCCGTGTTGGGGATCGAGGCGGAGTAGCAGTTGGGGTCGTTGTTGACCCGGCTCGGGTCGTACATGTTGCGGATCGGGCCGCGCCCCTGGAGGTTGATCATTTCCCCGACGGTGTAGTCGGGGGTGTCGTAGGGGGCGGGCTGGTTGATGTACGCCTCGGTCAGGGCGCCCATGATGTCGCCGGTCGCCTCGCCCAGGCCGCTCTCGTGGTTGGCGCCGCCGGGCGTGTTGGAGTCCAGGCCGTGGCCGAACTCGTGGGCGACGACGTCGACTCCGGCGATCCACTCGTTGGCACTGTTGTGGCCGATGGTGACGGAGGAGCCGTCCCAGTAGGCGTTGAGCTGGTTGAGGCCCACGCTCACCGGCCAGCTGCCGCCGTTGCCGTTGTGTCCGTTGCGGCCGACCCACTCCTTGAGCATGTTCCACTGCTTCTGCGCGGCGAACATCACGTCGACGCAGCCGGTCTCGCGGCTCGTGGGGTTGCCGGTGCCCCAGTCGTCGGTCGCCTTGGTGAAGACGCCACCCTGGTAGTTCGAGCACTGGAGACCCGGGCGGGTCGTGTCACGCAGCACGTAGTTGCTGCCCGAGCGCGAGGTGTCGATGGTCAGCGGGCCGGGGCCGTTCCACTTGCTGTGTCCCGTGCCGGCGTGCACGTCGTCGTAGGTGTCGATGACCTTGCCGGTGCGCGCGTCGACGAAGACGTGCAGCCTGCTGGGGTCGCCCGCTTTCGTACGGCCGGTCAGCTCGGTCTCCCAGGCGAGCGCGGGCACGTCCTTCTTGACCCGGACCACCAGGCGCTTCGCATCGACCTTCTTGACCTCGGCGAGCTTCGTACGGCTCGTCCTGACCGCCTGCGCGGCCGTCACCTCCGCCTCGGTGGTGACCGAGATCGTCGCGTCGGTCGCGGCCCGGACGGAGCGGACCTTCCCCTTGCCGTCGGCGAGGACCACCGCGTCGCCGCCCACGACCGGCAGCCCGCGGTAGGTGCGTTCGTACGCGACCGAGTAGAGGCCCTTGAGCCAGGGCGTGACCTGCTGCCGGTCGTACTGCTCCTCGGGTCCTCTGGCCAGTGAGTCGAGGCCGCTGCGCACCGCCTTGTCGGCGGCGGCGACGGCTTTCGCGAGGGGGTCCGGTCTGTCCGCGGCGGGTGCGGTCTGCGCCGCCGATGCGAGGGACGCCGGTACCGTCACCCCCGCGAGTGCCAGGGCCAGGGTTATCCCGGCCGCTGCGGATCGTCTGAGCATCACGGCTCCTTGTGAGAGGTGTTGCGGCTCGTTCGAGCCAGGGGGAGCCCGTGCGTCAGGCGGTGCGGCCGTGCCCGCTGCTCCGCTTCCGACCTGGCGGTGACATGACACCCTCGTGGCTGGCGGAACCCTCACACCGGCCCGGTCCGCGGTCAATGGATTCCAGCCCTCCGCCACGCCCTGTCAAGAACTGGCAAGCGCGTCGGCAGGGCGCCGACCCCGCCGCCCCCGGTGGATGCTCCCCACCCACGCACGCGTTCGCCCCGCGACGTCCGGCGGGAACAGAGGCGGCCCCCATCCCGGCTGCACACGCCCGAGCCCGTCGCGCGCGGCGACGCAGGGCCGGCGAACCGCTCCGCCTCACTCCGACACCGCCCGCACCCGCTCCCGGTACTCCCGCACCTCCGCCAGATCGCCCCACCGCCCCGCGAGCCGCCGGTGCAGCCCGCGCAGCTCGACGGCGACCGTCAGATCCCGCGCGCCCACCACCTCCTCCAGGACGGGCCCCGCCAGGGTCACCGCCGCGACGGGGTCCCCCGCGCACGCCCAGCTGTCCGCGAGACGCAACGTGAGCAGCAACCGCGTTGAGCGCATCGCCGGCGCCAGAAGCGCGTACGACCGGGCCGTGGCCTCGACCGCCCGCCGGGCCACGGCCCGGCCCCCCGTCACCACGGACAGATCCCGCAGCGCCCCACCCGCCGCCGACTCCACCCGCAGCACCCCCTCCGCGCCCGAGAGCCAGGGCGCTTCGAGCCGGTCCCGGTCGTCGAGCCGGGCGAATCTGCGCCGCGCCATCGCCAGATGCCGTCGGCAGGATGCCACGTCATGCCCCAGCGCATACGCACGCGCCTGATACAGATCGGCCAGCGTCGTCATCCAGCGCCGCCTGACATCCACCGCCCCGATGGCCTGCGCGTACACGAGCGTCGATGCGGGGTCCCCGTCGAGCCGCACGAGAGTCGACATGTCGCAGAGGAGAGTGGCCCGCGCCTCGGCGTCCTGCGCGGCGTCCGCCCACCGCAGGCCGTGCCCGAACCAGGCCATGGCGACGCCGCCCTGCCCACGCTCCATCCGCAGCCGCCCGGCGACCTGCGCGTACTGCGCGGCGAGCCGCAACTGCCCGTACGGCAGCCGTCCCCCGGCGTTGACCGCGTCGGCCCACCGCACCACCCCGCGCAGCAGCCGCTCCACGGTGCTCGCGCCCGCGTCGGTGGCACGGCCGGACGCCTCACGGATCAGACAGGCCAGCACGGCCGTCAGACCGTGCAGCAGCTCGGCCTCCGCGCCCACCGTGACGCCGACGCGGTCGTACGGTCCCGTCAGCCCGGCCAGGAGATCCGTCACCGCCTCCCGGTCGGGCGTCGCGCACCCCACCCTGCCGTGCAACGGACAGGCCAGCCCCTCGGCGGGCAGCCGTACGGGCCAGGGCAGCGCGGCCGGATAGGCCGTTTCGCCGGATGTGTCGGTCCCGGGGATCGGAGAGAAGAGCGTGGGCGCCACCGGAAGCGGACCGGGCGCATACCGCGACGAAGGGGGCGGCAAAGCGACGAGAGCGGCGAGCCGGCCACCGGTGACCAGGACGGCGTCGAGCCGGTTCACCAGGTCGAAGGGCGGCTCCCGCAGCCCGCCCTCCAGCCTGCTGATGAAACTGTGGTGGTAGCCCACCCTCCTGCCGAGCTGCAGCTGGGTGAGCCCGGCCCGCCTGCGGTGGAACCGCAGCAGCCGCCCGAACTCCGCCCACCCCGGATCGACCGGGTCGGCCGCCCGTGACATGCCGACGGACATGACCCCTCCCTCACCAGGTGCTCCGCGAGGTGCTCCGTGAGGGCAGGGTGGCAGGTGGGGCAGCCACCTCCAACCCCCCTCTTGACACAGGGGGGTTGACGGTATGGAACTGCGTCAGTTGCCGCTCTGCGGCGTCGGCCAGGCGTCCGCCAGCATCTTGCGCGTGTCGGCGAGCAGCTGCGGCAGCACCTTCGTGTGCCCGACGACCGGCATGAAGTTCGTGTCGCCGCCCCAGCGCGGAACGATGTGCTGGTGCAGGTGGGCCGCGATACCGGCGCCCGCCACGGCTCCCTGGTTCATGCCGATGTTGAAGCCGTGCGCGCCGGACGCGGTGCGCAGCGCCTGCATCGCCTGCTTGGTGAGTTCGCCGAGCTCGAGGGTCTCGGGCGCCGTCAGGTCCGTGTAGTCGGCGACGTGCCGGTAGGGCACGACCATCAGGTGGCCGCCGTTGTACGGGTACAGGTTGAGGACCGCGTACACCTGCTCGCCGCGCGCGATGACCAGCCCGTCCTCGTCGGACTTGGCCGGGATCGAGCAGAAGGGACAGCCGTCGTCGGCCCCCGGGCCCGTGGGCTTGTTCTCGCCCTGGATGTACGCCATCCGGTGGGGCGTCCACAGGCGCTGGAACGCGTCCTGCGACCCGACTCCGATCTGCTGCTCCGGCTCACTCGTCATGAGGTGAAGCATATGACTTGGCCCCGGGGAGAGGTCCCCGGGGCCCGAGCTCAACGCGGTGTCACCGGGTCAGACCTGGACGCGGTCCTCGACCGCCTTCACGATCTTCGCGATGGCCTCGTCGACGGGGATGCCGTTCTCCTGCGAGCCGTCGCGGTAGCGGAAGGACACGGAACCGTTGTTCATGTCCTCGTCGCCCGCGATGACCATGAAGGGCACCTTGGCCTTCTGCTGGTTGCGGATCTTCTTCTGCATGCGGTCGGACGACGCGTCGACCTCGACCCGCAGCCCCTGGGCGCGCGCCTTCTCGGCGAACTCCTGGAGGTAGGTGACGTGCGCGTCGCCGATCGGGATGCCGACCGCCTGGACGGGCGCCAGCCAGGCCGGGAACGCGCCCGCGTAGTGCTCCAGGAGCACGCCGAAGAACCGCTCGATGGAGCCGAACAGGGCCCGGTGGATCATGACGGGCTGCTGGCGCGAGCCGTCCGCGGCCGTGTACTCCAGGTTGAACCGCTTGGGCTGGTTGAAGTCGACCTGGATGGTCGACATCTGCCACGACCGGCCGATGGCGTCCTTGGCCTGCACGGAGATCTTCGGGCCGTAGTACGCGGCGCCGCCCGGGTCCGGCACCAGCGGCAGGTTCTGCTTCTCGGCGGCGAGCCGCAGCGCCTCGGTGGCCTCCGCCCAGTCCTCGTCCGTGCCGATGAACTTGTCGGAGTCGTCGCGGGTGGACAGCTCCAGCTCGAACTCGGTCAGGCCGTAGTCACGGAGCAGGTCGAGCACGAAGGTCAGGAGCGTGTCGAGCTCCTGCGGCATCTGCTCCTTGGTGCAGTAGATGTGCGAGTCGTCCTGCGTGAAGCCGCGCGAGCGGGTCAGGCCGTGCACGACGCCCGACTTCTCGTACCGGTACACGGTGCCGAACTCGAAGAGGCGCAGCGGCAGCTCGCGGTAGGAGCGCCCGCGCGACTTGAAGATCAGGTTGTGCATCGGGCAGTTCATCGCCTTGAGGCGGTAGTTCTGCTCGTCGAACTCGATGGGCGGGAACATGCCCTCCGCGTAGTGCGGCAGGTGGCCCGAGATCTCGAAGAGCTTCTCCTTCGAGATGTGCGGGGTGTTCACGAACTCGTACCCGGAGACCTCGTGGCGGCGCCGCGAGTAGTCCTCCATGACCTTGCGGATCACGCCGCCCTTGGGGTGGAAGACCGCGAGGCCCGGGCCGAGCTCCTCGGGGAAGGAGAAGAGGTCGAGCTCGGAGCCGAGCTTGCGGTGGTCGCGCTTCTCCGCCTCGGCGAGGAACTCCAGGTGCGCCTTCAGCTCGTCCTTCGACGGCCAGGCGGTGCCGTAGATGCGCTGGAGCTGCGGGTTCTTCTCGCTGCCGCGCCAGTAGGCGGCGGCGGAGCGCATCAGCTTGAACGCGGGGATGACGCGGGTGCTGGGCAGGTGCGGGCCTCGGCAGAGGTCCTTCCAGCACAGCTCGCCGGTCTTCGCGTCGAGGTTGTCGTAGATGGTCAGCTCGCCCGCGCCCACCTCGGCGTCGGCGCCGTCGGCGGCCTGCGCGGCGTTGCCCTTGAGGCCGATGAGCTCCAGCTTGTACGGCTCGTCGGCGAGCTCGACACGCGCGTCGTCGTCGGTGGTGACGCGCCGCGAGAACTTCTGCCCGCGCTTCTGGATCTCCTGCATCTTCTTCTCGATGCGCTTGAGGTCCTCGGGGGTGAAGGGCTCCTTGACGTCGAAGTCGTAGTAGAAGCCGTCCCGGATGGGCGGGCCGATGCCGAGCTTGGCGTCGGGGAAGAGCTCCTGCACGGCCTGCGCCATGACGTGCGCGGTCGAGTGGCGCAGGATGTTCAGGCCGTCCTCGGAGGAGATCTCGACGGGCTCGACCTCCTCGCCGTCGGCCGGCACGTACGCGAGGTCCTTCAGCTCTCCGGCCACGCGGACGGCGACGACGGTGCGCTCACCGGGGAAGAGCTCGGCGGCCGTAGTGCCCGTCGTCACCACGCGCTCTTCCCGCTCGGAATCGCGTTGGATGATCACACGGACGTCTGACACCGGTCTCTCCTACCTGAAGGGGGGTGCGCCGCTCTCTGTCACGCGTACGCAAGGGGAATCGTACCGAGCCGCGGGGCCCGCCCGCGAAACGGATCTCTCCGTGCCCCCGTCCACCCCTTCAGTCCGTGCTGCACGCCTCCTCGAAGAAGTCGATGTTCTCCTGGAGCGACTTCATGAGCCGGTCGCGCTCCGCCTCGTCCACCTGGACGGGCACCACCCCGCTCGCCCCGGTCAGCCTGCGGAACCCGCCCCTGCTCTCCAGGCGTCCCTGCACGCGGATCGGCAGCCCGACCAGGTGGGCGTGGCCCGCGATGCGGTACGCCTCCTCGTCCAGCGTCATCCGCAGGTGCGGGACGTCGGCGCCCGCGATCACCCGGATCCGCACGGTGCCGTCCTCGTGGGGCGCCGCTCTCCGCATCCGCACGACGGCCCCGGTGACCCGCACCGGCACCGAAGGTTCGTCGCGGAGGTAGCGGGCGCCCGCCTCGCGCAGCGCGGGCAGGTCGCCGGGCGAGAACTCGACGGGTTCGGCGCGGGCGGCGCAGCCCTCGGGCACCCCGGCGCCCGGCGCCCATTCCACGGCGACGCGCGCTCCCTCGGTGCCGCGCACCATGGCGACGATGGCCTCGGTCAGCTCGTGGCTGACGCCCGCTTCGACTGCGCCGTCGAAGGCGTCCATGCCGCCGGTGGCGCGCTGGTAGTCGATGGCCTCGCGGGCCGCGCAGAGCGCCTGGTGGAGGCGGACCGCGAGGGGCCGCCCGGTCACGACGGGCACGAAGGCGGTGAGCCGCTGCCCGCCGGTGGCGGGGCCGACGAGCACGTTCTCCAGGGACGCGGCGGCGGGCCCGCGGTGCCGTGCGCCGTAGTACCCGGCGCGGCCGCGGGCGGCGAGTGCGCCGGCGAGGAGCATCTGCCGGGCGGCGGAGCGCAGCTGTTCCTCCTCGGGCCAGGTCGCGGTGTCGGCGGGTCCGGTCCGTACGTCGCGCGACCAGTGGATCTCGTCGCTGGGCACGGCGAGTCCGACGAGCACCTCGCGGGCGGCGGGCGCGGTGCTGCGGGACAGCGCGTCGAGCGCTTCCACGAGGAGGTCCTCGCAGTCGGGGAAGGCGCGGCTCTCGGGGACGAGCAGACTCGTGCCGGCGCCGCCGGGGCCCGGGGGTGTCCAGCGTGCGTAGCGGCCGGGGGCGCCGCCGCGGCGCTGCCAGCCGTGCCGGGCGAGGAGCGCGCCGAGGACGGAGGGGTCGACGCGGGAGGGTTCGGGGGGCTCGGTCCAGCCGCCCGGGGCCGGGGCGGGGTGGGGCCGGACGGACGACCCCGACCGGTCGGGGTCGCACTCGTCGTGGTCGAACTCGTCGTGCTCGAAGGGGCGGTGCATCAGGGTTTCCCTCCCGTTCCGACGCGCGTCATGATCTCGCAGAGGGCGCGGTCGTCGAAGATCCGCGAGGTCGGGACGCGCACGGTGGTCCTGCGCCGGCCGGTCACGGGGTGCCCGGCGAGATTGGTCCAGTAGCAGCAGTGCCGCAGGTCGAGCCGGTCGTGCCCGGCGCGCAGCCAGTCGTCCTGGGAGCGGGGCACGAGCATCACGACCAGGATCTTGTGGACCGAGACCGGGGTGCGGGCGAGCTTCTCCAGGTGTGCGTTGTCGAGCGTGAAGGAGAAGGCGGGTCCGGCGGGCTTCGGCGGTATCTGGTACGTGCACTTGAGCTGGACCTTGATGGTGACCTCGTCGTCGACCGTGTGCCCGGGGGCGCTGTGGCTGACGTGCCAGTCGATGCCGTTGTCCGGAAAGGGCTGGGAGAGCGAGCAGCCCGCGGCTGCCGCGACGGCGTGCAGGTAGCCCACCTGAAGCGTCTCCATGCAGGCGGTGGTGGCGAGTGTGCCGCGCGGCGGTGCGATCCGCTCGGGCAGCAGCCCACCCTGGTCGGGCTGCGCGAGCGCCATGGTCAACTGACCTTCCGAGCCTGGTAGTTGCTCCGGGGCGACGAATTCAAAAGCCCCTCACCTCTGTTGTCTCCGGGCCGCGTACAGCGCAAACGGCCCGGGTATCACCAGCGTGGGCAGGGGACCGAACGTCATCTGCCGGGATCGAACGAGGAGTTGCACCACCATGACGTGCTGGTACGAGGGCCCCTTGGCCGCATTCGACACGGAGACCACGGGCGTCGACGTCGAGACCGACCGGATCGTGTCGGCCGCCGTCGTCGTCCAGCAGGGCGCGGGAACCCGGCCGCGCATCACCCGCTGGCTGGTGAATCCGGGCGTACCCGTGCCCGAGTCCGCCACCGCGGTGCATGGACTGACGGAGGATCACCTGCAGCGCAACGGCCGCTGGCCGGCGCCGGTGATGGAGGAGATAGCGCGCGATCTGGCCGAGCAGGGAGCGGCGGGGCGGCCCATCGTGGTGATGAACGCGCCGTTCGATCTGACCATTCTGGACCGGGAGTTGCGCAGGCACCGCGCCTCGTCGCTGAGCCGCTACACGGAGGGCTCGTCGCTGTGTGTGATCGATCCGCGGGTCCTGGACAAGCAGTTGGACCGGTACCGCAAGGGCCGCAGGACGCTCACGGATCTGTGCGCGCACTACGGGGTGGAGCTGTCGGAGGCGCATGACGCGGCGGCGGACGCGCAGGCGGCGATGGACGTGGTGCGTGCGGTGGGGCGGCGTTTCGCGGGGCGTCTGGAGCGTCTCTCACCGGCCGAGCTGCACACGTTGCAGGCGGTCTGGCATGCGGCTCAGGCGCGCGGCCTCCAGGCGTGGTTCGCCAAGAGCGGCACTCCGGAGGCGGTGGACCCGGCGTGGCCGCTGCGTCCCGATCTTCCGGCGGCGGCCTGAGGGCGGGCATCGAGCACCGCCGCCCTGCGCGGGCATGAAAAAACCGGTCCGTCTGCTGACGGACCGGCATTCTCCGGGTGGGCGATACTGGGTTCGAACCAGTGACCTCTTCGGTGTGAACGAAGCGCTCTCCCACTGAGCTAATCGCCCGGGAACGCACTGAACAATACAGGTCCGGGCGCCGTTCCTTCAAACCGCTCGCAGACGGGCCGCGAGGCCGCGCCGTCCGGCGCGCATCATCAGGGCGTGATTGAGCCGGAACAGCGGACGTCCGGGGACCGCGAGGCGTCGCATCAGGGGTTTGCGCACCTCGACCTCCTGGTCGAAGCGGGCGCGGGCCCCGTCCGGTACGGCGGTGACCGTGCAGCGCATCCAGCCGTCCAGGTCGCCGGTCATGCCGATCTCCAAAATCCCGGCGGTGGGGTCGTTGCGCCGCTCGTGTGCGGTGACCCGCAGGTCGTACGGGAGGAAGGACCGGAACCGGAGGGCACCGCTGCGGCCGCCGACCGGTGTCACCTCGCGCACCTGCGGCCACCACTGCGGATAGTCCTCGATCCGTTCCAGGGCGGCGAAGACATCGGCGGGCGCCGCGGGGAGTTCCCAGACGCCGCGGAAGCGGTAGTGGCACCAGTCCATGGCGGGCAGTCTGCCGGACGCACCGGGACCCGTACCCGATCTGAGTACGTTCTGAGTATCCGCGCCCATGCCGCGCGGTGTGCCGCGGACCACACTCCCTGGCATGACGAACATTCCGCCTCCTGCCGAGGAGCTCCGCATCCTCGACTGGGAGCTGCGCCAACTGGAGTCGCGCAGAACGCAGTTGCTGCAGCGCCGGGCCTGGCTGCTCGGCGTCCTGCGCGCGGCGGGCCCGGCCGGGCCGCCCCCTCGCCCGACCGGGCCGCCCGCCCCCGACGCCGCGCCGCCGAGCGTCCAGAACGTCCTGCTCGCGCTGGGCGGTGCGCTCCTGACCATCGCGGCGATCGCGTTCACGGTGGTGAGCTGGGGCCACTTGGGGATCGGCGGCCGGAGCGCGGTCCTGGGCGCGGTGACGCTCGCGGCGCTCGGCACGCCCGCGTTCCTGCTGCGCCGCTCGCTGCGCTCGACGGCGGAGGCGGTGGCGGGCCTCGGTCTGGCGCTGACGGTCCTCGACGCGTACGCGCTGCGCTACCTCGCGCTCCCGGACGTGAGCGCCTTCGGGTACGCGGCCGCCACCTCGGCGGTCCTTGCCGCGGTCTGGTCCGGGTACGGGCTGCTGCTCCGGGGACTGCGCCTGCCGCTGCCGTTCGCGATCGTGGCGGCGCAGCTTCCCCTGATCCTGTGGGCGGGCGCCGCGCACGCCGATACGTATGTGATGACGGCCGCGCTGCTCGTGACGGCGGCCTTCGACACGGCGCTCGCGCTCTGGGCGGGCATCCGTTCGGTGCGGGCCGCCGCCACGGCCGGCGCGTGTGTGCTGGGTCTGTGGGGTGCGGCGAGCGCCGGCTGGCTCTCCGTGCAGGCGTCGGCTCCCGGTGGGGCGGCCCGCGCGGGCGTGCTGCTGCTGTTCGCCGCCGGGGTCGCGCTGGTGGCCGCATGGCGGGCGAAGGGTGCCGAGGTGACGAGCGGTGCGGCCGGTGCGTGCGGACTGCTCGTGGTGGGCGCGTCGGGCGGGATGCTGCGGACCGCACTTCCTGCCGCGTGGACGGTGCCGGCGTATCTGGCGTGCGGCGTGGCGCTGTTGGCCGTGGTCCGCACCTCGCTGCCGTGGGCGCTGCGGCGCGGGGTCCTCGCGGCGTCGGCCGCGGTGCAGGGGCTCGCGGTGCTGTGGGCGCTGCCGGTCGCGGCGATCGCCCTGCTGGGCCCGTTCGGCTGGGGGACCCGCGTCTGGTCGGGTGCACCGGGTGATGCCCGGGACGCGCTGCTGCTCGAACTGCCGCTCGCTTACCCGCTCCTGGCCCCGCTGGTGCTCGGCGCCGTCGCCGCCGTCCTCGCCGTGACGGCCGGGCCGTTGGGCGAGTCGGCGCGGCGGGCCGCACGGTACGGCGCGCCGGTGCTCCTGTGGTCCGCGTTCGTTGCGCTGCCCGCCGCGCTCCGCCTGCCGTACGGCGCCGGGGTGGTGGCTCAGCTGATGGCGACCGCCGCCCTCCTCGCCGTGGCCGCGCGTGCCGCGTCGGCCGTTCCCGCGGTGACCGCGTCGGTCCTCGCGCTGGGCTCGTCGGCGAGCGTCGCGTTCCTGTCGCTGGCCACCGAGACGGCCACCCTGACCACCCTCGGCGTGCTGACGGCACTGCACCTCGCGGCCTGTGTGCGGCCGGTGCGGACCGGGGCGCCCGCTCCCGGCACCGCGGCGCTCGCCGCCTGCGCCGCGTCGGCGGCGGCGCTCGCGTTGGTCTGCGCGTCGGGTGCCGCGTGGGGCCTGCGCCCGGAGCACATCGGGCTGCTCTCGCTGACGGTCCCCGCGCTCGCCGCGGCGGCCACGGCCCGTCTCGGCACGCATCCGCTGACACCGCCCGTGGAGATCATGGCGGCCGTCTCCGGAGCCGTGGCGGTCGTCCTCGCCGCGGGAGACGCCCCCGTCCTGTCGCTCGTCCTGGCGCTCTGCGGGGTCATCGCGTCCGGCACCGCGCTGCGGGCCGACCGGCACGCCGTCGGGTACGCGGCCGGGGTGCTGTTCGTCCTGGCGAGCTGGGTGCGCCTCGTGTCGTGGGAGGTGTCGGCCCCGGAGGCATACACCCTGCCGGTGACCGTCCCCGCACTCCTCATCGGGTGGCTGCGGCGGCGCCGCGACCCGGCGGTCTCCTCCTGGACGGCGTACGGCCCCGGCCTCGCGGTGACGCTGCTCCCGAGCCTCGCGGCCGCCTGGGGCGACGCGCACTGGCAGCGTCCGCTGCTGCTCGGCACGGCGGCCCTGGCCCTGACACTGGCGGGCGCCCACTACCGGCTGCGGGCCCCGCTGGTCCTCGGCGGCGCGGTTCTCGCCCTGGACGCGCTGCACGAACTGGCTCCGTACATCGTGCAGGTCGTGGACGCGCTGCCGCGCTGGCTGCCGCCCGCGCTCGCGGGTCTGCTGCTGCTCGCGGTCGGTGCCACGTACGAACAACGCCTGCGCGACGCGCGCCGGTTCCGGAATGTCCTGAACCGAATGCACTGATTACCGGCCGCCGCGAACATGTGGACCCGTCAATTCCCTTAAAGGGCGCGGGAATACGAGAACGGCCCGGAGGCTCAATAGCCTCCGGGCCGTAATCCGGGGTGGGCGATACTGGGTTCGAACCAGTGACCTCTTCGGTGTGAACGAAGCGCTCTCCCACTGAGCTAATCGCCCCGGGCGCAGGAAGAACATTACCGCATGTCAGCGGGTGCTCCCGACCGCCCCGGACCCGGCGGTCACTCCTTGATCTTCCACGGCATGGTGATGCCGAACTTCCACACGTAGACCGCGACGAGCACCGCGACGATCACGAGGCCGATCGTGGTCAGGATGATGTTGCGGCGACGCACCTTCGGGTCGAGTGCACGCTGTGCCGCCTCGGTGACCTTGCGTTTCGTCCAGCGGAGCACCAGCTGCGCCCAGACGAACTCGGTCGCCCAGATCGCCATGCCGCCGAAGATCACGAGCCAGCCGGGGCCCGGCAGCGGCAGCATGATGATGCCCGCGACGACGACCGCGAGACCGACGATGAAGACGCCCACCTGCCAGCTCAGGTGCAGCACCCGGCGGGACTGGATGTACTGCGGAGCCCGCGAGCCGAGCGGCTGGTCGGACCTGGCTCCGGCGGTCGGATCCGTGACCCCCGCCGAATCGTTACTCCCCGTATTCATGCAGCCAAACCCTACCGGACGGAAACCCATCACCGGAATGGGCGCATGGATGGATGGGACAATCCGCCATACGGGGCGTCTAAAGACACGCAAATCCCTCAGAGGGGTTTACAACGGCACCGTAGGTGGCATGTCGATTTCGCCGACGTGCGAATCCCCGAGCGCACACTGAGCGAAAGGCCCTGGCGCTTATGAACACCACGGTCAGCTGCGAGCTGCACCTGCGCCTCGTTGTGTCGAGCGAGTCCTCACTGCCTGTTCCCGCAGGACTGCGGTATGACACGGCCGATCCCTATGCCGTGCACGCCACCTTCCACACCGGAGCCGAGGAAACCGTCGAGTGGGTGTTCGCCCGCGACCTCCTCGCCGAGGGCCTGCACCGGCCCACCGGTACCGGCGACGTCCGAGTCTGGCCGTCCCGGAGCCACGGTCAGGGCGTTGTCTGCATCGCCCTGAGTTCCCCGGAGGGCGAGGCTCTGCTCGAGGCCCCGGCGCGGGCCCTGGAATCCTTCCTCAAGCGAACGGACGCAGCCGTGCCACCCGGCACGGAACACCGCCATTTCGACCTCGACACGGAGCTCTCCCACATCCTTGCCGAGAGCTGAGCGCCGCTCGGCGCGTCGAGATCCGCCACGCCGTCCGACTCGGGGCGACGGCGCAAGCAGTCACGACACAACGACACAAGGCGAACAGATGCAGACACCGGCGCCGTCGCCGCGGGCCTCCCGCGGCGACGGCGCCGGTGCGTTCCGTGGCGAAGCCGCTAGCATCGGCCAGCATCGGCGGGCACCGGCCCGACCCCCAGGCCAGGGAGCAAATCGTGCTGATCACCCACGACACCCGGTGTTCTCTCGACGCCGTGGTCGATCTGGTGAACACCGCACCGGAGACGAACGGCGCGGACGGGCTCGCGAGCGTGGCGGCGCTCGGTGATTTCGTACGAAGCCACGACGTGAGCGACGTCGGGGCGCTCTCGGAGGGCGACCTCGCCGACGTGCACCGCATCCGCGCCCGCTTCGGCGAGGTCTTCGCGCACCCGGAACCGCAGGCCGCGTCCGCGATCCTCAACGACCTGATCGCGCGGGCCGGCACCACGCCCCGGCTCACCGACCACGACGGTTACGACTGGCACATCCACTACTTCGCGCCCGGCGCGTCCGTCGCGGACCACCTGGCGGCCGACTGCGGCATGGCCCTCGCGTTCTTCGTCGTCGCGGGCGAGCAGGAGCGGCTGCGGCGCTGCGAGGCACCGGACTGCCGGCACGCCTTCGTCGACCTGTCGCGCAACCGTTCCCGCCGCTACTGCGACAGCCGCACCTGCGGCAACCGCCTGCACGTGGCCGCGTACCGCGCCCGCCGCAAGGAGGCCTCGGGCCAGAGCGTCCCCTAGGGCCTACGCCCTAGAGCAGCAGCAGGTCGTGGAGCGTGGCCACCAGGATCAGGGTGCTGATCACCGCCAGGAAGATCATCAAGGGTGGCTGGGAGAGCGCGAAGAGGCACCCCTGCCGCTCCTCGTCACCGTGGGGCAGCTCCGCTTCGCCGTCGGTGGCGTGCCGCTCCGCGGCCGCAGGTCGTCGCTCATGGGCCGGTGCCGAGTCTCCGCCGTCGTCCGGCGGGGCGGCATCGCCCTCTGTGGTGGTGTCAAGCATCTCGCCGTGATGATGACGCAGCCGCGGGCCGGTTGCCGACCAACACGCCCGGCCGGGGCGGCAGTTCGTCGGAACCCGTGAACAGGGAAAAGTCCAGCGCCGAGCGCGTACCACCCCTCGCTCAGAGGCCCTTCATCCGTGGGACCGGCCCGCCCCGTCCGTACCCGAACGAGGGAACCTCAGATTCCGTGCTTCTTCAGGATGGCCTCGATGTCACTGAAGTCCTCCGCGGGCGCGGCCGACTGCGGCTTGGCCGCGGGCCGGGCCGTGCCCTGCCGGCCGCCGCCGAGCGAGGGCGCCGAGGCCGCGGGGGCGACGGCCTCGCGCTGGGCGGCCTTCGCGGCCTTCCGCTCCTTGCGGGTCCCGCCGGTGCGGCGCTCCACGGCGCGCGTGCCGAGGAACACGAGCCAGGCCGCGCCGAGCAGGCCGAAGCCGACCCACGCCTTGAGGCTGAACGCCGTGTCGGCCGCCCAGCCCACGACGCCCGTCAGCACCAGGCCTATCGGCACCAGCGCATATCCGGCGAGGCGGGCCGCGGAGAGGAAACGCTTGCGGTAGGCCATGACCGCGGCGATGCCGAGCCCGGCCGCGGACACGGCGGAACAGACGGTCTCGGCAATCATCCGGTCCTCCAGGCATGCAGGCGTACGTCGGGAAAAGACGCTGTCGTCCCTTCCATCCTGCACCGGGTGGGCGCCGCTGAGCCATGTCCGGAGCGGACCTCGGGGACATTTCCGGGTCATCTCGGGGTCGGCCCTCCTCCGCAGGTGCCGGTCGGATACCGGTCGGATACCGGTCGGATCCGCGGGCTGGGAGACTGTGACCATGAGCGACTCCCCTGCCGACCGCCCCGCCCGTCCCGTCGTCATCGACGTCTGGTGCGAGCTGCAGTGCCCCGACTGCCGTACCGCCCTCGACGACGTGCGCGCCCTGCGCGCCCGCTACGGCGACCGCGTCGAGCTGCGCCTGCGGCACTTCCCCCTCGAGAAGCACAAGCACTCCTTCGCCGCCGCCCAGGCAGCCGAGGAGGCCTTCGAGCAGGGCAAGGGGTGGCCGTACGTGGAGGCCGCGCTCGCCGGGGTCGAGGACCTCGACCGCAAGGGTGAGGCCCATCTCGTGGACACGGCCCGCGAACTCGGTCTGGACGCGGAGGAGTTCGACACCGCCCTGATCGACGGGCGGCACATCCTGATCGTCGACGCCGACCAGGCCGAGGGCAAGGCCATCGGTGTCACCGGCACCCCGACGTACGTCGTCGGCGGCGAGCGCCTGGACGGCGGCAAGAGCCAGGAGGGCCTGCGCGAACGCGTCGAGGAGATCACCGACCGCCTCCTCGCGGCGGACGCCTCCTCCTGAACTTCTAGAGCAGCGGCTTGCAGAAGTAGTACGACGCCGGTTCGTAGCCGAGCGATGCGTACAGGTTCAGGGCCGGGGCGTTGTCGGCGAGGACGTTGAGTCCGATGCGGTCGCGGCCCGCCGCACGGCCCTGCGCCTCGGCGAGGTGCATCAGGGACCGGCCGTGCCCGTGCCCGCGGTACTCGGCGTGGACCGCGACGTCGTAGACGAACGCGTCGCCGTCGAGCACCGACAGCCACAACGTGCCCACCTGGACGCCGTCGTGGATGAGGACGCTCAGCCACGTGTCCGGTGTCGCGAGACCGCGCGGCAGGGCGCGGGCGTGGTCGTTCTCGGCCTTGGCGCGCGCCTCGTCCTCGGAGAGGCCGCGGTCCGTCCAGGTGCTCGCGTAGAGCTCCTTCGCGCGCACCAGCCACGGTCCGGCCTCCGCCTCCGTCATCGGACGCCCCTCGGTGCCGATGGGCAGCGCGGGCGCCGGGTCCGTCAGCGGCTTCGTCAGCCGACGGCTCCGCTCGACGTAGCCGAGCGCCGTGAGGAGCCGCAGCGCGGCGGCCGCGTCGGCGGGGACGGTCGTCTCGATGCGCGTGCACCCCCAGCCGCGCGCCACTTCCTCGGCGGCCAGCGCCGCGACCGTGCCGCGACCGCGCCCGCGGTCCGGCTCCGCGATCCGCAGGTCGTGGAGGCGGCAGACGCGGGGCCCGAAGACCTCGTGCGTGGCGAGGCCTATGGACCCGACGGGACGGCTGTTGACGCAGACGTCGTACGTACGCGCCTTGGCGCCGTCGGCGCCCTGCTGAAGCGGCCCGGTCGGCCGCAGGGTCGTGGTCATCCCTCTGGTTCTACCCGCACAGGGCCCGCGGCGTCACCGGGGTTTCCCCGGGCTTGGCGCCTCACGGGTCGAGGTCGTCGGCGGCGCGCTCGGTGAAGATCCGCATCGCCTTGGCGGTCACCGGGCCCGGCGCCGCGGGGAGTTCCCGCTCGTCGACGCGGTGCACGCCCTGGACATCGCGCAGAGTCGACGTCAGGAAGACCTCGTCGGCGCGGTCCAGGACGTCCAGCGGCAGGTCGGTCTCACGCGCGCCCGTCCACTCGACTGCCAGCGCGCGCGTGATGCCCGCGAGGCACCCGGAGGCGACGGGCGGGGTGTGGATCTCGCCGTCCAGCACGACGAAGACGTTGGAGCCCGTGCCCTCGCAGAGCTGCCCGACGGTGTTGGCGAAGAGGGCTTCCGAGGCGCCGTGTTCGTGCGCGCGGGCCAGGGCCACGACGTTCTCCGCGTACGAGGTGGTCTTCAGGCCGGTCAGGGCGCCGCGTTCGTTGCGGGTCCACGGCACGGTGATCACGGCGGTGGTGTCGGGGCGCTGCTTGGCCTCGCCGAGGGCGACGACGAGCGTGGTGCCCTGGTCGCCGCGGTCGGAGCCGAGCGGTGACAGACCGCCGGTGTAGGTGATCCGGAGCCGGCCGAGCGGGAGCGGGTTGGCTTCGAGGACGGCGGCGCAGGCGCGGCGCACTTCGTCGCGGTCCGGCTCGGGCAGCCCGAGGCCGCGCGCCGACTGGGCGAGCCGCGCCAGGTGGCGGGTCAGGGCGAAGGGACGCCCCTCGACCGACTTCACCGTCTCGAAAATGCCGTCGCCCACCGTCAGCCCGTGGTCGAGCACGGAGACGCGGGCGTCGTCGAGGTCCTGCAGCCCGCCATTGAGCCAGATCTTCACGTTGTGGTTCCTCCGCTCGCTTCGTACGTGCCCGACGCTACCGCCAGCAGCCGCGCGGCCTTCAGCTCGGTCTCCCGCCACTCCCCCTCGGGGTCCGAACCCCAGGTGATGCCCGCGCCGGTCCCGAAGCGCAGGACACCCTCGCCCCTGTCGATCCAGAAGGTACGGATCCCTACGGCGAGCTCGCCCGTCCCCCGGTCGGCGTCGACCCAGCCGATGCCGCCGCAGTACGGGCCGCGGGGTGCCGTCTCCAGCTCGTCGATGATCCGCAGGGCGCTGGACTTGGGGGCGCCGGTGACGGAGCCCGGCGGGAACGCGGCGTCGAACAGCTCCGGCCAGCCCGCCCCGGGCGGCAGCTCACCGGCGACGGTGGAGACGAGGTGGACGAGTCCGGGGTGCTTCTCGACCACGCAGAGGTCGGGAACGGTGACGGAGCCGGTGGCGCAGACGCGTCCGAGGTCGTTGCGGACGAGGTCCACGATCATGACGTTCTCCGCGTAGTCCTTCTCCAGGAGGTCCGCCTCGGTGCGGCCCGTGCCCTTGATGGGGCCCGACTCCACATGACGCCCCTCGCGGCGCAGGAAGAGCTCGGGCGAGGCGGTGGCGAGCTCCACGCCGTGCTCGGGCAGCCGGATCGTTCCCGCGTACGGGGCCGGGTTCCCGCGTGCGAGGAGGGAGGTCAGGGCGTCCACGTCGGCGTCGGCGGGGACGGGCGCGGACAGGACGCGGCAGAGGTTGGCCTGGTAGACCTCGCCGGCGGCTATGTACGCGCGTACCCGCCGCACTCCTTCTGTGTACGCGGCCCGGTCGAGGGACGACGTCCAGTCCCCGGCGGCCGGGCCGTGCCACCTGCCGGGGACGGGGGCGGGCATGTCCTCCTCGCGTACGTCGTCGAACCGGGCGCAGATCATGCCGCCCTCGAAATCCGCGGACACCGCCCAGAAGCCGGTGGAGTCCAGGGCCGCGGGATCGCTGGTCACGTCGCGCAGACCGGTCGCCACGAGACGGCCGAAGCGCGCCATGGGAGGAAGCGCGGGAGACGTAGTCAGAGGGGGGTTGTGCACGGCTGCGAGTCTATGACCGGCGCGTCGGCGGCGCCTCGGACCAGGGACAGCGCAGCACGCTGCGCAAACGCGTTTTTGTACTGGCCCAGGAATCCGCTAGAGTTCAACACGTCGCCGGGACGCGCAAGCGGAACGGGAAAGACAAGCGGACGTAGCTCAGTTGGTAGAGCGCAACCTTGCCAAGGTTGAGGTCGCCAGTTCGAACCTGGTCGTCCGCTCGCAGGAAGTGGGGGATCTTCCCGAACCCTCATACTCCTGGTGGAGTGGCCGAGAGGCGAGGCAACGGCCTGCAAAGCCGTCTACACGGGTTCAAATCCCGTCTCCACCTCCAAGCGCGATTAGCTCAGCGGGAGAGCGCTTCCCTGACACGGAAGAGGTCACTGGTTCAATCCCAGTATCGCGCACGCAGCCCAGTACGACTGGCAGCACAGCAGTCCGACTGGCAGCACAGCACAACCGAAGATCCGGTCCGCAAGGATCCCCGCGCGATTAGCTCAGCGGGAGAGCGCTTCCCTGACACGGAAGAGGTCACTGGTTCAATCCCAGTATCGCGCACGCAGTACGCAGCACACGCAGGACATCATCATCGCAGTCACCTGCGCGATTAGCTCAGCGGGAGAGCGCTTCCCTGACACGGAAGAGGTCACTGGTTCAATCCCAGTATCGCGCACCATCCACACGAAGCCCCGGCCGTTCCCACGGCCGGGGCTTCGTCGTGTTCCTCTGTGGTTTACGAGGAGAAGAGCATGTGCCCGAAACTCTTGTGGCGCTTGTGGCCGTAGTGGTCCCCGTGGCCGTGGTGGCCGCCGTGCGGGGCGCCCCAGGCGGGGGCCGGGGCCGCGGGGTAGCCCTGGGGGGCGGCCGGCGGGGCGGGGGGCGGTGGAGCCTGCTGGCCCCACTGGGCCTCCAGGCGGGTCAGGGACTCCAGCTCGCCGTAGTCCAGGAATATCCCGCGGCAGCCGTTGCACTGCTCGATCTGGACGCCATTTCGGTTGTACGTGTGCATCGGTGCGTGACACTTGGGGCACTGCATGGACGGCTCAACTCCTCGCCGGTGGTGACTGCTTCGCCGGGAGACTGCCCGGCTTCGGTGCGTTGCACCCTACTTCGTGGTGTCCGGCGCCAACTCCGGCGGGCCGACCTCGACTCCACTCATGCGCGCACAGGCATCCACCAGGGCTTGTTCGACTTCGTCGAGGGGGCGGTCGGCCGCGACGGCCTTGACGATCACGAGCGCCGCGGTCTGCACGGTCAGGGCGCGGGCGGGGACGTCCAGGGTGGGCCAGGGATCGGCGCCGTCGGCGGGAACGGCCGGTCCGCCGGCGTCCCGGTAGGCGTCCAGGAAGCGGGTCCACTCCTGCGGGGAGAGCAGCCCGCACGCGAACCAGGCGGCGGGACGGGCGAGGTCCCACGCGGGGTCGCCCACGCCGAGGTCGTCCACGTCGATGAGCAGCCAGCGCCCGTCGGGGCCGCGCACCAGCTGGCCCAGATGCAGGTCGCCGTGGCAGAGGGCGCGGGGTCCCGGCGCGGGGGCCTCGTCACGGGCCCAGGACGGCAGCCCCGCCCAGGCCCGCAGGACGGGTGACGCGGCGGGATGCGGCCCGGCGGCGCGCAGCCGCGCGACGGCACGGGCCGCCTTGGCGGGCCCGCGCATGGGCGGGACCGGGCCCGGGACCGGGGCGGCGTGGAGCCGTGCGAGGAGAGCACCGGCGGCTTCCCAGGGGGCGGCGTCCGGGTCGTCGCGGTCGACCGGGGTGCCGTGGGGCCAGAAGGTGACGAGTCGCCCGTGCAGGCGGGTCGCGCCGGGCGCGGAGGGCGCGAGAAGCACCCCGGGCATCCGGGCGGCCGTGTCGAGCCGCACGGCGAGCTCCGCGGGGTCGGTGTCCGGGGCATGCGCCTTGGCGACGACGTCCCCGTGCCGGACGACGCTCGCGTCCGACCTGTCCGCGAGCACGGCGTCCCCGTCCCCACAGGCACAGACCTCATCGGCCCGCCGGTGGGCAACGGCACGGGCGGAATCGGCGAGAACGGCGAGAACGGCGGCGGTCACGGGGCTCCGTAGACGGTCGAGAACAACACGCCCGAAGCGTACGCACCCGGGCGAGGCCCGGGTCGACCTCGCCCTCGGGCCCGGCACCCGGGGACTTGGTGGCCGTTGAGACCGTTGAGGCCGTTGAGGAACGGCCACGGTGCAGGCGCATGCCCCGGCTGGGGCCCCGGAGGCCACAGCCCCGCGTCGGCGTACCCAACGGGGCTGGGCGCGCGCCCGGTCGAGCCCGCGTGTTACCGGGAGGGCGGGGCCCTGGGCGTTCCGCCCCGCCGGACGAGACGCGTCCCGTGCCGGGTGTACCAGGTGGGGCAGGCCTCAGGCAGTCCCAGCGCAAGGGTCGGCCCGCATCTCCGCCCCGGGGCGGGGGTGCACCAGAGGCGCCCCGTTGGTCGGTACACCGGTCGGCGCCCCCGGGGGCCGGGGCCTGGGCGGAGTCCCCCGTGGGGCGCGAACGCCCCTCGCGCCCACGCGAGGTGCCCCCAGCGCCCGCTTCCGGCGGTCAGGACAGCGCGCGGACGCAACCGACCCCCAGGGCCTCCCGCGCCGCGGGCCCACCAGGAGAACGCCCCGCCATGGCGGGCCCCCACGTGCTGGATGCCGTACGTGCCCGTCGGGCGCCCCGCCAGGCATGGCAATGCCCGCGCAGCTCCCCAGCTGCGCGGGCATTCTGCCGTCCGCCGCACCCCCGTCCCCACGGGGTTTCATGGCCGGATGTCCCCGCCCGGACCGCTCTTCCGGGCCTGGGGCGCCGCTCAGCGCCCCAGCATCACGCCCACGGACGACGCTTGTGTGACCACTGCTTCCCAGCCGCCGAAGACGACCACGAGCAGGGCTGCCAGAGGGAGGACCATGGCCGTCGCCACCAGGGGATGGCGCGTACCGGACGGGCGGACGCCGAACGCGGAGAACCTGCGCCCTTGCGTGCGGATCATGGTCCGCGGTGCCGTGTCCGCCATGATTCCTCTCCTGACCCCTTCGATGTGGTTTTGGCAAGCGGCGAGTGTCTGACCTCGGGGGACGAGTGCTCCACCCGCCGCTTGACCTCAAATCTAGGTCCGCGGGACCCACCGGGCGTCATGCCCTCGTACCGAATGCCTGGCCTCCCGGAGGATGACCGATCGGCGCGCACGTACTCCCGTGGGTGGAGACGGGGGCCTAGGACGTGGTCCTAGGACTCGGGGAAGACCCTGAGGGGACGGCCTTGACCTCGGAGGAGTCCTCCCTGGGGACCGGTTGCTCGACCAGGGCCAGGACCCGCGTGGCCATGAACCGCGCCGTGCGGACCACCGAGCCGCTACGGGTGACTTCGCTCACTTCCACCACTCCCCTGCGCACCGCCGTCTCCACCCGGCGCCCCGCCCTGCTCGCCACCACTTCGTACGTCCGGGTCGTGTCACCGGCATCCACGACTATCTCCACACGGTCACCCTTCACGGGATCAATCCCCCTTCAGTGATGGATGGTTGGGGGAGCCAGCGGCGGCAACGGCCGCGGCTCCCCCCGCCCCTGACCACTTTTCAAGTTTCCCACCCGGCACTGACAATCGATCGCCCCGCGAGGGCGCGGCCTCTGCACGTGCCCGGCCGCGGAAACGTAAGCTGTGGCTCGTCAGACGGACCGGGTAGCGGGGATGGACATGGCGATGATGCGGCTCCGGCGCGAGGACCCGCGTGTCGTCGGCTCGTTCAGGCTGCACAGGCGCCTGGGCGCCGGCGGCATGGGGGTCGTCTATTTGGGGTCGGACCGGCGGGGGCAGCGCGTCGCCCTCAAGGTGATCCGGCCCGACCTGGCGGAGGATCAGGAGTTCCGGTCGCGGTTCGCCCGCGAGGTGTCCGCCGCCCGCCGGATCAGGGGCGGCTGCACGGCGCGGCTCGTCGCCGCCGACCTCGACGCCGACCGGCCCTGGTTCGCCACGCAGTACGTCCCCGGCCCCTCCCTGCACGACAAGGTCGCCGCCGAGGGTCCGCTCTCCGCGGCCGACGTCGCCGTGGTGGGTTCCGCGCTCGCCGAGGGGCTCGTGGCCGTCCACGAGGCCGGTGTCGTACACCGTGACCTCAAGCCGTCCAACATCCTGCTGTCCCCCAAGGGGCCGCGCATCATCGACTTCGGGATCGCGTGGGCCACCGGTGCCTCGACGCTGACCCACGTCGGGACCGCCGTGGGCTCCCCCGGCTTCCTCGCTCCCGAGCAGGTGCGCGGCGCCGCCGTCACCCCCGCCACCGACGTCTTCGCGCTCGGCGCCACCCTCGCCTACGCGGGCATGGCGGACTCGCCCTTCGGACACGGCAGTTCCGAGGTCATGCTCTACCGGGTGGTGCACGAGGAGGCGCAGCTGCACGGTGTGCCCGACGCGCTCGCGCCGCTCATCAGGGCCTGCCTGGCCAAGGACCCGGAGGAACGGCCGAGCACGCTGCAGCTGTCGCTGCGGCTGAAGGAGATCGCCGCCCGGGAGGCGCAGGGCATCGGCGACGTCCGGCCGCCGGCGCCCCGCCAGGACCACGACCGGCCCACGGGCCGGCTCGCCGAGAGCTACCTGGACGAGCGCACGCAGCGGCGTGCCGCCCCGGGCTCCACTCCCCCGCCACGGTCCGGCGCGTCCCGCACCGCGGCGCCGCGGACCGGTCCCTCGCGGACCGGCTCTCCCCGGACCGGTTCCTCCCGGACAGGCACCTCTCGTACCGGATCGTCGCGGACCGGCGCCTCGCGGCCCGGTCCGGGCTCCCGGCCGTCGGGGCCCCGCAACACCACGCGCGGCGGCGCCCGGCGCCCGGGGCCGCGCACCACGGGGACGGGTCGCAGAGGGCCCGCCAATCCGCGGCTGCTGCGTCAGCGGATCTTCGTCTTCGTGGTCGTGACGCTGCTTGTGGCACTCGGCATCGCGGCGGCGCAGGGGTGCCAGGGGCCCGCCCGGAGCCTCGGCGACACGGGCGTACACCCGCAGTGGTCACAGCAGAGCGGGCCGATCGGTCCGGTACAGCACGACCCCCGCAGCTGATCAGAGCTGCGGGCGGCCCGTCGCCACCGCGTAGAACGCGACCGCCGCGGCCGCGCCCACGTTGAGCGAGTCCACGCCGTGGGCCATCGGGATGCGGACCCATTCGTCGGCCGCGACCAGCGCCTGGGTGGAGAGGCCGTCGCCCTCGGCGCCGAGCATCAGCGCCACGCGGTCCATGCGGTGCGGCGCCACCTCGTCCAGGGACTTCGCCTTCTCGTCCGGGGTGAGGGCGAGCAGGTCGAAGCCCGCCTCGCGCACACCGTCGAGGCCCTTGGGCCAGCATTCGAGCCGGGCGTACGGGACCGAGAAGACAGCGCCCATCGAGACCTTCACCGAGCGGCGGTACAGCGGGTCCGCGCAGTCCGGGGAGAGCAGCACCGCGTCCATGCCGAGGGCGGCGGCGGAGCGGAAGATGGCGCCGATGTTGGTGTGGTCGTTGACCGCCTCCATGACGACCACGCGGCGCGTCGTCGACAGGAGCTCGTCGGCGGTGGGCAGCGGCTTGCGCTGCATGGAGGCCAGGGCCCCGCGGTGCACGTGGTAGCCGGTGACCCGCTCGGCGAGGTCCGGGCTGACCGCGTACACCGGGGCCGGGAGTTCGTCGATGACGTCGCGCATGACGTCGACCCACTTGGCGGAGAGCAGCATCGAGCGCATCTCGTAGCCCGCGTCCTTGGCCCGTCTGATGACCTTCTCGCCCTCCGCGATGAACAGGCCCTCGGCCGGTTCGCGCTTGCGGCGCAGCTCCACGTCGGTCAGGCCTGTGTAGTCGCGCAGGCGCGGGTCGTCGGGGTCGTCGACGGTGATGAGATCAGCCACAGGGTGATACTGCCTTGTCCTGGGTGTGGTGCCAACGGCTCCGGACGGGTTCCGTTACCGCTGGTTACTTGCGGGGGTACGGGGTGTGTCAGGTGAGCGGCTCGGGGCCGACCTTCACCACGTCGCCGATGACGATGACGGCGGGGGGCTTCACCTCGTGGGCACGGACCGCCTCGGTGACTGTGCCGAGTGTCGCGTCGACGCGGCGCTGGGCGGCCGTCGTGCCCTCCTGGATCATGGCCAGCGGGGTGTCCGCGGACTTGCCGTGGGCGATCAGGGTTGCCGCGATCTTGCCGATCTTGTCGACGCCCATGAGGATCACGAGGGTGCCGCGCAGCTTGGCGAGGGACTCCCAGTCGACCAGGGAGCGCTCGTCGTCCGGGGCCACGTGGCCGCTGACCACCGTGAACTCGTGGGCGACGCCGCGGTGGGTGACGGGGATGCCGGCCGCCGAGGGGACCGAGATCGAGCTGGAGATGCCGGGTACGACGGTGCAGGTGATGCCCGCTTCGGCGAGCGCCTGGAGCTCTTCCATGCCGCGGCCGTAGACGTAGGGGTCGCCGCCCTTGAGGCGGACGACGGCCTTGCCCTGCTTGGCGTGCTCGATCAGGGCGTTGTTGATCACCTCCTGGGCCATGAAACGGCCGTACGGGATCTTCGCGGCGTCGATGATCTCGACGTGCGGCGGCAGCTCGTCCAGGAGGTCGCGGGGGCCGAGGCGGTCGGCGATGACGACGTCGGCGGCGGCGAGGAGGCGCCGACCGCGGACCGTGATCAGGTCGGGGTCGCCGGGGCCGCCGCCGACGAGGGCGACGCCGGGGGTACGGGTGCGCAGGTGCGGGGCGACGAGGCTGCCGTCGCGCAGGCCCTCGACGACCGCGTCGCGGATGGCGGCGGTGCGGCGGGGGTCCCGGTCGTTGATGTCGGAGGAGAGGACGGCGACCGTGACGCCCTCGGAGCGGCCCGTGGCCGGGGTCCAGGCGGTGGCCTCCTCGGCGTCGTCGGAGCGGACGCACCAGACGCGGTGGGCCTCGGCCTCGGCGGAGGCCCGGGTGTTCGCCTCCGCGTCGCTGGTGGCGATCAGCGCGTACCAGGCGTCCTGGAGGTCGCCCGCCTCGTACCTGCGCCTGGTCCAAGTGAGCTCGCCCGCGTCGGCCATCGCTTCCACGGAGGCCGTGGCCGACGGGGATACGAGAGTGATGTCCGCGCCCGCCTTGATCAGGGCCGGGAGGCGGCGCTGGGCGACCTGGCCGCCGCCGAGGACGACGACACGTCGGCCGGTGAGGCGGAGGCCTACGGGGTAGGCGGGGTTTTCGGCCATGGCGGGGTGGCTCCTCGTACGGGCGTTACGGCTGCCGCTGCGACGCTGGAGCGGCCCTTTGACGTGCGGGTTCAGTATGGCTGGGGCGGGGCCGGGGTTCTCCCCCGAGCCCCGCCCGATCCCGAATTGCCGGAACAGTCCCCCGGCTCGGGCACTACTTCTCGGTGACGCCCGCCGAGTCGAACGTGGCCACCTCGTGCATCGCGCGGGCCGCGCTCTGGACGACCGGCAGGGCCAGGAGCGCGCCCGTGCCCTCGCCGAGGCGGAGGTCCAGGTCGACCAGGGGACGCAGGCCCAGCTTGTTGAGGGCCGCGACATGGCCGGGCTCGGCGCTGCGGTGTCCCGCGATGCAGGCCGCGAGGACCTCGGGGGCGATCGCGCGGGCCACCAGGGCGGCGGCGCCGGCGCTGACGCCGTCCAGGATCACCGGCGTACGCAGGGACGCGCCGCCGAGGAGGAGGCCCACCATGGCCGCGTGCTCCAGGCCACCGATGGCCGCGAGGACGCCGATCGGGTCCGCGGGGTCGGGCTGGTGCAGGTCCAGGGCACGGCGGACGACCTCGACCTTGCGGGTGTGCATCTCGTCGTTGATGCCCGTGCCGCGACCGGTGACCTCGGCGGGGTCGGTGTCGGTGTAGACGGAGATCAGGGCCGCGGACGCCGTGGTGTTCGCGATGCCCATCTCGCCGGTGAGGAGCGCCTTGTTGCCCGCCGCCACGAGGTCGCGGGCCGTCTCGATGCCGACCTCGATGGCCGCCTTGACCTCTTCGCGCGTCAGGGCGGGCCCCGTCGTCATGTCGGCCGTGCCCGCGCGGACCTTGCGGGGCAGCAGGCCGGGGGTGGCGGGCAGTTCGCTCGCCACGCCGACGTCGATCACGCAGACCTCGGCGCCCACCTGGTTGGCGAAGGCGTTGCAGACCGCGCCGCCGCCGAGGAAGTTGGCGACCATCTGCGCGGTCACCTCCTGGGGCCAGGCGGTGACGCCCTGGGCGTGCACGCCGTGGTCGCCCGCGAAGATGGCGACGGCCGCGGGCTCCGGGATGGGCGGCGGGCACATCCGGGAGAGTCCCGAGAGCTGGGCGGAGATGATCTCCAGCATGCCGAGGGCGCCCGGCGGCTTCGTCATCCGCTTCTGCCGTTCCCACGCCTCGCCGAGCGCCTTGGCGTCGAGCGGACGGATGTTGGCCACGGTCTCGGCGAGCAGGTCGTGCGGGTCCTCGCCGGGCAGGGCGCGGCGGCCGTACGTCTCCTCGTGGACGACCCAGGAGAGCGGGCGGCGCTTGGACCAGCCTGCCTGCATCAGTTCGGGCTCGTCCGGGAACTCGTCGACGTAGCCCACGCAGAGGTAGGCGACGACTTCGAGGTGCTCGGGCAGGCCGAGGGCGCGGACCATCTCGCGCTCGTCGAAGAAGCTGACCCAGCCGACGCCGAGGCCTTCGGCGCGGGCGGCGAGCCAGAGGTTCTCGACGGCGAGCGCCGAGGAATAGGGCGCCATCTGCGGCTGGGTGTGCCGGCCGAGGGTGTGGCGGCCCCCGCGGGTCGGGTCGGCGGTGACGACGATGTTCACCGGGGTGTCGAGGATCGCCTCGATCTTCAGTTCCTTGAACTGCTTGGCGCGGCCCTTGGGGAGGGACTTCGCGTACGCGTCGCGCTGGCGCGCGGCCAGTTCGTGCATCGAGCGCCGGGTCTCGGCGGACTTGATGACGACGAAGTCCCAGGGCTGGGAGTGGCCGACCGACGGTGCGGTGTGCGCGGCCTCCAGGACGCGGAGCAGCACCTCGTGCGGGATGGGGTCCGCGCGGAAGCCGTTGCGGATGTCGCGGCGCTCGCGCATGACGCGCAGGACGGCCTCGCGCTCCGCGTCGGCATAGCCGGGAGCGGCGGTGCCGGGGGACGCGACGGGCTCGGCGAGTTCGGGGACGGCCTCGGCCGCGGCGGCAGCCGCAGTCTCGGTCTCGGCGACGGCGGCGCTCTCGGCTTCGGCTCCGGCGAATGCCTCGGGCTCCGGGGCGTCGACGGACGCGGCGGGCGCGACCATCAGGATCTCCGGGGCGTCGGCGTCCGGGCCCTCGCCCGCCTCCGGGGCTTCCGCCGCGGCGACGGGAGCGAGGAGCTCGTGGCCCTCGGGCTGCGCGGGGGTCGCGACGGCCGGGTCGGCGGCGACTTCCTCGGCCGTCTCCGGCAGGGGGGCGGGCGCAGGCGCGGGTGCGGCTGCGGCCGGTACGGCTGCTTCAGGCGCTTCGGCCATCTCGGGTGCTTCGGCCACTTCGGTCACTTCGTTCGCTTCGATCGGTTCGAACGAGATGACTTCGTCGGCCTCGTCCAACTCGTCGGCCGGGTCGGCCGTCTCGGGGGCGGCCGGGAACTCGGTCGGAGCCGCCGCAGAGGAGACAATACGGGGCACACCGGAGACGGGCGGGGCCTGGGGGGTCCCTGTGACCTCGGAGACTACGTCGGGCGCGACCTCGGGGGCAGCGTCGGGAGCCGCCGCGGGTGCGGCGTCGGCAGCCGCCGCGCCCGTCGCCTCGTCCTGCGCGGCGTCCGGCAGCGGCGTGGGCTGGGCGCCGTCGCGCGGGGCGGGGACGGTGACGGCGACGGGGGGCTGCTGCGCGGCCTCCGGCGTCGTGTCCGGGGTGGCGGGCTCGACTGCGGGGGCCTCGGTGACCGGAGCCTCCGCGACCGGGGCCTCCGCGACCGGGGCCTCCGCGACCTGGGCTTCGGCTGCCTCGGCCTGCGCGGGCGCGGCCTCCGTGCCCTCGGCGCCCTCGGGGGCAGGCTGCCCCGCCGGGTCCTCCTGGGGCACGGCCATGGGGTGCGGCGGCGTCGGGGCCAGGTGGGGCGTGGTCGGAACCGTGCCGTCCACCGGTACGAACTGACCGAGGGGCACGGGGCCTTGGGTGCCGTCGAACCCGCCGGGCAGCGAGGTGTCCATCGGCGCGGGGCCCTGGGCGGGCTGCCCCTCGGGGTGGTGCGGGCCTGGTGCGGCGTGCCTCGCCTCGGGGGCGAAGCCGGGCTGCGCGGCTGCGGCGGCGTGCGGCATCTGCGCGCCGTCCCACGGCTGTGCGGAGGCGACGGCGAACGCGGGCTGTCCGACGCCCGCGGGCACGGCGTGTGCGAACGCGGGCTGCTCCGCCGCAGGGAACTCCTGCTCCTCCGACGGGACCTGGCCGAGCTCGGCACCCTGCTGGGCCACCGGGCCGGCCTGACCGGCACCGGCGTCCGCGGCGTGCGGAAAGCCGGGGGCGGCCACGGGCGTCGCGGGAGTCTCCGCCGCGGGGATCTCCGTCGCGGGAGCGTCGGTCGCGGGTGCCTCAGTCACGGGTGCCTCGGTCGCGTGCTCCTCCATGGGAAGCGCGAAGGGAACGGCGTCCTGCGCCTGCGGTTCTTCCGCGGTCTGCGGCGCTTCCGCGGTCTGCGGCGCTTCGGCGATCCGTGGTGCCGGTGTGACGTGTGGGTCGCCCGCGGCTTCCGGGGCACCTGGGGTGACCGGGGTCTCCGTGACGGATGGGACGACCGTTTCTGCTGGTACGGCGTAAGCCTCGGGCCCGGTCTGCTCCTGCGGGGTCCCCCACGGCGCCCCGCCCTGCGGCGGGATCTCGCCGAGCTGCGGTCCCGGCAGCGGCAGACCCGCGTCGTCCCGCGGGATGTCGAGGTACTCGGGTCCGGTCGCCGGCCCCGCGTGGTGGGCCGGCGCGGGCCCGCGGTCGGCGAGCGAACGCACCGGGCTTCCCGAGCCGTCCGGCACGGCGGGACCCGACGGGCCGTGGTGCAGCGGACGCCGCGCGGGCCCCGGGTGGGAGGGCGCGGGCGGGGAACCGGGCAGCCGGACGCCGTTCAGGTCGACCGAACCGCTGTCCCTGCCGGACGTCTCGTGCGGGCCCGGCTGATGGGCGGCGTGGGCCTGCTGGCCGCCGTACCCGCCCTGCGCGGCGAGACCCTCGCCCCACGCCCCCTGGGCGCCCGGCATCAACAGCAGGTCGTCCTCGTCGGCGGAAGCGGCGGCGGGGTCCGCAGGGTCGGCAAAGGGATACGCACCCGGAGCGGAAACGCCCGGCTGCTGCGCCCCCATGCCCTGCACGGGCCCGGACGGCACATCATTGCCTGCGCCCTCCGGCAGCCCCTCACCCGGGACCTGGCCGGTGTCGGTCATGCGTAACCCCTCGCCCATCGGTTAGTGCTTCTTCGACCGCCCCTCAGCCTTCGGCCGGGGAGGTCCCATCGCCCGGAGCGGCGCACCAACCGCCCGTCATCCTCAACGAGCGTGTGCGCCCCGCGGCACGAACCGCGCACCGGACAACAGGCATTGTCCCTGTCCGTCCGCCGCCGTGGCAGCTTGATCGGCCACGGCCCGCTGTGGACTGCGCCACGTTGCGCGTCCTCCGGTCATGCCGTACCACACACCCCCCGAAACCGGGCGAGCTTTCCGGACATCGGCCAACGAACTCCATGGCACCCGGGTGCAGTACAACAATCGGCCAGCCTACCCCGCACCGCGCGCCGGCAGGGTCACGGGGAACGGTCGGGCAACCGCCCGGAGAGCAGGAACGCCACGGTCCGCTTCTCCTCGCGCCACGCCCGGGTGTCGAGCTCCACGGATTGCAGGAGGGCGCACTCGACGGCGTATCCGTGCTCGCTGAGATCCCTGCCGATGAGTTCGGCCGCGTCGCGTGTCGCGGCATGGGTCACGATGCGCTCGGGACGGCGGTCGGCGACCGCGGAGACCACCGCGGCTCCCCCGCCCCCGACACGTACGACATCCGGTTCGGGCAGGTCTTCGAGGACGTGCGGGGCGACGCCGTGCACGGTCTGCGCCTGGACGCCGAAGCGGCGGACGGCGGCCGTCGTGCGGCCGAGGGCGTCGGGGTCGCTGTCGACGGCGATGACCGCGGCGCCGAACCGCGCCGCCTCCGCGGTGAAGGCGCCGCTGCCGCAGCCGATGTCCCAGACGAGGTCGCCCACGCGCGGGCCCAGACGGGCGAGTTGCGCGGCCCGCAGCCGGTCGCTCTCGCCCTCGCCGAGCCAGATGTCGCCGCCGTACTCCGCGGCGGGCAGCGCCCAGCCGCGCGGTCCCGCGCCCGGTTCGCGGCCCATGATCCAGCCGGTGTCGGCGGCCGCGGCGGCGCCGCCGATGACGATGACGACGTTGGGGTCGCGCCAGCTGTGGTCGGCGGCCCGCTCGGAGGTGACGACGGAGACCTGCTCGCGTTCGGTGCCGAGCTCCTCGCAGATCACGAAGGTGCGGTGGACGCCCTGGAGCAGCAGGCCGAGCTCGGCGGGGCCCGCGCCGGGCGAGGTGAGGACGGCGACCTTGGGGTGGGCGCGGCAGACGTTCACGGCGCGGCGCAGGGTGCGGCGGTGGGCGACGACCACCTCGGCGTCGTCCCAGGGCATGCCCGCGCGGGCGAAGGCCTGGGCGACGGAGGAGACGGCGGGCACCACTTCGACCTCCAGGCCGAATTCCGGGGCGCGCAGGGTGCGTACGACACCGAAGAAGCCGGGGTCGCCGTCGGCGAGGACGACGGCGGTGCCGCGGTGGGCGGCGATGCGGCGGGCGGCGAGGCCGACGCTGCCGAGGCGGATCCTTTCGGCGCGGGCGGGGACCTCGTCGAGTGCCAGGTGGTGGGCGGCGCCCGCCACGAGCGTCGCGGCACTGAGCGCGGAGCGTGCCGCGGCGGTCAGCGGCGTACCGTCCCAGCCGATCACCGTGACCCGGTCGGCCATCGTCGTCTGTCTCCTGGGTTCTCGCGGGTCGTCAGTGCGGGGGCGGCGGCTGCGGGGGTGGGGCAGGGCACCGGACCACGGCGAGCGTACCCGCTCGGACCGGACTCAGTTCCAGTCGGAGTAGGCGGAGAACCCGCTGTCGGCGAGGCTCTCGGAGACGCCTTCGAGGTCTTCGGGGAGCAGGCTCCACACGATGAGGTCGGTGCGCAGCTCGAGCCAGCCGCCGAACGGGTCGCCGCCGTTGCGCGTGCGCGCTATCCAGGCGCCGCGCAGGACGCCCTCGCTGATGCAGCCGATCTTCTGGGCGACCTGCTGGGCGGCGGTGTTGTCGGCGGCGGTGCGCAGCTCGATGCGTTCGAACTTCTGGTCGTGGAACAGCCATTGGGCGGTGGCGAGCGCGGCCTCGGACGCGTACCCCTCACCGCGCGCCCAGGGGGCGACGACGTAACTCAGTTCGGTGGAGCGCACCCGCCAGTCGGTGCCCCGGAGTTGGATGATGCCGACAAGTCGCTGGGTGAGGAACTCGGTGACGGCGAGGACGATGCCGCGGCCCTCGGCGCGTTCGGCGGGGGCGCGGCGTGCGATCCAGTCGCGTGCGACGGCCTCGGTGTAGGGCTGGGGCACGGAGGTCCAGGCCGTGACGAGTTCGTCGTTCATCATCTCCGCGTACGCGGGGACGTCCGCCTCTTCGAGAGGGCGCAGCACCAGCCGCTCCGTGCTGATGGAGATGTCGGGGAACCCCGATGTGCCCGCTGTGCCCGAGGAGGCTGTAGTCATGCGCCGCTCCATACCCTTCATAGACCTGAAGGACCTTCACCTTTCGGTCTTCTGAAGTGCCCAGCATGCAGCATGCACGGGCACAGACGCACCACGGGGTCCTCTCCCGGTGCGGGAGAGGACCCCGTCGGTGTCACGCGCGCGGGAGGCCGTTCAGCCCGCCTCGACGGGCAGGACGGATCCCTTGTACGTGTCCTCGATGAACTTCTTCACCTCGGGCGAGCGGAGCAGTTTCGCGAGCTTGCGCACCCGCGGGTCGTCCTTGTCGCCCTTCTTGACGGCGAGGACGTTGTTGTAGGGATTGCCCTTCGAGGACTCCAGGAGGATGGCGTCCTTCTTGGGGCTGAGGCCCGCGTCGAGCGCGTAGTTGTTGTTGATGACCGCCGCGTCGAGGTCGTCGAGCGAGCGCGGGAGCTGCGCGGGTTCGAGTGCCTTGACGGTGAGCTTCTTCGGGTTGGACGTGATGTCCTCGGGCGTGGCGGTGCCGCCGACGCCCTTCTTGAGTCCGATGAGGCCCTTGGAGGCGAGCAGCTGGAGCGCCCGCCCCTCGTTGGTCGTGTCGTTCGGGACGCCGACGGTGGCTCCGGTGGGGAGCTTCGCGATGTCCTCGGTCTTCTTCGCGTACACGCCCATGGGAGGCAGGTACACCTCGGTGACCGGCACGAGGTCCGTCTTCTTGGACTGGTTGAAGTCTTCGAGGTACGGGGCGTGCTGGTACAGGTTGGCGTCGAGGGAGCCCTCTTGGAGCGCGGTGTTCGGCGTGACGTAGTCCGTGAACTCCGTGATCCTGAGGTCGAGCCCCTCCTTCTTCGCCAGGTTCTGCTGGATGTACGCGAGGACCTCACCGGCCGGGGTCGGCGTGGCGCCGACCACGAGCGCGCCGTCGCTCCGGTCGTCCGCGCCGCACGCGGTGAGGCCGAGCGCGAGGGCCAGGGTCCCCGCCGCGGCGGCGATGGCGGACGTACGCACGGTCAGAACGCCGCGACGACGGCGCCGTCGTACTTCTCGTCGATGAACTTCTTGACCTCGGGCGAGGTGAGGAGCTTGGCGAGCTTCTTCACGCGCGGGTCGTTCTCGTCGCCCTTCTTCACGGCGAGGAAGTTGCCGTAGGGGTTGCCCTTGGCGGGCTCGGCGACGATGGCGTCCTTGGCGGGGCTGAGGGCGGGCTTGGCCTCCAGCGCGTAGTTGCCGTTGATCACCGCGGCGTCGACATCGCTCAGGGTGCGGGGCACCGTGGGGGCTTCGAGCTCCTTGAACTGGATGTTCTTGGGGTTCTTGGCGATGTCCTTGGGGGTGGCCTCGTAACCGACGCCCTTCTTGAGCTCGATGATGCCGTTGTCCGCGAGCAGCTTGAGCGCGCGGGCCTCGTTGGTGGTGTCGTTGGGGATGGCGATCGTGGCGCCCTTCTCCAGCTCACCGAGTTTCTTGACCTTCTTCGAGTACACGCCGAGCGGCTCCAGGTGAACCGTGGCTCCCGGGACGGGCACGATGTCGGTGCCGCGCTTCTTGTTGAAGTCGTCCAGGTACGGCTTGTGCTGGAAGTAGTTGGCGAAGACCTCGCCCTGCTCCACGGCCGTATTCGGCGTGATGTAGTCGGTGAATTCCTTCACCTCGAGGTCGAGGCCGGCCTTCTTGGCGAGGTTCTTCTGGACGTAGTCCAGGATCTCGCCCTGCGGCGTCGGCGTCGCGGCGACGACGAGCGGGCCGTCCTTGTCGCCGGAGCCCTTGTCGGAGCCGCAGGCGGAGAGCCCGAGGGTGAGGGCTCCGGCGGCGAGGACAGCGGTGGTGATCTTGGCGGTGTTACGCACGAAAAGTGCCTTTCTCCATGGGTGGTGCAGCCCCGCGGGGTGCGCGGGGAAGTCCTGGTGGGCGCCGCGTCAGCCGGTCTTGGTGACCGATTCGGCGGCGGCGGTGCCGGGCAGTACGCCGCGCAGCGGCCGGAACAGGAGCAGCGGGGCCGAGCCGCCGCCGCGCTTGTGCAGGCGGCGGGCCGCGTAGTCGCCGACGAACTGGATGACCGAGATGACCACGGCGAGGATCGCCACGGTGATCCACATCAGCTCGGTCTCGAAGCGCTGGTAGCCGTAGCGCAGGGCGAGGTCGCCGAGGCCGCCGCCGCCGACCGTGCCCGCCATGGCGGAGTAGCCGATGAGCGCGACGATCGTGGTGGTGGCGCCCGAGATCAGCGAGGGCAGCGACTCGGGTACGAGGACCTTGCGCACGACGGTCCAGGTGGAGCCGCCCATCGACTGCACGGCCTCGACGAGCCCGCCGTCGACCTCACGAATGGAGGTCTCGACCAGGCGCGCGAAGAACGGGATGGCGCCGACGGCGAGCGGCACGAGGGCGGCCTCACGGCCGATCGTGGTTCCGGTGATCCAGCGCGTGAAGCCCATGAGGGCGACCATCAGGATGATGAAGGGCATCGAGCGGGCGATGTTCACGATCTGCCCGATGACCTTGTTGAGGAAGGCGTTCTGAAGCAGTCCGCCGCGCTCGGTGAGGACGAGCAGGACGCCGAGCGGCAGTCCGGCGACGACGGCTATCAGCGTCGACCAGCCCACCATGTAGAGGGTGTCCCAACAGGCCTGCTCCAGCAGGGGCTGCATCTCCGACCAGGTCACTTGGCACCTTCCTTCACGAGCAGCGTCGCGTCCTTCGGCGTGGTTGCGGCGTCTTCGCCCGCGATGTCGACCTGGAGGCCCTGCTCGCGCAGGAAGCCGATGGGGACGACGTTCTCCTCGAAGCGGCCCGGCAGCTCGATGCGCATGCGGCCGACCTGCTTGCCCGCGACGGTGTCCATCGCGGCGCCGAGGATCGAGATGTCGATGTTGTACGTGCGTGACAGCTGGGAGATGACCGGCTGGGTCGCGGCCTCCCCGTGGAAGGTCACGTCGACGACGGTGCGGTCGGCGCCGGTGGCGTCGCCGCTGACGGGGAAGAGCGCGGCGGCGAGCTCGGAGCCGGGGGTGGCGAGGAGTTCGCTGACGGTGCCGGACTCGATGATCTGCCCGCGCTCCATGAGGGCGGCGGAGTCGCAGACGCTCTTGACGACGTCCATCTCGTGCGTGATGAGCAGGACGGTCAGGCCGAGCTGCTGGTTGAGGTCGCGCAGGAGCTGGAGGATGGAGCGGGTGGTCTCGGGGTCGAGGGCGCTGGTCGCCTCGTCGGAGAGGAGCACCTTCGGGTCACCGGCGAGGGCGCGGGCGATGCCGACGCGCTGCTTCTGGCCGCCGGAGAGCTGAGCCGGGTAGGACTTGGCCTTGTCGGCGAGACCGACCAGGTCGAGGAGTTCGAGGGCCTTGCGGGAGCGCTCCTGGCCGGACAGGCCGAGGATCTCCAGGGGCAGCTCGACGTTGTCCTGCACGGTGCGCGAGGACAGCAGGTTGAAGTGCTGGAAGACCATGCCGATGCGGCTGCGGGCCTTGCGCAGTTCCTTGCCGGCGCGCGGGCCGCGGCCCGCGAGCGCGGTGAGGTCCTGGCCTGCGACGGTCACGGTGCCGGAGGTGGGGCGCTCCAGGAGGTTGACGCAGCGGATCAGGGAGGACTTGCCGGCGCCGGACTGGCCGATGACGCCGTACACCTCGCCCTCGCGGACGTGCAGGTCGACTCCGTCGAGGGCGGTTACTTCACGACCGCGTGAGCGGTAGACCTTGGTGAGGCCGGAAGTGGTGATCACAGGATTTCCGTCACTGTCGAGTGCGCGGCGCGGGGTGGCCGGGCACGGGGCATTCGTTCGGAACGCGGCACGGTTCTCGCGGTGGTGGTGCGGTGGAACCGGAGGACGTGTGCGCGGGGCGGGCTCGCTTCCTACGTCGACTTGTCGACTCCGTTGAGTGCGACGGTTGCGTCGGTCAGGAGCGCGGCACAGCGGCTTCGCTTCGGGGCGCGAGGCTCTTCAGTGGTGCGGGGGCCCTCAGAAGGCGCACATTCGACACATACAACGAGCACCGGGCGTCGTGATCGCCTCGGTCGCAGGGGTGCGGCTGCTCGTCGTGGTCATGGGCCCAAGTAAAACACGCGTGTGGTCGCTGTCCACCACCGCTGTCCGGTATACGGACAGCGGTGGGACGGCGCCGAACGCCGGGGGCGGACCGGTCAATCGGCGATGACGATCTCCACGCCGCCCTCCGTGGCCTGCGCGGACACGGCGGAGAGGTCCTTGACGACGACGTCGGCGAGGCCGGCGGAGAGCTCGGACGCCTGGTGGGTTGTGGTCAACGCCACGGTCTTCATGCCCGCGGCCCGGCCCGCCTGCAGACCAGCCGGGGCGTCCTCGAAGACGACGCAGCGGGCGGGGTCGACGCCGAGTTTGTCGGCGGCGAGGAGGAAGGGCTCCGGGTCGGGCTTGCCGCGCGTGATGTCGTCGGCGGCGATGACGAGGCCGGGGCGCAGGCCGACCTCGGCGAGCCGGGCCTCGCCCAGGGCGCGGGTCGCGGACGTCACGACGGCCCAGCGGTCGGCGGGCAGGGACTCCAGGAGCTCACGGGTGCCGGGAAGCAGGACGACCCCGCCCGCGACGTCGGAGACCTCCAGCTCCTCGATGCGGGCGACGGCCTCGGCGATCTTCTCCGGCGGCAGCAGGTCGGCGGCGATCTCGGCGGCGGGGCGCCCGTGCAGCTCGACCGCGGCGAACTCCTCGGCGGTGATCCCGTACTCCTGCGCCCACCGTGACCAGCAGCGGTACACCGACTCCAGGGAGGAGACGAGGGTGCCGTCGTTGTCGAACAGGAGCGCGTCAGCATGGATCTTCATGACCATCGAGCGTACGGGGCGCCTCCGGGGGCCGTGCAACGGGCCGAGGGCCGCGCGCACCGGGCCGAAGGCCCCGTAATAAAGTCACGGACATGCTTGTTGCCCTGACGATCGCGGTCTCCGTGGCCGCGCTCGCCCTCGCCGCATGGTGCGGTTTCGCCGCCTACCGCGACCAGCCGACCAAGGACTGGCACTTCATCGGGATGGGCGTCGTGACCCTCCTGGCCGCCGTCCAGCTGATCGCCGGCATCGTCCAGCTCGCGCGCGGCGAGCACGCGGAGCAGGGCACGACGATCTTCGTGGCGTATCTGATCGGTGCGTTCGCGTGTGTGCCCGCCGCCGGTTTCATGTCCCTCGCCGAGCGCACCCGCTGGGGCTCCCTGACGGTGGCCGCGGGCGGCGTGGTCCTCGCCGTGCTGGAAGTGCGGCTCTACGACATCTGGGGAGGCTGAGGTGACGGTGACCGGAGAGAACGGGACCCCCGAGTCCGGCGCGACCCGCGAGACCCCCGAAACCCGTCAGAAGCTCATCACGGGCCCCGGCATCCTGCTGGTGTGGCTGTACGGCGTGATGGTGGTCGGCGCCGTGTCCCGTTCGGCCGTGCAGATCTCCACGGACTTCGACAAGGCCCCGCTCGCGTACTCGCTGTCCGCGGTCGCGGGCCTCGTCTACGGCTTCATCACGTACTCACTGGTGCGCGGCGGCTCCACGGCCCGCACGGCGGCGCTGGTGTGCTGCGCCGCCGAGCTGGTGGGCGTCCTGGGCGTGGGCACGTGGACGCTCGTGGAGCCGTCCGCGTTCCCGGACGCCACGGTGTGGTCGGACTTCGGGATGGGCTACCTCTTCATCCCGGTGGTCCTGCCGGTGACGGCGATCTTCTGGTTGAACCGGGCGCGGAAGGCTTCCCCGGCACGCTAGGCGCTGGCCACGTACGTTCCCGCGGCCGCCTCCTTCGCGAACGTGAGCACCGTGAGCCGTTCGTTCACGTGCTGGGTGCTCACCGGCGCGTACCCGTGCTTGCGGTAGAGCTGGAGGTTCTGCTCGCTGCGGTGGCCGGCGGAGAGCTGGAAGCACTTGGCGGTGCCGCCCTCGCCGAGCCGGTGCTCGATCGCGTCGAGGAGGCGGCCGCCCAGGCCGTGGCGCTGCATCCGGGGGTGGACGATGAGCTTGCCGATCCGCGCCGTGCCGTCCGCGTCGACCGTGCCGCGCACGGACGCCACCACCTCGGTGCCGAGCCGGGCGACCAGGACGGTGCCCGCGGCCAGTTCGCCCCTGAGGGACTCCAAGGACTGCGTCAGGGGTTCGATCGAGTAGTCGCCGTAGATCGCGGCCTCGCTCTGGTAGCAGAGGTACTGCAGTTTGAGGATCTGCTCGACGGCGTCCTGGTCGTCCGCCGCCGCCACCGAGATGGTCACGCTCATGCCCATGTGTGCATGCCTCCCGCTCACCTGCTCCACCGGTTGTCTAACGCTCCATTCCCCACGGTGCAGGAGCCGCAACCTCCGCCGCCAGCATTCTGCGCAGGCATCCCAGGCAACGGGAACGTTCCGGCCCCAGACTCCCCTGTGACATTCCCAACTCTCCTGCGATTTCGCGGTAGGTGAGGTCCTTGGGGGACAGCAGTGCGGCCATGAGGCCGGGGCAGCGTCCGGGCAGTCTGCGCACGGCGGCGTGCAGGGTGCGTTTCCGGTCGGCGGACAGGGCGCGCTCCTCGGGGCCGCACTCGGTGTCGTCGGCGGGTTCGGTGGCGTACGCCGCCTCCTGACGGTCCGTGCACCGGGTGCGGCGCGCCTCGGCCTGTACGGCGCCGCGCAGCCACAGCGCGGGGTCGGCGGGCGGCCCGTCGGACTCCAGACGCTCCAGGAGGCGGAGCCAGACGGCCTGTTCGAGGTCGCCGGGGTCCGTGCCGGAGCCGAGTGCCTCCGCGGACGCCTCGGCGGCGAGCAGCGGGCGCAGGGCGGGGATGAGCGTGGGGAGGGGGTCGTACGTCATGCAGGGCGGGACGCGGCCGCTCCGGTGCGAGGTTTCCGGAGCGGCCGTGTCTCACCCCAACCGGGATACGGACCTCACTGGTTGACGAAGTCCGCGGCCGCGAGCAGGGCGGTGTCGCAGTTGTCGGAGAAGATCCCGTCGATGCCCGTCTCGAAGTACGCCTTGAAGGCGCCGAAGGCGTCGCCGTAGGCGGCGGGGTCGGTGCCCTTGCGGAAGTTCGCGGGCAGGAAGGTGTTCTCGTTGCGCATCGTGTACGGGTGCAGGATCAGGTCCGCCGCGTGCGCGTCCTTGACGAGGGTGGTCGGCGTGCCGAGGCTGCCGTCGGCCCTGCGCGGGATGATCAGGTCGAGGGTCGGGCCGATGCCCTGTGCGAAGCCGGCCATCCAGCGCAGGCCCTTGGGCGTGATCAGGTCGGCGACGGTGCGCGGGTCGTTCGCCTCGACGAAGTCCCAGGGGCGGGAGTTCGCGGTGGACAGGAGCACGACGCGCGGCGCGGAGACCAGCTCGGCCAGGCGCTGGATGCTGCTGGGCTCGAAGGACTGGAGGAAGTTCGGCGAGTTCTTCTTGTGGCGGCCGTAGCGGCGCAGGAGCTTGGCGAGGGGCTCCTCCAGGCCGAGGCCCAGCTTGCGGAAGTAGGTGGGGTGCTTGGTCTCGATGTGCAGCCAGACGGGCTTGCCGCGCTTGCGGCCCTCCTTCTCGGCCCACCGGAAGACCTCTTCGAGGGTGGGCACGTCCCAACGGCCGTCGTAGAGGGTGTTGCGCTGCCGGGTGCCCGGGATGCGCTCCTTGGCGCGCAGCGTCTTCAGCTCGGCGAGCGTGAAGTCTTCGGTGAACCAGCCGGTGAGCGAGGTGCCGTCCACGGACTTGGTGGTCTTGCGGGACGCGAACTCGGGGTGCGCCGAGACGTCCGTCGTCGCGGTGATGTCGTTCTCGTGACGGCAGACGAGGTGACCGTCCTTGGTGGGCACCACGTCCTGCTCGATGACGTGGGCGCCCATGTCGAGGGCGAGCTGGTACGAGCCGAGGGTGTGTTCCGGCCGATAGCCGCTGGCGCCGCGGTGCGCGACGACGGTCGGTACGGGCAGGGTCGTGTATCCGCCATGTCCGCCGTGCCCGCCGTGTCCACCGCCGTGCCGTTCGCCGGCTCTCGCCACGCCGGGCAGTCCGACCGCGACGGCGCCCGCACCGGCGATCGCCGCTCCCAGTAGCGCTCGGCGCCCCGGGCTCGTCCCCGGCTGCTGCTGACCAGAATCCTGCGTCGCCATTGGCGTTCCTCCCGATGTCCCGCTGCCTTGCACCTGACAAAGCGGGACCGATCGTAGGTGGCCGGGAGTGACGTGTGGGAGACCCTGGAGGGAACGGCGGGATGACGTGGCGTGGCGAATGGGCGCACGATGGAGGGGGCGGCCGGTGTGCGGGGGCCGCCACGCAGAGCGAAGTGTGCGCGTGACAAGGACCACTACTTCGGGCCACGCCCGCCTCGTGGGGATACGGTCGTCACACAGGCGACAACCCCGGGCAACACGGCACAGAATCAGGTCAACACTGTGTATCGGGTCCATGAACCCGATGTGCAAAGGGCGGTGGCCCGCGAGTACCGTACTCACCTGCACTTACTCGTCGTCTACCCGTTGACACCGGAGGGCCTGTTGTCCCGTCTAGCGCTCATCAAGGCAGTGCTCGGACCGTTCTTGCGCCTGATGTTCCGCCCACGGGTAGAAGGCGCCGAGAACATCCCGGGGACCGGTCCCGTCATTCTGGCCGGAAACCACCTGACGTTCATCGACTCGATGATCCTGCCGCTGGTGACCAACCGTCCGGTGTTCTTCATCGGCAAGGACGAGTACGTCACCGGCAAGGGCCTCAAGGGCCGCCTCATGGCATGGTTCTTCACGGGTGTCGGCATGATTCCCGTGGACCGTGACGGTGGGCGCGGTGGTGTCGCGGCGCTGATGACGGGGCGTCGGATCCTCGACGACGGCAAGGTGTTCGGCATCTACCCCGAGGGCACGCGCTCCCCCGACGGTCGGCTGTACCGGGGGCGTACGGGCATCGCCCGGCTCACCCTGATGACGGGTGCGCCCGTCGTCCCCTTCGCGATGATCGGCACGGACAAGCTCCAGCCGGGCGGCAAGGGGCTTCCCCGGCCGGGGAAGGTGACGGTCCGCTTCGGCGAGGCGATGGAATTCTCGCGGTACGACGGGATGGACCGGGACCGGTATGTGCTGCGGGCGGTGACGGACTCCGTGATGACGGAGGTCATGTTGCTGTCGGGGCAGGAGTACGTGGACATGTACGCCACGAAGGCGAAAGCGGCGTAGCCCTGCGGGGCTTGAGCGGATTACTGGTGCGCCCGCACCGGTGCGGAGGCTTTTCCTCCGGCACCGGGGCGGGCGTTTCCCGTTGTCGGGCCCGGCGCGTGGGTGGCCGTCCGCGAGCGGCCACAGCGGGCCCGCGTCCGAAAGCGCCCCCTGACCCTAGTGCTCTACGCCGTCCTCCAGTTTCTGGTGCTTCAAGAGGAACCACGCCACCGCCGCCGTGGCCAGGAGGACCGCCGCGCCCACCCCCGCCGCCAGGCGGAGGCCGTCGACGAACGCCGACTGGGCGGAGTGGAGGAGGACATCCGCCTGGGCGGAAGGAAGGGACGCCGAGGATTCCACCGCGCCGCCCAGCGACTCGTGCGCCGCCGACGCCACGTCCGCCGGCGTGCCGGGCGGGGCCGTGAAGTCGCGGTAGACGCCGGTGACGATGGAGCCGAGGAGGGCGATGCCGAGCGCCGCGCCCAGCTCGTACGCCGTCTCCGAGACCGCGGAGGCCGCGCCCGCCTGTTCCTTGGGGACGCTGGAGAGGATGACGTCGGCGGTGACGGTGAAGGAGAAGCCCGCGCCGATGCCCACGACGAGGAGCACCGCGCCCAGGAGCGGATAGCCCGTGCTCTGGTCGAGTGCCGTGAGCACGGCGAGGGAGAGGCCGACCGCCGCCAGGCCGCCCGCGACGACCAGACGTACGGAGAAGCGGCGGGCCACCATGCCCGCGATCAGGCCCGCCCCCACCGCGCCCACCGCCGCGGGGAGTTCGGCGAGGCCCGCCTCGAACGGCCGCCTTCCCTGCACGAGCTGGAGGAACTGGGAGAGGAAGAAGACCAGTCCGGAGAGGCCGAGGACGGTCAGCAGGTCGGCGAGGACCGCCCCGGAGAACCCGCGGTTGCGGAAGAGCCGCATGTCCAGGAGCGGCGCGGGCAGCGTGAGTTGGCGGCGTACGAACCAGACGAGCGCGGCGACGCCCACGACCGCCGCCGCGGCCACGTCCCAGCGCAGCCCGTGCGCGGCCGCCTCCTTGATGGCGTACACGACGGCGATCATGCCGATGAGGGAGAGCACGACGCTGACCAGGTCCCAGGGGCCCGGCGCCGGGTTCTTGGACTCGGGCAGGAACTTGATGCCGACCAGGACGAGCACGGCCATCACGGGCAGGTTGATGAGGAAGACCGAGCCCCACCAGAAGTGTTCGAGCAGGAATCCGCCGACGACGGGCCCGACCGCGGCGCCCGCGGACGCCATGGCGCCCCAGATGCCGACGGCGAGGCTGCGCTCGCGCGGGTCGTGGAAGATGTTGCGGATCAGCGCCAGCGTCGACGGCATCAGCGTCGCGCCCGCGACACCGAGCAGCGCGCGGGCCACGATCATCATCTCGGGACTGGTCGCGTAGGAGTTCAGGACCGACACCGCGCCGAACGCGACCGCGCCGGTGAGCAGCAGCTTCTTGCGGCCGATGCGGTCGCCGAGGCTGCCCATGGAGACGAGCAGGCCCGCGATGACGAACGAGTAGACGTCGCCGATCCAGAGGAGCTGGGTGCCGGAGGGCTTGAGGTCTTCGCTGATGTACGGCGTCGCCAGGCCGAGCACGGTCGCGTCGACGGCGACCAGGAGCACGGCCAGCGCGAGCACGGCGAGGGCGAGCCAGCGGCCGGGGCTGCGCTCGATCTCGGGTGCCGCGGCCTCCTTGTGGGTGCTGGTCATGATTCCACTCTCCGCTGTGCGCCGCCGATCAGCAGCTCGGCGATCATGTACGAGAAGTCCTTGGCGGCCACCCGGCCGTCCTGGACGGCCCACGCGCCGGAGCCGATGAGGCCGTAGAACGCCTCGGTGAGCCAGACGGGTGTCAGGTCGATCCGGAATTCGCCGTTCTCCTGGCCGCGCCGGAAGAGTGCGGCGAGCCGGTCGTCGATGTGGGACCAGCCGTCGTTCTGCGCGTCGCCCTCGAAGAGCTGGTTCTCGGTGTAGAGGAAGGCCAGCAGGCCCGCGGCGGGCTCGATCTCCTTCACCAGGCGCCGCAGCGCGTCCCCGGCGCCGTCCTCGTCGAGCCGGGCGCGGACGAGCGCGGCCTCGCACTCCTGGAGGCCGAGCTCTTCGAGGGCGCGCACGAGCGCGTCGCGGCCCGCGAAGTGGCGGTGGAGGGTCGCCCTGCTGATGCCCGCGGCACGGGCGACCTCGTCCATGGTGGAGGTGGCTTTGCGGGTGAGCAGGGCGGCGGCGCTGCGCAGAACCTGGTCGCGATCGACTGACATGAGACAAGCATAAGCCGGGTGAGACATGCGCGTCTCACGGGTTCTTGGCCGTGGCCTTCCCCCGCCCGGCGTCGCCTCCCGTCAGTTCCAGGGCAGCCGCGCGCGCCCCTCCCAGTACGCCGCCGGGTCCTGCACCAGTCCCACGAGCCGCTCCACCTGCCCCGCGTCGAGGTCGACGGCTGCCGCGTGCAGGTTGGAGACCAGCTGGGCCGACGTGGCCGCTCCGGAGAGGACGACGCCCGCCCACGGTTCTGCCAGGAGGACGGCGAGCGCCACCGCGTCGCAGCCGAGGCCCGTCTCCTCGGCGACCTCGCGCAGCGCGGTGGGTGCGTACGGGTCCGCGAGGCGGCCGTTGGCCAGGCCTTCCTTGACGAGCACGGTGAGGCCCGCGTCGTGGGCCTCGGCGAGCGCGGGCCCGGCGGAGGTCTCCAGGATGTTGTACGTCGCCTGGACGGTGCGGAAGAGCGGTTCGCCGTCCACGGTCACGTCGAGGGCGGCGCGGATCGCGGCGGCCTGCTCGGGGCCGCTGACGGAGAGGCCGACGGTGACGCCCTCGGCCGCGAGCGCGGCGAGGCGGGCGTGGAGTTCCTTGTCGGTGAGCGCCGGGCTCTCGGGCGTCACGGAGTGCACCTGGTAGAGGTCGAGCCGGTCGCCGAGGAGCTCGGCGGTCTCGGCGCGCTGCCGGTCGTACGCCGCCGGGCTGTGGTCCTTGACCTCGTGCGGGCCCTCGGCGTCGGTGCGCCAGTCAGCCGTGTACGTGTAGCCCCACTTGCTGCCGATGACGACGTCGCGGACGTCCGGCCGCGCCGCGAGCCAGTCGCCGAGGAATTCCTCGGAGCGGCCGTACGAGCGGGCCGCGTCGATGTAGCGGACCCCTGACGCGTGGGCGGCGTCGAGGAGTTCGAAGGTGCGCTCGCGCAGGGCCTCGACGGTGCGCGCGTGCGGCAGGTCGGTGTCGCGGCCGAGCGTGATGTAACCGGGCCTGCCGACGGCGGCGAGACCGAGCCCCAGGTGCGCGGTCGGGGTCGTGGCGGCAGCCAGCCTGGCGAAGGGCATCGCGGGCTCCTCGGTGTAGGGGATCTCCCCGTCAACGTAACCCGCGACGCCCTGATCTCACGTGCGGGCGCCCACCCACTCCTTCTGGATCGACAGGTCCGCCTTGACGTCGGCGAGCTGGTCGGCGACGGCGGAGGGGGCGGTGCCGCCGCGGCCGTTGCGGGAGGCGAGCGCACCCGGCACGTTCAGGACGGTGCGCACCTCGGGCGTGAGGTGCTCGGAGATCGTCGCGAACTGGTCGTCGGTGAGCTCGTCGAGCTCCTTGCCCTCGGCCTCGGCGACCTTCACGCACTCGCCCGCGACCTCGTGCGCGACACGGAACGGCACGCCCTGCCTGACGAGCCACTCGGCGATGTCGGTGGCGAGCGAGAAGCCGGCCGGAGCCAGCTCCTCCATGCGCTCGCGGTGGACGGTGAGCGTCGCCATCATGCCGGTGAAGGCGGGCAGCAGGATCTCCAGCTGGTCGCAGGAGTCGAAGACCGGCTCCTTGTCCTCCTGGAGGTCGCGGTTGTACGCGAGCGGGAGGGCCTTCAGGGTCGCCATCAGGCCCGTCAGGTTGCCGATGAGGCGGCCGGACTTGCCCCGCGCCAGTTCGGCGATGTCCGGGTTCTTCTTCTGCGGCATGATCGACGAGCCGGTCGAGAACGCGTCGTGGAGGGTGACGAAGGAGAACTCCTTCGTGTTCCAGATGATGACCTCCTCGGCGATCCGGGAGAGGTTCACGCCGATCATCGCGGTGATGAAGGCGAACTCGGCGACGAAGTCCCGGGAGGCCGTCCCGTCGATGGAGTTGGCCGACGAGCCGTGCTCGAAGCCGAGGTCCTTGGCGACCGCCTCCGGGTCGAGGCCGAGCGAGGAGCCCGCGAGCGCGCCGGAGCCGTACGGCGACACGGCCGTCCGGGAGTCCCACTGCCGCAGCCGCTCCGCGTCCCGGGACAGGGACTGGACGTGCGCGAGGACGTGGTGCGCGAAGAGGACCGGCTGGGCGTGCTGCAGGTGCGTGCGGCCCGGCATGGCGACGTCGGGGTGTGCCTCGGCCAGGCCCACGAGGGCGCCCTGGAGGTCGGCGAGCAGGCCGCCGATGATCCGGGCGTGGTCGCGCAGATACATCCGGAAGAGCGTCGCCACCTGGTCGTTGCGGGATCGTCCTGCCCGCAGCTTGCCGCCGAGGTCCGGGCCGAGCCGCTCCAGCAGGCCGCGCTCCAGGGCCGTGTGGACGTCCTCGTCGGCGATGGTGCCGACGAACGAGCCGTCGGCGACGTCGGCCTCCAAGCGGTCGAGCCCGCCCAGCATGGCGGTCAGCTCGTCCTCGGTCAGCAGGCCCGCCGTGTGGAGAACGCGCGCGTGGGCGCGGGATCCGGCGATGTCGTACGGGGCGAGGCGCCAGTCGAAGTGGACCGACGCCGACAGCTTCGCGAGGGCCTCCGCGGGTCCGTCGGCGAACCGTCCGCCCCAGAGCCGGACGTCACCGCCGTTGTTGCTGCTCACTGCACGTGCTCCTCAAGGCTGTCGCTGGTGCAACCATCCACTGCTGTGCATGATTATGCAAAGGTCCGTATGTTTCGTCAACTCGACGACGGCGCGAGCATAGTCTTCGGGCATGGGAAAGACACACGACCGCATAGACGGCAGGCTCCGCACCTTCATCGAGGAACAGCCGGTGTTCTTCACGGCGACCGCGCCCCTCTCCGGCGACGGCACGATCAACCTCTCCCCCAAGGGCCTCAAGGGCTCCTTCGCGGTGATCGACGAACGGACCGTCGCCTACCTGGACTTCGCGGGCAGCAACGCCGAGACCGTCGCCCACCTGAGGGAGAACGGCCGCATCACGCTCATGTGGTGCGCGTTCCAGGGGCCGCCGAACATCGTGCGGGTGCACGGCCGCGGCGAGCCCGTCTTCCGCGACGACCCGCGCTTCACGGACCTCCTCCGCCACTTCCCCGGCATCGACCCGACACCGCACGGCCTGCGCGCGATCATCCTCGTGCAGGCCGATCTCATCCGCGACACCTGCGGATACGCCGTCCCCTTCATGACGTACGACGAGGACCGGGACCTGCACGGCAAGCGCTTCGCGCGCGAGGACGACGCGTCGCTCAGCGCGTACTTCACCAAGAAGGACCACATCGCGCAGAGCATCGACGGCCTCCCCGGACTCCCCCTCCCCCTGCCGCCCACCCCTGCGCAGGCCCGACCCCCGGTATAGCGGCCACATCCTCGCGACCCTCCCGGCGGCGGTGTTCACCGTGTGGCACGACGTTCCGGGGCGTTGGTGGCGGCGTGGACGGCACATCGGGCGCGGAGGTCCGAACGGCCCCGAGCCGGTCCCCTCAGTGCCGGGGAAAGCCCGTGTGCCACCTGCCGGCGGGAGGGTGCAGTCGCGGCTTCTCCGTCTCGGAGGGAGTGCAGCGCGGCACCCCAGGCGACGAGGAGCGGTGAGGAACGCGTACGTCGTCCAGTCATGCGGTGCACCGTAGGGCGCGAACTGCCGTGGGCCTAGTGGTCGTTCGAAGCCAGCCGCAGCAAGTGGTCCGCCAGTGCCTGGCCCCCCGCCGGCTCCCTGCTGATCAGCATCAGCGTGTCGTCGCCCGCGATCGTGCCGAGGATGTCGTGGAGTTCGGCCTGGTCGATCGCGGAGGCCAGGAACTGGGCGGCGCCCGGTGGGGTGCGCAGGACGACGAGGTTGGCCGAGGCCTCCGCGGAGATGAGGAGCTCCGCGGAGAGGCGGCGCATCCTCTCCTCCTTGGCCGACTCGCCCAGCGGTGCGCGCGGGGTGCGGAAACCGCCCTCGCTCGGCACCGCGTAGATGAGGTCGCCCTCGGCGTTGCGGATCTTCACCGCGTTCAGCTCGTCCAGGTCGCGGGAGAGCGTCGCCTGCGTGACCGTCAGGCCGTCGTCGGCGAGCAGCTTCGCCAGCTGGCTCTGGGAGCGCACCGGCTGCCGGTTGAGGATGTCCACGATCCGGCGGTGACGTGCGGTGCGGGTCTGCGGCACGGCGGGACCCGCGTGGTCGGCGTGCTCGTTGCCTTGCGCCTGGCTCATCGTCGTCTCATTCTCCGGATCGTTCGTCCCCGTCGGCTTCAAGAGCCTTGTTCAGGATGCCGGACAGGGCCCCGAGGAACGCGTCCACCTCTTCGTCGCGCACGTTCAGCGGCGGCATCAGCCGTACGACATCGGGGGCGGGCGCGTTCACCAGGAAGCCGGCGTCCTGAGCCGCCTGCTGCACCTTCGGCGCGAGCGGCTCGGTGAGCACGATACCCAGCAGGAGGCCCGAGCCCCTTACATGCCGTACGAGCGGGTGTCCCGGTGACTCGATTCCGTCGCGCAGCTTTTCGCCCGCGCGCTTGGTGTTGTCGAGGAGGCCCTCCGCCTCGATGGTGTCGATCACGGCGCGGCCCGCGGCGCACGCGACGGGGTTCCCGCCGAACGTCGTGCCGTGGTGACCGGGCTTGAAGAGCTCGGCGGCGGCGCCGAACGCGACGGTCGCGCCGAGCGGGAGCCCGCCCCCCAGACCCTTCGCGAGCGTGACGACATCGGGCTGTACGCCGTCGTGCGCCAGGTACTCGAACCAGTGGCCGGTGCGGCCGATTCCGGTCTGCACCTCGTCGAGGACGAGGAGCGTCCCGGTGGCCTCGGTGATCTCCCGGGCCGCCTCGAGATAGCCGGCGGGCGGCACGACGACGCCGTTCTCGCCCTGGATCGGTTCGATGACGAGGAGCGCGGTGTCGGTGGTCACTGCCGCGCGCAGGGCGTCCGCGTCGCCGTAGGGGACGTGCGTGACCTCTCCCGGCAGCGGTACGAACGGCTCCTGCTTGCCGGGCTGTCCGGTGAGGGCGAGCGCGCCCATCGTGCGGCCGTGGAAGCCGCCCTGCGTGGCGACCATGTGCCGGCGGCCGGTCAGCCTGCCGAGCTTGAACGCGCCCTCGTTGGCCTCGGCGCCGGAGTTGCAGAAGTACACCCGGCCCTCACGGCCGAAGAGCTGCAGCAGCTTCTCGGCGAGCGCGACGGGCGGCTCGGCGACGAAGAGGTTGGAGACGTGACCGAGCGCGCCGATCTGGGCGCTCACGGCCTCCACGATCGCCGGGTGGGCATGGCCGAGGGCGTTGACCGCGATGCCGCCGACGAAGTCGAGGTACTCCTTGCCGTCGGCGTCCCACAGCTTGGTGCCCGCGCCGCGCACCAGCGGCAGCCGCGGCGTGCCGTAGTTGTCCATGAGTGCGTCCCGCCAGCGCGCGGTCAGCTCCTGGTTGCTCATGACTCCCCCTCAGTGCCGGTGCTCTCGTCGTCGGGCACGACCATCGTGCCGATGCCTTCGTCCGTGAAGATCTCCAGCAGGATCGAGTGCTGGACGCGTCCGTCGATCACGCGGGCGGTCTCGACGCCGTTGCGGACGGCGTGCAGGCAGCCCTCCATCTTGGGGACCATGCCGCTGGCCAGCTCGGGCAGGAGCTTCTCCAGCTCCTTGGCGGTGAGGCGGCTGATGACCTCGTCGGAGTTCGGCCAGTCCTCGTAGAGGCCCTCGACGTCGGTGAGGACCATCAGGGTCTCGGCACCAAGCGCCGCAGCGAGTGCCGAAGCCGCCGTATCAGCATTGACGTTGTAGACATGGTGGTCGTCCTGGGAGCGGGCGATCGAGGAGACGACGGGGATGCGGCCGTCGGCGAGCAGCGCCTCGATGGCGCCGGTGTCGATCTCGGTGATCTCGCCGACCCGGCCGATGTCGACCAGTTCGCCCTCGATGCGGGGCTGGTGCTTGGTGGCGGTGATGGTGTGGGCGTCCTCGCCGGTGAGGCCGACGGCGAGCGGACCGTGCTGGTTGAGCAGTCCGACGAGCTCGCGCTGCACCTGTCCGGCGAGCACCATGCGTACGACGTCCATGGCGTCCTCGGTGGTGACGCGCAGGCCCGCCTTGAACTCGCTGACGATGCCGTGCCGGTCGAGGGCCTTGCTGATCTGCGGTCCGCCGCCGTGCACGACGACGGGCTTGAGACCCGCGTGGTGCAGGAAGACGACGTCCTGGGCGAAGGCGGCCTTCAGCGCCTCGTCGACCATGGCGTTGCCGCCGAACTTGATGACGACGGTCTTGCCGCGGTGCCGGGTCAGCCAGGGCAGCGCCTCGATGAGGGTCTGGGCCTTGGGGAGCGCGGTGTGTTTCCTCGCGGTCGGATTGCTCATGAGCTGTACGCGCTGTTCTCGTGGACGTAGTCCGCGGTGAGGTCGTTGGTCCAGATCGTCGCGGACTCGGTGCCTGCCGCCAGGTCGGCGGTGATGACGACCTCGCGGTAGCGCATGTCGACGAGCTCGCGGTCCTCGCCGACGGAGCCGTTCTTGCAGACCCACACGCCGTTGATGGCGACGTTCAGCTGGTTCGGGTCGAAGGCGGCGGAGGTGGTGCCGATGGCGGAGAGCACCCGGCCCCAGTTGGGGTCCTCGCCGTGCAGAGCGCACTTGAGGAGGTTGTTGCGGGCGATGGAGCGGCCCACCTCGACGGCGTCGGCCTCGCTGGCGGCGTTGACGACGTCGACCTTGATGTCCTTGCTGGCGCCCTCGGCGTCGCCGATGAGCTGGCGGCCGAGGTCGGCGCAGACCTCACGGACGGCGTCTGCGAACTCGGCGTACTCCGGGGTGACTTCGGCCGCTCCGGAGGCGAGCAGCAGCACGGTGTCGTTGGTCGACATGCAGCCGTCGGAGTCGACGCGGTCGAAGGTGAGCCGGGTCGCGTCGCGCAACGCACGGTCCAGGACACCGGCCTCCAGGTCGGCGTCCGTGGTCAGCACGACGAGCATCGTGGCGAGGCCGGGGGCGAGCATGCCCGCGCCCTTGGCCATGCCGCCGACGGTCCACCCGTCCTTCGTCACCACGGACGTCTTGTGCACGCTGTCGGTGGTCTTGATGGCGATGGCGGCCTTCTCGCCGCCGTGCGCGGAGAGTTCACCGGCGGCCTTGTCGACGCCCGGCAGGAGCTTGTCCATGGGGAGGGTCACGCCGATGAGTCCGGTCGACGCGACGGCGACCTCGCCCGCGTTCACGGAGAGCACCTCGGCGACCTTCTCGGCGGTGGCGTGCGTGTCCTGGAAGCCCTGCGGTCCCGTACAGGCGTTGGCACCACCGGAGTTGAGGACGACGGCGGAGACGAGGCCGCCCTTGAGGACCTGCTCCGACCACAGGACGGGGGCGGCTTTGACGCGGTTGGAAGTGAAGACGCCCGCGGCGGCCAGGCGGGGGCCGGTGTTGACCACGAGGGCCAGGTCCGGGTTGCCGTTCTCCTTGATGCCGGCGGCGATGCCCGCCGCCGTGAATCCCTTGGCTGCCGTCACACTCACGGCGCGACTCCGATCGTAGTGAGCCCGGTGGCCTCGTCGAGGCCGAGGGCGATGTTCATGCTCTGCAGGGCGCCGCCCGCGGTGCCCTTGGTGAGGTTGTCGATGGCGCCGATGGCGATGACGCGCCCGGCGGTCTCGTCGTACGCGACCTGGATCTGCACGGCGTTCGAGCCGTACACGGAGGCGGTGGCGGGCCACTGCCCCTCGGGGAGGAGCCGCACGAACGGCTCGTCGGCGAACGCCTTCGCGTACGCGTCCCGCACGGACTCGGCGGTGACGCCTTCCTTGGCCTTCGCGCTGCAGGTGGCGAGGATGCCGCGGGGCATCGGGGCGAGGGTCGGCGTGAAGGAGACACCGACGGGGGCGCCCGCGGCGGCGGAGAGGTTCTGGACGATCTCGGGCGTGTGCCGGTGCCCTCCCCCGACGCCGTACGGGGACATGCTGCCCATGACCTCCGAGCCGAGGAGGTGCGGCTTGGCCGCCTTGCCCGCGCCCGAGGTGCCGGATGCCGCGACGATCACCGCTTCGGGCTCGACGAGGTCCGCGGCGTACGCGGGGAAGAGCGCGAGGGAGACGGCGGTGGGGTAGCAGCCGGGCACGGCGATGCGCTTGGCGCCCGCCAGCGCGGCGCGTGCGCCCGGCAGCTCGGGCAGGCCGTAGGGCCAGGTTCCGGCGTGCGGGCTCCCGTAGAACTTCTCCCAGTCGCCCGCGTCCTTCAGCCGGAAGTCGGCGCCCATGTCGACGACGAGGACGTCCGGGCCGAGCCGCTCGGCGACGGCGGCGGACTGCCCGTGGGGCAGCGCGAGGAAGACGACGTCGTGTCCGGCGAGGACCTCCGCCGTGGTCGGTTCCAGGACCCGGTCGGCGAGCGGCTGGAGATGCGGCTGCAGCGCGCCCAGGCGCTGCCCCGCGTTCGAGTTGCCGGTGAGGGCACCGATCTCGACTTCGGGGTGCGCGAGCAGCAGACGCAGCAATTCGCCGCCCGCGTACCCACTCGCTCCTGCCACCGCTGCGCGTACCCTCATGGAACCCTCCTCTTGGATGGCATGACTATACGTATCGCCGAAGTTTTATGCAATCCAAGGGGTGAGGGGCGACGGGCTCACGGCGAGGTGAAGCGGTCCTGGGCGGCCAGGACCGCTTCGGTGTAGCGGCCCGCCCATGCCCCCATCGCACGGATCGGGACCAGCAGTGCGGTGCCCGCCTCGGTGAGGGAGTAGTCGACGCGCGGCGGCGCCTCGGCGTACGCCTGGCGTACGACCAGGCCGTTGTATTCGAGGCGGCGCAGGGCTTCGTTGAGCACCTTGGGGCTGATCCCGCCGATGCGGGCGAGCAGCGCACGCGGCCTCATGGGCCCGCTCTCGCCGAGGATGTAGACGATCACGCTGTCCCAGCGGTTCGACAGTACGTCGAAAGCCACCCTCGCCCGGCAGTCCGAGGCGTACTGGCCACCCCCGAGATCCTCGCCCGGGTCCTGTTCGTCCGCCGTCACCGCCGTCACCGCCGCCTCGATCATGCGACCATCCTGCCCGGTCCGACGCACACCATCCGGTGTGCGTCGGCGCGCCTAGCGTCTGTCCGTCACACCTCGCACATCTCGCGACACGGACGACAGGAGCACGCACATGCGCATCGGCATTCTGGGCACGGGAGCGATGGCCGGCGCCCTCGGTTCGGCCTGGGTACGGGCCGGACACAACGTACGGGTGGGCGGCCGGGACACCGGGGCGGCCGCCCGTACCGCCCGGCTCACCGGCGCCTCCGGCCACGGCACCCTCGTCGAGGCCGCGGCCCACGGGGAGGCGGTACTGATCGCCGTACCGGCGGACGCCGCACCGCGGTTGGCCGAGGAGCTGTCCCACCCGCTCACCGGGCGGACGGTGATCGACTGCACCGTCCCGATGGTGCCGGGCGCGGACGGTCCGGCTCTGGCCACCGGCGGTGCCACCTCCGTCGCCCGGCGCATCGCGGACGCCGCCCCCGGCGCCCGGGTGGTGAAGGCGTTCGGCGTGTGCCACGAGAGCATCTGGACCCTGGACCGGCCTGCTTTCGAAGGGGCCCCGCTGGCGGTGCCGTTCTGCACGGACCAGGCGGACGCCGCGAGCCGGGTGGCGGAGCTCATCGCCTCCATGGGCTGCTCGCCCCTGCCCTGCGGCGGGCTGGATCGTGCCGTTCTGCTGGAGGCCACCGCCGTCTTCGCCGTCGGCGTCTGGTGGTCGGGCGCGGAGGCCCGCCATGCGTTCCCGGCTCCGGCCCTGGCTCCGGGGGCCGTCGACGACTAGTCAGGGGCACACGCCTGCGCCGGTCTCCTCGGGTGCCCCTCACTCGGGCCGCGGGGCGAGTGCCGTGCCGGTCTCGCCGATGAGGCGCAGTAGGCCGAGGACGACGATCAGGCCGCCTGGTCCGGCGAGTTCGGCCGCTCGGCGCAGGGCCGAGGGCGAGTCCTCTGCCGTGACGCACGGGCCCCGGCGGCCGGGAGACAGCAGGTCGTGCAGGGTCGTGGGGTCCGCGGCCTGGCGCGAGTCCGTGCCGGTGAGCACCAGGGGCCAGTCGGCCGGGAGGGGTGCGAGCATGCCGGAGACGTCCTTGTCGCTCATCGCGGCGAAGAGCAGCACGGGCGGGCCCGCCGGGTCCCGGGCACGGGGGGTGAGTTCGAGACGGCCGGGCCAGCGCGTGGCGGCGAGCCGGGCGCGCGGCGATTCGTCCTCCGGGGCGCGGATGCGGCCGCGTTCGGCCATCGCGTCCACCGCGGCGACGGCGGTCGCGAGGTTGTGGTGCGGGTGCGCGCCGGGCCGCGGGCAGGGCAGGTCGCGGCGCACGGTACGTGGAGTGGTGACGTCTACCAGCGTCGTCGGACCACGGCCGCCGTCGCCGTTGTCGTTGCCGCCGGCGGAACGGGCGGCGTAGCGGATCTCGCGGCCCATGCGCCACGCGGACAGTCCCGTCCGCTACGACAGGATCTCGACGTACCCGGACGTCCCGTGGACGCGGATCCGCTGACCGTCCCTGATCAGCCGGGTCGCCTTCTCCACGCCGACGACGGCGGGCAGGCCGTACTCCCTGGCGATCACGGCGCCGTGGGTCATCAGACCGCCCACCTCGGTCACCAGGCCCGCGACGGCCACGAACAGCGGCGACCAGCTGGGGTCCGTGAAGGTGGTGACGAGGATGTCGCCCGCTTCGAGGTCGGCGTCCGCGATGTCGAGGATGACGCGGGCCCGCCCCTCGATGGTCCCGGCGGAGACCGCGAGGCCGGTCAGGGCGCCCTCGGGCACGTCGTCGCGGCGGTACGCGCCGGTGAGGGCCTCCCCGTCCGAGGTGAGGACGCGGGGCGGCGTGAGCTCCTCGTGCCACCGGAAGTCGTCCTTGCGCCGCTGGACGAGTCCGGCGTCGTCCAGGCGGTGCGTGCGCACCACGTCGCGGAGTTCGTCGAAGGTGAGGTGGAAGATGTCCTCCTTCTCGGCGAGCACGCCCGCCCCCACGAGGCGTTCGGCCTCGCCCAGCAGGGCCTGCTTGTAGACGAAGTAGCGCTGGATGATGCCGTACTTCGGGTACTCCCGGTACCCGATGAAGGACCTGACCCGGTCGATCATCCGCTTGGTCTCCTCGGCCTTCGCGTCCCCGTCCGGCAGGGCCCGCAGGCGCGTCAGCACGTCGTGCTCCTTCTCCGCCGCCTTCCGCCGCCCCTGCTCGAAGCGGTGCGCGGCGGCGCCGGGGCCGAAGTTCCTGACGTTGTCGAGGATCACGGGGACGAGTGCGGTGGGGCGTTCGCGCCACCGCGGCCTCGTGATGTCGATCTCACCGACGCAGCGCGCGCCGTACCGGTCGAGGTAGGCCTCGATGGCGTTCCGAGCCTCGGCTCCGCCCGGGAGCGCCGCCAGTTCGCCGCTCGTCAGGAAGTCCTCGTCCTCGACGCCTTGCAGATACGCCACGACCTCCGGGTGCGGGCGGACCGCGTCCGCGACGTCGAGCAGCGCGAGGCCCATCTCGGACGTGATGTTGTCCGGGGCGGACAGGGTGAGGGTGTCGGCCGCGTTCGTCTCCCCCAGCCACTCCCGCAGCTTGTCGTTGAGCCACCAGGTGGCGTCCATGCCCGCCATGAGCGCCCGGAAGCTCAACGGGTCGCTGAGGACCTTCTTGTGCTCGACGAAGGCCTCGTCGAGGAAGTCGAACAGCTCCGGGCCCGTCTTCGTGCGGATGTCGCGCTCCAGCGCGGCGACGGACGCCTCGCTGCGGGCGATCAGCTCGCCGACAATCGCCGGGTCGGGGCCCGTGTCGGGTGCGGTCGGCGGCGCGGTGGCGGCGGCCGGGGGCGGCCCAGCGGGCGCCTCCGCACCGTCCGGAGGCGTGAGTGCGGCGAAGTCGCCGCGGTCGATGACGGTCTCCAGCGCGTCCCTGGTCAGCGGGTCGCCCTTCCCGATGACATCGAGGAGGGCGGCACGGGTGTCGGGCGCGGCCAGGCGCGGCGTCACGTCGACGAAGAGGCGTCCGCCGGCCTCGTACATGTCGACCATGGCCGTCCGCTGCCACAGGGAGTACCCGAGCGGCTTCATCGCGTCGGTCATCATCTGCTGGTGGCCGACGGAGACGTAGACGCGGTTCTCCGGGCCATCGCCCGCACCGTCCTTCCTCTCGGGCACGGGGAAGAGCGTGGTGATCGGGCGGCTCTGCACGATGTGGAAGCCGTCGCCCGTCAGGCACCACTCGATGTCCTGCGGCCGCCCGAAGTGCGCTTCGATCCGCCGCCCGATCCGTACGAGCTCCACGACCTGGTCGTCCGTCAGCGACGGTTCCTTCTGGCGCCGCGCGTCGACCGTCACGTCCTCCGTGCCGCCGCCCGGCAGCGCGTACACGGCGCGCTCCTTGGCGGCGATGGTCCTGCCGACGACCGCGCCGTCCCGCACCGTGAAGACGTCCGGGTTCACGAGCCCGGAGACCAGGGCCTCGCCGAGGCCGAAGCCCGCGTCCACGGTGGCGGTCTTCCGGTCACCCGTGACGGGGTCGGCCGTGAAGAGGATGCCCGCGGCGTCCGGCAGGACCATGCGCTGGACGACGACGGCCATGTGGACCGTGCGGTGGTCGACGCCGTTGCGCCGACGGTAGACCACGGCGCGCTCGGTGAAGACCGAGGCCCAGCAGCGCGTGATGTGCCGGAGGATCTCCGCCGCCCCCACGACGTTGAGGTACGTGTCCTGCTGACCGGCGAACGACGCCGTCGGCTGGTCCTCGGCGGTCGCGCTGGACCGCACGGCGTAGGCGGCCCGCTCGCCGGTACGGGCGAGTGCCCGGGTCACCGCTTCCGCGAGGTCGTCCGGAACGGCGATGCCTTCGATGGCCCGGCGGATCTCGGCGCTCACCGTCCGGATGCCCTCCTGGTCGTCAGCGCTCAACCGCGCCAGGCGGTCAAGCCGGTCGTCGAGGGAGGGCATCTCCGCGACGATGTGCCGGTAGGCGTCGGTCGTGACGCAGAAGCCGGCGGGCACATGGACGTCACCGATCCGTGCCAGCGCCCCCAGGTGTGCGCCCTTGCCGCCGACGGTGGCGGTCTGTCGATCGTCGACTTCCGCGAGGTCGATTACGTACTGCGTGCCCATCGTTCGGCGCCCCGTTTCCGCAGGTAGTGGCTTCGGTCGATGATTCTGCGCCATGCCCGGGGCCTTGCGGCAAGTCCCCCGGGGCGCTATAAGTTGAGAGTGGCAAGGAGAGTTCTCTCCTTGCCTTTTCTGTTTCTCACGCGCTCTCCGGGAGCTCGTCCCGGGCTCCCCGGATTCTCCGCGCCACTTTCGCGTCCCTCCCGCCCCCCCCACCGGGCCATCCAGGCAGGTCACCCCGTGTGGCGCCATAATCTCTTCGCGATGGCACCACGCGTGTGCCATGATGGCACCACCGGCGACACAATGGGTCGTCGCAACGGGGCAACGGGGTGGGGAGCAGGACATGGCATCGGAAGAGCACAGCGAGAGACGGGACCGGAACCCGGGTCGCGGCGCCGCGTTACGCGCCTTCGCCCGCTTCGTGCTCTGCGGCGGCGGCGTGGGAGTCGCCTCCAGCTTCGCCGTGGCGGGCCTCGCCCACTCGGTTCCGTGGGCCCTCGCCAACGCGCTGGTCACCGTGGTCTCCACGGTGCTCGCCACCGAGCTGCACGCCCGCTTCACCTTCGGCGCGGGCGGCCGGGCGACCTGGCGCCAGCACATGCAGTCGGCCGGGTCCGCGGCGGCGGCGTACGCGGTGACCTGCGGGGCGATGCTGGCTCTGCAGCAGTTGGTCGCCGCGCCCGGTGCGGTGCTTGAGCAGGTCGTCTACCTGTCGGCGTCCGCGCTCGCCGGGGTCGCCCGGTTCGCGGTGCTGCGCGTCGTCGTCTTCGCCCGCGGCCGTCGCCCGCGGACCGTGCCCGAAGGCGCCTCCCGCCCCGTGGCCGTGCCCGTGACCCGCACCGCGGCCCCGGCCGGCACCGCGACCCTCTGCCCCGCGGCCTGACCGCGCGGCCGAGACGCAGGTCACACCCGGCCATGTCACAGGGGGAACGGCTGTCTCGTCCCAGGGGGTGTAGAGGCAGGGGCCGGGAAGGGCCGCCGGGGACCGTCACCGTAGGGAGCACAGCATGGACGCCCGACTGAACTACATGAGCCGGCCCAACGCCGGGAAGGCCATGAAGTACTTCCTGTCGGGGGTCAAGGCTCTGCAGCAATCGACGCTGCCCCCGGCGACGCAGGAGCTGGTGGCCCTGCGGGTCAGTCAGATCAACGGCTGCGCGGGCTGCATCGACATGCACACCAAGGAGGCCGCGCTGGCGGGCGAGTCCTCGCTGCGCCTGAACCTGGTGGCGGCGTGGCGCGAGGCCACCGTCTTCACCGAGGCCGAGCGTGCCGCGCTGGAGCTGGCGGAGGAGGGCACCCGGGTCGCGGACGCGGCCGTCGGGGTGAGCGACGACGTGTGGGACCGTGCCGCCCGGCACTACGACGAGGACGAACTGACCGCGCTGGTCCTCCACATCGGGTTCATGAACATGGTGAACCGGCTGAACATCATCACGCGGCAGCCGGCGGGCGACTACGTGCCGGGACAGCTGCACTGACCGGGCCGAGCGGGGATCAATGGGGGGCCACATGAGCAAGGTCGAGGAGTTCGAGGAGCTGCGGCCGCTGCTGTTCTCGATCGCGTACCGGATACTCGGCAGCGTCGGCGAGGCCGAGGACGCGGTGCAGGAGACATGGCTGCGCTTCGACGGCTCCACGACCCGGCCCGCGTCGGCCAAGGCGTATCTGTCCGCCGCGGTCACGCGGATCGCCATCGACGTACTGCGGTCGGCGCGGGTGCGGCGGGAGCAGTACGTCGGTCCGTGGTTCCCCGAGCCGCTCCTGAACGATCCGTACCAGGATCCGGCGCGGGCGGCGGAGCTCGCCGAGTCGGTGTCGATGGCCGCGCTCGTCCTCCTCGAGCGGCTCAGTCCGCTGGAACGGGCCGTGTTCGTGCTGCGGGACGTGTTCGGCTTCGAGTTCGACGAGGTCGCCGAGGCCGTGGAACGGTCCCAGGCGGCGTGCCGGCAGCTGCTCGTGCGGGCGCGGCGGCACATGCGGGCGGGGCAGCCGCGGTTCGCCGCGGCGCGCGACGAGCGGGAGAGACTGGCGTCCCGCTTCTTCGACGCGCTGAGCGAGGGCAACGTGGCCGGGCTGCGGGAACTGCTCTCCGCCGAGGTGTCGATGATCGGCGACAGCGGCGGTCACGGCCCGCAGCTGTCCAAGCCACTCGCCGGCCCGGACAACGTGACCCGGGTGCTGGCGATGGCGTTCCCGCGGATGGCCAAGATCGGCGTGACGTACGTGACGTACGAGATCAACAGCCGGCCCGGCGCGGTCTTTCGCGACCGCGACGGCAAGGTCGTCCACACGCTGGGCCTCGACGTGGTCGACGGACGGATCCAGATGATCCGTCTCGTCGTCAACCCCGAGAAGCTGCGGCACCTGGGGCCGACGGCGGACATCTGGGCCATCGACCACGCGACGCGGCACGCGCACCGGCTCCCGCGGTCGCCGGAGTAGGTGGCCGCGCGCGGGCCTGGAGCGTTGAGCCGGAGCGGAGGGCCCGGATGCTTCCGGGCCCGTCCGGGTCGCGGAGCGCGGCACCCGCGACCCGGACGGGCCGTTCGAGGTCACCGCGTTCGGCACGACGCACCCCGTCAGGTGAGGACGGCCGGGCCCGCGTGGGAGCCGGCGCGCGAACCGGCCGCACCGCTCAGGCGCGCGGGTCCTCGCCGCGTGCCGCCCGCTTCTCGGCCTGCTCGGCCTGCTTCTCCTTGATCCGTGCCGTGTCCTTGCGCACCTCGGCCTGCGTGGCGCGCTCCTGGCGCAGCCAGCCGGGCTGCTCCTCCTTCAACGCGTCGATCTGCTCCGTGGTGAGCGGCTCGGTCACCCCGCCGCGCGCGAGGCCCGCGATGGAGACGCCGAGCTTGGCCGCGACGACGGGACGCGGGTGCGGGCCGTTGCGCCGCAGCTCCTGGAGCCACTCGGGCGGGTCGGCCTGCAGCGCGTTGAGCTCGCTGCGCGAGACGACACCCTCCTGGAACTCTGCGGGTGTGGCCTGGAGGTACACACCCAGCTTCTTCGCCGCGGTCGCGGGCTTCATGGTCTGGGTGGTCTGGTGCGACGTCATGGGTCCAGGGTATCGAGCATGTGCGCGGGTCCCGACCACGGCGGGTAGCCTGGCGAGGTGACAGGCTCGGAAGTATCCCCTTCGTTCCGGCTCGCCTACGTCCCGGGGGTGACGCCCGCCAAGTGGGTGCGTATCTGGAACGAGCGGCAGCCCGACGTCCCGCTGACCCTCCACACCGTGGCCGCCGCCGAGGCGCCCGACGTGCTGCGGGCGGGTGACGCCGACGCCGGTTTCGTACGGCTGCCCATCGACCGTACGGACCTCAGCGCGATTCCGCTCTACACCGAGACGACGGTCGTCGTGGCCCCCAAGGACCACGTCGTCGCCGCGGTCGACGAGGTGTCCGTCGACGATCTCGCCGACGAGGTCGTCTTCCACCCGCTGGACGAGACGCTGGAGTGGGAGAAGCGGCCCGGCCTGCCCGCGTACGAGCGTCCCGCGACGACCGAGGACGCGGTGGAGCTGGTGGCGGCGGGCGTGGGCCTCCTGGTCGTACCGCAGTCGCTGGCCCGCCTGTACCACCGCAAGGACCTCACCTACCGGCCCGTCACGGGTGCGCCGGAGTCGCGCGTCGCCCTGTCCTGGCCGGAGGCGGAGACGACGGACCTGGTCGAGGACTTCATCGGGATCGTCCGCGGCCGGACGGTCAACAGCTCCCGGGGCCGCGCCCAGAACCCGCCGAAGGGCAAGGGAGCGGGCACGGACAAGGACGTGGCCAGGGCGAAGGCCGCTCAGGCGGCCAAGGCCAAGCGGAAGCCGGGCGCGCCGTCGGGGAAGCCGAAGGGCAAGGGCGGCCGCCCCGCCGGCTCCGGCGCCGCCAAGCGCGGCAAGCCCCGCCGCCGCTCCTAGGACCGATGACGAGGAGGGGCCTCCCGCCGCGGCGGGAGGCCCCTCTCTTGTGATGCCGCGTCACGGCCGCATCAGAAGACCGGACGTCAGCCCAGGATCGACAGCGCCTGGTTGAGCGTCGCGGACGGGCGCATGACCTTGGAGGCCTTCTCCGCGTCCGGCTGGTAGTAGCCGCCGATGTCGGCCGGCGAGCCCTGCACGGCGATCAGCTCGTCGACGATGGTCTGCTCCTGCTCGCCCAGCGTCTTGGCCAGGGGGGCGAAGGCCTCGGCGAGCTGCGCGTCGTCGGTCTGCTTGGCCAGCTCCTGCGCCCAGTACAGGGCGAGGTAGAAGTGGCTGCCGCGGTTGTCGATGCCGCCGAGGCGACGCGACGGCGACTTGTTCTCGTTGAGGAACGTGCCGGTGGCGCGGTCGAGGGTGTCGGCGAGCACCTGGGCGCGCGCGTTGCCCGTCTTCGTGGCGAGGTGCTCGAAGCTGACCGCGAGGGCGAGGAACTCGCCCAGGCTGTCCCAGCGCAGGTAGTTCTCCTTGACCAGCTGCTGGACGTGCTTCGGCGCGGAGCCGCCGGCGCCCGTCTCGAAGAGGCCGCCGCCGTTCATCAGCGGGACGACCGACAGCATCTTGGCGCTGGTGCCCAGCTCCAGGATCGGGAAGAGGTCGGTGAGGTAGTCGCGCAGGACGTTGCCGGTGACGGAGATGGTGTCCTCGCCGCGGCGGATGCGCTCCAGGGAGAACGCGGTCGCCTCGACCGGCGCCATGATCCGGATGTCCAGGCCCTCGGTGTCGTGGTCGGCGAGGTACCGCTCGACCTTGCCGATGAGCACGGCGTCGTGGGCGCGCGTGTCGTCCAGCCAGAAGACGGCCGGGCTGCCGGTGGCGCGGGCGCGCGTGACGGCGAGCTTCACCCAGTCCTGGATCGGCAGGTCCTTGGTCTGGCACATGCGGAAGATGTCACCGGCGGCGACGGTCTGCTCCAGGACGACGTTGCCCGCGCCGTCGAGAACCCGCACGTTGCCCGTGGTGGGGATCTCGAAGGTCTTGTCGTGGCTGCCGTACTCCTCGGCCTTCTGCGCCATGAGGCCGACGTTCGGGACGGAGCCCATCGTCGACGGGTCGTAGGCGCCGTTGGCGCGGCAGTCGTCGATGACGACCTGGTAGATGCCCGCGTAGCTGCTGTCGGGCAGGACCGCGAGGGTGTCGTGCTCCTCGCCGTCCGGACCCCACATGTGGCCGGAGGTGCGGATCATGGCCGGCATGGAGGCGTCGACGATGACGTCGCTCGGGACGTGCAGGTTGGTGATGCCCTTGTCGGAGTCGACCATGGCGAGCTCCGGGCCCTCGGCGAGCTCGGCCTCGAAGGACGCCTTGATCTCGGCGCCCTCGGGGAGCGACTCCAGGCCCTTGAAGATGCCGCCGAGGCCGTCGTTCGGGGTCAGGCCCGCGGCGGCGAGGGTCTCGCCGTGCGCCGCGAAGGTCTTCGGGAAGAAGGCGCGGACGACGTGGCCGAAGACGATCGGGTCGGAGACCTTCATCATCGTGGCCTTGAGGTGCACGGAGAAGAGGACGCCCTCGGCCTTGGCGCGGGCGACCTGCTCCTTGAGGAACTCGCGCAGCGCGGCGACGCGCATGACGGAGGCGTCGACGACCTCGCCCTCGAGGACCGGTACGGACTCGCGCAGGACGGTGGTGGAGCCGTCGTCACCGGTGAGCTCGATGCGCAGCGAACCGGCCTCGGTGATCACGGCGGACTTCTCGGTCGAGCGGAAGTCGTTCTCGCCCATGGTGGCGACGTTCGTCTTCGAGTCGGCCGTCCAGGCGCCCATGCGGTGCGGGTGCGCCTTGGCGAAGTTCTTGACCGACGCGGGAGCGCGGCGGTCGGAGTTGCCCTCGCGCAGGACCGGGTTGACGGCGCTGCCCTTGACCTTGTCGTAGCGGGCGCGGATGTCGCGCTCCTCGTCGGTCTTCGGGTCGTCCGGGTAGTCGGGGAGCGCGTAGCCCTGGCCCTGCAGCTCGGCGATCGCGGCCTTGAGCTGCGGGATCGAGGCCGAGATGTTGGGCAGCTTGATGATGTTCGCGCCGGGCGTCCTGGCCAGCTCGCCGAGCTCGGCGAGGGCGTCGGAGATGCGCTGGCTCTCCTCCAGACGCTCCGGGAAGCTCGCGATGATGCGCCCCGCGAGCGAGATGTCGCGGGTCTCCACGCCGACACCGGCCGTCGAGGCGTAGGCCTGGACCACCGGCAAGAACGAATGGGTCGCCAGGGCCGGGGCCTCGTCAGTGTGGGTGTAGATGATGGTCGAGTCAGTCACCGGGTGCTCCGCTCCGCGTCTGCAACATTGCTCGACATCAAGATATCTCCTACCCACCCCCTTACGGACAGTGGCTTCCGGACCGTTCTTCGTAGACACTGTCTACGCGGTGTAGTAGACAGTGTCTATGAACGAACGGGATGATCAGGAAGCGGGACTGCGGGCCCGGCTCGTGGACGTGGGCGTCGAGCTCGTGGCGACGCGGGGGGTGCAGGCGCTGACCCTGCGGGAGATCGCGCGCAGGGCGGGCGTCTCGCACGGCGCGCCCCGGCGGTACTTCCCCACGCATGTGTCGCTGCTCTCCGCCATCGCGCGGCGGGGCTTCGGGGAGTTGGCCGTCGAGGTGGGGAAGGCGGTGGGCGAGGGTCCCGACGAAGACGCCCGCGCGCGGCTGCGTGCCCTGAGCCGCGCCTACCTCGGCTTCGCCGTGACCCACCGCGGCATGTTCGAGCTGATGTTCCGCCACGACCTTCTGGAGAGCGATCGGCTCGGGCTACGGGAGACCAGCCTCCCCCTCTTCGACGTCCTGGCCGGCCTGGTCGCCGAGGCCCGCCCCGCGTCCGGCGCCGGAGCACGGGTCGTCGCGGGCGCGCTCTGGGCGAACCTGCACGGCATCGCGCAACTGTGGGGGTGGGGCAGTCTGCGCCTCGCGACGGGTGCGGAGGACGTGGAGGCGCTGCTCGACGCGGCCCTCGACGCACATCTCGGGCCGGAGGCCTCGTGACATCCACTACGGAGATACCGGCCCCGGAGATCCGGGCCACAGGGGTCCGGCGCCGGCTCACCCTCGCCTGCAGTGTCGTCGGAGCCATGCTCGTCGCGTTGGACGGCACCGCGCTGACCGTCGCCCAGCCGTCCCTGCAACGCGACCTCGATGCCTCCTTCGCCCAGGTGCAGTGGACGAGCACCGGCTATCTGATCGCCGTGGCGAGCCTGCTCGTCTTCGCCGGACGGCTCGGCGACCGGTACGGGCACGGGCGGCTCTTCGCCGTGGGAACGCTCGGGTTCGCCGCGGCGTCGGCCGGGGTCGGCCTCGCGCCGGGTGTCGGCTGGGTGATCGCGCTGCGCGTGGCCCAGGGAGTGTTCGGGGCGCTGTCGCAGCCCGCGACGCTCGGGATGCTGCGGGCCGCGTTCCCGCCGGACCGGCTGGGGATGCCGATCGCGCTGCGGATGAGCGCGATCGGGCTCGCGGCGGCCACGGGGCCACTGGTCGGCGGGGCGCTCGCCGCGCATCTGGGCTGGCGCTCGGTGTTCTTCCTGAGCGCGGTGCCCGCGGTGGTGACCGGCGTACTCGCGCTCGTGGTGCGCGTACCGGCGGTACGCGGCGCGACTCCCGCGCCCGGCCTCGACCTGCCCGGCGCCGGGCTGCTCGCGGTGACGCCGGCCTGCCTCGTCCACACCCTCGTCACGGTGCCGGAGCGGGGGTGGACGACGACCGCCGTGGCGGGGCTCGCTGTGGCGGCCGTCGCGGGAGGCGTGTTCGTACGTCACGAGAGGCGTGCCGCGAGCCCGCTGGTGCCGCCGCGGCTGCTCCGCGCCCCCGGGGTCGGGGCCGCGCTCGGCATCCTCGTCGCGGCGTCCGCGGCGATGTTCGGGGCGCTCTTCGTCGGCACGTACTTCCTCCAGGACGTCCTGGGCCTCGACCCGCTGGACTGTGCGCTGAGGGCGCTGCCGCTCGCCGTGATGATGGTGGTGAGCGCGCCGCTCGCAGCCGTGGTGCTGCGCAGGCAGGGGCCACGGCGGACGATCACGGCGGCCATGACGGTGCTCGCCGCGGGGATCCTGGCCCTGTCGCGCCTGGACGCGGCGTCGGGGCCGGTGGCGACCGGTACGGGCTTCTTCCTGGTCGGGGCGGGGTTCGGGACGGTGATGGTCGCGGCGACGGCGGTCGTCGTACGCCACGCCCCGGTGGCCGACGCGGGGGTGGCGGGCGGTCTCCAGCAGACGGCGATGAACGTGGGCCCGACGGTGGGGATCGCCGCGGCGACGACCTTGATGACCGCGCTCGCCCCCCGCACGGGGACCGACGGTTCGCCTTGGCCGGACACCGCGTTCCTCGCGGCGATGCCGTCCACGCTCACCGCGCTGGCGGCGGTGGCAGCGTTCGGCGCCGCGGTGGCGACGCGACTGCCCCGCCACACCGCGCCACGCCCCGGGCACCCGGCCCCGGCCTAGAACCCCGCCTTCAGCACCTCCTCCACCATCCGCAGCGCCGCCCGTGCCTGGCGTCGGTGTGTCTCCTCGTTCTCCAGGCGCAGGGTGAACGCCGCGGTGGTCACCGCCGTCGCGCCGTCCGGGGTCACGCCGCCCTCGCTGACGAAGCCGAGACTCGTGCCGCCGTGGAACCAGAGGCCGTCCGCGCGGCCGGCCAGGGGGCGGGAGGCGATGCCGAGGCCGTAGCGGACGCCGTCGGCAGGGACCCAGTCGCGGACCGGCACCGTCGACTTCATCGCCGCCAGCTGCGCCGGGCGCAGCAGTCGGCCACCGAGGAGCGCGCGCAGGAAGACGCCGTGGTCGTGCGTCGTCGAGATGAGGCAGCCGTCCGCGCCCCCGCCGAAGCCGAGCGTGGTCTCGGTCGGACGCGTCTCCTCCGGGAAGTACGTGTAGCCCGTCGCCGTCGGTTGCGGCACGTACGACGAGGTCCCGGGGATGAGCGTGTGGCGCAGGCCGAGCGGTTCGATGATGCGCTCGTGGACCTCCTGGGCCCAGGGGTGCCCGGTGACCGCCTCGATCAGCATCCCGGCGACGATGTAGTTGGTGTTGGAGTATCCCCAGCGCCGCTCCCCCACCGGGTCGGCCGCGTCGGGCAGCCACTGCGGGGGTTCGGCGAGGGCCGCCGCCAGCTGTTCCTTCGGCGACTGCGAGCGGAAGCGGTTGCGCCGGTACGCGTCGGGGGTGAAGTCGCCGCTCTCCGCCGTGATGTATTCGTTGAGGCCGCTGGTCTGCCGCAGCAGGTTGGTGACGGTGATCCGGCGCCCGTCGTTTCCGTGGCCGCGGACCGCGCCGGGCAGCCAGCGCTCCACGGTGTCCGTCAGCTTCAGCCGCCCCTCTCCGACCAGTTGCAGGACGACGGTCGCCGTGTACGTCTTCGTGTCGCTGCCGATGCGGTAGTACGCGCCCCACGGCACCGGGCCCTTCCCCGGGGCTTCGAGGTCGGCGACCCCCGCGCGTGCGGTGGTGCGGCCGCGTGCGTCCTGCACCTCGGCGAGGACTCCGCTCGCCCCGGTGGCGTGGATGGCGTCGACGCCGCGCTGGAGGGCGCGGCCACGCCGGCCGTGCGGGGGACGCGGAGCTCTGGCCGAGGCGGGGGCCGCCGCCGTCCCCGCGAGGAGTGCCGCCGCGGCCGCTGTGAGGCCCGTGCGCCTGCTGATCTCGTTCACTGGGTCTTCTCCGTCGTCTTCAGGTTCGGCTTCAGGTTCGGCTTCGCGCACGTGATGTCCGCCCTGGGCAGCTCGCCGTCGCGCAGGTAGGTGTTCACGGCACCGTCGGCGCACGGGACGGGGGTGAGGCCGCTGGTGCCGCGTCCGTAGACGCCGTGGGAGCGGATGTCCGCCGTGACGAGGCGGGATCCCCTGAGCTTCTTGTGCAGCGCCAGAGCGCCCTCGTACGGGACGTTGTTGTCGTACTTGGCCTGCAGCAGCAGGACGGGCACGTCGTTGCGGATCCGCGTGCCGGGTTCGCGGGGTTCGGTCCCCCAGAACGCGCAGGGCGCGATCATTCCGTTGACGTACGGCCCGAAGACCGGCTGCGTGGCGCGGCTGCGCTGCATGTTCTTCCAGTACGTCGCCGGCTTCTTCGGCCAGCCGCCGGCCGGCCAGCCCCCGTCGCCGCACATGAAGATCGCGCCGCCGGTCATGCTGTCCGCCAGCTCGGGTGACGAGAGGAGGTCGAGGAGCCCGCTCAGCGCGGGCCCCGGTTCGAACTCCTCGCCCGCGGCGGCCTTCTTCACGTCGTCCACGACGCTGACGAGTTGAGGGTCGTACTCCTCGTGTTGCACGAGTTGCTTGAGGAGAATCCGCAGCAGCGGGGCATCGAGGCGCACGTTTTTCACCGGGATGGGGTGCCGCTCCGCCCGCGCGAGGAGCTTCAGGACGTCGTCGCGTACGTGGCCGCCGAGCCCGTCGAGCGCCGCCTCCGCGGGCGCGCCCGACCGCTGGAACAGTTCGTACTGCGTGGCCGCCGGGTCGGTCGAGGAGTCCAGGACGATGCGGTCGCTCCGGTGCGGGAACAGCTGGGTGTAGACGGCGCCCAGATCGGCGCCGTACGAGATGCCGTAGTACGACAGTCTGCGCTCGCCGAGCGCCTCGCGGATGGCGTCCATGTCGCGGGCGACGTTCCTGGTCGAGGCGTGCGGCAGCAGCTCGGCGTTGTCGCCGTGCTCCTGGCATCGGCGTGCGGTGTCGCGGGCGGACCGCACCGACTTCCCGAAGTCCCGGCGTGGGGTGGTGGTTTCGGCGGGCGGCGCGGGCTGCGGGGCTTCGCCGCAGGTGAGGGGGGTGCTTTCGCCGAGGAAGCGCGGGTCGAAGCCGATGAGGTCGTAGTGGTCGGCGACATCCTTCAACGCGGGCCGCAGGGCGAGGGTGTTGGCGAGACCCGTGCCGCCGGGCCCGCCGGGGTTGGAGAGCAGGATGCCGCGCCGCTCCCCGGACGACTTCGCCCTGATGCGGGAGACGGCGATGTCGATCGTACGGCCGCGGGGGTCCGCGTAGTCGAGGGGTACGGCCACCTTCGCGCACTCCGCGCCCGCCTCGTTCAGCTCCTTCTGCTCCGCGGAGCAGGGGCCCCAACCGACCGCGGACCTGACCGGCTTCGGCGCCCCGGACCCGGGCAGGTCCGCGGCGGCCCCCGGGCCCGCGAGCAACCCGACGAGGCCCAGGCCCGCGGTGACTGCTGACACGACGCGCATCGCGCTCCTTGGTTCGACGGGAAGTGATCACCACGTTAGGAACGCGCGCGCCGCCGGACCATCGGGCTACCGGGCCGGACCGCCCGGGGGAAATCCCCCCGACAAGGCCCGGGTTCGCCGTAGGCCTCGCCTTGACCTGGAGTCCGCTCCAGCTCCTACTGTCGTCGACGTTCACCGGGCAAGCCCCTCAGGAGGTACCACCATGACCAGCCTTTCCGGCACCGCCACCCTCCCCGCACGCCGCCTGGGCGCGCTGACCGTCTCGGCGCAGGGCCTCGGCTGCATGGGGATGAGCCACGGCTACGGCGCGTCGGACGACGCGCAGTCCATCGCGACGATCCACCGCGCCCTCGACCTCGGCGTCACGCTGCTCGACACGGCCGACTTCTACGGCAGCGGCCACAACGAGGAGCTCATCGGACGCGCCCTCGCGGGCCCGCGACGCGAACAGGCCGTCGTGGCAACGAAGTTCGGCTTCGCCAACCGGCTCGGCGAGCCCACGCTCATCCGGGGCGACGCGGCGTACGTGCGCCAGGCGTGCGACGCCTCGCTGCGCCGTCTCGGCGTCGACCACATCGACCTGTACTACCAGCACCGCGTGGACACGACCGTACCGATCGAGGAGACCGTCGGCGCGATGGCCGAGCTCGTCGCGGCGGGCAAGGTGCGGCACCTCGGCCTCTCCGAGGCGAGCGCGCGGACCCTGCGGCGGGCACACGCCGTGCACCCCATCGCGGCGCTGCAGAGCGAGTGGTCGCTGTGGACCAGGGACCTGGAGGCGGAGATCGCGCCGGTCTGCCGCGAGCTCGGCATCGGCATCGTCCCGTTCTCGCCACTCGGCCGGGGCTTTCTCACCGGCCGCTACACCTCGGTCGACGGGCTGCCGCAGGACGACGTGCGCCGCACCCAGCCCCGCTTCGCCGCCGGCAACCTGGAGCGGAACCTGTCCATCGTGGAGACCCTGGACGCGCTGGCCGCCGAGAAGGGCGTCACCGTGGGGCAGCTCGCGCTCGCCTGGGTGCAGCACCGCGGCGCCGACGTCGTGCCCATCCCCGGCACGCGCCGCGAGAAGTACCTGGCGGAGAACCTCGGGGCGGTAACGATCGAGCTGTCCGCCGACGAGCTGTCCGCGATCGACGCGGCGGCGCCCGCGGGCGGCGTGGCGGGCACGCGGTACGACGAGCGCAGCCTGGCGGTCGTGAACAAGTAGACAAGAAGACAAGTAGCCTGCACGCATGACCGTGCCCGTGCCCGCACCCGTGCCCTCGGACCTCACGTTCCACGCCGTCCCCGACGTCCTCGCCCACCTCGCGGGCGGGTGGCACGTCGAGCGCACCGTCCGCGATCTCGCGGACGGCTCCGAGGGCCGCTTCACCGGTACGACGTACTTCTCACCGCTGCCCGCCCCGGTCACGGACACCACCGGTCTCCTGCACCACGAGTCGGGCACGTTCACCTGGCAGGGAGTGGCGCGGCCCGCCGAGCGCACGCTCCGCTTCCTGCCCGGCGACGGCGGCGCGGGCACCGCGCGCGTGGAGTTCGCCGACGGCCGCTTCTTCCACGACCTCGACCTGCGCACGGGCAGCTGGACGACGGACCACCCCTGCGCGGACGATCTCTATCGCGGCGAGTTCGAGGTGATCGGCGCGGACCGCTGGCGCAGCCGATGGCGGGTCGGCGGCCCCGCCAAGGACCTGCTTCTGGTCACGGAGTACCGACGCGCACCATCCAGTCCTCGGGCGCCGGAAGAGGTGTGAAGCCGACCTTCTCGTAGACCCCGTGCGCGTCGTCCGTGGCGAGCAGTGTCCTGCGCAGCCCGAACGGTTCCAGGTGCGCGCAGACCGCGGTGACGAGCGCGACGCCGAGGCCCTTGCCGCGTACGTCCCGGGAGACGTACACGTCGCAGAGGTAGGCGAACGTGGCGCGGTCGGTGACCACGCGCGCGTACGCGACCTGTTCGCCCGAAGCCTCCTCGTACACCCCGAAGTTGAGCGACGCGGCCATCGCCGCCTCGTGCTTGTCGCGGGGGCGTCCGATGGCCCAGTACGCGTCGGTGGAGAGCCAGTGGTGGACGCGGGCGGCGTCGATACGGGCGGCGTCGGCGGATATCTCGTAGCCGTCGGGTAGCGTGGCGCTTTCGTTCATACGGGCGAGCCTGGCAGTCACGGCGCCGCGGCGTCGACCGTTTTTCACCAGGTGGCACGGCCGAACGGCGGGGACCTCAGTGGCAGGATCCAGTCGGCGTCGGTCCGATGAGACCGCCCGCGTGCTGCGAGCGGCCGACTGCCGGCCCGTCAGCGAGAAAGCCGGAACCTATCTGTACCCGGTCGGCGAGGCCGATCGCCGCGACACCTACCTGGGGATCGCGCCCGACGGCAAGGTCTACGCCGGGATGGACGGCGTCACCCTGCTCGCCGAAACCGGCGACGAAGCCCTGGAGAAACTCATCGAGGGAATCCGGTGAAGGCATGACGGTGTGAAGGCGGGCGGTCAGCGGAGGTTCAGCACTTCGTCGCAGGCCGCGCGCAGTCGCCGTACCCCCTCCGTGATCTCCCCCACCCCCGGCACCGCGGCGAAGCTCAACCGGACGTGGGCGGCGGGGGGTTCGGCGGCGAAGTACGGGCGGCCCGGCGCCACCGCGACGCCCGCGCGCAGTGCCGCGGAGGCGAACGCGGCCTCGTCGGCGCCGTCGGGCAGCCGCACCCACAGGTGGTAGCCGCCCGCCGGGATGTGCTCCACGGTGAGTTCGGGCAGCCGCAGCCGCAGCGCCGCCGACATGGCGTCCCTGCGCTCCTTCAACTCGCCCGCGACCGCCCGCAGATGGCGCGGCCAGGCAGGCGAGCCGACGAGTTCGAGTGCCGCCTCCTGGAGTGGCCGCGGGACGAAGAAGTGGTCGACGACCTGGATGGCGCGGAGCCGTTCGAGGACCGGGCCGCGGGCCGCGAGCGCGCTGACGCGGAAGCTCGGCGAGGTGGCCTTGGTGAGGGAGCAGACGTGGACGACGACGCCGTCGGGGTCGTCGGAGGAGAGCGGGCGCGGCAGTGGCCCGGCGTCCTCGTGGACGAGGCGGCGCACGAAGTCGTCCTCGATGACGAACGCACCCGCCTCGCGGGCGATCCGCAGGACCTCCGGGCGGCGCTCGGCGGAGAGCACGGCCCCGGTCGGGTTCTGGAACAGCGGCTGGCAGACGAAGACCCGGGCGCCGGTCGCACGGAACGCGGCCTCCAGGAGCTGGGGCCGCACTCCGTCCGTGTCGACGGGCACGGGGACAGGCCGCAGGCCCGCCGCCCGCGCGATGGCGAGCATGCCGGGGTACGTGGGGGACTCGACCAGGACGGGAGCGCCGGGCGGGGCGAGCGCCCGTAGCGCCGTCGTCAGGGCGCTCTGGCCGCCGGCCGTGATCAGGACCTCGGCCGCCGTGACGGCCCCGCCGATCCCCCGCGCGAACCATTCGCGCAGCTCGGGCAGGCCGTCGACGGGTGGCCGCCCCCATGCGCCGGGCCGTCGTCCCGCGCGGGCGAGGGCCGCCGCCATCGCCTGTCCGGGCTGGAGGGCCGGGTCGAGGTAGCCGCCGTTGAACTCGATGACACCGGGCGGCGGAGCGGCGAGCGTGGCCAGGACGCCGGTCGCGTCGACCGAGCGCGGCACGAGCTCCGCGGCGGCGTCGGCGCTCAACGTCACCTCCTGCCACGAGGTGTCCCCCGCGGGGGCGGCGGGCGCCGTCGGCTCGGCGCGGAAGACGCCCGCGCCGGGGCGGGTGACGACGAGACCTTCGGCGGCGAGCTGCGCGAGGGCCCGCGACACGGTCACGGGGCTCACCCTGAACCGCTCCACGATCGCCCGACTCGATGGCAGCTTTCCACCCGGTGAGTAGCGATCCAGCTCATTCCGCAGCCGTTTCGCCAGGTCGCCCACACTGCTACTGTCTTGCATGACAGCACAGGATAGCGCTACTCGCCCGACCCGGATAGCGGTCCCCACCCCGGCCACAGCACCCCGGGACCCCGCCCCCGCGGGCACGCACCGCACCGGCACCCTCATGGCCGCCCTCGGCGTCATCGCCTTCTCCCTCACGTTCCCCTCCACCGCCTGGGGCCTCGAAGGCATCGGCCCGTGGAGCTTCGTGACCCTGCGCGGGGCGCTCAGCGCGCTCGTCGCGGGCGGCTGTCTGCTCGCGCTGCGCGTCGCGGTCCCCGACCGCCGCCACTGGGCGGGTCTCGCGGTCGTCGGCGCCGGTGTCGTCGTCGGCTTCCCGCTGCTCACCACGCTCGCCCTGCAGACCTCGACCACCGCCCACGCGGCCGTGGTCGTCGGACTGCTCCCCCTCACGACCGCGGTCTTCGCCGCGCTGCGCACGGGCGCCCGCCCGTCGCGCACGTTCTGGGTGGCGGCGCTCGCCGGGGCGGCGGCTGTCATCGGGTTCACCGTGCAGCAGAGCGGCGGCGCCCTCACCACCGCCGACCTGTACCTCTTCGGCGCGCTGCTGATCTGCGCGGCCGGCTACACCGAGGGCGGCCGCCTGGCCCGCGAGATGCCCGGCTGGCAGGTCATCGGCTGGGCGCTGATCCTCTGCCTGCCGCTCAACATCGCGGGCGCGGTCCTCGCCCTGCCCCACGAGTCCTTCCACCTCACCGGACACAGCACGGCGGGGCTGCTCTACGCGGCGCTCGGCTCGCAGTTCCTCGGCCTGGTCGTCTGGTACCGGGGCATGGCGGCGATCGGCGTCCCCAAGGCCAGCCAGCTGCAGCTCGCCCAGCCGCTCCTGACACTGGTGTGGTCGGTGTTCCTGCTCGGCGAGCACCTCACCGTCGCCGCGCCCCTCACGGCGGCCGCGGTCCTCGTCTGCATCGCGGTCACCCAACGGGCCCGCGGCTGACGGGCTGCCCGCCCGACAGGTCCCAACTCCCGCCACCCGTCGTACACTTGCCGCCACAGATCGCGACCGCAGAGCGGGACGAGGGGGCACTCCAGATGCGTGCAACCGTAGGCGACGAGCTGGTGGTGCACGGCAGGATCGTCGGGCAGCACGACAGGATCGCGCAGGTCGTCGAGGTGCTGGGGGCGAACGGCGGACCGCCGTACCGCGTCCGCTTCGAGGACGGCCACGAGACCGTGATGTCGCCGGGGCCCGACACCGTCGTACGGCACCAGGACCCGGCTTCCTGACCCACGAGGATCAGCACCGACGAGGATCAGCGCGGCGGCTTCGCCGGCTTCTGGTAGTGGTCGGCGACCACCCGCGCCATCGCGCCGATCTTGTCGACGCCGACCTCCTTCGCGGAGAAGTAGACGTGCCCGCGCACCTCGCGGAAGCCCTCGGCGTACGTGAGGTGCCGGGACAGCTCCGCGGGGTCCTGCCATGCCGCGGGCTGCGCCGGGTCGCCCGCCTTGTACAGGGCCTCGCCGATGTAGAGGTTGACGCCCGTGCCGCGCACGACGTCGTTCCACCACGGGATGAGCTTCGCGTAGTCCGCGGCGGGGAAGCCGATGTTCCAGTACACCTGCGGGACGATGTAGTCGATCCAGCCCTTCTTCACCCAGCCGCGGGTGTCCGCGTACAGGTCGTCGTAGGTCTGCACGCCCGCCCGGGTGTCCGAGCCCGTCGGGTCGGTGGCGATGTTCCGCCAGACCGCGAAGGGGCTGATCCCGAACTGGGTGCGCGCCCGCGCCTTCTTCACCCGCCGGGCCATCTCGCGCACCAGCCGGTCGATGTTGTCCCGCCGCCACGAGGCCCGGTCGGGGAAGCCGCCGCCGTACCGCTCGAAGGCGTCGTCGTCGTCGAAGACCTGGCCCGCGACGGGATACGGGTAGAAGTAGTCGTCCCAGTGCACCGCGTCGATCGGGTAGCGGCGCACGGCGTCGAGCATCGCGTCCTGCACGAAGCGCCGCACCGCGGGCAGCCCCGGGTTGTAGTACAGCTTCCCGCCGTACGGCACGACCCAGTCGGGGTGCACCCGCGCCGGGTGCGTGGCCACCAGACGGGACGGGTCCGTGTGGTTGGCGATCCGGAAGGGGTTGAACCACGCGTGCAGCTCCAGGCCCCTGCGGTGCGCCTCGTGGACGGCGGTGCCCAGCGGGTCCCAGCCCGGGTCCTTGCCCTGGACGCCGGTCAGGTACTCCGACCACGGCTCGTAGGGCGATGGCCACAGGGCGTCCGCGGTGGGACGCACCTGGAAGACCACCGCGTTGAGTCTGCGGTTCACGGCCGAGTCCAGAAAGGCCAGCAGCTCGCTGCGCTGCTGAGCCGCCGGAAGCCCCGGCTTGGACGGCCAGTCACGGTTCACGACGCTCGCCAGCCACATGCCGCGCAGTTCGCGGCCGTCCTTCGGACGCCGGGCGGACGCGGCGACCGCGTCCCCGGTCGTCGCCAGACCCGCCAGTGTCGCGGCGGCCACCAGAGAGAAACCCCGACGTGACATACGCCTCATCTGCATGCCCCCTGAGCTCGCTGTGCACCGACACCCCTTGCCGGTTGGGCACAGCATGCCCGACCCGGCCCGTCATGGCGCCCTCATTGCGGAGTAACGTTCACGGCCGAGGCAGGCACCGCATCCATATACGGGGGAAGTCCTGCCGGCCCCGTTGATCAGCGAAAGGCACGAGGTGACCGACTCCATGACCGATATCGCACGCGTCGGAGTGGTGGGCTGTGGCCAGATGGGCGCCGGAATCGCAGAGGTCTGCGCCCGCTCCGGACTGGACGTGAAGGTCGCGGAGACCACCGGCGAAGCCCTGGAGATCGGCCGTACGCGGCTGTACAACTCCCTTTCCAAGGCGGCCGAGCGCGGCAAGATCTCCGAGGAGGAGCGCGACGCGACCCTGGACCGCCTGAGCTTCACCACCGACCTCGGCGAGTTCTCCGACCGTGACCTGGTCATCGAGGCCGTCGTCGAGAACGAGCAGGTCAAGACCGAGATCTTCCAGGTGCTCGACCAGGTGGTGACCCGGCAGGACGCGATCCTCGCCTCCAACACCTCCTCCATCCCGCTGGTGAAGCTGGCCGTCGCGACCTCGCGTCCCGACCAGGTCATCGGCATCCACTTCTTCAACCCGGCACCGGTGCAGCAGCTCGTCGAGCTGATCCCCGCGCTGACCACCTCCGAGGGCACCATCAGCCGGGCGCAGGCCGTGGTCGAGAAGGTCCTCGGCAAGCACGCGATCCGCGCCCAGGACCGCTCGGGCTTCGTGGTGAACGCCCTGCTCATCCCGTACCTGCTCTCCGCCATCCGGATGTTCGAGTCGGGCATCGCGAGCCGCGAGGACATCGACAACGGCATGGAGATGGGCTGCGCCCACCCGATGGGGCCGCTGAAGCTCTCCGACCTGATCGGCCTGGACACGGTCGCCTCGGTCGCCGACTCCATGTACACCGAGTACAAGGAGCCGCTGTACGCCGCTCCCCCGCTGCTGCAGCGGATGGTCGACGCGGGCCGCCTCGGCCGGAAGTCCGGCTCGGGTTTCTACACGTACGCCTGACGACCCGTACGCCATGCGGCGTACGCGCGGATCACTCCCCGTACGAACACTCTCTGTACCCGACGGGCCCGGCACTCCTGCGAGTGCCGGGCCCGCGGCGTTCACACAGGGTGTGCGCGGCGGGCTCGCATATGCCCGTCGCACACTCTCCCGCCCTGGTCACCGGGCGGGTTGACTGCCTGTGCGGATGAAGGGGGGACGCGCCACTACAGAGAGGAGTGGACTCGTGACCATCGACGGCGAGAGTGCCGTGGTCCCGGAAGAACTCGCTGAGTTACGCCGAAGCCTGGAGGTGGGCCTTGCCCGCGTCGACGGACGGCTGGCGTTGCTCAGTCAGCACGACGAACAGACCGCCAAGAACGTGGAGACCATGGAGGCCCGGGTCGCCGCGCTGGAGAACACACGCTGGCCCCTCCCCACGATCGTCGCTCTCGCGGCGGTCGCGGCAATCGCGGTGTCGGTCTGGCAGGCGCTCGGCCATTAGCTAGCGCGCGTCCTGGCCGAGACGCAGATGGTGCAGGAGGAGGAGCGCCGCGGCCATGTTGGCGGCCGGGACCTCCCCACGGGTCACCATGTCGGGAACCAGTTTGAGCGGGACCCACTCGCGGCGGTCCGACTCGAAGGCGTCCTCGGGATGACCGATGTACGTCCCCTCGTCGGACCAGTAGATGTGGTGCCTGGCGTCAGTGAGTCCATTGGACGGCTCGACGCTCATCAGGTGCCGCAGCGGGCCCGGTCGCCACCCGGTCTCCTCCTCCATTTCGCGTGCCGCGGCGTACGCGATGTCCTCGCCGTCCTCGACGACGCCTGCCGCGAGTTCCCAGCCCCAGCTGTCGGTGATGAAGCGGTGTCGCCACAGCAGGAGCACCTCGTTGGCGTCGTTGACGACGGTGGCCACGGCGACGGGCCGCATCCGTATGAGGAAGTGGTCCAGATGCCGGCCGTCGGGCAGTTCGACATCCGCGAGATTGACCGTGAACCACCGATTTCCATACACAGTTTGTTCGCTCTGTTTCGTCCACTGCACGGTTCTGCCACCTTCCGATCGGTAGATGGCAATATCGCAGCAGACAAAACGTGTGAGCAGCGTGTGTGCGCTTCGGAACGGTGAGTGCACGCGATCGCGGACCGGGGGTGCTGCGCGTTACAGGGGGACGCGCAGCGCCCCTGCGATGAGCTCGGCGGCCTCGGCCGTACCCGCGCAGTCGCTGCGGACCAGGTGCTCACGCACGGCGCGCAGCCGGTCGCGCAGCCGCTGGGACTCCATGCCCCGGGCCTGTTCCGCCATCTCCACGGCCGTGACCACCGCCTCGTCGGTGTTGCCCTGGCGCAGCTCGATCTGGCTGAGCATGGCGAGGCGATGCACCCGCCCCCGGTCGTGCGCCGGAGTGTCCACGGCCGCCGCGGCATGCTCACGGGCGCTGGCGAGATCGCCCAGACTGAGCAGCGCCTCCGCCACTTGCACGTTGACCAGGCCGGGCTGGACATAGCCCGTCTCGTCCGGCTCGCGGCCGCGCAGGATCCGATCGGCCGCCGCCTCCGCACGCCGGATGCAGGACAGCGCGCTCCTGCCGTCGCCCAGGTGCGCATACGCCTTGGCCTGCATCGCGTACAGGTCGGAGGCGAGCGCCGGGGTGAGATCGCGCCCGGCGGCCCGCAGCGCGGCCTCCGCGAACGCGACCGCCTGGCGGTACTCGCGCATGAACAGCGACTGGTTGACGAGGAGCGCGATCACGTACGCGCCGAGCCCGGTGTCGCCGCTGGCCTTGGAGAGGCGCAGCGCCTGGTGGAAGTAGCGCTGGGCGAGGCCGTGCGCGTCGGAGTCGTAGGCGCAGATCCCGGCGATGGCGACCAACCCGCCGGTGGAGCGGTGCAGTTGGCGTCCCATCTCGTCGGTGTAGCTGCCGCGCAGCAGGGGCGCGACCTCGGCGTTGAGGAAACCGACGATGCGGGAGCGGGTCGCGATGCCGCCGGTCTTGCGGTACATCTGCTCGTAGTGGGCGCGGGCGGCGCGCATCATCTCGATGTCGGCGGTGCTCACGGGGTGCCGTCCGCCGCGTGACACGTCGACGTCCTCGGGCGGGTTCTCCCACTCCCAGACCGGCATCACGGCGGGCGTTCCCGTGACGGCGGGCGCCCCGAGCAGATGCGGGCGCTGCTGTTCGTCCGAGCGCCACAATGCGGTGGCCCGCTCCACGAATCCGGAGAGGGTGGACGCGGACGTTCCGGTCCGGGCCGCGGGGACGCCGGGCAGACCGAGGCCGATGTCGTCCAGGGTGACGGGGCGGTGCAGGCGGGCGGCGAGCACTTCGCAGATCAGGTCAGGCACCTGGCCGCGCGGCCGCTGGCCCTTCAACCAGCGCGACACGGCCGTGTGTTCGTAGCGGAGCGCGAGTCCTCTGGCCCTTCCGGCCTGGTTCACATGTGCGGCGAGTCCCGCGTGGGAGATGCCGGCCTCGTCGAGGATCGCGTCGAGCAGGGTGTTGGGCTGCATGGATGCCCTCCGGTGGCTCAGTGCTGCTCAGACTAGTGGAGGCCCCTTCACACGGGGTGTGAACGGAGTGCCCTGATCCGGGGGGTGTGCGCTCTGCCGCACGGTGTGTGGGATCGCTTGACTGAGATGCCTCATCAGTTAAGGAGGCCGGCCGGGCCGCCGAGCTCCCCCCTCTTACAGTGCGGCGGCCCTCATCGGCGCCGTTCGTCCCGCCGTCTGCCCGACAACTCCATGGCGGGGCGGGCGGCGCGTGCCGCCTCCCGCTGCTGGGACGGGACCCTCGTGCGGTCGTTGCGCAGGACGAGGAGCGCCGCGTCGTCGGACGGCAAGTGGCCGGTGTGGCGCAGGAGTCGGTCGTAGACGGCGTGGACGACGCCCTGCGGGGAGACCGGCGCGACGCGGACCGCGTCGGTCAGCGCGGCGCGCAGCGGGAAGAACGCCCCGGTGGCGTCGCGCGCGTCCTCCATGCCGTCCGTGTGCAGCGCCAGCGCCTCACCGGGCAGCAGCCGTCCGCAGTCGAGCACCGCCAGGTCGGCGGGGAGCGGGAAGGGTCCGAGCGGCGGCAGCGGATCGCTGTCCGTCAGGGGTTGTGCGGTGCCGCTGAGCAGGTGGGGCCAGGGGTGGCCGCAGTTGAGTGCGGAGATCCCGCCGTCCCGGTCGATCTCCAGGAGCAGGACGGTGACGAACTCCTCGGCCACCGGGGTCTTGGGCGGGGCGCCGCCGCACGCCGGGTGTTCGGCCCGCGCGCGCTCGCGCAGGTGCCGGTCGAGGGCGCGCTCCAGGCGGCGCAGCACCAGCGGCAGTTCGGGCTCGTCGTGCGCGGCCTCGCGGAAACTGCCGAGCACGGCGGCCACGGTCGCGAGGGCGGCGAGACCGTGACCCCGGACATCTCCCATGACGACCCGCACGCCGTGCTCGGTGGCCGCCACCTCGTACAGGTCGCCCCCGACGGTCGCACCCCGGGACGCGGAGAGCCGTCCGGCGGCGACAGCGAGGCCCCCGATGCGGGGCGGCAGTGGCCTCAGGAGTACGTTCTGCGCGGCACCGGCGACCTCGCGCATCTGCCGCAATTCCCGCAGCAGCGCCCGCCGGGCGTGGAATATCAGCCCGGTCCCGACGACGAAGAAGACGGCACTGCTGAAGATCCGCGCCTCCAGGCTCTCCGCCTGGGCGAGCGGGCAGGCCAGTTTGTACGTGATGGCGAAGGCACCCCACACCGCGGGCAGGCCCAGCGACTTCCCGAGACGGATCATGCCGGTGGCCCCCCTCCAGGATTCGGCGCGCAGTCCCACCCGTACGGCCGGACTGATTCTGTCGACCGCATGGGCCGATCGGGTCAGGGTGCCGATTGAAGTCACTCGAACGAGTGAGGGGCCTATCCGGTGGTCCGGATAAGCCCCTCTTTGCGCCCCTTGTGCGCCTGTTATCGCCTACGGGCAGTCACTATGCTCCGCGCAGCACCGCACCCGTCCGCTCGGCCGCCAGCGCGACGGCCGCGTCGCGGGCCGCGGAGGCCTCGTCGACGGTCAGCGTACGGTCGGCGGCGCGGAAGCGCAGCGCGTACGCGAGCGACTTCTTGCCCTCGCCGATCTGCTCGCCCTCGAAGACGTCGAACAGCCGGATGGACTCCAGGAGTTCGCCCGCGCCGCCGCGGAGGTAGTACTCGACCACGGCGGCCGGCACCTCCTTGTCGACGACCAGCGCGACGTCCTGCGTGGCCACGGGGAAGGTGGAGATCCGCGGCGCCCGCAGCTCCCCGTCCCGTGCCTGCTCCAGGCGGTCGAGGTCGAGCTCCATCGCGCAGGTGCGCGCGGGCACGCCGAGCGCCTTGACGACGCGCGGGTGCAGCTCACCGGCGTGACCGACGGAGACGATGTCCCCGTCGACGACGACCTTCAGCTCGGCGCAGCGGCCCGGGTGCCACGGGCCGTACTGACCCTGGTCGACGATGAGCTCGACGCCGGCCTCGCGGGCGATGGTCCGCGCCGCCTCGACGGCGTCGGCCCAGTCGGCCGGGCGGCCCTTGCCCCACCAGCCGGCCTGCTCGCGGGCGCCCGCGAGGACGACGGCGGCGTGCCGGGGCTGGACGGGCAGCGCCGCGGTGAGGGACGCGATCTCCTCGTCGGTGGGACGGCGGTCGACGGGCAGACGCCCGGCGACCTTCGCCTCGTCCTGCGGGTGGAAGACCAGGCCGGTCTCGAAGAGCGCCAGGTCGTGCGAGCCGCGGCCGTCGTTGCGCCGCAGCGCGGACAGCAGGCCCGGCAGCAGCGTCGTGCGGAGCGCGGGCTCCTCGTCGGAGAGCGGGTTGACGAGCTTGACCACGCGGCGGTGCGGGTCGTCCGCCTCCAGGCCCAGCTGGTCGAAGACGCCCTCGCCGAGGAAGGGGTAGCTCAGCGACTCGACGTAGCCCGCACCGGCCAGCGCGCGGCCGACACGGCGGTGCAGCCGCTGCCGCTCGGTCAGGCCGCGGCCCGCGGGGGGCTTCGGCAGGGTCGAGGGCAGGTTCTCGTACCCCTCGAGGCGGATGACCTCTTCGGCGAGGTCGTTCGGCTCGGCGAGGTCGGGGCGCCACGACGGGACGGTGACCGTCAGGTCGTCCTGGCCGTAGACGTCGCAGCCGACCTCCTGGAGGCGGCGTACGACGGTCTCGCGGCCGTAGGCCACACCGGCGACCTTGTCCGGGTGGTCGGCGGGCATCGTGATCGTGCGCGGCGCGGTCGGCGCGATGACCTCGGTGACTCCGGCCTCGGCGCTGCCGCCCGCGAGGAGCACGAGCAGGTCGACGGTGCGCTGCGCGGCGGCTGCCGCGGCCTGGGGGTCGACGCCGCGCTCGAAGCGCTTGGACGCCTCGGACGCCAGCTTGTGGCGGCGCGCGGTGCGGGCGATGGAGATCGCGTCGAAGTGCGCGGCCTCGACGACCACCTCGGTGGTGCCGCGGACCTGCCCGGTCTCCGGGTCGGTCTCGGAGTCGGCGATCTCGGTGTTCGCGCCGCCCATGACGCCCGCGAGGCCGATCGGACCGCGGTCGTCGGTGATGACCAGGTCACCGGCGTCCAGGACGCGCTTGGTGCCGTCGAGGGTGGTGAACTTCTCGCCCTGCTCGGCCCGGCGCACGCCGATCGTGCCCTGGATGCGGGAACGGTCGTACGCGTGCAGGGGCTGGCCGAGCTCCATCATCACGTAGTTGGTGATGTCGACGGCGAGCGAGATCGGGCGCATGCCGACCTTCTGCAGACGGCGCTGCAGCCAGATCGGGGAGCGCGCCTCGGGCTGCAGGCCCGTGACGGTGCGCGCGGTGAAGCGGTCGCAGCCGAGCGGGTCGGCGATCTTGACCGGGTAGCCGAAGGAGTTCGGCGCGGGCACGTCGAGGAGCGCCGGGTCGCGCAGCGGCAGGCCGTACGCGATGGCGGTCTCGCGGGCGACGCCGCGCATCGAGAGCGCGTACCCGCGGTCGGGCGTGACGGCGATGTCCAGGACCTCGTCGACGAGCTCCAGGAGCTCGATGGCGTCGGTGCCCGCCTCGTGCTCGGGCGGCAGGACGATGATGCCGCCGCTGCCGTCGTCGCCCATGCCCAGCTCGTCGCCGGAGCAGATCATGCCGTGCGACGTCTTGCCATACGTCTTGCGGGCGGCGATGGCGAAGTCGCCGGGCAGGACGGCGCCGGGCAGGACCACGACGACCTTGTCGCCGACCTGGAAGTTCCGGGCACCGCAGACGATCTCCTGCGGCTCGCCGGTGCCGTTGGCGGTGCCGACGTCGACGGTGCAGAAGCGGATGGGCTTCTTGAAGCCCTCCAGCTCCTCGATGGTGAGGACCTTGCCGACGACGAGCGGGCCCTTGAGGCCCGCGCCGAGCTGCTCGACGGTCTCGACCTCCAGGCCGACCTCGATCAGCTTGGCCTGCACGTCACGGCCGGTCTCGGTGGCGGGGAGGTCGACGTACTCCCGCAGCCAGGAAAGCGGGACCCGCATCAGATCTCCATCCCGAACGGCCGGGTGAACCGGATGTCACCCTCGACCATGTCTCGCATGTCTTCGACGTTGTGGCGGAACATCAGCATTCGCTCGATGCCGAACCCGAAGGCGAATCCGCTGTACTTCTTGGGGTCTACGCCGCAGGCGGTGAGCACCTTGGGGTTGACCATGCCGCAGCCGCCGAGCTCGATCCAGCCCTCGCTGCCGCAGGTGCGGCAGGCGCGGTCGGGGTTGCCGACGGACTCGCCGCGGCACACGTAGCAGACCATGTCCATCTCGGCGGACGGCTCGGTGAACGGGAAGTAGTTCGGCCGCAGCCGCGTCTTCATGTCCGGTCCGAAGAGCGCCTGGACCATGTGGTCCAGGGTGCCCTTGAGGTCGGCCATGGTGAGGCCCTCGTCGACGGCGAGCAGCTCGATCTGGTGGAAGACCGGGGTGTGCGTGGCGTCGAGCTCGTCCGTGCGGTACACGCGGCCGGGGCAGACGATGTAGACCGGCGGCTCGCGGCGCTCGAGGAGCGCGCGGGCCTGCACCGGGGAGGTGTGCGTGCGCAGCACGACGCCGGACTCGTCGCCCTGCGCGCCCTCGGGGCCCTGGACGAAGAAGGTGTCCTGCATCTGCCGGGCCGGGTGGTCGGGCGTGAAGTTGAGCGCGTCGAAGTTGAACCACTCCGCCTCGACCTCGGGGCCCTCGGCGACCTCGTAGCCCATCGAGACGAAGACGTCGGCGACGCGCTCCATCATCGTGGTCAGCGGGTGCCGGGCGCCGGCGGCCGTCCTGTCGTACGGCAGCGTGACGTCCACCGCCTCCTCGACCAGGACGCGGGCGTCGCGCTCGGCCTCGAGCTCGGCCTGGCGGGCGGCCAGGGCCTTGCTCACGGCGCCGCGCGCCATGCCGACGCGCTTGCCCGCCTCGGCCTTGGCCTGCGGGGGCAGCGCGCCGATCTCGCGGTTGGCGAGCGCCAGCGGCGACGTGCCGCCGGTGTGCGCGACCTTGGCCTCCTGGAGCGCTTCGAGGGAGTCCGCGGCGGCGAAGGCGGCGAGCGCCTCGTCCCGCATCCGCTCGATCTCTTCAGGTTTCAGTGCCTCGACCTCAACAGGGTCGTACGACTTGTTCGGTGCCGACATCTCTTCCCGTGCTTCCGGTTGGCTGGCGGATGGGTCCCCGTCAACAACTCGGAGACAAGCTGTCCCAGGTATGGGGACACAAAGTGCCAACGACCGAGTCTAACGGGGGTGCGGTGAACGGATGAGCCCGCGGGCTGCTCAGCGCGTACTCGACAGGGTCACTGGAGATACGCCGGGGCCCCCACGGGCAACGTAAATCGGAATCGGGCGCCGCCGCCGGGAGCGCGGCCGACGGTGATCGTCCCGCCGTGCACTTCCACGATGCCCTTCACGATGTACAACCCCAGTCCCGTCCCGCCGCGCTTGCTGCCCCGCCAGAAGCGGGTGAAGACGCGGCCCATCGACTCCTCCGGAATGCCGGGACCCTCGTCGCTCACGGTCACGGCCGTCTCGGCGCCGCCCCGCTCGCGCGGGGACGCCGAGGGCGCCACCTCGATGGTGACGGTTCCCTCGCCGTGCCGCACGGCATTTTCCAGCAGGTTGCTGAGCACCTGGTCGACCTTGTCGGGGTCGGCCCAGCAGTCGGGCAGCGGTCGCTGGACGCGGACGAGGAAGCGGTCCGCGTCCTGTCCCGCGGCGACGTGCGCCTGAATGTGGCGTGCGACGGCGGCGCCTATGTCGACGGGCTGGCGGCGCAGCTCCAGGCGCCCGGAGTCGATGCGGGAGATGTCGAGGAGTTCGGCGATCAGCCGGGTGACGCGGTTCGCGTCGGCGTCGACGGTCTCCAGCATCAGTTTCTTCTGGTCGTCGGTGAACCGCTCCCACTTGGCGAGCAGCGTCGCGGTGAAGCCCTTGACGGAGGTGAGCGGCGAGCGGAGCTCGTGGGCGACCGTGGCGATCAGCTCGGCGTGGCTGCGCTCGGTGCGGCGGCGGGCCTCGGTGTCGCGCAGCGAGACGACGACGCGGCGGACGGGGCCGGTGCGGGTGGTGCGGACGTAGCGGGCGGAGACGAGGACTTCGCGGCCACCCGGCAGGAGAAGGTTGCACTCGGGCTGGCCGACGCGGATGGCGAGACCGCCGTAGGGATCGGTCAGCTGCCACCAGCGGCGGCCTTCGAGGTCTTCTAAGGGGAGCGCGTGCTCCAGGGGCGTGCCGAGTGCCTCGGCCGCCGGTACGGCGGTGATGCGTGCCGCCGCCGCGTTGAAGCAGATGACGTGGCCCGTCTCGTCCGCGACGACGAGCCCGTCGGGCAGCTCGTCGGGGTCGAGTCCGAGGCCGCCGAGGTCACCGGGACCGCCGTGGTCCGCGCGAGCACGGACGAGGTCCTGTACCCCCGGTGCTCTGCTCGTGCCCACACTCATTCCCCGTACCCCACCTCTCGGACCTGTCGGGGCCTCCGAGCCCGTCACACTACTAGCTCGATGTGACGGAGCGGACCCCCTCAGCGAGTACTGGAGGCACGCTGCGCACGGGCGGACGCATAGAGGCACACGGCGGCGGCCGTCGCGAGGTTGAGGCTTTCGGCTCTGCCGTGGATCGGAACGCGCACCACGGCGTCGGCGAGTGCGCGGGTCTCCTCCGGCAGCCCCCACGCCTCGTTGCCGAAGATCCAGGCGGTCGGGGTGCCCATGGTGCCCTTGTCGAGCTCCGCGTCGAGGTCGTCCTCGCCCGCCCCGTCGGCGGCGAGGATCCGTACGCCCACACCCTTCAGCCCCCGCACGGCCTGCTCGACGGGCACGCCCACGGCGACCGGCAGATGGAAGTGCGAGCCGACGGAGGCGCGCACGGACTTGGGGTTGTAGAGGTCCACGGAGGCGTCCGTGAGGATCACGGCGTCGGCGCCCGCGGCGTCGGCGCACCGCAGCACGGTCCCGGCGTTCCCGGGGTCGCGGACGTTGGCGAGCACGGCGACGAGCCGCGGCCGGGCGGCGAGGATCTCCTCGAACGGCACGTCGAGGAACCGGCAGACGCCGACGAGGCCCTGCGGGGTGACGGTCGTCGAGATGTCGGCGATGACGTCCTCGTCGGCGAGGTGCACGCGGGCACCGGCGGCGCGGGCCTCCCCCACGATGTCGGCGTACCGCTCGGCGGCGTCGACGGTGGCGAACAGCTCGACGAGCGTCTGCCCGTGCCCGGCGGCCTCCCGCACGGCCTGCGGCCCCTCGGCGAGGAACAGCCGCTCCTTCCCCCGGAAGTTCCGCTTGGCCAGCCGCCGCGCGGCACTGACGCGCGGCGACTTGGGGGAGATCAATTCGGGGGCGGCGGGCATGGACTCACCTTCGGCATAGGGGCGGGGGCGCCCCTGAAAGGGGCGCGGGGAACTGCGCGACCAGCCACGACGGACCCGCGGACGGCAGACGACACAGGCGGGCAGACGAGAGCCCGAACAGAATCGGACCCGCAAGCCAGACGGCTTACGGGTCCGAACATCACGCTGAGCTCAGCGCGGCGTCACGCAGCCTTGGGCGCGTTGACGTCCGACGGCAGCGCCTTCTGCGCAACCTCGACGAGCGCGGCGAACGCGTTCTCGTCGTTGACGGCCAGCTCCGCGAGGATCTTGCGGTCCACCTCGATGTTGGCGGCCTTCAGACCCTGGATGAAGCGGTTGTAGGTGATGCCGTTGGCGCGGGCAGCGGCGTTGATGCGCTGGATCCACAGCTGACGGAAGTCGCCCTTGCGCTTCTTGCGGTCGTTGTAGTTGTAGACCAGGGAGTGGGTGACCTGCTCCTTGGCCTTGCGGTACAGGCGCGAACGCTGGCCGCGGTAGCCGCTGGCCTGCTCGAGGATCGCCCGACGCTTCTTGTGGGCGTTGACTGCCCGCTTGACGCGTGCCACTTGTTAACTCCTTGTAGCGGGGCCGTGGTTGGACTCACACGGCCCGGTATCGATTGGGTCCCGGTCAGAGGTCAGGTGCCGTGTCCGGCACCCGAGCTCACTTGCCGAGAAGCTTCTTGATCTTCTTGGCGTCGCCCGGGGCCATCTCGGCGTTGCCGGTGAGGCGACGCGTCAGACGGGACGACTTGTGCTCGAGCAGGTGGCGCTTGCCGGCGCGCTCACGGAGCACCTTGCCGGAGCCGGTGACCTTGAAGCGCTTGCTGGCACCGCTGTGCGACTTGTTCTTCGGCATAGCGCCGTTCTCTCCTCGTCAGTGGCACTCCGATGCCCGGTCGTGAAACCGGGCATCCGGGAGCCATATGTGTCAGTTGCAATCCCTTGGGCCTGCGCCCCGGGGATCAGGCCTCGGCGGGAGCTTCGGCCGGGGCCTCGGCGGGAGCCTCGGCGGGCTCCTCCCCCTCGGCGGAGTTCTGCGAGCGGCCCGGGTTGGCCTTCGCGTCCGCCTTGCGGGCCGCCTGGGCCTCGCGGGCCTCGGCCATCGCCTCGGTCTTCTTCTTGTGCGGACCGAGAACCATGATCATGTTTCGGCCGTCCTGCTTCGGGTTCGACTCGATGAACCCAAGGTCCTCGACGTCCGAAGCGAGGCGCTGCAGCAGTCGGAAGCCCAGCTCGGGGCGGGACTGCTCGCGACCACGGAACATGATCGTGATCTTGACCTTGTCGCCCTGCTTGAGGAACCGGACGACGTGACCCTTCTTGGTGTCATAGTCGTGCGGGTCGATCTTCGGCCGGAGCTTCATCTCCTTGATGACCGTGTGCGCCTGGTTCTTGCGCGCTTCACGGGCCTTCATGGCCGACTCGTACTTGAACTTCCCGTAGTCCATGAGCTTGCACACGGGCGGACGGGCGTTCGCCGCGACCTCAACCAGGTCGAGGTCGTACTCCTGCGCAAGCTCCAGGGCCTTGGCAAGCGGAACAATCCCGACCTGCTCGCCGCTGGGACCGACAAGTCGCACCTCGGGAACGCGAATCCGGTCGTTGATGCGGGGCTCGGCGCTGATGGATCCTCCTCGGTAGCACCACGCGACCGTCTGGCGGACAGCCGCGTTACGTCTGTTAACTGGACCAACCGCGCGGAGCCATAAAAAATGCCCCGACCGATCACTGAGGGGCTCCATGTACTACCGGAGCACCTCCGCGGTGATCGCGGGGCGCACATCGGGCGACCCGAAGCCTCGGGGACTTCGGCCGCCTGACCGGTGACCCGCCGCTCCGGGGAGCGGTCAGGTGGGAGAACGGAGCCTCCACTTGTGGGCCGGAACCTTGCGCTGACACGCGGGTATCCAGCCGGTCGTTACACAAGGTTAGCAGCTCCCCGGGGGTGGGGCGAACCACTGTGCGCAACGACTCCCGCGGCTCGGGCGGTCCGGCGCTCGGCTTATCGTGTGGGACATGAGCGACACGACCCCCACCCCCGAGTCCGCGGCCCCCGGGCCCGACTCCCCCGACTTCGACACCCTGACCCGTGACATCGCGGACGTCCCCGCGGTCGAGGTGATCACCACGGTGGCGGTCCACCTGATGAGCGCCGCCGCGGTGAACCTCGGTCTCGCCGAGGGCGGCGAGGGCCACAAGGACCTGGACGAGGCCCGGAAGCTGATCCACTCGCTGGCCGGCCTGCTCGACGCGAGCGCCACGGAGGTCAGCTCGTTCCACGCGGCTCCGCTGCGCGACGGCCTGAAGTCGCTGCAGCTGGCGTTCCGCGAGGCGTCGGTGGTGCCGGACGAGCCCGGTCAGGGCCCCGGCGAGAAGTACACGGGCCCGGTCTTCGGCTGAGCGGTCCGAGTACGGGGCTCACACCGTACGTACGTAGAGGGGCTCGCCCGGTGGCGTCGCCTCGGCCGGCAGGAGTGCCAGGTCGAGGCCGCGCACCAGGCGGGCCCTCAGTGTTTCGTCGGCGGCGATCCGCCGGGCCACGCGCTGGGCGGCCTCCGCCTGGTCGGCGGCGGGGTCGAGGACGAGGGCGAGGGTGCCGTCCGCGCTGCCGGGGCCGAGGTGGGCGCGGAGCACGGCGGGCTCGGCGGCGACGGCGGCACGGACCGCGTCGGTGACGGCGGGGTCGGCGAGCGGGTCGGCGCTGGCGCGGCCCTCGGCGAGGGCGAGCAGCGCGGAGCGGCCGAGTTCGTAGGGGACCGGCCCGGCGAGGTCGAGGACGATGGTGTCGGCCTGCTCGTGGGCTGCGGCCTGGAGCGCCTGGTGGAGCGGTACGGCGACGGGGCGGGCGGCCGGGTCCCACAGCGCGAGGGCCTCGATGGAGGTGAACGCGGGCAGCGCCTTGCGGTCACCGGCCTTGAGGGTGGGGACGGCCATGTCGCTGGTCTTCTCGCGGCGCAGCCCGTTCTCGTCCTCCTCGACCTCGCCGAGCACGGCGACGACCGGCACGAGGAGCCGGGCCCCGGCGAGTGCCTCCAGGACGGGCCCGTGGGCCGTACGGTCCGCGGCCCAGCCGGCGAGCGCGGCGGCCAGCCGGGGATCGGCGGTCCCGTCGTCGTCGGAGAAGCCGGGGTCGGGAATGTTCTTGTTCGCCGCGTTCGCCATGTTCACCACGGTGTCGACCCTACAGAGTGACCGTGCGGCCGGATCAGGCGCGTCGGGAGGTCCCGGGCCTGGTGCGCCAGAGGTGGACGGCCAGGGCCAGGAGGCCGATGCCGAGGGCGCCGGCCGCGGGGCCCACCCAGCCCGCGGGGCCGTCGTCGGACGCTGTCGCGTCGGGACCGCTGCCGAAGTACTTCGTGCCGTACGTCGCCGTGCGCTGGTCCTGCGGCTTGGTCCGCCCTGCGCGGTCCAGTGCGGCCGCCGGGTCGATGAGTCCGAAGCCCCGGGAGTCGTCACGGCCGCCGGAAGGTGCGTCGCGGGCTGTGTCCTCCAGGATCTCCTTGATCTGCGCGGGCTTCAGGGCGGGGTGCGCGGCGCGGATCAGGGCGACGGCGCCCGACACGAAGGCGGAGGCGGCGCTGGTGCCCCAGCCTTCGTAGTACTTGCGGTCGGGGTCGGCGATGACGATGTCGTCGCCTGGCGCGGCGACGGTGGCGTACCAGCGGCGGGTGGAGAAGGAGGCGCGGGCTCCGTTCTCGTCGACGGCCGTCGCGGCGATCACGCCGGGGTAGGCGGCGGGGTAGGAGATGTGGTCGCCGCGTTCACCGCCGTTGCCAGCGGAGGCGACGACGGCGACGCCCTTCTTCAGGGCGTACTGGACGGCGGCGTCCTCGGCGGGTTCGGGGTGGGCGGACTTGGAGTCGTCGCCGAGGGAGAGGTTGATGACGTCCGCGCCGTGGTCCGCGGCCCAGCGGATGCCTTCGGCGAGGGCGTTGCCGCGGGTGTTGCGGGCCTTCTTGCGGGCGGGGTCGCCGTCTTCGAGGATCACCCGGACCGGCAGGATCTTGGCCTCGGGCGCGACGCCGAGCACACCGTCCGCGCGGCCCTCCCCGTGTCCGTGGCCCGCGATGATGCCGGCCATGGCGGTGCCGTGCCTGGCCCAGGGGCGGTCGCCGCGGCCCGCGCCGAAGCCGACCATGTCCGTGCCTTCGAGGACGTTGCCCTCCAGGTCGGGGTGCTCGGCGTCTATGCCGGTGTCCAGGACGGCGACGGTGATGCCCCGGCCCTTCGTGGTCTGCCAGGCCTGGCTGGTGTGCAGGGCGTCGAGGGCCCACTGCTGGGCGCGGATGCCGTCGTCGGCGTGGGCGGTGGCGGCGGTGAGGGGTACGAGGGCGAGGGCGGCGGCGAGCCCCGCCGCGACCGTGCGCCGTCCGCCGGTCCCCCTCCTCACGCTCCTCACGCTCCTCACGAGGACTTCTCCGCGGCCGCGATGGTCTTGCGCAGGCCCCGTTCGACGCGGTCGGCGATGCCTTTCGCCTCGTGGCCGAGGCCGGACTGGGCCGGTGCGGACGTGGTGTTGCTGCCCATGGCCTCGGTGGCGGGCTCGGGGTCCGTGACGGCGCGGCCGTCGGCGAATCCGGAGACGGCGTACGCGACGACGGGCGCGTCCGGCAGCACGGACATGGTCCAGGACGCCCGCTGCGCGTCGCCGAAGCCTTCGGCGGCGGTGCCCTTGGCGGCGTAGGCGCGGGGCATGAGGTCGGGGCGCCGGTCTAGGCCCTCCTCCGTGAAACGGTTCCGCAGTGTCTGCATGGCGTCGGCGTCGGCCTTGGTGAACAGCAGGCCGACGGTGGTGACGTGGCTGCGGGTCGCGTCCGCGTAGGTGGCGCGGAGCAGGCGCAGGCAGCCGACCGGTGCGAGCACCTTGCTCAGGAGCGGGTCGAAGGCGTCCGTGCAGCCGCTGTCCGGGGCGACGGCGATACGGGTCCAGGAGCGGTCGGCGCCGCCGGGGCCCGCACCCTCGCCCTTGAGCTCGGGCGGGAAGAGCCGGTCGACGGGGACACTGTGCCAGAGGGCGCCGGTGACGGTGTACGCGCTGCGTGTGGTGCCGCCCGCCACGGACTCGCCGGTCAGCCAACTCCCGGTCGCCGCCCCGCCGATGAGACCGAGTCCGAGCACGGCACAGGCGACGGCGGCGGCCGCGCGGGGGCGGGCCCAGGTGCCGATGGGGCGCAGCCGGGTGGTGGTGTCGTCGTACACGGCGGGCCGCGCGAACGACACGAAGGGCCGTCCGGCGTCGGGCCCCGGTGACAGATCGACGGCCCCGACGGCCCGCCGCGCTGCGGTGGCCCGGGTGGACGTCCCGCCGTCGCGCCGCGTGGTCGACTCGTCGGGAACGGGTCGCAGTCGAGTGGCCTCCTCACGCGACACGTCCGACACGGGGCGCGGCCGGATGGCCGGCACGGTGTCGGGCCGCCCGGGAAGCACCGGCCCCGGGTCCTCGCCGACGGCCGACACGTCGGGCCGGCGGGCCTGTTGCCGCTTGATCTGCCTGGGCGGGGCGGTCGGCGACGCGGGGGCCTTGGCCACGGCCGTGGGCGGCTCGATCGGCGGCTGACTGTCGTCGGCCCGTGTACGTGACGTGGCCGGGGCCCGCCCGGTCGGCGGCGGGGCGTTGTCAGTCCGTGTACGTGACGCGGCCGTGGGCGGCTCGGTCGGCAGCGGCGGGACGTCGTCGGCCCGCGAAGGCGCGGTGGCCGTCGACGGCTCGGCCTGCGGCGGGGTGGCGTCGGCTCCTGTACGTGACGTGGTCGTGGGGGGCGGTGCGGCCGGGGTCGGAGGGACGCCGGGGCGCGGGGAAGCGGCTCGCTCATCGAGCGGGGACTCATCGACCGGAGCCGCACCGCTCACTCCGCGCCCGCGGGACGCGGGCGGTGTGGTCGGCTGTGGGGGCACGCCGTCGGGGCCGCGCGTCGCGGAGGTGCGCGGCGGGGCGTCGGGCAGGCGGGCCGAGGACGGCGGGGGCGGGAGGGGGGCCGTCGCGCCGGAGGCCTCCCGTTCCGCGCGGGCCTTCTCGAAGGGGGCCAGCAAGTCGTGGATGCGCGCCGCGCGGGCGGACTCCGACTCGCGGCGGGAGGGTGCGAGCACCCAGTCCTGGTCGACGGGCGGCGGGACGTCGGGAAAGCGGGCGGACGCCGCAGGCGGCGGCTCGGCTGCCTCGTCGGACTGGTCCGTGACTGGATCCGACCGGTCCACGGAAGGGGCCGTCGGTGTCACGGAGGGAGCCGACGGAGTCTCGGGGCGAGCCGATGACGCGGACGAGCCGGGTGACGGAGCCGACAGGCGGGCCGACGGGGCCTCGGGACGGGCCCGTGGCGTCGACGGCCGGGGCGGCGGAGCCGTGGCGCCGGGTGGCGGCGTCGACGGGCGGGGCGGCGCGGTGGGGCGTGGGGGGACGGGGGTGCCAGGCGCCTCCGTGCTCATGCTCCCCCCGTTTCCTCGCGCTCGGCCGGCCGGAGCGCTCGGCGGGCGAGGCTCCGTGCGCACCGCTCGGCCAGGCTCCGTGCGCGTCACTCTACGGGCAGACACGGGACGTACGGGAACTCGGTCCGCACCCCCGGGCGATCTGCCCGGATCATCCCCCTACCCTCCGGTAATCGTGTCTGGCAGGCTTCGCCCATGACTGCCCGTGCCGCAGACCGTGCCGCCCACCGCGCCACCGACCGGGCCCGTTACGACCGGGCCACCGCACACCTCGACGCCCCTGTCGCCCTCGTCGATCTGGACGCCTTCGACGCCAATGCCGATGATCTGGTGCGGCGGGCCGGGGGCAAGCCGATCCGGGTCGCGAGCAAGTCCGTGCGCTGCCGCGCCCTGCTCGAACGGGTCCTGGCCCGCGACGGTTTCGCCGGGGTCATGTCGTTCACGCTCAAGGAGTCGCTGTGGCTGGCCCGCTCCGGCTTCGACGACGTGCTGCTCGCCTACCCCTCGGCGGACCGTGCCGGGTTCGCGGAGCTCACCGGAGACCCGGGGCTCGCGGCGTCGGTGACCGTGATGGTCGACGACCCGGCCCAGCTGCGGCTGATCGACGAGGCAAGGGACGGCGGGACCGAGGTGGTGCGGGTCTGTCTGGAACTGGACACCTCGTTCAAGGCGCTCGGCGGCAAGGTGCGGATCGGCGCGCTCCGCTCGCCGCTGCACTCGCCCGTGCAGGTCGCCGCGTTGGCCCGCGCCGTCGAACGGCGCCCCGGCTTCCGGCTGGTGGGCGTCATGGCGTACGAGGGACATGTCGCGGGCGTGGGCGACGCGGTCGAGGGGCATCCGGCGCGCTCGCGTGCGGTCCGCATGATGCAGAGCGCGGCCCGCAAGGAGCTCGCCGCACGCCGCGCGGAGACGATCGCCGCGGTGCGGGCGGTCGCGCCGGACCTGGAGTTCGTGAACGGCGGCGGCACCGGCAGCGTGCAGCACACCGCGGCGGAACGCGCGGTCACGGAGATCGCCGCGGGTTCGGGGCTCTTCGTGCCGCGGCTCTTCGACAACTACACGTCGTTCAGCGGGCGTCCGGCCGCGCTGTTCGCGCAGCCGGTGGTGCGGCGGCCCGGTCCGGGGACCGTGACGGTGCTCGGCGGCGGCTACCCGGCGTCGGGCGTCGCGGGCACGGACCGCTCGCCGGAGCCGTATCTCCCCGAAGGGCTGCGGTACGACGCGCAGGAAGGGGCGGGCGAGGTGCAGACACCGTTGCACGGGCCGTCGGCGGACGACCTGCGGATCGGCGACAAGGTGTGGTTCCGGCACGCCAAGGCCGGGGAACTGTGCGAGCGGTTCGACACCCTGCACCTGGTCGAGGGCGACCGGGTGACGGGGAGCGTCCCGACGTACCGCGGCGAGGGCCATACGTTCCTCTGAACGCAGCCCCGGACCCACCGGTCCTGCGGCCACGTACCCGCTACGGCGTCGGCTCGACGTCGTTGCCCACGCCGCCGCCCGTCGCGCTGTCGTCGACCGAGCGGATCCCGTCGGTGATCTCGTCGAAGACGGAGACGGGCGGCGCGCCGTCGCCCGCGCCGACGTTGAAGCGGACCATGACCATCGACTCGGAGCCGACGCTCGACGCGAAGGACAGCGACTGGACGTAGCCGCCGTCGCCCTTCGCCGTGTGGACGCGCCAGCGCACGAAGTATCCGGTGCGGCCCGCGACCGCGACCTGCCCTTCCTTGACCTTTTCGTGGCGGGTGATGCCACCGTAGGGCTGCTGGTCCAGCTTGTCCTTGTCGTAGGCGGCGTCCGCCGCGTCCTTGATGTCGCCGAGGGCGAGGGCCTTGGGGTCCGTCTCGTCCGTGCCCGTCACGGTGGTCGAGGTGACGGTGCCCTCGCGGCAGAGCCCGGAGTCGCCGGGGCAGTCGACGATGTCCGGGGTCTGGATGGTCGCGCCGCTGCCGAAGGAGTCGTCGTCCTTCTCCCAGCCCTCGGGCACGGGGAGCGTGATGCCGTTGAGGTCGTCGACGAGGGTGTCCGGGTCGGGGTCGGTGGTCGGCGACGTCGACTCCTCCGTCGCCGAGGCGACCGGCTCCGGGCCGTCCTTCGCGGACGTGCTCGGCGCCGGTGTGCCGCCCTGCGGGTCGTCGTCGCCCCCGGTGAGGGTGACGGCGCCCGCGACGATGGCTCCGACGAGGACGACCCCGGCGACGCCCAGCGTGACAGCCTTCGCCCGGCCTCCACCGCCGCCCGACGCCACCGGCATGACCGACGTCGTGACCTGCGGCGGCCCGAACCCCTGCTGTGCCGGGGCGGTTTGGGCGTACTCGGGTGTCCGCCGGTGCTCGGTCCACGCGGAACCGTCCCACCAGCGCTCGACGGACGGCTGGTGCGGATCCGGGTACCAGCCGGGCGGGGTCGGCGGGGTCGACATGCTCATCCCGGCACTCTAAGACGTGCCGCGAAGATCGGTACACCGAGTCCGGTCAGTACGCCGAGTCCTGCTGGTCCGGCACCACCGAACCGTCCTCGCGCAGCACGGGCCCCTTGCTCCCGTCGTGCTCGTTGTACGCGGCGGTCGAGCACGGGTACGTGCCCTCCTTCCGCGGGAGCGGCTCGATGAACATGGGGTTCACGACCCAGCGGCCGTCCGCGTTGTCGTACGCCCGGCACATGAACTCGCTCTTGTTGCGGTTCACGACGAGGTGCGCGCCCGTGGCGTCGCCGACGAACGTCACGTCCGTGTCCGCGTCGCCGCCGCCGAGGGCGATGCGGTGCCCGAAGTCCTGCTTGTCCCAGGCCTTCTTGCCCTTGATCTTGAAGATCTCCTGGTTGATCCAGCAGCGCTTGCCGTCGATGTAGGGGATGGCCTCGCCCTTGTTGACGGGGACGCCGCCGCAGCCCTGGTTCCAGGTGGTGATGCGGCCCTTGCGGTCGAGGACCGAGCGGATGGCGACCGTGTGCTCGCGGTCGACGCCGACGCTCTTCGACCACACCTCGGCGACCGGCTCGGAGCCCGCCGAGACGATGTAGACGTCGAAGCCGGCCTTCTTGAGGGTGCGGATCAGGTCGCGCTGCTGGTCGTAGTAGCGGACGTAACCGGGGATCTCGTGCGTGCCGACGGTCTGCGTCGCGCCGATGGGCGCGGCGAGCGCCTCCTTGCGGGCCTTCGCGGCGTACGACCTCAGCTCCGGGACGGTGTGCCCGGCGAAGAGCTGCGGCACCCAGGCGTACTGCGGGACGGTGTGCCGGTGGTCCCACTCCCCCGCGAACGCGGCGGCGCCGCTCATCGTCTTCCCGTCCTCGCGGACCTCGAAGATCTCGTCGGCGCAGGCGGCGTTCCTGGAGGTGGGCAGCGGCTTGCCGACGGGCACCTTCGTGCCGCACGCCTCGGTGAGCGCGCGGTCCGCCTCGTCGGTCATCCACTTGCTGGTGGACTTCCAGCTCTTGGGGCGCAGGATCTTGTCGTGCCGCAGCGACCAGGCGATGGTCGCGTCCGTGACGTCGTTCTTCGTGATGGTGTTGTCCCAGTCGAACGCGGCGACCGGGCGCTTGTTCCTGCCGTGACCCAGGTCCGGGTTCGCGCAGGTGCCGCGCTCGTCGATGGTCCGCTGGAGCTTGGCGCGGTTGTTCCCGTACCACTCCAGCTTCTTCGACAGCTGCGGGCAGTCGCCGCCCGTGGCACGGGAGTTCGTGGGGTGCGCGGCCGTGGCGGCGGCCGCGGGGAGTGCTGCGGGCACGGCCGCCAGGGTGGCGGCCGCGGCCAGGGTCAGCGCCAAAATGTTTCTGTTACGCATGTGAGTGGACCGTACATCAGTCCTACGAGCCTGACGATGCCGTCGGCGTCCCGTACACCGTGTCCCTCTGATCGGGGATCACGGAGCCGTCCGTACGGCGCACCGGGCCCTGTCCGCCGTCCCGTTCGGTGTATCCGGTGGAGGCGCAGGGGTAGGGCTCGGCCTTCCGGCCCTTCGGCTCGATGAACATGGGGTTCACCAGCCAGCGTCCGTCACCGTTCTCGTAGGCGCGGCACATCAGTTCGTTCTTGTTGCGGTTCAGGACGAGCCTGAGGCCGGTGGCGTCGCGCAGGAAGGAGATGTCCGTGTCGGAGTCGCCCGCCGCGAACACCTGGCGCTTCGCCGCCGGTTGGACCTTCTCGGCCGCGGCGCCGCGCACACCGAGGATCTCCTTGTTGATCCAGCAGCGCTTGCCCTCGATGTACGTGATCATCGAGTCGTCGCCGTCCCGTACGGTGCCGCAGCCCTTGAGGTGGGCGGTCAGCTTCCCGCGCGCGGTGACGTTGCGGATGCCGAGGGTGTGGCGGGCGTCGATGCCCACGGCACGCCCCCACACCTCGGCGACCGGCTCGGGTGAAGCGGAGACGATGTGGACGTCGAAGCCCGCCTTCTTGAGGGTGCGGATCAGGTCGCGCTGCTGGTCGTAGTAGCGCACCCAGCCGGTGACCCGGTGACTGCCGACCTTCTGCTCCGCCCCGACCGGGGCGGCGAGGTTCTCCTTGCGGGCGGCGGCCGCGAACTGCTGCACCTGGCGCGTGGACCAGCCGCGGGTGAGCTGGGCGAGCCAGGCGTACTGCGGTTCCATGCGGCGGTGGTCGAAGCCGGCGAAGGCCGCCTCGCCGGAGGTGGTGGCGCCCTCGGTGTAGACGGAGAGGATCTCGTCGGCGCAGGCGGTGTCGCGGTGGGTGGGCAGGGTGGCGCGGGTGGCCGGGCAGGCCTGGGCGAGGGTCTTGGCCGCGGTGGTGGTGAGGTAGCGGCTCGTGGTGTGCCAGTCGCCGCGCTCGGGCGTGCGGATCTTGCCGTTCCGCAGCAGCCAGAACATGGTGGCGTCGCCGATGTCGTTCTTGATGACGGTGTTGTCCCAGTCGAAGGTGGCGACGGGCTTGGTGCCGCCCTTGTGCCGCTGGGGCCCGCAGTGGCCGTACGTGTCGATCATGCGCTGGAGCCGCGCTCTGTTCTTGCCGTACCAGCCCGCGGAGACGGTGAGTGTGGGGCACTTCTCGGCCTTCGGCCGGGCGTCCTGCGTGGCTTCGGCGGTGGCCTGGACGCCGAGGAGGCCCGCCCCCGCGACGGCGAGCACGGCGGCTGCGGCGGTGCAGCGGCGCTTGAGGTTCATGTACACGCTCCCATGTCTACGCAGGTCAGCCGGGCGTCGTGCGACGCCCGGCTGACGGGTGGGTGGCTGCTGGGTGAACGGCGCGGACGCTGGAGGCGCCTACAGCGGCGTGACGTACGCCCCCGTGAGGCCACCGTCGACGAGGAAGTCCGTCGCGTTCACGAACGAGGAGTCGTCACTGGCGAGGAACGCCACCGCGGACGCCATCTCCTCGGCCTCGGCGAAGCGGCCGACGGGGATGTGCACGAGGCGGCGGGCGGCGCGTTCGGGGTCCTTGGCGAACAGTTCCTGGAGGAGCGGCGTGTTGACCGGTCCCGGGCAGAGCGCGTTGACGCGGATGCCCTCGCGGGCGAACTGCACGCCGAGCTCGCGGGACATGGCGAGGACGCCGCCCTTGGAAGCGGTGTACGAGATCTGCGAGGTCGCCGCACCCATCCGCGCCACGAACGACGCGGTGTTGATGATGGAGCCCTTGCCCTGGCGGCGCATGTAGGGGATGGCGGCCTTGCAGCACAGGTACACGGAGGTGAGGTTGACGTCCTGGACGCGCTTCCAGGCCTCCAGGCCGGTGTCCAGGATGGAGTCGTCGTCGGGCGGCGAGATGCCCGCATTGTTGAACGCGATGTCGACGGAGCCGTAGGTGTCGAAGGCGGTCTTGAACAGGGCCTCGACCTGCTCGGCGTCGGTGACGTCGACCTTCACGAACGTCCCGCCGACCTCGTCGGCGACCGCCTTGCCCGCGGTCTCGTCGATGTCGCCGCAGACGACGTTGGCGCCCTCGGAGGCCAGGCGGCGCGCGGTGGCGAGGCCGATGCCGCTGCCGGCGCCGGTGATGACGGCGGTACGGCCCACGAGGCGGCGGCAGATGTTCTCGGTCATGGGTTCAGGCCTCCGTGCTGATGAAGACGTTCTTGGTCTCGGTGAATGCGGTGAGTGCGTCGGGGCCGAGTTCACGGCCGAGCCCGGACTGCTTGTAGCCCCCGAACGGGGTCCAATAGCGCACGCTGGAGTGCGAGTTGACGGACAGGTTGCCTGCCCTGACCGCTCCGGACACGCGCAGGGCGCGGCCGACGTCACGCGTCCAGATGGAGCCCGAAAGGCCGTGGTCGGTGGCGTTGGCGAGGCGGATCGCGTCGGCCTCGTCGTCGAAGGGGATGACGACGGCGACGGGCCCGAAGACCTCCTCCGTGGCCACCGGCGACTCGGGGTCGACGTCGGTGAGCAGGGTCGGCGGGAACCAGAAGCCGGGACCGTCGGGCGCCGTCCCGTGGATGCCGTCGCCGGGGGTGACGTAGGAGCGCACGCGGTCCAGCTGGGTCCGGGAGATCAGCGGGCCCATCTGCGTCTTCTCGTCGGACGGGTCGCCCACGACGATGGACTCGACGGCGGGCGCGACGAGCTCCAGGAACCGGTCGTACACCGGGCGCTGCACGAGGACGCGGGTGCGGGCGCAGCAGTCCTGGCCGGAGTTGTCCAGGTACGACATGGGGGCGGCGAGGGCCGCCGCTTCCACGTCGGCGTCCGCGAACACGATGTTGGGGCTCTTGCCGCCGAGTTCGAGGGTCAGGCGCTTCACGCGGTCGGCGCACCTGGCCATGATCTGTTTGCCGACGCGCGTGGAGCCGGTGAAGACGATCTTGGCGACGCCCGGGTGCTCGACGAGCGCGTCGCCCGCGACGGCGCCCTCGCCGGGCAGGACCTGGAAGAGGTCTTCGGGCAGGCCCGCTTCGAGGGCGAGTTCGGCGAGGCGGAGCGCGGTGAGCGGGGTCGTCTCGGCGGGTTTGAGGATCACCGCGTTGCCCGCAGCGAGGGCGGGGGCGGTGCCCCAGGCTGCGATCGGCATCGGGAAGTTCCAGGGGGCGATGACGCCGACGACGCCGAGGGGTTCGAGGACGGTGACGTTCAGGCCGCCGGGGACGGGGATCTGGCGGCCGTTGAGGCGTTCCGCTCCCCCGGCGGCGTAGTCGAACAGGTCGCGGACGTTGCCGGCTTCCCAGCGGGCGTTGCCGATGAGGTGGCCCGCCTCGCGGACCTCCAACCGGGCGAGTTCCTCGATGTGTCGGTCGACGGTGACGGCGAAGCGGCGCAGGAGGCGTGCGCGGTCGGCGGGGGCGGTGGCCGCCCACTTCTCCTGGGCCCTTGCGGCCCGTGCGACGGCGGCGTCGACGTCCTGCGCGGTGGCGGCCGGGACGGACGCGACGACCTCTTCGGTCGCCGGGTTGAGTACCTGCAGCAAGTCGTTCCTCACATGCGTTCGAAGGAGCGGCGGAGCTCCCAGTCGGTCACCGCGGAGTCGAAGGCCTGCAGCTCGACCCGCGCCATGTTGCGGTAGTGCGCGACCACCTCGTCGCCGAAGGCGGCCTTGGCGATGGGGCTGTTCTCCCAGAGCTCGGCGGCCTCGCGCAGGGTGGTGGGGACGTGCTCGTACTCGCCGGTGTAGGCGTTGCCGGTGCACTCCTCGGGCAGTTCGAGCTTCTGCTCCACGCCCCACAGACCGGCGGCGACGAGGCCCGCGACGGCGAGGTGCGGGTTGACGTCTCCGCCGGGCAGCCGGTTCTCGAACCGCATCGAGCGGCCGTGGCCGACGACACGGAGCGCGCAGGTGCGGTTGTCGTGGCCCCAGGCGGCGGCGGTCGGCGCGAACGTGCCGGGCTGGAACCGCTTGTAGGAGTTGATGTTGGGCGCGTAGAGGAGGGAGAAGTCGCGGAGCGCGGCGAGCTGGCCCGCGAGGAAGTGCCGCATGAGGGGCGACATGCCGCCGGGGTCGTCCGCGGAGCCCGCCATGACGTTGGTGCCTTCGGCGTCCTGCAGCGAGAGGTGGATGTGACAGGAGTTGCCCTCGCGCTCGTTGAACTTGGCCATGAAGGTGAGGGAGACGCCTTCCTGGGCTGCGATCTCCTTGGCGCCGGTCTTGTAGATGGCGTGCTGGTCGCAGGTGACGAGGGCCTCGTCGTACTTGAACACGATCTCGTGCTGGCCGGGGTTGCACTCGCCCTTGGCCGACTCGACGGTGAGTCCGGCGGCGGCCATGTCGTTGCGGATGCGGCGCAGCAGGGGTTCGATGCGGCCGGTGCCGAGGACGGAGTAGTCGATGTTGTACTGGTTGGCGGGCGTGAGGTCCTTGTACCCGGCGTCCCAGGCCTGTTCGTAGGTGTCCTTGAAGACGATGAATTCGAGCTCCGTGCCGACGTGCGCGGTGTAGCCGAGCTCCGCGAGGCGCTCCAGCTGGCGGCGCAGTATCTGCCGGGGCGCGGCGACCACGGGCGTGGAGTCGTTCCAGGCGAGGTCCGCGATGAGCATCGCGGTGCCCTCGTTCCAGGGGACCCGGCGCAGGGTGGAGAGGTCGGCGTGCATGGCGAAGTCGCCGTATCCGCGGTCCCAGGAGGACATCGCGTAGCCGTCGACAGTGTTCATGTCGGCGTCGACGGCGAGGAGGTAGTTGCAGCCCTCCGTGCCGTGTTCCAGGACCTCGTCGAGGAAGAAGCGGGCGGCGAACCGCTTGCCCTGGAGCCGTCCCTGCATATCGGGGAAGGCCAGGACGACAGTGTCGATCTCACCGCTCGCGACGAGGGCCTTCAGCTCCTCGACGGCCAGCGGGGGTGTGCGGTCTGCCACGGGAAAAGCCTCCTTGGGTCAGCCGGGAGCCATAAGGTATTGCCGAGAACCATTGCTTGGGAAGGGGGTACGGAGATGTCGCACCCGGAAGAGGGCACGGCAACGCCCGCACCGGACGACGAGCGCCTGACGGCGGTGCTGCGTCCGGTGCGGGCGGGCAACGGCTTCGAGGAGGCCCTGGAGCAGATCCTCCAGGTCGTCCGCCTCGGCCTGGTGCCCGGCGGCGAACGCCTGCCGTCGGAACGGGAGCTGGCCGACCGCCTCGGCATCAGCAGGGTCACGCTGCGCGAGGTCCTGAAGGTGCTGCAGGACCAGGGCCTGGTCGAGTCGCGGCGCGGGCGGTACGGCGGCACGTTCGTGCGGCCGCGCCCCGAGGCGCAGGGCGAGGGCGAGCTGCGGCGCCGCATCAAGGACGTCGACGTCGAGGACGCGCTGCGCTTCCGCGAGGTCCTGGAGGTCGGCGCGGCAGGCCTGTGCGCGGCGCACGGCCTGACCGGCGAACAGGCGGACCGGCTGCGCACGGCGCTGACCCGGACGCACGACGCGCCCCTCGCCGAGTACCGGCGCCAGGACACGCTGCTGCACCTCACGCTCGCCGAGCTGTGCGGGTCGCCGACGCTCACCGCGCAGTACGCGGCGGTCCGCGCGACCGTCAACGACCTCCTGGACTGCATCCCGCTGCTCGTACGGAACCTGGAGCACTCGCAGCGGCAGCACACGGCGCTCGTCGAGGCGGTGCTCGACGGGGACGCGGACGGCGCGCGGGAAATGATGCGGGAGCACTGCTCGGGGACGGCGGCGCTGCTGCGCGGGTTCCTGACGTGAGGGGCGCGTCCTGAGGTGAGGGGCGTGTCCCGGCGTACGGCTGCGTGAGACGCGATTAACCGTCGCGTAACGCAGGGGTCTTGCTTTCTCGCACCCGGCACGGCAAAGGTATGCATCCGTTCCATTGAGTCACCGAGCCCGCCGAGTCGCAGTGCCGCCGCAGAGGAGCCGCGCCATGACGATGGACCCCACCCCACCCAACCCAGCACCGGCCGAGCCCGCGGACGACTATCTGGAACGCAGGACGCTGCGCCGGGGCAGCGCGGGCTGGCTGCTGCTCACCGGCCTCGGCGTCGCCTACGTCGTCTCCGGCGACTACTCGGGGTGGAACTTCGGCCTCGCGGAGGGCGGCTTCGGCGGCCTCGGAATCGCCATGGCGCTCATGGGCGTGATGTACGCGTGCATGGTCTTCTCGCTCGCCGAGCTCTCGTCCGTCCTGCCGACGGCGGGCGGCGGCTACGGCTTCGCGCGGCGGGCGCTCGGCCCGTGGGGCGGCTTCCTGACCGGTACGGCGATCCTCATCGAGTACATCCTGGCGCCGGCCGCGATCTCCATCTTCATCGGTGACTACGTGGAGTCGCTCGGGCTCTTCGGCCTCAGCTCCGGCTGGCCGGTCCATCTGGCCTGCTTCGTGATCTTCATCGGCATCCACCTGTGGGGCGTCGGCGAGGCTCTGCGGTTCAGCTTCGTCGTCACCGGCATCGCGGTGGCCGCGCTGCTGGTCTTCGCGGTCGGCGCGTTCATGGACTTCGACGCGTCGAAGCTGAACGACATCCCCGTGGACGCGGACGCCTTCGGCGCCAACTCGTGGCTGCCGATGGGCCTGCTGGGCATCTGGGCGGCGTTCCCGTTCGGCATGTGGTTCTTCCTGGGCGTGGAGGGCGTACCGCTGGCCGCCGAGGAGACCAAGGACCCGGCGCGCACCCTGCCCCGCGCGATCCGCTGGTCGATGGCCATCCTCGTCGTCCTCGCGCTCCTGACCTTCTTCGCCTCGTCCGGCGCGCGGGGCGCGAACGCGATCCAGGACGCGGGCAACCCGCTGGTGGAGGCGTTGCAGCCGGACGGCGAGGCGACGGCGCTCAGCCGCATCGTCAACTACGCGGGCCTCGCGGGCCTGGTCGCCTCCTTCTTCTCCCTCATCTACGCGGGCTCGCGCCAGCTCTTCGCGCTCTCCCGCGCCGGCTACCTGCCCCGCTTCCTCTCGCTCACCAGCAGCCGCAAGGCCCCCTACCTGGGCCTGCTCGTCCCGGGCGCGATCGGGTTCGGCCTGGCCGCGGCGACGGGGGACGGCGCGCGCATGCTGAACGTCGCGGTGTTCGGCGCGACCATCTCGTACGCCCTCATGTCCCTGTCGCACATCGTGCTGCGCCGCCGCGAGCCCGCCCTGGACCGCCCCTACCGCACCCCGGGCGGCATCCTCACCTCCTCCGTGGCGCTGGTCCTCGCCTGCGCGGCGCTGGTCGCGACATTCCTGGTGGACGTGACGGCGGCGCTCATCGCGCTCGGGGTGTACGTGGTCGCCCTCGCCTATTTCGGCGTCTACAGCCGCAAGCACCTGGTGGCGCGCGCACCGGAGGAGGAGTTCGCGGCGCTGGCGGCGGCCGAGGCAGAGTTGGAACGCAACTGATCACCACGACCTGTGCACGACATCGAAGGAGAACGGCGAACGGTGAAGGAGAACGCAGTGACCGGCGGCAGGCCGCTGATCGGGGTCAGCACCTACCTCGACCCCTCGGTGCGCTGGGGCGTGTGGCACCTGCCCGCGGCCCTGCTGCCCGCCGGCTATCCGCGTCTCGTACGGGCGGCGGGCGGCCTCACCGCGATGGTGCCGCCGGACGATCCCGCGCACGCCGCTGAGGTCGTCGCCCGCCTGGACGGCGTGGTCGTCGCGGGCGGCCCCGACGTGGCACCCGAGCGGTACGGCGCGGCCCGCGAGGAACGCACAGGGCCCCCCGCTCCGGAGCGGGACGCCTGGGAACTGGCCCTGATCGAGGCGGCGCTGTCCTCCGGAACGCCGCTCCTCGGCATCTGCCGAGGCATGCAGCTCATGAACGTGGCCCTCGGCGGCACCCTGATCCAGCACATGGACGGCCACACCGAGGGAATCGGCGCCTTCGGCACGCACACGGTGAAGCCGGTCCCCGGCACGCTCTACGAGTCGATCGTCCCGGACGCGTCCACGGATGTCCCGACCTACCACCACCAGGCGGTGGACCGCCTCGGCCGGGACCTGATGGTGTCCGCGTACGCGGAGGACGGCACGATCGAAGCCGTCGAACTCCCCGGCCCGCCCTGGGCGCTCGGCGTGCAGTGGCACCCGGAGATGGGCGAGGACACCCGCGTCATGGCAGCCCTGGTCCGAGCCGCGTCCTGAGCCAGCCGACGGCCGCCGCACCCTGGGCGGCCTGGAAGGCGCGCAGGGTCGGCAGCCCCGGAGGGTCAGGCTTCAGGGACCCTCGTACGAGATAGCCCGCGAAGGCGGCGAGCGTGGCGGTCACGCCTCGCGGATCCGCGTCGCGGCCCAGGGGGTGTGCGGCGAACAGACCCTCCGGGTCTGGCCCGCCCTGCGCCCGCACGCACGGCAGCATGAAGAGCAGGTCGGTCCAGGGGGCGGCGCGCACGGCGTGCGGCCAGTCGACGAAGACGACCCGCCCCTCGGGGGTGATCAGCATGTTGTCGGCGCGCAGGTCGGCGTGGATGAGGGTGTCCCCCGTGGCGGCCTCGGTCCAGGGGGCGGCGAGCTCGGCGAGAGCGCGGAGGTTCCGGCGCACCCACGGATCGAGCCGCTGGTCGGCGCCGTCTTCGGTGTCGGCCTCGATCAGCCGCTCCCACCCGCGGAAGCTCTCCCTCTCCGTGTCCACGACGGACAGCGCCTCGACGGGCGAGGGCGTCAGCGCGTACGACAGCTCCGTCACGGCGTCGAGCACGAGAACCAACTCATCGGCACACCAGGGCACGTGCGGCTGGCGGCCCTCGATCTCCTCGAACGCGAGGGCGACCCAGACTCCGTCGTCGTAGGACGCGAGGAGGCGGGGTGCGGGCACGTGGTCCGGCAGCACGGCGGAGTGCCGGGCCTCGGCTCTGTGCAGCTTCGGGCTGCCGGGGTTCGCCTCGGCGCTGACCGCTTTGACGAAGGCGCGTCGCCCGTCGCGGAGCCGCACGCGTGCCGCGGCACCCGGCGAGAATCCGCCGCGCTGCGTCACCGCCTCGGCCACGGGCGCGCCGAGCGCCGCCTCCAGCTCGCCCCGCACGTGCGCGGGGAGTCGCTCCCACGGGGTGCGGACCCCGGTGGCCGGGGGCGCGGTGGGGAGCACGGCCTACTCCCCCTCCGCGGTGGTGCGTGACACCAGGCGCTCGTAGCGCTGGCGAGCCGCCTGGGGGGTGCCGAGGCCTAGGCCGAAGGCGATTTCGGGCCAGGTCATGCCTCGGCCGCGGGCCATCTGGAGAAGGCCGGTCTCCAGTTCGTCCATTTCGCCGCGGGCTGCCGGGAGGAGGGTGAGGGCCGCGGTGATGTCGGCGTGGTCCACCTCCGGTTCACCGTCGACCGGCTTCGCGGCGCCGCTGAGCAGGAACGACACGATCCTGACCGCTTCGTGCGGGCCGAGGACGGAGGGGTGGGCCTGCCGCTTGCGCTGCGCGTCGTCGGCGGCGTGGCGCTCGGCGATGCGCGTGAGGGAGGCGTACGCGCGGCGGGCGCGGGCCTCGTCCGGGTTCGGGGGCGTGAAGGGGTCGGCACGGTCCGCGTTTTCAGGGTTCGTCATGCGTCCAGGATGCGGGCCCACACGAACCGAGGCCAACGTTTTATTGTGAACGTTTTGTTTGCATCGAGCGGGTCAGGGACAGCAGGTCCCGCCCAGGCCCCGCCGGACGGTGCCCCGTCGGCCACACCGCCCGCAGCTCCCTGCGCAGCCGCACCTCCGCCACCGGGATCTCCACCAGGCGCCGCGCCGCCAGCTCCTCGCCCACGGCAAGCTCGCTCAGGACCGAAGGACCCGCGCCGCTCACCGCGGACGCCTTCACCGCCGTCGTCGACGACAGCTCGATCAGGGGGCGGGCGAGCCCGCCGAGCGCCGCGTCCAGGACCTGGCGCGTGCCCGACCCCTCCTCGCGCAGGATCAGCGGCGTCGCCGCCAGCTCGGCCGCGCCGAGCGGCTTCCTGCGCCGGGCCCACGGATGCCCGGGCGCCGTCACGACGACGAGGCGGTCGTGGGCGATGACCACTTCGTCGAGGCCGCCCGGCACGGTGAGCCCCTCGACGAAGCCGAGGTCCGCCTCACCGGCGAGCAACCGGGACGCGACGGCCGCGGAGTTGCCCGCGAGCAGCGACACCGCCGTGTCCGGACGCTGCGTGCGCAGCGCGATCAGCCAGCCCGGCAGCAGATACTCGGCGATCGTCATGCTCGCCGCCACCCGCAGCCGCGAGTCCCTCCGCACGCGCAGCGCCTGCGCCCCCGCGTCGAACGCCTCCGCCGCCTCCACGATCCGCCCCGCCCAGTCCGTGACCAGCGCACCCGCGTCCGTGAGACGCGACCCGCGCGGCGACCGGTCGACGAGGGCGACGCCGAGCTGCCGCTCCATGGCACGCACCCGGCTGCTGGCGGCGGGCTGGGTGATGCCCAGCTCGCGCGCCGCCCGCCCCAGACTGCCGAGCCTGGCGACGGCGAGGAGCAACTGGAGCGCCCCGAGATCGGGCACGCGGTGCGCGAGCGAGGCTTCGGGAACGACGGACGCGACAGCCGTAGGGACGGCAGCCGAAGGGGCGGCGGACGAAGGAACGACGGACGATTCGGATGACGCAGGGGACGTACTCATAAAGTCAGCTTATGCCCCCATAGAAGCGCGCTCCCTGGTGGCGGGCCCCCACCCTGCCCGACCGTGAACACATGGTCACCACCACACACTCCGCCGCCTCCGCGGGCACCTCCCCCACGGCCACCGCCACCCGCGCCCTCGCGGTCCGCCACCTCGGACCGAACTGGTACGCCTCCGTCATGGGCACCGCCGTCATCGCCAACGCGGGCGCGACGCTGCCGTATCGGTTCGCGGGGCTGCGCACGGGCTGCACGATCGTGTGGGCGCTGTCCTTCCTGATGCTCGCCGTCCTGCTCACCGCCCGCGCCGCGCACTGGATCCACCACCGCGACCAGGCCCGCGCCCACCTCCTGGACCCCGCCGTCGCCCCCTTCTACGGCTGCCTGTCGATGGCACTGCTCGCGGTCGGCGGCGGCACCCTGACCGTCGGCGAGGACTGGATCGGCACGCAGGCGGCGGTCGCGGTCGACACGGTGCTCTTCACCGCGGGCACGCTCATCGGTCTCGCCGCCGCCGTCGCCATCCCCTACCTGATGGTGGTCCGCCACCGCATAGCCGCCGACCAGGCCTCCCCCGTGTGGCTGCTGCCCGTCGTGGCCCCCATGGTGTCGGCGGCCGTCGGCCCGCTGCTCGTCCCGCACCTGCCCGCGGGCCAGGCACAGCAGACGATGCTCTATGCCTGTTTCGCGATGTTCGGCCTGAGCCTGCTCGCCACCCTGGTGATGCTGCCGGTGATCTTCGCCCGCCTGGTGACCGCGGGCCCGCTGCCCCTCGCTCTCACTCCCACCCTGTTCCTGGTCCTCGGCCCGCTGGGCCAGTCGACGACCGCCGCCAACAAGTTCGCCGACTTCGCCCCGCACGTCGTGACCGCCCCCCTCGACCGCGGCTTCCTCGTCTTCGCCGTCCTCTACGGCGTGCCCGTCATGGGCTTCGCCCTGATGTGGCTCGCGCTGGCCGGCGCGATGGTGGTGCGCGCCGGACGGCGCGGCATGGGGTTCGCGATGACCTGGTGGGCGTTCACGTTCCCCGTCGGCACCTGCGTGACCGGCGCGGAGGGCCTCGGCAAGCACACGGGCCTCGCGGTCTACGACTGGCTCGCGACCGCCCTGTTCGTGTTCCTCGTGGCCGCCGCGGCGGTGGCCCTGACCCACACCCTGAGGGGCGTCGTCAGCGGACGGCTGCTCGCAGCGCCCCGCTGAGCACCGTCGGCGCCTCCACCAAGGACGGCCCGTACCAGGTCAGATGGCGGCCCCCGACCAGCGCGACCGGTGTGTCCGGGAACGCCTCGGGGCCGTCCTCGTGCGTGAAGCGGTACGGCTCGTCCGGCAGGACCACCAGGTCGAGATCCGCCGACGTCAGCTCCTCGACCGGTATGCGCGGGTACCGCTCGGCGTGGTCCGCGTACGCGTTGCCGACGCCGAGGCGCGCGAGGACGTCCCCCGCGAACGTGTCACGGCCCAGGACCATCCACGGCCGGCGCCAGATGGGCACGGCCGCCCGCAGCCGCGCGGCCGGGCGCGGGACCTCCCGCCACGCCGCCTCCGCCTCGTCCAGCCACTGCGGGCGCCCCGCCCCGCACGCCGCGAGGACCCGCGCCAGCTCACGGAAGGCCTGGTCCAGGGTGCGGATCTCGGTCACGAGGACCTCGATGCCCGCCGCGCGGAGCGCCGCCAGGTCGGGGGCGCGGTTCTCCTCCTCGTTGGCGACGACGAGGTCGGGCGCGAGCGCGGCGATGCGCGGCACGTCGGGGTTCTTCGTGCCGCCCACCCGGGTGACGTCGAGGCCGGCCGGGTGAGTGCACCAGTCGGTCGCGCCGACCAGCACGTCCGGCACGGTGACGGCGACCGCCTCGGTCAGCGAGGGCACCAGCGAGACGACCCGCAGCGGACGACGCCCACGGGACACGTCAGCGCGCGGCACGTCGGCGCGCGGCACGTCAACCCCCGACCCCTCAGCCCCTGACACCTCAGCGCCCCTTGTCGTCCACGGCCTCGATGTGGTCCCCCACGGCGACCACCAGGACCCGCGTGTCCGGCACGGTGGCCCGCCAGCGATGCCGCACCCCGCCCGTGAGGAACAGCGTGTCACCGCGCCCGAGGCGGTAGGCCCGGCCCTCGGCCTCCATCTCCACGGCGCCCTCGACGATGTACATCAGCTCGTCGTTGCGGTGCTGGAACTCGCGGCCCTCGTCGTGGTCGCCGATGAATTCCAGGGCGTGCAACTGGTGGTGGCCGCGGGTCAGCTCGCGGACGCGCGCGTCGGGCGTGGAGCCGTCCAGGTCCGTGTCGTCGGCGGCGCGCACCACCTCGACGGTGCGGGCCGGGTCGGCGGCGGCGAGGAGCTCCACGTCGGTGGTGCACATGGCGTCGGCGACGCGCTGCAGCGAGCGCATGCTGGGCCGGGCCCGCTCGTTCTCGATCTGGCTGAGGAAGGGCACGGAGAGGCCACTGCGCTCGGCGACGACCGCGAGGGTGAGCTCAAGCTGCCGACGGCGCCGCCGCACGGCGGAGCCCACCCGGAGCGTCTCCTTGTGCTCGTCCATCGCCTCGACTCCCTTCAGCGCGTCGGCCCGCTCTCAACCCTGAGGGGTTTTCTGCACCCTACGCATGTTCGCCAAACGGTTTTGCCCCGTTGCCGAGACCGCCTTCTACAGCTCGTGCCAGTAGAGCAGTTGTCCGGACTCGCCGGGGGCGGAACCCTCGGTCGGCACGAACACACTGACCAGCAGGGCGGGTTGGCCCCGCGGGTCGGTGAGCAGGGTCGCCGAGGGGTTGGCGAAGGCGCGGCTGCCGCCGTGCGTCCGGATGTCGAGGCGGTCCGCGCGGCCACTTGAGGGGTCGTACGCGTACGTGCCCCAGCTGCCGAAGTCGCCGCGCCGCCCCTGCCCCTCGACGAGGACGACGCGCCGTCCGCCGAGCTCGACGGGTGCCCGGTCGCCGATGTTGCCGCCGTTGCCCCAGGCGTGCACGGCACGGTCCAGGCGGCGGTCGGGCTCGGCGTGCCAGTGCCGGAAGCCGGTGAGGGTGGCGCGCAGCTGCCGGTCGGTGTCGCAGCCCGCGCGGTAGTGCCCGGTGAGGTGGACGGTGGTGCCACGGACGGCGGTGACGCTGGGGGTGCCCTCGGCGCAGCGCGAGAGGGTCAGCGGTGCGTCGAAGGCGCGGCGGGCGCGCCCGTCGAGGAGCGCGGTCAGGTTCGCGTACGCGCGTACGGCGATGTGGTTGCGCGGGTCCTTCTCGTACGCGAGGACGTATCCCCCGCGGCCGTCGGGGGCGAGGGAGGCCTGGTGGGTGCCGGGGCCGAAGTCGTGGCGGCGGTGCCAGTGGCGCAGGTCGGCGGAGGTCGCGACCGCCGCGTGGAAGCGCCCGTCGGACAGGAGCGTGTGGTACACGGCGAGGTAGGTGCCGTCCTGGGCCTGGGCGATCTGCGCGGCGTCCATGGTGCGGCCGGTGTGGTCGCGTGCGTCGTAGCGGTGGCCGTCGGAGGCGGTGACGTCCTCGGCGAGGGCGGCAAGGCGGGCGGTGCCCGCGGAGGCGGGGGCGGCGTCGGCCCGCGCGAGCTGCGCGACGAGCAGGGCGGCGGCCAGGGCCAGGGCGGCGGCAGCGAGGAAGAGGGCGGTCCTGGGCTGCCTTGCGGTCCTGGGCTGCCTTGCGGTCACGGGCGGATTCTCACGTTCAGATGTTCGATCGCGTTCAGATGGCGAGATGGGGGCCGCAGTCGAGATTAGGGACTCGACCGCCCGGCAGGAACGCCGAAGGGGGTGGGCTTCGCCACAGGGCGAGGCCCACCCCCGAGGAGCGGCGACGGCGTATCGGCTACTTGACCGCCGTCATCTTCTCCTCGAAGCCCGGGTTCTTCTTCAGCCAGGCGTCGACGGCCTCGGGCTCGTTGTTCTTGCCCGCCTTGTTGATCTCGTTCTCCAGGCTCGCCAGTTCCTTCTCGCTCATCCTGAAGTTCTTGAGCCACTTCGTGAGCTGCGGGTACTGGTTCGGGAAGTCCTTGCTGGAGAGCGACCGGATCGTGTTGCCCTTGCCGAAGCCACCCTTGGGGTCCTTCAGCTTGGTCAGGTCGTACTCGCTGTAGGCCCAGTGCGGCGACCAGAGCAGAACCGCGATCGGCTCCTTCTTCGCGTACGCGGTCTTCAGCTCGGAGAGCATCGCGGGGGTCGAGCCCGCGGCGATCTCGTACTCGTCCTCCAGGCCGTAACCCGGCAGGACCTTGTCCTTGAGGGCCTGCATCACGCCGGTGCCCGGCTCGATGCCGATGATCTTGCCCTTGAACTTGTCGCCCTTGCCCTTGAGGTCCTCCAGGGACTTCACGTCCTTGACGTACGACGGGACGGCGACCTCGAGCGAGGTCGGGCTGTACCAGGAACCGAGGTCCTTCAGGTTGGCCTTGTTCTTGTCCCAGTACGTCTTCTGCGCGGTCGGCAGCCAGGCGTCCAGGTTGAGGTCGAGGTCACCCTGCGCGAGACCGGTGTAGGCGGGGCCCACGTCGGCCGGCGTCAGCTCCATCTTGTAGCCGCGCTTCTCCAGGACGCGCTTCCACAGGTTGGTGACGGCGATGTTCTCGTCCCAGGCGAAGTACGCGGCCTTCAGCGGACGCTTCTTCTCCTCGCCGCCGGAGTTCTTCGGCAGCGGGGCGAGCTTGTCGACGACCTTCGGGTTCTTCTTCAGCCAGGCGCGGACGGCGTCCTGCTGCTTGCCCTTGCCCGCCTTGTTGATCTCCGCCTCAAGGCTGGTGAGCTGCTTCTCGTCCATCGAGAAGTTCTTGAGCCACTTGGCGACCTGCGGGTTCTCCTTCGAGAAGCCCTTGCGCGCCAGCGCGTGCACACCGTCGCCCTTGCCCCAGGCACCCTTCGGGTCCTTGAGCTTCTTCAGGTCGAAGTCGTTGTACGCCCAGTGCGGCGACCAGAGCGGGACGACGATCGGCTCCTTCTTCGCGTACGCCGCCTTCAGCTCGGACAGCATCGCGGTGGTGGAGCCGTCGACGACCTTGTACTCCTTGTCGAGGCCGTACTCCTTGAGGACCTTGCTCTTCAGGAGCTGCATCTCACCGGCGCTCGGCTCGATGCCGGTGATCTTCCCGTCGAACGTGCCGCCCTTGCCCTTGAGGTCGGCGAGGGTGTTCACGTCCTTCATGTACGCGGGGACGGTCAGCTCCAGGGACGTCTGGTCGTACCAGGCGCCGAGGTCCTCCAGCTTGTCGCCGTACTTCTTCATGTACGTGGCGTGCGTCGTCGGCAGCCACGCGTCGGTCTGGAAGTCGACGTCGCCCTGGGCGAGCGAGGTGTAGAGCGGGCCCGCGTCGAGGAGGCTGGCGTTCACCTTGAAGCCGCGCTGCTCCAGGATCTCCTTCCAGAGGAAGGTGGAGGCGATGCCCTCGTCCCAGTTGATGTAGCCGATGTTGACTTCCTTGCCCTGTCCGACGTTCTCGCTGTCGGCCACGGGCTCGGACTTGGTGCCGCCGAAGATGCTCATGCCACCCGCGACGAGTGCGAGGACGACGACGCCGACCATCGCGACGACGGGCCGGGGGCGGTAGTTCCAGATGTTCAGGCCCTGCGCGGCCCGCAGCTTGGCGAGCGCACGGCGGCCGAGCGGCGATACCTGCCCGCCCAGGCCGCTGGTGACGCGGTCCAGGTAGATGGCGAGGATGACGATGGAGACGCCCGCCTCCGCGCCGAGACCGACGTCGAGCTGGCCGATGGCCGCGTTGACGTCCGCGCCGAGACCCGGGGTGCCGACCATGCCGGTCAGCGCCGCCATGGAGAGGCCGAGCATGATGACCTGGTTGACACCGGCCATGATCGTCGGGAGGGCGAGCGGCAGCTGGACGCGGAACAGAGTGTTGCGGGGCGTGGTGCCGAACGCGTCGGCGGCCTCGACCAGCTCCTTGTCGACCTGCCGGATGCCGAGCTCGGTCATGCGCACGCCGGGGGCGAGCGCGAAGACGATCGTGGCGACGATGCCCGCGGGGGCGCCCATGCGGAAGAACAGCAGCGCCGGGATGAGGTAGATCATCGCGGGCAGCGTCTGCATGAAGTCGAGGACCGGGCGGACGATGCCGCTGACCGTCTTGGAGCGGGCCGCCCAGATGCCCACGGGCACGGCGATGACCAGCGCCACGAAGGTCGAGACGAGCACCAGGGACAACGTCATCATCGCGTTGTCCCACAGCTCCAGGGACACGATGAAGGCGAAGCCGGCGAAGGCGAGGACGCCGCCGAGCAGGCCGCGCAGCCAGAACGCGATGACGGCGAGGATGCCCGCCATCAGCAGCGGCTCGGGTCCCGAGAGGACGTCGAAGACGCCGTCCCACATGTTCTGGAAGATCGTCTTGATGAACGAGAACAGCCAGTCCATGTGGGTTCTCAGCCACTCGACCGAGTCATTGACCCAGTCGCCGAAAGGAATCCTAGGCACCGCTGCTCACCTTGCCCGCGCTCTTGCCGCCCTTGTCCTGGGCGTCGCCCTTCTTCAGGGCGTCACCCTTGTCCTGGGCCGGTATGGAAGCCGCCGTCGCGTCCTCCGGTTCCTTCATCGGCTCGCCGAGCACGGCGAGCAGCCGGGCCCGCGGCACGACACCGACGAGCTCGCCGTCGGCGTCGGTCACGGCGACCGGCGTCTCGCTGGTGGAGCACGGCGTGAACAGCTCGATGATCGGAGTGTCCTCGGGGACCGTCGCGGGCGCGTCGGCCCGTACGAAGTCCTTGTCGGGGTCGGCCATGATCGCGCCCGCCGTCAGCACGCGGGAGCGGTCGACGTCCTGCGTGAACGCGGCGACGTAGTCGTTGGCCGGGGTGACCAGGATGTCCTCGGCGTTGCCGATCTGGACGATGCGGCCGTCGCGCATGACGGCGATCTGGTCGCCCAGGCGCATGGCCTCGTTGAGGTCGTGGGTGATGAAGACGATGGTCTTCTTCAGCCGCTTCTGGAGCACGAGGAGCTGGTCCTGCATGTCACGGCGGATCAGCGGGTCGAGCGCGCTGAACGACTCGTCCATGAGGAGCAGGTCGGCGTCGGTGGCGAGCGCGCGGGCGAGGCCCACACGCTGCTGCATGCCGCCGGACAGCTCGTCGGGCCAGGACTTCTCCCAGCCCTTGAGGCCCGCGAGCTCCAGCGCCTCGGTCGCGCGCTTCTCGCGCTCGGCGCGGGGCACGCCCTGCACCTCCAGGCCGTAGCCGGCGTTCTCCAGGACACTGCGGTGCGGGAAGAGCGCGAAGTGCTGGAAGACCATGCTGATCTTCTTGGAACGCACCTCCCGCATCTCGCGGGCGCTCAGCTCGGTCAGATCCTGACCGTCGAAGCGGACATGACCGGCCGTCGGCTCCGACAGTCCGTTGAGCATGCGCAGCAACGTGGACTTGCCGGATCCGGAGAGACCCATGACGACGAAGATCTGGCCCGGCTCGACCTCGAAGGACGCGTCGATGACGGCAGCGGTGGTGCCGTTGGCGCGCAGCTCCTCTCGGTCGGCTCCGTGGCGGAGTTTCTCCACCGCGTCATCGGGTCGTCTGCCGAACACCTTGTACAAGTGCTCGGCCTGCAGCCTGGACACATACACCTCTCGGGTCGAACCAAGACGGCCCGCCTCCCCCGCCGGCGGGCCGTGGAGCGGCACGGGGTCTGCCCGCTTACCGATCGAAAAGTTGAATATGCGACCGGGTCCGTTCCGGCAGCGCACCTGCCCACCCTTGTACAGACCAAACGGGTAAGTGACTCACGTCACAGGCGTTGCGGTCTCGGCACGGCGAGGCGCGATGCGCAACGCCCGCCGCACCGTCGTACGCAGCGCGTTCGCTCTGTCGGTGCCGTGCGGCATGATGCGCGATGTGACTCAGCGAACACGACGGCTCATGCTTCTCGACACGGCCTCCCTCTACTTCAGGGCGTACTTCGGCGTCCCGGAGTCCGTGAAGGCCCCGGACGGCACTCCGGTCAACGCCGTGCGCGGGCTGCTCGACTTCATCACGCGCCTCGTCCAGGACCACCGGCCGGACGACCTCGTCGCCTGCATGGACGCGGACTGGCGCCCGCACTGGCGCGTCGAGCTCATCCCCTCCTACAAGGCGCACCGCGTCGCCGAGGAGGTCGAGAGCGGCACGGACGCCGAGGAGATCCCGGACACCCTCTCGCCGCAGGTACCGGTCATCGAGGAGGTCCTCGACGCGCTCGGCATCGCACGCGTGGGCGTGGCGGCGTACGAGGCGGACGACGTGATCGGCACGTTCACGGCGCGCGCCACCGGCCCGGTCGACATCGTCACCGGCGACCGCGACCTGTACCAGCTGGTCGACGACAAGCGCGGCGTCCGCGTCCTCTATCCCCTCAAGGGTGTCGGCACGCTCCAGACGACGGACGAGGCGTGGCTCCGGGAGAAGTACGGCGTGGACGGGCCGGGCTACGTCGATCTGGCGCTGCTGCGCGGTGACCCCAGCGACGGCCTGCCGGGCGTCCCGGGCATCGGCGAGAAGACGGCTGCCAAGCTCCTGGACGCCTACGGCGACCTCGCCGGAATCATGGCGGCGGTCGACGACCCGAAGTCGAAGCTCACTCCGTCGCAGCGCAGGCGGCTCGACGAGTCGCGCGCGTACGTGGCGGTCGCGCCGAAGGTCGTACGCGTGGCGGACGACGTCCCCCTGCCGGAAGTGGACACCACCCTTCCGCACACCCCCCGTGACCCGGCCGCCCTGGACGACCTCGCGGCCCGCTGGAACCTGGGCGGCGCACTGCAGCGACTGCTCTCCACCCTCACCCCCTGAGGTGTTAGCTTAGGTAAACCTAAGTACTTGTGGATCATTTGTGGATCAGGGGAGCCGCCGCCATGGCAGAACGTCCGGCACGCAAAGCACCGAAGGCCCATGTCGCGCAGGTCGTCCGCACGGAGCGGCTGACCCCGCACATGCAGCGGGTGGTCCTCGGCGGCGAGGGCCTCGCCGAGTTCACGGCCGGCGACTGCACCGACCACTACGTGAAGCTGCTCTTCGACGCGGAGGGCGTCACCTATCCCGAGCCCTTCGACATGCAGCGGATCCGCGAGGAGTTCCCCCGCGACCAGTGGCCGGTCACCCGCACGTACACGGTGCGCTCATGGGACCCCGCGACCCGCGAGCTCGCCCTGGACTTCGTGATCCACGGCGACGAGGGCCTCGCAGGGCCGTGGGCCCGCGACGTCCGGCCGGGCGCCACGGTGCGCTTCCTCGGGCCGGGCGGCGCGTACGCCCCGGACGTGGACGCCGACTGGCACCTGCTCGCCGGCGACGAGAGCGCGCTGCCCGCGATCGCCGCGGCGGCGGAGGCCCTGCCCGAAGGCGCGGCGGCCCGCATCTTCATCGAGGTCGAGGGCCCGGAGGAAGAGCAGAAGATCGCCACGGCCGCGGACATCACCTGGCTGCACCGCGGCGGCCGCCCGGTCGGCGAACTCCTCATCGAGGCCGTCCGCTCCCTGGAGTTCCCCCCGGGCACCCTCCAGGCCTTCGTCCACGGCGAGGCGGGCTTCGTGAAGGAACTCCGCCGCTACCTCCGCATGGAACGCGAGATCCCCCGCGAGCAGCTCTCCATCTCCGGCTACTGGCGCCTCGGCCACAACGAGGACGGCTGGCAGGCGTCGAAGCGGGAGTGGAACGCGCAGGTGGAGGCGGAGCAGGAGAAGGCGGCCTGACACGCGGACCGGCGGCCCGAGCCTGGGGGTGGCGGCCCGAGCCCGAGGGCGGCGGCCCGAGCCTGGGGGCGGCGGCCCGAGCCTGGGGGTGGCGGTCTCTATGCCACCCCGCCCTTCCCCTCCCCCCTGATCCGCGCATGCAGATGCATGTCATGCCACCCGTCCTCGTGCAGCAGCGCGCTCCGCTTCGTGCCCTCCACCGCGAACCCCGTCTTCAGGGCCACGCGGCACGACGCCTCGTTCGCCGTGGAGTGGGTCAGTTCCAGACGGTGCAGGCCCACCTCGTCGAACGCCCACGTCGAGAGCGCCTCGACGGCTCGGGGGGCGATGCGGCGGCCGCGGGCCGACGGCATCGTCCAGTACGCGACCTCCGCCTGGCCGTCCGCGAGGACGATGCAGCGCAGCGCGACCCGGCCCACCACCTCGTCGGTCCCGGCGTCCGCGATCGCCCAGTACGCGTCGCGCTCGTCCGCCCACGCCTTGCGCCAGCCCTCTATCCAGCCGCGCACCTCGCTCTCCGAGTCGGCCACGCGCGCGTGCCAGCGCTGTATAACGGGGTCCTGGAACGCCTCGTACACCGCGGGCACGTCGGAGGTCGACCAGGGGCGCAGAACCAGGCCGCCGGGGGCGGGCAGCGTCGGCTGCGCGCGGCGGGCCAGGGTGCCGGCCGCGACGATGTCGGAGATCTTGAAAGGCATGGGCGCATCGTGTCAGCGGGGACACGGGCGACGGCAGTGGTTTTCCGGGGCGCACATGAGCCTGCCGGGCCGAAGCCCGCGCGCCCCGCACACCCGCCCGCCCCCGAAGATCCACGAACACCCCAAGCACCCCCGCCCGCACCCCCCGTGACCTGCGACGCCCCGTACGCTGACCCTCTGATGAGACGTAAGCGCCGCCTGCCGCCCGCCCCGCTCCCCCAGCGCGACGGCATCGACCCCGTCCGGGTCGCCCTGCCGGCCGACGGGGCGTGGCCGACCGTGCGCGCCTACCTGGTGGAGCGGCTCCCGGTCGGGTCCGGCGTCGTCGACGCCATGGTGCGGGACGGCCGGTTCGTCGGCGCGGACGGGGGACCGGTCACCCCCGACACCCCCTACCTGCCGGGCGCCTCCGTCTGGTTCCACCGGGACCTCCCCGCCGAGGTCCCCGTCCCCTTCGCCCTCGACGTCGTCCACCGCGACGAGCACATCGTCGTCGTGGACAAGCCGCACTTCCTGGCGACGATGCCCCGCGGCAGCCACGTCACGCAGACGGCACTCGCCCGGCTCCGCACGGACCTCGGCATCCCGACGCTCGGCGCCGCCCACCGCCTGGACCGGCTGACCGCCGGGCTGCTCCTGTTCACGGTGCGGCCCGAGGAACGCGGCGCGTACCAGACGCTGTTCCGGGACCGCCGCGTGCGCAAGGAGTACGAGGCCGTGGCCCCGTACGACCCCGACGTCGCGCTGCCCCGCACCGTCCGCAGCCACATCGTGAAGGAGCCCGGGATCATCGCCGCGTACGAGGTGGGGGGCGCCGAGCCCAACAGCGAGAGCCGGATCGAACTCGTCGAGCACCGCGCCGGCCTCGGCCGCTACCGCCTGACCCCGCACACCGGCCGCACCCACCAACTCCGCGTCCACATGAACGCGTTGGGCCTGCCGATCCTCGGCGACCCCCTCTATCCGGTGGTGGCCGGGCCCGTGCCGCCGGGCGATTTCCGGCGGCCCCTGCAACTCCTGGCGCGCGTCCTGGAGTTCACGGACCCGGTCACGGGCGCCGCCCACCGCTTCACCAGCGGACGCACCCTGGAGGCCTGGGAGGCGTACGACACCTGGGCGCGGCAGTAGCCGCACTCAGTAGCCGCGCCACCAGATGAGGAAGCGCTGCCATGCCCCCTTGGGCCGGACGGTCTCGGGAGCCGGGTCCTGGACTGCCGCCGGTGACGGCGGGGCGGCCGGGACGGCGGGCGCCGCAGGGCGCGGTGCCGGGGACGACACGTGCCAGTCCCTGCGCGGGGGCGGCAGCTGCGCAGAGGGGCGGGCCGTGACGTCCTGCGGCGGGCGCGGCGCGAACTTGACCGGCAGCTCCACGAGGTGCCGCGACATGATGGACGACGTCCACCGCAGATCCCGCTCGTCGATGGAGAGTTCGACGTCGGGCAGACGCATCAGGAGCGCGTCGACGCCGGTGTCGGCGATGGCGCGGCCGATGTCCTGACCCGGGCACTCGTGCGGGCCGCCGCTGAACGCCAGGTGCGACCGGTTGCCCTGCATGTTGGCGGCGAGATCGGGCCGGACGACGGGGTCGACGTTGCCCGGCGCGATGCCCATGATCAGGCCGTCGCCCGCGCGGATGCGCTGACCGCCGAGCTGGGTGTCCTGCTTCGCGAAGTAGCCGACCATCGCGCTGAACGGCGGTTCGTCCCACAGGGACTGCTCGACCGCCTCGGGAACCGTCATCTGCCCGCCGCTGAGCTGCGCCCTGAAACGCGGGTCGGTGAGGACCATCCGCACGACGTTCGCGATGAGGTTGGCGGTGGCCTCGTACGCGGCGATGAGCACGAGGCGCAGGTGCGCGCCGACCTCGTCGTCGGTGAGCTGCGCGGGGTGGGCGATGAGGCTGCTGGTGAAGTCCTCCTCGGGGTTGGCGCGGCGCCGCGCCACCAGCCCCATCAGGACCTCCATCACGTACGCGTTGCTCGCGATGGCGGTCTCGGTGCCCTTGATCATGTCGCGGGCGGACTGCACCATCCGTTCGTTGTACTCCTCGGGCATGCCGAGGACGTGGCACATCACCATCATCGGCAGGTGCTCGGCGAACTGGCTGACGAGGTCGGCGTGGCCGTTCTGGCAGAAGTCGTTGAGCAGTTGGTTCGTGTAGCGGTTGATGTGGCGGCGGATGCCGCGGTGGTCGATGCCCGACATGGCGCCGGTGACCGCGCCGCGCAGCCGCTGGTGCTCGTCGCCCTCGACGAAGCTGCACATCGGCTGCCAGGTGAAGACGGGTGCGAGCGGGTGGTCGGGACCCGCGGTGCCGTCCCGCACGGCGCGCCAGGTGCGCGAGTCGCGGGTGAACTGCGAGGGCGTGCGGACCATGTGGAGGTTCTCGCTGTGGCCGAGCACGACCCACATCGGGACGTCGTTGTGGATCAGCACGGGCGCGACCGGGCCGTGCTCGGCGCGGAGCTTCTCGTACAGGCCCGCGAGGTCGGCGTCCGCCTCCGGGCCGTAGATGCGGCGCAGACCTCCGGGGCCGAGGCCGTGGGCGGGACAGCCGGGGGGTGCGGCACCGAGGTCGTCGGTGCCGGCCCAGGGGGAAGGGGGAGGGGTCGTCACGGTCGTCGCTCCGGGTTTGGCTGAGGAGGGGGCGGGCTGAGCAGGGTGCGGTGGCTGGACAGGGGTGGGGGCACGGTCAGACGCGGGCCACGGTCAGGGAGTGCAGGTAGCGCATGAGCGTCATCAGGACGTCCCGGCTGGACTCCTTGCGGCGGGCGTCGCACGCCATGATCGGGACGATCTCCTCCAGGTCGAGGGCCCTGCGCAGGGTCTCGACCGGGTGGTGGGGCGCGTCCGGGAAGTCGTTGACGGCGACGACGAACGGCACACCGCGCTCCTCCAGGCGGCCGATGACGTCGAAGCTGACCTCCAGGCGGCGCGTGTCGATGAGCACGACCGCGCCGAGCGCCCCTTCGAAGAGGCCGTTCCACAGGAACCAGAAGCGTTCCTGGCCGGGGGTGCCGAAGAGGTAGAGGACGAGCTCCTCGGAGATGCTGATGCGACCGAAGTCCATCGCCACGGTGGTGGCCGTCTTGGACTCGGAGCCGTAGTTGTCGTCGACGCCGATGCCCGCCTGGGTCATCGTCTCCTCGGTGGTCAGCGGGCGGATCTCGCTCACCGAGCCGACCATCGTCGTCTTGCCGACCCCGAACCCGCCCACGATCACGACCTTCACGGCGGCCGCGGCCGTGTGCGGCAGGACGTCCTCGCTGCGGGGGCCGGTGATGGTGTCCGTGTTCCTAGAGTTTCTGAAGTCCATGCATCACCGCTTCGAGGAGGGATCGGTCGGGGAGCGCGGAGCGGACGATGGGGGCGCGCGCCTGCACGAGCTCGGTCGCGAGTAACTCCGTCAGGACGACGGTCACGACGGAGAACGGCAGCGCCATGTACGCCGACAGCTCGGCGACGGACAGCGGCGTGGTGCACAGCCGCAGTACCGCCGAGTGTTCCGGCTGCGCCGTCGGGGACGCCTCGCCCTGCGCGACGATCAGGGTGACGAGGTCGAGCGGCGCGCGCTCGGAGTCCTCGCCCGTGAGGATGTACAGCCGCTCCGGGTTCTCGGGGCTGCGCCGCTCCCGCTGGGGAGGCGCCCCGTCCTGCGGCGGGACATCGCCCTGTTGCGGGCCGCGTGGGGAGTCTTGCGGAGGAGTCATACGGCCTGCCCGTCACGCCGGGGCGGGCTGGTCAGATGCGCCCCGATGCGTACCACGAGGTCACGCATGCGGGTGCCGATGAGGCCCGCGTCGACGGTCTCGTCGGCGAGCACGGCGAGGTAGGCGCCCGCGCCCGCGGCCATCAGGTAGAAGTAGCCGCCGTTGATCTCGATGATGACCATCTTCATGCCGCCGTCGCTGTGCGGGATCTCGGTGGCGACGGCTGCGGCGAGACTCTGCAGGCCCGCGCAGGCGGCGGCGATGCGGTCGGCCGCGTCGGGGTCGCCGCCGTAGCGCGCGATGCGCAGGCCGTCCGCCGAGAGCACCACGATCTGCCGGGTCTGCGGCACTCCGTCGGCGAGCTCCTTCAGCATCCAGTCGAAGTTGGCGCGTTGCTGGATCACTGCCAGTCCCTCTCGTCGGCGCTGCCGTGGTTGTTCTGCGGGGGCACCGGACCGGGCTCGTCCGGCTGGTCCGCGCCGGGATCACCCTTGACGCCCTTCATGAACGCCTCGATCCACAGGCCCGGTTCGGGTTCCTGCCGCTTGGGCGGTGCGGGGGGCGACGCGGTGGCCGCGGCGTGGGCCTCGGCGATGCGCTGGGCCTCGGCCTCCTGCGCGTACCGCTCGGCGAGGGAGATCTTGACGCGGCTGCGGCGCTGCGGCAGGCCTCCCTCCGTCCATTCGGTGACCTCGGGCACGTCGTCCTGCATGGTCGCGGTGAGCGGGGAGCGCAGCGGCGGGCCCGCGGTGACGACGCGGGGCTTCTTGCGGCGGATGTTGCGGGCGGGTTCCTCGATGGTGCGTCCGGCGTTGTCGACGCGCGGCACGGCGGAGGCGCCGATGCCGTGGGCGAGGCCGGGCGCGGGCCCGGTGGTCATCATCTCGCGCGGCACGATGAGCACCGCGCGGACACCGCCGTACGCGGACTGCCGCAGGGAGACCTGGAGGTTGTACATCTGGGAGAGGCGTCCGACGACGGCCATGCCGAGGCGGGGCGTCTCACCGAGGTCGTTGAGGTCGATGCCGGCCTGGGCCTGCGCCAGCATGCGTTCGGCGCGGGCCCGCGCCTCCTCGCTGAGGCTGACGCCGCCGTCCTCGATCTCGACGGCGATGCCGGTCTGCACCTCGACGGCGGTGACGTGCACCTTGGTCTGCGGGGGCGAGTACCGGGTGGCGTTGTCGAGGAGTTCGGCGCAGGCGTGGATGAGCGGTTCGACGGACGTGCCGAGGATGGCGACGTCGGCGATGGAGTGCAGTTCCACGCGGGGGTAGTCGAGGATGCGGGACATCGCGCCGCGCAGCACGCTGAACAGGGGCACGGGCTTGGGCCACTGGCGGCCCGGTCGTGCGCCGCCGAGCACCGTGATGGAGTCGGCGAGCCGGCCGATCAGAGCGGTGCCGTGGTCGATGCGCAGCAGGTCGTCGAAGACCTCGGGGTTGCGTCCGTGGAACTCCTCCATCTCACGGAGCTCCGCGGCCTGCTGGTGGACGATCGACTGGACGCGCCGGGCGATGTTGACGAAGGCGCGCTGCGCGGATTCGCGCATCGCTTCCTCGTTGTCGAGGATTTCGAGGATGGACCGCAGCAAGTCGCGTTGCGAGGCGGGGAGGTCGCTGTAGACCTCGTTTTTGTCGACGACGTTGCGGACGACATCCGCGGGCGTTTCGCCCTGCCGGAGCCGCCAGAGCGCGTCGGGCAGGAGCTCCGCGCCCAGGCGCACGGTCTCGTCGTCGTGGGCGGCGATGCGCCGTTCGAGGAAGGCGAGCCGCTGTGCGTACTGCGCGCGTTGCCCCCGGATGGTCCGGCCGCGGCGCACCGCTTCGGCGCCGACCGCGATGACCATGAGGGTCGCGACGGCGCCGCACCAGGTGACGGCGGGCCGGGCCGGCGGCGTCACCGAGGCGACGGCGGCTCCGGTCGCGGCCGCCATCAGCATGGCGGGCAGCAACAGCACGCGCGCGTAAGGGACTTCTCGGCCACCGGGAGGCGATTGAACACTCACCATGTATGCCCTCTGAACACTCGTCTTGGGGGAATGTGATGTCTTGGGGATGACAGAACATAGGGGGAATGACGAAACGAACGATCGAAAGATTTGGGAACAAGCGCGCGAATCCGTCGCAACTCGTTCAACTCGCCGCGCTCCGGGCGAGCTTAGTCCGCCGAAATCATCGCCGAGTCACATTCGGCAACCCTCTGCAAAGGGCCCGCCAAGAGGCATACACTCTGCCCTTTTGCACAGGTGGCAATCGTTCGAACACAGGCAGTGACGCCTCGAAAACGTCGTAAAACACCGAACGGGCGCGCCCCACGACCGAGTTGGTCGAGGAACGCGCCCGCGGCGCGACGAAGATCCGGCTCAGCCCACCGAGCTGTACGCCACCACGCCCCGCAGAAGCTGATCGACGGCCTTGCGGGCGTTCTTCGCGACCGTGCTCCCCTCGCGCGGAGCCGCGGCCGAGATCTGCCCGAGGACATCGATGACCTGCTTGCACCAGCGCACGAAGTCACCGGCCGGCATCTCCGCCTCGCGCAGCACCTCGTCCAGGCCCTTGTCATTGGCCCACATGTACGCCGCCCAGGCGAAGCCGAGGTCGGGCTCCCGCTGGCCGACCCCCTCCGTCTGACTGATCTTGAACTCTTCCTCGAGGCCGTCGAGCCGGCCCCAGATGCGCACCATCTCACCCAGCGCCGCCTTCGCCGCGCCGGACGGCAGCTTGGGCGCCAGCGCGTCGTCGCCGACCCGCGCCTCGTACACCAACGCCGAGACACACGCGGCCAGTTCGGCCGGGCTCAGGCCCTCCCACACCCCCGCCCGCAGGCACTCGCTGGCCAGCAGGTCCAGCTCCCCGTACAACCGGGCGAGCCGCTTGCCGTGCTCGGTGACCTCGTCGCCCCGCAGATAGTCGAGCTCGGTGAGGAGCGCGACGATCCGGTCGAAGGTGCGGGCGATCGTGTTCGTGCGCCCCTCGATGCGGCGCTCCAGCTGCGCGGTGTCGCGCTTGAGGCGGTGGTACCGCTCGGCCCAGCGCGCGTGGTCCTCGCGCTCGTCGCAGCCGTGGCAGGGGTGCGCGCGCAGTTCCGCGCGCAGGCGGGCGATCTCCTGGTCGTCGGCGGCCGTCGCACGGCCCTTGCGGTGCCGGTCCGGGACGATGTGCCCGGCCTTGGTGCGCAACGCGGACGCCAGGTCCCTGCGGGACTGCGGGGAGCGCGCGTTGAACGACTTGGGGATGCGCATCCGCTCCAGCGCCTCGACCGGCACCGGGAAGTCCATGGCCGCGAGCCGCTTGACCTGCCGCTCGGCCGTGAGCACCAGCGGCCGCGGCCCGTCGACGTGGTCGAACCCGCGGTGACCGTTGGCCCGCCCGGCCGGCAGCCCCGGGTCCAGGACGAGCGCCAGGCCCGCGTACTTCCCCGTGGGCACGTGGATGACGTCCCCCGGCTTCAGCTTCTCCAGGGCGGCGGCAGCGGCGGCCCTGCGCTGCGCTGCGCCCTGCTTGGCCAGCTCGTTCTCGCGGTCCTTCAGCTCGCGGCGCAGCCGCGCGTACTCGTCGAAGTCGCCCAGGTGGCAGGTCATGGAGGCCTTGTAGCCCTCGAGCCCCGCTTCGTTCTTCTGCACCTGACGGGAGATGCCGACGACCGACTTGTCGGCCTGGAACTGCGCGAACGACGTCTCCAGGAGCTCGCGCGAGCGGTGCCGCCCGAACTGCTCGACCAGGTTCACCGCCATGTTGTACGACGGCTTGAAGCTGGACCGCAGCGGGTACGTGCGCGTCCCGGCGAGACCCGCCAGGTGCTCGGGGCTCATGGCACGCTGCCAGAGCACCACCGCGTGCCCCTCCACGTCGATGCCGCGGCGCCCGGCACGGCCCGTCAACTGCGTGTACTCACCCGGGGTGATGTCGGCGTGCTGCTCGCCGTTCCACTTGACGAGCTTCTCCAGCACCACGCTGCGCGCGGGCATGTTGATGCCGAGTGCGAGGGTCTCGGTGGCGAAGACCGCCTTGACCAGGCCGCGCACGAAGAGCTCCTCGACGACCTCCTTGAAGGTCGGCAGCATGCCCGCGTGGTGCGCCGCGATGCCGCGCTCCAGACCCTCCAGCCATTCGTAGTAGCCGAGGACGTGGAGGTCCTCGTTCGGGATGGAGGACGTGCGGTCCTCGACGATCCCGCGGACCGTCATCCGCGCCTCGTCGTCGTTCAGCCTGAGCCCCGCGTACAGACACTGCTGGACCGCGGCCTCACAGCCCGCCCGGCTGAAGATGAACGTGATGGCGGGCAGCAGGCCCTCCGCGTCGAGCCGCTCGATGACCTCGGGCCGGCCCGGCGTCCAGATCCGCGACCGCTGCCTGCGCTCCCGCTCGCGGTCGGCCTCACGGATCATCTTGCCCTTGCGGCGGTCACGCGGGTTGTACGACCGGCTGGCCTCCATCCGCGCCATGCGCGTCAGGTCCGGGTTGACCGCCTTCTTCTGGCCCTCGCCCTCCTCGAAGAGGTCGTACATCCGGCGCCCTGCCAGCACGTGCTGGAACAGCGGCACGGGCCGGTGCTCGGAGACGATCACCTCGGTGTCGCCGCGGACCGTGTCGAGCCAGTCGCCGAACTCCTCCGCGTTCGACACCGTCGCCGACAGGGAGACCAGCGTCACCGACTCCTGGAGGTGGATGATCACTTCCTCCCAGACGGCGCCGCGGAAGCGGTCGGAGAGGTAGTGCACCTCGTCCATGACCACATAGCCGAGGTTCAGCAACGACTGCGAGCCCGAATACAGCATGTTCCGCAGGACTTCGGTGGTCATGACGACCACCGGGGCGTCACTGTTGACGCTGTTGTCGCCGGTGAGCAGGCCCACCTTGTCCGCGCCGTACCGCTTGGCGAGGTCGGAGTACTTCTGGTTGGAGAGCGCCTTGATCGGCGTGGTGTAGAAACACTTCTTGCCCTGCAGCAGGGCGAGGTGCACGGCGAACTCGCCGACGATCGTCTTGCCCGATCCCGTGGGGGCGGCCACGAGCACGCCCTTGCCCGCCTCCAGCGCCTGGCACGCCTCGATCTGGAAGGGGTCGAGGCCGAATTCGTACATCTCGCGGAAGGACGCGAGTGCGGTGGCCTGCTCGGCAGCGCGCTTGCGCGCCGCCGCGTACCGCTCGGCCGGTGAGAGGTCCTCTGTCATCGTGCTTTCGAGACTACCGGCCACCACTGACAACAGACGATCATTATCGGAACAGGGGTGGAACGCGCCAGCTCACGCGGCGTGCGCCGCGGCGCTCACGGCCCGAGGACGCGCACGGCTCCGGGCACGCACTCCGCGGTCAGCGGCAGCGCGCCGAGCGGTTCCCCGTCCGCGTATCCGGTGATGCCCGGGGCGGCGAGCTCGACCCGGGCCGCCCGGTGCACGGTGACCTTCGGGTGGTCCAGGTGCGTTCCCTTGTAGACCTTGGGGAAGACCTTGAGGAGCGTCGTGCGGCTGCAGTCGCCGACCACGGTGACGTCGAAGAGACCGTCGCTCATGTCGGCCCCGGCGCAGATCCGCATGCCGCCGCCGTACGAGGTTCCGTTGCCGACCGCGACGAGCGTCGCCTCGACCTCGTGGACGGCGCCGCCGTCCAGGGTGATGCGGTACGGGACGGGACGGAACGCCGCGAGCTCCACGACCATCGCCAGGTCGTACTTGAAGCGCCCCGTGGGCCATCGCATCCGGTTGCCGCGGTCGTTGACCCGCGAGTCGAAGCCGGAGGCGAGCACGGTCCCGAACCACGTCCCGCCGACCCTCCCCAGGTCGACGTCGCGCGTGCGTGCCCCCTTCAGCGCCTCGGCGACGAGCTCCCCCGCGGCGGCCGGCTCGCGCACGGGCAGGCCGAGGGCCCGCGCGAAGTCGTTGCCGGTCCCCACGGCGATCACGCCCAGCGGGGTGCGCGTCCCGGCGACGGCCTGCAGCGCGAGGCTCGCCATGCCGTCGCCGCCGACGGCTATGAGCGCCCCCGTGCCGCCCTCCACGGCGGCACGGGCCCGCCGCAGCGCGTCGGGGGCGTCCTCACCGATGACCGTGCGCACGGAGAAGCCGCGGGCCCGCAGAGCGGAAGCGGCCGGCTGCGCCGCGTGGGCGCCCCGGCCGCGGCCCGCGGTGGGATTGACGAAGAGAGTGATCTCGCTGGTCACTAGGGGTCCCCCCGGACGGAGTTTGAGGGAGGACCCTAGCAACGTCAGGTCACGTCGTCGAAACCGTTCACCCGCTGATCGTTCCGTCCGGTGCCCGCCTGCTCGGGCAGCGCCCGGGGCGGCCGTACCGCTTCGACGTCGCCGACGGCCTGCGGTGTCAGGTCGAGGTCGGACGCCTCGTCGTCGTCGAGCTCGGCGTCGGGGTCGTTGCGGCGGCGGCGACTGTCGTTGAGGAACGAAATGCCGACCGCGATGAAGTACAGGACGACGATCGGACCCGCGAGCGCGATCATGCCCACCGGGTCGGTCGTCGGGGTCGCCACCGCGCCGAAGATGAAGACACCCATGACGACGCCGCGCCACCAGGTGAGCATGCGGCGGCCGGTCACGATGCCCGTCATGTTGAGCATCACCAGCAACAACGGGAGCTCGAACGAGGCGCCGAAGACCAGGACCATCCTGACCGTGAAGTCGAGGATCTTGTCCATCGGCAGCAGGTTCGCCGCGCCGTCGGGTGTGATGCCGAGCAGCACGCGCATGCTGACGGGGAGGATCGTGTACGCGAGCCAGGCGCCTCCGAAGAAGAGCGGCACGGCGGCGGACACGAACCAGTACGTGTACTTGCGCTCGTTCTTGTGCAGACCGGGCGCGACGAACGCCCACAGCTGGTACAGCCAGATCGGGCTGGAGACGATTATGCCGACCATGAGGCTGACCTTCACCGTGGTGGTGAAGGGCGAGAGCAGGTCGTTGAAGGTCACGGTCGCGCAGTGGCCACCGGTCTCCTTCATGCCGGGCTCGCAGCGCGGCACGGGGTCAGCCAGGAACTCCATCAGTTCCTGGCTGTAGAACGCCGCCACGATCGACACGACCGTGATGGCGAGGAGCCCCTTGGCGAGCCGGTTGCGGAGCTCGCGAAGGTGCTCCGCGAGGGACATCCGCCCCTCGGGGTCCTTCTCCTTCTTGCGGGCAGACTTGAGCAACCCACGTCCTCATCTCGTGCGGCAGGCCGGCCGTCGGCGCCGGCCCTGGATCAGCGCTGCGTCGTACGGTCGGTCGGCTCGGTGACCGGGCGCGAGCTGGTCACGTCGCCGGGGGCAGCCTGGATCGTGCGCTTCTGGACGGCCGGGTCGCTCGGCGGGTCGGCCGGGGCGGCGGTGTCGTCCTTGCTCTCGGACTTCATGGCCTTGGCCTCGCTCTTGAGGATGCGGGCCGACTTGCCGAGGGAGCGCGCCATGTCGGGCAGCTTCTTCGCACCGAAGAGCAGGACGATGACGACGAGGATGAGGATGATCTCGGTGGGGCCGAGCCTACCCATAGCTGTTTACCTTCTTCACCGAGGCGACAGGAGTCTGGTTGCTCGGCAGACCGGACATATATCCGATCTCCCGCGCATGGCAGCGATCGTAACCCCCCGGGGTAAACGCTCGGCAATCCCCGCGCATACTCCGAGTACGGCCCCCGCCTCGATCCCGGGCCGTCTTCGCAGCGTACCCGTCCACCTCCGGGAGCCGACAGGCCGCGGACGCTAAAGAGCCCCGCGGCCCGCACGGGCCACACCGGCCGCTGCCTTCTCCAGGTCCTCCGCCGCCCGGTTGATCTGCCGTGTGGTCTCGGTCACTTGACTAGCGAGACGCTGCGCCTCCACAAACACCTTGATCGCCAGTACGCCGAGGACGGCGAGGCCCAAGAAGCCCGCCGCGATCGCGAGCATCGCCCAGAACATGCGCCGAGCCTAGACGGTCGAGTGCAGGCGCAGTGTCCGCACCCCGCCACCGGTGAGGAGTTCGACGATCCGCTCGCCCGCGGGCTTGCGCACCGCGGCCTCGCACTCCGGGCACGTGAACGAGTAGAAGGTGGTGCGGGCGCTCGCACCGATGGCGAGGCGCAGCGCGCCGGCGGACAACTCGAAGCGGGCACGGCAGTCGGGGCAGGCGGCCGTGAAGAGGACGGGGGCGGGACCGGACCGCTGCGGCTGCGACGGCACCCCCGGAAGTCCGGACATCGTCGGTGTGCTCAACGTCCCGCCTCCTGACCGTCGCGTTCCTCGTACGCCGCGAGTTCCCGCTCGTACGCGTCGAGGGCCTCACGGGCCGCCTCCCGCGCGCTGTCGGCGAGCTGGGCTGGCGACACGATCCGCCCGTCCCTGCCGAGCCGCAGCGCGAGGCGCCGCAGCGAGGCCGGGTCGGGAGTGCGCAGCGTGATCCGCAGGCCGCCGTCGGGCAGTTCCTCGGCGCTGTCGTGCGGGTAGTACTCGGCGACCCAGCGGCCGCCGGGTCCCACCTCGACGACGACCTCCGGGTCCTCGGCGGCGGGCTGCACCAGCCCTTCGGAGAGGTCGCGCAGCTCCACCTCGGGCGGCGCGGACGGCTCGTCGAGGATCTTGATCTCGGCGACCCGGTCCAGGCGGAAGGTGCGCCGCGCCTCGGAGCGGCGGCACCACGCCTCTACGTAGGTGTGGCCGACGCTGACCAGGCGGATGGGGTCGATCTCCCGCTCGGTGAGCTCGTCGCGCGCCGGCGAGTAGTAGCGGATCCAGAGCCTGCGGCGCTCGGAGATGGCCCGGTCGACGTCGGCGAAGACGCCGCCTTCGGACTCGAACGTCACCGACAGGCGGGAGCTGGCGCCCGCCGCCTCGCCGGCCGCGGTCTCCAGCTTCGCGGTGGCACGCAGCAGCGCGAGGCGGTCGCTCTCGCGCAGTCCGGGCAGGGTGGACACCGCGCGGGCGGCGACGAGGAGGGCGGTCGCCTCGTCGGCGGCCAGGCGCAGCGGCGCCGCCACGTCGTCGGGGTTGTGCCACCAGATGCGGTCGCCGTCGGTGTCGATGTCCAGGAGGTCACCGCCGCGGAAGCTCGTCCCGCACAGCGGCAGCACGTCGAGGTCGGAGATCAGCTCGTCCGTGCTGATCCCGAAGGCGCGGGCGACGTCGCCGACGTGCGCCCCGGGGCGCTCCCGCAGATAGGTCACCAGCGACAGCATCCGCCGCGTCTGGTCGATGGCGTTCGAGGCCATTGCTCTGTCCGCTTCCCCTCAGCCCTTGGCCACGGCGCGCAGCCGGTCCACGACGTCGGCCCGCAGTTCGGCGGGCTCCAGGACCACCACGTCGGGCCCGAACTCCACCAGCCACGCGTCGAGGCCGTGGCCGTACGGAATCTCCAGCTCGTCCCACCCGTCGTCGCCCTTCTGCACCGCGACGGCCTTGGCGCGCAGCGGGTACCCGGCGTCCGTGCGCAGCCGGATCAGAGCGGTGCGGTCGGCGGTCTCCCCCGCCCAGCTCGCGACGGTCTCGCGGACCGTGACGACGTCCGGGACATCGGCGGTGTACTTGCCCGCGCGGGCCCGCACCTTCCCGGTGATGCGGGAGAGCCGGAACACGCGTTCGGCGCCCCGGTCCCTGTCCCAGCCCGCCAGGTACCAGTGACCGCGCCAGCACTCCAGCGCCCACGGCTCGACGTGGCGCTGCTCGGGGCGGGCGGCGGTGGCCTTGCGGTAGTCGAAGACGACGGGGCGGCGGTCCCGGCAGGCGAGCATCAGCGGTTCGAAGGACGCCTCGTGCGCGGGGATCCGCGGCTCCAGGGCGCTGTGCCCCCCGTACGGGTCGACGTCCTCGGGCAGTCCCGCGGCGCGCAGCTTCTGCAGGGCGCCGCTGGCGGCACCGGCGAGGCGGGCCTGCTGCCAGACCTTCGCGGCCAGGCCGAGCGCCGCGGCCTCCTCGGCGTCCAGGGTGATGGCGGGCAGGCGGTTGCTGTCGCGGCGGGCGAGATAGCCCACCTCGCCCTCCAGGTTCTCCACGGTCTCGATGACCAGGCCCAGCTCGCGCAGATCGTCCTTGTCGCGCTCGAACATCCGGTTGAAGGAGTCGTCGGACCCCGCCTCCAGATAGGCCTCGATCGACTCACGCAGCTCCCGCTTGCTGAGCGGCCGCCGGGTCCCGAGCAGGCACAGCGCAAGATTCATCAGCCGCTCGGCCTTGGCAATGGCCATCGACGCCCTTTCTCGGCTGTTCAGATTGTGCTTCCGACCGATGACCGTACCGCCCCGGGGTGTCCGGGCAAAAGCCGAGGGCCCATGCCGGACAGGCATGGACCCTCGGCGAAAGGATCAGGTCACAGACGTCCTCAGACGGAGACCAGATCGCAGACGAAGATCAGCGTCTCGCCGGGGGCGATGCGGCCGCCGCCGGCGCCGCGGTCGCCGTACGCGAGGTGGGCCGGGATGGTCAGCTCGCGCCGGCCACCGACCTTCATGCCCTGCACGCCCTGGTCCCAGCCGGAGATGACCTGACCGGCACCGAGCTGGAACTCCAGCGGGTTGCCGCGGTTCCAGCTCGCGTCGAACTCCTCGCCCGTGCTGAAGGCGACGCCCACGTAGTGGACCTTGACGAAGTCGCCCGCCTTGGCGACCGCCCCGTCGCCCTCCCAGATGTCCTTGATCTGAAGGTCGGTCGGCGGCTCGCCGACGGGGAAGTCGACCTCGGGCTTGTCAATGCTCACGAAAATGCTCCTGCTTTGATACGAAAGGTCAGCGCGGACAGTCTTACATCCCTGAGGACGTCACATCTTCGCCAGGATGTCCACGGTGAAGATCAGGGTGGAGTCCTTCTTGATGGAGCTGCCCTGCGGAGGCTGGTCTCCGTACCCCAGCTCCGGCGGGATGACGACGAGGACGCGGCTGCCGACCTTCTTGCCCGTCAGACCCTGCGCCCAGCCCTTGACGACCTGCGCCAGCTGGAACGACGCGAGCTGCTTGCGCTTGTACGAGGAGTCGAACTCCTTGCCGTCGGCCCACAGCACACCCTTGTACTGGCACAGGAGGCTGTCGGTCTCCTTGACCTCGTCGCCGTCGCCCTCAAGGACGTACGACGCGACGAGCTTCTTCGGCGCGGCCGTCTTCGGGACGTCGACGGAGGGGGCCTTGCCGTCGGTGTTCGTGCCGACCTTGGGCAGGTCCTTGTTGGACTGCGCCACCTCCTTGCCCTTCGCGGAGCTGGTCGCGGAGAAGGTGCCCACGAGGTCGACGACGAACACGAGGGTGTCCGAGCCCTTGATGCCGGCCTGCTTGTTGCCCTCCTCGCCGTACCCCATCTTCGGGGGGATGGCGAGCTGCACGCGGCTGTCGAGCTTCTTGCCGACCAGGGCCTGGTCCCAGCCGGGGATGACCTGACCGGTGCCGATCGGGAACACGGTGGGGTTGCCCCGGTCGTACGAGTTGTCGAAGACCTTGCCCGTCGCCCAGATCTGGCCGAGGTAATTGGCCTGCAGGTAGTCGCCCTTGACGACCTCCTTGCCCTTGCCCTCGATGAGGGTCTTCACGGCGAGGTCGGAGGACGGCTTGCCCGAACCCTTGGCGACGGTCGGCTTCTGACCGAACTTCGTGCCCTTCGTGATCTCGGGCAGCGGCCCGTCCACGATCTTCGCGGTCGGCGGCGCCGACGTGGCGTTGGTCGGACTGTCGCTGGGCTTGGTCTTGGCCTTGTCGGCCTTGTCGTCACCACAGCCTGCCAGCGTGAGCAGGCCGGCCGGGACGGCAAGAAGAAGTGAGCGTCGGCGCACGGTGGGGGCCTCGTATCGGTCGATCTTGTGGGTTGGCGTGCGCGCAACTCTACGGCGTGAGAAGGGCGCCGTACGAGGAACGTACGGCGCCCGTGTTGCGTTCCCGCAACGCCACACTGGACGTTGGGGCCACATGGGTCACATCCCGGCGATCAGCTTCTCCACCCGGTCGTCCACGGACCGGAAGGGGTCCTTGCACAACACCGTGCGCTGTGCCTGGTCGTTGAGCTTCAGGTGGACCCAGTCGACCGTGAAGTCACGGCGCTGCTCCTGGGCCCGCCGGATGAAGTCGCCGCGCAGCCGGGCGCGGGTCGTCTGCGGCGGCACCGACTTGCCCTCGAAGATCTTCAAGTCGTTGCAGATCCGCGCCGCTTGCCCCTTCTTCTCCAGGAGGTAGTACAGCCCCCGCCGACGGTGGATGTCGTGGTAGGCGAGGTCTATCTGCGCGACCCGCGGATGCGACATGGTCATGTTGTTCTTCGCCCGGTACCGCTCGATGAGCTTGTACTTCATGACCCAGTCGATCTCGGTGCCGATGCGGTCGAGGTCCTCCGCCTCGATCGCGTCCAGCGTGCGGCCCCACAGCTCCAGGACCTGCTCGACGGTGCCCGTGCGGATACCGCGGCGGTCGACGAAGTCCACCGCCTTCTCGTAGTACTCGCGCTGCACTTCGAGGGCCGAGGCCTCACGGCCACTGGCCAGGCGCACCTTGCGGCGGCCCGTGATGTCGTGCGACACCTCACGGATGGCCCTGATCGGGTTCTCCAGGGTGAGGTCCCGCATGACCGTGCCCGCCTCGATCATGCGCAGCACCAGATCGGTGGCGCCGACCTTCAGGAGCATGGTCGTCTCGGACATGTTCGAGTCACCCACGATGACGTGGAGCCTGCGGTACCGCTCGGCGTCCGCGTGCGGTTCGTCGCGGGTGTTGATGATCGGCCGGGAACGGGTGGTCGCGGAGGACACCCCTTCCCAGATGTGCTCGGCACGCTGGCTCACGCAGTACACGGCGCCGCGCGGAGTCTGCAGCACCTTGCCCGCACCGCACAGCAGCTGCCGCGTGACGAGGAACGGGATGAGGATGTCCGCGAGCCGGGAGAACTCCCCGTGACGGGCCACCAGATAGTTCTCGTGGCACCCGTAGGAGTTTCCCGCCGAATCGGTGTTGTTCTTGAAAAGATAGACGTCGCCCGCGATTCCCTCCTCGTGCAGGCGGCGTTCGGCGTCGACGAGCAGGCCTTCCAGAATGCGCTCGCCCGCTTTGTCGTGGGTGACCAGCTCGGTCACGTTGTCACATTCCGGTGTCGCATATTCCGGATGTGATCCCACGTCAAGATAGAGGCGGGCGCCGTTCCGCAGAAAGACGTTGCTGCTGCGGCCCCATGACACAACACGGCGGAAGAGGTAGCGCGCCACCTCGTCAGGCGACAGACGGCGCTGTCCCCTGAACGTGCACGTGACGCCGTACTCGTTCTCCAGCCCGAAAATGCGGCGGTCCATGTCTGAACATTACGCCTGATGCGGGGTACTGAAACCGGGTTCGGCAGCACCGTTTCGATCATTTTCCGATGAACCCGCAACAACCCCCGATTCTCCGGCCGGTACGAGCACCCGTCCCGTCGCCAACAGGACCACCAGCGCGGCCGCCCCGGCCAGCCCCGGCACCGCGAACCCCCACGCCGTCCCGCCCCACTCGACCACCGGACCCGCCGCCGCCGTCCCCAGCGACGCCCCCACCGTGAACGTCGTCACCAGCCACGAGAACGCCTCCGTCACCGTCCCGCGCGGAGCGTGCCGGTCCACGATGATGAACGCACACGCGAGCGCCGGCGCGAGAAACACCCCGGCGAGCGCCGTCAACGAGGTCATCGCGACCGCCCCCGGAGTGAGGACCAACGGCCAGTAGAAGACCGCCAGCAGCGCCACCAGGACGCTCAGCCGCCGCTCCGGCACACCACTCCACTGCCGCGCCCCGTAGACGGACCCGCCGACCAGCGCACCGAGCCCGAGCGCCGCCATCATCCACCCGTACACCGCGTCGCCGCCGTTCCCGTCCGCGTACGACACCCCCGCCACCGTGATGGAACCCAGCGCCATCCCGATGAACAGGAACGCCCCGAGCAGCGCGAGCAGCCCGCGCGAGCGCAGCGCCCCGAGCCAGTGCGCCTCCCTCGGCGCCGAACGCCACGCGCGCGAGGGCCTCGACACCACTACGGAGAGGGCACCGAGCACACCCACCGCGTTGACGACGAGCAGCGCCGCCCGCTCCGACCACAGCGCCACGCATCCGGTCACCAGCAACGGGCCGACGGTGAACATCACTTCCTGGGCTATCGCGTCCATCGCGTACGCCGTGTGGACCTGCTCCTCCTTGCCGAGGACGCTCGGCCACAGGGCCCGCAGACCACCCTCCAGAGGCGGCGTGAACAGCCCGGCGGCCGCCACCGCCCCATACGCGAGCGCCAGCTGGTCCGGCCCCGTGAAGGCGAACACCGCCATGCCGAGCGCGGAGAGCAGCGCGGCGGGCAGCTGGACGCGCGGCTGCCCGTGCAGGTCGACCAGACGCCCGAGCAGCGGCTGACCGACCGCGTTGGCCACGCCGTACACCGCGGCCAGCGCACCGGCCAGGCTGTACGTGCCGCCCTCCGCCCGGATGAACAGCACGATCGCGATCGCCGCCGTCGCGTTCGGCAACCGGCCCACCAGCGTCCCGGCCAGCAACCGCGTCGCATACCGCGTCCGGAGGATCTCCGCGTATCCCGCAGCCATGCTCTACCGCCCTCCCCCCGCACCGCCGGGCCGGGGTTTTACGTATAACGTCCGGCGTCATACGTACCATGAGCCCAGTCCGCAGGTCCACATCAGAACGGGAGGTGACAGTGGCCGGGCCACTACAGGAAGCCGGGGCCCCACGCCCCACCAGCCGCGACGTCGCCCGCGCGGCCGGCGTCTCCCAAGCCACCGTCTCCCTCGTACTCGGCGACAAATGGCGCGGCCGCGTCGCCGAACCCACCGCCGAACGTGTCCGCACCGCCGCCCGCGAACTCGGCTACCGCCCCAACCTCGCCGCCCGCAACCTCCGCCTGGGCCGCACCCGCACAGCACTGCTCGTCGTCCCCGAACTCACCAACGAGTTCTTCGCCCACGTCTACACCGGAGTCGCCCGCATCGCCGCCCGCCACGGCTTCGGCGTCGTCCTCTACCCCTCCCCCGACGGCATCGGCCCCGCCCGCGACCCCTTCGCCTCCGCCCGCGCCTCCCTCGACGGCGTCCTCGCCTCCTCCATGGCCTCCGACGCCCTCGCCACCATCCGCGGCGACGACCTCCCCCTCGTCATGCTCGACAGCGACCCCGCCGGCAGCCTCGGCGCCGCCACCGTCAACCTCGACCTCGCCGACGGCATGCGCCAGGTCACCGAGCATCTCCTCGCCCTCGGCCACCGCGACTTCCTCCACCTGGCCGCCGACGTCGACTCCTGGACCTTCGACGTCCGCGCCGAAGCGTTCGCCCGCACCCTCCGCGGCACCCGCACCGCCGTACGCCGCGTCGCCGCCCCGCTGAACGTCGAAGGCGCCCGCGCCGTCGCCGAAGCCGCCCTCTCCGGACCCGGACCCCGCCCCACCGCCATCGTCTGCGACGACGACTTCCTCTCCGCCGGCGCCTGCAAAGCCGCGCGACGCCTCGGCCTGCGCGTCCCCGAGGACGTCTCGGTGACAGGCTTCGACGACCTCACCCTGGCGACCGCAGTAGAACCCGAACTGACCACGGTCCGACTCCCCGCCGAACGCTTCGGCGAACGCGCCATGGAGTCCCTGATCGCCGTCCTGGAAGGCCGCGAGCCCGACGCCACCCCGCTCCCCGTCGAACTGGTCGTACGCGGCTCCACGGGCCCCGCGCGCTGACTCAGCACACGAAAAAGCGCCCCGCGCCCCGGCCCAGAGGCCGGAACACGGGGCGCACGCCCGCGCGGACTACTCGACGTCTCCACCCGACTTCGGCGCGGAGCCCGCATCCGTATCGGTCGGCGCGTCCGTCGCACCGCCCTCGTCGAGCAGCCGCGACAACTGACGGCCCACGATCCGCTTGAACTTCCGCTGCTGAGGACGCGTCCGGTCGAGCACCGCGACCTCAAGGCGCTCCGCCGGGATCTCCCGCTCACTGCCGTTGGTGTCCCGGGACAGCGCCTGAACGGCGAGCTTCAACGCCTCCGCCAGCGTCATCCCGTCCCGGTGACGCTGATCGAGATAGCTGCTGATCTGCTCGGCATTGCCACCGACCGCGACCGAACCGTGCTCATCCACGATCGAACCGTCATGCGGCAGGCGATAGATCTGATCGCCGTCGGCCGTGGTGCCGACCTCGGCCACCACCAGCTCCACCTCGTACGGCTTCTCCGCGTTGCTGGAGAAGATCGTGCCGAGCGTCTGCGCGTACACGTTCGCCAGACCACGAGCCGTCACATCGTCACGGTCGTACGTGTAACCGCGAAGATCGGCATACCGCACTCCACCGATCCGCAGATTCTCGTACTCGTTGTACTTACCGGCGGCCGCGAAGCCGATCCGGTCATAGATCTCGCTGAACTTGTGCAGCGCACGGGACGGGTTCTCGCCGACGAACACGATGCCGTCGGCAAACTGCATCACGACAAGGCTGCGGCCACGGGCAATGCCCTTCCGGGCGTATTCCGCCCGATCGGCCATGGCCTGCTGGGGTGAGACATAGAACGGCGTCGACACCGGATCCGTCCCTTTCTGTCAAAAAACTTCAGTCAGTGGCGAATTCGGGAACGCTCAGAGCAGTGCGGCCCGCGGGCCGTCCGGCTGCTCCAGACGCTTCTCCAGGATCGAACGCGCAATGGCCGACGACTCGTCATCCGTCAGCCTCCGGAACCCCTCGTCGGAAATCACGGTGACGATGGGGAAGATCCGCCGCGCCATGTCCGGGCCGCCCGTCGCCGAGTCGTCGTCCGCGGCGTCGTACAACGCCTGGACGACCAGCGTCGTCGCCTGCTCCTCCGTCAGACCGTCGTGGTAGAGCTTCTTCATCGCACCCCGCGCGAAGACCGAACCCGAACCGGTCGCCGCGAACCCGTGCTCCTCCGAACGCCCACCCGTCACGTCGTACGAGAAGATGCGGCCCTTCTCGCGGTCCACGTCGTACCCCGCGAAGAGCGGCACCACGGCGAGACCCTGCATCGCCATGCCGAGGTTGCTGCGGATCATCGTGGAGAGCCGGTTCGCCTTGCCCTCCAGCGACAGCGTGGCCCCCTCCACCTTCTCGAAGTGCTCAAGCTCCAGCTGGAAGAGCTTCACCATCTCCACGGCCAGACCCGCCGTACCGGCGATACCCACCGCCGAGTACTCGTCGGCCGGGAACACCTTCTCGATGTCGCGCTGCGCGATGACGTTGCCCATCGTCGCCCGCCGGTCACCGGCGAGGACGACACCGCCGGGGAACGTCACGGCCACGATGGTCGTGCCGTGCGGCGCCTCGATGACGCCCTGCGTGGGCGGCAGTTGGCGGTTGCCGGGGAGGATCTCCGGCTGGTGCTCGGAGAGGAAATCCATGAACGACGACGAACCAGGCGTCAGGAAGGCAGCTGGTAGACGCCCGGTGCTACGAGGATTGGCTTCCACGAGTTTCCTTCCAGGTAAGCGGTGGCTCGGCGGGTCTTGTCGGGGTCGTCCCCCAACTTGCCGATGCCCGAGTTGCAGTTGAAGCACAGTACGCCACGGACTTTACCCGTCTCGTGACAGTGATCCACATGGACTGCGGGGGCACTGAGACAGATCACGCAGAGCCCCTTTTGAGAGGCGATCAGCGCGACAGTACTTGTGCCCCTCAGGAACAGCGACCTTCGGCCGTACATTCTTGCCCTTGGCAATCTGTCGCGCTTGATAGTACGCAGCCCAGCACTCGCGACAGTAGGCCTGCAGGCCGTCACGGCTAGAGCTGTTTCGCGCGAAGGCTGCCCGCGGCCACTCGACCCGGCACCGCGAGCAACGCTTCACATCCGCTTCTTGCTCCACTTACCGCAGCCCCCTCGTAACCTTGGATCCGAAGGCAAAAGGGCTCTACTGTCCGCCCTTCTGAACGAAGGAGCGCACAAAGTCCTCCGCATTCTCCTCGAGGACATCGTCAATTTCGTCAAGAACCGAGTCGACGTCGTCGCTCAGCTTCTCCTGGCGTTCCTTGAGGTCCTCCGAAGCCTGCGCGTCCTGCGTCTGCTCCTCGGTCTCCTCGGTGGGACGCGTCGCCTTCTGCTGTCCGCCGCCGGTGTCCTTGGTCGCCATCTACCTCACCCCGCTCGCTCGGTTAGACGTTCTTGATCAGACCCTACGCTTCGGGTCCGACATAGGCCCCGCAGTTGCCTCAACGTGCGGGGTCTCACCTGTGTGATTCCCCCGCCGATGACCTTTCAGCCGCCCGAGAGGACCCGAACCAGGTCCTCTGCCGATCGGCAGCGGTCCAGGAGTTCCTTGACGTGGTTCCTCGTGCCGCGCAGGGGCTCCAGCGTGGGGACCCGTTGCAGAGAGTCACGGCCGGGGAGGTCGAAGATGACCGAGTCCCAGGACGCCGCGGCCACGTCGTCCGCGTACTGCTCGAGGCAGCGGCCGCGGAAGTACGCGCGCGTGTCCTCGGGCGGCTTCGTGGTGGCTCGCTCGACGTCCGCCTCGTCGAGGAGCCGCTTCATCTTGCCCCGCGCGACCAGGCGGTTGTACAGGCCCTTCTCGGCCCGTACGTCCGCGTACTGCAGGTCGACGAGGTGAAGGCGTGCGGCGTCCCAGTCGAGGTTGTCGCGCCGGCGGTAGCCCTCCATGAGTTCTCGTTTGGCGACCCAGTCGAGCTCTCCGGAGAGGCTCATCGGGTCGCTCTCCAGGCGCCCGAGGACATCTTCCCAGCGGGACAGGACGTCCTTGGTCTGATCGTCGGCGTCGGAGCCGTACCGCTCCTCGACGTATTTGCGGGCCAGCTCGAAGTACTCCATCTGGAGCTGCACCGCGGTGAGTGACCGGCCGCTACGAAGCGTGATGAGGTGCTTGAGGGACGGGTCGTGGGACACCTGGTGCAGCGTGCGCACGGGCTGGTCGACCGCGAGGTCGACGTTGATGAAGGCGTCCTCGATCATCGCGAGCACCAGGGACGTCGTGCCGAGTTTCAGGTACGTCGAGATCTCGGAGAGGTTGGCATCGCCGATGATGACGTGGAGCCTGCGGTATTTCTCGGCGTCCGAGTGGGGTTCGTCGCGGGTGTTGATGATGGGGCGCTTGAGGGTGGTCTCGAGGCCGACCTCGACTTCGAAGTAGTCGGCGCGCTGGCTGAGCTGGAAGCCGTGTTCGTGGCCGTCCTGTCCGATGCCGACGCGTCCCGCTCCGGTGACGACCTGGCGGGAGACGAAGAAGGGCGTCAGGTGCCGCACGATGTCGGAGAAGGGGGTGTCCCGCTTCATCAGGTAGTTCTCGTGCGTGCCGTAGGAGGCGCCCTTGTTGTCGGTGTTGTTCTTGTAGAGGTGGATCGGCTGGGCGCCGGGCAGTGCCGCGGCGCGCTCCGCGGCTTCGGCCATGATGCGTTCGCCCGCTTTGTCCCAGAGGACGGCGTCCCAGGGGTTGGTGATCTCCGGGGAGCTGTATTCGGGGTGTGCGTGGTCGACGTACAGGCGTGCGCCGTTGGTGAGGATGACGTTGGCGAGGCCGATGTCCTCGTCGGTCAGCTGGCTGGCGTCGGCGGCCTCGCGGGCGAGGTCGAAGCCCCGCGCGTCCCGCAGCGGGTTCTCTTCCTCGAAGTCCCAGCGGGCGCGTCGCGCCCGGTGCATCGCCGCGGCGTAGGCGTTGACGATCTGGGACGAGGTGAGCATGGCATTGGCGTTGGGGTGGCCGGGGACGGAGATGCCGTACTCCGTCTCGATGCCCATTACTCGCCGTACGGTCATGCGGCCCTCCTTGCCCGGCGGCGCTCCCGTTCGGGAACGGCGCTCAAGTACCGCTGGTGCTCCGGTGCGTGTGCGGTGCCCGTCCCCGCACTGCGCGACTCGGCGGTACCGAAGAGCCTAGAACGCCTTTGCGCTGGTGGGGAGATCATTGCTGTCATTGAAAAACAGACGGCCGCGGGTACCCGTGAAGGACACCCGCAGCCGCCCTGTGTTCTACAGGTATTGACCGGTGTTGGCCACCGTGTCGATGGAGCGTCCGGTATCCGCGCCCTGCTTTCCGGTGACGAGCGTACGGATGTAGACGATCCGTTCGCCCTTCTTTCCGGAGATGCGGGCCCAGTCGTCCGGGTTGGTGGTGTTGGGCAGGTCCTCGTTCTCCTTGAACTCGTCGATGCAAGCCTGGAGGAGGTGAGCGACCCGAAGGCCCTTCTGGTTGGCTTCGAGGAAGGCCTTGATGGCCATCTTCTTGGCGCGGCCCACGATGTTCTCGATCATGGCGCCGGAGTTGAAGTCCTTGAAGTAGAGGACTTCCTTGTCTCCGTTGGCGTACGTCACCTCGAGGAAGCGGTTCTCCTCGGACTCCGCGTACATCTGCTCGACGACGGACTGGATCATGCCGTGCACCGTGGCGCGCCGGTCGGCGCTGTGCTCGGCGAGGTCGTCGGCGTGCAGGGGGAGGCGTTCGGTGAGGTACTTGGCGAAGATGTCCTTGGCCGCTTCGGCGTCCGGGCGCTCGATCTTGATCTTGACGTCGAGTCGTCCGGGTCGGAGGATCGCGGGGTCGATCATGTCCTCGCGGTTGGAGGCGCCGATGACGATGACGTTCTCCAGGCCTTCGACGCCGTCGATCTCGGCGAGCAGCTGGGGGACGATGGTGTTTTCCACGTCCGAGCTGACGCCGGATCCGCGGGTGCGGAAGAGGGATTCCATCTCGTCGAAGAAGACGATGACAGGGGTGCCTTCGCTCGCCTTCTCGCGGGCACGCTGGAAGACCAGGCGGATGTGTCGCTCGGTCTCGCCGACGTACTTGTTGAGGAGTTCGGGGCCCTTGATGTTGAGGAAGTAGCTCTTCCCCGCGGGCTGGCCGGTGACCTCTGCGACCTTTTTGGCGAGTGAGTTGGCGACGGCTTTCGCGATCAGCGTTTTGCCGCAGCCGGGGGGCCCGTACAGCAGCACACCCTTGGGGGGCCGCAGTTCGTGCTCCTTGAAGAGGTCGGGGTAGAGGTACGGAAGTTCGACGGCGTCCCGGATCATTTCGATCTGGCCGCCGAGGCCGCCGATCTTCTCGTAGCTGATGTCGGGGACTTCTTCGAGGACGAGTTCTTCGACCTCGCTCTTGGGCACGACTTCGTAGACGTAGCCGGAGCGGGGTTCGAGGAGCAGGGCGTCGCCGGGGCGGATGGTGACGTCGAGGAGGGGTTCGGCGAGCCGGACCACTCGTTCTTCGTCGGTGTGTCCCACCACCAGGGCTCGGTCGCCGTCCTCAAGAATTTCCTTGAGGGTGACGATGTCGCCGACGCTCTCGTACTCCATGGCCTCGACCACGTTGAGCGCTTCGTTGAGCATGACTTCCTGGCCGCGCCTGAGCTCTTCGAGCTCCACGCTGGGGCTGACGTTCACCCGGAGCTTGCGGCCCCCGGTGAAGATGTCGGCCGTGCCGTCCTCGTTCGCCGCGAGGAAGACTCCGAAGCCGGCCGGTGGCTGTGCGAGCCGGTCGACTTCTTCCTTGAGGGCCACGATCTGGTCGCGGGCCTCGCGGAGCGTGTTGGCGAGCCGCTCGTTCTGTGCGGACACGCCGGCCAGGTTGGTCTGCAGCTCGACGATCCGCTCTTCGAGAATCCTCGTATGACGCGGAGAGTCGGCGAGCTTGCGTCGCAGGACGGCGATTTCCTGCTCGAGATAGGCAACCTGACCGGCAGGGTCTTCAGACCCTCGCCCCGGCCGGATGCCGCGGTTGATGTCGTCGTCGTGGGCTGCCACGGTCCTCACCTCCTCCAAGGGGAGCTGGACGCTTCCTGACCCTACCTGGGTGGGTGTCGATTGAAACCCCTAGATCACAAAGACGGTGGGGGTGTGTCCGATCTTCACCCTTGCGCTCTCCCTCACACCAGGGGAATACCCACCCAACAACATCGGAAAGCGGGCGGTTGTATCGTCGAAGTGTTCAACACCCGTCAGGGCTGGCCCGACTTGCTGCATTGTGGGGTCGCTCGGCGCTGAGACCGGCAGGAGAGATGACCGTGCGGCACGAGGCCGAGACCGGCAGTGAGGGCCACGATCTGGAGGTCTGGATCGACCAGGACCTCTGTACCGGGGACGGCATCTGTGCGCAGTACGCGCCCGAGGTCTTCGAGCTGGACATCGATGGTCTGGCGTATGTGAAGAGCGCCGACGACGAGCTGTTGCAGGCGCCGGGGGCGACAACGCCCGTGCCGCTGACGCTCCTCAACGATGTGGTGGACTCGGCCAAGGAGTGTCCGGGGGACTGCATCCATGTGCGTCGCGTTTCGGACAGCGTCGAGGTGTACGGCCCCGACGCGGCTTGATTTCACCCCTGCGGCGGTGTCATACGCTGCGTGCTCCTGCGGGGGCGGTCCGCTTGAACGTGCCGTCCTTCCACTGCCACTTGGCCTTGTCCTTCTGGTCGGGGCAGCAGCGGGGGACGTCGGGGGTGGAGTAGCCGAGCAGGGTCGCGGTGACGGCGCCGTCGCGCAGGGTGAGGCCGGTGGCGTTCTGCCGGTCCTTGGGGTCGACGAGGGTGGCGACGACGCGGGGCTTTCCCGTCTTGGGCCTGGTGATGACGTAGATCCCGTCGGGCGGGGTGCCGGAGCCTGCTTCGCAGTGGACGACGGCGACGGTTTCGGGTCTGCCGTCGCCGTCGAGGTCGCCGGAGGCCTTGTTCTTCACGACGGGTTCGACGGGGCCGCAGGCGATCGGGAAAGTGACGGCGGCGGGGTCGGGCGCGGGGACCGGGGCGGCTGCGCCGGCGGCGGCTCGGGAGTGCGTTCCGGGGCCGGTCTGGGCCGCGGTGGCGGGGTCGGGCTGCAGGACGGCGGAGCCCGCGACGACGGCGGCGAGTGCGGCCGCGACAGCCAGCCAGTGGACGGGGCGGGTGGTGGTGTGTGCCAGTTCCGGGACCGCGGGGTGCTGCACGGGGAAGCGTCTCCTGTGAGGGCTGGGCCGGCGGGGAGGTGGCCAGCATCGTGCCATACGTCACAGTGCGGAGGAACACCGGGGTCCGGTGGTTCTCGCGGTTCTTCCGGTACGGGCTGGTGTCCTGCTCAACGAAACGGCGCCGCCGCCGAGTTCCCTGGTCGGTCAGGGAACTCGGCGGCGGCGCCTGTTCATTGGACGGGGCGTGTCTCGCGGGTCAGCGCGGGGAGCCGCCGTCGGCGTTCGGTCCTGAGTAGTCCTCGCCGTAGGCGCCCTTGGCGGGGCGGCGGCGGCGCATGGGCGGCTCGACGCCGTCCGCGAGGCGGCGGGCGGTGAGGAGGAAGCCGGTGTGCCCGATCATGCGGTGGTCGGGGCGGACGGCGAGGCCCTCGATGTGCCAGTTGCGGATCATCGATTCCCAGGCGGTGGGCTCGTTGAAGCCACCGATCTCGCGGATGGACTCGACGGTCCGTGCGAGCTGGGTGGTGGTCGCGACGTAGCAGCAGAGGATGCCGCCGGGGACGAGTGCCTTGGAGACGGCTTCGAGGCATTCCCAGGGGGCGAGCATGTCGAGGATGACCCGGTCGACCTCGGTGTCGCTGAGGTTGTCCTGGAGGTCGCCGACGGTGAGCTGCCAGGCGGGGTGGGGTCCGCCGAAGTAGCGCTCGACGTTCTGCTGGGCGATCTCGGCGAAGTCCTCGCGGCGCTCGTAGGAGTGCAGCATGCCCTGGTCGCCGATGGCGCGGAGCAGGAAGCTGCTCAGCGAGCCCGAGCCCACGCCCGCCTCGACGACGCGTGCGCCGGGGAAGATGTCGGCGAAGGCCAGGATCTGCCCCGCGTCCTTGGGGTAGACCACGGCGGCGCCGCGGGGCATGGACAGGACGTAGTCGGGGAGCAGGGGTCGCAGCGCCAGGTAGGCGACGTTTCCCGTGGTTCGGACAACACTGCCCTCGGGAGCGCCGATCAGCTCGTCGTGGGGGAAGGAACCCTTGTGGGTGTGGAAGTTCTTCCCGGCTTCGAGCGTGAACGTGTAGTGGCGTCCCTTGGGGTCGGTGAGCTGGACCTGGTCCCCGACCTTGAAGGGCCCGCGACGGCGGGCGGCACCGGTCGGTTCGGACATGTGACCAGCCTACCGGCCTCGGCGCGGCCCGCCGACCACTGAGGGTTGTCCTAGGTGGGGCGGGCCATGGCCTTGACGAAGGCGCGCTCGACGTCGGCGGCGGAGAGGACTCCGTAGATCTCGCCGGACTCCTCGACGACGAGGTATTCGGTGGCGGGTGTGGCGCGGAGGGTGTCGAGGAGTTCCTCGCCGGAGAGCTCGGCGGAGATGCGCATGCCTTCGGTGAGGTCCTGGGCGAGGCCGCCCACGCCGACCCAGGGGCGGCGGTGCTGGGGCACGGAGACGATGGCCGCTTCCCGGACGAGGGCCACGGGGTCTCCATCGGTGTCGACGACGACGAGGGCGCGGGCGCCTGCGTCGTTCGCGCGGCGCAGCGCTTCGGAGAGGGGTGTTTCGCTCTCTACGGGGACGGCGCGGCGGGTGAGGGTGCGGGCGCGGAGTTCGGGGAGGTGTTCGCGCAGGCGGGCCATGCGGAGGCTGTTTCCGGCGCCGGTCCAGATGATCGCGGCGAGGATCGCGGCGAGCAGGGCGTCGGTGACGGTGTCCATGCCGCCGATGTCCTGCGCTTCGCCGCCGAGGGCGCCGGACTGGTTGAGGAGGGGCAGGCCGATGAGGACGGAGATGGCGAGGGCACGGCCGACCCAGGCGGCGGCGACGGTGCCGCTCATGGGTTTGCCGGTGATCTTCCAGACGACGGCGCGCAGCATGCGACCGCCGTCGAGAGGCAGTCCCGGGAGGAGGTTGAAGGCGGCGACGATGAGGTTGGAGATCATCAGGCCGGCGAGGAGGACGCCGGGGACGGTGCCGGGGTCTACGGCCTGCATGCCCGCGTAGAAGACACCGGCGAGGACGAGGGAGAGGAGGGGGCCGACGAAGGCGAGAACGAATTCGCGGCCGGGGGTCTCGGATTCCTTCTCGATCTCGGAGACGCCGCCGAAGAACTGGAGCTGGATGCGGCGCACGGGCAGCTTGAAGCGGAGGGCCGCGACGGTGTGGGCCAGCTCGTGCACGAGCACGGAGGCGTAGAAGGCGACGGCGAAGAAGAGGGAGACGAGGTAGCGGGCGCCGCCGAGTTCGGGCAGGACGCGGTCGAGCTGGTTGCCGAAGACCCAGGTGATGAGGGCGGCGACGAGGAACCAGCTGGGCGCGACGTAGACGGGTACGCCGAAGGGTTTGCCCATGAGGAGTCCGCCGCCGGGGCCTTTCTGGGCCTTGGGCGGTACGGGGGTCCCCTTGCCGGGGCGGCGGGGGTTCGCGGCGCGGGGGCGCGGGGGTTCGGCGGGTTGTTCTTCCGCGGGGGCCTTGGTGAGGGAGGCCCGGCCGCCGCTGTTCGTCGACTCGGCGGGGCGCGCACTGTCACCGTCCCGCTCCGGCCGCGCCGGTCCGTGGGACGGGTCGGCCTGGCGGGCCGGGTCGGACGCGTGGGCCGGATCGGACGCGTGGGCCGGATCGGCTGCGTCGGACGTGTGGGCCGGGCCCTGCGGATCGCTCCGGTCGGCCGATGGGGCCGGGCGCAGAGGGTCGTCCGCAGGGCGTCGTCGGGGCTCGCTCGCCGGGCGCTGCGGCTCGTTCGCCGGGCGCTGCGGTTCTTCGGCCGTGTCGACCGGGCGCGTCGGCTCCTGGGAGCCGGGCGCGTGGTGCGGCCTTTGTGGTTCCGCCGGCCGCAGGCCCTCCGCGCCGTCGGACTGCGGCCTGCCGCTCCCGCCGCTTTCGTCCACGATGTCCCCTCGTTCGAAGCGTCCCTCGCCCCGGTATGGCGTGGTTACCCGCACGATCATGCAGGGCGAGAGGGTCTGCCGTCGATGGTATGCGGCTGTTGTCAGTGTCGGGTCGTAGGGTCTGTTCCTATGGAAACCAGCTCCGACGACGCCGTGGCGGCCGTGCGCCCGGCGTCCTTGTCGCCCTCGCGTGCGGGCGATTTCATGCAGTGCCCTTTGCTGTACCGGTTCCGGGTGATCGACAAGCTGCCCGAGAAGCCGAGTGAGGCGGCGACGCGGGGCACGTTGGTGCATGCGGTGCTGGAGCGGCTCTTCGACGCGCCCGCGGGTGAGCGGACGGCGCCGCGGGCCAAGTCGCTCATTCCGGGGCAGTGGGACCGTCTGCGGGAGGCGAAGCCGGAGCTGTCGGAGCTGTTCGCGGACGATCCGGAGGGCGAGCGGATGGCGCGCTGGCTGTCGGACGCGGAGAAGCTGGTGGAGCGGTGGTTCACGCTGGAGGATCCGACGCGGTTGGAGCCGGCCGAGCGGGAGCTGTTCGTGCAGGCCGAGCTGGCGTCGGGGCTGAAGCTGCGCGGGATCATCGACCGGGTGGATGTGGCACCTTCGGGTGAGGTCCGCATCGTGGACTACAAGACGGGCAAGGCTCCGCGTCCCGAGTACGCGGAGGGTGCGCTGTTCCAGATGAAGTTCTACGCGCTGGTGGTGTGGCGGCTGAAGGGTGTGGTGCCGCGGCGTCTGCAGCTCGTGTATCTGGGGAGCGGTGATGTGATCACGTACGACCCGGTGGTGGCGGACCTGGAGCGGGTGGAGCGAAAGCTGCTCGCGCTGTGGGAGGCGATCGAGCTGGCGACGGAGACGGGGAACTGGCGGCCGCGGCCGACGAAATTGTGCGGTTGGTGCGACCACCGGGCGGTCTGTCCTGAATTCGGGGGGACTCCCCCGCCGTATCCGCTTCCTGTGAGGGCGCCCGAGTCGGCGGAGGGTGAGCAGGGCAGAATGGGCGCGGGCTAGCTGAAGGAGAGACACGTGGCCATCCGCGTCCTACTGGTCGATGACCAGCCGCTGTTGCGCACCGGGTTCCGGATGATTCTGGAGGCCGAGCAGGACATCGCGGTCGTCGGCGAGGCCGGAGACGGCCTGCAGGCTCAGGATCAGGTGCGGGCGTTGCAGCCCGATGTGGTCCTCATGGACATCCGTATGCCGCGGATGGACGGGGTCGAGGCGACGCGGCAGATCACCGGTCCGGGCCGGGACGGTCCGGCGAAGGTGCTGGTTCTGACGACCTTCGACCTCGATGAGTACGTGGTGGAGGCGCTGCGCGCCGGTGCCAGCGGCTTCCTCCTGAAGGACGCCCCGGCGAACGAGCTGGTGCAGGCGATCCGGGTGGTCGCGGCGGGTGAGGCGATGCTGGCGCCGAGCATCACGCGTCGGCTCCTGGACAAGTATTCGGCGCATCTGCCGTCGGGTGACGAGCCGGTGCCGGACACGTTGCACACGTTGACCGACCGTGAGGTCGAGGTACTGAAGCTGGTGGCCCGCGGCCTGTCGAACGCGGAGATCGCGGCGGACCTGTTCGTGAGCGAGACGACGGTGAAGACGCACGTGGGTCATGTGCTGACGAAGCTGGGGCTGCGCGACCGGGTGCAGGCCGCTGTGTACGCGTATGAGAGCGGTCTGGTGCGTCCCGGCGCGCAGTGACGGTGACGCTGTCCCCGTCCGGGGTGTGAACGAGGAAGGGCGGCCGTCCCCCGAGGGGGCGGCCGCCCTTCGCCGTCGGTGGACGGCTCAGCCCTTGCTGATCTCCCAGAAGCGGAAGACGGTCGAGGCGTCGAGGCAGGACTCCAGGCCGTAGACGCTGTCGCGGACGACGGCGTACTGCTTGGCCTGCCAGACCGGCAGGATGGGCAGCTGTTCGGCGACGATGTCCTGGAGGCGGCCGTACTGCTTGTCGGTCTTGGTGCGGTCGCTCTCGGTGGCGGTGCCCGGGATGATCTTCGAGGTGATGGTGGGGTTCTCGAAGTGGTTGCCGAGGACGTTGCCCTTGCCGAAGAACGGCTGGGTGAAGTTGTCGGCGTCGGGGTAGTCGGGGACCCATCCCTTGACGTAGACGCCGTACTTGCCGGCTTCGATGTCCTTCTCGTACTGCTCGAAGGCGACGGACTTCACGTCGGCGTCGAAGAGGCCGGAGGCGTTGAGCTGCTTGGCGATGGCCCGCAGTTCCTGGTCGGTGGCCGGGCCGTAGCGGGTGGGCGTCGACCAGAGGGTGAGCTTGACCTTGCCCTCGACGCCGTCGGCGCGGAGCGCGGCGGCGGCCTTGGCGCGCTGCGGGCGGGCGCCGTAGGTGTCGAAGAAGGCGGTGTTGTGGCCGCCGATACCGGCGGGGACGATCGAGTACAGCGGCGTGGCCGTGTCCTGGTAGACCTCCTTGACCAGGGCGTCGCGGTCCAGGAGGTAGGCCATGGCCTTGCGGACGCCGAGCTTGCCGGCGACGGGGTCCTTCATGTTGAAGACCAGGTGCTGCACCTCCGCGCTGGTGCCCTCGACGATGTCGACGTCCTGGCCTGCCTTGGAGGTGTCCTGCTCGATGTCGGCGATGTCGGCGGCGGCGAGGCCTCGGTAGGCCACGTCGATCTTGCCGTCGAGGAGGGCCTGCTTGAGGCCCTTCTGGTCGCCGCGGAAGAACTTGAGGGAGATGCCGTCGTTCTTCGTCTTCGCGGTGCCCTTGTACTCGGAGTTGACGGAGAAGACCGCCTGCTCCTTGCTGAACGAGTCCAGCCTGTACGGTCCGGAGCCGACGGCCTTGCCGTCCTCGCGGAGCCGGTTCATGTCGTACTCGGTGTGGTCCACGATCGAACCGGCGCCCGAGGCGATCTTGCTGGGGAAGGTCGCGTCGGAGTACTTCAGCTTGAAGACGACGGTCTTGGCGTCGGGCGTCTGCACCTGGTCGAGCATCGGGAACATCAGCGCGGGGCCGTCGTCGTCGTTGATCTTCCGCATGCGGTCGAAGGAGAACTTGACGTCCTTCGAGGTGAGCGCGTTGCCGTTGCTGAACTTCAGCCCGTCACGCAGCTCGCACTTGAAGACCTTCGCCTCCGTGTCGGTGAAGCCGCACTCCTCGGCGGCCTCCGGCTCGGGCTCGGTGGCGCCCTTGGGGAAGCTGAGGAGCGACTGGAAGACGTTGTTGAACAGGAGCCAGGAGCCGGGGTCGTAGCCGGATGCCGGGTCGGTGGCGAGGACGTCGTCGGACATCCCCATCACTACCGCGTCGCCCGTGTCCCCCGCACCGCCCGATTCCGTGCCGCAGCCGGTCAGCAGGGCGGCGGCCAGCCCTCCCGTGAGGGGAAGGGCCAGCCACTGGTTACGACATTTCACGTACGTGCCTTTGTTGGTGTGATCGTTCGCTGGAACTTGAGTGCCCTCGGGGTGCGGGGGTCAGCCGCTGACGCCGCGGCCGAGCTCCCACAGCTGGAGGTTCGAGGAGGAGTTGAGGGCCCACTCGATGCCGGTGATGTCGTCGCGCGCGGCGATGTACTGCTTGCCCTGCCAGAGCGGGAGCACCGGGACGTCGTCGGCGACGATGTCCTGGATCTTGCGGATGCTCTTGGAGGCGGCGAGCCGGTCGGCCTCGCGGCGGGACATCGGGATCAGCTGGTCGTTGATCGTGTCATTGACGTACGGCGAGCCGAGGAAGTTGTCCTTGTCGAGGAACGGCGCGAGGAAGTTGTCGGCGTCGGGGAAGTCGGGGAACCAGCCCATGCCGTACGCCGCGTACTTGCCGTCGCGCTCGGCGGCGCGGAAGGTGTTCCACGGCACGCCCTTGACCGACACGTCGAACAGGCCGGAGTCGTTCAGCTGCTTCTGCAGCAGCTCGAACTCTTTCTTCGTGCCGGGGCCGTAGTGGTCGGTCGTGTAGTGCAGGGTCATCTTCACCGGCGTGGAGATGTTGGCCTTGTTGAGCAGGGAGCGGGCCTTGGCGGTGCTCGGGTTGCCGTACTTGTTGAAGAACGAGTTGGCGTGCCCGGTGATGGTGGAGGGCACCAGCGAGTACAGCGGGTCGGCCGTCGAGCCGTACACCGAGGAGGCGAGCGCGCCGCGGTCGACGAGCTGCGCGATGGCCTGGCGGACGGCCTTGTTCTTGGCCATGGGGGCGTCGGTGTTGAAGGCGAGGTAGCGGATCTCCAGGCCCTGCATGTCGACGAGGTCGATCTTCTTGCTCGTGGAGGCGTCGAGCTCCTTGACCTGCTCGGGCGACATGGTGCGCGTCATCAGGTCGATGTCGCCGTCCTCGAGCGCCTTGCCCATGGCCTCGGTGTCGGTGAAGTTGCGGAGCTCCACCTTGTCGCTCTGGATCTTGAACCCACCCTTGTAGTGGGGGTTCTTGGTGAACACCGTCTTGACGAGACGGTTGTCCTCGACCTTCTGCTCGGCTTTGTAGGGGCCGGAGCCATCGACCTCGAAGCCGTCGCGCAGCTTGTTCTTGCTGTAGTGCTCCTTGCTGATGATGCCCGCGGTGGGGGTCGCCAGCTTGAAGGGGAACGTCGCGTCGGGGGTCTTGAGGTGGAAGACGATGTCGCGGTCGCCCTGGACCTCGATCTCGTCGACGTTGGAGACCAGACCGTCGGAGCCGCTGGGGTCCTTGATCTTGATGTCGCGGACGCGCTCGATGGAGAACTTCACATCGGCGGCCGTCAGCGGCTTGCCGTCGGAGAACTTCAGCCCCTTGCGCAGGGTGCAGGCGTACCGCTCGTTGCCGGTGTCGGTGAAGCCGCACTGCTCGGCCGCCTCGGGCTGCGGGTCGCCGCCGCCGCGCGGCATGCCCATCAGCGTCTGGACGGTCTGGCGCAGGACGTTCCAGGAGCCCGCGTCGTAGGCGTACGCCGGGTCGAAGGGGGCCGGTACTTCCTTCGAGATGGCGAACGTGTCCGTGGTGCCGACCGCGATCGGATTGTCGCCGTCGCCGCCGTCGGAGCCACCGCACGCGGCGAGCGCGGGGGCGAGCAGACCTATGACTGCCGGCAGCACCAAAGTCTTGCGGTTCATGCTCGACGTTCTCCAGAGCTCTTGAATCCCGTGAATCCCGCAACGCGGGGTGTGGGTTGGTGGGGCACGGGGGGTGGGGCGATGTTCTCGCGACGAGATTAGTCCGCACCAGACGAGCGTCGGAGGGCGCCTGAACCCGCAATCAATCACGCTGCGAAACCGGGCGTGGACACACTGATAACCCGACACCGGAAGGTTTCGTGCACGCTCCCATCAATCGGGACACAACGTCACGCCGCATCGGCCCCCGCAATCGCACACAGCACAGGCGGGCCCTGCTGTCGACCCTCGTTCGGGTGGGAAACGTCACACACCGAAACAGGGTTGGCGGTGAAACCGGCGGAGCTGTCAGAGGGTCATCAGGCCTTGCAGGAAAGGCAGGTTGACGTGTTCGAGGGACGGAACGACCGTGCGGCCCGCGACGGCGGGGATGGGGGCGACCGACGGCACGGCCACCACGCGGCAGCCCGCGGCCTCGGCGGAGGCGACGCCGGTCGCGGTGTCCTCGATGACGGCGCATCTGGCGGGGTCCGCGCCGAGGCCCCGGGCCGCAAGGAGGTAGGGGTCGGGGTGCGGCTTGGTGCGGGCCACCTCGTCGCCCGCGACGGTGAGTTCGAAGTGGTGGGCGCCGATCGAGTCGAGGACGCGGTCGATGATGCGGCGGTGCGAGGCGGAGACCAGGGCCATCGGCACGCCGTGCGTGGCGAGTTCGGCGAGCAGGCGGGTGGCGCCCGGCATCAGTGGCAGGGAGCGGCTGATGCGGTTCTCGAATCCGTCGTTGAGCAGCACGGTGAGCTCGGGGACCGTGATGTCGGCGCCGGTGGCCTCGATGAGGAATCCGGCGCTGCGGGTCATGGGGCCGCCCACGACGACATCGCGCCAGGCCTCGTCGAGGGCGTGGCCCAGGGAGGCGAAGACCTCGACCTCGGCGTCCCACCAGAAGCCCTCGGTGTCGACGAGGGTGCCGTCCATGTCGAGGAGCACGCCCTGCAATGCGGAGCTTTCGGCCATTGGGGTGCCGAGCGCGGGAACCGTACTGGTCATGCGACCACACCTTCCATAAGGGACGAGAAGGCCGGTTGCCTCCTTCTTGCGGGAAGGCAACCGGCCTGCACTGGACCGACCAGTGTACGACTGCTCCGGATCAGCGCGCGTTGAAATATTTCGCCTCGGGATGGTGGATGACGATCGCGTCGGTGGACTGCTCGGGGTGGAGCTGGAACTCCTCGGAGAGCTGTACGCCGATCCGCTCGGGCTGCAGGAGCTCGGCGATCTTGGCGCGGTCCTCCAGGTCGGGGCAGGCGCCGTAGCCGAGCGAGAAGCGTGCGCCGCGGTACTTCAGGGCGAACATGTCCTCCACGTCGGCGGGGTCCTCTCCCCCGAATCCGAGTTCGGCGCGCACTCGGGCGTGCCAGTACTCGGCGAGGGCTTCGGCGAGCTGGACGGACAGGCCGTGCAGTTCGAGGTAGTCGCGGTAGGAGTCGGCGGCGAACAGCTCCGCGGTCGCCTCGCCGATCTTCGAGCCGACGGTGACGACCTGCAGGCCCACCACGTCGGTCTCGCCGGATTCCTCGGGGCGGAAGAAGTCGGCCAGGCACAGCCGGCGCCCGCGGCGCTGACGCGGGAAGGTGAAGCGGGTGCGCTCCGAACCGTCGTCGTTGAGGATGATCAGGTCGTCGCCCTTGGACACGCACGGGAAGTAGCCGTAGACGACGGCGGCTTCCAGGAGGTTCTTGGTCTGCAGCTCGTCCAGAAGACCGCGCAGGCGCGGGCGGCCCTCGCTCTCGACGAGCTCCTCGTACGTGGGTCCGTGGCCGGTGCGGGCCTGCTTGAGGCCCCACTGCCCCTTGAACAGGGCGCCCTCGTCGAGCCAGGAGGCGTACTCCTTGAGCTGAATGCCCTTGATGACGCGGGTGCCCCAGAACGGGGGCGTGGGCAGCGGATTGTCGACGGCCACGTCGGAGCGGGACGGGCCCTCGGGCTCCTCGACGGCGACCGGAGTGTCGCGCTTGGGCACGCGGCGCTGCTTGAGTTCGGGCAGGCGCGCGCCGGGCACGCCGCGTTTGACGGCGATGAGGGCGTCCATCAGCCGCAGGCCCTCGAACGCGTCGCGGGCGTAGCGGACTTCGCCTTCGTAGATCTCGTGCAGGTCCTGCTCGACATAGGCGCGGGTCAGGGCGGCGCCGCCGAGGATGACGGGATAGTCGGCGGCCATCTGGCGCTGGTTGAGCTCCTGAAGGTTCTCCTTCATGATCACCGTGGACTTCACCAGCAGCCCCGACATGCCGATGACATCCGCCTTGTGTTCGGCGGCGGCATCCAAAATCGCCGCGACCGGCTGCTTGATGCCGAGGTTGACGACGTTGTAGCCGTTGTTGGACAAGATGATGTCGACGAGGTTCTTGCCGATGTCATGCACGTCGCCGCGCACGGTGGCCAGCACGATGGTGCCCTTGCCCTCCGCACCCTCCACCTTCTCCATGTGCGGCTCCAGGTGCGCCACGGCCGTCTTCATGACCTCGGCGGACTGCAGCACGAACGGCAGCTGCATCTGCCCGGAGCCGAACAGCTCCCCGACCACCTTCATGCCCTCAAGCAAAGTGTTGTTGACGATGTCCAGCGCGGGGGTGTCCCGCAGGGCTTCGTCGAGATCGGCCTCCAGGCCGTTCTTCTCACCGTCGATGATGCGCCGCTGCAACCGCTCCTCCAGCGGCAGCGCCAGCAGCTCCTCGGCCTTGCCCGCCTTCATCGACTTCGTCGAGACCCCCTCGAACAGCTCCATCAGCTTTTGCAGCGGGTCATAGCCCTCGGCGCGCCGGTCGTAGATCAGGTCGAGGGCGACCTTGACCTGCTCCTCCTCCAGACGCGCGATCGGCAGGATCTTCGAGGCGTGCACGATCGCGGAGTCCAGCCCCGCCTTGACGCACTCGTCCAGGAACACGGAGTTCAAGACGACACGGGCGGCCGGGTTGAGGCCGAAGGAGATGTTGGACAGACCCAGCGTGGTCTGCACGTCGGGGTGGCGCTTCTTCAGCTCACGGATCGCCTCGATGGTGGCGATCCCGTCACCCCGGGACTCTTCCTGACCGGTGCAGATGGTGAAGGTCAGCGTATCGATGAGAAGGTCCGACTCCTGGATGCCCCAGTTACCGGTCAGATCGGCGATCAGGCGCTCGGCGATGGCGACCTTGTGCTCGGGCGTGCGGGCCTGGCCCTCCTCGTCGATGGTCAGCGCGATCAGCGCCGCCCCGTGCTCCTTGGCCAGCGCGGTCACCTTCGCGAAGCGGGACTCCGGACCGTCCCCGTCCTCATAGTTGACGGAGTTGATCACCGCACGCCCGCCCAGCTTCTCCAGACCCGCCTGGATGACCGGCACCTCGGTGGAGTCCAGCACGATGGGCAGCGTGGAGGCAGTGGCGAACCGCCCGGCAAGTTCTTCCATGTCCGCCACCCCGTCGCGGCCCACATAATCCACACACAAGTCGAGCATGTGCGCGCCCTCACGGATCTGATCGCGCGCCATCTCCACACAGTCGTCCCAGCGCCCCTCCAGCATCGCCTCACGGAACTTCTTCGACCCATTGGCGTTGGTCCGCTCCCCGATCGCCAGGTACGAGGTGTCCTGCCGGAACGGGACAGTCTGGTACAGCGACGCGGCGCCCGGCTCGGGGCGCGGGTCGCGCGGGGCCGTCTCGACACCCCGGACGCGCTCCACGACCTGGCGCAGGTGCTCCGGCGTCGTGCCACAGCAGCCGCCGACCAGGGAGAGCCCGTAGTCGCGCACGAAGCTCTCCTGCGCGTCCGCCAGCTCGGAGGCCGACAGGGGGTAGTGGGCGCCGTCCTTGCCGAGGACGGGGAGGCCCGCGTTCGGCATGCAGGAGAGCGGGATGCGGGAGTGGCGGGCGAGGTAGCGCAGGTGCTCGCTCATCTCGGCCGGGCCCGTGGCGCAGTTCAGGCCGATCATGTCGATGCCCAGCGGCTCAAGGGCGGTGAGCGCGGCGCCGATCTCGGAGCCCAGGAGCATGGTGCCGGTCGTCTCGACGGTGACCGAGCAGATCAGCGGGAGGTTCGCGCCGGTGGCGTCCAGGGCGCGGCGGGCGCCGAGGATGGCGGCCTTGGTCTGCAGGAGATCCTGGGTGGTCTCCACCAGGAGTGCGTCGGCGCCGCCGGCGATCATGCCTTCGGCGTTGGTCTGGTAGGCGTCGCGCAGGACGGTGTACGGGGCGTGGCCGAGGGTCGGCAGCTTGGTGCCGGGGCCCATCGAGCCGAGGACCCAGCGCTGCTGTCCGGTGGAAGCGGTGAACTCGTCGGCGACCTCGCGGGCGATGCGGACGCCGGCCTCGGAGAGTTCGAAGTTGCGGTCGGCGATGTCGTACTCGCTGAGTGCCGCGAAGTTCGCGCCGAAGGTGTTGGTCTCCACGCAGTCCACGCCGACGGCGAAGTACTCCTCGTGCACGGAGCGCACGATGTCGGGGCGGGTGACGTTGAGGATCTCGTTGCAGCCCTCGAGCTGCTGGAAGTCGTCGAGCGTGGGGTCCTGCGCCTGGAGCATGGTGCCCATCGCGCCGTCGGCCACCACCACGCGGGTGGCGAGGGCCTCGCGGAGGGCGTCGGCTCGGGTCCTGCTGTCGGACGAGACAGGCGTGGGCTGCGACGACGGGGTCGGCGACGAGGCCATGAAAGAGCTCCCTGGAGTGCGACGGCTGTCGGCTTTGCGTCCTCTGGCTGGAGGGCGCACTCGGTCAGGGTAGCCGGGACCATGGTCCCGTTGTGAAGTAGTCCACGGGACGGACGGGCGGGGCGGGGTTGGCCGGATCGGATCGTCGGGGTGGTCCTTGGGTACAGGACAGGCCGTCCGCGTATTAGCGGGAGGTCGACAACGACCGATAGTGTTCAGCATTGTCGAACGTGGATGGGTACCAGGGGACGGAGGTCGGGGCTGCGATGGCACGCAACATCCAGTCGCTCGAAAGGGCCGCGGCGATGCTGCGGCTGCTCGCGGGCGGCGAGCGACGGCTCGGCCTCTCCGAGATCGCTTCCGCCCTCGACCTCGCCAAGGGTACGGCGCACGGCATTCTGCGCACCCTTCAGGCGGAGGGTTTCGTGGAGCAGGACTCCGCGTCGGGCCGCTATCAGCTGGGCGCGGAGCTGCTGCGTCTGGGCAACAGCTATCTGGACGTGCATGAGCTGCGGGCGCGTGCCCTGGTGTGGACGGACGATCTGGCGCGTTCCAGCGGCGAGAGCGTGCACCTGGGGGTCCTGCACCAGCAGGGTGTGCTGATCGTCCACCACGTGTTCCGGCCCGACGACAGCCGGCAGGTCCTGGAGGTGGGGGCCATGCAGCCACTGCATTCCACGGCGCTGGGGAAGGTCCTGTCGGCGTACGACCCGGTGGCGCACAACGAGGCCGTCGAGGTCGAGCGGCAGACGTTCACCGTGCACACGGTGACCGACCCCGAGGGTTTCGAGGGCGTCCTCGATCTGACTCGCGCGCGCGGGTACGCGTCCGACGTCGAGGAGACCTGGGAGGGCATCGCCTCCGTAGCCGCGCCCATTCACGACCGGCGGCGGATGCCGGTCGGCGCGGTCGGTGTCACGGGCGCCGTGGAGCGCGTGTGCAAGGACGGGGAGCTGCGGCCCGAGCTGATCGCCGCGGTGCGGGACTGCGCGCGTGCGGTGTCCCGGGATCTGGGCGCCGGGCGCTTCTGAGCGGGGCGAGCCGCCGGGCGGTTCGGCGGTTCGACGTGCAGGTGGCCCGGGTTCGGGCGACGATCCATGGACGCGTCAGGGCCCCGCTGTGGGCGTGTCGGCGCCTCAGGTGAACGGGCCCCGACGGAGGCGGACAGGTGCGTCCGTACCGATAGGTCGAAACGATCAATAACGATCGTGTTTTCAATAACAGAACTCTTGACGAGCGAGTAACCCCGGAGCGAGACTCGCGTCCATCGGTCGGCATTGTCGAACACCTACCGGCATTACGCGCTAGAGTGGGACAAGGCCAAGGGCCGGCAACGACCTCACCTGAGGTCGCGGACCACCGGAGGGACCCGGGGTTCGCCTTCCCCTGGACGAAGGACAAAGGAGTCGCGGGTGTCCAGCTCCGACATCTTCATCGGCGAGACCATCGGTACCGCCGTGCTCATCCTGCTCGGCGGTGGCGTGTGCGCCGCCGTCACGCTCAAGCGCTCAAAGGCCAAGGACGCCGGCTGGCTCGCCATCACCTTCGGGTGGGGCTTCGCCGTACTGACCGGTGCCTACCTCGCGGGCGGCGTCTCCGGCGCCCACCTGAACCCGGCGGTCACGCTCGGGCTCGCCGTCGAGGGCGGCACCAAGTGGAGCGACGTTCCGCTCTACCTGGGCTCGCAGCTGCTGGGCGCGATGATCGGCGCCGTTCTGGTGTGGGTCACGTACATGGGCCAGTTCAAGGCCCACCTGACCGACCCCGAGATCCTCGCGGCGCAGCCCGTCGAGGACGGCATGGTCGACCAGAAGGCCGCCCCCGCGGCGGGACCGGTGCTCGGGATCTTCTCGACGGGCCCCGAGATCCGCAACTACGTCCAGAACGTGCTCACGGAGATCATCGCCACGGTCGTCCTGGTCCTCGCCATCCTCACGCAGGGCCTCAACGACGGCGGCAACGGCCTCGGTGTCCTCGGCGCGCTCATCACCGCGCTCGTCGTGGTCGGCATCGGCCTCTCACTCGGTGGCCCCACGGGCTACGCGATCAACCCCGTCCGTGACCTCGGTCCGCGCATCGTCCACTCCGTGCTCCCGCTGCCGAACAAGGGCAGCTCGGACTGGTCGTACGCCTGGGTTCCGATCGTCGGCCCGCTGATCGGCGGCGCCATCGCCGGCGGTCTCTACAACGTCGCATTCAAGTAGAACCGCGACAGCGACCGATGACCGGCACAGACGCCTGAGACCGACAGCCAAGAACTTCTGGAGCACACCGTGACCGACGCACACACCGCAGGCCCCTTCATCGCGGCCATCGACCAGGGCACAACCTCGAGCCGCTGCATCGTCTTCGACAAGGACGGACGGATCGTCTCCGTCGACCAGAAGGAGCACGAGCAGATCTTCCCGAAGCCGGGATGGGTCGAGCACGACGCCGCCGAGATCTGGACCAACGTCCAGGAGGTGGTCGCCGGAGCCGTCTCCAAGGCCGGCATCACCCGCGACGACATCAAGGCGATCGGCATCACCAACCAGCGTGAGACCACGCTGCTGTGGGACAAGAACACCGGCGAGCCGGTGCACAACGCCATCGTCTGGCAGGACACCCGCACCGACGCGCTCTGCAAGGAGCTCGGGCGCAACGTCGGCCAGGACCGCTTCCGCCGCGAGACCGGCCTGCCGCTGGCCTCCTACTTCGCGGGCCCCAAGGCACGCTGGCTGCTCGACAACGTCGAGGGCCTGCGTGAGCGCGCCGAGGCCGGCGACATCCTCTTCGGCACCATGGACTCCTGGGTCATCTGGAACCTGACCGGCGGAGTCGACGGCGGCAAGCACGTCACCGACGTCACCAACGCCTCCCGCACCATGCTGATGAACCTCCACAAGATGGAGTGGGACGCCAGAATCTGCGAGTCCATCGGCGTGCCGATGGCGATGCTCCCCGAGATCCGCTCCTCCGCCGAGGTCTACGGCGAGGTCACCGGCGGACAGCTCGGCGACCTGCTCGGCGGCATCCCCGTCGCCTCCGCGCTCGGCGACCAGCAGGCGGCCCTCTTCGGCCAGACCTGCTTCGACGAGGGCGAGGCCAAGTCCACGTACGGCACCGGCACGTTCATGCTCCTGAACACCGGTGACAAGGCCATCAACTCCTACTCGGGCCTGCTGACCACGGTCGGCTACCAGATCGGCGACCAGAAGCCGGTCTACGCCCTGGAGGGCTCCATCGCCGTCACCGGTTCGCTGGTGCAGTGGATGCGCGACCAGATGGGCCTGATCAACTCCGCCGCCGAGATCGAGACGCTCGCGTCGTCGGTCGAGGACAACGGCGGCGCCTACTTCGTACCGGCCTTCTCCGGCCTGTTCGCCCCGTACTGGCGCTCCGACGCCCGCGGTGTGATCGCCGGTCTGACCCGGTACGTCACCAAGGCGCACATCGCGCGCGCCGTCCTGGAGGCCACGGCCTGGCAGACCCGTGAGATCACCGACGCCATGACGAAGGACTCCGGCGTCGAGCTCGCGGCCCTCAAGGTCGACGGCGGCATGACCTCCAACAACCTGCTGATGCAGACCATCTCGGACTTCCTCGACGCACCCGTGGTGCGCCCGATGGTGGCCGAGACGACCTGCCTCGGTGCCGCCTACGCCGCCGGTCTCGCCGTCGGCTTCTGGTCCTCGACCGACGAGCTGCGCGCCAACTGGCGGCGGGCCGCGGAGTGGACCCCCCACATGGACGCGGGCACCCGCGACCGTGAGTACAAGAGCTGGCTCAAGGCCGTCGAGCGGTCCATGGGTTGGCTCGACGAGAGTGGCGAGGAGTAAGACACATGACCACCCTGCAGAGCGTCCCTGCCCTCGGGACGCGTCCGGCCGCCGGTTCCCAGCAGAGCCGCGCCGAGACCCGGGAGCAGCTTTCCAAGGCGACGTACGACCTCCTGGTGATCGGCGGCGGAATCCTGGGCATCTCCACCGCCTGGCATGCCGCGCAGTCGGGACTGCGGGTGGCCCTGGTGGACGCCGGTGACTTCGCCGGCGCCACCTCCTCCGCCTCCTCCAAGCTGCTCCACGGCGGTCTGCGCTACCTGCAGACCGGCGCGGTGAAGCTGGTCGCGGAGAACCACTTCGAGCGTCGTGCGGTGTCCCGCCAGGTCGCCCCCCACCTGGCGAACCCGCTCACGTTCTACCTGCCGGTCTACAAGGGCGGCCCGCACGGGGCCGCCAAGCTCGGCGCGGGCGTGTTCGCCTACAGCGCGCTCTCCGCGTTCGGCGACGGCGTCGGTCACCTCCTGTCGCCGTCGAAGGCCGCGCAGGACGTGCCGGAGCTGCGCACGGACAACCTGAAGGCCGTCGCGGTCTACGGCGACGACCAGATGAACGACGCCCGCATGGCGCTGATGACGGTCCGCGCGGCCGTCGAGGCCGGCGCCGCCGTCCTCAACCACGCCGAGGTCACCGGCCTGCGCTTCACCCAGGGCCGGGTCACGGGCGCGGAGCTCAAGGACCGCACGACCGGCGACGAGTTCGGCGTCAACGCCCGGCTGGTCCTGAACGCGACCGGCCCGTGGGTCGACCACCTGCGCAAGATGGAGAACCCGGCCGCCGCGCCCTCCATCCGCCTGTCCAAGGGCGCGCACCTGGTCCTCAAGCGCACCGCCCCCTGGAAGGCCGCGCTGGCGACCCCGATCGACAAGTACCGCATCACGTTCGCCCTGCCCTGGGAGGACATGCTGCTGCTCGGCACCACGGACGAGGAGTTCGAGGGCGACCCGGCGGACGTGCGCGTCACCGAGGCCGACACCGCGCAGATCCTGGACGAGGCCGCGTTCTCCATCCGCGACCAGCAGCTGTCGCGGGACCTGATCACGTACTCCTTCGCGGGTCTGCGGGTGCTGCCCGGCGGCCCCGGCGACACGTCGAAGGCCAAGCGCGAGACGGTCGTCACCGAGGGCGCGGGCGGCATGCTGTCGGTCGCGGGCGGCAAGTGGACGACGTTCCGCCACATCGGCCGGACCATCATGAAGAAGCTGGAGTCGCTGCCGGGCCACCCGCTGGGCGACGACTACGAGCCGGTCTCCTCGCTGCCGAAGAAGCTGCCGCTGCCCGGCATCGCCAACCCGCGCGCCGTCGCCCACCGCCTCCTCGTGGACGGCCCGGCGCCCGGCCCGCGCATGGCCGCCGACACCGCCAAGCACCTGGCGACGCACTACGGCTCGCTCTCCTTCGACATCGCCCGCCTGGCGAACGAGAACCCCGAGCTCGCCGAGCGCGTCCACCCGGACGCCCCGGAGATCTGGGCACAGGTCGTCTACGCCCGCGACAACGAGTGGGCCGAGACCGCGGACGACGTGCTGCGCCGCCGTACGACGCTGACGATCCGCGGCCTGGCCACGGACGAGGTGCGCGGCAAGGTCGAGGACCTGCTCGGCAAGAAGAGCTGAGCCCGAGGGCTCGCACGAGCGGTCCGTAAGGGGCAGTCGGTAAGGGGCGGTTCCCATGGGGACCGCCCCTTACCTGTGTCCGGGGGCGCGTCCGTACGCCGGGCGGGCGCTGCGTACGATCACCGGCGTGAGCTCTCCCATGGCGTCGCCCTCCGACGCGCAGCCCATCACCCGCGTCCCTCGCACCGGACTGCCCGCCCAGGCGGTCGTCGTCGGCGACCCGGGCCGCGCGGAGACCGTCGCCGCGCTCCTGGCCGACGCCAAGGAGGTGTCGTACCACCGCGAGTACCGCACCTTCACCGGTGACTGGCACGGCACCCCGGTCGTCGTCTCCTCGCACGGCGTCGGCGCGCCCGGCGCCCTGCTGCTCTTCCAGGAGCTGGCCGCGGCCGGCGTCAGGACCTTCCTGCGGCTCGGCACGGCGGGCGCGATCCGGCCCGGAGTCCGCGACGGCGACCTGGTCATCGCGGACGCGGCGGTACGCGACGACGGGGTCAGCCAGCAGCTCATCCCCGCGGAGTACCCGGCGTTCGCCGCACCGGAGGCCGTTCTGGCGCTCCAGCGGGCGGCACGGGCCATGGACGCGCCCCACCACCGGGGCGTGGTGTGGACGCGGGCCGCGTTCCAGCCGGGCTTCCTGCCGTTGCCCGCCGCCGCGTACGAGCGGGCGGGCGTCGCGGCCATCGAGATGGAGCTCTCCGCGCTGTACGTCTTCGCCTCCACCCACGGTCTGACCGCGGGCGGCGCCCTGGTGGTGGACGGCGCGAACGCGGACGAGCTGGTCGACGAGGAGGCGCTCCTGTCGACCGGCGGCTACGACCCGCACCGCGAGGTGGTCGCCGCCGGGGTCGACCGGGGCGCCCGGATAGCCTTGGACGCGCTGCGCCTGCTCGTCGCGCGGCCGACATGACGACCCGGAGAGACGATGCCTCACACCGATCTGCCGGCCCAGGGCCGCGGCGGCCCTGACGACCTGGACCTGCTGGTGCACGGCGGCGACGTGCTGACCGTCGACGCCGCGGGCACCGTCGTCAGGGACGGCGCGGTCGCCGTGCGCGCCGGGCGCGTCGTGGAGGTCGGTCCCGCCGCCCGCCTGCGCGCCGCCCACCGCGCCACCCAGGAGATCGACGCGCGGGGCTGCCTGGTGCTGCCCGGCCTCATCAACACGCACACGCACCTCGCGATGAACCTGATGCGCGGCATCGCCGACGACGTCACGCTCCAGGGCTTCCTCTCCCGGGTCATTCCGCGCGAGGCCGCGATCCTCTCGCCGGACACGGTGGCGACCGCGATGCGCGCCGCCGTCGCGGAGTCCGTGCGGGGCGGGGTCACGACCGCGCTCGACATGTACTGGTTCCAGGAGGCGGCCGAGGAAGCCGCCCGTGGCGCCGGGTGGCGGCTGCTGACCGGTCCGACGTTCATGGACGTCCCGGGACCGCCGGACGGCAGGCCCTACGAGGAGCGGCTCGGGTGGGCGACCGCGCACCTGAAGGCGTACGTCCCCGCGCCGGGCACCCGTCCCGTCGTCTGCGCGCACTCCGCGTACACGCTGAACCCCGCGCAGCTCACCGAGATCACCGCGCTCGCCAGGGAGCACGGCGCGCTGCTGCACATCCACGCCTCCGAGAACGCGGCGGAGGTGGCGAACGTCGTCGACCTCCACGGCATGCGCCCCGTGGAACTCCTCGACTCGCTCGGCGTGCTCGGCCCCGACACGCTGCTCGCGCACGCCGTGGACCTCACGGACGCCGAGATCGCGACGCTGGCCCGCACCGGCACGGCCGTCGCGCACTGCCCGGTGTCCAACCTCAAGCTGGGCTGCGGCATCGCGCGCGTGCCCGAGCTGCTGGACGCGGGCGTCACGGTCGGCCTCGGCACCGACGGCGCGGTGTCCTCCAACACGCTCGACCTGCTGGGCGCGGTGCGGATCGCCGCGCTGGTGCACAAGGCGGGCGGCGACCCCACCGCGGTCGGCGCCGAGCAGGCCGTCCGGATGGCGACGATCGAGTCGGCGCGCGCGCTCGGGCTCGGCGACCGCCTCGGTTCGCTGGAGCCCGGCAAGCAGGCCGACCTGATCGTCCTCGACCTGGACCGGCCGCACCTCGCGCCCCGGCACGACCCGTGGTCCACACTGGCGTACGCGGCGTCGGCCGCCGACGTGCGGGACACTGTGGTGGACGGACGTGTACTGATGCGCGACCGGGCGCTGCTCACCCTCGACGAGCAGGCCGTCCTGCGGGCCCTCCATGACGCGGCGACCGCGTCCGATGCGGCACCGGTCTCCTGACCCGCGCGCGGTCTCCCGACCCGCACCCGAACTGAACTGACATCGACCCCCGAAGTGGCACCCACCGCATGACGTTCGAACCCACCCGCGGCTTCACCGGCCGCGCCCGGGCCGCCGACCGCGACCCGCGGCTGCCCCCGGGGCAGTACGACGCGGGCGACGGCTGGCCCGTCCTGTCCGCCGAGGTCACCCCGCGGCTCGCCGCCGCCGACTGGACGTTCCGCGTCGACGGTCTCGTCGCGGCCCCGCGCACCTGGACCTGGGACGAGGCGCACGCGCTGCCCGCGTCCGAGTACCGGGGCGACATCCACTGCGTGACGAGCTGGTCCAAGTTCGGGGTGCGGTTCGGCGGGGTGAGCCTGGACACGTTCCTGGCCGCGGCCCGTCCGCTCCCCGAGGCGACGCACGTCGTGGCGTACGCGCACACCGGCTACACCTCGAACCTGCCGCTGTCCGACGTGACGGGCGGCAAGGCGTGGATCGTGTGGGAGTACGGCGACGAGCCGCTGCCCGCCGAGCACGGCGGCCCGGCCCGGCTGATCGTCCCCCACCTGTACTTCTGGAAGAGCGCCAAGTGGGTGGCGGGGCTGCGGCTCCTCGACCGCGACGAGCCCGGCTTCTGGGAACAGAACGGCTACCACCACCGGGGCGACCCGTGGGCCGAGGAGCGTTACGCCGGTGACTGACCCCCAGACCCCCCGTGAGCCCTTCGTGCCGCCGACGGCGTTCGCCGTGCCCGGCCGCATCGAGGTGAGCAGCCGTTCCGCGGCCGTGTGGCAGCGCGCGACCGTCGTGGAGATCCGCCGCGAGACGCCGCTCGTCTCGACGTTCCGCCTGAAGGTGCCCGACTGGCAGGGGCACCTGCCGGGCCAGCACCTGATGCTGCGGCTCACCGCCGAGGACGGTTACGTCGCCCAACGGCACTACTCCATCGCCTCCGCGCCCGACGGCAGCGGCGAGATCGAGCTGACCCTCGACCACGTGCCGGGCGGCGAGGTGTCGGGGCATCTGCACACCGTGGCGCACGTCGGCGACACCGTCGAGGTGCGCGGGCCGCTGTCCGGCTTCTTCGCCTGGCCCGGCGACCGGCCCGCGCTGCTGCTCGGGGCCGGCTCGGGCGTCGTGCCGCTGATGTCGATGGTCCGGCACCAGCGGCTCGCGGGCCTCGACGTCCCGGTGCGGCTCGTCGTCTCCGCGCGCACGCCCGCGGACCTGATCTACGCGGACGAGTACGCGGACGAGACCACGGTCGTCCTGACCCGCTCCGAGGGCCGGCTCAACGCCGCCCATCTGGCGCCGTTCCTCGGCGCGCAGGGGCAGCCCGAGGGCGGCTGGGAGGCGTACGTCTGCGGCTCCAACGGGTTCGCCGAGCACGCCTCGCGGCTGCTCGTGGAGGGCGGCCAGCCGGTGGACCGGATCCGGATCGAACGCTTCGGCTGACCCCGGTCCATAATCGCCTGACACATCGGATGTCTATCAGGCGAGGTCCCCATGGCTGTCACCGACGAAGCCATCGAGAAGATCAAGGGCATGATCGTCTCGGGCGCCCTGCGCCCGGGTGACCGGCTGCCCAAGGAGAGCGAGCTCGCCGCCGAACTGGGCCTTTCGCGCAACTCGTTGCGTGAGGCGGTGCGCGCCCTCGCCCTGATCCGCATTCTCGACGTACGCCAGGGCGACGGCACGTATGTCACCAGTCTGGACCCCCAACTCCTCCTGGAGGCCCTGGGTTTCGTCGTGGACTTCCACCGCGACGACACGGTCCTGGAGTTCCTCGCCGTCCGCCGGATCCTGGAACCGGCGGCCACGGCGATGGCCTGCGCCCACATCTCGGACGCCGAACTGGACGCGCTGGACGAACAGTTGGACGCGCTCGGCGCCGGTCCGTCCGTGGAGGAGCTGGTCGCCGCCGACCTGGAGTTCCACCGCCGCATCGTCCGGACGTCCGGCAACTCCGTCCTGTGCTCCCTCATCGACGGCCTCTCCGGGCCGACCACGCGGGCCCGCGTCTGGCGCGGACTGACCCAGGAGGACGCCGTCAGCCGCACCCTCCACGAGCACCGGGCGATCCTCACCGCGCTGCGGGACCGCGACGCGGAGGCGGCCCGCTCGTGGGCGACCGTGCACATCGCGAGCGTCGAACAGTGGCTTCGCACGACGCTGTGAGAGCGCTTCGCTCCTGTGTGTGAACGGTCGTTTCCCGGGCCGGAGCGTGGGCAGTGATCACGCACTCCCCCACGCAAGGGGGCTGCGGACGGACCCCGCCGACGCCGTAAGGTTGGGGCGTACGCAAGGGAACGTCGGAAGGAGGCCTGGGTGATCGAGCTCGAGGGGGTACCCGAGCTGGTCGACCCGGTCATGGTGGCCGCGTTCGAGGGCTGGAACGACGCCGGCGACGCCGCCTCCGCCGCGGTCGCGCATCTCGACAAGGAGTGGAAGGGCGAGGTGTTCGCGGCACTGGACGCCGAGGACTACTACGACTTCCAGGTCAACCGCCCCACCGTCTGGCTCGACGGCGGAGTACGGAAGATCACGTGGCCGACGACCAGGCTGTCGGTGGTCCGCGTCGGCGGCGACAAGCCCCGCGACCTCGTCCTGGTCAGGGGGATCGAGCCGTCCATGCGCTGGCGCTCGTTCTGCAACGAGATCCTGGGCTTCGCGCACGAGCTCGGCGTCGAGCTGGTCGTGATCATGGGCGCGCTGCTCGGTGACACCCCGCACACCCGCCCGGTCCCGGTCAGCGGCGTGACGTCCGACCCGGACCTGGCGCGCACCATGGACCTGGAGGAGACCAAGTACGAGGGTCCGACGGGCATCGTCGGCATCCTCCAGGAGGCGTGCACGCACGCGGGCGTCCCGGCCGTCAGCCTGTGGGCCGCCGTGCCGCACTACGTGTCGCAGCCGCCCAACCCGAAGGCCACGCTGGCGCTGCTCAACCGCCTCGAGGACCTGATCGACCTGCGGATCCCGCTGGGCGAGCTGGCCGAGGACGCGCGTGCCTGGCAGGTGGGCGTGGACCAGTTGGCCGCCGAGGACAGCGAGGTCGCGGAGTACGTCCAGTCGCTCGAGGAGGCGCGGGACACCGCGGAGCTCCCCGAGGCGTCCGGCGAGGCCATCGCCCGCGAGTTCGAGCGGTACCTGCGGCGGCGCGACGGCGGGGAGGGCGGAGCGGCGTACCTCCGGGACTCGCCGAGCGACCGCACGCGGCCGCCGAAGCCGAAGCCGACGCAGCGGCCGGGGCAGGGCGCGGAGGACGGCGAGGGCGAGAGCGGTGACCCCAGCCCTCCGGATTCCTCGGACGACTGACCTTCTCGACACGATGGGGCGGCACCTGTACGGGTGCCGCCCCATTGTGCTGCTCGTGGCCGAATTGCACGGGGTTCCCTTTTCAACTTCCTTTCAAACACTGTTGCTCGAAAGAGGGGTGGACGGCGCGGCCCTGCCGTAGCAGGGTGTGCCCCGGAAACCTGGCGCAGCGCACAGCACGGCACCCGAAGGACGGAAGGGAGCGGTGAAGCGATGACCGAGCAGGCAGACCCGGCGCGGGACCCCGGAGCCGGCGGGCCGGGCCCCGACGGAATGGGATTCACCTACCGAGAAGCCCAACAAGAGCTGATCGTCGTCGCCAGGCCCGAGGCCCGGCTGCGCGCCGGCGAGCGGGACGTCCGCTCGGCCTCCGGCTCCGACGTATCGGCACTGAACATGTTTCTCTCCGACGAACAGCTCACTCTGGAACCGCTGTTCGGCAACGAGGACCGGCTGCGGGCCGCCGCGCCCTCCGCGGCGGGCGAGGACGACGTGCCCGACCTGGCCCTGTTCTACCGCGTCCGCGGCGGCGACGACCGGCCCGACGAACTGCGCGCGCGGATGGCGGCGCTGCCGGGCATCGACACGGCGTACGTGAAGCCCGGCGCCGTACCGGCCTCCATCGACCCCTCGCCGACCCAGCCGCACGACCTGGACGACGCGACGCGGCGGCGCAAGGAGGGCATGCCCGCCACACCCGACTTCACCAGCCGTCAGGGCTACTTGAACCCGGCACCCGAGGGGATCGACGCGCGCTGGGCCTGGCAGCGCCTCGGCGGCTCCGGCGAGGGCGTCACCATCGTCGACATCGAGGGCGCCTGGCAGCTGCGCCACGAGGACCTCGCGGCGAAGCTCGCCGGCGTCGTCGTCGGGACGCCCATCCAGGACCTGGCCTGGCGCAACCACGGCACCGCCGTGATCGGCGTCATCGGCGGCGACCGCAACTCCCTCGGCATCACCGGCATCGTGCCGGATGCCGTGACGGCGGCCGCGTCCTTCCAGCCCCTCGGTACGGCCGCGACGATCCACGCGGCGGCGGAGCGGCTGAACCGCGGCGACATCATCCTGCTCGAACTGCACCGGCCCGGACCGAAGTTCGACTTCGGTCCGCGCGACGACCAGAAGGGGTACATCGCCATCGAGTGGTGGCCCGACGACTACGCGGCGGTGCGGTACGCCACCGCGAAGGGTGTGCTCGTCGTGGGCGCGGCGGGCAACGGCGGCGAGTCCCTGGACGACGCGGTGTACGAGCGGCGGCCGGACGGCTTCCCGTCCTGGTGGCGCAACCCGTTCAACCCGAGCAACCGTTCCTCCGGCGCGGTCCTGGTCGGCGCGGGCGCTCCCCCGCCCGGCACCCACGGCCGCGACCACGGCCCCGACCGCTCCCGCCTGGCGTTCTCCAACTACGGGGCGCGTGTGGACGCGCAGGGCTGGGGCCGTGAGACCACGACGACCGGCGGCTTCTGGGACCGGCCCGGCGATCTGCAGGGCGGCGCCGAGGAACTCGTCTGGTACACGGACACGTTCTCCGGCACGTCCTCCGCGTCACCGATCGTCGTGGGTGCCCTCGCCTCGCTGCAGGGCATGCTGAAGGCCGCGGGCCAGCAGCCTATGACGCCGGAGCGGGCCCGTGCGACGCTGCGCGCGACGGGCTCCCCGCAGCAGGACGCGCCGGGCAGGCCCGCGTCGCAGCGGATAGGCAACCGCCCCGACCTCAAGGCGGCGGTGACGAACCTGCTGCCGTCCGCGGTGGGTTCGGGTCAGGCCGAGCGGTACTGGGACGAGCTGCTCCCGTATCCGCCGGAACTCCCGCCGCGGCTCCGGCTGTTCGTGGCCGGGGCGTGGCGCAACCTCGACAACCCGTCCCCCGAGACGCGGCAGGCGGTGCACGCCGCCTTCGCGGGGGGACGACCGGACGTACGTGTCTGGTTCTCGGACGACGAGGTCGTCGGCCTCGTCGTCACCGGCTGAATCAACCGATCACAGTGAGGGAAGGTGGCACAGGCATGAGCACCACCCCGCAGATGAGTCAACTGGGTCAGCAGCAAGGACGGCAGTACGGACCGCAGCAGCAGTACGGCTCCCAGCAGCACGGGCCGCAGCAGTACGGACAGCAACAGTACGGACAGCAGCAGAGCCCCAGCACGGCCCCGCCGCAGCAGAGCCAGCAGCAGTACGGACAGCAGTACGGCCAACAGGGCATGCAGGGCCAGCAGGGTATCCAGGGCCAGCAGGGCATGCAGCAGGTCCCGCCGCAGCTGCGCCAGCAGCTCCAGCAGCTCGGCCAGCAGCAGCCGTTCCAGAACCTGCTCCAGCAGTTCGGCCAGGAGCAGGAGCAGCAGATCCCGCAGGCGCACGCGCCGGAGATCTCCACACAGGCCCTCTCGTCCAACGTCGCGACGGCGTTCTGGGACGTCGTCGAGCCGCTGCCGGGCCAGGCGTACATCCTCTATCTGCACGTCGACAACGCGTGGCGGGCCTTCGTCGACCCCAACCCGCACACGCACGACGAGATCCAGGAGGCCTTCGCGTACGGGCATCAGGTGATCGGCTACTACGACACCAACAACCCGGGCTACCTGCTGGCCATCGTCATCACCAAGTGACGCGCGTGAACGGCACGCCGTCGGCGTGACGACACGGCGGCGCCGGGCGGAGATCCTCCCGCCCGGCGCCGCCCCATGCCGAGATGTCGACGTGCCGCTCAGCCGCAGCTGAACCGGGCCGCCGCCCAGTCCGCGTGGTCCCCGCTCTTGGAGCCGTTGGTGTCGGACACCTTCAGCCCGACGTGCCGGGCGCCCCGCACGTCGACGTCGACCGGGACGCTCGCCGACGCGCCCGTCACCTTCGGCGAGGTCCACAGCACCTTGCCGTCGGCCTCGACGGAGAAGGCGACCTCTCCGTAGCCGTTGATCTCGTCATCGATGCCGACGTCCGCGGTGAACGTGCCGCAGCGGCCACCCGCGTAGACCTCGATGACGGAATCGGCGTGCGTGCCGATCCCCTTCTCGTACGTCTTTCCGGCCAGGGTCAGCGGGTGGCCGTCGGCGGCGCCGGACTCGCCGTTGCTGCGGTCGCGTTCGGCGGGCCCGTACCCGTTGGTGGACTTGAGCCACTTCATGTCGCTCGCCCAGGTGTCCCGGGTGGGTGTCTCCGGCATGACGCCGAGTGCGAACCGCTGGACGGCGGTGCGGTCCTGGCCGGCCGAGCGGTGGCGGACGGTCGCGGTGAGCGGCTGCTCGCCGATGTCCGCGTCCTTCGCGGGGGTGAGGACCACCTCGACGCGGCGGGTGGTTCCGGCGGGGATCCGGTCGGCCTTCGCGGTGCCGGCGGTCCAGCCTGCCGGTACGTCGAGGGTGGCCTCGACGCCGGTGGCGTCCTTCGTGCCCGCCGTGATGTCGACGGCGACCTTGCCGGGCGTACCCGCGCCGAGTTCCTGATCCGCGGGGACGCTCACGGTGGCCGGCGCGCCGGGCACGGCGCCGCCGACGGCGCTCGTGTCGTCGAGCCGCAGCTCGAAGGCCCGGTCGGTGCGCAGCGCGGCCGTCTTCACCTTGACGACGCCTGCGCGGTCGTCACGGTCGTAGAACCACCCGGCGCGTGCCCGGTCGTACGCGTGCTGCGAGGTCAGCCGCGGCAGTGTGCGCCCGTCCAGCCGCACACGACTGGGCGCGTCACCGGTGTGCAGGGTGAAGGCGTGGTCCCGACTGCCGGGCTTCCCCTCGTACGCACCCTTGCTGGCGCCGATCCGCACCCGCACGTCACCCGCTCCGGAGTGCGGCGCCCGGACCTCGGCTCGTTGGGTGGCGTACTTGCCGTCGCGGTGCTGCCGGGTCACGCCGTCGTCCTCGTACAGCTCGAAGGAGGATGTGCCCTGCGGGTAGATGTCCCAGGCGAGCGGCGAGTCCGCCTTCCTGTCCTGGTACGAGCGGATGCCGCCCGGCCACATGGGCACGGTCGCACCACCGCGCACGAAGAGCGGCAGGGTGTCGAGGGGCGCGCTGTAACCGTCGATCGTGGTCGGGCCCCGGTAGGTGCGTCCGCTCCAGTAGTCGGTCCAGGTGCCCTTCGGGAGGTAGATGCCGTCGCGGGTGGTGGTGTCCTTGTAGACGGGCGCGACGAGGAAGTCCTCGCCGGTGAGGAACTCGTACTTGGCGGCGTCGGTCGCGGCCTTGGGGTCATGGGGGTACTCCAAGGCGAGCGGCCGGACGGCGCCGACCCCGGTCTCGGTCGCCTCATGGGCGTACGAGTAGAGGTAGGGCAGCAGCGACTCGTGGAGTTTCAGGTACTTGCGGTTGATGGAGGTGTAGGGCTCGCCCTGGCGGAAGGGCTGTTTGTCGCTGGCGGCCCAGCCGTCCATCGTCATGGTGACCGGCAGGAACATCTTCCACTGGAGGTCGCGTACGTACGTCTTGGGGCTGCCGCCGAAGATGCCGTCGACGTCGCCGGTCGTGTAGGCGAGGCCGGACATGGTGGACCCGGCGTACGTCGGAATCTGCCAGCGGATGTACTCCCAGCTGCCGCTCTGGTCGCCGGACCACTGCACGCCGCAGCGCTGCGCGCCGGACCAGCTCTCCGGGGCCCAGGTGAAGCCGCGGGCGTCGCTGTTGTCCTCGATGCCCCGGTAGGCGTCCTTGCAGCCGTCGAGCGCCTTCTTGTAGCCGTCGCCGACCCAGGCGACGTCGAGTTTGGCGACGCGCTGTCCGGCCTTGACCTGTTCGGCGATCTTGTCGAGGCCGTCCTCGGTCCACAGCCCCATCTTCATCTTGCGCTCGGCGAGACCCTTGGCGGTCTCCCCCAGATCCTCATAACCGCAGCCGTAGCCGTCGTTGACGAGCATCCAGCCGTTGGGCATGTCGTTCTCGACGTACCCGTCGGCGACCTCGAGGGCGTCGAGGGTGTGCCGCTCGCCGCGGTTGGCGTTGTGGAGGTAGCAGTCGGCGTCGCCGATCTCCATGCCGTAGACCGGCGGCAGGAAGGGTTTCCCGGTGAGTTCGGTGTACTGCCCGATGACGTCCTTGGTGGCGTCGCTGCCGCGTCCGGCGAAGTAGTAGGCGTCGAAGCGCTGTTCTTTCGCGGTGGCGGTCACGGGCGCGGCGAAGTCATAAGTGTTGGGGGCGTACGTGTTGCGGAAGACGCCGTACCCCTCGGAGGACAGATAGAAGGGCACGGAGTTGGGGTGCCCCCCGTCGTCCCAGTCGTAGTCGACGCTGACCTCGACCTTCTTGCCGCGGTGCGAGGTGTTGCCGCGCCCGTTCTGCATCCCGGCGCCGTAGAACTGCTCGTCGGCGCCGCGGGCGAGGCTCTGCGTGGTGCCGTCCGCGGACCAGGACAGCCCCTTGGACTCGGCCCAGACCCGGCTGCCGTCGCTCCGGTACAGGGCGAACCGCAGCGGCGACTTGTAGGCGCGGAGCGTCACCTTGGAGGTGCTCAGCTCGTAACGGTCGCCCTTGTCGGCCCACTTGGTGCGGGGCGCCTTGCCCTGCCGCGGCAGGACGATGTCGTCGCCCGTGGGGTCGGTGAACCTGCCGTCCGGGGCGAGTTCGAGGCGGAAGGTCTCGGCCGACACGAAGCTGACACGGGCCTCTGCGTCGCCCGCGGTCAGCCGGTAGACGGAGCCTTCGGCGTCGAATCCGGTGACGTCACCGACGGTGCTCGCGGTCTCGTCGGCCGCGGCCTGCGCGGAGCCTCCGCCGGGCCCCGCGAACACCGCGAGGAGACCCAGCAGAGCGGCCGCGGCCACAGGTCTGAAGCGCGTGGGAGATCTCATGGCGGAGGTCTAGCGCGCCAACCGGCCCCGCGGCCATGGACTTTGCTGCCGGGCTCGTGGATTTCCGGCCCAGGTCCCGGGCGGACAGGGCGCGGAGATCCAGCCCGTCCGGCGTCTGAGGACGAGCCCGCGGGGCGACGGCCTGCACCCGCACGCGGAAAACCGGACGGACGGAAGAGAATTCAGCCCGTCCGGCGCTCGAGGACGATCCCGCGGGGCGATTCGACCTCAGCAAGGAAGCCGCTACAAGGCCACGCCAAGCAACGCGTCGACGGCGCGGGAGACCATCCCCGGCGCCCCCTCGTCCGCTCCGCCCTCCGCAGCCTGCCCCGCCGCCCAGCGGTCCACCGCGGCCAGCGCGGTCGGCGCGTCCAGGTCGTTCGCGAGCGCCTCGCGGATCTCCTCGACGAGCGCGTCGGCGGACGGCCCGTCGGGACGGGACACCGCCGCACGCCAGCGCCCGAGCCGCTCCACCGCCTCCGCGAGGACCGCGTCCGTCCACTCCCAGTCCGCGCGGTAGTGGTGCGCGAGCAGGGCGAGCCGGATCGCGGCGGGGTCGACCCCGTCGCGCCGCAGCTGCGAGACGAAGACGAGGTTGCCCTTGGACTTGGACATCTTCGCGCCGTCCAGGCCGACCATGCCCGCGTGGACGTACGCCTTCGCGAAGGGGTACTCGCCGGTCAGGGCCTGCGCGTGCGACGCGCCCATCTCGTGGTGCGGAAACGCGAGGTCGGATCCGCCGCCCTGCACGTCGAAGCCCATGCCGAGGTGGTCGAGGGCGATGGCGACGCACTCGATGTGCCAGCCGGGGCGCCCGCGGCCGAGGCTGCCGCCGTCCCAGCTCGGCTCGCCGTCGCGGGCCGCCATCCACAGCATCGGGTCGAGAGGGTTCTTCTTGCCGACGCGCTCCGGGTCGCCGCCGCGCTCCGCGGAGAGGAGCTTCATCGCGGCGGAGTCGAGCCCGGACACCTCACCGAAGTGGGTGTCGGACTCGACGGAGAAGTAGATGTCGCCCTCGAGTTCGTAGGCGGCGCCCATGTCGCGGAGGCGTTCGACGAGCGGCACGATGCCGGGTATGGCCTCGACGGCGCCGATGTAGTGCTTCGGCGGCAGCAGGCGCAGCGCGGTCATGTCCTCGCGGAACAGCGCGGTCTCGCCCTCGGCGAGCTCGACCCAGTCCTTGCCGTCGCGGTTGGCGCGTTCCAGGAGCGGGTCGTCCACGTCGGTCACGTTCTGGACGTAGTGAACCTGCCGCTTGGTGTCGAGCCACACGCGTTGCACGAGGTCGAACGCGTTGTAGGTCGCCGCGTGACCCATGTGGGTCGCGTCGTACGGGGTGATTCCGCAGACGTAGATACGGGCGACGGGACCGGGGTCGAGGGTGACGAGTCCACCGGTCGCGGTGTCGTGGATCCGGAGGTCGCGGCCCTTGCCGGGAAGGGCGGGGACCTCAGAAGCGGGCCAGGCATGCATGCCCTGAGCCTAACCGGACGGGGCGTCCGTATACGAGTGGGGGATCACGGCGGACAAGAGTGGGGGATCACACGGGCGGCCAGGGAATAGCGGGCCACTCACCGCTCGGCTCCGGGTGGCGTCCCGACTTCAGGAGTGCCGCCACTCGTGCGCGCAGCGCCTCGGTCTCCGTGGGAGTGATCAGGTCGGCCAGCCGGCCCGCCAGCGCCGCGCCCTCCGCGAGGCCGTCCTGGAGGCCTTGGAGGGCCTTCAGGGCCTCGTCGGTCAGGGGCTCCCCCGCCCAGCCCCACAGCAGCGTGCGCAGCTTGTTCTCGGCGTGGAAGGTGACGCCGTGGTCGATGCCGTAGAGGTGGCCGTCGGCGGGCAGCAGATGGCCGCCCTTGCGGTCGCTGTTGTTGATCACCGCGTCGAGGACGGCGAGGCGCCGCAGCCGTACGTCGTCGGCGTGCACGAGGAGCGCCGTCCGCTCCTCGTCGACCTGCGCGAGGCCGACGGCCTTCCAGCCCTCGCCGGGTTCGTCCCCGTCGACCAGGGCGAGGAGCCGCGCGTCACCGGACGCCTCGATCCACAGCTGGCACATGCCCTCGCCGTGTGGCCCGTCGCGCAGCACGGTCGGCGGCACGAGGTCCCAGCCGGTGGCGAGCGACACCTCGTAGGCGGCGACCTCCCGCTGGGCGAGGGTGCCGTCGGGGAAGTCCCACAGCGGGCGCTCGCCGGCGACCGGTTTGTAGACGCAGGCGGCCTCCTGGCCTTCGTACGCGACCGTGCAGTAGAGCACCGCGTTGGAGGCCTCGCGGATGCGGCCGCGCACGGTCAGCTCCCCGTGGGTGAGGAGCGCGACGGGGTCGGCGACGGTCACGCTCCCCGCCGGTATCCGTTCTGGCGCGGGCATACGTGTCCTTCCGGGTCGAGCGGGAGGCTGCACAGCGGGCACGGCGGGCGACCCGCGTTGACGACTTCGAGTGCGCGCTTGGCGAAGGCGCGGGCCTGCGCGCCGGTGAGGCGGACGCGCAGCATCGGCGGGCCGTTCTCCTCGTCCTGCAGGAGCCTTTCTTCGGCTGCGGCGAGGTCGTCCTCGGTGTCGGCGTCCAGCTCGACGAGGGCCTGCGCCTCGACGACCATCCGCTCCTCCTCGCCGTCCCAGGCGAGCGCCATCGTGCCGACGCGGAACTCCTCCTCCACGGGGGAGTCGAGCGGCGCGCTGTCGGAGACCTCGGACGGTGCGACGGCCGGCACCGGGGCGTTGCCGCCGCTGCGGCGTACGACCTCGTCGAGGAGCTCCTCCATGCGCTCGGCGAGCGCGGCCACCTGGGTCTTCTCCAGGGCGACGCTGGTCACCCTGACACCGGCGGAGGCCTGGAGGAAGAAGGTACGCCGTCCGGGCAGCCCTACCGTTCCCGCGACGAATCGCTCCGGGGGGTCGTAGAGGAACACCTGACGGGACACGTCCTGTCTCCATTGATCGGCGGCAATGTACGGAGGGCTGTTTCAGCCCGGTTCACCCTACTGCGGGGGACGATCACGGTGCGCCCGCACCGCCTCCCACGGTCGCGTCGTCGCCCGGCGGCTCCTCGCGCGGCGCGAGGGACGCGAAGTCGCCGGTGTCGCCGAGGCGTACGAGGAAGGGGCGCAGCCGTGTGTAGCGGATGGCGGTGACGGAGCAGGGCTCCACGGAGATGCGCTGGAACAGGTCGAGGTGGAGGCCGAGGGCGTCGGCGACGAGGGACTTGATGATGTCGCCGTGGGAGCACATCAGGTAGACGGCGTCCTCGCCGTGTTCGTGCTCCACGCGCGCGTTCCATTCGCGGACCGCTTCCGCGGCGCGGGTCTGCATGGCCCGCATGGACTCGCCGCCGGGGAACGCGGCGGCGGACGGGTGGCGCTGGACGACCTCCATGAGGGGTTCGTCGCCGAGTTCGGCGAGCTTGCGGCCCGACCAGTCCCCGTAGTCGCACTCGCCGATGCGGTCCTCGGTGTGCACCCGCAGTCCGGGGCGGGCGGCGAGCAGCGGCGCGACGGTCTCGCGGCACCGCTGCAGGGGGCTGGTGACGACCTCGGACATGGGCAGTGCGGAGAGCCTGTCGGGCAGCGCGGCGGCCTGGGCGGAGCCGCGCTCGTCGAGGGCCACGCCGGGGGTCCACCCGGCGAGCAGGCCGGCGGTGTTGGCCGTGGAGCGTCCGTGCCGGACGAGGATCAGCGTGGGCATGCGGTTCAGCCTATGCGCCCCAGGTGGTGCAACCGCGGAAAGGCCGGGAAGAATGCGCGGTGTGATCGTCGACTGTGCCATTTATCGGGACGGGCGTCGGACCGAGGGCCCCGGTGACCTCTCCGACGCCCTCGATCAGGCGCGGGCGGAGGGTGACGCGTTCGTGTGGATCGGGCTGCACGAGCCGACGGAGAACGAGTTCGAGCGGGTCACCCAGGAGTTCGGGCTGCATCCGCTGGCCGTGGAGGACGCCCTCAAGGCCCATCAGCGGCCCAAGCTGGAGATCTACGACGACTCGTTGTTCATGGTTCTCAAGCCGGTCGTGTACGAGCAGGACAGCGACACCGTCTCGTCGGGCGAGGTCATGATTTTCATGGGTGACTCGTTCGTGGTCACCGTCCGGCACGGTGAGGGCGCGCCGCTCGGTGTCGTACGGCACCGTCTGGAGGCCGAACCCGATGTCCTGAAGCACGGTCCGACGGCGGTCCTGTACTCGATCGCCGACGCGTCCGTGGACCACTATCTGGAGGTGGCCGACGAGCTGCAGGCCGATCTGGAGGTCCTGGAGGCGGAGGTCTTCTCGCCGGAGGGCGGGAGCTCGTCGCGGAACACGGCGTCGCGGATCTACCGGTTCAAGCGGCAGATCCTGGAGTTCCGCCGGGCGACGGGTCCGCTGGCGCTGCCGGTGGCACGGCTCTCCGGGGTGAACCCGTTGAGCCCTTCGGTGCCGTTCGTGGACGAGACGGCGCAGCCGTTCTTCCGGGACGTCAACGACCACCTGACGCGCGTCAACGAGTCCGTGGAGGGCTTGGACCGGCTGGTGTCGGACATCCTGTCCGCGCATCTGGCGCAGATGAGCGTGCGGCAGAACGACGACATGCGGAAGATCTCGGCGTGGGCGGCGATGGCCGCGGTGCCCACGATGATCGCGGGCATCTACGGCATGAACTTCGACCACATGCCGGAGTTGCACTGGCCGTGGACGTATCCGGCGGTGATCCTCCTGATGGCGGTCCTGGAGATCGTGCTCTACCGCATGTTCAAGCGCCGCGGCTGGCTGTAGCTCAGGCGAATTCGGTGGCCGTCGTGGCGGGTCCGCCGAGGGCGTCGCGCCGTCGGGGCATCTTCAGGGAGACCATGCGCCGCCAGCCGATGGCTCTCTCGTAGCCGTACATGGCGTGAATACCGGCGGTGAGGAGCTGCCTCTTGGCGTGCGGCCAGTGGAGGATGCGTCCCATGCGCTCCATGACCGCGAGGCTCACGTCGCGGTGGATGCGGATCTCGGCGTGGGCGCATTCGCGCAGAGTGCGCTGGATGGCGCGGCCGTGCCCCGCGCGCGCGAGGCGGAGCAGTTCCTCGTGGCAGTACGCGAGGTGGTTGTCCTCGTCGTGGGAGATCATGCGGACGGCGCGGCCGATGTCGGGGTGGTCGCCGAAGTACTTGAGCAGCAGCCGCATCTGTTCGGAGGCGCGCTGTTCGGTGACTCTGCTGTGGGCCAGGTACGTGACGATGTCCCGCACGGACAGCGGCTCGTCGGCCTTCAGCTTGTCGTGCGCGAGGCCGATGCCGTGCTTCTCCAGGAGCATGGTGTAGTCGGTGTCGTGCGGGACCTCGACGGGCTGGAGGCCGCGCTTCTTGAGCAGCGCGTGGAAGATCCTGCCGTGCTTGTCCTCGTCGGCGCCGTGCCGGGTGATCCTGGGGGCGAGGGCGCGCTCGGCCTCGGGTACGAGCGCGGCGATGCGGCCGTTCTCCCAGCCGCCCTGGGCCTCGCCGCTGGCCGCGATGGAGCAGAAGAGCCTGAACGATTCGTCGTGGTCGAGGATCTCTCCGAAGACACTCCTGGCCGACAGCATCACGGGCACCTCCATGGCCTGCGCGCGAACCTCGCGAAGAACGAGTCAAATGCGAGGTTCCGTCAGGGGCAACACCTGTACCGGCCGACTGCGCCGAACGGTGGACGCCTGTCCCGCCACGAGGCCGTAACCGAGGGCTCCTTGACGCGTTGTTCCCCGTGACGGCCGTGGCGGGGAAGACCCCCCGAGCCCCCACCACGGCCGCAGACCTGCTTCCCCCTTCGCTCCCCCTCTTCCCTACGCCAGTCCGGCGCGCTCCAGGGCCTCCGTGCCCGCGCGCAGCGAGGCGAGCCGCTCCTCCAGCGTGAAGCCCGCGGGGGCCAGCGTCAGCGTGGTGACCCCGGCCGCGGCGTAGGCCTGCATGCGGTCGGCGATCCGGTCCACGGAACCGAGCAGCGTGGTGGAGTCGATCAGCTGCCGGGGCACGGCCGCGGCCGCCCCGTCCTTGTCGCCCGCCAGGTACTTGTCCTGGATCTCGGCGGCCTCCTTCTCGTACCCCATGCGCTGCGCCAGCTGGTTGTAGAAGTTCTGCTTGCGGCTGCCCATGCCGCCGACGTACAGGGCGGTGTACGGCCGGAACATGTCCGCGAGGGCGTCGACCTGCGCGTCCTCGCCGACGGCGAGCGGCACCGTCGGGACGACGTCGAAGCCGTCCATCGTCTTGCCCGCCTTCTCCCGCCCGGCGCGCAGGTGCCGGATCGCGGTGTCCTCCAGGTGCTCGGCGGCCGGGAAGATCAGCAGGGCGCCGTCGGCGATCTCGCCGGTCTGCTCCAGGTTCTTCGGGCCGATCGCGGCGACGTACAGCGGGATGTGCTCGCGCTGGGGGTGGACCGTCAGCTTGATGGGCTTGCCGGGGCCGCCGGGCAGCGGCAGCGTCCAGTGCTCGCCCTCGTAGGAGAGGCGCTCGCGGGTCATGGCCTTGCGGACGATCTCGACGTACTCGCGCGTACGGGCCAGGGGCTTGTCGAACTTGACTCCGTACCAGCCCTCGGAGACCTGTGGGCCCGAGACGCCGAGGCCGAGGCGGAACCGGCCGCCGGAGAGCGAGTCGAGGGTCGCCGCCGTCATCGCGGTCATCGCCGGCTGCCGGGCCGGGATCTGGAAGATGGCCGACCCGATGTCGATGCGTTCCGTCTGCGCCGCCACCCAGGAAAGGACCGTCGCGGCGTCCGACCCGTACGCCTCCGCGGCCCAGCAGACCGCATAGCCCAGCTTGTCGGCCTCCTTCGCGACGGCGAGATTGTCCGCGTCCATCCCCGCGCCCCAGTAGCCGAGGTTGATCCCGAGCTGCATGACCGGTCCCCTTACCGCTGTACTCATGAGTAACGTGTCTGTGCCCGGGACTGTAGCGTGCGGCACCCGATCCGTCAGGGACGGAGGGTGGCCCGGTTCTCCACAATCGCTGCTTTGTCCACAGGCTCGCCCGTCGCGGGGGCACGGCCAGTAATCTCAGCGCCCATGGAGCAGAGGCATCTCGGCCGGACCGGCCTGCGCGTGTCCCGCATCGGACTCGGAACCCTGACCTGGGGCCACACCGAGGAGAACGACGCCGCCGACCTGTTGAAGGTGTTCTGGGAAGCCGGCGGCACCCTCGTCGACACCGCCGACGTGTACGGCGACGGGGAGGCCGAGTACCTCATCGGCCGCCTGGTCGAGCGGCTCGTGCCCCGCCGCGATCTGGTCATCGCGACGAAGGCGGGCAGCGTCCCGGACCCGGAGCGGCGCTTCGACGGCTCACGCGGCCACCTCCTGGCCGCCCTCGACGCCTCCCTCACCCGCCTCGGCACGGACTATGTGGACCTGTGGCAGGTCCACGCCTTCGACCCGGGGACACCCCTCGAAGAGACCCTCCAGGCCCTGGACATCGCGGTCAGCAGCGGGCGGGCCCGCTATGCGGGTGTCGCGGACTTCTGCGGCTGGCAGCTCGCCAAGGCCGCGACATGGCAGCTCGCGGCGCCGGGCACCCGCACCCGCCTGGCCAGCACGCAGATGGAGTACTCACTGCTGCAGCGCGGCGTGGAGCGTGAGGTGCTGCCCGCCGCCCTCGACCTGGGCGTCGGGCTCCTGCCGTCCTCGCCGCTCGGCAGAGGCGTGCTCACCGGGAAGTACCGGCACTCCACGCCCGCCGACTCGCGCGGCGGCTCCGACCACATGGCGCCCTTCGTCGCGCCGTACCTGGACGAGACGGCGGGCCACGTCGTCGACGCGGTCGCGACGGCCGCCGACGGGCTCGCGGCGACCCCGCTCCAGGTCGCCCTCGCCTGGGTGCGGGACCGCCCCGGCGTGACGGCCCCGATCGTCGGCGCGCGCAACGCGCAGCAGCTCACGGCCGCATTGTCAGTGGAGACCCTTAGTCTTCCTGACGAGATCTGCAGGGCGCTCGACGATGTGTCGGCGCCGGTGCACCGCTATCCCGATCACGACTGGAGCACGCTGTGAGTACGGAACCCGCCGCCGCGGAGGACCCCGGGGCCGCTGCCGCGGAGGAGGCGGAGTCGCCCGGCGCGGAGGAAGCCGCGCCGGACGCCGAGGCCACGACGGACACCGGCGAGAGCAAGGACGAGGGCGAGAGCACCGAGCTGTCCGAGGCCGAGGCCGAGATCGCCGCGCAGCGCGAACTGCGGGAGCGCATCGAGCAGCGGAAGGCGTCGAAGCAGGGGCCGATCGAGGCAGGGACGAAGCTGAGCGGCACCGCCGCCGACCTGCTGGCCGCCGTGCGCGCCGTGGAGAGCGGGGAGAAGCCCGTCGCGAGCGCGTTCCAGGAGCCGGAGCCCGCGCGCAGGCCCGCCCCGGCCCGCGCGCCCGAACCCGTGCGCCCGCAGCAGCCCGCGGCCGACCGGGCACCCGCGCAGGAGACCGTCGAGGCCGTCCGTGCCGTGCTCGCCGAGGGAGGCGCGCCGCCCGCGCTCGCCGAGCCGACGGCGGCCGCGCTCGGCGACGGCGCCGACGGGCAACTGCGTGCGGACCCGTGGCAGTTGCTGCGGGTCCCCGGCGTGCGGCCCGAGCAGGCCGACGGGTTCGCCAGGGCGCTGCTCGGCGCCCAGTGCGGGCCCGACGACGAGCGCAGGGGCCGCGCGATCACCGTGTGGCTCCTGGAGCAGGCCGCCGTCGCCGGGCACGCGGCGCTCGACGTCGCGACGCTGATCGCCGCGCTCGGACAGCGCGCGGTGCCGGATCCGGACGCGGCGGTCCAGGGCGCGCTCGCCGAGGGCGATGCCCTGGTCTTCCAGGACGCGCTCGAAGGGACCGAGGTGCCGGGTCCGCGCACGGACGTCGAGGCGACGCGGGGCGAGGCCGGCGGAGAGGACGGTGCGGTCGGGGAGGACGCGGAGCCGGAGCGCCCGGTCCGCGTCCTGATCGGCCTTGAGCGGTACGCACTCGCGGAGGAGAGCCTCGCCGACGGCCTCGCCCGCCTGATCAACTCCCTGCCCAAGGAGACCGACGACACCAGGGAGCTGGAGAGCCCCGACTGGGAGGCCGCCGCCACGCAGGCGTCCGGGTCCGCCGCCGAGCTGATCCGCGCCGTCGCCGGGCACGGACTCGTACTGCACTCCGGCGGCGAGGAGGCGCGTGCCGAACCCGCGGCGCTGGTGAGCGCCGCGGCGGCGCTGGGCCTGCGGGTGTGCGCCGCGGCCCACAGCGCCGACGGACGGCGCCGCCTCGCGCGGGCGACGGGCGCCGACGACACCGCGGTGACCGTGGCCGGACTCCTCGCGGGCGACGAGGGCCCCGGGCGCGACGCGGAGGGCGCGCTCGCACTCGACCTCCTGGTCGTCCTGGACGCGCCGCAGCTGGACGTGGAGACCGCGGCGATGCTCGTCGAGTCCCTGCCCGACGGCGCCCGCCTGGTCCTCAGCGGCGACCCGGGCGTGCTCTGGTCGGCGGGCCCCGGCCGGGTCTTCGCCGACCTCCTCTCCGCGCGCTGCTGCCCGCAGGTCGTCTCGCGCACCCCGGACCCGGGCCCCGTCGGCGAGCTGACGTCCGGCATCGGCATCGGCGAGCTCAACCAGGTCGAGGCGCCCGGCAAGGAAGTCGTCCTCGTCCCCGTGCGCGACCCCGCGGAGGCTATCCACCGCACCGTCCAGCTCGTCGCGGACTCCGTGCCCCGGGCGATCGGAGTGCCCGCCGAGCACACCCAGGTCATCACGCCGGGACACGGCGGCGCCGCGGGCACCCGCGCGCTCAACGCCGCCCTCAAGGAACGGCTGAATCCGGGCCCCGGCCGGTTCGGCGGCTTCGACCCCGACGACCGGGTCGCGCACGCCCCCGCGCCGGGCCGCACGACGCTCGGCCGTGTGGTGCGGGCCGACGCGGAAGGACTGCACCTGGAGTGCGAGGGCGGCTCCGTCGTCGTACCCAAGGAGCGGGTGGAGCGTGAGGTGCGGCACGGCTGGGCGCTCACCGCGCACCAGGCGGCCGGCCGACGCTGGCCCGCGGTCGTCGTGGTACTGCCGGGCGACGCGGCCCAGGCGCTGTCCCGGCCGTGGGTGTACACCGCGTTCAGCCGCGCGGAGCGGCATCTGTCGGTCGTGCAGGGCGTGGAGCAGGCTCTGCCGCGCGCGGTGGCGGAACGCCTCTGGAAGGACCGCACGACGCGTCTGCAGACGCTGCTGCGCCCGCAGGTGCCGACGACGACGGCCTGAGAGTCCCGGAGCGCCGCGGACCTTGGCGAGCGCAGGAGCGATTCGCCAGGGTCCACGGCGCCGGACGCAACCGTCAGCGGCCGGCCTGCCGGGCGCCGGGAGCGTCCCCGACGTCGTCGACATCGTCGGCGTCATCGGTGTCGTCGAGCGGCACCGGCACGTCCGGGTCGATGTCGATGTCGACGTCGGTGTCCAGGCCTTCGAGCCCGTCGTCGTCCAGTTCGTCGTCGAAGACCACGCTGACGTCGAAGCGGCACACCACCCGGTGCGGGTCGGCCTGGTCGAAGGGGGCGTCGAGCCACTCCCCCGGTTCCGCCGGGGTGTCCACCGCGGTGACCCAGAGCGTGGAGTCGCCCTCCTCCAGGCCGAATTCCTTGTGCCGCGAGGAGATTTCGTCCGGTTCGAACTCTCCGAAGAGGACGCCGAGCGCGCTGTGCACGGTGTCCGCCGATCCTGCGCCCCCCGTGCCGCCCGCTTCGAGGTCGGCGACCCGCTGGGCCTGGGCGAGGAGCCGCTGCGGTTCGACCACGGTGTAGTCGCGCCGGAGCAGCACGCTCAGCGCGTTGGCTTCGTCGGGGCCCTGGTACGGCGGGAGCGCGTCGTCGGTGCCGGGGATCTCGAAGGGGGTGACCTCGTCGTAGCGGTCGTAGAGGAGTTCGTCGTACTCCTCGGCGGCCGCGGCGAGTTCGTTGAACGCTTCGTAGACGGCCGGATCGTCCTCGCCCGACCTGCGTTCGACCGCGGCCAGGTGGCGGTCGAGCGCGGTCTTGACCGCCTCGGCGGCGGCACGTACCTCGGCAGCGGTGGGCTGCGCAGCATCAGACATAGTGCAGACGCTATCCGTACGAGGCCCGTGCCCGCACAATAGATGCGATGCCGGAATACGAATTTGTCGACGTGTATGTACCGCGCGGGGTCACCCGCAAGGAAGCCACGCGCCTGCTGACGGACCACGCCGAGTACGGACACTGGGAGCTCGACCGCCTGAGTCTGCGCCCCGACGGGAGCCGCAGGGTGCGCCTGAAACGGCGCATCATCCGCCAGTTGCGCGCCACCTGGTGAAACGGAGCGGGCCCCGCGGTCGCGGGGCCCGCTCCGTTCGGCGTGCCGGCGTGCAGTGGCTCAGGCGGACGCCCGGGCCCTGCGGTAGAGCACGGCGCCCGCGAGCACCGCGCCCGCGCCGATGGGCAGCGCGAGGCCGAGCGGCAGCTCACTGCCGGTCGACGCGAGCTGCGATTTCCCCTCGGGCGGGGTGACGACCTGCGCCTGCGGGTTGTTGGGCATGGCGCGGTCCTGGATCGGCTTGACCGGGTCGTGCGGGGACTGCGAGCCCCCGGGCGTCTCCGGGTCGCCGGGGTTGCCCGGGTGACCGGGGTGACCGGGTTCACCAGGATTGCCCGGCTTGCCGGGTTCCTCCGGGTTGCCGGGGTGTTCCGGCTTGCCCGGCTCCTCGGGATCCGTCGGGGGCTTCTCGCCGCCCGGCGGGGTGACCGTGGAACCGGATTCGTTGGCGCACTCGTTGCCCATGGCCGGGTTTCCGAGGCCGCCGATGGTGACGCTGTTGCCGCACACGTTCACGGGGGCGTTGATCGGCAACTGCACGTTGTTGCCCGAGCCGACGCCGGGCGAGTCACTGGCGTGACCCTGCGCCTTGGCCCCGCCGGACGGCTTGTGCGAACCGCCGCCCTTGTGGCCGCCGTTGACGCAGCTGTTGCCCATCGCCGGGTTCAGGACGCCGACCACGTTCACGGTGTTCCCGCATACGTTGACCGGTGCGTCGACGGGAAGCTGGACGTTGTTGCCCGACAACACGCCGGGCGAATTCGCACTGCTTCCCTTGGCACCCGAGTCCGCGTGTGCGTAACCGCCGGTGGCGGCGAGCACGCCGGTCGCGGCCGCCACGGTGATCAGGCCTTTGCGCGTGACCTGTCGCATAGCTGTTCCCTGCCTTCAACCTGCCGGAATGCGTACGGGCCCGCTGCCCGGACGCGGAATGCCCATCGGCCCCGGAGCGCATGGCACGCACTCCGGGGCCGACGGACTCAGACCCTCAAGGGGCGAGGCACAACGACGTCACTTGTTGACGCAGGTGTTGCCGAAGGCGGGGTTCAGCAGCCCGATCACGGAGACCGTGTTGCCGCAGGCGTTCACCGGGATGTGCACGGGCACCTGGACGACATTGCCCGACACGACACCGGGAGAGCCCACAGCGGCACCCTGGGCGCCGGCGTCGGCGGTGGCGATGCCCGCGCCCGCGAGCACGAGACCGCCAGTGGCAGCCACAGCGGCGACGACCTTCTTGATCATTATTCCTCCTTGTTGGCAATGCAGTCCCAGCCGCGGACTGCATGACCTGTAACGAGGAGGAAGTGATGAGGCTACGAGCGGTCGCTCCCTTTCACTCTTCTCAGTCAAGTACGCACGCGCAGACGATTGTTCGTCAGGACGCGTCGATGAACCGGTCGAGCACGCGGACGCCGAATTTGAGGCCGTCCACCGGCACCCGCTCGTCGACGCCGTGGAACATCCCTGCGAAGTCCAGCTCCGGCGGCAGCTTCAGCGGCGCGAAGCCGAAGCCGCGGATGCCGAGATCGTCGAAGGACTTGGCGTCCGTGCCGGCCGAGAGCATGTACGGCACGGCGCGGGCGATCGGGTCCTCGGCGCGCAGCGCCGTCTGCATGGCGTCGACGAGCGCACCGTCGAAGGAGGTCTCCAGAGCCTTGTCGGCATGTACGTCCTCGCGCTTGACCCGCGGACCGAGGATCCGGTCGAGGTCGGCGAGGAATTCCTCCTCGTAGCCGGGCAGGTAGCGCCCGTCGACGTGCGCGGTGGCCTGGCCCGGAATCACGTTCACCTTGTAGCCCGCGCCGAGCTGCGTGGGGTTGGCGGTGTTCTGCAGGGAGGCGCCGATGAGCTTGGCGATGCCGCCGAGCTTGGCGAGCGTCTCGTCCATGTTCTCCGGGTCGAGCTCGGTGCCGAGGGCGTCGCCGAGCTCGTCGAGGAAGTGCCGGAGGGTCTTGGTGACGCGCACCGGGAACTTGTGGCGGCCGAGCCGCCCGACGGCCTCGGAGAGCTCGGTGATCGCGTTGTCCTTGTGGATCATCGATCCGTGGCCGGCGGTGCCGTCCACGGTGAGCTTCATCCAGTGCATGCCCTTCTGGGCCGTCTCGACGAGGTAGAGCCGCAGGTTCTCGTTGACGGTGAACGAGAACCCGCCGACCTCGCTGATCGCCTCCGTGCACCCCTCGAAGAGGTCGGGGTGGTGGTCGACCAGGTGCCGCGCGCCGTACGTGCCGCCCGCCTCCTCGTCCGCGAGGAAGGCCAGGACGATGTCGCGCGGGGGCTTGCGGCCGGTGCGCATGCGCTCGCGGACGACGGCGAGGGTCATCGCATCCATGTCCTTCATGTCGACCGCGCCCCGGCCCCAGACACAGCCGTCCGCGATCTCCCCGGAGAAGGGGTGGTGCGTCCAGTCCGCCGCGTTGGCCGGGACGACGTCCGTATGGCCGTGGATGAGGAGCGCGGGCCGAGACGGGTCCTCGCCCTCGATCCTGGCGACCGTGGAGGCCCGGCCCGGGTGGGATTCGAAGATCTTGGGTTCGAGGCCCACCTCGGCGAGCTTCTCCGCGACGTACTCGGCGGCCTTGCGCTCCCCCGGGCCCGAGTGGTCGCCGTAGTTGCTCGTATCGATCTGGATCAGTTCGCGACAGAGGTCGACGACCTCGTCCTCACCGGTGACGGCCTTGCCCGTGCTGGACCCGCTCACGCTGGCTCCTCCCGCATTCGCTGCTGGTGGTCCCCCTCATCCTCTCTCTCCGCGGCTCCGCGCCCAAGGGCGGGCGGGTGTCGTCATCCGCAGTTCACGAGGGGTGGCGGGGGTGATCGGACACCCCTGGAAGCCTGGTAATGTTCTCTGTGTCGCCGCGGGAAACGCCCCGCGAAGACAGACACCTTGTCCGGGTGGCGGAATGGCAGACGCGCTAGCTTGAGGTGCTAGTGCCCTTTATCGGGCGTGGGGGTTCAAGTCCCCCCTCGGACACCAGCAGGGCCCCAGTCGAGAGACTGGGGCCTTTCGCGTTGTGCGGGTCGCGCGGGACGGGGCGCTCAGGCCGGTCCCGCGGCATCCCGCCAGTAGGCGTGGTTGCGGCGGGCCGCCCGCGTGTCGCCGTGCCGCTCGCCCAGCGAGGAGCGGTAGTTCTCGGCGAGCTCGGCGAAGGCCGCCGCCGCGCGCTCCGGGTGGCCGCTCACTCCCAGCCAGTGGGCGTGCTGCCACCGGCAGCTGAGCGCACGCACGTCTTCGGGGCCCAGCGCTCCGGCGGCGTCCACGGCGAGCTCGGCGAAGAGGTCGGCGGCGGCCTCGGCGTCGCCGCCGATACCGGCCCACCGGGCGTGCTCGTGGCGCGCCTGGAGGGTGTCCGGGTGGCGTGGGCCGTGCTGGGCGGCCAGTTGTTCGGCGAGGCGCCCGTACCGGGCGGCCGCGGCGGCGGCACGGCCGCTCTCCCCCTCGGCGTGCGCCAGAGCCCGGTGCGTGAGGAGGGTGAGCTCGTGGCGGGCGCCGAGGACCCGGCCGCACTGCTGGGCGAGGACGTCCAGGGCCTCCAGCGCTCCCGCCAGGTCACCGGCCTCGCCCAGGCCGACGGCGCTGCTCAGCCGTTCGGGCACGTCCTCGGCGGTGAGCCCGCGGAACGCGGTGTTCGCGGCCAGGGCCAGCTGGTCGCTCGTCCCGGTACCGCAGCGCTGGGGTCTCGGCTCGCCCTTGGCCGCGAGGACGCGGGCCGTGTGGCGGTAGGCCGCGCCGAGGGTGAGCAGCTCCGGTTCCGCGGCGGACCCGTCGCGCAGGAACTTGATCAGCTCGCCGGTGAACAGCGTGTGGCGGTCGCCCAGGGGCGCGCGGGCCGGGGTGTTCGCGGGGGCGGAGGCGAGGACGAACGTACCGGCGATCTCCAGCTGGCCGAAGTAGAGCGACGCGGTGTCGCCCATGGCTTCGATGGCCCGGCCGGAGAAGCAGCAGTCGAGGAGCAGGACGCGGTTCCTCGCCGGTGCGGACGCCATGGTCTGGCGGATGAGGTCGAAGCGCAGGCTCGTCCAGCCGAGCAGCCGGGTGTCGCTCCCGGTGAGCAGGAGGTGCAGCAGTCCGTGTTCGTCCAGCGCGCCGTGGCCCGCGAAGTAGACCAGGAACATGTCCTCCACGCCGCTCGCCGCGCGGCTGAGGGCCGCCCCGACCTTCTGCGGTTCCCGTACGTCGCGCAGGAGCGTGCAGCGTTCCTCGGGCAGTGCGACGTTGTGGGGGCTGGTGAGCAGGGTCCGCAGGTCGTCGAGGTTGTTGCGGACCGCGGGCAGGTGCGGCAGTTCGACGTCGTCGTAGCTGCCGCAACCGATGAGCACTGCATGGGAGTTCGAGCCGCCGGCCAACCGCACTTGGTCCCCCTCTTGCTGTGCCGCACCGCTGCCCAAATGATAGCGACGCAACTCATCTGAGGAGTGGCGCTCTTACCGCTGTCCGAGGTTTCGGGCATGCTGGCCAATCCGAAGTCGGCTGTGACGGGTGGGGGTTGTTATGGGGCGCTCGGACGTGCGGGACGACGTGGACGCGTTAGACGGCAGAGGCGGTGCGCACCGGGCTTCCGCCGTCTGTACGGCGTTCCAGAATCTGGTGGCCGACGCCGCTCTCGCGGTGGAGTCCGCCGCGTTCGCGTCGGCGGTCCGGCTGTTCGACTCGGTCAGGACGAGCGGCAACTGTCTCTACGCCATCGGGAACGGCGGGAGCGCTGCGACGGCGGCCCACTTGGCGTGCGATCTCGCGATGACCTCGGGCCCGCAGGCGGCGGGGCTGCGGACGAACGCGCTCACCGGCAACACCCCGCTGCTGACCGCGCTGGCCAACGATGTCGGTTACGACCGCGTGTTCTCGGAGCAGCTGGCCCGTCTGCTGACGCCGGGCGACGTGGTGGTGGCCATCAGCGTCAGCGGCAACTCGCCGAACATCCTGGAGGGCCTGAAGACGGCACGGGCGCGCGGGGTGCCCACGGTCGGGCTGCTCGGCGGCTCGGGCGGCAGCGCGGCCGCGCTCGTCGACGTGCCGCTGCTGGTCGACAGCGAGGTGTACGGCGTGGTGGAGACCGTCCACCTGGGCCTCGTGCACTCCCTGGCGCTCGCCCTGGGCACGGGCAGGGGCCGTTCCCAGGACATTCTCGAGGCCTCGCTCGACGGAACGCAGGGCTGAGGGTGGGACGTCGGTCCGCGCGGGGGGCGCGTACGGCCGATGTGGTGCTGGTGTCCGACCGGGGGCCCGTGACGTTCCGTGCCACCCCGTCAGGCCTGGCTCCGGAGCGCCGGGCGGGCAGTGTGACGGCGCTGCTCGACCGGTCCGCGCGGGCGCTCGGCGGCGACGTGTGCTGGCTGGCACCGTCGGCGAGCGAGGAGGACCGGGAGGCGGTGCGGGACGGCCGGTTCGCCGGTCTCGGCCTGGGATACGAGTTCCGGCCGGTGCCCTTCGGGGCCGCGGACTACCGGCGGTACTACGAGGACGCGGGCGTACGAGGGCTCTGGTACGCGCTCCACGATCTGTGGGCGGACCTTCCGCGGGGTCTGGACGAGGGGGGCCCGGGTCCGCTCGGCGACGGCGCGGCGCTGCGGGCGTATCAGCGGGTGAACCGCGGTGTGGCCGCGGCGGCGGCGACGTACTGCCGTCCCGGTACCGTCGTCTGCTTCCAGGACTACCAGTTCGCCACGGCGCCCGGGTTCCTGCGCTCCCTGCTGCCCACGCAGACGGTGGGGCTCTTCGTGCACGCCGCGTTCGCCGGTCCCGCGTCGCTGGCCGGGCTGCCGGGTGCGGCGCGTGGGCTGCTCCTGCGCGGCATGCTCGCGGCGGACGTGCTGGGTTTCCAGTGCGAGCGGTGGGCGGACTCCTTCCTCCGGTTCGCCGGGGAGGCCGGGCACGAGGTCGACACCGTGTCCGGCGCGGTCCGGCATGCGGGTGGCCGGACGCTGGTCCGGCGCTATCCGGCGCCGCCCGACCAGGAGTACCTGTCCGGTGTGTTCGGCACGGCGGAGGCGGACCGGTGGTCCGAGACCTTCCGGCGGCTGCGGGAGGGGGCGGGGGCCGGTGCGCGGCTGCTGGTGCGGGTGGACCGGCTCGATCCCGCGAAGAACGTCCTGCGGGGGTTCGAGGCCTTGGCGCTGCTCCTCGCCGAGCGCCCGGAGCTGCGGCACGGCGTCAGGTTCGTGTGCTGTCTGACGCCCTCACGGCCCGCCGTCCCCGAGTACGCGTGGTACGCGGCGCGTGTGCGGGAGGCCGTCGCCGCCATCCAGCGGGATTTTCCCGGGGTCCTGACCGTGTACTGGGACGAGGACCGGGTGCGGGCCATGGCGGCTCTGCGGGAGTACGACGTCCTGCTGGTCAACTCCGTGCACGACGGGATGAATCTGGTCGCCCAGGAGGGGGTGCTGGTGAACGGGCGGGAGGGGGTGGTCGTCCTGTCGGCCAGGACCGGGAGCGCCGAGCGGCTCGGCGCGGGCGCTGTCGTGGTCGACGATCCGCGTGATGTGCGCGCGACCGCGGCGGCGCTCGGGCAGGCCCTCGCGATGCCGCCCGCCGAGCGTGCCGCGCGGGCGCGCCGGATGCGGGAGCCGCTCCTGACCACTTCGCCCGAGAGCTGGCTGCGGGCGCAGCTCGCCGATCTCACAGAGGTCCGGGATCTCCGTCCCTAGGGGTCCGGGGTCCAGGGCGCGATGTCGTCGTCCAGGGCGCGGAGGGCTTCCTTGACCGCTTCGGTGCGGGGGTCGCCGAGCCGTTCGAGATCCTTGAGGGCGAGGGAGTAGTAGATGGCGGCTTCCTTCGGGCGGCCCATGGCGGCGAGTGTCGCGCCGAGGTTGACGGCGGTCGCCGCGGCGCCCGGTTCGTCGCCGAAGGAGCGCCTGATCCGCAGCGCCTCGTCGAAGGTCGACACGGCCTCGTCGTCGCGCCCCGCCGTGCGGTAGGCCTCGCCGAGGTGGTTGAGCGAGGTGCCCTGGCCGAAGAGGTCCTTGATCTCGCGCTGGATGACGAGGGCGTCGAGCCAGTAGGCGATCGCCTGCTCGATGCGGCCGAGGTCGCGGTAGGCGGTGCCGAGGCTGTTGAGGTCGATGCCCTCGTTCCAGCGGTCGCGGATCTCCCGGTGGATGGCGAGGGCCTTCTTGGAGCAGCGGATCGAGTCCTCGATGCGGTCCATCCGGCGCAGTGCGCCCGCCAGGTTGTTGAGCGAGGTCCCTTCGCCGTACTTGTCGCCGATGCGGCGGCGGATGGCCAGGGCCTGTTCCCAGACCTCGACGGCCTTGTCGAACTCCAGCGTGCCGCGGTAGGCGTTGCCGAGGCTGTTCAGCGTCCACGCCTCGCCCATGTGGCAGCCGGAGCGGCGGGCGCCGCTCAGCCCCAGTTCGTGGGTGACGATCCAGTCGGTCATCAGCTTGCGCACGTTGAAGAAGCTCCACAGGACCACGGGCAGCTGCCAGGCGATGGCGTCCTGCCCGCACTGCACGGCCTGGCGCACGAGGGCGATCAGGTGGGTCCGTTCGGTGTCGCACCACGTGAGGGCCTCGGCCCCGTCGGCGAACCGGAGCGGTTCGCAGCGGTCGGGCAGCGCGTCGAGGTCGATGGCGCGCCGGTGCGGCATCAGCTGCCGGTTCGCCGCGTCGGCGGTGTGCAGGTACCAGAGGAGGCAGCGCCTGATGGATTCCGCGCGGGACTCCTCGGACTCCTCCTCGTACGCGCGCTCGGCGGCGTAGTCGTGGATGAGGTCGTGGAAGCGGAACCGGTCGGGCGCCACCTGTTCGAGCAGATGGCAGTCGATCAGGCCGCGCAGGTACACGTGCGTGCGGGCACGGGAGTCGCCGGTCGCGGCGGCCGCGGCGAGGAGGCTGAACTCGCCCGTGGGGTGCAGGCCGAGGATCCGGAAGCAGCGGGCGCTGCCGGTGCCGAGTGCGCGGTACGACCAGGAGAAGGCGACGCGCACCTCGCGCTGTTCGGCGCCGGTGTCCTCGCCGTCCGCGGCGAAGGTGTCGAGCCGGTGGCGCTCGTCGCCGAGGCCCTCCAGGAGGTCGGCTATGGGCCACTGCGGGTACGCGGCGACGCGTTCGCCCACGATGCTGAGGGCCAGCGGCAGATGGCCGCAGCCGGCCGCGAGTTCCTCGACCGCGCCGGGCTCGTGCAGCACGCGGTCGCCGCCGACGATCCCGGTCAGCAGCTCGATGGACTCTCGTTCGCTGAGGGTGTCGAGGCGGATGGAGCGCGCGCCGTAGGTCCCCACCAGCCCTTGGAGGCGGTTGCGGCTGGTCACGATGACCACGCAGGTGGCGCTGCCGGGCAGCAGGGGGAGCACCTGTGCCGTGTCACGGGCGTTGTCCAGGAGGAGCAGCATCTTCCGTTCGTGCAGGAGGGTGCGGAACATGGCCGCGCGCGGTTCGAGTTCCTGCGGCACCTTGGGTGAGGCCACGTCCAGCGCGTGCAGGAAGTCGGCGAGGACCTCTGCGGGTTCGAGGGGGATGCCCGGTCCGTAGCCCCGGAGGTTGACGTAGAGCTGTCCGTCGGGGAACGCGTCGCGTGAGCGGTGCGCCCAGTGGACCATCAGCGCGGTCTTCCCGACGCCGGGGGCGCCGCCGACGGAGGAGATGACGGCGGTGTCGGGGCCCACCCCGCGGCGCTCCCCCAGCAGCTGGTCCAGTTCGGCGAGTTCGTCGTCGCGGCCGACGAACCCGGGGCGGTCGAGCGGCAGCTGGTGGGGGACGGGGAGCGGCGGCCGGTCCGCGGGCGCCGCCTCGGCGGGCCGGAACCTCAGCAGGTTCTCGATCAGCCGGCGGCCGAACTCGGGGTCCGCGGTGACGGCTCGCGACAGCTCGTCGACCGATCCGACGGCGGGACGGCGGCTCTCCTCCGTGTCCGGCGCGTTCCGGCCGGGCCGCCCGCCCGTGCGGTCGTCCAGCAGCCTGCGGAGCCCCTCCCAGCTGGTCTGCGAGCCGGTCACGGGCGCGTCGCGCGACGGCGCGCCCGTGACCGTTCCGTGCATTTCCCCTGCCGACACCGGTCCACCCCCGTGGGTCAAGCCAAGTGGAGCGAATTATACGGCTCTCGAAAGGCCGCGAGACGTGTCCCGGAGGGGTGGCTTGGGTATTCTCGCGGGCGTCGGGTTCTTCCTGGGGAGGGTGCGTGGCGAACGCATCGTCAGATGCCTTGGTTCTCTTCGGCGCGACCGGTGATCTGGCGCGACGAAAACTCTGGCCCGCCCTCTATCGTCTGTCACTCCCGTTTTCCGAACAGTGTTCGCCTTTGATCGTCGCGGTCGGTCTGCCCGGTCTCGGCAGGGAGGGTTTCGAGAAGTTCGTGACGTCGGCCGTCCACGACATGTGCGGCCCTTCGGACGGGGTGACGGTCCACGGACTGCTGGCCAGGACCTGCTACATCGAGGGGGACACGGCGCGGCGCGACACCATGGACGAGGTGGCGCGGGCGCTGCGCGCCGCGGACCGTTCCGTGTACTTCCTCGGCGTCCCGCCCCCGCTGGCTTCCGGGACGATCGCGACGATGGGAGCCGTGCGCCTTCCGCCGGGCTCCGTGCTCGTCGAGAAACCCTTCGGCAACGATCTTCATTCGGCGCGGGCGCTGAACGAATCGCTGCTGAAGGTGTTTTCGGCCGACTCCGTCCTGAGAATGGATCACTACCTCGGCAAGGAAGCGGTCGAAAATCTCCTGGCTTTCCGTTTCTGCAATCCCTTTCTCGCCGCCGCGTGGGACAGGAACACCATTTCCCGGGTGCAGATCACGCATTGCGAGAGCAGAGGTGTCGACACGCGCGGCTCTCTGTACGAGGAGATCGGCGCGGTCCGTGACGTCGTCCAGAGCCATCTGCTGCAACTCGTCGGGACAGTGGCGATGGAGGCGCCCGCCGACGGCACCGCGGAGGCCTTCCGCGAGCGGATCGCGCAGGCACTCGCCCGGGTGCGCCCGGTCGAGCCGGGACGGCTGGTGCGCGGACAGTACGCGGGCTACCGGGCGGAGGCGGGGGTGGCCCGCGACTCGGCGGTGGAGACGTTCGCCGCGTTGCGCCTGGACGTCGACGCCGAGCGCTGGCGCGGTGTGCCGTTCCTGCTGCGCTCGGGCAAGGGCATGGCGGCGACGGCGATCGAGGTGGTCGTGGACTTCGTGCCCGCCGAGCGCCGGCTCTGGTTCGCCGGCGAGGATCCTGGGCCCGCGCGTCTGCGGTTCCGGCTGGGCGGTCACGGCGGGGCGGTGCTGACCGTCAACGCGCGCAGGCCCGGGGCGGATCCCGGGCCGATGCCGGTGGATCTGGCCTTCGATCTGGAGGCGGCGGGGCCCTCGTGGGAGGCGTACACGCATCTCCTCGCGGACGCGATCCACGGCAGGACGGGCCGGTTCGTGTCGATGCGGACGGTGGAGGAGTCGTGGCGCATCGTGGCCCCGGCGCTGGACGTGCGGGACGCGCCGCTGCCTTACGCGCGCGGCTCGTGGGGTCCGGAGGAGGCGGCGGGGCTGCCCGGGGCCGACGGGTGGTGCGCGCCGCTCTAGGTCTTCACGGAGCCTGCCCCTCCCCCAGCGCGTCCCGTGTCGCCAGCCGGTAGGCGCCCCGCACGCCCACCAGCGGGTCGAGGGCGAGTCGGACCGGGACCTCCGCGAGCAGGTCGTGGTGGCAGGCTCCCGGGCTGATGAAGCGGTCCAGGAACGCCGTCTCCGCGCACAGGAACTCCGCGACGCCGGGCGCCTGCAGCACTCCGCTCGTCAGGGTGACGGCGCCGCCCGCGGGCATGCACACCAGGACCATGTCGCGCAGGTACTGGCCGAAGAGGGCGGCGAAGAGCCGGACGGCCTCGCGGGCGCACGGGTCGCCGGCCAGGGCCGCCGCGGTGATCAGGGGCGCCACGGCCGCGCCGGTCCGCCGTGCCTCGGTCACCCCGGCGTGCAGGCCGGGGGCCGGCGGCGTCGCGTGGCACACGTAGTCGTACATCCGGTCGAAGCCGCGGAGCCCGCCGATGGACTCCTCGACGGTGACGACCCCCGCGAGCCCGCCGATCCCCCCGCTCCCGGACCGCAGGAAGGCGAGGTAACCCGCCTCGAACGCGTCCACCGGCTGCCAGGTGACGTGCCCCGACTCGGACGTGCGCACCTCCCCGCCCCCGTCGAGGAGCGCGCTGCCGACGCCGCTGCCCACGGAGACCGCGAGGAGTTCGTCCGCGTGCGAGGCGGCGTCGTGGCGGGTGAGCGGACGCACCTCGTCCGGTCCGAGGTCCGCCATGCCGTGCGCGGTGGCCGTCATGTCGTTGACGACGCGGAGCCGGATGCCGTGCTCGGCCGCGAACGCGTCCCTCTCGAACAGCGGCCAGTGCGGCAGGTTCGTCATCTGTACGTTGCCGTGCGCGGGGACGCGGCCCGCGACCGCGAGCACCACGGACTCGGGGCGCAGGCCCGCCGCGCCGAGGGTCGCGGTCACGAGGTCCCCGAGCGACGGGAAGTCGGCGGTGCGCACCTTCCACTCCCCGTACTCCGGTTCACCGGCCCGGCCGCCGCGGAGCCGGGAATGGGTACCGCCCACGTCGAACGCGGCCACCGTTGTGCGCACTGCCTCACCACTTCGTCTCGGGTCGGCCCAATTCTCCCCCGTACGGGCCGAGTTGTCGTGGGGCACAGTATGACGAGACGTCCATGCGGACACGGACACACGGAGACGTGCGCACGGACGCGGGAACGGATGCGGTGAGGTCATGTCGGTACGGATCGAAGTGAGGGGTCCTGCGGGGTCCGACGCGGCGCTGGTGCGGGATCTGCACGCCTGGCTGCAGCGGGAGGACGACCTGCGGGGCCGGGTCGGGCTCGCGGGCGCGGCGCCGGAGCCCGGCCAGATGGGGGCCGTGTCGGAGCTCGTCCTGACGGCGGTCAGCAGCGGTACGGTCGCCGCCCTGGTGGCGTCCGCGCAGCTCTGGATCAAGCAGCGGCGCGCGAACCTCTCCATCGTCGTGCGGCACCCGGACGGCAAGGAGGTGGAGATCGACGCGGAGCAGATCTCGGGTGCCGAGGAATTCATCCGAACGGTGCTGCGGGACGCGGACCCGGCACCCTGACGCCCTGCTGCCCGCATGCGCCCCCGTCCGTGGTCAGTTATCGAACCGGTACCCCATTCCCGGCTCCGTGACGAGGTGCCGGGGCCGGGAGGGGTCCGTCTCCAGTTTGCGGCGGAGCTGCGCCATGTAGACGCGCAGGTAGTTGGTCTTCGTGCCGTGGGACGGGCCCCACACGTCGAGCAGCAGCTGCCGCTGGGTGATGAGGCGTCCCGGGTGGCGGATGAGGATCTCCAGGAGCTGCCACTCCGTGGGGGTGAGGCGTACGTCGCGGCCGTCGCGGGTGACCTTCTTGGCGGCCAGGTCGACGGTGAAGCCGTCGGTGGCGATCACGGCGGTCTCCCGTCCGGCCGGGACGGGTTGGGTGCGGCGGACGGCGGCCCGCAGCCGGGCGAGGAGCTCGTTCATGCCGAACGGCTTGGTGATGTAGTCGTCGGCGCCCGCGTCGAGCGCCACGACCTTCTCGGCAGAGGCACGCCGGGCGGTGAGGACCAGGACCGGCGCGCGGGTGCGGCCGCGGAGGAGTCTGAGCACCTCGATGCCGTCCATGTCGGGCAGGCCCAGGTCGAGGATGACGACGTCCGGCTGCCGGGCCTCCGTCAGGCGCAGCGCGGTGGTTCCGTCGGGGGCGGCGTCCACCCCGTACTGACGGGCTCTCAGGTTGATCACGAGCGCCCGTACGAGCTGCGTGTCGTCCTCCACGACCAGCACCCGGGTCATCTGGTCACCCCTTGCCGGTGAGTTCCTTCAGGGCGATGTTGAGCTGGAGGACGTTGACGCGCGGCTCGCCGATGAAGCCGAGGGTGCGTCCGTCGGTGTGGTCGTCGACCAGCTCCTGGACCTGTCGTACGGGCAGGTGGTTCTCGGCGGCCACGCGTCGGACCTGGAGGTCCGCGTACGCCGGGGAGATGTGCGGGTCGAGGCCGGATCCCGAGGAGGTGACGGCGTCGGGGGGCACGTCGGAGGGGCTGACGCGGTGGCCGGGGGTGGAGTTGTCCTTGATGACGGCCGCCTTGGCGTCCTCGACCTGCTTGATCAGTTCCTTGTTGGCGCCGGAGAGGTTGGTGGCGCCGGACAGGAGCAGCTTGTACCGCGTGTTGACGCTGTTCTCGCCGAGGCCGTTGGAGGGGCGGGGCTGGAACCACTTGAGGTCGGGCTCGGCCGTCTCCTGGCCCTCCTTCAGCGGCAGGTCGTAGCGCTGGCCGATGAGTTCGGAGCCGACGGTCCTGCCGTCCGCCGTCACCTCGGAGCCGTTGGCCTTGTCGTGGAACAGGGCCTGGGCGACGCCGGTCACGGCGAGCGGGTAGAGGACGCCGCAGATGACGGTGAGGACGAGGAGGGCGCGCAGGCCGGCGCCGATCAGCCGGGCGGTGTTTCCTACGGAGTTGTTCATGGCTGCGTCACCCAATGCCGGGGATGAGGGAGATGAATACGTCGATGATCTTGATGCCGATGAACGGGGCGACGAGCCCGCCCAGGCCGTAGAGGCCGAGGTTGCGCCGCAGCATCCTGTCCGCGCTCATCGGCCGGTACCGGACGCCCTTGAGGGCGAGCGGCACGAGCGCGACGATGATCAGGGCGTTGAAGACGACGGCGGAGAGGATCGCGGACTCCGGCGACGACAGGTTCATGATGTTGAGCTTGTCGAGCGACGGGTAGGCGACCGCGAACATCGCGGGGATGATCGCGAAGTACTTCGCGACGTCGTTGGCGATCGAGAAGGTCGTCAACGCGCCCCGGGTGATCAGGAGTTGCTTGCCGATCTCGACGATTTCGATGAGCTTCGTCGGGTTGGAGTCGAGGTCGACCATGTTCCCGGCCTCCTTGGCGGCGGAGGTGCCGGTGTTCATGGCGACGCCGACGTCGGCCTGGGCGAGCGCGGGGGCGTCGTTGGTGCCGTCGCCCGTCATCGCGACCAGCTTGCCGCCGGCCTGCTCACGCTTGATCAGCGCCATCTTGTCCTCGGGCGTGGCCTCGGCGAGGAAGTCGTCCACGCCCGCCTCGTCCGCGATGGCCTTGGCGGTCAGCGGGTTGTCACCCGTGATCATGACGGTCTTGATGCCCATGCGGCGCAGTTCGTCGAACCGTTCGCGCATGCCTTCCTTGACGACGTCCTTGAGGTGGATCACCCCGAGGACCCGGGCCCCGTCGGCGTCTTCCAGAGCCACGAGCAGCGGCGTGCCGCCGGCCTGGGAAATCCGGTCGTTGATCTCCTGCGCGTCCTCGGCGACCTCTCCACCACGCTCCTCGACCCAGGCCATGACCGAACCGGTCGCGCCCTTGCGGACCTTGCGGCCGTCGATGTCGACGCCGGACATGCGGGTCTGGGCCGTGAACTCGATCCACTCGGCGCCGGTCAGCTCGCCCTGGTGGCGCTCGCGCAGGCCGTACTTCTCCTTGGCGAGCACGACGACGGAGCGGCCCTCGGGCGTCTCGTCGGCCAGCGAGGAGAGCTGCGCGGCGTCGGCGACCTCTGCCTCGGTGGTGCCGCGCACCGGCACGAACTCGGCGGCCCGGCGGTTGCCGAGGGTGATGGTGCCGGTCTTGTCGAGGAGCAGCGTCGACACGTCGCCCGCGGCCTCGACGGCCCGTCCGGACATGGCGAGGACGTTGCGCTGGACCAGGCGGTCCATGCCCGCGATGCCGATCGCGGAGAGCAGGGCGCCGATGGTGGTCGGGATCAGGCAGACGAGGAGCGCGGCGAGGACGATCATCGAGGTCTGGTCGTCGGCGCCCGCGTAGATCGCGAAGGGCTTGAGGGTGACGACGGCGAGCAGGAAGACGATGGTGAGGGACGCCAGGAGGATGTTCAGGGCGATCTCGTTGGGTGTCTTCTGGCGGGCCGCGCCCTCGACCAGGTTGATCATGCGGTCGATGAACGTCTCGCCGGGCTTCGTCGTGATCTTGATGACGATGCGGTCGGAGAGGACCTTCGTGCCGCCCGTGACGGCGGAGCGGTCGCCGCCGGACTCGCGGATGACGGGCGCCGATTCGCCGGTGATCGCGGACTCGTCGACGGACGCCACGCCCTCGACGACGTCGCCGTCGCCGGGGATGATGTCGCCGGCCTCGCAGACGACGAGGTCACCGATGCGCAGGTCGGTGCCGGCCACGGACTCCTCGGCGGTGCCGGAGAGGCGGCGGGCGACGGTGTCGGTCTTGGCCTTGCGCAGGGTGTCGGCCTGCGCCTTGCCGCGGCCCTCGGCGACGGCCTCCGCGAGGTTGGCGAAGACGGTGGTCAGCCAGAGCCAGGCGGTGATCGCCCAGCCGAACCAGTCCCCCGGGTCCTTGAGCGCGAGCACGGTGGTGACCACCGAACCGATCAGGACGACGAACATGACGGGCGACTTGACCATCACGCGCGGGTTCAGTTTGCGGAAGGCGTCCGGCAGTGACTTCAGGAGTTGCGCCGGGTCGAAGAGGCCCGCGCCGACCTTGCCGGAGTCGCCGTCGGCGGGCTTGTGCCCCGTGGGGACGTCCTGGTGCGGGGCGCGGTCCGCGGTGGCGAGCGACCCTTCGTTCCGGTCGTCGGCCTGGTGCTTCTCGGTGTCTGTGCTCATGACGCGAGCCCCTCGGCAAGCGGTCCCAGCGCGAGCGCGGGGAAATAGGTGAGACCGGTGATGATCATGATCGTGCCGACCAGCAATCCGGTGAACAGCGGCTTTTCGGTGCGCAGGGTCCCCGCCGTCTCGGGAACCGGCTGCTGCGCGGCCAGCGACCCGGCGAGCGCGAGGACGAACACCATCGGCAGGAAGCGGCCGAGCAGCATCGCGAGCCCGATCGTGCTGTTGAACCACTGCGTGTCGGCGTTCAGGCCCGCGAAGGCCGAACCGTTGTTGTTGGCCCCTGAGGTGTAGGCGTAGAGGATCTCGGAGAAGCCGTGGGCGCCGGTGTTCGTCATGGAGTCGCCCGGGGTGGGCAGGGCCATCGCGACGGCCGTGAAGCCGAGGACGAGCGCCGGGGTGACGAGGATGTAGCAGGCGGCCAGCTTGATCTCGCGGGTGCCGATCTTCTTGCCGAGGTACTCGGGGGTGCGGCCGACCATCAGTCCGGCGATGAACACGGCGATGAGGGCCATGACGAGCATGCCGTAAAGGCCGGATCCGGTGCCGCCGGGCGCGATCTCACCGAGCTGCATGCCGAGCAGCTGGATGCCGCCGCCGAAGCCGGTGTACGAGGAGTGGAAGGAGTTCACCGCGCCGGTGGAGGTGAGCGTGGTGGCGACGGAGAAGATCGCCGATCCCGCGACGCCGAACCGGTTCTCCTTGCCCTCCATCGCCCCGCCCGCGAGGTCGAAGGCCGGGCCGCCGTGGTGGAACTCGGTCCACATCATCAGCGCGGTGAAGCCGAGCCAGATCGTCGCCATCGTGGCGAGGATCGCGTAGCCCTGCCGGAGCGAGCCGACCATCCTGCCGAAGGTCCGCGTCAGTGCGAACGGGATGAGCAGGATCAGGAAGATCTCGAAGAGGTTCGAGACCGGGCCGGGGTTCTCGAAGGGGTGGGCGGAGTTGGCGTTGAAGTAACCGCCGCCGTTGGTGCCGAGTTCCTTGATGACTTCCTGCGAGGCGACGGCGCCGCCGTTCCATTCCTGCTTCGTACCGAGGAACTGTCCGACCTCGTGGATGCCGGAGAAGTTCTGCAGGGCGCCGCAGGCGACCAGGACGAGCGCGCCGATCACGGAGATCGGGAGCAGGATGCGGACGGTGCCGCGCACGAGGTCGGCCCAGAAGTTGCCGAGCTCACCGGTGCGGGACCGGGCGAAGCCGCGTACGAGGGCCACCGCGACGGCGATGCCCACGGCGGCCGAGACGAAGTTCTGGACCGCGAGACCGCCGGTCTGCACGACGTGGCCCATGGCCTGTTCGCCGGAGTACGACTGCCAGTTGGTGTTCGCGACGAACGACGCCGCGGTGTTGAACGCCTGGTCCGGGTCGATGGACTTGAAGCCGAGCGAGCCGGGCAGCGAGCCCTGGAGCCGCTGCAGCAGGTAGAGGAAGAGGACGCCGGCGGCGGAGAAGGCGAGGACGCCGCGCAGGTACGCGGGCCAGCGCATCTCCGTGTCGGGGTCGGCGCCGATGGCCTTGTAGATCCACTTCTCGGCACGGAGGTGCTTCTTCGAGCTGTAGACGCGGGCCATGTAGTCGCCGAGCGGACGGTATGCGAGCGCGAGCGCCGCCACGAGGGCGAGCAGCTGGAGCACACCGGCAAGAACGGGGCTCATATCCGTACTCAGAACCTCTCCGGGAAGACGAGGGCGAGGACGAGATAGCCAAGGAGGGCGACGGCCACGACGAGGCCGACGATGTTCTCGGCGGTCACAGCTTCGTCACCCCCTTGGCGACGAGGGCCACCAGCGCGAAGAGCGCGAGCGTGGTGACGACGAAGGCCACGTCGGCCATCGTGAGCTCCTGAAGGAAGTGGACGGTGCAGTAGTTGCTCGGACGGTTAGAGGTAACCGTCCTTTTCACCGTCCACGGCCGGCGTTGACACCCTCCATACGGCGCGTTCGGCCGTCTTGACGGCTCCCATACGGAGGGTGCCGGTCCGCGCCCGTCCGGGGCCGGGCCGCTACTCCCGCAGCTCGGCCAGGCGCGCCAGGGCGTCCCGCGCGGATTCCCGCTCCGTGGCGGTGAGCGGGAGGTCGGCGGCGCGGGTCAGCAGCCGCTCGGCCAGGCCTTCGTCGCCGAGGCGGCGGGCGATGTCGCCGCGCAGGACCAGGAGGCGCAGCTCCTGTACGGGGGTGGGGTGCTCGTCGGTGCGGCCGAGGGCCCTGTCGATGATCTTCGCGGCGCCGGGCAGGTCCTCCTTGGAGTCGGCGAACAGGTCGGCCATGTGCAGGGCCCGCGCGAAGGTCTCCTTGGGCGCGGGACGCATCGACCGGTCCTCGCTGATCCGCTGTCCGACGCGGATGCTGTTGCCGCCGGGGTCGGTCATCAGGAACTGGCGCATGCCGTACGACATGTCCTTGAGCGGCCCGATGCGGGGCAGGCCGCGGGTGGGGATCCTGCCGTACGCCGCCTTGAGACCGGCGCGGAAGGCGGCGTGCAGCGTCTCGACGTCGTCCGTGACGACGTAGCACCCGGAGTAGGACTGCTGGGGGTCGTACTCCTTCATGGCGAAGAACTGCAGCTCGATGCGGCCGCGCTCGACGGCGGCGTACGGATAGGGGCTCTTCTGGAAGAAGGTCGTCTCGAAGCCGAGGGCGGTGTAGAAGTCGACCACCGGCTGGACGGTGCGGCACGGGAGGAGCGGAATCATCTTCTCGGGCATGCCGCCCAGTCTAGTCAAATTTGAATAGGCGTTCCTGTCGTCGCGTCCACGTGGTCCGGGATCTCGTCGTGGCGGTCGCCGACCGTCGGGGTGCCGGTGGGCTCGAAGAGGAGGATGCGGGCGCCCTTGGGTGCGTGGGGCCGGTGCTCGATACCGCGCGGGACGGTGAAGAGCGAGCCCTGCGGGAGCGTGACCCGGCGCTCCCCCGCGGGCTCGCGCAGGTCGATGTGCAGCTCGCCGCCGAGGACGAGGAAGAACTCGTCGGTGTCGTCGTGGACGTGCCAGACGTGGGTGCCCTCGACCTTGGCGACGCGGACGTCGTAGTCGTTGACGGAGGTGACGATGCGGGGGCTCCACAGGGCGTCGAAGGAGGCGAAGGCCCGGTCGAGCGCGATGGGCCGGGGAATGGACGCGTTGCCGGGTTCGGTGTTCATGCCGTGATCTTGCGACGTGGCCCACCGCCGCCACGAGTGCTAGAAATCGCACATGGCGCAAGGATCCTCGCACTCGTCCGCCGCGCGACCGCCGCACCGCGTCGTCGTCATCGTCGACGAGAACTCCAACCCCTTCGAACTCGGCTGCGCGACGGAGGTTTTCGGGCTGCGCAGGCCCGAACTCGGCCGCACGCTGTACGACTTCACGCTCTGCTCGCCCGGACCCGGCACCCCGATGCGGGACGGTTTCTTCACGCTCACCGGCGTGGCCGGACTCGACGCCGCCGACTCCGCCGACACCCTGATCGTGCCCAACCGGCCGGACACCGACGTACCGCGCCGCCCCGCCGTCCTCGACGCCGTCCGCCGCGCCCACGCGCGGGGCGCCCGCCTGGTCGGGTTCTGCAGCGGGGCGTTCACGCTCGCCGAGGCCGGGGTGCTCGACGGGCGGCGGGCCACCGCGCACTGGCAGTGGGCCGACTCCTTCCGGGAGCGGTTTCCGGCCGTTCAGCTCGAACCCGACGTGCTGTTCGTCGACGACGGCGACATCCTCACCGCGGCGGGCAGCGCGGCCGCCCTCGATCTCGGCCTGCACATCGTGCGCACGGACTTCGGTGCGGAGGTCGCGTGCTCCGTGAGCAGGCGGCTCGTGTTCGCCGCCCATCGCGACGGCGGGCAGCGGCAGTTCATCGAACGGCCGGTGCCCACCGTCCGGGACGAGTCCCTCGCGCCGCTCCTCGCCTGGGCGCGGGAGCGGCTCGGCGAACCCGTGACCGTGACCGCTCTCGCCGCCCGCGCCGGGGTCAGCCCCGCCACCCTGCACCGCCGCTTCCGCGCCCAGCTCGGCACGACCCCGCTGGCCTGGCTCACGGGTGAGCGTGTGGCGCTGGCCTGCCGACTCATCGAGCGCGGCGAGGAGCGCCTCGACGTGGTCGCGCACCGCAGCGGCCTCGGCACCGCCGCCAACCTGCGGGCCCGGCTGCGCCGCGAGACCGGGCTCAGCCCGTCCGGCTACCGGCGCAGGTTCGGACCCGGGGCGCCCGTACCGGCTGGCCGGATCCCGGCTGCCGCCATGGCCCGCACCCCGTGAAGACTGGCCTCCCCCACGCGCCGGGCGCCGTCGCCCACCGCGCGCCCTCGCCACCGAGCAGAGGCGGACCGCCATGCCGACCGGAGCGCAGATCCTGATCAACGGACTCGTGGACGGAGGCGTCCGCGCGTGCTTCGCCAACCCCGGCACCTCCGAGATGCACTTCGTGGCCGCCCTGGACGAGACGCCTGAACTGCGGCCCGTGCTCTGCCTCTTCGAGGGCGTCGCCACGGGCGCCGCCGACGGCTACGGACGCATGACGCGGCGCCCCGCCTGCACGCTCCTGCACCTCGGCCCCGGCCTCGCGGGCGGCCTGCCCAACCTGCACAACGCGCGCAGGGCCGCCACTCCCGTCGTCAACGTCGTCGGCGACCACGCCCTGCACCACAAGCGGCTCGACGCGCCCCTGGAGTCCGACATCGGGGCGCTCGCCCGCACCGTCTCGGCATGGACGCGGCGCACCTACTACGCCACCGAACTCGCCGGTGACGTCGCCGCCGCCGTCACCGCGGCGACCGGTCCGCCCGGCGCCGTCGCGACGCTGGTCGTGCCCGCCGACGTGTCCTGGTCGCAGGCGGGCGACGCACCGGCCGCCGCCCGTCCCGCCCCCGCGCGGCACGGTCTCGTCTCCGTGGACGCCGTGACGGGCGCCGCCGGGGCCCTGCGGTCCGGCGAGGACGCCGCGCTGCTGCTCGGCGGGGACGCCGTGCGCGGGGCCGGTCTGGAGGCGGCGGGACGCATCGCCGCGGCGACCGGCGCGAGGCTGCTCGGCGAGACCTTTCCCGCCCGCATGGAGCGGGGCGCGGGGCGGCCCGCCGTGGAGCGGCTCGCGTACCTGGCGGCCGGCGCGAGCCGACAGCTCGCGGGCGTACGGCACCTGGTGCTCGCCGGTGCCGCGTCGCCGGTCACCTTCTTCGCGTATCCCGGGCAGGGCGGCGCGCTGGTGCCGCAGGGGTGCGCGGTGCATACGCTGGCGGCCGGCGCGGAGGACGTGACGGCGGCGCTCGAAGGGCTCGCCGAGGTGGTCGGGCCCGGCGCGCGGCACGTGCGGGAGGAGGCGGTACGGCCCGCGCTGCCCAGCGGTGGCCTGACGGCCGAGTCGGCGGCCGGGGTGATCGGGGCGCTGCTGCCGGAGGGCGCCGTCGTCGTCGACGAGGCGAACACCTCCGGGCTGTGGCTGCCGGGCGCGACGGCGGGCGCGCCGCCGCACGACTGGCTGACGCTGACGGGCGGTGCCATGGGGCAGGGGCTGCCGGTCGCGGTGGGGGCGGGGGTGGCCTGCCCCGACCGGCCCGTGCTCGCCCTGGTCGGCGACGGCGCCTCCATGTACACACTCCAGGCGCTGTGGACGCAGGCACGGGAGGGGCTCGACGTCACGACGGTCGTCTTCGACAACGGGTCGTACGCGATCCTCAATCTGGAACTGGGCGCGGTGGGCGCGGTCGCGGGCGGGGAGCGGGCCCGCAGGCTCCTCGACCTGTCGGGGCCGCCCCTCGACTTCGTCGCGCTGGCACGCGGGATGGGGGTTCCCGCCGAACGGGCGGGCACGGCGGAGGAGTTCGCGGCGCTGCTGAAGCGGGGCCTGGCGGAACCCGGGCCCTTCCTGATCGCCTGTGTGGTGCCGCCGCTGGCGTAGGGCTCAAGCGGGTGTCAGGTGTCCCACAGCCCTTCGTGGTCGCGGTGTGCGTCCGTCAGGCCGTCGGCGAAGAACCGGTCGTAGTACTCGGACTCGACGTGGTGGACCTGGAGCCAGACGCCGGGGACGTGGATCGCGTCGGTGTGCGCGGGGAAGCGGCGGTGCGTGCGCAGGATGTACGTACAGATGTCCCGTGCGCAGCCGACGACCCGGTCCTCGTACTCGCTCGCCTCCGCGAGGTACCGCTGCCCGTACCCCTCCTTGTAGATGCGGGTGAAGACGTCCTTGTCGCCGTACGTTCCGCCGGGCCCGAACTTGGCGCGGATGACCGCGTCGACCGCCGACGCCATCGTGCGGTGCGCGGGCGGGCACGCGGCCTCGATGAGCGCCTCGCCCTCCGGAGACCGCAGGCCGACGGGGTGGGAGCGCAGGTCGGCGTACTTGGGCAGCGGGACGTGCCAGCGCCACGCGTCCTGCGGGCGCCAGCGCGGGGTGACGAAGGTGAAGCCGAGCATGCGGCCGTAGGCGCGGGAGAACTTCGGGTCGCCGAGGGCGATCTGCGGGTTGATGGAGGCGTGGATCCACGCGCCGAGGCCCATCGCCTCCGCGGTCAGCATCAGGTTCTGCAGGAGCAGGTCGGCCTCGATCTGGGTGCGCAACGGGCCGAGGGCGCCCAGCGGCAGCTTGATGTCGCCGTTCAGGAAGCCGTTCCTCACCCACTTCTTCACGCCCGCCGGGCGGTAGAAGTTGCGGTCGTCGACCACGGTGGGGCGGACGTCGTCCGGCTGGGTGAGCAGGTACATCAGCGCGTTGATGTACTGGTGGGAGAGGTCCACGACGGGGAAGAGGAGGGTCGTCCCCGGGAGGTTGGACAGGAAGCGGTTGGAGTCGAGGTAGGCGGGGAAGTCGCGCAGGCCATCGGCGACGTCCAGCCGGTGGTCGAGGACGCGGACCTTCGCCTGTCGCGCCCGCTCCAGCAGGGCCGTGGCGTCGAGGGGTGTGGAGGGGGCCGGGTCCAGCCTGCGCAGGAAGTACGTGCCCGAGTCGTTGATCAGGAAGAAGTGCGTGCCCTGCGCGTTGTCGGGGCTGCCCGCGGTACGGCCCGCCATGGTCATGTTGGGCTTGGCCATGATGGGTTTGCCGTCGCGCGGGTCGTCGAAGGGCCGGTCCGGCATGGTGAGGCCGGTGCAGCCGGTGAGCGCGATCAGCACCGCCTCCTCCAATTCGGAGAGGGGCCGCGGCTCGTGCGGCGACCGGTAGCTCATCGAGCCCGCGGGGACGGCGGCGCCGCGGCTCACCCGGTGGGTGCGGCGGCGCCAGACCGTCTCCAGGAGGGGCCTGGCGAACAGGTCCGCGAGGCCCGGGTGGCCGGGGTCGCCGTCAGCCGCCCGCACGCTCGCCCCTGTCGCTCATCGCCTGTACCTGCCGCCACGGCGCGAACGCGCTGGCGCCGCGCGGCAGCAGGCCCGCGAGGTCCGGGCAGTGCCGCAGCAGGACGGAGTTCATGCCGCCCTTCTGGACCCAGTCGATGCCGAGCGGCGTGTAGATCTCGGGGCGGAAGTCGACGGTCAGGAAGCGGTCGCTCTGCAGCCGCCGGGTGGCCATCAGGATGAAGATGCGGAACGCGGTGTCGCTGAAGCCGAAGCCGTGCGGCGGGTTCTCTGCGAAGAGGCCGACCACGGTGTCGATCTCGTCGACGGAGCGGTAGACGTCCTTGAGGCGGGCGACGGTCTCGGGGTCCTGCGACAGGTCCTCGAAGCGGCGGATGCGCTGTTTGTGCAGGCCTGCGCGGAAGTCGTTGTAGCGGGGCACGCCGCGCCTGCGGGTGCGGACGAGGTCGACGACGGAGAGGTCGATGATCTCGCCGTCGCGTTCGAAGTGCTGGAGCGCGCGCGGGAAGTTGTGCAGGGTGATGGCGCCCGGGTGGGAGATGCCGAAGGAGTACAGCGTGTCGGCGAGGCCCGTCTTGCGGATGGCGGCCTCGGCGGCGGAGCCCTGGATGTCGTGGAAGCCGAGGGTCTCCAGGCGCTGTCCGAAGCGGTGCTCGCGCATCTCGAAGTCGTCGGGGATCAGCGGGTGCATGCGGTAGACGGTGACGAAGTCCTCCGTCAGGGAGTACGGCGTGCCGTGGTGGTCCGGCAACGTCTTGGGGATGCCCGTCAGCGAGTGGGACTCGAACAGCCAGAGCCCGAGCTTGTTGAGCCAACTGCTCGGCGGTCCCTCCCAGTTGGTGCGCAGGCCGATGTCGATGGCCTCGGTGGCGAGGATCGCGGGCGTCCACTCCACGGTGTGGATCTTGGCGATGAGCGCGGAGACGACGAGACGCGCGGTGTGGTAGACGCTCTCCTGGCTCATCGACGGGTAGGCCTGCCGCAGCGCGTCGCAGACGGCGTTGTGCTCGCGGGCGAAGAGGGTGTGCATGGCGCTGAGGCCCATCCACCAGCTCTCGGCGAAGCCGGTCAGCGGGACGCCGTTCGGGCCGAGCGGCAGATGGCCTTCCTCCAGGCGGAGTTTGGCGCCGCCGTCGGGCTCGCGCAGGAACCTCGCGGTGTGTTCGTTCTCGCCGTACACCTCGGAGCCGTCCCACCAGTGCGACGCGGTGTTGGCGAAGAGGATCGGCGGCTGGTCGCCGGGGAGTTCGACGCCTTCGTTGTCGGCGAAGCGCATCACGCGTTCGGCGGGCCCGCCCGGGGTGTTGTACCAGGTGGTGCCGGGCGGCAGCGGCACCTCGACGGACTTGCCACCGGGCTTGTGGCGGCGGTGGTTGACCCAGTCGTGGACCTGGAACTGGATCCAGGCGGCGGCGAGGACGTTCAGCGAGGTCGCGGGCAGGAACGTGTCGCGGTGCAGCAGCTCGCGGCTGACGGTGACCGGGTTGGGGACGTCGAAGAGGTCGGGCCGGTACACGGGCTTGAGGTTGCGTCCGAAGGGGGCGCCGACGGCACCCATGGCCGGCCTGGAGAGGTCGTTGTACGTCCCGTCGTAGGAGCGGACGGTGCGCAGCTGCTCGTCGACCGGGGCGGGCACGGGCATGGTCTTCGGCGGCGCCTCGTACACGTCGGTGTCGATGAGGTTGAAGCGGCGCAGCGCCTTGCGGAGGAAGACGAGGTTGAGCAGGCCGGCCTGGACGGGCAGCTTGTGCCACGGCACGTAGCGGTTGAGCAGCCGGAGGGCCGTGTCGGTGGGTATGCCGAGCAGCTTGTTGCGCAGCGGCTCCTCGGTGACGAAGCGCAGGCCGTGCCGGTGGGCGGCGCTCGCCTCGTACGCCGACTTGCGGGCCCGGTTGAGGTTGCCGAGCGGGCGGAAGTCGTCGGTGGTGAACCAGGGGTTGAAGCCCATCACCTCCACGCGGCCTCCCGCGGCGCGCGCCTCGGCGGTGTCGAGGTCCTGGCTGGGGATGGTGAGCGTGGCCACGGGCACGGCGGGGGCGACGGACTCCAGCCACTCCACCGAGCCGTCCTCGACGGGGGTGCGGCGTTCGTCGACGTACCGCTGGAGGCACAGTTCGAAGGTGACGTCCTGCCGGGCGAGCCGGGTTTCCAGCTCGCGGCGCAGGTACTGCGGGTCGCGGCGCTCGGGGTCGGACCTGGCGGTGGCCGCGCCGCCCGCGGGGCGCAGCAGGTAGCGGACCGGTCCGGCCTCGCCCCACAGGATGGCGCTGCGGCTCCAGTACGTCTCGGCGGCGAGGCTGTGCACGGTGCGGCGGGTGGCGGCCTGGATGTTGCGGCGCATCCGGGTGGCGGTGGCGAGGCCGACGGTGAGCGGGAGTTCGACGAAGAGCGCGACGGCCTTGTGCAGCCGGGTCGTCGCGCCCGCCATGGCCTTGGCGAAGGCGACGAACTCGCGGGCGTCGCGGGCGTGCGAGACCGGGTGGTTGGTGGCGAGCAGGTCGTGGTGCTCCTCGGTGGAGACGGTCACGCGCACGGCGGCGCCGCGCAGGTCGGGGGCGCCGTCGGCCTGCCGGATGCCGCCGGCGTTGGAGAGCCGTACGGTCGCCGGGTACTGGGCGCCGGGCTGGGCGAAGCCGCAGCGCAGGGTGTCGGGCAGGTCGTCGTGGAAGCGCAGCCGGGCGTTCTCCACGCCGAGCGCGGCCTTCTCGTGCTGGACGCGGCCGATGTCCGCCGCCCGGGCCGCGCGCCGGTTCTTCTCCTGGACCTTGATCAGTTCCTTGGTCAGCCGCTCGAAGATCCGGCGCTCGGCTTCCGGGCTGCCGCCCATGTATCGCTCGTGACTCTGCTGGTGCTGTCCGGTGTCGGCCATCGGGCGCCTCTTCCTTCGCACGTTCCTTCGCACGGCTGGTGGCGGTACTGCGTACGGGACAGGGGGCAGGCAGACGCTACTGGCGGCTCCGGTCGGCCGCAGCGATGGTTCCCGCCTATGTGCGGGGCCCGCCGAGTGCCTCGAACTGGCGGGCGGGCCAGGGCGTTTGGGCCCGTGGATCGGGCTGCCCCGGGTGCGGCGGGCGACGGCGGGTGTTCCGTTCACACCCCGTGTGCGTCTGGGTTCCCATCAGTCCCACGCGCGGGGCGCGGGCGATGGCCAAGTCCCGTCGGGTGCCGACCGCCGGAGGACCGGTGAGTTGACGGTGTGCCGGGCCGGTGGTGTGCTCGCAGCTCCGGTGCAGCCACCGCTCGTCGTGGGGGGAACGCCATGCGGGACGACTTCGCCAGGGGGCCGAGCTTCGCGGAGCTGCGCCCGTTCAAGGAGCCCACCGGGGGCGCGCCGGGGCACCCGGCCTTCCCCGTCCACCGCGACCTGGTGGACCTGCTGGCCGCGGAGAAGGGCCTGCCGGACACCGTGGGGCCCGTCCCGCACACCATGGCGACGTGCGCCGCGTACGCGTACGCCGGTGTCGGCCGGGTCGGCGACCCGCGCACCGTCGCCATGATCATGTCGAGGTTGGGCCTGGAGGAGAACCGCTGCCGGGTCTTCGAGCAGCGGGTGGACGCCATGTACATCGCGTCGGCCGCGTATCTGATCCAGGACAAGGACCGCCGGGTGGTGATCCTCTGTTACCGCGGCACCCAGCCCGAGGACATCATCAGCATCCTCACCGACGCCGACGTGCGCCCCGAGACGCTCTGCGTGGACCTGGCGGGCGAGCGGCACGAGGTGCACGCGGGTTTCTACCGCAACATGCGCGCCACCCGGCACCTGATCATGCAGGCCCTCGACCGGGCGGCCCGCGGCGAGTCGGTCGACCCGAAGGAGAAGGGGGTACGCGGCGACGGCATGGAGGCGCTGTACATCACCGGGCACAGCCTCGGCGGGGCGATGGCCGCGCTGATGGGCGTCGTCCTCGCCCACGAGGAGCGCTACCGCTCCGTCGCCGAACGGCTGCGGGCCGTCTACACCTTCGGCCAGCCGCTGCTCGGCGGGCCCGACTTCGCCGACGCGTGCGCGCGGGCCACCGACCACCGAGGCGAGTACGTGCTGCGCGACCGGCTGCTGCGCTACATCTTCGACCGTGACGTCGTGCCCGCGCTGCCGCCGCGGCCCGTCGGGCCGTACGCCCCCTTCGGTCGCGAGCTGCACTACCGCAGGCCCCGCGGGGTGGCGGAGGGGACGCTCGCCTTCGCCGCCGAGACGGCGATCGACGCGGTGTCGCTCCCGGGCGACCTGCTGCGCGGGCAGCTGCGCCGGATGGCGGGCCGCAGGGCGCGGGCGGCCGGGCGCTCGCTGACCGAGCTGGCGCGGGGGCCGCGGGACGGCGGCTGGGCCGAGGTGAGCGACCCGGGCCTGCACTATCCGCAGATGGACAGCCTCGCCGGACTCGCGGTGGTGGCGCCGCTGGCGTTCTTCGCGGCGCGTCTCGCGTTGACGCGGACGATTCCGTTCACGTATTCGTTCGAGGATCACGGGCCGGGGCACTACGTCAACGCGCTGACCCCGCCAGGGGTGTTGAGCGAGTTCGGGGACGTGCTGTGAGCGGCGCCGCCCGGCGGGGGTGCGGGGTACGGCCTAGTCGATGAAGGTGCCGTCGACGTACACCCATGCCCCGTCGACCCGCTCGAACCGGCTCTTCTCGTGCAGGGAGTCCGGGCGCCCGCTGTCGGTGTAGCGCGCCCGGAAGGTGACCGTACCGGTGGTGTGGAACGCCGTGCCCTCCGTGGTCGCCTCGACGTCCAGGCCCACCCAGCGCAGCGCCGGGTCGAACTCGACGCGCGGCGGCCTGGTCCGCGGGTGCCAGGTGCGCAGCAGATAGCCCTCGTCCCGTACGGCGAAGGCGCTGTAGCGGGAGCGCATCAGCTCCTCGGGGGTGGCCGCGGTGGCCTCGCCGCGGTGCAGCCTGCCGCAGCACTTCTCGTACGGCAGGGGGTGCCCGCAGGGGCAGGACGTGGCGGTGGGGCGTGGCGCGCGTCGGGACATGGAGCCCATTGTCGCCGACCTTTCCCGAGGTCGTGGGCTCAGGGCGCGAGGATGTCCAGCTCCTCAAGGGCGCCGAGGGCGATCTCCCGCGTGAGCGCCTCGGCGCGGACCGCGTCGCCCTCCCTGACCGCCTCGGCGACCCGGACGTGCAGGGTGACGGCGGGCGGGTCGGGGTCCTCGAACATCACCTGGTGCGCGGTGCGTCCGGTGAGGACCTCCGCGACGACGTCGCCGAGCCGGGCGAACATCTCGTTGCCGGAGGCGTTGAGGATGACCCGGTGGAAGGCGACGTCGTGCCTGAGGTAGCCCTCCAGCTGGTGTCCGCGGGAGTGGGCGACCATGCCGAGCGCGCACTCGGTGAGCTCCGCGCACTGCGCCGCCGTGGCGTACCGGGCGGCGAGCCCGGCGGCGACCGGCTCGACGGCGGAGCGCAGGACGGTCAGGGAGCGCAGCTGCCGCGGCCGGTCGGCGCCGGCCAGCCGCCACCGGATGACCTGCGGGTCGTAGACGTTCCACTCCTCGGCGGGCAGCACGGTGACGCCCACGCGGCGCCGTGACGCGACGAGGTGCATGGACTCCAGGACCCGGACGGCCTCCCGCATCACGGAGCGGGACACCTCGAAGCGCTGGGCCAGCTCGTCGGTGCGCAACACGCTGCCCGGCGGGTACTCGCCCGCGGTGATGGCGGGCCCGAGGCTTTCCAGTACGCGGGAGTGCAGCCCTCGGGCCTGTGCGGTCATGACGGAAGCCTACGAGGAGCCGGACGCGGAGAATAAGTCAGACTTTTATGTCACAGGCTCTTGAATTTGTCGGACCTAATGAGTTTCAGTGACGTGAACAACCGACCGATGTCGATGAAGACAGCGAGGCAGGACGCGATGCAGGAACGGCGCACCCCCCACGTCGTCGTGGTCATGGGCGTGGCAGGGACCGGCAAGACCACGATCGGCCCCCTGCTCGCGGACCGGCTCGGCGTTCCGTACGCCGAGGGAGACGACTTCCACCCGCCGGAGAACATCCGGAAGATGTCGTCCGGCACGCCGCTCACGGACGACGACCGGTGGCCCTGGCTCGACGCGATCGGGTCCTGGGCGCACGGGCGGTCCGGGCTCGGCGGGGTGGTCAGCAGCTCCGCGCTGAAGCGCAGCTATCGCGACCGGCTGCGGGCGGCCGCGCCCGGCGTCGTCTTCGTCCACCTCACCGGTGACCGGGCCCTCATCGAGAACCGGATGTCGCACCGGCAGGGCCACTTCATGCCCACGGCGCTGCTCGACTCCCAGTTCGCCACGCTTCAGCCTCTCGGGGCGGATGAGGCGGGCGTCGACGTCGATGTCTCGGGTGAGCCCGAGGAGATCGCCGACCGGGCGGTCGTGGCCCTGCGGGACCTCGACTAGGTCCTGCGCCCCCGCACCGCACCACCACCATCACGCACAAGGAAGCACCGTGACCCATCTCAGCGTCGAGATGCTGGCAGCGGATCCCGTCGAGCCGATCACCTCGGCGGGCCATGCCCAGCTGGGGATCGCCGTCCTCGCGGGCATCGCCGTCATCGTCCTGCTCATCACCAAGTTCAAGCTGCACGCGTTCCTCGCGCTGACCGTCGGGTCGCTCGCGCTCGGGGCCTTCGCGGGCGCCCCGCTCGACAAGGCCATCGCCAGCTTCACCGCCGGGCTCGGCTCGACGGTCGCGGGCGTGGGCGTGCTCATCGCGCTCGGCGCGATCCTCGGCAAGCTGCTCGCGGACTCCGGGGGCGCCGACCAGATCGTCGACACGATCCTCGCCAGGGCGGGCGGGCGCGCGATGCCGTGGGCGATGGTGCTCATCGCCTCCGTCATCGGTCTGCCGCTCTTCTTCGAGGTCGGCATCGTGCTGCTGATCCCGGTCGTCCTGATGGTCGCCAAGCGCGGCAACTACTCGCTGATGCGGATCGGCATCCCGGCCCTCGCCGGTCTGTCCGTGATGCACGGGCTCATCCCGCCGCACCCCGGCCCGCTCGTCGCGATCGACGCGGTCAAGGCCAACCTCGGTGTCACGCTCGCCCTCGGCGTCCTCGTCGCGATCCCGACGGTGGTCATCGCCGGGCCGCTGTTCTCGAAGGTCGCGGCGCGCTGGGTGGACGTTCCCGCCCCCGAGAAGATGATTCCGCAGCGTCCCTCGGAGGACCTGGAGAAGCGTCCCGGCTTCGGCGCGACGGTGGCGACCGTGCTGCTGCCCGTCGTCCTGATGCTGGCCAAGGCGCTGGTGGACATCGTGGTCGACGACCCCGAGGCCACCGTGCAGCGGGTCTTCGACGTCATCGGGTCGCCGCTGATCGCGCTGCTCGCCGCGGTGATCGTGGGCATGTTCACGCTGGGCCGCGCGGCCGGCTTCACGAAGGACCGGCTCTCGACGACCGTCGAGAAGTCGCTCGCCCCCATCGCGGGCGTCCTGATGATCGTGGGCGCGGGCGGCGGCTTCAAGCAGACGCTCATCGACGTCGGCGTGGGCCAGATGATTCTGGACTTCTCCAAGGACTGGTCGATCCCGGCGCTGCTCCTGGCCTGGCTGATCGCGGTGGCGATCCGGCTCGCGACGGGTTCCGCGACGGTGGCGACGATCTCGGCGGCAGGCCTGGTGGCTCCGCTGGCCGCGGACATGTCGACCTCGCACACGGCCCTGCTCGTCCTCGCCATCGGTGCGGGTTCGCTGTTCTTCTCGCACGTCAACGATGCGGGATTCTGGCTGGTCAAGGAGTACTTCGGCCTGGACGTGGGGCAGACGATCAAGACGTGGTCCGTCATGGAGACGATCATCTCCGTGGTGGCGGGCGGTCTGGTGCTGCTGCTGTCCCTGATCATTTAGCTGCGGGGGGGGGAACCCCGGAGGACCGCGGCCGCGCCGGAATCTCCGGCGCGGCCGCGGATCATTGAGCCCGTCCGGCCATGGAGGACGAACTCGGCTGAGCCGGTGACCGACCGAGCCCCGTGGAACCGTTACGCGCCCGGCGAGGACGACGCCTTCTCGAGCTGGAACGCCTCGTTGCCCAGCCCGATCCTCGCGTGCGCCTCCGGGTTCCTGGCCCGCAGGATCGCCCCGTACGCGACGCCGACCACCGCCGCCAGGAAGATGATGCCCGGCAGCGCCCAGCTCAGGGTGGAGTCGGGGCCCGCGCCGACCAGGATGTCGAAGTCCTTGACGGTGTAGCCGGCGATGACCAGGAGGCCCACCGCGGCGAGCGCGGAGGCCGCGATGCGCCAGGCCTGCGCGCGGGCCGCGCCCCTGCGGGCGAAGAAGACGATGACGGCGACGGACGCCGTGGCCATCAGCAGGATCACGCCGAGCGCGCCGATGTTGCCGCCCCAGGTGAACAGGTGCAGGACGGGCGCGGTCGGATCGCCCGCCTTGCCGTCGTCGGCGACGGCGAAGCCGATCACGACCACGACGGAGACGACGGTCTGGAGCAGCGAACCCGTGCCCGGCGCGCCCGTGGACGTGTTCGTGCGGCCGAACGCTGCGGGCAGCAGCCCCTCGCGGCCCATCGCGAACGCGTACCGCGCGACGACGTTGTGGAAGCTGAGGATCGCCGCGAACATGCCGGTCACGAAGAGGACGTGGAGCACATCGGTGAAGGTGCCGCCGAGCCGGGACTCCGTGAGACCGAAGAGCAGCCCCGCGCTCTGTTCCCGGGCGGCCGGGACGATGCCGGACGGGCCCGCCGCGACCGTCAGCGCCCAGGAGCTGAGCGCGAAGAAGACGGCGACGAAGCCGACGGCGAAGAACATCACGCGGGCGACGACGACCTGCGGGCGGCTGGTCTCCTCCGCGTAGACGGGGGCCTGCTCGAAGCCGGTGAAGGCCGCGATGCAGAAGCAGAGCGAGGTGGCCACGCCCGCGCCGGTGAGCGTGTCCGGGTTGAACGCGTGGAGGGACAGGCCCTCCTTGGCCGGGTCGACGACGGCCGCGATGTCGAAGATGACGACGAGCGCCACCTCGATGAGGAGCAGCACGCCGAGCACGCGCGCGTTGAGGTCGATCTTCATCCACGCCAGGACGCCGACGAGGGCCACAGTGGCCAGCGCCGGGATCCACCAGGCGACCTCGACGTCGAAGTACGTCTGGAGGAGCCCGGACACCTCGAAGCCGAGCAGCCCGTACAGGCCCGCCTGGAGGGCGCTGTAGGCGACGAGGGCGACCAGTGCGGCGCCCGCGCCCGCGGTGCCGCCGAGGCCACGGGATATGTAGGCGTAGAACGCGCCGGCGTTGTGGACGTGGCGGCTCATCTCGGCGTATCCGAGGCTGAAGAGGGCGAGGACGACGCCGAGGATGAGGAAGAGGAGCGGCTGTCCGACGATGCCCATCACGCCGTACGTGGTGGGCATGACGCCGGCGACGACCATCAGGGGTCCCGTCGCGGCGAGCACGGAGAGCAGCAGACCCGCGGTGCCGAGCCGGCCCGCGCGGAGCGCCTGCTCCTCGCCCTTGTACGTACTGATGCCGGTGCCGCCCGCTGGGCCGCCGGGTGATCTGGTTCCGCTCGGGCTCGAACTTCCCGTCGCCATGGCGCGGTTGTCCTTTCGGAGGTTCTTCGAAGGTTCGGAGAGTGCTGCAGGAGAGGTGCGGAGACTGCTTCAGGCTTCAGGGTTCAGGCTTCAGGGTTCAGACAGAGCCGAAAGCGGCGGCCCGTGCGGCGGTGAACGCCTCGTACGGGTCCCGGTCCGGGTACGACCAGGGGGCCGGGGTCGCGTGCCGTCCGATGCGGTGGAAGAGCACGGCGGCTTCGGCCGCCCTGCCCTCGCAGGACTTCGCGTGGGCAAGGAAGTTGAGGTCGATGTGGCAGCGGGGGTGGCCGGGTTCGTCGGGCGTCTCCCACTCCAGCCACCAGTCGAAGGCTGCCTTCATGACGCCACGGGCGCGACGGCCGACCCAGTGCCCGGACGCGGCGGGGTCGGCGGGTTCGAGGCCCGCGTGGGCGAGGACGCGGTAGCGCTCGGCGTGCGCGACGACGGGCAGGACGGCGAGCGGTGAGTCCGCGGGCGCCTGTTCGGCGGCCCAGGACGCGAAGTCGTACACCTCGTGCATCGGGTCCTGGCCCGCGCCGGGTCGCCGCTCGGCGAGGCGGGCCACCATCAGGTGGTGCGCGTGGTGGTGTTCGGGGTGCCGGTGCCTGATCTCGTCGAAGAGGCGCACGACGTCCTCCTCGTGGCCCAGCGCGCGTTCGAGGATGAGCAGCGCGAGCCACGGGGTGGGGTCGGCGGGCACACGGGCCGCTGCCTCGCGGCACCTCTCGCGCACCTTGCCCGAACGTTCCTTCCCGCGCAGCGCCTTGTGCACGGCGGCGAACGCGAGCAGTACCTCGGCGTCGTGGCTCTCGGGCTCGGCGAGCCGCCAGTCGCGGGCCCACGCGGTGGTGGTGGGTTCCTGTGCGAGGACGTCGACGCGGTGTCCCCTGCGGTCCCAGTCGTCGCCGGTGGCGGCGAGCAGCGCGCGGACCTCGGTCCAGCGGCCCTGCGCCAAGGCCGCGCGTGCGGCGACGAGTTCGGCGTCGTCGAGTGCGGCGTCGAAGGCGTGCCCCGCGGCCTTCTTGCGGGATCGGCCCAGTGGGGGCGGGGGTGGTGACACCGCGGGACGTCCTCCCCGAGGCGGCTTGCGTACGGATGATCACGCACAGCAAAGCGGTAGGCACTGCTCCACGTCAAGGCCCGGTGGTCTCAGCGCCTTCACCAACTCGTCTCAGAATCCTCAGACTTCACCCGTCACCTGGGCGAACTCCTCTACCACCCCGCACTCGAGAAACACTCGCATCGAACTCGGACTGGGCCAGGACCGCGTTCACTTCACCGCGCGGGCGGCGGCGCGGCCCGCCGTGCGGCCCGAGAAGAGGCAGCCGCCGAGGAAGGTTCCTTCGAGCGAGCGGTAGCCGTGCACTCCCCCGCCGCCGAATCCGGCGGCCTCCCCGGCCGCGTACACACCCGGGAGCGGCTGCCCGCCCTCGGTCAGGACGCGCGAGGACAGGTCGGTCTCCAGGCCGCCGAGGGTCTTGCGGGTGAGGATGTTGAGGCGGACGGCGACGAGCGGGCCGGCCTTGGGGTCGAGGATGCGGTGCGGGGCGGCGGCGCGGATGAGCCGGTCGCCGAGGAACTTGCGGGCGCCGCGGATGGCCGTCACCTGGAGGTCCTTGGTGAAGGGATTGGCGATCTCGCGGTCGCGGGCGGCGATGGTGCGGCGCAGGGTGTCCTCGTCGATGAGGGGATTCGCCGAGTTCCCGGTGAGGGCGTTCATGCCACGCACGAGGGCACCGAGGTCCTTCTCCACGACGAAGTCGACGCCGTGGTCCATGAACGCCTTGACGGGGCCCGGCACTTCGGAGCGGGCCCGGTCGATGACGCCGCGCACGGACTTGCCCGTCAGGTCGGGGTTCTGCTCCGAGCCGCTGAGGGTGAACTCCTTGCCGATGATGCGCTGGTTGAGCACGAACCACGTGTAGTCGTGTCCGGACCTCATGATGTGTTCCAGGGTGCCGAGCGTGTCGAAGCCGGGGAACAGCGGCACCGGCAGCCGGTCGCCGCGCGCGTCGAGCCAGAGCGAGGAGGGGCCCGGCAGGATGCGGATGCCGTGCCGGTCCCAGATGGGGTTCCAGTTCTGGATGCCCTCGGTGTAGTGCCACATCCGGTCGCGGTTGATCAGGTGGGCGCCCGCGTCCTCGGCGATGCCGAGCATCCGGCCGTCCACGTGGGCGGGGACGCCGGAGATCATCTTCCGGGGCGGGGTGCCGAGCCGCTCGGGCCAGTTGGCGCGGACGAGGTCGTGGTTGCCGCCGATGCCGCCGGAGGTGACGATCACCGCTTGGGCCCGGAACTCGAAGCCGCCGGTCACCACGCGGCTGCTGGCCTCACCCCGCTCGACGGCCGACGGTTCGAGCACCTCGCCGGAGACCGTGTCGACGCTGCCCGCGCTGCGCGAGAGACCCGTGACCCGGTGCCGGAACCTCAGCTGCACGAGGCCGCGCGCGGCCCCCGCCCGCACCCGTCGCACGAACGGTGCGAGCAGCCCGGGGCCCGTGCCCCAGGTGATGTGGAACCGGGGCACCGAGTTGCCGTGGCCCTGCGCGTCGTAGCCGCCGCGCTCCGCCCAGCCGACGACGGGGAAGAACCGGACGCCCTGCCCGTGCAGCCAGGACCGCTTCTCGCCGGCCGCGAAGTCGACGTACGCCTCCGCCCACTTGCGCGGCCAGTGGTCCTCCCGGCGGTCGAACGCCGCCGTCCCCATCCAGTCCTGGAGCGCGAGCGCGTGCGAGTCCTTGATCCGCATCCGCCGCTGCTCGGGCGAGTCGACGAAGAACAGACCGCCGAAGGACCAGTGCGCCTGACCGCCGATCGCGTGCTCGGGCTCCTGGTCGACGAGGATGACCCGGCGGCCCGCGTCGACGAGCTCCGCGGTCGCCGCGAGTCCCGCCAGCCCTGCCCCGATCACGATCACATCTGCGTCGTACGCCATTGAGGTCGTCCTCCTCGACAAGGTCCCGCAAGGTTACTGGTGGGTCATCTCACGCACAGGTCAGATCCTGGGCAGCGGAGTGACGGACGTCAACCGACAGGGCGAGGGAGTTCGCCGAGATCCGGTGCACGGCGCGGGCGGGCCGGCGGGTCGGCGGCGGTCATGGTCGGCCGGGCCCCTTGCCCGTATCCCGGGCTCCTGTCCGCGTCGCCTTTTAATAATGGGCAGCATTACCATGGCCTCATGCCCAGAACCTCAGGTCCCGAGACCCGGGAGAAGCTCATCCGTGCCGGGGAAGAGGTCTTCGCCGCTCAGGGCGTGGACGGGGCCCAGCTGCGGGACATCGTGCGGCTCGCGGGGCAGAGCAACCCGTCCGCCGTCCAGTACCACTTCGGCTCGCGCGCGGGCCTCCTCGACGCCGTGATGGCCGCCCGCCAGCACCGCACCGAGCAGGTCCTCACCGCCGAGCTCGCCCGCGCCGGCGACGACATCGGCCTGCACGGACTGCTCGCCGCCCTCGTCCGCGCCGAGGCCACCGAGCTCCGCACCGAGCGCGGGCGCCGCTGCCTGCGGATCTCCGCCCAGCTCAGCCACGAGAGCGGCGTCCGCACCCGCACCCCGCACCCCACCCTCGACGGCACCGTCTACTGGACGCTCATCGGACGGATCGAGGACTGCCTCGTCGCCCTCGTCCCCGCCCTGCCCGAGCCGGTCCGCCTGGAACGGATCGACCTCGCCCTCACGCTGGTCGGCGCCGCGCTGGGCGACCGCGCGCGCCAGTACCTGGCCGGCACCACCCCCCTGACCGGCGAGGACGTCTTCCTGGCCGATCTCGCCGCCACCACCGCAGCGCTGCTGCGGGCCCCGCATCCCATCCCTGGAGACACCGCATGAGCCGACACGACAGCCACCCCACCGGGCAGTACGACCTCACCGGCCGCACCGTCGTCATCACCGGCGCCGCGCGCGGCCTCGGCGCGGAGGCCGCGCGCCAGGCCGTCGCCGCGGGCGCGAACGTCGTCCTCACCGATGTCCTCGTGGACGAGGGCGAGGCCACCGCCGCGGAACTCGGCGAGCGCGCCCGGTTCGCGCACCACGACGTGACGTCGGAGGAGGACTGGCGGCGCGTCGTCGACCTCGCCGTCACCGGGTTCGGCGGTCTGCACGGCCTGGTGAACAACGCCGGTATATCCACCGGCCAGTTCCTGGAGTCGGAGTCCGTCGAGCACTTCCGCAAGGTCCTCGACATCAACCTCACCGGCGTCTTCATCGGCATGAAGACCGTGATCCCGGCCATGAAGGAGGCCGGGGGCGGCTCCATCGTGAACATCTCGTCCGCCGCCGGGCTGATGGGCCTGGCGCTGACCGCCGGATACGGCGCGTCCAAGTGGGGCGTGCGCGGCCTCACCAAGATCGGCGCGGTGGAGCTCGGCACGGCCCGCATCCGCGTCAACTCCGTCCACCCCGGCATGACGTACACCCCCATGACGGCCCAGGTCGGCATCGAGAAGGGCGAGGGCAAGTACCCCAACACCCCGATGGGCCGGGTCGGCGAGCCGCACGAGATCGCGGGCGCCATGGTCTTCCTGCTCTCCGACGCCGCCTCCTACGTCACGGGCGCCGAGCTAGCCGTCGACGGCGGCTGGACGGCGGGCCCGACCGTGAAGTACGTCATGGGCCAGTGACCCAGCGGTGACCGCCTCGCCGGTGCTCTCGCGGCGGAGTGCGGTTGGATGGGGCGCATGACCGGCGACCGCGGGCCCGCGCCCGACCCCAGCGAAGAGATGATCACCATCGTCGACGAGCACGACGAGGTGGTCGGCGAATCCCGGCGCGGCGAGGCGTACGCGCGCGGGCTGCGCCACCGTTGCGCGTTCATCCTGGCGCGCGACGCCGAGGGACGCGTCTTCGTGCACCGCCGCACCCCGACCAAGCTGGTCTTCCCCTCGCTGTACGACATGTTCGTCGGCGGGGTGGTCGGCGCCGGGGAGTCCTGCGACGACGCGGCGCTGCGCGAGGCGGAGGAGGAGCTCGGCGTCCACGGACTGCCGCGCCCCACCCCGCTGTTCAAGTTCCTGTACGACGACGGGGCGGGGAAGACCTGGTGGTCGTACCTCTACGAAGTCCGCTGCGAGCTGCCCGTGCGGCCGCAGGTCGAAGAGGTAGCCTGGCACGCGTTCATCACGGAGGACGAGCTGGAGCGGCGGCTCGGCGAGTGGGAGTGGGTGCCCGACGGGCTCGACGCCTACCACCGGCTGAGGGCCTTCCGCGCGGCATGACCGACGCGGCGTGAGCGACGCGGCTTGATCGTCACCGCCTAGGGTGCGGCCGTGAGCACTTTCGTACAGAGCCTGAAGCTGTGGTTCGCGCCCGAGCGGATCCGCGAGGACGGCGACACCCCGGACTACCGCTTCTCCCTCGCCAACGAACGCACCTTCCTGGCCTGGCTGCGCACCGCGCTCGCGCTGATCGGCGGCGGCTTCGCCGTGGACCAGTTCCTGCCGGACCTGCGCTGGGGGTGGCGGATCGGGCTCGCGCTCGCACTGCTCGTCTCGGGGGTCCTGTGCGCGCTGCGCGCGGTCAACCACTGGGTGCGCTGCGAGCGGGCCATGCGGCGCGGCGACGACCTGCCGTCCAGCCGCTTCCCGACGGTGCTGAGCCTGGCGGTCGCGGTGGTCGCGCTCGCCATGGTGGTGGTCGTGCTGTTCGGGTGGGAGGGGTGACGCAGGCGGCCGGTCAGGGGTCCGCGCAGGTCCGTGACCCCGGGCTGCAGCCGGAGCGCACCCGTCTCGCGTGGCGGCGTACCACCCTGTCGTGCACGGTGGCCGCGGTGCTCGCCGCCCGCGCGGTCCTGCACGACGGGGCCACGGCGTTCGGCGTGCTCGCCTGCGCCCTGTGCCTGCTGCTCTGGCTCGGCTTCCTGGCGGTGGCCCACCGCCGGATGGTCACGCTGACGGCGCCCCGGCCCCGCACGATGTCACTGGGGGCGGCGCGGGCGGCGGCGCTGTGCACGGTGGCGCTGGCGGTGTGCGCGGTGGTGATGCTGATCTGACCCCGCGGAAGGCGTGACCATACGCGTACTTCGCGAGGTTCCCTCTGCCCCGAGGGGACGCGGCTGCTCGACGTGCCCGGGGGGCGCGAGGAGCGGGCGAAGAGTGCGGACCTCATGCACGAGGGGCGAAGCGCCTTCCTCTCCGCGGTGCATCACTTCGACGCCCTCCTGCGGGCGGCGGGGTGTCCCGCGGCCCAGTGCCCGGCGGAACCGACGTCGGCGTTGCGTTCCCCGGACCGGTGGGCCGCCCGGCCCTCACTCCTTCCACTCCACCGTCACCACGATCTTCCCCCTCGTCCGGCCCTCCTCGCTCAGCCGGTGCGCCTCGGCCGCCCGCTCCAGCGGGAACGTCCTGTCCACGTGGACGGTCACGACGTCCTGCTCGGCGAGTTCGGACAGGCGCTGGAGGTCCGCGGCGACGGGACGTACGAAGCAGTAGTGGCCGCCGAGGCCGATCACTCCGCCGTCCGCGATGGACGCGAGGCGGCCGCCCGGCGAGAGGAGCTCCGCGGACGCCTTCAGCGTGTCGCCGCCCACCGGGTCGAACGCCGCGTCGACGCCCTCCGGGGCCAGTCCGCGGACCCGGTCCACCAGACCGTCCCCGTACGTGACCGGCTCGGCGCCAAGGTCGCGCAGGTAGTCGTGGTTGCGTTCGCTCGCGGTGCCGATGACGCGGGCACCCGCGTGCCGGGCCAGCTGCACGGCGATCGAGCCGACGCCGCCCGCCGCCGCGTGCACGAGGACGACGTCGCCCTCGGTGACCTCGAGCGCCTGGTTGATGACCTGGTACGCGGTGAGGCCGGCGAGGGGCAGCCCCGCGGCCTCCTCGAAGGTGAGGTTGCGTGGCTTGCGGGCGAGGGTGCGGATCGGCGCGGCGACGTACTCCGCGAAGGTGCCGCGGGAGAGGAAGTCCTCGCGTACGTAGCCGATGACCTCGTCCCCCACCGCGAACTCCGGTGCCGCCGCGCCCGGTTGGACCACCACGCCGGAGACGTCCCAGCCGGGGATCACGGGGAAGACGGGGTCCAGGAGACCGTCGAGGTGGCCCTCCCTGCACTTCCAGTCGACGGGGTTCACGGCGGCGGCACGGACCTTCACCAGGACGGAGTCGGGGCCGACCTTGGGGTCGCGCACCTCCCCGTACTCGAGGACTTCGGGCCCGCCGTAGCTGCGGTAACTGATCGCCTTCATGAGGGGTCGCCTTCGCGGAGGTCGGGGGAAACACCGTCGAGACTGCCAAGACTCGCATAAAGGAAATAAAGGGGCATCGGGGGCTAGCCTGAGAGGGTCAACCCTTCCCCGGAGCCACAGAAGGTGCGCGCCATGACCACCCTCCACCACGAACACCCGGTGCACGACCACGTCCACGGTCCGGCCTGCGGCCACCCCGAGGTGCCGCACGGCGACCACGTCGACTACGCGCACGACGGCCACATGCACCGCCTGCACTCCGACCACTACGACGAGTGCGAGCCGACCGGCCACACCGCGCACCAGGGCCACGACCACCAGCACGGGGACGGCTGCGGGCACGACTCCGTGACGCACGGCGACCACGTCGACTATCTGCACGACGGCCACCGGCACGCGTCGCACGACGGGCACTGGGACGACCACTGAGCCCCGCGGCCGCCACTCCGCCCGCGCCCCGTGACGGGGCGCGGCAGCCTCTGGACGGCATACCGACTGGTCGGCATCATGGAGGGCAGTCACCCACGCGGTGGCCCGCCACCACCACGCCGATCAGGAGCGAAGATGAGCTCAGACCACCCGCCGGGCCTCGACCTCGACCAGTTGCGCGGCCACCTCGACCGCGAGCGGCCCGGTCTGGTCGGCGGCCCGCTCTCCGCCCGGCTCATCGAGGGCGGACGGTCGAACCTCACGTACGCCGTCACCGACGGAACCTCGCGCTGGGTGGTCCGGCGACCCCCGCTGGGCCACGTCCTCGCCACCGCGCACGACATGAGGCGCGAGCACCGGGTGATCGCCGCGCTGCACCCGACGGACGTGCCGGTACCCGCGCCCGTCCTGCTCTGCGAGGACGAATCCGTCCTCGGGTCGCCGTTCTACGTGATGGAGTTCGTGGACGGAACCCCGTACCGCACCGCCGAGGAGCTCGCGCCGCTCGGTCCCGAGCGCACCCGTGCCGCGGTGCTCGGCCTCGTCGACACCCTCGTCGACCTGCACGCCGTCGACCCGGCGGCCGTCGGGCTCGGCGACTTCGGGCGGCCCGAAGGCTTCCTCGACCGGCAGCTGCGGCGCTGGGGCAAGCAGCTCGACGCGTCCCGCAACCGCGAGCTCGCCGGCATCGACGAGCTGCACGCGGCGCTCGGCCGCTCCCTCCCCGACTCTCCCGCGCCCACCGTCATCCACGGCGACTACCGCCTGGACAACGTCCTGATAGGCGACGACGACCGGATCAAGGCCATCCTCGACTGGGAGATGTCCACGCTCGGCGATCCGCTCACCGACCTCGGCCTGCTCGTGATGTACAGCGCGAGACTGGAGGTGCCCGACTCCCCCGTCAGCACCACGGCGGGCGCGCCGGGCCATCCGGACCCCGCCGAGCTGATCGAGCGGTACGCCGTGCGCTCGGGGCGCGACGTGTCGGCCGTCTCCTGGTACACGGCGTTCGCGTGGTTCAAGCTCGCCGTGATCCTGGAGGGCATCCACTACCGCTACACGCTGGGCCAGACGGTCGGTGCGGGCTTCGACAGGATCGGCGAGCTGGTGCCCGTCTTCATCCAGCACGGTCTGACGACCCTCCAGGAAGGCTGACCCTCCGTGGACTTCGCATACGACGCCCGCACCGAAGAGCTGCGCGACAGGCTGCTCGCCTTCATGGACGACCACGTGTACCCGGCCGAGGCCGTCGCCGAGGAGCAGCGGGCCGCGCTCGCCTCTCCCTGGGACACGCCCGCCGTGGTCGGGGAGCTGAAGGCCGAGGCACGCAGGCAGGGCCTGTGGAACCTGTTCTTGCCCGATGCCGAGCACGGTGCCGGGCTCACCAACCTCCAGTACGCGCCGCTCGCCGAGATCACCGGCCGCTCCCCCCAACTCGCGCCCACCGCGCTGAACTGCGCCGCGCCCGACACCGGCAACATGGAGGTGCTCGCGCAGTTCGGCAGCGAGGAACAGCGGAAGCAGTGGCTGGAGCCGCTGCTGGCCGGTGAGATCCGCTCGGCGTTCGCGATGACCGAGCCGGAGGTCGCCTCCTCCGACGCCACGAACATCACGACGCGCATCGAGCGCTCCGCCGACGGCTCCCAGTACGTCATCAGCGGGCGCAAGTGGTACATCTCCGGGGCGATGAACCCGGACTGCAAGATCTTCATCGTGATGGGCAAGACCGACCCCGACGGCACGGACATCCGCCGCCAGCAGTCGATGGTGCTCGTCCCGCGCGACACCCCCGGGCTTCAAGTCCGGCGCGCCATGCGGGTGTACGGGTACGAGGACCACTACCACGGAGGTCACGCCGAGGTCGTCTTCGACCGGGTCCGCGTTCCCGTGTCGAACCTCATCGGCGAGGAGGGCGGCGGCTTCGCCATCGCGCAGGCACGGCTCGGTCCGGGCCGCATCCACCACTGCATGCGGCTGATCGGCATGGCGGAGCGGGCCATCGAGCTGATGTGCCGACGCGCCGTGTCGCGTACGGCCTTCGGGAAACCGCTCGCCCAGCAGGGTGTCGTGCAGGAGTGGATCGCGGACGCGCGGGTCGCCGTCGAGCAGCTGCGGCTCCTGGTCCTGAAGACGGCGTGGCTGATGGACACGGTCGGCAACAAGGGCGCGCACACGGAGATCCAGTCCATCAAGATCGCGACGCCCCGCGCGGTGGTGGACATCCTCGACCGCGCGGTGCAGCTGCACGGGGCGGGCGGTGTCAGTCAGGACTTCCCGCTCGCGGAGCTGTGGGCCGCGGCGAGGACGCTGCGCTTGGCCGACGGGCCGGACGAGGTTCATCTGCGATCGCTGGCCCACCGCGAACTCAAGCGGTACGTGTAGCGCCCTTCAGGGGCGCGGGGAACTGCGCGAGCGGCCCTCGGCGAGCCGCACGCGCCATGCAACCTGCCGCGGCAGACGCGACCGCGCCCCCGGCGGGGGCTGAACGCGCGGTTCCCCGCGCCCCTTACGGGGCCCGCAGGGCCCTCAGGAGGAGGTCGGCCAGGTGGTCGGCCACCTGTTGGGGGGAGAGCGGGCCCTCCGGGCGGTACCACGTGGACAGGTGGTGGACGGAGCCGAAGTGGTAGTCCACCACCAGGTCCGCGGGCGTCGCCGTGGAGAAGACGCCCGACTCCTGCCCCTCCTCGATCAGCGCACGGAAACGCTCGTGGTAGCGGCGCCGTTCCGCCCGGACCTGCTTGTTCTTCTCCGGCCCCAGATGGTGCATGGAGCGGAAGAAGATCGACGCGTCGTCGAGGTTGTCGATCGTGCTGACGACGACGTCCGCCGCGGCGTCGCGGACCCGGTCGGCGACCGGCGCGTCCGCGTCGGCGATGGCGTCGAGCCGCTCCTGCTGGACGCGGAGCAGCCGGGCGTAGACCTCGTGGAGCAGGTCGTCCTTGGAGCCGAAGTAGTGGTAGAGCGCGCCCTTGGTGACGCCGGCCGCCTCCACGATCTCCTGGACCGACGTGCGGTCGTAGCCCTGGTCGGCGAAGAGCCTGGTGGCGGCGGCGAGGAGTCGCTGCGGGACGGGCGTGCCGTCACCGTCCGTCGTTCTGGCCACTGCCGCCACCTGCCTTTCGCTTCACTTGCTGTCGGTCGGACGGGAACGCAGTTCCCGCCGGAGGATCTTCCCACTTGTCGTCTTCGGCAACTCCTCCAGCACCTCGACCTCGCGCGGATACTTGTACGCGGCGAGCCGTTCCCTGCAGTACGCGGTCAGGTCGTCGGGCCCGGTGTCGCTGCCGGGGCGGAGGCTGACGTACGCCTTCACGGTCTCGCCGCGGTAGCTGTCGGGGACGCCGACGACGGCCGCCTCGCGGACGGCGGGGTGGGTGTAGAGGACGTCCTCGACCTCGCGGGGCCACACCTTGAAGCCGGACGCGTTGATCATGTCCTTCTTGCGGTCGACGACGTAGAGCCAGCCCGCCGGGTCCATGAAGCCGATGTCGCCGGTGCGCAGTTCCCCGTCGGGGAAGGCCTCGGCGGTGGCGTCGGGGCGCTGCCAGTAGCCGGGGACGACCTGGGGGCCGCGGACGACGATCTCGCCGTGCTCCCCGAACGGCACCTCTTCGCCGAGGTCGTCCAGGATGCGTACGACCGTCTCGGGACCCGGTACGCCGACGGCGAGGGTGCCCGAGACCGGGTCGACCGGGGCCTCCTGGCCGGGCGGCACGGAGGCGCAGGGCGCGGTGCACTCGGTGAGGCCGTAGCCGTTGTGGAGGTAGGGGCCGAAGGAGGCGCGGAACTTCTCGACGAGGGCCGGGGGCAGCGGCGCGCCGCCGGAGGAGATCATCGCGAAGGAGTCGAAGTGGGCGCGGCTCACGGAGGGGTGGGCGGCGAGCGCCATGAAGGCGGTGGAGGGGCCGACGGTGTACGCGGGCCGGTGCTCGGCGAAGGCGTCGAGGACCACCCCGGCCTCGAAGCGGTAGGCGAGCGCGAGCGTGCCCGCGTTGGCGATGCAGGCGGCGACCTGGGCGACCATGCCGGTGATGTGGAAGAGCGGCGCCATCGCGAAATAGCAGGCGCGTTCCGGTATGCCGGATCCGGTGCGCTGGCGCTCCGCGTTGTAGGTGATGTTGCCGTGGGTGTTCATGGCGCCCTTGGGGGTGCCGCTGGTGCCCGAGGTGTAGCTGATCAGCGCGACGTCGGAGGGGGCGAGGGCACGGTCGGCCGGGGCGGGGAGCCCCTGGCGGGCGACGGCGATCAGGTCGTCGGCGTCGTCGGCGACGGGCAGGCGTGCGAAGTCGAGGACCCGGGTGTCGTTCCGGGTCTGCAGGTCGAGCTGGCAGGCGGTGAGGACGACACGGACCGGCGAGTCGGCGGCGGTGTCGCGCAGATACGTCTCCCAGGCGCGGTCGGAGCAGATCAGCGCGGTCACTCCGGCATCGGCGAGGACGTGCCGGACCTCCGCCGTGCGGTACATGGGGTTGACGGGGACGACGGTGGCGCCCGTCTTCCAGGCGCCGAGGAGCGCGAGCACGAAGTGCGGGGTGTTCTGCAGGAGGATCGCGACGCGGTCGCCGCGGGCGACGCCGCGTGCGGCGAGGTGTCCGGCGACGGAGTCGCTGAGGGCGTCGGTCTCGCGGTAGGTCAGGCGCCCGTCGAAGTAGGCGAGGGCGATGTGCTCGGGGGCGCGGGCGACGGCCGCGCGGAACGCGTCCGGCACGGAGGGCGCGGGGTGGACGGGGGCGCGCTGGGCGTCATTGAGCCGGGCCAGCCAGGGCTTGGCGGTGTACGGGGACCCGACAGGCAGGGAGTCGCTCACCGCTCGTTCTCCTCCCACTTCCGCTGGATGTGGTTCATGCCCTTCAGCCACTTGTCGGGGGTCTCGGCGCGGGCCCGGTAGAACGCGGCCACCTCGGGGTGCGGCAGGACCAGGAAGCGGTCCTCCGCCATGCCGGCGAAGAGCGCGGCGGCGACGTCGTCCGGCTCGATGGCGGTGGGGGTGAGCACGAGGTCGCCCGCGGTGCCGGTGGCGGCGAGCATGTCGGTGCGCACGCCCTGCGGGCAGATCGCGTGGACCTTGATGCCGCGGTGGCGGTACGTGAGGGAGAGCCACTCGGCGAACGCGTACGCGCCGTGTTTGGTGACGCTGTACGGCGCGGCGCCGATCATCGTGAGCAGGCCGGCCGCGGAGACGGTGGAGACGAAGCGGCCGCTCCCCCGCTCCAGCCAGTCCGGGAGCAGCGCGTGGGCCGCCCGCACGTGCGCCATGACGTTGACGTCCCAGGCGGCGGCCCAGACCTCCTCGGGCGCGGCCTCGCTGCCGCCGGAGCCGAGCCCGGCGTTGGCGCAGTACACGTCGACGGTGCCGCCGAGCGCCTCACGGGCCTCGGGCACGATCGCGGACGCGTCGCCGGGCACGGCGATGCCGCCGATCTCGTCGGCGACGGCCTTCGCCTTGGTGCCGTCGAGGTCGTTGACGACGACGCGGGCCCCTTCGGCGGCGAAGCGGCGGGCGAGCGCGGCCCCGATGCCGCCCCCTCCGCCCGTGACGACGACTCCCTTGTCCAGCAGGGTTTCCACGATCGTTCTCCTTCGCCCGCGGCTCGGCTTCGCTGGCAGACTAACCAGTCGGTATGTCGCGGGGAAAGGGGTGCGGAGGCCCAGGTTCGGGGCCTCCGAAGCGCTATGGCCTGCCCGTGACGCTCGCGTGCAGGATCCGCGCCAGTTCGCGCGGCTGGGAGAACATCGGCCAGTGCCCGGTGTCCATCTCGACGAGCCGCCAGCGCTCGCTCTTGAGCAGGTCGGCCGCGTCGTCGGACGGCTCCTCGCCGTCGAGCAGGCACTTGACGTACGTGGTGGGCAGTTCGCCGAGCGGGCGCTCCAGGACGGCGGGCTCGGTCAGGGTGGCGCCCGGGTGCGGTGTCGCGCCGCTCGCGATTCTGGCGACCTGTTCGCTGTCGAGCCCCTGTCCGTCGAACTCCGCCGCGTTGAGCAGCCACGCGCCGTCGCCGTCGTCGAGGATGTCCTCGAACGCCTGCTGGCCCTGCCACCACAGGGAGGCGAACGACTCGCCGTCGACGGGCACGACGGCGTCGACGAACACGACGCGGGCCAGCCGGTCTCCGATGCGCTCGGCCGCCTGGCCGACGGGGATGCCCGCGTAGCTGTGCCCGACGAGGACGACGTCGCGCAGGTCGAGGCGTTCGACCTCGTCGACGATGTCGCGCACGTGGGTCCGCTGCCCGGCGGGGGCGTCCTGCTTGTCGGCGAGGCCGGAGAGAGTCAGGGGGTGGGCGCCGTGTCCGGCGGCCCGCAGGTCCCGTGCCACGTCCTCCCATGCCCAGGAGCCGAGCCACGCGCCTGCCACCAGTATGAATTCCGCCATGGCGGAGAACGTACACGCCCGGGGCGAAACGGGGCAGACCCCTCCGGTGGCCGTCGTCGCACACACGTCTCAGCCACCGAGACCAGCCGTATCAGCTATTGACTGCCCCCTACACCCACCACGAGAGTGCCGCTCGTGCACAGCGAAGCGACTGAGACATCGAAACAGCAGGTCGGTGCCGCCGGAACGGGTGCGGACGGCGCCGGGGACGGCGGGCACGGCGTTGGCGAGAGCATGCGCCGGGTGGCCGTGGCCTCGTTCATCGGAACGGCCATCGAGTTCTACGACTTCTACATCTACGGCACGGCAGCGGCACTCGTCCTCAACGAGGCATTCTTCCCGACCCTCGACCCGGTCAACGCCACCCTCGCGTCGTTCTCCACGTACGCGGTGGCGTTCGCGGCCCGTCCCATCGGCTCGGTGATCTTCGGGCACTTCGGCGACCGCGTCGGCCGCAAGTCCGTCCTGGTGGCCTCGCTGCTCCTGATGGGCCTCTCCACCGCCCTCGTCGGGCTCCTGCCCGGCTACGGCACGTGGGGCGTCTGGGCACCGCTGCTGCTCATCCTGCTCCGCTTCCTGCAGGGCATCGGCCTCGGCGGCGAGTGGGGCGGCGCGGCGCTGCTCGCGGTGGAGCACGCGCCGAGGAGGAAGCGCGGGATGTACGCGGCGTTCCCGCAACTCGGCCCGTCCGTCGGGTTCTTCGCGGCGACCGGCGTCTTCTGGCTGCTGTCGTCCGCGCTCTCCGACGACGCGTTCCGCTCCTGGGGCTGGCGCGTGCCGTTCCTGCTCTCCTTCCTGCTCGTCGGCGTCGGCCTCTTCGTGCGGCTCCGGATCAGTGAGACGCCGGTGTTCGCGAAGGTCATGGCGGCGCAGGAGGCGAGCAAGGCGCCCACGCTCGACGTGCTCCGCCGCCACCCGCGCGAACTGCTCCTCGGCGCGGGCGGCATGGTCGTCGCGTACGGCCTCTTCTACACGGCCACGACGTACTGCCTCGCGTACGCCACCGGCACCCTGCGCATCTCCCGCGACACCATGCTGGGCCTCTCCCTCGTGGCCTGCCTCTTCCTCGCCGCCGGCACCTGGCTCGCCGCGACGCGCTCCGACGGAGCGGGGCGCCGCAGGCTGGTCCTCGCGGGCTCGGCGCTCGCGGTGGTGTGGGGGCTCGTGCTCTTCCCGCTCCTGGACACCGGGCAGCCGGTGCTCGTCGCCCTGGCGCTCGGCGGCGCGCTGTTCTGCATGGGCGTCGTCTACGGCCCGATGGGCGCCTACCTGCCCGAGCTGTTCGGGACGAACGTGCGCTACTCGGGCGCCTCCCTCGCGTACAACCTGGGCGGTGTCCTCGGCGGCGCCGTCTCGCCGCTGGTGGCGACCCGGCTGCAGTCGGCGTTCGGCTCGTCGTCGGTGGGCTGGTACGTGAGCGCGATGGCGGTCGTGTCGCTGGCGTGCGTCCTCGCCCTGCCCGAGACACGCGAGCGGGAACTCGCGTGAACGTGCCCATGCCGCGCATCTGGCCAGGTGGCCCGGGCGGCAGGACCATACCGGCGTGGAGCCCTACTGGGAATTGACCTTCGACGCCGACGGCGACGTCGACACCGCTCAGCGCGCGCAGTTGCTGGCCGGCGCGGAACGTGAAAACGTCACCGACCTGCTGGTCTTCGCGCACGGCTGGAACAACGAGAAGAAGGACGCCAGGCAGCTGTACCGGCGGTTCTTCACCCCCTGCCGGGATCTCGCCGGAACGGGGGTGCGCCTCGGCTACGTGGGGGTGCTGTGGCCCGCGATCCGGTTCCCCGACGAACCCATCCCCGACTTCGACCCGTCGGCCGCGCCCGTCGCCGCCACCCCACCGGGCGAGCCCGTGCTCGACGCGACCACCCGGGAGGCGCTCGACCGCGCCTTCCCCGACCACGCGGCGACCCTGGACCGGATCGCCGAACTGCTCGCCGAACGCTCCGAAGTGCCGTCGCGTGTCTACGAGTTCGGGCGGCACGTGCGCGAGCTGGTGTCCCTGCGCGAGACCCACCCGGCCCGGCACTTCGGGCAGGACACCGGGGCGGGCGAGCCCGCCATGCTCACCGACGACGCGGTCAAGGTCTGCGAGGTGTTCGCCGCCGCCCGCGCGGACACCGGCGAGCCCCTCCTCCTCAGCGAACTGCGCAACCGCCTGTGGGACGGCGCGTACGAACTGCTGCGCCAGGGCACGTACTACGCGATGAAGCGCCGTGCGGGCGCGGTCGGCCAGTTGGGGCTCGGGCCCGCGATCGGTCTGCTCGCGGCGGACGTGCCGACGGTGAGGGTGCACCTCATCGGGCACAGTTTCGGGGGCCGGCTGGTGTCGTACGCGCTGCGCGGGATGCCCGCCGACGTGCGCGCGGTGAAGTCGGTGACGCTCCTCCAGGGCGCCTTCTCGCACTACACGTTCGCCGAGCGGCTGCCCCACGACACGTCGCGCGGCGGGGCGCTGCACGGGATGCAGAAGCGCATCGACGGGCCGCTGGTCTCCTGCTACTCGCACCACGACGACGCCCTCGGCCGGCTGTACCCCCTGGCCTCCAAGCTGGCGGGGGACTCCTCCGGCTTCCTCGGCCTGTGGGAGCGGTGGGGCGCCATCGGCTACAACGGCATCCGGTCCGTGACCGGCACCAAACGCATCAAGCTCGGCGAGAAGGTGCCGGCCAAGGGGTGCGTCAGCATCGACGCGGCGTCGGTGGTGCGCCGGGGCGGCCCGCCCTCCGGCGCGCACAGCGACGTGTGCCACGAGGAACTGGCCCACGTCGTGTTCGCGGCGGGGCGGATCGCCCGGTCGTAAGGGTCCTCCGGTCTACCGGTGGCGGGGGAACTCGACGACCTGCTGGTACGTCGGGCGGTTCTGCCACTGGATCGGCTTGTGCGTGATGCCGCCGAGCGCCCGGTGGATGACGGAGTCCGCGCACCACTGGTCCCCGGCCTTGCACGCGTCGTCACCGGGGTAGACCTCGGTGGCGGGCTTCGCGGCGGCCTGCCCGAGGGTGGTGAGCAGGGCGTCGCGGCAGGCGTCGAGTTCGCCGCCACCGCAGTAGGTGTCGGCGAGCTCGCCCTTCACCGGCTGCCCGAGGACCTTGCGCAGGTCCTTGTCGGCATAGCCCCACCAGCCGTACTGGAAGGCCGATCCGGCGTGCGCCCCCGTCGGCCCGTGCCCGGCGGACGGCGCCTCGTCGGTGGCGAGCTGGGAGGTGAGGGCGTCGTACAGCTCCGTGCCGAGGCCCGGCTTGAACTCGGCCTCGATCAGCCGCGGCCACCAGGCGTCCATGATGCGCACGGCGTCGGGGTGGGCGTACGTCTTGGAGCCCGCCGCCGTCTGGTTGCGCTGGGCGCCCGCCTTGCCCCAGGCCTCCAACTGCTCCACCGCCTTGGCCTGTTGCGGGTCGGTGACCGGCTTGCTGCGCAGCACCTTCAGGAGCTCGGGCAGCACCTGTTCGCCGCGCAGGTCGGTGACGGCGGCCTCGGACATGGCCCGGGTGAGGGAGGCGCGGGTGACGCCGCCCTGCTCGGTGAGCCTCTTGACGCGTCCGTCGAGCAGGTCGCCGCGGTGCACGGCGCTGACGCCGAAGCCCGCCGTGCTGAAGTCCTTGGCCTGCTTGTTGTTCCAGGAGATGTAGTAGTCCTGGTTGACGGATTGCGGGTGTGCGGCGGGCGGGGTCTGCGCGGAGGTGTTGTTCTCCGGGTCGAAGTCACGCCATTCGAGGTCCTGCCGGGCCGTGACCGGCAGGGCGGGGTCGACGCCGTCGGCGCGCTCGGGGTTGGCGCCGCTGTTGTAGTACGCGATGTCGCGGGAGTCGGCGTAGAACCAGTTGAAGGCGTAGCTGATGTTCTGCGCGGCCTTCTTGAACGTCGAGGAGTCCTTGACGTACGTGGGGTCGTTCAGCATCTGGAAGCCGATGATCGAGTCGGCTTCGTGGCGGTAGGTGGAGCGCAGCGAGACGTACGCGACGGGTTTGCCGTCGACGGTCGCGCGGTGCGTGACGATGCCGTACTTCGTGCGGAAGACCTGCATGCGGTAGGAGCCCGCGGCAGTGGAGTCGGCGACGGTCGGCTTCCAGGCGTTCTTGCGCTCCATCTTCTCCATGGGCAGGCAGGTGCCGCGGTACCGATAGCCGGCCGACTGCTTGGTGGGAGCGCCGCCACCCGGTTCGCAGAGTTCGACGGCGTACGTGTCGGTGATGTCCTGCCCGGCGGAGGTGGCCGACCAGGCGTAGTCCTGGCCGCGTCCCAGCTGGACGTACATGCCGACGCCCGCGAAGGAGACGCCGCGTGCGCTGATGCCGGGGCCCTGGAGCTCCTGCTGCATGAGGAGCTGGGGTGCGAAGTAGCCGGTCTGCGGGCCGAAGACGGCGACGGGGTTGCCGCTCGCGGTGTGCTTCCCGGCGACGAGCAGGGCGTTGGACATGCCCTTCTTGTGGCCGTCGGCCTTGAACAGGTCCGGGGGCAGGACACCCTTGTCGTACATGCCCTGCGCGGGCCTCAGCTTCTTCGGGGCCTTCACGGGGTCCTTGGCGCCGGTCCTGGCGCCGCCCTCGCGGTCGTACACGAGCTGTTCACGCTCGACCGAGCCGGGGTCGGGCATGGCGGTGCCGCGTGCTTTCTCCGGCTTGCCCGCGTACGGGAAGCTCGTGCCGTCGTGGATGGTCTGGACGGCCTCGGGGTCGTTGCGGGCGCGGAAGGACTCCCAGACCCGCGTGCCCTTCTCGACGCCGTACTTCTTCTGGGACGCCAGGAGGGAGAGGGCGGACTCGACCTCGCCGCCGCCGCCGTTGCCGAACAGCCCGCCGACCACGGAGGCCAGCGCGATCATGTCGGTGATCTTGAAGGGTTCGATCTCGCCGACGTTGGTGATCGCGTCTATCTTCCCGGTCAGGACGTACTCGCCGGGGAAGTAGCGGCCGTTCTTGGACTTGGTGCGGTACGCGTTGAGGCCGTCGATGTAGGCCTGCGCGTCCTCCATGGCCTGCCTGCCGCGCTCGCCCTGCGTCGACCTGATGTACTCGACCTGCTTCTCCAGGTCCTTCTCCGTGTACGGGGCCTGCGGCCAGAACTGCTGCTCCAGGCCCTGGTTTGCGGGCGCGCCGCCCGCGAACGACGTCAGCTGCCCGCGCCCGATGTGCCGGAAGAGGTCGATGAGCCAGAGCCGGTCCTGCCCGGCGGCGAAGCCCGCGCCGAACTCGGTGCCGTAGCGGGTGGTGCCCTTGATGTGCGGGACGCCGTACTTCTTGTCCCGGGTGATCGTCACGTCGTCGCGCGGCTTGGTGACGGAGGCTATCCGATCGCCGGGTACGCCGAAGGAGGCATCGTTGAAGAACTCGGTGAGCTTGTCGTCGGTGAGCGACGGATAGCCGGAGGAGAGCGCGTCGTACGGGCCCAACTGGTCGTCCGCGTGCGCGGGTCTGGTGCCGAGGACGCGGTGGGCGAGGATCTCGGCGAGCGTCGCGTTGCCGTTGGTGCCGGGCGGCAGGACGTCCGCGCACTGGCCTCCGCAGAGGTCCGTGTCCTCGGCCGCGGACCGCTCCTTCGGGGCCGGTTCCCGGGGACCGGCGACGGCGCCCGGCAGGGGCGCGAGCAGGGACGCGCCGAGCGCGAGCGCCGCCCCCGCGGTGAGTGTTCTGAGCCTGACGATGCGTCGTCGCATGGGTGCTCCTCCGGTTTCTGCGGAAGACCGATGCGGCGGAGGCTACTGGCGGGTTGCCCAACGTGAAAGATGAACAAGCGTCGCCTTTTCCGAATCACCACAACGCGCCCCCCATGCGCCTGCATCACCGCAGCTCGTGCGGGCAGGCGAAAAACGGTCGCGCGATGAGGGAGCCGAATCGCGTGTCGATACGTCTACTCGGCGACGTCGTGACGGACTCGATGGACTCGATTCGACATCGACGCCGGCGACAGCGGAACACGGGTACCAGTACGGAAGTACGTGTGACGGAGGTGCAGGGCGATGGCCGGATTCCGGAGTCTCGCGAGACAGGTGCGTGATCCGAAGAGCGACCTGGCACTGCGGCGCTACTCGCTGCGCAAGTGCCTGGAGAGGTTCGCCCCCTACGGCCACCGGGCGACCTGGGACCATTTGTGCGCCCGGGCGGGGTTCGGGCCCGAGGACAGGTCACCGGATCCGGTGCGGCTGGTGGCGGCGCTCAACGAACTGGAGGCGGCGCGGGCGGTGTGGCTCGCCTACGAGGCGGATTTCGCCGAACGCCGCCGCAAGGAGAAGCACGACGGGCTCAGGCGCCCCGGCAGCGTCGACGACTGGCACCGCTGCACCTGGGGTGGGTGCGGCGTGGCCTGGTGCGACGACCCCGACGTCCACCCGGACGAACCCCTCGCCGAGGTCCTGCGCCGGCTCATCACGGCGCTGGAGCGGGAGCCGGGCACGAGCTGCCCCGTCTGCGCGGACACCGCCCTCACCTGGAAGCACGGCCTGGCGCACGAGCCGTCGTCGGGAGCGGTCTGCACGGGCTGCGGCATCGTCGTGCCCGGCCCGGTCCTCACGGCCGACGCCGTGGACCGGGCGCGCGCGAGGCGGTTGCGTCCCCTGGTGTCGGCGTGAGGAACGGAGCGGTCAGGGCGTGACCACATCCGTGTGGATCGCCAGTTTGAACTGGGCGTGGATCAGCGGCGTGCGGAGCTTCACGTCTCCCACGCCGCGTGCCGAGATCTTCAGGCCGAGCGGTGTGCCCGGGTGCACGAACATCTGCCAGAGGTAGGTCCTGTACTGCCCGCCCCTGGTCGGCGCGGAGTCGGTCGTCGCGGTCGAGTCGTACCCCGTCGAGAGGTTCAGCGGGTCACGGACGTACCGCGAGCGGAACTCGGTCGCCTTCGCGTCCGGCTCCCAGAAGACCATCGCCGAGAGCATGCCCCAGCCCTCGTGGCTGGGCCATATCAGTCCTGAGCGCGCGTCCGGGTACTCCGAAGGGCTCGTCAGACCCTTCGACGGGTCGTGCATGCGCCACGGATCGTACGACTCGTCACCGGCGCCGTACGGGAAGCGCACCAGGTGGTAGCCGTCACTGTCGTACTTGACGGCCTGCTTCCCGTGGCGTGCGGCGTCCCACAGCAGTGAGCAAATGGCGACGGACATCGGCTCTCCCCCGTTCTGTGTCTGTGTCTGTGCCGGCGGATTCGCTTACGTAGAACACACGTTGATACGCCGGACCCAGTTGCGGCCAGACATGGCACAGGAAATTCCGGACCGGTCGCCGCTACCGCTTCCGGGGTCCGCGGTCCACCAGGAGGCGGGAGCCGCTGTGCCGCTCGCCGAAGACGTCGTCGGGGTTGGACAGCACGCAGGTGTCCAGGGACAGGCAGCCGCAGCCGATGCAGTCGGTCAGGTGGTCGCGCAGCCTGCCCAGCTGCTTGATGCGCTCGTCCAGCTCCGAGCGCCACCCCTCGGAGAGCCGCGCCCAGTCCTCGCGGGTCGGCGTGCGCTCCTCGGGGAGCGAGTCGAGGGCCTCGCGGATCGTCGAGAGCGGGATGCCGACGCGCTGGGAGGCGCGGATGAAGGCGACGCGGCGGAGCGTGTCCCGGTGGTAGCGGCGCTGGTTGCCGGAGGTGCGGCGGCTGGTGATGAGGCCCTTGGACTCGTAGAAGTGCAGGGCGGACACGGCGACGCCGCTGCGGTCGGCGAGCTGGCCGACGGTGAGTTCGTGGACCTTCTCCGGTATCTGGGGCACACCACAAACCTACTGGCTGGTCCGTTGACACGCGTGGGCCCACGCACCATGCTGAGCAAGCGCTTAGTCTGCATACGTCTAGGAGGCCAGGGACATGGCGGAGCCGAGGATCTTCACGTCGCCCGAGGAGCTGCGCGCCGGAGTCGGCGAGCAGCTCGGGTACAGCGACTGGCTGGAGATCGACCAGAAGCGGATCGACCTCTTCGCCGAGGCGACCGGCGATCACCAGTGGATCCACGTGGACGCGGAGAAGGCGGCCGAGGGCCCCTTCGGGACGACCATCGCGCACGGCTACCTGACGCTGTCGCTGCTGCCGATCCTGGTGCCGCAGACGATGCGCGTCGAGGGCATGAAGATGGGCCTCAACTACGGCACGGAGAAGGTCCGCTTCCCCTCCCCCGTGCCGGTCGGCTCGCGGCTGCGCGCGACCGCCGTGCTCACGGACGTCACGCCGACCAAGGACGGCGGCGTACAGGTGACGGCCAAGGTCACCGTCGAGCGCGAGGGCGGCGACAAGCCGGCCTGCGTGGCGGAGTCGGTGTCGCGCTACTACTTCTGAGGCTCCACGGGCCTGGCGCCCACCATGCGCAGCACGAGGTCGGCGTAGAGCGCGCCGACCTCGTCGGGCGTCCGGTGTCCCGCCGCGTTGAACCAGCGGGCGACGTCGATGCAGAGCGACAGGACGGCGAGCGTGGTGCCGGGCACGTCGGGGACGTCGAACTCCCCCGTCCGCACGCCGTCGTTGATGATGTCCCGCACGGCCGCGTCCGACTGGCGGCGCAGCGCGACGATCTCGGTACGGTGCTCGTCGCCGAGCGCGTCCAGCTCGTACTGCACGACCCGCGCGGTCGTGTGGTGCGCGGCGTGCCAGCCGACGAAGGACCGGACGGCTTCCTGGAGCCGTTCGGCGGGGCCGCCCGCGCCGTCCGCCGCGGTCCGCAGGATCGTCAGGGCCTTGTCGTGGCCGATCCGGCTGATGCGGTGGAGCAGCTCTTCCTTCGTCTTGTAGTGGATGTAGAGCGCGGCGGGGCTCATGCCGGCACGGCCCGCGATGTCCCGGGTCGTCGTCGCGTGGTAGCCACGCTCGGCGAAGGCCTCGACGGCGGCGACCAGCAGCCGCCTGGCCGCGTCGGGGCTGACCTCGCCCCACGGCTGCTCCTCGCCGGGCGTCTCCTCCGCCGTACCCATGTCCACTCCTTCACCGTTCGGGAGGGACACCATACCCCTGACGGTGAGCAAGCGCTTAGCGCGTCGGCCGGGTCAGGGCGCCTCCTGCCGGTCCCTGATCACCTTGGCGAGGGTGAACGCGGAGGTCGTCAGGTAGAGCACGGCGATGGCGAGGAAGCCCCGCACCCAGGCCGATGCGTCCAAGTAGCCGATGCCGACGGCGACGGCACCGAGGGAGACCGCGAAGGAGGCGACGGCCTGGCCGTAGAAGGCGTTGGTGGTCTGCTGCTGTTTGACGAACGGATCGGTCATGCCGTCAGCTTCGGGGAGGAACGGCGGACCCGGTATCCGCTCACGTACTCAGGCCGGTACTCAGAAGGGTTCAGAAGGCCGAAACCCCCGTCAGCGCGCGGCCGATGACGAGCTTCTGTATCTGGCTCGTGCCTTCGTAGAGGGTCATGACGCGGGCGTCGCGCAGCAGCTTGCCCGCCGGGTACTCGTCGATGTAGCCGTACCCTCCGAAGACCTGAAGAGCGTTGTTCGCGGCCCGCACCGCGGCCTCGGAGGCGAACAGCTTGGCCTTGGAGGACTCCGTGGCGAACGGCTGCCCCCGGTCGATCAGATCGGCGACCCGCCAGGTCAGCAGGCGCGCGGCGTCCACGTCGACCGCGATGTCGCTGATCAGCTCCTGCACCAGCTGGTGGTGGGCGATGGTCTTCCCGAACTGCTCGCGCTCGGTGGCGTACCGCACCGCCGCGTCCAGGGCGGCCCTCGCGATGCCGACGCAGCCCGCCGCCACCGACATCCGCCCCTTCGCGAGGGCCGACATGGCGACGGAGAAGCCCTTGCCCTCGGGCGCCATCATGGCCGAGGCGGGCACGCGGACGTCCTCCAGGACGAGTTCGGCGGTGGCCTGGCCGCGCAGGCCGAGCTTGCCGTGGAGGGTGCGGCGGGTGAGGCCGGGGGTGTCGGTGGGGACGAGGAAGGCGGACACACCCTTGTGGCCGGGGGCGTCGCCGGTGCGGGCGAAGAGGAGCACGACATCGGCCCAGGTGCCGTTCGTGATGAACATCTTCGTGCCGTTGACGACGTACGAGTCCCCGTCGCGCACCGCCCGCGTGCTGAGGCTGCCCGCGTCGGAGCCGGTGCCCGGTTCGGTGAGCCCGAAGCATCCGACGTACTCGCCGGAGGTGAGCCCCGGCAGCCACTGCCGCTTCTGCTCCTCGCTGCCCCAGTGGGCGATGGTCTTGGCGACCAGGCCGAGCGAGACGGAGACGATGCCGCGCACGGAGGAGTCACCGCGCCCGAGCTCCTCGGTCACCAGGCAGTACGCGAGGTGGTCGCCGCCCGAGCCGCCGTACTCCTCGTCGATGGTGAGCCCGAGAAAGCCGACTTCGCCGAGCTTCTTCACCAGGGTGCGGTCGACGCTCTCCGCGCGGTCCCACTCGACGACGTGCGGTGCGATCTCGCGCGCGACGAAGTCCTCGGCCAGCTCCCGGACGGCGGTCTGCTCGTCGCTGAGCTCCAGGTTCATCGGGGGCACCTCTTCACGTCGACATTTAAATTAGCACTGCTAGTTTCTCGCGGCAGCCCTACTATGTGCCGCATGGCCCGACCGCGCAAGCCCCTCCTCAGCCGAGAACGCATCGTCGAGACGGCGCGCGCGCTCGTGGACGCCGAGGGGCTCGCGGCCGTCTCGACGCGCCGCCTCGCCGCGGAGCTCGGCGTCAGCGGGCCCTCCCTCTACAACCACTTCCGCACCAAGGACCAGATCCTGGAGGCGGTCGCCGACTCGGTGAGCGCACAGGTCGACCTGTCGATGTTCGAGCCCGACGACGCGCGGGACTGGCGCACGGCTCTGCACGACTGGGCGGTCTCCTACCGGGCGGCCCTCACCCTGCACCCCAACATCGTGCCGGTGCTCGCGCGCGGCCCCGGGCGCAGGCCGGCCGGACTGCGGCTCGCGGACGCGGTGTTCGGCGCGATGGTCGACGCGGGCTGGCCCGCCGCGCAGGCGACGTCGATCGGCGCGCTGATGCGGTACTTCGTGATGGGCTCCGCGATCGGCTCGTTCGCCGGGGGCTTCGTGGACGACGAGGCGGCGTACGACCCCGCCGACTACCCGCACCTCGGCCAGGCCCACCTGCTCGCCGACCGCCAGCAGGTCATCGACGAGCGGGCCTTCGAGGTGGGCCTGCGGGCGCTGCTCGACGGGCTGGCGCTGCAGTACGAGCAGGTGGCGGCGCGGGCCTGAGGGACCGGACGCCCGCGCGCGCCGGGGCCCGCGTCAGTCCGTGACGATGCGGTCCACGGCGGCCGCGACGAGGGCGTCGCGCTCGGCGTCGGTGAGGAAGTCGGGGAGGGTGAGCTGTTCGACGATGAGCCAGTTGAAGGCGAGGTAGAGGAGCTTGACGGCGGTGGCGTCGCCGGGCAGCCCCGACGCCTCGTGGTACGAGAGGTTCGACGCCAGGTCCGCCCGGACCCGCTCGGTCAGGACGGCGCGGAGCTCCGGGCGCCGGGTGGCCTCCAGACGGAGTTCGAGCAGCGCCAGATAACCCGTACGGAAACCGCTGACGCGGCCGACGACCTCCCGCATCAGCTCGACATAGGTCTCCTTGTCCGGCTTGGCGGCACGCTGCCGCTCGACCTCGGCGGGTTCGGGCGTCAGGCGCTCGTAGACCCGGGCGCCGGCCTGGGTGAGCAGGTCGTCGCGGTTGCCGAAGTAGTTGGACGCGGTCCCGGTGGGCACGCCCGCCTCGGTGTCCACGGCCCGGAAGGTCAGCCCGCGCGCACCTTCCCTGGCCAGCACCTCGATGGCGGCATCGACCAGAGCCGCCCGCCGCCCGTCGTTCCTGCGCACCATCGACACCACTCCATTCGCAGTACTACACACCTACCACTACAACATGAGTACTACAGCGGGAGTAACCGTCCGCGCAAGCCGACCCCCTACAGATGTACCCTGCATCCGTCTCGTCGGGCGGTACAAGCCGGACGGCAGAGGGACCTGGGGGTGGGTGGCCGTGGGGCACGCGATGGATGCGGTGGATGCCGGTGATTCGGTCGGCGGCGGGTCGAGGGGCGCGGCCGCGGGCGGGGAACGGACCGAGGCGGCGGTCCGCGTCCGGGTCTTCGCGGCACAGGTGCTGCGCGGCCAGGGCCAGGTCACCTTTCTGCCGAACGCCGCCACCGGCACCCTCTTCACCGCGGCGTTGTTCGCGGCGGGCTGGGAGTACGGGGTGTACGGGCTGGTCGGCACCGCCGTGGGGACGGCCACCGCGCGGCTCCTCGGCGTGGACCGGGGCCGTGTCTCGACCGGCCTCGAAGGCTTCAACGCCTGCCTGACGGCGCTCTGTTTCGCGGTCTTCCTCGGTGCGGCCCACCTGTCGACGGCGCTGCTCGCGGTCGCGGGCTGTGTGGTCGTGACGGTCGTGACGGCGGCCGTGGTCCGGGTGCTCGGCGTATGGGGCCTCCCCTCGCTCACCCTCCCGTACTGCCTGCTCGCCACGGCGGTGACCATCGCCGCGCCCGGCTTCGGACGGCTCTGGCACACCGGGCAGGGCGTCGCCGCCCTCCCGCTGCCCGCGTCGGGCACGACCTCCGTCGAGGCGGGCGAGCTCGCCCGGGGTTTCCTCGCCGGTTTCGCCCAGATCTTCTTCATGCCGCAGTGGTACGTGGGTGCCCTGCTGTTGCTCGGCTTCCTCGTCGCGGGGCCCCGCAGCGCCGCCGTCGCCTGTCTCGGCAACGCCGCGGGGATCGCCACCGCGTGGGCCCTCGGCGCGCCCGCGGCACGGATCGCCGACGGCACGATGGGCTACAACGCCGTGCTCGTCGCCCTCGCCCTGTGCGGCGTCTTCCTGCCGGCCCGCACGGCGACCCTCACGTACGCGCTCGTGGGAGCCGCCGCCGCGACGGCGCTCGGGCCCGCGGTCTCGGCCCTCTTCGCGCCGTCCGGCGGCCACGCCTTCACCTGGCCGTTCGTCCTGACGACGTTCGTGTTCCTCGCGGCGGCCAAGTCCTTCCCCCGGCTGACCGGTTCGGGCGACGGGGACTGACCGGGGACGGACATCGGTCAGAAGATGACCAGCGCCCGGCCGCCCTTGCCCGCCAGCATGTTCTCGAACGCCGCCGGGATGCCGTCGAGTCCGATGCGGTCGGTCACCAGGGCACCCAGGTCCAGGCGGCCCGCCCTCACGTGTTCCGCGAGGACCGGCAGGTCCACCGTCGGGTCGCAATTGCCGTACACGCAGCCCGACAGGGTCCTGCCCCAGTGGAAGAGCTCCAGGGCGTTGAACGTGACCTGCTGCTCCTTGCCGCCGATGCCGACGACCGTGGTGCGGCCACCGCGCCGCGTCGACTCCCAGGCCGTACGGATCGTCACCGCGCGGCCGACGCACTCCACCGCCACGTCGACGCCCTGGCCGCCGGTGAGCCCGCGGATGTCGCGGGCCGTCGTCTCCGAGGCGACCACGTAGTCCGTGGCGCCCGCCGTGCGGGCCAGCGCCTCCTTCTCCGGGGAGACGTCGACGGCGACGATCCGCCCGGCGCCCGCGATCCGCGCCGCCTGCAGCGTGGCGAGGCCCACCCCGCCGACGCCGAAGACCGCGACGCTCTCGCCCTCGCGGACCCGCGCCGAGTGGTGAACGGCGCCGTAGCCGGTCAGGACGGCGCAGCCGAGCAGGGCCGCGTCGGTGAGCGGGACTCCGTCCGGCACCGGCAGGACGCAGTCGGCGGCGACCACCGTCTCCTCGGCGAACGCGGCGACGTTCAGCCCGGGGTGGAGGTCGGTGCCGTCCGGGCGCCGGGCGTAGACGTCCGCGGCGCCCGCCAGGGCGTTGCCGCAGAGCCACACCTCGCCGAGGGAGCAGGCGTGGCAGCTGCCGCAGGACGGCGCCCAGTTGAGGACGACACCGGCGCCGGGCGCGACGTGCGTGACGCCCTCGCCGACGGAGACCACGGTGCCCGCCCCCTCGTGGCCGAGGACCGCGGGCACCGGCACCCGCATCGTGCCGTTGGACAGGGACAGGTCGGAGTGGCAGACCCCGGCGGCTGCGAGACGCACCCGGACCCGGCCGGGGCCGGGCTCCGGGAGGTCTATCTCCGCGATCTCCAGCGGGGAGCCGACGGCGGGCAGGATGGCGGCGCGGACCACGTTCACGTACTCCTCGGGTCGGGGCGGGATGGTGTCGAACGTACCGGTCAGAACTGCAGGGACTTGGTCTGGAGGTACTCGGTCAGGCCGTGCGAGCCCAGTTCGCGGCCGACGCCCGACTGCTTGTAGCCGCCGAAGGGGGCGAGGGGGTTGAAGCCGCCGCCGTTGATGTCGACCTGGCCGGTGTCCATGCGGCGGGCGAACGCGACGGCCTCCGTGTCGTCGGCCGCCCACACCGCGCCCGCGAGCCCGTACACGGTGCCGTTGGCGATGCGCAGGGCGTCGTCCTCGTCCTCGTACCGGATGACCGAGACCACCGGGCCGAAGATCTCCTCCTGGGCGATGGTCATCTCGGGCGTGACGTCGGCGAAGACGGTGGGCCGGACGTAGTACCCCTTGTCCTTGCCCTCGGGTGCCTCGGGTCCGCCCGCGACGATCCGGGCGCCTTCCTCGACGCCCTTCTCGATGTAGCCGCGCACGCGTTCCCGCTGCTTGGCGTTGACGACGGGGCCGATGCGGTCGCCGTACTTGGCGGCGGCGGCCGCGGCGAGCTCCACCGCCTCGTCGTACCGGTCGGTGTGGACCAGCATCCGTGTCCACGCGCTGCACGTCTGGCCGGAGTTGGACATGACGTTGGCGACGCCCACGTTGACGGCCTTGGCGAGGTCCGCGCTCGGCAGGATGACGTTGGCAGACTTGCCGCCGAGCTCCAGGGCGACGCGTTTGACGGCCGCGCCCGCGGTGGCGCCGATCCGCTTGCCGACCGCCGTCGACCCGGTGAACGAGACGAGGTCGACGCCCTCGTGCTCGGCGAGGGCCTGCCCGGCGACCGGGCCGAGGCCGGTGACGAGGTTGAACACGCCCGCGGGCACGCCCGCCTCGTCCACCGCCTCGGCGAAGAGCTGGGCGGTGAGGGGGGTGTCCTCGGCGGGCTTGAGGACAACGGTGCAGCCCGCGGCGAGCGCGGGGGCCACCTTGTTGACGATCTGGTGGAGGGGATAGTTCCAGGGCGTGATCGCGCCGACCACGCCGACCGGCTCCAGATAGACGGTGGAGTTGCCGACCCGCTCCTCGAAGGGGTGGGTCGCGGCGAGCTCGGCGTACGACCCGGAGACCAGGATCGGCACGCCCGCGTGCACGGCCTGCGAGAAGGGCAGCGGTGCGCCGAGCTCGGCGGTGACGGTCTCGGCGACCTCGTCCTTGCGGGCGACGAGGCGGTCGCGGAGCGCGCCGATCAGGGCGGCGCGTTCGGCGGGCGGGGTGGCGGCCCAGCCGGGCAGGGCGGCGCGGGCGGCACGGACCGCGGCGTCGACGTCCTCCGCGGTGCCGGCCGGGACCCGGCCGACGGGCTGCTCGTCGGCGGGGTTCAGGACCGTGATGGTGTCGGTGCCCGCGGCCGGCCGCCAGGCGCCGTCGATGTACATCCCGTCGTGGGCCTTCATGGCATTCCTCCAGGTGGACGACCGGTAGACGACCGCATACAAACTAGCGCTGATAGTTTTCCGGCACCAGGGGCATCTGGTGTCGGGAGCCCGGCTGTGCTGAGGTGCGGGGACGGCACACCTCTGTCCATGGCACACCTCTGTCCACGGCACGCCTCTGCCCGCCGCACGCCTCCGCCCACTACCCGCCTCAATGCACCAGCCGCCTCAGTCCACCGCACGGGCACGCCCGTGCCACACGTCCCTGGAGAGTGACCTTGCGCAATCTGACCTTCGTCGTCGGCACCGGCCGCAGCGGCTCCTCCGCCCTGTCCCGCATCCTCAACAGCCACCCCGACGTGCTCAGCCTGAACGAGTACATGGCCTCGGTCGGCGACACGGCCTTCCCCGAAGGCGTGCTGTCGGGCGCGGAGTTCTGGGAGGCCCTCCACCGCCCCACGCCGTACTTCGCGGGGATGCTCCGCAGCGGGGTGCCGATGCCGGAGTTCCTCTACACCCGCACGCACGGCGGCCGGTACGACCCGGAGACCACCGGCATCCCCGCCCTCTCCCTCATGGTGCTGCCGCACCTCACGGACGACCCCGACGGTCTGCTCGACGAGGTCCGCGCGGCGGTCGTGGAGTGGCCCGTCCGTGCCGCCGCGGCCCACCACGAGGCGCTCTTCGACCTCCTGGCCGCCCGCTTCGGCCGCTCCGCCGTCGTGGAGCGCTCCGGCTACTCGACGGGCTGGGTGCCGCGGCTGCGCGCCGCCTTCCCGTACGCGAAGTTCGTGCACCTCCACCGGGACGGGCCGGACTGCGCGCTGTCCATGAGCCGCCACTCCGGGTACCGCGTGATCACGCTGATGCGGGAGATCGCGGAGCGGGCGGGGGTCGAGAGCCTGGGCGACCTCACGGAGGAGCAGGTGCGCTCCCTGCCGCCGGAGCTCGCGCCGCTGCTCGGCGAGCGGTTCGACCCCGCGCTCGTGCGGGACCGCGACTTCCCGGTGCGGCCGTTCGGCGACCTGTGGTCCGAACTCGTCGTCCAGGGCGTGCGTTTCCTCGACGGCGTGCCGATGGGGCAGCGCATGACGCTCGGCTACGAGGACCTCTTGGACGCCCCGCAGGACGAACTCGCCCGACTCGCCGAGTTCGTCGGCGTCGACCCGGCCCCGGGCTGGCTGGAGAACGCGTGCGACCGCCTCGACCACGGTCGCCGGGGCTCCGCCCGGAAGCAGCTGACGGCCGCCGAGTACGACGCCCTGCGGGAGGCGTGTACGGGGGGCACTCGCGCCCTCCGCGAGACGTCGCACCATTCCGCTTGAGCACGGCGGCGGGTCCGGGCGGGGCACGCCCGGTGGCGGATTCCAGCTCGCGCCGAGCCCCGCTCCAGCTCGCCTTGAGGCCTCCGTCAGCTCTCCGACCAGCGATTTGTTCGCTCAGCGGACAGTGCGGGGTGCGTGGGCCGCGCCCGCGCCCCGGACCGTCCCGATCTGTTTTCCGGACACACCCCACCCATTCGGCCCGTATTCGATTTCAAAAACGTGAAAGTGGCATGACAAGGCGTCAACTCTCTTGCCCGGGGCGGGTGGAGCGGCCACGCTACTGATCGCGACGGGAGCGGCACCCCACCGCTCCCTTCTGTGTGTGCGATTCCGCGCGCACCCCCCACAGTCGCGTCGCCCTACCCGGGCACGCCGCCTATGAGGAGGACTCCCTCGTAATGGCCATGCTTCGCAGCAAGAAGACTGTGATCGCCGCCGCGATCTCGACCGCCGCCGCCGTCCTCGGTGCGGTCACCGCCCTGCCCGCCCAGGCCACGCCCGCCGAGGGCCGTGTGATCGCGGCGGGTTCCGCCGACGCGATCAAGGGCAGCTACCTCGTCACGCTGAAGGAGAGCTCCGGCCTCAAGGCCGCCACGAGCGAGGGCAAGGGCCTCATAGCCGAGTACGGCGGCTCGGTGCAGAAGACGTTCAAGTCCGCGCTCAACGGCTACTCCGTGAAGCTGAGCGCCGCGGAGGCGCGCAGACTCGCCGCCGACCCCGCGGTCGCCTCGGTCGAGCAGAACCAGAGACTCCACGTCGATGCGACCCAGTCCAACGCCCCCTGGGGCCTGGACCGCATCGACCAGACGAGGCTGCCGCTGTCCGGCACCTACACCTACCCGGACAGCGCCGGGACCGGCGTCACCGCGTACGTCATCGACACCGGTGTCCGCATCTCGCACTCCGAGATCAGCGGCCGCGCGGTGAACGGCTACGACGCGGTCGACGGCGACAACACCGCCCAGGACGGCAACGGCCACGGCACGCACGTCGCCACGACCATCGCGGGCAAGACGTACGGCGTCGCGAAGAAGGCCAGGATCGTGGCCGTCCGCGTCCTCGACAACAACGGCTCCGGCACCACCGCCGGTGTCGTCGCGGGCATCGACTGGGTGACGAGCAACCACGCCGCGGGCGCCCCGGCCGTGGCCAACATGTCGCTCGGCGGCGGCGCGTCCACCACGCTCGACAACGCGGTGAAGCGGTCCATCGCCGACGGCGTCACCTACGCGGTCGCGGCGGGCAACTCCAACACCAACGCCTCCACCACCTCCCCGGCCCGCGTGCCGGAGGCCGTCACCGTGGGCGCCACCAGCAACACGGACGCCCGCGCGAGCTTCTCCAACTACGGCTCGGTCCTGGACATCTTCGCGCCCGGCGTGAACATCAAGGCGGGCTGGCACACCGGCGACACGGCGACCAACACCATCTCCGGTACGTCGATGGCCGCCCCGCACGTCGCGGGCGCCGCCGCCGTCTACCTGGCGGGCCACACCTCGGCCACCCCGGCGCAGGTCGCCTCGGCGCTCGTGAATGGTGCCACGCCGAGCGTGGTGACCAGCCCCGGCTCGGGTTCGCCGAACAGGCTGCTCAAGATCGTCCAGTAACTCGCTGCCCGGCACGGCCATGAGTGCCCCGGGGGTCTTCCGCGCCCCCGGGGCGCTTCCGTGCGCCGAGGCCCGCCGCCGCGAACAGCAGCCCGCCCAGCATCACGAACGGCGCCGCCACGCCCGCGACCCCCGCGATCAGGCCCGCCGCGGCGGGCGCCGCGACCTGCCCGAGCCGGTTGCCGGTGAGCCGCAGCGCGAGCGCCGTGGAGCGCGCGCCGTCCGGTGCCGCCTGGACGACGGTCGTCATGGACAGCGGCTGGCCGACGCCGAGACAGAAGCCGAGCACCGCGAGCGCGAGCGCGAGGCCCCACACCGGCAGGGGCAACGCGATGCCCGCGCAGAGCAGCCCGGCGACGAGGCAGGTGGTGGTCAGCAGCGCCGTCCTGCCCAGGAGCCGGATCAGGGGCGTCATCACGAGCCGGCAGGCGATGGTCGCCGCCGCCCGCAGTGACAGGAGCAGCCCCACCGTGGCGGGCGCGATGCCCCGGTGCTCGCCGACGACCGGCAGGTACGCGGTGAGGATGTCCGTCGCGGAGAGCACGGCGAGGCTGACGAAGATGCCCGCGGGCACACCGCGGGTGCGCAGGATGCCGAGGACCGGCACGCGCTCGGCACGCACGGGGGCCAAGGACGTCGGCCGCTTGTGCTCGATGCGCCACAGCGAGGCGAGGGAGACCGCGCCGACCGCCGCCGCCACGAGCAGGGCGAGCGCACTCGTACGGTCCATGTCGCCGCCGATCAGCGCACCGGCGGCGATCGGCCCGATCAGCTGGCCGAGAGAGGCCCCGATGGTGAAGTGGCCGAAGTTGCGGTCCTGTTCGGCGGGTGCGGACTGCCGGGCGACGATCGACTGCGCGCCGATCACGAAGCAGAGGTGCCCGAGCCCCATGACACCGCTCCAGGCCGCCATCGCGGTGAGCGAGCCCGCGACGCCGCTGAGGGCGCAGCCTCCGGAGATGAGGACGACGCCGACGGGCAGCAGCGGCGCGCACCGCCCGTCGTCCGTCCTGCGCCCGAGCGGTACGGCGGCGAAGAGCGGCAGCAGCGCGTACACGCCCGCGATGACGCCGATGGCCCGCTCGTCGGCGCCGAGGGCGAGGGCCCGGTAGGAGACGGCGGGCCGCGCCATCGACACCGCCCCCTGCGCGAAGCTGAAGGCGATGACGAGACGGAGCAGCCAGCCCCTGCCACCGGGCCCGGATGTCGCGTGGGGCATCAGATGATGCCGAAGAGGATTCCGGCGCCGAGCACCACCAGTGAGGTGAGCACGGCCCACTTGACGGTAAACCTGGTGTGGTCGCCGAACTCCACCTTGGCCATGCCGACCAGGACGTACACGGCGGGCACGAGCGGGCTCGACATGTGCAGGGCCTGACCGGCGATGGAGGCGCGGGCGATCTCCAGGGTGCCGACGCCGTGCGCCTGGCCCGCTTCGGCGAGGACGGGCAGGACGCCGAAGTAGAAGCCGTCGTTGGACATGAAGTAGGTGAGCGGGATGGAGAGCAGCCCGGTGACCAGGCCCATCTGCGGTCCCATGCCGTCGGGGATGGCGTCGACGAGCCAGTCGGCCATGTGGTCGACCATGCCGGTGCCCTGGAGCACACCGGTGAAGACGGCGGCCGCGAAGACCATGCCGGTGACGTTGAGGACGTTCTCGGCGTGGGCTCCGATGCGGGCCTTCTGGTCGGGCATGTGCGGGAAGTTGACGGTGAGGGCGAGCGCGGCACCGAGCAGGAAGAGGACCGGGATCGGCAGCCACTCCATGATCATGGCGGTGAGCAGGAGGACGGTGAGGGCGGCGTTGAACCAGTAGAGCTTGGGGCGCAGAGTGGGACGGCCGGGGTCGAGCCCCTGGAATCCGTCGTCGTCACCGTCGCTTCCGCTGTCGCTCTCGGGTGCGTCCGCGCCGTCGCCCACGCCCCCGGTGGTCTTCTTCGTGAGGGACGTACGGCCGTCGCCGTCACCGCCCGCGCCGACGAGGACCGTCTCGTCGGCCGTCTCCTTCTCCAGGACCTCGTCCAGCGAGAGGATGCCGAGCCGCTTGCGCTCACGCAGACCCAGGGCGTACGCGAGGAGGAAGACGGCGACGAGACCCATGGCGAGCGCCGGGATCATCGGGACGAAGATGCCGGCGGCGTCGACCTTGAGCGCCGTCGCGGCGCGGGCGGTCGGGCCGCCCCAGGGCAGCGTGTTCATGACGCCGTTGGCGGTCGCGGCGACACCCGTCATCACGACGAGGCTCATCTTGAGGCGCTTGTACAGCGGATACATCGCCGAGACCGTGATCATGAAGGTCGTCGAGCCGTCGCCGTCGAGGGAGACGATCGCGGCGAGCACGGCGGTGCCGACCACGATGCGCACGGGGTCGGCCTTGCAGAAGCGCAGGATGCCCCGGACGATCGGGTCGAAGAGGCCGACGTCGATCATGACGCCGAAGTACACGATGGCGAACATGAGCATGGCCGCCGTGGGCGCGAGATTGCCGACGCCTTCGAGGACGTAGTCCCCGAGATGGGCTCCCTTTCCTACGAACACGCAGAAGAGCGCGGGGATCAGCACCAGTGCCGCGATCGGCGACATCTTCTTCATCATGATCAGCACCAGGAAGGTGGCGATCATGACGAATCCGAGGATTGTCAGCATGGGGGCTACCTAACGTTCACCATCGAACTCCCACCAGGTCTGGCGGTCCGGTCGACGTTAGGACCCGCCATCAACCGTTAACAAGATGTTGACGCGCGAGCAATAAGCGCAAAACTCCTGGTCACGGGCGGGGTCACGGGCGTGCGCCGGAAGGGCCTCGCCCGTGCCTTCAGTCCAGGGACCGCGCGAAGTAGGCGTGCAGGAGGATCCGTGCCTCGTCGATGAGCGCCGGGTCTCCCGCAGGGGCGGCGCGGAAGGCGAGCTGGAGGACCGCGTCGACCACTTCGACGCCGACGAGGATGGTGCGGCGCAGTGCGTCGTCCAGCGGGCGGTTCAGGTGGAGGGCGAGCAGGGCGGCGACCCGGTCGGCGACCTGCGAGTTGGCGTCCGGCATCGCGTCCGGCGCGGAGGGGACGCCGAAGTCGACGAGGCCGAAGCCGGGGACGGTGCGCATCATCACCAGGTACTCGTCGAAGGCCGCGTCGACGGCGCCGCGCCAGTCGCCGTGTTCGACGCCGGTCACACGGGCGGCCACCCGTTCCGCGTACGCGTCGAGGTTGCGGTGGGCCAGCGCGTCCGTGAGCGCCCTCTTGTTGCCGAAGAAGCGGTAGACCGAGCCGATGGGGACGCCGGCGCGCTGGGCGACGGCGCGGGTGGTGAGGCCGTCGTAACCGGTCTCGTCCAGGACTGCGGCGCAGGCGTCGAGGATGCGTGTCAGACGCTCCGCGCTGCGTTCCTGCACGGGGAGGCGGCGCATGGAGGACGGGGGCCGGGAGCCATCGGGGCGGGAGCCCTCGGGGCGCGCGCCCTGGGGCGGGGCCTGCGGGGCGTCGTGGGGCGGCTTCGGGTGGGGCATTCCGGGAGAGTAGAGCATCACTCACCTTGCCGCTTCCTCTTCGCTTCCTCTTGCGGAAGGAAAAAGTGAATCCTACGGTGTCCCATAGGAATCACTCATGAGGGAGCGGTGTGATGATCGGGGACCACGCAGACGACGCGGGCCGAACGGACGCGGGCGACGCCCGCAAGATCGCCGAAGGGCTGGCCTACCTCTCCGGCTTCGGCAACGAACACAGCTCCGAAGCCGTGCCCGGCGCCCTGCCGCACGGCCGGAACTCCCCTCAGCGCGCACCCCTCGGTCTCTACGCCGAGCAGCTGAGCGGCAGCGCCTTCACCGAGCCCCGCGCGCACAACCGCCGCTCGTGGCTGTACCGCATCCGTCCCTCGGCCGCGCACCCGCAGTTCACGCGCACCGACAACGGCGCGCTCCGCACGGCCCCGTTCAACGAGTCGGTGCCCGACCCGAACCGGCTGCGCTGGAACCCCCTCCCCGAGCCCGCGCCCGGCACGGACTTCCTGGCGGGCCTGTGGACGCTGGGCGGCAACGGCGACGCGACGCAGCGCACCGGTATGGGCATCCACCTGTACCACGCCAACTCCTCGATGCGGGAACGGGTGTTCAGCGACGCCGACGGCGAACTGCTGATCGTGCCCGAGCGCGGCGGGCTGCTCCTGCGCACCGAGTTCGGGCTGCTGCACGCCGAGCCGGGCGAGGTCGCGCTGATCCCGCGCGGTGTCCGCTTCCGCGTGGAGCTCCTCGACGCGAGCGCCCGCGGGTACGTGTGCGAGAACTACGGTGCCCCGTTCCAGCTCCCCGACCTCGGCCCGATCGGGGCCAACGGGCTGGCCAACGCGCGCGACTTCCGGGCGCCCGTCGCGGCGTACGAGGACGTCGAGGGCCCGGTGGAGGTGGTGAACAAGTTCTGCGGCAACCTGTGGCGCGCCACGTACGACCACTCACCGCTCGACGTGGTCGCCTGGCACGGCAACCACGTCCCGTACGTCTACGACCTGCACCGCTTCAACGTCATCGGCTCGATCAGCTACGACCACCCGGACCCGTCGATCTTCACCGTGCTCACCTCGCCGTCCGACACCCCGGGCCTCGCGGGCGTCGACTTCGTGGTGTTCGCGCCGCGCTGGCTGGTGGGCGAGGACACGTTCCGTCCGCCGTACTTCCACCGGAACGTGATGAGCGAGTACATGGGCCTGATCGAGGGTGCGTACGACGCGAAGGCGGAAGGCTTTGTGCCGGGCGGCGGCTCGCTGCACAACATGATGTCGGCGCACGGCCCGGACCGTGAGACGTTCGAGAAGGCGTCCGCAGCCGAGCTGAAGCCGCAGAAGATCGACGACGGTCTCGCCTTCATGTTCGAGACGCGGTGGCCGGTGACGGCGACGGAGCAGGCGGCCGGGGCGTCCCACCTGCAGCGCGGTTACGACGACGTGTGGCAGGGTCTGGAGCGTCACTTCCGCAACTGACGCGACGCCACCTGATTCGGAGAGATTGTGACCGCTTTCGCCCCGGACTCGATCGTCCTGAATCGGAAGCTGCCGCTCTGGTATCAGGTGTCGCAGTCCTTGCGCGCCTCGATACTCGGCCGCTCCCCCGACGCCCCGCTCCGGCTGCCCACCGAGGAGCAGTTGGCGGGGCATTACGGGGTGAGCGTGCTGACCATGCGGCAGGCGCTCAAGGAGCTGGAGGACGAGGGGCTGATCACCCGCCACCGACGGCGGGGCACCTTCATCGAGCCGAGCGCGCGGCGCGGCGCCCCCGTCCGCCTGCTCGGCTCGGTCGACGCGATCGTGGCGCAGCAGTCGGGCATGACGACCCGGCTCCTCGACCACGGCGCCGCCCCGCCCCCCGCCGACCTCGCCGGGCACTTCCCGGGTTCGGCGGAGGTGGCGACGTACCACCGGCTGCGCTGCGACGAGAAGACGGGCGAGCCCACCAACCACGCCCGCAACTACATCCGGCCCGAACTGGCGTCCCGCATCGACCTGGACGACCTCGTGCGCTGGCCCATGACGAAGGTTCTGCGCGATGTGGTGGGCGTCCGCATCAGCCGCATCACGGACACCGTCGAGGCCACGCTCGCCGACCCGGAGACCGCGCGGCTCCTCGAAGTGCCGCTGCTCAGCCCGATCCTGCACTACACCGGCGTCACGTACGACGAGGACGGCCGCACGCTGGACGTGGCCCGCATCCACTACCGCGGCGACCGCTTCTCGTTCTCGGTCACGCTCGACGCGACGTGACGGGACCGGGCGGGCACGTCGTACGATGCCGGGCGTGACGCACGACGAAGCGCCGCTGCTCGCGGACCTCATGCCGTGGTCCGTCGCACCGCTCCGGCCGGGCCGCGGGTGGCCGATGGGCCCGGATCCGGCTTCCCTGCGGGCCCGTTGGAACGCCTTCGTCCGCGCCGAGGGACCGGACCGCGAGGCCCTCTTCCGCCCCACCCGCGCGCGCACCCTGCACACCGCGGTCGCCCAGCTGCCCGGCCACGGCGGCGGAACGGGCCGCCTGGCCAGGGAGTCGGGGCCCTGCCCCGAGCCCGTGCGCGTCCTGCACGGCCCCTTCGACGAGCAGTGGCTGATCCCCGACCACCGCCTCATCGACGTCGCACGCCCCGAACTGTGGCGGGTGGCGGGCGAGGGCCAGCTCTTCGCGGTCGAGCAGGGCTACGTTCCCGGAGCGGCGGGCCCCGCCGTCCTCGCGTCCGGTGTCCTGCCGGACGGCCGCTCCCCGGCCGGACGCCCGGGGCGGATACGCCCCCTGTTCCGGCGCCCCGGAGGCCGGGAGCCCAACGTGGCCCCGGGCCTGCTCACCCACCTCGCGGACGTCCTCGGCGGCCAGGAGGTCACCGCGCGCGACCTGCTGGCCTGGGTCCTCGCCGCCGGTACCGGCTCGGCGGCGGGCTGCCGGGTGCCGCTCACCCGCGACGCCGACGTGTGGACGCGGGGCGTGGAGCTCGGCGGGCGGCTGCTCTGGCTGCAGCTGCGCGGCAACGGCGAACGCCCGAAACTGCCCGGCGGCCGCAGGCCGTACGTCCGGGCCCCGCTGCCCGCCCGGCCCACCGGCCTGTCGTACGACGCCGACGAGGCGATCCTGTACGTCGGCGACGAGGGCGTCATCTCACCGGTGCCGCGGGAGGCGTGGGAGTACGAGGTGAGCGGGGTGCGTGTCGTCGAGCGCTGGTTCGCGCTGCGCACGGAGGCGGGCGAGACGGGCACGCTGGAGGCGATCCGCCCCACGACGTGGCCCCAGACGTGGACGTCCGAGCTCCTCGAACTCATCACGGTGCTGGCGCTGCTGGCCGAACTCGCCCCCCGGCGGACGGAACTGGCGGCATCCCTGGGAGCCGTGGTCACCGGGGCCGAGCTGCACGACGCGGGCGTCCTGCCCGTACCCGGCTCCGCCCGCCGTCCCGCGTCCGTCCTCGACCACCACGAAGAGGGCCCGGACGGCCAGTTCGCCCTGCTCTAGCGCCGGGTCTCAGCCCTCCGGGCGGAACGAGTCGAGGAGTCTGCGCAGCGCCCGCTCGAAGCTCTCGTCGGCGTCGCCGGGCGGCGGCGCCTGCGCCACCATCCCCGCGAGCCGCGGATACGCCCCGCCCGCCAGCTGCCCCGCCAGGTAGGCGGACCGGACCTCCTGCTCCTGCTCCGGTGACCAGGGCAGACCCCTGGTGCGCTCGGCCACGGCGATCTCGTTGGCCACGGACGTCATCGCCGTGCCGTTGACCATGGCGATGAGCTCCATCTTCGTGCCGTAGGGCGCGTCGAGGCGGTCCAGGACGCCGAGGCAGTGCTCCAGGTAGCGCAGCGCGTTCGGGCTGGAGCCGTAGACCGTCGACATCACGCGCACGAGCCACGGGTGCCGGTGCAGGATGGCCCGGGTCTGCCGGCCGAGGCCGAGCATCCCTGCGTACCAGTCGCCGCCCACGGCCTCCTCGGCCAGCTCGTACTCGCCGCTGACCGCGTCGACCATCAGCTCGTACAGGTCCTCCTTGCGCGGCACGTAGTTGTACAGCGACATCGTGCCGCAGCCCAGCTCGCCCGCCACCCGCCGCATGGACACCGCGTCGATGCCGTCCGCGTCGGCGATGCGGACGGCCGCCGCCGCGATGTCGGCCCTGCTGTGCGCGGGCTTGGGGCCGCGGCCCGCACGCTCGGGGCGCGCCCAGATCACTTCGGGAGTGGCCGCTCGGCCCGCCATTGATCATCACCTCGCCCACCATGTTAGTTACGTACAGCGTACGTAGTGAGGTACGGTGCGATGCATGACTTCTACGTACGCTGTACTTAGTGAGGGTCTGGCGAAGCGCTTCGGCTCCGGCGAGAGCGCCGTCAGCGCGCTGCGCGGCCTTGACCTGGCCATCCCGCGAGGCACCGTCTGCGGGCTCCTCGGACCCAACGGCGCGGGCAAGACCACGGCGGTGCGGGTCCTGACGACGCTGCTGATGCCGGATGCCGGGACCGCCCGGGTGGCGGGGCACGACGTGGTGCGGGACGCGGCTGCGGTGCGTCGGCACATCGGCGTGATCGGCCAGTACGCGTCGGTCGACGGTGACCTGACGGGCCGCGAGAACCTGCGCCTCTTCGCCCGGCTCCTCCGGGCGCCGCGCGGGCGCGCCGACGAACTCCTGGAGCGGTTCGGGCTCACCGGGGCGGCGGAGCGACCCGCGCGCACGTACTCGGGCGGCATGCGGCGCCGTCTCGACCTCGCGGTCGGTCTGATCACCCGGCCCGCCGTGCTCTTCCTCGACGAGCCCACCACGGGCCTGGACCCGCACAGCAGGAACGCCATCTGGGAGTCCGTGCGGAAGCTGGCCGGTGAGGGCACGACGGTGCTCCTGACGACCCAGTACCTGGAGGAGGCCGACCAGTTGGCCGACGACATCGTGCTGATCGACGGCGGCCGCGCGGCACACCGCGGCACTCCCGCCGAGCTGAAGGCCCAGATCGGGAGTTACGCGGAGGTCGTCGTCGCGGAGGACGCGGCACTGCCCGCGGCGGCGGTGGTCCTGGACCAGCTGACGGGGGCGGAGCCCATGCTCGACGCGGAGACCCGCACGGCCGGAGTGGTCGCCCTCGACCCCGCGCTCACGCTCCCGCGCCTCGTCCGCGAACTGGACGCGGCCGGGGTGCCCGTCGTCGACGTACGCCTGCGGCGACCCTCACTGGACGACGTCTTCCTGCGTCTCATCGCCTGAACCGGCCCCGCGGCCGCCCCTCGGAACCCGACTCCCGACGTTCGACTCCCGACCCCCGGAGGTCTCCCCCATGAGCGCCATCCTCCACGACGGCACCGCCATGCTCGGCCGGCACCTGCAGCGCGTCCGGCACGCGCCCGCGATCCTCGTCATGACCCAGACGATGCCCATCGTCTTCCTGCTCTTCTTCGGCTATGTCTTCGGCAGCGCCCTCGCGATGCCCGGCTCCGACTACCGGGCCTTCCTGGTGCCGGGGATGCTCGTCGCGACCGCCGCGAACGGCGTCATGACAGGAATGTTCACCGCCGCCCAGGACACCCACCGCGGCGTCATGGACCGGCTGCGGACGCTGCCGATGAGCAGGGCGGCCGTGCCGCTGGGGCAGGCGCTCGCCGATCTGGTGACGACCGCCGCCGGGCTCGTGCCGCTGGTGCTCGTCGGGCTCGCCATGGGGTGGCGGATCGAGGGCGGGCCGGTCGCCGCGGCGGGCGCGTTCGGGCTTCTGCTGCTCTTCCGGTACGCCACCGCCTGGGTCGGCATCCTGCTGGGTCTCGTCTCGCAGAGCGAGGAGGCGGCGGGCCAGCTGGGGAGCGCGACGTTCATGCTGCCGCTGCTCTCGAACGCGTACATCCCGACCGACGGGCTGCCGTCCTGGCTGCGTCTCGTCGCCGAGTGGAATCCGATCAGCGCGGTGGCGACGGCGGTGCGCGACCTGTTCGGCAACGCGCCGGTCCCGGCGGACGCGGCCTGGCCGGTGGCGCATCCGGTGGCGGGAGCAATCCTGTGGTCGCTCGCGCTGCTCGCGGTGTGCGTACCGCTCGCCGTCCGGCGCTACGCGCGCGGCCCCCGCTGACCCGGGGACAGGGGACCGACATGGCAAAACCGCACCGACCGGGGGGAGTTTGGGCGATGCGGCCCAGCGGTCGATGCGGTTCTGGCTGAAACTCGTCGGTTTGACGGATGCACGCGGCACGGGTGATGCGTGCGGGGGTGGTGGGTGGCTACGGGGCGGAGCGGAGTGGGGGGGAAAGATCCGCCGCGGAGCGGCGGTTCAGTCCCGGGGACCACCCGCGGTCAGCGTCCGCCGAACAGCGAACGCCGCAACCGGCGCAGCGGCGCGAAGAGCGAGACACGGCTCACTCGGGCACCCCTGCTGCTGCGGGCGTGCGCGGCGTCACGTGAGGTCAGCTCACGCATCAGCAGCGTCGCCTCGTGTGCCTCGCGCTGCGGGACGGCGGGACCGCCCAGCACCGAGAGGTGACGGTCGAGACGCGAACTGCTCGCGCTGCTGCCACAAGTGATCGCAGGGACACGCGCCCTGCTGCGCACTGTTATCTGTTCCATGTCACTCCCCACCCGTACGAGGGCACCCGGCCCAGGGCAGGTTAACCCTATCGCCCCATCGGTACACGCGTGTATCCCGGTCACAGGATTCACCTACCCCATAAGGAGGTTGACGATTACTCTCCGAATCCAACTGATTCCAGGGCGAGTTGGACAAAGGGTCCGACAGTGGGTCGGAGGGAGTCCGATCGCCCCTCCTGAGCGGGCGCTGCGCGGTCGTCCCGCGCCCGTCGGCGGAACGGGACGTGGGCTATCTCACGTGCGGTTCACGCCTCTTGCGGCGCGCCGCCGATGACGGATCCGGGGACAAGGGACCGGTTCGGGCACGCACACCCGTCGGGGCCCGCTCGGGGCGTTCGGCGTACGGCAGCCCGCCCCCGTTCCCGCGGGGCGGGCGGCGCCGGGGCGGAGGCCGCGCACGCCAGGCGTACGGCGGGCCGCCCGCCCCCTCGGCCCCCGCGTCCCTCTCGGCCCTGCGCTCAAGGAGGCCTCACAGGACGGTCTCCAGACAGTCCCGCAGCCGCAGCAGCCCGTCGCGCATCCGGGTCTTGACCGTGCCGAGCGGCACGGACAGGCGGTGGGCCACCTCGCGGTAGGTGCAGCCGTCGTAATAGGCGAGCACGACCGCCTGACGTTGCAGGTCGGTGAGGCTGCCGAGGCAGCCGCGCACCCACTCGCGCTCCAGGCCCGCCTCGACCGCCTCGGCGACCTGGTCGAAGGCGGGCCCCTCGCCGCGCCGTGCCGCGCGTGCCTCCCGCTCGATCGCGGCCCGTACGCTGCGCACCCGGTCCACCGCCCTGCGGTGCGCCAGCGTGAGGATCCACGGCAGGGCGCGGCCGCGCGCCGGGTCGAACCGGGGAGCGGAGCGCCAGAGTTCGACGAGCACTTCCTGGGTCACCTCCTCGGACTGCGCGTGGTCGCGCAGGACTCTGCGCACGAGGCCGAACACCTGCGCCGACACCAGCCCGTAGAGCTCCTCGAACGCCTCCTGGTCTCCTTCCGCGACCCTCGTCAGCAGTTCGTCCGCCTTCATTTGTTCCCCCGTCCCCCGACGCCCGGCGGCCGCTCGTGCGGCTGCCCGGCATTCGGCGCGGGGGCCTCGGCGGATGGAAATCCGCGCCAATCCGCCGGTGCGGCGGCCCCGAATGGCCTGTGTCAGTCGACCCGTGCGCACCAGTCGGCCGGGTCGGGCCAGGTTCACCGGACACGCAAGGACGGATGCGATGACAGCACATGCCAGGAGCCCGCAGGGGCGTCGCGGCCTCGCCGCGCTGGTCTGCGGCGCGCTCGCCGCCGGGGGGCTCGCAGCCGCCGGGGTGAGTGCGCTGGAGCCGGGCTCCGCGCGGGCCTCCAGCCACCGGGAGGCCCCGCTGATCTCGGGGCAGCCGCAGTACGACAACACGGACGTGTACGCGTTCGTCAGCCCCGACAAGCCGGACACCACGACCCTCGTGGCGAACTGGACCCCGTTCGAGGAGCCCGCGGGCGGACCCAACTTCTACCCCTTCCCTGATGACGCCCAGTACGACATCCACATCGACAGCGACGGGGACGCGCAGGGCGATCTGATCTACCGCTGGACGTTCGACAGCAAGGTCAGGAACGGCAACACGTTCCTGTACAACACGGGACAGGTGACCAGCCTCGACGACCCCGACCTCAACTTCACGCAGACGTACGACATCGACCTGCTGAAGCTGAAGGACCAGAAGGTCGTCTCCACCAAGAAGGTCGCGAACAACCTGCCGGTCGCGCCGTCGCGGGTGGGCGACGCGTCCATGCCCGACTACAAGAAGCTCCGCGACCAGGCGGTGCGGAAGGTCGCCGGCGGCGGCACGTCGTACGTCGGGCAGGCCGACGACCCGTTCTTCCTCGATCTGCAGGTGTTCGACTCGCTGTACGGCGGTGACCTCTCGCAGGTCGGTGACGACACCCTCAAGGGGTACAGCGTGAACTCGGTGGCGCTGCAGGTCCCGACCGCCGACATACGCCAGTCGGAGAAGCAGCCGGTCGTCGGCGTCTGGTCGACGACCCAGCGCAAGAACGCCAAGGGCGACTACACGCAGGTGTCGCGGCTCGGCAGCCCGCTGGTCGACGAACTCGTGGTGCCGCTGCGCGACAAGGACAAGTTCAACGCGTCCTCGCCGTGGAACGACGCGGACTTCCTGCAGTACGTGCAGAAGCCCGAACTGGCGAGGCTCCTGGAGAAGGTCTACGGCATCAAGGCGCCGGCCGAGCCGAGGAAGGACCTGGTCTCCGTCTTCCTGACCGGCGTGAAGGACCTCAACCAGCCGCCGAACGTACGGCCCGCGGAGGCTCTGCGGCTCAACACCTCCATCAAGCCGTCGGCCGACCCGAAGCGGCTCGGCGTCCTCGACGGGGACAACGCGGGGTTCCCGAACGGGCGGCGGCTCGCCGACGACGTCGTCGACATCGAGCTGCAGGCCGTCGCGGGTGAACTCGTGGGCAACAAGAACGACCTGGGCGACGCGGTGGACGCGAACGACATGGCGTTCGGCAAGACCTTCCCGTACCTGGCGCTGCCCACGTCGCCGACGCACGCGCCGGCGGCCAAGGGCGGCGGCGACAACACCTCGATGCGCGGCGCGCTCGGGGGCGGCGCGAAGGTCCGGGCGCCGTCGGTGTCCGACGGGTCCGGCGGATCCGACGCGGTGCTGATCGCCTCCGCGGCGGCCGGCGCCGCGGGTGTGCTCCTCGTCGGGCTCGGGCTCACGTGGTGGCGGGCGCGGAGGCGGGGGGCCGGCGGGGCCTTCTGAGCCCCTCCGGGGCCCTCCCGGGCCTCCTTCCCGCTCCTCCCTCCCCGAACGGGCGCGGTCCGCACCTGATCCCCGTGCGGACCGCGCCTCTTCCCTCTTTCGCTTCTCCCGAACGATTGGTTCTCTCCATGGCACGCATCTCCGTACGGAGCGCCGTGGCCGTCGTCGCGCTGGCTCTCGCGCTCACCTCGGGCGCCGTCGTCGTCAGCGGCGGTGGCGACGAGGGGGCTGGGCGGTCGACGCCCGCCGCGGTCGGGCCCGCCGCGCCGCTCGACGGTCTGCGCGGCGGCGACCTGGACCGGGGCGTGGAGGCGCTCAGGACCAGGCTGCGCGAGCAGCCGAAGGACTTCGCGTCCTGGGCCACGCTCGGCACGGCCTACGTCGAACAGGCCCGCACCCGCGGCGACCCGGCCCTCTACCGCGCCGCCGACCGCGCCCTGGACCGCTCCCTCCGGCTGCGCCCCGGATACGACGCGGCGCTCGCGGGGCGCGCCGCCGTCGCCGCCGCCCGGCACGACTTCCGCGGCGCCCTGCGCCACGCCGAGGCCGCCCTCGCCGAGAACCCGTACGGCGAACGGGCCCTTGCCACCCGTATCGACGCCCTCGTCGAACTCGGGCGCTACGACGCGGCGTCCCGCGCGGCCGACGAGGCGGACGCGCGACGGCCCGGCGTCCCCGTCTTCACGCGGTACGCGTACGTGCGCGAGCTGCGTGGCGACACCGCGACCGCGCGGCGTGTCCTGGAGCGGGCGCTCGACGGGGCGACCGCGCCCGGCGACGTCGCGTACGTGGCGACCGCGCTCGGCCAACTGGCCTGGCGGCAGGGCGAGTACAAGGCAGCGCTGCGGCACTGCGGAGCCGCGCTGCGGGCGGACTCCACGTACCTGCCGGCCCTGGAGTGCCGGGCCAGGGCGCGGGCCGCGCGGGGCGGGACGGCCGCGGCGGTGGCCGGGCTGCGCGACGTCGTCGGACGGCAGCCGCTGCCGGGGCCTCTCGTCGCGCTCGGCGAGCTGTACGAGGCCGGGGGCGACCTGACGCGGGCCCGTGAGCAGTACCGCCTCGTGGACGCGTGGGCCGCGCTGGCCCGGGCGAACGGGGTCGACCCGGACCTCGACACGGCGCTCGCCTCCGCCGACCACGGGGACGAGGCGGAGGCGCTGCGGGCGGCGCGCGCCGCGTGGGAGCGGCGCAGGACGGTCCACACGGCGGACGCGCTCGCGTGGGCGCTGCACGTGAACGGCAGGGACGAGGAGGCTCTGCGGTACGCGCGGCGCGCGACGGCCACAGGGTTCGAGGAGGCGGCGTTCCGCTACCACCGCGGGATGATCGAACGGGCCGTCGGGGACGAGACGGCGGCGCGCAGATCGCTGACGTCGGCGCTGCGCCTGAACCCCGGTTTCTCGCCGGTGGGTGCGCGCGAGGCGCGGGAGGCGCTGCGGTCGCTCGGGGGTGACGTGCCGTGAGGCGCCCGGGGAGCCAGGTGGCCCTGGGTGTCTGGGCCGGTGTGGTGCTCGGGGTGGGTGTCGCGCTCGGCGGCCTCGGTGGCACGGCGCACGCGCATCCGCTGGGCAACTTCACCGTCAGTCGGTACGACGGACTCGTCGCCGGGCCGGGACGCCTGACGGTCGACCACGTGGAGGATCTGGCCGAGATCCCCGCCGCGCAGGCCGCGCCCCGCATCCGTGAGGCGGGCCGGGCCGCCTGGGCCCGGCAGCGCTGCCGGGACGCGGCCGACGACGCCCGCCTCACCGTCGCGGGGCGCGACACGGAGCTGACCGTGGGCGCCGCGCGGGCCCTCGATCGGCCGGGACAGGCGGGCCTCGGCACCCTCCGCGTCGAATGCGCCTTCACCGCTCCCCTGCCGCGGAACGACGGAGTGAGCGTCGAGTTCCGCAGCGGCGGGCGGGACGGCACCGGCTGGCGTGAGGTCACCGCCCGCGGCGACCGGATGACCCTCACCCGCTCCGACGTGCCGCAAAGGTCCGCGTCGGGGCGGCTCACCCGCTACCCGAAGCGGCTGTTGTCCGCCCCGCCGGGCACCGCGTCCGCGTCGCTGCGGATCACGCCGGGCGGCCCCGCCCTCCCGGACGCCCGCCCCGGGGAGAGGGAGAGCGGCGTGGCCTCCGTGCTGCCCCGTGGTGCCGACCGGTGGGCGCAGGCCCTCACCGGCCTCGTCGGCCGGCATCCGCTCACCCCGGCCTTCGCGGCGCTCGCCCTCGGCACCGCCGCGCTCCTCGGCGCCCTGCACGCGCTCGCGCCGGGCCACGGCAAGACCCTCATGGCCGCCACCGCTGCGGCCCGCGGCCGTGCCTCCGTAGGCGACGTGCTGCCGCTCGCCGCGTCCGTGACCGTCACGCACACCCTGGGCGTGCTCGCCCTCGGTCTGCTGGTGAGCGGGGGCTCCGCCGCGGGCCCGTCGGTGGTCGCCTGGCTCGGCGTGGTCAGCGGGGTGCTCGTCACGGGTGCGGGGGTGCTGCTCGTACGCAGGGCGTGGCGGCGGCGCGGGACGGGCCACGGGCACGGGCACACCCACGAGCACGGTCACACGCACCATCACGACCACGGCCACCACCACTCCCCCGGCACCGGGCTGCGCGGCACGCTCTTCCTCGGTTTCGCCGGAGGGCTCGTGCCGAGTCCGTCCGCCGTCGTCGTGCTGGTCGGCGCCGCCGCGCTCGGGGAGGCGTGGTTCGGGCTGCTGCTCGTGGTCGCGTACGGGGTGGGGCTCGCGGGCACGCTGACGGCCGCCGGGTTCCTCGTCGTGCGCGTGGGGTCGTTCGCGGGGCGGCGCGTGGGCCCTGAGTGGGTGCGCCGGGGAGCGCGGCGGTTCCTGCCGCTCGGTTCGGCCTGCGTGGTTCTCGTTCTTGGGTGCGGATTGGTGTTCAAGGGGGCTGCAACGGCGCTCGGTTGAGCTAGTTTTGTGGAGAATCGCACCGCTGCGGATGGGGGGGGCGCCCGTGAGCCGGCCAGAGCGCGTGATCGCCGGGCGGTACCGCCTCCTTGCCCCGTTGGGCGAGGGCGGCATGGGTACCGTGTGGCGTGCCAGGGACGAGGTGCTCGGCCGCGAGGTGGCCGTCAAGGAAGTGCGTGCCCCCGCCGGGCTCCCGGCGCCCGATGTGGACCGGCTGTACGTGCGCCTCGAGCGGGAGGCCTGGGCCGCCGCCCGCATCCCGCACCGGAACGTGGTGACGGTCTACGACGTCGCGAGCGAGCACGGCCGCCCCTGGATCGTCATGGAGCTGGTGCGCGGCCTGTCGCTCTCCGACGTGCTGGAGGCCGAGGGCGCGCTGACCCCGCAGCGGACCGCCGAGATCGGCGCCGAGATCCTCGGCGCCCTGCGCGCCGCGCACGACGCCGGTGTCCTGCACCGCGACGTGAAGCCCGGCAACGTACTGATCGCGAACGACGGCCGTGTCGTCCTGACGGACTTCGGGATCGCGCTCGTCGAGGGGAGTTCGCAGCTGACGATGACCGGAGAGGTCGTCGGGTCGCCCGAATTCCTCGCTCCGGAGCGGGCGTTGGGGCAGCGGCCGGGGCCCGCGTCCGACCTGTGGTCGCTCGGTGTGCTGCTGTACGCCGCGGTGGAGGGCAGCTCGCCGTTCCGTCAGGACACCCCGCTGAGCACGTTGCGCGCGGTGGTCGACGAGGAGCTGCCGCCCGCCAGCCACGCCGGACCCCTCACGTCGGTGATCGAGGGGCTGCTCCGGAAGGACCCGGACGAGCGGATGTCCGCCGCCGAGGCCGAGCGCGATCTGCGGATCGTGGCCGGGGGCGGCACCCCGCGCACGGAGGCGGCGTTCCCGTACCTGCCGACGACCACGGCCGGACGGCCGCCCTCGGAGCCGTCACCGCCCGTGCCCTACCCCGTTCCGCCGCCGGGTCCTGCCACGGTCGTCGGCACCCCTGCGGACGAACCGCGCAGGGACCGCCGGGCGAAGGCCGCCCTGGTGGCGGGGCTCGTCGCGCTGGCGCTGGCTCTCGGCGGGATCACGTACGCCCTGATCGGCCGGGACGACGACGGCGGCGGCAACGGCGGCTCCGAGGGGAGCCGGAACACCGGCGCGGGGACGACCGGGTCCACCGGCGACAACGACGGGGGAGGGTCGGGCGGGTCCACGGGCGGGAAGGACGACGGCGGCTCCACGGGCGGCAGCGGAGGCAGCGGCGGGAACAGCGGAAGCGGCGGCGGCAGCGGCGGCAGCACCGGGAACAACGGCGGTGGCGACGGCGGCACCACCAAGCCGCCCGCCCAGAGCGTGAAGGTGCACGTCGTGGGCGCCCACACGCAGTACGAGGGGGCGTGCCCACCGGCGGCCGGTCAGGCGCCGGCGTTCACCGCGACGTTCACCGTGGGGCGCGTCCCCGCCACCGTCGAGTACCGCTGGGTCACGGCGTCCGGCGAGTCGGGCGATCCGGGCTGGAAGACGCTGTCCTTCTCCTCGGGCGGCGGGAAGACCCGGCAGGTGAACCACGTGGAGACCGCGTACGACCAGGACGGCGGGACGTATCAGAACTCGGTCCACGTCCAGGTGCGCAAGCCGGTGTCGGCGACGTCGAACTCGGTCGCGTACACGGTGACGTGCGAGGAGGAGACCCCGACGGGCGGGGCCTCCTACACGCCGAACGGGTAGGTGGGGCCGGGCGGGGGGTCAGGCCGCCGCGGTGAACACGGGGAGGTAGCCACCGGACTGGCCGGCGGCGGTGGGGTGGTAGGACTCGCCGATGTTGGTCCAGTTCACGCTGTGCAGCCACGGGCTGCCCGAGCAGATCTCGTGCCCGGAGAAGGCCGACGTGACGTTGCCGAAGGCGAAGCCGTGGTCGGCGGCGCGCTTGGCGGTGGCCGTGTTGAGGTAGTCGGACGCGTCGTTGATGGCGGCCCGCTCGCGCTCGGAGAGGCCGGCGAGACAGCTGCCGTTCAGCTTGTAGAAGCGGGGGTAGCCGAGGACGACGACGCGGGCGGAGGGTGCCTTCGCGCTGATCGCGTCGTACACCTTGTCGAGGTTGCCGGGGAGCGTGGAGTCCACGTACTGGCGGGCCTGGTTGATACGTGCGATGCAGTTGCTCTCGGACTGCAGGACGCAGGTGGTCATGACGTCGGCGAAGCCCGCGTCGTTGCCGCCGACGGAGATCGAGACGAGTCCGGTGCCGCTGCCGAGCGGGCCCAGCTGGTTCGCCAGAACATCACCCGTACGAGCACCCGAGCACGCCGTGAAGTTGAAGCTGGAGGGTGAGTGGGCCTTCGCCCACAGTGCGGGGTAGGCGCGGGTGCTGCGCTTGCAGTTGCCGCTTCCGCTGTCGTAGCTGCCCGCGCCGACACCCGAGGAGTAGGAGTCGCCGAGGGCCACGTAACCGGTGGCCGCGGCCTTCTGGGCGGTCGCCTGGTCCGCGTGGGCCGCTGCCGCGCCGGTGAGCGCGAAGGCGGCCGCGAGGAGGAGCGAGGACATGTATGCCGTGATTCGGGACAATTTCATGGAACCTCCCTTAGCAGGATTTCTGCCTCGACCGTGGTAGCACCGCTCCCCCGGCCGCCGATAGTGTCCATGTCAATGAATTCCTCAACAATTCCCTTGCCCACGTGGGAAGTTCATCTACCGCTCACGGGTGTGGCGGGGAACATCTGCACACCTCCTCCGCATCTTGACGGGCCGCCGGAGGCTGCGCGACATTGAGGCCCGGCATCCGGTGCGTCGGGGGGCAAAGTCACCAATGCAGACCATCAGGATCAAGGCCGCGCCCGCAGACACAGGGCAACAGGCCGGACGGGGCGCGGAGAAGGCCCCGCAACCGGTGCAGGATCTGCTGCCGCTGCTCGCCGGGGCGGCCGTCGCCGTGGGCGGCGTCGGCGCGGTGCTCGCGCTCGTCGACCTGGGTTCGCCGCTGCGCGCCCCCTTCACCCTCTTCTTCCTGCTCGCCGCGCCGGGCGCCGCCATCGGCACCGCGCTGCGCGCCCTCACACCGTGGGGCCGGGCGGTGGTCGCCGTGTCCGGGGCGCTGGCCGTCAACCTGCTCGTCGCGCAGGGCATGCTGGCGCTGCACGTGTGGTCGATGCGCGGGGGCGTCGTCGCGGTCGCGGCGCTCAGCTCGCTCATCGCCCTGCCGAGCGCAGCACGGCGGCTGCGCCACCGCGGGGCGAAGTGGTGGACCTGCTGACGTGAACATCACCGTGCACCGCCCCGGCGAGCTCACCGCGGCCGACCGGGCGGCGTGGACCGCACTGCAGTCCAAGGCCCACCTCGACGGCTCGCCCGAGCTCGCCAACCCCTTCCTCTCCCCCGAGTTCGCGCTCGCGATCGGGCACGAGCGGCGCGGGGTGCGGATCGCCGTCGTGCGCGAGGAGGGCGGGCAAGCCGCGTTCCTGCCCTTCCAGCGGTCCGTGGCCGGTGTCGGCCGCGCCATCGGTCTCGGTGTCTCTGACTGCCAGGGCCTGGTCCACCGGCCGGGTTTCGACTGGGACGCGCGGGACCTGCTGCGGGCCTGCGGCCTCTCGGTGTGGGAGTTCGATCACCTGGTGGGCGGGCAGACACCGTTCGAGGCGAGTGCGTCCGGCTCCTTCCCGTCCCCCGTCATGGACGTCGACCGGGGCTATGAGGCCTATCTGAGCCAACTTCGCACGCGCGCACCGAAGTTCACTCGCACCACACTGGCCAAGGAGCGCAGGCTCGGCCGCGATCACGGCCCCGTCCGTTACGTGCACGACGAGCGCGACCCCGCGGCCCTGGCCACGCTGATGGGCTGGAAGTCCGCGCAGTACCGCAGGACCGGCCGCAGCGACCGCTTCGCGCAGCCGTGGATCGCCCACCTCGCGCGCCGGCTCTTCCACACCCGCTCCGACTCGTTCGCCGGAGCCCTCTCGGTCCTCTACGCCGGGGACGCGCCGGTCGCCGCGCACTTCGGGCTGCGCTCCGAACGGATCCTCGCCTGCTGGTTCCCCGCGTACGACCCGGCGTTCGCCAAGTACTCGCCCGGTCTGGTCCTGCATCTGCGCATGGCCGAGGCCGCGGCGGCCGACGGCATCGCGTACCTCGATCTCGGGCGCGGCCAGAAGGCGTACAAGGACTCCCTCAAGACCCGCGATCTCACCGTCTCCGAGGGGTGGGTGGCGCTCCGCAGCCCGGTGGCGTTCGGACACCTCGCGCGGCGCGCACCGGTCAGGGCACTGCGGAACACCGTGCAATCACGACCGGAATTCTTCGAACCGGCCGACAAACTGCTCAAGCAGGTGGGTCGAATTCGATCTAGAGGCGGGGAATTTCGATCTAGGGGCAAGGAATAAGGCAGTCCGAATGTGATCGCACAGATTACTCAAATCATGAGAAACGTGGGACCACGTTCCAGGTCTTGCCATACAGTCTCAATCATCAATACCGTCGTACATCCACCCGCAACGGTCCATCACGCAATGCGATCCGGGGGAGGGCTCAGGATCGCGGTGGCACCCGAGCGGGGCGCGGTAGGGGGGTGCCGTGCTCGGTGACCGCTCTTCGACCGAGTCACGTCCCGCGCAATGCCAGCTCACTCGACATGCACGGAGATCGATTTCGTCATGCTCAAGTGTGAACCCCCCTTTCGAACCGGATCAATTGCCGGACCGCCCGGGGGCGGGCGGTCCACCGGACGAGAGGGACCACCGGACTCATGAGTTCATTTGTGCGCCCGGCACATGCCGGACAAGACCCGTTGAAAGAGATCGCCGGAAACCCCGGAAACTACCGTCCGATCTCGACGCACTTGGCGATCACACCGCCGGTCAGTGTGGTCATACCCGCCATGAACGAAGCGGAGAATCTGCCGTACGTCTTCAAGACACTGCCCGACTGGATCCACGAGGTGGTCCTCGTGGACGGCAACTCCACCGACGACACGGTCGCCGTGGCCCGCGACCTGTGGCCGGACGTGAAGGTCGTCCGCCAGCTCGGCAAGGGCAAGGGCGACGCGCTGATCACCGGCTTCGCCGCGTGCACGGGCGACATCATCGTGATGGTCGACGCCGACGGCTCGGCCGACGGCCAGGAGATCGTCTCCTACGTCTCCGCCCTCGTCTCGGGCGCGGACTTCGCCAAGGGCTCCCGCTTCGCCAACGGCGGCGGCACGGACGACATGACGCCGATCCGCAAGCTCGGCAACCACGTCCTGTGCTCCGTCGTGAACACCAAGTTCGGGGCCCGCTACACCGACCTGTGCTACGGCTACAACGCGTTCTGGCGGCACTGCCTCGACAAGATCGAGCTCGACTGCACCGGCTTCGAGGTCGAGACCCTGATGAACATCCGGGTCGTCAAGGCGGGGCTCAAGGTCCAGGAGATACCGAGCCACGAGTACCTGCGGATCCACGGCACCAGCAACCTCAGGGCCGTCCGTGACGGCATCCGCGTACTGAAGGTGATCCTCTCGGAGCGCTCCAACCGCGACAGACGCGGCGCGCGGCGCAAGGCCGCCCGCGCCCTGCCTCTCCCCGCGGGGCGGGGAGAGGCGTCTTGAGCGCACAGACCGGCGCAGGGATCTCCGTCGTCGTCTGCGTGTACACGGAGGACCGCTGGGAGGACATCCTCGCGGCGGTCTCCTCGGTCGGCGCGCAGTCGCTGACGGCCCGCGAAACGCTCCTCGTGGTGGACCACAACCCCACGCTCCTCGAACGGCTCACCAAGGAGTACGAGGCGTACGACGGCTCCGGGGACGTGCGGGTGCTCGCCAACGCGGGCCCCCGCGGCCTCTCGGCGGGCCGCAACACCGGGATCGCCGCGGCCCGCGGCGACGTCATCGCCTTCCTCGACGACGACGCCGTCGCCGAACGGGACTGGCTGCGGTACTTCGCCGAAGGGTTCGACGACCCGCGGGTCCTCGCCGTCGGCGGCCGCACCCTGCCCGCCTGGGAGTCCGGCGGGCGGCCCGACTGGTTCCCCGAGGAGTTCGACTGGGTCGTCGGCTGCACGTACAAGGGGCTCCCCCGCGGCCGGGTGCGGGTGCGCAACGTTCTCGGCGGCAACGCCTCGTTCCGGCGCGCCGCGTTCGACGCGGCGGGCGGCTTCGCCACGGGCATCGGACGCGACGGCGACAAGCGTCCGCTGGGCTGCGAGGAGACGGAGTTCTGCATCCGCCTCGCCCGCGCCGTCCCGGACGCCGTCCTACTCATCGACGACCGCGCGGTGATCCACCACCGGGTGCCCGCCGCCCGGGAACGGTTCGGCTACTTCCGTACGCGGACGTACGCGGAAGGCCTCTCCAAGGCGCTCGTCGCCCGCAGCGTCGGCGCGTCGAAGGGCCTCGAGTCCGAACGGCGGTACACCACGCGCGTGCTGCCCTCCGGCGTCGCCCGAGGCCTGCGCGACGCCGCCCTCGGACGGCCCGGTGGCGCGGGCCGCGCGGGGGCCATCGTGGCGGGAGTGCTCACCGCGACGGCAGGGTACGTAGTCGGGAGTGTCCGTGCGCGCAGGGGAGGCGCGGCGTTCTCGGCGGGGCCGGTCGGCGACACCGGCGGGCGTGCCGAAGGCGTGAGGAGCACGGGGGGCGAGGGGGCAGCCGCATGAGCACGGAGACCGTGCCGATCCTGATGTACCACTCCGTGGCGCGCGTGCCGAGCGCCGCGACCCACGCCCTTTCGGTGTCGCCCGACGCCTTCGCACGCCAGATGGAGGTGCTCGGCGAGCGGGGGTTCACGCCGCTCACGACCGCCCAGCTGGCCGCCGCCTGGCGGTCGCCGGGCAAGGCGCTGCCCGAACGGCCCGTCCTGATCACCTTCGACGACGGCTACGAGGGCGTCCACCGGTACGCGCTGCCCGTGCTCTCCGAACACGGCTTCGCGTCGACCCTGTTCGTCTCCACCGGCTGGCTGCGCGGCGCGTACGACACCGGGGGCGGCCTCGACCGCATGCTCGACTGGGACCAGGTCCGCGAACTCGCCGCCGACGGCGCGGAGATCGGCGGGCACAGCCACACACACCCCGAGCTCGACCAGCTGGACGAGGGCGCGCTCCGGTACGAGCTGCGGCGCTGCCGCGACATCGTCGCCGACCAGCTGGGCGCCCGGCCCGTGTCGTTCGCGTACCCCTACGGCTACTCCAGCCGACGGGTCCGTGAACGGGTGCGCGAGACGGGGTTCCGGCAGGCCCTCGCCGTCGGCAACGGCCTGGCCCGCCGCGCCCAGGGGCCATACGCCCTGCGGCGCGTCACCGTGCGCCGCACCACCGGCGCCGAGGAGTTCGAGCGTCTGGTGACAGGACGCGCGCTCGGCCGCACCTTCGCCGAGGACCGCACCCTGACCAAGGGGTACGCCCTGGTCCGCAGAGCCCGACAGGTCCGCCGGAAGGCAATCGGTTCCCGTGTCTGACACGACCACGGCCCATACCGGCGTCTCCGGTCCCGGTTCCGGGGACTCCGGGAAGCGGACACCGGCCGGTACGTCCGGCGGGCGCCGCGGAATGCGCCTGCCCGGCCGCGGCGGCGGCGACAGCCCGCTGTTCCGCAACGCGTACGCGCTGATGCTCAACACCGGTATCTCCGGCGTGCTCGGCGTCGGCTTCTGGCTGGCGGCCGCCCGCTACTACTCGGAGTCTGCGGTCGGCCAGGGATCGGCGGCGATCGCCGCCATGAAGCTCCTCGCGGGGCTCACCGCCGTGACCCTGACGGGCGCCCTGGCACGGTTCATCCCCGTCGCGGGGCGCGCCACGGGCAGGCTCATCTTCCGTACCTACGCGGGCAGTTCGGTGGCGGTGGCACTCGCCGCCGCCGTCTTCCTGCTCACGCTCGATCTGTGGGGGCCGTCGTACCGCTTCCTGCACGGGCCCGTCCACGGCGTCGGCTTCGTGCTCGCCGTCGTGGCCTGGTCGGTCCTGACCCTGCAGGACGGTGTTCTGACGGGGCTGCGCAGCGCGCTCTGGGTGCCCGTCGGCAACACCGTCTTCTCGGTCGCCAAGCTGGGCCTGCTCATCGCGATCGCCGCGGCGATCCCCACCGCCGGTGTCTTCGTCTCCTGGGTCGCCTCGATCCTCGTGTCGGTGATCCCGCTCGGCTGGCTGGTCTTCCGGCGCCTGGTGCCGCGCCATGTGAAGGCCACCGCCGGGAAGGCGCACCCGCCGACGCTGCGCGAGATCGGCCGCTTCCTCGCCGGCGACTACACCGGTTCGCTCTTCTCGCTCGCCGTGGTCTACCTCGTCCCGGTCATCGTCGCCTCGCAGGTCAGCTCGGTCGACAACGCGTACTTCTACATCACCACGACCATCGGCGGCACCGTCAACCTCCTCGCCATCAACATGGGCGCCTCGCTGACCGTGGAGGGCGCGCACGATCCCGCGCTGCTCGCCGCCAACACCCGGGCGGCGCTGCGCCGGATGGCGACGATCATGCTGCCGGTGTGCGCGGTCCTGTTCCTCGCGGCGCCGCTGATCCTGCGCATGTTCGGACAGGGGTACGCGGACGCGGCCACTCCCCTGCTGCGCTGGTTCGCGGTGGGCGCGCTCCTCCGGGTCGTCATGGAGACGTACTTCGCGGTGCAGCGCGCGCAGAGCAAGACCTCCGGGATCGCCTGGCTGCAGGGCCTGCTGTGCGTCCTGGTGCTCGGCCTGACGCTCATCCTGCTGCCGCGCATGGGGCTGACCGGCGCGGGTGTCGCCGAGATCTCCAGCCTCGCCGTGATCGTGGCCGTCGCGGCGCCGAAGCTGTACCGCGTGGTGCGGGCCGCGCCCTCGGCGAAGGCGGAACGCGCGGCGCCCGACGGGGATCTGGCCGACCTGGGGACGCCGGACGCGCCCACGGTGCAGATGCGGGTGGCCGGGGCGACGGGCCGGCGGAGTCCCGGGGCGCACAAGGAGCGGCACGGGACCGCGTGGGCGTTGCGCGAGTCGCTCGACTCGCCGACCCTCCAGCTCGCCGTGCAGCTCGACTTCGACCACCAGGAGCGGCGGCCGGACGTGCGGCCGGGTCCTGGCACGCCTGTCTCGGGCACGCCCGTCTTCACGGCGCCCGCGGCGCGGAGCGAGGGGGACGACGACATGGAGCACCGGCCGACCTGGGCGCTGAGATCCCCTGCCGGGCCGGTGGCGGACAAGGTGCCGCCGGCACCGCCGCGCGAGCCGACGCCAGCGGAGGGGGTGGAGCTCGCGGAGGGGGTGGAGCTCGCGGAACCCGACGCGTCCGGCGCGCCCTTCGAGCCCGAGAAACCCGAGGCTACCGAGGCCCCCGAGGCCCCCGAGGACCAGCGCACCCCCCGCCACAACGTCGTCATCATGGCGATGCTCCTCACCGCCGCGCTCGCCCTCTACTGGCTGCCCGTCCTCCGCCTCGGCGAGCAGGACCTGGACGACATGGGCGGGCTCGGGCTGGTCTCCGTACTGCCGACGCCGACACTGATCGGCGCCGCCCTCCTCGTCGTCGTGTTCGCCGCGCTGCTCTGGATGGACCGGCCGATCAAGAGCCTCCTCCTGGTCACCCTGCTCGCGACCGTCGTGTCGCTGCACGCGCTGCCCGCCGTCGTCGAGTCCGAGCCGCGGTTCGCCACGGCCTGGCAGCACCTGGGTTTCCTGGAGTACATCGACAGGACCGGCACCGCCGTGCCGGACCTGGACGCGCGCTGGAGCTGGCCCGGGTTCTTCGCGGCGGCCGCGTTCGTCGCGAAGGCGTGCGGCGTCTCGGACCTGACCGAGGTGATCCGCTGGTGGCCGACGGTCATCCAACTCCTCTACCTGGCGCCGATGTTCCTGCTCGTGCGCTCCATGCGGGCGGCCTGGCGCGCCAAGTGGACGGGCCTGTGGATCTTCGTCCTGAGCGGCTGGGTGGGACAGGACTACTTCTCGCCGCAGGGCTTCACGTTCCTGCTCTACATCGCCTTCGTCGCCGTCCTGATGGTGTGGTTCCGCGCGCCGCGCATGCTGTGGGCCAAGCGGCGGCCGGGCGAGACGGAGGTCGAGCCGGCGGGCCGCACGGAGCGCGCCGTGCTGCTCCTGGTCCTCATCGGTCTGTTCGCCGCGACGGTCCCCGCCCACCAGCTCACGCCGTTCGTGATGCTCGGCGTCCTCACGGTGCTCGTCCTGGTCGGCCGCTCCGAGCTGCGCGGACTGCCGATCCTGTGCGGCGTGCTCGTCGTCGTCTGGCTGGGCTTCCTCGCCGAACCGTACTGGTCGGGCCACTTCGACGAGCTGTTCGGCGGGGTCGGCGGCGTCGGCGGCAACGTGTCGTCGTCGGTCTCCGGGCGCATCGAGGGCGGCAGTTCGACCCACCGGCTGGTGCTGTACGTGCGCGTGGCGATGGCGGGCGGCGTGCTGGCGTTCGCGTGCTGGGGCTGGTGGCGGCGGCACTTCTACAAGTACGGCGAGCGCTCGCTGCTCGTCCTGACCTTCGTGCCGTTCCTGGGCTTCGGCATGCAGTCGTACGGCGGCGAGATGGCCCTGCGCGTCTTCATGTTCGCGCTGCCGGGTGCCGCCCTGCTCGCCGGTCTCGCGCTGTTCCCGCGCGCGGGCCTCACCCCGGACGAGCGCGACCGCGACCGGGTGAGCCTCGCGCCACTGGCCGCGCTGATGGCCGGGCTCGTCCTGATGGGCGGGTTCCTGGTGGCCCGCTGGGGCAACGAGCCCTTCGAGCGGGTCAGGCCGGGAGAGGTCGCGGCGATGGAGTACCTGTACGCGCACGACGACCCGACGGCGCGGCTCCTGTGGATGAGCGACGACACCGTCGAGAACGTCACCCCGTCGATCCCGTGGGGCGCCCGCGACATGGAGAAGCTGGAGTACGTTCCCACCCCGGCGCCCACCGACCCGGTCCTGGTGTCGGGCCTGGTCAAAGCGCTCAAGGACGCGGGCCCCAACTCGTTTCTGATGATCAACCGCGGCCAGACCACCTATCTGCAGCTGGACGCCGGATACGCGAAGTCGTGGGAGCCGCGCCTCCTCCACCACCTGGACGACCGCGACGACCTCAAGAAGGTCTTCTCCAACGCCGACGCGACCCTCTACACCCTCAGCCGGCAGCCGGACGGCGTGGCCCCGGAGCCCGCCCCGGGCCCCGCCGGGCCGAAGGTGACGTGGACGCCGTGGTCGGTCGTGGGCGGGCTCGCCGCGGTGGCGCTCGTCCTGCTCCTCGGGGCGCGGGAGATGGTGCGGGTCGCGGCGGCGCCGAGCGTGCGGCAGCAGCGGTGGTTGCAGGGCAGCTTCTGGTTCTCGCTGCCGCTGCTCGCGGTGCTGCTGGCCTCGCTGATCCAGCGGTTCGTGACGATGGCGTGAGGAGGGCGCCCGTACGGGCCGGGGGGCGCGGTCAGCGCTTGAGCCACTTCACCTCGTACCCCGCCAGGTCGAGCCGCCGTCCGTCGACGCTCGCGCTGATCCGCCGGTCGCGGGTGTTGACCACGAGGACAGCCTCGTCGTCGGCGAGGACACGGACGTCCTGCCGGTCGTCGGCGGCGACGGACACCTTCTCGTACGTCGTGCCGGGACCGAACTCCCTGCCGAACCGCTCGACGAGGTCCAGCATCGGCAGCTTCCGCCCGCCGTCGGGGAGCTCCGTGGAGGTCCAGAGGCAGCCCGCGCATTTCTTGCCGCGTTTCTGCGGGTTCCAGTAGAAGCCGCTCGTGGCGCCGCCGCGGGCCATCGCCATCAGGCCCGTCGCCTGGACGGCGACGCGGTGCGCCTCGGACCAGTCGTCGCGGTTGTCCTGGCTGTCGCCCGGCTCCACGTAGTACTCGGCCCACCACAGCGGCAGATCGCCGGTCCGCTCCCGCACCCACTTGCCGACGTCCGTGAACTTCTCGGTGGCCCCGAACTCGTCGGGGAGCAGCTCGTCGTCCGCGGTGTAGCTGGAGCCGTCGACGACCACGAAGTCGGCGCCCGCCTTGTGCTTGTTCCAGTAGTCGAAGGCGTCGAGGATCCGCTGGTCCATGCGGCCCCACGGGCCCTTGGGCTCCTTGGCGACGCCCTCGGTCCGGCGCGGGTCGAAGCTGTTCATCACCAGGTAGGGGCCGCCGACCATGATGTCCTCGTCGACCTTCTTGAGCTCTCTGTGGACGAGGTTGTAGAGCTCGGTGTACCCCTCGTAGTCCCAGCGGCCCCGGTCGTCGTTCCAGAAGCCCTTGAACTCGTTCCAGACGACGAAGTGCCGCACGTCCGGGTAGCGCTTCGCGACGGTCGCGGCGAGCTTCGCGAAGTCCTTGTAGTGCGCGCGCTCGGGGGCGGTCTCCAGGGACTGCTGGCTCCAGTCCGTGTTGTCCGCGCCGGGCTCGCCGCCCTTCATCCAGTCGGGCGCGCAGCACAGCGTGACGACGGGGGTGCCCTCGCTCGCCCGGACGAAGTCCATCCGGCGGTCCATCGCCGAGAAGTCGTAACGCCCCTGCACCGGCTCGGGGTTGCCCGCGCCCCAGCCCATGATGTGCTGGATCTGTGGGACGTGCCCACCCTGGTCCGCGAGTTCGGCGCGAACGCGCTCGACGGCCTCGTCGCCGCCGTCGTCCGCGCTGTACTGGGTGTGCGTGAAGCCCCAGCCCACCTGCGGCTCGGCGGCCCCGGGCGGGACGACCGGCGTGCCGTGCACCTTGTCCCCGTCCGGGGTGGTGCCCGCCGTGCTGCCCCGGTCGCCGGGCAACGTGTTGACCAGCGTGATCACCAGGGCGAGTGCCGTCAGACCGACGCCGAGCAGAGCGGCGAGACGCCACCGCCGTGCGGTCCGGTTCCACTCATGTCGTCCCATCGTCGGCAAGGCTAGCGGGGCGGGTCGGCGGCGGAACAGGTTCCGGACGACGGCGCACGGCGGAAAACGGGTGCACAACGGCGCACACGTGCCGGATCATGTCGGCATGTCTGCGAACCCACAGGACGCACTGCCGATCCGGCTCAACGTCGACGACAGCGACTCCCCCACGGATGTCGTGGACGCTCTCTTCCTCGGCCGCTTCGCCACCGGCGAGCAGCCCTTCTCGCACAGCGCCAACATCGACCGCGTCAAGTCCGGTTCCACGCTGCTGCCGCCCGGCGCGAAGGTGCTGCGCGCCGCCCGCGACGACGACCGCAGCGCCACGCTCGCCGAGGGCGAGGGCTGGACGCTGCTGGTCTCGCGCTGGAACCGCGGCGCGGACGTCACGGTGACGGCGACCAGCGCCGAACTCGCCGAGCGGATCCTCGGGCAGGCCACGGACGGCGCGCAGGACGAGCCGGAGCCCCAGCCGGAGAACGTGACGATGGGCTTCTGGTACGTCTCGCCGCGGCGCGGCCCGCACCGCACCACCCGCCAGATCTCGGCCGGTACGTGGGACGAGGTGCGGGCCAACTACACGGCGCCGGTCGCCGACGCCATGGACACCCTGATGAAGACGACCCCCGAGGACATCTCGGGCCGTCTGCTGCTGCTCCACGGCCCGCCGGGCACCGGCAAGACGTCGGCGCTGCGGACGCTCGCGCGCTCGTGGCGCGACTGGTGTCAGGTGGACTGCGTCCTTGACCCGGAGCGCCTCTTCAGCGACGTCGGCTATCTGATGGACATCGCGATCGGGGAGGACGACGGGACGGCAAAGGGCCGCTGGCGGCTGCTGCTCCTCGAGGACTGCGACGAACTGATCCGTGGCGAGGCCAAGCACACGGCGGGCCAGGCCCTCTCCCGGCTGCTCAACCTGACGGACGGCCTGCTCGGCCAGGGCAGGAACGTGCTGGTGGGCGTCACGACCAACGAGGACCTGGAGCGCCTGCACCCCGCGGTGGTCCGCCCCGGCCGCTGCCTGGCCCGCGTAGAGGTGGGCCCGCTGACCCGCCCCGAGGCCGTGGAGTGGCTCGGCACGGAGGAGGGGGTGCCCCGCGAGGGCGCGACCCTCGCGGAACTGTTCGCCCTGCGCCGGGGGACGTCGCCGACGTCGGTGCCGGGGCAGCGGGAGGGGGCGGACGCGGGGCTGTACCTGTAGGCGCGGGTGGCCCTACCCGGAGTTCCCGTATGCCGCGCGCAGCGCGTCCCGCACCGCCGCGAGCGCGGCGTCCTCCGAGAGGCCGAGCCTGCGGGCCCGCTCGGCGTACGCCTGCGCCTCGGCCGACGCGGCCCGTGCGGCCGCGTCCCCCGCCGCCGCGACGAACGTCCCGTTCCGCCCCCGGGTCTCGATGACCCCGTCGGCCTCCAGCGCCCGGTAGGCCTTGGCCACCGTGTTGGCGGCGAGGCCGAGGGTTTCGGCGAGCCCCCGCACGGTCGGCAGCTTGTAACCGGCGGGCAGCGCCCCGGACCTCGCCTGTTCGGCGATCCGGGCGCGCACCTGCTCGTACGGCGCGTCGCTCGCGCCCCCATCGATGTCGATCTTCAGCGTCACAGGGTGATTGTCCCGCACGGGCGCGGGAAACGAGGGGTGGAACGGCCCGCGGAAAATGAGGAGCGGTGCGGCGCGTCCCGCCCGTACCGTGCGGCCCATGACAGTGATCGTCCGAGCCCTCGACGACGGACCGACCAGCGCCGCCGACGACGCGGGTTTCTCCGCCGTACGCCGGGCCTGCGTGCCCGCCATGCTCACCACGCCCGCCGCGGTCGCCTTCGACCGCGCCCACGCCCATCCCGACGCCGGGTACCGGCAGTTGATCGCGGAGACCGGCGGCGAGGTCATCGGCACGGCACAGGTCGGCATCGCCCACGACAGTCCGGAGCCGGGCCAGGGTTTCGCCAACATCTACGTCCATCCCGAGCGGCTCGGCCTGGGCGCCGGGACGCTGCTGCTGCGCACGGCGGAGGAGTACCTCGCCGACGCGGGGGTGCGGGACGTCTACTCGTGGGTCATGGACGAGCCCGCGAACCTCGCCTTCGCCGCCCGCCACGGCTACCGGGCGCGGCGCAGCGCGCACTTCCTCCGCCTCGACCTGGCGCACGGCACGCTGCCGTCCCGCGGCGAGCCCCCGGCCGGAGTGGAGCTGGTGCCCGGGTCGGTGTTCGCGGACGACGCGCGCCCGCTGTTCGCGCTGGACGCGGAGACGGTGGCGGACGAACCCAGTGACGTGGCCGCCGAGTTCACGGACTACGAGCACTGGCTCGCCGAGACCTGGCGCCACCCGTTGGTCAGCCAGGAGCTCACCACGGTGGCGCTCGTGGACGGGCGCCCGGCCTCGTTCAGCCTGGCCCGCACGGACGGCGCGGGGCGCTACGCGTCCAACATGACCGGCACGGCCCGCGCCCACCGCGGCCGCGGCCTGGCCAAGCTCGCCAAGAACGACTCCCTGCACCGGGCCCGCGCGGCGGGCTGCACGGAGGCGTTCACGGGCAACGACGCCGGGAACGAGCCGATGCTGGCGATCAACAAGTGGTTCGGCTACGAGATCTGCGATACGGAGGTCCGCCATGTCCGCACCCTCGGGTGACGACGTGGAGGTCGTGCTCGTCAAGGCGGGCCGCACGAAGATCCGTTACCCCGCGGCGCTGCTGCACGACGACGGCAGCCACATCGCCGTCCGTGCGCCGTGGGCGGCCCCCGGGGTCCGCGACTTCGGCTTCGTGCGCTTCGAGCCGGGCGACACCTTCGTGGAGCACTACTGGCGCGACCGCTGGTACGCGATCAAGGAGGTGTACGCCGCGGACGCCACCCTCAAGGGCTGGTACTGCGACGTGACCCGCCCGGCCGTCCGCGACGGCGCCGTCCTCACGGTCGAGGATCTGGACCTGGACCTGTGGGTCTCGGCCGACCGCGGCACCGTACTGCGCCTGGACGAGGACGAGTTCGCGGAGAGCGGCCTCGCCGCGACGGACCCGGAGGCGGCCACCGCGGCGGTCCACGCCCTGGACGAGCTGGAGGCACTGGCCCTGAGCGCCGCGCCCCGAGGGTCCCAGCTGCCACTGACATTCGGCCCTCGATCAGAAAGCGGGCGCCAAGAGGTCTACGACGTGCCTTGAATGGACATCGGTAAGGCAGGAAGCAGAAGGCAGGGAGGCCGCGATGCGCCGAGTGACCACGCACAAACCCGCCGCCAAGACCGTCAGCCGTCGGGTGCGGGAGCGTCAGGAGGCGGAGTCCCGGCCGCAGGAGAGGCCCGAGGTCCGCAAGGACGTCCAGCGGACGTGGTGGCCGGACGGCTGAGCTGCCGCGGGTGCGACCACACGGTCAGCGGTCCTGGAGCCGCTTGCGGTAGTGGATCCGGTCGTACGGTCCGTCCACGCGGCGCTCGACGACCTCGTACCCGTACCGTTCGTAGATCTTCTGGTTCTCCCACATGAGTGCGTTCGTGTAGAGCCGGATCTCGGGAAGCCCCAGCTGACGCGCGTGGGCTTCCACGAAGGAGAGCAGTCGGCGGCCCACCCCCCGCCCCGCGGCGTCGGGGTGGACCGCGATCGACTCCAGGATGAGCCGCCCTTCGTAGGGGCGCGGGACGAGCACCAGGAGACCCACCACGGGGTCCCCGGTGACGTACACGAAGCCCTCCGCCACATCGGCCGCGTGGTCGGCCTCCATCGGGCGGGGGACGAGCCCGATGCGTTCGATGTAGTGGTGGTACGCCGCGTCGGTGACCGCCCGCACGGCGGGCACGTCGGCGGCGGTGGCGAGGCGGATGTCCGTGGGGCCCTCGGTGGTGGTCATGCCTCTACGTCTACGTCACGGCGTCGCGCCCGCACCACCGCCTTCTTCAACAACGGCCAGGCCACGATCAGGACGACGAGGCCATAGACCGTGACGGAGAACGGCGTGAGGAGCCCGCCCGCGTCGCCGTCGCTGATCTGCAGGGCGCGGCGCAGCTGCTGCTCGGCGTTCGGGCCGAGGATGACGCCGATGACGGCGGGCAGGACCGGCAGTCCGTAGCGCCGCATGCCGAAGCCGATCAGGCCGATGACGAGGAGGACGACGAGGTCGAGCGCCTCGCCGCCGACCGCGTAGGCGCCGACGGCCGCGAAGAAGAGGATGCCCGCGTAGAGGTAGGACCGCGGGATGCGCAGGAGCTTCGCCCAGACGGGGGCGAGCGGCAGGTTGAGGGCCAGCAGGAGCACCATGCCGACGAACAGGGAGGCGATGAGGCCCCAGACGAGGTCCGCCTCGCGTTCGAAGAGGAGCGGGCCCGGCTGGATGCCGTACTGCTGGAACGCGGCGAGCATCACGGCCGCGACGGCGGTCGTGGGCAGGCCGAGCGTCAGCATGGAGACGAGGGTGCCCGCCGCCGACGCGGAGGCCGCGGACTCCGGGCCCGCGACGCCCTCGATGGCGCCCTTGCCCCATTCGTCCTTGTGCTTCGACAGCCGCTTCTCCGTCACGTACGACAGGAACGTCGGGATCTCCGCGCCGCCCGCCGGGATCGCGCCGAACGGGAAGCCGATGAGGGGGCCGCGCAGCCAGGACTTCCAGGTCCGCCTCACGTCGTCCCCGCCGAGCCAGGGCCGGCCCACGGGGATCGCCTGTCCGCTGGTGCGGCGCAGGTGGGCGGCGACCCACAGTGCCTCGCCGATGGCGAAGAGGCCCACCGCGACGATGACGACGTCGATGCCGTCGGCGAGCTGGAGCGAGCCGAAGGTGAGCCGCTGCTGGCCCGTCATCTGGTCGAGGCCGACCAGGCCGATGGTCAGGCCGATGAGGAGCGAGGCGAGGCCGCGGATGCGGGACGAGCCGAGCACGGAGGTGACGGCGATGAACGCGAGCACCATGATGGCGAAGTAGTCGGGCGCGCCGATGTCGACGGCGAGGTCGGCGACGGTGGGGGCGAGCGCGACCAGGAGCAGCGTGCCGATCATGCCGCCGGCGAAGTGTCCGATGGCGGCGGCCGCGAGGGCCTGGGCGCCGCGGCCCGCCTTGGCCATCGGGTGGCCTTCCATCGCGGCGACGACGGCGGCGCTCTCGCCGGGTGTGTTGAGCAGGATGGAGGTGGTCGAGCCGCCGAACATGGCGCCGTAGTAGATGCCGGCGAACATGATGAAGGCGCCGGTCGGTTCGAGTCCGTACGTCACGGGGAGCAGCAGCGCGACGGCCATCGCGGGCCCGATGCCGGGAAGCACGCCGATCGCGGTCCCGAGGAGCACGCCGACGGCGGCCCACAGGAGGTTGACCGGGGTCAGGGCCGTGCCGAAGCCGTCCATGAGGGAGGTGAAGGCGTCCATGTCACAGCACTCCCATCAGGGGGCCGCCCGGCAGGGGCACGCCGAGCAGGTTGTTGAAGATCTCGTACGTGACGACGGAGAGCCCGGCGGCGATGAGCGGGTCGCGGTCGAGGTGGCGGCTGCCGAGTGCGTAGGCGGCGCCCCAGAAGAGCAGCGCCCCCGCGATGGGGAAGCCGACGGGTTCGATGAGGACGGCGGTGGCGAGGAAGACCCCGGCGAGGAGCAGCACGGTGCGCCAGTCGGCGGGTTCGGACAGGTCGACGTCCTCGCCGCCCTCGGCTTCGCCGCGCCCGCCGCGCAGGACGTCGACGGCGAGCAGGAGCGCGACGACGAGCAGCCCGGCGCCGACCACGATGGGCACGGTCTTCGGGCCGATGGGCCCGCGCTGGGCGATCTCGACGTCCATGGTGAGGGCGTCGGTGAGGACGAGCGTGCCGAGCGCGAGCAGCAGGACGCAGACGCCGAGCTCGGAGTGCTCGCGCAGCCAGGCGCGGCGACCGCGCGGTGCGTCGGGGGTGCCGGGGCGGTCGGGAACTCCGGTCGTGGTCACAGCCCCAGCTCCTTCAGTACGGAGACGACGCGCCGGTCCTGGGCGTCCAGGAAGTCGCCGAACTTCTCTCCGGTGAGGAAGGCGTCGTCCCATCCGTTCTTCTTCAGGGACTCTCGCCACTCCTCGGAGGCGTGCAGCTTCCTGACGAGCCCGATGAGCTTCTTGCGCTCGGCGTCGCTGAGTCCTGGTGGGGCGACGATGCCGCGCCAGTTGGTGAAGTCCACGTCGTAGCCGGACTCCTTGAGGGTGGGCCCGTCCAGGCCCTTGACCCGCTCGGGTCCGGTGACGGCGAGGAGCCGGAGTTCCCCCGACCTGATCTGGTCGAGGTACTCACCGACCCCCGAGACCCCGAAGGCGACCTTGTTCCCGAGGATGGAGGCGAGAAGTTCCCCGCCGCCGTCGAAGGGCACGTAGTTGACCTTCTTCGGGTCGATGCCGGCGGCGCGGGCCATGAGCATCGGGGCGAGGTGGTCGGGCCCGCCGGGTGAGGATCCCCCGCCCACAGGCACCTTGCCCGGGTTCTCCTTCCAGGCGTCGACGAGCTGCCCGATGGTCTTGTACGGGGAGTTCTTGGCGACCACGACGACGTCCTGCTCCTCGGTGAGCCGGGCGATGGGGGTCGTGTCGGCGAGGGTCTTGGGCGAGTCGTTGGAGCGGGCGGCGCCGACGACGCCGAGGCCCATGGACATGGCGAGCTTGCCGTTGCCGTGCTCGCCGACGAGGCGGGTCAGGCCGACGGTACCGCCCGCGCCGGGCAGGTTGAACACCTCGATGTTGTGGGTGAGTCCGGCGTCCTCGGCGTTCTTCGCGGCGGTGCGCGCGGTGATGTCGTAGCCGCCGCCGGGCGTGTTGGGGACCATGAAGCGCAGGCCGGGGATCTGTGTGCCGGTGTCGGCGCCGCTGCCCGTGGTGAGCAGCGGCGGCGCCACGAGCACGAGGAGTGCGGCCCCGGACAGGGCGAGGGGGGTGCGCAGGCGCACGTGTGCCACCACCTGTCGGCGTGTAGTCGGTCGGGAGACGAGCTCTGAGGTGGCCCACATGTTGCCCGGGTGTTAACAACCTGTCGCTCTTCCGGAATCAACGGACGTTGTGGTCGTTGTGGTCGCGCCCATAGCCTGCGGCGATGACGAGGGTGCTGGTCGTGGACGACGACTTCATGGTCGCCAAGCTGCACAGTCGGTACGTCGCGGCGGTGCCCGGCTTCACCGTGGCCGGGGTCGCCCACAGCGGCACGGAGGCACTGCGCCTCGCCGGGGACGTGCGCCCCGACCTCGTCCTCCTCGACGTGTACCTGCCCGACATGGACGGCATCGCGGTCCTGCGCGAGTTGCGGGCGGCCGAGGAGCGGGAGCCGGGGCGCGTGCCGGTGGACGCCCTGTTCATCACGGCGGCGCGGGACGCGGAGGTGGTGCGGGCGGCGCTGCGGGCGGGCGCGCTGCACTACCTCATCAAGCCCTTCAATCAGGCCGCACTCCAGGAGCAGTTGCGCCACGTCGCCGCGCTGCGGGCCCGCCTGGACGGCCTGGCGGAGGCCCGCCAGGAGGACGTCGACCAGATCTTCGGCACGCGTCCGCCCGGCTCCCGGGAACTCCCCAAGGGCCTGGCCGCCCACACGGCGGACCTGGTGGAACAGACCCTCCGCGACCACCCGTCCGGCCTCTCGGCCTCGGAGTGCGCCGAGGCAGGCGCCCTCTCCCGTGTGAGCGCCCGCCGCTATCTGGAGTTCTTCGCGGCCACGCGCCGGGCGGAGGTGTCGCTCCGGTACGGGGGGACGGGGCGGCCGGAGCGGCGGTACCGGTGGCTGGGTGAGGGCAATTCGGGCACGACCTGAGCGGAGTCCGAAGGCTCCCTTAAAGCGACCATAAGGATCTCCCTTCCCCGTCCCCAGCAGGGGATTTCGCGGATTTCAGGGGCTAGTTTTCTGGTCGCCGGGGCGGTGACGAACCGTCGGTGCCGCTGGTGCTCGGGGGGCCGTGCCGCCCGTTCGCCACTGCCCCGTGTCCCCCTGAACCGCCGTTTGAGGAGAACCCCCATGTCTGCACGCCGCAAGGTCGCAAGCCTCGCCGCCGTCGGTGTCGCGCCGCTCGCCCTGACCGCCCTCTCGGTCACGCCCGCCGCCGCGCACGGGTCGATGACGGACCCGGTCAGCCGGGTCTCCGCCTGCTTCCAGGAGGGGCCCGAGTCGCCCAAGTCGGCCGCCTGCAAGGCAGCCGTCGCGGCCAGTGGCGCTCAGGCCTTCTACGACTGGAACGGCGTGAACATCGCCAACGCCGCGGGGAAGTCGAAGGAGATCATCCCGGACGGGAAGCTGTGCAGCGCCGGGAACGACAAGTACAAGGGGCTCGACCTGCCGCGCGGCGACTGGCCGTCCAGCAAGCTGTCCGCGGGCAACCACACGTTCCGCTACAAGGGCACCGCCCCGCACAAGGGCTCCTTCGAGCTGTTCGTCACGAAGGAGTCGTACGACCCGTCGAAGCCCCTGAAGTGGTCGGACCTGGAGGAGAAGCCCTTCGTCAAGGTCACCGACCCGAAGATGGAGAACGGCGACTACGTCTTCGACGGCAAGATCCCCGCCCGTGAGGGCCGCCACCTGATCTACTCGATCTGGCAGCGCTCCGATTCCCCCGAGGCCTTCTACACCTGCTCCGACGTCGTCTTCGGGAAGGACAGCGGTAGTTCGGGCGGCAGCGCCCCGGCCCCGGCCGCCTCCGCGCCCACCGACCAGGACATCGCGGCCGGCGCCGACAAGTCCTCCGTCGAGCACCACGGCCACGGGGACTCCGACGCCGAGACGGGCGCCGAGGCCACCGGCGCCGCGCCCGCCGCTCCGGTCGCGGACGCGGACGAGGCGGCCGGTGACAACCGGCCGGAGGTGAACGGCGGCGCCGAGAAGCCGGTCACCACGGCGAACGACAACCTCGCCGAGACCGGCGGCGACAGCACCACGCCGTACATCGCCATGGGCGGCGCCGCCATCCTGGCCGTCGGTGCCGCGGCGATGTTCGCCACGACCCGCCGTCGGGCCGCCGGACGCCACGGCCGCTGAGGGCCTGTGCCGTAACCCCGGACCAGTCAGCGGAGACGGCGCCGGGCGCGTGTCACGACAGGCACGTGCTCGGCGTCGCGTGCGCCGGGTCCAGGGCGTTCGCCACCTCGTGGTGGGCGACGCGGTCCAGGATGCCGATCGCGACGTGCTCGGACAGGGCGACGGGGCACAGGTCCTGGAGGGTGACGTTGCGGACGTCCGGGCCGTTCAGGAACTGGGAACGGTACGGGGTGACGACCTCGTCGTACTTGGTGGCGATGACGGTGTAGCGCACGCCGGGCACCGTGTCGCCGCCCTCGTTGAGCCTGGTCAGGAAGGGTGAGCCCGCGACCTGGTCGGCGAGGCTCGGGGTCTTGGTGGTCAGCAGGTCCTCGATGCCGGGGAAGTACGGCAGCAGCCTGGTGAGGCCGAGCAGCGTGGTGCCGTGGTTGTCGGGGGCGAGGCCGATCAGGGCGTTCACCTCGGCGGCGCCGCCGAGGAACTTGAGGTAGTGGCGCGGCATCATGCCTCCCTGCGAGTGTCCGACGAGGTCTACCTTCTTCGCGCCCGTCGAGGCGAGCACCTTGTCGACGAAGACGTCGAGCTGCTCCGCCGACTTGGCGATGGGGCCGAGTCCGTTGAAGAACGGGACGCCCGGCAGCTGGCCGTAGTCCAGGGAGTAGACGCAGTAGCCGCGCTTGACCAGGTATGGCGCGAGGACGAGCCAGTTGTCGACGGAGTTCCCGAACGTGCCGTGCACGAGGACGACCGGGCGGGGGTGGGCGGCGGACGGCTTGCAGTCGTAGTCGTTCCAGCCGCGGGACGTGGCGGGTGCGGTGGACGTCGTGTCGGCGGTGGCCGTGGCGGGGGTGAGGGTGACCGCGCCCGTGACGAGCAGGGCGGCGGCGAGCGCGCGCAGCGCTCGTCTCCAGGGCAGCATCGTGTGATCTCCTCGCGGCTCGGGGAGTGCGCTCAAGGGGAGGTGCGGTGGCGGTACGCCCTGTGACCCGGATCAGCAGGATGCCGTGCTCACGTCAAATTACGCGCGAGTAGGTGAAGAGTGAAGCGGCGCGTCGCAAAAAGTTCCAGCGTTCACTGGCGCGGTCACGACGCGGGCCCCGGCGCCGTCACGCCGCCAGCGTCCCCGGCACGATCGCGCCCGGACCGAACTTCGCCCGCGCCCGGTCCGCGACCTCCTCGATGCGACGCGTCTTCTCGTCCGTCGGGTCGAACGACAGCTGGTGGGTGGCGTGTTCGGCGGGGGCGAGGCCCTCGGCGCGCAGGGAGAGGGCGCGCACCCTGGCCCGCTGGAGGCCCAGCGCGTCGTACATGCGGTACGCGGTCCTGGCCAGCTCGGTGGAGTGGGCGGTCTGCTCGGGAAGAGCCTTGGAACGGGTGGTCGTGGACCGGTCGGCGTACCGCACCGTGAGGACCAGCGTGCGGCACACCTGGTCCTCGTCGCGCATCCGCGCCCCCAGTTCCTCCGCGCCGGAGAGCAGCGCGCGCCGGTGCCGGAAGGGGTCGAGCTCGTCGCGGGGGAAGGGCCGTTCGACGGAGAGCGAGCGCGCGGCGGCGTTCGGCACGACCCGGGTGCGGTCGATGCCCCGCGCCTTCTCGCTCAGCTCGCGGCCCGCACGGGCGCCGACCAGCCGCTGCAGGGTGGACAGAGGTGCGGCGCCGACCTTCCCGAGGGAGTCGAGGCCGTACTCGCAGAGGGTGCGGGCGGTGGCGCGGCCGATGCCGGGCAGCTCGCCGACCGGCCGCTCGGCGAGGAACTCCCTTACGCCGTCCTCCCCTTCGGGCACCGAGCGGGTCACGCCGGGGGCGGCGCCGCGCGCGGCCATCCGCGCCAGCATCGGGCCAGGCCCGGCGCCGATCGCGCACTCCACCCCGTACAGCGCGAGCGCCCGCACCCGGATCAGCGCGGCGAGGCCGACGGCGCTCCGTCCGAAGTACCGCCGCGCTCCCCGTACGTCGACGAGCGCGGCGTCGGGCGGAAGAGCCTCGACCTGCGGGGTGAACTCACCGAGCAGGGCGATGAGTTGAGGCAGGAGCGCTTCGTGCATGGGCGGCAGCAGGAAGCGCACGTAGAGGGTGGTGACGCCGTCGCTCGTCCCGCGCTCGCCATCGCTCGTCCCGCGCTCGCCGTCGTTCATCCCGCGCTCCCCGAACTCTGGTGCCACAGCTTCCTTGTCGTCGCCGTCCCTTCGCCCGCCGGACGCAGGTCCGCCCAGGGGTGCATCTCGAAGCCGTTGGCCAGACGGATGCGGCGGCCACCAGCCGGACTCCCGCCCCCTTCTTCCCCCTCGGGGCCCGGCTCCGCCAAGCGCAGCGCCACCGCATCGAGACCCCCCTCCGCCCGCACCTCCGCCAGCTCCGCCAGATTCCACGCCGCCGCGCCCACCACGCTGAGGCTGCGCGGCCCGCGGCGCTGCACCACGCCGCGCACGAGCAGCAGCCAGGAGTGGAAGACGGTGTGCGCGCACCGCTCGTGGGCGTCGTCGAAGAAGGCCAGGTCGATCAGGCCCGTGCCGTCGTCCAGGGTGGTGAAGATGACGCGCTTGCCGGAGCGGATCGGCGGGGTCTGCGTGGCGGCCTTGGCGCCCGCGACCAGGACGGTCGCCCCGTGTTCGGCCTCGCGCAGGCGCCGGGCGCTGAGCGCGCCGAGCTCGTCCAGGAAGGCGCGGTGGTCGGCCATGAGGTGACGCGAGGAGTCCATGCCGAGGACGCCGAGTTCGGCGCTGAGCCGCTCCGCGTCGTCCAGGTCGGGCAGGCCCGCGGGCGCCGTCTTCCGGCCGCCCGCCAGGGGCAGTTGGGCACCGGCCGCGCCGCGCGCGCCGCGCCGCAGCTCGGCCAGGTGCAGCTGCAGGTCGCGGCGGTTGGCGCCGAACGCGTCGAGCGCGCCGACCTGGGCGAGCCGCTGGGCGACCGGCTTGGAGGGCCTGGCGCGCTCCCAGAAGTCGACGAGCGAGGTGTAGGGCTGCCCGTCGGCGATCCGGGCGGCCTCGGCCTCGCTGATGCCGTGCACGTCGGAGAGCGCGAGCCGCAGCCCCCACCGGTCCGGCGCACCCTCAGAACCGGACACCAGTTCGATACGATGAGCGACCGCCGACCGGTTCACGTCCAGGGGAAGGATCGGCACTCCGCGCCGCCGCGCGTCCGCGAGCAGCAGCCGCTTCGGGTACATGCCGGGGTCGTGCGTGAGCAGCCCGGCGTAGAACGCGGCCGGATGGTGGGCCTTCAGCCACGCCGACTGGTAGGTGGGCACGGCGAAGGCCACCGCGTGCGCCTTGCAGAAACCGTACGAGCCGAAGGCCTCGACGATCCCCCAGGTGCGGCCGATGGTCTCCGCGTCGTACCCCCTGGCCGCCGCGTGCTGCGCGAACCAGAAGCGGATCCGGCCCTGCGACTCGGGGTCGGAGAGCCCGCGCCGCACCCGGTCCGCCTCGTCGCGCCCGCAGCCGGTCATGATGTCGACGATCTGGATGACCTGCTCGTGGAAGACGACGACGCCGTACGTCTCCTTCAGGGGCTCCGCGAGGTCGGGGTGGGGGTAGCGGACGGGCGCGCGGCCGTGCCGGGACTCGATGAAGGGCCGCACCATGTCGGCGGCGACCGGGCCAGGACGGAACAGCGAGATGTCGACCACCAGGTCGTGGAAGGTCGCCGGCTGGAGCCGCCCGACCAGGTCGCGCTGGCCCGGCGACTCGATCTGGAAGCAGCCCAGCGTCTCGGTGGACTGGATGAGCCGGTACGTCGCCGGGTCGCCCGGCTCCACCGCGTCCAGGTCGACCCGCTCCCCCGTGGCCCGCTCGACCTCCGCCACCGCGTGCGCCATCGCCGACTGCATCCGCACGCCGAGCACGTCCAGCTTGAGCAGGCCGAGGTCCTCGACGTCGTCCTTGTCGAACTGCGACATGGGCAGGCCCTCGCCGCTGGTCGGCATGACGGGGGTGCGGTCGAGCAGCGAGGCGTCGGAGAGCAGCACCCCGCACGGGTGCATGGCGACCCCGCGCGGCAGCGCGTCCAGCGCCTCGACGAGGTCCCACAGCCGGTCGCGGTCGCCCAGTTCCTCGGCGATCTCCCGGAGTTCGGGCAGCTCCTTCATCGCGGAGCGGGCGTCGCGGGCGCGGATGTGCGGGAAGGCCTTGGCGATCCGGTCGATGTCGGCCGGGTCCATGGAGAGGGCGGCGCCCACGTCGCGTATGGCGTGGCGCACCCGGTACGTCTCGGGCATGGCGACCGTCGCGACGCGCTCGGGGCCGAAGCGGTCGATGATCGCGCGGTAGACCTCCAGGCGGCGGGCCGACTCGACGTCGATGTCGATGTCCGGCAGGACGTGCCGCCGCTTGGACAGGAACCGCTCCATGAGCAGCCCGTGCTCGACGGGGTCGGCGTGCGCGATGCCGATGAGGTGGTTGACCAGGGACCCGGCGCCGGAGCCGCGCGCCGCGACGCGGATGCCGAGGCCCCGCACGTCGTCGACGACCTGGGCCACGGTCAGGAAGTACGAGGCGTATCCGTGGTGGTCGATGATGTCCAGCTCGTGGTGCATCCGCTCCCAGTAGTCGCGCCGGGAGTCGTAGCCGCGCAGCACCATGCCCGCCGCGGCCCGCGAGGCGAGGACGCGCTGCGCGGTGCGGCGCCCGGCGCCGACGAGGTGCGGTTCGGGGAAGTGCACGGAGCCGATGCCGATGTCGTCCTCGGGGTCGACGAGGCATTCGGCGGCGGCCACCCCGGTCTGTTCGACGAGGCGGTGGGCGGTGTCGCGGCGGAAGCCCGCCGCCTCGACGACGCGTTCGGCGACCTGCAGCATGGCGTCGGTGCCCTTCAGCCACCGCTCGCCGCTGTCGAGTTCCTTGGTCGGGTCGACGGGGACGAGGCGGCGGGCGGCGTCGAGGACGTCGGCGACCGGGCCCTGGCCTGGGTCGGCGTAGCGCACGGCGTTGCTCAGGACGGGGCGTACGCCCTGTTCGGCGGCGAAGCCGACGGTGCGCGCGGCCAGGCGCAGGGAGCCGGGGCCCGTGCCCTCGCGGCCGTGCCAGACGGATTCAAGGCGCAGCGCGTCGCCGTACCGCTCGCGCCAGGGGGCGAGGAGGCGGGCTGCCCGGTCGGGGCGGCCCGCGGCGAGCGCGCGCCCCACGTCGGAGGCGGGGCCGAGCAGCACGGTGAGGCCTTCGCCGTGGTTCTCCTGCCACGGCAGGACGGGCTGCCCCTGTCCCTGCCCCTGTGCCGTGCCGTCGCGGTGCGCGGCGGTGACCAGGCGGCAGAGCGCGGCCCAGCCGGTGGCGCCGTCCCTGGCGAGGAAGGTGACGCGGGGCGTCGACTCGTCGATGAAGGCGCCGCCGCGCACGGGGGCCCGCCGGTGCTCGCCCCTCGTGGGTGCGGGCGCGCCCACGGCGAGTTCGGCCCCGAACAGTGGCCGTACGCCCGCCTTGGCCGCGGCCTTGGCGAACCGGACGGTGCCCGCGAGGGTGTCCCGGTCGGTGAGCGCGAGGGCGTCCATGCCGCGTTCGGCGGCGCGCTCGGCGAGCCGCTCCGGGTGCGAGGCGCCGTACCGCAGGGAGAAACCGGAGACGGTGTGCAGATGCGTGAACCCGGGCACACGCACCTCCTGACACTCCGAACCGATCCGATCTGGCCATCCCCCGTCTCCACCATAGACCAGTTTCGAATACACGTACGACACATACGTTCGATTAGCGAGCGAAGGCTGCCCCCACCGGCCCCGTCACCCCGTATCGTCCGTTCGGCCCATCCCACCTGCGCAAACGCCCCGCACCCCGGAGCGTGGAGGCATGAGGTTCGCCGACGAATTGAAGAGCGCCGTCACCCCGCGAGCAGCCCTGCTCGTCCTCGGCGTACTCGCCCTGCAGCTGCTGTTCATCGCCTCCTACGTAGGGGCCCTGCACAACCCGAAACCCACAGACGTGCCCTTCGGAGTCGTCGCCCCCGGCGCCGCGGCCGAGCAGACCGCCGACAAGCTGAAGAAGCTCCCCGGCGACCCGCTCGACCCCCGCGTCCTCAAGGACGAGGCCGCGGCCCGCCACCAGATCATGAACCGCGACATCGACGGCGCCCTGCTCGTCGACCCGCGCGGCACCACCGACACCCTCCTGGTCGCCTCCGGCGGCGGCACCGCCCTCTCCAGGACCCTCACCAGCCTCGTCACCGACGTCGACGCCGCCGAGAAGCGCACGGTGAAGACCGACGACGTGGCCCCCGCGTCGGACCAGGACTTCAACGGCCTCTCGTCGTTCTACCTGGTCGTCGGCTGGTGCGTCGGCGGCTACCTGTGCGCGTCGATCCTCGCGATCAGCGCGGGCTCCCGGGCCTCCAACGTGCCCCGCGCGGTCATCAGGCTCGGCACCATGGCGCTCTACGCGATCGTCGGCGGCCTCGGCGGCGCGGTCATCATCGGGCCGATCCTCGGCGCCCTGCCCGGCAGCGTCCTCGGTCTGTGGGGCCTCGGCGCGCTGGTGATCTTCGGAGTCGGCGCGATCACCCTCGCCCTCCAGGCGCTCACCGGCATCGTCGGCATCGGCCTCGCCGTCCTCCTCGTCGTCATCGGCGGCAACCCCAGCGCGGGCGGCGCCTTCCCGCTGCCGATGCTGCCACCCTTCTGGGAGGCGATCGGGCCCTGGCTGCAGCCGGGCGCGGGCACCTGGGTCGCCCGCTCCATCGCCTACTTCGACGGGAACTCGATCACCCGCCCGCTGCTCGTCCTCGCCGCCTGGGCGCTCCTCGGCATCGTCGTCACCCTCGCCCTGTCCGCCCGCCGCAAGACGCACAACAGCGGCACCATCGACCTCAGCGGCACGAACTACGGCAGCGGCAGCAGGCGCTTCGAATGACGTGGGCGCCGGGCGTTGTCAGACCCGGGTGCGAGGCTGAGACGCATGATCCGCACACTCGCCGTCGAGAACTACCGCTCCCTGCGCAAGCTGATCGTCCCGCTGGACCGGCTGAACGTGATCACGGGCGCGAACGGCACGGGCAAGTCCAGCCTGTACCGCTCGCTGCGCCTGCTCGCCGACTCCGCCACGGGCGGCGCGGTCGCGGCCCTGGCCCGCGAGGGCGGCCTGCCGTCCGCGCTCTGGGCGGGCGAGCGGAAGGCCGAGCCCACGGGGCTGAAGCTCGGCTTCGCCGGTGACGAGTTCGGGTACGCGGTGGACTTCGGCCTCCCCCAGTCCAGCGGCGCGGGCCCCGGCGGCTCACCGTCCCTGTTCCAGCTCGACCCCGAGATCAAGCGCGAGTCCACCTGGGCGGGCCCCGTCCTGCGGCCCGCGGCGCTGCTCTGCGACCGCGCGGGCCCCGCGGTGCGCACCCGCACGGCCGACGGCGGCTGGCACCGCACCCAGGGCATCCGTCCGTACGACAGCATGCTGAGCGAGTTCGCCGACCCGCAGCTGGCGCCCGACCTGCTGCGGCTGCGCGAGCTGATCCGCTCCTGGCGGTTCTACGACCACGTGCGCACCGACGCCGACGCGCCCGCCCGCGCCGCCCGCATCGGCACCCGCACGCCGGTCCTCGCCCACGACGGCGCGGATCTTGCCGCCGCCCTGCAGACCATCCGGGAGATCGGCGACGACGAGGCGCTCGACGACGCGGTGGACGACGCCTTCCCCGGCAGCCGGGTCCGCGTCGTCGACAACGGCGGCCGGTTCGAGCTCCAGCTGCACCAGCACGGGCTGCTGCGCCCGCTGGGCCCCGCGGAGCTCTCCGACGGCACGCTGCGCTACCTCCTGTGGACCGCGGCGCTCCTCACCCCCCGCCCGCCGTCCCTCCTCGTCCTGAACGAGCCGGAGACGAGCCTGCACCCGGACCTCCTGCGCCCGCTCGCGGATCTGATCGTCGCGGCGACGAAGGACACGCAGGTCGTCCTGGTGACCCATGCCCGCCCCCTCGCCGAGGCCGTGGCCAAGGGCGCGGCCCGCCACCGGGTCGACGTCAACTCCATCGAACTGACGAAGGAGTCGGGCCAGACGACCGTCGCAGGCCGAGAGAGCCTCCTGGACGAGCCCTTGTGGTACTGGCCCAAACGATGAGGCGCCCCTTGCGGGGCGCCTCATCAGGGGCGCGGGGAACTGCGCGACCAGCCGCGCACAACCCGCAGCCGGCGAACCGGATCAGGCCCCTCCCCCGTCCCCGTAAAACGCCTGCCGCATGAGCCCCTCCATCTCGGAGAGCATCGGCATCCGCGGATTGGCGGGCGCGCACTGATCCGCGTACGCGTTCATCGCCTGCTGCGGCAGAGCCTCCAGGAAGGCCGCCTCGTCCACCCCCTCCTCCTGGAAGGACGCGGGGATACCGCACTTGGCGCGCAGCTCCTCGACCGCTCGGGCATAGGACTCGACGCCCTCCTCGGGCGTCGCCGCCGCCAGGCCCAGCATGCGGGCGATCTCCTGGAACCGCTCGGGCGCCCGGTAGACCTCGGCCTTCGGCCAGGGCGTCGCCTTGCCGGACACTGTGCCGTTGTGCCGGATGACGTGCGGCAGGAGCAGCGCGTTGGTGCGGCCGTGGGCGACGTGGAACGTGTTGCCGAGCGTGTGCGCCATCGCGTGGACCAGGCCGAGGAAGGCGTTGGCGAAGGCCATGCCCGCGACGGTCGAGGCGTTGTGCATCTTCTCGCGCGCCTCGGGGTCCTCCGCCCCGTTCACGACGCACCGCTCCAGGTTCTCGAAGATCAGCTTGATGGCCTGGAGGCAGAGCCCGTCGGTGTAGTCGTTCGCGTACGCCGAGACGTACGCCTCCGTGGCGTGGGTCAGCGCGTCGAAGCCGGAATCGGCGGTGACGGTCGCCGGGAGCCGCATCGGCAGGACGGGGTCGACGATCGCGACGTTCGGGGTGAGCGCGTAGTCGGCGAGGGGGTACTTCTGGGCGGCCTCGGGGTCGGAGATGACCGCGAACGGGGTGACCTCCGAGCCGGTGCCCGAGGTCGTCGGGACGGCCACGAGCTGCGCCTTCTCGCCGAGTCCGGGGAACTTGAACGCCCTCTTGCGGATGTCGAAGAACTTCTCCTTGGTGTCCGCGAACTCGACCTCGGGGTGCTCGTACATGAGCCACATGATCTTCGCCGCGTCCATCGGCGATCCGCCGCCGAGGGCGATGATCGTGTCCGGCCCGAAGTCCCGCATCCGTGCGGCGCCCGCCCGCACCGTGGAGAGCTCCGGGTTGGGTTCGACGTCGTCGATGACCTGGACGGTGACGGCCGACGGGCGGGCCGCGAGGATGTCGGTCACGCGGGCGACGAACCCGAGGTCCGACATGGTCCTGTCGGTGACGATCGAGACCCGCTTGATGCCGTCCATCTCACCGAGGTAGCGGAGCGCGTTGCGCTCGAAGTAGATCTTCGGCGGGACCTTGAACCACTGCATGTTGTTGTTGCGCCGTCCGATCCGCTTGATGTTGACCAGGTTGACCGCGGAGACGTTGTCGGACACCGAGTTGTGTCCGTAGCTGCCGCAGCCGAGGGTGAGCGAGGGGAGGAAGGAGTTGTAGACGTCGCCGATGCCGCCGAAGGTGGAGGGCGCGTTGACGATGACGCGGACCGCCTTGACGCGCCTGCCGAACTCCTCGGCGAGCTCCTCGTCCTCGGTGTGGATGGCGGCGCTGTGCCCGAGTCCGTGGAACTCGACCATCCGCGCGGCCAGTTCGATGCCCTGCTCGGTGGTGTCGGCCTTCAGGGCGGCGAGGACCGGGGAGAGCTTCTCGCGGGTGAGCGGTTCGCCCTCGCCGACCTCGGCGCACTCGGCGACGATGACCGACGTGCCCTCGGGGACCTCGAATCCGGCCTGTTCGGCGATCCATTGCGGGGACCTGCCGACGACGTCCGCGTTCAGCTTGGCGCCCGCGCAGTTGTTGGCGAAGGCGGTCGTGCCGAAGACGAACTCCTCCAGCTTGGTCTTCTCGGCCGCCGTGACGACGTACGCGCCGAGCCGCCGGAACTCCTCGATCCCCTCGTCGTAGATCTCCCGGTCGAGGATGACGGCCTGCTCGGAGGCGCAGATCATGCCGTGGTCGAAGGCCTTGGAGAGCACGATGTCGTGCACGGCCCGCCGCAGCTTCCCGCTGCGTGCGACGTACGCGGGTACGTTGCCCGCGCCGACGCCGAGCGCGGGCTTGCCGCAGGAGTAGGCGGCCTTGACCATCGCGTTGCCGCCGGTGGCGAGGATCGTGGAGATGCCGTCGTGGTTCATGAGGAGGCCGGTGGCCTCCATCGAGGGCTCCTCGATCCACTGCACGCAGTCCTCGGGCGCGCCCGCCTCGACCGCCGCGTCCCGCACGATCCGCGCGGCCTCCGCGGAGCAGCGCTGGGCGCTCGGGTGGAAGGCGAAGACGATCGGGTTGCGGGTCTTGAGGGCGATGAGCGCCTTGAAGACCGTGGTGGAGGTCGGGTTGGTGACCGGGGTCATCGCACAGACGACGCCGACCGGTTCGGCGATCTCGGTGACGCCGTTCAGTTCGTCGCGGGAGACGACACCCGCCGTCTTCAGACCGCGCAGCGAGTTGACGACGTGCTCGCAGGCGAAGAGGTTCTTGACGGCCTTGTCCTCGAAGAGGCCGCGGCCGGTCTCCTCGACGGCCTGCCGCGCGAGCTCCCCGTGCCGGCTCAGTGCCGCGAGGGAGGCCTTCTTGACGATGTGGTCGACCTGCTCCTGGTCGTACGTAGCGAACCGGCCGAGGGCCGTCAGCGCCCTCTCGACCAGTCCGTCCACCATCTCGTTGGCCTGCATGGCGGCGCTCCTTCGTCGGATTCCTGGGGCTTTTCGCTCCACCTCAATTCCACACCTGCGCGCCTCCCGCGAGGCACCGAAAAGGGCCTCAACCAGAGGGCACAAGGTCCTTCAAAGGGAACGCGCAAACATGGGAAAGCGACGTTGACCTGCGGAAATCTCGGGGGACTTTAGACCCCTGTGCGCTTGTGAAAACTTTCACAAGAAATGCGGAAAAGCCCCGCCCCCGATTCCTCGGGGGCGGGGCGTCGAGCGTCCTGCGAGGTCAGCCGATTTCCGCTCCGTAGGCCGAGAGGGCCTCCGGAACCGGCTGGAAGAAGGTCTCGCCGCCGGACGAGCAGTCACCGCTGCCGCCCGAGGTGAGACCGAGCGCGGTGTCGCCGGCGAAGAGCGCGCCGCCGCTGTCGCCGGGCTCGGCGCAGACCGTGGTCTGGATCAGACCGTCGACCTGGCCCTCCTGATAGTTGACCGTGGCGTCGAGCGCGGTGACGTCACCGTCGTGCACCTGGGTGGTGCTGCCGCTGCGCGTGACCTTCTGTCCGACCGTGGCGTCCCCGGCCTTGCTGATGGCCTGGGTGCCGCCGTAGAGGTTCACCTCGCTGGGGTGCGGGGTGTCGGCCGTGTACTTCACGATGGCGTAGTCGTTGCCCGGGAAGCTGGACTCCTCCGTGACACCGATCTCCGAGCCGCCCTGCGAGTCGGACCAGCTCTTCACCGCGTTGCCGCAGTGCCCCGCCGTCAGGAAGTACGGCTCGCCGCCCTTGACGACGTTGAACCCGAGCGAGCAGCGCGAGCCGCCTCCCCAGATCGCGTCGCCGCCGGCGATGAAGGCCTTGTACTCACCCTTGCTGTGCTTCAGTTCGGCCTTGCCGCCGAGGCTCTTCACGATCGAGGCGACCTTGTCGAGCTTCGCGCCCTTGACCGTGCGGTCGGCCGTGACGACGACCTTGTTGGTGGCCGGGTCCATCGCCCACGAGGTGCCGGGCACGGCTGCCTTGTCGTCGAGCGTCGCGCGGGCGCTCTTCAGCTCGGCGAGGGAGTTCTCGACGATTCTGGCCTTGCCGCCCGCCGACTCGACGGCGTCCGCGGCGCTCTCGTCGAGCACGTTCACGACGAGGGCCTTGGCCTTGGCGTCGTAGTACGTGCCCGCGGCGTCCGCGCCGAGCTCCTTGCCCAGCGACGAGGCGAGCTTTCCGGCCTCGGCCACGGAGAGGGTGTCCGGGGTGGGGGCGGGGGAGTTCTCGCTCGCGTTCGCAGTCTGGAAGGTGATTCCCGCGGCGACCAGCGCGGCGATGCCCGCGCCTGCCACGGCGGCACGGCGCTTGGGTATGCGTCGGTGCTTCAAAGCTCACGACCTCCTGTGGGGGGACCGACCCGTCCGGCGTGGGGGCCTCGCGGGTCGCGGTCTTGCGCAGCACGGAACCACCGCGCTGAATTAGCCGCGTCCATGCCAAGTTGACCCGCTAACTATCCCGACGCCATCCGGTCGCACACAAGGTCCACTTCAGGACGCGCATGCGGGAACGACAGTGCGCCCCCTGTGCGTTGAGTGAGCCGGGTCACGGCACGTCGGTCCCCATCGCAAACACCGCGCGCGAGGAACGGTCGTCAGCCGGTGAGGACTAGTCCTGTCCGGATCTCGACCCTGCGGCAGGTCCGAGCTCTCCGGCTTCCGCGTCTCCCGCTCCGGAATCCGCCAGCTTCCCTGGCTCCGCGTAATTCCCCCGAGACTGCGGCTGCGCTCCCTGCTGGGCTCGTTCCAGGAAGCGGAGAAGCTCCACGGGGAAGGGCAGGACGAGGGTGGAGTTCTTCTCGGCGGCGACGGCCACCACGGTCTGCAGGAGCCGGAGTTGGAGCGCCGCGGGCTCCTCGGACATCTCATGGGCGGCCTCGGCGAGCTTCTTGGAGGCCTGGAGTTCGGCGTCGGCGTTGATGACGCGGGCGCGCCGCTCGCGGTCGGCCTCCGCCTGGCGGGCCATGGACCGCTTCATCGTCTCGGGCAGCGACACGTCCTTGATCTCGACGCGGTCGATCTGCACGCCCCACCCGATGGCCGGGGAGTCGATCATCAGCTCCAGGCCCTGGTTGAGCTTCTCCCGGTTGGACAGCAGGTCGTCCAGGTTGCTCTTGCCGATGATGGAGCGCAGTGACGTCTGTGCCATCTGCGAGACCGCGAAGCGGTAGTCCTCCACCTCGACGACCGCCTCGGCGGCGTCCATCACCTTGAAGTAGATGACGGCGTCGACGCGGACCGTGACGTTGTCGCGCGTGATGCCGTCCTGGGCGGGCACCGGCATCGTCACGATCTGCATGTTGACGCGGTGGAGCCGGTCCACCAGCGGCACGATCATGGTGAACCCCGGTCCGCGCACGGAGCTCTGGAGCTTTCCGAGGCGCAGCACCACACCCCGCTCGTACTGTTTGATGACGCGCGCCGCCGCCATCGCGTAGACCGCTCCGACCGACCCGAGGGTCAGCCCCACCGCCACCAGCTCCTCGACCATGCCGGCCCCCCAGGGTCCGAATTGGGCGTGTTGCGCGCTCCTTCGAAGGTAGCTCGCCCCCCGGGCAAGAGCGAGCCCCCGCCCGGTGTCCGGACGGGGGCCTGTGACGGTGGGACTCTGCCGGTGGGCGATGGGTCGGCAGACGCCGCTGTGTCAGTAGACGCTGACGTTGTACGCGCGCAGCGCCTCGGTGACCGGCTGGAAGAACGTGGTGCCGCCCGACGAGCAGTTGCCGCTGCCGCCGGAGGTCAGACCGAGGGCCGTGGAGCCCGAGTACAGCGGGCCGCCGCTGTCGCCCGGCTCGGCGCAGACCGTGGTCTTGATCATGCCGTAGACGACGTCGCCGCCACCGTAGTTCACCGTCTGGTTCAGGGCGGTGACGCGGCCGCTGTGCGTACCGGTCGTGGAGCCGCGCCGGGTGACGTTCTGTCCGACGGTCGGGTCGGCGGCGCGGGTGATGTCCTGGCTCCCCACGGTGCCGGACTTGGTGATGGAGTTGTTCGTGTAGCGCACGATGCCGTAGTCGTTCGTCGGGAAGCTGGAGCCCGACGTGGTGCCGAGCACGGTGGTCTTCGCCGAGTTGGCCCACCAGGTGGTCGCCCCGTCGGTGCAGTGACCGGCGGTCAGGAAGTAGTAGGCGCCGGCGCTGTTGCGCACGTTGAAGCCGAGCGAGCAGCGCCAGCTGCTCGCGTAGATCGCGTCGCCGCCGGAGATGTACTTCTGGAACTTCCCGGGGGTGCGTTCGATCTTCAGCGCGTCGGCGTTGCTTCCCGCCGCGTCCTTGAGCTTCGCGATCTCGGCCTTGGAGACCGTGCTGTCGGCGGTCACGACGACCTGCTTGGTCTTCGGGTCGACGCCCCAGGCGGTGCCGGCGACGTCGGCGCCGAGGACGGCGTCACTGGCCTGTTCCAGCTGCGCTGCGCTGAAGGTGGCGGCGCCGTCCTGCGCGGTGGCCGCGGGCACGGCGAGCGCTCCGGCGGCGACGAGCCCGGTGGCCACGGCGAGCAGACGGGTGTGTCTTGATATGCCGTTGTGGGGGATGGTGCGCTTGATCCTCACGTTTGTTCCTCCCGAGGGAAGTCAGTGGGTCCTTGTGGGTTGAGGACCCGTGAGGCGCAGCCAAAGAGACAGCCCGGATTCCGGTTACGCCGTGCTCCTGACAAGCGCTGCTCGGGAGTATTGGGGGGCGGACACGAGCCGCACAAGGGCGCCTTTCGGCCGAGACAGGCCCCTAGGGCCTGCCCTTGAGGTTCCGCTCTCCCGCCGCGATGTCGACGGGCAGCGTGTTGCCGGGCGGCGGGAAAGGGCAGATGAAGTGGTCGGCGAAGGCGCACGGGGGCAGCAGCGCACGGTTGAAGTCGACGGTGGTGCGGCCGTCGGCGTCCGGTGCGGCGGGCCGCAGGAAGCGGAAGCGGTAGCTGGAAATGCCACTGGTGGCATCCGCGAAGACCGCCCACAGCGACCCGTCGGCCTCGATGCTCACCTTGAGGACGTGCTCGACTCCCCCGATCCTGAAGGAGAGTTCACCGCCGAGTCCGAGCCCGCGCTCCTTGCCGTCCGCGTTGCCGACCGTGACGGTCCGGTCCTCGTCGTACGGGGTGAACCGCCCCGGCACCGCCCAGCGCTCGTCGTACGCGGTGGCGTCGATGGAGCGGAAGGCGCGGCGCGCGGGGGCGTCCGGGTCGAAGTCGCGCACCGCCCACAGGCCTTCGCGCCGTATCACGACGAGACGGCGCCCGCCGAGGGCGACACGGGCATCGGCGACAGGACCGCCGTCGGCGCCGAGGCGGACCTCGCCGGTGAAGGGCGCACCGTCCACGGCGAGGCCGTCGTCCGAACCTGTCGTCAGGACGACCGCGTCGGGCGTGTCCGCCCAGTGCCCGGGGATGCCGGGGAGGTGTCCCTCCGGGTGGTCGGCGAGCCAGTGCGTGCCGGTGAGGGAGAGCGGCCCGTAGGGGGCCGACACGGTCTCCGTCCGCTGCTCGTGCCAGTGCTTCCAGTCCTGTGCCGCGTCCGCGGGGTGCCCGGTGCTCATGGTGATCAACCCTTCCATACCGGCTCGCGCAGCCCGAGGTGGGAGCGGAGCGTCGTGCCCTCGTACGCCGTGCGGTACGCGCCGCGCTCCTGGAGCAGCGGCACCACCCGGTCCACGAAGTCGTCGAGGCCGCCGGGGGTGAGGTGCGGCACGAGGATGAAGCCGTCGGCGGCGTCGGTGCGCACGAACTCCGTCAGGTCGGCGGCGACCCGGTCCGGGGTGCCGATGAAGGACTGGTGTGCCGTGGTCTCGATGACGGTCTGGCGGATGGAGAGCCCCTTGGCCTCGGACAGTGCCCGCCACTTGGCGGCGACGGCGAAGGGGTCGCCGATCTTCACCCGGCCCTGGACGAGTTCGGAGTCCGGGTCCGGGTCGATGTCGGGCAGCGGCCCGTCCGGGTCGTACGCGGAGAGGTCGACGCCCCAGACCTGTTCGAGGGCGAGGATCGCGTTCTGCGGGGAGACCTGCTTGCGGCGGATCTCGGTGGCCTTCTCCTGTGCCTCGGCCGCGGTGTCGCCGAGGACGAAGGTGACCCCGGGCATGATCTTCAGGTCGTCGGCGGAGCGCCCGTACTTCGCGAGACGGCCCTTCACGTCGGCGTAGAACTCCCGTCCTGCCTCCAGCGTGCCGTGCCGCGTGAAGATCACGTCGGCGGCGGACGCGGCGAACTCCCGCCCCTCCGGTGAGTCGCCCGCCTGGATGACGACGGGGTGCCCCTGCGGGGAGCGGGGCGCGGTGAACTCGCCCTCGACGGAGAAGTGCCGCCCGTGGTGCGCGAACGGCCGCGGCCTGCCGTCCGGCGTCCAGGAGTCCCACAGTTCGCGGGCGGTCGCCAGGAACTCGGCGGCGCGGGTGTACCGGTCGGCCCGGTCGAGGTAGCCGCCGCGCCGGAAGTTCTCGCCGGTGAACGCGTCCGACGTGGTGACCACGTTCCAGGCGGCGCGCCCCGCGCTCAGGTGGTCGAGGGCGGCGAACCTGCGGGCCAGCTCGAAGGGTTCGTTGAACGTCGCGTTGACGGTGCCGGCGAGCCCGAGCCGCTCGGTGACGGCGGCGAGCGCGGTCAGGACGGTCAGCGATTCGGGCCGCCCGACGACGTCCAGGTCGTGGATGCGCCCCTTGTGCTCGCGCAGCCGCAGCCCTTCGGCGAGGAAGAAGAAGTCGAAGAGGCCGCGTTCGGCGGTGCGGGCGAGCGACGCGAAGGACGAGAAGTCGATGTGCGAGCCGGATGCGGGGTCGGACCAGACGGTGGTGCTGTTGACGCCGGGGAAGTGGGCGGCGAGGTGGACGGGCTTGGGTCGCTGGGTCGTCTCGTGTCGCTGTGTCATGCGGACTCCCCCGTGATCGCTGCGTACCGGTTGGCGGGCCGGGCGAGCCCGAGGTGTTCGCGGAGCGTGCTGCCCGGATAGAAGGTGCGGAACAGGCCGCGGTGCTGGAGCAGCGCGACGGTGCCGTTGACGAGCCGCTCCAGGTCACGCCGTGGCTCGGCGGGTGTGAGGTGGAAGCCGTCGACGGCGCCCGCGCGGTGCCAGTCGGCGATGAGCTCGGCGAGGTCGACGGGCCCGCCGCGGTAGGCGGGGCCTCCGGCGGTGGGCAGCGGGCCGCCGCCGTGGCCCGGTTCGGCGGCGTGCTCGCCGCCGCCGAGGTCGACGTCGAGGGCGGCGAAGACGAGCAGCGTCTGCGGGTCGCGCCCGTACCGGGCGGCCAGGCCGCGCAGTTCGGCGCGCGCGGTGTCGGCCCGCTCGACGGAGGCGGCGCGCACCAGGGCGACGTCCGCGTGCCGTGCGGCGGTCTCGCGGGCCTGCGGCGCGGTCGCGTCGACGACCCGCACCGGGTGGCCCTGCGGCGGGCGCGGCACGATGGAGGGCCCGCGCACCGAGAACGTACGGCCCGCGAAGTCGGCGTAGTGCAGCTTGTCCCGGTCGATGAAGCGGCCGGTCGCCACGTCCCGTATCTCCGCGTCGTCCTCCCAGCTGTCCCACAGCCGGGCCGCGGCTTCGGCGACGTCACCGGCCTCCCGCCACAGCTCCTCGCGCGGCGCCGCTCTCCGCCGCCCGAAGAGCCGTGCCTCGGCCTCCGTCGCCGAGACGTCGAGCGCCCAGCCGGCCCGCCCGTGGCTGACCCAGTCGAGGGTCGCCACGGCGGCCTGCACGTGGAACGGCTCGGTGTGCGTGGTCGTGACGGTCGGCACGAGGCCGATCCGCGCGGTGCCGGGCGCGATCCTGGCGGCCACGGCGAGCGCGTCGGGCCCGGGGCGCGCGAAGGAGTCGTGGAGCGTCACGAAGTCGAGCGCGCCGTGCTCGGCGAGGAGCGCCGATTCGAGGTAGGGGGCCGCTTCGTGGGTGTCGGGCCGGTCGATGGCGACGGCGAGGTGGAGGGAAGGCATGCGTACTCCCGGAGGACTAGAGGACCTTGGAGAGGAAGGCGCGCGTACGGTCGTGGCGCGGCCTGTCGAGTACGTCGGCGGGGGCGCCCTGTTCGACGACGCGGCCGTCGTCCATGAAGACGACGGTGTCGGCCACCTCGCGGGCGAAGCCGATCTCGTGGGTGACGACGATCATCGTGGTGCCCTGCCGGGCGAGGTCCTTGATGACGTCGAGGACCTCGCCGACCAGTTCGGGGTCGAGAGCCGACGTCGGCTCGTCGAAGAGGAGCAGGCGCGGTTCCAGGGCGAGCGCGCGGGCGATGGCGACGCGCTGCTGCTGTCCGCCGGAGAGCTGTCGCGGGTACGTGCCGGCCTTGTCGGCGAGGCCGACGCGCTCCAGGAGCTCCCGCGCGGCCCGTTCCGCGGCGCGGCGGGGTCGTTTGAGCGCGGAGACGGGTGCCTCGACGAGGTTCTCCAGGACGGTCAGGTGCGGGAAGAGGTTGAAGTTCTGGAAGACGAAGCCGATCCGGGTGCGCTGTTTGAGCACCTCGCGTTCGGGCAGCTCGTGCAGCTTGTCGCCGGAGCGCCGGTAGCCGATGAGCGATCCGTCGACGGTGATCCGTCCCGCGTCGACCTTCTCCAGGTGGTTGATGGTGCGCAGGAGGGTGGACTTGCCGGATCCGGACGGCCCGATGACGACGGTGACCTCGCCCCGGCCGACGTGCAGGTCGACGCCCTTCAGGACCGGCAGGGAGCCGAAGGACTTGTGCACGGAACGGACGTCGACCATGGGGGTGTCACTGGGCTGCGTCATGGGTCCCTCGCGTGGTCGTGGTCCTGTGGGTGCGCAGGAAGTCGAGTACGGCGCGTGCCGTGGCGTCGTTCTGCCGGAAGGTGGGGCTGTTGGTGCGGGGCCGGGTGAACGCTCCGGCGCCGCGCGCGTCGGTGTGCGGGCCGAGGGCGAAGCGGCGCGGGTGGGGTGTGCCCGCCCGGTCGAGCACGCGTCCGTCGGCCGGGTCCACGGCGAGGAGTCCGGCCGCTGTCGACGCGGCGCCCTCGGCGTGCAGGGCGCGCAGGAGCGGGTCGCGGGTGCGGGCGAGGGTGGGCTGCGGGAGCCGCGCCTCGACGAGCGCGCGGGCCTCGGTGATCTGTCCGGGCAGAGTGGGGCTCTGGGCGCGGAACACCCCGTCCCCGGCGCTGACCTGCACGTCCGCGCCGAGGAACCGGACGACTCCGGCGCGGGAGAGGGCGAGCAGCTGCTTCAGGCGGGGGCCCGGCGGCCCCGATGCCAGGTAGCTGAAGAAGCCGTGCCACCACGTCCCGACGTCGCCGAGCCGCATCAGCTGCCCGTACACGGAGAGCAGTCCGAGGAAGACGGCGAGGTCGGGGCTGTGTCCGGGGTCGTGCCTGCGCGCGAGGTCGTCGGCGATGTGGGCGCGCAGACCGTCCTGCAGCGCCGCGTACGAGGTGTGGCGCACGCCTGCCAGCGGGTGGTCGAGCGCGGTGAGGTCGAGCCGGTCGGCGGGGTCGGGCACGGCGGAGGCGACGAGGGCGTCCAGTTCGGGGCTGCCGGGGTCGCAGGCCGCGTACTTCTCGTCGAAGTCGGTCCAGGCGGTGCGGGTGCGGTCGGGGTGGGCGGCGAAGAGGCGGTGGTAGTGGGCGAAGCCGAGCTCCTTCTCGACGAGCGGCCAGACGTCGCGCCGGAAGTCGTACCCGTCGGGTCGCGCGAGGAGCCCGTCGATCTGGGCGGGGCCCAGGTAACGGGGAAGTGGCGGCCGTTCGCCGTCCCAGTCGTAGCCGATCTTCGAGCGGTAGGGGACGCCGCGCCGCGACCCGACGTACAGGATCGGCTCGCGCCCCGAGGGGTGGTATGTGTCCCCTTCGTACCGTCCGCCGCGCCCTTCGGTGAGGAGAACCATCAGGTCGACGAAGGCGAGACCGAAGCCGCGCACGATGACGGGGGCCCCGGGTTCGAGCGGCGACAGGTCGGTGTCGGCGGTGAAGTCGGGCGGCAGGTGCACGAGACCGGTGCGCTCGGCGTACGCGGCCAAGTCGCTCTGCTCGTGGTCGAGTTCGGCGTCCAGGTGCCCCTGCGCGAGGATGACGAGATCGGCGTCGAGGGGCGCGTCGACGCCTTCGAGCGCCACTTCCTGGCGGGTGTCGCGTGCCCCGGTGACGCGCAGGGCCCTGCGGCGGTGGTGGTGGACGACGACGCCTTCGGGCAGCGCGGCGACGGCCTTCTCGTACACCCAGCGCAGGTAGGCGCTCTGCTCGCGGCGGCCGAGGAAGGCCCGCCCGTCGCGCCCGGTCCACTCGTGGAGCGCCGGTCCCGGCAGGACGGGTCCTGCGACCTCCACGGTCTCGTCGGTGAACATCGTGACGTCCTGGGCCTGCGAGTTCATCCAGAGGAGCGGCGACTGGTCGTGCCGCCAGATGCGGCCGCCGCCCGGCGGGTAGGGGTCGACGAGGTGGATGTCGAGACCCGCGTCGCCGTACATCTCGGCCGCGTTGGCACCGAGCCGCTCCAGGATGCCGGTGGCGCGCGGCCCCGCGCCCACGATGACGAGCGACCGCCTCACCGGGCACGCTCCGAGCCCTTGGCGTAGTGCCGCTCGACGTAGTACTGGCCGACGCCGAGCACCGAGGTGACCACGACGTACCAGGTGGTGGCGACCATGAGCAGCGGGATGACCTGGTAGGTGCGGTGGTAGACGAGCTGCACGGAGTAGAGCAGGTCCTGCACGGCGATGACGGAGACGATCGAGGTGCCCTTGAGGGTGCCGATCAGCATGTTCCCGGCCGGCGGCACGATGGACCGCATGGCCTGCGGCAGGACGATCCGCCGCCACCTGCGCCACCGCCCGAGACCCAGCGACTGCGCGGCCTCGGTCTGCCCGCGGTCGACGGAGAGGATCCCGCCGCGCACCACTTCGGCGGCGTACGCGGCCTCGTGCAGGGTGAGCCCGATGACGGCGATGGTGACGGGGCCGAGCAGGTTCACCGTCTTCACGCCGAACAGCTGCGGGTACAGCGCACCGATGTTGAACCAGAAGAGCAGCTGCACCAGGATCGGCATCGACCTGAAGAACCAGACGTACCCCCAGCTCACCGCCCGCAGCACGGGGTTGGCGGAGAGCCTGCCCAGGGCGAGGAGCGTGCCGAGGGCGAAGCCGAGCGCCATGACGAGGGCGGTCAGCCAGAGCGTGAGCCCGAGCCCGCGCAGCACGGAGGCGGAGGTGAAGTAGTCGCCGACGACGTCCCATTGGAACGCGTCGTTGCGTACGACGGAGGTGGCCGCCAGCGCGAGCAGGACGAGGACGACGACGGCCGCCGTCCACTGTCCCGCGCGGGGGCGGGGCACGATGCGCGGCTCGGCGGGGAGTTCGGTGGATTCGCGGGGCTCGGGGACCGGCGCCGGTTTGGCGAGGGTGTCGGAAGACATGCGGAAGGCTCCGTGGATACAGAAGATCGAACACGGGTGACGCCTTCACATGGACCGAGCCCCTCAGCACGATCCGCCTCGACATTACGGTGTGGCGGACACGCGTTGTCAAGGCTGTCCAGGATGTGAGCCTTACGTCTCACGGCAGTTGACGCGGAAACGGATGCCTGTTCCACTTGGCCCATGCATCCGCAGCAGTGGCTGGTCACGCGCTCCCACATCGACTTCGGTCGAGTGTGGTCGGCGTCTTGTTGATGTCTTTCTGAGCCGACCCCCTGCGCGCCGGGCCCGTTCCGGGCCCGTCTCTCTACTCCCTCTTCGGACCGGTCGGTCTTCCGCGTACGTCCGACGCCCGCGCCGCCGCGCGCCGTCGCCCCCGCCTTCACACGCGTACGTCGCCGTTCCCGTGCCACGAGCGGTGACACCCCCTCCCCTCGTACGTCTCGTACTCCCGTACGTCCGCTTCGCCCTGCCCTGCCGAGCTGGAGACCGTCACGCCATGAGCACGCCCCCGCAGTCCCGCCGCATCCCGGCGGCCTTCGCCCTGATCACCGCGGCCACCCTCGCCCTGACCGCGTGCGGTGCGGGCGGTGACGCCGCCGGACCGGCCGGCGCCGCCGCTCCGGCCGGCGGGGGCGCGAAGATCCCGACCGCGGATGTCGTGTCCTCGGTCAGGAAGAACGAATCGGCGGCGCGTCTGCTCCCCGAGGACGTACGCGCCGCCGGTTCGCTGTCCGTCGCCTCCTCCGTCGGCGGCACACCGCCCGGCGCGCTCTACCTGGAGGACGGCAGGACGATCGTCGGCCAGGACATCGACTTCGCGGACGCGGTCGCCAAGGTCCTCGGCCTGCGGCTGAAACGGGAGGCGGCGAGCTTCGAGGCGATCCTGCCGGCCCTGGGCAGCGGCAAGTACGACCTCGGAACGGGCAACTTCGGCGTCACCGACGAGCGCCGGAAGACCATCGACTTCGTCACCTACATCAACGACGGCCAGGGCTTCGCCGTCCGCCAGGACAGCAGGCTCAAGAAGGTCACCGACTTCGAGCAGCTGTGCGGCCTGAACGTGGCGACCGGCGTGGGCACCACCTTCGAGGTCACGCTGGAGGACAACAAGCACGTCTGCGAGGAGGCGGGCAAGAAGCCGTACAGCGTGAAGACGTACGCCGAGCAGGGCGCGATCTGGGCCGCGCTCCAGCAGGGCCGCGCCGACGTGGTGATGTCCACCATCAACGGTCTGCGCTACGCGGTGAAACAGCAGGAGGGTCTGAAGTTCCTCGGCGAGTACCGGCGGCTCGACGTCGGCTTCGCCTTCAAGAAGGGCTCGGAGCTCACGCCCGCCTTCCGGGCGGCGGTGGACCGGCTCATCGAGGACGGCACGTACGACCGCATCCTGAAGAAGTGGGGCACGCGGGGCTCGGCGATCGAGCGGTCCCGGATCTCCCCGCCGGAGATCAAGGACTGACACACGCCTGCCGGGGAGGGGTCAGAGCCCGCAGTCGCAGCAGGCGCAGCACTCGCAGCAGCCGCAGTCGCAGTCGCACTTGTGGCAGCAGCCCTCGCGCTTCTTGCGGGACCAGGGGCCCTCGTACTCCTCGGCGCAGCACACCTTGCAGGTGCAGCAGAGCCCGATGGCGACGGCACACCCCGCCCAGAAGCCGCGCTTGCCGGGCTTCGGCGGCTGTGGCTCGAAGGCGGGCCCACCGCCGAAGCCGCCGGGTCCGCCGGGCCCACCAGGCCCGACCGGCCCACCGGGGGTCCCGCCGCCGTACGGATTGCCGCCCCCGTGAGGATCGCCGCCCCCGTACGGGTTCCCGCCTCCGTAGGGCCCACCCTGCGGAGGAGCACCGTACGCACCCGCACCCGCGCCTCCCTGCGGCGGGCCGAAGGCCCCGCCCTGATGCGCCGTCACCTCATGCGCCATGTCGCCGTGAGCATGCCCACAGGCCACCGTGCCGAAGGCGCGGTCGATCGACGTGCCCAGCTCGTGCGCGAGCAACCGGTGCGCCAGCTTGCCGTCGGTGAACTCGGCGTCGCGCAGTGCGAGCCGGATGCCGTGCAGCGCGTCGTCGGCGAGACGGCGCGCCTCGGCGAGTGACGTGCCGGTCGCGGTGAGCGGGTTCCACGCACCCGACGCGGCGTCAGCTTCCCTGTCCTCGACGGCGTCGAGGAGGTGGGCGAGGCGGCCGAAGAGGCGGCCCGCCTCGGCGAGCGGTGCCGCGTTGCCGGGCCGTCCGGCGAGCACGGCGGTGTGCGCGAAGGCCGCGGCGGTCGCGGTCTCCGTCGGCTCGGTGACCGCGAGCAGCGAGGTGCCGGGGCCCGCCAAGGCCTCGACGCCGGCCTGCCGTTCGACGGCGTCGACCAGGACCGCCGTGTCGAACCCCACATCGGCGCCGGTCCGCGCGCCCGCCCTGTCCCAGTTCCGTGCCACGCGCCGGGCGGCGACGGCCACCGGCCTGCGTGCCAGGATGCCGTCCCCGTCGACGACATGGTCACGGACCTTCGCCGAGGCGAGCACCAGCGAGACGGCGGCGGCGAGCCGCGCCCCCTCCCCCTGGGCGACGGAGGCGGTCCGCATGCCGCGCAGCGGGCACGGCCCCGCGGTGCGCCGCCATCCGGTGGTCCGCTCCGCCTGAGCCTCCGTCAGAACCGAGATGATCAGGCCGTCATAGTTGGTGACGACGCGGGCGAACTGCCCGTGGTCGCCGCGCAGCGCGAGGCAGAGCCCGCACAGATGCGCCATCCACTGGGTCTTGAGTCCTTCGCCGAGGCGATGGCTGCAGGGCCTGACGATTCCGAACAAGACGACTCCCCCGAGAGGCCCGTGTGTGATCAACCCCGGCATCGTAGCCATCGCCTCGTTCACCCGTACGCACCGGCCGTCACCCATACGCCGTGAAGAATCATATTTCACTCACTGTCAGCAGCCGTGCACAGTACGACCCTTGGAGCGCACCGCACATCGGCGTGTTGACTCTGCACCAGTACCGTCACGAAAACCCCGCGCGGCGACTATCCACTTGGCGCATCATCCGCATCATGGACGACGATAGGGATGCGGAATTCAGGGAAACCGCTGCGAGAGGAGGCGTCCATGGGATCGGTGCGCAAGGCGAGTGCTTGGCTTGGCCTCGTCGACGACAACAACGACGAGCGTTACTACGACGACGGCTACGAAGACGACCGGAGCGAGGGGCCCGACCAGCCGGAGGCCTGGGTCACCGACCCGCGTGTGCGGGTGGCGAGCGAGAAGGCCCAGGAGCAGGAACACCGGATCGGGACCGTGACCCCGGACAGCTTCCGGGACGCCCGCCGCATCGGTGAGCTCTTCCGGGACGGTGTCCCGGTCATCATGAACCTGACGTCCATGGAGCCCACCGACGCCAAGCGCGTGGTCGACTTCGCGGCGGGCCTCACGTTCGGCCTGCGCGGTTCGATCGAGCGGGTCGCCACGCGGGTCTTCCTGCTCACGCCTGCCGACACGCAGATCGTCAACGGCGAGGCCGGGAGCCGCGCGTCGGACGGCTTCTTCAACCAGAGCTAGGCGAGGCCGCTCACCGGAAGGCGTCGAGACCGGTGAGCGCCTTGCCCAGCACCAGCTGATGCATCTCGGACGTGCCCTCGTAGGTGAGCACGGACTCGAGGTTCGTCGCGTGCCGCATGACGGGGTACTCCAGCGAGATCCCGTTGGCGCCCAGGATGGTCCTGGCCGTGCGGCAGATCTCGATCGCCTCACGGGCGTTGTTGAGCTTGCCGAAGCTGATCTGCTCGGGGCGCAGCTTCCCCGCGTCCATGCGCCGTCCCAGGTGGTGGGCGAGCAGGACGCCCTTGTGCAGTTCGACCGCCATGTCGGCGATCTTGGCCTGGGTGAGCTGGAAGCCGCCGATGGCCCGGCCGAACTGCTCGCGGCTGCGCGCGTAGTCGACGGCTGCCTCGAAGGAGGAGCGCGCCGCGCCCATGGCGCCCCAGACGATGCCGTAGCGGGCGTGCGAGAGACAGCTCAGCGGGCCCTTGAGGCCGACGGCCTCGGGCAGCACCGCGTCGGCGGGCAGCCGCACCTCGTCGAGGACCAGCTCGCTGGTGACGCTCGCGCGCAGCGACCACTTGTGCTTGATCTCGGGCGCGGAGAAACCGGGACTGTCGGTCGGTACGACGAACCCCCTGATCCCGTCGTCGGTCTGTGCCCAGACGACGGCGACCCCGGCCACGGAACCGTTCGTGATCCACATCTTCCGGCCGCTGAGCACCCAGTCGGTGCCGTCCTTCTTCGCGTGCGTGCGCATGGACGCCGGGTCGGAGCCGTGGTCGGGCTCGGTCAGGCCGAAACAGCCGATGATCTCGCCGGCGGCCATGCCCGGCAGCCAGCGCTGCTTCTGCTCCTCGGCGCCGAAGCGGTGGATGGCGTACATGGCGAGTGAGCCCTGCACGGAGACGAGGGAACGGATGCCGGAGTCGGCGGCCTCCAGCTCCAGGCAGGCGAGCCCGTACTGCACGGCACTGGCGCCCGCGCAGCCGTACCCCTGAAGGGACATCCCGAGCGCCCCGAGCGATCCCAGCTCCCGGGCCAGCTCACGGATGCCGGGCAGCTCACCCTTCTCGTACCAGTCGGCGATGTGCGGCAGGACGCGGTCGGCCGCCCAGGTCCGGACGGTGTCGCGGATCGCGAGGTCCTCCGGGTCGAGGAGGTCGTCGATGCCGAGGGGGTCGGCGGGGTCGAAGGGCGGCAGAGGGATGCGGGCGCTTGCGGACATGCGGGCCTCCGGCAACACAAAACTAGCACTGTTAGTCAGCACACTCGCGCCGACGTTACGACGCACTCTCCCCCACGTCCAGACCGCTCCTCCGCACCGGCGAGCCCCGCAAGGGGCGCGGGGAACGGCCGACAAGCCCCCACACCCGCACCCGAGAAACCGACCGGGCTTTCCAGGGGCGCGGGGAACTGCGGCCGGCCACAACCCCGACCCGCACCCCGAAGAAACCCCGCCCCGGAGGGGTCATACGTCCACAGAAGACCCCGCCCCGACCCGCGCGGGGTCACGAGGAGCCGGCACCTCGGCCCGCCCCGCGGGGACGGAGGCCCCACACTCCATCCTCCGCGGGAGCCGCAGCGCAGCCACCGCCCCGAGCAACAGCAACCCCGCACTGACCAGCAAGGTCACATGCAGCCCATGCACGAAGGAGTCCCGAGCCGCGCTCCGCAGCGCGGCCCCCGCCCCGCCCCCGACCCGCGCGGCGACTTCGTACGCCTCCCCCAGCGAGTGCCCCGCCGCCGCGCTGTCCGCGGCGGAGACCCCCTGCACCGAAGAGAGCCCCGGCGCGTACGCCGCGTTCATCACGCTGCCGAGCAGCGCGATGCCGATCCCCGCCCCGAGCTGGTACGACGTCTCACCGATCGCCGCCGCGCCCCCCGCCTGCGTCTGCGGCGCCTCGCTCAGCATCGACTCGTACGCACCGAACAGCGTCGTCTCCAGGCCGAAGCCCAGCAGCACGAACCCGCTCAGGAGCAGCGCGTCGTTCGCGTGGCCGCCCATACCCGTGAGCAGCAGCACGGCGAACGCGGTCAGGCAGAACCCGGCGCAGACCATCGTGCGCGGCCCGAGGCCACTGAGCATCTTCGAGCCGGCGAGCCCCGCGGCCATCGCGGCGACCGTCAGGGGCAGCAGCCGCAGCCCTGTCTCCAGCGGAGAGAGCCCCAGCACCAGCTGGAGGTACTGCGCGGCGATCAGTTCCAGGCCCACGAGCGCGAGCATGGCGAGGACGATGCAGCCGACCGAGGTGCTGAACGCGGGCCGCATGAACATCGACAGGTCGACCAGCGGATGCGTGCGCCGCCGCTGTCTGCGGACGAAGCCGATGAGCAGGGCGCCGCCGAGGAAGAGGGAGAGGAGGGTCGTGAGGCCGAGCGGGTCCTCGCCGCCGCCGAGGCGTTTCACGCCGAGGACGAGGCCGAAGAGCCCGGTCGCGGCCATCAGCGCGCCGACGACGTCCCACGGCCCGTCCCTGTCACCGGTCGACTCGGGCAGCAGCCAGCGGCCGATGGGCAGGCTGACCAGCATCAGCGGGATGTTTATGAGGAAGACCGAGCCCCACCAGAAGTGCTCGAGGAGGAACCCGCCGAGCAACGGCCCGACGGCCGCGCCCACCGCGGCGACCGCGCTCCAGAGACCGATGGCGACGGCCCGCTCGCGCCGGTCGGGGAAGACCTGGCGCAGGATCGACAGCGTCGCGGGCATGATCATCGCGCCGCCGACGCCGAGCAGCGCGCGGGCCGCGATGAGGACCTGCGCGTTGTCCGCGAGGGCCGCGATCGCGGAGGCGACGCCGAAGAGGGCGTACCCGAGGAGGAGGACGCGTCTGCGGCCGACGCGGTCGCCGAGCGTGCCGAAGAGGATGAGGAGCGAGGCGCAGACGAGTGGATAGATGTCGACGATCCACAGCAGTTCCATGGCGCCGGGCTTCAGGTCCTCGGTGACCGCGGGCACCGCTACGTGCAGGACGGTGGCGTCGACGGCGACGAGCAGCAGGCTCACGCAGAGGACGACGAGCACGACCCAGCGGTTGGCCCCGGCACCGGCCCCGGATCCCCGACGGCCGTGCGGTGCTGCGGCCGTGGTCGTCCCGGACATGTGCGTACCTCCCAGTGGTCCCTCGCATCGGCGGCCTGCGGGGTGGTGAACTCCCGGCCTCGGCGGCGCGAACAGGGCGAGTGAGCCGTCAGAGTACGCGAGTCCGCGCCCGGGGCGCGTGGCGGACCTCTCACGGTTGTACGGATGTGATGTGGCATGCGCCACGCCCGTTGCCTCCGGCCACGCCCCGTGGCCGCGTCCGGTTCCCGCGACGGCCGATAATCGAGCCCGTGACTGATCTTGATCAACGCCTTCCGCCCTCCCCGGCGGGCTCCGTGCTGCGCCGCGCGGCGCCCGCGCTCCTCGTGTACGCGGGGGTGCGTGCGCTGGGCGTCGCCGTGCTCGCGGTCTGGGGCGCGGCGGCGGGCAAGAGTCCGCACACCTTGTTGTCCGCCCGCTGGGACTCCCTCTGGTACACCCGTGTCGCCGAGCACGGATACGGCTGGGAAGTGACCCTTCCGGACGGCAGCGTCCACTCGAACCTCGCGTTCTTCCCGCTGCTGCCGTGGCTGGAGCGGCTCGTCTCGGCGGTGAGCCCTCTGTCGTACGCCGACGCGGGGCTCGTGGTCAGCTGGGTCGCGTCGCTCTTCGCCGCCGCCGGGATCTTCGCGGTCGCCGACCACGTGTACGGGCGGCGGGCCGGGATCTGCGCGACCGCGCTGTGGGCGGTGCTGCCGGTCGGCATCGTGCAGTCGATGGCGTACAGCGAGTCCTTGTTCACGGCGCTCGCGGCCTGGTCGTTGTACGCGGTGCTCAGGGAGCGCTGGGTGACGGCGGGCCTGCTCGCCTCGCTGGCGGGTCTGACGCGGCCGGTGGGCGCGGCGGTGGTCGCCGCGATCTGGGCGGCGGCCGCCGTCCGGATGTACCGGGAGCGGCGGGCGGACCGGCGCATGCTGCTCGGTGTGGTCCTGGCCCCGCTGGGCGCCGCGGCCTACGTCCTGTGGGTCGGGCGGCGCACCGGCGGCGGTCTCTTCGGCTACCTCGACGTGCAGGCGGGCTGGGGCAACGGCTTCGACTTCGGTTACGCGTTCGTGCGCTTCATCGGGGAGAAGTTCACCTCGGTGCCGGGCGCCCTCGCGGGCCTCGGGCTGATCGTCGGTGTCGGTCTGGTGGTGTGGCTGTACGTCCTGTGCGTGCGCCGGGGGCAGCCGCTGCCGCTGCTCGTCTACGGCGGGATCGTCGTCGTGCTCGCCCTCTGCGCCGCCGGCTACTTCGGCTCGAAGCCGCGGCTCCTGATGCCCGCGTTCCCGCTGCTGCTGCCGGTCGCGGTGGCGCTCGCCCGACTACGGACGCCCAGGTCGGCGCTGGTCCTCGGCGGCGTGGCGGTGGCGAGCGCGGTCTACGGGGCGTTCTGGCTGCACGGCTCGGGCCCGCCCTGATCGCGTCATGATCATTTCCGTGCCGTCCGGTGATCGGACGGGAAATTCCGCACCAGGACCCGGTGAACGAATTCATAAGGGGTATATAACTGCGCCGGAAATGATCAGGCAATTGACTAAGGCGGTCGGTGCGGAATAAACAAACCGCAGGAATAAACCCCGCGTTGAGATCAATCCCACATCACATCGTCATCACAAAGACACTGATTCGGCCTAGTGCCGCACTCACTCGCTGTAACGTCGATTGGGTGCGTACCGAACGAAACCTCACCCGTCTTGACCGGGTCTTCGCCCGGCTGGACCGTGAGCCGGAACGACCGACCCACCTCGATGTGCCGAGGATGAGCCGGCACAGGGTCGTGCTCTTCAGCGCGACCCTGGCCTTCTACCTGGCCATCGTCGTCGCCGTGCTGACCACCTCGTGGCTGGTGCGGTTCGACTGGCAGGTCATGTTCTTCCGGCCCTACCAGCAGTGGCCGGAGATCCACGCCTTCCTCGACTACTGGGTCGTGCTCGGCCAGCGCGGTCCGACGGCCGTGATGGTCGCCGCCTGGCTGGGCTGGCGCTCCTGGCGGCAGCACACGCTGCGCCCGCTCCTCATGTTCGGCGCCGCCCTGCTCCTGCTCAACGTCACCGTGGGCGCCGCGAAGATCGGCATGGGCCGCCTCGGTCCGCACTACGCCACCGCGATCGGCTCGAACGAGATGTGGCTCGGCGGCGATATATTCCCTTCGGGCCACACCGCCAACGCCGTCGTGACCTGGGGAATCCTGGCGTACCTCGCCTCGACCCCGCGCACCCGCCGCTATCTGTCGGCCCTCTCCGCGGTGGTCTCGCTGAGCGTCGGCCTCACCACCGTCTACCTCGGTACGCACTGGCTGAGCGACGTCTTCCTCGGCTGGGCCGCGGGGCTGCTCATCCTGCTCGCGCTGCCCTGGTTCGAGACGCCGATCACCCGGGTGGAGGCCATGATCTTCAGCCTCCGCGAGTCCTGGCGGGCCCGCCGCACCGGCATCATCACGGTGCCCGGGACCGGCGCCTCGCCGGTCGGCGCCTCCGCCATGGTCCCGCCGCGCACGGCCCCGGAGGGGGACGCGCCGGTGCGCGAGCCGGTCGCGGCCGCCCGCGGCGCACGCCCCGCGGCCTACCTGGCACCCGGACCCCACACGGCCCGCTCGGAGCGGACCCCGGTCACCCCGGCGGGCAGCCGCCGCCCGCCGCACTCCGACCGCGTGCCGCGCGGCACGACGTCGGCCCGCCCGGTGGCGGGCGGCTGACCCGAGGACGGCGGGGGCCGGTACGCACAGCCAAGCCCCCGCACCGCGAAGGCCCCGGTTCCCGCTCGGAACCGGGGCCTTCCGCCGTCCGCGTGTTCGTGTGCTCACGCGGCTCAGGGCGTACGGACGTACGGGCTCAGCCCTTCCAGCAGCGCGCGACGACGCCGTCCTTGACCTCGAAGTTGAGCCGCCCCGCGAGGTACTCCATCGTGATGATCGCGCCCGGCTGCAGCGTCCTGACGGTGGACCAGCCGCGCTCGCGCGCCTGCCGCTCGGCGCCGTCGGCCGGCAGACCGACGTAACCTTCCGGGCTGTCCTGGGGCTCTGCGGGAGGGGTCGGGATAGGTGCCATGCCCGCCACCGTAGGCGAGCACGGCCCCGCCGGGGAAGGCCGGGAGGCGCTCGGGCGGGGCCCTGAAGACGCACACCATGCGTCACCGATACCTCTCCGGTCACGCTTTCGTCACAGGATCACGACGCGCGTTTTGGTCGAACTCCGTCACACGTATGGGCGGTTCCGTACTTGTACAGGTGTAATTCGCGAGTGTCCGGACGTCACTCGGAAGGGTTCTCCCATACGCCCGGAAAAGACCGGTCCGAATAAGATCGCGCCCCCTCGTCACGCGCTTTTCCGGACGCCCGCTTTTCCGAATCCCGGCCCCCGCGCGGGAGGTGACGAAGTGTGGAGGAATTCGCCATTCCGGCTTGCCCCCTGTCGGAGCCGCGGCGACGCGAGCATCATGGGTGGGCTTCGAACAGCTTCGGACGGGCGGCTTCGGGCGGGGTCCGGGACGCCAGGGCGGAGGGGCGGGCGATGGGGACCGAGACGGCGCGGGCGGCCGAACAACCGGTGCGGGACCGTCGTCCCGGCCGGATCGTCGTGGACTGGCTGACGACCACGGACCACAAGAAGATCGGGCACCTCTACCTGATCACGTCGTTCGTCTTCTTCCTCATCGCCGGCGCGCTCGCCCTGCTCATGCGGGCCGAACTGGCCCGCCCCGGGTTGCAGCTGATGAGCAACGAGGAGTTCAACCAGGCCTTCACCATGCACGGCACGATCATGCTGCTGCTCTTCGCGACACCGACGTTCGCGGGGTTCGCCAACGAGATCATGCCGCTGCAGATCGGCTCGCCCGACGTCGCCTTCCCGCGGCTGAACATGCTCTCGTACTGGCTGTTCCTCTTCGGCGGCCTGATGGTCCTCGGCTCGCTCCTCGTGCCGAGCGGGCCCGCGGCGTTCGGCTGGTTCGCGTACGCCCCGCTCAACAGCATGGAGCGGTCGCCGGGCATCGGCGCCGACCTGTGGATCATGGGGCTCGCGCTCTCCGGCTTCGGCACGATCCTCGGCGCGGTCAACTTCGTGACCACCATCATCGGCATGCGGGCGCCCGGCATGACGATGTTCCGGATGCCCGTCTTCACCTGGAACGTCCTGTTCACCTCGATCCTGGTGCTGATCGCGTTCCCCGTGCTCGCCGCGGCGCTGCTCGTCCTGGAGGCGGACCGGCGCTTCCACTCGCTCGTCTTCGCCTCGGAGAACGGCGGTGCGCTGCTGTGGCAGCACCTCTTCTGGTTCTTCGGGCATCCCGAGGTCTACATCATCGCGCTGCCGTTCTTCGGCATCGTCACCGAGATCATCCCCGTCTTCAGCCGGAAGCCGATCTTCGGCTATCTGCCGCTGGTCGGCGCGACGATGGCCATCACCGGTCTCTCCGTGGTCGTCTGGGCGCACCACATGTTCGCCACCGGCGCGGTCCTGCTGCCCTTCTTCTCCTTCATGTCCTTCCTCATCGCCGTCCCGACGGGCGTGAAGTTCTTCAACTGGACGGGCACGATGCTCAAGGGCTCACTGTCCTTCGAGACACCCATGCTGTGGTCGGTCGGGTTCCTGGTGAGCTTCCTCTTCGGCGGTCTCACCGGTGTTCTGCTCGCCTCGCCGCCCATCGACTTCCACGTCACCGACACGTACTTCGTCGTCGCGCACTTCCACTACGTCGTGTTCGGCACCGTCGTCTTCGCGACCTTCGGCGGCTTCTACTTCTGGTGGCCGAAGCTGACCGGCAAGATGCTCGACGAACGGCTCGGGAAGATCCACTTCTGGACGCTCTTCATCGGCTTCCACACGACGTTCCTCGTCCAGCACTGGCTGGGCGCCGAGGGCATGCCGCGGCGGTACGCGGACTACCTGGCGGCGGACGGCTTCACGGTGCTCAACACCGTCTCGTCCATCGGCGCGTTCCTGCTCGGCATGTCGACACTGCCGTTCCTCTACAACGTCTGGAAGACCGCCAAGTACGGCCGGAAGGTCGAGGTCGACGACCCGTGGGGCTTCGGCCGCTCCCTGGAGTGGGCGACCTCCTGCCCGCCGCCCCGGCACAACTTCGTCACGCTGCCCCGGGTCCGCTCCGAGTCCCCGGCGTTCGACCTGCACCATCCCGAGTACGCGGCGTTCGAGGCGCGGGACCAGGACCGGCCGCGTCAGGATCCGCAGACCGAGCACCCCGGTCCAGGGCCCGGCTCAGGAGGTCCCTCGCCGACCTGATCCGGTCGGCGAGCTCCAAGGGCTCGACGACCTCGAACTCCATGCCCAGGAACAGCACGTGGAAGACCATCACGTCCAGGCTCGTCGCGCCCGTGCGCAGCAGACAGGTCCGCGCGGTCTCGGCCTCCAGGGTGCCGTCGGCCGGCGAGAGCCGCTGGGCCGCCTCCTCCGCGGGGACGAGGAGACGGACGACGGCGTGTGCGGCGTACGCGCGCGTGGAGAGGCCTTGCGCGACGTAGGCGGCGAGATCCTCGGCCGGCGGGGTGCGGGGCGTGAAGCGGGGGCCGTGCGGCGGCCTCGGGTCGATGCGGTCCGCGCGGAACGTGCGCCAGTCCTCGCGGTCGAGGTCCCAGGCCACCAGGTACCAGCGGCGCTCGGTGCAGACCAGGCGGTGCGGCTCGACCGTCCTGCGGCTCGAACTGCCGCCGTGGTCCCGGTAGTCGAAGCGCAGCCGCTCCGAGTCCCGGCAGAGGTCGGCGAGTTCGGTGAGGACCGCCGGGTCGACGCCGTCCCGCCGCGGGGCGCGCAGCAGCGGCACGGTGAACGCGTTGAGGGCGCCGACGCGGCGGCGCAGCCGGTTCGGCAGCACCTGTTCGAGTTTGGAGAGCGCACGGACCGAGCTCTCGCCGATGCCCTCGACGCCCTGCCCGGCGGCGGTGCGCAGCCCCACGGCGACGGCGACGGCCTCGTCGTCGTCGAGGAGCAGCGGCGGCAGCTCGGCCCCCGCGCCGAGCTGGTAGCCGCCCCCGGTGCCGGGGCTCGCGTTCACGGGGTAACCGAGCTCCCGCAGCCGGTCCACGTCGCGCCGGACCGTGCGCGGGGTGACGCCGAGCCGTTCGGCGAGGTCCGCGCCCGACCATTCACGATGGGCCTGCAGCAGGGAGAGCAGGCGGAGCAGGCGTGCCGAGGTCTCCAACATGGACGTGATTGTGCCGGTGGGAGGGCCCTACGCGCCCGCCCCCTTCCCCGCGGCCGTCTCGCGGACCCGCACGGACAGGTCGTTGTCGAGCGTGTAGTACGGGCCCGCCTCCAGCGTGCCGTGCTCCTCCGTCACGCACGGCACGACCGGGTACGTGAAGATCGCCTTCTTGTCCGGGACGTCGTCCAGGAGCCGGGCGAGACGCACGCGCGGGCCGCTCTCGCCGACGGGGCGCAGCCACAGGTCCCAGGGGCCCGCTCCGCGGTCGGCGAGCGGGCCGTAGGGCAGCGCGAAGGAGAACTCGGGCCCGTCCGCGGTGATCTCGGCCCGCCGGACGGCGTCCTTCTCGTCGCGCCGGACGGCCTCGACGTATCCGGTGTCGGCGAGGGCGGTGCCGTACACCCGGCCCCGGACGGTCATGGCGGTGCCGGATATCTCTATCTCGCCGGTCTCCGCGTGCGGGGCGCGCAGCCAGCTGCGCACCGAGAGGTTGCCCTGCTTCGTCGCGTACGGGATGCGGACCGCGACGTGGCCGCGGCTGCCGCTCGGCGCGCGGTCGACCAGAGAGCGCAGGTCGTTGACGCCCGGCATGAGGCGGCGCGGCTCGCCGCCCGCGACCTGCGCGTACGCGTTCCAGCGGCCTTCGGCGAGCTCGACGCTGCTGGGCAGCGCGGCCCGCAGCCTGCCGTCGCCCGACGGGGTCAGCGGCAGCCGTACGGTGCTCTCGGTGTCCTCGCCGGAGTCGGCGTCGCGCAGGCGCAGCACGAGGTGTGCGACGGCCTCCGTGCCCGGCTCGGCGGTGTCGGTGACGTCGAACGTGAGTCCCCCGGCGGAGTCCGCGATGCAGTCGGCACGCGGCGCCCCCGACGCCTCCTGGTCGTCCCCGGCGTGCGCCGCCTGCGAGGTGGCCAAGGCCGTCATGCGGTCGATCCCTTCGTCTGTGCCCGGCCGAGGTCCCGCACGGCGTACGCGCCCCCGAGCAGCGCGCCGCGCGTGCGGTGCAGGGTGCCGCGCATCCGGCCCCCCACCGAGCTCCCCCGGGCGAGCATCCCGGTGAACATGGTGTCGTAGCGCTCGGCGATGCGTTCCGGGTCGAAGCGCTCGGAGTCCTGCAGCGCCGCGCCCGCCATCTGCTGCCGCAGCGAGTCGTTGTTGATCAGTTCGAGCAGTCCGCGGGCGATGGCGTCGGCGTTGCCGACCTCGACGAGCCGGCCGTCGACGCCGTTGGAGATGATCTCGCCGGGGCCGTGCGGGCAGTCGGTGGCGACGACGGGCAGTCCGCAGCGCATCGCCTCGACGATCGTCATGCCGAAGGACTCCAGGCTGGAGGTGACGGCGGCGATCGAGCCCTTGGCCCACTCGGGCTCGATCGGGTGGGCGGGGCCCATGAGGAAGACGTGGTTGTACAGGCCGAGCTCGTCGATCAGGGCGCGCAGCTTGTCCTTCTGCTTGCCGCCTCCGTAGATCCGCAGCCGCCAGTCGGGGCGCTCGCGCCGCACCTTGTCGAAGGCCCTGATCAGCAGGTCGTACCGCTTGACAGGGGCGAGGCGGCCCGCCGCGACGACCCACTTGTGGGAGCCGTCGGCGGGCTCGATGCCGGGCGCGGGGACGGGATTCGGCACGGCCTGGACGTGTACGCCGGGCAGCCGCATCTTGCGGGTGTACGCGCGGGCGTCGGCCTCGGTCGTCGTGGTCAGGACGTCGAGGCGGGGGTAGACGCTGCGGAGCTGGCGGCGCAGTTCCTTGCTGTGGCTGTCGAGCGTGAGGTGCTCCTGGCCCACGCGCAGCGGCCCGCGCGCGGTCTGGCGGGCGAGGTGCACGTTGAGACCGGGCCGGGTGCCGATGACGACGTCCGCCTCGACGCCCGCGAGGTGGGCGGCGATGCGCCGGTCGGTCAGCGCGCTGTACTGCTTGTAGCGGCCCTCGGCGCTGGGGAACGTCCGGGCGGGGCGCAGGTGCTCGGGGTCGTCCCCCTCGTAGCCGGCCGTGTCCTTGCGCAGGTCGACGAGGTGGCTCAGTCGGACGCGCTGGTCAGGCGCGAAGACTGGCTCGTCACGGTGCCGGAAGACGGATACGACCTCGACGTCGTGCTGCTGGGCCAGCGTGTTCGCCAAGTTGTACGTCGTCCGGATCGTCCCTCCGATCCCGTACGCGTTGTGTATGAGGAAAGAGATGTGCATGCGTCCCCGTATTCCGCGCTTCCATGCGGACAGTCCCCCTCGTCCGCCTACCGCAGGGTTAGACGGGGATTCCTGGCCAAGGGTTGGGTTTCCTCACCATCTTGTTTCCGAACAGATGCGTGATCGGTAGCCACGGATGGGAACCTTTTCACGGTCCCGTGCATCAAGGCTGGTACGCGAGCTGCGGTACGTCGAAACATTGTTCGTTCATGTCACCCTGTGTGACCCATCCCTCACCGTCCCGCCAGCGCGCCACGGACAGACACGTCCTGCGGGTCGTCGGCGGCTCCGCCCGGTGCTCGTACGTCACGGGAATCAGCAGCCCCCGCGCCGAATACGGCTTGTTCCGGTTCATGAAAGCGTCCACGCACGCGCGCGTGACGTCGCCGCCGCCACCGCTCAGGCAGGACTTCGCTGCGTCGGTGAACCACATGGCGGCGGCCCAGCCCTCCAGGTGCCACTGGGAAAGCGCCTTGCCGCGCAGGGCCGCGCGGAACTCGCGCACGGCCGGGTGCCCGGTGTCCTCGTAGTTCCTGCTCGACCCGGTGGCCCACAGGGCGTTGCGGCAGCGGGGCGCGTCCTTGTAGTCGTCGCCGACGGACGAGGTCCAGTTCTGCACGTTGGTGACCTTGGCGGTGACCTTCGCGCCGACATCGTCCATCGCCTCGCACAGCCGGGCGTTGCCGTGCGTGTCCATCGCGTCGAAGACCAGGTCGGCGCCCTGTTCCTTGAGGTCGGCCGCGGCGGCGCGGAAGTTGGGGAGCGCGAAGTCGACCTGTTCGGTGACCACCTTGTAGCCCTCGGCCCGCAGGCCCCGGGTGACGAGCCGGGCGTACGCGGCGGAGGCGGCCTGGTTGTAGGAGACGACGGCCGCGGTCCGCGCGCCCTGCTCCCGCTTGAAGTAGCGGTAGACCTCGGTCCCGCCGTACAGCTCGCCGTCCCAGCCCGGCTTCCCGTCGCGCGGCGCGAGGCTGCCGTAGATCCCGTACAGGTGCGGATACGTCTCGTACGCAGCCCCGATGGGCTGTCCCCCGATGTCGGGCACGCCGGCACGCGAGACGCGGGCCGCGCCCGCATAGTCCAGGGACGAGGTGGCGACGAGCGCGGCGACCTTCTGCTCCTCGACGAGCCGGTGCACGCAGTCGTTGTTGCCGACGCCGCTGCCGCCGTCGTCGCAGGTGCGCACCTCGACCCTGCGCCCCTCGATGCCGCCCCGCGCGTTCAGCCGGTCGAAGTAGGCCTTGGCCCCGTCGCGCGGCCCGGTGAACGCTGCGCCGCCGACCGGACTGGTCGCGCTCGTGATGATGCCGACCCTGACCGGCGCTCCCCCGGCCGGTGCGGGCGCCGTGCCGCGCCGCTCGAAGTCGCTCTCGGGCAGCCGGCTCCCGCAGGCCGCGCCCGCCAGCAGGACCGCGACGACGAGCAGCGTCTCAGCAGCCGGGACCCGGCGACTCATTGCCGCTCAACTTCACCAGGGCGCAGAGGGTCTTGACGGAGACCTTCCAGGTGTCGTCCTGGTTGACGGCCGTCCCCGAGGCGTCGGGCAGCGCCGTGGCGCCCTTCAGCGTCAGCGCGTACGTCACGTCCGCCTCCGTCGCCGAGCCGAACGCGACCTCGGTCACGTCCGCCGCGACCTGCTTGCCGCGCTCGTCGCCGCTGAAGCTCTCCAGGACGTCGCGCATCTCGGGACCGTTCTCCAGGACGGTCTCCTTCTCCTTCAGCGACGTCTTCGGGTCGAAGAACTTCTCCCAGTTCTCCGTGACCTCTTTCTCCGCCGCCGCCGGATCGGCGGGAGCGGACGCGGACCCGCCGCCGTCGTCGGACGGCTCGGTGGTCTTCTCCACGGACGGCTCGGGCGGCGTCGGTCCGTCCCCGCCCCCGCTGTCGTCGCCGCAGGCCGCGGCGGCCGGTCCGATCAGCAGGACCGCGGCGGCCGCCAGCGCCGCGCTCCGGGCACTGCCCCGCCCTTGGTGCGTCCCCCGCCTGGGGCTGATCCCGAGAACCATCTGGTCACCACCGGGTATCGGTCCGGGCCGTGCGGGCCCGGAGCTTTCAGCGTCGGCTTCCAGAAGGCATAGTGCAAGCCATCGGCTGACATGGACAGCCCACCGACGTTACTGATGTGACCGACGACGTGTCCCAGGGGGCCTCGATGCGGGCGGATCGGACAGCTCGGACGGCCGGTGCGTCCGGCACGGCACGCCTGCGGGCCCTGCACCCCATGCTGTGGGCGGCGTTCGCGTCGCTCGCCGTCGGCGCGGTGCTGTGCGTGCTCGGCTGGTACGGCGTCTCCGGGGAACGGTTCGCCGAGCGGCAGCTGCCCTACCTCGCGTCCTGCACGGTGCCGGGCGCCGCGCTGATCGTCGCGGGCACGCTGCTGCTCACGCACGGCAGGAGCGTCCTCGCGGCGGCGCGCGTCGAGGAGTTGTACGGGCTGCTGGTCACGACGGAGCCGCCCGCGCCCCCGGAACGAACCCGCACCACGGCCGACGGCACACCCCTCATGGTCCCCGGCGGCACGCTCTGGCACCGCGCGGACTGCCCGCTGGTCGCGGGGAAGCCGGAGGCGGTCCCCGCGGACGCCACGGTCCTCTCCGCACAGGCCCTCGCGCCCTGCCCGATCTGCGAACCGGAACGCCCTCCGGAACCCGAAGGCCCACCGCCCTCCCCCGCCCCGGAGCCCTGACCCGGTGGCGTCCCTGAGCTACGACCTCACCCTGGCCGGGCTCTCGGTCGGCAGCGCGGCGGCCCTCACCGGCATCGGGCTGATCGTCACCCACCGCGCGACCGGCGTCCTCAACTTCGCGCACGGCGCGGTGGCGATGCTCTGCGCCTACGTCCTGCGCCAGCTGACCGTCGAATGGCACTGGCCGCTCCCCCTGGCCGCGTCGGTCACTCTCCTCCTGCTCGCCCCCGGCATCGGCCTGCTCCTGGACCGGGCGGTGTTCCGCCCCCTCGCGGTGCTCGGCGGGGACCCGGCACGCACCTTGGTGGCCTCCATCGGCGTCTTCGTCCTGCTCGTCGGCGGGGCGGCCCTCCTCTGGGGCCCCGGAGCCCGCGACGACGCGCCCGAACTCGTCCCGGCGGAGCCCTGGGCCCAGTTGGGCGCGGCCGTCGCCCTCGCCGCCGCGGTGGGCGCGCTGACCCGCTGGACGCGCTTCGGCGGCGAGCTGCGCGCGGTCGTCGACAACCGCCGCCTCGCCGTGCTCTCCGGCATCGACGCGGACCGGGTGGCCGCGGCGGGCTGGGCCTTCGGCTCCTTCACCGCGGGCCTCACAGGCGTCCTGCTCGCCCCCTACGTACGTCTCGACCCGTACGGCATGCCGCTCCTCGTCATGGAAGTGGTGGCGGTCGCCGTGGTCGCCGGCATGCGCAGTCTGCCGATCGCCGTGGCGGCCGCCCTCTGCCTGGGCGTGGCCCAGAGCCAGTTGACGCGTCTGCACCCGGGCGGTCTGCCGGAGCAGCTCCTCCAGACCGCGGGCGCGAACCTCTTCGTGATCGCCCTGCTGGTCGCGGCGCTGTTCCTGCCCGGCATCGGCTCAAAGGACGCCCTGCCCCGCACGGCGACGGCCCGCGTCCCCACGCCGCCGGGGGCCTGGACCGTGGCGGCCGTGCTCTTCCTCATCCCGCTCGGCTTCGCCGGTTCCGACCTGACGACGGCGGTCCAGGTCCCGGCGCTCGCGGTGATCCTGCTCTCGCTGGTGGTCGTCACGGGCAGGGGCGGCCAGATCTCGCTCGGGCAGGCGGCGTACGCGGGCCTGGGCGCCCTCTTCACCGCCCTGCTCACGGCGGGCCGCTTCCCCGGCCTCCCCGAACTCCCCCACCTGCCCGCTCTCGCCGTTGCGGTCCTCCTGGTCGCACCCCTCGGCCTGCTCACCGGCTGGCCCGCGATCAGCCGCCACGGCCTGGCCCTGGCCCTCGCCACGTTCGCGGTGGGCGTGGGCGTCAGCCGCTTCGTCTTCACCCAGCCGTACGCGACGTCGGGCCTAACCCTGGGCCGCCCCGCGGGCTTCACGAGCGACCGCACGTACTACGTCCTGGAACTGGCCCTCCTCACCGCCTCGCTGCTCCTGGTCGTCGCGCTGCGCAGGGGTCGCACGGGCCGGGCGCTCGCGGCGATGCGGGACCACGAGGCGGGCGCGGCGGCAGCCGGCGTGCCGGTACCGGCCCTCAAACTCACGGCGTTCGTGACCGGGGCGGCGCTCGCGGCACTCGGCGGCGGCATGCTCGCGATGGGCCAACGGGCGTTCGACTCGGGGGCGTACGACCCCGTGCGCGGCCTGCTGTGGTTCGCCGCGATCATCGTCCTCGGCTCGGACAGCGTGCTCGGTGCGCTGACGGCGGCAGCGCTCCTGGTGGGCCTGGACGCGGGAACGCGAGGCGGCTCGGCAGCGGCCCTGATAGGTCTCCTGGCCATCCTGACGGGCCGCTTCCCGGGCGGCCCCTACGAGGCGCTGCGCGCAGCGACGCGCCACTTCATCCGCACCCCACGCCTGACCCCGGCAGGCATGAGGGCCCGCGAGTCCGTGCGCTCGGCCCCCGCCGTCCCGCAGCCGCCGAACCGGCGTAAGGGGACGTGGCGGTTTCTGCGAGCGCGGCACAGTGGCTCCGATGACCGAGCCCATACAAACGGGCCCCACCGCGGGGATGGCGAGCACGCGGACACCCCCGCGGCCCCGCACCCGAAACGGGCCCCGCGCGAGGGCGGCACCCTCAACGCTCAGCACCTCACCCTCACCTACGACGGCTTCACCGCTCTGCACGACGTCAGTCTCAGCGTCCCCCCAGGACACGTGACCGCGATAGTGGGCCCCAACGGCGCGGGCAAGAGCACGCTCTTCCACTGCCTCGCGGGAACCCTCCGCCCCGTCTCCGGACGCATCACGCTCGGCACCCGCGACATCACCACGCTTCCCGCACACGCCCGCACCCGCGCCGGGATGGCCCGCACGTTCCAGCAACTGGCCGTCTTCCCGTCCCTGACGATCGCGGAGAACGTCCAGGTGGGCGCTGACAGGAACCGCCGCCGCACCGCCGTCACCCAAGCCCTCCGCCTCCTGGACCTCATGACCCTCCACACCCATCCCGCCACCGACCTCTCCACCGGCACCCTCAGACGCACGGAACTGGCCAGAGCTCTCGCGGGCGACCCCCACACCCTCCTCCTGGACGAGCCGGCCGCGGGCCTGGACGCGGCCGAGGTCGCGGCTCTGGCCACACTCCTGCGCGCGCTCGCCGCCGACGGCATGGCGCTCCTCGTCGTCGAGCACGACCTCGACCTCGTGGCGGGCCTCGCCGACACCGTGCACGTGATGGCGGCGGGCCGCATCGTGACGAGCGGCCCCGCGGACCAGGTACTGGAAGAGGCGCACTGAATGCGCGGCATCGAACTGCGCGGCGCCCGCGTCCACTACGGCCCCCTGGAAGCCCTGCACGGCATCACGCTGGCCGCCCCCGCCGCCGCCCTCACCGTCCTCCTCGGCCGCAACGGCGCAGGCCGGACCACCGCTCTGCGCGCCCTCGCCGGCACGGTCCCGCTCTCGTCCGGCGCCGTCGTCCGCGACGGACGGGACATCACACACCGGCCCGCCCACGAACGCGCCGCCCAGGGCCTCTGCTTCGTACCGGACCGGGCCGCCGTGTTCCCCTCCCTGACCGTCGCGGAGAACCTCGCCCTCGCCCACCCCACGAACAACCCCGCCCGCGCGCTGGACGCCTACCCCGAGCTGCGCCCCCTCCTGTCCCGCCGCGCGGGCACCCTCTCGGGAGGCGAGCAACGCATGCTGGCGATCTCCAGGGCACTCCTGTCGGACGCCGGAGTCATCCTCCTGGATGAGCCGACCCTGGGCATGTCGCCCGCCGTGGCCGCCCGCACGTACGCCCTCCTGTGGGGCCTCGACGCCTGCGTGGTCCTCGCCGAACAGCGGTTGCCGCCCGGCCTGCGGGAAGGCGCGGGCCGGGCGGCAGTCGTGCACGAACTGCGCCGGGGCGCGGTCGCGTTCAGCGGGGAACCGAAGGAGTTCGGCGGGGGGCCCGGAGAATTCAGCCCCGCCCGGTCGCCGTACGCCCCGGAATGACGAGGAGCGTGCCGACGGCGAGCCGTTCGGGACGGCTCCCGACCTTGTCCCGGTTGGTCTTGTACAGGGTCTGCCAGCCTCCCTTCACGTCGTGGCGGCGGGCGATCGAGCTGAGCGTCTCGCCCGGCTTCACCGTGTGGACGCGGCGGTCGAACCGCTCGATGCCGACCGCCTTGGAGCAGGCGGGCCATGCCTTCCAGCCCTGGGTGTGCAACACCTTCTCGGCGACCTTGATCTGCTCCTCCCGGGTGGCGAGGTCGGCGCGCGGCGCGTACTTGAGCCCGCCGTACTCCTCCCAGGTGGGCTGCCAGAACTGCAGTCCTCCGTAGAAGCCGTTGCCCGTGTTGGTCTGCCATCGCCCGTTGCTCTCGCACTCGGCGAGGCAGTGCCACGGGCCCTTGTCCAGGGAGCAGTCGTACGGCTTCGCGGTGCCGTACGCGGCGCCCGCGGGCAGCGCTACCGCAAGGATCGCGCCGACGACCGCGGACACGGACAAGGACCTGACAAGCTGAATCGACTTCAGGTGCATCGGGTCACGCTAGGCAGCCCCGCGGCGGGCCCAGGACCTGCCGCGCCGCCGCGGAGCCTGCTCCACCCGGTCGGACGATCCGATCAGAGGCTCAGCCGCTGCCCCGGCACGATCATGTTCGGGTCACCGCCGATGACCTGCCGGTTGGCCGCGTACACCCGCTGCCAGTGCGTCCCGTGCCGGGCCGCGACGAGGCTGAGGGTGTCGCCCTGCCGGACGGTGTAGCCGCGCGAGGCCCCCCGGTCGGAGCGGTCGGCGGTCCCGCCGGCCTGGGGCACAGACTTCGCGGCCCTGGGTGCGGGTTTCGCCGCCTTGGGCACCGGCGCCGCGGCGGACGGGGCGTTTCCGCAGGCCCCGGCCCGTGCCGCGCAGGTGGGCCACGCACCCCACCCCTGCGCCCGCTGCACCTTGGCGGCGACGGCGATCTGCTGCGCCTTCGACGCCCTGTCGGCGGTCGGCGCGTAGGCCCCGCCGCCGTAGGCACGCCACGTACCGGCGGAGAACTGCAGCCCGCCGTAGTAGCCGTTGCCCGTGTTGGTCTGCCAGTTTCCGCCGCTCTCGCACCGTGCGATGCGGTCCCACACTCCGCCATCCGCGGCTCCGGCCCGGCCGGTCGCGGCGAGCAGGGTCAGCGGGGCCAGGAGCGCGGCCCCTCCGATCACTGCCATGGTGCGCGTGCTCTTGGGACGTGCGGACATGGATCTCCCTCTCGCAGGACCCGGGCTCCCCCTGGCCGTGCGGCCCCTCACGCATCCGGCGCCGGGGTCCGGCCGGCCCCGCCCGCCGGTGTCGGTGCTGGAGCTGGCTGATGCGACCGGCGGACGTACCCGAGCGGTGCTCGCTGCACACGGCGGTGGAATCTAGGAGCCCTTCCGCCCCGTATCAACCAAGTCCTTGTCATTCCAGGCCAGTTGGGCGTTACCCCCGGTATCAGCAAGTTCACGCCACCCACTTCATGGGCTGATATGCGGATTTATTGACCTCCCCCATCGGCGATCTGTGACCCGGCTCACCGGCTCAACCTCCGTGCATCCAGCACCTGTTGGCGCGGAGTGACACATTCCGCCGCCCGTTTCACCCTCCGCTGCGGATGGTTCGATTCCGTTCGCCTTCGTGCGTGACTTGCGCCACTGATCCGCCGTTGAGTCCTTATGAGCCGGACACGGTCCGGCCCGTCACACCCTCCCCATGCACCCCAGATGACGATTCCGAGGAGCCCCCCGTGCCGCGCATGCTGGACGTCAGCGACGACGTACGCGCCGAGATCGGCGACGAAGAAGCCGACCGGCTGCTCGCCGGAGACAACACCCCGGGCAGCTACGACTGCACGTCCTGCCGCACCCCCGGCGACGCGGAACAGGAGCGCACCAGCACCGTCCTGTTCGTCGGCGACGAGACGGCCGTGCTCGCCTTCGCCCACGCCACCTGCCTGCCCTCGCAGATCGTCACGGTCACCGAGGAGCAGCTGCAGGGCGCCGTCCGTTCGATCACCGGCGACGACGGCGCCACGGCGGACGACGCGGCGCCCAGCCAGGCCGTGCTCGGCGTGACCAGCGGCCTCGTCCTGATCGAGGGCGAGCTGCGCCCCGCCCTCGTCGTGGAGCCGACCGGGGCCATCGCCCGCCCCGGCAGCGCGCCCGGCGGCGGCGACGAGTTCCTGTCGCTCCTGGTCGAGCAGGGCTTCACGCCCGCCGCCTCCCTCGACACCGTGCCGCCCGCGCTGCCCGGCTGGTCGGTGCTGCTCGCCATGGGCCAGCTGCACGCCATCCTGCAGCCCGGCACCAACGGCGGCTCCCCCGTCGCCTGGTGGCAGGCGCACCATCCGCTCCAGGTCACCGAGGACTGGCGGACCGCGGCCAACAAGACCCAGACCGTGCTGCTCTTCGCCGCCCCCGTCGGCTCCATCGGCCGGCAGCCCCGCGAGGACATGCTGCGGGACGCGCTGGACAAGGCGGCGACCCACGGCCGTCTCGTCGCGAGCGCGCTGCCGCTCGCCGGAACCTGAGCGGCCGACCGCCCGCGGGGGCCGCCCCGCACCCCGAACGCACCGGTCACCCTGGTGCCGGACGGGGAAACAGGTGCGGCCCCCGCATCCGGGGAGCGCCCGTTTCGTTGGCACATACGTGCATCCATACGACCCCTCCCGCCACCGGCCGGCGTACCAGAGCCCCATCCCGTCCATGCGCACCGCACAGGACTCGACGGGCCACCACTCGGCCACACCCATCTACGACGCGCTGTACTCGGAGTACCTCAGGGCCTTCCGGGCCCTGCCGGGCGACCGCAGCGGCGAGGAGGATCTGGGGTTCACCGCCTTCGCGCAGGGGCCGTACGGCGCGCAGCACCGCTCCGACGGACGGCACGACTCCCGTTACAGCCCGTTCCACATGGCGCGCCACGGTCAGTACGAGCACCACGGCACAAGCCACTACCAGGTCCCCGCGGCGCTGCCGCCCGGCCCGCGCCGCGAGCGCTGAGCGCCTCCGCCCGGACAGCCGAATGCCCGGCCTCCCCACGACGGGGGGCCGGGCACCGGTCTGTGTACGACGCGTGCGCGGGCGCGTCGTCTTTTCGCGTTACTTCTTGCGGCCGCGCTTCTCGCGCACCCGCACCGAGATGTGGATCGGCGTGCCCTCGAAGCCGAACTCCTCACGCAGACGGCGCTCCAGGAAGCGGCGGTAGCCCGCCTCGATGAAGCCGGAGGCGAAGAAGACGAACCGCGGCGGCTTGGTGCCTGCCTGCGTGCCGAAGAGGATGCGGGGCTGCTTGCCGCCGCGGACCGGGTGCGGGTGCGAGGCGACGATCTCGCCGAGGAACGCGTTCAGGCGGCCGGTCGGCACGCGCGTCTCCCAGCCCTCCAGGGCCGTCTCGATCGCCGGGACCAGCTTCTCCATGTGGCGCCCGGTGGCCGCCGACACGTTGACGCGCGGCGCCCAGGCGACCTGGCCGAGCTCGGTCTCGATCTCCCGCTCCAGGTAGTAGCGGCGCTCCTCGTCGAGGGTGTCCCACTTGTTGTACGCGACGACGATGGCGCGGCCCGCCTCGACGGCCATCGTCACGATGCGCTGGTCCTGGACCGAGATGGTCTCGGAGGCGTCGATGAGGATCACCGCGACCTCCGCCTTCTCGACGGCGGCGGCGGTGCGCAGCGAGGCGTAGTAGTCCGCGCCCTGCTGGAGGTGGACGCGCTTGCGGATGCCCGCCGTGTCGACGAACTTCCAGGTCACGCCGCCCAGCTCGATGAGCTCGTCGACCGGGTCGCGGGTGGTGCCCGCCAGCTCGTTGACGACCACGCGGTCCTCGTTGGCCACCTTGTTGAGCAGCGAGGACTTGCCGACGTTCGGGCGGCCGATGAGCGCGATGCGGCGCGGGCCGCCGATGGCCGTGCCGAAGGTCTGCGCGGGCGCCTCGGGCAGCGCCTCCAGGACGGCGTCCAGCATGTCGCCGGTGCCGCGGCCGTGCAGCGCGGAGATCGGGTGCGGCTCGCCGAGGCCGAGGGACCACAGGGCGGTGGCGTCGGCCTCGCCGGAGGGGCCGTCGACCTTGTTGGCGCAGAGCACGACGGGCTTGCCGGACTTGCGGAGCAGGCGCACGACGGCCTCGTCCGTGTCGGTGGCGCCGACCGTGGCGTCGACGACGAAGACCACGGCGTCCGCCGCCTCGATCGCGTACTCCGCCTGGGCGGCGACGGACGCGTCGATGCCGAGCACGTCCTGCTCCCAGCCGCCGGTGTCGACGAGCTTGAAGCGGCGGCCCGACCACTCGGCCTCATAGGTGACGCGGTCGCGGGTCACGCCGGGGCGGTCCTCCACGACGGCCTCGCGGCGGCCGATGATGCGGTTCACCAGAGTCGACTTGCCGACATTGGGGCGGCCGATGACGGCGAGGACGGGCAGCGGGCCGTGGCCCGCCTCCTCGATGGCGCCCTCGACGTCCTCGATGTCGAAGCCCTCTTCGGCGGCGAGCTCCATGAACTGTGCGTACTCGGCGTCGCCGAGCGCCCCGTGGTCGTGCTCGGCGAAGCCGTCGCCCTCGGGCTGGATCTGGTCGTTCATGAAGTCCGTACCTCGTCGTTCATCGTGGTGATCGGTGCACCGGCCTCATGTCGGTCCTGCGCACTACTTGATAAGTCTCGCTCAGCGCCCGGTCAGGCGCCTGGCGTTTTCCAGGTGGCCGGTGAGCCGCTCCTGGATGCGGACGGTCGCCTCGTCGAGCGCCTTGCGTGTGCGGCGGCCGCTGCCGTCGCCCGCGTCGAAGGGGTCCCCGAAGACGACGTCGACCCGGCTGCGGAGCGGGGGCAGCTGCTTTATCAACCGTCCAGGACGCTCGGTGCTTCCCAGCACCGCGACCGGCACGATCGGGGCGCCGCCCCGCACGGCGAAGTACGCGAGCCCGGCCCGCAGCGACGCGAAGTCGCCCTCGCCCCGCGTGCCCTCCGGGAAGATGCCCAGGACACCGCCCTGCTCCAGGACGCCGAGCGCCCGCGTGATGGCCGTGCGGTCGGCGACCGAGCGGTCCACCTTCAGCTGGCCGATCCCGTGCAGGAAGGAGCCGAGGGGCCCGATGAACGCTTCCTTCTTGATCAGGAAGTGCGTGGGCCGGGGCGCGACGCCCATGACCATCGGGCCGTCGACGTTGTGCGCGTGGTTGACGGCCAGGATGACGGGGCCGCTCGCGGGCACCCGCCAGGCGCCGAGCACCCGCGGCTTCCACAGGCCGTACATGAGGCCGACGCCGATCCGGCGGCCGACCTCCGCGCCCCGCTCGGAAGCACCCTCTGTCACTTGCCGGCCCGCTTCTCCTCGACAAGGGTGACGACGCACTCGATGACCTGCTGGAGCGTGAGCTCGGTCGTGTCGACCTCGACGGCGTCGTCCGCCTTGGCCAGCGGGGACGTCTTGCGGCTGGAGTCGGCCGCGTCCCGCTTGATCAGCGCTTCCTGGGTCGCCTTGATGTCGGCGCCCTTCAGCTCGCCGGAGCGGCGGGCGGCGCGCGCCTCGGGCGACGCGGTGAGGAAGATCTTCAGGTCGGCGTCGGGCAGCACGGTCGTGCCGATGTCACGGCCCTCGACGACGATGCCCTTCTCTGCCGAGACCGCGATGGTGCGCTGCAGCTCGGTGATGCGGGTGCGGACCTCGGGGACGGCGCTGACCGCGCTGACCTTCGAGGTGACGTCGGTGGTGCGGATCGGCCCGGCGACGTCCGTGCCGTCGACCGTGATGGTCGGGGCGGCCGGGTCGGTGCCCGAGACGATCTCGGGCTTGCCCGCCACGGCCGCGATGGCGGTCGGGTCGGTCAGGTCGATGCCGTGGTGCACCATCCACCAGGTGATGGCCCGGTACTGGGCACCGGTGTCCAGGTAGCTGAGGCCGAGCTGGGCGGCGACAGCCTTCGAGGTGCTCGACTTGCCCGTGCCGGACGGTCCGTCGATGGCGACGATCACGGCTGCCGGGGCGGCGGTTTCGGCTGTTTCCACGGGGCTGTGGGCACCTTTCGCATGACGCGGGCCAGGGAGGCGGGCGCGAACGCGCCCCGCACAAGGTTACTGGCTCGCACACGCTGCCCCGACAGCCCCCGCACGGGCCCGCTACTGCCGGATCGACCAGCCCCGCTCCCGCAGCGCCGCCGTCAGCACCGGCACGGACCTCGGCTCGACCATGAGCTGCACCAGACCGGCCTGCTGCCCGGTCGCGTGCTCGATGCGGACGTCCTCGATGTTGACGCCCGCACTGTCCGCGTCGGCGAAGATGCGCGCCAGCTGGCCCGGCTGGTCGTTGATGAGCACCGCGACGATCTCGTACGCGGCCGGAGCGGCGCCGTGCTTGCCGGGCACCCTGACCTGTCCCGCGTTGCCGCGGCGCAGCATGCTCTCGACCCCGGCGGCGCCCTCGGCGAACTTCGAGCCGTCGGCGGACTGCAGCGCGCGCAGCGCCGTCACCGTCTCGTCGAGGTCGGCGGCGACGTCCGCGAGCAGGTCGGCGACCGGTCCCGGGTTGGCGGAGAGGATGTCGATCCACATCCGCGGGTCGGACGCGGCGATCCGCGTGACGTCGCGGATACCCTGGCCGCAGAGGCGTACCGCGGACTCCTCGGCGTGCTCCAGGCGGGCCGCGACCATGCTGGAGACCAGGTGCGGCATGTGCGAGACGAGGGCGACCGCCCGGTCGTGGGCGTCGGCGTCCATGACGACGGGCACGGCCCGGCAGAGGGCGACGAGCTCCAGGGCGAGGTTGAGCACCTCGGTGTCGGTGTCCCGGGTCGGCGTGAGCACCCAGGGCCGGCCCTCGAAGAGGTCGGCGGTGGCGGCCAGCGGGCCGCTGCGCTCGCGTCCGGACATGGGGTGCGTGCCGATGTACGGGGTGAGGTCGAGGCCGAGCGCCTCCAGCTCGCGGCGCGGTCCGCCCTTGACGCTCGCCACGTCGAGGTAGGCGCGCGCGACCCCGCGGCCCATCGCGTCGGCGAGCGAGGTGGCGACGTGCGCGGGCGGTACGGCGACGACGCAGAGGTCGACGGCGCCCGCGGGCGCCTCGTCCGTGCCCGCGCCGAGCGCGGCGGCGGTGCGGGCCTGCTCGGGGTCGTGGTCGGCGAGGTGAACGGCGACGCCGCGGGAGGCGAGGGCCAGGGCTGCGGAGGTGCCGATCAGGCCGGTGCCGATGACGAGGGCGGTTCTCACTGGGCGATGTCCTTGCGGAGTGCGGCCGCGGCGCCGAGGTACACGTGGGTGATCTCGGAGCGGGCCCGGTCGGTGTCGATGTGCGCGAGTACGCGGACGACGCGGGGCATGGCGCCCTCGACGTCCAGTTCCTGCGCGCAGATCAGCGGTACGTCGACGATGCCGAGTCCGCGGGCGGCGGCCGCGGGGAAGTCGCAGTGCAGGTCCGGTGTCGCCGTGAACCAGATGCTGATCAGGTCCTCCCGCGTCAGACCGTTCCGCTCCAGGACGGCGGTGAGGAGCGCGCCGACCTGCTCGGCCATGTGCCCGGCCTCGTCCCGCTCCAGCTGGACGGCGCCCCGGACCGCTCGTACCGCCACGTCACTGCCCCTCTTGCCCACGTACGCCTTGGATGAGCGTCAAGCGTATCCAGCGTCCGGCACGGAGGCGCGCGGCGCCCGTCTGCCGAGACGGGCGGCCCGGACCCTGGACGAGGGCGGAGGGTCCCGCCCCGCGCCCGCTGCCCGCTGCCCGCTGCCCGCTGCCCGCTGCCGAGGAGAAGATCACGGTCACCGGAAATTCGATCACCCTGGGCTGATCCGGCCCCGTACGCTCCCCGCATGCACCCTCAGGACCTGGTACGCGACCACACCGTCTACTCCTGCGTGATGGGTTCGCGCGCCTTCGGCCTGGCCACGGACGACAGCGACACGGACCGCAGAGGCATCTTCCTGGCCCCCACGCCCCTCTTCTGGCGCTTCGACAAACCCCCGACGCACGTGGACGGCCCGGCCGACGAACAGTTCAGCTGGGAGCTGGAACGGTTCTGCGAGCTCGCGCTGCGGGCCAATCCGAACGTCCTGGAGTGCCTGCACTCCCCGCTCGTGGAACACGTCACCGACACCGGGCGGGAACTGCTCGCGCTGCGCGGCGCGTTCCTCTCCCGCCAGGCCCACGACACCTTCGTCCGCTACGCGCTGGGCCAGCGCAAGAAGCTCGACGCCGACGTCCGCACGCACGGCGCACCGCGCTGGAAGCACGCCATGCACCTGCTGCGGCTGCTGACGTCCTGCCGCGACCTGCTGCGCACCGGCGAGCTCGCCGTCGACGTCGGCGAGCAGCGGGAGCCACTGCTGGCGGTGAAGCGGGGCGAGCTGTCCTGGCCGCAGGTCGAGTCCTGGATGAACCGTCTCGCCGCCGAGTCGCAGGAGGCGGCCACCCACACCCCGCTCCCGCCCGCCCCCGACCGGGCCCGAATCGAGGACTTCCTGCTCCGCACACGCCGGGCGTCAGCCCTGAGGGCCTTGGAGGCGTACGCGGACGACGGGACCGAGCAGCACGCCGTACGCGGCGCGGGCACCACGCAGCACATCGCACAGCACTGACGCCGCCCGCGCCTCGCCGCATCCGATCAAGCGTCCCAAAGCGCCCCGAACTCCCGGAGTTCGGCCCCGTGTTCGATCCGGCCCGTCCACTCCGTCGGCCAGGCGTCCGCGCCGAGGTGGGCGCCCGCGAAAGCGCCGGTGAGGCAGGCGATCGAGTCCGAGTCGCCCGACGTGCAGGCCGCCCTGCGGAGCGCGGTGAGCGGTTCGTCGACGAACATCAGGAAGCAGAGCAGGCCCGTGGCGAAGGCTTCCTCGGCGATCCAGCCCTCGCCCGTCGCGAGGCACGGGTCGGTCTCCGGCGAGGGCGAGCGGAGCGCGTCACGGAGCCGCTCCAGGACGCCGAGGCACTCGTCCCAGCCCCGCGCGATGAACGCCCGGGGCGACGCGTCCCCGCTCCGCGTCCACAGCTCGCCGAGCCAGCGCTCGTGGTACGTCTCCCGGTTCTCGTACGCGTACGAGCGCAGGAGCCCGACGAGGCCGGTCGGCTCGGCGCCCTCGGCGAGCAGCCGGACGGCGTGGGCGGTGAGGTCGGAGGCGGCGAGCGCGGTCGGATGGCCGTGGGTGAGGGCGGACTGCAGCTGGGCGGCGCCCGCGCGCTGTTCGTCGGTGAGGCCGGGCGCGAGTCCGACCGGCGCGACGCGCATGTTGGCGCCGCACCCCTTGGAGTGCACCTGGCTCGCCTCCTCCCACGGCTTGCCCGTCTTGAGGAGGTAGCAGGCCTTGAGGCAGGTGTTGCCGGGCGCGCGGTTGTTCTCCGGCGACTGGTACCAGTCCACGAACTCCTCGCGCAGCGGCCGCTCCAGACGTTTGGGTCCGAGCAGGCCGCGGTCCGTGGCGGTGCGCAGGCCGCGGCTCAGGGCGAGCGTCATCTGCGTGTCGTCGGTGATGTACGCCGGGTCCGGCAGCGCCATCTCCCGCCAGGGCCCGCACGTGGCGAGGATCGCGGGCACATCGTTGAACTCGGTCGGGAAGCCGAGCGCGTCCCCGAGGGCGAGCCCTATGAGGGATCCCGTGGCGGCACGCTTCATGAGGTCTGTCCTTCCGGGGCGGGGCGCAGCAGGGGCGGGTGCAGGGCGGAGGCGGTTCCGGCCCGGAAGAGGGCGGCGGGCTTCCCGCGTCCGCCGGTCAGCCGCGCGGCTCCTGGCACGGCCTCCACGAGCCCGGCCGTGCCGACCACCTTGCGCCGGAAGTTGGCGGGGTCGAGCTCGGCGCCCCACACCGCTTCGTAGACCTGGCGCAGCTCGCCGAGGGTGAACTCAGGTGCGCAGAAGGCGGTGGCGAGTCCGGTGTACTCCAGCTTGGCGCCGATCCGGTCGTGGGCGTCGGCGAGGATCCGGTCGTGGTCGAAGGCGAGCGGCCGGTATGTGGCGGGACTGTACGGCAGCCAGGCGGCGCGGGCCGCGTCACCGCCGCCGTGGACCTCCGGCGGGTCCGGGACGAGCGCCGCGAAGGCGACGGAGACGACCCGCATGCGCGGATCGCGGTCCGGATCGCTGTAGGTCCGCACCTGCTCCAGGTGCAGCCGTCCGACGTCGGCGATCCCCGTCTCCTCGGCGAGCTCACGCCCGGCCGCCGCCTCGGCGGACTCGTCGGGCAGCACGAAGCCGCCGGGCAGCGCCCAGCGTCCCGCGTACGGCTCCTGGCCGCGTTCGACGAGCAGGACGTGCAGCGCGCCGTCACGGATGGTGAACACGGCCAGGTCCACGGTGACGGCGAACGGCTCGAAGGCGTGCTTGTCGTACCCCTGCATGCACGACCACCCCCCTCTCTTTATGGTCTTGATGACTATAAAGAGAGGGGGGTGGTCCGGGCAAGCGATTCCTAGAGGTCGACCTCCTGCATCAGCATCCCGACCTCCGTGTTGGAGAGGCGACGCAGCCAGCCCGACTTCTGGTCGCCCAGGGTGATCGGCCCGAAGGCCACCCGCACCAGCTTGTCGACGGGGAAGCCCGCCTCGGCGAGCATGCGCCGCACGATGTGCTTGCGCCCCTCGTGGAGGGTGACCTCGACGAGGTAGTTCTTGCCGGTCTGCTCGACGACGCGGAAGTGGTCCGCGCGGGCGTACCCGTCCTCCAGCTGGATGCCGTCCTTGAGCTGCTTGCCCAGGTCACGCGGGATGGGGCCCACGATGTGCGCGAGGTAGACCTTCTTCACGCCGTACTTGGGGTGGGTCAGGCGGTGCGCCAGCTCGCCGTGGTTGGTGAGCAGGATGACACCCTCGGTCTCGGTGTCGAGCCGCCCCACGTGGAAGAGCCGCGTCTCGCGGTTGGTCACGTAGTCGCCCAGGCACTGGCGCCCCTCGGTGTCCTCCATGGTGGAGACGACACCCGCGGGCTTGTTCAGGGAGAAGAACTGGTACGACTGCGTGGCCACGGTCAGGCCGTCGACCTTGATCTCGTCCTTCTCGGGGTCCACGCGCATGCCCTGCTCGAGGACGATCTCGCCGTTGACCTCGACACGGGCCTCCTCGACCAGCTCCTCACAGGCACGGCGCGAACCGTAGCCCGCACGGGCCAGGACCTTCTGCAGCCGCTCGCCCTCCTGCTCGGCGCCCGGGAAGGTCTTGGGCAGGCTGGTCTTCTGCTTGCCCGCGTACCGCTCGCGGTTGCGCTCCTCGGCCCGCGCGTCGTACTCACGCGAGGTGGCCGGGGCCCAGCGGCCCCGTCCGGTGCCCTGTCCCTGCTTCGGCCCGCCCTTGGCGCCACCGCGCGCCGAGGCGCCACGGCCCGACTTCGGACCGTCCTGCGTGCCGCCGGAACCCACGTCGTAACGCCGCTCCTCCGGACGCGGCTTCTTCGGACGGCCGGAGCCGCCCTGCTTGTCATCGCGGTTGTTACCGGCACCGCGGTGGTTACCGCGGCCACCGCTGCTCCCGCCGCGGCCGCCGCTGTTGCCACCACGGCTCCCGCCGTTGTTTCCGCTGCTGTTCCTGCCGCTGCTGCTTCGCATCAAAAGTTCCGTCTAGTCGGCTGAGTCCTGGGTGTACTCGTACCCCGGCGCATCGGGTGCGTCCGGGTCGAACGACGGGACGCCTTCCTGCGTCTCCCCTTCGATCGCGTCCGCCTCGGGGAGGAAGGGCGCGAGCTCCGGGAGCTCGTCCAGGCCGCGCAGGCCCATCCGCTCCAGGAAGTAGTTCGTCGTCCTGTACAGGATCGCACCTGTTTCGGGTTCCGCGCCCGCCTCCTCCACCAGACCCCTCTGGAGGAGCGTGCGCATCACGCCGTCACAGTTCACCCCGCGCACCGCGGAGACCCGGGAACGGCTGACCGGCTGGCGGTACGCGACGACGGCGAGGGTCTCCAGGGCCGCCTGGGTGAGCCGCGCCTGCTGCCCGTCCAGGACGAAGCCCTCCACCGCGGCGGCGTACTCCGGCCGCGTGTAGAACCGCCACCCGCCGGCCACGAGCCGCAGCTCGAAACCGCGCTTCTGCACGGTGTACTCGTCGGCCAGCTCCCGCAGCGCGTCGGCCACGGCGCGCCTGGGCCGCTGCAGGATCTTCGCGAGGTGTTCCTCGGTCGCCGGCTCGTCGACGACCATCAGGACGGCCTCGAGGGCGGGCCGCAGCTCAAGATCGGCCACGGCACCGGCCGGCTCCCCCACAGGGCTCTGCGCGCTCACGCCTTCTCCTCCAAGGGCTCGGGTGCCCGGTCGAACTCGTCGGTCACGGTCGGCTCCGCTGCGCCGTCCCCGCCGGTCCAGCGGACCATCAGCTCGCCCAGGGGGTCCTCCTGGTCCAGGGCGACGGCCTTCTCCCGGTAGAGCTCCAGGAGGGCGAGGAAGCGGGCGACGACGGTCAGGGTGTCCCCCGCGTCCTCCACGAGCACCCGGAAGCTGGCCTCGCCCCGCTCCCGCAGCCGGGCGACGACGAGCCCGGCCTGTTCCTGCACGGAGACGAGCGGGGCGTGGATGTGTTCCACGTACACCTGCGGCTTCGCACGGGGCTGCATCGCCTTGACGGCGAGCTTGGCGAATCCTTCCGCCCCGATGCTGATGACGACTTCCGGGAGCAGTTCGGCGTGGTGCGGTTCGAGGCCCACGGTCCGCGGATAGCGCCGCGCCTCGTCGTCGAGCCGCCCGCTGAAGATGTCCGCGACCTGTTTGTACGCGCGGTACTGCAGGAGCCGCGCGAAGAGCAGGTCCCGCGCCTCCAGAAGCGCGAGATCGGCCTCGTCCTCGACCTCGGCGGCCGGCAGCAGCCGCGCGGCCTTCAGGTCGAGCAGCGTGGCGGCGACGACGAGGAACTCGGTCGTCTGGTCCAGGTCCCAGTCGGCGCCCATGGCCCGGATGTGCGCCATGAACTCGTCGGTGACCTTGGAGAGCGCGACCTCGGTGACGTCCAGCTTGTGCTTCGAGATCAGCTGGAGCAGGAGGTCGAACGGCCCCTCGAAGTTCGCGAGCCGGACCTTGAACCGCCCGTCGCCGGGCTCGCCGGGCTCGGCGGATTCGGCGGATTCGGCGGGCTCGGCGGGCTCTGGGAGCTCCTCCACCGCTTCCCGCTCCACGGGTGCCGCGCCGGGCCCGCGCCCCAGGGCGCGGCGGCGGGTGGGCGGGGGCGGTACGGGTTCACTGTTCGAGGCCATGAGGCCAGAAACGCTACCCCTACCGCCCGCGCAACCGTCGCACGAGGATGCTCGCGTCCCCGCGGGACTCCAGATCTGCGAGGACGACGGCGACCGCCTCCCGCACGATCCGCCCGCGGTCGACCGCGAGGCCGTGCTCGCCGCGCAGCACGAGCCGCGCGTGTTCGAGGTCCATCAGCTCCTCGGCGGAGACGTACACGGTGATCTTCTCGTCGTGCCGCTCGCGCCCGCTGGGCCGCCGGTTCGCCGCCCGTGCCCGCCGCCGCGCCTGCGCGGTGGACGAGCCGCCGGACTTGCCGCCCTGCGCGGCCGAACCTTCCTGCGCCGTTCCCGAGCGCCGTCCGGTTCCCTTGTCGCCCTCGGCACCTGCCGCCCTCGCGCGCGACTCGGTACCCGACTCCGCGTCCGACGCCGCGTGTTCGGCGGGCTCACCGTCGCCCTGCGCCGCGTCCTCGGCGGAGGCCGCCGCCTCGTCGCTCTCGCCCGCCGGAGCGGGCACCTTCGCCTCGCCGTTCGCCTGGCGTCGCGGCGACGACGCCTGCAGCGCCATTCCCCCGGTCGTACGGAACAGTTCGTCGGCCCCGGGCAGACTCACTCGGCGTGACACCGGGCGAGCACCTCCCTGGCGAGCTGGCGATAGGCGGCCGCGCCGACCGAGTTGGAGGCGTACGTGGTGATCGGCTCACCGGCGACCGTGGTCTCCGGGAAGCGCACCGTGCGGCCGATGACCGTGTGGTAGACGTGGTCGTCGAACGCCTCGACCACGCGCGCGAGCACCTCACGGCTGTGCACCGTGCGGGAGTCGTACATGGTCGCGAGGATGCCGTCGAGCTCCAGGTCGGGGTTGAGCCGCTCCTGGACCTTCTCGATGGTCTCCGTCAGGAGGGCCACACCGCGCAGCGCGAAGAACTCGCACTCGAGCGGCACGATCACCTTGTGAGCCGCCGTCAGGGCGTTCACGGTGAGCAGGCCGAGCGAGGGCTGACAGTCGATCACGATGTAGTCGTAGTCCTGCATGAGCGGCTTCAGGGCGCGCTGCAGCGTGGACTCGCGCGCGACCTCGCTCACCAGCTGCACCTCGGCGGCCGACAGGTCGATGTTGCTGGGCAGCAGGTCCATGTTGGGGACCGCCGTCTTCAGGAGCACCTCGTCCGCGGACATGCCGCGCTCCATGAGGAGGTTGTAGACCGTCAGGTCCAGCTCCATCGGGTTGACCCCGAGACCCACGGAGAGGGCGCCCTGCGGGTCGAAGTCGACGAGCAGGACCCGGCGTCCGTACTCCGCGAGGGCCGCGCCCAGGTTGATGGTCGACGTCGTCTTGCCGACGCCGCCCTTCTGGTTGCACATCGCGATGATCTTCGCGGGACCGTGGTCGGTCAGCGGACCAGGAATCGGGAAGTACGGCAGCGGGCGTCCCGTCGGGCCGATGCGCTCACGGCGCTGACGGGCGGCGTCCGGCGCGAGCGTGGCCGCGTACTCCGGATCGGGCTCGTACTCGGCGTCGGGGTCGTAGAAGTGCCCCTGGGGCAGTTCCTCGTAGTCGGCGAGGTGGGTGTGGGTGTTATCGCCACTCCGGTCGCCGGCCATGGCGTTCACGTGATGGCCATCCATGCTCTGGGGTGCTGACTGTGTCGGCTGGGGGCCCTGCCGGGCTTCGAAGGTGCGGACAGCGACCGAGCCGACGGCTTCGAGCCCCTCGGAACCCTGGTCCCGCACAGACGTTCCTGGTTGACCACCCCCGGGAGCAAATGTCGACTCATTCACAAGTCGTCTTACCTCCTTGGTGACCAGGAAATTTCTCGATAGGTCAGCGTGGCACCATGCCGACGGTTGGCGACTCTATGGCGTGTCACCGCTCCGCAGCAACACAATCCGCCGGACCCGGCCCGATGTGTCGGCAATGGAACACCCTTGTGTCAAGGGCGTGCGGCCTGCCGTCGCCGCGTTTCGGGGGTGGGCGAAACGGTTAAAGGGTTACGTTCAAGGCCAGTTGAGCGTGTCCACACTGATACGCATACGGCCGGACCCCTCTCAAGGTCCGGCCGCGGGCGTGAGATTGACGACTTTCGTTGACGAAAGCGGTCAGGTTCAGCCGATGAGCGACTCCAGCTCGACGTGGTCGAGACCGTGGGCCTCCGCGACCTCCTTGTAAACGACCTTGCCGTCATGCGTGTTGAGACCCAGCGCGAGGGCGTGGTCGCGGCGCAGCGCCTCGACCCAGCCGTTGTTCGCCAGGGACACGATGTACGGCATGGTCGCGTTGGTCAGCGCGTACGTCGACGTGTTGGGGACGGCGCCGGGCATGTTGGCGACGCAGTAGAAGACCGAGTTGTGGACCGGGAAGGTCGGCTCGGCGTGCGTGGTCGCGTGCGAGTCCTCGAAGCAGCCGCCCTGGTCGATCGCGATGTCGACAAGGACACTCCCGGGCTTCATGCGCGAGACGAGCTCGTTGGTGACCAGCTTCGGGGCCTTGGCGCCCGGGATGAGGACGGCGCCGATGACGAGGTCGGCCTCGAGGCAGGCCTTCTCCAGCTCGAAGGCGTTGGAGACGACGGTCTGGATCTTCGTGCCGAAGATCTTGTCGGCTTCCTTGAGCTTGTTGATGTCCTTGTCGAGCAGGGTCACGTGGAAGCCCATGCCGATGGCGATCTGCGCGGCGTTCCAGCCGGAGACGCCGCCGCCGATGACGACGGCCTTGCCCGCGGCCACACCGGGGACACCGCCCGGCAGGACGCCGCGGCCGCCGTTGGCGGCCATCAGGTGGTAGGCGCCGACCTGCGGGGCCAGGCGGCCAGCGACCTCGGACATCGGGGCGAGCAGCGGGAGCGCGCGGTTGGCGGTCTCGACCGTCTCGTACGCGATGGCGGTGGTGCCCGACTCCAGGAGCGCGTCCGTGCACTCCTTGGACGCGGCCAGGTGCAGGTAGGTGAAGAGGGTCTGGTCCTTGCGGAGTCGGTGGTACTCCTCCGCGATGGGCTCCTTGACCTTCAGGAGCAGGTCCGCGGTGGCCCAGACCTCATCGGCGGTGTCCAGGATCTTGGCGCCCGCCGAGACGTACTCGGCGTCCGTGATCGAGGAGCCGACGCCGGCGTTCCGCTCGATGACGACCTCGCGGCCGTGGCGCACGAGCTCGTGCACACCGGCGGGGGTGATGGCCACCCGGAACTCGTTGTTCTTGACCTCGCGGGGGATGCCGACCTTCATCGTCGATCACGGTCCTTGGCTCAGGGGATTTTTCGGGCAATGCAACGCATACCGGTACGCGTGGGGGCGCAGCGGGAAACACCGCAGAGGTACGCGGCGGAGCCAGTCTAATGAAGGATTTCTCGCTGTCTAGCCTTTCAATACTTCAATCTTCTGTCGAAGCACTACGGATTTCGTAGGCGGAAGGGGCTGCTCCACCGTTCGTTTCAAGCCTCGCGGACTGCGGGAGCTCCTCTCCCAGCATGCGCTCGGCCGCACCGCGGTGCAGCCGGGCGGCCGCCGGGTCGCCGAGCCGCTCCAGGGTGTCGGCGAGCCGGAGCTGCAGCGCCGCCTGAAGGCGTACGTCCTCGGCGTGCCGCGCGAGCTCGACGGCCTCCTGGCAGGTCCTCAGCGACTCCTCGGGCCGTCCCGCGTACTCCTGCACGCGGGCCATCTCGCTCAACGCCCGTGCCTGGGCGGCCACATCGCCGCTCCGGCGGTACCCGGTGACGGCCGAGCTCCAGTTGCGCAGCGCCTCTCCGTAGCGCCCCGCGTAGGTGTGCGCCGCGCCGATCCGGCCGTACAGCCGGGCGGCGTCCGTGCGCTCCCCGCGGGCCAGGCGCTGGGCCAGAGCCCTGCCGAACCAGTCGGAGGCCCGCGACCAGTCCCCCAGTTCCTGGTAGGCGCCGCCTACGGATTCCATCGCGCGTCCGGTCGCGTACGGATCACCGGCCGCGCGTCCCGCGTCCAGCGCCGCCCGGTAGCGGGCGAGCGCGTCGCGCGTACGTCCCGTCTGCGCGTCCAGATCCGCCAGGTTCAGCAGCGCCGCGGCCTGCTCGCGCGGCAGGTTCCGCCGCTCGGCGACGTCGAGGACGAGCCGGTGGATGCCGTACAGCTCCGGGGCGGCGTCCTCGGTGCCGCGGTGTGCCACCAAAGCTCTGACCAGGGCGGCCATCAGGCGCCGGGCGAGGGTGTCGAGCTCGCCGTCGGCCACCGCGAGGCGTGCGGCGGCGAGCAGCGCGGGCCGGCGGATGCGCAGCCACTCGGCGGCCGCCCGCGGTCCCGGGAAGCGCAGGGCGCGCGGCATCCCGGCGAGTTTCCTGCGGGCCGCGGAGGCGTCCGGTTCCGTGACGGCCCGGCAGGACTGGAGCAGGCGCACGGTCCGCTCCAGCATGCGGGCGCGGGCCAGCTGGATCTCGGCGGGGCGGTCCTGGCTCTCGGTGCGGGCCTTCAGGAGCGGTACAAGGCAGCCCGGCACCTCGTACTGCGGCAGCGGGGATTCGACGGCGCGCACGAGCCCGAGGGCGACGAAGTCGTCGAGGGTGGTCCTGGCCGCGGAGACCGAGCAGCCCGCGAGCGCGGACGCGGTGTGCGGGTCGACGTGTCCTGCCGGGGCGAGGGAGAGGAACCGCAGTATCCGGGCGGGGGGCCCGGGCAGCGAGGCGTAGGTGTGAGCGAAGACACGGGCGAGGGGCGAGCCCTCGTCCGGCATGTCGTGGATCTGCTTGGCCAGATCGGCGACGGCCGCCTTGGGCCGGCTTCCGAGCCAGCCGCCGGCGAGGACGAGCGCCGCCGGGTGGGCCGCGCACGCCTCGACGAGGGACTCGGCGGAGCGCGGGTCCACGGTGATGCGGACCGGTCCGGCGGCGCGCGCGAGGAGCTCGACGGCGGCGGCCTTGTCGAGGCCGCCGAGTGTGCAGGGCCGCACGTCGGGGATGCCGGTGAGCGGGCCCTCGGCCACCGCGACGACCAGGCAGTCCGGGGTGTCGGGAAGGAGCGGGTCGACCTGCTCGGCGTCCGTGGCGTCGTCGAGCAGGAGCAGCGCCCTGCGTGCGGAGAGCGCGTCCCGGAGGATGCCGGTGAGGTCGTCCTCGGCGGCTCCGGGGGGTGCGGGCACGCCGAGCGCGTCCAGGAGTTCGCGGGCGGTGCGTTCGGTGGGCACCCGGCTGCCGTCGGGGTCCGTGAGGCGGGCGCGCAGCACGGCGTCGGGGTAGTCGTCGGCGAGCTGCCGGGCGAGTTCCTCGGCGAGCGAGGTGCGTCCTGAGCCGGGGCGGCCCGCGACGAGCAGGACGCGCGCGCGGGGCGCCTTGCGGCCCGAGAGGGTGTCGAGGCCCGCGCGGTCGATGTCCGCGCGGAGTTCCTTCAATTCACGGCGTCTGCCGACGAACTGACCCCTTGTCGGTTCCAGGGCACTCGCGGGCGGCGGCACGGCGCCGCCCGCCGTCGCACCGTCCGTGTCGACCGCCTGATCCGTCACGGGCCACGCTCCCGTCCGCCTGCGCACGAACCCGCCGGGACTCCGGGCGGGACGCTTTCAGAGCCTAGTTCAGGCCCTGCGGCGGTTCCGGCCGCACGGCGCGCACAAGTCGCCCGATCGGATCAGTGGATCGTCATATCGGAACCCGTGCGTGCTCCAGCGGGGCCTACGCGTCGAAGGGGCGGGCGGGCCAGGGCGCCTCGGCCGGGCGCAACGCGTCGAGGCCGTCGCCGTTCTGGGCGGCGACCAGTGACAGCACGCCGACGACCAGGCAGTTGTTGTGCAGCTCACCGGCGAGCACGCCGCGGACGAGCTCGTCGAGTGGCACCCGGGCGAGTTCCATGTCGGACTCCTCCTCCTCGACCGCGAAGCGCTCCCCCTCGGCCTCGGACAGATCACGGGCGAGGAAGATCCGCACGGCTTCGTCGCAGCCGCCGGGGGTGGTGTAGACGTCGGTGAGGACACGCCAGTCCTCGGCCTTGACGTGCGCCTCTTCGTAGAGCTCGCGCTGGGCGGCGTGCAGCGGGTTCTCGCCGGGGACGTCGAGGAGGCCCGCGGGGATCTCCCAGAGCTTGTGGCGGACCGGGTGGCGGTACTGGCGGATGACCAGGACGCGGCCCGTGTCGTCCAGGGCGAGGACGGCCACCGAGCCGGGGTGGACCTGGTAGTCGCGGCGGACGACCGAGCCGTCGGGCATGACCACGTCGTCGGTGCGGACGGAGGTCTTGTTCCCGACGAACGGGGTGTCCGTCGCCGTGACCTGCCACTCCTCGGCGGTGTCCTTGATCGTCATGTCGCCCTGTCCTCCCACACGTGCAAAAAGAAACCGGGGTGCGCGTCCCCTCGGACACGCACCCCGGCAACCGTACCGCTCCGGTGTTACTTGCCGGACTTGCCTCCGGACTTCTGCCGGCCCTGCTGGCGCTCGACGGCGGCCTTCACCAGACCCGCGAAGAGCGGGTGCGGGCGGGTCGGCCGGGAGCGCAGCTCCGGGTGGGCCTGCGTGGCGACCAGGTAGGGGTGGACCTCGCGCGGGTACTCGACGTACTCGACGAGCTTGCCGTCCGGGGAGGTGCCGGAGAACAGGATCCCGGCCTTCTTCTCCAGGTCCGCGCGGTAGGCGTTGTTCACCTCGTAGCGGTGGCGGTGGCGCTCCTCGACGTACTCCTTGCCCTCGTACACCTCGCGCACGATGGAGCCCTCGGCGAGCTTGGCGGGGTACATGCCCAGGCGCATCGTGCCGCCCATGTCGCCCTCACCGGCGACGATGTCGAGCTGCTCGGCCATGGTGGAGATCACCGGGTGGCCGGTGGCCGCGTCGAACTCCGTGGAGTTGGCGTCGGGGATGTCCGCGAGGTTGCGGGCGGCCTCGATGACGATGCACTGCAGGCCGAGGCAGATGCCGAGCAGCGGCACCTTGTTCTCGCGGGCGTACTGGATCGCGCCGACCTTGCCGGAGACACCGCGGTCGCCGAAGCCGCCGGGGATCAGGATCGCGTCGCAGTCGGCGAGCTGCTTCTTGGCGCCGGCCGGGGTCTTGCAGTCGTCCGAGGTGACCCACTTGACCTTGACGCGGGCCTTGTTGGCGAAGCCGCCGGCGCGCATGGCCTCGGTGATGGAGAGGTAGGCGTCGGGCAGGTCGATGTACTTGCCGACGAGCGCGACGGTGACCTCGTGCTGCGGGTTGTGCACGCGGTCGAGCAGGTCGTCCCACTGCGTCCAGTCGACGTCGCGGAACGGCAGGTCGAGCTTGCGCACCACGTAGGCGTCGAGGCCCTCGGTGTGCAGCACCTTCGGGATGTCGTAGATCGACTTGGCGTCGATGGCGGCGACCACGGCGGCCTCGTCGACGTCGCACATCAGCGAGATCTTGCGCTTGATGGCGGTCGGCACCTCGCGGTCGGCGCGCAGGACGATGGCGTCCGGCTGGATGCCGATGTTGCGCAGCGCGGCGACGGAGTGCTGGGTCGGCTTGGTCTTCAGCTCGCCGGACGGGCCGATGTAGGGCAGCAGCGAGATGTGCACCACGAAGACGTTGTCGCGGCCGACCTCGTGGCGGACCTGGCGAACGGTCTCCAGGAACGGCAGCGACTCGATGTCGCCGACCGTGCCGCCGACCTCGGTGATGACGACGTCGACGTCGTCGGTCGCCATGCGGCGGATGCGGTGCTTGATCTCGTTGGTGATGTGCGGGATGACCTGCACGGTGTCGCCGAGGTACTCGCCGCGCCGCTCCTTGGCGATCACCTGGGAGTAGACCTGGCCGGTGGTGACGTTCGCCGAGCCGTCGAGGTCGACGTCGAGGAAGCGCTCGTAGTGGCCGATGTCCAGGTCGGTCTCGGCGCCGTCGTTCGTGACGAACACCTCACCGTGCTGGAAGGGGTTCATCGTGCCGGGGTCGACGTTCAGGTACGGGTCGAGCTTCTGCATGGTGACGCGCAGTCCGCGCGCCTTGAGGAGCGCACCCAGGCTGGAGGCAGTCAGACCCTTGCCGAGGGAAGAGGCGACACCCCCGGTGACGAAGATGTGCTTGGTCGTCGGGGATTTGGGCTGCATGGCCAAAGGGGGGCTCCCGTGGTCGCGGTCTGGAGGGTGCGTACCGGCGCTCCCGCCTGAGGTTCGGGGAGGTGCCGTCGCTGCGGTTCGGGGGTTCTATGACCACCGGCTCACGGGCTACCAGGGTATCAGCGACCGACCGAGCCCGCGTCCGGCCACGCTCCGCCACCGTGCGCACACAGGCCGGTCACCAGACCCGCACGCCCCCAGTTTTCCCCGCCGCACCGCCTCTCACCTGCCGCTCACCCGTTCGGCGGCGCCTCGTTGCCGGGAGGGGCGCGCAGATCACTAAGGTGCGTCGTATCCTGCTCGGACAATCGCTGCCGAGCCCATCCGGCACACGGCACCATCCCGCCTTGACCCCGGAACAAGCGCTCGTCGACGATCACTTGACCGCTGATCTGTAAGCGCCCCGCGGGGCGAACGTGGCCGTTCGACTGGAGATAGACGTGGCCGGGCGCATCGAGGACTACGCACTCATCGGAGACATGCAGACCGCAGCCCTGGTCTGCCGGGACGGCACAGTCGACTGGCTGTGCCTGCCCCGCTTCGATTCCCACGCCATTTTTGCCGGCCTGCTGGGCACCGAGGAGCACGGCTTCTGGCGCCTTGGGCCCGCACACGAACCGGACGCGCAGCCACCCACTGCCGCGCGCCGCAGCTACCGCGGCGACTCCCTGGTGCTCGAATCCGAGTGGGACACGAAACGCGGAACCGTCCGCGTGATCGATTTCATGCCTCCGCGCGACACCGACGCGCCGCAGCTGGTGCGGATCGTCGAGGGTGTCAGCGGCCGGGTGCCCATGCGCTCGGCCCTGCGGATGCGTTTCAGCTACGGCCGTGTGGTGCCCTGGGTGCACAAGGTCGACGGGCGCACCGTGGCCGTCGCGGGCCCCGACTCGGTCTGGCACGACACCGAGGCCGAGACCTACGGCAAGGACCTGACGACGTACTCCGACTTCACCGTCTCCCCCGGTGAGCGGATCGCGTTCACCATCTCCTGGCAGCCCTCCCACAAGGACCAGCCCGCGCTGCCCGAGCCCGAGAACGCGCTCGCCGCCACGGAGGAGTTCTGGCGGGAGTGGGTCGACCACTGCACGTACCACGGCCCGTACCGCGAGGCCGTGGTCCGCTCGCTGATCACGCTCAAGGCGCTCACGTACGCGCCGACCGGTGGCATCGTCGCGGCGCCGACCACCTCGCTGCCCGAGGACGTGGGCGGCTCCCGCAACTGGGACTACCGCTTCACCTGGCTGCGCGACGCGGCGATCACGCTCTCCTCGCTGCTGCGCACCGGATACCGCGAGGAGGCCCGCGCGTGGCGCGAGTGGCTGCTGCGGGCGGTCGCGGGCGACCCGGAGAACCTGCAGATCATGTACGGCATCGCGGGCGAGCGCGAGCTCGGCGAGACGGAGCTGGACTGGCTGCCGGGGTACGAGAACTCGCAGCCGGTCCGGGCGGGCAACGGCGCGGCCGGCCAGCTGCAGCTCGACGTGTACGGCGAGGTGACCGAGGCGCTGCACCTGGCGCACATGACGGGCCTGGCCCGCAACGACTACGCGTCACTCCTCCAGCTCAAGCTGATCAAGTATCTCGAGGACCACTGGGACGAGCCGGACGAGGGCATCTGGGAGGTGCGCGGTCCGCGCCGCCACTTCGTTCACTCGAAGGTGATGGCGTGGGTCGCGGTGGACCGCACCATCAAGCTCATCGAGTCCGGTGACGCGGACGGCCCGCTGGAGGAGTGGCGCAAACTGCGCGACGACATCCACCGGGACGTGTGCGAGAAGGGTTACGACAAGGAGCGGAACACCTTCACGCAGTCGTACGGCTCGAAGGAGCTGGACGCCTCACTGCTGCTGATTCCGCAGATGGGCTTCCTGCCGCCGGACGACAAGCGCGTCATCGGCACGATCGAGGCGATCCAGCGGGAGCTCTCGACCTCGGACGGGTTCATCCTGCGCTACCCGACGTCCGGCGACGAGGAGAACCTGGACGGCCTGGAGGGCGACGAGGGCGCGTTCCTCGCCTGCTCGTTCTGGATGGCCGACGACCTCGCGATGATCGGCCGGGTCGACGAGGCCCGCAAGCTCTTCGAGAAGCTCCTCGCCCTCCGCAACGACCTGGGTCTGCTCGCCGAGGAGTGGGACCCGCGCCTCCAGCGGCAGGTCGGCAACTTCCCGCAGGCGTTCAGCCACGTGCCGCTGATCGACACGGCGCTGCGGCTGACGGCCTCGGGGGCTTACGGGGGCTAGCGCCTTCGGCACCCGGCACCCGGCACCCCCGCTCCCTGTGGCGTACGTCACAGGGAGCGGGGGTGTCCGCAATTGCCGCGCCGATGCGTCGAGTTGCCGGGCCGCCGTCACCGGGGACCGGCCCTGTGATCGTCCGGAGATGTTCGCCGGACGTGCGCCCCGGTAGCGTCCGCGCCATGGACAGTCAGGGCACTCAGGGCGGCATCACGGTGCAGCGCGCGCTGGAACTTCCGGGGCTGCGCGGCGGGCTCCCCGAGGTCGTCGCGGGCGCGGAGCGGCTCCAGCGGACCGTGCGGTGGGTGCACGCGGGCGAGGTGCCCAACATCGCCTCGCTGCTCAAGGGCGGCGAGCTGCTGCTCACCACGGGCCTCGGGCTCGGTGCCCGCCCCGCCGAGCAGCGCGCCTTCGTGCGCGACCTCGCCGAGCGGGGCATCGCGGCGCTCGTCGTCGAACTGGGCCCACGCTTCGCACGGCTGCCCGCGGCGATCGTGGAGACGGCGCGCTCGGCGGGTCTGCCGCTGGTGCAGCTGCACCGGGAGGTGCCGTTCGTGACGGTCACCGAGGAAGTGCACACCGAGATCGTCAACGGCCACTACGCGCTCCTCCAGCAGGCCGAGGAGGTGCACAGGCGCTGCACGGAGGCGCTGCTCGGCGGGGGCGGCACGCCGCAGGTGCTCGGGATCCTCGCGGAGTTCAGCGGCAACCCGGTGTTCCTGGAGACGGCGGACGGCCAGCTCCTGTACGCCGCCGGAGCGGGCACCGAGTGCGCGGACCCGCTCCAGGTGTGGGAGGGGCTGCGGGGGCGCGCCGCAGACCGGGAGGGCCCGCCCGCGAGCGCGGTCATCGTCGACGTGCCGGGCGGGGGTCCTGGCGCGGGGTCGGTGCGGGCCAGGCTCGTCCTGCTCGCCGTGGAGTCGGCGCCGCTGCCGGTGCACCGCATCGCCGCGGAACGGGCGGCGAGCAGCCTCGCGGTGGTCCTGATGCAGGCCCGCCAGGAGGAGGAGCTCGCCGCGCGCGGTCGCGGGGACTTCCTCACCGACCTCGCGGAGGGCCGCATCGCCGCCGAGGACGCTCCCGCGCAGGCCCGTGTGCTCGGTTTCCGGCCCGGGTCGGCCGACAGCCCGCTGCTGCCGGTGGTGATGCGGCTCGCCGACGGCCTGCCGACCGGCGGCGGGTGGGCGGTCCTGGCGCGGGCGGTCGCGGAGGAGCTGGCTTCGGTGGGGGTGCCCGCGCTGCTCGGCGTACGTCCCGTGGAGGGGCGGGTGCCGCTGCTGCTCGGTCTGCGCACGGAGTCGGAGCGGACGGCGGTGGCGGACCGGGTCGCCGCCGCGCTGCGCGCCGGTGTCGAGCGGGCGGGGATGCAGCGGCCGGGGGCGCAGCCGCCCGTGGTGGTGGTCGGGGTCGCGGGCGGCTGGGCGGCGGCGTCGGCGGGACTGCGGCACGCGGCGGAGACGGCGACGGCGGCGCAGGGGCTCTCCGACCGGCCCTGGTACGACGCGCGGCGGCTCGACATCGACCTGCTGCTGTGGCGGTTGCACCGGCACGACGAGGACGGGGTCCTCGCGGCGTTCGTGGACCGCGCGATCGGCCCGCTGCGCGCCCACGACCAGCGGTCCAAGCCGCCGCTGCTGCCGACGCTGCAGACGTATCTGGCGCACGCGGGACGCAAGGCGGAGACCGCGCGCGAACTGCATCTGAACCGGCAGACCCTGTACAACCGGCTCGCGAGGATCAGCGAGTTGCTGGGCACGGATCTCGACGACCCGCAGACGGTGCTCGCGTTGAGCCTGGCGCTGCGGGCGCGCCGGCACGTGGCGTAGCCCGTGAGCAGGGCCGTGGTGCCTCAGGTGTACGGGAGGGGCTGGGTCAACTCGTCGTAGACGCTGAGGACTTGAGTGACCGTTTCGTCCTCGGTCGGCCACGTGGCGGCCTGGGCCGCGCCCCTGTCCCTGAGTTCCGCCCGGCGCACGGGGTCGGCGAGGAGGCGTGCGACGGCCGTGGCGAGGGCTTCCGCGTCGCCGTACGCGACGAGTTCGGCGGCGTCGCCGACGAGTTCGGGGATGCCGCCGACCGCGGTCGCCACGAGCGGCACGCGCGCGTGGAGCGCTTCCTGGGCGAGCACGGAGCGGGACTCCCAGCTGCTGGGCAGCACGGCGAGGTCGGCGGCGGCGAGGAGCTCGGGGACGTCGTCGCGGCGCCCGACGAGCCGGACCGGCAGCAGCTCCTCCTCGATGCGGCGCTGCAGGGCGGCTCGTTCGGGCCCCTCCCCCGCGACGACGAGCAGCGGCAGCGGGTCCAGATGGCGCCACGCGCGCGTGGCGTCGAGCAGGACGTCGTAGCCGCCGTTCCGTTCGAGGGCGCCCACCGCGAGGATCAACGGCCGGTCCACGGCGCCGACTTCGGCACGCGCCTTGTGGAGGAAGCCGTCGGGTTCCTCGGTGGGCCGCGGGCGGCGCGGCGCGGGCAGGGCGACGGCGGCGAGGCGGGCGTCGCGTGCGCCTCTGCTGCGGGCCCGGTCGACCAGGTCGGACGAGGTGCCGAGGACGACGGCCGCGGTCTTGGCGACGCGCCGCTCCAGGAGGCGCAGCAGGCGGGCGCGGGCGCCCTCCGCCTGTGCGCGGGTGTGCCAGGTGACGACGAGGGGGACGCGGCGCCCGGTGAGCGCGAGAGAGGCACGGAGGGCCGCGTGCAGGCCGTGCGCGTGCACGAGGTCGGCGTCGGCGCAGGCGGCGCGGAGGGCGGCGACGGAGGCGGGGTCGCCGCTGCGGGGCACGGGGATGTGGCGGGCGCCGGCGCCGGTGAAGTCGTAGGTGCGGGCGGCCTCGTCGGGGGCGCAGACGGTGACCCGGAGGCCCCGGGCGCTGAGTCCCGCGGCCAGCGATCTGACGTGCGCGCTGCTGCCCGCGCTGCCACCTCCGAGGACCTGAACGGTGTGCAGCGGCGTCTGTCCGTGCGGCGAGTGGCTGCTCACGTGGCTCACGTGGCGGGGGCTCCTGGGTCTGCGTCGGTGGGTGCTCGGACGGGTACTCGGGCAGATGCTGCGCCAAGGATGCCAGGAGGCACGGGCGTTCCGGCACTGCCGAAAGGTCACTTCCGCATTTGGCGGGGCAACTCCGCGGGCGGGATCACCCACACGGGGGAGAGATATGGGAGGTTGCGGACACCTCGCGGGGGACTCGCCTAGAACGGATGCCCGAACGGGGCGTCCTGGACGGGGTCGTACACCGCGCGCAGCCAGGGTTCGCGGACGGCGGGCAGCCGGGCCAGCGTATGGAGGAAGACGTGCCGGTCGGCCGCGAAGAGGCGGACCGGGCGCAGCGGCAGCGGATCGTCGCGGTAGACCCCGTCGGGCAGCCCGCCTGTCGCCGGGACCGGCAACGGCTCGCGCGGGAAGGCCACATGGAGCCACACGTCCGCTTCGAGCGGCACGACCGCGGCCGCGCGGTCCGACGGCTGCCACACCTCACCCGTCCGCGGATGCCTGGGCACCAGGGCGATGTCGGTGGCCCCCAAGGCCGCCGGAAGACCGGGCCCGGCCGGAACGAGCCGCCGCGTCGCGGGCCCCGAGGGAAGCAGCGCGTCGAGAGCGCGGCCGAACGTGTCCGTGAGGATCCCGTCGGGCAGACCCACCGGCGCGCCCCCCGACGCCGCCAGCACGTGTGCCAGCGCAGCCCCGACCGCCGCCTCCCACCGGGCGTCCCACCCCCCGCACGGCTCGACCGGCGGGGCCGCCCGGTACTCCCGGGCGAGGGCGTCCCAGTCGGCGCCGCGGTCCGCGGAACGCACGTCGCCGTCGTGCTCGGGCACGCGGCGGACGGCGTCCGGAACGAACCACACCGCCTGCCACAGCGAACAGTCGTCGATACGGGTCGCCACCGCGCTCCCGCACCGCGCGCACGCCAGGTTCGGGCCGTCCCGCCCGTCGAGTCCGATGCAGTAGCCGTCGCACCGCTCGGGGATCAGGACGGTGCCGCGGGTGTCCCCCGGCGCGACCACGACCGCGCCCGGAGCGCCGAAGGAGAGCCGGTGCACGGGCGCGAACACGCCGCGCTCGGCCGCCGCCTCGGCCCCGACCTCGCTCCAGGGCCGGAAGGGCGGCCCGGAGGGCTCCGGGTCGACGGCGTAGGTGCCGGACTCCATGAGCGCGGGGAGCAGATCGTGTCCGTACGTCTGACGAGCCCGTACGGGAAGCGCGACCCGTTCGACGGGCCGGGTGAGCACGGCATCGCACCGCACGCACGCGAACACGACCACGCCCGTCCCCCCGGTCCCACCCCTTGTGCGCCCCGGTCCCAAACCCCCCGCGCCCCCGAACCGTCAGACCCTAACCCGCCGCAACGATCACGATCCAACCCTTTTGTCCGCGTACGCCGCCACAGCCACCAGCGCCGCCGCGTGCGCGGCGAGACCCTTGCGGCCGTTGCCCGCGGCCATGGCCGCGCCGAGGGCCGCGCCCAGAGCGTGCGCGCCCGTGTCGCCGAGCATCGTGCGCTCGCCGATGTCGTCGGGCAGGACGGCGGCCGCGGCCCCCATGGACGCGGCGGCGACGACCGCGCCCGGCCCCTTGCGCAGCAGCCCCGGCGCAGCAAGCGCGAGCACGGCCGCCCCGGCCTGCCCCGGACGGACGTCCACGAGGTTCACGAGGTGGGCGGTGCCCGCGATGACCACGCCCGCGAGGACCCTGTCCACGGGCCGTTCCTTCAGGAGGGCCCCGGCGGCGAGTCCCGCCGCGGAGATGCCGAAGAGCTTCACGGCGCCGCTGGTGAGCTCGCCGTTCCGCAGCGCCCCGAGGTGCGCGCGGAACCCGCGGCGCGGGTCCCCGGCCCCCGCCACGTCGTCGTAGCCCCCGCAGGCACCGGCGCCGAGCACGGCAAGCACGGCGGCCACACGCGCCCTCGCGGGCAGCGCGGCGACACCGGCGGCCGCTCCGACGGCAACGGCGGGCCCGGCGTACAGGCCGACGCTCCTGCCCGCGTAGTTCTTCCGTGTCCACCGCTCGGCCCCACCGGGCGCTAGGGACCGCAGCGCGGCGGTCCCGGCACGGGTGGCGGCAGCGGCGACGGCCGCGGCGCCCAGCCGTGCCCCGAGCTTCCGTTCGATCATGCGATCACCCTATGGGGCGCCCCCGTACGCCCTACGTCACCCGGGCCCGGTCACCCGTCGCCCCGAGCTGTCGCGAGCAGCTCCTCCGCGTGGGCGCGGGCCGTCTCCGAGTCCTCCTGTCCCGCCAGCATGCGCGACAGTTCGCGCACCCGGTCCTCGCCCTCCAGGACCTGCACTCCGGAGCGCGTCACCATGCCGTCGTTGGTCTTCTCCACGAGCAGCTGGCGGTCGGCGAAGGCCGCGACCTGCGGGAGGTGGGTGACGACCACGACCTGCGCCGACTTGGCGAGGCGTGCGAGGCGCCGGCCGATCTCGACCGCCGCCTTGCCGCCGACGCCCGCGTCGACCTCGTCGAAGAGGTACGTCGGGACGGGGTCCGTGCCCGCGAAGACCACCTCGACGGCGAGCATCACGCGCGACAGCTCACCGCCCGACGCACCCTTGGCGATGGGCCGGGGCGGGGCCCCGGGGTGCGGGGCGAGCAGCAGCTCCACCTCGTCGACGCCCGCGGGCCCGTACGCCACGGTGCGGCCGTCGACCTCCACGCCGTCCGCGCCCTCCGGGACCTCCGTGCTGCTGATGGCGATCGACACGCGCGCGTGGGGCATCGCCAGCGAGGCGAGCTCCTCGGTGACCGCCGCGGCGAACCGCGTGGCCGCCTCCTGACGGGCGTCGGTCAGCGCCTGCGCGAGCCCGGCGAGTTCGGCGCGCAGCGCGTCACGCTCGGCGGTCAGCTCCCCGAGCCGGTCGTCGTCGCCCTCCAGTTCCGTGAGACGCGCCGCGCCCTCCTCCGCCCACGCGAGGACGGCGTCGATGTCCTCGCCGTACTTCCTGGTGAGCTGCGTCAGCGCGGCCCTGCGCTCCTCGACCGCGGCGAGCCGCAGCGGGTCGGCGTCCAGGTCGTCGGCGTACCCGGCGAGCTCGCCCGCCACGTCGCCGAGCAGGATGCCGATCTCGCCGAGGCGGTCGGCGAGCGCGGACAGGGCGGGATCGTGGGAACGTACGGCATCAAGGGCCCGTGAGGCGCCCGCGACCAGCGTCGAGGCGTCCACGACCTCGGGGTCCTCGGGGTTGCCCGCGAGCGCGGCGTGCGCGGCCGTGGCGGCGGAGGCGAGCGCCTCCGCGTGGCCGAGCCGCTCGGCCTCGGCGGCGAGTTCGGTGTCCTCGCCCGCACGCGGTTCGACGCCCGCGATCTCCTCCAGGCCGAAGCGCAGCAGATCCGCTTCCTGGGCGCGCTCCCGCGCGCGGGTGGTGATCTCCTCGACCTCGGTCGTGACGGCCCGCAGCCTGCGGTACGCGGCCGTGTACTTGGTGAGCGGCACGGTGACGGCGTCGCCCGCGTACCGGTCGAGGGCGGCGCGCTGGCGGGCCGGTCTGAGGAGGCCCTGCTGGTCGGTCTGGCCGTGCACGGCGACGAGGTCGTCCGCGAGCTCGGACAGCAGGCCGACGGGCACGGAGCGCCCGCCGAGGTGCGCCCGTGAGCGGCCCTCCGCCGAGACGGTACGGCTGATCAGCAGCGCACCGTCGTCGAGCTCCGCCCCCGCCTCCTCGGCACGCACCACGGCCGGGGCGCCGGCGGGCACGGCGATGCGCCCCTCGACCACCGCCGACTTCGCGCCGATCCGCACCAGGGCGGGGTCGGCGCGCCCGCCGAGCAGCAGGCCAAGGCTGGTGACCACCATCGTCTTGCCCGCACCGGTCTCACCCGTCACGGCGGTGAAGCCCGGTGACAGCTCGACGACCGCGTCGTCGATGACTCCGAGCGACCGTATCCGCATCTCCTCCAACACGGACAAGACCTTACGAGGTCAGAGGGCCGGTGTGCGACGGGCCCCGCGCCCCTCCTGTGAAGACGCAGGTCGAAGCGGCGCGCAGGAATCGGCTGTCACCCGCCGGAGTGGGCCCCTGGAACAGGCGACCAGCACGCCGCGCCAGGGGGTGGGGCTATCCCCCGCAAGATCCACCGGTTCTCCACATGGTTCCGCTCCCCGCCCGGCGAGACCATGATCCACATGGCAACTGGACTGGCCCGAGCGGCCCTGCGCGCGCACCGCCCCGCCTTCGTGGGGACGGCGGTGGCCGCACTCTTCGCGGCGACCGTGGTGAGCGCGTCGACGATGATGCTCGGCACGACGAGCACGGACCGGAGCGACGTCTCGGCGGCGGCCCGCAGACAGATCACGGAGAACGGCGTGGGCGACATGGCCGTCGTCCTGCTGATCGGTTCGGTCTACATGTCGATATTCGTGGTCGTGTCGACGATGGGCACGGCCGTCGCGCAGCAGCACCGCGAGCTGGCGACGGTGCGCTCCATCGGCGCCAGACCCCGCCAGATCCGCCGCGCGGTGGCCGCGCAGGCGCTGGCGGCCTCGCTTCCCGCGGCCCTCGTCGGCTTCGTGCTCGGCGGCGTGGGCGCCCGGTGGTGGCACGCCGGAATGGTCGACCACGGGCTGCTCCCCGCCGAGGCCGACTTCCGTTTCAGCTGGGTCGCCCTGCCGGTGTGCCTCGGCGTGGCCGTGGTGACGACGACGCTCGCCGCGCTGCTGTCCGCGCTCCGGTTCTCCCTGCTCCGCCCGGCCCGCGCCCTGAGCGAGGCGGCGACGGGCCGCCGCGGCCTGGGCCTGCTCCGCGCACCGCTCGGCGTCCTGGCAGTGGCTGCCGCCTGCACCGTCGCGGTGCTCCTGTCCTCCCAACCGGCGGAGGAGGCGGGCGAGGGCGCGTTTTTGGTCCTCATCCTCTTCTGCGTGGGCGCGGGCCTGCTCGGTCCACGCATCATCGGCCCCGCGGCCTGGCTGGTCTCGTCGGTGGTCGGCCGGTTCGGCCCGAGCGCACGCCTGGCGATGCTCAACGTCCGCTCCCAGCCGCGCCGCTTCTCCGCCGCGGTGGTCCCGCTCGTCCTGGTCGTGGGCTTCGGCCTCACCAAGATCGGCATGCACACGACGGCCCAGCACCACACGGGTTCGGCGGGCGACCGGGGCGAGGTCTGGCTCGACTACGTGGGCACGGGCCTGTACGCGGGCTTCGCCGCCATAGCCGCGGCGAACACCCTCGCGATGATCTCCTTCGAACGCCGCCGCGACGTCGCGCTGCTGCGGGTCGTCGGCAGCCGCCGCGCCCAGGTCGGCGCGATGGCGGCGTGGGAGGCGGTGGTGGTGGCGGGAACGGCGCTGCTCCTGGGCACGGCGATCGCCCTGGGCACGCTGGCCCCCATCCTCAGCACGGCCTTCGGATCGGCACTCCCGTACATGCCGTGGCCGGTGCCGGCGGCGATAGCGACGGGCACCCTGCTCCTGACCCTCCTGGCAACGGGCGTCCCGGTCCGCGCTGCGATGCGCAGACGAGCGATCTCCGTGCTGAGCACCACGTGAAAGCGCCGGGGGCGAAGGCTGGCCAGGGCGCGGGGAACTGTGCGCCCGACCCCCACGCCCCGCACAGCACAACGCCCCCGGCCGGGCCCCGCACCATGAACCTACTGAGGAGCCCCCCGCCACCCGGAGACCGGCAACGCGAACTTGGCGACAAGTCGATCAGTGAACGAAGCGTGATGCAGCCGAGCGAGCCGCACCGGCACCGCACCCCGCCGCACCTCGACCCGCGCCCCCGAGGGCAGCTCGAGAGTCCGCCGCCCGTCACACCACAGCACCCCGTGCGGCGTATGCGGCTGGACCTCGACGGCGAGCACGGAGTCCGGCGACGTCACGAGCGGCTTCGCGAAGAGCGCGTGCGCGCTGATGGGCACCATGAGCAGCGCCTCGACCTCCGGCCACACCACGGGCCCACCCGCGGAGAACGCGTACGCCGTGGACCCCGTGGGCGTCGCGCAGACGATGCCGTCGCAGCCGAACCCCGTGACGGGCCGCCCGTCGATCTCCAGGACGACTTCGAGCATCCGCTCGGGCGACACCTTCTGCACCGCCGCCTCGTTCAGCGCCCAGTCGCGGTACACGACGTCACCGTTGCGGTGCACGACGACGTCGATCGTCATGCGCTCCTCGACCTCGTACGCCTTGGTGACCACCCGGTCGACGACCTTGTCGAGGTCGTCCCGCTCGGCCTCCGCGAGGAAGCCGACCCGCCCGAGGTTCACCCCGAGCATCGGCACCCCGGACGCCCGCGCGAACTCGGCGCCCCGCAGCAGCGTCCCGTCACCGCCGAGGACGACGATCAGCTCGCAGTCGTCGATGCAGTCGGCCGTGGCCTCCTCGACCGTCTCGACCTCGGCGGGCAGCGGCAGGTCCACCGCCTCCGCCTCCAGGACCCGCACGCCGAGGCCGCTGCGCAGCAGCCCCTGGACGACGAGTTCGGCGCTGCGGATGGCCGCGGGCCGCCCGGTGTGCGCGAGCAGGAAGACGGTACGAGCTCGGTTCTCGGTCACTCGGGTCTCGGTCAACGGGGCCCCTCCGCCACGGCACGGTCAACATCCGCCGGGTCCAGCTCATCGGCCCCGGCGCGCAGCCACAGAAAGTACTCGACGTTGCCGGAGGGCCCGGGCAGCGGGCTCGCGGTCACCCCGCGCACCCCGAGGCCGAGCCCCCACGCCTGCCGTGCCACGTTGCGCACGGCGTCCGCCCGCAGTTCGGCGCTGCGCACCACGCCGCCGCTGCCGAGCCGTTCCTTGCCGACCTCGAACTGCGGCTTGACCATGAGGACGAGGTCGGCGTCGGGCGCCGCGCACCGCACGAGGGCGGGCAGCACGAGGCCGAGCGGAATGAAGGAGAGGTCCCCGACGACCACGTCGACGGGGATCCCGTCGATCGCTTCGAGCGTCAACTCGCGTACGTTCGTGCGGTCCTTCACGGTGACCCGGTCGTCGCTCTGCAGCGACCAGGCGAGCTGGCCGTACCCGACGTCGACGGCGACGACGTGCGCGGCGCCCGCGCGCAGCAGCACGTCGGTGAAGCCGCCGGTGGACGCGCCCGCGTCCAGCGCGCGGCGCCCCTCGACCGTCAGCCCCTGCGGCCCGAAGGCGGTGAGGGCGCCCGCGAGTTTGTGCCCGCCGCGGGAGACGTAGTCGGGGTCGCTGTCGTCCTGCGTCACCACGATCGCGGCGGCCGTCTCGACCTGCGTCGCCGCCTTGGTCGCGACGGTCTTGCCGACCGCGACCCGGCCTGCGGCGATCAGCTGGCTCGCGTGCTCACGCGAGCGCGCGAGCTTCCTGCGGACGAGCTCGGCGTCGAGGCGGCGTCGTGCCACTCCTGCCACGTTCGGTTCAGCTCCTGTCGTACGAAGATCGAGTTGCCGGTGCCCCGGTGGGTGCCGGCGGTCCGGGGCGCGCGTCGAGCGCGGTCAGCGCGTCGCGCAGGCCCCGGTGTACATCCTCGTACACCTCGATGTGGCCGTCCGTGGCGAGGTGGTCCGCGTCGCCGAGCCGGGCGAGACAGGCGTCCACCTCGGCGTTGCCGGTGGGCGTGGGCTCGACGCCGAGGGGGGCGGGGGCTGCGGGGTCGTACGAAGGATCGTCCGGAGCCTGGAGCTCCGGCTCCACCGCCTCCCCCGGTCCGGGGCCCGCGAAAGAGTCGCTCATGGCACGACGCTACCGCGAAGCCCTGGGGTACGGTCGATCACGATGGCGACCATGGCGGAGTGCCGTACGGCACTCGACAAACTCTCCGACAATCTCGCGTCGGCCGACGGCGACGTGCGCAGTGCCGCTGCCCTGAACCGTTCGCTGAGCTGCCGCATCACCGATCTCGACGCCACCTTCACGGGCCGGCTCGAGAACGGCCGGATCACGGTCCTCGACAGCCACCCGGGCCCGCCGCGCGAGAAGGCGGAGATCCGTCTCGCGATGAGCGGGGACGACCTGCTGGCGATGGTGGACGGCGAGCTGAACTTCGCGAAGGCGTGGGCGTCGGGCCGGGTGAAACTGGAAGCGGGCTTCCGCGACCTGCTGCGGCTCAGGTCGCTGCTTTAGCCGTCGAGGTCCCCGCCCCGACAGCTGTCCGCCGTCCTGCCCGCGCCGCCGGCACCACCAGCGGCGTTCCCGTCTCCGGGTCGTCGATGATCCGGCAGTCGATGCCGAACGCCTCCTTCACGAGCTCCGCCGTGACGATGTCGGACGGCGCGCCCTCGGCGAGCACCGCGCCGTCGCGCAGCGCGATGAGGTGCGTGGCGTAGCGGGCCGCGTGGTTGAGGTCGTGCAGGACGGCGACGAGCGTACGGCCCTGCTCCTCGTGGAGCTCGGCGCAGAGGTCGAGGACGTCGAGCTGGTGCTGGATGTCCAGGAACGTCGTCGGCTCGTCGAGGAGCAGCAGCGGCGTCTGCTGGGCGAGCGCCATGGCGATCCAGACGCGCTGGCGCTGACCGCCGGAGAGCTCGTCGACGTACCGCTCCGCGAGCTCGCCCACGCCGGTCGACGCCATGGACTCGTTGACGATCCGCTCGTCGTCCTCGGACCACTGCCGCAGCAGCCCCTGGTGGGGGTAGCGGCCGCGGGCGACGAGGTCGCCGACGGTGATGCCGTCGGGCGCGACGGACGACTGCGGGAGGAGCCCGAGCGTCTTGGCGACCTTCTTCGCCGGCATCGACTGGATGACGTTCCCGTCGAGCAGGACGCGCCCGGTGGACGGCTTGAGCATGCGGGACAGGGCGCGCAGCAGCGTGGACTTGCCGCAGGCGTTGGGCCCCACGATGACGGTGAAGGAGTTGTCGGGGATCTCGACGGACAGCTTCTCCGCGATGACGCGCTGGTCGTAGCCGAGGGTGACGTCGTCGGCGATGAGCCGGTTCACAGCAGCACGCTCCTGGTCGTGGGGTGGTACGGGTTCGCGAACGGGTGCGGGGCGAGCCTTCCCGTCCGTGCGGCGCGGCTTCATATCCGTCCCGCCTTGCGCTGGCTGACGAGCAGCCACAGCAGGTAGACGCCGCCGAGCACGCCGGTGACGACGCCGACGGGCAGCTGGTCGGCGCCGAAGGCCCGCTGCGAGGCCCAGTCCGCGACGATCAGGAGGGTGGCGCCCATGAACATGGCAGGCATCAGGTTGGGCCCTGGGGCACGTGTGAGGCGCCGCGCGAGCTGGGGTGCGGTGAGTGCGACGAAGCTGACGGGGCCCGCGGCGGCGGTGGCGGCAGCGGTGAGCAGCACGGAGGCGCCGAGCAGCACGAACCGGGTGCGTTCGACGCGTACGCCGAGCGAGTTCGCGGCGTCGTCGCCCATCTCCAGCATCCGCAGCGGACGCCCGTACAGGAGCACGAGCGGTACGAGGACGGCGCAGAGCACGAGCAGCGGCCAGACCTGCTCCCAGTCGCGGCCGTTGAGGGAACCGGTCATCCAGACCACGGCACGCGCGGCGTCGACGAAGTCCGCCTTGGTCAGCAGGTAGCCGTTGATGGCCGTGATGAACGCGGAGACGCCGATGCCGACGAGGACGAGACGGTAGCCGTGCACGCCGCGCTTCCAGGCGAGCAGGTAGATGGCGAGGCCGGTGACGAGACCGCCGACGAGCGCGCCCGCCGCGACCTGCACCGCGCTGCCCTGGAACAGGACGATCATGGTGAGCGCCCCGGCGGTCGAGCCCTGCCCGAGGCCGAGCACGTCCGGGCTGCCCAATGGGTTGCGCGCGATGGACTGGAACAGCGCGCCGCCGAGCCCGAGGGCCGCGCCCACCAGGAGCCCGACGAGGACCCGCGGCAGCCGCAGGTCGTTGATGATGAACTCCTGCCCCGCGTCGCCGTTGCCGAGCAGGGTGCGGACGACGTCGGCGGCCGGGATGTCGAAGTCGCCGGTGCCGATCAGGACGACGCCGGAGACGAGCGCGGCGACCACGAGGAGGGCGACGACCACGGCCGTGCGGACATCGAGGCGGACGGAGAGGCCGCCCCGGGTGCGTATCGCCTTCACAGCTGGGCCACCTTGCGCCGACGGACGAGGAAGACGAAGACCGGCGCCCCGATGACCGCGGTCACGATGCCGACCTGGAGTTCGGCGGGCCGGGCCACGACGCGCCCGACGACGTCCGCGCCGAGCAGCAGGACCGGCGAGAGGACCGCCGAGTACGGCAGGATCCAGCGCAGGTCGGGCCCGGTGAAGGAGCGCACCATGTGCGGCACCATCAGGCCGACGAACACGATCGGGCCGCAGGCGGCGGTCGCGGCCCCGCAGAGCAGGGTCGCCGCCGCCATGGACAGGACGCGGGTGCGCGTGAGGTGGGCGCCGAGCGCACGGGCGGTGTCGTCGCCCATGGCCATGGCGTTCAGCGGCCGGGCCAGGGAGAGGGCGAGCACGGTGCCGATCGCGAGGAAGGGCAGCACCTGCTTGATGGTGTCCATGTTGGCGGAGGCCAGCGAACCGACGGTCCAGAAGCGCATCTTGTTCAGCGCCGCACCGTCCATGATCATGACGGCCTGCAGGTAGCCGTAGAGGGCCGCGCTGAGCGCGGTGCCGGCCAGCGCGAGCCGTACCGGGGTCGCGCCGCGCGATCCGCCGAGGAAGTAGAGCAGTACGCCGACGAGCAGTGCGCCGGTGAAGGCGAACCACACGTAGCCGCTGAGCGAGGTGACGCCGAAGAAGCTGATCGCGCTGACGACGGCGGCGGACGCGCCGAGGTTGATGCCGAGCAGTCCGGGGTCGGCCAGCGGGTTGCGGGTGAGCGCCTGGAGGACGGCGCCGGAGAGACCGAGCGCGACTCCGGCGAGCAGTCCGAGGAGGCTGCGGGCGAGCCGCTCACCGACGACGACGTCCCCGTACGTCCCGGTGTCCTGAAACAGTCCGTGCCAGACCTGGTCCATGGACATCGATTTGGCGCCGACCGCGATGCTCGCGAGGAACACGAGGAACAGGACGGCCAGCGCGACGAGCAGCCCGACGCCGCGTATCGCGCGGCGTCCGGGGGGCGCGGCGGTCTCCGCGCGCGATTCTGGGGGACTGTCGACCAACACCTGGTTAGGTTAGCCTACCCTCGCACTGAACTGCGATGACGGGCACCCCGGCCAGATGCACGTCGCCGTCCCCGACTCGAAGAGGCTCAAGCGATGACAGACTCCCCGTACCGGTTCTTCGACGTCGACGTGGTGCGCGCCCAGCACATCACCCCGGCCATGATCCGCGTGACGTTCACCGGCGCCGACCTGTCCGGCATGGCGACCGCGGGCCTCGACCAGCGCGTCAAGATCTTCCTGCCGCACCCGGGCCAGGACGCCCCGGTCATGCCGGACACGTCGTCGGGGGACGACCTGGAGTGGTACGCCGCCTGGTGCGACCTCGACCCTTCGGTACGGGGCATCATGCGCACGTACACGACCCGTGAACTGCGCCGCGACCCCGACGAGCTGATCATCGACTTCGCCGTGCACAGCCCCGCCCCGTCGCCCGCCGACGGCCCGGCGACCAGCTGGGCGCGGACCGCCCGGCCGGGGTCCCGCATCGGCGTCCTCGCCCCGGTCGAGGAGGAGAACTCGGCGTACGACTTCCGCCTCCCCGACGACACCGACTGGCTGCTCCTGGCCGCCGACGAGTCGGCGCTGCCCGCCGTCGCCAACATCCTGGAGACGCTCCCCGCGGGTCTGCCGACCCGCGTCTGGATCGAGGTCCACGACCTCGCGGACCGCCAGGAGCTGCCCACCAAGGCCGACGCCGAGATCCACTGGCTGACGCGGGTGGGCACCACCCCGGACGCGATCCGCGGCACGGACCTCCCCGAAGGCACCCCCTACGCATGGATCGCCGGCGAGTCCGCGACCGTCAAGGCCGTCCGCCGCCACCTCGTCGGCGAGCGCGGTCACGACCGTAAGCGGGTGTCGTTCTCCGGCTACTGGCGCAAGGGAACGACGACGGACCAGCTGATCGACTCCGGCGAAGCCGCCTGACGAGCCCCTCCCCGACCGGAGCGCGCGGACCACCGACCGAGTCCCGGGTCCTCACAACCCCAGCCGGGACAGCGCCTTCCCCGCGTCGATACCGCACGTACCGTCTCCCGCCTCCGTCCAGGCCGCCGCGCACAGCGCCCGCAGCCCGTCGACGGCCTCGCCCTCGCCGTCCAGCACCAGCTCATCGCCACGCACCGAAGCGGTCCAGCCGCCGCAGCCGAACCCGCTGTCCACCGGGGCGACGTCGGGCTGACCGGTGAGCATGCCGCGCAGATCCACGTCCACGTACGTCGGCCGATGCTCGGGAGGCGCGGCGAGCAGCTGCGCGCCGTCCGTGACGCCGGTCAGCACGAGCAGCGAGTCCACCTCGCCGTTGAACGCGCCCTCGATGTCCGTGTCGAGGCGGTCGCCCACCACGAGCGGCCGCTCGGCGCCGGTCCGCAGGATCGTCTCGCGGTGCATCGGGGGCAGCGGCTTCCCCGCCACCTGAGGCTCCGCGCCCGTCGCGATCCGGACGACCTCGACCGCCGCGCCGTTGCCGGGAGCGATGCCGCGGGCGCTCGGAATCGTCAGGTCCGTGTTCGACGCGAACCACGGCACTCCGCGCGCGATGGCGTAACAGGCCTCCGCGAAGCGCCCCCACGCCATGTCCGGTCCCCCGTACCCCTGCACCACCGCCGCCGGATCGTCATCCGCCGACTCGACCGGCTCGAGCCCCCGCTCGCGCAGCGCGACCCGCAGCCCCTCGCCGCCGATCACGAGCACCCGCGCGCCCTGCGGCACATGCTCGCTCACCAGCCGGGCCGCGGCCTGCGCCGACGTGATGACGTCCGAGCCGTCCGTCGCGATCCCCAGCTCCGTCAGGTGCTCCGCCACCGCGTCCGGCGTCCGCAGCGCGTTGTTCGTGACGTACGCGAGGTGCATCCCGCCGTCGCGCGCGGCGCCGAGCGACTCGACGGCGTGCGCGATGGCGTGCCCGCCTGCGTAGACCACCCCGTCGAGGTCGAGGAGAGCCGTGTCGTAGACCTCACTCAGCGCCCGCTCGCTGCCGTCCGGGCACGTCCTGACACGGCGGTCTGCAGTCCCGCTAGCGGCCTGGCTCATTACACATCGCTCCTCGCTCGATCCCACTCCCCCGATCATCGCTCATGCCACCGACACACATACGATGCCCTAATGAACACAGCGGGTCACAAAGACGTCACCGGCCTCGACCTGATCCCGTTCCGGGGTGTGCGCTACGTCCCCGAACGGGTCGGCAGTCTCGCCGCGGTGACCTCACCGCCGTACGACGTGGTCGTACGGCCGGACGGCCTGCTCCACCTGGAGTCCGCCGACCCGCACAACATCGTCCGGCTGATCCTCCCGCAGGCCACCACCCCGGAAGCCCGCAACCAGCAGGCCGCCGACACCCTCCACACCTGGCTCGCCGAGGGCGTCCTCGCCCCCGACGCCGAGCCGAGCCTGTACGTCTACGAACAGCGGGACAGCGAGATCCTGCAGCGCGGCGTCATCGGCGCGCTCCGCCTCTCGGAGGCAGCGGACGGCGTCGTCCTCCCCCATGAGGGCGTCATGCCGCACGTCGTCGAGGACCGCGCCGCCCTCATGCGGGCGACGTCCGCGAACCTGGAACCGCTGCTCCTGACGTACCGCAGCGACGACCCCGACGGGGAGACCGAACCAGACGGTGCGACGGCCGTCGTCGAACGCACCGCCCGCCGCGAGCCTCTCCTCTCGACGACCACGGAGGACGGGTTCCACCACCGCCTGTGGGCCGTCACGGACCCCGCGGAGATCGCCGAGATCCAGTCCGACCTCGCCCACCACCAGGCCCTGATCGCGGACGGCCACCACCGCTGGGCGACCAACCTGCGCCTGCGGGCCGAGCACCCGTCACCGAGCGCCTGGGACTACGGCCTGGTCCTCCTGGTGGACACGGCCCGCTACCCGCTGCGCGTCCGCGCCATCCACCGCTACCTCCACCGCCTTCCGGTGTCCGACGCCCTCGCCGCCCTCGGCGACTCCTTCCGCATACGGACCGTCGAAGGCCCGCTCGACCACGCCCTCGAAGCGCTCGCCGAGACAGCGGCGAAGGGCAACGCCTTCCTGCTCGCCGGCGACGGCGCCTTCCACCTGATCGACGACCCGTCCCCCGAGCTCCTCGCCCGCACGATCCCGAACGACCACCCCGTGGCCTGGCGCACCCTCGACGCGACGGTCCTGCACTCCACGCTCCTCGACCACGTGTGGCAGATCCCGGACACTCCGGACCACATCGCGTACATCCACGACACCGCGGCGACGGTCGAGAAGGCGGAACGCGACGGCGGCACGGCGATCCTGATGCACCCGGTACGCGAGGAGGTCGTCCGCGACCTGGCCCGCCAGGGCGTCACGATGCCCCGCAAGTCGACCTCGTTCGGCCCCAAGCCGGCGACGGGCCTGGTACTGCGCGACCTCACTTTCTGAAACGCAACGCAAAAAGGGCGGGCCCCCGGAGGGGCCCGCCCATTCATGCCTACGCCAATGCCTACACGTCAATCCCTGTCGCGGTCGCGACCGTCGACATCACCATCGGCGTCGACGGCACCATCGACGTCGACCTCGTCAGCGTCTTCCCCATCAACCTCGTCCAGGTCGACGAACTCGACGCCGTCCAGCTCGGCGAGCCGGTCGGACGCGTCGGTGCTGCCGTCCTTGTCGGACTCGATGACCTTGGCGAACCACTCGCGCGCCTCGTCCTCGCGTCCGGCCGCGAGCAGCGCGTCGGCGTACGCGTACCGCAGACGGGCCGTCCAGGGCTGCACGGAGTTCGAGGCCAGCTCGGGGCTCTGCAGCGTGACGATGGCCGCGTCGATCTGGTCCAGGTCGCGGCGCGCCCCGGCGGCGACGAGCCGCATCTCGACCTGTCCGGCCTTGTCGAGCTTGTGCACCTCGGGGGCGCCGGCCATCTCCAGGGCCTTCTCGGGCCTGCCGAGCCCGCGCTCGCAGTCGGCCATGACGGGCCACAGCTCGACGCTGCCGGTCATGCGCCGGGCGGCACGGAACTCGGCGAGCGCCTCGCTGTACTTCTGGTTCGCGTACGCGGCGAAGCCTGCGGCCTCGCGCACGGCGGCGACCCTGGAGGCGAGCCGCAGGGCGATCCGCGAGTAGGCGTACGCCTGCTCGGGCTCCTCGTCGATGAGCTTGGCGACCATCACCAGGTTCTTGGCGACGTCCTCAGCGAGCCCCTTGGGAAGGCTCTGCAGCTCCTGCTGTACGTCCTTGTCGATCTCGTAGCCCGTGACGTCCTCCGGGATCGGCAGCCGCCTGATGGGCTCGCGATCACGGTCGTCACGCCCGCCGCGGTATCCACCGCGGTCCCCGTCACGCCGGTCGTCCCGTCCACGGAACCCACCGCCACCGGGTCGCCCGCCACGGTCGTCGCGACGCGGCCCACGCCCGCGGTCGTCACGTCCCCGGTCGTCGCGCCCGCGGTAGCCACCGCCACCGCCGCCACGGTTGTCGTCACGCCGGAACCCACCACGCTCACCGCGGTCATTGTCGCGCCGGTCATCGCGCCGGTCATCGCGACGGTCGTCACGGCGGTCGAACGAGCGGTCATCGCGGCGGTCGTCCCGACGGAACGCGGGCCGGTCGCCGTCACGGCGGTCATCACGACGGAACCCACCGCGATCCCCATCACGACGGTCATCACGACGGAACCCACCACGGTCGCCGTCACGCCGGTCGTCACGACGAGGTCCACCGGACCGGTCGTCGCGGCGGAACCCACCACGGTCACCACCGGACCGGTCGTCGCGCCCGCGGTAGCCACCGCCACCGCCGCCACGGTTGTCGTCACGCCGGAACCCCCCACGCTCACCGCGATCATTGTCACGCCGGTCATCGCGCCGGTCGTCACGGCGGTCGTCACGGCGGTCGAACGAGCGGTCATCGCGGCGGTCGAACGAGCGGTCATCGCGGCGGTCGTCCCGACGGAACGCGGGCCGGTCGCCGTCACGGCGATCATCGCGGCGGAACCCACCCCGGTCGTTGTCACGCCGGTCGTCGCGACGAGGCCCACCGGACCGGTCGTCGCGCCCGCGGTAGCCACCGCCACCGCCGCCACGGTTGTCGTCACGCCGGAACCCACCACGCTCACCGCGGTCATTGTCACGCCGGTCATCGCGGCGGTCGTCCCGACGGAATGCGGGCCGGTCGCCGTCACGGCGATCATCACGACGGAACCCACCCCGGTCGCCGTCACGCCGGTCGTCGCGACGAGGCCCACCGGACCGGTCGTCGCGACGGAACGGCGGACGGCCACCACGGTCACGGTCACCGTCGCGCCGGTCGTCCCGGCGGTCGTCGCGACCTCGGTAGCCACCGCCACGGTTGTCGTCGCGCCGGTCGTCACGGCGGAAGCCGCCGCGGTCACCACCACGGTCGCCGCGGTCGTTGTCCCGTCGGGGGGCCGCCCCGCGGTACCCGCCCCGGTCACCACTGTCCCTGCGGCGCTGGTCGCGCTCGGGTCGCTCGTCGGGAGAGTTGGGGGACATGGGTGACTCCTAGTCTTCGGTACCGCAGTCATTCTCGCGCAGCCGGGGTGCCGGCGCGCTTCGACAAAAACAAAAGGACCCCTGGTCCCAGCGTGAACGCTGGGACCAGGGGTCCTCCAAAGATTGTTCGGCGGCGTCCTACTCTCCCACAGGGTCCCCCCTGCAGTACCATCGGCGCTTTGAGGCTTAGCTTCCGGGTTCGGAATGTAACCGGGCGTTTCCCTCACGCTATGACCACCGAAACCCTATGAAATATCCTGCGGATAGGCAGGATCTCAAACAGGGCAGCGAACAAGCACACTTTTCAATTAAATAGTGACGCTGTTCAGCCGACACAACTGTTCGTTGTTTCAGAACCAACACAGTGGACGCGAGCAACTGAGGACAAGCCCTCGGCCTATTAGTACCAGTCACCTCCACCCGTTACCGGGCTTCCAGATCTGGCCTATCAACCCAGTCGTCTACTGGGAGCCTTAACCCCTCAAAGGGGGTGGGAATACTCATCTCGAAGCAGGCTTCCCGCTTAGATGCTTTCAGCGGTTATCCTTTCCGAACGTAGCCAACCAGCCATGCCCTTGGCAGGACAACTGGCACACCAGAGGTTCGTCCGTCCCGGTCCTCTCGTACTAGGGACAGCCCTTCTCAATATTCCTACGCGCACAGAGGATAGGGACCGAACTGTCTCACGACGTTCTAAACCCAGCTCGCGTACCGCTTTAATGGGCGAACAGCCCAACCCTTGGGACCGACTCCAGCCCCAGGATGCGACGAGCCGACATCGAGGTGCCAAACCATCCCGTCGATATGGACTCTTGGGGAAGATCAGCCTGTTATCCCCGGGGTACCTTTTATCCGTTGAGCGACGGCGCTTCCACAAGCCACCGCCGGATCACTAGTCCCGACTTTCGTCCCTGCTCGACCCGTCGGTCTCACAGTCAAGCTCCCTTGTGCACTTACACTCAACACCTGATTACCAACCAGGCTGAGGGAACCTTTGGGCGCCTCCGTTACCCTTTGGGAGGCAACCGCCCCAGTTAAACTACCCATCAGACACTGTCCCTGATCCGGATCACGGACCGAGGTTAGACATCCAGCACGACCAGAGTGGTATTTCAACGTTGACTCCACGAACACTGGCGTGCCCGCTTCACAGTCTCCCACCTATCCTACACAAGCCGAACCGAACACCAATATCAAACTGTAGTAAAGGTCCCGGGGTCTTTCCGTCCTTCTGCGCGAAACGAGCATCTTTACTCGTAGTGCAATTTCACCGGGCCTATGGTTGAGACAGTCGAGAAGTCGTTACGCCATTCGTGCAGGTCGGAACTTACCCGACAAGGAATTTCGCTACCTTAGGATGGTTATAGTTACCACCGCCGTTTACTGGCGCTTAAGTTCTCAGCTTCGCACGCCCGAAAGCGCACTAACCGGTCCCCTTAACGTTCCAGCACCGGGCAGGCGTCAGTCCGTATACATCGCCTTACGGCTTCGCACGGACCTGTGTTTTTAGTAAACAGTCGCTTCTCGCTGGTCTCTGCGGCCACCCCCAGCTCAGAGTGCAAAACTCATCACCAGGAATGGCCCCCCTTCTCCCGAAGTTACGGGGGCATTTTGCCGAGTTCCTTAACCATAGTTCACCCGAACGCCTCGGTATTCTCTACCTGACCACCTGAGTCGGTTTAGGGTACGGGCCGCCATGAAACTCGCTAGAGGCTTTTCTCGACAGCATAGGATCATCCACTTCACCACAATCGGCTCGGCATCAGGTCTCACCCACATGTCATCCGGATTTACCTAGATGACGGGCTACACCCTTACCCCGGGACAACCACCGCCCGGGCTGGACTACCTTCCTGCGTCACCCCATCACTCACCTACTACCACCTTGGGTCAGCGGCTCCACCACTCCCCTTTGCCCGAAGGCTCCAGGGCGGCTTCACGGCCTTAGCATTAATGGGCTCGATGTTTGACGCTTCACAGCGGGTACCGGAATATCAACCGGTTATCCATCGACTACGCCTGTCGGCCTCGCCTTAGGTCCCGACTTACCCTGGGCAGATCAGCTTGACCCAGGAACCCTTAGTCAATCGGCGCACACGTTTCTCACGTATGTATCGCTACTCATGCCTGCATTCTCACTCGTGAACCGTCCACCACTGCCTTCCGGCGCAGCTTCACCCGGCACACGACGCTCCCCTACCCATCCCAGCCCCCGTTGGGGGTATGTGCTGGAATGACACGACTTCGGCGGTACGCTTGAGCCCCGCTACATTGTCGGCGCGGAATCACTAGACCAGTGAGCTATTACGCACTCTTTCAAGGGTGGCTGCTTCTAAGCCAACCTCCTGGTTGTCTCTGCGACTCCACATCCTTTCCCACTTAGCGTACGCTTAGGGGCCTTAGTCGATGCTCTGGGCTGTTTCCCTCTCGACCATGGAGCTTATCCCCCACAGTCTCACTGCCGCGCTCTCACTTACCGGCATTCGGAGTTTGGCTAAGGTCAGTAACCCGGTAGGGCCCATCGCCTATCCAGTGCTCTACCTCCGGCAAGAAACACACGACGCTGCACCTAAATGCATTTCGGGGAGAACCAGCTATCACGGAGTTTGATTGGCCTTTCACCCCTAACCACAGGTCATCCCCCAGGTTTTCAACCCTGGTGGGTTCGGTCCTCCACGACCTCTTACAGCCGCTTCAACCTGCCCATGGCTAGATCACTCCGCTTCGGGTCTTGAGCGCGCTACTAAACCGCCCTATTCGGACTCGCTTTCGCTACGGCTTCCCCACACGGGTTAACCTCGCAACACACCGCAAACTCGCAGGCTCATTCTTCAAAAGGCACGCAGTCACGAGATGCTGGACAAGTCCAGCATCCGACGCTCCCACGGCTTGTAGGCACACGGTTTCAGGTACTATTTCACTCCGCTCCCGCGGTACTTTTCACCATTCCCTCACGGTACTATCCGCTATCGGTCACCAGGGAATATTTAGGCTTAACGGGTGGTCCCGCCAGATTCACACGGGATTTCTCGGGCCCCGTGCTACTTGGGTGTCTCTCAAACGAGCCGCTGACGTTTCGACTACGGGGGTCTTACCCTCTACGCCGGACCTTTCGCATGTCCTTCGCCTACATCAACGGTTTCTGACTCGTCTCACAGCCGGCAGACTGTGAAAGAGAGATCCCACAACCCCGTATGCGCAACCCCTGCCGGGTCTCACACGCATACGGTTTGGCCTCATCCGGTTTCGCTCGCCACTACTCCCGGAATCACGGTTGTTTTCTCTTCCTGCGGGTACTGAGATGTTTCACTTCCCCGCGTTCCCTCCACACTGCCTATGTGTTCAGCAGCGGGTGACAGCCCATGACGACTGCCGGGTTTCCCCATTCGGAAACCCCCGGATCAAAGCCTGGTTGACGACTCCCCGGGGACTATCGTGGCCTCCCACGTCCTTCATCGGTTCCTGGTGCCAAGGCATCCACCGTGCGCCCTTAAAAACTTGGCCACAGATGCTCGCGTCCACTGTGCAGTTCTCAAACAACGACCAACCACCCATCACCCCACTGGAAACCAGTGAGTGCACTGGGGTCGGCACTGAAGGCAGCCGTAAACCGGCCGTACCTTCAGATACCCAACAGCGTGCCCGACACCCTTACCGCTTCCCTCAACCCTCCACGCTCTGACGAGCAGTACTAGAAGGAGAAGACGATCAAGTGTGCCGAGTAGTCAACGTTCCACCCATGAGCAACCACCGTCGGACGTTTGCCGACGTAGTGGCCTCTGACCGAGCGGACTCGGTAAGAAGTGCTCCTTAGAAAGGAGGTGATCCAGCCGCACCTTCCGGTACGGCTACCTTGTTACGACTTCGTCCCAATCGCCAGTCCCACCTTCGACAGCTCCCTCCCACAAGGGGTTGGGCCACCGGCTTCGGGTGTTACCGACTTTCGTGACGTGACGGGCGGTGTGTACAAGGCCCGGGAACGTATTCACCGCAGCAATGCTGATCTGCGATTACTAGCAACTCCGACTTCATGGGGTCGAGTTGCAGACCCCAATCCGAACTGAGACAGGCTTTTTGAGATTCGCTCCACCTCGCGGTATCGCTGCTCATTGTACCTGCCATTGTAGCACGTGTGCAGCCCAAGACATAAGGGGCATGATGACTTGACGTCGTCCCCACCTTCCTCCGAGTTGACCCCGGCGGTCTTCTGTGAGTCCCCATCACCCCGAAGGGCATGCTGGCAACACAGAACAAGGGTTGCGCTCGTTGCGGGACTTAACCCAACATCTCACGACACGAGCTGACGACAGCCATGCACCACCTGTACACCGACCACAAGGGGGGCACCATCTCTGATGCTTTCCGGTGTATGTCAAGCCTTGGTAAGGTTCTTCGCGTTGCGTCGAATTAAGCCACATGCTCCGCTGCTTGTGCGGGCCCCCGTCAATTCCTTTGAGTTTTAGCCTTGCGGCCGTACTCCCCAGGCGGGGAACTTAATGCGTTAGCTGCGGCACCGACGACGTGGAATGTCGCCAACACCTAGTTCCCACCGTTTACGGCGTGGACTACCAGGGTATCTAATCCTGTTCGCTCCCCACGCTTTCGCTCCTCAGCGTCAGTAATGGCCCAGAGATCCGCCTTCGCCACCGGTGTTCCTCCTGATATCTGCGCATTTCACCGCTACACCAGGAATTCCGATCTCCCCTACCACACTCTAGCCTGCCCGTATCGACTGCAGACCCGGGGTTAAGCCCCGGGCTTTCACAACCGACGTGACAAGCCGCCTACGAGCTCTTTACGCCCAATAATTCCGGACAACGCTTGCGCCCTACGTATTACCGCGGCTGCTGGCACGTAGTTAGCCGGCGCTTCTTCTGCAGGTACCGTCACTTTCGCTTCTTCCCTGCTGAAAGAGGTTTACAACCCGAAGGCCGTCATCCCTCACGCGGCGTCGCTGCATCAGGCTTTCGCCCATTGTGCAATATTCCCCACTGCTGCCTCCCGTAGGAGTCTGGGCCGTGTCTCAGTCCCAGTGTGGCCGGTCGCCCTCTCAGGCCGGCTACCCGTCGTCGCCTTGGTGAGCCATTACCTCACCAACAAGCTGATAGGCCGCGGGCTCATCCTTCACCGCCGGAGCTTTTAACCCTCCCTCAGGAGAGGGAAGGTGTTATCCGGTATTAGACCCCGTTTCCAGGGCTTGTCCCAGAGTGAAGGGCAGATTGCCCACGTGTTACTCACCCGTTCGCCACTAATCCCCACCGAAGTGGTTCATCGTTCGACTTGCATGTGTTAAGCACGCCGCCAGCGTTCGTCCTGAGCCAGGATCAAACTCTCCGTGAATGTGTACCGGTAATCCGGTGACACAGCACGAGAGCGGAACGGTCGGGAGGAATAATCCCGTCCGTTCACAGCGTCCTCGCTGTGTTTTTCAAAGGAACCTCCAACTCACCGAAGTGAGCCGGGGTTATCAACATATCTGGCGTTGACTTTTGGCACGCTGTTGAGTTCTCAAGGAACGGACGCTTCCTTTGTACTCACCCGCAGAACATTTTCTGGGGCTTTCCTCCGGGCGCTTCCCTTCGGCATTTCGTGTTTCCAACCTTACCAGATCCGTTTTCCGTTCCGTTTCCGGTTCGGATTTCATTTCCGGTGGCCGTTGGAGGGCCTTTGCCTTTCGGCGTGCTCACTACTTTAGCGGATTCCCTCCGCAACTCATAATCGAGTCTCGCGAGTTCGAATTCCGGCATGCAGGCATACGGAAAAGGACCCCGCCGAGGGGAAGTCGTTTGGTAGTGGTTGGCCGCTTCCCGCTGTCGGCAGATTGCCGTACCCGGTTCAAGCGACTCGGACTACCTTACGGAGGCACCAAGGCCGCGTCAAGTTCGGCGGCGACGGGGCACATGGGCCCGATAGGGGCTGACCGTAGGGTCGTTGGTCATCCAGAAGCGCCACGGGTGGACGCCGCCCTCCCCCGCCACGCCCGTGCGCGGTCCGCTGCTGACCTGGTCGGACGGGGTGGGTGTGCCGGTCAGTACGGAGAACGGGGAGGACGGGTCCCCGCAGACGTCGGCACCGTCGAGCTGCCGGTCCACGTCAAGTGCGGTGGCCAGGCGGGCGGGACCTTTGGCCAGTTCCTTGTCGTTGCGGGCCGAGAGTCGTCGTGTGCGGGCGAGCTCCACGCCCTCCGTGATCTCGCCCGCGCGCAGCAGGACCGCGCCTGCCTTGCCCTCAGGACCGCACACCAGGTTCATGCAGTGCCACATGCCGTAGGTGAAGTAGACGTACATGTGTCCGCCCTGTCCGAACATCACGCTGTTCCGGGCGGTGCGACCACGGTAGGCATGGGAGCCGGGGTCGACCTCACCGGCGTACGCCTCCACCTCCGTGAGGCGCACTTCGATCGGGCCGTCCGCCGAGTCGCGTACGAGGATGCGGCCGAGCAGATCCGGGGCGACCTCCAGGACCGGCCGGTCGAAGAAGTCTCGGGTCAGGGGCGTACGGTCAGGGCTCGCGATCATGCCGTACGAGCGTACTGCACTTGTCTTCCTACACGGGTGGGCCACGGGCCGCTCGGTTGTCAGGGTGAGGGTGCGGAACCACGGACGGTTCCCTCGCGTTTCTATCGATCAAGTATTCACGTCGGGACGAGCCACAGGCGGCGGCCTGGGGATGGAGTGTCATGGGGTTCAAGAAGCTGCTCGCGAGTCTGGGCGCCGGTGGCGCCTCGGTGGAGACCGTGCTGGCCGAGGTCAACGTGGTCCCGGGCGGCGTCGTCCAGGGCGAGGTGCGGATCCAGGGCGGTTCGGTGGACCAGGAGATCGAGGGTCTCTCCGTCGGTCTGCAGGCACGGGTCGAGGTCGAGGGCAACGACCAGGAGACCAAGCAGGACATCGAGTTCACCAAGGTACGGCTCGGCGGCGCCTTCACGCTCCAGGCCAAGCAGGTGCACGCCGTGCAGTTCACCCTGGAGATCCCCTGGGAGACCCCGGTCACGAGCATCGACGGGCAGCAGCTGCGCGGCATGAACATCGGTGTGACCACCGAGCTGGAGATCGCGCGCGCCGTGGACTCCAGTGACCTGGACCCGATCAACGTGCACCCGCTGCCGGCACAGCAGGCCATCCTGGACGCCTTCATCCAGCTGGGCTTCCGCTTCAAGAGCGCGGACATGGAGCGCGGCCACATCCGCGGCACACGGCAGAAGCTGCCCTTCTATCAGGAGATCGAGTTCTTCCCGCCGCAGCAGTACCGCGGGCTCAACCAGGTCGAGCTGAGCTTCGTCGCCGACGACCGCGAGATGGACGTCGTCCTGGAGATGGACAAGAAGCCGGGTCTGTTCAGCGAGGGCAGCGACTCGTTCCGTTCGTTCAAGGTCGGGCTCAACGACTTCCAGGGGACGGACTGGGCGGCGTACCTGAACGAGTGGCTGTCCCAGGTCGGCAGCAAGCGCAACTGGTTCTAGGCTCGGAGGGATCGACGAGGACCAGCAATCAACCAGGAGGTGCCTACGTGAGCGAGCTCAAGAGGCCGCCGCTCCCCCATGACTTCCACCCGCCCGTGCCGTCCTTCACGGTCACGAGCGAGGACTTCGAGCCGGGTGCGGTCCTCAAGGACGCTCAGGTCTACGCGGCCGGGAACACCTCGCCGCAGCTGCGGTGGGAGGGCTTCCCGCCGGAGACCAAGAGCTTCGCCGTGACCTGCTTCGACCCGGACGCCCCGACGGGCAGCGGGTTCTGGCACTGGACCGTCTTCGACATCCCGGTCTCGGTGACCGAGCTGCCGGGCGGTGCGGGCAGCGGGAAGTTCGAGGGGCTGCCCGAGGGCGCGGTGCAGGTGCGCAACGACTTCGGGACGAAGGACTTCGGGGGGGCGGCGCCGCCTGCCGGCGACCGGCCGCACCGTTATGTGTTCACCGTGTACGCGGTGGACCAGGAGAAACTGGGTCCCGATTCGGACGCCCCGCCCGCGTTCGTGGGCTTCAACCTCCGGTTCCACACGCTGGCGCGCGCCCAGGTGATCGCCGAGTACGCGGCTCCCGCGGAGAGCTGAGCAACTGTCAGGTACTGAGCGTTCACTCAGTGTTTGCCCGCCTCTGGTCATGGAAGTGATCAGAGGCGGGCATTTTTTATTGCGTTGTCCATCTCGGCGTGCCCGGCCAGAGTTGATCCCCAGCCCGCCAAGCGGTGGGCCGGTGCATACGGGAGGTGGGCAGGTTGATGCGGGACACGTTGGTGCTGAACGCGAGCTTCGAGCCGCTCTCGACGGTGTCGCTCAACCGGGCCGTCGTTCTGGTGCTCCAGGACAAGGCCGTGGTCGAGCACGCCCACCCCGGACTGCGTGTGCGCGCGGCGGCGATCGACATACCCGTGCCCCGGGTGATCAGGCTCTGCAGGTACGTGCGGGTGCCGTTCCGAAGACAGGCACCGTGGTCGAGGCGGGGCGTGCTGGTCAGGGACCGGCACCGGTGTGCGTACTGCGGCAGGCGCGCCACGACCGTGGACCACGTGGTCCCGCGGTCGCAGGGCGGCGCCGACTCCTGGCTGAACACGGTCGCTTCGTGCGCGCTGGACAACCACCGCAAAGCGAACCGTACTCCGGAGGAGGCGGGGATGCCGCTGCTGCGGCAGCCGTTCGAGCCGACGCCCGCGGACGCGATGCTCCTGGCGCTCGGGCGGGAGGACTTGGCCTCCCTGCCTCACTGGCTGGCGCGGCCCGCGGCCTGACGCTGTGGCCGCGGGACCGTCGTGGCTCGTCAGTCGATCGGGGGCTGTTCGCGGCGCTCGGTGGCGGGGGCCGAGCCGCCGGAACCGCCGCCGAGCGGGCCGAAGTTGCCGAGTGCGCCGCCGAGGCCCTTGAGGGCGTCGCCGATCTCGCTGGGCACGATCCAGAGCTTGTTGGCGTCGCCCTCGGCGATCTTCGGGAGCATCTGGAGGTACTGGTAGGACAGGAGCTTCTGGTCGGGGTCGCCCGCGTGGATCGACTCGAAGACCGTGCGGATCGCCTGGGCCTCGCCTTCGGCGCGCAGGGCGGCGGCCTTGGCCTCACCTTCGGCGCGCAGGATCGCGGACTGCTTCTCGCCCTCGGCGCGCAGGATCTCCGACTGCCGTACACCTTCGGCCTGGAGGATCGCCGCGCGCTTGTCGCGGTCGGCGCGCATCTGCTTCTCCATCGAGTCCTGGATGGAGGTCGGCGGCTCGATCGCCTTGAGCTCGACGCGGTTGACACGGATGCCCCACTTGCCGGTCGCCTCGTCGAGGACGCCGCGCAGGGCCGCGTTGATCTCCTCGCGGGAGGTCAGGGTCCGCTCCAGGTCCATGCCACCGATGATGTTGCGCAGGGTGGTGACGGTGAGCTGCTCGATCGCCTGGATGTAGCTGGCGACCTCGTATGTCGCGGCCCTGGCGTCGGTCACCTGGTAGTAGATGACAGTGTCGATGTTGACCACCAGGTTGTCCTGGGTGATCACGGGCTGCGGCGGGAAGGGGACGACCTGTTCACGCAGGTCGATGCGGTTGCGGATCGAGTCGATGAACGGGACGACGATGTTCAGTCCGGCGTTCAGCGTGCGGGTGTAGCGGCCGAAGCGTTCGACGATGGCGGCGCTGGCCTGTGGGATGACCTGGATGGTCTTGATCAGGGCGATGAATACCAGCACCACCAGAATGATCAGGACGATGATGATTGGTTGCATCGTGGTTCCCCGTACCCTTCATGCCTCGGTGTTCCCGAAAGATTCCGCGTTCCCGAAAGATTCCGCGCGGTCGCGAAGATCTTGCTGGTCGAGTCTGTCAGACCGTCGTACCGCCCGTGGGGCATTCACATGACGACGGCCGTCGCTCCGTCGATCTCCACGACGTCGACCTCCTGGCCCGCTTCGTAGGCACGGTCGGTGTCGAGGGCGCGGGCCGACCAGATCTCTCCCGCCAGCTTGATGCGTCCGCCGGAGCCGTCGACCCGTTCGAGGACCAGTGCGGATCTGCCCTTCAGGGCCTCGACTCCGGTGGCCAGTTCGGGCCGTCCGGCGCGGTGCCGGGTCGCGATCGGGCGTACGACGGCGATGAGCGCCACCGATACCGCGGCGAAGACGACGACTTGGAGCACGACGCCGCCGCCGAGGCCCGCGGTCACGGAGGCCGCGACGGCGCCGACGGCGAGCATGCCGAACTCCGGCATCGCGGTCAGTACGAGTGGGATTCCGAGCGCGGCGGCCCCGATCAGCCACCACACCCATGCGTCGATGTCCACGTGGTCATCGTAGGACCGCGGGTCCCTCCGGGGACAGGGCGCCGATCAGCTGAGCGGGAGGCCCGTGGCGGTCCAGCGGTCGTTGCGCTGCTCGACGACCAGCGGGAGGCCGAAACAGAGGGAGAGGTTGCGGGAGGTGAGCTCCAACTCCAGCGGGCCCGCGGCGAGGACCTTGCCCTGGCGGATCATCAGGACGTGGGTGAAGCCGGGCGCGATCTCCTCGACGTGGTGCGTGACCATGATCATCGAGGGGGCGATCGGGTCGCGGGCGAGGCGGCCGAGGCGGCGTACGAGATCTTCGCGACCGCCGAGGTCGAGGCCCGCGGCGGGCTCGTCGAGGAGGAGCAGCTCGGGGTCGGTCATCAGGGCGCGGGCGATCAGGGTGCGCTTGCGCTCGCCCTCGGAGAGGGTGCCGAACCTGCGGTCGAGGTAGTCGCTCATGCCGAGGCGGTCGAGGAAGGCGCGGGCGCGCTGCTCGTCCACGTCTTCGTAGTCCTCGTGCCAACCGGCGGTCATTCCGTAGGCGGCGGTGAGGACCGTCTGGAGGACGGTCTGGCGCTTGGGCAGCTTCTCCGCCATCGCGATGCCGGCGACGCCGATGCGCGGGCGCAGTTCGAAGACGTCCGTGCCGGGCTTGCCGAGGGTCTCGCCGAGGATGGTGGCGGTGCCGGTGCTCGGGTAGAGGTAGCTGGACGCGACGTTGAGGAGGGTGGTCTTGCCGGCGCCGTTGGGGCCGAGGATGACCCAGCGCTCCCCTTCCTTGACCGACCAGGAGACCTGGTCCACCAGAGCCCGGCCCTCGCGGACCACAGATACGTCCTCAAGCTCCAGTACATCGCTCATGAGCGCGCTGTCTCCCATTGCAGTCTCGGTCGTCGCTCGCGCCTGTGGACGCGGCCCCCGGATAAAACCTACGCCACCGGCCGACCGTTCCTGTCGTGAGGCCGGTCCTTAGGCTGTGTGCATGCTCTCGGAACCACGCTCAGGACGCCTGGCCGCATGGGGAAATGCCCTTTTGGCCGGACTTGTTTCTCCGGATGACGCCGTGCTCGCGATGGTCGGCGACGACGCGGTGCACCGCGTCGAAGGACTTCCCGGGGAATCGGGCCCGGTCGGTCTGACGCTCGCCATGGGACGGCTGCGCTCGCTGGGGGTGACCGGTCTGCGGGTGGCGCTGCCCGCGCCGGGGCATCCGCTGGGGCTGAGCGGGCCGCCCGAGTTCAATGCGCGCGCCTTGGAGGCGGAGGAGGCCGTCGTCGGTTTCGGCGCGCCGTACGGGCTCGTGCCCGAGGTGTACGAGGCGGGGCCCGACGGCGACGTCCATGTGGAGGTCGTCTGGCACTGCCTGCCCGTGCGTGAGGCGCCGCCCGCCGATGTCCCCTCGCTCGGCGAGGCGGAGCGGGAGCTCGCGGAGGCGCTGCGGGAGGCGACGGAGGTGTTGTCGCGGCTCGACGTCGCCGGGTCGGGGCCGGTGGCGGAGGCGGCGCTCGACGCGTACCGGGCGCGTGCGGAGCGGGGGCGCGAGCTGCTCGCGCCCGGTTATCCGCCGCGTGCGGTGCGGGTCCTCGAGCTGGCTCAGCGGGTCGGTCTGCTGATCTCGCTGGCGTACGAGAACGGGCACGGCGGGGCTGTGAGCGCGTCGGAGATGGCCGCGCGTGGGCAGGCGCTGCGGCCCGTGGAGCGGACGGCGCGGCGGGCGCAGGTGGCCGCGTTCAACTCGTATGTGGAGGAGCGGGAGCGGGGCGGCGGGCGCTGAGGTCCTGTCCTCGTGCGGATGACGCGGGGGCCCCGCGGACCGTCTCGGTCCGCGGGGCCCGCGCCGGGGCTTGTGCCTCAGCGGTTCACCGTGTGGTTGGCGAACGCCGGGTTGAGGACACCGATGACGTTGACGCTGTTGCCGGTGGCGTTGACCGGGACGTCGACCGGCACCTGGACGAGGTTGCCGGAGCCGATGCCCGGGGACTTCGTGGCGACACCGTCGGCCTGCGCGTCCGAGGTGGCGGAGGCGACTCCGGCGGACGCGCCCGCGGCGAGACCGGCGGCGACGACGGCGAGTGCGGCCTTCTTGGCGATGCTGTTCATGGGACGTGCTCCTCCTGCTGACATGGGTGACCCCGGGGATGCCGGGGCCAGGGGGCGTGCTGCTCGCAGGATGCGATCAGAAGTTCTTGCAGACGTTGCCGAACACCGGGTTGAGGCCGCCGATGACGGTGACGGTGTTGCCGCAGACGTTCACCGGGACGTGGACCGGGGCCTGGACCAGGTTGCCCGAGACGACACCGGGGGAGTTCTTGGCGACTCCGTCGGCGTGCGCGCCACCGTGGGCGGAAGCCATGCCGGCGCCGGCCGCAACCAGGCCGCCGGCCACCATCGTGACGGCAGCGGCCTTCTTCAGGTTCTTCACTTCTACGTTCCTCCTGAGCAGAAGCTGCGGCCAGCCGCCGCAGCACGCACTGGAGAACGCCCGAACGCCCCCGGGGATACGCCATCCGGGGGACATCCACACGACGGTATGAATCTCAGACCGCGGGTCGACGGGGCGACGGGGCGGTCTCAGCCGGTCACGCCGTGGCGTACGGCCCAGAGCGCGGCCTGGGTGCGGTCCGCCAGGTCGAGCTTCATCAGGATGTTCGAGACATGGGTCTTGACGGTCTTCTCGGAGAGGACGAGGGCGCGGGCGATCTCGCGGTTCGAGCGGCCGTCGGCGATCAGGCAGAGGACCTCGCGCTCCCGTTCGGTGAGCGAGCCGCCCCTGCCCTGCCCGCCGCCCGTCTCCTCCTGGGAGAGGAGGGCGCCCGCCACCTCGGGCTGCAGGAGCACGTGCCCGGCGTGCACGGAGCGGATGGCGCCGGCGAGGGCGTCCGGGTCGACGTCCTTGTACACGTATCCCGCGGCGCCGGCGCGCAGGGCCGGGACGACCGTGCGCTGCTCGGTGAAGCTGGTGACGATGAGCACGCGCGCGGGGTTGGCCAGTTCGCGGAGCTTGCGCAGCGCCTCGACGCCGTCCATGCCGGGCATCTTGACGTCCATCAGGACGACGTCCGGTTTCAGCTCCTCGGCCTGGGCGACTCCTCCGGCGCCGTCCGACGCCTCTCCGACGACGTCGATGTCGTCCTGGATCTCCAGGAACGTGCGCAGGCCTCGGCGGACCACCTGGTGGTCGTCGACGAGCAGCACCCGGATTTTCGTCCCTGTGTTGAGCACCGCGTCAGCCACCGGGGACCTCCATCTCGATCGTTGTGCCCTTGCCGGGCTCCGAATCCACGGTCAGCCGTCCGCCGACCCCGCTCGCCCGGTCCCGCATGGAGACCAGACCGAGGTGGCGCCCTGCCCTCCGCACCGTCCTCGGGTCGAAGCCCGAGCCGTCGTCGACGACGCGCAGCGCGGCGCCGGCGCCGCGCTTGTCCAGGAACACGGCGACGTGCTCGGCGCCGGAGTGGCGCAGAGCGTTGTGCAGGGCCTCCTGGGCGACCCGCAGCATGGCTTCTTCCTGGGAGGCGGGCAGGGCGCGCACCCCGTTGCTCTCGAAGGTGACCTCGGCGGAGTGCGCGCGGTGCAGCACCTGGGTGTGGGTGCGCAAGGTGGCCACCAGGCCGTCCTCGTCGAGGGCCGCGGGGCGCAGCTCGACGACGGCGGCGCGCAGTTCGTCGGCGGCTTCGGCCGCGAGCACCGCGACCTGTTGCAGTTCGCCCTTGGCGCGGGACGGGTCGCGGTCCACGAGGGCCGCGGCGGCCTGGGCCGTCAGGCGCAGCGAGAAGAGTTTCTGGCTGACCGCGTCGTGCAGTTCGTGGGCGAGGCGGGAGCGTTCCTCGGCGATGGTCAGCTCGCGGCTGCGCTCGTACAGGCGGGCGTTGGTGAGGGCGATGGCGGCGTGCTGGGCGAGGATGGCGAGGAGCTCGGCGTCGTCCTCGGTGAAGCCGCACATGCCCTGGGGCTTGGGGCACTTCTTGTTGGCGAGGAAGAGCGCGCCGAGTGTCTCGTCGTCGGAGCGGATGGGCACGCCCAGAAAGTCGGACATGTCCGGGTGGGCGGAGGGCCAGCCGCCGAAGCGCGGGTCCTCGCGCACGTCGCCGAGGCGGACGGTCTCGCCCTTCTGCAGCATCGAGGCGAGGATGCCGTGCTGCCGGGGCAGCGGGCCGATGGCCTTCCACTGGTCGTCGCTGACCCCGTCGACGACGAACTGGGCGAAGCCGCCGTGGTCGTCCGGGACCCCGAGCGCGGCGTACTCGGCGTCGAGCAGCTCGCGGGCCGAGGCGACGATCGTCTTGAGGACGTCGCGCACCTCGAGGTGCCTGCTCATGGCGAGGAGCGCGGAGCTCACCGCGGTCAGGCCGGATCGGGGTCCTTGGCTCATGGACCCACGCTACCGGCGGGGTGTGACCGTGCGTATCCGCCCTGTGGAGGCCTGCGCCTAGGGCGCGGGGCCTAGGTCCATGGTCCGTGCGCGCCGCGATGGGCACCCTCACGGAGAGCGTTGCTCGGGCAACTCATGGTGAGACTGTTACGTGTTCGATGTGAGCCCGCGCATAGGACGCACATCACGTACGAAGGTCCCTAGGAGTTAAAGAATCCCTTAATGTCACGGGGATGCGTGCCGTCGGAGGCTTGTGCGGATCGACTGATCCACTATGCGCGATCGTACGTCACACCTTTGCCACAGATTTTTGCTGCCGCTAAGAATTGCTCCCGTCGCTCGGCGCCGCGGTCTCTGCACCGCGGCGTTTTGCCGGAGAAGCACCCTGTCCCCCACCGGTTCAGAGCGACCTCCGCTATCCGAAGAGGTCCATCTCGCATGTCCAAGCACAGCCTTCCTGGTCATAGTCGCTCGACCGTGACCAAGAGCCAGAAGCTCTCGATCGCCGGTGTCGCCACGCTCGGCGCCGCCGCCCTCGCGTTCTCCCTCGTGCCGGGCAACTCCGAGGCCACCACCCAGGCCGCCGGCGACGTCTCCCCCGTCGCCTTCGCCGCGGGCACCAACGCGCAGCAGGCCGTCCACGCCAGCGTCTCGAAGCAGCAGTCCAACGCCGACAAGCAGGCCAAGGACGCCGCCGAGAAGGCCGCCGCCGAGAAGAAGAAGGCCGACGAGGCCAAGAAGCGCGCCGACGAGGCCGCCGCGAAGAAGCGGGCCGAGGACGAGCGCAAGGCCAAGGAGGCCGCCAGCCGGGCCGCCGCCCGCAAGCCGGTCTACGCCAACAACCTCGACGGCTGGATCCGCCAGTCCCTCGACATCATGAAGTCCAAGGGCATCCCCGGCACCTACGAGGGCCTGCACCGCAACATCATCCGTGAGTCCTCGGGCAACCCGAACGCCGTGAACGGCTGGGACATCAACGCGATCAACGGCACCCCGTCGATCGGCCTGCTCCAGGTCATCAAGCCGACGTTCGACGCCTATCACGTCGAGGGCACCTCGACGAACATCTACGACCCGGTCGCCAACATCACGGCCGCGGCCAACTACGCCGCCGACCGGTACGGCTCGATGGACAACGTGAACGGCGCCTACTGAGCCTTGATCGCCTGATCACTGGACCTCTTCAGCCGACGCTGAGGTTCGCGAGACGCCGAAGGGCGGCACCCCGTGCGGGGTGCCGCCCTTCTCGTGTGCCCGAGGGCACCGGGTCACTTGCGCATGACCTCCGGCTCGTGGCGGCGCAGCAGGCGCGCGACCGCGAAGCCGCAGATGACGCCGAGCAGGATCAGGATCGTGATGTTGAGGCCCCACTGGCCCGCGGAGTGCTCCCACAGCGGGTCGAGGTCGTTCGGCTTCTTCGGGTCCCACGGCGGCATGAGGTGCGCCAGGTCGAGCGTGGCGCCCGCGCCTGCGATGGCCCAGCGGGACGGCATGAGCCAGGCGAACTGCTCCAGGCCGGGCGAGCCGTAGATCTGGAAGAGGACGCCGGTGAACACGACCTGGACGATCGCGAACATGACCAGGAGCGGCATGGTCTTCTCGGAGGTCTTCACCAGCGAGGAGATGACCAGGCCGAACATCATCGACGTGAAGCCGAGCGCGATGATCGTCAGGCAGATCTCCGCGGCCGGGGGCATGATGAGGCCCTCTTCCGGCAGCTCGCGGGGGGCGAAGCCGATGCCGCAGATGATGACGCCCTGGAGGGCCGTGATCACGCCGAGGACGATGACCTTGGACATCAGGTACGCCGAGCGGGACAGGCCGGTGGCCCGTTCCCGTTCGTAGATGACCCGTTCCTTGATCAGCTCACGTACGGAGTTGGCCGCGCCGGAGAAGCACATGCCGACCGCGAGGATCAGCATGATGGTGCCGGCGTCCCCGTTGAACTTGACCGGCGGTTTCGGTGGCGCGAGGCCGAAGTCGGCCGGGATCACGACGCTGACGATGCCGAGGACCGCGGGCAGGATCACCATCAGGCCCATGAAGCCCTTGTCGGAGGCGATCACGGAGACGTAGCGCCGGATCAGGGTCCACAGCTGTGACCCCCAGCCCTGCGGTTTCGGTGGCCTGACCGCCTGCGGCGGCGGCATCTGTACGGACTGCGCGGCGACGGCGTCGATGTCCGCGGCGTACATCTGGTAGTGCTGCGAGCCCTTCCAGCGGCCCGCCCAGTCGTAGTCGCGGTAGTTCTCGAAGGCGGAGAAGACGTCGGCCCAGGTGCTGTAGCCGAAGAAGTTGAGGGCTTCCTCCGGCGGGCCGAAGTACGCCACCGAACCGCCGGGCGCCATCACCAGGAGCTTGTCGCAGATCGCCAGCTCGGCGACCGAGTGCGTGACGACGAGGACCGTGCGGCCGTCGTCGGCGAGGCCGCGCAGGAGCTGCATGACGTCGCGGTCCATGCCCGGGTCGAGGCCGGAGGTCGGCTCGTCCAGGAAGATCAGCGAGGGCTTGGTCAGGAGCTCCAGGGCCACCGACACGCGCTTGCGCTGGCCGCCGGAGAGGGAGGTGACCTTCTTCTCCTTGTGGATGTCCAGCTTGAGCTCGCGCAGCACCTCGTCGATGCGGGACTCGCGCTCGGCCTCCGTGGTGTCGGCCGGGAAGCGCAGCTTGGCCGCGTACTTGAGGGCCTTCTTGACGGTCAGCTCCTTGTGCAGGATGTCGTCCTGCGGGACCAGACCGATGCGCTGACGCAGCTCGGCGAACTGCTTGTAGAGGTTCCTGTTGTCGTACAGGACGTCGCCCTGGTTGGCGGGCCGGTAGCCGGTGAGCGCCTTGAGCAGGGTGGACTTGCCGGAACCCGAGGGGCCGATGACCGCGATCAGCGACTTCTCCGGGACGCCGAAGGAGACGTCCTTGAGGATCTGCTTGCCGCCGTCGACCGTGACCGTGAGGTGGCGGGCCGAGAAGGAGACGTCACCGGTGTCGACGAACTCCTCGAGCTGTCCGCCGACGATGCGGAAGGTCGAGTGGCCGACGCCGACGATGTCGTTCGGGCCGATGGTGACCGTGGAGGACTTCGCGATCGGCTGGCCGTTGACGTACGTGCCGTTGTGGGACCCGAGGTCGTGGATCTCGAAGCGGCCGTCGGGCGTCGCCGTGAACTCGGCGTGGTGGCGCGAGACCTGCAGGTCGGAGACGACCAGCTCGTTCTCGAGCGCACGGCCGATCCGCATCTTGCGGCCCAGGGCCAGCTGGTGGAACGTCGTCGGGCTGCGGTCGCCGTGGACCGGCGGGGCCCCCGCGACGCCGCCGGAACCCGGAGTTTTCTGTACGTACTGCTCGGACGGGCCGCCCTGCTGCGGGGGCACGTGCGACTGGTGCTGCTGCTGAGGCGGCTGCTGCTGGTGCACCGGCGCCTGGTGCTGCTGCGGCGGCTGCTGTTGCTGCTGCCAGCCCTGCTGCTGCGGCTGGTACGGGGCCTGCTGCTGGGGTGCCTGCTGCTGCGCTGCCTGAGCGGCCCAGCCGGGTGCTTCCTGCTGGTGCTGCTGGGGCGCGTGCTGCTGAGCGTGCTGCGGCGTGGAGACGGCCGCGGCCGCGGCGCCACCGGACACGTTCACCAGCGGACCGTCGGTCGCGTTGCCGAGGTGCACGGCCGTGCCCGGACCGATTTCCATCTGGTGGATCCGCTGGCCCTGCACGAAGGTGCCATTGGTGCTGCCGTGGTCCTCGATGATCCAACTACGGCCGCTCCAGCTGATCGTCGCATGACGCCAGGACACCCTGGCGTCGTCGAGCGAGATATCCCCCTGCGGATCACGTCCGAGGGTGTACGGCCTGGACGCGTCGAGCGTCCAGGTCCTGCCATTCAATTCCAGTACGAGTTCCGGCACTCCATGCCCCACTGAGTTGTCCCCCGAGCTAGCCCCCATCGATGGGGAGTCTAGGGATGTCGAACATCGGGAGGAACTATTTCAGGCGGAGGGCTCTGACCGAAAGTCGGGCCTTGTGAAGACTGCGTACGCGCGTGACGGGTTGCCCCGTTGACGGAGAAGAAATCGCCCCGGAGAGTAGTAAGCGCCCACCAGTGCATACGGATCATGCTCATTGAGAGCATTAAGTGCATTCAGGGCAACGCGCTGCGGTCCGGGGGGTCCTGATGCAGGCCGAGGAACGGAACGGCGAGAGCCGGGGCGTGCGGTGGGGCGATGTGCTGCTCTCCGCGATCGCCGCGGTCAGTTGGGCGCTGGTGGGCATGGCGGGGACGGCCGCGCTCGCCCTGCATCTGCTCGGCGCGGACGCGGTGGCCGCGCTCGGGCCGCTGACGGCGGCCACCGTCGCACTGGGCGCGGGAGGTTCGGTCACGCCGTCCGGCGACGTCTCCGCCTTCGGTCTGGACGACGCCGAGGCGACCACGACAGTCGATATTGCGCCACTCGGTGTGGGTTTGGTCGGAGCGCTCCTGCTCGCCCACTTCTTCTTGCGTTCGCTGCGTGGGGCGGGGGTCGTGATCTCTCCCGCCGAACTCGTCGCGCGTGCGGGTGCGGTGATCGTCCTCTTCCTCGGGATGCTCGCGGGGCTCGCCTGGGTCGGTCACGACCTCGTCACGATCGACGGCGAGCAGCTCGGGATCGACAAGGGAATCGAGAAGGGCATCGACGAGCTGCCGGGCGGTATCGGCGACAAGCTGCCCGGTGGAATCGGCGACATCGGTGGACTGCTCCCCGGCCGGCTCGGGGATCTCGTGGACGCGAAGGCGTCGGTCGGGTTCACGGTCGACACGGGGCCGACGCTGCTCGGCGGCGCGGTCTGGGTGACCGGCGTCCTCCTCATCGCCCTCCTCGCCTCGCGCCGCACGCCGTTGCCGCGCGCTGCGGACGGCCTGCACCGGGTGGTGCGTCCTGCCGTGTCCGCGCTGGTCACGGTGGCGCTGACGGCGGTCGCCGCGGGGTTCGCCGCGGCGGCGTACGCGATGATCGGCGACGACCATCCGAAGCGGATCGCGGGCGCGGCGCTGCTCGGGGCGCCGAACGGGGTGTGGCTCGGGCTGCCGGTCGGCCTCTTCGTCCCGTGGGACGGCAGGGCGACGGGCGCGCTCACACGCTTCCTGCCGGACCCGGTGGACGACCTCCTGACGGGTCCCTCCGACCAGGCCCTGACCCTCGGCCGACTCGCCGAACTCGACGGCAGGGTATGGCTGTTGGGGGTCGCGGCGGCCATGGCGATGCTTTTCGCGGGCGTGCTGACGGCGGTACGCACTCCACGCGCCCGGGACACGTTGTCCGCGGCGGGGTTCGCGGGGCGGTGCGGGGTACGCCTCGCGGTCGTGACCGCGCTGGGCCTGCCGCTCCTGGTGTGGCTGACGGAGGTCTCGGCGGACGCCTCGCTCTCCGTGTTCGGCTTCGACGCGTTCGACGCGGGGATCGAGGTGCACGGACGGGTGGGGATGGCGGCGCTGCTGGGTGCGGCGTGGGGGTTCGGGGCGGGGCTGGCGGGGGCGGGGCTCGCGTTGCTCACGGGGGCGGCGGGTGGCCGGGCGGCACCCTTGGCCCTCGCCTCCGGCGCGGGGGGTCTACCCGGGGGTCGGGGTTCCGCTGCCGTGCCTGCGGGGGCGGGGGCGTATGTGGTTGGGGATTCCGGGGCGGGGCCGTATGCGCCTCGGAATCCGGAGGCGGGGCCGTACGGGCCCGGCGATTCGGGGGCGGGACCGTACGCGCCCAGGGCGCCGTACCGGCCGCCGAACCCGGATACGAACCCGTACTTGCGCACGGATTCGAGGGCCGCGGGGGCGGCGAGGTCTGGTGGGCCACCGGGGGCTGGGCGCCCGCCGGAGTCCCCTCATGAGGCGCCGCTCCCTTCGGGCTCCGACCGGGACGTCTCCGGCGCCCCCACCGTCCGGGGTCCGGTGGTCCCTCCTCCCCCACCATCCCGACGCCGCTCCCGCTCCGCAGACTGGCCACCCCCGCCTCCACCTCCGCCACCACCCCCTAAGACCCCGCGGAGGCCCGACTGAACGGTCTCCGGCACCGTGGGCTGTGCCGCCCCCGGCACCGTGGGCTGTGCCCACCCGTGCCGCCCTGCGGCACGCCTGCCCACAGCGGGAGGGCGGGGCGCGGCGAGCGGCCCCGACGGTGAGGTCACGTTGCGGGGTGCACCAGCGGGGCGCAAGGCTTCCATCGGCGGAGCTCGCCGCCCCTGGGCGGCGAGCGAGACGGGCCATCGGCTCGACGGGCACGTCACCCCGCAAGGCAGACGGGCCGGAGCGGGTGAGCAACGGCGGGCCGTCGGCTTTGGGCGGCACCTTGCGTCACGAGGGGGTGCACGGGCGGGATGATCGGTCTCCATGGTGGGCCTCGCCTCGAAGAAGCGGGCCGGACGGGCGATGGGCTTCGGCGGGTACGTCGGCCCGCGAAGCAAACGGGGCGGTTGGCCGCAGGTGCTCTTCGGGGCAGGCGGGGAGGCTGCGGCGTTGGTTCCTGGCGGTGCCTTGCGCCGCGGGTGCCCGGGTGGGTGCGGGAACCGGTTCGGAGCCACGGGCGGCGTCCGGCGGACGGACTGGGGGAATCGGGACGGAGTCACCGGGGCGTCCGGCAGGCGGACTGGCGGGCGGGCGCGAGAAGAGGGCGGATACCGTAGGGATCACCATGAGTGCTTCGCAGCCCCCTCAGCCCGCCGACATCCCGACGCTCCTCGTCAAGATCTTCGGCAAGGACCGCCCCGGCATCACCGCCGGGCTCTTCGACACCCTCGCCGCCTACTCCGTCGACGTCGTCGACATCGAGCAGGTCGTCACCCGCGGCCGGATCGTGCTGTGCGCGCTCGTGACCGAGCCGCCCGCCGGCCTGGAGGGTGATCTGCGCGCCACCGTCCACAGCTGGGCGGAGTCCATGAAGATGCAGGCCGAGATCATCTCGGGCATCGGCGACAACAGGCCGCGAGGCCTCGGCCGTTCGCTGGTGACCGTCCTCGGCCACCCGCTGACCTCCGAGTCGACGGCCGCGATCGCCGCGAGCATCACCGCCACCGGCGGCAACATCGACCGTATCTTCCGGCTCGCCAAGTACCCCGTCACCGCGGTCGAGTTCGCGGTGTCCGGCACCGAGACGGAGCCGCTGCGCACCGCCCTCGCCATAGAGGCCGCGCGGCTCGGCGTGGACGTCGCGGTCGTGGCGGCGGGCCTGCACCGCCGCGCCCAGCGCCTGGTCGTGATGGACGTCGACTCGACGCTCATCCAGGACGAGGTCATCGAACTCTTCGCCGCGCACGCCGGATGCGAGGCCGAGGTCGCCGAGGTGACGGCGGCTGCGATGCGCGGGGAGCTGGACTTCGAGCAGTCGCTGCACGCCCGCGTCGCGCTCCTCGCGGGTCTCGACGCCTCGGTCGTGGACAAGGTCCGCTCCGAGGTCCGGCTCACGCCGGGCGCCCGCACCCTGATCCGCACCCTCAAGCGCCTCGGCTACCAAGTGGGCGTCGTCTCGGGCGGTTTCACCCAGGTCACCGACGACCTGAAGGAACGTCTCGGCCTCGACTTCGCCCAGGCCAACACCCTGGAGATCGTCGACGGCAAGCTGACCGGCAAGGTGACCGGCGAGATCGTCGACCGCGCGGGCAAGGCCCGGCTGCTGCGCCGCTTCGCCACGGAGGCCGGTGTCCCGCTGGAGCAGACCGTCGCGATCGGCGACGGCGCGAACGACCTGGACATGCTGAACGCGGCGGGCCTCGGCGTCGCCTTCAACGCCAAGCCCGTGGTCCGCGAGGCGGCGCACACCGCGGTGAACGTCCCCTTCCTGGACACCGTCCTCTACCTCCTCGGCATCACCCGCGAAGAGGTCGAGGCGGCGGACACTCACACCGACTGAGGACAAGGGCCCGGCACCGTGACGGTGCCGGGCCCTTTTCTACGGGCGGGGGGAGTGACTACTCGGACGGCGCCCAGTAGTCGACGAGCGTGGCCACGCCGGGCTCCAGCGCCTTCCACGAACCGGAGTACGTCAGGACGGCGAAGGCCGCGGTCGGGAAGCCCCTGCGGTTGAGCCGTTCCCTGGCGTCACCCTCGGTGCTCCCGGCGAGGACGTCGGTAAGACCCTGGATGCCGGGGTTGTGGCCGATCAGGACGAGGTTCTGCACGTCGTCCGGGGTTTCGTTGAGCACGGCGATCAGCTCACCGGGAGAGGCTTCGTACACCCGATCCTCGTAGACGGTCTTCGGCCGCTGCGGGAGTTCCTGGACGGCGAGCTTCCAGGTCTCACGGGTCCGGGTGGCGGTCGAGCAGAGGGCCAGGTCGAAGGCGATGCCGCTGTCGGCCAGCTTGCGCCCGGCGACGGGTGCGTCCCGGCGTCCGCGCTCGGCGAGCGGCCTCTCGTGGTCGGAAACCTGCGGCCAGTCGGCCTTCGCATGCCGGAAGAGGACAATCCTGCGGGGTTCTGCGACGCTCATGCTTCCCAGCTTCGCATGAAACGCGCCACGGGGCGCAGGGAGTTGGTGCGGTCTCCCGGCGCGGGTGACGACGCCCCCGTGAACGGCCTCAGGAGGCCGTGCGCAGGATCAGCGTCTGTATCCGCTCCAGGAGGTTGGTGATCACCGGTTCGCTGGATGCCGCGTGCGCGTCCACGGGGTTCAGGATCAGCAGGAGCAGCGCCGCGAAGGCGACGGCGGGAAGGGCGATCGCCCACCAGGGAAGCTGGACCTCGATGCTGCCCGACTTCGCCGCGTCGCGCAGGGTGTCCGGTCGGGCCGCCATGTCGCCTCCGTGGTCCTCGAGTGCTCCGTGCCGCGTCTTCGCGGCCACAACTCGAAGTTAGGCGATTGGCGCTCCTCAACCCATCCGGAGATCCACCCACTTGACCCTGACACTGGCCCCCTAGGGGGTGGGGGTGCTACCCCCACCATGGCCCGGTCCGGGGGCGGTTCACGGCGAGGCGATCGACGCGATGATGCCGATGATCACGGTGATGGCCAGCATCGAGCCGAGCACGATGAGCAGCTTCTTCTGGCCGTTCTGGGGGTTCGGGTCAAGGACGGGCATACGGCCAGTCTCGCACCCTTTGCCCGTCCCCTCCGCGTCGGGGTCGCCCCGGAAGCCGGGGGATCAGGCCGCCGCGCCCCTCGACGCCGCCACCTCGTCCTCGACCGTGCGGTTGCGGCCCGCGAGGGTGCCGACGACGATCTGCGGCACCATGAGGCCGGCCATGAGCGCCAGGGGCAGCCCCCAGCCGCCGCTGTGCTGGTAGAGCACGCCCACGAGGAGCGGGCCCGGGATCGAGATCAGGTACCCGGTGCTCTGCGCGAAGGCGGACAGCTTGGCCACGCCCACGCTGCTCTTGGCGCGCATGCCGACCATGGTGAGGGCGAGCGGGAAGGCGCAGTTGGAGATGCCGAGCAGCAGGGCCCAGGCCCAGGCGCCGCCCGCGGGGGCGAGGTAGAGGCCCGCGTAACCAGCGAGACCGCACGCACCGAGGACGATCACGACCGGGCCCTGGTTGGTGAGGCGTGTGGCGACCCGCGGGATGACGAACGCCAGGGGCACGCCCATGGCCATCGTGACGGCGAGCAGGACGCCCGCCTCGCCCGCGGGGACGCCCGCGTCGCGGAAGATCTGCGGCATCCAGCCCATCGTGATGTACGCGGCGGTGGCCTGGAGGCCGAAGAAGACGGCGAGTGCCCACGCGGTGCGGCTGGAGGTGATGCGCAGCCCGTCGTCCTCGCGCCGTACGGCGGCGCTGACGTGCTCGGGCACGGCGGCCGCGGTCTGGCCGCGGTCGCGGACGAGCGGGATCCAGGGGATGACGGCGACGACGGCGAGCAACGCCCACACGGCGAGTCCGGTCTGCCAGCGTCCGCCGAGGCCGTCGGTGACGGGCACGGTGAGGGCCGCCGCGAGGGAGGTGCCGAGGGCCAGCGCCATCGAGTACAGGCCGGTCATGGAGCCGACGCGGTCGGGGAACCAGCGCTTGACGATGACGGGCATCAGGACGTTGCTGACGGCGATGCCCGCGAGGGCGAGGGCCGTGGCGGCGAGGAAGCCCGCGGTGCCGCCGATGAAGGGCCGGATCATCAGGCCGGCGGCGATGGCGGCCATGCCGACGCAGACGACCGCGCTGGGGCCGAAGCGCTTGGCCAGGCGGGGTGCCATCACACCGAAGACCGCGAAGCAGAGCGGCGGCACGGAGGTGAGCAGTCCCGCGAGGGTGCCGCTCATGCCGAGGCCGTCGCGGACCTCTTCGAGGAGGGCGCCGAGGCTGGTGATGGCCGGGCGGAGGTTCAGGGCGGCGAGGACGATGCCGACGATGACGAGGCGCGTGGCCCACGCGCGCGTGGGGGCCTGTTTCTCCGCGCTGTCGGTCAGTGCGGAGGGCTGTGCCGTCGGGGTCATCGTCTCGGTCTTCTCGCTAGCCATGGAGCCATCATAGAATCATGGGATGATTGGCTGTCCAATCGATTGCGTCACACTGCCTCTCATCCGTCACCTCTCACCCATCGCCTCTCACCCATCGCCTCTCACCCATCGGCCACGCACGAAGGAACGTCATGCCGCTGACCACCCCTCGCCGTTCGGCGCTCTCCGAACAGGTCATCTCCGAGCTGCGCAACCAGATCTCGTCGGGCGAGTGGCCGGTCGGTTCCCGCATTCCCACCGAGCCCGAGCTGGTCGACCAGCTGGGCGTGGCCAGGAACACGGTCAGGGAGGCCGTACGCGCCCTCGCGCACAACGGCCTGCTCGACATCCGGCAGGGCTCGGGGACGTACGTGGTCGCGACGAGCGAGCTCGCGGGCGTGATGCAGCGCAGGTTCGCCGACGCGGATCCGCGGCACATCGCGGAGCTGCGCAGCACGCTGGAGTCCAGTGCGGCGAAGCTCGCCGCCGAGCGCCGCACGGAGCGGGACCTCAAGCAGTTGGACGCGCTGCTCGTGCGCCGCGAGGAGGTGTGGGCATCCGGGGACGCGGAGGCGTTCGTGACGGCCGACGCGACGTTTCACATGGCCGTCGTCGCCGCGTCGCACAACGACGTCATGACGGCGCTCTACGCGGACCTCGGCGAGGTGCTGCGGGACTGGCTGCGCGAGGACATCGGCGGGGAGCTGACGCCCGAGGCGCACATGGACCACGCTCGGCTGGTCGACGCGATCCGCGCGGGCGACGCGGAGGCCGCCGCCACGGAGGCCGCGGGCTACCCGTTCATGTGCCGCCCGGACCGCTTCACGGCCGACAGCTGACCGCACTCACTTCTGGTGGCTGACCCACACCGAGCGGACTTCTTTCCAGCACCGCCCGGTGAGACGCACCGTCATCGCGGCGTCCGCGTCGACGGGCCGGGAGTCCGTGTCGATGTCCCACCACCGGTCGCACTCCACGTGCAGCCGGACCCGGTCGGTCTCCGGGTAGGGGTTGTGGCAGTACGCGATGACGTGGGAGCCGGCGATACCGGTGCGGCACTCGGACCCGAAGGGCCGAGGTTTCGAGGGCGTCTCACGCGTGTGGGGAGACCCCTGCGGCGCGGCGCTCGGCGCGGCGACCACAAGAGCGAGAGCCACGAGCACCGCACCTGTAAGACGCACACTTCAGAGTGCCGGTCACTCCCCCGCGACCGCCCGGCCAGAGGGCCGAACGGGTGAGGCCCCGCCCCCCGCTCGTCGCGGGTGACGGGGCCTCCACAGACGTACGCAGGGCGAGCGCCTGATCAGGCACCCATCATGTGCACGCCGCCGTCGACGTGGATGATCTCGCCGGTGGTCTTCGGGAAGAAGTCCGAGAGCAGGGCGACGACGCCGCGGCCCGCGGGCTCCGGGTCGGCCATGTCCCAGTTCAGCGGGGAGCGGGTGTTCCAGACGTCCGCGAGCTCCTCGAAGCCCGGGATCGACTTGGCCGCCATGGAGCCGAGCGGGCCCGCCGAGATCAGGTTGCAGCGGATGTCCTCCTTGCCCAGGTCGCGGGCGAGGTAGCGGCTGGTGGCCTCCAGGGCGGCCTTGGCCGGGCCCATCCAGTCGTACTTCGGCCAGGCGTACTGCGCGTCGAAGGTGAGGCCGACGACCGAGGCGCCGCCCTCGAACAGCGGGCGGCAGGCCATGGTGAGCGACTTCAGGGAGTACGCCGAGACGTGCATCGCCGTGGACACGTCCTCGAAGGACGCCTCCAGGAAGTTGAACGCGCCCTGCGGCGCGAAGCCGATGGAGTGCACGATGCCGTCGAGGCCGCCGAGCTCCTCCTTGACGACGCCGGCGAGGCGGTCGAGGTGCTCCTGGTTGGTCACGTCGAGCTCGATGACCTTGGCGGGCTTGGGGAGCTTCTTGGCGATGCGCTCGGTGAGCGTGGGCCGCGGGAAAGCGGTCAGAATGACCTCCGCGCCCTGCTCCTGGGCGACCTTGGCCGCGTGGAAGGCGATGGAGGACTCCGTCAGCACACCCGTGATGAGGATGCGCTTGCCGTCGAGAATTCCGCTCATGTGATCAGTGACCCATGCCCAATCCGCCGTCAACGGGGATGACGGCTCCAGTGATGTAAGAAGCGTCGTCCGACGCGAGGAACTTCACCGCGGCGGCGATCTCCTCGGGCTGCGCGTAACGGCCGAGCGGCACCTGGGAGACGATTCCCTCGCGCTGCTCGTCCGTCAGCACCTTGGTCATGTCGGTGTCGACAAAACCGGGGGCGACGACGTTGAAGGTGAGGTTGCGCGAGCCGAGCTCGCGGGCGAGCGACCGCGCGAAGCCGACCAGACCCGCCTTGGAGGCGGCGTAGTTCGCCTGCCCGGCGCCGCCCAGGAGGCCGACGACCGAGGAGATGAGGACGACGCGGCCCTTCTTGGCGCGCAGCATGCCGCGGTTGGCACGCTTGACGACGCGGAAGGTGCCGGTGAGGTTGGTGTCGAGGACGGACGTGAAGTCCTCCTCGGACATGCGCATCAGGAGCTGGTCCTTGGTGATGCCCGCGTTGGCGACCAGGACCTCGACGTTCCCGTGCTTCTCCTCGATCTCCTTGTAGGCCTGCTCCACCTGCTCGGCGTCGGTGATGTCGCACTTGACGGCGAGGACTCCGGCGTCGGTGAGGAGCTTCGGTGGCTCACCCGAGCGGTAGGTGATCGCGACCTTGTCGCCGGCGTCGGCGAAGGCGCGGGCGATGGCGAGGCCGATGCCCCGGTTTCCTCCGGTGACGAGAACCGAGCGGCTCAACGGATCACCCTTTCCTTGGTGGTCTGGTACCTCGAAAACCTATCGGTACCTGTCGCGATACGGAGAATCGGCGACCGACAGTGGCTCAGAGGACTCGCTGTCGGATCCCTACAGAAACCTCTGGCCGCAGGGGCGCCGGGCGCGACATGATCGGGGCTGACCGGAGCCGACAGCAGGGAGACATCCGTGCCCCATTCCATCGATGAAGCCTTCACGGCGCTGCCGCTGCGGGCTCTCGCCGACGCCGCGCTGGCCCGCGCGCGGGCGCTCGGCGCCGACCACGCGGACTTCCGCCTGGAGCGGGTGCGCAGCGCGTCCTGGCTGCTGCGCGACGCCAGGCCGGCGGGCAGTTCCGACACCACGGACCTCGGGTACGCGGTCCGTGTGGTGCACGGCGGCACCTGGGGGTTCGCCTCCGGTGTCGACATGACGATGGACGCGGCGGCGCGCGTCGCCTCGCAGGCCGTGGCCATGGCGAAGCTGTCCGCGCAGGTCATCAAGGCGGCCGGGTCGACCGAACGTGTGGAGCTCGCGGACGAGCCGGTGCACGCGGACAAGACGTGGATCTCCTCGTACGAGATCGATCCGTTCTCCGTGCCGGACGAGGAGAAGGCGGGGCTGCTCGCCGACTGGAGCGCGCGGCTGCTGGCGGCCGACGGGGTCACGCACGTCGACGCGTCGCTGATGACCGTGCACGAGAACAAGTTCTACGCGGATACGGCGGGGACGTCGACGACGCAGCAGCGCGTGCGGCTGCACCCGCAGCTGACCGCGGTGGCCGTCGACGGGTCGAGCGGTGAGTTCGACTCGATGCGGACGATCGCGCCGCCGGTCGGCCGCGGCTGGGAGTACCTCACGGGGACCGGCTGGGACTGGGAGGCGGAGCTCGCGCGGATTCCGGAGCTTTTGGCGGAGAAGATGCGGGCGCCGAGCGTCCGGGCGGGTTCGTACGACCTCGTCGTCGATCCGTCGAACCTGTGGCTGACGATCCACGAGTCCATCGGCCACGCCACGGAGCTGGACCGCGCGCTCGGTTACGAGGCGGCGTACGCGGGCACGTCGTTCGCCACCTTCGACCAGCTGGGCAAGCTCGCGTACGGCTCCTCGCTGATGAACGTGACGGGCGACCGGACGGCCGAGCACGGGCTCGCGACGATCGGGTACGACGACGAGGGCGTGGCCGCGCAGTCCTGGGACCTGGTCAAGGACGGCACCCTGGTCGGCTACCAGCTGGACCGGCGCATCGCGAGGCTCACCGGCTTCGAGCGCTCCAACGGCTGCGCGTACGCCGACTCACCCGGTCACGTCCCGGTGCAGCGCATGGCGAACGTGTCGCTCCAGCCGGATCCCGGCGGGCTCTCCACGGACGACCTGATCGCGGGCGTGGACTGCGGGATCTATGTGGTCGGGGACCGGTCGTGGTCCATCGACATGCAGCGCTACAACTTCCAGTTCACCGGGCAGCGCTTCTACAAGATCGAGAACGGGCGGCTCGCCGGGCAGCTGCGCGACGTCGCCTACCAGGCGACGACCACCGACTTCTGGGGGTCGATGGCCGCGGTCGGCGGTCCGCAGACGTACGTGCTCGGCGGCGCCTTCAACTGCGGCAAGGCCCAGCCCGGTCAGATCGCCGCGGTCTCGCACGGCTGCCCGTCCGCCCTGTTCCGGGGCGTGAACATTCTGAACACCACGCAGGAGGCCGGTCGATGAGCCGCAGCGCCACCAAGCCGCACGAGATCGTCGAGCGCGCCCTCGAACTGTCCACCGCCGACGGCTGCGTCGTGATCGCCGACGAGGAGTCGAGCGCGAACCTGCGCTGGGCGGGCAACGCCCTGACCACCAATGGCGTCACGCGCGGACGCACCCTCACGGTCATCGCGACCGTCGACGGCAAGGAGGGCACCGCCTCCGGCGTCGTGTCGCGCTCCGCCGTGACCGCGGACGAGCTCGAGCCGCTGGTGCGGGCCGCCGAGGAGGCCGCGCGCGGGGCCGGGCCCGCCGAGGACGCGCAGCCGCTGGTGACCGGCACGGCCGCCTCCCCGGACTTCACTGAGGCGCCCGTCGAGACGTCCTCGGCGGTCTTCGCGGAGTTCGCCCCGGCGCTCGGCGAGGCGTTCGCACGGGCCCGCGCGGGCGGCCGGGAGCTGTACGGCTTCGCGAACCACGAGTTCGTGTCGAGCTACCTCGGTACGTCGACGGGGCTCCGCCTCCGTCACGACCAGCCCAACGGCACCCTGGAGCTCAACGCCAAGTCGCCCGACCGCACCCGGTCCGCGTGGGCGGGGCGCGCCACCCGCGACTTCAAGGATGTCGACCCGGCCGCGCTCGACGCGGAGCTCGCCCGGCGCCTCGGGTGGGCGGAGCGCCGTATCGACCTGCCCGCGGGGCGGTACGAGACGCTGCTGCCGCCGACCGCCGTCGCCGACCTGCTGATCTACCAGCTGTGGCAGTCCTCGGCCCGTGACGCCGCCGAGGGCCGCACGGTGTTCTCCAAGCCGGGCGGCGCGACACGGCTCGGCGAGCGGATCACCGAACTGCCGCTGACGCTGCGCAGCGACCCGCACGAGCCGGGCCTGGAGTCGGCGCCCTTCGTGCTCGCGCACGCCTCGGGCGGCGACGCCTCGGTCTTCGACAACGGCCTGCCGCTGTCCGCGACCGAGTGGATCCGCGCCGGTGAGCTCGCTCACCTGGCCACCAGTCGGCACAGCGCGGAGCTGACCGGGCTCCCGGTGACACCGGCCGTCGACAACCTCGTCCTGGACGGCGGCGGCGAGCGCACGCTGGACGAGATGGTCGCGGCCACCGAGCGCGGACTGCTGCTGACCTGCCTCTGGTACATCCGCGAGGTGGACCCGGCGACGCTGCTGCTCACGGGGCTGACCAGGGACGGGGTGTACCTCGTCGAGAACGGCGAGGTCGTGGGCGAGGTGAACAACTTCCGCTTCAACGAGTCGCCCGTGGACCTGCTCGGCCGGGCGACGGAGGCGGGCCGTACGGAGAAGACGCTGCCGCGCGAGTGGGGCGACTACTTCACCCGCGCCGCGATGCCCGCGCTGCGCGTCCCGGATTTCAATATGAGTTCGGTCAGTCCGGGCGTATAACCTCGGACCCTGCACTCACGTGCACCGTGTAAGCACACCCAAGGAGACGCGAGACCCGTGACGGACATCGTCGACGAGCTGAAGTGGCGGGGGCTTTTCGCCCTGTCCACCGATGAAGACGCACTGCGCAAGGCGCTCGCGGACGGTCCCGTCACGTTCTATTGCGGCTTCGACCCGACCGCGGCGAGCCTGCACGTCGGGCACCTCGTGCAGGTCCTCACCGTCCGTCGGCTCCAGCAGGCGGGCCATCGCCCGCTGGCGCTGGTCGGCGGGGCGACGGGCCAGATCGGCGACCCGCGGCCGACCGCCGAGCGCACCCTGAACGACCCGGAGACGGTCGCTAACTGGGTGGCGCGGCTGCGCTCGCAGATCGAGCCGTTCCTGTCCTTCGAGGGCGAGAACGGCGCGACGATGGTGAACAACCTGGACTGGACCGCGGGCATGTCCGCGATCGAGTTCCTGCGCGACATCGGCAAGCACTTCCGCGTGAACAAGATGCTGACCAAGGACTCCGTGGCCCGCCGCCTGGAGTCGCAGGAAGGCATCTCGTACACGGAGTTCAGCTACCAGCTGCTGCAGGGCATGGACTTCCTGGAGCTCTACCGGCGGTACGGCTGCACGCTGCAGACCGGCGGCAGCGACCAGTGGGGCAACCTCACGGCGGGCATCGACCTGATCCACCGCCTGGAGCCGGACGCCGCGGTCCACGCGCTCGGCACGCCGCTGATGCTCAAGTCGGACGGCACCAAGTTCGGCAAGTCCGAGGGCGGCGCGGTCTGGCTCGACCCGACGATGACGACGCCGTACGCGTTCTACCAGTTCTGGCTGAACACGGACGACCGGGACATCTCGACGTACATGCGGATCCTGTCCTTCAAGTCCCGCGAGGAGCTGGAGGAGATCGAGAAGCAGACGGAGGAGCGTCCGCAGGCGCGTGCCGCGCAGCGTGCGCTCGCCGAGGAGCTGACCACGCTGGTGCACGGCGCGGACCAGTGCGCCGCGGTGATCGCCGCGTCCAAGGCGCTCTTCGGGCAGGGCGAGCTGGCCGGCCTGGACGAGGCGACGCTGGCCGCGGCCCTCTCGGAGCTGCCGCGCGTCGAGGTCGCCGAGCTCGGCCCGGTCGTGGACCTGCTCGCCGAGGTCGGCCTGGTGGCGAGCAAGTCCGCCGCCCGGCGCACGGTCAAGGAGGGTGGTGCCTACGTGAACAACGTGAAGGTCGCCGCCGAGGACGCCGTGCCGGCCCGCGAGGACCTGCTGCACGGGCGGTGGCTGGTGCTGCGCCGCGGCAAGAAGAACCTGGCGGCGGTCGAGGTCACGCGGTAGCCGCACCCCGTACGCAGGGAAGGGGGCCGGTCCCGGTGGACCGGCCCCCTTCCCGTGCGAGGCGGCTACGCCCTGCGTTTGTTGCCGCGGAGCATGGTGTACGCCGCGTCACCGAGGCCGACGACGACGAGCGCCGCGACCAGCTGGAGCGCGTGCCGGCCCCAGTCGATGCCCTTGGTCTCATTGATGCCGAACTGCGTCGCGAGCCAGTTGCCCAGGACGGCTCCGATGATGCCGAACACCGTGGTCAGCCAGAGAGGACTGTGCTGCTTGCCGGGCAGAATCGCCTTGGCGACAAGACCCAGCACGAATCCCACGATGATCGCCCACAACCAGCCCATAGCTGCCTCCTCGTCGGCTCTACATGAGCGTTACGGCCAGTCTCGTCCCGTACGCCATACGGCGCATGTCGGGCGGCTCCATACGTGGCAGGACGCAGGCGGGGCACCGAGGTGAGGGCTGCCCCGGTCTCGTAGGCGGCGCAGCCGCGGCGTAACGTTGGACGGGTCGGACCAGGGGCGGATTCCAGGGAGAGTCCGGCACAGCGGACAGGGCGGTGGAACGTGATGCGGAAGCAGAGCAGCGGCCAGGTCTTCCGGATCACCGGGGCCCGGCAGGGTCTGGCGGAGGACGTGCGGGGCAGGCAGCGCCGCTATGTGATCTCCATGTCGGTGCGGACCGTGTCGGTGGTGGCCGCCGCGGTGCTCTGGAACGTCGAGCGGCACGTCGCGCTCGTCGCACTGGTGCTCGGTGTCCTCCTGCCGTACATCTCCGTCGTCATCGCCAACGCCGGCCGGGAGAGTCCGCCTTCGCTGCCGTCGACGTTCGTGCCCGCTCCATCTCGGCCAATGCTGGCGCCGCCCGTCGCGGCCGCCACCGCGGAATCCGTCCCGGAAGATCCCCCCGGGTCCGCGTACGACCAGCGGCGCGACGCGGCGACCGAACCGAGCTGACCGTCGACGTTGCGCCAAGCTCAAGAAAACCTCAGATCAATCATGTAGTTCCGGTGCCAGTAGCCGGGTCCCCCATGACATACTTCGTACGCGCTCCGCATCCCCCGTCGGAGCGACAGACCGACGCCGGGCAGCTCCCCCCGTGGCTGCTCGGCGTCGCCTTGTGTGAAGCACTTTTTGGACGCGCCTGTGAGTGACGAAAACCCGATCTGTTCCGCCAAGGGCTGCCGCGTCGACGCGGTCTGGGTGCTCGCCTGGAACAACCCCAAGATCCACACCCCGGACCGCCGCAAGACGTGGCTCGCGTGCGACGAACACCGCGAACACCTCTCGCAGTTCCTGGGTGTACGGGGATTCCTGAAGGACGTCGTGACGCTGGAGGAGTGGGAGACGGGCCCGCCGCCCACCGCCACGAGCTAGCCGCCGATCGCCGACATCGGGCGGTCCGGTTGCGCGAAGGTCGGGTCGTCCAGGCCCGAGCCCGCCTTCTTGCCCCACATGGCCTGCTTCCAGATGGCTGCGATGGCCTCGTCCGAGCCGCCCTCGGTGTCTTCGGGGGCCGCGCGCAGGGCCGCGCGCAGGTCCGTCTCCTCGGTGGCGAAGAGGCAGGTGCGGACCTGGCCGTCGGCCGTCAGGCGGGTGCGGTCGCAGGCCGAGCAGAACGGGCGGGTGACGGAGGCGATGACGCCGACGCGGTGCGGGCCGCCGTCCACGATCCACCGCTCGGCGGGGGCGGAGCCGCGCTCCGTGGAGCCCTCCTCGGTGAGGTCGAAGCGGGTGCGCAGGGACTCCAGGATGTCACCCGCGGTGATCATGCCGTCGCGCTTCCAGCCGTGCTGGGCGTCCAGGGGCATCTGCTCGATGAAGCGGAGTTCGTAGTCGTTCTCCACCGCCCAGGCCAGCAGGTCGGGGGCCTCGTCGTCGTTCAGGCCCGGCATCAGGACGGTGTTGACCTTCACCGGGGTGAGGCCCGCGTCGCGGGCGGCTTCGAGGCCTTCCAGGACGTCCTTGTGGCGGTCGCGGCGGGTGAGCGTCTTGAAGACATCGGGACGCAGCGTGTCCAGGGAGACGTTGACCCGGTCCAGGCCGGCGGCCTTGAGGGCCTTCGCCGTGCGCTTGAGGCCGATGCCGTTCGTCGTCAGGGACATCTTGGGGCGGGGCTCCAGCTGGGCGCAGCGCTCGACGATGCCGACGAGGCCGGGCCGGAGCAGGGGCTCGCCGCCGGTGAAGCGGACCTCGCGGATGCCCAGGTGGGTGACGGCGATCCGGACGAGGCGGACGATCTCGTCGTCCGTGAGCAGGTCGGGCTTGGCCAGCCACTGCAGGCCCTCTTCCGGCATGCAGTACGTGCAGCGCAGATTGCAGCGGTCGGTCAGCGATACGCGCAGGTCAGTGGCTACGCGGCCAAACGTGTCGATGAGCACTGCGGCCCCCTCCCCGGCGGTTGGATGTTCTGGGTCCACTGCTTTCGACCTTACGCGACGCCTCTGACAACGCCATGGGCCATTTGCCACGAGGAACGGTACGGCCGCGTCGTAGGACTCTACGACGCGGCCGCTACGAACGTGTGAACAAGATCCCGTCAGTGGGCTCCCACGCCCGTGAGGGACTTGACCTCCAGCTCCGCGTACTTGCCCTTGTCCGGCTCCTCCTTGGAGAGGAGCGAGCCGAGCCAGCCGAGCAGGAAGCCCAGCGGGATGGAGATGAGGCCCGGGTTCTCCAGCGGGAAGAAGTCGAAGTTCGCGTCGGGGAACATCGACGACGGCTTGCCGGAGACGACCGGTGAGAACAGCACCAGGCCGACCGCGGCGACAAGGCCTCCGTAGATGGACCAGAGGGCACCCTGCGTGGTGAACCTCTTCCAGAACAGGCTGTAGAGGATCGTCGGCAGGTTGGCGGAGGCCGCGACGGCGAAGGCGAGGGCGACCAGGCCCGCCACGTTGAGGTCGCGGGCCAGGGCGCCGAGCGCGATGGAGACGATGCCGATGAACACGGTCGACCAGCGTGCCGCCTTCATCTCCTCCTTCTCCGTGGCCTTGCCCTTGCGGATCACGTTCGCGTAGATGTCGTGCGCGAACGAGGACGACGAGGCGAGGGTGAGGCCCGCGACGACCGCGAGGATCGTGGCGAAGGCTACCGCGGAGATCACGGCGAGCAGGATCGCGCCGCCGGTCGAGTCGCCGCCGCCGCCGATCTCCAGGGCGGCGAGCGGTGCCGCCGTGTTGCCCGCCTTGTTGGAGGCGATGATCTCGCCGGGCTTGAGCAGGGCTGCGGCGCCGAAGCCGAGGACGATCGTCATCAGGTAGAAGGCGCCGATGATGCCGATCGCCCAGTTCACGGACTTACGGGCGGCCTTGGCCGTGGGCACCGTGTAGAAGCGGATGAGGATGTGCGGCAGTCCCGCGGTGCCGAGGACCAGCGCGATGCCGAGCGAGATGAAGTCCAGCTTCGAGGTGCCTGACACGCCGTACTTGAGGCCGGGCTCCAGGAACGCCGAGCCCTTGCCGCTGTTGGAGGCGGCCGTGCCGAGCAGGTCGGAGACGTTGAAGTTGAACTTCAGGAGGATGAGGAAGGTGATGAGGACGGTGCCGGTGATGAGCAGGACGGCCTTGACCATCTGCACCCAGGTGGTGCCCTTCATGCCGCCGATGGTGACGTAGACGATCATCAGGACGCCGACGAGGGCGACGATGAGGATCTTTCCGGCGTCACTGGTGATGCCCAGCAGCAGCGAGACGAGGACGCCCGCGCCCGCCATCTGCGCGAGCAGGTAGAAGATCGACACGACGATGGTGGAGGTGCCGGCAGCGGTGCGGACCGGACGCTGGCGCATGCGGTACGCGAGGACGTCGCCCATCGTGTAGCGCCCGGAGTTGCGCAGCGGTTCGGCGACCAGGAGGAGCGCCACGAGCCAGGCGACCAGGAAGCCGATGGAGTAGAGGAATCCGTCGTAGCCGAAGAGGGCGATGGCGCCCGCGATGCCGAGGAAGGACGCGGCGGACATGTAGTCGCCGGAGATCGCGAGGCCGTTCTGGAAGCCGGTGAACTGGCGGCCGCCCGCGTAGAAGTCGGCGGCGCTCTTGGTCTGCCGCCCCGCCCAGACGGTGATGAAGAGGGTCGCGACGACGAAGGCCGCGAAAAGGCTGATGATGAGCGGCCGGTGCTCGGAGGCGTCGGACGCGGCCGCCAGCTCGATGACGGCGGGGTGCGCGAGGCTCATGCGTCGCCCTCCAGGCGGGTCTGCGGGCCGTCCAGCGGCGTCTGCGGGCGGTGTTCCATGCGGGACCTGATGGCCTCGGCCTTCGGGTCGAGCTTCGCGGCGGCGTGGCGCGAGTAGAACCAGGCGATGAGGAACGTGGTCAGGAACTGCCCGAGCCCGAGGACCAGGGCGACGTTGATGTTGCCGAAGAGCTTGGTGCCCATGAACTCGCCCGCGTAGTTGGAGAGCAGGACGTACACGAGGTACCAGGCGATGAAGGCGATGGTGAGCGGGAAGGCGAACGAGCGGTGCGCGGAGCGCAGTTCACCGAATTCCGCGCTCTCCTGCACCTCGGCGAACTCCTCCGTGGAGGGCGCGTGGGGAGCGGGTTCTTTTTCTGCGCCACCCTTCGAAGGGGGCGGTGCGTCGGTGGCCACGGAGTCTCCTCGTGGTGCGGGTGGGGTGGGGACGGACAGTTGTTCCATGGGCTCCGGTCTCATTCAGCGTGACGCGGATCACGTGAGCCACGGATGGCGATGCTAAGGCCATGGGACGTGATCCGACAGGGGGTTGATGTTGCTTCCGTTGTCTGCTCAACGTCCCGGCGGCGCGTCCGACGTGGTCGAACTCCCCCATTTCTTCAGCAAGTCATTGCTGGCCTGGAGGTTTCAGGGTTAGCTTCACCCTGAACCACCCGTCATGTACCTGCCCGAGCACCAGTCGTGTTCGGGCAGTTCCGTATGCGATTCCGCGTGCGGTTCCGTCTCCGGATGATGTGGAGATCCCATGGCTCATCTGCGTTCCAGACGTCGTACGGCACTGATCGTGCCGCTCGGCCTCGCGCTCGCCGCCTCGGTCGGTTTCGTGCCCGGCGCCGCGACAGCGGCCCCGAACGAGTCGCCCGCCCCGGTGTCGGCGAAGGCCGCGGAGGACGCCCCCGTCTTCGCGTACGTCGTCAACACCCGTACCGACCGCAAGACGCTCGCGTACGTCAAGAAGGCGATCGCCAGGGCCGGCGGCTCGGTCGTCGTCACGCACGAGAAGATCGGCGTCATCGTCGCGCACTCGTCGAACCCGCAGTTCGGCGAGCAGATACGCAAGGTCCGCGGTGTCCAGTCCGCGGGCGCGACCCACACCTCGCCTCTGAAGGCCGCCGGCACCACGGAGGACGGCAAGGCGAAGCTGCTCTCCAAGTCCGAGGCCAAGGCCCTGAAGCGGAGCGCCGCCCCCGGCGCCGAGCCGATGGAGGCCGACCAGTGGGATCTGCGCGCGATAGACGCCGACAAGGCCGCGAAGATCAACCCGGGCAGCAAGAAGGTCACCGTCGCCGTGATCGACACCGGCGTCGACGACACCCACCCCGACCTCGCGGCCAACTTCTCGCCGTCGCAGTCGGCGAGCTGCGTCGGCGGCAAGGCGGACACCTCCGCGGGTGCCTGGCGCCCGTCGTCGAAGGACAGCTACCACGGCACGCACGTCGCCGGTGAGATCGCCGCCGCGCGCAACGGCGTCGGCGTCGCGGGCGTGGCACCCGGCGTGAAGATCTCCGCCATCAGGGTCGCCGACCCGGTCGACGAGCTGTTCTACCCGGAGAACGTGGTCTGTGCCTTCGTGTTCGCCGCCGAGCACGGCGTCGAGATCACCAACAACAGCTACTACGTGGACCCGTGGCTGTACAACTGCAAGGACGACCCGGACCAGAGGGCGATCCTCGACGCGGTCAACCGCGCGCAGCTGTACGGGCAGAAGAAGGGCACCCTGCACGTCGCCTCCGCGGGCAACTCCAACCACGACCTGGACTCCGACGCGATCGTCGACGACTCCAGCCCGGACGACTCCACCCCGGTGACCCGCACGATCGACCCGCACGAGTGCCTCGACGTGCCGACCCAGCTCCCGGGCGTCGTCACCACCAGCGCGACGGGCGTGAAGGACCTGAAGTCGATCTACTCCAGCTACGGCAAGGGTGTCGTCGACATCGCCGCCCCGGGCGGCGACAAGTGGCAGGTCCCGGCGGACACCCCGTCGAAGAACGGCCGCATCCTCTCCACCATGCCGGGCGGCGAGTACGGCTGGCTGCAGGGCACCTCGATGGCCGCGCCGCACGCCTCGGGCGTCGCCGCGCTGATCAAGTCCACGCACCCCGAGGCGAGCCCGGCCGAGGTGCAGCGGCTCCTGAAGAAGCAGGCCGACCGGCTCGAGTGCCCGGCGGGTCCGTACGACCCCGACGGTGACGGCGACGCCGATGCGGTCTGCCAGAGCGGCAGGAACGACAACAGCTTCTACGGCAGTGGTCTCGTCGACGCGCTCGACGCCGTGAAGAAGAAGTGACGGGGAGAGAGAACGTGCACAAGTCCCACATATCGGCCACGGCCTTCCTGCGCTCCCGGCGCGCGCTGGCCCTGCCCCTCGGCGTCGCGCTGGTCTCGGCCGTCGCCTTCCTGCCGGGCACGGCCTCGGCCCGGCCCGCTGCGGTCCCGGACACTCCGGCCTCGGTGTCGCAGGCCCTGGGGTTGCCGACCGCGGACGCCGCGTCGATGAGCTACGTCGTCAACGTCCGCCCCGGCAAGGGGAGCGCGGAGCGCGCGAAGAAGGCCATCGCCAAGGCGGGCGGCGATGTCGTCATCGCGTACGACAAGATCGGCGTCATCGTCGTCCACTCGGCGAACCCCGACTTCGCGAAGACGATCCGCAAGGTCAAGGGCGTCGACTCGGCGGGCGCGACACGGACGGCGCCGCTGTCCGCGCAGGCCGACGACGCCCTGGAGTCGGAGCGGCCGCTGACCGCCCAGGAGGCGAAGGCCGCGGCCGGCAAGGCGTCGGCCGGTCAGGACGAGCTGGAGCCGCTGCAGTGGGACCTGCCCGCCATGAAGGCGGACAAGGCACACAAGGTCTCGCTCGGCAGCAGCAAGGTCACGGTCGGCGTGCTCGACTCGGGGGTCGACGACACGCACCCCGACATCGCGCCGAACTTCGACCGTGAGGCGTCCGCGAGCTGTCTGGGCGGCGTGCCCGTCCAGAAGGGCGACGCGTGGCGTCCGGTGGCCGGGGAAAGCGACCACGGCATGCACGTGGCGGGCACCATCGCCGCCGCGAAGAACGGCACCGGCGTCACCGGTGTCGCGCCCGGCGTGAAGGTCGCGAGCCTGAAGGTGGCCGAGCCGGCGACCGGCATGTACTACACGGAGGCCGTGGTCTGCGGCTTCATGTGGGCGGCCGACCACGGCGTCGACGTCACCAACAACAGCTACTACACCGACCCGTGGCTGTTCAACTGCAAGACCGACGCCGACCAGAAGGCGCTGGTCGACGCGGTCGGGCGGGCCTCGAAGTACGCGGAGCGCAAGGGCGCGGTGAACGTCGCGGCCGCGGGCAACGCGAAGACCGACCTCGCCCAGGACGAGATCCTCGACGAGTCGAGCCCCGACGACACGACTCCGGTGCCGCGGGTCATCAAGACCAAGGACTGCCTCGACCTTCCGTCGCAGCTGCCCGGTGTCGTGACGGTCTCGGCGACCGGTGCGAAGGGCATCAAGTCGTCTTACTCGAACTACGGCAACGGCGTCGTGGACATCGCGGCTCCCGGCGGCGACTCCACGAAGTACCAGGCGCCGAACGCGCCGGCCGTCGACGGCCGCATCCTGTCGACGCTGCCCGGCGGCAAGTTCGGCTACAAGGCCGGTACGTCGATGGCATCGCCGCACGCGGCGGGTGTGGCCGCGCTGCTGAAGTCGACGCATCCGCACGCCTCGGCGGCGCGCATCAAGGCGCTGCTCTACCGCCAGGCGGACGCGATGGCCTGCACGAAGCCGTACGACTACGACGCCGACGGCAAGGTCGACGCGGTCTGCGAGGGCGGCCGGAACAAGAACGGCTTCTACGGCGTGGGCATGGCCGACGCGCTGGACGCCGTGCGCAAGTAGCGCCGGAACGCGGTGAGGTGGGGCCGGGCGGCTTGGGGGCCGCCCGGCCCTTTCCCGTCGGCCCACGAGAGGATCGCGTGTCATGTACGAGTACAAGAACTCCGAGTTCGTCGTCGCCGGCACGGAGCACTGGGTCGCGTGGCCCACCCGCCCCCGGTGGCAGCTGGTGGCCCGGTTCGTCGCGACGGTGCTGTTCCTGCCGTTCTGGGTCGTCCTGGGGGCCGCGATCTTCCTCGGCACTCTCGCCATCGGCCTGGCCACCGAGGTGATCACGGCGGTGAGCTCGTCGTACGACAAGGCCTTCGACCGGTTCATGGACAAAGCGCTCGGCCGCGTCTTCACGCTGCCCCGCTGGTGCGTGCTCTGGTCCGAGATGCGGTACGAGGGGGACACCGCGCACTACCGCGCGAGGGTCGACAAGCTCGTCGCCGCGTGGACGGCCAAGGCATCGGCTCCGCGGCGGCCCAAGAAGCCGCTGCCGCCCTCCGAGTGCGAGATCCCGCGGCGCGCCTACCGCGGGTGCGGCGGGCACTACGTCGTCCAGGTGGCGACCGCCCGGGGGTGGGAGCTGCGGCCCTCCGAGCCGGAGAGATCGGTCAGGCTGTGGTGGTCGGCGAGCACGTGAGGAGTGGGTGACTCGACAGAAATGAGTGACCTGGTCCGATCGGAACGGCTTTGCACCGGTTGTCCCCCAGGACTTGCCCGCCGCCTGAAGCCCTGGTGAAGATCATGTGGTGAGCTCCACAGGACCGTCCGTCGAGCCCGGAGGCGATGCCGCGACCGGCATACCGGCCCCTGCCACTGCCGCCGCCCCCGTCTCGCACCGCGCACCGCGCCCCATGCCCTCCGTCGGCCGGGCCGTGGCCGTGCTCGTCCTCGTGGCCGTCGCCGCGCTGGTCTCCCTGCTCGGCCCTTCGGCGGCGCTGCACGACACCGGCGAGGCCCGCGCGCCCGGCACCGGCGGGATCACGTTCCTGCGGGCGGTCCTGTTCTCCGCCCTGTGCGTGCAGTTGGGCGAGGTGTTCGCCGTGCGGCTCGTGCGCCGGGTCCCGGGGGCGCCGCTCGACCGGGTGCCGGGCAGCTGGTCGGCGTACGCCGCGTGGGCGGGGTGCGTCGCGGCGCTGGGGCTCGCGACCGTCGTGGCGAACGGGAACCTGGTCCCGCGGGAGCTCTCGGACCTGGACATCGGGCGGCTGTACGACACCCGGGACGGGCGTCTCGCCCTCCTGGAGGTCAACGCGTTCGTCGTGGCCGCGCTGTTGGCACGCTCCCGGCGCCCGGCAGGCGCGGCACTCCCGCTGGCCGCGGTGATCGTCGCGGAGGCGTTGCGGGCCCACCCCCCGGTGGAGGACTCCCCTCTGCTGGGCAGCGGCCTCACGCTCGTCCACCTCACCTGCGGCGCGCTGTGGGCGGGCGGACTGCTGCACGTCCTGCGCGTCCTGTGCCGCTGGCGGACGTCCTCTCCGGAGCAGGCCGTCGCGGTACTGGGGCTCTACGCGCGCGTGGCCGCCGTCCTGTTCGCCGCGATCACCGTGACCGGGGTGTGCAGCACGCTGCGCCGGATGCCCGCGGACACGGTCGTCGACCAGCTCACCGGGACGGCCTACGGCCGCACTCTGCTCGCCAAGGTGCTGCTCGTCCTGGTCGTCGCGGTGCTCGCGGCGCTGGCCCGTCGTCGGCTGCGCGGCGCCGGGGACCGCGCATCGGCCTACGTTCCCGCGCGCGGGGAGGTGGTCGCACTGGGGGTCGTGGTCGTCCTCTCGGCGCTGCTCACCGCGGTGCCGGTACCGATTCGCTGGTGAGCGGTCAGAACCCCTTCGGCGAGCAGGAACTGGGCCGCGATGTACGTGAGCATGATCGCGAAGTCGGGCCGGGGCAGCTGGGGCCACTCGGCCACGCCGGTCGCGATGAGGGTGTCCGAGAGCAGGAAGAGCGCCCCTCCCGCGGCCGCCGCGGGACCGAGCGCGGTGGCGCCGAACGCCATGGCGGTGAGCAGCAGGCTGTAGCCCGCGACGGGCCCCCGCATGTCGGCGGGCAGGTCGGGCCAGAGCAGCGCGACGGTACCGATGAGCGCGAGGGCGTACGCGGCGACGAGTCCGGCTCCACGCGCGCGTGGGGCCCGTGTCCCGTACCGCCTGAAGAGCACGAGGTAGCAGACGTGCCCGGCGGCGAAGGAGCCCATCCCCGCGAGGAAGGCGGGCTCGGCGTCGAAGAGCAGGAAGGTGTCGCCGCCCCACCCGAAGAGGAGGGCGGCGATCAGCAGCCGGGGCCCGTTCCGCAGGGCGACGTACGCCGCGAGGAGCGGCATGAGCAGCGGCTTGCAGACGGCGTGGCCGGGCCCGAAGTCCGCGAGGAGCGCGAGGAGGTCGCCGAGCGCGGCGACGCCGAAGGCGCCGAGGACCGTCCGCGGGGCGGGCCTTCGCGTCACGCGGCGCGCTCCGGGACGGGGGTGTCGGAGGCGGGCAGGGCGGCCGGGGCCGCCTCGGGGGCTGCCGGTACTTCGGCGGGCGCCGGCTGCCAGCCGGGGCCGCGGAAGACGCGTCCCGCCCGTTCGCGCCAGCCGGTCGCCGCCTTCAGGTCCCTGGCGATGGCGGCGTACTCGTGGGTCGCCACGCGCAGCGGGTTGTACGTGTGGATGTTCTTCGTGAGGCCGTACACGGGGCGGTCGGTCTCGGCGACCCAGGAGCCGAACACGCGGTCCCAGACGATGAGGATGCCGCCGAAGTTGCGGTCGAGGTAGCCGCCCTGGGACGCGTGGTGCACGCGGTGGTGCGAGGGCGTGTTGAAGACGTACTCGATGGGGCGGGGGAGCTTCCCGATGCGCTCGGTGTGGATCCAGAACTGGTAGACGAGGTTGGCCGACGAGCAGAACGCGAGCGCCGCCGGGTGGACGCCGCAGGCGATCAGCGGCAGGTAGAAGGGCCACACGGTCAGGCTCGTCCAGGGCTGGCGGAGCGCGGTGGTGAAGTTGAACTTCTCGCTGGAGTGGTGCACCACGTGGCAGGCCCACAGGACACGGATGACGTGGTGGCCGCGGTGCGACCAGTAGTAGAAGAAGTCCTGCGCGAGGAGCATCAGGGGGATCGTCCACCACAGGACGGGCACGCGCAGCGGCGTCAGCGCGTAGACGCCCGAGTAGACCGCGACGATGGGGATCTTCCACAGGAAGTCGAAGACGAGGCTGCCGAGCCCCATGGTGATGCTGGTCGCGGCGTCCTTGGTCTCGTACCCCGCGGCATCCTCGTCGGGATGGATCCGGTGGCTCACGATCTCGACGACGGTGAGCAGCACGAAGGCCGGGATGGACCACAGCACGACATCGGGCAGGTTCGGGGACATGCAGGCACCGTAGAACGGCTATTCGCCCACGACTAGGGGTTGTTACCGACAAGTATTACCGGCGGTACGGGTATGGATGTTGGTGATCCTCGCCAAAGATCCGGTTTCAAACCGCAGGGGGGCTCCCGGCCCCCCTGCTCGCCCGCTCACCAGACCCGTACCGCCCCTCCCGCCGCGAACACCGGACTCGTCGCGTCGGCGGGCGGCTCCTTCAAGGGTTCGTCCAGTTCTCCGACTGTTGGCCCCACGCGCGCGGCGATCTCTCCGAGCCGTTCCAGGTCGAAGCCGTAGACGCGGGCCGCGTTGCCGCCGACCATGGCGGCGATCTCGTCCCTGGGGAGGCCGGCGTAGGCGACGCGCAGGCCTTCGCGCGAGTAGGGGTACGTTCCCTCGTCGTGCGGGTAGTCGCTGCCCCACATGATCTTGTCGAGGCCGATGCGGTCGCGCAGGGCCGCCTCGTGGGGGCGCATGAAGCTCGCGCCGACGAAGCAGTTGTCGCGCCATACCTCGGAGGGACCCTTGCCCATGGCGTCGGCGAGGCCCGCGCCGAACTTCGACTCGGCGGTCTCCGCCGCGTCCGCGCCCGAGCGCCGCGCCGCCGCGACGAGCCGTCCGTGGTAGTAGTCCAGCATGTCGAGCACGCCCGGGATCCAGCCCGAGCCCTGTTCGGTGAGGACCAGTCTGAGGTCGGGGTGGCGGCGGAAGGCCCCGCCGAACGCGAGGTGCCACAGCGCCCGGTGGGAGAACCACGTCGTCTCCACCATGAACACCGCGCGGGCGGCCGGTTCCTCGCCGAGCGGCGGGGACGCCGAGCCCGCGTGGTGGTTGACGGGCACGCCGAGGTCGGCGCAGGCCGCCCAGATGGGGTCGTACGCCGACGAGTGGAGCTCGGGCAGGCCTGAGCCCGGTGGGGTGCCGGGCAGCATGAGGCCGCCCGTCAGGCCCGCCTCCACGGAGCGGTGGATCTCCTCGACGGCCCGGTCGACGTCGTTGAGGAGGATCTGGAAGACGCCCGCCCTGCGGCCCGGCGCGGCGGCGCAGAAGTCCGCGAGCCAGCGGTTGTGGGCGCGCAGCCCGGCCCAGCGCTGCTCGAACTCCTCGCGGGTCGGCGCCGGTGCCATGAGGGACGCCGAGGGGAAGAACGGCGGGATGGTGTTGGGGAAGACGACCTCGGCGACGATGCCGTCCGCCTCGAGCTCGGCGATGCGGCGGTCGGAGTTCCAGTTGCGGTCGGCGGTGTCGGCGAGGAGGTCCTCGTACGGGTTGACGTACGTGGCCGCCCACGCGTCGAACGCGTCGTGGTGGCGCGACTCCAGGTACGGCCGGTAGTCGAGGAGATCGGCGCCCGCGTGGCAGTCCGCGGAGATGACGGTGTAGCGGTCCCCGGTCATCGGGTCACCCCCAGCGTCGGGAAGTCGTGGTCGGTCAGCCAGTGGCGGCCCACCTCGCGCGAGCGGGCCCAGGAAGCCTCGGCGGACGTCTGGTCGGCGTCCTGGCCGAGGTCGGCGGGGGTCGGGCCGATGCGGCGGGCCAGCGGCGCGAGTGCCGCCGTGTCGAAGCCGAAGACCTCGGCGGCGGCGAGGCCCAGCATGCGGCGGGTCTCCGCCACGGGGATGTCGTGGAAGGTCTTGCGCAGCCACGCGCGCGTGTCGGGCCAGGTGCCCTCGGGGTGCGGGAAGTCGCTGCCCCACAGGATGTTGTCGACCCCGATCTCGTACCGCTGGGCGAGCTCGCGCCGTTTGGTGTTGGTGGCGCAGACGAAGATCTGCCGGTCCAGGTATTCGTGCGGGGGCCGCTTCAGCTCCTCGAACGGGGAGAGCTTCTTGCCGCCGTGCGCGCCCAGGTAGAGACGGTCCATGAACCACAGGAGGTTCGGCAGCCACCAGCAGCCGGACTCGGCGACGCCGAACTTGAGCCCCGGATGGCGTTCGAAGACGCCGGACCAGAGCATGAACCACAGGGGGCGGGCGGGCCACCAGGTCACTTCGGAGACGTAGATCCCCAGGTGGTCGCCGTACTCGTGGCGGGGCGCCGCTCCGGAGTGGGTGACCACGGGCATCGCGCACTCGGCCGCCGCCGCCCACACCGGGTCGTAGCGCCGGTCGTGGTAGGGCGCCTTGTCGACCCACATGGAGGGGATCATCAGCGCACCGAGCCCCGACTCCTTGGCGCGGTGGACCTCGGCGACGACACGGTCCACGTCCCCGGTGATGGGCAACAGGGCGACGCCGCAGTGCCGTTCGGGGTGCTCGGACACGAAGTCGGCCAGCCACCGGTTGTGGGCCTGGGCGCCCGCCATGCCGAGCTGGGGGTCCTGGTCGCCGGAGAGGCCGAGGCCGACGCCGAAGGGCGCGGCGGTGCGGCTGTCGACGGCGTCCGCGTCGGGGAAGACGACCTCGGCGGCCACCCCGTCGCCGTCCAGCTCCTTGAGGCGCTGTGCGGCGTCCCAGCCGCCGCGCAGGCCCTCTTCGTTGTCCTGGAACCACTTGGCGGCGAAGGCGTCGTTGCGGATGCCCAGGCGGGTGGCCTCCTCGCGGCGGGCGCCGCGCTCGCCGAGGAAGGCGTCGAAGTCGCGATGGAAGCGGCGATCGAGGTAGGGCCGGTACTCCTCGGTGGGGAGTCCGGCGTGGCAGTCGGAGGAGATGATCAGGTACGGGTCGTTCCGCTGGTCCGTCATGGCACGTCCCTCACTCAGTCCAGGATGAAGCGTTCCAGGTACGCCGGGTCGGACCGGTCGAGCATCGACTGCGACCGCGCCCGGATCTGCCGGTCGCTGTGCTCGCTCGCCGGGAGCAGCCAGAACCGGCCGGCGGCGATGCCCTCGGCCACGAAGTCCGCGACCTCCTCGACGGGCGTGAACCGCACCTCCTCGCCCGCCTCCCGCATGGCGGCCTCCCACTGGCCGAGGCTGCGGTAAGGGGCCCTGCGGGGGCGGGACTTGGCGTACCGGTCGGGCCGGTTGCGGTGCGACTCCCAGAGGCCGGTGCGGAGCATGTGGGGTCCGGGGAAGAGCACGGAGGCACCCACGCGCGCGTGCTCCGCCTTCAGATGCGCGTACAGCGACTCGGTCATCGTCACCACGGCGGCCTTGGTGACCGCGTACACGGAGGCGGTGGGCAGCGGGGCGATGCCGCCGTCCCCGGAGGAGGTGTTGACGACGTGGCCCGGTTCGCCGCCCGCGATCATCCGGGGCACGAAGGCCTGGATGCCGTGGAAGACGCCCCAGACATTGACTTCGAAGGCCCACTTCCAGTCGTTCGGCTCGTGCTCCCACATGCGGCCCTCGGCGCCCGAGCCGACCCCCGCGTTGTTGCAGAGCACATGGACGGCGCCGAACCTGTCGTACGCCTCGTCGGCGAGGGCGAAGACCTGCTCGCGCACCCCGACGTCGACCACGCGCGCGTGCACGGTCGCCCCGTCCTCGCGCAGTTCCGCCGCGGCCTTCTCCAGAGCGCCGGTCTCGACGTCGGCGAGGACCACCGCCAGCCCGTCCGCCGCGAACCGGCGCGCCATGGCGAGCCCGATGCCGCTCGCCGCGCCCGTGACGACGGCGACCTGCCCCGCACACAGCTCCATCTCAGACGCTCCCCTCGGGCGGCCCGTCGAGGATCTGCGCCGGGTCGTCGTAGCGCTGGTGGATGTAGGGCAGCAGGGACTGGGCGCTGACGCGCTCGACGACGCGGCCCTGCTGGTCGGTGGTCTTCTCGCCGATGGTGATCTCGACGAGGGAGCGCACCGGCAGGTCGGCCACGGGGTCGTACATCGACTCGCGCAGCACCACGTCGCCGGTGACGGCCTCCAGCTTGCGGACCTTCTCGTTCCGTACGCAGTGCACGAGCACGGGGTCCGCCTCGAAACCCGAACCGTCCACCGCGGGAAGGAACTTGAAGTAGAAGTCGGTCTTCCGCGTCGGCTCGGGCAGCGGCAGGTCGCCGCTGACCGCGCCCCGCACCTCCACGAAGGCGATGCCGTGCCGGGCGAGACGGGCCCGTACCACCAGGCCGTCCCGCTCGACCTCCACCTCGCCGAGCTTCTTCGGCTCCCCGAACACCTCGCGCCCGCCGATGAGGGCACGCTCGTGGGTCATCGGCATCACCAGCGGATACCAGCCCGCCACTCCCCCGTGCTCGGCGGCGACGGCGACCGAGCCCGCGCCCAGCGGATAGCCCGGCAGGTCGACCTTGCTGATGTTCGCCCGCACCAGCGGGCGTCCGGTGGGCTTCAGCGGCGGCGGGAGGACCGCGGCGACCACGTCCGGATCGCTTTCCCAGACGGCCACGACACCCGTGGACCAGATGTCGGGGAGCCTGGAACCCGCGGCGCGCGCGGCGGCGATCTCCGCCTCGTCACGTGCTCCGTAGCGAATACGTGCCATGTCGTACCACCCTTCGTCGGCGCGGACCGGGGGACCGCGGGCGGGACTTGCGGTGGGTCTGTAACACAGTTACAACAGGACCCGTGAAGGGTAAAGAGACGCGCACGCAGCTGAACCGGGCCGTCGTGCTCGACACCGCCGCGCACCTCGTCAAGCGGCACGGCCCGCGGGCCCTGACGATGCGGGCGCTCGCCGCCGAGCTCGGCACCGCCGTCACCTCCATCTACTGGCACGTCGGCAACCGCGAGTCGCTCCTGGACGCCCTCGTCGAGCGCACCCTCGACGACCTCGGCGAGATCCGCGCCACAGGACGCACCCCCGTCCAGCGCGTCGCCTCCGTGGCCCGCGCCCTGCGCCACCAGCTCCTCGACCACCCGCACCTCGTCGCGATGGTCCACGAACGCGGTCTGACGGAGAGGATGTTCCTGCCCGCCCAGCGCACCCTCGTCCACGAGGTCCATGAGGCGGGGCTGCGCGGCGCCCGCGCCGCCGAGGCCGTACGGGCCGTCCAGATCCACGTCGTCGGTCACGTCCTGGTCGAGCGCGCCCGCGAACGGGCGCCCGTGCAGCGGCCCGGCGAGGAGGAGTTGTGGACGGCTCAGGCAGCGGAGCAGGACGCCGCGCTCGCCCGCGCGCTCGCGGGACCCGTCGATCCGGAGGCGGTTTTCGCCACCTCCGTGCGGGCTCTGGTGGCCGGGCTTCTCGGACCGGCGCCCTGACTGTCGGTCGCGGCCCGTATCCTCATGGACCATGCTCGAAGACCGCACGACCGCAGCGTCCGCAGTGCCCTGGCCGGCCGCGTATCCAACGGGATACGCGGTCGTCGACGTGGAGACCACCGGCCTGGCCCGCGACGACCGCATAGTGTCGGCCGCCGTCTACCGCGTGAACGCCCGGGGCGACATCGAGGACCACTGGTACACGCTGGTGAACCCCCAGCGCGACCCGGGCCCCGTCTGGATCCACGGGCTCACCAGCGAGATGCTCGCGGACGCCCCGCTCTTCAAGGACGTCGCCGAGGAGTTCGCGGCCCGGCTCGAAGGGCGCGTCCTCGTCGCGCACAACGCCGTCTTCGACTGGTCGATGATCGCGAGGGAGTACGCGCGCGCGGAGCGCACCGCCCCCGTGCGCCAACGCCTGTGCACCATCGCGCTCTCCAAGGAGCTGGCGCTCCCGCTGCCCAACCACAAGCTGGAGTCCCTGGCCGCGCACTTCGGCGTCGAGCAGCGCCACGCGCACAACGCCCTGGACGACGCACGCGTGCTGGCCGAGGCCTTCCGTCCCAGTCTGCTGGCGGCGGCCGGCGGCAACGTCCGCCTGCCGCTCCTGGAGTGCAGGCCCCTCACGGAGTGGTCGGACGGCGCGCCGCGCATCGTCCGCCAGTCGACGGGACCGACACCCTCCTCGTCGTACCGGCCCGGAAGTTGGCGCCCTTCGCGGAAGCGCCCGCCGTGCCCGTACCCGAACCCGGGTCGTTACGAACCGGGCAAACCGCTCAAGCAGGGCATGCGGGTCGCGTTCTCCGGAGACACCTCCGTGGAGCGTGAACTCCTGGAGGACCGCGCGGTGGAGGCTGGCCTGCACATCGCTACGAGTGTGTCTCGCCTCACGAGCCTGCTCGTCACGAACGACCCGGACTCGGGCACCTCCAAGACGGTCAAGGCGCGCTCGTTCGGCACGCCCGTGATCGACGAGGCGGCGTTCGGACAGCTCCTCCAGGACGTGACGCCCGCCACGGAGTCGTAACCGTCTGAACCGTCGACCCGGGCCCCGCCCGTCAGACGGGTGATTCCGAGCGACTCGCCCACCGGCCGCTCGCCCCGCGCCGCCGCCGCGTCCCACCCTGAGGCGCATGGCACGTTGCGAGGTCTGCGGAAACGACTACGGCATGTCCTTCGAGGTGCACGCCCAAGGGGCGGTGCACGTCTTCGACTGCTTCTCCTGCGCCATCCACCGCATGGCGCCCATCTGCGAGCACTGCCGGTGCCGCATCATCGGCCAGGGCGTCGAGGTGGAGGGCCACTGGTACTGCGGCGCCCACTGCTCGCGCGCGGAGGGGCGGGTGGGCATCGTCGACAACGTCTGACCGGACCCCGCCGCCGGGCACCCCACGACCCGAGAGGTACCGTCGTGGGGTGTACCGCTTCCTGTTGTCCCGGCAGTGGGTGATCCTCACCCTCATCGCCCTCGTTCTCATCCCGGTGATGGTCGAGCTCGGCTTCTGGCAGCTGCACCGCCACGAGAACCGCGTCGCCCAGAACCAGCGGATCTCGGACGCGCTGAACGCCGACCCGGTCCCGGCCGAGAAGCTCACCTCGCCCGGTCACGAGGTGCCCAAGGAGGACCTCTACCGCCGGGTGAGCGCCAAGGGGACGTTCGACGCGCGGCACGAGGTCGTGGTGCGGCGGCGGACCAACTCCGACGACGCGGTCGGCTTCCACGTCCTGACCCCGTTCGCCCTGCACGACGGCAAGATCCTGCTCGTCAACCGCGGCTGGATCCCCGCCGACGGCCCGCAGACCGCCTTCCCGAAGATCCCCGCGCCCCCCAAGGGCGAGATCACCGTCACCGGCCGCCTCATGGCCGACGAGACGTCCGCGGCCAGCGGCATCAAGGACGTCCGCGGCCTTCCGGACCGTCAGATCATGCTGATCAGCAGCGGGCAGCAGGCGGACGCCCTCGGCAAGGAGGTCCTCGGCGGCTATGTCGAGCTCTCCTCCCCCGAGGCCAAGAGCGGCTCCCCCGAGCTGATCGGCGAGCCCGACCACAGCAGCATCGGCGCGCACATGGCGTACGCGGTCCAGTGGTGGCTGTTCGCCGCGGGCGTCCCCATCGGCTGGGTGGTCCTGGTCCGCAGGGAGCGGCGCGACCGCGCGGCCGCCGCCGAGGCCACCGCCCCGGAAGCGACACCGGCCGCCGTCTAGGGCTCCAGGATCCGTGCCGGAAGCCCCGCAGCACGCCGGATTGACGGGGCCCCACTCCGGGAAACCGTCATCCGTGTCCCGCCACATCGAAGACCTCGCGCCCGCCACCGACCTCCCGTCCGCCGCAGAGCTCGTGCCCATCGAGGACCTCGCGCTGATCGGCGACCACCAGACCGCCGCCCTCGTCGGCAGGGACGGCTCCATCGGATGGCTCTGCCTGCCCCGCTTCGACTCGCCCGCCTGCTTCGCCGCGCTGCTCGGCGACGAGGAGAACGGGCACTGGCGCATAGCGCCCAAGGACGCCGGGGCCTGCACCCGCCGCGCCTACCGTCCCGACTCCCTCGTCCTCGACTCGGAATGGGACACGGAGGACGGCTCCGTCCGCGTCACGGACTTCATGCCGCAGCGCGACCGCGCCCCCGACGTCGTCCGCATCGTCGAGGGCCTCAAAGGCCGCGTCACCGTGCGCAGCACGCTCCGGCTGCGGTTCGACTACGGCTCGGTCGTGCCCTGGATGCGCCAGAAGGACGGGCACCGCGTCGCCGTCGCGGGCCCCGACTCCGTGTGGCTCCGCAGCGAGCCGTCCGTGCACACCTGGGGCCACGCCTTCGGCACGCACTCCGAGTTCACCGTCGAAGAGGGGGAAAAGGTCGCTTTCGTCCTGACCTGGCACCCCTCGCACGAGCCGCGCCCCTCGCTCGTCGACCCGTACGAGTCGCTGGAGCACAGCCTGGAGGACTGGCGCGCCTGGACGTCCCAGTGCCACTACGACGGACCGCACCGGGACGCGGTGCTGCGCTCCCTCATCACCCTCAAGGCCCTCACGTACGCCCCGACGGGCGGCATCGTCGCCGCCCCCACCACCTCGCTGCCCGAGGAGCCCGGCGGCGTGCGCAACTGGGACTACCGCTTCTGCTGGCTGCGCGACTCCACCCTCACCCTGGGCGCGCTGCTCGCGGCCGGCTTCTCGGAGGAGGCCGAGGCGTGGCGCGACTGGCTGCTGCGCGCCGTCGCGGGCAACCCGGCGGACCTGCAGATCGTGTACGGCCTCGCCGGAGAGCGCAGACTGCCGGAGTACGAGGTTCCGTGGCTGTCCGGGTACGCGGACTCCGCGCCGGTCCGCATCGGCAACGAAGCGGTCGAACAGCTGCAGCTCGACGTGTACGGCGAGGTCGTCGACTCCCTCGCCCTCGCCGACCGTTCGGGCCTCGCCACCCCGCCGCACGCCTGGCACCTCCAGCTGTCCCTGCTCGAATTCCTGCACAAGAAGTGGCGCGAGCCGGACCAGGGCCTGTGGGAGGTGCGCGGCCCGCGCAGGCACTTCGTGTACTCGAAGGTGATGGTCTGGGTCGCCGCCGACCGCACCGTGCGCGCTCTGGAGGAGAACCCGAAGCTCCGCGGCGACCTCGACCGGTGGCGCACGCTGCGGGACGAGGTGCACCGCGAGGTCTGCGAGCGCGGCTACGACCCGGAGCGCAACACGTTCACGCAGTCCTACGGCTCGACCGAACTGGACGCGTCACTGCTGCTGATACCGCGTGTGGGATTCCTGCCGCCCGACGACCCACGCGTCATCGGCACCATCGACGCGGTCCACGCCGAGCTCGGCCACGGCGGGCTCCTGCGCCGCTACACCGCCGACCAGACGGAGATCGACGGCCTGCCGGGACAGGAGGGCGTCTTCGTCGTCTGCTCGTTCTGGCTGGCGGACGCCCTGCACATGACGGGCCGTACGAAGGAGGCGCGCGAACTGTTCGACCGCCTGCTCGCGCTCCGCAACGACGTGGGGCTGCTCGCGGAGGAGTACGACCCCACGTCCCGCCGTCAGCTCGGCAACTTCCCGCAGGCATTCAGCCACATCGGCCTGGTGCATACCGCCCTCGCGCTCTACGGGGCGGACGCGGGAGACTAGGTCCATGGATCTTGGACTGGAAAACCGTGTCTACGTAGTCACCGGCGCCACCCGCGGCCTCGGCAACGCCACCGCCCGCGAACTCGTCGCGGACGGCGCGAAGGTCGTGGTCACGGGCCGTCAGCAGAAGACGGTCGACGAGGCGGCGGCCGAGCTCGGCCCGAACGCGGTGGGCGTCGTCGCGGACAACGCGGACCCCGACTCCGCGGCCTCGCTCGTCGCCGCCGCGCGTGAGCACTTCGGGCGCTTCGACGGTGTGCTGATCAGCGTCGGCGGGCCCGCGCCCGGCTTCGTCGCGGACAACACCGACGAGCAGTGGCAGGCGGCGTTCGAGTCGGTGTTCCTCGGAGCGGTGCGCCTGGCGCGGACCGCGGCGGCGGAGCTCGGTGAGGGTGGCGTCATCGGGTTCGTGCTCTCCGGGTCGGTGTACGAGCCGATCGCGGGCCTGACCATCTCCAATGGTCTGCGGCCGGGGCTCGCCGGGTTCGCCAAGTCCCTCGCGGACGAGCTCGGCCCGCGCGGCATCCGGGTGGTCGGCGTGCTGCCCGGCCGGATCGGCACCGACCGCATGCGCCAGCTGGACGGCCTCTCCCCCGACCCGGAGGCCACCCGCGCCGCCAACGAGGCGGGCATCCCCCTGCGGCGCTACGGCACCCCGCAGGAATTCGGCCGCACCGCGGCGTTCCTGCTCTCGCCCGCGGCCTCGTACCTGACGGGGATCATGGTGCCGGTGGACGGCGGCGCGCGCGCCGGGTTCTGACGGCGCGAATCCTCAGCTGACCCTCTCCGCCCGGTGCTTGGCGGCCCGCAGCCGGACCGTGGCCGGCAGGGACGCGAGGCCCGCCGACTCGCGGCCCCGGGCGAGCGTGTCGGTGGAGAGCTGGTGCAGCGCGTCGGACGGGGCGGCGTGCGGGGCGAGGGTGAGGTCCACGCGCGCCTGCGGTGCGCCGCGCCTGCCGGTGAGGACGACCTGGGCGCGGTCCACGCCGTCCAGGGTCTCGGCCTCGCCGGCCAGGACGTTCTCCATGGCACGGCCGCGCAGCAGCGCGCCCTCGCCGTCCCCGGTCTCCACCAGGACCTCGGCGAGTCGGCGCCTGCGCAGCTGGGCGGAGAGCCACCACAGCGCGAGCAGGACGAGCACCGCCAGGGCGGCGATCACCGTGGGCCAGAACCATCCGTCGTCCCGCCACCGCGCCCGGTCGGCGGCGCTGACCAGCACGTCGTGCCGACCGTCGTGGATCCACCAGGAGGGCGGGGACGCGCCGAGTCCGACGGCGAGCACGGAGCCGCCGAGGACCAGCAGGACGAGTCCGGCCAGGGCCAGGACGACGCGGTTGACCGTACGCAGCACGCCGCTCACCCCTTCCTGCCGGGCCGGGCCACATGGACGGCGAGTCCGGGGGCGCGGGCGAGGCCGAGGTCGCGGATGCCGTCGGCGAGCGTCGCGTCCAGGTCACCGCGCACGTCGTCGAGCTCACGGAAGTGGGACACCGCGCGCACGTCGACCTTGGAGCGCTTCATTCGGACCCGCACGGACTGCACGCCGGGCACGTCCATGGCCCGGTCGCGCAGGACCATGGCGGCGGCGCCGCGGTACAGGCCGCCGCGCACGTCGGAGTGGGTGCGGCGCATCGGCAGGATGCCGCGCTGCCCGGGTGTCACGGCGAGCACGAGGAGCCAGAGGCCGAGGAGCGCGGCGACCGCGGCTCCGACGAGCACCGCGGTGTCGTCGAGGGGGCGCCTGCCGAGCTGGTGGGCGAGTTCGCGCCGCCAGTGCATGGCGGGGTGGTCGGCCCGGACGGCGACGATGTCGTAGAGGAGCAGTCCCGCGGCGCCGAGGACGACCAGGGCGAGGAGGGCGGCGGGCACCCGGCGGGGCGACCAGAACCGGGAAGCCTTCTCGTCGTCGTCGGAGAGCGTGGGCAGCGGGTCGTACGCCGTCGCGGACGCGGACTGGCGCAGCTCGCCGTCCGACTGTTCGACGACCGGCAGCGGCTGGGTGCCGCCCCCGTGGGGTTCACTCATCGTGTCCTCCCCTGTGCCGCGGCGCGTACCTGCGAGGAGTGCAGCCGCTCCACCTGAACGGCCACCTCGGGTACGTCCATCCCCGCCAACGCCTCTACCCGTTCGGTGACATGGCGACGCACCGCGCCGCACTGCCCGCCGATGTCGCAGGGGTACTCCAGCTCCAGGCTGACGCGGATGCGGGCCGCCTCGTGGTGGACGGAGACCGTGGCGCGGGGCGGTGATCCGTCGGCCGGGACCGTGTCCACCGCCTCACGTGCCGCTCGCGCGGCGATCTTCGCGACGACCCGGTCGGCGATCCGGGTCGCGCCGCGCTCCCGGGGCGCGACCTGTGCCGCCACCGCTCACCGCCGCCGGTCGCCGCGGGTGCGGAAGAACTCGCCGGGTTCGAGGTCTCCGTCGAGGAACTTGCCGGCGACGAAGCCGATGGCGCCCAGGGCGGCCACCAGCAGGAACGCCCCGAAACCGCCGAAGTATCCGGCGAAGCCCAGAGCCATTCCCGCGATCATGCCGATCACGGCCATACTCATGTGCGCTCCCTCCTCGTGTGGGCTGCCTACTGAAGGCGTCCTTGTTGCTCGTCGTCGTCCTCGTCGGGCAGCTTCACGTCGCTCACCGCGATGTTGACCTCGACGACTTCAAGGCCTGTCATGCGCTCGACGGCCGTGATCACGTTCTCCCGTACGTCCTGGGTGACGTCCGCGATCGAGACGCCGTACTCGACGACGATCTCCAGGTCGATCGCCGTCTGCACCTCGCCGACCTCGGCCTTCACACCGCGCGACACGGACTTCGAGCCGCCCGGCACGCGGTCGCGCACGGCGCCGAAGGTCCGGGCGAGGCCGCCGCCCATCGCGTGCACGCCGTCGACGTCCCGCGCGGCGAGGCCGGCGATCTTCTCGACGACGCCGTCCGCGATGGTGGTGCGGCCTCTGCTGCCGGGGTCACCGCCGCCCCGGCCGGGCGCGGACCGGGCCGCGCTCTCCTCCGGTGAGTCCGGGGAGTCCTTCTGCAGCGTCTGCGACGCCTTCCGCTGTCCGGTGTCGGTCATGGCCGTCCCGTCCCTTTCGAAAGGGGAACTGCCCGAGTGGGGCTGCTTCTCCGCCCACATTAAGCGCGACCCCGCGCCCGCGCGCCCGGGATGCGGCAGGCTGGGGCCATGACGGGAGAGGGATGGACGCAAGCGGTGCGCCGACAGCTGGGACTCGGCCGGGTGCTGCCGCTCGGCGGTGCCGCGGACGGCGTGTGGATGACGGAATCGGCGGCGGACGGCGCGTTGCGCCAGATGGCTGAGCGGGTGCCCGGGGTGCGGCTCGGCGCGGTGCGCATCGCGCTCGCCGCCCCTGACCGGGCGGGGACCCCCGCCGTTCCGCCGCCCCCGAGCGCGCTGGGGCCAGGGCCGCTGCGGATCACCGGGGAGTTCGCGGCGGTCGCCGGTGAACCACTGCCCGCGGCGGCGGACCGGCTGCGCGCGGCGCTGTACGAGGCGGCTGCCGGGCTCGGTCTGGTCACGACCGAGGTGGACCTGAAAGCGACGGCGCTCCTCGACGAGGCGGACGGGACGGACGAGGCCCCGGCGCGGCCGGCCGACGGTCCCCCGCACCCGTCCCCCGAGCCGCCCCCTGCGGAGGGCGCCGACACCGACGAGGCTCGCGCCGAACGGGCCGCCCTTTCGGTCCCCGGTGTGACCCGCCTGACCGGCGTCCTGGGCCGCGCCGTCCACTTCGAGGAGCCCCCGGCGACGGGCACGCTGCCGCGCCGCCACGCGCGCGTGGAACTCGCGACGGACCGCGAACACCGCGCCCTGGACGTGGCACTGGCGGTCCGTGAAGCGGTCGGCGCGGCCCTGCCGGACGGTCCCTCGGTGGCGGTGCTCGTCACCGAGGTGCGGTAACGGCGGATACGTTCAGTCGCCGAGGCCCGCGAGGTCGCGCAGGCGGCGGCCCTGGGCGGCGCGTTCGGCGACGCGCTGCTCTTCGTAGGAGCGGCCCACCGCGCCCTGCAGCAGGGCCTTCGTCTCGATGACCGCGTCGCGGGGCGCGGCGATGAGCGCGGCGGCCAGGTCCGTGGCGGCAGCGTCGAGCTGGTCGGCGGGCACGACGAGGTTGGCGAGGCCCACCCGCTCGGCCTCGTCGGCGTGGACGAAGCGCCCGGTGGCGCAGATCTCCAGCGCACGGGCGTAGCCGACGAGTCCCACCAGCGGGTGCGTGCCGGTGAGGTCGGGGACCAGGCCCAGGCTGGTCTCGCGCATGGCGAACTGAACGTCGTCCGCCGCGATCCGCAGATCGCAGGCGAGCGCGAGCTGGAAGCCGGCGCCGATGGCGTGGCCCTGGACGGCGGCGATGGACACGATGTCGCTCCGCCGCCACCAGGTGAACGCTTCCTGGTACTCGGTGATCGTGGCGTCGAGAAGGCCGTCCTCACCGCGTGCCAGATCGATGAAGGACGGTTCGCCGTCGAAGCCCTCGGGCGTGAACGCCTGCCGGTCGAGCCCCGCGGAGAAGGACTTGCCCTCTCCGCGCAGCACCACGACGCGGACGCTGCCCGGCAACAGCTGACCGGCCTCGACCAACGCCCTCCACAGCGCGGGAGATTGGGCGTTGCGCTTGGCCGGATTGGTCAGCGTCACTGTGGCGACGGCCTCGTCGATGGTGAGGCGTACGCCGTCCTTGTCGAGAACCGGTGCGAGCTCGCTGTCGGACGAAGCCATGGGGTGCCTCCGATGGGGGTGCGGTCGGGCCGGACGCCGGGAGCGCCCGTAAGTGACTGCACAGTAACCACCCGGCCGGTCAGCCGACCGACCGGGTGGTCACCATCGGACCATGGGACAGCGTGCCGCCAGCCGTCAGCCGGCGGCGGCCTTCTTGCCTCGCGTCGCCCCGCCACGTCCCCGCAGCGTGACGCCGGATTCGCTGAGCATGCGGTGCACGAAGCCGTACGAGCGGCCGGTCTCCTCGGCCAACGCCCGGATGCTCGCACCGCCGTCGTACTTCTTCTTCAGGTCTGCCGCGAGCTTGTCGCGCGCGGCGCCGGTTACCCGGCTGCCCTTCTTCAGAGTCTCGGCCACCCGTGCCTCCTCATGGGAAGTGCGCTCTGGACTTCTCATGATCACCCCTCTCGGGCTTCCTGGCCACCCATTCGACAAGGTCCGTACGGCGGGGTTCGTCCCCTCGGGGACGGACATCACGAGCGGAGTGAACGATTCCGCGCGGCGTTCCGCGCGCGAGGGAGCGCGCGGAACAGCGAATCCCCAGGTCAGCGCCGTGACCATCGCCAAGGCGCGCCTTGTCGCAGCTCAGCGCGGAAATCCGTGTATGCCACACCTCGGTACGAGGCGGGCTCACACAGATGAGGGATCACGGATCGGCCGAATGATCCATACCCAGTGGATCAGTCATTCGATCAAGCAGGGTGGACGGCGCGGAGGGTCTCAGGCGAGGGCCACGAGGTCTGCGTAGTCCTGGCCCCACAGGTCCTCGACGCCGTCGGGCAGCAGGATGATGCGCTCCGGCTGGAGCGCCTCGACGGCGCCCTCGTCGTGCGTGACGAGGACGACGGCTCCCTTGTAGGTGCGCAGCGCGCCGAGGATCTCCTCGCGGCTGGCCGGGTCGAGGTTGTTCGTGGGCTCGTCGAGGAGGAGGACGTTGGCCGAGGAGACGACGAGGGTCGCGAGCGCGAGCCGGGTCTTCTCGCCGCCGGAGAGCACACCGGCGGGCTTGTCGACGTCGTCTCCGGAGAAGAGGAACGAGCCGAGCGTCTTGCGCACCTCGACGAGGTCGAGGTCGGGGGCGGCGGAGCGCATGTTCTCCAGGACCGTGCGCTCGGGGTCGAGGGTCTCGTGCTCCTGCGCGTAGTACCCGAGCTTCAGGCCGTGCCCCTCGATGACCTGGCCGGTGTCGGGCTTCTCGGCGCCGCCGAGGAGCCGGAGCAGCGTGGTCTTGCCCGCGCCGTTGAGGCCGAGGATGACGACGCGCGAGCCCTTGTCGATGGCGAGGTCGACGTCGGTGAAGATCTCCAGCGAGCCGTACGACTTCGAGAGACCCTCGGCCATCAGCGGGGTCTTGCCGCACGGCGCGGGCTCGGGGAAGCGCAGCTTGGCGACCTTGTCGCTCTGGCGCACGGCCTCCAGGCCCGCGAGGAGCTTGTCGGCGCGTTTGGCCATGTTCTGGGCGGCGACGGTCTTGGTGGCCTTGGCGCGCATCTTGTCGGCCTGCGAGTGCAGCGTCGCGGCCTTCTTCTCGGCGTTCTGGCGCTCGCGCTTGCGGCGCTTCTCGTCGGACTCGCGCTGCTGCTGGTAGAGCTTCCAGCCCATGTTGTAGACGTCGATCTGGGCGCGGTTGGCGTCCAGGTAGAAGACCTTGTTCACGACCGTCTCGACGAGGTCGACGTCGTGGGAGATCACGATGAAGCCGCCGCGGTACGTCTTCAGGTAGTCCCGCAGCCAGACGATCGAGTCGGCGTCGAGGTGGTTGGTCGGCTCGTCGAGGAGGAGCGTGTCGGCGTCCGAGAACAGGATGCGGGCCAGCTCGATACGGCGGCGCTGACCACCGGAGAGCGTGTGCAGGGGCTGGCCGAGCACGCGGTCCGGGAGGTTGAGCGCGGCGGCGATGGTGGCGGCCTCGGCCTCGGCGGCGTACCCGCCCTTGGTGAGGAACTCCGTCTCCTGGCGCTCGTACTGCTTGAGGGCCTTCTCGCGGGTGGCGCCCGAGCCGTTCGCGATGCGCTGCTCGTTCTCGCGCATCTTGCGGATCAGTACGTCGAGCCCGCGCGCGGAGAGGATGCGGTTGCGGGCGAGCACGTCGAGGTCGCCGGTGCGGGGGTCCTGCGGGAGGTAGCCGACCTCTCCGGAGCGGGAGATGGTGCCGCCCGCGGGCATGCCCTCACCCGCCAGGCACTTCGTGAGGGTGGTCTTGCCCGCGCCGTTGCGGCCGACGAGGCCGATGCGGTCGCCCTTCGCGATGCGGAAGGTGGCGTTCTCGATGAGGATGCGGGCGCCGGCGCGCAGCTCGATGCCGGAAGCGGTGATCACGGGGTTCTCCTGAAACAGAGTGGACGGCGAGAGGGACGACTGAGGTGCTCAGGACCGGTGTCTATGCCGTCCAACTGAGGAGAGGTGCTGCCATGACAGCCAGTCTAACGGGCCGTCGCAACTAGTTTTCCGGGCTCCCGGCGCCGCCGGGGCTCCGCCGCAGGTCGCCGTTGCCCAGCGGGGTGCGGCCCGGAACGATTCTGCCGTAGTCGTCCACGGCGACGACCTGCGCGGTCCAGGCGGCGGCCGGGCCCGTGCAGGGCTGGGCGACCAGGAGCGCCCCGCCCCGGCGGACGGAGCGTGCCGGTTCGAAGGAGCAGCCGGTCTTCGCGGGCAGCACCCAGCGCAGGTCGCCGTCCGCCGTGCGGTAGGCGGCGATGCGGTGCGGGGTGACGACGGCGAGCATGCCGGCGTCCGGGGTGAGCGGCTGGAGGACCCCGGCGCCCGCTCGGGCGGCCGGGGTGCGCAGCCAGTCGGCGCTCGCGGGGACGGCGCGGTGCCAGCGCACGGAGCCTCCGTCGGCCCGCGCGGTGTCGGTGACCAGGCCGTCGCTCCAGAGCGTGAAGGCGTGGCCGGGCGCGGGCAGGAGGGTGACGGGACGGCGTCCCGCGCGGGTGTACGTCCAGCGCGGGGCGCCGCTCTCCTTGTCGTACGCCTGGACGGCTCGGTCCGTCGCGCGAAGGGCGGGTTCCCGGCCGGGCCGCGCGTCGTCCACGCGTGCGTGGACGGTGAGGCGGTCTCCGTAGGGCGCGGGCCGCGAGTGGTGCGCGGCGGTGATGAGGGGCAGGGCGAGCACGGCGAGGGCGACGGGCAGGGCGATGCGCGTGCCCCGGCGGGCCGGGGCGTGGCCCGTCGCGTCGAGCGGCAGAGCGGCCATGACGCCCCCTTCGGTACCCCTGCCCATGGATCAGGCGCAGAGCGTAGCCGCGGGCTCAGGGGGTACCTGCCGTGCGGCGGGGCGACACGGCGTGAGGGGTGCTCCGTGTCCCCCGTTCGGACCTTCCTCCGGGGCTCGGCGGGGGCGGGCGTATCAGGATGAAGTGGCCGGTGGTCCGGCGCGGGACGGCGGGTGCCGTTCCGGATGCGCGGCAGAGGGGTACGCCCATGCAGTTCGACGACGACGCCGACCTGGACACCTCGGAGGTGCAGGATGTGCGCGGCAGTCGGATCCCCGGCGGCCGGGCGACGGTGGGCGGAGGCATCGCCGGCCTGATCGCCCTGCTCCTGGGGCTCTTCTTCGGGGTCGGCCCCGACCAGCTGGGGCTCTCCTCCGGCAACGACGAGCCCGCGGCGACCTCGTCGTCCCTGGCGCAGGTGCAGCAGACCTGCCACAAGGGGCGGGACGCGAACAGCAAGGAGGACTGCCGCATCGTGGCGGTGGTCAACAGCGTGCAGGACTTCTGGCGGCCCGAGTTCCAGCGCCGGGAGGGCACGTACTCCCCCGCGCGGACCATCCTGTTCACGGGCCGCGTGGGCACCGCGTGCGGCGCCGCCACGTCGGCGGTCGGCCCGTTCTACTGCCCCGGTGACCGGAAGGTCTATCTGGACCTGGACTTCTTCGACGACCTGCGGACCAAGTTCGGGTCGAGCGGCGGGCCCTTCGCGCAGGCGTACGTCGTGGCGCACGAGTACGGGCACCACGTGCAGAACCTGATGGGTACGCTGCAGCGCTCCCAGGACGGCCGCACGGGCCGGGACAGCAACGCCGTGAAGGTGGAGCTGCAGGCCGACTGCTACGCCGGGGTGTGGGCGCGGCACGCGACGCGCAGCCCGGACGATCGCACGGGCAGGCCGCTGATCAGCAGCCTCGACGACAACGACATCCGCGACGGCCTGGACGCGGCGGCCGCGGTGGGCGACGACCGGATCCAGGAGAAGTTCCAGGGCCGGGTCACGCCGGAGTCCTGGACGCACGGCTCGGCCCAGCAGCGGCAGCAGTGGTTCTACGAGGGGTACCGCACCGGCGACATGGGCCGGTGCGACACGTTCCGCTGAGGCATCCGCGGCTTCGGAGCGCTGCGGCTCACTCGCCGCCGGTGTGGACCTGGAAGGCCGCCCGGCGCACGGCCTTGGCGAGCGCCGGGTCGGGGTGGGCCGCGGCGAGGGCGACGAGGACCTGCACGGTGCGGGGGTGCCCGACGCGGCGGACCTCGTCGAGGAGGGCGGGGACGGTGGGCTGGACCGCCGACTCCAGGTGCCGGACGAGGAGATCGGCCTCTCCGTGGTCGGCGACGGCCGCCGCGGTGTCGACCCAGAGCCAGGTGGACTCCTCGCGGGTGAGCACGAGATGGACGTCCTCGGGGTCGGCGCCTTCCTGCTCGGCGAGCCACAGCAGCGCGTAGGGGCGCAGGGAGGACTCCTCGACGACGGCCCTGACGTCCGGCTCGGCCGGTGCGCCGACGACGCGCAGCGCCTCGAAGGCGAGGCCGCGCAGGAGGGCGTCCTCGCCACGTGCGGCGGTGAGGAGGTCGGTGACGGCGCTGCCGACGGGGCGCGCGGCGAGCCAGGCGCGGTATTCGGCGCGGGCCGCGTTGGGGCGCAGGCGTGCGCAGCCGCGCAGCATGTCCTCGGCGGACTGCTCGAAGTGCCCGGCGGGGCTCTGCGCGGCGACGCAGATCTGTTCGAGCTTGACCCAGACCGCCCAGCTGCCGAGCGGGGTGAGCGTCGCCTGTCCTTCGGCGCAGGTGAGCGCTCCCACGGCGGCGAGGCCGTGCAGGGCCCAGTCGAGGAGGGCGGGGAGCGGGGCGTCCCGCGGGGCCTCGGCGGGGGTCTCCGGCTCGGGCCCGTCGGCGATCTCGCAGCGTTCGGTGCGCAGTTCCGTGACGCGCTGGTCGAGGAGGTCGAGGAGCTGCGGCACGGGCACGGGGCCCGCCGACAGCTGGAGGAGGGACAGGACCTGCGGCATGGCCTCGACGGTCTCGGCGACGGCCGCGGGGGCCAGGTCGTCGGGCGCGGGGTGGGCGAGCGACCAGGCGTCGAAGAGGGCGACCCAGCCGCGCAGTACGGCGGTGTCGTCGCGGTCCCACACGCGCAGCCGCCAGCCGGGGCGTGCGCTGTCGCCGTGCACCTCGATGAGGCCGGAGAGGCGGGCGGTGTCCCAGTCGGCGCGGACCTGAGCGGGGGTCAGTCCCAGTTCGGCGGCGGCCCGTTCGGCGGTGGCGTCGGAGAGGGTGCCCTTTCCGTCGGGGGTCGCCCCGGTGCCGCCGGGGCCGGGGCGGAGGGCCGCGTCGGCCCAGCGGGCGACGCGTGCGGCGGCGGCGAGGACGGCTCGTGCGCCCCGCGCGAGCTCCGCGGGAGCGGGCGTGCCCTCCGGCGGACGGGGGGCGGGACGGCGCGTGCGGCGGTTGCCCATCGCGCCGGGCGCGGCGGACAGGGGCCGTGCTGGGTCGCGCCGGGCCTCTCCTCGCTCTTCGGCCCTCTGGCGGGGCGCGCGGACAAGTCGGAGCCTGGAGTCGCGCGGGGTACGGGACGTCACAGGAGCAGTCTTCCTGTTGACGGTCCGAAAACCCAAACGGAATGGCGGCACGGGCCTTCGAAGGCGATGCGCGGATGTCGCGCGTCGAGGGTTCCGAAGGTCAGATCAGCGGGGTGAGGAAGCGGCGCAGCACCTCTTCGTAGGCCGCGGGGTCCGCGTTCCACATGGCGCCGTGCGGCGCGTCCGGTACGGGGTGCAACGTGACCAGGTCCGGGCGCCGTTCGGCCATCCTGAGGGAGTAGACCCAGGGGGCGACGGCGTCGTCGGGGCCGTGCACGACGAGGGTGGGGACCTGCAGGGCGTCGGGTCCCGCGGACGCCAGGATGCGGTCGCCGCGCAGGCCCGTGCGCCCCTGTGCCGCACGGACCGCAAGCGGAAGGAGGGGTCCCGGGGTGCGGCGGGCGCCGGCGAGGGCCTTCAGGGTGACCTCCCAGTTCAGTACCGGCGAGTCGAGAACGAGGCCGCTGATGCGGTCGCGGAGCGCCGAGTGCGCCGCGGCGTGCAGGCACATGGCGGCGCCGGTGGACCAGCCGTGCAGGACGACGCGCTCGGCGCCGTTGCGCACGGCGTGGCGGATGGCGGCGTCCAGGTCGCGCCACTCGGTCTCGCCGAGGTGGCCGAGGCCGTCCGGGGAGCGGGGCGCGCCGAGGTCGCCGCGGTAGGCGAGGTCGAGGACGGGGATGCGCAGGCGGTTGAGGAAGTCCATGACGACCATGGGGTGCTCGCGGGTGGTGCCGAGGCCGTGCACCGTGATGACCCAGGTGTCCCGGGTGGCGGGCACGAACCAGGCGGGGAGGCCGCCGAGTTCACCGGGGACGACGACGTCGGAGTGTTCGAGGCCGAGTGCGGTGCGCGGGTCGCCGATGTGGACCTGGGGCGTGAGCCGGACGCGGGCGCCGGGCTCCAGGGTGCCGTGGGTGACGGCTTCGAGGCGGCGCACGACGGTGTCGGCCTCGTGCGGGGCGGAGTCCAGGACGGGTCCGACGATGGCGTGGGTGCCGTTGCCGCTGAGGCCGTACGTGCCGGGGCGCAGGCTCGCCAGGGCGCGGGTGAGGCTGACCTGGCCCGCGGCCGTGGCGTGCACGGTGAGGCGCGGCTCGGTGGGCAGGGGCCGGCCGGCGGGCGCCCTGAGGGCGGCGTCGCTGGCGAAACGGCCCGCCGCGATGGCGGCCGCGGCCGTCCCCAGGGCGGCTGTTACTGCGGTGACGGCCGCTGCCGTCGCTTTGGCTGGGCGCACCGTCCCAGTGTTATGGGCGGAGGGCTTCGGGGCCAGTGGGCGGCGTCCCTGGGGTGACCGGATCGCCGCGGTGCTGTCCGTACCCCTTCAGCCGCTCTTCCGCTTCGCTCAGCTGGGAGGGGGACAGGAGGGCCGGGGCGTGGCCGGGGACCGCGGCGGCGGTGAGCCAGAGGCGGGACATCCATTCCAGCTGGGCCGTCCGGTCGTACGCCTGGGAGAGGGTGTCTCCGTACGTGACCGTTCCGTGGTTCTGGAGGAGGCAGCCCGTGCGGTCGCGCAGGGCTCCGAGCATGTTCCGGGCCAGCTCCTCCGTTCCGTACAGCGCGTAGGGCGCGACGCGGGGCGGGCCGCCGAGGATGCCGGCCATGTAGTGGACCGCGGGGAGCTCGGGGACCAGCATCGAGACGGCGGTGGCGTGCACGGCGTGGGTGTGGACGACGGCGCCCGCGGAGGTGTTGCGGTAGATCGCGAGGTGCATGGGCAGCTCGCTGGTGGGTGAGAGGTCGCCGAGGAGCTGTCGTCCTTCGAGGTCGACGCCGACCGCGTCCCGCGGTCGCAGACGGTCGTAGGGCACTCCGCTCGGGGTGACGAGGACGGTGCCGCCGACCCGTACCGAGACGTTGCCCGATGTGCCGACGACCAGGCCGTCCGTGACCGTCCTGCGAGCCGTGTCGACCAGCTCGTCCCAGGCCTGCGCGACGGCGTCCCCGTCTCCGTGCTGCTGCTCAGTCATGCGGCGATCCTGCCAGCCGCCCGTCGGACACCGGGGGGCGCGGGACGCGGGGTGATCAGTATCTCTTCGGCGGGCTTGTCGGACTGTTCGAAGCGGTGCGTCGCGGGGGCGGCCACCGGATGGCGGAGGCCGACACTCCGGCCGGTTTGCGGGCCCCCGGCCCCCGCTCCTTACGATCGCTGTCGAACGCCGGGAAGGGACGAGGTGGCGGGACTCCGCTTCGAGTCACCGCACCGCCCGGCCCAGTTCACTTTCCGTTCACCCGGAATGCCTACGTTCAACTCGCCACTGACGTCCAACAGAAGCCTGGGTAAATGGAACACATCACGCTTCTCCTCGGGATCGTGATCGTCACCGCTCTCGTGTTCGATTTCACGAACGGTTTCCACGACACTGCCAACGCGATGGCGACGACCATCTCGACCGGCGCTCTGAAGCCCAAGACGGCGGTGGCCATGTCCGCCGTGCTCAACCTCGTCGGTGCCTTCCTCTCGGTGGAAGTCGCCAAGACGATCTCCGGCGGCATCGTCAACGAGGACGGCCTCAAGACAGAGGTCATCTTCGCCGCGCTCGTCGGCGCGATTCTCTGGAACCTCCTGACCTGGCTGGTCGGCCTGCCCTCCAGTTCCTCCCACGCGCTCTTCGGCGGCCTCATCGGCGCCGCGGTCATGTCGATGGGCTGGTCGTCGATCAACGGCGGCACCGTCGTCACCAAGATCCTGATCCCGGCCCTCGCCGCGCCGCTCGTGGCGGGTGTCGCCGCGATGCTGGCCACGCGCCTGACGTACCGGATCGGCCGCAACACCGACACCAAGGCCACCGCCAAGGGCTACCGCGTGGGCCAGATCGCCTCCGCGGGCCTCGTCTCGCTGGCGCACGGCACCAACGACGCGCAGAAGACCATGGGCATCATCACGCTCGCCCTGGTCACCGGCGGTGTCCTCAACCCCGGCGCGAACCCCCCGATGTGGGTCATCGTCTCCGCCGGTGTCGCCATCGCGCTCGGCACCTACCTCGGCGGCTGGCGCATCATCCGCACCATGGGCAAGGGCCTGACCGACCTCCAGCCGCAGCAGGGCTTCGCCGCCCAGACCAGCGCCGCGACGGTCATCCTCGCCTCCTCGCACCTGGGCTTCTCGCTCTCCACCACCCAGTCCTGCTCCGGCGCCGTGATGGGCGCGGGCCTCGGCCGCAAGGGCGGCGTCGTCCGCTGGTCGACCGCGACCCGCATGTTCGTCGCGTGGGGTCTGACCCTGCCGGCCGCCGGTCTGGTCGGCGCGGGCGCCGAGTTCCTCACCAAGCAGGGCCCCTGGGGCATCGCGGCCACGGCCGCGCTCCTCGTCGGCGGCTCCGCCGTCATCTGGGTGCTCTCGCGGCGCAACGCCATCGACCACACCAACGTCACCGACGACGAGGTCCGCACGGACGGGGGCGTACCGGCCGAGCCCATCGGCGTCGTGACCACCGCGATCGCCGCCGTCACGCCGCCCCCCGCGGGCACCCTGGCCGCCTCGCCCGTCCCGGACACGTCCGTCAAGGCCGGCGTCTCGGCCCCGACCACGACCACGACCGGCGCCATGGCGGACCCCGCCCGGCCCGCGACGGTGTAAGGACAGACCAGCATGAACATCGACTGGGCAGCTCTCGGCTCCGTCTTCGGCGTCAGCCTCGCGGTGACGGTCGCCCTCGTGGGCCTCTTCACCCTCGGCATCGTCGGCCTCTCCCAGCAGGAGAAGGCGACCGCCGCCTCCGGCGGTTCGGCGGCCGTGGCGCGCACCGGCGCGTACGCGTGCTTCGCGCTGTGCGCGGCGGCCGTGGCGTACGGGATCTATCTGATCGTCGCCTGACGGCAAGGTTTCCCGGAGGGGTGCGGAGCGTACGAAACGCTCCGCACCCCTCCTGTGTGTGGGCCCCAACACACTCTCCCGTCGCAGGTCAACAGCGAGTTGACGGGCATTCGCGGGGCGTGGTGGACTGCCCGGGCCAACTACGGCGGCAGAAGAGGAAGCCGGTGCGAATCCGGCGCGGTCCCGCCACTGTCACCGGGGAGCCACTCCCCGGAAGCCAGGAACTCTCGCCGCCGATTCACGTCGAACCAGGGCGCGGACACCCTGAGTGAGGACACACAACGCCATGAGTGCCGATCGCGATTTCGCGTACGGCGCCGCCGCCGGATTCCTCGGTGACCTGTTGCTCGGCGATCCCCGCCGAGGCCATCCGGTCGCCGCGTTCGGCCGGGCGGCGGGCGCCGTCGAACAGGTGCTGTGGCGGGACCACCGCGGGTGGGGCGCCCTGCACACCGCGGTGTGCGCCGGGGGCGCCGCGGGCGCCGCCGCACTGGCCTCCGCTCTCGTACGCCGCTCCGCCGCGGGCCGTGCCGGAACCGTGGCGCTCACCGCCGCCGCGACGTGGGCCGTGCTCGGCGGCACCTCGCTGGGCCGCGAGGCGCGGGCCGTCGGCGGGGCCCTGGAAGCCGGTGACATCGAGGTCGCCCGGGAGCGGCTGCCCCATCTGTGCGGGCGGGACCCGCAGGCCCTGGACGCCGACGGGATCGCGCGGGCCGTCGTGGAGTCCGTCGCCGAGAACACCTCCGACGCCGTGGTGGGAGCCCTGGTGTGGGGCGCGCTCGGCGGCGTGCCGGGGCTCGTCGCCTTCCGTGCCGTGAACACCCTCGACGCGATGGTCGGCCACAAGTCGGCGCGCTACCGGCGCTACGGATGGGCCTCCGCCCGGCTCGACGACGTCTTCGGCTGGCCCGGGGCGCGGCTCACCGCCGCGCTGGCCGTGGTCGCGGGCGACGCGCCCGCGGAGGCGGTGCGCGCCTGGCGCTCCGACGCCGCGCACCACCCGAGCCCCAACGCCGGTCCCGTCGAGGCCGCTTTCGCGGGGGCTTTGGGCGTACGCCTCGGGGGGACCCTCTCGTACGCGGGACGGGTCGAGCACCGGCCCGTGCTCAACGCGGACGGGCGCGACGTACAGGTGAGGGACATCGAGCGGGCGGTGAAGCTGTCCCGGCGGGTGAGCGGGCTGGCGCTCGGCGTCGCGGTCGTCGCGGGCGTCGCCCGACTGAGGTCAAGGAGAGCTTCGTGAGCGGTGGACTGCTCGTCGCCGGAACCACATCGGACGCCGGGAAGAGCGTCGTCACCGCCGGCATCTGCCGGTGGCTGGCGCGCAAGGGGGTGTCCGTCGCGCCGTTCAAGGCGCAGAACATGTCCCTCAACTCGTTCGTGACGCGCGAGGGAGCCGAGATCGGGCGGGCGCAGGCCATGCAGGCGCAGGCCGCCCGCGTCGAGCCGAGCGCGCTGATGAACCCCGTGCTGCTCAAACCGGGCGGCGACCGCTCTAGCCAGGTCGTCCTCATGGGCAAGCCCGTGGGCGAGATGAGTGCGCGCGGGTTCTTCGGGGGGTCTGAGGGGTCGTCCCCCGGGGACAGGCTGCACGGGGGACGCCAGGCGGCGCTGCTCGACACCGTCGTGGGTTGCCTGGAGGAGCTCCGGAGCACGTATGACGCCGTCATCTGCGAGGGCGCGGGCAGCCCCGCCGAGATCAATCTGCGGCGCACGGACATCGTGAACATGGGCATTGCGCGGGCCGCGCGCTTCCCCGTGCTCGTGGTCGGGGACATCGACCGGGGCGGGGTCTTCGCCTCGTTCTTCGGGACGACGGCGCTGCTGAGCGCGGCCGACCAGGAGCTGGTCGCCGGGTATCTCGTCAACAAGTTCCGCGGCGACGTCTCCCTCCTCGAACCCGGGCTCGACATGCTGCTCGGTCTCACCGGACGGCGCACGTACGGCGTGCTGCCGTTCCAGCACGGGCTCGGCATCGACGAGGAGGACGGCCTGCGGGTGTCCCTGCGGGGCGCCGTGCGCGAGTCCGTGGTGGCGCCGCCGGTCGGCGAGGACGTGCTGCGCGTCGCCGTGTGCGCGGTGCCGCTGATGTCCAACTTCACCGACGTGGACGCGCTCGCCGCCGAACCCGGTGTGGTCGTGCGGTTCGTGGACCGGGCGGAGGAGCTCGTCGACGCGGACCTCGTGATCGTGCCGGGCACGCGCGGGACCGTGAAGGCGCTGCGGTGGCTGCGTGAGCGCGGCCTCGCGGACGCCCTCGCGCGCCGCGCCGCCGAGGGCCGCCCCGTGCTCGGCATCTGCGGCGGCTTCCAGGTCCTCGGCGAGCACATCGAGGACGACGTCGAGTCGCGCGCCGGTTCCGTCGACGGGCTGGGGCTGTTGCCGGTGCGGGTGCGGTTCGCCCGCGAGAAGACCCTCGCCCGGCCGGTGGGCGAGGCACTCGGCGAACCCGTCGAGGGGTACGAGATCCACCACGGCGTCGCCGAGGTGACGGGCGGCGAACCCTTCCTGGACGGCTGCCGGGTGGGCGAGGTGTGGGGCACGCACTGGCACGGGTCGCTGGAGAGCGACGCGTTCCGGCGCCGGTTCCTCACCGAGGTCGCCCGCGCGGCGGGCCGCCGCTTCGTGCCCGCCCCCGACACCAGCTTCGGCGCGCTGCGGGAGGAGCAGCTCGACCTGCTGGGCGACCTGATCGAAGAACACGCGGACACGGACGCGCTGTGGAACCTGATCGAACAGGGACCGCCGGCGGGCCTGCCGTTCATCGCGCCCGGCGCGCCGCCGGCGGCACCGGAACGCACCAAGGAGGCTCTGTGAGTACCCCGTACCCGTTCACCGCCCTCGTCGGGCAGGACGACCTGCGGCTCGCGCTGTTGCTGAACGCCGTATCGCCCGCCGTGGGAGGCGTACTCGTACGGGGAGAGAAGGGCACCGCCAAGTCCACCGCCGTGCGCGCGCTCTCCGCGCTGCTGCCGGAGGTGCCGGTCGTCGCCGGCTGCCGCTTCTCGTGCGACCCGGCGGCTCCCGACCCCAACTGCCCCGACGGCCCCCACGAGTCGGCGGGTGCCACCGCGCGGCCCGCGCGCATGGTCGAGCTGCCCGTCGGCGCCTCCGAGGACCGGCTCGTCGGCGCCCTCGACATCGAACGGGCCCTGGCGGAGGGCGTGAAGGCCTTCGAGCCCGGACTGCTCGCCGACGCGCACCGCGGCATCCTGTACGTGGACGAGGTCAACCTCCTCCACGACCACCTGGTCGACCTGCTGCTCGACGCCGCCGCGATGGGCGCCTCGTACGTCGAGCGCGAGGGCGTGTCCGTGCGGCACGCCGCGCGGTTCCTGCTCGTCGGCACGATGAACCCCGAAGAGGGCGAGCTGCGGCCGCAGTTGCTCGACCGGTTCGGTCTCACCGTCGAGGTGGCCGCGTCCCGCGAGACGGACCAGCGCGTCGAGGTCGTACGGCGACGGCTCGCGTACGACGACGATCCCGAGGGCTTCGCGGGCCGCTGGTCCGAGGACGAGTCGGCACTGCGCGACCGGGTCGTGGCGGCCAGGGCACTGCTCCCCCGAGTCGTCCTCGGCGACGGGGCGTTGCGGCAGATCGCGGCGACGTGTGCGGCCTTCGAGGTCGACGGGATGCGCGCGGACATCGTGATGGCGCGCACGGCGACGGCGCTCGCCGCGTGGGCGGGCCGCACCGATGTCCTCAGCGAGGACGTGCGGCAGGCCGCGCTGCTCGCGCTGCCGCACCGCAGGCGCCGCAACCCCTTCGACGCGCCCGGACTCGACGAGGACAAGCTCGACGAGGCGCTGGAGGACGCGCGCGAGGACGAGGAGCCCGAGCCGCCGGAGGGCGACGACGACCCCGACGGAGGCGGCCCGGACGGCGACGGTCCTGACGGGGGCGGCGGGCAGCCCCCGGCCGGTGACGGCCCCGACTCCCCTGAGCTGCCCGCGCAGAACCAGGGCCCGGACGCACCGGAAGCGCAGGACACTCCGGGCGACGACTCGTCCGCCCCGCAGGAGCCCGCCCCCACGGCGGGCGCCCCGTCGGGCCCCGGCGAGCAGCAGGCCGTACGCGCCGCCGAGCCGTTCCGCACCAGGATGCTGAGCGTCCCCGGCGTCGGCGAGGGCGCCGCGGGACGCCGTTCGCGCGCCCGCACCGAGCACGGCCGCACCACCGGTTCGCGGCGGCCCCGCGGTGCCCTGACCAAGCTGCACCTGGCGGCCACCGTGCAGGCCGCGGCCCCGCACCAGAAGGCGCGCGGGCGCTCCGGCGCCGGTCTCGTCGTACGCCGTGACGATCTGCGGCAGGCGACGCGGGAGGGCCGCGAGGGCAACCTCGTGCTGTTCGTCGTGGACGCCTCCGGGTCGATGGCGGCGCGGCAGCGGATGAGCGCCGTCAAGGGCGCCGTGCTCTCGCTCCTCCTCGACGCCTATCAGCGGCGCGACAAGGTGGGGCTCGTGACGTTCCGCGGCACGGAGGCGGAGGTGGCGCTGCCGCCGACGTCGTCGGTGGACGCGGCGGCAGCCCGTCTCGAGAAGCTGCCGACCGGCGGGCGGACACCGCTGGCCGCGGGTCTGCTGAAGGCGCACGACGTGCTGCGCGTCGAACGCCTTCGGGACGCCGCGCGGCGTCCGCTGGTCGTCGTGGTGACGGACGGGCGGGCGACCGGGGGCGTGGAGCCGGTGGCGCGTGCGGGCCGTGCGGCGGGGCTGTTCGCGGCCGACGGGGTCGCCTCGGTCGTCGTGGACTGCGAGTCGGGCTATGTACGGCTCGGTCTCGCGGGGCAGCTCGCGGGTGAGCTCGGCGGGACGGTCGTGACGCTCGACGAGCTGCGGGCGGACTCGATCGCCGGCCTCGTCAAGGACGTACAGGGAATGAACTCGCCTTCCAGGAGGGCCGCTTAATGCCGCAGGGACAGCCGAGCGTCGTGCCGGACGACGGTCTCACGACGCGCCAGCGCCGCAACCGTCCGCTCGTCTTCGTCCACACGGGCGTCGGCAAGGGCAAGTCGACCGCCGCGTTCGGGCTCGCGCTGCGAGCCTGGAATCAGGGGTGGCCGATCGGCGTCTTCCAGTTCGTGAAGTCGGCGAAGTGGAAGGTCGGCGAGGAGAACGCGCTGAAGGTCCTCGGCGCCACGGGCGAGGGCGGCACGGTCGCCTGGCACAAGATGGGCGAGGGCTGGTCGTGGATCCAGCGGGCCCCCGCCGAGGGCGAGCAGACCAACGAGGACAAGGCCCGCGAGGGCTGGGAGCAGGTCAAGCGGGACCTCGCCGAGGAGACGTACAAGCTGTACGTCCTCGATGAGTTCGCGTACCCCATGCACTGGGGCTGGATCGACACCGACGAGGTCGTCGAGGTCCTGCGCGACCGCCCGGGGACGCAGCACGTCGTCATCACCGGCCGCAACGCGCCGCAGAAGCTGATCGACTTCGCCGACCTCGTGACCGACATGTCGAAGGTCAAGCACCCGATGGACGCCGGGCAGAAGGGCCAGAGGGGCATCGAGTGGTAGCTCGCCTCGTCATCGCGGCGCCGTCGTCGGGCAGTGGCAAGACGACCGTCGCGACGGGTCTGATGGCCGCCTTCACGGCGGCGGGGCTCAGCGTCTCCCCGCACAAGGTCGGGCCCGACTACATCGACCCCGGCTACCACGCGCTGGCGACGGGGCGGCCCGGCCGCAACCTCGACGCGTTCCTGTGCGGGCCCGGCCTCGTCGCGCCGCTCTTCGCGCACGGCGCGGCCGGGTGCGACATCGCCGTGGTCGAGGGCGTGATGGGGATGTACGACGGGGCGGCGGGCCAGGGCGAGCTGGCCTCCACCGCGCACGTCGCGAAGCTGCTGCGGGCGCCGGTCGTCCTGGTCGTCGACGCGTCGTCGCAGTCGCGGTCGGTGGCGGCGCTGGTGCACGGTTTCGCGTCATGGGACCCGGAGGTGCGGGTCGCGGGCGTCATCCTGAACAAGGTGGGCTCGGACCGGCACGAGACGCTGCTGCGGGAGGCACTGGACGAGGCGGGGGTTCCGGTCCTCGGTGTGCTCCGGCGTGCCGCGCAGGTGCAGACGCCGTCGCGGCACCTCGGGCTCGTGCCGGTCGCCGAGCGGCGGGGCGATGCGGTGGAGTCGGTGGCGGCGCTGGCGTCGCGGGTGCGGGAAGGGTGCGACCTGGAGGGGCTTCTCGCGCTGGCGCGCAGTGCGCCGTCCCTGCCGGGTGAGGCGTGGGACCCCCACGCGGGGCCCGGTACATCACCGGCGTCGCCGGGTTCATCCTTGAGCGCCGGACGGGCTGAAGCCTCCGACACGCGGGAGAGGCCGCTCGTCGCCGTCGCCGGTGGGCCCGCCTTCACCTTCTCGTACGCCGAACACGCCGAGCTGCTCGGCGCCGCCGGAGCCGACGTCGTCACGTTCGACCCCCTCCACGACGAGCAACTGCCCGACGGCACGGCGGGGTTGGTCATCGGGGGCGGATTCCCCGAGGTGTACGCGCCGGAGTTGTCGGCCAACGAGACGCTGCGCAAGGCCGTGGCCGAGCTCGCCCGCTCCGGGGCACCCGTCGCCGCCGAGTGCGCGGGGCTGCTCTACCTCTCCCGTGAGTTGGACGGGAAGCCGATGTGCGGGGTGCTCGACGCCGGGGCGCGGATGTCGGAGCGGCTGACGCTCGGGTACCGCGAGGCCGTCGCCGTGTCGGACAGCGTCCTCGCGCCCGCGGGCACGCGCATGCGGGGCCACGAGTTCCACCGCACCGTCATGGAGCCGGGGGCGGGACCCGTTCCCGCGTGGGGCCTGCACCGGCCCGAGCGGCGCGTCGAAGGCTTCGTACAGGGCAATGTGCACGCCAGCTACCTGCACACGCACTGGGCCGCGGAGCCGGGCGTCGCGCGCCGGTTCGTCGAGCGGTGCACGCCGTGACCGCGGGCGGCGGCTCAGCCGGCGATGCCCACCACCAGCCAGATGAACGCCGCGCCCGCCACCGTGCACAGCAGGGTCGAGCGGGCCGGGTGGTCGTGGTGTGCCTCGGGCAGGATCTCCGCCGCCGCGAGGTAGAGCAGCGCGCCGCCGAAGAACCCCAGATAGCTGCCGAGCAACTGCTCCGGAATGGTGAAGAGCAGGGTCGACGCGGCGCCCGCCACGGGGGCCACCGCGTCCGCGAACAGCATGGCCAGCGCCTTGCGGCGGGCGTTCCCGTACAGGCTCGTGAGCGTGTACGTGTTGAAGCCGTCCGCGAAGTCATGGGCGACGACGGCCAGCGCCACGGCCACGCCCATGCCGCCGCCCACCTGGAACGCCGCGCCGATCGCGACGCCGTCCATCACGCTGTGCCCGACCATCGCCGCGGCGGCCGTGAGCCCCACCTCGGGCACCCGCCCGCCCCCGTGCTCGTCGGCGCCGTGGGCGGCCCGGCGTCCCGCGAGGAGCCGTTCCACCAGATGGGCGACGAGGAAGCCCGCCACGAAGAGGAGCAGGGCAGCCGGTACGCCGAAGACGGGCCGCCCCGCGGCGGCCAGCGCCTCCGGCAGCAGGTCGAGGCCGACAACTCCGAGCATCAGGCCGCCCGCGAGCCCGAGGACGAGATGGCGCCGGTCGGTGACCCGCTGGGCCGTCCAGCCGCCCACCAGGGTCATGAGGAAGGCGCCGAGCGCCACGAACACCGCCATGGCCCCTTGCTAGCCGATTGACCCCCTGCTCCGCACATCCACCGCCCCCACCCCACACGAAAGGACCCACTCCATGGAGGACGTCGTGCTCGTCGTCGGCGTCGGCGCCTGCGAGGACGCGCCGGTGGAGGAGGTGCTCGGCCTGGTCCGGGACGCGGTACGCGAAGCGGGCCTCGCCGAGAGCGCGGTCGCGGAGCTGGCGACGGTCGACGTGAAGGGCGCGGAGCCGGGGATCGTCGGGGCGGCGGCGCGGCTCGGGGTGCCGGTCGTGACGTACACGGCGGCCGAGCTGTCGGACGTGACGGTGCCGAACCCGACCGCGCGGTCCCGCGCCGCGGTGGGTACGCCGTCCGTGGCGGAGGCGGCGGCGCTGCGGGGCGGCGGTGAACTCCTCGTGCCGAAGCGGAAGTCGGCGCCCGCGGGGCGTCCCGCGATGGCGACGTGTGCGGTCGTGGCTCGCGCTCGGGGTTCTGCCGCGGGGGGTTCGGCCGCGTCCTTCGACCTGCGGCACCACGGGGACGCGGAGGTACGCGACGACGGTGCGGACCTCACCGATCTCGCCGTGAACGTACGGTCCGACACTCCCCCGGCGTGGCTCAAGGAACTCATCGCCGCGTCCCTGGACGATCTGGCGGCGTATCCGGACGGCCGGGAGGCGCGGGAGGCGGTGGCGGCGCGCCATGGCCTCACGCCGGACCGCGTGCTGCTCACGTCGGGCGCGGCGGAGGCGTTCGTGCTGCTCGCCCGCGCGCTGAAGGTCCGGCACCCGTATGTCGTCCACCCGCAGTTCACCGAGCCCGAGGCGGCGCTGCGGGACGCGGGGCACGAGGTGGGCCGGGTGCTGCTGCGCGAGGAGGACGGGTTCCGGCTCGACGCGGCGGTGGTGCCGGAGGAAGCCGACCTGGTGGTCGTCGGCAATCCCACCAATCCGACGTCCGTACTGCATCCGGCCGCGTCGATCGCTCAACTGGCCCGCCCGGGGCGGACGTTGGTGGTCGACGAGGCGTTCATGGACGCGGTGCCGGGCGAGCGGGAGGCGTTGGCGGGGCGTACGGACGTACCCGGGCTCGTCGTCCTGCGCAGCCTCACGAAGACGTGGGGGCTCGCGGGGCTTCGGATCGGGTACGTCCTCGCCTCCCCCGACACGATCGAAGCCCTCGCGCAGGCGCAGCCGCTGTGGCCGGTGTCGACGCCCGCGCTCGTGGCGGCGCGGGCGTGCGTGGGGCCCCGTGCGGTGGCGGAGGCGGGGCATGCGGCGCACCGCGTCGCCTCGGACCGTGCGCACCTCCTCGCAGGGCTCGCCGAGTTGGGCCCCTTCGGGGTCCGCGTGGTGGAGCCCGCGGAGGGCCCCTTCGTGCTGGTGCGGGTGCCGGGGGCCGGTGTTGTCCGGGAACGGCTTCGGGGGCGGGGGTTCGCTGTGCGGCGTGGCGACACGTTTCCTGGGCTGGGGCCTGACTGGATACGGCTCGCCGTCAGGGATCGGCTCACGTCGGCTGCGTTTCTCGAGGCGTTTGTCGCTGCGCTGGGGGGTGCGGACTAGGCCGCCGCTCCGCGACGGATCACACCCACGCACCCTCCCGTGGGAGTGGGGGCGGGCGCCTGAACCCGCCCCCGTGTTCCGTGGTTAACCCCTGCTGCGCCGCGCCAGCGTCACCGCTCCGCCGCCCGCCACCAGGAGGACCACCGCACTCCCCGCCACATACGGTGTCAGCGAGTTGCCGCCCGTCTCCGCGAGGTTCGCCTCCGTCTTGGGTTCGATCGGCTTCTCCGGCTCACCCTGCGGCTTCTCGCCCTCCTCCTTCGGCGGCGTCACGCCCACCGGTGTCTCGCAGCCCGCCCCGGCCAGCGTCACCGTTCCCGTCACCTCGGCGACGTTCAGCTTCAGCGGGTTCACGGAGACCGTGAGTTCCAGCGCCGACGCCGCCGCCGTGCGTGATGTCGTGTGCGTCTTGGAGAGGGCGAGGGTGACCTCGCCGACCCCCGGCACCTTCACCTCCGTCGTGCCCTTCGCCGTCAGCGTGACCTTCTTGCCGAGGACGGTCACCGCACCCAGCAGATTCGATTCGGCAACCGGTCGTTCGCCCTCCGTGCAGACCGCCTTGGACGTGACCTGCTCGACCTCGACGAGGGAGAGGAGCGGAAGTCCGGGTACGTGCACCTTGGCGCGTGCGATGTTGCTGTAGCCCCGCGCCGTGCCGCCCCGCACCGTCGCCTTCGCCGTGGCGACGTCCGCGCGCAGCACGCTGAAGGGGCGGCCGCCGTCGACGCCGTCGAGGCGGGCGGTCAGCGCGGTCTTCTCCGCGCTCGCGGGTGCCCGGACTTCGTTGAGGGCGACCTTGAGCGGGACGTTCACGGTCTTGTTGAGCAGGGCGACGTTCAGCCCGGTGCGGAGCACGACGGCGTCGGCCCGCCCGCCCTTGTGGCTGTCGCCGCCCGTGGCGTGCGCGGACCCCGCACCCGCGAGCGCCGCGGGACCGGCGGCGAGCGCGGTGGTGACGGCAACGGCGGAGAGACGACGGCCATGCGCGCGGAGGGCGTTACAGAAGGTCTGGCTGTTCACTGTGGTGGGACCTCACGAGAGAAAGGGGCCACCGGGTGCGCACGCCACATGGGGACATCGCGTGCGCGCCGATGGCGTCGTCCCGACATCGACGAGGGACGACGCCGGAATCTTTACGCACACAGAGTGAACGGTCAGCAACCTGACGTGAGTTCACTCCAACGGGATGATTCCGGCCTTCCATTCGAATCCTGCGGCACAGGCGTTCCCAGGGAGCACCTCAGCAACAGTCCGGACCGGGCCAAGGAGCGCCCCCGCCGCGTCGGCGGCCACACCCAACGAGCCGCACCGCCCCCGCGTAACGCCCAGGTCAACCCCTCAGCCCACCACCCGGCCGTTGAGCACGACCCGCCGCGGAGCCGCCAGCACGCGCACGTCGTCGCGCGGGTCCGCCTCGTACACCACGAGGTCCGCCGGCGCGCCCTCCGTGAGCCCCGGGCGGCCGAGCCACTCCCGCGCACCCCACGTCGTCGCGGAGAGCGCGTCCAGCGCGGGGATGCCCGCGCGGGTCAGCTCGACGATCTCCGCCGCGACCAGGCCGTGCGGCAGCGAGCCGCCCGCGTCGGTGCCCGCGAAGACGGGAATGCCCGCGTCATAGGCGGCCCGCACCGTGTCGTATCGGCGTGCGTGCAGCCGGCGCATGTGGTCCGACCAGCGGGGGAACTTCTTCTCGCCACCGGCGGCGAGGTCCGGGAACGTGGCGATGTTGACGAGCGTCGGGACGATCGCGACGCCGCGCTCCGCGAAGAGCGGGATCGTGTCCTCCGTGAGGCCCGTCGCGTGCTCGATGCAGTCGATGCCCGCCTCGACCAGGTCGCGCAGCGAGTCCTCGGCGAAGCAGTGGGCGGTGACGCGGGCGCCGAGGCGGTGCGCCTCCGCGATCGCCGCGCGCACCGCGTCGCGGGGCCAGCAGGCCGTGAGGTCGCCCGCCTCACGGTCGATCCAGTCGCCGACGAGCTTGACCCAGCCGTCGCCGCGCCGGGCCTCCTGCGCGACGTACGCGACCAGTTCGTCGGGTTCGATCTCGTGGGCGTAGTTGCGGATGTAGCGGCGGGTGCGCGCGATGTGGCGGCCCGCGCGGATGATCTTCGGGAGGTCTTCGCGGTCGTCGATCCAGTGGGTGTCGGAGGGCGAGCCCGCGTCGCGCAGGAGGAGGGCGCCGATCTCGCGGTCGGTGAGGGCCTGCTTCTCCGCGGTGTCCGCGTCGACGGGGCCGTGCGCGTCGAGGCCGACGTGGCAGTGGGCGTCGACCAGGCCGGGCAGGGTCCAGCCCTCGACCGTACGGACGTCGTCGGCGGCGGTGCCGACGGGCCGGTCGTAGGTCACCCGCCCCCCGACCACCCACAACTCGTCCCGTACGTCGTCGGGTCCGACGAGCACCCGCCCTTTCACGTGCAGCACCGCGTGATCGCTCATGGCAGCAGCTTAGGAGGCACCCGGAACGCCCGGTACGGGGCCGGTCGGTGCGCCCGGGAGACGGCCGATCGGTACGCTCGGTACGGCATCCCGGACGAACTCGTGAGCGAAATGAGCAGTGACGTGAGCAGTACTGTGACGCACCCCTTCCTGGACCTGGCGCCGCTGAGCGCCCAGCAGTTCGCCGCCATCGAGGCACGGGTGGCCCGGTTGCTCGCCACCGAGCAGGACGTCGTGATCATGCAGGGCGAGGCGCTGCTGCCCCTGGAGGGATGCATCCGGGGCGCGGCGGGCCCGGACACGACCGCGCTGAACGTGATCACCGGTCCGTACGGCCGGACGTTCGGTGACTGGCTGCGCGACTGCGGGGCGACCGTCATCGATCTCGCCGTGCCGTTCCACACCGCGGTCACGGCCGAGCAGGTGCGTGAGGCGTTCGCCGAGCACCCGGAGATCGACTTCGTGTCGCTGGTGCACGCGGAGGCGGCGACCGGCAACACCAATCCCGTGGCGGAGATCGGCGCGGTCGTGCGGGAGCACGGCGCGCTGTTCATGCTGGACGCGGTCGCCTCGGTGGCCGCAGAGCCGCTGCTGCCGGACGCGTGGGGCGTGGACCTGTGCGTGATCGGCGCGCAGAAGGCGATGGGCGGTCCCGCGGGGGTCTCCGCGGTGTCCGTGAGCGAGCGGGCGTGGGAGCGCATCGCGGCGAACCCGCGGGCGCCGCGCCGTTCGTACCTCTCCCTCCTGGACTGGAAGGAGCGGTGGATCGACGGCGGCAGGAAGGCGCTGCTGCACGCGCCGGCGCAGCTGGAGATGCTGGCGCTGGAGGCGTGCGTGGAGCGCATCGAGGCGGAGGGTCTCGAGGCTCTGATGGCGCGGCACGCCGCGGCCGCCGCGGCGGTCCGGGCGGGGGCGATCGCGCTCGGCGGGGGTCTTGAGCCGTACGTGCACGACGCGGTGGACGCGGCGCCGGTCGCCACGACGCTGCGGACGCCGCCGGGTCCGCGCTGGTCGCCGGGGCGCTGGCCGCCGATCCCGCGCTTCCGCTGGTCGCCGGGGGCGGGGCGCTCGCCAAGGAGATGATCCGGGTCAACCACTACGGCCCCGAAGCGACCCGTGGCGTCGTCCACGCGTCGCTGGCCGCGCTGGGTGCCGCGCTGGGCGAGACGGGCGTCGTGGTGGACCTGGAGGGCGCCCGCCGCGCGGTGACGGACGTCTTCGAGACGGCCTGAACCCGCCCTCGTTCCGCACGGAACACCTGCGGCCGTCCGCCGCGTCATGGCACCGTGCTTGTCGTGACCACACTTCCGGACGGCCGCATCATCCCGCCCCTGACCGCCGACGAGCCGACGACGCTCATGAGCTGGCTGGACCTGCACCGCGCCACTCTGGCGGTGAAGTGCGCCGGGCTCGTCGACGAGCAGACGCTGCGGACGCCCGTCGAGCCGTCCCCGCTCTCGCTGTTCGGCCTGGTGCAGCATCTCGCCGAGGTGGAGCGGAACTGGATCCAGCGGGTCTTCGCGCGGCGTGACGTGCCGCCGCTCTACGGGGACCGCAGCGGTTTCGCCCTGGACCGGTCCCGGACGTTCGCCGAGGTCTTCGCCGTGTGGGAGCGGGAGGTGGCGGTGAACCGGCGGATCTGCGCGGGGCGTTCGCCCGACGACACGGGGCGGCTCGGCGCCGAGGAGGCGGCCGTCATGGGCGGCGAGGACGTCGTGAGCCTGCGCTGGATCCTGGTGCATCTGATCGAGGAGTACGCCCGGCACAACGGTCACGCCGATCTGCTCAGGGAGCGTATCGACGGGGTCACCGGATCGTGAATCCACGCCTCCGCTCCTTTGCGTCACTTTGAATTCCCGCGCACGTTCTCACGAATTATTTATAAACTGAGAAGCACAGCTTCCCGTATTCTTCTGCCCGCTTTCCCGGGGCCTAAACACTAAGATTTCGACAGCATCAAACCCCCCAATTCGGACGCGTGCAAGACACGTCACATCCATGTGACGTACTCCACATCGCGTCCGTTTCGCGAAGTTTGTACGGGACAAAATACCCTAAAAGGCCAAGACCTCATGCGGGCGCGCACCCACGCCTGATAACACATGAGGCGCCCTTGTGTAACCCCTCCCCCCGATGCAATTCAAGAAATTGCTCGGTAAATTCACTCCGCATGACCGCTGCACAAGCCGATCTACCGACCGACCTGCAAGCGAAATTCCAAAAACTGCCGGAGGGGCTGCGACTCGACAGTCCCGATGTCGCCGACGGCGCCGCGATCTGGCGGATCGCCCGCGACTCGAAGGTCCTCGACCTGAACTCGTCCTACAGCTATCTGCTGTGGTGCCGCGACTTCGCGGCCACGTCCGTCGTGGCCCGGGACGCCGACGGGGAGACGGTCGGGTTCATCACCGGCTACATCCGGCCCGAGCACCCCGACGTCCTGATGGTCTGGCAGGTGGCCGTCGACCACGGTCAGCGCGGCCGCGGCCTCGCCGGCGCCCTGCTCGAAGGACTGACCGCAAGGGTCGCCGCGGGCCGTGCGCTGACCAGGATCGAGACGACGATCGCGCCCTCGAACACCGCGTCCGAGCGGCTCTTCCTCTCCTTCGCGCGGCGACACGGCGCGTCGGTCGAGCGGAAGGTCCTGTTCGACGCGGGGCTCTTCCCCGACGACGGCCACGAGCCCGAGGTGCTGTACCGCATCGGTCCACTGGACCACTGATCCGCCCTCGCTCCCCCCAGGCGATGCCCGCGAGACACGCACCACCAGCACGCTTCGCACCGTCAGCACCACCCGTAACTCCCCCCACCTCCCACGCCTTTCCATCTCCCAGGAGATCCGCTGTGACCATCACCCAGCCCGACCTGAGCGTCTTCGAGACCCTGGAGTCGGAGGTGCGCAGCTACTGCCGCGGTTGGCCTACGGTCTTCGACCGCGCGCAGGGCAGCCGCATGTACGACGAGGACGGCCACGAGTACCTCGACTTCTTCGCCGGAGCCGGGTCGCTCAATTACGGCCACAACAACCCGGTCCTGAAACGCGCCCTCATCGACTACATCGAGCGGGACGGCGTCACGCACGGCCTCGACATGTCGACGACCGCGAAGCGCGCCTTCCTGGAGACCTTCCAGAACGTCATCCTGCGCCCGCGCGACCTGCCGTACAAGGTCATGTTCCCGGGCCCGACGGGCACCAACGCCGTGGAGTCGGCGCTGAAGCTGGCCCGCAAGGTCAAGGGCCGCGAGTCGATCGTGTCGTTCACGAACGCCTTCCACGGCATGTCGCTCGGCTCGCTCGCGGTGACCGGCAACGCCTTCAAGCGGGCGGGCGCCGGCATCCCGCTGGTGCACGGCACGCCGATGCCGTTCGACAACTACCTCGACGGTCAGACCCCCGACTTCATCTGGTTCGAGCGGCTCCTGGAGGACCAGGGTTCCGGCCTCAACCAGCCCGCCGCCGTGATCGTCGAGACGGTGCAGGGCGAGGGCGGCATCAACGTCGCCCGCGCCGAGTGGCTGCGCAAGCTCGCCGACGTGTGCGAGCGCTGGGACATGCTCCTGATCGTCGACGACATCCAGATGGGCTGCGGCCGCACCGGTGCCTTCTTCTCCTTCGAGGAGGCGGGCATCACGCCGGACATCGTGACGGTGTCGAAGTCCATCAGCGGCTACGGCCTGCCCATGTCGCTCTGCATGTTCAAGCCGGAGCTGGACGTGTGGGAGCCGGGCGAGCACAACGGCACGTTCCGCGGCAACAACCCCGCGTTCGTGACGGCCGCCGCGGCCCTGGAGACGTACTGGACCGACGGCCCGGCGATGGAGAAGCAGACCCGCGCCCGCGGCGAGCAGGTCGAGCAGGCGCTCGCCTCGATCGCCGACGAGAACCGCGCCGACATCAAGGAGTTCCGCGGTCGCGGCCTGGTCTGGGGCATGGAGTTCCTGGACAAGGACCGGGCGAGCGCCGTGGCGAAGCGGGCCTTCGAACTGGGCCTGCTCATCGAGACCTCCGGCCCCGAGGGTGAGGTCGTCAAGCTCCTTCCGGCGCTGACGATCACCCCCGACGAGCTGGACGAGGGGCTGCGCACGCTGGCCCGCGCGGTACGCGAGACCGCCTGACCGAGCGCCCTACCGAGCCCCGGCACCGTAAGAGAAAAGGAACCAACTCACCGTGATCGTCCGTTCGTTCAAGGACATTGAAGGCACCGACCGGCATGTGAAGGCCGCTTCGGGCACCTGGGAGAGCAAGCGCATCGTCCTCGCCAAGGAGCGCGTGGGCTTCTCCGTCCACGAGACCATCCTGTACGCGGGCACGGAGACGTCGATGTGGTACGCGAACCACATCGAGGCCGTCGTCTGCACCAAGGGTGAGGCGGAGCTGACCGACGACACGACCGGCGAGAAGTACACGATCACGCCGGGCACCATGTACCTGCTCGACGGGCACGAGAAGCACACGATGCGGATCAAGGAGGACTTCCACTGCATCTGTGTCTTCAACCCGCCCGTCACGGGTCGTGAGGACCACGACGAGAACGGCGTGTACCCGCTGCTCACGGAGCCGGAAGCGGACTGACACCACCTACATCCCGAACAGGGCCGTACGAGAGGAGAGGCAGGCAACACCATGACCACCGCACCCGAACGCACCAGTGACCTGTACCCGACGCGAGGCACCGAAGAGGTGCTGATCGAGCGCAAGGACCCCGTCGTGTGGTCCGAGCCGGGTGCAGCGGGGCCGATCACGGCCGGGGATCTGGCCGGGTTCGAGCGGGACGGTTTCCTGGCGATCGACCAGTTGATCACCCCGGACGAAGTGAGCGTGTACCACTCCGAGCTGGAACGGCTCATCAACGATCCGGCGATGCGTCAGAACGAGCGCTCCATCGTCGAGCCGCGCTCCCAGGAGATCCGGTCGATCTTCGAGGTGCACAAGATCAGTGAGGTCTTCGCGAGGCTGGCGGCGGACCCGCGGGTCGTCGGCAGGGCGCGGCAGATCCTCGGCTCGGACGTGTACGTCCACCAGTCGCGGATCAACGTGAAGCCGGGCTTCGGCGCCTCCGGGTTCTACTGGCACTCGGACTTCGAGACCTGGCACGCGGAGGACGGCCTGCCCAACATGCGGACCGTCTCGGTGTCCATCGCGCTGACGAAGAACTACGACACCAACGGTGGTCTCATGATCATGCCGGGGTCGCACAAGACGTTCCTCGGCTGTGCGGGCGCCACGCCGAAGGACAACTACAAGCGGTCCCTGCAGATGCAGGACGCGGGCATCCCGTCGGACGAGACGCTCACGCACCTCGCGTCCGACTACGGCATCCGCCTGTTCACGGGCGAGGCCGGTTCGGCGACGTGGTTCGACTGCAACGCCATGCACGGCTCGGGCGACAACATCACGCCCTACCCGCGCAGCAACGTCTTCATCGTGTTCAACAGCGTGGAGAACACGGCGGTGGAGCCGTTCGCGGCGCCGGTGCGCAGGCCCGAGTACATCGGGGCGCGGGACTTCACCCCCGTGAAGTGACGCAATAGGTGGCCAGTCCGGCCCGGTTCCCCATGCGGGGAGCCGGGCCGTTCGCCGTGTCACGGCCGCTGCGTCAGGGAGGGGTAGTCGGTGTAGCCCTTCTCGGTGCCGCCGTAGTAGGTGGCGCGGTCCGGGGTGTTGTAGGGGCCGCCGGCCTTCAGGCGGGCCGGCAGGTCGGGGTTGGCGAGGAACAGCGCGCCGAAGGCGACGATGTCCGCGGTGCCGTCCTCGACCAGGGCGAGCGCGTCGGGCCCTGTGGGGCCTTCGCTGTGCGGGTTGAGGACCAGCGTGCCGCCGAAGTCCTGCCGCAGTCGTACGGTGAGGTCACGGATGTCGCCGACCTCCACCACGTGCAGGTACGCGAGGCCGAGCGCGCCGAGCTCCTTGGCGAGCGCGGTGTACTCGGGCTCGGGGTCGGGCTCGGAGACGCCGTTGGCGGGGTTGCCGGGCGAGACACGGAAGCCGGTGCGGGAGGCGCCGATCTCCTCGGCGACGGCGGAGGCGACCGCGACGGCGAACCGGACGCGGTTCTCGGGCGAGCCGCCCCACGCGTCGGTGCGGCGGTTGGAGCCGGGGGCGAGGAACTGGTGGATCAGGTAGCCGTTGGCGCCGTGCAGCTCCACGCCGTCGAAGCCCGCGTCGACCGCGTTGCGCGCGGCGGTCGCGAAGTCCGCGACGGTGGCACGGATCTCGGCGTCGGTCAGCTCGTGCGGGGTGATGAAGTCCTTGGGCCCCTCGGCGGTGTAGACCTGCCCGTCGGCGGCGACGGGTGACGGACCGACGTTGATCAGTCCGTCGGGCAGCAGGACGGGGTGGCCGACGCGGCCCGCGTGCATGAGCTGGGCGAAGATCGTGCCCCCGGCGGCGTGCACGGCGTCGGTGACCTTGCGCCAGGCGGCGATCTGGTCGGCGCTGTGCAGGCCCGGCGTATCCGGATATCCCTGGCCGACCACGGAAGGCTGTATGCCCTCGGTGACGATGAGGCCCGCGGAGGCGCGCTGCACGTAGTACTCGGCGGTCAGATCGGTGGCGAGACCGCCCTCACCGGCGCGGCTGCGGGTCATGGGGGCCATGGCGATGCGGTTGCGGAGCGGGGTGCCGGACAGGTCGATCGAGTCGAACGCGGTGGTCATCAGAACTCCCGGGCTGAGATGCGACAGATATATGTGGTCGGCCAATCATTCGCGCCGAGAGCACTGTAACCCATTCCTTGGCCGACCAAGGTAATGTTTCCGCAGACGTCTCACGAACGACATCCACGACCGACTACAGGAGCGCGCGATGAAGGCCGACACCGTCCAGGCACCCCCGGCCGACCCCGTCTGTACGCCCGGCGCGTCCGGCGTCGCCGCCGCGGGACCCGTCAGCCTCGCCGTCAGCCGGGTCGCCCGGCTGCACCGCATCGCCGCGGGCAAGCTGCTGAAGGGCCTGGGCCTCTACCCCGGCCAGGAGTTCGTGATGATGCACCTGTGGGAGGCGGGCGCGGTGCGGCAGTCCGAGCTGATCAAGGCGGTCGAGCTCGACCCGTCCACGGTCACGAAGATGCTGCAGCGCCTGGAGCAGGCGGGTCATGTGCGCCGCCGCCCCGACCCGGCCGACCGCCGCGCGGTCCTGGTCGAGGCGAGCGCGGCGAGCTGCGGCCTGCTCACGCAGGTGGAGCGCGCGTGGGGCGAGCTGGAGACCCACACGCTGGCGGGCCTCGACGACACGGAACGCGCGGACCTGGCGCGGCTCCTCGCGAAGGTCGAGACGAACCTGTGCAGGGAGACGGAGGACTGCCCGGAGCGGAAGGGCCGGGGGGCCTGAGAGCGGCCTGACGGGCGTCAGGCGCCCGCGCTACAGCCAGGACAGCGACGCCGCCCGGGTCAGGACGTTCTCGGCCGCCGACGCGTCGCCCGACATGCCGCGCGGGACCTGGCCGGGGGCCCGACGGCCGCCGATCAGCAAACAGAAGTCGACCGGGTCCAGGACCAGTTGCGCGCGTACCGGGTCGTCCCCGCTGCCCAGGATCCACTCCGTCTCGCCGCCTTCGCCCGAGACCGTCAGGGCGACGGGCGGGGCGCCGGGCCCGAGAGCGGGGCCGAGGATGCGGACGCCGAAGCGGACCAGCTGCCACAGGTGCGGGGCGGGCGGCGGGGGGACGGGCAGGTCGAGGGCGGTGCCGATGTCGCGGGCGTGCACCCACGCCTCGAAGGCGCGGGCGAGGAAGTGGTCGGCGACGGGGAGCCGGCCGCCGGTGAGCAGCACGGTGCGGGCGGCGAGTTCGGGGTCGTGGGCGGCACGGGACGAGAGGAGTCCGGCGGCCTGGTTGCGCCAGGTGGAGACGGTCTGGGCGGGCGTACGGGCCCGTTCGCGGAGGATCACCTCGCGGGTGCGCGCCGCCCACGCGACGCGCCACGGGGTCGCCGGCCCGGAGGGGGCGGGGGGCGCCGCGGGGGCCTGTCCGTTCCTGTCGACGTGCCGGGCCAGGGGCTCGTCCGCGGCGATCAGATGCGCGACCGTGTCGTGCACGTCCCATTCGTGGACGACCGGCGTCCCCCACGGCCCGTGCTCGTCCAGCTCGGCGAGGAGCGCCCGGAGTCCGGCCACCGCGGCGGCGTAGGGCGCGGCGTGCGGGGCGGTGCGCAGGGCGGGGGCTCGGCTGCGCAGAGCGAGGGAGAGTCCCCTCGGGCCGGGATCCGGGTCCGGTACGGGGCCGGGTGGCGCGGGGCCGTCCAGGTGCCGCACGGTGGCCCGCAGCCGCGCCGCCTCGGCCGCGCAGTGCTCGCACTCCCCCACGTGCCGTACGACAGCGGTCTCGTCGCCCGGCATGAGGGCGTCGAGGGCCCAGGCGCCGAGGAGTTCGCGTACCTCTTCGTGAGGGCCGGTCATGGGTGGTCACCTCGCAGGGGTGGGTCCGCGAGGGTCTCGGCGAGGGTGCGCAGGGCCGTTCGCAGGCGGGTCTTCGCGGTGCCCTCGGGGATGCCGAGTTCGACGGCGGCCTGGCGGTAGGTGCGGCCGGCGAAGTAGGCGAGGTGCACCACCTGTTGCTGGGGCAGCGGGAGCCGGGCGAGGGCGGAGTGCAGGAGCAGGGAGCGTTCCTGTTCCAGGATCGCCTCGTCCGGGGAGGGGCCGGGCGCCGGGACGGCCCGCAGGGACATCTCGTCGGCGTGAGCGGCCTTGCGGTGACGCTCCTCGCCGCGGACCCAGTCCACGGCGCGCCGGTGGGCGAGCATCGACAGCCAGCCGCGCAGGCTGCCGCGGCGCGCGTCGAAGGTGTAGGGCCTGGTCCACAAGTGGGCGAAGACCTCCTGGGTCACGTCCTCGGCGGCGGTGCGGTCGCGGGTGACGCGGGTGGCGACGCGGTGGACGAGCACGCCGTACGCGGCGTAGGCGTCGGCGAGCGCCGCCTCCTCGCCGTAGACGAGCCGTCGGTGCAGCTCGGCGTCGACGGGCACCCTCGCCGCGCCGGACGGCAGGTCCGACGTGCCCGGCCTCTCGGCGGACGGCTCCACCGGCACCACCACCTCGTGCGGCCGCGCGGCCGCGTAGCACTGCCAAGCGTGGCGCCCCGCGGCCCGCCGCGCCAGGCTTCAGCCCGACAGCACGTCGAGGAGACGGTCCACATCAGCCTCGGTGTTGTACAGGTGGAACGCGGCCCTCAGGTGCCCCGCCCGTGCCGACGTCAGAATGCCCGCACGCGTCAACTCCGGTGCCCGGTCGGCGAGTCCGGGCACGGAGACGATGGGCGAGGTGCCCGGCACGGGGGCGTGGCCGAGGGCGGCGAGCCCCGCGCGGTAGCGGGCGGCGAGCGCGGTGTCGTGGGCGCGTATCGCGCCGACGCCGGTCTCCTCGACGAGGGTGAGGGACGCGGCGGCGCCGTGGTAGGCGAGGAAGGCGACGGGTTCGTCGAACCGGCGGGCGTCGGGGGCGAGTTCGGCGAGCGGGCCGTACGTGGAGTCCGAGGTGTCGGCCGCGGCCAGCAGACCTGCGTGCAGCGGGGCGAGGGATTCCTGGGCGTCCTCGCGCACGGTCAGGAAGGACACGCCGCGCGGGCACAGCAGCCACTTGAAGGCGCCGGTGAGGGTGTAGTCGTACGCGTCGGCGGCCAGCGGCAGCCAGCCCACGGCCTGCGTCGCGTCGAGGAGGGTGCGCGCGCCGTGGGCGGCGGCGGCCTCGCGAACGGCGGGCAGGTCGGCGGTGCGGCCGTCGGCGGACTGGACGGCGGAGAAGGAGACGAGCGTGGTCGTGGGCCGGACCGCGGCGGCGAGCTCCTCCAGCGGCGCGTACCGCACCTTGAGGTCGCCGCGCAGCACGAACGGGTTGACGATGGAGGCGAAGTCCCCCTCGGGCACGAGGACTTCGGCGCTCGGCGGCAGGGAAGCGGCGATCAGCCCGGCGTGCACGGCCACGGAACCGCCGACCGCCACGCGGCCCTCGGCCACGCCGACGATGCGGGCGAAGGCGGCCCGCGCCGCGTCGACCCTCTCGGAGTCACCGGAGCCGCCCGGACGCCCCTCACCGTTCTCCACGGCGAGCGTGCGGATCGCGTCGACGGCGCGACGCGGCAGCAGCCCGCAAGCGGCGGTGTTCAAATAGGTCGAGGTGGGAGCGAATTCCTTACCGGTGTTGATCCCCATGGTGCGCATGGGGATCAACCTATGCGGCGTGTCAGGCCTGCGGAACCGCGCACCCGTCGGGCCCGCAGGCGTCGCCGCCGTCGGCCGACGCGAGGGTCGTGAGCGGCGCGCGCTCGCCCCACGCCTGCTCAAGGGCCTGCGTGAAGACCTCGGCGGGCTGGGCGCCGGAGATGCCGTACTTGCGGTCGAGGACGAAGAACGGCACGCCGTTCGCGCCCAGCTCGGCGGCCTCGCGCTCGTCCGCGCGGACGTCGTCGGCGTACCGCTCCGGGTCGGCGAGGACCGCCCGCACCTCGCCCTCGTCCAGTCCCGCCTCGACGGCGAGCTCCACGACGCGCGCGTCGTCCGCGAAGACGGACCGCTCCTCGGCGAAGTTCGCGCGGTAGAGCAGCCCGATCAGCTCGTCCTGCCTGCCCTGTTCCTTGGCGAGGTGCAGCAGGCGGTGCATGTCGAAGGTGTTGCCGTGGTCGCGGCCCTCGGTGCGGTAGTCGAGGCCTTCGGCGGCGGCGTTCTCCCCGAGCCGCTTCTCGCCCTCGCGGGCCTGCTCCTCGCTCATGCCGTACTTCTGCATCAGCATCGGCAGGACGAGCCCGGTGTCGCCCTTGGCGCGCCCCGGGTCCAGCTCGAAGGAGCGGTGCACGACCTCGACGCCGTCACGGTGCGGGAAGGCGGCGAGCGCCCTCTCGAAGCGGGCCTTGCCCACGTAGCACCAGGGGCAGGCGATGTCGCTCCAGATCTCGACGCGCATGTGTGTGGCTCTCTTCAGGTCGTACGTCAGGTCGGTGCGGAGGTGGCCTCCGCTCCTGCCGTCAACGTACGGGCAAAGCACCGCATTCCCCCGGCCTCACCGTGCCGCCGTGAACCTCCCCGTGTTCGCCCTGATCCAGGTGCGCAGGTGGGCGAGGGGTTCCAGGGCGCCGCGGCCGAGGTCGGTGAGCGCGTACTCGACGCGGGGCGGCACCTCGGCGTGGACCGTGCGGGTCACCAGGCCGTGGTCCTCCAGGCGGCGCAGGGTCCGGGTGAGCACCTTCGGGCTGACGCCCTCCAGCTGGCGGCGGAGCTCACCGAACCGGCGCGGGCCGTCCTCCAGGGCGGTGACGGCGAGGCCGGTCCACTTGTTGACGAGCAGCTCGAAGATCGCACGTCCCGGGCAGAGGAGGCCGTAGATGTCGTGCCGGGTGGAGGGGTCCTCAGGGGTCTGACCAGTCATGGTTTCCAAAATATAGTTGGGTCCCTTGCGGGTGATCAGGGGGCGGCTCCTACCGTGCCGGCCATGAACTCCTTCCCCGCCCCCGCCTTTTCCGCCCCCGTCCGTGTCGGTCTCGTCGGCCTGTCCGCCCGCGGCGGCTGGGCGCCGCACTCCCACGTCCCCGCGCTCTCCCTGCTCGACGGGTACGAGCTCCGCGCGCTGTCCGCGTCGAGCGACGCCTCGGCGCGGGCCGCGGGCGCCAGGTACGGGGTGCCGCTGGCCTTCGGCTCGACCGCGGAGCTCGTCCGCAGCGACGAGGTGGATCTCGTCGTGGTGAGCGTGCGGGTGCCGCTGCACCGCGAGGTGGTCCTGGGCGCGCTGGACGCGGGCAAGGCGGTGCTCTGCGAGTGGCCGCTCGGCAACGGGGTCGCCGAGGCGGAGGAGCTGGCGGCGGCAGCGGAGCGGGCAGGGGTGCGGACGTTCGTGGGGCTGCAGGCCCGCTCGGCACCCGTGGTGCGGTTCGTGCGCGATCTCGTCGCGGAGGGCTACGTCGGGGAGGTCCTGTCGACCGGTCTCGTGGCGTCGGGGCGGCGCTGGGGGCCCGTCTTCGAACCGGCCGGGGAGTACCTCCTCGACCGGCGGAACGGCGGGACCATGCTGACCATCCCCTTCGGCCACACCGTCGACGCCGTCTCGATGGTGCTCGGCGAGTTCACCGAGGTCTCCGCGACCCTGGCGACCCGGCGCCCGGTGGTGCACGAGGAGGGCACGGGCCGCCCGGCCGCGATGACCGTCGACGACCAGATCGCGGTCAGCGGGCGGCTCGCGTCGGGGGCCGTCGCCTCCGTGCACTTCCGGGCCGGGCTCTCGCGGGGCACGGACTTCCACTGGGAGATCAACGGCACGGAGGGCGACCTCGTGGTCACCGGAGACTCCGGCCATCTCCAGCAGGCGTCCCTGACCGTGCGGGGCGGACGCGGCACGGACACCGGTGTCGCCGAACTCCCGTTGCCCGCACGCTACTTCGACGTGCCCGCCGTCGAGGGGCTGCGGGGGCTGCCCGCGTACAACGTGGGCGCGCAGTACGCGCAGGTCCTCGCCGACCTCAGGGGAGGCACCGCGCACGCACCGGACTTCGCGCACGCGGTCCGGCGCCAGCGGCTGCTCGACGCCGTCGAACGGTCGGCGGCGACCGGCACGCGCGTGCTGCTCCAGGGCCCGTGAGGCTCTGCGAGCCGTCCCGCAGTCGGGAGGCGCGAAGCGGTCCCGGCGGGGCCCGCCCGCGGACTCAGTGCTGCAGGCGCCCGTCGTAGCGCCGGGGCAGTCCCAGCGGGTTGTCGTCGCGCAGCTCCGGCGGGAGCAGCGCCTCGGGGGTGTTCTGGTACGCGACCGGGCGCAGCCACCGTTCGACGGCCGTGCCGCCCACCGACGTCGAGGTCGACGTGGTGGCGGGGTAGGGGCCGCCGTGGTGCTGGGCGGGGGCGACGGCGACGCCGGTCGGCCAGCCGTCGACGAGGACGCGTCCGGCGAGCGGCGTCAGCTCGGCGAGCAGTTCGACGCCCCGGCCGCTCTCCCCCGCGGCCTCGTCCGAGGAGAGCTGCACGGTGGCGGTGAGGTTGCCGGGCAGGCGGGAGAGGACGGCGGTGATCTCCGCGTCGTCGGCGTAGCGCGCGACGACGGTGACCGGGCCGAAGCACTCCTCCAGGAGCAGGTCGTGCGCCCCTTCGGCGGCGAGGCGCGCGGCCGGGACGGTGAGGAAGCCCGCGCTGACGGTGTGCTCGCCGCCCGCGCCGGGGGTGACCGGCGCGTCCACGTCGGGCAGGGCGGCGCGCTCGCGCACCCCGGCGACGAAGTTGTCCCGCATGCGGTGGTCGAGGAGCACCCCCGACTCGGTGTTGCTGACCGCCTCGGTCAGGGACTTCACGAGCCGGTCGCCGCCCGCGCCCTCGGGGGCGAGGACCAGGCCGGGCTTGACGCAGAACTGGCCGACGCCGAGCGTCATGGAGCCCGCGAGTCCGGTGCCGATCTGCTCGCCGCGCTCGGCGGCCGCCGCCTCGGTGACGACGACGGGGTTGAGGGAGCCGAGCTCGCCGTGGAAGGGGATCGGCACGGGCCGGGCGTTGGCCGCGTCGAAGAGGGCGCGCCCGCCGCGGATGGAGCCGGTGAATCCGGCGCCGGCGACCAGCGGGTGCTTGACGAGTTCGACGCCCGCGTCGAAGCCGTGCACGAGACCGAGGACGCCTTCGGGGATGCCGTGCCGGACCGCGGCCCTGCGCAGCACGGAGGCGACCAGCTCCGAGGTGCCGGGGTGGTCGGGGTGGGCCTTGACCACGACGGGGCAGCCCGCGGCGAGGGCGCTCGCCGTGTCGCCGCCGGGCACGGAGAAGGCGAACGGGAAGTTGGAGGCGGAGTAGACCGCGACGACGCCGAGCGGGATCTTGTAGCGGCGCAGGTCCGGGACGGGCGGGGTCGCCGAGGCGTCGGGGTGGTCGATGACGATGCCGAGGAAGGCACCCTCGTCGACCATGTCCGCGAAGGCGCGCAACTGGTAGCAGGTGCGGGCGAGTTCGCCGGAGAGCCGGACGGGGCCGAGGGCGGTCTCCGCGTCCGCGGCCTCCACGAGGTGGTCCTTCGCCTCTTCGAGGAGGTCCGCCGCGGTGCGCAGGAAGGCGGCACGGACCGTGCGGTCGGCGAGGGCGGACGCGGCGTCGCGGGCGGCGCGGACCGCGACGTCGACCTCTTCGGCTGTGGCCTCCACCGCAACCTGCTCGCGCTGCTTCCCGGTTCGGGGGTCGACACTCCAGACTGGTGCTGCTGCCACCGCGGTTTCCCTTTCCAAAGGTATGCCACTCACCAGGGCTGTTCGATATGCTGAACGCTGTCTTCGTTGATGAATGGCGGGGACTTCGGAGACTATTTCTCGGCGTTCAAAGGGGTCAAGGGCGATGTCGGCTGGCGAGACCGGAGGCGGTGCGCAGGTCAAGTCCGCCGTGCGGACGGTGGAATTGCTCGAGTACTTCGCGGGCCGTCCCGGAATGCACTCCTTGGCAGCCGTCCAGGAGGCCGTCGGATACCCCAAGTCGAGCCTCTACATGCTGCTGCGCACCCTGGTGGAGCTCGGCTGGGTGGAGACGGACGCGACCGGCACGCGGTACGGGATCGGGGTGCGCGCCCTGCTCGTCGGCACGTCGTACATCGACGGCGACGAAGTCGTGGCCGCCGCCCGCCCGACCCTCGACCGGCTCTCCGACGACACCACGGAGACCATCCACCTCGCGCGGCTCGACGGCACGAACGTCGTCTACCTCGCCACCCGGCAGTCGCAGCACTACCTCCGCCCCTTCACGCGCGTCGGCCGCCGCCTGCCCGCGCACTCCACGTCGCTCGGCAAGGCGCTGCTCGCGACGTACACCGACGACCAGGTCCGCAAGATGCTCCCGGAGACGCTGCCCGCGCTCACCGAGCACACGATCACCGACCGCGAGAAGCTCGTCGAGGAGCTGCGCGTGGTCCGCGAGCAGGGCTTCGCGGTCGACCGCGAGGAGAACACGCTCGGACTTCGCTGCTTCGGCGTGGCCATCCCCTACCGCACGCCCGCGCGCGACGCGATCAGCTGCTCCGTGCCGGTGGCGCGGCTCACGCCCGCGCACGAACAGATGGTGAAGGACGCGCTCTTCGACGCGCGCGACCGGCTGTCACTGGCGACTCGTAGGCTCTGACGCATGGATGTCAGCCTGCGCGAAGTCCACGACAGCGATCTGCCCGTCTTCTTCCGGCAGATGAACGACCCCGAAGCGACCCGCATGGCCGCGTTCACCCCCGAGGACCCGTCCGACCACGACGCCTTCGAGGCGCACTGGGCGAAGATGCGGACCTCCGCCGACATCGCCGTCCGCACGGTCCTCGCGGACGGGGACGTGGTGGGGAACGCGGGGGTGTACGGAGCGCCGGGCGAGCGGGAGGTCACGTACTGGATCGACCGCGCGTACTGGGGCCGCGGCCTCGCCACGGCCGCCCTGCGCGGCCTCCTGGAACTGGAGCGGGACCGCCCGCTCTACGCCCGCGCGGCGGCGGACAACGCGGCGTCGATAAGGGTCCTGGAGAAGTGCGGCTTCCGGTTCTCCGCGAAGGACCGCGGCTACGCACCGGCCCGCGGCGAGGAGATCGACGAGGTCGTCCTCGTCCTGCACGCCGGCTGAGGGTCCGCCGCGCGGTGGCCGGGCCTCCACCGTGCGGCGGAGGTGGATCGTCGCGGGGCAGGAGGTGCGGAGGGGTGCTCGGGCGGGAGCGTTGAGGCATGTCGCAGACCCTGTCCCCCGCAACGCCGCCCGCCGCCCCGCCCGTCGGGCCCGCGGCACTCCGTCTCAGCAGGCCCCGGCGCGTCCTCCGGCTCGTCTCCGTGGTCGCCTGCGTGCCGTACCTCGCTCTCAAGGCCGCCTGGATCGGCGGGAGTCACGTCGGGATCCCCGACGGCAGTCCACTGCTGGAGCACCGGGCGACGATGATCGTCGCCAATGGGGTGACCGTCCTCATGGACGCGGGCGTCATCGTGCTCGCGCTGCTCCTGACCCTGCCGTGGGGGCTGCGGGCGCCCGCCTGGCTGCTCGCCGCGCCCCTGTGGGTCGCCACCGGGCTGCTGACGCCGATCATGGCCGGGTACCCGCTGCAGCTCGCGGTCGGCGCGCTCGGCGGCGATACCGGCGGCCCGTCGGGGAACAGCGGGGACGAGCCGTTCCTCGACGGCTGGGTCTTCGGCGTCGTGTACACCGGGTTCATCGTGCAGGGTGTCGCGCTCGGTTCCCTCTTCGCGCTCCACGCCCGGGACCGCTGGGGACATGTGTGGCGCGGACGGATCGGGGACGGGCCGCCGTCCGGAGGCGACCGGTGGACGCGGACCGCCGCGGTCGTCGCCGCGCCGCTCGCCCTCTTCCCCGCCTGCCTGCACGCCCTGTGGGCCGCGGGCTCCACCGTGGGGCTCGGCGAAGGACGGGTTCAGGGGCGTACGGCCGACTTCCACGTACTGGAGTTCCTGGACGTCTTGTACCTCGTCGCCGCCGTGGGCGGCGCCCTCGTGCTCGTCTTCCGCAGGCTTCCCGCGCTCCCCGTGAAGGTGCCGCTGGCCCTGGCGTGGGCGGGCTCGGGGGCCACGGGCTGCTGGGGCGCCTGGCTGCTCGCCGCCTCGCTCACCGGCCCCGCGGACGACCTCGCCACGGGCCCCTCCGGCCCGACAGTCCTGGCCTACGCTGTGCAGATGATCACCGGGTTGCTCGTCGCCGCGGCCGGGGCCCGCCACCTGACGCGGCGGGCGGAGTCCACGGCGTGACGTCACTCGCCACCGCCCTCTTCGGGCGCCGGACCCGCCGCCGGTGGATCCACCTCATCCTCGGCGGGGCCCTCGCCATGCCGTACGTCTTCGTCGGCTCCGTCGCCGTCGGACCGCTCTTCGGCGACAGGACGTTCTTCGGCTCGTTCGGCGCCCAGCTCAGCGCGTTCGCCGTGGGCCTGCCGCTCGCCGCGATCACCGCGCTGTTCCCGCTGACCCGGCCCATGTCGGTGGCCGCCGTGCGCGCCCTGTGCGCGGTGCCCGACGAGTCCCTCGCCGACGGCCCCGCACGGACCCGCGCGGCACGTGGCCGCACCGTCGCCTGGTTCACGCTGCACCTCGGCCTCGGCGGGGTCGTCAGCGGCATGTCGCTCGCGCTGCCGCCGTTCGCGGCGTTCCTCGTCGCACTGCCCTTCGTCCCCGCGCTGCGGGACGACAGCACCGGGCCGCCCCCGTTCTTCGACGAACCCTGGTGGCTCGTCCTCTCCCCCGTCGCCGGTCTGCTCTCGTTCGCCGCGCTCGCCGCCTGCGCCGCCGCGGCCGGCGGGCTCCTCGCGCGCTGGGCGCCCGGCCTCCTCGGGCCGACGCCCGCCGACCGGCTCGCGGCCGCCGAGCGCCGCGCCGCCGACCTCGCCGTCCGCAACCGCCTCGCGCGCGAACTGCACGATTCGGTCGGCCACGCCCTCAGCGCGGTCACCCTCCAGGCGAGCGCGGCCCGCCGCGTCCTCGACCACGACCCGGAGTTCGTGCGCGGGGCCCTCGCCGCCATCGAGGAGACCACGCGCCGCACGGTGGGCGAGCTGGACGCCGTGCTCGGCGTGCTGCGCGAGGGCGACGGCGCCCGCCCGACGGCCCCCGCCCCCACGCTCGGCGCCGACCTCGACGGCCTCCTGCGCCGCACCCGCGCGGGCGGCCTGCGCGTGTCCGCGACGGTCGACGCGGACCCCGACACGCTGCCCCCGCAGGTCTCCCGCGAGGCCTACCGCATCGTCCAGGAGGCCCTGAGCAACGCGCTGCGGCACGGCGGCGACGCCACCTCCGTCACCCTGCGCGTCGCCGTGGTCGGCACCGAGCTGACCGTCACGGCCGAGAACCCCCTCCCGGCCTGCTCCCCCGCCTCCCGGCCCGGCGGCGGCCACGGCCTGCGCGGCATCGCCGACCGGGCCCGGCTGCTCGGCGGCACGGCGGACGCGGGCCCCCGCGACGGCACGTGGCACCTGGACGTACGACTGCCTCTGAAAGATGAGCGAGTGGAGAGACAGCAGTGACCGCGAACGGCATCAGGGTCGTCCTCGCCGACGACGAACGCATGGTCCGCACCGCCCTGCGCGCGATCCTCTCGGCCGAACGGGGCATCGACGTGGTCGGCGAGGCGACGACGGGCGCCGAGGCGGTCTCCGTCGTACGGGACCTGAAGCCCGACGTGGTCCTGATGGACGTCCGCATGCCGGAGGTCGACGGCATCCGCGCCACCGAGCAGATCCTGCGGACGATGTCCGCGCCGCCGCGCGTCGTCGTCGTGACGACCTTCGAGAACGACGCCTACGTGTACGAGGCGCTGCGCGCGGGAGCCGCCGGGTTCCTCCTCAAGCGGGCGGACGCGGACGAGCTCGTCCAGGCGGTCCGGCTCGTCGCGCGCAGCGACTCGCTGCTCTTCCCCGCGGCGGTCCGCGCCCTGGCCGCCGAGCACGGCCGCGCCGAGCCCGCCCCGCCCGCCTGGATGGCCCGGCTCACCGGCCGCGAGAGCGAGGTGCTGCGGCTGATGGCGGCGGGACTCACCAACGCGGAGATCGCCGGGCGGATGGGCGTGGGCGCGGCGACGGTGAAGACGCATGTGGCGTCCGTCCTCGCCAAGACCGGGGCGCGGGACCGCACGCAGGCGGTGATCGCGGCGTACGAGGCGGGCTTCATGAAGACCGGCTGAGCGGCCGGACCCCGTCCGGACGACACATGAGGACTGGATGAGAAAACCGCCTCAAGCACGCCAGAAGGGAACGAAACCGTCCCCTCCGTTCGTCCTCCCACGGGATGAACAAGACGATCAGGCGCGCCTCGGTCTTCGCGCTGCTGCTCGTGCTCGCCCTGCTGGTGCGGGCGACATGGGTGCAGTTCCACGACTCGACGGCTCTCGCGGACGACAAGCACAACCGGCGGAACGTGATGGCGCAGTACGCGAATCCGCTGGGCGACATCATCGTGGGCGGTGAGGCCATCACCGGCTCCGAAAGGACGAAGGGAGGAGACCTCGCGTACAAGCGCACGTACAAGAACGGCGCCCTCTACTCGCCCATCACGGGGTACAGCTCGCAGGTGTACGGCGCCACTCAGCTAGAGGGCATCTACAAGGACCTGCTCGACGGCACCGACAACCGCCTGAAGAACCCCCTCGACGTGCTCACCAACAAGCGGGCCGCCCCCGGTGACGTGGTCACGACGATCGACCCGGCGGTGCAGAAGGCCGGGTACAAGGCGCTCGGCGACACCAAGGGCGCCGCCGTGGCCATCGACCCCGAGACCGGCAAGATCCTCGGCATGGTCTCGACCCCGTCGTACGACCCGTCGAGGATCAGCGGCTCGTCGGACTCCGAGGCGTGGAAGGAGCTGACCACCGACAAGGAGAAGCCGATGGTCAACCGCGCGATGCGGCAGCCGCTCCCGCCCGGTTCCACCTTCAAGCTGGTCGTCGCGGCAGCGGCCCTGGAGGACGGTCTGTACGGCTCGGTGGACGAGCGGACGAGCAGCCCGAACCCGTACACGCTGCCCGGCACGCGCACGGTCCTCAAGAACGAGAACCAGTCGGCTCCCTGCGAGAACGCGAACATCCGCACGGCGCTGCAGTACTCGTGCAACAACGTCTTCGCGAAGATGGCCGTCGACCTGGGCCAGGACAAGGTCAAGGCGATGGCGGACAAGATGGGCTTCGACACGGACAAGCTGGACGTGCCGGTGCGCGCGGCCAAGAGCGTCTACCCGTCCGGCATGGACAAGGCGCAGACCGCGCTCAGCGGCATCGGCCAGTTCGACGTCACGGCGACGCCGCTCCAGATGTCGATGGTCTCCGCGGCCATCGCCAACGGCGGCGTGCTGGAGAAGCCGCACATGGTGTCGCAGATCAGCGACTCCGGCGGCGACGTCCTGGAGAAGTACGACGACGGCGCGTCGCAGCGCGTGATGGACACGTCGACCGCCGAGGGCCTGCAGTCCGCGATGCAGACGGTCGTCGAGAAGGGCACCGGCACCAACGCGAAGATCGACGGCGCGACGGTGGGCGGCAAGACCGGTACGGCGCAGCACGGCGAGAACAACAGCAAGACGCCGTACGCCTGGTTCACGTCGTACGCCAAGGGCGGCGACGGCAAGGAGGTGGCGGTCGCGGTGATGATCGAGTCGTCGAGCGCGGCACGCGACGAGGTCAGCGGCAACGGTCTGGCTGCGCCGATCGCGAAGGCGATGATGTCGGCGGCGCTGAAGTCCTGAGCGACGACCACACCGCCTCACCCGCCTGACGCTCCCTCCCGAGGCGCCGCCCCGACCCCCTCCCCCCGGGTCAGGGGCGGCGCCCGCGCCACATGTGCAGCGCCCCCATCACGCCCGCGACCGCGACCACCCCGGCGACCAGGCCCACCACGAACCCGAGGCCGGAGCTCGCCTCCCCGTCATCGACGGCGACGGAGACACCGGCGGCGGCCACCGCGAGGGCGAGCACGCCGAGGAGGACGTGGAACTTGCGGCTGAAGAAGCGGGACCGCTCCGGCACGGGCGGCGGTGACTCCACGCGCGCGGCGGGCCCGAGGCTCGCGGCGCGCGGCCGTTTGAACCAGGCGTAGACGATCCACGTCCCGCAGGCCTCCCAGCCGTCGGGGGCGAGCCGCTCGTCGAGGTTCTCGCGCCCGCGTGTGATCAGCTCGCGCCGGTACTCCCAGCGCTGCGGCTGCGCCACGTCCCGGTGGCTGACGAAGCGGCCGAGGGCGTCGACGCGTTCGACCTCCCAGCCCTCGTCGCCGAAGCGGTTGAGGAGCTCCTCGTCGACGTAGGTGTCGGCGGTCCAGCGCCAGGTCTCGACCGTCTTGTCCGGCGTCCGTGGTGCCCGCTCCCCCGCGGCGGGCACCAGCTGGGCCGCGAACTCGTCGGCGGGCCCGAACTCGGCCTCCGCGTCCTCGGCCCCGGACTCTTCGAGGTGCGCGGCGAGGTCCGTGACGGTCGTCTCGACGCGGTCGGCGGGCAGGCCGCGCGCCCGGAGCCGCTCGGCGAGGTCGATGAGGTAGCCGTCCCGCATGTACTGCGCGGAGGGCGTGTTCTGCGTGGTCATCGTGACTCCACTCCCGCCTTGGCGAGGGCCTCGCGTACGGATCCGTCGAAAGCGAGCCACAGCCCGCCCTGTTCGCCGAGGGTCGCGCGTCCGGCGTCGGTGAGCCGGTAGTAGCGCCGGCCGGGGCCCTTCTCGGTGACCCGGAACTCCGCGGCGACCAGGTCCGCCTCCTCCAGGCGGTTGAGCACGGGGTAGAGCGTGCCGCCCTTGATCTGGCCGAAGCCCGCGGCCCCGAGTTGTTTGGCGATCTCGTAGCCGTAGCTCTCGCCGTCGGTGAGGGCGGCGAGCACGAGCAGGTCGAGGACGCCCTTGAACCAGCTGGCGCGGCGGTCGGTCGTCACGTCACATCTCTCCTTCAGACGGCGGCTTCGTGCGCGGCGCGCGGCTTCTCCGGCGCGGGCAGCGTCAGATCGCGTACGGAGAGGAAGACGTGCACGGCGACGGGGAGCAGGAGGCTGCCCGTGGCGAGGTAGAGGCCGGTGAACACCGTACCGAGGAGCGCGAAGGCGAGGACGCCCCGGTAGCCCTGGTAGAACCCGGCGACCGCGTAGACGAGGACCGAGAGGGCCGCCGCCGCGTAGAGGTCGAGGCCGAGCACTCCGACGCCGAAGGCGATGAGGAGTCCGCGGTAGACGAGCTCGGCACCGATGCCGTCGGTCACGGCGACGGCGATCGCGAGCCTGCGCTCCTCGGCCGTGCGCGGCAGCATCGCCTCGATGGAGGCGAGTCCCGGCACGTTCTTGCCCTGCCGGGCGAGGTCGCGGAAGTTCCGCCCGGAGCCGACGGCGATCGCGCCCGCGAGGAGGACGGCGACGACTGCGTACACGGGCCGGTCCGGCATCGCCAGGCCGAAGTCGGCTGCGTCCGTGCCGGGCGAGAGCAGCAGGGCGGCGACGGCGAGAGCGGCGAAGGCCCACCACAGGGTGAGGACGAGGCCGAAGTAGCGGACCAGGGCGCGCGGTTCGATGTCCCTGCGGCGGGCCAGCGACTCGTACATGCGCCGTCCCGCCCACGGCTCACCGAGGAGCAGGTATGCGGCGAGTACGGCGGTGACGGCCGTCGAGGCGGCCGAGAAGTCCGGCGAGATGGTCATGGGGTTCCCCCTACCCTGAGCGACTGAGCTACCTAGACCGTATGCCGACCTAGTCAGGATTGCAACCTATCTCGCGCCGCGGCCCTCGGCCGCCCCTCGGCCGACGCGGCGACTAGCCCACGAAGTACGTCGGGTTCGGGAGCTTGTACGTCCGGTCCGCGTAACCGCCGGCGAGGTCGGAGACCTGGTCGCCGAAGCTGCCGATGATGTCGTAGCCGGTGGACTCGATGTGTTTGCGTGTGCCTTCCTTGAACTGGACGGTGTCGCACTTCCAGGCGTCGGGCGTGGCGCAGTGGCTCAGGTAGGCCGGCGGGTTCGGCTTGTTCTTGGTGAACACGTGCGTACGGTCGAGCTGCGTCTTGTATCCCGCCTTGGCGAGGTTGGTGACGGCGCCCTCGCGCTGCGACTCGGCGAGGCCGGTGAGGAAGAAGACCTCGACGCCGTGACGCTTCGCGTACGCCACGAGCTCGGGCATGCCGAACACGGCGGGGCGCTTGGCCGCCTTGACGTACGCGTCCCAACTGTCGTTGTTGTACGTGAAGTTGGTGGACTTCTCGTAGTCGAAGCTGAGCAGGGCGGTGTCGTCGACGTCGAGGACGATGGCGGGCTTCTTGCCGTGCCCGCCGTGCGGATGCCGCGCCGCCTTCCTGATGTCCTTCTTCGCCTTGGCCTGGATGCGGGCCAGATCCTTGGCGTACGGGCTGTCGGGCGAGGACTTCCAGACGCCGTCCGCACCCTTGGCCGCGCCGTAGTACTCGTCGATCTCGCCGACGAGCAGGCCTATGTTGTGGGGCTCCTCGGTGGGCCGTGGCCGGGCCTGGTCGGCACTGGCGGCGCCGGTGGCGCCGGTGGCGTAGAGGGCGGCGCCGGCGACGGTGCAGGCAGCGGCCAGGCCGGCCACACGTAGGGACTTGCGCATGTGTTGCGTCTCCGCATCAGGGTTCGGGCAGGTCAAGGACTGTCTACGCGCATCAACCCGCCCCTGGGGAGACCATGGCCCGACCCTTTACCTGATCCATACCTGGGTCAGGAGTGCGCTCCCCACCGCGGGTCGCGCCCGCTCAGCCCGATCACCCGGTCGAGGAGTGGCGCGTCGTCGGCGACGGGAACGGGCGTCCCGAAGAACCCGCTGTCGTCCCCGTCCCCGCCCTCGACGGGCGTGAGGAGCGCCTCGGCGGCCCGCAGGCTCGCCTCGTCGGGGGCGTAGTCCTGGCCGGTTGCGCGCGCAAGGTCCCAGCCGTGCACGACGAGTTCGTCGAGGGCGACGAGTCCGGCGACCTCGCCGGGCAGGTCGATGCCGCCCGCGCGGGTCATGCCCTCCCAGGCCGCCGGGTCGCGCCAGGCGTCGGCGAGGGCGGCGAGGGCCTTCGGCAGGTCGCCGCGCCAGCCGGGACCGATGTCCGGAAGCGTGCTGTCCGGGGCGCGGTCGAGCTCGGGCACGAAGTCCTTGTGCGCGGCCCGGTCGAAGGCGTGGGAGAGGCCGAGCACATGGCCCAGGAGGTTGCGCACCGCGTACTCGGGGCAGGGGGTGGGCGCCGCGAGCTGCTCGTCGGTGACGCGTTCGGCGATCCGCGCCACGAGGCGGGCCTGCGGCCCGAAGTCGAACATGTCGGCCATGGGATGTCCTTCTGAGGAGGCGAATACGGGACGTCTCCCCTTGCAGACCGTCCCCGCCCCCCGAACTCATCGCCACCGCGCAGGGCAGTCGCCCGATACCCGGCAGGGGGCCTTAGAAGCCAGCATCACCTCACATGACATCTTCGATCGGGCGCGTCCTGCGGGACCGCGACGCGGGCCTGTACCTGGGCGCCGTGCTGGTCTCCGGCTTCGGGACGTCCGCGCTGTGGCTGGCCTCCGGGATCTGGGTGAAGGAGCTGACGGGCTCGGACGGACTGGCCGCCCTCTGCCAGCTCGCCCTGTGGGCGCCCACCCTCACCGGCCCGCTCCTCGGCACCCTCGCGGACCGCACGCGCCGCAGACCGCTGCTGGTGACGACGAACCTGACCCTGGCCGCCCTGCTCCTCGCCCTCTTCACCGTGGACACACCGGCCCGCCTGTGGATCCTCTTCGCGGTCCTCGTGGTGTACGGGGCGTGCGGCGTCGTCACCGACGCGGCGGAGGCGGCCCTGGCCGCGACGGCACTCGACAAAGACCTCCTCGGCGACTTCAACGGCCTGCGGATGTCCGCGAACGAGGGCATGAAGCTGGTGGCACCGCTCGCCGGAGCGGGCCTGTTCGCCGCGTACGGGGGCGCCCGCGTGGCCCTCCTGGACGCGGTGACGTTCGTACTGGCGGCGGGCATGTTCGCACTGCTGCGGGTCAGGGAGACCGCTCCGACGCCCGACCGCACGCCCTTGCGCGCGAGGACGGCCGAGGGAGCCCGGTACCTGTGGGGACACCCGCGGCTGCGCCCCCTGGTCGTGGCGGGCGGCCTGACGATGCTGACCTCGGGCATCAGCGGCGCGACGGTCTACGCCATCGTCGACAACCTCGGCCGCTCCCCCTCGTACACGGGCGTGCTGTACGTCGCGCAGGGCGTCGGTTCGGTCGCGGTGGGCGTGGCGTCGGGGGCACTGCTCCGCCGGTTCGGGGCGCGCCGATTCGGCGGCGCCGGCATCGCCCTGACCGCTGTGGCGGCGGCACTCCCGGCGGTCCCGAACGACGCCGCGGCCCTCATCGGCAGCTTCACGAACGGCGCCGGACTGCCGTGCGTCCTGATCGCGGGCCTGACGGCGGTGCAGCGCGAGACACCGGACGCCCTCCTTGGCCGGGTGGCGGCCACGGCCGGCACGCTGATGTTCGCCCCGACCGCCGTCGGCATCGCGGCGGGCGCGGCCCTGGTGGAGACCGTCGACCTCGCGGTACTGCTCCCGGCGCTCGCAGGGGCACGACTGCTGATCGCCGCGCCCCTGCTGCGGCCCTCCCGGGCCCGGGTTACTGCACGTTCGCCCAGCGCTTGATCGTTGCGACGGCCTCCGTCTGCTCCGCTGCGGGGAGCTTCGCGATCGAGGCGCCGTGGTTGGCGCCGGGAACCACGTAGCGGTACGAGTCGTGGCGGCTCGGGGTGAACTTCTCGGCGCTCCACGGGTCGTTCTCGCCGTAGATGAACATCATGCGCTGGCCGCGCTTCTTCACCCAGCGGTCGACGTCCGCGATGGTCCTGTTGTCGTACGTGCCGCGCATGGCGGCGGGCAGCACCGAGTTGGGCTGGTAGATGTCCGGGTGGTGGCGGACGTCCTTGAGGTGGGAGAACTTGAGGCCGGCCCAGCCGAGCTGGGTGGCCGCCTGGCGGTAGTAGGGGCCTGTGCCGTTGGTGCCGAGTTCCTGGTCGTGGTAGACGCTGAGGCCGTGCCCCTTCGACCAGGAGTAGAGCTCGTCGTCGGTGGCGCGCTTCGCGTCGGGCACGGTCGGGCAGTCGGCGGCGGTGCCGGACTGCCAGAAGTTCCACACCTGGTCGAGGACCGCGAACTCGTAGGCACGGTCGGTCGTGCCGAGGGTCTCGTCGAAGGTGTGGCCCGCGGCCTCGGCGTCCGCCTCGAACTTGGGCAGCAGCGCGTCACGGCGTACGAGCATCTCGCGCTGCACGGCGTTCAGCGCGTTCCTGCACTCCTTGGTGCCGACGGTCCTGAAGAAGCGTTCGTAGCCGGAGTCGTCGCGGTTGTTCGCGTCGTCGGGCGCGACGAACGCGACCACCGCGTCGAGGTCCCCGGGGTAGAAACGCTCGTGGTACGTCGCCGTCATGCCGCCCTTGCTGGCACCCGTGCCCAGCCACTTGCCCTTTTCGATGGTGCGCAGGGCGCGCGTGAGGCGGTGCTCGTCGGCGGCCTCCTGCTCGACGGTCATCTTGGACCAGTCGTCGCCCGCGGCGCCCTTGGGCCGCGACTCGGCGAAGTAGCGGTGCTCGACGCCGACCTGGTTGGCGTCGATGAGTTTGGTGAGGGCGGTGGTGCCGCCGGGGAGGGTGTAGCCGCCGGTGTACAGGACGGTCGGCTTGTCCGTGGCCTTGTGCCAGAGCGTGGCGCGCTGCGTGAAGGTGGCGCCGTGGGGTTTGCGGTGGTCGACGGGCTGCTCGTACGTGAGCGTGTAGAGGGGGTGGCCCTCCTTGTCCGCCACGGAGACGACCGTCACGCCCGGTATTCGCTCCAGGCGCTCGCGGATGTGGTCGCGGGTGTCGGAGGCAGTGGTTCCGGCCGTGCTGTCCTTGCCGGTCGCCGCGGTCTCCTTGCCGGGTGCCGCGGCCGCCTCGTGGGCCGCCGTCGGCGTCTGCGCGGCCGCGGACGGTGTGGCGCCGAGCACCGCGGCGCCCGCGACCACTCCGGCGCAGACCAGCGCGGATATCCCCTTGTTGCGCACTCTTCCCCCTCTGTCCCGTGGTGCGGGAGTGACGGTTGTGGTGCGCGGATCGTATCGGTGATCACTTCGCGTGCGACAGGGCCTTCGCGACGTGCGCGAGGTCGGCGTCCGAGGCCAATCCGGCGTGGTAGAGCCGCAGTTCCGTCGCGCCGAGTTCGGCTGCGCGTGCCGCGTCGGCGGCGAGGGTGGCGGGGCTGCCGCCCATGCCGCTCACGACGGTGAGGTTGGCCGCCAGGACCGGTCCGTCGCCCGTCCCGTCCCCGGCTCGCGCGGCGAACGGCTCAAGGAGGTGCGCGCCGCCCGTGCAGGGCACGACGACGCCGTCGGCGACGGAGAGGATGTGCCCGGGATCGACGCCGGCGTTGGCGCCGCAGTGGTAGGGCACCGGGTCGGCGTGCAGCAGTACCTGGAATCCGGTGGGGGCCGCGGCGCGGACGGCTGCGACGACGGCCTCCTGGAGGGTGCGGGCGGTTTCCTCGCGCCACGCGCGCGTGGCGGCCGCCAGGTCCGCGCCGACGAGCTTCTCGACGGCGGGCCAACCTCCGCCCTCGTGGCCGCCGCGCCACACCGGCTCCAGGGCGCGGCGCACGGCGCCGGCCAGCTCAGCGGGGTCGAGGCCCTGTTCCGCGTACCCCGCACGGCAGGAGCCGCAGAAGCACAGCGACATCAGGTACTGCCCGGCCTCGCCGAGGGCGACGCCCGCGATCTTGTCGTGGGCGTGCAGGTGCGCCAGTCCGTACCAGCCGCAGGACTCCAGTTCGGTGCCGCGCGTCTCCTCCCCGGGACGTACGGCTGCCTCGGCCGCGAGAGCGGTGAGGTACGCGCGCGTGGCGGGCTGTGCGATGCAGGGCGCCCAGGGATAGCGGTCACCGTAGGCGTTGACCACCGACGTCGCCGGATGCTCGGCGCCCATGCGGGAGTTGTGGGCGAGGACCACCCAGCTGTGCACGTCCAGGCCGGCGTCGCGCAGGGCCCGCGCCGCCTCTCCGTAGGCGTCGCCCGGCGCCCAGTCCCCGGCCGCGTACGGCCGCGGCTCGCGGCCCCGCCAGCGCTCACCCGGCGGGTAGAGCACGGCGGCGTGCGCGGCCGTGACGATGCGGTGGCGCGGGTGGCGCGGGGTCAGCGCGCGCGTGGAGTGGTAGGCGGAGGCGAGGGTGACCTGGCGGATGCCGAGGTCGGCGAGGCGTGCGGGCGCGTCGGGGTCGCCGACGACGTCCCACGGGTAGAGGAACGCGGCGGCCTTCACGCGCCCGCACCCGGGTGCGTGGTGGCGAGCAGTTCGCGGCCCTGTTCGACGAGTTCGGCGAGCCGCTTGACGTGCTCCCCGGCCGGCTCGTGCAGCGGCGGCCGTACGGGGCCGACGTCCAGGCCGCCGAGCCGCACACCGGCCTTGACGAGGGAGACCGCGTACCCGCGGCCGAGGGCGCGCAGCTCCACGAAGGGCCGGTAGAAACCGTCGACGAGGCGGTTCACCAGGGCGTCCCCCTCCGGCGTACCGGCGTTGAACGCGCGGTGGAAGGCGAGCGCGATGTCCGGCGCGAAGCAGAAGACCGCCGAGGAGTAGAGGGTCACGCCGATGCCGCGGTAGGCGAGGCCGGTCAGCTCTGCGGTCGGCAGGCCGTTGAAGTACAGGAAGTCGCCCGGCACTTCGGCGCGCACGGCACTGACCGTGCGCTGCATCAGGTCCATGTCGCCGAGACCGTCCTTGAAGCCGATGATCCCGTCCGCGCGGGCGAGTTCGACGACGGTCGCCGGGGTGAGGACGGCGTTGTCGCGCTGGTAGACGATGACGTCCAGGGAGGTGGCCGCGGCCAGTTCCGTGTAGTGCCGGACGAGCCCCTCCTGACCGGCGACGACGAGGTAGGGGGGCATGGCGAGCAGCCCGTCGGCGCCCGCCTCCTCGGCGAGGCGCGCGTACCGCACGGCGAGTGCGGTGCCGTATCCGGCGCCCGCGACCACCGGCACCCGGCCCGCCGACTCCTCGACCGCGGCGGCGACGCACTCCTGGAACTCCTCGGGGGTCAGCGCGTGGAACTCGCCCGTGCCGCAGCACGCGAAAACGGCTGCCGCACCCGCCTCGACGCCGCCGCGCACGTGGGTACGGAAGGTCTCCAGGTCGAGAGAGCCGTCGGGCGCGTACGCGGTGACCGGGAAGAACAGCGGCCCGCTGGGGACGCGGAGTCGGGAAGCGAGGGAAGCTGACGTCACGGACTCTCCCTAGGCGTGCATGGATCGGATGCGCAGCATCAGGTGTGCATGTTTCTGATTCACGTCCATATTTCTGAACGGCACCACGCTAGGACGCCCCATCGGGGCCGGTCAAGCGGATGCACCACCTCAAGGCCCTCTTGACGCGACTCAACGGAGATCCCTAACCTGCCACTCGTCCATGAATGTGAACTCTGTGCGTGCATGAGTACGCGCATGCGTAACCGTATGAGTACGCTGCCCGAGGAGACCCGCATGCCCGCTCCCCGCACCGTCCTGCTCACCGGCGCAGCCGGCGGCCTCGGCACCCTGATGCGCGGCCTCCTGCCCGCGTACGGATACGACCTGCGCCTGCTGGACATCCGCCCCATCGACGACGAGCCCCGGGCCCTCACCGCCGACCTCGCCGACCGGGACGCCCTGCGTGAGGCCGTGCGCGGGACCGACGCGGTCCTCCATCTCGCGGGCATCTCCCTGGAGTCCACCTTCGACAAGATCCTGAAGGCCAACATCGAGGGCACGTACCACCTGTACGAGGCGGCCCGCGAGGAAGGCGTCCGGCGGATCGTCTTCGCCTCCTCCAACCACGCCGTGGGCTTCACCCCGCGCCCCCGGGGCGACGACCCGCTGATCCCGGTCGGCACGCCGCGCCGCCCCGACACCTTCTACGGCCTTTCGAAGTCGTTCGGCGAGGACCTCGCCCAGTTCTACTGGGACAAGCACGGCATCGAGACCGTGTCGGTCCGCATCGGATCGTGCTTCCCCGAGCCGACGAGCGTGCGGATGCTGTCCGTCTGGATGAGCCCCGACGACGGCGCCCGGCTCTTCCACGCGGCCCTCACCGCCGAGGACGTGCGGCACACCGTGGTGTACGGCTCGTCGGCCAACACCCGCCTGTGGTGGGACCTTGCCTCCGCACGGGCGCTCGGTTACGAGCCGCGGGACGACTCCGAGCGGTACGCGCCGAAGCTGATCGCCGAGCAGGGCGAACTGGACCCCGCGAACCCGGACCACGCACACCTGGGCGGCCACTTCTGCACGAACCCGCCGGTCTGGCCGTACTGACACAGCGGCCCATTCGGGCACCGAACGGGCACCCCATGCCCCTTAAACGGGCACGCCCGCACCCCGCGCCACTGGCCCCCGCCCCGCCAAGCGGGCAGATACGGGCATCATCGTGCCCGCTCGGAGCCTGGTAACCCCCCTCGTCCGCGCTGTAGAACTTCCCCACAGGCCCGAACGGGCACCGCGGCGGACCACGGGCCGCGGCCCGCAGACCCAGGGGAAGAAGGTGGCGCCGATGACCGCGGAGGAACGTCAGCGGCGGATCGTCAACGCGGCCCGGCACGCCGGCTCCGTCGACGTGACGGCCCTCGCCGGTGAGCTCGGCGTCGCCAAGGAGACCGTCCGCCGCGACCTGCGGGCCCTGGAGGACCACGGCCTGGTCCGCCGCACCCACGGCGGCGCCTATCCCGTGGAGAGCGCGGGGTTCGAGACCACCCTCGCCTTCCGCACGACCATGCACGTCCCGGAGAAGCGGCGCATCGCCGCCGCCGCGGCCGAACTCCTCGGCGACGCCGAGACCGTCTTCGTCGACGAGGGCTTCACCCCGCAGCTGATCGCCGAGGCGCTGCCCGGAGCCGCGGCGGGCCGCCCCCTCACCGTCGTCACCGCCTCGCTCGCCACCGCCGGGTCCCTCGCCGAGGCCGAGAACATCACCGTGCTGCTGCTCGGCGGCCGGGTACGGCCCGGCACGCTCGCCACCGTCGACCACTGGACGACCCGCATGCTCGCCGGGTTCGTCATCGACCTCGCGTACATCGGCGCCAACGGCATCTCCCGCGAACACGGCCTGACGACGCCCGATCCCGCCGTCAGCGAGGTGAAGGCGCAGGCCATCAGGGCTTCGCGGCGCACCGTGTTCATGGGCGTGCACACCAAGTTCGGGGCGACGAGCTTCTGCCGGTTCGCGGGCATCGGCGACCTCGACACGATCGTCACGAGCAGTCGGCTGCCCGCCTCCGAGGCGCACCGCTACTCCCTCCTGGGCCCGCAGGTCCTCCGCGTCTGACGCCCACTCCCCTCCATTCCCGCCGTCACCCCTCCCCTCCCCCGTCCCCCCGTACGCCGATCCGGGGTCCCGCACGCCCCGAAACACCCTCAGGAGCTTTCATGCGAACCCCGAGCCGACGGAGGCCGCGCACGCTCGCCGCGGCCGCCGCAGGGGCGCTGCTCGCCCCGTTGCTCGCCGGCTGCTGGGCCGGCGCCGGCGGTGCAGGTTCAGGCGACTCCATCAACGTCCTCATGGTGAACAACCCGCAGATGGTGGAGTTGCGCAAGCTCACCGCCGCCCACTTCACCGAGGAGACGGGCATCAAGGTGAACTTCACCGTCCTGCCCGAGAACGACGTCCGCGACAAGATCAGCCAGGACTTCGCCAACCAGGCGGGCCAGTACGACGTCGCGACGCTCAGCAACTACGAGATACCGATCTACGCCAGGAACGGCTGGCTGCACGAGGTCGGTTCGTACGCCCGCGAGGACAGGACGTACGACGAGAAGGACATCCTGCCGCCCATGCGCGAGTCGCTCACCGGCAGCGACGGCAAGCTCTACGGACAGCCCTTCTACGGAGAGTCGTCCTTCCTGATGTACCGCAAGGACGTCTTCGAGAAGAACGGCCTGACCATGCCGAAGCACCCCACCTGGCAGCAGGTCGCCGACCTCGCCGCCCGCGTGGACGGCAAGGAGCCGGGGATGAAGGGCATCTGTCTGCGCGGACTGCCCGGCTGGGGCGAGGTGATGGCACCGCTCACGACCGTCGTCAACACCTTCGGGGGCACCTGGTTCGACAAGGACTGGAAGGCCCGCCTGGACTCCCCCGAGTTCGAAAAGGCAACCCGCTTCTACGTGGACCTCGTCCGCGAGCACGGCGAGTCCGGGGCGGCGCAGTCCGGCTATGCCGAGTGCCTCAACAACCTCACCCAGGGCAAGACCGCCATGTGGTACGACGCCACGGCCGCCGCCGGGTCCCTGGAGTCCGCCAAGTCCCCCGTGAAGGGCAAGATCGGCTACGTACCCGCTCCCGTGGTGAAGACCGAGAACTCCGGCTGGCTCTACACCTGGGCCTGGGGCATGCAGAAAGCCTCGCGCAACCCGGACAAGGCGTGGAAGTTCATCTCCTGGGCGTCCGGCAAGGAGTACGAGAAGCTCGTCGGCGAGAAGATCGGCTGGTCCAACGTCCCCGCGGGCAAGCGCGCGTCGACCTACGCCAACCCCGCGTACCGCGAGGAGGCCGCCGCCTTCCAGGACGTCACCCGCGCCGCCATCGAAGGGGCCAGGCCCCGCGACCCCGGCGTGCAGCCCCGCCCGGCGCCCGGCATCCAGTTCGTGGGCATCCCCGAGTTCACCGACCTCGGCACCAAGGTCTCCCAGGAGATCAGCGCGGCCATCGCCGGACGCCAGTCCGTCGAGTCGGCCCTGGAGAAGTCACAGGACCTCGCCGAGAAGATCTCCGAGGAGTACGAGGGACGATGACCGCCACCGCGAACACCACCCCCGTGCGGCACACGCGCGTGCCCACCCCCAAGACCGCGCCACCCTCGAACCGACTGCGCGCCTGGGCCACCAGGGCGCCCCTGCTGCCCGCCCTCATCTTCATGGTCGCCGTGACCCAGCTGCCCTTCGTGGCGACCCTGGTGATCTCCTTCTTCGACTGGAACGCCCTCTACCCCGACGCCCGCAGCTTCACCGGACTCGGCAACTACTCCGAGGTCCTCACCGACCCCGACCTGCGCAAGTCCGTGCTCACCACGATCCTCCTGACCGCCACCGTGGTGCTCGCGAGCCTGGTCCTCGGACTCGCTCTCGCCCTGCTCCTGAACCGGAGGTTCAAGGGGCGCGGACTGGTCCGCACGCTGCTCATCGCGCCGTTCCTGCTGGTCCCCGTGGCCGCCGCGCTGCTGTGGAAACACGTGCTCTACAACCCCGAGTACGGGCTCTTCAACGGGCTGCTGCACTGGGTCGGCGGGGACTCGGCGGCGCAGCCCGACTGGATCTCCAACACGCCGCTCCTCGCCATCGAGGCGTCCCTCGTGTGGCAGTGGACGCCCTTCATGATGCTGATCCTGCTCGCGGGGCTGCAGAGCCGCGACCCCGAGCTGGTCGAGGCGGCCCGCATGGACGGCGCGAGCAACTGGCAGGTCTTCCGCCATCTGACGCTGCCGCACCTGCGCCGCTACCTCGAACTGGGCGCGCTGCTCGGCTCGATCTACATCGTGCAGAACTTCGACGCCGTCTTCACCATCACCTCGGGCGGCCTCGGCACGGCGAACCTGCCGTACACCGTCTACCAGAGCTTCTACCAGGCCCACGAGAACGGTCTGGCCTCCGCGGCGGGCGTGCTCGTCGTCATCGGCTCGATCATCATCGCGACGTTCGCCCTGCGGGTCGTCTCGTCCCTGTTCCGTGAGGAGGTGTCCCGCTGATGAGGAACGCACGCGACAAGGGAGCACGCGGCAAGGGGATCGGCCTGGGCCTCGCCGCCTGGCTCGCCGGGATCCTGTTCTTCCTGCCCATCGCCTGGATGGTCCTGACCTCCTTCCACTCGGAGGAGGACGCCGCGACCAACCCGCCCTCACTGGCCGCCCCGCTCACCCTCGACGGCTACCGGGACTTCTTCGGGACGGGCGGCGGCGCGAGCCCCTGGCCGTCCCTGATCAACTCGACGGTCGCGTCGCTCGCCTCGACCCTCCTGGTCCTCGTCCTCGCGCTGCCGGCCGCGTACGCCCTGTCCCTGCGGCCCGTGAAGAAGTGGACGGACGTGCTCTTCTTCTTCCTGTCGACGAAGATGCTGCCGGTCGTCGCCGGACTCCTGCCGATCTACCTCTTCGCCAAGAACACCGGCATGCTGGACAACATCTGGCTGCTCGTCCTGCTCTACACCTCGATGAACCTGCCGATCGCGGTGTGGATGATGCAGTCGTTCCTCGCCGAGGTGCCCAAACCCGTCATCGAGGCCGCGCAGATCGACGGGGCGCGGCTGCCGACGATCCTCACGCGCGTGGTGGCACCCATCGCACTGCCCGGGATCGCGGCGACCTCCCTGATCTGCTTCATCTTCAGCTGGAACGAGCTGCTCTTCGCGCGGGTCCTCACGGGCGTCGTCGCCCAGACCGCGCCCGTCTTCCTGACCGGCTTCATCACCAGCCAGGGCCTGTTCCTGGCGAAGGTGTGCGCCGCGTCGCTCGTGATCTCCCTGCCGGTGCTCGCCGCGGGGTTCGCCGCCCAGGACAAGCTGGTCCAGGGCCTGTCGTTGGGAGCCGTCAAATGAACCAGGGAGCCGCCAAGTGAAGGCCGCCATCATCGAGTCCGTCGGCAAGGCCGTCGTCGGGGACGTGCCCGACCCGACGCCCGGCCCCCGTGACGTCGTCGTCGAGGTCGCCGCGTGCGGCCTGTGCGGCACCGATCTGCACATCCTCCAGGGGGAGTTCGCGCCGACCCTGCCGGTCGTGCCGGGCCACGAGTTCGCCGGCGAGGTCGTCGCGCTCGGCAGTGACGTCCGGACGCTCGCCGTCGGCGACCGGGTCGCCGTCGACCCCTCGCTGCACTGCCACGAGTGCCGCTACTGCCGGGACGGCCGGGGCAACCTCTGCGAGCGGTGGGCCGCGATCGGCGTGACCACCGCGGGCGGCGCCGCCCAGTACGCGGTGGCACCCGCCGCCAACTGCGTACGCCTGCCCGACCACGTCCGCACCCAGGACGCCGCCCTGATCGAGCCGCTGTCCTGCGCGGTGCGCGGCTACGACGTGCTGCGCTCCCGGCTCGGCGCGCACGTCCTGATCTACGGCTCCGGGACGATGGGCCTGATGATGCTGGAACTCGCCAAACGCACCGGCGCGGCGAGCGTGGACGTCGTGGACCTGAACGCGGACCGGCTCGCGACCGCGCGACGCCTCGGCGTCTCGGGGTCGGCGGCCGGCGCGGACGAGCTGGACCGGCCCCAGGGCTGGGACGTCGTCATCGACGCGACCGGCAACGCGGCGGCGATCCAGGACGGGCTCGAACGCGTCGCCAAGGCGGGCACGTTCCTGCAGTTCGGCGTCGCCGACTACGCCACGCGCGTGAAGATCGACCCGTACCGCATCTACAACCAGGAGATCACCATCACCGGTTCGATGGCGGTCCTGCACAGCTACGAGCGGGCGGCGGAGCTCTTCGCGGCCGGCGTCCTCGACCCCGACGTCTTCATCAGCGACCGGCTGCCGCTCGCGGAGTACCCGCAGGCGCTCGACCGGTTCGCCGCCGGGATGGGGCGGAAGATCGTGGTCGTCCCGTAGACCGGTGTGCCCAAATTCGGTACCGCGAGGGCGGGGCCGGGACGTACGCTCCCGGCCATGCCGAGACCGCACGGATTCACGTACGAAGAGCGCGCCGACGGGACCGTCCTGATCACCCACGGCGGGCGTGCCGCGGGAACGCTGCGCGGCGGCCGCGCCGAGCAGTTCCTCGGCGAGGTGACGGGCGGCGACCCGCAGCTGGTGATGGCCCGCTGGACCGGGAACCACAAGCGCGGCAACGAACGTGCCGCCCGCGCCCACCCGCGCAACCGCGGCTGAGAAACCACGCCTCACACGGCCGGAAAACACCTGGAAAAAACCTTCGCCGGGTAAGGGAACGGCAAAGCGGGATCGTTCGTTACCCCAGGCATGACAGCTATGACCCCCGGCTCGAACATCCCGCTGACCGCCGCCCGCGTGGCGGTGGACGTCGCCGCTCCGGTGCGGCTCGACGTATCGGGCCTGCTGCTCACCGCCGACGGCAAGGTGCGCTCCGACGACGACTTCATCTTCTTCAACCAGCCCTCCGGCCCCGGCGTGACCTACCAGTCGGGCGGCGGCACGACCCCCGACAAGGTCACCGTCGACACGGCCGCCGTGCCGCCCGGCATCGAGAAGATCGTCGTGACCGCGAGCCCGGACGCGGCGGGCCAGACCTTCCAGGGCATCGAGCCGACCGCCACGATCCGCAACGCCGACGACGGCTCGGTGCTCGCCACCTTCACTCCGCCGCAGCTCGGCACCGAGACCGCCCTCGTGATCGTGGAGATCTACCTGCGCAACGGCGCGTGGAAGGCCCGCGCGGTCGGCCAGGGGTACTCCAACGGTCTCGCGGGCATCGCCACGGACTTCGGCGTCTCGGTGGAGGAGCCCGCCCCGGCCCCCGCCGCCGCGCCCGCGGCTCCCGCCGCTCCCCCTGCTCCCCCGGCTCCGCCCGTCGGCCGGCCGGTGCAGGGCCCGCCCCCGCCGGTCGCCGACCCGCGTCAGGCGGCGCCCGCCGCTCCCGCGGCCCCCGCCGCGCCCGCGCCCGGCGCCGGGAAGATCAACCTGGACAAGGGCCGCGTCAGCCTCCAGAAGAACCAGACGGTGTCCCTGGTCAAGGGTGGCCGTCCACTGCTCTCGCAGGTCAAGATGGGTCTCGGCTGGGAGCCCGCGTTCCGTGGCAAGGACATCGACCTCGACGCGTCCGTGATCGCGTACGGCCCGCAGCGCAACCACGTCGACAGCTGCTACTTCGGCAAGCTGTCGATCGTGAACGGCGCGATCAAGCACTCCGGCGACAACCTCACGGGTGAGGGCGGCGGTGACGACGAGGTGATCGTCGTCGACCTCGGCCGTCTCCCGCAGGACGTCACGGGCCTGGTCTTCACGGTGAACTCGTTCTCCGGCCAGAAGTTCACGGAGGTCGCGAAGGCGTACTGCCGCCTGATCGACGCGGCGTCCGGCGAGGAGCTGGTCCGCTTCGACCTCACCAACGCCGAGGCGCAGACGGGCGTCATGATGGCGAAGCTGATCAAGCAGTTCAGCGGCGAGTGGGAAATGACCGGTATGGGACAGTTCGTCAAGTCCCGTACGGTGCGCGGCATGGTGAAGCCCGCGGCGCAGGCGCTCTGACCTTCCGCGCCCCCGCCCGGGAACACGCCGAGGGGCGGCGGTCCGCACAAGCGGTCCGCCGCCCCTCGATCGGTTCGGGTCACGGCATCGGCATCTACATCGACAGCGTCGGTGTCAGAGCTTGGCCAGCTTCGGATAAGGGCTCAGGAACCGTCCCTGACGGCCGGCGAAGTCGATGACGACCGCGTCCTCTCCCTCGACGCCCACGATCCTTCCCAGGCCGTACTGGTCGTGGGAGACCCTGTCACCCACCTCGAAGTGCTCCACGGGTGGAGCGGGCGGGGCGGGCACGTTGAAGGGACTGTTCGGCAGGTGTCGGCGCGAGCCGGGGGGCCTCGTCATATTCGCAGTATGGGGCTTCGGGAGCCCGCGGCACCATGCTCTGTACTGACACTGCCCTCACATCGGTATGGAACAGACACACAAGTCACGGTGTGTGCGCCCTCGGCGACGGTACGGATACGACCCGAACGGGGGACTCAGCCGACGGTCCACGGCCAGTCGGCGTTCTCCCCCGCCTCGATCAGCTGCACCATCCGGAACGCCGCGTCCGACAGGCCGCCGAAGACGTGCCGGTTGCCCTCGCCCGACGCGCCGTGGCCCGCGCGGTAGCCCGCGAGGTTCCAGGTGTAGACGGGGACGTCCGCCGGGACCTGCTCGGTCGGGTCGCCGTGGTAGTGGTACGTCGCCTGCTCGTCGGTGACGATCAGCACCCGGTCGTGCTTCCTGTAGAAGCGGCGCACGGCCTCGGTGGTGTTCGTGCCGCCGAGGTCGCCGAAGCGGCCGAGGACCTTCAGGACGGACTCGCCCGCGCGGAACGTCACCGCCTGGCTGCTGGTGCCGAACTGGACCAGGTCCGCGTCGGCGGCCCGCAGCGCGAGCGCCGTGCCGAAGATCGCGGCCGCGTCGGCCCGGTTGAGCTGCGAGCGGTCCGAGAGCGGCGACCACATCGAGCCGGAGCGGTCGACGAGGATCAACGTCCGGCCCGGCAGCGACGGCACGTTCGCGAGCGAGTGGCCGAGCGCCTGTTCCAGCGGGTACGACCAGCGGAGCGACGGCGCGTGCTGGTACGCGGCGAGGTAGCGGAACGGGAACTGCCGCGACGTCGCCACGGTCTCCGGGTCGGCGAGCCTGGCCGCGGCGGTCGCCGCCACCTCGTCCGAGACGCCCGCCTCGTCGAAGTTCCGCAGGTTGCGGACGAGCGCCATGGCACCCATCGACGGGATCACGGCCTCCCAGGCCGCCTTGTCCATGGGGCCCTGCAGCCAGCCGGCGAGCGCCTCCCAGGTGATGCCCGCGGCGGCGAGCCGCTCGGCGCCGCCGTCACCGGTGACCACGGCGCGCCGCTCCTCGACGGGCAGCGCCATGAGCGCGCGGTGCGCGGTGAGGACGCGCGCGCCCTCGGGCGGCACCGCGGTCTCCGGGTGGTGCCGACGGTCGAGCGCGTACCGGAACAGGTCGCCCTGCCACGGCTTCGCCGGGTCCGGTGATGCGTGCACGAGGTTGAGGATGTCGCCGAAGCGGTAGCCCTTGGTCGCGGTGTCGTACTTGAGCAGGGACTTCTCGGTGTAGAGGCGGCGTACGGCGTCGGCGATGCCGCGCTTGACGGGCTTGGGGATCGCGCGGCCGTACGTCGACGTCCAGTAGCCGAGGAGCTCGCCCGGCTCGTCGGGGCGGCGCAGCACGGACGCGACGACCTGACGGCCCGTGGGGCCGCCGGTGGCGTCGGCGTCGAGGCGCGCCTTGACGTACTCGGCGGCGCCGACGAGCGAGGCGGTGCGCAGGTTGCCGTCGCCGCGCAGCCAGCCGAGCAGGCCCGCGGTCCACTCCGGGTCCTCGACGGCGAGGCGCCGCACGAGTGCGGCGAACCGGTCGTCGCGGCGGTCGCCGGTCTCGTAGAAGGTCTGCTGGGAGACGAAATTCGCGACGGAGAGCAGAAAAAGCTCGGACCGCGCGTCCCGCAGATGACCGCGACCGCCCTCGTGCGTGCGGGTGGTGCGGCCGGTCGACTTCACCGCGGAAGTGACCCGCGCCTTGACGGACTTGGTGTTGAAACGCGCCATGAGAATTCCCCCGAATTCATTGCGTGAAAGACGTGCGAAAGCAAAGGGGGAGACAGGCGGCAGGAGTGTGCCCGAGGTCAAAGTCGGCGACGGACTTATGCCAGATGCTCTACCGATTGAGCTACACCGACCAGAAGTCGATGACGGGACTCGAACCCGCAACCGTCCGATCCAGGAAGTAACCGTTGCCTGCGCACCGGGCACACACCAGCTGCTGCCTCCCGAGTTCAAAGTGGCTGCGGCGTATTTCATGAGAAGAAGGAGCCGCTGCCTGCGCACCGGGAGGTGCGTGAGCAACTTTAGGAGAGCGAACTTCGTGGACGCCAAGGGTTTTTCGCGGGGCCCGCGATCAGCGGCGCTGCCGCTTCCACGGGCCGGTGATGGCGAACATGATGCCGGGCGACTGGATGTTGGCGTAGAGCGTGCGGCCGTCGGGGGAGAACGTGACGCCGGTGAACTCGCTGTACTCCGGCTTCTCCGCCGTGCCCGCGTTGAGTTCGTTGCGCGCGATCGGGTACGTGCGGCCGCTCTCCGTCGCGCCGAACAGGTGCTGGATGCCGTCGCCGTCCTCGGCGACGACGAGGCCGCCGTAGGGCGAGACGGTGATGTTGTCGGGGCCGTCGAAGGCGCCGTCCTCGCCGGGGTCGCGGTTCACGCCGAGGAGCACCTTCAGGGTGAGGGTGCGGCGGCCCGGGTGGTAGAACCACACCTGTCCGTCGTGCGGGACGGGGCTCTCGCCGCGGGCGAAGGACGCCACGATGTAGACGCCGCCGTCGCCCCACCACATGCCTTCCAGCTTGCGGGCGCGCGTGATGTCGCCGTCGTCGAACTGCTCGCGCACGGGCACGGTCCGCGCGTCGCGGTCGGGGACCTCGACCCAGTCCACGCCGTAGACCGTGCCGGTCTTCGTCGCGCGGGACAGGTCGTCGACGAAGCGGCCGCCGGAGTCGTAGCACTTGGGGGCCTTCAGGACGCCCGCGTCGTCGGCGAGGGTGCGCAGCCTGCCGCGGCCGTGCGCGAAGCCGCGCGGCGGGGTCCAGCGGTAGAGGAGCCCGTTCGGGCCCGAGGCGTCCTCGGTGAGGTAGAGGTGACCGCGCTTGGGGTCGACGACGACGGCCTCGTGGGCGTAACGGCCGAGCGCCTTGATGGGCTTGGGGGCGCGGTTGGCGCGCCGGTCCAGGGGGTCGACCTCGAAGACGTAGCCGTGGTCCTTGGTCATGCCGTTCTGGCCGGCCCGGTCCTCGGTCTCCTCGCAGGTGAGCCAGGTGCCCCACGGGGTGCTGCCACCGGCGCAGTTGGTGGCGGTGCCGGCTACGCCGACCCATTCGGCGACGCGCCCGTCGGGACGCACCTCGACGACGGTGCAGCCGCCGGACGCCGCGGGGTCGTAGACGAGGCCCTCGGCGAGCGGTACGGGGTGCTTCCATTTGCTGCGGGGGCCGCCCAGCTCGTGGTTGTTGACGAGGAGCGTGGTGCCGCGCGGGCCGCGGAAGGTGGCGGTGCCGTCGTGGTTGGAGGGCGTGAACTCGCCGCTCTCCAGTTTCGTCTTGCCGCTGTGCGTGAGGACGCGGTACGAGAAGCCGGCGGGCAGGGCGAGGAGGCCTTCGGGGTCGGGGATCAGGGGGCCGTAGCCGGGGCCGTGGTGGTGGCCGTGGTGGCCGTTGCCCCGGGCGTCCTCCGCGTCGTGCACGCTCTCGACGTCCGTCGCCGCGAGGGCTCCGGGGGCCGTGGCGAGCGCGCCGACGCTGCCGGCCAGGGCGACTCCCGCCCCGGTGAGCGCGGAGTGTCTGGCGAAATCCCTGCGGGTGAGCGACATCGTTTCTCCTGAGGCGCGAAGGTGGCTGCGTACGACCGGACCGCTGTCGGCGTCACCGTCCCGCTCGCGTATAAACGGCGGTTGAACACTGTTCGACGTCGAGGGGCCCGCTTCCATGAACCTGCCCGTGAACCTGTCAGGCACCGGCCGTCGCGTCCTGATCAGCGGGGCCTCCCGGGGCCTCGGCCGCGCGCTCGCCCGCGCCTTCGCGGAGAACGGCGACCGGGTCGCCGTGCACTACGGCTCGCGCGAGGAGGACGCACGGGCGACGCTCGACTCGCTGGCGGGCGAGGGACACGTGCTGGTGGGCGGCGACCTGTCGGACCCCGCCGGGGCGGCGGACATCGCGGGGCGCGCGGCCGAGGCGCTCGGCGGCATCGACGTCCTGGTCAACAACGCCGCCGTGAACCTGCCGCACCCCCTGGCCGACACGCCGTACGAGGAGTGGGCGGCCCTGTGGCAGCGGCACGTCTCGGTCAACCTGCTCGCCACGGCGAACCTCAGCCACCTCGCCGCCCGCCGCATGATCGACCAGGGCACGGGCGGCCGGATCGTGAACATCGGCTCGCGCGGCGCGTTCCGCGGCGAGCCGGACCACCCGGCGTACGGCGCGACGAAGGCGGCGGTGCACGCGCTCGGCCAGTCGCTCGCCGTGTCCCTCGCGCCACACGGGATCGCGGTGGCGTCGGTGGCCCCCGGGTTCTTCGCGACGGAACGCGTCGCGCACCGTCTCAGCGGTGCCGAGGGCGAGGCGATCCGGGCGCAGAGCCCGTTCGGGCGGGCGGGCACGGCGGAGGAGATCGCGGCGGCCGTGCTGTGGCTGGCGTCCCCGGTCGCCGAGTGGGCGTCGGGCGCGGTGCTCGACCTCAACGGCGCGTCGCACCTGCGTACGTGAGCGCGTCGCACCTGCGCACGAGAACGTAAAGCCAAGAATCACCGCAGAACACCTTGACCCGGGATGCACACCGCAATAGACATCACCTACGTGCAGTGCTGCACCACCCGCACGGGGAGGCGAGCCGAGTGGACGCACATCAGGCACGCAGCCTCCATGAGGGCCGGCTGATGAGGCTGGCCAATGTCACAGGAGTCGGCACCGGTAGAGACGAACACACGGGTCAGGACGTGATCGTCGTCTTTGTCACCCACCTGGTGCCCCGTGACCGGCTCCGTGACGCAGACGTGGTTCCGGACACGCTCGAAGGCGTCCCCGTGCGCGTACTCGCCATCGGCGAGGTCGACGCCCACGACGGCGGGGCGTAGCGAGAGCGACGCCCCGACGCCCCCGGCGCGCCCGGAACTCCCACCCTTCAAAGGGGAAGAGGTGGTCTGGCGTGGTGAGCCAGCCCGAACTGATGCGAGGACCCACCGGCGGTCAGCTGAGCGACAGCTCCCGTCAGCAGGCGATGTCCGACTTCCTGCGGCCCCAGCAGCCGCTCTCCAACGTGGTCGGCTTCGGCCACGGCGTGAAGTGGAGCGGCGGGGAGCCCACGGGCGAGCCCGCCGTCATCGTGTTCGTCACGCAGAAGGTCCCGGAGTCCATGCTCCCCGAGCGGGACGTCGTCCCGCGCCAGATGGACGACGGCACTCCGACCGACGTCGTCGCGGTGGGCCACATCGCGGCGCAGCGCCAGCAGAGCCGCGCGGGCGGCCGGCGCGCCGACGACCGTGCCTCGGTGACGTACGGACCGGACGGCAGCGTCAGCGAGCAGCTCGCGGGGCTCGGGCAGCCGCAGCTCGAAGAGCTCGCGGGGCGCGGCGCGTTCGAGCCGCAGCTCCTGAAGCGCCGGATGCGTCCGTGCCCGTCGGGCTTCTCGGTCGGCAACGTCCGGGTGACCGCGGGCACGCTCGGCAGCGTGGTCTACGACTTCCTGCCCGGCGCTTCCGTCGACCCGCCCGGCGCCGGTCTCGGCGTACCGGCGAAGTTCTACATCCTGTCCAACAACCATGTGCTCGCCGACTCCAACCGGGCGCAGCTGGGCAGCGCGATCGTGCAGCCCGGTGTCTTCGACGGCGGCCAGGACCCGGCCGACCGCATCGCGACCCTGGAGCGGTTCATCACGATCCAGTTCGCCCCGCAGATCCCGCTGGAGCGGCACAACAACGTCGTGGACGCGGCGCTCGGCGCGGTCGACTTCCAGGACGCGACGCGCGAGCAGTACTTCAGCGGTGCCCCGCGTGCCTGGCGGCGCAAGGCCAACGTGGCCGTCGGTGACCTGGTGAAGAAGACCGGCAGGACGACGAACATCAGCTTCGGCCGGATCATCGCGGTCGACGCGACGGTCGACGTGAACTACGGCACGGCGGGCACGGCCCGCTTCAAGGACCAGATCGTCACGACGAACATCTCCGCGGGCGGCGACTCCGGTTCGCTGGTCACCTCGCAGGACGACGTCGCGGTGGGTCTGCTGTTCGCCGGTTCGTCGGTCGCGACCATCGTCAACCACATCGAGAACGTCCGCGCGCTGCTGCGTGTGGAGATCGCCGAGCTGCTGGCCTGACGGTCAGGACGGGAGGAGGGTCTTCCATGACCACTCAGGCACGTAAGCAGAAGGGCGGCCAGTCGCGGACGTCGGAGCACCGCTTCCACAATCCGCAGGGCGCCGAGGTCAAGACGCGTGACGAGGCGTTCGCGGCGCCGCTGGGCGAGGTGTCGGCCGAGGCCCTGTCGACGGAGTGCAAGCTGACGCTCCACGCGGGCGCGGTCACGTTCGTCCTCGAGGTGAAGTACAACCCGAACACCTATCCGCACGTGGTGACGGGCGGGCAGATCACGTCCGGCATCTGCGGCGCGCCGTGGGACATCACGGGCGGCACGATCGGCGAGACGATACGGCTCGACGCGAAGCGGGCCGGGCAGGGGTCGTGCGCGAACACGATCACGATCGTGGGCGAGTACCAGAATCCTCCGGCGTACCGGGGGACGTACGGGTTCGACGGGGCGACATCGTCGTTCAAGCACACGACGCGGTACGAGTGCTGAGGTAAGACACCGGACGGGCTGGATGTCTCAGCCCGTCCGGCGTTTGAGGACTGGGTGCCAAGGGGGGGCAGAGTGCCCTTAGAGACCCTGCTGCGACCTCGCCTTGAACGCCGCCTTGCGGGCCTCCTTCGCCACCTTCTTGTCGGGGTGCAGGCGGCCCATCGCCTCCAGGACGTCGGCCGTGGCGGGGTGCTCGACGCGCCATGCCGTGGCGAAGAAGCCGCTGTGCTGCTGGGCGAGACCTTCGACGAGGCCCTGCAGCTCGTCCGAGTTGCCCTCGGCGGAGAGCTGCGCGGCGAGCGTGTCGATGGTCAGCCAGAAGATGAGCTCCTCCGACGGCGCGGGCACGTCCGTGGCGCCGTGCTCGGCGAGCCAGACCCGGGCGAGGCCACCGAGCTGCGGGTCGTCGAGGACGTCGCGCAGCGCCGGTTCCGCCTCGTCGCCGACGAGGGAGAGCGCCTGCTGGCAGCGGAGCCTGCGCAGCGGCGCACCCTCGTCGGCGCCGCGCGCCGCGGCCAGCAACTCCCGTGCCGCGTCCAGCGGTTCGTGCCCGGCGAGCCACTGCTCGATCTCCGCCTGCGCGGCGTGCTGCGGGAAGCCGGCGGTGCCGTCGAGCAGGACGTCCGCGCCCTTGTCCGCGAGGTCGCCGACGGCGGGCGCGTCGACACCGGCCTCCAGCATGCGGGCACGGACGCCGTACAGGCCGAGCGGGGTGAGCCGGACCATGCCGTAGCGGCTGACGTCCTCGTCGTCGACGGGCGCCTGCTCCGGCTGTGCCGTCTCGTCGTCGATGTCGGCCATGAGCGCCTCGTCGACCGGCTGGTACTCGACGAGGCCGAGCGGCTCGAAGAGCCGGAACTGGTCGTCGAGCTTCATCATCGCGTCCGACACCTGCTCCAGGACGTCGTCCGTGGGCTCGCCCATGTCGTCGGGGACGATCATCGAGGCGGCGAGGGCGGGCAGCGGCACGGGGCTCTCGCCGCCCGCCGCGTCGCCGACGGTGAGCAGGTAGAGGTTGCCGAGGACGCCGTCGAGGAAGTCGGCCTCGGCCTGCGGGTCCCAGCCGAGCTCGTCGAAGTCGACCTGGCCGTTCTCCTCCAGGACGTCGAGGAGGTTCTCCATGTCGGGCACGGTCGCGTCCGCGTACACGGTGTCGAGGGCGCCGAGCCAGACGGCGAGGACGTCCTGCGGGCTCCCCCCGGAGAGCACCGCGAGATCCTCGCCCTGCGTGACGGTGCCTTCCGCGCCGTCCTCCTCGGCGTCCGTGACATCGATGAGCCCGGTGTCCACCGCGACCCGCCACGCCTCGCTCGCGTACGCGGCGGCGTCCGGGTCGTCCGCCGCGAGGCCCAGCTCGGCCGCGGCCGCGGGGAGCTGCGCGTCGACGAGTTCGCCGCCCGCGCCGACGCGGGTCTCCGGTCCCGCCCAGCGGGCGAGGCGCACGGCGCGGGAGAGCAGCGGGGTGGCGAGCGCGGCCCGCGCGAGTTCCGCTTCGGAGTGCAGCAGCACCGGCGGCAGGGTGGCGGGGCTTACGGACATCGGCTGGTTCTCCTCCGGAGGGGCGGGCTCTGCAGTGGGCAAGCCTAGACGGATTTGGGACCATGCCGCCCGGTTCATGTCCCTGTCAGGAGACGTACAGCAGCGGAACACCCGGAGAACCTTGACAACTCCCCTGGTCACGCAAGAGATTGACGCGCGTAGAGCGCCCGACCGGCCCTGCACCGCCGCAGCTTCGTTCCCTCACCCTCATCCGGAGTTCCCTGATGTCTCACATAGCGTCGCCCCGCCTTCCGAGATCCGCCGCCGTCGGCGCCGTGGTCGCCGCCGCCCTGGCGGCGGGCCTGCTCGCCGTCACCTCGTCCCCGGCCGCCGCCGACGGGGTCCGCATCCATGACATCCAGGGCACCACCCGTACGTCGCCCCTGGTGGGGCAGCAGGTCAGCGATGTGCCCGGCATCGTGACGGGCGTGCGCGGCTACGGCTCGAAGGGCTTCTGGATCCAGTCCGCGAAGGGGACCGCCGATGACGACGCGGCCACCAGCGAGGGCATCTTCGTCTTCACCGGCTCCGCTCCGCTCACGGTCAAGGCCGGCGACGCGGTACGGGTCTCGGGCACCGTCGGCGAGTACGTGCCCGGGGGCACCGGCTCCGGCAACCAGTCCCTGACCCAGATCACCAAGCCGACCGTGACCGTGGAGTCCTCCGGCAACGCGCTGCCCGCCCCGGTGGCGGTCACCGCCAAGTCCGTGCCGAGCCGCTACGCGCCCGCGGGCGACCCGGCGCAGGGCGGCAGCATCAACGCGCTGCCCCTGAAGCCCCGCTCGTACGCCCTCGACCTCTACGAGTCGCTGGAGGGCATGAACGTGGGGATCGGCAGCTCCCGCGTCGTCGGCGCGACCGACGCTTACAACGAGCTCTGGGTGACCGTGAAGAAGCACGAGAACCCGAACCGGCGCGGCGGCACCGTCTACGGCTCGTACACCGCGCAGAACGGCGGACGGCTCCAGATCCAGCAGCTCGCCCCGGTCTCCGAGCGGCCGTTCCCCCGGGCGAACGTCGGTGACGTCCTGCGCGGCGGCGCCGAAGGCCCCCTGGACTTCAACCAGTTCGGCGGCTACACCCTCGTCGCACGCGAGCTCGGCACGGTCGACGACAAGGGCCTGAAGCGCGAGAAGACGCGGAAGCAGGCCAAGGGCGAGCTCGCCGTGGCCACGTACAACGTCGAGAACCTCGACCCGAGCGACCCGCAGAAGAAGTTCGACGCGCTGGCGGGCGCCGTCGTCGCGAACCTCGCCTCGCCCGACATCGTGGCCCTGGAGGAGATCCAGGACGACAACGGGGCGAAGAACGACGGCACCGTCTCCGCGGAGGCGACGCTGCAGAAGTTCACGGACGCGATCGTCGCCGCGGGCGGCCCGCGCTACGCGTGGCGGTCCGTCGACCCGCAGAACAACAAGGACGGCGGCGAGCCCGGCGGCAACATCCGCCAGGTCTTCCTCTACAACCCCGAGCGCGTCTCGTTCACCGAGCGCGCGCCCGGCGACGCGACGACGCCCACCGAGGTCGTGCGCGAGGGAGGCCGCGCCGCGCTGAGCCACTCCCCCGGCCGCGTCGACCCGGCCAACGCGGCCTGGGCCGACAGCCGCAAGCCGCTGGCCGGCGAGTTCACGTTCCGCGGCCGCACCGTCTTCGTGATCGCCAACCACTTCGGGTCCAAGGGCGGCGACGAGTCCCTGACCTCGCACCACCAGCCGCCGGTGCGCTCCTCGGAGACCAAGCGGCTGCTGCAGGCGCAGGCGGTGAACGGGTTCGTGAAGGACATCCGCAAGGTCCAGCGGAACGCCGACGTCGTCGTGCTCGGCGACATCAACGACTTCGAGTTCTCGGCCACGACCAGGGCGCTGGAGGACGGCGGCGCGCTGCGCTCCGCCGTCAGGTCGCTGCCGAGGAGCGAGCGCTACTCGTACGTCTACCAGGGCAACTCGCAGGTCCTCGACCAGATCCTGACCAGTCCGGGGGTGGGCGACGCGGACGACTTCAGCTTCGACAGCGTGCACATCAACGCGGAGTTCGCGGAGCAGAACAGCGACCACGACCCGCAGGTGCTGCGTTTCAGGCCGTAGCCCCGGGAGACCGGCAGGACGGGCCGGGCCGCCTCAGCCGTAGAGGTGGTCCAGCCAGTCCTGCCAGGCCAGTTCGGTGCCCTTGGCGTCGGCGTGCGCGCCGAAGTCGTGGACACTGACCCCGACCGGGGCACCGAAGTGGTTGCGGCCGTAGAAGCGGTGCAGCGTCTCGTCGGCGCGCAGCCCGATGAAGTACCGGCTGCGGAAGTCGATCACCGCGTCCAGCTCCCCGCCCGCCGCCTGCACCCGTACGCGCGCGCCGTCCGTGGCGTCGTCGGGCAGGCCCAGCGCCCTCGCCAGCCTGACGAAGGCGTCCGGGGCGGCGGAGGCGCGCGGGCCGTGCAGGGCGGAGTAGGCGACGGGACGGCCCTCGAAGTGCGCCATGTACTGGCCCAGGGAGTGCAGGTAGAAGTCGGTGTGCCGCACCGTGCCGTCGTACTGCGTGTCCCAGTCGCCGGTGAAGATGCCGCTGTGCACGTGGCGCAGCCAGGAGCGACGGCCGCCGTCGCGCGGCTCGATGACGTGGTCGAGCTCGTTGAGGCTCTGGCCGGGTATGCCGTCCGGGTCCTCGACGCGCGCGGTGAGGCGGTGGGGCGGGTCCCAGCGGGTGACGGTGCCGCCGGAGGGGGCGGCGCCGCCCTCGCGGGGCTCGTACTCCATGGGCCACAACCAGCCGCCGGTGCCGGTGGTGAGGGCGGCCCAGAGCCTGGCCGGGGAGCCCTCGACCTCCAGCTCCCGGACGATCTCGAAGGCCTTGCCGGTGCCGCCGTTCCCACCGACTGCCGGGGCGGCGCCGGCGGCGGCCTCCCCCTTGCCGGGCCTGCGCCTGCGCGGCCTGCCCCGGCCGGCCCTCCCGTCCCCGCTCATGGCTCCACCGTCCCGCCGCCTCCAGGGGCTGTCCAGGAGAGCGGGGCGCTCGGCGGCGCGGGCCGGGGAAAATCTACGCCTGGCTCGGTACGAAGCCGTACGCGAACCGGTACCGGGCGCCTTCTCCGCCGCCCTCCGCGTAGGTGACGACGCGCCTGCCGTCCAGGGTGAGGTGGAAGTGCGCGGCGTGCGGGCCGGGGGTGTCGGCGACGTCCCGGTCCAGGGCTTCGGCCGCCCGGTCCGACCAGGCGCGCTGCGCCTCGGGGTCGGGGCCTTCGAAGTCGGTGAGACCGATCACCACCGTGTCGGGCTCACCTCCATCACCTCCCTCCCAACTGCGGTACAGCCGCGTCTTGTTGAGGCCGAGCCGCTCGATTCCCGGCACCGCCGCGTCGATCTCCGCGTTCCTGGCGTCCCTGCCGTTGCCGACGCCCGCGAAGAAGTCCTGGTACGCCTCCTCGTCCCGCCACTGCGAGTAGTGCAGGACGGTCGATCCGTCGGCGCCCGCGTACACCGTGTACGAGAGGAGCCCCTCGTGCGGCCAGGGCCGGGCCTCCCAGGCCTTGGCGATGGCGTCCAGGGTGGCCCGCAGCCGCTCGGGCGAGCCGGTGCTCCAGGTGCTGATGAAGGTGAGGCCTCCGTCGGCGCGCGCCGGGTCGGGGAGGGTGCCGGTGCTGCGGGTGGTGGTCACGGGCATGGTGTGGTCCGTCCGTCTCGGTCGAGGTCGGGTGCACGAGCGGGTGGTCGCCCGGTGCACGCACCACACTCCGACCTCGACCGAGGTTGAGGTCAAGCCCGTTCGTGCGGCGCGGGTGCCACCGTCACCGCCTCCAGCACCGGACGTTTCGCCTCCCGGCCGTCGCCCGACGAACGTCCCCGCACCCGCCGCCACATCCAGGGACCCATGAACCCGGCGAACCAGCGCGCCTCCGCTGTCACCGCCCCGAACACCGACACCGGGGCGAGCGGCGGCAGCGGGCTCAGCCAGCTCTCGTGCCCGGCGAGGCCGAGCGCGTCCGCCATGCCCGCGGCGATCCGGGCGTGGCCGAGCGGGCTCGCGTGCATGCGGTCGCGGCTCCACAGCCGCGGATCGGTGGTGATGCGGTGCGGGAACGTGTCGAAGACGGTCACGCCGTGCCGGTCGGCGGCGGCGCGGATCCGGGCGTTGAGGTCCAGGACGCGGGGCAGCGCGCGGCGCGCGAGCGGTGAGACGCGCCCGATGTCCGGGAAGGTGACGGTGGCCACGCGCGCGCCCGCCGCGGTGAGCTCGGTGAACATCTCCTCGACGTCCGCGGCGACGCGCGCCGCGTCGTAGCCCGGCCGCACCAGGTCGTTCATGCCCGCCATGACGGTCACGAGGTCCGGCTTCAGGGCGAGGGCGGGGCCGAGCTGCTCCGCCTTGATCAGCGCCGTCCGACGGCCGCGCACGGCGAGGTTGGCATAGGTGAAGTCCGGGTGCCCGGCGGCGAGGATCTCGGCGAGCCGGTCGGCCCAGCCGCGGTAGCCGCGCTCCTCGTCGCCGTCCCCGAGGCCCTCCGTCTGACTGTCGCCGATCGCGACGTACCGCGCGTACGGATGCTGCTGCGTCGTGGCCATGGCCCGAGCTTCCTCCGGGCGTCCGGCCCCGTCAACGCGGCCCCGTCGCGGCTGGAGGAGGTGGCCGCCGCCGTCGACGAGCAGCACTTCTCGATCATGCCGGGCGCCACCGCGTCGACCGCACGGCCGGGCCGAGCGTCGTGGCGAGCGGCTTGGTCATGTGGTGCACGGCTGCTTGCCGACCGCGTACGGGATGGAGCTGCCGTCGGGACGGACGCCCGCCTGAGAGGAGATGTCGACCATGTCGCCCGCACCGCTCGCGCACAGATGCGGGACGGCGGCAGTGATGGTCTGCCACACGCCGATGACGTTCACGTCGTACAGCTCCCCCCCACACGTCGGGACCGGCCGCCTCCAGGTCGTCGTGGTCGATGGACCAGGTGGTGCCCGCGCGGTTGACCAGGATGTCGAGGCGGCCCTGCGTGTCGACGGCGGCCTGCACGAGCCGCGCCACGTCGGCCTCGTCGGCGACGCTCGCCCTCACGTGGACGGCGTCGGGCAGTTCGGCCGCGAGTCAATGGCCCGCCTCGACGGAGCGGGCGGAGTTGGCGACGGCGCGCACCCCTGCGGCGGCGAGGCGGCGGGCGACGGCGGCGCCGGTGCCGGACGAAGAGCCCGTCACCAGCGCGACGCCTCGCTCGTCCCCTCCTGCGCCGTCGCCGCCGCCGTGGGTGCCGCTGTGTTCAGCGTTGTTCTTCGTGCCTTGGCCTCTGTGCCGGTCCGGCCTGTCGGCGCGCGCACCGATCATGCCGGACGGGCACGGCCGTCAGCCCGGCCAGCGGCCCGTCAGACGCCGCACGCCGACCGCGCCGCCGCGGTCGACCGCCGCCTTGACCACGGCGAAGATGGCGCCCTGGAGCGCGGCGGCGACGAGGATCTCGTTCCAGGAGCGTTCCTCGTCGTGTGCGTCCGGCGCGTCGTCCTCGCCCGCCACGGCCTTCCAGGTACGGCGGAACACCGCACCCGCGACCGCGCCGCCCAGCATGCCGAAAGCCATGCCGAGCGGCTTGTAGAGGATCGTGGCCCCGCTCATCAGCGGCCGTTCCGCTTGCCGCGGCGCAGCAGCATCCAGGCCACCAGAACACCCGCCCCGGCCGCCGCGACGGTCCTCGGGTGGCGCCCGCCGATCCGCGCGACGCTGCTCGCTGCGGCGCGCACGGGCTCGGGCGCGCCGTCCTGTACGCGGCGTGCGGCCTCGGCGACCTTCTCCTCGGCCTGAACCACGGCGGGGTACTGTTCCGCGCGCGCCTTGCCCTCGAGCACGGCGCCCTTGGCGCGCCCCGCGCCCTCCGCCGCGATGCCCTTGGCACGTCCGGCGCCTTCCGCCGCCAGGCCCTTCGCCCGTGCGGCGCCCTCGGCCGCCTTGCTCTTGACGCCCGCCACGCCGTCGGCCGCCATGATCTTGGCGCCTGCCGCCCCCTCGGCCGTGGCGTTCTTCGCCTGCCCGGCTCCGTCCGCGGCCTTGCCCTTGGCGCGCGCCGCCTGCTCCGTCACCTTGTCCTTCACCTGTGCCGCCGTCCCTTGTACGTGGTCCTTCACCGCCGCTGCCCGTTCCCGGGCGCGGGCCTTCACGTCTGCCTTCGCCGCGAGTTCCTCGACGGTCTCGCCGAGTTCGCCGCGGGTCTCCTCGATCTGCCGGCGCAGTTCGTCGGGGCCCTTGGCGCCCGCGTCCTTTTTCGCCGAAGCGTCCTTGGCGTCCTTGGGGGTGTCCGTCATCGGTGCGCCCTTTCCTTGATCTCCTCGACATCCGCCTTGACGCTGTCCATCGCCTCCTGCGGCACGGGGGGCACCGCACGGGCCAGCTGCTTGCGGCCCAGCACGGCGAGCACCCCCGCCACGACGAAGAGCACGCCGGTGACGATGAGGGCCGCGCCCCACACGGGCAGCGTCAGCGCGAGTGCCGCGACCGCCGTGGCCGCGAGCGCCATGAGTCCTACGTACGAGACCGCGCCGGCCGCTCCGAGGAGCCCTCCGCCACGGCCCGCGCGTTTGCCCTTGGCCGCCATCTCCTGCCCGGCGAGCCGCATCTCCTGACGTACGAGTTCCGAAAGCTGCGCGGTGGCACGTTCGACGAGCTCTCCCACCGAGTGCTGCGCGTGATCGCGCGTCGGCTGCTCGCCCATGGTCCCGGTCACGGGGTCCGCCTCCCTTCTGGCTGGGATGGCCGAGTACCCGTACCTGGCGACGCTACCCCCGCTGATCTCCTGAACTCGGACGAGCACTTCTCGTAGCGTTCCTGTCCAGTACCTCGTAGGAGAATTAAGTGGAGCTTCAGCAGCGGCGTACCGAGACTGCCGTCATGACCTCCCGAACCGCGGCGCCCTTCGGCCGCGCCCTCTGCGCGATGATCACCCCGTTCACCGCCGACGGCGCCCTCGACCTCGACGGCGCGTGCCGCCTCGCCGACCACCTCGTGTCGCGGGGCTGCGACGGACTCGTCCTGTCCGGTACGACCGGCGAGTCGCCGACCGTCTCCGACGCCGAGAAGGCGGCTCTCGTCCGGGCCGTGGCCGACACGGTCGGCGACCGCGCCACCGTCGTGGCCGGCGTCGGCAGCAACGACACCCGGCACGCCGTCGAGCAGGCGCGGGGGGCCGAGAAGGCGGGCGCCGACGGCCTGTTGGTGCTCACCCCGTCCTACAGCCTGCCGCCGCAGGACGCCGTGGAGGCCCACTTCCGCACGGTCGCCGACAGCAGCGGGCTGCCCGTGCTGCTCTACGACATCCCCGGCCGCACCGGCACCCGCATCGCGACGGAGACGGTGCTGCGGCTCGCGGATCATCCTCGCGTCGTCGGCGTGAAGGACTGCGCGTACGACATGCTCGGCAGCCAGAAGGTCATCTCCCGCACGGAGTTGGCGTACTACGCGGGCTGCGACGAGTTCAACCTGGCGCTGTACGCGGTGGGCGGCGCGGGCTGCGTCAGCACCGTGGCCAACGTGCTCCCCGGCCGCCCCCGTGAGATCTTCGACGCGTTCGACGCCGGGGACACGGAGGGCGCGCGCCGGGCGCAGCTGGCCGCGACCCCGCTGATCGAGGCGATGATGGCGTCGGGCCTGCCGGGCGCCGTCACGGCGAAGGCCGTGCTCGGCGCGCTCGGCCTGCCGTCGGGGCCGGTCCGGGCACCGCTGCTGCCCGCCGGCCGCGGGGCGACCGACGGGCTGCTCGCCGCGTACGAGGCGGCGCGGGGCGCGGCGGTCCCCGCGGCGGTCCCGGCGACGGGGTGATCAGCGGTCGGCGAAGACCGGCGTCCAGCGCCCGACGCCGTCGGCCTTCGAGGAGCGGTAACCGCTGAGCGGGACGGTCTTCTTGCTCCCGATGGTGACCAGGACGAGCCGGTTGCGGTACTCGCTCGCGCCGGGTGCGATGTCCCAGGCGATGAGCCGCTTGTCGTCGGCCCAGGCGAGCAGCTGCTGACCGGGGATCTTGGCGACCCGCTTGCCGGTGAGGGGGTCGAGGACCTCCGTGGCGGTGGTCCTGGCGCCGCCCGCGAAGTCACCCGCGGCGAGCTTCCCGTTCGGGGAGAGCCCGGCGGCGACGAACCAGGACAGGTGCTTCTCGCGCGGTGGTGTGCCCGTCTTCCGCCCCTGGAAGTCGTAGTACAGATGACCGGGTTGGTGGCGGCCCGTGCGGACCAGCGTGCCGTCCTGACTGAAGTCGAAGTCCTGCCGGGTGTTGATGTCCGCGATGCCGAACCCGCCGCGCTTCGTCTTCACCTCGCTCCAGCTGCCGTTCCCAGAGGCCACGTCGAGGACGTAGAAGCCGGTCCTTGTGGGGTCGGCGGGGCCCGGCTCCTCGTGTTTGCCGTCGCTCATGGGCCGGTCGCGGTCGAGCCGGTCGGGGTTCTCGGCGTACGTCGTGGCGACGAGTTTCCTGCCGTCGGGCGAGAACTCGACGCCGCCGACGCCGTGCTGCACGGGGAGCCAGCGCTCGACCTTGCCGGTGCTCAGGTTCAGCAGGCCGATCCGGTCGGCGGGGAGCCCGCGCTCCAGGACGGCGGCGGTCCGCATGCCGGGCGCGACGTCGACCCACGACCAGCGGGCGTCCTCGCGGTAGGTGCCGGTCCTCTGGTCGAGGAGCCGGTAGGTACGGGTGATGACGGCGTCACCGTCGGGCTGCTTGACCTTCTTGCTCGTGCTGTACGCGGCGAGTGCCGTGCCGCCCGCGGCGATCAGCTCACGCGGCGGTGTCTGGCCCGGGTGCGCGATGACGTCGTCGGTCAGCGACTCACTGGCCGGGCGCGGACCCCGCTCCTCCGAGTCCGAGTCCACGGCGGGCACCGCCACGCCCACGACGGCAGCCGTCACCACGGCGAGCGACGCGCCCACGATCGCCCGGTTCCTGCGCCGCCGGCGCACGGCGAGCACGCGGTCGGCGAAGTCCCCCGGCACGGGCGGCCCCTGGGTCGCCTGCTCCCGGAGCGACTCGCGCACCAGTTCTGCGACGTTCACGGTGATACCTCCATGGGCGAGAAGTCACGGGAGCGGGAGGAAGCCTCGGCGGGGCCGGAGCGGTCCAGGTGCGCCAGCTCGGGCGCCAGGCCGCGCAGCCGGGCGAGCGAGCGGTGCGTGGTGCTGCGCACGGTGCCGACGGAGCAGCCGAGCACGGCGGCGACCTCCGCCTCCGGCAGGTCCTCGTAGTAGCGCAGGACGAGTACGGTCCGCTGCCGCGCGGTGAGCTTGGCGAGGGCCCCGCGCATCACGAGGCGCAGTTCCACCGCGGCCGTGCCGTCCCCCGACGCGGCACGCTCCGGCGGTTCGGCGACGGCCAGTTCGCGCCGCGGCCACTTCAGCCGCCACCGGCTGACCTGCTGCCGGTACAGGATCCGGCGTACGTACGCCTCCGGCTCGTCGATCCGCTGCCACCGCCCGGCCGCCTTGACGAGCGCGTTCTGCAGCAGGTCCTCGCCCGCGTGCCGGTCGCCCCCGCTGAGCAGTACGGCGGTCTTCAGCAGCGCCGACGATCTGGTCGCCACGAATTCCCGGAAACTGTCCTGCTCATGGGCATCCATCGTCACCTTCGCTCCCTGGTGGGCCTGTTGCCCTCCCGCATGGATGAGGACGGGTCCGGGAGACCCCTGCTATGCCTCTCCGGCGGAAGAACTCGGCAGAAAAAACGGAGCGGCCACCCCGCGAAGGGGATGGCCGCTCCGGTCGAGGCGCGGGTCAGGGGAGCGCGGGGAACCCCGCCGCCTTGGTCCAGCGCAGCGTGTCACTGCCCCGGCTGAACGTGACCTTCTCGCCCCCGGGAGCGACGACGGTCTTCTCCCAGCCGTCGAAGTCCTTCTTGACGTGCTTGTCCCACTTGGCCGGCGGGCCCACGGCCACCGCGGCGACCGACTCGGTCGGCGGCTCGCCGTCCGCGCAGTACACGCCGAAGTCGCCGAAGGCCGCGACCGTGCCGTCCTTGGCCTTGAGCGTGATGCCCTGGCACGCGTCGGTCTTCGTCCCGTACACGAGGGCCGGCTTGGACCAGCCCTTCGCGCGGGGGCTGTAGTCCTGCGCGAACAGGCCCTTGCCGCGCAGGTAGTGCATGGCCACGCGGCGCCCGTCGGCGAGCTCGACCTGCGCGTTGAACGGGCTGGGGCTGCCGCTCCAGGGAATGTCGCTCTTGCGCAGCGGGTGGCTGTGGTCGCCGGTCGCCGCGCGGCTCATGTGGTGCGCGTCCCCGCGGGCGTCGTCGCGGGGCCGGCCCGCGCTCTGCCCGCACCCGGCCACCAGGCCGAGCACCGCCGCGGCGCCGACGGCCAGGGCCGTCGCACCCGTTCGGTTCATGCGGTTCCTCGACTAGTTGTGGCTGTGCAGTACGTCGTTCAGGCCGCCCCACACCGCGTTGTTCGGGCGGGCCTCGACGGCGCCGGTGACCGAGTTGCGGCGGAAGAGGATGTTGGAGGCGCCGGAGAGCTCGCGGGCCTTGACGATCTGTCCGTCGGGCAGGGTCACGCGGGTGCCCGCGGTGACGTACAGGCCGGCCTCGACGACGCACTCGTCGCCCAGCGCGATGCCGACGCCCGCCTCGGCGCCGACGAGGCAGCGCTCGCCGATGACGATGCGCACGTTGCCGCCGCCGGAGAGCGTGCCCATGGTGGAGGCGCCGCCGCCGATGTCCGAGCCGTTGCCGACGACGACGCCGGCGGAGATGCGGCCCTCGACCATGGAGGTGCCGAGGGTGCCCGCGTTGAAGTTCACGAAGCCCTCGTGCATGACCGTGGTGCCCTCGGCGAGGTGCGCGCCGAGCCGCACGCGGTCGGCGTCGGCGATGCGGACGCCCTTCGGCGTGACGTAGTCCGTCATGCGCGGGAACTTGTCGATGGACGTCACGGCGAGGTGGAGGCCCTCGGCGCGGGCGTTGAGGCGCACCTTCTCGACGTCGTCGACGGCGACCGGGCCGAGCGAGGTCCAGGCGACGTTGGCGAGGAAGGCGAACTGGCCGTCGAGGTTGACGCCGTGCGGCTTGACCAGGCGGTGCGAGAGCAGGTGCAGGCGCAGGTAGACGTCGTGGGCGTCCAGCGGCTTGTCGTCGAGGGATCCGATGACCGTACGGACAGCGATGATCTCCACGCCGCGACGGGTGTCCGGGCCGATGGCCTTGGCGGCGCCCTCACCGAGCAGTTCCACGGCGCGCTCGGCGGTGAGCCGCTCGCTGCCGGCGGGGCCGGGCTCGGCGACGAGCTCGGGGGCGGGGAACCAGGTGTCGAGAACGGTGCCGTCGGCGGTGACGGTGGCGAGGCCTGCGGCGACGGCGCCGGTGGTGCGGGAAGCGTTCGTGTCGGTCATGGGTGAAACCTAACCGGAGGTGCGCCGCGCGGGCGAACCGGTCTCAAGGTCCGGGCCGTCCGCGGGGCCGCCTGCGGCCACCGCCGTGGAGGGCTGCCGAACCCGGCCCCGCCCCGCCACGAGGACCAGGCAGCCCGCCGCCCCCGCGACCGCCGCGCAGACCGGCCAGAGCAGGCCGGGCGCCGCCGAGTAGAGCGCCCCGCCGAGCGGCGCCGACAGCACGACGCCGCTGACCGAGACACCCGAGTACAGGCTCTGGAAGCGGCCCTGCACGTGCGCCGGGGCGTGGTCGGCGACGTACGCGGTGGCCGGTGTCTTGTAGAGGATCTCCCCCGCGGTGAGCAGCAGCATCATGGCCACGGCGGTGCCGAGCCCGGTGCCGAGGGCGAGGACGGCGCAGCCCGCGCCGACGAGCAGCAGGCCGGAGCCGATGATGCGCAGCGGTGCCCGGTCGCGCAGGGCGAGGGTGGCGGGGAGTTCGAGGAGCAGGATGACGCCGCCGTTGATGGCGAGGAGCCAGCCGTAGACGCCGGTGCCGAGGCCGTGCCGGTCGAGGTCGACGGGGAGGGTCGAGTACTGCTGCCGGTAGACGAGGTCGGTGAGGAGGATGGCGACGAGGAGGACGAGGACGGTGGGCCGCTCGCGCAGGGCGGCGAAGACACCTGGCCGCGGTCCGTCTTCGGCTTTCGCGCGGTCCGGTCCGTAGCGCGCGGCCCCGTGGGCGGGCAGGATCCGCGCGGCGTACGCGGCGAAGACCAGTGTGCCGATGCCGTCGACGACGAAGAGCCAGGTGTACGAGGTGTGGGCGATGAGGAGCGCGCCGAGCGGGGGTCCGACGGTGAAGCCCGCGTTGCCCGCGAACCGGGTGACCGCGAACCCCTGGCGGCGGGCGCCCTCCGGCACGGTCACGGCGACGAGGGCGCCGGTGGCGGCGCGCACGCAGCCGCCCGCGTACTGGCTGAGCGGCGGCACGACGTACAGCAGCGCGGCCGACAGGAACGGCAGCGCAAGGACGCCCGCGCCGCCGATCAGCGATCCGACGAGCAGGACGCGCCGGTGGCCCGAGCGGTCGCCGAACCAGCCGCCGGTGAAGTTGCCCGCGACCATGCCGACGCCGCCGATGCCGCTGATCAGTCCGGCCTGGGCGACGGGCAGGCCGCGTTCGTCCGTCAGGTAGACGAAGAAGTAGACGAAGGTGAAGGCCACGACCATGTTGAAGAACTGACCGGCGGCGAGCAGCCACACGGTCCTGGGCACATCACGCACGCCGCCCCCCGGCAGATCGGTGAGTCGACTCCGAGAGGTCGATCCTCGGGGTCAGTTCCTTTTGGGAACGGACTATGTCAGCATGTGCGGCATGGCGCAACGGACCCGACTCGACGACGACCACTGCGCGATCGCGCAGGCGCTGGACGTCGTCGGCGACTGGTGGACCCTGCTGATCGTGCGCGACGCGGCGCGGGGGGTGCGCCGCTTCGACGAGATGCAGCGCGAACTGGGCGTGTCCCGGAAGGTGTTGAGCGAGCGGCTGAAGCTCCTGGTGGAGGCGGACGTCGTCACGCGTGTCCCGTACCAGGACCGGCCCGTGCGCCATGAGTACCGTCTGACGCCGCGCGGCCGCGCGCTGCTGCCCGTCCTGGTCGCCCTCCAGGACTGGGGGGACACATGGGTGCTGGGAGAGGGAGAGACGATGGCGACGGCAGCGGAGACCTCACGGGAGGCGCAGCGGGTGCACGCGCTGCTCGGCACGCGCCTGCCGGAGCTGCGGCTCGTGGGCCACGACGGGGAGCTGCGCGACCCGGTGTCCGCGGACACGCCGTACACGGTCCTGTACTGCTTCCCCGGCGCGTACGCCCGCAAGGACGCCTACCCGCCGGGCTGGGCGCAGATCCCCGGCGCGCGCGGCTGCACGCTGGAGTCCTGCTCGTTCCGCGACCAGCTGGCGGAGTTCACCGCGGCGGGCTCGACGGTGCACGGGGTGTCGTCGCAACGCCCGGACGAACAGCGGGCGTTCGCGGAGAAGGAGGGCCTGCGCTTCCCGCTCCTCTCGGACGCGGACCTGGCCCTCACGGCGGCTCTGCGCCTGCCGACGTTCCGCGCGGCGGGGGTGAGCCGCCTGAAGCGGCTGACGCTGGTGCTCGACCGCGACCGGACCGTGCGGGACGTTCAGTACCCGGTCACGGACGTCACGGCGAGCGTCGAGGCGGCGCTGCGGACGGTCAGGGGCCTCGCGTCCCGCTCCGGCTGAGGGCGCGGCGCCGGAGCGGAACGAGCGAGTGACACCGCTTCACGCGTGACGCGCCGCACTCACTGGGACTGCGCGCGTTCCCGCAAAAAACGCAGCCCGAAGAAGACCATTCCCGCCACCCCGGCCACCGCACCGACGGCACACAGCACGACCGCCCACTGAGCCAGTTCCCGTGTCATCCAGAGAAGGCTCACGGCGACCAGTGCGAGGGAGAGCAGAAATCTCTCGGCATTTCCCGGAGAACGTCCGGGAGTGCGAGGTTCATTACGGGGTTTGTTCAGTCCCTGCTCGCGGTGCACGAGTACTTGACGCCCTTCATTTTGATGGTCCGCCATCCCGCCATCACCCCCACCGTCGACGAGGAATTCACCGGGGCTACATCCGTTCCGCCACCACCGCCGCCGCCCTGCTTCCGGCAGTAATAGCCGAGGGCGTCGAGCTTCTTGAGGTCACTCATCGCCTGGTACTTCTTGTACGACTTGATCATGGCGGCACGCTTCTGCGCGGGCGTCGCTTCCTTGGCCTTCGTGTACGCGTAGCACCCGACGCTGGCGCCGATCCCTACCCACGATGCCCCCTTGGCCAGGGCTTTGGCAAGACCTGCCGCCCCGCTGCCGATCCCGAGGACGGCACATATCTCGTCCGCGCCGAGAGCCTGCCGCTGCGTCGTCCGCTCGACATGCCCGGTCTGGCCGGGCGCGGAAGCCGCGTACGCCGTACCGCCCGCGACCCCGGTCATGGCGCAGGCAATGGCGACGGAAATACCTTTATGACGCATGCTCATGAACTCGTTTCCCCCAAGTTCTCGCAATTGCTTGGTCAATGCACGCGGGACGCTACCAGCGGCAACTCGGAGCACGCAATGATCTTTGTCAGCAAAAAGCGAATCCTTGACGGATCTACACAAGCAGGCGGCCGAGCATCTCCCGCGCGTACTCCTCGTCGTACTCGCCGCCCGTGAGGAGCACTTGCAGGCTGATCCCGTCCATCAGGGCGACGAGGGCGCGCGCGGTGACCGGGTCGGTACGGCGCTCGATGACGTCGGTGAGCCCCGCGCACCATTCGGCGGCCACGGGCCGGAGCGCGGGCCTGCGCACGGCGGCGAGATAAAGCTCGTACTCCAGCTCGACCCCGGCCCGCTCCCCCGCGAACCACTCACCGAGCACCCGGGCGAGGCCACAGGCCAGTTCGGCGCGGTCGGCCGCCGGGTCCTCGCACACACCACTGGCGGCCACCACCTTCGCGAACCCCTCGTTGCACTGCCGCAGCGCGGCGGTGAGCAGCTCGTCGAGCGTCTTGAAGTGGTACGTGGTCGAGCCGAGCGGCACGTCCGCCTCGGCGGCGACGGAGCGGTGACTGAGCCCGCCGATGCCCTTCTCCCCGACGACGCGGATCGCCGCGTCGATGATCCGCTGGCGGCGCTCGGGATCGTACCGGCGCCCCATCAGTGGGCCCCGCCCAGATTGAGCACGACGACGCCCGCGATGACGAGCGCGATGCCCGCGATCTTGACCATGTTGGCCGACTCCCCCAGGAAGAGCATGCCGATGGCGGCCACGGCGGCGGTGCCGATGCCCGCCCAGATCGCGTACGCGGTGCCCACGGACAGGGTCTTCAGGGTCTGCGCGAGCAGCGTGAAGGCGAGCAGATACCCCGCGACCGTGATGAGCGAGGGGACCAGCCTGCTGAACCCCTCGCTGTACTTCATGGCCGTCGTCCCGGCCACCTCCGCCGCGATGGCCGCGGCCAGCAGTGCGTATCCCATGTGTACGAGTGTACATATCGATGCGTACGGGCGTACACAAGAACGTGCCCGTCCACGCGTCGGCGGGCGTGTGGCGGGCGGGCACGACGAAGCCCCCCGGAGAATCCTCCGGGGGGCTTCGTGTGCGGCGGTGCCGCTCAGACGTTGAACCCGAGCGCCCGAAGCTGCTCGCGCCCGTCGTCCGTGATCTTGTCGGGGCCCCACGGCGGCATCCAGACCCAGTTGATCCGGAGCTCGTTGACGATGCCCTCCGTCGCCGACTTCGCCTGGTCCTCGATGACGTCGGTCAGCGGGCAGGCCGCGGACGTGAGCGTCATGTCGATCGTGGCGATGTTGGCGTCGTCGATGTGCACGCCGTAGATCAGGCCGAGGTTGACGACGTCGATGCCCAGTTCGGGGTCGACGACGTCGTACAGCGCCTCGCGGACCTCTTCCTCGGAAGCGGGCTTCGTGGTCAGGGTCTCGTTCTCGCTCATGCGGTCTTCCTCTCAGCGACGTCGGCGGCATCGGTGCCCAGCGCCTGGGCCGTCGCGTCCTTCCACGCCATCCAGCTCAGCAGAGCACACTTCACACGCGCCGGGTACTTGGAGACCCCGGCGAACGCGACCGCGTCCTCCAGGACCTCCTCCATCGCGTCGTCCGGCTCCAGCTTGCCCTTGGACTGCATCAGCTCCAGGAAGACCTCCTGGATCCGCTGCGCCTGGGCGAGCTCCTTGCCGACCAGGAGGTCGTTCAGGACGGACGCGCTGGCCTGGCTGATGGAGCAGCCCTGGCCCTCGTACGACACGTCGGCGATCGTCGACCCGTCGTACTTGACGCGCAGCGTGATCTCGTCGCCGCACGTCGGGTTGACGTGGTGCACCTCGGCGTCGCCATCGCGCAGACCACGCCCGTGCGGGTGCTTGTAGTGGTCCAGGATGACTTCCTGGTACATCGAATCCAGCTTCACGTTCCCAGCCAGCCCCTCAGCCGAAGAAGTTCCGTACGTGCTCCAGGCCGTCGACGAGAGCGTCGATCTCACCGGGCGTGGAGTACAGATAGAACGACGCTCGCGTGGTCGCAGGAATTCCGTACCGCAGGCAGACCGGACGCGCGCAGTGGTGACCCACGCGCACCGCGATGCCCTGCTCGTCGAGGACCTGGCCCACGTCGTGCGGGTGGATGTCGCCGAGCGTGAAGGAGATCGCGGCGCCGCGCTCCTCGGCCGTCGTCGGGCCGATGATGCGCAGGTCGGGAACCTCCAGGAGGCGCTTGACCGCGTACTCGGTGATCGCCTGCTCGTGCGCGGCGATCTTGTCCATGCCGATGGCAGAGAGGTAGTCCACGGCCGCGCCCAGGCCGACGGCCTGGGAGACCGGCGGCGTGCCGGCCTCGAACTTGTGCGGCGCGGGCGCGTACGTCGACGAGTTCATCGACACGGTCTCGATCATCTCGCCGCCGCCGAGGAACGGGGGCAGGTCCTCCAGGAGTTCCTGCCGGCCCCACAGCACGCCGATGCCCGTCGGGCCGCACATCTTGTGACCGGTGAAGGCCACGAAGTCGGCCTGCAGCGCCTGCACGTCCAGCGGCATGTGCGGGGCGGCCTGCGAGGCGTCGATGAGGACGAGCGCGCCGACCTCCTGGGCGCGGCGCACGATGGCCTCGACCGGGTTGTGCGTGCCCAGGATGTTGCTGACCAGGACGAAGGAGACGATCTTCGTCTTCTCGGTGATGACCTCTTCGATATTGGAGAGGTCGAGACGGCCGTCGTCGGTGAGGCCGAACCACTTCAGCTTCGCGCCGGTGCGCTGCGAGAGCAGCTGCCACGGAACGATGTTGGAGTGGTGCTCCATCTCCGTGATGACGATCTCGGTCTCGTGGTCCACGCGGTAGGGCTCGTCGGCCCAGCCCAGCATGTTGGCCACGAGGTTGAGCGACTCCGAGGCGTTCTTGGTGAAGATCACCTCGTCGCGGCTGGGCGCGTTGATGAACTCCGCGACCTTGTCACGGGCGCCCTCGTACAGCGCCGTGGCCTCCTCGGCGAGGACGTGCACGCCGCGGTGAACGTTGGCGTTGTGCTGCTCGTAGTACTCGTTCAGTACGTCGAGGACCTGCCGCGGGGTCTGCGAGGTCGCCGCGTTGTCCAGGTACACGAGCTTCTTGCCGTCGTGGATCGTGCGATCCAGGATCGGGAAGTCCTTGCGGATCGCCTCGGTGTCGAGGAGGCCCGGCAGCTGTGTCACGAAGATGCGCCACCCTTCGTGTAGGCCTCGTAGCCCTCGGCCTCGAGCTTGTCGGCGAGCTCGGCGCCGCCGGACTCGGCGATGCGGCCGTTCGCGAAGACGTGCACGAAGTCGGGCTTGATGTAGCGCAGGATGCGCGTGTAGTGCGTGATCAGCAGGGTGCCGACCTCGCCCGTCTCGCGGACGCGGTTGACGCCGTCCGAGACCTGGCGGAGCGCGTCGACGTCCAGACCGGAGTCCGTCTCGTCGAGGATCGCGATCTTCGGCTTGAGGAGCTCCATCTGGAGGATCTCGTGGCGCTTCTTCTCACCGCCGGAGAAGCCCTCGTTGACGTTGCGCTCGGCGAAGGCCGGGTCCATCTGGAGCTGCTCCATCGCGGACTTGACCTCCTTCACCCAGGTGCGCAGCTTGGGGGCCTCGCCGCGGATCGCCGTCGCCGACGTGCGCAGGAAGTTGGAGACCGAGACGCCGGGGACCTCGACCGGGTACTGCATGGCGAGGAACATGCCGGCGCGGGCGCGCTCGTCGACGGACATCTCGAGGACGTCCTCGCCGTCGAGGGTCACGCTGCCCTGGGTGATCGTGTACTTGGGGTGACCCGCGACCGAGTAGGCGAGCGTCGACTTGCCGGAGCCGTTCGGGCCCATGATGGCGTGGGTCTCGCCCTGCTTCACGGTCAGGTCGACGCCCTTGAGGATCTCCTTCGTGGCGTTGTCGGCCTCGACGGTGACGTGCAGGTCCTTGATTTCAAGCGTTGCCATGGGTGCCTCAGGACTCCTGGGTGAGGGAGACGAGCACGTCGTCCCCTTCGATCTTTACGGGGTATACGGGGACGGGGCGCGTCGCGGGAAGGCCGGACGGCTTGCCGGTGCGGAGGTCGAAGCTGGAGCCGTGCAGCCAGCACTCGATCTGACAGTCCTCCACCTCGCCCTCGGAGAGGGAGACGTTCGCGTGCGAGCAGATGTCGTGGATCGCGTACACCTCGCCCTCGGTGTGGACGACCGAGACCGGCGTGCCGTCGAGTTCCACCCGCTTCGGGGTGTCCTCCTCCAGCTCGCTCAGTCCGCACGCCCGAACGAATCGGGCCTGGTCGAGGCTCATGCGACGGTCGCCTCCAGCTCCTCTTCGATCTTCGCGATGAGGCGCTCCTCGACGTCGGGCAGGCCGATCTGCTGGACCAGCTCGGCGAAGAAGCCGCGGACGACGAGGCGGCGTGCCTCCTCCTCCGGGATGCCGCGCGACTGCAGGTAGAAGAGCTGCTCGTCGTCGAAGCGGCCGGTCGCCGAGGCGTGGCCCGCGCCGACGATCTCGCCGGTCTCGATCTCGAGGTTCGGCACCGAGTCGACCCGGGCGCCGTCGGTCAGAACCAGGTTGCGGTTCATCTCGTACGTGTCGGTGCCCTCGGCGGCGGCCTCGATGAGGACGTCGCCGATCCACACGGCGTGCGCGTCGTCGCCCTGGAGCGCGCCCTTGTAGACGACGTTCGACTTGCAGTGCGGGGTGTTGTGGTCGACCAGGAGGCGGTGCTCCTGGTGCTGGCCCGCGTCGGTGACGTACAGGCCGAAGAGCTCGGCCTCGCCGCCGGTGCCCGCGTAGTTCACGCGCGGGTGCAGGCGGACCAGGTCGCCGCCGAAGGTGACGACGACGGACTTGAAGGACGCGTCACGGCCGACCAGCGCGTTGTGCTGGGCGACGTGCACCGCGGTGTCGTCCCAGTCCTGGACGGAGACGACGGTGAGCTTGGCACCGTCGCCGACGACGAAGTCGACGTTGGCGGCGAGCACGGCGTCACCGGTGTGGTCGATGACGACGAGCGCCTCCGCGAACGCGCCGAGCTCGATCACCTGGTGCGCGAAGGCGGTGCCGCCCTCGCCGTGCACGGCGATGCGGATGGGCTCGGTGAGCACCGTGTCCTTGGGGACGGTGACGACCGAGGCCTTCTCGAAGGACGAGTAGGCCTGGGCGGCGACGCGGTCGACGGGCTTGCCCGCCTTGCCGACGCGGGCGTCGTCGCGGCCGACGGTCTCCTGGGTGACGCCCTCGGGGGCGCTCACCTCGACGCGGATGCCGCCGTCCGCCACCGCGGTGCCGTCGTGCAGCCCGCGCAGGCGCTCCAGCGGCGTGAACCGCCACTCCTCCTCGCGGCCGTGCGGGACGGGGAAGTCCGCCACGTCGAAGGACGGGGGCGCGCTCATGCGGGTGGCGACGGTGGACTCGGCGGCCACCGCGATCGATCCGGCGGTGGTGGAGCCCACCGGGATGTTCTGAGCCTCAGCCATGGCTGTCGTCGTGCTCTCTCTCTGCGTAAGAAGTCAGTCGCTGCGGGGACGGTGTCCGGTCTTAGCCGACCGAACCCTCCATCTGCAGCTCGATCAGCCGGTTGAGCTCCAGGGCGTACTCCATGGGCAGTTCCTTGGCGATCGGCTCGACGAAGCCGCGCACGATCATCGCCATGGCCTCGAACTCCGTCATGCCGCGGCTCATCAGGTAGAAGAGCTGGTCGTCGGAGACCTTGGAGACGGTGGCCTCGTGCCCCATGGAGACGTCGTCCTCGCGGACGTCGACGTAGGGGTAGGTGTCCGAGCGCGAGATCGTGTCGACGAGCAGTGCGTCGCAGAGCACGTTCGACTTCGATCCGGCGGCGCCCTCACCGATCTCGACGAGGCCGCGGTACGACGTACGACCGCCGCCGCGCGCCACGGACTTGGAGACGATGTTGGACGAGGTGTTCGGCGCCATGTGGACCATCTTGGAGCCGGCGTCCTGGTGCTGGCCCTCGCCCGCGAAGGCGATGGACAGCGTCTCGCCCTTGGCGTGCTCGCCCATGAGGTAGACGGCGGGGTACTTCATCGTCACCTTGGAGCCGATGTTGCCGTCGATCCACTCCATGGTCGCGCCCTCGTACGCCACGGCGCGCTTGGTGACCAGGTTGTAGACGTTGTTCGACCAGTTCTGGATCGTCGTGTAGCGGCAGCGGCCGCCCTTCTTCACGATGATCTCGACGACGGCGGAGTGCAGCGAGTCCGACTTGTAGATCGGCGCCGTGCAGCCCTCGACGTAGTGGACGTAGGCGTCCTCGTCCACGATGATCAGGGTCCGCTCGAACTGGCCCATGTTCTCCGTGTTGATGCGGAAGTAGGCCTGGAGCGGGATCTCGACGTGCACGCCCTTGGGGACGTAGATGAACGAGCCGCCGGACCAGACGGCGCTGTTCAGCGAGGCGAACTTGTTGTCACCGACGGGGATGACGGTGCCGAAGTACTCCTTGAAGAGCTCCGGGTGCTCCTTCAGCGCCGTGTCGGTGTCCAGGAAGATGACGCCCTGCTCCTCCAGGTCCTCGCGGATCTGGTGGTAGACGACCTCGGACTCGTACTGGGCCGCGACACCGGCGACGAGGCGCTGCTTCTCCGCCTCGGGGATGCCGAGCTTGTCGTACGTGTTCTTGATGTCCTCGGGCAGGTCCTCCCAGGACTCCGCCTGCTTCTCCGTGGACCGCACGAAGTACTTGATGTTGTCGAAGTCGATGCCCGAGAGGTCCGAGCCCCAGTTGGGCATGGGCTTCTTGTCGAAGAGGCGCAGGCCCTTGAGACGGAGCTTGGTCATCCACTCCGGCTCGTTCTTCTTCGCCGAGATGTCGCGGACGACGTCCTCGTTGATGCCGCGCTTGGCAGAGGCACCGGCGACGTCGGAGTCGGCCCAGCCGTATTCGTAGTTGCCCAGGCCCTCGAGTTCGGGGTGGGCAGTCTCCGTGGGGAGCGTCATGCGGGGTTCCTCCCGGCCGTGCTTGCTGATGCTGGTGTGGTGGCTTGCCTGGTGGTGATGGTGCCGCTGCCGCCGCTGCGCGGAATGAACGTCGTGCAGACGCCGTCTCCGTGGGCGATGGTGGCGAGGCGCTGCACATGCGTGCCGAGGAGTTCGGAGAACATCTCCGTCTCCGCCTCGCAGAGCTGCGGAAACTGTTCGGCGACATGGGCGACCGGGCAGTGGTGCTGGCAGAGCTGTTCGCCGACCGGTGCGCTGCGCGCCGTAGCAGCGTACCCGTCGGCGGTCAACGCCTTCGCCAGAGCCTCGGTGCGCTGTTCGGGGGGCGCGGCGTCGATCGCCTGCCGGTACGTCTCGGCCTGGGCGGTGATCCTCGCCCGGGCGAACGCGACGACGGCCTCTTCGCCGTGGTGCTCGGTGATCCACCGCAGCGCTTCCGCGGCCAGCTTGTCGTACGACTGGTCGAAGGCGTCACGCCCGCAGTCGGTCAGCGCGAAGACCTTGGCGGGGCGACCGCGGGTCCTCGCGCCGTAGACCCGCTGTTCGCGGGGCTCGACCACGTTCTCATGGGCGAGGGCGTCCAGGTGCCTGCGGACGGCTGCCTGGGTGAGGCCGAGGCGCTTCGCGAGGTCGGCGACGGTGGACGGGCCGTGGTCCAGGATGGACCGCGCGACACGGTTGCGCGTCGAGCGCTCACCGGTCGCGAGTTCCTCCTGCGGAGCCTCGCCAACGTTTTTCACAACGCCATTGTTGCGTAATTCCTCAGAGCCTGACAACCCGCGTCCTGATCACCGGACGGTGCGCTGCATCACTTAGGCAAACCTAAGCTGACCTGCGGAAACGATCACCGATCGGGGAAATCGGTGGCGCTCCCCCGCCCGTTCCAGGAGACTCCCTCACCATGGCGACACCCCCTCCCACCGGCCCTTTGTGCACGCGCGACTCGATCGCGCGCGAGCTGCTCGCGCTCGGTGTGCGCCCCGGGGAGACCCTCCTCGCCCACACCTCGCTCAGCGCGCTCGGCTGGGTGAGCGGCGGCGCCGTCGCCCTCGTCCAGGCGCTCCTGGACGCCCTGGGCCCCGAGGGCACGCTGGTGGTCCCCGCCCATTCCGGCGACAACTCCGAACCCTCGGCGTGGCAGAACCCTCCCGTGCCCGAGGAGTGGTGGCCGGTGCTGCGCGCGTCGATGCCCGCGTACGACCCGCTGACCTCGCCCACGTACGGCGTCGGCATCGTCCCGGAGACCGTCCGCACCTGGCCGGGCGCCCTGCGCAGCGCCCACCCGCAGACCTCGTTCGCGGCGCTCGGCCCCGCCGCCGCCACGATCACCGCCGGGCACGCCCGCGACTGCCGCCTCGGCGAGCGCAGCCCCCTGGCCCGCCTGGAGAAGGCCGGTGCCCGCGTCCTCCTCCTCGGCGCGGGATATGACGCGTGCACCTCGTTCCACCTCGCCGAGTACCGCGTCCCCGGCCCGGAGGAGGAGAACTCCTTCGCCGCGATGACCTCCCGGGGCCGCGTCTGGAAGACCGTGCGGGAGCGCTCGATCAGCGAGGAGGGCTTCGCCGAGCTCGGCGCGGCGTTCGAGAAGGACTCGGAGGTCGTACGCGGCTTCGTCGGCGCCGCCGAGTCACGCCTCTTCCCGGTGGCGGACGCCGTGGCGTACGCGGAGCGGTGGCTGGCGACGAACCGCCCCGCGCATCCGGACCCCCAGGGCCGTCCCTAGACTGGCTCACCATGCGAAACGAGCCCGTCGTCCAGATCCGCGATCTGGTCAAGCGGTACGGCCCCAAGACCGCGGTGGACGGTCTCGACCTGACGGCGGGGGCCGGCATCACCGCCGTCCTCGGCCCCAACGGCGCGGGCAAGACCACCACAATCGAGACCTGCGAGGGCTACCGCAGGCCGGACTCCGGCTCCGTCCGCGTACTCGGCCTCGACCCGGTCCGCGAGGCGGCGGCCCTGCGGCCCCGCGTCGGCGTGATGCTCCAGTCCGGCGGCGTCTACTCCGGCGCCCGCGCCGACGAGATGCTCCGCCACGTGGCCAGGCTCCACGCCCACCCGCTGGACGTCGACGCGCTGATCGAGCGCCTCGGCCTCGGCAGCTGCGGCCGCACCACCTACCGGCGGCTCTCCGGCGGCCAGCAGCAGCGCCTGGCGCTCGCCATGGCCGTGGTCGGCAGGCCCGAGCTGGTCTTCCTCGACGAGCCGACCGCGGGCCTCGACCCGCAGGCCCGCCGGGCGACCTGGGAGCTCGTACGGGACCTGCGCCGCGACGGAGTCTCCGTCATCCTCACCACCCACCACATGGACGAGGCCGAGGAGCTCTCCGACGACGTCGCGATCGTCGACGCGGGCAAGGTCATCGCCCAGGGCAGCCCCGACGAGCTGTGCCGCGGCGGCGCCGAGAACACCCTGCGCTTCACCGGCCGCCCCGGCCTCGACGTCGGCTCGCTCCTCAAGGCCCTGCCCTCGGACTCCGCCGCCGCCGAACTCACCCCCGGCACCTACCGCGTCAGCGGCACGGTCGACCCGCAGCTGCTCGCCACGGTCACCTCGTGGTGCGCCCAGCACGGAGTCATGCCGGACCGCATCTCGGTCGAACGCCACACTCTGGAAGACGTCTTCCTGGAGCTCACGGGTAAGGAGCTGCGCGGATGAGCGCCGCCGGAACGTACACGCCGAAGCCGGGCGCCGCACCGCTCCCCCGCATGATCGCGGCGCAGGCGGCCCTGGAGACGAAGATGCTGCTGCGCAACGGCGAGCAGCTGCTCCTCACGGTCATCATCCCGACGCTCCTCCTCGTCCTGTTCAGCGCGGTCGACATCGTGACTGTGCCCACGGAAACTGCGGGCGGCAAGGGCGAGGCCGTGGACTTCCTCGCGCCGGGCATCCTCGCGCTCGCCGTGATGTCGACGGCGTTCACCGGGCAGGCCATCGCGACGGGCTTCGAGCGCCGGTACGGAGTGCTGAAGCGGCTCGGCGCGTCGCCGCTGCCGCGCTGGGGGCTGATGACGGCGAAGACACTGTCGGTGCTCGTCACCGAGGTCCTCCAGGTCGTGCTCGTCACGGTCATCGCGTTCGCGCTCGGCTGGTCGCCGCACGGCAACCCGTTCGCCGTCCTGCTGCTCCTGGTGATCGGCACGGCCGCGTTCTCCGGGCTCGGCCTGCTGATGGCGGGCACGCTCAAGGCGGAGGCGACGCTGGCCGCCGCGAACCTCGTCTTCCTGCTGCTGCTCATGGGCGGCGGCGTGATCGTCCCGCTCGACAAGTTCCCCGACGCGGCCCAGACGCTTCTCGGGCTGCTCCCCATCTCGGCGCTCTCGGACGGTCTGCGCGACGTCCTGCAGCACGGCGCGGGCATGCCGTGGGGGGATCTCGGGATCCTCGCGGTATGGGCGGTGCTGGGGCTCGGCGCGGCGGCGAAGTTCTTCCGCTGGGAGTGAGCGGCGGTGCGGGGCGAGCAGCGGGCGCCCGGCGTCATCGCGGTCACAGAAGCACCGCATACGTCCCCCTCGTGAAGCCGTGCACAAGCGGCCCCCTACGATGGGGCCCGTGCCAAACGTGACCCGAGCCGACATCGCTCAAGCCGTGCGGAACCCGCTCGCCTTCATCGCCGAGCGCTGGACCCCCACCCAGCGGACCGTCCAGCGGGCGGCCCTGATCTCCCTCGTCATGACGGTCCTCATCGTGGTGACGGGTGGCGCCGTCCGCCTGACCGGCTCGGGCCTCGGCTGCCCGACCTGGCCCAAGTGCACGGACGACTCGCTGACGGCCACCCACGAGATGGGCTTCCACGGAGTCATCGAGTTCGGCAACCGCCTGCTGACGTACGTGCTCTGCGCGGCCGTCGGCTGGGCCATCATCGCGGCCCGCTCGCAGAAGCCGATGCGGCGCAGCCTGACCCGGCTCGGCTGGGTGCAGTTCTGGCTGGTCATGGGCAACGCGGTGCTCGGCGGCATCGTCGTCCTCGTCGGCCTGAACCCGTACACCGTCGCGGCGCACTTCCTGCTCTCCTCCGCCCTGATCGCGGTCGCCGTCGTCATGTGGCAGCGGACACAGGAGGGCGACGCGGAACCGCGGCCGCTGGTCGGCAAGGCCGTGGCGCAGCTCGTGTGGTTCCTGGTCGCGGCGTCCGTGCTGCTCATCGCGGTGGGCACCGTCGTGACGGGTGCCGGACCGCACGCGGGTGACTCCAGCGACGTGCCGCGGATGGGCGTCGACTGGGAGGCGGTCGCCAAGCTCCACGCGGTCCTCGCGTGGATCGTGGTGACGCTGACGTTCGCCCTCTGGTTCGTCCTGAAGGCCGTCGACGCGCCCCCGGGCCCGCTGACCCGCACCCGCCAGCTGTTCCTGATCCTGCTCTCGCAGGGCGCGATCGGTTACGTCCAGTACTTCACGGACCTGCCGGAGCTCCTCGTCGGCCTGCACATGCTCGGTTCGTGCGTCGTGTGGATCGCGGTGATGCGCGTCCTGCTCTCGCTGCGGGAGCGCCCGCTCACCACGGCCGACCTGCCCGCCCAGGCCGACGACTCACGCCTCTCGGCCGTCTGAGAGGCGCTGCCCCGGCCCGTCCGGCAGCCCGTAGACCCGCCGCGCGTTGCCCGCGGCGATGAGGCCCGCCACGCGCTGCGCGTCGCCGAGCGACCAGGCGCCCTCGGCGACCCAGGTGCCGAGCACCCGTCCGAGGGCCTCCCTGAACAGCTGTGCCCCGACGACGTGCAGTTCGGGCAGGCCGTGTGCGCCGCTGGAGAACAGCAGCTTGCCGAATGGCGCGAGTTCCAGGATCTCGGCGAGCACGGCCGCCGCGCGGGCCCCGGTGCGCACCAGCGCGGGGCCCAGATCCGCGTACACGTGCGGGAAGACGGCCGCCAGGTGCGCGGCGCTGCGGTGGTACGGATAGCCGTGCAGCAGCACCAGATCGGTGCCGAGCCCGGCAGTGGCCCGCGCGAACTCGCCGAAGTACGTCTGCGGGTCCCCGGCGCCCGCGTGCAGTTGGAGGGGCCGTCCCGAGGCCACCGCGATCCACAGCAGGTGCCGCAGCAGCACCGGGTCGGTGAGCACCCCGCCGACCTGCCGGCCCGCCAGCCAGCGCTCCACCGCGCCCCGCACCTCGCCGGGCCCCGGCGGCTCCGGGGCGAGGGCGAGCGGGTGCCGTACGCCCGCGACCGAGGTGAAGGCGACGGCTCCGGCGGAGGCCGCGTGCACGGACTCGGCGAGGTTGGCGAGGAACGAGTCGGCGGTGCCCGAGGTGTCCGCGACCTGTTCGGCCAGTAATTCCAGGCGGACGATCTCGCGCGCGTCGGCGTCGCCGGTGGACGCCATCTCGCCGGGCCCCGTGAGGTCCCCGGGAAGGCCCGTGTCGACGAGGTACGTGGTGATGCCGCTGCCGCGCAGGAGGCGCCGCCCCGACTCCAGGACGCCCAGTTCGCGGCGGCGGGCGAGATAGCGGGCCGGCGGGCAGTGCGGTTCGATGCCGAGCAGTGGCGGGCACCAGCGGCGCACCGCGAAGCCGGTCTGGGTGTCGAAGAAGGTGGTGCCGGGGGCGGGCGGCCCCCCGCCCCGGCCGAGGTGGGCCTCGAAGGTGCCGAGCCCCAGCTCCGTGCGGAGGACGCCATGGCAGTACTGGTCCACCAGGGACGGCGTTTCGATCATCCGGACTCCCGATCGGCGGACCTTGCTTCTACGGTCCTAACGGGTGAGCCGGGTGTCAGGTGTTGCTTTCGGCGCGTATCGGCGCAAGCCGTTGCGGGCCGTCAGCCGTTGCTGGGGCCGCCGACCTGGATGCCGGCCATGCGCGTCCATTCGTAGGGTCCGGTCTTCACCTTGGCGGCGAATTCCCCGGCGAACTCCTCGTGCACGGTGATCCCGGCCTTCTCCACGGCGCTCTGCGCGACGGCGTAGGTGGGCGCGACCAGGTCGCCCCAGCCGCCGTCCGCACCGACGAGCACGATCCGGGTGCCCTCGTGCCCGATGTACGCGATCTGCCCCTCGGCGCCGCCGTGGGCCTGCGCGAAGGCGCCGATCTCCTTGGCCAGCCGGGCGGCCTTCCGCTCGGCACGAGCGGCCTGCTTGCTGTCCTCAACCTGCTGGATCTCTGCCATGGCCAGGATGCTACCGACGGGTAGCCATCTTGACTAGCGCAGGAAGGGGTCCACCGCGACGGCCACGAAGAGCAGCGACACGTAGGTGATCGACCAGTGGAAGAGGCGCATCTCCTTGAGCTTGCCGCCCGTGACCTCGGCCTTGGCGCGGTTCTGCAGCCCGTGCGCCTCCCACAGCCACCAGCCGCCGGTCACCAGCGCGACCGCGGTGTAGAACCAGCCGGTGTAGCCGAGGGGCTGGAGCAGCAGCGAGACGGCGACCATGACCCAGCTGTAGAGGACGATCTGGCGGGCGACCACCTTGTTGGAGGCGATGACCGGCAGCATCGGCACGCCGACGCGGGCGTAGTCGTCCTTGACCTTCATGGAGAGCGGCCAGTAGTGCGGCGGCGTCCAGAAGAACATCACCATGAAGAGGACGATCGGTGCCCACGACATGGAGTTGGTGACCGAGGACCAGCCGATGAGGACCGGCAGGCAGCCCGCGATGCCGCCCCAGACGATGTTCTGCGAGGTCCGGCGCTTCAGGATCATCGTGTAGACGACCACGTAGAAGAGCAGGGCGCCGAGCGACAGCCAGGCGGAGAGCCAGTTGACCGCGAGGCCGAAGAGCAGCGTCGAGACGACCGCGAGGGTGATGCCGAAGACGAGGCACTCGCGGGGGCTGACCATGCCGGTCACGAGCGGCCGCTGCGACGTGCGGTCCATCAGCGCGTCGATGTCGCGGTCGATGTACATGTTGAGGGCGTTTGCGCCCCCCGCGGAGAGGTACCCGCCCAGACAGGTCACGAAGACCAGCCACAGGTCGGGCACGCCCTGCTCGGCGAGGAACATCACCGGAACGGTGGTGATGAGCAGAAGCTCGATGATCCGCGGCTTGGTCAGCGCCACGAACGCCTTGACACGAGCCCCGAACGGCCGATGGCTCGGGCTAAGGTCCGTCCCGGAAACCCCCGCTGGACGGGATTCAACGGCCGTCACGCACACCCCTGACAGAGACATCCCAGCAGGCCGACCAGCACCTTCTGACATGAAGATCCGGTAAAGCCCGCGCGTACCACGCCACTGTAGACGTTGCCCATACCTCGCCCTTCGCGGGGGTGGGTTCGTGTTGGGCGGCCGGCCGAACGGCGTCCGGGGCGGACCGGGTCGCCACATGAGCGGAACCGTGCGTTCATTGAGCGGACAAATGGGCGATACCTATGGCCTTTTGAGCGGACATATGAGCGAGCCCGTATTCACTTGCGGAATGCCTCCGCTTTCCTTTCGGGAGGCGCATCCTCGCATGTCGCTGCAGTCTGGAATGACTCGAAAAAATGAGCGTTCTAGCAGCGGTAGGCTCGACAACGGCCGGTGGGATCTACGCCGCCGGCATTCGACATGTGGAGAGGAGCCCTGACTCAGGGTGAGCACCAAGCCGACCACCACAGACCTCGAGTGGACCGAACTGGACCAGCGGGCCGTTGACACCGCCCGCGTCCTGGCCATGGACTCCGTACAGAAGGTCGGCAACGGCCATCCCGGTACGGCCATGAGCCTCGCGCCCGCCGCGTACACCCTTTTCCAGAAGGTGATGCGCCACGACCCCGCGGACGCCGACTGGACCGGCCGCGACCGGTTCGTCCTCTCTGCGGGCCACTCGTCCCTGACCCTCTACATCCAGCTGTACCTGGCCGGTTTCGGCCTGGAGCTGGATGACCTGAAGGCCTTCCGCACCTGGGGCTCGAAGACCCCGGGCCACCCGGAGTACGGCCACACGGTGGGCGTGGAGACGACCACGGGCCCGCTGGGCCAGGGCGTCGCCAACGCCGTGGGCATGGCGATGGCCGCCCGCTACGAGCGCGGCCTGTTCGACCCGGAGACGACCGACGGCTCGTCCCCGTTCGACCACTACGTGTACGCCATCGCCGGTGACGGCTGCCTCCAGGAGGGCATCTCCGGCGAGGCCTCGTCGCTGGCCGGGCACCAGAAGCTCGGCAACCTGATCCTGCTGTGGGACGACAACCACATCTCGATCGAGGGCGACACCGAGACCGCCGTTTCCGAGGACACCCTCAAGCGGTACGAGGCGTACGGCTGGCACGTCCAGCGCGTGGCCCCCAAGGAGGACGGCGACCTCGACCCCGCCGCGCTCTACGCCGCGATCGAGGCCGCCAAGGCCGAGACCGAGCGCCCCTCCTTCATCGCGATGCGCTCGATCATCGCCTGGCCCGCCCCGAACGCGCAGAACACCGAGGCCGCGCACGGCTCGGCGCTCGGCGAGGAGGAGGTGGCCGCCACCAAGCGCGTCCTCGGCTTCGACCCGGAGCAGACCTTCGAGGTCTCCGACGAGGTCCTCGCGCACACCCGCAAGGCGCTCGACCGCGGCCGCGAGGCCAAGGCCGAGTGGGAGAAGGGCTTCGCCGCCTGGCGCACCGCCGACTCCGAGCGCGCCGCGGAGTTCGACCGCATCGCCAAGGGCGAGCTGCCCGAGGGCTGGGAGGAGAAGCTCCCGGAGTTCGAGACCGGCAAGGCCGTCGCCACGCGCGCCGCCTCCGGCAAGGTCCTCCAGGCGCTCGGCGCGGTCATCCCCGAGCTGTGGGGCGGCTCCGCCGACCTCGCGGGCTCGAACAACACGACGATCGACAAGACGTCGTCGTTCCTGCCGAAGGGCAACCCGCTGCCGGAGGCCGACCCGTACGGCCGCACGATCCACTACGGCATCCGCGAGCACTCCATGGCCGCGGAGATGAACGGCATCGCGCTGCACGGCAACACGCGCATCTACGGCGGCACCTTCCTGGTGTTCTCCGACTACATGCGCAACGCCGTGCGTCTGTCCGCGCTGATGCACCTGCCGGTGACGTACGTGTGGACGCACGACTCCATCGGCCTCGGCGAGGACGGCCCGACCCACCAGCCGGTCGAGCACCTGGCCTCGCTGCGCGCCATCCCGGGCCTGAACATCGTGCGCCCGGCCGACGCGAACGAGACGGCCATCGCGTGGCGCGAGATCCTCAAGCGCTACACCAAGGAGTTCGGCAAGGGCGCCCCGCACGGCCTCGCGCTGACCCGCCAGGGCGTGCCGACGTACGAGCGCAACGAGGACGCCGCCAAGGGTGGCTACGTCCTGTTCGAGGCCGAGGGCGGCTCGCCCGAGGTCGTGCTCATCGGCACCGGCTCCGAGGTCCAGCTCGCCGTCGAGGCGCGCGAGCAGCTGCAGGCCGCCGGCGTCCCGACGCGTGTCGTCTCGATGCCGTCCGTCGAGTGGTTCGAGGAGCAGGACCAGGGGTACCGGGACTCGGTGCTGCCGCCGTCGGTCAAGGCGCGCGTGGCGGTCGAGGCGGGCATCGGCCTGACCTGGCACCGCTTCGTGGGTGACGCCGGACGCATCGTCTCGCTGGAGCACTTCGGTGCTTCCGCGGACGCCAAGGTGCTGTTCCGCGAGTTCGGTTTCACCGCTGACGCGGTGGCCGAGGCGGCGCGGGAATCGATCGCCGCCGCTCAGCGCTGACGCCCATATACGACCAAGTAGGAGATGTAATTCCATGACAGACGCACTCAAGCGCCTTTCAGAAGAAGGCGTCGCGATCTGGCTGGACGACCTGTCGCGCAAGCGGATCACGTCCGGCAACCTCGCCGAGCTGATCGACCAGCAGCACGTCGTGGGCGTCACGACCAACCCCTCGATCTTCCAGAAGGCGATCTCGCAGGGCGACGGTTACGACCAGCAGCTCTCGGACCTCGCCGCCCGCGGGGTCACCGTCGAAGAGGCCATCCGCATGATCACGACGGCGGACGTCCGGGACGCCGCCGACATCCTGCGCCCCGTCTTCGACGCCACCGACGGCCAGGACGGCCGGGTGTCGATCGAGGTCGACCCGCGGCTCGCGCACAACACCAAGTCGACGGTCGCCGAGGCCAAGCAGCTCGCCTGGCTGGTGGACCGGCCGAACGCGCTCATCAAGATCCCGGCCACCAAGGCGGGCATCCCGGCGATCACCGAGGTCATCGGCCTCGGCATCAGCGTCAACGTCACGCTGATCTTCTCGCTGGAGCGCTACCGCATGGTGATGGACGCGTACCTGGCGGGCCTGGAGAAGGCCAAGGAGCGCGGCCTGGACCTGTCGAAGATCCACTCCGTGGCGTCCTTCTTCGTGTCCCGCGTGGACACCGAGATCGACAAGCGCCTGGACGGCATCGGCACGGACGAGGCCAAGGCCCTCAAGGGCAAGGCCGCGCTGGCCAACGCCCGTCTCGCGTACGAGGCGTACGAGGAGGTCTTCTCCTCGGACCGCTGGGCCGCCCTGGACAAGGCGCAGGCCAACAAGCAGCGTCCGCTGTGGGCCTCGACCGGCGTCAAGGACCCCGCGTACAAGGACACCCTGTACGTGGACGACCTCGTCGCGCCGAACACGGTGAACACGATGCCCGAGGCGACCCTGGAGGCCACGGCCGACCACGGCCGGATCACGGGCAACACCATCGCGGGCACGTACGACCAGGCGCGCGCCGAGATCGCCGCCGTGGAGAAGCTGGGCATCAGCTACGACGAGGTCGTGCAGCTCCTCGAGGACGAGGGCATCGAGAAGTTCGAGGCGTCCTGGACCGACCTGCTCAAGTCCACCGAGGCCGAGCTCCAGCGCCTCGCTCCCGCGAAGGGCTGACCCACTTTGTCAAGCAGCAATCCGCTGCGTGACGCCGCAGACCGACGGCTCCCGCGTATCGCGGGGCCGTCGGGCCTGGTCATTTTCGGCGTCACGGGCGATTTGTCCCGTAAAAAGTTGATGCCTGCCGTGTACGACCTCGCCAACCGGGGTCTGCTGCCGCCGGGCTTCGCCCTCATCGGCTTCGCCCGCCGCGAATGGCAGGACGAGGACTTCGCGCAGGAGGTGCACGACGCCGTCAAGCAGCACGCGCGCACGCCCTTCCGCGAGGAGGTCTGGCAGCAGCTCATCCAGGGCATGCGCTTCGTCCAGGGCAACTTCGACGACGACGAGGCCTTCGAACAGCTGAAGGCCACCATCCAGGAGCTGGACAAGGCGCAGGGGACGGGCGGCAACTTCGCCTTCTACCTCTCCGTGCCCCCGAAGTTCTTCCCCCAGGTCGTCCAGCAGCTCAAGAAACACGAGCTCGCGGACGCCCCCGAGGGTTCCTGGCGGCGTGCCGTCATCGAGAAGCCGTTCGGCCACGACCTGGCGTCGGCCCAGGACCTCAACGCGATCGTGCACGAGGTGTTCGACCCGGACCAGGTGTTCCGGATCGACCACTACCTCGGCAAGGAGACCGTCCAGAACATCCTGGCGCTCCGCTTCGCCAACCAGATGTTCGAGCCGATCTGGAACCGGTCGTACGTGGACCACGTCCAGATCACGATGGCCGAGGACATCGGCATCGGCGGCCGCGCCGGGTACTACGACGGCATCGGCGCCGCCCGCGACGTCATCCAGAACCACCTGCTCCAGCTGATGGCGCTGACCGCGATGGAGGAGCCCGCCTCCTTCGACGCCGACGCGCTCGTCGCCGAGAAGGCGAAGGTGCTCGGCGCCGTCCGGCTGCCCAAGGACCTCGGCAAGGACACCGTGCGCGGGCAGTACGCCGCGGGCTGGCAGGGCGGCGAGAAGGCCGTCGGCTACCTCCAGGAAGACGGCATCGACCCCAAGTCGAAGACCGACACCTACGCCGCGATCAAGCTGCAGGTGGACAACCGCCGCTGGGCGGGCGTCCCCTTCTACCTGCGCACCGGCAAGCGCCTCGGCCGGCGCGTCACCGAGATCGCGGTCGTCTTCCAGCGCGCGCCGCACTCCCCCTTCGACCACACCGCCACCGAGGAGCTCGGGCAGAACGCGATCGTCATCCGCGTCCAGCCCGACGAGGGCATCACGGTGCGGTTCGGCTCGAAGGTGCCCGGCACCTCCATGGAGATCCGGGACGTCTCGATGGACTTCGCGTACGGCGAGTCCTTCACCGAGTCCAGCCCGGAGGCGTACGAGCGTCTGATCCTCGACGTCCTGCTCGGCGACGCCAACCTCTTCCCGCGCACGGAGGAGGTCGAGCTGTCCTGGAACATCCTCGACCCGATCGAGGAGTACTGGGACAAGCACGGCAAGCCCGCGCAGTACCCGGCCGGCACCTGGGGCCCGACCGAAGCGGACGAAATGCTCGCACGAGACGGACGGAGCTGGCGCCGGCCATGAAGATCGACCTCACGGACACCACGTCCAGCAAGATCAACAAAGCGCTCGTGCAGGGCCGCCGCGCGATCGGCACCCCGGCCGTCGGCATGGTCCTCACCCTCGTCATCGTCACCGACGAGGAGAACGCCTACGACTCCCTGAAGGCGGCCAGCGAGGCCTCCCGCGAGCACCCCTCGCGCACCCTCGTGGTCATCAAGCGCGCCGCCCGCTCGCCCCGCGACCGCACCACCTCGCGCCTCGACGCCGAGGTCAGGGTCGGCGCGGACGCGGGCACCGGCGAGACGGTGATCCTGCGGCTCTACGGCGAGGGCATCAACCACGCCCAGTCCGTCGTCCTGCCGCTGCTGCTCCCCGACGCCCCCGTGGTCGCCTGGTGGCCGGTGAACGCCCCGCTGGATCCCGCCAAGGACCCGCTCGGCGCCCTGGCCCAGCGCCGCGTCACGGACACGTACGCCGCGGAGCAGCCGATCCACGAGCTGACCGCGCGAGCCGAGGCCTACAGCCCCGGCGACACGGACCTGTCCTGGACCCGCATCACGCCGTGGCGCTCCATGCTGGCCGCCGCGCTCGACCAGGTCACCTGCAAGGTCACGTCGGTGCAGGTGGAGGGCGAGGAGTTCAACCCGAGCTGCGAGCTGCTCGCCATGTGGCTCGCGGACCGCCTCGACGTCCCCGTGAAGCGCACGCTGTCGGCGGGTCCCGGCCTGACCGGTGTCCGCATGGAGACCACCTGCGGTCCCATCGTGCTCGACCGCGCCGACGGTTCGCTCGCCACGCTCTCCATCCAGGGGCAGCCCGACCGCGCAGTGGCACTCAAGCGCCGCGAGGTGGCCGAGCTGATCGCCGAGGAGCTGCGGCGTCTCGACCCGGACGACACCTACGCGTCCGCGCTGAAGTACGGCGTGGACCGCCTGGGCGACCCGGCGGAGCACACGGACACGCTGCGCGACGAGAAGCCGTCCGACGACGCGAAGGCCGAGGCCGAGGCCAAGGCGGCCGCGTCGGAGGAGCCGGACAAGGACCCGGCCAAGAAGGCTCCGGCCAAGAAGACCGCGGCGAAGAAGGCGGCGGCGAAGTGACCGCGGCCCCGCAGCTCGTCGTCCACCGCGACAAGGAGCTGATGGCGCAGGCCGCGGCGGCCCGCCTCATCACGAAGATCGTCGACGCGCAGGCCGCCCGCGGCCACGCGTCGGTGGTCCTCACCGGCGGCCGCAACGGCAACGGCGTGCTCGCGGCGCTCGCCGCGTCCCCGGCGAAGGACGCGATCGACTGGTCGCGGCTCGACCTGTGGTGGGGCGACGAGCGGTTCCTGCCGGACGGCGACCCGGAGCGGAACTACACCCAGGCCAAGGAGGCACTGCTCGACTCGGTGCCCCTGAACCCGGCCCGGGTGCACCCGATGCCGGCCTCGGACGGCGCGTACGAGGTGGACGCGGCGGCGGAGATCTACGCCGCCGAGCTCACCGCGGCCGCGAGCCCGGAGGACCACGGTCCGGTACCGACGTTCGACGTCCTGATGCTCGGCGTCGGCCCGGACACGCACGTCGCGTCGCTCTTCCCGGAGCTTCCCGCGGTGCGGGAGACGGAGCGCTCGGTGGTCGGCGTGCACGGCGCGCCGAAGCCCCCGCCGACCCGCGTCACGCTGACGCTCCCGGCGATCCGGGCGGCCCGCGAGGTGTGGCTGCTCGCGGCGGGCGAGGACAAGGCGAACGCCGCGGCCATCGCCCTGTCCGGCGCCGGTGAGGTGCAGGCCCCCGCGGCCGGTGCCTACGGCCGCTCGCGGACGCTGTGGCTCCTGGACGCCGCGGCGGCCTCCCAGCTCCCCCCGGAGCTGTACCCGCCGGCTGTCGCCTAGCGGTTCACCGCGTTACGTCCCTGAGGGCCCCGCACCATCCCGGTGCGGGGCCCTCAGGCGTCGGCGAGGACGCGTCGGTAGCTGCTGCCGTCCTGGTCGCGGACGAGGAGGCCGTCGGTGACGCAGTATCTGCGCAGGGCCGCCGTGTCGTCGTGGACGGTGCGGAAGGCGTCGTTGACCTCGCCCTCGCTGTAGGTGCGGTCGGCGTCGAAGAGGGTGTCCGTGAGGTGGACGAGGAGTTCGTGGCGCACGACGGGGCGGACCGGTATGGCGGTGAGACGGCCGTGCGCGAAGAAGCCGGTGAGACGACGCGGCACCGTGGGACGGTCGTGCGCGTCGACGGGGTCGGGCGAGCGCCGGAAGACGGCGGAGTCGGCCCGCAGCGAGCCGTCGGGCAACCGCTCCACGAGCCCGGTGGCGAGGAGGCGGCCCAGGTGCTTGCGGGCGACGGCGGAGTCGGCCTCGCGCGCCGGCAGGTCGTCGAGGACGATCCGCGCGTACAGCCTGAGTCTCTCGGGGTCGGCGAGCGCGGCGTGCAGCTGGTCCATGACGGGGTCCCTCCCGGCGGGTGACAGAGCCGAAGCAGTGTCACCCGCCGGGAGGGCCGCCCGCACCCGATTAACGCATGGCGGGACTCAACGCCCGCGCAGGTCCCGGTACTTGGCGACCAGCGCCGTGGTCGACCCGTCCAGGTCGGGCACCTCGGCGCCCTCGGTCAGCGCGGGCTCGACGCGCTTGGCGAGGACCTTGCCCAGCTCGACGCCCCACTGGTCGAAGGAGTCGATGTTCCACACGGCGCCCTGCACGAACACCTTGTGCTCGTAGAGCGCGATGAGCTGGCCGAGTACCGAGGGGGTCAGTTCCTTGGCGAGGATCGTCGTCGTCGGGTGGTTGCCCTTGAACGTCTTGTGCGGGACGAGTTCTTCCGCGACGCCCTCGGCGCGCACCTCGTCCGGCGTCTTGCCGAACGCCAGCGCCTGGGTCTGCGCGAAGAAGTTGGCCATCAGCAGGTCGTGCTGGGCGACCAGGCCGGGCAGCAGGTCGGCGACGGGCTCGGCGAAGCCGATGAAGTCCGCCGGGATCAACTTCGTGCCCTGGTGGATGAGTTGGTAGTAGGCGTGCTGGCCGTTGGTGCCGGGCGTGCCCCAGACGACCGGGCCCGTCTGCCAGTCGACCTCCTTGCCGTCCCGGTCGACGTACTTGCCGTTGGACTCCATGTCCAGCTGCTGGAGGTACGCGGTGAACTTGGAGAGGTAGTGCGAGTACGGCAGGACGGCGTGCGACTGCGCGTCGTGGAAGTTGCCGTACCAGATGCCCAACAGGCCCATCAGGAGCGGCACGTTGGACTCGGCGGGCGCCGTGCGGAAGTGCTCGTCGACGAGGTGGAAACCGTCGAGCATCTCGCGGAAGCGGTCGGGCCCGATGGCGATCATCAGGGAGAGACCGATCGCCGAGTCGTACGAGTAGCGGCCGCCGACCCAGTCCCAGAACTCGAACATGTTGGCCGTGTCGATGCCGAACTCCGACACCTTCTCGGCGTTGGTCGACAGCGCCACGAAGTGCTTGGCGACGGCGTCCTGACCCGCCTTCAGCTCGGTCAGCAGCCAGTCCCGCGCGGAGGTGGCGTTGGTGATCGTCTCGATGGTGGTGAACGTCTTCGAGGCGATGATGAACAGCGTCTCGGCGGCGTCCAGGTCCCGCACGGCCTCGTGCAGGTCCGCGCCGTCCACGTTCGACACGAAGCGGACCGTGAGGCCGCGGTCGGTGAAGGAGCGCAGCGCCTCGTACGCCATCGCGGGGCCGAGGTCGGAGCCGCCGATGCCGATGTTGACGACGTTCTTGATGCGCTTGCCGGTGTGACCGGTCCACTCGCCGGAGCGGACCTTCTCCGAGAAGGAGCTCATCTTGTCGAGGACGGCGTGCACGGCGGGCACGACATTCTCGCCGTCGACCTCGACGACGGCCTCCCGCGGGGCGCGCAGCGCCGTGTGCAGGACGGCCCGGTCCTCGGTGGTGTTGATCTTCTCGCCGCGGAACATGGCGTCCCGCAGCCCGAAGACGTCGGTCGCGGCCGCCAGGTCGCGCAGGAGCCTCAGCGTCTCGTCGGTGACGAGGTGCTTGGAGTAGTCGATGTGCAGGTCGCCGACCTGGAGGGTGTACGCCGTGCCGCGCGCCGGGTCCGCGGCGAAGAGCTCTCGCAGCTGCACCTCCCCCAGCTGGTCACGGTGCTCGGCGAGCGCCGTCCACTCGGGAATCCGGTCGAGCCTGGCGCGGCTTTCTGCGTTCATCTCGGACTTCAGCCTTCTCTCGTACGTGCGTACGTCAATTGCCCCGCTGCACTCTCCAACCTAATCGATCAGGGAGCGGGATGAGATGTCCGAAACTGTCTCTCCGCACACGTGCCCAAACAACGGAACCGGCCGGACACTTTTCGTTGTCCGGCCGGTTCCGTTGTCGTATTCACGTGTTAGATCTCGCCCCGCAGTTTGGCGAGCGCTTCCGCGAGGATGGCCTCCCCGTCCGCGTCGCTGCGCCGCTCGCGTACGTACGCCAGGTGCGTCTTGTACGGCTCGGTGCGCGGCGGGTCCGGCGGGTTGTCCCGGTCCTGACCTGCCGGAAAGCCGCAGCGGGGACAGTCCCACGTATCGGGGACCTGCGCGTCGCTGGCGAAGCTCGGCTGCGTCTCGTGCCCGTTGGAGCACCAGAAGGAGATGCGCAGTCGCGGCGCGGACTCACCGCGCTCGGCCTCGCCCATCGGCCCCGCCCCGACCCGACTTCCTCGGATCGCGTTGCCACTTGCCACGGTCGTAACTCCCTGCGTGATGGTGCTGCTGCGGGCGCCTCAGTTTACGTAAGGCCCAACGCGCGTCCAGTGTTGGGAGTTACACCCCACCCCCGGACGCAAGCCCCATGATAAGCCGCGCACGCGGGCTCGCACCGGACAAGCGACCAGTGGCTGACGCTAGTTGTTCGCCTTCATCAGAAGGCCGAGCGCGACAATGCACGCGAACCACAGCAGACCGACCACGACCGTGATGCGGTCGAGGTTGCGCTCGGCGACGGAGGACCCGCCGACGGACGACTGCATGCCGCCACCGAACATGTCGGAAAGACCGCCGCCCTTGCCCTTGTGCATCAGCACCAGCAACATCAGCAAGGCGCTGAAGACGATCAGGGCGATCGAGAACCCCATAACCACGGCTGGACCAACTTCCTCGGATCTGAATCGACGACGGGGGCCGAAAGCATCGAGCTTCGACCCCCGTCAGGGTACGACGTAACGCCGCTAGCGCATACTCACTGGTCGCCGAAGCGAACGATCTTGACGAACTCGTCCGAGTCCAGCGCCGCGCCGCCGACGAGCGCGCCGTCCACGTCGGGCTGCGCCATGATGTCGGCGACGTTCTTCGCCTTCACGGAGCCGCCGTACTGGATGCGGACCTTGTCGGCGAGCTCCTGCGAGTACAGCTCGGCGAGGCGGCCGCGGATCGCGCCGCAGACCTCCTGCGCGTCCTCGGGGGTCGCGACCTCGCCGGTGCCGATGGCCCAGACCGGCTCGTAGGCGATGACGATGGTCTCGGCCTGCTCGGCCGGGATGTCCTTCAGGCCGCCGTCGATCTGGTTCAGCGTGTACTGGACCTGCTGGCCGGCCTTGCGGATGTCCAGGCCCTCGCCGACGCAGAGGATCGGGGTCAGACCGTGCTTGTACGCGGCCTTCACCTTGGCGTTGCAGATCTCGTCGGTCTCGTTGTGGTACTGGCGGCGCTCGGAGTGGCCCACGGCGACGTAGGTGCACTTCAGCTTGGCCAGCATCGGGCCCGAGATCTCGCCGGTGTAGGCACCGGAGTCCTGCGCCGAGATGTCCTGGGCGCCGTACTTGATCTTGAGCTTGTCGCCGTCGACGAGGGTCTGCACGGAGCGCAGGTCGGTGAAGGGCGGCAGGACGGCGACCTCGCAGGCCTCGTAGTCCTTGTCCGCCAGGGCGAAGGCGAGCTTCTGGACGTGGGCGATGGCCTCGAGGTGGTTGAGGTTCATCTTCCAGTTGCCCGCCATCAGCGGGGTACGCGTAGTCATCAGGTGTCAGTTCTCCAGTGCGGCGAGGCCGGGGAGCGTCTTGCCCTCGAGGTATTCGAGGGAGGCGCCGCCGCCGGTCGAGATGTGGCCGAATGCGTTTTCGTCGAAGCCCAGGTTACGGACGGCCGCGGCGGAGTCGCCGCCGCCCACCACGGTGAAGCCGTCGCAGTTGAGCAGGGCCCGCGCGATCGCGGCGGTGCCGTTCGCGTAGTCGGGGTGCTCGGCGACGCCGACCGGGCCGTTCCAGAATACGGTCTCGGCATCGGCGATCTTGGAGGCGAAGAGCTCACGCGTCTTCGGGCCGATGTCCAGGCCCTCCTTGTCCGACGGGATCTTGTCCGCGTCGACGGTCTCGAAGTCCGCCGGAGCCTTCGTCTTCAGGTCGGGGAAGTCCGTGGAGACCAGGACGTCCACCGGAAGGACGAGCTCGACGCCGTTCTTCTCGGCGCGCTCCATGTACTCCGTGACGGTCGGGATCTGGTCCTCCTGGAGGAGGGAGATGCCGACCTCGTACCCCTTGGCCTTGAGGAAGGTGTACGCCATGCCGCCGCCGATGAGGAGCCGGTCGGCCTTGCCGAGCAGCTCGTCGATGACGGCGAGCTTGTCGGAGACCTTGGCGCCGCCGAGGATGACGGTGTACGGGCGCTTCACGTCCTCGGTGAGCTTCTTGAGGACGCCGACCTCGGTGGCGATCAGGTATCCCGCGTAGTGCGGGAGCTTCGCCGGCAGGTCGTACACGGACGCGTGCTTGCGGTGCACGGCGCCGAAGCCGTCGCCCACGTAGACGTCGGCGAGGGCGGCCAGCTGATCGGCGAACTCGCCGCGCTCGGCGTCGTCCTTGGACGTCTCGCCGGCGTTGAAGCGGAGGTTCTCGACGACGGCGACCTGGCCGGGCTGCAGACCGTTCACCGCGTCGTGCGCGGCGGGGCCGACGGTGTCCTGCGCGAACGCGACGGGCGCGCCGAGGAGTTCACCGAGCCGCTCGGCGGCGGGCAGCAGCGAGAAGGCCGGGTCCGGGGCGCCCTTGGGGCGGCCCAGGTGCGAGGCCACGACAACCTTGGCGCCCGCTTCGGCGAGGGCCTTGACGGTCGGCAGGACGGCGCGGATGCGGCCGTCGTCGGTGATGGTGCCGTCGGCGAGCGGCACGTTGAGGTCGGCGCGGACGAAGACCCGCTTGCCGTCGACTCCTTCGGCGAGAAGTTCGTCGATCGTCTTCATGAACTGGACTCCTTGGGTGGGCTGACGCGCAACAGGGCCCGGAGCGCGCGACGTTGCGCGGTCCGGACCCTGTGCTCACATCTAGGTGCCTGCTCTGGTGACTAGAGCTGACCGCCGACGAAGACGGTGAGGTCGACGAGGCGGTTCGAGTAGCCCCACTCGTTGTCGTACCAGCCGAGGATCTTCACCGTCTTGCCCTCCTGGACCATGGTCAGGGAGGAGTCGAAGGTGCAGGACGCCGGGTCGCTCACGATGTCGGACGACACGATCGGGTCCTCGGTGTAGTAGAGGATGCCCTTCAGGTCGCCGTCGTCCGCGGCCTTCTTGAACGCGGCGTTGACCTCGTCCTTGGTGACCTCGCGCTGCAGCTCGACGACCAGGTCGGTGGCGGAGCCGGTCGGGACCGGGACGCGCATCGCGATGCCGTCGAGCTTGCCCTTGAGCTGGGGCAGGACCAGGGCGGTGGCCTTGGCGGCACCGGTCGTGGTCGGAATGATGTTCTCGGCGGCGGCGCGGGCGCGGCGCAGGTCCGAGTGCGGGAAGTCCAGGATGCGCTGGTCGTTGGTGTACGCGTGGACCGTGGTCATCAGGCCCTTGACGATGCCGAAGTTCTCGTCGAGAACCTTCGCCATCGGCGCCACACAGTTGGTGGTGCAGGAGGCGTTGGAGATGACGTGGTGGTTGGCCGCGTCGTACTTGTCCTGGTTGACGCCCATCACGATCGTGATGTCCTCGTCCTTGGCCGGAGCCGAGATGAGGACCTTCTTGGCGCCGCCGGCGATGTGCTTCTCGGCGTCGGCCTTCTTGGTGAAGATACCGGTGGACTCGACGACCACGTCGACGCCGAGGTCGCCCCACGGGATGTCGGCGGGGTTGCGCTCGGACAGCACCTTGATGGTGTGGCCGTCGACGGTGATGGTGTCCTCGGTGTGCGACACCTCGGCCTTGAGGCGGCCCAGGATGGTGTCGTACTTCAGCAGGTGCGCCGTGGTCGCGGTGTCACCCAGGTCGTTGACAGCCACGATCTCGATGTCCGCACCCTGCTCGAGCAGCGCGCGGAAGTAGTTGCGACCGATGCGGCCAAAGCCGTTGATGCCTACGCGGATCGTCACGAAACCGATCTCCTCGTTGGTACGCCGGTTTTAGACGCCGGCGAGTTGTATGGGATGTCCCCGACCGCCTCCGACCCTACCTCTCTGAAGCCTCTGAGGTGACATCGAGAGGGCCCGTTGGCGGCACAAAGGCCCGTACCCCGCAGTAGGGGTACGGGCCACCGGGACCTTGGTCCCGATTACGCACTGTCAGCTGCGCAGATGTGCCAGGGAGGCGCCCATAAGAGCGGCCCTTTCGGCGTTTCCGGCTACGTGCTCGAAGCCGAAGCCGAGGAGCACGCTGTCACGCGCTGTGACCGCCGCGAAGGAGCGGAAGAGCTCCCCGGTCCGCGCCCAGTCGCCTGTGATAGAGGGGCTTCCGGCCGGGGGCGGCGCGACGCTCCAGGAGCCGAGCGAGGACTCGAATCCCTCGGTCTCCGTGGCGTTGCCGTTGAGGACGATTTGTGCGTTGTCGGCGAAGAGGCCGCGGCCTCCGGTGGAGGGGTCGGTGACGGAGCTGAGCGCCACCTCGATCTTCTTGCCCGCGTAGGGGCTGAGGTCGAAGGCGACCGGCTTCCAGCCGCCGGAGGAGCCGGTGAAGCTGTTCCAGGCGCCGGTGGTGCCGGACGCCGTGCAGCTGGTGGCGCCGACCGTCAGGTAGTGACGCAGGAACGGGTGGCCGTTGACGAAGTAGCCGGCCTCGCACTCGGCGGGGACGGCGGCGGACGAGTTGCCGTTCTTGTCGGGCAGCGTGGTCCAGTCGTCGGCCCCGGCGGTGTGCGCCTCCAGGAGGCCGTGGTCGTAGCCGGTCTCCAGGTTCCAGTTGAGGGCGAGGCGCAGCTCGGGCGCGTCGGCCGCCGTGACGCCGGTCAGGTCGATGGTGCGGGTGAGCCGCTTCCAGTCCTGGTCGGCGTGGGTCGCCGAGGCCATGCCCTGGCCCTCGAAGGGCGCGTACGGGTTGGTGAGGCCGGGGTAGGAGCCCGCGGCCGCGCTCTTGAACTGCGGGAACCTGTCGGCGGGCAGCGTCTCGGAGGTGACGGCGAAGCGGCCTGCCTTGTCCAGCGGGTTGGTGTCGGCTCCGGCGAGCGGTGTGGTCACCCCGGAGAGTGCGCCGCTCCCCTTGAAGCCGGTGACGCCCGGTGCGTTGAGCCGCTGATAGGCGCCCAGGTAGTACTGCGCGAAGTCGTCGGTGAGGGCTTCACCGAGGTCGACGTTGCCGCCGGCGCGCTCGCCGGACTCGATGAGCTTGCCGCCCTCGTTGAGGTAGTCGCGCAGGGCGAGTTGGGTGGGCGCCCCGGGGACGGGGTCGCCGGTGTAGTGGACGACGGCGGAGAAGTGCGACAGGACGCCGAGGGGGTGCGGGACGCCCTGCTTGGCGACGTCCCAGACGGCGGCCGTGCGTCCGTTGGCCTTGATGGCGTCGACGTACTTCTGGGTCTGGGTGGCCGTCGCGCCCTCCTCGGCGACGACGAGGGTGTTCGCCTTCGGGCGCTCGGCGACGGTGTAGGTGAAGTGGTCGCTCTGGGTGCGGCCCTTCTTGGTGCGTCCGGTGAACCACACCTCCACCTTGTCGCCGACGCGGGCGGCCTCGATCTCGGCGCGGTACTCGTCGAAGTGGAGGTTGTCGTCGCCGCCGTAGGTCTCGCCGCCCTTCCAGGCCTTGAGACCCACATCGTGCGTGCGGCCGCCGTTGACGCGGTAGTTGAGCTCCTTGTCCCGCACCGACTTGCGGGCGGTGACGGCGACTTCCTGGTCGCCCCCGCGGGCGTATGAGGTGGTGAAGGAGTCGGGGGTGAAATCGGGGGCCTCGATGCCGCTGACGGAGACCGGCTGGTCGGGGTGGAGCGAGGTCTCGGCGACGGCGAGCGCGAACGGGACGTTCTTGGCGAACTCCTGCTGGATCAGCTTCTCGTCGTCCGGGAAGGTGAAGATCGAGGCGCAGTCCTGGGGCTTCCACGCGTCATTGGGGTCCACGTTCGACGCGGTCTGGCAGGTGGACATCTCCGGGGTGAACATCGACATGCCGTTGATGTTGCCCGCGTGGCCGTTGGCCTCGCCGTTGGTGGTGTACAGCTCGGAGGAGACCTGCGGGTGGTAGCCGGGGACGGCGGGCTTCTCCGGGGTGCCGTTCAGCGCGCGGTAGAGCACGTCGTCCGGGGTGGGTGTGGCGACCTGCCAGCCCACTCCGTAGAGGAGCAGTTCGGCCGCGGAGTGGTAGTTGATGCCGTACGTGAAGCCGATGCGCTTCTGGAAGCGGTCGAGCGCCTTGGTCTCGGGCTCGGACATCGGGCCCGTGCCGCGGTACGTCTCGGAGGACGGCTCGGGGGACGAGCCCTCGTTGTCGTAGCCCCACTTGTAGGCGAAGTTGCGGTTGAGGTCGACGCCGTCGCCCGGGGCGATCTTGCCGTCGCCGTTGATGTCACGCAGGTTCTTGCGCCACTGCCGGTTGCCGTCGGCAGCGTGCGTGTAGTCGTAGCCGTCGGGGTTGGCGGAGAGCACGAACCACAGCTCGGTGGAGTTCACGAGCTTGGTGATGCGCTTGTCCTTGCCGTAGTTGTCCAGGTAGTGGTGCATGAGGCGGCGGGTCATCTCGGGGGTGATCCACTCGCGCGCGTGCTGGTTGGACATGTAGAGCGTGGCGGGCTTGGAGCCGTCCTTGGATTTCTTGGCGTTCCTGGAGAGCTTCAGGGCGAGGATGTCCTTGCCCTGGAGGGTCTTGCCGATGGAGACGACCTTGGTGATGCCGGGGTGTGCCTGCCCGGTCTTGACGATCTCCTCCTGGAGGCCGCCCTTTCCGCTGTACGGGCGGTAGACGCCGTCTCCCGCGGCCTCGATCCGCTTCAGTGCCGCCGCCGACACCTTGTGCTCGCTGAGCTCGATGCCCTTGCGCTCGATGGCCCTGGCCTGGCCCTCGGTCAGGTACAGCTCGACGGAGTGGGTGCCGCTCTCGGGTGCCTGTCCCGCGAGTTCGTGGGTGTCCTGGCCGGCTTCGGCGAGGATGGGTATCTGCTTCTCGGTGACCTCTGCCTGGTAGACCTGCAGGGCCGCCGGGTCGTCGGCGGCCGGGGCCTTGCCCGGGCCACTGGCCTGGGCGGTCGGCGCGGCGACGAGGCCGCCGACCAGTAGTGCGCCGGTGGCGAGAACGGATCTCGCGCTCGCTCTTCGTCTCATGAGCCCCCCTTGCGGTTGTCCGGCACAGATGTGCGGGATGCCAGGCTCGTGACAGTGCATGATCATGTCAATACGGCGGGTGCAGGCGTGCGGGGCGGCAGGCGAAAGCCGCCGGTGCCCTGTGGGACACCAGCGGCTGACGAGACGTACGAGATGTCTCCGGGACGTACGGGAGCGGCGGGTCAGACCGCCATGTTGTCCGCGAGCTCCTCGCTCAGGTTGGACTCCGTGCCCGGAATGCCCAGGTCCTGGGCGCGCTTGTCGGCCATGGCGAGCAGGCGCCGGATGCGGCCCGCGACGGCGTCCTTCGTCAGCACCGGGTCGGCGAGCGCGCCCAGCTCCTCCAGGGAGGCCTGCTTGTGCTCCATGCGCAGGCGTCCGGCGGCCGCGAGGTGCTCCGGCACCTCGTCGCCGAGGATCTCCAGGGCGCGCTGCACGCGGGCACCCGCCGCGACGGCCGCGCGGGCCGAGCGGCGCAGGTTCGCGTCGTCGAAGTTGGCGAGGCGGTTGGCGGTGGCCCGCACCTCGCGGCGCATCCGCCGCTCCTCCCAGGCGAGCACCGATTCGTGTGCACCCAGACGGGTGAGCAGCGCGCCGATCGCGTCGCCGTCACGGACGACCACGCGGTCCACGCCCCGCACCTCGCGCGCCTTGCTCGCGATCTGCAGCCTGCGCGCGGCGCCGACCAGCGCGAGCGCGGCCTCCGGCCCCGGGCAGGTCACCTCCAGGGAGGAGGACCGGCCGGGCTCGGTCAGCGAGCCGTGCGCGAGGAACGCGCCGCGCCACGCCGCCTCGGCGTCGCAGGTGGCCCCCGAGACCACCTGCGGCGGCAGGCCCCGGATGGGACGGCCGCGGCCGTCGACAAGACCCGTCTGGCGGGCCAGCTGGTCGCCGCCCGCGACGACCCGGACCACGTAGCGCGAACCGCGCCTGAGGCCGCCGGGGGCCATCACGATCAGCTCCGAGCTGTGCCCGAAGATCTCCAGGATGTCCCGCTTGAGCCGCCGTGCGGCCATCGCGGTGTCCAGCTCCGCCTCGATCACGATGCGGCCGCTCACCAGGTGAAGGCCGCCCGCGAACCGCAGGATCGCCGAGACCTCTGCTTTTCTGCAGCAGGTCCGGGTGACGGGGAGCCGGGAGATCTCGTCCTTCACCGCTGCCGTCATCGCCATGGGCCGATCCTTCCATGCATCCGAAAAATACGGTCGTACGCGGCTGCCAGGAGCTCCGGGTCGTGCCTCGGAGTCCCGTCGGGCCGGGCCACCGGCGCCAGCTCGACCGTGGCACCGAGCCGCTTGGCGGCATCGGTCAGTGACTCACGGTCGGGCACGGCGGCCTCGTCGGCCAGCACCACGTCCAGGGCGAGTTTAGGGGCGTGTCGGGCCAAAACCTCCAAATGACGCTGCGGAGAGAACCCTTCGGTTTCTCCCGGTTGCGGCGCGAGGTTGAGCGAGAGCACCTTCCGGGCCTTCGTCTCGGTGAGCGCGTCGAGCAGTTCGGGGACCAGGAGGTGCGGGATCACCGAGGAGAACCACGAGCCCGGACCGAGGACCACCCAGTCCGCGTCGAGGACGGCGGCGACCGCTTCGGGGACCGCCGGCGGGTCGTGCGGCACGACGTGCACGGACTGGACCTCGCCGGGCGTGAGGGCGACCGTGGCCTGCCCGCGCACGGTGTCCACGTCGTCGGGGCGCGCCGGGTCGTGGCCCCTGACCAGGGCCTGGAGCTCCAGCGGCACCGCCGACATGGGCAGCACGCGGCCCTGCGCGCCGAGCAGCCTCCCGACGAGGTCGAGCGCCTGGACGTGGTCGCCGAGCTGCTCCCACAGGGCGACGATCAGCAGATTGCCGACCGCGTGTTCGTGCAGGTCACCCTTGGACTGGAAGCGGTGCTGGATGACGCGGGACCAGGTCTGGCCCCAGTCGTCGTCGCCGCAGAGCGCGGCGAGGGCCTTGCGCAGGTCACCGGGGGGCAGCACGCCCAGCTCGTCGCGGAGCCGGCCGCTGGAGCCGCCGTCGTCGGCGACCGTGACGACGGCGGTGAGGTCACCGGCTCCGGTGATGCGGCGCAGTGCGGCGAGCGAGGCGGACAGGCCCATGCCACCGCCGAGGGCGACCACCTTCGGCTGGGTGCCCCTCTTGCGGCCCAGCCTGCTCAGGCGGACGCTCCGGCGGTTCGGGGTCATTCGCGCCCCATGTCCCGGTGGACGATGACCGTCTCCACGCCCTCGGAGGCCAGACGCGCCGCGAGCTTCTCCGACATGGCGACGGAGCGGTGCTTGCCGCCGGTGCAGCCGACCGCGATCGTCACGTAGCGCTTGCCCTCGCGGCGGTAGCCCGCGGCGATGAGCTGGAGCATCTCCGCGTACCTGTCGAGGAACTCCTTGGCGCCGGGCTGGTTGAAGACGTACGCCGCCACCTCCTCGTTGAGGCCGGTGTACTGGCGCAGCTCGGGGACCCAGTGGGGGTTCGGCAGGAAGCGCATGTCCACGACCAGGTCGGCGTCGACGGGCAGGCCGTACTTGAAGCCGAAGGACATGACGGTGGCCCGCAGCTCGGGCTCCTCCTCGCCCGCGAACGAGGCGTCCATCTTGGCGCGCAGCTCGTGCACGTTCAGGCTGGAGGTGTCGATGACCAGGTCGGCGTCACCGCGCAGCTCGCGCAGCAGGTCGCGCTCGGCCGCGATGCCGTCGACGATGCGGCCGTCGCCCTGCAGCGGGTGCGGGCGGCGGACCGACTCGAAGCGGCGGACCAGGGCCTCGTCGGAGGACTCCAGGAAGACGATGCGCCGGGTGACGTTCTTCGACTCCAGCTCGGCGAGGGACTCGCGGAGGTTGTCGAAGAACCGCCTGCCGCGCACGTCGACGACGACCGCGATGCGGGCGACGTTGCCCTGCGAGCGGGCGCCGAGCTCCACCATCGTGGGGATTAGCGCGGGCGGCAGGTTGTCGACCACGAACCAGCCGAGGTCCTCCAGGCACTTCGCGGCGGTGCTGCGTCCGGCGCCGGACATGCCCGAGATGATCACCAGCTCGGGAATCGCGGCGTCCGGGACGGCCGGCGTCTCCATGGGCGTGCCCGCACTCACTTGCTCTCCACCTTCGTCGTGCTCGGTCATGTCTCCTGCCCCCGTCGTTCTTCCGGGGTGCCCGCGGTCACGGGCTCCCCGCTCCCATTCTCCCCGGGCGCGGCCCCGAGGGGCGGCTCCCGGTCCTCTTCGGCCGCGACGAGCGGCTCGTCGGCGGCCGGCACCTCCTCGGCGGCGGCGAGCGGCTCGTCGTCGTCCAGGATCTCCCCGGTGGTCATGTTGACCGCCGGGGCGGCGGGTGCCGCCTGGGCGAGGGCCACCGCGATGGCCTCGGCCGTCTTGCGGCCCACGCCCGGAACCTCGCAGATCTGGTCGATCGTCGCGGACCGCAGCCGCTTCACCGAACCGAAGTGCTTGATCACCGTCCGTTTGCGGGCGTCGCCGAGACCGCGCACCTCGTCCAGTGGTCCGGCCTTGAAGCGCTTGGCCCGCTTGGTCCGCTGGTAGGTGATCGCGAAGCGGTGGGCCTCGTCACGTACCCGCTGGAGGAGATACAAGCCCTCACTGGTGCGCGGCAGGACGACCGGGTCGTCCTCGTCGGGCACCCAGACCTCCTCCAGGCGCTTGGCGAGACCGCACACCGCGATGTCGTCGATGCCGAGCTCGTCCAGGGCCCGCTTGGCGGCGGCGACCTGCGGCTGGCCGCCGTCGACGACGACGAGCTGCGGCGGGTACGCGAACCGCTTGGGGCGGCCGTCCTCCTCGGTGGGCCCGAGGTCGGCCACCTCACCGGTCTCCTCGTCCACCCACTCCCCGCTCTTCTCCTTCTCCGCGAGATAGCGCTTGAAGCGGCGCGTGATCACCTCGTGCATGGAGCGGACGTCGTCCTGGCCCTCGAAGCCCTTGATCTGGAAGCGGCGGTACTCGCTCTTCCTGGCGAGGCCGTCCTCGAAGACGACCATCGACGCGACGACGTCGTCGCCCTGGAGGTGCGAGATGTCGTAGCACTCGATGCGCAGCGGGACGCTGTCCAGCTCCAGGGCGGCGGCGATCTCCTCCAGGGCGCGCGAGCGCGTGGTGAGGTCGGAGGCGCGCTTGGTCTTGTGCAGGACGAGGGACTGCTGCGCGTTGCGCGCGACGGTCTCCATGAGTGCCTTCTTGTCGCCGCGCTGCGGGATGCGCAGCGAGACGTTGGCGCCGCGGCGCTCGGTCAGCCACTCCTGGACCGGTTCTATGGGGTCGGGCAGGGCGGGGACGAGGACCTCCTTGGGCACGGCGTCGCCGCGCTCCTCCCCGTACAGCTGCTGGAGGGCGTGCTCGACGAGGTCGCCGCTGGTGACCGCCTCTACCTTGTCGGTGACCCAGCCGCGCTGGCCGCGCACACGTCCGCCGCGGACGTGGAAGATCTGCACGGCGGCCTCGAGCTCGTCCTCGGCGAGGGCGATGAGGTCGGCGTCGGTGGCGTCGGCGAGGACGACGGCGCTCTTCGCCATGGCCTTCTTGAGGGCCTCGATGTCGTCGCGCAGGCGGCCCGCCCGCTCGTACTCCATCTCCTCGGCCGCGTCCGCCATCTGCCGCTCCAGACGGCGGATGTACGTGCCCGTGCGGCCCCCCATGAAGTCGCAGAAGTCCTCGGCCAGTTGGCGGTGGTCGTCGGCCGTGATGCGCTCCACGCAGGGCGCCGAGCACTTGCCGATGTACCCGAGCAGGCAGGGGCGGCCGGTGCGGGTGGCGTTCTTGAAGACGCCCGCGGAGCACGTGCGGACCGGGAAGGCGCGCAGGAGCAGGTCGACGGTGTCACGGATCGCCCACGCGTGGCCGTAGGGCCCGAAGTAGCGCACGCCCTTCTTCTTGGCGCCGCGCATCACCTGCACGCGCGGGAACTGCTCGTTCATCGTCACCGCGAGGTACGGATAGCTCTTGTCGTCGCGGTACTTGACGTTGAAGCGGGGGTCGAACTCCTTGATCCAGGTGTACTCCAGCTGGAGCGCCTCGACCTCGTTGGTGACGACCGTCCACTCGACGGACGCGGCCGTCGTCACCATGGAGCGGGTCCGCGGGTGGAGCCCCGTCAGGTCCTGGAAGTAGTTGGCCAGGCGCTGGCGCAGGCTCTTGGCCTTCCCGACGTAGATCACCCGGCGGTGCTCGTCGCGGAATTTGTAGACCCCCGGGGCGTCGGGGATCTGTCCCGGCTTGGGGCGGTAGCTGGAAGGGTCGGCCATGTCGGACAGCCTACTGGCGGCCGCTGACAGTACGGGTCAGCCGCCGGAGGCACCGGTGCGGACGGTGATCACGTCGCCGGGTTCGACGCTGTCGTGGAAGGTGCGGGCGTCGTCCACGCGCAGGCCGATCCAGCCCTTGGTGACGTCCATGTCGCCCGGCGCCTTCTCGTTGTAGGTGAGGGCGACGACGTAGTTGGTCGAGCCGTCGGGGGTGCGCAGTTCGACGACCCAGGGCAGCGTCAGGTCGTACTTGTCGAGTCCCACGTTCCCCGCCGTCAGGCGCTTCTTCGGGTACGTGGCGACGACCGTCATCCGGCCGGTGGGCGTCGGGTGCGCCGCGGTGCCCGCGGAGACCGGCAGCTCCCGGCCGTCGAGCGTCATGCGGTGCCGGGCCAGGTCGACGGTGGCGGCGGGCGCGCGGGCGCTGTCCGTGGCGACGGGGGCCGGTTTCCTGTGCGGCCGGGGGGCGTCGTCCGAGCCGGTGAAAAGTCCGGCGACGACGGTCACGGCCACGGCCGCCGTGGCGAGGGTCACTCCCGCGGCCGCGGCGCGGCGGCGGCGTCCGCGCACCACGGCGCGGCGGCGGATCTCGGCGCCGGGCACGGGCGGCGGCGTCGCGTGGTCGGCCGCCAGGCCGTGGAGCGCGGAGGTCAGGTCATCGGACACGGCCACTCTCCTTCGCGCTCCGCCCGTCACCGTCGTCGTCACGTGCGCCGATCGCGTCCGGTCCGGCGGACAGCTGCGCGGCGAGCGCCGCCCGGCCGCGCGAGAGGCGGGCCTTGACCGTCCCGACGGGCGAGCCGGTCTCGGAGGCTACCTGCTCGACGCTGAGGTCGCACAGATGGTGCAGGACGACGGCGGTGCGCTGCGCCTCGGGGAGGGTGCGCAGCGCCTGCACCAGGGCGGTGCGTTCGGGTCCCGGCCCCGGTACGCGGTCGGCGGGCGGGTTCCTGCGCACCAGGTCGACCCAGCGCCGGGCCCTGCGCCAGCGGCTGACGGCGAGGCGCATGGCGACGGTGCGGATCCAGGCCTCGGGGGCCTCGTCGGCGAGGAAGCTGCGGCGGCGGTCCCAGGCGCGTACGAACGCCTCTTGGACGACGTCCTGCGCCTCGCCGTGATCACCGGTCAGCGCGTACAGCTGACCGACGAGGCGCGGGAAGGCGGCGGCGTAGAACGCGTCGAACTCGTCCTCCGTCATGCCCCGCGCCCCCGTCCGGCCCCGCCGGATCACGTGTTCTGGAATTTCCCGCATCTCGCGTGCAACCCGCCGCCTCCGCCGTGCGTACAGGTCGCGTATATCGAAACACAGCCCAGGGGGACCGATGACCACAGGAATGACGGCGAGGCGCGGCACGCGCGCGTGGGGGGCCGCGGTGCTCTGTTCGCTCGCGCTGGCGGGCTGCTCCGCGCAGGGCGGGGCGGACGAGGGACGGGCGTCCGACGCGAAGCCCGCGGCGGACCGCGCGGCGGCGCGGCAGGAGCCCACGACGAAGCCCGCTCCGGATCCCGCCGCCCTGAAGAACGTGCGGGTCAACGTCGCGGACGGCCGGACCGTCGGCGTAGGCATGCCGATATCGCTCACCTTCGACCGCCCGGTGCCGGAGGCGGAGCGGGCCGCGGTCGAGCGGCGCCTGAAGGTGACGACCGACCCCGGCGTGACGGGGTCGTGGAGCTGGGTGAAGGACCGCAACCTGCACGACGGCCAGCGCGTCGACTACCGGCCGCGCGAGCCGTGGAAGCCGGGCACGAAGGTCACCGTCCGCGCGGGATCGCGGACCACCCGGACGTTCGAGGTGGGCCGTTCACTCGTCGCCACGGTGGACGTGCGGACCCACACCATGAAGGTGGTGAAGGACGGCAGGACGCGCGAGGTGAAGGTGACCGCGGGCGCCCCGGGCATGGACACCTGGAACGGCACGATGGTCGTCCTCGACAAGCAGTCCCGTGTCCTCATGGACTCCCGGACCGTGGGATACGGAAAGGCGTACAAGGACTACTACAACTACGCGGTGCACCTGACCACTTCGGGTACGTACCTGCACGAGAACCCGAACGCCAACGCCACGGCCGGGGAGAGCAACGTCACGCACGGCTGCATAGGCCTGGCCACCGACGGGACCGCGCGGCGCTTCTACGAAGAGGTGATCCCCGGCGACATCGTGCGGGTCGTCGGCTCCAAGGAGACCGTGGCGCCGGGCAACGGCTACGGCGACTGGAACGTGGACTGGAAGCAGTGGCTGGCCGGCAGCGCGCTGAACTGAGAGCGCGGTGGGTTGCGGAGCGGCGGCCGGCGTCCCGGCCGCCGCTCCCCCGGCTCAGCCCCGCTGCCGGGCGCCGCGGCGCCTGACGAGAGCCGCTCCGGAGAGGCCGAGGGCGAGCAGTGCCCCCGCGCCCGCCAGCGACGAGGCGACCGTGACCGGCCCGCCGTCGTCCGTCTTCGGTCCCGGCGCGGGCTCGTCGTAGCCGCCCGCCTTGCCCGACTTCTCATAGGCGGAGCCCGGCAGCTTGTCGGCGTACGCCTTGTGCACGCGCTCGCGGTAGGCGGCGACCGAGGTGCCCTGCGCGCCCACGGCGCGTGTGGCGTCCTTGTCGAGGGGCAGCACGCGCGTGTGTGTGCCGTCCCGGTCGTCCAGGACATACCAGGCGTTGATCTGCGGCTCGTGGAAGACGGTGCCTCCGGGGGCCTTTTCCGCGCCCACGCGCGCGTAGTGGGTCTCGTCGTCGCCGGTGGCGATGTTCACGACCTGCCAGGTGCCGCCCTGCCGGACGGTCCACAGGGACGCCTCCTGGCCGTCGGAGGAGACCGCCTTGCTGGCGAGGAACTCAAGGCGGGCGATGGATGCGCCCTTCTTGCCCGCGACGAAGTCCGGAGAGAGGTAGTACACGGGCACGGTCCTGCCCTCGACGCGCGGGTCGGCCGCGGCCTTGGTGACCGCGCCCTCCCTGGCGAAGAAGCGGGAGAGCGTGTCGAGGTTCTTCGGCGCCTCGGCCGCCCGGTGCGCTGCGGCCCTGGACGCGGCGGACGGCGCGGCGGGGTCGGTGTCGGCGGAGGCGGCGGGGGCGGCGAGACCGAGGAGCAGGGTGGCGGCGCTGCCCGCGAGCGCGGCCCTCACCAGTCGGCCCGGCACGGGGCGGGAAGGGTGACGGGTCATCGCTCTCACGCCCCGATCCGGTAGAGCGAGTGGGTCCAGGAGAAGGTGTTGTTGTCGACGTACCAGGCGTGCGAGGCCCAGTTGTAGCGGTCGCTCGATGGCCAGGGGTCGCCCCAGTAGACCCAGCTGCCGGCGTCGTCGTAGCCGTAGAGGACGTGCATGTGGCCGCCGCCGTTGGACCACTGGATGCGGGTCTCGACCGGGCGGCCGGCGTCGATCTCGGCCTTCACGGTCGGATAGCGCAGCCATCCGGTGACGTACGAGCCGGGGCTGATGCCCGCCCAGCGCAGGCCGCTCTGCACGTTGCCGAGCGTGGCCTGGTTGTTGGGGCACTCGGTGTTCTGGCTGCGCCCGAAGGCGGCGTTGCAGAACTGGTTCTGGCTGTAGTTGCGGCCCATGTAGGTCGCGATGGTGTTGCCGCCCGCCGCCCAGCACCAGTTGGTCTTCTGCTGGGCCTGCATGGTGATGTTCAGCCGCTTGGCGGCGAGAACGGACGGGTCGGCGTTGGCCGTGCGGGCCTCGGGCGCGGCCGACGTGGCGGGGGCGGGGTGGATCGGGGCTGCCGTGGCCGTGGCCACCGGCGCGGCGAACAGGGCCGCCGTGACGACGGCGAGCGCGGAGAGACATCTCTGCCTGCCGGCGCCGCCGCTCCTGCTGTGTGGTGAGCGCATCGCGTTCCTCCCATGCGGGTGGGGTTGGAGGAGCGCGTCCGGACGCTGCGATTGAGCATCAAGTGTTGTCGGGTGCAGGTCAACACGCTTCAATGCGGAATTACTTGGGCCGTGAACGGCGGCGTACGGATGTGAACGCGGGCCGTGCGTCCACCTGGCAGCCCGCCCCCACCGGCGCGAACGCCGGAACGGCAGATGTGAACGTTCACAAGAGGAGCCCGTCTTGCGGCACGGCACACCACTCGCGGCGGAACCCGGGCCCGAGGCGCCCGCGGACCTGGAGGCCGCCCTGCGCACCGGCCCCTTCCACCTCGCGCTGCGCACCGCCATCGCCGCGCGGCGCCTCCCCCTGCAGCGCATACGCCACCATCTGGTCCGGCACGGCGTCAACGTAGGGGTGACGAGCCTCAGTTACTGGCAGCAGGGCGCCCGCAGGCCGCAGCGCCCCGAGTCCCTGCGCGCCGTACGCGCCCTTGAGGAGATCCTCCAGCTCCCGGAGGAGTCACTGATCAGGCTGCTCGTGCGGCCGGCGGAGCGCGCGGACCGGGCCCGGCCCGCCGCCCGCTCGTACCGCTCCCTGGTGGAGGCGTCCGACGTGCTGCGGTCCCTTCTGACCGACCTCGGCTCGCCGGTCGACGGCGGGCTGCACACCATCGGCCACCACGAACGGGTGCGGATCGGCGCGGCACGCGAGCTGCTCGGCCGCGAGTCGCAGCATGTCGTACGCGCCCACCGGGACGGCGTGGACCGCTACGTGGCCATCCACCACGGCGACCCCGGGTGCGCGCCCGACCGCGTCCGGGTGCTCGCCCTGGAGAACTGCCGCACGGGGAGGGTGCGCTGGCACAAGGGCACGGGGGTGCTCGTCGCCGAGCTGCTCTTCGACGCCCGGCTGCGCGCGGGTGACACCCATCTGTTCGGCTACGGCTTCGAGGACGGCACGGCCGGGACCGCCACCGAGTACATGCGCGGCTTCACCTACGCGGGGGGCCAGTACGCACTGCAGATCCGGTACGACGAGAAGGCGCTGCCCGTACGCTGCCACCGTTTCACCCAGCAGTCGGCGGCGGCCCCGCGCGGTGGCCGGCAGGAGCTGACGCTGAGCGGCAGCCACCGGTCGGTGCACGTGGTCGAGCCGCAGGTGCGGGCGGGGATCCTGGGGATCGCGTGGGACTGGGAGTGAGAGCCGAACGGCCGCCCGGGGTCAGGCCTTCTTCGCCGGGCCCGCGATGATCTTGCCGTTCGTGACCTTCACCGGCACCTCGGGGAGCGGCTCGTTGGCCGGCTCGTGCAGCACCTTGCCGTTGGTGGCGTCGAACTCGCTGCCGTGACACTGACAGATCAGCTTGTGCCCCTCCAGGTTCTGGATGGGGCAGCGCGCGTGGGTGCAGATCGTGCTGTACGCCTTGTACTCGTCGTCGGAGATCCGGCTGACGACGACGTTGCTGTCCTTGTACAGCTTGGAGGCGCCCACCTTCACGTCGTCGGCCTTGCCGAGATCCACCGGCGCGGTCGGCGCCGACCGGTTCGCCCCGTCGCCGGACGAGCAGGCGGTGAGACCGAGTCCGACGGCCGGGGCGAGAGCGGCGGCCCGCAGCACGGTGCGACGGGCGGCGTGGGGGGTGCCGGACATGGTGTCTCCACAGGTCAGGAGGGCATCGGTGACGGATCAGACCATACCGGTGCACCGCGCTCCGACCGGGTCGGGCACGACCGTGCCCGAGTCCTGCCCGGTTCCGCGTGCTGCGCCGCGCACGGCCTAGCCTGGGCGCGGCGAGCCCACCCGGACGGTGCCCGAGAGGAATGACCCGTGATTGTCGTCGCAGGAGAGGCCCTGATCGACCTCGTACCGCAGGACGCGGGCGGGGAACCGGACAGCGTGCACCACGCCGGTGCGGGTGGCGGCGCCGGGCTGCCCGCGCTCGCCCCGCGCCTCGGTGGCGGCCCGTACAACACCGCCGTGGCGCTCGGCAGGCTCGGCTCCCCCGTGGCCTTCTGCTCGCGCGTCTCCCGGGACGTGTTCGGCGAGGCACTGCTGTACGGGCTGCGGACGGCCGGCGTCGACGTGACGCCCGTGCAGCGCGGTCCGGAGCCGACGACGCTCGCCGTCGCCTCGATCGGCGCGGACGGCTCGGCGGGCTACTCCTTCTACGTCGAGGGCACGGCCGACCGGCTCTTCGAAGTGCCCGACCGCCTCCCCGACGGGGTGCGGGCGATGTCGTTCGGCACCTGCTCGCTCGTCCTGGAGCCGGGCGCGAGCGCGTACGAGGAACTGATGCGCCGGGCGGCGGCGAACGGTGTCTTCACGGCGCTCGACCCGAACGTACGCGCCGGTCTGATCCCCGACGCGGACGCCTACCGCACGCGCTTCAAGAGCTGGCTGCCGTCGGTGACGCTGCTCAAGCTGTCGCGGGAGGACGCCGACTGGCTCGGCGGCACCCCGCACGAGTGGCTGGCCGCCGGGCCCGCCGCCGTGGTGGTCACGCACGGCGGCGACGGGCTCTCGCTGTACACGCGGGACGGTACGGAGCTGCGCGTGCCCGGCGAGAAGGTCGACGTGGTCGACACGATCGGCGCGGGCGACACCGTCAACGCGGCGCTGCTGCACGGCCTCCGCGCCCGGGACGCGCTGTCGGCGGACGCGCTCGCCGGTCTCGGCGCGGAGGGCTGGACGGACGTGCTGCGGTTCGCGGCACACGCGGCGGCGCTCACGTGTTCCCGGGCGGGCGCGGAGCCTCCGTACGCGGCGGAACTGGCCCGACCGTGACCGCCGCCGGCCGGCAGGTGCGCTGGTCGACCGGTGTGCTGGTGTGCCGTCAGCCGTTGACGACGTGCAGGCCGCCGGGTCTGCGGCCGTTGAGCCGGTCCAGGGCGGCCGCGGTGGCGCTGTCCGCCGGTACGTAGACGATCAGCCGCTGCGGGTCGGCGTCGGGCAGCGCGAGCGTCTCGTATTCGAGGCGGAGCGGGCCCGCGTCGGGGTGGATCATGCGCTGGACGCCGCTGCGGCGGGGCAGTACGGGCGCGCCGGTGAGCCGGTCGGCGAAGGGTGCGCCCGCGTCGACGGTCAACTCGTCGAGGAAGCCCCGCACATGGGAATCGTCGAGCATCGAGTCGGTCTTCAGGTGTCCGACCAGGTCGTCGGCGAGCCGGTCCCACTCGGGGTGGGCGGCGCGGGCCCGCTCGTCGGTGAAGACGTACCGGGCGAGGTTGGGTCGCGCGCCGTCCAGGATGCCGAGGGGTTCCGCGATCCGTCGGTAGCCCGTCGTGCAGGCCAGCACGTCCGCGAGGCGGTTCAGGAGGACGGCGGGCGTCGGCTCCATGCTGTCCAGGATGGCGCGCACGGTGGGCCTGACCGACGCGGCCGGGGCGACTGCGGCCGGGCAGCACGGGTCCTTGCCGCTCTCCTTCTCCAGGCGGCGCAGGTGGACGCGTTCCTCGACGCGCAGGCGGAGCGCGTCGGCGAGCGCGCCGAGCACCTGGGCGGAGGGGTGGCGGTCCCTGCCCTGTTCGAGCCGGGTGAGGTACTCGACGCTGATGCCGGCGAGGGCGGCGACCTCGGAGCGGCGCAGGCCGGGAGTGCGGCGGCGGGGGCCGGTGGGCAGGCCGGCCTCGGTGGGCGTGACGGCTTCCCGTCGCGCCCGCAGGAAGGCACCCAGCTCGTTCTCGCTCACGGCTTCTTCTCGCTCACGGCTTCTTCTCGCTCACGGTGCGAACGTACCAACGGCAGGGCCGCGGATCGTGGCCCTGTCACTACCAGCCTCGGCTCGGCCTCCCTCGCGGCCGGAGCGCGGCGCAAGGTGGGGCCATGACTGTTGAAGCGACCAACGCCTCGTCCGCCTCCGCCTCTGCACCCGCCCCCGCGCTGCCGTTGGCCGCCGGGGTCTGGGAGATCGAGCCCCTGCACTCCGCCGTCAACTTCTCCGTCCGCCACCTCGGCATCTCCAAGGTGCGCGGCCGATTCGCCGACGTGCGGGCGGAGTTGGTGGTGGGTGAGCGTGCCGAGGACTCCTCGGTGACGGCCACCATCGCCCTCGCCTCGATCGACACGGGGAACAAGGACCGGGACGCGCACGTGGTGTCCTCCGATCTGCTCGACGTCGAGAAACGGCCCACGATGACGTTCCGTTCGACGCGGATCGCGGGCGCGGACGAGGAGTGGGTGATGGAAGGCGAGCTGACCATCGGCGACGTGACCAGGCCGGTGACGCTGGCCGTGGAGTTCGGCGGTGTCGAGGGCTTCCCCGGCCGGGAGCGCAGGCACGCGGGGTTCGAGGCGTCGGGCGAGATCCGCCGCGGCGACTTCGGGCTCGACTTCGCCCCGGGGCTGCTCGGCGACGTCGTGAAGATCCAGCTGGACATGCAGTTCCTGGAGCCGGTCGCGGAACGCTGAACGCGGCGGTGTCCCTGCGCTCAACGCCCGTTGAACGCCCCGTGCCGCCCCGCCCCCGCCGCGAACCGTGCCGCTCCTTGTGCCGCCTCCGCCAGGGAGTGCAGGCCATGGGCCAGCTCGCCCGCCATCGCCTCCTCTTCGGGCAGGCCGCTCTGTTCGAGCAGGGAGAGCCGGTCGTGCCGCATGCAGGTCTGCGGGAACGCGGCGATCTCGGCGGCCAGGCGCTCGGCCGCGGCGCGTGAGGTGCCCGTGGGCACGGTCCGGTTGACCAGACCCATGCCCAGCGCCTCCGCGGCGCCCACCGGGCGGCCGGTCAGGATCAGGTCCATGGCGCGCCCCTCGCCGATCAGCCGGGGCAGCCGCACCGTCCCGCCGTCGATGAGCGGGACGCCCCAGCGGCGGCAGAACACCCCGAGGACGGCGTCCTCCTCGGCGACGCGCAGGTCGCACCAGAGGGCGAGTTCGAGGCCGCCCGCGACGGCGTGGCCGGCGATCGCCGCGATCACCGGTTTCGTCAGACGCATCCGGGTGGGGCCCATGGGGCCGTCCCCGTCCTCGGTGACCTCGTTGCCGTCGGGCGTGCCGATCGCCTTGAGGTCCGCGCCCGCGCAGAACGTGCCGCCCTCGCCCCACAGCACGGCGACGGAGGCGCGCGGGTCGGCGTCGAAGTCGCGGAAGGCGTCGGCGAGGGCGCGGGCCGTGGGCCCGTCGACGGCGTTCCGCGCGGTGGGGCGGGACAGCACGACGGTGGTGACGGGGCCTGCGCGTTCGCTGCGTACGGGCATGGGGCAAGCCGACCATGACAACGGGGCGCCGGACAAGACGTCTTCGGGCCGCCGCTCCCCCGCGCACGACGACGCGCCCCGCCCCTGGTGAGGGGCGGGGCGCGTCGGTCGGGAATCCCGGTCGGGTCCCCCATGCGCGGCGCCGGTCAGGCCTTGCGGGCCCGCGCGGTCTTCTTCGCGGCCGTCTTCTTGGCGGGGGCGGCCTTCTTGGTGACGGTCTTCTTGGCGGAGCCTGCCGTGGCCGCCTTGGAGGCGGCAGGCTTCTTCGTGGCCGCGCTCGTCCGCGCCGTGGCCGTCTTCTTGGCCGTGGCGCTCGCCGCCACCACCTTCTTGGCGGCCGACTTCTTCGCGGCGCTCTTCTTCGCGGGAGTCTTCTTCGCCGCGCTACGCCCCTGCGAGGGCACCGCGTCGCTGATCCGGTCCGCCGCGATGATGTCCCGCAGGAACTTGCCGGTGTGGCTGGCCGGGACGCCCGCGACCTCCTCGGGCGTGCCTTCGGCGACGACCAGACCGCCGCCGTTGCCACCCTCGGGACCCATGTCGACGACCCAGTCGGCCGTCTTGATCACATCGAGGTTGTGCTCGATGACGATGACCGTGTTGCCCTTGTCGACCAGGCCGGAGAGGACCGTGATCAGCTTGCTGATGTCCTCGAAGTGCAGACCGGTGGTCGGCTCGTCCAGGACGTACACGGTCCGGCCCGTCGACCGCTTCTGGAGTTCGGAGGCCAGCTTCACGCGCTGGGCCTCGCCTCCGGAGAGCGTGGGCGCCGACTGCCCGAGGCGTACGTACCCGAGGCCGACGTCGTGGAGCGTCTTCAGGTGCCGGGCGATGGCGGGCACGGCCTCGAAGAAGTCGAGCGCCTCCTCGATCGGCATGTCGAGGACCTCGGCGATGGACTTGCCCTTGTAGTGCACGTCCAGCGTCTCGCGGTTGTAGCGCGCGCCGTGGCAGACCTCGCACGGCACGTACACGTCCGGGAGGAAGTTCATCTCGATCTTGATCGTGCCGTCGCCGGAGCAGTTCTCGCAGCGGCCGCCCTTGACGTTGAAGGAGAAGCGGCCGGGCAGATAGCCCCGGACCTTCGCCTCCGTGGTCTCCGCGAAGAGCCTGCGGACGTGGTCGAAGACGCCCGTGTACGTCGCCGGGTTCGACCGCGGGGTGCGGCCGATGGGCGACTGGTCGACGTGCACGACCTTGTCGACCTGGTCGTCACCGTCCACGCGCGTGTGGCGGCCCGGGACGGACCGGGCGCCGTTCAGCTCGCGGGCCAGGTGCGTGTACAGGATGTCGTTCACGAGCGTCGACTTGCCGGAGCCCGAGACGCCCGTGACGGCGGTGAGGACGCCGAGCGGGAAGGAGACGTCGATGTCCTGGAGGTTGTTCTCGCGGGCGCCGTGCACCGTGAGCTGCCGGGACGGGTCGGCCGGGCGGCGCACGTCCGGCACCGGGATGGCCTTCTTGCCCGACAGGTACTGGCCGGTGATCGACTTGTCGTTGGCGAGCAGCTCCTTCATGGAGCCGCTGTGCACGACCTTGCCGCCGTGCTCGCCCGCGCCGGGGCCGATGTCGACGACCCAGTCGGCGACCTTGATCGTGTCCTCGTCGTGCTCGACGACGATGAGGGTGTTGCCCATGTCGCGCAGGCGGACGAGGGTCTCGATCAGGCGGTGGTTGTCGCGCTGGTGGAGACCGATCGACGGCTCGTCCAGGACGTACAGGACACCGACCAGGCCGGAGCCGATCTGGGTGGCCAGGCGGATGCGCTGGGCCTCGCCTCCGGAGAGGGTGCCCGCGGCGCGGTTCAGCGAGAGGTAGTCCAGGCCGACGTCGACCAGGAACCGCAGGCGTTCGTTGACCTCCTTGAGGACGCGCTCGGCGATCTTCTTGTCGCGGGCGCCCAGCCGCAGTTCGGCGAGGAAGTCCGCGCAGTCGCTGATGGACATCGCGGAGACCTCGGCGATGGACTTCCCCATGACCGTGACGGCCAGGACGATCGGCTTGAGGCGCGTGCCCTCACAGGTGGGGCAGGGCACCTCGCGCATGTACCCCTCGAACCGCTCGCGGCTCGCGTCGCTCTCGGCCTCGCTGTGGCGGCGCTTGACGAAGGGGACGGCACCTTCGAAGGCGGTGGTGTAGACCCGCTCGCGGCCGTACCGGTTGCGGTAGCGGACCTCGATCTGCGTCTTGTGGCCGTTGAGGAGGGCCTTCTTGGCGCGCTGCGGGAGTCCGGCCCACGGCATGTCGGTGGAGAAGCCGAGGGCGTCGGCGAGGGCTCCGACGAGCCGGCCGAAGTACTCCTTGGTGTGGCCGTGCGACCAGGGGTGGATGGCGCCCTCGTCGAGGGACTTGTCCTCGTCCGGGACGATCAGCTCGGGGTCGACCTCCATGCGCGTGCCGATGCCGGTGCAGTCCGGGCAGGCGCCGAAGGGCGAGTTGAAGGAGAAGGAGCGGGGCTCCAGCTCTTCGAAGGACAGGTCGTCGTACGGGCAGTAGAGGTGCTCCGAGTACATCCGCTCGCGCTCGGGGTCGTCCTCGGGGAGGTCGACGAAGTCGAGCACGACCATGCCGCCGGAGAGGCCGAGGGCCGTCTCCACGGAGTCGGTCAGGCGGCGCTTGGCGGAGTCCTTCACCGTGAGGCGGTCGACGACGACCTCGATGGTGTGCTTCTCCTGCTTCTTGAGCGTGGGCGGCTCGGAGAGCTGGATCGTCTGTCCGTCGACCCGCGCGCGGGAGTACCCCTTCGTCTGGAGGTCGGCGAAGAGGTCGACGAACTCGCCCTTGCGCTCGCGCACCAGCGGGGACAGGACCTGGAAGCGGCTGCCCTCGGGCAGCTCGAGGACCTTGTCGACGATGGCCTGCGGCGACTGCCGGGAGATCGGGCGACCGCACTCGGGACAGTGCGGCTTGCCGATGCGCGCGAAGAGCAGGCGCAGGTAGTCGTACACCTCGGTGATCGTGCCGACCGTGGAGCGCGGGTTGCGCGACGTCGACTTCTGGTCGATGGAGACCGCGGGCGAGAGGCCCTCGATGAAGTCGACGTCCGGCTTGTCCATCTGACCGAGGAACTGGCGGGCGTACGAGGAGAGGGACTCCACGTACCGCCGCTGGCCCTCGGCGAAGATCGTGTCGAACGCGAGCGAGGACTTGCCCGACCCGGAGAGTCCGGTGAAAACGATGAGTGAGTCGCGCGGGAGGTCGAGCGAGACGTTCTTGAGATTGTGCTCGCGCGCGCCACGGACGATGAGACGGTCGGCCACGCCGGGTCCGCACCTTTCTTGAGAGAGAGACAGGGGGCAGAACCCCCGTCGTTCACAGACTAGGGCGAGCCACTGACAACGCCGGGCCGCTTCCCTGGTTCCACATGCACAACAAACCCGGACCTTCAAGAATGCCCGATGCCGCCATCGACCATATAGCACGCGTATTCGATTTGCGGCCGCCCCGAGAGCCCTTCACCCGAACGTGTGGCGCAGCTATTGTCGACCGCATGATTGATCATGTGCGCGACCTGGCGTCTGTACGTGACGCGACCGACCGGCTGCTCAGCGCAGCGGCGAAACTGAACAACGATTCGACTGCCGAGCCGTCACGGCTCCCCTGCTGGAGCCGCGGCCACGTCCTCGCCCACATCGCGCGGAACGCGGACGCGCTGGTGAACGTCCTCGCCGGGCGGCCGATGTACGAGAGCGCGCAGGCCAGGGACGCGGACATCGAGCGGGACGCCCCTCGGCCGCTGGACGCGCAACTGGCGGACGTGCGCGAGAGCGGCGCCCGCTTCCTGGCGGAGGGCGAGCGGGACGCCGACTGGTCCCGCACGGTGGAGCTCCGCAACGGCGTCACGGATACGGCGGCGCGGGTGCCCTTCCGGCGCTGGGTCGAGGTCGAGCTGCACCACGTCGACCTCGGCATCGGGTACGAGCTGGAGGACCTGCCCGTGGACTTCGTGCAGCGGGAGATCGCCTTCCTGACGGCACGCTTCTCGGGGAACCCCGACGTCCCGCCCGTCCGGATCACGGACGGCACGCACGCGTGGAGCACCGGTAGGGCGGGCAGCCCCGAAGTCACCGTCTCCGGGGCCGCGCCCGACGTGGTCGGCTGGCTCGCGGGCCGCCGCGACGGCACCGCACTCACGGCCGAAGGGGGCCTCCTGCCCGCCCTGCCCCCGCTATAGGCTGGCGGACATGACGTACAGCGGAGCGGTGAAGGTCGGCGGACCCGCGGATGTGCACGAGCTGCCGGACCTGATGATTTCGAAGGTCGCGGTCGGGCCGATGGACAACAACGCCTACCTGTTGCGCTGCCGGGCCACCGGCGAGCAGCTGCTGATCGACGCGGCGAACGACGCCGAGACGCTGCTGACGCTGATCGGTGACGACGGCATCGCGTCCGTCGTCACCACGCATCAGCACGGCGACCACTGGCAGGCCCTCGCGGCCGTCGTCGGGGCCACCCGGGCGCGGACGTACGCGGGTCGCGAGGACGCCACGGGCATCCCCGTCCCGACGGACGTCCTGGTCGACGACGGCGACACGATCACGGTCGGCCGCGTCACGCTGACCGCGCGGCACCTGGTGGGCCACACCCCGGGTTCGATCGCGCTGGTCTACGACGACCCGCACGGCCACCCGCACGTGTTCACCGGCGACTGCCTCTTCCCGGGCGGCGTCGGCAACACGTGGAAGGACCCGAAGGCCTTCGCGAGCCTCATCGACGACGTGGAGACGAAGATCTTCGGGGCGCTGCCGGACGAGACGTGGGTCTACCCCGGCCACGGCGGCGACACGACGCTCGGCGCCGAGCGGCCGCACCTCGCCGAGTGGCGCGCGCGGGGCTGGTGATCCGGAGGGGTACGCGTCACGCCCCGGCGGCCACCAGCGCCGCCACCCGCTCCACCGCGAACGCGTACCCCTGCACACCGCATCCGGCGATGACGCCGTCGGCGCGCTGCGAGACGTAGCTGTGGTGCCGGAACGCCTCGCGCTGGTGGATGTTGGAGATGTGCACCTCCACCACCGGCAAGCCATCACAGGTGTTGAGGGCGTCCAGGATCGCGACGGACGTGTGGGAGTACGCCGCGGGGTTGATGACGATGCCCGCGTGGTGCTCGCGCGCCTCCTGGATCCAGTCGACCAGCTCGCCCTCGTGGTTGCTCTGCCGCAGGTCCACGGTCCCGCCGTGCGCTGCGGCGGCCTTGGCGCAGAGGACCTCGACGTCGGCGAGGGTGTCCGTGCCGTAGATCTCGGGCTGGCGCCGACCGAGGAGGTTCAGGTTCGGGCCGTTCAGGATCATGATCGGGGCGGTGGCGAGGCTGCGCGTCATAGGGGAGGTCTATCACGCACTCCACGCACGGGAACACACTCCCCAGCGACGCGAGTTGGTCGCGATGCGTTACTGGGGGTCACCGTGGGTAGTTGACGCGGCATGCACCGAACCGCACCACCCTCACTGCCGCGTCTCGCGGCCGCCTCGCTCGCCGGGACCGCCATCGAGTTCTACGACTTCTTCATCTACGGGACAGCGGCCGCTCTGGTCCTGGGGCCGCTGTTCTTCCCCACGTTCTCGCCGCTCGCGGGAACTCTCGCCGCGTTCGCGACCTTCGGAGTGGGGTTCGTCGCGCGCCCGCTGGGGTCCGTCCTCTTCGGGCACATCGGTGACCGGCACGGACGGCGGCCCGTCCTCATCGCGTCGCTGCTCCTGACCGGCGTCGCCACGGTCGCCGTCGGCTGCGTGCCCACGTACGAGTCGATCGGGATCGCCGCTCCCGTGCTGCTCCTCGTCCTTCGGTTCCTGCAGGGGCTCGGGCTCGGGGGCGAGTGGGGCGGTGCCGTGCTGCTGACCGCGGAGCACGCGCCGGCCGAGCGGCGCGGGCTGTGGGCGAGCTTCCCGCAGGTCGGCCCCTCGGTCGGGTTCCTGCTGGCCAACGGCATCATGCTGGGTCTGTCCGCGACGCTCAGCGAGGCGCAGTTCGCGGCCTGGGGGTGGCGGGTGCCGTTCTGGATCGCGGGGCTGCTCGTGGCGGTGGGCCTCGCGCTGCGCAGCTCGCTCGCCGAGAGCCCGGACTTCCTGGGGCTGCGCGAGCACGCGCGCGTGCCGCTCGCCGAAGTGGTGCGCGACCACTGGCGTCTCGTGCTGCTCACGGCGGGCGCACTGGCGGTCGGGTACGCGGTGTTCTACGCCGTGACGACGTGGTCGCTCTCGTACGGAGTGGAGGAACTCGGCGTCAGCCGCACCGTCATGCTCGGCTGCATCATGGCCGTGGTGGTGGTGAAGGGCGCCCTGACGCCGGTGGTCGCCGTGCTCGGGGACCGTTACGGACGGCGTCCGCTGTGCCTGTTCGGGTGCGCCGCGACGGCCCTGTGGATGTTCCCGATGATCGCGCTGCTCTCGACCGGGCAGCCGCTGCTGATGTTCACCGGGTTCCTGGTGGCGATGCTCGCGTTCATCGCGATGTTCGCGGTGATCGGCGCGTATCTGCCGGAGCTTTACGAGCCCCGGATGCGGTGCACGGGCGCCGCGGTCGGCTACAACCTCGGCGGGGTGGTGGGCGGTGCGCTCACCCCGATCGTGGCGACGGCGGCGGCGCAGGGCGGAGGGACGCCGTGGGGTGTGGCCGCGTATCTGACGGGCATCGCGCTGCTGAGCCTCGGCTGCTTCGCGCTGCTGCCGGAGACCCGTCCGGTAGCGGCCCCCGACCCGGCCGCCGCTACGGGGTGACGGCGAGTTCCAGGAACGCCGCGAACAGCACCAGGTGGACACCGCCCTGCAGCGGCGTGGCGCGTCCGGGCACGACCGTGAGCGTGCCGACGATGACGGTGAGCGCGAGCAGCACCATGTGGGTGGAGCTCAGCCCCAGCACGAGCGGTCCCGACAGCCACACGGAGGCGACGGCGACGGCCGGGATGGTCAGCCCGATGCTGGCCATCGCCGAGCCGAGGGCGAGGTTCAGGCTGGTCTGGACGCGGTCGCGGCGGGCGGCGCGCACGGCCGCGATGGTCTCCGGAAGCAGTACGAGCAGCGCGATGATCACGCCGACGACGGCGTGCGGCATGCCGGCGCTCTCCACGCCCGACTCGATCGTCGGGGACACGCCCTTGGCCAGGCCGACCACTCCGACCAGCGCGAGCCCGAGCAGCCCCAGGCTCAGCAGTGCCGCTTTGGAGGAAGGACCCTTGGCGTGGCCGTCGGTGTCGATGACCTCGCCCTCTTCGGTCAGGGGCAGGAAGTACTCGCGGTGCCGCACGGTCTGGGTGGTCACGAAGAGGCCGTAGAGGACGATCGAGGCGATCGCGGCGAAGGTGAGCTGGGCGGTGGAGAACTCGGGGCCCTGCTTGGTGGTGGTGAACGTCGGCAGGACCAGGCAGAGCGTGGCCAGCGTCGCGACGGTGGCGAGGGCGGCGCCGGTGCCCTCGGGGTTGAAGACGGCGACGCGGTGGCGGAGCGCGCCCACCAGGAGGCAGAGTCCGACGATGCCGTTGCAGGTGATCATCACGGCGGCGAAGACGGTGTCCCGCGCGAGGGTGGAGCTCTTGTCGCCGCCGTCGGCCATGAGGGTGACGATCAGCGCCACCTCGATGATGGTGACGGCGACCGCGAGGACGAGTGAGCCGAAGGGCTCGCCGACGCGGTGCGCGATGACCTCGGCGTGGTGGACGGCGGCGAGCACCGCCCCGGCGAGGACCAGTGTCACCACGGCGACCACCACGCCGGGCAGGTCCCGCCCCCAGGTGAGGGCGAGGAGAACGATGGCGAGGACGGGCACCACGGCCGTCCACTGCGTGCCGAGCGCCCGGAGCCGAGTGACCATGACTCGATGCTGCCCCGGGCGCTCTGGTGCCGCTACTCGGTCCCTCCCGCCCGCTGCCGGGCGGGAGGGGTGCCGTCAGGCCTCGACGCTGTCCTTGCGGGCGTCGTCCCCGGCCTCGGCGGCGGCCTGCTGCTCCTGCTTCTTGGAGGCGATGAGGCTGGTGATCGTGGTGATCACCAGGACGCCGCAGATGACGCCGAGCGAGACGGGGATGGAGATCTCGGGGACGTGCACCCCGTTCTCGTGCAGGGCGTGCAGGACGAGCTTCACGCCGATGAAGCCGAGGATCACCGACAGGCCGTAGCTGAGGTGGACCAGCTTCCTGAGGAGTCCGCCGATGAGGAAGTACAGCTGGCGGAGGCCCATCAGGGCGAAGGCGTTGGCGGTGAAGACGATGTACGGGTCCTGGGTGAGGCCGAAGATCGCCGGGATGGAGTCCATCGCGAAGAGCACGTCGGTGGTGCCGATGGCGAGCATGACGACCATGAGCGGCGTCATGATCTTCTTGCCGTTCTTCTTGACGAACAGCTTCGTGCCCTCGTACCGGTCCGAGACGCCGAACTTCTTCTCGATGGACTTCAGGAGACGGTTCTCCTCCCAGTCCTCTTCCTCCTCGTCGGCGCGGGCCTCCTGGATGAGCTTCCAGGCGGTGTAGATGAGGAACGCGCCGAAGATGTAGAAGACCCACGAGAAGTTGGCGATCACCGCGGCGCCGGCGGCGATGAAGATCGCTCGCAGGACCAGCGCTATCAGCACGCCGAACAGCAGCACGCGCTGCTGCAGGTGGGAGGGGACCGAGAACTTCGCCATGATCAGGATGAAGACGAAGAGGTTGTCCACGGAGAGGGACTTCTCGGTGATGAAGCCGGCGAAGAACTCGCCGGACGCCTGGCTCTCGCCCGCGACGAGCAGGCCGAGTCCGAAGAGCGCCGCGAGGACGATCCAGACGATCGTCCAGATTCCGGCTTCCTTGATCGACACGTCATGGGGCTTGCGCCCGATGAAGAAGTCGACCGCGATCAGGGCACACAGACCGAGAACGGTCGTCACCCACAGGGTCATTGAAACGTCCACTGCGCCTCCGGCGTCGTACGGCTACTGATCAGCGTCGTCGCTGCCGGAGGTCTCTTCCACCCGAGGCGGTTGCCGCCATGTGTCGGGCCGACGCCCCGGGACCGATGGCGGTCCGTATTGACGGGTACGTCGCAGCCGGGAGTACTCCCCTCCGCAGGTAGAAGCGTACGCGAAACACCAAGCATTGGTAAAGGAGACGGCAAACGAAAACCAAAAGGCCTGGTCAGGGAGGTACAAAAGTCGCTTTGACGTCAACGCCCGCCATTGCGCCTGGCCACCGCGATCCGGTCGAGGAGCTGCCGCAGGATCTGGCTGTTCGCCGGGATCACCGGCGGGTCGTACGTCCAGGTGTGCCCGACCCAGGGGTCGGCGAGGTGGTCGTCGGGCACCGGCGTCAGCCGCAGCAGCGCACGCCACAGCGGGTCGAGCAGCGGGCCGTACGCGGCGGCGTCCTCGCGGTCGGCGACCATCATGAGGTGGACGCCGACGGCCGGTCCCTCGTCCGCGAGGTAGCGCAGCTGCGTCACCGCCCGGTCGTCGAAGCCGTGCGGGAAGTCGTTGACGATCAGGAGCTGCTCGGCGATGTCCAGGTCCGGCGGCAGCGCGTCGGCGGCGCCCCCGCGGACGGCCATCTGGACCAGGTCCACGCGCTGGGTGAGCCCGCCGAGGACGTCCGCGACGCCCGCCGCCCCGGTGGCCGGGGGCCCGGCGAGCACACCGGCCTCCACGAGCGGGGCGAGCGAGGACGCGGCGGCGCCCGCCGCGTCGATGACGTGCACCTGGAACTCGCCCGCCGGATAGGCCGCGAGGAGCCGCGCGGCGTGCGCGACGGCGGTGTCCATGGCCAGCCTGCGCAGCTCGGCGGCGTCGGTGAAGGAGTTGGTGAGGGCCTTGCCGCTGTCGATCCACAGGCCGCGCTCCAGGGGCAGCCGGACGAGCATCGGGATGCGCAGGTCGACGCGCTCGGGCAGGTGGAGGTCGCCGAGGCGCAGCGCCATCGGGATCTCCATCGGAGCGCGGTAGGCGTGCCAGGCCGGGCTGCTCCACGACGCGTACGCCGGGGGCAGGGCGGGCTCGACGACCTCGGCCTCGGCGGCGAGCTGGGCGAGGTCGCGGTCGAGGGCGGCCCTGGCGCGGGCGACGAGGTCGGCGTGTTTGGCGCGGGCACTCTCGCGTGCGGCGTCACCCGCGCCGCCGATGCGGCTGCGCGGGTCGGAGAGGACCTTGTCGAGCTCCTGCTCCATGCGGGAGTCGGCGAAGTCGACGGCGCTGCGGTACGCCGCCGTGGTGCGGGCCAGATCCTCGAACATGCCCCACACCTGGTTGTAGAGCCGCTCCTCCATGGACCAGCCGGTGGCGTCGCCCGCGACCGGTTGGGCGGGTTCCCCGGGGCGGGCCGGTGGTGCGGTGGGCGCTGGTGGCGGGGGCGCGGTGGTCTGGCGGCGCGGGTGCGCGTAGTCGACGGGGCCGCCGCTCGGCCGGTCGGCGGGGGCGAGCGGGGCGTCGTCGCCCGGCTGCCGCGCGGGGCGTCCTGGTGCGGCGTCGGGGTGGCTCTCGGGCGGCGGGGCGGGGTGGCCTTCCTGACCCTGGGACGCGGTGCGCACGCGGGTGCCCTCGGCGGGGCGGGGCGGCGGGGCGGCCACGGAGCGGGCCAGGCCCCGGGCGACCGCTTCGTTGATGGCGGCTGCCAGCTCGCGGGCCTCGGGCAGGCCCTGGTCGGTGAGCATGTCGGCGAGGCCGCCCGCGTACCCCTGGCCGACGGCGCGGACCTTCCAGGCGCCCTGGCGGCGGTAGAGCTCCAGGGCGACGACGGCGGACTCGGCGTCCAGGTCGGTGATGGTGTAGCTGGCGATCTCGGTGCCGTCGAGTCCGGTGACCGCGATGAAGGGTGCGGCGAGGGCGCGGAACGTGGCCGGACCCTCGACGCCGACGGGCAGCGCGAGCAGGACGCTGACGCGGTGCACGGTGTCGTGGAGGGCGCCGAGGTCGACGGCGAGGCGGTGGTCGGCGGCCGCCTGCTTGGACACCTCGAGGCCCGGCAGGGTGGGCGAGCCGGGGTGGGCCACCCACTCCACGCCGTGGACCCGGCCCCGGTCGTCGCCGAGTGTGGCGCCCGCGACGACGGGCCGGCCCGCCGACACGCGGATCTCCATACGGGTCCCGGGAAGCGGGTGGTTCTGCCCCCGCACCAGCTCGGCCGTCATCGCGTTCGTTCCCCCTTGTACGTACGGATGGTGCTTGTGGCGCTCTACAGGTGCGGCAGGATCGACGGCATCAGGTCCTGGAAGGTGCGGCCGTTGGCCGGAGTGCCGATGGCCGTCATCTGCCAGCCCGCGCCCGCCCGGTGGACCTTCGCCATGATCTGCGCGGTGTACTGGCCGCCGCCGTCCAGGGTGTAGCGCGCGAGCTCCTGGCCGTTGGTCTCGTCGACCAGGCGGCAGAACGCGTTCTGCACCTCCTGGAAGGTCTGGCCGGTGAACGAGTTCACCGTGAAGACGATCTGGTCGATGTGGACGGGGATCCGCTGGAGGTCGACGAGGATCGCCTCGTCGTCCCCGCCCGCGCCGACGCCGCCCACGAGGTTGTCGCCGGTGTGCCGCACGGAGCCGTCGTCGCTCACCAGGTGGCGGAAGAACACGACGTCCACCGGCTGCTTGTCGGCGAACAGCACCGCCGAGGCGTCCAGATCGACCTCACGGGTCCGCGAGCCGAACAGACCGCGGCGCGGAGCCGCCTGCCACCCCAGTCCCATGCGCACCGCGGTCAGGGCGCCCCCGTCGTCCTTCTGCAGGCTGATGGCCTGACCCTTGGTCATGTTGACCGTCACGCGCTGTCCCCTCTCGAACTGCCTGGGCAACCGCCTCTTGCGGTTGCCCAGCACCTTATGCACTCCGACCTGCGAAGCAGCAGTCCGGGCCGTACTTTGTGGCGGCTTTGCAACAGACCGGGCAGTACGCCGTTTCCCGGGCCCCAGACGTGTTCCCGAGGCCCTGCCGTCACAGCATCGGGCCGGGCTCGGGCCGACCGGGATCAGGCCTGGCCCGCCTCCCGCATCTGCCGGAGTTCCTTCTTCATCTCCGACACCTCGTCGCGCAGCCGGGCCGCGATCTCGAACTGCAGGTCGGCGGCGGCCGCGCGCATGCGCTCGGTCATCTCGTCGATCTGCTCGGCCAGTTCGGCGGCGGGCCGGTCGGTGGGGACGGTCTGGGCGCCCTTCTTGCCCTTCGCCTTGCCCTTGGCGGGCGCGGCGGCCTTGCCCGCCTTGGCCGCCTCGCCGCCGAGCGAGGGCACCGGTGCCTTACCGGCCTTCGCCTTGCGGTAGTCGGAGCCGAGGAGCTGCTCGGTGTCGACTTCCTCGCGGGCGATCTGCGACACGATGTCGTTGATCTTCTTGCGGAGGGGCTGTGGATCGATGCCCTTCTCCTTGTTGTACGCGATCTGCTTCTCGCGGCGCCGGTTGGTCTCGTCGATGGCCTTCTCCATCGCCGGAGTGATCTTGTCGGCGTACATGTGGACCTGGCCGGACACGTTGCGCGCCGCGCGGCCGATGGTCTGGATCAGGGAGGTGCCGGAGCGCAGGAAGCCCTCCTTGTCGGCGTCGAGGATCGCCACGAGGGAGACCTCGGGGAGGTCGAGTCCCTCACGGAGGAGGTTGATGCCGACCAGGACGTCGTACTCACCGGCGCGCAGTTCGCGCAGGAGCTCCACGCGGCGCAGGGTGTCGACGTCGCTGTGCAGGTAGCGGACCTGGATGCCGAGCTCCAGGAAGTAGTCCGTGAGGTCCTCGGCCATCTTCTTGGTGAGGGTGGTGACCAGGACGCGCTCGTCCTTCTCGGTGCGCGTGCGGATCTCGTGCACGAGGTCGTCGATCTGGCCCTCGGTGGGCTTGACGACGACCTCGGGGTCGACGAGGCCGGTGGGGCGGATGATCTGCTCGACGAAGCCGTCGCCGCGCGAGAGCTCGTACTTCCCCGGGGTCGCCGAGAGGTAGACCGTCTGCCCGATGCGGCCGAGGAACTCCTCCCACTTCAGGGGGCGGTTGTCCAGCGCGGAGGGCAGCCGGAAGCCGTGGTCGACGAGGGTGCGCTTGCGGGAGGCGTCGCCCTCGTACATCGCGCCGATCTGCGGGACCGTGACGTGCGACTCGTCGAGGACCAGGAGGAAGTCCTCCGGGAAGTAGTCGAGGAGGGTGTTGGGGGCGGTGCCGGGGGCGCGGTCGTCGAAGTGCATCGAGTAGTTCTCGACGCCGGAGCAGGAGCCGATCTGGCGGAGCATCTCCAGGTCGTACGTGGTGCGCATGCGCAGGCGCTGGGCCTCCAGCATCTTGCCCTGCTTCTCCAGCTCGGCGAGGCGCTCGGTGAGCTCCTTCTCGATGCCGGTGACGGCCTTCTCCAGGCGCTCGGGACCCGCTACGTAGTGCGAGGCCGGGAAGACGTACAGGTGGTCGTCGTCGCTGATGACCTCGCCGGTGAGCGGGTGCAGGGTGGAGAGGGCCTCGATCTCGTCGCCGAACATCTCGATGCGCACGGCCAGCTCTTCGTAGACCGGGAAGATCTCGATGGTGTCGCCGCGGACGCGGAAGGTGCCGCGCGTGAACGCCAGGTCGTTGCGCGTGTACTGGATGTCGACGAAGCGGCGCAGGAGCTGGTCGCGGTCGATCTCCTCGCCGACCTTGAGGGGGACCATGCGGTCCACGTACTCCTGCGGGGTGCCGAGGCCGTAGATGCAGGAGACGGAGGCGACCACGACCACGTCGCGGCGGGTCAGCAGCGAGTTCGTGGCGGAGTGGCGCAGGCGCTCCACCTCCTCGTTGATCGAGGAGTCCTTCTCGATGTACGTGTCCGACTGCGGAACGTACGCCTCCGGCTGGTAGTAGTCGTAGTACGAGACGAAGTACTCGACGGCGTTGTTCGGCAGGAGCTCACGGAACTCGTTCGCCAGCTGGGCGGCCAGTGTCTTGTTCGGCGCCATCACGAGGGTGGGGCGCTGGAGCTTCTCGATCATCCACGCGGTGGTGGCGGACTTGCCGGTGCCGGTCGCGCCGAGCAGGACGACATCCTTCTCACCCGCGCGGATGCGCCGCTCGAGGTCGGCGATGGCGGTCGGCTGGTCGCCGCTGGGCTGGTACGGACTGACGACCTCGAAAGGTGCCACCGTGCGTTCGATCTTGGATACGGGCCGCATGGAATCAACCGTACGACTCCGCACTGACAACGGGGCGGGACCGGCCGTCCGGCGGCGCCCCGGTTCGGTCCCGCGGGGCGCCGCCGGGTGCGGCCGACCTCACCAGTTCTGCGGGGTGCGGGAGCCGGGGCGGGTGCGGGAGCGCGGCCGGGTCCTGCGGCGGGAGACGGGCACGTGCCGGTCGCCGGAGCGCGGGACGGGGTAGGCCTGCCGGGTGCGGTTGCCGTTCGCGGGGTTCCTGACGTCCGCCTGGCCGCCCATCACCATGAGCGGGTCGAACATCACGATGACCCCGGCGAGGAGCAGGAAGGCGAGCGGGCCGATCATCATGGGCGCGAGGATCTCCGCGGGCGAGTCACCGGGCGGGGCGGCGCCCGAGCCGTGCAGATGGACGCTGAGGCCCGCCATGCCCATGTAGTGCATGCCGCTCACGGCCAGTCCCATGACGAGGCTGGCGCCGAGGCTCCACAGGATCCCCCTGACCTGCCCGGCCGCCCAGAGCGCGGCGGTCGCGGCGACCATGGCGATCACCACGGACGCGGCGACGGTCAGCGTGTTGTACTCCAGCGTCCCGCGAAGACGCATACCGGCCATTCCCAGGTAGTGCATCGTGGCGACGCCGAGTCCGGTGATCGTCCCGCCGGTGAAGAGGGCGGTGCCCGTCGCGCCGCGGTAGCCGACGATGAAGATCCCGATGCCGACCATGACGATGGCGACGGCGAGACTCGCGAAGGTCAGCGGCTTGTCGTAGTGGATCGGGGCTTCCTCGACGGTGAAGCCCATCATGGCTATGAAGTGCATGGTCCAGATCCCGGAGCCGATCGCGGCCGAGCCGAGTGCCAGCCAGCCGGGCCGCCAGGAGTGCTCCACGAGCAGCGATCTGGTCGTGCAGCGCAGCCCGAGCGCCCCTCCCAGACACGCCATGAGGTAGGCCACCACCGGCGTGACGACTCCGTAGCTGAACCCGTCGACCGTGCCCTGCATGCCCGGTAGCCCTTCCGCCTGTCGTGAACAAATGCCCTGAATACGCTCCATGCACCCCCGTCCGGCGGCCATCTGAAAGGCCGTCGGCTGAGGCTGAGAGTAAAGCTCAGCCCGGAACGTACGAACGATTTTCCGGCAAAGAATCGCCATCCCCACGCGCGGGGTCCTTGTCTTTGACGACTCCGTTCAACCTGTGGCCATCCTGCACCTGTCTCCCGTTGGCCGTGGACTGTCACTCTCAAGCCGTCCGCGATCACACGACGCGAGGAGTACCCGTGTACGCACGTGCTGCCGCCACCACCGCTGCCCTCCTGGGAGCCGGTGCACTCGTCCTCCCCACCGCCACCGCCTCCGCGCAGACCCCGGCGCCGGGCACCGTCAAACACGACCAGCCGCTGGTCGTCGCGCACCGCGGCGCCTCGGCCTACGCCCCGGAGAACACCATCGCGGCCATCGACAAGGCCCGCGACATGGGGTTCCGCTGGGTCGAGAACGACGTCCAGCGCACCAAGGACGGCGAGCTGGTGATCATGCACGACGACACCCTGAAGCGGACGACCAACGTCGAGGAGCTCTACCCCGACCGCGCCCCCTGGAAGGTCAAGGACTTCACTGCGGCCGAGATAGCCAAGCTCGACGCGGGCAGCTGGTTCAGCGAGAAGTACGCGGGTCAGCGCGTGCCCACCCTGAAGCAGTACATGCGGCGGGTCTCCCACAACCACCAGAAGCTGGTCTTCGAGTTCAAGAAGCCCGAGCTGTACCCCGGCATCGAGAAGCAGGGCCTGCGGATCCTGCGCAACGAGGGCTGGCTCGACAAGCACCACGTGAAGAGCAAGCTGGTGATCCAGAGCTTCAGCGCGGACAGTGTGAAGACGGTGCACAAGCTGCGGCCCGACGTGAAGACCGGTTTCCTCGGCACCCACTCGGTCGCCGACCTCCCCGCGTACGCGCGCTTCGCCGACCAGATCAACTCGACGCACACGTCCATCTCGGCCGCGTACGTCTCCGCGATCCACGCGCTCAGGGGCCCGCACGGCAAGCCGCTGGAGATCTTCACGTGGACCGTGAACGACGCCCCGAACGCCAAGCGGGCCGCGGGCTTCGGCGTGGACGGGATCATCACCAACACGCCGGACGTCGTGCGCAAGGCGCTGCGCGACGGCTGACCGCGCCGGCCGCCGGCGGCTGACGGCGACTGACGGCGTTGTCAGTGGGCGGTCGTACGGTGTCGTCATGAACCCCACCGCGCAGGACGGGCGCACGGCCGCCGTGTGGGCCGTCGTCGACAGCGACATCGGCCCGCTGCTGCTCGTCGCGACCGACGACGGACTGGTCACCGTGGGCTTCCACGCCACGGAGGCGGTGCGCGACAAGACCCTGGACCGGCTCGGCTCCCGCCTGGGCGCCGAGCCGGTCCACGCGCCGGACTCACCCCTGCTCGCCGGGCCGAAGGCGCAGCTCCGGGAGTACTTCGCGGGCGAGCGGCACGACTTCGAGCTGCCGCTCGACTGGTCCCTGGTCACCGGCTTCAACCGCCAGGTGCTGCGCGAACTCGCGGCAGGCGTGCCGTACGGAGCGGTGGTGGGCTACGGAGACCTCGCCCGCCGCGTCGGCAGTCCGGGCGCGGCCCAGGCCGTGGGCCTCGCGATGGGCGCCAACCCGCTGCCGGTCGTGGTGCCGTGCCACCGCGTGGTGGAGAGCGACGGCGGAATCGGCGGCTTCGGGGGCGGCCTGGAGACCAAGCGGCAACTGCTCGCCCTGGAGGGGGTGCTTCCCCAGCCGCTGTTCTGACGGAACCCTGTCCGATCTGACGTAGCCCCGTCCGATCTGACGTAACCCTGTCCGACAATTCCCTGTTCCGGGCGTGCGGGCGCCCTGGCACACTGCGTCAGTGACTTCGACCGTCGACGCCCCTGACATACCCGGCCCGGAGGCGCTCGCCGCCCTGCGACGCCGCACGAACGCGGTACTGATCGCCAGCCAGATCCTGGGCGGCCTGGGCGTGCCCATCGGCATCGCCCTGGCCCCGATGCTGGCCACGGACGTGAGCGGGACGGAGGCGCTGTCCGGGCTCGCGCCGACGGCCTCCGTGGCGGGCACCGCCCTCCTCTCGCTGCCGCTCGCCGCGCTGATGAACGCGCGCGGGCGGCGCGCCGGGCTCGTCCTCGCCTACGTGATCGGCGCGCTGGGCGCGGGGCTCGTCGTGCTCGCGTCGGTCGCCGAGAGCTTCGCGCTGCTGCTGCTCGGCATGGCGGCCTTCGGCGCGGGTTCGCTGGCGACGCTGCAGGCACGGTTCGCCGCGGCCGACCTCGTGGAGCCCGACCGGCGCGGGCGCGCCATCTCCCACGTCATCTGGGCCACGACGGTCGGCTCCGTCCTCGGGCCGAACATCTCCGCGCCCGCGAGCCGGGTCTTCACCGACACCTCGATCCCCGAGGAGGCGGGGCCCTTCCTCTTCGCCGCCGGGATCTTCGCGGCCGCCGCCGTGGTGGTGGCGGTGCTGCTGCGGCCCGATCCGCTGCTCACGGCCCGCGCGCTGGCGCCGCAGGAGAGCGGGACCCCGCAGAGCCGCTCGCTGAAGGCCGGCATCGCGGCGGTGGCCGCCTCGCCGATGGCGCGTCTCGCCCTCGTGACGGTGGCGGTCTCGCACACCGTGATGGTCTCGATCATGGTGATGACCCCGGTCGACCTCGGGCACCACGGGGCGAGCCTGCAACTGGTCGGTCTGGTCATCAGCGGCCACATCGCGGGCATGTACGCGTTCTCGCCGGTGATGGGGTGGCTCGCCGACCGGTTCGGCAGGCTCTCCGTGATCGGGCTCGCGGTGGGGCTGTTGTGCTGCGCCGCGCTGCTCGCCGGCACGGCGGGGCCCAGCCATGGCCAGACCGCCGCCGGGCTCTTCCTGCTGGGTCTCGGCTGGTCCGCGGGGCTGGTCTCCGGCTCGGCGCTGCTCACCGACTCGGTGCCGCAGCCCGCGCGGGCGGCCGTGCAGGGGCTCTCGGACCTGACGATGAACGCGGCGGCGGGCATCGGCGGCGCCGCCGCGGGACTGATCGTCGCGCGCGCCAGTTACGGCTGGCTCAACCTGGTGGGCGTCTGCCTGCTGCTGCCGATGGCCGCGCTCGCCGTGCGCAGGTCCCTCAAGAAGGCGTGAGGGGCCATGGCGTACGCCGCGTCACGGAAGCGTGATGTGGTACGCCTTGCGCAGCGTCTCGTGCACCGTCCAGGTCGTGCGGTCGCCCTCGCGCAGCACGGCGGCGTCGCCCGGACCGATCTCCAGGGTGTCGCCGCCCTCGACCGCGACAGTGGCGCGGCCACTGACGACCACGAAGAGTTCGTTGGCCTCGGTGTCGGTGACCACGCCCGGCGTGATCTGCCAGATGCCGCGCAGCTGCTTGCCGTCGGCGGACTCCCAGAGCACCTTGCCGGTGACGACCGGGTCCCCGGAGACGATCTGCGCCGGATCGAGGGGCTCGACCTCCAGCTCAACGTCCGGAATGTGCACGGCAAAAGACGAAACAGTCTGATCATTTGTGGTCATGGCCGGTCACCCTAGCCCGGGGCCGGGAGGCCCCTCGGCAGCGGGGGTTTGACGGGAGGCGCCGCCCGCCAGGGATCAGAGGGAGACCCGACAGGCAGGAGGCAGGCCCGTGCTGGTGGTGTCCGAAGAGGTGCGGACGGCGGTCGCGGAGCGCCGTCCCGTGGTGGCCCTGGAGTCCACGATCATCGCGCACGGCCTGCCGCGGCCGCGCAATCTCCAGGTGGCCGAGGAGCTCGAAGCGGTCGTCCGGGACGAGGGCGCCGTACCCGCGACGATCGCCGTACTGGACGGCGTCCCGCGCGTGGGCCTGACCAAGGACCAGTTGCAACGCGTCGCGAACGACGAGGACATCCGCAAGCTGGGCCATCGCGATCTGCCCCTCGCCGTCGCGACGGCCGCGAGCGGGGCCACCACGGTGTCGGCGACGGCGCTGCTCGCCGCGCGCGCGGGCGTGCGGGTGTTCGCCACGGGCGGGCTCGGCGGGGTGCACCGACAGTGGACGCAGTCCCAGGACGAGTCGGCGGATCTGGGGCTGCTGGCCCGCACGAGGATCGCGGTGGTGTGCGCGGGCGTGAAGTCGATCCTGGACGTCGGGGCGACGCTGGAACGCCTTGAGACGCTGGGCGTCGCCGTCGCGGGGTACGGGACCGACCGCTTCCCCGGCTTCTATCTCGCCGACTCAGGGCATCCGGTGGACTGGACGCTGCGCACGCCCGGCGAGGTCGCCGAGGTGATACGGGCCCAGGACGCGCTCGGCGGCCCCGACTCGGCGCTCGTCGTGGCCAACCCGGTGCCGCGCGCCGCGCAGTTGGATCCAGCACTCCACGCGCGCGTGCTCGCCGAGGCGCTGGCGGCGTGCGAGGAGCGGGGCATCACGGGGCAGGCGATCACGCCGTTCCTGCTGGGGGAGTTGGTGCGGCGCACCGGGGGCGCGTCGCTGGAGGCCAACCTCGCCGCGGTCCGCGGCAACGTGCGGCTCGCGGGGCGGGTGGCGGCGGCCTGGGCGGCGCGTTGAGGGCAGGGGACGCCACCGCGGGTCCGGGCGCGCTGCTGGTCGTCGGGGACGTCGTCACCGACATCGTGGCCCGGCACCGTACCCCGCTCGCGCCGGGCACCGACACGGTCGCGGCCATCCGTACCGTGCCGGGTGGGGCGGGCGCCAACGTGGCGTGCTGGGCCGCGTATCGGGGCTGTCCCGACGTACGGCTCGTCGGCCGGGTCGGCGCCGACTCGGCGGCATGGCACGAAACGGCTCTCACGCGCGCGGGGGTACGGTCCCGGCTCGTCGTCGACGCGCAGGCGCCGACGGGGGCGGTGATCTGTCTGGTGGACGGGAGCGCCGCGGCGGAGCGGACGTTCCTCACGGACAGCGGTGCCGCGCTGCGCCTCTCCCCCGCCGACTGGTCGCCCCGGGACCTCGACGGCGTGGCCCTGCTGCACCTCTCCGGCCATCTGTTCTTCGCGGAGCCGGGCCGGGCGGCCGCCCGCGCGGCGCTGTCGGCGGCCCACGCGCGTGGCGTGCCGGTGAGCGTGGATCCCGCGTCGGCGGGGTTCCTCGCGGAGACGGGCCCGGAACGGTTCTTGTCGGCGGTGGACGGGGTGGCGGTCCTGCTCCCCAGCCGGGACGAGGCGGAACTGCTCACCGGCCTGCCCGACCCGGCGGACGCGGCATCGAAGCTGAGCCACCGCTTCCCGGCCGTGGTCGTCAAACTGGGCGCGGAGGGAGCCCTGGTGGCCCGGAACGGCGAGGTGCTGCACCGCGTCCCCGCTCCCCCTGTCCGGGCCCGCGACACGACGGGGGCGGGCGATGCCTTCACCGGCGCGTTCCTGGCGGCACGTCTGGCCGGGGCGGGTCTGGGCGAGGCGGTGGCGGAGGGATGCGACGCGGGGGCCCGAGCGGTGCGGCTGACCGGCGGCAGACCCCCGGACCGGGCGTCGGGAACGTAGCCCCCGCACCGCCCCGAGGGGCTCCCCTCTCCGCGCCCTTACGCCTTCCTGCCCCAGGCCGAGACCAGCGGCGCCGTCGCCAGGTCCAAGGTGCCTGTCGCCACCGTCGACACGTGGTGATCGATGTCCTCGGGTGAGGCCAGGCCCGCCGCGGTGAGGTCCGCGCGCAGGTCCTGGAGCGTCGCCGTCTCCAGGGCCGCGGCAGCCGGGGAGGCGAGGGGGAAGTAGACGTCGGACGCCACCTGGCGCAGGCCCGCGTCGCGCAGGAGACGCGGCAGCCGGCGTCCGTACGCGAGGTCCGTGCCCCGCTCCGTGAGCAGTGCGTGCACCCCGTGGCGCAGCCGGTTCGCCGCCTCCTGGGCGGGACCGTACTCGTCGGGGCAGGCCAGCGGCTGGAGCGCGAAGTCGGGCTCCTCGACGAGGAGCCTGCCGCCGGGGCGCAGCGCCCTGAGCATCGACGCCAGCGCCCGTTCCCGGTCGGACACGTCGGCGAGGACGAGCCGCGCGTGCACGAGGTCGAAGCCGCCGGCGGGTGGCGGGTCCGCCGCGATGTCGTGGATCCGCACCTCCAGGGGCGAGCGCGCGGCACGCGTCTGCCAGGAGATGTCGATGTCGGTGGCGAGGACCCGTCCCGTGGGCCCGACCCGCTTGGCGAGCCAGGAGATCACGGACGTGCCGCCCGCTCCGACCTCCCAACAGCGCCAGCCCGGCCCGATGCCGAGGCGTTCCATGTGGCCGAAGGTCGTGGCGTCGAAGAGCGCGGCGAAGGCGTCCGAGCACGACCGCGCCCCGGACGATCGGGAGTCCAGGAGTTGACGGTGGTCGGAGAGGGCACGGGGACCTGAGTACTGCCGGGGGTCGAGGAGATGACCGTCGATTCGCGTCATGTCGCAAATCATCCCAGTTGTCCCGCTTGCCCTCGGGAGGCAGAACCGGACAATCCGGAACGGAGTCATCCGTTCCCCCAGGCCTTGGCGTGCCGTCGGACCGTACTGGCAGACTGGCACGCCAATCGTCGGTGCGAGGAGCCCACATGTCGATGGCAGGCAATCTGCGCAAGGTGACCAGCCTGCGCAAGGTCGGCGGCCTGCGCGGGGTCGGCGGCCTCCGGAAGGTCGCGCGGCTGGCCCGCCGCGGCGCACGTGTCGATCTGAGCCACCCGGCCCGCTCCCCGCTGGGCTCGTCCGTGGTGAACTGCGTGACGTACCGGGAGGGGGTGCGCCAGCCGCCCGGACGCGACCTGGTCGAGTCGGTGGAGCGCATCCGCAAGACCGGCGACGGCTTCGTCTGGCTGGGGCTGCACGAGCCGACGGAGGACGAGTTCGCCGACATCGCCGACCTCTTCGGCCTGCACCCCCTCGCCGTCGAGGACGCCGTCCACGCCCACCAGCGCCCGAAGGTGGAGCGGTACGACCAGACGCTGTTCGCCGTCTTCAAGACGGTCTGCTACGTGGAGCACACCGAACTGACCGCGACCAGCGAGGTGGTGGACACCGGCGAGATCATGGTCTTCGTCGGCCGGGACTTCGTCATCACGGTCCGGCACGGCAGGCACGGCTCGCTCGGACCGATGCGCGAGGAGCTGGAGTCCTCGCCCGAGCAGCTCGCCCAGGGCCCGGCCGCGGTGCTGCACGCCCTCGCGGACCACGTCGTGGACGGCTACCTCGCGGCGACGGACGCCGTGCAGGCGGACATCGACCAGGTCGAGACCGACGTGTTCGCACCGGACGGCGCCCGGACCGACCCCGGCCGCATCTACCAGCTCAAGCGCGAACTCCTCGAACTGAAGCGGGCGGTGGTGCCGCTCGGCCGCCCGCTCCAGATCCTCGCCACCCAGCCGATGCGCGTCATCGCCCCGGAGATACAGGCGTACTTCCGGGACGTCGACGACCACCTGAAGCGGGCCACCGAACAGATCGCCGCCTTCGACGAGTTGCTGAACTCGATCCTCCAGGCCCATCTGGCCCAGGTGACGGTCGCGCAGAACGAGGACATGCGGAAGATCACGGCATGGGCGGCGGTCATCGCGGTGCCGACCATGGTGTGCGGCATGTACGGCATGAACTTCGACCACATGCCGGAGCTGCACTGGCGGTTCGGCTATCCGCTGGCGATGTCCCTGATCACCGTGGCCTGTGTGGCGCTGTACCGGGGCTTCCGGAGGAACGGCTGGCTCTGAGGCGGACCTCCCGCCCCCTCATGAGAGTCGCCGCTCACCCCTTGGCGTACACGCTCTCGACCCAGCCCGCGAGCTGGTCGTCGGTGAGGTGAACGGCCAGGTCGGCCTCGCTGATCATGCCGACGAGCCGCTTGTTCTCGATCACCGGCAGTCGGCGGATCCGGTGGCCCTGCATCTCCCGCAGGACCTCGCCGACATCGGCGCCCGCGTCGATCCAGCGCGGGGTGCCCTTGGCCATCTCGCCCGCGGTGGTCCGGGACGGGTCGTGGCCCTTGGCCACACAGCCGACGACGATGTCGCGGTCGGTGAGGATGCCGCAGAGCCGTTCGTTCTCGTCGCTGATGGGCAGGGCGCCCACGTCGAGTTCGCTCATCAGCTGTGCGGCGCGGTCCAGGGTCTCGTGTTCGGGGATCCACCGGGCGCCCCGGTGCATGATGTCTCCGGCGGTGGTCATCTCTACCTCCCGTTGCCGGGCAGTGTCCGGTACGGCGACGCGAGGGCTCGCCTGGTCCCGGCCCCGTCCATTGTCCCGGTGGCCGGAAGGTCACGCATCCGGAGTCCCGCTCTCATCCCCGCCACGCCGGGTGCCGCGGGTCGTCCGCGCGGACGACCACATCCGCCGTCGCCGCGGGGTCGACCTCCGACTCGTACCGCTCGAACGCGGGGAGTTTCCACCGCTCGCCCTCCGGCGTGCGCCGCGCCAGGGCGCCCGGCGAGAGCCGCACGTGCAGGGTCAGGTCGAACGGGAACCAGTGGCCGAGGAGCAGCGGGCCGTGCAGCAACAGCACGCCGCCCGGCGGCAGCTCCAGGTACGGGCTGCGGGTCGCCCGGTCCGCCACCGGGTCCCACAGGTCGGGCAGGACCCGCCCCGAGCCGCCGGGGTCCAGCGGCCCGAAGACCTCGCGCCACAGCGCGCCGGTGTCGAACCAGCCGCTGTAGTAGGCCTCCACGTCCTCGTGGCCGTACTCGAACCGCAGCGACGCGGGCCGCAGGAAGCCCTCCGTGCCGACCACCAGGGCGCTCCGCCCGCGCAGCCGCAGGGCATCGGCCACCCGGTGCGCCAGTTCGCCGGTGCCGCCCGCGCCGTCGGCCGGCGCCCCGTCGACGGCGACGCGCGGCCAGGAGCCCCCGTCGGCCGTCTTCAGGCCGAGCAGGCGGTCGGCCAGCGTGTCGGCCAGTCGTTCCCAGGTGATCGGTTCGAGTCGCACGGGCCCATGATGCCGCGCGGTGACGGCGGCGCGGCTTCGCGGGGAGCGGTGCCGGGGATGAACAGGACATGGCGAGCCCACCCGGTCGTTCCGTCGCCCCACGCGACCCCGCCGCCCCACGCGACGCCGCCGCCGCGCCCGACTCCGCCGGTCCCCTGGTGGTCCAGCCCTTGAAGCGGCGGCGCTGCGCGGAGTGCGGCGCAGGGCCGCTCGCGATGCTCGCCCTGGAGGGCGGCGAACCGCGCTGCCTGGACTGTGCCGACCTCGGGCACCTCGTGTATCTGCCGCGTGGCGACACCGCGCTGACCCGGCGGGCCCGCGAGGACAGCGGGCTCTCGGCGGTCGTGGTCCGCTTCCACCGGCGCCGCGGCCGGCACGAGCGGCAGGGCGTCCTCGTCGAGGAGGCCGCGCTGGCCCGTGCCGAGCGGCGCTGTCTCGCGGACGCGGAGGCACGGGCGCGCCGCCGGGCCAGGGACGCGGCGCGCCGGGCCGCGGAGGACGTCCGGTTCACTGAGGCGTTCGCCGCGGAGATCCACCGGCTCTTCCCCGGCTGCCCCCTGGACCGCGCCCACGCCATCGCCGCGCACGCGTCGGTGCGGGGCAGTGGCCGGGTAGGGCGCAGCGCGGCGGGGCGGGCCCTGTCGAAGGGAGCGGTGACGGCGGCCGTCGTGGCGGCGGTACGCCACACGGCGACGCCCTACGACCAGTTGCTGATGAGCGGAGTGCCTCGCGGGCAGGCGCGGCGACGGATCGCCGCGGCGGTCGAGTCGACCCTGCGCGCCTGGCGCGAGCCGTGAGACGCGCACCGTCGTCCCGGACCGTGCGAGACGACGGCGCATGCGGCCGCGAGCGTCGCGTATGGCCTCCGTGGCCCCGCGGCAATTGACTTGTGGTGGCGGGGTGAAGCCTGCAGGATCACTCGCCCCGCCCACCACCCGCCGCAACCGCCCAAGGCTCACGGGAGTTGTCATGATCGCCGGACCGTACTTCGTGCTCACCGTGCTCGGGGCGCTCGCCTGCGGCCTCGCCGCCGGAGTCTTCGCCGCGTTCTCGACCTTCGTGATGCGGGGTCTCGCCGCGCTGCCCCCGGCCCAGGGCATCGCCGCGATGAACCGCATCAACGTCGCCGCGGTCGCCCCCGCCTTCATGGCCGTGTTCCTCGGCGCGACCGGGCTCTGTGCGGTGCTTGCCGTCGTGACCTTCGTTCTCTGGCCCGAGGAGGGCACCGTCGAGCTGCTGCTCGGCAGCGCGCTCCACGTCGTCGGCTCGTTCGGGGTGACCGTCGTGGCGAACGTTCCCCGCAACGACGCCCTCGCGAAGGTGGACCCGGACAGCGCGGAGGGCGCCGCGTACTGGCGCACGTACGTCCGTGAGTGGACCCTGTGGAACCACGTCCGCACCGGCGCCTCGCTCGCCGCGACGGCGGCCTTCATCCTCGCGCTGACCTGACCCGGCCGGTGACCGGAATACCGGAAGAACGGGCCCCTCAGGGCTTCCGCGCCACCGCCCCGTACCCCGGCGTGGGACCCTCCTCCGACTCCGGTGTCCACTCGCCCAGTTCCGGCTTCCAGCGGTCGAGCACCGACACGCCGGGCATCACCAGCTCGTAACCCTCGAAGAAGCGTTCCACCTCGGCCTGCGTGCGCAGTGCCAGCGTCATGCCGCGTGCCTTGTAGAGCTCGCCGGCCTGCTTCGCCGTCTCCGGGGTGAAGTCGGACGTGCCGTGCGACAGCATCAGGTGGCTGCCGGCGGGCAGCGCCCGCATCAGCCGGTCCACCAGGTCGTACGCGCCGTCCTCGTCCGCGATGAAGTGCAGCAGCGCGACCAGGCACAGGGCCACGGGCCGTTCGAGGTCCAGGACCTTCGAGGCCTCGTCCAGGATCCTCTCCGGCTCACGGAAGTCCGCCTGGATGTACTCGGTGACGCCCTGCGGCGTCGAGCGCAGCAACGCCTCCGCGTGGGCGAGGACGATGGGATCGTTGTCGCAGTAGACGATCCGGGACTCGGGGGCGATCCCCTGGGCGATCTGGTGGAGGTTCGGCTCGGTCGGTATGCCGGTGCCGATGTCCAGGAACTGCCGTACCCCCTGGGAGGCGAGCCAGCGCGTGGCTCGCTGCATGAACGCGCGGTTGGCGCGCGCCGTCGTCAGGACCCGTCCGTCCATCGCGACGAGCTGCCGCCCCATCTCCTCGTCCACGGGGTAGTTGTCCTTGCCCCCGAGGAACCAGTCGTACATCCGTGCGGGGTGCGGCTTGCTGGTGTCGATGTACGACGAGTCGGTCATGCGAACTCCAAGCGGCGGCGAGGGGGACGGACGGACGGCGGTCAGGACAGCAGGAAGTCCGCCTCGCCGGCCTTCGCGCCCTGGATGAACGCGTTGATCTCCCCGTGGGTGTAGATGAGCGCGGGACCGTCGGGGTCGGCGGACTGGCGCACGGCGACGCGCCCGTCGTCGAGCTTCATGGCTTCCAGGCAGTTGCCGCCGTTGCCGCCGCTCCAGGGCTTGTGCCAGCCCTCGGTGCCCAGGTCTCGGGCGGGCATGCCGTTGTAGATCCGGGACTCCCTGATCTCACTGCGCGAGTCGTCGCGGGCCCCGGGTGAACGCGGACCGGCAGGGCGCGTTCCGGATCGGTGTCGGTCCATGTCACAGCTCCTTGCGGAGGTCCCGGAGGAGCTCCTTCGTGCGTTGTGCGGTGGCGGCCTGCGCCGCCATGCGGTCCATGACCTCCAGGTGGGTGGCCACCTCGGTCCGCGCGTCGAGGTAGACGGCGCCGGTCAGGTACTCGCTGTAGACCATGTCGGGCAGTTCCGCCATGGCGAAGCGGAAGAGCACGAACGGTCCGAACGTGCCGGGGTGCGGGCCCGCCGCGAAGGTCGCGACCTGCAGGGTGACATGGGGCAGTTCGGCGGCTTCGAGGAGCCGGTCGATCTGGTCCCGCATCAGGTCCGCGTCGCCGACGGGCCTGCGCAGCGCGGTCTCGTCCATCACCACCCACAGGCGGGGTGCGTCCTCACGGGTGAGCAGCGCCTGACGCTCCATCCGGAGTGCCACGTACCGCTCGATGTCCGCGGGCCGGGTCTGGCCGATGGCGCCGGAGCGCATCACCGCGCGCGCGTACTCCTCGGTCTGCAGGAGCCCCGGCACGAAGTGGGGTTCGTACGACCTGATGAGGCTCGCGGCCCCCTCCAGGCTGACGTACATGCTGAACCAGTTCGGCAGGATGTCGTGGAACCGCTGCCACCAGCCGGGCTTGTTGGCCTCCTCGGCGAGCATGACGAAGGCGTCGGCCTCGTCGTCGGCGACCCCGTACGACTTCAGGAGCAGCTGGAGGTACGGGATCTTCAGCGCGACCTCGGCCGTCTCCATCCGCCGGACGGTGGCGGGGGCGACGCGCAGGATCTTCGCCGCCTCCTCGCGTTTGAGACCGGCGCCTTCGCGCAGGTCCTGCAGGCGACGACCGAGAACGACCTGGCCGACGGTCGGCGCGGACCGCGGTTCGCTCACGTCTCCTACCTCCACCTGACTCCGCGTTGCCTCAACTCACACCGCACCGCGAGCTGTAGCGAGCAGTGTGCCATGTGCCGTCTCGGAGGAACACGCCACTGTGCACTTTTCAGAGTGGGTCTTGCCAAGGTGTTCTGGGCGGGGCGATAGTGGAGAGCGTGACTCCGCCCGCGCCGTTACGAACCGAAGCCACCGAAGGCCGTCCTGGCGTTCTCGCCGAGGCGTCGCCCGAGGGCGCCGAGGTCTGCGTCAGTTTCGCCCTCGCACCTCGTCCGGGCTCCGTCGCACAGGCCAGACGCCTGATGCGGACGCAGCTGGACGGGTGGGCGGTGCGCGACGACGACGCCTGCGACGCGGCGGCACTCGTTCTCTCCGAACTGGTCACCAATGCCGTGGTGCACACCGCGAGCCGGCGGATCATCTGCGAGCTCTGCGCGGATTCGGAGAAGCTGCGAATAGCCGTACGTGACGAAGGCTGCGGTTCAGGGATGCCGCGCCCGGTGCACAGGGGGGCCGACGATGAGCACGGGAGGGGATTGCTTCTCGTCGACGCGGTGAGCAGCGCGTGGGGCGTCCACGAAGCGGGGCCCGATATCGGGCGCACGGTGTGGGCGGAGTTGCGGCGGACGGCGCCGTCGGTGACGACGACAGCGGCGGCGTACGCGTAGAGGCACGGAACGGAACGATCGAGCGTGGCAGTGACTGCGAGGGCAGTGGCACGGGCGGGGGGCATGTGAGCGCGGGTACGGTGCGGCCGTTGGACTTGAACACCTTGGTCCGTCTGTCGCGACGGCGGCAGCGTGCCGGTGGACCACCGGCACCGCGGCCCCTGCGGCTCGACCTGCCCGAGGGGATGACCGAGCCGCTCGGCCGCGACGCGGTGGCGGTGCCCGCGGCGCTGGGCCCCGGCCTGATGTCCCGGCTGGCCCGGGTGGGGTGTGTGTACGAGGACGGGGCGCGGTGGTGGTGGATCGTTCCCGCGGACTCCGACGTGGCGATGGAGTGGCCCGCGCCGGTCGCGTACTCGGCGGGGGCGGTGGTGCGGGACGCGGACTGCCGTCCGGTGCTGATCAACCGTCCTGCGGACGACGTCCCCTATACGCCGCCGATTCCGTTGTACCTGGAGCTGTGCCGGGTGACGGGGACGGTGCCGGGGTGGTCTCGGGCCCTGACCGCGTGAGCGCGTAGCGTTCCGCTGGGCCCGGGTTCCGGGTTGGTCCGGTGCTTCGTCTGCGGGCGGGTGGGGGCTGGTCGCGCAGTTCCCCGCGCCCGCGTCCGAGGATGCCCGTGTCCGTGTCAGGCGGCCGTTGCCATCGCCTCGGACTCCTCCGTCACGCGCACGATCACCAGGAAGGCGTCCGACGCGAGGTCCATGACGACCTCGGCGGGCTGGCCCTCCTGCCGTCGGTTTCGCGCGAACTCCTCCGCGGGCCATGAGCCTCGCGGTCCGCCCGCGGGAAAACGTTCCAGTACCACTCGTCCGTTCATCATGATCCCTGTCCCCCGTCGTCGTTCCTTCGCGCGCGCTGTCGTTGCGTGCGCCGTATCGAAGAGAACGCGCGGGACGGTCCCATGGATGCGCGACGTGACGGAATCGAGACGGAGTCGGGGCATTTCCCAGGGTTCTCCCCGGGACCGCCTCCGGGTTCTGCCGGAACCTTCCCGGCTCTTCGCTCAGTCGTCGTACTCGTCGTGGTACCGGACCCGTGCGCTGCCCGCCGGCGCCCCGAACACCGACGCGCGCCCCGCGGGCTGTTCCCACTCCTCCTGCCGGCCGAGCGCGGTGAGGTCGAGGAGGCTCGTGGTGGAGCCGATGCCGTCCAGGCCGCGGGCGAACGTGGCATACGTGTGGAAGATCCGGTCGCCGTACCTCAGGAAACAGTTGATCGCGGGCACGTCGTGCGGCTCCTCGGCCGAGGACGCCAGGAAGTCGTAGTTGAAGTCACCGCCGTTCGTCGAGAACCAGGGCACGGTCCAGCCCATCCGCGCCTTGAACGTCAGCAGCTTGGTGAACGGCGCGCGGGACACGGCCACGAAGTTCGTGTTGCGGGCCCGCAGGTGCGCGAGGTGCCCGATCTGGTCGAGGAACCCTGAGCAGCTGCGGCAGCCCGCGTCCCATTCCGGGGCGAACATGAAGTGGTAGACGATCAGTTGGTCCCTGCCGTCGAACAGGTCGAGCAGGGTGGCCTTCCCGTCGTATCCGTCGAAGTAGTACTCCTTGTCGACCTCGACCATCGGCAGCCCCCGCCGCTCCGCGTTGAGCGCGTCGCGCGCGCGGGTGGCGGCCTTCTCCTTGGCCAGCAGCTCCTCACGCGCGATGAGCCACTCCTCGCGCGTGACGATCTCCGGAAGTCCCATGGTGTGTCTCCTCCACCCGTCGGGCGCGTACGTCTGCGATACGGCTTCGATACGGCTTCGATACGTCTGCGAAGGGTGGACCGGCGGGCTTCGCGGAACTCATCGCTCGCGGGTGAAGAAGTTCCGGAGAACTTTCAGAGCGTCGCGGGGTGTTCGAGCAGACCCTGGATCCCATCGACGGACGCCACCGGATCTCGTCCCTGGGGACGGCCGGGGCGAGGAGGGCGACGTGTCCCGCGGTGGCGCGGTCGAGGGGGAGGCGGTCGGGCAGCCGCCCTACCCTTCGTACTCCTGGATCCGCTTCCCATGGCTGCGGTCGACGAGCTCGGGCAGCAGTCCGCTCAACTCGCCGACGATGTCCGGCACATCGAGGGTCAGCAGCTCGCGGTCGCGCATCAGGACTCGTCCGGCAACGATCGTCGTGCGTACGTCGGCGGAACGCGCGCTGTGCACGAGGGTGGCCGCGAGGTCGTGCACGGGCTGGGTGTGCGGGCCCGTCATGTCGACGAGGACAAGGTCGGCCCGGTGCCCGGCGGCGAGGCTGCCGATCTCGTCCCCCAGCCCGACGGCCCGCGCGCTCTGCAGGGTGGCGTGGTCCAGCGCCTGGCGGGCGGTGAGCCAGGTGGGGTCGCGCTCCACGGACTTCTGGACGAGCGCGGTGAGCGTCATGGACTCCCACACGTCGAGCGTGTTGTTGGACGCGGCGCCGTCGGTGGCCAGGCCGACCGGGACGCCCGCCTGACGCAGAGCCCGTACGGGTGTCGTGTCCCAGCCGAACTTCAGGTAGCCGCGGGGCGCGGAGGCGACGGCGACACGGCCGGAGCGCTCCGCTGCCCGGCGCAGGACGGGCAGGTCGCGGGCGGTGTCGAGACCGGTGACATGGGCGAGGAGCACGTCGGTGTCGAGGAGCCCGGCCCGTTCCAGGATCTCGATGGGGGTAAGGCCGTGGCGGGCCAGGCTGTTGTCGGTCTGTTCGCGGTTCTCGGCGGCGTGGATGTGGACGAGGAGGCCGTGCCGCCGGGCGAGTTCGGCGGTCGCGGCGAGGTCGGGCTCGTCGACGGTGTACGGGGCGTGCGGGGCGAGGCACGTGGTGACGCGCCCGTCGGCCGCGCCACGCTGCCGGAGCGCGAAGTCGAGGGAGGCGGCGCGTCCTTCGGGGCCCTGCGTGCTGAAGTACGCCTGGCCGAGGACGGCGCGCAGGCCGCTCTCCTCGGTGGCGGCGGCGACCTCGTCCATCGCGAAGTAGTGGTCGGCGAAGGTGGTGACGCCGCCGCAGATCATCTCGGCGCAGGCGAGCCGCGCGCCGAGCCCGACGACGCGTTCGGTGAGGTTGGACTCGACGGGCCAGATCCAGTCGTTGAACCACGCGTGCGCAGGCAGATCCTCGGCGAGCCCGCGCAGGGCGACCATCGGTGTGTGGGTGTGGCAGTTGATGAGGCCGGGGAGGGCGAGGGTGCCGCGGCCGTCGAGGTGTGTGGTGCGTGTGGGGGTGAAGGCGGGGGTGGAAGCGGGGGTGGATGTGGGGCTGCCCCCGGGGTCGTGGGCACCCGGTGCGACCGAGGTGATGAATCCGTCCCGTACGGCGATCGTCGCGTCCTCGACGAAGACGATCTGGCCTCGCGGGTCGTGGGTCAGCGCGGTGCAGCCGGTGATGACGAGGTCGGCGGGGCCTTCGTGGCTGTTGGGGCCTGCGGGCCTCTCGGGGCCTACGGGGCCGTCGGGGCCGTCGGGGCCGTCGGGGCCATACGCGGTGAAACCGGCGGGTCCTGGCGCGGGAGGCGGCGTCATCTTTTCAAGGTAGTGCGAGTGCGCATCCGGCAGCCCTGTCGCGGGGACGGTTTCGCGGGCACGCTGGCCCTACCCGCCGATCGGCCGAGGGGACAGGGACCAGGCAGTCGGAAGAGGCAGTCGGACGAGGGAGTCGGGCGATGATCATCGGCACGTGGAACCTGGAGAACCTCTACCGCCCCGGCGGACAGTTCGGCCCCAAGGACAAGGCCGCGTACGAGGCGAAGCTGGCCTCGCTCGCGGCGACGATCACCTCACTGCGGCCGAGCGTCCTCGGGGTGCAGGAGGTCGGCGACCCGGCGGCGCTGGAGGATCTGGCGGGTCTCCTCGAGGGCACCTGGCACGTCACGCTCTCGCAGCACGCCGACGACCGGGGCATACGGGTCGGCTTCCTCACCAGCCTCCCCGTCTTCGTCGTCGCCGACGAGGTCGGGTTCCCCGAGCCGGTGCGGCCGGTGCAGGTCGACGACTCGGGCCGGACGACAACGCGGGCCGGACGGGGCGTCCTGGCGGTGACGGTGTCGACGCGGGCGTTCTTCTTCGACGCGGTGGTCTGCCACCTCAAGTCGAAGCTGCTGTCGTACCCCGGCGGGCGCTTCTTCCCGCACAACGAGGGCGAACGCGCGCGGTACGGCGCGTACGCCCTGTACCGCCGCTCGGCCGAGGCGACGGCGGTACGTGCCGTCGCCGACCAGCGGCTGCGGGGCGACGGCCGGGAGCACGGGGTCGCCGTGCTCGGGGACCTCAACGACGAGGTCGGGGCCGCGACGACGCAGATCCTGCTCGGCCCGCCCGGCTCCGAGATCGGCACGCCCGGCTTCGACCGCCCGGACAAGGGCGACGCGACGCGGCTGTGGAACGTCGCGCCCTTGATCCCGGCCGATCAGCGCTTCTCCCGCATCCACGCGGGCCGCCGCGAACTCATCGACCACGTGCTGGTGAGCCGCGGGCTGATGGACCAGGTCCGCGGCGCGGGCACGGGCGCTCCGGGCGCCGCGGCGAGTGCGCTGCCGTCGGTGGAGGACGGGGACCCGGCGGTTCGGAGGGAGGCGGCGGGGTCGGACCACGCGCCGGTGTGGATACGGATCCAGCCGTAGGGCCGGGGGCAGGGCCCCGGGGGTCGGGGCCCCGGGGGTCAGGCCCCAGGAGGGCGAGGTCTGTATGGGGGTTCGGGGTGGCGGCGCGGGTGGGTTGAGGTTGAGCAGCAAGGGAAGCCCTAGGCTTCGCCCAGTCACCACACCCCACTGATCGCGCCCGCCCTCAGGAGCCCCACCGTGTTCGATCCCGCGCCGGAGCACCGGTCCGCGTCCCCCTCTCCCTACCCGTACGCCGAGAGCCACAGCGGCGACACCGAAGCGGGGCAGGCGCCCGCCCCGCACGCCCTCCTCGTACCCGTGCTCGGGCTGCTCGGCCGGTGGCGCGGCCGGGGCCGGGGCGAGTACCCGACGCTGTCCGCGGACTTCACGTACGCCCAGGAGGTGACGTTCAGCCACGACGGCCGGCCCTTCCTCCGTTACGAGGCCAGGGCCTGGCTGCTCGACGCCGACGACGCCCCGCTGCGGCCAGCGGCGCGCGAAAGCGGCTGGTGGCGGCTGCAGCCCGACGGCCGCGTGGAGGCGCTGGTCACCCAGCCCACCGGCATCGCGGAGATCGCGGTCGGCCACGCGGTCGACGGCACGGTCGACCTCTCCACCCATGGCGTGGCGCTCACCCCCACCGCCAAGGACGTCACGGCGACCCGCCGCCGCTACACGCTGACCGGCGACGACACGCTGACCTTCACCCACGACATGGCGGCGGTGGACCAGCCGATGCAGCACCACCTCTCGGCACGCCTGCGCCGCACGCGGTGAGCACGGAGACACGCGAACACGCGGAGGAAGCCGGGGCGACGGACTCGCACGGCTGGCCCGACCTCCCCGGCGACACGGCCCTGACGATCCGCGTCCCCGAGGCGAACCCCTTGGTGCGGGCCGGTTTCCCCGCCCACGTGACCGTGCTCTACCCGTTCCTCAACGAGTCCCGCCTGACCCCGAGCGCCCACGCAGACCTGACGGACCTCTTCGCCGCGCATCCCGCGTTCACCCTCACGTTCGACGCATTCCGCCGCTACCCGGGAGTCCTGTACCTCGCACCGACCCCCGAGACCCCCGTGCGTGCCCTCACTCGTTCCCTCACCACCCGCTGGCCGGAAGCGCTCCCCTACCGCGGCATCTTCACCCCGCCCCTGGCCCCCCACCTCACCCTGGCGAACGACGAGGGCCCCGACACCTGCGAGGCGGCCTACGACGCCCTGCAGTCCCAACTCGCCCCATGTCTCCCCCTGACCAGCCACGTGACCACCGTCCACCTGATCGTGACGGACGGCCCGGGGAAGGGCTGGCGGGACCTCAGGACATACCGGCTGGGGGCGGGGCGGGTGCCACCCCCGCGTGACACCGACAGGGGGCCAAAAAGGCCATAACGCTGGAAGAAGGGCATCGAACGCACCCGGCTCCGCTACGGTGTGCCGCCATGGCCCTCACCCTCCCCCGCCTCTCCGGTACCCGCCTCGCCGTGGCCGCCGCGGCGACCGCCGTGCTGGCCGTCGGCGCTCCGGCCGCCTACGCCTCGCTGGACGACGAAACGAAGCCCACGTCTTCCTCTGCCTCGTCGACAACCGTCTCGTCGACAACCGCCTCGTCGTCTGCCGCCGCGTCGACCGTCGCCCGGGGCAAGCCCTTCACCGAGACGCGGCTCTTCTTCGGTACGGAACGTCCCGACGGCGGACCCGCCGTGACGGACAAGCAGTTCATGGCCTTCATCGACGAGGAGGTCACGCCGGGCTTCCCCGACGGGCTGACCATCCAGAACGGGCGGGGGCAGTGGCGCGACTCCAACGGCAGGATCGAGCGGGAGCGTTCGTACGAGCTGATCCTGCTGTACCCGACGACCGAGGCGCGCGGGCGGGACGTCCAGATCGAGGAGATCCGCAGCGACTACGAGAAGAAGTTCGGGCAGGACTCGGTGGCGCGGCTCGACGAGCGGACCCGAGTGGACTTCTGAGACGTCCTGAGGACTCGTGGGGATCACTGCGGGTCCCTGCGGATCGATCCCTGCGGATCCCTGCGGATCCCTGCGGATCGATCCCTGCGGATCCCTGCGTTCCTCCAACGCGCCCCTGACCGGGCGAAATTCGCTGGCGCGCCGTCGCCTGGCGGCTGCAGGCTGATCCCCTATGAACCACCGGATACGGGCCCTGCACACCGACACGACCATCACCGTCTACCAGGCGTACGCCCCGGAACTCGGCGTCCCCGCGGCCCGCACCGGGCGGTTTCCCGCCGCCTGGAAGCGGGACCGGATGACGTGGATCAAGCCGTCCTTTCTGTGGATGATGTACCGCTGCGGGTGGGCCACCAAAGAGGGCCAGCAGACGGTCCTTGCCCTTGAGATCACCCGTGAGGGCTTCGACTGGGCGCTGCGCCACGCGTGCCTCTCGCACTACGTGCGTGGCCTCCACGCCGACCGCGACACGTGGAAGCGCGCATTGCGACGCTCTCCCGCTCGCGTCCAGTGGGACCCGGAACGCGACCTCCACCTCGACACGCTCCCCTACCGGAGCCTCCAGTTGGGGCTCTCCGGCGAGGCGTCCCGCTCTTTCGCGGACGAATGGACGGTCTCGATCACCGACGTCACCGACCGCGCCCGGGAGATCCACGGACTCGTGCGGGACGGGGACGAGGAGTCGGCGGCGCGGCTGCTGCCGGAAGAGCGCCCGTACCCGGCGGGCGACGACCTCTTGTCCCACCTCCGGCCCTGATCCGAGCCTGGTCTACGTCTACCTCTACCTCTACGCCTCCGCCACGCCCGCCAGCGCCCCCACCGGATCGACGTCCGCCTCCCCTTCGGGCCACCAGTCGTCGCCGCCCGGCTCGCTCCGGTACGGGTACCAGCGGCCATCCGTCCCGTAGCGGAGCTGGAGCGTGCCTTCCGCGTTGGTGAGCCGGTTGCGGTGGATCGTCATCCGGGGCAGGTCGGCCGCGACGAGGGCGCCGCGGGCCCGGTCGAAGGGCCCGGCCGGCGGATCCCAGGAAGTCTCCAGGGTCGCCAGGCCCGCCTCGCCGCCCTGCCGCCAGGCCGCGGCGGCGCGGGAGAGGTCGGCGGGGGTGCGCCCCACCGACCTGGCCAGTTCGGCGAACTGACGGCTGAAGGTGCGGCGACCCGTGAGCCCGGGATGCGAGGCCGCGAGTCGGACCGCGTCGTGCCAGGGGGAGTCGTCCGCCGGGAAGGCCTCCGCGCCTGTCTCCGCCGTCAGGAACGCGTGGGCCCTGCGCGCCGCGTCCGTGATCAGAAACTCCAACGCCGTAGGGTCCGGCGCCCCGGGAAGTGCGGGCAACACGGGGGGCTCGCCCGGGTGCGAGGGCGGCGGAAGCGGGGCAGGCAACGGTGAGCGACAGGTCGTGGCGAGAGCCTCCCGGGCCGGAACGCCGGGGAGGACGAGACCGTGGTCCGGGGGCGCCGGTTGCTCGCCGGTGCGGGCGGAGGGGCTGCCCGGGGATGGCTGCCGGCCGCCCCCGGCCGGGGCGGGGGCACCGGCCGCGTGAAGTTGCTGATCGCCGCCCGGGTACGGGTGCGGCTGCTGTTCGCCGGGCAGGGCAGGGGTGCTGGCCGCGGGGGCAGGGGCGCCGGTGGCGGGTGGGTGCTGTTCGCCGGGCACGGCGGGAGCACTGCCCGAGTCCGACTGCCGCCCGCCGGGAGGGACGGAGGCACCGGCCACGTGGAGTTGCCGGTCGCCGCCCGGGTACGGGTGCGGGTGCTGTTCGCCGGGCAGGGCGGGAGCGCTGTGCGGGCCGGGCTGTCGTCCGGCCTGCGGGGCCGGGCTGTCGTCCGCGTGCTGCTCCTCGACCGCGGGGGCGGTGCCGTCGGTCGCGGGCGCCTGATGCCTGCCGGTGGCTACGTGGTTGCCGTCCACGAACGCGGGCGCGAGGTACGGGCCCGGCTCGTGTTCGTCCGGAGGGGTGGCCTCGGCAGCCGGCTCCGGTCGGTCGGACGGGTGTTCCCCGGCCGACTCCGTGCCCGTGCGCTCCCCCGCCGCCGAGCGGGGGTCTCTCGGCGCCCTCGCGGCGCGGGGCTCGTCCGTGGTTTCCGCCCCGCGCAGCGGTCCCCGCCGCGCCTCCGCCGCCTCCGCCGCGCCCCTGCGCGCGTTCCTGCGTGCGAGTTCGTCCAGGAGGTCCTGTTCCTCGCCGCCGCGCAGCAGCAGGAGCACGAACGGGTCCGCGTCCAGGAGGCGGGCCGTCTGGTAGGCGAGGGCTGCCGCGTGTTTGCAGGGGTGGCCGCGGTCGGGGCACGTGCAGGAGGGGGCGAGTTCGCGGGCGCCGGGGAGGAGGGGGACGTCCGCCCGGTCCGCCGCGTCGGCCAGCGCGTGCGGCATCTCCTGGTCGAGCAGCGCGGCGATGCGCGCGGGATCCGTGGCGACCACGTCCAGGAAGCGGTCCCAGTGCTCGGGAAGCATCGTCCGCATGCGGATCTCCGCGCGGTACGGACGCGGACGGCTGCCGTGGACGTACGCGACGATGCGGCCCGGCGCGACGGTGATCGTGTCGACCGCGCCCTCGCGCGCATACGTGCGGCCACGGGCCAGCCGCGCCTGGTCCAGGGCGCTCTCCTCCAGCGCGTCGATCCACGCGTTGCCCCACCACGACGTGGCGAACGGCGCCCCTGGGTCGGGGTGCTTCGGCAGGGCGGGGAAGACGCGGCCGCTGCCCATGCGGCTCGTCTCGCTCATGCCGCTGGCCCAGCCCAGACCGCCGCCCCGTCCCACACCGCCGCCCCGCCCCGGCCTGCCACTTCGTCCCGGCCCGCCGCCCGGACCCGGCCCACTGCCCCGCGGCGTCATGCCGCTCTCCTCAGCGCGACCAGATCCGCCAGTTCCGCGTCGGACAGTTCCGTGAGCGCCGCCTCGCCGCCGTCGCCGAGCACCGCGTCCGCCAACGCCTGCTTCGCGGCGAGGAGTTCGGCGATGCGGTCCTCGACCGTGCCCTCGGTGACCAGACGGTGGACCTGGACCGGCTGGGTCTGGCCGATGCGGTACGCACGGTCGGTGGCCTGCTCCTCCACCGCGGGGTTCCACCAGCGGTCGTAGTGGATCACGTGGCCCGCCCGGGTCAGGTTCAGGCCCGTGCCCGCCGCCTTCAGGGAGAGCAGGAAGACCGGGACCTCACCCGACTGGAAGCGGTCCACCATCTCCTCGCGCCGCGCGACCGGCGTGCCGCCGTGCAGGAGCTGGGAGACGATGCCGCGCGCGGCCATGTGCGCCTCCAGGAGGCGTGCCATCTCCACGTACTGCGTGAAGATCAGGACCGCGCCCGCGCTCTCGGACTCGGCGAGGATCGTGTCGAGGAGCTCGTCCAGGAGTTCCAGCTTGCCCGAGCGGGGGCGGCCCGTCCGGGTCGTGAGCATGCCGTCCTTCAGGTACTGGGCCGGGTGGTTGCAGATCTGCTTGAGCGCCATCAGCAGCTTCATGACCAGGCCGCGCCGCGCCATTCCGTCCGATGCCTCGATACGGGCGAGGGTCTCGCGCACCACCGCCTCGTACAGCGACGTCTGCTCGCGGGTGAGCGTCACCGGGTGGTCGGTCTCCGTCTTCGGCGGCAGTTCCGGCGCGATGCCGGGGTCCGACTTCTTGCGGCGCAGGAGGAAGGGGCGGACCAGGCGGGCGAGGCGGTCCAGTGCCTCGTCGTCCGCTCCACTGCCGGACGGGTCGCCGCCCTCCACCAGGCGCGCGTGGCGAGCCCGGAACGCCTTCAGGGGGCCGAGCAGACCCGGCGTCGTCCAGTCGAGCAGCGCCCACAGCTCGGAGAGGTTGTTCTCGACGGGGGTGCCGGTGAGCGCGACCCGGGCCGGGGACGGAATCGTGCGCAACGCCTTCGCCGTCGCCGCGTACGGATTCTTGACGTGCTGCGCCTCGTCCGCGACGACGAGACCCCACTTCTGGGCGGCCAGTTCCGGCGCGCTCGTGCGCATCGTGCCGTACGTGGTGAGGACGAAGCCGCCCGTCAGGCCGGTGAGCGTACGGCCCGTGCCGTGGAAGCGGCGGACCGGCTCGCCGGGCGCGAACCGTTCGATCTCGCGCTGCCAGTTGCCGAGCAGCGAGGCCGGGCAGACCACGAGGGTCGGTGCGGAACCGCCGCGGTGCAGGTGCAGGGCGATGACGGTGATCGTCTTGCCGAGGCCCATGTCGTCGGCGAGACAGCCGCCGAGGCCGAGGGAGGTCATCCGGTCGAGCCAGGCGAGGCCCTTGAGCTGGTAGTCGCGGAGGGTCGCGTGCAGGCCCGGCGGCGGGGCCGGTACGTCGAGATCTCCCGTCACGCGTTCGCGGAGTCTCGCCAGCGCGCCGACCGGCACCGCGGGCACCTGTTCGCCGTCGACCTCGGCGGTGCCGGTCAGCGCGACCGACAGGGCGTCCACCGGGTCGAGCAGCCCCAGGTCCCGTTTGCGCGCCTTGCGGACGAGCGCGGGGTCGACCAGGACCCACTGGTCCCGGAGCCGGACGACGGGACGGTGCGCCTCCGCGAGGAGGTCGAGCTCCGCCTCGGTCAGCGGGTCGTCCGCCTGGTCACCGAACGCCAACTGCCAGCGGAATTCGAGGAGTTCCTCGGTCTTGAAGAAGTCGAAGTTGTCGGCGGCGGTACCGGGGGCGGGGCGGACGACGGCGGTGGCGGTGAGGCCGCGGGTGAGCTCCCTGGGCCAGTGGACGGCCACTCCCGCCGCGGCGAGGCGGCCCGCGGCGGCGCCCAAGAGGTCGTACAACTCCTCCTCGCCCAGCGGCAGCACGTCGGGGCGCGGCCGCTCCAGGAGCCTGCCGAGCGGAGGCCATACGCGTGCCGCGCGGCGCAGCGCGAGCAGCGTGTCGACGCGTGCGCGCGGCCCGAAGTGATCGGTACCGGCCCACAGCTCGGGCACGTCCGCGACGAGCGCGGGGTCGGCGAGGCTGTGCACCTGGACGACAGCGGCGGCGGGACTGGCGACGGCGGTGCAGTCCACGGCACCGGACACCCCCGCGTCGCCGGACCGCCCACCGGCGGTGCCCGCTCCGCCCCGGGAGCCCTCGCCCTCACTCTCGCTCTCACCCCCGTCGAACACTTCGTGCGCCCGCAGGTCGAGGCGGAGTGACACGCGTACCCCCGCGTCCATCCCGGCGGCCACCTCGGCCGCCCACTCCCGGGCGCCCGGCAGGTGCTGCGGCTCGCGCGCGGCGAAGGGGGCGCCGACCGCGTGCGCGGCGGCCGGCGTGCGGGGCAGGGCGTCGAGCACCGCGTCCACGAAGGCTCTGATCAGAGCGAACGGCTGCGGGAGGAGCAGGGGGCCGGGGCCGCGCCCCGGCAGCGGCACCGCGTGCGCCTCCGCGGGGAGCGCCGCGGCGATGGCGCGCAGGTGGACGACGTCGGCCTCGTCCAGCGGGCCCGCACGCCACGCGTCCACGTCCCCCGCAGTCAGTCCGGGAAGCAGCCTGCCGCGCGCCGCCAAGTGCAGCGCGTGCCGGGCGGCGGCGCCCCAGCAGGCCACCGCGGGATGCGGGTGTTCGGCGTGGAGCAGCAGCGGCACCGCTGCGGCGACCGGCAGGAACAGCGCGGGCACGGTGCGGCTCCGCGCGCCCTTGCCGTGCCTGCGGGCGACGACCAGGTCACCGCGTACGCCTACGCCCGCCTCATCGAGCCCGTCCGCCGCGTCCGGATCCGGGTTCCAGAAGGCGACCCGCCCCTCCCGGGGCACCTCCGCCGGAAGGAAGACGGCAGCGCATGAACGTACGAGAGCGGCACGGGCGCGTACGCGAGCGGCCTCGCCGCCGCCCTCCGGCACCACCACCCCCATCGCCACCACCGCCCGGTTCAGTCCCTGCTCACGTGCCTGTCATTCGTGCTCGCCACCCTAGGCGAGGCCACTGACAACGCCCACGCAACCGGCCGCCCGCCCCGAACCGCCGCCCCACGAACACCTGGCCACCCGGGCCCCCGTCCCCCACCCGCCCCACATGAACACTGGCAGGAAACTTTCCTAACAATAATTCATCCCAAGTTATTGACGCGCACATGCCGCGTCGCCAGGATTCCGGATTGACGGTTCGGCACCCCCCACGCCTCCCGAGGAGACGGACATGCCGCTCACCCCTCGCACGACCGGTTCCCGCACAAATTCCCGCACCCGCAAGGCCCGCCTCGGCATCCCCATCGCCGCCGGCGCCTCGCTCGCCCTCGTCGGCGGCGTACTGCTGTGGTCCCCTGCCGGGGAGGCCGACGCCTCCCCGGCCGCGGCACCCGCCGCGGCCCGCGCCGGGTTCACGGCGGTCGCCGCCGGTGACATCGCGGAGCAGTGCACGGCGAGCAGCAGCAGCTGCAAGCACCCCAAGACCGCCGCCCTGGTCAAGCAGATCAACCCGTCCTTCGTGATGACCATGGGCGACAACCAGTACGACGACGCTCGCCTGAAGGACTTCCAGAAGTACTACGACAAGACATGGGGCGCCTTCAAGAGCAAGACCAGGCCCACCCCCGGCAACCACGAGAGCTACGACCCGGCGGGCGCCTTCAAGGGCTACAAGTCCTACTTCGGGTCCGTCGCCTACCCCGACGGCGAGAGCTACTACAGCTTCGACCAGGGCAACTGGCACTTCATCGCCCTCGACTCCAACAAGTTCGACGACGACGAGCAGATCGACTGGCTCAAGGACGACCTCGCCGCCAACTCGAAGAAGTGCGTGGCCGCGTACTGGCACCACCCGCTCTTCTCCTCCGGCGAGCACGGCAACAACCCGGTCGGCCGCCCGGTCTGGAAGCTGCTCCAGGCCAACAAGGCCGAGCTGGTCCTCAACGGCCACGACCACCACTACGAGCGGTTCGCCCCGCAGAACGCGGACGGCAAGGCCGACGCCAACGGCATCGTCGAGGTGCTCGGCGGCATGGGCGGAGCCAACCCGTACGACATCGAGGAGGTCCAGCCCAACAGTCAGAAGCGGCTCACCGACACCTTCGGTGTCGTGAAGCTGAACTTCACCGACACCGGTTTCTCCTGGAACCTCGTCGGCACGGACGGCTCCACGAAGGACACCAGCCCGTCCTACAGCTGCCGCTGAGCCGGACGAACGCGAACGCCATGTATCTGGCCACCACCGACGCGGTCGCCAAGGCCTCGGAACAGGAACAGTCCGGGGTCCGGCGCGGCCGCGTCGCGGGACCCGTCCTCGCGCTCGGCGCGGTCAGCCTGGTCACGGACATCTCCTCCGAGATGGTCACCGCCGTCCTGCCGCTCTACTTCGTCCTCCAACTCGGTCTCTCCCCTCTCCAGTTCGGCTTCCTCGACGGGCTCTACAACGGAGTCACGGCTCTTGTGCGGCTGGCCGGCGGATACGCCGCCGACCGCGGCGGCCGGCACAAACTGGTCGCGGGCGGCGGCTACGCACTCTCCGCGCTCTCCCGCCTCGGGCTGCTCCTCGCGGGCGGCGCCACCGCGGGGATCGGCGCCGCGCTCGCCGCCGACCGCATCGGCAAGGGCGTGCGCACCGCGCCGCGCGACGCCCTCATCTCGCTGAGCAGCCCGCCCGACACACTGGGCCGCGCCTTCGGTGTGCACCGGGCGATGGACACGACGGGCGCGCTGCTCGGGCCGCTCGCCGCGTTCGCGCTGCTGTGGGCGACGGCGGACGCGTACGACGCCGTGTTCGTCGTCAGCTTCTGCTTCGGGCTGCTCGGGGTGCTGATGCTGGTCGCTTTCGTGCCGGGGCACTTGTCGCAGGTCTCACCGCGGCCATCGCGCCCGGCCCCCGAGCGGCACCGGCCCGCCGCCCCGCGTCCTCGCGCCCTCGGTCTCCTCCGCGTCCCCGCCTTCCGGCGCGTCCTGTGCGCGGCGGCACTGCTCGGCGCCGCCACCATCGGCGACGCGTTCCTCTACCTCCTCCTCCAGCGACGGCTCGACTTCGCCATCTCGTGGTTCCCGCTGCTGCCGCTGGGCGCCGCCGCTGTCTACCTGCTGCTCGCCGTTCCCGCGGGGCGGCTCGCCGACCGCGTCGGGCGCCGCGTGCCCTTCCTCGCCGGACACGTCGCGCTGCTCGGCGGCTACGTCCTCCTCCTCGCGCCCACCGACGGCTGGCCGCTCCTCATCGGCGTACTGCTGCTGCTCGGCATCTTCTACGCGGCCACCGACGGCGTCCTGATGGCGCTGGTCGCCCCCGTGGTCGCGCAGGAACGGCGGGCGAGCGGTATGGCCGTCCTGCAGACCGGCCAGGCGCTCGCGCGGCTCGTCGCCGCGGCCGGGTTCGGTGCGGCGTGGACGCTGTGGGGCGTCGGGACCGCGCTGACCTGCGCGGTGGTCGCGCTGACGGTGGCGGTCGCGGGGGCGGCGGCGCTGCTTCCGCAGTCGCACACATCTTCCGGAGGCCCCACGTGAAATCACAGTCCTCACCCCCGTCCCCACTCTCCTCCCTCCGCTCCCGAGTCGTCGCCGTGGCCGCGGCGGCCGCGGTCCTCGCGGGTGTCGCCGTCACGTACACGCTGCAGGCGGCGGAGCGCGCCGAATCAGCCGACGCGACCTCGGAGTTCGGCCTGGACCGGGGCAAGCTCTACTTCCGCAGTACGACGGAGGCGGCGGGCCGGGTCGCACGCGTCCCGGCCTCCGGAGGCGGGGGCGGCGGCACGCGCACCACCGGCGGCCCGTCCTGCGAGCGCTTCTACGCCGCCGCGGGCACAGGTCTCTGCCTCCAGCGCAGGTCGGGGATCCCGCCCAAGTCGTACGCGGTCGTCCTGGACGACCGGCTCCGCGAGAAGCGCCGGATCGCCCTGACCGGCATCCCCAACCGGGCGCGCGTCTCGGCGTCGGGGCGGATGCTGTCCTGGACGATGTTCGCGACGGGCGACTCGTACGCGGGTTCCTCGTTCTCCACCCGTACGTCGATCCTGGACACCCGTACGGGTTACCTCATCAAGAACATGGAGGAGATCCCCCTCACCCTCGACGGCCGTCGCTACCACTCCCCCGACGTCAACTACTGGGGCGTGACCTTCGCGAAGGACGACAACCGCTTCTACGCGACGGTGTCCACCAAGGGCAAGACGTACCTGGTACGCGGCGACATGGCGAAGTGGTCGGCGACCACCCTGCGTTCGAACGTCGAGTGCCCGTCCCTCTCCCCCGACAACACGCGCATCGCCTTCAAGAAGCGGGTGCGGAAGGGAACGCGGGACCCGTGGCGGCTGTACGTCCTCGACCTGCGCACGATGCGCGAGCACCCGCTCGCCGAACGGCACAGCGTCGACGACCAGGCGGCCTGGCTTGACGACGACACCCTCGCGTACGCCCTGCCGGGCGCGGACGGCCGCAAACAGGACATCTGGACCACCCGGGCGGACGGCTCGGGGCGTCCCACTCTGCGGATACGCGACGGGAGTTCACCGGCGGCGGTGCGGTGAACTCCCGGTTCGGGCCCGGGGCTCAGCCCCGGGCCCGTCCGGCCAGCCCCAAGGCGTACTCCGGCCACCACTGGCCCGCTTCAGGGCCTCCCCGGCACGTTCCGTCCGATTCGCCGGGGCGCTTGATCCACAGGTAGGCGTCGAGGGAGGGGTCGCCGGTCGTGGCGGTGGGGGGCGTGCCCAGGGCGCGGCCGGGCGGGTTGCACCAGGCCTGGGTGCCTCGGTACGGGCCGTTTCCGTTGCGGCTGGTGTCGATGACGAAGTGCTTGCCGCCGCCGAGTTCCCGGGCGAGGCGGTGCGCGTACGCGGAACTGACCTCGTTGGTCTGGTGGTTGGAGACGTTCACGGCGAAGCCGTCGGCCTCGGCGATACCCGCGCTGCGCAGTGGGGCGACCAGGCGGCGTTCGTCGGGGATCCAGCTCGCGTTGCCCGCGTCGACGTACACCTTCGTGTGCGGCTGACGCTTCAGGCGCTGGACCGCGTGGGCGAGCAGCCCGTACCGCTCGGCCGCGTCCGCCCCCGGGCAGCCCGCCACCAGATGGGCGACGGCGTCCGGTTCGACGATCACGTACGCGCCGTGCGAGCCGAGGCCCGCGGCGAAGTCGTCGATCCACCGGCGGTAGTGCGCGTCGTCGTGCGCGCCGCCCGCCGAGTACGCGCCGCAGTCGCGGTGCGGAATGAAGTACGCCACGAGCACCGCCGTGCGCCCCGCCGCGGCCGCCGCCTCCACGTGCGCCCGCACCTCGGCACCGGCCCCGTCACTGTGCAGCCAGACCGCCTGGGGCCGCTCCGCGATGCGCTCGATGAGCCGGGCGTCCTCCGTCCGCCCCGTCCGCCGCCACTCAGCGGCCTGCCGGGCGGCGGCGCTCTGCGGGTCGACCCAGAACGCGGGGGCGTCGGCGGGAGCGGTGTCGGTCTTGGTGTCGGTGTCGGTGTCGGTGTCGGTGTCGGGAGGGCCTGCCCCCAGCGCGCCCAGCAGCAGTGCCGCGGCGAGGGCGACTCGCAGGCGGGGAGAGAAGGAAGAGGTGAGGCAAGAGACGCCCGAGCGGAGACGGCGGGATGGCGACGGGGACACCGGGCGGCTCCAGTTGCTCGGCACCGGTCCTGCCCGGCGCTTTCCCGGAGTCTGCGACCGGCCCGCCCGCACCGCACCGCACGCCCCCGCCGTCGCGGCCACGCTTCACCCGAAAATCACTCCGACGGCGGCCGGCCGGGGTTGTGAGGCAGGCTCTCAGGATCGGCGGAATCGGTCGGTCGCCGCCGTCAGTTGCTCCGCGATCCCGCTCGCCCCCGCGTTGTGCCCCGCGAGGTCGACGAGCACCAGTTCGCTGTCGGGCCACGCCTCCCGCAGCCGCCACGGGATGCCGAGGAGGTTCCCGAAGTCCAGGGTGCCCTGCACCATCACGCCCGGGATCCCCCGGAGGGAATCCGCGTCGCGCAGGACGACCTCGTCGCCGCCCAGCCAGTGGTCGTGGGCGAAGTAGTGCGTGACGGTGCGCGCGAAGCCGGCCCGGAACGCCTCGTCCTCGTAGCGCGGCACGGACCGCGGCGGCGCCGGCACGCACGCCGTCTCCCAGTCCGTCCAGGCCCGCGCCGCGGTGGCCCGTACGTCCGGGTCGGGCGACTCCAGGAGGCGGTTGTAGGCGGCGGCCAGGTCCCCGTCGCGCTCCGCCTCCGGCACGCCGTCGCGGAACGCCTCCCACGCCTCGGGGAAGATCCGCCCGAGCCCCCGCGTCAGCAGGTCGACCTCGGCGCGGCTGCCCGTGGCGATCCCGGTGAGGACGAGTTCCGAGACACGGTCGGGGTACGTCTGCGCGTACCGCAGACCCAGCACCGAACCGAACGAGACGCCCCACACGAGCCACCGCCCGATGCCCAAGTGGCGCCGCAGCAGCTCCAGGTCGGCCGTCAGGTGCTTGATCGTGTTGACGGACATGTCGGTCGCCGGGTCGCTCGCGTGCGGCGTGGAGCGGCCCGCGCCCCGCTGGTCGAGCAGGACGATCCGGTACGCGTCGGGGTCGAAGTACCGGCGGAAGAAGGGGGTACAGCCGGATCCGGGGCCTCCGTGCAGCACCACGGCCGGCTTGCCGTGCGGGTTGCCGCAGGTCTCCCAGTACACGCGGTTGCCGTCACCGACGTCGAGCATGCCGTGGTCGTAGGGTTCGATGTCCGGATAGAGAGCCATCGGGGCAGGGTAACCGCGCCCCGTCTCACTCCGCCTTCGCGTTTCGCATGCGCCCGTACGCGTACACGCAGCCCGCGAGCGCCAGGTCGGAGAGGAGCATGAAGCCGATGGAGTACGAGTCCTTGGCGCTGTAGATCGCGCCCATGACCAGCGGCGGCAGGAACCCGCCGAGACCGCCCACCGCGCCCACGATGCCCGTGACGGAGCCGACCTGCGGCTGCGGGGTGACCTGGGAGACGAGGGCGAAGACGCTGCCGCTCGCGGTGCCGAGGCCCGCCGCCATGAGCAGGAAGCAGACCGTGCCCACCGGGTTCAGCGTCGGGTCGAAGGCCTGCACGACGGCGAAGAGCGCGACGACCGCGAGGGCGACCGTGGTGACCGTGGCCGGGTGGATCCGGTCGGAGAGCCAGCCGCCGATGGGCCGGAAGATCACGGTGACGAGTGCGAAGCCGGCGGCCTTGGTGCCCGCGTCGGTGGGCGAGAGGTCGTACCAGGTCTTCAGATACGTGGGCAGGTACACCCCGAACGCGACGATGCCGCCGAAGCCGATCGCGTAGAGGGCGGAGAGCTCCCACGTCACCCTCAGCCGTCCCGCCCGGCCGAGCCGGGTGCCGAGGGAACTGGTGGGGACGGGCCGGTCGGGGCGGTCGCTGATGAGGAAGAAGGCGAGCACCGCGAAGACGGCCAGCGCGATCGCCACGACGACGAACGGCAGGTTCTCACCGTGCTCGGCGATGCGCGGGGTGAAGTATCCGGAGAGCGCCACGCCGCCCATGCCCATGCCGAAGACACCGAGCGCGAAGCCTCTGCGGGCGGGCGGGAACCAGGAGTTCACCAGCGGGATGCCGATGGCGAACGTCGTACCGCCGAGACCGAGCAGGAAGCCGACCGCGAGCATCGCGCCGAAGCTGTGCTTGGCGGGGATGATCAGCAGCACCGGGATGATGGTGAGCGCCGAGACGAGCGGGAACATCTTCTTGGCGCCGTAGCGGTCGGTGAGCGCGCCGACCGGGACGCGACCCAGCGAGCCGACGATCACCGGCACGGCGACCAGGAGCGACTGCTCGAAGGAGCTCAGGTTCAGCCGGTCCTTGAAGTCGCTGCCGAGCGGGGCCACCAGGTCCCACGCCCAGAAGGTGAGCGTGAAGCCGATGGTCGCCAGCACCAGGTTGCGGTAGGCGGCACCGGAGGGCTTGGCTGCGCGTGTCTCGTCCACGTCCTCACGCTAGGAATGAGCGCCCCGCGCGGCTACTCTGCTGGGCCGTTCGGGTGCAGCCCCGCCTCGAAGGCCGCCGTGCGCAGCACGTCCCGCAGCATCTCCGGGGTGAGGCGTCCGGTGAACGTGTTGCGCTGGCTGACGTGGAAGCAGCCGAACACGTCGAGGGGCTCCTGCTCCGGGCGTTCCGGGTCGCCCGCGAGCCGTACGTGCGCCCCGTGCCCGAACGTCGGGCGCGGCCTCGGCACCTGCCAGCCCGCGGCGGCGAAGGCGGGGAACGCGGCCTGCCAGCCGAAGCCGCCGAGCACGACGACCGCCCTGAGCGTCGGGGCGAGCAGCTTCAGTTCGCTCACCAGCCAGGAGCGGCACGTGTCGCGCTCCTCCGTGGTGGGCTTGTTGGCGGGCGGCGCGCAGTGCACGGGCGAGGTGATGCGGGTGCCGTACAGCGTCAGGCCGTCGTCGGCGCTCTCGGCCGTGGGCCGGGAGGCGAGGCCGACGTCGTACAGCGCCGGGTAGAGGAACGCGCCGGAGCGGTCGCCGGTGAACATGCGTCCTGTGCGGTTGGCGCCGTGCGCTGCGGGTGCGAGGCCGACGATGAGGAGCGCGGCGTCGTGCGGCCCGAAGCCGGGCACGGGCCGTCCCCAGTAGTCCCAGTCCTCGAAGGCAGCGCGCTTGGTGCGCGCCACCTCCTCGCGCCATGCGACGAGGCGGGGGCAGGCGCGGCACGCGGTGATCCGCTGGTCCAGTTCGCTCAGGCCGTCCATGCCCCCACCGTACGTACGTCCGTGCCCGCTTCCGCGCCGGGCCCGCTCAGGTCGCCACGGCCCCCAGCGCCACGAACCCGCAGATCAGCACGGCGAGAACGGCGAGGAGCGGCCACACGAACCGCAGGTACTTGTCGTAGCCGACCTTGGCGAGCGCCACGCCGCCGATGGTGACAGCCGTCGTCGGCACCCACAGGTTCATCCAGCCGCTGGCCGCCTGCCAGGCCGTCACGACGACCGCGCGCGGGACACCGGCGAAGTCGGCGAGCGGGGCGAGGATCGGCATGGCGAGCGTGGCGTGGCCGGAGGTGGAGGGGATCAGGAAGGCGAGCGGCAGGTTCACCAGGAAGACGATGACGGCGAAGAGCCCGGAGGACGTGCCCTTCACCACTCCTTCGATGGAGTGGAGCACGGTGTCCGTGATCCTCGAGTTGTTCATGATCGTCGTGACGCCGCGGGCGAGCAGGATGACCAGCGCGGGCGAGACGAAGTCGGCGGCGCCCTGGATGATCGTCGAGCTGAGCCGCTGCTCCCCCATGCGCGCGACGAGCCCGACGAGGACCGCGGCACCCAGGAAGAGCGCGGCCAGCTGCGGGAACGACCAGCCGAGTTCGAAGCCGTACGGTGTCGCGTCGGCCTTGCCCGTCAGCGCACTCGACCAGGGCACGACCGAGAAGATCATGAAGGCGAAGACGAGGCCCGTGGTGACGAGGACCGCCTGGTGCAGACCGGTGAGTTCGGGCACTTCGGAGGCGTCGTCGGAGGCCCGCTCGCGGTCCTGGTCGCGGTCCCGGTCGCCGGGCAGGAAGCCGGAGAGGGAGCGCTCGGGGTCGCGTCGGACGCGTTGTGCGTAGCGGATGACGTACGCGACGGTGACGCCGGTCAGCACGATCCACATGGCGGAGCGGAGGACGATGCCGTCGCCGAGCGAGATGCCCGCGGCGGACGAGGCGACGCCCGTCGCGAAGGGGTTCACCGTCGAGCAGAGCACGCCGACGCCCGCGCCGAGGATGATCACGCCGACCGCGGTCATGCGGTCGTACCCGAGGGCGAGCATCAGCGGCACGATCAGACCGTAGAAGCCGAGGGTCTCCTCGGCGAAGCCCTCGACCGTGCCGAGCAGCGAGAACACGACCATGACTCCGGCGATGAGCAGCGCTCCGCGCTCGCGCAGCCGGTGTGCGAGCCGTCCGATGCCGCGGTCGAGCGCGCCGGTCGCGAAGACGACGGTGATGAACGCGCCGATGGCGAGGACGAAGAGGACGACGCCGGCGCTGCCGTACAGCGATCCCGTGTTGTCGGGCGCGACCAGCGAGGTCTTCTCGTCCTGGATGCCGTAGAGCCCGTTGACGGGCGACAGGAAGAGGTCGTTGAGGCGGTCGACGAAGGACTGCCCGGAGTCGACGCGGTGGTAGCTGCCTTCTACGGGGGCGCCCGACTTGTTGCGGTCGTACTGTCCCGAGGGCACGAGGAAGGCGAGCAGCCAGACGGCGACGGTGACGACCGCGAGGACGGTCAGGGCGCTGGGAAAGGTGAACTTCGCCTTCTCGGGCGGCTTCTCCTGCGAAGGTGCCGGCGCGATACTCACGCGGCACCGCCTCCCGACGCTCCCGACTGCCCACCCTGCCCGCCGAAGCCGGCCGCGTACTCCCGTACGAAGGCGCACAGCGCGATGACCGTACCGCGCAGCTCCGAGAAGAGGACACGCTCGTTCGGGGCATGCAGATTGCACATGCTGTCCTGCGCCCCGAACAGCAGCACCTCGGCGCCGGGTGCCGCCTTCGCGAGCCCGTTGACGAGCGGAATGGACCCGCCGGTCGCCACGTACGAGGCGTCCTGCCCCCAGCCCTCCCGCAGCGCGGTGAGCGCGGCGCGGTGGGCGGGACCACCGGTGGCGGCCTCGAAGCCGGGCCCTGTGTCGCCGGGCGTGACCGTGAGCGGGACGCCGAAGGGCTTGAGGGAGCGCAGGTGCTCGACGAGCCTGTCCTGCGCCTCCCTCGGGTCCTGCCTCGGGTGGAAGCGGAGGTTGAGCTTGGCTCTCGCGCACGGCACCACGGCGGAGGCGGCGTGCTGCACGCTGGGTGCGTCCAGACCGATGACGGTGATCGCGGGCCCGCTCCACAGCCGCTCGCCGAGGCTGCCGCTGCCGACGAGCGGCACGTCCTCGCGGACGCCCGCGAGCGAGCGGAACTCCTCCTCGGTGTAAGAGGTGCCGGTCCACTCCTCGCGCCGCAGCCCTTCGACGGCGACGTCTCCGTGGACGTCGTGCAGGGTGGCGAGGGCCTTGAGGAGGACGAGCAGCGCGTCGGGTGCCGCCCCGCCGAACTCGCCGCTGTGGCGCGGCTCGTCGAGGGTGCGGACCTCGACGGTCACCTCGGCGGCGCCGCGCAGTCCGGTGGTGAGGGTGGGGGTGCCGGGACGCAGGTTGCCCAGGTCGGCGATGACCATGGCGTCACAGGAGAACCGCTCCGGGTCGGTGGGCGGATAGCCGTCGAAGGAGCTGCCGTACTCCTCCTGTCCCTCAATGACGATCTTGATCCCGACCGGTGGCCGACCCTCGTACGCCCGCACCAACCCGAGGTGCGCGATGACGTTGGACTTGTCGTCCGCGATGCCCCGGGCGCGCAGCCCGCCCTCGACCGGCGTGGGCTCGAAGGGCGGGGACGTCCAGAGGGAGGCGTCGCCGGGCGGCTGCACGTCGTAGTGGCCGTAGAGCAGGACGGTCGGCGCGTCCGGCGACGGAGGCGGGATCTCTCCGTAGACCACGGGGGCCGTGTCCGGCAGGTCGAGCCGCTCGACACGCGGGACACCGGCATCCCGCAGCAGCCCGGCCACCAGGTCGTGCGCCTCCTCGACCGGCCCCGCGGGGAACCCCGGGAACGCGATGGAAGGGATCGCGGCGAGCCGTTCCAGGTCGGCGCGGAGTCCGTCCATCAGACCGTCGACGGTGGCTTCGAAAGACGTCATGGACAGCACTCCCGGGAGTCGCGACCGATTTGATGCGATCAGTCCGAATTATCGGCGGCCCGGGTCAGCGGATTCCGGACGGCTCGCCGGGAGGCGGACATGCCACGCCGAAGCCGGACTAAGGTCGGCACATGGCTGCGGAGAGTTCAGGAGACGGCGGACAGGGAGCCGCGCCGGGCAACGGCCGGGGCGCCGGACCGAGCGGTGGTCCGGGTGCCGGGCAGGGCAGTGGTCCGGCGGGAGAGGGTTCCGTGCGCGTCGACGCATGGATCTGGTCGGTCCGGCTGGCCAAGACCCGCTCGGCAGGCGCCGCCGCGTGCAAGGGCGGCCACGTCCGGGTCAACGGGGACCGCGTCAAGCCGGCGTACGGCGTGCACGTGGGCGACGAGATCCGCCTGCGGCAGCCCGGCGGCCGGGAGCGGATCGTCGTCGTGAAGCGCCTCATCCGCAAGCGCGTCGGAGCGCCGGTCGCCGTCGAGTGCTACGTCGACAACTCGCCGCCCCCGCCGCCCCGCGAGGCGGTCGCCCCCGCGGGCATCCGGGACCGCGGCACCGGCCGCCCCACGAAACGCGACCGCCGCGAGATGGAGCGGCTGCGGGGAGCGGAGGGCTGAGGGACTGACGGCTAGAGGGCCACCGGGACGGCCCGCACCCACGTGCCGTCGTCCGTGAGGTACGCGTCGACCTTCAGGCCCGCCTCCGCGAGCGCCGTCTCGAACTGCTCCTTGTCGAGAGGTCTGGCCCGGAAGGTCTGGGTCCATTCGGCGTCCGGGAATATGTACTCCGCGCGCACCTCGTTCACGCCGTCGCCGACCGGCGTCGCCGACACGATCCGCACGGTGTAGCCGCCCGGGTCGACGCGCTCCCTCGGCAGGTTCGTGTGGTAGTCCGCGCCCTCCCGCTGGATCAGCACGCAGCCCTGTTCCGTGACGTGGTTCCGGCAGACGCGCAGCATCCCGCGCCGGACCGCCTCGTCGCCCGTGTGCACCAGGAACGACGCGAGCATCACCACGGGGAACTTCTCGTCCAGGTCGAGCTTCTCTATGGGGCTGCGGACCGTCCGCACCCCGCCGTCCAGCACGGCGACCTTCTCCAGCATCTCGGCGGACTCGTCCACGGCCGTCACCCGGAACCCGCGCTCCAGGAGCGGACGCGTCACCCGGCCCGCGCCGCAGCCCAGTTCCAGGATGTGCGCCCCGGCGGGCACCGCGGCTTCGATGACATCGGGCTCGTCCCCGACGGACAGGCGCGTGTACAGCTCGACCGCGCACCCGTCCGGCGTGATCGCACCGGGTCCTGTCCCCTCGTATCCCTCACGCATCTCCACGCTCATGCCCGCCCCAACGAAGCGTGTGGCGCGCCCGGTTCCCGTCGTCCGAGCCGTCCCGTCGGCTACAGCGGGAACCAGCCATGCCCCGTGTACCAGTGGCCGCCCGCCCGCAGATGGTCGCCGACGGCCCTCTCCACCCGCGTACGCCTGGGAAGTCCGGCCACGGGGAGGTCCCGGTCGCCGAAGACGAAGGCGACGGGGTCGCCGTCCGACGGCTCCTGCCCATACCCCGCCGCCGGGCGGAATCGCCGCTGGAAGCGGACGATGTTCGCATCGTCGGGCAGGTACGTCCGCAGTTGCGGGTCGAGCAGCCAGGAGTGACAGACGGCTGTCTCGAAACGTTCCTCGGGGAAGTGGCGGGCGAAGAACTCCCGCGCCATGGATATCGACCGGTCGCAGGCCTCGGGCGTCAACGCGCCCCGGAAATCGGTGATGTGGACGTTCAGGCAGAGGTCCCCCGGACCCGCCCGGTGCCCGGCCGCCGCGGTCGCACCGCCCATGCGCTCGCCCAGCACGGCACGCTGGAACTGCAACCGCCCCAACTGGTAGAGCTCGCCCCTGAAGTGCAGGCCGAGCCATTCCGGCACGAGGAGCCCCCGGCTGCCGCGCGCCCTGCGGTGGACCGCCAGATGGCGCCCGAGGTCGGCGAGGGTGCGCCGCGAGACGTCGTCGGGGACGCCACGGCCGCGGTGGTACGCACGCACGTGTTCCAGCGCCGCCACGTACACGTACACGAAGAAGCAGCGCCCGAGCTCACCCCACGCCTCGGGCAGCACGGGCGGTACGGGCAGTTGCCCGCCGACGACCTTCCCCGTGTCGCGCACGACGGCGTCCGCGCAGCGGTCGAGCAGCCAGCGCGCCTCCGGGTCCGCCCACAGCCGGTCGCGCAGCGCCACGAGCGGGTTGATGTCCTCGTGCGGCACGGCGAGGTCGAGGAGCACCTCCGGCAGGTCATCGGCGTCCGGAAGCACCGCGGTTGCCCGTGGCTCCCCCGCGCTCTCCAGGTCCCGCAGCCACGCGGCGAGGTTCTCGTCGGCCCTGAGCGCTTCCAGCACGTTCTCACCCTCTTTATCCTGTAAAGGAGGAGATGACCTCCATGATGCGTACAGGCAGTGAACCGGTGACCGCACGCAGTCCCCTGCGGATGCGTTTCTGGTTCAGCGTATGGGGCCTGGCCTGGGCCGTCTTCGGCACCGTGGCCTTCGCGCTCGCCGGCCGGACGGGGTGGGCCGCGGCGTGCGGGGCGCTGCTCGTCGTGGTCGCCGCCGACCTGGCGTGGGTCGTACACCGGATGCGGCAGGGCCCGCACTACCAGCCGGGCAGGGGCGTGCCGCCGTACGAACCACCGCACGCCCGGCAGCCACCGCACGCCCGGCAGCCACCGCACGCCCGGCAGCCACCGGACGCCCGGTAGCCATCAGGCACCCGCCGGCCATCGGACGCCGGTGGCACGCCGCTGCCGGCCTACTCCTCGTCGAAGCGGGCCGCCGCCAGGTACTCGGGCTGCGGATCGAGGGCGGCCGCGAGCCGGAAGTGGCGGCGCGCCTGCTCGGGCCGCGCGCCGCGTTCGTAGGTGCGGGCCAGCGCGAAGTGCGCGAACGCGTTGTCCGGCTCGCGCTCCAGGACGATGCTGAACTCCAGCTCGGCGGCGCGCAGTTGCGCGGCGGCGAAGAAGGCGCGGGCCCGCAGCAGACGGGCGGCCGTGTTCTCGGGGTGGGCGGCGATGACGGTGTCGAGCAGTTTCACCGCGCCGCGCGGGTCCCGGGCGGCAAGAAGCTGCTCAGCCGCCCTGAAGTCGATGACATGGGTCTCCGGGGTGATGTCGGGCACGCCGGGCTCCTTCCCTCACTCCCCCGCGTCAACGCCCGCCCCATCCCGGCCTATTCCGCCCGCGCGGGAACACGCGACGCGCCCCACGCACGCGTGACAATCTTCAGCTACCTCAGCACACGCGCGCGTGACGGTTCTTTCCTGCCTCAACCCACGCGCGCGACAGCCTCCGCCCGCCCCAGCCCAGCATCACCACGCGACTGCCCGCCGCCGGAACGGCCACTGCCACCGCCATCGCCGAGCCCGCCGCCACCGCTATGTGAGTGCTACGCGCGTGCCCGGCGTTCCAGGTCCGCCCAGACCTCGGCGACCCGTTCCGGGAGGCCTTCCAGCGGGCCGTCGTTGCCGATCACGATGTCGGCGATCTCCAGGCGCTTCTCGCGGGTGGCCTGGGCGGCCATCCGCGCGCGGGCGTCCTCCTCGCTCATGCCACGCAGCCGCACCAGGCGGTCCAACTGGGTGGCTGGGCTCGCGTCGACGACGATCACCAGGTCGTAGAGCGGGGCGAGGCCGTTCTCGGTGAGGAGGGGCACGTCGTGGACGACGACGGCGTCGGCGGACGCGGCCTGTTCGAGCTCGGCGGAGCGGGCGCCCACCAAGGGGTGCACGATCGCGTTGAGGGCGGCCAGCTTCCCGGCGTCCGCGAAGACGACCGCGCCCAGCTTCGGCCGGTCCAGCGAGCCGTCCGGAGCCAGGACGTCCTCGCCGAAGGTATCGACGACGGCCGCCAGACCGGGTGTTCCGGGCTCCACGACTTCCCGCGCGATCTTGTCCGCGTCGATCAGCACGGCTCCGGCCGCGACGAGCAGCCGCGACACCTCGCTCTTGCCGGCACCGATGCCGCCGGTCAGGCCAACTTTCAGCATGCCCGGAAGCTTAGGCCCTGGCCTTACGCGTCACGCGTCGCCCTCGCGCTCGGCGAGGAAGCGCTCGAAGTCACGGCCGATCTCGTCCGCCGACGGGATGTCCAGCGGCTCGGCGAGCATGTTGCCCCGCTCCTGCGCGCCCGCCGCCGCGTCGTACTGGTGCTCAAGTCCCTGGACGAGCGCGACGAGTTCCTCGTCGCCCTCCTGGATCTGCCGGTCGATCTCGGTCTGGGTCCGGTGCGCCTCGGTGCGCAGTCCGTGGGCGACGGTCGGCAGCACCAGGCCCGTCGCGCCCGTGATGGCCTCGAGGACTGTGAGGGCGGCGTCGGGGTACGCGGAGCGCGCGATGTAGTGCGGCACGTGCGCGGCGACGCCCAGCACGTCGTGGCCCGCCTCCAGGAGGCGGTACTCCACGAGGGACGCGGCGCTGCCCGGCACCTGCGCCTCGTCGAAGGGGCTTCTGTGGCCCGGCACCAGATCGGTGCGGTTGCCGTGCGGGGTGAGGCCCACGGGGCGTGTGTGCGGTACGCCCATGGGGATGCCGTGGAAGTTCACGGAGAGCCGCACGCCGAGCCGCTCCACGATCTGCTTGACGGCCGCCGCGAACCGCTCCCACTCGACGTCGGGCTCGGGTCCGGAGAGCAGCAGGAAGGGCGCGCCGGTGGCGTCCTGGACGAGGCGGACGTCGAGCGTCGGCACTTCGTAGTCGCTCCAGCGGTCGCGCCGGAAGGTGAGCAGCGGGCGGCGGGCGCGGTAGTCCACGAGCCGGTCGTGGTCGAACCTGGCCACCACCTGCCCGGGCAGGCTGTCCGTGAGCCGCTCGACGATCTGGTCGCCGGTTTCGCCCGCGTCGATGTATCCGTCGAAGTGGTAGAGCATGACAAGTCCGGCCGACTCCTGGGCGAGCGCCATGTCGACCACGGCGAGACCCTTCGGCTCCCATGCGTACAAACCCTGCGGATCAAGCACTGTGACCGCTCCTCCTCGTGTTCGTAGTGAAGAACACGCGCAGCGTCACGGGCATTCCCGGCCGTCCTTGCGCAGCGGCGGAGTTGAAGACCTGGTCCATACCTTGACGCGGACATGTCCCACCTCTACGTTCATAGGCACATCCAGCGTTCATGTACGAGAACGTACTCATGAACGCCCTCCGGACCCCGCCGACGGGAAGGCCACCCCCCATGCGCACCCGACGCCCGTTCCTCACCGCCCTGTTCGCCACGACGGCCACCACGGCACTCCTGGTCGCACCCTCCGCCGCGACCGCGTCACCCGCCCCCGCGCGGACCATCGACGTCTCCACCGCCGCCGAACTGAAGGCGGCGCTCAGCGACGCCTCCCCCGGCGACACGATCCACCTCGCCGACGGAACGTACTCCGGGAACTTCAAGACCTCCGTGGCGGCGAGCGCCAACTCCCGCATCACGCTGACCGGTTCGCCCAGGGCAGTACTCAGGGCAGGCGGCGGCTACGGCCTCCACCTGAACGGTGCCGCGTACTGGACGGTGAAGGGCATCACCGTCACGGGCGGCCAGAAAGGCATCATGATCGACTCCGCACGCGGCGTCGTCGTGGACACCGTCACGGTCCACGGCCTCGACATGGAGGGCGTCCACTTCCGCAAGTCGAGCAGCGACGGCGTCATCAGGAACTCGCGGATCCACGACACGGGCAACGATGGCCGGGGCATGGGAGAGGGAGTCTACGTAGGCACCGCCAACACGCTCTCGGACAAGAGCGACCGCGTGCAGATCCTCGGCAACACGATCGGTCCGGACGTGGGTGGCGAGGCGGTCGACCTCAAGGAGGGCACGACGGGCGGCAAGGTCTCGGGCAACACGTTCGACGGCAGGGGCCTGACCGGCAACCACTACGACGACTCGTGGATCGACGTGAAGGGCAACAACTACGCCATCGAGAACAACACGGGCAAGAACACCACGAACAACGGCTACGAAACCCACTCCCAGCAGTCCGGCTGGGGCTGCGGCACGGTCTTCCGCGCCAACAGGTCCACCCTGACGGGCGCCACGGGAGACAAGCAGTTGGCGATCAACGTGACGAACCACAGCACGTCGTGCAGGACGACGGTGTACGCGAGCAACACGGTGACGGGCGGCAGAGGCTTGACGAATGTCGCGGTGACTCCGTAGCGGGCCTGAGACGAGTCCCGCGGGGACGAGCTCTTCAGGGGCGCGGGAAACTGCGCGACCAGCCCCCACGGACCCGCACTGCGAGAACAACGACGGGCCCGCGTCCCCCCGGAGGGGGACGCGGGCCCGCAGCGTCACTCAGCTACGCCCAAGGGCGAGCTTCAGCTCTGGCCACCCGCGAGCTTCTCACGGAGCGCGGCGAGCGCCTCGTCGGAAGCAAGGGCGCCGGAGTTGTCGTCCGACTCCGAGGAGTACGAACCGCCGCCACCGGTACCGGCGGACGGGGCCGCGCCGGCCGGAGCCGCCGCACCCTCGGCCTCGGCCTGGGCGTCCGCCTCGCGGGACTTGATGACCTGGGCCTGGTGCTGCTCGAAGCGCTGCTGCGCCTCGGCGTACTGACCCTCCCAGGCCTCACGCTGCGACTCGAAGCCCTCGAGCCAGTCGTTCGTCTCGGGGTCGAAGCCCTCGGGGTAGATGTAGTTGCCCTGGTCGTCGTAGGACGCGGCCATGCCGTACAGGGTCGGGTCGAACTCGACGGCCGACGGGTCGGCGCCGAAGGACTCGTTGGCCTGCTTCAGCGACAGCGAGATCCGGCGACGCTCGAGGTCGATGTCGATGACCTTGACGAAGATCTCGTCGTTGACCTGGACGACCTGCTCCGGGATCTCCACGTGGCGCTCGGCCAGCTCGGAGATGTGGACCAGGCCCTCGATGCCCTCGTCGACGCGCACGAACGCACCGAACGGAACGAGCTTGGTGACCTTACCGGGAACGACCTGCCCGATCTGGTGCGTGCGGGCGAACTGCTGCCACGGGTCTTCCTGCGTCGCCTTGAGCGACAGGGAGACACGCTCGCGGTCCATGTCCACGTCGAGAACCTCGACGGTGACTTCCTGGCCGACCTCGACAACCTCGGAGGGGTGGTCGATGTGCTTCCAGGAGAGCTCGGAGACGTGGACGAGACCGTCGACGCCGCCGAGGTCCACGAACGCACCGAAGTTGACGATCGAGGAAACGACGCCGGAGCGGACCTGGCCCTTCTGCAGGGTCGTGAGGAAGGTCTGGCGGACCTCGCTCTGGGTCTGCTCGAGCCAGGCACGGCGGGACAGGACCACGTTGTTGCGGTTCTTGTCCAGCTCGATGATCTTGGCCTCGAGCTCCTTGCCCACGTAGGGCTGAAGGTCGCGGACGCGGCGCATCTCGACGAGGGAGGCCGGCAGGAAGCCACGGAGGCCGATGTCGAGGATGAGACCACCCTTGACGACCTCGATGACGGTACCGGTGACGATGCCGTCTTCTTCCTTGATCTTCTCGATCGTGCCCCAGGCACGCTCGTACTGAGCGCGCTTCTTGGACAGGATCAGACGGCCTTCCTTGTCCTCCTTCTGGAGAACCAGGGCCTCGATCTCGTCACCGACGGCGACGACCTCGTTCGGGTCGACGTCGTGCTTGATGGAGAGCTCGCGGCTGGGGATGACGCCTTCGGTCTTGTAACCGATGTCGAGCAGGACCTCGTCCCGGTCGACCTTCACGATGACGCCGTCGACGATGTCGCCGTCGTTGAAGTACTTGATCGTCTCGTCGATCGCGGCGAGGAAGGCTTCCTCGTTACCGATGTCGTTGACCGCTACCTGCGGAGTGGTGGCGGTGGTCTCGGTGCTGCTCGTCATGTGGGAAAGGGCTCCGGTACGGACATTGAAGTCGTAGGTACTGCAACGCCGGAGCCGATTTCGCACTCTGTAGAAGCCGGACAGCCTTGGAAGCGCGACTTCCGCGAAACGGAAGGCGCCTCGACAACCGAGGGGACATACAACAGACGCGAGCGCAGCCTGCTATGTCTGAGGAGCGCAGGCTCGCAGCGCAACTTGTAGCATACGGGGGCAGCCGGACAGGGTCAATGCGCGAAGGCGCACACCCGGGGCGGATCGCCGCATACCCGGCACAAAACCTGTCGCATGAGGCCACACGGGCCGAACCGCGCCCCCTTCGCGACGAGGTTCGACGGAAGACACGGAAGAGTACGACGATGGAGCCGATCATCCAAGAGTCCGAGCTGCCCGAGCCCGAAGCGACCCGGCGTGACGCGAACGTCACGGAGAGCAGCCGCGCGAACCGCGGCTGGTGGGACCGGAACGCCGACGAGTACCAGATCGAGCACGGCACGTTCCTCGGGGACGACCGCTTCGTGTGGGGTCCCGAGGGGCTCGACGAGGTGGAGGCCGAGCTGCTCGGTCCGCCGGAGGAACTCAAGGGCAAGGACATCCTGGAGATCGGCGCCGGCGCCGCGCAGTGCTCCCGCTGGCTGGTCTCGCAGGGCGCCAGGCCGGTGGCTCTCGACCTCTCGCACCGCCAGCTCCAGCATGCCCTGCGGATCGGCGGAAACGTTCCCCTGGTGCAGGCCGACGCCGGAGTGCTCCCCTTCAAGGACGGCTCCTTCGACCTGGCCTGCTCCGCCTACGGAGCGCTGCCCTTCGTGGCCGATCCCGTGCTCGTCCTCAAGGAGGTGCGGCGCGTGCTGCGGCCCGGCGGCCGCTTCGTCTTCTCCGCGACGCACCCGATCCGCTGGGCGTTCCCGGACGAGCCGGGCCCGGAGGGCCTCTCCGTGGCGGCCTCCTATTTCGACCGCACTCCTTACGTGGAGCAGGACGAACAGGGCAACGCCGTCTACGTGGAGCACCACAGGACGATCGGCGACCGCGTGCGGGACATCGTGGGCGCCGGGCTCCGCCTCGTCGACATCGTGGAGCCGGAGTGGCCCGCCTGGAACACCCAGGAGTGGGGCGGCTGGTCCCCGCTGCGGGGAAACCTGATCCCGGGGACGGCCATCTACGTGTGCGTACGAGACTGAGTACGTGACCGGACTCCGTAACGAAGCGCTGGACCTGCCTGTACGCGACGCGCTGCCCGCCCTCCGGTCCGCTCTGGAGGGGCCGGGCAGCGCCGTGCTGTGTGCCCCGCCGGGGACGGGCAAGACGACGCTGGTGCCGCTGGACCTGGCCGGGCTGCTCGACGCCTCGCGGGGTCCGCGCCGCGTCGTCGTCGCCGAGCCGCGGCGGATCGCCGCGCGCGCGGCGGCCCGGCGGATGGCGTGGCTGCTCGGCGAGAAGGTGGGCGACAGCGTCGGCTACACCGTGCGCGGTGAGCGCGTGGTGGGCCCGCGCACGCGCGTGGAGGTCGTCACGACCGGTGTCCTGCTGCAACGGCTCCAGCGCGACCAGGAGCTGGTCGGCGTCGACGTGGTCATCCTCGACGAGTGCCACGAGCGGCATCTGGACGCGGACACCGTGGCGGCGTTCCTGGTGGACGTGCGGGCGGCGCTGCGGCCCGAGCTGCGTCTGGTGGCGGCGTCCGCGACGACCGACGCGGAGGGCTGGGCGCGGCTCCTCGGGGACGCGCCCGTGGTGGAGGCAGTCGGAACCGCGCACCCCGTGGAGGTGGTGTGGGCACCGCCGCCGCGTACGGTGCGGCCGCCGCACGGGATGCGGGTGGATCCCGCGCTGCTGTCCCATGTGGCGTCGGTGGTGCGGCGGGCGCTGGCCGAGCGGGACGGGGACGTCTTGTGTTTCCTGCCCGGGGTCGGCGAGATCGCGCGGGTCGCCGGGCAGCTGTCGGACCTCGGCGGTGTGGAGGTGCTTCAGGTGCACGGGCGGGCGCCCGCGGCGGTGCAGGACGCGGCGCTCGCCGGATCGGCGGGCCGGCGCGTGGTCCTTGCGACGTCGGTGGCCGAGTCGTCGTTGACGGTGCCCGGTGTGCGGGTGGTCGTGGACTCGGGGCTCGCGCGGGAGCCGCGGGTGGACCACGCGCGCGGGCTGAGCGCGCTGGCGACGGTGAGGGCCTCGCAGGCGGTGGGGCGGCAGCGGGCGGGGCGTGCCGGGCGTGAGGCACCGGGGGCCGTGTACCGGTGCTGGGCGGAGGCCGAGGACGGGCGTCTGCCGCGTTTTCCCGCGCCGGAGATCAAAGTGGCCGACCTCGCGGCGTTCGCGCTCCAGGCGGCCTGCTGGGGCGATCCTGACGCCTCCGGGCTCGCGCTCCTCGACCCCCCGCCGGGCGGCGCGATGGCGGCGGCCCGCGAGGTCCTGGCGGCGGTCGGCGCGGTGGACGCGGGCACCGGGCGGGCGACGGAGCGGGGAACGCGGATGTCCCGGGTGGGACTGCATCCCCGCCTCGCGCGGGCGCTCCTGGACGCGGCTCCCGTCGTCGGTGCCCGGCGGGCGGCGGAGGTGGTGGCGCTCCTGAGCGAGGAGCCGCCCCGCGAGTACGGGGACGACCTCGCGGCCGCGTGGCGGACCGCGCGGCAGGGTGGCGACGGCTACGCGGCGCGCTGGCGCAAGGAGGCTCGGCGTCTCGCGTCGGCTGTCGAGGGCCGGGGGCGCGCCGCCGCCCCCGATCCCGCGGACCCGGACTCCGGCAGTGGTGGCCGGCCCTTCCGAGGTGACGACCGGGTCGCCGGGACGGTCGCGGCGCTCGCGTTTCCCGAGCGGGTGGCACGGGCCGTGGGCGGCGGCGTGTATCTGATGGCCGGCGGCACCCGTGCCGAGGTGCGTCAGGGGTCCGCGCTGGCGGGCTCGGAGTGGGTCGGCGTCGCCGTGGCCGACCGTCCGGTGGGCGCGGGGCACGCGCGCGTGCTGCTCGGCGGGCACATCGACGAGGACGTGGCGCGTGACGCGGCGGCCCCGCTGTGCTCCGAGGGCGACGAGGTGGCGTGGAGCGGCGGTGACGTCGTGGCGCGGCACGTGGAGCGGCTCGGCGCGATCGAGCTGGCGGTGCGCCCCTTGAAGGAGTCCGCTCCCCGGCTGGTGCGCGAGGCGCTGCTGGCCGGGCTGCGGGAGGAGGGGACAGGCCTCCTGAAGTGGTCGCGTGGCGCGCGGGAGCTGCGGGAGCGGCTCGCGTTCCTGCACCGGCACCTCGGGGCGCCCTGGCCCGACGTAGCGGAGGGCGCGCTCCACGCGCGCGTGGACGAGTGGCTGGAGCCGGAGCTCTCCCGGTCGGCGCGCCGGGCCGACCTGGGGCGCATCGACGCCGGGCAGGCGCTGGGGCGGCTGTTGCCGTGGGCGACGGGCGAGGCGACGCGTCTCGACGCGCTCGCTCCCGAGCGCATGGAGGTGCCGAGCGGGTCCAGGATCCGGATCGACTACGCGGATCCCGAGCAGCCGGTCCTCGCCGTGAAGCTGCAGGAGATGTTCGGCCTCGCCGAGACCCCGCGCATCGCGGACGGCGCGGTCCCCGTCGTCGTCCACCTCCTGTCCCCCGCTGGGCGCCCCGCTGCCGTCACCGCCGACCTGGCGTCCTTCTGGCGGTCCGGCTACCGCGCGGTCCGCGCCGACCTGCGCGGCCGCTACCCGAAGCACCCATGGCCTGAGGACCCGGCGACGGCCGAGCCGACCCGCTACACGAAGGCCAGGCAGGCCGCGCGGGGCTCCGAGAGCTGAGATCCTCCGGGGGATCAGGCGTTGACCGGCTGTGGTGCGGGGTCGGTCTCCGCGGTGGGCGCCGGATCGCCCGGCCTGCGGCTGCGGGCCTCCAGCCAGAGGGAGAGGGCCAGCAGGAGGATGCCGAGGCCGAGGAAGCCCCAGGGGAGGTACGAGGTCAGCAGGAGGACGAGGACGCGCTGGGACTTGACCAGGTCGACGGTGTCCTCGATGTAGTCCTCGCGCATCTTCACGTGCCCGGAGAAGACGGTGACCTTGTCCCGGTCGCCGAGGAGGGTGCCGCCGCGGAGCTCGTTGTTCTGGATCTCCTCTCCGTAGACGGGCGCTCCGGTGGTGGGTTCGACCCAGAACTTGCGGACGGTGGTGTACCAGCGGGTGGTGCCCGTCCTGGCGAGGGACTCCGGAGTGATGCCTTTGACGGGCATCGTCTTCGGGAAGGGCACTTTGGTCCAGGGGATGGTCTGCTCGAAGTAGTAGACCTCCAGGCCGCGGAAGTTCTGGGTGCCCTTGTAGTGGATGGGGCGGGTGATGCGTGCCTGTGCGTCGAAGTACTCGTAGTCCCGCTTCTCGGTGAGGAAGGGCCACTTGAACTCGATGCCCTCGCGTTTGACGGGGTCCCCGTCGACCGCTTCTCCCGTGGCGTGGACGGGTTCCTGGCTGTGCGCGTCGAAGATGTAGCGCTCGGGGATCTTGGAGACCATCTTGCCGTCGGCGTCCTGGACGTAGGAGAGGGCGTCCCAGACGACGACGTCGCGGTCCGCGGTCTTCTCGATCTTCTCGGAGGCCTCGACGTTGCCCTTGAGCGTCTGCACGATGGTGACTTTGTCGATCTTCTTGGCCTTCATGGAGCCGTAGTCGATGAGGGTCGGGTCGTCCGCCTCAAGGACCGCCTCCTGGTACTGGCTCGGCGGGATCTTCGCGAGCCGCGGAAAGGCGTACCAGCGCATGAGCGGGGACATGGCCGTGCAGAACACGGCGAAGGCGAGCAGGACGAGGCTGGCCTTGCGGCGCATCGCTGCGGCCCTCCCTACGTCTATGGGTGCTTGGGGACAGTGGTGAGGAGCGGCTCGGGGGACGTCTCACCCGGTGGGGCGCCGATCGCCGTGATGGTCAGGACCAGGGCGAGCGCGGCGGCGAGACCTGCGGCGGCGGCGATGAGAGCGCGCATGCGGGGCCTCCCGATTCGGCGTACGGCCGGAACTGATAGGGCGTCAGGCCGGGCACCGTAGCAACGGACGGGTGAGATGAGAACACGTTGCACAACACAGGACCGCCTCTCCGCCGTGGTGGGCGGAGGGGCGGTCCTGTGGAGTCGCGGAGCGGCCCGGGTGGGCCCGTCCGGTCAGGCGCCGGGCGACGCGCTCGTGGAGGCGCTCGGCGACGCGCCGGGCGAGGCACCGGCGTCGGCGGAATCCGACGGCGACGGCGTCGCGTCGGGCTCCGCCGCGGTCACCTTCAGCTCGACGGTCAGCGTGGCGCCGCCCTCCGTGACGACGCGCAGCAGGTACGTGCCGGCCGCGCCGTCCGCGTACATCTTCGGGAGCTTCAGCACGCCGTTGGCGTTGGTCTTCAGACCCGTCAGGGTGCGCAGCGGCTTGCCGTCCGCGCCCTTGAAGTACGGGCCCTTGTCGTTGGCGGACGCGTCCGTCGCCGACTTGATCATCGTGGCGGTCGCCGCGACGCCGTCCGCGACCTTGCCCTTGTGCGTCGCCCTGACCTCGACCTGGTCGGCGAACTCCTTGTCCGTCTCGCAGACGAGCGCCTTGTCGCTGGTCCTGGCGAGTGCGTCGGCGACGCGGGCGAGGGTCTGCGCCGCGAAGTCGACGCGGGACGCCGCCTTGCCCGGGACCCGGGCCTGCACGACGAACTGGCCGGCCTTCTGCCCCGCCTTCAGCACCGGCGCGGTGGCCTTGCCCTGCGCGTTCGTGGTGACGGTGACACTGCGCACGCCGCCCTCGAAGCGGGCGTCCGTGTCGCCGGACACGGTGAACCGCACCTTCACCTTGGGCACGGACGCGCCCGACTCGGTCAGGGCGCGCACCGCGACGCGTTCGCCGAAGGCGTTGCCCGTCTTCGCGACGAGGTCGCCCGTCCCGGCGTTGGCCAGCATGTCGACGTCCGCGGGCGTGGGCTTCTGCGAACCGCCGTTGCCCGGCGGCGTCGGCTTGGTGCTGCCGCCGCCGTTGTTGCCCGGCTTGTCGTCGCCGGAGCCGGGCCGCGGCTTCGGCTTGGACGACGGCGAGTTCGACGGGGTCGGGTCCGGACGCAGGCCCGGGTAGCGGGTGTCGCTGCGGTCGTCCGGCAGGGCTCCCGTGCCGTCGGGGATCTCGTGGGTGCCCTTGCGGTAGTACTCCAGCCACGACAGGACCGTGTTCAGGTACTCCGTCGACCGGTTGTAGCTCAGGATCGCCTTGTGCAGGTCGTCCTCGTCGGACAGGTCACGGTCGTTCGCGCACAGGTAACGGCCCGCGGCGAGGGCCGCGTCGTAGATGTTGTTGGGGTCCTTCGCGCCGTCGCCGTTGCCGTCCTGGCCCCAGGTCGCCCACGTCGACGGAATGAACTGCATCGGGCCGACGGCACGGTCGTGCGTGGTGTCCCCGTCGTACGCGCCCTTGTCGGTGTCGGTGATCTTCGCGAAGCCGTTGCCGTTCAGGGGCGGGCCGAGGATCGGCTTGATCGTCGTGCCGTTCGCGTCGACGCGGCCGCCGCGGGCCTGGCCGGACTCCACCTTGCCGATGGCGGCGAGGAGTTGCCAGGGCAGGTTGCAGCCCGGCTTGTCCTTGTTGAGGGCCGCTTCGGCCTTCTTGTACGCGTCGAGGACCGTGGCCGGAACGCCCGCCTCCTGCTTTGTGTTTCCACCGTTCGGCGGGACGGGGCTCTTCAGGTCCGGCAGGTCGGTGTAGTAGGGGGAGTCGCCGGTCGCGGAGTCACCGGACGGCGGCGGGGTGTCGGCGGCGCCCGCCGCCGGACCCTCACGTCCCACGTCCGTCACGCCCGGCGCCTGCGACGCGGCGAGGGCCGCCACCGCCGCCGCGGCCACCGCGGCGGTCACCGTTCCTCTGCGCAGCCGCCTGCCGATTACCGGCGCCATGACCGAGTCACCCCTCCCCATTGACGACTGTTGCGCGTCGCCCCACCCCCGGTGCACGCTGCTTTCGCACGCGCGTGCTCTCAGTGGATCGACTCAGCCGACACTACGACAACTTCACGCGCCCAGGCACCCGTTCGTGCCCGGTTTTTACCGGTTGGCCAGACCGCCGCGACAGGTCTGTTACGCAGCGGGGTCCCAGGTCTCCCCCTCCGGCTCGACCGAGCCGTCCGGGACCTCGCTGATCTCGCTCTCCGGGGTCAGCCCCTGCCCGGCGGACCGGCCCTTGTTCAGACCGCGGTGGACGGCCTGCGCGACGCGCTCGATGGTCCGCACGCCGTACGCCATCGACGGGTTCCCGTGGCTGAGCACGACGATCCGGTACGTCCGTCTCCCGCCCTTGAACACACCGACGCTGTGCACGCGCCAGCCGAGGGTCGCGCGGGGCAGCCAGCCGTTCTTGAGGTGCGCACGGACACCGTGCGGCATGCCTGCGGGCACCCCCCAGCGCTGGTCGCGCCGCACGTCGGCCATCTGCCGCAGGCCGTATGCGCGCGCCCACTCCTTCAGTACGTCACGTGCGCGGCCATCCCCCGTCAGCACGCCGAGGAGCCGCATCTGGTCGGCCGCGGTGGTCCGGGTCAGGCCCCAACGGCCGTACGGACCCGGCGTGGTGGCCGTCGTGCCGACGCGGCGCAGGAAACGGGAGAGGTAGGGGTGACCGAGGTCGTTCCAGAGCCGGCTCGCCGCGTTGTTGTCCGACGTGGTGATCATGGGGCGGATGCGGCGGCGTTCCCACGCGGTGAGGTTGCGGCTCCACTCCTGCGCGCGGCGCAGCGCGGCCTCCATCATCAGGACCTTGGTGACGCTCGCCGCGTCGTAGCGCCGGTTCGCAGCGAGGGCGCAGGCGAGTCCGGTGCGGGTGTCGTGGACGGACACGGAGACACTGCCCGCCCTGGACGACAGCGCCGCCCGGATGTCCTCGGACATCCGGGCGGCGAGTGCACGGTCCTGGCCCGCCGTGCAGAGAGGGGCGCTGCCGCCGTCTTGGGGGCGGCTGGCCTCGGCGGCGGTGACGGGTATGGGAGCCAGGAGAACCGTGGTGAGCGCCGCGGCGAACGCTGCGCGGGGCTTTCGCAGGTGAGGAGCCATGCGGTCATCCTGACCCTCGGGGGGTCGGGGGGCGTCCCCTTGGGGGCCACGTGGGTGAGGGCCGGTTCTCGACTGCGGGTGCGTCGTGGCCGGTCGCGCGGTTCCCCGCGCCCCTGACTCGTCCACCTGGGAATCACTTGTCCGTCCCGCGTCCCGGGCTGGAGCGCCATGGCCCACCCAGGGGCGCGGGGAACTGTGCGACAAGCCACAGCGGGCCCGCAGTCGAAAGCACACCCCGGGGAGCGGACCCGCGCCCGGATCCGCTCCCCGGCCCGGGAGGGCTAGTGCGCCGCGGATTCCCAGTTCGGCCCGACCCCCACCGACACGTCCAACGGCGCCCGGAGCGACACCGCCCCCGCCATCTCCCTCCGGACCAGCTCCTCCACCTTCGCCCGCTCGCCCGGAGCGATCTCCAGGACGATTTCGTCGTGGACCTGGAGCAGCATCCGGGAGTCCAGCTTCGCCTCGGTCAGCGCCCCGTGGACGTTCAGCATCGCGATCTTGACGATGTCCGCAGCCGTGCCCTGGATCGGCGCGTTCAGAGCCATCCGCTCGGCCATCTCGCGCCGCTGGCGGTTGTCGCTGTTGAGGTCCGGCAGGTAGCGCCGACGGCCGAGCATCGTCTCCGTGTAACCCGTGGCGCGGGCCTCATCGACCGCGCGGCGGAGGTAGTCGCGCACCCCACCGAACCGTTCGAAGTACGTGTCCATCAGCGCGCGGGCCTCGCCCGCCTCGATGTTCAGCTGCTGAGACAGACCGAACGCGGACAATCCGTACGCCAAGCCGTACGACATCGCCTTGATCTTGCGCCGCATCTCCGCGTCGACATCCGAACCGTCCACGCCGAACACCTGGGAGGCGACGGTCGTGTGCAGGTCCTCGCCGGAGGAGAACGCCTCCAGGAGGCCCTCGTCCTCGGAGAGGTGCGCCATCACGCGCAGTTCGATCTGGCTGTAGTCCGCCGTCATGAGCGACTCGAAGCCCTCGCCGACCACGAAGCCGCGGCGGATCGCGCGGCCCTCGTCCGTGCGGACGGGGATGTTCTGCAGGTTGGGGTCCGTGGAGGAGAGCCGGCCCGTCGCCGCCACCGTCTGGTTGAACGTGGTGTGGATACGGCCGTCCGCCGCGGTCGTCTTGATCAGGCCCTCGACCGTCACGCGCAGCTTCGCCTGCTCGCGGTGGCGCAGCATGATGACCGGCAGTTCGTTCTCGGTCTGCGCCGCGAGCCACGCCAGCGCGTCCGCGTCCGTGGTGTACCCCGTCTTCGTCTTCTTCGTCTTGGGGAGGTTCAGCTCACCGAAGAGGACTTCCTGCAGCTGCTTGGGCGATCCCAGGTTGAACTCGTGGCCCGCCGCCGCGTGCGCCTCCTTCACGGCCTGCTGCACCGCACCCGCGAACTGCTGCTCCATGGCCTGCAGATGCTCGCGGTCCGCCGCGATGCCGTGCCGCTCCAGACGGGCCAGGAGCGCGGACGTCGGCAGCTCGATGTCCGTGAGGAGGTCGCTCGCGCCGACCTCCCTCAGCTTCTCGCCGAACGCGGTGCCGAGGTCGAGGATGGTGCGGGCCTGCGACATCAGGGAGTCGGCCTCGGCCCGGTCGTCCTCCTCCGTACCGAAGGCGAGCTGCCCGTCGGCCGCCGAGGCGGGGGCCAGCTCACGGCCCAGGTACTCCAGGGACAGCGCGTCCAGTGCGAACGAGCGACGGCCCGGCTTCACCAGGTACGCGGCGAGTGCCGTGTCCATGGTGACGCCCGCCACCGACCACCCGTGCTCGGGGAAGACGCGCATGACCGCCTTGGCGTTGTGCAGCACCTTCGGCTTCGTCGGGTCGGCGATCCACGCGGCGAACGCGTTCTCGTCGGCCTCGTCCAGGGTCGCCGGGTCGAACCAGGCGGCCGCCCCGCCGGCCGCGGCGAGCGCCACCTCGGTGACCGTGCCCGTACCGAGCTGCCATGTGTCGACCGTGGCCAGACCCAGGACCGCCTTGCCGTGCTCCGCCAGCCACGGCGCGAGCTCACCCGCGCCGAGCACCGAACCGTCCAGCTCCACACCCGGCTCCGCCGGGGCCTGCTCGGCCTCCGCCGCGCCCGGGTCGACGGCGAGCAGCCGCTCCCGCAGTGACGGATTGCGGATCTCCAGGGTGTCCAGGACCATCGCCAGCGCCGTACGGTCGTACGGAGCGCGCTCCAAGTCCGCGACGGTCTTGGGCAGTTCGACGTCACGCACCATCTCGGTCAGCACACGGTTCAGCTTGACCGACTCCAGGTGGTCGCGGAAGTTCTGCCCCGCCTTGCCCTTGACCTCCTCGGCACGCTCGACCAGCTCGGCGAACGAACCGAACTGGTTGATCCACTTCGCGGCCGTCTTCTCACCCACACCGGGGATGCCGGGCAGGTTGTCCGACGGGTCGCCGCGCAGCGCCGCGAAGTCGGGGTACTGACTCGGGGACAGCCCGTACTTCTCCTGGACCTTCTCCGGCGTGAAACGCGTCAGCTCCGACACGCCCTTCGTCGGATACAGCACCGTCACGTGGTCCGTGATCAGCTGGAACGAGTCACGGTCACCCGTGACGATCAGCACGTCAAAACCGGCCGCCTCCGCCTGCGTGGCCAGCGTGGCGATCACGTCGTCCGCCTCGAACCCGTCGACCGCGAACCGCACCGCGTGCATCGCGTCGAGCATCTCGCCGATCAGCTCGACCTGGCCCTTGAACTCGTCGGGGGTCTTGGAACGGTTCGCCTTGTACTCCGGGAACTCCGTGGACCGCCACGTCTTGCGCGACACGTCGAACGCCACCGCGAAGTGCGTGGGCGACTCGTCGCGCAGCGTGTTCGCCAGCATCGACGCGAAGCCGTAGATCGCGTTCGTCGGCTGGCCCGTCGCGGTCGTGAAATTCTCCGCGGGCAGCGCGAAGAACGCCCGGTACGCCAGGGAGTGCCCGTCCATGAGCATCAGGAGCGGGCGCCGCTCACCACCGGCCTGACCGGCCTTCGCCGCCGCGGTCTCGGACTTCTTCTTCGCTGCTGTTTCTGCCACGTCCCCGATCCTGCCACGCCCCACTGACACTCCGGCTCCACCCGGCCCCGGCCCCCCGCGATGTCACCGGCGCGTGGGAGGATCGGAGACGTAGCTCACGTACGTGCTCGAAGGGGAGCCGACCATGGCAAGCAAGCCGCCCAAGGGCGATCCGGTCCAGGACGCGCCGCAGGTCGACGAGGTCCAGCACGCCGCCGCCGGCCTGCCCGCCATCGGTCACACCCTGCGCATCGCACAGCAGCAGATGGGCGTGCGCCGCACCGCCCTCACCCTGCTCCGCGTCAACCAGAAGGACGGCTTCGACTGCCCCGGCTGCGCCTGGCCCGAGCCGGACCACCGCCACAAGGCGGAGTTCTGCGAGAACGGCGCGAAGGCCGTCGCCGAGGAAGCCACCCTGCGCCGCGTCACCCCCGACTTCTTCGCCGCGCACCCCGTCGCGGACCTCGCCACCCGCAGTGGGTACTGGCTGGGCCAGCAGGGTCGCCTCACCCACCCCATGTACCTCGCGGAGGGCGCCGAGCGGTACGAGCCCGTGTCCTGGGACCGGGCGTTCGACATCATCGCGGAGGAGATCGCCGCCCTCGGCTCCCCCGACGAGTCCGTCTTCTACACCTCCGGCAGGACCAGCAACGAAGCCGCGTTCCTGTACCAGCTGTTCGCCCGCGAGCTCGGCACGAACAACCTCCCCGACTGCTCGAACATGTGCCACGAGTCGTCCGGCTCCGCACTCACCGAGACCATCGGCATCGGCAAGGGCAGCGTCCTCCTGGAGGACCTCTACCAATCGGACCTGATCATCGTCGCCGGGCAGAACCCCGGCACGAACCACCCGCGCATGCTCTCCGCCCTGGAGAAGGCCAAGAACAACGGCGCGAAGATCATCACGGTCAATCCGCTGCCCGAAGCGGGCATGGAACGCTTCAAGAACCCGCAGACCCCCAAGAGCATGCTCAAGGGCACCGCCCTCACCGACCTCTTCCTGCAGATCCGCCTCGGCGGCGACCAGGCCCTCTTCCGCCTCCTCAACAAACTCATCCTGGAGACCGAGGGCGCCGTCGACGAAGAGTTCGTCCGCGAGCACACCCACGGCTACGAGGACTTCGCCGCCGCCGCACGGGCCGCCGACTGGGACGACACCCTGCGTGCCACCGGCCTCGACCGCGCACGCATCGAAGAAGCACTGCGCATGGTCCTCGCCTCCAAGCGCACCGTCGTCTGCTGGGCCATGGGCCTCACCCAGCACAAGCACTCCGTGCCCACCATCCGCGAAGTCGTCAACTTCCTCCTGCTGCGCGGCAACATCGGCCGCCCCGGCGCCGGCGTCTGCCCCGTCCGCGGCCACTCCAACGTGCAGGGCGACCGCACCATGGGCATCTTCGAACGCCCCGCCCCCGCCTTCCTCGACGCCCTGGAGAAGGAGTTCGGCTTCGCACCGCCCCGCCACCACGGCCTCGACGTCGTCCGCGCCATCCGCGCCCTCCGCGACGGCGACGCCAAGGTGTTCTTCGCCATGGGCGGCAACTTCGTCTCCGCGTCCCCCGACACCGACGTCACCGAGGCCGCGATGCGCCGCGCCCGCCTCACCGTGCACGTCTCCACGAAACTCAACCGCTCCCACGCCGTCACCGGCGCCCGCGCCCTCATCCTGCCCACCCTCGGCCGCACCGAGCGCGACCGCCAGGCGAGCGGCGAGCAGGTCGTCACCGTCGAGGACTCCATGGGCATGGTCCACGCCTCCCGCGGCCGCCTGGAACCCGCGAGCAAGCAGCTCCTCTCCGAACCCGCCATCGTGTGCCGCCTCGCCCGCCGCGTCCTCGGCGACACGTCCCGCACACCGTGGGAGGAGTTCGAGAAGGACTACGCCTCCGTACGCGACCGCATCGCGCGCGTGATCCCCGGCTTCGAGGACTTCAACGCGAAGATCGCCCGGCCCGGCGGATTCGCCCTGCCCCACGCCCCCCGCGACGAACGCCGCTTCCCCACCGCCACCGGCAAGGCCAACTTCACCGCAGCCCCGGTCGAGTACCCGGCCGTCCCGAAGGGACGGCTGCTGCTCCAGACCATCCGCTCCCACGACCAGTACAACACCACCATCTACGGCCTCGACGACCGCTACCGCGGCATCAAGAACGGCCGCCGCGTCGTCCTCGTCCACCCCGACGACGCGGCCGACCTCGGCCTCGCCGAAGGAACGTACGCCGACCTCGTCAGCGAGTGGCAGGACGGCGTGGAGCGCCGCGCCCCCGGCTTCCGCGTCGTGCACTACCCCACAGCACGCGGCTGCGCTGCCGCGTACTACCCGGAAACCAACGTCCTGGTGCCGCTCGACTCCACCGCGGACACCAGCAACACCCCTGCCAGCAAGTCCGTCGTCGTCCGCCTGGAACAATCGGCCGTCGACTGAGCGTTTGCTCAGCGACAGGTGCGACGACGAACGAACGGAGCCCCGCCCCATGGGTGAGCAGCACAGCGTGAAGTTCCCGCAGGAAGTCCTCGACGAGTACGCATCGCTCGGGGTCGACCTGCCCTCCCTGTTCTCCGCCGGACACCTCGGCACCCGCATGGGCGTGCAGATCCTCGAAGCCGCCGCCGAGCGCGTCGTCGGCACCATGCCGGTCGAGGGCAACACCCAGCCGTACGGGCTCCTCCACGGCGGCGCGTCGGCGGTGCTCGCGGAGACCCTCGGCTCGGTCGGCGCGATGCTCCACGGCGGCGCGCAGAAACTGGCCGTCGGCGTCGACCTGAACTGCACGCATCACCGCGGTGCCCGCTCCGGCCTCGTCACCGGCGTCGCGACGCCCGTGCACCGGGGCCGCTCCACGGCGACGTACGAAATCGTGATCACCGACGAGCACGACAAGCGGGTGTGCACGGCGCGCCTCACATGCATGCTGCGGGACGCACAGAGCGCCGCCGGCTGACCCGGCGCGGCCCCGAGCGAGGGGAAGCCGAGGGCGAGCACATTGTCGGAGCGGGTGACTCCGGTCTAGCGTCTCTTCATGAGGCACCGGATACCGCTCTGTGCGCTCGCCCTCGCCGCCCTCACCGCCCTCACCGCCCTCACCGCCATCGCCGGATGCGGTGACTCCGGAACCGCCGAACCGGACACGGCCCGCAGCCCCTCCCAGGGCTCCACCTCCCCCGCCGACCTGTGCACCACGATCATCACCAAGTGGGCGCAGACGATCTACGACTCCGGGGACAAGACCTACGGCGACTACCAGTCGATGGGCCTGTCCAACGGGCAGTACCTCATCCTGCGCGACATCCTCGACGCCGCACGCGCCGAGCGACGGCGTGAAACAGCCGCCGCCGGACGAGAGTTGATCGCCCGCCAGGCACGCGAGCGGTGCGCCGAGCGGCACCGCGACGGCGGTCCCAGCGGCGGGCCGTGGACATGATGGCCATCGGACCGGTCGAGCCGGGCGAGGACACCTACGACCACGAGACCACACCCCCTCGCAGCACCCGGCCACGCCCGCCCCGGTTCCGCCGCACCACCCTCGCCGCCACCACGGCCGCGCTCATCGGCGCCGCCGCGATCGCCTTCCACGTGACGCGACCGGAACCGCCACCCCCAGCGCCCCCGCCGTGGCCGTCACAGAGCGTCTCCGTGACGTACGAGGGCGACATGTCCCGCCCGCGCGTCGGGGACCGCACCTTCACCTTCGCCGTCGCGTTCACGCAGGAGTCGGGACCGCCCGCGACCGTCCGCCGGGTCGCCCAGCCATCCGCGGCCCTTTCGGTCAGCACAGCCCCTCTCACCCCTTTCGAGCTCAAATCGGGATCACCCCGGAAGTTGATCATTACGATGCACATTCGCGAATGCGGAGAAGTGCCGCGGAACGCAGGACTCCCTTTCCTGGAAGTAACACTGCGTAATGTGCGCGCAATGGAGAAGCAGAGTTACATCCTGGGTCCGGAATACGCGAATGATCTTTCCGCCGCCCTGACGGCCGCATGCCCACGAACACCACTGTCATGAGTCAAACCACATAACAGTCCTGCAAGTTGCCCTGCGGATTCTCAGCATGCGGATACGTCTAGATCCACCGAACAAGGCCATATTCAGCCCCAACCGCCCCCCGCGTTCCAGCCCGGAATACTCCGTGGCATAACAAGAGCGTCACAGCCTTGGACGACCACTCCACCAAGAACAAAGGCGCCCTTAGAGTCACGGCCAGTCACCGCGCCCACCGGATTCCTGTCAGTTCGGTTCCGCGCTCGACTCGGCATCCCAACAAGGGACAGCCGTGCCAGGGGAAAGGACTGATCGTGCGTCAACGTTCGCTCATAGCCATCACCGCTGCACTCACCGCGGGGGCCCTCACCCTCACCGCCTGTGGCTCGCGCGACGACAAGGACGACGGAGACGAGGCCGGTGGCGGCACCACCGTGGTCATCGGCGTCGACGCGCCACTGACCGGCGAACTCTCCGCGCTGGGCCTCGGCATCCGCAACTCCGTCGACCTCGCCACCAAGCAGGCCAACGAGAAGAAGTACGTCGACGGCGTCACGTTCAAGATCGAAGCCCTCGACGACCAGGGCCAGCCCTCGTCCGGCCAGACCAACGCCACCAAGCTCGTGGCCGACAAGGACGTCCTCGGCGCCGTCGGCCCCCTGAACTCCTCCGTCGCCGAATCGATGCAGAAGGTCTTCGACGACGCCAAACTCGTCCAGGTCTCGCCCGCCAACACCAACCCCGCCCTCACCCAGGGCCCGGACTGGAACGGCGGCAAGAAGGAACGCCCGTACAAGTCCTACTTCCGTACGGCCACCACCGACGCCATCCAAGGCCCCTTCGCCGCCCAGTACCTGTACAACAAGGCCAAGAAGAAGAAGGTCTTCGTCGTCGACGACAAGAAGACCTACGGCGCCGGACTCGCCGCCACCTTCAAGGACGAGTTCACCAAACTCGGCGGCAAGGTCGTCGGAACCGAACACATCAACCCCGACACCAAGGACTTCGGCGCCGTCGCCACCAAGATCCGCAACTCCGACGCGGACCTCGTCTACTACGGCGGCGAATACCCCCAGGCCGGACCCCTCAGCAAGCAGATGAAGCAGGCCGGATCCAAAGCCCCCCTCGTCGGCGGCGACGGCATCTACAGCGCCGACTTCATCAAACTCTCCGGCAAGCAGGGCGTCGGCGACTACGCCACCTCCGTCGGCCAGCCCGTCGAAGAACTGCCCTCCGCCAAGGAATTCATCGCCAACTACAAGAAGGCCGGCTTCAAGGAAGCCTACGAAGCCTACGGCGGCTACTCCTACGACAGCGCCTGGGCCATCATCGAAGCCGTCAAGAAGGTCGTCGACGACAACGACGGCAAACTCCCCGACGACGCCCGCGCCAAGGTCATCGACGCCATGAAGGACGTCTCCTTCGACGGCGTCACCGGCAAGGTCTCCTTCGACGAATACGGCGACGCCACCAACAAGCAGCTCACCGTCTACCAGGTCAAGACCACCGACCCCAAGAGCGGCTGGAAGCCCGTCGAGTCCGGCACCTACACCGGGACCAACTAACCCCCGGCACGTAGCCCACACGACAACCCCCGCGCGGGGCGCCGCAGACAAGCGCCCCGCGCGGCGTCGCATCCGTCGCACGAAAGACTCGGAGGACTGCGGTGCACGAACTGCCGCAACAGCTGGTCAACGGCCTGCTACTGGGATCCATGTACGGCCTCATCGCCATCGGCTACACAATGGTCTACGGCATCGTCCAGCTCATCAACTTCGCCCACGGCGAGATCTTCATGACCGGCGGATTCGGCGCCCTCACCGTCTGGCTCTGGCTCCCCGCCGGCACCAGCGTCTGGGCCGCCCTGCCCCTCATGCTCATAGGCGCCATCTTCGTCTCCACCACCATCGCCATCGGCGCCGAACGCTTCGCCTACCGACCCCTGCGCGGAGCACCACGCCTCGCCCCCCTCATCACCGCCATCGGCCTCAGCCTCGCCCTTCAGCAAGCCGTCTGGGCCTGGTACCCCGAAGCCAAATCCGCCCGATCCTTCCCCGAACTCCCCGGCGGCTCCATCCACATCGGCTCCGTCACCATGCAACCCGGCGACATCTTCCTCCTCATCACCGCCCCCATCTGCATGGTCGCCCTCGGATACTTCGTCATGAAGACCCGCATCGGCCGCGGCATGCAAGCCACCGCCCAAGACCCAGACACCGCCAAACTCATGGGCATCAACACCGACCGCGTCATCGTCGTCGCCTTCGCCATCGGCGCCGCCTTCGCCGGCATCGCCGCCGTCGCCCGCGGACTCAAATACGGCCAGATCGACTTCCGCATGGGATTCATCCTCGGCCTCAAAGCCTTCACCGCAGCCGTACTCGGCGGCATCGGCAACATCTACGGCGCCATGATCGGCGGCGTCGTCCTCGGACTCGCCGAATCCATGGCCACCGCCTACATCAACGACGTACCCGGCATGGACAAGCTCGGCGGCCAGTCCTGGGCCGACGTCTGGGCGTTCGTACTCCTCATCGTCGTACTCCTCGTCAGGCCCCAAGGCCTCCTCGGCGAGCGCGTCGCGGACAGGGCGTGACACCAATGACCACACACACCACCACCGCAGACAACGCCCACCCGCACAAGGAAAAGCCCGCCACCGGGCTCATCCCCATCCCCGAGACCCCCGCACGCGCCCTCGCCACCGGCGGCGGCGTCCTCACCATCATCTCCACGTTCATGGCCTGGACCTGGACCGCCAAATTCCCCGGCGACCTCACCGTCTACGGCTACCCCGGCGGCCTCCAAGTCCTCGTCCTCATCGCCGGCGCCCTCACCACACTCCTCGGACTCGCCTCCTACGGCGTAAAGGGCCTCCGCGCCATCGCCCCCGCCGGCACCGACGCCGCCCTCAAATACGCCGCCCTCGCCGCCTTCACCACCGCCTGGTACACGATCATCGCGATCAGCGACACACTCGGCGGCCTCGCCAACCTCGAACCCGGCGGCTGGGTGGCGGCCATCGCCACCCTCATCGCCCTCGCCGGCGCCCTCGCCCTCCCCTTCACCCGACCCCACACCTACCCGGTCGACGAAGAAGACAGCACCTGGGAACAGTTCAAACACCGCTGCCGCAACGCCAGCACCATCATCAAGGGCGCCTTCCACACCGACACGCCGGCACCGGCCCGCAAGCTCAACTCGTACCTCGAGATCCTCATCATCATCGCGGCCCTCGCCGTCGGCCTCCTCGTCTTCACCTACGGCATCGGCACCGAATACGACGAACTCTTCATCGGCTTCCTCCTCACCGTCGGCTTCAGCTTCGCCGCACTCGCCAAAGCCGGACTCGTCGCCCAGGTCTCCACCTACACAGCACGCCACCGCAACGTCACCTTGACCGGCGCATTCCTCGCCGCCGCCGCATTCCCCTTCACCCAGAGCGACGACCAATACGCCACCATCGGCGTCTACATCCTCATCTTCGCCACCGTCGCCCTCGGCCTGAACATCGTCGTCGGACTCGCCGGACTCCTCGACCTCGGATACGTCGCCTTCCTCGGCGTCGGCGCCTACGCCGCATCCATGGTCTCCGGATCGCCCTCGTCCCCCTTCGACGTCCACCTCCCCTTCTGGGGAGCCATCCTCGTCGGCGCAGGCGCATCCCTCGTCTTCGGCGTCCTCATCGGCGCCCCCACCCTCCGCCTCCGCGGCGACTACCTCGCCATCGTCACCCTCGGATTCGGCGAAATCTTCCGCCTCGCCGCCAACAACTCCGACGGCTCATCCGGACCCGACATCACCAACGGATCCAACGGAATCTCCTCCATCCCCAACCTCAAAATCTTCGGCTTCGACTTCGGCGTCGAGCACAGCATCCTCGGCCAGACCATCGGCCGCTTCGCCAACTACTTCTTCCTGATGCTGCTCATCACCCTCGTCGTCGTCCTCGTCTTCCGACGCAGCGAGAACAGCCGCATCGGACGCGCCTGGGTCGCCATCCGCGAAGACGAGACCGCCGCACTCGCCATGGGCATCAACGGCTTCCGCGTCAAGCTCATCGCCTTCGCCCTCGGCGCCTCACTCGCCGGCCTCGCGGGCACGGTGCAGGCACACGTCACCTACACCGTGACGCCGGAGCAATACCAGTTCGCGAACTCCGTGCCCCCCAACTCCGCCTTCCTCCTGGCAGCCGTCGTCCTCGGCGGCATGGGCACCATCAGCGGCCCCCTCGTCGGCGCCGCACTCCTCTACCTCATCCCCAACAAACTCCAATTCCTCGGCGACTACCAACTGTTCGCCTTCGGACTCGCACTCGTCCTCCTCATGCGCTTCCGCCCCGAAGGCCTCATCCCCAACCGCCGCCGCCAACTCGAATTCCACGAGGCCGAACTCAGCCCCGGCGAGACGCCGCCACCCGCAGCCCTCAGCAAGACAGGGGTCTGACCCATGACCACCGACACCACCAAAGAGGACCGCACCCCCGCCACTCCGGCAGGCCAGACCGTCCTCGACGCCCGCGGCGTCACCATGCGCTTCGGCGGCCTCACCGCCGTACGCTCCGTCGACCTCACCGTCAACAGCGGCGAAATCGTCGGCCTTATCGGCCCCAACGGCGCAGGCAAAACCACCTTCTTCAACTGCCTCACCGGCCTCTACATCCCGACCGAGGGCGAAGTCCGATACAAGGGCACCGTCCTGCCCGCCAAGTCCTTCAAGGTCACGGCAGCCGGCATCGCCCGCACCTTCCAGAACATCCGCCTCTTCGCCAACATGACGGTCCTGGAGAACGTCCTCGTAGGCCGCCACACGCGGACGAAGGAAGGCCTCTGGTCGGCTCTGCTCCGCGGCCCCGGCTTCCACAAGGCGGAGGCGGCGTCCAAGGCACGCGCCATGGAACTCCTCGAATTCGTCGGCCTCGCCGACAAGGCCGAACACCTCTCGCGCAACCTCCCCTACGGAGAACAGCGCAAGCTGGAGATCGCCCGAGCCCTCGCAAGCGAACCGGGCCTCCTCCTCCTCGACGAGCCGACGGCCGGCATGAACCCCCAGGAGACCCGCGCCACCGAAGAACTCGTCTTCGCCATCCGCGACATGGGCATCGCCGTCCTCGTCATCGAGCACGACATGCGCTTCATCTTCAACCTCTGCGACCGCGTCGCCGTCCTCGTCCAAGGCGAAAAACTCGTCGAAGGCACCAGCGAAACCGTGCAACAGGACGACCGCGTCATCGCCGCATACCTCGGCGAGCCCTTCGAGGAGAACAACAAATGACCGCACTCCTTGAGGTCGAGGACCTCCGCGTCGCCTACGGCAAAATCGAAGCCGTCAAAGGCATCAGCTTCAAAGTCGACGCCGGAGAAGTCGTCACGCTCATCGGCACGAACGGCGCGGGCAAGACGACGACGCTCCGGACCTTGTCGGGACTGCTGAAGCCCGTGGGCGGCTCCATCAAGTTCAACGGCAAGCCGCTACGGAAATACCGCGCCGACCAGATCGTCGCGCAAGGCCTCGCCCACTCCCCCGAAGGCCGCCACATCTTCCCCCGCATGACCATCGAGAACAACCTCCGCCTCGGCGCCTACCTCCGCTCCGACAAAGCAGGCATCGAAAAAGACATCAACCGCGCCTACGAACTCTTCCCCATCCTCGGAGAACGGAAGAAGCAGGCGGCGGGAACGCTGTCCGGCGGCGAACAACAGATGCTCGCCATGGGGCGCGCGCTGATGTCCCAGCCCAAACTGCTCATGCTCGACGAACCCTCCATGGGCCTCTCGCCGATCATGATGCAGAAGATCATGGCGACGATCTCCGAGCTCAAGGCCAACGGCACGACGATTCTTCTCGTCGAACAGAACGCCCAGGCGGCGCTCTCCCTCGCCGACCACGGCCACGTCATGGAGGTCGGCAAGATCGTCCTCTCCGGCACGGGGGGCGACCTTCTGCACGACGAGTCCGTGCGGAAGGCATACCTCGGCGAGGACTGAGCCGCACACTCCGTCCCACGCCGACGTGAAGAGGCCCGCACCCCGGTCGGGGGTGCGGGCCTCGTCGTACGTCCTTACCGGGGGCTCAGCCCTTCGACGCCTTCTTCTCCTCGGCGTCCTCGATGACCGCCTCCGCGACCTGCTGCATCGACAGCCGACGGTCCATCGACGTCTTCTGGATCCACCGGAACGCGGCGGGCTCCGTCAGGCCGTACTCCGTCTGCAGAATCGACTTCGCCCGGTCGACCAGCTTCCGCGTCTCCAGACGCTGCGAAAGGTCCGCGACCTCCTGCTCCAGCGCCTTCAGCTCCGTGAAGCGGGACACGGCCATCTCGATGGCCGGCACGACGTCGCTCTTGCTGAACGGCTTCACGAGGTACGCCATCGCGCCGGCGTCCCTCGCGCGCTCCACGAGGTCGCGCTGCGAGAACGCGGTCAGCATCAGTACGGGGGCGATGGACTCCTCGGCGATCTTCTCCGCCGCGGAGATGCCGTCCAGGACGGGCATCTTCACGTCCAGGATCACCAGGTCCGGCTTGTGCTCGCGGGCGAGCTCGACGGCCGCCTGACCGTCACCGGCCTCGCCGACGACGCTGTAGCCCTCTTCCTCCAGCATCTCTTTGAGGTCGAGCCGGATCAGGGCCTCGTCCTCGGCGATGACGACGCGGGTCGTCAGCGGAGGCACGTGCGACTTGTCGTCGTCCGACGACGCGTCGGTGGGCTGGGGCGACTCGGGGGCGGTCACGGGGGCTCCTCGTTGCGGGCCGGGCAGGTACTGCTCCCCAGAGCCTACCTAGCTGCGGTAAGGTGGTGGCGCGAGGGGGCTAGACTACCCTTCCTTTCGAAGGCCCCAGTACTCCAACTGGTTAGAGAGGCCGCTCTCAAACAGCGGACAGTGTGGGTTCGAATCCCACCTGGGGCACTTTTCCTTCTTTTCCAAGGTCGCCATTTACAAGCGGATGCTCCCGTTCCCGTGAACATCCGCTTTTTGCTGCGTGCCGAAGGCCGAAGCCACCCACAGTGAGCTCATGTACGACATGGGCACACGCAAGCGGGCCCTGGCCCTCGTCGGCCAGGGCCGCAGCCTGAACTCCGTCAGCAAGGAGACCGGCGTCTCCAGAGCCGCCATCCGGTCCTGGCAGACCCGCATCGAGCCGCTCGAACGCGGTCGCGCCGACCCGTGCCCTCGGTGTGCGGCCAAGCCGCGCGCTCCCGAGGACCCCGCCGCGTACTCGTACCTGCTGGGTCTCTACCTCGGCGACGGCTGCATCAGCCACCAGCGGCGCGGCGTCCATTCCCTACGGATTGCCTGTGCCGATGCGTGGCCCGGCCTCATCGAAGCCTGCGCCAAAGCCATCTCGGCCGTACGCCCGACGAACAAGGTGTGCCGCGTCCAGAGCATCGGTTGCCAGTACGTCACTTCCTCCAGCAAACACTGGCCCTGCCTCTTCCCTCAACACGGCCCTGGCAAGAAGCACGACCGCAAGATCGCCCTCGAACCCTGGCAACAGGAGATCGTCGACGCCCACCCGTGGGACTTCATTCGCGGGCTCATCCACTCCGACGGGTGCCGCATCACCAACTGGACGACCCGCATGATCCGCGGCGTGTGCAAGCGATACGACTACCCGCGGTACTTCTTCAGCAACAAGTCCGATGACATTAGGGACCTGTTCACCGACACCCTGAACAAGCTCGGCGTCGGCTGGACGCACTGCACCCGGCACGGAAAACCATTCACTATCTCCATCGCCCGCAAAGCCGACGTAGCCCTCATGGACGTCCACGTCGGCCCGAAACACTAGGCCTCCGGGTTGTCGTCCTCGCCGATGTGGTGGACGCGGACCAGGTTCGTGGAGCCCGTCACCCCGGGCGGGGAGCCCGCCGTGATGACGACGACGTCGCCCTTCTGGCAGCGGCCGATCTTGAGGAGGAGCTCGTCCACCTGGTCGACCATCGCGTCCGTGGAGTCGACGTGCGGGCCGAGGAGGGTTTCGACGCCCCATGTCAGGTTCAGCTGGGAGCGCGTCGCCTTGTCGGGAGTGAAGGCGAGGAGCGGGATGGGTGAGCGGTAGCGGGAGAGACGGCGGACCGTGTCGCCGGACTGTGTGAAGGCGACGAGGAATTTCGCGCCGAGGAAGTCGCCCATTTCCGCTGCCGCGCGGGCGACCGCGCCGCCCTGGGTGCGGGGCTTGTTGCGGTCCGTGAGCGGGGGCAGGCCCTTCGCGAGGATGTCTTCCTCCGCCGCTTCGACGATGCGGCCCATCGTCTTGACCGTCTCGATGGGGTATTTGCCGACGCTGGTCTCGCCGGAGAGCATCACCGCGTCCGTGCCGTCGATCACGGCATTCGCCACGTCGCTAGCCTCCGCCCTCGTGGGGCGGGAGTTGTCGATCATGGAGTCGAGCATCTGCGTGGCGACGATGACGGGCTTGGCGTTGCGCTTGGCGAGTTTGATGGCGCGCTTCTGGACGATGGGGACTTGTTCGAGGGGCATTTCGACGCCGAGGTCGCCTCGGGCGACCATGATGCCGTCGAAGGCGGCGACGATGTCTTCGATGTTGTCGACGGCCTGGGGCTTCTCGACCTTGGCGATGACGGGGAGCCGGCGGCCTTCCTCGTCCATGATGCGGTGGACGTCTTCGATGTCGCGTCCGCTGCGCACGAAGGAGAGGGCGATGACGTCGAAGCCCGAACGCAGGGCCCAGCGGAGGTCGTCCTGGTCCTTGTCGGAGAGGGCGGGGACGGAGACGGCGACGCCGGGGAGGTTGAGTCCCTTGTGGTCGGAGACCATGCCGCCTTCGATGACGGTGGTCGTGACGCGGGAGCCGTCGACGGCGGTGACCTCAAGTGTCACCTTGCCGTCGTCGACGAGGATGCGTTCACCGGTGGTGACGTCGTCGGCGAGGCCGTCGTAGGTGGTGCCGCAGAGTTGGCGGTCGCCTTCGACGCCGTTCTCGACGGTGATGGTGAATTCGTCGCCGCGTTCGAGTAGTACGGGTCCTTCGCGGAAGCGGCCGAGGCGGATCTTCGGGCCTTGAAGGTCGGCGAGGATGCCGACGCTGCGTCCTGTCTCCTCGGAGGCCTTTCGCACGCGCTGGTAGCGCTCCTCGTGCTCGGCGTGGGTGCCGTGGCTGAGGTTGAAGCGTGCCACGTCCATGCCGGCTTCGACCAGGGCCTTGATCTGGTCGTATGAGTCGGTCGCTGGTCCCAGGGTGCAGACGATTTTCGCTCGGCGCATGGTTCGACCCTAGGCCTTACCCGTGGGTAGAGAATTGGTCGGGGGTGACTACTCAACAACCTTTGTATGAAGGGTTATTGACAAGTGTTGAAGTGTGCGGGGCACCGCTCCGATGAGCGTTACGGGAGTTGCGGTGGGGTCATCGTGAAGCGGGCGTTGACGGTGGCGTAGACGTGCTGGCGTTGGGGTTCGAGGTCGAGGGGGGCGGCTTCGGTGAGGTCGGGGGCGCCTCCGTAGGCGGCTGCGGAGCGCATGCCGCCGGCGAATCCTCCGGGGGCGGGAGGGAGGGGGTTCTCGGTGCCGGTGTCGGCGAGTTCGACGAGGGCGGCGAGGCCGGTGCCGAGTGCTTCGGCGTATTCGCGGGCGCGTTGGACGGCTTCGCGGACGGCTTGTTGCCTGGCGTGGCGGTGGGTGGGTGAGTCGGGGCGGAGTGCCCACCAGGGTCCTTCGACGTGGGTGAGGTCGAGGTCGGCGAGGCGGGTGGTGAGTTCGCCGAGTGCGGTGAAGTCGGTGAGTTCGGCGGTGGTGTGGACGCGGCCGTGGTAGGCGCGGATGCGTTCGCCGCGGCCGTGTTTGGTGAGTTCGGGGCTGATGGAGAAGGTGCCGGTCTCGATCTTCTCGACTGCTTCGCCGTAGGTCTTGATGAGGTCGAGGACGGTGGTGTTGCGGTGGGTGAGGTCGTTGAGGGCGTCGCGGCGGTCGGTGCCGCGGGCTTGGACGGTGATGCCGATGCGGGCGATTTCGGGGTCGACTTCGAGGTGTGCTTCGCCGCGGACGGCGAGGCGGGGGGCGTCGGGGGTGCCGTAGGGGGTGGCGGGGGCTGTCCGAGCGGTGGGGTGCGGGTCTGTGTCCATGGGGTCACTCTCGCATCGCGTGGACGTACCGGACAGTCATCGGATCGCAACCTGCGGGGTCTGTTGTCCGTGTGGGCGGCGGGGACAGAATCTACGCGCGTTAACCATGTGCGTTGAGTCGAGTGTGGCCCTGTGGCCTAGCGAGGAGTTCAGAGATGCCGTTGAACCGCAGGAAGTTCCTGGGCACGTCCGCCGCGACCGGGGTGGGGGTGGCGGTGACGGGTGCGGCGGTCGCGCCGTCGACGGCGTCCGCTTCTGTCGCGCACGGTTCCGGGAAGCCCGCGCGGCGCACGCGGCGGTACTCGTTCACCGTGCTCGGGACGACGGATCTGCACGGGAACGTCTTCAACTGGGATTACTTCACGGACAAGGAGTTCGACGACAAGGACCACAATGATGTGGGTCTGGCGAAGATCTCGACGCTGGTGAACCGGGTCCGGAAGGAGAAGGGGCGCCGGAACACCCTCCTCATCGACGCGGGCGACACGATTCAGGGTACGCAGCTGTCGTACTACTACGCGAAGGTCGATCCGATCACGGCGAGGCGTGGTCCGGTGCATCCGATGGCGCAGGCGATGAACGCGATCGGGTACGACGCGGCGGCGCTGGGGAACCACGAGTTCAATTACGGCATTCCGGTGCTGCGGAAGTTCGAGGAGCAGTGTGATTTCCCGCTGCTCGGTGCGAACGCGCTGGATGCGAAGACGCAGAGGCCCGCTTTCCCGCCGTACTTCATGAAGCGGTTGCGGACGCCGCACGGCCGTGATGTGAAGGTGGCGGTCCTGGGGCTGACGAATCCGGGTATCGCGATCTGGGACAAGGCGAACGTGCAGGGGAAGATGACGTTCCCGGGTCTTGAGGAGCAGGCGGCGAAGTGGGTGCCGAGGCTGCGGTCGATGGGTGCGGATGTGGTGATCGTGTCGGCGCATTCGGGGTCGAGTGGTACGTCGTCGTACGGGGATCAGTTGCCGTATGTGGAGAACGCGGCGGGTCTGGTGGCGGAGCAGGTGCCGGGGATCGACGCGATTCTGGTGGGGCATGCGCACACGGAGATTCCCGAGTACTTCGTGGAGAACAAGAAGACCGGGAAGAAGGTCGTGCTTTCGGAGCCGTTGAAGTGGGGGCAGCGGCTGACGTTGTTCGACTTCGATCTGGTGTGGTCGAAGGGCCGCTGGACGGTGGAGAAGGTCGGTGCGAAGGTCCTGAACTCGAATACGGTCGAGGAGGACAGGAAGGTCACGCGGTTGCTCGCGGACGAGCACAAGAAGGTCGTGGCGTACGTGAATCAGGTGATCGGTACGTCGACGGCGGCGATGAGCACGGCCGAGGGCCCGGTGAAGGATGTCGCGATCATCGACCTGATCAATCTGGTGCAGCGGGAGACGGTCGCGGAGGCGTTGAAGGGTGGCGCGTACGCCTCGCTTCCGGTGTTGTCGCAGGCGTCGTGTTTCTCGCGTACGGCGCAGATTCCTGCGGGTGAGGTGACGATCCGGGATGCGGCGGGCCTGTACCCGTTCGAGAACACTCTTGAGGCGCGGCTGCTCACGGGTGCGCAGGTGAAGGAGTATCTGGAGTTCTCGGCGCGGTATTACGTGCGGACGCCGGCGGGTGGTCCGGTGGATCCGGCGAAGCTGACGAACGCCGACGGCATCCCGGATTACAACTATGACGCGGTGAGTGGTCTGACGTACGAGATCGACATAGCGAAGCCGGTGGGCTCGCGGATCGTGAATGTGCAGTTCGAGGGCAGGGAGCTGGATCCGAAGGCGGAGTTCGTGCTCGCTGTGAACAATTATCGCGCGAGTGGTGGGGGCAATTTCCCGCACATCGCGAAGGCCAAGCAGTTGTGGGCGAATTCGGAGGAGATCCGGAATACGATCATTGGTTGGGTGAAGGCGAAGGGGACGGTGGACCCGGGTCAGTTCGCGTCGGTGGACTGGAAGCTGACCCGGGACGGTATGCCCGTCTTCTAGATCGTGAGGGTGGCGAGGTCGACGGAGTCGGCGAGGGCCTTGGCTCCGGCGTCGTTGACGTGCAGGCCGTCGCCGCTGTCGTGGTCGTCGTGGATCCGGTCGGGGTCGGCCGGGTCCGCGACGGCGGCGGCGAAGTCGGCGTAGGAGTCGAAGGGGCTGTCGGCGCCGCGGATCCAGTCGTTGACCTCGCGGGCGACGGCGATGCCTTCGGGGGTGGAGTAGCCGTCGTAGATGGTGTCCTTGTAGGGGCCGATGGTGGTGGCGGTGGCGGTGAGCCCGGCCGCGTGGATGCGGTCGGCGAGGGCGGTGAAGCCGGCGATGAGGTCGGCAGCGGTGGGGATGGGGGCGGGTTCGGGGTAGGCCTCTTGGCCGGGGATGCCGAGGTCGTTGAGGCCGAAGTGGATGAGGACGTGGGTGACGCCGGGGACGGTGAGGGCGTCGCGTTCGAGTCGGGCGAGGGCGTGTTCGCCGATTTCGTCGGTGAGGAGCCGGTTGGCGGAGATGCCCTGGTTGACGACCCAGCCGTTGCTTCCGGCGTCGCGTAGGCGCTGATTGAGCAGGTCGGGGAAGCGGTGGTCGGTGTCGTGGGTGGTGCCGGTGCCTTCGAACCAGGAGTCGCCGAAGGCGACGGCGATGCGGGTGTCCGCGGGGGCGAGGACGTCGGCGCCGGTGATGTAGTGGCGGGTGGCGAGCTCTTCGAGTCCTTCGGCGCCGTCGAGGGTGGGTGTGGTGAGGGCGTTGCCGGGGACGGCCCAGCCGGTGCGGAGGGGGACGGCGGAGTAGGTGGAGAGGCCGGTGTCGTCGGGGAGCCACAGGGTCACGGCGAGTTCGTCGCCTGCGGTGACGGGGCCGTCTATGGGGTCGCTGACGATTTCCTCGCCCACCGGGATGGTGAAGTCCTCGGCGTCCGCGAAGCGCACGGGGGTGTCGGTTCCGCTGTCGATGCCACTTCCTTCGGTGCGTCTGGCGAGGCGGGCGCCGCCGATGTGGAGGGGCTCTTTGCCGTAGCGGTTGCTGAGGCGGATGCGGAGGGCGGTGCCGCCGCCGTCGAGGCGGATGATCTGGCGGAGGGTGTGGCCGGCGAAGCCGCGGAGTTCGAAGAGGTCGATGGTTTCGTACGGGCTGACGACGGCGGAGCGGAAGGCGGCGGTCCAGGCGGCGGTGGAGTCTGTGGTCATGGTGGTCCGAACCGGTCCGCGGTGCCTGGTATTTCGGGGGTCGGCCCTTTTGTTGAAGGAATATTCGGAGGCGTCGTGGCGCTTGGGGCCGGACAATTCAGGTCATGGATGAGGAATTTGTTGCCGCTCTCGACCCGGTGCTCCGTGATCTGAGGGCCACGTGTGCGGTGCGTCCCGTGGTGCGGGAGGAGCGGGACGACACGATCGGTGAGTTGGTCGTGCTGTATGAGCCGGACGGGTCGGGTACGGGTCTCGTCCCGCGTTTCGGGGGGAGTGCGGCGGAGCGGACGGCGGACTTGGCGGATCAGGCGCAGGACTGGGCGGTGGAGGCGTTGTGTGCGGCGTTGCGGCCGGCTGTGTGGCCTGAGTGTCCGGAGCACCCCGACTCGCATCCGTTGGCGGCCGGGGTGGTGCGAGGCGTCGCGGTGTGGTCGTGTCCGCGGACGCGGCGGGTGGCCGCGCCGGTCGGGGAGCTCGGGGGTCCTGTCATGTCTTGAGGCGTACGAGGTTTCCGCGTTGTTCGCCGATGCGGCCTGTGGTGTTGGTGGGGCGGTCGGGGGTGTGGAGGCCGAAGGTGGTGAAGGCGGTGCGTTGTGGTTGGGGGTAGGGGTTTCGGCCGGTGAGGTGGTTGAGGATGGTGGCGCTGCGCCAGGTGGCGAGGCCGAGGTCGGGGGTGCCGACGCCGTGGGTGTGGCGTTCGGCGTTCTGTACGTAGACGGAGCCGGTGACGGAGGGGTCGAGGACGAGTCGGTACTGGTCGTCGATGCGGGGGCGGGCTGAGGAGTCTTTGCGGATGTAGGGGTCGAGTCCTGCGAGGAGTTGGTCGAGGGGGCGTTCGCGGTAGCCGGTGGCGAGGATGACGGCGTCGGTGGTGAGGCGGGAGCGGGTGCCTTGTTGGAGGTGTTCGAGGTGGAGTTCGACGCGGGTGGTGGCGACGCGGCCCGCGGTGCGGACGGAGACGCCGGGGGTGAGGACGGCGTCGGGCCAGCCGCCGTGGAGGGTGCGGCGGTAGAGCTCGTCGTGGATGGCGGTGATGGTGTCGGTGTCGATGCCTTTGTGGAGTTGCCATTGGTGGGGGACGAGGCCGTCGCGTACGGCTTCGGGGAGTGCGTGGAAGTAGCGGGTGTAGTCGGGGGTGAAGTGTTCGAGGCCGAGTTTCGAGTACTCCATGGGGGCGAAGGCTTCGGTGCGGGCGAGCCAGTGGATTTTCTCGTGTCCGGTGGGGCGGGCGCGGAGGAGGTCGAGGAAGATTTCGGCGCCGGACTGTCCTGAGCCGATGACGGTGATGTGGTCGGCGGTGAGGAGTTGTTCGCGGTGGTCGAGGTAGTCGGCTGAGTGGATGACGGGGACGGTGGGGGCTTCGGCGAGGGGTTTGAGGGGGTCGGGGATGTGGGGGGCGGTGCCGATGCCGAGGGCGATGTTTCTGGTGTGGGTGCGGCCGAGGGCTTCGGCTTCGCCGTCGGTGTCGAGTTGGGTGTAGTCGACTTCGAAGAGGTCGCGTTCGGGGTTCCAGCGGACGGCGTCGATCTGGTGTCCGAAGTGGAGGGTGGGGAGGTTTTCGCTGACCCATCGGCAGTAGGCGTCGTATTCGGCGCGTTGGATGTGGAAGCGCTCGGCGAAGTAGAAGGGGTAGAGGCGTTCGCGGGTTTTGAGGTAGTTGAGGAAGGACCAGGGGCTCGATGGGTCGGCGAGGGTGACGAGGTCGGCGAGGAAGGGGACTTGGAGGGTGGCGCCTTCGATGAGGAGTCCGGGGTGCCAGTGGAATGCGGGGTGTTGTTCGTAGAAGGCGGTGTCGAGTTCGGTGAGGGGGTGGGCGAGGGCGGCGAGGGAGAGGTTGAAGGGGCCGATGCCGATGCCGACGAGGTCGCGGGGGTGTTCGGGGGTGGTGGCGTGGGGTTGGGGGCCGGGGTGGTCGGCGTGGTCGGGGGTGCCGGTCATCGGGGGGTGGTTCCTTTCGCGTGCGCGGCTTCTTCGACGAGTTTGAGGAGTGCGGTGAGGTCGGTGGTGCGGGTGTGGGGGTTGAGGAGGGTGGCTTTGAGCCAGCGGCGGCCGTCGAGGGTGGCGCGGCCGAGGACGGCGGTGCCTTCGGTGAGGAGGTGTCGTCGTACGTGGGCGATGTGGTGGTCGGTGGCGTGGGTGGGGCGGAACAGAACGGTGCTGATGGTGGGGGTGTCGTAGAGCTCGAAGGCGGGGTGGGCGTCGATGAGTTCGGCGAACCGCTGTGCTTGTGCGCAGACTTGGTCGACGAGGTGGCCGAGTCCGGTGCGTCCGTAGGCCTTGAGGGTGGCGGCGATTTTGAGGACGTCGGGGCGTCGGGTGGTGCGGAGGGAGCGGCCGAGGAGGTCGGGGAGGCCTGCGTCGGAGTCGTCGTCGGCGTTGAGGTAGTCGGCGCGGTGGTTGAGGGCGTCGAGGTCGTGGGGGTCGCGGACGGCGATGAGGCCTGCGGCGGCGGGTTGCCAGCCGAGTTTGTGGAGGTCCAGGGCGACGGTGTCGGCGCGGTGGATGCCGTGGAGTCGGGTCCTGTGGGTGTCGCTGAAGAGGAGTCCTCCGCCGTAGGCGGCGTCGACGTGGAGGCGGGCGCCGTGGGTGTGGCAGAGGTCGGCGATGTCGTCGAGGGGGTCGATGAGGCCTGCGTCGGTGGTGCCGGCGGTGGCGGCGACGAGGTGGGTGCCCGGGGGGCCGCCGAGTTCGGTGAGGGCTTCGTCGAGGGCGGCGGGGTCGAGGGTGCCTGCGGGGGCGGGGACGGTGACGGGTTCGGGGAGTCCGAGGAGCCAGGCGGCGCGGGTGAGGCTGTGGTGTGCGTTGGCGCCGGTGATGAGGCGGATGGGGCCGCGGGTGGTGGGGGCTTCGCGGGCGAGGAGGAGGGCGAGTTGGTTGGCTTCGGTGCCGCCGGTGGTGATGAGGGCGTCGCCGTCGGTGTGGATCTCGTCGGCGAGTGCGCGGGTGACGAGGGCCTCGAGTGCGGTGGCGGCGGGGGCTTGGTCCCAGGAGTCCATGGAGGGGTTGAGGGCGGACGCGGCGAGGTCGGCGGCGGTGGCTACGGCGAGGGGTGGGCAGTGGAGGTGGGCGGCGCAGAGGGGTTCGGCGGGGTCGGCGGCGCCTTCTGTGAGGGCGTGGACGAGGGTGCGGAGCGCGGTTTCGGGGCCGGTGCCGTGGTCGGGGAGGACGGGGTGGGCGGCGGCGCGGACGTGAGCGGCGACGGTTTCGGGTCCGCCTGCGGGGAGGGGGCCGCCGCGGGCGGCGGCGCCGGTGCGGAGGGCGTCGAGCGCGATGCCGAGCAGGGGCTCCAGGGCATCGGCTCCTTGGGCGCCTCCGGCGAGGGGCGGTGGGGTGCGCGGGGTACTCATGGGGCTGTCCTTCGGGTGCGCGTACAGGGGCACCAGCCTGTACGCCGCGGTGTGGCTTCGCCTGATTAGCGGGGCGAAGGGAACCCGAAAGTGGTACTGCCGTGCGGAGAAAACGTGTTGGGGGGTTGGGGGGTGCTACGGGTGCCCCCTGGGGTGGGGCTGCGATCTTGGGGCCCTGAGTTGCGGGGGGGGTGGAGGCCTCCTCCCCGGCTCGGAAGTCGGGGGGGCCACAAAGCTTGGGTCGGGGCCGAGAGCCAGGGGCTGGGCCGAGTGCCTGAGCCAGGGGCGGGGCCCGGGAGGGCGGGGCCCCGGAGAGCGGGCCCCGCCCAGGGGGGCGGGCCGAGCGCGCTGCGAGCAGGCCCGGCTCGCTCGGTGCGCCCCCCCGGGGGGGCGGCCCGCGGGGGCCGGGGGGGGGCGGGTGGCTTGGGCCCCGGAGCGAAGCCGCGGAGGGCGGACCGACCCGGCACTCCCCCCCAGGAGGCCAGCGCGACCCGCCTCGGGTCACTCCCCCCCATGAACGTCAGCCCACCCGCTCCTCCGGGTCCGCCCCACTCCCCCGCACGCGCAGCGCCCGCGCGAGGTCGTCCAGCTGGTCGATCAGTTTGCGGCGCAGGGCGGGTGTGGGGTCGGCGTCGCGTAGGCAGCGTTCGCCGAGGTGGAGGGTTTCGGGGTCGACGAAGGGGGCGGGGAAGGCGTGGCGGCCCGCGGCTTCGGCCATGGCGGGGCCGCGGCGTGCGGCGAGGGCGACGGCGTCTTCGTAGTAGCGGGGGATGTACTCCCGTACGAGGTCGGCCTGTTCGGGTTGCCAGAAGCCTTGGGCGGTGGCGGTGAAGAGGTAGTTGGAGAGGTCGTCGGAGCTGAACATGGCGTCCCAGGCGGCGCGTTTGGCGGCGGCGTCGGGGAGGGCGGCGCGGCAGCGGGCGGCGCCTTCCTGACCGGTGGCGCTGGGGTCGCGTTCGAGTTCGGCGGCGATGGCGGTTTCGTCGGTGGCGTCGAGGACGGCGAGGCGGGTGAGGATGCGCCAGCGGAGTTCGGGGTCGAGTTCGGGGCCGCCGGGGACGGTGCCTTCGGTGAGCCAGGCCTGGAGGGGTGCGGGTTGGGTGGCGACATCGATGGCGCCGCGGACGGCGGTGAGGCGCAGGCCGGGGTTGCTGCCGTCCTCGGTGCGGCGGATGAGGTCGCGGCAGAGGTCGTCGAGGACGGCGAGGGCCGCGGGGCGTTGTCCGGGGGTGGTGAGGCGGTCGGCGATGTGGACGGTGGCGAAGGTGAGGACGCCTTGGACGATGGCGAGGTCGGTTTCCTCGGGGAGGTGTGTGCGGGCGGCTTCCAGGTAGGTGGTGCCTTGGAGTTCGCCGTCGCGGACCATGTCGCGCAGGCTGTTCCACAGGACGGCGCGGGTGAGGGCGTCGGGTACGCCGGAGAGGCCGCGCAGCGCGGTTTCCTCGGAGACGTCGTCGAGGCGGATCTTGGCGTAGGTGAGGTCCTGGTCGTTGGGGACGATGAGGGCGGGGCGGCCGCCGTCGCGTGGGGTTTCGGTGCCGGTGGCGGGGACGTCGGTCTCGAAGCGTTCGCGCAGGACGAGGGCGGGGGCGCCGGAGAGGTCGCGGTCGTAGACGCCGACGGCGATGCGGTGGGGGCGGCCGGTGTCGTGGTCGGGGCCGCCGTCGCGGTCGATGGTGAGGGTCCAGGTGCGGCCGGTGTGGGTGACTTTGGGGGTGAGGGTGTCGACGCCGGTGGTGCGCAGCCACGCTTCGGCCCAGGCGTGGACGTCGCGGTCGGTGGCGTGGGCGAGGGATTCGATGAAGTCGGCGAGGGTGGCGTTGCCGAATTTGTGGCGGGCGAAGTGGGTGTTGATGCCGGTGAGGAAGTCTTTCTCGCCGAGCCAGGCGACGAGCTGGCGGAGGGCGCTCGCTCCCTTGGCGTAGGAGATGCCGTCGAAGTTGAGCATGGCGGACGCGGTGTCGGGGACGGCGTCGGGGTCGGGGGCGACGGGGTGGGTGGAGGGGCGTTGGTCGGCGTCGTAGCCCCAGGATTTGCGGGCGATGCCGAAGTCGGTCCAGGGGTCGGTGGATGGGGTGTCCCCTGCTCGAACGGAGTTGAGAGCTTGGGGAAGGGTGGCTTCGGCGATGGTCTGGAAGCCCATGTATTCGGCGAAGGACTCGTTGAGCCAGATGTCGTCCCACCAGCGGAGGGTGACGAGGTCGCCGAACCACATGTGGGCCATTTCGTGGGCGATGACCATGGCGCGGGTCTGGCGTTCGGTGTCGGTGACGGCGGAGCGGTAGATGAATTCGTCGCGGAAGGTGACGAGTCCGGGGTTCTCCATGGCGCCGGCGTTGAATTCGGGGACGAACGCCTGGTCGTAGGAGTCGAAGGGGTAGGGTTCGTCGAATTTCTCGTGGTAGCGGTCGTAGCAGGTGCGGGTGATGTCGAGGATTTCTTCGGCGTCGGCGTCGAGGTAGGGGGCGAGGGAGCGTCGGCAGTGGATGCCGAAGGGCAGGCCGCGGTGTTCGGTGCGTACGGAGTGCCAGGGGCCCGCGGCGACGGCGACGAGGTAGGTGGAGATGAGGGGGGTGGGTGCGGCGCGCCAGGTGCCCGCGCCGAGGTGTTCGGTGATGCCGTTGGCGAGGACGGTCCACTGTTCGGGGGCGGTGACGGTCAGCTCGAAGACGGCTTTGAGGTCGGGCTGGTCGAAGGCGGCGAAGACGCGCTGGACGTCTTCCATGAAGAGCTGGGTGTAGAGGTACGTTTCGCCGTCGCTGGGGTCGGTGAAGCGGTGCATGCCTTCGCCGGTGCGGGAGTAGCGCATCGCGGCGTCGACGTGGAGTTCGTGTTCGCCGGGGGTGAGGCCGTCGAGGGCGAGGCGGTTGTCGGCGAGTGCGGTGGGGTCCAGCGGGTGCCCGTCGAGGGTGACGGAGCGCAGCTCGGCGGGCTTGAGCTCGACGAAGGTGTCGCCTTGGGTGCGGGCGCTGAAGCGGATCACGGTGCGGGAGTCGAAGGTGTCGCGGGCGGGGTCGGCCGCCCGGGTGAGATCGAGCTCGACCGTGTACCGGTGGACGTCGATGAGCTGGGCACGGGTCTGCGCTTCGTCGCGCGTCAGTACGGGCATGGGGCCATGCTGCCCGATGGTGCGGGGACGGGTGTAGGGCCGTCGCCTCAGATGCAGGGCCGTCGCCTCAGATGCAGGGCCGTCGCCTCAGAGCGGACCGCCCACGGGGTCGGCGGGCGGTCCGGGACGGGCCGGGGCCCTGTGTCGGGCCTCAGGCGACGCAGCCGGGCAGTTTGGCGCGTGCGGACTCGGCGACCTTCTGGCCGTTGACGTACATCTCGCTGTAGATGCCGCGGACGTGGACGAAGCCGTTGTAGCAGGCCCCTGCCGCGTCGAGGGAGCCGACGGAGAAGAACTGCTTGTTGTGGCCGAGCTGCTTGTCCGGGTTCCAGGAGATGTCGGACCAGATGCGGATCTCCACGGTGGCGTTGCCGCAGCCGCCGCCGCGCCGTTCGACGGTGGCCTTTGCCCGGCCGAATCCGTCGCTGACGGGGATGTGCGCCGTGTTGGTGCACGGCAGGGCCCGAGACGGCTCGGGGGCCGGGTGGGCACCGGTCGGCGCGGAGTGCGCGGGCGCGGCGGCGAGTGCGGACAGGGCGAGGAGCGCCGCCGCGGCGAGGCCGCGCAGCGAGGTTTTTGTCATGCAGTGGTGATAGCCGCCTTCGCGGGGCGGTGGACAGTGAAGCGTCGGCCGGTCACTCGCGCGGGCGGATTAGTCGTACGGGAGAAACGACACGGCAGGCAGCAGCGGGTGAGGGGTGGCCTCGTCGCTGGTCAGGGGCTCGTCAGGGGCTGTTCGGCGATCTGCTCGTGGTGCCTGATGACCTCGGCGATGATGAAGTTGAGGAGTTTCTCCGCGAAGGCCGGGTCGAGTTTGGCGCTCTCGGCGAGTTCGCGGAGGCGGGCGATCTGGCGGGACTCGCGGCTCGGGTCGGCGGGCGGCAGGTGGTGCTGGGCCTTGAGGTGGCCGACCTGCTGGGTGCATTTGAAGCGTTCGGCGAGCATGTGGACGACGGCGGCGTCGATGTTGTCGATGCTGTCGCGCAGGCGGGACAGCTCGGCGCGCACCGCGTCGTCCGCGGTCTGCGCGGTGTCCGTGGTCTGCGCGGTGTCCGTGGTCTGCGCGCCCGCGGCGTGCGCGGGGCTCGTGCCGTTCACATTGTCGTCGCTGGTGTGGCTGGTGGTCATGGTCCCCGAGCCTACGTGGCCGGTCCGGGGCCGCCAGCGGCGGAAGAGCGCAAAATCGGTGGGTGCTCGGGGTCGGGTATTCGGTGGGACCAGCCGCCGGGTACGGCCCTTCCCTGCTGGTCGCGGAAGCGTACGGGGGCCATTCCGACCCGGCGGGTGAAGAGGCGTGAAAAGTACGCCGGGTCGTCGTAGCCGACGCGGCGGGCGACGGCGGCGACGGGCAGTTCGGTGGCTGCGAGGAGTTCCTTGGCGCGGCCGAGGCGGATGCCGAGGAGGTAGTCCTTGGGGCTGCATCCCGCGCCGCGGCGCACGGCGGTGCGGAGTTCGGCGGGGGTCATGCCGTGCCGGGCGGCGTGTTCGGCGACGGACAGGGGCTGGAAGGCGTCGCGGGCGAGGGCCTGGAGGACGGGGTCGCCGTCGGGGGCGATGTCGGCGCGGGCGCGGCGCAGGGCGACGAGGAGTTCGTGGACGGCGGCGCCGGTCTCCACTTCGAGGAGGGGGTTGCCGCGGCGGGCGGCGCGGGCGATGCGGGCGACGACGGCACGGGCGCCGGCCGCGTCGGAGAGCGGTACGACGGGGCGGGTGGGTTCGATGTAGCCGAGTTCGGTGTACGTGGTGGTGGCGGGTCCGGTGAAGTCGACGAAGCACTCGTCCCAGCCGGTGTCGGGGTCGGGTGCGTAGTGGTGGCGGGTGCCGGGGGTGAGCCAGATCAGGGCGGGTGCGGTGACGGTGGTGCGGCGGCCGTCGGGGCCGCGGAACCAGCCGCCGCCGGAGCTGATGACGACGGCGACGTGGTGGTCGAGGGTGCGGGGGCCGACGGTCGGCAGGAGGCCGTGCTGCAGGCCGACGCCTAGGCAGGCGAGGCCGAGTCTGTGGTGGGCGGGGCTGGGAGTGAAATACCGCATCCACGTGTGGTACATCCGCGTGCGTCCCTTTCATCCGGGCGCTGGCCCGCTCCTTGCGTCCAACCGGGCTCGATCTTTGTCCATGGACCCTGTGGCCCGCCAGAGGTGATCGTGGGCGGGACGTGAGCGAGAGGACGCGATGAACGGGTTCAGGGTCGGCGAGGACGATTTCGAGGTGGACGGGCGGCCGGTGCGGCTGCTGTCCGGTGCCATGCACTACTTCCGGGTGCACGAGGCGCAGTGGGGTCACCGTCTCGCGATGTTGCGGGCGATGGGCCTGAACTGTGTGGAGACGTACGTCCCGTGGAACCTGCACGAGCCGCGCCCGGGCACGTACCGCGACGTCGAGGTGCTCGGCCGGTTCCTGGACGCGGTGCGTGATGCGGGTCTGTGGGCGATCGTGCGGCCCGGCCCGTACATCTGCGCGGAGTGGGAGAACGGTGGGCTTCCGCACTGGCTGACGGGTGCGGTGGGAGCGCGGGCGCGGACGCGTGACGAAGAGTATCTGGGGCATGTGGGCCGCTGGTTCCGGCGGGTCCTGCCGCAGGTCGTGGGGCGGCAGCGGCACCGGGGCGGCCCGGTGATCATGGTGCAGGTCGAGAACGAGTACGGCAGTTACGGCTCGGACGGGGTGTATGTGCGGCGGCTCGCGGACCTGCTGCTCGCGGAGGGTGTGGAGGTGCCGCTGTTCACTTCCGACGGGCCCGAGGACCACATGCTGACCGGTGGGTCGATTCCGGGGGTGTTGGCGACGGTCAACTTCGGGTCGGGTGCCCGTGCGGGTTTCGCGACGCTGCGCAGACACCGGCCGACGGGTCCGTTGATGTGCATGGAGTTCTGGTGCGGCTGGTTCGACCACTGGGGTGCGGAGCATGTCGTGCGGGACGCGGAGGACGCGGCGGCGGCGCTGCGGGAGATCCTGGAGTGCGGTGCGTCGGTGAACCTGTACATGGCGCACGGCGGGACGAACTTCGCGGGCTGGGCGGGCGCCAACCGTGGTGGTGGTGCGCTGCACGACGGTGAGTTGCAGCCGGACGTCACGTCGTACGACTACGACGCGCCCGTCGACGAGTTCGGCCGGGCGACGCCCAAGTTCTGGGCGTTCAGGGAGGTCCTCGCGGAGTACGCGTCCGCTCCCCTGCCCGACCCGCCGCCTCCGCCGCCGTCGCTGGACGGGCCCGTGTCGGCGGTCCTGTCGGAGTGGGTGCCGTTGGACGCGGTCCTGGACGCGCTCGGCTCCCCGGAGGCGGAGTACGCCGTCCCGCCCACGTTCGAGGAGCTGGACGTGGACCGCGGTCTGGTGCGGTACGCGGTGACGGTGCCGGGGCCGCGGGAGCCGTATCCGCTGAGTGTGCGGGGGCTGCGGGACCGGGCGGTGGTGTACGTCGACGGGGCGCGGGCCGGTGTCCTCACGGAGGGCACGCCGACGCTGCTCGATCCGGTGGCGGGGCACGCGCGCGTGGAGCTGTGGGTGGAGTCCCTGGGGAGGGTCAATTACGGGCCGCGGACGGGTGAGGCCAAGGGGATCACCGGGGGGATCCTGCACGAGCGGCAGTATCTGCACGGGGTGCGGGCGCGGGCGCTGCGTCTCGACGCGTTCGACGTGGCGTCGGCGGTGCGGGCGATCCCTTCGGCCGGTGCCGGGGAGGGACGGCCCGGCCTGTACCGGGGCACGGTGGAGGTCCACTCCCCCGGTGACGCGTCCCTCGCCCTGCCGGGCTGGACGCGTGGCTTCGTGTGGGTGAACGGCTTCAACCTGGGCCGGTACTGGTCGGCGGGTCCGCAGACGACGCTGTACGTGCCGGGTCCTGTGCTGCGGGCCGGGGCGAACGAGGTGTGGGTCCTGGAGCTGGAGGAGGGCGGGGAGTCGGTCCGGCTGGCGTAGGGCTCTCGCGCCACGACGGGCCCGTCCCCCTCGCTCTCGGGAGGGGGCGGGCCCGTTCGGCACGTCAGGCCGCGCCCTCAGACCTCCCTGACCTCGAACGCGTCAAGGACGAACTCCGCCTTGCCGTCCTCACCGGTCTTGCGCAGGCCCACCCACGCCTCGCCCTCGGCGGGGGCGGTGAACTCGTAGGCGAGTGTGGTGGGTCCGGTGGCGACGGGGATGTCCTTGCGGTCGAGTTCGCGGGGTGCCGGTTCGTCGACGGCGGTGGTCCAGGCGTACTGGCCCGCCTTCTCGTTCTCGTACCGGAAGGACACCCGGTACCGCTTGCCGGGTTCGAAGCGGACGGTGTGCGGGACGGTGCGGTACACGAGTCCGGTGTTCTCGCCGCGTGACTTCAGCGAGTTCGTGCCGTCGATGACGTCGTCGATCGTCTTGCCGTTCCAGCCGCGCTGCGTGTATGGGGCGTGGCGCTGCGCGATGTGGGTGCGCGGGTCGGTGACGTCGCCCGCGTCGCCCTTCCCGAAGGGCCCCCACCCCTGCGGGACGTGCTCGAAGTCCTCGTGGACGAGGGTGGTGCGGGGCAGCTCGGCGGGGCGCTGGACCGCGACGACGCGGACGTTGTCGAAGCGCACGCGCGCGTCGCCCGCCACGGCGCGCAGCGTCAGCTCTGCCGTGCCGCCGCCTTCGGGGACGGTGAAGTGGGTGAACATGCGCTGGAAGCGGGTGCCGTGCTTGCGGTCGGCGGCGACGTGGTTCCCGGCGGTGGAGGTGTCGGTGAAGTTGCGGGCGGTGACGCCGTCGGCGGTGCGGACCTCCAGGGAGGCCGTACGCCGCTCCCCCGGCTTCTCGCCGACCTCGACCTGCACGGACGCGACGTAGGTGCCGGGCTTGAGGCGGGCGAGCCGCTGTCCGACGGAGGCGGCGCCGCCCGCGCCGATGACCAGCTCGTGGTCGCCGAGGGCGCTGAGCCGCACGGAGGCGGGGCCGCTGACCTTCCATCCTGCGAGGGAGCCGGAGTGGAAGCCGGGGTCGTGCAGCGGGGTGCCCTGGCCCCAGTGCGGGTCGGGCAGGGCCGCGGCGCGCTCGCGGTAGAGGACGTAGGGCTGCTTCGGCTCGGCCTTGAGGGTGACTTTTCCGCCCGCTACGGAGACGTACGTTTCGAAGACGCGCCCTTGGTCGGTGAGCCGGTACAGCGCCACGCGGGAGCGGCGTGCCCACCCGCGGGGCAGCTGCCAGGTGCTGGTCCCTCCGGAGGGGTTGTAGTGGTACAGCTTCGCGGGGTCGTGTGCCTTGCGGGGTTCCCAGGGAAGGAGGTAGCGGCCGTCTTCGTAGACGACGTTTCCGTCCGTGGTGATGCGGCGCTTGCCGGTGGCGTCGGAGACTGTGGTGGCCGCTCCGGAGCGCTTGTCCCCGTAGAAGGTGATTTCGTGCTCGTCCCACGTCTTGATGGGGTACGCCTGAAGGTACTTGGCGGGCAGTGAGTGGGTCCAGATGAGGTCGTAGAAGGCGTGCCAGTCGGTCTTGCCGACCCAGCCCTCGAAGTTGCCCATGCGGGCGACGCCGAGAAGGGTGGGCCATTTGTCGGCGAAGACGTCCTTCTGGTGGTTGCGGACGAAGCGGATGAGGCGGGAGTTGATGCCGCGTGAGGTGTCGCCGCCGTAGTCGGTCTCGGTGGCCCAGTGCGACCAGACGGCGGAGCGTTCGAAGCCGTGGCCCCACTCCGTGGTGATGGTCCAGCCCTGTGCGCGGAAGGCACGCTGGAGGCGGTCGGAGGTCCATCCCGACTCGCGGAACACGTCGATGTAGAGGGCGTTCAGGCCGGGGTGGGTCTGGGCGCGCAGGTCGGCGAAGCGCCGGACGATGTCTCCGGAGACGAGGTCGCGGCGCTGGTCGATGCGGTAGCTCTGGTCGAGCCAGTCCCACTGTTCGTTGTTCTTGTCGACGAGCTTGTCGGAGAACGCTTTGGCTACGGGGTACGACTCGGTGGCGTTGACGTGCACGCTGAAGTCGCTGTTCCACTTCTTGCCCTCGCGGACGAGGGTGTTGAGGTCGTCGAGGCCTCCCGCGCGCGTGTTGTAGTTGTCCGCGTAGTCGGGGTGGGCGGAGTCGTGGCCCTCGGACTGGTAGCCCTTGAGGAGCGTGTACTGGCGCAGGCCGTCGGTCGCCAGGTGGATGCGCTTGACGTTGTCGAGAGTGGCGAGGAACGGGTTGGTGGCCTGCGAGGCGAAGTTGAAGGGGATGTGCGGGACGACCCGCAGGTGCTGCTCGTCGGCGCCGAGGGGGGTGACCATGATGTCGCGGAAGGCGATCGCGGCGTCCTGCCAGTCGACCTTGCCGTCGCCGTTGCGGTCACCGGTGATGACGACAGTGGCGTACGGGAGGGGTTCGGTGGCGTCGACGGGGGCGGTCGCGGCACGGTGCGTCCACTGTCCCGGGCTCAACCGGGCCTCTGCGCAGTCGGCGTTCGCGGTGGGTCGCACCGTCTCGCGCCACAGGCGGCCGTTCTCCCAGGTGGTGCCCGCCTCGGAGGTGGGCTTGTCGTAGACGGTGTTCGTCTCGACGGCGCCGCCGAGCCGGTCGTGCGCGACGACGGCGTACGCGCATCCGGTCGGCGCCTGTGCGGGCGTGTCCTTCGTGGGTCGTACGAGGGTGTCACCGCTCTTGGCCTTGTCGAGCTGCACCCTGGCGGCGAGGAGGGCGGCGCCCGGCTGGTCGCTGCGCACGGCGAGCAGGGTGAGTCCGGGGATGCGCAGGGTGCCGACGCGCAGCGCGGCCGTGTCCGTGATCCTCGTGACGCGCCAGTGGACCTGCCGGCCCTCGACCGTGATCTCGACGTCGATCCGGGTGCCGCCGTCGAAGGCCAGGACGTACGCGGCGCGTGAGCGGCCCGTCGTGACGGTGACCTTCGGGGTGTGTTCGGTCTCGTCGATGAGGACGGTGGTGGGGGTGTCCGCGCGGGCGTGCAGCACGGCGCGGCTCGCGCGGTCGGTGTAGGAGACGATGCTCGGGAAGGCGGTGGCGACGCGCACGTCGAGGTCTTTCGAGCGCAGGACCACCTCGTCGGACCGGGGCCCGGCGAGGGCGCCCCGGCCCTCGGTCGCGCCCTGGGCGAACGCGCTGCCGCCCGCGCCGAGCGCGGCCCCCACCCCGGCGATCGCGCCGGTGGCGACCACGACTCGACGGCTCGGCCCTGACCTGTCTGACGGCGGCATGCGGCACCCCTCCACGGGACGGAATTCGTGCCGCTCACCATGCGTCGAGTGGGGCGGACGCGCCCATGGACAAAGGGGGGACAGGTCTTGGACTAACCGTCGGACCCTCACGGCGTGGCATGAGGGCCCGACGACGTCCGGCCTCAGAGCTGTGCGGCCGCCGTGGCTATGGCGCTCGCGAAGGTCGACACCTCGGTGTAGACGCCGGGGTACTGCGGCCGCGCGCAGCCATTGCCCCAGCTGACGATGCCGACCTGGATGTACGCGCCGGTGTCGTCCTTGCGGAACATGGGGCCGCCCGAGTCGCCCTGGCAGGTGTCCACGCCGCCCTGGGCGAGCCTGCCCGCGCAGATCTCCTCGCCGGGCGTCAGCTCGTTGCCGTAGGCGGCCTGACAGTCGGCGTCACTGACGAACGGGACGGTCGCCTTCATGAGGTAGCGCTGCTGGGCGCCGCCTTCCCTGGTGGCGCCCCAGCCCGCGACGGTGAAGTCACCCTTGTTGTACGTGGTGTTCTTGGCGATCTTCAGCGTGGGCAGGTCGATCGGCTTCGCCAGCTTGATGAGTGCCCAGTCCTTGCCCTTGCCGTTGTAGCCAGGGGCCTGGAGGACCTTGGTGGACTTCACCTTGATCGCGGAGCTGCTCTGCAGGTCCACGGTGCCGGCGGTCGCGGTGATGCTGGTGTTGTTGCCGGAGCCGTCCACACAGTGGGCGGCGGTCAGCACGATGTTCTGCGCGTACAGCGCGCCGCCGCAGCCCATCGAGAGACGGACCATGAACGGGAACTCGCCCTGCTGGGCGCGGGTGCCGCCGACGACACTCTCGCTCGGCTGCGGGCCCGGGTGCGGGGCCGCCTGGGCGGCCACGGGCTGAAGGCTGACGGTGGCGAGCGCGATCGCTCCGAGGGTGGCGGCTCTCTTGACTCCACGCATCTTGGTCTTCAACTGACTCTCCTTGGTGGGGGGTTCGCGGGGCCGTGCACGCGTGACGAACCCTGCCGTCCCGGTCGCGCCGTCGCCGACATGCGCGTGGATGACATGTGCCCGCCAAAGCGTTGTTGCGGATTATGGAGATCGGTGTCCGCTCAGGACAAGGGGCCGTTTCCGGCCAGACCTGGCGGGCGGGGCGGCCCGCGGCGCGTACGAGGCCCGTACAACAGGGCACGACGCCCGTAGAGTGGTGGGCGAGTCGCAGTGTCCCGGTGGAGTCCTCAGGGGGTGCGGGCGTGACGGTCGGCGGCGGTCCAGTCGTGCACGGCTACCCCCATCTGGAGACCGTGCGCGCCGCCGTCACGGCGCTCTACAAACGCCTGTCGTACGACACCGTGCACTCCTTCGACACCAGCGTGGCCCCCGCCGACGTGGCCTTCGGCGACCAGGACGACCTGCACCTCGGCGCGCAGCGGGTGGCCCGCGAGATGGTGCGGCACCTGCACCTGCCCGACGCCCGGATGATCGTCGGCTTCCGCGAGATGCGGCACGCGGCGTCCGTCGAACTCGCCGCGGGGCCCGAGTACTTCATCGAGCTGAACGACCGCTTCCGCACACATCGCAGGGACATCGGCGCGGCCCTCGCCCACGAGGTCATGCACGTGTATCTGCACCGGCTCGACCTGTCGTTCCCCGGCACGCGCGACAACGAGATCCTGACCGACACCGCCACCACCTACCTGGGCGCGGGCTGGCTGCTGCTCGACGCCTACCGCGAGGACGGCGCCTCTTCGCAGAAGCTCGGCTATCTCACCCCCGAGGAGTTCGGATACGTCCTGGCCAAGCGGGCGTTGGCGTTCGGCGAGGCGCCGGAGACGTGGTTCACCAGCGCGCAGGCCTACACGGCGTACACGAAGGGCCTCGCCCAGGCCCGCCGCGACGAGCAGCAGCCGCCGCTGACGGCCGCGGGGTGGGCGGGGCGGCGGCGGTACGCGAAGGACCGGCGGTACGCGCGTGAGCACGGGGCGGCGGTGCGGGGCGGGACTGCGGGGGCGAACGGCGGGGGCGGGGCTGCCGGGACGAACGGGGCGTACAGCTTCTCCGGCGACGGGCTCGGCGCGCTCCGCGTGACGTTCCCCTGCCCCACCTGCCACCAGCGGATCCGGGTTCCCGTGCGGGGGCGGATGCGGGTGCGGTGCACGCTGTGCCGGACCGTGCTGGAGTGCGACACCTAGCGGCGCGCGACGAGTGGCCGCGCGGCGGCCCGGTCAGTCCTGCGACCAGTGTCCCGGGCGGCGGAGGGCGTCGGGAAGTTTCGTGCGCTCGTCACCCTTGGCCGCGTTCACCTGCGACTGGGTGAGGAACAGCGCGCCGGTCAGGTCGGCGCCGCGCAGGTCCGCGTCGCGGAAGTCCACGCCGATGAGGTCGGCCGCCCGCAGGTCGGCGTCGCGCAGGTCGGCGCCGATGAGGTACGCGCCGCGCAGGTCGACGCCCTTGAGGTCGGCGCCCTTGAGCCGCGCGCCGATGAGATCGGCGCCCCTGCGGTCCCGCTTCTTGCCGCCGCGACCACCCTTGCCGCCCTTGCCGCCCTTAGCGCCGCCCTGGCCCCGGTGCTCGGCGCGGACGAGTTCGCTGGTGCGCAGCAGGAGCAGGTTGACGACCTGACGGTGGGCGGCGACGTCCGTCCCGGCGACCGCGTCGGGGCTGCCCTGCGCGAGGCGCTCCGTCTCGGCGAGTACGCGCTCCAGGTCGGCGGCGATCGGCCGGGTCTGGGGGTGGGTGAGCGCCTCGGTCAGGTACCAGAGCAGTTCGTGGATCTGCCGCATGAGCGGGAAGACCTCGAACATCTGCCGCGCGGTGGCCGGATCCCGACGCCAGTCGCGCCCCTCGAAGGTGCCCTGGGAGACCCGCTGCCCCGCGCCGAAGCAGTCGAACACGGTGCAGCCCCGGTACCCCTTGTCCCGCAGGTCGCGGTGGATGCCGCACCGGAAGTCCTCCGCCAGGTTGCCGCAGGGCTTCCCCGCGTCCTTGTTCACGGGGAAGTCCGAGGACTTGGAGAAGGTGAGCGCCACGCAGCACAGCCCGGAGCAGTTGCCGCAGTCGGCGCGCAGGGCCGCGCGGTCGTCGTCGAGCAGTGGCAGGGCGACGGGTTCGCGCTCCGGTGTCATCGGGCGGGTTCCTTCCTACGCGCCCGCAGCCTTCGGCAGGAAGCTGCGGGCGCCTCTCGTACTGGTACGGCGGGGGTTACGGGGTCACGCCGCGGAGCGGCGGCCTCCCTGGGCTCCGCCACCGGCTCGACCGCGGCGGGCACGGTTGCCGCCACCGCTGCCACCGGTCCCGGCGGAACCGCTCCTGGCCTGGCCGCCCTGACCCTGACCACCCTGGCCCTGACCCTGGCGGGGAACCCTGCGCTGCCCCTGACCCTGGCCCGCGGCGGTGCCTCCGGCGCCACGGGGACGCCGGCGTCGCTGCGCGCCGCCGCGCGCGGCGGGCTGCTGCTGCGGCTGCGGCACCTCGATGACGACCGGCACGCCGGAGGGCTCGCGCGCCCCGGTGATGCGCACCAGCTCCTCGTCGGAGGAGGTGACGCGCGCCGTGTTCGGCCGGATCTCGGCGTCGGTCATGAGGCGCGTCATGTCGCGCTTCTCGTCGGGGAGGACGAGGGTGACGACGCTGCCGGACTCGCCCGCGCGCGCGGTGCGGCCGCCGCGGTGGAGGTAGTCCTTGTGGTCGGTGGGCGGGTCGATGTTCACGACGAGGTCGAGGTCGTCGACGTGGATGCCGCGGGCCGCGACGTTCGTCGCGATCAACGCTGTGACCTGGCCGCTCTTGAACTGGTCGAGGGTCCGGTTGCGCTGCGGCTGGGAGCGTCCGCCGTGCAGTCCGGAGGCGCGCACACCGTTGGCGAGGAGCCGCTTGGTGAAGCGGTCCACGGCGCGCTTGGTGTCCAGGAACATGATCACGCGGCCCTCTCGGGCGGCGATGCGCATGGCGACGGCCTTCTTGTCCGTCTCGTCGGCGACGTAGAGCACGTGGTGCTCCATCGTCGTCACGGCGCCCGCGGACGGGTCGACGGAGTGCACGACGGGGTCCGTGAGGAACATGCGTACGAGCCGGTCGATGTTCTTGTCGAGCGTCGCCGAGAACAGCATCGTCTGGCCGCCCTGCTCGACCTGCTTGAGCAGCGCCGTGACCTGCGGCATGAAGCCCATGTCGGCCATCTGGTCGGCCTCGTCGAGGACGGTGACACGGACCCGGGACAGGTCGCAGTCGCCACGCTCGATGAGGTCCTTCAGGCGGCCGGGAGTGGCGACGATGACCTCGGCGCCGCGACGCAGTGTGCTCGCCTGGCGGGTGATGGAGAGGCCGCCGACGACGGTGGCGAGGCGGAGGTTGACCGCCGTCGCGTACGGGGTGAGCGCGTCCGTCACCTGCTGGGCCAGCTCGCGCGTGGGGACCAGGACCATGGCGAGCGGCGACTTCGGCTCGGCGCGGTGTCCCGCGGTGCGGGCCAGGAGGGCCAGGCCGAAGGCGAGGGTCTTGCCGGAGCCGGTCCGTCCACGGCCGAGGATGTCGCGCCCGGCGAGGGAGTTGGGGAGCGTGGCGGCCTGGATCGGGAAGGGGTCGGTGACTCCCTGGGCGGCCAGCGTCTTCAGGAGGGCCTCGGGCATGTCGAGGTCGCCGAAGGCCTCGACGGCGGGCAGGGCGGGCGTGACGCTCTCGGGCAGGGCGAACTCGCCGCCCTGGACCGGCTTCGGCCTGCGGCTGCCGGACTTCCTCGCGGAGTGCGCGGCGCCCTTCGCCTGGCCGGAGGGCCGTCCCCTGCCGCCTGCGCTGCCGCCTGCGTTGCCGCCGGAGGTGGCGGGGCGCTTGCGGGCGGGGCGTGCCGGGCGTTCGGAGCGGTTCATGCAGTAGTGCCTTCCTGGTCGCTGGACTTCCGGACCTGTGAGCCGGTGCGGCTCTGGGCCCGGTTGGGCCCGATGACAGCGCAAGCCGAGGCCCGCACCTTCCGGTGCGGGCCTCGGCTGTGAGGTTCGCGCGCTGCGACGATCAGGCAGGAACGATGTTCTCGGCCTGCAGGCCCTTCTGGCCCTGGGTCACCTCGAAGGAGACCTTCTGGCCCTCGAGGAGCTCACGGAAGCCCGAGGACGCGATGTTCGAGTAGTGGGCGAAGACGTCGGGGCCGCCGCCGTCCTGCTCGATGAAGCCGAAGCCCTTTTCCGAGTTGAACCACTTAACGGTGCCGGTTGCCATGTCAATCTCCTCAACAGGGGCAGTGAATGGAGACACACCGAATTGCGTGACTCCAGCGCTGCAATGACCCCCATACCGGAGAGAACCGGAAAAACAATAATGCGCCCTCGGAGCATTCCCGTCAGGCGCACATAAAGTTCATGGGTACCAAAACTGCAACACATAACCCTAACATGCTCACGGTCCGGCTCGCACGGCGGCTCCTCGCGCGACCCGCCGCGGCCCGCCTGGCCCGTCACGGCCCCCGCGCATGGCCCTTCCCCCCTCAAGATCACGTCGCTACCTTCGGCCCAAACAATCGCTAGGTAGGCCGATGGGAAGGCGGACCGATGCGTATCTCCCGTACCCGTACCGCAACCGGACTGGCGATCTCCGCGCTCGCCCTGGGCACGCTGCCCGCCTGGGCGGCCCCCTCGGAAGCGGCCGTGCCCGCGGCACCCCGCCACACGGCCACCGCGTCCGTGACCGCCGGCCGCCTGGTCCCCCTCCAGGGCGCGGTCAACGTCCGGGACGTCGGTGGCCACCGCACGTACGACGGGGAGCGCGTCCGCGAAGGGCGCGTCTACCGCGCCGACGGCCTCAGCAAGCTCACCGACACCGACCTCGGCACGCTCGCGGGACTCGGCCTGACGAAGGTCATCGACTTCCGGGTGCCCGCCGAGGTGCAGTACGACGGGGTGGACCGGCTGCCCGCCGGCCTCTCCCCCACCGCGCGGCCGGTCACCGACAACGGCCTGTTCACCCGGCTCCTCACCGCCATCGGCTCCCGGGACCCGGTCAAGCAGGAGGAGATGCTCGGCAGCGGAAAGGCGGCCGCGTTCATGCGCGACGTCTACCGCACCTTCGTCACCGACGCGGCCAACCGCGCACAGTTCGCGGCGACCCTGCGGGACATCGCCTCGAGCCGCTCGCCGCTGCTCTACCACTGCACCTCCGGCAAGGACCGCACCGGCTGGACGACGTACCTGTTGCTGCGTCTCGTGGGGGTCCCCGAGCGGACCGCGGCCGGCGACTACCTGGCCTCCAACACCTACCGTGCCGCGTACGACGCCAAGGTCCGCGAGGGGCTGAAGCAGGGCGGGTTCATGCAGAACCCGGACCTGATCATCCCCCTCCAGGAGGTCCGCGCCGACTACCTGGACACGGCCCTCGCCGAGGCCACGCAGCGGTACGGCGGCTTCTCCGGCTACCTGACCGAGGGGCTCGGCCTGGACGCCCGTACGGTCCTGCGGCTGCGCGACCGCATGGTCGGCTAGCCCGCGATCCCGGCCGCCCGCGCCGCCGCGAGCCACGCGGGGAACTCACCCACGAGCCGGTCGTACAGCTCGTCGTCCGGCACGGCGAGCGGGTCCTCGCCCGCGTGGAAGAAGCCCGCGTTGTCGACCGGGCGCTTGGCGGGGACGGCGAGTTCGTCGAGCTTGCGCAGGTAGTCGAACTGCTTGCTCTTCGGGTCGCCGAACCCGATGAACTGCCAGAACAGAGGGAGTTTCGCCGCCTTGCAGAGATAGCGCTCGGCGGCGAGCTTGTTGACGGGGCCGCCGTCGGTCTGGAAGACGACGAGGGCGGGCGCGGTGGAACCGCTGTCGCAGCTGTCCAGGTAGTGGTCGATCACGGCGTCCATCGCCAGGTGGTAACTGGTCTTGCCCATGTGTCCGAGCCCGGCGACGATCTCGTCGACCCGGCCGCGGTGGTTGTCCAGCGCGATGTCCGTCACCGCGTCGACGTCGGTGGAGAAGAAGACGGTGGGGACGACCCCGTCGTCGTCCAGGTGCGCGGAGAGGCCGAGGACGCGGTCGGCGAGGGCCTGGACGCTGCCGTCCTTGTAGTACGGCTTCATGGAACCGGAGTAGTCGACGACGAGGTAGACGGCGGCCCGCGCCCCGTCCAGGCCGTGTCTGCGCAGGGAGACCCCGGCGCTCTTGTACAGGCTGACCAGAGCCGGCGCCGAGTCCTCCACCTTGCGCAGACTGATCGCGGATCCCGATTCCATGTCCCGCCCCGCCCTTCCACCTTGCACATATGACTGCTAGACACATGCCGATTCGGCACGTACGGACGTACGGAGGATGGCATGCGCCACGGCCTGGACGGGAAAGTCGTGCTCATCACCGGGGCGGGCCGCGGGCAGGGCGCCGCGGAGGCGCGGCTCTTCGCGGCGGCCGGGGCACGGGTCGTGGTGACGGACGTACGGAAGGACGAGGGCCGCGAAGTCGCCGGATCCCTGGGCGGGCGGGGGCTGTTCGTACGTCATGACGTCGCCGACGCGGAGAGCTGGGCCTCGGCCGTGGCGGAGGCGCTCGGCGCGTTCGGGCGGCTCGACGTGCTGGTGAACAACGCGGCGCTGTGGCGGACGGCGTCCGTGGAGGACGAGACGTACGGAAACTTCGAGGCGCTGCTCCGGGTCAACCTCCTGGGGCCGTTCCTGGGCATCCAGGCGGTGCTGCCCGCACTGAAGGAGGCGGGCGGCGGGTCGGTCGTGAACGTGTCGTCGACGGCGGGGCTGGTCGGCGTCCCGGGGCACGCGGCGTACGGGTCGACGAAGTTCGGGCTGCGGGGGCTGACCCGCTCCGCGGCGCTGGACCTGGCGAAGTACCGGGTGCGGGTCAACTCGGTGCATCCGGGGGCGGTCGACACCCCGATGATCTCCGCTGCCTCCGCCGGGCGGGACTGGTCGCACCTGCCGCTGGGCAGGATGGGCCGCCCGGAGGAGGTCGGGGAGCTGGTGCTGTTCCTGGCGTCGGACGCGTCGTCGTACGTCACCGGGGCGGAGTTCACCGTGGACGGCGGCTCGACGACGGGGTGAGGCCGCTGTGTGCCCTAATGCCGGCCGGTGAGGAACACCGAGCGCAGCTTGAGGCGGTCGGAGGCGGGGTTGCCGTGCGGGCGGAGCGTCCAGGAGTCGCCGGTGCAGTCCGGCTCGGTGAACACCATGGCCCACTCGTCGGTGTCGTTGTGCGGGGCGAACGCGGGCTCGGAGAAGTCCGGGGCGGCGACCTCGGGCAGGGGGACGCAGCCGGGGCTCGTCGGGTCGTGGAGGGTGACCGACCGCGCGTGTCCGTCGAGGCCGGTGAACTTGTAGGAGAAGGCGCCGGTGGCGGCGTTCGCGGAGGTCGGCAGGGTGACGACGAGGGTGAACGCGCCGAGGGCGGCGGCGAGGGTGTGGCGGAGGCGCATGGATTCCGTTTCGGTGCGGGCGCCGGACCGGAACGCCCGGCACCAGGGGTGACTGGACCCCCGGGGAGGTGGACGGGCCCGGCACCGCCCTCCCCGCCCGCCGGGCCGCGCATGCGCGGTGTCACCCGTGCGAGGCAGCCGGATCGATCCTTCGCCCGCCGGATGGACTACCGCGCGCGAGGCCGCGACGGCGACACGTGAAGAGGCGCCGGGCGGCGCGCTGCGGCCGCCCGGCGCCTCTGCGAACGGTCAGCCCTTGACCGCTCCCGCCGCCAGACCCGACCCGAGCTTCCGGTGGACGATCACGAAGAAGATCATCACGGGCACGGTGACGAGCGTGGAGCTGGCCATGACCGGCCCCCAGGCCGTGGAGTTCTCGCCGAAGAACTGGTAGATGCCCACGGCCGCCGTGTACTTGTCGCTGCCCTTCATGAACGTGTACGCGAACACGAACTCGTTCCACGCCGTGATGAAGGCGAAGATGGATGTGGCGACGAGCCCCGGGGCGACCAGCGGGAGGAGCACGGACCAGAACATCCGCGGCCAGGACGCCCCGTCGATGTACGCGGCCTCCTCGACCTCCTTGGGGACGGTGGCGACGAAGCCGCGCAGCGTCCAGATGGCGAAGGGGAGCGAGAGGGCGATGTAGACGATGCTCAGGCCGAGGAGGGAGTTGAGCATGTCGTAGTCCCGCATCTGGATGAAGAGCGGGATGACGAGGGCCTCCAGCGGCACCATCTGCACGATCAGGATCATGATCAGCACGGAGGTGCGGAAGCGGAACTTGAACCGTGCCACCGCGATGGCGGCGAAGAGCGACAGCAGCGCGGCCGCGACGATCGTGGTGAGGCCGACGATCGCCGAGTTCAGCAGGTACGTGCCGAAGTTTCCCTTGTCGAAGACGAACTCGAAGTGCTCGAAGCCGATGCCGCTGGGCAGGACGTCCGAGCCGCGCAGCGACGCCTTGGGGTCGAGTGCGGTGGAGACCATCCAGTAGACGGGGAAGAGCGTGAAGAGGAGGAGCCCGACGACCGCGGCGGGCAGGCCGATGCGTGAGGCGAGCGTGGTGCGGCGGGTTGTCACAGGTCCTCCTCCCCCTGGCGGAACAGCGTGCGGATGTAGACGACGGTGATGATCAGGAGCAGCACGGTCAGCAGGACCGCGGCCGCGGCACCGGTGCCGTAGTCGTTCTTGGCGAAGGCCTGGATGTACGAGAAGACGCCCAGGTTGTAGACCTCTTCGTTGGAGCCGTCGCCGCCGGGTTGCAGGTACACCTGGGTGAACACCTTGAAGTCCCAGATGGTGGAGAGGATGGTCACCACGAGGAAGACGGGCTTGATGGTCGGCACGGTGATGTTCCAGAACCGCTGCCAGGCGTTGGCGCCGTCCAGTTCCCCGGCTTCGTACAGCTCCTTGGGGATCGTCAGGAGTCCCGCGAGGACGGTGATGGCGACGAACGGGAAGCCGTGGTGGACGACGTTGAGCGTGGCGATGGCGTAGAACGGGCCGCGTTCGGTGAACCAGTTGGTGGTCTCCGGGTCGATGAGGCCGACGGAGCCCGCGATCTGGCTGACCATGCCGTCCTGCGGCTGGAAGAGCCAGATCCACACGTATGTGCCCGTCACCGCGGGCATGGCCCAGGCGGCGAGGATCGCGACGGAGCAGATCATCCGCCAGGTGGTGCCGAGGCGGTTGAGCAGCAGCGCGACGAGGGTGCCGAGTGCGACGGTGAGGCCGACGCAGGCGAAGGCGAAGAAGACGGTGTTGGGCAGGACCGTCTTCCACAGCAGACTGCTGGAGAGCAGGTCGCTGTAGTGGTCGAAGCCGGTGAACGTGCTGGTGCCGCCGCCGAACTTGACCTCGTAGTCCTCCAGGGAGAGCTTGCCGACCTGGATCAGCGGCCACAGGAGCAGGCCCGCGAGGACCACGAGGGAGGGCGCGAGGAGCAGCCAGGGGCGGGTGAGTGTGATGAGCTTCTTGCGGCGGCGGGCCGCTTCGGCGGCGCCGTCGGGGGGCCGGGGGCCGCGGGGAGCCGGGATCTTCGGCTCCCCGCTGACGAGCGTGTCTTTCACGGTAAGTCCTTCACAGTGCCGAACTCGCCCTTTTCTACTCGTCCTTGGCGAAGATCGCGTCCATGTCCTTGGCCGCCTTGTCCGCCGCTTCCTTCACGGACGCCTTGCCGGTGAGGATCGACTGGACCATGCCGGGGATGACCTTGGAGGCCTGGATCTCGCCGTACGACTTGGTCTTGGGGACGGTCGCGCCGGCTTCCAGCATCTGCTTGGCGAAGGGCTCGACGAGCGGGTCCTTCTTCGCCTCGATCTTCTTCAGTTCGGAGTTCTGGCCGGGGAAGTAGTTGGTCTCCTCGGCCCACTTGGCGGCGAACTCGCCGGTGGTGAGCATCTTGACGAACTCCCAGGCGAGGTCCTTCTTGTCCGTGTTGAACGTGGACAGGTAGGAGCCGCCGAGGAAGGACTTGCTCATGCCGCCGTTTTGGCCCGGGATCGGCACCGCGCCGAGCTTGCCCTTGAGGTCGGGGTTGTTGTCGACGATGGCCTTCGGGGTCCAGTTGCCGCCGATGGCCATGGCGATCTCGCCCTTGTTCCAGGCGTCGCCGACCTCCTTCTCGGTCCAGGTGTTGACCTTGGCCGGGGAGACCTTGTCCTTGGTGGCGAGGCCGGTGTAGAACTCGATGCCCTTGATGGCGTCGGGCGAGTTGACGCCGGACTTCCACTTGCCGCCGGACTCGGTGGCGAGTTCGCCGCCCGCACCCCAGATGAAGGGGGCGGCGAACATCTCGGCGCCGCCCGCGACGGGGAAGGAGACGAGCTTGGGCTCCTTCTCCTTGAGCGTCTTGGCGGTCTCCTGGAGCTCCTTCCACGTGGTCGGGGGCTTCAGGTCGTGCTTCTCGAAGATGTCCTTGCGGTAGACGATGGAGCGGACGCCCGCGTACCAGGGCATGCCGTACTGCTTGCCGTCGAGGGTGCCCGCGTCCTTGAGGCCCTCGACGAGGTCGTCGTTGAGGCCCGACTTCTTCACTTCGTCCGTGACGTCGACGAGGGCGTCGGTCTCGGCGAACTGCGGCACCCAGGTGGTGCCGACCTCCGCGACGTCGGGCACCTGGTCCTCGCCGCCCTCGATGGCGGTCGTGAACTTCTTCTGGGCGCTGGCCCACTGCTGGTACTCGACCTTGATCTTGGCGCCGGTCTTCTTGGTGAAGGCCTTCTCGGCCTCCTCGAAGAAGGGGCGCGCGTCGGGGTTGGTCCCCTCCATGATCCACACGGTGAGGGTCTTGCCCTTGCCGTCGGTGGCCTTGTCGCCCGAGTCGCCGTCATCCCCACCGCACGCCGTGGCGGTCAGTCCGAGACTCATGGCGATACAACCAGCGGCGATGACACGTCGATTCATGCCGGCCCCCTCCAGGTTCCGATTGGTGGGAGCGATTGTGGTCACACCAGACGGGGGCGGTCTAGACCCATTGGTATAAGCGGCCGAACCGTAATGAGGGTTGCGGGTGACGCAACATACGCTCATAGCATTGCGCCCCATGCAACGCTCTGGTCGCACAAACGGGCGCAAACGCCACGACGCCCGCCTCAGGTCCGGTCGGGGACGAGGCGGGCGTCGCTCAGTTCCGTACGCCGTTGTACGGGACGTATCAGGGGTCGTACGGGATCAACCGTACGGGCAGTGCCGTCAGACCGTCAGGGCGCGGTCCGTGGGACGGATCGGGGCCGGCAGGTCGCTCGCGCCGGTGAGGAAGCGGTCCACACCGCGCGCCGCCGAGCGGCCCTCGGCGATCGCCCACACGATGAGCGACTGGCCGCGGCCCGCGTCACCGGCGACGAAGACGCCGGGGACGTTCGTCTGGAACTCGCCGTCGCGTGCGATGTTGCCGCGCTCGTCGAGCTCCAGGGCGAACTGGTCCACGAGGCCGTTCTCGCGGTCGGTGCCGGTGAAACCCATCGCGAGGGTGACGAGCTGCGCGGGGATCTTCCGCTCGGTGCCGGGCTTCGGGGTCAACTTGCCCTCGATGAACTCCACCTCGACGAGGTGCAGGAACTGGACGTTGCCGTCCTCGTCGCCCTCGAAGTGGGTGGTGTTGACGGCGTAGACCCGCTCGCCGCCCTCCTCGTGCGCGGAGGTGACCTTGTACAGCATGGGGAAGGTCGGCCACGGCTGGTGCGGGGCACGCTCCTCGCCCGGCTTCGGCATGATCTCCAGCTGCGTCACGGAGGCCGCGCCCTGGCGGTGGGCGGTGCCCACGCAGTCCGCGCCCGTGTCGCCGCCGCCGATGACGACGACGTGCTTGCCCTCGGCGGAGACGGGCGTGGTGACGTAGTCGCCCTCCTGGACCTTGTTGGCCAGGGGCAGGTACTCCATCGCCTGGTAGATGCCCTTGAGCTCACGGCCGGGGACGGGCAGGTCGCGGGCGGTGGTGGAACCCGCGGCGATGACGACCGCGTCGTAGCGCCTGCGGAGCTTCGCCGCGTCGATGTCGCGGCCGATCTCCACACCGGTGCGGAACTTGGTGCCCTCCGCGCGCATCTGCTCGATGCGGCGGTTGATGTGCCGCTTCTCCATCTTGAACTCGGGGATGCCGTAGCGGAGCAGGCCGCCGATGCGGTCGGCGCGCTCGTAGACGGCGACGGTGTGGCCGGCCCGCGTCAGCTGCTGGGCTGCGGCGAGACCCGCCGGGCCCGAACCGATGACCGCGACGGTCTTGCCGGAGAGCCGCTCGGGCGCCTGCGGCTTCACGTCGTTGGCGTCCCACGCCTTGTCGATGATGGAGACTTCGACGTTCTTGATGGTGACGGCCGGCTGGTTGATGCCGAGCACGCACGCCGCCTCACAGGGCGCCGGGCACAGCCGGCCCGTGAACTCCGGGAAGTTGTTCGTGGCGTGCAGGCGCTCGGACGCCGCCGACCAGTCCTCGCGGTACGCGTAGTCGTTCCACTCCGGGATCAGGTTCCCCAGCGGGCAGCCGTTGTGGCAGAACGGGATGCCGCAGTCCATGCAGCGCGAGGCCTGCTTGGAGATGATCGGGAGGAGCGAGCCGGGAACGTAGACCTCGTTCCAGTCCTTGACGCGCTCGCCGACCGGGCGGGTCTGCGCGACCTCGCGGCCGTGGTTGAGAAAGCCCTTGGGATCAGCCATTGGTCGCCGCCTCCATCATCTTCTCGGTGATCTCGGTCTCGGAGAGACCGGCTCGCTCCGCGGCGTCCTTGGCGGCGAGCACTGCCTTGTACGTGCTGGGGATGATCCTGCTGAAGCGGTCCACTGCCGTGTCCCACTCCGCCAGGAGCTTCTCGGCGACCGTGGAGCCCGTCTCCTCGTGGTGGCGGCGCACGACGTCGTGCAGCCACTGCTTGTCGGTCTCGTCCAGCGGCTCGACGGCCGACAGGTTCCCCGCGTTGACGTTGTCGCGGTCGAGGTCGATCACGTACGCGATGCCGCCCGACATGCCGGCCGCGAAGTTGCGGCCCGTCTCGCCGAGGATCACCGCGTGCCCGCCGGTCATGTACTCGCAGCCGTGGTCGCCCACGCCCTCCGAGACCACGGTCGCACCCGAGTTGCGGACGCAGAACCGCTCACCGGTGCGGCCGCGCAGGAACAGCTCGCCGCCGGTCGCGCCGTACGCGATGGTGTTGCCCGCGATCGTCGAGTACTCGGCGAGGTGGTCGGCGCCCCGGTCCGGGCGGACGATGATCCGGCCGCCGGACAGGCCCTTGCCGACGTAGTCGTTGGCGTCGCCCTCCAGGCGCAGCGTCACGCCGCGCGGCACGAACGCGCCGAAGGACTGGCCCGCCGATCCGGTGAAGGTGATGTCGATGGTGTCGTCGGGCAGACCCGCGCCGCCGAACTTCTTCGTCACCTCGTGGCCGAGCATGGTGCCGACCGTGCGGTTGATGTTGCGGATGGCGACCTGCGCGCGGACCGGGTGGGCGTCCGTCGCGCTGGACGCGGCGAGGGCGTCGGCGGCGAGCTTGATCAGCTCGTTGTCGAGCGCCTTCTCCAGGCCGTGGTCCTGGACCGTGACCTGGTGCCGGACGGCGCCCGCGGGCAGCGCCGGCACGTGGAACAGCGGCTCCAGGTCGAGGCCCTGCGCCTTCCAGTGGCTGACGGCCTTCTCGGTGTCCAGGAGCTCGGCGTGGCCGACGGCCTCCTCGATGGAGCGGAAGCCGAGCTCGGCGAGGAGCTCGCGGACCTCTTCGGCGATGAACTCGAAGAAGTTGACGATGTACTCGGCCTTGCCGGAGAACCGCTCGCGCAGCGCCGGGTTCTGCGTGGCGATGCCGACCGGGCAGGTGTCCAGGTGGCAGACGCGCATCATGACGCAGCCGGAGACGACGAGCGGCGCGGTCGCGAAACCGAACTCCTCGGCGCCGAGCAGCGCGGCGATGACGACGTCGCGGCCGGTCTTCAGCTGGCCGTCGGTCTGCACGACGATGCGGTCGCGCAGGCCGTTGAGGAGCAGCGTCTGCTGGGTCTCGGCGAGGCCGAGTTCCCAGGGGCCGCCGGCGTGCTTCAGGGAGGTCAGCGGGGAGGCACCGGTGCCGCCGTCGTGGCCGGAGATGAGGACGACGTCCGCGTGGGCCTTGGAGACGCCCGCGGCGACCGTGCCGACGCCGACCTCGGAGACCAGCTTCACGTGGATCCGCGCCTGCGGGTTCGCGTTCTTCAGGTCGTGGATCAGCTGGGCGAGGTCCTCGATGGAGTAGATGTCGTGGTGCGGCGGCGGCGAGATGAGGCCGACGCCGGGCGTCGAGTGACGCGTCTTGGCGACCCACGGGTACACCTTGTGGCCGGGCAGCTGGCCGCCCTCGCCGGGCTTGGCGCCCTGCGCCATCTTGATCTGGATGTCGTCGGCGTTGACGAGGTACTCGCTGGTGACACCGAAGCGGCCGGAGGCGACCTGCTTGATGGACGAGCGGCGCGCCGGGTCGTACAGGCGCTCCGGGTCCTCGCCGCCCTCACCGGTGTTGGACTTGCCGCCCAGCTGGTTCATGGCGATGGCGAGGGTTTCGTGCGCCTCCTTGGAGATGGAGCCGTACGACATGGCGCCGGTCGAGAACCGCTTGACGATCTCGGAGACGGGCTCGACCTCGTCGATGGAGATCGACGGCCGGTTCGACTTGAAGCCGAAGAGTCCGCGGAGCGTCATGAGGCGCTCGGACTGCTCGTTCACGCGGCCCGTGTACTGCTTGAAGATGTCGTAGCGGCGGCCGCGCGTGGAGTGCTGGAGACGGAAGACCGTCTCGGGGTCGAACAGGTGCGGCTCGCCCTCGCGACGCCACTGGTACTCGCCGCCGATCTCCAGGGCGCGGTGCGCGGAGGGGACGCCGGAGGCCGGGTAGGCCTTGGCGTGCCGGGCGGCGACCTCCTGGGCGATGACGTCGAGTCCGGCGCCGCCGATCTTCGTCGTCGTACCGCTGAAGTACCGCTCCACGAAGGCCGCTTCGAGGCCGACGGCCTCGAAGACCTGGGCGCCGCGGTAGGAGGCGACGGTGGAGATGCCCATCTTGGACATGACCTTCAGGACGCCCTTGCCGAGGGCGTGGATGAGGTTGCGGATGGCCTGCTCGGCGCCGCCCTCGGCTGCGTCCAGGAACGTTCCTGCGCGGACGAGGTCCTCGACGGACTCCATCGCGAGGTAGGGGTTGACGGCCGCGGCGCCGTAGCCGATGAGGAGGGCCACGTGGTGGACCTCGCGGACGTCGCCGGCCTCGACGAGCAGGCCCACCTGGGTGCGCTGCTTGGTGCGGATGAGGTGGTGGTGGACGGCCGAGGTGAGCAGGAGCGAGGGGATCGGCGCGTGCTCGGCGTCGGAGTGCCGGTCGGAGAGCACGATCAGGCGGGCGCCGGCCTCGATGGCGGCGTCGGCCTCGGCGCAGATCTCGTCGATGCGGGCGGCGAGGGCGTCGCCGCCGCCGCCGACGCGGTAGAGGCCGGAGAGCGTCGCGGCCTTCATGCCGGGCATGTCGCCGTCGGCGTTGATGTGGATGAGCTTGGCGAGCTCGTCGTTGTCGATCACCGGGAAGGGCAGGGTGACGCTGCGACAGGACGCGGCGGTCGGTTCGAGGAGGTTGCCCTGCGGGCCGAGCGAGCTGTGCAGCGAGGTGACGAGCTCTTCACGGATGGCGTCCAGCGGCGGGTTGGTGACCTGCGCGAACAGCTGCGTGAAGTAGTCGAAGATCAGCCGCGGGCGGGCGGAGAGGGCCGCGATGGGGGTGTCCGTGCCCATGGAGCCGAGCGGCTCGCCGCCGGTCTTGGCCATCGGCGCGAGGATGATGCGGAGCTCTTCCTCGGTGTAGCCGAAGGTCTGCTGGCGGCGTGTGACGGAGGCGTGCGTGTGCACGATGTGCTCGCGCTCGGGCAGGTCGGACAGCTCGATCTCGCCGGCTTCCAGCCACTCCTGGTACGGCTTCTCGGCGGCGAGTCCTGCCTTGATCTCGTCGTCCTCGACGATGCGGTGCTCCGCGGTGTCGACGAGGAACATGCGGCCCGGCTGCAGGCGGCCCTTGCGGACGACCTTGGCGGGGTCGATGTCGAGGACGCCGACCTCGGAGCCGAGGACGACGAGGCCGTCGTCGGTGACCCAGTAGCGGCCGGGGCGCAGACCGTTGCGGTCGAGAACGGCACCCACCTGCGTGCCGTCGGTGAAGGTGACGCAGGCCGGGCCGTCCCAGGGCTCCATCATCGTGGAGTGGTACTGGTAGAAGGCGCGGCGTGCCGGGTCCATGGAGGCGTGGTTCTCCCAGGCCTCCGGGATCATCATCAGCACGGAGTGGGGCAGCGAGCGCCCGCCGAGGTGGAGGAGTTCGAGCACCTCGTCGAAGGACGCGGAGTCGGAGGCGTCGGGCGTGCAGATCGGGAAGATCCGCTCCAGCTTGTCCGCCTGACCGTCGGCGCCGAAGAGCTCGGAGGCGAGCTGGGACTCGCGGGCGCGCATCCAGTTGCGGTTGCCCTTGACGGTGTTGATCTCACCGTTGTGCGCGACGAAGCGGTACGGGTGCGCGAGCGGCCAGCTCGGGAACGTGTTCGTCGAGAAGCGGGAGTGGACGAGCGCGACGGCCGTGGCGAAGCGGCGGTCGGACAGGTCGGGGAAGAAGGGTTCGAGCTGGCCGGTGGTCAGCATGCCCTTGTAGACGATGGTGCGGGCCGAGAGGGAGGGGAAGTACGTCCCCGCCTCGCGCTCGGCGCGCTTGCGCAGCACGAACGCCTTGCGGTCCAGCTCCAGGCCTTCGGTGTCGCCGTCGGCGACGAAGATCTGCCGGAAGACGGGCATCGTCGAGCGGGCGGTGGCGCCGAGGAGTTCGGGGGCGACGGGGACGTCGCGCCAGCCGAGGACGGTCAGGCCCTCTTGGGAGGCGATCGTCTCGATCTGTGAGACGGCGCCGTCCGTGGTGCCTGCGGTGTCGACCGGCAGGAACGCGATGCCGACGGCGTAGGCGCCGGCCGCGGGCAGCTCGAATCCGGCCACCTCGCGCAGGAAGGCGTCGGGAACCTGGAGCAGGATGCCCGCGCCGTCACCCGAGTCCGGCTCGGAGCCGGTGGCGCCGCGGTGCTCGAGGTTGCGCAGTACGGTCAGCGCCTGTTCGACCAGTTCATGGCTGGCCACACCGGTAAGAGTGGCCACGAATCCGACACCGCAGGCGTCGTGTTCGTTGCGGGGGTCGTACATGCCCTGGGGGGCGGGGCGACCGTCCATGGGCGACCAGGCGTGGGTACGCATCGGCACTCCCGTCGTCGTCGGGGCAACTACATGTGGCAAGGGACGACGTTGGCCCTGGCAAAATTTCGTGCAGATTACATGATGGAACGCTTCTCGAAAAGCGGATAGCTGGTTCCACCATGTGGACACCGCTCGTGAAGGTGGGAGCGGTACGGAGGGGACCTCAGCGGGCAGATCCATGACCGAAGGCCCGTCGCGGCACAGGCCTCATTGCCCGCAGCGCTTACGGCTCATGCCCAGTGATCACGGCATCGAAACCGCCGAGTAACGACTACTTATGCAAGGTCCCGCATAGGCCTGCAAGGGCTCATCCTACGGCGGTACCGAACAGACTGCCCAGGGCGTACGTCACACCGGCGGCCGCGCCACCGAGCGCGAGCTGCCGCAGACCGCTGAACCACCAGGACCTCGCGGTCACCTTGGCCACCACCGCACCGCAGGCGAAGAGCCCGATGAGCGCCAACAGCAGGGCGGGCCACAGCACGGTGGCACCCAGCAGATACGGCAGTACGGGGAGCAGGGCACCCAGCGCGAACGAGCCGAAGGACGACACCGCGGCGACGGTCGGCGAGGGCAGGTCGCCCGGGTCGATGCCGAGCTCCTCGCGGGCGTGGATCTCCAGGGCCTGCTCGGGGTCCCTGGACAACTGGCGGGCGACCTCGCGGGCCAGGCCGGGCTCGACACCGCGTGACACGTACAGCTCGGCGAGCTCCCGCTCCTCGTCCTGCGGGTGCTTGCGCAGCTCGCGGCGCTCCACGTCCAGCTCGGCCTGGACGAGCTCGCGCTGCGAGGCCACGGAGGTGTACTCGCCCGCCGCCATCGAGAAGGCGCCCGCGGCGAGCCCCGCGAGGCCGGTGATGACGATGGTCTCCCGCGACACCGCGCCGCCCGCGACACCGGTCATCAGCGCGAGGTTGGAGACGAGCCCGTCCATCGCCCCGAAGACCGCGGGACGGAGCCAGCCACCGTTCACATCGCGGTGGGTGTGGTTGTCGCGGTGCGCCTCGTGCAGTGCCGCTTCGGTCTCGATGATCGCCATGGTGGGGCCCCCTCGTACGTGTTGGACGACCTCGAAAGTACGCGCGAAAAAAATCTCCCGCCAGCAAGGAAGGCCGTACTTACCTGCGAAAACGCGCCGCGGGAGAGGGTGGAGAAGGGTCCACCCGTGCGCGGCGATCCGCACCTCCAGGAAGCGCGAAGGGGTGATCTGAGCTCAGGCATGCTCTTCTGAGCGCCCGACGTGGCAGGGATGCACCAAGCACCCCATCCAGCGGTCCGCGCATCCACCGGCGGCCCGCACCCAAGGGAGGCACGGCATGGCGTCCACCGCATGCGTTCCCTCGGCCCCGGCGCCCGGTGACGCCGACGACCTCCGCGAGCGGGCGCGCGGCGCGCTCCTCGGCCTCGCGGTCGGCGACGCGCTCGGCGCGCCCGCCGAGAACATGAAGCCGTCCGAGATCCGCCGCCGCTGGGGCCGCATCACGGGCTACGTCGCCGAACACCCGGCGGGCACGGACGACACGGAGTACGCGATCTTCTCCGGTCTCCTGCTCGCCCGGCACGGTTCCGCGCTCACGGTCGCGCACGTCGAGAAGGCCTGGCACCAGTGGATCGCGGACCTGGACGAGGGCCCGTTCCGCGGCGCGGGCTTCAGCGAACGCGGCACCCTCGAGAACCTGCGCAGAGGGCTCGCCGCGCCGATCTCCGCCCAGCACCGGCACGCGTGGAGCGACGGCCTCGCGATGCGGGCCGCGCCCTTCGGCGTCTTCGCCGCGGGCGACCCGCACGAAGCGGCCCGCCTCGTCGCGATCGACGGCTCGGTCAGCCATGACGGCGAGGGGATCTACGGCGGCCGCGCGGTGGCGGCGGGGGTCGCGGCGGCCATGGCGGGCGCCCCGGTGGAGGCGGTGGTGGCGGCGGCCCTCTCGGTCGTCCCCGAGGACTCGTGGACGTCCCGCTCGTTGCGCCGCGCGGTGGCGGCCGCCGACCGCGGCGAACGCGCGGTGCGCTCCGCGGTGGTCATCGGCGGCTACCCCTGGACGGACCTCGCCCCCGAGGCGGTCGGGCTCGCGTTCGGGGCGTACGCGGTGGCGCGCGGGGACTTCGGCGACGCGGTGCTCTGCGCGGTGAACATGGGCCGGGACGCCGACACGACGGCGGCGGTGGCGGGCGCGCTCTCCGGCGCGACGTGCGGCGCGGCGGCGATCCCCCTCCCCTGGTCGACGGCGATCGGCCCGGCCCGGGGCAGCTGCCTGCCGTCGATGCGGGGCCACCACGTCTTGGACGTGGCGGACCTCCTGACCCCGGACGGGACGCACGATGAATGACCGGGAGGCTGTCCCTGCTGTGGGCAGGCGTGCCGCGGGGCGAGGGGGGTCCCCCCTGCTCGAACGAAGCCGAGAGCCTGGGGGAGGGTGGGCACAGCCCACGGTGCCGGGTGCGGCATACGGAGGCGCCCGGCAATGCAACGCCTCCGGCGCCGAAGGGCTCCTGCTCGGCCTGGCCGCAGGCGACGCCGCAGGGTGGCCCGCGGCCCGCCACAGAGCATCCCGCATGCCCGAGTGGACACGCCGCCTCACCCGCGAACTCGACACCTTCGCCGAGCAGAACGCCACGACCACCCTTCCCGTCCCCATCGCCCTGAACCAGCCCCCGGAACCCCTCCGCCTCGGCCCCTCCGACGACGCGGAATGGGCGGCGTTCACCGCGGAGTCCGTACTCCGCGCCGGACCGGGCAACGACCACCTGAAAGTACGGGCCGCACTCGACCTCGCCTGGACCACCCTCGCCGCCGAGATCGCCGCCGCCGCCGAGCGCGCCCCCGAGGTCGAGTCCGCCGTGCTCCCCCTGCGCGCCCGCATCTCCGTACGCGCCGGTCTCGGCAACCTCGCCACGGGTCTGCGCCCGCCCGCCACCGGCCACGACAACCCGCACTACTTCGACGACGCGGCCTGCGTACGGGCCTGCGTGCTCGCCCTCGTCCACCCCGGCGACCCCGAACACGCCGCCGCTCTCGCGGAGTTCGACGCCCGCTACACCCAGGACGGCGACGGCGTGCACGGCGCCCGCGCCATGGCCGCCGCCGTCGCCGCCGCGCTCGGGGACGCCGACGTCGACACCGCCGTGGACCGCGCCCTCGACCAGCTCCCGGAGCACACGGAGATCGGCAGGAACGCCCGGCACGCCGTGAAGACGGCCCGCGCCCAGCCGGAGGAGGACGGCGCCTTCGCCCTCGTACCGTTCCTGGAGCACCAGATCGTCGACCACGTCTACAGCTACGGTATCGCCGCCGCCGAGACCGTGCCGGTCGCCCTCGCCCTGGCCACCGCCGCGCGCGGCCGCATCGCCGAGGCGGTGCCCGCCGCCGCGTGCCTGTCGCGTGTCGCGGACTCAGCGCCCGCGCTCGCCGGGGCGCTGACCGGCGTTCTGGGCACGGCGGCCGCGATCCCCGCCGCCTGGCGCGACGCCTGCCGCACCCTGTCGGGCTGCGCGCTCCCCCGGCTCGCCGGCACCGACCTGGTGGAACTCGCCGGACGCCTGACAGCCACGGAACAGACCACCTCAGGTGGACAATCCCGACATGATGTCTACGACGACCACAACCACAACAATGCACGCAAAGGGGATGACGGCACACCCTGAACCCTCCCTGGCCGACCGCGTCACCGGCTGCCTCGTCGGCGCCGCCGTGGGCGACGCGCTCGGCGGCCCCGTCGAGGGGTACGCGCCCGAGCAGATCGCCGAGCGCCACGGCGGCCGCGTGACCGGCATCGTCGGCCCCTGGAACGGCGACGACTGGCGCACCGCCCGGCCCATCGCGCCGTACCACAAGGGCGACGGGCACGTCACCGACGACACCCTGATGACCCACGCACTGGTCCGCGTGTACGCCACCGTCCGCGACCACCTCGACGCCTACGCCGTGGCCGACCACCTGGTCCCCGACCTGATGACGACCCCGCGCTGGATCCCGGAGCTGGAGGCCGACGCGCTCCCCCTGCACCGGATCTTCCTCGCCGAGAAGTGGCTCGTGGCCCGCCTGCACTACGGCCACGTCGACCCGCGCGAGGCCGGTACCGGGAACATCGTCAACTGCGGTGCGGCGATGTACATGGCGCCGGTCGGCCTCGTCAACGCCGCCGACCCGCGGGGCGCGTACACCGAGGCCCTCGACATCGCGGGCGCCCACCAGTCGTCGTACGGCAGGGAGGCGGCCGGCGTCTTCGCGGCGGCGGTCGCGGCGGCCTGCACACCGGGCGCCACCGCCGAGTCGGTGGTCGACGCGTGCCTCGCCCTGGCCAAGGACGGCACACGCGCCGCGATCGAGGCGGTGACCGAAGTCGCCGCGCGCCACCGGGACTTCGAGACGGCGCTGGCCCCCGTCCGTGCCGCGGTCGCCCCCTTCGACACCGTCGGCCCCGACTACCGCGCCCCGTCCCTCGGCGCCCGCCGCCCCTCCCGGCTGCACTCCGTCGAAGAGCTCCCCGTCGCCCTCGGCATGCTCCTGGTCGGCGGGTCCGACTACCGCCGCACCGTGCTCGGGTCCGTCAACTACGGCCGCGACTGCGACTCCATCGCGACGATGAGCGGCGCGCTCGTGGGCGCGCTGCACGGCGAGGCGGCGGTGCCCGGCGACTGGGCGCGTCGAGTCGCCGAGGCCAGCCGCCTCGACCTGCGCGCACCGGCGGCGGCCCTGACGGAGGTGGCGCGGGAGGTCTTCGCCCGTGACGCCGGGCGGCGCCGCGCCCACGAGGCGGCGTTCGCGGCCCTGACGGCCGCCGCTCCCGCCGGGGCCGAACGGTGATCCGCCTGACCTGGGTCCAGCCGGAGGACCTCGTCGGCCACGAGCTGCGTCAGGCCGAGCTGGAGGGGCGGGACGTGGCGGCGGTGCGGTGCCGCTGGCTGACGGCGGGCGGCGAGACGGCCCCGGCCACCGCGGGCGCCTCCCCGGCCCCGGCCCCGGCCCGCCTCCGCCTCCTCGCCGAACGGCTCCTGGACGAGCTGCGGCCTCCCCCGTGGCACGGCGGACCCCGCATTCCCGAGACGGGCCCCGTGGTGAGGGCGACCGAGACGGCCGGACTGCGCGACCGCCTGCACGCCGCCTGGCTCGGCAGGGCCGCGGGCTGCGTCCTCGGCAAACCCGTGGAGAAGCTCCCCCTCGACGGCATCCGAAGCCTCGCCAAGGCCACCGGCAACTGGCCGCTCACCACGTGGTTCACCGAGCGCGGCGTCCCGCCGAAGCTCAGGGCGGCCTACCCCTGGAACCGCCGCTCCGCCGGGACCTCCCTCGCCGAGAACATCGACGGGACGCCCGAGGACGACGACCTCAACTTCCCGCTCCTGAACCTCGTCCTGCTCCAACGCCACGGCAAGGGCTTCACCACGGACGACGTGGCGCGGCTCTGGCTGGACGAACTCCCCGCGGGCCGCACCTTCACCGCCGAACGCGTCGCCTACCGCAACCTGCTCCAGGGCATCGAACCCCCGCACACCGCCATCCACCGCAATCCGTTCCGCGAGTGGATCGGCGCGCTGATCCGCGCCGACGTGCACGGCTGGACCAACCCGGGGGCGCCGGGGGCGGCGGCCGTGCAGGCCCGCCGCGACGCCGTTCTGAGCCACACGGAGAACGGCGTGTACGGCGCCATGTTCATCGCGGCGACGATCGCGGCGGCGGCGGGCGGCCGCGCCGACGTCCACGCCTGTCTGGACGCGGGCCTCTCCGTCGTACCGCCCGCGTCGCGCTTGGCCCGCGCGGTCCGCCACGCCGTCGAACTCGCCCACGACACACCGGACTTCGATGAGGTCGTGGACGCCCTCCACGCACGCCACGGCACCCACCACTGGGTCCACGTCGTCCCCAACGCCGCCCTGCTCGCCGCCGCGCTCACCCACGCCGACGGCGACTTCACCGGCTCCATCACCCGCGCGGTGTCCGGCGGCTGGGACACCGACTCCAACGGCGCGACCGCGGGCTCCGTCGCCGGGCTGCTCGCCGGCCGCGCCGACGCGCTCCCCGACCGGTGGACGGCGCCCCTCAAGAACCGGCTCGCCACCTCTGTGGGCGACTTCAACGGCATCGGCTTCGACGCCCTGGCCGACCTCACCACCGAACTCTCCACCCGGGAGGCACCCCCCTCATGACCCGCACGCCCCACATCGCCGTCCTCGGCAGCGCCAACATGGATCTCGTCGCGTACGTCGCCAAGGCCCCGCAGCGGGGCGAGACCGTGACGGGCCGCGAGTTCCGCACCGTCCCCGGCGGCAAGGGCGCCAACCAGGCCGTCGCGGCGGCCCGCGCGGGCGCCACCGTCTCGATGATCGGCGCCGTCGGCAACGACGCGTACGGCACACGGCTCAGGGCCGCCCTGGAACACTCCGGTATCGAGACCGACTCCTTGCGTACGGTCGAGACGCCCACCGGCACCGCGCACATCGTCGTCGACGACGACGGCGGCAACGCGATCGTCGTCATCCCCGGCGCGAACGGCACCGTCACCTGCCTCACCCCCGGTGACGAGGGGCTGATCGCCTCCGCGGACGCGCTGCTGCTCCAGCTGGAGGTCCCCCTCGAAGGGGTGCTCGCCGCCGCGCAGGCCGCCCGGCGCCACGACGTCCGTACGATCCTCACGCCGGCCCCCGCACAACCCCTCCCGCCCGAACTCCTCGCCTCCGTCGACCTGTTGCTCCCCAACGAGCACGAGGCCGCCACCCTCACCGGCATCGCCGACGACCCGCACGCCGCGGCCCGCGCCCTGCTCGCCCAGGTGCCGGAGGTCGTCATCACCCTCGGCTCGCGCGGCAGCCTGTACGCGTCGCGCGGCACCGAACCCGTGACGGTGCCCGCCCGGCAGGTCGCGGCGGTCGACACCACCGGCGCGGGCGACACCTTCGCGGGCACGCTCGCCGTGGCGCTCGCCGAGGGCAACCCCGTCGCGGACGCGCTCGGTTGGGCGTCGTCGGCGGCGGCGCTCTCCGTGCAGCGCCCGGGGGCGTCGGCTTCCATGCCGTACCGCAAGGAGATCGACGAAGAGGCGGGCACCACGTCATGACTCCCTCCCGGACAGCCACCGCCCCCCTCACCGGCCTCCGCGTCCTCGACCTCGCCACGCTCTTCGCGGGCCCCCTCGCCGCCACGATGCTCGGCGACTTCGGCGCGGAGGTCATCAAGGTCGAACACCCCACGCGCCCCGACCCGTCCCGCGGCCACGGCCCCGCCAAGAACGGTGTCGGCCTGTGGTGGAAGCTCCTCGGCCGCAACAAGCGCACGACGACCCTCGACCTGTCGAAGCCCGGCGGCCGTGCCACTCTCCTGCGCCTGGCCGCCACGAGCGACGTGATCATCGAGAACTTCCGTCCCGGCACGCTGGAGAAGTGGGACCTGGGCTGGGACGAACTCAGCGCGGCCAACCCGCGTCTCGTCCTCGCCCGCGTCACCGGGTTCGGGCAGTTCGGCCCGTACTCGCGCCGTCCCGGCTTCGGCACGCTCGCCGAGGCGATGAGCGGCTTCGCCGCGGTCACGGGCGAGCCGGACGGGCCTCCGACCCTGCCGCCGTTCGGCCTCGCCGACTCGATCGCGGGCCTGGCGACGGCGTACGCGGTGATGACGGCCCTCGCGGCACGTGACCGCACGGGCGAGGGGCAGGTGGTCGACATGGCGATCATCGAGCCGATCCTCACGGTCCTCGGCCCGCAGCCGCTCTGGTACGACCAGCTCGGCCACGTGCAGCCCCGCACGGGCAACCGCTCCACCAACAACGCGCCCCGCAACACCTACCGCACAGCGGACGACAAGTGGGTCGCCGTCTCCACGTCGGCCCAGTCGATCGCGGAACGGCTCATGCGGCTGGTCGGCCGCCCCGAACTGATCGCCGAGCCGTGGTTCGCGACGGGCGCGGAGCGGGCCCGCCACGCGGACGTCCTGGACGGGGCGGTCGGCGCGTGGATCGCCCGGCACACCCGCGCCGAGGTCATCGAGGCCTTCGAGAAGGCGGAGGCGGCGGTCGCCCCCGTCCAGGACGTACGCGACGTCATGACCGACCCCCAGTACGCGGCCCTCTCCACCCTCACCACGGTCGACGACCCCGAACTCGGCCCCCTCCGCATGCAGAACGTCCTCTTCCGCCTCTCCGCGACCCCGGGCGCGATCCACTGGGCGGGCCGCCCCCACGGCGCCGACACCGAAACGGTCCTCACGGAACTGGGCCTGACCCCCGACGAGATCACGACTCTCCGCAAGGAGGGCGCCCTGTGACCACCCCCACCCCCCTCACCTGGCTCTACGCCCCGGGCGACCGCCCCGACGTCGTCGCCAAGGCCCTCCTTGCGGGGGCCGACGCCGTCATCGTCGATCTGGAGGACGCCGTCGCCCCCGACCGGAAGGCGTACGCGCGGGCGGCGACCGCCGAGCTGCTCTCCTCGCCGCAGCCACTGCCCGTCCACGTCCGCGTGAACGCCCTGGACGGGCCCCTCGCCGAGGACGATCTGCGGGCCGTCGCCCCGCTTCCGGGCGTGGCCGGGCTGCGGCTGCCCAAGGTGACCACCCGCGCCGAGGTCATCCGCGTCGCCGAACGCGCCGTCCCCGCCGACGGGGGCGCCCCCGCCCTGCACGCCCTCGTCGAGTCCGCGCTCGGCCTGGAGCACGCCTTCGCCATCGCCACCGCGCACCCCGCCCTGCGCGGCATCTCCCTCGGCGAGGCCGACCTCCGTGCGGACCTGGGCGTACGTGACGACTCGGGTCTCGACTGGGCCCGCTCCCGCGTCGTGGTCGCCGCGCGGGCGGCGGGACTCGCGCCGCCCGCGCAGTCCGTCCACCCCGACATCCGCGACCTGGCCGGACTCGCCGCGTCCTGCGCGCGGGGCCGCACCCTCGGTTTCCTGGGGCGCGCGGCGATCCACCCCCGCCAGCTCCCCGTGATCGAGCGCGCCTACCTCCCCACCCCCGCGGAGATCGAGCGGGCGGAGGCGATCACCGAGGCGGCCGCGACGGACGGGGGCGCTCTGGCCCTGCCGGACGGCCGCTTCGTGGACAAGGCGGTGGTGGAGGGGGCGCGGCGGGTCCTGGCGCTGGCGCGCAGGAAGTGACCGGGCCGGGCCGTGCCGTGCCGTGGCCGAAGAACGCGAAGGGCCGCCGGATCAGGTGATCCGGCGGCCCTTCGGCGTACGACCGATGAGCGTCAGCTCTTCTTGGCCGACCCGGCTTCCTCGTCGGAGGAGGCCGCGGACTCGGCCGTGACGGCGTCGGCCCCGGCGGCGGCCCCGGTCTCGGTCTCGGAGGACTTGCCCTTGTCCTTCGAGGACTCGTCCTCGGTCGCGGAGGACTTCGTGAGCTTCGGGGAGCCCGATTCAACGGCCTCCCCCGGCTCCGGAGGCTCCACGATCTCCTCGCGCCCCGGGTGCTTCTTCGCCGACACCACGAAGTACACGACCGCGAGCAGGAACACCACGATGGCGGTCCACACGTTCAGGCGCAGGCCGAGCACGTGGTGCGCGTCGTCGACCCGCATGTACTCGATCCAGCCGCGCCCCGCGCAGTACGCGGCGACGTACAGCGCGAACGCCCGGCCGTGGCCGAGCTTGAAGCGGCGGTCGGCCCAGATGACCAGGACGGCGACGCCGATGCACCACAGCGACTCGTACAGGAACGTCGGGTGGTACGTGCCGGGAACCCGGCCGTCCTCCGCCGACGTGATCTTGAGCGCCCAGGGAACGTCCGTCGCCTTGCCGTACAGCTCCTGGTTGAACCAGTTGCCCCAGCGGCCGATGGCCTGGGCGAGGGCGATGCCGGGGGCCAGCGCGTCGGCCCAGGCCGGCAGCGGAATCCCGCGGCGGCGACAGCCGATCCACGCGCCGACCGCGCCGAGCGCGATCGCGCCCCAGATGCCGAGGCCGCCCTCCCAGATCTTGAAGGCGTCCACCCAGTCACGGCCGTCGCTGAAGTACAGCTGGTAGTCCGTGATCACGTGGTAGAGGCGTCCGCCGACGAGACCGAACGGCACGGCCCACACGGCGATGTCGGCCACGGTGCCTGACCGGCCCCCGCGATCGATCCACCGCTTGTTGCCGAGCCAGACGGCTACGAAGACGCCGATGATGATGCAGAACGCGTAGCCGCGCAACGGGATGGGTCCGAGTTCGACCACACCGCGCGACGGACTGGGAATGAAGGCAAGGTCCATGACACGACCGACGCTACCGTGCCGGGCATCGGGGGCGGCAACCGGTCCGGCTACGGGTCCATAACAGCCCGTGCCGTTCCGGTCGCCGCTCCGTGCGCCGCTCCGCGCGTCAGTTCCGGTTCGCCTCTTCGACCTTCTGCTTCAGTTTCTGCGGCGACAGCGGGTTGTTCTGGTCCCCGAAGATGTCCTTGCCGTTGAGCCGCACCGTGGGCGTGCCCCGCAGCTTCGCGTCCTGGAACGCCTGGTGGGACTCGTCGACCCAGCCGTCGTGCCTGCCGTCCTCGACGCACTTCTTGAAGGAGTCGCCGTCCAGGCCGTCGACCTGCCCGGCGAGCTCGATCAGCTTGCTGTTCTTGCTGAACGCGTCGTCCGCTTCGGCGGGCTGGTTCTTGAACAGCACGTCGTGGTACGGGAGGAACTTGCCCTCGTCCTGGGCGCAGGCCGCGGCGTTCGCCGCGCGCTTGGAGCCGCTGCCGCCCATGTTCCCGTCGATGAGCGTCGCCAGGTGGTACTCGACCTTGAGCTGTCCCTTCTCGGTGAGCTCATGGATCGTCGATCGGTACCCGTCCTCGAAGCCCTTGCAGGCCGGGCAGCGGAAGTCCTCCCAGATGGTGAGGGTGGACTTGGCGCTGTCCTTGCCGACGGGGATCGCCGGCCCGTCCTTGTCGCTCGCCCCCTTGGGCGCGACCACCGGCCCCGCCGTGTCGCTCTTGTCGTCGCCGGCATTGGCGGCGAGCAGCCCCACCACGGCGGCGAGCCCGAGGACGCCGACCACCGCGGCGCCCACGATCAGTGCCCGGCGCTGCTTGTCGCGCGCCTTCTGTCGATCTCGCTCTTCCGCCAGCCGCTCACGGGCTGATCGTTTTCCCTCACGGTTCTTCTCGCTCACACCCCGCCAAACGAACCGGGGAGGCACGAGCGTGCCTCCCCGGTCCAGGTCCACCCGTACGAGTTAGACCACAGGCTCTTACGCCTTCCCGCGGACCCCGTCCGCGAGTTCCCCGGCGAGCGCGCGCACGGCGGCGAGCCCGGTGGCCTCGTCCGGCGCGTCGAGCATCCGCTGCACGAACGCGGAGCCGACGATCACTCCGTCGGCGAAGCCCGCGACCTCGACGGCCTGCCGTGCGTTGGAGACGCCGAGGCCGACGCAGACCGGCAGTTCGGTGGTGGCCTTGGTGCGCCGCACCAGGTCCTGCGCCTGTGCGCCCACCGACTCACGGGTACCGGTGACCCCCATCAGGGACGCCGCGTAGACGAAGCCGGAGCCCGCCGCGGTGATCGTGCCGAGCCGCTCGTCCTTGCTGCTCGGCGCGACGACGAAGACCGTCGCCAGGTCGTGCTTCTCGGCGTGCTCGCGCCACAGCGCGGACTCCTGGACGGGCAGGTCCGGCAGGATGCAGCCGGCGCCGCCCGCCTCGGCGAGCTCGGCGGTGAAGCGCTCCACGCCGTAGCGGTCGATCGGGTTCCAGTACGTCATGACGAGCACCGGCTTGCCGGTCGCCGCGTGGGCCTCGCGGACGGTGCGCATGACGTCGCGGATCTTGAGGCCGCCGCGCAGCGCGATGTCATCGGCGGTCTGGATGACCGGACCGTCGAGCACCGGGTCGGAGTGCGGCAGGCCGACCTCGACGATGTCGGCGCCGCCGTCGAAGACGGCCTTGACGGCCTCGATGCCGCCGTCGACGGTGGGGAAGCCCGCGGGCAGGTAGGCGATGAGGGCGGCGCGGCCCTCGGCCTTCGCGCCGGCGAGGGCGTCGTTCAACAGCTGGATGTTGCCGCTCACTTGGCGTCCCCCTGGATCTCCGCACCGGTGCCGGGCTCGTCCGCCTCGACGACGGCGTCCGTGTCGTACAGGCCGAAGTAGCGTGCGGCCGTGTCCATGTCCTTGTCGCCCCGCCCGGACAGGTTGACGACGATCAGGCCGTCCTTGCCGAGTTCCTTGCCGACCTCCAGGGCTCCGGCGAGCGCGTGGGCGCTCTCGATGGCCGGGATGATGCCCTCGGTGCGCGACAGGAGGCGCAGGGCCTGCATCGCGGCGTCGTCGGTGACGGCCCGGTACTCGCCGCGGCCGCTGTCCTTCAGGTAGGCGTGCTCGGGGCCGATGCCGGGGTAGTCGAGTCCCGCGGAGATCGAGTAGGGCTCGGTGATCTGGCCTTCCTCGTCCTGGAGGACGTAGGACCGCGAGCCGTGCAGGATGCCGGGCTCGCCCGCGGTCAGGGTGGCGGCGTGCTCACCGGTCTCCACACCGTGTCCGGCGGGCTCGCAGCCGATGAGCCGCACGTCCGCGTCGGGGATGAAGGCGTGAAAGAGGCCGATGGCGTTGGAGCCGCCGCCGACGCAGGCGACGGCGGCGTCGGGCAGGCGTCCGGCGCGCTCCAGGATCTGCCGCCGGGCCTCGACGCCGATGACGCGGTGGAAGTCGCGGACCATGGCGGGGAAGGGATGCGGTCCGGCCACGGTCCCGAAGAGGTAGTGGGTACGGTCCACGTTGGCGACCCAGTCGCGGAACGCCTCGTTGATGGCGTCCTTGAGGGTGCGGCTGCCGGACTTCACGGCGACGACCTCGGCGCCGAGCATCCGCATGCGGGCCACGTTCAGGGCCTGGCGCTCGGTGTCGATCTCGCCCATGTAGATGGTGCATTCGAGGCCGAAGAGCGCGCAGGCGGTGGCCGTGGCGACGCCGTGCTGTCCCGCGCCGGTCTCGGCGATGACGCGGGTCTTGCCCATGCGCTTGGTGAGCAGGGCCTGACCGAGCACGTTGTTGATCTTGTGCGAGCCGGTGTGGTTCAGGTCCTCGCGCTTGAGGAAGACGCGGGCGCCGCCCGCGTGCGTGGCGAAGCGGGGCACCTCGGTGAGGCTGCTGGGCCTGCCGGTGTAGTGGACGAGCAGGTCGTCGAGTTCGGCGGCGAAGGCGGGGTCGCTCTTGGCCTTGTCGTACTCGACGGCGACCTCGTCCACGGCGGCGACGAGGGCCTCCGGGATGAACTTGCCGCCGAACGCGCCGAAGTACCCTTCGGCGCTGGGGATTTGACCCTCCGGGTCGGGGATGAAGTACTCGCTGGACATGCGGAAACCTCGCAGTGGCTGGCGTTGGCGTGTGGCATGAAATCGCCCAGTCGCCGTGGCTGGAGCAGGTTCCGTCGCGACCATCGCCCGGCGTGGGCTGGTCGCGCAGTTCCCCGCGCCCCTGAAGGGGCGCCCTCAGCTCTGTCGGCGCTCAGGGCGCCGTCGCCATCGCATCCCGGGGATCTGGCCCGGCTCCGAGCCGATGTGGTACCGCACCCGCCTGCCCCGCACACGCCGCGCGGGCGCCCGGCAGCCGCGGGGGCGGCAGCCGGGTGCGAGGCGGGCGGAGATCGACATGGGGAGGGTCAGCTCCGTCCGTGCCGGAGCGCGGGGTGCGTGCCCGCGGCGACGAGGTCGGCGACCGCGCCCTTCGGGTCGCGACCGGTGACCAGGGACTCGCCCACGAGCACCGCGTCGGCGCCCGCGTTGGCGAACGCGATGAGGTCGTGCGGGCCGCGCACACCGGACTCGGCGATCTTGACGACGCCGTCCGGCAGCTCGGGGGCGACGCGCTCGAAGGTGGAGCGGTCGACCTTGAGGGTCTTGAGGTCGCGGTTGTTGACGCCGATGACCCGGGCGCCCGCGTCGACGGCGCGCTCGGCCTCGTCCTCGTCGTGCACCTCGACGATCGGCGTGAGGCCGATCGACTCGGCGCGCTCGATGAGCGACTCCAGGGCGGGCTGCTCCAGGGCGGCCACGATCAGCAGGGCGAGGTCGGCGCCGTACGCCCTGGCCTCCCACAGCTGGTACGAGGTGACGATGAAGTCCTTGCGCAGCACCGGGATGTCGACCTTGGCGCGGACGGCCTCCAGGTCGGCGAGCGAGCCGCCGAAGCGGCGCTCCTCGGTGAGCACGGAGATGACGGCGGCGCCGCCCGCTTCGTAGTCGGCGGCGAGACCCGCCGGGTCGGCGATCGCGGCGAGCGCGCCCTTGGAGGGGCTGGAGCGCTTCACCTCGCAGATGACCTTGACGCCGTCGCCGCGCAGGGCCGCCGCGCCGTCCTTGGCCGCGGGAGCCTTGGCCGCACGCTCCTTGAGCTCGTCGAGGCTGACGCGTGCCTGCCGCTCCGCGAGGTCGGCACGGACTCCGTCGATGATCTCGTCGAGCACACTCACGCGAGCGGCCCCCTTCCTGACGGTTGAGCTGACGTTCAAGCTGGTCACTGCGATGGTATCCGCAGGAGGGCGAAGGGCCCGCATCCGGTTGACGCCCATCCCACGACCTGGACAGGCGCCACGCCTGCGGCCTGCGGTTTCAGGGATGCAGCCATGACCCGAACGGCAGATTGCGCGCCACGGTGAAAACCGTCACGAGGACGCCGACACCCCACAGCTGCGCCGTCCCCAACGTGATCCGCAGAGGCCGTCCGCGGACCGTGCGAACCACCCAGACGGTCCACACCGCGGCGAACAGCACGTACCCGGCGACGGCGAGCGCGTTGGCGCCGAGGGCCGCCGCGAAGTCGCCGTGGACGAAGGCGTGCGCGCTGCGCAGGCCGCCGCAGCCGGGGCAGTAGACGCCGGTGAGGCGCAGCAGCGGGCAGGCGGGGTAGTGGCCGGGTTCGTTGGGGTCGACGGCGCCGACGTAGGCGAAGGCCCCGGCGACCGAGGCGAGCAGTCCCGCGGGGACGAGCAGACGGGTCAGGACGGGGGGCGCGGCGTTCCCGGGTTCGGCGGTCACGCGTGCATTGTGCCGTGTGGCCGGGCGCGTCGCCCGGTGGCCCGGCGGGGAGTGCGCGGCCGCTGGTACGGAAGAGGCGGCCCCGGCGCCTGCCGGACCCGCCTCTCGTCACACTCTCGGTACGGCGGGGTCAGCTCCGGGCGCTCGCCGCCTGGCGGTGCGGACGCTTCTCCTGGCCGAGGCCCGCGAGGCGCATGGCGCCGCCCACGAGGGCACCGATGGCGATGATCGCCATGCCGGCCCAGAAGCCGGGCACGTTGGCCATCACCATGAAGACGCCCGCGACGCAGAAGCCGACGAAGGCGATGATGGAACCGGTCCAGGCAGCCGGGGTGTGTCCGTGGCCGTGCGCCATGAAAGTGCTCCTTGTTGCTGTGTGCGCGGCGGTCGCTGGGGAGCCCGTCGCGCTGCGGACGCTCGCTGTCATTGTCCCGTACTCGCGCGTATGCCCCGAGCGCGGGGGGTCATGTTCGGTGCGTCGGGTCCTCGCCGCGGTCGAGGGCCTTCCACAGCTCCTCGGGCCGCTCCGGGTCCGGGGCGCGGCGCGCCTTGCGGGGGCTCGGCGTGCCGTCGCGTTCGTAGCGCCCCGACATGGCGGGCCACGAACGGCCGTAGGTGAGGGCGAGGAGACCGGCGAGGAGTATCAGCGCGCCGGCGGCGGCCGCGGCGTACGGCCATCCGGTGTGGGAGAGGTCGCCGATGGTGGTGGCGGCGTCGCCGGAGGCGGTGGCGGCCTTCTCGTCGAGGGCGTCGCTGTCCTCGGCGCCGAGGAGGGCCGCGGCGACGATGCCGGCGCCGCTCAGCGTGAGCAGCAGGGAGACGAGGAAGCGGCCGGCGCGGCGGACCGCGAAGACCGCGACGAGGGCGGCGAGGCCGACTATCGCGAGGGCCGCGGGGACGCCGGTGACGTCGCTGCCCTTGGCGGTCAGCGGCAGTTCGCCGCCGGCCACCGACGCGGTGCCGTGGGCCCAGGCCTGGCGGGACGCGAGGAGCGCGAGGGCCGCGCCGACGGCGCCGAGCAGCAGCGCGGCGGCGATGCTGCGTCTGCTGCTGCGCTGGGCCGGGCTCTCGGTCGTGTCCTCGGTACGGGGCGGAGGTACGGCAGAAGTCACCTGTCCACTATCCCTCACCGCTCGAACGGTCGTGCAAGCGGTTCGCCGTGTGGATGGCGCGGAGCACCGCCGCGGCCTTGTTGCGGCACTCGGTGTCCTCGGCGACGGGGTCGGAGTCGGCGACGACTCCGGCTCCGGCCTGCACGTATGCCGTGCCGTCGCGGAGGAGGGCGGTGCGGATGGCGATGGCGGTGTCTGAGTCGCCCGCGAAGTCGAGATAGCCGACGCAGCCGCCGTAGAGCCCGCGGCGGGACGGTTCCAGTTCGTCGATGATCTGCATGGCGCGGGGTTTGGGGGCGCCGGAGAGGGTGCCCGCGGGGAAGCAGGCGGTGAGCACGTCGAAGGCGGTGCGGCCCTGGGCGACCTGTCCGGTGACCGTCGACACGATGTGCATGACGTGGGAGTACTTCTCGATGGACATGAAGTCGACGACCTCGACGGAGCCCGGCTCGCAGACCCGGCCCAGGTCGTTGCGGCCGAGGTCGACGAGCATCAGGTGCTCGGCGCGCTCCTTGGGGTCGGCGAGCAGTTCGTCGGCGAGGGCCTGGTCCTCCTGCGGGGTGGCGCCGCGGTGCCGGGTGCCCGCGATGGGGTGGACCATGGCGCGGCCGTCCTCGACCTTGACGAGGGCCTCGGGCGAGGAGCCGACGACGTCGAACCCGTCGAAGCGGAAGAGGTACATGTACGGCGAGGGGTTGGTGGCGCGCAGGACGCGGTAGACGTCCAGCGCGGTCGCCGTGCACGGGGTCTCGAAGCGCTGCGAGGGCACGACCTGGAAGGCCTCGCCGGCCCGGATGCGCTCCTTGATGTCCTCGACGGCTTCCTGGTACTGCTCGCCGCCCCACAGGGCGGTGTACTCGGGGAGCTCGGAGGGCGGCAGGGCGGCCGGGGGCTGGGAGACGGGCCGGGAGAGGTCGGCCTCCATGGCGTCGAGCCGGGCGACGGCGTCGGCGTACGCCTCGTCGACGCCCGTCTCCAGGTCGTTGTGGTTGATCGCGTTGGCGATCAGGAGCACGGAGCCGTCCCAGTGGTCGAGGACGGCGAGGTCGCTGGTGAGCAGCATGGTCAGCTCGGGGAGCCGCAGATCGTCGCGCTCCCCCGGGCCGATCTTCTCCAGGCGGCGCACGATGTCGTAGCCGAGGTAGCCGACCATGCCGCCGGTGAAGGGCGGCAGGCCGTGGGCGCTGACGATGTCGCGGGGGGTGTGCAGTATCCCGATGGTGGCGCGCAGCGCGGCGAGCGGGTCGCCGGTGGTGGGCACGCCGACGGGCGGGGTGCCGAGCCAGTGGGCCTCGCCGTCGCGGACGGTGAGGGCGGCGGCGCTGCGGACGCCGACGAAGGAGTAGCGAGACCACGACCGGCCGTTCTCCGCCGACTCCAGGAGGAACGTGCCGGGGCGTTCGGCGGCGAGCTTGCGGTAGAGGCCGACGGGGGTGTCGCCGTCCGCGAGGAGCTTGCGGCTGACGGGGATGACGCGGCGGTCGGACGCCAGCTTGCGGAAGGTCTCGAGGTCCATGTCAGCCGACCCTACTGACCGGGGGCGGGCTCGCCGGGCACGGGCAGCACCGGCAGGACGTCGGTGTCGAAGCAGGTGCGGGTGCCGGTGTGGCAGGCGGCGCCGATCTGGTCGACCTGGACGAGGACGGTGTCCGCGTCGCAGTCGAGCGCGACCTCCTTGACGTACTGGTAGTGCCCCGAGGTGTCGCCCTTGACCCAGTACTCCTGGCGGCTGCGCGACCAGTAGGTGCAGCGGCCGGTGGTGAGGGTGCGGTGCAGTGCCTCGTCGTCCATCCAGCCGAGCATGAGCACCTCACCGGTGTCGTACTGCTGGGCGATGGCGGGGACGAGCCCGTCGGCGCTGCGCCTGAGGCGCGCGGCGATGTCCGGGTCGAGGCTGCTGCTGGGCGGGGGCACGCTGGTCATGGGCCCATTGTGCCGCGCCGGGCGGGCCGTCCCCGGCGGCGTCCACTGTCCGGACCGCGCGGCCGGTCGTAGGCTGGCTGCATGTCGACCCATGCGAAGCGTGAACGACTTCTCCTTGCCGATCTGTTGGAAGCCGAGGGCCCGGAGGCGCCCACCCTGTGCGAGGGGTGGAAGACACGTGACCTCGCGGCCCACGTGGTGGTGCGCGAGCGCCGCGCGGACGCGGCGGGCGGGCTCCTGATCAAGCAGCTCGCGTCGCGCCTGGAGCGGGTGCAGGCCGAGTTCGCCGCGAAGCCGTACGAGGAGCTGATCCAGCTGATCCGTACGGGCCCGCCGCGGTTCTCCCCGTTCTCCCTGAAGCAGATCGACGAGCTGTCGAACGCCGTCGAGTTCTACATCCACACGGAGGACGTGCGCCGCGCGCGTCCCGGCTGGACGCCGCGCGAGCTGGACCCGGTCTTCGCGGACACCCTCTGGTCCCGCCTGGAACGCTCGGCCCGTCTGGTGGGCCGCAAGGCCCCGGTGGGCCTGGTGCTGCGCCGCCCGGACGGCCAGACGGCGGTGGCACACCGCGGCACACCGGTGGTGACGGTGACCGGCGAGCCGTCCGAGCTGCTGATGTACGCGTACGGCAGGCAGGACGTGGCGGACGTGGAGCTGGACGGCGACAAGCAGGCGATCGCGACGCTGCACGATTCGAAGCAGCTGGGCCTCTGAACCACGCTTGCCCGAAGACCCGAAAACCCGAAGACCCGAAAACCCGAAGACTCGCGCTGAGCGCGGGTCTTCGGGTCTCCGGCAACGTTGAGCCGGGAACCGCTAACGGACCGGGTGGCCCGCCCCCCGCAGCGTCTCCTTGACCTCGCCGATCCGGAGATCGCCGAAGTGGAAGACCGACGCCGCGAGCACCGCGTCCGCGCCCGCCGCGACCGCCGGCGGGAAGTGTTCCAGGCGGCCCGCGCCGCCTGAGGCGATCACGGGAACCGTCACGTGCTTGCGCACGGCCGAGATCATCTCGATGTCGTAGCCGTCCTTCGTGCCGTCCGCGTCCATCGAGTTGAGCAGGATCTCCCCCGCGCCGAGCTCCGCGGCCCGGTGCGCCCACTCGACCGCGTCGATCCCCGCGGACTTGCGGCCGCCGTGGGTGGTGACCTCGAAGGAGCCGGAGGGCGTGCGCCGCGCGTCCACGGAGAGGACGAGCACCTGGCGGCCGAACCGCTCCGCGATCTCGCGGATCAGCTCGGGGCGCGCGATCGCCGCCGTGTTGACGCCGACCTTGTCCGCGCCCGCGCGCAGCAGCTTGTCGACGTCCTCGGCGGTGCGGACGCCGCCGCCCACCGTGAGCGGGATGAAGACCTGCTCGGCGGTGCGGCGGACCACGTCGTACGTCGTCTCGCGGTTGCCGGACGACGCGGTGATGTCCAGGAAGGTGAGCTCGTCGGCGCCCTCGGCGTCGTACACCTTGGCCATCTCGACGGGGTCGCCCGCGTCGCGCAGGTTCTGGAAGTTGACGCCCTTGACGACGCGGCCGTTGTCCACGTCGAGGCAGGGGATCACGCGTACCGCGAGCGTCATGCGGGGGCTCCTCGGAAGGCTTCCAGTTCCACTTCGACCAGGATGCGCGGGTCGACGAAGCCGGAGACGACCGCCATGGTCATCACCGGACGCACGGAGTCGAAGACCTCCTTGTGGGCGCGGCCCACCTCGTCGACGTCCCGCGCATGGGTCAGGAATATGCGGACGCGGATCACGGACTCGGCTCCCACGCCGAGCTCGCCCATCGCCTCCAGCGCGTTGCCGATGGCGACCCGCGTCTGTTCGTAGGGGTCGCCCTCGCCGTACAGGACGTCGCCCTTGAAGGAGGTGGTGCCGCCGACCACGACCCGGTCGCCCGCCTGGACGGCACGGGCGAAGCCGAAGGCTTCCTCCCACGGGCTGCCGCTCTGCACTCGTCGCACCTCGGTCATCGCGACACGGCCTCCAGCGCTTCCTCCAGCGTGAACGCCTTCGCGTACAGCGCCTTGCCGACGATGGAGCCCTCGACGCCCTGCGGGACGAGCTCGGCGATGGCGCGCAGGTCGTCCAGGGACGAGACGCCGCCGGAGGCGACCACGGGGCGGTCCGTCGCCGCGCAGACGTTCTTCAGGAGCTCCAGGTTGGGGCCCTGCAGCGTGCCGTCCTTGGCGATGTCCGTGACCACGTAGCGCGCGCAGCCCTCGGCGTTCAGGCGCTCCAGGGTTTCGTAGAGGTCGCCGCCGTCGCGGGTCCAGCCGCGGCCGCGCAGCGTCGTGCCGCGTACGTCGAGACCGACCGCGATCTTGTCGCCGTGCTCGGCGATGACCTTGGCGACCCACTCGGGGGTCTCCAGGGCGGCGGTGCCCAGGTTGACGCGGGTGCAGCCGGTGGCGAGCGCGGCGGCCAGCGAGGCGTCGTCGCGGATGCCGCCCGACAACTCGACCTTGATGTCCATGGCGCCCGCGACCTCCGCGATCAGGGCGCGGTTGTCGCCGGTGCCGAACGCGGCGTCCAGGTCGACCAGGTGCAGCCACTCGGCGCCCGACCGCTGCCAGGCGAGGGCGGCCTCCAGCGGGGAGCCGTAGGAGGTCTCCGTGCCGGACTCGCCGTGGACGAGGCGTACGGCCTGGCCGTCGCGGACGTCGACGGCGGGAAGGAGTTCGAGGGTGCTCACAGGGTTCCGATCCAGTTGGTGAGGAGCTGGGCGCCGGCGTCGCCGGACTTCTCGGGGTGGAACTGGGTGGCGCTCAGCGCGCCGTTCTCGACGGCCGCCACGAAGGGCTCGCCGTGCGTGGACCAGTGCACATAGGGGGCGCGCATCGCCGGGTTCACGACCTCCAGGGACCAGTCGTGGACGGCGTAGGAGTGCACGAAGTAGAAACGTGCCTCGTCGTCCAGGTCCTTGAAGAGCGGGGAGCCCGCCGATGCCTGGACCGTGTTCCAGCCCATGTGCGGCACGATCTCGGCCTTCAGCGGCTCGACCGTCCCGGGCCACTCGTCGAGGCCCTCGGTCTCCACGCCGTGCTCGATGCCGCGCGCGAAGAGGATCTGCATGCCGACGCAGATGCCCATGACGGGGCGCCCGCCGGACAGGCGGCGGCCCACGATCCAGTCGCCGCGCGCCTCCTTCAGCCCCTGCATGCAGGCGGCGAAGGCGCCGACGCCGGGGACGAGCAGGCCGTCGGCGTTCATGGCCCTGTCGTAGTCGCGGGTGATCTCGACGTCGGCGCCCGCGCGCGCGAGGGCGCGCTCGGCGGAGCGCACGTTGCCGAAGCCGTAGTCGAAGACGACGACCTTCTTGGGAGTGCTCATGTCCGTACGCCTCCCGTCAGTTCCAGTAGTCGAGGCGGAGGATGCCCGCGGCCAGACACATCACGGCGGCGATGGAGAGCAGCGTGATGAGGCTCTTGGGCATGCCCTGCTTCACGAAGGAGATGATGCCGCCGATCAGGAAGAGACCGACGACGATGAGGATGGTGTTGAGCCCGTTCATGGGTTACAGCGCGCCCTTCGTGGAGGGAAGGATGCCCTCGGCGCGCGGGTCGCGCTCGGAGGCGTACCGTAGGGCGCGGGCCAGGGCCTTGAACTGGCACTCCACGATGTGGTGGGCGTTGCGTCCGTAGGGCACGTGGACGTGCAGCGCGATCTGGGCCTGCGCGACGAAGGACTCCAGGATGTGCCGGGTCATCGTCGTGTCGTACGCGCCGATCATGGGCGCCATGTTCTCGGGCTCGGTGTGCACGAGGTACGGGCGGCCGGACAGGTCGACGGTCACCTGGGCGAGCGACTCGTCCAGCGGGACGGTGCAGTTGCCGAAGCGGTAGATGCCGACCTTGTCGCCGAGGGCCTGCTTGAAGGCGGCGCCGAGGGCGAGCGCGGTGTCCTCGATGGTGTGGTGCGAGTCGATGTGCAGGTCGCCGTCGGTCTTGACCGTCAGGTCGAAGAGGCCGTGGCGGCCGAGCTGGTCGAGCATGTGGTCGTAGAAACCGACCCCGGTCGACACGTCGACCTTGCCGATGCCGTCGAGGTCGATCTCGACGACGACGGAGGTCTCCTTGGTGGTCCGCTCGATTCTTCCGACGCGGCTTTCGCGGGTCATGCGCTCTGCTCCTTCTTGAGTTCGCGTACCGCATCGAGGAACGCGTCGTTTTCGTCGGGGGTCCCGGTGGACACGCGCAGCCATCCCGGCACGCCGTTGTCCCGCACCAGGACACCCCGGTCCAGGATCCGCTGCCACACCGCGTGGGCGGCCCCTGCGCCTTCGAACCGCCCGAACTGCACGAAGTTGGCGTCGGAGTCGGTCACTTCGTACCCCATCGCGCGCAGCTCGGTGACGATGCGGTCGCGCTCGCCCTTGAGCTGCTCGACGTACTTCAGGAGCGTGTCGGTGTGCTCCAGGGCGGCGAGCGCCGTGGCCTGGGTGACGGCCGACAGGTGGTAGGGCAGGCGTACGAGCTGCACCGCGTCGACGACCGCCGGGTCGGCGGCGAGGTAGCCGAGGCGCAGTCCGGCGGCGCCGAACGCCTTCGACATGGTGCGGGAGACGACGAGGTGCGGTCGCCCCTCGATCAGCGGGAGCAGTGAGTCGCCGTGGCTGAACTCCACGTACGCCTCGTCGATCACGACGATCGACGGCTTCGCGGCCTGGGCCGCCTCGTACAGGGCGAGGACGGCGTCGGCCGGGACGGCGTTGCCCGTGGGGTTGTTGGGCGTGGTGATGAAGACGACGTCGGGGCGGTGCTCGGCGATGGTCTTGGTGGCCGCGTCGACGTCGATGGTGAAGTCGTCGTGACGCGGTCCGGAGATCCAGCCGGTGCCGGTGCCGCGGGCGATGAGGCCGTGCATCGAGTACGAGGGTTCGAAGCCGATGGCCGTGCGGCCCGGCCCGCCGAAGGTCTGCAGGAGCTGCTGGATGACTTCGTTGGACCCGTTGGCCGCCCACACGTGGGCGCGCGTCACCTCGTGCCCGCCGGTGCGGGTGAGGTAGCGGGCGAGTTCGGTGCGCAGCTCGACCGCGTCCCGGTCGGGGTAGCGGTTGAGGTCGCGGGCGGCCTCGCGGACCCGCTCGGCGATGCGCTCGACGAGGGGTTCGGGCAGCGGGTAGGGGTTCTCGTTGGTGTTGAGGCGTACGGGCACGTCGAGCTGGGGTGCGCCGTAGGGGGACTTGCCGCGCAGCTCGTCGCGCACGGGCAGGTCGTCGATTCCGGTCACTTGGTCCTCGGCACCTTCCACTCGAAGCGCGCCTTGATCGCCGCGCCGTGCGCGGGCAGGTCCTCGGCCTCGGCGAGCGTCACGACGTGGTGCGCGACGTCGGCGAGGGCCTCGCGGGTGTAGTCGACGATGTGGATGCCGCGCAGGAACGACTGGACGCTGAGCCCCGAGGAGTGGCAGGCGCAGCCGCCGGTCGGCAGGACGTGGTTGGAGCCCGCGCAGTAGTCACCGAGGGAGACGGGCGCCCAGGGGCCGACGAAGATCGCGCCGGCGTTCTTGACGCGCCCCGCGACGGCGGCCGCGTCGCCGGTCTGGATCTCCAGGTGCTCGGCGCCGTACGCGTCGACGACCTTGAGGCCCTCCTCCAGGCCGTCGACCAGGACGATCGCGGACTGCCGGCCGCGCAGGGCGGGGACGATGCGGTCCTCGACGTGCTTGGTGGCGGCGACCTGCGGCGCCAGCTCCTTCTCGACGGCGTCGGCGAGCGCGAGGGAGTCGGTGACGAGGACGGCGGCCGCGAGCGGGTCGTGCTCGGCCTGGCTGATCAGGTCGGACGCGACGTGCGCCGGGTCGGCGGTGTCGTCGGCGAGGACCGCGATCTCGGTCGGGCCCGCCTCGGTGTCGATGCCGATGCGGCCGGTGAAGTAGCGCTTGGCGGCGGCGACCCAGATGTTGCCGGGCCCGGTGACCATGTTGGCGGGGGCGCAGGTCTCGGTGCCGTACGCGAACATCGCGACGGCCTGGGCGCCGCCGACCGCGTACACCTCGTCGATGCCGAGGAGCGCGCAGGCGGCGAGGATCGTCGGGTGCGGAAGGCCGCCGAAGTCGGCCTGCGGCGGGGATGCGAGCGCCATCGACTCGACGCCGGCCTCCTGGGCGGGGACGGCGTTCATGATCACGGACGAGGGGTAGACGGACCGGCCGCCCGGTGCGTAGAGCCCGACGCGTTCAACGGGCACCCACTTCTCGGTGACCGTGCCGCCGGGGACGACCTGCGTGGTGTGCGGGGCGCGGCGCTGCTCGCGGTGGACGGTGCGGGCGCGGCGGATGGACTCCTCCAGCGCCTCGCGCACGGCCGGGTCGAGGCCGTCGAGGGCCTCGGTGAGGGCGGCGGCGGGGACGCGGACCTGGTCCAGGCGCACGCCGTCGAACTTCTCCGCGTAGTCGATCAGGGCCGCGTCGCCACGATGATGCACGTCCTCGCAGATGGGCCGCACCTTCTCCAGGGCGGCCGCGACGTCGAAGTCGGCACGGGGCAGCAGGGCGCGCAGGGCGGGGCCCGACGGAAACTCCGTGAGGGCATCGCCGCGCAGATCGATTCGAGAGATCACACGGCCAATTCTCTCAGACCTTCATTCGACACCGGACGCGCGTATCACTGGCTGATATGAACCCCGCCGGACCCCGTTGACCACTAGGGTCTCGCTGGCTTTCAGCCGGTCACCGAGCGGGCATGAAACAGGCGTACGAGAGACGTGCGCCGCAGGACGGAGGGCATCAGGAGTGGTCGACGACGCCGGCACCGGGGATCCGCCGGACGGACTGACCGCCGCGGAGATCGGCATGTGGCAGGCCTTCCGCAACGGCAGTGTGTACGACCTGAGATCGGGCGATCCGGCTGTCGACGATCCGCACGGCGGGCACCCCTGGGGTCCCGAGCGGAGTGTGCGGGCCCGCATCGTGTGCTGGCTGCTCCTCGACGGCCCGCCGGCGCTCGCGGGCCGCGTCTCCTCCCTGAAGCTGGCGGGCGTGCAGATCACCGATCCGCTCGACCTCGCGGGCGGCGCGGTCGTCCCGTATACCGAGATGAAGCACTGCCGCTTCGAGAAAGAGGTCCTCCTGCCCGAGGCCCGCTTCGCCACGCTGCGGCTCGTCGACTGCTCGATCCCGCGCGTCGAGGCGGCCCGGCTGCACACCGAGGGCGACCTGCACCTGCCGCGCTGCCGCATCCACAACGGCATCCGTCTCACCGACGCCCACATCGGCACCGACCTGCTCCTGAACCAGGCCGTGGTCTACCGCGACCGGCGCAGCCACTCCATCACCGGCGACGGCCTCACCGTCGGCCAGGACCTCCAGGCCGAGATGATGGAGTCGCACGGCGAGCTCAGCCTGCGCGGCGCGAAGATCGGCGTGTCGCTGAGCCTGCGCGGCAGCAGGCTGGTGAACCAGTACGGAAGGCACGCGCTCAACGCCCCGCAGATGACCGTCGAGCGCACCCTTTACCTGACCCCTGCCGCCGTCGGCAATCCCCCGCAGACCAGCGGCACCACCCCGGCCCGCGGCACCCGCGTGCAGCGCTTCGAGTGCGACGGCGGCATCCGCCTCGACGACGGCCGCTTCGGCGACGCCATCGACTTCGCGCACGCCCGCCTCACCCTCCAGAACGACCAGGAGATCTCGCTGCGCCGTGTCCAGACGCCCGAGCTGCGCTTCCTCGGCGAGGCGCCGCGGCGCGGCAGGGTCGTGCTGTCCGGCGCCCGGGTCGTCAACCTCATCGACCGGGCGTCGAGCTGGCCCGGCCCCGGCGGCCTGCAGATGGGTGGCTTCACGTACGAGAACCTCGTGCCGCAGGGCAGCTTCCCGCTCTCCCGGCGCCTCGACTGGGTGATGGCCGCGACCGCCGAGTACAACCCCGAGCCGTACGAGAAGCTCGCCACCGTCCTGCGCAACGGCGGCGAGGACGCCGACGCCCGCGAGGTGCTCCTCGCCAAGCAGCGGCGGCGCCGCGAGACCCTGCCGCTCGCGGCGAAGCTCTGGGGGTACGCGCAGGACTGGACCGTCGCCTACGGCTACCGGCCGGGGCGGGCCGCGGTCTGGATGGCCGTGCTGTGGGCGGTCAGCGCGGTGGCGTTCTCCCGCGCCGAGCACCCGGCGATCAAACCGGGCGAGCACCCGAACTGGAACCCCGCCCTGTTCGCCCTCGACCTGCTGCTGCCCGTCATCAACCTCGGGCAGGACACCTACTGGCAGCTGAACGGCGGCTGGCAGTGGTTCTCGACCGCGCTGATCCTGCTCGGCTGGGTCCTGGCGACCACGGTGGCGGCCGGGGCCACCCGGCTCCTGCGGCGCAACTAGGCCCCCCGGACACCTTCCCCGGCGTCCGGGGCCCGCGGTCTTCGGCCGAACCGTTACGCAACCTCGGGCAACCTTCACCCGCCGTGGGCCGTCATCCCTGCGACCGACGAACAACCACAACGGTGACCGGCGGGACCGCGCGAGCGGGCGCCGGTCGATGCGCAAAGGAGGGCACGGTGCTGCGTGCCTTCATCCGTACCGCCCGCATGGTCCGGCACACCCCGCGGCTCGCCGACGGCCTCCCGCCGGACGACGAGGTGCTCCTCGACGTGCCCGACGAGCGGCTCGCCCCCGCCCTGGTCGCCGCCGGACGCGGGGACTACGGCCCGGCCTCGAAGCTCCTCGCCACCACCCGCGAGGCCGCCGAGTGGGAGAACCGCGACCGCTACACCACGCGGCTCGCCGCCTTCGCCCGCTCCCGCCCCGAGTGGTTCGACGACTGGCTCGGCGCGTCCCCGCACGACCCGGACGCCCTGCTCGTGAAGGCCGAGCTGGCGGTGGTGCGCGGCTGGGAGTCGCCGGCCCGCGCCGAGCTCCTGCGCGAGTCGGGCCCGCTGCTCACCGCCGCCGCCGAGGCCGACCCGCGCGACCCGGTGCCGTGGCGGATCGCCCTCGACCACGCCCGCGGCACGCACGCCTCGCACACCGTGTTCGAGCAGCTGTGGGAGGAGGCGGTGCGCCGCTCCTCGTACCACTACGGCTGCCACGCCTCGGCCCTCCAGTACCTGTCGGCCGCCTGGTACGGCTCGCACCGCGAGTGCTTCGACTTCGCCGAGCGCGCGGCGAGCGACGCGCTGCCCGGGTCGTTGATACAGGTCCTCCCCGCGCGCGCAGCCTTCGCCTACCTGACGAGTCCCTCGGGGAACCTGCCGCGCGAGCGCCTGGACGCGGCGGCCGACCTCGCGATCGCCCTGTCGCGGGAGTACGCCGCAGGGGACCCGTGGCCCGCCGAGGTCCGCAACCTCCTCACCTACGTCCTGGTCCGCCTGGAGCGGTGGGACGACGCCCTGGAGCAGCTGCGCCTGATCGGCCCTCACGCGACGTCGTTCCCCTGGGACCGGATGGCGGACGATCCGCTCGGCCAGTTCCTGGAGCTGCGGGACGGCGTGCGCATCGAAGTGGCATCCCGGACTCCGCTGCGCGGTCCGCGGGGACGCGACCGCTCCGGCGACCATTAGGCTTGCCGGTCGTGACCACCCGGCTTCCGCTCTTTCCGCTCAACTCGGTGCTGTTCCCCGGCCTCGTGCTGCCGCTGAACGTCTTCGAGGAGCGATATCGCGCCATGATGCGCGAGCTGCTCAAGACCCCCGAGGAGGAGCAGCGCCAGTTCGCGGTCGTCGCGATCCGCGACGGCCAGGAGGTGGCGCCGAGCGCGCCGGGCCTCCCCGACCAGACGGCGCTGCCCGAGCACGGGCCCGCCGCGGGCTTCGGCGACGATCCGCTCAAGGCCTTCCACTCCATGGGCTGCGTGGCGGACGCCGCGACGATCAGGGAGCGCGACGACGGCGGCTTCGAGGTCCTCGCGACGGGCACGACGCGGGTGCGCATCACGTCGGTCGACGCGTCGGGGCCGTTCCTCACCGCCGAGGTAGAGGAGGTGCCCGAGGAGTCCGGCGAGGGCGCGGGCACGCTGGCCGAGGGTGTCCTGCGCGCCTTCCGCTCCTACCAGAAGCGGCTGGCCGGGGCCCGGGAGCGGTCGCTGTCGACGGGCGCCGAGCTGCCCGACGACCCGTCCGTCGTCTCGTACCTGGTCGCCGCCGCGGCCGTCCTGGACACCGGCACGAAGCAGCGGCTCCTGGAGGCGCAGGACACGGCGTCGCGGCTGCGGGACGAGCTGACCCTGCTGCGCTCCGAGACCGCGATCATCCGTCATCTGCCCTCGCTGCCCGCGACGGACCTGACGCGCGGGACGACGAGCCTCAACTGACGCGGGCCCCGACCGACCCATCGAAGGCACACAGCACTGTGGCGAAGAAGCAGAGGAAACAGACGGCACAGGCCGCAGCGACGCCCGCGACGGTCGCGCTGACCGCGGCCGGCACGTCCTTCACGGTCCACTCCTACGAGCACGACCCGTCCCATCCCTCGTACGGCGACGAGGCCGCGGAGGCGATGGGCGTGTCGCCCGACCGGGTCTTCAAGACGCTGGTCGCCGAGGTCGACGGCGCGCTCACCGTGGCGGTCGTCCCGGTGGCGGGCTCCCTCGACCTGAAGGCGCTGGCCGCTGCGGTCTCCGGCAAGAAGGCCGTGATGGCCGACCCGGCCGCCGCAGAGCGCACCACGGGCTACGTACGGGGCGGCATCTCCCCGCTCGGCCAGCGCAGGAAGCTGCGCACGGTCCTGGACGAGTCGGCGTCGGCGCACCCCACGATCTGCGTGTCGGCGGGCCGTCGCGGCCTGGAGGTGGAGCTGGCGCCGGGCGACCTGGCGGCGCTGACGGACGCGGTGCTCGCGCCGATCGGCCGGGCGTAGCGCCCCCCGTGGGGTCGACGTGAAAGCGCCCTCGACACCTGTCCCGGACGGGACTAGTACCGAGGGCATGTCGAAGAAGACGCGCATGCGGAAGTGGCGGGCCAAGAAGCGCAAGGCCAACCACGGCAAACGGCCCGCCTAGAACCCGTAGATCCCGTAGATCCCGCGGATCTCCCGGATCGCACAGATCCCGTACTCGGGGCTCACGGCCCCGGGTACGGCTCCGGGTCCCGTGGCCCGAACAGTCCCGTGAGGCCGAGGTGCACGGCCAGCGCGGCCACCGGCCAGGCGAGGACCGTGCCCATCGCCTTGAGTTCCAGCGGCGCGTCGAAGACGACGCCCTTGCCGACGGACTTGGCGTGCGCCACCACATCCGTCTCGGGGCCGAGGAAGATGCCGACCCGCCACGCGAGCAGCGCGCCGAGCAGGCTGCCGACCGCGAGCCCCGCGACGAGCGGAATCCCGCCGCGCCTGCGGAGCAGGAAGACGACGACGCCGCTGACCAGGCCGAAGCCGAGCGACAGCAGGGTGAACGTTCCGTCTGTCCCGATGGCCTGCTCGCCCTCGGTGTCCTTCAGGTACACCGCCTTGCCGTCCGAGACGAGCGGCACCCTTGGTGCGAGCCACATCCACAGCGCGCCGAGCAGGACGCCCGCCACGGCCACCGCGACCATGATCACCGCGGCCTGCACCACTTCGGCCCGCAGGCCGTCACCGTCCTGCTCGTGCCCGTGGGGAGCTGTCGCTCCCGCCGGGTACGCGGGGGTCTGCCAGGGGTCGTGCGGGGGTTGTTCGTCCGGCGGCGGTGAGGGAGTCAACGGTGCGGTCACCCCCACATCGTGCCAGCACAGCCTGTGCGGCGCGTCACCGGACGGCCGCCCGGCGGAACGCCCACGTGGCGACGGCGAGGGAGACCACGCCGACGCCCGCGCAGACCGCGAGGTCCAGGGCGACGACGGCCCAGTCCGGATCCGGCCCGAACGTGCGCGCGAAGGCCTCCACGCCGTACGTCGACGGCAGCAGGTCACGCGCGTACTGCAGCACCGTCGGCATGCGGTCGGCCGGGAGCACGCCGAGCAGCAGCGCCGCCGACATGCCCATCTGACCGAGCAGGGTGGCCAGTTCGGGGCGTGGAGCGAGCAGGCCGAGGGCCGCGCCGAGCCCCGCGAGGGCGGCACCGGCCAGCGGGATCACCGCGAGCAGCACCCACAGGTGGGTGAAGGGCAGTCCGAAGAGCCCGCACCCGACGATCGCCGTCACGAACGTGCCGGGCACCGTGAAAGAGGCGTACGCGGCCGCGGCCCCCAGGACCACGGCGGCGGGCGGCACGGGGAGCGTGGCGTAGTGGTCGAGACCGCCGTCGGAGCGGAGCTGGCCGAAGTACTGGGCGAGCAGGTTGAGGGCGACGAACGCGACGACGAGCACGGAGGACCCGGCGACGACGGCGCGCGCCTCACCGCCGCCGTCGACGACGCCACGCATCAGGATCATGATGCCGACGGACTGGAACGTCGCCACGAAGAGCAGCGGGATGCGGGCGACGCGGGCCCGTGAGAGCTGGGCGCGGTAGACGGCCGAGAGCGCCGGCAGGAGCCGCGCGGGCGGCCCGAGGGGCGCGGGCTCCGGAGCGGCCGCCTCGGCACGCCCGTCGGCCCGCACCACGGCTTCGAGGGGAACGGCACTCACCGGGCAACCCTTCTGTCGCTGTTCCTACGCACTGTGCTCGGTGTCACGCCTTCACCAGCCCCCGTCCGCTGCCGCCGAGGGCGAGGTAGACGTCCTCCAGGCTGGGCGTGGCCAGCGTGAAGTCGTCAAGGGCGGCGAACGCGGCGCCGCCGGTGACGGCGGCGACGGCGGCCCGCGCCTCGTCCGGGGCGAGCCGCAGGGACCAGCGGCGCCCCGACTCCACCGCGGAGGACCGCAGCGCGGCCACCTCGGGCACGTCGAGCGGCGCCCGCTCCCGCCACACCAGTTCCACCCTGACCTCGTCCGCGACCTTCTCCTTGAGTCCGGCGGGGCTGTCGCAGGCGATGACCTTGCCCTGGTCGAGCACGGCGACGCGGTCGAGGACGGTCTCGGCCTCGATGACGTTGTGGGTCACGAGGACCACCGTCGTGCCGCGCTCGGCCCTGCGCCAGTCGATGGCCGCCCAGACGGCGCGCCGCGCGACCGGGTCCATGCCGGTGGTGGGTTCGTCCAGGACGAGCAGCTGCCGCTCCCCCACCAGCGCGGTGGCGAAGCAGGCGAGCCTGCGCTGCCCGCCGGAAAGCTTCTTCAGCGGCCGCGAGGCCAGCGGTGTGAGACCCAGCTCATCGAGGACCGCGTCCCGCTCGGCCCGCGCCCGCGGCACGTCCAGCCCGCGCAGCCGCCCGGTCGTCTCGACGGCGAGCGAGACGGTCAGCTCGTCGAGGGCGGTGGACTCCTGGCCGAGGTACGCGAGGATCCGCGCGGCCCGCTCGGGGTGCCGCACGATGTCGTGGCCGAGGATCTCGACGCTGCCGCTGTCGGGCCGCATGAGGCCCGTCAGCTGGCGTACGAGGGTGGATTTGCCGGCGCCGTTGGGGCCGAGCAGACCGAAGATCTCGCCGCGGCCGACGGTGAGGCAGATGCCGTCGGTGGCGCGGACCTCGGGGGTCGCGGGCCTGCCGCGCCGGGCGCGGGCGGCGGGATAGGTCTTCACCAGGTCGCGCACCGCGCAGACGGCGTCGTTGCCGTGTTCCTGACGGAGTCCCTGTCGGACTGCCGGTGCCGGGCGCGTACTCACGAAGGACGAGCCTACGGGGTCGGCGGGCGCGGACTGCGTCCGGGGCGCCCCGTACGTCCGTGTCAATCCCCTGCGCGGTCTCCGGCGGGTGCGTGCTCGGCGGCCGTGCGCGCGTCGACCTCGCGCCAGAAACCGGCCCTGATCGCGTACCGGTCGTGCTCGTCGATCTGGTCGTCCTTGTGCGCGAGCAGGCCGAACCGTGCGGCGTAGCGGAGGAGCTCGCCGTCGACGCGGTGCGGGATGCGGGGGTACATCGTCGACAGCTTCTGCAGGTTGTGCTGTTCGGGGAGGCGCGCCATCCAGCGCCGCGCGAACACCTGTCCGACCTCGAAGGGGTCGCCGCCGACGGTGGTGATGTCCTCCTCGCGGTCGGCCCAGCGCTGCTCGGCCGTGGTCAGCTGGGCGAGGGTGGGCAGCGCGGCGGCCTCCGCGCCCTCGGTGGCGCCGCCGGGGCGCTCGACCCAGCCCTTGTCGGAGGACCAGCGCAGCGTCGCGTTGGCGGGGTGCTGCGCGGGCTGGGTGCCGGGGCCGCGCAGCGCGGCCAGGTCCTTGGGGGTGGGCACGCCCTTGCCGGGCGGCATGCGGTGCTCGTCGGGCTGCCTGCCGTTGGCGGCGGGTTCCGGGTGGTGGTCCTGGGGCTCTTCCTCGGTGGGCTGCGCGGCGGCGGCGAGGGCGGACTCCGGCAGGGGGGCGGAGAGGATCGCGGCGATCTCGGGGCGCGGCACGGGCGGGGGCGCGCAGATGCCGGTGAGCTCCTTGGGGCGGACGGCCTTGGTGATCCAGGCGCGGTCGAGGACGCGCCGCTCGTCGGCCTCGGCGACCAGGTCCTCGGACTGGTTGTAGTCGCCGTCGGCGGCCTGTACGGCCCACAGGTGGACGGCGACGCCGTGTTCCTTGGCGGCCATCATGCCGGGCAGCAGGTCGCCGTCGCCGGTGACGAGCACGACGTCGGAGCAGGCGCGGTTGCGGGCCAGCTCGGTCAGTTCGGCGTGCATGGCGGCGTCGACGCCCTTCTGCGCCCACCGGCCGTCGCTGCGCGTCAGGGCGCCCAGGCGGACGGTGACGCGCGGCATGACGCGCAGCCTGCGGTGTTCTGGCTGGGGGACGCGGTCGGGGGCGCCGTCGAACCAGTAGATGCGCAGGAGGGGGCGCTCGGTGTCGGCTTCCGCGCGCTCGCGCAGGCCCTGGATGAGGGCGGAGTGATCGACGGTGATCCGGGACCTGGACGGTTCGCCGGCGAGGAGACTCGCGGCGGCACCCAGCAGATAACCGGCGTCCACCAGGACGATGCAGCGATCCACGCGGTCCACCCTCTTTCCCTGGAGGTTCCCTGACGTGCCTGGAGGTTCCAGGACGGTGCTACGCGCCTGGAGGTCTCTGGACGTTCCCTCGTAGGCCCACGAAGACACCCTGTCCGGCCGACGAATCAGGGGTGCGGGTCCGCGTCGGGTTCCCTTCGAGTCTGCCCGACCCGGCGGAGGTTAACGGCCGGAACTCGATCTTCGGCGTGGCGCTTCCGCGGATCGCTCCCCGACTGGCCTTATTACGCACGGTAATTCTCCGAAATGCACACTTTGCCGCCATATGTGAATCTGGTCGCGTCCTGGCCCCCAGATCCCCCTCAGGAGGAAGATCACTATGGCCAAGAACAAGAACCGCAAGCAGGGCGGCGAGCAGAACCGCTCCTCGCAGGCCGAGCAGGCACAGGAGCAGGCCAAGTCGACCGCGACGGAGGCCCAGTCCCCGCTGCAGTCGCAGGCCCAGGGAAGCCCTGCCGATGTTGCCCGTAAGCACCAGCGACGCTTCGGTCACAACTGACCCGCACCCAGGCACACATGGCACGCGTGAGGGGCGCACCCGTTCCGGGTGTCGCCCCTCATGGCGTCCGTCGGCCGGTGAGCCGGTGCGGGATCAGCCGGCCAGGCAGGACGGGCCGAGCAGCACCTTCAGGTCGCCGAAGAGCGCCGGGTCCGGCTTCACGCGGTGCCGGTCGAGCCGCAGCACGGTGGTCTTCTGCGCTCCTTGCAGCTTGATCCGGACCTCGCTGTTGCCGCGGTGGTGGCTGAGGACCTCGCCGAGGCGGGTGATCATCGGCGGGCTCACCTTGACCGTCGGGATCGTGATGATCACGGGCGCGTTGGTGCCCGCGTTCGACAGGTCGGGGACCTGCATCTCCATCGCGACGAGCCGCGGCACGTCCTCGCGCTTGTCGAGGCGGCCCTTGACGAACACCACGGCGTCCTCGACGAGTTGCGTCGACACCAGCTGGTAGGTGGCCGGGAAGAACATGCACTCGATGGAGCCCGCGAGGTCCTCGACGGTGGCGATGGCCCAGGCGTTGCCCTGCTTGGTCATCTTGCGCTGCAGGCCCGAGATGATGCCGCCGATGGTCACGACCGACCCGTCGGAGAAGTCACCGCCGGTGAGCTGCCCGATGCCCGCGTCCGCCTTGTCGGAGAGCACGTGCTCCAGACCGAAGAGCGGGTGGTCGGAGACGTACAGGCCGAGCATCTCGCGCTCCTGGGCGAGCAGGTAGGTCTTCTCCCACTCGTCCTCGGAGAACTCCACGTCGAGGCCGAAGCCCGGCTCGTCGCCGCCGGACTCCTCGCCCATCCCCCCGAAGAGGTCGAACTGGCCCTCGGCCTCCTTGCGCTTGACCGCGACCACGTTGTCGATCATCGGCTCGTACTGCGCCGTGAGGCCCTTGCGGGTGTGCCCCATCGTGTCGAAGGCGCCCGCCTTGATCAGCGACTCCGTGGTGCGCTTGTTGCAGGCGGTGGCCTCGACCTTGTCCAGGTAGTCGGGGAAGGAGGTGAACTTCCCCTTCGCCTTGCGCGACCGGATGATCGACTCCACCACGTTCGAACCGACGTTCCTGACGGCCTCCAGACCGAACAGGATCGTGTCGTCGCCCTGGGCGGCGAAGTTGTGCACCGATTCGTTCACGTTCGGCGGGAGCACCTTGATGCCCATGCGGCGGCACTCGTTCAGATAGACGGCCGACTTGTCCTTGTCGTCCTTCACCGAGGTGAGCAGCGCGGCCATGTACTCGGCCGGGTAGTTCGCCTTCAGGTAGGCGGTCCAGTAGGTGACGAGGCCGTACGCGGAGGAGTGCGCCTTGTTGAACGCGTACCCGGCGAACGGGACCAGGACGTCCCACAGGGCCTGGATCGCCTCGTCCGAGTAGCCGTTCTTCCGGGCGCCCGCCTGGAAGAGGACGAAGTTCTTCTCCAGCTCCTCGGGCTTCTTCTTGCCCATCACGCGGCGCAGGATGTCGGCTTCGCCGAGCGAGTACCCGGCGACGATCTGCGCGGCCTTCTGCACCTGCTCCTGGTACACGATGAGGCCGTAGGTGAGGCCGAGCGTCTCCTTCAGGGGCTCTTCGAGCTCCGGGTGGATCGGCGTGATCTCCTGGCGGCCGTTCTTGCGCTCGGCGTAGTTGATGTGCGAGTTCATGCCCATCGGGCCCGGCCGGTACAGGGCCGAGACGGCGGAGATGTCCTCGAAGTTGTCGGGCTGCATCTGGCGAAGCAGCGAGCGCATCGGGCCGCCGTCGAACTGGAAGACGCCGAGCGTCTCACCGCGGCAGAGCAGCTCGAAGGTCTTCGGGTCGTCGAGCGGGAGGGAGAGCATCTCCAGGTCGATGCCCTTGCCCGCCCGGACCATCTTGACGGCGTCGTCCATGATGGTGAGGTTGCGCAGGCCCAGGAAGTCCATCTTGAGCAGGCCGAGCGACTCGCACTGGGGGTAGTCCCACTGCGTGATCGTCACGCCGTCGGTGTGCCGGGTCCAGAGCGGGGCGTGGTCGACGATCGGCTCGCTGGACATGATCACGCCGGCCGCGTGCACGCCCATCTGCCGGACCAGGCCCTCGACGCCCTTCGCGGTGTCGATGACCTTCTTGACGTCCGGCTCGTTCTCGTACATCCCCCGGATCTCGCCCGCTTCGCTGTAGCGCGGGTGCTTGGGGTCGGTGATGCCGGAGAGGTCGATGCCCTTGCCGAGGACGTCGGCGGGCATCGCCTTGGTGAGGCGGTCGCCCATCGCGTACGGATATCCGAGCACGCGCGCGGAGTCCTTGATCGCGTTCTTCGCCTTGATCTTGCCGTACGTGCCGATCATGGCGACCTTGTCGGCGCCGTATTTCTCCGTCACGTACCTGATCACCTCGACGCGCCTGCGCTCGTCGAAGTCGATGTCGACATCGGGCATGGAGACGCGCTCGGGGTTGAGGAACCGCTCGAAGATCAGTCCGTGCGTGATCGGGTCGAGGTCGGTGATGCCCATCGCGTACGCCACGATCGAGCCGGCCGCGGAGCCTCGGCCGGGGCCGACCGCGATGCCGTTGTTCTTGGCCCACATGATGAAGTCGGCGACGACCAGGAAGTACCCCGGGAACCCCATCTGGATGATGATGTCCATCTCGTACTCGGCCTGCTTCTGCCGGTCCTCGGGGACACCGCCCGGGTAGCGGCGCTCCATGCCGCGGCGGACCTCCTCCTGGAACCAGGTGACCTCGGTGAAGCCCTCCGGGATGTCGAACTTCGGCATCAGGTCGCGCTTCTCGAACATGCCCGTGGTGTCGATCTGCTCGGCCACCAGGAGCGTGTTGCGGCAGCCCTCCTGCCACGCGTCCGAGGAGTCGATGGCGTACATCTCGTCCGTGGACTTCAGGTAGTAGCCCGTCCCGTCGAAGCGGAAGCGGTCCGGGTCCGAGAGGTTCTTGCCGGTCTGGATGCAGAGCAGCGCGTCGTGCGCTACGGACTCGTGCGCGTACGTGTAGTGCGAGTCGTTCGTCACCAGGGGCGGGATGCCGAGCTTCTTGCCGACCCGCAGCAGGTCGTCGCGGACCCGGCGCTCGATGTCGATGCCGTGGTCCATCAGCTCCAGGAAGTACCGGTCCTTGCCGAAGATGTCCTGGTAGTCCGAGGCCGCCTGCACCGCCTCGTCGAACTGGCCGAGCCGCAGCCGCGTCTGCAGCTCGCCCGAGGGGCAGCCGGTGGAGGCGATCAGCCCCTCCGACCACTGGGAGATGGTCTCCTTGTCCATGCGGGGCCACTTCTGCAGCCAGCCCTCCGCGTAGGCGTCCGAGGAGAGCCGGAAGAGGTTGTGCAGGCCCGTCTTGTTCGCCGCCCAGATCGTTTTGTGCGTGTAACCACCCGAACCGGACACGTCGTCGCGCTTCTGGTGCGGCTGGCCCCACTGGATCTTCCGCTTGTTGCGGCGCGACTCCGGCGCCACGTACGCCTCGATGCCGATGATCGGCGTGACGCCCGCCTTCTGCGCCGAGTGGAAGAAGTCGTACGCACCGTGCAGGTTGCCGTGGTCGGACATGGCGATGTGCGTCATGCCCATCTCATTGGCCGCGTTGAACATGTCCTTGAGCCGCGCGGCACCGTCAAGCAGCGAGTACTGGGTGTGCACGTGCAGGTGCGTGAAGGGCGGCTTGGTCACGGTGGAAGGCCTCCGGCGAACGAGGGGTGACAGGCTGCGGGCAGTCTGGGGGGACAGCGTGGAAGTCTAATCCGGAGCGCCGACAGCCGACGGGCACTCGGGGGTACGGTCGAGCGTTGGAAGGGACGGAACACCTGTCCCGAGGGGCGGAAGATCCCCCTGTTCCCGTGGGCGGAATGTCCGCCCCCATGTCACGCACCACCCCCGTACCAGGAGGCACCCAGCGATGTCGGTCCCGCAGCCCACGGCTGAGCAGCGCGGCGAGGAGATCCTCACCGTCTTCGACACCGCGTTCGGCGAGCTGCTCGCCGCGGACCCCGCCGCGTTCCGGGTCAAGTTCCGGAAGATGGCCTCCTCCGCCTTCGCGTTCTACCGCGGCACGGCCTGTCTGTTCTACGGCGACCTGGAGCGCGAGCAGCACGGCGGGCCGTACCTCGACGACCGCACGGGCCGGGTGTGGATCCACGGCGACCTGCACGCCGAGAACTTCGGCACGTACATGGACGCGCAGGGCCGCCTGATCTTCAACGTGAACGACTTCGACGAGGCGTACGTGGGGCCCTTCACCTGGGACCTGAAGCGCTTCGCGGCCTCCGTGGCCCTCATCGGGTACTCGAAGGCGCTCGGCGACGACCAGATCACCGACCTCGTGCGGACGTACGCGGCGGCGTACCGCGAGCGGATCCACGACCTGGCGACGGGCGCCAAGAGCGACGAGGTGCCGCCCTTCACCCTGGACACCGCCCAGGGCCCGCTCCTGGACGCGCTGCGCGACGCCCGGTCCCTGACCCGCTTCGGGCTGCTCGACTCGATGACCGAGATCCGCGACTTCGAGCGCCGCTTCGCGGCCGGCGGCGGCTCCATCGAGCTCGACGCCGCCACGCGGTACAAGGTCCTCGCCGCGTTCGACGGCTATCTGGAGACGCTGCCGGAGTCCTCGCTGACCCGCCCCGACTCGTACCGCGTGAAGGACGTCGTGGGCCGTCGCGGCATCGGCATCGGCTCCGCGGGCCTCCCGTCGTACAACATCCTCCTGGAGGGCAACAGCGACGCCCTGGAGAACGACGTCGTGATCTACCTCAAGCAGGCGCAGACCCCCGCCGTCTCGCGTCACATCACGGACCCGGCGGTCCGTGGCTACTTCCAGCACGAGGGCCACCGCACGGTCATCTCGCAGCGCGCGCTCCAGGCCCACGCCGACCCGTGGCTCGGCTGGACCGAGCTGGACGGCGCAGGCCAGCTGGTCGCCGAGGTGTCGCCGTACGCCGTGGACCTGGACTGGTCGGACATCGACGAGATCGACGAGATCTCCGCGGTCGTCGCGGACCTCGGCCGGGCCACGGCCACGATGCACGCCGCGGCGGACGACGAGAGCGGCCACTCCGACCTGGTGCCGTTCTCCACGGAGCGCGCCATCGACGCCGCGATCGCCGCGGACGAGGACGGCTTCGCGGACCTGCTCGTCGACTTCGCGCACTCGTACGGCGCACGGGCGCGTGCCGACCACCAGATCTTCGTCGACCTGTTCCGCAACGGCCGGATCCCGGGGCTATAGCCACCGCTCACAGGAACACATGACACACTCCTCCGCGATGGACATATCCGGGATCCAGCTCAGAGTGGTGCGCGCGGCGCTCTTCACGGCACTCGTCGTGACGCTGTCCGCCGCGTCGCACGTGCTGCTGTCCCGCGTTCCCCTGCCGCTGACCACCGTCGCGGCGATCGCCGCCGCCGTCTTCGTCATCGCGTACGCGACGGCGGGGCGCGAGCGCGGGTACGGACGGATCGCGGCCCTCCTGATCCCCCTGGAGCTGGCCGCGGACACGGTGTTCACCGCGGGGCAGCACGTCTGTTACGGCGAGGCGGGCGGCCCCGTCGCGGGCCCGCTGCGCGCCGTCGGCTTCGACGTGCTGTGCGGCGGGGCGCCCGTGGGGACCCCGCTGGCCAGGATGACCGCCGAGGGGCACGGCGCCGCCGCGCTCCTCTCCGACGCGGACCCGGGCGCGGCCTGGCTGCTGCTCGGGGCGCACGTCGGGGTGGGGCTCCTCGCGGCGGCCTGGCTGCGGCGCGGCGAGCGGGCGCTGGCCCAGCTGCTGCGCGCGGTCGCCGCGGCGACGTTCCGGCCCCTGCTGATCGCGGTCGCCGCGGTCGCCACCTCCCGCCTGCCCGTCCGCCGCCTGCCGCGCCCCGCGCGCCGGGTGCGGGCGGCGCGCACACGGCTCCTCGTGCACTTCGTGGGACGGCGTGGACCGCCGTGCTCGGCCGTCTTCGCCTGAGCACAGCAACCCCCACGCAGTTCGTCCACACGGAGAAAAAGATCATGAGCAAGCGCAACAGCCAGGCCGCCAAGTCCGCAGCACGCGAGCGCATCCGCGCCCAGCAGGAGGCCGAGCGCAGGCGCGAGAAGCGCAAGCGGGGCGCCATCGTCGCCGGAGCGATCGTCGGCGTGCTCGCCATAGCCGGCGGCGTCGGCTACGCCGTCATGCAGTCCAACGCCCCCTCGAAGTGGGAGGAGGCCGCCGACGCCAAGGTGGTCGCCCCGGCCAACACCTCCGGCGAGGACGGCACCACGGTCACGATCGGCAAGTCCGACACGAAGAACACGGTCCACCTGTACGAGGACCCGCGCTGCCCCGGTTGCGCGGCCATGGAGCAGTCCATCGGCTCCGCGGTCGACAAGGGCATGAAGGACGGCGACTACAAGCTGTCCTTCACGATCGGCACGTTCCTCGACAACAACCTCTCGGGCGAGGGGTCGAAGAACGCCCTCAGCGCGCTCGGTGCCGCGCTGGACGTCAGCACCGACGCGTTCCTGGAGTACAAGACCGCGCTGTACTCGGCGAAGTACCACCCGTCGGAGTCCACCGACGACTTCGCGAAGGACGAGTACCTGATCAAGGTCGCGAACACCGTGGACGCCCTGAAGGGCAACAAGAAGTTCAAGAGTGCCGTCGAGAAGGGCAAGTTCGACCCCTGGGCCCTCAAGATGAGCGACGCCTTCCAGTCGGCCGAGGGCGTGGAGTCCACCCCGACCATCAAGATCAACGACAAGGTCGTCGAGACGCCGAAGACCCCCGACGCATGGAAGGCCACCCTGAAGAAGGCGGGCGTCACGAAGTAGCGGGTGGTCGACCCGCCGAAGCAGCGGGCAAGCAGCCCGCGCGGTAGCGGGCCGATCACGCAACAGGGGGGCGGACTTCACGCGTTCGCCCCCCTCGCGCGATTACCGCTCAGTATCGTGATCGCCCGTGACCAGTCGAAACGATCTTCAGTCGTCGCTCAACTCCCCGGCACCCAGCCGCCGTACGGTCGTCAAGGCCGCGGCCGCCACCGCCGCCCTCGGCGCCCCGCTCACCGCCATACCCGCCCACGCGGCCGAGAGACCCGCCTTCCACCACGGAGTCGCCTCCGGCGACCCGCTGCCCGACGGCGTCCTGCTGTGGACCCGCGTCACGCCCACCCCGGACGCCGTGCCCGGCTCCGGCAAGGGCCCCGACACCGAGGTGGCCTGGGAGGTGGCCGAGGACAAGGGGTTCACCCGCGTCGTCGGCCGCGGCACCACCACCGCACGGGCGGAGTCGGACCACACCGTCAAGGCCGACGTAAGGGGCCTGCACCAGGCGACCACCTATTACTTCCGCTTCTCCGTGGGCGAGGTGCACTCCCCCGTGGGCCGCACCCGCACCACCCCCGCGCACGACGCCGCCGCGCACGGCGTCCGCTTCGGAGTGGTGTCCTGCGCCAACTGGGAGGCCGGCCACTTCTCCCCGTACCGCCACCTCGCGGCCCGTACCGAACTCGACGCGGTCCTCCACCTCGGCGACTACATCTACGAGTACCGGAGCGGCGAGTACCCCTCCGCCGAGTACGTCGTACGTCAGCACGAGCCGCAGCACGAGATCAGGACGCTCGCCGACTACCGCACCCGGCACGGCGTCCACAAGACCGACCCCGACGCGCAGGCCATGCACGCCACGCACCCCGTCATCGCGATCTGGGACGACCACGAGTTCGCCGACAACGCCTGGTCGGGCGGGGCCGTGAACCACTCGCCGGAGACCGAGGGCGACTGGGCGGGCCGCATGGCGGCGGCCAAGCGCGCCTACTTCGAGTGGATGCCCGTGCGTCCCTCGACCGAGGGCACCGTCTACCGCCGCGTCCGCTTCGGCAGGCTGGCCGATCTGCACCTGCTCGACCTGCGGTCCTTCCGCTCCGAGCAGGCGGGGTTCGGCAGCGGCGAGGTCGACGACCCGGACCGTACGATCACCGGCCGCGCGCAGCTGGACTGGCTGAAGTCGGGTCTGGCCGCCTCGGACGCGGCCTGGAAGCTGGTCGGCACCTCGGTGATGATCACGCCGGTCGCCTTCGGCTCCCTGCCCGCCCACCTCCTGAAGCCCCTCGCGGAGCTGCTGGGCCTGCCCGGCGAGGGCCTGGCCATCAACACCGACCAGTGGGACGGCTACACGGACGACCGCAAGGAGCTGATCACCCACCTGCGCGACAACAAGATCCGCAACACCGTCTTCCTGACCGGTGACATCCACATGGCCTGGGCGAACGACGTGCCGGTCAAGGCCGCCACATATCCCCTGTCGGCCTCGGCCGCGACGGAGTTCGTGGTCACCTCGGTGAGCTCCGACAACATCGACGACATGCTCCACGTCGCGCCGCACACCGTCTCCCTCGTGGCGGCGGGCGCCCTCAAGGCCGCCAACCGCCACGTGAAGTGGCTCGACATGGACTCGCACGGCTACGGCGTCCTCGACGTCACCGCCGAGCGCTCACAGATGGACTACTACGTCATCTCGGACCGCACCGACCCGGCGGCGACGTCGTCGTGGGTGCGCTCCTACCGCACGCTCAACGGCACGCAGAAGGTCGAGCGCGTGCACAACCCGGTCCGCTGACCACCGGGAGCGAGCTCTAGAGGGTCTCCAGGAAGCCGAGCGCCGTGCGCCACGTCGCCTCCGTGGCCTCGGCGTCGTAGTCGTCGAGGTCCGGGTCGGTGTAGAGGTGCCCGGCGCCCGCGTACCGGTAGATCTCCACGTCGGCGCCCGCCCGGCCCATCTGCAGGTACCAGGCGCTCAGCCAGTCGTCGGACTCGAACGGGTCGGGCTCGGCGACGTGCAGCTGCACGGGCAGCTCGTCCACGGACGCGTTCTCCGCGAGGTCGGAGGTGCCGTGCAGGAGCAGCAGCCCGCGGGCCCTCTCGTCGCCGAGGGCGAGGGTCTGCGCGGTGGCGGCGCCGAGCGCGAAGCCCGCGTAGACGAGCCCCCGCTCCGAGTAGGGCGCGGCGGCGAGGATCGCGCGCTTCAGGATCTCGTCCTTGCCGAGCTCGTTCTGGAAGCTCCTGCCCTCCTCGACGCTGTCGAAGACGCGGCCCTCGAAGAGGTCGGGGGTCCACACCTCGTGCCCGGCGGCACGCAGCCGGTCGGCCGCCGCGTGCACCGCGGGGCGCAGGCCGTACGTCGAATGGAAAAGCACGATGTTCATGGGGCCATCGTGCCATCCGGGCCGTCCCCTACCCTCGGAGGCATGGAGAACGTACTGCGTCCGTTGATCGTGGTCGGCGGCTCGGTCGTGCTCACGGTGGTCGTCGGCTATCTCGTCGACATACTGCTGCGCCGGGCCGACGAGCGGCACCACGAGACCCCGCTGTGGGGGCTGCTGCGCCGCTGCCGCGTACCGCTGCAACTCGTCCTGTGCACCGCCATCCTGAGAGGCTCCTACGAACAGACGAAGATCGCCAAGGACCACTCGGCGGGCATCAGCCGCACGCTCACCCTCGTCCTCATCGGCTCCGCCGCCTGGCTCGTCGTGCGGATCGCGGCGGCCATAGTCGAGTCGTCGTACGCGCGCTACGCCGCGATGCACCGCGATCCGGCCCGCGTCCGCCGCGTCCGTACGCAGGTGACCCTCATCCAGCGGGTGGTCACCGCGATCGTCGGTGTCGTGGCCGTCGCCGCGATGCTCCTGACGTTCCCCGCCATGCAGGCGGCGGGCGCCTCCCTGCTCGCCTCCGCGGGCATCCTCGGCATCGTCGCCGGTGTCGCCGCCCAGTCCACCCTCGGAAACCTCTTCGCGGGGCTGCAGATCGCGTTCGGCGACATGGTGCGGCTCGGCGACACGGTGGTGGTGAACGGCGAGTGGGGCACGATCGACGAGATCACGCTGACGTTCCTGACCGTCCGCACGTGGGACGAGCGCCGGATCACCATGCCCGTGTCGTACTTCACGTCGAAGCCGTTCGAGAACTGGTCGCGCGGCGGCGTCGAGATGACCGGCACGGTCTTCTTTCACCTGGACCACTCGGCGCCGATCGCGCTGATGCGCGACCGGCTCCACGACATCCTGCGCGACTGCGCCGCGTGGGACGGGAGGGACTGGGGTCTCGCCGTGACGGACACCACGCCGACGACGATCCAGGTCCGCGCCCTGGTCACCGCGAAGGACGCGGACGACATATGGACGGTGCGGGTCACGGTCCGCGAGCAGATGATCCGCTGGCTCACCGAGCACCACGCCTACGCGCTGCCGCGGGTCACCACCGCCACCGCGGAGCCTTCGCCGAACGGCCACCGCCCGCACTTCGAGAAGTTCACGCCGGACGTGCCCCGGACGGGCCGGGGCTGATCCGGGTCAGCGCAGACTCCGTATGTCGAGGTGGTGCAGGACCCGGTCGACGACCTCGGGGTCGGCACCGGGTTCGCTGCGCGCCGCGAGGACCTCGTGGCGGGCGGCGGACATCATCTCGCGCTGGATGCGCTGGACGGCCTTCCACCGGTCGACGCGCTTGGCGTACCGCTCGCGGCGTTCGTCGTCGACCAGGTCCGGGCTGATCCGCGCCCCGATGTCGAACGCCCCGCGCTGCAGCCGCTCGGTGACGTCCTCGGGGAGCTCCTCGACCTCCTCGATCTCCTTGAGGCGGCGCTTGGCGGCCTTGGCTGCGCGCAGGGCGAGCGTGCGCTCCAGCTCGCGCTCCTTGTCGGCGTCGGCGCGCACCCCGAGCCTGCGCACCAGCCAGGGCAGGGTGAGCCCCTGCGCGATGAGCGTGGCCATGATCACGCAGAACGCGATGAAGATGATCTCGTCGCGGGCCGGGAACGGACTCCCGTCCTCCGTCTTGAGCGGGATGGCGAGCGCAAGCGCCACGGACGCCACGCCCCGCATCCCCGACCACCACATGACGACGGTCTCGCGCCAGGTGGTCGGAATCTCCTCGTCGACGTCGCGCAGCTTGTGCAGCCGCTTGGCGAGCCAGGTCGCGGGCAGCAGCCACAGCAGGCGTACGCCGACGACGACGGCGACGATCGCCGCGCCCCAGCCGAACATCTCCCACTGGCGGCCGCTCGCGATGCCGAAGACGTTGTGCAGCTCCAGGCCGATGAGGCCGAAGGCGATGCCGGTGACCAGGGTGTCGACGATCTGCCAGAAGGTCTGCCCGGTGATGCGGCCGAGCACGTCGTCGGCGTCGACGGCGTTCTCCGCGAGGTAGAGCGCGGTGACGAGCACCGCGAGCACGCCGGATCCGTGCAGCTCCTCGGCGAGTACGTAGCTGACGAACGGCACGAGGAGGGTGAGACCGGTCTGCAGGGTGGCGTCGCCGAGGAGGCCCATGAGCTTGTTGGTGAGCCAGCCGAGCACGAGGCCGACGACGACGGCGACCACGGCCGACAGGACGAGGAGCCCCACGGCGGAGGGCCAGGAGAACGAGCCGCTCACCGCCGCCGTGATCGCCACATGGTAGAGCACGATCGCCGTGACGTCGTTGAAGAGCCCCTCGCCCTCCAGGATCGACACGAGCCTGCGCGGCAGCCCGAGCGACCCGGCGACCGCGGTCGCGGCGACGGGGTCGGGTGGCGCGACGAGCGCTCCCAGCGCCACGGCCGCCGCGATCGGCAGCCCCGGCACGAACGAGTTCGCGACCGCGGCGACCGCGGCGGTCGTCACGAAGACGAGGGCCACCGCGAGCAGCAGGATCGGCCGGATGTTGGCCGTGAACTGCCGCCAGGACGTGCGCTGCACGGCGGCGTAGAGCAGCGGCGGGAGCACCAGCGGAAGGATGTAGTCCGGCGGGATCTCCACATTGGGCACGAACGGCAGCAGCGCCATGCCGATGCCGGCCAACGTCATCAGGACCGGCGCGGGCAGCCCGAACCGCTCCCCCAGGGGCACGGTGAGCACGGCACCGAGCAGCAAGATGAGCACCAGCGCCAGTTGATCCACGTGTGCACTCCGGCGGTCGAGACTTGGACGATCAAGACCTCAACCCTGCCACGCCACGGACGTCAACCGGAGCGGCGCGCTCGCTCGGCTCGCTGGGCGAGTGACTTCCGCATCGCGCGGTGCGGGATGCCGGCGTCGGGGAACTCCGGTCCGTACACCTCGTAGCCGAGGCGTTCGTAGAAGCCCAGGGCGTGGGTCTGCGCGTGCAGGTCGACCGCGGTCAGGCCACGCGCGCGTGCCGCGTCCTCGATGGCGCGGACCAGGGCGGCGCCGACGCCGAGCCCGCGCGCGGCCCGTGTCACCGCGAGCCTGCCGAGCGCGCCCACGGTGGTGTCCCCGCCGTTCTTGGCGGCCGCGGCGGACCCGGTGAGCAGTCGGCCCGTGCCCAGCGGGACGCCGTCCTCGCGGACAGCCAGGACGTGCACCGCGCGGGCGTCGTACTCGTCGTACTCCAGCTCTTCGGGTACCTGCTGCTCGGCCACGAAGACGTCCTTGCGGACGGCGAAGCAGGCCTCCACGTCGTCGGTGTGCTCGGCGATGCGGACCGTCACTCCGGTCACGAGCTCTCCGCCCGCACGCGGTCGAGGGCCTGCTGCAGGTCGTCGGGGTAGCCGCTCTCGTACTCCACCCACTGGCCGTCGCCCGGGTGCTCGAAGCCGAGCCGGACCGCGTGCAGCCACTGGCGGGTGAGGCCGAGGCGCTTGCCGAGAGTCGGGTCCGCGCCGTACGTCAGGTCGCCCACGCACGGGTGCCGGTGGGCCGACATGTGCACGCGGATCTGGTGCGTGCGGCCCGTCTCCAGCTTGATGTCGAGCAGGGAGGCGGCGCGGAAGGCCTCGATGAGGTCGTAGTGCGTCACGGAGGGCTTGCCCTCGGCGGTGACCGCCCACTTGTAGTCGTGGTTCGGGTGGCGGCCGATGGGTGCGTCGATGGTGCCGCTCATCGGGTCGGGGTGGCCCTGGACCAGCGCGTTGTAGCGCTTGTCGACCGTGCGCTCCTTGAACTGGCGCTTCAGGGAGGTGTACGCCCGCTCCGACTTGGCCACGACCATCAGGCCCGAGGTGCCCACGTCCAGGCGGTGCACGATGCCCTGGCGCTCGGCGGCGCCGGAGGTGGAGATCCGGTAACCGGCCGCCGCGAGGCCGCCGATCACGGTCGTGCCCGTCCAGCCGGGGCTCGGGTGCGCGGCCACGCCGACCGGCTTGACGATCACGACGATGTCGTCGTCGTCGTGCACGATCTCCATGCCCTCGACGGGCTCGGCGACGATCTGCACCGGAGCGGGCGCCTGCGGCATCTCCACTTCCAGCCAGGCGCCGCCGTGCACCCGCTCGGACTTGCCGACCACCGAGCCGTCGACCGAGACCTTCCCCGCCGCGGCGAGCTCGGCGGCCTTCGTACGGGAGAACCCGAACATGCGCGAGATGGCGGCGTCGACGCGCTCGCCCTCAAGGCCGTCCGGCACGGGCAGGGTACGGATCTCGGGAATCGTGCTCACCCATTGAGTATGCAGGAGCGCACCGACACTCCCGCACCACAGGGTTCCCGCGCGCTCCTGCCGGAGGGGCTCTCAGTCCTTGTGGACCGTGCCGTCCGGGTCCAGACCGCGGAAGGAGAGCAGGACGATCAGGATGCCGCCGCAGACGATCGCCGAGTCCGCGAGGTTGAACACCGCGAAGCCCTTCGGGGCGATGAAGTCGACGACCGCGCCCTCGAAGACGCCGGGCGCGCGGAAGAGGCGGTCGGTGAGGTTGCCGAGGGCACCGCCGAGCAGCAGGCCGAGGGCGATCGCCCACGGCAGGCTGTACAGCTTGCGGGCGAGCCGTGCGATCACCACGATGACCGCCGCGGCGATGCACGTGAAGATGACGGTGAAGGCCTCGCCGAAGCCGAAGGCCGCGCCCGCGTTGCGGATCGCGGAGAGGCGGAGCCAGTCGCCGATCAGGTCGATCGGCTCGTGGTGCTCCAGCTTGGCGACCACGATCATCTTGCTGATCAGGTCGAAGGCGTACGCGACGACGGCCACGGCGAAGAGCACGGCGATCTTGCGCTTGCCCTTGCCGGCGCTTCCGCCGTCGCCCGTGCCCGCGTCTTCACTCTCGCTCTCGGCCTGCCGCTGCCCGTCCTGCCGGGCCGCCGCCGTCTCCTCGGAGTCCGGACCGGACTGCTCCGGCCCGTCCCCGGCCGCCTCAGGGATGTCCGGCGTACCGATGATGCGCTCCGCCTCTGCCACGTGAGTCCCTCAACCTAGGTACCTGACTGGGGACGAGAGTACGGCACACACGTACGGCCCCCGGCGCCCAGGCCGCGCTCAGTAGCGGCGTTCCTGCTTCTGCTTGCACTCCACGCACAGCGTCGCGCGCGGGAAGGCCTGCATCCGGGCCTTGCCGATCGCGTTGCCGCAGTTCTCGCAGAGGCCGTACGTCCCCGCGTCGAGGCGCTCAAGGGCGCGCTCGGTCTGCAGGAGCATCTCGCGCGCGTTGGCCGCCAGCGCCATCTCGTGCTCCCGCGTGATGTTCTTCGTGCCGGTGTCCGCGTCGTCGTCGCCCGCCCCGTCCCCGGAGTCCCGCATCAGCCCCGCCAGGGCGTCCTCGGAGGACGCGATCTCGCTGCCGAGGCGCAGCACCTCGCTCTGCAGCTCCGTACGGGCCTCCGCGACCTCTTGCGGGGTCCAGGGGTCCTCCCCGGGCCGGACGGCGAGCTCGCCGGGCTCCGCGGCGGCGCCCCGCGCCTTGGGCACCGCCGTCGACTGCTTCGCCGCTGTCGCCGTGCCCGGAGTCTTCTTCGCAACCACCGTCGTGGCTCCCGTCGTCTCCGCGGCCTCAGCCGCACCCTCGGCCGCGGACGCGACCGTCTTCTTGACCGTGCTCTTCTTGGCCGCACTCTTCTGCGCGCCGCTCACTTGCGCGGCGCCATCTTGCTCGCCGCTGCCCTGCGCGGCGCCTTCCTGCGCGGCGCTCTTCTTGCCTGCACGTTTCTGCGCGCCACTCACCGGCCCCGCGCTGTCGTGCTCCGCGCTCGTGTGCGCGGGGCTCTTCTTGGCGGGCGCCTTCTCGCCGATGGCCTTTTCAGCGGTGGCCTTCTTGGCAGCGGCTTTCTTGGCTGTCGCCTTCTTGGCAGCGGCTTTCTTTGCTGTCGTCTTCTTGGCTGTCGCCTTCTTGCCAGCCGCCTTCCTTGCCGGTGCATCGGCAACGGTGGCCTCAACGCCTGCGTCCGCCGCGGCCCCGGCCTGCGTGCCCTTGGCGGCGGTCCCCGCTCCTTCCACACTCTCCGCGGCCGCAGCCCCCGCTGACGTCCGCTTGGAGCCCGCCGCCTTGCCCGCCGTGCTCTTGGAAGCCGTGCTCTTGGAAGGTGTGCTCTTGGAGGCCGTACGCCGGGCGGTCGTGCCCTGGGTCGCCGCCTTCGAAGCCGTCGCCTTGACCGACGGTGTCTTCGGCGCCGTCGTCGTCCCTGAGCCCGCCTTCGTCGTCGCCCCGGCGGCCGGAGCCTTCCCCGCCGCGCCGGTGGATCTGCCGGACGCCGACTGCTGTACGGCGGTCTTCTTCGCCACCATGGCCGCGGCCCCTTCACATATTGTGATCTTGCTCGCGAATCGTGCTGGGACGATAAATCGACTCCAGGCCCGCGGCAACGGGGCACGCCGCCCGATCCCCCCGCCCCGCAGGTGCCGCGAGGCGAGTCTGCATGCGTTGTGCCCAACTCCCTGCCGGGTAATCCGCAGGACGGAACGCGCCCGGAACCGCTCGCCCCGCATGTCGCCATTCGGGTCAGTCGCCGCCCCCTCCCCCGCCCGCCCGGAGGCTCCCGGAAGACCGGTCGGAGTCCCCTCCCCGCGCGCCGTACACTGGACGACAGCGAGAAGCGTGGATGGGGACGAGTAGCGGCGTACGCAGCCATGAGCGACCCGGGGACGGTGCGAGCCCGGGGGCCGGCGCGACGTGAAGATCACCCCGGAGCCGCCGGAAGAACGCCGAGGCGAGACAGCCGAGGCCAGTAGAACCGGTATCGCGACCCCAATGAGGGGGCTCACCGGTGCGAACCCCGCGCCGGAGGGCCAAGGAGGGTGGTACCGCGGGAGCGCGCCGCACCAGGCGCACACGGCTCTCGTCCCTCCGACGGAAGGCAGCACATCCGCCGGAGGACTCGTTGAATACGCCGCCGCAGTACCGTCAGGTGCCCGCCCAGGTCGACCTGCCCGCCCTCGAGCACGCCGTGCTCGACTTCTGGCGCGAGCAGAAGATCTTCGCCCGGAGCCTCGAGCAGTCCGAGGGCCGCCCCGAGTGGGTGTTCTACGAAGGCCCGCCCACCGCCAACGGCATGCCGGGGGCCCACCACATCGAGGCCCGCGTCTTCAAGGACGTCTTCCCGCGCTTCCGCACCATGCGGGGCTACCACGTCGCCCGCAAGGCCGGCTGGGACTGCCACGGCCTCCCCGTCGAGCTCGCCGTCGAGAAGGAACTCGGCTTCAACGGCAAGAAGGACATCGAGGCGTACGGCATCGCCGAGTTCAACGCCAAGTGCCGCGAGTCCGTGACCCGGCATACCGACGCCTTCGCCGAGCTCACGACCCGCATGGGGTACTGGGTCGACCTCGACGACGCGTACCGCACGATGAACCCCGAGTACGTCGACTCGGTCTGGTGGTCGCTGAAGGAGATCTTCAACAAGGACCTCCTCGTCCAGGACCACCGCGTCGCCCCCTGGTGCCCCCGCTGCGGCACCGGCCTCTCCGACCACGAGCTGGCGCAGGGGTACGAGACGGTCGTCGACCCGTCCGTCTACGTCCGTTTCCCCCTCACCTCCGGACCTCTCGCGGGCGAAGCCGCCCTCCTGGTCTGGACGACGACCCCGTGGACCCTCGTCTCCAACACCGCCGTCGCCGCGCACCCCGACGTCACGTACGTCGTCGCGACGGATGGCCAGGAGAAGCTGGTCGTCGCCCAGCCGCTCGTCGAGAAGGCCCTCGGCGAGGGATGGGAGACCACCGGCGAGACCTTCACCGGCGCCGAGATGGAGCGCTGGAACTACCAACGTCCGTTCGAGCTCGTAGAGTTCCCGGCCCCCGCCCACTACGTGGTGAACGCCGAGTACGTGACGACGGAGGACGGCACCGGTCTCGTCCACCAGTCCCCCGCCTTCGGTGAGGACGACCTCAAGGTCTGCCGTGCGTACGGCCTGCCGGTCGTCAACCCGGTCCGCCCGGACGGCACCTTCGAGGAGGAGGTCCCCCTCGTGGGCGGCGTCTTCTTCAAGAAGGCCGACGAAAAGCTGACCGCCGACCTCGACGAGCGCGGGCTGCTCTTCAAGCACATCGCCTACGAGCACAGCTACCCGCACTGCTGGCGCTGCCACACGGCCCTGCTTTACTACGCCCAGCCGTCCTGGTACATCCGCACCACGGCCATCAAGGACCGCCTCCTCCAGGAGAACGAGAAGACCAACTGGTTCCCGGAGTCCGTCAAGCACGGCCGCTTCGGCGACTGGCTGACCAACAACGTCGACTGGGCGCTGTCCCGCAACCGCTACTGGGGCACCCCGCTGCCCATCTGGCGCTGCGAGGAGGACCACCTCACCTGCGTCGGCTCCCGCGCCGAGCTCTCCGACCTCACGGGCACCGACCAGTCCGGCCTGGACCCGCACCGCCCGTTCATCGACGCCGTCACCTTCCCCTGCCCGCAGGAAGGCTGCGGAACGACGGCCACACGCGTGCCCGAGGTCATCGACGCCTGGTACGACTCGGGCTCGATGCCGTTCGCGCAGTGGGGCTACCCGCACAAGAACAAGGAGCTCTTCGAGAGCCGCTACCCCGCGCAGTTCATCTCGGAGGCCATCGACCAGACCCGCGGCTGGTTCTACACGCTGATGGCCGTCGGCACCCTGGTCTTCGACAAGTCGTCCTACGAGAACGTGGTCTGCCTCGGTCACATCCTCGCCGAGGACGGCCGCAAGATGTCCAAGCACCTGGGCAACACCCTGGACCCGGTCCCGCTCATGGACCAGCACGGCGCCGACGCGGTCCGCTGGTTCATGGCGGCCGGCGGCTCCCCCTGGGCGGCCCGCCGCGTGGGCCACGGCACCATCCAGGAGGTCGTCCGCAAGACCCTCCTCACGTACTGGAACACGGTCGCCTTCCAGGCGCTGTACGCCCGTACATCGAAGTGGGCCCCCAGCGAAGCCGACCCGGCGCCCGCCGACCGCCCGCTCCTGGACCGCTGGCTGCTCAGCGAGCTGCACGCGCTCACCGACCAGGTCACCCAGGCACTGGAGAGCTACGACACCCAGCGCGCGGGCAAGCTCCTGTCCGTCTTCGTCGACAACCTCTCGAACTGGTACGTCCGCCGCTCCCGCCGCCGCTTCTGGCAGGGCGACAAGGCGGCCCTGCGCACCCTGCACGAGGTCGTCGAGACGGTCACTCGCCTGATGGCCCCGCTGACCCCGTTCATCAGTGAGCGTGTCTGGCAGGACCTGATCGTGCCGGTGACGCCCGACGCCCCGGAGTCGGTGCACCTGTCCACCTGGCCGGAGGCGGACCTCTCCGCCATCGACCCGGACCTGTCCCAGCAGATGGTTCTCGTACGCCGACTCGTCGAGCTCGGCCGCGCCACGCGCGCCGAGTCGGGCGTCAAGACCCGCCAGCCGCTGTCCCGCGCGCTGATCGCGGCGACGGGCTTCGACTCCCTCAACCCGGAGCTGCACGCCCAGATCACCGAGGAGCTCAACGTCTCCTCGCTGGCGTCGCTCTCCGAGGTCGGCGGTTCACTGGTCGACACCACGGCCAAGGCGAACTTCCGGGCGCTCGGCAAGCGGTTCGGCAAGGGCGTGCAGGCGGTCGCCAAGGCCGTCGCCGAGGCGGACGCCGCCGCGCTGTCCCTCGCCCTGCGCGAGGGCACGGCCTCCGTGGAGGTCGACGGCGAGACGGTGACGCTGGCCCCGGACGAGGTCATCATCACGGAGACCCCCCGCGAGGGCTGGTCGGTGGCGTCCGAGTCCGGCGCCACGGTCGCCCTCGACCTGGAGATCACCGAGGAGCTGCGCCGGGCAGGACTGGCCCGCGACGCGATCCGCCTGATCCAGGAGGCCCGCAAGAACAGCGGCCTGGACGTCGCGGACCGGATCGCCCTGCGCTGGACCTCGACGGACGAGGCGGTGTCCACGGCCCTGGCCGAGCACGCCGGGCTGATCGCGGACGAGGTCCTCGCGACAGACTTCGCCGAAGGCGAGGCGGCGGACGACTCCTACGGAGCGCCGTTCACGGACGACTCCCTGAAGCTGACCTTCCGCCTCCGCAAGGCGTAAGCACCCGCACGAAGGCCCGGTCCCGCCGATGATCTCGGCGGGACCGGGCCTTTTGCGCATTCCGGCCCAGGGCGGGCGCACAAAAGGGCCGGGCCCCCAGAAACTCTGGGGGCCCGGCCCTGAACGCTGCCGACGCCTAGGGCGTGGTCACGCCCGTCAGTTGTCGTCCTCGTCGATGAGGAAGCCACGCATCGGCGACGGAGCCTGCTGCATCGGGGCGGGGCCCTGCGGCCGCACCGGCGCCATCGGCTGGGTCATCGCGGGAGACATCTGCTGCTGGCCGCCGTAGGACGGGCCGCCGTTGGGCTGGTTGTTGCCGCCCATCGACTGGTTGCCGCCGTAGGACGGGGCACCCGCACCGGCCGGAGCCATCGACGGCGCCGGGGACGGCGGCAGCGAGGCGGCGGCCGGAGTGCGCGGCGGGGCCAGCGAGTCGTCGGCCTGGGTCTCCAGCTGACGCAGCTGCGACTCCAGGTACGACTTCAGACGCGTGCGGTACTCGCGCTCGAAGCCGCGCAGGTCCTCGACCTTGCGCTCCAGCGTGGCGCGAGCGGACTCCAGGGAGCCCATCGCGACGCGGTGCTTCTCCTGTGCGTCCCGCTCCAGGGCGTCGGCCTTGGCACGGGCGTCACGCTCGAGGCCTTCGGCGCGCGAACGGGCCTCGCCGACGATCTTGTTGGCCTCGGAACGGGCCTCCGCGATCGCCTGGTCCGCGGTCTGCTGCGCGAGGGAGAGCACACGGGCGGCGCTGTCGCCGCCGGGGCCCTGACCGGGCTGCGGCATCTGCGGGCCGTGACCGCCCATCGGACCGCCCATGGGGCCGCCCATCGGACCCTGGCCCATCGGGCCCGGACCCTGCGGGCCGCCCTGCGGACCGTGTCCACTGGGGCCTGCGGGCAGCTGCGGAGCGCCACCGGGCAGCTGCGGCGGGCCGCCCATGGGGCCACCCATCTGCTGCTGCGGCGGGACCGGCTGCGGACCCGATATTGCGGCGGGCACGGGGGCACCGGGACCGCGCTGGTCCTGGGGGCCGGGGCCGTCGGGGCCCTTGCGCATCCCGCCCTGCTGCTGGTTCTGCGCGGCGGCACGGGTGGCCGCGGCGAGCTTGGCACGCAGGTCCTCGTTCTCACGGAGGAGCCGCGTCAGTTCGGCTTCGACCTCATCGAGGAAGGCATCGACCTCGTCCTCGTCATAGCCTTCTCGGAGGCGGACGGTCGTGAACTGTTTGTTCCGCACGTCCTCGGGGGTCAACGGCATCTCTTCACCTCAACGTAGTCGTCGGCATTCGGCAAGACCGTATTAGACATCGCACTCATCACAGCTGACTCACGATGTGGATCAGGATGTAGACGATGATCATCAGTACGAAGAAGGACAGGTCGAGCGCCACGCCCCCGAGACGCAGCGGCGGAATGAACCGCCGCAGGAGCTTGAGCGGTGGATCAGTGACAGTGTAGGTGGCCTCCAGAACGACCACCATCGGCTTGCCGGGTTGCCATGAGCGGGCGAACTGGAAGACGTAGTCCATGACCAGCCGGAAGATCAGCACGATGAGGAAGCACATCAGCGCGATGTAAAGCACCTGCACGACCACGCTCATGTTCGCGGTTCCCTCTCCCCTGTTACTCGTACTTCGTCGATCCGGTACTGCGGTTACGGCAACTACTGCATCACTGCGTCTCAGCTCTGGTTGAAGAACCCGCCCTCTGCGATGCGAGCCTTGTCCTCCGCCGTTACATCGACGTTAGCAGGCGACAACAGGAACACCTTCTGCGTCACTCGTTCAATGCTGCCATGCAGGCCGAAGACCAAACCGGCCGCAAAGTCGACAAGTCGCTTCGCATCCGTGTCGTCCATCTCCGTCAGATTCATGATCACCGGAGTGCCTTCACGGAAGTGTTCCCCGATGGTACGGGCCTCGTTGTAGGTCCGGGGGTGCAATGTGGTGATGCGGTAGGGCTCCCGCTCGGACACGACCTTGGGCATGATCACCGGTGCGTTCTTCTCCAGGCTCTGGCGTTCAGGTGTGATGGATGCCACGGGGGCGATTCGTGCCGGACGTCCGGATTCCGCGGCTGGCGAAGCGGAATGGGCCGCCGGCTCGCGCGGGGCGGGCGGCTGCACCACTCGCACCGATTCGTCCCTTTGTGACTGGTGGGACTGGTGCGACTGATGCGCTGGTTCGTGCCTCCTGCGGTCACGCTCCGGCTCCGGCTCGGGTTCGAACTCGTCATCGGGGTCGAACCCCGGACCGTCGTACCCATCGTCCTCCACGAGGCCGAGGTAGACCGCCATCTTGCGCATCGCGCCGGCCATGCTCTGAGTCCTCCGCTCTGTGGTGGATCGGCTGTCGTCACCAACTGCTCGCGATCCACGAGGTATCCCCGCCCAACAGCGAGAATGACCATATTTTCTGCTGTGGTCCGACTTCTTGGCGACGTTACCCGAGCCCGGCTCGGACTCCGAGTACCGCCGTTCCGACGCGCACATGTGTCGCCCCGGCCGCAACAGCCTGTTCGAGGTCCGCACTCATCCCTGCCGACACCATGTTCGCAGCAGGATGAGCCGCGCGCATGAGGGTTGAGAATTCCATCAACCGCTCGAACGCCGCCTGTTGCCGGCCCGCGTACGGTCCGGTGAGCGGGGCGACGGTCATCAGACCGTCGAGCCGCAGCCCCGGCGCCCCCGCCACGAGACCGGCCAACTCTTCGATTCCGCCCGGCCCGACGCCCCCGCGCTCGCCCCGGCCGTTCTCCTCCGCGTCGAGCGCGACCTGGATCAGACAGCCGAGCTCGCGCTCCGCGCGCACCGCGGCCGTCGAGAGAGCTGTGACGAGCTTGGGACGATCGACGGACTGCACCAGATCGGCATAACCGACCACGGAACGGACCTTATTGGTCTGCAACTGACCGACGAAGTGCCAGGTGAGAGGGAGGTCCGCGCACTCCGCCGCCTTCGGCGCCGCGTCCTGGTCGCGGTTCTCCGCGACGTGCCGCACACCGAGTTCGGACAGGATCCGCACATCGCTCGCCGGATAGGTCTTCGTGACCACGATCAGGGTCACTTCCTCGCGCTTGCGTCCGGCCGCGGCGCACGCCGCGGTGATGCGCTCCTCGACCTGCGCGAGATTCGCCGCGAGTTGGGTCTTCCGCTCCGTCATGCGCTATCAGTCCAGCCAGACATAGCCCGCGAGACGACCGGTGGTCCGGTCGCGGCGGTACGAGAAATGGTCACCGGATTCCAGGGTGCACACCGGCGACTGCGCCCGGTCGCACACCCCGAGCCGCACCAGCTGGGCGTGCACCCCGGCGGTCACGTCGACCGCGGGCGTGCCCCAACTCGTCTCGGCGTACGCCGCGGGCTCGATCGCGGCGGCGTCGGCGCGCATCGCCTCCGGCACTTCGTAACAGCGCCCGCAGACCGCGGGACCAGTGCGGGCGACGATGCGGCCGGGCTCCGCGCCGAGTCCCACCATGGCCTCGACGGCGGCGGGAACGACGCCCGCCAGCATGCCGGGACGGCCCGCGTGCGCCGCGGCCACCACCCCGGCGACCGGGTCGGCGAGCAGGACCGGCGTGCAGTCGGCGGTGAGGACGGCGAGGGCGAGGCCCCTGCGGGCGGTCACCACCGCGTCGACGGCCGGGATCTCGGCGTCGGGGCCCCAGGGCCCGTCGACCACCGCGACATCGCGGCCGTGCACCTGGTTCATCCAGACGACGCGGGCCGGGTCGAGGTCGAGGGCCTTGGCGGCGAGCGTGCGGTTGGTGCGCACGGCCTCGGGGTCGTCGCCGACCGCGCCGCCCAGGTTGAGCTCTTCGTACGGAACGGCGCTCACCCCGCCCCACCTGTCGGTGAAGGCGAAGTGCGCGCCGCTCACGGTGCTGTGCTTGCTTATCACTTCAAGAAGTCCGGCACGTCCAGCTCTTCGGCCTGGCTGTCCTGGTAGGGACGGGCCGGCGGGACCTGCGGCGGGGCCACCGGCGCGGACGGGGTCTCGCTCACCGGGGCCGCCTCAGCGGGCTCCGGGGTGGCGGGCTCGTCGCGCGGGGTGACGGAGCCGAGTCCGCCGAAGGCCGGGCGGGACGATTCGGCAGGGCGGGCGGGCGTCGCGGGCTCTTCCCGCTTGGCCTGGCCGGACGATGCCGAGCCGAGGACGTTGTCACGCTTGGACGGTGGCTGTCCGCCGTCGAAGCCCGCCGCGATGACGGTGACCCTGACCTCGTCGCCGAGGGCGTCGTCGATGACGGCGCCGAAGATGATGTTGGCCTCTGGGTGCGCTGCCTCGCTGACCAGCTGGGCCGCTTCGTTGATCTCGAAGAGACCGAGGTCCGAGCCGCCGGAGATGGAGAGCAGCACACCGCGGGCGCCGTCGATGGACGCCTCCAGGAGCGGCGAGGAGATCGCCATCTCGGCCGCGGCCACCGCGCGGTCGTCGCCGCGGGCCGAGCCGATGCCCATGAGCGCCGAACCGGCCTCGGACATGACCGACTTGACGTCGGCGAAGTCGAGGTTGATCAGGCCGGGCGTGGTGATGAGGTCGGTGATGCCCTGGACACCGGAGAGCAGGACCTGGTCCGCCGACTTGAAGGCGTCGAGGACGGAGACCTGGCGGTCCGAGATGGACAGGAGCCGGTCGTTGGGGATGACGATGAGGGTGTCGACCTCTTCGCGCAGCTCCGCGATGCCGTCCTCGGCCTGGTTGGCGCGGCGGCGGCCCTCGAAGGTGAAGGGCCGGGTGACCACGCCGATGGTGAGGGCGCCCAGCGAGCGTGCGATGTTGGCGACGACAGGTGCGCCGCCGGTGCCGGTGCCGCCGCCTTCGCCGGCGGTGACGAAGACCATGTCGGCCCCCTTGAGGACCTCCTCGATCTCCTCGCGGTGGTCCTCTGCGGCCTTGCGGCCGACGGCCGGGTTGGCGCCGGCGCCGAGTCCGCGGGTGAGTTCACGGCCCACGTCGAGCTTGACGTCGGCGTCGCTCATCAACAGGGCTTGCGCGTCGGTGTTGATGGCGATGAACTCGACGCCCTTGAGACCGACCTCGATCATCCGGTTGATGGCATTGACACCACCGCCGCCGACACCGATGACTTTGATGACTGCGAGGTAGTTCTGCGGTGCTGCCACGTCGAAGGCCTCTCGCCTCGAGTTACGTGTCGCCGTTTCGCTCTGGCGCGATACGACGACTGATGCCGAATGGGACGGTCCGAACGCCGACCCGAACCCTAACGCTGAAGTTTAGGGTTACCAGTGTGTCTGTTCCTTGGACTCTTCCGAACAGGACACTAAGTCGACAAGTGGCGCACGTTCAACGAACACGCCGAACCTCCCGTTTTTCTTTTCACCCTATGTGATCAGCCGTAGCGCTGCCGAACCAGGGTGCTGGCCTGCGACGATACGCGTCAACTGCCCGACGATGCGGGGGCGGTGGGGACGCTCACGTCGAAGTGCCGTGCCTTGGGCGCCGCTTTCATGAGCGCGGTGAGGGTAGTGGCCTTGGACCGCCCCTTCTCGCCGCTGCCCCAGTCGACGGTCCGTCCGCCCTTCAACTCCAGCGAGATGGAGTCGTACGAACGGACCTTGATGTTCCGGGTATCGCGGGCGACCGCTTCGGGCAGGTCACCGGCGACCCGCACCGCCTCGCGCAGCAGCCGGTCGGTGCCGAAGCGGCGCAGGCTGGCCGCCGCGCTGTCCCGGTCCACCCTCAATTCGAGCTTCGGGACTCCCCCGGGCGCGCGTCCGACCGTGGCGAATCGCACTCCCTCGGCGTCCACTTCGACGAACTTTCCGCCCTTTTCGATGAGGAGAACCGGCTTGCGTTCCGTCACTTTGAGTCCGATTCCGTGCGGCCAGGAGCGGACGACGTCAACCGAGTCAATTCGGGGCAATTTTGAGCGCAGCCGGTCCTCGATCGCATCCGTGTCGACCGAAATCAGTGGTTCCCCGACGGGGGCGTCGGCCGCCTCGCGGACTTCTTCGGGCGTCAGGACGCGGGTTCCCGACGTCTTCACGTCCTCGAGACGCAGCCACTGCGAACCGTAGAGCGCCCAGACCGCCCCGGTGCCGAACAGCACGGCGAGCACCGAAACGATGATCACAGTGCGCGAACGCGGCAGCCGGAGGCGGCGGGTGCGCTGCGGGCGGGGCGGGCCGGACTTCTTCTGCTGCCGTTCGGCGGTGGTCGGTCCGGCCACGGTCCCCTGCCTTCTCACGCGTTGCGGCGTGACGCAATCGCCTCGTACACCATGCCGACGAGCAGTTCGTCGGCGTCCCTGCGGCCGAACTCCGAGGCCGCGCGGGACATCTCGTACAGCCGGTGCGGGTCGGCGAGCACGGGCAGCACGTTGCCCTGGACCCACTCGGGCGTCAGTTCCGCGTCGTCGACCAGCAGTCCGCCGCCGGCCTTGACCACCGGCTGGGCGTTGAGCCGCTGTTCGCCGTTGCCGATCGGCAGCGGGACGTAGGCGGCGGGGAGCCCGACGGCGGAGAGTTCGGCCACGGTCATCGCGCCCGCGCGGCAGAGCATCATGTCGGCCGCGGCGTACGCGAGGTCCATCCGGTCCACGTACGGTACCGGGATGTAGGGGGGCATCCCCGGCATCTGGTGCACTTGCGGCAATTCGTTCTTCGGGCCGACCGCGTGCAGGATCTGGATGCCCGCGCGCTGGAGGACCGGAGCGACCTGCTGGACGACCTCGTTGAGCCGCCGGGCGCCCTGCGAGCCGCCGGAGACGAGCAGCGTCGGCAGGTTGGGGTCGAGGCCGAAGGCGGCGCGCGCCTCGGGACGGACCCGGGCCCGGTCCAGCGTCGCGATGGTGTGCCGCAACGGGATGCCGATGTATCGGGAGTTGCGCAGCTTGCTGTCAGGGGTGGCGACGGCCACCCCGTGCGCGTACCGCGAACCGATCTTGTTGGCGAGGCCGGGGCGCGCGTTGGCCTCGTGCACGACGATCGGTGTCCCGGTCCGCTTGGCCGCGAGGTAGCCGGGCAGGGCCACGTAGCCGCCGAAGCCGACGACGCAGTCCGCCTTGGTGCGCTCCAGGATCTGCTCGGCCGCCTTGATGGTGCCGCGCAGCCGCCCCGGGACGGTGATCAGTTCAGGGGTGGGCTTGCGCGGCAGCGGTACGGCCGGGATCAGCGCGAGTTCGTAGCCCCGCTCGGGTACGAGTCGGGTCTCGAGTCCACGCTCCGTGCCCAGGGCCGTGATGCCCACGGTCGGGTCCTGCCTCCGCAGGGCGTCCGCGAGGGCGAGCGCGGGCTCGATGTGGCCGGCGGTCCCCCCACCGGCGAGTACGACATGCACCGAAATTCACCGCTCTCCGGACGAACGCGCCTTGACGCGCCGTCGCATCGTGTTCCATCTCACCCGAGGTTGCCGCATGGCCAGGGCCGCCTTCGCCGCCGGGTCCGATCGCGCGAAGGCGATGAGGAGTCCGATGGCGAACATGGTCGGCAGCAGGGCCGAACCCCCGTAGGAGAACAGCGGGAGCGGGACACCGGCGATCGGCAGCAGACCGAGCACCGCACCGACGTTGATCACGGCCTGCGCCGTGATCCAGGTGGTCACGCCTCCCGCGGCATACCGTACGAAGGGGTCCTCCGTGCGTCCGGCCACGCGGATACCCGCATAGCCTAGAGCCGCGAACAGGGCGAGCACCGACAGTGTCCCTGCCAGGCCGAGTTCCTCCCCGGTGATGGCGAAGATGAAGTCGGTGTGCGGTTCCGGCAGTTGACCCCATTTTTCCACACTCGCGCCGAGTCCGGAACCGAAGAATCCGCCGGAGGCGAGGGCATAGATGCCGTGCACGGCCTGCCAGCACTGGTCGCCGGGGCCCGGATCCGTCGCGCCGATGCAGGCGAGCCTGGCCATGCGGTTGGGGCTGGTCTTGATGAGGATCACACCGAGGACCGCCGCGATGCTGAGCACCCCCGCGAAGAGCCGGGTGGGCGCTCCGGCCAGCCAGAGCAGTCCGAAGAGGATCGCGGTGAGAATGATCGCCGTGCCCATGTCGCCGCCGAGCATGATGAGTCCGAGCAGCATGAAGGCGACGGGGACGAGCGGCACGAGCATGTGCTTCCACTGGGCGAGGAGCCGCTTGTCGTGCTTGCGCGCGAGCAGGTCGGCGCCCCACAGGACCAGGGCGAGCTTGCCGAACTCACTGGGCTGGAGCTGGAACGGGCCGCCCAGGTAGATCCAGTTCTGGTTGCCGTTGACGCTGCGCCCTATCCCCGGGATCTGTACGAGGGCCATCAGGAAGACGGTCACCGCGAGGATCGGGTAGGCGAGCGCCCGGTGCAGTTTGATCGGCATCCGCATGGCGACCAGGAGCAGGATCGTGCCGAGCACGGCCGCCACGAACTGCTTGCGGAAGAAGTACGAGGCGGGCAGGTTGAGCTGCAGCGCCTGGATCATCGAGGCCGAGTAGACCATCACGAGGCCCAGGACGGTGATCAGCAGGCTGCTGCCGAAAATCAGGTAGTACGCCGTGAGCGGCCTGTCCCAGGCCTTGCGGACCCTGTTGTAGAGCCGCCTGGGCCCGCTCTCGCCCGGAGGCTGGGAGGCTCCTCTGGCGCGTACCGGAGCCGGTCGCCTCGCGACCCGCACGGAAGACCTGGCCACGTTCCCCTCCCAAGGGTGTGCCCGGCGCCCCGCCGGGCGGAAAGCCCGGTCAGGCGCTCGTGGAGCCGAGCTCGCGGACGGCGTCCGCGAACGCTTCACCACGCTTGTTGTAGTTGGTGAACATGTCCATCGACGCACAGGCCGGAGCCATCAGCACGGTGTCCCCCGGCTGGGCGAGTTCCGCCGCCCGGCGTACCGCCTCGGACATCGCCCCAGTGTCGGTCCGGTCGAGGTCGACGACCGGGACCTCGGGCGCGTGTCGCGCGAGGGCTTCGCGGATCAGCTCGCGGTCCGCGCCGATGAGGACGGCGCCGCGCAGCCGCTTCGCCGCGTTCTCGACGAGTCCGTCGAAGGTGGCGCCCTTGGCGAGGCCGCCGGCGATCCAGACGATCGACTCGTACGCCGCCAACGACGCCTCGGCGGCGTGGGTGTTGGTGGCCTTGGAGTCGTCGACGTACGCCACGCCCTCGACGTCGGCGACGTGTTCGATGCGGTGCGCGTCGGGGCGGAAGGCCCGCAGGCCGTCGCGGACGGCCGTCGCCTGCACGCCGAAGGCGCGGGCGAGGGCCGCCGCGGCCAGCGCGTTGGCGATGTTGTGCGGCGCGGGCGGCTGGACGTCGGAGATCTCGGCGAGCTCCTGGGCCTGCTTCTGGCGGTCCGGCACGAAGGCACGGTCGACCAGGATGCCGTCCACGACGCCCAGTTGCGAGGGCGCGGGCGCATTCAGCGTGAAACCGATGGCGCGGCAGCCCTCTTCGACGTCGGCCTCGCGGACGAGGTCCTCGGTGGCCTTGTCCGAGACGTTGTAGACGCAGGCGACCCTGTTGCCCTCGTAGATCCGCCCCTTGTCGGCGCTGTACGCCTCCATGGAGCCGTGCCAGTCCAGGTGGTCCGGCGCGAGGTTGAGGACCGCCGCGGAGTGGGCGCGCACCGAGGGCGCCCAGTGCAGCTGGTACGAGGAGAGCTCGACGGCGAGCACGTCGTACGCGTCGTCGCCCTCCAGGATCACGTCCACGATCGGGGTGCCGATGTTGCCGACGGCGGCCGTGCGCAGGCCGCCCGCCGTCAGGATCGAGGCGAGCATCTGCGTGGTCGTGGTCTTGCCGTTGGTGCCCGTGACGGCGAGCCAGGGTGCCGCGTCGGGGCCGCGCAGGCGCCAGGCGATCTCGACGTCGCCGACGACGTCCACGCCCGCGTCCGCGGCCGCCGCGAAGAGCGGTGAGGAGGGCTTCCAGCCGGGCGAGGTGACCACGAGGTCGGTGCCCTCGGGAAGCGTCTGCGCGTCTCCCAGACATACGGAGATGCCCTCGCCCTCCAGGGAGGCGGCACGCTCCTGGTGCGCCTCTCCGGAGCCGCCGTCCACGACGGTGACCGTCGCGCCGAGGCCGGCCAGGGCGCGGGCGGCACTGATGCCGCTCACGCCGAGACCGGCGACGGTGATGTTCTTGCCCTGCCACTCGGACACAGTGGTCACTTTTCGGCTGCCCATCCCGCGTAGAAGAGTCCGAGACCGACGATCACGCACATGCCCTGGATGATCCAGAAGCGGACCACCACAAGGACTTCGGACCACCCCTTGAGTTCGAAGTGGTGCTGGAGCGGTGCCATGCGGAAGACGCGCTTGCCGGTCAGCTTGAACGAGCCGACCTGGATGACGACCGACATGGTGATCATCACGAAGAGACCGCCGAGGAGCGCGAGGAGCAGCTCCGTGCGGGAGCAGATCGCGAGGCCGGCGAGCGCGCCGCCGAGGGCCAGCGAGCCGGTGTCGCCCATGAAGATCTTGGCGGGCGAGGTGTTCCACCACAGGAAGCCGAAGCAGGCGCCCATGAGCGCGGAGGCGACCACCGCGAGGTCGAGCGGGTCTCGCACCTCGAAGCACGCCTGGGGGTTGGTCAGGGTGACCGCGTTGGCGCACGACTCCTGGTACTGCCAGACGCCGATGAACGTGTAGGCGCCGAAGACCATCACGGAGGCGCCGGTGGCGAGGCCGTCCAGACCGTCGGTGAGGTTCACGCCGTTCGACATCGCGAGGATCATGAACAGCGCCCAGACCACGAACAGGACCGGCCCGATCGACCAGCCGAAGTCCGTGACGAACGACAGCTTGGTGGAGGCCGGGGTCTGGTTGCGGTTGTCCGGCCAGTTCAGCGCGAGCACGGCGAAGCCGATGCCGACGATCAGCTGACCGGCCATCTTCGCCTTGGCGCGCAGACCGAGCGAACGCTGCTTGACGATCTTGATGTAGTCGTCGAGGAAGCCGACGAGGCCCATGCCCGCCATCAGGAAGAGCACCAGGAGGCCGGAGAGCGTCGTCTCCGTGCCGGTGATGACCTTCGTGAGGAAGTACGCGATGAGCGTGGCCAGGATGAAGGCGATACCACCCATGGTCGGCGTACCGCGCTTGCTGTGGTGCTCGCGCGGGCCGTCGTCCCGGATGAACTGGCCGTAGCCCTTGCGGGCCAGGAGTTTGATCAGCAGCGGGGTACCGACCAGGGTCAGGAAGAGCCCGATCACGCCCGCGAAGAGGATCTGCCTCATCGGCCGGAGACCTGCCCCTCAGAAGACACCGCGGCGTCGTCGAGCAGCGCCGTGGCGACCTTCTCGAGACCGACCGACCTGGACGCCTTCACCAGCACGACGTCACCTGGGCGCAGTTCATTGCGCAGCAGGTCGATCGCCGCCTGTGCGTCGGACACGTGCACCGACTCCTCACCCCACGAACCCTCGTTGTATGCGCCCAGTTGGAGCCAGGACGCTTCCCTGCCCCCGACTGCCACGAGCTTGCTCACGTTGAGCCGGACGGCAAGGCGTCCGACCGCGTCGTGCTCGGCGAGCCCCTCGTCCCCGAGCTCGGCCATGTGCCCGAGCACCGCCCACGTACGACGTCCCTTGCCCATGGCCACGAGCGCGCGCAGGGCGGCTCGCATGGACTCGGGGTTCGCGTTGTAGGCGTCGTTGACGATGGTCACGCCGTCCGGGCGCTCGGTGACCTCCATCCGCCAGCGGGACAGCGTGCCCGCCTCGGAGAGCGCGAGGGCGATCTCGTCCACGGACATGCCCAGCTCATGGGCGACGGCGGCCGCGGCAAGCGCGTTCGACACGTGGTGCTCACCGTACAGCCGCAAGGTCACGTCGCTGCACCCGGAGGGTGTGTGCAGCGTAAAAGCGGGCTGTCCGTTCTCTGTGAGCCGGACATTTTCCGCCCGTACGTCGGCGTCGTCGGACTCCCCGAAGAGGAGGACGCGTGCCTTCGTGCGGGAAGCCATGGCGCGGACGAGCGGGTCGTCGGCGTTGAGGATCGCGGCGCCGTCCGCGGGCAGCGACTCCACCAGCTCACCCTTCGCGACCGCGATCTGCTCGCGGCCCCCGAACTCGCCGATGTGGGCCGTGCCGACGTTCAGGACGAGCCCGATCTTCGGCGGGGTGAGTCCGGTGAGGTACCGGATGTGGCCGATTCCGCGCGCTCCCATCTCCAGGATGAGGAAGCGTGTCTCGTCGGTGGCGCTGAGCGCGGTCAGCGGCAGGCCGATCTCGTTGTTGAACGAGCCCGGCGTGAAGACCGTGGGCGCCTTGCGCTGGAGCACCTGCGCGAGGAGGTCCTTGGAGCTGGTCTTGCCGACCGAGCCCGTCAGCGCCACGAGAGTGGCGCCGAGCCGCTCCACGACGTGGCGCGCAAGGGCTCCGAGGGCCGCCTGCACGTCGTCGACGACGACGGCGGGCACACCGACGGGCCGCGAGGCGAGCACGGCGACCGCGCCCGCGGCGACCACGTCGGCCGCGTAGTCGTGGCCGTCGACGCGCTCGCCGACGAAGGCGACGAAGAGGCTGCCGGGCTCCACCTCACGGGAGTCCCGGACGACGGGTCCGGTGACCTGGACGGCCGGATCCGGTATGTCGTACGTCTGCCCGCCGACGACGGTGGCGATCTCGGCGAGGGAGAGGGCGATCACAACTTCATCCCTGGGTTTGCTGGATAGCTTCGCGAAGCACCTGGCGGTCGTCGAAGGGACGCACCACCCCGGCGATGTCCTGTCCCTGCTCGTGGCCCTTGCCCGCGACCAGGACGGTGTCGCCCGGCTTCGCGCGGACGACGGCGGCGCGGATGGCGGCGGCCCGGTCCTCGAAGACGGCGACGTCGCCGCGTTCGTGGGCCGGGACGTCGGCGGCGCCTGCGAGCATCGTGGCGAGGATCGCGAGGGGGTCCTCGCCACGGGGGTTGTCCGATGTCAGTACGGCGGTGTCGGCGAGGCGGGCCGCGGCCGCGCCCATCGGCATCCGCTTGGTCTTGTCGCGGTCGCCGCCGCAGCCGAGCACGATGTGCAGCTTGCCCTCGGTGACCTTGCGCAGCGCGCGCAGGACCGATTCGACGGCGTCCGTCTTGTGGGCGTAGTCGACGACGGCGAGGTAGGGCTGGCCCTCGTCGACGCGCTCCAGGCGGCCGGGGACGCCGGGCACCGCGGCGACGCCGTCGGCGGCCTGCTGCGGGTCGATCCCGGCGACGGCCAGCGAGACGATCGCCGCGAGGGTGTTGGCGACGTTGAAGGGGCCCGCGAGCGGCGACTTGGCGTCGACGCGCTCACCCTTGGGGCCGACGGCGACGAACGTCGAGTCGAGCGGTCCGACCACGACGTCCTCGGCGCGCCAGTCGGCGTCGGGGTGGCCCTCGGCGGAGAAGGTGGTGACGGGCACCTCCGACTCCGTGATGAGCCTGCGCCCGTACTCGTCGTCGAAGTTGACCACGCCGACGCGGGAGCGGCGCTCGGTGAACAGCTGCGCCTTGGCCTGGAAGTAGTCCTCCATGCCGGAGTGGAACTCCATGTGCTCCGGGCTGAGGTTGTTGAAAACGGCGACGTCGAAGACGCAGCCGTCCACCCGCCCGAGCACCAGTGCGTGGCTGGAGACCTCCATGGCGACCGCCTCGACGCCGCGTTCGCGCATCACCGCGAACAGCGCCTGGAGGTCGGTGGCTTCGGGGGTCGTCCGCTCCGACTTGATGCGCTCGTCGCCGATGCGCATCTCGACCGTGCCGATGAGCCCCGTCGAGCGCACGCCCTTGAGGCCGCCCTCGATGAGGTACGCGGTCGTGGTCTTGCCGGAGGTGCCGGTGATGCCGATCTGCAGGAGGTCGCGTCCTGGGTGGCCGTAGATCGTCGCCGCGAGCTCGCCCATGCTGCCGCGCGGGTCGTCGACGACCAGGACCGGCAGGCCGGTGGCGGTCGCGCGCTCGGCGCCCGTCGGGTCGGTGAGCACCGCGGCGGCGCCGAGGTCGGCGGCCTGCGCGACGAAGTCGGCGCCGTGCATGCGGGCGCCCGGCAGCGCGGCGTAGATGTCGCCGGGGCGGACGGCGCGCGAGTCGTGCGTGATGCCCGTGATCTGCGCGCTGCCCGGATCGGCGACGCCCAGCCGGCCTGCGAGCTCGGTCAGCGAGGTCGGCGAGACCCGGTCCGGCCGCGGCGGTCCCGGATAGGTCACGGGAGCGCCCTTCTGGGTGGTTTGGGACTGATCAGCGTGTGGCACGGCGGTGAGCGTACCGGGCGTACCCCTCTCGGAGCGAAGTGAGGGGCGTGCCGGGGGGCGGTTCCCCGGGTCGGGGGTGATCGTTGTCACGGGTGGTTCCTGGTCGGTCTCAGGGCTTGAAGGTCACCGGCAGACGGGCCGGGCCGCTTCCAGTGGGCGGGACTTGGAGTGTCTTGAGGGCGAACGCCATGACTTCCTTGTAGATGGGGCCGCAGATCTGGCCGCCGAAGTAGCTGCCCTTGGTGGCGTTCTGGATCGCGCAGTAGACCGTGACGCGCGGCTTGTCGGCGGGCGCGAAGCCGGCGAACGACGACGTGTAGCCCTTGTAGCGGCCGGTCTCGGGATCGACCCGGTTGGCCGTACCGGTCTTGCCCGCGACGCGGTAGCCGGGGATGCGCGCCTTGGTGCCGGTGCCCTCCTCGTCGTCGACGACGGACTCCAGCATCTGCGCCACGGTCTTCGCGGTCTTCTCGCTGACGACCCGGTTCTTCTTCGGCCTGGGCGCCGGCGTGAAGCGGCCGTCCGGGCCCTTCGTGCCGCGCACCAGGGTGGGCTCGATGCGTACGCCTCCGTTGGCGATGGTCGAGTAGACGGAGGCGGCCTGCATGGCGTTGAGGGAGAAGCCCTGGCCGAAGGGGATCGTGAACTGCTGCGAGGTGGACCATTTGGACGGGTGCGCGAGGATGCCGGACGTCTCGCCGGGGAAGCCGAGCCCGGATTCCTTACCGAGGCCGAACTCGCGCAGGTACTTGTACAGGACCTTGTTGACGTCCTTCTGCGTCTTGCCCAGTTCCCCGGTGGCGAGGATCGTGCCGATGTTGGACGACTTGGCGAGGACGCCGTTGAGCGTCAGGTGCCAGGTGGGGTGGTCGATGTCGTCCTGGAAGAGCCGGTCGCCGCGGTGGAGGCGGTTGGGCACCGTCACGCGCGTACCGGGCGTCGCCGCCTCCTCCTCCAGGACGGCGGCCATCGACATGACCTTGGCGGTGGAGCCGGGCTCGTACGCGTCCTGGAGGGCGGCGTTGCCGAGGGCCGCGCCGTTGGCCTGGGAGAGGTCGTTCGGGTCGAAGCCGGGGGCGTTGGCCATGGCCAGGACCTCGCCGGTCCTGGTGTCCTGCACTATCACGTAGCCGCGGTCCGCCTTGGACTTCTTGACCTGCTCGCTGATCGCGTTCTGCGCGGCCCACTGGATGTCGCGGTCGATGGTGAGCTCGACGTCGGAGCCGGGCACGGCCGGCGTCTCCGTGGAGCCCGCGGTCGGCACCTGGCGTCCGCCGGACTGGGCGTAGCGGACCTTGCCGTCCTCGCCCGCCAGCTGCTTGTCGAGCTGCGCCTCCAGGCCGCCCGCGCCCTTGCCGTCGGAGTTGACCCAGCCCAGTATCCCGGCGCCGAGCTCGTCGTTCGGGTAGACCCGTTTGCTGCTCGGGTCGGCGAGGACACCGGCGAGCACGTTCGGGGAGGACGGGTCGGTGCCCGCCCGCTCGGCGAGCGCGCCGCGCAGGTCCTTGATCTGCTTCCACACCTGGGGGGTCTGGCGGCGGGCGAGCAGGACGTAGCGGGTGTCGGGGGTCTTGAGCTTCTTGGTGAGCTCGGCGGTGTCCTTGCCGAGGATGGGGGCCAGGAGCGCGGCGGCCTGTTCGGGCGCGTCCTTGGTCTTGGCCTCCTTCGGCGTGAAGAGCGTGGGGTCCGCCGTGATGTCGTACGCGTCGACGCTGGCGGCCAGCTCGACGCCGCCGCGGTCGGTGATGCGTCCGCGCTCGGCGGCGAGGGTGTGGGTGAAGTAGCGGTTCTTCTCGGCCTTGGCCGCGTACGCGCTCGCGTCGACGGCCTGCACCTGCAGCAGCCGCACGACGAAGGCCAGCATCACCAGGGTGAGTCCGAGGCTGACCATGCGCAGCCGTGGCCTGGGGCTGCCCAGGCGGATGGTGCGGGCCTTGGTCTTTCCCTTGGCGGCGGGGCGACGGGCGGCGGGGCGGCCGCCCTGGGCAGGTCGGCGGGGCGCGCCGGGCCGTGCGGGCCTGACGGGCCTCGCGGGTCCTGGCACCCGGCGCCGCGGGGGTTCCCTGTCGGACACTTGCGTCACCTGCCGGGGGTCGTCGTGGGCCGGGGGGTCGTGGGGGCCTGGGCAGCGGGCGTTTCGGCGGGCTGCGCGGGCGGCGGTGTGGCGGGGGCCGGTGCGGCCGGGTCCGGGGTCGCGGGGGACGCCGGCGGTGTGACCGGGACGGAGACGGAGGCGGCGGGGGACGCGACCTCCTGCGGGCGGGGCGCGGGGTACGACAGCGAGGAGGGGCGGGCCGCGGTGCCGGGGACGCCGCGGACGGTGCCGTCGGGGTTCAGGAAGGCAGGGTCGCCGCCGGGGACCATGCCGAGCTCCTGGGCGCGGCGCTGCAGCGCGTCGGGGGCGGCGTAGCCGTCGACCTCGCGCTGGAGCTCCTGTTCCTCCTCGGTGAGGTCCTTGGTCTCCTTCTTCAGCTCGCTCAGCTGGAACGAGCCTTCGTTGAGGGAGGAGTTCAGGATGAGCAGCCCGATCAGGCCGCCGCCGAGGAGCAGGACGACGAGGAGCACGAAGGGGGTCCGTGCTGCCTGGCTCGGGCCCTGGGGCAGCAGCCGCGCGAGGCGGGCGGCCCTCCCCCGCAGCTCGGGCTTCTTGCTCATGGAGCCTCCTCGCGGCCTGGGATCAGCGGGTTCTGCGCGGGGCAGCGGCTATCCGACGTCCTCGCGGATGCGCTGGGCGCCCCGCAGCCGGGCCGGTGCCGCCCTGCGGTTCTCGGCGACCTCTTCCTCGGTGGGGAGTTCGGCACCTCGGGTCAGGAGCTTGAGCCGCGGCTGGTAGCGCTCGGGGACGACGGGCAGGCCGGGCGGCGCGGTCGTCGCGGCCCCGGCCGCGAACACCTGCTTGACGAGGCGGTCCTCCAGCGAGTGGTACGAGAGGACGGCGATCCGGCCGCCGACGGCGAGCGACTTCACGGCCGCGGGGACGGCCCTCTCCAGGACGCTCAGCTCGCCGTTGACCTCGATGCGCAGGGCCTGGAAGGTGCGCTTGGCGGGGTTGCCGCCGGTGCGCTTGGCGGCCTGCGGCAGGGAGTCGCGGATGAGCTCGACGAGCCGTGCGCTGTTGCTGAACGGCTCCTTCTCGCGCTCGCGCACGACGGCGCTCACGATGCGCTTGGCCTGCTTCTCCTCGCCGTACGCGCGCAGGATCCGCACCAGTTCGCCCGGCGGGTAGGTGTTGAGGACCTCGGCCGCGCTGACGCCTGTCGTCTGGTCCATGCGCATGTCGAGCGGGGCGTCCTGGGCGTACGCGAAGCCGCGGTCCGCCTCGTCGAGCTGCATGGAGGAGACGCCGAGGTCGAAGAGGACGCCCTGGACGCGCGGGATGTCGAGGCGGTCGAGCACGTCGGGGAGTTCGTCGTAGACCGCGTGGACCAGGGTGGCCCGGTCGCCGTAGGGGGCGAGGCGTTCGCCGGAGAGGCGCAGCGCCTCCTTGTCGCGGTCCAGGGCGACGAGGCGGACCGAGGGGAAGGTGGCGAGGAGGGCCTCGCTGTGGCCGCCGAGGCCCAGGGTGCAGTCGACGACGACGGCGCCCGGCTCGGCGAGCGCGGGGGCCAGCATGTCCAGGCACCGCTGAAGCATCACCGGGACGTGTCGGCTGTTGTCGCTCAAGGGGCCCTCTCAGGTCCGGCGCGGCGTGCGTACGCACCGCCGGGTCCCCACCCGCTCCGTGAAGGGGAATGGACTGCTGGCGCCGGGGAAGTGGCGTCAGCCGACCGGGAGCGGGAGGAGGCCGAGCCGTACGTACGCGCCGCGCACGTGGGGGGATTCAGGGAATCCCCGGGATGTGCGGTCCAGCAGGGAGCAGGTCACGTCTCCCGCTTCGCGTCACTTTAGTCCACCGTGTCTCCCGGTCAATCAACCGGCCTGCGCGTCGCGGCGGGGTCCCGGACGGGGTCGGACGGCGGCCGGATCACCCGTTCAGCCGCACGGGCGGACGCCCTGTGGGTTAGCTCACAACAAAGGTCTTTGACGTTCTTTGTCCCTCCTCACAGCGGGCCCGGACGATCAACGCGCATTAACGTCATAGCCATGTCGACTTCCGCAGCCTCCCCGGACCGCACGCCCGACACGACCGGCGCCATAGGCGCCGGAGGCGTCACGGACCGCCTCGTAGAAGCCAACGAAAAGTACGCCGCCCAGTTCACCGACCCCGGCATGGATGCCCGCCCCGTCCTGCGGGTCGCCGTCGTCGCGTGCATGGACGCCCGCCTCGACCTGCACGGCGCCCTCGGTCTCGAGCTCGGTGACTGTCACACCATCCGCAACGCGGGCGGTGTGGTCACCGACGACGTCATCCGCTCCCTGACCATCAGCCAGCGCGCGCTCGGCACCCGCAGCGTCGTGCTGATCCACCACACCACCTGCGGCCTGGAGTCCCTCACCGAGGAGTTCCGGCACGACCTGGAGATGGAGGTCGGACAGCGCCCGTCCTGGGCGGTGGAGGCCTTCCGTGACGTGGACCAGGACGTGCGGCAGTCGATGGAGCGCGTGCGGACCTCGCCGTTCCTGCTGCACACCGAGGACGTCCGGGGTTTTGTGTTCGACGTGAAGACGGGTCTGCTGCGGGAGGTCGACCCCGCGTGACCGACAAGGGGCGTGACTGACAAAGGGCCGCAAGGTCCTGCAAATCGCCGCCAGTTATCCACAGGCGAGTGACACGACCCGGTATGCCCAACAACAATGCGGGGGTGGCATCGCGCGGGACCATTCCCGCGTGCTGCCGGTGAATTCTGGGTGGACCGGGTCGTGCGCGCGAGCGCCCGGCCCGGACATGGGGTAACCCCTGCTCCTCGTGAGCGCGGGGAAGGGCCGAGGAGGGCCGGGTGACGACCTATGACGATCGAGCGAGCCTCACAGATCTGACCACGACCGCGGAGCGTGTCCGCAGGTCGGTCGAGGGTGTGATCGAGGGCAAGCCAGAGGTCGTACGGCTTTCGCTGACTGTGCTCCTGGCGGAGGGGCACCTGCTCATCGAGGATGTGCCGGGCGTGGGCAAGACCATGCTCGCCAAGGCACTCGCGCGGTCCATCGACTGCTCCGTGCGGCGGATCCAGTTCACACCGGACCTGCTGCCGTCGGACATCACCGGGGTGTCCATCTTCGATCAGCAGCGCAGGGACTTCGAGTTCAAGCCGGGGGCGATCTTCGCGCAGATCGTGATCGGCGACGAGATCAACCGTGCGTCTCCGAAGACGCAGTCCGCGCTCCTGGAGTCCATGGAGGAGCGCCAGGTCACCATCGACGGGCAGACCTACGAACTGCCGAGCCCCTTCATGGTGGTGGCCACGCAGAACCCCGTCGAGATGGAGGGGACCTATCCCCTGCCCGAGGCGCAGCGCGACCGCTTCATGGCGCGCGTCTCGATCGGCTATCCGGGCCCGGAGGCCGAGCTGCAGATGCTCGACATCCACGGCGGCGTCTCACCCCTGGACGACCTCCAGCCGGTGGCGCACGCGCACGAGATCGTGAAGCTCATCGACGCGGTGCGCACGGTCCACGTGGCCGAGCCCGTGCGGAGGTACGCGGTGGACCTGGTCGCCGCGACCCGCAACCACCCGGACCTCAGACTCGGGGCGTCGCCGCGCGCGACGCTGCACCTGCTGCGCGCCGCCAAGGCCTCCGCCGCCCTGAGCGGCCGTGAGTTCGCCCTGCCGGACGACGTGCAGGCCCTGGCCGTCGCGGTCCTCGCGCACCGTCTGCTGCCCACGGCACAGGCCCAGTTGAACCGGCGTACGGCCGAATCCGTCGTCCTGGAGATCCTGCAGCACACCCCGGTGCCCGCCGCCGTGCAGCCAGGTCCCAACACCTACTTCAACCAGCAGCCGCCCGGCGCCCGGAGGCTGTGATGACGGCCGGGGGGAGGCCGGCGGGCCAGGCCGAGAACGAGAAGGGCGGGGTGCGCACGGCTCTCGCGGGGCTGACCACCCGCGGCCGCTCCTTCCTCGCGGCCGGTGTCGCCGCCGCCATCTGCGCCTACGTCCTCGGCCAGAGCGACCTGCTGCGCGTCGGGCTGCTGCTCGCCGTGCTGCCCCTGGTGTGCGCCACCGTCCTGTTCCGCACCCGGTACCGCGTGGCGGGCAGCCGCAGGCTGTCCCCCGCGCGCGTGCCCGCCGGTTCGGAGGCCCGCGTCCATCTGCGGATGGACAACGTCTCTCGGCTGCCCACCGGGCTCCTCATGCTCCAGGACCGGGTGCCGTACGTGCTCGGGCCGCGGCCCCGGTTCGTCCTCGACCGCGTGGAGGCGGGCGGGCGGCGCGAGGTGTCCTACCGTGTCCGCTCGGACCTGCGCGGACGCTATCCACTGGGCCCGCTGCAGCTGCGCCTGACGGATCCGTTCGGCATGTGCGAGCTGACGCGCTCCTTCTCGACGTACGACACCCTGACGGTCATCCCGCGCGTGGAGGCACTGCCTCCGGTGCGGCTGACCGGTGAGGCGAAGGGGTACGGCGACGGCCGCAACCGCTCCCTTGCCCTGGCCGGTGAGGACGACGTCATCCCGCGCGGCTACCGGCACGGCGACGACCTGCGCCGCGTCCACTGGCGGTCCACGGCGCGCTACGGCGAGCTGATGGTGCGCCGCGAGGAACAGCCGCAGCGCGCCCGCTGCACCGTGCTCCTGGACACGCGGGGCGCCGGATTCCGGGGCGCGGGGCCCGACTCGGCCTTCGAGTGGGCGGTCTCCGGCACGGCGTCGACGCTGGTCCACATGCTCGAACGGGGCTTCTCGGTGCGTCTGCTCACCGACACGGGCGCCTCGGTGCCGGGTGAGGGTTCGGACGGCTTCGCGGGGGCCAGTCAGGAGTCGGCGGACGCGGCCGGCCTGATGATGGACACGCTCGCGGTGGTCGACCACTCGGACGGTGCGGGGCTCTCCCGGGCGTACGACGTGCTGCGCGGCGGGAACGAGGGGCTCCTCGTCGCCTTCCTCGGCGACCTGGACGAGGAGCAGGCCGCGGTGGTCGCCAAGATGCGTCGGCGCAGCGGCTCGGCGGTCGCGTTCGTGCTGGACAGCGCGGTGTGGGCGCAGGGCCCCGGCGCCCTGCCGTCCGGTGCCGGCGAGGCGCGCGTGCAGATGCTCAGGGAGGCGGGCTGGGCGGCGCTGATGGTGCCGCCGGGGGCGGGTTTCGCGGATCTGTGGCGGCAGGCGGACCACGCCCGCGCGGCTGCGGACCCCGCGCCCACGGCGGGCACGACGAGCGGGGGTTGGGCATGAACGGCCGGAACCTTTGGACCGGGCACGACAGCGACGTGGGGGAACTTTCATGAGCGGACGCGCGCGGCTCGCGGTCTGCGCCACGGCGGCCACGCTCATGGCGTCGGGCTCGCTGCTGCCGCTCGTCGATCCGGCGACGTGGTTCCTGCAGGCGGTCGTCCTGCTCGTGCTGCAGAGCGGCGTGGGCGCGCTGGCCCGGCGGGTACCGCTGGCCAGGCCCCTCACCGTGGCGGTGCAGGCGCTGGTGTCGCTGGTCCTGCTGACACTGGTGTTCGCCCGCGAACAGGCACTGGCGGGGATCGTGCCGGGCCCGGACGTGTTCCGCCGGTTCGGCCTGCTCCTGGAGGCGGGCGGCAACGACGTCAGCCAGTACATGATCCCGGCGCCGCTCAGCGACGGCATCCGGCTGATGCTCGTCGGCGGCGTGCTCGTGATCGGCCTCGCGGTGGACGCGCTGGCGGTGACGTTCCGTACGGCGGCGCCCGCGGGACTTCCGCTGCTCGCCCTGTACTCGGTCGCGGCGGGGCTCTCCGACGGCGGCGCCGGATGGCTCTGGTTCCTGCTGGCCGCCGCCGGGTATCTGCTGCTGCTCCTGGCCGAGGGCCGGGACCGGCTCTCGCAGTGGGGCCGCGTCTTCGGCGGCGCGGCGCGCGCGCCGGGACGGGTCAGCGGAGGCCTGGAGAGCAACAGCGGGGCACTCGCCCCGGTCCGCACGGGGCGCCGCATCGGGGCGGTGGCCCTGGGCATCGCCCTGGTGGTGCCGCTCGCGCTGCCCGCCCTGGACGGCGGTCTGCTGGACGGCTCGGGCGGTGCGGGCGGCGACGGTTCGGGCGGCGGCGGGACGATCTCGGCGGTCAATCCGCTGGTGGCCCTCCAGGACAGCCTGAACCAGCCGGAGGACCGTGAGGTCCTGTCGTACCGCACGAACGCCGAGACGACCGACGAGATGTATCTGCGGATCGTCTCGCTGGACCAGTTCGACGGCACGACGTGGAAGACCACCGTCCGGCGCATCCAGGACGTGCCGTCGCCGCTGCCGGACCCGCAAGGCCTGCGTCCCGACGTCCGCAGGACCGAGATCCAGACGAACATCGCGGCCGCCGACAGCTACGCGCAGAACTGGCTGCCGATGCCGTTCCCCGCGAGCCAGGTGGAGATCGACGGCCGCTGGCGGTACGAGCCGGTGGGGCGGGCCCTCGTCGGTGACCGGGGCCAGACCACGCGGGGTGCGCAGTACAAGGTGAAGAGCCTGGTCGTGGAGCCCACGGCCGAGCAGCTCGCGGCCGCGCCCGAGCCGCCCGACGATCTGCGGCGCGAGTTCACGAAGGTGCCGGACTCGCTGCCCCAGCTGGTCGCGGACCGGGCCCGGCAGGTCACCAAGGGTGCCGGGAACCCGTACGAGCAGGCGGTCAAGCTCCAGGACTACTTCGCGTCGGACGGTGGCTTCACGTACAACACGCAGGTCCGTGCGGGCAGCGGTCCCTCGGCGATCGAGCGGTTCCTGAAGCAGAAGGAGGGCTTCTGCGTCCACTTCTCCTTCGCGATGGCGTCGATGGCGCGGACGCTGGGGATACCGGCCCGGGTCGCGGTGGGCTTCACCCCGGGCACGGCCGATGGGGACGGTTCGATGTCGGTCGGGCTGCGCGACGCGCACGCCTGGCCCGAGCTGTACTTCGAGGGCGTGGGCTGGACCCGTTTCGAGCCGACGCCGAGCCGCGGCACGGTGCCGGACTACACCCGGTCGGACGTCCCGTCCGGCGACACGGACGACCCCGACACCCCGGAGCCCTCCACCTCCTCCGAGCCCTCCACGGCGCCGTCGGCCTCGGACACGTGCCCGCCGGACCAGAAGAAGCAGGGCGGCTGCGCGAGCATCGCTCCGGCGATCGCGGGTGGTTCGGGCGGTGAGGGCCCGCCCGTCGCGATGATCGTGGGCATCGCTCTGGCGGCGCTGCTCGTCCTCGCGCTGCCTCTGCTGCCGCTGCTGTGGCGGACCAGGGTCCGGGCCGTGCGCCTGGGGTCGGGGGGCCGCACCCCGGCGGACGCGGCGGCGCGCACGCTCGGCGCCTGGCTGGAAGTGACCGATACGGCCTGGGACCACGGCATTGCGCCGGACGAGTCGCAGACCCCGCGGAAGGCCGCCGAGCGGATCGTCCGCGCGGGACAGCTGAGCAGCGGTCCGGCTGAGGCCGTCCATCGGCTGGCGGCCGCGGTGGAGCAGGTGCTCTACGCCCCGCGTCCGCAGCCCGCCGCGGGTCTCGCCGAGGATGTCCGGCGCGTCCAGGACGGCCTGAACGCTTCGGTGGGCCGGATGACGCGCCTGCGTGTGACGCTCGCGCCGCGTTCGGCCGCTCGGGTGGTGTGGGCGGTCTCGGACCGGTGGGCGGCGTTCGGGGAGCGCTGGCGGGACCGGGCCGCCAAGCGGTGGTCGACCCTCACGCGGAAGCTGCCGCGGCGGGCCGGTCAGGAGGGCTGAGGCCCCGGTCAGCACAGCGTGAGGGGCGGCCACCCGCTGGGTGGCCGCCCCTCACACATGCCTGCGTATGCTCGGTCAGTCGTGGGCCGACGGGCTCACTGACCGCCCTGCTGTTCGTCGCGGCGACGCTGCCACCGCTGCTCGATACGGTTCATGACGGAGCGGCGCTGCCTCGCCTGCCGCGGGGCCGCTGCCCCGCCCGGCGCGGCGGCCGTGCCCGAAGCCTGCTCGCCCGGTTTCGGCGCTTTGCGCCAGCCGGTGACGGCGAGCACCGCGCAGCCCAGCATGACGAGGAACCCCACCACGCTGATCCAGATCTGCTGGGCGACCATTCCGGACATGAGAAGGGCGATGCCCACAAGGAAGCCCACGACCGCTTGGTAGACCCGCTTCCGGGTGTACGTGCGCAGCCCGCTTCCCTCAAGCGCTGTCGCGAACTTGGGATCTTCGGCGTACAGCGCTCGCTCCATTTGCTCGAGCATGCGCTGCTCGTGCTCCGAGAGCGGCACGGAGTCCTCCTCATCGTGCAGTCGCCGGGGCGACCGGGGGTCCCCTTCAGGATAGGCAGGGAATCGCCCCCGTGAAACCCGCCCCTCTACGCCAACTTCGCCAAACCGGACCTTCACTCCGCTCCGGCTCGCTGAAGCGTGCATTCCCCAGCGGCCGAACCGTCATGCAGAACGGTGTCCCTCGATCATACGGCGCCCGTAGCCCGTTCGGGGGGCCTGTGGCGTACTCCATGTGCGGCTGCGTCGCTGATCAGCAGGTGAGCCGCGGGGCGGCTCAGGCCCCGGACGTCTCCCGCGCCTCACCGAGCACGTGCAGCTGGGTGGCCACGGCGTGGAAGGCGGGCAGCTCGGCGGCGGCGGCCTCCAGCTGCAGGAGGGCCTCCATGGCGCCCGGCTCGGTGTCCACGAGGACGCCGGGGACCAGGTCGGCGAAGACCCGGACGCCGTGCACCGCGTCGACGCGCACGCCCGCGGCCTCGACGAGCGCGGTGAGCTGCTCGGCGGTGAAGCGGCGCGGCACGGGGTCGCCTGCGCCCCAGCGGCCCGCCGGGTCGGCGAGCGCGGTCTGCGCCTCCTTGAAGTGCCCGGCGAGGGCACGGGCGAGCACGGCGCCGCCGAGGCCCGCGCCGAGCAGGCTGAGGACGCCGGCGGGGCGCAGCGCGTCGACGGCGAGGCGCACGCCCTCGGCCGGGTCGTCCACGTACTCCAGGACGCCGTGGCACAGGACCGCGTCGAAGCCGCCCCGGTCGACGACGTCGAAGAGGCCGAGGATGTCGCCCTGGACGCCGCGGACCCGGTCGGCGACGCCGGCCTCGGCGGCCCTGCGCTCCAGCGCGAACAGCGCGTTCGGGCTGGGGTCGACGACCGTGACGCGGTGGCCGAGCCGGGCGACGGGCACGGCGAAGTTGCCGCTGCCGCCGCCGGTGTCGAGCACGTCGAGCTCGGTGCGCGACTCCTTGCCGGTTGCCTTGACCCGGCGGTCGAGGGCGTCCTCCAGGACGTCCCAGACGACTGCTGTACGAAGAGAAGCGCGGGGGCGCATCGGGTCCGACACGGCAGGTGACTCCTCGGCGCGTGGGGTGCGGATATGGCTCCACCCTATTGCCTGCGCCGAGGTGCCCCGGCCACGTGTCCGACCATGCGGTCGCGCCGGTCAGCCCGCGTCCGGCGGCTCCCGGCCGGCGTCCTCGGAGCCCTGCCGGGGCTGGGGCAGCACGGGCTGGAGCACGAGCATCCGCTCGACGATGCGCAGGAACATCGCGACGTCGCGGAGCAGGTCGTCGGCGTCTCGTGCGGTGGCGGCGGCCGCTATGCCCGCCTCGGCGCGTGCCCTGCGGGCGGCGCCGGACGCGAACAGGGCGCTCCACTCGGTCAGTTCGGGGGCTATCTCGGGGAGGACTTCCCAGGCGCTGCGGATGCGCTGCCTGCGGCGCGCGGTCGTCTCGGGGCGGCCCCGGGCGGCCAGGACGGCGGCGGCGGTGCGCAGGGCGGCGAGGTGTGCGGTGGCGTAGCGCTCGTGCGGGGCTTCCAGGCGGGCGGCCTCGTCGAGTCCGGCGCGGGCCTGGGCGAGGAGTTCGAGGGCGGCGGGCGGGGCGGTCGCGCGGCGCAGGACGGGGTGGACATCGCTCGCCGGGCCGGTCAGTGCGGGAGCAGGGCCGACGGCGCGGTGCCGGCGGGCGGCTGCTGAGGTGCTGGCCATGACGAACCTCCTGTCGTCGTGTGACGGCGCAGTGGCCGTATGTGCCCATCGTGGGGTACGCCACTGACAATCGGCTCTGACCTGGGGCTTTGCCTCGATCCCAGGTTCGGGCTTACTTTTGTACTGACCAGTCAGTTCAAAAGCCGGTGCGGTGCGGCCGGTGCGACGAAGGGGCAGGGGGGACTGTGGACGGTCCGATCGACGGCGCGCGGGGAGCCGCCGTCACCGCGGAGGACTTCGGGCTGGAGGGCCCGCGCGGCTGGGCGTTCCGCGGCATCGGGTTCCGTGCGGAGTCCGGGTCGCTGATCGCGGTGGAGGGCCCTTCGGGGTCGGGCCGCACCTGTCTTCTGCTCGCGCTGACGGGACGTATGCGTGCCACCGAGGGCCATGCGTGTGTGGGCCGCTTCCGGCTGCCGAAGCAGTTGGCCGCGGTGCGCGCGGTCAGCGGGCTGGGGCCCGTGCCCGGTGTCACCGATCTCGACCCGGCCCTGACCGTCGCCGAGCACCTGCGCGAACGGGCGCTCCTGGAGCGGCGGTTCGGGGGCTCGCTGCGCGAGCTGCTGCGGCCGCGCGCCGAGCGCAGGAACGAGACGCGGCTGCGCGTCGACGCCGCGCTGACCGCCGCAGGGCTCGACCTGGAGGCACTGCCCAAGGGGCGCAGGACCGCCGTGCGCGACCTGGAGAGGCTCGAAGTGCTGCGGCTCTCCGTGGCGCTGGCCCTGATCGGCCGCCCGCGCGTGCTGGGCGTCGACGACACCGACCTGAAGCTCTCCGACGCCGAACGGGCCGCGGCCTGGGGGATGCTGACGTCCCTCACGGACCAGGGCATGACCGTCGTGGCGGTGTGCAGCGAGGCGCCCGAGGGCGCCGTCGTGGTCCGCACCGGCGCCCGTTCCGGCGATGACCGTTCCGACGACGGCCGTTCCGACGACAACCGTTCCGACGACGTGAAGGAGACGGCGGATGCGCTCGCCGAAGCTCGCCGCGCTTGAGCTCAGGCGCTTCGGCAGGGGGAAGCTGCCGCGCGCCGCGCTCGTCGCGCTCCTGCTGCTGCCTCTGCTGTACGGCGCCCTGTACCTGTGGTCCTTCTGGGACCCCTACGGCCGTCTCGACCGCATCCCCGTGGCCCTCGTCAACGACGACAAGGGCGCCACCGCGCAGGGCAAGAAGCTCGCGGCGGGCGACAACATCGTCGAGGGGCTGCGCGACAGCAAGACCTTCGAGTGGCACGAGGTGACCGACGCCGAGGCGCGCAAGGGCGTCGAGGACGGCACGTACTACCTGTCCCTGACGATGCCCGCGGACTTCAGCGAGCGCATCGCGTCGAGTTCGGGGGACTCCCCCGAGACAGGCGCCCTGCGGGTCCGTACGAACGACGCCAACAACTACATCGTCGGGCAGATCTCGCGGACGGTCTTCTCCGAGGTGCGCTCCGCCGCGTCCACGAAGGCGTCGCGCTCGTTCCTCGACAAGATCTTCATCTCGTTCTCCGACATCCACGGGGCGACGCAGAAGGCCGCCGACGGCGCCGACAGGCTGGACACCGGCATCGGCAAGGCGAAGAAGGGCTCCAAGGACCTCGCGAGCGGCCTCGGGGACGCCAAGGACGGCAGCGGCGAGCTGGCCGGTGGCATCGAGAAGCTCGACAAGGGCGCGGGCAGGCTCCAGACCGGATCGAAGAAGGTCGCCGACGGTACGCAGAAGCTGGCCGACAAGGTCAACGGCACGGCGGACCAGGTGCGGCCCTTCCTGAAGGACAACGGCAAGACGATCGGGGACACGGCACAGCTGGTCGCCGACTCCTCCAAGGCGATGCGCCGCAACCTGTCCACCTGGGTCAAGCTGGCGCCCGCGGCGGCCGAGGGCGCCAGGGACGCCTCCCGGATCATCGGCGGCTTCTACCGCGAGCAGTGCGAGGAGGCCCCTGTCCCCGACCCCCACTGCGCACGGTTCAAGAAGGCGAAGACGGCCGCCGAGAACGTGTCGACGATCGCGGACGACATGAACGCCGTGGTCAAGGACCAGAACAGCGACGTCAAGAAGCTCGACAAGCACCTGGCCACGCTGCAGAAGAAGTCCCAGGCGCTCGCCGACCGCGCCCCGCACCTCGACGAGGACCTGAACACCGCCGTCACCCAGATCAACGACCTCAACAAGGGAGCGGGTGAGGTCGCCAAGGGCGCCAAGAAGATCCACGCGGGGCTCGGCACCGCGCGGACCGGCGCCACCGACCTCGACGAGGGCATCGGCAAGCTGGAGACCGGCGCCGACGACCTCAAGGGCGGTATGTTCAAGCTGGCCGACGGCTCGTCGAAGCTGTCCGGCGGGCTGCACGACGGCGTCAAGAAGATCCCGGACTACGACAAGAAGGACCGCGACGAGCGCACCGGTGTCATGTCCGACCCCGTGCAGCTCGCCTCCCAGTCGCTGCACAAGGCGCCCAACTACGGCACCGGATTCGCCCCCTACTTCATCCCGCTGTCCCTGTGGGTCGGCGCGATGGTGGCGTACATGGTGATCCAGCCGCTCAACCGGCGCGCGCTCGCCGCGGGCGCCTCCGCGTGGCGCATCGCGCTCGCCGGGTGGCTTCCGGTGGCCGCCCTCGGGGTGCTCCAGACCGCGGCGCTGCTCTCCGTACTGCACTGGGGCATCGGTCTGCAGATGGAGCGGGCGGCGGGCACGGTGGGCTTCCTCTGCCTGGTGACGGCGTGCTTCGCGGCGATCGTGCAGTGGCTCAACGCCCGCTTCGGAGCGGCCGGACGGATCCTCGTCCTCGCCGTGCTGATGCTGCAGCTGACGTCGGCGGGCGGCACGTACCCCGTTCAGACGAGCCCCGGCTTCTTCAGCGCGATCCACCCCTTCCTGCCGATGAGTTACGTCGTCGAGGCTCTCCGGAGACTCATCACGGGTGGCGGTCTCGGTCCCGTCTGGCAGGGCTGCGCCGTCCTGGCGGCCTTCACCCTGGGCGCCCTTGCCCTCACCGCGCTCTCCGCGCGCCGCAAGCAGGTGTGGACCCTCGACCGGCTGCACCCGGAGCTGACGCTGTGAGCGGAGCCGACCCCGTGAACGCCGACCCCGTGAGCACGGCGCGGCCGGGCGGCCCGGCGCGACCTGTGAGAATCAGGACCATGGACAGCAGTACAGGCAGCACCCGCCGCGAGGCCACCCGGCAGAAGCTCTACGAGGCCGCCGTCACCCTCATCGCGGAACAGGGCTTCTCGGCCACGACGGTCGACGAGATCGCCGAGCGGGCCGGAGTCGCGAAAGGCACCGTCTACTACAACTTCGCGAGCAAATCGGTCCTCTTCGAAGAGCTGCTGCGGCACGGTGTCGGCCTGCTGACCGCCTCCCTGAAGGAGGCATCCGACGGGGTGGCGAGGAACGGCGGCAGCACGGTCGACGCCCTCGACGCGATGATCCGGGCCGGCCTGGTCTTCATCAACCGCTATCCGGCCTTCACGCAGCTCTACGTGGCCGAGCTGTGGCGCACCAACCGCGCCTGGCAGTCCACCCTGCTCGTGGTCAGGCAGCAGGCCGTCGCGGTGGTCGAGGACGTGCTGCGGGCGGGGGTGGAGAGCGGCGAGCTCAGCGACGAGATCGACATCCCGCTGACGGCCGCCGCGCTCGTCGGCATGGTGCTGGTCGCGGCACTGGACTGGCAGGCCTTCCAGCCGGAGCGCTCGCTCGACGACGTGCACGCGGCGTTGTCGCGGCTGCTGCAGGGCCGGGTCAGCGGCACGCGCGCGTAGACCACGTCTGTCGGACGACCGGCCGCACGCGAAGGCGCCGGTGCGGTGCCCCCATGTCCCTGGCCGCACCGCACCGGCGCTTTCTTCGTGTCCCCCCGGCAACCCCCGTGCGACCCCCGTGTGGTCGTCCCCCCGAGTCACCCCCGTACCTCGCTTCCACCATGTGGCGGAAGGAGCGGCCAAGGGCGCGGTGCCGTTCCGCCGCCCCGTGTCGGCGGTGCCGGCGACCGCGCCCTTCTCCGTGCCCCACACTCTTCCGTCTCCGCAGGTGGGGCCCATCCGCGCGGGTACTCATCTCACTCACTAGGTACGGATACTCAGACCTCCGTGCTCATCCCCAGGCCGATACGTTCACCAATGGTTACGATCACGTCCGTGTCCGTACTCCCCCTGGTGTTCACCAGCGGCTGGGCGAGCGGGATCAACGCGTACGCCGTGGTCCTGCTGCTCGGCGTCTTCGGCGCGACCGGTGTGAGCGACGAGGTCCCCGAGGCGCTCCAGCGGCCCGACGTCCTGATCGCGGCCGGCGTGCTCTTCCTGTGCGAGGCCGTCGCCGACAAGATCCCGTACGTCGACTCCGTCTGGGACACGGTGCACACCGTGATCCGGCCGGTGTCCGGCGCCGTGGTGGGAGCACTCCTCGCGGGCCAGAGCGGGTCCCTCCCGGATCTCGCGGCGGGTGCGGTGGGCGGGTCGACCGCGCTGGCCAGCCATGCGGTGAAGGCCGGGACGCGGATGGCGATCAACACCTCGCCCGAGCCGTTCAGCAACGTCGTGATGAGCACGGCCGAGGATCTCGGGGTCGGCGGCCTCATCAGCTTCGCGATGTTCTATCCGGAGGCCGCCGCCATCATCGCGGCGGTGCTCCTCGTGATCGGCCTCTTCCTGCTGTTCTTCCTCGTCTCGCGGATCCGCCGGTTCCTGCGGCGCAGGGCGCAGCGGCGCGAGGAGAAGCGGCTCGCGGGCCGGGCGGGGGCGCCGCCGCCCTGACGCCCTGACTGTCAGTGGCTGCCGATAAAGTCCCTGGCATGGCACGGATTGTGGTGATCGGCGCAGGTCTCGGCGCGATGTCGGCGGCCGCCCGGCTGGCCGTCGCGGGCCACCGGGTGGTGGTGTACGAACGCGGGGAGACGTTCGGCGGCGCGGTGGGCCGCGTCGAGCGGGACGGCTTCTCCTTCGACACGGGCCCCGGGCTGCTGCACCTCCCCGCGGTGTACCGCGACTTGTTCGTCAAGACGGGCAAGGAGCCCCTGGAGAAGTGCGTCGAGCTCTCCCAGGTGGAGCCCGCCGTGCGCCACGTCTTCGGGGACGGCACGACGGCGGACCTGCCGAACGCCTCGCGCGCGGGCGTGGGCGAGGCGCTGGACACCGCGCTCGGCGCGGGCGCGGGTGCGCGCTGGTCGGCGTTCATGAACCGCGCCAGGGAGGCCTGGGACCGCACCCGCCGCCCCCTGCTCGAAGAGCCCCTGTGGCCGAACTGGGAGGTGCTCGCCGAGCGCGAGCCCTACCCCGCGGTGCCCCACAAGCGGCTGCTGCGCCGCGAGCGCAGGGCGGCCACGCTCAGCGAGGTCGGCGAGCTGGAGCTGGGCGGGGACGCGCGGCTGGTCGCGCTCCTGGAGCAGTTCGCGCTGGCGCAGGGCCTTGATCCCCGTACGACCCCGGCGAGCGCCGCCGTCCTGCCCTACCTGGAGCAGACGTTCGGCACCTGGTCGGCGCGCGGCGGCATGCGCGCCCTGGCCCGTGCGGTGTACGAGCGGTGCCTGGCCCGGCGGGTCGAGTTCGTGTTCGGAGCGGCGGTGACGCGCATCGTCGAGAAGGACGGCAAGGCGGCGGGCGTGGAGCTCGCGGACGGCACCACCGCGGAGGGGGACTTCGTCGTCGCGGGCGTGGCGCCCTCGGTCCTGGACGGGATGCTGTCCGGTGTGAACATACGGGCGGAGGGTGACGTCCCGGCGCGTTCCGGTCTGCCGAGCCGGCTGACGATCTTCCTGGCCCTGTCCGGCGCGCGCCCCGAGGGCACCCCGCTGCGCACGGTGCTGCACTCGGCGGACCGTGAGGACGAGCTCGACCGTCTCTTCGGCGGGCGGCCCGGACTGCCCGCCTCCCCCACGCTGGCGGTCCTCCGCCCCGACGACCCGGAGCTGACGCCGGACGCCGCGCACGAGGCGGTGACGCTCACGGCGACGGTCCCCGCCCACCTGGAGGTCACCGCCGAGGACGTGCAGCGGGTGATCAGCCGCGCCGAGGCCGTGGTCCCGGAGCTGCGGAGCCGTCTGCTGTGGCACGAGGTCCGCACCCCCGCCGATGTCGCGGAGGCCACCGGCGCGGACGGCGGCGCCGTTCCCGCGCCGGCGCTCGCGGCGGCCGGCGGGAGGCTCCTGCAGCCGTCCAACAGCACCCGTCTGCCGGGGCTCTTCGCGGTCGGCGGCTGGGCCCACCCGGGCGGCGGCCTGCCGCACGCGGGCATGTCGGGCACGCTGGTGGCGGGGCTGATCGTCGAGGGCCCGGAGTTCCGCGGCTCCCAGTGAGCGACCGGGCCCGCCGGAGTCCGGGCCCCGCCGGAGTCGGCGGGGCTCAGTAGCGGTACTGCTGCTCGTTGTGGCCCGAGCCGTCGTGGTGGTCTCCCGGGTGCCCGCCCTGGTAGGGGTACGGCTGCTCGGGCGGGAGTTCACCGCTGTACTGGTCGTCGGTGGTGCGCTGCTGGGGCACCCAGACGCCGCCGGGCGGCGTGTCGGTGTACGCGCTGTCGTGGTACGCGCCGCTGTCGCTGTACGTCCCGCCGAGCCCGCCGCTGTACGTGTCGCCTCCGTAGGGGGCGTACTGCTGCTGGTCGCCGTAGGTGTCGTAGCTCTGCCGCGCGCCGTAGGTCTGCGTGCCGATGTACGGGTCGGAGTACGCGGCGTACTGCTGTCCGCCCGTTTCGTCGTAGCCGTAGTTCTGCTGGTCGTAGCCACCGAAGGCCGCCGCGTCATAGCCGTGGCCCTCGCTCTGGTGGGCGTCGCCCGCGGCGGGCGGGGCGTAGGCGGCGTCGTCGTACACGCCGTACTGGCCGGTGTCGTCGGGCATCGGCTCCGGCTCGTAGACCCCGTCCCCCGGGATGTCGGGGCCGTGCGCGGGCGGCGGCGGGACCTGCTCGTACTCCAGGTCGGAGACCTGGAGCGTCGGCTTCTTCGCGGCGTTGTCCCGGGCAGAGGCCCTGCGCCGCTTGCTGAGGCCGGGCCGCCCGCCGAGCGCCCAGCCGGTGGAGAAGCCCTTGCGGAACGACAGCGTCACGTACGTCTGCCCCGTGGCGAAGGCGATGGCACCCAGCCCGATGATCCACACCGACGGAATCAGCACACCGACGACGACGCCGAGGAAGCCGACGAAGGCCAGCAGGCGCCAGCGCAGCCTGGCCTTGTACTGCAGCAGCACCTCGCCGAGCAGCCACAGCGCGACGAATCCGAACGCGATGTAGAGGACCGTCCAGCCCATGTACGCCCCTCTCCCCTACGGCCGCCCGCGGGTACGGGTACGGGTACGGCCGTGTCAGGCCTGGTGGTGCAGGCCCAGATTTTCGTAGATTTCCAGCGTCGCGGTGGAGTTGTTGAGCGTGATGAAGTGCAGTCCCGGCACACCTTCGGCCAGCAGCCGCGCGCAGAACTCCGTTGCGAACTCGATGCCAATGGAGCGTACAGCGGCGGGATCGTCTTTGACCGCGAGGATCCTCTCTTTGAGCTCCGCCGGGAACACGGCGTTGCTCAGCTGGGGCAGCCGGTCGAGCTGGCGGACGTTGGTGACCGGCATCATCTCGGGGATGATCGGCGTCGCGCAGCCCGCGGCCTCGACGCGGTCGCGCAGCCGCAGGTACTCCTCCGGGTCGAAGAACATCTGCGTGATCGCGTAGTCCGCGCCGGCCCGGCACTTGTCGATGAAGTGCCGGGTGTCGGACTCCCAGTCGGGCGAGCGCGGGTGCATCGCGGGGAAGGCGGCGACGCCCACGCAGAAGTCGCCGGACTCCTTGATGAGTTCGACGAGTTCGGCGGCGTAGGTGAGGCCCTCCGGGTGGGCGATCCAGTCGCCGAGCGGGTCGCCGGGCGGGTCGCCGCGGACCGCGAGCATGTTCCTGATGCCCGCGTCCGCGTACTGCCCGATGATGTTGCGCAGCTCGGCCACGGAGTGGTCGACCGCGGTCAGGTGCGCGACGGGCGTCAGCGTCGTGTCGGCGACGATCTGCTGGGTCTCCTTGACCGTGCCGGTGCGGGTGGAACCACCCGCTCCGTAGGTCACGGAGACGAAGTCCGGGGCGACCGCCTCGACCCTGCGCAGCGCGTTCCAGAGGTTCCGCTCCCCCTTCGGGGTTTTCGGCGCGGAGAACTCGAACGAGAACGTCGTCTTACCGGTCGCGAGCATGTCGCGGACCGTGCGCGCGCGGTCAGTCCTGGTCGAAGCTGTGCCTAGGGCCATACGGGCAGGTTAGCCAGGGCGGGGCGGTCCCCCAACCGGACCCGGGAGTTTTGGCCGGTTTGCCGGTTTCTTGTCCACGGATCGGACATTCCCGGGCCGTGCCTCACCTGTCGGCTCACCCAGCCGTCTCCGCGGCGCCGCGCAACCGCTTCGCGAACTCCGCGGCGGCCGCTCCGGGGTCGTCCGCTTCCGTGATCGCCCGTACGACGACGACGCGCCGCGCGCCCGCGTCGAGCACCTCGTCGAGGTTGCCCGCGTCGATGCCGCCGATGGCGAACCAGGGGCGGTCGGTGCCGAGCGAGGCCGTGTACCGGACGAGGTCGAGGCCGGGGGCGTGGCGGCCCGGCTTGGTGGGCGTGGGCCAGCAGGGGCCCGTGCAGAAGTAGTCCACGCCCTCCTGGACGGCGGCCGCTGCGGCCTCCGTCTCGGCGTGCGTGGAGCGGCCGATCAGCACGTCGTCGCTGCCGCCGAGGATGGCGCGGGCGGCGGGGACGGGCAGGTCGCCCTGGCCCAGGTGCAGCACGTCCGCGCCGATGGCGTGGGCGACGTCCGCGCGGTCGTTCACGGCGAAGAGCTTGCCGTGCCTGCGGGCGGCGTCCGCGAAGACCCGGAGGTGCTCCAGCTCCTCACCGGCCTCCATGCCCTTGTCGCGCAGCTGCACGATGTCGACGCCGCCCGCGAGGACGGCGTCGAGGAACTCGGGGAGGTCCCCCTGGCGCCTGCGGGCGTCCGTGCACAGGTAGAGCCTGGCGTCGGCGAGCCGGTCGCGGCGGTCTGCGGCCATGGATAAGTCCCCCCGTTGTCGGTCGTGTGTTCAGAGCCTGTGTCAGACGGCGAGCGCCTGGGCGCGGCGCTTCACCTCCGTGCCGCGATTCTCGCTCAGCGCCTGCGCGGGGGTGCCGGGCAGACTCGGGTCGGGGGTGAAGAGCCATTCGAGCATCTCTTCGTCGGAGAAACCGTCGTCCCGGAGGAGCGTCAGGGTGCCGCTGAGGCCCTTGACGACCTTGTCGCCGTCGATGAAGGCGGCCGGCACCTGGAGCGCCCGGTTCTCACCGCGGCGCACGGCGATCAGCTGGCCCTCCTTGACCAGCTGGCGCACACGGGTCACCTCGATGTCGAGCATCTCCGCGATGTCGGGGAGGTGCAGCCACTCGGGGACGAGAGCATCGGTCTTTGCGTCAATCTCGGTCACGGGTCAAGGGTATCTCCGGCCACTGACACGCACCGGGTGGCACCGCTCCCCAGGTGAGCGCCCCGCTACAGGACCGCCTTCTTCAGGGGGATCGCCGGGTCCGCCGTCAGCGCCGGGTCGAGGCGCGCGCCCGACTCGATGAGACGGCGGCCCTGGGCCAGGTCCCTCGGCCGGCCCACGGCGAGGACCGCGACCAGGGCGCCGTCCCGCAGCCAGCACACCGACCAGGCCATGCCGTCCGGGTCCCCGCGCCACACCAGCTCGTCGGCACCGGCGTGGTGGCCCGCGTACTGCACGAAGCGGCCGAACTGCTCCGACCAGAAGTACGGCACGGGGTCGTACGCCGCCGGGGTCTCGCCGATGATGTTCGCCGCCACCGTGCGCGGCCCCTGAAGTGCGTTGTCCCAGTGATGCACGAGGAGCCGATCGCCGTACCGGCCCGAGGGGAACGAGGAGCAGTCGCCGACCGCGTACACGTCGGGCGCCGACGTGCGCAGGCCCTCGTCGGTGACGACCTCGCGGTGGGCGCCGAGCTCGATGCCTGAGTCCGCGAGCCAGCCCGTCGCGGGCCGCGCCCCGATGCCGACGACGACGGCGGTGGCGGGCAGCGTGGTCCCGTCGGACAGGACGACGGCACCGGGTTCGACGCGCTCCACGCGCGCGTGGGTGCGCAGCACCGCTCCGGAGTCCGCGTACCAACCCGCCATGGGGGCCGCGACCTCCTCGGGGAGCGCCCCGGCGAGCGGTCTGCCCGCGGCCTCGACGACGGTGACGGAGCAGCCCGCCTCGCGCGCGGCGGTCGCGAACTCCGCGCCGATCCAGCCCGCGCCGACGACCACCACGTCGTGCTGCCCCGCGAGGACCGGGCGCAGCCGTTCGGCGTCGTCCAGGGTGCGCAGGAGGTGCACGCCGGGGACGCCCTCGGTGCCGGGGAGGCGGATGGGTTCGGCGCCGGTCGCGAGGACCAGGACGTCGTACGCGACGGGCCCGTCGGCGGTGTCCAGCTCGCGGTCCGCGGGGCGCACGCCGGTGACCTCGCGGCCGAGGTCCAGCTCGATGCCGAGCGCCTCGAAGTCGATGTCGAAGGCCGAGCCGTCCGCCTTGCCGAGCAGCACCGCCTTGGACAGCGGCGGCCTGTCGTACGGCGGATGCGGCTCGGCGCCGACGAGGGTGACCGGGCCCGCGAAGCCCTGCTCGCGCAGGGCCACCGCGGTCTGCACGCCGGCCATGCCCGCGCCGACGATGACGACGCGCCGCTCCGCCTGCCGCTGCTTCCCGGTCTGCCCGTGCTGTCCGCCCGGCCGCTGCTGCTCGCTCTGGCTCTGCTGCTCGCTCACCCGATCACTGTAGGACGGTTGTCGAGAGCGCCCTCAGGTGCGGTCGGGGAGATCTCTGACACACCGTCATCGTCCAAACCCGGACAGCTCCCCTACTGCCGCGCGGGGCGACGGGCTAGGGTGACCCGTGCAGAGCACTCGCGGGAGCCCGGACGCACCGGGCTGAGAGGGAGGCTGGGACGGCCTCCGACCGTACGAACCTGATCCGGGTCATGCCGGCGAAGGGAGGGGCTGGACGCCCATGCATTCACGTACGACACCGGCCACGGCATCACCATCCGCCACCTCGGACGTCCTGGTCGTCGGAGGCGGCGTCATCGGCCTGGTCACGGCCTGGCGGACCGCGCAGCGCGGGCTGTCCGTGACGGTCGTGGACCCCGAGCCGGGCGGCGGCGCCGCCCAGGTCGCGGCGGGCATGCTGGCCGCCGTCACCGAACTCCACTACGGCGAGCAGACGCTGCTCGGCCTCAACATCGCGTCCGCCGGGCGCTATCCGGCCTTCGCCGACGAGCTGACCGAGGCGAGCGGCCACGACCTCGGCTACCGCACGTGCGGCACGCTCGCCGTCGCCCTCGACTCCGACGACCGCGCCCACCTGCGCGAACTGCACGCCCTGCAGCAGCGCTCGGGCCTGGAGTCCGAGTGGCTGAGCGGCCGCGAGTGCCGCCGCCTGGAGCCGATGCTCGCGCCGGGTGTGCGCGGCGGGCTGCGGGTCGACGGTGATCACCAGATCGACCCGCGGCGGCTCGCGGGCGCGCTCGTGGCGGCCTGCGAGCGGGCCGGTGTGGTCTTCCACCGCGCGTGGGCCGAGCGCCTCTCCGTCGTACGTGACCGGGCGCACGGCGTCGTCCTCGCGGACGGCACCGAGCTGGCCGCGGGCCTGACCGTCCTCGCCGCGGGCAGCCTCAGCGGGCGCCTCGCGGGCGTCCCGGACGACGTCCTGCCGCCCGTGCGGCCCGTGAAGGGCCAGGTCCTGCGCCTGTCGGTGCCGAAGCCGTACGCCCCGTTCCTGAGCCGCACCGTGCGGGCCGTGGTGCGCGGCAGCCACGTCTACCTCGTGCCGCGCGAGAACGGCGAGCTCGTCGTCGGCGCGACCAGCGAGGAGCTCGGCTGGGACACCACGGTCACCGCGGGCGGCGTGTACGAACTCCTGCGGGACGCGCACGAGCTCGTGCCCGGCATCACCGAGCTGCCGCTGACCGAGACCCGCGCGGGTCTGCGCCCCGGCTCGCCCGACAACGCGCCGATGCTGGGCCCGACGCGGCTCGACGGGTTCCACCTGGCCACCGGGCACTACCGCAACGGCGTCCTGCTGACCCCCGTCACGGGCGACGTGATGGCGCACGCCCTGACCACCGGTGAACTCCCCGACGAGGCGCTCGCGTTCACCCCGCGCCGCTTCGACGCCACGTCCTCCGAGATCGTCCCCCCGGCCCGCACGCAGCACGACACGGAGCAGCCCGCATGAGCACACCCTTCGCCGTTTCCGTCAACGGGGAGGAGCGCGATGTGGCCTCGGGCACCACGCTCGAAGCCCTCGTGGCCACCCTCTCCTCGGCGCACTCCGGTGTCGCCGCCGCCGTCAACGAAACCGTCGTCCCGCGCGCGCAGTGGTCCACCACGGCCCTCTCCGCGGGCGACCGCGTCGAAGTACTCACCGCCGTCCAGGGAGGCTGAACACCATGGCAGACGACCCCTTCGTCATCGGCGGGCTCACCCTCTCCTCGCGCCTGATCATGGGCACGGGCGGGGCGCCGAGCCTCGACATCCTGGAGCGGTCCCTCGTCGCGTCCGGCACGGAGCTGACCACGGTCGCGATGCGCCGCCTCGACCCGGGCGTCCAGGGTTCCGTGCTCTCCGTCCTCGACCGGCTCGGCATCCGGGTCCTGCCCAACACCGCGGGCTGCTTCACGGCGGGCGAGGCCGTCCTCACCGCCCGGCTCGCGCGGGAGGCGCTCGGCACGGATCTGGTGAAACTCGAGGTGATCGCCGACGAGCGCACCCTGCTGCCCGACCCGGTCGAGCTCCTGGACGCCGCCGAGACCCTGGTGGACGACGGTTTCACGGTCCTGCCGTACACGAACGACGATCCGGTGCTCGCGCGGAAACTGGAGGATGTGGGCTGCGCGGCGATCATGCCGCTCGGGTCGCCCATCGGCTCCGGTCTCGGCATCCGCAACCCGCACAACTTCCAGCTGATCGTGGAGCACGCGCGCGTGCCGGTGATCCTCGACGCGGGCGCGGGCACGGCGTCCGACGCGGCGATCGCGATGGAGCTGGGCTGCGCGGGCGTGATGCTCGCCTCCGCGGTGACGCGGGCGCAGGAGCCGGTCCTGATGGCCGAGGCCATGCGGTACGGCGTGGAGGCGGGGCGGCTCGCGCACCGGGCCGGGCGGATTCCGCGCCGGCACTTCGCGGAGGCGTCCTCTCCCGCGGAGGGCATGGCCCGGCTCGATCCGGAGCGGCCGGCCTTCGGGGCGTCTTAGAGGGCGCGGGGCTCGGTGCGGGACTCCGTCCGTTCGCGGCTCACCGCCGGCGGGGGCTTGTCGCGCAGTTCCCCCGCGCCCCTGACGGGGTTCCCCGTGGCGTCGCCTGTCACAGCTCGGCTGCAGTAGCGCCGGGAGCGTGCCCGCCCCGGTCGGCGTGTCGGTGGCTGCTCGTAGACTCCCTCCGTGGACACGACCCTTCAGGACCCGCTCGTCGGGCAGCTGCTCGACAGCCGTTACCGCATCGACGGGCGCATCGCGGTCGGCGGGATGGCCACGGTCTACCGGGCCGTGGACACCCGCCTCGACCGCGTGCTCGCCCTCAAGGTGATGCATCCGACGCTGGCGGCGGACGCCTCCTTCGTCGACCGCTTCATCCGCGAGGCCAAGTCGGTGGCCCGCCTCTCCCACCCGAACGTGGTCGGCGTCTTCGACCAGGGCACGGACGGGTCGTACGTCTACCTCGCGATGGAGTACATCGCGGGCTGCACCCTGCGTGACGTGCTGCGCGAGCGCGGGGCGCTGCAGCCGCGGGCCGCGCTCGACATCCTGGAGCCGGTCCTCGCCGCGCTCGGCGCCGCGCACCGCGCGGGCTTCGTGCACCGCGACATGAAGCCGGAGAACGTCCTCATAGGGGACGACGGCCGCGTGAAGGTCGCCGACTTCGGGCTCGTCCGCGCGGTGGACACGGTCACCAACACGACGGGCACCGTCCTCGGCACCGTCTCCTACCTCGCCCCCGAGCAGATCGAGCACGGCACGGCGGACACCCGCGTCGACGTGTACGCGTGCGGGGTCGTGCTCTACGAAATGCTGACCGGCGCCAAGCCGCACTCCGGGGACTCCCCCGCCCAGGTCCTCTACCAGCACCTCAACGAGGACGTCCCGCCCCCGTCGGCGGCCGTCCCCGGGCTCGCGTTCGCACTCGACGAGCTGGTCGCCTCCGCGACGGCGCGCCATCCCGACATCCGCCCGTACGACGCGGTGGCACTGCTCGCCCGGACCAGGGAGGCGCGTGCCGCCCTGACCGAGGAGCAGCTCGACGCGGTCCCGCCGCAGGCGCACCCGGCGGACCACGACGGCTCCGAGGACCGTACGAGCGTCATCCCGCGCGCCGCGCGCTCCGTCCAGCTCCCGCTGCCCGCCGAGGGCGAGCGGAGCGGCGGGGACGGCACGGGCGGCGAGGACGCGCTGAACCGCACCAGCATCCTGGCGACGACGCCCGCGGGACCGCCCGCGCCCCCCGGCCCGACCGGCGCCGCCCGACCCGCCCGCAGGCGGTTCGACCCGCGCCGGCGCACACTCGTGGTCATAGCCGGCGTCCTGCTCGTCCTCGGCATCGGCACCGGCGTCTGGTACATCAACTCGGGCCAGTTCACCGAGGTCCCGCCGCTCCTGGCGAAGACCGAGGCGCAGGCGAAGCAGCGGCTGGACGACGCCGGGCTCGACGTGAAGGACATCAAGCGCACCTACAGCGACACGGACAAGCGCGGCACGGTCATGAGGACCGACCCCGCGCCGGGTGACCGCATCCGGCAGAACGACGGTGTGACGCTGACCGTCTCGCTGGGCCCGGAGACCGTGAAGGTCCCGGACGTGAAGGGCATCCCGCTGGCCAAGGCGAAGAAGGAGCTCAAGAACTCCGGGCTCGAACCGGGCATGGTCACCAAGAGCTTCGACGAGTCCGTCGACAAGGGCTCCGTGATCAGCACGGACCCGCGAGCGGGTTTCACCCGCAAGGCGGGCTCCGCCGTCGCCCTGGTCGTCAGCAAGGGCCGCCCGGTCGAGGTCCCCGATGTGACCGGCGAGTCCGAGGACGACGCGCGGGCCGACCTGGAGGATGCCGGCCTGAAGGTCGAGATCGCTCCGTCGCGGGTCCACTCCGACGAGGACAAGGGTGATGTCGCAGCACAGTCGCCCAAGGCCGACAAGACGATCGCCGAGGGCGAGACGGTCGAGCTGACGATCTCCAAGGGCCCGCCGATGGTCGAGGTGCCCGATGTCACCGGGATGAGTGTCGCCGAGGCCACGCAGAAGCTGGAGTCGGCGGGCTTCGAGGTCGACGAGGACCGCGGCCTGCTGGGGATCTTCGGGGACACGGTGAAGAAGCAGTCGGTGGACGGCGGCGACACGGCGCCCAAGAACTCGACGATCACCATCACGATCCGCTGAGCTCGGCACGCGGGCTTCCGTGTGGCGAGCACGCGCCCGGGACCCCCGGCGGGGTATTCCCGGGCGCGTGCCACCCTTGACGGCGTGAGCAGCAACATCTCCCCCAGCACTACGCCCCTCGGCGCCCCGTCCCTGGGCCCCACGCCCCTCGGGACCACGCCTCCCGGCACCACGCCCCGCAACCCCGTGGGCGGTCACGTCCCCGTGGCCGGCGGGCTCGCCTCCGTCGGCCTCTCGTACGCCAGGGACCTCGGCGCCGAGACCGTCCAGGTCTTCGTCGCCAATCCGCGCGGCTGGGCCACCCCGCCCGGCAACCCGAAGCAGGACGAGGAGTTCCGCGCGGCCTGCGCCGCCGAGAACATCCCCGCGTACGTCCACGCGCCGTACCTGATCAACTTCGGCTCGCACACCGAGGCGACCGTCGAGAAGTCCGTGGACTCCCTGCGCCACTCGCTGCGCAGGGCGCGCGCGATCGGCGCGCTCGGTGTCGTCGTGCACACGGGGTCCGCGACCGGCGGCAGGGAGCGTGCCGTCGCGCTGGCACAGGTGCGCGAGCGGATGCTGCCGCTCCTCGACGAGCTGACGCACGACGACGACCCGTTCCTGCTCCTGGAGTCGACCGCCGGTCAGGGTGCCTCCCTCTGCTCCCGCACGTGGGACTTCGGCCCGTACTTCGAGGCGCTCAACTCGCACCCCAAGCTCGGGATCTGCCTGGACACCTGCCACATCTTCGCGGCGGGCCACGACCTGACGGGCCCGAGCGGCATGAAGCAGACGCTGGATCTGCTCGTCGACACCGTCGGCGAGGGCCGCCTGAAGCTCGTCCACGCCAACGACTCCAAGGACGTCGTCGGCGCCCACAAGGACCGCCACGAGAACATCGGGACCGGCCACATCGGCGAGGAGCCCTTCCGCGAACTCATGCTCCACCCCGCCACGGAAGGCGTCCCGCTCATCATCGAGACCCCCGGCGGCAAGGAAGGACATGCCGCGGACGTGGCGCGCCTGAAGGAGCTCAGGAGCATCTGACTGCCCGCCCTCAGCAATCTTGAGGTATACCCCAGGGGGGTATATGTACCCTGCCAGACGGCAGGAACCGCCATCCGACGTCGGGGGACCCTCATGCAGCGCGACGCACACGCCGGGCACACGCACGACCAGCACATGGGCAGCAACGTCACCTGGCGCATGGCCGCGGGAAGGGCCACGCGGTGGTGCACCAGTACCACCACTGATCACCACTGATCAGCACTGGCACAGCAGGACTAGAGCTCGGGGCCGTCCCCGGGCTCTTCCTGGTACGAGTAGCGCTGTTCCAGCCAGGGGTCGCCGAGGTTGTGGTAGCCGCGCTCCTCCCAGAAACCGCGGCGGTCCGCCGTCATGTACTCGACGCCGCGGACCCACTTCGGGCCCTTCCAGGCGTACAGGTGCGGCACCACGAGCCGGAGCGGGAAGCCGTGTTCCGCCGTGAGGAGTTCGCCGCCCTTGTGCGTGGCGAGAATCGAGCGCTCGGAGGCGAAGTCCGACATCCGCATGTTCGAGCTGAAGCCGTACTCGGCCCACACCATGACGTGGGTCGCGTTGGCCGCCGGCGGCGCGAGTTCCAGGAGCTTGCGCGCCGGGAGGCCGCCCCACTCCGCGCCCAGCATGCTGAACTTCGTCACGCAGTGCAGGTCGGCGACAACGGTGTCGTAAGGCAGCGCGGAGAACTCCTCGTGCGACCAGCAGTGCTTCTCGCCGTCCGCGGTGGCCCCGAAAACCCTGAACTCCCAGCGCTCGGGACGGAACTTCGGCACCGGTCCGTAGTGCGTGACCGGCCAGCCGCGCTGCAGCCGCTGGCCCGGCGGAAGCTCCGGCTCCGCTGCCTGTCGAGATGCGCGTTCCGCCGGCTGACCCATGACTCCATCCTGACAGACCCGGGACGGTGGACGTGACCAGTCGGAGCCCGGGCGGCACCGATCGGGGCAACTCCTACTAAGCGTGCACTTACTGGACGCCCTCCGAACACCGGTGCAAGGATGCGCGCTACCTGCCCAGTCACTCGTGCGGAAGGAGCCTCTGCGATGCAGGGCGACCCCGAGGTCATTGAATTTCTCAACGAGCAGCTGACCGCCGAACTCACGGCGATCAATCAGTACTTTCTCCACGCCAAGATGCAGGAAAACTTCGGCTGGACGAAGCTCGCGAAGTACACCCGTGCCGAGTCGTTCGACGAGATGAAGCACGCGGAGGTGCTGACCGACCGGATCCTGTTCCTCGACGGTCTGCCCAACTACCAGCGGCTCTTCCATGTGCGCGTCGGTCAGACGGTCACCGAGATGTTCCAGGCGGACCGACAGGTCGAGGTGGAGGCGATCGACCGCCTCAAGCGCGGGATCGAGGTGATGCGCGCCAAGGGCGACATCACGTCCGCAAACATCTTCGAGTCGATCCTCGAGGACGAGGAGCACCACATCGACTATCTCGACACGCAGCTGGAGCTCGTCGAGAAGCTGGGCGAGGCGCTCTACATCGCGCAGCTCATCGAGCAGCCGGAGAGCTGAACCGGGCCGAAGGGCCCCTTCGGGGCTAGGCCGCCTCGGGAAGTTCCGCCTCGGGAGCCAGCGCCACAGCCGGTTCTCCCTGGTCCACGAGGTCACGGCGGGGGCACGCGCCCCGGCCGAGCAGCGCCTGGATGCGGCGTACGCACGAACCACAGTCCGTGCCCGCCTTGCAGGCCGACGCTATCTGGCGGGGGGTGCAGGCACCGTCCGCCGCGTGCTTCTTCACCTGCGCCTCGGTGACCCCGAAGCAGTTGCAGACGTACACGCGGTTTCACCTCCCGGGCAGGACTCATCGGTAGCGCCGTCCCGATTGATCGGTGAGGCTAACCTAACCTTACCCGCGACGTCCTGCCCACAAAAGCCCCGGGTACGCCGGTGGGGCGCGGATCACAAGGATCCGCGCCCCACGCGCACGTACAAACGGGAGAACTACTGGTCGCGGTACATCTCCGCCACCAGGAACGCCAGGTCGAGCGACTGGCTGCGGTTGAGCCGCGGGTCGCACGCCGTCTCGTAGCGCTGGTGCAGGTCGTCGACGAAGATCTCGTCGCCGCCGCCCACGCACTCGGTGACGTCGTCACCGGTGAGCTCGACGTGGATGCCGCCGGGGTGGGTGCCGAGGGCCTTGTGGACCTCGAAGAAGCCCTTCACCTCGTCGAGCACGTCGTCGAAGCGGCGGGTCTTGTGGCCCGAGGCCGCCTCGTAGGTGTTGCCGTGCATCGGGTCGGTGATCCAGGCGACCGTCGCGCCGGACGCGGTGACCTTCTCGACCAGCTCGGGCAGCTTGTCGCGGACCTTGTCGGCGCCCATGCGGACGATGAAGGTCAGCCGGCCGGGCTCGCGGTCGGGGTCGAGACGCTCGATGTACTGCAGCGCCTCCTCGGCCGTCGTGGTCGGGCCGAGCTTCACGCCGACGGGGTTGCGCACCTGCGAGGCGAACTCGATGTGCGCGTGGTCCAGTTGACGGGTGCGCTCACCGATCCAGACCATGTGGCCCGAGGTGTCGTAGAGACGGCCGGTGCGGGAGTCGGTGCGGGTCAGCGCCGACTCGTAGTCGAGGAGCAGTGCCTCGTGCGAGGCGTAGAACTCGACGGTCTTGAACTCCTCCGGGTCGGTGCCGCAGGCCCGCATGAAGTTCAGCGCGTTGTCGATCTCGCGGGCCAGCTGCTCGTACCGCTGGCCGGAGGGGGACGACTTCACGAAGTCCTGGTTCCAGGCGTGCACCTGACGCAGGTCCGCGTAACCACCGGTGGTGAAGGCGCGCACCAGGTTGAGCGTCGAGGCGGACGCGTTGTACATCCGCTTCAGGCGCTCGGGGTCCGGGATCCGGGCCTCTTCGGTGAAGTCGAAGCCGTTGACGGAGTCGCCCCGGTAGGTCGGGAGCGTCACGCCGTCGCGGGTCTCGGTCGGCTTGGAGCGCGGCTTCGAGTACTGCCCCGCGATGCGGCCCACCTTCACGACGGGCACGGACGCCGCGTACGTGAGGACGGCACCCATCTGGAGCAGGGTCTTCAGCTTGTTCCTGATGTGATCGGCGGACACGGCGTCGAAGGCCTCGGCGCAGTCGCCGCCCTGGAGGAGGAACGCCTCTCCCTTGGCGACAGAGGCCAGGCGGGCGCGCAGCTGGTCGCACTCGCCCGCGAAGACGAGCGGCGGATACGACTCGAGGTCCGCGATCACATCGCGCAGAGCCTCGGCATCGGGGTACTCGGGCTGCTGCGCCGCGGGCAGGTTTCGCCAGGTGTTGCCACCGGTAGCGGTGGTCTTAGCGTTCACGGTCACCTCGTCAACACTACGTGGTGATGCGCCCCGTCCATTCCCCCGCTCACGAAGTGAGACGGACGAGACACCACGGAGTGACCGATGCGCTAGGGTGCCGGACATGCGTACGCAGACGACGATCCAGAACTGGTGGTGGCCCGCTCATCCGGCGGCCCACTGACTCTGCGCGCACACAGACTCGCGAAGGCCGCCCGAGGGGCGGCCTTCAGTGTTCTCCGGACTCTCCCGGGCGCGGGCCGTTCCTCTCCGAGTGAGAAGGAACAGAACCCATGCAGCCGACACGGCACCTGACAGAGCTCCTGTCCGGCGACCGCCCCTTCGCCCTGCTGCGCCGCCGCACCCCGGGCCGCGACCACGACACGGTCGAGGTCCTGACCGGCCCGACGGGCACGTACGAACGCCTCGCGGACATCCCCGAAGGCCTCGCCCTCGTGCCGTTCCGGCAGATCAGGGAGCGCGGTTTCGACGTCCGCGACGACGGCACGCCGCTCACCGTCCTGACGCCCGAGGAGCGGTACGAGGTGCCGCTCACCGATGCCCTCGCGGAGCTGCCCGCGCACGACGTGCGGGTCGAGGGCGGGGCCTTCGACGTGGACGACGCGGCGTATGCGGACATCGTGGGGCGGGTCCTGCGCGAGGAGATCGGGCGGGGCGAGGGCGCCAACTTCGTCATCCGGCGGACGTACGAGGGTGAGATCCCGGGCTTTGACCGTGCCGACGCCCTCGCGCTCTTCCGGCGGCTGCTCGTCGGCGAGCGGGGCGCGTACTGGACGTACGTCGTGCACACCGGGGACCGGACGCTCGTCGGGGCGAGCCCCGAGGTGCACGTGCGGATGTCCGGCGGGACGGTCGTCATGAACCCGATCAGCGGCACCTACCGCTACCCCGCCGGGGGCCCCACCGCCGACGACCTGCTCGCCTTCCTCTCCGACGGCAAGGAGATCGAGGAGCTCTCGATGGTCGTCGACGAGGAGCTCAAGATGATGTGCACGGTCGGCGACATGGGCGGTGTGGTCGTCGGGCCCCGTCTGAAGGAGATGGCCCACCTCGCGCACACCGAGTACGAGCTGCGCGGCAAGTCGTCGCTCGACGTGCGCGAGGTCCTGAAGGAGACGATGTTCGCGGCGACCGTCACCGGGTCGCCCGTGCAGAACGCCTGCCGGGTCATCGAGCGCCACGAAGCGGGCGGCCGGGGCTACTACGCGGGCGCCCTCGCCCTCATCGGCAGGGACGCGGGCGGCGCGCAGACACTGGACTCCCCCATCCTCATCCGCACCGCCGACATCTCCCCGGCCGGGCACCTTCGGGTGCCGGTGGGCGCCACGCTGGTGCGCGGCTCCGACCCGATGAGCGAGGTCGCCGAGACGCACGCGAAGGCTGCGGGCGTCCTGGCCGCGCTCGGCGTACGCCCCGGCCGCCCCCGCGAGGAGGAGGCGCGGCCGGCCCTCGCCGACGATCCCCGGGTGCGGGCCGCCCTCGACGGGCGGCGCGCGGCGCTCGCGCCGTTCTGGCTGCGGATGCAGGAGCGCGCGGACGACCTGGCCGGGCACGCCCTCGTCGTGGACGGCGAGGACACGTTCACGGCGATGCTCGCGCACGTCCTGCGCTCCTGCGGGCTCCGCGTGTCGGTGCGGCGGTACGACGAGGAGGGACTGCGGGAGGCCGTGCTCGCGCACGAGGGGCCCGTGGTGCTCGGTCCCGGTCCCGGTGACCCGTCCGACCTGGCCGACCCGAAGATGCGGTTCCTGCGCTCGCTGGCCGCGGAGGTGATCCGCACCCACGGGCACGGCGTGCTCGGCGTCTGCCTCGGGCACGAGCTGATCGCTGCGGAGCTGGGTCTGGAGATCGTACGGAAAGAGGTGCCGTACCAGGGCGCGCAGACGGACATCGACCTGTTCGGGCGCAACGAGACCGTCGGGTTCTACAACAGCTTCGTGGCGCGCTGCGACGACGAGGCGGCGGTGGAGCTGGCCGCGCACGGCATCGAGGTGGGCAGGGACGCGGCGACCGGCGAGGTGCACGGGGTGCGCGGGGACGGCTTCGCGGGCGTGCAGTTCCACCCGGAGTCCGTCCTGACGCTGCGCGGGGCCGGGATCGTGCGGGAACTGCTCGGTCAGCTCCTGGCCGGGGCGGGGACGAGGACGTTGTCGGAGCGGCGGCCCGCCAGGTAGTCCAGGACGTTGCGCACCGTGGTGTCGATGATCTGGCCGACGGCGTCCGCGGTGTAGTACGCCTGGTGGGACGTGACCACGACGTTCGGGAACGTGACGAGGCGGGCCAGGGTGTCGTCGGCGACGACCTCCAGGGACTTGTCGAGGAAGAACAGGCCCGCCTCCGCCTCGTACACGTCGAGGCCGACGCCCGTGAAGCGTCCCGCGCGCAGCTCGCGGACCAGGGCCTCGGTGTCGATCAGGCCGCCGCGGCTGGAGTTCACCAGGATCGCGTCGTCCTTCATCGTCCGCAGCGCCTCGGCGTCGATGAGATGCTGCGTGGTAGGGAGCAGCGGCACGTGCAGGCTGACGAGGTCGGCCTCGGCGAGGAGCTCGGCCTTGTCGACGTACTTCATGCCGAGTTCGACGCAGGCGGGGTTCTCGGCGACGTCCCAGCCGAGCAGGCGCATGCCGAAGCCGTGCGCGATACGGGTGAACGCCTCCCCGATCTTCCCGGTGCCGAGCACGCCGACCGTGCGGCCCCGCAGGTCGCGGCCCATCAGCCCGTCGAGGCGGAAGTCGAAGTCGCGGGTGCGGTTGCTGGCGCGGACGATGCGGCGGTTGACGGCCATCGCGAGGGTCCAGGCGAACTCGGCCACCGAGTAGGGCGAGTAGTACGAGACGCGGGCGACGGTCAGGCCGAGGCGCTCGGCGACCAGCAGGTCGATGTTGTTGAACCCGGTGGACCGCTGGGCGATCATCTGCGTCCCGCCGGCGGCGAGGGTCTGCAGGACGCGGTTGTTCAGCGTGGCGTTGACGCTGGAGGAGACGATCTCGTAGCCCGCGGCGATGGGAGCGGTGTCCTCGTTGAGGAAGACGTCGACGCAGCGGACGTCGTGGTGCCCCTCGAAGGCTTTCTCGATCAGCGGCTTCTCGTCGGACTGCACGCCGAACGCGAGGATCTCCATGGCCGCCAGTCTAGGGAGCACCGCTGGGGACGGCACCCGGAGCGGGCGCCGTCCCTGCGGTCCGTCCCGGCTCAGCCGAAGAACACCCCGACCTCTTCGTACAGCGCCGGGTCCACCGTCTTCAGGCGGGCCGTGGCCTCGGCGATCGGCACCCGCACCACGTCCGTGCCGCGCAGCGCGACCATCTTCCCGAAGTCGCCGTCCCGCACGGCCTCGATCGCGTGCAGCCCGAACCGCGTGGCGAGCCAGCGGTCGAAGGCGCTCGGGGTGCCGCCGCGCTGCACGTGCCCGAGGACGGTGGTGCGCGCCTCCTTGCCGGTGCGCCCCTCGATCTCCTTGGCCAGCCACTCGCCGACGCCGGAGAGCCTGACGTGCCCGAAGGAGTCCTGCGTGCCGTCCTTGAGGACCATCTCGCCGTCCTTGGGCATCGCGCCCTCGGCGACGACGACGATGGGGGCGTACGACGCCTTGAAACGCGAGGTCACCCAGGCGCAGACCTGGTCGACGTCGAACCGCTGCTCCGGGATGAGGATGACGTTCGCGCCGCCCGCGAGACCGGAGTGCAGGGCGATCCAGCCCGCGTGACGGCCCATGACCTCCACCACGAGGACGCGCATGTGCGACTCGGCGGTGGTGTGCAGGCGGTCGATGGCCTCGGTGGCGATGCCGACCGCAGTGTCGAAGCCGAAGGTGTAGTCGGTGGCGGAGAGGTCGTTGTCGATGGTCTTGGGGACACCGACGACCGGGACGCCGTACTCGTCGGTGAGCCGCGCGGCGACGCCGAGGGTGTCCTCGCCGCCGATCGCGATGAGGGAGTCCACCTCGTACTTGGCGAGGTTCTCCTTGATGCGGCGCACCCCGTTCTCCGCCTTGAACGGGTTGGTGCGCGACGAGCCGAGGATGGTGCCGCCGCGCGGCAGGATGCCGCGGACCGCGGGGATGTCGAGCGGGACGGTGTCGCCCTCCAGCGGACCGCGCCAGCCGTCCCGGAAGCCGATGAAGTCGTAGTCGTACTCCTGCACGCCCTTGCGGACGGCGGCGCGGATCACCGCGTTGAGCCCCGGGCAGTCGCCGCCGCCGGTCAGCACGCCGATTTTCTTGGCCCCCATAGGAGCAGTCCCTTCGCCTCAGTGACCTGATGCGAGTCACGCTAATGGTGATGCAGGTCACTGCGGCACGGTGCGAACGGCCAATTCCCTTGCCGAGCAGGGGAGTTGATCAAGCACGTTCACCCGTACGAGGGTCAGGCGTCCGCGGGGTCGCGGGGTCCGTCGGGCTTGTCGATACCGCGCTCTATCGCGTACCGGACGAGCTCCACCCTGTTGTGCAGCTGGAGTTTGCCCAGGGTGTTCTGGACGTGGTTCTGCACGGTGCGGTGCGAGATGACGAGGCGCTCGGCGATCTGCTTGTAGCTGAGGCCCTTGGCGACCAGGCGCAGGACCTCCGTCTCGCGGTCGGTGAGCCGCGGGGCCTTCGGGTCCTCCGCGGTGCCGGCCGCGGGCTCGGTGGCCAGGCGTCGGTACTCGCCGAGGACCAGGCCCGCGAGGCCGGGCGTGAAGACCGCGTCGCCGACCGCCGTACGGCGCACCGCGTCGATCAGCTCCTCGGTGGAGGCCGACTTCAGCAGGTAGCCGGTGGCGCCGGACTTGACGGCTTCCAGGACGTCGGCGTGCTCGCCGCTGGCGGAGAGGACCAGGACGCGCAGCGCCGGGTTGGCGCCGACGAGTTCCTTGCAGACCTGCACGCCCGGCTTCAGCGGCAGGTTCAGGTCGAGGACCAGGACGTCGGGGGCGGCGGCCTGCGCGCGGCGCACCGCCTGCTCGCCGTCGCCCGCCGTGGCGACCACGTCGAGACCCGCCTCGGCCAGGTCACGGGCCACCGCGTCGCGCCACATCGGGTGGTCGTCGACGACCATGACCTTGATCGGGTCAGCGGCCCGCCCGTCCCCACCGGGCACCGTGGCCCCGGTGGCCGGTTCCTGTCGCAGCTGCTGCTCGCTCATCTCGCCTTTCCTGCCTTCCCCCGTGTGTCCCGTGCCTGTTCGCGCGGGACTCTCAATTCCACTTCCGTGCCCTGGCCCGGCACCGAGATCAGCTCGGCCGTGCCCCCGATGTCCCGCAGCCGCCCCCGGATCGACAGGGCCACACCGAGGCGGCCCTCCCCCTCCGCCTCCACGAGCCGCCCCTCCGGGATGCCGGGGCCGTCGTCCCTGACCGTCACGATCACCTCGTCGGGCTCGTCCTCGACCAGGATCCACGCGCGGGCCTCGGCGCCGGCGTGCCTGCGGACATTGTCCAGGGCGGCGCCGACGGCGGCGGCCAGCTCCCGCGCGGTGCCCGGCGCGAGGAGCACCGGCGCCCCCGGCTCGGAGAGCGTGACCTTCGAGCCCGCGTGCGGGGCGAGCAGCGGGCGGAGGTCGCGGGGCGCCGCGTCGTCCGGATCGGCCGGGTCGTCGTCGGGGACCTCGACGGCACGGACGACGGCGCCCTGCGCGATGTCCTCCGACGCGTGCGAGGCGGGCACGATACCCCCGGCGACCAGGGTGCGCAGGGCGACCTCCTGCTCTCCGGCGAGCCGGCCGAGTTCCGCCGCCTCGCCGCCGATGGCGGTGCCGCGCCGCTGCACCATGGCGAGGACCTGGAGGACGCTGTCGTGGATGTCGCGGGCGAGGCGCTCGCGCTCGCGGGTCGCGGCCTCTATCTCCAGCGCGCGGGCGAGGGTGCGCTCGGAGGCGCGGGCCAGCTCCACGACGTAGCCGATGGCGATGGAGGCGATGCAGACCAGCAGGACGTTGTGCAGGGTGTCGCGGCTGAAGGCGCCGCGCTGCACCACGTTGGCGACGCCCACGAGCAGGGACGCGGAGGCCGCCCAGCGCCAGCCGCCCTTGATGGCGAACGCGAGCACGGAGCCCGCGGTCCATATGGAGGGCAGCGTCGGGGAGCCGTCGGTGATGCGCTGCTGCGAGTCGGCGAGCGGGGTCAGGAGGATGCCGACGAGGGCGACGGTCAGGTCCGCGAAGAGGAACCGCCGGGTGCAGCTCGCCGCGTTCGCGACGCGGGGCAGGGTCGCCAGGGTCCAGGGGGCGAGCACCGCGTAGTAGGCGATCGCCACCCAGGGGCGGTCGAGCTTCTCGTGCGCGGCCACGAAGAGCCCGATCGCGTACAGCATCGTCAGGACGCGGTAGGCGGTGAGCGCGCGCCACAGCGGTTGCTCGACCGACATCCTCATGACTTTTTCGCGCCTGGCCATGTCCCCCACCGCCGCCCGTGTGCCCACCCCTGAACGGACGCGGCTAGGAGCCGGACCGTTCCTTGTCGGCCTTCTCGGCCTTCTCGCCCTTGTCGGCCGCCTTGGCGGCCTTCGCCGCCTCGGTGATCTGACGCTTCGCGGCCGTCGCATACATGTCGACGTACTCCTGGCCGGAGAGCTTCATGATCTCGTACATGACCTCGTCGGTCAGCGCGCGCAGCACGAAGCGGTCCTGCTCCATGCCCTGGTAGCGCGTGAAGTCGAGGGGCTTGCCGATGCGGATGCCGGGCCGCATCAGCTTCGGCATCACCTTGCCGGGCGGCTGGATCTTCTCGGTGTCGATCATCGCGACGGGGAGCACGGGCGCGCCGGTGGCGAGCGCCACGCGCGCGAGACCGCCCGGCTTGCCGCGGTAGAGGCGCCCGTCGGGCGACCGCGTGCCCTCGGGGTAGATGCCGAAGAGCTCGCCGCGCTCCAGGACCTCGATGCCGCTCTTGATGGCCGCCTCGCCGGCGCCGCGCCCGCCGGAGCGGTCCACGGGCAGCTGGCCCACGCCCTTGAAGAAGGCCGCGGTGAGCTTGCCCTTCACACCCGGCGAGGTGAAGTACTCCGCCTTGGCGATGAAGGTGACTTTGCGGTCGAGGACCGCGGGAAGGAAGAAGGAGTCCGAGAACGAGAGGTGGTTGCTCGCGAGAATCGCTGGGCCCTCGGCGGGGACGTTCTCAAGGCCCTCCACCCAGGGCCTGAAGCCGAGCTTCAGCGGCCCTCCGATGGCAACCTTCATTGCGCCGTAGATCAAACCGAGTGCCTCCTGTGTCTGTGGATCAGACCTTAACCCGGGGTACGGCCAATGGGCCCGACGACCCTGGTCGGTGTCAGTCCGGTCGCGTACGGTGAAGTACTCCCACCTCTCACGAAGGAGACCGAAGTGCCGGTCCTCCCCGGAGCCGAGCCGTACCGCCACGAAGGCGGCGAGGTCGGCGTCCTCCTCTGCCACGGCTTCACCGGATCCCCGCAGTCGCTGCGCCCCTGGGCCGAGTACCTCGCGGAGCGCGGCCTCACCGTCTCGCTGCCGCTCCTGCCCGGCCACGGCACACGCTGGGAGGACATGCAGGTCACGGGCTGGCAGGACTGGTACGCCGAGGTGGAGCGCGAGCTGCGCTCGCTCCTGGAGCGGTGCGAGCGGGTCTTCGTCTTCGGGCTCTCGATGGGCGGTGCGCTCGCGCTGCGCCTCGCGGCGAAGCACGGCGACGCGGTCGCCGGTCTCGTCCTCGTCAACCCGGGGAACAAGGTGCACGGCCTCGCGGCGCACGCGCTGCCCGTCGCCCGGCACCTCGTGCCGAGCACGAAGGGCATCGTCAGCGACATCGCGAAGCCCGGCTCCGAGGAGATCGGGTACCACCGCATCCCGCTGCACGCCGCGCACTCGCTGCGCCGTTTCTTCCGCGTGGTCGACGCCGAGCTGCCGCAGGTGACCCAGCCGCTCGTGGTCCTGCACAGCCCGCGCGACCACGTGGTGCCGCCCGCCGACTCGGCCCGCATCCTCGGCCGCGTCTCCTCCACGGACGTCACGGAGATCCTGCTGGAACAGAGCTACCACGTCGCGACGTTGGACCACGATGCGGACCGGATCTTCGAGGAGAGTCACGCGTTCATCGGCCGGCTCGCCCCCAGCGTCGGTAAGGAAGGGACGGCCACCGGTGGCTGAGCACGAGGCGGACCGCGAGGACAGCCGCGAGCCCGAGAAGAGCAAGGTGCCCGCGGACGGGGCTCCCGTGGACGGGACGCCGGCGGACGGCGTGCCGCTGGACGAGGACGCCGCCTGGCGGGCGATCGTCGCGGGGTACGGCGAGGAGCCCGCGGACCCGCCGGGCGCCAAGCCCTTCAAGTCCATCGAGGACCTCGCGCTCCTGGAGACGGAGACGAACGGCTCCGCGGGCGGCCCGGACGGGTCGGCGGACGGCAAGTCCGGCATCGACAAGTCCGGTCCCGGCAAGGCGGGTCCCGGAAAGGCGGGTCCCGACAAGCCGCTCGGCAGCTCCGTCTCCTTCGCGCCGGGCGTCGGCCCCGGCATCGGCGGTCCGCGCGACTACACCACGCCGGAGCCCTCCGAGAACGACTTCGACGCGGACGACGAGGGACACTTCGTGCCGCCCGAGCCGCCGCCGCTGCCCGAGGCCGACGTGACGGCCAAGTTCGCCTGGCTCGCCGTGCTCGGCGGCCCGCTGCTCATCCTGCTCGCCGTGCTGTTCGGCTGGCAGATGACGTGGTGGCTGACCACGCTCGGCATCGGCGGCTTCCTGGGCGGTTTCGCCACGCTCGTGATGCGGATGAACAGCGGGGACGACGAGGAGGACGACGACCCGGGACGCGGCGCGGTCGTCTGAGCCTTCGCGTCGCCCACGTCTCTGGGGCCCGTCCGGAACCTCTCCGGGCGGGCCCTCACGCATGTCGCGCACCCCGACGGAACCAGATGGAACCCGATCGGCCCGTGCGGCGAAGGAGAGGTGAAACACCGAACGAGCCCAGGCCTTCGAGGCGTTCAGACGAACGAAAGGAGTCCCGATGACCGTCGATCCCGGCGTCCCCCTGCGCACGGGGCGCGCGCGTGTGAGAAGAGCGACGCCTGGTGCATCGAGCGGTCCCGGGACGAGCCCGAGCAGTTCGCCGCCCTCTTCGACCGGCATGCCTACGCCGGGTACCGGTACGCGGCCCGCCGGCTCGGCCCCGAGGCGGCCGAGGACCTGATGTCCGACACCTTCACCACCGCCTTCAAGGAGCGCCACCGCTACGACCTGGCCGCGGCCCTGGCGGGGCTCTCGGCCCGCCACCGCGACGTGGTGCTCCTCGTGGCGTGGGCCGACCTAGGAGGCACACGCCCATGAATGAGCTCGATGAACTGCGCGACGGGGACACGGGGGCTCCCCCACTGGACGACGACACCCGCCACCGCGCGCGTAAGCCTGTTCACCGCGATGAGCGACGAGCCGACGGCTCGGGTACGTCCCCCTGCCGTCGACGCGCAACGTCAGCGCACGGGCCGTGCTCAGCGGCGCGGCCGCCTGCGAACGCGAGCACGAGGGCAACGACAAGAACGACTCACTGGACGAGATCACCGACAAGGTGAAGCAGCACCCCTAGGGCCGCACCGCGGGGACCCTGAGGGCGGCCAGGACCGGCAGGTGGTCCGTGGCCGCCCGCAGGTCGTCCGGGCCCACCCCGGGCAGGTCCAACGGCACGCCGCAGCCGAGGACTTCGACGCCGGGGGTCGCGAAGAGCGCGTCGATGCGCTGGTGCGGATCGGCCGGTGTGGAGGTGTTCTCGCCGCCCCACGGCTTGACCGTCCAGCAGTCCTGAAGCCCCTCCGCGAGCCTGCGGAACGTCCGGCCGCCGGGCCGCTCGTTGAGGTCGCCGCCCGCGACCGCGTGCTCCACGCCCATCCCCGCGAGCCGGTCGAGGAGCATGCCGCCCTGGTCGTACCGCTCGTCGCTCTGCAGGCTCAGGTGGCAGCTCAGGACGCCGAGCCGGGCGCCGCCGAAGCGGACGACGGCGGTCGCGAAGCCGCGCCGGTGCAGGCCGGGGGTGAGCGGCAGCAGCACGTCCTCGGTGCGCTCGACCGTGGCCCGCAGCGAGCAGAGCAGCGCTGGGCCCGCCGCGGAGCCGCCGCCGGAGAGGATCACCAGGTCGGCGGCGCGCGCGAGGCGGGCCAGCTTCTTGCGCCAGCGGAAGAACCGCGGTGCCTCCTGGATCAGGACGAGGTCGGGCGCGCAGGCGGAGATGACCCGGGCGAGCGCGGCCGTGTCGTCGCGCATCGAACGGATGTTGTAGCCGAGCACCCGGACGACGGCCGAACCGTCGGGTTCGGTGCGGGAGTTGGGGAGCGGTTCGCTGACCATGGCGATCAAGATACGACAGCGCCCGCCGCTCCCCGAAGGGACGCGACGGGCGCCGCCACACGTGCCGTACCGGGGTCACATGACCGGATCGGGCTCCCGCGCCAGGTCCGCCGCGCCGACCAGGCCCGCCTTGTTGCCCAGCTGGGCGGCGATGACCTGCGCCTCGGGGCGCCAGGCGGCGCCGACGAGCCAGCGCTTGAAGGACTTGCGGATCGGGTCGAGGACCAGCTCGCCCTCGTCCGAGAGGCCGCCGCCGACGATGAACGCGGACGGGTCGAAGAGCGACGCCAGGTCGGCGAGGCCCGCGCCGGCCCAGCGGGCCAGCTCGCGGTAGGAGTCGATGGCGACGGCGTCGCCCTGCCGCGCGGCCATCGAGATGTGCTTGCCCTCGATGCCCTCGGGGGTGCCGTCACCCAGCGAGAGCAGGTACTCGGCGTTCTCGGGGGTGGCGTTGGCGCGCTGCTTCGCGTACCGCACGAGGGCGCGACCCGACGCGTACTGCTCCCAGCAGCCCTGGCTGCCGCAGCCGCAGAGCAGGCCGTCCGGGACCATCCGGATGTGGCCGAACTCGGCGGCGACGCCGAAGTGGCCGCGGCGCAGCTTGTTGCCGATGATGATGCCGCCGCCGAGGCCGGTGCCGAGCGTGATGCAGATGACGTTGCGGTGGCCCTTGCCGCCGCCGAAGCGGTACTCGCCCCAGGCCGCCGCGTTCGCGTCGTTCTCCACGACCACGGGCAGGCCGACGCGCTTCTCGACCTCTTCCTTCAGCGGTTCCTGGCGCCAGTCGATGTTCGGCGCGAAGTAGACCGTGGAGCGCTGCCGGTTGACGTATCCGGCGGCGCCGATGCCGACGCCGACGATGTCGTGCCCGGCCCGTGCGCCCGCCACGGCGGAGGCGATCGCGTCGACGATGGCCTCGGAAGTACCAGGGGTCGGCACCTTGAAGGTCGAGAGGATGTTGCCGTCCTCGTCGACCACTCCGGCCGCGATCTTGGTGCCGCCGATGTCGACGCCGATGGTGAGTCCCATGAATCCCTCAGTTCGGTCGAGCCCCGCTACGGCCCACCGTACCCGAGGGGGGTCAGTCCAGATCGATGTGTTCGCCCGCGGAGGACCCGCCGTCGCGGCGGTCACGGCCGGGCGCGGCGTCCTTCGTGGCGTCGTCCGCACCGTCGCCGCGGGTCCACCGGCTCTCCTGGCCCTCGACCGCCGAGCGGTAGGCGGCGAGCAGCTCGGAGCCCGCCGCGGCGAGGTGGTCGAAGACGTCCGGGTTGCGTTCGATGACCGGCTCGACGACCGCCTTCGCCTCCTTGGCGACCTGTCGGAGCGTCTGCTCGACGGCGCCCTGCGCGACCGCGCCGAGCAGCGGCGCCTGCAGTCCGGACAGCTTGTCCGACACGACGTCGAAGAGCTTGCGCAGCTCCTCGGCGGCGGAGCCGGGCGGCGGCCCGTACTGGGCGCGGCGGCGGGCCTTCTCCGCCGCGAGATCCTCGGCACACGCCCGCTCCCAGGCGTCGGCGTGACTTTCCTGGGGTTCCGGGGCTTCGCGCTCGGTGGCATCGCTCATGCCACTCGACGTTACCCGAATGGAGGTACGGCGTTCACCGCTCGCGGGGCCACAGGTCCGGGTCCGGCGCGAACCGCACCCTGAGCTCGCCCTCGCGCAGCCCGGCCCCGGCGACGGTGCAGCGGCGCAGCGCGGACGGCAGGGTGACGATGCGGCGGTGGGGGCCGGCGGTGACGACGAGCTCGTCGCCGCGCCGGACCAGGCCGAGCTCCTCGCGGGTGACGGAGGGCAGCGGGATGTGCCAGACGTACGTGTGGCTTCCGTCGTCCTCGGGGGCTTCGGTGACGGGCCAGGCGGCGGGGGCGGGGGCCGCCCCGGGGGCGGTCAGGCCGAGGGCTTCGAGGTCGTCGGTGCCGCGGGGGTCGCGGCCGAGGTGCGGGACACGGACGACGTGGTCGTACGTCGACTCCCACGCGTCGAGCGTCTTGTGCTGCTGGGCGCCGAGCCCGGCGAGCCAGGTGTCGGGGCTGGCGTCCGGGAGGATCCGGTTGGCGACGAGGAGGTCGGTGCGCAGGCCGTGCAGGGCGAGGCCGGTGGCGGCGGCACGGACTGCGTCGGCCCCCGCCGGGCCGGGTTCGGCGACCAGGCGGACGGTGGTGCCGGGGCCCTCGATGACGCGCTGGACGGCGCCGAGTTCGTCCTCCGCGCGGGCCGCGGCCTCGTACAGCCAGGCGGCGGGCATGGGGACGCCTGCGAGCCGGCCGAGCATGGGGCGCAGGGCGCGGGCCGCCTGGCGCTCGGGCGGGAGCAGGCGGCGCAGGTAGCGGCGGAGCTGCTCGGGGAGGGCGAGGGTGGCGAGTGCCTTCGGGGTGGGCGGCAGGTCGACGACCACGGTGTCGTACGTGCCGTCGCGGGCGGCGTCGCGCAGGGCCCGCAGCAGGGCCAGTTCCTCGGCGCCGGGCAGCGGGGTCAGCTCCTCGCCGTCGAGTCGCTCGGCGCCGAGCAGGTCGAGGGCGGAGGCGGCACGTTTCTGCAGAGCGAGCAGGTCGTCGCGGAAGCGGGCGTCGGGGTCGGGGCGGAGGGTGGTGGGCGCCGCCGGATGCGCGTCCGGGGCGTCGGCGCCGGGGGCCTCGCCGAGTGCCGCGCCGAGGGTGTCGGCGCGGTCGGCGGAGATCACCAGGGTCCGGTGACCGGCCCGCGCCGCGGCGAGTGCCGTGGCGGCGGCGACGGTGGTGCGGCCGGCTCCGCCGGGGCCGGTGATGAGGAGGGTGCGCATGGGGGTGAACGGTACGTCAGCTGGCGGGGCGCCCGGTCGGGGGCGCCCACTCGCCGTGGGGGGGTGGTTTGTTCGCGGCTGCCGGTTTTCACCGTGGCTGATCGCGCAGTTCCCCGCACCCCTGAAGCCAGGGCTGCGCCCGGCTTCCCCACCGTCGTCTACGCCTCCTTCGACTCCACTCGCTTCTTCAGGCCTGCGAGGGCGCGGTCGATGATGACCTTCTCCGCCTTGCGCTTGATCATGCCGAGCATGGGGATCTTGACGTCGACGGTGAGGCGGTAGGTGACCTCCGTGCCGGAGGCGGTGGGGCGGAGGAGGTAGGAGCCGTCCAGGGAGCGGAGCATCTGGGACTTGACCAGGGTCCAGCTGACCTCGTCGTCCCCGGTCCAGGTGTAGCCCAGCGTCTGGTCGTCCTTGATCGCGCCCGCGTCCATGACGAGGCGGACCTGCTCGGCGCGGCCCTGCTCGTCGGTGGAGAGCACCTCCGCCTCCTTCACCTCACCCGTCCAGTCCGGGTAGCGAGCGAAGTCGGCGATCACTCCCATGACCTCGGCCGGTGCCGCCTCGATCGTGATGCTCGAGCTGGTGTGTTCCGCCATCGCTGTGGCTCCTCCAGATGCGGTCGTCCGGGATGGGATGGTGTGTACCGCGTGAAGGCTACCGCGCGCGGCGAGGTCACCACTCCAGGGCCCAGGGCCTGGACGTCCCGGCGAAGTGCCCGACGTTCACGCACTCCGTGGCCCCCACGCGCATGCGCCGGACCAGCGGCTGGTGGACGTGGCCGAAGAGGGCGTACCGGGGGCGGGTCCGGTGGATCGCGTGGAGCAGCGCCCGGCTGCCCCGCTCGAAGCGGCGCGCCACGGTGTCGTAGAGGAGCTCGGGTACGTCCGGCGGGATGTGGGTGCACAGGACGTCGACCTCGCCGACGGCCTCGATCTTGGCCGCGTACTCCTCGTCGGAGATCTCGTAGGGCGTACGCATCGGGGTGCGCAGGCCGCCGCCGACGAAGCCGAAGACGCGGCCGCCGATCTCGACGCGCTCGCCGTCGAGGACGGTGGTGCCCGGTCCCGCGTACTCGGGCCAGAGGGAGGGAATGTCGACGTTGCCGTAGGTGGCGTAGGTCGGAGTGGGGAGGACGGCGAACATTTCGGCGTACTGCTTGCGGACGGCGCCCTCGATCACCGCGGCCCTCTCGCCGTCGACGGCTCCCCACAGTTTTCGGCCGAAATCCCTGGCCTCGTCGAAACGGCGCGCGGTACGCAGCTCCACCAGGCGCGTCGCGTTCTCGGCGCCGAACAGATCGGGGAAGATGCCGCGCGAGTGGTCGGCGTAGTCGAGGAAGAGCACGAGGTCGCCGAGGCAGACCAGCGCGTCCGCGCCGTCCCCCGCCCGCGCGAGTGCTTCGGTGTTGCCGTGCACGTCACTGACCACGTTGACCCGGAAAGCTGGCATGCCGATCACCCTAGGGCGGTCGTCCCGAGGGCGGTAGTGGCCCGGTCCAGCGGCCGGACCTGCGGTTACTTCCGAGTCGGGAAGACGGTGGCGTACTGTGCGATTCAGACCACGACGACGTGTGACGCACCGAACATCTGGCCCTGCCCCCCTACCGAACCAGCCATACCGATGGGTAACGTCCGGGCAGTCCAGTAGTGCTCAGCCCCCCACTCGACTGAGCACCTGCCCGATCTTGGACCGCACCGTCGCAGCACACAACGTCGTGGCGCCGGCGCCCTATGTAGGAGCAGCAGTCTTGCGCGAGTTCAGCCTTCCGGCCCTGTACGAGGTCCCTGCGGACGGCAATCTGACCGACATCGTCCGTAGAAATGCCGCGCAGCACCCGGACGTCGCCGTCATCGGCCGCAAGGTCGGAGGGCGCTGGCAGGACGTCACGGCCAAGGCGTTCCTCGCCGACGTGCGCGCCACCGCCAAGGGCCTGATCGCCGCCGGGGTGCGTCCCGGGGACCGCGTCGGCCTGATGTCCCGCACCCGGTACGAGTGGACGCTCCTCGACTTCGCCATCTGGAGCGCGGGCGCGGTCACCGTTCCCGTGTACGAGACGAGCTCCGCCGAGCAGATCCAGTGGATCCTCGGTGACTCCGGCGCGGTGGCCTGCGTCGTCGAGCTCGACGCGCACGCCGGGGCCGTCGAGTCGGTGCGCGAGGCGCTGCCCGCCCTGAAGCACGTCTGGCAGATCGACGCGGGCGGCGTCGAGGAGCTGCACGCCGCCGGTGCCGAGGTCCCGGACGCGACCGTCGACGAGCGCAGCGGCGCCGCCAAGGCCGACGACCCCGCCACGATCGTCTACACCTCGGGCACGACGGGCCGCCCCAAGGGCTGCGTCCTCACGCACCGCAGCTTCTTCGCGGAGTGCGGCAACGTGGTGGAGCGCCTGAAGCCGCTGTTCCGCACGGGCGAGTGTTCGGTCCTCCTGTTCCTGCCCGTCGCCCACGTCTTCGGACGGCTGGTCGAGGTCGCCGCGCTGATGGCGCCGATCAAGCTGGGCCACGCGCCCGACGTCAAGAACCTCACGGAGGAACTCGCCTCGTTCCGGCCGACGATGGTCCTGGGCGTGCCGCGTGTCTTCGAGAAGGTCTACAACTCGGCGCGCGCGAAGGCGCAGGCGGACGGCAAGGGCAAGATCTTCGACAAGGCGGCGGACACGGCGATCGCGTACAGCCGCGCGCTGGACACGCCGTCGGGCCCGTCGCTGGGCCTGCGCCTCAAGCACACGCTCTTCGACAAGCTGGTCTTCAGCAAGCTGCGCGCGGTCCTCGGCGGGCGCGGCGAATACGCGATCTCCGGCGGCGCCCCGCTCGGCGAACGCCTGGGCCACTTCTTCCGCGGCATCGGCTTCACGGTCCTTGAGGGCTACGGCCTGACGGAATCCTGCGCGGCCACGGCGTTCAACCCCTGGGACCGCCAGAAGATCGGCACGGTGGGCCAGCCGCTGCCGGGTTCCGTCGTGCGCATAGCGGACGACGGCGAGGTCCTGCTCCACGGCGAGCACCTGTTCTCGCACTACTGGAACAACGAGGGCGCGACGGAAGAGGCCCTTGCCGACGGCTGGTTCCACACGGGTGACATCGGCACGCTCGACGAGGACGGGTATCTGCGGATCACCGGCCGCAAGAAGGAGATCATCGTCACGGCGGGCGGCAAGAACGTCGCTCCTGCCGTCATCGAGGACCGTATCCGCGCGCACGCACTGGTCGCCGAGTGCATGGTCGTCGGTGACGGCCGGCCGTTCGTGGGCGCGCTGGTGACCGTCGACGACGAGTTCCTCGGCCGCTGGGCGGCGGAGCACGGCAAGCCGGCGGGGTCGTCGGCGTCCTCCCTCCGCGACGACGCGGACCTCCTCGCGGCGATCCAGAGCGCGGTGGACGACGGCAACGCGGCGGTCTCCAAGGCGGAGTCCGTCCGCAAGTTCCGCATCATCGGCTCGCAGTTCACGGAGGAGTCGGGGCACCTGACTCCGTCGCTGAAGCTGAAGAGGAACGTGGTGGCGAAGGACTACGCGGACGAAATCGAGGCGATTTACCGCGGGTAGCGTCGGCGGTCCCGCCCACTCGCCGTGGGGGTGCATCTCCGTCGGCGACTGCCGCTACGTCGCGCTTGCTCGCGCAGTTCCTCGCGCCCCTGAAAGGCGGCTTCGCCACCTCCAGGGGCGCGGGGAACTGCGCGGCCAGCCCCCGCCCGGCCGCACGCCCTCCGCTACAGGAGTGACTTGAGGTCCTCCGCCAGCGCGTCCCAGCGCCACCGTTCCTCCACCCACGCCCGCCCCCGCTCCCCCATCCGCGACCGAAGCTCCGCGTCGCCGAGGAGGGCGACGATCCGGTCCGCCGCCTCCTCGGGCGCGCCACCCCGCACGACCCACCCCGTCTCCCCGTCCCGCACCGCATCCGGCGCCCCACCGGAGTCCCCCGCGACGACCGGCAGGCCCGTCGCGGACGCCTCCAGGTAGACGATGCCGAGGCCCTCCACGTCAAGGCCCCCGCGCCGCGTCCGGCACGGCATGGCGAAGACGTCCCCCGCGCCGTAGTGCGCGGGCAGTTCCGACCACGGCACGGCCCCCGTGAAGCGGACGGACTCCGCCACCCCCGTCTCGGCGGCGAGCCGACGCAGGTCCTTCTCGTACGGGCCGCCCCCCACGATCAGCAGCACCGCGTCCGGCTCCGAGGAGAGAATCCTCGGCATGGCGAGGATCAACGTGTCCTGACCCTTGCGCGGCACGAGCCGCGACACGCACACCACCACGGGCCGGTCGGTCAGGCCGAGCCGCGCCCGTACCGCCTCGCCGCCCGACCCGGGGTGGAACGTCTTCTCGTCGACGCCGGGCGGGAGTTGGACCATGCGGCCCGCGGCCGCCGGGCTCAGCGCCGACGCGATCCGCGAGCGCGTGTACTCGCCGAGATACGTGATCGTGTCCGTCGAATCGCCGATCCGGCGGAGGAGTTGCCGGGAAGCGGGGAGTTGCGCCCAGCCCGCCTCATGGCCGTGCGTCGTCGCGACCAGCCGCGTCGCCCCCGCCTTGCGCAGCGCGGGCGCCATGAGCCCGAGCGGCGCAGCCGCCCCGAACCACACCGACGTACAGCCGTGTTCGCGCAGGAGCGACACCGCGCGCCGGGTGACGCGAGGCGTCGGCAGCAGCATCGTCGTGGGGTCGCGTACGACGTGGAAGGGCTGCTCGGCGTCGAAGGCGGCCGTCGCCTCCGCGCCCTCGCGGCCCCGCTTCCACGTCGAGGCGTAGACGACGAGCTGCTCGGGGTCCAGGCGCAGCGCCATGTTGTGCAGGAACGCCTGGATGCCACCGGGCCTGGGCGGGAAGTCGTTCGTGACGATCAGGGTCTTGTGCATCGCGCACGACAGTACCGAAGGCCGGCCCCGGTGCCGAAAGCCACGGCCCAGCCTCTTCGCCCCCACCCCACCCCTCCCGGCATCATGACGTCTCGAATCCCAATGAAGTATGTGAAAAGGGGCGAGGCGCTCATGGCACGCATCCTGACCGTCTGGGGGCTGACCAGAGCCCTGCTCATGCTCTTCGTCCTGCGCGTGTTCACCGCCCCCGGACCTGACGTGACCAGCGACGTCTCCGTCATCTACCAGGGCTGGTACGAGATCCTGCGCACCGGCACCTTCCCCCTCGACGACGTCACCTGGCAGTACCCGCCCGCCGCCGCCCTCGCGGTCCTCTCCCCCGCCCTCCTGCCCTTCCTCGGGTACGCGCCCGCCTTCTTCGTGCTGTGTCTGCTGTGCGATGCGGCGGTGTGCGCGCTGTTGCTCCACGCCGGGCGGCGGCCCGGGAAGTCGCCGCGGGGCGCCTGGGTGTGGGTGATCGGCGTGGTCCTGCTCGGGCCCATCGCGTACGCGCGGTACGACGTGATGGTCGCCGCCGTCGCCGTCGCCGGGCTGCTGGCAGGGGCCCGGCACCCCCGCACGATGGGGGCGCTCGCGGGGTTCGGGGCGCTGCTCAAGGGGTGGCCCGTGCTGCTGCTCGTCGGCGCGCCGCGCGGGCGGGCGACGCGCCGGTCGTGGAGCGCGGCCGCGGGCACGGCCCTTGTGCTCGCTCTGGCTTTCCTGGTCACGATGCCGGGGGCGCCGGCCTTCCTCACCTTCCAGCGCGACCGCGGCACCGAGGTGGAGTCACTCGGCGCGCTCGTCTTCCACATCGCGCGCCACTTCGGCTGGCGGGGCGAAGTGCGGCTCAACTACGGCTCGGTGGAATTCCTCGGTCCGTACGTTCCGCTGGTGAGCACCGTCGCCCAGGGGTTGTCCGTGGCCGCCTTCTGCTGGCTCCTCGTATGGCGGCTGCGGGCCCGGGGCCGTACGGCGAGTACTCCCGCGGACGCGGCTTTCGTCGCCGTGCTGCTCTTCACCACCACGAGCCGGGTGATCAGCCCGCAGTACATGCTGTGGCTGGTCGGCACGGCGGCCGTGTGCCTGGCGTTCCGTGCGAGCCCCATGGTGGTGCCTGCACGGCTGGTGCTCGTGGCCACGTTCGTGACGTTCCTGGAGTTCCCCGTGTGGTTCTCGCACGTGGTGGCCGGTGATCCGCTGGGCCTGGTTCTGCTGTTCGTGCGCAACGGTCTGCTGGTCGCGGCGACCGTGCTGGCCTGCCGGAACCTGTGGCGCCGTACGGTGTCCGCGCCGCACGGAGCGGCGGCGCGCCCGGTGCCGGAGCAGATCAGCCAAGCTCCGCGCGCAGATACGTACGCCAGCGCGCCGTGAAGTCCTCGGGCGTGGTGTCGAGGACGCCCCGCAGCGCGCCCTCGACCGCGCCGTCACGGCCCTCGTGGGCGCCCACCGCCTCGTAGAAGTCCGTGAGCTTCCGCTCGCCCCACTGCTCGGCGATCATCCGGCAGGCCAGCCACGCGCCCTCGTACGCCACCGCGAGCTTCGTGGCGTCCCCGCCGAAGCCGAAGTCCTTGTCGTCGGGGAGCGCGGCGGGCAGCCGGCTGTGCCGCACCGCGCGGCGCAGCTCGGGGGCGGCCTGTGCGGCGGTGCGTCCGGTGTTGCGGTAGCCGACCCAGTCGGCGAAGCCCTCGGAGAGCCAGAGCGGGGTGGCCGCGGAGGTCTCGGTACGGGTCGCGACGTGGGTGGCCTCGTGGGTGAGGACGACCCGCTTGCCGAAGTCTCCGAGCACGCCGTACGCCTCGGGGTTGACGATGATCCGGTCGGCGGGGGCCTTTCCCGCCCCGCCCGTCTCGCCGGTGGTGACCGCGGCGATCCCGCGGTAGCCGGACGCGGGCGCCCCGAGGAGCCTTGCCATGCCGTCCAGCGACCGGGGCACGAGGACGACGATCCGTCCCGGCCACTTCCCCGGCCAGGCGTCCCGCACCGCGGGCACCGCCCGGTCGGCGAGCTCGCGGTGGGCCCGCAGGTCGGCGGCGCTCTGCCCGACGCCGAGGACGAGGCTGCGCCGGCCGCGCTCGGCGGTCACGTGCCCCTGGTCCCAGAGCTGTTCGCCGGTCTTCTTCGCGGGCCGCTCGTCGGTGACGTACCACTGCCCGCCGGTGCGCCGCAGCGAGATCGTGCGCTCGGCGGTGATCGGCGCGCGGTCGTAGCCCTTGACGCGGTAGTGGAGTTCGGCGCCGGCCGTGGCGCGTGCGCCGTCGCGGTCGAGGCCGGTCAGCCGGTAGTCCCAGGATTCCAGCGGGACGGCGCGCAGGCGCCCGAAGAGGTCCTCGGCGTCCTTCGCGGGGCGCTCGGTCCTGTCGTACGCCTGCTCGTTCCCGTCGAGGACGGCCCGCGCCCGCCGGTCGAGGACCTCACGCACCTCGCCCGCCGCCGCGTCCGGGACGGGGTCGCGGCCGCCGCACCCGGCCAGCACGACGAGACAGAGGGCGCAGCAGAGCGCCACCAGCCATGACCCACGTCCGTGACCTGCCACCTTCCCGATCGTACGGGGCGTGCGCGGCGGACGGCCGGTCAGATCCGCGTCACGGACGACACCGGCATCATGCCGACGGGGTCGTAGCGGACCGGCGCTCCGGGGTAGGGGGCGTGCACGACCTGGCCGTTGCCCATGTACATCCCGATGTGGCTGGCGTCGTCTCGGTAGGCGACCAGGTCACCGGGTTGCGCCTCGGACAGGGACACCTGGCGTCCCGCGTACCGCTGGGCCTGCGAGGTGCGCGGCAGGCCGACCCCGGCCTGGGCGTACGACCACTGCATGAGGCCGGAGCAGTCGAATCCGGAGGGGCCGTTGGCGCCCCACACGTAGGGCTTGCCGATCGCGGACCTGGCGGCGGCGATCGCCGCGGCGGCCCGCGAGGAGGCCGGGGCGCCGCCGAGCTCCGGCAGGCCGTCGCGTGCGCCGGACCGCGAGGACCTGTCGTACGCGTCGCGCTCGTCGTCGGGCAGCGAGTTGAGGAGCTTCCTGGCCTTGGCGAGCTTGTGCTCGACGGAGCGCTTGTGGCGGGCGACGGTGACGCGGCTCTTCTCCAGCTCGGCGAGTTTGCGGCCCGCCTCGGCGCGCTGCTGCGCGAGGGTGCGCTGCGCCCGCTGGAGGTCGGCCAGTTCACCCGCCTGACGGGTGCTGACGCGGTCGAGGACGGAGGCCCGTTCCAGGTAGCGGTCGGGGTCGGAGGAGAGCATCAGGGCCAGCGAGGGGTCGATGCCGCCCTCGCGGTACTGCGCCCCCGCGAGGGCGCCGAGGGCGCCGCGCATCCGGTTGATGCGCTCCTGGCCGCGCGCGACGCTGTCCTTGGCCCTGGCGACCTGGGCGCGCAGCTTGTCGGCGTGCTCGTCGGCCTTGTTGTACGACTCGGTGGCCCGCTCCGCCTGTTCGTAGAGCCGGTCCACCATGGCCCGCGTGTCGGACGGCTTGTCCTGCGGCGCGGCACCTGCGGGCGCGGCAGCGAGGGCCGCCGCCGCGGTGGCCGCTGCCGCTGAAAGGACGGTCACGCGCGTGCTCCGGTCGTTGCCGGGCTGTGCGGGACGGCGATGGAACCCCACGAGACGCTGATCTCCCTTCCGCTGGCGCACCCCGGGACGTCCCGGGGAATGCGCGCCGACAGTAGCCGTGCGCGAACGGACGGCCAAAGACCCGTCCGGGTGCGGAAAGAGCGCGGACAGCCCGACGCCCCGCTTCTGACGCAGGTCATCAACGGGGCGTGGGGTCAGCGGGAGTTGCCGGAATTCGCCCGTTTGGGCGGTGTCGGCAATGCGTTGACGGCGGGCGTCAACGGTGGGTCGTCAGACGCGGACGCCGAACTGGAAGGTGCCGAGGTAGGCCATCGACTCGTAGCGCACCGAGGCGCCGGGGTGCGGGGCGTGCAGCACCTGGCCGTTGCCCGCGTAGAAGCCGACGTGCGCGAGGTTGTTGAAGAACACCAGGTCGCCGGGCTTGAGCTCGCTGCGGCCGATCCGCGTGCCGTCGTTCTGCTGGGTGTACGTGGTCCGGGAGATGTGGACGCCGGCCTGCGCGAACCCCCACTGGGTGAGCCCGGAGCAGTCGTAGGAGTTGGGTCCCGTGCCGCCGGAGACGTAGGGCTTGCCTATCTGGGTGGCGGCGGCGGCCATGGCGGCGGCGCCGCGGCCGGAGGCGGGCTTCTCGTCGCCGAGGTCCACACGCTTGTCGGCGGCGCGGCTCGCGCGCTTCTGCTCCTTGGCGGCCAGGTCCGCCTTCTCCTTGGCGGTCAGCGTGTTGAGGAGCTTCTGCGCCTCGCCGAGCTTGGCCTGGACTTCCCTCTTCTTCTTGCCGAGCTCCGTACGGGTGTCGGCGAGGTCGTCCAGCTTGCCCGCGGCCTCCTTGCGCTGCTGCGCGAGGTCCCGCTGCTTCTTCTGGATCTTCTTGAGGCCGTCGACCTGCTGGCTGCTCAGCTGGTCGAGGGTGGACGCCTTGTCGAGGTAGTCGTCCGGATCGGAGGAGAGGAAGAGCTGCAGGGAGGGGTCGATGCCGCCGGAGCGGTACTGGGCGCTGGCCATCGTGCCGAGGCCGTCGCGCAGGTCGTTGAGCTCCTCCTGGCCGCGGGCGACCTTGTCCTGGAGGTCGCCGATCTGCTTCTCGAGCTTCTCCTGCTTCTCCTTGGCCCCGTTGTACTTGTCGGTGGCCCGCTCCGCGTCCTCGTAGAGCTTGTCGACCTTGGACTTGACCTCGTCCTTGCTCGGCTTCGGCGCGGCCTGGGCGGCGCCCTGCGAGGTGAGTGCCACGGCAGCGGCGGCGGTCGCGGTGAGCACGGTCACGCGGGTGCGGCTCGGCTGCTTGGGTCGACGGTGGGACGCCACGAAGGCGGCTCCTTCTTCCTCCGGCCGCCTACCGGGACCCGGTCGGCGGGTACCGCCGCCGTCACCCCGGATGGGTGATCAACCGAGCGGAGGTTCGAGGTGACATTAGTGACGTTCTTGTGATCAGTTCAAATCACACCAACAAAAAATCGTCCCTGCAGAGCATTCTTTACTCATGACGCACGGTCAGTGATGATCTTCTGACGCTACGTCGCGTGAGGGGCACCTCAATTCGGGCATAGGGCCCAGGAGTTGCCGAGTGCCCTTTAGCCGCGCGAAAGCCTCTTCAGAAGCACCGCCGAAGCCACCGGCCGCGCCCCCGCCTTCGCGATCCCGTCGGCCACCTCGCGGTCGGTCGAGACGACCACCACGGGCCGCCCCGGCGGCTCCGCACGCACCAGCTGACGGATCAACTCGTCAGCGGTGACGCCCGGCTTGGAGAACAGCACCCGCACCCCGCGCGGCGGCGCGAGCAGCACGGGAGCGGCCAGCTCCGCGCCGTCGAAGACGCAGGTGACCTCGGCGCCCGACTGCAGCGCGAGCTGCGAGAGCGAACCGAGCAACCGCAGCCGCTGCTTCTCCAACGGCATGGTGGGATAGCCGGTCTTGGTGACGTTGTAGCCGTCCACCACCAGGTGGGCCTGGGGCAGCGCGAGGAGCTGGTCGAGGATCGCGGGGTCGTTCTCGGAGAGCGCGCGGGCGGCGATGTCCTTGGGCGACATCCGCCCCGGCTCGACGGCGTCGACGGTCTCCGCGGGCCGCACGGAGACGGGCGGCAGGGCGAGCTCGCGCCGCAGCCCCTGCGCCGCGTCCAGGACCGTGTCGAGCAGCAGGCGCACCCGCATGTCCTCGACGCTGCGCCCCTCACGCGCGGCCCTGCGGCTGGCCTCCAGGGCGGCCTCGGTCTCGCCGAGCCGCGCCTTGAGCCGCCGCGTCTCGCTCTCGGCGGCGGACACCTGTGCCTGCCCCTCGGCGCGCACGGCCTCGATCTCCGCCGCGGCCTTGCGCAGCGCGGCCTCGCCGCGCTTGACGTCGCTGAGCGCGCCGCGCAGCTTGCGGTGCATCGATTCGGCTTCCCTGCGCGCCGATTCGAGCTCCGCGCGCAGCCGCTCGGTCTCCGCCCTGGTCTGGCCACGGGCCGCCGCCAGCTCGTCGCGGAGCCGTTCCAGCTCCGCCCTGGTCTCGTCGTCGACGCGCTCGGCGTCGGCCCGCTGGGCCTCCTCGCCCGCTGCGGTGACCAGCTTCACCCAGCCGGTGGGCCGCAGTACGTAGGCCGCGGCTGCCACGTCGAGGGGGTCGGCGGCGGGGGGCGGCGCGCCGGCGTCCAGCGCGCCCGCGAGCTCGGGCTGGACCTCCCTGAGGCGCTCGCCGATGCGCTGCCGGAAGAGGGTGTCGTTCTCCACCGCGGCCGCCATGGCGTTGGCCGCGAATTTCGCGCGCCGGGTCGGCGTGAACCGTGCGTACTGCCGCAGCTGCGCGGGCAATTCGGCCAGGGTGAGGCCGCCGAAGCCGTCCGAGACGATCTGGACGACCCGTCGCCGCACCCCGTCGGGCAGCGGACGGTCGAGCACCTCAGCGGCGCCGTCGTCCGGCTCCCCGCCTGAGCTCTCCACCATCCGTCACCCCACTAGCTGTGCGGGCCCCGCTCCCTCAGGAGTCGGTGCCCGGCCTGTCCACGAGTTCCACCTGGTCCACCGCGTTGCACCAGCGGCAGCGCACCGACTCGATGGTCTCACTGACCACCTCGCGTTCCTCGACGTTCGACTCTCCGGCCAGGTCGAGATGGACATACTCGACGACCTTCGAGCTGCGGGTCACGTCGAAACGCGTGAGATTGCCGCACAGCGTGCAGCGCCACCGGGTGGTGTCCGTCGGCAGGGGGACCGTCATCGTGGCTGCTTTCCCTCGGTGTCCTTGGTGCGTATTGCCCGTAACCCTAAGGCCTGTAAGGGGCACCACGCGGCGGCCTCCGCAGCGGCATGGCGGTCTGTGCGGGAAGTGCCCGTTACGTCATGATCTGTTCATGATCGCCACATGGGGTACGAAGGCGGGCCGGCTGCTCAAGGGAGAGTCCGCCACGGTGACGTACGGACTGATCGCCGTCTGCTGCGTGATCTTCGTGATCTCGCCGGTGTCCGGGTTCAATCCCTCGTACGGCAGGGGCAACGAACTGCTCGCCGCGCAGCAGGCCTACTTCGAGCGGTGGGGCGTCGTCCCCGTCGAGCTCTTCAAGGGCGTCCCGGGCGCCGCCCTCGGACCGTTCACCGCTCTGTTCGTGCACGGGAGCTGGCTGCACCTGCTCGGCAACATGCTGTTCCTGTACGTGTTCGGGGCCATGGTCGAGGAACGCATGGGGCACCTCCTGTACGCGTTCTTCTACGTCTGCTGCGGCTACCTCGCCCTGCTCGCCTACGCCGCCGCGCACGCGGGTTCCGACCAGACGCTCGTGGGGGCGTCCGGGGCGATCTCCGCCGTCCTCGGCGCCTTCCTCTATCTCTTCCCTAAGGCGCGCGTCACCAGCCTCTTCCCGTTCCTCTTCTTCCTGCCGCTGCGCTTTCCCGCATGGGTGGTGCTGCCGTTCTGGGTGGCGCTGCAGTGGCTGGCGGCGGGGCAGGGCGGCAAGGGCACGGGGGTGGCCTATCTGGCGCACCTCGTGGGCTTCTCGCTCGGGTTCCTCTTCGCGTGGGGGTGGAGTCTGCGGAGGACTAGAGTGCATGTGAAAGGCAGCGCACCGGCCACCGAGGGAGACAGCCAGCCGTGATCACCGCGATCGTGCTCATCAAGACCAGCGTGGACCGGATTCCGGAGATCGCCGAGTCGATCGCCGCGCTCGACTCGGTCAGCGAGGTCTTCTCCGTGACCGGTACGTACGATCTGATCGCGATGGTGCGCGTGCCGCGCCACGACGATCTGGCGGACGTCATCCCCGGCCGGATCAGCAAGATCCCCGGCGTCGAGGGCACGGACACGCACGTCGCCTTCCGCACGTACTCCCAGCACGACCTGGAAGCGGCCTTCGCGATCGGCCTCGACTCCTGATCACCCCGGGCCGCGGCGCGCTCCCCGCATGAGGATTTCTTCATCCGCGCCTCATCCTGGCGGTGCGGTGCGTCGCGCACCCTCGCTGGCATGGTCTTCTCCCACCGCATGGCCGCCCTGGCCGCGGTCGTCGCGATCCCGCTCGGCATCGCCACGACCAGCTACCTCCTGTCGGACAGCCCCGAGCAGCCCAAGGCCCCGCCCAAGGTGGAGCTGGAGAGCGACTCGCCGTCCTCGGAGCCGGCCCCTCCACGGCCCGCCCCGAGCGACGAGAAAGTGTCCCCGCCGCCGGTGAGTGAGAACCCCTCGAACGATGACAGCGGAAACAGCGGAAACACCGGGAACACCGGAAACAGCGACGAAGACGACAGCGACGACGGCAGCAGCGGCGGCGGGGGCGACCAGGACGACGACGGGCCCGGCGACGACGGATGACACGGGGTCCGAACCCCGGCGCCGCTGGATAACGGCTCGTGTCCGCATCCTGCTGTGGCTGCTCGTCGTCATGACGGTCGCGCTCACGGCGGTCGCGGCGACCACCCGCTCGGTGCTCCTCCGCGACGTCGACCACCGCATCGACGCGCTCCTCGCCCAGGAGACCGCGGAGTTCACCAACCTCGCGCGCGAGGGTGTGGACCCGCACACCGGCGAGCGGTTCACCGCCCCCGACCCGCTCCTGCGGCTCTTCCTGTCCCGGCAGTACGCCGACCCCGACGAGGAACTCCTCGGCCTGGTCGGCCGCCCCGGCGAGGTGCCCGCCAAGAAGGAGCAGTCGCGCGAGGCGCGCATCGACCACCCCCTCGCCGAGGACCCCGCCGCGCTGCGCGCCGTCTTCGCCTCGCCGGACGCGACCGGCACGGTCCACCGCGACCTGGGCGAGATCCGCTGGGCGAAGGTGGAGATCGGGGCGGGCGCGGGGCAGCCGTCCGCCGCGTTCGTCGTCGCCTTCCACCCCGCGGGCGAACAGGCCAAGGCCGGCGACGTGTTCACCATGCTGCTGGCCATCTCCGGCGTCGCGCTCCTGATGACGACGGGCATCGGCTGGGCGGTCGCGGGCCGCATCCTCAGACCGGTGCGCCTGGTGCGCACGACCGCCGCGCAGCTCACCGAGCAGGACCTGACCCGCCGCATCCCGGTCCAGGGCAGAGACGACATCGCGGCGCTCGCCGAGACGTTCAACGGCATGCTGGACCGCCTGGAACGGGCGTTCGCCGCGCAGCGCGAGTTCGTCGACGACGCGGGACACGAACTGCGCACGCCCATCACCATCGTCCGCGGCCATCTGGAGCTGATGGGCGACGGCCCCGGCGAACGCGAGGAGACCGTCCGCATCGTGACGGAGGAGCTCGACCGGATGAGCCGCATCGTCGAGGACCTGCTGCTCCTCGCCAAGGCCGAGCGGCCCGACTTCGTCGCCCCGGAGCCCGTGCAGCTCGCCGAACTCACCGCGGACGTCTTCGTGAAGGCCCGGGCACTCGGCGACCGCGCCTGGCGACTCGTCGAGGTGGCCGACGCCGAGACCCCTCTCGACCCGCAGCGCATCACCCAGGCGATGGTGCAGCTGGCCCAGAACGCCGTGCAGCACACCGCCCCCGGGCAGCGGATCGGCATCGGCTCGCGGCTGCGCGCAGGACGCGTCGAGCTGTACGTCGCCGACAGCGGGCCCGGCGTGCAGCCGCAGGACGCCGGGGTCATCTTCGAGCGGTTCCGCCGCGGCACCGCGCGGCGCGGCTCCCGCGCCACCGGGGCGGGCCTCGGCCTCGCCATCGTCAAGGCCATCGCGGAGAGCCACGGGGGCGGCGTCGAGCTGCGGCCCACGGACGGCGGCGGCGCCACGTTCGTACTCGTACTCCCCCAGGGGCAGCCGGAAGGGGCGGAGCGGCAGTGAACCGGATACTGATCGTCGAGGACGAGGACCGCATCGCGTCCTTCATCGAGAAGGGCCTGCGCGCCAACGGCTTCACGACCACCGTGGTAGCCGACGGAGAGAGCGCCTACGACTACGCCCTGACCGGCGGCTTCGACCTGATCGTCCTGGACATCGGCCTGCCGGGCAAGGACGGCTTCACGGTCCTGCGACAGCTGCGCGAGGCCCGGGTGACCACGCCCGTCATCGTGCTGACCGCGCGGGACTCGGTGCGGGACACGGTGGCGGGCCTGGAGGGTGGCGCGGACGACTGGATGACCAAGCCGTTCCGCTTCGAGGAACTCCTGGCCCGGGTGCGGCTGCGGCTGCGCACGGCCGCCGGGGCGCCCGAGGTGACGGTGTTGCGCAGCGGTGAGGTGACACTGGACCTGCGGACCCGCAGGGCACGTTCGGCGGGGCGCACGGTGGATCTGACGGCGCGTGAGTTCGTACTCCTGGAGCTGTTCCTGCGCCATCCGGGGCAGGTGCTCTCGCGGGAGCAGATCCTGTCGCACGTGTGGGGGTACGACTTCGACCCCGGGTCCAACATCGTGGACGTGTACGTGCGCGCGCTGCGCAAGAAGCTGGGGTCGGAGCGGGTCGAGACGGTGCGCGGGATGGGGTACCGGCTGCCGGAGTGACCATCGGCACGCGAAGACCACCGGTCCGGGTGAACTTTCCTTCATCTGGGCCTCATTGAGGGCTCACGGCCCGGCACCACGCTGAACAGCGTGACCTTGAACCTGCGGCAGGCCGTGACCCTCTGCGCGGCGCTCAGCCTGTGCGCGCTGCTCGCGGTCCCCGGGAACTTCCCGGGTCTGAGCGGCGACGCCCGTCTCACCCTCGCCGTCTTCGCGCTGGCGACCTGCGCCTGGATCGGCACCCCGGTCGACGACACGTACATCGCGCTCGGCGCGGGCCTCGCCCTCACCGCGACCGGCGTGATCAGCAGCGACACCCTGTTCGGCACCCTCGGCGACGAGACGGTGTGGCTGCTGATCTGCGCCTTCGTGCTCGCGGCCGCCGTGGCGCGCAGCGGGCTCGCGGGGCGGGCGGCGGCGTTCCTGGTCAGCGGCGCGGGCACCGTACGGCAGTTGACGCATCTGACGACGGCGGCGCTGGTCGTGACCGCCTTCGCGGTGCCCGCGACGTCGGGGCGCGCCGCGCTCGCGCTGCCCGTGTTCCTCGCGCTGGCCAAGGTCCTCGCCGACCGAAGGCGACTGGTCGTGATGCTCGCGCTGCTCTTTCCGACCGTGATCCTCCTGTCCGCGGTCGCGACACTGATCGGTGCGGGCGCGCATCTGATCACGGTGTCGGTCCTGTGGGAGGCGACCGGCGAGCGGATCGGCTTCACGCAGTGGCTGCTGCTCGGCCTGCCGCTCGCCATGGCCTCCTCGCATCTGGCGGCCGAGGCCGTCCTGTTGACGACGACGCGGCGCGCCGACCGCAAGGAACCGGTCCGCATCACCCTCGACCAGCTCCAGGAACACAGCGAACAGCCCGTCACCGGCCCCTGGGAGCCCGCCGAGACGCGCTGCGCCCTGCTCCTCGCCACCGTCGTCGCCCTGTGGTGCAGCGAGCCGCTCCACCAGGTGCCGCCCGCCGTCGTCGCGCTGATCGGAGCGGTCGTGGCCGCCTCCCCCGCGCTCGGCACCGTCGGCCTGAAGGACGCGCTCCGGACGGTCCCCTGGGCGCTGCTCCTGTTCATGGCGGCGACGATGGCGATGGGCGTCGCGCTCGCCGACTCGGGGGCGGCGAGGTGGCTGGTGTCCGGACTGCCCCTGGACCTCCCCGCGTGGCTGTTCCTCGCCGTGGTCGTCGCCGTCAGCACGGCAGCGCACCTCGTCCTGCAGTCACGCTCGGCCCGTTCGTCGGTCCTGGTGCCGCTGGTCGTGGCGGCGGCCGTCGGCGCGGGCGTCAACCCGGTCGCCGCGGCCCTCGCCTCCACGGCCGCCGCCGGGTTCTGCCACACCCTGCCCGCCTCCGCGAAGCCCGTCACCCTCTTCGCCGGCATCCCGGACACACCCACCTACACCCCGCGGGACCTCCTGCGGCTCTCCGCCGTCCTCGCGCCGCTGACCGCCGCGCTCGTCCTGCTCTTCGCCGTGACGCTCTGGCCGCTGCTCGGCGTCCCCGTCCGCTGAACCCCCGCGTCCACCTGGAGACCACCGTGCTGACCCGTTTCGCCATCGCCCCCAGCGGCTTCAAGGAGTCGCTGTCCGCGAGCTCCGCGGCCGAGGCCATCGCCGCGGGGGTACGCCGTGCCGTCCCGCACGCCGACACCGATCTGATCCCGCTGGTGGACGGCGGCGAGGGCACGGCCCGCGCGCTGGCGGCGGCGAGCGGCGGCCGTCTCGTCGCGCTGCCCGCGACCGGCCCCGTCGGCCAGCCGATCGGCACCCACTTCGCGCTGCTGCCCGACGGCACGGCGGTCGTCGAGATGGCGGCCGTGGCCGGTCTGTCGCTGGTCCCCCGCGATCTGCGCGACCCGGGCGCCACCACGACGTACGGCGTCGGCGAGCTGATCCGCGCGGCGCTCGACGCGGGTGCCCGCCGCATCCTCGTCGGCTGCGGCGATTCCGGTACGTCCGACGGCGGCGCGGGCGCCCTGCAAGCACTCGGCGCCAGACTCCTGGACCTGGACGGCTGGGAACTGCCGCGCGGCGGCCGGGAGTTGACGCGCCTGAACCGCATCGACCCGAGCGGCATCGACCCGCGTCTCGCGGACACCGAGATCCGCGTGGCCTGCAACCCCTACAACGTCCTGTGCGGCGAGCGCGGCGTCGCCCGCGTCTTCGGCCCCCAGAAGGGCGCGACGCCCGCCCAGGTCGAGCAGCTCGCCGCCGCCCTGGAGCACTGGGCGCACCTCCTCACGCGGGACCTCCACGTGCGCGCCGACCTCTTCGAGGGGCCAGGCACAGGCGCGTCGGGCGGTCTCGGCGCCGGGCTCGCCGCCCTCGGCGCCGCCCTGCTCCCCCGCTTCGACGTCCTGCTCGACCGGCTCGACCTCGACGCGCGGCTCGCCCGTGCCGACCTCGTCATCACCGCGGAGGGCGCCCTCGACCACCAGACGCCGCGCGGCAAGGTCCCCGCCGAGGTCGCCCGCCGCGCCAAGCTCTCCGGCAGGCCCGTCCTGGTCCTCGCGGGCACGATCGGGGCCGGGGCGCACGCCGTGCGCTCCGTCGGCGTCGACGCCTACAGTTCGATCCTGCCCGCCCCGATGTCGATGACCGAGGCGCTCGGCAGGGGCGGCGAGTTCCTCACCGACGCGACGGAGCGGGCCCTGCGGATGATCCAGCTGGGCTCACGCCTGCCCCTTCAGGCGGCGGCGCCGGTGTCGGGCACGCACCGGCCGTCCTCGGTGCGGTAGCTCCAGCGCGCACCGTCCGCGACCAGTTCCTTCACCGCGCGCACGAAACGCTCGACGTGCTCGTCGGGGGTGCCCGCGCCGAAGCTCACACGGATCGCGTTCAGCGACTTCTCGCCCGGCGCGGCCTCGGGGGCGCCGCACTCACCGGGCTCGTCGGGCTCGCTGCCGAGGAGGGTGCGCACCAGCGGGTGGGCGCAGAACAGGCCGTCGCGTACGCCGATGCCGTACTCGGCGGAGAGCGCGGCGGCGAAGTGCGAGCTGTTCCAGCCGTCCACGACGAAGGAGATGACGCCCACGCGCGGCGCGTCGTCACCGAAGAGGGAGAGGATCCGCACCTGCGGCACCTCGGCGAGGCCCTCGCGGACCGTCCGGATGAGGTGCTGCTCGCGGGCGACGAGCTCGTCGAAGCCCGCGTCGGTGAGCGCCTTGCAGGCGGAGGCGATGGAGTAGACGCCGATGACGTTCGGAGAACCGGCCTCGTGACGGGCGGCGCTGTCGTGCCACTCCACGTCCACACCGCCGTCAGCGCGTCGCGCCACCTTCCGCGAGGCGCCGCCGCCCGCGAGGTAGGGCTCTGCGGCGCGCAGCCAGTCGGAGCGGCCCGCGAGGACGCCGGAGCCGAAGGGCGCGTACAGCTTGTGCCCGGAGAACGCGACCCAGTCGACGTCCAACTCGGCGACGGAGACGGGGTGGTGGGGCGCGAGCTGCGCGGCGTCGAGGACGATGCGGGCACCGTGCGCGTGGGCGGCGGCGGCCAGCTCACGTACCGGCCACAGCTCGCCGGTGACGTTCGAGGCGCCGGTCACGCAGACGAGGGCGGGCCCGTAGGGGTCACGGTCGGCGAGGGCGCGCTCCAGGGTCTGTACGGCCTCGTCGGGGGTGCGCGGCGCGTTGAGGCAGGTGACGCGGGCGTCCCGCCACGGCAGCAGCGAGGCGTGGTGCTCGGTCTCGAAGACGAAGACCTGGCAGTCGGCGGGCAGCGCGGCGGCGAGGAGGTTCAGGGAGTCGGTGGTGGAGCGGGTGAAGACGACCTGGTCGTCCTCGCGGCAGCCGAGGAACTCGGCGACGGTCTTCCGGGAGTTCTCGAAGAGGTCGGTCGACAGCTGCGAGAGGTACCCGGCGCCGCGGTGCACACTGCCGTAGTACGGGGCGTACGCCGCAACGTCGTCCCACACGCGCTGCAGCGCCGGCGCGCTCGCCGCGTAGTCGAGCGCCGCGTAGGTCACCTCGCCGCCGGTGACCAGCGGAACGGTGACGTCCCGGCCGAGGACGGCGAGCGGGGCACAGACGGACGAGTCGGCGGCAACGGCGGACACAGACATGGCGAACTCCCGTAAGAGGCAAGTGAGTTCACTGCGACGACGGCCGCGCCGAAGGCATGCGGCAACGCAGTGATGAAGAGAAGAAGGGTGCGCGGAAAGGGGCCGAAGGCCCTAGCACATTCGCTTGCTCACGAGACTGCTCCCTTGAGGACCAGGACCCCAGGGCTGTGACATCCGACGATGTCCAGGGGTCCGCGCTTGCCATACGCCTTGCTGCGTACGACCTGGTCTTCACCCGGGGCACCCCGCCACGGACGGAGGGTTGCCGGACAGCGGGCCGGGGCCGTAGTCGCTGTCACTCATGACCTGTGCAGCATCCTGCCACACGATCTTCGGAGCGCAAGGCGCAGTCCAGATTCCGGACTGCGCCGTGCGTCACATCGCTGCGCCGAAGGAGGGAATGCTCCGCGGGTGCCTCAGCGGTTGCTGGCGGACACCCAGCGCTCCAGGGCCCGCTTGGCGGCCCCCGAGTCGATCGCCTGCGCCGCCTTCGCCATGCCGGCGCCGATCTGTTCCACCAGGGGCTGATCGGTGGGCGCGAGGGCGACCAGCGCCGCCGCCGAGTTCAACAGCACGGCGTCCCGCACCGGCCCGGTCTCCCCGTCGAGCAGCCGCAGCGCCACCTCCGCGTTGTACGAGGCGTCGGCGCCCCGCAGCGCCTCGACGGGCACCAGGTCGATCCCGACGTCCCGCGGGTCGAACGCCTCCTCGCGCACGGACCCGTCCCGCACCACCCAGATCCGCGAGGTCGCGGTCGTCGTCAGTTCGTCGAGCCCGTCGTCGCCGCGGAAGACGAGGGACGAGTTGCCCCGCTCGGCGAAGACCCCGGCCACGATGGGCGCCATCCGCGGGTCGGCGACACCGACCGCCTGGGCGCGCACCTTCGCCGGGTTGGTGAGCGGGCCGAGCAGGTTGAAGACGGTGCGGATGCCGAGCTGGCTGCGGGCGCCGCCCGCGTGGCGCAGCGCGGGATGGAACTTCACGGCGAAGCAGAAGGTGACGCCCGCCTCATCGGCGACCTCGACCACCCGCTGGGGGGTGAGGTCCAGGTTGACGCCGAGCTTCTCCAGGACGTCGGAGGCGCCGGACGCGCTGGAGGCGGCGCGGTTGCCGTGCTTGACGACCTTCGCGCCGGTGCCCGCGACGACGATCGCGGACATGGTCGAGATGTTGACGGTCTTGGCGCCGTCGCCGCCGGTGCCGACGATGTCGACGCTCGGGCCCGGCACGTCGATGACGTTGGCGTGCGCGTACATGGCGCGCACCAGACCGGAGATCTCCTCGACGGTCTCGCCCTTGGCGCGCAGGGCGACCACGAACCCGGCGATCTGCGCGTCGGTGGCCTCGCCGCGCATGATGCGGTCCATGGCCCAGGCCGTGTCGTCGGCGCTCTGGTCGCGCCCGTCGAGGAGGCCGTTCAGTACGTCGGGCCAGGAACGGTCCGCCGCGGTGTCGCCTCCTGCGGGGATCACAGCGTTCATGGCCGCTCCTGGTTTTTTCGTCTGCGTATGGAGGAAACACCCCGACACATCGGGGTGGGACCACCCTATCCAGCCTCCGGCACGGCAAAGAGCCCCGTCCATGCAATGGACGGGGCTCTCGCCGTGGCGACCGTGTTGGTCAGAGCTTCAGAGCTCCGGAATGATCAGTGGTGGCCGTGGCCGCTCGTGATCTCCTTGTACTCGTCGGCGGTGGGCTTGGGGATCTGCCCCTCTTCCCCGTAGTAGCCCTTGGAGAGCTTCGCCCGGAGCTTCTGCGAACCGGACGGCTTGCGCTCGACACCGTTCTCGTCGACCGTCGGGCCGAGCTCGATCGGCTTGTACTGCTCGTGCGCCGTGAGGGTGTGCAGCTGCTCCTTGCTGAGCGGCTCGTGGACCTCGATGAACTCACCGTGCGGCAGGCGCTTGATGAGACCCGACTCGCGGCCGTGCAGCACCTTGTCCTTGTCGCGCCGCTGCAGACCCAGGCAGATCCGCTTGGTCACGATGAAGGCGATGACCGGTCCGGCGAAGAAGGCGATCCGGACGAACCAGGTGATCGCGTTCAGCGACAGGTGGAAGTGCGTGGCCCACAGGTCGTTGCCACCGCCGACCAGCATGACCATGTACGCGGTGATCCAGGCGACACCGAAGGCCGTACGGGTCGGGGCGTTGCGCGGGCGGTCCAGGATGTGGTGCTCGCGCTTGTCGCCGGTGACCCAGGACTCGATGAACGGGTAGACCGCGATGGCCACGAGGACCAGCGGGAAGACCACGACCAGCGGGATGAACACGCCCAGGGCGAGCGTGTGGCCCCAGAGGTTGATCTCCCAGCCCGGCATCACACGGATCAGACCCTCGGCGAAGCCCATGTACCAGTCGGGCTGGGCGCCGGTGGACACCTGGTCCGGCCGGTACGGGCCGATGGCCCAGATCGGGTTGATCGAGGCGATCGCCGCGATGACCGCGATGACACCGAAGACCAGGAAGAAGAAGCCTCCGGCCTTGGCCATGTAGACGGGCAGCAGCGGCATGCCGACGACGTTCTTGTTGCTCTTGCCGGGGCCCGCGAACTGCGTGTGCTTGTGGTAGAAGACCAGGATCAGGTGCGCCACCACGAGGCCGAGCATGATGCCCGGCAGCAGCAGGATGTGGACCGAGTAGAACCGGGCCACGAAGTCGCCGCCGGGGAACTCGCCGCCGAACAGGAACATCGACAGGTACGTGCCGACGATCGGCATCGACAGGATGGCGCCCTGCATGAAGCGCACACCGGTGCCGGAGAGCAGGTCGTCCGGGAGCGAGTAACCGGTGAAACCGGTGAACATGCCGAGGACGAACAGCAGGAAGCCGAAGACCCAGTTGACCTCACGGGGCTTGCGGAACGCACCCGTGAAGAACACGCGCATCATGTGCACGAACATGCCGGCGAGGAAGATCAGCGCCGCCCAGTGGTGGATCTGCCGGATCAGCAGACCACCGCGCACATCGAAGGAGATGTGCATGGTCGAGTTGAACGCCTCCGACATCAACTGTCCCTGCATCGGGACGTAGCTGCCGTGGTACTCCACCTCGTTCATCGACGGGTGGAAGAACAGCGTCAGGTACACACCCGTGAGGATGATGATGATGAAGCTGTACAGGCAGATCTCACCGAGCATGAAGGACCAGTGGTCCGGGAAGATCTTGCGCATGTTGGCCTTGGCGAGGGAGTAGATCCCCAGCCGGCCGTCGGCCCAGTCCGCTACCCGCTCACCGGCGGGCGCCTTCTGGCGGTTGTCGTTCGATGATGTCGTGGTGGTGCTCATCCGCGCTCCCAGAAGGCAGGACCGACGGGCTCTTCGAAGTCGCCGAGCGCCTCGAGGTAGCCCTTTTCGTTCACGCCGATGCGCAGCTGCGGCAGGGCGTGGCCGGCCGGGCCGAAGATCACTCGGGCACCGTCGGAGAGATCGAAGGTGGACTGGTGGCACGGGCAGAGGACGTGGTGCGTCTGCTGCTCGTACAGGGAGATCGGGCAGCCCACGTGGGTGCAGATCTTGGAGTACGCCACGATGCCTTCGTGCGACCACTCCAGCTCGCGCTTGTCCTTGATGTTCTCCGGCTGGATCCGGACGATCATCAGGGCGGCCTTGGCGATCTGGGTCTGGAAGTCGTGGTCGTGCTCGGACATGCCCTCGGGCATGGCGAAGGTCAGCGAACCGACCGCCACGTCCGCGGGCCGCAGCGGCTCGTGGGTGTTCATGTTCACGAGCATCTTGCCCTTGGCCCACTTGGTGTGCCGGAGCTTGTCCTCGGGCAGCGGACCGAGGTCGCGCAGCAGGACGACGCCGGAGAGCGGGACCAGGGCCAGCGCGCCGAACATCGTGTTCCGGATCAGCTTGCGCCGACCGAAGCCCGATTCCTCGGCACCCTGCTTGAAGTCCGCCATGACCTTGGCGCGGACCTCGGGCTCGGCCGCGATCGGGTGCCGCTCGTCGGTCATCTCCACGTCGGACATCAGGGTGCGGGCCCAGTGGACCGCGCCCGCGCCGATGCAGAACAGCGCCACGCCGAGGGTGGTGCCCAGGGCGAAGTTGAGGCCGCTGATGTGACCGATCGGCCAGATGAAGACGCTCTTGTCGGCGGGGATCGCCACGTACGAGGCGATGAAGCCGACCGTCGCGATCATCGACAGCGTGAACATGAAGGCCACGGCACGCTCGGACCGCTTGGCGGCCCGCTCGTCGATGTCCTGGACGCGGTGCTCGTGGGGCGGCAGCCCCGGGTCGGCGAACGGGTTCTCTTCCGTGGTCGCCACCGAGCCGTGCTCGGTCTCCTGCTTGCTGGGCAGGTTCTCTTCTGGAATCTCTTGGCTACTCATGACTTCTTGGCCTTTGCGGTCCGAGCGGCGACCCACACGGCGACCGCGATCAGCGAGCCGAGACCGAAGATCCAGCCGAAGAGGCCTTCACTGACCGGACCCAGACCACCCAGCTTGAGACCGCCAGGGCTCTCGGTCTTCTCACCGTTGACCGCGTCGAGGTACGCGATGATGTCCTTCTTGTTCTTCTCCGGCATCGTCGTGTCGGGGAAGGACGGCATGTTCTGCGGGCCGGTCTGCATGGCCTCGTAGATGTGCTTCGGGGAGACACCTTCGAGCGACGGCGCGAACTTGCCGTGCGTCAGCGCGCCACCTTCACCGGTGAAGTTGTGGCACTGGGCGCAGTTGGTGCGGAACAGCTCGCCGCCCTTGGCGATGTCCGCCCCTTCCGGGCTGTACTGCTTCTCGGTCGGGACCGAGGGACCGGCACCCAGCGACGAGATGTACGCCGCCAGCTGGTCGATCTGGGCCTGGTTGTAGATGACCTTCTTCTTGGGCGCCTGGGCACCCGGCTGCTGGAGCGGCATACGGCCGGTGCCGACCTGGAAGTCGACAGCGGCGGCGCCCACGCCCACCAGGCTCGGACCGTCGGAGGAGCCCTGACCGCCGGTTCCGTGGCAGCTGGAGCAGCCCACGGCGTAGAGCTTCTTGCCCTCGTCGATGGCGAGGGACTGGGCGGTGTCATCGGCCTGCGCCTTGTCCGCCGGCGCGAACGCGGCGTACAGCCCCCCGGTGGCCGCCAGCGCGAGGAGTAGGACGACGACCGCCGCCAGCGGATGGCGTCGTCGTGCGGAGAGCTTTTTCACGGATTACCCCGGTGTCAGGATCTTCTGCGTCGATGCTTCTGGAATGTTTCGGATGCGTCGCGTGAGCGACCTCCGCTTACTTGATCATGTAGATCGTGGCGAAGAGGCCGATCCAGACCACATCGACGAAGTGCCAGTAGTAGGACACGACGATGGCTGCGGTCGCCTGTTCGTGGGTGAACCTCCTGGCCGCATAGGTGCGTCCCAGGACCAGCAGGAAGGCGATGAGGCCGCCTGTCACGTGCAGTCCGTGGAAGCCGGTGGTCAGGTAGAAGACCGAGCCGTACGGGTCGGACGAGAGCGAGAGGCCCTCGTGCTTGACCAGCTCGGTGTATTCGTACACCTGACCGCCGATGAAGATCGCACCCATGATGAAGGTGACGATGAACCACATCCGGAGCTTCTTCACATCCCCGCGTTCAGCTGCGAACACGCCCAGCTGACACGTGAGGGAGGAGAGCACCAGGATCGTGGTGTTCGTCGCCGAGAACGGGAAGTTAAGGGCCGAGGCCATTTCCTTCCAGTGATCAGGACCTGTCACCGATCGCAGGGTGAAGTACATCGCGAAGAGGGCCGCGAAGAACATCAGCTCGGAACTCAACCAGATGATGGTTCCGACGCTGGTGAGGTTCGGTCGATTGACCGGCGGGTGCGCGTGCCCGGTATCTACTGTCGTTGCTGTCGCCACGACCGACATTATGTCGGTCGCTTATCCCGCCCTCACCCCGGGGGGTGCCGTTCGGAGTGTCTACGGGGTGTGTCCTGCCCGGATGGCCCATCGGAGGCCTGTCCGAAGCGGTGTTGACGGGGTGTCGGGAGGAGTAGCATCCGCGCATCGGTTCCCGATCCCATGACGGCACAGCTCAGCTCGACGCAACAGCTCGACGTATCGGAGGAACAATGCAGCCGACCGCCACGGTGCTGGTCTACAGCGACAACGCGAGCACCCGCGAGCAAGTCCGGTTGGCCACGGGCCGCAGGCCGGCCGCGGACGTTCCCCAGGTCCAGTTCATCGAGTGCGCGACGCCGCACGCGGTCATCAAGGAGCTGGACCGGGGCGGCATCGACGTCTGCGTCCTGGACGGCGAGTCGGCGCCCGGCGGCATGGGCGTCTGCCGCCAGATCAAGGACGAGGTCTTCCAGTCGCCGCCCGTGCTGCTCCTGATGGGGCGCCCGCAGGACGCCTGGCTGGCCACCTGGAGCCGGGCCGAGGCCGCGGTGACCCTGCCGGTCGAGCCGGTGGAGTTCGCGAGCGCCCTGGCCGGGCTGCTGCGCGAGAAGGCGGCCGTCGAGGCCTGAGCGACGCTCGAGCGGTTCACGAGCGGCACGGCGATTCGCATGCGAGAGGGGTCCACGCCATGGCGCGGGCCCCTCTCGCATACCCTCTCGCACGCCTCTGACAGGCTCTCTGCCGGGTCGTCAGACCCGCGGCCGCAGCCTGGCCGCGTCGGCCGCCGCGGGGCCCTCCTTGGTCCCGGAGAACAGCGCGCTGCCCTTGCGCCATTTCTTCCAGCTCAGGTTCCAGTCGCCGAGTCCGTTCCCGAACGCCGGCATGTCCTCGCCGTAGCTGTTGATGACGGTCACGAGGTCGCCCTGGCGGACGGTCTCGTAGAACCAGGCGGCGTTCCCGGTGCTCATGCCGGTGCAGCCGTGACTGGTGTTCGCGGAGCCCTGCGAGCCCACCGACCAGGGCGCGGCGTGCACATACTCACCCGAGTCGGTCACCCGTGTCGCGTAATAGACCATCTTGTCGTAGAAGTCCGATGCGCCGATGCTGGCACTGGTCATACGTACGGAGTACTCCTTGCCGAGCACGACCTTGACGCCGTTGCGCGTCGAGTAGCCGGGCTTGCCCGTGGTCACGGGCATGGAGTTGATCTCCTCGCCGTTGCGGTAGACCGTCATGTAGTGCGATCCGGCGTCCGTCACGGCCTCGATGCGGTCGCCGATGGTCAGCTTGAGGGGCTTGGCCTCGCCGCCCCACAGCTTGTCCTTGACCTTGAGGCCCTCCAGGTTGCTGGAGACGTTGACGGTCGCTCCCGCGGGCCAGTACTCCTTCGGGCGGTAGTGCAGCGTCTCGCTGTCCACCCAGTACCAGGAGCCCTCGGTGACGGGCACCGAGCGGACCTTCAGCGCACGCTCGACGACCGACCTGGCCTCCTTGCCCTTCACCGGCTTGCTGAGCTTGGCCGTGACGGGCTGCCCGACGCCGTACTTGCCCGCCTCGGGTCCGAAGGTGACCTTCAGCCGCTTCTTCTTCTCGGGCAGGTCGGTGTCGAAGGTGAGGACCTTGCGGCCCGGCGCCCCGTCGTCGTCCTCCGTGCTCACCCGCACGGTGTAGTGGGCGCCTGCCGCCAGCGGCGTGGTGCTGTGCCACCGGGAGCCGTCGGCCGAGAGTTCGCCCGCCACGTACCGCCCCATCGCGTCGGTGGCCAGTACGTCGGTGATGCGCCCGTCCTCGCCCTGGGCCGTGACCTCCAGGGGCTTGTCCGGATCCGCCTTCTTGGTGCCCACGGGGCCGTTGAAGGCGATCTGGTCCGCCGCGTCGTACGGCTCGGCCGAGAGCGGATGCCCGGAGCCCCCGCAGGCCGTGGCCCCCGCACCGAGTGAGGCCACCAGCATCGTGCAGCTCAGTACCGTGCGAATTCGCGGAGAGTGGCTCATAAACACACGGTATGAAGGTTCACCACGTCTGGCGCGGCGAGTGACCCGTCCGTGGGGTGTCGCTTACGCCGAAGGGCCCCGGCGCTCCTCGCGGAGTGCCGGGGCCCTTCGGGTGCGGTCGGAACTACGGACTCACTGGGTCTGGTTCTCGCCGCGGTAGTACTCGAACACCCAGCCCCACAGGCCGATCAGGATGATCGGGGCCGAGAAGTACAGCAGCCACCAGCCGAAGACGACGCCCATGAAGGCGAGCGCGCCACCGACGGCCAGGGAGAGCGGCTGCCAGCTGTGCGGGCTGAAGAAGCCCACCTCGCCGGCCTCGTCCGCGACGTCGGCCTCCTTGTTGTCCTGTGCGGAGGCGTCGACACGCCGGGCCGTGAAGGCCAGGTAGTAGCCGATCATGATGCACAGGCCGAAGGCCAGGAAGAGCGCCGTGGTACCGGCAGGCTCCTTCGACCAGACGCCATAGACGATCGCCATGGCGAGGACGAAGACGCTCAGCCAGATGAACATCTTGCCCTGGATCTTCACTTCGTGGCCTCCTTGTCGCCGCCGAACAGCGCGGTGTCCTTCTGTCCGTCGTTCTCGAGGTGGCCGATCGCCGCGATCTCAGGGTGGTGCAGGTCGAACGCGGGCGATTCCGAGCGGATCCGCGGCAGCGTGACGAAGTTGTGCCGCGGGGGCGGGCAGGACGTCGCCCACTCCAGGGAGCGGCCGTAGCCCCACGGGTCGTCGACCTCGATCTTCTTGCCGTACTTGGCGGTCTTCCAGATGTTGTAGAAGAACGGCAGGATCGACAGGCCGAGCAGGAACGAGCAGATCGTCGAGATCGTGTTCAGGGCCGTGAAGCCGTCGGCGTGCAGGTAGTCCGCGTACCGGCGCGGCATGCCCTCGGCACCCAGCCAGTGCTGGACGAGGAACGTGCCGTGGAAGCCGACGAACAGCGTCCAGAAGGTGATCTTGCCCAGACGCTCGTCGAGCATCTTGCCGGTGAACTTCGGCCACCAGAAGTGGAAGCCGGAGAACATCGCGAACACCACGGTGCCGAACACCACGTAGTGGAAGTGCGCCACCACGAAGTACGAGTCCGAGACGTGGAAGTCCATCGGCGGCGAGGCCAGGATGACACCGGTCAGACCACCGAAGGTGAAGGTGATCAGGAAGCCGACCGCCCAGAGCATCGGGGTCTCGAAACTCAGCGACCCCTTCCACATCGTTCCGATCCAGTTGAAGAACTTCACGCCTGTCGGCACGGCGATCAGGAACGTCATGAAGGAGAAGAACGGCAACAGCACGCCGCCGGTGACGTACATGTGGTGGGCCCACACGGTCACGGACAGACCCGCGATCGCGATGGTCGCGCCGATCAGACCCATGTAGCCGAACATCGGCTTGCGGGAGAAGACCGGAATGACCTCGGAAATGATGCCGAAGAACGGCAGGGCGATGATGTACACCTCTGGATGGCCGAAGAACCAGAAGAGGTGTTGCCAGAGCAGTGCGCCGCCGTTTGAGGCGTCGAAGATATGGGCGCCGAACTTGCGGTCCGCCTCCAGGGCGAACAGCGCGGCGGCCAGGACCGGGAAGGCCAGCAGGACGAGCACCGCGGTCAGCAGCACGTTCCACACGAAGATCGGCATGCGGAACATCGTCATGCCCGGAGCGCGCATGCAGATGATGGTGGTGATGAAGTTGACCGAGCCGAGGATCGTACCGAAGCCGGAGAACGCCAGACCCATGATCCACATGTCCGCGCCGATGCCCGGCGAGCGGACCGCGTCCGACAGCGGGCTGTACGCGAACCAGCCGAAGTCGGCCGCACCCTGCGGGGTGAGGAAGCCGCCGACCGCGATCAGCGAGCCGAACAGGTACAGCCAGTAGGCGAACATGTTCAGCCGCGGGAAGGCCACATCGGGAGCACCGATCTGCAGCGGCATGATCCAGTTCGCGAAACCGGCGAACAGCGGCGTCGCGAACATCAGCAGCATGATCGTGCCGTGCATCGTGAACGCCTGGTTGAACTGCTCGTTCGACATGATCTGCGTGCCGGGACGGGCCAGTTCGGCGCGCATGAAGAGCGCCATGACGCCGCCGATGCAGAAGAACGCGAACGACGTGACCAGATAGAGCGTGCCGATCGTCTTGTGGTCGGTGGTGGTCAGCCACTTGATCACGACGTTGCCCGGCTGCTTGCGCCTGACCGGCAGCTCGTCCTCGTACGAGTCTGCTGCCGCGGCACCCTGGGGTTCGTTGAGGATGCTCACAGGTTGTTCGTCTCCCGGTTCTTCTCGTGGCCCGTCTGCTCGATGCCGGCCGGGATGTAACCGGTCTGGTTCTTCTTCGCGAGGTCCTCGAGGTGCTGCTTGTAGCGCTCGGGAGAGACGACCTTGACGTTGAAGAGCATCCGGGAGTGGTCGACGCCGCAGAGCTCGGCGCACTTGCCCATGAAGGTGCCCTCCTTGTTGGGAGTCACCTCGAAGGCGTTGGTGTGGCCCGGGATGACGTCCTGCTTCATGAGGAACGGCACCACCCAGAAGGAGTGGATGACGTCACGCGAAGTCAGAACGAAACGGACCTTCTCGCCCTTGGGGAGCCAGAGGGTCGGTCCGGGATTGCCGTTCTGGGGGTTCCGCTCGCCGGGCGTGCCGACTTCGTAGACACCGCCGGCGTTGGCCGGGAAGTCCTTGCGGAAACGGTCCGGAATGGCTTCCAGGTCCTTGGACGTCTTGGCGTCGCCCTTGTCGGAACCCGGCACGTCCTCGATGTAGTTGAAGCCCCAGCTCCACTGATAGCCGACCACGTTGACCGTGTGGGCCGGCTTGTCTTCGAGCTTGAGGAGCTTCGACTCGTCACGTGCCGTGAAGTAGAAGAGGACCGACACGATGATGAGCGGAACCACCGTGTAGAGCGCCTCGATGGGCATGTTGTAACGCGTCTGCGACGGTACTTCCACCTTGGTGCGGCTGCGCCGGTGGAAGATGACGCTCCACAGGATCAGACCCCAGACCAGCACGCCCGTGGCGAGCGCTGCCGCCCACGAGCCCTGCCAGAGGGAGAGAATCCGCGGAGCCTCTTCCGTTACCGGGGTGGGCATTCCAAGGCGGGGGAAATCCTTGTATGTGCAACCGGTGGCGGTCGCCAGGATCAGGCCCGCAGTCAGCACCTGCGGCAGCTTCCGCCGCATCGGGCGCCGCGACGAGCGGTCGGAGCCGTTGGGACTCACGTAGCGCCTTCCCGAGAGTCTCGCCCGCGCGGTCGGCTGCGGCCTTCACGCTGGTCGGTCGCCGCCCTGCGGCGGGCAGGGGTTTGGATGTTTATGCGGACCAAACCCTACTGGACGCTATTTGGGGTCGCGCGGGGAGGGTGCCTAACGCGCCGCGGGTCACTCCGAAGGGTGGGACGCCCGCCCCTCGACGGGTTTCTGACGGAGCCTTGGAACGCCCACGAGCTCGGCGGAATCCGCTGATCCGCGGGTGCGGGTGGCTTGTGGCCGGGCGCGCGGTTCCCCGCGCCCCTGGGGAGCGGCCCCTGCGGGGCGCTCCCTCTGGGCGGGGTGCTGGGGGGACGTCTTAGGTTTGAGGCGTGTCCTACTTCGATGTCGCCTCCTCCGCTCCCCTTCATCCCGTCGCGCGGCAGGCGCTGCAGGCCTCCCTGGACGAGGGGTGGGCCGATCCCTCGCGGCTCTACCGCGAAGGGCGGCGGGCCCGGCTGCTGCTCGACGCCGCGCGTGAGGCCGCCGCCGAGGCGGTGGGCTGCAGGGCCGACGAGCTCGTGTTCACCTCCTCCGGCACCCGTGCCGTGCACTCCGGGATGGCCGGGGCGCTGGCCGGGCGGCGGCGCGTCGGACGCCACCTGATCGTGTCGGCCGTCGAACACTCTTCGGTGCTCCATTCGGCCGAGGCCCATGAGGACGACGGCGGGGCGGTGACCGAGGTGGGGGTGGACCGCGGCGGAGCGGTGGACCCGGAGGCGTACGCCGCGGCGCTGCGGGAGGACACCGCGCTCGCCTGTCTGCAGTCCGCCAACCACGAGGTCGGCACGGTGCAGCCGGTCGCCCGGGTCGCGGAGGTGTGCCGGGCCGCCGGGGTGCCGCTCCTGGTGGACGCGGCGCAGTCGCTGCCCTGGGGGCAGGTCGATGGCGGCTGGTCGCTGCTGACCGGGAGTGCCCATAAATGGGGCGGTCCGGCAGGAGTGGGGCTTCTCGTCGTGCGTAAGGGAGTGCGCTTCGCCGTGCGAGGGCCCGTCGACGAGCGGGAGTCCGGGCGGGCCGTCGGCTTCGAGAACATTCCGGCGATCGTGGCCGCGGCCGCCTCGCTGCGGGCGGTGCGGGCCGAGGCGGACGCGGCGGGGGTACGGCTGCGGGAGCTGACGGAGCGGATCAGGGCGCGGGTGCCAGGGCTCGTGCCGGATGTGGAGGTGGTGGGCGATCCGGTGCGGCGGCTGCCGCACCTCGTCACCTTCTCCTGTCTCTATGTCGACGGGGAGACGGTGCTGCACGAGCTGGACCGGGCCGGTTTCTCCGTGTCGTCGGGGTCCTCGTGCACCAGCTCGACGCTGACGCCGAGCCATGTGCTGCGCGCCATGGGGGTGGTCAGCGAGGGGAACGTACGGGTGTCGCTGCCGTCCGGCGTCGAGGAGGCGGAGGTCGAGCGGTTCCTGGAGGTGCTGCCCGGGGTGGTGCGGGGCGTGCGGGAGACCCTGGGGGCGCCGGTGGGGGGCGGGGACGGGGCGGCGGAGGCCGTGACCGTCGACGCGCTCGGGATGAGCTGTCCGCTGCCGGTGATCGAGCTGGCCAAGGCGATCGGGCGGGTACGGGTGGGCGGCACCGTCACCGTCCTCGCCGACGACGAGGTCGCCGCCGTGGACATCCCCGCCTGGTGCTGGACACAGGAGCAGGAGTACGTGGGCGAGCGGCCGGCGGACCGCGGTGTCGCGTACGTGGTCCGCCGGAGCTCGTGAGGGGCAGGGCCCTGGGCCTCAGGCGGCCAGGTGCGGCCTGACCTCGGCGGCGGCCTCGTGGCCGTACGCCTTGGTGAAGCGGTCCATGAAGTTGCTGCGGCGCAGCTCGTACTCCTGCGTGCCGACGGTCTCGATGACGAGGGTGGCGAGCATGCAGCCGACCTGCGCCGCGCGCTCGTGGGAGACGCCCCAGGCGAGGCCGGAGAGGAAGCCCGCGCGGAACGCGTCGCCGACGCCGGTCGGCTCGACCTTCGCCTCCTCCTCGGGGACGCCGACCTCGATCGGGTCCTTGCCCGCGGACTCGATGCGGACGCCGTTCGCGCCGAGGGTCGTCACGCGGTGGCCGACCCGCGAGAGGATCTCGGCGTCCGTCCAGCCGGTCTTGGACTCGATGAGCCCCTTCTCGTACTCGTTGGAGAAGAGGTACGTCGCGCCGTCGAGGAGCGTGCGGATCTCCTCGCCCTCCATGCGCGCGATCTGCTGCGAGAAGTCCGCGGCGAACGGGATGTCGCGGGAGCGGCACTCCTCGGTGTGGCGGAGCATCGCCTCGGGGTCGTCGGCGCCGATCGAGACGAGGTCGAGGCCGCCCACGCGGTCCGCGACGGTCTTCAGCTCGATGAGGCGGGCCTCGCTCATCGCGCCCGTGTAGAAGGAGCCGATCTGGTTGTGGTCGGCGTCCGTGGTGCAGACGAAACGCGCGGTGTGCAGCGTCTCGGAGATGCGGACCGACGCCGTGTCCACGCCGTGCCGGTCGAGCCAGGCGCGGTACTCGTCGAAGTCGGAGCCCGCCGCGCCGACCAGGATCGGGCGGGTGCCGAGCTGCCCCATGCCGAAGGTGATGTTGGCGGCGACACCGCCCCTGCGCACATCGAGGGCGTCGACGAGGAAGGAGAGGGAGACCGTGTGCAGCTGATCGGCGACCAGCTGGTCGGCGAAGCGGCCGGGGAAGGTCATCAGGTGGTCGGTGGCGATGGAGCCGGTGACTGCGATACGCACGGCTGGGTGCTCCTGTGGAGGAGAGGCGAGGATTGACAGTTCACGCTACCGGGTCGAGGCACCCCGCCTGAAGTGCCAAAACTACCCGATAGTAGGGCTTTTTTCGTGAGCCTCCGGATGCATACGGTGCCGTTATGACCGTTATCCCGAAGGATGTCGTCCTGCACCGTCGCGCCACGGCCCCGGAGGCCGCCGAGAGCATGGAGTCGTTGCGCGGCGACTGCGCCCGCATGGCACCGCACTGGAGGGTGCCCGTCGCGGCGTCCGCCGCCCCCGTGCCGCCCTCGCTGATCCACGGCGTCACCGTGCCCCCGTCCTCCGCGCGCCTGATCGGCGAAATGTCGGAGTACGGCGACTGAGGGAGACTGATCGCAGGGCCCGGCGCGCGCCGAAGGGAACCGCGCGCTCCCCTCCTGCGTCCCATCGCCGTCCCCCGTAAAGGGGAACCGGGATACGACGAAGCCCACCGGTGGCAGGCACCTGTGGGATGTCCGGGACAGCAGTGCAGTCGAAGGAGCGATGCGGTGAGCACCGAGCGATCCGATTCTGAGGCGTCCGAGCGGCAGCGGCGGCGGTCCCGCCTGGCCGTCGCCTCGGTCGCGGCCACCGTGCTGCTGGTCGGCGGCGGTGGGGCGTACTTCGCGGCGTCCGCGTCCGGCGGTGGCGGCAACGGCGGCAGCGACGGGGCACCCGCGGGGGACGGCGGCAATCCGCCGCCCCTCGCCCTGGACGGCTATCCGGCCGCCGACCGGCAGGGCGACAGCAAGAGCGGCACCGGCGGCACCGGCGCCCCCAACGGCATCGCGCCCGGCGAGCCCGATCCGAACGGCGTGCGGTACCGGGCGACCACCCGGCTGCCCGAGGGCCCGGAGTCCGCGGCGGTCCACCACGCACGCGGCGAGGTCACCGCCGCCGAGGTGAGCAGGCTCGCGAAGGCGCTGGGTGTGGACGGGACGCCGAAGTCACAGGACGGCACCTGGAAGGTGGGGCACTCCAACGACGGGTCCGGGCCCTCGCTGCAGGTGAACAAGCAGGCGCCCGGTACCTGGACCTACGCGGGGCACGGCACGGGCGGCACCGACAACTGCCTCCGCGGCAAGCCCTGTTCGAAGTCCTCCGTCGCGCCCGACGGCGAGACGGGTGACGCGGTCGGCGAGCAGGCGGCCAAGGACGCGGCGGCGCCCGTCCTGAAGGCCCTCGGCCAGGACGACGCGAAGCTGGACGCGAGCCAGCTGATGGGCGCCGTACGGGTCGTGAACGCCGACCCGAAGGTGGACGGCCTGCCGACGTACGGCTGGTCGACCGGCATCCAGGTCGGCCCCGGCGGCGACGTGGTCGGCGGCAGCGGCCAGTTGAAGGTGCCGGAGAAGGGGGCGACGTACCCCGTCATCGGCGCCCAGGAGGCCCTGGACCGGTTGAACGCGTCGGGCGGCGACGGCCGCGGCGGCATCGGCGGCTGCGCGACTCCGGTGCCGCACACCGACGACATGACGAAGACCGAGGGCGGCAGCGGCGCGAAGCAGGCCCCCTGCGAGCCGTCGTCCGAGGCGCCGAAGCCGCAGCCGGTCGCCGTCAGCGGCGCCACGTTCGGCCTCGCGACGCACTTCGTCGACGGCAAGCAGACCCTCGTGCCGTCCTGGCTGTTCGACGTGAAGCCGCAGGGCGCGAAGGACACGTTCACGGTCACGCACCCGGCGGTCGCGCCCGAGTACCTGACGTCGCCGAGCACACCGGAGACGCCGGACACGCCGGACACGCCGAAGGACAAGACGCGCCTCACGTCCTACACCGCCGACGGCACGTCGCTGACCGTGCACTTCTGGGGCAGCGCCTGCAGTGAGTACGCCGCGTCCGCGCGGGAGAGCGGCGACCGCGTGGAGGTCACGGTCGAGGAGACCGGCAAGACCGGTGACGTCTGCGTCATGATGGCCAAGGAGCTGAAGAAGAAGGTCACCCTGGACAAGCCGCTGGGCGACCGCAAGGTCGTGGACTCCGCGGGCGACACGGTCCGGCGGAAGTAGCACATCCGAACCGGTGGTACACGAAGGCGGCGGCCCCCTGGGAACTCAGGGGGCCGCCGCCTTCGACGTTGGTGCCTCGCAGCCTCAGCTGAAGGAGTCGCCGCAGGCGCAGGAGCCCGTGGCGTTGGGGTTGTCGATCGTGAAGCCCTGCTTCTCGATGGTGTCCACGAAGTCGATGGAGGCGCCGCCCAGGTAGGGAGCGCTCATGCGGTCCGTGACGACCTTCACGCCATCGAAGTCCTTGACGACGTCGCCGTCGAGCGAGCGCTCGTCGAAGAACAGCTGGTAGCGCAGGCCCGAGCAGCCACCGGGCTGAACGGCGACGCGCAGCGCCAGGTCGTCCCGGCCCTCCTGCTCCAGCAGGCCCTTCACCTTGGCCGCGGCGGCGTCCGACAGGAGGATGCCGTCGCTCACGGTGGTGGTCTCGTCCGATACGGACATCTGCTTCTCTCCCGGGTTGTACGGAGACTGCTTGCCGACGGTTGCAACCGGCGGGGCCGCGGATTCATTCCGGGCCGAGCGCTTACGTCTTACCCCTTCATGCTCGCACATGGCGCGGCGGGGAACAGCGGGCCGCCGGACGGCGAATGCGTCACATCGACACTATGGCCATCGTCAAACTGACACGAAGCGGTTATGATAGATAACGTCAATTAGACGAAAAGGATCGTCTGCAGAGTCAGAAAGGGTGCGTGTTGTGACCACCGCCCAGTCCCCCGCGGACAGCGTGACCCTCGATGTACAGCCCACGCCCCTCGCCCTGCTCCTCCTCGGCCGCGAGGCCGACCCCAGGAGCGAGCGCGGCGTGGAGTGCCCCGGCGATCTGCCGTCCCCCTCCGACCCGGACCTGGTGGAGCGCGCCCGCGCCGCCAAGGAGAGGCTCGGGGACAAGGTCTTCGTGCTGGGCCACCACTACCAGCGCGACGAGGTCATCCAGTTCGCGGACGTCACCGGCGACTCCTTCAAGCTCGCGCGTGACGCGGCCGCGCGGCCGGACGCCGAGTACATCGTCTTCTGCGGTGTGCACTTCATGGCCGAGTCCGCGGACATCCTGACGACGGACGACCAGAAGGTCGTGCTGCCCGACCTGGCCGCCGGCTGCTCGATGGCCGACATGGCCACCGCCGAGCAGGTCGCCGAGTGCTGGGACGTGCTGACCGAGGCCGGGATCGCCGAGCAGGTCGTGCCCGTCTCGTACATGAACTCCTCGGCCGACATCAAGGCGTTCACGGGCAAGCACGGCGGCACGATCTGTACGTCGTCGAACGCCAAGCGCGCGCTGGAGTGGGCCTTCGAGCAGGGCGAGAAGATCCTGTTCCTGCCCGACCAGCACCTGGGCCGCAACACGGCCGTCCGCGACATGGGCTTCTCGCTCGACGACTGCGTGGTCTACAACCCGCACAAGCCGGGCGGCGGCCTGACCGCCGAGCAGCTGCGCGACGCGAAGATGATCCTGTGGCGCGGGCACTGCTCCGTGCACGGGCGCTTCTCGCTGGAGAGCGTGGAGGACGTCCGCGCGCGCATTCCCGGCGTGAACGTGCTGGTGCACCCGGAGTGCAAGCACGAGGTCGTCGCGGCGGCGGACCACGTGGGCTCCACGGAGCACATCATCCAGACCCTGGAGGCGGCGCCGGCCGGGTCGAAGTGGGCGATCGGCACGGAGCTGAACCTCGTGCGGCGGCTGGCGAACCGTTTCGCCGCCGAGGACAAGGAGATCGTCTTCCTCGACAAGACGGTCTGCTTCTGCTCGACCATGAACCGCATCGACCTGCCGCACCTGGTCTGGACGCTGGAGTCCCTCGCGGACGGCAAGCTCGTCAACCGGATCGAGGTGGACCGGGAGACGGAGCAGTTCGCGAAGCTGGCGCTGGAGCGGATGCTGGCGCTGCCGTAGCCCTCGGCCCTACTCCGCCCGCGGCCGCACCAGTCCCGACTCGTACGCGATGACGACGAGTTGGGCGCGGTCGCGGGCGCCGAGCTTCGCCATCGCCCGGTTCACGTGGGTCTTCACGGTGAGCGGGCTGACTTCCAGGCGCTCGGCGATCTCGTCGTTCGAGTGGCCGCCCGCGACCTGCACGAGGACTTCGCGCTCGCGTCCGGTGAGCGCGTCGAGCCGCTCGCCGCGCGCGGGCCCGTCACCGTCCTGTCCGTCGCCCTGCGCGAGGAACTTGGCGATCAGGCCCTTGGTGGCCACCGGTGACAGCAGCGCCTCGCCGGCCGCCGCGACGCGGATCGCGCCGAGCAGTTCGTCGGGCTCCGCTCCCTTCCCGAGGAACCCCGAGGCGCCCGCGCGCAGCGACTGCACCACGTACTCGTCGACCTCGAACGTCGTCAGCATCACCACGCGGACGTGGGCCAGCGAGGGGTCCGCGCTGATCATGCGGGTGGCGGCGAGTCCGTCGGTGCCGGGCATCCGGATGTCCATCAGGACCACGTCGGCGCGCTCCGACTTGGCGAGCCTGACCGCCTCCGCCCCGTCGGACGCCTCGCCGACCACCTCCATGTCGGACTCGGAGTCGACGAGCACCTTGAACGCGCTGCGCAACAGCGCCTGGTCGTCGGCGAGCAGTACGCGGATCGTCACGCGGTCCCTCCCTTTGCCGTGGTGACGGGCAGGATCGCATGGACACGGAAGCCGCCTCCGTAGCGGGGCCCCGCGGAGCAGCTGCCGCCGAGGGCGGTGACGCGTTCGCGCATGCCGAGCAGGCCGTGGCCGCCGCCGTCGGTGTTGGGCGTCTCGCCCTTGCCGTGTCCCGGGCCGTCGTCGATGACGGTGACCTCGACGTTCGGGCCGACGCGGACGACGCTCACCTCGGCCTTGGCGTCCTGCCCGGCGTGCTTCTGCACATTGGTCAGGGCCTCCTGGATGATCCGGAACGCGGCGAGGTCGACGGCGGCCGCGAGGTCCAGGCCGACCTGGCCGAGCGCGACCTCCACGGGCAGGCCCGCGTTGCGGAACGTCTCCACGAGTTCGTCGAGGCGGTGCAGGCCCGGGGCGGGCTCGGTGGGGGCCTCCGGGTCGCCGGTCTGCCGCAACAGGCCCACGGTGGCGCGGAGTTCGTTGAGCGCGGAGCGGCTGGCGTCGCGTACGTGCGAGAGGGCTTCCTTCGCCTGGTCGGGACGCCTGTCCATGACGTGCGCGGCGACGCCTGCCTGCACGTTGACCAGGGCGATGTGGTGGGCGACCACGTCGTGCAGGTCGCGGGCGATCCTCAGTCGTTCCTCGGCGACGCGGCGCCGGGCCTCTTCCTCGCGCGTACGTTCCGCACGCTCGGCGCGCTCCCTGATGGCGTCGACGAACGCACGGCGGCTGCGCACGGCGTCGCCCGCGGCGGCGGCCATGCCGGTCCACGCGAAGATGCCGAGGTTTTCCTGCGCGTACCAGGGCAGGGGGCCGCCCGAGAGCATCGCGATGCCGGTGAGGCCCACCATCGTGACCAGGCCGATCCGCCAGGTCGTGGAGCGGTCCGTGCGGGCGGCGACGGTGAACAGCGCGATGACCGCGCACATCACGACGGGGGCGCGGGGCTGGCCGGTGAGCAGCTCCACGATGGCGGCGGCGCAGGTCGCGGCGAGCACGCACCAGGGGGCGCGGCGGCGGAAGACGAGGGCGAGCGCGCCGAGCGTCATCAGGATGAGGCTGGGGGCGTCGGGGGTGCGGGTGCCCCAGGTGGGGCCGTGCTCCCCGTTCGGCTCGGCGAACGAGCCGACGACCATGCAGACGAGGACGGCGGTGGCGAGCGCGGCGTCCACGGCGAGGGGGTGCGTTCTGGCCCAGCCGCGGCCTCGTACGAGAGTGGTCACACGCTTAACGTTACGGGGGCCGGCCGGGGGCCTTGGGCGGATCGGGGTTGTTGCGGTCGTGCGGAGCCCGCAGGCCGGTGGGGGCTGGTCCGCCCGTCCGGCGAGCCGCACGTGTCACGGCCTCGCGCCCCTGGGCTGCGCCCCTTACGGGGCGCGCTCAGCCTGGGATCAAGCCGTCGTCCGTCAGCATGTCCCGTACCTCGGAGAGGGTCGCGTCCGGGGACGGGAGGATGAGCTGGGAGGGTTCCAGGGCGTCGTCCGGGAGCGGGGTGCCCAGTTCCCGGACCTTGTCCAGGAGGGCGTGGAGCGTGCGGCGGAATCCGGGCTCGTCGCCGCTCTCCATCTCGTCGAGCAGCTCGTCGTCCAGCTTGTTCAGTTCGGCGAAGTGGCTGTCCGCCAGCTTCACCTGCCCCTCCCCCATGATCCGTACGATCATGTCGTCCTCCTCAGGACGTGCGTAGGGCTACTGCTTGTCGAAGCGCGGGGTGTCCTGGGGCTGCTGGGAGCGCGGCTGGGACTGGCCCTGGCCGCCCTCGATCGCCTGCTGCCCGCCGCTGGAGCCTCCGGCGAGTTCCGCCTTCATGCGCTGCAGCTCCAGCTCTACATCTGTACCACCGGAGAGGCGGTCGAGCTCGGTCTGGATGTCGTCCTTGGCCAGTCCGGAGGAGTCGTCGAGTGCACCGGAGGCGAGCAGTTCGTCGATCGCGCCGGCCCGCGCCTGGAGCTGCGCGGTCTTGTCCTCGGCGCGCTGGATCGCCATGCCGACGTCGCCCATCTCCTCGGAGATGCCCGAGAAGGCCTCACCGATGCGGGTCTGCGCCTGCGCCGCGGTGTACGTGGCCTTGATCGTCTCCTTCTTCGTGCGGAAGGCGTCGACCTTGGCCTGGAGGCGCTGCGCCGCGAGGGTGAGCTTCTCCTCCTCGCCCTGCAGGGTCTGGTGCTGCGTCTCCAGGTCCGTCACCTGCTGCTGGAGCGCCGCACGGCGGGACAGGGCCTCGCGGGCCAGGTCCTCGCGGCCGAGCGCCAGCGCCTTGCGGCCCTGGTCCTCAAGAGTCGAGGACTGCTTCTGGAGCTGGGTCAGCTGCAGTTCGAGGCGCTTGCGGGACGTCGCCACGTCGGCGACGCCGCGGCGCACCTTCTGCAACAGCTCCAGCTGCTTCTGGTACGAGTAATCGAGGGTCTCGCGCGGGTCCTCGGCCCGGTCCAGGGCCTTGTTCGCCTTCGCGCGGAAGATCATCCCCATACGCTTCATGACACCGCTCATGGGCTTCGCGCGCCCCCTTCTGACGGACTTCCAGCTCCAGGTACTGCTCAGAACCCACAGTACGGGCCCTGCATCCATTACCGCACTGTTCGCGTGCGGATGCGCTCATCCCCAAGGACGACTGCGTCCCGCACCGCTCCGGCGTAAGGAGTAGGTGCACCCCTGTGAGCCGGACCCGGAAGAGGAGGACGGCGGGCACCGGACCCGGCGCATACCGCCTGCTACGTCCCATTGGGCACATAATCAAGACGCCCGGCGTTGCCGGATCGTTCCCCTCCGGGCTGACGTCCATGTCTCCGCACCCCGTACCCTTGGATTTTGTGTTCCGTAGCCGATCCAAGGAAGAGAAGGCCCCGGCTGTCCAGGCGCCGGTGACCGACTCCAACCAGCCCCGTGACCCGCAGGCCCCCAAGGGCCGCCCCACCCCCAAGCGCGCCATGGCCCAGTCGCAGCGCCGCAGCGTGACCAACACGCCGACGACGCGCAAGGAGGCCGCCAAGCGGCAGCGCGACGAGCGCCGCACGCAGATGGCGAAGCAGCGCGAGGCGATGGCGAGCGGCGACGAGCGGTACCTGCCCGCGCGTGACAAGGGTCCCGTGCGCAAGTTCGCGCGCGACTTCGTGGACTCGCGCTTCTGCGTCGCCGAGTTCTTCCTGCCCCTCGCGGTGATCATTCTCGTCCTGAGCATCGTCCAGGTGCCTCAGCTGCAGAATGTCGCGCTGCTCGCCTGGCTCTTCGTGATCGTCCTGATCATCGTCGACTCGATCGCCACCGGGTTCCGTCTGAAGAAGCGCCTGAACGAGCGCTTCCCGAACGAGAACAAGAAGGGCGCCGTGGCCTACGGCCTGATGCGTACGCTCCAGATGCGCCGGCTGCGCCTGCCGAAGCCGCAGGTCAAGCGTGGAGAGCGGCCCTGAGCGGATTCACCGGCGGGGCCGGGGCCTGGCTGGAGAAGCTGGGCGGCCTGCGCAACGCCGTTCGACAGGAGCTGGTGGCGCGCCAGCTCGACGAGCAGATAATCGGGCGTTTCCCCGTGGGGCAGCGGCTCCGCGTGCTCGACGTCGGCATGGGCCAGGGCACGCAGGCGCTGCGGCTCGCCCGCGCCGGTCACGAGGTGACGGGCGTCGAGCAGGACTCCGCCATGATCGCGGCGGCCCGCACGGCGCTCGCCCACGAGCCCGAGGGCATCCAGGGGCGGGTGCGGATCGTCGAGGGCGACGGGCACCAGACCGGGGTGCACTTCCTGCCCGGCAGCTTCGACGTCGTGCTCTGCCACGGCGTACTGATGTACGTGGAGGAGCCCGACGCGCTCCTCGCCGGGCTGGCCCGGATGCTGGCGCCCGGCGGGCTGCTCTCGCTGCTCGTGCGCAACGCGGAGGCGCTGGCCATGCGGCCGGGGCTGGCCGGGGACTGGTCGGGGGCGCTCGCCGCGTTCGACTCCGCGACGTACCGCAACCGGCTCGGGATCGACGCCCGCGCGGACCGGCTCGACGCGCTGACCTCCGCGCTCGCGGGGATCGCCGCGCCGCTGCAGGCCTGGTACGGCGTGCGGGTCTTCACGGACACCGTGGCCGACGGTGCGGCGCTGCCCCCGGAAGGGGAGCTGGAGGCGCTGCTCGCCGTGGAGGAGCGGGCGGGGCGGACGGATCCGTACCGGCGGGTGGCGGCACTGCTGCATCTGTGCGGGGTGCGGGACTAGCGGGGTCGGGGGGGGCGACCGGGCCGTGACGCCTGTTCGGCCCCCTAAGTCTGGGCGGCCCCGGACGACAAATCCGACACTCGGGGCATGACTGCCTCACGTATCCCTGCTGCCTCACGTATCCCTGCCGCCACCTTGGCGTGCGTCGCCGCTCTCGCCCTCGTGGGCGGGTGCTCCTCCTCCGGTTCCGGTGACTCCGGCAGGTCCACCACGCAGGCCGCACCGGCCGCCGCGAGCGATCTGCAGGACGACTACCAGAAGGTGATCAAGGACGTCCTGCCGTCCGTCGTCCAGATCGACGCCTCCGAGGGCCTGGGGTCCGGGGTCGTCTACGACGACAAGGGGCACATCGTCACCAACGCCCACGTCGTGGGCAAGGAGAAGCGCTTCAAGGTGACGACGGCGACCGGTGAGCAGACGCTCTCCGCCGACCTCGTCGCCTCCTACCCCGAGCAGGACCTCGCCGTCATCAAGCTGAGCGACGTGCCGGACGGGCTGAAGGCCGCGGAGTTCGGTGACTCCGCCAAGGCCGAGGTCGGGCAGATCGTGCTGGCCATGGGCTCCCCGCTCGGCCTGTCGTCCAGCGTCACGCAGGGCATCGTGTCGGCGACCGGGCGCACCGTCAGCGAGGGCCGTTCGGGCGGCGGGACGGGAGCCACGATCGCCAACATGGTGCAGACCTCGGCGGCGATCAACCCGGGCAACAGCGGCGGGGCGCTCGTCGACCTGGACGGGAAGGTCATCGGCATCCCGACGCTCGCCGCGAGCGATCCGCAGATGGGCGACAGCGCGGCGCCCGGCATCGGGTTCGCGATCCCGTCGTCGATGGTGAAGACCGTCGCGGACCAGATCGTCAGGAGCGGCAAGGTCACCGACTCGGGCCGGGCGGCGCTCGGCATCACGGGCCGCACGGTCCTCGGCGACGACTACCGGCCCGCGGGCGTGGCCGTCGTCGAGGCGCCCGAGGGCGGCGCCGCGGCGAAGGCGGGGCTCGCGGCGGGCGACATCATCACGCGGCTCGGCGACGCCGAGATCACCACCATCAACTCGCTCTCCGAGGCGCTCGCCTCGGCCAAGCCCGGGCAGAAGGCGGAGGTCACGTACGTGCGGGACGGCGCCGAGAAGACGGCCGACGTCACTCTCGGCGAGATCTAGGTCCTGTGTTGCGCCGGGAGGCGGCGGCCGTGGCCCGGCCGCCGCCTCCCGTCGTCGTCCGCGCGCCTGTCAGGCGGAGGCGTCCTCGGACTCCTCGGCGCCCTCCATGTGCAGACTCATCGGTCCGTAGATCTCCCGCGCGTCCTCGAAGAGGGTCACCTGGTCGGCGCCGCCCTCGGCCAGCGCCTTCCAGTACTCACCGACCCAGGACTCGGCGTCGCCCTGTGTGGTGAACTCCTCGGGCTGGACCGCGGGCTGGACCTCCGTCCCGTCCGCCTTCTCGAACCGCCACGTCCATGCCGCCATGTCAGCCTCCCGAAGGTTCCGTGGCGGTCTGTGGAACCGCCTGAATCCGTGGGAAGCCTATCCGGGCGCGCGGCGCCGGACGCGACGCGGGAGGATCTTCGTGTGGAACTGACTCTGCTCGGCACCGGCGCCCCCGGCGGACTGCCGCTCCCCGACTGCCCCTGCGCGGCGTGCGCGACCGCGCTCGGCCCCGCGGCGCGCGCCGCCACCGCGCTCCTCGTGGACGGCGTCCTGCTGCTCGACCTCACCCCCGGTGCCGCCTTCGCGGCCGCCCGTGCCGGGCACTCGCTCGGCGGGGTGCGCCAGGTGCTGCTCTCGCATCCGCACGACGGGCCCGCCGTGGAGGTGCCTGCGGGGCTGCCGCAGCCGGGGCGGGTCGCCGACGGGCGGGAGCTCGCGCTGCTCACCGGGCACCGGGTGCGCACGGTGGCACTGGACGCGCCGGGGTCCGGGTACGAGGTGACGGGACCTGACGGCGAGCGGCTGCTGTATCTGCCGCCGGGCGGGGCACCCGCCGGGCTCGGCGAGGGGAACGGGGCCGGGCAGGGACACGGCGCGCGGTCCCCGTACGAGATGGTCGTCGCCGATGTGCTGGGGCGGCCGGACGGGCTCGCCCGGCTGCGGGCGGCCGGGGCCGTCGGGCCGACCACCGACGTGGTCGCGGTGCACATCGGACACGAGGCGCCGCCGGGGCCGGAACTGACGCGCCGTCTGGCCGCCGCCGGGGCGCGCGCCGTGCCCGACGGGTCGACGCTCGTGGTCGGCGCCTACGAGGACGTACCGGACGTACCGCGCAGGACGCTGGTCCTCGGTGGCGCGCGGTCGGGCAAGTCCGTGGAGGCCGAGCGGCGTCTGGAGGCCTTTCCCGAGGTGCTGTACGTGGCGACCGGCGGGACCAGGAACGGTGACACCGAGTGGACGCGGCGGGTGAGCGTGCACCGCGAGCGCCGCCCCGGTTCGTGGCGTACGACGGAGACGTGCGATCTCGTCCCGCTGCTCGCCGAGGACGGTCCCCCGCTCCTCGTCGACTGTCTGTCGCTGTGGCTGACGCACGTCATGGACGAGGTGAAGGCGTGGGACGACGACGAGTGGGCGGGCGGCGGTGAGCGGGAGCTGCGGCGGCGGGTCGTCGAACTCGCGGAGGCGGTGCGGGCGACCCGGCGCACGGTGGTCGCCGTGTCGAACGAGGTCGGCTCCGGCATCGTCCCGGCGACCGCGTCGGGCCGCCGCTACCGCGACGAACTGGGCCGCCTGAACACGCTGTTCGCCGCCGAGTGCGAGCACGTGCTGCTCGTGGTGGCGGGGCAGGCACTGGCGCTGCGCGGCTGACGTCCCGTATCCGCTAGGCGCCTCTGCGGGCGATGATCCGGTAGGTGTTGGAGAAGCCGGTGCGGGTGAGCAGAGGGCACAGGAGCGTGTCGAGGGTACGGGCGAGGACAAGGAGCGGGACGGTCGCCCACCAGGCGGCCTGCCGCAGGCGGAGCCGGAGCGGGGACACGGCCTTGGCGCGCCACGGCACGTCGGGGGCGGGGATGCGGCCGTTGACGAACAGCGCGACGGCTGAGGCCAGGTCGAGCGGTACGTGCGGTGCGCGGCGCTCGACGCCGACGACCGTGAAGCCGAGTCTCTCCAGCTCCACGCGGAGGTTGGCGAGCGGCACGAGGTGCAGGTGCCGCGGCTGGCCGTACGACGCCCACCACTTGCCGAGCAGCCGGGCGTAGCGGCACCGCGGGTCGGGGGCCTCGATCATCAGGTGCCCGCCGGGGCGCAGCACCGTGCGCGCGGCCCTGAGCTCCGCGCGCGGGTCGGGGGCGTGCTGGAGGGTGTGGAACATGCTCAGCGCGTCGTAGCGGCCCGCGAGGGGTGCGGCGAGCGTGGTGAGGGAGCCCCGGTGGCCCTCCTCGATGCGGCCGCGCCGCAGCCCCTCCAGGACACCGGCGCCCGCGTCGAGGCCGTCGAAGGAGGTGTAGGGCAGGACCTGCCTGGCAAGCGCCGGGAAGTGCGCCGCACCGGTGCCGACGTCCAGCCAGCACTCGGGCTCGTCGAGGGCGCCGAGCGCGCGGGCACGGCCGTGGGCGCGGGCGCGGACCCGGGCGTGGGAGAGCCGGGGCAGGACGGATCCCTCGCGTGCGTCCCTGCGGTAGAAGGCGAGGCCTTCGGGGGTGAGGCGGGGGTTCTGGAAGCAGTGGCCGCAGTCGCCGCACCGGTCGAGCCGGAAGTTTCCCGGCTTGTGCTGGACCAGGTCGGCGGTGCGCAGCCGCGCCCGCAGCCGCTCGGAACCGCACCAGGGACAGTCGGTGCGACGCGGCTCGTGGAACCGCTCGGTGCCCTGGGCGAGTTCGGCGAGGTAGACGGAGCGCCGGGCGGCGACTCGGTGGGCGACGGCATCCGTGGTCATGGTCGCACTCCTGGAAGAAGCCGGGACAAACAGGAAAGTAAAGGCAGGTAAGGGACCATTCCCGCATTTGCGGTGCCGTCATGCGGCGATGCCCTGCCGGACGCGGCTCGCAGGGCCGTTCGAGCGACATCCGTGCCGCTCCCGGTACTGTTCGGCGAATGAGCTCGCTGAATCTCGACGACTTCACCGACCTGATCGAGCGGCCCGACGGCGGGGTCCGCCGCGACGCCGAGGAACGCCGGGAGCGGCAGTCCGTGCCACCCGGCTCGCTGGGCCGTCTCGACGAGCTCGGCGAGTGGCTCGCGGCGGCCCAGTCCGCGGTGCCGGTGCGACCGGTCGAGCAGCCGCGCGTGGTCCTCTTCGCGGGTGACCACGGCGTCTCCGAGCTGGGTGTGTCGGCGCGGCCCGCGGGCGGCGCCGCCGCTCTCGTGCGTTCCGTGCTGGCCGGTGAGACCCCGGCGGCCGTCCTCGCGCGGCGCCTGGAGGTACCGGTCCGCGTCGTCGACATGGCACTGGACTGCGACCCCGCGGAGCTGCCCGCCGAGGTGGCGGGCCACCGGGTGCGGCGCGGTTCCGGCCGGATCGACGTCGAGGACGCGCTGACCGCCGAGGAGGCCGAGCAGGCGCTGCGCGCGGGCATGGCCGTCGCCGACGAGGAGGCGGACTCGGGCACCGATCTTGTCGTCCTCGGCGATGTGAGCGTGGGCGGCACGACGCCCGCCGCGACGCTGGTCGCCGCGTTGTGCGGGACCGACGCCTCGGTGGTGACCGGGCGGGGCGGCGAGCCCATCGACGACCTGGCGTGGATGCGCAAGTGCGCGGTGGTGCGGGACGCGCTGCGGCGGGCCAGGCCCGTGCTCGGCGACCAACTGGAGCTGCTGGCGGCGGTGGGCGGCGCGGACGTCGCGGCGATGACGGGCTTCCTGCTGCAGTGCGCGGTGCGCCGCACGCCGGTGATCCTGGACGGTGTCGTCGCGTCGGCGGCCGCCCTGGTGGCCCAGCGGGTCGCCTTCCGGGCGCCGGACTGGTGGCTCGCGGGGCACGACAGCGGGGAGCCCGCGCAGAGCAAGGCGCTCGACCGGATGGCGCTTGATCCCCTGCTCTCGCACGGCGTGAAGGTCGGCGAGGGCGCGGGCGCGCTGCTGGCGCTGCCGCTGGTGCAGGCCGCGGCCGCGCTGGCGGCGGAGCTGCCGGAGCGGAAGCCCGAGGCGGCGGAGACGTCCGCGGCGCCCGAGACGACCGAGGCGCCCGCAGAGGGTTAGCCTGCGACCGAGCCGTCCGGCGGGCGCGGGACCGGGACACCCGGCGAGAGCGAACCGGACAGAACCCGCCGGATCATCTCCAATGGCCCGCTGCCCATATGATCCCTTTTCATGGGAGATGAGCAGGTCGTCGCCGGGCGACAGAAATCACGCACCGTCATACAGCGCCGTGCCGCGGGATTCGCCGTGTGGTACCTCCGGGTCGTCACGTTCATCAACTTCCTGAGCGCGGTCTGGGTCTCCCTCGGGCAGGACCTGCGGCAGCACAACACGGAGAACTACTTCACGCCGTACATGCTGACCGCCGGCTTCGCGTCGGGGGCGTTCACGCTGTTCCTGGCGATCACCATGCGGCGCCGCAAGCGCGCCGCGTGGATCCTCAACCTGGTGCTCGGCGGGCTCTTCCTGCTGTTGTTCGCCTTCGCGATGCTCTTCCCGGAGGTGCGTGCGTACGCGCAGAACTGGATCTCCCTGATCCTGACCGCCGCCTTCGTCGCCGCGCTCGTCGTCGGCCGCCGCGAGTTCTACGCCAAGGGCGACCGCTCCAACCCGAAGCTGGCCTCGGCCGTCGCGGCCGGCGGACTCCTGGTGACCTCGCTGATCGCCGCGCTGCTCGTCACCGCCACCAACACCGCGCACGACGACTACCGCTCGACGTTCCTGGACCGCTGGCGGTACGGCACCATGCGCCTGGTCTCGCTGGCCGCCGACGACCAGCGCTTCGAAGGCATCACCACGCCCGGCTGGGTCAACGTCGCCATCAACATCCTGAGCGCACTGCTGCTCTGCGCCGTGCTGTACGCGGCGTTCCGCTCCCGCCGGGCGGTCGACCCGCTCACCGAGGACGACGAGGAGCGGCTGCGCGCACTGCTCGACCGGTACGGCGACCGCGACTCCCTCGGCTACTTCTCGCTGCGCCGCGAGAAGAGCGTCGTGTGGTCCCCCACCGGCAAGGCGGCCGTCGCGTACCGCGTCGTCGGCGGTGTCTCCCTGGCCTCCGGCGACCCCATCGGCGACCCCGAGGCGTGGCCCGGTGCCATCGAGCCCTGGCTGGAGGAGGCCCGTGAGCACGGCTGGATCCCCGCCGTGATGGGCGCCGGCGAGGAGGCGGGCACGATCTACGCCCGGCACGGCCTCGACGCCCTGGAGCTGGGCGACGAAGCCATCGTCGACATCGCCGAGTTCACCCTCGACGGGCGGGCCATGCGCACCGTCAGGCAGGCGTACAACCGCGTGAAGCGCGCCGGTTACACGGTCCGCATCCGCCGCCACGAGGACATCCCCGCCGACGAGATGGCGGCCCTCCTGGAGCGCGCCGACGACTGGCGCGACGGCGCCACCGAACGCGGCTTCTCGATGGCGCTCGGGCGGCTGGGCGACCCGGCGGACGGCCGCTGCGTGATGCTCGAATGCACGGACGGCGACGGCGCGTTGCGGGCGCTGCTCTCCTTCGTCCCGTGGGGGCCGCACGGCCTCTCCCTCGACCTGATGCGCCGTGACCGGGACGCGGAGAACGGCCTGATGGAGTTCATGGTCATCGAACTCCTGCAGCGCGCCCCCGAGATCAAGATCACTCAGGTGTCGCTCAACTTCGCGATGTTCAGGTCGGTCTTCGAACGTGGCTCGCGGCTCGGCGCGGGACCGGTCCTGCGCCTGTGGCGGTCGCTGCTCAGCTTCTTCTCCCGGTGGTGGCAGATCGAGTCCCTCTACCGCGCCAACGCCAAGTACCGGCCGATCTGGGAGCCCCGGTTCCTCCTCTTCGAGAAGAGCGTCGACCTGCTGCGCATCGGTGTCGCCTCCGGCCGCGCGGAGGGCTTCCTGGAAGCGCCGGGCCTGCCGAAGTGGCTGCACCGCAAACACCTGGAGTCGAGACGATGAGTGCCCTGGCCCGCCGCGCCCGCGCCGAGTGGGGAGAGCTCTTCTCCACCGTGCGCGGCGCGCTCGCCGCCCGACGGTGGCGGGCCGTGCCCATGACGCTGGCCGCGGTCTGCCTCACCGCGCTCTTCCAGTACGCGCAGAACCAGCCGTGGGGTTACCGGTTCGTCCAGAACATCGGCTGCGTGCGCGCCGAGGACCCGCTCCCGCTCGCCCTGCTCCGCACCCCGCTCTCCCTCTTCGTGCCCGCGCTCGACCTGCCCGTGTGGGGCGCGCTGGTGCAGATCCTGCTCGTCTTCGGGATCGCGGAGATCTGTCTGGGCCGGTGGCGCACGCTCCTCATCGCGTACGTGGCCACGCTCGCCGGAACGCTCTACGCGCGCGTGGCCATCGAACTGGGGCCGGACAACCCGATCGGTCTCCCCGCGTCCGACGCGCAGGTCGTCGACACCGGTCCGTCCGCCGCCGTCGTGGGCCTCGCCGTCTTCGTGTGCCTGCGCTACCGCGCGTACTTCACCGCCGTCCTGGTCGCCGTCCTGATGGTCGTCGAGGTGCTGTTCAAGGACAACCTCGCGGGCAAGGAGCACCTGGCCGCCATCGCCGCCGTGCTCGTGCTGTGCGCGCTCTCGGCACCGCGTCACCGGGGCGGCGGCGCCCGGTCCGGTGTGAAGCCGCCGATCCAGTCCTGAAGCCTGCGGCGCGGCCCCGTCCAGCGGCGGTCGTGCCGGAAGGCCCGCAGTCCCGCACGCGCGCGTGCCCTGGGCCGGTTGCGGTAGAACCGCCGCGCCCACGCCGACCCCGGCCGGGCCAGGCGGACCGCGCCGACCAGCGCGACGAACGGCACCACCATGCCGATCAGGGCGGTGCGCAGCTTGCCCTTGAGGAGCGCGATGAGGGAGAACGCGCAGTTGATGCCGACGTTCAGCGCGAACAGCGCCCTGTTGTGCCGCTCCATCGGCGTCAGGTCGTTCACCCCGAACGGCGTGAAACCGGTGAGCACGAGCACCACCAGGGCGGCCGTGAGCATGACGACCTCCACGCTCTTGCGGCCCTGCTCGCTCCAGTACACGTCGTCGAGGTGGAGGATCAGCGCGAACTCGTCGAGCACGAGCCCGGCGCCGATCCCGAAGATGACGGCGGCGTACAGCGGCCCCACGCCGTGTCGCCCCGCGGCCACCGCCCAGAACCCGCCGACCAGCATGAGGAAGATGCCCGGCACGACGTGGTGGATGTGCACGTCCCCCGTGCTGATGTTCCGGAACGGCCCCTTGCCCGCCCTGATGAGCCGCGTGATGGTCCGGGTGACCAGGAACGACCCGACGAACGAGACCAGCGCGAGCAGAAGCGGCAGCTTCCCCGGCTCGACGATGTTCCGGTACCACCAGTCGTTCATGCGGCCCGCCAGACGTCCATGCGCCCATCCTCCGTCCCGGAAGAGTGATCCGCAGGCCGGAACGTTCCCGCGGGGTAGCCTGCCGCGGTGTCCAGAACCTCCCCCGCCGACGGCATACGTTTCGCCTTCGGCACCCTCACCGCGCTGCCCGTCCGCCTCACCCGATGGGACCGCACGGCCGCCCGCGCCGGCATGCAGTGCGCGCCCCTCGCGGGACTGGTCGTCGGCCTCTGCGCGGCGGGCGTCGGCGGCGCCCTGACGGCCCTCGGCGCGGGCCCCCTGCTCGCCGCCACCGCGACCGCGGCGGCCCCCGCCGCCCTCACCCGCGGCCTGCACCTCGACGGGCTCGCCGACACCGCCGACGGCCTCGGCAGCGCCAAGCCCGCCGACGACGCGCTGCGCATCATGAAGCAGTCCGACATCGGCCCCTTCGGCGTCATCACCCTGCTCTTCGTGCTGCTCGCGCAGGTGGCGGTGCTCTTCCAGCTGTACGAGGCGTCGTGGGCGCGCGGCGCCTTCGCCGCCGTCGTCTCGGCGACCGCCGCGCGCCTCGCCCTCACCGTCGCCGCCCGCGACGGAGTGCCACCGGCGCGCCCCGAAGGGCTCGGCGCCGCCGTCGCCGGAGTGGTCCCGCGCGCCCGTGCGGCCGGGGTCGCCGTCCTCGTCGTGGCCGCCGCCGCGGGGGCCGGTCTGCTCTTCGGTCCCGCCGGTGCCGTGCGGGGCGCGGCGGCCGTCGTCCTCGCCCTCGGCGCCGCCGAGTTGCTGCTCCGGCACTGCGTCCGGCGGTTCGGCGGGGTCACCGGCGACGTCTTCGGCGGCCTCGCGGAGACAGCGGCGACCGGCACCCTGATCGTGCTCGCCCTGGGCTGACGCCGGCCCCACCCCGCGCTCCCACCGCGCCGAACACACACAGTGAGGCGCACCGCAGCGCTCACGGGCGTAGGCTCGCGACGGGCTCACCACCCACAGCCCGACGAAACTCACTGAAAGAGGACCTCACCACCGTGACTGCTCTGACTCTCAGCACCGCCGCCGCGACCGGCCTGCGTGCCGACGCGATCGTCGTCGGTGTCGCGAAGGGCGCTGGATCCAAGGGTGGCCTGGTCGTCGCCCCCGGCGCCGAGGCCGTGGACAAGGCGTACGACGGCAAGCTCGCGTCCGTCCTGGAGACCCTCGGCGCCTCGGGCGGCGAGGGTGAGGTGACGAAGCTCCCCGCGCCGTCCGGCTTCAAGGCCCCGGTCGTCGTCGCGGTGGGTCTCGGCGAGGTCCCGGAGAAGGACGAGACGTACGGCACGGACGCCCTGCGCCGCGCCGCCGGTGCCGCCGCGCGCGCCCTCACCGGTTCGAAGAAGGCCGCGTTCGCGCTGCCCGTCGAGGAGCCCGCGGACGCCGGCGCGCTGGCCGAGGGCGCCCTGCTCGGCGCCTACTCGTTCGACGCGTACAAGGGCCAGGCCGACGCCAAGGCCGCGAAGAAGAACGGCAAGGACGCCAAGGCGCCGCTCGCCGAGGTCGCCCTGCTCGGCGGCAAGCCCCGCGACAAGGCGTACAAGGCCGCCGTCGAGCGCGCCGTCGCCGTCGCCGAGGAGCTCAACCGCGCCCGCGACCTGGTGAACACCCCGCCGAACGACCTCAGCCCCGAGGCCTTCGCCGCCGTCGCCCAGGCCGCGGCCAAGGAGCACGGCATCAAGGTCCAGGTCCTGGACGAGAAGGCCCTCACCAAGGGCGGCTACGGCGGCATCCTCGGCGTCGGCGCCGGTTCGGACGCCCCGCCGCGCCTGGTGAAGCTCTCGTACACGAGCTCGAAGGCGAAGAAGCACCTCGCCTTCGTCGGCAAGGGCATCACGTACGACTCGGGCGGCATCTCGCTGAAGCCCGCCGGTCACAACGAGACCATGAAGTGCGACATGGCCGGTGCCGCCGCGGTCTTCGCCGCCGTCGTCGCCGCCGCGCGCCTCGGCCTCGAGGTGAACGTCACCGGCTGGCTGGCGCTCGCCGAGAACATGCCGTCCGGCTCCGCGACCCGCCCCGGCGACGTCCTGCGGATGTACAGCGGCAAGACCGTCGAGGTCCTCAACACCGACGCCGAGGGCCGCCTGGTCCTGGCCGACGCCATCGCCAAGGCCTCCGAGGAGCAGCCGGACGCGATCGTCGACGTCGCGACCCTGACCGGCGCCATGATGGTGGCGCTGGGCAACCGCACCTTCGGCATCATGTCCAACGACGACGCGTTCCGCGCCTCGGTCCACGAGATCGCCGAGGAGGTCGGCGAGCCGTCCTGGCCGATGCCGCTCCCCACCGACCTGCGCAAGGGCATGGACTCTCCCACCGCGGACATCGCCAACATGGGCGAGCGCATGGGCGGCGGCCTGGTCGCCGGTCTCTTCCTGAAGGAGTTCGTCGGCGAGGGCATCACCTGGGCCCACCTCGACATCGCGGGCCCGGCCTTCCACGAGGGCGCCCCCTACGGCTACACCCCCAAGGGCGGCACCGGCTCCGCCGTCCGCACCCTGGTCCGGCTCGCCGAGCACACCGCCGCGGGCGACCTGGGCTGATCGCGCACGTACCGAGGGCCCCGGACCCTTCTGGTGTCCGGGGCCCTCGGTGATTTCGCCCTCGACGAAATCCGTACGTTCGTACGCAAGAGATGGCCCTGGAGACGGTCGATCCGACGTCTCACAGCCTGGCCCGGCGTCCCGTCTCCCGCCGACAAGTGCGAAGATGGGTTCTCGGCAGGACAGGGCCCCCACCAAAGGGCCGAAACAAGAGCGGCCGAATACCAGCCGACCGACCGGTCGTCCCCCGCGCAAAGGGGTCCGGCGTACGGCGCACATGCATGGAGGACGTGACGTGGCGAACGACGCCAGCACCGTTTTCGACCTAGTGATTCTCGGCGGCGGTAGCGGCGGTTACGCCGCGGCCCTGCGCGGAGCGCAGCTGGGCCTGGACGTCGCACTGATCGAGAAGAACAAGCTCGGCGGCACCTGCCTGCACAACGGCTGCATCCCCACGAAGGCGCTGCTGCACGCCGGCGAGATCGCCGACCAGGCGCGCGAGGCCGACCAGTTCGGCGTGAAGGCCACCTTCGAGGGCATCGACATGGCGGCCGTCCACAAGTACAAGGACGACGTGATCTCGGGCCTGTACAAGGGCCTGCAGGGTCTCGTCGCCTCCCGCAAGGTGACGTACATCGAGGGCGAGGGCAAGCTCTCCTCCCCGACCTCGGTCGACGTGAACGGTCAGCGTGTCCAGGGCCGCCACGTCCTCCTCGCGACCGGCTCCGTGCCGAAGTCGCTGCCGGGCCTGGAGATCGACGGCAACCGCATCATCTCCTCGGACCACGGCCTGACCCTGGACCGCGTGCCGAAGTCCGCGATCATCCTGGGCGGCGGCGTCATCGGCGTCGAGTTCGCCTCGGCGTGGAAGTCCTTCGGGGCCGACGTCACGGTCATCGAGGGCCTCAAGCACCTCGTGCCCGTCGAGGACGAGAACAGCTCCAAGCTTCTTGAGCGCGCGTTCCGCAAGCGCGGCATCAAGTTCAACCTCGGCACGTTCTTCGACAAGGCCGAGTACACGCAGGACGGCGTCCGCGTGACCCTCGCCGACGGCAAGACCTTCGAGGCCGAGGTCCTCCTGGTCGCCATCGGCCGGGGCCCGGTCTCGCAGGGCCTCGGCTACGAGGAGCAGGGCGTCGCCATGGACCGCGGCTACGTCCTCGTCGACGAGTACATGCAGACCAACGTCCCGACCATCTCGGCCGTGGGCGACCTGGTGCCGACCCTCCAGCTCGCGCACGTCGGCTTCGCCGAGGGCATGCTGGTGGCGGAGCGCCTGGCCGGTCTCAAGACCGTCCCGGTCGACTACGACGGCGTGCCCCGGGTGACGTACTGCCACCCCCAGGTCGCCTCCGTGGGCATCACCGAGGCCAAGGCCAAGGAGATCTACGGCGCGGACAAGGTCGTCGCCCTCAAGTACAACCTCGCGGGCAACGGCAAGAGCAAGATCCTCAAGACCGCGGGCGAGATCAAGCTCGTCCAGGTCAAGGACGGTGCCGTGGTCGGCGTCCACATGGTCGGCGACCGCATGGGCGAGCAGGTCGGCGAAGCCCAGCTGATCTACAACTGGGAGGCGCTGCCGGCCGAGGTGGCCCAGCTCATCCACGCCCACCCGACCCAGAACGAGGCGCTCGGCGAGGCCCACCTGGCCCTGGCGGGCAAGCCGCTGCACTCCCACGACTGACCTCAGTCATCGGGCGCGACGACCAGACTTCCGCAATTTCGTAAGGAGCAACTGAAACCATGGCGGTTTCCGTATCCCTTCCGGCGCTCGGCGAGAGCGTCACCGAGGGCACTGTCACCCGTTGGCTGAAGGCCGAGGGCGAGCGCGTCGAGGCCGACGAGCCGCTGCTCGAGGTGTCGACCGACAAGGTCGACACCGAGATCCCCTCCCCGGCCGCCGGCATCCTGGCGTCCATCAAGGTCGCCGAGGACGAGACCGTCGAGGTCGGCGCCGAGCTCGCCGTCATCGACGACGGCTCGGGCGACGCGGGTGGCTCGGCCGCCCCGGCGCAGGCCGAGGCCCCGGCCGCCCCCGCGCAGGAGGAGGCCCCGAAGCAGGAGGAGGCCCCGGCCCAGGCCGAGGCGCCCGCCGCCCCGGCCCCGTCCGGCGGTTCCGCCGAGGGCACCGAGGTCACCCTGCCCGCGCTCGGCGAGTCCGTCACCGAGGGCACCGTCACCCGCTGGCTGAAGGAGGTCGGCGAGGAGGTCGCGGCCGACGAGCCCCTCCTGGAGGTCTCGACGGACAAGGTCGACACCGAGATCCCCTCGCCGGTCGCGGGCGTGCTGCTCGAGATCGTCGTCGGTGAGGACGAGACCGCCGAGGTCGGCGCCAAGCTCGCCGTCATCGGTGCGCCCGGTGCCGCTCCGGCGCAGGCCGAGGCCCCGGCACCGGCCGCCCCGGCCAAGGAGGAGGCCCCGGCTCCGGCTCCGGCCGCCCCCGCGCAGCCCGCGGCCCCGGCCGCTCCGGCCGCCGCCCCCGCCGCCCCGGCCCAGCCCGCCGCTGCCGCCCCGGCTCCGGCTCAGCCCGCGGCTCCGGCCAAGCCCGCCCCAGCCCAGCCGGCTCCGGCCGCGCCCGCCGCCCCGGCGCAGGCCTCCCCGGCCGACGACGGTGCGTACGTGACGCCGCTGGTCCGCAAGCTGGCCAACGAGAACGGCGTGAACCTCTCCGAGGTCACCGGTTCCGGTGTCGGCGGCCGCATCCGCAAGCAGGACGTCATCGCCGCCGCCGAGGCCAAGAAGTCGGCCCCGGCTCCGGCCGCCGCCGCTGCCCCGGCAGCCGCTTCGAAGGCCCCGGCCCTCGAGGTCTCGCCGCTCCGCGGCCAGACGGTCAAGATGACCCGCATGCGCAAGGTCATCGGCGACAACATGATGAAGGCCCTGCACTCGCAGGCCCAGCTGACCTCGGTCGTCGAGGTCGACATCACCAAGCTGATGAAGCTGCGCGCCAAGGCGAAGGACTCCTTCGCGGCCCGCGAGGGCGTCAAGCTCTCGCCGATGCCGTTCTTCGTCAAGGCCGCCGCCCAGGCGCTGAAGGCCCACCCGGTCATCAACGCCCGGATCAACGAGGACGAAGGCACCATCACGTACTTCGACTCGGAGAACATCGGCATCGCCGTGGACGCCGAGAAGGGTCTGATGACCCCGGTCATCAAGGGTGCGGGCGACCTGAACATCGCCGGCATCTCGAAGAAGACCGCGGAGCTCGCCGGCAAGGCGCGTGGCGGTGGCCTCACCCCGGACGACATGTCCGGCGCCACCTTCACGATCTCCAACACCGGTTCGCGCGGCGCCCTGTTCGACACGGTCATCGTGCCGCCGAACCAGGCCGCGATCCTCGGCATCGGTGCCACGGTCAAGCGCCCGGTCGTCATCAACCACCCGGACCTGGGCGAGACCATCGCCGTCCGTGACATGACGTACCTGTCGCTCTCCTACGACCACCGTCTGGTGGACGGCGCGGACGCCGCCCGCTACCTGACCGCGGTCAAGGCGATCCTGGAGGCCGGCGAGTTCGAGGTCGAGCTCGGCCTGTAGTCCTGCGGCCCCCGCGGCTGTAAGACTCGTCTCATCAGCGCGTACGCCCCCGTTCGGAGGTTTCCGGACGGGGGCGTCGCCGTATTGTCTAGGGGTCACAACGCCCTGGGGCGCTGCCCCGCCGGAGGAGCCCACATGACCGCGCCCGTCGTTCACTCGCTGCGCGAACAGATCCGCGAGCACATCGTGGAGGGGATCGTCAGCGGGCGCTGGAAGCCGGGCGAGCGCATCGTGGAGCGTCGCATCGCGGTGGAACTGGAGGTCTCCCAGACCCCTGTCCGTGAGGCGCTGCGCGAGCTGGAGACGCTCCGCCTCATCGAGTCGGCGCCCAACAAGGGGGTGCGCGTACGCAACTTGACCGCCGCCGACCTGGAGGAGAGCTACCCGGTCCGTGCGGGTCTGGAGGCCATCGCCGCCGAGCTGGCGGCCGAGCGGCTCGCCGAGGACTGCTCGGCCCTGGAGCCCCACGTGGCGGCCCTCTACGAGGCGGACCGTGCCTCGGACGGCACGGCCCAGGTGCGGCACACCGTCGGTTTCCACCGCGAGCTGGTGCGCGCCGCGGACAACTCGGTCCTCCTGCACACCTGGGAGGGCCTCGGCATCGAGGTCTTCACGGCGCTCTCCATCCGCTGGCTGGGGACGGTCCAGCAGTCGTACGCGGAGGAGCACGAGGCCCTGGTCTCCGCCTTCCGGCGCCGTGACCCGGCCATCGCGGACCTGGTCAAGTCCCATGTGCTGGGGTGCGCGCCGCGCGCGTGACACCCGCGCTCATCCGTCGCGCCTTGACTCCAAACGTGCTCTCACCTGCGTAAACCCTTCAAAACGAAGGCACCGCGTGCCCGCTTTGCTGGCACCCGATGCCTACTTTCTCCATATAGAGAGGTTTTCCTCTTCAACCCTTTGATCGATCATCGATCACGGAGTTACAGTCTCCGACGGGCTCAGACCAGAGCTTCACGCCCTGTCCTGCCAAGACACCGGGCACCCCCACCCCTTACCGAACAGGGGACCCCCTCCGACTCAGGAAGGCGGCGACATGACCGACCCCTCCGCAATCCAGCCGAGCGAGCTCGACCAGCTCCCGGACCGCGACCCCGAGGAGACCGCCGAATGGCAGGCCTCCCTGGACGCCGTCACCGAGGCGGCCGGGCCGCACCGTGCCGCATACCTCATGCGCCGCACGCTGGAGCGCGCCGAGGGCGCGGGCCTGGCGCTGCCCAAGCTGCTCGAGACCGACTACGTCAACACCATCCCCACCTCCGCCGAGCCGGCTGTCGACGGTGACGAGGAGATGGAGCGCAAGATCACGGCGTGGAACCGCTGGAACGCGGCCGCCATGGTCACGCGCGGCTCCAAGCACGGTGTCGGCGGCCACATCGCGACCTTCGCGTCCGCGGCCTGGCTGTACGAGACCGGCTTCAACCACTTCTTCAAGGGCAAGGAGGGCGATGGCTCCGGCGACCAGCTGTACATCCAGGGTCACGCCTCCCCCGGCATCTACGCCCGCGCCTTCCTCGACGGCCGCCTGAACGAGACGCAGCTCGACAACTTCCGCCAGGAGGCCGGCGGCAACGGCCTGCCCTCCTACCCGCACCCGCGCCGCCTGCCCTGGCTGTGGGAGTTCCCGACCGTCTCCATGGGTCTGGGCCCGCTCTCCGCCATCTACCAGGCGCGCTTCAACCGGTACCTCACCAACCGCGGCATCAAGGACGTCTCCGCCTCGCACGTGTGGGCGTTCCTCGGTGACGGCGAGATGGACGAGCCCGAGTCGACGGCGGCCCTCGCACTGGCCGCGCGTGAGGGCCTCGACAACCTCACGTACGTCATCAACTGCAACCTGCAGCGCCTCGACGGCCCGGTCCGCGCCAACTTCCGCGTGGTCCAGGAGCTGGAGGCCCAGTTCCGCGGTGCCGGCTGGAACGTCATCAAGGTCCTGTGGGGCAACGCCTGGGACGAGCTCTTCCAGCTCGACACCACTGGCGCCCTGGTCCGCCGCCTCCGCGAGGTGCCGGACGCGCAGTTCCAGACGTACGCGACGCGCGACGCCGCGTACATCCGCGAGCACTTCTTCGGTGCCGAGCCCGCCCTCGTCGAACTGGGCAAGCTGCTCAGCGACGACAAGATCAGCGAGTGCTTCCACCTCTCGCGCGGCGGCCACGAGGCCCGCAAGGTCTACGCGGCCTACCGTGCGGCGCTCACCCACAAGGGCGCGCCGACCGTGATCCTCGCGCAGACGGTCAAGGGCTTCACCCTCGGCAAGGGCTTCGAGTCCAAGAACGCCAACCACCAGATGAAGAAGCTGACGGTGGACGAGTTCAAGGACATGCGCGACCTGCTCGGTCTGCCGATCCCGGACAGCGACTTCGTCGACGGCCAGGTGCCCTACGGCCACCCCGGCGCCGACTCCCCCGAGGTCCGCTACCTCCAGGAGCGCCGTGCCGCGCTCGGCGGTCCGGCCCCGGCCCGCCGCACGCAGCCGCTCGCGCCGCTGCCCGCCCCGGCCGACAAGGCGTTCGCCTCGTTCGACAAGGGTTCCGGTTCGCAGTCGGTGGCGACGACCATGGCGTTCGTGCGCCTGGTCAAGGACCTCGTGCGCGACAAGACGTCCGGCAAGCGCTGGGTGCCGATCGTCCCCGACGAGGCGCGCACCTTCGGCATGGAGTCGCTCTTCCCGTCGCTCGGCATCTACTCGCCGAAGGGCCAGACGTACGAGCCGGTCGACCGCGACCAGCTGATGTACTACAAGGAGGCCAAGGACGGCCAGATCCTCAACGAGGGGATCACCGAGGCCGGTTCGATGGCGGACTTCATCGCCGCGTCCACGTCGTACGCGACGCACGGCGAAGCGATGATCCCGTTCTACATCTTCTACTCGATGTTCGGCTGGCAGCGCACGGCCGACCAGATGTGGCAGCTCGGCGACCAGCTCGGCCGCGGCTTCCTCGTCGGCGCCACCGCGGGCCGCACGACGCTGACGGGTGAGGGTCTGCAGCACGCGGACGGCCACTCGCCGGTGATCGCGGCCACCAACCCGGCGGCTCTCTCCTACGACCCGGCGTTCGCGTACGAGATCGCCGCGATCGTCAAGGAGGGTCTGCGCCGCATGTACGGCGAGGCCCACGAGGGCGAAGACCAGAACGTCTTCTACTACCTCACGGTCTACAACGAGCCCATGCCGCAGCCCGCGAAGCCCGCGGGTGTCGACGAGGGCATCGTCAAGGGCCTGTACCGCTTCAACACGGCGGAGTCCGCGGGCCTCTCCCCCGCTGCCAACGCCTCGCGCATCCAGCTGCTCGGTTCGGGTACGGCCATCCACTGGACCCTCGCCGCGCAGAAGATGCTCGCCGAGGAGTGGGGCGTGGCCGCCGACGTGTGGTCCGCGACCTCATGGACGGAGCTGCGCCGTGACGCGCTGGAGGCCGACGAGGCCATCCTGCGCGGTGAGGAGCGCGTCCCGTACATCCGTACGGCGCTGGAGGGCGCGCAGGGCCCGGTCCTGGCCGTCTCCGACTACATGCGTCAGGTCCCCGACCAGATCGCGCAGTGGGTCGAGCAGGACTACTCCTCGCTCGGTGCGGACGGCTTCGGTCTGTCCGACACGCGTGACGCGGCCCGCCGTCACTTCGGCATCGACGCGGAGTCGATCGTCGTCGCCGCGCTGGCGCAGCTCGCCCGCCGCGGCGAGGTGCCGGCCTCGGCGGTGAAGGAGGCGCGGGCCAAGTACGGCCTGTAGCCCTCCGGCTCGACGAACGGGTGCGGCCCCTGCCTGACGGCGGGGGCCGCGCCCGTTTGTACGCGGCGGCATGATGGAGCCATGCGCGCCGCCCGCCTCATCAAGATGGTCCTGCTGCTCCAGGCCCGGCCTTCCATGACCGCCGCCGAGCTCGCCGCCGAGCTGGAGGTGTCCGAGCGGACGATCACGCGCGACGCGCAGGCGCTGTCCGAGGCGGGCGTCCCGGTCTACGCCGACCGGGGCCGCACCGGCGGCTACCGGCTGATCGGCGGCTACCGCACCCGCCTCACGGGGCTCGGCCGCAGCGAGGCGGAGGCGCTGTTCCTGTCCGGGGTGCCGGGCGCGCTGCGGGAGATGGGGCTCGCGGACGCTGCGTCGGCGGCCCGTCTGAAGGTGTCGGCGGCGCTCATGCCGTCGCTGCGGGACGCCCCGCGGACCGCCGCGCAGCGGTTTCATCTGGACGCGCCGGCCTGGTTCCGGGAGACGCCCGCCCCGGAGCTGCTGCCCGCCGTGGCGGACGCGGTCTGGGACGACCGGAAGGTGACCGCACGCTATCGCCGCCAGGACACCGAGGTGGAGCGGGAGTTGGAGCCGTACGGGCTCGTGCTGAAGGCCGGGGTCTGGTACCTGTGCGCGCGGGTGCCGGAGTCGGGGGCGTACCGCGTGTACCGCATCGACCGGTTCACGGCGGTCGCGGCGGGCGGCGAACGGTTCGCGCGGGACGAGGAGTTCGACCTGCCGGGGTTCTGGGAGGAGCGGGCCGAGCAGTTCGCGCGGGCGATCCTGCGGTCCCGTGCCGTGGTGCGGCTCTCGGCGGCGGGCGTACGGCAGCTGCCGTACGCCACCGACCGCGTCGTCGCGCGGGAGGCGATGGAGACGGCGGGCGAGCCGGACGCGTCGGGGCGGGTCACGGTCACGCTGCCCGTCGAGAACGAGGACGTGGCGTACACGCAGCTCATGGCGCTCGGCCCGGAGGCCGAGGTCCTGGAGCCGCCGGGGCTGCGCGCACGCTTCGCGGAGGCCGCCGCGAGGGCGGCGGCCCTCTACCGGTAGCCGGTGACGTCCGCCGTCCTGCTCTCCTGGTCGACCTCCGTGAGGTAACGCCAGGCGTCCGGCGCCGAGCCGTCGACGTCCGTGAACCCGTACTCCTTGGCGAGGCCGCCGCTGGAGAGCGACTTCCCGTTGTGGCGTGCGACATCCGGATCACCGGCGAGGGCGACGAGGGCGCGGCCCACGAACGTCGGTGTCTCGGAGATCGCGAAGTGCGGGTTCTGCTCGGTGCCCGCCAGCCAGTCGTCCTCGGTCACCTTGAAGTAGGTGTCGAGCATCGCCTCCGAGCGCAGCCAGCCCGGGGTGAGGCAGAGCGCGGTGCAGCCGTACTCCTTGAGCTCCTCGGCGAGGTCGCGGGCCATGCGCAGCGGCGCCGCCTTCGCGAGGTCGTAGTAGAAGGGCTTGCGGTAGTTGGGGCCGTTGTACTCGGCGGTGCCGTCGGTGACCTCGACGACGAGGCCGCCGGGGTTCCTGGTGAGCAGCGGCAGCGCGTGGTGGCTGGTGACGATGTGGGTCTCGATGCCGAGGCGCAGGATGCGCAGCCCCTTGTCGAGGTCGTGCTCCCACATCTTCTTGTCCCACTCGACGTGGATGTCGCCGCCCCAGATGTCGTTGACGAGGATGTCGAGGCGGCCCTGCTCGCGGTCGATCCGGTCGACCAGGGCGGCCACCTGCTCGGATTCCAGGTGGTCGGTGGGGACGGCGATGCCCCGGCCGCCCGCCGCGTCGACGCGTTCGGCGGTCCCCTCGATGGTCTCGGTGCCGCGGCCGATCTCGCTGGTGTGCGTACGGGTGGTGCGGCCCGTGACGTAGACGGTGGCTCCGGCGCGGCCGAGCTCCACGGCCATGGCGCGGCCGGCGCCGCGGGTGGCGCCCGCGACGAGAGCGATCTTTCCGGTCAGGTTCTGCGTGGTCTCCATGTCCTTGAGGCTTCCACCAAAAGCCGACAACTCCTGTCGCCTTTTCCACGGGCATGTGCACGCATAACGAGACAGCCGCATTCCTGCGCACTCCGCGTGCGCCCCCACTCCGCAGGACCGATGCTGGACCCGTGATGGACGAGACGGAGTTCTGGGAGATCGTGGACAGTACCCGCGAGGCCGCCGGCGGCGACCCCGAGGACCACGCCGAGCTGCTCGTCGAGAGACTGCTGCAGTCCGATCCGGACTCCGTCCTCGACTTCGCCCGTCACTTCGAGGCCCGCTACAACCGCGCGTACCGCTGGGACCTGTGGGGCGCTGCCTGGGTGCTGCTCGGCGGCGCGAGCGACGACGCGTTCGACTGGTTCCGGTGCTGGCTGATCGGCCAGGGGCGGGAGGTCTTCGAGGGGGCGGTGCACGATCCGGACGCGCTCGCCGACCTCCTGGGCGACTTCGACGAGGAGCTCGACGGCGACGGCGAGGAGCTCGGCTACGCCGCCGACGAGGCGTACGAGCAGCTCACCGGGGTCGTCGCGCCGGAACTCGGCGTCGCCCCCGCCCCTGCCGAACCGGAGGGCACGGCGATCGACTTCGAGAACGACGCGGTGATGGCACAGCGCTACCCGAAGCTCTGGGACCGCTTCATGGCGGATTGACGGGGAGAGCCTCCGGGCGGGGACGGTGTACATCGCGCCGCCCGACCACCATCTGTGCGTGAAGAACCCGAAGGACCTCTCCCTGAATCGGGCCGGCCGGGTCGATTCCGCGCGTCGGCGGCCGGCCGGCTCTTCGAGCAGGACCCGGCGTCCGCCGAGTTCCACGGGATGCCCGAGGACGCGGTCGACACGGGCTCCGCGGACTTCGTGCCCGACCTCGAAGACATCGCGCCGACCCTCAACAGGCTGCTGCCGGGCCGCTGACGAGAGCGACGGCTCTCAGAAGTGGGTGCCGCCGTCGACGCGGACCTCGGTGCCGGTGATGAAGCGGCCGTCGTCCGAGGCGAGCATGGCGACGACGGAGGCAACGGTCTCGGGGCCCGCGAAGCCCTGACCGAGGGCGGGCGCGAGCTTCACGAACAGGCTCATGTCGGCGTCGGCGGGCAGGCCGGGGCCCACGCTCTGCCTGCTGGCCCCCGACCCGTCGGTCATCCCTGAGGAGATGGACCCGGGCTGCACGGCGGTGAAGCGGATGCCCTGCTTGCCGTACTCGGCGGCCAGCGCGTGCGTCATGGACTGGATGCCGCCCTTGCTCGCCGCGTAGGCCGCCATGTACGGGTGGGCGAACATCGCGGACGTCGAGCTGAAGTTGACGACGGCGGGGCCGTTGCCGCCCAGGAGCGCCGGGACCGCCTCGCGGATCACCAGGAAGGTGCCGGTGAGGTTGACGGCTATGACCTGGTTGAAGGCGTCGAGGGTGGTCTCGTGGGTGTGCGAGGAGCGCAGGATGCCCGCGGCGTTCACGAGGACGTCGAGGCCGCCGAGCGCGTCGGTGGCCGCGGCGACGCCCGCGCGGACCGAGGCCTCGTCCGCGATGTTCACGACGACGGTGGTCAGGCGCTCGGCGTCGGCGCCCGCCCTGGCCACGGTGTCGCGCAGGCCGTCCTCGCTGACGTCGGCGGCGACGACGCGTCCTCCCTCGGCGAGCATGCGCAGCACGGTCGCCTGGCCGATGCCGGAGCCGCCGCCGGTGACCAGGGCGCGGCGGCCTTCGTAGCGGTTCAGGGTCTGGGGGGCGGTCATGGCGGTCTCCGGGTCTCTCGGGTGGCGGGTGCGCGTCGTGTCGCGCGAACGCCTTCACCGTACGCCTGGATGGCACGTTGTGCCACATTGGCTCGTGCGGCCACTCTGGCGTACTCGACGTAGGCTTCACCGCATGAGTACCCCGCCCCTCCCCCTCACGGAGCGCCGCAAGCTGGCGACCCAGCTGGAGATCGCCCGTGCCGCCGCCGAACTCTTCACCGCGCGCGGGACCGACGGCACCACGGCCGAGGCCATCGCGGGCCGTGCCGGGGTCGCGCTGCGCACCTTCTACCGCTACTTCCGCACCAAGCAGGACGCGGTGGGCCCGCTGCTCGCCGTCGGCGGCGACCGCTGGCGCGCACACCTCGCCGCCACCGAACCCGGCGCGCCGCTTCCCGACGCCCTGGGCTGCGCGATCTCCGAGGCGCTCGCCGTGCCGGACGAGGCGGCGGCGGACGGGCTGCGGCAGGCCCGCGGGCTGCTCCGCGCGGCCGCCGGCGACCCGGCGCTGCGAGCGGTCTGGTACCGCGTGAACCAGGAGTCCGAGGACAAGCTGCGCCCGGTCGTCGCGGAACTCCTGGGCGCGGGCGCGCGGCCCCTCGACGTCCGCCTCGCCGCCGCCGCGGCGACGGACGCGATCCGGATCGCCCTGGAGACCTGGGCGGAGACGGACGCGGACGTCACGGGCCCGGACTCTCCCGCGGACCTGGCGGCACGCTGCCTGCGCAGGCTCCTGGGCGGGCGGCTCCCGGACGACGCGGGCTGAGGCGAGGCTCCGCTACGAGCGGTCCGGCTCCGGATCCGCCTTGTCGACCGGTCCCGGCGCGAACACCATCAGCGTCACGTCGTCCCGTACGCGCCCCGCGTAGTCGAGCACGTCCGCCCACACGCGTTCCGCGAGCCCCTCGGGGTCCTCCGGTGCCGCGTCGGCCTTCAGCATCGCGGTGAGGCGCTCGACCAGCGGGTAGAACGTGCCGGTCGCGTCCCGGGCCTCGCACACCCCGTCGGTCAGGCCGAACAGCAGGTCGCCGTCGAGCAGCGGGACCGTGAGGCCCTCGGGCGGGGCGAGCCCGGCGATGCCGAGGCCGAGGGGCGCCCCGGACGGCACGTCCAGCTCGGTGACCTCGGTGCCGCGCAGGAGCAGGGGCTGTGGATGACCGCAGGAGACGATGCGGACCACGGAGGCGTCGTCGGGGAACTCCAGGAGCACCGCCGTGGCGAACAGCTCCGTGTGCTCCTGGTCCGCCGAGTCGACGACGAGCCTGCGGTCCAGCTGGCCGGCGACCCCCTCCAGGTCCGCCCGGTCCAGGACCGCCTCGCGGAACGCCCCGAGCAGCGCGGCGACCGTGCCGACCGCCGCGAGCCCGTGCCCCTGCACGTCGCCGATGAGGGCGCGCACCCCGCCGGGTCCTCTGCGCACGTCGAAGAAGTCGCCGCCGACGAGCGTCTCGTGCTGCGCCGCCTCGTACAGGCCCGCGCACCGCACCCTGCCGACGTGCTCCTGCAGCGGCGGCAGGACCGCGAGCTGGGCCGCCTCGGCGACCGTGCGGACCGTGACGAGCTGCGCCTCGCGGCGGCTGCGTACCCAGGCGAAGAGCACGCTGAGCAGCGCGATGAAGCTGATCGTCAGCTGGTCGCTGTTGCCCGGGTGGCCGAGCTCGAAGACCGGCAGGGAGAGCAGCGCGAGGACGACGGCGCCGACGAGGGCGGTCAGGGCGGGCCCGTACGACAGGGCGGCGAGCGGCGGGACGGCGGCGACGAGGAAGCTGAGGTCCAGCGTCCTGGGGGTGACCAGCTGGACGAAGGTGATCGCCAGCAGGAGCAGCGGCGGGGGCCAGCGCACCCAGGGCGGGGGTGGCGTACCGCGCAACAGCCAGTCGCGTTGGTCCGCCTCGCGCCGTCTGGCCTCGGCCCTGATCATTCCTTCACGCTCCTACGCGTACGCCACCCCCGCACGCCGGGCCGGTCCGTCGGGTGCCGTACCCCCTGTGGGCCGTGCGTACCCGTGGCGGTTCAGAGGGGTCGCCCCATGAGGACGTCGTCCACGTACGCGCCGTCCAGCAGGAACTCGCCGGGCAGCACGCCCTCGATGACGAAGCCCTCCGCCTCGTAGAGCTTGCGGGCCGGTGTGTTGTGGCCGAGCACGCGCAGGGTGATGCGGACCGCGCCCTGGCGGCGCGCCTCGTCCATGGCCGCGCGGATCAGCCGCCTGCCGACGCCGTGGCCGCGTGCCTCCTCGGCGACGGCGAAGCCCTGGATCTGGCGCACGTGCGCGTTGGCGAGCAGGGGGGTGGGATAGCCGAGCTTCACATAGCCGACGATGCGCCCCTCCGCCTCGGCGACCAGGTGGTCGCGGGGGCCGAAGCGGTCGTTGAAGAAGGGGTCGTAGGGCGGCTGGGGGCGGGGCTGGACCGCGTGGACCGTGGACCAGGTGGCGCGGTCGAGACGGGCGAGCGCGTCGTCGTCCTCGGGCCGTGCGGTGCGTATGTGCATGTCCGGCATGGCGCCACTGTACGGCCGCCGGGCCGCGCGCCACGGCTGTCTGCGCAGGGCAGGCACGTTCCCTGTTCCACGGGGCAGGATGGGAGCCATGGACACCACACAGTCGCGCGTCGCCGTGGCCGGCGCCTCCGGGCTCATCGGTACGGCGCTCACCCGCTCCCTCGCCGCCGACGGGCACGAGGTGGTGCGCCTGGTGCGCAGGGCGCCGCGGGAAAAGGACGAGGTGCGCTGGGATCCCAAGGAGGGGTACGTCGACACGGCGGGCCTCGCGGGTTGCACCGCCGTGGTCAACCTGGCCGGCGCGGGCATCGGTGACCACCGCTGGACGGACGCCTACAAGCGGGAGCTGCGCGACAGCAGGGTGCTCGGCACCAAGGCGCTCGCCGCCGCCGTGGCGTCGCTCGACGAGCCGCCGGAGGTATTCGTGAACTCCAGCGCGATCGGCTACTACGGGGACACGGGTCCGCGCGCGGTCGACGAGAGCGCGCCCGCCGGGCACGGGTTCCTGCCCGAGCTGTGCGTGGAGTGGGAGGACTCGGTGGCCGCCGCGCGGGACGCGGGCATCCGTACGGTTCTCGCCCGCAACGGCCTGGTCATCGGCCGCGAGGGCGGTGCGTGGGGCCGAATGTTCCCGCTCTTCAAGGCGGGGCTCGGCGGCCCTCTGGGCAACGGCAGGCAGTACTGGAGCTACATCGCGCTGCACGACGAGGTGGCCGCGCTCCGCCACCTCATCGACACGGAGACGCTGTCCGGGCCCTTCAACCTGACGGCGCCCGACCCGCGCACCAACCGCGAGATCACGGCCGCGATGGGGCGCGTGCTGCGCCGCCCCGCGCTCCTGCCCGCGCCCGCACCCGCGCTGCGTCTGGTGCTCGGCGAGATGGCGGGGGACGTCCTCGGCAGCCAGCGGGTGCTGCCGACCCGGCTCCTGGACTCGGGTTTCTCGTTCACGTATCCCGGCATCGACGAGGCCATCAGGGCCGCGCTGCGGTGAGGCGGGGCGCGACGGGGTGCGGCTCCGGGACCCCCGGCACCGTGCGACCTGCGTGCGACCGTGCCCGGTGCATGCGCGACTGCCGCCGACCGGAACCGCTCCTACCCTCGTGACCGACGCGGGTATTCCGGAGCCCTGTTGGGGGCATCAGCACCCCATCAGCCGCGCGACCTCGGGAGGGGCACGTGCCAGAGCATGCGCACCATGCGGACGTCGTCATCGTGGGAGCCGGGGCCGCGGGCCTCTCGGCAGCGCACCGGCTGACCAGCGCCGGTGTGACGACCGTCGTCCTGGAGGCCGCCCCGTGCGTCGGCGGCCGGATGTCGACGGAGAAGGTCGACGGGTTCCGCCTCGACAGAATCGGCCAGCTCCTCACCACCTCGTATCCGGAACTGCGCCGCACCCCCGGGCTCGGCTCACTCGTGCTGCGTCCCTTCGCGCCGGGCATCCTCGTGCACAGCGACGGCCGCCACCACCGGGCAGCCGAGCGGCTCCCCGCACGGAGCGCGAGGGGCGCACTCACCACAGCGCGCGCCCTGGCGAGCGCCCCCCTCGCGCCGCTGACCGCCCGGACCCCCGCGCGGACCGCCTCCGGCACGCCCCCGCGCTCCGCCCCACTCGGCACCCCGCTCGACCAGGCACGGCTCGGCTCGGCCCTCGCCCGGATCGCCGCGACCCCGGTCGACCGTCTCCTGGAGCGCCCCGAACTCCCCGCGGCCGACGCGCTCTCCGCCCGCGGACTGCCCTCCCGCACCATCGAGGGCTTCCTGCGCCCGCTGCTCTCCGCGCTGCTCTGCGACCCGGGCCTGACCACGTCGAGCCGGTGCGCGGACCTCGCCCTGCACGCCTTCGCGCGCGGCCGCCTCTGCCTGCCCGAGGGCGGCGCCGAAGCCCTGCCCGAGCACCTCGCCGCCGCCCTGCCGCCCGGCGTGGTCCGCACCGGCGTCCGCGTCACCTCGGTCTCCACGAGCTCCGTCAGGACCGCCGAGCACGGCGCGTTCACCTGCCGCGCCGTCCTCCTCGCCACCGACGCGCGCGCCGCCGCCGAGCTCCTGCCCGGCCTGCGCGTACCGCCGTTCCACGAGGTGACGGTCGTCCACCACACTGCGCCCGAACCGCCGCTCGACGGGCCCGCGTTGCTCCTGGACGCGGACCGCGGGGGCCCGGTCGCGCACACCGCGGTCATCAGCCAGGTCGACCCGTCGCGCGCCCCCGTCGGCCGCGTCCTGGTCTCCTCGACCGTCCTCGGCCCGCCCCCGGAGGAGTCCGCCGTCCGCGCGCACCTCGCCGCGCTCTACGGCACGCCGACCGACCGCTGGGAACGCCTCGGCGTCCACCACACCCGCGAGGCCGTGCCCGCGATGCCGCCCCCGCATGACATCCGGCGGCCCGTGCGGCTGCTCTCCGGGCTCTACGTCTGCGGGGACCACCGCGACACCAGCACGGTGCAGGGCGCCCTGCACTCGGGCCGGCGCGCGGCCCACGCCGTCCTCACGGACTTCGGCATCACGCCCTCGTACGCGCGGGAGACGCTGCCCACCGCGGCCTGACCCGTCCGCGCCCCCGCCCTGATCCCCCGGAGGCCCCCGTGTGGGGGCCGGAGGACTTCAGCCGAGCGCCGCGACCCTGTCGCGGTACCCGCGCACGGGTGCCGCGTCCCGGTAGGGCTCCAGACGGCGCTCGAACTCGCGCACGTACTCGTACGCCCGCGCGGACCGCATCTCGCCCGCCGCCTGCGCCGCCTCCGAACCCAGCTGGCAGGCCGTCTCCAGCTCACCGAGCCCGAGGCGCGCGGTGGCCAGCACCACCCGGCAGAAGAGCCGACTGCGCGCGAAGGCGGGGGCGCGCAGCTGGAGCGAGCGCTCGGCGTGCTGGGCCGCGGCGCGGTACTGCTGCAGGTCGCGGTAGCTGTGCCCGAACTCGTCCGCCAGCTGCGCCTCGTCGAAGAACCGCGCCCAGTGCGGCACGTCGTCGCCGGGCCGCGCCGCCTCCAGGGACCGCTCGGCCCGTACGAGCGCCGCCGTGCAGGCCCGCACCTCGCCGAGCACGCCGTGGCCCCGCGCCTCCGCGGCGTACAGCAGGGACTGCACGACGTGCGGCGCCGCGGAGCCGACGCCCTGCTGGGCGACCCGCGCGAGCTGCACGGCCTCGCGTCCGTGGCCGAGGTAGACGGCCTGGCGGCTCATCGTGACCAGCACGTACGACCCGTATGCCCGGTCGCCCGCCGCCTGCGCGAGGCGCAGCGCCTGGACGAAGTACCGCTGGGCGAGACCGTGGGCCGCGATGTCGTACGACGTCCAGCCCGCGAGACGGGTCAGGTCGGCGGCGGCCCCGAAGAGCCTGCGCCCGGCCTGCTCTCCGTAGACCCCGCGGAGCATCGGCTCCGCCTCGTGCTCCAGATAGCGGACGAGGGCCTGGCGGGCGTGCCCGCCGCCGTACGCGTGGTCGAGGGCGCGGAACAGCTCGCCCACGGAGCGCAGCGCCGCGATGTCCCCGTTGCTGACGCGCAGGCCGGGACCGCGCTCGGGGCCCTGCCGCTGCCGGGGCACGGCGGGGCGGCCCTGTGCGGGGACGCGGGCCGGGTGCGGGTCGACGTCGCCGCGGCCGACGCGTTCGTCGGCGCGGCCGATCAGCCAGTCCCGGCTGGGCACCACGAGCCCGGCCGGGGTGAAAGCGATCTTCCGGAGCTCCGCGTGGCTCCCCGAGTCCTTGCGCCACAGCCCGCCGACGATGTCGACGGCCTCCTCGGGGGTGGCCGCGAACTCAAGACCGGCGTACACCGGGGCGCACGCGTCGAGACCGAGGTCCTGGGCGGAGAGCCGGCGCCCGAGCCGTCTGGTGAAGACCTCGGCGATCAGCGCGGGTGTGGTGCCTCTGGGCTGCTGGCCGCGGAGCCAGCGGGTCACGGACGTCTTGTCGTAACGCAGGTCCAGGCCGTGCTCGAGGCCCAGCTGGTCGACGCGGCGGGCGAGGCCCGCATTGGAGAACCCTGCTTCCGAGATGAGCGCGGCTAGCTGGCGGTTCGGGGTGCGCTGCGGGGGTCGTTCCGTCATCGGCTGTGCGGTCTCCTGCCTTTCGGGCCTGCCTTGAGCAGCCCTTATGGCCTCGTGAACGGCGTGAATGTAGCGGCCGTGGCAGCCCGTGTACGCACCTTGCGGGGCCTTTCATCCGATCGTGTGAGGAACCCGGGCCGAGGTTGCCGCCCGAGGGGGCCCGTACAGTGGCAGGGGCGCGATATGTGCACGGTGAACGTTCAGGGAGGCACCTGCCGTGAGTGAGTTTCGGTTCGTCCGGCTGGGCTTCGGCCCGGACGCCGTGGAGTACCAGGAGGCGTGGGACGAGCAGCGCCGCGTGCACGCCGCCCGTTTCGCCGACGAGGTCCCCGACACGTGTCTCCTCCTGGAGCACCCGCCGGTCTACACGGCCGGCCGCCGCACCGCGGAGAGCGAGCGCCCGCTGGACGGCACCCCCGTCATCGACGTGGACCGCGGCGGCAAGATCACCTGGCACGGTCCGGGCCAGCTCGTGGGCTACCCGATCCAGAAGCTGCCGCGCCCGGTGGACGTCGTGGCGCACGTACGCCGCCTCGAAGAAGCCCTCATCCGCACCTGCGCGGAGTTCGGCCTGGAGACCACGCGCGTCGAGGGCCGCAGCGGCGTCTGGGTCCTCGGCGACCCGGTGGAGCAGCGCCCCGCACTCGGCGGTCTCTCCCTCGACTTCGACCCGCGGCTGCAGGACGACGAATTCGACGCACGGTTCAACGGTCCCGAGTACGCCCCCTCGAACGCGGGCCAGCGCCGCGAGGACCGCAAGATCGCCGCGATCGGCATCCGCGTCGCCAAGGGCGTGACGATGCACGGCTTCGCGCTGAACGTGAACCCGGACAACACCTGGTTCGACCGGATCATCCCGTGCGGCATCCGCGACGCGGGCGTGACGTCCCTCTCGTACGAGCTGGACCGCGAGATCACCATCGCCGATGTGCTGCCGGTGGCGGAGCGCCATCTGCGGGACGTACTGGAGAACGCGGAGCTGAAGCCGCGTGCGGTCGAGAAGGCCACCGTCTAGGGCCACTGTCCGGAGCAGAGCGGGCTCAGGGGAATGCACCCCGTTGGCCAGAGGTTGGCCAGAAGTAAGCCCAACGACATCACGGGCGTACCCTGGTGTGCGCCGAAGAATCGAAGCTACAGGGAGCCGATGTGTCCGCAGTCGCACCCGACGGACGCAAGATGCTGCGCCTGGAGGTCCGGAACGCCCAGACCCCCATCGAGCGCAAGCCCGAGTGGATCAAGACCCGGGCAAAAATGGGCCCCGAGTACAACGCCCTGCAGAAGCTCGTGAAGACCGAGGGCCTGCACACGGTCTGCCAGGAGGCAGGCTGTCCGAACATCTACGAGTGCTGGGAAGACCGCGAGGCCACGTTCCTCATCGGCGGCGACCAGTGCACCCGGCGCTGTGACTTCTGCCAGATCGACACCGGCAAGCCGCAGGCCCTCGACCGCGACGAGCCCCGCCGCGTCGGCGAGTCCGTCGTCACGATGGACCTGAACTACGCCACCATCACCGGCGTCGCCCGCGACGACCTGGAGGACGGCGGCGCCTGGCTCTACGCGGAGACGGTCCGCCAGATCCACGCGATGACGGCCGAGCGCCCCGAGGGCTACACCAAGGTCGAGCTGCTCATCCCCGACTTCAACGCCGACCCCGACCAGCTCGCCGAGGTCTTCTCGTCCGAGCCCGAGGTCCTCGGGCACAACGTCGAGACGGTCCCGCGCATCTTCAAGCGCATCCGCCCCGGCTTCCGCTACGAGCGCTCCCTCGAGGTCATCACGAAGGCCCGCGAGGCCGGCCTGGTCACCAAGTCCAACCTGATCCTCGGCATGGGCGAGACCCGCGAAGAGGTCAGCGAGGCGCTGCGCCAGCTGCACGAGGCGGGCACGGAGCTCGTCACGATCACCCAGTACCTGCGCCCCACGCCCCGGCACCACCCCGTCGAGCGCTGGGTGAAGCCCGCCGAGTTCGTGGAGCTCAAGGAGGAGGCCGAGCAGATCGGTTTCTCGGGCGTCATGTCGGGCCCGCTGGTCCGTTCCTCGTACCGCGCGGGGCGCCTGTACCAGATGGCGATCGAGAAGCGCGGGGCGTACGTGGCGTCGCAGGCGGTGTGACGCGGGCACGTGCCCCGCACGCGGACCGTGTGTGAATCGGCGCACAAGCTCCTACCGCCCAGTAGTGGCCGTAATGGCGCGGCCCGTGCGATCCCCGCAGGTGAAGGGGACCGTACGGGCCGCGTCATCGTTTCGGGCCGCAACGTCAACGTTTCATCGGCGTTTGACCACCCGGTCACGCCCTGGTAACACCAATCAGTGACGTTGGTACTACCGCACGTACAGCCCTACCCATAGGCGTACGTACAGCCTCTCCCCCGTCTCGAGCCGCTCTCCAGGAGGGCCCCATCATGCAGGCCGCGCCCGTTCGCGCCACGCAGGTTCGCACGACCGCCACGTCCGCCGCGCCCGTCCGCGCCACCGCGATCCCGTCCGTCGCCGACGCCCTGCGCGCCGTCGAGTCGCTGCTGATGAGCGGCGGCCAGCGCACGGCCCGCCGCAACGCCTGGACGTCCGTCCTCGAGGACCGGCGCCGCGCCAAGGACCGCGTCGAGGCGCTGCGGGTGCTCGAAGAGGCGGGGACGGCAACCCGCACGTCGTAGCCGCGGCCGGGGCCACGTAGACTTCATCGCATGGCGAGGAAGGAATCCACCGCGGCGGATGCGGCCGCGGAGCCAGGGCGACTCAAGCAGATCGCTCTGACCTACAAGATGACCCGGCGGGCCGACTCCAAAATCGGTCTCATCATCGCGGCTGTGGGAATCGTCACCTTTGGTGTCTTCCTCGCGATCGGCTTCTGGGTCGATCACCCGATCTACCTGGGCATCCTCGGCTTCCTGCTCGCCTTCCTCGCGATGGCGATCGTCTTCGGACGCAGGGCCGAGCGGGCCGCCTTCGGTCAGATGGAGGGCCAGCCCGGTGCGGCGGCCGCGGTGCTCGACAAGATCGGCCGCGGCTGGACGACGACCCCCGCGGTCGCGATGAACCGCAGCCAGGACGTGGTGCACCGCACCGTCGGCAAGGCCGGCATCGTCCTGGTCGCCGAGGGCAACCCGAACCGTGTGAAGAGCCTGCTGGCCTCCGAGAAGCGGAAGATGGCCCGCATCGTGGCGGACGTCCCGGTCCACGACGTCATCGTCGGCACGACGGAGGGCACGGTCTCCCTCAAGAAGCTCCGCACGACGCTCCTGAAGCTCCCCCGCGTCCTCACGGGCCCCCAGGTCACGGCGACGAACGACCGCCTGCGCGCGATGGGCGACCTCATGTCGAACATGCCGCTGCCAAAGGGTCCGATGCCGAAGGGCATGCGGATGCCTCGGGGCGGCCCGAAGGCGAAGTAACTCCTCCTCTACGACGATGAGGGCCCCGGAACCGATCGGTTCCGGGGCCCTCATCGTCGTAGAGGAATCCGTCTAGACCCGCACCTGCACGGACCGGGACAGGCGGTCGTGCAGACCGCGGCCGTCGCGGTCCCAGATCAGGGCGGGGACGACGAGGCACAGGAGGACGCTGCGGAGCAGGACCCAGCCGGGGGCGAGGCGGCCGCCGCTCTCGGAGATGACGCGGAGCCGGAAGAGGGCCTTGCCCGGGGTGCAGCCGACCGTGCCGACGGTCAGCACGCTCATGACGAAGAAGATCCCCAGGGCCCAGTTGCCCATGGCCTGCTGGTCACCGCCCGCGAACAGACCGTATGCGATCACCATGCACAGGCCCCAGTCCACGGCGATGCCGCCCATGCGGCGGCCGGGGCGTGCGATCGATCCCGGCCCCTCCTCGGGCAGGCCGAGCTGCTGGCCCCGGTATCCGAAGTCGACTCCGGCTTCCTCGGCGGCGGCGCGGGGGCCGGACAGCCACGATCCGATTGCTTGCCTCTTGTCCACCCGTCCAAGGTACTGCGCGGCGTGTCCGCCGGGGACGGCCGGGGTCGGCAAGGGGCGCACGCCACACCCGGCCCGGTTAACTTCGACGAAACAAATGGGTCATGCTTGAGAAATCCCCCGTCCCTATGGTCGGGTCCCAGCGTGTGCCACCCGCACTGGCCGCACAACGAGCTGCAACCCCGTCCCGCCCCGGGCGGGAGTAGGAGGAGTTGGATGTTGTTCCAGAACGCCGACGACGCAAAGAAGTACATCGCGGACGAGGACGTGAAGTTCGTCGACGTCCGATTCTGCGACCTGCCCGGTGTGATGCAGCACTTCACGATCCCGGCGGCGGCGTTCGACCCGGACGAGGAGCTCGCCTTCGACGGTTCGTCGATCCGCGGCTTCCAGGCCATCCACGAGTCCGACATGGCGCTCCGCGCCGACCTGTCGACGGCTCGCGTGGACCCGTTCCGCCGGGACAAGACCATCAACATCAACTTCTTCATCCACGACCCGATCACGGGCGAGCAGTACAGCCGTGACCCGCGCAACGTCGCGAAGAAGGCGGAGGCGTACCTGGCCTCCACCGGCATCGCCGACACGGCGTACTTCGGCCCGGAGGCCGAGTTCTACGTCTTCGACAACGTCCGCTTCCAGACGTCGGCGAACGAGAGCTTCTACCACATCGACTCCGAGGCGGGCGCCTGGAACACCGGTGCGGTCGAGAACAACCGCGGCTACAAGGTCCGCTACAAGGGTGGTTACTTCCCGGCCCCGCCGGTCGACCACTTCGCGGACCTCCGCGCGGAGATCTCCCTCGAACTGGACAAGAACGGCCTCCAGGTCGAGCGCCAGCACCACGAGGTCGGCACGGCCGGCCAGGCGGAGATCAACTACAAGTTCAACACGCTGCTCGCCGCGGCCGACGACCTGATGCTCTTCAAGTACATCGTGAAGAACGTCGCCTGGCGCAACCAGAAGACCGCGACCTTCATGCCGAAGCCGATCTTCGGCGACAACGGCTCGGGCATGCACGTCCACCAGTCGCTGTGGTCCGAGGGTTCCCCCCTCTTCTACGACGAGCAGGGCTACGCGGGCCTGTCGGACACCGCGCGCTACTACATCGGCGGCATCCTGAAGCACGCGCCGTCGCTCCTCGCGTTCACCAACCCGACGGTGAACTCGTACCACCGCCTGGTCCCCGGCTTCGAGGCCCCGGTCAACATGGTCTACTCGCAGCGCAACCGCTCCGCGGCCATGCGTATCCCGATCACGGGCTCGAACCCGAAGGCCAAGCGCGTCGAGTTCCGCGCGCCGGACCCGTCCTCCAACCCGTACCTCGCCTTCTCGGCGCTGCTCCTCGCGGGCCTCGACGGCGTCAAGAACAAGATCGAGCCGCCGGAGCCGATCGACAAGGACCTCTACGAGCTGGCTCCCGAGGAGCACGCGAACGTCGCCCAGGTCCCGACGTCCCTCCCCGCGGTCCTCGACGCCCTTGAGGCGGACAACGAGTACCTGCAGGCCGGCGGCGTCTTCACGTCCGACCTGATCGAGACGTGGATCGACTACAAGCGCACGAACGAGATCGCCCCGATCCAGCTGCGGCCGCACCCGCACGAGTTCGAGCTGTACTTCGACCTCTGAGCCGCTGAGCGGAGCCCCGTCACTCTCCCTGGGGAGGGTGGCGGGGCTTTGTCGTAGGCGCTTCCGGTCGCCACGGCCGACCGGTACCGCACGAAGCTGTGTCAGCCCGCGCGCCTTGCGGGTTTCCGCGCCGCAGCGGCCCTGCGGTCGTCCCCCGCCGGGGACGGGGCCGGAGTCGGCGTCGGCTGTTCGGGGAGTGGACGGTCGTGGACCACGTTCTTCATGACCAGGGTCGACGTCAGGCGTTGGACGCCGGGGAGCTTGGCCAGCTGCTGGTCGTAGAGCTGCTGGTAGGTGGCGAGGTCGGCCGTGGCTACGCGGAGGAGGTAGTCCGGTTCGCCGAACAGGCGTTGGGCCTGGGTCACGTGCGGGACCGCCGCCACCGCCGCCTCGAACGTCTCCACCGTGTCCCGGTCCTCCCAGCGCAGCGTGGCGAAGACGAGGGCCTCGAAGTCCAGGCCGACCGCGGCAGGATCCACCACCGCTCGGTAGCCGCGGATCGCGCCCGCGCGTTCCAGGTCGCGGAGGCGGCGGTGGCAGGGCGAGACGCTGAGCTTCACGCGCGCCGCCAGTTCCGTCACAGTGAGGCGGCCGTCCAGTTGCAGCTCGGTAAGAATTTTCCGGTCCATGGCATCCATGGGGAGATTCTCCCCCTGTACGGCCGCTGCCCGGGAATTTTCGGGAACACTTTTGGGCTCGTCGCTCCTAATCTTCCCCGTGGAGTTGGAAGTTCTGACGGAACGGGACACAGGTACATGAATACGGCGACAGTGGCGGCCTTTCTCGCGGTGGATCTGCTGCTGATCTTCACGCCGGGCGCGGACTGGGCGTACGCGATCACCGCGGGGCTCCGGGACCGGTCCGTCGTTCCCGCGGTCGCCGGGCTCATAGCCGGATACGCGGGGTACACCCTCCTCGCCGTCGCGGGACTCGTGGTGATCGTGGCCAGTTCGGCGACCGTCCTCACGGTGCTCACCGTTGCGGGTGCCGGATATCTGGTGTGGCTGGGGTGGGGGGTCGTGCGGGCGCCCGTCACCCCCACGGCGGCGGCAACCGGTACGTCCGAGGGCGGGGGCGCGTCCTCGGCGTGGCAGGTCGCCCTCAAGGGGGCAGGGACGAGCGGGCTCAACCCCAAGGCGCTTCTGCTGTACTTCGCGCTGTTTCCGCAGTTCATCGACTCCGCGAGCGACTGGCCCGTCGCCGCGCAGACCGGGCTGCTCGGCACGCTCCACATGACGGCCTGCGCCGTCGTCTACCTCGGCGTCGGCGTCCTGGCGCGGACCGTGCTGAAGGCCCGGCCGTCCGCCGCACGGGTGGTGACCCGGGCCTCCGGTGCCATGATGATCGCCATCGGCGGGTTCCTGTTGGTGGAGCAGCTGGCCGGCTGACGAACCCGCGAACAGCCATCGAGGGGAGACGTCACGTGCAGGAGGAAGGCCTTGGCCAGGACGGGGCTGCCGGGCCCGCGGTGCGCAAGCGCGTCATGGCCAGTTTCGATCGGCAGGGGCTCATGCGTCACCTCGGTGCCCGCATATCCCACATCGCTCCGGGGCGCGTACACATCACGCTTCCCGCGCGGCCCGAAGTCACCCAGCAGAACGGGTACTTCCACGCCGGCGCGACCAGCGCCATCGCCGACAGCGCGGGTGGTTACGCCGCCTTCACGCTGTTTCCCGAGGGTGCGGACATCCTCACCGTCGAGTACAAGATCAATCTCCTCGCGCCCGCCGCCGGTGATCACATCGAGGCCGTCGGGACGGTACTGAAGGCCGGACGGACGCTGACCGTATGCCAGTTGGAGGTCCACGGCGTGCAAGGGGACGGCTCGCGCACGCTCGTTGCGCAAGGGCAGCAGACCCTCATCCGCGTTCCGCCCACGGACGTATGATCCCGCTCCTAGAATTCGGCGCCGAGAAACGGTTGTTGGGGCCGCCGGACGTCGAAGGCGAGGTGTGGGCCGCGGAGTTCCACTGATACGTGGCCGCCGCCCTGGAGAACGGTGCGGTAGTACGTCGTCAGGCGGCCCGTGTCGTCCAGGACGTGGAACGCCACCGCCGGGAACAGGTCTCGGTGGACGTGGTGGTCTCCACCCTCCGCCTCCCCTGGGAACCCCGGTCCCACCCCACCCACCGCCGCGGGCGTGCGCGCGTGGCCCGCGAGGAACGCCGTGACGTTCGGGTGGCAGCCGATCAGGACGGGGCGGGCGGGTGGGGTTCGGCGAGGAGCGTGGACAGCCAGTCGAAGGTTTCGTCCTCCGGCAGGCCGTGGTCCTCGCCGGGCACCGACGTGTCGCACAGGGCCGGCGTGAAGGTGTCCGTGGCGTGGGCCGTGTTGATCGGGGTCTTGCTCGGCGGCTCGCCCAGGAAGTGTTCTCGGTACGCGGGGCGCGCGTCGTGGTTGCCGGGGCAGGTCAGCAGCGGGTGCCGGGCGGTGAGGAGTTCGCGGGCCGCCGCTCCGGTGTCTGTGTGGGTGTCGCTCAGGTGCGCGATCACGATCATCGAACGGGTCCTCTTCCGTCGGTGCCTCGTACGCCGTCAGTCTCCGTCGTCGGGCCGGCGTGGTGGAAGCCCTTACGGGCGTACGAACCGCACCGACGGGCGCCCGGCCTCCGGCGTCACCACCGCCCGCACCCCGTACACCTCCGCGATCAGCTTCTCCGTGATGACCTCCGCCGGTGTGCCCGACGCGTACGCCGTGCCCTCCTTGAGGATCAGCAGGTGGTCGCAGAACATCGACGCCAGGTTCAGGTCGTGCAGGGCGATCACGCTGGTGACGGGGAGTTCGGCGACGAGGGACAGCAGGTCCAGCTGGTGCTGGATGTCCAGGTGGTTGGTGGGCTCGTCGAGGAGGAGTTCGCGGGGCTCCTGGGCCAGGGCGCGGGCTATCTGGACGCGCTGGCGTTCGCCGCCGGACAGCGTGTGCCAGGCCTGGGCGGCGCGATCGGTGAGCCCGGTGCGTGCGAGGGCCTCGCGTACGGCCCGTTCGTCGTGGGGCGTGGGGGTCGACCAGGCGCGGCGGTGCGGGATGCGGCCGAGGCGTACGACGTCCCGTACGGTCAGTTCGACCTGCGTCGCCGCGTGCTGTTCGACCACGGCGATCCGGCGGGCCACCGCGCGGCGGCCCGTGTCCGGCAGGGTGCGGCCGTCCAGGGTGACCACGCCGGACGCCGGGGCCAGGACGCCCGCGAGCAGGCGCAGGAGCGTGGACTTGCCGGAGCCGTTGGGGCCGAGGAGTCCGACTGTGGCGCCAGTGGGCGGGGCCAGGCTCACGCCGTCGACGATCAGTCTGCCGCCCGCCTCCCGGCTGACGCGGTCCGCCCGCAGGCCCTCGGCGATGCTCGGAGACGTCATGTCGTCCTCCGTGTCCTGTACAGCACCGCCACGAACGCCGGTACGCCGATGAGTGACGTCACCACGCCGACCGGGACCTCCTGCGGGTCCAGGGCCGTGCGGGCCAGCGTGTCCACCCAGACCAGGAAGACCGCACCGGCGAGCGCCGTGACCGGGAGGAGCCTGGCGTGGCCGGAGCCGACGACCGCGCGGGCCGCGTGCGGCAGGACGAGGCCGACGAAGCCGATCGCGCCCGCCGAGCTGACCAGCGCCGCCGTGAGCAGCGCCGTCGTGCAGAGCAGGACGAGCCGGGTGCGGGCCACCCGGACGCCCAGCGCCGCCGCGGCCTCCGGGCCGAACGCGAAGGCGTCGAGCGTACGGGCGTGGCCGAGGCAGATGACCAGCGCGGCCACGAGCACCGCCCCGCACAGCCACACGTCCGTCCAGCCGACCCCGCTGAGCGAGCCGAGGAGCCAGAACAGCACGCCGCGCGTCGTCTCGGCGTCACCCGCCGTGAGGACGACGAACGACGTGAGCGCGGAGAACAGCTGCATGGCCGCGACGCCCGACAGCACGACCCGGTCCGTGGTGTCGCCGAGGGTGTGACTCAGGAGCAGGACGAGGGCGAAGGAGCAGAGCGCGCCCGCGAAGGCGCCCGCGGAGACGGACACCACTCCCCCGCCGACCCCCAGGACGACGACCGCGACCGCTCCCGTGGACGCCCCGGACGACACTCCGAGCACGAAGGGGTCGGCGAGCGGGTTGCGGAGCAGGGACTGCATGACCGCCCCGCAGACCGCGAGGCCCGCGCCGCAGACGGCGGCGAGCACGGTGCGCGGCATCCGCAGGTTCCAGACGATGCCGTCCCTGATGGGGGTGAGCGGGCTCTCGCCCCAGCCGAGGTGGGCGGCGACGGTCGACCACACGTCGGGCACGGAGATGTCCGCGGGGCCGATGGTGACGGCCGCGGAGACGGAGAGGACGAGTGCGGCGACTCCGGCGATCCACAGCAGCGCCTGCCGGGCTCGGGCGGAGGCGGTGCCGACCGCACCGCCTCCCGCGCCGGCGTCCGGCGCGATCTCCGTCACTTGACCAGTCCGAACTTCCGCAGTCCCGCCGCCACTTGCTCGATGCCGTCGACCGTACGGATCGTGGGGTTCATGGCCTGGCCGCTGAGCAGGACGTACCGCTTCTTCTTCACCGCGCTCAGGTTCTTGGTCGCCGGGTTGGTCTCCAGGAACTTGATCTTCGCGGCGGCGCTCTCCGCGGACTGCGACTTGCGGGTGAGGTCGCCGATGACGAGGATGTCGGGGTCGCGGTCGGCGACGGTCTCCCAGTTGATCTGGGGCCATTCCTCGCGGGTGTCGTCGAAGACGTTCTTCGCGCCGAGTTCGCGGGTGATGATGCCGGGGGCGCCGCAGCAGCCCGCCATGTACGGGGCGTCGGAGTTGGCGAACCAGTACAGGAGTGTGGCGTCGGAGGCGTCGATGCCCTTCGTGGCCTTCGTGACCCGCGCCTTGAGGTCGGCGACCAGCTTCTCGCCGCGCTTCTCGACGTGGAAGACCTTCGCCAGGTCGCGCACCTCGCCGTAGACGGTGTCCATGGTGAGGGTCTTGACGCGCTTGCCGTCACCGCCGCCGTCGTTGTCCTTGCCCGCGCAGTCGCTGGGCGAGACGTAGACGGGGACGTCGAGCTCGTCGAACTTCGCGCGGTCGGCGACGCCGCCCTTGCCGACCGTGAAGAGGAAGGACGCGCTGACGAAGTCCGGCTCCTTGGCGAGGACCCTCTCCAGGGACGGGTAGCGGTCGGCGAGCCGCTCGACCTTCGCGTTGTCCTTCTCCAGGTTCTTCAGGACCGGGTCGGTCCAGGTGCCGGTGCCCACCATGCGGTCGGCGAGGCCGAGGGAGAGGAGGATCTCCGTGGAGCCCTGGTCGAGGGAGACGGCCCGCTTCGGCGGCGCCAGGACTTTCGCCTCCTTGCCGCAGGAGGTGACCGTGACCGGGTAGCCGGCGGCCTTCTTGTCCGCCTTGTCCGACGTGCCGCCTCCGCCGCACGCGGTGAGCGTGAACAGGCAGGCACAGAGAAGGGCGGATATACGGGCTGTCGAGGACACGTGATCCCTTGGTGTCGCGGCTCATACGCGGAGCCTGGCCTGCGTCGGACCCCCGCCGCCGGGTGAGCGGCCGGAGGGCGCCAGCAGGTCTTCGGACTCGGGATCGGCCGGGCGGGACGCCTTCCCGGGCGCCGTGAGACGCCCAGTGGCCGTGGTCCCGCCCGTCCCCCTCACCGCTGCGCGTCAGTTCCGGATTCGCACCGGATTCCCTGGCCCAGGTGTGGGTTTGACTGGCTTGCGCAAGTTATCACGGCTGCTCGATGGTCGGTCCGGGCCTCGGCTCGCCCCGGTACGTGCCGAAGGACCAGCGGTTGCCCTCCGGGTCCTCGATGCCGAACTCACGGCTTCCGTAGGGTTTGTCCTCGATCTCGCCGGTGACCTTCACCCCGGCCTCGACGAGCCGCCGGTACAGGTCGTCGACGTGGTCCGTGACGACGTAGGCGCCCGCCGTGCCGGGCTTGCCGCAGGTCGCCGCGTTGGCCGGGTCGTACGAGCCGAGCATGACGCCGCCGCCCTCGGGCCAGTCGAGCTGGGCGTGGGCGACGCGGCCCTCGTCCTCGTAGACGGCGGTCCGCAGGAAGCCGACGGTGCCGACGAGGAAGTCGATCAGGGCGGGGGCGTCCTGCGCCTGGAGGGCCGGCCAGATGGCCGGGGCGGGCGTGCTGAGCTGCTGTTCCATCGAAGTGTTCCGGTTGGTGTCCATGCCTCTACTCTTCGCCCCGGCCGTGCGCCCCGGCTTGGATATTCCGGCACTCCTCGGCCAGCCAGCCGGTCGGCGCCATCCCTGTGTACTGCTGGAAGTCGCGTACGAGGTGGGAGTGGTCGTAGTACCCGGTGTCGGCCGCGACGCGGGCGAGGTCGGGCGGCGCGCCCGCGGCGACCGCGCGGGCCACGGCGGTCTTGGCGTGCTGGAAGCGCATGAGGCGGGCCGCCTGTTTGGGGGTCAGGCCCGTCTCGGCGCGGAACAGCGCGGTCAGCCTGCGCTCACTGAGCGCGACGTGCCGGGAGAGGCCGCCGAGCGTGCCCGCGCCCCGGTGCCTGGCCAGCCACGCCCAGGCCTCGGCGACCTCGGGACGGACGGTTCCCGCGGTGTCCTCCGCCCCGGCCGCGCGGCGGCGCAGGTACGCCGAGAGGAGCGCGAAGCGGTCCTCCCAGCGGTCGAGGTCGCACAGCCGCTCGCGGACCTCGGCGGCCGTGGCGCCGAGGACGTCCGTGCCGCCGACGACGAGCTGCCCGGCGAGTCCGGCGGCGGGCAGGCCGAGGAGCGCGCGGGACGCGAGGGGGTGCACGGCGAGCTGGATGCCGGCCTCGTGCTCGGGCTGTACGACGTACGCGGGGCTCTGGTGCAGGCCGCCCACGACGATGTCGGTGCGGGTCGCGTCCGCGCCGGTCGCCTGGTCCGGGGTGCTGCCGGTGGCGATGGTGCCGTCCAGGGAGAAGATCAGCGTCAGGTACGGGGAGGGGAGGCCCCGGTGCAGGCCTGGGCGCTGCCCCTCGGTGCGGTAGCCGACCGCGGAGACCACCATGCCGTCGAGTCCGGGTGCGGTCCGGACGAACTCGCGGGAGTCCATGCACTCAGTATCGGCCGAGTGAATCCCCCGGGCCTCTGAACAGAACCGCGCGGACGCCTCGGCTACCCGTGTTCACCCGCCCCATGCCCCCGCGCGACGGTGACTTCGATCATGGGAAATGCGGGTGCCGCCCCATAACATGGCGCGCCGCTCCGGTCGGGGCGCACATCGCTCGCAGGGAACGGCAGGGACGTAGAGACATGGCAGTACGGGCAGTACGGGCAAAGAGCGCACGGGCGAAGAGCAGGCTCGCCGTCATCGGCACCACCGGCGCGCTGGCCGCCGCCGTGCTCGCGGGCGGCGCGCTGTGGCCGACGGGCGAGGCGAGCGCCGCCGACACCTCGGCGGCCACCGCCCGCGAGCTGTCGCACTGGCCGGAGCCCGTCGCCGAGCAGCTCGGCGAGGTCATCGCGGAGAACGAACACAAGGGCGCGTACGCCGTCTTCGACGCGGACAACACGACGTACCGCAACGACCTGGAGGAGTCGCTGCTGCCCTTCCTGGAGATGAAGGGCGTCCTCACCCGCAAGACCATGGACCCGTCCCTGAAGGTCATCCCCTTCAAGGACAAGGCCGGGCACAAGGAGAGCCTGTACAGCTACTACAACCGGCTGTGCGAGGTGGACGACCAGGTCTGCTACCCGTGGGCCGCGCAGATCTTCTCCGGCTTCACGCTGAAGGAGCTCAAGGGGTACGTCGACGAGCTCCTGGCGTACGAGAAGCCGATCCCCGCCGAGTACTACGAGGACGGGAAGCTCACGAAGACCGAGGTGAAGCCGCCGGAGTTCTCGTGCGGCATGCGACAGCTGTACAGGACGCTGCGGGCGCACGGCATCGAGGTGTACGTGGTCAGCGCGGCGAGCGAGGATCTGGTGCGCATGGTGCTCGCGGACCCGAAGTACGGCTACGGCGTGAAGCCGCAGAACGTCATCGGTGTCTCCCTGCAGCTCAAGGACCGCAAGACCGGCGAGGTCACCAGCTCCCGCAAGGAGATCGCCGAGGGCCGCTTCGGCGAGAAGGACCGCGCGAAGCTCGCGAAGCGCGAGCTGACGCCGAACCTGTGGGCGCCGCTCACCTGGTACGAGGGGAAGCCCGCGGCGATCAACACGTACATCGACGAATGGCGGAAGCCGATCCTTGCGGCCGGTGACACGCCGGTCAGCGACGGGCCGATGCTCTTCCACTCCGCCGATGTGGCGCACGGTGGCGTGCGCGTGTGGGTCAACCGCAAGGACGCGTACATGAAGCAGCTCGACGGGATGAAGAGGAAGAACGCGGAGCGTCAGCGCGAGCTGGGCCAGAAGGTGACCGCCGACAAGCGGTGGCTGACGGTCACACCGGACCAGATCGGCTAGTCGCTCACCGCGTGTTCAACGCGCGGAAGGCGTCGGCCACTTGAGGGTGGTCGGCGCCGTCCGCGAGCAGGGCGTGGAGGAGCAGCCGCGCCTTGGGCGCGTCGAGCGGCCCTGCGGAGAGCAGGCCGCGCCCGAGCATGTCGTACTCCGAACCGGGGCCCTTGTACGTCTCGCTCAGCAGCGGGCCCGCGCCCGTGCGGGAGGCGAGGACGACGGGGATGCGGGCGGCGAGTGCGGCCAGCGGGTCGACGAGCCAGGTGGGGACGTGGCCCGCACCGAACGCCGCCACGACCAGCCCGCCGAACCGTTCGTCGACCGCTTCGAGGAGTTCGCCGCGGTCCCCGAGGGCGAGCGTGACCAGGGCGACGCGGGCGGTACCGCGCAGGCTCAGGGGGCGGTCGGTCACCGGCCGCGCGGGGTGGAGCTGGATGCGGGGCCTGCCCTCGACGACCCGGCCGAGCGGGCCCGCGCCCGGCGACGCGAACGTCGCGACGGACGTGGTGTGCGTCTTCCGTACGTGCCGCGCGGCATGGATCTCGTCGGCGAGGACCGCGACGACACCGAGGCCCGCGCAGCCGGGGTCGGCCGCGACGGCCACGGCCGCGGCGAGGTTCGCGGGTCCGTCGGCGCCCGGCAGGTCGGGCCGCCGCATCGCCCCGGTCACGACGACGGGGGCGCGGCGCGCGCAGGCCAGGTCGAGCAGGAAGGCGGTCTCCTCCAGGGTGTCGGTGCCCTGCACCACGACGACGCCGCGCCCCTGGGCCGTCGCCGCGTCGACCCGGTCGGCGAGCTCGGCCACGTCCTCGACGCTCAACGAGGAACTCGGCAGCCTGCGCACATCGTGCACCTCGACCTCGACGCCGTCCGGCACGGCCCCGACGGCCGCGAGCACCTCACCCCCGGACAGCCTCCCCGAACCCCCGCCGCCGCGCGCGGAGATGGTGCCGCCGAGCGTGAACACGGAAACGACCGTCTTCGTCATGCGGCCCATCTTCCTCCGGGGCCCCCGCGGGTCAGGAGCCGGTGGTCGCGCGGAGGGCGGCGAGGGTTCTGGGGTGGGGGTGTTCCTCGGTCGTCCAGGCCGCCACCCACTTCGCCAGGGAGGCGGCCGCCCGGGTCCAGGTGAAGTGGTCGAGTTCGGCGCCCGCTTCCTGCGTCGTGCAGTGGCGGCGGGTCACGCGGGCCTCCGGGACCTTGGACAGGAGGTGGTTCAGGGAGGAGGCGGGGGCGTACGCGTCGCCATCGACCGAGATCGCCAGGACGGGGAGCGTGAGGGTGGCCAGCGCTGATTCGTAGTCCAGGGCGGACCCTTCCGCGCTGTAGCGGCCCGTCCGCACCTGTCGTGCCCAGTCGCGCATGACGCCTTTGGGCTGGTTGCCGCCGAAGCCGAGCCGGGTGCCGGGCCAGCGGCCGAGGACGGTCGCCGTGCCGGCGATCAGGAGCTGGAGCAGGAGCAGGCCCGCGCCGCGCGGCGGGGCGAACGCGCGGAACCAGACCGAGCCCGTGGCGATCACGGCGACCCCGTCCACGGCGGGGCGTCGCGCCGTCGCCGCGTACACCAGGCCGAGCTGGCCGCCCAGGCTGTGGCCGAGCAGGAACAGGGGCGGTTCCGTGCCGAGTTCGTCGCGGATCGCGGCCACGACGGCGGGCAGGTCGTCCTCGACGATCGCCCGGTACCCGTGTCCGGGTGCGCCGCGCCCCGCCGCCGACGGTGTCGCCTCCCCCTGGCCGCGCAGGTCGACGGTGAGCACCGTCAGGCCCTCGTCGTGGAGTTGGCGCGCGAAGCGGCGGTAGAAGCGGGCGGGAACGCCCATCGCGGGGAGTATGAGCACGGCGGGTGCGGGAGGCGGGCCCGGCGCGGGGCCCGAGCCGGACGGCAGGAAGCGTTCCGGCTCGGGGGCGCGGAGCGCGCGGACGGGAAGCCGTGTGCCGTCCGGGAGTTCGGCGGTCGTCAGGAGCGGCAGTTCGCCGACGGGTTCCTGCTGGGTCATGGGACTCAGCATGTCCCATCGCACAGGCGAACGCACGGGATCGCACGCGGAACGGGGCACCTGGAAGGCCAATTCCCTCCAGGTGGCCCGCACTTGCGTCCGCACGGGCGTCCGGGCGTGCGCCCGTACGTGCGTCAGCGGCTGTATCGCATGAGCGCCCGCACCATGTGGCAGGTGATGTCGGACGGCGGGTGGATCCCGACGTCCTCCGCCATCCGCCGGATCGTGCTGTTCTTCGCCTGGTTCGGCAGATAGACGCCCGAGTCGAGCAGCGCTATGGCCAGGCGCATGGCCTTCAGGCGGCGGTTGTGGTTGACGTACCACTCCCGCGGGCGTCCGGCGGGCAGCGCCTTCTTCTCCAGCGGTGCGTACGGCAGGTCGATCAGGACGGGCTTGGGAACGGTCTTGGACACACGCTTCGATGTGAGTGCGGCAGCGGGCACAGGCATCCTCCTGTCGCGGTCAGGACCCCCCGTCGGGCGCCCTCGAACACTACGGTGATTCTACTGCCCGGCACTGACAATCGCCGCTGGCCAGAAGGCCTTTGAGGTAATCGAACAAAACTCCGCCGAGCAGGCTGCGACGGGTGGTTCGCAGGTAGCGTGTGGGCATGGAGATCTGGATCAATCCCGCCTGCTCGAAGTGCCGCAGCGCGCTCACCCTGCTCGACGCGGAGGGCGCCGACTACACCGTGCGCCGCTACCTCGACGACGTACCCGCCGAGGACGAGATCCGCGCCGTCCTCGACCGGCTCGGCCTCGAACCCTGGGACATCACGCGCACCCAGGAACAGGCCGCCAAGGACCTGGACCTGAAGGACGCCGAGGCCTGGCCCCGCGACGCGTCCGGCCGCGACCGCTGGATCAAGGCCCTCTCCGACCATCCCGAGCTCATCCAGCGCCCGATCATCACGGCCGACGACGGCACGGCGGTCGTGGGCCGCACGGAGGAAGCGGTGCGGGACGCGCTCTCGCGCTGAGAGTCCGCCGTCGCGGACCCTTGGTTGTCCGGTGACCGATGCCCCATGTCCGGCAAACCGTTACATACCCCTGCCTAGCGTGGAGTGCTCCAGACCCGGAGAGGAGCGCGCCGTGCGGAGCTGGATGTCCGGGGGTGTATACGGAACGGTCCTCGCGAGCGCGCTGCTCGCGGCCCTGCAGTCGCAGGGAGACCCCTACACGCCCTACTACGACGCGTCCTGGGTGATGGTGACCGCGGGCACGGCCGCCCTCGCCCACGGCTACGCGCACCACATGTCGACGTACCGGCCGGGCCGCGGCACGCATCGCTGGCGCCAGCTCGGCTGGGCGCTCGTCGACGAGTGGCCGGTGGTCGTCGCCTGCTGGCCGACCGTGCTGCTGCTCGTACTCGCCGGGGCCTTCGGCTGGCCCGAGAGCCCCGTGACGTACGGCGGGCTGCTCCTGAACGCCGCACTCCTCTTCGCCTGGGGCACCACGGCCGCGGCGCGGGTCGGCTACCGGCGCCGTTCCGCCCTGCTGATCGGCGGCGCCGACGCGACCATCGGGCTCGCGATAGCGGCGGCCAACGCGGTCATCAAGTGAGGCCCCGCCCCGCGGCCTGCCGCGATCTCGTGACGTGAGCCACACTCGCCGCAGGTAACACGGGGTTCACATGAGAGCAACGGTCGGGAAATCGCCGATTGCCAGTCTTCGGCCCATCACCACGGCACCGCAGCACCCGCACGTTCTGCGCCGTACCGAGCGCTATGAGGATGAGGCCCCCGTGACCTTCAAGGCTGAGTACATCTGGATCGACGGCACCGAGCCGACCGCCAAGCTCCGTTCCAAGACGAAGATCCTCGCGGACGACGCGAAGGGCGCGGAGCTGCCGCTCTGGGGCTTCGACGGATCCAGCACGAACCAGGCCGAGGGCCACGCCTCGGACCGCGTGCTCAAGCCGGTCTTCACCTGCCCGGACCCGATCCGCGGCGGCGCCGACGTACTCGTCCTGTGCGAGGTCCTCAACACGGACATGACGCCGCACGAGTCCAACACCCGCGCCGAACTGGCCGAGGTCGCGGGCCGCTTCGCCGCGCAGGAGCCGATCTTCGGCATCGAGCAGGAGTACACGTTCTTCGAGGGCGACCGCCCGCTCGGCTTCCCCGTCGGCGGCTTCCCCGCCGCGCAGGGCGGTTACTACTGCGGTGTCGGCGCGGACGAGATCTTCGGCCGTGACGTCGTCGAGGCGCACCTGGAGCACTGCCTCACGGCGGGCCTCGGCATCTCCGGCATCAACGCCGAGGTCATGCCCGGCCAGTGGGAGTTCCAGGTCGGCCCGCTCGCCCCGCTGGAGGTCTCCGACCAGCTGTGGATCGCCCGCTGGCTGCTCTACCGCACCGCCGAGGACTTCAAGGTGTCGGCCACGCTCGACCCGAAGCCGGTCAAGGGCGACTGGAACGGCGCGGGCGCGCACACCAACTTCTCCACCAAGGCGATGCGCGAGGGCTACGCGCCGATCATCACCGCCTGCGAGTCCCTCGGCGAGGGCTCCAAGCCGATGGACCACGTCAAGAACTACGGCGCGGGCATCGACGACCGCCTCACCGGCCTCCACGAGACCGCGCCCTGGGACGAGTACAAGTACGGCGTCTCCGACCGCGGCGCCTCGGTCCGCATCCCGTGGCAGGTCGAGGTGGAGCAGAAGGGCTACATCGAGGACCGCCGCCCCAACGCGAACGTCGACCCGTACGTCGTGACGCGGCTGCTCGTCGACACCTGCTGCACCGCGCTGGAGAAGGCCGGCCAGGTCTGAGTTCCCCACCGTCGCCCGAGGGTCGCCCGCCGGTTACGGTGGGCGACCCCGTTCTCATCTGATTCAATGGAGCCATGGGCAGCCACCAGATCACCGCGACAGGTCGTCATGACCTCGAGCCATTCTGGCCCTCCCGTCAGCACCACGACTTCGACCGGGTGTGTTGCCGCGCGATGAACGCGCGGGCCCTCTAAAGCCGTTCACCCGGCCTTCGCCTGACGCGCACGACGTCGACGTACGTCTCGTCCTCGACGACTCCTTCTTCGCGCGAAAGAGCTGACACCCCATGGCGAACTCCCGTTCCTTCTCCGCATCCGCTCCCTCCACCCTCACCCCTCCCCCGGTGCCGGGCCGCGGCCGGCTGCGAGCCGTCGCGCCCGACGAGGTGGTGCAGATCGCCGACTTCCTGCCGCCGGGCGCCACCTGGCTGCCCGCCCCGCAGCACACCCTGCCGACCCTGCCCGGTCAGCCGCCGATGGTCGGCTACCTCGTCCTCGTACCGGCAGGCCAGGAACCCGTGACCGCCGCCGCCCCCGAACCCGTCCTGCCCGAGGCGCCCCAGGTGCCCGCCCCCGGCCCCATCAGGATCGACGCCGTGCAGCGCGCCGCCGAGGTCGAAGGGCGCGTCCTCGACCTCACGTACCTGGAGTTCGAGCTCCTCGCCCACCTCGTCGCGCACCCCCACCGGGTGCACACCCGCGACCAGTTGGTGACGACGGTGTGGGGGTACGGACACGTCGGCGACGGCCGCACCGTCGACGTCCACGTGGCGCGGCTGCGCCGCAAGCTGGGCGCCGAGCACCGCAGGACGATCCAGACGGTGCGCCGCGTCGGCTACAAGTACGCGCCGCCCACCACCCGCTGAGCCGCTGTTCGCGCATACGGTTCCGCGCTCTGCCCCGAGCAGAACCCGGTTCACAGGACCGGGCCCTTCGGGGCAGAGTCACCGGCATGAGACTTCTGATGCTGGGCGGTACCGAGTTCGTGGGGCGTGCGGTCACCGAGGCGGCCCTCGCCCGCGGGTGGGACGTGACGGTCTTCCACCGCGGTCACCACGCTCCGCCCGAAGGGACCCGTGCCGTGCACGGCGACCGCACCGCCGAGGGCGGCCTCGACGCGCTGGCCGACGGCGAGTGGGACGTGGTGGTCGACACCTGGTCGGCGGCGCCCCGGGCGGTGCGGGACGCGGCGCGGCTGCTCGCGGGACGCGCGGGGCGGTATGTGTACGTGTCCAGCGGCTCCGTGTACCGGTACCCCGGCGCGGCGGGCTCCGACGAGAACTTCCCCGTGGTGGACGGCGACCCCGACGCGGACGCGACGGCGTACGCGGAGGACAAGCGGGGCGGTGAGCTCGCGGCGGTCGCCGCGTTCGGGGAGGAGCGGACCGTGCTCGCGCGGGCCGGTCTCATCCTCGGCCCGTACGAGAACATCGGACGCCTGCCGTGGTGGCTGAACCGGATGGCGCGCGGCGGCACGGTCCTCGCACCCGGGCCGCGCGACCTCGACATCCAGTACGTCGACGTGCGGGACCTCGCCGAGTGGGTCCTCGACGCGGCGGCCGACGGGCTGCACGGCGCGTACAACCTGGTCAGTCCCATGGGGCGGATCACGATGGGTGAGCTCCTCGACGCGTGCGCGGAGGTGGCGGGCCCGGAGGCGACGCTGCGGTGGACGGAGCCGCGGGTGGTGCTCGACGCCGGTATCGAGCAGTGGTCGGAGCTGCCGGTGTGGCTGGCGCCGGGCGAGCTGCACGACACGATGCACCGGACGTCGTCGCGGAAGGCGGTCGCGGCGGGGCTCAGGACCCGGCCGGTCGCCGAGACGGTGCGGGACACGTGGGAGTGGCTGCGGTCCATCGGCGGCACGCCGCCGCAGCGGCCCGACCGGCCGGTCGTCGGGCTGGCCCCCGAGAAGGAGGCGAAGGCCCTCGACTGAACGAGGGGTGTCCCCGGTGCGGACGATGCCGCACCGGGGACCCACTGCGTACGGAGCGAGCGTCAACGGACGCTCTGTACAGGGGTGTTGGAGGCGTGCGGTCGCGCGGTCGGCTCCGCGTCCTCGTGGGCGGTCTTCGGCAGCCACCGCAGGTACCTCGGCGTGTGCCAGTTGCGCTCGCCCAGGAGGGTCATCAGGGACGGCAGCAGGATCATGCGGACCACCGTCGCGTCCAGGAGGACCGCCACGCCCAGACCCACGCCCATCTGCTGCATGTCCTGCATGGACAGCGTGCCGAACACCGCGAAGACCGCCACCATGATCACGGCCGCGCCCGTGACGGCGCCCGCCGTGCGCATGATGCCCTCATGGATCGCCGAGCGGTTGTCCATGCCCCGGTCGCGGGACTCGCGGATCCGGGAGACCACGAACACGTGGTAGTCCATGGAGAGCCCGAAGAGGACGACGAGGACGAACAGCGGCATCCAGTTCTCGACGGCGCCGACCTTCTCCGAGCCGATCAGCTCCGCGCCCCAGCCGTGCTGGAAGACGGCGGTCATGACGCCGTAGGCGGCGCCCACCGACAGCAGGTTCAGCGCGATCGATGTCACCGCGATCACGACGGAGCGGAAGCTGAACAGCATCAGGAGGAACGTCACGGCGGTGATGAAGGCGAAGACCGGCACGATGCCCTTGCCGAGCTGGTCGCCGAAGTCCTCGGACGAGGCCAGGTCCCCGCCCACGTACGCCTCCACGTCCAGCCCGTCGAATGCGGCCGGAACCGTGTCGTCCCGCAGCTCGTGCAGGGCCTTCTTCGCCTCGGCGTCCGTGCCGGTGCCCGGCAGCGGCACCGCGATCTCGGCGACGCCCGCCGCCTCGTGGACGGTGAGTTCGGCGCCGTCACCGGCCTTGCGGGTCAACGCGTCGAGCGCGTCCCGAACGGGCTGCGCACCGATGTCGTCCGCCTCGACGACCACGCGGGCCGGGGCGGGGCCGCCCGGGAACTCGTCGGTGATCTCCTGGTACGCGACGGACAGCGGCGCGTCGGAGCCGAACTGCTTCTCCAGGCCGAGCTGTTCCGTCTTCATGCCGAGCGCGGGCGCGGCGAGGGCGAGCAGGAGGACGGTGGCGCCGACGGCGAAGAACTTCGGGCGGGCGAGGACGGGACGCAACACCTTCCCGGCCAGGCCGCCGCTCGCGTGCGCGCCCTTCTTGGCGCGGCGGTTCAGGAACGGGATGCGGCCCGCGTCGATGCGGTCGCCGAGCCAGGCGAGCAGCGCGGGCAGGACGGTGACCGAGCCGAGCATCGCCACGCACACGACGAGGATCGTGGCGACGGCGAAACCCTTGAAGAGGAGCAGCCCGGACAGGAACATGCCCGCCATGGCGACCATCACGGTGAGGCCGGAGACGAGGACGGCGCGTCCGCTGGTGGCGGCGGCGATCCGCAGGGCCGTCTCCGCGTCCCGTCCCGCCGCGCGCTCGTCCCGCTCGCGGCGCAGGTAGAAGAGGCAGTAGTCGACGCCGACCGCGAGGCCCATCAGGAACATCACGGAGTACGTCGTCTCGAACAGGTGCAACTGGTGGCTGGCCAGCGAGAGCAGCCCGAACGCCGCCACGCACGCGGTGAGCGCGAGTCCCACCGGCAGCAGTGCGGCGACCACCGCGCCGAAGGCGATCAGGAGGATGCCGAGCGCCAGCGGCACGGCGGTGAACTCGGCCTTCTTCAAGTCGTCGGCGAGCAGGTCGGACAGCTCCTTCTCGGAGCTCGCGTCGCCGAACTGGTAGACGGAGATGCCGCGCGCCTCGCCGTCCGCCCGCGCCTTCGCCACGGCGTCGAGGACCGGCTGGACGCGGTCGACGGCCTCGTCCGACGCCCCCTTGATCTCGAACCGGAGCAGCGCGTCCTTGCCGTCCTCGGAGGGCAGCGGCGCCTTGAGGCCGCGTACCTCGCCGGTCGCGTCCAGGGCCTGCGACAGGTCGGCGGCCGCGTCCCGCCATCCGTCGGCGGTGCGCGCGCCGACCAGGACGAGCTCGCCGGCCGGCTCGTCGATGCCCGCGTCCTTCAGGATCTCGGCGGCGCGGCCCGAGTCGCCGACGCCCATCTCCTCGTCGGAGGCGGTGACCGTGCCGGTGGCCCCGCCGATGACCGTGGCCAGGACCACGAAGACCAGCCAGCCGAGAACGGCCGTCTTCCGGTGGTGTGCGCTCCACACACCGAGTCGTGCCGCGAGGTTCCGCCTCATGGCGCTTCGCCCCCATCAAGTCTGCGTGAGTATGCGTCGGATAAGACGTGACTCACGCTAGGAATCGGGGGCCGCGCGCCCCAGCCGCCGAGGCCCCCTCTCGTCGGCACGCAGGGCGAGGCCGGGGGGTGTCGTCAGGTACACCCCCGGCCGGGTGGAGGGCCCAATGACTCGCCCTGCGGTCAACGGCGAAGATGTGACCGTGCCGGACGCACGGAACGCGACCGGACCCACGGTGTGACGAGAGGGATGGATGACCATGAAGAGGCTCAAGGACGCGGTGGTCGCGGGGGTGCGCGGCCTCTTCCTCACGATCTTCGCGCTGGTGGGTTCGATCGTCCTCTTCGTGTTCTCCGTGCTGTCGATCGCGTTCATCCTGCTGGGCATCGGCGTCTTCACGACGCCGGCGGTCCTCATGCTGCTGCGCTCGTACGCCAACACCTACCGCGGCCTCGCCGGGTCGTGGTCGGGCGTGACCATCCCGCACGCCTACCGGCCCTTCCCGCCCGACCTGCGCGGCGGCGTCACCGGGCAGGTGGAGCGCTGCTCGCTGATGCTGAAGGACCCGGCGACCTGGCGCGACCTCCAGTGGCTGCTGGTCAACATGACCGTGGCGCCGGTCGTCGCGGTCCTCGCGCCCTCGCTCGTGCTCTACATGGTGTACGGCTGGGTGCTCGCCGCCGGCGTGTGGAAGCCGATCTACGAGGCGGGCGGCGGCGAGTGGTTCGCGTTCATCCACGTCACCTCGCAGGACACCGCCGACCAGGCGGCGCTGCTCGGCACCGGCTTCTTCATCCTCGCGGTCTTCGTCAACCCCGCGCTCGTACACGGGCACTTCCTCCTCGCCCGCGCCTGCCTCTCCCCCACCGCGCGGATGCGGGAGCGCGCCCTGGCGCGGCGGGTGGACCGGCTCACCGAGACCCGGCACGACGCCGTCGACAACTCCGCCGCCGAGCTGCGCCGCATCGAGCGCGACCTGCACGACGGCGCACAGGCCCGCCTGGTCGCCGTGGGCATGGACCTCGGCACCATCGAGGCGATGATCGAGACCAACCCGGCGAAGGCCAAGGAGCTGATCGTCAAGGCCCGGCAGAACTCCGGCGAGGCCCTGACCGAACTGCGCGACCTGGTCCGCGGCATCCACCCGCCGGTCCTCGCCGAACGCGGTCTCGGCGACGCCGTCAAGGCCCTCGCGCTGCGCCTGCCGCTGCCCACCGAGGTCGACGTGGAGCTGCCTGGCCGTGCGGAGGCGCCGGTCGAGTCGGCCGCGTACTTCGCGGTCAGCGAGTCCCTGACCAACGCGATCAAGCACTCGGGCGCCGACCGCGTCTGGGTGGACATGCACCACGCCGACGGCATGCTGCGCATCGCCGTCACCGACAACGGCAAGGGCGGCGCGGTCGCCGGGGCGGGCTCCGGGCTGAGCGGCATCGAACGCCGGCTCGGTACATTCGACGGCGTACTGGCCGTCAGCAGTCCCGCGGGCGGCCCGACCATGGTGACCATGGAGATCCCTTGCGTGTTGTCCTAGCCGAAGACCTCTTCCTGCTCCGTGACGGCCTGGTGCGGATGCTGGAGGCGTTCGACTTCGAGATCGCGGCCGCCGTGGAGAGCGGGCCCGAACTGGCCAAGGCCCTGGAGGAGTTGCAGCCGGACGTCGCCGTGGTCGACGTCCGGCTTCCGCCGTCCCACACGGACGAGGGTCTGCAGTGCGCGCTCGCCGCGCGCCGGGCCCGCCCCGGGCTGCCCGTCCTGGTCCTCTCGCAGCACGTGGAGCAGTTGTACGCGCGCGAGCTCCTCGCCGACGGGAACGGTGGCGTCGGCTATCTGCTCAAGGACCGGGTCTTCGACGCGGCGCAGTTCGTCGACGCCGTGCGGCGGGTCGCGGCGGGTGGCACCGCGATGGACCCGCAGGTCATCCAGCAGCTCCTGTCCCGGCGGTCCGCCGCCGACGAACCGCTCGGCGCGCTCACCCCGCGCGAGCGCGAGGTCCTCGAACTCATGGCGCAGGGCCGGTCGAACGCGGCGATCGCGGCGCAGCTCGTCGTCACGGAGCGGGCCATCGCGAAGCACACGTCCAACATCTTCGGGAAGCTGGACCTGGCGGTCTCCGACGACGACAACCGCCGGGTCCTCGCGGTCCTCGCCTATCTCGACCAGGGGCGCTGAACACCCTCCGGTGCATCGGGGGTGCGCCTGAACGCGGTGGGTCGCTGATGCGTATGTAGCCCCATGGGACGTACCTCACGAAAACGATCAAGGCTGGCGCGGCGCGTGGTCGCCGCGTCCGCAGCGGTAATCATGGGCGGCGGCGGCCTGGTCGCCGTGAACGTCTACGCGAACGCCGAGGAGGGCACGGATCAGCCCCCGCCACAGAGTGCCGGGCAGCAGCTGGCGACCATCAGCTGCCCGGACGTGGGCAATCAGCTGCCGGAGGTGCCGGAGGCCGCGCGCGGCGAGGTGGACCGGCAGCTCGCCGACCTGGACAGCCAGATCACGGACGCGTACGGGCAGTTCGAGCGGACGCGGGACAAGGAGTCCCTGCTCGGCCCCCTGGAGGAGAAGCGCAGGGAGACCCTCGGCGGCATCTCGGACACCCTGGACCGGTCCGGCGCCCGCCCCGCGGGCCTCGACGGCATGGCGCCCTGCACGCTGCGCGCCGACGACCAGGAGGAGGCAGGAGAACAACAGGAGGACTCGGGAGAACAGAACGCGTCCACCAACGGACCCGAAGCCGACGACTTCGTCGAGATCCGGTCCGTCCGCCCCAACGTCAACCGCCCCCGCAACGGCCGCAACGCCTCGCGCGGCACCTTCACCACCCAGTGCGGCCGCAACGAGAACGGGAAGTTCAACCCGGACAACGTCATCGTCGCGCCCGGTGTCAGCAACGGCGCCCACCACATGCACGACTACGTGGGCAACCAGGCCACGGACGCCTTCTCCGACGACGACGATCTCGCGAACGGGCGGACGAGCTGCCGGAACCAGGGCGACAAGTCGACGTACTACTGGCCCGTCCTGCGCCTGCAGAACGGTGAGGACGAGGACGACGCGCAGGCCGACGGCGGCGGCAAGGACCAGAACGTCGGCGAGATCCAGACACCCGCATCCGTGTCGCTGAAGTTCACGGGGAACCCGGTGGGCAAGGTCGTCGCGATGCCGCGCTTCCTGCGCATCATCACCGGTGACGCCAAGGCGTTCACCAACGGCGACGCCAACGCCAACGCGTCGTGGAGCTGCACCGGCTTCGAGAACCGGCAGCTGAAGGACAAGTACCCGATCTGCCCCCGGGGCAGCAAGGTGGTCCGTACGTTCAACTTCCAGAGCTGCTGGGACGGCCGGAACACCGACAGCGCCAACCACCGCACCCACGTCGCCTTCGCCGACCCGCGGACCGGCGCCTGCCCGCGCGGCTTCCGGGCCGTGCCGCAGCTGGTGCAGCGCATCGTGTACGACGTGCCGCCGGGCCCCGGCTTCGCCGTCGACTCGTTCCCCGAGCAGCTGCACAAGCCCGTCACCGACCACGGCGACTTCATCAACGTCTTCGACGAGCGGCTGATGCGCCGCGTCGCCCAGTGCATCAACTCCGGCCGGCGCTGCACCTGACGACCCCCTTGGGCGGTTCTCACCCCTCGGGGTGGCCGTGGTGGTTCCCGCCGTGCCTTCCCGCGGCGTCCACCACGGTCCCGCCGAGGCGGTCGTGCAGCGCCGCGATGTCGTCGGCGGCGCCGACGGCGACCCAGCTGCTGCCGCCGACGAGGTACGTACCGCCGTAGTCGTTCGCCTCGTCGAGCCATTCGGCCTGGCCACGGGCGTTTGTAAAGGTTACGAGCACGTAGCGCCGGGCACCGTTCTGACAGGTGGCCTGGCGCAGCTCCGCCGCGTCCGTCCGGACGTCCGGCCTGCACCCCGCCTCGGCCGCCAGCTGCTCAAGACTGCCGCTCGCCGTGCGTGGTGTGCCGTCACCCCCCGAGCCGCATCCCATCACCATCATCAGGGCTCCCGCAGCCATGCCCGAAAGCGCGCACCGCGCCGCGCCGACCGTCCTCGTCATCGTCCCACCAGCCTCTTCCGGCGAGTTCAACTCGCCTGTCTCGTATGCACCGTTGTTGCCGGTCGACCGCCCGGATACCGTGCGCCGCAGCCGTCTCCCCAGGGGGTACACATGTCCGAACCGTCCAGACGTACGGTGCTAGGCACCGCGGGAGCCCTCGGTCTCGGCGCCGCCGTCGGCGGCGTACCGCTGCCGGCCCACGCCGCCGACGGGCCCGCGGATTCCGCCGCGGGCCCCGCCTTCGATACGGATTCCGCGCGCTCGGCACTCAACAGACTCCTGCCGCATCACGCGGAACAGTTCCGCCTCGGACTTCTCCCCGCGCGCGGCCGCGAGGACCGTTTCGAGGTCACCGGGACGACCGGCCGGATCGAGGTGTCCGGCACGACGCCCGCCGTGCTCCTCACCGGCGTCCACTGGTACCTGAAGTACGTGTGCGGGGCCCACATCACCTGGAACGGCAGCCAACTGGACCTGCCGCGCAGGCTGCCCGCCCCGGCCAGGACGCTGACGCGCAGCACCTCGCTCCCGCACCGGTTCGCCCTGAACGACACGAACGACGGGTACACCGCGCCGTACGCCGACTGGGCGTACTGGGAGCGGATGATCGACGTGCTCGCCCTGCACGGCTGCAACGAGGTCCTCGTGATCGCGGGTGCCGAGGCGGTGTACCGGAAGGTGCTCACCGAGTTCGGCTACTCGGACGCCGAGGCCAGAGCATGGCTGCCCGCGCCCTCGCACCAGCCCTGGTGGCTGCTGCAGAACCTCTCCGGGTACGGCGGGCCGCTCTCCGACCGACTCATCGCGGACCGCACGGCGTTGGGGCGGCGCATCGTACGGCGGCTCCGCGACCTCGGCATCGCGCCGGTCCTGCCGGGCTACTACGGGCACGTGCCCGACGGGTTCGTCGAGCGCAACGGCGGGGACGCGCGCGTCATCCCGCAGGGCGTCTGGCACGGGTTCAAGCGGCCCGACTGGCTCGACCCGCGGACCTCGGCGTTCGCGAAGGTCGCCGCCTCCTTCTACCGCCACCAGGAGGCGCTCTTCGGGCCCGCCGACCTCTTCAAGATGGACCTGCTGCACGAGGGCGGCACCGCGGGCGACGTGCCCGTCCCGGCTGCGGCGCGCGGCGTGGAGGCGGCCCTGCGCACGGCGCGGCCGAACGCCACATGGGTGATCCTCGGCTGGGAGGCCAACCCGCTGCCCGCGCTGCTCGACGCCGTCGACAAGAAGCGGATGCTGATCGTCGACGGCGTCTCCGACCGGTACGCGAAGGAGCCGGACCGGGAGAAGGACTGGGGCGGCACCCCGTACGCCTTCGGGACCATCCCCAACTTCGGCGGGCGCACGACGATCGGCGCCCGCACCCACCTGTGGAACGAGCGGTTCTTCGCCTGGCGCGACAAAGCGGGCAGCGCCCTGACCGGCACCGCCTTCATGCCCGAGGCCACGGACCGCGACCCGGCCGCCTTCGAGCTCTTCTCCGAGCTGGCGTGGACGAAGGGGCCGGTGGACCGGGCCGCCTGGTTCTCCTCGTACGCCGACTTCCGGTACGGCGGGCGTGACGCCGACGCGCGGTCCGCGTGGCGCACCCTGAACGCGACCGCCTACCAGCACACCGCCGTCGAACGCAGCGACCCGCACGACTCGCTCTTCGCCGCCCGCCCCGACCTCGCGGCGGCCCGCGCCGCCGAGTACGCGCCGCGCGCGCTGACCTACGACCCCGCGCGGTTCGATGCCGCGCTCACCGGGCTGCTCGGCGTGGCGGGACCGCTGCGGGACAGCGGCGCCTACCGCCACGACCTGGTCGACGTCGCACGGCAGGCGCTCGCCCACCGCAGCCGCCAGCTCCTGCCGCAGCTGCGGACGGCGTACGAACGCCGGGACCGGCGGACGTTCGGGACGCTCGCGGAGCTGTGGCTGCGGCTGATGCGGCTCTCGGACGAGGTGACGGGCACGCACCCGGCGTTCCTCCTCGGCCCGTGGATCGCGGCCGCCCGCCGCATGGGGACGACGGAGGCGGAACGCGCCGAGTTCGAGCGGACCGCGAAGGTCCTGATCACCGTGTGGGGCGAGCGCGCCACGGCCGACGCGGGCCGGCTGCACGACTACGGCAACCGCGAATGGCAAGGCCTCATCGCCGACCTGTACGTGCCGCGCTGGCAGACGTGGCTCGACGAGCTGGCGGACGCCCTCGCGGCGAACCGGGCACCGAAGCCGGTGGACTGGTTCGCGATGGAGGACAAGTGGACGCGGGAGCGCAAGGACTATCCGCAGCGCCCCGTCGGCGGCACTCCCCACCGCGTCGCCTCCCGCGTCCGGGACGTCCTCGCACGGGCGCCGTACCAGGGCAGCCTGCAGATCACCGCCGACCCGCCCGCCGTCCCGCCCGGGGGCCGCTCCCGCCTGACGGCGTCCTTCCGCAACGTCAACGGTCTCCGTGCCACGGGCCGCGTCGACTTCACGTTGACGGGCATCGAGGCGGAGCCGACGGGACCCGTGTCCCTGCCACGCGTGCCTCCCGCGGGCACGGGAACGGTCACGTGGCGGGCCTCCGCCCCGGACACCCCGCTGGACCGCCCGCTGCGCCCGCTCCCCTACGAGATCGCGGTCCGGTACGGGCCCGCGGGCGAGCGGCGGGTGCGAACCGTCCACGAGGGCGTGCTGTACGAGGCGGGCCCGGTGGACGACGCGTGGCGGACCTACACGAACAACGCGGCGGTGTTCGGCCAGTTGGGAGAGCGGTACGCGATCGACGGGGGCGGCGCCGACCTGTGGAAGGGCACGGCGGAGTTCGGGACGCTGTACCGCGAGGGGGCGCTGCGCGACGGGGTGTCGGTGACGGTGCGGGTCGACCGGCAGGCGGACACGGGCCCGTGGGCCAGGGCGGGCCTGATCGCCCGCAACTCCCTGGCGACACCGCTGTCCCCGGGCTTCGTCGACCTGGCCGTGACGCCGTCCAACGGAGTCGTCCTCTCCTACGACACGAACGGCGACGGCACGCTCGACACGTACAAGCGCGTCACGGGCATCACGGCGCCGGTGCTGCTCCGGCTCTCCCGCTCCGGGGACTCCTTCACGGGGGCGTGCTCGACGGACGACGGCGCGACGTGGCGGACGGTGGCGACGGTGCCGGTGCCGGGGGCCGCGGCCGTGCAGGACGTGGGGTTGTTCATGAGCGCGACGAACGGAGGTGACGGAGGGCGCGGAACGGTGGAGTTCAGCGGCTGGCGGCTCGGGTAGCGCCGGGAAAAGGACGTGACGGGTGGGGCGGGCGGTGTCAGGCTGGCGGGATGGACACGGATTGGGAGAAGCGGGTCGCGGCGGCCTGGGAGACGTTGGACTCCTACGGGGAGGACGGCGGCGCGGAGTTCCGGGCGGTGATCGACCGGCTCGTCGACGAGTTGCCCGACGGGGACCCCGTGGGGCCCTTCGAGCGGGCCTGCGCCTTCGACTCCACCGGGCACTCGGACCGCGCCGTGCCCCTCTACCAGGAAGCCCTGGAGCGCGGGCTCGACGGATACCGCAGGCGGCGTACGGCCGTGCAGCTGGCGAGTTCGCTGCGGAACGTGGGTCGGGCCGAGGAGGGTGCCGCCCTGCTCACCGCGGAACTGGACGAGCCGGGCGACGAGTTGGACGACGCGGTGCGTGCCTGTCTCGCGCTGTGCCTGGCCAGCCTCGGCAGGGAGCGCGAGGGCCTCGCCCTCGTGCTCGAGGCCCTCGCCCCGCACCTCCCCCGCTACCAGCGCTCCATGGCCAACTACGCCCGCGCACTCGTGGCCGACACACCGGCATGAGGTGACCATCCGACGATTCGCTCGTTTTGTTGAACGTGTCGTCGAATGTGCAGTCTCCGTCGAAGTCCCCGAAGTCCAGCCGCCCCACCCCGGTGGTCGACGTGGAGCAGGCCGAGGCCGCCCTCGTCGAGCACTACCCGCGGCTCGTCCGGCTCGCCTACCTGGTGCTGCCGCCGAGCCTCGGCCGCAACCGCCGGGTCCTGACCGCCCACGCCCTCACCCAGCGCGCCCTGCCGCGCAGCCGCAGAACGGGCGAGGCCGCCGTCCCCGGACAGCGGGGCGGAGGTGGCGGCCAGGCCGGTGAGGGCGGCAGGGCGCGGGCGCTCGGCGACCCCGCCTACGCGTACATGCGGCTCCAAGTGCTGCGCGGCGCCCTCGACGCCAGTGTCCCCCTGCGGTGGAACGCGTGGCCCAAGCGCGCCCAACTGCCGCCGCTGCTGCCGCAGGTGCGCGGTCTCCGGCTCTTCCCACGCTCGGGAGGATCCGACGAGCTCGCTCTGGATCAGCGGCTTTCCACCCTGTCGGGCGCCGCCCGCGCCGCCTACGTCCTGCGGGGTCTCGAAGCGCTGGACGACGCCGGCGTGGGTGCCGTGCTCGCAGCCGCGGGCTGCGACGACCCCGAGGACGCCCTGGACGAGGCCGACGAGGTCGAGGCGCGGTACGACCTGCTGGCGTCCCCCGAGTTCGACCCCTGCTCCCTGCAGGCGCGGCCGACCGACCTGATGCGGCGCAGGCAGCACATGAAGGCCGCGGGTGTCGCGGCCGCCGCCGTCCTGGTGTGCGGGGCGCTCCTCGGGCTGCCGGGCGAGGGCTGGGGACCCGACGGCGCCGCCGCGCCGCCCTACGCGCAGAACCCCGCGGGACAAGCCGCGCTCGATCCGGGCCAGTTGACGACGGCGGCCGCGGGGGCGTGGAAACGTTCCGCCCGGACCGACTTCTCCATGTGGCCCGCGCGCGGCGACCTCATCGGCGACAAGGAACTGCTCCGTCGCGCCCTGGCCGTGTGGGCGCGCCCCGGCGAGTCCGTGCAGGTCTCCGCGACCCCGGGCACCCCCGCCGGGGCGCCGCCCGGACCCGCCCGGCTGCTCTACGCCGGTGAGGTCGACTCCGCACGCGTGGTGCTGCTCTACGACGGACTGCGCATCGTGCGGTACGCCGAGCCGAAGGAGGGCACCGGTGGCGCGGCGCTCGACTTCGCCCGCGTGGACGGCGCGACCGGCACGGAGGCGAACGCCGTCGTCGTCGACCGCGCCGACGGCAACATCCGCTATCTGACCGCCCCGTGGATCACCTCGGTGGGCGTGCAGGACCTCCTGAAGCCTGCCGCGAAGCCCGTGGCGGTGCGGCGCTCCGCCGACGGCGTCACCGACCCGTTCGCGGGCCCCGCGCAGACCGGCGCCTGCACGTCGTGGAACGCGCTGCGGCTGCGCGACCACACCGGGGCCGCGCGCCTGACGACCGACCTCGGCGAGCTCGTCCCCGCGCATCTCACGGCGGGCCGCCCGCAGGCCCCGCGCGAGGCCACGGCCGCCGAGTGGTCGAAGTCCGCATGCTCCCTGGCCACGGTCCGCTCGCACGGCGTCCGCACCGTGAACGCGTGGACGTACGCCCGTCAGATTCTGCCCGAGGCCAACGGCGCCGCCGACTGGGTCTGCACCCGCGCCGACACCTGGAGCGGCGAGGGCAGCCGGATCCTCGCCCAGTTCCAGACCGCCGACGGGCCCGTGGGCGCCGTCGCCGCCAAGGCCGAGGACTCCCCCGCCTGCGGCAGCCGCGACCCGAAGGTCCTCGCGGGCGTCCTGTGGAAGTCACGGGCCGGCTCCTGGTACCTCCTCGGCGCGGGCAGCAAGAACGTCACGTCCGTCACCGGGTCCGGCGGCGAGCGCACGGCGGGCAACGTCCTCGCCGTACGGAGCGAGCGGACCGCGAAGGCGCGGCTCAGCGGCACGCTGGCCGACGGGACGAAGGTGAACACGCTCCGCTGACCGAACTCACCCGCGCAGACCCCTGTACCCCCGAACTACCCATCAGTACATTGACGCCATGTCTAATACGCAGAGCCGGGCGCCCGAGCCCGTCGCGTCCGAGCACATAGCGCTCAAGGCACGCAACGTCTCCTTTGCCTGGGAGAGCACCCCGCTCCACTGGCTCCCCGACGACCCGTTCACCACGCACACCATCAACGTGCTGCATCTGCTGCTGCCCGCGGGCGAACGCTGGTTCGTGCACGTCTACAAGCAGGTCCTGCCGCTCATCCGCGACGAGCGGCTGCGCGAGGACGTCATCGGGTTCATCGGCCAGGAGGCCATGCACGCGCAGGCGCACGACGAGGTCCTGCCGCACCTCAAGGAGCAGGGTCTCGACCCGACGCCGTACACCGCGCAGGTCGACTGGCTCTTCGAGAAGCTGCTCGGCGACCGGACGCTGCCGCCCGGCAAGGCGCGCCGGTGGTGGCTGATGGAACGCGTCGCGATCATCGCGGCCATCGAGCACTACACCGCGTTCCTCGGCAACTGGGTCCTCAACGCGCAGGAGTTGGACCGCAGGGGCGCCGACCCCACCATGCTCGATCTGCTGCGCTGGCACGGCGCTGAGGAGGTCGAGCACCGCTCCGTCGCCTTCGAGCTGTTCATGCACGTCGACGGCGGCTATGGGCGCCGGGTCAGGACGTGGGCGACGGCGTTCACCGCGCTGGTCTTCCTCTGGCAGCGCGGGGCGCGGTTCTTCATGGAGAACGACCCGACGCTCGTCGACGGGAAGGCGTCCTTCAAGGACTTCCACCGCAGCGGCAAGGCGGGCACGCTGCCCTCCACCGGCGACATGATCCGCTCCATCCCGCGCTACCTCAGCCGGGCCTACCACCCCTCGCAGGAGGGCAGCACCGAGCAGGCCGTGGCCTATCTCGCGTCCTCGCCCGCGGCCGTCGCCGCGCTCGCCGCCGAGAAGGGGACCGCCTGACATGCCCCGCATCCGCACCGTCGCCCTCGCCGCGGGCGCCGCCCTGCTCGCCCGGCGTGCCCTGCGCCGCCGCATCGCGGTCTCCCCGCTGTGGCCGCTGCCCGCCCTGGAGGAGCCCGTCTCGGGGCAGCCCCGCTCCCGGGCGCTGCGGCTCCGCGTGGCCGGGCACGAGAAGGTCGCCGACGGCGTCGTCCAACTGCGCCTGGAGGGCGCCCGGTTGCCCGGCTGGCTGCCCGGCGCCCACCTCGACCTGGTGCTGCCCTCGGGGCTCGTGCGGCAGTACTCGCTCTGCGGCGACCCCGAGGACACGTCCTCGTACACCGTCGCGACCCGCCTGATCACGGCGGAGCAGGGCGGCAGGGGCGGTTCGCGCGAGGTGCACGAGCAGCTCCGCGAAGGCGCCGTGGTCGAGGTGCGCGGGCCGCGCAACCGGTTCCCGCTGGCCGTCGCGGCGTCGTACGTCTTCGTGGCGGGCGGCATCGGGATCACGCCGGTCCTGCCGATGCTGCGGGCCGTCGAGGCGGCGGGCGCGCCGTGGCGGCTGCTGTACGGCGGGCGGTCGCGGGCGTCGATGCCGTTCCTGGAAGAGGTGGAGAAGCTCGGCGGCGCGGGGCGCGGGCGCGTCACCGTGGTCGCCCAGGACGAGGACGGACTGCCGGATGTCGCCGCCTTCCTGGACGGGACACCGCCCGGGGCAGCCGTCCACGTGTGCGGGCCCGAGGCGCTGATGGACGCCGTCGCCGCCGCCCTGCCCGACGGCTGCTCCCTCCACGTGGAAAGGTTCACGCCACGCACCTCCACCGAAGGCGACACCGCTTTCGAGGTGGAGCTGCGGCGCAGCGGACGTACGGTGGCGGTCGCCGCCGACACCACCGTGCTCGCCGCGGTCCGCGCCGAGCTGCCCGACACCCCGTACAGCTGCCGACAGGGCTTCTGCGGGACGTGCCGACAGCGTGTCGTGGAGGGGGAGATCGACCACCGCGACGAACTGCTCACCGATGACGAGCGGACCGGCTCGATGCTCATCTGCGTCTCGCGGGCGCGCGGTGAGCGGCTCGTCCTCGACATGTGAGCCGGACGCCGGAACGGACACGGACCGGCCGGTCGCGGGGCCGGTTCTGCTCGGTAAGGTGTTCGCATGACAACCGGGGTGCGCCGCAGGATGGGTGTCGAGGAGCGGCGGCAGCAGTTGATCGGGGTCGCGCTCGACCTGTTCAGCAACCGCTCGCCCGACGACGTGTCCATCGACGAGATAGCGGCGGCCGCGGGCATCTCGCGTCCGCTGGTCTACCACTACTTCCCCGGCAAACTCAGCCTGTACGAGGCGGCGTTGCGCCGGGCGGCGGACGACTTGGCGGGGCGGTTCGTGGAGCCCCGCGAGGGCCCGCCCGGGGCGCGGCTGCTGCGGGTCATGGGCCGCTTCTTCGCCTTCGTCGACGACCACGGGCCCGGTTTCTCGGCGCTGATGCGGGGCGGCCCCGCCGTCGGCTCCTCGACGACGAACGCGCTGGTCGACTCGGTGCGCCAGGCGGCGTACGAGCAGGTGCTGTTCCAGCTCGACGTCACCGAGCCCTCCGCCCGGCTCGAACTCGTCGTGCGATCCTGGATCTCGCTGGCCGAGTCGACGGCGCTGATCTGGCTGGACGGCCGACGCATCCCCCGCGCGGAGCTGGAGCTCCAGCTGGTGCACGACTTCGCCGCCCTCGCCGCGGTGAGCGCCGCCTACGACGAGGGCATGGCGACGCTGCTGCGCGAGGTCCTCGCGTCGGAGCCGCCGGACGGCCCCTTCGCGGAACTCCTGGAACGGCTTGCGACACTGGCCCCATGACAGCGCAACTGACCTGCCGCCGCGCGGACATCGGCGACACGGCGACCCTGGCGGGGCTGTACGAAGACGTGGTCGACTGGATGCTGGACCACGGCATCGACCAGTGGAAGTCCGGCGCCAAGGACGAGCGGCACTTCGAGCGGGTGATCGGCTCGTCGACGGCGGAGGCGTGGCTCGCGTACGACGGTTCCGGCGTCCTCGGCGCGTACGAACTGTGGTGGTCGGACGAGCAGGCGTGGGGCGCGCGGCCGCCGGTCGCCGGGTACGTGCACCGGCTGATGGCGCGGCCAGGAGCGCCCGCGGGGACGGGCCGCGCGCTGCTGCGGGACGCGGAGCGCCGCATCGCGGCGGCGGGCCGTGAACTGTGCCGCCTGGACGTCATGGTGACGAGCCCCCGCCTGCGCACGTACTACGAAGAGGCCGGTTACGCGGTCGTCGGCGAACTCACGGACAAGCTCGCGGCGGACGGCACCCCGTACGGCGTGCTGCTCATGGAGAGGCCGCTCGGCTAGGCGTACGGGGCGTGTCGCTCTGCCGCAGCCGCATGGCGAGGAGGGCGATGTCGTCCTCGCGGTTGTGGCCCAGGCAGGCGAGCAGGGTGTCGCAGAGGGCCGTGACGCCGAGGGGCGCTCCGGCCGCGACCGTGCGCAGGTGCTCCATGGATACGGCGAGGTCGGTGCCGCGGGTCTCGATGAGTCCGTCGGTGACCATGAGGAGCCGGTCGGTGCGGCGCAGGACCGTCTCGGTGGGCGGCGGCCTGTCCAGGCCGAGGCCGAGCAGTGGGCCCTTCGCCTTGAGGTAGGTGGCGGTGCCGTCGTCGGTGACGACGAGGGGCGGGATGTGTCCGGCGTTGGCGACGCGGGTGTGGCCGGTGGCGGGGTCGACGAGGGCCAGGCAGAGGGTGGCGGTCACCTCGGGGTGGTAGCGCTGCAGCATGCCGTCGAGGCGTTCGGCGAGTGTGCGCGGGTCGGGGTCCTCGATGCAGTAGGCGCGCAGCGCGTGCCGGATCTCGACCATGACGGTGGCGGCGTCCAGGGAGTGGCCGACGACGTCGCCGATGCCGGTGAGGAGCCCCTGGGATGTGGTGAGCGAGGCGTAGAAGTCGCCGCCGATCTCGGTGTCGCGTGAGGCGGGTTCGTAGCGGACGACGACTTCGGTGCCGGGGGTCTGTGGGACGTGCGCCGGCAGGAAGCTGCGCTGGAGGGTGAGGGCGATGTGGCGTTCCACCTCGTACATCAGCAGTCGTTCGGCGGCGACGGCGGTGGCATGGGCGAGACGCCCCACGAACCGTCCGGTGCCGGGTGCGGGGTCTCGGTCGTACACGGGTGTGGCGAGGCAGACGGGCGCGGACCCTTCGCGGGCGCGGGCCAGGGTGAGGCGGGCGCCGACGGGGCGTTCCCCGCCGTCGGACGGCTCGGCGTGGAAGAAGCCGGCGGGCCACACGGGTGCGGGTACGACGGTCTCGCGGACGCCGGTCTGGCCTGCCATGCCGCGCTGGATCAGGCGCACCACCGTGTCGTGCGCGCCCTCGTCGGGCAGGGAGGCGGCGGTCCTGCGCCGGGACAGGCTGCGGTGGAGTTCGCCGTCGTCGGCGATGACGAAGGCCGCGGCGGGGCCGTCGCTGAGGCGGGCGGTGCCGGCCGCGGCGGCGTCGGCGAGTTCGCGGGGGCAGCGGGCAGACTGGACGTCGAGGATCGTCTCGGCGAGCCGGGTGAGGTGTCCGGCCTGTGCCTCGGCGTCGCTGCGGTGGCGTGCGCCGCGGGCCGCGGCGCGCACGACGGCCTGGATCTCCTCCGGTTCGGCGGGCACCGTCAGATAGGCCTCGCCGCCCGCGTCGAGACCCAGGCACCGGTCGGCGGGGGCTATCCGGGCGGCCGAGAAGTGCACGACGGGCAGGGCGGCGAACGGCGGTGTCTCCTTCAGCCTGCGGCACAGTTCGAAGCCGCTCATGTCGGGCAGGCCGACGTCGACGAGCGCCACGTCCGGCAGTTCGCCGGCGCGTCGGCGCACGTCGAGTTCGATCAGGGCCTCGCCCGCGCTGGCGGCGAGGACGACGCGGTGGCCGTCCCTGCGCAGGACCGCACCGAGTGCGTAACGGCTGGCGGCGACGTCGTCCACCACCAGGATCGTGCTGCCTGCCTTGGCGTTCACGGTCACACAGGGCCCCTTTGGGGCTGGTGGGGCAGACCCCCCGCGGGCCTGCCCGACCAAGTTAGCGTTCCGGGGCGCGCGGCGGGAGATGATGGCGCTCCCACGACCGGGATCAGTGAAGATCCAGGAACTTTCCTCGCGGACAAGGACCTTGGCGATAGAATTTCCCGCCCGCCCCCAGGTGCCCTCGCGCCCTCGTGACCTTCGTGTTCCGCCGGGCGTTCTCACCGGAGAAGCCGACCTCCGCACCCGTCCTGAGGGACTCCATGACCCAGAACGCCACCTCCGCGCCCGCCACCGAGTCCTCGCCCGCCGGGGAGTGGTGGCGCGACGCCGTCATCTACCAGGTCTATCCGCGCAGTTTCGCCGACGCGAACGGCGACGGCATGGGCGATCTGCCCGGCATCACGGCCCGCCTGCCGTACCTGCGCGACCTGGGCGTGGACGCCGTGTGGCTCTCCCCCTTCTACGCGTCGCCGCAGGCCGACGCCGGGTACGACGTGGCGGACTACCGCGCCGTCGACCCGATGTTCGGCACGCTCACGGACGCCGACGGCCTGATCGGCGAGGCGCACGCGCTCGGTCTGCGCGTCATCGTCGACATCGTGCCCAACCACTGCTCCGACCGGCACGAGTGGTTCGTGCGGGCGCTGCGCGAGGGCCCGGGTTCCGCGGCCCGCGAGCGTTTCCTGTTCCGCCCCGGCCGGGGCGCGGGCGGCGAACTCCCGCCGAACGACTGGGAGTCCGTGTTCGGCGGCCCGGCCTGGACGCGCGTCGAGGACGGGGAGTGGTACCTCCACCTGTTCGCGCCGGAACAGCCCGACTTCAACTGGGAGCACCCGGACGTCCACGACGAGTTCCGGTCCGTGCTGCGGTTCTGGCTCGACCTCGGCGTCGACGGGTTCCGCGTCGACGTCGCGCACGGTCTCGTCAAGGCGGCGGGTCTGCCGGACATCGGTCACCCGGAACAGGTCAAGCTGCTCGGCAAGCAGGCCGTGCCGTACTTCGACCAGGACGGCGTGCACGAGATCTACCGCGACTGGCGGCACATCCTCGACGAGTACGGGCGGGACGGCGGGGCGCGGCGGATCGCCGTCGCCGAGGCGTGGACCCCGACGGTCGAGCGCAGCGCCCGCTACCTGCGCCGCGACGAGCTGCACCAGGCGTTCAACTTCGAGTACCTGACGACGGGGTGGGACGCCGACGCGCTGCGCGACGTCATCGACCGGTCGCTGGCCGCGATGAACGCGGTGGACGCGCCCGCCACGTGGGTGCTCTCCAATCACGACGTCGTACGCCACGCGACGCGCTTCGCGGACGGCGACGAGGCGCGGGGGCTGCGTCGGGCGCGGGCGGCGACGCTGCTGATGCTGGCGCTGCCGGGCTCGGCGTACCTGTACCAGGGCGAGGAGCTGGGTCTGCCGGAGGTGACGGAGCTGCCGGACGAGGTGCGGCAGGACCCGGCGTTCTTCCGCGGGTCGGGGCAGGACGGCACGCGGGACGGGTGCCGGGTGCCGCTGCCGTGGTCCGGGGAGCGTGCCCCGTTCGGCTTCGGGCCGCGCGAGGGCGGTCCGAGCTGGCTGCCGCAGCCGGACGCGTGGAAGCGCTTGTCGGTGGCCGCGCAGACGGGCGATCCTGCGTCGACGCTGGAGTTCTACCGGCGGGCGCTGGCCGTGCGCCGTGCGCATCCGGCGCTCGGCGCGGGCCGCGACATCACGTGGCTGCCCGCGCCGGACGGTGTGCTGGCGTTCCGCCGCACCACCTCCGCGGGTTCGTTCGTGTGCACGGTGAACCTCGCCTCGTCGCCGGTCGCGCTGCCGACGCCCGGCACGCCGCTCCTGGCCAGCACGGAGATCGCGCCGGGCGCGGGGCGGGCGGTGCTTCCGGCGGATTCGGCGGTCTGGTGGGCAGCCTGAGGGGCGACCGGTACAGTCCAACCCTGTGACCGCACGGCTAGCCGACATCGCAGCCCAGGCGGGGGTCAGCGAAGCGACGGTGAGCCGCGTGCTCAACGGCAAGCCGGGCGTCGCCGCGGGCACCCGTCAGTCCGTGCTCGCCGCGCTCGACGTGCTCGGCTACGAACGCCCGGTGCGGCTGCGCCGCCGCAGCGAGGGCCTGGTCGGACTGATCACGCCGGAGCTGGAGAACCCGATCTTCCCCGCGCTCGCACAGGTCGTCGGGCAGGCGCTGACCCGGCAGGGGTACACGCCGGTGCTCGCCACGCAGACGCCGGGCGGTTCCACGGAGGACGAGCTCACGGAGATGCTGGTGGACCGCGGGGTCGCGGGGATCATCTTCGTCTCGGGGCTGCACGCGGACACCTCGGCCGACACGCACCGTTACGAACAGCTGCGCGCGCAGGGCGTCCCCTTCGTCCTCGTGGACGGCTTCTCGCCGAAGGTGCAGGCGCCGTGCGTCTCGCCGGACGACCGCGCGGCGATGCGCCTCGCGGTGACCCATCTGGTCTCCTTGGGGCATACACGCATCGGTCTCGCCCTCGGCCCGCGGCGGTTCGTGCCCGTGCAGCGCAAGATCGAGGGTTTCGTCCGCACGATGCGGGACCAGCTGGACCTCTCCCCCGCCACCGTCGAGACGGAACTAGTCCAGCACTCCCTGTACACCCTGGAAGGCGGTCAGGCCGCCGCCTCGGCGCTCCTGGACCGCGGCTGCACGGCTGTGGCGTGTGCCAGCGACATGATGGCGCTGGGTGCGGTACGGGAGGCGCGCAGGCGCGGCCTGGAGGTGCCGGACGACATCTCCGTGGTCGGCTTCGACGACTCGCCGCTGATCGCGTTCACCGACCCGCCGCTGACCACGGTGCGCAAGCCGGTGCCCGCCATGGGCCAGGCCGCGGTGCGCACGCTCCTGGAAGAGATCGGCGGCACCCCCGCGCCGCCCGGCGAGTTCGTCTTCATGCCCGAACTGGTCGTTCGAGGTTCAACCGCCTCGGGTCCCGGGCGCCCCTAGGGCCCTCCGGGGCCACTTGAGGGACGGGCTCTCCTTCCTGCGGCGTAGAGAATGCGGTCCGAACCCGACCAAGGGATGATCGGTCGAAGGGTGGGGATCTGGCAGACTCTGTCCCTATGGGTGAGACGACCGTGACGACACTTGAGGGCCGTGAGAAGCCCGCCTCATCACCCGTCGCGGACGCGAAGAACGGCCGCAATGGGCGGAACGGGCTGCGTCGTTTCCGTCGCCTCCGAACGCCCCGCCGGCCGCGTCTGTGGTTCGAGATCCTGCTCATCGGCGTCAGTTACTGGACGTATTCGCTGATCCGCAACGCGGTGCCGGAGCAGAAGTCGCAGGCGCTGCGCAACGCGGACTGGATCTGGCGCGTCGAGCACGACCTGGGGACAGCGTTCGAGCAGAGCGTCAACCACGCCGTCGACTCGGTGACATGGCTCATCGTCGGCATGAACTACTACTACGCGACCCTGCACTTCGTCGTCACGCTCGGTGTCCTCGTCTGGCTCTTCCGCAAGCATCCGGGGCGGTACGCGGCCACGCGTCTCGTCCTCTTCGCGACGACGGCGGTCGCTCTGGTCGGGTACTACTTCTACCCGCTGGCCCCGCCGCGTCTGATGAACGGCACCCACTTCATCGACACCGTGGTCGTCCACCAGACCTGGGGCTCGATGGCCTCCGGCGACCTCAAGAACATGTCGAACCAGTACGCGGCGATGCCGTCCATGCACATCGGCTGGTCGCTGTGGTGCGGCCTCACCATCTTCGCCCTGGCCTCGGTCCCGTGGGCCAAGGTGCTCGGCCTGCTCTACCCCGTGGCGACGCTCGTCGTCATCGTGGCCACCGCCAACCACTTCTGGCTCGACGCGGTCGGCGGCATGCTCTGCCTGGCCTTCGGTTTCGCGGTCGTGCGGTTCTGGTACGGCGCGATGCCGTACGCACTGCCGCGCGATGTGGCCGCGCCGGACCGTCTGTCTACCTGAACGACTCGTCCCCGTCCCAGTTGACGTGGACGACCTCCGGTGCCAGGCCGTGGATCACCGCGCGGCCGACGTCCCTCTTGAAGCGCTCGATCAGGTCCTCGATGCCGCTGTGCGGGTATTTGGCGTCCAGCGCGGCGAGGAGGGCGTCGCGGGGCACGTCGACGGCGCCGGCGAGGGTCTGGGTGTTCCCGGGGCGGTTGTTCCAGCCTTCGGCGTTGTTGCGGCCCACGTGGATCGACTCCTGGGCCGTGAGGCTGGACGCGCCCGCCTCGTGGATCAGGTTCTGGCCGGCCATCGGGCGGGCGGTCAGGTGGAAGAGGGAGCCCTTGATCGCCGCCGTGGACGCACCGGTCTTGCGGTCCCGGACCTCGCCGCCGCTGGTCAGCATGACGTTGAGGTGGACGGCGAGACGGGCCGTGGTGCCGCCCGCGGTGACGGTCACCTCCACGGGCCGGGAGATGAGGTTGTTGCCGCCGTTGTTCCGGCACTCGGACCCGAACTGGAACCCGGCGAGCGTACGGTCCGAGCCGACGATGATGTCCAGGAGCTGGTTCCAGTCCACGCGGGGAGCGGTCTGGGTCTGTGTGGCGGGGGCGCGCTGCACGGCGGCCCCGGCGTGGTCCGCGGCCCCGTGGTCGTGCGCGGCCGTCTCGGTGCGGGCCGCGGGCGCCGGGCCCGAGAGGACCCGGTGGGCGTTGGCCTCGGCCTCGCGCTCGAACCGGTCGGACGGGTCGGAGACCTTGAGGCCCGAGCCGTTGTCGGTGCCCGCGACCGGGCCCTGCCGCTGCTGGATGACGTGCGTCAGCTCGTGGGCGAGCGTATGCCGGTCGGCGCCGCCGTCGCCGATGACGACGTGGTTGCCGGAGGTGTAGGCGCGGGCGCCGACCTCGGCCGCGGAGGCCTTCGCGGCGCTGTCGTCGTGGAGGCGTACGTCGGAGAAGTCCGCGCCGAGGCGGGCCTCCATGTCCGTGCGGGTTCCCGTGTCGAGGGGGCGTCCGCCGCCGCGGAGCACGTCGTGGACGGAGGAGCGCTGCACCGCGCGGACGACGGCGGCGTTGCCCGCGCTGCGCTGCAGGGCCCGGATCTCCTGCGCGGACATGCTGCCCTCCGCGCTCGACGACGACGCGGTGCCGCGGGCCGGTACGCGGCCTGCGCGCTCCCCGTCGGCGGGTCGGGCGGTTTCACGGGCGCGCATGGGGCCTCCAGGCAGACGGACTCGAACTCTTCCTGAATACGCCATGGGACGGCCCCCGGACCAGGTGCGCAGGGGCAGTGTCGGGCGTCTGATGGGGCAGCGGGGGGCGTCGGGGTGAGCGCTTTGAAGCGACCCGGGGTGCGCACACCCACGCTGTCGGTCCTATATTCATACAAACAATTCACGCGTGGCCCTGCCGCGCTGGACACGGGGTGGGACCGCAGTGATCGAACCCGACGGCACTGAACCCGCCCGCGCCGGGTCCCGTGCCGCCCGCAAGGCGCGTGCGAAGGCGCGGCGGCGCAAGCAGATGGCCGTGGTCGCGGCTGTGATCGGGCTGGGCGGGGCGGCCACCACGGGGGTCATCGCTCTGGCCGACTCCTCCGGGGACGGGGGCGGCTCCGGACGCACCGCGTCCGCTTCTTCGGGCAGTGCGGCGCAGAAGGCGCGTGCGGCCAAGCGGGCCAAGAAGGGCGAGGAGAAGTGGGACGGCAAGGTGCGGGTGCTGGGGGACGGCTCCACCTCGTACACCGGGCCCCAACGCGGGCAGCTCAAGCCGAAGAAGCTGAAGCCCGGCGAGAAGCCGCCGCAGTTCGTCGTCTTCTCCTGGGACGGGGCACTGGAGGGCGATGACCGCCGCTTCTCCCACTTCCGCCAGGTGGCGCGGGAGAGCGGGGCGCACATGACGTTCTTCCTCACCGGGATCTACCTCCTGCCGGAGAGCAAGAAGTCGCTCTACCGTCCGCCGCAGCACAACCAGGGCGCGGCCGCCATCTCGTATCCGACCGTCCCGCACATCCGGACCACGCTGGAGCAGCTGCGCGGCGCCTGGAAGGACGGGCACGAGATCGGCTCGCACTTCAACGGGCACTTCTGCGGTCCCAAGGGCGGCGGCGACTGGAGCGCCGCGGAGTGGAAGAGCGAGATCGAGCAGACGTACGCGTTCATGAAGGAGTGGAAGACCAACACCGGGTTCACCGAGGAGAAGCCCCTGCCCTTCGATCCGGACCGGGAAGTGGTCGGCGGCCGTGCGCCCTGTCTGGAGGGCCAGGAGAACCTGCTGGCCGCGGCCGAGCCGTTCGGCTGGCGCTACGACGCGAGTTCGTCCGGCGACTTCCAGATATGGCCGTCCAAGGCCGGGGGCATGTGGAACTTTCCTCTGCAACTCCTGCCCCTGGAGGGCAAGGAGGTCCAGGTCCTCTCCATGGACTTCAACTTCCTCTACCACCAGTCCGGTGACAGCACCCAGGGCGACCCGGCGAAGTTCCCGGCGTGGGAGAAGCAGGTCGCCACGTCGTACATGAACGGGTTCAACCGCGTCTACAACGGCAGCCGGGCGCCGATGTTCATCGGCAACCACTTCGAGGACTGGAACGGCGGCATCTACATGAACGCCGTCGAGGACGTGATGCGCAAGGTGTGTCCGCGCAAGGAAGTGCGCTGCGTGTCGTTCCGCGAGCTGGCCGACTGGCTCGATGTCCAGGACCCGAAGGTCCTGGACCGGCTGCGCCTGCTCGACCCGGCGCAGGCACCGAAGTGGAAGTCGCTCATCAGGTAGCGGGGGCGGCATGCCCCACACGCCCTAGGTGAGTGCCTTGATGTAGTGGGTCCACAGATCCACTGCTCGCCGGCTGGCGGATGTGGCGGAAGCGTCGCCGCCCAGCCCCTTGAGCGACAGGGGCACCAGGTCCTTGAGCGACATGCGGTAGACGACCACGGCCGTGGTCTCGTCGGGGGTGCCTCCCACGAACCATCCCGCCGTGTTCGCCGTGGTCGTCCCGGTCTTGCCCACGGCGGCGGGGTGTGCCGCGCCCGCCGTCTTCGCCGACCCGTCGGTCATGGTGGTCCGCAGGGCGTCCGTGACCGCCTGGGCGGTCTTCTCCGACATCGCACGGGCGGGTCGCGGTACGGCGAGCGGCACGGCGTCCCCGGCCCGGGTCACCGAGCTCACCGAGTACGGGTCGGTGTGCATGCCGTGGGCGGCGAAGGTCTGGTAGGCACCGGCCATCCGGATGGCGCTGGGCGTCGAGTTCTCCCCGAGTGCGAACACGGGTATCCGTTCTCCCAGGCTGGCGGGGAGCAGTCCCGCCCGCAGGGCGTACTTCTCCACCCGGTCCAGGCCGACGTCGAGGCCGAGTTGGAGCAGAGGTGTGTTCACGGAGTCGGCGACAGCCTGGCGCAAGGTCACCTGGCCCCAGTCGCGGCCCCCTTCGTTGCGGCCCTTGACCACCTTGCCGCTGCGGTCCCAGTAGGGCCCCTCCGGCGTCTTCACGGCGATCTTGTCGTCGCCGTCGTAGACGCTCGCCGGGGAGACGGGGGTGCGGTCCCCCTCCCGGGTGCGCTTGACGCCGTCCTCGAGCGCGGCGGCGTAGACGAAGGGGGTGAACGCCGAACCGGCCGGAATGGTCGTCGCGTTGGACTGGTTGAAGCCCTGTTTCAGGAAGTCGCGGCCACCGTACACGGCGAGCAGCCGGCCGTCGGGGGCCACGCTCGCCGCGCCGATCTTCGCGTGCTCGTCGGTGTCGGGCCGCCGCTCGGCGTCGAAGTCCTTCTCGGCCCGGTGAACGGCGGCGGTCAGGGCCTTGGTGCGTTTGCGGTCGAAGGTCGTGCGGATCTGGTAGCCGCCCAGGTCGTAGTCGGCGGCGGTGATGTGTCCGGACTTGATCGCGTGCCGCTTGGCCAGCTCCACCAGATAGCCGGTCCGCGCGCCGGGGATGTCGCCGGAGCCCGACTTCGTGGGTTCGGGGAACTTCTTGTAGGTGGCCCGCTCGGCCTGGGTGAGGTGGCCGGTCGCCACCATGCGGTCCAGGATCCAGTTCCAGCGGTCGACGGCCCGCTCACGGTTCTCCTTGCCGAGGGCCGGGTCGTAGAGTCCGGCGCCTTTGAGGAGAGAGGCCAGGAAGGCGCCTTCGCTGGGGTTGAGGCGCGAGACGTCCTTGCCGTAGTAGGCGTGCGAGGCGCGCTGGATGCCGTAGGTGCCCCGCCCGAACCAGCTCGTGTTCAGGTAGGCCTGGAAGATCTTGTCCTTGCTCGTGTGGTTGTCCAGCTTCACGGCGAGCAGGGCTTCGGTGAACTTCCGGGACAGGGTGCGGTCCTGGCTGAGGTAGACGTTCTTCACGTACTGCTGGGTGATGGTCGACCCACCCTGCGTCTCTCCTCCGGTGATCGCGGCGGTCGCCGCACGCAGGACACCGCTCGGTGAGACGCCGGCATCCGAGTAGAAGCTCGCGTTCTCGGCCGCGAGGACGGCGCCCCGGACCTTCGGCGGCACCCTCTTCAGCGGGATCTCCTGCCTGATGACCCAGCCGGTGCGGGCCATGACGCTGCCGTCGGACCAGTAGTACACATTGTCCTGTTGCGTGGCGAACGAGTTGAGGTCGTCCGGTATGTCCGTGGTGGCGTACGCGATCGTGACGAAGCCGGTCAGAGCGAGCGCCAGGTACAGGAAAGCGCCGAGCCACTGGCGCCACGAAGGCAGCCACCGGCGCCAACCGCTGCGGCCCGGCCGGGGGTAGGCCGGACGCAGCCGGCGCAGTTGCCCCCGCACCCCGGCGAGGGCGCCGGGTATGCCGCCCGTGGTCCGCTGCCTGGACTTCCTGCGTCGGCCGGTCGCCGCGCGGCGTTCCCCCTGTGCCGCCCGCCGTCTCCCGCCGCCCTGGCCTGCGGCCCTCTTGCGCGCACCCACCCCGTGTGCCTCCTCTGTAGCGCTCTGGCGCTCACATTAGAGGCAGTTGGAGGCGTACGGCCGGGCTCGCGGGGCCCCGGCCGTCCGGTCCGGCAGCTTTCGGGTTCCGCGAAGAGGGGGCAACGGCTCGGGAAGGGCCCGCACTTGTGTCAAGATTCCGTGCCCCGGTCGGGGTGATCGGGCAACGGAAGAGGAAACGCAGTGATATCCATAGCGATACCCAAGAGATACAGACCCGCCGCCTTCACCGGGGTCGCCGCGGCCGTGATGTGCGGCTGCCTGCTCGCGCCCCCGGCGCACGCGGACGCCGGTGGTGCGCCCCGCAAGGCCGACCAGCGGACACTCGCCACCTTCGCCCGCATCGCCGACGATGTCCTGTCCCGGCGCACCCAGGCCCTGGTGGAGGACCACGCGGGGCGCGGCGGCCAGGACACCGGAGCGGTGACGCCGCGCATGTCCGGGCGGCTGCGGACGGACGAGGACGCCGCGCTGCGGTCGCTGCGCGCCCGCAAGTCGCGTCTGGCCCAGCTCGGCGAGGCCTACACGAAGGCGGACACCCGCGTCGTCGTGGACAGTGCCACGCTCACCGGCGGCACGGCGACCGTCCAGGTCACCGCGTCGTCGACGCTGACGTACAAGAAGGTGCGCGAGGGCGGGCCGCGCACCACCGCGTTCTCGACGCGGCAGGAGCTGAAGCTCGCGAACACGAAGGACGGCGGCTGGCAGCTGACCGCGATCACCTCGCGCAACCAGGGCCCTGTCGCGGTCGACGAGCCCGCGGCGGCCCGGACGAGAACCGTCGAGGACGACGGCAACCAGTACCCGGACGGCACACCCGCCTCGACCAAGTACCCCACCACGCCGATGCCCTCGGGCAAGACGGCCGGCACCTACGACTACTCCGCCATGGCGCGGTACGCGGAGAAGTACTGGCGCAGCTACAACCCGGCCTACCGCAAGTTCAACGGAGCCGGCGGCGACTGCACCAACTTCGTCAGCCAGGCGCTGAAGGCGGGCGGCTGGAAGCCCGTCCCCGGTTCCGCCTACGACTACCGCAACTGGTGGTACGAGAGCGCGGGCCAGAGCACCTCCTGGGTCGGGGTGAACGAATGGGCCTGGTTCACGCTGTCCAACCGGCGGGCCCCGAACCTGACGAGCGCCTATCAGCTTGACGTCGGCGACGTCCTGCAGGTGGACTTCGACAAGAACGGGTCCAAGGACCACACCATGCTGGTGACGTACCGCAACAGGCAGGGCATGCCGTACCTGACCTACCACTCCACCGACACCTACCGCAGGTCGCTCGCGAGCCTGATCGCGTCCTACCCCGACGCGCGCTACTTCGCGTACCGCACGTAGTGGACCGGGGCCCGGCAGCTGTGACGCTGCCGGGCCACAGGCTCGGCGGGGCAGTCCCGGCAGGTTCCGGGGTCGGCGCTCAGGCCCCGTAGAACCGTTCCTCCACGACCGCCCGCGCCCTGCGCGTGATGCGCCGGTAGTCGTCCAGCATCTCGCCGACGTGGCCGGGGTCGTACCCCAGGTACCGGGCGACCGCCGCCAGTTCGCGGCCGTCGGAGGGGAACGTGTCGCCCGCCCGGCCGCGCACCAGCATGACCGCGTTGCGGACGCGTGCCGCGAGGACCCACGCCTCGTCGAGGGTCGCCGCGTCCTGCGTCGGGATCAGCCCCGCCGCGCAGGCCGCGGCCAGCGCCTGCCGTGTCCGGGTCGTGCGCAGCCCCGGTTCGGCCCAGCCGTGCTCCAGCTGCAGGAGCTGCACGGTCCACTCGACGTCGGAGAGACCGCCGCGGCCCAGCTTCGCGTTGAGGGTCGGGTCGGCGCCGCGCGGCATGCGTTCCGCCTCCATGCGGGCCTTGAGGCGGCGGATCTCGCGGACCGCGTCCTCGCCGAGGCCCTCCGCGGGGTAGCGCAGCGGGTCGACGAGTTCGATGAAGGCACGCCCGAGCTCCTCGTCGCCCGCGACCGGTTCGGCGCGCAGCAGCGCCTGCGACTCCCAGACGAGGGACCAGCGGCGGTAGTACGCCTCGTACGACCCGAGGGTGCGCACCAGCGGGCCGCTGCGGCCCTCCGGGCGCAGGTCGGCGTCGATGAGCAGCGGCGGATCGGCGGAGGGGAGCTGCAGGAGCCTGCGCATCTCGGCGACGACCTTCGCCGCCGCCTTCGCCGCCTCCTGCTCGTCGGCGCCCTCACGCGGCTCGTGCACGAACAGGACGTCCGCGTCCGAGCCGTAGCTCAGCTCGTGGCCGCCGAAGCGGCCCATGCCGATGACGGCGAAGCGGGTGGGGAGCGTGTCGCCCCAGCCCTCGCGGACGACGGCGCGCAGCGTGCCCGCGAGGGTGGCGGCCGTCAGGTCCGACACGGCGTCGCCCACCCGGTCCACGAGCGTGCCGGGGTCGGCCTCGGCGGGGCTGTCCTCCGTGCCGTACGTGCCGATGAGGTCGCCGGCGGCGGTGCGGAACATCTCGCGGCGCCGTACCCCGCGCGCCACGGTCACGGCGTGCTCGGCGCCCTCCGCGCGGCGCACGGCGGCCAGTATCTCCTGCTCCAGGTGGGCGCGGCCGCGCGGTTCGAGGCCGCCCTGGTCACCGAGGAGGGCGACGGCCTCGGGGGCGCGCAGCAGCAGGTCGGGGGCGAGGCGTCCGGCGGACAGGACGCGGGCGAGGTTCTCCGCGGCGGCACCCTCGTCGCGCAGCAGCCGCAGGTACCAGGGGGTCTTGCCGAGCGCGTCGGACACCTTGCGGAAGCCGAGGAGGCCCGCGTCGGGGTCGGCGGAGTCCGCGAACCAGCCGAGGAGCACCGGCAGCAGGGTGCGCTGGATGGCCGCCTTGCGGGTCACGCCCGACGCCAGTGCCTCCAGGTGCCTGAGCGCCGCGCTGGGGTCCGCGTAGCCGAGGGCGACGAGGCGTTCGCGGGCCGCCTCCGTGCTCAGCCGCGCCTCGCCCGGGGCGAGTTGGGCGACGGCGTCGAGCAGCGGGCGGTAGAAGAGCTTCTCGTGGAGCCTGCGCACGACGGATGTGTGCCGTTTCCAGGCGCGGCCGAGCTCGGTGATCGGCTCGGTGCGCATGCCGAGGGAGCGGCCGATGCGCCGCAGGTCGGCGTCGTCCTCGGGCACGAGGTGGGTGCGGCGCAGTTTGTAGAGCTGGATGCGGTGTTCGAGGGAGCGCAGGAAGCGGTACGCGTCGTCGAGCTGGGCGGCGTCCACGCGCCCCACGTAGCCGCCCGCGCCGAGCGCCTGGAGCGCGACGAGCGTCGAGCCGCTCCGCAGCGAACGGTCGCTGCGGCCGTGCACCAGCTGGAGCATCTGCACGGCGAACTCGACGTCGCGCAGCCCGCCGGGGCCGAGCTTCAGCTCGCGGTCCACCTCGCCCGCCGGAATGTTCTCGATGACCCTGCGCCGCATCTTCTGCACGTCGGGCACGAAGTTCTCGCGTTCGGCGGCCTGCCAGACGAGCGGGGCGAGCGCTTCTACGTACTCCTCGCCGAGCGCGAGGTCGCCCGCGACAGGGCGGGCCTTGAGCAGCGCCTGGAACTCCCAGGTCTTGGCCCAGCGCTGGTAGTACGCGAGGTGGCTGGAGAGCGTGCGCACCAGGGGGCCGTTCCTGCCCTCGGGACGGAGGTTCGCGTCGACGGGCCAGATGGTGCCCTCGACGTTCGTCTCCGAGCAGATCCGCATCATGTGCGAGGCGAGGCGCGTCGCGGCCCGGATCGCCTTGTCCTCGTCGGTGCCCTCGGCGGCCTCGGCGACGAAGATGACGTCGACGTCGGAGACGTAGTTCAGCTCGTGACCGCCGCACTTGCCCATCGCGATCACCGCGAGCCTGCACTGCGCGGCGTCGCCGGGCGCGGCCGCGCGGGCCTGGGCGAGCGCCGCCCGCAGCGTCGCCGTGGCGAGGTCCGCGAGCTCGGCCGCCGCCTGGGCGACGTCGGTCGTGCCGCACACGTCGCGGGCCGCGATGGAGAGCAGGCAGCGACGGTACGCGACGCGCAGCGACTCGGGATCGGCGGCGTCGGCGAGGCCCCGCTCGAACTCCGCCACGCCGGGGTGCAGGTCCGCCGATTCGTAGGTGACGAGGGCACGCCAGTCCAGGGGGTGCCTGGCCAGGTGGTCGGCGAGGGCCTCGGAGGCGCCAAGCACACCGAGGAGGCGGTCGCGCAGGGGCTTGGCGGTGACGAGGGTGTCGAGGAGCTCGCGCCGTCCGAGGTCGTCGCCCTGCGCCTCCACGAGCCGGACCAGGCCGAGCAGCGCCAGGTCGGGGTCGGCGGTGGCGCCGAGGGCGTCCAGGAGCAGCGGGTCGTCGCGCAGGGCGCTCAGCGCGGGGTCGTCGAGGAGCCGCTCGGCGGTTGACGGGTCGGTGAAGCCGTGCCGCAGCAGCCGTGTGAACGTACTGCTTCGTCGCCCTTGCGGCACCGTCATGCGAGCCTCCGTTCGATCACTCCTCGGCCCGAGCCTAAGGCCTCCCCGGCGAACCGGCGCCCGGCCACCCCGCGACACCCTGCGCACGGCCGCTGACAGGGGCTCAACTCCCTGGTGTACTGCGGACCATGGAATACACACTCGAAGTGATCCCGCTTCCGGTCAGCGACATCGACCGGGCGAAGGAGTTCTACAGCGAGAAGCTGGGCTTCCACGTCGACATCGACACGGAGGTCATGCCCGGCATGCGCATCGTCCAGCTGACCCCGCCGGGGTCGGGCTGCTCCATCGCGCTGGCGGGCGACGCGCTCTGGGAGACGATGGCGGGCCCGAGGCCAGCCGTCGGCTCCTACCAGGGCCTGCAGCTGTGCGTCGCCGACGCGAAGGCCGCGCACGCGGAGCTGGTCGCGCGCGGGCTCGACGTCTCGGAGCCGGTGCAGCACGCGCCGCAGGACGGCGGCACGTTCATGTACTTCAAGGACCCGGACGGGAACGGCTGGGCGATCCAGGAGTACCGGGTGCGGGCGACCACGCCGCTGCGGGAGGCGATCACCGCGCAGGACTGACGGCCAGGACCTGCGGCGCGATGTTCTTGATCACGGTGTTGGTCCAGCGCATCTGCCGCAGCGTCCGCGGATGGCACTCCGAGGCGAGGACGAGCAGCGCCTCGTCGCGCGTGGCCCGGGCGGCCTGGGCGAGCATCTCCCAGTGCAGGGAGTTGTCGACCGCGGCGAGGTGGAGGGCGCGCAGGTCGCGCAGGAGGGACAGGCCGCGGTGGCCTTCCTCCGGGTCGGGGCCGGGGCAGGCGGTGCGCGTGTCCTCGTGGGCGGCGGGTTCCGGCCCTGCCCCGGCCTCTGTCAGGCGCCGGGCGTGTTCCCGGGACCAGTGGGCGAGGTCCGTGGCGACGTGGCGGACCTCGTGGTCGGCGCGGTGCCGGTCGGCGGCGGCGAGCAGGTCCGCGGCCAGTCGGCACTCGCCTCGGTGGAGGGCGCGCAGGGTGAGGCCGATGCCGTTCATGCGGTGTCCTCGGTGACGTAGGCGGAAGGGCCGCCCGTGGTGTCCGGTACGGAGCCGTGGCGGGCCGGCGCGGACGCGGTGGTCGTGGGCGCGGAGGCGATCTCGCCGTGTGCGCGTTCGACGAGGCGCAGCGCGGCCGCGGCCGTCTTGAACAGGGGTTGTTTGGAGACGGGGTCCCAGTCGGTCACGGTCGTCTCGTTGGCGGCACGCCCAGGGGTTTCGCCGTCCGGGCCGCTGCCCGCCTTGGTGTCCCAGTAGCCGTAGTGGAAGGGGACGAACAGCAGCCCCGCACGGATGCCGGTCACCCGCAGCCGCCCCCGCAGGGACCCGCGATCCGTGCTGACCTCGACCAGGTCGCCCTCGTCGAGGCCGAGGGCGCCCGCGTCGGCGGCGGATGCCTCCACCCAGACGTCGGGGGCGGCCTCGTTCAGCTGGGGCGCGCGGCCCGTCTTGGTGCGGGTGTGGAAGTGGTAGAGGGTGCGGCCGGTGGTGAGCTGGAACGGGTACCGGTCGTCGGGCGCTTCATGGGGCGGCAGGTAGGCGGCTGCCTTGATCATGGCCTTGCCCTCGGGGTTGGACGCGCGGTACTCGTCGGCGTCGGTCGCCGCGCCGGTCTGCAGATCCTTGCCGTACGTCTCGCAGTGGTCGGGCCGCGCCCAGCTGATGCCGTCGGTGTAGAGGCGGTCCGTGCCGTCCGGCGCGTCGTCGTTGCAGGGCCACTGGATCCCGCTGCCGCCACGCAGCTTCGTATGACTCAGTCCGGTGTAGTCGCAGGGCCGTCCTGCGCTGCACCGCTTCCACGCCTCGAACGCCGATTCCGGGTCGTGCCAGGTGACGAGGGGTCCGCCGGTCTTGTCGCGGAAGTCCATCCGGGCGGCGTAGTCGAGGAAGATGTCGAGGTCGGGGCGGGCCTCGCCGGGGGGCTCGACGGCCTTGTCGGCCAGGTGCACGGTGCGGTCGGCGTTGGTGAACGTGCCGGTCTTCTCGCCCCAGGTCGCCGCGGGCAGGACGACATCGGCCAGCTGCGCGGTCTCGGTCAGGAACAGGTCCTGCGCGACGACGAAGAGGCGTTCCTGACCGAGGATCGCACGGACGCGGGCGAGCTCCGGCAGGGAGACGGCGGGGTTGGTGCCGCTGATCCAGAGCATGCGGATCGAGCCCTGCTCGGCGTAGCGGAACATCTGCATGGCGTGGGTGGGCGGGGCGAAGTGCGGAATGGTCTCCGGTTCCACGTTCCACACGCGTGCCAGGTCGGCGACGTGGTCGTCGTTCTGCCAGTTGCGGAACCCGGGCAGGTCGCCGTCGGCACCGCACTCGCGGGTGTTCTGGGCGGTGGGCTGTCCGTTCATCTGCAGGACACCCGCGCCGGGCCGCCCCAGCATGCCGCGGATCAGGTGCAGGTTGTTGATCTGCACGGCGGCGGCGGTGGCCTGGTGGGACTGGTAGACGCCTTGGAGGACGGTGGACAGGAGCCGGTCGGCGGTGCCGACGAGCTCGGCGGCCTCCTCGATACGGGCGGCGGGCACGTCGCAGATCCCGGCGGCCCACGCGGGCGTGCACTCCGCCACCTCGGACACCAGCTCGTCGAAGCCGATGGTGTGCGCCGCGAGGTAGTCGTGGTCGACGCGGTCGGTGCGGATGATCTCGTGCAGGAGCGCGTTGAGGAGGGCTACGTTGGTGCCGCCGCGCGGCGCCAGATGTACGGCGGCCTCGCGGGCGACGCGCGTGGGGCGCGGGTCGACGCAGAGCAGCCGGGGCGGGTCTCCCCCGGCTAGCCGGTCCAGGATGCGCATCCACTGCACGGGCTGGGTCTCGGCGATGTTGTGCCCGAAGAGGGCGATCGTGTCGGCGTGGTCGACGTCGTCGTAGCTGCCGGGCTGTCCGTCGCAGCCGAAGGACTCCTTCAGCGCCTCGGCGGCGGTGGCCGTGCAGAGCCGCGTGTTGCCGTCCAGATGGTGGGTGCCGATGCCGGCACGGGCCAGGATCGCGAGGGTGTAGTACTCCTCCAGGTACAGCTGCCCGCTGGTGTAGAAGCCGAGCGAGCCGGGGCCGCTCTCCGCGAGCAGTTCGCGCGACCGGCTCACGATCCGCTCCATCGCGGTGTCCCAGTCGCACTCCACGAGCCGCCCGTCCCGGCGGATCAACGGCCTGGTCAGCCGGTCGGGCGATGCGTTCGCCTGCCACCCGAACAGGTCCTTGGGGCCGAGCCGCCCCCGGTTGACCCGGTCGCCCGCTCGGCCGCGCACCCCCGCGATGCGCCCGTCGACGACGGCGATGTCCATGGCGTCGCCGTCGGAGTGCAGGATCGAGGCGGCCTGCACCCAGTCCGTCACCGCGCCGGGTTCGACGCCGTCCGCGAGGAACGTGTCGACCCGTGCGGGCCACGGCTCATGCCGGTCGTACGGGGTGCGGCTGCCCCACGGCCGTGCGATCCGGTCCACCGAGGCGTCCACGCCTGCCTCCTCCTCGCCCCCACGGCACCCGCCGTGCCACGCGATCACGCGGCACGGCACGGGTACCCGGCCTGCGCCGGGGCATATCAGGGGCGGCGGACGGGCGGGACGACTTCACCCGGGTGGTGCAGGACCGGCAGGTGTGGGAGGACCCGCAGGTGTCAGACACCCGCAGGTGTCAGAGACCGGCAGGTTTCAGAGGACCGGCAGGTTCTTCCGCAGCTCGAAGGCCGTGACCTCGGAGCGGTACTCCTCCCACTCCTGCTTCTTGTTGCGCAGGAAGAAGTCGTAGACGTGCTCGCCGAGGGTCTCGGCGACCAGTTCGGACTTCTCCATGAGCGCGATGGCCTCGCCCAGGTTCTGCGGGAGCGGCTCGATGCCCAGGGCGCGGCGCTCGGCGTCACGCAGTGCCCACACGTCGTCGTCCGCGCCCGGCGGGAGTTCGTACCCCTCCTCGATGCCCTTGAGGCCGGCGGCGAGCAGCACCGCGTAGGTGAGGTAGGGGTTGGCGCCGGAGTCGATCGAGCGGACCTCGACCCGGGCCGAGCCCGTCTTGCCGGGCTTGTACATCGGGACGCGGATCAGCGCGGAGCGGTTGTTGTGGCCCCAGCAGATGTACGAGGGTGCCTCGCCGCCCGCGCCCGCGGTGCGCTCGGAGCCGCCCCAGATGCGCTTGTACGAGTTCACCCACTGGTTGGTGACCGCGGAGATCTCGGCGGCGTGCCGCAGCAGGCCCGCGATGAAGGAGCGGCCGACCTTGGAGAGCTGGTACTCGGCGCCGGACTCGTAGAACGCGTTGCGGTCCCCCTCGAAGAGGGAGAGGTGGGTGTGCATGCCGGAGCCGGGGTGTTCGGAGAACGGTTTCGGCATGAAGGTGGCCTGCACCCCCTGTTCCAGGGCGACCTGCTTCATGACCAGGCGGAACGTCATGATGTTGTCGGCCGTGGAGAGCGCGTCGGCGTAGCGGAGGTCGATCTCCTGCTGGCCGGGGGCGCCCTCGTGGTGGCTGAACTCCACCGAGATGCCCATGGATTCGAGCATCGTGATGGCCTGGCGGCGGAAGTCCATGCCCACGTTCTGCGGGGTGTGGTCGAAGTAGCCGGAGTTGTCGGCGGGGGTGGGCCGCGAGCCGTCCAGCGGCTTGTCCTTCAGCAGGAAGAACTCGATCTCGGGGTGGGTGTAGAAGGTGAAGCCCAGGTCGGAGGTCTTGGCGAGGGCGCGCTTCAGCACGTAGCGCGGGTCCGCGAAGGACGGGGAGCCGTCGGGCATCAGGATGTCGCAGAACATGCGGGCCGTGCCGGGGGCCTCGGCGCGCCAGGGCAGCACCTGGAAGGTCGACGGGTCCGGCTTGGCGATCATGTCCGACTCGTACACCCGGGCGAAGCCCTCGATGGCCGAGCCGTCGAAGCCGATGCCCTCGTCGAAGGCCTGCTCCAGTTCGGCCGGGGCCACGGCCACCGACTTGAGGAAGCCGAGGACGTCCGTGAACCACAGGCGCACGAACCGGATGTCGCGCTCCTCCAACGTACGGAGCACGAATTCCTGCTGCTTGTTCATCTTCCGCTTCCACCCATCCTTGCTGGTCAGGCCACCTGCATTCGCGCCCAGGGACACACCGGGCACACGAGCATCCCACTCCTTGGTTTCGTGCGCGTTGCGGGCCCCGTGCGCGGCGTTCGAGCCGTTTCGCTTGCCGCTCTGTGCCCATAGTGCCTGCTGCGCCGGTCGGCCGTAACGGCGGCGGGCTCCGACTGCCACCCGATCGTCGGCCCGACCCCCGCCTCTATAAGTTGCATTTGAGATGCTAATTTGAGGATCGAAGCAGACAAGGGGGGCGCAACCCTCCCTTACCGAGCCCTGCCCATCGCCACCAGGCACCGAGGAGCCCACGTTGCTGTCAGAACCGTCGGCCGCGACCGTCCGAGCCACGCTTCCCGTCGTCGGAGCGGCGATCGGTGCGATCACCGAGCGCTTCTACGACCGGCTCTTCACCGCCCATCCCGAGCTGCTCAGGGACCTCTTCAACCGCGGCAACCAGGCCGCGGGCACGCAGCGGCAGGCCCTCGCAGGCTCCATCGCCGCTTTCGCGACGCACCTGGTGGAGCACCCCGACGAGCGGCCCGACGTGATGCTGAACCGCATCGCGCACAAGCACGCGTCGCTCGGAGTGGCCCCCGACCAGTACGAGACGGTGCACCGGCACCTCTTCGCCGCCATCGTCGAGGTGCTCGGCGACGCCGTCACGCCCGAGGTCGCCGCGGCGTGGGACGACGTCTACTGGCTCATGGCCAACGCCCTCATCGCCATCGAGGCCCGCCTCTACGCCGAGCAGGGCGTCACGGCGGGCGAGAACACGTGGCGCGAGTGGGAGGTCGTCGGGCGCGTGGAGGAGACGGAGGACGTCGCCACGTTCCGGCTGCGGCCCGCCGACGGGGCGCCCGCGCCGGGGTTCCGTCCGGGGCAGTACGTGTCCGTGCAGGTGCGCCTCGACGACGGGGCGCGGCAGATACGGCAGTACAGCCTGTCGGGGGCGGGACACGGCGGGCTCGACGTACGGCAGATCTGCGTGAAACGGGTGCGGGGCGAGGCGGGCACGCCCGACGGAGAGGTCTCGAACCATCTGCACGCGCGCGTGCGGGAGGGCGATGTCCTCCGCGTCTCCGCGCCGTACGGCGATCTCGTCCTCGGCGAGACGGACGCGGATGTTCCGCTGCTGCTCGCCACCGCGGGGATCGGTGTCACGCCGATGATCGCCATGCTGGAGCAGCTCGCCACGTCGGGGCACCGGGCGCCGGTGACCGTCGTACACGCCGACCGCTCACCCGCGGAGCACGCGCTGCGGGCCGACCACGAGGCGTACACCGCCAAGCTCCCGGACGGCTCGGCGTACTTCTTCTACGAGCGGCCGGAGCAGGGCCACCCCGCGGAGCTCACGGGGTACGCCGATCTCGCGGCCCTGCCTGCGGTCCCGGCCGGCACGCGCGCGTACCTGTGCGGGCCGCTGCCGTTCATGCGGGCGATCCGTTCCCAGCTGCTCGCACGCGGGGTCGCCGCGGCCGACATCCACTACGAGGTGTTCGGACCGGACCTTTGGCTGGCCCGGAGCTGAGCGCCGATGGGTCAGGCGGTGGGGCGGGTCGTGATGCCCAGGAGGAGCGGACCCGTCGGGCTCGCGACCATGTCCTCCACCGTCAGGGGGTCCAGCGAGGCGTAGAACGCCTCCTGCGCCCTGCGCAGCGCGTCACGCAGGCGGCATGCCGGGCTCAGGGGACACGGCGTGCCGCTCTCGCAGTCCACGACGTCGCCCGTGCCCTCGAAGGACCGCACCAGCGCGCCGACCGACGCGCGGCGCCCCGCCTCGGTCAGCGCGAGCCCGCCGCCCCTGCCCCGGCGGGCCTCGAGGAGCCCCATCTTCTGGAGCTCGGCGACGACCTTCGTCTCGTGGGTGTACGGCACCGCCATGTCGGCGGCGACCTCGCGCGTCGTGGGGGCGCCGTCCGCGCCGTCCACCACGGCCAGGCGCATGAGGGTGCGCAGTGCCAGGTCGGTGGAGCGCAGGAGCCGCATACGGCCGAGCGTAGGGAACGCGCGGCGGTGGCTCAAATTGCTCCGTCGCGCCGGTGGGAGGACGGAGCCGGAAGGCCGTTCCGTGGTACGGGCTGTCGTACGTCATGTAGGACGTCCGGTAGGACGGCGTGCGGTACGCCCTGTGGTACGGCCCCTCCTCCGATTACGATCAGCGGACTCGTTCGTCGTCCCGTCCGTCCCTTTCCGCAGAAGGACACACCATGGGTTCCGCCAAGAACACGAGCAACGCTTCCCGCAAGGCCCGGATAGAGGAGATGCGCCGGGCCGAGCGCGCACGCGAGCGCCGGGGCCGGGCCCTGACGATCACGGTCAGCGCGGTCGTCGTCGCGGCGCTGGGCGTGGGCGGCTACTTCCTCGTCGACAAGGCCTCCGACGACTCGGACTCCGACTCGAAGAACAGCGCGCAGGACTGGCCCAAGTACAAGGTCTCGGCGGACGGCGAGAAGGTCTGGGGCAAGCTCGGCCGTACGCACGTCACGAAGACCGTGGACTATCCGATGACGCCGCCCGTGGGCGGGGACCACAATCAGGTCTGGATGAACTGCAACGGCGACGTCTACAAGAAGGAGATCCCGGAGGTGAACGCCGTGCACTCCCTGGAGCACGGTGCCGTCTGGGTCACGTACAACGACAAGGCGAAGCCGGCCGACCTGAAGAAGCTCGAAGCGAAGGTGAAGGCAACGCCGTACTCGCTGATGAGCCCGGTGAAGGACCAGAAGGACCCCGTCATGCTGACCGCGTGGGCACACCAGCGGACGGTCACGGGCGCGGACGACCCGAAGGTCAAGGAGTTCTTCTCGACGTACGTCCAGGGCAAGCAGACGCCGGAGCCGGGGGCGGCGTGCACGAACGGTCTGGGACAGTGAGGCCGGTGGGCGGGACGGGCGCGGTGAAGTGGGGATCGGCGTGAGGCGGCGTACCAACTGGATCGTCGGCGGGGTCGTCGCGGCGGTCGTCGCCGGGGGCGGGATCACGGCGGCGGTGGCCTCGACGGACTCCGACTCGGGCGGCTCGCCCGCGACTTCGTCGGCCGACGCGGGGTTCGCCCGCGACATGGCGGTCCACCACCAGCAGGCGGTGGAGATGTCCTACATCGTGCGGGACCGTACCGACGACGAGGACGTACGGCGCCTCGCCTACGACATCGCCCAGACGCAGGCCAACCAGCGCGGGATGCTGCTGGGATGGCTGGACCTGTGGGAGCTGCCGAAGGTGCCGGAAGGGGCGCCGATGGAGTGGATGGGCATGGGCGACATGCCACCCGGCAAGGACGGCGCGCTGATGCCGGGGATGGCTACGGGGGCGGAGCTGAAGCGGCTCGGCGAACTCAGCGGCGAGAAGGCGGAGATCCTCTACCTCCAACTGATGACCCGGCACCACCGGGGTGGGGTCCACATGGCGCAGGGGTGCGTGGACCGCTGCGAGGTGTCCGCGGAGCGGAGGCTGGCGCGGGGGATGGTGGAGTCGCAGGAGTCGGAGATCGAGCTGATGTCGTCGATGCTGAAGGCGCGGGGCGCGAAGCGGTGACTGGCGGGGGGCGGTAGGCCGGGGTGGGGCGGGGGCGCTTGCGGTCCGTCTGCGGGGCGGGGCGCGCTTGCGGTCCGTCTGCGAGGCGGGGCGCGCTTGCGGTCCGTCTGCGAGGCGGGGCGCGCTTGCGCTTGCGGCCCGGTGGGGGCGGGGCGGGGGCGCCTTCCGTCTGTGGGGCGGGGGCGTTTGCGCTTGCGGCCCGGTGGGGGCGGGGGCGCCCAGGGCCCGTCGGAGGGGCGGGGCCGCGGGGGTATGTACGTACTCGCCATCCCTGCGCCACGCACAATGCCCCTTGCCGCCCCGGTGGGCTCGGTGCTCCGTGCGCACATACCCCCACGTCCCCTCGCGAGCGCTTGCGCCTGCGGCCGGGTGGGGGTGGGCCGCGCCTACCGGCCCGATCGGTGCAGCAGCCCCCCCCACCCGCCCCTACTCCCGCTGGACGTCGCGGGGCAAACGGGTGGGCGGGTGGGGAGCATCCGCCGCGAAGCGGCGTGGGTGGCGCTCCTACCCGCACAGGGCGGTGCGGGGTGAGCGGGCGGGTGGGTGTGATCCGCCGCGGAGCGGCGGGGTCGGGGTGCCTGAGGCCCAGGGGCCAGGTCACGCCAGGCGGGCCAGATCCCCACGAAGAAGGCGCCCGCGCAGAGCGAGGCCGGCCACGTACCGCTCGACCTCCCCCACCGCGTACTCCCCCAGCCTCCGCACCTCACTCCCCTGCGCCCCCGCGATGTGCGGGGTCACCAGCACGTTGGGCAGGGAAAGGAGCGCGTGCCCCGGAGGGAGCGGCTCCGGATGCGTGACGTCCAGGAACGCGTCCAGCCGCCCCGAACCGCACTCCCGCGCCAACGCCTCCGTATCGACCAACGCCCCCCGAGCCGTGTTGATGACGACGCCGCCGTCGGGGATCAGCTTCAGCATGTCGCCGCTCAGGAGCCCCTCCGTCTCGGGGAGTTGGGGCGCGTGGACGGTGACGATGCTGCTGCGGGCGCACAGTTCCGCCAGCTCCACGAGTTCCACGCCGAGCGCCACGGCGTCCGCGGGAGCCACGTACGGGTCCGTGAGGAGAACGCGGCAGCCCGCATCCGAGGACCGGAGCGCCGCGATCACGCGCCGCCCGATCCGCGACGCGCCGACGACGCCGATCGTGCGCGCGTCCGCGCCGGTGCGGTCGGTGAAGGACGGCCACCCGGAGGCGTAGCCGGCCGCCGCGGGCAGCGCCCCCTTCGCCGCGAACGTGATCGCCGCGAGGGTGAACGCCACGACGGGATCCGCGTTCGCGTCCGCCGCCGAGGACACGACGACGCCCCGGTCCCAGACCGCGTCGGTGACCATCGGTTTGACGGAGCCCGCCGCGTGGACGACCGCGCGCAGCCGGGGCGCGAAGGCGAGGATCTCTGAGGTCAGGGGCGGGCACTCCCACCCCGTGACCAGGATCTCCGTGTCCGCGAGCACCGCCCGCGCCTCGGGCGTCGTCAGCGGTCCGGACAGCAGCAGCGGGGACAACGCCACGCTGCGGGCGAGCCGTTCGCGGAGGTCGGCCGTGAACACGCGGTCCGCGACCTCGACGCCCATGGCCAGCGCCGCGAACGGCGGCCCGCCCCCGCTCCGTTCCCGCCGATCCGCCCGCTCTGCCTCTTCTGCCACGCGTGACCGTCCCTCGTAGTAACCGGTTACCAACCAGCGTCTGGAGGCTAGGACCAATCCGGGAGAGTGGTCAAGAGAACACGAGGCGAAGGGGGTTGACCGGGCGAAGTAACCGCTTTAGATTCCGGGCACCTTATTCCGACGACGGAGGGGTTGCCGTGCCGACGGTGACGAAGGAACGGGCGGAAACCGGGGCGGTGAAGCCGCCCGGGAGAAGCGATAACGGATCAAATGCCACCACATCAGGGCGCGGCGCACTGTGGAAACGGTTTCAGCGCACGCGCGTCCTGGTGCTGCTCATGGTGCCGGGCCTCGTGTACTTCCTGGTGTTCCACTACGGCGCCTTCGTCGCCAACGCCGTGGCCTTCAAGGAGTACGTCCCCTTCGACGGACTGTGGGCCAGCCCGTGGGTGGGCACGGAGAACTTCTCGCGGATGTTCGGCGACCCGGACTTCTGGCACGCGACGTGGAACACCCTGTTCATCGCCGTGCTGCAGCTCGTCTTCTTCTTCCCCGCACCGCTCGCCCTGGCGCTGCTCCTGCACAGCCTGACCTCGGATCTGCTGCGTCGTTTCACGCAGTCCGTGATCTATCTGCCGCACTTCCTGTCGTGGGTCGTCGTGGTCGCACTCTTTCAGCAAGTGCTCAGTGACACGGGGTTGTTGAACACGTTCCTGAGCGACTCGGGGCTGCACACCGTCGACATCATCGGCAACCCGGACGCGTACAAGCCGCTCGTCGTCATCGAGGTGATCTGGAAGGACGCCGGGTGGGGGACGATCATCTTCCTCGCCGCGCTGATGCAGGTCGACGAGCAGCTGTACGAGGCGTCGGCGATCGACGGGGCCGGCCCCTGGCGGCGGTTCTGGCACGTCACGCTGCCGAGCATCCGGCCCATCGTCATCCTGCTGCTGATCATGCGGCTCGGTGACATCCTCTCCGTCGGTTTCGAACAGATGCTGCTGCAGCGGCAGTCGGTGGGCCCCGAGGTCGGTGAGGTGCTCGACACCTTCGTCTTCTGGCAGGGCATCGTCGGGGGCGACACCGGCTACGCCGCGGCCGCGGGCCTGTTCAAGGGCGTCGTCGGCGCTGCGCTCGTCTTCACCGCCAACCGGATCGCCCACCGGCTCGGCGAACAGGGGGTCTACAAGTGAGCATCGGTACCCGTGCGGCAAAGGTCACGCGTCCCGCCTGGATGGAGAAGCCGCGGGCCGCGACCAAGGTCGCCAAGGGCGTCGCGGTGGCCGTCGTTCTCGCGCTCGTGCTCGTTCCGTTCCTCGTCATCGTCTCGACCTCCCTCGCCTCCAACCGCGAGGTCGTGGAGAACGGCGGCTGGGTGCTGTGGCCGAGCGATCCGACCCTGCGCGCCTACCGGACCATCCTCAACGGCGGCATCGTCACCAAGGCGCTCGGCGTCAGCGTCGGCCTCACCGTCATCGGCACGCTCTTCTCGCTCGCGTGCACCACCTTCCTCGCGTACGCGCTGGCCCGCCCCGGTGTCTTCGGCGGCAAGCCCGTGCTGCTCCTGATCCTGTTCACCTTCCTCTTCCCGCCCGGCATGATCCCCGCGTTCCTGCTGGTCAAGGGCATGGGAATGATGGACACGTACGCCGCGCTCATCGCGCCCGTGCTCATCAACGTCTTCAACCTGATCGTGTTGCGCGGCTTCTTCCAGGGGATACCCGAGGAGTTGTACGAGGCGGCCAGGCTCGACGGCGCCGGGGACTGGCAGATCCTCTGGCGGATCGTGCTCCCGCTCTCCAAGGCGGCGCTCGCCGTGGTCTCCCTCTTCTACGCCGTGAGCTACTGGAACGCCTGGTTCCACGCCTCCATCTACATGGAGTCCGGCCACTGGCCGCTGTCGCAGGTGCTGCGCACGTACGTCATCGGCGGCTCGCAGATCGCCGACACCGGCCTGAGCGAGGCCGGCATGGTCTCCGCGCCGCAGACGACGCAGATGGCCGTCCTGGTGATCGCCACCGTGCCGATCCTGCTCGTCTACCCCTTCCTGCAGAAGTACTTCACCAAGGGCGTGCTCACCGGCGCCATCAAGAGCTGATACCTCACCTCGTCGTACAGAAGGGCTCCTTCCCGTGTCCGGTTCCTCGATGTCGCGCCGCACCCTGCTCCGTTCCATGGCCGTCGGCGGCGCCGCCCTGGCCGCGCCCGCCGTCCTCACCGCCTGCTCCACCGGGGCCGGCGGCGGAGGCAACGTCTCCAACGCCGGCAAGAAGGCGGCGCCCTGGCCGACGTACGCACCGGCGAAGGGTCCCACCCCCGATCTCGCGCCGACCGCCGAGGGCGTGCAGCCCGGGTACACCACGTACCCGGAGAAGCTGGTCCGCGCGACGGCCGAGAAGGCGGGCACCGGCAAGCAGAAGATCAAGGTCATGACGATCACGTACGGCACCCCGCCGAAGCCGGTCGGCCGCAACGAGTACTGGCAGGCCGTCAACGAGGCGCTGGGCGTCGAGGTCGAGTTCACCGTCGTGCCCGACGCGGACTTCCGCGCCAAGATGTCCACGCTCATGTCGGGCGACGACCTGCCCGACATGATCAATTTCGGGGGCGGGTACGTACTGCCGCGCGAGTCGCAGTTCGTGAAGGCGCGGTGCGCGGACCTCAGCGACCACCTGTCCGGCGACGCCGTCAAGGACTACCCCAACCTCGCCAACATCCCCACGTACGCCTGGGAGGGCATGGGGCGCATCGCCGGGCACATCTACGGGCTGCCGATCGAGCGGGCCAAGGTGCAGGGCGCGATGTTCATCAACCGTGAGGCGTTCGACGCGGCGGGGTACCGGCCGGGCATGTCCGCACCCGACTTCCACGCGATGGCCGCCGAGGCATCGCAGGGCAAGAAGTTCGCCCTCGGCGCCTCCACGGTGGGCTTCTACGGATATCTGTACCACGCGATGTGGCACGGCGCGCCCAACCAGTGGCAGCTCAAGGGCGGCAAGGCCACCGACATGTACGGGACCGACGCGTTCAAGGCGGCGCTGGAGTACATGGCGAAGCTGCGCGAGGCCGGTGCGTACAACCCGGACGCCACGTCGATCTCCCAGGTCGACCTGAAGACGCAGTTCTACAACGGGACCGTCCGCTCGATGACCGACGGCTGGGGCGCCGTCATCTCCAACGCGCAAGGAATCAAGGACGAGTTCACCCTCGATGTGGCGGAGCCTTACACGGTCGACGGCGTGACGCCCGTCTATCAGCAGAACCGCGGCTGTTTCGGCTACACCGTCGTCAAGAAGGCCTCCAAGGAGCGCATCGAGTTGATGCTCCGCGTACTGAACTGGCTCGCCTCGCCGTTCGGCACGAAGGAGTACGAGCTCATGCACTACGGAGTGGAGGGCACCCACTTCACGTACAACAAGGACGGCGATCCGGTCGCCACGGAGACCGGCCTCATCGACTCCAGGACCAACCTGCCCTTCCCGTACCTGATGGACGCCCCGCAGCCGCTGTACTTCCCCGGCTTCCCGGACCTCACGAAGCGGTTGCACGCCTGGGAGAAGAAGGTCGTCCCGCTCCTCGTGCCCGACGACCACTGGGGGTTGATGTCGGAGACGTTCAACCGGCAGGGCGCCACGATGCAGCAGATCATCGAGGACGGCGTGACGGCGGTCGTCTCCGGCCGCAAGAAGCTCTCCGACTGGGACGGCATCCACCGCAAGTGGCAGTCGCAGGGCGGCAAGCGGGCCGCCGAGGAGTTCCTCGCGGAGTACGAGGCCGCGCACTGACCCACGGGTACGGGGACGGGGTACGGTCGGCCGATGGGCAGGAGAGGGAGACACAGTGGGTGAGCGGGTCACCATCCGCGAGGTGGCCGCGCGCGCGGGCGTCTCGGTAGCGACCGTCTCGCGGGTCCTCGCGGGCAACTACCCGACGTCCACGGCGTCGCGGGCCAAGGTGCTGCGCGCGGTCAAGGACCTGGACTACGTCGCCAACGCGCACGCGCGCGCGTTGGCGGGCGCGGGCCGCAAGACGATCGCGGTCCTCATGTTCGACGTGGTGGGCGCGTTCTACGCGCAGGTCGCGCAGGGCGTCGAGATGGAGGCCGCGCAGCGCGGCAGGCTCACCCTGGTCGCGTCCACGGGCAGCGACCCGGCCCGTGAGCTGGCCCTGGTCCAGATGATGCGCGAGCAGGCCGCGGAGGCGGTGATGCTGGTGGGCGGTGTCGTGCAGGACGACGAGTACCGGCAGCGGATGGCACGCTACGCCGAGGCGCTCGCGGCGGCGGGCTCCCGCCTCGTGCTGTGCGGCCGCCCGGCGCCGACGCCCGACGTGCCCGCGCTGGTCGTGGAGTACGACAACGAGGCGGGCGCCCACGCGGTGACCAGCCACCTGCTCGGCGCCGGGCACCGGCGGATCGCCCTGCTCGGCTACGAGCCGGGCAACACGACCGGCGAGGACCGTCTCGCCGGGTTCCTGCGGGCGCTCAACGACCACGGGGTGCCGCGCGGCGACGCGGTCCTGCACGGGACGGGTTTCGGGCAGAACCACGGCTACGAGGCGATGCGCGACCTCCTCCGGAAGGCTGACGGCAGGCCGGACTTCACAGCGGTCTTCGCGGGCGACGACCGGGCTGCCGCCGCGGCGGTCGTCGCGCTGCGGGAGTACGGGCTGCGGGTCCCCGAGGACATGTCGGTGGTCGGCTACAACGACGACCCGGTCGCGGGCGACATCACGCCGGGCCTGACGACGGTCCACATCCCCGCCGAGGAGATGGGCCGCACGGCCGTGCGCCGCGCTCTCTCGGGCTCCCCGCGGGCGGGCCAGGAGCGGCACGTGCTGGGCACGCACATCGTCATCCGGGACAGTGTGCGGCGGGTTCGGGGATAGGTCCCCCGGCGAGCACGGCTCGCGCCACCTCCGCGGGACGGTCGCGCATCACCAGGTGGCCCGACGGGGCCGCCACGCGGAAGGACGCGTCGAGGGCGTGGGCGAGTCGTCGTTGGCGGCCGAGCCAGCGGCGCGAGCCGCCTCCGTACGCGGCGAGCACCGTCACCGGGGCCCCCTCGGGAAGGGGCAGGCGGCGGCGGAGCGCGGCGAGTTCGCGGGCCGTGTCGCCGTACGTCACGTACTCCATGAGCGCCGCCCGCCACACCCGGCTGCTCCCGTAGAGCCACGCCCACGGCGTCGGTGCCGTCAGGCGGCGCAGGGCGGGTCCCACCGCCCGCGGCAGTCCCGTCGTGCACAGCAGCGTGCCGCACGCGCGCGTGGCCGCCACCCGCATCCCGCGCGGCAGGAGGGTGCGGGGCCGTTCCTCGACGCTGGAGTCGACGAGGACGAGCCCCGCCGTGCGCTCCGGGAACAGCCGCGCGAACGCCTCCATGTGGAATCCGGCGAGCGAGTGCCCGACCGCCGTCACCGGCGCCCCGCCGAGACCCACCGCGTCCAGGACCCGCACGATCCGCTCCGCCTCGTCCCGCGCGGTGGGCGCCACGCGCGCGTGGCCGCTGAGTCCGAGGCCGGGCCGGTCGAAGCGGACCACGGTCCGGTGCGGGGCCAGCAGCGGCACCACCGGGTCCCAGTCGAACCAGCCGAGCCCGAGCCCGGCACCGAGCACGCACACCGGTCCGCGGCCCGTCACCTCGACGTGGTGCGGCACTCCCCCGACCCGTACGAACCCGGCCCGAGTGAACCCGCCCCGTACGAACGTCGTCACTCCCGCCGCGCCTCCGCCGCCGCCGACCACGCGAGGACGACGAGCCACACCGCGATGGCCAGCACCTGCAGCCGCTGCCCGATCCCGAGTCCCCATGTGCCGAGGCCGGCCTCGAACGCGGCGATGGACGTCAGGGTCCAGCCGGTGGCGACCAGTTCGAGGGCGACGAGGAACGGCCCCGTGCGCGCGAGCGCGCGCCAGGACGCGGCACGGCGGCGGGCCGCGACGGTGAGGAGCACCATGCCGACCAGCGCCCCCGCGACGGCGAGGCTGCTGCTGACCGCGTGCGCGGTGTGCGTCCACGGCACGTCGCCCGCCCGCTCCCGCGCGAGGCAGCCGGGGTCGGCGGTCGCCGCGCAGCTCAGCGGCAGCCGTGAGTCGGCGGCGGTGGCGGCGCCGAACAGCGCGAGCCCCGCCCAGCCGACCGCGGGGAGCCGTCCTGCGCGCGTCCTCCGGGCCGTCGACGCCCATACCGCGCCCGCGAGGACGAGGAGCCCGGCGAGGAGGTCCACGGTGCGGAAGAACGTCCCGTACGGCTGGTCCTCGGCGGCGAGTTCACTGACGTACGCCGTGCGGGGCGAGAGCCCGGTCGGCAGCAACATCTCCGCCGGCCAGGTGCTGTACGCGAGGGCGCCGGCCAGCAGGAGGCCCGCGAGGACGCGCGCGGCGGTGGACCGCGAGGTCCGGGCGGGCCGCCACGCGGCGGGGGGCTGCTGTTTCGCCATGGGGGCGGCTGTCGTCGCGGGAGAGGGCATCGGCGTACAGGCGCTATCTCGGCTCATGTGTCGCCCTGTGGTCGGGGTGGATCCAGCCGGGTTTGCGGAACTTGAGGAAGGCGGCGGGCGCCAGGACGCCGAGTGCGAGCAGGCCGCCGCCGACGATCAGGAGGTAGCGCCACAGGGGGCCCTTGCCGAACTGGTCGGGCGGTACGAAGCCGATGGCGAGCGCGGCGAGCGACGCGACGAATCCGACGGCCGCGACGACCTTCACGGCGGGGACGACGAAGCCGCGCGGCACCTCCGGCTGTGAAGCCCGCAGCCGTACGACGGCCACGAACATCAGCAGGTACGCGATGAGGTAGATCTGCACGGTGATGACGGAGAACATCCAGTACGCGCTGGAGACGTCGTCACTGAAGGCGTACAGGACGCCGATCAGCGTGGTGACGACGCCCTGCGCGACCATGATGTTGCGCGGGACGCCCGCCTTGTTGAACTTCTGCAGGACCGGCGGCAGGTAGCCCTCCTGGCGGGCGAGCGTGACCAGGCCCTTCGCGGGCCCGGCGAGCCACGTGAGCATGCCGCCGAGCGCCGCCATGACGAGCATGATCCCGACGACCTTCGTCAGCCAGCCGACGTGGAAGTGGTCGAAGAACGCCTGGAAGGCCTGCATCAGACCGGCGGTGAGGCTGAGCTCCTCCGACGGCATGACCCAGCTGATGGCCAGGGCCGGAAGGATGAAGATCAGCAGGACGAGGCCGGTGGCGAGGAAGATCGAGCGCGGGTACTCGGCGCGGGGGTGGCGCAGCGAGGACACGTGGACGCCGTTCATCTCCATGCCCGCGTAGGAGAGGAAGTTGTTGACGATGAGGACGAGGCTGGCGAGGCCGGTCCACGGGGGCAGCCAGTGGTCGGGGCTCATGGGCGCGGCGGACTCGTTGCCCTGCCCGAGGAAGACGATGCCGAGGACGACGAGGACCACGCCGGGGACGAGGGTGCCGATGATCAGCCCCGAGGAGGAGAGCCCGGCGACTGTCTTGGTGCCCCGGCAGGTCACCCAGACACCCGTCCAGTAGATGACGACGATGACGATCGCTACGTAGGGGCCGTTTTCGGCGAGGCTCGGATGGATGACGTACGCGAACGTCGAGGCCACGTAGGCGAGCAGGCTCGGGTAGTACGCGATGGTCATGGCGAACTGGCACCACACGGCGACGAACCCCAGCGGCCTGCCCAGCGCCTCGCTCACCCACCTGTAGATGCCGCCCGACCATCCGGAGGCGAGCTCGGCGCCCACGAGGGCGGTGGGGAGCAGGAAGACGACGGCGGGCAGGAGGTAGAGGAAGACGGCGGCCAGTCCGTAGATGGCCATCGACGGCGAGGGACGCAGGCTGGCGACGGACGCGGTGGTCATCAGGGCGAGCGTCACCCAGGAGATGAACTGCCTCGGAATGGCGGGGTCCGGTTCCGGCAGGCTTCCCGCACGGGTTTGCTGCGGTTCGTCCGTGTTCGTCATGCGCTCATGATCGTCGGAGCGGCGGGGGCCCGCATGTCGCCGCATACCCGGCGGGGGTAAGGTCGGCCGCATGGCGAGGACGGGGCCGAGGATCGGCGACGGGACCGGGCGGCTGTTGCTGCTCGCCGCGCTGCTGCTCGGAATCGTGACGATGCACACGTTGGGGCATCCCTCGGGCGACCACGGGGGCGCCCCGGAACCGGCCGCGATGCGGCACACCGGGGTCACCACGCCACCCCCGCACCCACCCCGTCTCGACGCACTGTCCCACGGGACGGACACGGCACAGCCCGAACGCGACGCGGCTGCCCGCGGGACGGGGGCCGCCGATCCTCGGCCCGGCGCCAACGAGCGACAACTCGGCGCCGCCGCCCACCAGGCAGGGGCCGCCGTTCAGTACAGCGGCGCCGCCGCGCACCGGCGTGGCGTCGGGGACCGGCTCGTTGCCGATGCTTCGCACGGGTCGGGCGACGGGATGGCGATGGATCCGCTGTCCGTGTGCCTCGCGGTGCTCGGCGCGTTCACGCTGCTCGTGCTGGTGCGGGCCGGGCTGCTGCGGCCGGGTGGGGTCGTCGACCGTTCGCGTACGCCGGGACGGCTCCTGCACGCCCTGCGGCCGAACCCGCCGCCGCCTCGCACACTCCTCTCCCACCTGTCGGTGCTGCGTATTTAGGCCTGCGCACCGGCTGCTTCGCGCTGCCCGTGGAACTCGTGGCGTCCCGATGGGGACCCGCGGGCGCCGAGCCGTGCACCAGAAGCAGCAGACGTGTCCAGCCGCACGCACCACACGCACCACACGACGAGGTGTCACTCAGTCATGCGTAATGAAGTTTCCATGCGCGTTCCCTCCGGACGCGGCCCCTCCCGGCGCGCCGTGCTCGGCGCCGCCGCCGCGGTCGCCGGGACGGGGATCCTGACGGCCTGTTCCGACGCGGACCCGGGCCGCCGTACAGGGCACGGCGGTCACGGCAGTCACGGTCAGGGCGGGGCCTCCGGCCCTGACGGATACGTGGACCCCGCGGGCAGGGAGGTCGCGGACGCCGAGAAGAAGCGGGGCCGTGGCGGCCGCACCCGTGAGGTCAGACTGACGGCCGCACAGACCGGGCTCGACCTGGGCGGGCCCACCGTCAGGACATGGGCGTACGGGGACCGGCTCCCCGGCAAGGAGGTCCGCGTCACCGCGGGCGACACCCTCGCCCTCACCCTCGCCAACCACCTGCCGCGGGCCACGTCCCTGCACTGGCACGGCGTCGCCCTCCGCAACGACATGGACGGCGTCCCCGGCCTCACCCAGCAGGACATCAAGCCCGGCGCGGACTTCACCTACCGCTTCGCGGTGCCGCACCCGGGGACGTACTGGTTCCACCCCCACTCCGGAACCCAGCAGGACAGAGGCCTGTACGCACCCCTGATCGTGGAGGACCCGAGGGAGCCCTTGAAGTACGACAAGGAGTGGGTCGTCGTCCTCGACGACTGGGTCGACGGAGTGGACGGATCAACCCCGGACGGCGTGCTCGCGGAACTGAGCAAGGGCATGGCGGACCATGACATGGGCGGTGACTCGGGGGGCGATGGCGGCGGCCACGGCGGACACGACATGTCGAACATGGCGGACATGACCCACGCCGCCCTGCGGGCAGACGGCTCCCCCGCCCCCGGCCCCTCCCGCATGATGATGGGCGCCACGAGCGGCCTGCTCGGCGGCGACGCGGGCGACGTCGCCTACCCGCACTACCTGGTCAACGGGCGTACGGCCAAGGCGCCCACGCAGTTCCGCGCCCGCCCCGGCGACCGCATCCGCCTGCGCGTCATCAACGCCGGCGGTGACACCGCGTTCCGCGTCGCGCTCGGCGGCCACGAGATGACGGTGACGCACACCGACGGCTTCCCCGTGCGGCACACGGCGACGGACGCGCTGCTCCTCGGCATGGGTGAGCGGTACGACGTGCTGGTCACCGCCAAGGACGGTGTCTTCCCGCTGACCGCACTGGCCGAGGGCAAGAAGGAAGCGGCCCTCGCGGTGCTGCGCACGGGCGGCGGCGCCACACCCACGGCGTCGGCCCGCCCCGCCGAGCTGAAGGGCCGCCTCCTGACGGCGGACAAGCTGCGCGCGCACGAGTCCGTGGCGCTGCCTTCCCGCAGGCCGGACCGCACGATCCGGCTCCGACTGACGGGCGGCATGGCCAAGTACGACTGGGCCTTCGACAAGAAGCCCTACGCCCCGGGACAGCGTCACCCCGTCCGCGCGGGTGAGCGGGTCCGCCTGACGTTCGCCAACTCGACGTCGATGTGGCACCCCGTCCACCTCCACGGCCACACCTTCGCCCTGGCGGGCGTGCGCGGCGGCCCCCGCAAGGACACGGCCATCGTGCTGCCGAACGGCACGCTTTCGGTGGACTTCGAGGCGGACAACCCGGGCCTGTGGATGATCCACTGCCACAATGTCTACCACGCGGAGGCGGGAATGATGACGGTACTCGGTTACCGCACCTGACGGGCAGTCACGCGGGCCGGGACCCGCGTGGGGCGCGCTCCCGGACACCCGTCCGGGGGCGTCGCCCCGGGCCACCATAAATGTGGGCATTCACGCCAGAAAGAGGGACAATGACGGCATAAACACCCGCAGGCCGCCACCTGACCTGCCCCTTCCCGAAGGGGCCCTGCCATGACCACGCCCGGCACCCCTCCCCCACCGCCCCAATGGGGGCAACGGCCACCAGAACCGCCGCCGCAGCCGCTCCGCAACGGCCTCGGCGTCGCGTCCCTGGTGCTCGGCATCATCGGGGTGCTGTGCGGTTTGATCCCGCTGCTGTTCTGGGCCGCCGGCGTCCTCGCCGTCCTGGCGCTGGTCTTCGGGTGCGTCGGAATCGGGCGCGCCCGCAAGGGACAGGCGGACAACAAGGGCGTGGCGATCTGGGGCACGTCGCTCGGCGCGGTCGCCGCGATCCTCGCGGTGGTCGGGCTCGCCATCACGGTCACGGTGGTCAACGACACGGTGGACGATCTGCACAGTACGGGCGGCAAGAAGGAGTCCTCCACGGCAAGAGGGCCCGACTCCGATGCGCTGCGGTTCGGGGAGGCGTTCGCGTACGACGACGGCGTGAAGGTGACCGTCGCGAAGCCCTCTCCCTACCGGCCCGGCCCCTACGCGGTCGGGCACGCCGACGGCAACAAGGCCCTGACCGTCAAGATCACCGTGGTCAACGGCTCGGGGAACACCATCGACCTGGATCTGTCCACCGTGACGTTCAAGGACGCCGACGGCGCACAGGGCGAGATGATCTTCTCCGGCGACATGCCGAGGGAGCTGGGCGGCAAACTGCAGCCCGGCGAGCGGTCCACCGCCACGTACGCGGTGAGTCTTCCCTCCGACGCGGCGTCGGTCCTGGAGGTCCAGGTCGAGCCGGGCCTGCTCGCGTACGACAGCGAGAGTTGGTCCGGGCCCGTTAGGTGAGATCACCGACAGGCCATCGCGTCGCTCTGACGATTACACTGATTCCGTGCCTCAACTACGCCTCGCTCTGAATCAGATCGACTCGACCGTCGGCGATCTCGCCGGGAACGCCGAGGCGGTCGTCCGCTGGACCCGGCACTCCGCCGAGCAGGGGGCGCATCTCGTCGCGTTCCCCGAGATGGTGCTGACCGGGTATCCCGTCGAGGACCTCGCTCTGCGTTCGTCCTTCGTCCAGGCCTCGCGGGACGCGCTGCGCGCGCTCGCCGTGCGGCTGAGAGACGAGGGGTTCGGGGAGCTGCCGGTCGTCGTCGGCTATCTCGACCGTACCGAGGAGGCCAAGCCCAAGTTCGGCCAGCCCGCGGGGGCCCCGCGCAACGCGGGCGCCGTGCTGTACCGCGGCGAGGCCGTCCTGACCTACTCCAAGCACCACCTCCCCAACTACGGCGTCTTCGACGAGTTCCGCTACTTCGTGCCGGGCGAGACGCTGCCGGTCGTGCGCGTGCACGGCGTGGACGTCGCGCTCGCCATCTGCGAGGACCTCTGGCAGGACGGCGGCCGCGTGCCGGCGACGCGCAGTGCGGGGGCGGGGCTGCTGCTCTCCATCAACGCGTCGCCGTACGAGCAGAACAAGGACGACCAGCGGCTCGAGCTCGTGCGCAAGCGTGCGCAGGAGGCCGGCTGCACCACCGCCTATCTCGCGATGATCGGCGGGCAGGACGAGCTGGTCTTCGACGGGGACTCGATCGTCGTCGACAAGGACGGCGAAGTCATCGCGCGGGCCCCGCAGTTCGCCGAGGGCTGCATCGTGCTGGACCTGGAGCTGCCGGCCGCCGCGCCCGTGCCGCCGTCCGGCGTCGTGGACGACGGGCTGCGCATCGAGCACGTGACGCTGTCGCAGGAGCCGCTTCCCGCGTACGAGGGCGAGCTGACCGGCGGGTACGCCGAGCGGCTCGACGACGACGAGGAGGTGTACTCGGCGCTGGTCGTGGGCCTGCGCGCGTACGCCGCGAAGAACGGTTTCAGCAGCGTCCTCATCGGGCTCTCCGGCGGCATCGACTCCGCGCTCACCGCCGCCATCGCCTGCGACGCGCTCGGCGCGCAGAACGTGTACGGCGTCGCCATGCCGTCCCGTTACTCCTCGGAGCACTCCATCGGCGACGCGGAGGAGCTGGCGCGGCGCACCGGGCTGAACTTCCGCACCGTGCCGATCGCGCCGATGTTCGACGCGTACATGGGCTCGCTCGGGCTCACCGGTCTCGCCGAGGAGAACCTCCAGTCGCGGCTGCGCGGCACGATGCTGATGGCGCTCTCCAACCAGGAGGGCCACATCGTGCTCGCGCCGGGCAACAAGTCCGAGCTGGCCGTCGGCTACTCGACGCTCTACGGCGACTCCGTCGGCGCGTACGGCCCCATCAAGGACGTCTACAAGACGGCGATCTTCCGGCTCGCCAAGTGGCGCAACCGTGCGGCCGAGGAGCGCGGGCAGACGCCGCCGATCCCGGAGAACTCCATCAGCAAGCCGCCGAGCGCCGAGCTGCGCCCGGACCAGGTCGACACGGACTCGCTCCCCGACTACCCGGTCCTCGACGCGATCCTGGAGCTCTACGTCGACCGTGACCAGGGCGCCGACAGGATCGTGGCCGCGGGCTACGACCGTGAGCTGGTCACCAAGACGCTGCGGATGGTGGACACCGCGGAGTACAAGCGGCGGCAGTACCCGCCGGGGACGAAGATCTCGGCGAAGGGCTTCGGCAAGGACCGCCGTCTCCCGATCACGAACCGCTGGCGGGAGTCCGCCTCCGGCTGAGGGGGCGGTGTTCCGGGCCGCCGCTTCGTGGCGGCCCAGAACACCCATCCGTTTTCCCGGCACCGCACGGAGCTGTAGGGCACGCGTGCGCGGGCGAGCCGGTCAGGAGCGGGCCGGTTCGCGGTGCTCGGGCGTCGACGACGCCACCAACCGCTCCGCACCCCGCACGGGCCCCCTCCGCAGGTCCACCGCGTACGCCAGGCCCGCCACCGCGAGGCCGAGCACCGCGAGAACCGCGCCGGTCACCGCGGGCGACGTCGTGCCGAAGCCCGCCGCCAGCGCGAGGCCGCCGATCCACGCGCCGCCCGCATTGGCGAGGTTGAAGGCGCCCTGGTTGGCGGAGGAGGCCAGCGACGGCGCGGCCGCCGCCTTCTCCATGACCATGAGCTGCAGCGGCGAGCCCGTCGTGAACGCCGCCATCCCGAGCAGCACGACGCCGAGCGCGGCGCTCCACGCCGCGGTCATGAGCAGCGGGAAGAAGCCAAGGACCACGGCGAGCGAGATGAGCCCGCCGAAGAGCGTGCCGCGCAGGGAGCGGTCCGCGAGACGGCCGCCCAGGAGGTTGCCCGCGGTCGCGCCGACGCCGAACAGGGCGAGGAGGAGGGTGACGCTGGACTCGGCGTAGCCGGCCGTGTCGGTCAGCATCGGCGTGATGTAGCTGTACGCGGAGAACAGCGCTCCGAAGCCCGCGACGGTCGTGCCGAGCGCCAGCCAGACCGGGACGCTGCGCAGCGCCCTGAGTTCGCCGCGCAGTCCTGCCGCGTCGCCGTGGGCATGGTCGGCGGGGACCAGGAGGGCGAGCGCGGCGATGGCCGCGAGCCCGATGGCGCTCACCGCGAGGAACGTGGCGCGCCAGCCGAGCTGCTGTCCCATCGCGGTGGCGACCGGCACGCCCACGATGTTGGCGACGGTCAGGCCGAGGAACATCAGGGAGACCGAGCGGGCCTTTCGCTCGGGCGCGACGAGCCCGGTGGCGACCACCGCGCCGACGCCGAAGAACGCGCCGTGCGGCAGTCCGCTGAGGAAGCGCGCGGCCATGAGCAGGTGGTAGTCGGGGGCTGCCGCCGAGAGTGCGTTGCCGACGACGAACAGGACCATGAGGCCGATGAGGACGCGGCGGCGCGGGAGCTTCGCGGTGACGGCGGCGAGCAGCGGGGCTCCGATGACGACGCCGAGCGCGTACGCGGAGACGAGGTGTCCGGCGACCGGGATGGATATGTCCAGGTCGTCGGCGACGTTGGGCAGCAGGCCCATCATCACGAACTCGGTCGTGCCGATGCCGAAGGCGCCCACGGCGAGGGCGAGCAGGGCCAGGGGCATGAAGAAGTACCTTCCACGGATGCGGGGGCAGTGGGGGGAGGGTGTGGGGCGGGGAGAGGGTGTGGAGCGGGGGGATACGGAGAACCCGTAAGTTTACTTGCGGAACAAAGCCGCGCCCGCCACGTATTCCGTCCCCGCCTATGTCGTCCCCGCGTATTCCGCCCCCGTGCCCTTACCGCTTCACGACGAGAGGTCGACCCGTGCCGCGATCGGCAGGTGGTCGCTGCCCGTCTCCGGCAGCGTCCAGGAGGAGACCGGCTCGACGCCCTTGACCATGATCTGGTCGATGCGCGCCATCGGGAACGACGCGGGCCAGCTGAAACCGAAGCCGTCGCCCGCAGCGCCCTGCGTGGACCGCAGCTGCGAGGTGACGGCGTTCAGCGCGCGGTCGTTCATCGTGCCGTTGAGGTCGCCGAGCAGGACGACCTTGCCGATCTTCTCGTCGGCGATGGCCTCGCCGAGGGCGTCGGCGCTGTTGTCCCGCTGGTTGGCGGTGAAGCCCGCGTCGAGCTTCACGCGCACCGACGGCAGGTGCGCGACGTGGACGGCGACCTCGCCCTTCGGCGTCGTCACGGTCGTGCGCATCGCGCGGACCCAGCCGAGCTTGATGTCGACGGGCCGGGTGTCGGACAGCGGGTACTTGCTCCAGAGGCCGACGGTGCCCTTGACCGCGTGGTACTTGTACGTGCCGGCCAGCGCCTTCTCGTACACGGGCACCGCGGACGGGGTGAGCTCCTCCAGGGCGAGGATGTCCGCGCCGGAGGCGGCGACGTCCTTGGCGGTGCCCGTCGGGTCGGCGTTGTCCGCGTTGACGTTGTGTGTGGCGACGGTGAGGTCGCCGCCGGTGCCCGACTTGCCGGTGATCAGGCCGCCGAACGAGTCGACCCAGATGATCACCGGAAGCAGCAGCGCGATCAGCGCGGTGGCGGACTTGCGGACCACCGCGATGACCAGCAGCACCGGGATGAAGAGGCCGAGCCAGGGCAGGAACGTCTCCGTCAGGGAGCCGAGGTTGCCCACGTTGTTGGGGATCTGCGCGTGGAACAGCATCACCAGCGCGAGGAAGACGGCCACACCGGCCGTGACCAGGCCGCGCCGCCAGATGCCCGGGTCGCCCCGCCAGCCGTCGAGCAGGCGTCGGAACCGGGTCCCCGGACGCTCGGGGCCCGAGCCGCCGCTGCCCGTCTCCGTCATGTACGCCTGCGCCATGCTCTCGTCGCCTCACTGCTGCCGTGCACACCGTCTGTCCCGCCCAGGAAACCCTAGGCGATGATCCGGTGTCGTCCCTGCCGTCCACGACGGCCGTACAGGCACCAGGACGAACAGTGCGCCGCGACGGGTTCCTGAACAGCGGCGCAGAGCGGCCTCTGTGACGAAATGCGCATAACCGCGGGTCAGCGTTGCGGGGGCCGCAGTCCCTCCAGGACCGTGTCGACGATCCGTTCGGCGAGATGGTCGTCGAGCGGTGCGCCGGGACGCAGGATCGTGCGCAGCAGCATGGGTCCGACGAAGAGGTCGTTGGCCATCTCCAGGTCGATGTCCGCGCGCAGCTCGCCGTCCTCGACACCCCGCCGCAGCACGTCGACGATGATGCGGCGGCGGGGCGCGACGACCGTCTCCTGGTACGCCTCGGCGAGCTTGGGCAGGGTCTTCATCTGGGCGAAGACGTTGTGCAGCAGGGCCGAGGAGCGCATGGTCAGGCCGCGGCGGCGCAGGCTCTCCAGGACGCAGACGAGGTCGTCGCGCATCGAGGTGCCGGGCCGTTCCAGGTCGGGCTCCTCGAAGGCGCGCAGGACGTCGACGAAGAGGGCTTCCTTGCCGTCCCAGCGCCGGTAGATGGTGGCCTTGCCGACGCCCGCGGTGCGGGCGATCCGTTCGATGGAGAGCTCGGTGAGGGAGACGCCGTCCTCCAGGAGCCGTACGACTCCCTCGATGATCGCCTGCTCGACGGCCTCGCTCCTGGGCCGCCCCCGGCCGCCCTTGGAGAGGGGCGCCACGCCGGCGAAGTCACCGCCTTCCGCGGCGTCACCGCTGTCCGCGACGCCACCGCCGCTCGTGACACTCGCGCCCTTGTGGACCACGTCGTCCCTCCCTCTCTGCCCGCGGGCGGCCGGGGCCCGGCCGCCCGGCCGATTCTCCCTCAGCGCCCGGCGGCCCCCACCGGCTCACCCGTCTCCTCGACCGGGTCCGCCTCCGGCGGCGTGCGGCCCGGCAGGAAGAGGAAGACGACCAGCGCGCCGAGCACGGCGACGCCCGCGCCGCACAGCGCCGTGACGTGCATGGCGTGCAGGAAGGAGTCGTTGGCCGCGGAGACCAGGGGCTCGCCCTTGGGGCCGAGCTTCGCGGCGACGCCGAGGGTCGCCTCGATGGACTCGCCCGCGGTGTGCCGCGCCCCTTCGGGCAGCAGGGTCAGCTTGTCCTCGACGCCGTTGCGGTACGCCGTGGACAGCACGGAGCCGAGGACCGCGATACCGAGGGCGCCGCCGACCTGCCGGAACGTGTTGCTGAGCGCGGACGCGGAGCCGGCCTTCTCGCGCGGCAGGGCCTGCATGATGACGACGCTGGTGGGCGTCATGATGTGCGCCATGCCGGTGCCCATCAGGAAGAACACGACTTCCAGGAACCAGATCGGCGTGTCGGCGTCGAGGAGGGTGAAGGCCGCGAGGGTCGCCGTCAGGAGGAGCAGTCCGCCCGTGCACACGGCCCGTACGCCGAAGCGGTCGACGACGAGCCGGGCGCGCGGCGCGAAGATCAGCTGGGCCACGGCGAGCGGCAGCATCAGCAGACCCGTCTGCAGCGGCGAGTAGCCCCGCACGCTCTGGGTGTAGAAGACGGAGAAGAAGGTGACGCCCATCAGCGCGAAGAAGACGAGCGCGATGGCGCTGATCGCCGCGGAGAACACCCGGTTCTTGAAGTACGTGATGTCGATGGAGGGGTGGTCGCTGCGCTTCTCGTACAGCACGAACGCGACCAGCACGGCGAGGCCCGCGCCGACCGTGCCGAGGACGGCCGGATCGGTGAAGTCGGCGAGCTGGCCGCCCTTGATGATGCCGTAGACGAGGAGCACCAGGCCGACGACGGAGAGCGCGACGCCGAAGAGGTCGATGCGGCCGGGCGCGGGGTCGCGGGAGTCGGGCACCAGCCAGACCATCAGCGCCAGGGCGACGATCACGATCGGTACGTTGATCAGGAAGACCGAGCCCCACCAGAAGTGGTCGAGCAGCACGCCGCCGGTGATGGGCCCGATGGCGATGGCGAGGCCGACGCCGCCGGCCCAGATGCCGATGGCCTTGGGCTGTTCGTCGCGTTCGAAGACGTTCATGAGGACGGCGAGGGTCGCCGGCATCACGAAGGCCGCGCCGAGGCCCATGACGGCCCGGAAGGCGATGAGCTGGAGCGGCGAGCCGGACATGGCGGCGAGCGCCGAGCCGATGCCGAAGACGACGAGGCCGCCGAGCAGGACTTTCTTCCGGCCGAGCCGGTCGCCGAGCAGGCCCGCCGTGAAGAGGAGGCCCGCGAAGACGAGCGTGTAGGCGTTGATCGCCCATTCCAGCTCGCTCTGGGTGGCGCCGAGGCCGGTCGGTGCGGGGGTGGAGATCGTCTTGATGGCGACGTTCAGGATCGAGTTGTCGAGGACGACGATCAGCAGGCTGAGCATCAGCACCCCGAGGATCGCCCACCGGCGCCGGTGGACGGCTTCCGGTACGCGGGACGGGGTGGGCATGGCAGGGGAGGACATGGAACCAGCGTAGAGCAATTTCGATACGAGACCGTCTCGTATCGAAAGTATGGGACATCCTTGCCGAACGGTAGAGACACGCTTTACCCGACGGCGTCACAGAGCACCGCACTAGCCCCGGAGCGGCACGTGGTGTCACCATGGAGGGGATCCGGGGACGCCGTCAGGGCGCCTCGAGATGACAGAAGGAGCCGTTGCGATGACGCAGCTTTCGGCTGCCCAGAAGAGCGCCGACGCCCCGCGGAACCCCGACAGCAGCAAGGCGCTGTACGGCGGCAAGGGCACCCGGCGCATCACTGTGCGCGACATCACCGCCGCCAAGGAGCGCGGCGAGAAGTGGCCCATGCTGACCGCCTACGACGCGATGACCGCGTCCGTCTTCGACGAGGCGGGCATCCCCGTCATGCTCGTCGGCGACTCGGCGGGCAACTGCCACCTCGGGTACGAGACGACCGTGCCCGTCACCCTCGACGAGATGACCATGCTGTCCGCCGCGGTCGTACGGGGCACGAGCCGCGCCCTGATCGTCGGCGACCTGCCGTTCGGCTCGTACCAGGAGGGCCCCGTCCAGGCGCTCCGGTCGGCGACCCGCCTGGTGAAGGAGGCGGGCGTCGGCGCGGTGAAGCTGGAGGGCGGCGAACGCTCCCTGGCCCAGACGGAGTTGCTGGTGCAGTCCGGCATCCCCGTCATGTCCCACCTCGGCCTGACCCCGCAGTCCGTGAACACCATGGGGTACCGCGTGCAGGGCCGCGGCGACGAGGCGGCCCACCGGCTCCTCAACGACGCCAAGGCCGCGCAGGACGCGGGCGCGTTCGCGGTCGTCCTGGAACTGGTCCCGGCGGAGCTCGCGGCCGAGGTCACCCGGTCCCTGCACATCCCGACCGTCGGGATCGGCGCGGGCTCCGACTGCGACGCCCAAGTCCTCGTCTGGACGGACATGATGGGCCTGACCGGCGGGAAGATGCCGCGCTTCGTGAAGAAGTACGCGGAGCTGCGCGGCGCCATGGCCGGCGCGGCGAAGGCGTTCGCCGAGGACGTCGTCGGCGGCGCGTTCCCCGCACCCGAGCACGCGGTCCACTGATGACCGCCTGAGTCCATCGCGGCACCACGGCAGCCCGCCGAACTTCCCCCGTCGGCGGGCTGCCGCTTTCCCGTGCGCCGCCCGGTCCGCTCTCCTGTCCGCCGGGCGTCAGGCGTCTGTCGGTCGGCTGTCGGTGGTTTGTCGGTGGCCTCTGACACCTTGGGGGCATGAAGCGAATCGACATGAACCCCGGCGGCGCAGGGAGCGCGGTCACCGTAAGGGGACTGGTCAAGCACTACGGCGAGACCAAAGCACTGGACGGCGTGGATCTCGACGTGCGCGAGGGCACCGTCCTCGGCGTCCTCGGCCCCAACGGCGCAGGCAAGACGACCCTGGTGCGCTGCCTCTCCACCCTCATCACCCCGGACGCGGGCTCCGCGCTGGTCGCCGGGTACGACGTGGTGCGTCAGCCCCGCCAGCTCCGCCGCGTCATCGGCCTCACCGGGCAGTACGCGGCGGTGGACGAGAAGCTGTCCGGCCGCGAGAACCTCTACATGATCGGGCGACTGCTCGACCTGTCCCGCAAGGAGGCCAGGTCACGCGCCGACGGTCTCCTCGAACGGTTCTCGCTCACCGAGGCGGCCAAGCGCCCCGCCAGCACGTACTCCGGCGGTATGCGCCGCCGCCTCGACCTCGCCGCGTCGATGATCGGCAGTCCGTCCGTGCTCTACCTGGACGAGCCGACGACCGGCCTCGACCCCCGCACCCGCAACGAGGTGTGGGGCGAGGTCAAGCGGATGGTCGGCGACGGCGTGACCGTGCTGCTCACCACCCAGTACATGGAGGAGGCCGAGCAGCTGGCCTCCGAGCTGACGGTCATCGACCGCGGCAAGGTCATCGCCAACGGCGGCATCGACGAGCTGAAGGCGAAGGTCGGCGGCCGGACCCTGCGCGTCCGCCCCGCCGACCCGCTGGAGCTCGGCCCGCTCGCGAATGCCCTCGACGACCTGGGCCTGACCGGTCTCGCCACCACGACGGTGGACACCGAGTCCGGCACGGTCCTCGTCCCGATCCTCAGCGACGAGCAGCTGACCGCCGTCGTCGGCGCGGTCACCGCGCGCGGCATCACCATCGGCTCGATAGCCACCGAACTGCCCAGCCTGGACGAGGTGTTCCTGTCCATCACCGGCCAGAAGGCCAGTGCACCGCAGGACGCCCGCCCCACGGAACTCGAGGAGGTCGCCGTATGAGCGCCACCACACTCACGGCCGCCCCCCTCAAGAAGGACGAGGCGGACGCCCGCATCGGCCTGCGCGGCCACGTCCGGCACACCGGCGCGCTGGTCCGCCGCAATCTCCTGTGGATCCGGCAGGACCCGGAGTCGATGTTCGACGCGGTCCTGATGCCGATCGTCTTCACGCTCCTGTTCGTGTACGTCTTCGGCGGCTCCATCGGGCAGGCGCTGGGCGGCGGTCAGGACCAGTACGTGCAGTACGTGGTGCCCGGCATGATGGCGATGATGAGCATGAACATCGCCATGGCCGTCGGCACCGGCTTCAACCAGGACTTCCAGAACGGCATCATGGACCGCTTCCGGACCCTGCCGATCGGCCAGGGATCGGTGCTCTTCGCCAAGATCGTGGTGGAGCTGATGCGGCTGCTCATCGCGACGACGATCATGATGATCGTCGGTGTCCTGGTGGGCTTCGACATCACCAACTGGGGCGGCCTGTTCGCCGCGGTCGGCCTCTCCGCCCTCTTCGGCACGTCCATCATGTGGATCTTCCTGGTCCTCGGTGTCTCCATGAAGAGCGCCCAGTCCGTGCAGGCGATGGGTTTCCTGGTCCTGATGCCGCTGCAGTTCGGCTCGTCGATCTTCGCGCCGACCCAGTCCATGCCGGGCTGGCTGCAGGGCTTCACCGACTACAACCCGCTGTCCGCGCTCGCGGACTCCGCCCGCGGTCTGATGGTCGGCGGCCCCGTGGCCCACGACCTGTGGGTGACGGTGGGCTGGTCGGTGGCGCTCACGGTGGTCATGGCACCCATCGCGATCCACAAGTTCCGTACGAAGAACTGATCACGGATCACCGGTCTCACGGATCACCGGGGCGTTTGCGCCCATGCGGCGCACAGGGCGGCGGCCTCTTCGAGGGAGAGGCCGCCGCCCTTGGCGTACGCCGCCTCGTACGGGCCGTCCCCGAGCGCGGCCCTGCACCGCTCCTCCGCGCCCTCGCGGATCTCCCGCTCCATCGTGTTCGCGAAGTGCCCGGACGGCAGTTCGCCGTCGGCGACGGCCAGGAGCCGCGCGGCGTCGTGCGCGCGACCGCCGTCGTCGTCCGACGCCAGCGCCATCGCGACGATCGCCAGATGGACGGCCACCATGTGCGGGGCGACGATCCGCGACAGCGGGTCGAGGGCCTTCGCGAAGGCCTCGCACGCCCCCGTCAGACTCTCGGCGTGCCGCCCGTCCAACGCGTCCAGCCACGCCGTGATGCCGAGCACGGAACTGTCGAAGACCGCGTATCCGATGCCGCTGAACTCAAGGCGGAGAAGCCGCAGTTGATCGCGCGCCTCGTCGAGACGGCGGCTGCGGCCGAGCGCGAGGGCGAGGAAGAGCCGGGCGGCGGGGACGGCGTCGCCCGTGCGGTGCCGGCCCGGGTTGTCGAGGACCTCCCGCAGCAGCGCCTCGCCCCGCTCGAAGAGGTCCCGCCGCTCCGGCGAGTCGGTGAGGATCGAGCCGAGCCGGGCCTTGAGCAGCGCCACCTGATTCTGCGCGTCGAGCCGCGTGGCGTACTCGACGGCGGCTTCGTAGTCCTCCGCGGCCGCCGCGAACTCGCCGCGCCGCTCCCGGGACTCGCCCCGCGCGGCGAGCGCCTCGGCGACGCCCCACACGTCGCCGATCCGCCGGAACGCCCGCAGCGCCTCGTCCGCGTCACGCAGTGCGTCGCCCGCCCAGTCGCTGCGGTTGGCGAGGATGTTGGCCCGCGTCTGGAGGGCGGCGGCGAGCTCCCACTCGTACCCGAACGCACGGCAGGCGGAGACCGTCTCGTCGAGGGTGACCCGCAGCGCCTCCATGCCACCGCCGAGCAGCACGGCGAAGAACCACAGGTTGCCGGGTGTCCGGCAGGTCTGCGGGAGGCCGGGACGGTACGCGCGCCGGACGCCCTCCAGCTTCGACGCCGCCTCCGGCGACTGCCAGTCCACCAGGTCCATCTCCATGCAGGAGACGAGGAGCAGATGCACCTCGCGGCGGGCCTCCGCGAGGACCTCGGGGCGCATCGGCGGGGGCGCCTCCGTGCACGACTCGTACAGCGCCGGGGCGGGCTCCACGGGCGGGGCGAACGGGTCGGGGCCGAGGGCGGCGACGTCGCGGGACCAGTTGCGGGTCTCCAGGCGCAGGCCGCGGATCTGCCAGAACCAGGACAGGGACAGGACGAGGCAGAGCGCCTCCTGTTCGTCCCGTGCGGCGACCGCGTGGCGCAGGGCGGTGCGCAGGTTCTCGTACTCGGCCTCCAGACGCTCCACGGCGGCGAGCTGCCCGCGGCCCCGGAGCTCGGGGTCGGTGGTCCGGGCGACCTCGCGGTAGTGCACGAGGTGCGCCCGCTCGGCGGCGGCCCGGTCCCCCGACTCGTCGAGCCGCTCCCCCGCGTACTCCGCGACGGTTTCGAGGAGCCGGTAGCGCATGCCGCCGTCGGCGAGCGGTGCGGGGGCGGCGACGACGAGGGACTTGTCGACGAGGGAACCGAGCAGGTTCGCGACATCGGGCGTGCTTCCGGGGGCCGCGCACACCTCCTCCGCCGCGGTCAGGTCGCAGCCGCCCGCGAAGACCGAGAGGCGCCGCAGGACCGTACGTTCGGCCTCGTCGAGGAGGTCCCAGGACCAGTCGACGACGGCCCGCAGGGTCTGCTGACGGGGCAGGACCGTGCGGGCGCCGCTGGTGAGCAGCCGGAAACGGTCGTCGAGGCGGTCGGCGATCTGGCGTGGGCCGAGCATCCGAAGGCGGGCCGCGGCCAGTTCGATGGCGAGCGGCAGGCCGTCGAGGCGGCGGCAGATCTCGGCTGCGGCCGCCGGGTCCGCCTCGACGGTGAAGCCAGGACGGGCGGCGGCGCCGCGCTCGGCGAACAGGCGCAGCGCGACGGGTTCGGGCAACGGCTCGACGGGCCGCAGCAACTCGCCCGGTACGCCGAGGGGTTCACGGCTCGTGGCGAGCACCGTCACCCCGGGGCAGCGGGCGAGGAGTTCGTCGGCGAGGCGGGCGGCGGCCTCGACGACGTGCTCGCAGTTGTCGAGGACGATCAGCATGCGGCGCGTGTCGCAGTGCTCGACGAGCCGGGCGACGGGATCCTTGCCCTGCCGCTCCGTCATGGCCCGCATCTCCTCGGCGCCGGCACCGCGCAGCACGGTCTCGCGGGCGCCGAGGGCGGTGAGGACGGCGGCGGGGACGTCCGCGGGGTCCTCGACCGGGGCGAGCTCGGCCAGCCACACGCCGTCGGGGTGGTCTCCCGCGACGGCCTCGGCCGCCTCCTGCGACAGCCGTGTCTTTCCGGCGCCGCCGGGGCCGAGGAGCGTCACGAGCCGCGCGCCGCCGAGGTCGCCGCGGAGCGCGTCGATGTCGGCCTCGCGCCCGACGAAGGAGGTGAGGCGGGCCCGGAGGTTTCCGGGGGCGCGGTCGCGGGCGGTGAAGGGGGCGGGGACCCGGGAGGCGGGTGGCTCGCTCAGCAACTCCTCGTTCAGGGCGCGGAGTTCGGGCCCCGGATCCGCGCCGAGCCGGTCCGCGATGGTGCGCCGCACGTCTTCGTACGCCGAGAGCGCCTCCGCCGCGCGGCCCGTGTCGCGGAGGGCGCGCAGCCGCAGGACCTGCATCGGTTCGTCCAGGGGGTAGGTGTCGCAGAGCTCGGCGAGCTCGGGCAGGACCCGCCCGGCGTCCCCCAGGGCGAGGGCCGCGGTCATCCTGGCGCGGCGGGCGTCGAGGTGGCGGGCCTGCCAGCGGGCGGCGTCCGCGGTGCGTTCGGGGAGGTCGGCGAGGGGGTCGCCGGTCCACAGGGCGAGCGCGTCGTCCAGGGCGGTGGCGGCCTTCGCCGCGTCGCCGTCCGCGAGGGCGCGGGTGCCGTCGGCGACGAGGCGGTCGAAGCGGAAGACGTCGATGTCGTCGGGGTGGGCGTGGAGGCGGTAGCCGCCGTCCGCCGAGGCGACGGCGTCCGCGCCGAGCGCTCTGCGGAGCCGGGCCACGAGCGCCTGCAGCGCGCCGGTCGCGTCCGCGGGGGAATCGTCGCCCGTCCATACGTCGTCGACGAGGGTCTGGGCGGGGACGAGAGCGCCGGGGCGGAGGGCGAGGGCGGTGAGGAGGGCGCGGAGGCGGGCGCCGCCGACGGGAACGGGGGTTCCGTCGGGGCGGGTGGCTCTGGTCGTCCCCAGCACGCGGTATCGCACCGGACCATTCTCCCTGACCCCCGGTGGGGGCGTTTCGAGCCCGCCGGATCACTCCCACCCGCCCGTTCACCCCGCACCGTCCAGCGCGCGCAGGGGCCCGCCCGCTTCGCGGCGGATCGCTCCCACCCGCCCGTTCGCCCTGCGGCGTCCCGTGAGAGTAGGGGCCTGTTGCAGGTTGCCTCTTATTCCACCTCCAGCTCCATCAGCACCCCCGTCTCCTCCCTCCGCAGCTTCGCTCCCGCCGCCGCCCGCCCCACGTGCTCGAACCGCTTCGGGCAGCTGTCCACCGGGCGGAGGGTCCGCTTTCCCGGGACCAGGTTCTCCTCCGAGTAGGCCTGGCCGACCACGTGGATGCCGCGGACCACGCCCTTCGTGCGCGGCCACTCGCCGCCGTGCCGTTCCACCGTCAACAGGCCCTTCAGGCGCAGTCGTGGGGGCCAGTCGCCGGAGCCCGTCCACGGCACCGTGACTCCGCCCGAGCACACCACCGGGCCGCCGCCCGCCGACTCCACCGGGCCCTCGATCTCGGTGAGTTCCGCCGCCCACTCGCGTTCGGGCACTGTCGTGTCGACGAGCAGTTGCCACGTCACCTCGTCGCCCACCGAGAAGGGGTCACCGCAGCACTCCAGCTGCCAGTCCTGGTACATCACGTTCCATACGGTCATGTCCCCAGCCTCCCCGGAACCCGGCGCGGCGTGCGAGACGTTTTCGGTACGGTCGGCACGCCCGGCCGACGCCGCCAGATCCCAGGAGCACCGCCCCATGACCACCGCCCCCATCCGCCGCACCGACCGGCGGATCAGCCCCGTCTTCCTGGGGATCGCCGCCGTCACGGCGGTCTCCGGCTGGGCCGCCTGGACCGGTTTCGCCGACAATCCCGGGCTCGCCGTCTTCCTCTTCGTGACGGCCGCGTGGATCGTCTCGCTCTGCCTGCACGAGTACGCGCACGCGCGCACCGCCCTGCACAGCGGTGACATCACCATCGGCGCGAAGGGCTATCTGACCCTCAATCCGCTGAAGTACACGCACGCCCTGCTCAGCATCGTGCTGCCCGTGCTGTTCGTGATCATGGGCGGTATCGGCCTGCCCGGAGGCGCCGTCTTCATCGAGCGGGGCCGCATCCGGGGCCGCTGGCGGCACAGCCTCATCTCGGCGGCGGGTCCGCTGACGAACGTGCTGTTCGCCGTCGTCTGCACGGCGCCGTTCTGGCTGGACGCCCTGGACGGCGTCCCGGACACGTTCCGGTACGCGCTCGGGTTCCTCGCCCTGCTCCAGGTGACCGCCGCGATCCTGAACTTCCTGCCCGTCCCGGGCCTTGACGGGTACGGCGTCATCGAACCGTGGCTGTCCCACAGGATCCGCCGCCAGGTGGAGCCGTTCGCCCCGTTCGGGCTGATCGCGGTCTTCGTCGTCCTGTGGATCCCGGAGGTCAACCGCGCCTTCTTCGACGCGGTCGACGCGGTCCTGCGCGCCCTGGGCGTCACCGAGTGGGACACCTACTGGGGGCACGAGCTGTACCGCTTCTGGGAAGGGTCCCAGGAGATCCCGGGGGTCTCCGGGAGCTGATCCCTGCGCCCTCGTACACCTACGCCTGCGTCCGCGCCCGCTGCGCGTCCCGCTCCGCCTTGGCCCGCCGCAGGTAGAACCAGGCCATGTTCGACGAGAGCCCGGCGAGCAGCACCCACACGATGCCGAGCCAGCTGCCCTGCACGAAGGAGATCACGGCCGCGGCGACGGCGAGGGCGCAGACGACGAGGGCGTACACGGCGAGGCGGGGCATGGGGGTCGGCTCCTGTCGGGGAAGCGTGCTGTCGTACGCGTCCAGTGTCCCCCATGCCCCGCCCCGGCCCCGCACCCGTCCCCGTCCCCGGATGCCGCCGGCCGTCGTCGCAGCCCCTATACGTCCGTGACGCGCAGGCCCGCGTGCGCCTTGTAGCGGCGGTTCACGGAGATCAGGTTGGCGACCAGCGACTCGACCTGGTGGGCGTTGCGGAGGCGGCCCGCGAAGACGCCGCGCATGCCGGGGATGCGGGCGGCGAGCGCCTGGATCGTGTCGGTGTCCGCGCGGCTCTCGCCGAGGACCATGACGTCCGTGTCGATCTCGTCGATCTCCGGGTCCTGGAGCAGCACGGCCGACAGGTGGTGGAAGGCGGCGGTGACGCGCGCGTCGGGGAGGAGCGCGGCGGCCTGCTCGGCGGCGCTGCCCTCCTCGGGCTTGAGGGCGTAGGCACCCTTCTTGTCGAAGCCGAGCGGGTTCACGCAGTCGACGACGAGCTTGCCGCTCAGCTCCTCGCGGAGTCCTTCGAGGGTCTTGGCGTGGCCGTCCCACGGCACGGCGACGATCACGATGTCGCTGCGCCGCGCGCACTCCGCGTTGTCGGCGCCCTCGACGCCGTGGCCGAGCTCGTCCGCGGCGGCCCGCGCGCGTTCGGCGGCGCGGGAGCCGATGATCACTTTCTGGCCCGCGCGGGCGAGGCGGTAGGCGAGCCCCCGCCCCTGGTCGCCGGTGCCGCCGAGCACGCCGACGACGAGCCCGGAGACGTCGGGCAGCTCCCAGGGATCCTTGGCGGGGGCCTTCTGCACACTGTCGGTAGAGGTCATACGGCGACCTTACTCAGCCGTACGTCACGCCAGCTCCGCGACCGGTACGCGGCGGAACGTGATCGTCTCGTAGGCGCTGAAGTCCCCGGTCTCGTAGAGCAGTCCGACGGTCGCGGCGTCGAGGCGGGTGAGGTCGGAGTAGGCCGCGGGGAGGCCGTCGACCGTATGGGCGACCTGCCAGGTCGTGCCGCCGTCGGTGGAGCGGCGCACCGTCATGAGCGCGCGGAAGCCCGGGTCGGCGGGGCCGGAGAAGAGGAGCACGTCGGGGTCGCGGAGCTGGAGGACGCTGCCCTCGACGACGGGTCCCGTGAGGCCTGCCTGGGGGCGGAACGGTTTGGCCAGGGTGCGGCCGCCGTCGTGGGAGTGGGCGTCGCCGCGGGTGCCGGGGGCCGGGGAGTCGTTGCGGGTGTTGAGGTAGACGCGGCCGTCGGGGAGTTCGGCCGCGGTGGTCTCGTTCACGTTGATGTAGCCGTTGGTGTTGTCGTCGATGTAGCCGATGCGCCAGGTCGCGCCGGCGTCGTCGCTGAGCAGGCAGTGTCCGCCGTTGTACTTGCCCTCGGTGCCGTTGTCCGAGCCGGAGGGCGGCAGGGAGTGGTTGGCGGGGACCAGCACCCGGCCGGTGCTGAGCTGCACGGCGTGCCCGGGTGTCGTCGCGTACCACCGCCAGTTCGCTCTCTTGACCTGGCCGGTGATCTCACGCGGCGCGCTCCAGGTGAGGCCGTCGTCGTCGCTGTGCTGCACCCAGACGCGGCGTCCGGCGGCGGCGGAGACCTGGCCGCGGCGGATGGCGTCCTCGGTGGCCGCCGCGGCGTTCCTGACCTGGACGAGGAGGACGCGTCCGGTGTCGAGGACGACAGGGGCCGGGTTGCCCGCGAGGTCGGCGCCGTTCTCGGCGACGGTCTGGAGCGGGCCCCAGGTGCGGCCGCCGTCGGCGGAGCGCTTGAGGACGATGTCGATGTTGCCGAAGTCCGCCTGGGAGCCGACGCGGCCCTCGCAGAAGGCGAGGACGGTACCGGCGGCGCTGGTGACGACGGCGGGGATGCGGAAGCTCGCGTATCCCTCGCGGCCCGCGCGGAAGGGAACAGATGTCTCAACGGTCATCCCCCGCCCTTCCCCCGCGCGGGGGAATTCCGCGTGAACGCCCGGTGACGAGTGGCCTGTTGCCGGAGGATGCGGCGCCATGGACGCCGTACGGGTCGCGCTGCTGCGCGAAGTGCTCGCCGGGACCGAGTGGCCGGTCGCCACCCGCCGCTTCGCGGGGACGCTGCGGGCCTCCGTCGTGCCGCACGGCGGCGGGCTGCTGCTCGTGGGCACGCAGGCGTACGAGCCGTGGCACCTGGCGGCGCACCTCGTCGACGAGGCGGCCTGGTCGGGCACGCCGGAGCTGACCCCGACGCTCGTGCGGCACCGGGTCCTCGCCACGGACCCGGCCCACCTGTCGACGGGGCTCGGCCGCATCGAGGCGGCCCGGCGCGGCGAGACGCTGCTCGTCGTGGCGCCGGACGCGCCGGACACGGAGCTGCTCACGCGGGTGCACGACGCGCGGCGGGCCGGCGCGACGGTGCTCGCCCTCGACTCCGGCGACCGGGACCTGGCCGCGCTCTCGCACGAGGTCCTCGCCGTGCCCGAGACGCCGGAGCTCGACCTCGACACGGTCCAGCACCTGGTGAGCGCGGCGGCGGGCGAGAACGCGCTGCCCGAGGCGCGGGGCCGCAGACGGCTGCGCGACCGCCTCTCCCGGCTCGCCGACCAGCTGACATCACCGCCGCCGACGCGGTGGTGAGCGTGGGATGAGACCGGCGGGGGCGGAAATGAGTTGCTCGCCGCACGGGTCTGCGCAGAACATGACTCTTCGTGCCTCTCTCCGCGATACTGCCCGATCTCTCTCCCTGGCGTTCCACCCGTGACTTCCGGTTGCTGTGGGTGCAGGGGCTCGTCACCACGTTCGGCAGTTTCATGGCCCTGGTCGCCCTGCCGCTCCAGATCAAGGAACTGACGGACTCACCGGTCGCGGTCGGCGCGATGGGCGCGGTCGAGCTGGTGCCGCTGATCGTCTTCGGGCTGTACGGCGGGGCGCTCGCCGACGCCGTGGACCGGCGCAGGGTGATCCTCCTGACCGAGGCCGGCCTCGGGCTCCTCGCCGCCGTCCTCCTGGTGAACGCGCTGCTGCCCGAGCCGATGCTCTGGCCGCTGTACGTCGTGGCCGCCGGTGTCTCCGCGCTCGCCGGGCTGCAGCGGCCCGCCCTGGACTCCCTGATGGCGCGGATCGTGCCGCACGACCAGCTGACGGCGGCCGCCGCGCTGAACTCGCTGCGGTGGAACGTGGGCGCCATCGCGGCGCCGTCCCTCGCGGGCATCGTCGTCGCGTACGCGGGCCACGCCTCGGCGTACGGGGTCACGGCCGTCTGCTTCGTGCTGTCCGTCGCCCTGTGCACCCGACTCTCGCCCGCGCCCGCCGCGCACGACGCGGAGAAGCCGTCGCTGAGGGGGCTCGCGGAGGGCGCCCGGTACGCGTGGTCGCGTCCGGTGCTGCTCGGCACGTACGCGATCGACATGGCGGCGATGTTCTTCGCCTTCCCCAACACGATCTTCCCGTTCCTCGCGGACGACCTGGACGCCGAGTGGGCGCTCGGCCTGATGTACGCGGCCGGGGCGGTCGGCTCCCTCGTGTTCAGCCTCACCAGCGGATGGACGTCGCGGGTGCGGCGGCACGGGCTGCTCGTCGTGTTCGGGGCGGCGGGCTGGGGGCTCGCGATCACCGCGGCGGGCTGGTTCTCGAACGTCTGGGTGGTGCTCGTCTGCCTCGCGTTCGCGGGCGCCGGGGACATGGCGAGCGGGCTCGGGCGCTCCACGATCTGGAACCAGACGATCCCGGACGAGCTGCGCGGGCGGCTCGCCGGGATCGAGGTCCTGTCGTACAGCGTCGGCCCGCAGCTCGGTCAGGTCCGCGCGGGCACGGCGGCGGGCTGGACGGGCACGCGGCCCGCGATCTGGTCGGGCGGCCTCGCCTGCCTGGCCTCGGTCGGCATCCTGGCGGCGGTGCTGCCGAAGCTCGTCTCGTACGACGCGACGACGGATCCGGACGCGCGGCGGCGGCGGGAGCGGGACGAGGAGAGGGCTGCGGCGCGCGACGATTCCGGCACCGCTCCCGTCCGCACCACGTCCTGACGCCCGGTCCTACTCGTCCTCGCCCCGCCCCGCCTTGTCGTGCCACCTGGGGTCGGTCTCCCACTCCAGGTTGCGGTCCGCGGCGGTCTGCATCGCGTGCCGGGCCTCCTCGCGCGAGCCGTAGGGGCCCATGCGGTTCTTGCCGGGGCAGTCGGGACCCTCCTCGACCTTCCCGTGCTCCAGGCAGTAGAACCACTCGCCCGGCTTGCCGACTGTCCGCTTCTTGAACAGCGCCATGCCCCGCTCCTTCCGTCCCCGATCGGGTACCGCTCTCCGGGACCATGCTGCCCCACGACGGCTCGCTAAACTCGCTGGCATGTCTGGCCAGTCACTGCTCGTCCCGGGGGAGCTCTCTCCCCACCGTTCCGTCCCCGGCAACATCCGGCGCCCGGAGTACGTGGGGAAACCCGCGCCGACCCCGTACTCGGGACCCGAGGTGCAGACCCCCGAGACCATCGAGCTGATGCGTACCGCGGGCCGCATCGCCGCCCGCGCCATGGAAGAGGCCGCGAAGCACATCGCGCCGGGCGTGACCACCGATGAGCTGGACCGCGTCGCGCACGAGTACATGTGCGACCACGGCGCCTACCCCTCCACGCTCGGCTACCGCGGCTTCCCGAAGTCGCTGTGCAGCTCGGTCAACGAGGTCATCTGCCACGGCATCCCGGACTCGACCGTCCTGAAGGACGGCGACATCATCAACCTCGACGTGACGGCCTACATCGGCGGCGTGCACGGCGACAACAACGCCACGTACCTCGTGGGCGACGTCGACGACGAGTCCAGGCTGCTCGTCGAGCGGACCGAGGAGTCCCTCAACCGCGCCATCAAGGCCGTCAAGCCCGGCCGCCAGATCAACATCATCGGCCGGGTCATCGAGTCGTACGCCAAGCGTTTCGGGTACGGCGTGGTGCGCGACTTCACCGGCCACGGCATCAACACGTCCTTCCACTCCGGCCTGATCGTCCCGCACTACGACAGCCCGCACGCCACGACCGTCATCCAGCCCGGCATGACGTTCACGATCGAGCCGATGCTGACGCTCGGCACGCACGAGTACGACATGTGGGAGGACGGCTGGACCGTCGTCACCAAGGACAGGAAGCGGACCGCTCAGTTCGAGCACACGCTGGTGGTGACGGACACCGGGGCGGAGATCCTCACGCTGCCCTGATCCCGGCGGGCGGGTGGCGTTTTTACCGACAGGATGTCGGGAACCAATTGACTTAGGTAAGCCTAACTTGCATGATCTGCAGAGGGCGCACCGGTTCCCGCCATTCCGTCAGTCCCCGGCTCCCCTGGAGGCACCGCATGGTCATGCCGCACTCGCCGCTCACACCTTTCTCGACGGTCATCCGCACCGCGTCCCACGAGGAGCACACCGAGGCGGAGACGTCGTCCTTCATGAGCGACCTCCTCGGCGGCAGGCTCGGCGTCGACGCGTACACGCGGTACACGGAGCAGCTGTGGTTCGTGTACCGCGCCCTGGAGGACGGCGCCCGGTCGCTGCACGAGGACCCCGTCGCCGGGCCGTTCATACGGCCCGAGCTGGCCCGCGTCGGTGAACTGGAGCGCGACCTCGCGCATCTGCGGGGCACGGACTGGCGCGCGGGCCTCACCCCCCTGCCCGCCACGGAGGCGTACGCGGCCCGCGTCGAGGAATGCGCCCGCACCTGGCCCGGCGGATACGTCGCCCATCACTACACGCGCTACCTGGGCGACCTCTCCGGCGGCCAGATCATCCGCGGCAAGGCCGAGCGCACGTGGGGCTTCGCCCGCAAGGGCGACGGCGTGCGGTTCTACGTCTTCGAGGGCATCGCCAACCCCGCCGCGTTCAAGCGGGGTTACCGCGAGCTGCTCGACGGGATCGACACGGTGGTCACGGACGACCTGGAGAAGAAGCGGATCGTCGACGAGTGCAAGCGTGCTTTCGCTCTGAATACGGCGGTGTTCCGGGAGCTCGGGGACGAGTTTCCGCTGAGCGCCTGAGAGGTGGGCGACTCGGGGGCTCTGCCCCCGGGCCCCCGCTCCTCAAGCGCCGGAGGGGCTGAAATCCACTCGGCCGCCCATCTCGATCATGCCGCCCGGTCCCGGCGCCGTCAGGAGCTGTGAGCCGCGTCCTTGCGTGATGTTGAGGGCGCGGCCCAGTTCGCGGGTGAGCAGGAGCGCCGCCGCGCCCGTCGCCTCGTCCTCGTCGATGCCGTCGGCACGGCCGGGGAACGCCCGTGCGCGCACGCGGCCCGCGGCCTCGTCCTGCCAGGCCCAGGCGTAGACCCACTCCCCCGGCGGCGGTACGTCGAGCGCGTCGACCTCCGCGGCTGTCCCGTACTGTCGCAGCGTCCTCGGCGGCGCCCACTCCGCGCGTGCCGTGATCCACGTGAACTCGCCGTCCTGACGCGCCGTCACCACCCCTGCGGACGTCACCAGTTCGGGCACGTCGAGGAGCCAGGCCGCGCCGACGCAGGGGTGGCCCGCGAAGGGCAGCCGCAGGGTGGGCGTGTAGATGTCGATGACGCCGCGCTCGGGGTCGTCGACGAAGACCGTCTCGCTGAAGCCGAACTTCCCGGCCAGCGCCTGGCGGTCCTCGCGGACAGGGGTGCGGGCCCCGTCGCGCACGACACCGAGTTCGTTGCCGTGCCGACCGTCGGGCCCGCAGAAGACGCGCAGTACGTCCAGTGGTTCAGTCATCCGGGCATTGAAGCATCACACCGCTTCGGAGCCCCGCCGCCGTCGCGCCGCGACGACCGCGCCCGCGCCCGCCGCCAGCGCCACGCCCGCCGCGCCCAGCAGCGCGGTGGAAGGGACGGAGGAGCCGGTGGCCGCGAGCGTGCCGGTGCCGCCGCCGACCGTGCCCCCGCCGCCCACCGAGCCGGACCCGGTCGTGCCGGTGCCCGTCGCGCCCGTGCCTGACGTACCCGTACCGCCCGCCTCTCCGCCGTCGGCCTCCGGCAGGGTGGCACCCGCCTTGGAGGCGAGGGTGACCGTCACCGGGTCGAGCTTCTCGCCCGGCTTGTACGGGGAGCCGGTCGTGTCGTTGGCGAACTGCTCCGCGCCCGCGGCCGTGAGGGTCGCCGGCACCTTGTCGAGGTGCACGACGTCGTTCTTGGGCCGGTAGGAGACCCCGGACAGGTCGAGCGCCGCGAACCGCACGTCGTTGTTGGTGCCCTTGGGCGTGGTGACGTCGGCGAGCAGCGTGCCCTTGGCACCGTTCGCCCGCACCTTGAGGTCGCTGAACTTCATGTCGATGCCGTGCGCCTTGTACGTGAAGCGGACGCTGCCGCCGAAGGAGGCGTCGATCTTCTTCGCGCCGGAGTCCAGGTCGGCCTTGGCGTAGGGGAACCGGTACCCGTCGGAGATCTTCTTCGCACCACCCGCGACGGTCGCCTCGCCGCCGGTGGAGATGTACGTGCGGAAGGACTCCTTCAGCCCCCAGGACAGCGAGCCGTCGACGACACCGGCGGGCTGCCGCGGCTCGGGGCGCTCGGACGGCTTGGAGGGCTTGGACGGCTTGGACGGCTTGGACGGCTTCGGAGGCTTGGGCGTCTCGGCGGGCTTCGTCGGTTCCGTGGGCGTGGAGGGTTCGGTGGGCTTCCCGGGCACGGGCCCGCCCGGCGTCACCGTGAGCGTGGCCGGGTCCAGCTGCGCACCCTTCTCGTACATGCCGTTGAACGCCTTCGCGCCCTTCTCGGTGAGCGTCGTCGGTATGTCCTTGAAGACCATCGCACCGCCTTCGCCCCCGCCCTGCCCCGGGCGGACCGCGCTCAGGTCGAGCCGGGCCAGGTCGATGTCGTTCTGCACGGCGCCGTTGAGGGTCACGTCGGCCCGGATCGCGCCGGTCTTCCCCTGGGTACGGACCTTGACGTCGGCGATGCTGATGTCGAACTTGTGCAGCGCGGAGGTGAAGCGGACGCTTCCCTTGAAGGCGGTGTCGGTGGCGTGCGTGCCCGTGTCGTACGTCCCCAGGCCACCGGAGAACGTGAACACCCCGTTGTCCGCGGCCTGCGTGGCCCCGCCCTTGGCCTCGATCTTGCCGTGGGCCATGCCCATGACGTATTTGCGGAAGGACTCCTTCACGCCCCACTGGAGCGTGCCGTCCTTCAGCTCCAGCTTCGGCGGGGCGGGCTTCTCGGCACCGCGGTCGGCGGCGAGCGCGGGCAGCGTCAGGACGCTCGCGCCGAGGGCGACAGCGGTCGCGACGGCTGCCGCGAGGGTCATGGGACGACGGGTGGCGGCCATGATCAGGCTTCTCCTTGGGAGAGAGGGTGAGGGGGGGTGAGGGGGACCAGCGGGGTGCGGGCGGGGGGTCAGGATGCGTCGGCGGGCGGCGTGTCCGTCCCCGTCGACCCGCGCCTCTTGCGTACGAACCCGAGAGCGACCGCCGCGGCGAGCAGCACCGCGACGCCCGCGCCGACACCGATGGGCACGGCGTTCGACGAGGAGTCGGCGGAGTCCGCGGCGTTCTCGGTCTTCGGCCGCGCGTGCTTCTCCGGGGCGGGTTCCGGAGCCGCGGACGAGCCGAGGTCGGGCAGCGCGGGCAGCTTCGCCTGCGTGTCGAGGGCGACGGCGAGCGACAGGGGGTCCATCGAGGAGCCCGCCTTGTACATGCCGCCGAAGGCCTCGGCGCCCTCGGCGGTGAGCTTCGACGGCACCTCGGTGAGGGAGACGAGGCCGTCCTCCGGCTTCAACTCCTTCTCCGCCGCCGGGAAGGTGACGAGCGGGGCGTCCTTCAGGGTGGTGCCGCGGTCGCCCTTGCTCACGACGTCCGCCGACAGCGTGCCCTTGCCGTCCCGCACGTCGACGGTGATCCCGGCGAGCGTCAGGTCGAGGCCGTGCGCCCCGGTGAAGCGCACGGATCCGGCGAAGTCCGCGGCGAGAGTGTGCTTCTTCTCGTCGTACGTGCCCTCGCCCTTCGGGAAGCGGAAGAGCGCGCCGCCGTCCTGGGCACCGGCGGACAGTTTCCATTCGCCCTTGGCGATGGGCCCGGTGACGTACTCGCGGAAGGTGCGGCGCACACCCCAGTCGACGGCGGCGTTCTCGATGCGCCCCGCCTTCTCCCCCGATGTCGCCGCACGGCGCGAAGGAGCCTGCTCGGGTTCGGACTTGGGCGCGCTCTTCGTGACGAGGTCCGTCGACAGGCTCACCGGGTCGAGTGCGGTGCCCGCCGTGTAGTACCCGGCGAACGCCTCGGCGCCCTGTGACGTGAGCGTCGCGGGGATGTTGTCGAGGGCGATCGGCCCCGTGCCGCCCTTCATGTCGATGCCGGAGACATTGAGGGAGGCGAGCGGCACCCGCGGGGTCGACGTGATCTTGCCGGTGCCCTTCTGCTTGCTCACCATGTCGGCGTAGAGCGTGCCGGAGCCGCCCGAGACCTTCACGGTGGGGCGGCTGATCGTGAGGTCGAGCTCGTACGAGCCGCCCTTCTTGTGGCCGGTGAAGCGCACCCCTCCCGAGAACCCGGCGGTGAACGTCCCGCTGTCCGGGTCGTACGAGCCCTTCGCGGAGTGGAAGCGGAACCGGCTGCCGCCGACCGTGGCGGCGCCCCCTTGCAGGGTCGAAGCGCCGTGGGCGATGGGTCCGGTGACGTAGCTCTGGAAGGAGGACTTGATGCCCCAGTCGAGCCGGCCGCCCCGGACCGTGCGGTCGTCGGCGCGCGCGGTGGCCACCGGGAGCAGGGCTCCGGTCAGGGCGGCGAGCGCGGCCACGGTTCCTGCGCGGCGGATGGCGCGCGCCTGTCCGGACGACGGCATGGGGGGCTCCTCCAGGTCTGACAGGGCCTAGCTAATTAGGTAAGGCTAACCTAAACTACGATCACTCCGGACTGGAAGACCTCAACCGGAATCCGGCCGCACGTCGGCCGGTACCGGCCGGACCCGGGCACGGGTGCGGACATCAACTACGCGACAGGACGGTGGACTTCGGTGCGTATGGCGCGCTCTCTCCGTATCGCCGGCGCATGGGCCGCCGTGCTCGCGCTCGGTCTGACCGGGTGCGGGACGTCGGACGACGGCGGCGGGCGGACACCGAAGACGGGCGCGGAGGCGGCGGCCTCGGCGCCCGACCGGGTCGAACCGCTCGGGACCCGGCCGAAGGCCGAACTCCCCGCCACCGTCACCTCCGCCGACGGCCACCGGGTGACGGTGCGGGACACCAGCCGCATCGTGCCGCTCACCGGCAGCCTGAACGAGATCGTCTTCACCCTGGGCCTCGGCGACAACGTCGTCGCCCGCGACATCACCGCAACCTTCGAGCAGGCGAGAAAACTGCCGGTGGTGACACGTGCGCACGACGTCTCGGCGGAGAGCGTGCTCTCGCTCGAACCGACCGTCGTCCTCGCCGACTCCACCACCGGACCGGCCGAGGCCGTCGACCAGATCCGCGACACGGGCATCCCCCTCGTCGTGTTCGACCCGGCGAAGGGTCTCGACGACGTGGGCCCGCGCATCGACGCGGTGGCGAAGGCCCTGGGCGTCGAGAAGGCGGGCGCCGAGCTGACCGCGCGCACCGAGCGGCGGATCGCCGAGGTCCGGGCGGACATCCCCGGCGGAACCCGCGGGAAGAAGCCGCGGGTCGCCTTCCTCTACCTGCGCGGCTCCGCCTCCGTCTATCTCCTCGGCGGCCGTGAGTCCGGGGCGAGTTCGCTCCTGGAGGCGGCGGGCGCGGTCGACGCGGGCAAGGAGTCCGGGCTGAAGAAGGACTTCACCGCGATCACCAGCGAGGCGCTCGCCAAGGCGGCGCCGGACGCGATCCTCGTGATGACGAAGGGCCTGGACTCGGTGGGCGGCGTCGACGGGCTCCTGAAGGTGCCGGGCGTCGCCGAGACCCCCGCGGGCCTGGACCGCCGCGTCGTCTCTGTCGACGACGGTGTCCTCCTCAACTACGGGCCACGCACCGACCGGGTCCTGAAGTCCCTCGTCAAGCAGTTGTACGAGGACGGCTCCGCATGAGCCTGCTGACCGGACCCGGAACCCGAGAGACCGCTCCCCCGGCCGCGGAGAAGTCCCCCCGGCCCCGCCGCGGCGCCGCCGTCCCCCTCACCGTCGGTCTCGTCGCCGCCCTCGTCGTCCTGTGTCTGGTCTCCGCCGGCGTCGGCGCGTACGACATCCCGCTCGGCGACGTCGTCTCCTCCGTGCGGCACCGCACGGGACTCGGCGGGTCCGCGCTCGACCGGGTCGGCGAGAGCGTGCTGTGGAACGTGCGGCTGCCGCGCGTCGTGCTCGCCCTCCTCGTCGGCGCCTCGCTGGGCTGCGCGGGCGCGCTGATGCAGGGCGTGTTCGGCAATCCGCTCGCCGAACCCGGCGTGATCGGGATCTCGTCGGGCGCCGCTGTCGGCGCCGTCGCCTCCATCGCGCTCGGCTTCTCCTTCTTCGGCAACTGGACCGTCACCGTCTGCGCGTTCGTCGCCGGGCTCGCGACGGTCCTGCTCGTGTACGCCATGTCGCGCGAGGGCGGCCGCACGGAGGTCGTCACGCTGATCCTCACCGGCATCGCCGTGAACGCCTTCGCGGGCGCCCTCATCGGCCTGTGCATCTTCTTCGCGGACAACGCGCAGATCAGCCAGATCACGTTCTGGCAGCTCGGCTCGCTCGCACAGGCGACGTGGCCGAAGGTCCTCGCCGTGCTGCCGTGCGCGCTCCTCGGTCTCGCCGTCGCGCCGCTGTACTCCCGGAAGCTGGACCTCCTCGCCCTCGGCGAACGGCCCGCGAGACATCTGGGCGTGGACGTGGAAAGGCTGCGGCTCGTCCTGGTCCTCGTGGTGGCGCTGCTGACCGCGGCGGCCGTGTCCGTCGCCGGGATCATCACCTTCGTCGGCCTCCTCGTCCCCCATCTGCTGAGGATGGCCGCGGGCCCCGGGCACCGCTTCCTCGTGCCCGGGAGCGCGCTCGGCGGTGCGCTGGTCCTCGTCGCGGCCGATCTGGCCGCACGCACGGTGGCCGCGCCCGCCGAGCTGCCGCTCGGTGTGCTGACCGCGCTCTTCGGCAGCCCGTTCTTCTTCTGGCTGCTCCGCAGGACCCGTCGCAGGCAAGGGGGCTGGGCATGATCGGACAGCTGGGCAGGAGGCTCTTCGCAGCCCGCGACCGGGCACTGCCCGCACCGTCCGCTCCGGGCGACGTCCTCGCCGAGGCCGCGGGGCTGCGGGTGCGGCTCGGCGGGCGGGACGTGCTGGGCGGGGAGCCCGGCGGGACACCCGGCGGGGTGTCGCTCGCGATCCGCGCGGGTGAGGTGCTCGCGCTCGTCGGGCCCAACGGCGCGGGGAAGTCGACCCTGCTGGCCGCGCTCGCCGCCGATCTGCCGCCCGCCGAAGGGGTCGTACGTGTCTGCGGCAGGCCCGCCGCCGACTGGCCCGCCCGGGAGCTCGCGCTGCGCAGGGCCGTGCTGCCGCAGTCCGCCGCGCTGTCCTTCCCCTTCCCCGTCGAGGACGTCGTCCGCATGGGCCGCGCGCCCTGGGCCGGGACCCGCGCCGCGGACGACGACGACCGGATCGTGCGCGAGGCGATGGCGGCCACCGAGGTCACGGAGTTCGCCGCGCGCCCCTTCTCCGCGCTCAGCGGCGGCGAGCGGGCCCGGGTCGCGCTGGCCCGCGTCCTCGCCCAGCGCACCCCCCTGCTCCTGCTCGACGAGCCGACCGCCGCCCTCGACCTGCGCCACCAGGAGCTGGTCCTGCGGATCTGCCGGGACCGGGCGGCGTCCGGCGACGCGGTCGTGGTGGTCCTGCACGACCTGGGGCTCGCGGGAGCGTACGCGGACCGGGTCGCGGTGCTGCGCGGCGGAACCGTCGCGGCGGAGGGCGCCCCCCGCGACGTATTCGAGGGAGCACTGCTCTCCGAGGTGTACCGGCAGCCCGTCGAGGTCTTCCCGCACCCGCGCACCGGCGCCCCCGTGGTCGCTCCGCTCCGGAACGCCTGACGGGAACCGCCGCGGGTCGTGGCCACTCTTCCCGGTGGGGCGGGAGCCGGTCACCGGGGAGGCGTCGGGCGATGTTCGAGAACTATCTGGCCGGGTTGCGGGGCGGTCTCGCGGCGGGCGTGGTCGCCTGCCTGCTCCTCGCGTACGGGGTGCGGAGCGGGCGGCGCGACGTGCTGCGGCCGGTGCGGGCCGGGACCGGGTCGGGGGCGGCGCTGGTGCTCGGCCTCGGCTGGGCGTTCACCTTCGGCCCGGCCGAACTGACGCCGCGGGCACGGGAGACGCTCGGCGGCATGGCAGCGGTCGCCGTCGTGGCGCTGCTGACCTGGGCGGGGCTGCGGGCCCGGCGGCCCGCACGGCATGCCGGGGCCGTGCTCGCCGCCGCGGCATTCCTCTCCGTGGTGCGGGAGGGGCTGGACACCGCCCTGTTCGTGGGCGCTTCGGTGCGGGCGTCCCTGGACGGGTCGCACGGGCCGCTGCTCGTCGTACTGCTCGGGCTGCTCACCGCGCTCGTGCCCGTCCTGCTGTTGTACCGGGGCGCGGTCCGTGTCCGGTCCGCCCAACTGCTCCCGCGGGTCGGGGTGCTGTCCGTCCTCGTGGTGGCGGGCGTCCTCGCGCACGGCGTGTTCCGCCTGCAGGAAGGGGACGTTCTGGGCGGTCCGCGCGGCACGGCGTTCGACGTCGGCACGCTCGTCCCGCCGGACAGCTGGTACGGCGCGTTCCTGGCCGGCGCCCTCGGCTTCCGGCCCGACCCGACGACGGTGCAGGTCGCGGTCTGGCTGCTGTACGCGGTGCCCGTGCTGATCCTGCTGGTGCGGCGGTGGAGGCGGGGAGAGCAACAGTTCCGGAACAAGGACGACCGCACCGCGAGCGGGTCGAACTCCCGTGCTTATGATCGTCGTTCATCAGTTGATCGACATCCGAGGATCCCCCCATGCGAACCTCCCGATTCGGGAAGAGCCTTGCCACGCTGACCGCGGCCACCGCGGTGGCGCTCGGCGCCTCGCTCATCACCGCTCCGACCGCTTCCGCGGTCGGCGGCAGCGCCTGCACCAAGAACGTCAAGAACCACAACATGATGGTCATCAACGTGGGCGCCACTGCGTACTCGGGCCCCGGCACGAGCTACAGCAAGCGCAAGCGCCTCGAGTGGTTCGACAACGTCTACGTCCGCTGCTACACGGTGAAGCGCGGCACCCAGTGGTACTACGGCGACCTGCCCCGTACCAGCAAGCGCGGCTGGGTCAACGCGACGCTCCTCCAGGAGATCTGACCCGCACCCCGCACCCTTTGCCGGGCCCGATAAGGTTCGGGCCCGGGAAGGGGTAGGTGGAGGAATTCCGATGAGCAACGTTCGCAGGGCCCGGCGTCTCCGCGGTCCCGTCATGGTGTCGGCGGCGGTGACGGCACTCGCGCTCACGGCGAGCGGATGCGTGACCGTGCACGGCGAGCGGGAGATCGTTCCCAACGCCACGAAGCCGGAGGCGGAGCGCGCCCTCAAGGACTTCCTCAAGGCGTACAACGCGGCGGACAAGGCGTACGACCCGGCCCTGGACGCCCCCCGCATCACCGGGCCGCTCGGCGCCATCAACCAGGGCGGCCTGAAGTCGCGGCGCGTGCAGCACCCGGACGGCAACGCGGGGCACGTACCGCTCGAACTCACCGACGCGACCTACTCGATCCCGAAGAAGGCCGGCTGGCCGCGCTGGTTCATGGCCGACACGAAGGCCAACCGCCGCTCGGACCTGCGCTGGCTGTGGGTGTTCACGAAGAGCGGCCCCGACCAGCTGTGGCGGGCCACCTACCTGAACCTCGTGTCGCCGCAGAAGATGCCGGAGCTGAAGAAGGACGAGGACGGCTGGGCCGTGCCGGTGGCGCCGACCGCGAAGGATCTCGCGATGGCCCCCACGGACCTCGGCGAGCAGTACACGACGTACCTGAAGTCGGGCGGCGACGGCTTCGCGCCGGGCGATCACACGACGCGCTGGAAGGCGTTCCGCGAGCGCAACAGCAAACGGGCCGGCCTCGCCGTGCAGTACGTCGACGAGCCGCGCAACGACGGCGCGTTCGCGCCGCTGGGCCTGCGCACCGAGGACGGCGGCGCGCTGATGTTCTTCTCCACGCACCACTACGAGAAGCAGACCGCGTTCAAGGGCCTCAGCCCGAAGGTCGACGCGGACGCGAAGGCGCTGCTCAAGGGCACGGTGCGGCAGACCGTGATGCTGGAGCGGGTCTCCAACCAGGTGGTCGTCGACCCGAAGAAGACCGCGCGGGGCGCCAAGGGCGCGGACGGCGGCAAGGTGGCGTTCCTCGGCCGCATCCAGGGCCTTACGGGCGCGAAGGGCGAGTAGGCCCGGCCCCCTTCAGCCCCGCAACGGCCAGGCCGCGATGTCCTCTTGGGGCTCCCCCGCGACCCGGGCGCACTCGTCGGTGAGCGTCGCGAGGAGCGTCAGCGGGTCCGGCAGCGGGTGCTCGGGGCCGCGCAGCCAGCGCACCTCCAGGTCACCGGGGAGCCGGGCGGGCGGCACGAGGACGTAGGAGCCCCGGCAGTGCCAGCGCAGGCCCGGGTGTTCGTCCATCGTCTCGGGGTGGCAGTCCAGCTCGCAGGGCCACCACTCGTCCTCGTCCTCGGGGGTGCCGCGGGTCGCGGTGAAGAAGAGGAGCCTGCCGTGTCCGTTGCTGCCGCCGGACTCTGCGACGGGGCCGACCTCGATGCCGGCCGCGAGGAGCCGCTCCAGGGCTTCGAGGCCCGCGTCCAGCGGTACGTCGAGGACGTCGTGGACCATGCCGGTCGCGGTGATGAAGTTGGCCTGGGGCTGGTGGCGTGCCCACCGCTCGATCTGGCCGCGGTCGGTCGTGGACTGCGTCTGCCAGGCGAAGGAGACGGGGTGCCTGGCCGGTGTGGGGCAGCCGATGCGGTCGCAGGAACATCGGTACCCCGACGGATACGCGGCGGGCGCGAGGGGCAGCCCGGCCCCCGCGGCGGCGAGGAGCAGCTCCTCGCGGGCCCGGTCATCCGCCGATGTGTCCTTGGGACTCCGCCGGAGCCACTGGGAAATCCTGCTCCGCCCGCCGGACCGGCTGCCGAACTCCACGCCCATCTAGCCCCTCACCTCGCCGTTGTGCCGAAAGCATGACCCCATGGTCGCACCATCCTGCGCCTCGGGGGGCCGGAGCTCACATCCGGGGTCTCCGGGGGGCATGCCAGCCTGTGGGTGACATAGCGGCCTATTGCAGTGCAAGGAGGGATGTACCGGCCTACCGTGGTCGCCATGGTCATCAGGACTGTGCTGACGGGGCTCACGGCGCTCACCCTCACGGCACCGAACGGCTTCCTCGCCCCGATCGAGTGGGGCGGCGGGCCCCTGACCGTGGACGCGCTCCCCCGCGTCGTCTACACGGCGCACCGCGGCGGAGCCCTGGAGGTGCCGGAGAACAGCATGTCGGGCCTCCTCGCGGCCTATGAACGCGGCACGGCGCAGGTCATCGACTTCGATACGCGGATGCTGCGCGACGGCACGCTGGTGGTCATGCACGACGACACCGTGGACCGCACCACGTACGCGTCGGGTTCGGTCCGCACCATGGACCGGTGGGACTGGCTGGCCGTCCGGCTGCGGCCGGGGGCGGCGCTGCCGGGCAACTGGCGCCCGGAGCGGCCGCCGACGGTCGCGGAGGTCCTCGACCGGTTCGGCGGGAAGATCATGCTGATGCTGGAGGCCAAGGACCCCAGGAGCCTCGATCCGCTCGCCCGGCTGATCCGCTCGCGCAAGCTGACCCGCTCGGTGTTCGTGAACACCAACGACCCGGCGGTCGCCCGGCGTGCCCACCGGCTGGGCCTGCTGGCCCAGCTGTGGCGTTCCCGGCGGCAGATGCTCACCGACCGTCCCGAGGGGTGGGCGGCGTTCGTGGACGTCCTGGACGTGGACTACAAGGCGCGCGACGGCGACCTGCTGCGGGCCGTGAACTCGGGCATCCCCCGGGTGTGGGCGCACACGGTGACCAAGCCGAAGCAGCGCGACCGGGTGCTGTGGCTCGGCTGCAACGGCGTGATCACGGACGCCCCGGGCCTGCTCTCGCGGACGCCGGTCAAGAAGTACAAGCCGGTGAGGGCGGGCGGGCCCGTCCGGCGCTGAGAGCCTGTCCTTGAACCCGGTCAGGAGGTCTCGGGGCGGGGGGCGATGCCGTAGAGGGCGTACTCCACGAGTTTGTCGGCGTAGTCGTGGGTGAGGGGGCCCGAGCGCATGAGCCAGCGCTGGGCGAGGGGGCCGGCCCACAGTTCGAGGGCGATGCGGGGGTCGACGCCGGGGGCGACCTGGCCGGCGTCGCGGGCCTGCTCGACGCGCTTCACGTAGAGCTGGAGCTGCGGCTCCAGGAGCTTCTCGACGAATTCTGCGCCCAGCTCGGGGTTGAGCAGTCCCTCGGCGGCGAGCGCGCGGTAGGGGGCGTCGTACTTGGCGTCGTTGAACTCGTCGACGGTGGCCCGCAGCACGTACTTGAGGTCGGCCTCCAGGTCACCGGAGTTCGGGATCTCGCTCTGGATCTCGGCCTGACCCGCGTTCTCGCCGGCGGCGCGGGCGGCTTGGTCGCCGAGGTCGAGGAAGGCGTCGAGCAGGACGGCGCCCTTGGACGTCCACCAGCGGTAGATCGTCTGCTTGCCGACGCCCGCGCGGGCGGCGATGGCCTCGATCGTGAGCTTCGCGTAGCCGACCTCGGTGACGAGGGCGAGGGCGGCGTCGTAGATCGCGCGGCGCGAGCGTTCGCTGCGGCGCGTGGAGTCGGGGGGAGTCTTCTGGGCCATACGTCGAATGTAGCAGCGGGCGAGCCGAGACGTCCCGTCTCGCAAAACGCCCGCAGAGGACGCGGCGAGGCGCGCGGGAGACCGTGCGGTATGGCACGGATGGTGCGGTGACCATTTCGGCAACCACCCGTTCGGTGCACAGCGCGAAGGCCTCCCACACCGCACTATGGGCATCAACTGCCCCACCAAGGGCAGCACATGACCCTGCGGTACGTGAGGAGCCTTCTTTGTCCCGCAATCCTCGCTCTCCTCGGCGCGCCACACCCCGGCGCTATCTGATGTGCCCACCGGCACACTTCAAGGTCACCTACTCCATCAACCCCTGGATGGACCCCGCCAAGCCGGTCGACGTCCCCCTCGCCGTCGCCCAGTGGGAGGACCTGCGCGACCGCTACCGCTCGCTCGGCCACACCGTCGAGGAGCTCACCCCGCGGCCGGGCCTGCCGGACATGGTCTACGCGGCGAACGGCGCGACCGTCGTCGGGGGCCGCGTGCTCGGCGCCCGCTTCGCCTACGCCGAGCGCGAGCAGGAAGCCGTGGCCCACCTGGAGTGGTTCCGCGCCCACGGCTTCACCGAGATCCACGAACCGGTCCACATCAACGAGGGCGAGGGCGACTTCGCCGTCACCGCCTCCTACGTCCTGGCCGGCCGCGGCTTCCGGGCCAGCCCGCTCTCCCACGGCGAGGCACAGGAGTGCTTCGGCCGCCCGGTCATCGGCCTCGACCTCGTCGACCCCCGCTACTACCACCTGGACACCGCGCTCGCCGTCCTCGACGACGCGGCGGACGAGGTCATGTACTACCCGCCCGCCTTCTCCCCGGGCAGCCGCGCGGTCCTGCGGCGGCTCTTCCCCGACGCGCTGATCGCCGAGGAGCCCGACGCCGAGGCGCTCGGGCTCAACGCCGTGTCCGACGGACTCCACGTGCTGCTCCCGCAGGCCGCGGCGGGGCTCTTCCAGCCGCTGCGCGAGCGCGGCTACGAACCCGTCCCGATGGATCTGAGCGAACTGCTCAAGGGCGGCGGCAGCGTGAAGTGCTGCACGCAGGAGCTGCGGGGCTAGCCGGCCGGACGGCTAGCCCCGCAGGTCGGCCGGGCAGATCCGGCGCGGCTCGTCGTCGCCCTCGATGCGGGCGTCGACGCAGCCGCCCGGCAGCCCGTCGTACGCCTTGGTGCCGAAGTTGGCCGTGACGGTCAGCGTGCCCCCGCCGAACACCGTGCGCTGGACCGTGTTGTCGGCGGTCAGGCGGCGATACGAGGTGAGGGGCTCGGTGCCCGCGGCCTTGTGCAGCGGGGCGAAGTACTTCTGCAGGGCGGCGAGTTCGGCCCCGTGCTGCTTCAGGGACGGACCGTCGAGGACATAGTTGAGGGGCGTGTTGTAGAGCATCGCGGTCAGCGCGCGGTCGGTCTTCTGCTGCGGCAGCTTCTCGTACGAGAGTTCCCAGCGCTCGGCGTTGACGAGCGAGCCGTGCAGTGCGGTCTCGTAGAGCGGCACGCGGTAGCGCGGGTCGTACATCGCCCTGGCGAGGTCGGCGGGCAGGTCGACGGGCTTGAAGAAGATGCCGGGCGCGGCCTCCGGGTAGTAGCCGCCCCACTTCTCGCGGTCCTTCTGGAGCTTCCACAGGCCGTCGGCGACGGGGGTGCCCCCGCCGTGGTCGAAGGCGAGGGCCTGGTTGGCCCAGGCTCCCGCGGTCTCCGAGCCGAGGACGAGGCCGCCCTTCCCGTGCTCGGCGATGCGCTTCATCCGCGCGAGGCGGTTCGTGCGGTCCTTCGCCTTGGTCATGCGGTGGCCCTTGGCGTGGTCCCGGAAGAGTTCGCCGGTGGCGTCCACGTCGAGGAAGTAGCTGTCGGCGCCGTTGGCGACCATGGAGCGGGTACGGTCCGCGAGGTGGTGCCGGCGTGGTTCGGACTGCTCGAAGGCCTGGGAGCTGAGGTAGCAGCCGCGACCGCCGAAGCCGGTCTCGGGCCTGCCCTCGGCGTCCCGCACGCAGTAGTCGGGGTAGACGGTGCCGGGCCAGGCGGAGGTGGGGCTGTCGGCGCTCTTCGGGTCCTGGCCGTTGGCGAAGGAGTCATAGGGGCCGACGAGATAGCCGGCCTTCTTGGCGGCGTCGACCGCCGCCTTGTCCATGGGGTCCGGGCCCGCGTCGTAGCCGAGCCACATCCGGTCGACGCCGAGCTTGCGGAGCTGCCGCACACCCTCCGCTGTGCGGGCGGTGCCCCAGGTGTAGGCGTGGAAGGCGCCGAGGAGCTTCTCCGTGGCCGGGTTCTTCGCGATCTTCCGCTTCAGGCTGCCGAGCCGGCCGCGCTCGGCGAGCCAGGAGCGGTAGTCGGCGGCGGGCGCGACGGCGTTGCCGTCGGTCAGGGCGAACGTGACGGTGTAGGCGCGGGTGCCCTCGCCGCGGTCGAAGGTGTGCTCGGCGGTGGTGCGCAGCCGTCCCTTGTCCGCGGTGAAGGCGAGGTCCGTGCCGATGTCGGTGGGGGTGAGGTAGCTGACGCCGGCCCGCTTGCCGAGGGAGTAGCCCCACAGGGGCAGGGTCAGCCCTTCGCTCATGTCGACGGTGCTGCCCGCGAGTTGTCCTTTCCCCTCCGTCCAGAACGCGTCCCCGACGGGTATGTCCAGGCCTTCGCCGCGCGGCAGTTGCAGGGAGATGGCGGCGGCGTCGGTGCCGGTGACGGGCCAGCTGAGCCTGGTGTCGCGGTGCGCCTTCATGCTCAGGGAGAGGCGGCCGTGGTCGGTGCGCGCGGTGACGTCGATGCCGCGCTCGGGGTAGCTCCAGCGCGCCCGGTCCCTGCCGGTACGGGTCACGGGGCCGGGCTTGCCGAGGTCGGTGCCGGCGGCGTCGGAGAGGGTGAGGTCGCGTCCCGCGCCGGTGCGGGCGCGGACGGCGAGCGTCGCGGTGTCGACGACGGCGGTGCCGCCGTCGAGGGAGAGTTCGACGGCGCGGCCGCGCGGTTGCTCCGCGCCCGCGGTGAAGGCGTAGGTGGTGGCACCCGCGGCGGCGACCGCCAGGGCGATGGACAGGGCGAGGAAACGGGTCTCCGACCGCCTGCGGGCGTGGCCGGGAGAACTGCTCTTGTTCGGCATGGAGCAGTGGATAGTCACCGCCCTTAAGAACCTTCTAAGAACAGGTGCGGATCGGCCACGAACAGGGGCGGTTCAGCCACCTGGCCGACTTCGTGCTAACAATACGAACGCAACACCGCACCACCACAACCAAAAAGTCGGGCCCCACCGGGGCCCAGGGGGAAGAAGAGGTATCAGCGCAGTGAACCGCATGCGCACGTCCGCCGCAGTCCTGGCCACCGCGGGGGCGCTCACCGCCGCTCAGCTGGGCCTGGCCGGGTCCGCTTCCGCGGCGTCCGGGCCGACCGTCAAGTCCGCGCCGCGGGCCGCCAACGGCTGCCCGATCGACATCGTCTACCCGAAGCGCTTCTCGTACGACCGGTACGGGAACGTGACCAACGGTGGCCTGTACTTCGGCATCAAGAGCAAGACGACGAAGAGCATCAAGAAGGTCACCTTCACGGTGACCAACACGAAGAACGTCCGCTTCAAGAGGGCGACGCCGACGGGTGGCAAGATCACCCACCGCACGACGAAGACCGTCTCGGTCTACGACAAGACGTTCAAGGGCAAGCAGAAGCTCGGCTTCAAGGTGCAGACCCGGCTGCTCAACACCCGTTCGTTCGGCGTGAAGTTCACGCTGCGCGGGACCGGCTGGAACTGCGCGGTGAACCAGGGGACCTGGGGCCCGAGGTAGTTCACTCCGCGGACGGGGGCGGCCACGCGTCGCCCCAGTCCGCGTCGCGCGCCGCGCGGTAGAGGGGGCCGTGGCGCTTGGTCACGGTCCTCCTGCGCAGGGCCTCGTCCGGTTCGCACAGGTCGAGGAGGACCTGGCCCTTGCGGATCTGCGGGCGGCGCACGATGCGCGTGGGCGCGGGGTCCGGGCCGAAGCGGACCGCGGCGACGTAGCTGAACTTCTCGTCCTCGTACGCCAGGGAGCCGCCCTTGACCTGGCGGTGCAGGGACGACCTGCTGACCCGCGCGGAGAAGTGGCACCAGTCCGTGCCGGGCTCGATGGGGCAGGCCGCGCTGTGCGGGCAGGGCGCGGCGATGCGGTAGCCCGCGGCGATGAGCCGGTCGCGTGCCTCGATGACGCGCCGGTAGCCGTCGGGGGTGCCGGGCTCGATGACGACGACGGCCTGTTCCGCCGCGTCCGCGGCGGCGTCGACGACGGAACGCCGGTCGGCCTCGGTGAGCTCTCCCAGCACGTAGGACACGGTCACGAGATCCGCGCTCTCGATGGCGAGCGCCGACCCGATACGGGAGCGCTGCCACCGCACACCGCGCAGCTGGGGCGCCGCACCGGCCAGCTCCCGTCCCAGCGCGAGCGCGGGCTCGGCCCAGTCGAGCACGGTCACGGGCCGCTCCCCCGCCCAGGTCGCGGCGACCGCCCACGTGGCGGCGCCGGTCCCGCCTCCCACGTCCACGTGACTCCCGGGCGCCCACCCCTCCGGCGCCGCGTCCGCGAGCGCGCCGAGCGCACCCCGGACGGCTTCGAACGTCGCGGGCATCCGGTACGCCGCGTACGCCGCGACGTCCGCCCGATCCCGCAGGATCGGCGCGTCGGTAGGAGTCCGCCCCCGATAGTTGGCGATCAGCCGCTCGACGGCCTGGGTCGCCTGTCGAGGCGGAAGACCGTCCAGAAGCCCTGCGAGGGCGGCGCGCAGAGTCTCGGCCGTGGAGGCGGCGGCTGTGGCCTGGGGGGTGGGGGCGTTCACCCGGTGATTCTACGGGGACGCGCCGCGTCTGCCCGGCTCGGGCGGTCCAGCGGGTGCGACCCCATCGTGCCCGCTCGCGCACAGCCCCGCAGGGGCTGCTCGGGGGCGCGCGCGGAACTGCGCGATCAGCCACCGCCGGTCCGCACCCGCCGACACGGCCCAGCCGGGCGGACGAGCCCGCGCTACCTCCCCCGCGCCGCGCGGGCGAGCCGCGTCGCCGCCGCGGCCCGGGGCGCGTTGTCCGGTGCGCGACGGCGCGGGTGGACCGTGTTGGCCAGCAGAACCAGAAACGTGTCCGTCGACGGGTCCAGGACCAGCGACGTGCCGGTGAACCCCGTGTGGCCCGCCGCCCCGCGCCCCGCGAGCTCGCCCATGAACCACGGCTGGTCGATGCCGAAGCCGAGCCCGGACCCCGCGAACATCAGCTCGACGAAGTCGGGGCCGAGGATGCGGGCCCTGCCGTACGACCCGCCGCACAGCAGCGTGCGGCAGAGCACCGCCAGGTCGCGCGCCGTGGAGAACAGCCCCGCGTGCCCGGCGACACCGCCGAGCGCCCACGCGTTCTCGTCGTGGACGGTGCCGCGCAGCATCCCCCGGTCGGCCTTCGCCCAGGGCCTGCGCTGGTCCTCCGTCGCCGCCGCGTCGGGGCGCGGCCCGAAGCCCGTGGCGGTCATGCCGAGCGGCCGGGTGATGCCCTCGCGGATGAGGTCGTCTAGGGGGCGGCGGGTGAGGCGCTCCAGGATGTGCTGGAGGAGCAGCATGTTCAGGTCGGAGTAGACGTAGTCGCCGGGTTCGGTGACGGGGGCCTCCGCGCGCAGCGCCGCGAGGCGTGCCGCGTCGTCGGCGCAGTCGTACAGCGGCAGCTCGGGCCGCAGCCCGGAGGTGTGGGTGAGCAGCTGGCGCACCGTGACGCGGTGCTGTGCCGCGGCCGTGAACTCGGGAACGTACGCCCCGACGAGCGCGTCGATGCCGAGCGTGCCGCGTTCCAGTTGCTGCACGGCGGCGACCGTCGTGAAGAGCTTCGTGAGCGAGGCCAGGTCGAAGGGCGTGCTCGTGCGCGTCGGCACCCGCCATTCGGGGGGCAGCTCGACGCCGCGGTCGGTCTCCGGGTCGTACGAGGCGTACCGCACCGCCCACCCCGCCGCCTCCTCCGCCGCGATGACGGGCCCGCGGCCGACGAGGACGACGGCGCCCGCGCACCACGGCCGGGGTCCGCGCGTCAGGTCGGCCACCTCGGCGACGAGGCGGCCGATCTCGTCGGGGTCGAGGCCCGCGCGGTCCGGGGTGCCGGGGCGCAGGAGTCTGGGTGCGCTCAGTGGTCCGCCTCCGTCGCGTGCGTCGTGGGTCCGTGCTGCCAGGGGCGGCACAGTCCTACGAAGCATGCGATGGCTGCCAGCGCGCAGGCCAGTTGGACGACGGCCATCGGGACGGCCGTGTCCTCGCCCGCGATGCCGACGAGCGGCGAGGCGACGGCGCCGACGAGGAAGGAGGAGGTGCCGAGGAGCGCGGAGGCGGAGCCCGCGGCGTGGGGGGTGCGGAGCAGGGCGAGGGACTGGGTGTTGGGCAGGGTGAGGCCCATCGACGACATGAGGACGAAGAGTCCCGCGGCGACGGGGACCAGGCCGACGTCGCCGAAGACGCCGGTCGTCATGAGCAGGAGCGCGATCGCGGCGACCGTGACCATGGCGAGGCCGACGGCGAGGACCTTGTTGAGGCTGGTGCGGCCGACGAGGACCTTGCCGTTGATCTGGCCCGCGGCGATCAGTCCGACGGAGTTGACGCCGAAGAGGAGGCTGAAGGTCTGCGGGGAGGCGCCGTAGATCTCCTGGATCACGAAGGGCGACGCGGAGATGTACGCGAAGAGCGCGGCGAACGCGAAGCCGCCCGCGATCATGTAGCCGGCGAAGACGCGGTCGGCGAGGAGCGACCTCATGGTGCGCAGCGCCTCGACGGTGCCGCCGCTGTGCCGCTTCTCGGGGGCGAGGGTCTCGGGGAGGCGGCGCCAGACCAGCAGGGTCAGGGCGGTGCCGACGACCGTGAGGACGACGAAGATGCCGCGCCAGTCGGTGAAGCGGAGCACCTGGCCGCCGATGAGGGGCGCGGCGACGGGGGCGACGCCGGAGATCAGCATGAGGGTGGAGAAGAAGCGGGCCATCTCCACGCCGTCGTACAGGTCACGGACGATGGCGCGGGCGATGACGATGCCGGCGGAGCCCGCGAGGCCCTGGAGCAGGCGGAAGCCGATGAGGAGTTCGGCGGTGGGGGCGAAGGCGCAGGTCGCGGTGGCGACGACGTAGACGAGGAGGCCGATGAGGAGCGGGCGTCGGCGGCCCCACTTGTCGCTCATGGGGCCGACGACGAGCTGGCCGAGTGCCATGCCCATGAGGCAGGCGGTCAGGGTGAGCTGGACGGTCGCGGCCGGGGAGCTCAGGGCGTCGGTGACCTCCGGCAGCGCCGGCAGGTACATGTCCATGGAGAGCGCCGGGACGGCGGTGAGGCCGCCGAGGACGAGGGTGACCAGAGCCCCGGTACGGCGGAGGGCGGCGGGGCCTGATGGCTCCGCCGCCTTCGTTATCGCGTGGTCTTCGGTGGCCTGCCCGAGCTCAGGCATCGCGCCCCTCCCAGTCGCTGCGTCTCGCCTCTGCCGGGTTCTATCGTCGCAGCTGTGGGTGGGTGGTCCGGACCGGTTTCGGGCTATGCCGGGTGCAGGCCCGGGTTTCCCGCCTCCGTGACGAAGGACGCCGCCGTGCTGATGGGGGCGCCCGGTTTGGTGATCATCGGGACCGTCTTGTAGTCGGCGAGCGCGGAGTCGCGGTCGAGGGTGACGGTCACGTAGCCGCGGCGGCCGTTGTAGAACTTCATGTGCGGGTTGGCCTTCGTGAGCGTGTCCCAGTTGGCGGGCTTGTCGGCGCCGTCCTTGCCGCTCGCGACGGACGTGGTGACGATCTCCGTGCCGACGTTCTTCGAGGACGGGTCGTCGAAGTCGTCCTTGATGTCGAAGGCGTAGGCGACATGCACGTCGCCGGTGAGGACCATGAGGTTGTCGACGCCCGCGGCCTCGGCGCCCGCGAGGACCCGGTTGCGGGAGGCGCGGTAGCCGTCCCAGGCGTCCATGGAGAGCTTCGCCCGCGCGTTGAGGTCCAGCCTCCGCTCGGAGAAGGCGACCTGCTGCGGGACGACGTTCCACAGGGCGTTCGAGCGCCGCCAGCCGTCGAGGAGCCAGCGCTCCTGGGTGGCGCCGGTGATGCTGCGCGCCGGGTCGTCCGACTCGGGCCCCGGGACGTGGGCCTTGTCGCCGTAGGCCTGGTCGGAGCGGTACTGGCGGGTGTCCAGGATGTCGAACTGGGCGAGGCGGCCCCAGGTGAGGCGCCGGTAGAGCTGCAGGTCGGGTCCGCTCGGCAGCTGCGCGCGGCGCAGCGGCTGGTTCTCCCAGTAGGCGCGGTAGGCGGCGGCGCGGCGGAGCAGGAACTCGGTCGGCGGATCGTCGTTCTCGGAGATGTCGTCGGCGTAGTTGTTCTCGGTCTCGTGGTCGTCCCAGGTGACGACGAAGGGGTGCGCGGCGTGTGCGGCGCGCAGGTCGGGTTCGTGCTTGTAGAGGGCGTACCGCAGGCGGTAGTCCTCCAGGGTCTTCGTCTCCTTGTTGAAGTGCGCGGGCAGCGTGCGGTCGGTGTAGTTGCGGGCGCCGCCGACCGCGTTGACCGCGTACTCGTAGAGATAGTCGCCGAGGTGGAAGACGACGTCGACGTCGTCCTGGGCGAGGTGCTTGTACGCGGTGAAGTACCCGTCGTGGTACGCCTGGCAGGAGACGGCGGCGAGGGTGAGGCTGCCGGGGCGGCTGACCGGCTGGGGCGCGGTGCGGGTGCGGCCCGTCTCGCTGATCCAGCTGCCGGTCCTGAAGCGGAACCAGTAGGTGCGGCCCGGGAGCAGGTGGTCCGCCTCGACGTGCACGGTGTGGCTGAACTCGGGGTGCGCGGTGACCGTGCCCCGTCTGGCGACGCGCCGGAAGCGGGCGTCGTGGGCGACCTCCCACTGGACGGTGACGCGCTGCCTCGGGAGACCGCCGCCGGGCTCGTAGGGGGCGGGGGCGAGCCGGGTCCAGAGCAGGACCGAGGTCGGCTGCGGGTCGCCCGAGGCGACACCGAGAGTGAAGGGGTTGTCCGCGATGCGGCGGGCGTCGAGCTCGGCGGCGCCCGCGACGCCCGCGGTGGGCAGGTTGGTCGCGAAGGCGAGCGCCGCGGCGGCGCCCGTGACGGTGAGGAAACGGCGGCGTCCCAGGTGCTGGGCGGCGGCCCGGATCTCGGGTGCGTGCTGCTGGCCTGTGTTGGTCATGTGGCCCTCCCCTGACGATTGGTGTCAGGGGCATGGAAGTGGTGGGGGACGACGCGCGACTGTCGCGTACACAACACCCGTATGGCGGGCGGATGATGTCCGTGTGGACGCCCCTCCCGTACGCTGCGGGGCCATGAACGCTGAGCGAACTGACGCATCGAACGGGCCGGGGACCACCCCTTCCGGAGCCTCGTCCAAGGTCGCCGTGGTGACCGGCGCCGGGTCCGGAATCGGCCGCTCCGTCGCCCTCGAACTGCTCGCGTCGGGCTGGTCCGTCGCGCTCGCGGGCCGCCGCACGGAGACCCTGGAGGAGACGGCGGCCCTCGCGGCGGCCGGACCGGGCGCACGGGACGACGCGGTGCTCTGCGTACGCACGGACGTGTCCCGCCCCGAGGACGTGACCGCCCTCTTCTCCCGCGTCGTCGCCGGCTTCGGCCGCCTGGACCTCCTCTTCAACAACGCCGGCACGTTCGGCCCCGGCGGTGTCCCGGTCGAGGAGCTCCCCTACGACGCGTGGCGCCACGTCGTCGACACCAACCTGAACGGCGCGTTCCTGTGCGCGCAGGCGGCGTTCCGCCAGATGAAGGAGCAGGACCCGCAGGGCGGCCGCATCATCAACAACGGCTCCATCTCGGCCCACGCCCCCCGCCCGAACTCGGTGGCGTACACGGCGACGAAGCACGCCCTGACCGGCCTGACGAAGTCCCTCTCCCTGGACGGCAGGCCGTACCGGATCGCGGTCGGTCAGATCGACATCGGCAACGCCGCGACCGACATGACCGCACGCATGCAGTCCGGAATCCTCCAGGCGAACGGCCAGTTGGCGAGCGAGCCGGTGATGGACGTGACGGACGTGGCCCGCACCGTGCGCCACATGGCGGAACTGCCCCTGGAGGCGAACGTCCAGTTCGCGACGGTCCTCGCGACGAACATGCCGTACGTGGGACGGGGCTGAGGCGGCGGCAGGGCCCGGGGCCGACACGAGACCGGGCCACGGGCCGCGGGCCTACGCGAGATCTCCACAAGTGGACTAGGAACTACCGCATCAATCCGGGTGAGCGCTCCCCTTATGCTCAGTTCCTCTCCACGAGAACTTCACACTTGGAGCACTCCTTGCGCATACGCACCACGGCCCCCGCCGTCCTCGCCGCCGCCGCCCTTTCGGTGTCGCTGCTCGCCGCGTCCCCCGCCTCCGCGGCGACGGCACGTCATCAGGGCGGGCTGCACCTCGGGACCATCCAGTACGACAGTCCGGGCCGGGACACCCGTTCGAACTCCTCGCTGAACGCGGAGTGGGTGAACATCCACAACAGCAGCCGCTCGGCGATCCAGCTCAAGGGCTACAAGCTGAAGGACGACACCGGCTACACGTACACCTTCGGCAGCTACAAGATCGGCGCCGGGAAGACCGTCAAGGTCCGCACCGGCAAGGGCTCCGACGCGTCCGGCGTGCGCTACTGGGGCCGCTCCAACTACGTCTGGAACAACACCGGCGACAAGGCCCGCCTGATCAAGCCGAGCGGCTCGCAGCTCGACTCCTGCAAGTGGACGCGGCAGGGCTCGGGCTCCATCAGCTGCCACTGACCATCATCAGGGGGTGGGGGAAGGGCGGCCGCTCCGCGGTGGGGCCCCGCGGTCGGGGCCGCGGGAACGAACCACGCCGCGGAACGGTCGCCCTGCGACAGGGACCTCAGGACGGTCAGGCCTGCCCCGTCTCGAAGCGGGTGATCTTTCCGTCGTCGACGGTGAAGTGCCACTTCGTCCGCATCTCGCCCCACGTGTCGTTGCGGTACGACGCCGTCAGCACGCGGCCCCCGTCCGACTCCGAATCGATGTCCATGTGGCCGTTGGACGAGAAGATCTCGCGGTCCGCCCAGTCGGCGACGTCCCGGTCGGTGCCGTCGTCCGCCATGGTCGCGCCCGGCGCGAGCAGGGCGTCGAAGGCGGCCTTGTCATGGGAGTTCACCGCGGTCACGAAGGCGCGGACCGTGGGGTCGGCGAGCCGGTTCACCTGGATGCTCATGGGTTCACGGTCACACCGGGCGGAGCCGCCCGCCACCGCTGCCCCGCCGGACGGGCGTCACCCGTACGGCCCGTGGGGCCGGGTGCCCGGGGCCCGTCCGGTGGACGGTGGAGGCGGACGCGACCGCCACCCCGCCGAGGGGCCGAACCAGGAGTTCCCCATGACCACCTGCACGTGCCTGGACCGCCGTGACCTCGGGCTGCTGCTGCTCCGCGCGGGCACCGGCGGCGTACTCGCCGCACACGGCGCCCAGAAACTGTTCGGCTGGTTCGGCGGGGGCGGAGTCGCGGGCACCGGCGCCTTCATGGAGTCCATCGGGTACGCGCCGGGCCGCCTGAACGCCGTCGTGGCGGGCGTCTGCGAGGCGGGCGGCGGCGCACTCCTCGCCCTCGGCCTCGCGACGCCCGCGGCGGGCTCCGCGGCCGCGGGCGCGATGGCGGGCGCGGCGGCCGTGCACGCGCCGAACGGCTTCTTCAGTCAGGGCGGCGGTTACGAATACCCGGCGTTCCTCGGCATGGTCTCCGCGGCCCTCGCCGTCACAGGGCCCGGCCGCTACTCCGCCGACCACGCGCTCGGCCACTCCCTCAACCGCGCCTGGATGGTCCCGGCCGCGCTCGCGGGCACGGCGGTCGGGGTCCTCGTGACGATCGGCGCCAGGAACAAGAACGTACGCGCGGCGGCGCGACCCGACGAGCCGGCGGCGCGACCCGACGAGCCGGCGGCGGGGAACGACGAGACGGCGGCGCGGGGCGCGTAGCCCGCGGGCCCGTGGCGGCCGTCGACTCGCACGTTCAACAGCCGCCCCAGGAGGCCCTGTTGCCGCGGGTGTCGCGCGAGGGCACCACGCACAGCCGGGACGACGAACGCTCCTGCACGATGCGGGGCAGCGCCAAAACCGCTGTTCGGGAGGGTGATCCGCAGGCTAGCGTGCCCGTCCATGACCATGGAGACTCCCGAGATCACCGACACTTCCGGCGACGGCGATCTGCCGCCGCGCCTGACCCGTCTCACCTTCCACGGCCCGCTCTCCGAGGCCCGCGCACAGCGGATCGTCGGGCGTCTGGCCGCCACCGGTCCACGCACCGTGCTCGATCTGGGCTGCGGCTGGGGCGAGTTGCTGCTCCGCGTCCTGGAGGCCGCCCCCGACGCCACCGGCATCGGCGTCGACATCAAGGGCGAGGACCTGGACCGCGGCCGCGCCGCCGCGCAGGAGCGCGGGCTCGACGGCCGGGTCCGGTTCGTCGAGGAGACGGCGAAGGACACCGCCCGCGGCCCCGCCGATGTCGTCCTCTGCGTCGGCGCGAGCCAGGCGTTCAGTTCCGCCGCGCCCGCGGAGGCCACCGCGGAGGCGCTCCGAGCGCTGCGTGGGCTGGTCAATCCGGGCGGCCGTGTCGTACTCGGCGAGGGCTTCTGGGAGCGCGAGCCCACCGCACGGGAGCTCGCCGGGATGTGGCCGGACGCCGGTGCCGGTGATCACCTGTACCTGGGCGACCTCGTGGACGCGGCGGTCGAGGCCGGATTCCGCCCGCTGTGGGTGGAGACGGCGAGCGCGGACGAGTGGGAGGAGTTCGAGTCGGGCTACCGTTCCGACGTCGAGGAGTGGCTGGCGGCGTACCCCGGCCATCCGGAGGCCGCCGCGACCCGCGCCCGCGTGGACGCCCAGCGTTCGTCCTGGCTGCGCGGCTACCGGGGCGTGCTCGGCATCGCCTATCTGACCTTGGTGCCGGTGGGCTGACGCGGCGAGGACGTCGCCACCCGCGGCAGCGTCGTCGGCTGAGACGCGGCGGGCGCCGTCCTCCACAAGGCGGGAGTGACGAGTGCGCCGGGGCGGTGAGGTCCGCCCCGGCGACGCGGTCGGCATCGTCCTGCCGGAGGGCCCGCACCGTCTCGTCGAAACCGTCCGACGGTCTGACGCCCCTGGCTCCGCCGCCGGCTCTACTGCCCGAACCACGTCTCCGCCAGAGCGTCCAACGTCGGCTCCGGCGGAGCGGGCAGCTCCCGCAGGTACCAGGGCAGATTGCTGTAGACGTGCAGCAGGGTGTAGGCGAGGAGCACGCGCGGCTCGAAGGACCGGCCGTACGCCTTCATGAAGCGGGCGAGCAGGCCCGGCTCGGCGCGCGTCACGAAAAGGCCGACGCCCACGAAGTCGTACGCGGGGTCGCCGATCATGGCGGGCTCGAAGTCGAGGAGCCCGGTGAGCCGCCAGCCGTCGGCCGGGTCGACGGTCAGGTGCTGGCGCATGAACTCGGTGTGCAGCAGCGCCGGTCGTACGCTCCCGGCGTCGGGCAGCGGCACGGAGTCCAGGTATCCGGGGATCTGCTCCAGCCAGCCGTCCGGCAGTTCGCACCTCCGCTGCCGGTCGACCGCTCCGGCCCGCTGCCCGGCGGTGAACGCGCCCCAGTCGCCGGGTCCGAGGACGTCGGCGAGCGGTGCGGGGTCGAGGGCGTGGAGTGCGGCGAGCGCTTCGGCGGCGTCGGTGACGACGCGTTCGCGGTCGGCGCGCGGGATGCGCGCCCAGGCGACGGCGAGATCCTCGCCGGGCAGCCGGGACATCAGGACGTAGCGCCAGCCGTTGTCGTACGTTCCCTCGCCGTGCACCCGGGGCGTGGGGACGGGGAGGCGGCCGTCCACATGGCGCAGGACGCGGGCCTCGGTGACCGCGTCCTGCGCGTCCATGCCGGGGAACAACTTCAGTACATGGGAGTCGCCGACGGCGTAGACCGGCTGGGAGCCCGCCGGGTACCGGGTGAGACCCGCCCCGGCGAATCCGAGGCGGGCGCAGAGGTCTTCGGCGCCGGGCCGCACGATCGTGTCGTCGGGGACCACGCGGTCCCACTCTTCGTCCGTGTTCACTTCGGGCAGCATGATCGGCACGGTAGCGGCGGCGGGGCGTGACGGCGACCGGGTTTCGCAGCGGGAGGGGCGCGGATGGTGCGGGTCAGAAGACGAACGGCCCGGGTGCCTGCGCCGACGTCGCGTCGCAGGTCACCGTGAGGCCGAAGACGACGATCTTCAGTGACTTGCCCTCCAGGCTGTCGCCCGCGGCGACGGTCCCGGTGAGCGGTCCGGTGGAGACGGCGCCGCCCGCCGGGATGGCCGGGTTGGAACTGCCGGTGAAGTCGGTCGTCCCCGTGCCGTTCTTCGTGAGTGTGAGCGTCGAGTTCACGGCGCCCGCCCCGATGTCGATGGGGGCGGTTATCGCCGTGGTCGACACGGCGATGGTCGCGCTGGTGCCGTCCTGGCTCGCGGTGAGGGTCGCCGTACCCGAGCCGTACGTGCCGCAGTCGAACGAGAGCGTGGCGCTCTGCGGTTCCACGGCGCCCGCCGCGGGTGCTGTCGCGAGTGCGCCGACGGCGAGGGCGCCGACGCCGAGAGCCGTGCCGATTCCTCTGCCGAGCCTGCCGTTCCGCATGTTCCGCATGGGGGACCTGCCTTTGTGGGGTGAGGAGTGGGGGGGATGGGGGGATGCGACCCGGCGTCCTGACGGGCAGTCAGTTGGTCGGGCCGCCGCCCATTGAGGCACAGGGACCTTGTGGCCACAAGGCAAGGCCCCTGAGTTCTTGACATGTCACGACCAATTCAGGCCGCGCGCCACACGCCTCTCCTCACCCGGGGCTCACCCCTCGCCCCGGAGCGCCTCCCCCACCTCCCTCGCCAGGAGCCGCACGTACGCCTCGGTCCAGGCCTCGACCGTCGACCGGTCCCACAGATCGGTCGAGTACTCCAGGTACCCGGAGAGCACGCCGCCCGTCGGGATGAGCCCGAGGTTGAACTCCGAGCGCGCGCCCGGCACCGCGAGATCCTCGACCGCCGCGACCAGGCCGGGCAGTTCGACCTCCGTCTCCAGAGAGCTCTGATACTGGAAACCGAGCGGCAGCCGGTCCGGCACCTCCGTGCCCAGCACGGCGCTCACGTCCGCCGCGACCGCGCGGAGCGGCGCGGCATGGTCGAGGGCACCGACCGCGCTCCGCGCCACCTGGTCCACCAGCGCCCCGAACGACGTGGCGGTGTCGCCCCGGACCCGGAGCGTGAAGGACGACACCGTGCATGCGGCCAGCGCCTCGAACTCGCGCCGCTCGCGGTTGGCGTGGGAGATGCCGAGCACGACGTCAGGCCCCTCCTCCCCGACCTCGGCGACCAACCGTCCGAACGCGGCCGCCGTCACCACGAAGGGGGTCGTACGGTGCCGTCGGGCCAGCGCCTCCACGTCGGCGCGGGTCTCCGCGTCCACCGTGAACAGGATCACGTCGCCCGCGCCGCTCAGCTCGGCCGGACGGGGCCGGTCCAGCGGCAGCGGCATTCCGTAGGGGGCGCCCTTCAACTCCCGCGCCCAGTAGTCGGTCAGGCGGCCCTTGTCCTGCGTACGGCTGTGCTCGCGCTGCCAGCGCGCGTACTCGCCGGGCTGCGGGAGGCTCTCGGCGGCAGGCAGGCCGTGCGGGGTCCCCGTGGCCTCGGACCCGTACAGCGCGGCCAGTTCACGCAGCAGCAGGCTGACCGACCAGCCGTCGCAGGCCGCGTGGTGCAGGACGAAGAGCAGCACCCAGCGGTCGCGGTCCACCCGCATCAGACGGAACACGGGGGCGAGTTCGGCCTCGATGTCGAAGGGGACGGCCGCCGTCTCGCCCGCGAGCCGCTCCGCCTCCTCGGCCGCCGCGTCCGCCGAGCCGAGCCGCGCGTACAGGTCCTCCTCCGGAAGGTGCACGGGCCGCGCCCGCAACGCCTCCTGCGACCACTCCCCGTAGCCGTCCTCGACGAACCGGGTCCGCAACGCCTCGTGCCGGGCGCCGAGTTCGGAGAGCGCGGTGCGCAGGGCCGGTACGTCGAGCGTTCCCGTCAGGGTGAGGCGCATCGCCACGTTGTAGATCTGCGGGCGCGGGTGGGTGCGGTGGCGGGTGAGGAAGGCTGACTGCTGGGCGGTGAGGGGGGCGCGGGCAGGCCTGTCGCCGGGTGCCGCGGCCTCGCCGCCCCCTTCCTCGTCGGCGGCCGTTCCCTCCAGGTGGGCGGCCATCGCCCGGAACGTGGGCTCCTCGTAGAAGCGCGCCACGGGGTACTCCGTGCCGAACTCCTCCCGCACGCCGTTGGCCAGCCGGATCGCGGTGAGGGAGTGGCCGCCGAGCTCGAAGAAGGACGCGTCCGGCGCGATCGCCGCCACGTCGACGTCGAACTCCCGGGCCCACAGCTGCTTGAGCCGCGCCTCGACGGAGGCGGAGACGGAGGCCGGGACGGGCGCGCGGGTGGGCTTCCCGGCTCCGGCGGTGCGCGGGGGTGCCCCCGGGTTCGTCACGATGCCGGGCGCGGGCAGCGCGGCACGGTCCAGCTTGCCGTTGCCGGAGAGGGGCAGCTCGGGCAGGACGGCCCAGGCGCGGGGCACGAGGTGGTCGGGCAGGCGCGCGGCGAGGCCCGCGGTCAGCCGGTCGCAGAGCGCCTGTGCGGGCGCGTCCTGTTCGTGTACGCCGTCCCGTACGACGTACGCCACGAGGTGGGCGTCGCCGTGGTGGTCGCGGCGGGCGAGGACGACGGCGTCGCGGACTCCGTCGAGGCCGTTGAGCGCGCGGGACACCTCTTCGGGCTCGACACGGTAACCGCGCACCTTCACCTGGTCGTCCGTACGGCCGCGGAACTCCAGCGCGCCGTCGGCGTTCCAGCACACGAGGTCGCCGGTGCGGTACATCCGCCCGTCGGTGCCGCGGGGGTCACGGACGAAACGTTCGGCCGTCGGCTCGGGCCGTCCCAGGTAGCCGGTGGCGACGCCGGGCCCGCCGACGTACAGCTCCCCGACCTCCCCCGCGGGGACCTCACGGCCGTCCGCGCCGAGCACCCGGAGGGTGACGTTGTGGACGGGCCGGCCGATGGGGATCGGCCGGTCGGGACCGTCCGGGGTCCGCGGCCCGACCGTCGCGGCCGTGCACAGCACGGTCACCTCGGTGGGCCCGTACACGTTGACCGTCTCGTACGGTGCGCCGGGGCGCGGACGGGAGCGCATCACGTCGCCGCCGAGCAACAGGTGTCGCAGGGGCGGCTGTTGAGGCTCGGGAAGCGCGAGGACCGCCTCGCCGAGGGCGGTCGGCAGGATCGAGAAGGTGACGCGCCGGTCCGTGTACCAGCGGGCCAGCGCGGCGGGATCCTTGCGGACCGCCTCGTCGGCCACGACGACGGTGGCGCCCGCGGTCAGCGCGGGCCAGATCTCCAGTGCCGCGGCATCGAAGCCCTGACTACAGACGGCGGCACTGCGATCGTCCACGGTGAACCCGAACCGTTCGTGATGCCACTGACAGAGATCGACGACGGCCCGGTGCGGAATGGCGACGCCCTTGGGGGTGCCGGTGCTGCCGGACGTGTAGATGACGAAGCAGAGGGAGTCGGAGGCGGCGGGCGCGGTCGCCGTCGTGCCGGGCCGGTGCGCGGCGGTGCCGCCGGGCGTGCCAGCAGACGTGCCGGAGGCCGTGGCCCCGGGTGAGGGCTCCGGCGCGCTTGCCGTCACGTCCATCAGGGTCGTTCCGGCAGGGGGCTCCGGTCGGCGGGCGTCCGCGCCCGCGCTCCCCCGCGTCACCAGGATGCGCGCGCCGCTCTCCGCGAGGATCGTCTCGGCCCGTGCCGTGCCCTGCGACGGATCCAGGGGGACGTAGCCGCGGCCCGCCTTGAGGGACGCGAGCATCGCGACGATCAGGTCGGTCCCGCGCGGCAGCCACAGGGCGACCGGTGCGCCCGCCCCCTCGACCGTGCGGAACACCGCCGCGAGCCGTTCCGCCCGCTCCTCGAGCTCGCCGTACGTCAGCTCGCCCTCGTCGCTGATCACCGCCGTACGGCCGGGGGCCACCTGCGCCCACCGCGACGTCAGCGAGTCGACGGTGCTGCTCGTCCGCTGCCGGACCGGGCCGCGGCGCCACTCCCCCGGCACCGCCTCCGAGGCACCCACCGCCTCCGCGAGGATGTCCCTGAACGTCCCGAAGAGCGCGTCGACCGTCGACTCGTCGAAGAGGTCCGTGTGGTACTCCAGGTGGCAGCGGATGCCGTCCGGCAGATCGGTGAAGTAGACGCTGAGGTCGGTCAGCGCCTTGTCCGGGCCCGAGTCGAGCGGTGTCGCCCGCACCCCGGGCAGGTCGAAGCGGAACGGGTCCCCCGTCTCGAACTCGGCGAGGGTCTGGAAGACCGGCGTACGGTCGAGGGCGCGCGGCGGCGCCAGCTCCCGTACGACCGCCTCGAAGGGCACGTCGGCGTGGTCGTACGCGTCCAGGGCCACCCCGCGCACCCGGTCCAGGAGCGTGCCGAAGTCCGGGTCCCCGGAGAGGTCGAGGCGGAGCGCGAGCGTGTTGACGAAGAAGCCGACGACGTCCTCGTACTCGGGCCCGCGGTCGGACATCGGCGTGCCGATGACCAGGTCGTCCTGGCCGGTGGCCCGGTGCAGCGCGGCGGCGTACCCGGCGAGCAGCGTCATGAAGAGGGTGCTGCGGTGGGAGCGGCTGAACTCTCGCAGGCGCGCGGTCAGTTCACCGTCCAGTGTGCGGAACAGGGCCCGGCCGTTGGACGTCATCACCGGGGGTCTCGGCCGGTCGGTCGGCAGGTCCAGGACGGGCAGGTCGCCGTCGAGCGCCTTCTTCCAGTACGCCAGGTCCTCGGCCGCCTTCGGGCCGCCGAGCGAGTCGAGCTGCTCGCGGGCGTGGTCCGGGTAGGTGCGGGTGAGGGTCGGCAGGTCCGCCGGCCGCCCGCCCGGCAGGTGCGCGCCGTAGAGGGCGGACACGTCCCGGGCCAGCACGGCCGCCGACGCCGCGTCCATCACGATGTGGTGCAGGGACAGCACGAGCACGTGCCGCCGCTCGCCGAGCCGGACGAGGCGCGTGACGAACAGCGGGCCCTCCGCCAGGTCGAAGCGGCGCTCGCTCTCCTCCCGCAGCACGGCACCGACCGCGTCCCCGCTCCCCGTGCCGTCGAGGACCTCGAAGTCCACCTCGCCGGGCGCGCGCGTGAACTGGCGCGGCTCGCCCGCCACTTCACGGAAGACGGTGCGCAGCTGACCGTGGCGCGCGGCCAGGTCGCGGAGCGCGGCACGCAGCGCCGGGACGTCCAGCGGGCCTTCGAGCTCGATGGCCTTCGTCTCGTTGTACGCGGTGCGGCCCGGCAGCATCCGCTCCAGGAACCAGACGCGCTGCTGGCCCGGGGAGAGCGGCGCGCCCCGGTCGACGGCCGTCGGCACGGGTGCGCTCTCGTACGCGCCCCGCAACCCGTCGAAGTGCCGCAGCCCCTCCCGCAGCGCCCCCGGCTCCACGCCGAAGTCGACGAGACCGACGATTTCGTCCGCGCCCGCCGCGCGCACCGCGTCCACGACGGGCCGCACGCTCTCGGGGCTGCCGATGAGGGCGCGCTGGTCGCAGTAGCGGTCGTAGGCGCGGCGGAAGACCACGTCCAGGTCGTCCTCGCTCATCGCGGACATGTCGATCTTCTGGCCCAGGCTGTTCGCCACGTTGCCGAACAGGGACAGCGACGAGCGCATGTACCGGGCCAGGGGGTCGCGCGCGACGGCGCGGGCCGCCGCGTGGTCCTCGGCGAGGTACGTGTGCAGCAGCACGGCGACGTGCCCGGCGTCCGGGTCCAGGCCGCACTCGGCGCGCGTACGGCGGTAGAGCGCCACGTTGTCGCGGAGCTGTTCCACGCTCTGGGTCATGAGGTTGGTGACGATGCCGACGTCGTTGCGGGCCGCCAGCTCGTACGACGCGGGGTTGCCGACGACCGCCGTGTACATCGGCGGCGCGTCCTGCACGGGACGCGGGAAGAGCCGCAGGTCGCTCTCGCCGTTGCCGGTGGCACGGCGCACGGGCTCGCCGCGCCACAGCTTCCGTACCTCCGCGACCTGTTCGTACATCATCTCCTTGTGGGAGCCGAAGCGCTCCGGGAAGAAGACGAAGTCGTTGGCGTGCCAGCCGCTCGCACAGCCGATGCCGATCCGGCCGCCGGAGAGGTTGTCGACCATCGACCACTCCTCGGCGACACGGATCGGGTCGTGCAGCGGCAGCACGACGGAGCCCGCGTTGATGCGGATGCGTCCGGTCTCGCGGGCGAGCGCGGCGGCGAGGACGACGGGGTTGGGGAAGAGGCCGCCGAAGGAGTGGAAGTGCCGCTCGGGGATCCACAGGGAGTGGAAACCGTGGCGGTCGGCGAACCGGGCGGTCTCCAGGAGGTGGTCGTACTTGCCGTGCCGGGAGGCCGCCCCGTCGTCCTGCGGATAGTCGCCGAAGAAGTAGATGCCGAAGTCGAGGGGACGGGGCTTCTGTTCCAGCCGTTCCGGTCGTCGCTCGGCAGTCGTGGCGGCTGCGCGGTTCCAGGCCATGGCCTTCGGCTTCGCCGCCGGAACGACCGGTTCGTCCGCAGGCTTGCCCGCCCGTTTGTCCGTCGGCTTGCCCGTCGGCTTGTTCCCGAGCGGGAAGCCCGCCCCGCGCAGCTCCCGCAGCGAGTCCTTCACCGCGTCCACGATGAACTCGCAGTCGGCATCGGAGTGTTCGGTGGACAGGAAGAAGTTGCGCCACTCCCACACGTGCACGCCGCGCAGCATCAGGTGGTGGTAGAGGAGTTCCATGTCCGCGCGGTGCTCGAAGCGGAACATCGAGCCGAAGTGGCTCATGCTCAGCGCGTACCCTTCCGCCTCGAAGAACGAGTTGAGCGTGGCGGCCAGTTCGTCCGTGCGGGCGTTCAGCCGCTCCTGGAGGTGCGGGCTGTGCTCCTTGAGGTGGGCGAGCACGGCGCGGGTGGCGACCATCGACACCGGGTGCTGGATGTACGTGCCGCCGAAGAACGTGGTGTCGGCGGCCGGGTAGCTGTCGTCGCCGTAGCTCCAGTGGCCGCCGTCGATGCCGTCCATGATGTCGGCGCGGCCCGCGACGGCACCGATGGGAAAGCCGCCGCCGAGCAGTTTCCCGTACGTGGCGAGGTCGGGCGTGACGCCGTAGAGCTCTTGCGCGCCGCGCGGCGCGGGACGGAAGCCGGTCAGCATCTCGTCGAAGAGCAGCACGATGCCGTGCCGCCGGGTCAGCTCGCGCAGACGGCGCACGAAGTCGGCGGGTTGGAGCGACGGGTGGCGGCTCTGCACGGGTTCGACGACGACCGCGGCGATGTCGGCGGCCTGCTGCTCGATGACGGCGAGGCTCTCCTCACCGCCGTACGGCAGGACGAGCAGGTCGGCGACGGCGTTGTGCGGGACGCCCGCGGACATCGGGACGGTCGTCAGGCCTTCGCCGCCGGTGCGCGGGGAGCGGCCGAGCACGTTGTCGTTGTGGCCGTGGTAGGCGCCCTCGAACGTGATGATGCGGGAGCGTCCGGTGGCGGCGCGGGCGAGCCGGATCGCCGCGGAATTCGCCTCCGTACCGGAGTTGGCGAAGGCGACGCGCTCCATGCCGGTCAGCTCGGCGAGCAGCTCCGCGGCCTCACCGGTCTCCACGTTGCGCGGGCCGAGCTGGATGCCGCGCGAGAGGTGCTCGCGGACCGCCTCGCTGACGAAGGCGGGCTCGTGCCCGAAGAGGAGGACGCCGAAGCCCATGGTGATGTCGACGTACCGGTTGCCGTCGATGTCCTCGAGCCACGACCCGCGCGCCCGCCGCCCCGCGATCGGGTACAGCATCTCCTTCGTACTGCTGCGGAAGCCGACCGCCGCCCTGCTGTCGGCGAGCACGCGCCGGTAGCGCTGGGCGATGCTTTTCGAGGTGGGCGTCTTCGCGGTGTAGCGGCGCACCAGGTCGTCCAGGTGGGCCCGCTGGGTGTCGGATGCGTTGCCGCGGATCATGCCGGAGCCGCGGGCGACCTCCAGGCGCGGGCCGTGCTGGGCCGGGCGGGGCGCCGGGGGCTCGGCCTCCTGCGGGGTGCCGCCGATCTGGAGGGCGATGCGCTCCGACAGCTCCGCCATCGCGGCGAGGTCCTGGTCGACGGCGGCGGAGACGGTGTCCGCTCCCCCGGTCATCGGCCCGCCTGCGCGGTGAGCAGCTGGGAGAGCTGTCCCATCAGCTGGAGTTGCACCTGCGTGAGCTGCCGGAGCTGCCGCCGGAGCTCTTCGACCTCTTGCCGGGTGGCGTAGGCGTCTTCCCGGGTGGCGTAGGCGTCCTGACGCGTGGCGTCCACGGGGGCGGGCGGAGTGTCGTGGGCGGCCCGCCGCTCGGCCTCCGCAACAGGGGCAGGGGCCGCGACAGGAGCAGGGAAGGCGGCTGTGGCGGGGGCCGGGGTCGCCTTGCCCGCGATGATCACCGCGAGCCCCCGCGCCGTCCCCGCCTCCTCGAAGAGCTCCCGCATCGACACCTTGACCCGGTGCTCCTCCTCCAGCTCGCGCAGCACCCCGATCATCTGCAACGAGTCCGCGCCGAGGTCGAAGAAGGACGCGTCCTCGGCTATCTCGCTGGTGTCGTAGCTGAGGTGTTTCGCGGTCACCTTGATGATGTGCTGGAGCACTCGCTCGACCGCTGCCTCGTCCTGTGCCACTTCCGCCCCATCCCTAGTCGGTTGTTCGCGTAGTACGGGTTGTTCGGGTTGTGCGGGCCGGGGAAGGTGGTTCTCCGGCCCCGTCCAGTAGTCCTTGTGCTGGAAGCGGTATCCGGGCAGCGGGATCCTGCGGCCGCCCGTCCCCGCCATGAAGGCCCGCCAGTCGACCGGCGCCCCCGCCCGGTACAGCCCGGCGGCCGTGTCCCACAGCGGTGCGAGTCCCGCGCCGCGCCGGAGCGTCGGGTGCGCGGCCCGACCGGGGAGCGCGTGGCGTGCGAGGCCGCTGAGCGTCGTGTGCGGGCCGATCTCCACCAGCGTGCCAACGTTGTCGTATGAGGCTCCCAACTCGCCCAGTACGTCGGCGAAACGGACCGGCTCGCGCGTCTGCCGTACGAGATAGTCGGCGTCCGGCACCCACCCGGCAGGCCGCGTGCGCCCGTCGAGCCCACTCACGAACGGCACGCGGACCGGCCGCGGTTCCACCCCGCCGACCAGCTCCCTCAGCCCGTCCAGCGCCGGGTCCATGACGGCCGTGTGGAAGGCGTGGAGCACCGGAAGCGTGCGTGCGTGGATGCCGCGCTCCGCGAGGAGTTCGGTCAGACGTGCCATGGCGGCGGCCGGGCCCGCGAGGACCTGGCTGTGCTCGCCGTTCGTGACGGCGAGTTCCACGCCCGGCACCTCCGCCGCCAGCCGGCGTGCCGTGTGCGTGTCCGTCGGGACGGCGACCATCGCACCGGGCGCGCACCGCTCCCGCATGAGCCTGCCCCGCCCCGCCGTCAGCCGCAGCCCGTCCTCGGCGCTCAGCGCCCCGGCCGCGTACAGCGCGCCGTACTCCCCCACGCTGTGCCCCGCCACCACGTCAGGCTCGACCCCGGCCTCCCGCCACAGCCGGACGAGCGCGCACTGCAGCGCGAAGAGGGCGGGCTGCGCCACCTCCGTGTCCAGGACGGGCTCCCCCGGGTCCGCGCCGCCGGTGTCACCGAGCAGCGGGCCGAGGATGCTGCCCCCGCCGGTGAGGTCGGCGAACTGCCGTTCGCAGGCGTCCAGGACCTCACGTACGACGGCGAAACGCCCGTACAGGGGACGGGCCGCACCCCGGTGGAGACTGCCCTGACCCGTGCAGAGAAACCCGACACCACCTGTGCCGGCCGGCCGTGGCCGGGGCCCCGCGAGCCAGTCGTCCAGCGCGCCCGTCAGCGCCGCCGCCGTGTCGCCGCGCACCGCGAGCCGGTGTCCGCGATGGGAGCGGCCCAGGGCCAGTGTGGTCACGAGGTCGGCGTGGTGCGTGGCGGGGTGGTCGCGCAGATGGTCGCGGAGGGCGGCGGCGTTGTCGGCGAGTGCCTCCTCCGTGTGGCCGGAGAGGACCAGGACGCCCGGCGCGCGCGGCTCGTCGGCGGCCCGCGGCGCGGGCTCGGGTGCCTCCTCCAGAACGACGTGGACGTTGGTGCCGCCGACGCCGAACGAGCTGACGCACGCCCTGCGCGGGGTGGCGCTCGCGGGCCACGGTCGTGCGCTTTCGGGGATGTAGAACGGGCTGGCCGCGAGGTCGAGGGCGGGGTTGGGGCGGCGGAAGTTGGCCATCGGCGGGATGACGCGGTGCCGCAGGACCAGGAGTGCCTTGACCAGGCTAGCGAGGCCCGAACACACGTCGAGGTGGCCGATGTTGGCCTTGACCGAGCCGAGGGCGCAGTAGCCCGTACGGTCGGTGTCGGCGCGGAACGCGGCCGTGGCACCCTCGAACTCGATGGGGTCGCCCTTGAACGTGCCGGTGCCGTGCGTCTCCAGGTAGCCGACCGTGTCCGCGCCGACGCCCGCCCGGTCCAGGGCGCGGCGGATCGCGCCGCGCTGCCCGGAGGCGCTGGGCGCGCTGAACGCCTTCTTGTCGGCGCCGTCGTTGTTGACGCCCCAGCCGCGGATGACGCCGTGGATGTGATCGCCGTCGGCGACGGCCCGGTCGAGGCGCTTGAGCACCAGTGCCACGACTCCCGTGCCGCCGACGGTGCCGTCGGCGTCGGCGTCGAAGGGGCGCAGGCGGCCGCTCTTGGAGAGGATGGACCCCTTGACGTACTGGTAGCCGATCACCTGCGGCACGTGCAGGGCGGTTGCTCCGGCGACGGCGATGTCGCACTCGCCGGAGACCACGGACTGCGCGGCGAGATACGCCGCGGTGAGCGAACTGGAGCACGCCGTCTGGACGTTGACGGCGGGCCCGGTCAGGCCGAGACGGTAGGCGGCGCGGTTGGCGGTGAAGTCGGTGAAGTTGCCGATGGTGACCTGGAGCCCTGCGACCCAGTCCGCGATGCCGCCCCGCAGGACGTTGTTCTGGAGATACGTCTGGAGGGAGTAGAGGTGATAGCCGGTGCTGGCGTAGACCCCCACGTCACAGGCGCCTCCACCCGGACCGCCCGCGTACCCCGCGTCCTCCAGCGCATGGTGCACGCACTCCAGGAACAGCCGCTGCTGCGGGTCGGTGATCCGGGCCTCGTGCGCGCTCATCCCGAAGAACGCGGCGTCGAAACCCGCGATCCCGTCGAGAACCCCGCTCGCCCCGACGAATTCCTCGGCCCGGTACACCTCCTCGGGCACGCCCGCGGCGGCGAGTTCGGCCTCGGTGAAGCGGCGGATGCGGTCGGTGCCGTCGTGGATCGTGCGCCAGAACTCCTCGGGGGTGTCTGCGCCGGGCAACCGGAAGGACATGCCGATGACGGCTACCGCGTCACGGGCGGCGACAGTGACGGCGGGGGAGGCGGCTGTGGGGGCGGTGGTCATCGGGGTGCCTCGCTCTCGCGTTCCGCGGATTCACTGCCCCGCCGGTCCGGCGGCTCCCGCACCACTTCGGGTAACGGATCACCGGACGCCGCTCTCCGCCCCTGGCGCACCAGCACGACGAACATCCCGAAGCACAACGCGATGGCCAGCCCGTGCAGCATGCCCACGACGTGGAACGGCGAGAAACGGTCGAGCAACGCACCGCTGACCAGCATGCCGAGGCCGAACCCGGTGTTCTCGACCGACGCGGAGAGCCCGAACAGCCTCCCGCGCTGCGCGTCGGGGGCGGCCTGCAGCCGGGTCACGTAGGCGATCTCGGTGAGGCCGTCGGCCATGCCCGCCACGAGCGCCGCCGCGACCGCCACGTATGTGGGCAGCCCGGCGAACACCACGATGAACGCGGCCGACATCACGCACGCCCCGACCGCGAACGCCCGCTCCCCCGGCCCCTGCCGCCCACCGCGCCCGGCCCACCGCCCGCACACCTGCTGCATGACGATGTTGCCGATGGCCCACGTCGCCCAGAACTGGCTGACGAACGTGGCCGGATGGGACGGGTCGAGGTCGCTGGAGTAGACCGGAAGGGCCACGTTGTGGGAGGACGAGCCGAGACCGTCGGCGGCCCTCAGCGCGATCATCACGGCGAGAACGGGTGTGGCCCGCAGCAACAGCATCGCCCCGACCCCGCGCCGTCCGGAGTCCCCCTTGGAGTCGCCCGTCGAGGCCCCCTCGTCCGCCCGCGTACGGATCGGCAGGGAGAGCAGGACGCACGCGGAGACCGCGAAGGTCGCGGCGTCGAGGGAGATCGCGGCGACGTAACCCAGCTGCGCGACCACGACGCCCGCGGAGGCGAATCCGGCGATCATGGCGAGGGAACGGCCGGTCGCGAGCAGCGAGTTGGCCCGCAGGCGCAGGTCGCCCCCGACGATCTCGGGGATGCTGCTGCGCAGCGCGACACCGGAGAGGGTGGAGCAGAACCCGGTCACGACGGCGAGTACGTACAGAAGCCCCGCACGCCCCCCGTCGGGCGCGATCAGCAGCGCTATCATGGCGGCGCACTGCGTGAGATCGGCGCCGACCATCAGAATCTTCCGGTCGTGCGCCGAGACCAGCCGCCCGCTCACAAAGCCGGAGACGACGCTGGTCAGGAGCCGTACGGCCATGAAGATCCCGGCGGCGAGAGCACTGTCGGTCACGTCATAGACGAAGACGTTGAGGGCGACCATGTTCAGGTAACTGCCGTACGCCGATATGCCGTTGCCCACGACGAGCAGGCGAAAGTGCCGCAAGCTTCCCCCCTGGTCCACGCGCCGGGCTGCCTTGAGAACGTGCACGGCCGCGCTCAGCCGAGGCCGCCTTCACATTCACCCGCGCCGAACCCCGCTCACAGTCCCTCGAATTGGGGACTTGACACCGCCTGTCGCGCTCAGTAGCGCGACGTTTCCCCAGGGTGTGTGGGGTTCCTTTCTGTTTCTTCACAAGCGTGGTTAGATCACGTTGCGGCTACAGCCGTCGTACGTGTTGACAGTCCCTCCCGGAGGGAAGATGCCAGTAAGCAGCCGCCCGCCGAACCCGCCGGCGTTGTCCCACAGGGAGCGTCAGGTGCTGGCCCATATCGCGGCAGGCCTCTCCCACAAGCAGATCGCCCGGCGTCTGGGCATCAGCGTGCACACCGTGAGCACGTACCTGCGCCGCATCCGCAGCAAGCGCACCGCGCCCACGGTGGCCCATCTGATCCACCTCAACCACACGGAGAACTGCTGACGGCCCTGTGTGCGAGGGGTCGGGCTCCGGGTCAGCCCCCGCGCCGTACCCGCGCCGCCCTGCGGGCCTCCGCGAGCTTGCGGGCCTCGGCGGTCTTCCGCGAGGACGACTTGCCGCCGCCCCCCTTGCCGCCGGGGCTCTCCTTCGTGCTGCCGAGGCCGCGGAAGGGCGCGTTGTGGTTCTTGGCGCGGCCCGCGGCGGTGCCGCCGTCGAGCGGGGTGCCGGAGGGCGCCTTCGCGCCGGTGATGCGGGACAGCTCGGCCTCGCCCGAGCGGACCTTGGTCGTCCTCGGTTCGATGCCTGCCTCGGCGAGGACCTGGACGGTCTCGCGCCGCTGCCCGGAGAGCACCAGGGTGACGACGCGGCCGGACTCGCCGGCGCGCGCGGTGCGGCCCGCGCGGTGCAGGTAGTCCTTGGGGTCGGTCGGCGGGTCGACGTTGACGACGAGGTCGAGGTCGTCGACGTGCAGGCCGCGGGCCGCGACGTTGGTCGCCACGAGGACGGTGACCTGGCCGTCCTTGAACCGGGCGAGGGTCCGGGAGCGCTGCGGCTGGGACTTGCCGCTGTGCAGCGCCTCGGCGTGGACCCCGCTGTCCCGCAGGTGCTTGGTGAGGCGGTCGACGGCGTGCTTGGTGTCGAGGAAGAGCAGGACGCGGCCGTCGCGGGCGGCGATCTCGGTGACGACGGCGTACCGGTCGGGGCCGTGGACGACGAGGACGTGGTGGTCCATCGTCGTGACGGCGCCCGCGGACGGGTCGACGGAGTGGACGACGGGGTCCTTCAGGTAGTCGCTGACCAACTGGTCGACGTCGCGGTCCAGGGTGGCCGAGAACAGCATCCGCTGCCCCTCCGGGCGCACCTGGTCGAGGGCCTCGGTGACCTGCGGCAGGAAGCCCATGTCGCACATCTGGTCGGCCTCGTCGAGGACGGTGACGCGCACGTGCCCGAGCCGGCAGCCCCTGCGGTCGATGAGGTCGTGCAGGCGCCCGGGGGTGGCCACGACGACCTCGGCGCCGTCGCGCAGCGCGGCGGCCTGGCGGGCGATCGAGATGCCGCCGACGACGGTGGCCAACCGCAGCCGCAGCGCCTCCGCGTACGGCGTGAGCGCCTCGGTGACCTGCTGCGCCAGCTCACGGGTGGGCACGAGGACCAGCGCGAGGGGCTGCTTGGACTCGGCGCGCCGTCCGGCGAGGCGGGCGAGCAGGGGCAGGCCGAAGGCGAGTGTCTTGCCGGAGCCGGTACGGCCGCGGCCCAGGACGTCCCGGCCCGCGAGGGCGCTGGGCACCGTGGCGGCCTGGATCGGGAAGGGCTCGGTGACGCCGAGTTCGTCGAGCGTCCGCAGCAGCGCGGCCGGCAGGTCGAGGTCCGCGAAGGAGGAGACGGCGGGCGGACCGGCGTCGGTGCCGGGGCGGTCGTCCTGGGGGGTCGGGGTCATGGCGAGCCTTCCGCATCGGGGGGCGTACGCGTACCGAGGAAGGCCCGGCAGGCTGCGGCCCAGCGGGCGCGGGCCGGGGTGGTGCGCCGCTCCGGGCGGGCCGGGGCGGGTGGGGCAGACGAGTCGGGCTGTACGCCGGGTTCTGTACCGCGGGTCCTCGCGGACGTCGCGGTGACGGCCATCCATCTAGGGCCGGCATTGCTGCCGGCCTCGTGCGGTCTACCCGCGGACTCGGGCGGGCAGCCCTCGATCGTCCGCGCAGAGGCGCCTTTTCCTGAGAAGAGGCGTCTCCTTTTGACCTTGCTCCAGGTGGGGTTTACCTAGCCGCCTGAGTCACCTCAGGCGCTGGTGGTCTCTTACACCACCGTTTCACCCTTACCGAGGGCCTTGCGGTCCCCGGCGGTCTGTTCTCTGTGGCACTGTCCCGCGGGTCACCCCGGGTGGCCGTTAGCCACCACCTTGCCCTGTGGAGCCCGGACGTTCCTCGGGAAGGGCCCCCGAAGGGGTCTTCACGCGGCCGCCCGCCCGGCTCGTCTGCCGTGCCGACCATGGTACCCGCCGGTCCCCCCGGGTCGGCGCCGCGGCCGACGTCGCCTGCGTCTTCGCCGTCGCCAGGACCGATCCGGCGAGGATCAGGGCGAACGCCGCCACGACGTCGCCCGTCAGCGGTTCGGAGAGGAACGTGACGCCCGCCGCCACCGCGACGGCCGGGTTGACGTACGTGAACACGACCGCGCGGGTCGGCCCCGCCTCCCTGATCAGTTCGAGGAAGACGACGAAGGCCAGCGCCGTGCAGATGACGCCGAGCCCCGCGAGGGAGGCCAGGGTCGCGGCGTCGGGCACGGCGGTGGGCCGGGAAACCGCCGCGGCCGGGGCGTAGACGAGCGCGGCCAGGGCCAGGCACGGCGCGATCAGCTGCAGGGTGGGGACGTCGCGGAGGTGGCGGGCCACTATCAGGGGGGCGATGGCGTAGCCGAGGGCGGTGAGCATGACCTCCGTGAGGGACCAGGCGTCGCCGCCCGTCAGGTGCGGCACCGTGAGGACGCCGACGCCCGCGAGCCCGAGACCGAGACCGGTGAGGCGGCGCGCGCCGAGTCTTTCCGTGTCGCCGAAGAAGCGGGCGAGGAGTGCGCCGATGATGGGGACGGCGGCGATGAGGAGCCCCGCCGTGGAGCTGGAGATGCGGCGCTCCGCGTCGGTCAGTGTCCACCAGGGGCCGAGGATCTCCACGCAGGCGAAGACGAGCATGGGCCGCCAGTGCGTCCTGAGTACGCCGGTGAGCCCGCCCTGCCGTACGGCGAACGGCAGCAGCAGTGCCGCGCCGAGCGCACAGCGCGTGAAGACCACGAACGACGGCGTCAGATCGCTGTCGACCGCCACTTTGATCATGAGGTAGGGGATGCCCCACAGGACACCCATGAGGGAGAAGAGGAACCAGGCGCGTGCCGTCATGCGGGCAGTTTCGGCCGCGTCAGTGTCCGGTGTCTTGAACGCTGTTGCGACGGATGGTGTGGCTACGGACGCTGCTGCGGTACGCCGCCGGGGTCACCCCGAGCACCCGGCGGAACCAGCGGGTGAGGTGCGCCTGGTCGGCGAAGCCCACGAGCGGGGCCACTTCGGCGGGGCGCAGGCCCGCCTCCAGGTGCGCGCGGGCCAGGGTCACGCGGTGCTGGGCGAGCCAGGCGTAGGGCGGCATCCCCGTCGACGTACGGAAGGCGCGCAGCAGTTGGTAGCGGGAGAGACCGAGCGGGGCGGCGAGTTCGGCGAGGGTGGGCGGGGTCAGGAGCTCGTCGGCGAGCCGGCCGCGCACGGTGCGGGCGATGCGGTCGGCGCCGGGGACGCGGTCGTCGAGGGGGCGTGCGGTGCCGTACCTGCGGGCGAGCGCGGCGAGCAGCCACGGGATCCGGGACTCGGCCTCCAACGGGTCGGCGTGCGCGCTCAGTTCCGTGTGGGCGGCCCGCAGGGCGGCGGCGAGTTCGGGGTCGTCGACCACAGGGTCGCGGAAGTGCGGCGGGGCGGTGGTGCCCTCGGTCAGGAGGAGCGGCGCGGGATACATGGCGCGGTACGCGTAACCACCCGTCGCGCCGGGGCCGCCGGTGTGCACCTCGCCGGGGGCGAGGACGACGATGGAGCCGGGCCCCACGTCGAGGCGACCGCCCCGGTAGTCGATGACCTCGCAGCCTCAGACACAGACGCCGACGGTGAACTCCTCGTGGAAGTGCGGTGCGTAGCGGTGCCGGTCGAAGCGGGCGGTGAGGAGGTCGAGGGGCGGGTCGCACGGGCCGAGCGGGGCGCGGGCCCAGACGGCTTGTTCGCGGGGTCGTCCGCTCGTCCTCGTGGTCCCGTGGTCCATGCGCTGTCCATTCCCCCGGTGTCGTCTCACCGGTCCAACGCCCGCGCGCCCCTCTTCCATGCCGCCGCGAGGTCCACGCCCTCCGGAAACCGTCCGTGGATCTCCAGGATGACCATGCCGTGCGCGAACGCCCACGCGGCGCGGGCCAGGTCGGTGTCGCCGCCGCAGACCCGCATCAGGGGGGCGGCGGCCCGTTCCTCCAGGCCCTGCGGCAGGGCGTGGCGCGGCAGCGGGCGTTCGGTGGCCAGGCGGTAGAGGTGCGGGTGGCGCAGGGCATAGGCGCGGTAGGCCTCGGTGAGGGCGTCGAGGGAACCGGGGGCGGCGGCCTCGGCCGCCTCGCAGGCGGCGGCGGACTCGTCGAGCATCTGCGCGACGAGCTCCACCTCGACGGCGGACTTGTCGGGGAAGTGCTTGTAGAGGGACGGGGCCTTGATGCCGAGCCGGTCGGCGAGCGAGCGCATCGTGAGCTTCTCGGCACCGGACTCCTCCAGGAGGTCGCGGGCTGCCGCCACGATCTCCCTGGCGCGGGGGGTGAGGCGCTCGTTCTGGTCAGACACGCTGGAAGCCGTCCTTCGTCCGCAGTCCATAGCCGAAGGCGCGATCGTACGAGATGTGGGCGAGCCACCCGCACAGGGCGGCGAAGGCGGGCGCCCAGTCGACGGGCGTGAACGTGTGGAGGGCGATGAGCGCGACGGGGAGCAGCGCGCGGTGGGCGGCGTTGTAGTACGGGACGGCGCGGGGCGGCAGCTGGCCCTTCGCCATGTGGGGCGCGTCGCGCAGGGCCACGAGGAACGTCAGGTCGGGGGCGATGAAGAACGCTCCGGCGAGCAGGCCCGCGAGCCAGCCGTGGTTGACGCCTTCCAGCACGGCGAAGGCGGTCCAGAGGAGCGCGTTGGCGAACCAGGCGGTACGCCGGGTGACGGCGAGGGCGCGCCTGGCGGTGGTGTCGGTGCGGGCGGGGGTGTGGGTCAGGGCGCTCATGGGGGCCTCCTTCGAGGAATGGAAAATCTGCGGCTGTTCCGTGCGGCCATACGGCTAACGCTGTTAGCCAAAACGTACGGTTAACAGCGTTAGCCGTCAAGAGGTCGCTTGACCTTGCCGCAGCGTCAACGTTTCTACTGAGCTCATGCGGATCGGAGAACTCGCCGGCCTGGTCGGCGTCACCACGCGTGCCATCAGGCACTACCACCACCAGGGCCTGCTGCCCGAACCCGAGCGGCGCCCCAACGGCTACCGCGAGTACGGGCTGCGGCACGCCGTCGTCCTGGCCCGCGTCCGCCGCCTGACCGAGCTCGGCCTCGGCCTCGCCGAGGTGCGGGACGTACTGGCGGACGACGCGGGCCGCGAGCTCGTCGAGGTCCTCGGCGAACTGGACGCCGACCTCGCACGGCAGGAGGCGGCGATCCGCGCGCGCAGGGAGCGGCTGCGGTCGCTGCTCGACGAGGCGGGGCGCGGGCGCCTCTCGCCCGAGGGCCCCGTCTCCCCCGAACTGGCCGACTTCTTCGGCGAGATGGCGAGGTCCACGCAGGGGCGGCCGGGTCCGGAGTCCGTGATGGCGGCGAAGGACCGCGAGTTCCTCGTCCTGCTCGACACCACCGCGTCGCCGGAGGACCGGGACGCCTTCCTCGCCGCGCTCCGCCCGGCCCTCGGCACGCCGGACGCGGTGGAGCGGGCGCACGAGGTGTACGCGCGGCTCGACGCGCTGGCCGACGCCGACCCGGCGGACGCGCGTACGGACGCCGCGGTGGACGCGGCCGCGCGGACGCTCGCCGACATGCTGCCGGACTCGCTCCTCGCGGAGCTCGGGACGGAGGGCGCGTCGGCGGTGGCCGAGGGCCGCGGGGTGCGTGACGACGGCTTTCTGGAGGCCTTCTTCGCCGACTTCGCCCCCGCGCAGGCGGAGGCGGTGCGCCGCGCGATGCGGATGCTCGCGGAACGCGGCGCGGAGACGGAACGCGGCGCGGAGACGGAACGCGGCGCGGAGACGGAACGCGGCGCGGAGACGGAACGCGGCGCGGAGACGGAGGCCGGGCCATGATGGCCATGCCCTCCCGCACGAGGCCGCACCGCTGGACGGACCGGCTCAGGTCGGCAGTCCCGACCCCCCTCCGGCACCTCGCCGGGCACGAACTGCGCGTACTGGTCAGCCTCGTGCTGTGGGTGGCGCGGCGGCGGCACGGGGTGAACGAGGCGGCGGGAGAACGCGCCTTCGGGCACGCCCGCGGACAGGCGCCGGTCATGTACGGCCTGGCGTTCCTCTGTGTCGTCGAGGCGTTCGGGATGTCGGTCCTGCTGCGCGGCTGTCCGACCGCGCACGCCGTGATGCTGTTCATCGACGTCTACAGCGTGATCCTGATGATCGGCGTCCACGCCGCGTCCGTCACCCGCCCGCACGTGCTCACCCCGGACACGCTGCGGGTGCGCCAGGGCGCGCACCGGGACCTGCGCATACCGCTCGCCCTGGTCGGCGCCGTACGCTCCGAGCGGCTCTTCACGCACGAGCCCGCCGACGGCGTCCTCGCCCTGCCCGTCGCCTCCACGACGTCACTCACCCTGACCCTGACCGAACCCGTCACGGCCGTCGACCTCCTGGGCAAGGGGCGCGAGGTGACGACGGTCCGGCTGCAGGCGGACGAACCGGAGCGGCTGTACGAGGCACTGAGAGGGAATCCGGCCGCCCGCGCGCCTCACACGGGCGCGAACTGAACCTTCGCCGCGCCGGGGTCCGCCTGGGTGAGGCGGACCCTCAGCCGTTCCCCGAGGGGCAGCCTCGACGTGCCGCCCTCGATCCGGGCCACGATCGCCGGCTCGGTCAACTGCACGGTCCCGACGGCAGGTTCGCCGTCCTTCACGTCCACCACGACCGCGTCGAACATCTCACCGACCCGCCCCTGGAGCAGGGCGGCCTCGACGATGTCCACGCACTCCCGCTCCACCGTGTTGCCGCGCCGCGTGCCGTCCGCCATCTCCTTCGGCAGCTCGTCCAGGGCGGCGAGCGCCCACTCCGGGGGCGGGGCCTCCGCGCAGGCGGCGAGGCAGAGCTCGGCGGCGTAGCGGTCGACGAGGCGGCGCAAGGGGGCGGTGCAGTGGGCGTAGGGCGCGGCGACGGCGGCGTGCGTGGTCAGCTCGGGCAGACGGCCGTCGCGGAACGCCGTGTAGCCCGCGCCGCGCAGCAGGGTCGTGCACTCCTGGAGGAAGGCGGCGTGGTGCGAGACGCGGGGGTCGAGGGAGCGTACGAGCTGCGCGTACGACATGTGGTGCGGCCAGTCGATGTGCAGCGCCCGCGCGGTCCGGCGCAGGCGGCCCACGGCGCCGTCGGGGGCGGTGGGCAGCGTCCGCAGGACGCCGGCACCGGAGGCGAGCATGAGGTCGGCGGCGGCCATGCCGGTGAGCAGGGAGATCTGCGCGTTCCAGCCGTCGGCGGGGAGCGGGGCGCGGAAACCCAGCTCGTACGTCCCGTCGCGCTCGACGATCTCCTGCTCCGGTACGTCGAGGGAGATCCCGCCGCGCTCGACCTCCAACTGCTCGCGCAGCCCCCCGATGTCCCGCAGCAGCGCGACGGGCTCCTCCGCGGTGCCGCCGTCGATGGCGGCCTGCACCCCTTCGTAGTCGAGCTTGGCGCGGCTGCGGACGAGGGCGCGCTGCACGTCGGTGCGCTCGGCGCGGCCGTCCCCGTCCAGGTCGATCGTCCACAGCACGGCCGGGCAGGTCTGCCCCGGCAGCAGGCTGGCGGCGCCCTCGCTGAGCGCGGTGGGGTGCAGCGGAACCTTCTCGTCGGGGAAGTACAGGGTGGTGACGCGGCGGTGGGCCTCGGCGTCGAGGGGGCCGCCGGGCGTCACGTACGCGGCGACGTCCGCGATCGCGTACGACACGCGGAACCCGCCTCCGGCCCGCCGGGCCAGGTGCATCGCCTGGTCCAGGTCGACGGAGGAGGGCGGGTCGACGGTGAAGAGGGGCAGGTCCGTGGCGTCGTACTCCGGGAGCCTCGGGGACGCGGCGGCCCGGTCCGCCTCCGCGAGGACGTCGGCGGGGAACTCCTCGGGAACGTCGAGTCTCGTACGCAGATCACGCAGCGCGGCGCGCAGGGGGGCGTCCGCGGTGGCGGTCACGCGGTAGTGGCGGCGGGGCATGGGGTGAGCGTAACGGGGGCATGCCCGGCTTGGGCGGTTTTGCGGTGCGCCGTTCCGCCCCTGTGCGGGTGGGGGAGCCGACCCGTCCGCCCCGCGACGTCCAGCGGACCAGGGACCGGGGCTGCTCGAAGCGGCCCCCGGCCCCCGTACCCTTTCGCAGGGGCCGCACCCCTCCCCCGTACCCCCTGAAGGAGTTCCACCGTGCTCGTCCTGCTGCCGCCGTCCGAAGGCAAGGCCTCCTCCGGCCGTGGTGCGCCGCTCAAGGCGGAAGAACTGTCGCTGCCGGGTCTCACCCCGGCGCGGCGGGCCGTTCTCGACGAGCTCGTCGAGTTGTGTGCCGCGGACGAGGAGAAGGCGCGCACCGTGCTCGGCCTCAGCGAAGGGCTGCGCGGCGAGGTCGCGAAGAACGCCGCGCTGCGCACCGCCGGCGCCCGCCCCGCGGGGGAGGTCTACACCGGCGTGCTCTACGACGCCCTCGACCTCGCCTCCCTCGACACCGCCGCCAAGCGCCGCGCCACCCGCTCACTCCTCGTCTTCTCCGGGCTGTGGGGCGCTGTCGGCGTCAACGACAGGATCCCCTCGTACCGCTGCTCGATGGGCGTCAAGCTGCCCGGCCTCGGGGCCCTCGGCGCGTACTGGCGTACGCCGATGGCCTCCGTCATGCCCGAGGCCGCCGGTGACGGCCTCGTCCTGGACCTGAGGTCGTCCGCGTACGCCGCCGCGTGGAAGCCGAAGGGGGACGTCGCCGCACGGACGGCGACCGTGCGTGTGCTGCACGCACAGGTCGACGACGAGACCGGCACCGAGAAGCGGTCCGTCGTGTCGCACTTCAACAAGGCGACGAAGGGCAGGATCGTCCGGTCCCTGCTGACCACGGGGGCCAACCCCAAGGACCCGGCCGAGCTGGTCGAGGCGCTGCGCGACCTCGGGCACGTGGTGGAGGCGGAGGCACCCGCGAAGGCGGGCAAGCCGTGGGCGCTGGATGTCGTGGTGCGCGAGATCCACTGAGCCCGGGACCCGCCGCTCACCACCGAAGCCCGTTGCAGCATGCGCAACGGGCTTTGCGCATGCTGCATGCTCGGGTGCAGGATGCCCCCATGACCTCCGACTCCGCCCCCGCCTCCGTCCTCGACCTCGCCCCCGTCGTCCCCGTGGTCGTCGTCTCGGATCTCGACGACGCCGTCCCGATGGCGCGTGCCCTCGTCGCGGGCGGGCTGCCCGCGATCGAGGTGACCCTGCGGACGCCCGTCGCGCTCGACGCGATCTCCGCCATCGCCGCGGAGGTGCCGGACGCGGTGGTCGGCGCGGGCACCGTCATCTCCGCGCGGAACGTCTCCGAATCCGTGGAGGCGGGTGCCCGGTTCCTCGTCAGCCCGGGCTGGACGGACACGCTGCTCGACGCGATGCGGGGCTCCGGCGTGCCGTTCCTGCCGGGTGTCTCGACGACCTCGGAGGTCGTGGCGCTGCTCGAACGCGGCGTACGGGAGATGAAGTTCTTCCCGGCGGAGGCGGCCGGCGGCACCGCCTACCTGAAGTCGCTGGGCGCCCCGCTGCCGCAGGCCCGGTTCTGCCCGACGGGCGGCATCACGCCGGACTCCGCGCCGTCGTACCTCGCGCTGAAGAACGTCGGCTGTGTGGGCGGCAGTTGGATGCTGCCCGCCGACGCGGTCGCCGCGAAGGACTGGGCCCGCGTGGAGTCCCTGGCCCGGGAGGCGGCGGGCCTGCTCTAGCGCAAATGCGACGTGTCGTTGAGCAGGCGCAGCGACGCGTTGCCGTCGGCGTAGTACGCCACGGCCGACACCGATGCCGCCGAGAGTTCCATGCGGAACAGGGACTCCGGCGGGGCACCGAGGGCGAGCCGCACCAGCGTCTTGATGGGCGTGACGTGCGTGACGAGCAGCACGGTGCGGCCCGCGTAGGCGCGGGTCAGGCGGTCGCGTGCGGCCGATACGCGCCGGGTGACCTCGGCGAACGACTCGCCGCCCGGCGGCGCCGCGTCCGGCGAGGCGAGCCAGGCGTTCAGCTCCTCCGGGTGACGCTCGCGCACCTCGCCGAACGTCAGCCCTTCCCACGCCCCGAAGTCCGTCTCGCGCAGGCCGCCTTCGAGGTGTACGTCGAGTCCGAGGCGGGCCGCGACGGTGTGCGCGGTCTCCTGGCAGCGCTTGAGCGGCGAGGAGACGACCGCCTGGACCGTGCCGCGCGCGGCCAGCGCGGCGGCGACGCGTTCCGCCTGCTCGCGCCCCACGTCCGAGAGGGCGGGATCGGACCCGCCGCTCCCGGAGAACCGCTTCTCGGGCGTCAGCGCGGTCTCCCCGTGCCGCAGCAGCACGAAGGTCGCGGGCGCACCGAGGTCGGCCGGTGCGGCCCAGCCGACCTGCGGGGCGTTGCGCGCCGCGCGCCGGTCCGCGTCCTCGGCCGTTCCGCCGTGCGCAGAGGGAGTCGGTGAAGCCTCACCGAGGGCGACTCCGCCGCCCCGTCCCGCCATCGCCGCCCGCGCGCGGGCCGCGCCCGCCGCCGCGTCGCCCGGCGGGCCCGTCGGCGCCTCGGCCGCCGCGCGGGCCGCGCGTGTGTCGAGGTCCGCCGTGGACGCCGACGGCGACCACTGCTCCCCCCGCTTGCCCGCGTCCATCGCCTCGTTCGCGAGCCGGTCCGCGTGCTTGTTCCGGTCGCGGGGGATCCACTCGTACGTCACCTGCGACGAGGGGAAGACGCGCGCCGCCTCCGCGGCCAGCGGCTTCATGTCCGGGTGCTTGATCTTCCAGCGGCCCGACATCTGCTCGACGACGAGCTTGGAGTCCATGCGCACGCGCACCGTCGCGGCCGGGTCCAGATCGTGGGCCGCCTTGAGACCGGCCACCAAACCCTTGTACTCGGCGACGTTGTTCGTCGCGACGCCGATGTACTCGGCGGCCTCCATCAGGGTCTCCCCCGTGGCCGCGTCGATGACGACCGAGCCGTAGCCCGCGGGCCCCGGGTTGCCCCGGGAGCCGCCGTCGGCCTCGACGATGAACTCGCGCATGGAGAAAGGGTCCTTACGTCGTTGCGGGCCGGACCCCTACAGGCCGGACTCGGACGTACGGACCAGGATGCGGCGGCAGTTCTCGCACCGCAGCACCGTGTCGGGCGAGGCCGCCTTCACCTCGTTGACCTCGGTGATGTTGAGCTCCAGGCGGCAGCCCTCGCAGCGCCGCTGGTAGAGCTTGGCGGCACCGACGCCGCCCTCCTTCTCGCGGAGCTTGTCGTACAGCTTGAGCAGGTCGGCCGGGACCGAACCCGCCACGACCTCGCGCTCCTTGCCGACCGTCGCGGTCTCGCCGTCGAGCTCCTCGAACGCGGCGTCGCGGCGCGCCGTCGCGTCGTCGATCTTCGACTGGACCGACGCGACCCGGCCGGTGAGCTCGGTGACGCGCTCCTGCGCGGACTCACGGCGCTCCATGACCTCCAGGACGACGTCCTCCAGGTCGCCCTGGCGCTTGGCCAGCGAGGCGATCTCCCTCTGGAGGTTCTCCAGGTCCTTCGGCGAGGTGACGGCACCGGAGTCCAGGCGCTGCTGGTCGCGGACCGCGCGCTGGCGGACCTGGTCGACGTCCTGCTCCGCCTTGGTCTGCTCGCGGGCGCAGTCGCTCTCCTCGGTCGTCGCGGCGACGAGCAGGTCGCGCAGCTGCGTGAGGTCCTTGTTCAGCGACTCGATCTCGGCGTGCTCGGGCAGCGACTTCTTCTTGTGCGCGAGCTGCTGCAGGCGTACGTCCAGGGCCTGGAGGTCGAGCAGTCGGATCTGGTCGGCGGGCGCGGCGTTCAGTTGGGGGCTCCAGTTGAGTCGTGAGGTGCGGCCGCGTGGGCGGTCCAGGGGTCGGTGACCGTCTTCGAGACGTGGACGCGCAGTCCCCATCCGTGACGGTCGGAGATCTCGTCGAGCTGCGCGGCGGCCAGTTCGCACCACGGCCACTCGGTGGCCCAGTGCGCGGCGTCGAGCAGCGCGAGGGGGGTCTGCGCGCGGGCCTCGGAGACCGGGTGGTGGCGCAGGTCCGCGGTGAGGAAGGCGTCCACGCCCGCGGCGCGCACGTCGTCGAAGAGGCTGTCGCCTGAGCCGCCGCTGACCGCGACGGTCCGGATCGGCGCGTCGGGGTCGCCCGCGACGCGGATGCCCTGCGCGGTCGCGGGCAGCCGCTTCGCGGCGCGGTCGGCCAGCTCGGCGAGGGTCACGGGGTGATCGAGCTCGCAGACCCGGCCGAGGCCGCGGCGGCCCTGCCGGTCGGCGGGGTCCGGCACGAGCGGCCGTACGACACGGAGGTCGAGCGCGCCCGCGAGGGCGTCGGAGACGCCGGGGTCGGCGCGGTCGGCGTTGGTGTGCGCGACGTGCAGCGCGACGTCGTGCTTGATCAGGTCGTGGACGACCCGGCCCTTGAAGGTGGACGCCGCGACCGTCGTCGTACCCCGCAGGTAGAGGGGGTGGTGGGTGACCAGGAGCTGGGCTCCGAGCGCGACGGCCTCTTCGGCGATCTCCTGGACGGGGTCGACGGCGAAGAGGACGCGGGAGACCTCCGCGTCGGGGTCTCCGCAGACCGTGCCGACCGCGTCCCAGCTCTCGGCCAGATCGGCGGGCCACAGGGCGTCGAGCGCGGCGATGACTTCAGACAGACGGGGCACGGAGAAAGGCTACCTTCCCGCTGCGCCCGGCATGTCGCGCGTTACTCACCGCTACGCGGCGGCTACGGACCGGGCCCGCCACGGGTTCGCGCTCGGCACGCCGACCGGCGCGGACGTGTCTGCCCGATGCGCGGGTCGTGCGGCTGCGGCTCCCCCGCTGGCGCGGACGCGTCTGCCCGGCGCGCGGGTCGTGCGGCTGCGGGTCCTCCCGGGCTGATCGCGCAGTTCCCCGCGCCCCCTTACGGGGCGCTCGGTTCCCTCGGCCACAGCACAATCGTCCCTGCCTTCTCAGGCGAATCAGGAGATCGCCACCCTTCTGTGTGAAGCGGACGCCCGTCGGTGCCACGTCAGTGCGGGCGAAAACTAGCTTCTTGGCCGGAGGTGACACTCACGATGACAGCGCCACCAGCACCGACGGCGCCCCCGGCGCCGCCGAAGCAGCCGCCGCCACCGGTGCAGGCCCGCATCCGGGTCCGCGCGACCGCCCGCACCGCGGGCTGCACCGTCTCGGCGGACGGGTCGTACGCCGCGCGCCTCGCCCGCGCCGCCGGATCGCCCGACGCCTGGTACCCCGAACGCTGGACCCTCGGCTCCGCCGAGCCGTACGCCGTGCCGCTCCCCGGCAACCAGCCCGAGGAACCGTCCACGGAAGTGCTCCCGATGGCCGACGGCCGCGTCCTCGTCCACCGCGTGGCGGGCGAGCGGCACGTCTTCACCCTGCTGTACCCGACGGGCCCCGGCACGGGAGAGGTGCCGCTGGGGGCCGTGGAGTGCGGGGAGTTGAGTCTGCTGCCGCCCGCGCCCGGCGGCACCCGCGCCTACGCCGTCGCACCCGGCTCCCGTTCCTCGGACATCTGGCTCGTGGCGGGCGGCGCCTTCGGTCCCGAGCACCTCGCCGCCGTGCCGGGCCGCTGCTCCGGCGGGGTCTGGCTGGGCGGCACCGACCGCATGCTGGCCCTCGACCGCGAACTGGACGGCCGCACCAAGACGGTCGCGGTGGATCTGGAGCGCGGCGGTGAGGTCTCCCCACTGCTGCAGATCGCCGAGGACAGCGACGACCGGCTGCTGCTCGCCGACGCCGACAGCGGCCTCCTGCTCATCCGCTCCGACGCCCCGGGCGACAGCCGCCTGGGCTGGGGCGTCCTCGGCGGTACGCGTCCGGTGCGGTTCCCGGAGAGCCTGCGCCTGCCCGACCTCACCGTGACGCCGTTCGCGATCCAGCCGGGGCAGGTCCTGACTCCGGAGGCGTGCGGGGTCGCGCTGCGGATCGACGGTCCGGGCCCCGCGGACCCCGCGGGCTCGCGCAGCTGGCTCGGGGTATGGCGGCCCGCCGCCCGGCAGGTCCAGCAACTGGCGGCGCCCGCTGGGTGGTTGACCGGCTCGGGGTGGTGGACGCGCGACGGCGAGCTCTGCCTGCCGTACGCGACGGGGGCCGCGCCGTGCGGGGTGGCGCGGGTGAGGGGCCCCGCCGTACCCGCGGTCGCGCCCACCGTCGCCTCTCCGCTCGGCCCCCCTGCCGATCCCCCGGCCGCCGCTGCATCGGTCGATTCCCCGGCCGCCGAAGCGCCGCGGGGCGACGTCCCGCCCGCCTCCCCGCCGCCTTCACCGGATCCCCCGAAACCCTCCGCGACACGCCCGGTCCCGCTGCAACAGGCACCCCTCGGCGGGCGGACGGCGGGCGGTTAGACTCGCCCGGCTGTACGAACGATCTTCTTTACGGGGTGAATGGCTTGACTACGACCGAGACCGTCACGGAGACACAGCAGAACACCGCACCGGCGATGTCGGCGACCGCGTCCACCGGCGCGCACGTCGGCGCGGGCCGGCACCGGGGACCGGTGTCCGAGCACGACGAGCAGGCGGCGCCGCGGGGGCGGCACCGCAGGCAGGACCACCAGTCCTGACCGGCCCGACCGGGCTCGCCCGCCGCTCTGCAGAAACGTCTCGCCCCCGCGCCGCCACGAGCAGCGCGGGGGCGAGACGCGTTCATCCCCGCCTGAGGGCCCCTGACGGGGTCAGCCCCTCTTGAGGCCCAGCACCTCCGCCGCCGCGAACGTCTCGTTCGGCGGGCGGTCCGCGTAGTACGGGGAGAGCGCCTCGTCCAGCTCGTCGAAGGTGAACGCCTCCTTCGCCGAGTCGAACTTCGCCGCCACCCTCGGCCGCTCGACGACCGCGACCATGCCGCCGTGCACCACGAGCAGCTGCCCGTTGACCCGCCCCGCCGCGGGCGAGGCCAGATACCCGACGAGCGGCGAGACGTGCTCGGGCGCCAACGGGTCGAGCCTGCCTTCCGACGGCTCCGCGAAGCCCGCGAAGACGTCCTCCGTCATCCGCGTACGTGCCCGGGGACAGATCGCGTTCGCCGTCACCCCGTACTTGGCGAGCGCCAGCGCCGTCGACGTCGTCAGGCCGACGATGCCGCCCTTCGCCGCCGCGTAGTTCGGCTGACCCGCCGACCCGGCGAGGAAGGCCTCGGAGGAGGTGTTGACGATCCGGCCGTACACCGGACCGCCCGCCGCCTTGGAACGCTCCCGCCAGTGGGCCGCCGCGAAGTGAGTGGTGTTGAAGTGGCCCTTGAGGTGGACGTGGATGACCGAGTCCCACTCGGACTCGGTCATCGAGAAGATCATCCGGTCCCGCAGGATGCCCGCGTTGTTGACGAGGATGTCGAGTTTTCCGTACGTGTCGATCGCCAGCCCCACCAGCTCGCGGGCCTGTTCGTGGTCCGCCACGTCGCCGGTGTGGGCGACGGCCCGGCCGCCCGCCGCCGCGATCTCGGCGGCGACTTCCTCCGCGGGCGCCGCCGACGCCTCGCCCAAGCCGTCGCGGCCCGGCTGCCCGAAGTCGTTCACGACGACGGCCGCGCCCAGCCGGGCCAGTTCCAGTGCCTCGGCGCGGCCGAGCCCGCGGCCCGCGCCGGTGACGATCGCGGACAGGCCCTCAAGTGGCAGTGACATCAAAGTCCTCTCAGATCAGATCTCGATGCAGGTACGCAGGGAGACACCGGTCCGCATCTGGTCCAGGGCCTCGTTGACCTCGGTGAGCCGCACCCGGTGCGTGATCAGGCCCTCCAGGTCGATGCGGCCGGCCCGCCAGAGGGCGATGGCCCGCTCGTACGACGTGAGGACGTCGCCCCCGCCGTACATGGACGGCAGGATGCGCTTCTCGTCGAAGAACAGCTCGAACATGTTGAACTGCAGCTGGTCGTCCATGGCGCCGGCGCCGACGACGCACATCGTGCCGCCGCGGCGCGTCGTCTCGTACGCCGTGCGGGCCGTGGCCGACTTGCCGACGACCTCGAAGACGTAGTCGAAGCCCTCGCCCGCGGTGACCCGCTGCTTGGCGTCGGCCAGTTCATCGGGCGAGACCGCTTCCGTCGCCCCGAACGTGAGCGCCGACTCCCTGCGCGACGCGACCGGGTCGACGGCGACGATCTGCGCCGCGCCCTTGAGGCGGGCCCCCTGGATGGCCGATATGCCGACGCCGCCGCAGCCGATGACGGCGACCGATGAACCGGCCGCCACGTCCGCCGTGTTGATGGCGGCGCCGAGCCCCGTCGTCACGCCGCAGCCGATGAGCGCGGCGATGTCGAAGGGCACGTCGTCGGGGATCGGGACGGCGCAACCCGCGTCGACGACGACCTCCTCGGCGAAGGTGCCGGTGCCCGCGAAGCCGAAGACGTCGCCGCCGGGGCGCCTGAAGTTGGGGGTGCCCGCGTTCATGAACCCGGCGAGACAGAGCTGGGTCTGCCCGCGCTTGCAGGCGGGGCAGACGCCGCACGCGGGGAGCCAGCAGAGGAGGACCCGGTCGCCCTCGGAGTGCCCGGTCACGCCGTCGCCGACGTCGATGATCTCGCCCGCGCCCTCGTGTCCCGGGACGAAGGGGGCGGGCTGCGGGAGCACGCCGTTCATCGCCGAGAGGTCGGAGTGGCACAGCCCGGTGGCCCGGACACGGATCTTGACCTTGCCGGGGCCGAACCCCGCCGTCTCGATGTCGTCGAGGACCTCTAGCTTCTCCTGGCCTGTCTCGTGCAGTACGGCTGCGCGCATGGTGCGGCTCCTCTCGTGCGGAGTGCGGAGTGCGGAGATCGGAGTGCGGAGATCGGGCGGGCCGGGCCGATCCGGGCTGGTCCGGTCCGGGCTGGTCCGGGCTGGTCCGGTCCGGGGGCCCGGATGGCTCAGGCGTGTTCGACGAGCGTGTCGGCGAGGACGGGCGCGTCGCCCCGCTCGGCCGCGGTGACCGTGGCCTGCACGCGACCGTCGCCACGCCACATGCGGATCCGCAGCGTCTCGCCGGGGAAGACGACACCGGTGAACCGGGTGCTGTAGCCGCGGACCCGTGACACGTCGCCGTCGAGCTGGGTGTCGACGACGGCCTTCAGCGTCATTCCGTAGGTGCACAGGCCGTGCAGGATCGGCCTGTCGAATCCGGCGAGCGCGGCGAACTCGGGGTCGGCGTGCAGCGGGTTCCAGTCGCCGGACAGGCGGTAGAGGAGGGCCTGGTCCTCGCGGACGGGGCGTTCGACCTCCAGGTCCGGGTCGCCCTCGGGTGCGGGGAGGCGGGTGGAGGGGCCGCGGTCTCCGCCGAACCCGCCCTCTCCGCGCACGAAGATCTGGGCGTCGCTCGTCCACAACGGCCCGTCGCCGTCGGCGACTTCGGAGCGCAGGACGAGGATCGCGGCCTTCCCCTTGTCGTAGACCGCGGCGACCCTGGACGTCGTCACCGCCTTGCCCGCGACCGGGATCGGACGGTGCAGGGTGATGCTCTGGCCGCCGTGCAGGACGGCGGCCAGGTCCACCTCGATGCCGGGCGCGGAGAGCCCGCCGACGACACCCATGCCCGCGCCCGCGACGGTGGCGAAGCTGGGCAGGACGTGCAGCCGCGACTCCAGGGTGTAGCGCAGTTCGGCCGGGTCCGTGGCGGGCCGTCCGGCACCGAGGCCCAGGTGGTAGAGCTGGATGTCCTTGTGGTCCCAGGTGATCTCGGCGGACCGGGGCTCGGCGGCCACGGCCTTCTCGGCGTCGATGGGCATCGGGTGGCAGCTCCTTGGGCCGACGGGAGAAGACCTCGGCGCGGCCGTCCGCACCGTCGGCCGCACCGAGGTCGCAACAGGGCCGGGTGGCCGGTCCGCGCGCGGACCATGAACCGGTCCGTGCACCGGTCCGCGACGCCGACCGGTTCTAGAACGCGTTCCAGTCCGGCGATCCCATGTATAGCCGAGGCCCCAGGACTTGTGAACCCTCCTGACGCAACGTCAGATCGCCTGTCCGCATCAGCACCGGTGACATTTGTACCGGCCAGGTCCGTACGGCCGGCCCTGCCGCTCGCCTGCGTCCGGTTCGTACGCTGTGGTCGCGTACGGCGCTCCGCACGGACCGCGTGAGACGAAGGACCCGGAAGGCGGGGAATCTGGACATGGCCCGGAAGAACAGGGTCAGCTGCCGACTGCGGGAGTGGCCCGAGCGGCACGTAGGGCGCGACGGGGGCGGAGGGCTCCAAGGGGGCGAAGGCGGCGAGGGACGGGGAGGAGACGAGGGGCGGGGAGTTGAGGGGTGGGGAGGTGAGGGGCGGGAAATCGGCAGGCGGACCGAGCACCTCGGCCCGCCGCCCAACGGCTTCGTGCTCCTGCCCTGGCTCCTCATGGGCCTGGGCGCCATCTCGCACCTCCTCCAGGGCGAGACGCCCAACCCGTGGATCGGTGGCCTCGGTGTCCTCCTCTTCAATTCCCTCTACGTCTTCATCGCCTTCCGCGCCTTCGACAGGTGCACGCGCGAGGCTCGCGCCACGAGGATCGCGCTCGTCCTCCTGGGCCTGCTGACCGTCGCCCTCGCCGCCGGTTACGGCGGCAACTGGCTGCTCTTCTTCCCCCTGCTCGGCCTGGCCACGGGAGCCATCGTGCGCGGGCGTGGCCTCGGCCCCGTCAGCCTCGCCCTCAGCACGCTCGCGGGCGTCATCGGAGGGCTCCGGGAGGGCTGGACCGGGCTGAACGTCGCGTACGGCACGTTCCTCTCCACCATGGTGACCGCCGCGATCCTCTCCCTCTCCGAGGCGGTACGCGAACTCCGGGACACCCGCGAGGAGCTGGCCCGCACGGCCGTCGAGAAGGAACGCCTCCGCTTCTCCCGCGACCTGCACGACCTGCTCGGCCACACCCTCTCCGTGATCGTGGTGAAGGCGGAGGCCACGCGCCGTCTCGCCCCGCGCGACCTGGACGCGGCGCTCGGCCAGGTCGCCGACATCGAGTCCGTCGGCAGGCAGGCGCTGACGGAGATCCGCGAGGCCGTCACCGGTTACCGCGAGGGCAGCCTCGCCACGGAGCTGGACCGCGCCCGCGACCTCCTCGAAGCCGCCGGCATCGGCACGGTCGTCCGCCAGTCGGGCCCGCCTCTGGCCCCGCAGACCGCGGCGCTCCTCGGCTGGGTGGTCCGCGAGTCCGCCACCAACGTCGTACGCCACTCCGGCGCCGCCCACTGCGAGATCGAGGTCACGGGCACGCCCGACGAAACGCGCCTGGTCATCACGGACGACGGCCGCGGCGAGGGCTCGGGCCCACCCGGCAGCGGCCTGAAGGGCCTGTCCGAACGCCTCACCACAGCAGGCGGCTCCCTCACCTCGGGCCCGACGTCCCACGCGGGCTTCCGCGTGACGGCGACCCTCCCGACGGCCGAGAACACCGCACCCCCGGCCGCTGCCGACACCCCCGACGGCGCAGCCGCCGAACTCAGGGGTTGACCCACCACACCAGAAGCGAGGGGGCTGTACCGAGCCGTAGCCTGACCCCATGAACGAGATGCCCCGGGACCACCGCCCGGCGAAGTCCGTGAGAGTGCTCCTCGCCGAGGACCAGGGCATGATGCGGGGCGCTCTCGCGCTGCTGCTCGGGCTCGAGGAGGACATCGAGGTCGTCGCTCAGGTCGGCAGGGGCGACGAGATCGTGGACGCGGCGCTCACCGCCCGCCCGGACGTCGCGCTGCTCGACATCGAGCTGCCGGGGCGCAGCGGTCTGGACGCCGCTGCCGAGTTGCGTGAGGAGTGCCCGGACTGCCGGGTGCTGATCCTCACGACCTTCGGCAGGCCCGGGTATCTGCGGCGTGCCATGGAGGCGGGTGCGGTCGGGTTTCTCGTCAAGGACGGGCCCGTGGAGGAGCTCGCCGAGGCGGTTCGGCGGGCGCTGCGGGGTGAGACGGTGATCGATCCGGCGCTCGCCGCGGCCGCGCTCAGCGCCGGGCCCAATCCGCTGACCGGCCGTGAGGCGGACGTCCTGAAGGCCTCCGTGGACGGGGCGACGGTCGCCGACATCGCGGGCACGTTGCACTTGTCGGAGTCGACCGTACGGAACTATCTGTCGGCGGCGATCGGCAAGACGGGGACGCGGAACCGGATGGAAGCGGTGCGGGAGGCCCGGCAGCAGGGGTGGTTGTGAGGCCGGCGTGCACGGCCACGGCGTGGCAGGCCGTCAGTCCTCCTGCACCGTCGTCACCACCTTGTCCTCGCCGTACAGCCTGATGGACACGAGCTCGCCCGACGGGCCCGGCTCGCCCTCCTGCCGGGTGAACCACAGGTACGCGGAACCCGCCGCCCTGTGGAGTTCCGGCTCGGACGTGCCGTCCTCGTACTCGTACTCGACACGTTTCGTCCTGGGGCCCACGTGCCCGACAGTGACGGTCCTGCCCTTCACCTCGAACTCCACCGAGGCGAAGCCCAACCCGTCGTCCCCGCCCGGTTCCTCGTCCTGGAGTCCGAAGGACGTCACCTTCTCCTTGCCGTCGGCCGTGACGACGATCGCGTACCAGGGCCGGTCGAAGTCCGGGACGGGGTCGGTCTTCCGCTCGTCCCATACGCCTGCCGCCATCATCGCCACCTTCTGGCCGTGCGCCTCCCTCTCGCCACGCGGCGCGCCCCACACCTGCAGCTCCACACGGGCCGACCGGTTGCCCGAGCCGTCGCGCACCTCCGTCAGCGGTGTGTACCGCGGGGTGTAGACGTGTCGGTCCTGGGCGGTGCCGCGCTCCGACGCCGTCTGCGTCCGGTCCCTGCCGTCCACCACGGCCAGCGCCAGCGAACCGGTCGAGGCGACGATCGTGGCGGCCGCCAGGGCACCGAGGGCCCAGCGGCGCGCCTTCCTGCGCCGGCCGCCCCGCAACACCGCCTGGTACGGGGCCGCGCCGATCTCGACCTCGTCCGCCACGTCCGCCAGGCGGTGGGCGATGTCACCGTGCGCTTCCACGTCCGCGCCGAGGCGCGCCGGGTCCTGGTCCCTGGTCATTACTTCTCCCCTCGGCTTCCGACCTTGTCGGTCAGTGCGGGTATGGCGCGCAGCTTGGCGATCCCCTTGGCGGCATTGCTCTTCACCGCACCGATCGAGCAGCCCATGGCCTGGGCGGTCTGGGTCTCGCTCAGGTCCTCCCAGTACCGGAGGACGACCGCTTCGCGCTGGCGGGCGGGCAGCTGGGCGAGGGCGTGCAGCAGCGCCGCGCGGTCGTCCGCCTGCGCCATACGGTCGCCGTGCTCGGGTCTGTCGAACACCGGGCCCGAGTCCTGCAGTGTCAGGAACTCCTTGAGCTTGCGGCGGTGCTTGCGCGCATGGATGTTGATCATGATCCGGCGTACGTACGCGTCCGGATCACCCGCCGTGCTCACCCTTCGCCACGACACGTACGTCCGCTCCAGGGACGACTGCACCAGGTCCTCCGCGGCGTGCTGCTGCCCCGTGAGGAGGAACGCCGTCCGCATCAGTTGCGGCCAGCGGCTGGTGATGAATCCCTGGAAGTCGGTCTGCTCTCGCTCCCCCATGAATGCCTCCTTGCACAGTGGAGTCCATGAGGGGCCCGAACCGTTGCCTCACCCCCGCGAGCCATTTCGGCCCGCGGCGCTCACGCCTCCGTCGAGGCCCGGCGCCCCGGCATCCACACCAGCAGCACCGCCACCCCCGCCAGCAGGATGCACGCGCTGGTCCTGAACGCCATCGCGTAGCCGTCGGTGAGTGCCTGCGGCGACGTCGAGCCGTTCATCTGGGCGGCGGCCACCGTGGAGAGCACCGCGAGGCCCAGCGCGCCGCCCATCGTGCGCGACGTGTTGACCAGGCCGGAGACGAGTCCCGCGTCGCCGGGCCGGGCGCCCGACGTGGCGAGCGAGGCCAGCGGGGTCGTCGCGAGGCCCGCGCCGAACATCATCACGAGGCCGGGCAGCAGGATCGCGGTGACGTACGCGCCGTCGACCGTCATCGTCGACTGCCATCCGAAGCCCACGGACGCCACGACGATGCCCATCACGGACACGTTCTTCGGCCCGAGCGCCGGCATCAGGCGCGGCGCGAGCATCGAGCCGAGGACGACGGTCAGGGAGGACGGCATGAGGGCGAGGCCCGCCTTGAGCGGGGAGTACCCGAGGACGTTCTGGGTGTAGAGCGTCATGAACATCCACATGGCGAACATGCCGCCGCCGCACACGAACATCGCCGCGTTCGCGGCCGACACCGTCCGCACCCCGAACAGCTTCAGCGGCATCAGCGGCGCCTTCGTGCGCGCCTCCACCACGAGGAACGCCGCGAGCAGGGCGAGGCCCGCCGCGAGGGGCACGAGGGTCGCGGCCGCCGTCCAGCCCTTCTCCTCGGTCTGCACGATGCCGTACGCGAGGGTGGCGAGTCCGGCCGTCACCAGTACCGCTCCCGGCACGTCCAGGCGCCGGGTCCTGTCGGCCTTGCTCTCGGTCAGCCAGGCCATGCCCGCGACGATCACGAGGGCGCCGATCGGTACGTTGATCAGGAGCACCCAGCGCCACGAGAGCAGATCGGTCAGGACGCCGCCGACCAGGCCGCCCGCCGCGCCGCCGCCCGCGCCGACGGCAGACCAGACGCCGATGGCCCGTGCCCGCGCCGGGCCCTCGGGCACCGCCGAGGTGAGGATCGTCAGGGTCGAGGGGGCGAGGACCGCCGCGCCGAGACCCTGCACGGCGCGCGCCGCGAGGAGCTGCCACTCGGCCTGCGCGAGGCCGCCGCCCAGGGAGGCGGCGGTGAACAGGCCCAGCCCGACGAGGAACATCCGCTTCCGCCCGAAGAGGTCCCCGGCGCGTCCGCCGAGCAGCATGAACCCGGCGAAGGCTATGGAGTACGCGTTGACGACCCACTGCAACCCCACCGCGCTCATGCCGAGGTCGGACCGCATCGACGGCAGCGCCGTGTTCACCACGGACACGTCCAGGACGACGAGGAACTGGCCCGCGCACGCGGTGAGCAGGACGGCCCAGACGGGGACGGACCGATTCCGTGCGGGCCCGGAGGGGTGCGGGGCGCCTGTGGACGAGGGACGTGACGACGGCGAAGGGGATGAGTAAGTGGTGGAGGGCGTCTGGACCATGACAGCCATCCTCTCAAGCGAAACTCGAGCGACGCATCGGAAATTCGCTCGACGGGGCCTCGGCCGTCAGGACTAGGACCATCAGGGCCGGTGCAGGGGTCGTTCTCCCCGCACCGCCGGGCCCTACGGCCTCCGCAGCACCGTCACCACCGCCGCCCCGCCCAGCCCGATGTTGTGCGCGAGCCCCACCCGCGCCTCCTCCACCTGCCGTGCACCCGCCTCCCCGCGCAGCTGCCAGGTCAGCTCCGCGGCCTGCGCGATGCCCGTCGCGCCGAGCGGATGGCCCTTGGAGATGAGGCCGCCGGAGGGGTTCACCACCCACCGGCCGCCGTACGTCGTCGCGCCGCTCTCGACCAGCTTTCCCGACTCGCCCGGCGCGCACATGCCCAGCGCCTCGTACGTCAGGAGTTCGTTGACGGAGAAGCAGTCGTGCAGTTCGACGACGTCCACGTCCTCGATGCCGAGTCCGGACGCCTCGTACACCCGGCGCGCTGCCTCCCGCGACATCGGTTGCCCGACGGCGTCGACGCAGGACCCGGAGGCGAAGGACTCGCCGGTGTCGGTGGTCATGGCCTGCGCGGCGATCTCGACCGCCTTCGATGCGAGCCCGTGCCGCTCCACGAACCGCTCCGAGACCACCACCGCCGCCGCCGCGCCGTCCGACGTCGGGGAGCACTGGAGCTTGGTGAGCGGGCGGTGGACGGTCCTGGCGGCGAGGATCTCGTCGACGGTGTACGCGTCCTGGAACTGCGCATACGGGTTGTTCGTGGAGTGCCGGTGGTTCTTGGCGCCGACCGCTGCGAGCTGCGCCTCGGTCGTGCCGTACTTCTCCATGTGCTCGCGGGCCGCGTTGCCGAAGATCTGCGCGGTGGGCGGGGTCATCTCGAAGCCGTGGCGGGCGGCCATGATGCCGTAGTGGCGGGCCACGGGCGACGTCTTGAAGTCACTCGCGCCTCCCCCGTCCCCGCCGCCGCCCAGCGCCCCCCGCGCCATCTTCTCGAAGCCGAGCGCGAGCACGCAGTCGTTCAGGCCGCCCTCGACGAACTGGCGCGCCATCATCAACGCGGTCGACCCGGTCGCGCAGTTGTTGTTGACGTTGTAGACGGGGACGCCCGTCAGGCCGAGTTCGTAGGCGGCGCGCTGGCCGGCCGTCGAGGGCTGGAAGCAATAGCCGACAGGGACCTGTTCGACCTGGTCGTACGTGATTCCGGCGTCCTGAAGGGCCTGGGTGCCCGCCTCTTTCACCATGTCCCAGTACTGCCAGTCGCGCGTCTCGGGCTTCTCGAACTTCGTCATCCCGACGCCGACGATGTAGCTCTTCATGACGCTCGTACTCCTTCGGTCACAGGGGCGGACGGAGGTCAGTCGCGGGGCAGGCCGAGGATGCGCTCGGCGACGACGTTGAGCTGGACCTGGGTGGTGCCGCCCGCGATCGTCAGGCAGCGCGACATCAGGAAGCCGTGCAGGGCCCGCTCCCCCGGCCCCTCGCGGACCGCGCCCGCCGTGCCGAGGAGTTCGAGGGCGAGCTCGGCGACCTTCTGCTGGTGCGGGGTCTGGACGAGTTTGCGTACCGAGGCGCCCGCACCCGGTCCCGCACCTGACTCGGTGTCCGCGTCCGCCACCTGCCGAATCGTCGTGCGCAGCCCGATGCAGGCGAGGGCGTGCGCCTCGGCGGCCAGCGCCCCGATGCGCGCACGGCAGGCGCCGTCGAGTCCGCCGGCCCGTGAGATGAGCGCCTCCAGGCCCGTGTCGAACGTCAACTGGTCCGCCATGTGGACGCGTTCGTTGCCGAGGGTGTGGCGTGCGACCCGCCAGCCGTCGCCGATCTCGCCGACGACCGCTTCGTCCGGCAGGAAGACGTCGTCGAAGTAGACCTCGTTGAAGAGGGCGTCCCCGGTGATCTCCCTGAGGGGGCGGACGTCGATGCCGCTCGCCGCCTTCATGTCGACGAGGAAGTACGTCAGCCCCTTGTGCTTGGGTGCCGACGGATCCGTACGGGCGAGAAGGATGCCGTGGTCGGCCCACTGGGCGGCGCTCGTCCACACCTTCTGCCCGTTGACGCGCCACCCGCCGTCGACGCGTTCGGCGCGCGTGCGCAGCGACGCGAGGTCGGAGCCCGCTTCCGGTTCGCTGAAGAGCTGGCACCAGAGCAGTTCGCCGCGCAGGGTGGGGGCGAGGAAGCGGTCCCGCTGCGCCTCGGTGCCGTACGCGATGAGGGAGGGGATCACCCAGGTCGCGATGCCGAGGTCGCTGAGTTCGACCCCGGCCGCCTTCAACTCCTCCTGGATGACGAGCTGTTGGACGGGGCCCGCGCCCAGGCCGTGCGGCGCGGGGAGGTGCGGGGCCGCGTACCCCGTGGGGGCGAGGGCCTTGCGGGCCGCGGCCGGGTCGAGTCCGCGGGCGGCGGCGACCGCCTCGCGGGCCCGGGTCCGGTGCGCGTACGTCTCCGTCTCCTCCGGGAGCTCCATGCGCAGCTCGCGCCGCGCGCCGCCCTCCGCGAGCCGCACGGCGCGCAGCCGGTGCGTGTCCCCGGCACCCAGCAGCTGCCGCGCGACGACCGCCCGGCGCAGATACAGGTGGGCGTCGTGCTCCCAGGTGAAGCCGATGCCGCCGAGGATCTGCACGCAGTCCTTGGCGCAGGAGTACGCGGCGTCCAGGGCGGTGCCCGCGGCGAGGGCCGTGACCAGCCCGCGCACGTCGGCGGGCACGTCGGGTTCGTCCGCCGCGCGGGCCGCGTCCCACGCCAGGGCCCGCGCCTGTTCGACGCGGACCAGCATGTCCGCGCAGAGGTGCTTGACGCCCTGGAACCGCCCGATGGGCCGCCCGAACTGCTCGCGCACCTTGGCGTGTTCGGCGGCGGTGTGCAGCGCCCACGCGGCAGTGCCGCACGCGTCGGCGGCGAGTACGGCGGCGGCCAGGTCGCGGACGGTCGAGGAATCCACGGCGAGCACCCGGTCGGCGGGGACGCGGACTCCCTGCGCACTCACTTCGGCGGTGGGCCGGGTGGGGTCGGCGCTGTCGTGGGGACGTACGGTCAGCGCGTTGGCGCCCGCGACGGCGTCCACGGCCAGCCACACCGGCCCCTCCCCCGACGCGGCCGACAGGATCAGCAGGTCCGCCTCACCGCCGGAGAGCACGGGCGGCGCCGTCCCGTCGAGGACGTACCCGCCGCCGGGGGCGGCGACGGCTGTCAGCGTGCCCGCGTCCAGGGCGACGGCGCCGATCCGCTCACCCCGTGCCAGCTCCGCGGCGAGACCGTGCGCGCCCGTCCGGCGCAGCACCAGCGAGGCGAGGGAGCTCGCCGCGAACGGTCCCGGGAGCGCGGCCCGCGCCGCCTCTTCGAGCACCACGGCCAGGTCGAGCAGGCCGCCGCCCCCGCCCCCGTACTCCTCGGGCAGGTGGACGCCGAGCAGCCCCTGCTCCGCGAGTCCGTCCCAGTGGGCGGGACGGCCGCCGGCGGGTGGTCCGTCCAGGAGCTCGCGCGCCTCCTCGGGCGGCACGGCGCGCGCGATCCAGCCGCGTACCGCCGACGCCAACTCCCCTTGTTCCCGCGTGATTCCGATCCCCATGGGCATCCTCGCCGGTAGCAGCTGCCGGGACGGCGACAGAGTAGAACACGTTTCAATCTGACGGAAGGTCAGGTGAGGTCCGGCAGCGGAACGGGGCGTGGCCCCGACTGACGACTCGGTTAACAAAGGGTCAAGAATTCCCCTCGTACGACATCCGTCGGAATAGTCGCCCAGGGAAACAAGTTCGGCTTACACGTACGTTCCCGCTCCTTTACGTTCCCGCTCCTGTACGTCCCCGCTCCTGCCGAGCCCGACCTTCCGCCCCGGAGGCCCCACGCAATGTCGATGTCGATGTCGACGAACCACTCACGCGGCATACGCGGGGTCGTCCCCGTGCTCGCCTTCTCCGGCATCGTCGTCGCGGTGATGCAGACCCTTCTCGTGCCGGTCATCAAGGACCTGCCCGAGCTGCTGAACACCTCGCCGTCCAACGCCACCTGGGTCATGACGGCGACCCTCCTCGCCGGCGCCGTCTCCACGCCGATCATGGGCCGCCTAGGCGACCTGTACGGCAAGCGGAAGATGCTGCTCGGCAGCCTCGCCGTGATGGTCGTCGGCTCGCTGGTCTGCGGTTTCACCGACGATCTCGTCGTGATGATCGTGGGCCGCGCGCTGCAGGGCTTCGCGATGGGCGCCATCCCGCTCGGCATCGGCCTGATGCGCGACGAGCTGCCCCGCGAGAAGCTCGGCTCGGCGATGGCCCTGATGAGCTCCTCCATCGGCGTCGGCGGCGGCCTCGCCCTGCCCGTCGCCGCACTGATCGCCCAGCACGCCGACTGGCACGCCCTCTTCTTCGGCGCCGCGGGCCTCGGCGTCGTCTCGATCGTGCTGACCCTCGTTTTCGTCCCCGAGAGCCCGGTCCGCGCCGAGGGCACCTTCGACGTGCTCGGCGCGTTCGGCCTCTCCGCCGGACTCGTCCTGTTCCTGCTGCCGATCACCAAGGGCAGCGACTGGGGCTGGGGTGACCCGACCACGCTCGGCCTCTTCGGCGCCGCGGCCGTCGTCCTCGCCCTGTGGGGCGTGATGGAGCTGCGCGTCAAGGCCCCGCTGGTCGACCTGCGCACCACCGCCCGCCGCTCGGTGCTCTTCACCAACCTCGCCTCGATCATGGTCGGTGTCGCCTTCTACGCCGTCTCGCTGGTCCTGCCCCAGCTGCTCCAGCTGCCGACCGCGACCGGGTACGGCCTCGGCCAGTCGATGGTCGTGGCGGGCCTGTGCGTGATGCCGCTCGGCCTGACGATGATGTTCACCGCGCCGGTCTACGCCCGCCTCTCGGCGAAGTACGGCCCGAAGGTGACCCTCATCCTCGGCATGCTGATCATCGCGATCGGCTACGGCGCCGGGCTCGGCCTGATGAGCGCCGCCTGGCAGACCGTCGTCATCTCGGTGCTCCTCGGCGCGGGCATCGGCCTCGCCTACTCCTCGCTGCCCGCGCTCATCATCGGCTCGGTCGACCCGTCCGAGACGGGCGCGGCCAACGGCCTCAACACCCTGATGCGCTCGATCGGCACGTCGGTGTCGAGCGCCGTGATCGGCATGGTCCTCGCCAACACCGCCGACCATGTCGGGGGTGTCGCGGTGCCCACGATGCACGGCTTCCGCGTGTCGTTCCTGATCGCCGGGGGTGCGGTCGCCATCGGTCTGCTCTTCGCGCTCATGCTGCCCTCCGCGCGCCGTCCGGCCACCACGCAGCTGCGGGCCAGCAGCGAGGAGGACGCGAACCTGGAGCGCGCCGCGCAGGTGCTCGCGGGGTTCCACGGGCAGGTGCGGGGCGCGGACGGGACGCCCGTCGCCCGCGCGAAGGTGACGCTGATCGACCGCAGCGGGCGCCAGGCGGGCGCGGCCCTGACGGACGACGGCGGGCGGTACGAGCTGGCCGTGCCCGGCGACGGTTCGTACGTCCTCGCCGTGCGGGCCGCGGGTCACGGTCCGCTGGCGTCGGCGGCGGCCCACCCCGGCCAGGACCGCCCGGTCGAGCTCGACCTGTCGTTGCCGGGCAGCAGCGACGTACCGGCCTGAGGCACACGCCCGGAACCCGCACCCCCGTCACGCCTGTGGCGGGGGTGCCGTGCATCATGGGCGGCCGTACCCGCGTACGACCTGACCTGGAGGAACCCCATGGCCGCCGTCGCCGAGCCCACGCCCGTGCCCGAGCCGGAGATCCTCGCCGCCTTCGAGGCCGCCAAGGGCTTCATGCCGCGCGGCGAGGGGCTCGCGCTGTACGCGGCGGCGACGGAGGCCGCCGCGCTCGGGCTGCCGCTCCTGGAGGTCGGCACGTACTGCGGCCGCTCCACGATCCTGCTCGCCGACGCGGCCCGGCGGGCCGGGGTGACCGCGATCACCGTCGACCACCACCGCGGCAGCGAGGAGCAGCAGCCCGGCTGGGAGTACCACGACCCGGAGACGGTGGACCCCGAGGTCGGCCTGATGGACACGCTGCCCACCTTCCGCCGCACCCTGCGCAGGGCGGGCCTCGAGGACCACGTGATCGCGGTCGTCGGTCGCTCGCCGCAGGTGGCGAAGGCGTGGGGCGGCGCGCTCGGCCTGGTCTTCATCGACGGCGGCCACACGGACGAGCACGCCACGGCGGACTACGAGGGGTGGGCGCCGCACGTCGCCGAGGGCGGGCTGCTCGTCATCCACGACGTGTTCCCCGACCCGGTCGACATCATGACCGGGCAGGCGCCGTACCGCGTCTACCTCCGGGCGCTGGAGTCCGGTGCGTTCACGGAGGTCGCGGTGACGGACTCGCTGCGCGTGCTGCGGCGCACGGCGCCGGGGATCTGACCTCGACAGGAGTGCCGGGTATCTGACCTCAACGGGAGCGGGGCGCCCGGCCTCACGGATAGGCTCGCCCTCGTGTCGTACGTAGGTCCGGAATTCGATCCCTCCCAGCCGCCCCGGCGCAGCATCCGCCGGCCGTTGACGGTAGCCGCCGCGCTGGTGCCGACCTGCCTGGCGGGCTACCTCGTCTACCAGGCGACGAGCGGGCCCGACGGGAACGAGCCCGCGAGATCGCTGCCCGCCTCGTCGAGCGCGTCCGCGGATCCGGACACGCCGTCCGGCTCCTCCTCGCCTTCCTCATCCCTCTCTTCCGGAACCGACCCCTCCGACAAGGCCAGGGAAAAGGACAAGAACGACAAGGACGGCAAGGGCGGGGACGCCGACGACAACGATTCGGCCACGAAGCCGTCCGGTGGCCGACCCGCCGCCAACGGCCCCCTCAAGGGCAAGGTCGTCGTGATCGACCCCGGACACAACCCCGGCAACTTCCGCCACGCGTCGGAGATCAACCGGCAGGTGGACATCGGGACGAACCGCAAGGAGTGCGACACGACGGGCACGTCCACCAACCACGGCTACACCGAGGCGAAGTTCACCCTGGACGTCGCGCGCAAGCTGCGGACCCTGCTCCACAAGCAGGGCGCCACGGTCGAGTTCACGCAGGACGGCGACCGGCCGTGGGGCCCGTGCGTCGACGAGCGCGCCCGGATCGGCAACAAGGCGCACGCCGACGCGGTGGTCTCCATCCACGCCGACGGCTCGGGTGCGGGCAACCGCGGCTACCACGTGATCATGCCGGGGAAGGTGCGGTCCGGTTCGGCCGACACCTCCGCGATCGTCGGGCCCTCGAAGGAACTGGGCGAGCGCGTCGCCGGAAAGTTCCTGAGCGCGACGGGCAGCGCCCCCTCCAACTACATCGGCGGTGGCACCGGCCTCGACACCCGCACGGACCTCGGCGGCCTCAACCTCTCCACGGTCCCCAAGGTGTTCATCGAGTGCGGGAACATGCGGGACGCGAAGGACGAGGCCCTCCTGACGAGCCCCGCGTGGCGCCAGAAGGCGGCGCAGGGGATTTCGGAGGGAATCGCGGGGTTCCTGCGGAAGTAGGGGCGGAAGCGGAAGGTGAACGTCTTCGCCATGAAGCGTGGACGTCTTTATCCCGAGCAGACACCCCGCACGTCCGGACGATATTGTCCTCCCTACGATGAGGGGCCACCCCCGCGCTTCGCGCACCGCGACACGACCGCGACTACGGCGACAGCGACGCCTCCACTGACGAGACGACTGACGAAGGACCCTGAAGTGAATTTCCGCTCCCTCACTCGAGGCGACGGCGTGGTGATCGGAGCAGCGGTGTTGCTCTTCATCGCCTCGTTCCTCGACACCCTCGACATCGACGGCGCTCCCGATGACAAGATCCCGAACGCCTGGGAAAACGGCAATCTGCTGCTGAGCGTGTACCTGCTCGGCATCATCGGTGCGGCCCTCATCGTCGTCGGCCGCGCGCTGCCGCAGCAGCGCAAGGTCGCGGGCCTCGACCTCGGCCAGCTCGGTGTGGGCTTCGCCATCGCCGCCGCGTGGAGCTCGCTCGGTGCGATCTTCGACACCGACCAGTCCTACGGCTTCTTCTTCGACAGCTCGCTCGGTGTCCGCGGAGACTCCCCGGACGCCGGCGTCGGCCTCATCCTCGGCCTGATCGCCGCCCTCGTGCTGGCCGCCGGTGCGGTCGCCGGGCTGATCGTTCCTGCGCTGAAGGCTCCGCTCATGGGCGGCCCGAAGCCGATGGCCCCGCAGCCCTACGGCGGTCAGCCGCAGGGTGGCTACGGCTACCCGGGCGCCGGTGCGGGTCAGCCGCAGCCGGGCGCCCCGTACGGCGGTCAGCCGGGCCAGCCGCAGGGCCAGTCCTTCGGTGGCCAGCCGCAGCCGCAGGCCGGGCAGACCCCGCCGCCCGCGCAGGCGCAGCCCGCCGGTGACTTCTCGCCGTTCTGGTTCGCCGTGCCGGTGCCGCGTCCGCTGTACGCGGAGGACGGCTCGCCGACGCCGATCGCCGAGCTGGCGCCGGGCACCTGGTACCTGGCCGTCGAGCAGCGCGGCCCCGGCCTCGTGGCTCAGACGCAGGACGGCCGTCGCGGCGTCCTTCAGGACACCACGGGAATCCAGCGCGGCTGATCACCCCAGCTATGACCTCGCGGCCCTTCGCCCTTCCGGGCGGGGGGCCGCTGTCGTACAGTCCCTCCCCTACGGATCAGACCTGACACGCCGTCAGCTCACCAGGGAGGCAGGCCTATGCGCCTCGGGCTCGCACTCGGTTACTGGGGACGCGGCCCCGACCCCGGACACGTCGCCCTCGCCCAGGAAGCCGAGCGGCTCGGCTACGACTCCGTGTGGACCGCAGAGGCCTGGGGCTCCGACGCCTTCACGCCGCTGACCTGGATCGCCGCGCAGACCTCGCGGATCCGGCTCGGCACGGCCGTCGCGCAGATGGCGGCGCGCTCCCCCGTCACCACCGCCATGCACGCGCTCACCCTCGACCACCTCTCCGGCGGCCGGATGATGCTGGGGCTCGGGCTGTCCGGGCCGCAGGTGGTGGAGGGGTGGTACGGGCGGCCGTTCCCGAGGTCGCCGCTGACCGCGACGCGCGAGTACGTCGAGGTGATCCGGCAAGTCCTGCGCCGCGAGGGCCCGGTGGAGGTCGCGGGCCGGTTCCACTCCCACCCGTACACCGGCGAGGACGGCACCGGGCTGGGCAAGGCACTGAAGCCGATCACCCATCCCCTCCGCGCCGACCTGCCGATCCTGCTCGGTGCCGAGGGGCCCAAGAACATCGCCCAGACGACCCGGATCGCGGACGGCTGGCTGCCGCTGTACTGGTCGCCGCTGCGGACCGATGTGTACGAGGCGTCGCTCGCCGACGTCCCCGAGGGGTTCCTCATCGCCCCCATGGCACGGGCCAAGGTGTGCGACGACGTCGCCGAGGGCCTGCTGCCCGTCAAGGCGATGCTCGGCTTCTACATCGGCGGGATGGGGCACGCGGCGCGCAACTTCCACGCGGACCTGATGGCGCGCATGGGGTACGAGGACGAGGCCCGGCACATCCAGGAGCTGTTCCTCGCGGGCCGCAGGGAGGAGGCGGTGCTCGCGGTGCCGGACGCCTTCGCCGACGAGATCTCGCTGGTCGGGCCGCGTGCGCGGATCGCGGAGCGGCTCGCGCTGTGGCGCAAGGGGCCGGTGACGGATCTGCTCGTGCTCGCGCCGGACCCGCACACGCTGCGGGCCCTGGCGGAGCTCAACGGGTAGGCCGCGGACCGTACTTGCTCAGCCCTTGGTCAGCTCGCCCGCCGACGGCACCTTGTCCTTGACCTCGGCGCCCGCGCTGCTGCCCGCGCCCTTGACGTCCTTGATGATGTCGTCGAAGGAGTTCACCACCGAGTCCGTCCCCTCGCCCTTGCGGAGCTTGGACGGCAGGTCCTTCAGGGCGTCGATGCCGGACGTCAGCGGGGCCACGGCCTTGGAGAGCGTGGGGTCGCCCTTCGCGTTCTTCGTCGCCGCCTTCAGCCTGTTGTACGTGAACGCGCCCGCGAGGCCCGCCTTGATCAGGGCGAACTTGCGACCGCCCGCGCCCTTCTTGAACTTGCCCGCGCGGTACGGCTTCACGATCCACTGGTACGTCGCCCCGGCGGCCAGGCCCGCGTTGGCGACGAAGCGGGTCTTGGCGAACTTCTGCTTCTCGGCGCTGCTGCTCGTGGACGGCGCCGCCGCGGTGGCGGTGTCCTCGCTGCTGCCACCGCAGGCCGTCGCGCCGGCCAGCAGGGTGCCGCAGAGCGTGAGGGAGACCGCGGCACGGCGGACGGGTACGGAGCTGGGCACGACAGGTCCTCCAGACGGGAGCCGAGCGGCCCGCGGGAGTGCGCGGACCTCTCCCGCAGCCTCACCCCGGCGCCCGTGCCCCGCCACCGGGATGCGCCCGTCCGGGTTTCAACGGGGCGTTCCCAGGTATCCGGGCCCTATGTCTCCCACGCGGAACTCCCACAGCAGCACTGCGGCGCGAGTCATCGTCATCGTCGCCGACGTCATGGCCGCCATCCTCGGCCTGTGGATCCTGATGTACCTGCTGGACGCGAACCGCGCCAACGACCTCGTCCAGTTCATCCACGACGTGGCCCGTTGGCTGGCCGGCTGGTCCCACGACCTCTTCACGTTCGACGAGGACTGGGCGCGCGTCGTGGCGGGTTACGGCCTGGCCGCGATCGTCTACCTCCTGGTGGGCCACGCCCTGGCGGGCCGCCTGCGCCGCTACTGAGGCGCCTCGGCTTCGCAGCAGTCCGGGTCGAGGCCCCTCGGCAGACGGTCGCCCGAGAAGACCGCGCAGGTCGCCTCGTCGCCGCCGAGTGCCGCCACGGCGAGCAGGAGTGAGCCCGCCGTCCAGGTGGTGAGCTCCTCGGGCCAGATGGTCCTGTCGTCGAAGACATAGCCCGTCCAGTACAGGCCCGACTCCGGGTCGCGCAGGTGCTGGATGGACTGGAGGACCTCCAGGGCGCGGTCGGACTCGCCTATCACCCAGAGAGCCAGGGCGAGTTCGGCGCTCTCGCCGCCGGTGACCCACGGGTTGGGCACCACGCAGCGCACGCCGAGGTCCGGGACGACGAAGCGGTCCCAGCCCTCCTCTATGCGGGACTTGGCGGCCACGCCGGTGACCGCGCCGCCCAGGACCGGGTAGTACCAGTCCATCGAATAGCGGTCCTTGTCGAGGAACCGCTCGGGGTGGTGGCGGATCGCGTGCGCGAGAGCGCCCGCCGCCAACTCCCAGTCGGGCTGCGGCTCTTCGCGCTGTTCGGCGATGGCGAGGGCGCACCGCAGCGCCTGGTGGATCGAGGACGAGCCGGTGAGGAGCGCGTCGGTGACCGGCGTGCCGTCCGGCTCCCGCTTCCAGCCGATCTGTCCGCCCGGCTGCTGGAGCGCGAGCACGAACTCGACGGCGGCGACCACGGCGGGCCACATGCGGTCGAGGAACGCCTCGTCGCCGGTGGAGAGGTAGTGGTGCCAGACGCCGACGGCGAGGTAGGCGCAGAAGTTGGTCTCGCGGCCGCGGTCGGTGACGTCGTGCGGGTCGCCGTCGGCGTACGCCGCGTACCAGGAGCCGTCCGGGTTCTGGTGGCGTACGAGCCAGTCGTAGGCCTTCTCGGCGGCGGCGTGCTCGCCCGCCGCGTCCAGCGCCATCGCGGCCTCGGTGTGGTCCCACGGGTCGAGGTGGTGGCCGCGGAACCACGGGATGGCGCCGTCCTCGCGCTGCACGGCGAGGATGCCGCGTACCGTCGCCATGGCCTGATCGGCCGTCAGGACGCCGGGCAGGACGAGGTGTTCGGTCCGCTCCGGGCTCGTCACTTGGCGGCCGCCGCGGCGTCGGCGTCGGCCGAGGTCTTCGGGAGGTGCGGCTTGGTCGCGTACGCCACGAAGCTCTTGCCGACGACGGGGTTGAGCAGCTGCTCGGCGACGCGCGTCGCGAGGGGCTTCTTCATGATGTCCCAGACGAGCAGCTTGTGGTACGCCCGGACAGGCAGCGCCTTGTCGTTGTCGACGCCGAACGCGCACTTCAGCCACCAGTACGGCGCGTGCAGCGCGTGCGCGTGGTGCGTGCCGTACGGCTTGAGGCCCGACTCCCGCATCTTTTCGAGGAGTTCGTCGGCCTTGTAGATGCGGATGTGGCCGCCCTCGACCTCGTGGTAGGCGTCGGACAGGGCCCAGCAGACCTTCTCGGGTCCGTAGCGCGGGACCGTCACCGCGATGCGGCCGCCCGGCTTGAGGACGCGCACCATCTCGGCGAGGACACCTTTGTCGTCGGGGATGTGCTCCATGACCTCGGAGATGATGACGACGTCGAACGACGCGTCGGGGAAGGGCAGGTTGAGCGCGTCACCCTCCATCGCGGTGGCCGTCGCGCCCGCGGGCGCCTCGCCGGCCTCCTTCATCGCGGCGAACCACGTGGCGACCTCGCGGATTTCCTCGGCGTTCCGGTCGAGCGCCACGACCTGCGCGCCGCGCCGGTAGCACTCGAAGGCATGCCGGCCCGCGCCGCAGCCGAGGTCGAGGACACGGTCGCCTGCGGCGAGCGGGAAGCGGGTGAAGTCGACGGTCAGCACGTGGCCCTGCTTTCGTGGTGAGGTCCTGCAACTTCGGGGGCGGCCTCGGCCGCGGGAAGGGCGTGGCCGCGCGCGACCGCGCGGGCGGCGCCGCGTCCCGCGGAGCGTTCGATCTCCGCGCGGTACAGCTCCGCCGTGCCCTGCGCGGCGCGCGCCCACGTGAACTTGGCCAGGACGCGTTCGCGGCCCGCCGCGCCGAGCCTGGCCCGCAGGTCGCCGTCGCCGTCGCCGAGCAGCCGGTTCAGGCCGTGCGCCAGCGCGCCCGCGTCGCCCGGCGGCACCGCGAGGCAGGTCTCCCCGTCGGGGCCCGCGACCTCCGGGATCGCGCCGCCGGTGGTGGCGAGGAGCGGCGTGCCGGTCGCCATCGCCTCCGCCGCGGGGAGGGAGAACCCCTCGTACAGCGAAGGGACGCAGGCGACCTGCGCCGAGCGGACGAGGTCGACGAGTTCGGCGTCGGTGATGCCCTTGACGAACTCGACGGCGCCTTCGAGGCCGTGGCGCTCGATGGCCTGGGCGACGGGGCCGTCCTCGGCGCGCTTGCCGACGACGACGAGGTGGGCGCCGGGGTGGTCGGCGCGGACCTTGGCGAGCGCCTCGACGAGGTGGACGAGGCCCTTGAGCGGCACGTCGGCGCTGGACGTGGTCACGATGCGGCCGGGCACCTCAGGGACCGCGGGGTCCGGTGAGAAGAGGTTCGTGTCGGCGCCGATGTGGACGACCTCGATGCGGTCCGGGCGGACGCCGAGGTGGTCGACGATCTCCTGCCGGGACGTGCCGGAGACGGTGAGGACCGAGGGGAGGCGGCGCGCGACGCGCTTCTGCATGCGCGTGAACGCATACCAGCGGCGGACGGAGGCGCGGCGCTTCCAGTCGGGCGCGGCGTCCAGTTCCAGCTGCCGGTCGACGGTGATGGGGTGGTGGATCGTGGTGACCAGGGGCGCGCCGAGGTCGCCGAGGAGGCCGTACCCGAGGGTCTGGTTGTCGTGCACGACGTCGAAGTCGCCGCGCCGGGCGCGCAGGTGGCGGCGGGCGCGCAGGCTGAAGGTGGCGGGCTCGGGGAAGCCGCCGGTCCACATCGTCGCCACTTCGAGGGCGTCGACCCAGTCGCGGTACTCGTCGCGCTTCGGGGTGCGGAAGGGGTCCGGCGAGCGGTAGAGGTCGAGGCTGGGGAGCTCGGTGAGCTTGAGGCCCGCCAGGTCCTCACCCTCGTCGAGGACGGGGTAGGGCTGCGCGCCGATCACTTCGACGCTGTGGCCGAGCCGGGCGAGTTCGCGGGAGAGGTGCCGTACGTAGACACCCTGTCCCCCGCAGAACGGGTTCCCCTTGTACGTGAGGAGCGCGATGCGCAACGGGCGCTCGCCGTCGGCGCCGGAGCCCTTGCGGGAGCGTGCCTCCATGGCCTCAGCGGTCACTCTCGGGCCCCCTTCTCCCTGCAGTTCTCCGCGAGGTTACGCCGGGACGGTAATCTAGAACAAGTTTCAGACTGGATCGCTGAATGATCGCTGGACGAGCTTTGAATCTACCGGCAGGTAGGCGAGGTGTAAGGCCCGGATCAGGTGATTCGCGCCACGACGGGCTCCCTGCCATGCTGTGCGATCTCGCGAGGCGTAGCGGAGGGGCATCGACATGACAGCGGAAGCCAAGGCGGCGAACCCTGCGGCGCCCGCCCTCACCGAGCGCCAGGAGGCGCGCCGCCGCCGCATCCTGCACGCCAGCGCGCAACTGGCCAGCCGGGGCGGCTTCGACGCGGTGCAGATGCGGGAGGTCGCCGAGGCGGCGGGTGTCGCACTCGGCACGCTGTACCGGTACTTCCCCTCGAAGGTCCATCTGCTGGTCGCCACGATGCAGGACCAGCTGCAGCACATGCACACGACGATCCGGAAGCGTCCGCCGGCCGGTGAGACGCCCGCCGAGCGGGTCGCCGAGACGCTGATGCGGGCTTTTCGGGCGTTGCAGCGCGAGCCGCACCTGGCGGACGCGATGGTGCGGGCGCTGACCTTCGCGGACCGCTCCGTCAGCCCCGAGGTGGACACCGTGTCGCGGCTGACGACGGCGATCATCCTGGACGCGATGGGCCTGGAGGAGACGCCGACCGCGCAGCAGCTGTCCGCGGTGCGCGTCATCGAGCACACCTGGCACTCGGCGCTCATCACCTGGCTGTCGGGCCGCGCCTCCATCGCCCAGGTGAAGATCGACATCGAGACGGTCTGCCGCCTGATCGATCTGACGGCGAAGCCTTGCCCATAGCTTGTCGGACCAAGCCCTGCCCATAGCCTCGCAGCGGGGTTTCACGCATAGCCTGTCGGCGCCCGCGTGCCCATAAGCCGTCCGTCACCTGTCCGACGCACGGGGGGCGCACAACCGTATGGCAAATGCGCCCCTGCCCCTCCCCTTGGCCAGTTCTCTGCGTCACGACCGGGGTACTCACCGCTATGAATGTCACCGTGCTTGAACGGAGCAACCGGAGCTTGGAGCTGGAGGGGCAGAGCGTGATCCGGGTTCTTCTCGTGCACGACGCCTGTCTGTTGCGAATGGCTCTGGCGGAGCAACTCGCCCGCGAGCCGGATCTGGAGGTGTTCCACGCGCCGTGGTCCCATGCGCGCGGGCGGTACCGGAGCGTACGACCGGACTTATGCGTGGTGGACCTCGATGATGAGGCCACCTACGCGCATGCTCCGCTCGGCGACCTCACCGGACCGTCCGCGGTGGGGAGAGGGTGTCGGGTCCTCGTGCTCGCCACCGCCAACCGTCCGGGCCAGCTGCGCCGGGCCGCCGAGGCGGACGCACTCGGCTATGTGAACAAGGCGAGCGCGCCGGACCGGCTGCTCGCGGGGATCAGACAGGTGGCGGCGGGCCAGCGCTTCGTCGACGACTCACTGGGCTTCGGCTTCCTCAAGGCGGCGCAGATGCCGCTCACCCGGCGCGAGCTGAGCGTGCTCTCACTCGCCGCCGGGGGCGCGTCGGTCGCCGAGATCGCCAACAGCCTCCATCTGTCCCACGGAACGGTGCGCAACTACATGGCCGCGATCACCCGGAAGACCGGGGCGCGGAACAGGATCGACGCGATACGGATCTCGCAGGGAGAGGGGTGGGTGTGACACGGCGGCCTCCTCGTCCGGGGCCGCACCCCACTCCCCCGCACCGTTGAGGTCCCGGTAGAGAGGGGAACGTTCCATCAGCTCGTCGTGCCGGCCGCACAGGGCGTGCGCCCCGTCCATCACCAGGACGCGGTCGGCACGGCGGGCCGAGCTGATGCGGTGGGCGATGACCACCAGCGTGCCGCCCGGACGGGCCGCGAACGCGCGCTCGGCGCGGGACTCCGCGACCGGGTCGAGGTGACAGGTCGCCTCGTCGAGGATCACGAGCGGGGCGTACGACAGGTAGGCGCGGGTCAGCGCGATCAGCTGGCGCTCCCCCGCCGACAGTTCGGCCGGGACCAGATCGGCGTCCGGGCCGCCGAGCCGTTCGACGAGCGGGGTCAGGCCGATCGCCTCGGCGGCGGCGAGCAGCTCCGGATCCGGGACGGGGTCCTCCCGGAGGTAGCGCAGGTTGTCGCGCAGCGTCCCGGTGAAGACGTACGCCTCCTGCGGGATGAGGACGCGTCGCCCGACGGCCCCCGGCCCGCGCACGGCGTGCCCGTCGACGCGTACGTCGCCCGCGTCCGGTTCGAGCAGTCCGGCAACAATTCCGGCCATAGTGGATTTGCCGATGCCGCTGGGTCCGACGACGGCGAGGTGCTCGCCCCGCGCGACGGTGAGCTCCAGGTCCTTCAGGACGGGTTCGGCGTGGGGGCCGTAGGCGAAGGTGAGGGCGGAGAGACGGAGGGCGGGGGCCGGGGAGGTCCGGCGCTCGGGTGTCACGTCCTCACACGGTGCGGAGTTCCCCGGCGCGTCCCAGATCAGGCGCCGCAGGACGATCGCCAGACGCGAACCGCTCGCGCCCAGACCGTGGACCAGGTTGTGGAGAGCGGGGAGCAGGGCCTGCGTGACGTACGCGAGGGCGCCCACCAGCGCGCCCGGGGTGACCCCGTTGGCCAGGAGCCAGGGGCCCGTGGCGAGGAGCAGCACCAGCGGGAGCTGGCCGCCGATCGCCAGGGCCGCCGTGCGCAGGACGCCCCAGCGGGCGAGGGTGCCGGCCGCGGCGTACTCCGCGGCGACGCCCCGGTCGATCCCCTCGGCCACGTCCTGTTCCGCGCCCGCCGCGGCCACGTCCCGCAACCCCGGCGCCACGACGCCCAGTTGTCCCGCCAGCTCCTCGTCCGCGACCAGGAACTCCTCCTGCCTGCGGGCCAGCGGGCGCAGCGTCGCCACGAACAGGCCGATCCCGGCGAGCAGCGGCGGCGCGACCACCAGGAGAAGCAGCGGGTCCAGCGAGAACAGGCCGACCAGCGCGCCCACGGCCGTGAAGACGAAGGAGCGGGAGACCATCACCAGGCCCGCGAAGGTGTCCCTGGCGATCTCCACCTGCTGGGTGAGCCGCGACACGGCGCCGCCGTCCGCCTCCCGCAGCCCGCGCCCGACCACCTGCCGCACCAGGGAGTCCCGCAGCGGTTCCACCAGGTCGGCGACCGCGCGGTACACGCGCCCCGTGCCGTACGCGGCGACGAGCACGCCGAGCGCGGCCGCGCCCAGCCAGCCGAGGCCGACCGACTCGCGTCCGTCGAGGAATCCGTCGTCGAGTGCGTGCGCGAGGGCGTACCCGGTGAGGAACGTCTGCCCGGTCTCCAGGACGGACCACAGCGCGAGCCGCAGTACGACCCGCCACCTGCGCCACAGGAAGCGGACACCCCTGCGGTACGGGCCCGGTGGCGGCGTCGGTGTGGCCTCGGAGGACCGGTTCACGAGCCGAACACCTGCCGGTACTCAGCCCGTTGCCACAGCTCCGCGTGCGTGCCCACGGCCCGGATCCGGCCCTCGTGCAGCCAGGCCACCGTGTCGGCGCGGGCCGCCGTCGCCGCGCGGTGGGCGATGATCAGGCGGCTCCGGTGCGGGGTGTGGCGGAGCAGGGCCTCGGCGATGTGGTGCTCGGTGACCGTGTCCAGGCTGGACATCGCGTCGTCGAGGATGAGGAACCGCCCGCCGCGCGCGAACGCCCGCGCCAGGCCGAGGCGTTGGGCCTCGCCGCCGGACAGGGGTGCTTCGGCGCAGGGGGTGGCGTAGCCGTCGGGGAGGCGGGTGATGAAGGGGTCGGCGCGGGCGGCGCGGGCCGCCTCGCGGACGCGTTCGGGTGCCGGGCGGGGCGCGCCGAAACCGATGGTGCCCTCCAGGGTGGCGCCGAGCAGTGCGGGCCGCTCGAAGGCGTAGCCGACCTCGCGGCGCAGTTCCTCGCGGCTGAGCGAGTCGAGGGGGACGCCGTCGAGGGCCACGTCTCCTTCGTCGGGGTCGGCGAGGCGGCCCGCGAGGGCGGCGAGCAGGGACTTCCCGGCGCCGGACCGGCCGACCACGGCGACCGTGGAGCCCGCGGGGACCGTGAGGTCGACGCCGTCGAGCACGGTGCGCCCGCCGCGGCTCGCCCGCACCCCGCGCAGCTCCAACCGGCCGCCGGCGGGCGGGAGTCCACGAGTCCCGTGGACCGTCTCGGGTTCCGCGAGCACCTCTTCCAGACGTCGCGCCGCGGCCCGCGCCCGTACCAGGCCGCCGAGCTGTCCGACGAGCATGCCGACGCCGGTGGCGAGCACCGCGTACCGGGACGCGGCCAGCAGGTCGCCGACGCTGATGCGTTCCTGGAGCACGAGATGGCCCGCCACCGCGGCGACCGCGATCTGCAGCAGCGGTGCGACGGCGACGGCCTGGGCCTGGGAGCGGCCCTGGACGCGCCACATCCGGTGGCCCTGGCGGGAGAGTTCGGGCAGCGTCCGCAGGACCCGTGCCGCCTCCTTGTCCTCGGTGTGCGCGGCGGCGATGGTCCGCGCCCCGCCGATCGCCTCGCTGAGGCGGCCCGCGATGTCGCCCTGGACCTGCTGGTAGCGGGCCACGCAGTCGGAGGAGACGCGCACGAACGCGCGCAGGAGGAAGAAGAGGACGGGTGCGCCCGCGACGAACGCCACGGCGAGCCAGCCGTCGATGAGGGCGAGGGCGACCACGGCGCCGACGGGGGTGACCAGGGCGGCGAGGAGCGCGGCGGCGGTGGCGGGCGCGATGCCCGCGTGCGCGGCGTTGTCGATGAGGCGGGCGACGAGGTCGCCGGGGGCGAAGCGGGCGGTGGTGCGCGGTCCGACGGCGAGCACGTGGCGGACGACGCGTCCGCGCAGCCAGGCCGTGGTGCGGGCGTTGGTGGTGCCGGTGAGGACGCCGTCGAGGGCGTCGAGGAGTGCGCTCGCGGCGATCAGTGCGGCGCAGGCGAGGATCCAGCGGGTGGCGTCGGTGTCGCCGCGGCCGGTGAGGTGGCCGGTGAGGACGGCGTCCAGGGCGCGGCCGATGGCGAGCGGCAGGAGCAGGGCGGCGCCCGATCCCGCGACGGCGCAGAGGGCGAGGACGGTGCAGCGGGCGGCGCTGTACCGGGTCGCGGCGCCCAACAGGTGTGCGGAGGTGGCGGGTTGTTCGGGGCGGGTGGTGGTCGTCGCCATGCGGTACGGGTCTCCGTCGCCTCGTGGGCCGTAGGCGTTGGCAGGGGGCCGGTGGCAGGGGTGAAGCCCGGGCGGGCCCCTTGCGGGGTGCCGCCCGGGCCTTCAAACGCCTAGCCGTTCAGCTGGGGGCAGACGTCAGAGGCAGAGCACGATGCTGGCGTCGCTCCAGCAGAGGAGGAGGCTGGCCACGCTGCCGCCACCGCCGCCGCCACCGGTCATCTCGTCGGATTCCATGCTCTGCAGGTCGAGGAGTGCCATGAAACTAACCTCTCTCTTGGGGGAGTTGCTTTTCATGGGGTTGTGTCACGACCCCGCCGTGAGGCGGGACCGGCTCTGGGGCCGCCGCGGGGGCGGCAGGAAGGGGACGTGCGCTCCGTCGTCGCCGAGGGCGCCGGCGAGTGCCAGGAGGCAGCCCGCCGTCCCGGTGTTGAGGTCCATGGACAGCCGCAGCATCTGGTGTCCGGGGAAGGCCAGCTGGCCCGCGTACGACATGGCGAACCAGCCGAGTGCCCCGATCTGCTCCGCGACGTCCTCGGGCGTGATGCCCGGGGTGGTGGTGCGGTTGACGTGGGCGAGGAGTCCGGCGCGGCCCTGGAACAGGCCGGGCTGCACGCAGAAGCGTGAGCGCGCGGCGGCCAGGATGCCGGGGCGTGCCGCCTCGAACGCCGCGTCGTCCCGGTGCGCCAGGTAGTCGTCGAGGACCATGCCGATGCCGACGCTGCCGTCGCCGAGGTAGGGCATGGTGCGCCAGCCCTCGTTGACGGCGAGGCTGCCGTCGCGTTCCTGCGCCACGCACTGGCCGAGGTCCGTGCGCAGGGCGCGGGCCGCCAGGTCGAGGAGCGCGGTGTCGCCGTTCCGCTCGTACAGGCGCAGGAAGAGCAGGGCGGGTCCGGTGGCGCCGCGCAGCAGCCCGGCGCGACGGCGTTTGCCGTCTTGCCCTGCGCTGTCCGCGGTCAGGCGCTCACCGAGCACTTCGGCGGCCCTCAGCGCATGCCGGGCGAGTTCCTCCTCGCCCGTGCTGTGGGCGAGGGAGTCGAGGGCGAGGCCGAGTCCGGCGAGGCCGCCGTGCAGGTCGGAGGGGAGCCGCTCCCACTTCTCCTGGAGGACCAGGTCGGTGAGGTCGAGGGCGCGGGTGCGGTGGCCCAGGCGGTCCAGTACGTGGGCGACGCCCGCGAGACCGTCGAACAGGCCCAGGGGTGTGCCGCGCGGGGCGGGCTCCGTGTGCTCGAGGAGCCAGCGTTCGCCTTCCTCGTAGCGTTCGGCGCCGCTCTCGGCGAGCGCGTACAGCACGCCGGCCGCGCCGTGTGCGAGGCCGAGGCCGCCGCCGTCGGAGAACTGCGCGATGTCGCCGGGGAAGAGCCGGTCGTCGCGTTCGGGTGTCGCGGAGGCGAGGATGGCCTTGACCATCGAGTCGCGGCTGTACGGCCAGTCGGCGGGGTCGACCAGGGGCGCGGTCGCCCCGGCCGAGTGCCGGATGGCGCCGGTCCGGTCCCCCTTCAGGACGCCCCCCACCGGGGCCTCCGTGTCTCCCGCTGCGCGGACCGGCGCCCGCTCGTGGTCCCCGGTCCGGCCGCGCGGCCCGTGTTCGATCTCGGCGACGGCCTCGGCCAGGAACTCCGCGGGTACGTCGGGGAACTCGGCGGCGATCACCTGGGCGAAGTGGGCGGCCTTGCCGCGGTCGATGGAGAGCAGTGAGGTGATCGGCAGGAAGAGGGCGAGGCGCAGGCAGGCGAGTGCGTAGCGGTCGACGTCGGTGCCGGTGCGGTCGGGCGGCGCGAGGAACCCGGGGTGCGCGACGACCTGGCGGCCCGCGTCGCCCACGGCCGTCGCCGCCTCGAAGTCGAGGAGGGAGACGGACTGTTCGTCGGGCGCGACCATGATGTTGAAGAGGTGCAGGTCGTTGAAGACGACGCCCCGTTCGTGCACGGCGGTGACGGCGTCTTCCACGGCGCGGTGCATGCGCAGCGCCCACGTCGTGTACTCGGCGATGGCGGCGGGGTCCGGCTCGCTGGTGCACAGCGGGTGCCGGTGGGCGAAGAACGAGTTGAGGGTGGACCCTTCGAGGAAGTCCATGACGAGGAAGCGGTGGCCGTCCAGGAGGAACCAGTCGCGCACCTCGGGGGCGACGCCGAGTCCGGAGAGCTTCTCCAGGGCGGCCTTCTCGCGTTCGAGGCGGGTGACGGCGTCGGCTCCGTCGGAGGCGAGACCCGCGTGCGGGCGGCCCTCCTTGAGGACGACCTTGCGGCCGTCGCGGGTGTCGGTACCCGCGTAGACACCGCCGCCGTTGGAGAAGTGCAGGGCCTTCTCGATGCGGTACGGCAGGTCGGTGACGGTCGTCGTGTTGCGGGCCGCGAGCGCCGGTTCGAGGAACGCCGGCAGGGTCACCCAGGAGGGGACCTTGAAGGCGGGGTCGCGGGGGTCGGGCACGAGCTGTCCGTCCGCGTTCTCGATGGCCGGGACCATCGTGCCTTTGCCGTTGTCGCACATGCGGCGGGTGAACGCGCCGTACCTGACGTACAGCGGGCCCTGGCGCCAGCGCAGGTCGGTGAGGATGTACGGGCCCTCGGTGCCCTCCAGGCGGTCGCCGAGGTCGTCGAGGATCTCCCGCAGCTGCGCCTCGTCCGCCGGGTAGACCGTGACGGCCTTGCCGCTGTGGTCGCGGCCCGCGTACTTGCTGTTGCGCAGGTGCAGGAGGTGTTTGCCCGGCACGAACTTGAACGGGATGCGGCGGGGCACGCAGTAGTCCCAGACGATCGAGGCGACGCGGTCCGCGTTCTCCAGGGTCGCGGAGACGTGGATCTTCCAGCCCTGCTGGGGCGAGGGCAGCGCGGCTCCTTCGCCGTCCACGGGGACGAGCGAGAGCCAGTCGCCGACGCGTCCGGAGCGCCATCCCTGGGGGACGGTCCTGCCTGCCACCGGGAACTCGGTGGCGCCCGCGGCGCCCTTGGACGACAGCCGGTCCGGGGTCTCGTAGAAATGCCTGTCGGCCAGACAGTAGACCTCGTACCGCTTGTCCATGGCGTCCCCTCTCCGCTCGGCGTGGCAGAGAGATTTCCAGGGCGCAAAGGGACGGAACAGTCACGACTGTCATCAGATCGCTGTGCGAAACGCATGGGTAAAGTCACGTTCGCTCATGTTCGAGAGCACAGAATATTCGCGGCCCGGACAAATGGCGACACCCGCGCCGACATGGGATGAACGGGGCGCGGGTGTCAACGAGTCGGGAACGTGCCTGGTCACTCCTCCGGCGGGAACACGACCTCCCCGCCGTGGGCCAGCGTGATCGTGATCGCCTCGACCGGGCAGCCCTCCGCCGCTTCGAGGACCTTCTCGTTGGCGTCGGTCTCGGGGGCGGTGGGGTGCGACTGGCGGGCGGTGTCCAGTGCGAAGCCGCCGGGCGCGGTGAGCACGCACATCCCGGAGCCGATGCAGACGGACCGGTCGACCTCGACGTGCCAGCGGTCTCCCATCAGGCACCGCTCCCCTCATAGCCGTTGGGGAGGTGGATCATCTTGTGCTCGAAGTACTCGCCGTATCCCTCGGGCCCGAACTCGCGCCCGAGGCCCGAGTTCTTGAAGCCGCCGAAGGGGCCGAGCATGTCGAGGCTGAAGGTGTTCACGGAGTACGTGCCGGTGCGCACGCGGCGCGCGATGTCGATGCCACGCTCGGTGTCGGCCGTCCAGACGCTGCCGCTGAGTCCGTAGTCGGAGTCGTCGGCGATGCGTACCGCCTCGTCCTCGTCGCCGTAGGGCAGCAGGCAGATGACGGGGCCGAAGATCTCCTCGCGGGCGATGCGCATCGAGTTGTCGACGCCGCCGAAGAGGGTCGGCTCGACGTACCAGCCCCGGTCGAGTCCGGCGGGACGGCCGCCGCCCGCGAGGATCTTGGCGCCTTCCTCCTGGCCGATGCGGATGTAGTCGAGGGAGCGCTGCTGCTGCCGCCGGGCGACGAGCGGGCCGAGTTCGGTGGCGGGGTCGAGGGGGTCGCCGACCTTGAGGGCGCTCGCTGCGGCGGCGAAGGCCTCGGCGAACTCGTCGTAGCGGGTGCGGGGGACGAGGATGCGGGTCTGGGCCACGCAGGCCTGGCCGTTGATCATCCAGGCGAACGGGGTGATGCCCGCGACGGCCGTGGCCGTGTCGGCGTCCGGCAGGATGACGGCGGCGGACTTGCCGCCCAGTTCCAGGGTCACGCGGGTGAGGTTGCGGGCGGCGACCTCCATGACGCGTTTGCCCGCGGCGACGGATCCGGTGAAGGACACCTTGTCGACGTCGGGGTGCCCGACGAGGTACTCGCTGACCTCGCGGTCGGCGCAGACGATGGACAGCACGCCCTCGGGCAGGCCCGCCTCGGCGGCGAGCTCGGCGAGTATGTAGGCGTCCAGGGGCGCCTCCGGGGAGGTCTTGAGGATCACGGGACAGCCGGCGAGGAGGGCGGGGGCCAGTTTGGCGGCGGCGGTGAACTGCGGGACGTTCCACGGCACGACGGCCGCGACGACGCCCACGGGTTCGCGCCGGACGAGCAGCCTGCCGAGGACGCCGTCCCGCTGCTCCTCGTACGGGAAGTCGCGCGCGACGGTGATCGCCGCGTCCCACACCATCATCGCGGCGAGGGCCTGCACCATCACACTGGAGGTGTACGGGGTGCCGTTCTCGGTGCTGATGACGCGGGCGATCTCCTCGTGGCGCACCGCGAAGCCGTCCTTGATCTTCGTGACGACCTCGATGCGCTCGTCCAGGGTCATGCGCGGCCAGGGTCCGTGCTCGAACGCCTTGCGGGCGGCGGCGACGGCGCGGTCGATGTCGGCGGGGGCCGCGTGCGGCACGCGGGCGAAGACCTCTCCGGTGTGCGGGGAGACGATGTCGATGACGTCCTTGCCGAGCGGGTCGACCAACTCCCCGCCGATGAACAGCTGTCCGTGTTCCACGAGCTCGGTCATGGCTGACTGCCTCCTGCGGAGCGTTTCCTGACACGGTTTCAGGACTGAGGAACTGATACCAGTTCTAGTTCGTGGAGTCCACGGACGGAAGGGGCAACGCGCGCTCCAAGCAGTCGACTTGGGCGACCACTGGAACTAGTTCTAGTTATAGTGAGGAGCCCCGGCGAGGGTGAAGGACCCCGGCGAGGGGACCGGCGACGAGAGACGAGGCCCTCATGACCCCGCAGGTGACGGACCCGCCGGTGACCGAGCACGGCGGCGGCGTCTGGAGCATCAAGGTCCCGATCCCCGACAACCCCCTCGGCTTCACCCTCGTCCACCTCCTCGACACCGACGCGGGACCGGTCCTCGTCGACACCGGCTGGGACGACCCGGCGTCCTGGGACACCCTCGTCGCCGGGCTCGCCGCGTGCGGCGTCGCGGTCGCCGACGTGCACGGCGTCGTCATCACCCACCACCACCCCGACCACCACGGCCTCTCCGGCCAGGTCCGCGACGCGTCCGGAGCGTGGATCGCCATGCACGACGCCGACGCGTCCGTGGTCCGCCGCACCCGCTCGAACCCGCCGGACCGCTGGTACGCGTACCTCGTGGACAAGCTCACGGCCGCCGGCGCGCCCGCCGACCACCTCGCCCCGCTGCTCCGCGCCCGCGACGAGGGCCGCCCCCGCAAGCTCCCCGGCCTCGCCCCCGCCCTGCCCGACCGCTCCATCACCCCCGGCGAACTCCTCGCCCTGCCCGGCCGCCGCCTGCGCGCCGTCTGGACCCCCGGCCACACGCCCGGCCACGTCTGCCTCCACCTGGAGGAGGACCACCCCGCGGGCCTGCGCGGCAACGGCCGCCTCTTCTCCGGCGACCATCTGCTGCCCGGCATCAGCCCGCACATCGGCCTGTACGAGGACCCCGATTCGGAGACGGTGACCGACCCCCTCGGCGACTACCTGGACTCCCTGGAGCGCGTCGCCCGCCTCGGCCCCGCGGAGATCCTCCCCGCCCACCAGCGCGCGTTCACCGACGCGCCGGCCCGCGTCCACGAACTCCTGGCCCACCACGAGGAGCGCCTGACCGGGCTGCTCGCCCTGCTCGCCGAGCCCCTCACCCCGTGGCAGATCGCCGCGCGCATGGAGTGGAACCGGCCCTGGGACGAAATCCCCTACGGGTCGAGGACCATCGCCGTGTCGGAGGCCGAGGCGCATGTGCGGCGGCTGGTGAAGCTGGGGCGCGCCGAGGCCGTGCCGGGGAGCGATCCGGTCGCGTTCGTGGCGGTGTGACCCGAGGGGTGCGCGGACCGGCCGGTAGAGTGAGGGCGTCGTCCTCACGTCCGCCAAGGGGGAAGCCGGTGCGAATCCGGCGCTGACCCGCAGCCGTGTGCCACGCAACGTGGTGAGCCGGAATGCCCGGCGCGGAACGTGACCGGCTCGCTTCATCGGGCCCCCGATGAGCGGCACCGTCGAGGTATACGGAGCCGGAGCCGCCCGGTCGCCGTGCTCGCACGGTCCGTGCCGCCCCGCTCCCCGCAGGGAGAGGCAACCCGCCCCATCATGAACGTTCGTCGCAGCGCAGCGGTCCTGGCCGCCGCCGTCGCCGTCTTCGGCTCGGCCGCGGCACCGGCCGCCTTCGCGGACGACGCGAAGCCGTCGCCGTCGGCCGCTCTCCCCTCGGGCCTCTACGGCAAGTCCGACCCGAAGTTCGACGGCGTCTTCCGCCAGTCGTACGCCCTGCTCGCCCAGCACACCGAGGGCGTCGAGCCCGCCGCGAAGGCCGTGGACTGGCTGACCGGCCAGCAGTGTGCGAGCGGCGGCTTCGCGGCGTACCGCGCGGACTCCTCCGAGCCGTGCAACTCCAAGACGGCGGTCGACAGCAACTCCACCGCGGCGGCCGTGCAGGCCCTCGCCGCGCTCGGCGGCCAGGACAAGACGGTCAAGAAGAGCGTCGACTGGCTGAAGTCCGTGCAGAACAAGGACGGCGGCTGGGGCAACACCCCGGGACTGCCCTCCGACGCGAACTCCACCGGCATCGTCGTCGGCGCGCTCGTCGCCGCGGGCCGCAACCCCGCCGACGTGAAGTCCCAGGACGGCAAGTCCGCCTACGACGCGCTGCCGAAGCTCGCCATGGACTGCGGCAAGGACGGCGGCGCCTTCGGCCTCGCCGACATGAAGTCCGGCAAGCTCGCGCCGAACGCCTACGCCACCGCCGCCGGTGTGCTCGGCAGCCTCGGCAAGGGCCTCGTCGTTTCCGCCCCCAAGAAGTCCGAGGACGCCGCGCCCAAGTGCGCGAAGCCGGACACGGCCACGCAGGCCGCGAGCAACGGCGTCGGCTATCTGCTCGACACCCTCGGCAAGACCGACGACCACCTGATGTCGTCGATGCCGGGCTCCACGGACCAGCCGGACTTCGGCACCACCGCCGACTCCGTGCTCGCCCTCGCCGCCGCCGGACAGGGCGAGCGGGCGAAGAAGTCCGCCGAGTGGCTCGCCGGTAACTCTGCGGACTGGGCCAAGCAGTCGGGCCCGGCCGCCTACTCCAAGTTGATCTTCGCCGCGCACGCGGCCGGTCTGGACGCGCGCGACTTCGGCGGCGCCGACCTTGTCAAGCAGCTGAACGCCACGGGTCCGGCCCCCGAGACCTCCTCGAAGTCCCCGTCCGACGCGGACTCGGACGAGAAGAAGGACGACGACGGCGGCGTCAGCGTCTGGTGGATCATCGGCGTCGGCATGGTCGCGGGCATCGGCATCGGCTTCCTGTACAGCGGCAACCGCAAGAAGCAGCAGCCGTGACGCGGGACCGTGAGCGGCGCGGACGGGGGCGCGGGCGGCTGACTGTCGGCGTGTTCCTCGCCGCGCTCCTGGGCGTTCTCGCCGCCGTGCCCGCCCAGGCCGCCGGTTACCGCTACTGGTCGTTCTGGGAGCGGGACGGCGCGCAGTGGACGTACGCCAGCCAGGGCCCCGGCACCGCGCGTCCCGAGGACGGCGACGTCCAGGGGTTCCGCTTCTCGGTCTCCGACGACTCGAAGGACTCGGCGAAGCCGCGCGGTCCCGCCGACTTCGACGCCATCTGCGCGGGCACCCCGGCGAAGGACGGCCGCAAGCGGGTGGGCCTCGTCGTCGACTTCGGCACGGCGGGTGACGCGCCCGGCGGCGAGACGCCGCCGAAGCGGCGGACCGCCTGCGCGCAGGTCGGCGAGGACGCCACCAGCGCGGAGGCCCTCGCCTCCGTCGCCAAGCCGCTGCGCTACGACAGCAAGGCGCTGCTGTGCGCGATCGACGGCTACCCGAAGAGGGGCTGCGGCGAACAGGTCGCCGACGACGGAACGACCACGAAGACACAGCCGCAGACGGGGACGGGGAACGCGGACGACGGTGCGGGGGACGGCGCCGACGGCGGCCCCTCCGTCGGCCTGATCGCCGGGATCGCCGCCGTCGCGCTGCTCGGCGGCGCCGGGATCTGGCAGGCCCGCCGCCGCGGCTGACGCGCGGCTGCGTACGGACGACGAACACGACACGGACAGCACCATGACGGACCACGGCGGCGGCGCGCCCGCCCTCCTGCGGCGCCGCCTCGCCCCCGAGGCGCACCGCGGCAACGCGCTGCACCCGGGCGCGTGGTGGGTGTGGGCCATCGGCCTCGGCACGGCGGCGTCCCGCACGACCAATCCGCTGCTGCTCGGCCTGCTGATCGGCGTCGCGGGCTACGTGGTGGCGGCGCGGCGGACGTCGGCGCCGTGGGCGAAGTCGTACGGCGCGTTCGTGAAGCTGGGTCTGGCCGTCATCGCGATCCGGCTGGTCTTCGCGATCGTGCTCGGCTCGCCGATCCCCGGCACGCACACCGTCGTGACACTGCCGGAGGTGCCGCTGCCGGAGTGGGCGAGGGGCGTGCGGATCGGGGGCCGGGTGACGGCGGAAGGCCTGCTGTTCGCGCTCTACGACGGCATCCGCCTCGCCGGCCTGCTGATCTGCGTCGGCGCGGCGAACGCGCTGGCCAGCCCGGCGCGGCTGCTGAAGTCGCTGCCGGGTGCGCTGTACGAGGTCGGGGTGGCGGTCGTCGTGGCGATGACGTTCGCTCCGAACCTGATCGTCGACGTGCAGCGCCTGCGTGCGGCCCGCCGCCTGCGGGGCCGCCCGGACCGTGGCATCCGGGGCCTCCTCCAGGTCGGTCTGCCCGTCCTGGAGGGCGCGCTGGAGCGGTCGGTCGCCCTGGCCGCGGCGATGGACGCGCGCGGCTTCGGCCGCACGTCCCCCGTCCCGGCGAGGGTCCGCAGGGCAATCTCCGTCCTGACCCTCGGCGGCCTCATGGGCGTCTGCGTGGGTACGTACGGCCTGCTGACCGCCCAGGGCACGTCCTACGGCCTGCCCGCCCTCGCCGCGGGACTCACCTGCGCACTCGCGGGCCTGCGCCTGGGCGGCCGCCGCGCGGTACGCACCCGCTACCGCCCCGACCCGTGGGGTCCCCGCGCCTGGCTGGTCGCGGGCTCCGGGGTGGCGGTGGCGGCCCTGACGATCTGGTCGGCGACGCGGGCCCCGTCCGCGCTGCACCCGGGCGTGGTCCCCCTGGTGGCCCCCACCCTGCCGCTGTGGCCCGCGGCGGCGGCCCTGCTCGGCCTCCTCCCGGCGTTCGTGGCCCCGGTGCCGACCGGCCACACCCGGCCCACCGCACCCCGGAACCCGCCGCCCGCCCCGTCCGACGACGCGACCCGGGTCACGCCCGCGGAGCCCCGCCCCGCGCAGCCCGGGACCACGCCGCCTGCCGATCCCGACACCACGCAAGCGCCCCCCGTACGCGAGACGTCCGGGCCCGCTCCCGCTCCCCGCCCACGGAAGTCGGCCGCCGCCTGGCGTACGGCCCCGCGCCCGGCCCCCTCCCCCACTTCCTCCGAGGAGACCTCATGATCCGCTTCGAGGATGTCTCGGTGACCTACGACGCGGCGCCCGGCCCCACCGTCCAGCGCGTCGACCTCATCGTTCCCGAAGGGGAGCTCGTGCTGCTCGTCGGGCCGTCCGGGGTCGGGAAGTCGACACTGCTCGGGACGGTCAGCGGGCTCGTGCCGCATTTCACCGGGGGCACGCTGCGCGGGCGCGTGACCGTGGCGGGGCGTGACACCCGTACGCACAAGCCGCGTGAGCTCGCCGACGTCGTCGGGACCGTGGGTCAGGACCCGCTCTCGCACTTCGTGACGGACACCGTCGAGGACGAGCTGGCGTACGGAATGGAGTCGCTGGGGCTCGCCCCGGACGTGATGCGACGGCGCGTCGAGGAGACCCTCGACCTGCTCGGCCTCGCCGACCTGCGCGACCGCCCCATCGCCACCCTCTCCGGCGGCCAGCAGCAGCGCGTCGCCATCGGCTCGGTCCTCACCCCGCACCCGCAGGTACTCGTCCTCGACGAGCCGACGTCCGCCCTCGACCCCGCCGCCGCCGAAGAAGTCCTCGCCGTGCTCCAGCGGCTCGTGCACGACCTCGGGACGACCGTGCTGATGGCCGAGCACCGCCTGGAGCGGGTCGTGCAGTACGCGGACCAGGTGCTGCTGCTCGCCGCGCCGGGCGAGGCGCCGGTGCTCGGCGACCCCGCCGCGCTGATGGCCCGCTCCCCCGTCTTCCCGCCGGTCGTCGCCCTCGGCCGCATCGCAGGCTGGTCACCGCTGCCACTGACCGTGCGGGACGCGCGGCGCAGGGCGGGCGCGCTGCGGGAGCGGCTCGCGGGCGCGGAACCGCGCCGGGCGACGCCGACCGAGCCGACCCCGGCGCCGGGCACCGGACGCCGGTGGGCCGGTCTGCGCAGGGAACGCACGGCAGAGGCACTGCCCGGCGTCGTCGCCGCCTCCGTCGCGCGGCTCGCCGTGCGGCGTGGCCGGGTCGAGGCGCTGCGGCGCGTCGATCTCACCGTCACCCCCGGCGAGACCGTCGCGCTGATGGGCCGCAACGGCGCCGGGAAGTCCACGCTCCTGTCCACCCTCGTCGGCCTCCTCGAACCCGCGTCGGGCACCGTCCGCGTCGGCGGCGCCGTCCCCCACCGCACGTCCCCGCGGGAGCTGATCCGGCACGTCGGCCTGGTCCCGCAGGAACCGCGCGACCTGCTGTACGCGGACACCGTGGCCGCCGAGTGCGCGGCCGCCGACCACGACGCGGACGCGCCGCCCGGCACCTGCCGCGCCCTGGTGGACGAGCTGCTGCCGGGCATCGCGGACGACACGCACCCCCGTGACCTCTCCGAGGGCCAGCGGCTGACGCTCGCCCTGGCCATCGTCCTGACCACGCGCCCACCGCTCCTGCTCCTCGACGAGCCGACCCGCGGCCTCGACTACGCGGCCAAGACGCGCCTCGTCACGATCCTGCGCGGGCTCGCCGCCGACGGGCACGCGATCCTGCTCGCCACGCACGACGTGGAGCTGGCCGCCGAGATCGCCCACCGCGTGGTGATCCTCGCGGACGGCGAGGTCGTCGCGGACGGGCCGACCGAGCAGATCGTGGTGTCGTCGCCGTCCTTCGCGCCGCAGGTCACGAAGATCCTGGCGCCGCAGGAGTGGCTGACGGTCTCCGAGGTCCGCCGAGCCCTGGACGCGGGAGGGGGCGAGCCTTGGTGACGGGTGCCGGCAAAGCGCGGTCCCGGGCACATCGCCAGGCCCGGCCCATCCGTCTCGGCCGCCGCTCGGTCGCCGCTCTCGCCCTGGTCAGCGCCGTCGGCGTGGCCGCCTTCGGGTGGCCGCTGCTCGCCGCGGGCGACTCGGGGATCGGTGAGCACGCGCAGGACGCGCCCTGGCTGTTCGCCGCGCTGCTTCCGCTGCTGCTCGCCGTCGTCGTGGCGACCATCGCGGACGTGGGTCTCGACGCGAAGGCGATCGCGATGCTCGGCGTGCTCGCCGCGGCGGGCGCCGCGCTGCGCCCGCTGGGCGCGGGGACGGCGGGCATCGAGCCGATGTTCTTCCTGATGGTGCTGAGCGGACGCGTGCTCGGCCCCGGTTTCGGGTTCGTGCTGGGCGCGGTGTCGATGTTCGCGTCGGCGCTCCTGACGGGCGGCGTGGGGCCGTGGATGCCGTTCCAGATGCTGTCCATGGGCTGGGTCTGCATGGGCGCGGGGCTGCTCCCGGGGCACGAGAGTCTGCGCGGGCGGGGCGAGCTGTGGCTGCTCGCGGGGTACGGAGCGGTGGCCTCCGTGCTGTACGGGACGGTGATGAACCTCCAGGGCTGGCCCTACCTCGGCGGTCTCGCCACCGGCGTCTCCTTCGTGCCGGGCGACCCCCTCGTGGAGAACCTCGGGCGGTTCGTCGCGTACTGCCTGGCGACCTCGCTCGGCTGGGACCTGCCACGGGCGGTCGTCACCGTGCTGCTGAGCCTCGCGCTCGGCCCGGCCGTACTGAAGGCGCTACGCCGGGCCACACGCCGGGCGGCGTTCGAGACGCCGGTCACATTCGAGGCGCCGAAGGCGTAAGCACCCCGACACACTCCGTCACCTTCGCGGCCCTCCCGAGTGAGGCGGCCCACAGGACCTTGGTCCTCTACTAAGGAGGCCCGTAGATCGCGATCCTTGATGTGCATGCGTCAATCGCGGCGCTGACCTGCGCGTTGAGAGCCAGGTCACATGAAGGACATTCGCCTCGGATGCGACTTCCACTAGTAAATGGGGTCATTGCGGCGACGTAACAGCCCTGCTTCTCTGGATGAGTCGCACGGCGCCGACAGCCCACCCGGGCCTCGGCGCCGCCGCATGTCCCCCACACTTCCGTGTCGGACGGCGTGCACCGCGACAGCCCCGTTCCCCACCGGAAGGTCCTCTGTGTCCGCCTCGCTCATCCGCCGCATCGCTTCCCCCAAGAAGGCCATCACCGGCGGCCTCGTCGCCGCTGCCGCTTCCGGCATGGTCTTCGCCGCGGCCCCGGCCCAGGCAGCCACCCCGACCACCGCGAAGGCCGCCGCCCCGGCCGCCGCTCCCGCCGCCGCCCCCGCGTCCGCCAAGGCGATCGCCAAGAAGAAGATCGCGGACCCGGCGCAGTTCGCCGCGTTCGACAAGATCGTCTCGCACGAGAGCGGCTGGAACCCGAGCGCCACGAACTCCTCGTCCGGCGCCTACGGCCTGGTCCAGGCCCTGCCCGCCTCGAAGATGGCGTCGGCGGGCTCGGACTGGAAGACCAACCCGGAGACCCAGATCGAGTGGGGTCTGAAGTACATGAACGACCGCTACGGCAGCCCCGTCGGCGCGTGGAACCACTGGCAGGCGAACGGCTGGTACTGAGCAGCCTGCCCGGACCGCCACTGAGCACCGCCACTGAGAGAGGCGGCGACCCCATGAGGGTCGCCGCCTCTTTCGTGTACCGCCCGCTGTCTACGACCCCACCCGCGCGAACCACCGCGCGATCTTCGGCGCCGCCTTCCCCACGGACTGCATGTGGGGTACCGCGCCCTGATCCAGGACCGGCGCCCGCACCCCGTGCGCGGCCAGGGCCGACGCGCAGCTGCGGGCGTTCTGGATCGGCACGTCGGTGTCGCCGCGCGCGGCGTAGAGCCGTACCGGAGCCGCCGGCTTCCAGTCGCAGAAGCCGTCGTTCGCCGCCAGCGCCTCCTTCAGGCCGCCCGTCGGCTGCTGCATGCGCTCGTGGAAGGCGGGTGTGAGCAGTTCCTTCAGCGTCTCGGGCAGCGCGGGCAGGACCTCCTCCTCGGTGTGCCCGCCGTCGAAGAGCCGCTCGATGCGGTCCGCGTAGGGCGCGCGGAACACGTCCGACGGGTCCTTGTAGATCGGGTGCAGGCGGTTCTGGGCGACCAGGAAGTACGAGAGGTAGAAGACGGCGCTCGTGTCGTTGACCCGGCCGTCGAAGAGGGCCGGGAACTCCTCACCGGACAGGTCGTGGGGGCCGCTGACGGGGGCGACGGCGCGCAGGGTGAATCCGGCGAGTCCGCGGTCCGCCTCGCGCGCGAGCGCCATCGTCACCTGGCCGCCCTGTGAGAAGCCGGTGAGGTACAGGTCGCCGGAGAGGGTGCGCCCCTCGTGCTGCGCCGCGGTGCGCGAGGCCCGCAGCATGTCCTCGGATGCGGTGACCGCCGCGCGCGCGTCCATGTACGGGTGGACGCCGGGGCCCTTGCCGAGTCCGAGGTAGTCCGGCGCGGCGACGGCCTTGCCCGCGGCGGCGTGGAGGTAGGGGCTGAGCCGCCCGGAGTCCTCGGCGACCGAGGGGGCGTAGTCGCGGTGGACCATCGTCCCGCGGGCGTCGGAGACGAGGTCGAGGGCGCGGTGGCGCCGGGTGCCGGAGTCCGTCCTGGGCAGCACGAACAGGCCCGTGGCGGTGGTGGGGCGGCCCTCGGTGTCGACGGTGCGGTAGGTGAGGCGGTACGCCCGCACGCCGTACCGCACTGTCTCCGTGCCGAACTCGCCCTTCCTGAGGAAGGCGGCGACCTCGGCGCGGCTCAGGTCGGCGACCGGGGTGACGTCCAGGAGGGCACCCCGGTCGGCGCGGTGCGCGACGGCCGGGCGGGTTGCGGCACCCTGCGTGCCCTCGGCGCCCTCGGCGCCCTGCGCGGCGGGCGCCGAGGTGAGCCCCGCGAGGCCCGCGAGCGTCAGCGCGGCGAGGGCGGCGCCCCCTCGGCGTGCGGAACGGGCCCTGGCAGGGTTGGGGTTGGCGGTGTTCGTGCGCTCGGCGTCCATGGGTACGACGTTACGAAGAGTCACCGCGCGGGCGACATCCGAGAACCCCCCGGCCGCGGGGTGTACCTGACGCCACCCGCGTACACCGCCCGGACCTACAGCCGCTGGATGATCGTCCCCGTCGCCAGCGCCCCGCCCGCGCACATCGTGATGAGCGCGAACTCCTTGTCCCTGCGCTCCAGTTCGTGCAGGGCCGTGGTGATGAGCCGCGCCCCCGTCGCCCCCACCGGGTGGCCGAGGGCGATCGCGCCGCCGTTCACGTTGACCTTCTCCAGGTCCTGGCCGAAGACCTGCGCCCAGCTCAGCACCACGGACGCGAACGCCTCGTTGATCTCCACGATGTCGATGTCCTTCAAGGACATCCCCGCCTTGCCGAGCACCGCGCGCGTGGCGTCGACCGGGCCGTCGAGGTGGAAGTGCGGGTCCGCGCCGACGAGGGCCTGCGCGACGATGCGCGCCCTCGGCTTCAGCTTGAGGGCCCGCGCCATCCGTTTGGACGCCCACATGAGGGCGGCCGCGCCGTCCGAGATCTGCGAGGAGTTGCCCGCGGTGTGCACGGCGGTCGGCATGACGGGCTTGAGGCGGCCGAGCCCCTCCATCGTGGTGTCGCGCAGCCCTTCGTCGCGGTCGACGAGCCGCCACATGCCCTGCCCCGCGGCCTGTTCCTCCTCCGTGGTGGGCACCTGCACGGCGAATGTCTCGCGTTTGAAGCGCTCCTCGGCCCAGGCGACGGCCGCCCGCTCCTGTGAGATGAGGCCGAGCGAGTCCACGTTCTCGCGGGTGAGGCCGCGCTTGCGGGCGATGCGCTCGGCGGCCTCGAACTGGTTGGGCAGGTCGACGTTCCACTCGTCGGGGAAGGGCTTGCCGGGCCCGTGCTTGGAACCGGAGCCGAGCGGCACCCGCGACATCGCCTCGACGCCGCAGCTGATGCCGACGTCGATGACGCCGGCCGCGACCATGTTGGCGACCATGTGGCTCGCCTGCTGGGAGGAGCCGCACTGGCAGTCGACGGTGGTCGCCGCCGTCTCGTAGGGCAGGCCCATGGTGAGCCAGGCCGTGCGCGCCGGGTTCATGGACTGCTCCCCGGCGTGCGTCACCGTGCCGCCGACGATCTGCTCGACGCAGTCGGCGTGGATGCCGGTCCGGCCGAGGAGTTCGCGGTAGGTCTCACCGAGCAGATAGGCGGGGTGGAGATTGGCGAGCGCGCCTGAGCGCTTGCCGATGGGCGTGCGTACTGCTTCGACGATGACGGGTTCCGCGGCCATGGGCTCGTCCTCCCTCTCCACGTCCCACGAGCCGTCCCGGCGGCTCGCGGGTAGAACTAGTACGCGTTCTAGTTCCGTTCAGCAGTCTGCTGAGCGGAGCCCCGGTGCCGCAAGGGTCTTGCACGCACCTTGCGCGGGATCCACACGCAACCGGACCCGCCCTGGGCCTTGTGTCTTGTAGAACCCGTTACTACCTTGCGGGCCAAGCCTTCTGACTGACCGTCAGGACAGAGTCCGGGCGGCCCGTCGGAACTCAGTTCACGCCTGGAGTTGCCGATGCCCTGTCCAGCGCTGCCCGACGGGTTCGACTTCACCGACCCCGACCTGATCCAGGACCGGATCCCCCTGCCGGAGTTCGCGCGGCTGCGGCAGACGGAGCCGGTGCACTGGGTGACCCAGCCGTACCGCGTCTCCGGCTACGACGACGCGGGCTACTGGGCCGTCACGCGACACGAGGACGTCAAGTACGTCTCCACGCACCCGGAGCTGTTCTCCACCAACGTCAACACCGCGATCATCCGCTTCAACGAGTCGATGGACCGGGACCGGATCGAGGTCCAGAAGCTGATCATGATCAACATGGACCCGCCCGAGCACACCCGGGTCCGGCAGATCGTGCAGCGCGGCTTCACGCCCCGCGCCATCCGGTCCCTGGAGGACGCGCTGCGTGCCCGCGCCCGCTCCATCGTGGAGACGGCGCTCGCCGGCGCGGCCGACGACGGCTCCTTCGACTTCGTCACGAACGTCGCCTCCGAGCTGCCGCTGCAGGCCATCGCCGAGCTGATCGGCGTGCCCCAGGAGGACCGCTCCAAGATCTTCGACTGGTCCAACAAGATGGCGGCGTACGACGATCCGGAGTACGCCATCACCGAGGAGATCGGCGCCGAGGCGGCCATGGAGATCGTCGCGTACGCGATGAACCTCGCCGCGGCCCGCAAGGAGTGCCCCGCCAAGGACATCGTCAGCCAGTTGGTGGCCGCCGAGGACGAGGGCAACCTCTCCTCCGACGAGTTCGGCTTCTTCGTGATCCTGCTGGCGGTGGCCGGCAACGAGACCACCCGCAACGCCATCACCCACGGCATGCACGCCTTCCTCACGCACCCGGACCAGTGGGAGCTCTACAAGCGCGAGCGCCCCGCCACGACGGCGGAGGAGATCGTGCGCTGGGCGACCCCGGTGGTCTCCTTCCAGCGCACGGCCACCCAGGACACCGAGCTCGGCGGCGCGCGGATCAGGAAGGGCGACCGGGTCGGCATCTTCTACTCGTCGGCCAACCACGACCCCGACGTGTTCGAGTCGCCCGAGAAGTTCGACATCGGCCGCGACCCCAATCCGCACCTCGGCTTCGGCGGCGGCGGCCCGCACTTCTGCCTCGGCAAGTCCCTCGCCGTCCTGGAGATCAACCTCATCTTCAACGCGATCGCCGACACCATGCCCGGCCTGCGCCTGACCGGCGACCCGCGCAGACTCCGCTCCGCCTGGCTCAACGGCGTCAAGGAGCTCCGGGTCAGCACAGGACCCGGCGCCCGCCCATGAGCCGATAGAGCGCCAGAAGGCGACCTATCAGGTCAATCACCTTTACGGAACCAACGTTTCCGTTGCAAGAAGCGTCCTGAGAAGTGAACCTTGGCTTCCCAGGACTCGAACGGAAACGGTGACCGTGGTCTCTGCCGACGTCTCGCTCGCCCCGTCCGGCACTGCGTCCACCGGCCGGAACCCCCCGCTCCGGCACTTCCTCCGGCGCTACCGCGTTCCGCTCCTGGCCACCGTCCCCACTCTTCCCCTGTACGCCGTGTGGGTGACGTTCCTCGCGACGGGCGGCGGCGACCTCGCGGCGCAGGAGGCCTGGGCGCGGTTCGCCTCCGAGCACGGCACGGCCGCGTACAACCTCTTCTGGTACGGCGGCATGCACACCGCCAACTACAGCCTGATCTCGCCGTATCTGATGGCCGCGCTCGGCGTGAAGACCGTGACGGCGGTGTCGGGGATCGCGGGCGCCTGGCTGGTCGCCGTCCTGATCGTGCGCACCGGCGTCCGCAGACCCCTGTGGCCCGCCGTGCTCGCCTCGCTCGCCGTCTGGTGCAACGTCGCCTCGGGGCGGACGACGTTCGCGCTCGGTCTCGCCTTCGGCCTCGCCGCCTGTCTCGCCCTGGTGGGCCGTCGGCGCACCGTCGTCGCGGTGGTGTGCGCCGCGCTCGCCACCATGGGCTCCCCGGTCGCGGGGCTCTTCCTCGTCGTCGCGGGCGCGGGGTACTTCTTCGTACGCGACTGGGTGCGGTCGGCCGCGCTCATCCTGCCGCCGTTCCTGGTCGTCGGGGCGACCACGCTGCTCTTCCCGTTCACCGGCGAGCACCTGATGCCCTTCGACCGGATCTTCCCGCCCGTCCTGTTCAGCCTGGCGCTGATCGTCGCGGGCCCGCGCGAGTGGCGGGTGCTGCGGTGGGGCGCGGGCGTCTACGCGGTCGGGACCGTCCTGACGTACCTCATCCCCTCCCCCATCGGCACCAACGTCGAGCGGCTCGCCGAGCTGGTCGGGCCCGCCGTGCTGCTCGCCGCGCTGCTCGCCCCCGGCCTGACCCGGGCCCGCCGGATCACCCTGACGGTGGCGCTCGTGCTGTCCTCGGCCTGGGTGGCGCAGAAGACCCTCGACGACCTGCGGATCTCCACGAAGGTCCCGAAGTGGGCGGTCGACACGCACGGCGTGGTGCGGGAGCTGGAGCGCCTGGAGGCCAACCGCACCCGCGTGGAGGTCGTCCCGACCCGCAACCACCGCGAGGCCACCGCCCTCGCCCCGTACGTGAACATGGCGCGCGGCTGGAACCGCCAGCTCGACATCGAACGCGGACGGCTCTTCTACGACGGTTCGTTCTCGGCCACCACCTACCGCGAGTGGCTCGACCGGTGGGCCGTCGGATACGTGGTGCTGCCCTCGGGCAAGCCGGACGGCTTCGCCGAGGACGAGGCGGCGCTGGTGGCGAGCAGGCCCGCGTGGCTGAAACCGGTGTGGAAGGACCAGCACTGGCAGATCTTCAAGGTGAAGGACCCGGTGCCGCTGGTGTCCGAACCGGCCGCCGTCGTCCGCTCCACCGGGTCGAACGTGGTGGTGCGGGTGCCCAAGCGCGGCTCGGTGACGGTGCGCCTCGTGTACTCGCCGTGGCTCCGGGCGGAGGGCGCCTGCCTGAAGCCGCACGGCGAGTTCACGCGTCTGTCGGTGCCCGCGCCCGGCACGTACGAGATCAGCTCCGGGTACGGCCCTTCGCGGAACCGGGATTCGACGTGCCGGTGACGGGCTGCTCGCCGGTGGCCGCCTTCGACGGCTGTCGCACCCGCGGGCCCGACAGCACGTAGGTCAGGCCGAAGCCCGCGCCCACCACGGCCGCGCCGCCCACCGCGTCGAGGACCCAGTGGTTGCCGGTGCCGACGATCGCGCAGACCGTGAAGAACGGGTGCAGCAGGCCGAGCGCCTTCATCCACCAGCGCGGCGCGAGGACCGCGATGACCAGACCGCACCACAGCGACCAGCCGAAGTGCAGCGAGGGCATCGCCGCGTACTGGTTGGTGAGCTGCGTCAGCGTGCCGTAGTCCGGCTGGGTGAAGTCCTGCACGCCGTGCACGGTGTCGATGAAGCCGAGCTCCGGCATGAGGCGCGGCGGCGCGAGCGGGTACGCCCAGAAGCCGACGAGCGCGAGGACCGTCGCGAAGCCGAGGGCGGAGCGCGCCCAGCGGTAGTCGGCGGGCCTGCGGATGTACAGGACGGCGAGGACGCTCAGGGGCACCAGGAAGTGGAACGACGTGTAGTAGAAGTTGAAGAAGTCCTCCATCCAGCCGGTCCGCGCCGTCAGGTGGTTGAACCAGTGCTCGATGTCGATGTGCAGGAACTGTTCGATCGCGTGGACCTGCGCGCCGTGGTGCTCCGCGTCGGCCCGGCCCCCGGAGATCGTGCCGCCGGTCGCCGCGAGCCTGACCTGCTGGTACGCGGAGTAGCCGACGCGTATCAGGAGCAGTTCGAGCAGGAGGTTCGGGCGGGCGAGGACGCGCCGCCAGAACGGGACGAGCGGGACGCGGCTCCAGCGGGCGGGGACGGGCGCGGCGTACTCGGTGGGGATGGGCTCGCGGTACTGCGGGTGGGACCGGGACAGGAACGGCACGACGACGGCCGCGGCGAGCGCCGCGATCAGCACGACGTTGTCGCGGATCGGCGCGGTGACCGACATGTTCGGCAGCATCATCTTGGCGGGCAGCGTCGACACGAGGATGACGGCCACCGGCCACATGTAGCGGTCGGACTGACGCTTGCCGACCCGGCCGACCACCGCGAAGAGCACCCACAGGAGCTGGTGCTGCCAGGTGGTCGGCGACACCGCGACGGCGACGCAGCCGGTGATGGCGACGGCGAGGAGCAGCTGTCCGTCACGCGCGTAGCGCACGGCGCGGCGGAGCCCGAGGGCGACGACGGCCGCGCTCGCCACCAGGAAGACGGCGATCTCCGGCGGGCCTTCGAGACCGGCGCGGAGCAGCATGCCGTGCAGGGACTGGTTGGCGTTGGCGTCCGGGTCGGCCCCGAGGCCGGCGCCGGCCAGGTGATGGATCCAGTACGTCGTCGAGTCGCTCGGCATCGCGGCCCAGACGAGCGCGGTGACGGCGGCGAAGGAGCCACCGGTGACAGCGGCCGCCTCCTTGCGGCCGGTGAACCAGAGCAGCACCGCGAAGAGCAGCACGGTGGGCTGCAGGGCGGCGGCGACGCCGATCAGAACACCGCAGCTCCGCTGCCCGCGGACCGCGAAGAGGCCGAGGAGCACGAGCAGGACGGGCAGGATGCTGGTCTGGCCGAGGTACAGGGTGTTGCGGACCGGCAGCGACAGGATGAGCAGGCTGACCGCCACGGGGGCGGCGAGCAGCGAGGTGCGGCGGGTGACGGGCTGCGGCAGGGCGCGGGCGGCGACCACGCCGAGCACGACGACGAGGCCGAGCGTCCCGAACGTCCACCCCCAGCCGAGCGCCTGTTCGCCCGCTCGGGTGAGGGGCTTGAGGACGAGTCCGGCGAACGGGGTGCCGGTGAACTTGTCCGCGTCGTAGAAGGACCCGTTCACGTGCAGGACGCCCTCGGGCCCGATCCACGTCTCCAGGTCCGTCAGCCGGTCGCCCTCGGGGGTCCGCAGGATGACGGCGACCTGCCGGACCGCGAGGACGGCGGCGACCAGCCAGAGGAGGACACGGGCCGCTCCCGTCCGTGTCCCGGGTCCGTCGGCCCGCCCGGCTCCCAGGACATCGCCCGGCCCTCTGTGCTCAACGTTCGCCACGCGCCGTCGACCCTCCGTCCGCGTCAGTCCTCGCCTCTGGTGTGAAGTTCTCGTCCCTGATGTGAGGACGTCCGCAACCACCATTTCACCTGGCAGTCACATCGCTTTCTATCGCTTTCGTCCAGAACGCCCAACAGCGCCCCTGCCGGGCGCCGACGGTTCCCGGCCCCTGGTCAGAGGCGGTTGTGGACGGTTGTGGACTCCGGGCCTCCGCGGTTCCGGCCCCGGGCCGCGACAAAGATCACATGCGCGCATAACTGTCCCCGCCCGGGGAAACACCGTTTGACCTGCATAGCAGCGGTTTTGCGTCACTGTGCGGCCGTCCGGACACCGACCGTAATGACGCCGCTTGCCCCTATGGTCGCTTTTCGGGCCGCTCCGGGTCACCGGGTGCGGCCCCTGTCTTTGTCGTCGACCGAAAGCAGGCGAGCGAACCCTTGGCGAGCGCCACCCCCGTCGCACTACGGAAGCCCGAGCCGTCGGACGCACCCCTGCCCGGACCGGGCGCCGAAACAGCCCCCCGCCAGGGCGCCACCGCCGACGTCACCGTCACGGACCCCGCGATGGTGAAGCGCGCGGTGAAGGCGGCCGCCCTCGGCAACGCGATGGAGTGGTTCGACTTCGGGGTCTACAGCTACATCGCCGTGACGCTCGGCAAGGTCTTCTTCCCCTCGGGCAACCCGACGGCGCAGCTGCTCTCCACGTTCGGCGCGTTCGCCGCGGCCTTCCTGATCCGGCCGCTCGGCGGCATGGTCTTCGGCCCGCTCGGCGACCGCGTCGGCCGCCAGAAGGTCCTCGCGCTCACCATGATCATGATGGCCGCGGGCACGTTCGCGATCGGCCTGATCCCGTCGTACGCGTCGATCGGCGTCTGGGCGCCGGTGCTGCTCCTGGCGGCCCGCCTGGTGCAGGGCTTCTCGACGGGCGGCGAGTACGCGGGCGCCTCCACGTTCATCGCCGAGTACGCGCCCGACAAGAAGCGGGGCTTCCTCGGCAGCTGGCTGGAGTTCGGCACGCTTGCGGGGTACATCGGCGGCGCGGGCCTGGTCACCCTGATGACGGCCCTGCTCTCCTCCGACGACCTCCTGTCCTGGGGCTGGCGCATCCCGTTCCTGATCGCGGGCCCGATGGGCCTGATCGGGCTCTACCTTCGCATGAAACTGGAGGAGACCCCGGCGTTCGCCGCGGAACTCGAGAAGGCCCACCAGTCCGAGCAGACCCGCGCGAAGGTGCGGCTGCGCGACATGGTCACGGGCCAGTGGAAGGCTCTCCTCCTCTGCATGGGCCTCGTCCTCGTCTTCAACGTCACGGACTACATGCTCCTGTCGTACATGCCGAGCTACCTGACCAGCGAGCTCAAGTACGACGAGACGCACGGCCTCCTGGTCATCCTGGCCGTGATGGCACTGATGATGTGCGCCCAGCCGTTCATGGGGGCGCTCACGGACCGGGTGGGCCGCCGCCCGGTCATCGCCGCGGGCTGCGCGGGCTTCTTCGTGCTCTCGGTCCCGGCGCTCCTCCTGATCCGTGACGGCTCCCTGTGGGCGATCGCCCTGGGCCTCGGCGCGCTCGGCATGCTCCTGGTCTGCTTCACGGCCTCGATGCCGTCGGCCCTCCCGGCCCTCTTCCCCACGAAGGTCCGCTACGGCTCCCTCTCCATCGGCTTCAACATCTCCGTCTCGGTCTTCGGCGGTACGACTCCGCTGGTCGTGACGGCGCTGATCGGCGCGACGGGCGACAAGATGATGCCCGCGTACTACATGATGGCGGCGGCAGTCATCGGCGGGATCGCCGTCTGGTACATGACGGAATCGGCCCGCAAGCCGTTGCCGGGTTCGCCGCCGGCGGTGGAGACGGTGGCCGAGGCGAGGACGATGGCTCTGCGCGGCACCAGGTGACCACCCGCACCCCGGAACGGGGCCTCGCCCCTGCGGGGTGAGGCGGGGCGTGGCGGCAGGGTTCGCCCCCTGCGGGGCGGGGCGGGGCGTGGCGTGGCAGCCGGTTGCGGCTTGCGGGTTGCCTGCGAGCCGCCGGTGGCTGATCGCGCAGTTCCCCGCGCCCCTGAGCAACCCACCTCCGCGCACGACACCCGACCTCCCGAAACGGCGCAAACAAGCGCAACCACCCGGGCCCACGAAGCGGCGCGCGTGAGGGGGGCTGCCTAGGCCCCGAAGCGGCGCGCGTAAGGGAGGGAACGACCCAGGCCCGCAATGCGGGATGCACGCGGGGGAACCGCCCAGGCTCACAATCCGGGGTGCATGCGGGGGACGACCTAGGGGCGCGGGGAACTGCGCGACCAGCCAAAGCCCACCCGCAGACAACACACAACTGGCCGCCCCCCACCCCGGGGGACCCCCACGCCCTGCCCCACCCTGCGAAACTGACGGGACAGTCGTACAGTCCGACCACCGCTCAGCCGAAGGGAACGTCAGGACACATGACCCAGGAACAGTGGGACTCCGTCGACGACTACTTCACCGCCCTCCTCACCCCCGCCGACGCCACCCTGACCGCCGCCCTCCGCGACAGCGAAACCGCCGGCCTGCCCCCCATCGCCGTCGCCCCGAACCAGGGCAAGCTGCTCCACCTCCTCGCCCAGATCCAGGGCGCCCGCCGCATTCTGGAGATCGGCACCCTCGGCGGCTACAGCACCATCTGGCTGGCCCGCGCCCTCCCCGCCGACGGCCGCCTGGTCACCCTCGAGTACAACCCCGAGCACGCCGACGTCGCCCGCGGCAACCTCGCCCGCGCCGGCCTGGACAAGATCGTCGACGTCCGCGTCGGCCCCGCCCTGGACTCGCTCACCGTGCTCGGCGCCGAACACGCCGCGCACCCCGAGCCCTTCGACCTCGTCTTCATCGACGCCGACAAGGCCAACAACGCGCACTACCTGCGGTGGGCGCTCGAACTCACCCGCCCCGGCAGCCTGATCATCCTCGACAACGTCGTACGGGGCGGCGCGGTGACCGACGCCGCCAGCACCGACCCGGCCATCCTCGGCACCCGTTCGGCACTCGAACTCATCGCGGAACACCCGAAGTTGACCGGCACGGCGGTGCAGACGGTGGGCAGCAAGGGCTACGACGGCTTCGCGCTGGCCCGCGTACTCGCCTGACCTCGCACAGGAACCCGTCCCCTCAACCCTCGTGGAAGTACCCGACGTTCACGCTCCGCGGCCCGGACCGTTCCTGGATGACGACCTCCCCGGAGCCACCCCGGACCAACGGCGCGGCCCCTCCGTACACGAGGGCCCGCGCCGTACCGCCGGACAGCAGCCGCACCTCGGACGCCGGATCAGGGTTCGAACCGCGCAGCCAGCTCACGGACCACGCCCCGTCGGGCCCACAGCGGAACTCCAGATGCGTACGGGAGACGAACAGCCAGTCGTCGGGTGTCACCAGACGGCACACGTTCCTGTCCCGCCCGACCCGCAGCACCGCACCCGGCCGGCTCGGCGCCTCGGCCATCAGCATGCCCGCGGTGGCGCCCGCGTCCGCCTCGGACACCGAGGCCATGGTCAGTTCCAGCACGTGGACACGCTCCTTCAACTCACCACGGCACGCACGTGATTGACGGTTCTCGCGCTGCCGCATCCTAGGGGCCGCCGGGCGGGCGCACGACCTCCCTGGGACAATGGACCCATGACCGAGCGCAAGCCACCCGGAGTCAATTTCGAGTCCTGGATCGACAAGCAGATCCGCGAGGCGGAAGAACGCGGGGACTTCGCGTCCCTGCCGGGGAGGGGCCGGCCGCTTCCCGAGGGCCCCGACCCCACGTACGACGAAATGTGGTGGGTCAAACGGAAGATGGCCCGCGAGGGCCTCTCCTGCCTCTCCCCCACGCTCGCCCTGCGCAAAGAGGCCGAGGACACCATGGCCGCTGCCGCCGACGCGCCCTCCGAACGCGTGGCGCGCAGGCTCGTGACGGAACTCAACGAGAAGATCCGCGCCGCACTCCGCACGCCACCGCCGGGCCCGCCGCTCGGCCTCGCCCCCTACGACGTCGACGAGGTGGCCCGCGACTGGCGGGACCGCCACCCGCGCTGAGGCACGGCGCGCACGGGTCGTTTGGCGGCCCGATTCCGGGCAACTCGTTCCGGGGAACGGGTGTCGGGGCCTCTGCCGGGCCCCGCGCCCCAGGCCGATCCCCGAGCCGAAAAGGGCACCCACCCATGTCCACACTCATGATCATTCTGCTGATCGTGGCCGTCGTCGTCATCGCCGCCGCCGCGTTCGTCGTGCTGAACCGCAGGCAACAGGGTGCGGGCGGCAGGCGCGGTCTGCAGCGCCGCTTCGGACCCGAGTACGACCGCGCGGTCGCCCGCCACGACGGCGACACCAAGGCCGCCGAGCGCGACCTCGGCGAGCGGGTGAAGCGCCACGGTTCCCTGCGTGTGCGGCCGCTGGACCCCGCCGCGCGTGAGCAGTACACGGCCCGCTGGACCGTGGCCCAGGAGCGCTTCGTCGACTCCCCGCGCGAGGCGGTGGCCGAGGCGGACCGCCTGATCGCCGAGCTGGCCGGCGCCCGCGGCTTCCCCGACGCCGGGCACTACGAGGACCAGATCGACGCGCTCTCCGTCCACCACGCCCACCACGTCCAGGGTTACCGCAAGGTGCACCGCGCGGCCCTCGGCACGACGGGCACCATGGGCACGGACCCCATGGGCACGGAGGCGACGGGCGTGGAGCGCACCGGCGGCGCCGGCACCGAGGAGATGCGCGCGGCGCTGCTCGAGGCGCGCGGGCTCTTCGAGGCGCTGGTGGCCGAGCACCGCTCCGACACCGACGCGACCCCCACGACCTCCACGACGGACCGGCACGACACCCGTAAGCGCTCGACCGGCATCACCCACAAGGGAGTTCAGCATGGCTGACGTACATCCCGAAGGGACCGCTCTCTTCCCGATCGACGCACGCGACAAGCTGGCGCTGCGGCTCCAGAACGCGGTCAACGGCTTCGTGGACGGCCCGCGCGCGGCCGTCGAGAACGCGGACCGCATCCTGGAGGAGGCGATCGCCGACCTCACCCACACCCTGACGGAGCGGCGCAACGCCCTGCGCACGACGTGGCAGTCCCACGCGGCGGAAGTCCCCCCGGGCGAGACCGGCACCCCGGCCGCCACCTCGGAGACGGCCCCGGCGGGCGACACGGAACAACTCCGCCTGGCCCTCCAGGACTACCGCGAGACAGCGGAACGCCTCCTCCGCCTGTAACAGCAGGCCCATCACAGGCCCCCGGACCGAGCCCCGGGACCCCGCCCGCCGGACCTCCGTGACATCCGGCCGCAGGGTCCCGGGGCTCACGCCGCTCCGACACCTCCGTACGGCAGGATGGGCGTATGAGCGTAGTCAAGATCAACGTCCTCACCGTCCCCGCCGACCAGCGCGAAACCCTGGAGAAGCGCTTCGCCTCCCGCGCCGGCGCCGTGGAGAACTCCGACGGCTTCGAGTGGTTCGAACTCCTCCGCCCCATCGAGGGCACCGACGACTACCTGGTCTACACGCGCTGGCGTGACGAGGAGTCGTTCCAGGCATGGATGGAGGGCCCCATGAAGTCGGCCCACCAGGGCGGCGGCGACCGCCCGAAGCCGGCCGCGAGCGGCTCCTCGGTCTGGTCCTTCGAGGTCGTCCAGCAGGCAGCCCCCAAGGGCGAGTAGCGCGCGACGCCGCGGGGCGGGCCGGGGGCAAATCCCTTGCGGGACCCCGTCCCCCTCGGCTCAGAATGCGCGTATGACCGAGCCTGTCACCGTCGCCCCCACCCCCGACGCCGCGACCTGGAGTGTCGCGGCCGAGGCGTATGACTCCGATGCCGCTCGCGCGCTCTGGCGTGCGTACTACACCGAGGTCAGCGATCGCTGGTATCTGCTGCACGAGGGGCGGGTCACCGAACCCGCCGAGCTGGAGCGGGAGATCGCCGCCGAGAGCGGGAGCGATCTCGCCGCGCCCGACGGGGTGCTGCTCGTCGCGCGGTACGGGGGCGAGGCCGTCGGTACCGCAGGTGTGCGGATGCTCGACGCGTCGACCGCCGAGCTCAAGCGTGTCTTCGTACGCGAGGACATGCGCGGCAAGGGCGGCTCCGCCGTCCTCCTCGCCGCCGCCGAGGACGCCGCCCGCTCGCTCGGGGCCGAGCGGGTCGTCCTCGACACCCGTACGGATCTCGTCGAGGCCCGTGCGCTGTACGCACGGCACGGATACGTGGAGACCGAGCCGTTGACCGTGCGGCCGTACGCCGAGCACTGGTTCCGCAAGGAGCTGGGCTGACCGCGGTCACGCCGCGCGTACCACCGTCGCCCCGCCGTCCCGCGGCCGCTCCGACTCCGAGCCGCACAGTTCGGAGCTGAGCTCCGCGACCAGCCGGTTCAGGTCCGTGGGGCGGTCGGGGTTCCACCAGTCGCCGAGCAGCTCCGACAGGGACTCCTCGCGGGCCTTGGCCAGCGTGGCCGCGACCTCGTGGCCGTAGGGAGTGAGGACCATCTCCAGGCCGCGTCGCCGGGCGAGCCGCCGCTCCTCGACCTGGCGGGCCGCCGCCGTGATGACCGTCAGCGGCACCGTGGTGCGCTCGGCGAGCACGCCGGGTTCCACGGAGCCGTGCCGGGCGATGCGCAGGAGCAGCCAGCTCGACGCGGGCAGCAGGTCCTGGCCGGCCCGCGCCGTGATCTTCTCGTAGATCGCGCGCCTGCCTTCCCGCGTCCCCAGCACCGAAAGGGCCCGCGCGCACTCGTCGTACGACGAACGCTCCACCGGGTTGCTGGCCAGCGTCTGCGTCGGGTCGGGCGCCGTGACCGAGGCGCGCAGCTTGTCCTCGCGCAGGAACCAGGCGAGGACGAAGGCGGCGAAGGCGACCGGCGCGGCGTAGAGGAAGACGTCCGTGATCGATGAGGCGTACGCGTGCAGGGCGTCGGGGCGCAGGTCGGCCGGGAGCCGTGCGATGCCGCGCGGGTCCGCTTCCAGGGTGCTCACGCTCAGGCCCGGCGGCAGCTGCTGCCCGGCGAGGGCGTCGGTCAGTTTGTCACCGAGCCGGTTCGTGAAGATCGTGCCGAAGATCGCGACGCCGAAGGAGGCGCCGATGGAGCGGAAGAACGTCGCGCCGGACGTGGCGACACCCAGGTCCTCGTAGCTGACGGCGTTCTGCACGATGAGGACGAGGACCTGCATGACGAGGCCGAGTCCCAGGCCGAAGACGAAGAAGAACACGCTCATCTCGCCGGTGCCGCTGTTCTCGTCCAGCCGGTGGAGGAGGAGCAGGCCGATCGTGGTGACGGCCGTGCCCGCGACCGGGAAGACCTTCCAGCGGCCCGTACGGCTGACGATCTGCCCGGACGCCGTGGTGGAGAGCAGCATGCCCGCCACCATGGGCAGCATGTGGACGCCCGACATCGTGGGCGTGACCCCCTGCACGACCTGCAGGAACGTGGGCAGATACGTCATGGCCCCGAACATCGCGAAGCCCACGATGAAGCTGATCACCGCGGACAGGGTGAAGGTGCGGATCCGGAAGAGCTTGAGCGGCAGGACCGGCTCCGCGGCCCTGCGCTCCACCGCCACGAACACCGCGGCGAGCACCACGCCGAGCACCGCGAGCCCGATGATCTGCGGTGATCCCCAGGACCATGTGGTGCCGCCGAGCGAGGCGACGAGGACGAGGCAGGTGGCGACGGACGCGATGAGGAAGGTGCCCAGGTAGTCGATGGTGTGCCGGGTGCCGCGCACCGGGATGTGCAGGGTGGTGGCGATGACGACGAGTGCGATCACGCCGATGGGCAGGTTGATGTAGAAGACCCAGCGCCAGCTGAGGTGCTCCGTGAACAGCCCGCCGAGCAGCGGTCCGAGGACACTCGTCGCACCGAAGACCGCGCCGAACAGGCCCTGGTACTTGCCGCGTTCGCGCGGCGACACGAGATCGCCGACGATCGCCATGGACAGCACCATGAGGCCGCCGCCGCCGAGTCCCTGCAGCGCGCGGAAGCCGATGAGCTGCGGCATGTTCTGCGCCATGCCGCACAGCGCCGACCCGACGAGGAAGATCCCGATCGCGGTCTGGAACAGCTTCTTGCGGCCGTACTGGTCGCCGAGCTTGCCCCACAGAGGGGTGGCGGCCGTCGCGGCCAGCATGTACGCGGTGACGACCCACGACAGATGGTCCATGCCGCCGAGATCGCTGACGATCGTCGGCAGCGCGGTGGAGACGATGGTCTGGTCGAGCGCCGCGAGCAGCATGCCGAGCAGCAGCGCGCCGATGGATATCAGTACGCCTCCGGGCGGATGCCCGTTGCCTGTGTGTACGGGGACAGGGCCGGGTCCCTCCCCGATGGGGCGGGCACTGACTTCCTGCGGCATGGACACCTCCCGAGGGGTCCGCGGTCTCTTTCCATCCTGGTCCGTGTCTCCCGTTATGGCCTGTTGAAGCGAGGCTCTGCATAATCCTTGGATGCTCCGGGGGCGGACGGGACGGCGGTGCGTACGAGAGGTACGAGGCGTACGAGACGTACGAGGGGAGGACCGGCCGTGGCCGGACCGGGAGACGAGGAACGGGCCGCTGAGGACGGAGGCGGCACAGGGGGCGAGGGGGGCGCAAGGGGCGGAGGCGGCGTGGAGGGCGACGCCGTGGACCGGGCGCGGGCGCGGTCGGCCGCCGCTGCCGCCGCGGCGGACTTCGATCCGCTGCGGATACGGCCGTACGTTTCGCTCCCCGATCCCGCCGGGTCGTCCGGCGGGCGTCCCCGGGGCGAGGACACCGCTCCCAGTGCGGGCCGCCCTCCGGTGGCGGCCTGGGGTGTACGCCCCGTCGCCGCAGGTGGGGAGGTGGGGACGGATGCCGGTACGGGTACGGCAGCCGAGGCCGACCTGCACGGAGGCGCCGGTTCGCACGAGAAACGGAGTCTCCGCAAACGCCCCCTCGCCCTGCTCGCCCTCGCCGGCGCCGTCACCGCCGTGACCGCCGCCACCGTCTTCGCGGTCGGGCTGCTCTCGTCGGCCTCGGGCGGGCCGACCCGGGACAGGGCGCTGCCGGACGATGTCGCGTCGGCCCACGCGGACCCGACCAGGCCCGCGGCACCCTCCACGAACCCGCGTACGTCGTCCTCGCGCGCCTCTGCCGCCTCGCCGAGCGTCCGGCCCTCGCGGTCGGCGTCTCCCACCCGCGCGACGGCGCCCCCGTCCCCGGTCTCGCCCTCGTCCGTGCCGCCGTCGACCGCGCGGGCGACGGGCTCGGTCGAGGCGTCCGCGTCACCGCCCCGCGGGACGGCCGACGCGACGCTGCGGCAGGGGGACAAGGGGACGCAGGTCAGGGAGTTGCAGGGCAGGCTGGCGCAGCTGTACCTGTACGTGGGTGAGCGGGACGGCTCGTACACGTACGAGGTCACGGCGGCCGTACGTCGCTACCAGTGGGCCCGCGGCCTCAGGGACGATGCGCCGGGTGTGTACGGGCGCGAGACGCGTCGCAGCCTGGAGTCGGAGACGACGGAACCCTGAGAGGAGCCCCGCGAGGGGGCTGCGCGGGGAGAGGGAGGGCTCAGCCGAACGTGAGCCGTATCGACCCGTCACCCGCGTCGGCGACCCCCACCGTCGTCAGGTCGTCGACGTGCACCGTGGGACCGAAGCGCCCGGCGCGCGGGCCCACGCCCACGACGCGCATACCGGCCGCCTGCCCGGCGCGTATCCCCGCCTCGGAGTCCTCGAAGACGACGCAGTCGGCCGGGTCGAGGCCGAGCGCGGCGGCCCCCTTGAGGAACCCCTCGGGGTCCGGCTTGCTCGCGCCGACGCTCTCCGCGGTCACCCGCACGTCCGGCAGGGCGAGCCCGGCCGCGGCCATGCGTCCGGTGGACAGCGGCACGTCGGCGGAGGTCACGAGCGCGTGCGGCAGGCCCAGGTCGGTCAGGGCCGCCAGGAACGCGGGGGCGCCCGGAACCGGGACGACGCCCTCCATGTCGGCGGTCTCGGCGGCGAGCATCTCGCGGTTCTCCGCGTAGTTCTCCTCCATGGGCCGCTCGGGCAGCAGCACCGCCATGGACGCGTAGCCCTGCCGCCCGTGGACGACCTCGATGACCTCGTCGAAGTCGAGGCCGTGCCGCGCGGACCAGCGCTGCCAGCAGCGTTCGACGACGGCGTCGGAGTTGACGAGGGTGCCGTCCATGTCGAGGAGGACGGCGCGGGCGGTCAGGACGGGTGCGACAAGGTCGGCGGTCGTGGCCGTGGCCGTCATGGAAGTGCTCCAGGCGCAGAAGTGGCGGCGGAAGAACGAGGCGAAGATCAAGGCGGCCCCGCCCGCCGGTCAGGGAGTACGGGCGGAGCCACTTTGTTCCTGCACGGTACAAAACGCGGGCCGCAAAAGCCAACGCCGCAGGTCACACCGCCCAAGCGCCCCAAAAAGGACGCGCCGAGAAGGGCGGCCGACCGGGCCCCCGGCCCGCCGTCACCCGGCGATCGCCTCGTAAAGGCTCCACACCCCGAGCCCCAGCATCAGCAGGGCCGCGATCTTCGTGATGAGCGCCAGCGGCACCCGCTTCATCAGCGCCTTGCCGCCGACGATGCCGAGCCCGGCCACCGCCCACAGGGCGAGCACCGCGCCGAGGCCCACGGAGAGCGGGTCGTCGTAGCGGGCGGCCAGGTTCGCGGTCATGATCTGCGTCAGATCGCCGAACTCGGCGACGAGGATGAGCATGAAGCCCGCGCCGGACACCTTCCAGAAGCTCTGGTTCTCGGGCTGCTTGACCTCTTCCTCGTCCTCACCGCCCTTGAGCAGCAGCATCGCCGCACCCGCCAGGAAGAGGACGCCGGTCAGCGCGTGGACCAGCTGCTGCGGGAGCAGGGTCAGGACGCTGCCCGCCGCGACGGCGAGCACCACGTGGACGGTGAAGGCGGCGGCGACACCGGCGAAGACGTAGGAGGCGCGGTAGCGCGTGCCGAGGACGAGACCGGCCAGTGCCGTCTTGTCCGGCAGCTCGGCCAGGAAGACGACGCCGAAGACGAGCGCCGTCACGCTGATGCTGATCAAGGGTTCCTCAATCGGTCGGGGCCGCCCCACCGAGAGTCTTCCACCGTTTCGCGTACGACACCTCGGCACGGCAGCGCACACGGACGCACACGGGTGTGGACGTCTGGACGTACACGGATGTGGACGTCACGACGTACGCGTCATGTGATGCGTACGCCTGCACTGCTTGCCGAAGGTCTCGCTGGCCTGCCCCGCGGGGCCTGCCTCCGGGCGCCGGCTCAGACGAGCTGAGCAGTATGTCGACGGTCCGGCGAAGAGCTACTCCCCTTCTGCGCCGTCCATCGTACGGGACGGCGCACAGGTCGCGGCCAGGGGCTTTCGGTCCCGCGCCGGAGTGACCCGGGTCACTGGCCGCCCCACAACGCGCGGGAAATGCGCGGGAATGCAACTTCCGTCCCGCCCAATGCACTTGACGCCGCGCCAGAACTCTTGAAGTCGGCACCTCTTTGACGCGACCCTGTCACTGGACGCACATCCGTCCGTAACCCCGACCCGCGACGCTGACCGCTCCACCGGTCAACCGCCCCCCACATCAAGGGAGTTCGCATGCCCGCTGTCTACGCGCGTCGAAGCACCCGGCACACCGCCCGCACCCGACGTACCCGGCCCGCCTTCGCCGCCGCAGCCGTCGTCCTCGCCACCGCCGCCACCCTCCTCACCGGCACCTCCGCCCAGGCCGCTCCCCCGGCCCCGGTCAGCGCCGCCACCGCACGGACCTACCTCGCCGACCTCACCGTCAAGGCCGAGGGCTCCTCCGACGGCTACAGCCGCGACAAGTTCCCGCACTGGAAGACGCAGTCCGGCGCCTGCAACACGCGCGAGGTCGTCCTCAAGCGCGACGGCACGAACGTGGAGCAGGACTCCAGCTGCGCCGCCACCTCCGGCACCTGGAAGTCCGCCTACGACGGCGCGACCTGGACCGTCGCGTCCGACCTCGACATCGACCACGTCGTGCCGCTTTCCGAGGCCTGGAAGTCCGGCGCGAACGGCTGGACCACCGCGCAGCGCGAGGGCTTCGCCAACGACCTGGCCCGGCCGCAGCTGATCGCCGTGACCGACAACGTGAACCAGGCCAAGGGCGACAAGGACCCGGCGGAGTGGATGCCGCCCACCGCCTCGTACCACTGCTACTACGCCCGGATGTGGGTGGACGTGAAGCACCACTACAAGCTGACCGTGAACACCGAGGAGAAGAGCAAGCTCTCCTCGGTCCTCAGCGGCTGCTGAACCGTTCCCGCAATCGTCGGCCGGTTCTCGCGGAACCGGCCCGCTCCTCCCCGTCGTTCCGTACCGTACGGGGCGACGGAGGAGGGTGATCACCTGTGCCACGGCTGCGCCTGGGTCCACTGCTGAGGTACGTCGACGGTTCCACGGCGACCGTCTGGGTCGAGGCCGACCGGCCCTGCACCGCCGAGGTGCGGTGCGCGGACGGCGCGGGCGGCACGGCCCGGACCTTCCAGATCTCCGGCCACCACTACGCGCTCGTCCCGGTCACCGGACTCACCCCGGGCACGGAGACGGCGTACGAGGTGCGGCTCGGCGACGGCGCGGAGGCCGCGGCCGCCGTATGGCCGCTGCCCGATGCGCCTTTCCCCCCGAGCACCATCCGCGCGCCCGCCGCGCCCGGTGCGGGCGGTGAGGCCGCCGATGAGGTGCGGGTCACGTTCGGCTCCTGCCGGTGGGCCGCACCACCCTCCGGCGAGCACGACCCGGTGGGGCCCGACGCGCTGGACACGCTCGCCGCCCACATCGCCGCCGACCCGGCCGCCGAGCGCCCGGACGTCCTGCTGCTCCTGGGCGATCAGGTGTACGCGGACCAGACCTCCAAGGCCACCCAGCGCTGGCTCGCGGCCCGCCGCGACCTGACCGGTCCCCCGGGGGCCCAGGTCGCGGACTATGAGGAGTACACGCACCTCTACTACGAGTCCTGGCTCGACCCGGAGGTGCGCTGGCTCCTGTCGACCGTGCCCAGCAGCATGGTCTTCGACGATCACGACGTGATCGACGACTGGAACACCAGCGCCGCCTGGGTCGCCGAGATGCGGGCCACGCCCTGGTGGCGCGAGCGGATCCTGAGCGGCCTCATGTCGTACTGGGTCCACCAGCACCTCGGCAATCTGCCGCCCGACGAGCTGGCCCGCGACAAGCTGTACGCCTCCGTGTGCGCCGCCCACGACGGCACGGACGTGCTGCGGGCCTTCGCCGCCGCGGCCGACGCGGACGCGGGCGCCGCCCGGTGGAGCTACCGGCGGGACTTCGGGCGGGTCCGGCTCCTCATGGTGGACACCCGGGCCGCCCGTGTCCTCGCGGAGGGCGAGCGCGCGATGCTCGACGCCGCCGAGGCCGAGTGGGTGCGCGAGCAGACGCTCGCGGATCCGGGGACGTACGACCACCTCCTCATCGGCACCTCGCTGCCCTGGCTGCTCCCCCACCTCATCCACGACGCCGAGGGGTGGAACGCCGCGCTGTGCCGCGGTGAGCGCGGCGAGCGGTGGGCCCGGTTCGGGGAGAACCTGCGCCGGCGCTCCGACCTGGAGCACTGGGCCGCCTTCCCCGCCTCGTTCGAAGCGCTGACCGCGCTGATCGCGGAGGCGGGCTCGGGGCCGGGGGCACCCGCGACGATCTGCGTGCTCTCCGGCGACGTCCACCACGCCTACGTCGCCGAGCCGAGCTGGCCCGCGGGCAACGGGCCCGACGCCCGGGTGCTCCAGCTGACCTGCTCGCCCGTCCACAACTCCATCCCCAAGTCGATCAGGCTCGGGTTCCGCTTCGGCTGGAGCCGGGTGGGACGCAGCCTCGGACGACGGTTCGCCCGGCACGCCAAGGTGTCGCAGGCGGGCATCGACTGGCGCAGGACGGGCGGACCCTGGTTCGGCAACCAGCTCATGACCCTGACGCTGCGCGGCCGTTCGGCCCGGCTGCGCCTCGATCAGGCGCGGACGGTGCGGGGCGGGGGCGTACGGCTGGAGACCGCGGAGGAGAGGCGACTCACGTGAATACGTGAAGGGGTGGTGTTCCCGGGACACGAGTCCCTTACACGGGCGGGGTTCGACGGCGGGGGCGCCGACGGCATGATGAGGCGGACCGTCCGGTTCCAGCGTCCGCAATGCCCCGGGAGTCACGCTTTTGTCTGCGTCTGCGTCTACGTCTGTACGTGCACCCGCGCTCGCCCTCGTCGGGGCGGGCCCCCGCGGCACCAGCGTGCTCGAACGCCTCTGCGCGTCGGCGGACGAACTCCTCGCGTCCGGGACACACCTGACGGTCCACGTCGTGGACCCGGACCCGCCGGGCGCGGGCCGCGTGTGGCGTACGGCGCAGCCCGCCGAGCTCCTGATGAACACGGTCGCCTCCCAGGTGACCCTCTTCACCGACGCGAGCGTCGACTGCTCGGGGCCGATACGCACGGGCCCGAGCCTGTACGAATGGGCCGCCGCGGGGCGGGTCCCGGGGCTCGGGCCCGACGACTATCCGACCCGTGCCTGCTACGGCCGCTATCTGGAGTGGGTCTTCGCGGAGGCGGTGCGGCGGGCCCCCGGCACGGTACGGGTGCGTGTGCACGCGGCGCGCGCGGTGCGCCTCGACGAGACGGCCGACGGCCTCCAGACCCTCGTACTGGACGACGGCATCGAACTGTCCGGGCTCTCCGCGGTCGTCCTCGCGCAGGGCCACCTGCCGACGGCCGCCGGCCCGGAGCAGCGGCGTCTGGCGGCCCATGCGGCCCGGCACGGCCTGCGTCACTTCCCGCCCGCCAACCCCGCCGACCTGGACCTGTCCGTCATCGCCCCCGGCGAGCGGGTCCTGCTGCGCGGCCTCGGCCTCAACTTCTTCGACCACATGGCGCTCCTGACGGAGGCCCGCGGCGGCCGGTACGTACGCACGCCCGACGGGACCCTGCGGTACGAGCCGTCGGGCCGCGAGCCGCGCCTGTACGCGGGATCGCGCCGCGGCGTCCCCTACCAGGCGCGCGGCGACAACGCGAAGGGCCCCTACGGCCGCCACGAGCCGGCCGTCCTCACCGCCGACGCGGTCGCCCGCTTCCGCAAGCGCGCGGACAGCGGTGACGCGCCCGACTTCCTCGCCGAGATATGGCCGCTGATCGCGAAGGAGGTCGAGACGGTCTACTACATGGCGCTGGTCGGGGTGCGGGACTTCCGGGACCGGTTCCTCGCGACCGCGCACGGGAGCCCGGAGGAGCGCCTCGTGCTGGACGAGTTCGGTGTGGGCGGCGCCGACCGCTGGTCCTGGGAGCGGCTCTCCGCACCGCACCCGCCCCTGCCCTTCGCCTCCCCGAGGGAGCACCGCGCGTGGCTGCTCGGGCGGTTGCGCGAGGACGCCGCGCAGGCCGCGCTCGGCAATGTCGCGGGGCCGCTGAAGGCCGCGCTCGACGTGCTCCGCGATCTGCGCAACGAGCTCCGCGGCATCGTCGACCACGGCGGGCTCTCCGGGGCCTCGCGCCGCGACCACCTCGACCGCTGGTACACGCCGCTCAACGCCTTCCTCTCCATCGGCCCGCCGCGCCGCCGGATCGAGGAGATGGCGGCCCTGATCGAGGCGGGGGTCCTGGACGTGCTCGGACCGCGTCTGACGGTGCGGCCCGACGGCGGGTCCTTCTTCGCGCACTCCCCCGACGTGCCGGACTCGGCCGTCCGGGTCACCTCCCTGATCGAGGCACGGCTGCCGGAGCCGGACCTGCGGCGCACCGGCGACGCACTGCTGCGGGACCTCCTCGCGGACGGCAGGTGCCGGACCCATGTGGTCGACGGGTACGAAACCGGAGGCCTGGACGTGACCCCTCGCCCCTACCGCCTGATTGACCGTCAAGGGCGCTCCCACGCCCGCCTGTTCGCGTTCGGCGTGCCCACGGAAGGGGTTCACTGGGTGACCGCGGCCGGTGCGAGACCCGGCGTCGACTCGGTGACGCTGGCGGACGCCGACGCGGTGGCGCGGGCCGCCCTGCGCACGGCCGTCGGCACCGCCGCGGCGCCTCCCGAACCTCGCACCGAGCCGAAGCGGAACCTCCGAATGACCGAATGTTGAACTTGCAAGCACTAATTAGGTTGCCCTAATCTTGGGCCTCCGCTCGGTTACCGTCCCCCAACCGAAGGAGTCCCCCACCATGACTGGACGTCTCAACAGCGCCCAGCCCTACGCCATCGGCCTGTTCCGCATAGTGATCGGCCTGCTCTTCGCCTGCCACGGCGCCGCGTCCCTCTTCGGCGTCCTCGGCGGCGCCGCGGGCGGCGGCACGATCGACGCCGGCACGTGGCCCGGCTGGTACGCGGCCGTCATCCAGCTCGTCGGCGGCATCCTGGTCCTGCTCGGCCTCGGCACCCGCGCCGCCGCGTTCGTCTCGTCCGGCTCGATGGCCTACGCCTACTTCAAGGTCCACCAGCCCGAGGCCCTGTGGCCCATGGAGAACGGCGGCGAGGCCGCGGCCATCTTCTGCTGGGCGATGCTGCTCTTCGTCTTCACCGGGTCCGGCGCGCTCGGCCTCGACCGGCTCTTCGCCTCGCGCGGCGAGAGCGGCGACAAGGAGGACGCGGACGCGAAGCGCACGCCGGTCGCGGCCTGACCCGCGCGGCACGCCCCGGCACCTGACGGCGCCCTCTTCCCCGGCACGTACGGGGAAGAGGGCGCCGTCGCCGTACGCGCCCCGAGCCGCCCGACGACCCACGCCCGTCGCCCTACACCCCCCACGCCCCGTCCGACTCCTGCGCCTCGGGGAGGGCCGCGAACGGCACCGTGAAGCACGCGGCCCGGTCACCGGCGCCGCCCGGCTCGTCGTGCAGCACGACGGAGGCCGCCTCCCCGGGCCTGAACCCCCAGCCGTGCCGGGCGGTCGCCTTCCCGGAGCCATCCGTTCCGGCGGTGAAGTCGAGCCACACCTCGTTCTCGGGGTTGACGTAGGCGGGGTCCTCCGAGGGCTGGACCGGGTCGACGCGGTGCTGGTAGTGGCCACCGGCCGCCTCCGGATTCGCCGCGCACGGCTTCTGGTGCACGTGCACGCCGTACGCGTGCCCCGCCTTCATCCCCTTGACCCGCAGCATCACGGCCGTGTCGCCGCCCTCGACGCCGCGCTGCACGACCTCGATCCACGACGCCGCGGGCACCAGGGCCGTGTCGTACGTCACCGCCGGTGACGGGATGAAGGCGGCGGGCGGCGCGAACCACGCCTCGGCCCTCACCCATGCGGAACCGGCCGCCGCGTGCGCCGCGCCCACGGGGCCGCCACTCGCGGCCAGCACGACCGCCGCCACCGCCACCGCGCCCGTCACGACCCGCGCCCTGGCCACTGTCGCCGTCACCATCGCCCGCACCCACATCCCTCGCTCGCGTGCCGCCGTCTCCTCGTTCGTACGGGACTTCGGGGCCGTACGCCGCATCGGGGGAGGCAGCCGGGTGAACGTGATGTAGGGAACATCTAAGCCCCAGTGGATCTCTGCGCCCCGCATGCGGCGTACGCTGTACAGCTGTCACCAAGGCCGCCCCTGCCGTACTCCGCGACAACAGCGGCAACGCGCTGCCGATCGGGGAGTAACGGGGAGTTACGGTGCTTGAGATTGTGGGGGCGTTGACCGGCAGTCCGTGGATTTACGCGGTCGTGGCCCTGTCCGTCCTGTTCGACGTCTTCGTGCCGGTCCTGCCGAGCGGGGTCATCGTCATCATGTCGGCGACCGCCGCCGCGGCGGCGGGGACGGGGGCGGCCGGGCAGGTCCCGCACGCCGTGCCCGACATCATGATGCTCACGCTCTGCGCGGCCACGGCGTCCGTGCTCGGCGACATGGTGGCCTTCCGGCTCGCCTGGCGCGGCGGCGAACGGCTCGACCGCGCCATCGCCCGCTCCCGGCGCCTGACCACCGCGCAGGAACGCCTCGGCACGGCGCTCGCGCGGGGCGGCGGCGTCCTGGTCGTGATCGCCCGCTTCGCGCCCGCCGGCCGTTCGATCGTCTCCCTCGGCGCGGGCGCGGCCCACCGCAAGCTCCGCGAGTTCCTCCCCTGGTCCGCCCTGGCGGGCGTGGCCTGGGCGGGCTACAGCGTCGCCCTCGGCTACTTCGGCGCCCAGTGGCTGGGCGCGACGTGGCTGGCGACGGGCGTCTCGCTCCTCGCCCTGTTCGCGGCGGGGGCGGGTGCGGCTTTCCTGGTCCGGCGCCCCAAGCCGACGACGACGGCGGGCTGACGGGACGCGTCGTACGCGCACGAGGGCCCGCGCAGGAGACCTCGCGTACGAGAGTTGGCGTACGAAGGCTTACGACGCGCGCGCCGCGGCCCCCCGTACCTCCAGCCCCGCCAGCAGCTCCGTCGTCGCCTTCGCCACCGCGTCCACCGCCTGGTCGAAGACCTCGCGGTTATGGGCGGCGGGGGCGCGGAAGCCGGAGACCTTGCGGACGTACTGGAGCGCGGCCGCGCGGATCTCCTCCTCGGTGGCGTCCTCGGGGATCGCGGGCGGACGGAGCGTCTTGATGCTTCGGCACATGCCTCCAGCTTGCCACCGCGCCTCGTCCGCGCGCCCCGGCTGTCCCTGGCAGAACCCGGCTCGATCGTTCGCGCGCTTCACTCGCACACCTAATTCGAACAGGAGTACCATTACGGTGTGCCTGCCACCCCAGCCCCCCATGACTTCCCGAGCGACCTCCTCGCCGGCCAGGAGGAACTGCACCAGGTCCGCTCCGTGCTCCTGGCGCTGCTCAAACGCCTGCCCTGGTCGGTCGAGCCCCACGACGGGTTCAGCGACTCCACCGGCTGGCGCAGAACGGAACGCCCCGCCTCCCCGGGGTGGACTCCGGAAGAGCAGGCCGAGGTGGAGGAACTGCGCGCGAAAGAGCGGGAGTTGGCCGTTTTCGTGACGTGCCACAAGTACTGGGAACAGGTCACCGGATCGGACAACGTTGCCGCGCGCGCCGCGCTCAAGCACGCCCACGAGACGCCGGACGAGTCCCTGTCCTCCTAGCCATTGACAGCCGCGGGAGGCGGGCGTTGACTCGCTACCAGCCACGCACGAGAGCCCCCTTCGAGCCACGGAGGTGCAGCCTTGAACGTCCTGATAGTCGTCGCGATCCTGGCCCTCTTCGGCCTGGGCTTCAGCCAGCCTCTGCTCTGGCTCGCCGCGGCGGCACTCGCTTTCTACCTGGTGCGCTTCTACGAAGGCGGCTCCGCCGCCAAGAAGAGCGGTTCGGGCAGCGGCGCCGCGAGCAGCAGTGGAGGCATGGGTGGAGGCGGCGGCAGCGGAGGAGGAGGCGGCGGCTACCCCAAGACCTACCGCGACTACCGCATCCGCAAGGAGCGTCAGGAACGCTGGGACCGCAGGTACCGCAGAACGCACCCGGGATCCGGCCGCTGACCCTGCCTCGCCACGAGACGACACGCAGGCCCGACGCCGCGAAGGCCCCCCGCCGGAATCGGCGGGGGGCCTTCGGCACACCGGCACGGTGTCCGCGCGCACGCGGGAGCTGAGACTTCGGCGCGTCAGTGACGCGGGCCCTGCTTCCGGTCGCGCCAGCCCTCGCCCTTCGCGCCGCGCTCGCCCTTGGCGCGGTCGTACTCGATCTGCTCCTTGCGGACCGTGTCCGAGACCTCTTCCGTCTCGGTGACCCGCTCCGTCTCGAGGCGCACGCGCTCGACCGGCACGGACTCCTTGCGGACGACCGCCTTCTCGGCGTGCAGGGTCACCTCGGCCTCGGCCTCGCCGATGGTCGCGCGCGTGCCGTCGCCCTCGCGGATGGGCTCGCGGACGACGCGGACCTCCTCGTGCGACAGCGGCACGGACGTCTTGACGTCCTCGGTGACGACGACCTTGCGCAGCCGCGCCTGTCCGACCACTTCCTCTTCCGTGCCGACGCGCAGCCGCTCCTCGGAGCGGATCATCTCGTCGGACTTGCTGTCGTCGCGCCCCGTCGAGCGGCTCGCGGCACCCGCTCCGACCATGCCCGCGCCCGCTCCCGCACCCGCCATGCCCTCGCGCTCACGCATGCCCTCACGGCCACGCATCCCGGCGGCCGGCGCACGACCGGCCGCGCCGCGGGTGGTCGACTCGGGCCGGGTCAGCCCGTAGTGGGCGTAGAGCTCGTGCTCCTCGCCCGGCTCGATGTGCTGGTCGGCGTCGATGCGGGGAGCGTCCTTGACGGCTTCCTTGGTCGTCGCCACGTGCAGCTGGTCGTCCTGGCGGCGGGCCCCGGCGAGCGGGACGAAGCTCTGCTTCATGCCGAAGAGACCGGTCTTGACGGTGACCCACTCGGGGCGGCCGCTGCGGTCGTCGAGATAGACCTGCTCGACGCTGCCGATCTTCTCGCCGGTGCGGTCGTAGGCCGTCAGGCCCGTGAGCCCGTCGGGGTTGGTGAAGCCTTCGCCCTGCGTCATGGGTGATCACTCCCTCGGAGCGCGCGACGGGCGATGTCGTTACTCGCCACGGCAGACGCGCGCTTCCCCTCCATCGCGCTCCGCCACACGGCACACCGCAACCAGGAAAGTGACGGAACGTACACGCAGCGCGCCGCGAACCCGCTTCGACGGCACGCCTGGGGCGATCGGCGCGATCTGGCCGCCGAGCGGCCGGTTAGCCCATTCGAGGTAACGCGGCGGAGCCCCCCACCACTGGATGGTGAGGGGCTCCGCCGCTGTACGACCCGGTGGGCGCGGACGGTTTCGAACCGCCGACATCCTCCTTGTAAGGGAGGCGCTCTACCCCTGAGCTACGCGCCCGGGAACGAGTGGACAGCCTACCTTGCCGCAGGCCGTGCCCCGCAAACCCCTTTTGCGTCGTCGGCGGGCGGGGCGACGGGAGGGCGGCGTTCGGGGGTTAACCCCACCTGGATCCGGTGGCGGCCCGGATCCTCCCGGCTCGGAGTGTTCCGTAGAGTCTGTCGGAGAGAGCAAGATCATCTCCAGGGGGAGTCCGTCATGGCCGCTGTCCGCACCCGACGTCCGCGCGACGCCCGTCGCCCACGCGCCGCCCGCGCCCTCGCCGCCGTCGGCGGAACCGTGGCCGTCGTCCTGCTCGTCGGGGCGTGCGGGGCGGACGCCGACGACGACACGGAGCCGGAGCAGCGGACGTTCACGCAGGCGGGCAAGACGCTGACCGTCGAGTCCAGCGACTCGTCGCTGGAGCTGGTCCCCGCGGGGCCGGGCGCCAAGGGCGTGAAGGTGACCCGATGGTTCCACGGCGAGACCGTGCTCGGTGGCGACCCCAAGGTGACGTGGGAGATGGACGGCGACCGGCTCAAGCTGGGCATGTCGTGCTCCGGCATCATCGCCAACTGCTCGGCGAAGCACCGCGTGGAGGTGCCCCGCGGGGTCTCCGTCAACGTCGAGAACAAGGATGGCCGGGTCACGGCGAGCGGGTTCCGGGACGCCATGAAGGTGCGTTCGCGGGACGGTTCCGTCACCGTCAAGGACGCACGCGCCGCGCTCGACCTGCACAGTTCCGACGGGGCCATCACCGTCGAGGGGGTCACGGGGGCCCTGGACCTGCGCAGCTCCGACGGGTCCGTCACCGCGCGCGACGTGACGTCCCGGCGCGTGGGCGTCGACGCCAGGGACGGGTCCGTGCGGCTGGAGCTGGCCGCCGTGCCGGACCGCGTCGAGGCCCGCAGCAAGGACGGTTCCGTCGACATCGCGGTGCCGGGCTCGAAGGACGGTGAGCGCGTCCGGTACGACGTGCGGACCGAGACCTCCGACAGCGCCGTCGACGTGTCGGTGCCCAAGGACGACAGCAGCCCCCACCACGTCTCCGTCCACAGCGCCGACGGCAAAGTCACGGTGCGCAGCGCGAACTAACGGGCCCGTGTATTCGTCCTTAACCGGTGGGAGAATGTGACACCGGGCAGGGCGGATGACAGCACGGGAGAGGGATAGTGACGGCGACACCTTCGCAGCCGTACACACCGGACAGCAGAGCAGGGGTCGGGAGCGCGCCGGGCACGGGCAGGGCACAGGGGGCGGCCGGGGTTTCCGCGGCTCGGGCCCCCCGTCCTTTCCGTAGGCGCGCACGCCGCGGCCCCCTGCACGACACCCTCGCTCTCGTCACCGCCGTCACCCTCTCCCTGCCCCTGCTCGCCCTCGCCGTCCCGGCCGCCTTCGCGGGCGGCGGCACCCGGCGCTGGTTCGGCGGGCGCGGCGAGAGTCTGCGGGCCGAGGCGCAGGCCGCGAAGGACGCCGCCGCCGCGGCCTTCTACGAACTGGACACCGCCCAGCGCGACCTCCGCATCTCCATCGAGACGATCGTCGCCGTCGACTCGTCGCCCGCGGCCCGGCGCGCCGTCTCCGACTTCGAGGCGATCGGGCACCGCATCGACGAGGTCAGCCACCAGTACATCAGCGCGGTGGACGCCCACGACCTGGACCGGGACGACCTGGAGTCCTCCGTCGCCGCCCGCGCGAGGACCGAGCTCACCGCCGCGAAGACGGAGCTGGGCAAGGCCAAGCAGGACCTGGAGCGCTTCCAGCAGGGCCTCGGGCCGCTCCTCGACAAGGCGGAGACACAACTCGCCCGGCTCGCACCCGCGGTGGAGCGGGCCCGCCAGACGCTGCTCGCCGCGAGCAACGCGCTCGACTCCGTGCGTGCGGCCGGTCTCAAGGCCGACGACCTCGCCGCTCGCCTCGCGGCCCTCGGCCGCGAACTGACCAAGCTCAACCAGGGCGCGGGCCGCCATGGCGTACCGGAGACGCTGCAGCGCGCCGACCGCGTCCTGCGCGACGCGGAGTCCGTGCGTGCCGAGGCCGAGCGCCTGCCCGAGCGGGCCGCCGAGATCGACCGGCGCCTGGTCTCGCTGCGCACCCGTGCGCAGGCCCTCACAACCCGTACGGGCCAGGTGGATCCGGTCCTCAGCGAGCTGCGGCGCCGGTTCACCGCCGCGTGCTGGCAGGACCTGCAGCACGTCCCCGACCAGGCCGCGGAGAACGTGCGCCAGGCCGAGGCCAAGCTGAAGGAGGCCCAGCAGGCGCGCGACGAGCAGCGCTGGCCCGACGCGACCTCGCGCCTCTCCACGGTCCGGGCACTCCTGAACACCACGGACGAGGCGGTCTCCGCGGCGGGCGACCGCCTGCAGCGGCTCAACGCGGTGTCGAAGGACCCGCAGCAGGAGATCGAGCGCACCCGCTTCGCGATCCGGGACGCGCAGCGCCTGGCGATGGCGGGCCGCCAGACACCCGAGCAGCGCCACGCCCGCCCGCTCGACGAGTCCGTGGCCCGCCTGGACCGTGCGGTCGCGTCCCTGGAGGGCCGCCACCCCGACTACTGGCACTTCCTGACCGAGACCGAGGCGGTCCGCACGACCGTGGCACGCGTGGTCGCGCAGATACGGGAGGAGCGGGGGCAGGGCGCCTGACGGCGCCGGACCTCCGCGCGCCACTCCCCGCACATTTGGCAGCGTCCCTCGGGTGCGGGTCCGTCGGGGCTGGTCGCGCAGTTCCCCGCGCCCCTTGACGGCACCTGGCGCCCCGCCCCCGTCTCGCTGAGGCCCCGCAGCCCTGGGGCCGTCCCTCGGGTGCGGGTCCGTCGTGGCTGATCGCGCAGTTCCCCGCGCCCCTTGACGGCACCTGGCGCCCCGCCCCCGTCTCGCTCAGGCCCCGCACGACTGCGTGCCGTCGCCCACCGGCGGGCTTGCCACCCGGGTCGTTCCGCCGCAAACGGCTGTGCGAATGTGGGCAGATGTTCGACTCTGCCCCGTCCTCTCCGTCCTCTCCGTCCTCCCCTCCCTCGCCTTCCTCGCCGTCCTTCCTCGCGGCTCTCCGGGCGCGGCGGCTCGTCGCCATTGTGCGCGGGTCCGACCCCGACGCCTCCTTCCGTACGGTGATGACGCTGGTGGAGTCCGGCGTTCCCCTCGTCGAGGTCTCCCTCAGCGGTGCCGACGCGCCCGGCGTGCTGCGGCGGGCGCGAGCGGAGCTGGGTGCGGACGCGTGGCTCGGCGCGGGTACGGTCCTCACCGCCGACGACGCGCACCGCGCGGCCGACGCGGGTGCGAACCTCATCGTCACGCCCGGTCTCGGCGCGGGCGTCGACGAGGCCGTCCGCCTCGGCCTGCCCGTGCTCGGCGGCGTCCTCACGCCCACCGACGTCATCGCGGCCCGCACGGCGGCGGTGACGGCGCTGAAGATCTTCCCCGCGTCGGCGATGGGTGGCCCCACCTATCTCAAGGCGTTGCGCGCCCCGTTCCCGGACGTCCCGTTCGTGCCGGTCGGCGGCGTCGACGCGGTGGCCGCGGAGGCGTACCTGGAGCTCGGCGCGGTCGCGGTGGGCGTCGGCTCACCGCTGATCGGCGACGCGGCCGACGGCGGCGACCTGGACGGGCTGCGCGGGCGGGCGGCGGAGTTCGTACGGGTGACGGAGGAGGCGGCGACCCGATGAGCAACGCGCCCGACGTCCTCACTTTCGGCGAGACCATGGTCGCCCTGCGCGGCAACGGCCCCCTGAAGCTGGGCGGTTCCATGGACGTGTCGGTGGCCGGCGCCGAGAGCAACGTCGCCATCGGCCTGTCGCGCCTCGGCCACGCCGTGCGCTGGTCGGGGGCGGTCGGTGACGACGAGGCCGGTGAGCTGGTGCTGCGCACGCTGCGCGCGGAGGGCGTCGACGTCGGCGCCGCGACGCGGGATCCGTCGGCGCCGACGGGGCTGCTCCTCTTCGAGCCCCGGCTGCCCGACGTGACCCGCGTGCACTACTACCGGGCGGGCTCGGCGGGCTCGCGGCTGACGCCCGACGCCGTGGACGCGGCGTTCGCGGCGGGGGCGCCGCGCGTCCTGCACCTCACGGGCATCACCCCGGCCCTCGGCCCGTCGGCGGCGGAGGCGTGCCGACGGGCCCTGCGGCTCGCCCGCGACCACGGCACGCAGGTCTGCCTGGACGTCAACTTCCGTTCACGTCTGTGGAGTTCCGACGAGGCGTCGGCGGAGCTGTGCGGGTGGCTCCCCCACGTCGACGTACTCATCGCCTCCGACGACGAACTCCCCCTGTGCCTCCCGTCCGCCAGAACGGCCTCCCCCGAGCCGGAGAAGACCCTCCTGGCCGGGGGAATCCGCGAACTCGTGGTCAAGCTCGGCTCCCGGGGCGCCACCGTCCACACGGCCGACAACACGCTGCACTCCCCCGCGCGGCAGGTCCACGCGGTGGACGCGGTAGGGGCGGGCGACGCGTTCGTCGCCGGTTACTTGTCGGCGCTGCTCGACGGCGCGGACGTGGCGACCCGCCTGGACCGCGCCATCACGACGGGCGCGTTCGCGGTGGCCTCCCGAGGCGACTGGGAGGGAGCCCCCACGAGAGCGGAACTACGGCTGCTGTCCGCGGACCCGGGAACCGTGGTCCGCTGACAGCGGGGTCACGGCTGCGGCGCAGGCCGCGGTGGACCGCTCAGGGGCGCGGGGAACCCGGCGACCATCCCCCACGCACCCGCAGCTCACCGACTCAGCCGCAGCATCCACCCCCACAGCATCCGCCCCCGCCCGCCGCAGGCGAGGGCGACGACGACGCCGAACCCCCCACCGCCACCGTCGACAGAAGCTTCACCGTGTCCCCGTGCCCCGCGGGGCACGTCGCCGGAGCGGAGGACTCCGCCATCGGACGCGACAGCTCGAACGTGTCACCACAGGACCGGCACCGGTACTCATAACGAGGCATGGCCCCAGGCTACTGGGGCCTCACCGCAGAGAGGAACGCCCCGGCGATCTTCTCCCCCGCCGCGATCCCCCGCTCCGGCAGCACCGTGAGCCCCGCCGCCACGAACCCCGTGTCCGCGAGCTCCCCGTGTCCCGGCCTCCAGGACCGGTCCGCCGCGAGGAGCAGGTCCGCGTCGAGCAGCGAGTCGCCCGCGGCGAGGATCTCGTCCGCCCCGGCCCGCCGCGCGACCTCCCGCACGGCCGCGCTCTTGGTGAGCGGCTTCGGTACGGCGTACAGCTTGCGGCCCTGCAGCGAGACCGTCCAGCCGCGCTCCTCCGCCCAGACGGCGAGCTCCTTGACCCACTCCTCGGGCAGCAGTGCCCGTTCGACGACGAGGTACGCGAAGAGGTCCTCGGCGACGCGTTCCTTGAGGAGCCACGCCGGGTCGGCGGTCCGCACCAGATGGCCGCGGACCTCGTCGAGCGTCGCGCACTCCGCGGCGAGGCGGCGGGCGACGGTCGCCTGCCAGTCGGGGTCGGACACGCCGTCGACGAGCAGGTGCCCGCCGTTGGCGCAGACCGCGAACTTCGGCGCGGGGCCGGGGAGGTGGATGCGCCCGTACTGTTCGCGCGTGCGCGTCGTGGTCGGCACGAAGACGCCCGTGCGGGCCAGCTCCGCCAGCAGTCCTGCGGCGGTCTCGGTGACGTACGACAGCGGTTTGCCCTCGTACACCTCGACGCACAGCAGCCGCGGCGCCTGCGCGTCCGGCATGGTCAGGCCGAGCGCGGCGGTGGAGTAGATGAGGGTGCGGTCGAGGTCGCTGGCGACAACAGTTGTCGGGGTCGGGGTCATCGGGACGACACCGCCTTGCCGTCCGCGCCCGTCGCACCGCGCGTGTACTGGGGGTGGATCAACCCGACGCAGGTGTAAGGGAGTTCGTCGACCTCCTCGACCGGCACGCCTCGCTGCTCGGCGAGCAGGCGCACGTGGTCGAGGTCCGCGCCCGCGCCCTTGCGGGCCAGGATCTTCCAGGGCACGCGGCGCAGCAGCACGCGCGTCGTCTCGCCGACGCCCGGCTTGACGAGGTTCACGTCGTGGATACCGTACTCCTCGCTGATCCGCTCGACCGCCGCCCAGCCCTCCCAGGTCGGCGCGCGGTCGGCCGAGAGCAGCTCCTTGACGCGTACGTCCACCGCGTCCGCGACCTCGTCGAAGCGCGCGGCGACCGCGTCGACGAAGTGCCGGGACACGTCGGCGTCGGCGAGCTCGCGGTAGAACTTGCCGCCGTGGAAGTCGTCGGGGCCGACCAGGTCGGCGCGGAGGACGGTACGCGAGATCAGGCCGGAGACCGTGGAGTTGAGGCAGGCGGAGGGGATGAGGAAGTCCTCGCGGGTGCCGTAGGTGCGGACACACGAGCCGGGGTCGGCGAGCACGGCGATCTCGGGGCTGAAGCCGGCGGGACCGCCCGCGGCCTCGAACTCCCGCACCGCGTCCGCGAGTTCACGGGTGATCGCGCCCTTGCCGGTCCACCCGTCGACGAAGACGATGTCGGCCGGGTCGTGGTGGGCGGCGAGCCAGCGCAGGGCGTTGGCGTCGATGCCGCGGCCGCGGACGATCGACACGGCGTAGTGCGGCAGGTCGAGGCCGTGCCGGTGCGCGGCCCAGCGGCGCATCAGGACGCCGACGGGCGTGCCCGCGCGGGCCAGGGAGACCAGGACCGGGCGCGGCGACCGCTCGGCGAGGACCGTCTCGGTGACCGTGCCGACGGCGTGCGCGATGCGCGCGGCCGAGGTGTCGAGCGCGGCGTGGAACAGCTCCTGGTAGCGCTCGCTCGGCTGGTACTCGACGGGCAGCGACTCGGCGTAGTGCGCGCCACCGCTCTGTATCGCCTCCTCGCGTTCCTCCGTGGGCGCTTCGAGCGTCACGTCCGAGAGGTCCTGGAGCAGCCAGCCGACGTCTTCGGGGGCGTACGAGGAGAAGGCGGGGCCACGGAGTGGCTCGGGAAGCATGCGGGACCTTTCGGAGACGTGCTCAGGTGCGCACTCAGGTGTGTACGACGGGACCACGGCCAGCAGGACGTGTCCGGTGTGTGCGGCGAGCTGCGCCAACAGCCCGTCCGGGGCGTGCAGTTCGGGCGTGTCGGCGACCGAGTCCACGACCACGACGACCGCGTCGAAGCCGGCGCCCGCGACGTTGTAGGCGTACCGCGTGCCGGGCCCGTCGGCGGGATCGTCGTGCGCGGGGAAGGCGAGGCGGGTGCGGATCGCGTAGCCGGGGTCGTCCACGGCGAGGACGGGTGAGCGGGTCGTGGTGGAGAACCGCACCTCCGCGCCGGTACGCCGCTCCAGCTCGACGCCGAGCGCCAGCGGCGCGTACATGAGCTCTTCGAAGCCGAGGACGAGTACGCGACCGCTGCGCGCGCTCTCCGGCAGCGCGTCCGCGATCCGGGCGGCCATGCCGGGCAGCGCCGCGTCGAGGGCCGCGCGGTGCGCGGGCGTGAAGCCGTGCCGCCCGCCGTCGGGGACACCCGCGGGCCAGCCGAGCTCGACACGGCCGACGCGGTCGACGTGACCGATCGGGCCGCGCCCCTGCCGGGGCTGCGGGAGGGGCAGCGCGGCAGCGTCCTCGTGACCCGCGTGGCCCTCGTGCTCGGCGACCAGCGCCTGCCCCTTCTCCAGGACGCCGTCGGGCAGCCGCACCGTGCCGGACGCGGCCGCGACGAGGTCGACGTGCGCGCCGATCTCGCGGGCGAAGCCGTCGAGCCGCCCCTGGTCCTCCGGCGAGCGCATGTCGACGAGCGCCACGATGACGTACCGCTCGCGCGGGAAGCGCTCGTGGAGGGCGCGGACGGTGTTCAGGACGGTGTTGCCCGTGGAGAACTCGTCGTCGACGAGGACGAGCGGGCCGTCCCCGGCGAGCAGCCGGGGATCCTCGGGCAGCAGCAGGTGCGACGTGGCGTGCGAGTGGGACTCCTCGAAGCCGCCCGCGCGCGCGACACCCTCGACGGGGCGCCGGGTGGAGTGCAGGTAGGGCGCGAGGGCGACGCCGTCGGCGACGGCGTGGCCGAGGCCCGTCGCGGTCTCCGCGTAGCCGAGGACGACGGCGCGCCCGGCCTCCTCGTCGCCGAGGAGGTTCCGCACCCGGACGCCGAGGTCGTGCCCGGCCGCGTACACGACCGACGGGAGCTGCGGGACGTGCTTGCCCAGGACGTTCGACACCAGCAGGTGGGCCCGCTTGGGGTTGCGGCGCAGGGCGAGGCCGAGCATGCCGCGCAGCGCGTCGTCGCCGTCGAGGACGACGCCGAGCCGCTCGGCGACCCAGCTCCCCGACCACACCGGCGCGTCCGGCACCGCGTTCCCGTCCTCGTTGTTCTCGTTCTCGTTCTCAGATATGTGCGTCATGTCCCTCTTGTTCATCAGCCGGGCAGCCCGGCCGTCAACAGCTCCACGAAGCCGACGTCCTCCCTGGCGACGCCGAAGACCTCGGCGCGGCGCAGGGTCCGCTCGGCCCAGGCGCGGTGCGGCTTCACCTCGTTCATCTTGTTCGTGTACGAGGAGCGCAGGACCCCGCCGCCGCCCCGCTCCGGGCGCAGGATGTCCTCGGCGTCGCTGAACTCCTCGTGACTGACCACGGAGAGCGCGTGCACGGGCAGCACGTGGGAGGGGTGGATGCAGGTCTTGCCGAGCAGACCGTTGGCGCGGTCGAGCTCGATCTCGCGGAGCAGGCCGTCCATGTCGTGCTCGATGAGGGCCTGGCGGAGTTCCTCGGCGCGGCTCTCCAGAAAGGGGCTGCGGCGCAGCTGCGGCTTGAACATCCGCTCCTGTACGCGGAAGTACTCCCAGACCGGTCCCGTCACGGTGAAGCCGGTGCCGTCGGCCCTGCCGAGGACGTTGACGACGTCGGCGATGACGGAGGCGACGATCTGCACGTCGTACGCGGTCATGTCCGGCGGCCTGCGCAGTCCGTACGCCGAGCAGAAGTCGGTGACGCCGAGGCGCAGCGCGAGGATGCGGTCGCGGTACTTGTCGACGGTGCGGGCTATGCCGGAGAGGGTCTCGGCGCGGCTCTCCAGGTGGAGGAGCTCGGGCGACTCCAGGACGGGCATGGCGAAGAGCCGCCGCGCCGGGCCGTCCGGCCCCGACGGAAGCTCCGCCTCCGCGGCCATCAGCGCCTCCAGGAACGGAACGCCGCGCTCCTCGGTGAACTTGGGCAGGACGAATCCGGACAGCAGCCGGATGCTCGGGCCGAGTCTGCGGACCAGGTCGGGTATCTGCTCGGCGGCGCGGACCCGGATGAAGAGCAGCGGCGGCTCGACGCCCCGCTCCGCGAGGTCGGCGAACTGCCGGACCAGGTTCTCCTCGGCGTCGGCGACCTCGGCGTCGTCGATGGAGTCCTCCAGGCAGACCACCATGGAGACCACACCGCGCGCGGCCTGTTTCAGGATGTCCTCGGCGAGCCGGGGACGGGTGGCCGGGCTGTAGAGCGTGGCGCCCAGGGCGGGCGCGAGCAGGTGGGGCGGGGAGTCCGCGGTGAAGGCACACGGCTCCCGGTGGAAGAGGCGGTGCCGCACCTCTGGGGCGATATGCCCGAAATGACGCATGTGATTCCCTGCTATCGCCTGTTTCGTCGACGTGGGCCGTTCTGATGTGGCCGGTAATAGTACGTAGAGACGGGTGCCGGGGGTTCCCTCCGGGCATGAACTTCAGGTAACCCGGCCATGTCACACATGCTCACCACACAACCGTCGCACGCTCGCACCACCCGCAGGTCAGGAGCATGGTGACGCGGCCGGGACCTTGGGCCCCCCGCGTTGTCCCACCCCTGCGGGGGAAGGCAGGATGACCGCATGACGCACGCGATGTTGAAGGGGTCGAACGTCCCTCTCGAAGCCTCGGCCGTCCGGGCCGTGCTGCGCTGGACCCCCGGACAGGGCGTCCCCGACGTCGACGCGTCGGCGCTGCTGCTCGGCGGCGACGGGCGGGTGCGCTCGGACGAGGACTTCGTCTTCTACAACCAGCCGCGCCACCCGGCGGGCAAGGTCTGGCGGCTCGGCAAGAAGCGGACCGCGGAGGGTCTGACGGACACCATCCAGACGGACCTGGCGGGCATGGACCCGGCCGTCAGCCGCGTGCTCCTCGCCGCGTCGGCGGAGGGCGTCGCCTTCGAACACGTGCCGGCGCTGCGGATCCTGCTGTACGACGCCACCGTCACCGACGGCGAGCCGCTCGCCCACTTCGACATCACCCCGCAGACCGGTGAGGAGACCGCGCTGATCTGCGGGGAGCTCTACCGCCGTGGCGAGGGCTGGAAGTTCCGCGCCCTCGGCGAGGGGTACTCCAACGGCCTGGAGGGCCTCGCCTCCGACTTCGGCATCTCCGTGGACGACTCGGACTCCGCGGCTCCGGAGCCCTCGCCCTCGGCATCCTTCCCGCTGCCGCCCCAGCAGCCCATGCCGCAGCACCAGCCCGCCCCGCAGTCGCCGCCGCAGCCCTCGTACGGCTACCCGCCCGAGCCGCCCCGGCACCCGGCGCCCCAGCCCTCCTACGGCTATCCGCCGGCCGCGCCCACCCAGCCGACCCCGGTCGTGCAGCCGGCCCCCGTCGCCCAGCCGTCGTACGGCTATCCGCAGCCGGTGGCCCCGATGCCGGACCCGAACTTCCGGCTGCCTCCGCAGGGGCCGCAGTTCCTGTCCCGCTGACGGGGCCCGCACGGGTCAGCCCACCTTGGACTTGTAGCCCCGGCCCCACTGGAGCCCCCAGCCGTACAGCCGGTCGAGCTCGGCCTGGAAGCCGTAGACGAACTTGACCTCGCGGCGCACGATCAGTTCGTCCTTGACGTTCTCGATGGAGACCACGGCGCACGAGCGGGCCTGCGGCTGCCGCTCGTCCAGGTCGATCTCGATCCGGGGGCCGTTGCTGGGGTAGAGCGTGACCTTCGCGTGGGTACGGTCGAACGCCGGCGTCTGGTCGTAGATGTACACGAAGACCAGCAGCCGCTTGATCGCCTCGCGGTGGTCGAGGTTCACGTAGAGCGTCTCGCCCGAGCCCGACCCGAACCGGTCGTCGCCGCTGCCCTTCACATACGGCGGGGAGTTGAGGCTCCCGAGGAAGTGGCCCAGCGGCTGCACCACGCCCTTGTCGCCGTCGGCCAGCTCGTACAGACAGCCCAGGTCGAGGTCGACGTTGACCATGCTCTGCGTGTGCGCCTGGACCGGCTCGGGCCGGAACATCTGGAGGGGGTGCCGCAGCAGGCCGCCGCCGCGCGGCTTGCCGATGAGGTCGGACGTCCGCATCTGCCAGGACAGGTTGACGCGCAGGTTGCCGGTGGCCGCGCCCTGTTTGGAGAGCGAGACCGTCGGGTGCCGCTTGGTCAGTTCGATGGAGTTGGTGGCGGCGCTGCCCGATTCATAGTCCGTCGAACGCCCACGCCACAGTCCGTCCCAGAAGGACATTCCGCCCCCAAGTGCCCTTGTGCCGCCTACGAATACCGACGGGGCGGCCATGAGGACATCTCCTCGACGGCCGCCCCGCACAGAGCGTTCCTCGCCTTGGCCGTCGTCACACTCCGGGAACCGGAATCGGACAGCGCGGTGAGGGAATCGGTCAGTCTCAGACGCCCGAGGAGACCTCCGCCTTGTCTCCGGAGCTCCCTTGCCCCTCGGCCGCCGCGATCCGCTTGTTCCTGATCACCGACGAGATGAAGGACCAGGCGATCAGGATGACGCCGACGGAACCGGTGATGACCTCGTGGATCTCGTACTGGATCGTGACCAGGAGGATCACGGCGAGGGCGCCGATCGCGTAGTGCGCGCCGTGCTCCAGGTACACGTAGTCGTCCAGGGTGCCCTGGCGGACCAGGTAGACCGTGAGGGACCGGACGTACATGGCGCCGATACCGAGGCCGAGAGCCATCAGCACGATGTCGTTGGTGACGGCGAAGGCGCCGATGACACCGTCGAAGGAGAACGACGCGTCCAGGACCTCGAGGTAGAGGAACATGAAGAACGCGGCCTTGCCGGCCAGGACGACGGCAGGAACCTTCTTGCCCGACTTCGCGGCGGCTTCCTCCTGCTCGTGCTCGCGCTCCTCCTCTTCCTCGAGCTTGTTCTCGAAGTAACTGGAGAGGCCGCCGACCACGAGATACGTGATCAGACCCGCGACACCCGAGATGAGGACGGTCTGCGCCTTGTCCACATGCACGCCGCCGTGCTGGTGGGCGTGGGTGGCGACGGTCATGGCGGAGATCAGGAGCACGACGAGCGCGATGCAGACCGACAGCATGTCGACCTTGCCGAGCTTGGCGAGCGGACGCTCCAGCCAGCCCAGCCACTTGATGTCCCGGTCCTCGAAGATGAAGTCGAGGAAGATCATCAGCAGGAACATGCCACCGAAGGCGGCGATCGACGGGTGCGCGTCGGTGACCAGCTGCTGGTACTGGTCCTTGTCGTTGAGCGCGAGACGGACGGCCTCGATCGGGCCGATCTTGGCGCTGACGGCCACGATGACGACGGGGAAGACCAGCCGCATGCCGAAGACCGCGATCAGCACACCGATGGTGAGGAAGATCTTCTGCCAGAAGGCATTCATCTTCTTCAGGATTCCGGCGTTGACCACCGCGTTGTCGAAGGACAGCGAGATCTCGAGGACGGACAGGATCGCCACGACGCCGAAGCCTGTCCACCCCCCGTAGAACACCGCGGCGACCAGGCCGAGCGCGGTGACCGCGAACGACCAGCCGAAGGTTTTCAGAAGCACTGGCTACCCAATCGTGTGTGTACGGGCTCCCGTGTAGCGGTCTCCCCCGCGCCGGTCCCCTGCTTTACGAAACGTTGACCCCGAAGTCTAGAGCGATACCGCGCAGACCCGACGCGTACCCCTGCCCGACTGCACGGAACTTCCACTCTCCCCCGTACCGGTACACCTCGCCGAAGATCATCGCCGTCTCCGAGGAGGCGTCCTCACTGAGGTCGTAACGGGCGAGTTCCTGGCCGTCCGCCTGGTTCACGACGCGGATGAACGCGTTGCTGACCTGGCCGAACGTCTGGCCCCTGTTGTCCGCGTCATGGATCGAGACCGGGAAGATGATCTTGTCGCAGTTCTCCGGGACCTTGGAGAGGTCGATCAGGAGCGACTCGTCGTCGCCGTCACCCTCGCCCGTGAGGTTGTCGCCGGTGTGCTCGACGGAGCCGTCGGGGCTCTTCAGGTTGTTGTAGAAGACGAACCACTCGTCGCCGAGGACCCGGCCCGCGTTGCACAGCAGCGCGCTGGCGTCGAGGTCGAAGGGGGCGCCGGTGGTGGAGCGCGCGTCCCAGCCCAGGCCGACGAGGATCTGGGTGAGGTTCGGTGCGGCCTTGGAGAGGGAGACATTGCCTCCCTTGGCGAGCGTGACGCCCATGGTGAAGTCCTCCCCGTGGTGAACGGAAACCCCCGGACAGCGGTGACCGCGCGCGGGGTGGTGAGCGTGAGCACGTCCGGCGCCGCACCTCGAAACTGTGCGGCGCCGGACGGAGAGCGCTGGGGCGTGCTCGGCTCAGACGTTGACGCCGAAGTCCTGCGCGATGCCGCGCAGACCCGAGGCGTAGCCCTGGCCGACCGCGCGGAACTTCCACTCGGCGCCGTGGCGGTACAGCTCGCCGAAGACCATGGCGGTCTCCGTCGAGGCGTCCTCGGAGAGGTCGTACCGCGCGATCTCCGCGCCGCCCGCCTGGTTCACGACGCGGATGAACGCGTTGCGCACCTGGCCGAACGACTGCTGGCGGTTCTCCGCGTCGTAGATCGAGACCGGGAAGACGATCTTCTCGACGTCGGCGGGGACCGCGGCCAGGTCGACCTTGATCGCCTCGTCGTCGCCCTCGCCCTCACCGGTCGTGTTGTCACCGGTGTGCTCGACGGAGCCGTCGGGGCTCTTCAGGTTGTTGAAGAAGACGAAGTTCTGGTCACTGCTGACCTTGCCCTCCGCGTTCGTCAGGATCGCGCTTGCGTCGAGGTCGAAGTCCGTACCGGTGGTGGTGCGGACGTCCCAGCCGAGGCCGACCAGAACCGCGGTCAGGCCCGGCGCCTCCTTGCTCAGCGATACGTTGCCGCCCTTGCTGAGGCTGACTCCCACGAGTCCTCCCAATTGGTGTCCAGGGGCGGGGAGCCCCAAGCGTTGCGTTGCCATCGGATCAACGTGTGGATCCTAGTGACCGGTTCCCGGCCGCGAGCGAAAACAGGGCTTGCTCAGAGCGTTTCGAGCGCCTCGACGTACTCGTTCAGGTCACGCGCGTCGGGCAGGTCGTTGACGACGGTCCAGCGCACCACGCCCTCCTTGTCGATGATGAAGGTGCCGCGCACCGCGCAGCCCTTCTCCTCGTCGAAGACGCCGTACGCCCGCGAGACCTCGCCGTGCGGCCAGAAGTCGGAGACCAGCGGGTACTCCAGGCCCTCCTGCTCGGCGAAGACGCGCAGCGTGTGGATGGAGTCGTTGGAGACGGCGAGCAGCTGGGTGTCGTCGTTGACGAACTTCGGGAGCTCGTCGCGGAGCGCGCAGAGCTCCCCGGTGCACACGCCGGTGAAGGCGAACGGGTAGAACAGCAGCACCACGTTCTTCTCACCGCGGAAGTCGGACAGCCGCACGGTCCGGCCGTGGTTGTCCTTCAGCTCGAAATCCGGGGCCTTGGTGCCGGCCGCGATTCCATCGAGCGCCATGTGTACGCATCCCTTCGACGGGGCCCATTCGAATGGGGCTGTTCGGGTGACCCCACCCTACGTCCGCGCGTTCCCCGCGGCCCGTACCCCACGCATGCGCGAGGCTCCCCGCCGACCAGCAGGTCGGCGAGGAGCCTCACCAGCACTCGTTCCGGCGGAGCGCTATCGCTTCTTGGCGGCGCCCTTCGGCGTGAGGAGACGGCTGCCGCTCCAGTCCTTGCCGGCGTTGACGCTCTTGGTCGCCGACAGACCCGCGGTGGTGGCCGCCTCGCCGATCTCGCTCGGCTCGACGTAACCGTCACGACCGGTCTTCGGAGTCAGCAGCAGGATCGAGCCGCCCTCCTCCATGTACGCGATGGCATCCACCAGCGCATCAGTCAGGTCCCCGTCGTCCTCACGGAACCAGAGCACCACGGCGTCGGCCACGTCGTCGTACTCCTCGTCGACGAGCTCAGTGCCTGTGGCCTGCTCGATGGCCTCGCGGAGCTCCTGGTCGACGTCGTCGTCGTAGCCGATCTCCTGGACCACCTGGTCGGGCTGGAAACCAAGCCTTACGGCCAGGTTCGTCTCCGCGTGGTCCGCGGTCGCGCTCACGGATTGCCTCCTGATCATGTTTTTGGGAATGCCTGTCAGCCACGCGCGTGCGCGGGGCGTTGGCCGTAGTCCACACGGGCGGGACCGATCGCGCAAGTACCCGGCCGCCGAGACCGCCGAAACGGTGACGTTCCCGACCGTGTCGCCGCAACTGTCGCCACATCCGTACGAGACCGAACGGCTCTGCGAAGCGGTTAGGCAGGATGGGCGTATCGTTGCGATTTGGGCCGAGCCTACCCCAGGGACGGCCGACCGGGCGTCTCGGTTACCTCTCGGTAGACATGACGTTTGCGTCCGCGAGGTACACGATGGGGAGCGGTGCAAGGCCAGGCATGACCCAGGCGAGAGCCCCAACAGCGAAGGAACAGCGTGGCTTCCGGATCCGATCGCAACCCGATCATCATTGGCGGCCTGCCGAGTCAGGTCCCGGACTTCGATCCCGAAGAGACCCAGGAGTGGCTCGACTCCCTCGATGCCGCGGTCGACGAACGCGGCCGTGAGCGGGCCAGGTACCTGATGCTCCGGCTGATCGAGCGCGCGCGGGAGAAGCGCGTCGCCGTGCCGGAGATGCGCAGTACGGACTACGTCAACACGATCGCCACCAAGGACGAGCCGTTCTTCCCCGGCAACGAGGAAATCGAACGCAAGGTCCTGAACGCCACCCGCTGGAACGCCGCGGTGATGGTCTCGCGCGCCCAGCGCCCCGGCATCGGCGTCGGCGGCCACATCGCCACCTTCGCCTCCTCCGCCTCGCTCTACGACGTGGGCTTCAACCACTTCTTCCGCGGCAAGGACGAGGGCGACGGCGGCGACCAGATCTTCTTCCAGGGGCACGCGTCCCCCGGCATCTACGCCCGCGCCTTCCTCCTCGACCGGCTCTCGGAGGAGCAGCTCGACGCGTTCCGCCAGGAGAAGTCGAAGGCCCCCAACGGTCTCTCGTCCTATCCCCACCCGCGCCTCATGCCGGACTTCTGGGAGTTCCCGACCGTCTCGATGGGCCTCGGCCCGCTCGGCGCGATCTTCCAGGCCCGCATGAACCGCTACATGGAGGCGCGCGGCATCGCCGACACCTCCAAGTCGCACGTGTGGGCCTACCTCGGCGACGGCGAGATGGACGAGCCCGAGTCGCTCGGCCAGCTCTCCATCGCCGCCCGCGAGGGCCTGGACAACCTGACCTTCGTCGTCAACTGCAACCTGCAGCGCCTCGACGGTCCGGTGCGCGGCAACGGCAAGATCATCCAGGAGCTGGAGTCGCAGTTCCGCGGCGCCGGCTGGAACGTCATCAAGCTGGTCTGGGACCGCAGCTGGGACCCGCTGCTCGCGCAGGACCGCGACGGCGTCCTGGTCAACCGGCTCAACACCACGCCCGACGGCCAGTTCCAGACGTACGCGACCGAGACCGGCGCGTACATCCGCGAGCACTTCTTCGGCGACGACCACCGGCTGCGCGCCATGGTCGAGAACATGACCGACGAGCAGATCCTGCACCTGGGCCGCGGCGGTCACGACCACAAGAAGGTCTACGCGGCGTACGCGGCGGCGAAGGCCCACAAGGGCCAGCCGACGGTGATCCTCGCGCAGACGGTCAAGGGCTGGACCCTCGGCCCGAACTTCGAGGGCCGCAACGCCACGCACCAGATGAAGAAGCTCACGGTCGACGACCTCAAGGGTTTCCGCGACCGGCTGCACATCCCGATCACGGACAAGCAGCTGGAGGGCGGCGCCCCGCCGTACTACCACCCGGGCCGCGACTCCGAAGAGATCCAGTACATGCACGACCGCCGCAAGGGCCTGGGCGGTTACGTCCCGACCCGCGTCGTGCGCTCCAAGCCCCTCCAGCTCCCGGAGGACAAGGCGTACGCGGCCGCGAAGAAGGGCTCGGGCCAGCAGTCGATCGCCACCACCATGGCGTTCGTCCGCATCCTGAAGGACCTCATGCGGGACAAGGAGATCGGCAAGCGCTTCGTGCTGATCGCCCCCGACGAGTACCGCACCTTCGGCATGGACGCGTTCTTCCCGAGCGCGAAGATCTACAACCCGCTCGGCCAGCAGTACGAGGCGGTGGACCGCGAGCTCCTCCTCGCGTACAAGGAGTCGCCGACGGGCCAGATGCTGCACGACGGCATCTCGGAGGCGGGCTGCACGGCGTCCCTGATCGCCGCCGGTTCGGCCTACGCGACGCACGGCGAGCCGCTGATCCCCGTCTACGTCTTCTACTCGATGTTCGGCTTCCAGCGCACCGGCGACCAGTTCTGGCAGATGGCCGACCAGCTCGCGCGCGGTTTCGTCCTCGGCGCGACCGCGGGACGCACGACGCTGACCGGTGAGGGGCTGCAGCACGCGGACGGCCACTCGCAGCTGCTGGCCTCCACGAACCCGGGCTGCGTCGCCTACGACCCGGCGTTCGGCTACGAGATCGCGCACATCGTCAAGGACGGCCTGCGCCGGATGTACGGCCCCGACAGTGAGGACGTCTTCTACTACCTCACCGTCTACAACGAGCCGATCCAGCACCCGGCCGAGCCCGCCGACGTGGACGTCGACGGCATCCTCAAGGGCATCTACCGCTTCAAGGCGGGCGAGCAGGGCGCCATCCCGGCGCAGATCCTCGCGTCCGGTGTCGCGGTGCCGTGGGCGGTCGAGGCGCAGCAGATCCTGGCCTCGGAGTGGAACGTCAAGGCGGACGTCTGGTCGGCGACCTCCTGGAACGAGCTGCGCCGCGAGGCGGTGGACGTGGAGCGCCACAACCTCCTGCACCCGGAGGAGGAGCAGCGCGTGCCGTACGTGACGCGGAAGCTGTCCGGCGCCGAAGGGCCGTTCGTGGCCGTCTCGGACTGGATGCGGAGCGTTCCGGACCAGATCTCCCGCTGGGTTCCCGGTACGTACCAGTCGCTCGGCGCGGACGGCTTCGGCTTCGCGGACACGCGTGGTGCGGCCCGCCGTTACTTCCACATCGACGCGCAGTCGATCGTGGTGGGCGTGCTGACCGAGCTGGCGCGCGAGGGCAAGGTGGACCGCTCCGTCCTGAAGCAGGCGGTCGACCGCTACCAGCTCCTCGACGTCGCGGCGGCCGACCCGGGTGCGGCGGGCGGCGACGCGTAGCCGTTGCGGCACGCCCGGCAGGGCACATACGGAAGCCGGAGGGCGACGGGATGGGATCCCGTCGCCCTCCGGCTTTCTTCCCATGTCACCCGCGGGCCCGTCAGGACTCGTCCTGCGTCGCGCGATCCGGCCGACTCCGCGACCCCGTACGGCCGCGTGAGCCGGGGAGCTTGCGCCTGGTGCGTCCGGGGCCCGCCACCCTCCGGGTACCCGCCTTCAGCTCTCCCAGACCTTGAAGGCCCGGATGCGGTACGGCGATTCGGGTGCCCAGGTGCCGCCGCCGGGGTACGTGTCGAACTCGCCGGTCTCCGCGCACTCCGCCGACTGGTACGTGGTGACGGGTCGTCCGGTGCGGTTGGCGAGGGCCTGCGCGCTGCCCCCCTCCGGCAGCGCGGTGCAGCTCTCGATGTCGATGTCCGACAGCTCGTACACCTGGCGTGCGCCCTTGAACTGCGCCTTCTGCCAGAGACAGAGCTCTCCGGGGCCGCAGGCGCGCAGCGTCGGCGGGGCGGCGGCTCCGGCGTGGGCGGGTGTGAGGATGACGGCGGCGAGTGCGGCTGCCGTGACGGCCGCGGGCATGGTCGTACGCATGTGTCGAACCCCCGTGTGCTGCGGATCTTCTGATTGCTCGGTTCTTCTGACCGCACTGTGGACCCGCTTGTCGGCGCGCCGGAAGGGGTACGGACGCCGCTCATCCTGATAGGCGAAAGCCCCCCAGGATGTCCCTGAGGGGCTTTCCCTGATCCCCGGGGGGGGGCTCAGATGTGACCGACGCCCGCGCCCGCCTCCGCGTTGTCGCCGCGCTTGGTCAGGAACGCGACGAAGACCGCGACCACGGCGACGCCGGTGGCGACCAGGCAGGCCATGCCCATGCCCGACATGAACGTGTCGTGCGCGACGGTGGTGATCTGGTCGGCGACGGACGGCGGCGCCTTGGGCGGCACCGGTGCCACGCCGACCTGGACGGCCTCCGCCGCCTGGTCGAGCTGGGCCTCGCTGAGCGGCGGGAGCTTCGCGTCGGCCCAGTTCTCGGGCAGGTCGCTGTCGACCTTCGAGGCCATGACGGCGCCGAGGACGGCCGTGCCGAGACTGCCGCCGATCTGCATGGCGGCCTGCTGGAGGCCGCCCGCGACGCCGGAGAGCTCCATCGGCGCGTTGCCGACGATGACCTCGGTGGCGCCGACCATGACGGGGGCGAGGCCGAGGCCGAGGAGGGCGAACCAGACCGACATGAGGCCGCTGCCGGTGCCGGCCTCCAGCGTGGACATGCCGTACATGGCGATGGCGGTGCAGAGCATGCCTCCCGCCAGCGGGATGCGCGGACCCATCTTGGTGATCATGGCGCCCGCCAGCGGCGAGCCGATGATCATCATGCCGGTGAGCGGCAGCAGGTGCAGGCCGCTGTCGACGGGGCTCATCCCGTGCACGTTCTGCAGGTAGAAGGTGACGAAGAACAGTCCGCCCATGAACGCGATGGCCATGAGCACCATCAGGACCACGCCGGCGGAGAGCGGCACCGAGCGGAACAGGGCCAGCGGGACGAGCGGCTCCTCGACCTTCGACTCCCAGACCGCGAAGAGCGCGAAGCTCACCACGGAGGCGCCGATGAAGGTCCAGGTCAGGCCCGCGCCCCAGCCCCACTCCGGGGCCTTGATGAGCGCCCAGACCAGGCAGAACATGGCCGCCGAGAGCAGCGCGATGCCGACGACGTCGAAGGACTTCGGCGCGTTCTCCGCGCGGTGGTCCTTGAGGATGACGATGCCGAGCACCAGGGCGATGACGCCGACGGGCACGTTGATGAAGAAGACGGACTGCCAGCTGACGTGCTGGACCAGGAGGCCGCCGAGGATCGGGCCGCCGGCCGTGGAGGCACCGATGACCATGCCCCAGATGCCGATGGCCATGTTGAGCTTCTCGGCCGGGAACGTCGCCCTGAGGAGGCCGAGCGCGGCGGGCATCAGCAGGGCTCCGAAGAGTCCCTGGAGCACGCGGAAGGTGACCACGAACGCGATGCTGTCGGAGAGGCCGATGGCTCCGGAGGCGGCGGCGAAGCCGACCACGCCGATGAGGAAGGTCTGCCGGTGGCCGAAGCGGTCGCCCAGCTTGCCCGCGGTGATCAGCGCGACGGCGAGCGCGAGGAAGTAGCCGTTGGTGATCCACTGGACGTCCGCGAAGGTGGCGCCGAGGTCCTTCTGGATGGCCGGGTTGGCTATCGCCACGATGGTGCCGTCGAGGGCGACCATCATCACGCCGATCGCCACGGCGAACAGCGTCAGCCAGGGGTGGCCACGGAGCCCCTTGGCCGGGGCCGGACCGGATGCCGGTTCCGGCGCCTTGTCCGCCTTGTCGACGGTGATCTGACTAGTCATACCGGGAGGCTAGTGACAGCGGCTGACAGTTGACAAACCATTTCGCATGCCGGTCACTGTCACATCGCTCACAGGTATGGTGAACTGGGAAAACGCGACGAAGAACGCGAGCGGTGCGCGAGGAAGAGGGCCACGGTGTGAAGACGACCCAGCCGGCGACAGGACTGCGCGAGCTCAAGAAGCAGCGCACCCGCGACACCCTCCTGCGCGTGGCTCTCGAACTCTTCACGACCAAGGGGTACGAGGAGACGACCGTCGACGAGATCGTCGAGGCCGTCGACGTCTCGCAGCGCACCTTCTTCCGCTACTTCGCCAACAAGCAGGAAGCCGCCTTCGCCGTCCAGGAGATGATCGAGGCGCGCTTCGTCCAGGCCGTGCGCGACCGCCCCGCCCACGAGGCCCCGCTGGAAGCGCTGCGCGGCGCCGTCCTCGGCACCTGGGAGGCGATGGGGCAGTCCATCGAGGAGGTCGTCCCCGTCGAACTCCACATGCGCACCTACCAGATGATCGAGTCGACGCCCGCGCTGCTCGCCGTCCACCTGCGCCGCTCCATCGAGACCGAGGACGAGGTCGCCCGCGTGATCGCCGAGCGCGAGGGGCTCGACCTGGAGACCGACCCGCGGCCGCGCGTGGCGGTGGCCGCGTTCAGCGGGGTCATGCGGATCACGGGACGCCAGTGGGGCGCGGGCCAGGACACGAGCCCCGAGTCGATCCGCGCGCTGACGGAGACGTATCTCGACCACCTGGGGCCCGCGTTGGCGGAGGGCTGGCGCGGCACACACAGAGCGTGACCCCTCGCGGCACATGCGCCCGCTATGCCTCGATTCACCCTTCAGAAACGTGATCTGCACCACGCGATGCACGGTAAACATCACGGTTCTCCTAGGGTGTTCCGTAGTGACTTCCTTCGACTCCTCCCCTCAACTCAACGCATGGCGCGCTCTGCTCGCGCTGGCCGTCGTGTTCGTCATGCTGGCGACCACCGGCTGGACCGCCGTGCGCCACAACAAGGACAACGCGTCGCCCCTGCAAGCCGCGCTCTCCGCCTGGGAGCGGGGAAGCATCGACGGGCGCGCGCTGCCCGACGCCGATGCCCCCGCGGGCCGGCTCGCCCGATTCTTCGCCTCCCTCGACGGGCACCAGCGCCACCGGCTCGCCGGCCGCTACCCGCTCGCGGTCGGCAACATGAACGGCGCGCCCGCCACGCTCCGCTACCGGGCGAACCGCATCGCGCTGGGGCAGGCCCGCAAGGTCGAGCGTGAACGGATGCACGACAAGCGCCTCTCCCCGCTGGGGCAGCAGGAGGCCGAGCGCAGGATGAAGCGGTTCGGCGTGATGATGCGCCCGGGGCGCCAGGTCCTCGCCTTCGACCCGATGGGCTCCGGACGCATGGCGGAGGTCTTCGGAGACCTGGACAAGGCCCGCCGCGTCTCCGTCGTCGTGCCCGGCGTCGACACCAACGTGCTGACCTTCGAGCGGACGTTCCGCAAGTACTCGGCACCGGTGGGCATGGCGAAGTCGCTCTACCGCGCGGAGCGCGCGGTCAGCCCACGCGCGCGTACCGCCGTGATCGCCTGGGCCGACTACACCGCGCCCGTCGGCATCGGCGTGGACGCGGCCACCGCCATGCGCGCCGAGGACGGGGCCACCCGCCTCGAAGCGCTGGTGCGCGGCCTGCCCGGCCGTACGCCGGTCGCGCTGTACTGCCACAGCTACGGCTCCGTGGTGTGCGGTGTGGCCGCGCGGAACCTGCCCCCGCGGGTCACGGACATCGCGGTGGCGGGAAGCCCCGGCATGCGGGCCGACTCGGCCTCCCAGCTGGGCACGGGCGCCCGGGTCTGGGCGACCCGGGACGGCGACGACTGGATCCAGGATGTCCCGAACATGGAATTCGGCGGGCTCGGCCACGGCGCCGACCCGGTGGCCGAGGGCTTCGGGGCGCGCGTGTTCTCCGCGGCGGGCGCGCGGGGGCACACCGGCTATTTCGAGCCGGGCACGGAGAGCCTGCGGAACTTCGCCGAAATCGGGACTGGTTCGTACCACGCGGTGCGGTGCGCGAGCGGGGACGGTGCCTGCCGGAAGAACATTTCCGGTGGGGCAGCGGCCTGACGCGCGTAGAAATCGATGAAACAGCGGCCCGCCGCGGGAGGGACGGAGGAGCGCGTGCCGCCTACGATGAGCCGCATGGGTGATGTTCTGGCCGGATTTCATGCCGCCTGGGAGTTCGAGTCCGACTCCGTGCTCATCCGCTTCGAACGGGGAATCCGCACGCCGAAGCTGTTCCAGGCGCTCGGCGAACGGCGCATCCCCCATGAGGCGATCTCGGCGGTGACGCTCTCCTCCGGCAAGCGCGGGACCGTGGTCCTGCATGCCGTGCCGAGACCGGGCGCCGATCCTCTGATGGAGGCCGCGGCGGGGCAGCTCAAGGAGAACTGCGACCCGTACCGCCTGGTGCTGCCCGCGGAGCGGGAGACGCTCGCCGAGTACTACGCGGACGAGCTGCGGGCGCAGCTCCCGCCGGACGACGGCGAGAGCCCGGACCGCTTCCTGGTGGCGCCGCCCGAGGCGCCGCTGCAGTTCAAGGCGTACGACGGCAAGGCGTCCTTCGACGGGAAGCTGGTGTCGTTCCGCTGGTTCTGGACGGGCGCGTCCTCGGCGAAGTGGAAGGCCGGTGACCAGAGTTTCCCGGTCACCGACCTGAGCGGCATCGAGTGGCGCTCGCCCGAGGTGTTCGAGGGCCATCTGCGGCTGCTGCGCCGCGAGACGCCGGTGGCGCAGCCCGCACAGGCCGACCAGGACCCGGCGGCCGTCGTCTTCGGCCTCGGCTACGGCCCGGTCCACGAGTCACTGCCGTTCGCCGCGTCGGTCCTCGCCGCGGTGCGGGCGTCGGGCCCGGCGCCGAACTCCGACGGCCTGGGCGCCGTCGCCGCCGCCGTGACGCCCGCCGTGCGGCGCGATCCGGCGGACATCGCGGAGCGCATCCGGCACCTGGGCGAGCTGCACCGGGCCGGTCTGCTCACGGACGACGAGTTCACGGTGAAGAAGACCGAGCTGCTCGCCGAGCTGTGAGCCCCGTGCCGTTCCGCTGCCGCTACTCCCGTCCCGCCGACGTGAAGGACATGTCGGCGTAGCGGTCGCCCGCGACGCCCGCGGCGATCGGTTCGAGGGCGGCGAGGTCGTTCTCGGTGAGGGTGATGCGGGTGGCCGCGGTGTTCTCCTCGACCCGGGTGGCCTTGCGGGTGCCGGGGATCGGGACGACGGGCAGGCCGTGGATGTCCGCCTGCTGCTGGACCCAGGCGAGCGCGACCTGGCCGAGGCTGGCTCCGTGCGCCTCGGCGACGGAGCGGACGGGGGCGAGGAGGGCCGCGTTGGCGGTGGCGTTGTCGCCGGTGAAGCGGGGCTGACGGCGCCGGAAGTCGTCCTCGCCGAGCTCCTTGTCGGCGCTGACGAACGCGCCGGTGAGGAAGCCGCGGCCGAGTGGGGAGTACGGCACGAGGGCCACCCCGAGGTCGGCCGCCGCCGGGACCACGCCGCGCTCGATGTCGCGGCTGAACAGCGACCACTCCGACTGCACGGCGGCGACGGGGTGGACGGCGTGCGCGGCGCGCAGTTCGGGGCCGGTGACCTCGCTCAGGCCGATGTGCTTGACCTTGCCCGCGGCGACGAGCTCCGCGAGCACGCCGGCGGTCTCCTCGATCGGCACGTCCGGGTCGCGGCGGTGCATGTAGTAGAGGTCGATGACGTCCGTGCCGAGGCGGCGCAGGCTCGCGTCGACGCTGGCGCGGATGTACGCGGGGCTGTTGTCGATGCGCCGCTTCGTCGGCTCCGCCGGGTCGATGGCCAGGGCGAACTTCGTGGCGAGGACGATCTCGTCGCGGTGTGCCTTGACGAAGGGGGCGAGGAACTTCTCGTTCTCGCCCATGCCGTAGACGTCGGCGGTGTCGTAGAGGGTGACGCCGAGCTCCAGGGCGCGGTCCAGGGTGGCGCGGGCCTGGTCGGTGTCCGTGGGGCCGTAGGCGAAGCTCATGCCCATGCAGCCGAGACCCTGGACGCCGACCTCGGGGCCGCCCGTGCCGAGCCGCACCTTCGCTATTGCCTTGTCCGTCATCAGTCAGGGCCTTTCCGACGCCTTGCGGGCGCCCGCATAGTGATCGATCTTGTAGTCGAGGACGGCGAGGGTGTCCTGCAGCTCCGCGATCCGCGCGCGGACGTCGCGCCGGGTCCGCTCCAGGAGTTCCTGGCGCTGCGGGAAGGTGTGCTGCCCTTCGCGCACCAGCTCCGCGTACCGGACCATGTCCGCCACGGGCATCCCGGTCAGGCGCAGCTTCCCGACGAACGCCAGCCAGTCGAGGTCGCGGTTGCGGTAGCGGCGCTGGCCCGTGTGGGAGCGGTCGATGTGCGGCATCAGGCCGATCCGCTCGTACCACCGCAGGGTGTAGGCGGAGAGACCGGTCCGGTCGACGACTTCACTGATCGTGTAGTGGTCCTGCCCGTCCGGTTTCGCCTGGGTCCTGGTCTCCGTCACCGTCATGAACCACACGCTAGAACCTTGGAGTGCACTCCAAGCAAGCGGATTTGGTGGAAATCCGGAAGACACCTCCGCGCCTGGTCACTACGGTCCCGGCATGAATTCCGTACGCCGTGCCACGCCGGAAGACGCCGAGGAACTGCTCAGACTGAGGCAGGTGATGATCGACTCCGTCTTCGCGGGGCGCTCAGCGGCCGGAAGCGCCACCGCGTCGGACACGGGCTGGCACGCCGAGTCCCTGCCGACCGTACGGCGTCGGCTCGGCGAACCCGACGGGGACTTCGCGGCGTTCGTCGTCGATCATCCGGAGCGCCCCGGCGGGCTCGCCGCGCCGGCCGTCGGCACGCTCGACCACCGGATCGGGCGCGCGGGCAACCCGCACGGCCTGACCGGCTCCGTCTTCAGCGTCGCTGGGCTTCGTCCGCAAGCCCGACCCCTCGATGCGGCTCAACCTGTGAGCCGCTTAGGCTCGGGGGCATGCAGAGCCTCGCGTTGATCGAGAACTGGCCCGTTCCCACCGCCGCAGCGGCCGTCGTCCGGGCGGACGGCACCGTCGTGGGGGCGCACGGCCCCACGGACCGGCGGTTCGCGCTCGCCTCGGTCACCAAGCCCCTCGCTGCGTACGCCGCACTCGTCGCGTACGAGGAGGGGGCGATCGAGCTCGACGAGCCCGCGGGGCCCGAGGGGTCGACGGTGCGGCACCTGCTCGCGCACACCAGCGGCCTCGCGTTCGACGAGCACCGGGTGACGTCGGCGCCGGGGACACGGCGGCTGTACTCCAACGCGGGGTTCGAGGTGCTCGGCGACCACATCGCCAAGGCGACCGACATCCCCTTCGCGGAGTACCTGCGGCAGGCGGTCCTGACGCCGCTGGGGATGACGTACACGACGCTGGAGGGCGACCTCTCGCCCGCCAAGGACGGCGTGTCGACGGTCGACGACCTGGTGCGGTTCGCGGCGGAGGTGCAGGCACCCCGCCTCCTCGACGCGCGGACCGTGGCGGCGGCGATGACCGTGACGTACCCCGGGCTGAAGGGCGTCCTTCCCGGGTACGGGCACCAGAACCCCAACGACTGGGGGCTCGGCTTCGAGATCCGGGACTCCAAGTCGCCCCACTGGACGGGGAGTTCGTCCTCGCCCCGGACCTTCGGGCACTTCGGGCAGGCGGGTACGTTCCTGTGGATCGACCCCGACGCGCAGGCGGCCTGCGTCGCGCTCACCGACCGGCCCTTCGGGCCGTGGGCCGCCGAGGTGTGGCCCCCGTTCACCGACGCGGTGCTCGCCGACCTCCGCGACTAGGGCATCGGGTCAGGCGGCGCTCGTCATCTCCCAGATCAGTATCTCGGCCGCGCCCCGGGCCTCCCCTTCCAGGTCCGGCTCCGCGCTGATCCGCGCGGAGTCCCCCGGGCCCAGCAGGTCGCCCGCGAGGGACAGCCTGCCGCGTACCACGTGGACGTACACGAACGGCGCCTCCGGCACCGCGAGGCGCTCCCCCGTCGCGAGCCGCCGCACGTGCAGCAGCGCCCCCGCGTCCGGCACCGCGTACGGCGTCGAGTCGGCGATCCCGCGCACCACCTCGTAGGACGGGTCGCCGCCCGGGGCGAGCGGGGCCAGCCACATCTGGACGAAGACCAGCGGGTCCGGGCCGTCGTTGCGTTCCACGTGGCGGACACCGCCCGCGGCCGACAGGTGCTGCACGTCGCCGGGGCGGACCCGGGACGCGTGGCCCCGCGAATCGCGGTGGGTGAGCTCGCCCTCCACGACCCACGTCACGATCTCCGTGTGGCTGTGCGGATGCTCGTCGAAGCCCGCGCCGGGCGCGAGACGCTCTTCGTTGCAGGCGAGGACCGCGCCGAAGCGGAGGTTGTCGGGGTCGTAGTGGGGGCCGAAGGAGAAGGCGTGGCAGGACTCGATGCCGGCCGCGGTCTCCCCGCCGCGGTACCGGTCGCCGGAGCGCCGTACGTCAATCACGCCCCCCACGGTAGGACAGGTCCTGGCCCCTGCACCGCATGTCCCCGCCCCGATAAGGCAGTCTTGTCCCCGTGCCCGAACCTTCAGCGAACGCAGCCCATCAGGACGCCCGACGGTCCGCCCACGCCCATGCCGCGACCCTGAAGCGCCTGGAGAAGTCGTCCGGGAGCCTCGCGGCGCAGGCCATCGCGCGCATGGACGAGACGCTGTCCTGGTACCGGGCGATGCCGCCGGAGAACCGCTCCTGGATCGGCCTGGTGGCCCAGGCCGGTATCGCCGCGTTCACCGAGTGGTTCCGGCACCCGGATGCCCCCCAGGCCATCTCCACCGACGTCTTCGGCACCGCCCCGCGCGAACTGACCAGGGCGATCACCCTGCGCCAGACCGTGGAGATGGTGCGTACGACGATCGAGGTCATGGAGTCGGCGATCGACGAGGTCGCCGCGCCGGGCGACGAGTCGGTGCTGCGGGAGGCCCTCCTCGTCTACGCCCGCGAGATCGCCTTCGCCACGGCGCAGGTGTACGCGCAGGCCGCCGAGGCACGCGGTGCCTGGGACGCCCGGCTCGAATCGCTCGTCGTGAACGCGGTCCTCTCCGGCGAGGCCGACGAGGGCGCCGTCTCGCGGGCCGCGGCCCTCGGGTGGAACTCGCCCGAACACGTCTGCGTGGTCCTCGGCACCGCGCCCGACGGCGACAGCGAGCTCACCGTGGAGGCCATCCGCCGTGCCGCCCGGCACGCGAAGCTGCAGGTCCTGACGGGTGTGCTCGGGGACCGCCTGGTCGTCATCGCGGGCGGCAACGACAATCCGCTGCACGTCGCGAAGTCCCTGATCGGGCCGTACGCCGCCGGTCCCGTGGTGGCCGGTCCCATCGTCCCCGACCTGCTCGCCGCCACCCGCTCCGCGCAGGCCGCGGCCGCCGGACTCAAGGCCTCCGCCGCCTGGCAGGACGCCCCGCGGCCGGTCCTCGCGGACGATCTGCTGCCCGAACGCGCGATCGCCGGGGATCCGGCGGCGCGCGAGCAGTTGGTGGAGGAGATCTACAGACCACTGGAGGAAGCGGGCTCCGCGCTCCTGGAGACGCTCAGCGTCTATCTGGAACAAGCCAGCAGTCTCGAAGGCGCGGCCAGAATGCTCTTCGTCCACCCCAACACCGTGCGCTACCGGCTCCGACGTGTGACTGACGTCACCGGCTGGTCACCTTCCGATGTCCGCTCGGCCTTCACGCTGCGGATCGCGCTGATCCTGGGGCGGCTGGCCGACGGCGATCCTCAGTCGTAGGGTTTGTCGGCGGGTTTGTCGGCCTCCTACAAATCCCCCACCGGTTCTTCGTCCCTGTCCCCACGGGCGGGTCCCACCGTCCACAAGAGAGAGTGTAAGAGTGCTCGTACTCGTCGCTCCCGGCCAAGGCGCTCAGACGCCCGGCTTCCTGACCCCCTGGCTCGACCTCCCCGGTGCTGCCGACCGCATCGCCGCCTGGTCGGACGCCATCGGGCTCGACCTCGCCCACTACGGCACCCAGGCCGACGCGGACGCGATCCGTGACACGGCCGTGGCCCAGCCGCTGCTCGTGGCCGCCGGTCTGCTCTCGGCCGCGGCACTCGGTGACATCACGCCGGGCGCCGTCGCCGGACACAGCGTCGGCGAGATCACGGCCGCCGCGTACGCCGGAGTGCTCTCCGACGACGCGGCCCTCGGTCTCGTCCGCGCCCGCGGTCTGGCCATGGCCGAGGCGGCCGCCGTCACGGAGACCGGCATGGCCGCCCTCCTCGGCGGCGACCCCGAGGTCACCGTCCCGCACCTGGAGAAGCTCGGGCTGACCCCGGCCAACGTGAACGGCGCCGGCCAGATCGTTGCCGCAGGCACCCTGGAGCAGCTCGCGGCGCTGCAGGAGGACAAGCCCGAGGGCGTCCGCAAGGTCGTTCCCCTCAAGGTCGCGGGCGCGTTCCACACCGAGCACATGGCTCCCGCGGTCGCCGCGCTGGAGGAGGCTGCCAAGGACCTCACCGTCGCCGACCCGCGTTTCGCATACGTCTCGAACCGCGACGGCAAGACGGTCGCCACCGGCACCGACGTGATCTCCCGCCTGGTCGGGCAGGTCGCCAACCCGGTCCGCTGGGACCTGTGCATGGAGACCTTCAAGGAGCTCGGCGTGACGGCGCTGATCGAGGTGTGCCCCGGCGGCACGCTGACCGGTCTGGCCAAGCGCGCCCTCAAGGGCGTCCAGACCCTCGCGGTGAAGACCCCCGACGACCTCGACGCGGCCCGCGCGCTCGTCGCCGAGCATTCCTGAGCCGACGACAGACAAGGAGCCGTAGCGCATGTCGAAGATCAAGGCCGCACAGGGCCATCCGTACGCGCGGATCATGGGCGTCGGCGGCTACCGTCCCACCCGGGTCGTGCCGAACGAGGTCATCCTCGAGACGATCGACTCGTCCGACGAGTGGATCCGTTCCCGCTCCGGCATCGCGACCCGCCACTGGGCCTCCGACGAGGAGACCGTGGCCGCGATGTCCGTCGAGGCCGCGGGCAAGGCGATCGCCGACGCCGGCATCACGCCCGAGCAGGTCGGAGCCGTCATCGTCTCCACCGTCTCGCACTTCAAGCAGACACCGGCGATCGCGACCGAGATCGCGGACAAGGTCGGCGCGGGCAAGCCCGCCGCGTTCGACATCTCCGCGGGCTGCGCCGGTTTCGGTTACGGTCTGACCCTCGCCAAGGGCATGGTCGTCGACGGTTCCGCCGAGTACGTCCTGGTGATCGGTGTGGAGCGGCTGAGCGACCTCACCGACCTGCACGACCGTGCCACGGCGTTCCTCTTCGGTGACGGCGCGGGCGCCGTGATCGTCGGCCCCTCCAAGGAGCCGCGGATCGGTCCGACGGTGTGGGGCTCGGAGGGCGACAAGGCCGAGACGATCAAGCAGACCGAGGCGTGGGACGTGTACCGCAACGGTGGCGCGCCCGCGAAGTACCCTGCCATCACCCAGGAGGGCCAGGCGGTCTTCCGCTGGGCCGTGTTCGAGATGGCGAAGGTCGCCCAGCAGGCGCTGGACGCGGCCGGAATCACCGCGGACGACCTGGACGTCTTCATTCCGCACCAGGCCAACGAGCGGATCATCGACTCGATGGTGAAGACTCTGAAACTGCCGGAACACGTCACGGTCGCCCGTGACGTGCGCACCACCGGGAACACCTCGGCCGCCTCGATCCCGCTCGCGATGGAGCGGCTCCTGGCGACCGGCGAGGCGAAGAGCGGCGACACCGCCCTCGTCATCGGCTTCGGGGCGGGTCTCGTCTACGCAGCCACGGTCGTTACCCTCCCCTAGGCATCACGTCCGGATCATCCGGTCCGGGCGTCGCAACCAACCTGCCGCTGCCGCGGCGGGCGCCACACCCTCTGGATACATAAGAAGGAGCGCCAACATGGCCGCCACTCAGGAAGAGATCGTCGCCGGTCTCGCGGAGATCGTCAACGAGATCGCCGGCATCCCGGTCGAGGACGTCCAGCTGGACAAGTCCTTCACCGACGACCTGGACGTCGACTCGCTGTCCATGGTCGAGGTCGTCGTCGCCGCCGAAGAGCGCTTCGACGTGAAGATCCCGGACGACGACGTCAAGAACCTCAAGACGGTCGGCGACGCGACCAAGTACATCCTCGAGCACCAGAGCTGACCCAGCTCGTGCTCTGTCGCCACCCGGCGGTGGCGCCGCTGATCCCCTCAACACCGTGGAGAAATTTCCTGTGAACTCGACCAATCGCACCGTGGTCGTCACCGGTATCGGCGCAACCACACCGCTGGGTGGCGACGCAGCGTCGACGTGGGAGGGCCTGCTCGCGGGCCGCTCCGGCGTCAGCACGCTGGAACAGGACTGGGCAGCCGAGCTGCCCGTCCGCATCGCCGGTCAGATCGCCGTGGAGCCGGGCGAGGTCATCCCCCGCCCGCAGGCCCGCAAGCTGGACCGGTCGGCGCAGTTCGCGCTGATCGCGGCCAAGGAGGCCTGGGCGGACGCCGGTTTCACCGCCAAGGCGGGCGAGGACGCCTCGGTGGACCCGCACCGTCTCGGCGCGGTCATCGCCTCCGGCATCGGCGGCGTGACCACGCTTCTCGACCAGTACGACGTGCTGAAGGAGAAGGGCGTACGCCGCGTCTCCCCGCACACCGTGCCGATGCTGATGCCCAACTCCCCGGCGGCCAACGTCGGCATCGAGCTGGGCGCCCAGTCGGGTGTCCACACCCCGGTGTCGGCCTGCGCCTCGGGCGCGGAGGCCATCGGCTACGCGATCGAGATGATCCGCACCGGCCGCGCCGACGTCGTCGTCGCGGGCGGCACGGAGGCGGCGATCCACCCGCTGCCGATCGTCGCGTTCGGCAACATGATGGCGATGTCGAAGAACAACGACGACCCGCAGGGCGCGTCGCGTCCCTACGACGCCGACCGCAACGGCTTCGTGCTCGGCGAGGGCGCCGGTGTGATCGTCCTGGAGTCCGAGGAGCACGCCAAGGCCCGCGGCGCGAAGGTCTACGCCGAGGCCGTCGGCCAGGGCATCTCGGCCGACGCGCACCACATCACGCAGCCCGAGCCGTCCGGCAACGGCATCGCCGCGGCGCTGCAGAACCTGATCGACACGACGGACCTCAAGCCCGCCGAGATCGTGCACGTGAACGCGCACGCGACCTCGACGCCGCAGGGTGACGTCGCGGAGATCAAGGCGCTGCGCAAGGCGTTCGGCGACGACGTGGACCACATGGCGATCGCCAGCACCAAGTCGATGACCGGTCACCTGCTCGGTGGCGCCGGCGGCGTGGAGACCGTGGCGACGGTCCTCGCGCTGAAGCACCGGATGGCCCCGCCGACGATCAACGTCGAGAACCTCGACCCCGAGGTCGACGCGGACATCGTCCGGGGCGAGGCGCGTGCGCTGCCCGAGGGCAGGATCGCGGCGCTGAACGACTCGTTCGGTTTCGGCGGTCACAACGTCGTCCTGGCGTTCCGTACCGTCTGACCTCGCCGCAGTAGGTACGCGAAGGGCCCCCACCACGTGGTGGGGGCCCTTCGCGCATGTCAGACCACCTGGTGGAGCCACCGCACGGGCGCGCCCTCGCCCGCGTACCTGAACGGTTCGAGTTCGTCGTCCCAGGGCTTGCCGAGGAGCTTGGCGAGTTCCGCCTCCAGGTCGCTCTCGCCGCGCTGCGAGCGCGCCAGTGCGGCGCGGAGCCGGTCCTCGGGGATGAGGATGTCACCGTGCATTCCGGTGACGGCGTGGTAGATGCCGAGCTCGGGCGTGGCGCTGTACCGCTCGCCCTCGGCGCCGGCGCAGGGCTCCGCCGTGACCTCGAACCGCAGCAGATCCCAGCCGCGCAGGGCGGAGGCGAGCTTGGAGGCGGTGCCCACCGAGCCCTGCCAGGAGAATTCGGATCTCCAGGTGCCCGGCGCGGCGGGCTGCCTGATCCAGTCGAGGCTCACGCGCGCGCCGAGCACGCCCGCGACGGCCCACTCGACGTGTGGGCACAGCGCGCGCGGAGCGGAGTGCACGTACAGAACTCCACGTGTCGTCACCGGGACCTCCAGTGTGGGTCGAGGTTCGCCTTCCCCAGCGGCCTCGCGCCCGTGCCGAGCAGTTTTCCCCAAATACTAGATAAACCTGGGAAAAGGGGACAGATGTGACGTGATGTAATTTAGCGGAACCACTAGAGCGAGGCGCCACCGGGTGGATCACCCGCCCTGTCGCTGCCGTGACAGCAGGGGCCCGGCGGCTACGGGCCCGAGGCTACCGTGCGGCGGCGCAAGGAGTGTGACGTACCGTCGGTCCGAAGGCCAGGAAACTCCGACCTTTCACCCGGCGGGGCGCAACCCCGGGCACGCGCACGACGTCACGTTGAACGACCGAGGGGAGCATGGGGATGCGGAACCGCAGGCGCCGGTCGCGCGCCGTCGTCGCCCTCGCGACGGCGGCTCTGCTCTGTGGCGGAGCGCTGACCGCGTGCGACGCGCAGGGCGGGAACTCGGGGGCGCCGGGCGGCTCGTCCGCGCCCCGCAAGCCGTCGCCGAAACCCACTCCCACGTGGGACACCTCGCCGCGCTCGCTGGCCGCCGTCGGCGACTCCATCACGCGCGGCTTCGACGCCTGCTCGGTGCTGTCCGACTGCCCCGAGGCGTCCTGGGCGACCGGCACGGACACCGAGGTCGACAGCCTGGCGACGCGGCTGCTCGGGAAGGGGCGGGCCGCGTCGCACAGTTGGAACCACGCGAAGACCGGCGCGCGTATGGCGGATCTGACCCGGCAGGTCGAGGTGGCCGCCGCGGACCGTCCGGAGCTGGTGACGGTGATGACGGGTGCCAACGACGCGTGCCGTCCGACGGCCGCGTCGATGACGCCGGTCGGCGAGTTCCGTGCCGACTTCGAGGAGGCGATGCGCACCCTGCGCCGCGAGCTGCCGAAGGCGCAGGTGTACGTGGCGTCCGTGCCGGACCTGAAGCGGCTCTGGTCCCAGGGGCGGACGAACCCGCTGGGCAAGCAGGTGTGGAAGCTGGGCATCTGCGCCTCCATGCTGGCCGACCCCGACGACCTGAACGCCTCGGCGACGCAGCGGCGCGCGTCGGTGCAGGACCGCGTCATCGCGTACAACAAGGTTCTCGAAGACGTGTGCGACAAGGAACGGCGCTGTCGTTACGACGGCGGGGCGGTCTTTGACTACCGCTTCGACGGCGACCAGTTGAGCCACTGGGACTGGTTCCACCCCAGCAAGAACGGTCAGGCGCGGCTGGCGGAGATCGCGTACCGGCAGGTGACGTCGAGGAAGCCGGTGACGTAGGTCTTGGCGGCCCGGGTCCCGGCGGCGTCCGCGTAGGGTCTTGATCATGCGCAGTGAACTCTTCGGGACGCTTCCCGACGGCAGCCCGGTCCACCGCTGGACTCTGGAGAGGGCCGGGGTGCGGGCGCGCGTCCTGACCTACGGCGGCATCGTGCAGTCGGTGGACGTGCCCGACCGGTCGGGGCGGGTGGCGCCGGTGGCGCTCGGGTTCCAGGACCTCGGCGGGTATCTGGCGCATCCGGGGCCGTACTTCGGGGCGCTGGTGGGACGGTACGCGAACCGCGTCGCGGGCGGCTCGTTCTCCCTCGACGGACGTACGTACCGGCTGGCGCGCAACAACGGGCCCAACGCGTTGCACGGGGGCGAGCGCGGCTTCGACCAGCACGTCTGGGACGCGGAGCCCGCGGACGGCGGGCTCGGGGTGCGGCTCTCGCGGATCTCCCCCGACGGCGAGGAGGGCTATCCGGGGCGGCTCGCGGTCTCGGTGACGTACACGCTGGACGAGTCGGGTGCGCTGCGCATCGCCTACGAGGCGACGACGGACGCGCCGACGGTCGTGAACCTCACCAACCACACGTACTGGAACCTCGCGGGCGCGGCGGCCGGGACCGCGCTCGGACACGAGGTGCGGATCGCCGCCGCCCGCTTCACCCCGGTGGACGGCACCGGGATTCCCACCGGGGAGTACGCGGAGGTGGCCGGGACGCGCTGCGACTTCCGCGCGGCACGCGCTGCCGGGCCCGGCTTCGACCACAACTACGTCCTGGACAAGGGTGTCACGCCGGACCCGGTCGAGGTGGCCGAGCTGCGCGATCCCGCCTCCGGCCGGACGCTGACGGTCTCGACGACGGAGCCGGGACTCCAGCTCTACACGGCGGACCACTTCGCGCCGGACCTCCCCTTCGCGCCGGGCGCCGGGATCGCGCTGGAGACCCAGCACTTCCCGGACTCCCCGAACCGGCCGGAGTTCCCTGGGACGGAGCTGCGGCCGGGCGGGGCGTACCGGTCGGAGACGGTGTACGGCTTCTCGTGGTGAATGGGGGAGCTACCGGGCGGCCGCCCCTGTGGCGCCGGTGAGGGCCGCGACGACCTCGACCTCGACCAGCGCACGCGGCGGGACGAGCCGTGAGACGGCGACGGTCGTGCTGGTGGGCGGGGTCGCGGTGAGGAACTCCTTGCGGACGGCGGCGTAGTCGGCGAAGCCGTCCATGTCCGTGAGGTACGTACGGATGTTGATGATGTCGTCGAGCCCTGCGCCGTGCGCCGCGAGCAGCAGCTTGAGGGCCTCGAAGACCCCGCGGGACTGGGCGGCCATGTCGTCCCCGTCCGCGCACTGCCCGGAGACGTACAACAGGACTCCCCCGTCGGCGTGTTCGACGCGGGCGACCTGCGAGTAGGGCCCGAAGGGCTGCGGGGCGCCGGCGGGGTTGTCGATGGATGTCCGCATGTCTGGTGCGCTCTCCTCAGCTGTCGCGGTGGGTGAGGTCGCGGGTACGGATGTAAGTGACGGCGCGGGCGATGTCCTCGTGGACGACGTCGGGGTCGGCGGCGGCAGCCCGGAAGTACCCCAACACCGCCTCCATGGCGGGTAGTTGTGTGGTGCGCGTCGCGAGGGAGACGTCCTTCACGGCGAGGTCGCTGCCGAAGTGCACGTCGGTCGCGAAGGCGCGGGCGACGGCGCCGGCGAGCGGGCCCGCGGCGAGGGCGTTCCTGGCGGCGCCCTCGTCCAGGCCGAGCGCGTCGGCGAGCCTCATCGCCTCGGCGACGAGGGCGACGCCGCCGATGACGGCGGTGTTGACGACGAGCTTGAGCGCGGCGCCCGAGCCGAGTGGGCCGGTACGGGTGACGGGACCGAAGCGGGCGAGCACGTGCTCCACGCCTGCGGCGTCACCGCCCGCGAGGACGCCGAGCCGCCCCGCGGCGGCCTTGTCCGTACTGCCCATGACGGGCGCGTCGACGAGGGTGACCCCTTCCGGTACGAGCTCCGCCAGCTCCTTCACCGTGTCCGGCCCGATGGTCGACATCTCCACCCAGTACGCGCCGGGGCGCAGCGCCGGGAGGATGGCGTCGGCGACCGCGCGCACGGCGTCGGGCCCGGCGAGCATGGTGATGACGACGTCGGCGTCACGGACGGCCTCGCTGGGGCTCGCGGCGACGGTGACGGTCCCGGTGCCCCGAGCGGCTTCTGCCTCCGCTTCCACTTCCGCTCGCGCCTCCGCGGCGAGGGCGTCGGCCTTCGCCGGGGTGCGGTTCCAGAGGGTCAACGGGAGCCGGGCCGCCACCAGTTGGCGGGCCATCGGCTCGCCCATGTGCCCCAGACCGAGGAATGCGATCTTTTCCATGGGCCCGACGCTAGGCCGGGCCCCGTGATGCGACAAGCGAATGTCCAGCACGCGTGACATGCCGAACCCGCATGCCGTACCGCCCAACTGGTCCAGCCCCGCAGGAGCGCCGAGCCCGCCGCTTCGCGGCGGATCACTCCCACCCCCCCGCCTGTTCACCCCGCGACGTCCAGCGGGAGCAAGGACGAGTGGGGCGCGCTGGTCGAGGCCGGTTGGGCAACTCGAGGGTTCTACCGCCTCAAGCCCTTCACGTACCCCCTCAGCAACCCCCGCGCCCCCTCCCCTGTCTGATGACCAACCAGAACCTGCGATGTCAAGCCCTCCGTCAAGGCCAGCAGCGTCCTCGCCTCCGCCTGCGTGTCCAGCCCCGGGCGCAGTTCCCCCGTCGAGCCGCCGTAGTCAAGGAGCCAGACCAGGAGGTCGTGGAGTTTCGCGTACGTGTCGCGGAGCACCGTCGCCAGGTCGTCGCTGACCGCCGCCCGCGCGACGAACGCCCCCCAGACCTGCGCCTCCGTCCTGTCCTCCGGCTCCAGCAGCGCCAGCGCCGACAGGGTCTGGTCCAGCAGTGTCAGTGCCGACTCCGGCGTGCCCGACGCCTCGATGCGGGATCTCGCACGCTCCCCGATCCGGTCCGAGATGCCCTCCAGGGCGAACTGGAGCATCTCGTCCTTCGTGCGGAAGCAGCGCTGCACCGCCCCCATCGACACTCCCGCCTCGGCGGCCACGTCCCGCAGGCTGACGGACTCCATCCCAGAGCGGGCGATCAGGTGGCAGACCGCTTCGGCGATACGACCGCGGCGGTCCTCGTAGTCGACCTGCTTGGGCATGGCGGGCAGCACCCCTTCTTTTTCGATGCGGTTGCATCGTATCGAAAGCCCGTGCATGATCTGTGCGACACGATTCGATGCGATCGCATCGGAAACCAGGAATCCGAAACGAACGGAACAGGCACACGCACATGGCTGCTCAGACCAAGAAGTCCTCCGCCGGACTCCTCGCCCTCTTCGGGGCCATCCTCGTCGTGCAGGGGTTCGGCTCCGCGATCACGGAAGCCGGGTGGGACACCTCGTTCGGCGTCTCCGCCCTGCTGCGGGAAGCCGGCGCGCCCGCCTGGGTCGACCTCGCCGTCGGAGCCGTCGGCTGCGCGCTGCTCGTCGCCGCGGCCCGCGCCCGCGGTCTGCGCGACGCGCCGTAGCGCTCACCCCTCCCGCCCCGCGATACTTCCGCCACCTCACCCGTCACGGAAGGACTCGCGTGCTCTCACGACTTGGCGCCCTCGGCGTCGCCGCCCTCCTCGCCGGGATCGGTGTCCCGGCCTCCGCCTCCGCCACCACCGCCCCCGCCGGACGCACCGCCGCGCCCACCGCCGAGGAGGCCCGCCTCGACCGTGCCGCGCCGCGGGAGATCCTGCGGAAGAGCGGATTCGACTCCGTCGCCCCGGAGTTCACCGAGGCCCTGAAGAACGCCCGCTCCTACGACCACGCGCGCCGCGTCGTCGTACGCGAAGGCCGGTCTCTGTGGCAGCGGGCCGTCGACCGGGCCCAGGGCGAGCAGCAGACCGGCATCAGCGCGGACGACGACCGGCCGCTCTACTGGGCGCGGCTCGGGATGACGCGAGCGCTGCGGCAGTGGGAGCCGGATCGTTTCGCCCTCACCCCGGAGCGGCGGAACCGGCTCATGGGCGCCCTGGAGCGGTCCTCCCGGGGGCAGGACTCCGTCGGCCATCACGCACGCGAGCGGGGGCACGGGCACGTCAAGCGCATCCTCGTGACCGGGTTCGACCCGTTCACCCTCGACCGCGACGTGCGCATCAGCAATCCGTCCGGCGCCGCAGCCCTCGCCCTCGACGGGACCACGATCCGGACCGCCGACGGGCCCGCCCGCGTCGAGGCCGTCGTCTTCCCCGTCCGGTGGGACGACTTCGCCGACGGTGCCGTTGAGCGGGCGCTGCGCCCGTACCTGCCCCGCGTCGACCTCTTCACCACCATCAGCCAGGGGCGGGTGGGCAAGTTCGACATCGAGCGGACCAACGGCGCCTGGCGCGGCGGCTTCGCCGACAACGAGAACCTGTCACGGACCGGGACCGTGCCGGTGAGCGATCCCGCCACGCAGCCCCAGTGGACGTCGACGACCCTCCCGTACAAGGAGATCGTGGCCGCGAAGACGGGGCGTTTCCCGGTGTACGACAACACGTCGGTGACCGAGATACCGGCGGGCGGCGGCGCCCCCGTGGTCCGGCCCGACGGCCCCACCGAGGGGTCCACGGCCCGTGCGGGCGGCGGCGGGGACTACCTCTCCAACGAGATCGCCTACCGCGCGACCCTGCTCCGCGACCGGCTCGGCCTGCACGACCGGCTGCCCGGCGGCCACGTCCACACGCCGGTGCTCCAGTTCGGCGCGGGCAACACCGACCCGGCGACGGGCGACGTCACCGACCCCGAGTTCGTACGGAACCGGCTCGACATCATCGCCCAGGTGCGGGGGATCCTCCGGACCGCCGCCTCGTCCTGAGCAGCGCCTCTTCCTAGGCGCCGGCCACGGCGGTACGTGAGCCGTCGCCGTCCTCGGTGCGTTCGTCGTTCTCGCCCATCAGGTCCCGCGCCATCAGCGTCGCCCCCGCGACCGCGCCCGGCATCAGGAACACCGCGACGAACGGCACCAGGAAGGCGACGGCGAGCGGCGTCCCGAAGCCCCAGGCGAGCGTCTTGCGGGCCCGCAACAGGGCGAGGCGCTCCCGTAGTTCCACGCCCCGGCGCTGCAGGGCCACCGCCGTGAGCTCCTCCACCAGGAAGAAACCCGTCACGCAGAAACCGATCACCGGGACCACGGTCTGGCCGACGACGGGGATGAAGCCGAGGGCGAAGAGCAGCACGCCCCAGACCAGGGCGCGCACCACGATGCGCAGGCTGTCCCGCGCGGAGATCCACAGGTCACGCCAGAGCGGCAGGCCCGACTCGGGCGCGTGTCCGCCCTCGGAGATGTCGACCTGCTCGGACAGCGACTCGTAGAACGGCTCGCCGATGAGCAGCGTCACCGCGGTGAACGTGAGGACGGACAGCAGCAGCGCGAGGGCGAAGAGGAGCGCCGTCAGGAAGCCGCGGAAGACGCCCTGCCAGGGCGAGGACCAGTCGTCGGCGAACGGCGTGGCCCAGCCGACGAGGTCGCCGCCCCACAGGGCGAGCGAGACGAGCGCCGCCGCGTAGAGGACGAGCGTGATGAGGCCGGGCAGCAGCCCCCATCCGTACTGCTTGCCGTGCTGGGCGACCCAGCGCTGCCCCTTCATCAAGTAGCCGAAGCCCACACCCAGATCGCGCATGCGGCACACCTTAGCCGCAGGTCAGGGCCTGGCAGTAACGCCCTCTTGTTGAACGTGAGTTGAACCGGTAGACCTCGCGTACCGATCTTCCGGAGGTACGTATGGGTACATCAGGGCGAATATCACCGTCCATATCCCGGCCGTTCAGACCCGTTCCGCTCACCGTGACCGCAGCGGTCGGCGCGCTGGTCCTCACCGCGCTCGCGCCGGGCAGCGCGACCGCCGATCCGACACCGCGCCCGGTCACCCGCGAGGGCTCGCCGCTCGGCGCCGACCGGGCCGCCACGACCCCGGAGGCCGCCGCCGAGCGCGCACTCAGGGATGCGTCATCCGCCGCGCAGGGACTCGGCACCGACAACGGCCGCGGGTACCCGCGCGAGCGCAAGCTCGACGTCCCCCCGGCCAATCCTGCCGACAAGTCGATAAAGCTGGGGCTGACGCCGTACCACGGCATCGCCCCGAAACTGAACGCCCTCCAGCGCGTCGGCGACCGCGTGAGCGTGGAGATCGCCGGCCGTTCGGCGGGCGGTCACCAGCTCTACCTCGTGACCGTCACCGCACCCGAGTCCGCGCGCGAGACGGCCCGGCAGACACGGATGCGGGAGCGGATCGAGAACGACCCCGCGCGAGCCGCGAAGGACCGGGCGATCAAGTCCTCGTACAAGACACCCGTCTTCGTCAACAACAACATCCACGGCAACGAGTGGGAGGGCACGGACGCGGCCCTGAGACTCATCGAGAGGCTCGCGAAGGCCGAGGACAAGGACAGTCGGGAGCTGCTCGCGCGCAACCGGCTCTACTTCAACATCACCACCAACCCCGACGGCCGTATCGCGGGCACCCGCGCCAACGCCAACGGCTTCGACCTGAACCGCGACTTCATCACCGCCTCGCAGCCCGAGGCCCGCGCGGTCCGGCGGATCGCCGTCGACAAGCAGCCAGCGGTCATGATCGACCTGCACGGGTACGTCAACGGCACGCTGATCGAGCCGACCACTCCCCCGCACGGCGAGAACTACGAGTACGACCTCTTCCTCAAGAATTCCTACGCCAACGCCCTCGGCATGGAGGCCGCCGTCAACGGTCTCGGCTACACCGAGGAGAAGGACGGCGTGAAACCCGCCGTCATCCCCTTCCGCGACCAGCAGGAGGGGTGGGACGACTGGCCGCCGATCTTCACGCCGCAGTACATGCCGTTCCACGGCGCGGTCGCGACGCACACCATCGAGTTCCCACTGCAGGTGAACAACAGCGCGTACGAGTCGCAGCCGGTCGCCGAGCTGCGCCGCAGGGCCGCCGTCAACGTGGACATCGCGGGCGCCGCGATGCGCGCCACCCTCGACTGGACCGACCACCACCGCACCTCGGTGATCGCCGACCAGATCGAGGTGTTCCGGCGGGGCGCGGCGGGTGCCGAGCAGGTGCCGGTGTCGGAGGAGACCGTGCCGGGGGTGCCGGGGATCGGCCCCGAGGACGTCTACACGACCGAGTTCCCGCGCGCGTACGTGATCCCGGCGCACGGGCGCGGGCAGCGGTCCGCGCCGGCGGCAGCGCGGCTCGTCGACCATCTGATCGCCAACGACGTGCGGGTGGAGCGCGCGAGCCACGGCTTCCGGCTCGGCGGGCGGACGTATCCGAAGGGCTCGTACGTCGTCGACATGCACCAGCCGAAGCGCGGCCTCGCCAATGTGATGCTGGCCGACGGGCGGGACATCAGCGACAAGGTGTCGACCATGTACGACATCTCGGGGTGGAGCCTCGGACGGCTGTGGGGCGCGAGCGTGGACTCCGTGGAGCGCGGCGACCTGCGGGGCGTGCACGGTCGTACGGTGCGTGCCGCGTCCCGCGTCGGGTACGTGGCGCCGCACGGCGACCTGCGGCTGCGTCTCGACGACCCCCGCGAGATCGCCGCTCTCAACTCCCTCCTGGAGAAGGGGGTTTCCGTACGCCGGGACCGTGACGGGAGCGTCGTCGTGCCGTCGTCCGCGCGCCGTGCCGCGACCGCCGCCGCGAAGAAGTACGACGTCGCGTTCGACGCCACGAAGGCGAAGGGCGGCCCGGCCCTGCACCGGACCCGCGTCGCCGCGGCTGTCACGCCGGGCGAGCTGTTCGCGCTGCGGGAGATGAACTTCGACGTGGTGCCCGTGTCGACCACCGTGCTCAACTCCGGCTTCGACTGGCAGAAGGCGGATGTCCTCTTCGTGTCGGCCGGGCTCGACCGGGGCAAGCTGAACGCGGCGGCCAGGGCCGCGCTCGACCGGTTCCTCGCCGGGGGCGGCGGCCTGGTCGGGCGCGGCGGGACCGGTGCCGCGCTCAACGCCGACGCCGGGCTGCTGCCCGTGAAGGCCGTCACCGGCAACGGCGACGCGAACGGCGTGGTCCGCGTGGTGAACGCGGGCGGCACGGTCACGGGCGGGGCGCCGGACCACAGCTTCGTCTACTCCCCTTCGTGGTTCACCGACCTCGGGCGCGGGGTGCGCGTCGAGCAGAGGTACGGCACCGGCGACCCGCTGGTCTCCGGGCACTGGCGGGCCACGGAGGACGGCTCGGGCGGTCCTGCGGACGCGGCGGGCCGGGCCTCGGCCGTCAGCGGCTCCGCGGGCGGCGCGGACGTGGTGCTCTTCGGCACGGAGCCGCTCTTCCGCGACCATCCGAAGGGGGCGTTCCCGCAGGTCGGGCGGGCGCTGCTGAGCGTGGGCCGGTAGGCGGGAGCACCCTCCCGCCGATAGCGGGAATGCACTGCCGGGGCGCGGCGGTTCATCGGGGCACTGTCCCACCGCCGCGCCCCGGAGGTTCCGCCGCCATGACCCGTGAGATCCGAGTGCAGGGAACGGTCGCCGACGGATACGAGGCGGTGCGCGAGGAGTTCACCGCCGTACTCGCGAACGAACTGCCCGAATACGAGGGTCAGTTGGCCGCCCACGTGCGGGGGCGTCGGGTCGTCGACCTGTGGGTGGGCCCGGACGTCACCGGGGAGAGTCTGTACGGCGTGTTCTCGTCCACCAAGGGCGCCGCCCACCTCGTCGTGGCCCTGCTCGTGCAGGACGGCGTCCTCGACCTGGACCGCGTGGTCGCCGCGTACTGGCCGGAGTTCGCCGCCGAGGGCAAGGGCGCGGTGACCCTGCGGGAGCTGCTCGCGCACCGGGCGGGCGTCGCGGGCCCCGACGTCGGCTTCTCGCCCGAGGAGCTCGCCGACGACCGGGCCATCGCCGCGCGCCTCGCCGCGCAGCGCCCGTGGTGGCGCCCGGGGAGCGCCTTCGGCTACCACGCCTTCTCCATCGGGGCCCTCGCCGGCGAGGTGGTGTTCCGCGCCACCGGGCGGACCTTGCGGGAGGTGTACGAGGAGCGGGTCCGCGCACCGTACGGCCTCGACTTCTTCCTCGGGCTGCCCGAGGAGCACGAGAAGCGGTTCCGGTCCGTGCAGCCGATGGCGCCCACGCCCGAGCAGGCTGCCCTGCTCGACGCGGAACCGGCCCAGCCGCACACCTTCAACGCCCTCGCGTTCAACCGGCACGCGGCCGAGCCCACCGACCTGGAGGCGGCGCCCAACTCCCGGCTCCTGCGCGCCGAGGGGAACGCGTCGATCGGCGGCGTGGCGTCCGCGCGGGGCCTCGCCGGGATGTACGCGGCGGCGGTCACCGGCCTCGGTGGCCGGGAGGCGCTGCTCACGCCGGACACCATCGCCGCGTTCGGGCAGGTCCAGTCCGTCGGGCACGACCTGGTCGCGGGCGCCTTCAAGGCGTTCGCGGTCGGTTTCCAGGCGACGTCGGTGGCCGTGTACCCGTTCCTGGGCGCGGGCACGATCGGGCACAGCGGCGTGGCGGGGTCGCAGGCGTTCGCGGACCCGCGCAGCGGCCTCGCCTACGGCTACACGCGGCGCCGGTTCGCCTATCCGGGCGGCCCGGCCTTCGAGAACGAGCGGCTGGTCAGGGCCATCCATGAGGCGGCGATCGCGGCGGGCCGAGCCGGGCACGCGTGAGGGCCGCCCCCGGGGCGGGGTGCGGCCCTCACGGACGTACGGCCTGCGGTCAGGCGGCCGAGACCTCGACCTTGATGTTGCCGCGCGTGGCGTTCGAGTACGGGCACACCTGGTGCGCCTTCTCGACCAGCGACTGCGCGGTGGCCGCGTCCACGTTCGGGATGGAGGCGGTGATGGCGACCTCCAGGCCGAAGCCGCCGGACTCGTTCTGGCCGATGCCGACCTTCGCGGTCACGGTCGAGCCGGAGATGTCGGCGTTCTCCTTGCGGGCGACGACACCGAGGGCGCCCTGGAAGCAGGCGCTGTAGCCGGCGGCGAAGAGCTGCTCCGGGTTGGTGCCCGCGCCGCTGCCGCCCATCTCCTTCGGCGGGTTCACGACGACGTCGAGCTTGCCGTCGTCGCTGGCGACACGGCCGTCGCGGCCGTTCTCCGCGGTGGCCACGGCGGTGTACTTGACGTCGATCTTCTGGATGGACATAACGCTCTTTCCTCCTGAGATGTGACGTGGTGCGCGCCCACAACCACGGTTTGCGGAATCAGGTTATCGGATGCCGGAAGTGGGCCGGTGGGGCAGTTCAGCCGAGGGAGACGATCATCTTTCCGGTGTTCTCGCCGCGGAGCATGCCGAGGAACGCCTCCACGCCGTTCTCGACGCCCTCGACGACCGTCTCGCGGTACTTGAGCTCGCCGGAACGGATCCACCCGCCGACCTCGCGCACGAACTCGGGCTGCAGCGCCGCGTGATCCTGGACGAGCATGCCCGTCAGGCGCAGGCGCTTGCCGATGACCAGGGCGAGGTTGCGCGGGGCGGGGGTCGGCTCGGTGTCGTTGTAGCCCGCGATCATGCCGCAGATGGTGACGCGGCCGTGCACGTTGAGGCGGCTGATCGCGGCCTCCAGGTGCTCGCCGCCGACGTTGTCGAAGTAGACGTCGATGCCGTCGGGGGCCGCCTCCTTGAGCTGCTCGGCGACGGGCTTGTCGTCCTTGTAGTTGAAGGCGGCGTCGAAGCCGTACTCCTCGACGAGGAGCTTGACCTTGTCGTCCGAGCCGGCCGAGCCGACGACGCGCGAGGCGCCCTTCAGCTTGGCGATCTGGCCGACCTGGCCGCCGACGGCACCGGCGGCGCCGGAGACGAAGACGGCGTCGCCCTCCTTGAACGAGGCCACTTCGAGCAGCCCGGCGTACGCGGTCAGGCCCGTCATGCCGAGGACGCCGAGGTACGCGGAGAGTGGCGCGGCCTCCGGGTCGACCTTCGTGGCGTGCTGGGCGGGCACGGACGCGTACTCGCGCCAGCCCGCGAAGTGCAGGACGTGGTCGCCCACGGCGAAGCCCTCGGCGTTCGACGCGACGACCTCGCCGACCGCGCCGCCCTCCATGGGGCGGTCGAGCTGGAACGGCGGCACGTACGACTTCACGTCGTTCATCCGGCCCCGCATGTACGGGTCCACGGAGAAGTGCAGGTTGCGCACGAGGACGCGGCCCTCGGCGGGGGCCTCCACGGGAACCTCGCGCAGCGCGAAGTCCTCCGGCACCGGCCAGCCGGAGGGGCGCCGCACGAGGTGCCACTCGCGACTGACGGAGGGAAGCTGCTGCTCGGGGGTGACGGTCATGGGGGCGTCCTCCTACTGCGGATCAGCGTCAGGAAAATACTTGAGGTTGTAAAACAACCATGCTCCTGGATATTTCATGATGTCAAGTAAACGGGTAGCCTGGTCAGCATGGCCACCAGTAGCTCAGGCGACCGCGTACCTCGCGACCGCCCTCCTCACACCGACCCGCTGACGCTCGAAGTCGTCGAGCTCATCGGCACGGTCGTGGCGCGCTACCACGAGGAGTACGAGGAGGCCGCCGCCGGGCACGCGCTGACCGGGGCACAGGCCCGCGTCCTCGGGCTGCTCTCCCTCGAACCTATGCCCATGCGCCGCATCGCGCAGAAGCTGAAGTGCGAGCCCTCGAACATCACGGGCATCGTCGACCGCCTGGAGGCGCGCGGGCTCGTCGAGCGGCGCCCCGACGCGGCCGACCGCCGCGTCAAGCTGGCGGCGCCCACGGCACAGGGCGCGGAGGTCGCACGGAGCCTGCGGGAGTCCCTGGACTTCGCACGCGAGCCCCTGGCGGAACTGTCACGCGAGGAGCGGCTGGTGCTGCGCGGGCTGCTGCGGAGGATGGCCGGCGGGGCGACGACCTGAGCGGCCGAGCCGCCGCTCACGGCGACACCGCTTACGTGCACCACCACAGGAAGCGGTCGCACGTCTCGGTGGGCTCGGGCTCCGGAGGGCGCGTCGGCTCCGGGTCGTCCGCGGGAGGCGGGGACGTCGGGTCGGGCGTGTCCGGGGTGCCGCCCTGCGGCGGGGGCGCGGTGGAGGTGGGCGCACCGGGACCGTCGTCGCCCCCGCCCGCCTCGCTTCCCGGGTCCCGCTCGCCGCTGCCGGCGTCGCCGTCCCCGGCCTCGGCGTCGTCCCGCTTCTTCTCTCCCTGCCCGTCCTTGTCCCGCGCCTCGGCGTCCTTGGAAGCGTCCGCGCTCGGGCGGGACGACGTGGCCGCCGCGTCCTCGGCCGTCGTGCCGCCGGGAGCGCTCCCGTCCGCGCCCGCGGACTCCGAGGGGGACGGGTCCGCGGCGCCGCCGTCCGGCGCGGAGGCCGCCCGGTCGCCGGAGCTCCCCTCCGTGCCCAGCTCGGCGAGGCTCAGGCCGCCCGCCGCGAGGGCGAGGCCCGCGGTCGCGAACAGGATCTTGCGGCGTCTGCGCCGGTGCGCCCTGCGGGTGCGCTCCTTGCGGCGACCGCGGACGCGCGGGGACGACTCCTCGTACGCGCCGTCGTGGGCGTCGGGCTCCTCATGCGGCCCGGCGACGGACTGCGCGTACTCCCGGCAGGCTTCGGCCGGGGTTCCGCACCCCGGGCAGGCGAGGGCGCCGTTGAGGTGCCTGCGGCACGGGTGGCAGTAGTCCATGAGGCATGGAGGCTAAGTGCCGTGCCGGTGACTGCGGAAGCCGCCGCTGTGAAAGTTGTGTGCGGAATCGAGCAGTCCGGCCCATTCCGGGCACCGGCCTGCTCACGCCCTTCCCAATTGTCCCCTCAACCTGCGGGCCCGCAGCACGAGTTCCAGCTCGAATCGCCGGTCGGGGTCGTCCACCTCGTCGCCCCAGAGTTCCCTTATCTGACGGAGGCGGTAGCGGACCGTCTGGGGGTGCACGCCGAGCCGGGCCGCCACCTCGGGGGCGCCGCCGCGGGTCTCCAGCCAGGCCAGGAGGGTCTCCGCGAGGCGGCGGCCGTGAGCGGGGCCGCAGTGCTCCAGGGGTGCCAGGCAGCGGCGGGCCAGGTCCTCGATCAGCTCCTCGGGCTGGAGCAGCACCAGCGCCTCGGTGTGCTCCGTGCAGTGCAGGACCTCGCCGGAGGGCAGCAGTCCGCGCTCCATGAGGCGCACCGCCGCCTCCGCCCAGCGCAGCGACTTCGCGGCGTCGGCGAGGGCCACGGGCGGGCCGATGGCGCCGGACCAGCCGGTCATGGCGCGGCGCAGCAGTTCGGGGCGGCCCGCCGCGTCGGGGTCGGGCACGACCATGCGGGGCTGCTCCGCCTCCATGTCGAGCAGGACGCCCTCGCCGACGGCGGGTGCGACGGCCTCCGGTGCGGGGCGCAGCAGGACGCCGACGGCGACGCGTTCGGGCAGCTGCCAGCCGACGCGGGCGGCGCGCTCGCCGAGTCCGTTGCCGAGAGCCGTGGCTCCGGAGCCCGAGCCTGAGCCGTGACCCGAGCCGTACGACGAGCCCGGCACGCTGTCGGAGCGCCGTTCGGAGAGCAGCAGCTCCATCAACTTGCGTTGCAGGCGCAGCCGTTCCCCCGCCTCGCGGGCCGCCGCCTCCGCGTAGCCGCGTACGGACTGGTCGACCAGGCCGTCCAGGTACTCGAAACCGGACTCGGCGAGTTCGTACATGGCGGGCGGCGGGATCTGGATCTGCTGGCCGATCTCGGCGAGGCGGCGCCAGGCGAGACGTACACCCAGGCGGTAGATGGCCTGGAGCGAGTCGAGGCTGCGGCCGTGCAGGCCCTCGCCGCGGCCGAACTCCTGGAAGACCTCCAGGTGGTAGCGCGGGCGGCCCTCCTGCGACGCCAACTGCTGCACGAAGCCCTCCAGGGCGCGGCGGATGCCGATCAGCGCCATCGGCTCGCCCGAGTCGTCGAGGACGACGGGCAGGCCGGGGTACTCGGCGCGGATCTCACGCAGGATGTCCTGGGCGAGCGCGGGCACCTCCTCCAGGGCGAGCGCGGCGAACTCCCGTACCTGCCGGGGCGGTACGTCGCGCCACGCCGAGCGGAAGGGGGCGCGGTCGCCCGAAGGGCGGTCGTCCCGGGTGCGGGCGGCATCCGGAGTGCCGCCGTCCGGGAAGGCTCCGTCAGCCGTCAGGTCGTCGGACGCCTTGGCATGAGTCGCGGCCACGGTCGCTCACTGCCCCTGAGCCGGGGCCTCGTAATGCACGAGTGGCGTGTTCGGCTGGTCCGGCGTGGCGTCGAGGAGGGCGACGATGCCGAGGGCCGCGCCCACGGCGAGGAGCGCCGCGGCGGCGACGGTGAGTGAAGCGGCGAGCAGTCGGTGCATTGCGAGGGTCAGCCTCTCTGTCGGAGGTCGTCCCCACCCCGGTCGCGCAGTCCCTCGGCCGGTGGCCCGGTTCCGGCCACGAAGTCCTGGCCGAAGTCCTGGTCACACAGCCCGCGCCGGCCCCGCCCGGCAAGTCCTCAGTCTCTGCAATGCATTGACACTTCGTCAAGGGTCGGCCTACGGTTCCCGGCCCATACGGCTCGGTAACACTCTCCCGCCCTCAGCCCAGGAGTGACCCCAATGCGCCGCACCGCCTCTCCTCTGTCGCTGATCCTTCTCGGGCTCGGCGCGTTTCTTCTGGTCCTGGCACCGATGCTGGCCTGGTACGTCGAGCCACGCGCGAAACGCACGCCCGTGGATGTCGACATCACGACCGTCTTCAAAGGCAAGGGAAGCTATTTCGACACCGAGAAGATCAAGACGGTCCACGACAAGGACCTCACCATCACCCGTCAGGTGCGCGGCGACGTGGCCGACAGCGAGGACAGCGGACGCGCGGTCTGGGACGTGTCCACCTCGGTGGATCCGGACAAATCCCTGCCCGCGGCCGACCCGCACGACTCGCTCCAGTGGACGCTGGAGCGCTGGGTCACCGACCGGAAGACGAACGCGCCGGTGCACTGCTGCGGCGAGGAGCCGTACTTCGAGGGCGAGGCGTACCTGAAGTTCCCCTTCGACGTGGAGAAGCGGTCCTACACCTGGTGGGACAACACGCTGGGCGCGACCGTGCCGCTCACGTACCGCGGCACGAAGAAGATCCAGGGGTACGAGGGATACAGGTTCACGGCGACGGTGAAGCCCACCAAGACGGGCACGCGCCAGGTGCCGGGGCGGATGGTCGGGCAGCCGAAGAAGAGCCAGGTCATCGCCGACGAGTACTACGCCAACCACGGCATCGAGCTCGTCGCGGACCAGCGCACCGGCCGGATCATCTACGCCGCGATCGGCCCCCGCAAGACGTTGCGCGCGCCCGGGTCGGAGAAGGACGCGACGGTGCTGCTCGACAGCGACCGGATCGCGTTCACGCCCGCCACGCAGAAGGCTCAGGTGAAGCTCGCGGACGACGACAGCAGTCGGCTGGAACTGGTCGGCGAGACGCTGCCGCTCGGTGCGGGCGTGCTGGGCGGGGTACTCGCCGTGGCGGGCATCGTGCTCGTCGTACGAGGGCGTCAGGACGACGGGGCGAACGGTCCCGGGCGGCGCGGAGGCGGAGCGGAGCCGGACAGTCCGAATCCGGAAACGTCACCGACCGCCCTGCAGTCCAGCACGATGTGATGAGACGTCAGCTGTTGAAAGCGCAGAAATTGTCACTTCGGTGAGTAGCCGCGCGGTACGGGTCGGCGAAAACTATCCACCCCCACCCGCGCACAGTCCCCGCACCACCGCACGACCCCGCATGGAGCACCACCCCGCAGAACCCAGCAGGATCGTTCCGCCCGACCGGACCCCCCACAGTTCCGCACCCTGAGACGAGTTGGAGCACGCATGCCCCAGCACGTACCGTCCTCGCTGCGCGCGGCCACCCCACGCCGCGCGGAGCGTGTTCCGGCGCTTCCCCCACAGCCGCGCCGGATCGTCTTCCTCGCCCACCGCGACCTCGGCAACCCGGCCGCGGGCGGCTCCGAACTCCTCGTCGACCGGCTCGCCGACGGCCTCAGCAAACAGGGCCACCAGGTCACCTTGCTGTGCGGCGGGCCGGCCGCCTACCGCGACTACCGAGTCGTGTCGGCCGGCGGCGACCTCGGCCACTACCTGCGGGCCCGCACCGCGTTCACGCGGCAGGTCGGCGACTGCGACCTGCTCGTCGAGGTCTGCAACGGCATGCCGTACCTGGCGCCGCTGTGGCACCGCGGGCCCACCCTGTGCCTCGTCAACCACGTCCACACCGACCTGTGGGGGATGCGCTTCCAGGGCGCGCTCGCCCCCGCGGCCCGGATCGGCCGGAGACTCGAACACTGGGCGCTCTCGGGCGCGCAGCGCGGCAATCTCCTCGTGGCCGTCTCGCCGTCGACGGCCACGGCGCTGCGCGCCATCGGCGTCGACCGGGACCGCATCCGCATCGTGCACAACGGGGTGGAGGAGCCGGGCCCGCTGCACGCCCGCTCCGACGACCCGATGTTCCTGGCGATGGGCCGGCTCGTCGAGTACAAGCGCATCGATCTGCTGCTGCGGCTCTGGGAGCGGGTCAGACCCGTCACGGGCGGCCGCCTCGTGATCGTGGGCGACGGCCCCGAACGGCAACGGCTCGAACAACTCGCCGGTCCCGGAGTCGAGTTCAAGGGACATGTCTCGGAGGCGGAGAAGCACCGGCTGCTCTGTGAGGCGTGGATGCTGCTGCATCCGTCGGCGGTGGAGGGCTGGGGGCTCGTCATCACCGAGGCGGCGACCCGCTCGACGCCCTCCATCGGTTTCGACGTGCCGGGCGTACGCGACTCCGTGGAGGACGGTGTGACCGGTCTCCTCGCCCGGGGCGAGAGCTCCTTCGCCGCCGCCTGGTGCACCCTCGCGCTCAGCGCCGAGCGCCGCAGGGCCCTCGGCAAGGCCGCCGGGGAGCGGGCCGTCCAGTTCCGCTGGGGCAACACCGTGCGGCAGTTCCAGGCCGTGGCGGCCGAAGCGGTCGCCGCACACCAGGTGTCCCAGGGACGCCCCGTGTCCAAGGACCAGGCGCCCCAAGGACCCCCGACTCCCCCGAGGTCTGCGTGAAGGACCCTTCGCTGCGCCGCTCCGCCACGCTCTTCCGGGCCTTCCTGCGCGAGCAGCAGGAGCCCGAGCGGTGCTACACACTCCTCGCCCGCGACGCCGCCGACCAGGTCGAGGCGTACGGACCGGTGAACGGCCGCGTCGTCGTCGACATCGGCGGCGGTGGCGGTTACTTCACGGAGGAGTTCCGGCGGCGCGGCGCGCAGTCCTTCCTCTTCGAGCCCGACCCCGCCGAGCTGGGGCCCAAGCCGCCCGAGGGCGCGGTCGTCGCCGACGGGTACCTGCTGCCCCTCGCGGACGGCGTCGCCGACGTCACGTTCTCCTCGAACGTCCTGGAGCACGTCGACGACCCGCAGACGTTCCTGAGCGAGATGGTCCGGGTCACCAGGCCCGGCGGACTGATCTACGTCTCGTTCACCAACTGGCTGTCCCCGTGGGGCGGTCACGAATGGGCGCCCTGGCACTATCTGGGCGCCGAACGGGCCCGGGCCCGCTATGAACGACGTAACGGCAAGGCCGCGAAGCACACGCTCGGCGAGAACCTCTTCGTCCACCACGTCGGAGCGACGCTGCGCCAGGTGCGCGGCCGCGACGACGTGGAGATCGTGTCGGCGCGCTCCCGCTACTGGCCCTTCCTGGCCGGGGCGATCACCAAGGTGCCGGGTGTGCGCGAGTTCGCGACCTGGAATCTCCTCCTCATCCTCAGGCGGTGTCCATGACCACGGTCCAGGCCCCACCCCCGGCGGCCGCAAGACCCACGACCGCTGCCCCTGAACCCTCGCGGGGGCCGCGCTCGCGGCGCTGGCTCGTGGGGTTCTGGGCCGTGGTGTTCGTCTCCTTCCTCGCGGTGAAGCCGGGGCGGATGACGTTCGACACCAAACTCGGTGTCGCCGTCGACCCCTGGCAGTTCCTCTCCGACCTGGGGCAGCTCTGGCACGACAGGGGCGGCTTCGGCGGCATCCAGGACCAGTACGTCGGCTACGCCTTCCCGATGCTGCCGTTCTACGGCCTGGCCGACCTCGTGCAGCTGCCGGTGTGGCTGGCGGAGCGGCTCTGGTTCTCGCTGATCGTGGCGGTCGCGTTCTGGGGCGCGCTGCGGCTCGCCGAACGCCTGGGCATCGGCAGCCGCCACAGCCGGCTGCTCGGCGCGGTGGTGTACGCGCTGTGGCCGACGTTCACCGTGGTCATCGGCTCGACGTCGGCGGCGGCGCTGCCCGGCGCGTTCCTGCCGTGGGTGCTGCTGCCGCTGGCCGACGACCGGTTCAGCGCGCGCATCGCGGCGTGCCGCTCGGCGCTGATCATCCCGTTCATGGGTGGTGTGAACGCGGCGGCGACGCTCGCCTCGCTGCTGCCCGTGGGCCTGTACCTGCTGTCCCGCCCGAACGGCCCACGCAAGCGGAAGCTGATCACGTGGTGGGTGCCGGGCGTCGTCCTGGCCACGGCGTGGTGGGTCGTACCGCTCCTGATGCTCGGCATCTACGGCGAGAACTTCCTGCCGTTCGTCGAGGACTCGGCGACCACGACGGGCACGATGTCGGCGACCGAGGCGCTGCGCGGCGCCGGCAACTGGGTCGCGTACCTGCACTTCGGCGAGGCCTGGCTGCCCGCGGGGTGGACCGTGGCGACGGCCGTCGTCGCCGTCGTCTGCTCGGCGCTCGCCGCCGCACTGGGGCTCGCGGGTCTTGCGCGACGTGACCTGCCGGAGCGGCGCTGGCTGGTCCTGACCGTCCTGTCGGTCGCCCTGGTGACGCTCGCCGGGTACGGCGGCGCGTTCGGCGCACCCTTCCACGGCACGGTCCAGTCGTGGCTCGACGGCGGACTCGTCCCCTTCCGCAACATCTACAAGTTCCAGACGGGTCTCGCACTCGCGCTGGTCTTCGGCCTGATGCACCTGGTGGGCGTGGCCGCGCAGGCGCGCGGAGCCCGGCGGGTGCGCGGCAGGCGGTACGCGCCGCTGATCGCGGCGGTCCTTGTCCTTCCCGGGCTCGCCCTGCCCTACGTCAACGGGTCGATCCTGCAGCCCGGTTCGTTCCAGAAGCTGCCCACGTACTGGCAGACGACGGCCGACTGGCTGGAGAAGTACTCGCCCGACTCGCGCGCCCTCGTGGTGCCCGCCACCGCGCACGGCATCTACACCTGGGGCTCCCCCATCGACCAGCCCCTCGACGTGCTCGCCGACTCGCGCTGGGCGCAGCGCGACTACGTGCCGTTCGGCGCCCCGGGCAACCGGCGCGCGATGGACGCCGTCGAGCAGGCGCTGATGACCGGCGCCGAAGTGCCCGGTCTGCGCGACTTCGTGACGCGGGCCGGTCTGTACTACGTCGTCGTGCGCAACGACCTCGACCCGGACCAGGTCGGCAACGTGCCCACCGCGACGGTCAAGCGGACCCTGGAGGAGTCCGGTTTCCGCCGCGTCACCGGCTTCGGACCGCAGACCACCGGCGGCATCATCCCCGACGACACCCCGGTCCAGGTGGAGGGCCTCTACCCGCGCCAGCGCGCGGTCGAGATCTACGCCCCCGCGGAGGGCGCCGAGCGACCCGGCCAGGCGGGCCTGAAGCCGGTGTCGAACACGGCGGTCGTCAGCGGCGGCCCCGAATCCCTGCTTCCGCTCTCCGCCGACCCGTCGATGCGCGACCGCCCCACCGTCCTGACCGGAGACAACCATCCGGGCATCGGAGCCCCCGCCCTGCAGGCGGTCGGTGACGGCATGCGCCGCGCCGACACCCGCTTCGGGCTGGTCAACTCCAACACCTCGTACACGTACGGGCGTGACGAGCGGAACGCGGTCGACGCGCTGCAGAACCCCGACGAGAAACCGCACCAGATCCTGCCGAGCAAGGGCGTCGAGCACCAGACGACGTCGGAGCTGCGGGGTGCCAAGTCGGTGTCGGCGTCCAGCTACGGCAACTGGCTCTTCCACCTGCCGCAGTACGACCCGGCGAACGCCTTCGACGGAAACCCGGCCACGGCCTGGGCGGAGGGCAACGCCGGGTCGGCGGACGGCGAGTGGATCAAGGCGGAGTTCACCACGAAGGTCACGGTGCCTTCCTCGTTCCGCGTCACCCCGCTGCCGCAGAACGGCACGCGGGCGGCGCCCACCCGGATCCGGGTGGAGACGGAGCACGGCAGCATCACCAGCCCCCTCCGGCCCGACGGGCAGCCGCAGCGCGTAAAGGCCAAGGCCGGCTCCACGGACTTCGTGAAGATCACGATCCTGGACACGCAGGTGGCACGGCCCGGTCTCACCGGCGCGGGCTTCTCGGAGATCTCCATCCCCGAGGTGCGGGTCACCCGCCTCCTCCAGCTCCCGACGGACGCGGAGAAGTCCACCGACGCGAAGTCCACGACGTACTCCCTGCACCGCACGTCCGACCCGGGCGCCTTCTCGCAGGTGGACACCGAATCGGGGCTGCACCGCCGCTTCACGACGACGGCGGAGGGCGCGTACGACGTGAAGGCGAGCGCGGTGGCCGTGCCGGGCCGTGAACTCGACGAGCTGCTGTACAAGGTGGCGCCCGAGCAGGAGCAGCAGATCATCGCGACGGCCGACTCCACCGCGAAGCTCGGCAGCGGTCTCTCGCCGCGCAACCTCACCGACGGCGACCTGACCACGGCGTGGGTCGCGGGCAGCGACAACCGGCCCGTCATCCACCTCAAGTGGCCGGGCAAGACGCCGGTCGGCGAGATCGTGCTGCCCGCGGCGGGCGGTCTGTCCACGCGGCCCGTGAAGATCGAGATCAGCTCGCCGGACGGCGCGGCGACCGCGGGCGTCGACGAGAACGGCAACGCCCGCTTCGCGCCGATCACCACCGACGAGATGGACATCACCATCACGGAGACGGCGCCGCTGACGGTCCACAACCCGGTCGCGGACGACGACCTCCAGCTGCCGGTGGGTCTCACCGAGGTGTACGTCCCCGCGCTCGACAAGTACCGCACGAAGCAGCCCGACCCGAAGGACCGCTTCTCGCTGCCGTGCGGCCAGGGCCCGGTCCTCTCGATCGACGGCGAGCTGTACGAGACGAGCGCGAAGGGCAGGGTCCGGGACCTCACCGACCGGCGCCCGGTCGACATCACGCTCTGCCAGGAGGGCGAGAAGTCGCCGTCGGTCCGCCTCGACGCGGGGGCGCACAGCCTGGAGACGGGTGACGCGGGTCCGCTCGCCGTCATGGACGCGTCCCTGACCACCGGCACGCCGGCGGCGCCCGACACGGCCGCGCGCGAGCTGAAGGTCAAGGACTGGCTGGGCGACCGCCGCGAGCTGACGGTCGGCTCGGGCGCGGCCTCGTACCTCACGACGTACGAGAACGTGAACGACGGCTGGAAGGCGACGCTCAACGGCAAGGAGCTGACGTCCGTCCGGCTCGACGGCTGGCAGCAGGGCTGGCTGGTGCCGAACGGCGAGGGCGGCACGGTCAAGCTGACCTACGAGCCGTCGCAGATCTACGAGATCGGCCTGATCCTCGCCGGTGTCGGCGTCCTCGCCCTGGTGGCGCTGGTCCTCGTACGGCGGCGCGACCCGAACACGGACGGCCCGACCGCCGCGCCGCCCGCCCCGGGCATCGTCCTCGGCACGGTGGCGCTCACGCTGGTGGCCGCGGTGATCGCGGGACCGTTCGCACTCCTGGTCCCCGCGCTCGCCCTCCTCGCGTGGTGGCGGCACGCGCTGCTGGTGCCGATCGCGTTCCTCGCGATGGCGGGGGCGGGCATCGCGGCGGCGACGGGAGCAGGCGAGCCGGTCGCGTCCGACGAGGGAGCGTTCGGCCACGCGGCCCAACTCCTGGCCCTCATCGCACTGTTCGCGGCGCTGGTGACCGTAGGGGAGACACGGCGGCGCACCGTGGAAACGTTGGAGTACGGCCCGGACACGGTCGGCGGCCCCCCGCCGTACACACCCGCCCCCGCACCGACCCACGACCCGGCGACGCCCCCGCTCGGCACGGACCGCGACCCGGCCGCGCACACGCCGCCGCTGCCCCGCCGCAAGCGCGCGGACGACGGCACGGACGGCGCGCCGGAGACGGCCGCGGGCCCGACGGTCTCGGCCCGTGGCCCGGCATCGGCCCAGCCGGAGCCCGCGCCACCCGGCCGGACGATGCGTTTCCCGCGCCGCAGGCGCCCGTCCACGACAGGAGAAGGCACCCAGCGATGACCGCACTGGAACACCCGGCACGACGCGCGGAAGGACCCGGGCGGCCGCCCGCGCGCGTGCCGTTCCCCGTCGTCGACGAGGTCTCACGGCACTGCCTCCAGGAGGAGGAGCCGGAGACCGTGCACATCGAGGTGCACCTGCCGGGCACGCCGGACCAGGCCCGCCTCCGGGCCGCCTTCACGGAGGCCCTGCGCCGTCACCCGCGCATCCTGATGCGGGAGGCGCGGGGCCCCTGGTACCGCCGCCGCTACGAGTGGGAACTCACCCCGGACCCGGACGTGGAGGTGGTGACGTTCCCGCCGCCGGAACCGGACGCGCTGAAGCGGGCCCGCGAACGCGCCCTGGCCGAGGCCCCACCCCTGACCTCCTCACCGCCGATCCGGCTGGAGGTGGTGGCACAGGTCCCGGCCGCCGAGGACACCGCGTCCGGGGAAGGCGACGGAAGCTCCTCTGCGAAGGACCCCGGTTCCGTCCTCTTCCTCACCATCAACCACACCGCCCTCGACGGCCCCGCCTGTCTCCGCGTGCTCGCCACCGCCGCCGAGCTGTACGGGGGCGAGGACAACTCCCCGGCGGCGCCCCCCACCCGAGCCCCCGCCGCGCCACAGGCGACGGCCGAGCAGACCCCTGCCGACGCGCCCTCGGGCTGGGCGCCCCCCGCCCGGGTCGCGAAGGGGCGGCCCGAGCCCTCCCCCGGCAACGGCATGCTCGTCGCGGAGCTGCCCGTGCCGAAGCGCCCCAAGGGGTCCCCGTTCACCGTGAACGACCAGCTCATGGTCGCCACCGCGCTGATGATCGCCCACTGGAACCGTGAGCACGGCGCCCGCCCGCGCCCGTTCCGCATCACGATGCCCGTGGACGACCGTCCCCGGGACGCCACCATGCCGATCGGCAACGGCACCCGGCTGGTGGAAGTCCCCTTCGGCGCGGACGAGTTGGCCGCACGGGACTGGACCCCGGAGGCCACCCGCGACCTCCTGCGCCGCACCTCCGAGAGAACCCGCGCCCTCAAGGCGCTCTCCCGCCCCCAACTGGGCCACGGCGCGACGCTCCTGACCGCGCCCGTCCTGCCCGTCACCCTCCGCGCCGCCGTCACGCGGGGCCTGCGCAGGGCCGCCGCGCCCTGGACGTCGACGACGCTCCTGAGCAACATCGGCCGGGTCCCCTACGCCCTGGACTTCGGCGACGCGGGCCGCGCGCACGCCGTCTGGTTCTCCGCGCCCGCCCGGCTGCCACGCGGCCTCACCGTGACCACCGCGTCGACGGCGGGCCGGCTGCACCTCGCCCTGCGCTGGTCGAAGACGCTGCTCAGCCACGGCGACGGCTCGCACCTGCGCGACCTGTTCGAGCACTACCTCCACGCGACGGAACACACCGAACCCCACGAGACCCACGGGGGGTCCACGTGACCAGCGCCCCCACGACCACCGCCCGCCAACGCCCGAAAGGACTCCGGGACTTCTACGAGAACCCGGCCGTCCCCGTCGCGTCGGGCGACGCCCGCTCCATCCGCCAGGCCCGCATCCTCGCCGCCGCGCTCGGCCCCGCCACCACCCGCACCGCCACGGTCCTCGACATCGGCTGCGGCGACGGCACGGCGGCGGCGACCGCGGCGCCGCTCCTCGCCGGGCACCGCGTCGTCGGCGTGGACTGGTCGCAGGACGCCCTGAAGCGCGCACACGCCCGCCTGCCGTACGTCGTGCGCGGCGAACTCTCCGACGGCGGACTGCCGTTCGCCGACGGGGCGGCCGACGCCGTGCTGTTCAGCGAGGTCGTCGAGCACCTCGTCGACCCGGACAGCGCCCTGGACGAGCTGAGAAGGGTGCTGCGACCGGGCGGGCACCTGATGCTGTCCACCCCGAACCTCGCCGCCTGGTACAACCGCGGCCTGCTTCTCGCCGGAGTGCAGCCCGTGTTCTCCGAGGTGAGCCTGCGCGGCATCCACGGCAGGCCGGGCAAGGAGGTCGTGGGGCACCTGCGGCTCTACACGGCACGCGCGCTGCGCGAGTTCGTCGCCGCGTCCGGCTTCGAGGTCGTACGCCTGTCGGGGGCACCCTTCCATGGCGTGCCACGCCCGCTGCGCGCCCTGGACCGGCTGGCCTGCGCCGTACCGAGCGCCGCGTCGATCCTCCTGCTGCACGCCCGAAAGGCCTGACCATGTGGTGGGGCGTGGCCGCGGCGCTGATCGCGAACCTGCTCTACAGCACCGGTTTCGTCCTGGAGAAACGGGCGTTGACGGCGATGCCGTCGGTGAGCGTCCGCAGCCCCGCGCGGCTGCTGCGCCAGGTGCTCGGCAGCCCGCTGTGGATCGGCGGCTCGCTGGCCCTCGCGGCGGGCTTCGGCGCGCAGCTCGCCGTGTACCGCACACTGCCGATCGCCGCGGCGCAGGGCATCTTCGTGTCGGGTCTCGTCCTTCTCCTGCTGCTCTCCTCCGTCCTGCTCGGCGAGCGGACGTCGGGCCGTGAGCGGTACGCGGTCGCCGGGATCCTGATCGCGCTCCTGATGGTGGTCCTCTCCCTCAACGAGGACAACGACACGGTCGGCCACGGCGCGCCCGTGCCACTGATCCTCACCGTGTGCCTGCCCTCGCTCGCCGCGGGCGTCTGGCTGTACGGCTCCGCGGAGCGCCGCGCCAAGCACCGGCACCGCATGCCGACGGCGGGCGTCGAGTACGGCGTCGCGGTCGGGCTCCTGTACGGGGTGAGTTCACTCGCCATCAAAGGCGTGTCCAGCTATCTGACGACGGAGGACATCGGCGGCGCGGTCGGCGACCTGCTGCGCTCGCCCTACCCCTACCTGCTGCTCTTCACCGGCGCGTTCGGCCTGGTCATGTCGCAGGCGGCCCTCCAGCGCTGCCGGGCGTCCCTCATCGTCCCCGTGTGCACCACGGTGACGTCACTGTTCACGGCGGTGCTGGGGACGCTGGCGTTCGGCGAGGCACTGCCGCACGAACCGGTGCGCCTCACGCTGCGCATCGCGGGCACGGTCCTCGCCGTGTCCGTCCTCGTCGCCATGCCGAAGCACGACACGGCACCTCCCCCTCCCTCGACCGCTCCCAAGGAGTTGACCAGCGGATGAACCCCGAAGACCCGCTGCTGAAGATCCTCGCGTGCCCGCTCGACAAGGGCCCCCTGCACCTGCTCGCCGCCGAGGAACCCCTCGTACCGGAGGAGTCGCTGTACAACCCCCGGCTGCGGCGCCGCTACCCGGTCCTCGACGGCATACCCCAGCTGCTCCCCTCCTCCGGCGAGCAGGTCCCCGAGGAGGAGCACGAGCAGCTGCTCCAGCGCATGTCCCCGTGACGAGAACACCCCGTGACGAGAGGGTCCGCATGACTTTCGCCGCCCGCGTGGCGCCCTATGTCCCCGACCGTCTGATCGCCTCCCTGGCCCGTCTCGTCTATCCGCGCTTCGAGCCGGAGCTCGGCAGGCTCGCCGACCTCTGCCCGCCGGGCTGCGGCACCGCGGTGGACGTCGGCGGCTGGTACGGCCCCTGGTCGCACCGGCTCGCCTCGCGCGCGCAGCGCGTGGTGACCGTCGAGCCGGTGCCGCATCTGGCGCGGCTCCTCGCGGCCAGTACACCCCGCAACGTCCGGGTGATCCAGGGCGCGGCGACGGACCGGCCCGGCACGGCCAGGCTCTGGCTGCCGCGCGGCGACCGCGGGGAGAGAGGTGTGTCGTCCCTGGTCCGCAGGGACATCCACCACGTGGCGGTGGACGTGCCGTGTCTGACCCTGGACGGCCTGGGCCTGCGGGACGTGCACTTCGTCAAGATCGACGTGGACGGCAACGAGCTGCGGGTCCTGCACGGCGCGCGCGAGCTGATCGCCCGCGACCGTCCGGCGATCTTCCTGGAGCTGGAGTCACGCATCCAGCCGACCGCCCCGATCGTGGAACTCCTGACCGCCCGGCACGGCTACCGGGGCTGGGTGCTGCCGCACGACAGCTGGGTGCCGCTCGACGCGTTCGATCTGGAGACGCACCAGTCCGGCACGTCGTACGTCGTGTCGCAGGGACTGCTGCGCCGCGTCCTCACGCCGCGCCACCCCCGCTACGTCAACTCGGTCCTGTTCCTCCCCGACGGGCACCGCCCGGGAGCGCTCGCGGTGCGCGACGATGGGGTGCATGCCCGCTAGCTCTTCGCCCGCCTCCGGCCCGTTCACCGCGCTGGACTTCCAGCTGGTCCTGCTGCGCCGGATGGCCGACCACAACGCCGACCTCGTGGAGCGCGCACGGCACACGCTGGGTGTCTCCGTCGCGGAGATGCGGGAGGCCAACCGCCGCTGGCAGGCGATGACCCGCTCCTCGCGGTCGCGGAGCGCTGCCTCCCGGTACCGCTCGGTCCTCGGCCCGCCCGAGGCGACGGTCCGCCGCCGGATCGGCGACCTGGAGTGCGAGGCGCTGCTGTGGCCGGTGCCGCTCTGGCCCGAGCTGCGCTTCGAGGTGCTGCGGGCACCGAACGGAGCGGTGTGGAACATGGGGGCACCTCCCATGCTTTTCGAGCTATGGGGGAGGTTGGTGCGCGCGCCGGGGACCGCCGGTCCCGAGCTGCGCACGCTCGACGACCTCACGCCCTGGTCGTGCACGGTCGACGAGGCAGCGCGCGCGTTCGCGCCGGCGCGCCCCATGGAGGGGACGGCGCCGACGCGGTGGGGCCTCGCGTTCGAGGCGGTGGACGGGGCCGGTGAACGGCGGCACTGCGTGGCGGAGTTCACCTGGGGACTGCTGCAGCGGGTGGACGTCAGAGAATGAAGACGCTGCTTGCGGTCTCCGTCCGGTACGTCTCGCCGGGGTACACGAGCCACTCGACCGAGCCGGTGCAGTCGGGCCCGGAGTGGACCTCGACGATGGCGTCGGTGTTGTTGGTGATCGAGGCCGGGAACCAGTCGAATCCGTAGCAGCCGCTCGGATTCACATAGTCCTGGCCGTTGATGTTCAGGATCCCTTCCGCCGCGTACGCCGAGTTCGGCACGGTGAGGGCGAGAGCCGCGGCGATGGCGAGCGCCCCGAGCGTCCTGGCCGGTCCGGCCACGGCGGTCATGCGTCGTCGTTTCACGTTCATGTCGCGCAGCGTAGCGGTTCGAGCACGCACCGTGCGGGCCGTCCTGGTGGCAGAAGCCGGTACGCGGGCTTGTTCGCCGCCTCCAACATCTGCTTATGATTCGGCGGTGTTCGATTCGCGGCACATCAAGACGTTCCACGAGGTGGTCCGGGCCGGTTCGTACTCGGCGGCCGCCCGCTCCCTCGGCTATACCCAGCCGGCGATAACCCAGCAGATGAAGGCCCTCGAACGGTCCGTCGGCACTCCGCTGTTCACCCGCGTCGGGCGCCGCATGCGCCTGACGGAGGCCGGTGAGGCGCTGTCGCGGCACGCGGGGATCATCCTGGACGACATCTCCGCCGCGCAGCAGCAGATGAACGCGATCACGCGGCTGCGCTCGGGGCGGGTCCGGGTCTGCGCGTTCCCCAGCGCCAACGCGACGCTCATCCCGGAGGCCCTCGCGCGGCTCGCCTCGGGGCACCCGGGGGTGCGCGTGGAGCTCCTGGAGGACGAGCCGCCCGAGTCGCTGCGGCGCGTGGTGCGCGGCGAGTGCGACATCACGCTGGCCTTCACGTACCCCGGTCTGCACGACGAGGTGCCCGAGGAGCTCGCGGAGATCCCGCTCATGGAGGACCAGCTGACCGTGCTGCTGCCGTCCGGGCACCGCATGGCGCGCCAGCGTTCGGTCAAGCTCGCCGAACTGGCCGACGAGCGGTGGATCGCGGGCTGCCCGCGCTGCCGCGCGAACTTCCTGCACGAGTGTGCCGAGCTGGGCTTCGCGCCCGAGATCGCGTTCACCACCGACGACAACCTGGTGGTGCAGAGCCTGGTCGCGGAGGGGCTCGGCATCGCGATGATGCCGGGTCTCGTCCTGAACTTCCTCTGCCACAAGAAGGTGACGGGCCGTGCCCTCGATCCGGCGTCGCGGCGCCAGGTGTCGGCGTATGTCCTCAAGGACCATCTGCGGATTCCGGCCACGGCGCTGGTGCTCGACGAGCTGCGGACGGTGGCCGCGAACCGCGTCGGCTGCTGATCACCCCCGGCGTTTCCATAAGGGGAAGTTGGGGGGTCGCCAAAAGACTGTCGTTGGACGTGATGGATCGGGCGGCGCGACGCTGCCCGTATGAGCACTCCGACCGCGTACCGGGCCGCCCGGACCACAGAGCGCCTCGACACCCTCGTCGCCGACGTGCGCGAGGCGGTGGGGCGCGGCCTGCCCCCCGATCTGACCGCGTACCTGGTGGGCGAACGGCTCGCCCCCCACCTGGGCTCAGCCGACCTGCTCACCGACGAACAGCGCGAGGGCGATCCCGAGCACTACCGCCAGCACGTCCTGCACGCCGAGCACGACGGCAGCTTCTCGATCGTGGCGCTGGTCTGGCTGCCCGGACAGCGGACCTCCGTCCACGACCACGTGTCGTGGTGCGTCACGGGCGTGCACGAGGGCGAGGAGCAGGAGCGCCGCTACCGCCTGGTGCCCGCCGCGGGACCCGGTGGCGCGGCCCGCCTCGTCGCGACGGAGGACGTCGTCAACCCGCAGGGCTCGGTGTGCGGTTTCGCGCCGCCCGGCGACATCCACCGGGTGTGGAACGCCTGCGGCACGCTCGCGATATCGATCCACATCTACGGCGCGGACATAGCCCGCCTGGGCAGCAGCGTCCGCCGCGTGTACGAACTCCCGGCCGACCGGTAATGGCGCTGCTCGGGGAACGCGCCAAGTCCCGTACGACACCGATCGCTTCACTCGCCGCCAGACCGCCCGGCAAGCTGCCCGGCCTGGCGCTGGCGGTCGCCGGCGTCGCCGCCGCATGGACCGTGCACCACTTCGTGCCCGGCGTCCCGATGCTCACGGCGGCCGTGGTCCTCGGCATCGCGGCGGCCCATGTGCCGGGCGCGGCGCACGCGTTCGTCCGCGGCCCCGGCAAGGCGGGCCTGACGTTCGCGGGCAAGCGGCTGATGCGGGTAGGTGTCGTGCTGCTCGGCCTGAAGCTGGGTCTGGACGACGTGCTGGGGCTCGGCTGGGCGTCGGTGGGGATGGTGCTCGCCGTGGTCGCGGTGACCTTCCTCGGCACGTGGTGGCTGGGCCGCCGGATGGGACTGCGCGGCGACCAGCCGCTGCTGATCGCCACCGGCTACTCGATCTGCGGCGCCTCCGCGATCGGCGCGGTCAGCGAGGTGTCCGAGAGCGACGAGCGGGACACGGCCACCTCGGTGGCGCTCGTGACCCTGTGCGGCACGCTCGCCATCGCCGTACTCCCGCTGCTGCAGCACCCGTTGGGGCTCGACGACGCGGAGTTCGGGCGCTGGGTCGGGGCGAGCGTGCACGATGTGGGCCAGGTCGTGGCGACGGCGCAGACCGCGGGCGCGGGGGCGCTGGGCGACGCGGTCCTGGTCAAGCTGATGCGGGTGGCGCTGCTCGCGCCGCTCGTCGCTGCGGTGGCCCTCTCGGTACGCGCGCGCCGGCAGGGACGCGGTTCGGCCGAGGGGGGCACTGGCACCAAACGGCCGCCTCTGGTGCCGCTCTTCGTGGTCGGCTTCCTCGCCATGGTGGCGCTGCGCACGACCGGATGGCTCCCCGGCGGTGCGATCGACGCGGCGGGGACGGCGCAGGAACTCCTGCTGGCCGCCGCCCTGTTCGGCCTGGGCAGCGCGGTCGACCTGCCGTCCCTCACGCGCACGGGCGGCCGGGTCGCGGCGCTCGGCCTGGTCTCGTGGGGCGTGATCGCGGGGGTGTCGTACGTGGGTGTGGTGCTGACGTACTGAGGGCGGCGCTCAAGGGCGTACTGGAGGACGCACCCAGTTGGCGCGACCCGAACAACCGATGCGAACGACTGGGCAGTTGTTCCCTGGAACAGGTGATCGTCGCGCCAGGAATTGCGCGAGGCGCACGTGATTGACGATGCTGACGGTGCGCGAGCGACGGACTGCAGACCGTGACCGCGCCCCCCGGCCCATGTCCCATACAAGGCCGGGGAGCAGGACCCGGATCCAGGTCCTGAGCATCCCTGAAAGTCCCACAAGGAGAAGCACCACCATGAACCTCATCACTGACGTCGTCGCCGGTCTCGCCCACTTCCTGGGCTGGCTCGTCTGACGTCACCCGCACCGATCCGCAGCGACGCCGCCTCCCCCGTCCCAGGGGAGGCGGCGTCGCCGTATGTCGCGTCTGCCCCCTCATCGGCGTAAGACTCTCCTGACGACCGGCGCAGATGACGACAACGAGGAGTACGAGACGTGGATCCCCTGTTCCCGGCCCTGCACACCGCCCGCGGCGAGGCGCTCCGGTTCGGCGACCGCTCCCTGACCTACCCCGAACTGGCCTCGGCCGCCGCCTCCTCGGCACAGCGGCTGCGGGACGCCGGCCGGGTCGCCGTGTGGGCGACGCCGTCCCTGGAGACGGCGGTGGGCGTGGTCGCGGCGCTGCTCGCGGGCGTACCTGCCGTGCCGCTCAACCCGAAGTCGGGCGACTCCGAGCTCACCCACATCGTGCGCGACAGCGCGCCGACGCTGGTCCTCGCGGAACCGGGCGCGGAACTCCCGCCCGCGCTGGCGTCCTTGGACCGCCACGACATCGACGTACAGGACGGCGGCGCGACCCGGCCCGCCCCCTCCCTCCCCGAACCGCCCCCGGAGTCCCCCGCCCTGATCGTCTACACGTCCGGCACCACGGGCCCGCCCAAGGGCGCCGTCCTGCCCCGTCGCGCGATCGCCGCCACGCTGGACGCGCTGGAGGACGCCTGGCAGTGGACCGCCGACGACGTCCTGGTGCACGGCCTGCCCCTCTTCCACGTGCACGGCCTGATCCTCGGCACGCTGGGCCCGCTGCGCCGCGGCGGCTCCGTGCGGCATCTGGGGCGGTTCGGCACCGCGGGCGTGACGCGCGAGCTCGGTGCGGGGGCGACGATGCTGTTCGGGGTGCCGACGATGTACCACCGGATCGCAGAGGCCCTCCCGGACGACCCGGAGCTGGCGAAGGCCCTGGCCGGGGCGCGCCTGCTCGTGTCCGGCTCGGCGGCGCTCCCGGTCCACGACCACGAGCGCATCGCCGCCGCCACGGGCCGACGCGTCATCGAGCGGTACGGCATGACGGAGACCCTCATGAACACCAGCGTCCGCGCCGACGGCGCGCCGCGCGCGGGCGCGGTCGGCGTGCCGCTGCCCGGTGTCGAGCTGCGCCTGGTGGACGAGGCGGGCGAGGAGGTCGCGGCGGACGGCCCGGAGGCGGTGGGCGAGATCCAGGTGCGCGGCCCGAACCTGTTCACGGAGTACCTGAACCGCCCGGACGCGACCGCGGCGGCCTTCGCGCCCGGCGGCTGGTTCCGCACCGGCGACATGGCGGTGCGGGACCCCGACGGCTATGTGCGCATCGTCGGCCGCAAGGCCACCGACCTCATCAAGAGCGGCGGCTACAAGATCGGCGCGGGCGAGATCGAGAACGCGCTCCTCGCCCACGAGGGCGTACGGGAGGCCGCGGTCACCGGCGAACCGGACCCCGACCTCGGCGAACGCATCGTGGCCTGGGTGGTCCCCACCGACCCGGACTCCCCGCCGTCCGCCGCGGCCCTGGCGGACCACGTGGCCGCGGCCCTGGCCCCGCACAAGCGCCCACGGGTGGTGCGCTACCTGGAGTCCCTGCCGCGCAACGACATGGGAAAGATCATGAAGCGGTCACTGACCGGGCAGTGATGCCTCCCTCCGCGTCCTGAGAACAGGTCCCGCGAGGGAGCCCCGCGCCGGTCACCGGCGCGGGGCTCCCTCGCGGGGCTACCGCACCCCCACCGCCCGGACGATCTCCTGGGAGACGGCCCCGCCCCGGTCGTCGCGCGCCGAGGCACGCAGCGACAGGGACCGGGCGTCGCGGGGCACCTTCACCTCACCCTCCCAGGCCGCCTTGCTCCCGTCCCGCTCGAGCCGCACGTCCCGCCAGGTCTTCCCCTCGTCGTACGACACGGAGAGCCCGCCGCCGCCGATGGTGCCCGTGGCCGCCGCCCCCTTCACGTACTCGGCGAAGAGCCCGACGTCGACGGTCCGGCCGCCCCGCACCGTGCCCGCGAGGTCCGTGTCGACGTCGAAGCCGAGGTTGATCAGCGGCAGGAACGTCTTCCTGTCCTCTGGGGTCCGCTTCGACTTGAAGGTCCACTCGGCGTGGCCCTTCGTCGCGAGCTGCCAGCGGTCCTGGGCGAGCGTCGTGTCGGTGACGACCTTGTACGTGTGCTCGGCGGGGTCCGCGTCCCACACGTACACGCCGGAGCTCTTGCGCCGGTCGGCGCTCACACCGTCCACGAAGACCTCGCTGACCTGCGTCATCGACTCCTCGTTCCAGACGTCGCCGAAGCCGGTGTGGTCGGGGCCCGAGTCGCCCCATCCCGGCACGTTGAACGCCAGGTCGTCGCCCGTGCGCGTCTGACCCCAGCCGAGCCCCGTGCCGAGCCAGGGGTGCAGGACCGGTTTGAACCAGTCGAGCCCGGTGCGCCCGCCGCCCTTGTAGGCGACCAGGCCGCTGCGCTCCTCCAGCGCGCCGGGCCCGGTGGACACCGACTCGTGCCACACCTGGCCCCGCCCCGTGGAGACGTACTCCGTGCGCTCGGCCGGGAGATCGATCTTCTCCTGGAATCCGAGGCCGACGGGGAAGGTGTCGGTGAGGGAGTAGCGGTACTCGCCGCCCGCCGCGGGCTTCACCGAGTGGAACCTGGTGTCCAGCGTGGCGAGTTCGCGTGCGGAGGGCTCGTACGTGAGGTCCCTTTTCGGGATGCCGCCTTCATGTCCTTCCGAAAGGTCGTACACATAGGGGGTGTTGAGCGTCCCGGTGCTCTCCACCCGCTTCCCCGCCCGCGCGGCCGCGATGAGCCGGACCCCGTCGGCGGCGTCGACCGTGACGATCTGCAGCGGCCGGTCACCGTTGTCGTCCGTGCCGAACCAGGCGTTGAGGCGGCCCGGCCGGTCGTCCGTCACGAACAGCGCCCGCGCGCCCGCGTCCTGGGCGGCCTGCCCCAGCCGCGCCGGGGTGACCGCGTCCGTACGGCGCACGACGACGGCCTTGCCGCGGACATCCTTGCCCTCGTACGCGGCCGGCGTGCCGTCTCCGGCATCGACGAGCGCCCACCTCTCCCGCCCCTCGGCGATCGTCCCGCCCGGCTGGGCGACGGCCTCGCGCAGGCCCTTCACGTCCACGAGGGGTTTGCCGAGCCGCCACACGGTGCGGTACTCGAAGCTGCCGTCGGAGACCTTCGCGGTGGGCGCGGCGAAGACGCTGTCGTACTTCACGGGCACCTGGACGGCGCCCATGAGGTCGGCGCCGCCGGCCTTGCGGTCGTACTCCATGAGCAGCTGCCGGGTCTCGGTGCGCCGGTCGACGTCGGCCTTGATCTCGCGCAGCTTCCGCCCGTCAAGGGTGATGGTGCGGTCCCGGTCGAGGCGGATCTGCGGATCGGCGAGGAACCCGAGTCCCAGTGAGTCCTTCCCGTGGCTGCCGCGCACGTCGAGGAAGGTCGACAGGGCGTACGTGCCGGGCTTCAGACGCAGCTTCAGGGTGCCGGAGTCACCCACGGCGGCCGGGAACGGCTCGGTGCCCCCGGCGAGTTGCTGCACGACGAGATCGGCGGCGGACGCGGCGCCGTCGCGGTCCTTGACGTGGACGGTGAGGCTGTACCGCTCCTCTTCCTTGACCAGCCCGAACGCGGTGTGCGCGACCTCCTTGCCGCCCGCGCTCGCGACGACGGCGCCACTCGTGTTCCCGACGGGCGCCTTCGAGCCGTCACCGGTGACGGTGGTCGACGCGGTGCCGTGGGCGGGGACGGTGAGGGTCGGGTCGGCGAGCGTGACGACGCCGTCGGAGGCACCGCGCGGGGCCAGGCTCAACGCGATGTCGCGGTCGGAGTGGTTGCGGTAGGTGAGGGTCCTCTCCACCGGCTCGTTGTCGTCGTACGGCCAGCCGTAGAAGCCGAGGTCGGCGCTGCCGGTGGCGGTGACGGGGGTGTCGACGGCGTCGGGCACGCTCACTCGACCGGAGCCCAGTTCGTAGACCGACGCTTCCACCCCTTTCGAGCTGGACATCAGGGCGTCCTTGAGCTGCGCGCCGGTCCAGTCGGGGTGCCGTTCGGCGAGGAGGGCGGCGACGCCCGCGACGTGCGGGGTCGCCATCGACGTACCGCTCATCTCGGTGTAGAAGCCCTCCCCCGCGGTGAGCCCGGAACGGGCGGCGAGGATGTCGACGCCGGGCGCCGACAGGTCGGGCTTGAGTCCGTGGTCGCCGGCGCGCGGGCCCTGGCCGGTGAAGTACGCGGCCTTGTCGTCGGAGTCGACGGCGCCGACGGTCAGCGCGGAGTCGGCGGCGCCGGGCGAGCCGATGGAGGAGGGGGCGCCCGTGTTGCCCGCGGCGATGACGAAGAGGGCGCCGGTCTCCTTGCTGAGGGAGTTGACGGCTGCGGCCATCGGGTCGGTCCCGTCGCTCGGCTCCGACGAGCCGAGGCTCATGGAGACGACCTTGGCGCGGACGTCCCTCGCGGCCCACTCCATACCGGCGATGATCTCCGACTCGCTGCCGAAGCCCTCGTCGCTGAGCACCTTGCCGACGGCGAGCGAGACACCGGGCGCGACGCCCTTCTCCTTGCCGCCGTCGGAGGCGGCGCCGCTGCCGCCGACGGTGGAGGCGACGTGCGTGCCGTGCCCGTTGCGGTCGGGGACCTCCTCACCCGGTATGAAGCTCTTGCTCTCGCCGACGCGCCCCTTCAGGTCCGGGTGGTCACCGTCGACGCCGGTATCGAGGACGGCGACCTTGACGCCCTTGCCGGTGAGCCCGGCGTCCCAGGCCTTGGACGTGCCGATCTGCTCGTTGCTCCGCGCCATGTCGGCTTCGACGCGCCCGTCGAGCCAGACCTTGTCGACGCCGGACGACTCGGCGCGCAGGGCGCGCCAGAGGGCGCGGGGGCGCTCGACGCGGACTGCGGTGCCGCTGACGCTCTTCAGAGAGCGCACTCTCTCGACACCGTCGGGCAGTTGCCCGTCGCCCCGCGCCCTCTTGTCCCCGGCGTCGTACATCACGATGAGGGGCAGCTCCGCGGGGGCCCCGCCCCGGTCCACGAGCCCCTGCCGGATCAGCTCGGTCACGTCGAAGAGCCGCTCGTCCAGGACGCCGGAGCGCAGGTACGGCCGCGCCTCGTCCGGCACGACGGTGACGTGCCCGTCGACGACCTGACTCCGCACGGCTCCTCGCACCTCACCGGCGGGCCGGTCGACGGTGACGGTCTGCCGTCCGCCAGGGAGCCGGGTGACGGTGACCTTGTCCCCGGTGATGAGGGTGACGGTGTGGGCGGCACCGGCCGCACCGTCGGTGCGGGGGGCTGCGGACTTGGACTCGGACGCGTCGTCGGCGACTGCGCCTTGCCCGCCGGGAAGCAGGGCGAACGCGAGACCGGCGGCGACGCCCACGAGCGCGGCTCTCCGCCGCACGGGGGCTCTGGTCATGGGGCTGCCTCTCTTCGTCTCTTCGTCTCTTCGGCGGACCCGGGCGGGGCGGGGCAGGAGTGGTGCCCGAGTGCTGCGAAGAGTGTCAGGAGGCATGTGGGGCACGGCAGTTGGCGGAGGTGGCGGGAAGCCGCCAGGGGGACAAACCGCCACGGGTGGCCGTGCGGTGACGGCGTGGGCGCGCCAGGGGGCCCGCACCCTTGGCCACCAAGACACCGCACGCGGCATGCCGCACACGCGGTCGCCTTTGGCGGCTGCGGCTGGGGCGGTCGGGTCGGTCCGGGCGGCCAGGACGGTCAGGGCAGCCGGGGCGGCCAGGACGGCCAGCACCGTCCGCCAGACAGGAACGACCAGCACGGCCAGCACGGTCCGTCGGGCAGGGACGACCAGGGCCGACGCGGGACGGCGAGGTCGAGCGAGACCGTGAAATCAGTCGGGAGGGCCGAGCCCGGCCACCGCGCTGTCTCGCCCCGAACCACCACACCGCCCCGCCCCACCGCCGTACCGCCCGCGCCGCCCCAAGACCACCCGTGCGGCGGCACCCCGCCCGGCTCAGTCCAGCGCGCGCGCCGCGCCCGGCCGCCGCACGATGCGAGACAGGACCGTCGTCCGACGGCCCGTACGGTCTGCGCTCTCGGGAGGATCTGCCATGACCGTCAGTCTGGAGCAGTTGCGCCGCTGCCACATCGCCGTCGACCTGGGAGCCGCGAGGACCCGCGTGTACGTGAAGGGCGCGGGCCTCGTCGTCGACCAGCCGAGCGCCGCCGCCGTCAACACGCGCACGGGCGCGCTCATCGCGGTAGGCCAGTTCGCCGAGCAGATGACGGGACGTACGCCCGGCTACATCCGGGTCGTGCGCCCCGTCTCCGGCGGCACCGTCGTCGACATCGAGATGGCGCAGCGCATGCTGCGCAACCTGATCGGCGAGAAGCTCCGCCGCACCCTGCGCCGCAAGCCCCGGCTGCGCGCCGCCGCCTGCACGCCGCACGACGCGGACCCGCTGGCCCAGCGCGCCGCCGTCGAGACGATGGTCGGGCTCGGGGCGCGCCGCGTGGAACTCGTCGACACGCTCATCGCGGCGGCCGTCGGCTGCGGGCTCCCCGTGGAGCGCCCCGAGGCGACGATGATCCTCGTCTGCGGCGCCGCCACGACGCAGGTCGCGGTCCTCTCCCTCGGCTCGATCGTGACCGCGGAACGCATTCCCGTCGGCGGCGAGGCCATCGACAACGCGATCGTGCAGCACCTGCGCCACCACCATGAACTGATGCTGCCCTCCCAGTCCGTACGCCCCCTCCAGCTCGCGCTGCGCGGCAACGGCCTGACCCCGCAGGGCCCGGAGTCGACGGAGATCCACGGCAGGGACGTCGCGACCGGCCTCGCCCGCTCCGTCCAGGTCGACACGGCCGCCGTCCGCGACGCCATCCACACCCCGCTCACCGCCGTGCTCGACGGCATCGGCAAGGTGCTGCGCGACTGCCCGCCGGACCTGGTGGCCGACCTCGCGGACCGCGGAATCATGATGGTCGGCGGCAGCGCGCTGCTGCCGGGGCTCGACCAGATGCTGCGGGACGCGACCGGAATGCCCGTACATATCGCGGAACGGCCGGATGTATGCGCTGTTCTGGGACTTGGTGCGATGCTTGAGGGCAAGATCCAACCACTGGCGCTGGCGCCCCTGTCCGGCTGAGCCGAACGGCCGACGCGCGCCCCACCACGACCATGGAGTACGTCGTACGTGACCGAGATGCCGATGGGCGAGGGCGAAGGCGAAGGTGAGGACGACGCGCCGCGGCCCTCGATGCAGCCGATCCTCGAAGCGGTCCTCAGCGTCGGCACGGACCTCGAACTCCAGGCGACCCTGCAGCACATCGTGGACAGCGCGGCCCGGCTGACCGGCGCCGGGCTCGGCACGCTCGGCGTCGACGCCCCCGGTCACGCGGGCCCGGCCGAGCTGTTCGTGGCGGGCGGCCCCGGGTGCCGCCCTGACGGCGTGCCGTGCGTACGCCCGACCGCGGACGGCACCGTCATCGACGTACCCATCCACGTCCATGACGACCCGTTCGGCACGCTGCTGCTCGCCGAGAAGGCCGGGGGCGGGCCCTTCACCGACGAGGACCGCCAGCTCCTGCGGGTCCTGGCGAGCCAGGCGGGCATCGCGATCGGCAACGCCCGCCTGTTCGAGGCGGCCCGGCAACGGGAGCGCTGGATCGAGGGCGCGGCGGCGGTCACCACGGCCCTGCTCACCGGCGAGGCGGCGGCGGACGCGCTGATGACGGTGGCGGACCGGGCGCGGATCCTCGCGGGCGCCGCGGCGGGCGTGATCCTGCAGCCCACGGAGGCGGGCGGCATGCGGATCGTCGCGGCGGCGACGGACGGGGAGCCGCACGGGTGGGGGGCATCGGCACACAGGCGTGCGCCGACGGGGGACGGTACGTCACGCCCCGCGGGAGAGCCCGGGGACGCACCCCGCCCACCCTCACGCACCACCCCCGATCCCACTCCCGACCCAAACACCCACACCCACCACAACGACCTGATCGGCACCACGATCGAGCCCGGCAGCGCGGTCCTCACCCAGCTGCTCGGCGGCGAACCCGTGTACATCGACGACTCGGCGACCGACCCCCGTATGACCACGCACGTGCGCGCCCGTTTCGGCCCCAGCATGATGCTGCCGCTGCAGGCGGGTGGCCGCCTCATCGGCACGCTCGCACTCCCCCGCAGGCGCGGCGCCCCCGCCTACACCTCCGCCGAACGCCTGCTCGCCACCCAGTTCGCCTCACAGGCCGCGCTCGCCCTCGTCCTCGCCGACGCCCAGCAGAGCCGTCGGCGCCTCGCGGTCTTCGAGGACCGCGACCGCATCGCCCGCGACCTGCACGACCTCGTGGTCCAGCGCCTCTTCGCGACCGGCATGATGCTGGACGCGACGCGCCGCAAGGCGGAGTCGGCCAAGGTCGAGTCGACCCTCGACCACGCCGTGGACGAGCTGGAGTCCACGATCCAGGAGGTCCGCACCGCCATCTTCGCGCTCCAGCAGCCCCCCGCCGACGCCCCCGCCACCTTCCGGGGCAAGGTGCTGCGCGAGACGGCGGGCGCGTCCGCGATCCTCGGCGTCCAGCCGTCCGTGCACTTCGCCGGGGCCGTCGACACGCAGGTCACGGAGCCCGCGGCGGGCCGCCTGCTCGCCGCCCTGCGCCGGGCCCTGGCCGCGACGTCCCGCCGCACCGGCGTCACCCGCGTGGATGTCGCGGTCGACGCGCGGGCCACGCTGCCGGACGGCCGCGCGGGGGTACGGCTGACGGTGTACGACGACGGGGACACGGACGGCGTGGAGGCGGGCACGACAGTGACGTGGCAGGCCCCGCTGTAACGCGCCGCACAGCTACGCCACCCTCAAAGCCCCACCACCGACACCTCCGTCGCCTTCACGCTCGTCCACACCCCGGCCCCCTCCACGAGCCCGAGCTCCACCGCCGCCTGCGGGGTGATCTCGGCGACCAGGTCCGGCGCCTCGCCCGAGGTGACGAGGACGCGCAGTCGACTGCCCGCCGTGGTGATCTCACGCACTGTCCCCGGCCACACATTGCGCGGGCTGCCCTCCGGCTTCTCTCGGTGCAGGGACACGGCCTCCGGAGCGATGACCGCGAGCGCCCGCGCGCCCTCCTCCAGCGGATCGGCGACGACCAGGCGTCCCTCCCCCGCCAGCGCGAGCGTCCCGTCGGAGGCGGCGGTGCCGGGCCAGGCGTTGCGGCCGAGCATGCGGGCCACCCAGGGCGAGCGCGGGTGCCGGGTGACCTCGGCGGGCGGCGCGTCCTGCAACGTACGTCCTTCGTCGAGTACGAGGACCCGGTCCGCCAGCGATACCGCCTCGACGGGGTCGTGCGTGACGATGAGGCAGACGCCGCCGAACCCGTCGAGGTGGCGGCGCAGGGTGTGCCGGACGTGGGCGCGGGTGGTCTGGTCGAGGGCGGCGAGCGGCTCGTCGAGGAGGAGCAGCCGGGGGCGGGCGGCCAGGGCACGGGCCAGGGCGACCCGCTGGGCCTGCCCGCCGGAGAGCTGCGCGGGCCGACGGTGCGCCAAGTGCCCGACGCCGAGGCGGTCGAGCCAGGCCTGCGCCTCGCGCCGTGCGTCGGCACGCCGTACGCCCTGTGCCCGCAGGCCGTACGCGGTGTTGCCGAGCGCGTTCAGATGGGGGAAGAGCGCGCCTTCCTGCGGCACCCAGGCGACCCCGCGCCGGTGCGGGGGCAGCGCGGTGACGTCGCGTTCGCCGAGCCGGAGCTCCGCGTGGGCGCGTGGGGTGAGGCCGAGGAGCGCGCGCAGCAACGTCGTCTTGCCCGCACCGTTGGGCCCGACGACGGCGATGGTGGTGCCGGGCCTGGCGTCGAGGGTGAGCTGGTTGTAGCCGCTGACGTCGGCGTGCAGCCCCCACTTCTCGTCCGCCCCGGCGACCGCCACGGACGGAGCCGCGGTCGCCGCTTCCCCGCCCTCCTCCTCGCCGCCGCCCCGCATGGGCTCCCGTACCCGCCCCGGACCGCCCCCCGCCGTCCACCGCCCGCGCAACCCGACGAGCACGGCCATGGCGATGGCGAGCAGCAGCAACGACAGCGAAGTCGCCGCCTCCGGGGAGTCCTGCAACAGCAGGTACACCTGGAGCGGCAGAGTCTGCGTCGTCCCCGGCAGGTTCCCCGCGAAAGTGATCGTGGCACCGAACTCGCCGAGCGCCCGCGCCCAGGTCAGCGCGGCTCCGGCGGCGAGTCCGGGGGCGACCATCGGCAGGGTGACGGTGAGGAACACCCGTACCGGCGAGGCTCCCAGCGACGCCGCGGTCTCCTCGAACCCGGGCCGAAGCCCGCCCAGCGCGCCCTCCAGACTGATGACGAGGAACGGCATGGCGACGAACGTCGCCGCGACCACCGCGCCCGACGTGTGGAAGGGCAGCACGATCCCGAAGGTGTCCTCCAGCCACGGCCCGAGGAGCCCGCGTCGCCCGAACCCGAGGAGCAGCGCGACGCCGCCGACGGTCGGCGGCAGCACCATCGGCAGCAGCACGAGGGACCGTACGAGCGCCTTCCCCCGGAACTCCACCCGCGCGAGCAGCCAGGCCAGTGGCACCCCGAGCAGGAGCGAGAGCCCGAGGGCCCAGAACGACACGAGCAGCGACAGCCTGAGGGCCTGGGTGACCCCGGGAGCCGTCAGGTGTGTTCCGAGGTCGCCCCACTCGGTCCGGGCGAGGATGCCGACGAGCGGCATCAGCAGGAAGGCGACGGCGAGCACCGCGGGCACAGCGAGCGTGAGCGGCGCGCGGGACCGCACGCGCGCGCGAGAACGAAGTCGGGGCAGGTTCATCTCCTTGCTACGGCTTCTGGAACCCGGCGTCCCGCAGCATCTTCTGTGCCTCGGGCGTGCTGAGCCACTTCACGAACGCGGCGGCCTCATCACTGTGCTCGGAGTTCTTGAGGGTCGCGGCCGGGTAGGAGGCGACGGCGTTCTGCGCGTCGGGGATCTCGACGGCGTCGACCTTGCCGGGCGCGCCGGCGGCATCGGTCCGATAGACGATCCCCGCGTCGGCCTCGCCCAGCTCGACCTTGCTGAGCACGGACCGCACGTTGGCCTCCTTGGAGACCGGCTGGACGGCGATGCCCTGCCGGTCGAGGACCTGCTTGCTGTAACGCCCGACGGGCACGGTGTCGTCGGCAAGAACAACCTTCAACCCGCTGCTGCCGAGATCCTTGAGCCCCTTGATCCCCTCAGGATTGCCTTCCCGAGTGGCGATGACCAGCCGGTTCCTTGCAATGACGGTGGGCTCACCGGTCTCACCCTTGAGCCCGTCCATGGTCCTGGTGTCGGCGGTGACGAGCACATCGGCGGGCGCCCCCTGCTTGACCTGCGCGGCAAGCTCCTGCGACCCGGCGGCGGAGACAGTGATCCTCGTCCCCGGATGCTCCTTCTCGTACGCCTTCTCGGCGACGGCGAAGACATCGGTGAGGGAGGAAGCGGCGAGAACGGTGAGACTGACGTCCTTCTCCCCGCCACCGTCGCTGTCACCGTCATCGCCACTGCCACAGGCGGCGAGCGGAACGAGCAGCGCGGCGGTGGCGGCAGCGGCGACGGCACGGCGGACGGTGCGGCCGGAGAACTTCGGGGACATGGCACGGCTCCTTGCGGACGAAGAACACGACAAAGCAACGCACTCAGGCACTGCGCGGGCACTGCTCACGCACGATCGATGTGCACACTGGTGGACTTGACCCGGGCAGTGGCCTCGACCCCGACTTCGAGGCCGAGCTCCTCCACGGCCTCGCGGGTGAGCAGTGAGACGAGCCGGTGCGGCCCGGCCTGGATCTCGACCTGAGCGGCGACGTCGCCGAGCTTCACGGCGGTGACGATCCCGGGAAAGGCGTTCCGGGCAGAGGTGTACGAAACCTCCTCGTCACCCCCACCCGCACCCGCCGCCGCGCCCTGCCCGACCTCTACGGCGAAGGCGGCGAGATCGCGCCCGTCGATGAGCCGCCGCCCGCCCTCGTCCCGATGCGTGGCGACCCGTCCGGCATCGGCCCAACGACGAGCGGTGTCGGGACTGACCCCGAGCAGACGGGCGGCCCGCCCGATTGTGTAGGACTGCATATGCGACAAGATAATCGCGATCGCCTGGCAGATGTAAAAGTTGAGCCGTATCTCCATGGCAGATGCGACTACGCACCGCCGCTCCTGGAGAATCCTCCAAGCCGCCGCCCCGCCCCCACGGACAGGCATAGCCGGCCCGAACCGGAGAACTCGCCACCTCATGGCACTCTTCGACGAGGACAAGCACCCACGGGACAAGCAGACCCGGGACGGGCAGACGCGGGACGAGCAGACCCGGGACAGGCTCACGCCGGACGAGCACACGCCGGACGAGACCGAGCCCGCCCTCGGCACCGGTCCGGACCCGGAGGTCGAGCGGGCCGCCCCCGACGAACCCACCGAGCTGCCCGCACGCTCCTGGTGGGCGGTGCTGCGGCGCACCGGCAAGGAGTTCATGGACGACGAGCTCCCCGACCGCGCCGCCGCCCTCACCTATTACGGCGTTCTCTCCCTCTTCCCCGCGCTGCTGGTCCTCGTCTCGCTCCTCGGCGTGATCGGCGAGTCGGCGACCCACAAGGTCCTGGACAACCTCCAGGACCTGGCGCCGGGCCCGGTGCGGGACCTGCTCGGGGACTCGGTGCGGCAGCTGAGCGACAGCGGCGGCACCAGCGGGGTGATGGCGATCGTGGGCCTGGTGCTCGCGCTCTGGTCGGCGTCCGGATATGTGGCGGCGTTCATCCGTACCTCCAACGCCGTGTACGACCTCCCCGAAGGCCGACCGGTGTGGAAACTGACCCCGCTGCGGATAGCGCTGACCGTGGTCCTGATGGTCCTGCTCGCCATCAGCGCGCTGATCGTCGTCTTCACGGGCCCGCTGGCCGAACGCGCCGGCGACGCGATCGGTGTGGGCGACGAGGCGCTGACGGTGTGGTCCATCGCGAAGTGGCCGGTCCTGCTGGTCCTCGTGATCCTGATGATCGCCCTGCTCTTCTGGCGGGCCCCCAATGTCCGCGGCCCCGGCTTCCGCTGGCTGAGCCCCGGCAGCGCCGTCGCGGTCCTGCTCTGGCTGCTGGCCTCCGGCGGCTTCGCCCTGTACGTCGCCAACTTCGCCTCGTACAACAAGACGTACGGCACCCTCGCGGGCGTCGTCGTCTTCCTGATCTGGCTGTGGCTGTCGAACCTGGCGATCCTGCTGGGCCTGGAGTTCGACGCGGAACTGGCCCGCCAGCGGGCGATCTCCGGCGGCATGCCCCCGGAGGAGGAGCCGTACGTGGAACCCCGCGACACCCGCAAATGGCCCCGCCGCCGCAAGCAGCGCGTGACACGGAAGGCCTAGGTGCCACCCGGACTTCGCCCGAACGGGCGGCCCCCGGAGGTTTGCGCGGTTGACGCAGGTGGAAACGTTCCTGCGGCCTAGCGCTGTGGTGGGGCGGGTGGGACTCGAACCCACGGCCGACGGATTATGAGTCCGCTGCTCTAACCGGCTGAGCTACCGCCCCTAACGGCGCGTCGCGCACATTTGTGCGCGCCGTCTGCCGCAGCATAGCCGCTCATACGATCTCCTGCTTCGGATGGTCGGCTTCGCTCGACCATGAGGACCGCAGGGCTGCCCGGATGGTTCCATCAGGCGCGGAACACGCACGGAAAAGGACCCCCGAGAGGCATCTCGGGGGTCCTTCGTCACAGCTCTCCCGACTGGACTCGAACCAGTAACCTGCCGGTTAACAGCCGGCTGCTCTGCCAATTGAGCTACAGGAGACCGAGCTCCCCCGACTGGACTCGAACCAGTAACCTGCCGGTTAACAGCCGGCTGCTCTGCCAATTGAGCTACAGGGGATCGTCTCGTTGCATCGAACGCACCTACCTGGGAACTCTCCGGGCGGCGCGCGCTCGCTGCGACACATACATTAGCGCAAGCAGGGGGGTGCTCCGCCAATCGGTATCCCTCCGGCGATCAGCGGGCAAGCGAGAGACCACCGGCAGACGACCGGCAGACAACAGACAGACGCGCGACACACGTGCGAAGCCGACGCAAGGAAAGGGTGGCAGCCATGCGGTACCGGCTCACATTCGTGGCGGGACTGGCCCTCGGGTACGTGCTCGGAACCCGGGCCGGACGCGAGCGCTATGAGCAGTTGCGGAAGTCCGCCCGCGAGATCTCGCAGAACCCGGCCGTGCGCAACACCGTCGAGTCCGCGACGCAGCAGGGCCGCGAGGTGGCGGGCAAGGCGTTCCACACCGTCTCCGAGCGGGTCGGCGACAAGATGCCCGACTCGGTCGCCGAGCGCGTCCGCTCCCTGCGCGAGAAGGGCCAGGGCGGCGCGGGGGACGACTGGGGCACCAGCAACACCTAGCGGCACCCGCACGGACCACCGCGTGGATCACGTAGAGCGAACAGGGGTACGGGACACCGGCCCCCGTGCGGCAGAATTCCTGGCATGGGGATAGTCGCAGGGTTGGACAGTTCGCCCGATTTCACGCGCATCGTGGTCTGTGACACGGACACGGGTGCCGTACTGAAGCAGGGGTACGCACCGCATCCGCTGGAGAACGCCGAGGGCGGCGGGCGGCCCTCCGACGTGGATCCACAGGCCTGGCTGCTCTCCCTCGGCGAAGCCGCCGGGGGCGGGCTGCTGGAAGGCGTGCAGGCCATCGGCGTGTCCGCCCAGCAGAACGCGCTCGTACCGCTCGACCAGCACGGCAACACCGTGCGGCCCGCGCTCGTCGGCAACGATCGACGGGCGCAGGTGGCCGCCGTCGACCTGATCGACGGACTCGGCGGCCGGGAGGCCTGGGCGCAGTCCGTCGGATGCGTGCCGCAGGCGCCGCACCCGGTCACCAAGCTGCGCTGGCTGGCGAAGAACGAACCGGAGTCCGCGCGCCGCACCGCCGCCCTCCTCCAGGCGCCGGACTGGCTCGTGTGGCAGCTGCTCGGCCGGCCCGCCCGGCGCACGACCGACCGCGGCGGCGCGTCGGGCACCGGGTACTGGTCGGCGGCGAGCGGAACGTACCGCCCCGATCTCGTCGAGATGGCCCTCGGGCACCAGGCGATGCTGCCCGAGGTGATCGGGCCCGCCGAGGCCGCGGGGACGACGCCCGAAGGGCTCCTGATCTCGGCCGGAACGGGCGAGACCATGGCCGCCGCATTCGGGCTCGGGGTCCAGCGGGGCGACGCCGTGGTGTCGCTCGGCGCCTCGGGCTCCGTGATGGCCGTGCACCACGAGGCGCTCGTCGACGCGGCGGGCAACATCACCTCCCTCGCGGACGCCACCGGCATGCACCTGCCGGTCGTCCACACCTCGAATGCCGTACGCGTCCTGCGCGGCTCCGCCGAGATGCTCGGGCTCACCGACCTGGAGGAGCTCTCCGCGCTCGCCATGAAGTCGACTCCCGGCGCCCACGGACTGGTCCTCCTCCCCTACCTGGAGGGTGAGAAGACGCCCAACCTGCCGCACGCAGCCGGGACGCTGACCGGGCTGCGGCGCGAGTCCATGAAGCCCGAGCACCTGGCGCGTGCCGCCTTCGAGGGCATGCTGTGCGGCCTCGGCGACGCGCTCGACGTCCTGCGGGGGCGCGGGGTGGAGGTCCGGCGCGTGTTCCTGCTGGGCGCCGCCGCCGAGCTGCCCGCCGTGCAGGCCGCGGCTCCGATGCTGTTCGGGACGCAGGTCGTGGTGCCCCAGCCCGCGGACTACGCGGCGATCGGTGCGGCACGGCAGGCCGCGTGGGCGCTGACCGGACAGCTGCCGCTCTGGCAGGGCGCCTCGGCGCAGGTCTTCGAGCCGGGCGAGGAGCTCGCGGTGGGGCAGGCCGTACGGCAGCAGTACGTGACGGTGCGGGAGCAGTCCCATCCGGGGGCCTTCGCGTACTGAGGCGAACATTCGGGCGAGCCGTCCGCGGCTCGCACGTCTCTTGGATGACTCGTGGATCCGCCCAGTTCTTTACCCGGGCTGAAATTTGACCGGGTCATGGGTTAATCGGTTGCGCGGCCCCTGGCCGGGTGTCGGAGGATGGGTGCGGCCTTGCCCGCCGCCCCCATCTCGCCGACACCCGACTCCTCGAGAGACCGAGCGTGCTCATACGACTCCTGCGGACACATCTGCGTCCGTACCAGAAACCCATCGTCCTGCTGGTGCTGCTGCAGTTCCTGCAGACCTGCGCCGCGCTCTACCTGCCCAGCCTGAACGCCGACATCATCGACAACGGTGTCGTCGAGGGCGACACGGGTTACATCCTCGGCTTCGGCGGCATCATGATCGCCGTCACCGTCGTGCAGATGGTCTGCAACATCGGCGCCGTCTTCTACGGCGCGCGGACCGCCGCCGCCCTCGGCCGCGACGTGCGGGCCGCCGTCTTCGACCGGGTCCAGTCGTTCTCGGCGCGCGAGGTGGGGCAGTTCGGCGCCCCGTCGCTGATCACGAGGACGACCAACGACGTCCAGCAGGTGCAGATGCTGGTCCTGATGTCGTTCACGCTGATGGTGACCGCGCCCATCATGTGCGTGGGCGGCATCGTGATGGCGCTCGGCCAGGACGTGCCGCTGTCCACGGTCCTGGTCGCCGTCGTGCCCGTCCTCGGCATCAGTGTCAGCCTGATCGTGCGGCGGCTGCGTCCGCTGTTCCGTGCCATGCAGGAGCGGCTCGACACCGTGAACCGCGTGCTGCGCGAGCAGATCACCGGCAACCGCGTCATCCGCGCCTTCGTCCGCGACGACTACGAGAAGGAGCGCTTCCGCAAGGCCAACGCCGACCTGACCGAGGTCTCCCTCGGCAGCGGCAAGCTGCTCGCGCTGATGTTCCCGATCGTCATGACCGTCGTGAACATCTCCTCGATCGCGGTGGTCTGGTTCGGCGCGCACCGGATCGACGGCGGCGGCATGCGGATCGGTGCGCTCACCGCGTTCCTCGCCTATCTGATGCAGATCGTGATGTCCGTGATGATGGCCACCTTCATGTTCATGATGGTGCCGCGCGCGGAGGTCTGTGCAGAACGCATCGAGGAGGTCCTGGACACCGCCAGCAGCGTGGTGCCCCCGACCGCCCCGGCGCGCGAGCTGCGCAGCCACGGCCACCTGGAGATACGGGACGCCGGTTTCCGCTATCCCGGCGCCGAGGAGCCCGTCCTGAAGTCCGTCCACGTGGTCGCGCGGCCCGGCGAGACGACCGCCGTGATCGGGTCGACCGGCAGCGGCAAGTCGACGCTGCTGAACCTCGTACCGCGGCTGATCGACGCGACGGAGGGCGAAGTCCTGGTCGGCGGCGTGGACGTGGCGACCATCGATCCCGCGCTGCTCGCGAGGACGGTCGGCCTCGTCCCGCAGAAGCCGTACCTGTTCGCCGGGACCGTCGCGTCCAATCTGCGGTACGGAAACCCGGACGCCACCGACGAGGAGCTCTGGCACGCGCTGGAGGTCGCCCAGGCCAAGGAGTTCGTCGAGGGTCTGGAAGAAGGGCTCGACGCGCCCATCTCCCAGGGCGGGACCAATGTGTCCGGCGGCCAGCGGCAGCGTCTGTCCATCGCGCGCACGCTCGTGCAGCGCCCGGAGATCTACCTCTTCGACGACTCGTTCTCCGCGCTCGACTACGCCACCGACGCCGCGCTGCGCTCCGCGCTCGGCCGGGAGACCGCGGAGGCGACCGTCGTGATCGTCGCCCAGCGCGTGTCGACGATCCGGGACGCCGACCGCATCGTCGTCCTCGACGAGGGCCGCGTCGTGGGCACCGGCAGCCACCGGGAGCTGATGGAGAGCAACGAGACCTACCGGGAGATCGTGCTCTCCCAGCTGACGGAAGCGGAGGCCGCGTAATGCCCCCTGGCATCGGTGGGCCCATGCTGGGCCCCGACTCCCGTTCCATGGACTTCAAGGGTTCGGGCAAGCGGCTGCTCGGGCACTTCAGACCCGAGCGCGCCACGATGTACGCGATGCTCGTCGCCGCCGTCCTGAGCGTCGCCCTCTCCGTGCTCGGCCCCAAGATCCTCGGCCGCGCGACCGACCTGCTCTTCGCGGGCATCGTCGGCCGTGACATGCCCGACGGGACGACGAAGGAGCAGGCGCTCGACGGCCTGCGCGCCCGCGGCGACGGCGGCACGGCCGACATGCTCTCCGGCGTCGACTTCACGCCCGGCGAGGGCATCGACTTCGGCGCGGTCGGCGAGGTCCTGCTGCTCGCGCTCGGCACGTTCGTGGTGGCGGGCCTGCTGATGGCGGTGGCGACACGGCTGTCGAACCGCGCCATCAACAAGACCGTCTTCCGGATGCGCGGCGACGTACAGGCGAAGCTCTCGCGGCTCCCGCTGTCGTACTTCGACAAGCGGCAGCGCGGCGAGGTGCTGAGCCGCGCCACGAACGACCTCGACAACCTCAACCAGACGCTGCAGCAGACGATGGGGCAGCTCATCAACTCGCTGCTGACCATCATCGGCGTCCTGGTGATGATGTTCTGGGTGTCGCCGCTGCTCGCGCTGGTGGCGCTCGTGACGGTGCCGCTGTCGTTCTTCGTGGCGACGAAGGTCGGCAAGCGGTCGCAGCCGCAGTTCGTGCAGCAGTGGAAGACGACCGGCGCGCTCAACGCCCATGTGGAGGAGATGTACACCGGGCACACCCTGGTGAAGGTCTTCGGACGGCAGGAGCAGTCGGCGAAGGCGTTCGCCGAGCAGAACGAGCAGCTGTACGAGGCGTCGTTCAAGGCGCAGTTCAACAGCGGTGTCATGCAGCCGCTGATGTTCTTCATCTCGAACCTGAACTACGTCCTGGTGGCCGTGGTGGGCGGTCTGCGGGTCGCGTCGGGGTCGCTGTCGATCGGTGACGTGCAGGCCTTCATCCAGTATTCGCGGCAGTTCTCGATGCCCCTGACACAGGTCGCCTCGATGGCGAACCTGGTGCAGTCGGGTGTCGCGTCCGCCGAGCGGATCTTCGAGATCCTCGACGCCGAGGAGCAGGAGGCCGACCCGGTGCCCGGCGCGCGGCCCGAGAAGCCGCGCGGGCGCGTGGAGATGTCGCACGTCTCGTTCCGCTACGACAAGGACAAGCCGCTCATCGAGGACCTGTCACTGGTCGTCGAGCCGGGACACACGGTCGCCATCGTGGGGCCCACCGGCGCCGGCAAGACGACGCTGGTCAACCTGCTGATGCGGTTCTACGACGTGACGGGCGGGCGGATCGCCCTGGACGGGGTCGACATCGCGGCGATGTCCCGCGACGAGCTGCGGTCCGGGATCGGCATGGTGCTGCAGGACACCTGGCTGTTCGGCGGCACCATCGCGGAGAACATCGCGTACGGCGCGCCGAAGGACGTCACGCGCGAGGAGATCGAGGAGGCGGCGCGCGCCGCCCACGCCGACCGCTTCGTGCGCACGCTCCCCGACGGCTACGACACGGTGATCGACGACGACGGCGCGGGCGTCAGCGCGGGCGAGAAGCAGCTCATCACCATCGCGCGGGCGTTCCTGTCCGACCCGGTGATCCTGGTCCTCGACGAGGCGACGAGCTCGGTCGACACGCGTACGGAGGTGCTGATCCAGAAGGCGATGGCGCGTCTGGCGCACGGGCGGACGTCGTTCGTCATCGCGCACCGGCTCTCCACGATCCGGGACGCGGACACGATCCTGGTGATGGAGAACGGGTCGATCGTCGAACAGGGCTCGCACGACACCCTGCTGGCGGCCGACGGGGCCTACGCACGGCTGTACGCGGCGCAGTTCGCGCAGGCCGTCGCCGAGGTGGACTAGCGAGGCTCTCAGGGGCTGCCTTCAGTCGAGGTAGCCCCTGAGCTGGTCCGCGAAGGCGTGGTCCCGCAGCTTGTTGAGGGTCTTGGACTCGATCTGCCGTATCCGCTCGCGCGTCACGCCGAAGATGCGGCCGATCTCCTCCAGAGTGCGGGGCCTGCCGTCCGCGAGGCCGTAGCGCAGCTGGACGACCTTGCGTTCGCGTTCGCCGAGCGTGGAGAGGACCGCTTCCAGGTGCTCGCGGAGCAGCAGGAACGCCGCCGACTCCACGGGGCTCGTGGCGTCGCCGTCCTCGATGAGGTCGCCGAGCGCGACGTCGTCCTCCTCGCCGACGGGGGCGTGCAGCGAGACGGGTTCCTGGGCCAGGCGCAGGACTTCGCTGACGCGTTCGTGCGGGAGGTCCAGGTGGGCGGCGACCTCTTCGGGCGTGGGTTCGTACCCGCGCTCCTGGAGCATGCGCCGCTGGACGCGTACGACCCGGTTGATGAGCTCCACGACGTGCACGGGGACGCGGATCGTGCGCGCCTGGTCGGCGAGGGCGCGGGACATGGCCTGGCGGATCCACCAGGTCGCGTACGTCGAGAACTTGTAGCCGCGGGCGTAGTCGAACTTCTCGACCGCCCTGATCAGGCCGAGGTTGCCCTCCTGGACGAGGTCGAGCATGGTCAGCCCGCGCCCCACGTACCGCTTGGCGACGGAGACGACCAGGCGGAGGTTGGCCTCGATGAGGCGGCGCTTGGCCATCCGGCCCATGACGACCAGCTTGTCGAGGTCCAGGGCGAGCTGGGAGTCCAGGTCGGGGGTGTTGCCGAGCTTCTCCTCGGCGAAGAGACCGGCCTCGACGGCGCGGGCCAGCTCCACCTCCTCGGCGGCGGTGAGCAGCGGGATCCGCCCGATCTCGCGCAGGTACTGGCGGAACAGGTCCGAGGACGGGCCGCCGGTGTCGGCGCGGCTGCGGGGCGCGGGCAGGTCGAGGATCTCGGGCGCGAGGGCTTCGGGTGTCTCAGGGGCCTCGGGAGCCTCGGGGTCCTCGGTGTCGTCCCGCGCGGCGGCCGTGTCGGGGGTCTTCCGCGCAGTCTCCGGGGCCGTTTCCTGCGTTGCCGAGGCCTCGGGGTGCCGGGCGGCCCGGCGCTGCGGCGGGACCGACTCCAGGACGTCCGTATCCGCATCCGCGCGCGGGGCGGTGTCGGTCTGGGTGAGGGTCTGGGTCTGCACGGGGGCGACCTCCAGGGTGATCGCATCTGAGGCGTGCGGCAACGGGAGAGGGACGGCGGCCTCGCCGCTGTCCGTCCCGAACACGAATTGTGGAACCGCGGGGGTCTCGGACCCGCTGTCGGCGGGTCGGCCGCGCTCCGAGGACTCAGGCACCGGAACCCAGTGTGGGGCACGACACACGGCCGCCACGAGGGGCGTGCGGTGACTTTTTGAGTCCGGTCCGTGACCGCGTGGTTACCCGACGGGTAACCCCGGTTCCCCGAACTCAATCGCCGGGGAGCCCGGTGGACGCGTCAGAGTGCGTCCGCGCCCCGCTCGCGGAGCGCCTGCCCGTACTGCTGGAGGACCCACAACTCGTTCTGCACGGCGGTCAGATGCTGCGGGTCGCCGCCCGCGCCGAGGCGGGCGAGGGTGCCCTGCACGTCGCGGATGCGGCGGTCGACGGCGCGCAGCCGGACCTGCACGAGCTGGATGCCCGCGTACATCTCGTCGACGGTCTTGCGCAGGATCGCCTCGACGGCGAGTTCGGTGACCATCGCGCGGACCGCGTCGTCGGGCGCCGCCTCACGGACGCGTACGAGGTACTCCTGCGGGTCCTGTGCGCCGTACTCCGCGCCGCCCGCCTCCTCGATGGCGCGGCGCACCGCGGCGTAGGGCGGGGCGGTGAACTCGTCGACGCCGTACGCGTCGAAGGCCGGGGAGACCAACTGCGGGTACTGCAGAGCAAGTTTGATGAGCTCCCGCTCGGTGCGGTGGGCGGGGCTGCGAAGGTTGAGCGCGGGGCCGCTGAAGCCCTGCGGCGCGCTCTCGTACGCCCCCGCCGAGCGCTGGGCCGCCGGTGCGGGGGCGGGGCCCCGGCCGCCGCGGTCGCGGGCCCAGCGGGCGAGCTGGGCGACGCGCTTGACGACGAACTGGGTGTCGAGGATGCCGAGCATGCCGGCGAGCTGCACGGCGACCTCGTGCTGCGCGCCGCTGTTCTTGATGCGGGCCACGACGGGGCCCGCCTCGTCGAGGGCGGCGGCGCGGCCCGCGGGGGTCTCCAGGTCGTACCGCGCGACGATCTGGCGCAGCGCGAACTCGAAGAGCGGTGTCCGCGGTTCGACGAGCTCGGCGACGGCCGCGTCGCCCTTGGCGAGCCGCAGGTCGCAGGGGTCCATGCCGTCGGGGGCGATCGCGATGTACGTCTCGGCGGCGAACTTCTGGTCGTCCTCGAAGGCGCGCAGGGCCGCCTTCTGACCCGCCGCGTCACCGTCGAAGGTGAAGATCACGCGGGCCGAGCCGTTGTCCATCAGGAGGCGGCGGAGGATCTTGATGTGGTCGCCGCCGAAGGCCGTGCCACAGGTCGCGATGGCGGTGGTGATGCCGGCCAGGTGGCAGGCCATCACGTCCGTGTAGCCCTCGACGACGACGGCGCGGCTGGTCTTGGCGATCTCCTTCTTGGCCAGGTCGATGCCGTAGAGGACCTGGGACTTCTTGTAGATCGCCGTCTCGGGCGTGTTCAGGTACTTCGGGCCGTTGTCGTCGTCGCGGAGCTTGCGCGCGCCGAAGCCCACCACGTCGCCGCCGATGTCGCGGATCGGCCACATGAGACGGCCGCGGAAGCGGTCGATGGGGCCGCGGCGGCCCTCCTGGGAGAGGCCGGAGAGGGTGAGCTCCTTGTCGGTGAAGCCCTTGCCGCGCAGGAAGCGCGTGAGGTGGTCCCAGCCGGCCGGGCTGTACCCGACGCCGAAGTGCGCGGCGGCGGACTGGTCGAAGCCGCGCTCGGCGAGGAACTTCCGGCCGATCTCGGCCTCGGGGCTCTCCAGCTGGTCCACGTAGAACTGCGCGGCGATCTTGTGGGCCTCGACGAGGCGGATCCGCTCGCCGCGCTGGTGCGCGGGGTTGTACCCACCCTCTTCGTAGCGCAGCGTGATGCCCGCCTGGGCGGCGAGGCGCTCGACCGTCTCCGAGAACGTGAGGTGGTCGATCTTCATCACGAAGGCGATCGTGTCGCCGCCTTCCTGGCAGCCGAAGCAGTGGAAGAGACCCTTGCTCGGGCTGACCTGGAAGGACGGGGACTTCTCGTCGTGGAAGGGGCACAGGCCCTTGAGGTTTCCGCCCCCCGCGTTGCGCAGCTGGAGGTAGTCGGAGACCACGGCGTCGATCGGGACCGCGTCCCGAACCGCCTTCACGTCTTCGTCATTGATCCTGCCTGCCACGTAGGAATACTACGGCTCGCCTGTGACACTCCTGTCCGGCCGGTCACCCCAGGAGCGACGCCAGAGGGGTCGACGGGTCCGCGAGGGCGTCCGGGTCGGGGCGCACGCCCTTGCGGATCAGCTGCTGGATGGGGTCCGTGACGTCCCACACATTCACGTTCATGCCCGCGAGGACCTCTCCGTCGCGCAGCCAGAACGCGATGAACTCGCGCTTTCCGGTGTCGCCGCGCACCACCACTTGGTCGTACGTCCCCGGAGGCGCCCAGCCCGAGTACTCCAGGCCGACGTCGTACTGGTCGGAGAAGAAGTACGGCACGCGGTCGTACGTGACGTCCTGGCCGAGCATCGCGCGTGCGGCGGCCGGGCCTCCGTTGAGCGCGTTGGCCCAGTGCTCGACGCGGAGCCGCGTGTCGAAGAGCGCGTGGTGGACGGCGGCCACGTCGCCCGCCGCGTAGATGTCGGGGTCGGAGGTGCGCAGCGACGCGTCGACGGCGATGCCGCCGCCGGCGGCGCGGTCGACCAGGGCGAGGCCCGCGGACTCGGCGAGGGCGGTGCGGGGGGCTGCTCCGATGGCGGCGAGGACGTCGTGCGCCGGGTGCTCCTCGCCGTCGTCCGTGCGGGCGGCGAGGACCATGCCGTCCTGGCCCGCGATCTCGGTGAGGCGCGCGCCGAAGTGGAAGCGGACGCCGTGCTCGGCGTGCAGGTCGGCGAACATCTGGCCGACCTCGGGACCGAGGACGGCGTACAGCGGGGTCTGCTCGGCCTCGACGACGGTGACCTCCGCGCCATACTCCCGGGCGGCCGCCGCGATCTCCAGGCCGATCCAGCCCGCGCCCGCGATCACGAGGTGGCCGTTGTCCCTGCCGAGGGAGGCGAGGACGTGCCGCAGGCGGTCGGCGTGCGCGAGGCGGCGCAGGTGGTGGACGCCTGCGAGGTCGGTGCCGGGAACGTCGAGGCGGCGCGGCTCGGCACCGGTGACCAGCAGGAGCTTGTCGTAGTGGATGACGGCGCCGTCACCCAGACGGACGCTCTTCGCCTCGCGGTCGATGGCGACGACGGTCTGGCCCAGGTGCAGTTCGACGTCGGCCTGCGCGTACCAGCCGGGTTCGTGGACGAAGACGCTGTCGCGTTCCTCCTTGCCGAGGAGGTACCCCTTGGACAGGGGCGGACGCTCGTAGGGGTGGTCACGCTCGTCGCCGATGAGGATCACCCGGCCGGTGAATCCTTCGGAGCGGAGCGTTTCGGCCGCCTTGGCTCCGGCCAGCCCTCCTCCGACAATGACGAACGTCTGATCCGCGTCGACCACTTGATGCCTCCTTGCCCGGGGTACCGGGGATGTACCCCGGAAGAACTCAGTCTTGCCACACTTGCCAACTGGGCTTGCCGCCACTGGGAGCGTCCCGCACGCGGCGTGCGGGCGGAAGGGGGCCCGCCCCCGACCGGCCACATCCCGTCACCCACGTCCCCCCGCTCAGGGCCTCGACGTCAGGCGGGTGTGCAGGGCGCGCGCGGCGGCGTCCGTCAAGGACGCGATCTGGTCGATCACGACGCGCCGCGCGGCACGGTCGTCGGGCGCCGCGTCGAACAGCGCGCGGAACTGCGGGTCGAGACCGTCGGGGGCGCGGGCGGTGAGCGCCTCGGCGAGCTCGGCGACGACGATGCGCTGGTCCGCGCGGAGCCGCTCCTGGGCGGGGCGCTGCATCACGTAGCGGTCGGCCACGGCCTTGAGGACCGCGCACTCGTGCCGTGCCTCGCGGGGCACGACGAGCTCGGCGGCGTACCGCGTGAGAGGGCCCTGGCCGTACCGCACGCGCGTGGCCGTCTCCGCCGCCAGACAGAAGCGGCCGATGAGCTGGCTGGTGGCGTCCTTCAGCCGGGCCTGCGCGACCGCCGATCCGTCGTACCCGTGCGGCCACCACTCCTGGTCCAGGAGGCGGTCGAGGGCCTGGGCGAGCTCTTCGGGGTCGGTGTCCTCGGGAACGTACCGCCCCAGGGCCACGGCGAAGACGTCCTGGCGCTCCGGTTCGGCGTGCAGCGCGTTCGGGTCGATGTGCCCGGCGTGCAGGCCGTCCTCGAAGTCGTGGACCGAGTACGCGACGTCGTCCGACCAGTCCATGACCTGCGCCTCGAAGCAGGTGCGCTGCCCGGGGGCCTCCTTGCGGATCCAGTCGAAGACGGGACGGTCGTCTTCGTAGACACCGAATTTCACCGACGACGGGTCGGTGGGGTGGGCGCCGAGCGGCCACGGGTACTTGGTGGCGGCGTCGAGGGCGGCACGCGTGAGGTTGAGTCCCACGCTGACCAGTTCGTCGGTGGCCTCGGAGCGGATGAACCGCTTCGGTTCGATGCGGGTGAGCAGCCGCAGCGACTGGGCGTTGCCCTCGAAACCGCCGCAGTCCCGTGCCACTTCGTTCAGCGCCTGCTCGCCGTTGTGCCCGAACGGGGGGTGCCCGAGGTCGTGGGAGAGGCAGGCCGTCTCGACCAGGTCGGGGTCGCAGCCGAGCGCGGCGCCGAGCTCACGGCCCACCTGGGCGCACTCCAGGGAGTGCGTCAGACGCGTACGCGCACTGGCGTCCCAGGCCTGGCTGCGGGTGCCCGGCGTGACGACCTGGGTCTTGCCCGCGAGGCGGCGCAGGGCCGCGGAGTGCAGGACGCGCGCGCGGTCGCGCTGGAAGGCCGTGCGCCCCGGCCTCTTGTCGGGCTCGGTGGCCCACCGCTCCACGGCTGCTTCGTCATAGGCGCTGTACGCCTCGTATCGCGCGTTCGGTGCTGTGCCTTCCATGCACCGACAGTAGACGCAAGCAGTGACAAACAGGGATCTGGCCTCATGGATTCGGCCTCGGTCAGACGCTGCTGAGGGTGCGTCGGGAGACGGATACGGGGGCGCTGCGTGCCTGGTCGTAGCGGAGCAGGACGAGACGGGCGAGTGCGGCGTGTGGGCCGAGGGGGGCCGCGGCGATCCAGGGGGCGGCGCCCGCGCTCTGGGTGGCGAAGCGCCCGGGGGCGGTGAAGTAGGAAGCGACGGCGGTACGTGTCCGCCCTTGCGCGGCCAGCGCTTCGAGCGCTTCGGGGACGCTTCGGGGGCAGGCCGGGGTGGGTGCGGCGTAGGCGGGGACGACGGGGACACGCAGCCGTTCGGCGAGCAGCCCGGCGGCGGTCTCCGTGTCGGCGGCCGACTCCGGGTCGCGGGAGCCCGCGGCGGCGAGGACCACGGCGTGCCTGTGTCGCGCACCGACCCAGGACCCGGACCCGGCCCCGGACCCACCTCCGGCCCCGGCCCCGGCAGGTCTCTCGGGCCAGCCGGCCTGGAGGAGCCGGGCGTGCAGCGCCTCGGCGAGCAGCGGGTGGGGGCCGAGCGGGGCGGCGACGCGGGTACCGAGGTCGGGGAAGCGGGCGGCGGCGGCCGGGATGTCGCGCTTGACGTGCTGGCCCCGGGAGAGGAGGAGGGGGACGAGGACGGCTTGGCCGACGGCTCGGCCGACGGCTTGACCGGTGGCCTGGGCCGTGAGGTCCTGCAGCGTGTCGGTGAGCAGCGGTTCGTTCAGCTCGATGTGACCGAGCCGGACGGCGAGTCCGGGTCGCTGCTCGCGGACGCGCTCGGCGAGGGCCGTGACGGTGGCGAGGGCCCGCGGGTCGCGGCTGCCGTGGGCGACCAGGACGAGGGTGGGGCGCGAGTCCGGGCTCGGGGCTGGGCTCGGGTCCGGGCGGAGGCCCGGGTGGGCGGCGCGGCGGGGGTGGCGACGACGGGTGCCGTCCGGTGAGACGAGGCTGAGCTGTGTGCCGAGCTGGCTGGAGATGCGGTCCATGATCTGCGCCGTACTGTCGAGGTGAGTGCTGCCGGACTCGTCGCGAAGAGGGTTCGACGGCGTCATGAACCGAGGATGGCCGGGACGTGTTGCCGGGGCGTTGCGCGGCGGTGACGACTGTTTTCACCGGGCTCACGGCGGGTGGTGGGGCGATGTCAGGGGCGGGGGGAGAGGCGGGGGGTGGTCTCGGGGGCGGGCGGGGGTGGTCTCAGGGGCAGGACGGGCGTGGTCTCAGGGGCGGGACGCGTGGTCTTCGGGGCGGTGTGGGGGTGATGTGGGGGGGGCGCGTGGGGGGTGTTTCGGGGGCACGGGTCGCTGACGTGGCCGGCGGGGCGGCTTACCGTTGAGGCATTGATCGGATCGGGGGGATCCGGCGGGACACGGGGCACGGGGGCGGATCGCCGATGAAGAGACGTGGGGAGCTTTCGGCGCGATGGGCGGCGCGGTGGACGGGACGACCGGCGGGGCGACAGGCAGGACGCCGGGCGGGGAGGCCGCGCAGGCCCGCGTGGCTGCGGCTGCCGCGCACGCGGAAGGAACAGCGGCGGACGGTACAGGCGGTGATGGCCCTGTGCGTGCTCGCACTGTTGCCCGCGACCTGGCTGTTCGTGTCGACGAAGGACAGGATCGGGTCGGTCGCCGATGCGCCGCGCGCACACGTGGCCGTGGTCTTCGGCGCCGGACTGTGGCAGGGCGAGCCGTCTCCATACCTGGCGCACCGGCTCGACGCGGCAGCGGAGTTGTACCGCACGGGCCGCATAGAGGTCGTGCTCGTCACGGGTGACAACAGCCGCGAGGAGTACGACGAGCCGGACGCGATGCGCACCTACCTGAAGAAGCACGGGGTGCCGGACCGCCGGATCGTGAGCGACTACGCCGGGTTCGACACGTGGGACAGCTGCGTGCGCGCCAAGAAGATATTCGGCGTGGACCGGGCGGTGCTGGTCAGCCAGGGCTTCCACATACGCAGGGCGGTCGCGCTGTGCGACGCCGCGGGCGTCTCGTCGTACGGGGTCGCGGTGGACGCCAAGCACGACGAGACCTGGTACTACGGCGGCGCGCGGGAGGTCCTCGCGGCGGGCAAGGCGGCGGTCGACGCGGTGTTCGAACCGGACCCGCGCTTCCTGGGGAAGCGGGAGCCGGGTGTGCCCAGGGCACTGGCCGCTCCGCGCTGAAGCCGGGCCGCCCAAGCGGGACACGGGCACCTCGCAGTGCGGCGCGGGCGTCTCACAGTGAGCCGCGGTCCTCGCTGAGGTCGGCTTACCGCGTGCGTAACGCGAGCGGGTCGGGGCGTGTAACAAGTCCGGCGGAGGCTGGACCGCATGCACTCCACGGCGACACCGGTGACACCCGCGACACCCGCGACACCCGAGACGTCCGCGACCCCAGCGCCCCCCGCAGCACCAGAGACCTCCGGTTCGCCCGCGACCTCGACCCACTGTCCGTACTGCGCGCTGCAGTGCGGGATGGACCTGGTCACGGGCCCCCAGGGGGTGGAGGTCGTGGAGCGGACCGGGTTCCCGGTGAACAAGGGCGCCCTGTGCGGCAAGGGGCGCACGGCACCCGCGGTGCTCTCCTCGCGGGTGCGGCTGACGGAGCCACTCGTGCGGTCCCGGGCCACGGGTGAGCTCACCCCGGCCACCTGGGAGGAGGCGCTCGACCGGGTCGCCGACGGGCTGACCCGCACACGGGCCGAGTACGGCGCGGACGCGTGCGGCGTGTTCGGCGGGGGCGGTCTGACCAACGAGAAGGCGTACGCGCTGGGCAAGTTCGCGAGGGTCGCGCTCGGCACGTCGCAGATCGACTACAACGGACGGTTCTGCATGTCGTCGGCCGCGGCCGCCGGGCAGCGGGCGTTCGGGCTCGACCGGGGGCTGCCGTTCCCGCTGGAGGACATCCCGCGCACCGGATGCGTGATCCTCGTCGGGTCGAACCTCGCCGAGACGATGCCGCCCGCGCTGCGGTATCTGACGGAGCTGCGGGAGAACGGCGGCACGTTGATCGTCGTGGACCCCCGGCGGACCAGGACCGCCGAGCAGGCGGACCTGCACCTGGCGCCGCGGCCGGGTACGGATCTCGCCCTGGCGCTCGGCCTGCTGCACCTGGTCGTGGCGGAGGGGCGCACGGACGAGGCGTTCATCGAGGAGCGGACGAGCGGATGGGAGGAGGCACGGGCGGCGGCGATGGCGCACTGGCCGGAGCACGTCGAGCGGATCACGGGGGTGGCGGTGCCCCGACTGCGGGACGCGGTGCGGCTCTTCTGCGGCGCCGACGCCGCGATGGTGCTCACGGCGCGCGGTCCCGAGCAGCAGTCCAAGGGCACGGACACGGTGGGGGCGTGGATCAATCTGTGTCTCGCCACGGGGCGCGCCGGACGGCCGTTCTCCGGGTACGGGTGCCTGACGGGGCAGGGCAATGGGCAGGGCGGGCGGGAGCACGGCCAGAAGGCGGACCAGCTGCCCGGCTACCGGAAGCTGACCGATCCGGCGGCGCGGGCTCATGTGGCGGGGGTGTGGGGAGTGGACCCGGACTCGCTGCCGGGTCCGGGCAGGTCGGCGTACGAACTGCTCGACGCGTTGGGCGGGGACATCAAGTCGCTGCTCCTGATGGGCTCCAACCCGGTCGTGTCGGCGCCGCGGGCCGCGCACGTGGAGGAGCGGCTCCGGTCGCTGGACTTCCTCGCGGTGGCGGACGTGGTCCTGTCGGAGACGGCGTGCCTCGCGGACGTGGTGCTGCCGGTGACGCAGTGGGCGGAGGAGACGGGGACGGTGACGAACCTGGAGGGGAGGGTGCTGCTGCGGCAGCGTGCGGTGACCGCGCCGGCCGGGGTGCGCGGCGATCTCGACGTGCTGCACGGGCTCGCGGAGCGGCTCGGGCACGGGAAGGGGTTTCCGACCGACCCGGAGGAGGTGTTCGAGGAGTTGCGCAGGGCGAGCGCGGGCGGGCCCGCGGACTACTCGGGGATCAGCTACGAGCGGTTGAGGGAGGACGACGGGAAGGGGGTGTTCTGGCCGTGCCCCGAGGGGGCCGGGGGTGCGGTGGCCGAAGGTGGACGGGCCCAGGGCGGGCGGGCCGAGGGGACGCCGCGGCTGTTCCTGGAGCGGTTCGCCACCGAGGACGGGCGGGCGCGGTTCGTGCCGGTGGTGCACCGGGACGCGGCGGAGGAGCCGGACGCGGAGTATCCGGTGCTGCTCACGACGGGACGGGTGCTCGCGCAGTACCAGTCCGGGGCCCAGACGCGGCGCGTCGACGAGCTCAACGCTGCGGCTCCGGGGCCCTTCGTGGAGCTGCATCCGCGGCTCGCCGCGCGTCTGGGGGTCGAGGAGGACGATCCGGTCGCCGTCGTCTCACGGCGCGGCCGGGCGGTGGCGCCGGCGCGGGTGACGTCGGCGATCCGCGCCGACACGGTGTTCATGCCGTTCCACTGGCCGGGCGAGGGTCGGGCCAACACATTGACGCATCCCGCGCTGGATCCCGTGTCGCGGATGCCGGAGTTCAAGGTGTGCGCGGTGCGGGTGGAGCGGGTGTGAGGGGGAATGGTGCGGGCCCGGGACTGGTGCCCCGGGTCCGCGGTCGTGCAAGGGGAGGTGCGAATCAGCAGGTGCGGCCCGTGTACCAGGCGCCGTCGACGCCCGAGGCGGAGCCGATCCAGGTCACGCCGGGGCCCACGCACCGCTCGCTGTTGGGGCCCCAGTCGTCGATCTCGATGACGATGCGCGAACCGTCGCTGGTGCAGTGGTTGTAGTAGGCGTCGCTGTGGGTCTCGTAGAACCCGCAGGGGTTCTGGACGGCCGCGGGCTCGGCGGAGGCCGAGGACGCCATGGTCATACCGAGGCCGACGGCCAGGGCGCCGATGATGGCCGGCAGGGAACGGCGAACTCGCATGAGCGGCTCCTTCAAGGACAAGGTGCACTGGCACCGACACGCGCACCTGGAGGTGCACACGCAGAGCTTCGCGGTGCTCACTGTCCGTAGTCTCGTCAACTCGCTCTCACGAGTGATTCAGATCACTGGATCGGGTGCGTAAGCGTTTGAGCTGGGCCTTTCGGTGTGCGGCCCAGTCGCCCGTCCCGATGACCGAGCCGGAGGCGCGGAGGCCGGCGGCGATGCGCGGGGCCGCTACATAGACCCAGGCGCGGACGGGGGCGCCGGTCCGGTCGAGTACGTCGCGTACGACTCGTTCGTAGAGGTTGTGCGGGTCGCCGGGGATGTACTCCTCCAGGAGGTCCAGGGCGGTCAGGAGGGGGGCGTTGGCGGTGGGGAGTGCGGTCAGGAGTTCGCCGCGGACCGGGCCCTTGCCGGGGTGCTCGACGGCGTACGGGTAGCCGGGGCCGTCGTAGAGGAGCGCGTCCGGCAGGAGGGCGGACTCCTCCTTCGCGGTCCTGCCGTGCAGGTGGACCGCATGGTTGGGTTCGCCGGGGCGCAGCGTGCCGTACACGAAGAACGGCAGCCGGGCCGTGCCGGGTTCGTCGTCGCTCATACGGCGATTGTCCAGCGGGGGCGTGGCGCAGTGGGGGTGTGGGTCCGGGGTCCGGGTCGTGGGGCCTGGGCTTAGGTCCCGAGCACGGTGCCGACGACCGGCTTAGGGGCAGTTGTTACACAATCTCCTGATTTTCGTGATGGAGGGTTCCTAACGTCGGGAGCGGTGGCCGGTCCCCCTGCCGAATCCCGGACGCAGCCCCGGACCGGCCACCACCAGCGCCCCCCACGTGACGGTCAGCCACCCATGAATCCGATGCCTCGCCGCCTGCTCCTGCCGGGCGCCGCCCTGTTCGCCGTCGTGGCGGTCCTCGTGCTCACGGGGTGCGCCGGTACGGACGGTCTCGGGCACGGTGATTCCGCGCCGTCCGTCTCCGTGCAGCCGCGCCCGGAGGCGGTCTGGCCCGCCTGGGCGGGCAGGACGTCGCGCGCGCCCGGCGCCGAGGCGTCCACGCGCCAGCCGCCCCCGCAGCCGCTGCGGGGCCTGAAGGTCCACGCGGGCGGGCTCGCCTCGATGGACGTGCACGCCGTTCTGCGGGCCGACCCGCGTACGAGACCGCTCGCCGACCGCGGGATGATCGACCGCCCGGGGCGGGCCGGGATACGGCCGCCGATGTTCCTGGACCTCACCGGCGACAAGAAGCCGGACATGCTGGTCGCCGCCGACACGGAGAGCGGCCGGTCGATCCTCGCCGTCTACACCGAGCGCGGCGGGAAGGTCTACCCCATCCTGTTCACCTCCGGCAGGAGCGTCAGCGTGGAGACGATCGGCCCCGACCTGCTGGTGCGCACGCCGTGTGCCGACGGCGGCGAGCAGGCGGTCCGCTTCCACTGGGACGGCGCGCGGATGTCCACGGTCAGCGACATCAAGAACTACAAGCGGTCGCCCCACCCGACCGGTACGGACGACCGGCGGCCCGGACCGTCCGGTTCGCCCGCCGACTCCCCCTCCCCGTGGGGCCCTTGATGGCGTGCGGCCCCGTGGCCAGGGCCCGTGCCACGCTCAACGGTCTCGGGCTGCGCTGGAAGATCGCCGCGCTGCTCGCCGCGGGCTGCGCGGTGGTCGCCGTCGCCATCGGGCTGCTCATCCACCACGCGCGGCTCGACCAGATCTCGTCGGGCGCCCGGTCCGGTGCGATCGCCCAACTCGTGCGAGTACGGCAGCTGTACGAGCTGACGGGTCAGGTCGACCAGGCGGACACGGACGCCGGTGTCGACGACCCGCAGGTGCCCGCGCCGTTGCGCAGGGCCGCGCTGGCCGGGCAGCGCACCACCTACCTCGACATGACGTCGGACGACCCGTGCGTGTGGGCGGCGCGGCCGGTCGGCGACAACCCCCGGCACGTCCTGTCCGTCCGGGAACCGCTGCACGAACAGGCCGACGACATGGCGGAGTTCGACCGGCAGCTGCTGGTCTCGGGCGCCGTCGTCGTCGGTCTCGCCGCGCTCGGCGGCGCCGGGCTCTCGAGCAGGCTGAGCCGTGAGCTGCGTACCGCTGCGGCCATCGCGCGCCGCATCAGCCAGGGCGACCTCGACGCCCGTATCGACCATCCGCGTGCGCCCGGCGCGCGGCACGGCAAGGACGAGGTGGCCGAACTGGCCACCGCCGTCGACACGATGGCCGCCTCCCTCCAGCAGCGTCTGGAGGCCGAGCAGTGCTTCACCGCCGACGTCGCCCACGAGCTGCGCACCCCGCTGACCGGACTGCACACGGCGGCCGAGCTGCTGCCGCCGAGCCGTCCGACCGAGCTCGTGCGCGACCGGGTCCGCGCCCTGCGCACCCTCACCGAGGACCTCCTCGAAGTGGCGCGCCTCGACGCGGAGGTGGAGAAGCCCGACCTGGGGGTGCACCGGCTGGGGCCGCTCGTCGAGTCCATCGCCGAGCGCGCGGGCGGGTCGGCGGCCGGGTTCACGGCGGTGGGCGCGGAGAGCGCGTACGACACGTTCGTCCGTACCGACGCGCGCCGCCTGGAGCGCATCGTCACCAACCTCGTCGGCAACGCCCGCAAGCACGGCGACGACCCGGTCGAGGTGCGGGTCGACGGCGTCGAGGTCACGGTCCGCGACCACGGACCCGGCTTCCCCGGCCACCTCCTCGACGACGGCCCGCGACGCTTCCAGACCGGCGCGCGGGAGCGCGGCCAGGGCACCGGCCTCGGTCTGACCATCGCGTGCGGGCAGGCCCAGGTGATCGGCGCCCGCGTGGAGTTCTCCAACGCGGCGGACGGCGGGGCGGTCGCGGTGGTGCGGCTGCCCCGGGCGTGACCGGCGGCGGCCCCGCACGGCTCACTACGCTGACCGCATGACGCACCGCCTCGCACCGAAAGCCAAGGAAGCCACCATCGGCGAGCTCGCAGCGCGCAGCGGGGTCGCCCCCTCCGCCCTGCGGTTCTACGAGGCCGAAGGGCTCATCAAGTCCCGCCGCACCTCGGGCAATCAGCGCCGCTACAGCCGCGACACCCTGCGCCGGGTGGCCTTCATCCGCACCTCCCAGCAGCTCGGCATGCCGCTCGCCACGATCCGCGAGGTGCTCGCCCTGCTCCCCGAGGACCGCACGCCGAACCGCGCGGACTGGGCGAGGATCTCCGAGTGCTGGCGCGAGGACCTCGACACCCGCATACGCACTCTTCAGCGGCTCCGCGACAACCTCACCGACTGCATCGGCTGCGGCTGCCTCTCCCTGTCCAGGTGCGCGCTGTCCAACACGTGGGACACGCTGGGTTCACGCGGCCCCGGCCCGCGGCGCCTCGTGGAGAAGAAGGTCCCCTGCGCGACCGGGGCCTGCGACGGCACCGCGGACAACGACCAGGAAGAGGAGGACGTGTCCGCGTGACCGGCCCCGCACCGGCACAGCGCGTCGAGGTCGACGGGCGGCCCGCGACCGCCGAGAGCCTCCTGTGGCCGGCCCTCGTCCAGACCGGGCACTTCACCGCGATGCAGGTCAGGGGCGGCAGGGTGCGCGGCCTCGACCTGCACCTGGCGCGGCTCGACGCGGCGACGCGTGAACTGTTCGGACACGGGGTCGAGGGCGAGCACGTGCGCGGTCTCGTCCGGCACATCCTGCGCGACGACATCACCGACGCGTCCGTACGGGTCCACGTCCACGCCCCGGACGGAAAGCCGTCCCACCTGGTCACCGTCCGGCCGCCCACGGAGCTGCCCGCGACGATGGGGGAACGGGCGCAGTCGCTGCGTTCCGTCGCGTATCAGCGTCCCTTCGCGCACATCAAGCACCTGGGCGGCTTCGGGCAGGCCCGCCACGCGGAGCTCGCGCGGGCCGACGGGTTCGACGAGGTCCTGCTCACCGGCCCCGGCGGGGAGGTCAGCGAGGGCGCGGTCACGAACATCGCCTTCTTCGACGGCACGGGCGTCGTGTGGCCGGACGCGCCGCACCTGGCCGGCATCACGATGCGGCTCGTCGCGTCGCGCCTGCCCGCCGCGGGGCTGCCCACCCGGCACGCCCCGGTGACCCTCGCGGACCTCCCCACGTACCGGGCGGCCTTCGTCACCAACGCGTGGGGAGTGCGTCCCGTGCGGCGGATCGACGACGTGGCGTACGGGGTCGACGAGCGGCTGATGGCGCGGGTGGCCGGGGTGTACGAGGACGTGCCGTGGGACACCGTCTGACGGCCGGGTCGCCTCGGCGTCGAGTCGCGCCGCGGGCCCGGGTCACCCATTCACAGCCGCGCCGCGCACCCTTCGGGCACGGGGGTTCGGCACGCCGGTGACCTGCTGGAACGTTCCCTCCGCCCCGTCAGGGGGCGAACCCTCACCACCTTTCTGATGGCCCATCAGGAGGCGTGGGCCGCCGAGTGCCACTTACCTCGGTAGAGCGGGGTTCGACCGACGCAGCGGCACTTGGGGGTGCCGCGGGCCGTGCCCGTGCGAAGGCCCTCGGAGGAACGACCACATGCGCTACGCCCGTCTGCTGACCGGTACCGCTCTCGCCGTGGCGGCGGGCGCTCTGGCCGTCCCCGCGGCCGCCGCTCCCGGCCCGCCCGCCGGGAGCCTGGAGATCCGCCCCGCCACCGTCACCCCCGGCTCCTCCGTCACCGTGCACACCACCGCCTGCGGTCCGGGCGGCACGGCGGCCGGCGACGCGAGCGCGGTCGGCGCGGGCACGTTCACGATGGCGCCGGGCAGGCGTCCGGAGGGCGGCGAGGCCGCCGCGGGACGGTTCGAGGTGCCGCCGTCCGCGCAACCGGGCACGTACGAGATCGTCGCGAAGTGCTCCGGGTCCGGCGGTTCGGGTGCGAAGGGCAAGCGGGTCGCGGGCGATCTCATGGTGACGATCACCTCCACCGCCGCCGCGGGTGAACGGCATCAGGGGCAGCTCCCCAAGGGGCACGTGAAGACGGGGGTCGGCGGCGCACTCGGTCCCGACCCCGTGCAGACCGCGGCGGGAGTGGCGGCCCTGGCCGTCGCCGCCGCGGGCGGTACCTGGCTCCTGCATCGCCGGGCGAGAGGCGACAGGATCTGACGGACACCCTCCGCTGTCCACCGGTACCGCCGCCCCCGCCCCCTCCCGCCCATATCCCCCGTGGGCGGGAGGGGGACGAGGGGACCGGCCCGCCCGCCCCGAGGAGGTAGCCGTATGCGCCGCACGCGAAAGGCCGGCAACGCCGTCATAGGCACGGTCAGCGCGGTGGCGCTGTGCTCCGGGGCGTGGCTGCTGAGCAGCGGCTCCGCGTCGCACCCGCCGCCCCAGCCGTCCGCCGCGCAAGCCGCGCGGACCCCGGATACCGGGCGGACCGGGCGAGCCACGGCGCCCTCGACGGGCGAGCACGGTACGGCCCCCCTCCCCCCGTCCCCGCCCGACCGCGTGCGGATCCCCGCGATCGGCGTCGACACACCCCTGATGGGGCTCGGCCTGACCCGGCAGGGCAGCCTCGACGTGCCGCCGCCGGAGCGGAAGAACCTCGCGGGCTGGTACGAGGCCGGCACCACGCCCGGTGAGCGCGGCACCGCCATCGTGGCGGGCCACGTCGACAACAAGGAGGGACCCGCCGTCTTCTACGAACTGGGCGCGCTGCGGAAGGGTCGCACGATCGAGGTGGAGCGCAGGGACGGCAGCGTCGCCGTCTTCACGGTCCACGCGAACGAGGTGTACGACGCCGCGGACTTCCCCGACGAGAAGGTGTACGGCGCCGCGTCACGCCCGGAACTGCGGGTCATCACGTGCGGCGGCAAGTACTCGAAGCAGACCGGCTACCAGGGCAACGTGGTGGTCTTCGCCCACCTCACCGCGGTCCGCTGACGCACAGGACAGCCCTCTAGGCCAGCCACTGTTCGTACGCCATCTTCACCACGAGCCCGAAGACGGTCGTCAGGAGCACGACGCGGACGAAGCCGCTGCCCTTCTTCAGGGCCGTGTGGGCGCCGAACATGCCGCCCGCCAGGTTGAAGAGCGCCATGAGCCCGGCCAGCTGCCACAGGACCGCGCCCTGCCAGGCGAACATCGCGAGGGCGCCCGCGTTGGTGCAGCAGTTCACGATCTTCGCGGTCGCGGAGGCCGAGACCAGGTCCAGGTGGAGCACGGCGGTCAGGGCCAGGACGAGGAACGTGCCGGTGCCGGGCCCGATGAGCCCGTCGTAGAAGCCGATGCCGAGGCCCGCGAGGCCGATCGCGGCGAGAATCCGCTTCGGGGACGCGGGGCCGGTGGCGGGAGCCGTGCCGAACGAAGGCCTGAAGATCACGAAGGCGGCGACGGCGAGCAGCACCACCATGATCACCGGCTTCAGCACGTCCGTGCTCATCCCTGCCGCGAAGAACGCGCCGCCCATCGAACCGGCGAGCGCGGCGAGGCCGATGCGCACGGCCGTCGGCACGTCGACGGGTGTCTTCCTGACGTACGTCACCGCGGCACCTGTCGTCCCGACGATCGCGACGGCCTTGTTCGTGCCGAGGGCGTGCGCGGCCGGGGTGCCGCCCGGCAGGCCGAGCAGCAGGGCGGGGAGCAGCAGCAGTCCCCCGCCGCCGACCACGGCGTCGATCCAGCCGGCCGCGAGGGCGGCGAGACAGAGGACGACGACCGTGGTCAGGGATATGTCAGGCATGATCGCGACCTTATCCCGCGATCAGGGGACGGCTCAGGGGGCGGCCTGAGGTGCCGGGACGCCCGCCGAGGGGCGGTCGGGGGCCGGGGGCGCCGCCGGGTCGACCGCGACGGCGAGGGCCGCGGCGAGGAGCGCGCTCGCCCCGGCAAGCCCCGCGGCGAGCTTCCTGCGGGCCTGGAGGGTGGGCCCCTGCGCGGGGGCGGAGGGTCTGCGGTGACGTCCCATGACCTGCCTTCTCGAATGCTCGGGGTGACTGGGGTGATTGGGGTGCTCGGGGTGACTGGGGTGAAGGGCGCTCTCAGAACGTGAAGCACTCGGCGTGGATGCGCTCCTCCGGAACGCCCGCCCGTACGAGCGCCGCGGTCGCCGCCGCGGCCATGCCGGGCGGCCCGCACAGGTACACGTCGTGGTCGGCGAGGTCGGGGACGAGGTTGCGCAGGGCCTGCGGGGCCAGCCGGTCGAACGGCTCGTCGGAGCGGCCGAGCAGATAGTGCAGGCCTGCCTGCCGCCTCCGCGCGATGGCCTCCAGCTCCTCCTTGAGGACGAGTTGTCCGGCGCCGGCCGCGCGGTAGAGCAGGGTGAGGTCGCCGGGGCCCCCGGGCAGCGTCTCGAAGAGCGCCCGTATCGGGGTGATGCCGACGCCGCCCGCGAGGAGCAGCACCTTGCGCCGGGTGCGCCGGTGCGCGGTGAGTGCGCCGAAGGGGCCGGTGGCGAGGACACGCGTGCCGGGTCTGAGGCGCCGGATGCGGCGGGTGTGGTCGCCGGCCGCCTTGACGGTGATGCGCAGGGTGTCGTCGCGGACGGGCGCGGAGAGCGAGAAGGGCAGCGCGGTGTACCAGAGCCCGCGCCGCAGGAACCGCCAGCGGAAGAACTGGCCGGGTTCGGCGCGCAGCGCGTCGACGCCGATGCCCTGCACGACGACGGAGACGACGCCGGGTCCTTCGTCGTGTACGCCGAGGACGCGCAGGCTGTGCCGCAGTGCCTGCCGTACGGGTACGACGACGCGGTACCAGACGAGGAGGACGGCGACGGTGGCGTGCAGCAGCGACCAGAGGCCGAGGGAGAGGACGCCGCCCGCGATGTCGGGCCCCGCGAGCTGGTGGGCGAAGGCGAGGGCGGCGCCCACGTAGGTCAGCAGGTGCACGGCGCGCCAGGTCTCGTGCCGGACGCGGCGGCGCACGGCGCGGGCGGAGGTGGCGCCGACGGCCGCGAGGAGGACGGTGCCCGCGGTGGCGGCGGCGAGCCCCGGGTAGCCGAGCAGGTCGACGGCGGCGCGCAGGAGGTCGGTGTCGGCGTGGGCGGCGTATCCGCAGAGGGCGAGGACGGCGTGGGCGGCGCAGAGACTCAGCACGTACCGGCCGCCGAGTGCGTGGGTCCGCGCGAGGCGGTCGGCGCCGACGCCGTGTTCGACGGCGGGGACGCGGGCCATCAGGAAGAGCATGACGAGGACGCCGTATCCGGCGAGCAGTCCCGTCAGGTGCGCCCCGGTGGCGAAGAGGACGTCGAGCCGTGCGGACGGCTCCGCTTGGACGGCCCCCATCGCGGTGACGCCGAGGGCGCCGTTGACGATGCCGGTGTGGAGGGTGCGGGGCGGGATGCGGACGGGCGAGGCGGGTGTCGTCCGTGCGGTTCGCGACGACGTGCGCCGGGAGGACGTACGCGGCGACGTGCGCCTGGAGGACGTACGCGACGAGGTACGCGGCGGCTCCTGGGGTACCGGCCGGGGCATCGGCGGAATGCCCCGGTCCGGCGGGGCGTCCAGCTGGCGCAGGTACGCGGCGAGGGCCGGATACGCGGCGAGTCGGGGGTCGGCTGCGTCGGTGGTCACGGCGGCACACTAGGCGCGGTGAGGGCGTGGAAGCCGCTGGTCAGCGGCTTCCGACGGTTCTTTAAGGCAGCCTTGAGGATCGGCTCAACGGTGGTTAAGCCACGGGCCCTCACAACCGTCCCGGGCCCCCGCTGAGGGCAGCGTTCCGCCGGGGAAACAGGGGCGATCCTGCCGGGTAACACCGGCACCGCAGGCTGCACGGCATGACCTCCTCAGCGCAGCCGACAGCCGCCGGCACCGCCCCGGGCGCCGCACCGGCGGACGGTGTGGTGGTGATCGGCACGGGCCTCGCGGGCGCCCGCGTGGCCCAGCGCCTCGGCGCGGGCACCGTACTGATCGGCGAGGAGAACCACGCCCCGTACAACCGTGTCCTGCTCGCCGAGGTCCTCGCGGGCCGGTACGGGCCCGACGTGATCGCCCTGCCGAGCCCGGCGGGCACCGTGCTCCGCACCCGCGCGGTCCGCATCGACCGTGCGGAGCGGCAGGTGCAGTGCGCGGACGGCGGCGTCGTCCCCTACGGCACCCTCGTCCTCGCCACCGGCTCCAACCCGGTGCTCCCCCCGTTGCGCGGCCTGTTCGCGCCGGGCGCCCGGGAACTCCCGGGCGGCGTGCACGCGTTCCGGACCATGGACGACTGCCTCGCCCTGTCGGCGGCGGTCGCGCCGGGCGTCCGTGTCGTCGTCATCGGCGGCGGCCTCCTCGGCGTCTCGGCGGCCCGCGCCCTGGCGGTGCGGGGTGCGCAGGTCGTCCTGACCCAGCAGGCCGAGCGGCTCATGGAGCGGCAGCTCGACCCGGCCTCGTCGGAGCTGGTGCGGCGGCACCTCACGGACCTCGGCGTCGAGGTGCACACCGAGTGCCGGGTGCGCGGCGTCGGCGTCACGGACGGGGCCGTGCGCCGCGTCGAACTCGCCGACGGGTATCTGCTGGACACCGACGTGACCGTCCTCGCCTGCGGTGTGCGGCCCCGCACCGGACTCGCTCAGGCAGCCGGGCTCGACGTGCGCCGGGGTGTCGTCGTCGACGACCTGCTGCGGACGTCGGACCCGCACATCCGGGCCGTCGGGGACTGCGCGGAGCACGCGGGCCGGGTGTACGGGCTGGCGACGCCCGCCGTCGAGCAGGCCGACACGCTCGCCGCGGCGCTGGGGCACACACCTGGGGGCGAGGCCGCCCCGCGCCCCTATACCGGCACCCGCACCCTCACCCGCCTCACCCTGCCGGGCCCCGGCCCGCTGGACATCGCGGCGTTCGGTGACCCGGAGCCGCGCCCCGACGACGACGTCGTGCAGCTGGCCGACGCCACGCGCGGCACGTACCGCAAGGTCGTCGTCCGCGGCGGCCGGCTCGTCGGCGGTGTGCTGCTCGGCGAGCTCGCCGCGGTCGGCGCGCTCGCCCGCGCCTGGGAGGCCGACGACCCGCTGCCCGACGACGACAGCCCCCTGCTCCACCTGCTCACTTCCGACGGAGGCCGCTGACATGCCAACGCCCGCACAGAACCCGCTCCCCCGCCCCACCCTCGTACTCGTCGGCCACGGCATGGTCGGCCAGCGCTTCCTCGAAGCCGCCGCCGCGCAGGGCCTCACGTCGAGCCACCGCATCGTGGTCCTGTGCGAGGAGCCGCGCCCGGCCTACGACCGGGTGCAGCTCACCTCGTACTTCTCGGGCCGCACACCCGACGAACTCTCGCTCACCGACCGCGGGTTCCTCGACGAGCACGGCATCGAGCTGTACGTCGGCGACGCGGCGGAGAGCTTCGACCGCGAGGCGCGGACGGTCACCGCGCGCTCGGGCGCCGTGTTCGCGTACGACAAGCTCGTCCTCGCCACCGGCTCCTACCCGTTCGTGCCGCCGGTGCCCGGCAAGGACGCGACGGGCTGTTTCGTCTACCGCACCATCGAGGACCTGCTGGCCATCGAGGAGTACGCGAAGCGGCACGCGACGACCGGCGCGGTCGTCGGCGGCGGGCTGCTCGGCCTGGAGGCGGCGGGCGCCCTCAAGGGCCTCGGACTCGCCACGCACATCGTGGAGTTCGCGCCCCGGCTGATGCCGGTACAGGTCGACGAGGGCGGCGGCGCCGCGCTTCTGCGGACGATCACCGGCATGGGTCTGAGCGTCCACACCGGCACCGGCACGCAGGAGATCGTGACCGGCGAGGACGGCTCCGTGAGGGGCATGAGGTTGTCCGACGGGAGCGAACTCGCCACGGATCTCGTGGTGTTCTCGGCAGGCGTGCGGCCGCGCGACCAGCTGGCCCGCGACCACGGTCTCGCGGTGGGTGAGCGCGGTGGCATCACGGTCGACGAGCAGTGCCGCACCAGCGACCCGGACGTGTACGCGATCGGGGAGTGCGCGCTGGCGGCGGACGGCCGCGTCTACGGCCTGGTCGCACCCGGCTACGAGATGGCGCAGACCGCTGCCGCCGACATCGCCGCCCAAGAGGCGAGTTTCACCGGCGCCGACCTGTCCACCAAGCTGAAGCTCCTCGGCGTCGACGTCGCGTCGTTCGGCGACGCGCACGGCGCGGCGGAGGGCTGCCTCGACGTCGTCTACACGGACTCGCGCTCGGGCACGTACAAGAAGCTGGTGATGTCGCCCGACGGCGAGCTGCTCGGCGGCATCCTCGTCGGTGACGCGGAGCAGTACGGGGTGCTGCGGCCGCTCACCGGCACCGTACCGCCGGTGCCCGCCGAACAGCTGGTGCTGCCCGCCGGAGCGGGCGCCCCGGTCGCGCTCGGCCCGGAGGCGCTGCCCGGCTCCGCGGTGATCTGCAATTGCCACAACGTCACCAAGGACGCCATCTGCGCCTGCTCCAGCCTGCCCGAGGTGAAGAAGTGCACCAAGGCCGGTACGGGCTGCGGCAGCTGTCTCAAGGTGATCGGGCAGCTGCTGCCGAAGAGCGGCGACGACGGGCTGTGCGGGTGCTTCGCGCAGACCCGCCAGGAGCTGTACGAGATCGTGCGCGCCCTGCGCGTCACGTCCTTCCGTGAGCTGCTCGACGGGCACGGCCGCGAGGCGGCGCGCGGCGGCGAGGGCTGCGACGAGTGCAAGCCGGCGGTCGGTTCGATCATCGCGTCGCTCGCGCCGTCGATCGGCGCGACGGGCTACGTCCTGGACGGCGAGCAGGCCGCGCTGCAGGACACCAACGACCACTTCCTCGCCAACCTCCAGAAGAACGGCTCCTATTCGGTGGTGCCGCGCATCCCCGGCGGCGAGATCACACCGGAGAAGCTGATCGTCATCGGTGAGGTCGCGCGGGACTTCGGGCTCTACACGAAGATCACGGGCGGCCAGCGCATCGACCTGTTCGGGGCGCGGGTCGAGCAGCTGCCGATGATCTGGACGCGGCTCGTGGACGCGGGCTTCGAGTCGGGGCACGCGTACGGCAAGGCGCTGCGCACCGTGAAGTCCTGCGTCGGGCAGACCTGGTGCCGCTACGGCGTGCAGGACTCCGTGCGCATGGCCATCGACCTGGAGCTGCGCTACCGGGGGCTGCGCGCCCCGCACAAGCTGAAGTCGGCGGTGTCCGGGTGCGCCCGCGAGTGCGCGGAGGCCCAGTCCAAGGACTTCGGCGTCATCGCCACGGCGAGCGGCTGGAACCTGTACGTCGGCGGGAACGGCGGCGCGACCCCGCGCCACGCGGACCTCCTCGCGCAGGACCTGAGCGACGCCGAACTGGTGCGGCTCATCGACCGGTTCCTGATGTTCTACATCCGCACCGCCGACCGCCTGGAGCGGACCGCCGCCTGGCTCGACCGGATCGACGGCGGCCTCGACCACGTCCGGGACGTCGTCGTCCACGACTCGCTCGGCATCTGCGACGAGCTGGAGTCACTGATGGCCGCGCACGTCACCCACTACCGCGACGAGTGGGCCGAGACGCTGGACGACCCGGAGCGGCTCGCGCGCTTCGTCTCCTTCGTGAACGCGCCGGGCGTGCCCGACCCCACGGTCGGCTTCGTCCCCGAGCGCGACCAGATCAAGCCCGACCTGCCCCTTCTGTCCATCGGACCCCGCCCCCTGGAAGGAGCCACACGATGAGCGGCTCGACCCCCGTCAGGATTCACCTCCGCCTCGACGAGGACTGGTTGGAGATCTGCGACCGTACGCAGCTCGTGCCGGGCCGGGGACTCGCGGCGCTGCTGCCCGACGGCCGGCAGGCCGCCCTCTTCCTCGACCGCGAGGGCCGCGCGTACGCGATCGACAACCGAGACCCGTTCACGGGCGCGGCGGTCCTCTCCCGGGGCCTGCTCGGGACGGAGCGGGGGCGGCCGTTCGTCGCCTCGCCGCTCCTGAAGCAGCGGTTCGACCTGGAGACCGGGCGGTGCCTGGACGACGAGGAGGTGTCGGTCGCGGTGCACCCGGTACGAGTTGCTTGACCGCTCGTTCCAGAAACACCTACTGTTGCCTCGTGGCCAGGACCAAGGAATTCGATCCGGACGCCGCGCTGCAGTCGGCCCTGGAGCTGTTCTGGCGGCGCGGCTACGAGGCGACGTCGATGGCGGACCTCGTCGAGGCGCTCGGCATCGGGCGCGCCAGCATCTACGCGACCTTCGGGAACAAGCACGAGCTGTACCTGAAGGCGCTGGAGCGGTACGCGACGCACCAGAACCCGCGTCTGCTCGACGAGCTCTCCCGGCCGGGCCCGGCCCTGCCCGCCGTCCGCGCGCTGCTGCGCCGCTTCGGAACCGAGGCGTCCACCGGCGAGGAGCGGTTGAACGGCTGTTTCATCACGAACACGGCCGCTGAGCTCGGCCCGCACGACGAGTCCGCGGCCCGTCGCGTCGAGCGCAGCTGGGAGCACCTGGAGACGCTGCTGCACTCCGCGCTCGTCCGGGCGCGGGCACAGGGCGAGCTGCCGGAGGACCGCGATCCGCTGACGCTCGCCCGCATGCTGCTCGTCGTGATGCAGGGCCTGCGGGTGGTCGGCAAGGCGTCCAGGGACCCGGCGCGGGTGCGGGACGCGGTGGAGCAGGCACTGGCCCTGCTCGACTGACGGACCACTTTCCTCACCCCCTTTTCCTCACCCCTTGCGCTGCCATCTTTCATGTGCCCTCATACTGAACCGATCGTTCAAGAAAAGAGCCCACCATGACTGCTCACGCCCCCCGCGCCCGCTTCGCCGGCCGCACCGCCCTCGTCACCGGCGGCGGCTCCGGCCTCGGCCGTGCCATCGCGCTCGCCTTCGCCACAGAGGGCGCGAACGTCGTCGTCGCCGGACGCACCGAGGGCACCCTGAAGGAGACCGCGGACCTCGTCGAGGCCGCGGGCGGCAAGGCGCTCGCCGTCACCGCCGACGTCTCCCGCTCCGCCGACCTCGCCGCGCTCGTCGCCGCCGCCGTCGACCGCTTCGGCTCCCTCGACGTCGCCGTGAACAACGCGGGCGTCCTGCGGGCCGGACAGCCGGTCGCCGACCTGCCCGAGGAGGACTGGCGCACGATGCTGGACATCAACGTCACCGGCGTACTGCTCGCCCTCCAGGCCGAGGTGCGGCAGATGCGCACACAGCCCTCGGGCGGCGCCATCGTCAACATCGGCTCGAACCTCGGCGCGCACACCAGCGCGCCGGGTCTGGCCGCCTACGGCGCGACCAAGGCCGCCGTCTCCGCACTGAGCCGCGCGGCCGCCGCCGAGCACATCCGGGACGGCGTCCGCATCAACACCGTCAGCCCCGGCTCCTCCGACACGTCGATGTCGTTCCGCCCCGGTGAGACCGAGGCCGGGCGGGCGGCCCGCATGAAGGAGACGACGCCGCTGGGCCGGGTGTCGTCGACGGAGGAGGTCGCCGCCGCGGTGCTGTACCTGGCGTCCGACGAATCCGGTTCGGTGGTCGGCACCGACCTGGTGATCGACGGCGGCGCATCGGCCTGACGGGCGGCCCCCTGCCGTGGGCTCCCCCACTCGACTTACCGTTGAGTAAGCAACGGTGGCCGAGAAGCCGACGACAAGGGAGCCCTGCCATGGCGGCGTGGACCGCGCACGACATCCCGGACCAGAGCGGCCGCACCGCCGTGGTCACCGGCGCCAACAGCGGCATCGGCTACGTCACGGCGCGTGAACTCGCCCGCCGCGGCGCCCGCACCGTCCTCGCCTGCCGCAGCGAGGAGCGCGGGGGCGCGGCGGTCGGGCGGCTGCTCAGCGAAGTCCCCGGCGCGCACGCCGAGTTCCGCGCCCTCGACCTCGGGGACCTCGCGTCCGTACGGCGGTTCGCGGACGAGTTCGACGGCGCCCGCCTCGACCTGCTGATCAACAACGCGGGCGTCATGGCGCTCCCCTACCGCCGCACCGCCGACGGCTTCGAGACGCAGTTCGGCGTCAACCACCTCGGGCACTACGCCCTGACCGGGCTGCTCCTCCCCCGCCTCATGGAGGCCCCCGGCGCGCGGGTCGTCACCGTCTCGTCCGGCCTGCACGCGCTCGCGGACATCGACATCGGCGACCTCAGCAGCGAGCGGCACTACCGCCGTTGGGTCGCCTACGCCCGCTCCAAGACGGCCAATCTCCTCTTCACCCACGAGCTGGCCCGCCGCCTGGCCGCGACCGGCGCCGACACCGTCGCGGCCGCCGCCCACCCGGGCTACGCCTCGACCAACCTGCAGAGCGCGGGACCCAGGATAGAGGGCCGCAGGGGCGTCGAACGCTTCATGGAACTCGGCAACCGTCTCGTCGCGCAGTCCGCGGCGGCCGGTGCCCTTCCGACCCTGTACGCGGCGACGGCGCATGGCGTCCGGCCCGACGCGTTCATCGGCCCGGGACCCCTCGGGTGGCGCGGGGCGCCCACGCGGTCCTGGCGGGCGAAGTGGACGCGGAACGACGTGGCCGGTGAGCGGCTGTGGGCGGCGTCCGAGGGGCTGACGGGGGTGCGGTACGAGGGCCTCAAGAGCACCTGAGCTTCCCCGGGGGCATCAGGCCGCTCCGCGCAGCTCCAGCGCGGCCAGCGGGATGAAGCCGGGTCCTTCGCCCTCGGTCGACGCGTCCTTGCCGTGGAGGCGGCGCAGCATGGCGACCGCGATCCGCTCGCCCTGCGCCTTCGCGCGGTCCGCGTTCGGCCCCCGGTGCAGTCCGTCGACCGTGGCGCGCCACAGCTGCACCCAGCGGCCGAAGTGCTCGGCGGTGAGGGGGCGGGCGGAGTGCAGCGCGGCGTGCGGAGCGAACGCGTTGCGGCGGTACTCGGCGGAACGGAAGAGAGCGCGCTCCCAGAAGTCGGTGATGCGCGGCATGTGCACGTCGAGGTCGGTACCGGCGATCTCCGTGAAGAAGGGGCCGATCAGCGGGTCGGCGAACGCCTCCGTGTAGAAGCGGCGCAGGAGCACGTCGAGGTCGGCGCGGGTCGTGATGTCCACACCTTCGACTGTGACACGGGCAGCGGGTGTCGTGTCCGCGGAAGACGGTTTGTCCATGTTTCCACGGTCCGCCGCCCGCCCGGCCGCTCCCAGGGCCGAAGGTCCCGCTCAATGCAGGTCGGACGCCTCGAAGACGCCGCGCGCCGCCGTGTCGTCGGCGCGTTCGGTGAGCCTGCGCAGCTCGACATGGCCGGTCCTGAGCAGCCCGGCCTCAAGCGCGGAGCGGGCCCCCGTGTCGAGGCGGTGCAGGAGCAGCGGGTTGTCGACGAGGATCTGCGGGTCGAGTTCGACGCGGTTGCCCAGCGAGTCGCCGAGGACGAGGCGCGCGGCGACACCCTCGTCGTACCGCACGGCGGTGAGGAGGCAGGTGCAGACGTGCTTGCGGCGGCCGAGGCCGCGTACGGCCAGCCAGCCGGGGCCCGCCGTCACCCGCACCGGGTGCAGCACCGCGTACAGGAGTGCGGAGAGCGGCACCCAGAGGCAGGCGGCGCGGACGAGGCCGAGCGTGCCGTTGGCCCAGTCGATGAGGAGGACGAGCCCGAGGAGCGCGAGGGCGCAGAAGACGCCGGCGCGCACGTCGTGCGCCCAGTTGCGGTCCGAGACGGTCGCGTACGGAGTGTCGGGCCCGTACGGCTCCCCCGGCCCGACCCGTACGACGCCCTGTCTCGTCCTGTTGTGTCCCATGTGCGGCACCGTAGAACGTCCGCGCGGTCCCGGCGCCGTCCTTGACGTGGTGCATACACACGATGGGGCCTCCTTTACGCGGCACTGACGGATCCACGGAGTCCGGGTGGGCCGACACTCGGCCGCAACACCCCTGTCGTAATCCCTCTGCATGGTTGATCGTTGGGCCCGGCACACACCTACGTCACGCAGGGGGACGACCAGCATGGCCATCAGCCGCAGGACACTTCTCGGGACGGGTGCGACGGGTGCCGCCCTCGGGCTGCTCACCGCGTGCGGGTCCAACACAGGGCGCGACGGCGGCGGCTCGGGCGGCAAGGGCCCGCGGCTCGCGCAGTGGTACCACCAGTACGGGGAGCCGGGCACCGAGCAGGCCGTGAAGCGGTACGCGGCCGCGTACAAGAAGGCGGACGTCAGCGTCCAGTGGCGACCCGGCAACTACGACGAGCAGACCGCCGCCGCGCTCCTCACCGAATCGGGCCCCGACGTCTTCGAGGTCAACGGCCCGTCCCTGGACCAGATCCGCGAGGGTCAGGTCGTCGACCTCACCGATCTGTTCGACGGCGTGAAGGACGACTTCAACCCGGTGGTCCTCGCCCCGAAGACGTACGACGGGAAGATCTGGGCGATCCCGCAGGTCGTCGACATGCACCTGCTCTACTACCGGAAGAGTCTGCTCGACGACGCGGGCGTCGAGCCGCCGCAGAGCCTGGACGAGCTGGTCGACGCGGCGAAGGCGCTGACCACGAAGGACGTGAAGGGCCTCTTCCTCGGCAACGACGGCGGAGCGGGCGCGCTCGGCGTCACGCCCCTGTACGCGGCGGGCCTGTCCTCCGTCACCGAGGACGGCCGGGTCGGCTTCGACGACCCGGCAGCCGCCCGCACCCTCGGCAAGCTGCGCCAGCTGTACGCCGACAAGTCGCTGCTGCTCGGGGCACCCGCCGACTGGTCGGACCCGTCGGCGTTCGTCCAGGAGCTGACCGCCATGCAGTGGTGCGGCCTGTGGGCGCTGCCCGCCGTGAAGAAGGAGCTGGGCGACGACTTCGGCGTGCTTGCGCTGCCCGCCGACGGCTCCGGCGGTAAACCGTCGCTGCCCGTGGGGTCGTACGGCGCGGCGGTGAGCGCCCGCAGCGACCACAAGGAGGCGGCGAAGGACTTCCTCAAGTGGCTGTGGGTCGACCGGACCGAGTACCAGGAGGACTTCGCGCTCTCGTACGGCTTCCACATCCCGGCCAGGCTCTCCCTCGCGAAGAAGGCCGACAAGCTGAAGGAGGGCGCGGCGGCGGACGCGGTGCGCTACTCCACGGAGTACGGCTACTCCGAGCCGCTGCTGTGGACCCCGGCGAGCCGCACCGCGTACCAGGACGCGCTGAGCCGGATCATCAAGTCCGGCGCGAATCCGGAGAGCGAGGTCAAGTCCGTCGTGCGCAAGGTGCGGGCGGAGCTGGACCGGGTCAAGAAGAAGTCGTGACCCACACCCCCCTCAAGAGCCGACTCCTCGGCACCCAGAACCGCACCCTCTGGTTCTGGGTCTTCGTCGGCCCGTTCGCGCTGGGCCTGGTCCTCTTCACGTACGTACCGCTCGCCTGGAGCGTGTACCTCAGCTTCTTCGACGCCCACAACACCGTCTCGCCCGACGACTTCGTCGGCTTCGACAACTACACGTCGATGCTGCGGAACGACGCGTTCACCGACAGCCTCGTCACCTTCGCGGTGTTCTCCGCGTTCATCGTCCCCACGACCTTCGTCCTGTCGCTCGCGCTCGCACTCATGGTGAACCGCCTGCGCCGCGCCCAGGCGTTCTTCCGCTCGGTCTTCTTCCTCCCGGCGGCGTGCAGCTACGTCGTGGCGGCGATGATCTGGAAGCTGTCGATCTTCAACGGGGTGCGGTTCGGGCTCGCCAACACCGTCCTCGGCTGGTTCGGCGTCGACCAGACGGCGTGGCTGTCGACGACGGACCCACCCTGGTACTGGCTGGTCATCGTCACCGTACGGCTCTGGCTCCAGGCCGGCTTCTACATGATCCTGTTCCTGGCGGGCCTGCAGCGCATCTCCCCCACCCTCTACGAGGCGGCGGCGGTGGACGGCGCCCGGCCCGGCTGGCAGGTCCTGCGCCACATCACGCTCCCCCAGCTGCGCGCGACCTCCGTCGCCGTCACGCTGCTGCTCGTCATCAACGCGTTCCAGGCCTTCGACGAGTTCTACAACCTGCTCTCGACGTCCAGTGGCTACCCGCCCCACGCCCGCCCGCCGCTCGTCTACCTCTACTACACGGCGCTCGGCCGCGAGCAGAACCTCGGACTGGGCAGCGCGGGCGCCGTGCTCCTCGCGCTGATCATCGCGGTGGTGACGATCGGGCAGGCGCGCTGGTTCGGCCTGGGCCGGAAGGAGGACTGATCCCATGACCGCACCCCTCAGGCAGTCCCACAGGTCTACGGACGACGCCCTGGTCAGAGCGGGCCGCGCCCTGCGCGTCGTCCTCCTCGTCGCCCTGGCGCTCCTCTTCCTGATCCCCTTCTACCTGCTCGTACGCAACGGCCTGGCGTCCGAGGACGACATCACGTCCCCCGACTGGACGTTCTTCCCCTCCACGCTGCACTGGTCGAACATCTCGGAGCTCTTCGACGACCCGACGGTCCCGATGGCCAGGGCCCTGCTCAACTCGTCCCTGATCGCGGTGGCGACAACGATCGGCACGTTGCTCCTCGCCTCGCTCGCGGGCTACGGCCTGGCCCGCATCCCCTACCGCTACGCCGACCACGTCTTCTATGCCATCCTCGGCACGATGATGGTCCCGGCGGCCGTCACCTTCGTCCCGAGCTTCGTCCTGGTCTCGTCCCTCGGCTGGGTCTCGACCCTGCGCGGCCTGATCGTCCCCACGCTCTTCTCGGCCTTCGCGTGCTTCGTCTTCCGCCAGTACTTCCTGGGCTTCCCGCGGGAGCTGGAGGACGCGGCGCGGGTGGACGGCCTGGGCTACTGGCGTACGTACTGGCGCGTCGTCGTCCCGAACTCACGCCCCGTCTTCGCCGCGGTCGGCACGATCGTGTTCATCGGCGCGTGGAACTCCTTCCTGTGGCCCCTGGTCATCGGCCAGGACCGCGACGCGTGGACGGTCCAGGTCGCCCTGGCCACGTTCACGACGTCCCAGGTCATCCGCCTCCACGTGCTGTTCGTGGCGGCGGCGGTGTCGATCGTGCCGCTGCTGGTGGTCTTCCTGTTCTTCCAGCGGTGGATCGTGGCGGGGGTGGAGAGGTCGGGGATCGACGACTGAGACCGGGGTCCGGATGCTGACATCCGGCGTCTGCGAAAGGCGTGATTCTCGCCACCCCTGATAGGGCTTGCGCTCAGATGAGCGGCTCTCCGGCGGCTGCACTTCTCCAAGGGGTGGCACTCAGTGCCACCGCTCGATCATTCATGAGGTGAACTCACATCTGAGTTCGTGCCGCTCATCTGAGCGTTTAGTGGACACAGAGGGGGGTGCTCGTTCAAGACTTGAACGAACTCGCGAGGTCTCGGCTACCGCTCAGTCACTTTCGATCTAGCGGCGGACGGGTGGTTACGGCCGCATGACGCACAAGTGGACGTACCCAGGTGCCTTCGATCTGGGTATGTTCCTCGCCGTCAGGGCAGCCACCGAGCTCTCGAGGAGTCGAGACCCGTGTCGGAAAACAAAGATCCCCACGTAGCTCACACGAGCGAGAGCGTGAAGTTCGTCTACGACTTCACCGAGGGCAACAAGGACCTCAAGGACCTTCTCGGCGGGAAGGGCGCGAACCTCGCCGAGATGACCAACCTCGGGCTGCCCGTCCCTCCGGGCTTCACGATCACCACCGAGGCCTGCAAGACGTACCTCGACAGCGGCGAGGAGCCCGTCGAGCTGCGGGACGAGGTGAGTGCGCACCTCGACGCCCTCGAGAAGAAGATGGGCAAGAAGCTCGGCCAGGCCGACGACCCGCTGCTCGTCTCGGTCCGCTCCGGCGCCAAGTTCTCGATGCCCGGGATGATGGACACGGTCCTGAACATCGGCCTCTCCGACAAGTCGGTGACGGGCCTCGCCAAGCAGTCCGGCGACGACCGCTTCGCGTGGGACTCCTACCGCCGCCTCATCCAGATGTTCGGCAAGACCGTCCTCGGCGTCGACGGGGACCTCTTCGAGGACGCCCTGGAGAAGACCAAGGAGACCAAGAAGGTCGCGGTCGACACCGACCTCGAGGCCGCCGACCTGAAGAAGCTGGTCACGAAGTTCAAGAAGATCGTCAAGACGGAGGCCGGGCGGGACTTCCCGCAGGACCCGCGCGAGCAGATGGACCTCGCGATCCGTTCGGTCTTCGAGTCGTGGAACACCGACCGCGCCAAGCTCTACCGCCGCCAGGAGCGCATCCCCGGCGACCTCGGCACGGCCGTCAACATCTGCTCGATGGTCTTCGGCAACCTCGGCCCCGACTCCGGCACGGGCGTCGCGTTCACCCGCGACCCGGCCAGCGGCCACCAGGGCGTGTACGGCGACTACCTGCAGAACGCGCAGGGCGAGGACGTCGTCGCGGGCATCCGCAACACGGTCCCGCTCGCCGATCTGGAGCAGATCGACAAGAAGTCGTACGACCAGCTCATGCAGATCATGGAGACCCTCGAGACGCACTACAAGGACCTGTGCGACATCGAGTTCACCATTGAGCGCGGCCAGCTGTGGATGCTGCAGACCCGCGTCGGCAAGCGCACCGCCGGCGCCGCCTTCCGCATCGCCACGCAGCTCGTGGACCAAGGCCTGATCGACGAGGCCGAGGCGCTGCAGCGCGTCAACGGCGCCCAGCTCGCGCAGCTCATGTTCCCCCGCTTCGACGAGGGCGCGTCGGTCGAGCAGCTGGGCCGCGGCATCGCCGCGTCACCCGGTGCCGCGGTCGGCAAGGCGGTCTTCGACTCGTACACCGCGATCAAGTGGTCGCGTTCGGGCGAGAAGGTCATCCTGATCCGCCGCGAGACCAACCCCGACGACCTCGACGGCATGATCGCGGCCGAGGGCATCCTGACCTCGCGCGGCGGCAAGACCTCCCACGCCGCCGTCGTGGCGCGCGGCATGGGCAAGACCTGTGTGTGCGGCGCCGAGGACCTGGAGGTCGACACGAAGCGCCGCCGGATGACGGTGGGCGACACCGTCGTCGAGGAGGGCGACGTCGTCTCCATCGACGGCTCGACGGGCAAGGTCTACCTGGGCGAGGTGCCCGTGGTCCCCTCGCCGGTGGTGGAGTACTTCGAGGGCCGCATGCACGCGGGAGCCGACGACGCGGACGAGCTGGTCGCCGCGGTGCACCGGATCATGGCGTACGCGGACCGGGTACGTCGCCTGCGGGTCCGCGCCAACGCGGACAACGCCGAGGACGCGCTCCGCGCCCGTCGCTTCGGCGCCCAGGGCATCGGCCTGTGCCGCACCGAGCACATGTTCCTCGGTGAGCGCCGCGAGATGGTGGAGCGGCTGATCCTCGCGGACGCGGACGGCGAGCGCGAGGACGCCCTGAAGGAACTCCTCCCCCTGCAGAAGCAGGACTTCGTGGAGCTCTTCGAGGCGATGGACGGCCTCCCGGTCACGGTCCGCCTCCTCGACCCGCCGCTGCACGAGTTCCTCCCCGACATCACGGAGCTCTCGGTCCGTGTCGCGCTCGCCGAGTCCCGCAAGGACGCCAACGAGAACGACCTGCGCCTGCTCCAGGCCGTCCACCGCCTGCACGAGCAGAACCCGATGCTGGGTCTGCGCGGCGTACGCCTCGGCCTGGTCATCCCCGGCCTGTTCACCATGCAGGTCCGTGCGATCGCCGAGGCCGCGGCCGAGCGCAAGACCGCCAAGGGCGACCCGCGTGCGGAGATCATGATTCCGCTCGTCGGCACGGTCCAGGAGCTGGAGATCGTCCGCGAGGAGGCCGAGCAGGTCATCGCGGAGGTCGTGGAGACGACCGGCGTCGACCTGAAGCTGGCGCTCGGCACGATGATCGAGCTGCCGCGCGCCGCGCTCACCGCGGACCAGATCGCGGAGGCGGCTGAATTCTTCTCCTTCGGCACGAACGACCTCACGCAGACGGTCTGGGGCTTCTCCCGCGACGACGTGGAGGCCTCGTTCTTCACGGCGTACCTGGAGAAGGGCATCTTCGGGGTCTCCCCCTTCGAGACGATCGACAAGGACGGCGTCGGCAAGCTGGTCCGCGACGCGGTGGCGGCGGGCCGTGCCACCCGCCCCGACCTCAAGCTCGGCGTCTGCGGCGAGCACGGCGGCGACCCGGAGTCCGTCCACTTCTTCCACGAGGTGGGCCTGGACTACGTCTCCTGCTCCCCGTTCCGCATCCCGGTGGCCCGCCTGGAGGCCGGCCGCGCCGCGTCCCACTCCACGGGCAGCGACCACCGGTGACCACACTCCGGGACCGCTGCCGCGTCCCCGACCCTCAGTACCGATGCGGCGGCGGTTCCGGTTCACGATGAGGAGGCGGCACCCTGTGCGGGGGTGCCGCCTCTTCCTCTGTCGCTCTCGGGTCAGGCCTCGTGCAGCGCGACGAGTTCGGCCAGGTCGTTGCCCACCATGACATGAGCGAGCCGTCCGGCGACGGCCACGACGTCGGGCCAGGACGCTGCCGCGAGGTGCTCGGCATCGGTGTCGAGGGGCGCCTGGCCCGCGGCCGCGTTGAGCGCTGTGCCGAGCTCCCTCATGAGGCCGGCCTCCTCCTGCGTCAGGCGTCGCGCGTCGTCGTTCATGGCCCGACCCGAGCCCAGACATGCGGCGGAGCGGTGATTCAGGCACCACGGCAGTGATCATTGGTCGCGGGCAAGTGGCCTGTGCGAGGGCTCAGTTGCCGGTGAGGGAGATGGCCAGGTCCGTGATGTTTAGGGGGAACCTGGATCCGAGGGTGTCGGACACCAGCGTGGCCTCGCCGGTGAAGAGGTTGACGCTGTAGAGGGAGGGTCTGGCGGCGCCGGAGGCGGTGAGCGTGGCGTAGGCGGCGTTGCTGACCGTCTTGCCGCCCGAGGGGCTGCTGAAGATGTCCAGGCCCGCGTTGCTCTGCGCGTCGACGCCGAGGCTGCCGGTCGGTGCCAGCGTGCCGTTGTTGGCCGGCGACTGGATGACGATCTGGTCGCTCGCCGTGTTGACGTCGAAGAGCGTGGTCCCGGTGGCCCCGTTGAGGTCGTTGTTCGTGTAGGCGGCGGCGGAGACGCCCTTGGTCGTGCCCTCGGTCGGCGGGGTGGTGAGGTTCAGGTCCTGGACGGTCGTGTGGTCGTTGAGGTTGTGCCGCAGGTTCTGGCCGTTGTCGCTGACCACGCGCAGCCGGTCGGCGGCCGGGTTGAAGTCGACGCCGAAGTTGGTGCCGTGCAGCGAGTACTGGAGCTGGGACACCTTGGTGATCACGACGTCCGGGACGGCCGGCGGGGTCTTGACGGTGTAGATGCCGCCCTTGTCGCCGACGCCGTACATCAGGCCGTTCTGCACCCGGAAGTCGATGCCGATGAGGGCCGTGTCGCCGCTGAGGCCGACGATGTCCCTGACCCAGTCGAGCACGTTCGGCCGGTCGGTGGTGAACGTGGCCATCTGGGTGCCGTCACCTGTGATCCCGAACGCGCGGAGGCTGGGAGCGGCGGCGGGAGCGGCCGAGCCACTGCCCGGCGCACTCAGCATGAGCGCTGTCGACGTGGTCATGACCGCTACCGCCGCCGCGATTCTCTTTCTCGTTCCCGCTTTCATCAGTGTTTCCCTCCCGATTGATCCGGCACCCCTGAATTGGCGCGCGGATGAGAGATGTCCGTACCGATTCCCGCGCTGATCCGGAGCAGTGGCCGGAATGAACGATGTACTGCCGGCCGGGCGGGCTGTACGCGGTTCCAATTAAGGCCGGTCCGCAATGCCCTCACAAGGAGAACGAGCGACGCGAATCCCCCGATCAAGGAATTTTGCGCACTGTGACAAAGCGCTTCGGACGTGCTCGTCCCCGATGTGCGCAGAGTGATATATGCCGTCTGGTTTTCCCCTGTGTGTTTCCAAGATCGGAATGGCATGCTCGCGCCCATGGGGAGCCTTTTCGCCGAGTTGGCCCGGCAGGCGTCGGTCAACGCGCGCCGGGAGGTCGAGACGTACGCGCGCGAGATCGCGGAGTTCGGATTCCTGGACACGAACTCCCGGGCACGGGCCGAGACACTGGAGTACGCGTTGTGGTTGCGCCGCCGTACGGTCGCACTCTCCCCGGACAACAGCGAACTGAGCGACGACGATCTCGGATACATCGCGGCGATCGGCGAGTCCCGGGCCGAAGCGGGGATGACGCTGGACGCACGACAGCGGGTCCTGCGACTGCACACCTCGCTCATGCTGCGCGAGATCAACGAAGCGACCGAAGCGCAGCGTGGAGTCGGAGGCGGAGTCGGCGAACTCATGCGAATGATGCACTGGTTCGCCCCGCAGGGAGAACGCGGTATCCGTGCCTACAGTCAGGGATTCGTGACGGCGCTGCGACACCGTCTGCCGTACGTCGAGCAGGCTGCCCTGCTGGCCAGGTCGTTGCTGAAAGGAGACCCCATATCGACGGGACTCGCCTCGGCTCTGGGCATGGAACTGCCCGAGCGCTGTGCGGTGGTGGTGATCCGGGTGCCGGACCGTCCCGCCGACGATCGCGACCTGGAAAGCGAGATCGAGGCACTGGTGAAAACCCACCACGCGCCGATCACGTGGGGGCCGGGCGAGGGACGTGGGGGCGGTGAGCTGATCGCCTTGATTCCCCTGATTTCCGCGACACCCCCGGACTCCCCGGGCTCGCGCACGGCCGACGACCCCCTGCCCGACCGGGTATCCGATCTCGTACGGGACTTCGCCCAGGCCCTGGGTCGCCCCTGCGCCGTCGGCGCCGCCACCTCCTCGCTGTCCGAGGTCGCCGACGCCCTCGACCTGGCCCGGCGGGTCAGCAGGGCGGCGCCGCTGCGGCGGGCGTCTTCTCGGCTGCGGCCGTACACCATGTCGGACCTGTTCGTGGAACTCGCCGTCGCCGACGCGCCGTTCGTCGACGCATGGCTGCAAGCCGTGGGCCGGAGCCTGCAGTCCGGCCCGGACCTCCTTGTCACGCTGGACGCGTACTACCGCCACGACATGCACCGCGGCGCCACGGCGGCAGCCCTCGTCGTCCACCCCCGTACCCTGGACTACCGCCTCCGCCGGGTACGGGAGCTCACCGGCATCGACCCCGGCTCGACGCGCGGCGTACGCATCTTCAGCTCGGTCGTCACGCGCTACCTGTCGGGAACGTGGCACTGAACCCTGTTCTGCCTCCATCGCATGAGTTCACGCCTCAAGGGCGGGGCGAACGTCCAGGAGCGACCGGTCATCAGTCTCACCACCACGAAGCGACCCTAAGCCGCGACGGGCGCGGCCGATTTGGCGGTCCTTTCGAGTTCGGCGTGGTGGGCCGCGCGGGCCTTCTCGTCGATCTGTGTCTCGTGTTCGGGGCGTACCCCGGTCCGGCCGTCGAGGCTCTCGCGCAGGATGTCGGCGTGTCCGGTATGCCGGGTGGTCTCGCCGAGGACATGGGTCATGGCGGCGAACAGGTTCGTGTTGGGGCAGATCTCCGGCCACCACGGCACGTGGCCGGGGGCGTCGAGGGGGAGCTCGTTGATCGTCGCGTCCGAGTGTTCCCACGTACGGCGGTAGAGGGCGATGATCTGGTCGCGGGTCTCGTCCTCCGCCGCCCACAGATCGCTGCCGTCGGAGTCCTGCCATCGGCACAGCGCTTCCGGTGACGGGCGGCCGAAGACCTCGCCGAAGTACCTGGCCTCGACAAATGCCACGTGCTTGACCAGGCCGAGGAGGTTGGTCCCGGTCGCTGTCAAAGGCCGGCGGGCGTCGTACTCGGACAGGCCGTCGAGTTTCCAGAGCAGCGCCTCGCGGTCCCGCCGCAGTCGCCCGTGCAGGTTGTTCTTCGCGAATTCGTCGATCACGCGGCAGGAGCCTGCCATGGGCCGGTCTTGGCCTCAAGGTCCTGTGGAGACATGGCCCGGCCGGCGGGGTGACCTTGAAGGGGCGGCGCCCGCGTGCGGGGATGCCGCCCCCGCCGCATACCGGTGCCGGGTCAGGCCACCGGCTCCGGCAGCGTCATGAGGTGGGCGCGGTGGCGGGCTGCCGCGGCGGTCGCCGTCGGGCCGCCCAGCGCGGCCACGCCGATGAGGCGGGGGCCCTGGTAGTAGGCGTAGAGGAGGTCGCCCTCCGGAGTGGTCGGGTCGCCTTCCAGGAGTTCGCAGCGGTCGGCCAGGGAGGGCCGGCCGAACGACTGGAGGCGCAGGGTGTACTGGTCGCTCCAGAAGGAGGGGAGCGGGGCGCAGGGGGCCGGGTCGCGGGGCGTGCCGGTCAGGGCCGCCACCAGCGTGCGGGCCGCGTGGCGTGCCGTGTCGCCGGGGACCGACCAGTGTTCGACGCGGCGCGGTACGGGGCCGTAGCGCGGATTCGGGAAGCGGGCCACGTCGCCGACGGCCACCGCGTGCGGGAGGCCGCCTATGCGCAGGTGGGCGTCGCAGAGGATGCCGTCGGTCAGGTCCAGCCCCGGCGTCGCCGCCAGCCATTCCGTGTTGGGGAGCGAGCCGATCGCTTCGACGATCAGGTCCGCCCGTAGTTCCGTGCCGTCGTCCAGGACGCAGCCCTCCGGGGTGAGTTCCGTGGCCAGGCGGCCCATGTGGAAACGTACTCCCCGCGCCTCGTGGCGGAGGCGGAGCGCCCGCGCCAGGTGCGGGCCGAGCGCCGACGCCATCGGTTCCGTCTCCGGCGCCACGACGGTCACCGCGCACCCCGCCGTGCGCGCGGTGGCCGCCACCTCGCAGCCGATGAAACCCGACCCGATCACTGATACCCGGGCGCCCGCCGCCAGCCCGGCGGCCAGGGCCGTCGAGTCCTCCAGCGTGCGGACGACGTGCCGGGGCGGGCCCCCGGGCATCGGGAGCCTGCGTGGCCGCACCCCCGTCGCGGCCACCAGACCCTCGTACATGTGGACCGATCCGTCGGTCAGTGTGAGCGTGCGCGCCGTGAGGTCCGCGGCCGTCACGGCGGAGCCGAGTCGCCACTCGACGTCCTCGACGCTGGGGCGCCTGCGCAGTTCCGTGCCGGCCGCGAGCGCGTGTCCCGCGAGTACCGCCTTGGACAGCGGCGGGCGGTTGTACGGGAGGTGGGGCTCGTCGCCGAAGACGGTGATCGCACCGTGCCAGCCCGCCGCGCGGAGCTGTTCGGCCGCGCGCAGACCGCCGAGCGACGCTCCCACGACCGCGATGCCGCGGCTCTCCCCCCTGCTCGCCCCCGCCACGTCTCAGCCCTCGACCCGGATGGCCTGCAGCGGGCATACGTCGGCCGCGTCCTCGGCGTCGGCGCGCAGCGCCGCGTCGGGCGAGTCCACGTACGCGAGGCGGCCCTCGTCGTCGAGCCGGAAGATGTCCGGTGCGGCGAAGACGCACTGCCCGTGGTCCTGGCAGACGTCCAGGTCGACTGTCACCCTCATCTGGCCGGTCAACTCCCTCGGCTCGCAGGTTGCTTTGACTCGCTGGTTCCTTGTGCGGATTCCGTTCAGCGGCGTGGTGGTCTGATGCCCCGGTACTCCCAGTCGCCGCCCAGCGCCGTGGAGAGGACCTCCTCCGACTCCGTGGGCTGGGCGCCGACGTCTCGGCGGATGGCTGTCGGGCCGGTGACGACGTGGTTGGTGAGGCGTCCCAGGCCCTCCGCCTCGACCTCGACGACGTCGCCGGGGCGGACCGGGCGGGAGCCCGCGGGCGTGCCGGAGAGCAGGACGTCCCCGGGTTCGAGAGTGATCGTGCGGGCGATGTCGGCGACGAGGTAGTGCATGTCCCACTGCATCTCGTCGGTCGAGCCGTCCTGCGCGAGTTCGCCGTTGACGTACGTGCGGAGGTGTTTGCCGCGGAAGTCCCAGCCTGTGACCAGGCCCGGTCCGAGCGGGCAGAGCGTGTCGGAGCCCTTGACGCGGAGCATCGAACCGGCGTCGGTGTCCCGGAAGTCGTGCAGGCCGTAGTCGTTCGCGACGGTGTAGCCCGCGATGTACGCACCCGCCTCGTCCGGTGCCACGTTGCGGCAGGTGCGGCCGATGACGATGCCGATCTCCCCCTCGTAGTTGAGGTACTTGCACCCTTCGGGGCGTACGACGGCGCCGCCGTGGCTGTTGAGGGCCGAGACCGGCTTGTGGAAGTAGGTGGGGGCGGGTGGCAGGGCGGCGCCGAACTCTTCGACCCTGCTGCGGTGGTTGAGGTGGACGGCGATCACCTTGGACGGGTGTACGGGTGGGAGGTGGTGGGCCTCGGACGTCTTGACGCGGCGGCCGTCGGGGGCGATCAGTTCGTCGCCCTCGCGCACGACCTGGACGGCGGAGCCGTCGAGCAGGATGCGGCGGTACTCGGTCGTGGTCGCCCTCATGTCGTCGCCTCCGCCGCCGTGTACGAACCCGTCCAGCCCGTGGCCGGGCGGTCGAACCACAGGTGCATCTGGCCCGTGCCGATGGAGTTCTCGTACGCGCTGTAGGCGCGGCCGGGAGCGGTGCAGCGCTCTTCGCCCAGCGCGCCGATCATCATGAGGTAGTGCCCGAACCGTGCCTCCGGCTTGTACGTCAGGAACTCCGGCATGGTGCGCAGGACTTGGGCGTGGTCGCCGCGTTCGAGCCATGCGATCCGCGCGCGGTCGGCGGCGCGCGCCTCGGGTGTACGGATGTGGGCGGGGTCGCTGGACTCGTGGGCGCGGAGTTCGCGCAGCGGCCAGAACGTGTGCGAGAGGGCGCCGGACGCGATGAGCAGGACCCTGCGTCCGGGGAGCGCGCCGATGCCGTCGGCGAGCGCCCGGCCGAGCCGCAGGTGGTCCTCGGCGTCACCGGTCTGGCAGACCCCGATCGAGACCCACTTCTTTGCGGGGAGGCCGTGGCCCAGGTACGTCCACAGGTTGATGGTGGCGTAGTACACGGGCAGGAAGGGGTCGTCGATCGGGGTGATCCAGGTGTCGTGCTTCTCGGCGAACCGGGCCACGGAGTGGGCGAGTTCGGGATCGCCGGGGTAGTCGTACGGCATGCGGCACATGCCGCGCGGCAGCTCTTCGGAGGTGAACAGGCCGGCGCGGCGGGCCTGTGCGGAGACCACGAACTCGACGGTGGTCGCCCAGTGCGAGTCGAGGACGACGACGGTGTCGTAGTCGAGCGTCTCGAAGACGTCGGCGCGCAGCCTGCGCAGGCCGGGGACGAGGCTGATCTCCCGGCCGTCGTTGAGCTCTCTGCGGGTGGGTTCGGGCAGCACGATGGTGGGGACGTGGGCGAGGAGGCCCGCGCCGACGATCTCACCCATGGTCGGACCACCCCTTCGGCGCCGTCACCGTGTTCTTCAGGTCGCAGTAGAAGTCGAAGGACCAGTCGCCGCCCTCGCGCCCGATGCCGGAGCGGCGCGAGCCGCCGAAGGGTGCGGAGAGGTCGCGTACGTAGAAGCAGTTGACCCAGACCGTGCCCGCGACGAGCCGTGCGGCGATCCGCGCCGCGCGCTCGCGGTCCCCGGCGGCGAGGGTGGCGGCGAGCCCGAAACGGGTGCCGTTGGCGAGGCGCACCGCCTCGTCCTCGTCGCCGTCGGGGAAGGTCTGGAGGGTGAGGACGGGGCCGAAGACCTCTTCCTGGACGATCTCGGAGTCCTGGTCGACGTCGGTGAGGAGGGTGGGGAAGTAGTAGTTTCCGCCCGATGCGTCGGACAGCCGGGTGTCGGGGGCGCCGCCCACGAGGGCTTCGGCTCCCGCCGCGAGCGCTCGGCGTACGAATCCGTCCACGCGCTCCACGTGCCGGGGGTGGATGCTGGGCCCGATGTCCGTGGCCTCGTCGCGCGGGTCGCCCCGGGTCAGCTTGGCGACGCGGTCGAGGAAGCGGCCGAGGAAGGCGTCGCGCACGGACTCCTCCACGAGGATGCGGGTGGCGGCGAGGCAGACCTGGCCCGCGTTGTCGTACTGCTCCACGGCGAGGTCGGCGGCCAGGTCCAGGTCGGCGTCGGCGAGGACGAGCAGCGGCGACTTGCCGCCGAGCTCGAAGCTGCACGGGGTGAGGTGCGCGGCGGCGGCGGTGGCGATGCGGTGGGCGGTGGGCACGGAGCCGGTGAAGCTGATGCGGCGCACGGCGGGGTGGGCGGTGAGGGGTGCGCCGACCTCGTCCCCGTACCCCTGCACGACGTTGAAGACCCCGGGCGGCAGCCCCGCCTCGTGCGTGATGTCCGCGAGGAGGGAGGCGGTGAGCGGCGTCCACTCGGCGGGCTTGAGCACGACGGTCGAGCCCGACGCGAGCGCCGGGGCGATCTTCCAGCTGGCCAGCATCAGCGGGGCGTTCCACGGCGTGATGAGGACGGCGGGGCCCGCGGGGTCCCAGGTGACGTGGTTGGTGTGGCCGCGGGTCTCGAAGTCGGGGCGGGAGAGGGCGAGGAGGCGGTCGGCGAAGTAGCGGAAGTTGTGGGCGACGCGGGGCAGGACGCCGTGGCGGTGCGAGCGGAGGAGGGCGCCGTTGTCGGCGGTCTCTACGGCGGCGAGCTCTTCGGCGCGGGCGTCGACGCCGTCGGCGACGGCGTGCAGCAGCGCGGCGCGCTCCGCCGGGGGTGTGGCGGCCCAGCCGGGGAACGCGGCGTCCGCGGCGGCCACCGCCGCGCGGGCCTCGGCGGCGGTGCCGCGGGCGATCTCGGCGAGTGGGGCGCCGTCGATGGGCGAGTGGTCGGTAAAGGTGGCAGTGGGTGCGTGGGTGGCGGAGGTGACGCGGGCGCCGGCGATCCAGTGGCGGGTGTCGACGGGGACATTGGCGACGGTCGCCGTGTGGGGGGTCGCCGTGGGGTTCCCTGCGGGCGGTGGGTTCCCCGGGGGCTTGGCGGCGGGAGGAGCCATCTCTGCCTCCGATCCTCCAGTTCGTTTGAACCCAAACAACGTTAGGGAGGGGTCGGGGTGGGGTCAACCCCTAGTGGGCACGCGGGCGTTGAGTTACCGTTTGAACCCAAACGAACGACCGCACGCCTTCGGAAGCCAGCCATGCCGATGCCCCGGCCCGCGCGCGCCCGCCCGCTCATCGCTCTCCCCCAGCGGTACGCCGCGACGACCTCCGCCCTGCGCTACGCCGCCGTCGTCACGGCACGCGCCCTCGCCGACGCGGTGTACCGCGCGGGCGGCGAGCCGTTCATGATGCATCCGGGCCCGCCGGACGAGGCGGCCGAACGCCTCGCGCGCTGCGCCGGGCTGCTGCTCCCCGGCGGCGGGGACGTCGCGCCTTGGCGATACGCGACGGGGGCAGGGGCCGGGGCCGCCGGTGCGGGGACCGAGGTCGAGGTGCACGGCGCCGTGTACGACGTCGACGACGCGCAGGACGACTTCGACCTGGCGCTCGCCCGGTGCGCGCTGTCCCGGGGACTCCCGACCCTGGCGGTCTGCCGGGGCATGCAGGTGGTCAACGTCGCACTCGGCGGGACGCTGCGGCAGGACATGGGAGGCCCGGCGGCGGAACACCGGCACAAGGTGCATGCGGTGCGGGTTGCGGCGGGGTCGGTGGTGGGGCGGACGCTCGGCGCCACGCGGGCGGACGTGTCCTGCTACCACCACCAGTGCGTGGAACTCCCGGGCCGGGGCCTCGCCCCCTCGGCGTGGGCGGCCGACGGAACGATCGAGGCCCTCGAACTGCCGGACGGCAGAGGCTGGTTCGCCGCGGTCCAGTGGCACCCGGAGGACACGGCGACGGCGGACGCGGGACAGCAGGGCCTGTTCGGAGGGCTGGTCCGGGCGGCGGGGGCTTGGACGGAGCGGGACGCGTGGGTGAGTTGAGGGGGGTGGGGGTCCTGGGGAGGGCAGACGGTCTCGCGGTACGGCGGAGGGCGGGAGGGGTGCGTCGGTGAGGGGGGCGGCGACCCGGCCGCTTGGCCTGGGGGCGGCGTGGGAGTGCGGCAGTTGAAGGGTGGCGGGGGGCGGACGCCGCACGGGAGAGCCGAGACGGGTACGGCGGGTGACGGGTGACCGGGGGGGCTGGGCGGTCTTCGCCTGGAGGCGGCGCGGAACGTGCGGGGCAGTTGGCCGCTGTCGGGGGGCCGGGCGGCTGCACTCACGGGTGCCGGACCGCGCGTAAACCGACAGGGGCAGTGGCCCCGGCGGGGTGGCGGGTGACGGGAGTCTCTCGCGCGGGGGTCAGGCGGCTGGTCTGGGTTTGCGGCCGCTTCGGCGGGGGGCCGGGGGTGCGCCGTTCAGGAGGTCCTGGCGGCGGTCGTCGCCCTTCTCCTCCGTCCGAACGACGATCTTGCGGAGCAGGTCCGCCAGCGTCTCGCACTCCGCGTCCGTCAACCCCTCCGTGACGAAGGCCTCTTCCGCGTTGAAGGCGGGGAAGACCTCGTTCATCGTCCGCTCCCCCTCCTCCGTGAGCCGGAGCAGGACGAGCCTGCCGTCGTCCGGGTGGCCCCGGCGTTCGAGCAGGCCCCGGCCCATCAGCGTGCGGGCGACGCCCGTCAACGTGCCCTTGGAGATGCCGGCCTCCTCGGCGACGTACCGCGTCTCCATCTCGCCCCAGATCCAGACCACATAGAGCACGACGAACGACGTCCACGTCAGTTCGGCCCCGCGCAGCACGGAGTTCTCGAAGTGCTGCCGGACCGCCGCGGCCGCCCGGTAGATGTTCGACACCGCGGCCATCTGCTCGTACGCGACGGGTGTGCCGCCGAGCTTGACCCTGACCGCCTTCTCGGTCTCGTGGATGGTGCGATCGCCTGTCACGTCCTCGCCCTCCTCCTGCCGCCGCCGCGGTGCATACATCTCGTACGGGGTCGAACGATAACGCGTCCCGCGTGCATTGATGCTCGGAGCGGGGGCGAGCGACGGAACAGACGGAACAGGGGCGGAGCAACGCCGGTCCTCAAAGGCCTCGTTCCAGCAGTGTGCCGCCGTTCCAGGTGACGCCGACCTGGCGGTAGTACGCGGCGATGGGCTCGTCGACCGTGAGCTCGGCCAGCTCCTCCGTGGGCGCGTCGAAGAGAGCCAGGTCCGCGTCGCCCGACCACGCCCGGCCGCCCTCGAACGCGGCGGCGCCCGAAGCGATCAGCTCGTCGAGGGCGAGACCCTTGCCGTCGATCGCGGGCAGCTGACGGTGATGGGCCATGGGGTGCGCGTTGACGAACCCGTCGGTCTCGGAGGGTTCGCGCAGGGTCACCACCGCCTCGGCGAGGCGGCGGTCGGCTGCGGCGAGCGTCGCGCCGAAGACGGCACCGGACTCGATGCGGGGGGCGGGACCGTAGGGGTGGGGGCGGGTGAGGTGGATGGAGCCGAGCTTTTTCGGATAGCCCTGGTGGTTGCCGCGGGCGACGGCGAAGTCCTTGTCGACCCAGATGTAGACGCAGCGGGAGTAGGTGCGGGCGCGGTAGGCGCAGCGGACCACCGCGAAGCACTCCTTGTACTGGGCGCGGACGGGGTCGAGCAGCTCGGCCCTGTCGGCACCGCACGACTGCCAGTCGGCCCAGATGAGGGCGACGGCACCGGGGTCCTCGGGGGCCATCTCCAGTGGTTCGGGGAGGAGTTCGCGGACGCGTGCGGGGTCGGTGCGGTACTCGACGGTGAGGAGGTCGCCGGAGTAGTGCCAGGGGGGTGCGGGGATGAGGGAGGAGCGGCCGGTGGCACTCTTGGGCGGGTAGAACCCGCGGGCTCCGATCATGATCGGCACGCTCCCTCCCGGGCGCATTCGTTTGAGCCCGTACGATACGCCGGGAGCGTGATCCTGTCACGGGCTCCGGCAGGGGCGGGCCCCTGCTCCCGCAGGACGTCGCGGGGCAAACGGGCGGGCGAGTGGGGAAGATCCGCCGCGAAGCGACGGGGCCGAAGCAGCCGCGCCCCGCGGAGAACACCTCCGCCCGACCTCTTGCGGACCCCACCCCGCCCTCCCTACCGTTTGAGGTCAAACAAATCGCGCGTCGCGCCCCCAGAAAGGCTGGGCCACGGGTGAGTGAAGCGAGCGCACCACCACAGGGCAGGGTGACAACCCGTCAGGCCACGGCCACCGCGACCGCGACCGTGGAGAACCTCCGGGCCGCCGGCACCGACGTCGTCCGCGTCGTCTACCCCGACCTCCTCGGCGCCGACCGAGGCAGAGACGTCCTCCTGACCCAGCTGCCCAGCGCCTGCACGCACGGCCTCACCTTCTGCAGGGCCGTCTACCACACCACCCCCCGCGGCGACGTCGTCCCCGTCGCGGGCGGACTCGACGCGGGACTCCCCGACATCTGCGTACAGCCGGACCTGGCCACCGTGAAGCCCCTGCCGTGGGAGCCGGGCGTCGCCTGGTGCCTGGGCGACAGCGTGGACCCGCTCACCGAGGGCCCCGTACCGGAGTCCCCGCGCGCACTCCTGAAGCGCGTACTCGCGCACGCGGACGATTACGCCGCCCACCACCACGGCGCCGCGGGGCGCGGCCCCCTCGCCGCCGTGGTCGGCCCCGAACTGGAGTACTTCCTCTGCGACTCCTCCCCCACCACCCCCTCCGGCTGGACCCCCTACGGCGCCGCCACCGGCAACGTCTACAGCGCGGGCCGCCGAGGCGACCCGGACGGCCATCTCCTGCGTACACTCCGCCAGTTGGAGGCACTCGGCATCGGCGTCATCGCCGGGAACCACGAGTTCGACGGCGGGCAGTTCGAGATCAACCTCGATCACTCCGGCGCCCTGGACGCCGCCGACCGCGCCTTCTTCTTCAAGGCCGCCGTCAAGGAGACCGCCCGCCACGAGGGGCGCCTCGCGACCTTCATGGCCAAGCCGTTCAACGGGCTCGGCGGCTCCGGGTTCCACGTGCACCTGTCGCTCGTCGACGGCGAGGGCCGGAACATCTTCGACGACCCGGAGGCCGAGAACGGGCTCTCCGCCGCCGCCCGGCACGCGATCGGCGGCGTCCTGCGGCACGCCCCCGCGCTCGCCGCCCTCCTCAACCCCACCGTCAACTCCTACAAACGCTTCGGACCCGACACCCTCGCCCCCTGGCTGATCGACTGGGGGCTCGACAACCGCAGCGCCATGGTCCGCGTCCCGCCCGAGCGCGGCGCCGGAACCCGCCTGGAGCTGCGCCTGGGCGACGCTTCCGCCAACCCCTACCTGCTCGTCGCGGGCACCGTCGCCGCCGTTCTGCTCGGTCTCCGCGACCGGCCCGACCCGCCGGCCCCGCTGGAGGGGTACGGATACGACGAGTCCTCCGCACCCCGCCTCCCCGCCACGCTCCCCGAGGCCCTCGACGCGCTGGAGGCCGACGGGGCGCTGACCTGTCTCCTCGGCGAGGACTTCACCGGCGCGTTCCTGACGTACAAGCGCAACGAAGTGGAGCGGTATCAACAGAGCGTCACCGACTGGGAGTTCGGGGAGTACGCGTTCCTGATCTGACCGCCGCCGAACCGGACCGCACCCGGTCCGGCCCGGACCGGACAGCCTCCGAAAGGCCGAGCACGTAAGGGAGCACCCCCATGCGCACGGACACCCCGCCCCTCCCTCTCGCCGACGTCGACCTCGCCGACAACGACCGGTTCACCGACCGCGACCTGCCCTGGCGGATGTTCGACGTGCTGCGCCGCGAGGACCCCGTCCACTGGCAGCCCGAACCCCCGCCCAACTCCGGTTTCTGGGCGGTCACCCGGCATGCCGACATCGTGCGCGTCGACCGCGACCCCGAGACCTTCACCTCCGAGATGTTCACCAACCTGGAAGAGGTGGACGACGACTACATCGCGTTGCGCCGGTCGCTTCTCGAGACCGACGGGCTGCGGCACCGGGCGATGCGGCTCATCCTGCAGAAGCGGTTCACGCCGCGCGCCGTCGCGGCGTACGAGACGTTCCTGCGGGGCCTGACCGCCCGTACGCTCGACGCCGCCCTCCCCAAGGGCACGTTCGACTTCGTACGGGAAGTATCCGCCGACTTCCCCATCAACGTGCTCGCCCGCATGCTCGACGTCCCGGAAGGCGACACGCGGCAGCTCATCGACTGGGGCAACCGCATCATCGGGAACACCGACCCCGACTACGCCGACGTACTCCTGGAGAGCGAGGAGAGCGGACGGTACCGCAATCTGCCCTTCAGGTCGCCCGCGTCTCTTGAAGTCTTCGCGTACGGGCGGGAGTTGGCGGCCCGGCGGCGGGGCGGGAGCGGGGACGATCTCGTGACGGCGCTCGTCAACAGCTCGCCCAAGGACGGCGTGCCGCTCTCCGCCACCGACTTCGACAACTACTTCCTGTTGCTCGTCGTCGCCGGCAACGAGACCACCCGGCACGCCATTTCGCACTCCATGCTGGCGCTCATCGAGCACCCGGAGGAGCGGGAGCGGCTCGTCCGCGACCCCTCGCTCATACCGAACGCCGTCGAGGAGTGCCTGCGATGGGCCTCGCCCGTCTACCACTTCCGGCGGACGGCGACGTGCGACGTCGAGCTCGGCGGGAAGCCGATCAGGGCGGGCGACAAGGTCGTCATGTGGTTCGCCTCCGGCAACCGCGACGAGGACGTCTTCCCCGACCCGTACCGCTTCGACGTCACCCGCGAGAACAACGACCACGTCACCTTCGGCAAGGGCAGCCCGCACTTCTGCCTCGGCAACTCCCTGGCCCGCCTGGAGATGCGGATCATGTTCGAGGAGCTGCTGCCGCGGCTCGCGGACATCCGCGTCGCGGGCGAGGTGCGGCGCGTGCGGTCCAACTTCGTCAACGGGATCAAGGAGCTTCCCGTGACGGTGACGCTCACCTGAACGAGGCCGGACCGCGGACCTCAGCCGCCCGACGTGTCCAGCTCCGCGTCCTCGCTGATGCCCGCGCAGTCGTACGGGTCCTTCAGCCAGCCGTCGGGCAGCACCACGCGGTTGTTTCCCGAGGTGCGTCCACGGGGTCCGTCGGCACCGGCGGGCCAGGGCTGGTCCAGATCCAGCTCGCCCAGACCGTCCTCCAGCTCGGCGAGCGAGGAGGTGATCGCGAGACGCTTGCGCATCTCCGAGCCCACGGCGAAGCCCTTCAGATACCAGGCCACGTGCTTGCGGAAGTCGATGACCCCTCGCGCCTCGTCGCCGATCCACTCGCCGAGCAGCGTCGCATGGCGCAGCATCACGGTCGAGACCTCGCGCAGGGTCGGCGCCTTGGGTGCGCCCGTGCCCTCGAAGGCGGCGACCAGGTCGCCGAAGAGCCAGGGGCGGCCGAGGCAGCCGCGGCCCACGACGACGCCGTCGCAGCCGGTCTCGTTCATCATGCGGACCGCGTCCGCCGCGGACCAGATGTCGCCGTTGCCGAGCACGGGGATCTCGGGGACGTGCTCCTTGAGGCGGGCGATGGCGTCCCAGTCGGCGGTGCCGCCGTAGTGCTGGGCGGCCGTGCGGCCGTGCAGGGCGATCGCCGTGACACCCTCCTCGACCGCGATGCGGCCCGCGTCGAGGAAGGTGATGTGCTCGTCGTTGATGCCCTTGCGCATCTTCATCGTGACGGGCAGGTCCCCGGCGCCGCTGACGGCCTCGCGGAGGATCGCGCGGAGCAGCGGGCGCTTGTACGGGAGCGCGGAGCCGCCGCCCTTGCGGGTGACCTTGGGGACGGGGCAGCCGAAGTTCAGGTCGATGTGGTCGGCGAGGTCCTCCTCCGCGATCATGCGGACGGCCTTGCCGACGGTCGCCGGGTCGACGCCGTACAGCTGGATCGAGCGGGGCTTCTCCGTCGCGTCGAAGTGGATCAGCTGCATGGTCTTCTCGTTGCGCTCGACCAGGGCGCGCGTGGTGATCATCTCGCTGACGAAGAGCCCCTTGCCCCCGCTGAACTCACGGCACAGCGTCCGGAAGGGCGCGTTCGTGATGCCCGCCATGGGGGCGAGCACGACGGGCGGCTGCACGGTGTGCGGGCCGATCGACAGGGGCTGCGGCAGGGACGGCATCGATGATCTCCGGGACGGACGACGGGACCCTCCATTGTCCCTCACGCGCGGACCGTCCGTCCCACACGCCCGGAACACCACGACTACGACGGCTCCGACGGCTCCGACAGCTCCGACAGCTCCGCAAGGCGTTCCAGCCGCTCCTCCGTCGCGTCGTCCGCGGGGACGTACGCGATGAGGCGGTGGGCCTGCGCCAGCGGGGCCATCCACAGCATCCGGTGCTCCAGGCGGAGCAGGCCGACCTTCGGGTGCTGGTAGCGCTTGACGTGCGGCGACATCGTCGCCACCTCGTGCCGCTCCCACAGCGCGCGGAACTCCGCGGACTCCCCGACGAGCCGGTCGCGCAGCTCCTTCCACGCGGGCTCGGCGCCGTGCTCGGCCATGGAGCCCCGGAATTTCGCGACGAGGTCGCGCAGCATCTCGTCCCGGTCGAGGAAGGTCTCCCGCCAGCTCTCGCCGGTGGCGAGGAGCCACAGGCAGTTGCGGTCGCGGGGGTCCATCGCGTCGAAGTCACCGAAGACGTGGGTCCAGGAGCGGTTGTACGCGAGGACGTCGTAGCGGCCGTTCTGCACGGTGGCCGGGTAGGGGCTGAGGCGGCGCAGGAGTCGTCGTACCTCCGCGGAGAGGGAGTCGCACTCCGCCTCGGGGCGCGTGTCGACGGCGCCGGCGAGCGCGAAGAGGTGCGCGCGCTCGCTGGGATCCATGAGCAGCGCCCGCGCGATCGCGTCGATGACCTGCGCGGACACCCTGATGGGGCGGGCCTGCTCCAGCCACGTGTACCAGGTGACGCCGACATTCGAGAGCTGGGCGACCTCCTCGCGCCGCAGGCCCGGCGTACGGCGCCGGGTGCCGCGCACCAGCCCCACCTGCTCCGGGGTGACGCGTTCGCGGCGGCTGCGGAGGAAGGCGGCGAGCTCTTGGCGGCGGATGGCTGCGGCGGGCTCCGCCGGTCCGGCCGCCCTGGTCCCCGTAGTCCCCGTAGTCCCCGATGTAATAGTCACCCTCTCAGCGTGACCCATACCGCAGCCTGTTTCCAGGTGCGCCTGCTACCAGGATGAAGAGACTCTGGTACCCCCCTGCGGGCGCGGACGACCCTCGTCTCCGTGACTCTCACGCCCTCCTCCCTCGCCGCCCCCACCCGCTCCCCCTCCCCCCTCACCGCCCTCGGCCTGCTCACCCTCCTGCTCGGCGCCTCCCTCTCCAGCATCGACTTCTTCATCGTCAACGTCGCCCTGCCCGGCATCGAGCGCGACCTGCACGCCTCGCCCGCCACGCTGGAGATGGTCGTGGCCGGGTACGCGGTGGCGTACGCCGTGCTGCTCGTGCTCGGCGGCCGGCTCGGCGACACATACGGACGCAGGAAGCTCTTCCTGTGGGGCGTGGCCGCCTTCGGCGTGACCTCGCTGGCCTGCGGGCTCGCGCCCGGCGCGTGGTGGCTGGTCGGAGGCCGGGTGGCGCAGGGCGCCGCGTCCGCGCTGATGCTGCCGCAGGTCCTCGGCACGCTGCACGCGACGACGCGGGGCGAGCGCCGGGCGCGGGCCGTCGCCCTGTACGGCGCGGTGAGCGGCATCGCAGGCCTGGTCGGCCAGGTCCTCGGCGGCGCGCTCGTCGCCGCCGACCTGGGCGGCACCGGCTGGCGGGCGGCGTTCCTCGTCAACGTGCCGGTCGCGGGCGCGGCCCTGCTCGCCGGGGTGCGCGCGGTGCCCGACAGCCGCGCCGAGCGGCCCGCCCGCAGCGATGCCCTGGGCACGGTCCTGTTCGCCGCCGCGCTGACCGCGCTCCTGCTGCCGCTGACGGAGGGCCGTACGGCGGGGTGGCCGCTGTGGTCCGTGCTCCTGCTGATCGCGGCGCCGCTGCTCGGCCGGGCGTTCGGGGCGGTGGAGGGGCGCGCCGAACGTGCCGGCGGCAGCCCGTTGCTGCCCCCGTCGCTGCTGCGCGACCCTGCCGTGCGCAGGAGTCTGGTCCTGGGCCTGCCGGTCTTCGTCGGTTTCAGCGGCTTCATGTTCTGCTTCGCGATCACCCTCCAACAGGCCCTGGGCCACGGGGCGTTGGAGGCGGGCCTGACCGTGATCCCGATGGGCCTGACACAGGCCGTGGCGTCGATGCTGGTGCCGCGGCTCGTGCGGCGATGGGGGACGCGTGCGATGACGGGCGCGGCGCTGGTCCACGTGGCGGGGCTGGTGGTGCTGGCACTGACGGTGCTGCGGTCCGCTTCCGGCCCGCTCCCCTTCGCCCCCGGGCTGCTCCTGTGCGGTCTCGGCCAGGGAGTGGAGCTGGCGCTGTACTACCGCATCGCGCTCTCGGCCGTGCCCGCCGCACGGGCGGGCGCGGGCAGCGGGCTCACCGCGACCGTGCAGCAGGCGTGCCTGGCCCTGGGCGTGGCGACGGTCGGCTCGCTCTTCCTGGCACTGGTGCCGGAGATGGGCGCGCGGGAGGCGTTCGTGTGCGCGCTGGGGGTGCAGGTGGCGGGGTTGGTGGGCCTGGCGGGGCTGAGTCTGCGGCTGCCGCGGGGGGTGCGGTGAGCAGGCGGCAGGCACGAAGGCCAGCCGACAGGCACCAGACGACGGGCACCAGACGAGGGCGCCAGACACCAGGCGTCGAATGACAGGTATCAAATGACAGATATTGAAATCTGTCATCCGTCATGCCATGGTGGAGGCATGCGCACTCTCACTCTCGGAAACACCGGCCCTCGGACCTCCGCCCTCGGCCTCGGCTGCATGGGCATGTCCGCGCTCTACGGAGAGGCGGACCGCACGGAGTCCATCGCGACGATCCACGCCGCCCTGGAGGCGGGCGTCACGCTCCTCGACACCGGCGACTTCTACGCCATGGGACACAACGAAATGCTGATCGGCGAAGCCCTGCGCTCCGCCCCGGCGGCCCGCCGCGAACAGGCGCTGACCAGCGTGAAGTTCGGCGCCCTCCGCGACCCGGACGGCGGCTGGTCGGGTTACGACGGCCGCCCGGCGGCGGTCAAGAACTTCGCCGCGTACTCCCTCCAGCGCCTCGGCGTCGACCACATCGACGTCTACCGCATCGCCCGCATCGACCCGGACGTGCCGGTCGAGGAGACGGTGGGCGCCATCGCGGAGCTGGTCGAGAAGGGGTACGTGCGGCACATCGGCCTCTCCGAGGTCGGCGCGGGCACGATTCGCCGGGCGGCGGCCACAGCGCCGATCTCCGACCTCCAGATCGAGTACTCGCTCATCTCACGCGGCATCGAGGCGGAGATCCTGCCGACGGTCGCGGAGCTGGGCATCGGCGTGACGGCGTACGGGGTGCTGTCCCGCGGCCTGATCTCCGGCCACTTCACCCGCGACCGCAAGCTGGCGGCGAACGACTTCCGCGCCATGAGCCCCCGCTTCCAGGGCGAGAACCTCGACCGCAACCTCGACCTGGTCGAGGCGCTGCGGAAGATCGCCGACCAGAAGGGCGTGAGCGTGGCGCAGACCGCGATCGCCTGGGTCCTGGCGCAGGGCCCGCGGCACGGCGCGTCGATCGTGCCGCTGGTGGGCGCACGGACGCGCGCCCGCCTGGACGAGGCGCTCGGCGCGCTCGACGTGACGCTCGACGCCGCGGACCTGGCCGCGATCGAGGAAGCGGTCCCCGCGGGCGCGGCGGCCGGGTCCCGCTACCCGGACTCCCAGATGGCACACCTCGACAGCGAGCACTGATCGCCCCCGGGTACGGTCTAGCCATGGCAGCAACCGCGGCTCCCCTGACCCCCGAGCGCATCCTCGAAGCGACCGAGGAGGTGCTGCGCAGGCACGGCGCGGCCAAGGCCACGGTGGTCGACGTGGCCCGCGCGCTCGGGGTGAGCCACGGCACGGTGTACCGCCACTTCCGCACGAAGGCGGAGCTGCGCGGCGCGGTGACGCGGCGCTGGCTGGACCGTACGTCGCAGACGCTCTCCGCGATCGTGACCGGCACGGAGCCCCCCGAGACGAAGCTCCGCGACTGGCTCGCAGGCCTCTTCGACGCGAAGCAGCACAAGGCGGGTGACGACCCGGAGCTCTTCGCCACGTACTCGGTCCTGGTGGACGAGAACAGTGACGTGGTGGACGCGCACATCGCGGACCTGACGTCCCAGCTCACCTCGATCATCCACGAGGGCGTGGAAGCGGGCGACTTCACGTCCCCCGACCCCGCCCTCTCGGCCCGCGCGGTCTTCGACGCCACCTCCCGCTTCCACGACCCGTGCTACGCGTCCCACTGGTCCCGGCCGGGCATCGAGGACGCGTTCACGGCAGTCCTGGACCTCACGCTGCGCGGCCTGCGCACGGACTGAGTCCTCACCTCCGCATCAACAGATGCCCCCGCCTGAACCGCTCCCCCTCCCCCGGCTCCCGCAGCATCCGCCCCAGTTCCGTGAAGCCCGCTCGGCGGGCGAGGTCCGCGAGGTCGTCGATCGGCCAGCGGTACGCCGTCGTCACCTTGTGGTCGAACGGGGTGACCGGGGCGCCCTCCGACTCGAAGAACGCGAGCAGGAGGTGGCCGCCGGGGGGCAGGGCGCCGTGGAACTCCGCGAGATACGCGGGCACTTCTTCCGGTGGCGTGTGGATCAGGGAGTACCAGGACACGATGCCCCGCAGCTCCTCGCCGGGCCGGGCCAGCGACTCCGTCGAGCCGACCTCGAAGCGAATGTCCGGGTAGGTCTGTCGGGCCAGGTCGATCATCGCCGGGGAGACGTCGACGCCGAACGCGTTCAGGCCCAGGTCCCGGAGGAGGGCCGTCACGGGGCCCGGCCCGCAGCCGAATTCCGCGACGGTGCCGCCGCCTTCGGCCCGTACCCGTTCGGCGAACGCGGTGATCCACGCGTGGTCCAGAGAAGGGGCGCGAAGGTCGTCGCGGGGCAGATCGGCGTAGACCGTGGCGATGGAGTCGTAGGCGTCTGCCGTGGCACTGAGGTAGGTGGAGGAGTCAGTCACAGGCGGGACCCTAGGGGCTGCCACTGACAGCCGGTCCTACAGGCCCTCCTCCGTCGGCCTGTGCTCCACGTACTCGATCACCGTGCCGTCCCGGTGGCGGGCCGTGAAGCCCGAGCCCGTGGGGACCTTGGTCAGCGGGTCCGTGATCTCCGCGCCCTCCGCCGCCAGACGCGTCAGGTACGTCTGGGCCGAGTCCACGAGCAGTGTGCCGTCGACCGCGCGGAAGGGGGCCAGGATCTCCTCCGCGCCCTCGATCAGGAGGAACGCCCCGACCACGGCCAGGTTCAGCCCCTTCTCCGGGTACGCGAACCACATGTCCCGTTCCGTGCCGAGCAGGCGCTCGTAGGAGGAAGCCAGCGAGTCCAGCGTGCCGGGCGGTGTGTAGACGCGGATGAGGGGGCGGGGCTCGGGCAGGTGCGTGGAGTCGTTGCGGTGGCGCCACATCGTCGGGGTCTCAGTCATGGGTTCAGGCTCGCCCTCCCCCGCGACCCTGGCCAGCCAGGCGTTCATGGGGGTGACTCCAGGTCATACGCTGGGGCCATGGCGACCACTAGGGCAACCTCCGCGCTGCGGTCGGGACTTGGCGGGTTCCTGCGCGCCCATCGCGAGCGCGTCTCCCCCGGTGACGTCGGGCTCCCCGACACCGCACGCCGCCGCGCGAAGGGGCTGCGGCGCGAAGAGGTCGCCGCGCTCTCCGGTGTCTCCGTCGCCTGGTACACCTGGCTCGAACAGGGGCGCGTGGACACCTCACGTCACGTGCTCGACGCCGTCGCCCGCGCCCTGCGCCTCGACGACGCCTCCCACCGGCACGCCCTCGTCCTCGCCGGGTTCGCCCCCGGCGAGGTGGCGACCGCCGACGTCCCGGCAGCGGTCGAGCCAGGGCTCGTCGACATGATCGAGAGCTGGCCCGACAGCCCCGCCGTCGTCCTCGGGCCCACCCTCGACCTCCTCGCGTGGAACCGCGCCTACGTCGACGTATGGCCCGACCCCACCGGCTTCCCCGACGACGGCCGGCGCAATCTGCTGCTCCTGCTCGTCGGTGACGGGGCTCATCAGCGCGTGCTGGGCGAGTGGGAGCCCGTCGTCGTCGATCTCTACCGGCATCTGCGCAGCCGTGCCGACCGCCACCCCGGCGACGAGGCGTTCGAGCGGCTCACCGCGCGGCTGCGCAGCGCCCGGCCCGAGCTCGACGACTGGTGGGCCTGCCGGTCCGTCGGGGACTTCACCCCGCGGACGGTCCGGCTCACCTCGCACCGGGACCCGGCACCCCGCTCGTACGGCATGAACCTGCTGCACACCCGGCAGGGGCCGCGGGGCGCCGTCATCCTCGTGATGACCCCCCGAGCCCCAGGGTCGCCTGGTGCTCCAGCGTCAGGTGCTCCTCGGCCTTGAGCCACGGCAGGAACTGCGCCTTCTTGCGCCACCCGCAGGTCCCGCAGCTCAACTCCCGCAGCACACCCGCCTTCTGGACCCGGACGACGTGCTCGCGCCCGTGGTGGTCCCATCGTCTGACCCTGCTCATGGCCGTGGGCGTAGGCATGGGCTCAGTGTGCACGGAAGCCCCCGGTTCCATAACCCGGAACCGGGGGCTTCTCGGCGCGACTCGGACAGAGTGTCAGCAGCCCACGAGACGCGTCGCGAGGTAGCCCTCGATCTGGTCGAGGGAGACCCGCTCCTGCTTCATCGTGTCGCGCTCGCGCACCGTCACCGCGTTGTCGTCCAGCGTGTCGAAGTCGACCGTCACGCAGTACGGCGTGCCGATCTCGTCCTGGCGGCGGTAGCGGCGGCCGATGGCGCCCGCGTCATCGAACTCGATGTTCCAGTTCTGGCGGAGGGCCGTGGCGAGACCCTTGGCCTTCGGAGAGAGCTCCGGGTTGCGGGAGAGCGGGAGGACCGCGACCTTCACCGGCGCGATGCGGTGGTCGAAGCGCATGACCGTCCGCTTCTCCAGCTTGCCCTTGGCGTTGGGGGCCTCGTCCTCGATGTAGGAGTCGAGGAGGAAGGCGAGCATGGTGCGGCCGACGCCCGCCGCGGGCTCGATGACGTAGGGGGTCCAGCGCTCGCCGGCCTCCTGGTCGAAGTAGGACAGGTCCTGGCCCGACGCCTTGGAGTGCGCGGTCAGGTCGTAGTCCGTGCGGTTGGCGACGCCTTCCAGCTCGCCCCACTCGCTGCCGCCGAACTGGAAGCGGTACTCGATGTCAGCGGTGCGCTTGGAGTAGTGGGAGAGCTTCTCCTTCGGGTGCTCGTACCACCGCATGTTCTCCTCGCGCAGGCCCAGGCCGGTGTACCAGTTCCAGCGCTGCTCCATCCAGTACTCCTGCCACTTCTCGTCCTCGCCCGGCTTGACGAAGAACTCCATCTCCATCTGCTCGAACTCGCGGGTCCGGAAGATGAAGTTGCCGGGCGTGATCTCGTTGCGGAAGGACTTGCCCATCTGCGCGATGCCGAACGGCGGCTTGCGGCGCGAGGTCTGCTGGACCTGGGCGAAGTTGGTGAAGATGCCCTGCGCGGTCTCGGGGCGCAGGTAGGCGACGGAGCCGCTGTCCTGCGTGGGGCCGAGGTGCGTGGCGAGCATGCCGGAGAACTGCTTGGGCTCCGTGAACTGGCCCTTGGTGCCGCAGTTGGGGCAGTTGACGTCCGCGAGGCCGTTGGCCGGCGGGCGGTTGTGCTTGGCCTCGTAGGCCTCTTCCAGGTGGTCGGCGCGGTGGCGCTTGTGACAGGAGAGGCACTCGGTGAGCGGGTCGGAGAAGGTCTTGACGTGGCCGGAGGCCTCCCAGACCTCGCTCGCCAGGATCACCGAGGAGTCGATACCGACAACGTCCTCGCGCGAGGTGACCATGTAGCGCCACCACTGGCGCTTGAGGTTCTCCTTCAGCTCGACGCCGAGCGGTCCGTAATCCCAGGCGGCGCGCTGACCGCCGTAGATCTCACTGCAGGGAAAAACGAAGCCACGGCGCTTGCTCAGGCTGACGATGGTGTCGATCTTGTCGGCGGCCACGGTGCTCTCTTCATTATGACGGCGGGCGAAGCAAGTGCTGCTGGAGCAACGGCTTCGGGAGCGAATGCTTCAGGTTACCGGCGGCCTTACCCCCCTAATCAAATCGGTTCCCCGTACCCGTCCCCGCGCACCCCTCGCGAGGGCCCGCGTGGAGACCTTGTTGACAATCGTTTCCACATTTGTTGAAAATGAGTGTCATGAACGTACGACGCCTGATACCCACCGCCGCCCTTGCCTCCGCCACGGTCCTCGGCCTCACCGCCCTGACCGCCTGCTCCACCTCCGCCGCGGACGACAAGGACGGCAAGCTGGACGTCGTGGCGTCGTTCTACCCCATGCAGTACCTGGCGGAGCAGATCGGCGGGGACCACGTCTCCGTCACCACCCTCACCGGGCCCGGACAGGAGCCCCACGACCTCGACGTCTCCGCCAAGCAGCGCGGCGAACTCGAGGAGTCCGACGTCGCCCTCTACCTCAAGGGCCTGCAGCCCGCCGTCGACAACGCCATCGACCAGTCCGGCATCGGGACCAAGGTCGACGCCGCGTCGCTGACCAGCACGGAGAAGCACGGCAACGAAGTCGGCGGGCACGCCGATGAGCACGAGGACGAGGGACACGGCGAAGAGGGGCACGAAGGGCACGACCACGGCCACTCCCACGAAGGCGCCGACCCCCACATCTGGCTCGACCCGGTGAAGTACGCCGAGGTCGCCGAGGGCGTCGGCAAGGCCCTGGAGAAGGCCGACCCGGACCACGCGAAGACGTACGAGAAGAACACCGCGGCCCTGGTGAAGAAGCTCGGCGGTCTCGACAAGTCCTTCAAGGACGGCCTGAAGAACACCGACTCCAAGGTCTTCATCACCACCCACGCCGCCTTCGGCTACCTCGCCGAGCGCTACGGTCTCATCGAGGAGGCCATCAGCGGACTCGACCCGGAGGGCGAGCCGAGCGCGAAGCGCGTCAAGGACCTCCAGAAGATGGCGGAGGCCGACGGCGTCACCACGGTCTTCTACGAGACCCTCGTCAGCGACAGGACGGCGAAGACCCTCGCCAAGGACACCGGCCTCAAGACCGACGTGCTCGACCCCGTCGAGGGCATCACCGACGACTCCAAGGGCGAGGACTACATCCAGGTCATGGAGTCCAACCTCAAGGCCCTGCAGAAGGCCCTGGGCGCCAAGTGACCCCCACTCCCGCGGCTACGGAGGCACGAGCCATGAATGAGAAGGCCGACACCGGCGAGGCCGTCATATCCCTGCGCAAGGTGACGGCCGAGCTCGGCTCGCGCCCCGTGCTGCGCGGCATCGACCTCACCGTCGGCCGCGGCGAGGTCGTCGCCCTCCTCGGCGCCAACGGTTCGGGCAAGTCCACGGCGGTCCGCACCGTCATAGGGCAGGTCCCCGTCACCGGCGGCGACGTCGAGATCTTCGGCACCCCGCGCCGCCGCTTCCGCGACTGGGCCCGCGTGGGGTACGTACCGCAGCGCACCACCGCCGCGGGCGGCGTCCCCGCCACGATCAACGAGGTCGTCACCTCGGGGCGGCTCTCCCGTGCCCGCCTCGGCATCCTGCGCAAGGCCGACCGCGAGGCCGTCGCCCGCGCCATCGACCTCGTGGGGCTCTCGGACCGCACCAAGGACTCCGTGAACGCCCTCTCCGGCGGTCAGCACCAGCGGGTCCTCATCGCCCGCGCGCTGGCCTCCGAGCCGGAGCTGCTGATCATGGACGAGCCGATGGCGGGCGTCGACCTGGCCAGCCAGGAGGTCCTCGCCGCCACCCTGCGCCAGCAGGTCGCGGGCGGTGCCTCCGTCCTGCTCGTCCTGCACGAGCTCGGCCCCCTGGAGCCCCTGATCGACCGCGCCGTGGTCCTGCGCGACGGCTGCGTCCTGCACGACGGCCCGCCCCCGCGCGCGGTCGGCCAGCACGCGCTGCCGGGGCACGACCACGTCCACCCGCACACCGCCGACGCGGAGCCGGTCCGTACCGGCCTGCTCACCTGAGCCCGAGGACGCGAGAGTCACTCATGGAACTCCTCAACTACGCCTTCATGCAGCGGGCGCTGCTCGCCGCCGTCCTGGTCGGCATCACCGCGCCCGCCGTCGGCATCTACCTGGTCCAACGCCGCCAGGCCCTGATGGGCGACGGCATCGGGCACGTCGCGATGACCGGCGTGGGCCTCGGCTTTCTGCTCTCCACCTCCCCCGTGTGGATGGCGACGGCGGTCGCGATCGTCGGCGCCGTCGTCATGGAGCTGATCCGCTGGTACGGCAAGACGCGCGGCGACATCGCCCTCGCGATGCTGTTCTACGGCGGCATGGCGGGCGGCGTCATGTTCATCAACCTCGCCCCCGGCGGCTCGAACGCGAACCTCCAGTCGTACCTCTTCGGCTCGCTCTCGACGGTCTCCGAGGAGGACGTCTCGGCGATCTGCCTGCTCGCCGCGTTCGTGGTCCTCGTCACGGTCGGGCTGCGCCGCCAGCTGTTCGCGGTCAGCCAGGACGAGGAGTTCGCGCGCGTCACCGGCCTGCCGGTCCGCGCCCTCAACCTGCTCACCGCCGTCACCGCCGCGGTCACGGTCACGGTCGCGATGCGCGTCGTGGGCCTGCTCCTGGTCTCCGCGCTGATGGTGGTGCCCGTGGCGGCCGCCCAGCAGCTCACCCGGAGCTTCGCGGCGACGTTCGCGGTCTCGGTGGCGATCGGCATCGCGGTGACGCTCGGCGGCACGGTGACGTCGTACTACCAGGACGTGCCTCCCGGCGCGACGATCGTGCTCCTGACCATCGGTGTCTTCATCGCCCTCACGGTCCTCGCGACGCCGCTGGCCAGGCGCAGAGCGCGGGCCGCCGCCGCCGCGGCGGCGGCCGGTGATCCCGCGGAGTGCTCGGTACCGGCCCAGCCGGTGGCCAAGACCTGACCTGCGTCCAGGCCGACCTGGCACAATGGCCCGGCAGGCCCAGACCAGAGCGCAGACGCGAGGAGGCAACCGTGGGAGCCCCGGTTCGAGGCAGGTCGACCCGCCAGCGTGCGGCGGTGGCCGCGGCACTCGACGACGTGGACGAGTTCCGCAGTGCGCAGGAGTTGCACGACATGCTCAAGCACAAGGGCGACTCGGTCGGTCTGACCACGGTCTACCGCACCCTCCAGTCCCTGGCCGACGCCGGCGAGGTCGACGCGCTGCGCACGAGTGAGGGCGAGACGGTCTACCGCCGCTGCTCGACCGGCGATCACCACCATCACCTGGTCTGCCGCGTCTGCGGCAAGGCCGTCGAGGTGGAGGGCCCCGCGGTCGAGAAGTGGGCCGAGGCGATCGCGTCGGAGCACGGCTTCGTGAACGTGGCGCACACGGTGGAGATCTTCGGGACGTGCCAGGAGTGCGCGAACAAGTAGGCGTGCGTACGTGTACGCGTACGGGAGAGGGGCCCGCACCGTCGTCCTGACGGTGCGGGCCCCTCTCCCGTACACGGGCGTCCCTAACTGTTGGCGATCTGCTCCTCGTTGGGGATCGCCCCGCCGAAGCGGCGGTCGCGCGACGCGTATTCGAGGCAGGCGCGCCACAGGTCGCGCCGGTCGAAGTCCGGCCACAGAACATCCTGGAAGACCATCTCGGCGTAGGCGCTCTGCCAGAGGAGATAGTTCGAGGTGCGCTGCTCGCCGCTCGGGCGGAGGAAGAGGTCGACGTCCGGCATGTCCGGGTAGTACAGGTACTTCGCGAACGTCTTCTCGTTGATCTTGGACGGGTTGAGCCGGCCCGCCTTCACGTCCTCGGCGATGGCCAGGGCCGCGTCCGCGATCTCGGCGCGGCCGCCGTAGTTCATGCAGAAGTACAGGGTCAGCTTGTCGTTGTCCTTGGTCTGCTCCTGGGAGATCTCCAGCTCCCGGGCGACCGACTTCCACAGCTTGGGCATCCGGCCCACCCAGCGCACGCGTACACCGAGGTCGTCGAGCTGGTCGCGGGTCTTGCGGATGAAGTCGCGGTTGAAGTTCATCAGGAACTTCACCTCGTCCGGGGACCGCTTCCAGTTCTCGGTGGAGAACGCGTACAGCGAGATCGCGCCGACGCCCATCTCGATGCTGCCCTGCAGTACGTCGAGGACGCGCTCGGCGCCGACCTTGTGCCCCTCGGTGCGCGGCAGGCCGCGGTCCTTCGCCCACCGTCCGTTCCCGTCCATGACGATCGCCACGTGCCGCGGGACCAGCTCGCCGGGGATCTTCGGCGGTCGCGCGCCCGAGGGGTGGGGCTCGGGCAGCTGGTACTCGCGGCGGGACCGTCCGAGGATTCCGCGTCGTGCCATGGGGGGTCTCTCTCCTACCTAGCTGTTCACGTGCTTTTCTCTACGTACCGCAATGAGCGCAGTCCGCGCTCCAGGTGCCAGTGCAGATAGGCGGAAACGAGCCCGCTGCCCTCCCTGGCGTGCCGCGCCTCGCACGCGTCCGCCGTCTCCCAGTCGCCGGTGAGCAGCGCGCCGAGCAGCGTGAGCGTCTCCGCCGACGGGACGACGCTGCCGGGCACCCGGCAGTCGACGCAAATCGAGCCGCCGGCGGCGACCGAAAAGAAGCGGTTCGGGCCCGGCATGCCGCATTTCGCGCAGTCCGTGAAGCTGGGCGCGTAGCCGTTGACGGCGAGAGAGCGGAGCAGAAAGGCGTCCAGTACGAGGTGGGGCTCATGTTCCCCCCTCGACAGGACGCGCAGCGCGCCGACGAGCAGCAGATACTGCTGCACGGCGGGCTCGCCCTCATGATCGGTGAACCGCTCGGCGGTCTCCAGCATGGCCGTCCCGGCGGTGTACCGCGCGTAGTCGGTCACGATGCCCCCACCGTAGGGAGCGATGGTCTCACTCTGCGTGCAGAGCGGAAGCCCGCGCCCGACGAGCTCGCTCCCCCGCGCGAAGAACTGCACGTCGACGTGCGAGAACGGCTCAAGCCGTGCCCCGAACTTCGACTTGGTCCGCCGCACGCCGCGTGCGACGGCGCGTACGCGGCCGTGACCGCGGGTGAGCAGGGTGATGATGCGGTCGGCCTCGCCGAGCTTCTGGGTCCGCAGGACGATCCCGTCGTCCCTGAAGAGACTCATCGCCCGCCACCACGGGTGTGCGGCCGGGGGTACGGGGGTGGCCCCCCGGGAGACAGCAGCATGATGCGGTCCGCTTCGCCCAGCTTCTGGGTGCGCAGCACGATGCCGTCGTCGCGGAACAGACTCATGGGGTCCATTCTCCCGTATGCCGGGGGGTCCCCGGGCCGGGGTGCGCGTCCGGGGCCCGTTCGTCTCGTACGCCGGCTCCCTCCGTCGGCGGAGCGGCAGCGTACGAAGGGACGTCCCATCCGTACCACCCAGCACCTGTTCGAGGCGACGACGAACGCCCAGCAGACACAGAGCCTGGCCCCCCTCCGCGCCTTCGTCCACTCGTGGGCCGTCTTCGTAGCCACCGAGCGCCATCCGCAGCGCGCGGGCCCGCTCGCGCGAACTGGAACGGCTGGTGGACGCAGCCGAACAGGACCCCGCGGTTGCCATCGTCGAGATCCGCCGCATTCGGGACGCGGCGGAGGCGGAGGCCGGTCTGTGACGGACTGGTCCCGGGACTGGAACCCGAGCGAGGAGTACCTCACCGACGGAGTTCCTTCCGGCGTCGTCGCCGAGGTCGAACGGCCGGCCACCGAGCTCGCGGCACTCGGCCCTGAATCCGTCCGGGTCGGCAGGCCGACCGATCGCGAGGGCGGACTGCGCGAGTTCGACTTCCTCGGCGACCGCGGCTTCATCGACTTCCCGCCCGCGCCTCGTCACGAACGCGTCTACGTCTGCTACGTCTGCGACATCACCTGGTACGGCTGACCGTCAAGTCACCTCGCCCCGGCTCCTCGCGTTCGCGTATGCCGTCGCCGCGCGCAGGCGTTCCGCGGTCGTCGCCGTGCGGACCGCCTCCGGGGCGCAGTCCCACTCCCGGCCGCCCCCGTAGGGGCGCAGCTGGACGTACGGGCCCTCGTGGCCCATCACCCGGCCCACCTGGCCGCTCCGGGTATCCACGACGTACGCCCCTACGGGCGGCTCCAGCGGCAGGTCATTCATGGCGCACTCCTCAGCACGGCGGCGAGTCGTGCCGCCGCGTCGACCGAACAACCCCCCAATGCGATCCTCGGACACGGGGTTTCCCTCGCGATCGACGAGGGATCCATCCTCAGTGACGGCAAGGTATTTCCCCCTCGTGCGAGTGCGGCGCGCAATTCCTTCACGGTGTCCTCCGCCTGTTCGATACATGCCACTGCGTGCTGCTTTCCGTCCGTCTTCACGGGGGCTCCCCTTCGCCTTCGGATTTCACTCTTCTCGCCCCTACGGTGACGTACGCGGCCTACACTCTGCAGGGGTCTGACCTCTACAACTGCGAGGCAGCGAAAGGCGGTTGGCCATGGCCAATGGTTCGGGGCAGGCGGCGTGGGAGTTCTTCGGCGCGGAGCTCAAGCGGAGACGGGAGGACGCGGGACTCAGCCAGTCGGCGCTGGGGGTCCGTGTATTCGTTTCAGGGGGCTACATCGGCCGGTTCGAGCGGGCGATGCGAAAATCTCAGCTGGATGTGGCGCCACGTATTGATGCGGTGCTAGAACCGACGGTCTTTTCGAGCGGTTGTGGCGAAAGCTGATCAAGGACCAACTCTTTAGCGAGTACTTTGCGCTATACAGATGGCGTGCATTCGGCGCACCTGCTCGATGAACCGACAGTGGTGAAGCGAGTACAGGCGTCCTACGATCTGCTCAGGGCCGTCGCGCTGCCACCGGAGGCGTCCCTGACCCTGATCGACTCTGCGGCGGAGGACTTCCGACAATGCGTCGAGGTCGCCGACGGAGTCCCCCATGTCGTCCCCGTACGGGACAGCAAGGTCCCCGAGGGCCCCGCCCTGATGATCGGCCCCGGCGCGTGGACCGCGTTCGTCGCGATGGTCGCCGCCTACGGGGCGAATCCGCCCGCCAACGCCTGCGTCTCCGCGTACGAAGGGATGCCCTCCGCCTGCGCCGTACCGTCCGCCACGGCCCGTACCGCCGTCACCGCCGCCCCCAGCGCCGCGCGGAACAGGAGCGAGCCGCAGCTGACCCGTCGGACGCCCGCCTCCGCCAGCTCCGGCATCGAAGGTCCGTCGGCGGCGTGCAGGATGTTGAGCGGGGTGTTCCTCAAAGCCGACGTCAACTCTGCGATCAACCGCAGGTCGCGCAGGCCCGGCACGAACACCCCGTCCGCGCCCGCCCCCCGGTACGCCTCCAGTCGCTCCCCCGTCTCCGACGCCGTCCTCCCCGCGCCCCGCAACCAGTACGTATCCGTCCGGGCGTTGATGAACACGCGGCCTCCCACCGCCTCCCGCACCGCCGCCAGGATCTCCGCCTGGTGCGCGGCGTCCCGCAGCGTGCCGTCCGCGCGGCCGTCCTCGATGTTGATGCCGACGGCGCCCGCCTCCGCCAGTTCCGCCGCCAGCGCCGCGACCTCCCCCGGCTCGTCGCTGAAGCCGCCCTCCACGTCGACGCTGATCAGCGCGTCCAGGCGGGTCAGGCGCCGGGCCAGCCGCACCGTCTCCGCCCGGGTCGCCCCCGTCCCGTCGGGCAGGCCCGCCGCGGCCGCCACGCCCAGGCTGGTCGTGCCCACCGCACGGAACCCGGCGGCGGCCAGTGCCGCGGCCGACGCGTGGTCCCAGGCGTTCGGCAGGAGGAGGGGCGCGTCGGTGTGGTGCAGGGCCCGGAATTCGTCGTACGCATGCTTCGTCATGGCATGACCGTAAGGGCGCGCAGCGGTGCGCTGCGCTTCCGCGGGCACAACGTGTGGCTCAAGATGTGGGCATGAAGAGTGACTTGTTCTCCAGCGACCACATGGCCCAGCCGGCCCACGCGCCCGGCATGACCCTCCAGAACGCCAAGTCCATCAAGTACGCGGTCAACGGCGAGATGCACGCCCGGCAGGGCGCGATGATCGCCTACCGGGGCGAGTTGCAGTTCGAGCGGAAGAGCCAGGGCGTCGGCGGCATGCTCAAGCGGGCGGTGACCGGGGAGGGGCTGCCGCTGATGGCCGTGCGCGGGCAGGGCGAGGCGTGGTTCGCGCACGAGGCGCAGAACTGCTTCATCGTCGACGTCGAGCCCGGCGACGTCCTCACCGTCAACGGCCGCAACGTCCTCTGTTTCGACGCGACCCTCTCGTACGAGATCAAGACGGTGAAGGGCGCGGGCATGACCGGAGGCGGCCTCTTCAACAGCGTCTTCACCGGCGCGGGCCGCCTCGGTCTGGTCTGCGAGGGCACGCCGCTGGTGATCCCCGTGTCGCCGCAGCAGCCCGTGTACGTCGACACGGACGCGGTGGTCGGCTGGACCGCCCACCTCGCCACCTCCCTGCACCGCTCGCAGTCCATCGGCTCGATGATCCGCGGCGGCTCCGGCGAGGCGGTGCAGCTGAAGCTGGAGGGCGAGGGGTACGTCATCGTGCGGCCGAGCGAGGCGACTCCGCAGAAGCCGCAGCAGCACTGAGCCATGGCCCTCACCGGGGCCCGCCGGTACGCCGACGTGCACGCGCGCCAAGTACCTTTCGTCTCATGGTTCTTGACCAAGGCAACCGGAAGCAGGATCTGCGGCTGCGTCCGCCGCGCAACCCCCTGGACCGGCGCGCCGTCGCCTGGTGGCGCACGCAGCTGCTGCTGACGGTGGCCGCGCCCGTGGCCGTTCTCGGTCTGCTCGGCGCGCTCATCGCGCCGGCCCGCTTCTGGCTGCTGCTGCCGGCCGCCGTCATCGCCGCGCCGGGGCTGGTCGTCGGTGTGCTGCTGCCGCTGTGGTGGTACAAGGTGCACCGCTGGGAGGTCACCGACGACGCGGTGTACGTGCGGACCGGGTTCTTCTGGATGGAGGGCCGGATCGCGCCGATGTCGCGGCTGCAGACCGTCGACACGATGCGCGGGCCCCTCCAGCGGATCTTCGGGCTGACCACCGTGACGGTCACCACCGCGTCCGCTCGGGGTGCCCTGAAGGTCAAGGGGCTCGACCACGCGACGGCCGCCGAGCTCGCGGAGCGGCTCGCGCTCGTCACCCAGGCGACGCCGGGGGACGCGACGTGAGCGGGCTCGCGACCGCCGAGGCGGCGGCGGAAGCGGGTGGCCCCGACGACGCCGGGGCGGACGGCGGCTGGCGGCGGCTCGACCCGCGTTCGCTGCTCGTCACCGTCCAGATGACGGGCGGCGTCGTGACCGCCGTCGGCGTGCCGATCACCCTCAGCTTCCAGGGGTGGGTGGCCATGGGGCCCGTGATCGCCTGGGCGGTGGGGCTCAGCCTGCTCGTCATCGGGTGCGGTGTCGGCATCGACGCGCTGCGGCTGCGTCACAGCCGGTACCGCGTCGGACCCGAGCGGGCCGAGCTGCGCAGCGGCATCCTCTTCGTCAAGCACCGCTCGTTGAGCCGGGAGCGCATACGCTCCGTCGACCTCGTCGCCCACCCGCTCCTCCGCCTCCTCGGTCTGGTGGAGGTCCGCATAGGCACGGGCGAGCAGAGCGCGGGCCAGGAGGCCACGCTCGAACTGCGGCCCGTGCGCAGGGCGGAGGGCGAGCGGCTGCGGCACGAGCTGCTCAGCCGGGCGGCGCCGGGCGGCGCGTCCGAGGTGGAGGGCACGATCGCCTCCCTCGACCCGCGCTGGATCCGGTACGCGCCGCTGTCCTTCGTGACCTCCGCGCTCGCCGCGGCGGCGGGCGGTGCGGTGATGCAGGTCAGTGAGTGGTTCGGTGTGCAGGAGGACGTCATCGAGTGGGTGGGCGACGTGTTCCGCGGGATGTCCGTGACGGGCGTGGTGCTGGCGCTGATCGCGATCGGGCTCGCCGCCGGGTCGGTGGGGGCGCTCGGGCTGTGGATCGAGATGTGGTGGAACTACCGCCTGGAACGGGAGCCCGGCGGGACGCTGCGGGTGCGGCGCGGACTGTTGACGACCCGGTCGGTCTCCCTGGAGGAGGCGCGGCTGCGCGGTGTCGACGTGGTGGAGCCGCTGGGCCTGCGGCTCTCGGGCGCGGCGCGCCTGGACGCGGTGGCCACGGGTCTGTCGCGCCGCGACGAGGAGGACCAGGCGGGGCCGAGCACGCTGCTGCCCGCCGCGCCCCGGCGGCTCGCCGACGAGGTGGCGGCGCAGGTCCTGCGCGAGCCGGTGACGCCCACGGCGGTGCGGCTCGCCCCGCATCCGCGGGCGGCGCGGGCCCGCAGGATCCGGTGGGCGGTGTCGGCGTCGCTGGCGCCCGCCCTGGTCCTGCTGCTGCTCGGGGCGCTGCTCGACGTGCGGGTGCTCATGTGTCTGGGGGCGGGCACGGCGGTGCTGCTCGTGCCGGTCTCGGTGGCGCTGGCCTGCGACGCGTACCGCAGTCTGGGGCACGCGATCGACGCCGACTACCTCGTCGTACGGTCCGGGACCCTGCGCCGCTCCACGGTGGCGCTGCGGCGTGGCGGGGTCATCGGGTGGACCGTCAAGCAGTCCGTGCTGCAACGGCGGGCGGGCCTGGTGACGCTGAGCGCGACGACGGCCGCGGGCGCGCAGGCGTACGCGGCGTACGACGTGGGGGAGGCGGAGGGTCTGGAGTTCGCGGAGCGAGCGGTACCGGGCCTGCTCGGCCCGTTCCTGGTCCGGGGCCCGAGCCCCGAGGGGGTGCGGGGAACTGCGCGACCGGCCACGACGGGCCCGCACAGTCCCCGGCACACGTCCGGTTGAACCTCAGCGGGCCGCCCGAGCCTGCTTCTCGTACCCGACGAGGCGCACGCACACGGTGAGGCCCTTGATCGCCTGATCGAGCTCCGGGAGGCCGGGGTAGCTCGGGGCCACGCGGATGACGGCGTCGCGGGGGTCGTCGCCGTGCGGGTGCGTCGCGCCGGCGGGGGTCAGCACGATGCCCGCTTCGGCGGCGCGGCGTACGACTTCCTTGGCGCAGCCGTCCGGGACGGTGAGGGTCACGAAATAGCCGCCCCTGGGCGACGTCCAGGTCGCGAGACCGGTCCCGCCGAGCTCCGCTTCGAGGATGCGGGCGACCGTCTCGAACTTGGGCTGGAGCAGGGCGCGCTGGCGCTCCATGTGGGCGCGTACGCCGTCCGCGTCCTTCAGGAACATGACGTGCCGCAGCTGGTTGACCTTGTCGGGGCCGATCGACCGCTTCTGGTTGTTGGCGAGGAGCCACTTCACGTTGGCGGGCGACGAGCCGAAGAAGGCGACGCCCGCGCCCGCGGCGGTGATCTTCGAGGTGGAGCCGAAGACGAACGCGCGGTCCTCGTGCCCGGCGGCGGCGCAGGCGGCGAGCAGGTCCGCGATCTCGGCGGGCTCGTCGGTGAGGTGGTGGGCGGCGTACGCGTTGTCCCAGAAGATCCGGAAGTCGGGGGCGGCGGTGGGCATCGCGGCGAGGCGGGCCACGGTCTCGTCGCTGTAGACGACGCCGTCGGGGTTGCTGTACTTCGGCACGCACCAGATGCCCTTGACCGCCGGGTCCTCGGCGACGAGCCGCTCGACCTCGTCCATGTCGGGTCCGTCGGCCGTCATCGGCACGGGGATCATGTCGATGCCGAACCGCTCGCAGAGGCCGAAGTGCCGGTCGTAGCCGGGGACGGGGCACAGGAACGCGATGCGCTCCTGGTCGGCCCAGCGCGACTCGGCGCCGGGCAGCACGCCGAGGAGGGCGTGCACGATGCAGTCGTGCATCAGCTCGAGGCTGGAGTTGCCGAGGGCGAGCAGCCGGTCGGCGGGCACCTGGAGCAGCTCGGCGAAGATCTCGCGGAGCTCGGGCAGGCCCTGGAGCCCGCCGTAGTTGCGGACGTCGGTGCCGTCGGCGGCGGTGTGCCGCCCGCCGGGCAGACTCAGCAGCTCCTCGGCGAGGTCGAGCTGCTCGGGGGCGGGCTTGCCCCGGGTCAGGTCGAGGGAGAGGCCGCGTGCGACGAGGTCGTCGTAGTCCTTCCGGGCCTGCTCCAGCAGGCCGCCCAGGGCCGGGGCGTCGGGGCTCAGCTCGGTGGTCATGGTGGTGCCTCTCGCAAGGTGCCGCTTCGGCGGACGTCGTGGACTTCGGGCGTCGTGGATTCGATCGATGGAGCGTGCCGAGGATACGTACCGGTGCGGGAACGCGCCGCGCACGACCGCACCGCGAGACCGCGGCTCCGCTGCGCTGCTACCCGCGTGCCGGGTCCGGACGCCGGGCGTGGAGCGTGATCAGGAGCACACAGGACAGGGCCGCGAGGACGGCCGCCGCGCCCAGGAGGGCGGGGGGCGGCGCCGCGCCGGACAGGAGCGTCATCGCGTAGGGCGCGAGCATCCCGACGTACGCGGCCGTCCAGAAGTACGCGGTGAGGCGGGCGAGCCGGTGCGGTGGGGCGAGGGCGGTGACCTCGGTGAGGCCGTACGTCAGGACGAAGCCGTAGCCCGCGCCGAGGACCGCGGCGGCGGCGAGGGCGGTCGTCGGGTCCTCCGTCGCCGCGGCGAGTGCGGCGGCGCCGAACCCGACGGTGACGACGAGCAGGCCCACGACGGCGGTCGCGAGGCGGTGCCGCTGCGCGACGCGGCGGGCGAGGGGCTGCACGAGCAGGCCGGTGCCGGGGACGAGGGCGGTGGCGACGCCGGTGTAGACGAGGCCGCCGTGCACGAGGCCCGGCAGCGTCACGAAGCCGACGCTGGGGGCGGCGAAGACCCAGGGGGCGACGGGGAGGACGCCGCGCCGGAAGAGGCGTCCGACGCCGGGATGCCGCTCCGCGTGCGTTCCCCGGTGCCGGGTTCCCGTCTCGGGCGCGGTCAGCGCGGCGAGGCCCGCGCCTGCCGCGAGCAGCAGGTGCGGTACGTACGCCGTGACCATCGGCGCCCCGGCCCACCGGGCGATCAGCGCCGCCACGAGACCCCCGGAGGCGAAACCGGCCGAGACGAAGAGACCGGCGCGGCGCGAGGCCGTCGAAGCGGTCCTCGGATCGAGGTGGACGTACGGCTCCGAGGACAGCTCCTTGATCCACGCACTGCCGGCCGCGAGCAGCGCACCCGCGCTCACCCCGGTGACGAACCGGCCGGGCCACAGCCACCCCGTGGCTCCCGCCCCCAGCATCAGCGCGCCGGTGGAGAGCAGGTTCAGCGCGAGTGCCGTCGAGGCGACCGGGCGCCGCCCGACGCGGTCGGCCAGCGGCCCGCACACCAGGAGGCCCGGGATGAGCCCGACGACGTAGAGGGCGAAGAGGCCGGTGACGGCGGACTCGGAGAGGCCGAGCTCGGAGCGGTAGGCGCCGAGCAGCGCGGAGAACTGGTTGGCGCTCCACCCGGAGGCCATCATGATCCAGGCCGCCCGCAGCCCGTACCGGCGGCGGGGAGGGTCGGAGGGGGTCCCTTCTGCGAGGGGCGTGGGCGGAGTGGTGGTGATGCTGCTCATGGCACCCAGTAGTAGGCGCGCCGCGCCCGCGCCCGCCTCCCCCGTTCACGATTCGTGAAGACGACGCGCACGCCGCTGACCTCCGGGTCTACGCTGGTACGCATGTCCTCCGCACCGCTCGATCTGCGACTTCTGTCGTCGTTCCTCGCGGTGGTGGAGGAGGGTCACTTCGGCAGGGCCGCGGCCCGTCTCTTCCTCTCCCCGCCCGCCGTGACGCAGCATGTGCGCCGCCTGGAGACGGAGCTCGGCACCCTTCTGGTCGACCGGCGCACGAATCCGGTGTCGCCCACCCCGGCGGGCGTGCGTCTCGCGGGTCACGCGCGGGTCCTGCTCGCCGCTTCGAACGCCGCGCTGGACGACATGGCGGAGGCGGTGCGGCCCGGCGCCGGTGGGGCGGGGCGGCCGCTGCGGGTCGGCATCATGGGGCACGGCTCGGCGGAACTGACCCCGGCGGCGATCAACGCGTACCGGCGGGCCCGCCCCGAAGTCCGGGTCGAGATCCGCCAGCTGGACTTCACCGAGCACGTGACGGCGCTGACGGAGGACCGCGTGGACGTGGCGTTCGTCCGTCCGGGCCCGGACGACGAGCGGGTGGTGGCCGACGTCCTGACGACGGAGCAGCGCATCGTGGTCGTCCCGGAGCGCTCCCCGCTCGCGGCGGCCGGGCAGACCGGCGCGACGCTCGCGGACGTCGCCGCCCTCCCGTTCTTCCGCGTCCCCGGCCACACCCCGCGCCCCTTCACGGACTACCTGTACTTCGGCGAGGAGGGCCGGCGCCGCAGCACGGACTACGCGGTGACGCCGCAGGAAGTGCTGACCGGTGTGATCACGGGCCGCGCCGCGGGGTCGGGCCTGAGGTCCTTCGCCCGCTACTACGCCTGGCCGGGCGCCGCGTTCGTACCGATCATCGACGCGCCGTGGGAGAGCAGCCACCTCGCGGTGCGCGCGGACGAGGACAACCCCGAGGTGCACATCTTCCGTGCGCTCGCGGTGGCGCTCGCGCGCGAACTGGGCGCCGCCATCAGCGGCGACACACGGCCGCTGTAGCCGACGATCCGCACACCTCCCGGTCGGTCACATCATCCGACCTTTGCCGCGCCGAAGCCCCTCCTCCTGTCGCAACGAAGCGCCGCACACCCGTACGTGTAGCCCGAGTTGACCTCCTCACCCCCCATCCGGCCCAGTACCGCTGGGGCGCCGCGCCGGAGACCTTGACCGGCCCTCCCGCCCCTCCTATCGTCGCCACGCCACCCATGACGTAGGACGTGGGACCTCTCAGGTAGGCAAGGGAGAAACAGTGACCGATCTGACCTCTCCGACCATGTGCCGTGCCGTCCTGCCGGGACGACGGTCCTTCCTCAAGTACACGGGTGCGCTGGGCGCCGCCGCCGCCGTCACCACCACGCTCTCCGCCTGCTCCGCGGGGCCCGAGTCCACCAACGAGACCGGGGGCGGCGGGCAGGGCGGGGACGCGACGCTCACCGCTGTCATCGGGTACGGGAACGACGGCAGCTGGGATCCGACCCAGACCGCGTCCGCCTTCGCGATGGCCGGGAACGAGCACATCTACGAGGGGCTCCTCGGGACCGATCCGATCAGCCGTGAGCCGTACGCCGCGCTCGCCACCGAGCTCCCGAACGACCCGAAGGCGACGACGTGGAAGTTCACGCTGCGCCCGGGGGCCAAGTGGCACGACGGGAAGCCCGTCACCGCCGACGACGTCGTGTTCGTCTTCGAACGGATCCTCGACCCCAAGACCCAGACCCTCGCCAAGGGCTTCTTCGCGGGGTGGCTCAAGGAGGTGCGGAAGACCGGCGCCACGTCCGTCGAGCTGATCCTCAGGTTTCCGTTCCCCGACGGCGTCGCCCGGCTCTCCCTCGCCAAGATCATGCCGAAGCACGTCTTCTCGAAGCCGGGCGCCTGGGACGACGCGACCAAGGGCAAGGCCGTCGGCTCCGGGCCGTACACGATGGCCTCGCACCACCCGAAGTCGAACACGACCTTCGAGGCCTTCGGCGACTACAACGGACCCCGCAAGGCCGCGTTCAAGAAGATGAACTGGCTGACCATCGTGGACGCCGCGCCCCGCGTCGCGAAGATCTCCGGCGGCAGCGCCGAGGCGGAGATCGCCGACAACATCCCGTACGCCAACATCGGGCAGCTGAAGAAGAGCGGGATGACCGTCGAGGGCGGAGCCGGGATGAACAACCTGTTTCTGTTGTTCAACACCGCGCACAAACCGTTCGACGACGTCCGCGTCCGGCAGGCCCTGCACTACGCCATAGACCGCGACAAGATGATCCGGGCCGCCCTCAAGGGGCACGGCAGAGCGGCGACCTCGTTCCTCAACGAGTCCAACCCCACCTACCGGCCCGCCAGGACCGTGTACGCGTACGACCTGGAGAAGGCGAAGAAGCTGCTCGACGACGCCGGTGTCGGCAAGCTCAGCGTCAACCTCATGGCCGTCAACGTGAGCTGGATCGTCGACTGTCTGCCCACCATCCAGGACGGCTGGGAGAAGCTCGGCGTCGACGTCACCCTCGACCCTCAGGAAACCACCGCCGTCTTCACCAAGCTCGACCAGAAGAAGGACTTCCAGGTAGTCGCCGCCGCCTCCAACCCCAACCAGTTCGGGCTCGACGCCGACCTGATCATGCACTACAACTACGGCCCCGAGAACATCTGGATGGGCTACGCGCGCTGGGCCGACAACGCTGTCGCGAAGAAACTCTTCCGGGACATGGACCAGGCCACCCGCGAACCCGAGGCGTCGAAGAAGCGGGCGATGATCCAGGACTACATCGACACCGTCGCCCAGCAGGCCGTGCTCTATCCGGTCGTGCACAACGAGCTCATGACGGCGTGGGACCCGAAGAGGATCACCGGCGTCAAGGCCCAGCCCTATCCGGGGATCAATCTGCTGCAGGCCAAGTGGGTATGACGGCAGGCCAGTTCAGGAGTCGTACGTCGTGACCGCTGTCCTCAGAATCCTGGCCCGCCGCGTCGCCCTGCTCGTGCCGCTGCTGCTCGGCATCGTGCTCTTCGTCTTCCTCGTGATGCGCTTCTCCGACGTCGACCCGGCGTCCGCGTTCTTCCAGGGCGCCAACCCCACCCCCGAGCAGCTCCACCAGTTCCGGGAGGAGAACGGGCTCCTCGACCCGCTGCCCGTCCGCTACCTCGCCTTCGTCGGCGACCTGCTCCAGGGCGACCTGGGCATCAGCGTCCTCAACCGCGCCCCCGTCGTCGACCAGATCGCCACCGCGCTGCCCCTCACCATGCAGCTCACCTTCCTCGGCCTCGGCATCGCCGTGGTCCTCTCCCTCTCCCTCGGCATCACCGCCGCCATCTACCGCGACCGGCTGCCGGACCAGCTGATCCGCGTCGTCTCCCTCACCGGCGTCGCCGCGCCCGGCTTCTGGCTGGCGCTGCTGATGATCCAGTACCTGGCCGTCGACCTCGGCTGGTTCCCGACCGGCGGCTACATCAACCCCGCCGACTCCTTCACCGGCTGGCTCAAGACCATGACGCTGCCCGCTCTCGCGCTCTCCCTGCCCGTGGCCGCGGGCCTCACCCGCATCATCCGCACCGCCGTGGTCGAGGAGCTCGACAAGGACTACGTCCGCACGGCCATCGGCAACGGCCTGCCCCCGGTGGTCGTCGTCGGCCGCAACGTCCTGCGCAACGCCCTCATCAACCCGCTCACCGTGCTCGGCCTGCGCGTCGGCTACCTGCTCGGCGGGGCGGTCGTCATCGAGACGATCTTCTCGCTGCCCGGCATGGGGAAGCTGATGATCGACGCCGTCAAGAACGGCGACCCGGCCGTCGTGCAGGGCGTCGTCATCACCACCGCCGTCGGCTTCGTGGTCGTGAACCTCGTCATCGACGTCCTCTACCTGCTGGTCAACCCACGCCTGAGGGGGACGAGTTGACGCACACCCAGCCGAGGTCCCGGAAGGCGCTCGCCGAACGGCTCTCCGTGCCCGGCATCCGCCTCCGCTCCCTGCGCAAGCTCCCCGTCCTCTCCCGCGTCGCGGTCGGCGTCGTCGCCCTCGTCGTCCTCGTGGCGCTCTTCGCGCCGCTCCTCGCCCCGCACGACCCGCTCGACCAGCAGCCCCAGGCCGGCGGCACCGGCGCGCCCTCCGCCGATCACTGGATGGGCCAGGACAGCCTGGGCCGCGACATCCTCAGCCGACTGATGTACGGGGCACGCTGGTCCCTCGCCATCGGGCTCGGCGCGACCCTGCTCGCGCTCGTCGCGGGCGCCGTCATCGGCGCGGTCGCGGCGACCTCCCGCAAGGCCGTCGACGAGACGCTGATGCGCTGCCTGGACGTCGTCATGGCGTTCCCCGGCATCGCGCTGGCCGCCGTGCTCGTCGCCGTGTTCGGCGGCGGCATCACCGTCCTGATCTGCGCCATCGCCTTCCTGTTCACGCCGCCGATCGCACGGGTCGTACGCGCCAACGTCCTCGACCAGTACGGCGAGGACTACGTCGTCGCCGAACGCGTCGTCGGCGCCCGTACCCCGCACATCCTCGTCCGCCACGTCGCCGTCAACTGCGCCGCGCCCATCCTGGTCTTCTGCACCGTGCAGGTCGCCGAGGCCATCGTCTTCGAGGCGTCGCTCTCCTTCATCGGGGCGGGCGTACGGCCGCCCGACCCGTCCTGGGGCAGCGTCATCGCGGACGGCAAGAACATGGTCCTCATCGGCGGCTGGTGGGCCACCGTCTTCCCCGGCCTCCTCATGCTGATCACCGTCCTCGCCCTGAACGTCCTCTCCGAAGGCGTCTCCGACGCGTGGGCCGCCCCCTCCACCCGCGAGGTCACCGGCACGGACCGCGACCGGGACCGCCTGGAGGCCCCCGAACCCGGCAGCGGACGCGTCCTCGAACTGCCCGGCCTGACCCGGGCCGCCCACCGCCTCCGCTCCCGCGCCCGGCCCCTCCCCACCGGCGCCCCGGTCCTCGCCGTCACCGGGCTCACCATCTCCTTCCCGCAGCGCCACGGGGGCGTCGACATCGTCGACGGGATCAGCTTCGACGTCCGGCCCGGTGAAGTCCTCGGCCTCGTCGGCGAGTCGGGCTGCGGCAAGTCCCTGACCGCGCTCACCGTGATGGGCCTGGAGCCGAAGGGGGCCCGGGTCGGCGGCCGCGTCGTCTTCGACGGACAGGACCTGACCGCCCTGCCGATGCGCGCCCGGCGCCGGCTGCTCGGCCACGACATGGCGATGATCTACCAGGACGCCCTGTCCTCGCTGAACCCCGCGATGACGGTCCGCTCGCAGCTCAAACAGGTCGTACGGCGAGGTGGCCGCCGCACGGCACCGGAACTCCTCGAACTGGTCGGCCTGGACCCCGACCGCACCCTGCGCAGCTACCCGCACGAACTCTCCGGCGGCCAGCGTCAGCGCGTCCTGATCGCCATGGCCCTCTCCCGCGACCCGAAACTGATCGTCGCCGACGAGCCGACGACCGCGCTCGACGTCACCGTGCAGGCACAGATCATCCAGCTCCTGCTGCGGCTGCGCGAGGAGCTGGGCTTCGCGCTGATCCTCGTCTCGCACGACCTCGCGCTCGTCGCCGACGTCACCGACCGGGTGGTGGTGATGTATGGCGGACAGATCGTCGAGACGGGCGTGACGGCGGACATGGTGGAGTCCCCCGCCCACCACTACACGCGGGGCCTGCTCGGCTCGGTGCTGTCCCTGGAGTCGGCGGCGCAACGCCTCACGCAGATCAAGGGCGTGGTCCCGTCCCCGGCGGACTTCCCCCCGGGCTGCAGATTCGCGGACCGCTGCCCGCTGGCGAGCGAGGTGTGTCGCGAGACGCCGCCGCGGCTGGCGGGCACACCGTCACACTCCACGGCATGCCACCACCCGGCGGGGGGCTTTTCAGGGGCGCCTCCGGGGGGCCTTTCAGGGGCGCGGGGAACTGCGCGACAAGCCACGACGGACCGAGAGCCGACATGACGACCCCCGAACCCCCCATCGTGGAACTGGACAACGTGCACGTGGTGCACAAGGCCCGCTCGGGAGGCCTCCTCTCCCGCGACCACGTGTACGCCCTGACAGAAGCAACCGTGGCCCTCGCCCCCGGCGAGACCGTAGGCATCGTCGGCGAGTCCGGCTGCGGCAAGTCGACCCTCGCGAAGGTCCTCGTCGGCGCCCAGCGCCCCACCGAGGGCACCGTGTCGTTCCGGGGCCGCGACCTGTGGACGATGCCTCCGGCCGAGCGCCGCTCCTCCATCGGGACCGGCACCGGCATGATCTTCCAGGACCCGTCGACCGCCCTGAACCGCCGCCTCCCGGTGGCCCGGATCCTGCGGGACCCCCTCGACGTACACGGACGGGGCACCCCGAAGGAGAGAAACGAACGCGTGCGGGAGTTGATGTCGCTGGTCGGTCTGCCGAAGAGCCTCGCGGACGGCCTCCCGGGGCAGCTGTCCGGCGGGCAGCGCCAGCGCGTCGCCATCGCCCGCGCCCTCGCGCTCGAACCCGACCTCGTGGTCGCCGACGAGCCGACGAGCGCCCTCGACGTGTCCGTGCGCGCCCAGATCCTCAACCTGCTCCTGGACCTGAAGGAGCGTCTGGGACTCGCGCTCGTCTTCGTGTCCCACGACATCCAGACGGTACGCAGGATGAGCGACCGCGTCGTCACGATGTACCTGGGCCGGATCGTCGAGGAGTCGCCGGCCGGCGAGAGCCTGACCCACGCCCGCCATCCGTACACGCGCGCCCTGTTCTCCGCCACACCGGGGCTGCTCGACCCCATCGACCCGATCCCGCTCGTCGGTCCCGTGCCGTCGGCGACCCGGCCGCCGAGCGGCTGCCCGTTCCGCACCCGCTGCTGGAAGGCGGACGAGGTGTGCGCCACCGCGATGCCGGAGAACCGGCGGGCGGGCGAAGGACACCTGTTCCGCTGTTTCCATCCCGTCGCCGAGGGGGAATCGACCCACGACCTCGTCACCCAGGCCGCCGCCACGGCCACCGCCCCTGTCCCGCACAGCGGCGACACCCCCAGGGAGCACCCATGACCATGTCCGCCCCGCCGACCGGTGTCGTCCCGCCCGTCTGCACGCCCCTGACACCGGACCGCGAGGTGGACGTCCCCTCCCTCGTCCGGCTCGTCGACCACCTGGTCACGGCCGGGGTCGACGGTCTCTTCGTGCTCGGCTCCACCTCCGAGGTCGCGTACCTGACGGACCGGCAGCGCACCCTCGTCGTCGAGACGGTCGTCCGCCGTGCGGGCGGACGGCTCCCCGTCCTGGCCGGGGCCATCGACATGACCACGCCGCGCGTCCTCGACCGCGCGCGGGCCGTCACCGAGGCGGGCGCGGACGCGGTCGTCGTCACCGCGCCCTTCTACACACGGACCCACCCGGCCGAGATCGCCCGGCACTTCCGGCTCGTCGCGCAGGGCTGCGGGGTGCCTGTCGTCGCGTACGACATTCCGATGGCGGTGCACACCAAGCTGCCCGCGGAGCTGGTCCTGGAGCTGGCCGGGGACGGCGTCCTCGCGGGCCTGAAGGACTCCAGCGGCGACGAGGGCGCGTTCCGGCGCGTGGTCCTCGGCAAGCGGGCGGAGCCGGGACTCGCGGGGTTCGGTGTCCTGACCGGGTCGGAGCTGACGGTCGACTCGGCGCTCGCGATGGGCGCGGACGGCGTCGTGCCGGGGCTCGGGAACGTCGACCCGGAGGGGTACGTACGGCTCTTGCGCGCTTGCCGGGAGGGTGACTGGGAGCGGGCGCGGGCCGAACAGGAGCGGCTGTGCGGCCTCTTCGGGATGGTGACGGCGGGCGACCCGACGCGGATGGGCGGCAGTTCCGCGGCGCTCGGCGCGTTCAAGGCGGCGCTGCACCTGCGCGGCGTCATCGACTGCCCGGCCACGGCGGAGCCGCAGATCCCGCTGTCGGCGGCGGAGACGGAGCGGGTGGGCAAGCACCTGGCGACGGCGGGGCTGCTGTGAGGCGCAGGCCCGCGGACGCCTCGCGGCTTGCTCGAACGCCTGGGGCTTGCTCGAACGAATGAGGCGTACTTGGACGCCTGACGCTTACTTCAGCGACGTGTCGCCGAGCGCTTCCAGCACCTGCCGCAGTCCGTCCGCCGCGTTCTCGACCAGTTCGCGGTCCACCTCGCCGAGCACCCGCGCATAGTTCGCCAGGTGGTCGGCGAAGGCGGCACGGGTGACCTCGTGGCCGCGCTCGGTGAGGCGGATCTTGACGGTGCGCCGGTCCTCGCCGTCGCGCACCCGCACGACCAGGCCCTTGGCCTCCATCTTGTCGATGCGGTTGGTGATGGTGCCGGAGGACACCATGGAGGCCTTGAGGAAGGTTCCGGCGGTGAGGGCGTAGGGCGGGCCCGAGCGCTGCAGCGTGGTCAGGACGTCGAACTCCCCGACATCCAGGCCGTGCTGGGCGGCCGTGGCCTTGACCGTCCTGTCGACCAGCAGACCCAGTCGCTGGATGCGCCCGAAGAGCTCGACCGGCCAGAGGGCTTCCGCCAGGTCGGGGCGTTCCGCGACCCACTGGTCGATGACCGCGTCCACGACGTCACCCATGGCCGCCACTCCTCTCGGTACGAACTGTCTCGGCGCAAACCCTATCAGCGGTTACTCTCTCATTATTAGGTCTCTTAGTTTCGAGATACTTGATTCTAAGAGTGCCATCTGCTTCTATCTCACCATCGAGATTGTCGGAACTGAACGACAGGAGCACCCCATGTCCGAGCTGGCCCTCCACCCCACCGCCCAGGACCTCCTCTTCCGCGAGGCCCGCACCGCCAACGCCTTCACCGCGGAGCCGGTGACCGAGGCGCAGATCCAGGCGGTGTACGACCTGGTCAAGTACGCGCCGACCGCCTACAACCAGTCGCCGCTGCGGGTCGTCCTGGTCCGCTCGACCGAGGGCACGGCGCGGCTCGGGGAGCTCATGGACGACGGCAACCGGGCGAAGACCCTGGCCGCCCCGCTCGTCGCGATACTCGCCGCGGACAACGAGTTCCACGAGGAACTGCCGTCACTGCTCCCGCACTTCCCGCAGGCCAAGGACCTCTTCTTCGCCGAACGCCCGGTCCGTGAGGAGTCGGCGTACCTGAACGCGACGCTCCAGGCGGCGTACTTCATCCTCGGCGTGCGCGCGGCGGGGCTCGCGGCCGGGCCGATGACGGGGTTCGACTTCCCCGGCGTACAGAAGGAGTTCCTCGACGACGACCACACGCCGCTGATGGTCGTGAACATCGGCCGCCCGGCTCCGGACGCCTGGTACCCGCGCTCGCCGCGCCTCGCCTACGACCAGGTCGTCACGACCGTCTGAGCGTTCCCCTCGCCCCCCTCGTTCCCCCGCACCTTCCCTGCCACCTCCCGGAGCCACCGGCATGTCCTCGACCCCAGCGACCACCCACACCGCCCCCACATCCGTCCACACAGCCACCGCCACCCCGCGCCAAGTCCCCGCCCTCTGGCTCGCGTTGCTCGCCGCGCCGGTCGCCGCCGGGGCCAACAGCGCCGTTCTGATCCTTCCCGACATGGCGGGGTCGCTCGGCGTCCGCACGGCCGACGCGACCTGGCTCGTCACCGTCTTCGCCTGGGCCATGGCCGTCGGCACCCCGCTCATGGCGGGCCTGCTGCGCCGCAGGGGTCTCGGCGCCGCCCTCGGGCTGAGCGCCGCGCTGATCGTGGCCGGCACCGCGGTGCTCGCCGCGGCGCCCTGGCTGCCACTGGCCATGGCGGCCCGGGCGGCGCAGGCCGCGGGCGGTGCGGGCCTGGTCACCGCGGCGATGAGCCTGGCGGGCTCGGTCCGCAGGATGGGGGTGATCACCGCGGGGTTCGGGACGGTCGGTGCGGTCGGGCCGCTGCTCGGCTCCACGGTCGCGGACGCGGCGTCCTGGCGGGTGGCCCTGTCCGCGGGAGCGGTCGCCCTGCTCGCGCTGCCCGCGGTCATGCGCCGCGCCGACCTGTCGGCACCGTCCCGCTCCGCCCCGTTCGACGGCCGGGGCGCCGTTCTGCTCGTCCTGACGGTGACGTCCCTGGTGCTCGTCCCGCGCCACCCGCTGCCCGCGGTCGCCGCCGCGCTGGTGTCCGCCGCCCTTCTCGCCCTGCACGTCCGCGCACGCCCCACCGGCTTCGTGCCCGCCGCGCTCCTGCGCTCCCGCGTGTTCGTCCTGTCGGCCGCGCTGGCCTGCACCCTCGCGACCTCGTACTTCGCGCTGCTCTTCACCGTCCCGCAGCTGCTGCGCGACCGCACCGACTGGTCGTCGTCCACGATCGGCACCTACCAGCTGGTCGCGCTCCTCGTGGGGTCGGCGCTGTCCATGGCACTGGCGGCTGCCGCCGCCCGGATGACCCGCCCGCGGGTCCTGGCGATCCTGCTCGCCTTCGGCGCCGCCGCACCGCTCACCGCGGTGTTCACCCCGTGGGCGCCACTGCTCCTGCTCGTCGCGACGCTCGCCGTCTTCACCACCAGCGCGGGCCAGGCGACGCTCGCGGTGTACGCCACTGCCGCCACGCCCGCCGCGCAACGCCCCACCGCCATCGGCCTGTTCAGCCTCTGCTACCAGCTGGGCGGCGCCTTCGGCCCGGCCGTCGCCGCCGCCGTCGCCCTGAGCTGACGACCATGCCGACCGTGGCGACCGCCGGTCCTCAGGGCGAGACCACCGATCCCGGCGCGACCAGGCCCGACTCGTACGCGATGATGACGAGTTGGGCCCTGTCGCGTGCGCCGAGCTTCCCCATGATGCGGCTGACGTGCGTCTTCGCCGTCAGCGGGCTGAGGCCGAGCGTGTCGGCCACCTCCTGGTTGTTCAGACCGCGCGCGACGAGCCGCAGCACCTGCCGCTCCCGCTCCGAGAGCCCGTCGGGCCCGCCCGCGACGGGCACCCCGGTGTCCGGCGCCCGCAGCACACGGGCGATCAGCCGGGCCGTGGGGCCCGGCGACAGGAGCGAGTCGCCGGCCGCCACCGTACGGATGGCGTCGAGGAGTTCGGCCGGCTTGGTGTCCTTGACCAGAAACCCGGACGCGCCCGCGCGCAGCGCGTCGACGACGTGCTCGTCCGTGTCGTACGTGGTCAGCATCAGGACCTTCACGCCCGCCAGGTCCTCGTCGGCGGCGAGCAGCCGTGTCGCCTCGATGCCGTCGAGGTCGGGCATGCGGATGTCCATGACGACGAGGTCGGCGCGTTCGGAGCGGGCCAGGTCGACCGCCGCGCGCCCCGTACCCGCCTGCCCCACGACCTCCATGTCGGGCGCCGAGTCGACGAGCATCGCGAACGCGGCCCGCACCAGCGTCTGGTCGTCGGCGAGCAGTACGCGGACAGGCGACGTCACGACAGACCTCCCAGGGACACGGGTGCGAGCGGCAGCACCGCGGACACCAGGAAACCCCCTTCGGGCCGCGGGCCCGCGTCCAGGGTCCCACCGACCGTACGGGCCCGCTCCCGCATTCCGAGAAGCCCGAACCCCGGCGTATGACCGCCCCCTTGCCCGCCCTCTGGATCACGCCCCTCGCGCCCGCCGCGCCCGTCGTCCGCGACCCGCACGCACAGCGCCGCGTCCTCGGTGCGCACCGACACCCGCACGGTGATGCCGGGTCCCGCGTGCCGTACGACGTTGGTGAGCGCCTCCTGCACGATGCGGTAGGCGGCGGCGCCGACGGCGGCCGGTGCCCGGCAGTCCGCCACCGCGAGTTCGACGCGGGCGCCCGCGGTACGGGCCGCGTCGGCGAGGTCGGGCAGGCCGTCGAGGCCGGGCAGCGGCCCACGTGCCTCGTCCGTGCCCGCCCCGCCCTCGTCGTCGTCGGAGCCGGACCGCAACACCTGGAGCGTGGCGCGGAGTTCACCGCGAGCCGCGCGGCAGGTCTCCGCGACGTCGTCGAGGGCCTTCGCGACCGCGGCCCGGTCGAGCCGGTCCGGGTCGGCGGCGAGGACGTGCGCGGCGACGGACGTCTGGACGCCGACCAGCGTGATGCTGTGCGCGAGCAGGTCGTGCAGGTCGCGGGCGACCCGCAGGCGTTCCTCGGCGACCCTGCGGCGCGCCTCCTCCTCGCGGGTGCGTTCGGCGCGCTCGGCCCGCCCCACCACGGAAGCGACGTACTGCCGATGGATGCGCACGTACACACCGAGCAGCAGGAACGCGACGATCCAGCCGGAGATCCGCAGTGACTCGGCGCCCTCGGCCATGCCTTCGCTGAACTTCACGGTCAGCATGACGCCCATGACACCCACGCCGATCAGGAGCGTGTTGCGGGGACGGGTGCGGGAGGCCACGGTGAACAGCGCGACCATCGACACCGCCATGGGCGCGGTGTGGTTGTTGTCCAGGGAGTGGTAGACCAGCAGGATCGCCATCAGGGTGACCATGACGCGCACCGGGGCGCGGCGCCGCCACACGATGACGACGTGGGCGACGAGCAGCAGCGCCCAGCCGAGGACGTCCGGCACGTGCCCGTTGTCCCGCACGGACCGCACGATCACCACGGCGCTGACGGCCATCGCGAGGGCGAACAGGGTGTCCGTGCGCAGCCGTTCGCCGGGGGCGGCCGGGCCGAGGACGCGCTCGACGAGAGATTCCACCGCCCCATCTTCGGGCACGCGGGCGCCCCTCCGGGAGAGGAGGGGCGCCCGGAACGACCGGCTCAAGGCGTGGGGACCCTGACGGGCTCGGCCTCGTGGGCCGGTGGCGGGACGGGCGCGGCGGGCCGGGACAGCGGCCCCGGCCACCACACCTTCCTGCCGAGCGCCACGCTCGCGCTGGTCACCAGGTACGTGCGGACCAGGAAGGTGTCGAGGAGGACACCGACGGCGATGACGAAGCCCAGCTCGACGAGTTGGACCAGCGGCATGTTGGTCAGCACGGCGAACGTGGCGGCGAGGACGAGGCCCGCGGAGGCGATGACGCCGCCGGTGGTGCGCAGCGCGGTGAGCGCGGCGGCGCCCGGTTCGGCGCCCCGCAGGCACTCCTCCCTCATCCGGTGCATCAGGAAGATGCCGTAGTCCACGCCCAGTGCGACGAGGAAGACGAAGGACAGCAGCCCGAGACCCGGGTCGGTGCCGTCGAAGCCGAAGAGCGGCTCGAAGACGAGGCCCGCGATGCCGAGCGAGGCGCCCCACACGGCGACGACCGCGGCGAGCAGCAGCAGGGGTGCGACGAGGCTGCGGAGCAGGGCGACGAGGACGAGCAGGACGGCGCCGAGGACGAGCGGCACGACGATGTTCCGGTCGCGGACGTTGGTGTCCTGGAGGTCGAGTTGCTGCGCGCTGGGGCCGCCGACGTGCGAGCCGTCGAGCCCGTCCCGCAGCGCTTCGATGGTCGCGGTCTCGCCCTGGGACTCGGGCGCGGACGTGGCGGTGACGGTGATCTCGGTCCAGCCTCCGGCGGTACGTCCCCGTTCGGCGCTGCCGACGCCTTCCGTGGCGCGGATGCGTGCCAGGGATTCACCGGCCCGCCCGTCCGGTGTCATGACGGTGATGGGCTGGGTGCCCTGCTCGGGGTAGGCGCTCGCGAGGGTCTTCATGGCGGACACGGACTCGGGGGTCTTGGTGAAGGAGTCCTCCTGCTTGAGCGCGCCGGGCAGGTTGAACGCGCCGACGGCGAGTGCTCCGAGCAGCACCGCTCCGCTCGCGAGCACGGTGAGCGGCCTGCGTCCGGCGGAGCCGCCCATCGCGGCGAAGAGGCTGCGGCGCCGCTTGGGTGTGCTGCCGAACGCGGGCACGAGCGGCCAGAACACGCGCCGTCCGAGCAGGACGAGCACGGCGGGCAGCAGCGTCAGCATGGTCACGAGCGCGCACAGCACGCCGACGGTGCCGAGGGGGCCCATGCCGCGGCTGCTGTTGAGGTCGGCGGCGAGGAGGCAGAGGAGTCCGGCGGCGACGGTGCCCGAGGACGCGAGCACGGCGGGCCCGCAGCCGCGCAGGGCGGCGATCATCGCGTCGTAGGGCCGCTCGATCCTGCGCAGCTCCTCCCGGTACCGCGAGACGAGGAGCAGCGCGTAGTCGGTGCCCGCGCCGAACACGAGGATGGTCATGATGCCGGAGCTCTGTCCGCTGACCGACGTCCCGAAGCCCTGGTTCAGGCCGTACGCGACGCCCATCGCCAGGTAGTCGGCGACGCCCGCGACGGCGAGCGGCACGAGCCACAGGAAGGGGCTGCGGTAGATCACGATGAGCAGCAGGGCGACGACGCCCGCGGTGGTGTACAGCAACGGGCCGCCGAGTGAGTTGTAGACCTCACTCGCGTCGGTGTCGAGGGCGCCGGACCCGCCGACGTCGACGCTCAGCCCGCCCTCGCCGTGCGCGATGTCCCGCACGTCGTTGACCAGCGCGTCCCGTTTGTCCTCGTCCTGACCGGGCTCGGTGCTCGCGACCGGGTACATGAGGGTGGCGCCGTCCTTGGAGGGCACGGCCTCGGGCTTGCCGACGAGCGTGTGGGCGTCGGCGACCTCGGCGACCTGGTCCGCGGCCGTCTTGCGGTCGGCTACGGTGAGCCCGCCGTCCCGGTGGTAGACGAGCACGAGCTCGGTGGCCTCGCCGCCCGGCAACTTCTCCTGCAGCTGGGCGACTTCGGTGGAGGACGCGCTCGCCGGGAGGTAGTCGACGGCCCGGTCCTTCTGGACGTCGGCGAGCTTCGACGCGAACGGCGAGGCGACCGCGAGCACGACGATCCACAGCCCCAGAAACACCCAGGGCACGGCGCGCCGTCGCCGCGCCGACGCGGCCTTGGTCTGTACGGCCCCCATGACGGGCCCCCTTCGGCAGAGGTGACAGGTTCACGCTCCACCCTTCCGCCGCGCGACCGCCTTTCCGTCGGGCTGGGGTCCCAGTCATGGGCTACGACCGGGGAAGGCGCCGGACCGGAACTACTCCCCGCGGAGTAGGCGCACCGCCTCCCGGAGTCGGCCCCAGCGCCCGGTCCCGAGGCAGAGAAGGACGTACCGCCGCCCGACGGTCCGTACCTGGAGGCTGCGGGGGCCGAAGATGCGGGTGGCGTCCTGGAGGAGGGGGCCGTAGCGGTCTGCCGCGCGGCGTGGGTGCAGGGACCACAGCAGGGCGTACGCGTGACTGGTGCGGGCCAGCCAGGTCCAGACGTGGTCGGGTCCGTGCAGGCGCTCGTGGTCGGCGACGAGTGCGGCGAGCTCCGCGACAGCGGTACGGCCGCGACCGGTGCGCCGGGCCAGTCGGCCCAACTCGAGGCGGGTTTCGAGGGTCCACCGGTGCTCGGGTCCGTGGATACGCTCGTGGTCGGCGGCGAGTTCCCGCATCACGGTGAGCGCCGCCCGCCAACGCCCGGAGTAGCGCAGGGCGCTGGTCGCCCACCAGTTCCGCTGGGCGAGCGTCCACGGGTGTTCGGGGCCGAACTCCTCGGTGAGGTCGTCGAGCAGGCACCGCTGCACGGTGACGTTCTTCCACACCAGGCCGACGGATACGTAGGCGGCGCCGAGATTGCGGCGGGCGATGACGGCTTCGTCGCTCAGGGGTCCCGCACGGCGTTCGCGCGCGGCGAGGACCCGTCTGCGGACGGTGAGTGCTTTGATGCGGCGCTGGCGTCTGCGCAGGGAGTACGCGGTCCTGCTGAGGGCGGTGACGGTGTAGGGGTGGTCGGGGCCGAGGATGCGCAGGTAGGACGCGTACAGCTCCGCTCCGACCCGTCTCGCGTCACGCCACCTCTGCATCCTGGTCAGGGCCGACGCGTACTCGCCCCTGACGGCGAGCGTCACCGGATGGTCCGTGCCGTATACCCGCAGACTCTCGTCGAGGGATTCCTCCACGAGCTCCGTCTGCTCCCGGTAGCGCCACAGTGTTCCGTAGGTCCATGCAAGGCTGCGGCGCGCCAGGAGGGTGTCGCCGTGATCGGAGCCGCGCAGCCTGATCATGTCGTCCAGCACCTGCGTGCGCAGCGCCAGGGCTTCCCCGTACCGTCCGCACTCCCCGTAGGAGACCGCGAGAGCGGCGCGCGTCCGCACCACCTCCACGTGGTCCTCTCCGTAGAGCCGGGCCAGTTCGGTGACGTTCTCCTCCTGCAGCGCGCAGCTCTCCGTCCAGCGGCCCGGATCGCCCAAGGCGCGGGCGAGACCGGCGCGCACCCGCAGAGCCTGCGGATGGCCTGAGCCGAGGGCCCGTGTCGTGTCCGTGAGGGTCTGTCGCAGCAGGGTGACGGCCTCCTCGCCGCGCCCCTCCTCGACGAGCACCATGGCGAGGTCGATCCGGATGGCCAGAACGCGGCGGTGCGTGGGACCGAACACGGCCTCCGCGTCGGTGAGCGCCTCCCGCGCGACGGCGACCGCCTCCGCGGTGCGCCCCACGGAGGCGCAGACGTCGACGTACTGGGCCCGCGCGTTCAGCGTGTCCGGATGGTCCGGCCCCAACAGGCGTGTGCAGTCGTCGAGTACGTGGCGGTGGACCTGGTACGCCTCGCTCTCCCGCAGCCCCTTGTCCAGGGCATGCGCCAGGTTCAACCGCGCGGAGAGGACACCCGGGTGGTCCGGGCCGTGCAGTTCGGTCAGGTCGTCCACGACTCGCCGGTGCAGGCCGATCGACTCCTCGTCGTGGTCCATCCGCAGCAGACAGAGCGCGACGGTGTCCCTGATGTCCGCGGTGTCCTCGGAGATGTCGCCGAAGACCAGGACGGCGTCGGCCTCGGCCTGTCGGGCCTCCGTCAGAGCCTCGTCGTACCGTTCGGCGGAGAGGCAGTTCAGGGCGAGTTGGTGCCGGGTGCGGATGGTCTCGGGGGCGCTCTCCCCTTCCGCCCGCACGCGCTCCGCGAGGAACTGCCGCAGCAGCGACACGCCCTCCTCCGCCCGGCCCGCCGACCCGTAGGCGTCCGCGAGAGTCCGCCAGGGCCACAGCTCCCTGGCCGTGTCGGGATCGGCTCCCGGTGACACCTCGGCGCGCACGCGTTCCGTCAGCTCGGAGCGCATGCGCTCGGAGAGGGCGACGGCGTCGGCGAGGCGGCCCGCGGCGGCGTAGGAACGCGCGAGCCGGCCCCGTGCGTTGAGGGTGGCCGCGTGCTGGGAGCCCAACAGCCGCTCGGTGTCGCGCATCAGGCTCTCGTAGAGGGGCAGGGACATCTCGAACATGCCGGCCGCCTGGCAGGCGTCCGCAAGCTCCTCACGGGCCAGGCGGACGTCGTCCTCGTCGCGGTCCGCCGCGCCTTCCAGCAATGCGAGACGCCGGCGGCGCACCGCGACGGCCTCCCCACCACGGCCCGCCCGCATGCAGACTTCGCCCAGTGCCCGCAGAGCGGACTCGGTGACCGATCCCGCGCGCTCCGGGGCGCCCTCGCACACGGCCACGACCTCCCGAGCCATGCGCAGCGCCCGCGCCAGGTCCCCCACCTCGGCCAGGTGCGCTTCGGCCGCCCAGCTCCGCAGCAGGAGCAGCGCCTCCATCGCCGCGGCGCCCCGCTCCTCGATCTCAGGACGCAGCGCACTCCACAACGCCTCGATCTGACCCACGACCTGGCCCCGGCGCTCGCGCAGCCGCCACACGTGCAGCAACGGCATCAGGCGGTCGTCCAAGTGCCGCACGAGCCGGTCGGCCACCCCGTCCAACGTTCCTTCCTGCCGAGCCCGCTCCCGCAGCACCCGCTGCACGAGCCGGTGCACGGCGACCGCGTCGTCGCCGACCCGGGTGAGGAGCGACGCGTCGGCGAGCGCGCCGAGCGCGCCGTCGACCGCTGCCGCGTCCTGCGCGGTTCCCGTCCCCACCGCCCCGGCCAGCACTTCGCGAGGCACCCCGTCGGGCGAGAGCAGGGCCAGCATGTCCAGCAGCAGCCGTACGAGCCCGCCGCCTTCCCCGCACCGTCCCTCCGCCTCGTCCACCGCCAGCAGGACCGCCTCCGCCACCCGGTGCGGATACCGCTCCCCCGGCACCTTCGCCAGCACCTCGCGCACGGGGTAGGCCCGGAGCCGCTCCAGGTAACTGCGGTAGTCGCCGCCGCGTCCCCGGATGACTTCGGCGGCCTGTGCGAGGGCGAGCGGCAGGTGGCCGAGTTCGGCTGCGAGTTCGGCGGCACCGTCGGCGTCCGCCGCACACCCCGACCGCTTGGCCAGGAAGTCCAGCGCCTCCTCCGCCGTGAACACGTCCACGTCGACCTGCGCGCCCGCGATGTTCCCGAAGGACCGCACCGTCGTCGTCACGACGATCTGCGCCCGCCCGGCGACCGGCAGCCAGGCGGCCACCTCGTCCGGATCGGTGGCGTTGTCGACGACGATGAGGCACGGCACGTCGGAGTTGCGGCCGATCCAGGCGAGGGCGGCGCGTGCCGCGGTGGCCACGTCGTCCTCGGGGCCTCGCACGCCCAGCTCGGCGGCGAGGTCGGCCAATCCGGCTGCGAGGCGCCCGCCGCTCTCCGCCGCGATCCACGCGACGATGGGCCAGCCCTCCACGATGCGGCGTCGCGCGTAGGCCGCGGCGAGTTGCGTCTTGCCGACCCCGCGCGCGCCGGTGACAGCGTGCACGACGGTGAGGCCGGGTGCGTCGGCGGCCTGTTCGAGGCCGGCCACGAGATCCGGACGCGGCTGGAACCCCTTGGGCCGCAAGGGAAGTGCCCCCATGCGGACGCACACGTCGGAAGACCCGCCGACGGCGGACCCGTCCCTGACGGACCCGTCCGGCAAGGCCTCGCCCGTGGGCCCTGGCTCGCCCTCCCGTCCGGGCGCGGCATTCGGCGGCTCCGGCGACCGCCCCGCTCCCACGCCCCGTCGCCCCACCCACGCCGCCCCCGCCGTCCCCCCGAGCGTCGCCACGACGGTCGCCGCCGCGACCCCGACGGCGACCCGGCCGTCCTCCGCCGACGGCAGCAGCGGCGCGCGCACCGCGTAGAACAGGACGAACACCCCGGCGAACGCCAGGGTGTTCAGGAGGATCACGGCCGCCCAGCGGACCCCGTCCTTGTGCACGCGCGCGGGGGTCGGCTCAGGACGGGGTCCGTGCCGTCGCGAGGAGCCGGGTCACGTCCTCCGAGCAGATGGTGAGGGCGCAGCCCGCCGTGCTGAGCACGTCGCGCTCGGCGGGGGTGTAAGGGCCGTCGGCGAGGGCGATGCGGGCGCCCTGGAGGAGCAGCGCGTCGCGGCCCGCGGGGGCGAGGTGCGGGGCGAGGGGGCCGAGCGCCTCGTGGAGTTCGATGGCGAGGCCGGGGCCGCAGTCGGGCTCGGTGGCGCGTCCGGCGTCCGTGGCGAGCGCGTCGACGAGGGCGACGAGCCGGTCCTCCGTGCAGTCCTCGTGGCCCGCGCCCTGCAGTGCGCAGACGGCTGTTTCGAGGACCGTGCGTGAGCCCGTGCCGCCCGTGGAGAGGACGGCGAGGACGATCGTGTGGACGGCGTCGCGGAGCATCGCGGAGAGCCGGGTGGTGGTGGGGTGGTCCAGGACGTCCGGGTCGAACAGGTCCTGGCAGGCGGCGCACTGGATGACGGGGCCGCGGGTGCCGCGCGGCACGACGGGCACGCCGAGCAGGACGAAGCGGCGCCGGCCCGTGAGGCGCTGGTAGTTGCGGTCGCCGCCGCACGCGGGGCAGAAGAACTCGCCGTCGCCGACGGCGTCCCAGGCCGTGTTCATGCCGATCACGCGCCTGCACAGCGCTCGCCCACGTGAGACCGGCTTGGCGGGGATGCGGGAATTCCGGCCGTTTCGTCCCCGATCTGGCAGCATCACGCACCTCCGTAACTCCCCGGCTGCATTGCCGTGTTGGCGTGATGTTAGCCACATCGATGATGCGGCGTCAGCACCTCGCACAGGAGAGCGAGCCGACATGGCCGGGAGATGACGCGGCCCCGCCCGCCGGAAGGGCGGACGGGGCCGGGCGGAAGAGGGTGGCGGACTAGCGCGCCGCGCGGTTGACGGCGGAGACGACGGCCTTGAGGGAGGCGCGCGTCGTGTTCGCGTCGATGCCGATGCCCCACAGCACCTTGTCACCGATCGCGCACTCGATGTACGAGGCGGCCTGCGCGGACGCGCCCTCGCTCATCGTGTGCTCCTGGTAGTCCAGGAGGCGTACGTCGATGCCGATGCCCTGCAGCGCGTCGAAGAAGGCGGAGATCGGGCCGTTGCCCGTGCCGGTCAGGACGGTGTCCGTGCCGTCCAGCGTGGCCTCGACGGTGAGGCGGTCGACGCCGTCCGTGTCGGTCGTCGTCTGGCCGTTCTTGACCTGAATACGCCCCCAGGGATTCGCGGGGTTCGGCAGGTACTCGTCCTGGAAGACGCTCCAGATCGCGTCGGGCGTGACCTCGCCACCCTCGGCGTCCGTCTTCGTCTGGATGATCTTGGAGAACTCGATCTGCATACGGCGGGGCAGGTCCAGCTTGTGGTCGTTCTTCAGGACGTACGCGATGCCGCCCTTGCCGGACTGCGAGTTGACGCGGATCACGGCTTCGTACGAACGGCCGACGTCCTTGGGGTCGATGGGCAGGTACGGGACGGCCCACTCGATGTCGTCGACCGTCTTGCCCGCGGCGGCCGCGCGGGCCTCCATCGCGTCGAAGCCCTTCTTGATGGCGTCCTGGTGGGAGCCGGAGAAGGCGGTGTAGACCAGGTCGCCCGCGTACGGGTGGCGGGGGTGGACCTCCATCTGCGTGCAGTACTCGTACACGCGGCGGACCTCGTCGATGTCGGACAGGTCGACCTGCGGGTCGACGCCCTGCGAGAAGAGGTTCATGCCCAGCGTCACCAGGTCGACGTTGCCGGTGCGCTCGCCCTGGCCGAACAGGCACCCCTCGACGCGGTCACCACCGGCCATGACGGCCAGTTCGGCGGCGGCGACGGCGGTGCCGCGGTCGTTGTGCGGGTGGATGGAGAGGCAGACGAACTCGCGCCGCGACAGGTTGCGGGACATCCACTCGAAGCGGTCCGCGTGGGTGGAGGGCGTGGAGCGCTCGACCGTGGCGGGCAGGTTGAGGATGATCTCGCGGTCGGCGTCGGGCTGCCAGACGTCCATGACGCCTTCGCAGACCTCCAGGGCGAAGTCCAGCTCGGTGTCGGTGAAGATCTCGGGGCTGTACTGGTAGCCGAAGGTCGTACGGTCGTCCAGCAGCTTGTCGGCGTACTCCATGACCAGGCGCGTGCCGTCGACGGCGATCTGCTTCACGGCGTCGCGCGAGCCGCGGAAGACCACATCGCGCCACACGGGCGCGGTCGCGTTGTACAGGTGGACGGTCGCGCGCCGGGCGCCCTTCAGGGACTCCACCGTGCGCTCGATGAGCTCCTCGCGCGCCTGCGTCAGGACGGAGATGGTCACGTCCTCGGGGATCGCGTTCTCGTCCTCGATGATCGACCGTACGAAATCGAAGTCGGTCTGGCCCGAGGAGGGGAAGCCGACCTCGATCTCCTTGTAGCCCATGCGGACCAGCAGGTCGAACATGGCGCGCTTGCGGACCGGGGACATCGGGTCGATCAGCGCCTGGTTGCCGTCGCGCAGGTCCGTGGAGAGCCAGCGGGGAGCGACCGTGATCCGGTTGTCCGGCCAGGTGCGGTCGGGGATGTCGACCTGCTCGTACTGCCCGTACTTGTGGACCGGCATGGAAGTGGGGCGCTGGAAGTTCGGCATGTGCGGGGCTCCTCGGAAGTGTCCTGAAGGACGGCCGACGGTCTTAGCGCAACGCCGAACTCCGCGGGGAGGGGGTCGGCCTCGACTACAGGCCCTCGCCGCGGCAGCTAAGGAGAAGCAGCCCGAATCGCATGATGTGCCGCAGCCTAGCCGAGCCGCGCTCGATCGCGCGGGCCCGTATCAGTATGCGGGACCGTGGCCGGATAAACCCCCAGTGGTGATCTATCCCTCTATTTCAGCAATCATGGTTGCAGGTAGTGACAGCGGCATGACCCAGTGCCACATTGCCGCCATGACCGCCAACCCACGAGCCTTCGAGCCCGTCTTCTGCACCATCGTGCCGCCCCACGTCCTGGACACCCTCGCCCAGAGCCAGGACCCCGCGCTCGCCGCACCCGCCCGCCGCACCCTGGAGCGGGACTCCATCGAGCGCACCCACCGCCGCCTGACGACCGTCATCGGCGCGCCCTCCGTCGCAGCCCCCAAGGAAGCCGCGGCGGGCAAACCGCACCGCACGATCTACGACGCCAAGCACCGCACGGAGCTCCCGGGCCGCAAGGTGCGCGGCGAGGGCGACAAGCCCGGCAAGGACGCGACCGTCAACCGCGCGTACGCGGGCCTCGGTGCGACCTTCGAGCTGTTCCAGAAGTCGTACGACCGCGACTCCATCGACGGCAGCGGCCTGCCGCTGAACGCGACGGTCCACTACGGCGAGGACTACGGGAACGCCTTCTGGAACGGCGAACAGATGGTGTTCGGCGACGGCGACAACGAGATCTTCCTCGACTTCACCATCCCGGTGGACGTCATCGGCCACGAGCTCACCCACGGCGTGGTGCAGTACACGGCGAACCTGACGTACTTCGGCCAGCCGGGCGCCCTGAACGAGTCGATGGCGGACGTCTTCGGCTCGATGATCAAGCAGTACACGCTCGGCCAGACCGCCCAGGAGGCCGACTGGCTGATCGGCGCGGGCCTGCTCGCCCCGCGCGTCACCGGCAAGGCGCTGCGCTCCATGAAGGAGCCCGGCACGGCGTACGACGACGACGTGCTGGGCAAGGACCCGCAGCCCGCCGACATGGACCACTACGTCCGCACGGGCCGCGACAACGGCGGCGTGCACATCAACTCCGGCATCCCGAACCGCGCGTTCTACCTGGTCGCCGACGCCCTCGGCGGTCACTCCTGGGAGCGGGCCGGACAGATCTGGTACACGGTCCTGACCGGCGGCGAGCTGGCGCAGGACGCGTCCTTCGCCGACTTCGCGAAGCTGACGGTGGCCGCCGCCCGCACGAAGTACGGCGACGGGGACGAGCTCAAGGCCGTCGTCGACGCGTGGTCGACGGTCAAGGTGCCGACGAGCGAGTGACGGCCTGACGGCGCGCTACCGGCCGCCCGCCCGGTGGAGTAGACAGGACCCATGCGTATCCAGGTGAAGCGGACCGGAGGATTCGCGGGCATCGACCGGCACGCCGAGGTGGACACCTCGGAGCTGGCCGATGCCCCGGAATGGCACGCCCTGGCCGAACAGGCCGTGGCCGAGGGACGGAGCGCCCCGCCGATAGGGGTGCCGGACGGCTTCAACTACCAGCTGACGGTGGACGGGCGGACGGTGTACTGCTCGGACCCGCGGCTGACGGAGCCGCAGCGGAAGCTGATCTCACGGGTGTTGAAGGAGGGCTCGTAGGACAGACCCGGCGGGCAGGCCCCGCAGGAACCTGAGGATTGTTCACCTTTTCCGTGCACGGCCATTGACTTCCGTACTCACCGGTACGGAAGATCCCGGCCATGGCATCGAGCGCGGCACCGGCGAGACCACCGTTCCCTGAGTTCCCCCGCGACTTCCTGTGGGGCGTCTCCACATCGGCCCACCAGATCGAGGGCGCCGCCGACGAGCGCGGCGCCTCCGTCTGGGACGCGTTCACGGCCGTGCCGGGGAACGTGAAGGACGGCTCGACGGCCGCGGTGGCCTGCGACCACTACCACCGCTACCGCGAGGACGTGGCGCTCGTCCGCGACCTCGGCGTGGACGCGTACCGCTTCTCCGTCTCGTGGCCGCGCGTGCTGCCCACCGGGGCGGGCGCGGTGAACCCGGCGGGTCTCGACTTCTACGACCGCCTCGTCGACGAGCTGTGCGCGGCGGGCGTACGGCCCGTCCCCACCCTCTTCCACTGGGACACCCCGCTCGTCGTGCAGCAGGCGGGCGGCTGGCTGAACCGGCGCACCGCCGAGAAGTTCGCCGAGTACGCGGCAGTCGTGGCGGCCCGCATCGGCGACCGTGTCACCAAGTGGATCACCCTCAACGAACCGGCCGAGCACACCCTCCTCGGCCACGCCCTCGGCCAGCACGCCCCCGGCGAGCGGCTCCTGTTCGACGCGCTGCCCGCCGCCCACCACCAGCTCCTCGCCCACGGCCTCGCCGTACGGGCGCTGCGCGCGGCCGGCGCCCGCGACATCGGCATCGCCAACTCGCACGGCCCGACGTGGCCCGCCTCCGGCGCCGAGGACGACACGGCCGCCGCGGACTTCTACGACCTGCTCCTCAACCGACTCTTCGCGGACCCGCTGCTCCTCGGCGCCTACCCGGAGGGCATCGGTGAGCTGATGCCGTCGCGGGACCTCGCGGCGGACCTGAAGGTGATCTCCGAGCCGCTCGACTGGTACGGGATCAACTTCTACCAGCCGACGAAGGTGGGCGCGCCGCTCCCCGAGGGCACGGCCGCCGAGTTCGCGGGCGTCACGCTCCCGCCCGAACTCCCCTTCTCGCCGCGGCCGATCGACGGCTACCCGGTCACGGCCTTCGGCTGGCCGGTCGTCCCCGACGCGCTCCCCGAACTCCTCGCCGTCTTCCGCGACCGGTACGGAGACCGTCTCCCGCCGCTCGTCATCACCGAGAACGGCTGTTCGTACGACGGACTCGACGACCAGGACCGCATCGCCTACCTCGACGGCCACCTGCGGGCGCTGCACGGGGCGCTGGAGTCGGGCGCGGACGTGCGCGGCTACTTCGTCTGGTCGCTGATCGACAACTTCGAGTGGGCCGAGGGGTACCGGCAGCGGTTCGGTCTCGTGCACGTCGACCACGCCACGCAGGTGCGCACGCCCAAGGCGTCGTACCACTGGCTGCGCGAGACCCTGCGGGCGCGCCGCCCATGACGCCGAACCCGTCGCTCGCGCTGCGCGAGCCGTCGGAGCGGGTCGGGCGGGGCTGGACAGCCTCGCTGTCGCTCGCCAACGGCGCGATCTGGGTGGGCTGGTACGGGCCGCTGCAGATCCTGCTCGCCGTCCAGGCGGAGGACCTCGCGCCCGCGGGCACGTCCAAGGAGACCGTCCTCGCCTGGGTGACGGGCGTCGGCGCGGTCGTCTCGCTCGCCGCGAACCCGCTCTTCGGCGCGGTCTCGGACCGCACGACGTCCCGCTGGGGCAGGCGCACACCGTGGATCGTGGCGGGTACGGCGGGCGGCGCGCTGTCGCTCCTGCTCCTGTCCGCCGCGGACTCGGTGTGGTGGCTGGCGGCGGGGTGGTGCCTGGTCCAGCTCACCCTGAACGCCGCGTTCGCGGCGGTGACGGCGGCCGTGCCGGACCGGGTGCCGCGCCTGCAGCGGGGCTCGGTGGGCGGGTGGCTCGGCGCGGCGCAGCTGCTCGGCGTGGTGGTGGGGACGGGTCTCGCGACGGCGGCGGGCGGCACGGGCGGAGGGTACGCGGCCTGCGCGGTCTTCACCCTGGCGGGCGTCCTGCCGTACGTCGTACGCCACCGCGACCTGCGCCTGTCCGTCGCCGACCGGCCGCCGTGGTCCCTGCGCGGCTTCCTCGCGGGGTTCCGCCTGAGCCCGCGCCGCCACCCGGACCTGGCGTGGGCGTGGCTGACCCGGTTCCTGCTGAACGTCAGCAACTCCCTGGTGCTGCTCTACCTTCTCTACTTCCTCCGCGACGGCCTGCACCGCCCGGATCCGGACGAGGGGGTGCTGATCCTGACGGCGGTGAACGGCGCGACGATGCTCGCCACGGTCGTCGTGGGCGGCGCCTGGTCGGACCGGACGGCCCGCCGCAAACCGTTCGTGATGTGGTCGGGCGGGCTCATGGCGGTGGCGACGGCGCTGCTGGCGCTCTGGCAGACCTGGCCCGGCGCGATCGTCGCGGCGGCTGTGCTCGGCATCGGCTTCGGCGTCTTCACGTCGGTGGACTTCGCCCTGATGACGGACGTCCTGCCGACGGCGGCGGACCGCGGGAAGGACCTCGGCATCATCAACGTGGCCAACTCCCTCCCCCAGGTGGCGGCCCCCGCCCTGGCGGCCCCGATCGTGACCCACCTGGGCGGCTACCGGGTGCTGTACCTGACGGCGGCGGTGATCGGCCTCGCGGGGGCGGGGCTGGTGACGCGGATCAAGGGGGTCGACTGAGCCCCGCGCGCCCCGCTCAGAAGCCGAGCTTGCGCAGCTGGCGCGGGTCCCGCTGCCAGTCCTTGGCGACCTTCACGTGCAGGTCGAGGAAGACCGGCGTGCCGAGCAGCGCCTCGATCTGTTTGCGGGACTTGATGCCGACGTCCTTGAGGCGCTTGCCCTTCGGGCCGATGATGATGCCCTTCTGGCTGGGCCGCTCGATGTAGACGAACGCGTGGATGTCGAGCAGCGGCTTGTCGGCGGGGCGGTCCTCGCGGGGCAGCATCTCCTCGACCACGACCGCGATGGAGTGCGGCAGCTCGTCCCGCACGCCCTCCAGCGCCGCCTCCCGGATCAGCTCCGCGACCATGACCTGCTCGGGCTCGTCCGTGAGGTCGCCCTCGGGGTAGAGCGCGGGGCCCTCGGGCAGCAGCGGCACGATGAGGTCCGCGAGCAGCCCGACCTGCTGGTCGCCGACCGCCGACACCGGCACGATCTCGGCCCACTCGAAGCCGAGCTCCTTGCCGAGCTGGTCGATGGCGATGAGCTGCTCGGCGAGCGTCTTGCTGTCGACCAGGTCCGTCTTCGTGACGATCGCGATCTTCGGCGTCTTCTTGATGGAGGCGAGCTCCTTGGCGATGAACCGGTCGCCGGGGCCGAGCTTCTCGTTCGCGGGCAGGCAGAAGCCGATCACGTCGACCTCGGCCCACGTCGTGCGCACGACGTCGTTGAGCCGCTCGCCGAGCAGCGTGCGCGGCTTGTGGAGCCCCGGCGTGTCCACCAGGATCATCTGCGCGTCGGGCCGGTGCACGATGCCGCGCACCGTGTGCCGCGTGGTCTGCGGCTGGTTGGCGGTGATCGCCACCTTCTTGCCGACCAGAGCGTTCGTGAGGGTGGACTTGCCCGCGTTGGGGCGGCCGACGAAGCAGGCGAAGCCGGCGCGGTGGACGGCCTCGGACGGCTCGGCTGAAGACGGGGTACGAACGCTCATGGCGCCCATTGTCCCTGATCCCCGGAGCACCGCCGCACCGCCCGGCCCGAAGGGGTGGACGGGACGGCTGCCTCAGCCCGCCTCGACCCGCGCCCGGACCTCGCCGTCCGCCCCCGCCAGGAACACCGGCGTCCCGGCCCCGCCCAGGTCCCGCACCGCGGCGAGGTCCTCGTCGGTGACCGCCTCGGCGCCGGAGACGACCGCGGCCGCCTCCAGGGACTCCGCCCCGGACGCCACGGCCATGGCGACCGCCGTCCTCAGCGCGGACAGCTGGAGCGAGTCGAGCGCGACCGTTCCCGCCACATACGTGCGCCCCGTCTCGTCCCGCACCGCCGCCCCCTCGGGCACACCGTTGCGGGCCCTGGCCGAGCGGGCCAGGGTGACGATCTTGCGGTCCTCGGGGTCAAGCGCGGCGCTCTCAGTCATGCCCCGAGCATACGGAGCACGTACGACTGCCCCGCCACCGGATTGATCGGTTACCCGGCCACCGGGTGGATCGACCCGCGCCTGCCCTCCGGCGAGGCCAGCCACGCCAGCTTTCCCGCGCTGTCCACCTCGGCGTCCGGCATCGGCGTGTGCAGCACGATCGTGAGGTCGGGCCTGGCCGGCACCTTCAGCTGCGTCGACTCGAGGAACAGCGTCCCCACCACCGGGTGCTCGATCTCCTTGGCGACCTGCCCGCCGGGCAGGATGTCCCGCCGCTCCCACAGCTCCACGAACTCGGGGCTCACCGACTTCGCCTCGGCGATCACCGCCGCGAACCCGTCGTCGTCGGGGTGCTCCGAGCACGCGGCCCGGTACATCGCCACGACCTGCGGCGCGTTCCGCCGCCAGCTGCGCGCGCGGGCCCGGTAGATGGGGTCGGTGAAGAAGGTGAGCAGACAGTTCTCGGACGTCTCCGAGCGCATCCCGAGCACGGAGGCGGCCGCGTCGTTGTACATGACGCAGTTCCAGTACGCGTCCATGATGTGCGCGGGCTGCGGCATCCACGTGTCGATGAGCCGGTGCAGCCCCTCGCACATCTCCTGGTCGTCCCTGGCGACCTCGGGCCGCGGCGGGTTGAGCCCGGCGAGCACGTACAGATGGCGCCGCTCGGCGCCGCTCAGCTTGAGGACGCGCGCCACGGAGTCCAGGACCTGCGGCGACACGGAGATGTCGCGGCCCTGCTCCAGCCACTGGTACCAGGACGCCCCGACCCCGGCGAGCACGGCGACCTCCTCGCGGCGCAGCCCCGGCGTCCGACGGCGGGCCCCGCCGTCCGGAAGCCCGGCTTCCGCGGGGCTCACCCGCGCGCGCCGGCTCATCAGGAACTCCCTGAGCTCCCCGAGCCGCCGCGCTTTGGCATCGTCCGTGCCCGACGCGACCGACACCGCTGCTGCCATATGGCGCTCCCCCAAGCCCTAAGAGCCACTGTGGTGACTGGTGTTCCGACCACCAGCATAAGTTCCCGCTCCCCACGTCTATTCCGGCCGGAGCACGCTCTTGACCATGGCGACAGACACCACCACCGCCCCGTCCCCCCAGGCCGCGCCACCGGCGCCGCCGCCGCACGCGGCGAAGCTCTCCACCCGCGACAAGCTCGTCCTCTTCGTGCTCTGCGCGGCACAGTTCATGGTCGCGCTCGACTTCTCCGTGCTGAACGTCGCGCTGCCCGTGCTCGGCCCCGACCTCGGCATGAGCCACTCCGCGCTGCAGTGGGCGGTGACCGCCTTCGCGCTGCCGTCCGGCGGTTTCCTGCTCCTGTTCGGCAGGACCGGCGACCTCTTCGGCCGCCGCAAGCTGTTCCTCGCGGGTCTCGCGCTCTTCGGTCTCGCCTCGCTGCTCGCCACGTTCGCGTGGGACCCGGCGTCGTTCCTCGCCGGGCGCGCGCTGCAGGGCGTGGGCGCGGCGGCCATCGTGCCGACCGGCATGTCCCTCCTGACGACCACGTTCCCCGAGGGCCCGCAGCGCGACCGCGCGCTCGGCATCTCCGGCACGCTGCTCTCGCTCGGCTTCACGGTCGGCATGGTGCTCGGCGGCGTACTGACCGACACCCTCGGCTGGCGCTCCACGATGGGCCTGCTGACCCTCTTCGCGCTGATCGTCCTGCCGCTCGCGCCGGGCCTGCTGCCCGAGTCGCGCACCCCGGACCGCCCGCGCCTGGACGTCCCCGGCGCCGTGACGGTCACCGGCGGTCTGCTCTCCCTGATCTACGCGCTGTCCACGGCGGCCCAGCGCGGCTTCGGCGGCACGGACGTCATCGCCACGCTGGTGGCGGGCGTGCTGCTCCTGGCCCTCTTCGGACACGTCGAGTCGCGCGCCGAATCCCCGCTCGTGTCGCTGCCCATGCTGCGCCGCCGCACGGTGGCGTGGGGCAACCTCGGCGGTCTGGTCACGTTCTCGATGATGTCGACGGTCGTGTTCGTGCTGACCCTCTACTTCCAGGAGGTCCTGCGCCTGTCGGCCTTCGCGACCGGCCTGATCTTCGGCGTGCAGGGCGTCCTGTCGGTGGTCGCCGGTGTGTACGCGCCGAGGATCATCGGCCGCTTCGGCGCACGCCGCACGCTGGTCGGTTCACTGGTCGGCCAGGGCCTGCTGGGGGCCGCGCTGCTCGGCGTCGGCGAGGGCGGCTGGTCGGTGTGGCTCGCCACGGCGGCGGTGTCGGTGGCGAGCATGTTCCACCTGGGCGCGATCGTGTCGTACGGCGTGACGGTCACGTCGGGCGTCCCCGACGAGGAGCAGGGCCTGGCGACGGGCCTGGTCACCTCCACCCAGCAGGTGGGCCTCACCGTCGGCATCCCGGTGCTGGGGGTCCTCGCGACGACGGGTCCCGACCTGCTCACGGGTACGCGGACGGTCCTCGCGATCGACGCGGCGGTGGTCCTCGCGACGGCGGCCGCGGTGGCGGCCGGGCTCGGCGGGCGCGAGCGCGCGTGAGACCCGCGAGGCGGCACGGTCCGGCCCGGCTCCGTCAGGGCCGGGCCGCCGTCACGTCACGCGTCGGGACGGGGCCCCGGGCGACCGCGGAGAGGAAGGCGGCCCAGGTGTCCGGGCCGACCGCGACGACCGCGCCGCGGGGGCGCGTGGAGTCGCGGATCAGGACCGTGCTGCCGGTCCAGGCGATCTCCACACAGTCGTCGTCATGAGCCCCGCTCGCACTGCTCTTGCGCCATCCCCATGTGCTGACCACGCTTCTCCTCCACCCCGGGTGCGGAAGGCCAGCCGGCCCAGCACGGCTGGTGCAGAGGGACGTAGCACCTCTTCCAGGATAACGGTGCGTCATACAGATCTGAACGACCGGTTTCGCGCCAAGGTCGCCCGCACACAGGGAGGTTGGTGTGGCGTCAGGCGGCCTCGACCGGCGAGAGCAGCCGTTCCAGCTCGTCGACGCCCTCCTCCGCCCTGGCCGCCAGCATCCGCAGCATGTCCACGTTGCGCTCCTTGATGGCGAGGTCCTCGAGCTCCCAGAACCTCTCCAGGTAACGCCCGCTCTCCTCCGGCGCGTTGGTGCTGTAGGAGTCGCCGCGCGGGTTCTCCAGATACAGCGTGTCCGGCATCTCGTCCGCCGCGAACTCGAAGAGCGTGAAAGGACCTTGGATTCCGGGATGGGCGCCGACACTGAACGGCAGGATCTGGATACTCACGTTCGGCAGGGCCGCGAGCTCCGCGAGGCGCTCCAACTGGGCCCGCATGATGCCGCGTCCACCGACCTGCCTGCGCACCACCGACTCATCGAGGATGTAGAAGATCTCGCGGTCGCCCGACGTCAGCGTTTCCTGACGTGAGAGCCGCACTTCGATGGCACGCTCGACCACCTCGTCGTCGATGCCCTTCTCATACGCCCTCATGATCGCCCGGCCGTACTCCTCGGTCTGCAACGGCCCCGGCACCTGAAGGGAGTTGTACGCCCGCACGATCGACGCCGACGACTCCAGCGCCAGGAACTGCAGGAACTCCTTGCTGTACAGGTCGCGGTACTCCGTGTACGGCATCTTGCGGCTGCCGCGCGCCAGGTCGAGGAGTTCCTCGATCTTGCGGCGGTCCCGGATTCCGTACGCGTCCAGGAGGGGACGCAGGTCGTTGACGGAGATGCCGACCTCGCCGGCCTCGATCCGGATCAGCTTGGAGGGGCTCCACTCCATTTTCGCGGCGACCTGCCGCTGAGTGAGACGCGCGGCGGTCCGCGCCTTTCGGAGCTCGGTGCGCAGCCGCAGCCGCTGAAGTGCCGCACTTGGCGCGCTCATGATGGCTCCACCCCCAACCGGACCGTGCGAGGTGCAACATAGCAGACTAGCAGCTTACTCATCGAGACCTTCCGGGACGACAGTTCACGCCACTGTCAGGAGACCTCGGAACGCGGAGGTGCGCAACCACAGGGGCGGGTCCGAGGCCGACAGGTGCCGAGTAGCTATATCGCACTTGGCGAGCCTTCGATGAGCAACGTGGACTTCAGTACTACCCATGTCGCAGCGTCCGGGCTACGATATGGCAGAGGGTAGCCTGCTCAACTGGCCACATTCGCAAGGAGGTTGAGAACAGAGCCGACACGGCACGGAATCACTCCATCGAGTGCGTTCGACCGCCGATGTCCCCCTTCCTGGCGCCGCCCGTTCGTGGCTCGCCGCGGTATCCACGACTTGCGTGGAACCAGGAAGGAGTACAGCCCGATGGCCGAGAAGCCTGACGGGCGCCGCACCATCCGCACGTGGACCGAGAGGGCCGCACTGTCGGCTCCGTGGGTGAGCCTCCTGGTGATGGTCCAGGAGATCATCGACAAATGGGTGCTGCCCCACGTGTGAACGCGAACTGGCCCCGACCTGAGGCCGGGGCCGGCTGCGGCGGACGCCATCGCACAGACGTTTCCACTCCGAGTTCCTTGGCCGGCAGCCCGGAGTGGGAGCGTTTCGGATCCGCCTGTCACTCCATTCTGCCTGCCCCACCACCCCGATGGCGAGGGGCTGTTGGGACACTTCGCCGGGCGCTCCCCGGGCCCCGCGCCCGACCGCGTACGCCCCTCAGGGACGGTCGAGCCGCAGTCGCTGCGCCCGCGGCAGTTTCGCCACCACCAAGTCGTACGAGTCCTCGATGAGCTCCCGCACCTGCCGGTCGGGCAGGGCGCCGTCGACGGTCACCGTGTTCCAGTGGCGCTTGTTCATGTGCCAGCCCGGCACGATCTCCGGGTGCGCCACCCGCAGCCGGTCGGCGATGTCTGGCTCACACTTCAGGTTGACGGTGAGCGGGCGCCCGTCGAGGGCCGTGAGCGCGAACATCTTCCCCGCCACCTTGAAGACCGACGTCTCCGGCGTGAAGGGGAAGTCCTCCACCGCTCCGTTGAAGGAGAGACAGAACGCGCGCAGGCCCTCGGGCGTCACCCGTTCTCCTCCGCCTTCTCCGCGTCCGGCTCGGCGTGGGCGCCGGAGCCCTCCGTCACGGGCTCCACGAGCACCGTCATGATGCGGTTGCGGCGGCCCGCCGCGGACTCCGCGGTGAGCCTCAGCTCGCGCGCGTCCGGCAGCGGCACGGTCGCGGAGGCACCCGCGATCGGGACGCGGCCCAGCTGCTTGGCCAGGAGACCGCCGACGGTCTCCACGTCCTCGTCGTCGAACTCGTCGAACCCGAAGAGCTCCCCGAGGTCGCCGATGTCCAGGCGGGCCGTCACGCGGTAGCAGCCGTCGGCCAGCTCCTCGACGGGCGGCAGCTCGCGGTCGTACTCGTCGGTGATCTCGCCGACGATCTCCTCAAGGATGTCCTCGATGGTGACGATGCCGGCCGTGCCGCCGTACTCGTCGATGACCACGGCGACGTGGTTGCGCTCCTGCTGCATCTCGCGCAGCAGGTCGCCCGCGTTCTTCGTGTCCGGGACGAAGGTGGCCGGGCGCATCGCCGTCGACACCAGCTCGGACTCGCTGTCGCGGTTGATGTGCGTCCTGCGGGCCAGGTCCTTCAGGTAGACCATGCCCACGATGTCGTCCTCGCTCTCACCCGTCACGGGTATGCGCGAGAAGCCGGAGCGCAGCGCGAGGGTGAGGGCCTGGCGGATCGTCTTGAACCGCTCGATGGCGACCAGGTCGGTGCGCGGGACCATGACCTCCCGTACGAGCGTGTCGCCGAGCTCGAAGACGGAGTGGACCATGCGCCGCTCCTCGTCCTCGATCAGCGACTCCTTCTCGGCGAGGTCCACCATCGCGCGCAGCTCGGCCTCGGAGGCGAACGGGCCGCGCCGGAAGCCCTTGCCGGGTGTGAGCGCGTTGCCGATGAGGATCAGGAGCGGCGGGATCGGGCCCATGATCCTGGCGAGCGGCAGCAGGACGTAGGACGCGGCGGTCGCCGTGTTCAGCGGGTGCTGGCGGCCGATGGTGCGCGGGGACACCCCCACGGCGACATAGCTGACCAGGACCATCACACCGATGGCGACCGCGAGGGCGTGCCAGGTCTCGGCGAACTCCTGGAGGCAGGCGTACGTCACCAGGGCCGCCGCGGCCATCTCACACGCCACGCGCACGAGGAGCGCCACGTTCAGGTACCGCGTCGGGTCGGCGGCGACCTGCGCGAGCTTCGCGCTGCCGCGCCGCCCGGAGCGGACCGCCTCGTCCGCGCGGAAGCTGGAGACCCGGGCGATGCCCGCCTCGGCGCACGCCGCGAGCCAGGCCACGACGACCAGGGCGACCGCGCCGGCGATCAGCTGAGGACTCATGGCGCTAGGAGACCGTGGGCGCCGGGGACGGGCCGGTCAGGCCCTTCTCGGCGCGCCAGCCGTCGACGATCGCGGCCTGCAGGCCGAACATCTCGGCCTTCTCGTCGGCCTCCTCGTGGTCGTACCCGAGCAGGTGCAGGACGCCGTGGACGGTGAGGAGCTGGAGCTCCTCGTCCATGGAGTGCTGCGTGGGGGCGTCCTTGCCCTGCTTCGTGGCGACCTCGGGGCAGAGCACGATGTCGCCGAGGAGGCCCTGCGGGGGCTCGTCGTCGTCCTTCATGGGCGGCCGCAGCTCGTCCATGGGGAAGGACATGACGTCCGTGGGCCCCGGCAGGTCCATCCACTGGATGTGCAGCTGCTCCATGGCGTCGGTGTCCACGACGATCACCGAGAGCTCGGAGAGCGGGTGGATGCGCATCCGTGCGAGGGCGTAGCGGGCGATGTCGAGGATCGCCTGCTCGTCGACCTCGGTTCCGGACTCGTTGTTGACGTCGATCGACATGGTGCTGCTGGTCTACTTCCCGTTGGTGCGGCTGTCGTGCTGTTCGTACGCGTCGACGATACGGCCGACCAGCTTGTGCCGGACCACGTCGTTGGACGTGAGCCGCGAGAAGTGGATGTCCTCCACGCCGTCGAGGATCCGCTGCACCTCGCGCAGGCCGCTCTTCGTGCCGCCCGGCAGGTCGACCTGGGTGATGTCACCGGTGATGACGATCTTCGAGTCGAAGCCGAGGCGGGTCAGGAACATCTTCATCTGCTCGGCGCTGGTGTTCTGCGCCTCGTCGAGGATGATGAACGCGTCGTTCAGCGTCCGGCCGCGCATGTACGCGAGGGGGGCGACCTCGATGGTGCCCGCGGCCATGAGACGCGGGATCGAGTCGGGGTCGAGCATGTCGTGCAGCGCGTCGTACAGCGGGCGGAGGTACGGGTCGATCTTCTCGTACAGCGTGCCGGGCAGGAAGCCGAGGCGTTCGCCCGCCTCGACCGCGGGGCGCGTCAGGATGATGCGGTTGACCTGCTTGGACTGCAGGGCCTGCACGGCCTTGGCCATGGCGAGGTAGGTCTTGCCCGTGCCCGCGGGCCCGATCCCGAAGACGATGGTGTGCTTGTCGATCGCGTCGACGTACCGCTTCTGGTTGAGGGTCTTGGGGCGGATGGTGCGGCCCCGGGACGAGAGGATGTTCTGGGTGAGGACCTCGGCGGGGGTCTCCTCCGCGCCGTTGCCGTTCTCGTCCGCCCTGAGCATGGCGATCGAGCGTTCCACTGCGTCCTCCGTCATCGGCTGTCCGGTGCGGAGCACCAGCATCATCTGGTCGAACAAGCGCTGGATGAGTGCGACTTCGGGGGCGCTGCCCACGGCGCTGATCTCATTGCCCCGGACATGGATGTCGGCCGCCGGGAAGGCCTTCTCGATCACCCGTAGCAGGGCGTCGCCGGAGCCGAGAACCGTCACCATCGGGTGGTTGGCCGGGACGGTGAAGTGGGCTCGGGCCCGGTCCTGCGCGTCGGTGTGAGTCGTGGGTGTCTGAGTCATGGGCCGGCTCTGTAGGCCTGCTCATCCTCCTCGTGCGGGGCTTGGTGGCCGCTCGACAGCCTTGCTCCCCCAAGAGTACGACGCGGCACGGGACAGACCGTAGGCCTTTTCCTCCCTTCCGCCTCAGCTCTTGCGCCCGGCCGTCTCGCCCCGTCCGCTACGCCGACCGGAACCCGATCGTCGGCACCGCCCTGCGCAGCGGCCACGGGCGGGCCGCGGCGGGCAGGAGGGACTGGAGGAAGGCGTAGCGGCGCAGGGCCAGGGGGTCCTGGTCGTCGAATTCGCGGACCCGGCGCCACCACGCGCCGACCTCGGCCCAGCCGGGCGCCGACAGGGAGCCGCCGAACTCCTGGACGGAGAGCGCCGCGGTGAGGCCCGCGAAGGCGAGCCGGTCCGCGAGGGGCCACTCGGCGAGGGTGCCGGTGACGAATCCGGCGACGAAGACGTCTCCGGCGCCGGTGGGGTCGAGCGCCTCGACCTCGATGGCCGGGACCTCCGCGGTCTCGCCGGTCCGCCCGTCCACGGCGTACGCGCCCTCGGCGCCGAGGGTCACCACGGCGAGCGGCACGTGCTCGGTGAGGGCGTGGGCCGCCGCGCGGGGGCAGGAGGTGCGGGTGTAGCGCATCGCCTCCTCCGCGTTGGGCAGGAACGCCTCGCAGTGCTCCAGGTCGGCGAGGCCCGCGAGGTCCCAGCGGCCGGTGTCGTCCCAGCCGACGTCGGCGAAGATGCGGGTGCCGCTGCGGGCGGCCTGGGCGATCCAGGGGGCGCGGGTGCCGGGGGTGAGGGAGGCGACGGCGGCACGCGCGCGGGGCGGGCAGGTCGGGGCGCCGCCGTCGGGGGCGTCGGCGTCGGGCGGCGGTTCGTGGCCGTGGCTCACCATGGTGCGTTCGCCCTCGTACGCCATGGAGACGGTCACCGGGGAGTGCCAGCCGGGGACGGTGCGTGACGGGGTGAGGTCGATGCCCTCGCCCTGTTCGAGGGCGTCCCAGCAGTACTCGCCGTAGTGGTCGTCCCCGAAGGCGGCGGCGAGGGAGGTGTGCAGGCCGAGCCGGGCGAGGGCGGTCGCCATGTTGGCGACGCCTCCGGGGCTCGACCCCATGCCGCGGGCCCAGGACTCGGTGCCGCGCACGGGCGCCGAGTCGAGGCCGGTGAAGATGATGTCGAGGAAGACCGTGCCGGTGAGGTAGACGTCGCAGTCCGGATCCCCGGCTCTGCGGGCCGCTTTCAGCGGGTCGACGGTGGGCTGTACGGGTACGACCATGCAGGCAACGTAACGGACGATGCCCGCGGAGGCCCGCGGTTGCCGGCCGTGGACCTACCAGCGTGGCACGGCCGGAGTCGTCCAGTCCGGGTCGGCGGCCCGCATCGCCGCCGCGTCGTCGCGCTCCCGCAGGGCGCGGAAGTCGTCGTCGAGCCAGCGCGCGTGCAGGGCGGCGAGCTTGTCCCGGTCGAGTGCGACGCCGAGGCCGGGGGTGTCGGTGACGGCGACCTTGCCGTCGGTGAACCGGAGCCGGGAGGTCAGGATGTCCTCGGCCTGCCACGGGTAGTGCGAGTCGCAGGCGTGGTGCAGGCCGGGGACGGTGGCCGCCACGTGGGTCATCGCGGCGAGGCTGATGCCGAGGTGCGTGTTGGAGTGCATGGACACGCTGACGCCGAAGGTGCGGCAGACGGCGGCCAGTTCGCGGGTGCGGCGCAGGCCGCCCCAGTAGTGGTGGTCGGAGAGCACGACCTGCACGGCGCCGTTCGCGAAGGCCTCCGGTATCTCCTCGAAGGTGGTCACGCACATGTTCGTGGCGAGCGGCACCCGCGTGCCGGCCGCCACCTGCGCCATGGCGGGCGTGCCGAGCGCCGGGTCCTCCAGGTATTCGAGTACGTCGCCGAGTTCGGCGGCGACCTTCAGGGACGTTTCCACGGACCAGGCGCCGTTGGGGTCGAGCCGCAGCGGCAGGCCGGGGAACGCCTCGGCGAGGGCGCGGATCGCGGCGACCTCCTCCTCGGGCGGGAAGACGCCGCCCTTGAGCTTGAAGGAGGTGAAGCCGTACCGCTCGGTGAAGAGGCGGGCCTGCGCGACGATCCCGGCCGGGTCGAGCGCGGCTCCCCACCCGTCGTCCTTCTCGCTCGCGACACCGGAGGGGTGTCCGTCCCACTTGTAGAACAGGTACGCGCTGTACTCCACGGCCTCGCGCACCTTGCCGCCGAGCAGCGCGTGCACGGGCAGCCCGAGCGCCTTGCCGAGGGCGTCCAGGCAGGCGACCTCGAACCCGGAGACGACGGAAAGCCGCAGCTTGTCGGCGGTCTGCACACCGCGCAGACCGCCGACGTCCACGGAGGCGTCGACCCGCGCGGCGTCCACGGACACGTCGTCCGCGAGTGTGAACAGCCCGTTCAGATCGGACACCTCGCGCCCGACGAGCCGCCCGGCCAGCGGCCGGGCGAGCTCCAGGTACTTCGAGTCCCCGTACGTCTCCCCTATCCCCACCACCCCACCTGCGGTGACCACTTCGACGATCAGGCGGGGCGTGTAGGGCTGATGGACGCCCTGCGTGTTGAGCAGCGGCGGATCGGCGACGAGGACGGGGGTGAGACGGACATCCGCGATGACGAGACTCTGTCCATGCATGGGAACGGAGACTAGATACGCGAACCGGGACGGTCAATGGTGGGCGCGGGGTGCTACAGCTCGGCCTCGATCAGACCGGCGGCACGCACCGCACCGCCCTCGGCGCGGACCTCCTCCCGCAACTCGGCGCACCTGCGCGCGACATCGGGGTCCGAGGTCAGTTCGAGCAGCGCGGCACGCAGCACCTCACCGGTCGCCTCGGCCGTGTCGAGGCGCCGCGCGACGCCGAGCTCCACGAGCCGGTCCGCGTTCATGGGCTGCTCGGCGCCCTGCGGCACGACGATCATCGGCACGCCGGCATGGAGTCCCTCGCCACTGCTGCCCATCCCCGCGTGGGTGACAAAGGCGTCGGCCTGCGCGAGGACGGCCAACTGCGGCACCCACGAGCGGACTTCGACGTTGCCGGGCACGTCACCGCCCAGCTCTGCGGGATCCACGTGCCTGCCGATCTGCAGCACGACGTGCCACCCCGGCAGGTCCCCGAAGGCGGCCACGCACTGCCGGTAGAACTCCGGCTGCACGGTGTACGCCGAACCGAGCGACACCAGAAGCACTTTCTCGGCGCCCGAGGGCCGCACCCAGCTCTCCCGCGCGGCGCGGTCACCGAGGCAGGGCCCGACGAAGTCCACCCGCGCGGGGTCGACGGTGTCGGCGTGCGGCTGCATGGCCCGCGGAACGGTGGCGAGGGCGCGCGGCGGCACCCCGGAGAACTCCGCGACGTCCAGGGTGGTGGCCCCGCACCCGGCGAGCCACTCCTTGAAACGGGCCTCCAGGGCGTCGGCGCCCGGCAGTCGGGCCAGGTGAGCGCCCACGTCCTCCTGGTAGCTGCCCCAGGCCACGAAGGTGGGCGACAGCTGGACGAGCGGCCGCCCCTGCGCCTCCGCGAGCGCACGGGCGACGTAAGCGCCGATGTCGTACAGGTACAGGTCGGCGGGGTCGTCGTCGTACGCCGCGCGGAGCTGCGGGAGGACCGCCATCGCGTCGTCGAGGAAGAGCGCACTGGCCTCGATCGGGTCGTCGGGCCAGATGTTGTCGCGGAACGGGAGCGTGGACCCGTACGCGACGAGTTCGGCGCCGGTGGGCTCGATGAGCCCGGCGGTCGCGGGGTCGTTGGCGTAGGTCACGCGGTGGCCGCGCGCCACCAGTTCACGGATGACTTCGAGGCCGGGCAGCACGTGGCTGACCATCGGGACGCCGATCATGGCGATGTGGGCAGGGCGGCGGGAGAGCCGACGGGGCATGGGGGTTCCTCCAGGAACGGAGAGCTACGGAAGAGGACACGGCGGCCCGCCGCCACGGTCCTGTCCGGACGGGCGGGGGCCTGCTGGGGCCGTGTCAGCCGTAGATCTGCGCGATGGAGTCCATGCCGCGCACCTTAATCGGGCACCCGGCGGCCGGTCGACCGAATATCAGTCGAAGGAATAGGCGTCGACCTCGGCGAGGTACTTCGCCCGCAGCGCCTCGTCCGCCGCGTCCCGGTCGAGGAAGCTCGCCAGGAAGGAGTTGCGGGCCAGCGTGCGCAGCCGCTCCGGGTCGAGGCCGAGGGCCTCGCGCACGGCGTGGAAGTTGTCGTCCGCGTACCCGCCGAAGTAGGCCGGGTCGTCGGAGTTGACCGTGCACATGAGGCCCGCGTCGAGCATCCGCGGCAGCGGGTGGTCCTCCAGGACGTCGATGGTGCGGAGCCGGACGTTGGAGAGCGGGCAGAGCGTGAGCGGGACGCGGTCGCGGACCAGGCGCTCCACCAGTTCCGGGTCCTCCACGCAGCGCAGCCCGTGGTCGATGCGCTCGACACGCAGGACGTCGAGGGCCTCCGTGATGTACGCGGGCGGGCCCTCCTCCCCCGCGTGGGCGACGAGGCGCAGGCCGCGGGCGGCGGCCGCCTCGTACACCTCCTTGAACTTCGCCGGCGGGTGGCCGACCTCGGCGGAGTCCAGGCCGATGCCGATGATGCGGTGGAGGTACGGTTCGGCGGCCTCCAGCGTCCCCATCGCGGACTCGGCGGACTGGTCTCGCAGGAAGCACATGATGAGGCGCGTGGAGACGCCGTGCCGTTCCTCGCTGCGGTCCAGGGCGCGGGCGAGGCCCTCGACGACGGTGCCGATGGGGACGCCGCGTGCGGTGTGGGCCTGCGGGTCGAAGAAGATCTCCGCGTGCCGGACGCCCTGCGCGGCGGCGCGGGCGAGGTAGGCGTCCGCCAGTTCCTCGAAGTCGGCCTCGGTGCGCAGCACGGCCATCAGGCTGTAGTAGAGGTTCAGGAAGGACTGGAGGTCGTCGAAGAGGTAGGCCTTGCGGAGCTCTTCGGTGTCGGCGTACGGGAGTTCGACGCCGTTGCGTGCGGCGAGCGCGAAGGCGAGCTCGGGTTCGAGGGTGCCTTCGATGTGGAGGTGGAGTTCGGCCTTGGGGATCGGCATGGTGCGGTCTCGCTCAGGTTCGTTTGGGGAGGGGTACGCGCAACAGGTCGCGGGCGACGGTGAGTTCGCCGTCGTACCCGGCGGCGCGGGCCTGCTGCTCGTAGAGGCCGGGGTCGGGGTAACGCTGGCTGAAGTGGGTGAGGACGAGGTGGCGGACGCCCGCCTCGACGGCGACGCGGGCAGCCTGCCCAGCGGTCAAGTGGCCGTGATCACTGGCGAGTTGCTCGTCCTCGTCGAGGAACGTCGACTCGATGACGAGCATGTCGCAGCCTTCCGCGAGGGCGTGCACGCCGTCGCAGAGCCGGGTGTCCATCACGAAGGCGAAGCGCTGTCCGCGGCGTACTTCGCTGACCTCTTCGACGGTCACGCCGCGCAGGCTGCCCTCCTTCTGGAGCCGGCCCACGTCGGGCCCGCCGATCCCGTGCTCGGCGAGGAGCTCGGGCAGCATGCGGCGCCCGTCGGGCTCGGTGAGGCGGTAGCCGTACGACTCGACGGGGTGGGAGAGCCTCATCGCGTCGAGGGTGTACGCGGGCGTGACGTCCAGGGGCCCGTCGGCGGCGACCGGCGCCTCGGTGAGCCGCACGGTTTCCCGATACGCCGTCGCGTACCGCAGCCGGTCGAAGAACCGCTGGCCCGACGCCGGGTAATGGGCGGTGACGGGGTGCGGGACCCGGTCGAGGTTGATGCGCTGGATCACGCCGGCCAGGCCCAGGGAGTGGTCGCCGTGGAAGTGCGTGACGCAGATCCGGTGCAGGTCGTGGGCGGCGACCCCGGCGCGCAGCATCTGGCGCTGCGTGCCCTCGCCGGGGTCGAACATGATGCCCTGGCCGTCCCAGAGCAGGACGTAGCCGTTGTGGTTGCGGTGGCGGGTGGGGACCTGGCTGGCGGTGCCGAGCACCACCAGTTCACGTGCGGACAAGGAGGACGGTCCCCGCTATCCGGGGGGCCACTGGAGGCCGCGGCCGCCCAGGACGTGCGCGTGCGCGTGCCAGACGGTCTGGCCCGCGCCGGACCCCGTGTTGAAGACGATGCGGTAACTGTCGGCCGCTTCCTGCGCGGCGACCTCACCCGCCTCCCGGAGCACGTCCGCGGCGATCACCGGCTCGGCGGCGGCGAGCGACGCGGCGTCCGGATAGTGCGCCTTGGGGATCACCAGGACGTGGGTCGGCGCCTGCGGGTTGATGTCACGGAAAGCCACGGTCGTCTCGGTCTCCCGGACGACGGTCGCCGGCACCTCACCCGCGACGATCTTGCAGAACAGACAGTCGCTTTGCGCTTCGCCCGCCATGGGCCGCCTCCTGGATCGGGAAAGATCAGTACGTTCCGCATGCTATCGGCCCGGGGTCAGGGGGCCCGGGAGAGGTCACTCCGCGCCCGCGCCCGGCAGCTCCGGGGGCGTCTTCGCCGGGTTCTGCGCCAGTGCGGCCAGTGCGATGCGTACCGCCTCGTCCAGCTGCGGGTCGCGGGCCGCCGCATGGTCGTCCGGGGTGGTGACGACCTCGACGTCCGGTTCGACGCCGTGGTTCTCGACGCCCCAGCCCTCGCCCTCCAGCCAGAACGCGTACTTGGGCTGTGTCACCAGCGTCCCGTCGACCAGGTGGTAGCGGCTGTCGATGCCGATGACGCCGCCCCACGTGCGGGTGCCCACCACGGGTCCGATGCCGAGTGCCCTGATCGCGGCGTTGACGATGTCGCCGTCGGAGCCGGAGAACTCGTTGGCGACGGCGACGACCGGGCCGCGCGGCGCGTCCGCCGGGTAGCTGAACGGGCGGGAACCGCGGGGCAGGTCCCAGCCGACGACGCGGCGCGCCAGCTTCTCCACGACGAGCTGCGAGGTGTGCCCGCCGCGGTTCTCCCTGACGTCCACGACCAGGCCCTCGCGGGCGACCTCGACGCGCAGGTCGCGGTGGATCTGCGCCCAGCCGGGCGCCTGCATGTCGGGCACGTGGAGATAGCCGAGGCGGCCTCCCGAGCGTTCGTGGACGTACGCCCGCCGGTCGGCGACCCAGGCGTGGTAGCGCAGTGGCTCCTCGTCGTCGACGGGGACGACCACGGCGTGCCGCGGATCGCCGCCGCCCGACGGCGAGATCGTCAACTCGACGGCTTTGCCCGCGGTGCCCACGAGGAGCGGGCCAGGCCCGGTGACGGGGTCGACCGTCCTGCCGTTGACCTCGACGACCGCGTCACCGGGGCGGACCGCGACGCCGGGCGCGGCGAGCGGCGACTGCGCGTCCGGGTCGGACGTCTCCGAGGGCAGGATCCGGGCGATGCGCCACAGCCCGTCCTCGCCGCGCGCGAGGTCCGCGCCGAGGAGCCCCTGCCGGAGCGCCCCGCCCCCGCCGCCGCGCGGCGTGACGTAGGCGTGCGACGTGCCGAGTTCGCCGTGCACCTCCCACAGCAGGTCGACGAGGTCGTCGTGGGTGGCGACGCGGTCGAGGACGGGACGGTAGCGCTCCAGTACGCCGTGCCAGTCGACGCCGCCCATGTCGGGCCGCCAGAAGTTGTCCCGCATGAGGCGGCCCGTCTCGTCGTACATCTGCCGCCACTCGGCGGCCGGGTCGACGGTGTGGCGGATGCGGGTGAGGTCGACGGTGATGTTCGACGCGCTGTCCTCGTCGCCGGACGCGCGCCGGTCGCTGGGCACGACCTTCAGCTTGCCGTCGGTCCACAGCAGGATCCGCTTGCCGTCGCCGGTGACCGCGAAGTGGTCGGCGTCCGCGGACAGTTCCTCGACGCGGCGCTCCGCGAAGTCGTACCGCTCCAGTTCGGTCCTCGGTTCCGGGTCGTGCGGCGTGGCGCGGGAGGCGCCGAGGACGCCGCGCACCGGGTGGCGCAGCCAGAGCAGGCCGTCCTTCGCGGCCCGCAGCGTGCTGTAGCGGGCGGCCTCGACGGGGAACGGCACGATGCGGTCGGCGAGTCCGTCGAAGTCGATGCGGGTGACGGGCGCGCCCTCGCTGTCGGGGGTCTCGGCGCCGTCCTGCGCGTCGAAGGGCCTGCCGTGGCGCTGCGGTCCGAAGGGGGACGGCGTGGTCGCGGCGAGCGTGATCAGGTACGGGCGCGATCCGCCGACGAAGGCGAGGTCGAAGACGTGCGCGTCGTAGACCGGGTCGAAGGAGCGGGCGGAGAGGAACGCGAGGTGCTTGCCGTCGAGGGTGAACGCGGGCGCGTAGTCGCGGAAGCGCAGCGGCGTCGCCTCCGCCACCGACAGGTCGGCGGTGTTGGCGAGCTTCAGCTGCCGCAGCGGGCGCGGGCCGGGGTGGGACCAGGCGAGCCAGGCGGAGTCGGGCGAGAAGACGAGCCCGGTCGCCTCGCCGTCCTCGCTCCGGTCGACCTCGCGGACCTCGCCGCTCTCGCGCTCGACGAGCAGCACGCGCCCGTCGTGCGAGGCGACGGCGGCGCGGGAGCCGTCGGGGGCGACGGCGAGCCCGAGGACCCGGCCGAGCTGTCCCGCGGCGAGCCTGCGCGGGGTGGCGCCGGGCGCGGAACCGGTGGCGGGTGCGAACTCCAGGGCCTCGTCGCCCTCCGCGTCCGTGACCCACACGACGTGCTCCTCGCCCTGCACGCGGAACGTACGCGGCAGCCGGGCGCGCACCCCGTGTTCGGCGGCGAGCGCGCGGGCGGGGCCCTCGCGGTGCGTGACCCAGTGGACGGAGCCGCGCACGGAGACGGCGCTGCCGCGTCCGGTGTGGTCGGGCGCGGCGGCCCCGAACCAGCGGGCGGCGCTCACGGGGTGCGGTTGGAGGTCGGTGCGCTGGCCGCCGAGGCGCAGGCCGACGCGGCGGGGTTCGGCGTCCGACAGGTCGTCGAGGAGCCAGAGTTCACCCGCGGACATGTAGACGACGCGGGTGCCGTCGGTGGCCGCGTGGCGCGCGTAGAAGCCGTCGAGGGGGGTGTGGCGGCGCAGGTCGGAGCCGTCGGGCAGGGAGGAGTAGAGGGCGCCGACGCCTTCGTGGTCGGAGAGGAAGGCGATGCGCCCGCCGACGAAGAGGGGGTACTCGATGTTGCCGTCGAGGTCTTCGTGGACGCGCACGAAACGGGGCTCTCCGTCGTCGGGAGTCGCGCCGCCCGCGTCACCGTCCCCGTCGGCGCGCCGGATCCACAGCTTGCCCGCGGTGCCGCCCCGGTACCGCTTCCACCAGGCTGCCTCCCGGCCCATCGGGGCGGAGAGCACCAGGACCTGCCCGTCGGCGCCGTGGACGGCGTCGCCGACGGGACCGTACGGCAGGGTGGTGGCGGGGCCGCCGTCGAGCGGTACGGCTCGCGCCCAGCCGCGGCGCAGGGAGGCCTGTCCCGTCGCGCTGACGGCGAGGACCCGCCCGTCGGGGGTCCAGCCGCGCACGGCGGTACGCCAACACCCCCAGTACGTCAGCCTCTTGGAGGGGCCGCCGTCGACGGGTGCGATGTGCACCTCGGGGGCCCCGTCGCGCGTGGAGGTCCAGGCGACTGTCGTGCCGTCCGGGGATATGCGTGGATGGTTCACGGGTGTGTCGTCGGCGCTGACCCGCCAGGCCCGGCCCCCGTCGAGGGGCGCGACCCAGACGTCGTCCTCTGCCGCGAACGTGAGCAACTCGCCGTGGATGTGCGGGAACCGGAGATATGCGCGGTGCGCTGCCTCTGTCACACCGACCAGCCTAGGCAGGCGCCGGGCGTGCCGACAGGGGCACGATCACTTCCCGGGCAGACAGTCGCAGGTCGGCCGGGGTGGCGGCGGGTCGGCGGTGACGGTCACGGTGACGGTGGGGGTGGGGTCAGGCTCCTGGTGGGTGGGCGGGGCGGAGGACTGCTCGCCCCCGTCGTTCCCACCGTCGCCGTTGCCGTCTCCGTCACCCGCCTCGCAGTTCCCCAGCACATCGACCTGGAACCACTGCTTGCCGCCGATCTTCGCGGTGAGGCTGCCGCGGACGCAGGCCCCGTCGACGACGGAACTCACCCGGCCCTTGATGCTGATGTCCGTACCGTCGTCGGTCTCGCCCTGGCAGTCCACCTCGATCACGGACTCCGTCCCGGCGGACCCGCTGTGCGGCGTGACCTTGTCCTTGTAGCTCGCGGTGCAGCTGAGCCAGGACACGTCGGCCCCCTGCCGCTCCAGCTCCTTGGTCCCCATCTCGTCCACCGTGAGCGCGACCGCGGAGGTGTTCATCCCACCGTCCACCGGGTCGCACGCGGAGACTCCCAGCGCGGCGGCGCCGACGAGCCCGACGGCGTACAGGATCGTCCCGCGCCGCGTCCCCGGCACCTGGCCGCGTAACCGCCTCAATGCCCCCATGGGCGGCAGAGTGCCACCGCGCACGCCGGTGTGGTAGACCGCTTGCGGCCATCTGTCCACAGCTCAGGTGCGCAGCAGCAGCCACTCCTGCAACTCCACCAGGTTGCCCTCGGGGTCCTTGAGGTGGGCGACCCGCATGCGCTCCGTCATGGGCGCGGGCCCGTGCGCGAGGACCGCCCCTCGTCCGACGATCTCCGCGCAGTACGCGTCCAGGTCGTCGACCCTGAGCACCACCAGCGAGCGGTGCCCGGTCGCCGCGTCGGCCAGCTCGCCGAGCAGGCCGGCCATCATCGCCCGGTCCTGCAGCGCGATGCCGGCCGAGCCGACGGCGGGGCTGAACTTCTCGTACGGTCCGTCCTGGGCGCCCGACTGGGGCTTGAGGCCCAGCACTTCGCCGTAGAAGCGGTAGCAGGCGGGGAAGTCCGCGACGAGCAGACGCACCTGGGCGAGTTCCAACGCATCCCCCGTGGGGTTCGGTCAGGACCAGCGGCCGGTGCGTCCGAGGAGGAGCGCCGTCGCCGCGGTCCCGGCGGTCGACGTGCGCAACACGCTACGCCCGAGCCGGTACGGCTTCGCGCCCGACTCGGCGAACACCGCGAGCTCCTCCGGCGACACACCCCCTTCGGGCCCGACGACCAGCACGATGTGCCCGGCGGTGGGGAGTTCCGCCGTGGCCAGCGGGTCGCTGCTGCCCTCCTCGTGCAGGACGGCAGCGAAGTCGGCGTCCGCGAGGAGCGCGGCGACCTGCTTCGTCGACGCGGCGTCGGCGACCTCGGGGAAGCGGACCCGGCGCGACTGCTTGCCCGCCTCGCGCGCGGTGGCCCGCCACTTGGCGAGGGCCTTGAGGCCGCGCTCGCCCTTCCACTGCGTGATGCAGCGCGACGCGGTCCACGGCACGACGGCGTCGACGCCCGTCTCCGTCATGGTCTCCACGGCGAGTTCGCCGCGGTCGCCCTTCGGCAGGGCCTGGACGACGGTGATGCGGGGCGACTGCGCGGGCTCCTCGGCGACGGAGTCCATGTGGACGATCAGCCGGTCCTTGCCCTCGGTGTCCACGACCACGCACTCGGTCCAGCGCCCGGCGCCGTCGGTCAGGACGACGTCCTCACCGGCGCGCAGCCGCTTCACGGAGACGGCGTGCCGTCCCTCCGGCCCGTCGAGCACATAGCGTCCGCCGTCACCCGCGTCGAAGTGCTCGACGACGAAAACCGGGGCGGTCATGCGGCGCCCTCCGCGTCCGACGCGGCCTTCGTCCTCGCCTCGACGAGTTCGGCGGCGAGGACCTCGACGAGCTGTCCGGCGGGCAGCTCGCGGGCGAGTCGGTGGCCCTGCCCGGCCCAGAGCGCCATGGCCTGCGCGTCCCCTGCCTTCGCCGCGGCCTTGCGCAGGGCGCTGGTGAGGTGGTGGACCTGCGGGTAGGCGGCGGGGGCGTACGGGCCGTGCTCGCGCATGAACCGGTTGACGAGGCCGCGCGCGGGGCGCCCGGAGAACGCCCGGGTCAGCTCGGTCCGCACGAACAGCGGATTGGTCATGGCCTGCTTGTGGAGCGGGTTGGCGCCCGACTCGGGGGTGACGAGGAAGGCGGTGCCGAGCTGCGCGGCGTCGGCGCCCGCGGCGAGCACGGCGGCGATCTGCGCGCCGCGCATGAGCCCGCCGGCGGCGACGACGGGAATCTGCACGGTCTCGCGGACCTGCGTGATCAGGGACAGCAACCCGATCCCTGCCCCGTCGGCCTCGGGATTGTCCTTGTGTGTCCCCTGGTGCCCACCCGCCTCGATGCCCTGGACGCACACGGCGTCGGCGCCCGCCCACTGGGCGGTCTGGGCCTCCTCCGCGGTGGTGACGGTGACGACGGTCAGCGTGTTGACGCGGGCGAAGGCGTCGAGGACGTCACGGGTGGGGCAGCCGAAGGTGAAGGAGACGAGCGGCACGGGGTCGTCGAGCAGGATCGCCAGCTTGGCGTCGTACCCGTCGTCGCGCCCGCTGTCCGGGTCGCCGAGCTCCGTCTCGTACCAGGTGGCCTCGCCGGCGAGCTGGTTGCGGTACACCTCGACGGCCGCGGCGTCCGCGGTGTCGGGCTGCGGCATGAACAGGTTGACGCCGAAGGGCCGCGAGGTGATCCCCCGAAGCTGTTTGATCTCCTGGTACATCCCGTCGGCGGTCTTGTACCCGGCAGCGAGGAACCCGAGCCCTCCGGCCTCGGCGACGGCCCCGGCCAGCGCGGGCCCGGAGGCCCCGCCCGCCATGGGGGCCTGCACGATCGGAAGACGACAGAGCTCGGTCAGTGCGGAGGACATGACGGCATCGTGCCACGGTCCTCACTGGGCGCCGAATCGCGCACTCCGCGCCGGTGTGCGCGGCCTCTTCTGCCCCTTCTCCCGCGTCGGCGGCTGCGGCCCGTCCCGGGCTGGTCGCGCGGTTCCCGCGCACCCGCAGGCGAAGACAAAGCCCCCGGCAACGGTAAGAACCGTCGCCGGGGGCCAGGAAAACACCGCTCAAGGCGCTACCGCCCGTTGAACGCGTCCTTGAGGCGGGAGAACAGGCCCTGCTGACCGGGCTGGAACTGCCCCGTGGGCCGTTCCTCCCCCCGCATCTTCGCCAGCTCCCGCAGCAACCGCTCCTGCTCGGGGTCGAGCTTCGTCGGCGTGAGGACCTCGACGTGCACGATGAGGTCACCGCGACCGCCGCCCCGCAGATGCGTGATGCCGCGCCCGTGCAGCGGGACGGACTGCCCCGACTGCGTGCCGGGACGGATGTCGATCTCCTCCAGGCCGTCGAGCGTCTCCAGCGGCACCTTCGTGCCGAGGGCCGCCGCGGTCATGGGGATCGTCACCGTGCAGTGCAGGTCGTCGCCGCGCCGCTGGAAGACGGCGTGCGGCAGCTCGTGGATCTCGACGTACAGGTCACCGGCGGGGCCTCCGCCGGGGCCGACCTCGCCCTCGCCCGCGAGCTGGATCCGCGTGCCGTTGTCGACACCGGCCGGGATCTTGACCGTCAGGGTCCGCCGCGAGCGGATCCGTCCGTCGCCCGCGCACTCGGGGCACGGCGTCGGCACGACCGTGCCGAACCCCTGGCACTGCGGGCAGGGCCGCGAGGTCATGACCTGACCGAGGAAGGACCGCGTGACCTGGGACACCTCGCCGCGACCGCGGCACATGTCACAGGTCTGGGCGGAGGTACCGGGCGCGGCACCCTCACCACTACAGGTCGTACAGACGACGGCCGTGTCGACCTGGATGTCCTTGGTGGTCCCGAAGGCGGCCTCTTCGAGGTCGATCTCCAGGCGGATCATGGCGTCCTGGCCACGGCGCGTGCGCGAACGCGGCCCGCGCTGCGACGCCGTCCCGAAGAACGCGTCCATGATGTCGGAGAAGTTGCCGAAGCCGCCGGCGCCGAAGCCACCCGCGCCTCCGCCGCCGCCCGCCTGGGACAGCGGGTCGCCGCCGAGGTCGTAGACCTGCTTCTTCTGCGGGTCCGACAACACCTCGTACGCGGCGTTGATCTCCTTGAAGCGCTCCTGAGTCTTCGGGTCCGGATTCACGTCCGGGTGAAGCTCACGCGCCAGCCTCCGGAAGGCCTTCTTGATCTCGTCCTGGGAAGCGTCGCGGCGCACGCCGAGTACGGCGTAGTAGTCCGTGGCCACTTACGACTCCGCCAGGATCTGTCCGACGTAACGTGCCACTGCGCGTACTGCTCCCATCGTTCCCGGATAGTCCATGCGGGTCGGTCCGACCACGCCGAGTTTGGCGACTGCCTCGCTTCCCGAACCGTAGCCGACCGAGACCACGGACGTGGAGCTGAGCCCCTCATGGGCGTTCTCGTGACCGATCCGTACGGCCATGCCCGAATCCTGCACTTCCCCAAGCAACTTGAGGAGCACGACCTGCTCCTCAAGGGCTTCGAGAACGGGCCGGATGGTGAGGGGAAAGTCATGTCCGAAGCGGGTGAGATTGGCGGTGCCGCCGATCATCAACCGCTCCTCCGTCTCCTCCACGAGCGTCTCGAGGAGGGTGGAAAGGACCGTCGCGACGGTGCCGCGGTCCTCGGCCTCGAAGGCCTCGGGAAGGTCCTGCACCAACTGTGGCACATCGGCGAAGCGACGCCCCGCCACCCTGCTGTTCAGCCGGGCCCGCAGGTCCGCGAGCGCGCTCTCGCCGAACGGCGCCGGGCAGTCGATCATGCGCTGTTCGACCCGGCCCGTGTCCGTGATCAACACGAGCATCAGCCGGGCGGGGGCCAGCGAGAGCAGCTCCACGTGCCGCACCGTCGACCGTGTGAGCGACGGGTACTGCACGACGGCGACCTGCCGGGTGAGCTGCGCGAGCAGCCGCACCGTGCGCCCCACGACGTCGTCGAGGTCGACGGCGCCGTCGAGGAAGTTCTGGATGGCGCGCCGCTCGGGCGCGGTCATCGGCTTGACGCCCGCGAGTTTGTCGACGAAGAGGCGGTAGCCCTTGTCGGTCGGGATGCGCCCCGCGCTGGTGTGCGGCTGGGCGATGAACCCTTCCTCCTCCAGCACCGCCATGTCGTTGCGGACGGTGGCCGGGGAGACCCCCAGACGGTGGCGCTCGGTGAGCGCCTTGGAGCCGACGGGCTCCTCCGTCCCCACGTAGTCATGGACGATGGCGCGCAGCACCTCGAGCCTGCGTTCACTGAGCATCGCGCACACCTCCAGCTGTCTCCGTCGTTCACGACGGGCCCCGGCATCCCCCGAGCCCCCTCGCCTGGCACTCCCCGCGGGCGAGTGCCAGCACTTCAAAAGGTCAGTGTACGGCCGTCGGGTACGGACCCGGCAAGACGCGGGCTGCCGAACACCGCGCGTACGGATAGCGTCACCGTATGAACGTGACGCCGGCATGGGAAGCGGCGGGCTGGGAGCGGCTCGCACCGCGCGTGGGACGGTGCCGTCTGCCCGTCTGGGACTGCACGGCGGGGCTCGTCGTCGGCGACGACGCGGCCCTCCTGATCGAGGCGGGGTCGAGCCTCGCGGAGGGTGCGGCGCTGCGCACGCAGGCCCGGCGCATTCTGGGCGGCGACCGCAGGGTCACCCACCTCGCGCTGACGCACCCGCACTTCGACCACGTCCTCGGAGCGGCGGCGTTCGCGGGCGTGGAGGTGTACGGGGCGGTGGGCATCGACACGGTCTTCGCCAGGGGCGGCGACGAGCTGCGCGAGGACGCCGTGCGGCATGGTCTGGACCCGGACGCGGCGGCTGAGGCGGCCGACCTCCTGGTCCGCCCGCACCACCTGGTGTGCGGGGAGTGGACGCTGGACCTCGGCGGCGACGTGCGGGTGCTGCTCGCCAACCTCGGGCCCGGCCACTCCGGCCACGACCTCGCGGTCCTCGTGCCCGGCACCGGGGGCGGCCGGGAGGTCGTCTTCTGCGGCGACCTCGTGGAGGAGTCGGGTGAGCCGCAGGCGGGCCCGGACGCGGCGCCGAACCACTGGCCCGCGGCGCTCGACCGCCTCCTGGACCTGGGGGGCGAGGACGCGCTCTACGTACCCGGGCACGGCGCGACGGTGGATGCGGCTTTTGTCCGTGCCCAACGCGCCACACTGGCCGCCCGCTTCGGCGTGTCGTGACGCGTGACGCCACCGCTCTTCCTATCGTCACGAGAATGCGCCAGTACTCCGCCGACCTCACGCCCCCTTGGAAGAAGCCGAAGCCCGTGCCGGAGGTGGCGGCGGACGCCGGCCTCGTGGTCGAGGAGCTGAGCACCGGTTTCTGCGGGGCGGTGATCCGCTGCGAGAAGACGGCGCAGGGCCCCACGGTGACGCTGGAGGACCGCTTCGGCAAGCACCGCGTCTTCCCGATGGAACCGCGCGGTTTCCTCCTGGAGGGCCGCCCGGTCACCCTGGTCCGCCCCTCCCGGGCTGCGGCTCCCGTACGTCCGTCCCGCACCGCGTCCGGCTCGGTGGCCGTGCCCGGGGCGCGGGCCAGGGTCGCCCGCGCGGGACGCATCTACGTGGAGGGCCGGCACGACGCCGAACTCGTCGAGCGCGTCTGGGGCGACGACCTGCGCATCGAGGGCGTCGTCGTGGAGTACCTGGAGGGCGTCGACGACCTCCCCGCGATCGTCGCCGAGTTCGCCCCCGGACCGGACGCCCGCCTCGGCGTCCTGGTCGACCATCTGGTCCCCGGCTCCAAGGAGTCCCGCATCGCTGCGCAGGTCACCAGCGCCCACGCCCTGGTCGTCGGGCACCCCTACATCGACGTCTGGGAAGCGGTGAAGCCGTCCTCGGTCGGCATCCCCGCCTGGCCCCGCGTCCCCCGCGGCCAGGACTGGAAGACGGGCGTCTGCGAGGCCCTCGGCTGGCCGCCCAACACGGGCGCGGCCTGGCAGCGCATCCTGAACTCGGTCCACTCCTACAAGGACCTGGAGCCCCCGCTCCTGGGCCGCGTGGAAGAACTGATCGACTTCGTCACGCTCCCGTAGACCGATCCACGCCCGGGGGCGCGCCCTCAGTCCACCAGGTCCCGCACCACGGCGTCGGCGAGGAGCCGCCCTCGGAGCGTCAGGACGGCGCGTCCCTCCGCGTACGGCCCGGCATCGAGGAGCCCCTCGTCCCGGGCCCGTACGGACGCCGCGAGCCCCGCCTCGCGCAGCAGCGACAGCGGGCAGCCCTCCCGCAGCCGGAGCTCCAGCAGGATCCGCTCCACCCGCCGGTCCTCCGCCGACAGCACCTCACGTCCGGCCCCCGGCGACCCGCCGCCCGCCAGCGCTCCCGCGTACGCACCGGGATGCTTGACGTTCCACCACCGCACACCGCCGACGTGGCTGTGCGCGCCGGGTCCCGCGCCCCACCAGTCGGCGCCGCGCCAGTACAGCTCGTTGTGCAGGCAGCGGCCGCTGTCGGAGGTGGCCCAGTTGGACACCTCGTACCAGGAGAAGCCCGCGTTCCCGAGGACCTCGTCGGCGATCAGGTACCGGTCCGCGTGCACGTCGTCGTCGGTCATCGGCACCTCGCCGCGCCGGATGCGCCGCGCCAGCTGCGTGCCCTCCTCCACGATGAGCGCGTAGGCGCTGACGTGGTCGGGTCCCGCGCCGATCGCCGCGTCGAGCGTGGCGCGCCAGTCGTCGTCGGTCTCGCCGGGCGTGCCGTAGATCAGGTCGAGGTTGACGTGCTCGAAGCCGGCGGCCCGCGCCTCGGCGACGCACGCCTCGGGGCGGCCGGGCGTGTGCGTGCGGTCCAGCACCTTCAGGACGTGCTGCTTCGCACTCTGCATGCCGAAGGAGACGCGATTGAAGCCGCCCTCGCGGAGCTCGCTCAGATACGCCTCGTCGACCGACTCCGGGTTCGCCTCCGTCGTGATCTCCGCGTCGTCCGCGAGCCCGAACTCGTCCCGTACGGCGGCGAGCATCGCCACGAGGTCGCGGGCGGCGAGCAGCGTCGGCGTACCGCCCCCGACGAAGACGGTCCGCACGGGCCGCGGGTCGTCGCCCAGGACCTTCCTGGCGAGCCGCACCTCGTCGGCGAGGGTCTGCGCGTAGTTGTCGCGGGAGGCGAGGACGCCGCCGGAGCCGCGCAGCTCGGTCGCGGTGTACGTGTTGAAGTCGCAGTAGCCGCAGCGCGTGGCGCAGTACGGGACGTGCAGGTAGAAGCCGAGGGGGCGGGAGGCCGCGCCGTCGAGGGCGGACGCGGGCAGCGCGCCGTCCTCGGGCATGGGCTCACCATCGGGCAGTGCGGAGGGCATACCGTCGATTGTCCCCCACCCGACGCCACGCCCCCTCCCCCTCACCGGGCCCGCAGCACCAGCAGGGCCAGGTCGTCGTCCGGTGGCCGCTCCGAGAATTCGTGGACTAGGCGTCTGATGCGCTCCGCCACCAGCTGCGCGTCGAGGCCCGCGCAGCCGGAGAGGGCCTTGGCGAGGCCGTCTCCGTCGTCGAACTGGCGGCGGCCCGTCCGGCGCTCGGTGACGCCGTCCGTGACGCACAGGAGCGTCTCGCCGGACCGCAGGTCGAAGCTCTCGCTCGTGTACGTCTCGTCGTCGACGACCCCGAGCAGCATCTGCGGAGTGGCCGCCTCCCGCACCTCCCCCGCCGCGGACATGACGAGCGGCAGCGGATGCCCGGCACAGGCGAGGGTGACGCGGACCCCTCCTTCGTACGGGACGATCTCTCCGTACAGGAGCGAGAGGAAGCGCGACGTGGGGCTGTCGGGCGGCACGCCCTGCCCGCCCGCGACCGCGACGACCGCCGCCGCCGCGTCCGCCGCCTCGGTCGCGTCGTCGAGGAGCAGCTGGTTGAGGCGGTCCATGACCTCCGCGACCTGGTACCCCTCGCGGGCGAGGAGCCGCAGCCAGGGGCGGGCGAGACCGATGACGACGGCCGCCTCGGGCCCCTTGCCCTGGACGTCGCCGAGCGCGAAGCACCAGCGGCCGTCACCCGCCTGGAACACGTCGTAGAAGTCGCCACCGGGGCCGCCCTTGTCCTGCGGTTCGTAGACGAGGCCGCTCTCGACGCCGGGGATGTCCGCGACCTTGCTGGGCAGCAGGCCGCGCTGGAGCACCTGGCTGATGTTGGCCTGGCGCTGGTAGCGGCGGGCGGTGCTGATGGCGAGGGCGACGCGGCGGCTGAAGTCCTCGACGAGACCCGTGACCTCGTCGGGGAAGCGGACGAGCCCGGACCGGCCGATGACGAGCGTGCCGAGGACGCGCCCGCCGGCCGTCAGCCGGTACGCCAGGGCCGCGCCGGCCGGCCCTCCCGTCAGCGCCTCACCGGGCCAGGGCAGCGGGAAGGCGCCGGAGCCCGCCGTGTCCGGGACGTGGGGCGGCTCCTTCTCCAGGACGCGGCGCAGCTCCTCTATCCGGTGCTCGCTGGTGTGCCACACCCGGGCGAGCCGCGCCCCCTGCAGGCCCACGGAGTTGTGCGCCGTCCCGTCGTCGAGCCAGACCGCGCACCAGTCCGCGAGGCGCGGCACGAGGAGCTGTCCGGCGAGTGCGGCCACCAGGTCCTGGTCGAACTGTCCGGCCAGCAGGTCGGACGCCTCGGCGAGGAAGGAGAGCGCGCCCCTGTTGACCCAATCGGTGTCCTGCGAGGCCTGGTTGGGCAGCGGCGCGAGAATCTCGGCGGCCCGCAGTCCGCGCTGCAGCGCCTGCTCGCTCGCGTACGACTCGATCTCGTGGACGGCCTGGACGCCCTCGACGGGCAGCCGGGCCCAGACGGATTTCGTGCCGGTGCGGTAGGTGATGCCCCAGGACTCGGAGAGGGTCGCGACGAGGTGGAGGCCCCGGCCGTACTCGGGCGTGCCGAGGGACGGCGGACGGTGGTCGCCGCGGACGGCGCGTGAGGGGTGGTGGTCGGCGACCTCGATGAGGAGGGTCTCCGTCAGCTCGCCGGGGAGCACGTCGTCGAGCCGGCACATCAGCTCGACGGCCGTGCCCGCGTGCACGACGGCGTTGGTCACCAACTCGCTGACCAACAGCACCGCGTCGTCGGCCAGCCGGTCGGTGATGCCCGCGGCCGCGGGCACGCCGAGCTCGGTCCAGTCGGCGAGCGCCGCCCGCACGAATCTCCGCGCGGCGGCGGGCGCCAGCGGGTTTCCGGGCAGTGACGTGCGCACGACCGCCGGTGGCCCGGGGCGGCCCGGGTCCGTGGCGGAGGCACGAATATCGGCCTCCCGTTGCATCGGAATGGACCCCACGGTGCGGCTCCTGAGCAGTTCGGGCGAATACGCCTCAGGCGACACCGACAGAGTGACAGACTGGCCACGCTCATAAGCACCGAGTTACCGAAGTGGGCCGTTATGAGTGAGAACAGTGCTATGCCTGTGCTTGGAAAAGACCGGCTCCCGGTCCCGACGCAGAGTGCCGAGTCCGGTATGGATTCAGCCAACGCCCAGCTGCGCCCGCTTCTCGCCGCCATGCGTGCCGCGCGGGACGGCGACTTCACCAAAGTGGCGCCGGTGGGTGACGGTCTGACCGCCGAGCTGTACTCGGTCTTCAACGAGATGCTGGACCGTTCGCTGCACTTCGACGGCGAGCTGGTGCGCGTGCGGCGCGAGATCATACGGCACGGCCGGCTGGACGAGCGGTTCGGCGCGAGCCCCGGCCAGGGCCGGTGGGCCGCCCGTGTCTCGGAGGTCAACACCCTGCTGGACGCGCTGGTCGCCCCCGCGGCGAACGCGACCCGGGTGCTGAACGCGGTGGCGGGCGGCGACCTCACGCAACGCGTCGACCTGCACGACGGCACCCGTGAACTGCGCGGTGACTTACGGCGCCTGGGCCGTGCCGTCAACACGATGGTGGACCAGTTGTCGCTCTTCACCGGCGAGGTCACGCGGGTCGCCCGCGAGGTCGGCACGGAGGGGCGGCTCGGCGGGCGCGCGAAGGTGCGCGGTCTGTCGGGCAGTTGGCGTGACGTGACGGAGGCCGTCAACACGATGGCGTCCCGGCTCACCGCGCAGGTGCGGGACATCGCGCTCGTGACGACGGCGGTGGCACAGGGCGACCTGACGCGCACGGTGACCGTCGAGGCGACGGGCGAGCTCCTCGAACTGAAGCTGACCGTGAACACGATGGTGGAGCAGCTCTCCGCGTTCGCCGCCGAGGTGACGCGTGTGGCGCGCGAGGTCGGCACCGAGGGCCAGTTGGGCGGCCGGGCTCAGGCGCGCGGGGTGTCGGGCGTGTGGAAGGACCTCACCGACAACGTCAACTTCATGGCGTCCAACCTCACCTCCCAGGTCCGCAACATCGCCCAGGTCACCACCGCCGTCGCCAACGGCGACCTGAGCCAGAAGATCACCGTCGACGCCCGGGGCGAGATCCTGGAGCTGAAGTCGACGGTGAACACGATGGTCGACCAGCTGTCCGCCTTCGCCGACGAGGTCACCCGTGTCGCCCGCGAGGTCGGCACCGAAGGCAACCTCGGCGGCCGTGCCCAGGTGCGGGGCGTGTCCGGTGTGTGGAAGGACCTCACCGACAACGTCAACTTCATGGCCGACAACCTCACCTCCCAGGTCCGCAACATCGCGCTCGTGTCGACGGCCGTGGCGCAGGGCGACCTCGGCAAGAAGATCACGGTCGAGGCGAAGGGCGAGATCCTGGAGCTGAAGTCGACGATCAACACGATGGTCGACCAGCTGTCCGCGTTCGCCGACGAGGTCACGCGCGTCGCCCGCGAGGTCGGCACCGAGGGCAACCTCGGCGGTCAGGCCCAGGTGCGGGGCGTGTCGGGCGTCTGGAAGGACCTCACCGACAACGTCAACTTCATGGCGTCCAACCTCACCTCCCAGGTCCGCAACATCGCCCAGGTCACCACCGCCGTCGCCAACGGCGACCTCTCCAAGATGATCACCGTGACGGCGCGCGGCGAGATCCTGGAGCTGAAGGACACCGTCAACACCATGGTGGAGCAGCTGCGCGCCTTCGCCGACGAGGTGACCCGCGTCGCCCGCGAGGTCGGCACGGACGGCAGGCTCGGCGGCCGCGCGCAGGTGCTCGGTGTGTCCGGCGTGTGGAAGGACCTCACCGACAACGTCAACTACATGGCGGACAACCTGACGGGCCAGGTCCGCAACATCGCGCAGGTCGCCACCGCGGTGGCCCAGGGCGACCTCTCCAAGAAGATCGACGTCGACGCGCGCGGCGAGATCCTGGAGCTGAAGACCACCATCAACACCATGGTGGACACGCTGTCGTCGTTCTCCTCCGAGGTCACCCGCGTGGCCCGCGAGGTGGGCTCCGAGGGCCAGCTGGGCGGTCAGGCCCGGGTCGAGGGCGTGTACGGCACGTGGAAGCGCCTGACGACGAACGTGAACGAGCTCGCGCTGAACCTCACCACTCAGGTCCGCGCGATCGCCGAGGTCGCATCCGCCGTGGCCCAGGGCGACATGACCCGCTCCATCACGGTGGAGACCCGGGGTGAGGTGTCCGAGCTCAAGGACAACATCAACCTCATGGTCAACAACCTCCGTGAGACCACCCGCGCCAAGGACTGGCTGGAGTCCAACCTCGCCCGCCTCGCCGGTCTGATGCAGGGCCACCGCGACCTGATGGAGGTCGCCGACCTGATCCTGCGCGAGCTGACACCGCTGGTGAACGCGCAGTACGGCGCGTTCTTCCTGGCCGACCCGGACACGGCGGAGGCGCCCGCGCCCAGCCAGGTGACCGCCAAGGGCCTCGCGTTCATCGCCGGGTACGGAGCGGCGCAGGGCTCGGTCGTCGACACGGGCGGCATGCCCGCGCAGGGTCTGGTGCGCCAGGCGGCGCTGGAGAAGAAGCGCATCCTCGTCGAGGAGGTGCCGCCGGACTACATCAAGATCCATTCGGGGCTCGGCGACGCGGCACCGGCGACGGTCGTCATCATCCCGATCCTCTTCGAGGACAAGCTGCTCGGCGTCATCGAGCTGGCGACGTTCTCCCGCTTCTCCGACGTCCACCTGGCGTTCTTCGACCAGTTCGTCAACACCATCGGTGTCGCGATCAACACCATCATCGCCAACTCCCGCACGGAGTCGCTGCTCGGCGAGTCGCAGCGCCTCGCCATCCAGCTCCAGGAGCGCTCGGACGAACTCCAGCGCCAACAGGCCGAACTGCGCAGGTCCAACGCGGAGCTGGAGGAGAAGGCCGCGCTGCTGGCCACGAGCTCCCAGTACAAGTCGGAGTTCCTGGCGAACATGTCGCACGAGCTGCGCACGCCGCTCAACTCGCTGCTCATCCTCGCCCGGCTGCTCTCCGACAACCCCGACGACCACCTCTCCGACCAGGAGGTGCAGTTCGCGACGACCATCCACCGCTCCGGCTCCGACCTGCTGCAGCTCATCAACGACATCCTCGACCTGTCGAAGATCGAGGCGGGCCGGATGGACGTACGCCCCAAGAAGCTCCCCCTCATCAAGGTCCTCGACTACGTCCACGCGACGTTCCGCCCGCTCACCCTCGACCGGGGCCTCGCCTTCGACGTGTCGGTGGGCGAGGACGTGCCGCGCGAGATGTTCTCCGACGAGCAGCGCCTCCAGCAGATCCTGCGGAACCTGCTGTCGAACGCGGTGAAGTTCACCTCGGCGGGCAGCGTCGAGCTGCGCGTCAGCCGCGTCAAGGAGTCCTCGGGCGACCGGCTGCTGCACGACAACGAGGACCTGTTGTGCTTCGCCGTCAGCGACACCGGCATCGGCATCCCCGCCGAGCAGCTCCCGGTGATCTTCGAGGCGTTCCAGCAGGCCGACGGCACCACCAACCGCAAGTACGGCGGCACGGGCCTCGGCCTCTCCATCAGCCGTGAGATCGCGGGCCTGCTCGGCGGCCGTATCACCGCGGAGAGCAGCCCCGGCCAGGGTTCGACCTTCTCGCTCTACGTCCCCGTGGTGCACCCGGGCCACGGCGCGGCCGCCATCGCGTACGCCGCGGCACACACCCAGCACCTCCCGGAACCGGTCGAACAGGCCGCCCTGCGCCCACACACTGCCCTCGAACCGGACGACAGCTGGCCCACGCCCACCAAACTGGAGGAGTGGAAGGAAGGCCACGCGGGCCGCATACTGCCGGGTCGCAGGGTGCTCATCGTCGACGACGACATCCGCAACGTCTTCGCCCTCACCCATGTCCTCAGCCGTGTCGGCATGCCCGTCCTGTACGCGGAGAACGGCCGCGAGGGCATCGAGACCCTGGAACGCAACCCCGATGTCGACATCGTGCTGATGGACATCATGATGCCGGAGATGGACGGGTACGAGACCATGGCCGCGATCCGTCGCAGCCCACGCTGGCGGGGCCTGCCCATCGTCGCCCTCACCGCCAAGGCGATGCCCGGGGACCGCGAGAAGGCGATCTCCCAGGGCGCCACCGACTACGTCCCCAAACCCGTGGACGTGGATCAGCTGCTCGGCGTCGTCTGTGCCCTCCTGGACCCGGCCGGCTCGTCGGCCGACGAGCAACCCACGACCCCCGATCCAGAGACCGTCGTTCAGGAGCGGGACAGCGTTCAAGGAGAGAGCGTTGTCCCGCCGACGACCGAGTGAGGCACCGTGACCATGAGTGCAGAGGCCACCACCGACAACCGCGCGAGCATCCTCCTGGTCGATGACATGGAGGACAACCTGATGGCGCTGGAAGCCGTCCTCGGATCACTGAACGAGCCCCTGGTGCGGGCTCGTTCGGGCGAGGAGGCGATGAAGGCGATTTTGCGGCAACGATTCGCCGTGATCCTCCTGGACGTCCGCATGCCCGGCATGGACGGCTTCGAGACGGCATCGAACATCAAACGGCTCGACCAGACCAAGGACGTGCCCATCATCTTCCTGACGGGCACCGACAACGACTCCGGCTACGCCTTCCGCGGCTACGCGACGGGAGCGGCGGACTACCTCACCAAGCCCTTCGACCCGTGGGTGCTGCGCGCCAAGGTCACCGTCTTCCTCGAACTGCACCGCAAGAACAGGCAGCTGGAACGGATACTGGCCCGCGAGCAGCGCCAGTTCGACGAGCTCGCCGCCCGTCTCTCGGCGATCGAGACCCACATGGCCGCGAGCAGCCTGAAGGACGTCCTCGAACTGCGCCGCCACGTGACGCACATGGAGGAACTGGTGCAGGAGATGCGCCGCGGCCGGGGCGTCTAGACGGCAGCCCCGGCCGCGCGGGGCAGGCTCCCGGACCCCGGGGCCATGCCCTGCGGTCGCTCAGGCCTCGCGCGACCCCGCGTACATCTCCTCGATCAGGTGCTTGTACTCGCGCTCGACCACCGGGCGCTTCAGCTTCAGGCTGGGCGTCAGTTCGCCGTGTTCGACGTCCAGGTCGCGCGGCAGCAGCCGGAACTTCTTGATGGTCTGCCAGCGCTGCAGGCCTTCGTTGAGCTCGCGCACGTAACCGTCGATGAGCTCGACCGTCGCGGGCGCGGCGCACACCTCCGCGTAGGACTTGCCCTCCTGCCCGTTCTCCTTGGCCCACTGCAGGATCGCGGGCTCGTCGAGGGAGATGAGGGCGGTGCAGAAGTTCCGGTCGGCGCCGTGCACGAGGATGTTGGAGACGTAGGGACAGACCGCCTTGAACTGGCCCTCGACCTCGGCGGGCGCGATGTACTTGCCGCCGGAGGTTTTGATCAGGTCCTTCTTGCGGTCCGTGATCCGCAGGTAGCCGTCGACGGACAGCTCGCCGATGTCCCCGGTGTGGAACCAGCCGTCGGACTCCAGGACCTCGGCCGTCTTCTCCGGGAGGCCGTGGTAGCCCTCCATGATGCCGGGGCCGCGCAGCAGGATCTCGCCGTCGTCGGCGATGCGCACCTCGGTGCCGGGCAGCGGCTTGCCGACGGTGCCGGTGCGGTAGGCCTCGCCGGGGTTCACGAAGGAAGCGGCGGAGGACTCGGTGAGGCCGTACCCCTCGAGGATGTGGATGCCGGCGCCCGCGAAGAAGTAGCCGATCTCGGGGGCGAGCGCGGCGGAGCCGGAGACGGCGGCGCGCAGCCTGCCGCCGAAGGCCTCGCGCAGCTTGGAGTAGACGAGGGCGTCGGCCGTCTTGTGCTTGGCGCGCAGCCCGAACGGCACGGACGCGGTGCCGGTCCTGCGGAAGTTGTCCTGGCTGACCTTCGCGTACTCGCGGGAGACCTCCGCGGCCCACTGGAAGATCTTGTACTTGGCCGCGCCGCCGGCCCGTGCCTTGGCCGCGACGCCGTTGTAGACCTTCTCGAAGATGCGGGGGACGGCCGCCATGTACGTCGGCTGCACCACCGGCAGGTTCTCGATGATCTTGTCGACGCGGCCGTCGACGGCGGTGACGTGGCCCAGCTCGATCTGCCCGGAGGTCAGCACCTTGCCGAAGACGTGGGCGAGCGGCAGCCACAGGTACTGCACGTCGTCGGGGCCGAGCAGGCCGGTCGCCGCGATGGCCTTGGCCATGTACGACCAGTTGTCCTGGGGCAGGCGCACGCCCTTGGGCCTACCGGTGGTGCCGGAGGTGTAGATGATCGTGGCGAGCTGGTCCTTGGTGATCGCCGCGATGCGCTCCTTGACGAGTCCCGGGTTCTTCTCCAGGTGCGCGGCGCCGCGGGCCTCCAGGTCGGCGAGGGTGAGCACCCATCCGTCGGGGTCGCCCTCGGCGGGGGCCGCGCCCTCCGGGTCGAGTACGACGACGTGGCGCAGCTCGGGCAGGTCCGCGCGCTTCTCGCGGGCCTTGGCGAGCTGCGCGGCGTCCTCGGCGATCAGCACACGGCTGCCGGAGTCGGCCAGGATGTACGCCGACTCCTCGGCGTTGGTCTGCGGGTACACGGTCGTGGTGGCCGCGCCTGCGCACATGATGGCGAGGTCGCAGAGGATCCACTCGACGCGCGTCGAGGAGGCGAGGGCGACGCGGTCCTCGGCCCGCAGGCCGAGCTCGACGAGGCCCGCCGCGATGGCGTCGACGCGCTCGGCGGCCTGCGCCCAGCTGAGGGACTTCCATTCGTCGGGGCCCTCGCCCGACGCCGCCGGGACGGGATAGCGGTAGGCCTCGGCATCCGGGGTGGCCGCCACGCGCTCCAGGAAGAGATGCGCCACGGACGGCGGACGGTTCTCGATCAAGGTCTGTGTGTCGCTCACGACATCCTCCGGGCCCACGTCAGTGCGGCGAACTGGCTGGCGGCTGCTTCTTACATCCCTCAGGGCTACTTGTTTAACTTGCGAGTAACCTACGAGTGGTGATCAGGGTAGAGCGCCGACGCCCGGTGCGTAAGGGGCATCTGCCTGTCACTTCCTACAGACACCCAAACGGAACGGGCAGGCCCGCCGCAACGCGCCGCGGGCCCGGTGCGTGTGCGCACCGGGCCCGCGGGGCGGCGGCGGACCCGCCGCCGGGGCATTTACTTCTTGGCCTTGCCGGGGCCGCTGTCGTCGCTGGAGAGGACGGCGATGAAGGCTTCCTGCGGCACCTCGACGGAGCCGACCATCTTCATGCGCTTCTTGCCCTCCTTCTGCTTCTCGAGCAGCTTGCGCTTACGGGAGATGTCACCGCCGTAGCACTTGGCGAGGACGTCCTTGCGGATGGCGCGGATGGTCTCGCGGGCGATGACCCGGGACCCGATCGCCGCCTGGACGGGCACCTCGAAGGCCTGCCGCGGGATGAGCTCGCGCAGCTTGGCGACGAGCCGCACGCCGTACGCGTACGCCTGGTCCTTGTGCGTGACCGCCGAGAACGCGTCGACCTTGTCACCGTGGAGCAGGATGTCGACCTTGACGAGCTGGGCGGACTGCTCGCCCGTGGGCTCGTAGTCCAGGGACGCGTAACCGCGCGTCTTGGACTTCAGCTGGTCGAAGAAGTCGAAGACGATCTCGGCCAGCGGCAGCGTGTAGCGGATCTCGACGCGGTCCTCGGAGAGGTAGTCCATGCCGAGCATGACGCCGCGCCGGTTCTGGCACAGCTCCATGATCGAGCCGATGAACTCGCTGGGCGCGAGGATCGTGGCACGCACGACCGGCTCGAAGACCTGGTCGATCTTGCCCTCGGGGAATTCACTCGGGTTGGTGACCGTGTGCTCGGTGCCGTCCTCCATGATCACGCGGTAGACCACGTTGGGGGCGGTGGCGATCAGGTCGAGCCCGAACTCGCGTTCCAGGCGCTCGCGGATCACGTCGAGGTGCAGGAGCCCGAGGAAGCCGACGCGGAAACCGAAGCCGAGAGCGGCCGAGGTCTCCGGCTCGTAGACGAGCGCGGCGTCGTTGAGCTGCAGCTTGTCGAGAGCCTCGCGCAGGTCCGGGTACTCCGAGCCGTCCAGCGGGTACAGGCCCGAGAACACCATCGGCTTCGGGTCCTTGTAACCACCGAGCGGCTCGGTGGCGCCCTTGCTCAGGGAGGTGATCGTGTCACCGACCTTGGACTGACGGACGTCCTTCACGCCGGTGATGATGTAGCCCACCTCGCCGACGCCGATGCCGTCGGCCGGGGTCATCTCGGGGGACGAGACACCGATCTCGAGGAGCTCGTGCGTGGCCCCGGTGGACATCATCCGGATCCGCTCGCGCTTGTTGAGCTGGCCGTCGACCACGCGGACGTACGTCACGACGCCGCGGTAGGAGTCGTAGACCGAGTCGAAGATCATCGCGCGCGCCGGGGCGTCCGCGACGCCGACCGGGGGCGGGATCTCGGCGACGACCTTGTCGAGCAGCGCCTCGACGCCCATGCCGGTCTTGGCGGAGACCTTCAGGACGTCCTCGGGCTCGCAGCCGATGAGGTTGGCGAGCTCCTCGGAGAACTTCTCGGGCTGCGCGGCGGGCAGGTCGATCTTGTTCAGTACGGGGATGATCTTGAGGTCGTTCTCCATCGCCAGGTAGAGGTTGGCGAGAGTCTGCGCCTCGATGCCCTGGGCCGCGTCGACCAGGAGGATCGTGCCCTCGCAGGCCGCGAGCGAACGCGAGACTTCATAGGTGAAGTCCACGTGGCCCGGGGTGTCGATCATGTTGAGGATGTGCGTACTGCCCTCGCTCGGGCCCTCTGTCGGGGCCCAGGGCAGACGCACCGCCTGGGACTTGATCGTGATGCCGCGCTCGCGCTCGATGTCCATGCGGTCGAGGTACTGAGCACGCATCTGCCGCTGCTCCACCACTCCGGTGAGCTGGAGCATGCGGTCGGCGAGCGTGGACTTGCCGTGGTCGATGTGCGCGATGATGCAGAAATTGCGGATCAGCGCCGGGTCGGTACGGCTCGGCTCGGGCACATTCTTAGGGGTCGCGGGCACGCAGGGTCCTGTCTCTTGAGGCGCCTGTCGCCTCGGGTCGGATCTATACGTAGGTTCCATCGTCCCATGGGTGGGCCACTGCGCTCGGTTTGGGCCGGTAGGAGGGCGGCTGGTACCGTGGACAGCTGTGTCTCGTAGCCCTCTCAAGCGTCGAGACGCGTGTCATAACACTCATCTGCAGTCACCTCTGCAGTACCTGAACCTGAAAAGGCTCTTTCGTGGCGAACATCAAGTCCCAGATCAAGCGGATCAAGACCAACGAGAAGGCGCGTCAGCGCAACAAGGCGGTCAAGTCTTCGCTGAAGACCGCGATCCGCAAGGCCCGCGAGGCCGTTGCCGCCGGTGACACCCAGAAGGCCGCCGAGCTCACGCGTGAGGCCACGCGTCAGCTGGACAAGGCCGTCTCCAAGGGCGTCATCCACAAGAACCAGGCCGCCAACAAGAAGTCGGCGCTTGCTTCGAAGGCCGCGTCCCTCTAAGGACTGACGTCCTCGGCCCCGGCTCGCCGGGGCGCTGATCAATCCTTCCCGCGAGGGTAATTCGAGCCCTCTACCTCGAATCGCGGACAGACCACGCAGTACGCCACGCTGCGACGATGCCCCCGGACCCACTCCGGGGGCATTGCTGTGTCCGGGGGCGGTGCTGGAATTCGGGCGGGGCTTCAGGGCGGGGCGGGCGGTGCGCTGAGGGCAGGGGTGCTCTGTCGCTGAGGGCAGGGGTGCTCTGTCAGGGGCGCGGGGAACTGCGCGACCAGCCACGACGCACGCCGCAGACGAAATGCACACGAGCCCCGCAGACGGTGGGCCCACGGCCGGTAGCCGCTAGGCGCGACGTGAACGCGCCGCACGGGCGATCGCGACGACGGCCTTCTCCAGCGCGTACTCGGGGTCGTCACCGCCCCCCTTGACGCCCGCGTCGGCCGCGGCGATCGCCGTGAGCGCCGCGGCCACCCCGTCCGGGGTCCAGCCCCGCATCTGCTGGCGCACGCGGTCGATCTTCCACGGCGGCATGCCCAGCTCGCGGGCGAGATCGGCGGGGCGCCCCCCGCGCGCGGAGGAGAGCTTGCCGATCGCGCGGACGCCCTGTGCGAGAGCGCTGGTGATCATGACGGGGGCGACGCCGGTCGCCAGGGACCAGCGCAACGCTTCGAGCGCCTCGGCCGCCCGGCCTTCCACGGCCCGGTCGGCCACCGTGAAGCTGGAGGCCTCCGCGCGGCCCGTGTAGTACCGTCCCACGACCTCTTCGTCGATCGTGCCCTCGACGTCCGCCGCCAGCTGGGACACCGCGGAAGCGAGCTCGCGCAGGTCGCTGCCGATCGCGTCGACGAGCGCCTGGCAGGCCTCCGGGGTCGCCGAGCGGCCCGTCGCACGGAACTCCGCGCGCACGAACGACAGCCGGTCCGCGGGCTTGGTCATCTTGGGGCACGCGACCTCGCGCGCGCCCGCCTTGCGCGCGGCGTCGAGCAGCCCCTTGCCCTTGGCGCCGCCCGCGTGCAGCAGGACGAGGGTGATCTCCTCGACCGGCGACCCCAGATACGCCTTCACGTCCTTGACCGTGTCGGCCGACAGATCCTGCGCGTTCCGCACGACGACGACCTTGCGCTCGGCGAAGAGCGACGGGCTCGTCAGCTCGGCGAGCGTGCCGGGCTGCAGCTGGTCGGGGGTGAGGTCGCGCACGTCCGTGTCCGCGTCGGCGGCGCGGGCGGCGGCGACCACCTGCTGCACGGCGCGGTCGAGGAGGAGGTCCTCCTGCCCCACGGCGAGCGTGAGCGGAGCGAGCGGATCGTCGTGTGCTGTCTTCCTGGCCATCGCGGTCAAGCATCCCACGCGCCACTGACAGCCCGTCCCGTACGGCCCTGAGGCCGGACCCCGCCCGGGGTCCGCCCCTGAGGTGCGGCCCTGAGGTGCGGCCCTACGGCCTTGAGGTCTCGTCCGGTGTCGGAGAATGGTCGGGTGAGCGACGTACGACATGTCCTGGTGCTGCCCGACCGCGATGCCGCGGAGGTGGTCGCCGAAGAGCTCCCCGACCGTTTCGGCGTGGCCGAGGAGCCGCAGCTGGTCCGCGACGCCCTGGCGGGCGAGGACGACGCCGAGGACGCCCAGTGGCTGGTCGTGGTCGAGGACCCCGACGCCCGCCTCGACCCGTCGGCGCTCGACGAACTGGCCGCGGAACACGAGGGCTGGCTGGAGGCCCCGTAGCGACCGGAGGCCGGCTCCCGTGGCGAACGGTCAGCCGCCCTGCGGACCGCTCTTCGGTATGACCTGGATGTCGAGGTCGATGGTGATGCTGTGCCCGACGGCGGCGATCCCACGGGCCAGCATCGTCTGCCAGGTGATCGTGAAGTCGTCCCGGTGCAGTTCGGTGGTGGCGCGGCAGGCGACGCGGGTCTCGCCCTCAAGGCCCTTGCCGACCCCGAGGTACTCCGTGTCGAGCGTGACCGTCCGCGTCACACCGTGCAGCGTCAGGCCGCCGGATATCGCCCAGCGGCTGCCGCCCTTGTGGACGAAGCGGTCGCTGTAGAACTCCATCGTCGGGAACCGCCCCACGTCGAGGAAGTCACCGGAGCGCAGGTGGTCGTCGCGCATCTGGACCGCCGTGTCGATGGACGCGGCGTCGATCACGACGTGCATCGCGGAGTCCTCCATCCGCTCCCCGATCCGGATCGCACCCGCGAAGCTGTTGAACCGGCCACGGATCCGGGCCAGACCGATGTGCCGCGCGGTGAAGCAGACCGACGAGTGCAGCGGGTCGACCTCCCAGTCGCCGGGCTCGGGGAGCGTCGGGGGCGCGGCGACCTGGAGCGTGACGTCGCCGAGCGAGGCGTGCGCGTCCTCCGCCACCGTGGCGCTCGCCCGATACGGAGTGAACCCCTCCGCCGAGACCGCGAGACGGTAGTCCCCCGCCGGAACAGCGGTGACGAACGACCCGAAGGGGTCGGTGCCCCCACCGACGACCTTGCGCCCCATGGCATCACTGACGACGAACTCCGCGTTCCGCACGGGCTCGCTCACCGGGTCGAGCACCCGGCAGCTGAGCACCCCCGCACTCGACGGGACCGTGAGCGCCGACAAGGCCCCCACCCGTCCGGTCCGATTCGTACGGTTTCCCAGCCAGCGGCCGAACACGCGCGACACACCCCCGCCTTACTTGACAACACCTGCAAACTGCAACGAAAGGGCATTCGATCACCGTTGCGGCTTTCGATGCAACACGGACCCAGATCACGGGAATGCTGCCGATGCGCCGCGAAGTGTCGCGACTGGCCCGAATTGGCCACGACGGGCGTGGGAGGAGACGCTCACGGCGGGCGCGTGACCACTTCGAGCCTGGGCGCACCCCGGGACCCCACCCCCGCCCGGGACCCCGTCCCCGCCCGGGGCTCCGTCCCCTCCCCCATCACCGCGACCGCCCCATCCGTGTCCGTGCGCAGCACCTGCGCTCCCCCGGCCCGCAGCGCCGCCAGGGTGAGGGGCGACGGATGGCCGTACGAGTTGTCCGCACCGCACGAGATCAGTGCCAGCCTCGGCGCCGCCCTGCGCAGCAGGCCCGGGTCCTGGTGGGCCGAGCCGTGGTGAGCGACTTTCAGCACGTCCACGGAGCCGAGCGACGCCGCGGCCGGGCTCCGCAACAACGCCCTCTGCGCGGGCGGTTCCAAGTCGCCGAGAAGCAGCATCGTCAGCCCACCCGTCCGCACGAGCAGCGTCACGCTCGCGTCGTTCGGCCCCTCGGGTCTCGGCACCGGCCCCGCCGGAGGCCACAGCACCTGCCAGTCCAGAGGCCCGGCCCTGCGCCGCTCCCCCGCCACGGCCGACACCACCGGAACCCGCGCGACTGCCGCCTGCCTCCGCACGAAGTCGGCCTGCTCCGGCGGCTCCCGGAACCCCGTCGTCTGGATCTCCCCCACCTCGCGTCCCCGCAGCACCCCGGGCAGCCCCGCCACATGGTCCGCGTGGAAGTGCGTGAGCAGGACGAGCGGCACCCGTGTGATCCCGAGCGAGCGCAGGCACCGGTCCGCCGACAGCGGGTCGGGCCCCGCGTCGACCACCACCCCCGCGCCGTCCCCCGCCGCGAGCACCGTCGCGTCCCCCTGCCCGACGTCGCACATCACAAGCCGCCACCCCGGCGGCGGCCACCCCGTGATCACCCGCGTGACGGGCGGGGGCTGGACGACCACCAGGAAGAACAGGGCGGCACAGGCCGCGACCACCCAGGGATGCCGCACGATCCGGCGCCCCAGCAGGACGAGGACCACGGTGACCACCGCGAGCACGAGCCCCCCGCGCCAGCCGCCCGGCCAGTCGACACCGTTCCCCGGCAGCGCCGCCCCCGTGCGAGCGATACCCGCGATCCACTCCGTCGGCCAACTCGCGCCCCACGCGAGCGCCTTCGCAACGGGCATCGCGACCGGCGCCACCGCCAGCGCCGCGAACCCGAGCACCGTGGCAGGCGCGACGGCGAACTCGGCGAGGAGATTGCACGGCACCGCGACCAGACTCACCCGCGCCGCGAGGACGGCGACGACGGGTGCGCAGACCGCCTGAGCCGCGGCCGCGGCGGCCAGCGCGTCGGCCAACCTCGCCGGCACCCCTCTGCCGCGCAACGCCGCGCCCCAGCGCGGCGCGAGGGTGAGCAGGGCACCGGTGGCCAGGACAGAGAGCAGGAATCCGGGGCTCCGGGCCAGCCACGGGTCGTACAGGACCAGCACCAGCACCGCCGTCGCCAGCGCCGGAACGAGCGACCGGCGCCGTCCCGTGACGATGGCGAGCAACGCGATCAGCCCGCAGGCCGCGGCCCGCAACACGCTCGGGTCCGGTCGGCAGACAATGACGAACCCGATGGTCAGCACCCCGCCGAGCGCCGCGGTCGTGCGCAACGGGATGCCCAGCCTCGGCGCGAGACCGCGCCGCTCGGCCCGCTGGGCGAGACCCGGCGGCCCGATGAGCAGGACGAGGACGATCGTCAGGTTCGCCCCGCTCACAGCGAGCAGATGCGTGAGATCGGTCGCCCGGAACGCCTGGTCCAGCTCGGCCGGCACCCGTGAGGTGTCCCCGACGACGAGCCCGGGGAGCAACGCACGGGCATCGGCCGGCAGGCCGTCCGTTGCCTCCCGCAATCCGCCCCTCAGCTTTCCGGCCACCTGCTGCGCCCCGGAAGGCGCCCCCACGATCCGGGGCGCCCGCTCCCCGTCCACCCGCAGCACAGCGGCGGCCCGGCCCCCGTCCGACATCGGCGGCGCCAACCGCCCCTTCACCCGTACGCGCGTCGACGGCAGAAGGGCGGTCCAGGAGGGAGTGGGGGTAGTGAGGTGGGCCACATCCTGGTCGGAGGCGGCGGGCGCGGCGGAGGCAGGCCCGTCGGCCTCCCTTCGCACCACCACCAAGACCGGGGTGCGGGTCCCGGTCGATGTGCCGTCCGCCTGTAGGACTTGAAGGACTTCCGCGTCCAGAAGCACGGCCGGCGGCATGGCGTGTGCGCCGGCCACGCGGGGACGGGTGCGCCGAGGATCGGACGTGACCCTCAACTCCGCTTCCACGTGAGCGTATTCGCCTGCCAACGCCGGTACCGGCCCGCGCCTCAGGTCCGCCCCGTGCAGCGCCGCCGAGGCCGCCGCCCCAGCGGCGCACAGCAGAGCCGCGGCGGCTGTGAAGCGGCCCCACCGTCTCGGTCCGCCGGGCCCTGTCCGAGCGGGTCCGCCACCTCCGGCACCCCGAGCCGTCCATGTCACCAACAGGACTCCGGCCGCCAGTACGCCGACCGCCACCGTGGTGATCGCCCAGCGCGGTGGGGCGTCCAGCATCAGGGCCGCAGAACCCCACGCCGCCAGCGCGGGCGGCACGAGCCGCAGGTCCGCCGGGCCCTCCTGCCGGGGATGCGAGGCGCCGAGGCGGTGGCCCGACGCGAGGTGAACCGCCGGGCGCGTCATGGCCGTACGAGACCCTGGAGATCGGCGAAGCGCCGGTCACCGATGCCGTTGACCTCGCGGAGCTCCTCGACCGAGCGGAAACCGCCGTGCTGAGCGCGGTAGTCGAGGATGTGCTGCGCCAATACGGGGCCTACTCCGGGGAGTTCGTCGAGCTGCTCCGCGGTCGCCGTGTTCAGGCCGATGGGACCGGCGGCTCCTGTCCCGGCGGCACCCGATCCGGCCGCACCCGGACCGGCCGCACCTGGTCCGGTCGTCCCCGACCCGCCGGAACCCGGTCCAGCCGACCCGGCCCCCACGCCACTCGTCCCGCCCACCACCACCTGCTCACCGTCCACCAGGAACCGCGCCCGATTGAGGTCGCCCGTCTTCGTGCCCGGACTGACCCCGCCGGCGGCCCGCAGCGCGTCCGCCACCCGGGATCCGGCGGGCAGCCGATGAACGCCCGGCTTGCGGACCTTCCCGCTGACGTCCACCACGATCACGCCCGCGGCACCGGCGTCTCCCGCAGCCGCCCCCGCACCCGCCGACGTCCTCCCCGCCTGCACCGCAGGTCCCGGCGACGGAGCGGGCTGCGCGCCCCGCTCGGCGTCAGCCCCCGCCTCACGGACCACGTCCGGTGGCCGTACCGGCTGGGCCCGTCCCGTCCAGAAATGCTGGGCGGCGAAGACCGCGGCGACCCCGAGGACCAGGACGAGCGCCACCACGGCTCGTCGTTCGAGCCCGCACCTCGCCTGCACCCACATCGGCAGCCGCTCCCGCACGGCAAGCCCCAGCCGCTCCTTCCGCGAGGTCCCCGCCTGCGCGCCCTCCCCCTCACACGAGGCCACTACTTCACACGAGGCCGCTACTTCTACCGGCGCCTCTTCCTTCGTGCCCCAGCTCCCGCCCACCAGCGCCGCATCCGGACCCGCCACCTCCAGCCTCGGCGAGGGTGAGGGCGAGGGCGGGTGCTGCGGGGAGGGCGAGGGCAGAGGCACCGCAGGCCAAGGCGGTGGCTGTGGTTCCGCGAACAGGCTCTCCGCCCGCCGCCTGACCGCATCGCCCGACGCACGTCGGCGCCGGGCCCGCCCGCGAGCGTGCCGCGTACCGGCGCGGCCATCAAGTGCACGCCCGCCCGCCGCGCGCCCGTCCGCCGCACGCCCGTCGGACCCCGGGCCACGCCCAGGCCCGCTCGTCGCGGAAACTGTCCGGGAAACTGATCGAGTCGTCATGCCGACGACGCTACGGACCGCCCGCACCACGTGTTGATCTTGCTCAAATTCCGTGGACTACCCGGCAGTTGTGGATAACTCCGCCACCCATACGTGGGACTGACACGACAGCGGTCTGACGCGACAGGGGTCTGACGTGACAGGGGTCTGACACGACAGCGGGCCCCACCTCAACGAGGCGAGACCACAGCCCCCAGCAGTCCCGGCCCCGTGTGCGCCCCGATCACCGCTCCGACCTCGCTCACGTGCAGTTCACCGAGGTCCGGCACCTGCTCCCTGAGCCGCTCGGCAAGCGTCGACGCCCGGTCCGGGGCCGCCAGGTGGTGCACCGCGACGTCGACCCGGCCGGAACCGGCGCGCTCGACCACGATCTCCTCGAGACGGGCGATCGCCTTCGACGCCGTCCGTACCTTCTCCAGCATGTCGATGCGGCCGCCGTCCAGCTTCAGCAGCGGCTTGACGGCGAGCGCGGAGCCGAAGAGCGCCTGAGCCGCGCCAATGCGGCCGCCCCTGCGGAGATAGTCCAGCGTGTCGACGTAGAAGAACGCGGACGTTCCCGCCGCCCGCTTCTCGGCGGCGGCCACCGCCTCCTCCGCCGAGTCGCCGGCCTCCGCGGCCTGGGCCGCCGCGAGGGCGCAGAAGCCGAGCGCCATCGCCACCATGCCGGTGTCCACCACCCGCACCGGCACCGGCGACTCCTTCGCGGCGAGGACCGCGGCGTCGTACGTGCCGGAGAACTCGGCGGACAGGTGGAGCGAGACGATGTCGGTCGCGCCCGTCTCGGCGATCCTGCGGTAAGTGTCCGCGAAGACTTGAGGGCTGGGCCGGGACGTGGTCACCGACTTGCGTTTCTGCAGGGCCAGGGCGAGGGAGCGGGCCGAGATCTCGGTGCCCTCCTCCAGCGCCTGGTCCCCCAGGACCACGGTCAGCGGCACCGCGGTGATGTTGTGCCGCTCCATCGTCTCCTGCGGCAGGTAGGCCGTTGAATCCGTGACGATCGCGACATGGCGGGACATGAGCTGGAGGTTACCTGTCTGCGCCGTCGGGTGGCAGTCCGGGCCCTCCCCGCCCCGGTGCTCCGGCGCCGGGCGGATCAGGTCGTGCTCTCGGGCTTGGCCTTCTTCTCCCACGGATACGTCACCCGCGCGCCGGGCGGAGTGATCGCGGGCCGCGTCGGCTCCTGGGCCGCCCGACGGGCCGCCCCGGGCTCTTCCGGCGAGGGCTCGGGCGAGGGCTCGAACGAAGGGCCGGACGCGGGGTCGGGCCAGGCGGCCGGGGCCGCGGCCCGGTCGGGCGCCGGCTCCGTCGTCCAGTGCCGCAGGGCACCCGCCTCCATGTCGATCTGTGTGCTCAGCGAGTCCAGGTCGTCGTCGGCGAATCGCCGGGCCCGGTCGCGCGCCGACCACCGCAGGGAGTCGGCGGCCTTCGTGATCTGTTCCGTGCGCTCCCGCAGCGCGGGAAGCCGTTCGGTCAGGGCCGCCTTGTCCGGGTCGCGCTCAAGGCGACGCAGCTCGTCGTCCAGCTCGTGTCCGTGGACGCTGAGCCGTTCGAACAGTTGCAGGGTCTCCTTCAGCGAGGCGTCGTCGGGGGCCCCCGCCTGGAGGACGTCCTGCGTGGCCCGCATGGAAGTGCGCAAGGAGAGTCGCAGCTGCGCCAGTTCCCCGGCGCTGCCGGTCTGCGCGAAGCTCTTCGCCCGCAGTGTGGTGTCCTCCACGGTCCGGCGGGCCTCCGTGATGGTGCGGTCCACGCCTCGCTTGGCCGCCTTGACGACCTTCACCGTCGCGTAGATGCCCACCACCAGGAACAGCACGAACAGCAGCGCCACGATCGCGCCCACGGCTTCCATGACGCTCCTCTCCGCATCCGGTCGGCTCGGTCCGCTCCATCGACCTCTTCCACCGTAAACGGAGAAGGCAGGCCGGAGGTTCCAGCGGAACCCCCAACCTGCCCGTAAGGGAAGACCCCTATACCGCTACGCGCGAACAGTCACACGCGAGCCGTCCGGCACACGCGAACCGTCCGGCACACGCGAGCCGTCACGCAGGAACGATGTTCACCAGCTTCGGCGCCCGCACGATCACCTTGCGGATGCCCGCGCCGTCCAGTGCCGCCACGACCCGCTCGTCGGCCAGCGCCACCTTCTCCAGCTCGGCGTCGGAGATGGAAGGCGAGACCTCCAGGCGCGCCTTGACCTTGCCCTTGATCTGCACGACGCAGGTCACGGACTCGTCCACGACGTACGCCGGGTCGGCGACCGGGAAGTCCTGGTGGACCACCGAGTCGGTGTGGCCCAGCTTGCGCCACAGCTCCTCGGCGATGTGCGGGGCCAGCGGCGCGATCAGCAGCACCAGGCGCTCCGCGACGGACCTGGGCACCGCGCCGCCCACCTTCGTCAGGTGGTTGTTCAGCTCGGTGATCTTGGCGATGGCGGTGTTGAACCGCATCCCGTCCAGGTCCTGGCGCACCCCGTCGATGGCCTTGTGCAGGGCCCGCAGGGTGGACTCGTCGATGTCCGCCTCGGCGACGTCGGCGACGGTGACCTCACCGGTCGCCTCGTCGACGATCAGGCGCCACAGCCGCTGCAGCAGCCGGTACTGGCCGACGACCGCGCGCGTGTCCCAGGGGCGCGACACGTCCAGGGGGCCCATCGCCATCTCGTACAGGCGCAGGGTGTCCGCGCCGTACTCGTCGCAGATCTCGTCCGGCGTGACGGCGTTCTTCAGGGACTTGCCCATCTTGCCCAGCTCGCGCTTGACCGGCTCGCCCTCGAAGAAGAACGTGCCGTCGCGCTCCTCCACCTCGGTGGCCGGCACCGGGAAGCCGCGGCTGTCCCGGTAGACGTAGGCCTGGATCATGCCCTGGTTGTACAGCTTGTGGAACGGCTCGGCGGACGAGATGTGGCCCAGGTCGAACAGGATCTTCGACCAGAAGCGCGCGTACAGCAGGTGCAGCACGGCGTGCTCGGCGCCGCCCACGTACAGGTCGACGCCGCCGGTCGGCTGGCCTTCGCGCGGGCCCATCCAGTACTGCTCGACGGCCGGGTCGACCAGCTGCTGGTCGTTGCGCGGGTCCAGGTAGCGCAGCTCGTACCAGCACGAACCCGCCCAGTTGGGCATGGTGTTGGTCTCGCGGCGGTAGGTGCGCGGGCCGTCGCCCAGGTCCAGGGTGACGTTGACCCAGTCCTCGTTGCGGGACAGCGGCGTCTCCGGGGAGGTGTTCGCGTCGTCCGGGTCGAAGGTGCGCGGGGAGTAGTCGTCGACCTCCGGCAGTTCCAGGGGCAGCATCGACTCGGGCAGCGCGTGGGCGACGCCGTCCTCGTCGTAGACGATCGGGAACGGCTCGCCCCAGTAGCGCTGGCGGCTGAACAGCCAGTCGCGCAGCCGGAAGTTGACGGTGCCCTCGCCGATGCCGCGGGTGGCCAGCCAGCCCGTGATGCGGGCCTTGGCGCCCGCGACGTCCATGCCGTCGAGGGAGATCTCCTGGTTCGCGGAGTTGATCAGCTTCGCCTCGTACGAGGAGAAGGCGTCGTCCCACGCGCGCGGGTCGGTGCCGCGGTCGTCCGACGGCTCCACCACGCAGCGCATCGGCAGGTTGAAGGCGCGCGCGAAGGCGAAGTCGCGGCTGTCGTGCGCCGGGACGGCCATGATCGCGCCGGTGCCGTAGCCCATCAGTACGTAGTCGGCGATGAAGACCGGGACCTGCTCGCCGCTGACCGGGTTGGTGGCGTAGACGCCGGTGAAGACGCCGGTCTTCTCCTTGGCGTCGGCCTGGCGCTCGACGTCGGACTTGGCAGCGGCGAACGCGCGGTACTTGGCGATGGCCTCGGCCGGGGTGGCGTGCCCGCCGGTCCACGTCTCGTGGGTGCCCTCGGGCCAGGCGTCCGGGATGACCTTGTCGACCAGGTCGTGCTCGGGCGCCAGGACCATGTAGGTCGCGCCGAACAGGGTGTCCTGGCGGGTGGTGAAGACGGTGATCGCGTCGCCCTCGATGCCCACGGGGAAACGTACGCGGGCGCCTTCGGAACGGCCGATCCAGTTGCGCTGCTGCAGCTTGATGGCCTCGGGCCAGTCCAGCGCGTCCAGATCGTCCAGCAGGCGGTCGGCGTACGCCGTGATGCGCATGTTCCACTGGCGCAGCTTGGCCTTGAAGACGGGGAAGTTGCCGCGCTCGGAGCGGCCGTCGGCGGTGACTTCCTCGTTGGCCAGGACGGTGCCCAGGCCGGGGCACCAGTTGACGGGCGCGTCGGAGGCGTAGGCCAGGCGGTACTGGCTGAGCACCTCGGCGCGCTCGGCGGCGTCCAGCTCGCTCCACGCGCGCGTGGAGTCCGGTACGGCGCGTTCACCGCTCTCGAACTGGGCGACCAGATCGGCGATGGGGCGGGCCTTCGCGGCGTCGGTGTCGTACCAGGAGTTGAAGATCTGGACGAAGATCCACTGGGTCCACTTGTAGTACTCGGGGTCGATCGTCGCGAACGAGCGCCGCTTGTCGTGGCCCAGACCCAGCGCGCGCAGCTGGGACTTCATGTTCTCGATGTTGGCCTCGGTGGAGACCCGCGGGTGGGTGCCGGTCTGGACCGCGTACTGCTCGGCGGGCAGGCCGAAGGCGTCGAAGCCCAGGGTGTGCAGGACGTTGTGTCCCGTCATGCGCTGGAAGCGCGCGAAGACGTCCGTGGCGATGTATCCCAGGGGGTGACCGACGTGCAGGCCCGCTCCGGAGGGGTACGGGAACATGTCCATGATGAACTTCTTCGGCTTGGCCACCAGCGCGGCCTCGGCCTCGTCCCGCGCGGCCATGTCCCCGCTCGGGTTCGGCGCCTCGTAGGTGCCGTCGGCGTCCCAGAAGTCCTGCCAGCGTGCCTCGATGTCGGCGGCCAGAGCGGCCGTATAGCGGTGCGGCGCGGCCACCTCGGAGGCGGCAGCAGAATTCGTCTCGCTCATGATCCTCAAAGCTCCATCGATCGTCTCTGCCTGCGGAATTGACCGTGCTGGTCAAACAAAAATGCCCCTCGCACAGGAGGGGACGCCGCGCCGATTCCGACCGCGATTCACCGGCGGTCGGGACTGATCAGCGCGGCCCGCTAAGCAGAAGGCGTACGGCACGCATGGCGTCAGGGTACCGCAGCGCTCCCGCGGCCCGCGACGAGCTTCCGCGCCGTCGCCGCGACGGACCGCCGCACTGATGCCACCTTTAGGCGTTGGCCAAGGATTACTCCGCGTACCGCCCACTATCGGGGCAACACCAAGATCGCGTCGCGCTTTGATAACAACGCAATAACTCAAACCCCGTACCCACCGGTATGGAGCGACTTAGCATGCGGCGGGACCGAACCACTTCGGAGCCGCCCCATGAACCCTCTGCACCCGCACCGCAAGAGCCGTTCCCTCCCGCGTTCCGCAGCCCGCTCGCCCGTTCCACGGGTCTTCGGCATCGGCGCTCTGCTCCTGATACCCCTGCTCGTCTTCGCCGGCGGTGACGCCCTGCGGGCCGCCATCGACTTCACCGCGGGCGTCCTCTCCCTGGTCTCACTGACCGCCGCCGTGGTCTGGGGCCTGGTGGCCACCGACCGGCTGTTCCTGCACTCACGCCAGCGGCTGCTCGCCCAGGCCGTCCACCGCGCGACCGCCATCGCCTCCGTCGGCTTCCTGCTGCTGCACGGCACCGTCAAGGTCGCCCTCGACCACGTGTCGCTGTTCGGGGCCCTGATGCCCTTCGGGCTCGGCGTCACGGGCAGCGCCGGACTCATCGGCCTCGGCTCGCTCGCCGGCCTCCTGATGGTCGCCACGGCCGTCACCGGCGCCCTCCGCAGCGCCTTCGCCTCACCCGCACGGATCGCGTCGCGCTGGCGGGCCATGCACATGCTGGCCTACCCCGCCTGGTGCTCGGCGCTGATCCACGGTCTGTACGCGGGCCGCGAGCCGAAGCCCTGGGTGGTCACGCTGTACGCCCTGTGCCTGGTCGCGGTCGCCGGGGCAGTCGCCCTCCGCGCGGCACCGCGACCGGTCAAGCGGAAGGTCGCCGCCCGCATCCTCTCCCTGCTCGAACCGGAACGCGCGACCCCGCACCGGGACGAGCCTCCCGCGCGGGACACCCTCTCCACCCCGCTGCCCGGCACGAACGCCCCGACCCCCGCGACGGACCCCGTGGTCGGCATCTCGGCCGCCTACCGCGCCGTGAGCGTCACCGCGCCCCCGCCGCACCCCACCGTCCCGCCGCCCCGCGCCGAACCCGCGTGCCGCTGGCCCGCGCCCTCCCCGCCGCCGCCCGCCGAGTCGCCCTACGTCGCGCCCCAGCCGACCTACGACACCGCGCCCCAGCCCGTCTACGACGCCTCGTACGACGCCCCCCTCGACCCCGCGTACGACCGCGGCCCCGCCACCGAACCGCTGCACCGGCCCTTTCAGGCCCCCAGCTCGGGCGAGCCCTGGAACGCCGCCACCGGAGGCCACCCGTGAACGCCTCGCTCCCCGACGTCCCCGAAGTCCGCGTCGTCGGTCTGCCCCTGCTCACCTCGGGCTTCGACCTCGTCGAACGCCTCGACCTCGCCATGCACCTGAAGGTGCACGGCCCGCTGGAACCGATGGCCGGCGAACCGCTCGCCCGCCTCGCCGAACACATCGCCCTGCGGGGCCGCGGCGGCGCGGGCTTCCCCTTCGCCCGGAAGCTGCGGTCCGTCGCCGACGCGGCGATCCGTCGTGGCGTACGGCCCGTGGTCGTCGTCAACGGCAGCGAGGACGAGCCCGCCTGCCGCAAGGACACCGTCCTGATCAACCGCGCGCCGCACCTCATCCTCGACGGCGCCCTCCTCGCCGCGGAGGCCCTCGGGGCGCGCACCCTGGTCGTCGGCTTGACCCGCGACTCGACCGAGGCGTCGATGCGCACCGCGCTGGCCGAGCGCGGACTCGGCAACCGCCGCGGAGCGGCCCTCCGCGCGCGCGTGCAGCGCAATCCGGTGCGCATGGTCACCGGGGAGTCCTCCGCCCTCGTCCGCTCGGCGGACGGCGGTCCCCCGCTGCCGCCGGGCCGCAAGGTGCGGACGTCCGACTCCGGAGTGGGCGGCGCCCCCACCCTGCTCTCCAACGCGGAGACCTTCGCCCAGCTCGCCGTCGCAGCGAGGACCGGCGCCGACCGCTACTGCCGCACCGGCCTGCGCGACGAACCGGGCACCGTCCTGCTGACCCTCTCCGGAGCGGTCGCACGGCCGATGGTCGTCGAGGTCCCCACCGGAGTGCCCCTCCAGTACGTCCTGCAGCTGGCCGGCGCACCGGCGCTTCCCCAGGGCGTGCTGACGGGCGGCTATCACGGCAGGTGGCTCGACGGGGTGACGGCACACGACGCGGTCGTCTCCCGCGCCTCCCTGGACGCGTGCGGGGGCGCGCTCGGCGCGGGCGCGATCCTGCCGATCGGCGAGGGCACATGCCCGCTCGGCGAGTCGTTGCGGGTCGCGCACTGGCTGGCCGCCGAGAGCAGCGGGCAGTGCGGTCCCTGCTACCTCGGCCTGCCCGCGGCGGCCCGCGGCCTCTCCGACGTCCTTCAGGGCGGCGGACCGACCGCTCTCGAGGCGCTGCGCGAGGTGACACGGGCCGTGAAGCGGCGCGGCGCGTGCAAGCACCCGGACGGTTCGGCGGCCTTCCTGGAGTCGTCGATCTCGGCGTTCACGGACGACCTCGCCGCGCACGTCCTGGGCGGCGGATGCGGCCGCCCCGTCGAGGGCGTCCTCCCCCTCCAGGAGGACACGCCGCCGGCAGAGGCTCCCAGTGGGCGCACCCTGGCCGTCGACTGGACGCTCTGCCAGGGACACGGTCTCTGCGCGGACATCGTCCCGGAGCTGATCCAGCTGGGCCCCGACGGCTTCCCGTCGGTGGCGGAAGCATCCGTACCGCGCTACTCCGAAGCACGCGCCACCCGCGCCGTGCGGCGCTGCCCCGCGCTGGCCCTGCGCATCGAGGAGGCACCGAAGGAGACCTCTCCGTCCCGCACGGCGTTGCCCGCCGCGCTCCCGGCGGGCCGGAGCCGCCGCGCGCTCGGCAGCGGAAGGCAGTGAGGAGACAGCAGCTGCCGGACACGAAAGAGCGGGCCACCCGATTCGGGTGGCCCGCTCATATCCTGTGGAGCTAAGGAGAATTGAACTCCTGACCTCCTGCATGCCATGCAGGCGCTCTACCAACTGAGCTATAGCCCCTTGCTTGTCCGCCCGGTTTCCCCGGCGGCTCCGCCAACATTACACGGTCATACCCGTGCTCCACCAAATCGTTTCCGGTCTGGGCCGGTGTGGGCGGATACGGGCGGTACTGTCAGCCTTCGTGACCGTGCTCGCGCTCCCCGCCGCCCGCCGCCGCGTACCCCTGGCCGCCGGGGCCTGCCTGCTCTCCTTCACGGCCTTCTGGCTCGCCCAGCGCGCCGCCGACGTCTCGATGATCGACCTGATGGTCTACCGGGCCGAGGGCGAGACCGTGCGCGCGGGCGGCGACCTCTACGCGCTGCGCACCACCGAGGCCCATCTGCCCACCACCTACCCGCCGTTCGCGGCGCTCCTCTTCACCCCGCTGACCCTGCTGGACACGGCGGCCATGCGCGCCCTCGCGACGCTGGGCAACCTGGCGCTCCTGGTCGCCTTCGTGCACCTGTCCCTGCGGCTGGTCGACGAACGGCACGCGCGCGTGGAGAGCGTTCTGTGGGCGTCCGCCCTCGCCGTGTGGTGCGAGCCGGTGTGGACGACGCTGCGCTACGGACAGGTCAACCTGCTGCTCGCCGTCCTCGTCCTGTGGGACCTGACCCGGCGCACCGGTCACCGCTGGGCGGGTGTGGGCATCGGTGTCGCCGCGGCGGTCAAGCTCACGCCCGCGCTCTTCGCGGCCCTCCTGCTGCTCACCGGGACCGCCGAGGCGGTGCGGCGCGGGCCGTGGCGGCCCGCCGTGCGGCACGCGTGCGTGGCGGCCGTCTCGTTCGCCGGGGCGACACTGCTCGGGGCAGCCGTCCTGCCGTACGACTCATGGCGGTTCTGGACCCGGATGGTCTTCGAGGCGGGCCGTGTCGGGCTTGCGGAGGACACCGCGAACCAGTCGCTGCGCGGCGTCCTGGCGCGGCTCCTGCACACCGGGGAGCCCGGCACCGCCTGGGTCCTGACGGCCGCCGTGACCGGCGCGTGGGGCCTCGCTGTGGCGGTGGCCGCCGCGCTGCGCGGAGAGCGGGCCCGGTCGGTGCTCTGCTGCGCCGCGACGGCGCTTCTGGTGAGCCCGGTGTCGTGGTCGCACCACTGGGTGTGGTGCGTGCCGATGGCGCTGCTCCTGTGGGCGGAGGCGGAGCGGTGGGGCGGTCGGCCACGGTGGGCGGCGGCCGGGGCCGTGTGCCTGGTCTTCTGCTCGTACGCCCTGTGGTGGGTGCCCCACGGCGTGGGGCGGCTCGAACTCGACCAGAACTATGGCCAGATGACGCTGTCCGCCCTCTACGCAGTGACCGCTTCTACGTTCCTGTGGGTCGCCGTCACGCGGTGGCGAACGAGTAGAACCGCTTGAGGGTGCAGTGCTCGTCGAGGAGCCTGCCGTAGATCGGCTCCCCCTCCAGCTCGCGGTACGTCTCGATGGGGTCGCCTTTTATGATCAGCGCCCGCGCGCATTCCTCGCACCAGTACTGGTACTCCGGGTTGACCGGTTCCATGTCGCGGACGATCGGCGTACCACTGCCGCACCAATCGCATTTCCGCCGGTGTGCACCCATCGATCAGCTCCAGCTGTGGCCGCAGGCGGTGCACACGTACGAGACGCCGCCGTTGTCACCGAGTACTTGGGCGACGTGGGACGAGCCGCAGGAAGGGCAGTCGAGGAGCGTGCGGAGCGCGGACCGTTGTCCTACCGCCGCCGCTTCGGAGGGGTGGTCGACCTCTCCGAAGATGCTCGCAGGCATCGCTCTCTCCCTCCCGTCGGGCTGCGTCCCCTTCCGGCCGTCCGATTCTGCCACGGTCTGCGCGGACCGGAGTGAAGAGGTCGTGGCGGAGTACACAGAAAAATCCCGCCCCCTGACGGGGACGGGATTTCCGGGACTGTGGAGCTAAGGAGAATTGAACTCCTGACCTCCTGCATGCCATGCAGGCGCTCTACCAACTGAGCTATAGCCCCTTGCGTTCTTCCCGCTCGGCGGGCGAACAAGAAGAACTTTAGCCTGCGACCAGCCGGAATGTGAAATCCGGGTCCGGGCGCCCGCCCGGGGGCTCAGTCGTCGTCGCCGAGCACCGGTTCCGGCAGCGTGCCGGCGTTGTGCTCGAGGAGGCGCCAGCCCCGCGCGCCGCGGCCGAGGACCGACCAGCAGCAGTTGGTGAGGCCTCCGAGTCCCTCCCAGTGGTGGGGCTCCAGGCCGAGGAGACGGCCGATCGTCGTACGGATCGTGCCGCCGTGGCTGACCACCACCAGCGTGCCGTCCTCGGGCAGCTTCTCGGCATGGCGCAAGACGACGGGAGCGGCCCGGTCGGCGACCTCGGTCTCCAGCTCGCCGCCGCCGCGGCGCACCGCCTCGCCGCGCTTCCACGCGGCGTACTGGTCGCCGAAGCGGGCGATGATCTCGTCGTGCGTCAGGCCCTGCCACTCACCCGCGTACGTCTCGCGGAGCGCCTCCTCGTGCGTGACGGGGAGACCGGTGATCGCGGAGAGCTCACCGGCCGTGGCGGCGGCGCGCTTGAGGTCGGAGGCGATGATGGCGTCCGGCTTCAGGGAGGCGAGCAGCCGGGCGGCGCGCTTGGCCTGGGCGACGCCCGTCTCGGTCAGCTCGATGTCCGTGGAGCCCTGGAAGCGGCGCTCCAGGTTCCACGCCGTCTGGCCGTGCCGCCACAGGATGATCCGCGGGCCGCGGTGGGTCAACGCAGCTCACCGTCCAGGTCGGCCTCCTCCGCGGCCTGCTGCTCGGCGTGCTCGGCGCCCTTGCCGCGGGTCGCCTTGGCGTCCTCGGGCAGGTCGATCTCGGGGCAGTCCTTCCAGAGGCGCTCCAGCGCGTAGAAGACACGCTCCTCGCTGTGCTGGACGTGCACCACGATGTCCACGTAGTCGAGGAGGATCCAGCGGGCGTCGCGGTCGCCCTCACGGCGGACCGGCTTGGCGCCGAGCTGCTTGTTCAGCTGCTCCTCGATCTCGTCGACGATCGACTTGACCTGGCGGTCGTTGGGTGCGGAGGCGAGCAGGAAGGCGTCCGTGATCGACAGCACGTCGCTGACGTCGTACGCGATGATGTCGTGCGCGAGCTTGTCGGCAGCCGCCTGGGCGGCGACGGTGATGAGCTCGGTGGAGCGGTCCGTGGCGGTCACTAGTGAGCTTTCCTTCGGCTGGTGGATACAACCCAAGGGTCTCACGGACCGCCGACAGCGCCCCAGACGATTACGTCACCGCCCCGGCGCGGGCCCGTCGGCATGGCCCGCGCCGACCGCTCTCACCTGGTCCTGTAGTCCTGTCCGAGCACCACGGACACGTCGGCGTTGGCTGCCGTCGTCCCCTTGCGGACCGCGCTCTCCGGCAGGCCGAGGGTCTTGGCGACCTCGGTGGCCTGCTCCTTCTTGTCGGCGTCGGCGTAGGTGACCTGCGAGGCGGGCCGGGCGGCCGGGCCCGCGCCGCCGTCGATGAAGGTGTAGCCGCCGTTGACCAGGGAGACCCGGGCGTCCTGGGTCGCGTCCTTCTTCCCGGTGGCGTTCCGCACGCCGACCCGCACGGCCGCGTCCTTCTCCGGACTCGTCACCGCGCCGCCGAGCACGTCCTTGACCACGGCCTCTCCGGCGCCGTCGGTCAGGGTGCCGCCCTGGCCCACCGGCAGCAGCGTCGTCTTGTAGTCGCCGCCCTTGGCGCGGTCGGCGAGCTTGGCGAGGAAGGCGCCGAGGTCCTTGTCCTCCAGCGACGGGTCGAGGATCTGGGCGAGCGACTGCACCGTGGTCGTGGCCGCCTGCGGGTCCGACGACAGCTTGCGCAGGACGCCCTGCATGACCGCTCCGAAGCGCTGGAGCTGGTCGGCCTCCTGCTCTCCGGACGCGCGGTACGTGGCGTACGCGACGGCCATCTTGCCGCTCAGGGTCTGCTGCTCGCCCTTCTTGACGAGGGGGGCCTCGCCCTTCTTGGCCTTGGGGTCGGGCACGTCGGTGTTCGTGTCGATGTCGATGTTGCCGACGAGCTCGACGAGGTTCTCCAGGTACGGGGTGTCGAGCCGCCACGTGCCCTCGACCTGTGTGCCCAGCACCGTGTCGATCGCGTCGCGGGTGCCGGTCGAGCCGTCGTCGTCGACGGACTTGCCGAGCGTCGTCGGCGTGCCGTCGTCGTCCGACACGGCGAGGGTGTTGGGCAGCAGGACGGTGGCGCCCCGCTCCGTGGTGGCGTTGTTCACCAGGAGCGCGGTCGAGGTGCCGCCGCCCTTGGTGTCGTGCAGGTGCAGAACGATCACGTCGCGCTTCTGCGGTCCTGACGCGGCGGCCGCACCGCCGTCGTCGCCGGACCGGCCGGGGAGCTTGCCCGCGAACCACAGGTAGCCGACGCCGCCGGCGATCACCAAGGCGAGGACCACGACCAGCGCGACGACTCGGGAACGCCCGCGCCGCTTGGCCTCCTCGCGCCGCTCGGTGCGGCTCTCGGTGAACTTCAGCCAGTCGATGACGTCTTCGGATTCCTCGTCCGGCTCCTCGATGAACGAGAACTGCTCGGTCTTGTACTCACCGGGCTGCTCGCGACGGGGCGGGGGCGTCGGCGCGGGCTCCGGTGCCGGCGGCTCGGGTTGCGTCTGCTGCTGTGGGATCCAGGCGGTGTCCTGGGGCGTGGCCGCCCCATAGGGGCTATGGCCGGTGTCGTACGAGGTTCCGGCCCCGCCGTACCCGTCGTACCCCTGCTGCCCGCCCGCGTACGGGTCGTACCCGTACCCCTGAGGCTGCTGGGACTGCTGAGGCACCTGTGGCTGCTGGACCTGTTGGGCCTGCTGGACCTGTTGGGCCTGCTGAACCTGCTGGTACACCGGCCGCCCGTACTCGTCGTACCCGACGACCTGGTACTGGTCGGCCGCGTACTCACCCGCGTACTCGCCCGCATACGGGTCGGTGCCCGCATAAGGGTCGTACTGTCGGTCGTTCACCGGTGCCCCTCTCGGCTCATTCGCCGCGGTACAGCTCACGCTTGTCGATATAACGCACCACACCGTCGGGCACCAGGTACCAGACCGGATCGCCCTTGGCGACGCGCGCGCGGCAGTCCGTGGACGAGATGGCCAGGGCGGGCACCTCCACCAGGGAGACACCGCCCTTGGGCAGCCCGGGGTCGGCCAGCGTGTGGCCGGGCCGGGTGACCCCGATGAAGTGCGCGAGGGAGAACAGCTCTTCCGTGTCCCGCCAGGTGAGGATCTGGCCGAGGGCGTCGGCGCCCGTGATGAAGAAGAGGTCCGTGTCGGGATTGAGGGCACGCAGATCGCGCAGTGTGTCCGTGGTGTACGTGGCCCCGCCGCGGTCGATGTCGATGCGGCTGACCGAGAACTGCGGGTTCTCCGCGGTCGCGATGACCGTCATGAGATAGCGGTCCTCGGCGGGCGAGACCTGCTTGTCGCTCTTCTGCCACGGCTGGCCGGTCGGCACGAACACCACCTCGTCGAGGTGGAATTGCGCGGCGACCTCGCTTGCCGCCACGAGGTGTCCGTGGTGGATCGGATCAAACGTTCCGCCCATGACGCCCAGGCGGCGCTTGCCGTTGCTCACCGGACCGGTCTCCGGACCGGTAGGCATGTCCTGCTCTCCCATGCGTGCAGACCCTACCGGCCCGGCGGACGGGCTCTGTTTCAGCGGTCCCGTTCAGCGGTCCCGGTTGAAGCGGGTGGTGATCCACAGGAGCAGCAGGAGGACGACGAGCGCGCCGCCTCCGGTGAGGAGAGGGCTGAGGCTTTCGTGGTTGCCGCCGTGCTCGCCGCCCTCGGAGGCGAGAGTGACCAGCTGGGCGGCGTTGCTGTGGAGGCTCATCTCAGGCAGGACCTATCCGGAGGTGGGATGGACATAAAGACTTCCGGCCCATCGTAAGCGGGAGGCCCGCCTCGCCTTACGCCGACTCAGCCGTTGCGGTGGTCGGCACCCTTGTCGGCGCCCTCGTCGGCGCTCCTGCCGGCGCCCTCGTCGGCACCCTTGCGGACATCCCCGGAAGCATCCTCGGAGGCGCCCTTGCGGTACCCCCGCAGGAGGAACCAGCCGACCAGTACGCATCCGACGACCATGACGATCAGCACGATCCGCAGCAGATTGCCCGGTCCCTGCTGCTCCGCGGCCTTGGCCGCCTCCGTGAGCCAGTCGGCCCCAGGGTTGTGCTCCATGACGGAAGACTCCTTCTGTGTGCTGCCCTGTCACGGTATCTCCGCCTAGGCTTGGCCCCACCTCGGGGGCACGAGAGGACGAGACATGGGGGATGCGGCATGACCGACGACAACCACCGCGGCGGGGGCGGCGAGGGCCACGAGCGGATGCCCAGCCGGCAGCGCAGGCGCTTTCCCGGCATCTCGTCGCGCGCCTACGAGCACCCGGCGGACCGTTCGGCCCTGGTGGCCCTGCGCAGGCTCAGCGGCTTCGACACGGTCTTCAAGGCCCTCAGCGGCCTGCTCCCCGAGCGGAGCCTGAGGCTTCTGTTCCTGTCGGACTCCGTACGCGTGTCCGACGCGCAGTTCGCGCATCTCAACACCATGCTGCGGGACGCCTGTTACATCCTGGACCTGGAGAAGGTCCCGCCGATGTACGTGAACCAGGACCCGAACCCGAACGCGATGTGCATCGGTCTGGACGAGCCGATCATCGTCGTGACCACGGGCCTGGTCGAGCTGCTCGACGAGGAGGAGATGCGGGCGGTGGTCGGCCACGAGGTGGGCCACGCCCTCTCCGGCCACTCCGTCTACCGCACGATCCTGCTGTTCCTCACGAACCTCGCCCTGAAGGTCGCGTGGATCCCGCTCGGCAACGTCGCGATCATGGCGATCGTGACGGGCCTGCGCGAGTGGTTCCGCAAGTCCGAGCTGTCGGCGGACCGGGCGGGCCTGCTGGTCGGGCAGGACTTGAAGGCCTCGATGCGCGGCCTGATGAAGCTCGCGGGCGGCAACCACCTGCACGAGATGAACGTGGACGCGTTCCTGGAGCAGGCCGAGGAGTACGAGGCCGGGGGCGACCTGCGCGACTCCGTCCTGAAGATCCTCAACGTCCTGCCGCGCACGCACCCCTTCGCCGCGGTCCGCGCCGCCGAGCTGAAGAAGTGGGCCGAGTCGCGGGACTTCCAGCGGATCATGGACGGCCACTACCCCCGCCGCGACGAGGACAAGGACACGTCGGTCTCCGACTCCTTCCGGCAGTCCGCGTCGTCGTACGCCGACGATGTCCGCAACAGCAAGGACCCGCTGATGAAGCTGGTCACCGACATCGCGGGCGGCGCGGGCGACCTCGGCGGCAAGCTCCGCGGCAAGTTCTCGGGACAGAGCGGCACGGGCCCGGACAACGGCACCAGCACGCCGCCGGAGGACAAGCAGCCGTAGCCGTCGCGCCACACCGCTTCAGGACGCCGACAGGGAGGGCTGGGCCGACAGCGAAGGCTGGGCCGACGCCGCGAGCGAGCCGCACAGCGGCGTCGCTCCCCCGGTCGCGTACGGATCCGTGCCGGCCGGGCCGCCCGTCTTCGCCCGCTCCCCGGCGAGCAGCGGCCGCAGGTGGTCCGCCGTCCCTGCGGCACAGGCGAGCGGGCCCGCCTGCGTCACGGAGGTCAGCACCTCTGCGCGGTGCATGCGCAGGTCGTCGCGGTCGAAGCGGAAGTGCAGCTCGCGGCGGACGGTGAACAGCGACGCCCGCGCCCGCGCGTCGTCGGTTCCCTTGGCCCGCCGGGCGTCCGCGCGGTCCCCCCGTTCGACCGCCCGCAACGCGTACACGAACGTGTGGTCCGAGGTCACCTCGAGCGTGTTCTTGTCGGTCTCGACGATCCGCAGCGTGCCCTCGGTCCTGACCCGGCGGTCGGCGAGCGCGGTCCGCGCCGGGTCGAACCGCACGAGCCACCCCGTCGCCGCGTGCCGTCCGTCGGCCGCCGGACGGTTGAAGCTGCGGTCGAACTGGGCGTACTGCTGCGGATCGATGAGAAGGCGTACGTCGCGCGGGGAGCCGCCGGCGAGCACGTCCGGGTCGAGCGCGGACTCGACCAGGTAGTCCTTGGCGGTGACGAGGGCGCCCATCACCTGACTGTCCGAGAAGTGCGAAGTGCGGCGCGCGGGCGGGAGATTGATGCCCTCGGCGCCGACGCGGAACTCGGCGGCGGGGCTGTGCGCGTACAGGTCGGAGACGCTCTTCGAGCCGGGTACGCGACCGGTCGGTGCGAGGGGTGTCACCGTCATGCGCAGGGGCTCTGGGCGTTTGGCGGCCGGGGACTGGTACGGGCTGCGCAGGCCCATGTAGATCGCGGTGCCGAAGGCGACGGCTATCAGGACGACGAGTATCAACAGCTGCCGGGAGAGCGTCCGGTGGAGTCCGGGGCGGCGGCGCACGGCGCGCGTGTGGTCGCTTATGCGTTCCTGTGCGGAGAACTCCTGGAGGCGGGCAGCCCGCACGAACGACTCGTCGAAGACAACCGATCGGTACTCGTCCTCGCCGCCACCGGCAGCGCCCTCGGGTGTCCCCGCGGGTGGATCTCCTGGCCCGCCCATACCTTCAGGGTAGGTCTCCGGGCCGTCAGGTAAACGCCCTGGTACACGACAACTTCTGACACGGCATCACGTGGGTGCGCCTCAGGGCGTACGGGGCGTCGCGGGCGCCGCGGACCGGCTGAACTCGGCGGAGACGGAGGGGCTGGGCGACGCCTCGTCACCGGCGCTCTGCCCGACCTCGGTGGAGGCGGGCGCGGGCACCTGGCCCTGGCCGCCGGAGGAGGCCCCGCGGTAGACGGCGGTGAAGGCGAGGGCGACCATGCCGATGCCCATCACGAGGGCGAGCATCCACGCTATGGGGCGGTGCCAGCGCGCCTGTCCCGGGTGGCGGCCCGGGCGGCCGTACCGCCCGTCCGGGGGGCCGTGTTCGTAGGCGTCGTCGAGGTCGTCGTCGCGGGCGAACTCGGCTCCGTCGTCGGGGCCGAAGCCGTCTTCGTAGAGCTCGTCGTCCGCCGTGTCGTGGGACCGGCCGCGGGTGCGCGCCCTGCGGGCCTCCGCCTCGGAGGCCGCGGCGCGCGCCTCGGCAGCGGCCAACAGCCGCTCCACGGCGGTCGGTTCATGGATCTCCGCGGCCCGCACGAAGTCCTCGTCGAAGACCACGGAGGCGAACTCTTCGTCCGCACCCCCGCGGTCGCGGTCGTCGTCGGGCTCCCAGCCGTCAGGGAACGACGGCGTGCCCCCCACGTCCTCCGGCACCCCTCCAGCCTAGACCTGGAAGGGTCAATTTGGGCAGGGCAAAGGGGAATTCAGCGGATGTGGCCGTCACCCGTGACGATGTACTTGGTGGAGGTCAGCTCGGGCAGTCCCATCGGGCCGCGCGCGTGCAGCTTCTGGGTGGAGATGCCGATCTCGGCGCCGAAGCCGAACTGGCCGCCGTCGGTGAAGCGCGTCGAGGCGTTCACGGCGACCGTGGTGGAGTCGACGAGCTGGGTGAAGCGGCGGGCTGCCTGCTGCGAGGTGGTGACGATGGCCTCGGTGTGCCCGGAGGTCCACAGCCGGATGTGCTCGACGGCCTGCTCCAGGGTGTCGACGACGGCGGCCGCGATGTCGTACGAGAGGTACTCGGTCTCCCAGTCCTCGGTGGTCGCGGGGACGACGGTGGCCTTGCTGCCCTCGGCGTACGTGATGGCGCGCTCGTCGGCGTGGACGGTGACGCCGGCCTCGGCGAGGGCGTCCAGCGCGCGCGGCAGGAAGGCGTCGGCGATGTCGCGGTGCACGAGCAGGGTCTCGGCGGCGTTGCAGACGCTGGGGCGCTGCGCCTTGGAGTTGATGAGGATGTCGACGGCCATGTCGATGTCGGCGGCGGCGTCCACGTAGACGTGGCAGTTGCCGGTGCCGGTCTCGATGACGGGGACGGTGGACTCCTCGACGACGGTCTTGATCAGCGAGGCGCCGCCGCGCGGGATGAGGACGTCGACGAGGCCGCGGGCGCGCATGAGCTCGCGCACGGAGTCGCGGCTCTCGCCCGGGACGAGCTGGACGGCGTCGGCGGGCAGCCCCGCGCCGTGCACGGCGTCGCGCAGGACGCGCACGAGGGCCGTGTTCGACGCGTACGCCGAGGACGAGCCGCGGAGCAGGACGGCGTTGCCGGACTTGAGGCAGAGGGCCGCCGCGTCCACGGTGACGTTGGGCCTGGCCTCGTAGATGATCCCGACGACGCCGAGGGGGACGCGCACCTGGCGCAGGTCGATGCCGTTGGGGAGCGTCGAGCCGCGGACGACCTCGCCGACCGGGTCGGGCAGGGCGGCCACGTCGCGCACGTCGGCGGCGATGGCGCGGACCCGCTCGGGGGTGAGGGTGAGCCGGTCGACGATGGACTCGCTGGTGCCGGCCTCGCGGGCGCGCTCCGTGTCCTTGCCGTTGGCCTCGACGATCTCGGCGGTCCGCACTTCGAGCGCGTCGGCGATCGCGAGCAGCGCGTCGTCCTTGGCGGAGCGCGGCAGCGGGGCGAGCGTGGCGGCGGCGCCGCGGGCGCGGTAGGCGGTCTGGGCGACCGGCGAGAGGTTGTCGTAGGGCGAGACGGGAGAGAGCGACGTCATGCCCGCAGGGTAATCCCCGTGCGCGGGGCGTCCACCCGCTGTTCCACTCCCCGAGACCGGTCCGTCCGGTGTCCTGCGGGACTACGGCTCAAAAGGGGTGCACGCCGACGGGGGTGGCCGGTAACGGTCCGTAACCCTCGGCGATGCGCTGGTGATATGTGTCGCGGCCGATCACTTCGAGCCCCACGATCTCCCACGGGGGCAGCTGGGCGCTCTGCCGGTGCTCGCCCCACAGACGCAGGGCGACCGCGGCGGCGTCGTGCAGGTCGCGGGCCTCTTCCCAGTAGCGGATCTCCGCGTGGTCCGGCGCGTATCTGCTGGTCAGCAGAAAGGGGTGGTCGTGGGCGAGCTGTTCGAGGCTCCGCCTGACCTCGTCCAACGGCGCTTCCTTGCCCGAGACGCTCAGCGTGACGTGCCACAGGCGGGGCGTCTCCGTCGGCTCGGCATCGCGGCTCTCGCCCGCGTCGGCCGCGTGTGGCTGGTGCGATTCGCTCTCGTACGCCGTCCCCGCGGCGACGCTCGTCAGCGCCCGCTCAGCCGAGCCGCGGGACGCCGCCCCAGGGCGCACTCGTCTCACGACGGCCTCCTTTACGCAATGGTGTGCCGATACGCAACGGTCGTGCAGAACTGTCTTCAACAAAGTTGAGCAGGCCAAGCAGTGCCGCGGGGCGGTTTTGGGGAGTTTCACCTTCCGCGGGCCCGGCGGCGGGGGCCGTGCGCGACGGTTTTCAGCCGGGGCGCACGAGGCGTGGGGGACGGACGGTCCGACGCGACCTGGGGCTTTCCCGACCGCTATCCGGGCAGCAGGACGAGGTCGTCCCGGTGCACGACTTCCCGCTCGTACGCAGGTCCGAGTTCCTTGGCGAGGTCCCGCGTGGAGCGCCCGATGAGCAACGGGATCTCCTTGGCGTCGAAGTTCACCAGACCGCGCGCCACCGCACGGCCCGCGGCGTCCCGCAGCTCGACGGGGTCGCCCGCGGCGAACTCGCCCTCGACGGCGGCGATCCCGGCGGGCAGCAGCGACTTTCGGCCCTCGACGACCGCGCGCACCGCCCCGTCGTCCAGGGTGAGGGCGCCCCGCGGCTCGGAGGCGTGCTGCAGCCACAGGAGACGGTCGGCGGAGCGGCGTCCGGTGCGGTGGAAGTACGTGCCGGTGGCGCGGCCCGCGAGGGCGTCACCGGCGTGGCTCGCCGAGGTCAGGACGACGGGGATGCCCGCGGCGGCGGCGATCCGGGCGGCCTCGACCTTGGTGACCATGCCGCCGGTGCCGACGCCGGCCTTGCCCGCGCTGCCGATCTCTACGTGCGCCATGTCGGCGGGGCTCCTGACCTCGTCGATGCGGGAGGTGCCGGGCTTCGCGGGGTCGCCGTCGTAGAGGCCGTCCACGTCGGAGAGGAGGACGAGGAGGTCGGCATGGACGAGGTGGGCGACGAGGGCGGCGAGCCGGTCGTTGTCGCCGAAGCGGATCTCGTCGGTCGCCACGGTGTCGTTCTCGTTCACGACGGGCAGCGCGCCCATGGCGAGCAGCTGGTCGAGGGTGCGCGAGGCGTTGCGGTGGTGGGCCCTGCGGGCCATGTCGTCGGAGGTGAGGAGGACCTGCCCGACGCGGACGCCGTAGCGCGCGAAGGAAGCGGTGTAGCGGGCCACGAGCAGGCCCTGGCCGACGCTGGCCGCGGCCTGCTGGCGGGCGAGGTCCTTGGGGCGGCGCACGAGGCCGAGCGGGGAGAGTCCGGCGGCGATGGCGCCGGAGGAGACGAGCACGATCTCGCGCAGGCCGCCGTCGCGGCTCTTGGCGAGCACGTCGACGAGGGCGTCGACACGGTCCGCGTCCAGGCCCCCCGCCGCGGTGGTCAGGGACGACGACCCGACCTTGACGACGACCCGCCGGGCCTCTGCCACTGACTGCCTTGCCGATGCCACGCTGTTCCCCAAATGATCCCGTTGCCCCGGACCCGTGGTCCCGGACCTGCAATCTACGTGAGGGCGCGGGCCGGGCGCCTGCCCATTCCGAGGTGCGGACCGGGGCCGGGGGGCGGGTGGGCGTTCCCCCGTCGGAGGCGAAATACACCTCCGAGGTTCAGTCCGTTTGCCCCTTTATCCGGTGATTGACGTCACGGAAGATTGCTAGGGACCCACTGCGCGTCATACGGTCAGTGGTCGACTTTCGACTTCTTTCGTCTTTCCTCGGTTCCCCCCATCCCCTCTTCATCCCCGCCAGGAGCCAAAGCCCGTGCCCTCTGCCGGACTCGCCCCCCGTCGCATCGTGCAGCTGTCAGCGCTGTTCGCGATGTTCGCGCTCTTCGCGACACAGCTCGCGACCGCGCTGATCCCCTACGTCCCGGTGTTCGTCGCCGCGGCCGCCGCGAACCTCGCGCTCGACATCTATCTGCAGTACAAGCAGCCGGGCCTCCTCTCCCTCCTTGGCAAGATCCGCTTCGACGTCACGGTGCGCCAGCTCCTGCGCGACATGCTGATCCTGGTCGGCCTGCTGCGCATCGACGGCATCGAGCCGCTGGCCGAGCAGTCGCCGCTGACGATCGGGCTGCTCTCCTTCTACGCCCTGCACTTCGGCTGCCAGGCCGTCGCCGTGCTGGTGCGCCGCACCCGTTCGCTGCCGATCGTCACGCGCAACATCGACACGTCGAAGCTGCACCTGTCGGCCGCCCCGCCGCGGATCCTCTCCCGCCGCCAGGCCCACCGCCTGCTGACCTTCTCGGTCCCGACGACGGTCGGCCTGCTGGTCACCGCGGCGACCACCGACGCGTACTGGGGCGGCATCGGGCTCGCCGTCTCCCTCGTCCTGATCGGCGCGGGCGCGCTCTACCTCGCGACCTGGCTGCTGCCGAAGAAGCGGGCGAAGAGCGACGAGAAGGTCATGGAGTGGCTCGACGCGTGGCTCGCGGAGTACAAGCCGACCGTCGCCATGTACTTCTCCGGCGGCACCACGTCCGCGTACCAGGCGAACATGTGGCTCTCGACGCTCTCCGAGCTCGACGGCAAGCCGCTGATCGTGCTGCGCGAACGTTTCATGGTCCAGAAGATCGACGCGACGGACGTCCCGATCATCTGCTTCCCGAAGGTCGCCACGATGTTCTCCCTGGAGACGTCGACGCTGAAGATGATGCTGCACCCGGCGAACGCCGCGAAGACCTCGCAGGTCCTGCGCATCCCGACGATCAAGCACGCCTTCATCAACCACGGCGAGAGCGACAAGCTCTCCTCCTGCAACCCGTACGCGAAGGCGTACGACGAGGTGTGGGTGGCGGGCCCCGCGGCCCGCGACCGCTACCAGCTCGCGGACATCGGCGTCGACGACAAGGACGTCGTCGAGGTCGGCCGTCCGCAGCTGTCGCCGATCCGCCCGTTCTCGGGCGCGCCCACCGGTGCGTACACGACCGTGCTGTACGCACCCACCTGGGAGGGCTGGGACGGCAACCCCGGCAACACGTCGGTCGTCCTGGCCGGTGAGAACATCGTCCGTGAGCTCCTCGCGGACCCGGGCGTGCGCCTCCTCTACAAGCCGCACCCGATGACCGGCTCGCAGAACCCGGCGGCGGGCGCCGCGAACGAGCGCATCAAGGCGATGATCCTGGCCGCCAACGCCAAGCGCTCCGGTGCCCGTCCCGGCGCCGACGCCGCGGCCGAGCTGGTGCGCCGCACCGCGGAGCTGGACCGGCTGACCGCGCGGAGCTTCCGCAAGAGCGCGGACGAACAGGAGCGCATGATGCTCCAGGGCGCCCCCGAGGGCGACCAGCAGGCGGCGGTGACGGCCGCGACGGCCGCGTGGGAGGCCGCTTTCTGGGCGTCGTTCCCCGAGTGGGAGCACCAGATCATCACCACCGCGCGTCCCGCGATCTTCAGCTGCTTCAACCAGGCCGACCTGCTGATCAGCGATGTCTCCTCGGTCGTCTCCGACTGGCTGAGCAGCGAGAAGCCGTACGCGGTCGCCAACACGGCGGGCATGTCCGAGGCGGAGTTCCGCGCGAGCTTCCCGACGGCGTCCGCAGCGACGATCCTGACCCCCGAGGCGGACGGCGTGGCCGCCCTTCTGAAGGCCGTACGCGCGCCGGAGCTGGACTCGCACGCCGAGGCCCGCGCGGAGCTCAAGGAGCACCTCCTGGGCCCCTCGGACCCGCCTTCCCTGGTCCGCTTCAACGCGGCTGCGCTCGCGCTGAGCGCCAAGGCCGACGCCCGCCGCGCCCGCATGGCCACCCGCGTCGACGCGGACATCCCGGGCCAGCGCGTCGCGGAGGAAGCGGCGGAGGAGATGGCGCAGGACCCGTCGGAGTCGAACGGCGCGGAGGACTCCGTCACGGCGTGACGGTCCGCAGCAACAGCGAGAGGGCCCCCGGAGCTCGGAAGCTCCGGGGGCCCTCTCGTGTGCTGTGGCCCGGTGACCGGTGACTAGAAGGGCTTGAAGTCGTCGTACTCCTTCTGCGCCTCGTCCCGCTCCGCCTCGCGGTCCCTGCGGCGCTGCGCGGCCGGGCGGGGCGCTTCGAGGCGGTGGTCCTCGCCGCGGCGGCCGAGCATCTCCGCGCCCGCCATCATCGTCGGCTCCCAGTCGAAGACGACCGCGTTCTCCTCGGGGCCGATGGCGACGCCGTCGCCGTTGCGGGCGCCCGCCTTCATCAGCTCGTCCTCGACGCCGAGGCGGCTGAGGCGGTCCGCGAGGTAGCCGACGGCCTCGTCGTTGTTGAAGTCGGTCTGGCGCACCCAGCGCTCCGGCTTCTCGCCGCGCACGCGGTACAGCGGCTCGCCGCCGATCTCCTCGCGGGTGACGGTGAAGCCGCTGTCGTCCACGGCCTTGGGACGGATGACGATGCGGGTCGCCTCCTCCTTCGGCTTCGCGGCACGCGCCTCGCCGACCAGCTCGGCGAGGGCGAAGGAGAGCTCCTTGAGACCCTTGTGGGCGACGGCGGACACCTCGAAGACGCGGTAGCCGCGCGCCTCCAGGTCGGGCCTGACCATTTCGGCGAGGTCCTGTCCGTCGGGTACGTCGATCTTGTTCAGGACGACGATGCGCGGCCGGTTCTCCAGGCCCGCGCCGTACTCCCGCAGCTCGGCCTCGATGACGTCGAGGTCGGAGACGGGGTCGCGGTCGGACTCCAGGGTCGCCGTGTCGAGTACGTGGACGAGGACGCTGCAGCGCTCGACGTGCCGCAGGAACTCCAGGCCGAGGCCGCGGCCCTGGCTGGCGCCGGGGATGAGGCCGGGCACGTCGGCGACGGTGTAGACGGTCGAGCCCGCCGTGACCACGCCGAGGTTCGGGACGAGCGTCGTGAACGGGTAGTCCGCGATCTTCGGCTTCGCGGCGCTCAGCACGGAGATCAGCGAGGACTTGCCCGCGCTCGGGTAGCCCACGAGCGCGACGTCGGCGACGGTCTTGAGCTCCAGGACGACGTCCCGGGCCTCGCCGGGCTCGCCGAGGAGCGCGAAGCCGGGGGCCTTGCGGCGGGCGGAGGCCAGCGCCGCGTTGCCGAGGCCGCCGCGGCCGCCCTGGCCCGCGACGAAGGTGGTGCCCTGGCCGACCAGGTCGGCGAGGACGTTGCCCTGCTTGTCGAGGACGACCGTGCCGTCCGGCACGGGCAGGACCAGGTCCTGGCCGTCCTTGCCGGAGCGGTTGTCACCGGCGCCGGGCTGGCCGTTGGTGGCCTTGCGGTGCGGGCTGTGGTGGTAGTCGAGGAGCGTGGTGACGTCCTGGTCGACGACCAGGATCACGTCACCGCCGCGGCCGCCGTTCCCGCCGTCGGGTCCGCCGAGCGGCTTGAACTTCTCACGGTGGACGGAGGCACAGCCGTGGCCTCCGTTACCCGCGGCGGCGTGCAGCTCGACGCGGTCCACGAAGGTGGTCATGGTGGGTGCCTCCAGAAACTTACGGAATTGTCTTACGTCTAACACGCGAAGGGCGGACCCGCTTCCCGATCACCGGGAAGAGGTCCGCCCTCGCAGAACTCGCTCGACGAGCGCCTTGATCAGTCAGAAAGACGGATTCAGGCGGCCGGAACGATGTTCACGACCTTGCGGCCACGGTGGGTACCGAACTCCACCGCACCGGCGTCCAGCGCGAACAGGGTGTCGTCCTTGCCGCGGCCGACGCCCGAGCCCGGGTGGAAGTGGGTGCCGCGCTGGCGGACCAGGATCTCACCGGCGTTGACGAGCTGACCGCCGAAGCGCTTCACGCCGAGCCGCTGAGCATTGGAGTCGCGCCCGTTCCGAGTGGACGATGCGCCCTTCTTGTGTGCCATCTTGTCTCAGTCCCTTACTTCGCAGCCGTGGGGATGCCGGTGATCTTGATCGCCGTGTACTGCTGGCGGTGACCCTGACGACGGCGGTAACCGGTCTTGTTCTTGTAGCGAAGGATGTCGATCTTCGCGCCCTTGTGGTGGTCCACGACCTCGGCCTGGACCTTGATGCCGGCCAGCACCCACGGGTCGCTGGTCACGGCATCGCCGTCGACAACGAGCAGGGTCGAGAGCTCGACCGTGTCGCCAACCTTGGCAGTGGAAATCTTGTCAACCTCAACGATGTCGTCGACAGCAACCTTGTGCTGGCGACCACCGCTGCGCACGATGGCGTACACGCGGATCTCTCTCTCGCTCGGAACGGGACCCCCGCAGTCCAGCCGCCCGCAGAAGCGGAGCGGCCTCTCCCACGGCCGGAGCCACGAGAGGAAAAAGGTTTACAGGGGGCGGGCGTGCATAGGAACACGCCGACGGTCAAGGTTACGGGGCCGCCCCGGAAGGGTCAAACCGGCCCCGCGCCCCCGGTCACGTGACCTGCTTCTCACCGTCCGGCGGCAGCGGCTTGACGCCCTTGCACAGGTCCGTCTTGTCGGCGCTGCCCGGCCAGGCGACGGCGCGCGTGCGGTCGAAGTGCGAGCGGTACGTGTCGTGCACCGAGTCGTCGTCGATCTTGACGATCGCCTCGTCGTTCTCGCGGAGCGCCGGCGCCGTGTAGTTCTGCGAGCCGGTGAAGGAGACCTTGTTCCGCTTGCCGTCGTACACGCCGTCGACCAGCAGGTACTTCGAGTGGATGATGTACGGCGTCGTGAGGCGGGTGCCGGGGTGCAGCGGGTCCCTGTCGTCGTTGTAGCAGCGCACGGAGGGGCCGCCCGACGTGTGCAGCTGCTCCCAGGTGCCCGGGGTGCCGCCCTGGCTCTTGGCGCTGTCCGTCTCCGCGTACAGGATGCTCACCGAGCAGCCCGCCTTCTTCAGCGAGACGAGCTTGTCGGCGATCTGCTTCCGCGTGATCTTGAAGATCGCGGCGCGGACCTTGGTGTGCTGCGTGACACCCGCGGCGTCCTTGTACGTGCACTTCACGTTGTTCAGGACCGAGTACATGGTGTCGGTCTCGTTGACCGTGCCGTCGCGCGGGAAGAAGTACGCCTTGTAGCGGCCGCTGCTGACCGTGCGGTAGTCCCAGTCGGCCCAGCGCTTGCCGAGCATGTCCGTGAAGTACTCCGCGTACGCGTCGTACATGGCGGGGTTGTTCGGCAGCAGCAGCGCGTCGTTGAAGAACTTGGTGTGCGCCGACGGCGTCGAGTTCGACGTGGTCTGCACGACCACGTCCCTGGCGCCCTCGACCTCCGAGAACAGCCAGAACTTGTTGTGCATGATCGACTTGCCGTACCTGGGGTCGCCCAGGCAGGACTTGTCCTTCGGGCAGAGCGACACGAACGACGACTTGGCCTTGTCCGTGCCGAGCGCCGTCTTCAGCGTGTCGTACGAGGTGTTCGTGGGGCGGTCGCTCCTGCTGGTCTCGTCGAGCAGTATCTGCACGTGCACGCCGCGGTTCTTCGCGTCGACGAGCGCGTCGACGACCGAGGCCTCCCACACGTGATAGACGGCGACCTTGATCGTCGAGCCGGGCACGGCGGAGTTCGTCAGCTCGATCAGGCGGGCCCGGATCGCGTGCTGCGCGTCGACGTCGCCCTTCGGGTCGTTGAAGATCGGCCCTTCGATCCAGGTGGGCCCGCCGTCCGCCGACGCGGTCCCCACGGACCCCGCGGCCTGGATCCCGGCCGCCGAGAGGACCGTGGCGAGTGCCACGGCCTGACGGCCGCCCTTGACCGGTTTCACCGCACGGTGTCGTCCCGTGCCTCGCAGGCGCGCGTGCGCCATCAGTCATCCCTCCCCCGGACGCGGACGCACCGTCTCCCCAACCGTGTGCTCACGCCCCTGTTCACTTACCAGACCTCATGAGTTTTACAGGTGCTTCCCCTTGCTCCAAGACCGGGGCGTCTCGTTCACGCTTTCGGGGTGTATTGACTTGTTTGCCGGACACGCCGGTGCCCCCTGCCCGGCGGGAGAACGCCGTGCAGGGGGCACCGGTGTGCGAAGAGGTCAGACCTCGTCGGTGCCGGCGGAGACGCCGGACGGCGTCTGCTCCGCCGCTGCGGCCTTCTTCGCCGTCGCCTTCGTCGCCTTCTTGGCCGTCGTCTTCTTGGCGGCCGTCTTCTTGGCCGCGGTCTTCTTGGCGGCCGTCTTCTTCGCGGGCGCCTTCTTGGCCGCCGTCTTGCGCGCCGTCTTCTTGGCCGGCGCGGCTTCCTCGGCGGGCGCCTCGGACTCCGTCGCGGCCTTCTCGGCGGGCTGCTCGGCGGTCTTCGCAGCCGGCTTCTCGGCCGACGGGACGACCATGACGGCCGCCTCGGCGGACGCGGTCGGCGCGGCGGCCTTGCGCACCGCGCGACGGCGCGGACGCGGCGGCGCGACGTCGGCGACGGGCGCCTCGGCGACAGTCTCGGTCACCGGCTCGGCGACCTGCTCCGCCTTCGGGGCCTCCGTCACGACGACCTCGGCGGCCTCGGGCTCGGCGGCCTTCGGCGAACCCGCGGGCGACGTGGCCTTGCGGACCGCACGGCGGCGCGTGCGTCCCTTCGGCGCGGCGTCGTCCACCGGCGGCTCGGGGGCCGCCGGAGCGGCGGTGGCCTCGGCGTGTGCCTCCTGGGCCGCCTCGACGGCCGCGGGGCTGCCGACCATCGGGTCCTCGACCGCCGGTGCCTCGGTGCGGGCGACATCGGACTCGACGACCGGGACCTCGGCGTCCTTGGCAGCGGCCTTCGCGGCCCGTTCCGCCTTCTGGGCGGCCTTGGTCTTCTTGCCCGACCTCTTCGCGGCCTTCGGAGCCTCGTCCTCGGCGGTGTCCGCCTGCGGGGCGTCCTCCACGGGGGCGGCCTCCGCGCGGGGAGCACCCGCCGGGGCCGACGCCCGGCGCGTCGCGCGCCGCCGCGAACGGCCGCGGGACGACGCGGCGGCCTCGGCCTCGGCCGCGCTGCTGTAGAGCTCCTCGTCCGGGACGAACTCGGGCTCGGGCAGTGCCACCGGATCGGCGACCTCGGCCTCGATCTCCGCCGCGGTCTCGGTCTCCGGCTCGGCGGCGGCGTCCGCCGTCTCCACCTCGTGCGTGTGCTCGTGACCGTGGTCCTGCTGGTCGGAGCCGCCGCGGCCGCGCTTCTTGCGCTTGCCGCCGCCACCGGTGGAGGTGGGCTGCTCCATGTGCACGATGACGCCGCGGCCGTTGCAGTGCACGCAGGTCTCGGAGAAGGACTCCAGGAGGCCCTGCCCGACGCGCTTGCGGGTCATCTGGACCAGGCCCAGCGAGGTGACCTCGGCGACCTGGTGCTTGGTCCTGTCCCGGCCCAGGCACTCCAGGAGACGCCGCAGGACCAGGTCCCGGTTCGACTCCAGGACCATGTCGATGAAGTCGATGACGACGATGCCGCCCAGGTCGCGCAGACGCAGCTGGCGCACGATCTCCTCGGCCGCTTCGAGGTTGTTCCTCGTCACGGTCTCTTCGAGGTTGCCGCCCTGCCCGGTGAACTTGCCGGTGTTGACGTCGACGACGATCATCGCCTCGGTCTTGTCGATCACCAGCGAGCCGCCGCTCGGCAGCCAGACCTTGCGGTCCAGGGCCTTGGCGAGCTGCTCGTCGATCCGGTACGTCGCGAAGACGTCGACCTCGGACGTCCACTTGGTGAGGCGGTCCGCGAGGTCCGGCGCGACGTGCGAGACGTAGCCGTGGATGGTCTGCCACGCGTCGTCGCCGCTGACGATGACCTTGGAGAAGTCCTCGTTGAAGATGTCGCGGACGACGCGGACGGTCATGTCCGGCTCGCCGTACAGGAGGCTCGGCGAGCTCGTGGAGATCGCCTTCGCCTTCTTCTGGATGTCCTCCCACTGCCCCTGGAGCCGTTCGACGTCGCGGCGCAGCTCGTCCTCGCTCGCGCCCTCGGCGGCGGTGCGCACGATGACGCCCGCGTCCTCGGGGACGATCTTCTTGAGGATGGTCTTCAGACGCGCGCGCTCGGTGTCGGGCAGCTTGCGGCTGATGCCGGTCATCGAGCCCTCGGGCACGTAGACCAGGTAGCGGCCGGGCAGTGAGACCTGGCTGGTCAGGCGGGCGCCCTTGTGGCCGATCGGGTCCTTCGTGACCTGCACGAGGACCGACTGGCCGGACTTCAGGGCGGACTCGATGCGGCGGGGGCCGTTGGCCATCCCGAGCGCCTCGAAGTTGACCTCGCCGGCGTACAGGACGGCGTTGCGGCCCTTGCCGATGTCGATGAAGGCGGCCTCCATGGACGGCAGCACGTTCTGGACCTTGCCCAGGTAGACGTTGCCGACGTACGAGGTGGCCTGCTCCTTGTTGACGTAGTGCTCCACGAGCACGTTGTCTTCCAGGACGCCGATCTGGGTGCGCTCGCCGTTCTGGCGGACGACCATCACGCGCTCGACGGCCTCACGGCGGGCCAGGAACTCGGCCTCCGTGATGATCGGGACGCGGCGGCGGCCCTGCTCGCGGCCTTCGCGGCGGCGCTGCTTCTTGGCCTCCAGGCGGGTCGAGCCCTTGATGGACTGGACCTCGTCGGCGCCGGTGCCGGGCTCGCGCTCCTCCTTCTTGCGGGGCTCGCGGACCTTGACGACCGTGCGCTCCGGGTCGCCGTCGCCCGGCTCGCCCTCGGCGGAGTCACCGGCGCGGCGACGGCGGCGACGACGGCGACGGCTGCTGCTGGAACCGGCGCCGCCGGACTCCGCGGCGTCGTCGGCGGCGTTGCCGTCGTCGGGCTCCTCGGACTCGTCGGCCTCGTCGGACGCGCCCTCGTCGGAGCGCTCCTGCTGCTCGGCGTCGTCGTCGGACTCGCCCGACGCGTCGTTCTGCTCGCTGTCCTGGTCGGCGGAGTCACCGCGGCGACGGCGGCGGCCACCGCGACGGCGACGGCGGCCCTGGCGCTCGCCGGACTCCTCCGTGTCGTCGTCGGACTCGGCCTGCTCGACGGCGGCCTCCTCGGACTCCTCGGCCGGCTGCTCCTCGACGGCTGCGGCCTTGACCGGCTCGCGCTCCTCGGCGGCGGGCTGCTCGTCCGCGGCGCGACGGCGGCGGCGACGGCGCGGCGTCGTCTCCTCCTCGGCGACGGGGGCGGGCGTGGGCTCGGCCTCGGGCTCGGCGGGCGTGTCCTCGGCGGCCTCGGCGGCAGCTGCCGCGGCGGCGCGCTCCGGGGTCTGGAACATCGGCTCGGCGAACACGGGGGCCTGGAAGACGGCGACGGCGGGGCGGGCGGGCTTGCGGCCGCCGTCCTCACCGGCCTCGTCGGCACGCTGGGCCTTGCGGGCCTTGTGTCCGGACGGCGCGGAGAACCCGGTGGCCGCGGTCTTGCGGGTGGCGCGGCGGCGACGGCCGCGGGGCGCGTCGTCCTCGGCGGCGTCGGTCTCGTCGGCCGGTGCCTTCTCGGCGGCGGCCGGCTGCTCGGCGAACTTGGCGGCCACCTCGTGCTCGGCGGCCTGCGGCTCCGCGGCAGGTGCGGAAGTACCACGGGTCGCACGACGGCGCGTACGCCCCTTCGGCGCATCCTCCTCGGCAACCGGCTCAGCCTGCGCGGGAGCCTCCTCGACGGCGGCCTGAGCCTCCGCGGCGGGCGCGGAAGTACCGCGAGTCGCACGACGGCGCGTACGCCCCTTCGGCGCATCCTCCTCGGCAACCGGCTCAGCCTGCGCGGGAGCCTCCTCGACGGCGGCCTGCGGCGCACCGGCGGGGGCGGAGGCGCGGCGGGTGGCACGGCGGCGCGGGCGGGCAGCGGGGGCCTCGACGGCCTCCTCCTGCTGCTGCTCCTGCGGAGCGGCCTCGGGCGCTGCCTGGGCGACGGGCTCCGTGACCTCGGTGGTCTCGGTGGTCTGCGGCGCGCCAGCCGGGGCGGAGGCGCGGCGGGTGGCACGGCGGCGTGCGCGCGGCGCGGGGGCCTCGGCGGCCTCGGGCGTCTGCGCGGGCTCCTCGGCCGCTGCCGCGGCGGGTGCCTCGTCGGCGGCGGGGGTGGCCGGTATGGCCGGAGCCGCGGCTTCGGCGGCGCCGGCCGGCGGGCCTGCGGGACGCGATGCGGCGCGGCGCCTGCGACGCGGCGGCAGGGTGTCGCTGGGGGTGTTGTTGTCCGAGCCCTCGGTGGGTTCGTTCGGCTCAAGCATGCGGGCGGTTCTCCCGTCACGCTCCCGGGCGCCGCGCCTGGTCCGGTGATGTCGCGGCTCGCGCTGTGCGCGGGGCCGCCATCCGGGGGCGTGGGCGCCGCACGGGAGCTCTATGTCTTGTCTCGCCGGTTCCGTACGCCCATGTGCGGACGGCCTGGCGAAAGTCTCGGTCAGTGCGCTGCCCGACCCAGGTGGCTCCCGAGTACGAGGGCTGCGCGGTGACGTACGTCCTTACCGGGGGCCTTCCGGCGCCGGCGCCTTCGCGGCGGCAGGTACGGCGGCCGTGGGTGGAGCGGCCGTGTCTGCCTCGCGGTCGGGCGCGAGCGGGTCGGTCACCGTGCCGGTCTCTTCATCGAAAAGCCCCTGCGCCAGCCTGGTCACCGCTGCGGGGACCGGCGGCGCCAGGTCGGCCACAGCTCGGAGACCGGACAGGACGTCGTCAGGTCGTACGGCAGGTGTCACGTGCCGAACAACCAGCCGCAGTATCGCACAGGGCTTGTCGCTCGGCCTATCGGTGTCGGCGGCGGTGGGTCCGCCGTCGACGGTCGTCAGGCTCACCACGGCCTCGCGTGCGTCGAAGGTGCGCATGCCGTTCTTCGTGCGGCGCTGGACCTCGACCTTCTCGGCCGTCGTGAACTGCTCGGCGGCGCGCTGCGCCGCCGCGGGCTCCACGCCGTCCAGGCGCAGCTCCCAGACGGAGGCCGTCAGCCGGTCGGCGAGCCCCGAGGTGCGGGACTCGACGGCGTCGACGATGTCGAGCCCGGCGGGCATCGACTCGTCGAGGAGCTCGCGGAGCTTGTCCGGGTCGCGCGGTGCGGTGAGCGCGATCTCCAGGTACTCGGCCTCACTGCCCGTGCCCGTGGGTGCGGCGTTGGCGTACGACACCTTGGGGTGCGGGGTGAAGCCCGCCGAGTACGCCATGGGCACCTCGGCGCGGCGCAGCGCACGCTCGAAGGCGCGCTGGAAGTCACGGTGGCTGGTGAACCGGAGGCGGCCGCGCTTGGTGTAGCGCAGTCGGATGCGCTGCACCGCGGGTGCGGGCGGCGGGCCTACGGGCTGTCGCTTGCCCAGTGTCGTCAGTCCTTCATGAGTGCGGTCGTACTGCTGCCTAGAGTACGTGTCTCGGGCGTGTCGGGTTCCCGCCGGGCCACCGGGACCGCCTCGCGGGGCGCTCCGAACAGCATGCGGCGTATGTCGGCGCGCGTCTGGCGGACGGTGTCCCTGGCCGAGGTGAGCGCGCGCCGCGTGGTGCGGCCGACGCTCCGGACGGCCGCGGCGACGGGCTTCCACAGCGCGTCACGGAGGACGTGTCCGACGGGCGTGAGCACGGTGCGGTACACCCATCGGACCGGCTCGACGAAGATCCACCGAAGGAGTGTGCCGAGGAAGCGGCCCACGACGAGGGAGATGTGCCCGGCGATGCGCCACGCGTGTCCGAAGGCGTCGGCGATCTCCCGCGCGACGACGGCGATCGCCTTTCCTGCAGGGGCGAGGACCCAGCGCCACAGGGCGACGAGGGGCACGACGAAGATCCAGCGGAGCAGCGTGGCGATGCCGCGTCCGACCGGTGTGAGCACGGCCCTGTACAGCCAGACGGCGGGCACCACGATCAGCGTCCGCACCAGCCAGGCGATCGCGATGCCGACGGGCACGACCACGTACCGCCACAGGCCCACCCACGGCCACACGAAGACGGCTTTGCCGAGCCACACGAGGCCGTCCCACAGGGCGTGTCCGATCGGCGTGAGCACGCGCGCGTAGAGCCACGTCGCCGGGATGACGAAGAGGACCCGGCCCAGCCAGGCGATGCCGTGTCCGATGGGGGTCAGCACGCGCGTGTAGAGCCATGTCGCGGGGACGACGAACAGGCCGCGGCCCAGCCAGGCGAGGCCCTTTCCGACGGGCACGACCACGTACCGCCACAGGCCCACCCACGGCCACACGAAGACGGCCTTGCACAGCCACGTCAGTACGGCGCCGATGGCCCGTCCGACGGGACGCAGCGCGTTGCGGTAAAGGAAGGCGCCGCACACGGCGAGCGCGTCCCACACCAGGCGTACGGGAACGACGAGTACGAGCACGACGATGCGCACCGGGATGCGGATCGCGACGGCGAGACACCCGTCGGCCTGCGCGGGTGCCATGGGCGGCGCGGGCGTTGCAGGCTGTGCGGGCATCGCAGGCTGTGCGGGCAGCACGGGCTGCGCGACCTGTTGGTCAGGCCGTTTCTCCAGGTCCATGTTGTCCTAGACGCGCGCGGCGCCGGTTCGGATCCAGTAGCGCAGTTTCCCGCTCCGCTCGTCCTCGAACGTGCCGCCCGCCGCCTCGATGACCTTGCGCGAGCCGGTGTTGTCGGTGTCGCAGGTCACCAGGACGGACTCCAGGCCGAGTCCGGCGGCGTGCGGGAGGCAGCCGCGCAGCATGGCGGTGGCGTGGCCGCGGAGCCGGGCGGTGGGGCGGACGTCGTAGCCGATGTGGCCGCCGTACTCGCGCAGGAAGCGGGTGGCGATGGTGTGCCGGATGGCGATCCTGCCGAGGTAGTCGGCGCCGTCGACGTACCAGAGGGTCGTGACGGGGACGGAGTGCGGCGCGGCGGGGTGGGCGGCGGCACGGACCTCGGCGACGTACGCCTCGAAGACCGCGGGGTCGCGCCAGCGCGGACCGTAGTCGCGCAGGGTGGCGCCGAGTGTCGTGTCGTCGTCGGGCCCGCCCCGGCCCTCGGCCCGGAACTCCTCCATCGCGGCGATGAAGGAGCGGTGCACCAGGCCGGAGGGCGGGGCGAGTCGAGGCACTGTCAGGTGTCTCGGTTACTTCACGACGGTGAGCGGCAGGAGCTTCTTGCCGGTGGGGCCGATCTGGATGTGCGTGTCCATCTGCGGGCAGACGCCGCAGTCGAAGCACGGGGTCCAGCGGCAGTCCTCGACCTCGGTCTCGTCGAGCGAGTCCTGCCAGTCCTCCCAGAGCCAGTCCTTGTCGAGACCGGAGTCCAGGTGGTCCCAGGGCAGCACTTCTTCGTAGGTGCGCTCGCGCGTGGTGTACCAGTCGACGTCGACGCCCATCTCGGGCAGCGTCTTCTCGGCGCAGCGCATCCAGCGCTCGTACGAGAAGTGCTCGCGCCAGCCGTCGAAGCGGCCGCCCTCTTCGTAGACGGCGCGGATGACGGCGCCGATGCGGCGGTCGCCGCGCGAGAGCAGGCCCTCGACGATGCCGGGCTTGCCGTCGTGGTAGCGGAAACCGATCGAGCGGCCGTACTTCTTGTCGCCGCGGATCTTGTCGCGGAGCTTCTCCAGGCGGGCGTCCGTCTCCTCGGAGGAGAGCTGCGGGGCCCACTGGAACGGCGTGTGCGGCTTGGGCACGAAACCGCCGATGGAGACCGTGCAGCGGATGTCGTTCGAGCCGGAGACCTCGCGGCCCTTCTGGATGACCTTCGTCGCCATGTCGGCGATCTGCAGGACGTCGTCGTCGGTCTCGGTGGGCAGGCCGCACATGAAGTACAGCTTCACCTGCCGCCAGCCGTTGCCGTACGCCGTGGAGACGGTGCGGATGAGGTCTTCCTCGGACACCATCTTGTTGATGACCTTGCGCATGCGCTCGGAGCCGCCCTCGGGGGCGAAGGTCAGGCCCGACCTGCGGCCGTTCCTGGTCAGCTCGTTGGCCAGGTCCACGTTGAAGGCGTCGACGCGGGTCGAGGGGAGGGACAGGCCGATCTTGTCCTCCTCGTACCGGTCGGCGAGGCCCTTCGCGACGTCGGCGATCTCGCTGTGGTCGGCGGAGGAGAGCGAGAGCAGGCCGACCTCTTCGAAGCCGGTCGCCTTGAGACCCTTGTCGACCATGTCGCCGATGCCGGTGATGCTTCGCTCCCGCACGGGGCGCGTGATCATGCCGGCCTGGCAGAAACGGCAGCCGCGGGTGCAGCCGCGGAAGATCTCCACGGACATGCGCTCGTGGACGGTCTCGGCGAGCGGGACGAGGGGCTGCTTGGGGTAGGGCCACTCGTCGAGGTCCATGACGGTGTGCTTGGACACGCGCCACGGCACGCCGCTGCGGTTGGGGACGACGCGGCCGATGCGGCCGTCCGGGAGGTACTCGACGTCGTAGAACGCCGGGATGTAGACCGAGCCGGTCCTGGCGAGGCGGAAGAGCACCTCTTCGCGGCCGCCGGGACGGCCCTCGGCCTTCCAGGCGCGGATGATCTCGGTCATGTCGAGGACGGCCTGCTCGCCGTCGCCGATGATCGCGGCGTCGATGAAGTCGGCGATCGGCTCGGGGTTGAACGCGGCGTGGCCGCCGGCGAGCACGATCGGGTGGTCGACGGTGCGGTCCTTGGACTCCAGCGGGATGCCCGCGAGGTCCAGGGCGGTCAGCATGTTGGTGTAGCCCAGCTCGGTGGAGAAGCTGAGCCCGAAGACGTCGAAGGCGCCGACGGGGCGGTGGCTGTCGACCGTGAACTGGGGGACCTGGTGCTCGCGCATCAGGGCCTCCAGGTCGGGCCAGACGCTGTAGGTGCGCTCGGCGAGCACGCCCTCGCGTTCGTTCAGGACCTCGTAGAGGATCATGACGCCCTGGTTGGGCAGCCCCACCTCGTACGCGTCGGGGTACATGAGCGCCCAGCGGACATCGCAGGATTCCCACGGCTTGACGGTGCTGTTCAGCTCACCGCCGACGTACTGGATGGGCTTCTGCACATGCGGGAGCAGAGCTTCGAGCTGTGGGAAGACCGACTCGGCAGACATCGCGAACCTTCATGAGCTGGCAGGGGTGACCATCAAGCGTACCCCGGCGTTCAGCTCCCCAGCGCCGACCGCACTTTCGCCCGGGACGCCTCGGCCCACGCCTCGGGCAGTTCCCGCTCGCGGTCCTTGCCCGCGGCCTCCTCCTGCCCGTACAGCAGGCCCCAGGTGAAGGCGGACTCCCCCGCCAGGTGTGCCTGGATGGCGAGGGCGCGCAGGGCCTCGCGGGCGACGACGCTGTCCTGGTGGTCGCCGAGCACTTTCTGGACGGACTTCATCCGCTTGGCGAACTTCTTGGCGGGCTTGCCGAGCGCGGGGGTCGCGGCCTCGCCCGCGTACCGGGCGCGCTTGGCGGCCTTGCGGGCGTCGTGCAGGGCCACGTCGCGTTCCTGGCCCGGGGGCAGGCCGAGGGCGTGCTCGATACGGGTGGCGAGGCGTTCGTAGTCCTTGAGGGCCGCCTTGACGAGGGCCTTCTCGGGGGGCGCGGCGGCCGCGGGGCGCAGCGGGGGGTCGGCGAGCAGGGCGTCGAGGCTGTCGAGGAGGGCGAGGTAGCGCTTGCTCTCCAGGACGGCGACCGTCCTGCGGCGGGATCCGGCGCTGCGGGCGACGGTCCAGATGCGCAGACGGCCGCGGACCGGCCCGAGGAGGAGGGTCCTGGGCAGCGCGCCGATGCGGTCGGTGAGCCGTTCGGTGAGGACTTCCTGGTCACGGTCGACGCCCAGCTCGGCGGCGAGCCACTTGAGCTCTTCGCCGATGGGGTCGGTGACGGTGCGGTCGAGGATCTTCCGGTACGACTTGAAGGCGCTGCGCAGCCGCCTCGTGGCGACCCTCATCTGGTGCACGGAGTCGGGCAGGTCGCGGCGGACGGCGGGGTCGAGGGCGAGGAGGGCGTCGCGCTGGGTGCGGAGGCGGGTGAGGACGTGGTCTCCGGAGGAGACGGGTGTGTCGTCCTCAAGGTGGACGACGGCGTGGCCCGTGCCCTCGTCGTCGGTCCGCTTGGTCTTGCCGTCCATCGGTGCCGTCGTGCGCAGGGCCCGGTTCAGCTTCGAGGACCACAGCGAGCGCCGGACGCCCGCCTTGCGGAGCTTCTTGTCGACCTTGTCGAGCAGTCGCGGGTCGCCGTCGTCGGCGAGCTCGACCTCCAGCTCGGACCAGCCGATGCGCTCCCCGCCGGGGGCGCACCGCTCGGCGCGCACCGCGTCGAGGCTGACCTCGGCGAGCAGGGTGCCCTCGGCGTCGACGAGGTGCCGTACGTGCCGTGTGGTCTCCAGACGGAGCAGCGGCGCCAGTTCGGCCTCGCGCACCCGGGCGCGCACGAGGCCGAGCAGAGCGCGCGGCACCGTGTCCGAGAGCGGCGCGTGGACCTCGTCGCGCACGCCGTCGGCGAGCGACACGGGGAGTTTCAGGTGCCAGCCCGCGTCGTGGCCGCCGGTGCGGCGCCGCAGGGTGATGGAGGCGGCGGCGAGCCGCTGGTCGGGGGTGTCCCAGTAGACGGCGTCCAGGTCCGCCGTGCCTTTGTCGACGACGCCCGCGACCCCGGTGAGGTCCGGCAGCTCGGTGCCCGCTTTGACGTCGTACTTCCGCTCAATCTCGCGCTTCGTCTCCGCCATGAGTTGAATCTAGACGCGAAATCGAACGGCAAACATGCCTGCGGCGTCACCGGACCCCACTAGGCCGACATCGGCCGTTGCACCTTGATCGACTGGAGCAGTCCGACGGCCACCCAGACCGCGAACATCGACGACCCTCCGTAGGACACGAAGGGCAGCGGCAGACCCGCGACCGGCATGATGCCGAGGGTCATCCCGATGTTCTCGAAGGACTGGAAGGCGAACCACGCGATGATGCCGGCGGCGACGATGGTGCCGTACAGCTCGGTGGTCTCGCGGGCGATGCGGCAGGCGCGCCACAGGACGACGCCGAGCAGGACCAGGATGGCGCCCGCGCCCACGAAGCCGAGCTCCTCGCCGGCGACGGTGAAGACGAAGTCGGTCTGCTGCTCGGGGACGAACTGGCCGGTGGTCTGGGAGCCCTTGGTCAGCCCCGTGCCGGTCAGACCACCCGAGCCGATCGCGATGCGCGCCTGGTTGGTGTTGTAGCCGACGCCCGCCGGGTCGAGGGCGGGGTTGGCGAAGGCGGCGAAGCGGGCGATCTGGTAGTCGTCGAGGACGCCCAGCTGCCATATGGCGACGCCACCGGCGACGCCCGCGCCGAGCAGTCCGAAGACCCAGCGGTTGGAGGCGCCGGAGGCGAGCAGCACGCCGAGGACGATCATCGCCATCACCATGACCGAGCCGAGGTCGGGCATGAGCAGGACGATCGCTATCGGGACGGCGGCCAGACCGAGCGCCTGCACCACCGTGCGGTGGTCGGGGTGCTCGCGGTCGCCCGCGTCGACGCGCGCCGCGAGCAGCATCGCCATGCCCAGGATGATCGTGATCTTCACGAACTCGGAGGGCTGGAGCGAGAAGCCGCCGCCGAGCACGATCCACGCGTGCGCACCGTTGATCGTCGCGCCGAGCGGGGTGAGGACGAGCAGGACCAGGAAGACGGAGATGCCGTAGAGGATCGGCACGGCCGTGCGCAGGGTGCGGTGGCCGAGCCAGACGGTGCCGATCATCAGGGCGAATCCGATGCCGGTGTTCAGGACGTGCTTGAGCGCGAAGGAGTACGGGTCGTCACCGACGAGCTCGGTGCGGTTGCGGGTCGCCGAGTAGACGAGCGCGGTGCCGATCCCGGAGAGGGCGATCGCCGCGATCAGCATCGGCCAGTCCAGCCGACGCACTATCGAGTCGCGGGCCAGGAGCCGCGACACCCCGGAGCGCTCGGGACCGTATCCGGAGACGGAGAAGCCGTTGCCGGTCATCAGTCGCGCCTCCAGTCGGCCGGCGGGCCGGCCAGTTGCTGCTCCGTCGGCGGCTTGGGTGCCGCGGGCTTGTACGGCTTGATCTTCGGGGAGGCGATGGAGCCGTCGGGCTTGATCTTCGGCAGGTTCTTCTGCGGCTCGGGCAGGAGGGCCTTCTTCAGGTCCTGCTTGCCCTCGTCGTCCAGGCCGTAGATCGCGTTGTAGATCTGGCGGACGGCGGGTCCCGAGGCGCCGGAGCCCGTACCGCCCTGGGAGATCGTCATGACGATCGTGTAGTCCTTGGTGTACGTCGCGAACCACGAGGTGGTCTGCTTGCCGTAGACCTCGGCGGTACCGGTCTTGGCGTGCATCGGGATCTTGTCCTGCGGCCAGCCCTGGAACCGCCAGGCCGCCGTGCCGCGCGTGGCGACGTCGGCGAGGGCACCGTCTATGTCCTTCTGCGTCTTGGCGTCGAACGGCAGCTTGCCGTGCGACTTCGGTGCGATCTCCTCGACCTGGCGGCCGTCGGCGCTGACGATCGCCTTGCCGACGGTGGGGTCGTACAGGGTGCCGCCGTTGGCGATGGCCGCGTAGATCGTGGCCATCTGTATGGGCGTCACGAGGGTGTCGCCCTGGCCGATGGAGTAGTTGACGGAGTCACCGGCGCGCATCTTCATGCCTTCGAGGCAGTTCTCGTAGGCGATGCGTTCGGCGTAGTCGCCGCCGCTCTTCTTGCCCTGCTTGCACCAGGCGTCCTTGTTGGCCTTCCAGTAGTCCTTCTTCCACTGGCGGTCGGGGACGCGGCCCGTGACCTCGTTGGGGAGGTCGATGCCGGTCTCCTTGCCGAGGCCGAACTGGTGGGCGGTCTTGTAGAACCAGTCCTTGGGGTCCTTGACGGGCTTGTTGCCGCCGTCCTTGCGCCACTGGTCGTGCGACAGCTTGTAGAAGACGGTGTCGCAGGAGACCTCGAGGGCCTGGCCGAGGGTGATGGAGCCGTGGCCCTTGGACTCGTAGTTCTTGAAGGTCTGGCCGCCGATGGAGTACGAGCTGGGGCACGGGTAGCGGTCGTTGAAGTCGTAGCCCGCGTTGACCGCCGCGGTCGTGGGGATGACCTTGAAGATGGAGCCGGGGGCGGCCTGGCCCTGGATGGCGCGGTTCAGCAGCGGATAGTTGGACTTCTTGCCGGTGAGGCGCGCGTAGTCCTTGCCGGTGATGCCGCCGACCCAGGCGTTCGGGTCGTACGTCGGGTTGGAGGCCATGGAGACGACGCGTCCGGTCTTGTTCTCCATGACGACGACGGCGCCCGCGTCCGCCTTGTAGTTCTCGTTGGTGTTCTTGTCGAACTCCTTGCGGGCCTTCTTCATCGCGTCGTTCAGCCAGTACTCGGCGACGGCCTGCACGCGCGCGTCGATGCTGGTGACGACGTTCGCGCCGGGCCGCGCGGCGTCCGCGTCGGCCTCGCCGATGACACGGCCGAGGTTGTCCACCTCGTAGCGCGTGACGCCGGCCTTGCCGCGCAACTGCTTGTCGTACGTGCGCTCCAGGCCCGAGCGGCCGACCATGTCCGAGCGGAGGAACGGCGAGTCGGTGTTCTCGGCCTTCTTGATCTCCTCGTCCGTGACGGGCGAGAGGTAGCCGAGGACCTGCGCGGTGTTGGACTTGCCGGGGGCCGCGTAACGGCGGACGGCCGTGGGTTCGGCGGTGATGCCGGGGAAGTCCTCGGAGCGCTCGCGGATCTGCAGGGCCTGCTTGGGCGTCGCCTCGTCGGTGATCGGGATGGGCTGGTAGGGCGAGCCGTTCCAGCAGGGCTGCGGCGTCTTGGCGTCGCAGAGGCGGACCTTGCCCTCGACCTCTTCGGGCGTCATGTCGAGGACGTCGGCGAGCTTGGCGAGGACCGCCTTGCCGTCGTCCTTCATCTTCATCAGGTCGGTGCGGGACGCGGAGACGACGAGTCGGGTCTCGTTGTCGGCGATGGGCACGCCCCGGGCGTCGAGGATCGAGCCGCGCACGGCGGGCTGGACGACCTGCTGGACGTGGTTGCCGGAGGCCTCCTCGGCGTACTCGTCGCCGTTGCGGACCTGGAGGTACCAGAGGCGGCCGCCGAGGGTGAGCAGGAGGGAGACGACGAGGATCTGGATGATGACGAGACGGATCTGGACGCGTGGGGTCCGTCCGGTCTCGGGGATGTTGGTCACAGGCGCTTGACCCCCTTGATGCGTCCGGCGCGGGCGACGCGGGCCTTGGCGGCCTTCGCGCGCAGGCCGCTGCCGCGCTGGTTGCCGATGCTCAGGCCGGTGCCGGAGGAGAGCCAGCCGGAGGAGACGTCGGCCGCCTTGTTGGCGGGTCCGTTCTCCCCGAGCGGGTCGTTGTCGGCACGCCGGGCCAGCGCGATGATCAGCGGCACGGTGAACGGGGCGAGCAGCAGGTCGTAGAGCGCGGCGGTGAACAGGAGTCCGACCAGGCCCACATGGCGGGCGGCGGTGTCGCCGACGAGGGCGCCGACGCCCGCGTACAGCAGCGTCGATCCGATGGCGGCACTGACCACCACGACGAGCGGCCCGGTGGCGGAACGGAGCCGGCCGCCGTCGGGCTTGGCGAGGCCCGCGAGGTAGCCGATGACGCAGAGCACGAGCGCGTACCGGCCCGCGGCGTGGTCGGCGGGCGGTGCCAAGTCGGCGAGGAGGCCCGCGCCGAAGCCGACGAGGGCGCCGCCGACGTGGCCGTAGACCAGGGCGAGGCCGAGGACGGTGAGCAGGACGAGGTCCGGGACGGCGCCCGGCAGCTGGAGCCGCGCCAGGACGCTGACCTGGATGACCAGGGCGACGACGACGAGGGTGGCGGACAGCAGGATTCGGTTGAAGCGCATGGGTCCGGTCTCCTACTGCTCGTCGTTGCCGGCGTCGGCGCCGTCCACCGGCCGTCCCGACGGGGTGGCCGTGACGGTCACGGTCGGGGTCGGCTTGGGCTTTTCGGGCTTCTTCGGCAGGACCGTGTCGCGCGGGTCCTCGCGGGGTGCTTCGACGACGACGCCGACGATGTCGAGCTTGGTGAACCCGACGTACGGCTTCACGTAGACGTTGCGGGTCAGGTCGCCGCCCGACGGGTCGACGCGGACGATCTCGCCGACCGGGACGCCCGGCACGAACGGCTTGTCCTTGCGCGAGCCGAAGGTGACCAGGCGGTCGCCCTTCTTGACCTCGGCCTTGCCGTTGAGCAGCTGGACGGAGAGCGGGCGGTCGCCCTGTCCGGTGGCGAAGCCGAGCTCGTCGGTCTTCTCCATGCGCGTGCCGACGGTGAAGTCGGGGTCGTTGGCGAGCAGGACGGTCGAGGTGTTCGGGCCGACCGTGGTGACGCGGCCGACCAGGCCGTCGCCGTTCAGGACGGTCATGTCGCGCTTGATGCCGTCGTTGGCGCCGGCGTCGATGGTGACGGTCCAGGAGAAGCCTTGGGCCGCTCCTATCCCGATGACCTCGGCGCCCTTGATGCCGTACTGCCCGGCGCCCGCTGTCTTCAGCATGCTGTCGAGCTGGCGTACGCGGCTGCGGTTGCGGTCGTCGCTGCCGAGCTTGGCCTTCAGCGCGGCGTTCTGGCGCTCCAGTTCGGCGATGCGGTTGTGGCGTTCACCGGAGTCGCGCACCGCGCCGATGGCGTTGCCGATCGGGTCGACGGCGGAGGACATGCCCTCCTCGACCGGACCGAAGACGGTGGCGGCGGCCTGGCGGGCACCGTCGACCGGTGAGTCCTCACCGCCGCGGATGTCCACCGTGATCAAAGCGAACGCGATGGCTACCAGCAGCACCAGGAGCAGCCGGCTCTCTCGTGTGTCCCTCACGTGCGGCGGCGTGCCTTCCTCAATCGGATTCCGTGGAAACTGCGGGTTCCACGAGGTTCTGGGGAATTGTCGTGCCTCAGGGGAATTGCGTGTCTTGCCTCTATATCAACGATCCGCCGCACGAGTCGGCAGGCACTCGTACGGCGGATCTTCGCGCGTCAGGTCATCTGCGCGGCTGGGCGTCCAGCACCTGCTGCAACGCCTCGAACTCCTCGACACACTTTCCGGAGCCGAGCGCCACGCTGTCCAGCGGGTCCTCGGCGATGTGGATCGGCATACCGGTCTCCCTGCGCAGCCGCTCGTCGAGGCCGCGCAGCAGGGCGCCGCCGCCGGTGAGGACGATGCCTCGGTCCATGACGTCGCCCGACAGCTCGGGCGGGCACTTGTCGAGGGTGGTCTTGACCGCGTCGACGATCGCGTTGACCGGCTCCTCGATGGCCTTGCGGACCTCGGCGGCGGAGATGACGACGGTCTTGGGCAGCCCGGAGACCAGGTCCCGGCCGCGGATCTCGGTGTGCTCGTCGGCGTCCATGTCGTACGCCGAACCAATGGTGATCTTGATCTGCTCGGCGGTGCGCTCGCCCAGGAGGAGGGAGTACTCCTTCTTGATGTGCTGGATGATCGCGTTGTCCAGCTCGTCGCCGGCGACGCGGATCGACTGTGCCGTGACGATTCCGCCGAGGCTGATGACCGCGACCTCGGTGGTGCCGCCGCCGATGTCGACCACCATGTTGCCCGTGGCCTCGTGGACCGGGAGGCCGGAGCCGATGGCCGCGGCCATGGGCTCCTCGATGATGTGCACCTGGCGCGCGCCGGCCTGCGAGGAGGCCTCGATGACGGCGCGGCGCTCGACGCCGGTGATGCCGGAGGGCACGCAGACGACGACGCGCGGACGGGCGAGGTAGCGCCGCTTGTGGATCTTCAGGATGAAGTAGCGGAGCATGCGCTCGGTGATCTCGAAGTCGGCGATCACGCCGTCCTTCAGCGGGCGCACCGCGACGATGTTGCCGGGCGTGCGCCCGATCATCTTCTTCGCTTCTGCGCCGACCGCGAGAATGCCACCGGTGTTGGTGTTGATCGCGACGACGGACGGCTCGTTGAGTACGATCCCCCGACCCCTGACGTACACCAGCGTGTTGGCGGTCCCGAGGTCGACAGCCATGTCACGGCCGATGAACGACATGTTGTTCCCCATGAGGATGCGTCTGGCCTTCCCTAGTGGAGCGTGTGATGGCTTTTTAGGTAGGCGAGGTGGGTGCTGTGTGGCAGTGGAGGCTTCCATCGTAGTCTCGGCTGCGCGAACACGGCGCTAGGGTCTTCGCCATTGTCAGCAGATGATGGGCCGCCTCGCTCTTGGAGACGTGCCATCGGAGGCACGGGTTCCCCCAATGGGGGCGCATATGCCAAAGGACGGCCGAATTCCTTCGGCCGTCCGGGGCAGGAACGGCGTACTTCTGACATGAAGTCAGAAAGTCGCGTGTCGGGCTGATCCGATTGGTCCGACTGGTCTGACCGGCCTGACTGGTCCGGCTGATCGGACTAGCCGACGCCCGGGAAGAAGATCTTGAGCTCGCGCTCCGCGGACTCCTCCGAGTCCGAGGCGTGGATCAGGTTCTCCCGGACGATCGTGCCGAAGTCGCCGCGGATCGAGCCCGGCGCCGCGGCGATCGGGTCGGTCGGTCCGGCGAGCGCGCGCACGCCCTCGATGACCCGCTCGCCCTCGACGACGAGCGCGACGACGGGCCCGGACGACATGAAGGCGACCAGCGGCTCGTAGAAGGGCTTGCCCTTGTGCTCGCCGTAGTGCTGCTCCAGGGTCTCCTGGTCCAGCGAACGCAGCTCCAGCGCGGAGATCGTCCAGCCCGCCTTGCGCTCGATGCGGCCGATGATCTCGCCGATCAGGCCACGGCGGACGGCGTCGGGCTTCAGCAGGACGAGGGTGCGCTGGCTCATGTGCGGCTCCAAGAGGTGTTCGTACGATCGATGCGATCGGGTGGGATTGGGCCGCACGATACCGGGGTCGGCTACGCCGCGTTACCTCCGGCCTCCGGCTGCCCCTCCGCCATGGCCGCGAAGCGGGCCTTGGCCTCGTCGATCTTGCGGCCGAAGTGGACCGAAGCCCACCAGATGGCCGCGAAGACGGCGCCGAGGAAGAACATCGTCGGCACCACGAAACCGCTCGCGATCAGCGCGACCTGGAGGGCCCAGCCGAGCTGCACCCCGCCGGGCCGGGTGACCATCCCGCAGAGCAGCAGGCTCACCGCCATCGCGATGCCGCAGACCGTCCAGACCGTGCCCATGGACAGGTCGTCGTCCTTCATGGCGACCAGGCCCGCGAAGCCGATCACGAAGAACTCGCCGATCAGCGTCGAAGCGCAGAGCGTACGCACAGGATTTCAGCCTCTCCCCAGGAGCAGTCGGGCCTCGCCGACCGTGATGACGGAACCAGTGACGAGGACGCCGCCGCCCGCGTACTCCCCCTCTTCCTCGGCGAGGGTGATCGCCGCCTCCAGGGCGTCGTCCAGGCGCGGCTCGACCTGCACGCGGTCGTCGCCGAACACCTCGACGGCGAGTCCGGCGAGGGTGTCCGCGTCCATCGCGCGATGGCTGGAGTTCTGCGTGACGACAACCTCGGCGAAGATCGGCTCGAAGGCCTCCAGGAGGCCCTTCACGTCCTTGTCGTCGCTCGCGCCGACCACACCGATGAGCCGGCTGAAGTCGAAGACCTCGCTGATCGCGGCGGAGGTGGCGCGGGCGCCGGCCGGGTTGTGCGCGGCGTCCAGGACGACGGTGGGCGAACGGCGCACCACTTCGAGCCTGCCCGGCGAGGAGACCGTCGCGAACGCCTTGCGGATGGCGTCGATGTCCAGCGGGCGCGCGTGCTGCGAGCCGATGCCGAAGAACGCCTCGACGGCGGCGAGCGCCACCGCGGCGTTGTGCGCCTGGTGCTCGCCGTGCAGCGGCAGGAACACCTCTTCGTACTCCCCGCCGAGGCCGCGGAGCGTCAGGAGCTGGCCGCCGACCGCCACCTGGCGGGAGACGACGCCGAACTCCAGGCCCTCGCGGGCGACCGTCGCGTCGACCTCGACGGCCTTCTTCAGCAGGACCTGCGCGGCGTCCACCGGCTGCTGCGCCATGATCACCGTGGCGTCCTGCTTGATGATGCCGGACTTCTCCTTGGCGATCTCGCCCGGCGTGTCGCCCAGGCGGTCGGTGTGGTCCAGGTCGATGGGGGTGATGACGGCGACGGAGCCGTCGATCACGTTCGTCGCGTCCCAGCTGCCGCCCATGCCGACCTCGACGACGGCCACGTCCACGGGGGCGTCCGCGAACGCCGCGTACGCCATGCCGGTGAGGACCTCGAAGAACGAGAGGCGGTACTCCTGCTGGGAGTCGACCATCTCCACGTACGGCTTGATGTCCTGGTACGCCTCCACGAAGCGCTCGGCCTCGATGGGGGCGCCGTCCAGGCTGATGCGCTCGGTGATCGACTGGACGTGGGGCGAGGTGTACCGCCCCGTGCGCAGGTCGAAGGCGGAGAACAGGGCCTCGATCATGCGGGCCGTGGACGTCTTGCCGTTCGTGCCCGTGATGTGGATCGAGGGGTACGCGCGCTGGGGCTCGCCCAGGACGTCCATCAGCGCGGCGATGCGGCTGACGGACGGCTCCAGTTTCGTCTCGCCCCAGCGGCCCGCGAGCTCCGTCTCCACCTCGCGCAGCGCCCGGTCCACCTCCGGGTCGGCGGGGCGCGCGGGGACACCGCTCTCGGGCGGACCCGCCTGGGTGCGCAGGGTGCGGCTGCCCGCCTCGATCACGGCGAGGTCGGGGTCGCGGTCGGTTTCGGCCCCGACAATGTCCTCGAAGGCGTCGTCCGGGTCGGCGGGGCGGTCGGCATGGTCGTCGCGCGGGGGGAGATCACTCACGCAGGCCAGTCTACGGAGCGGCACGGACAGCCGTCGTCAGGACCTGGCGGAACCCTCCGGTCCGGGTGCGGGGCCTCCGCCGGTGCGGTCACGGGACCTTCGTCGGGACTTTCGGCCCGTCCGATTCGGGACCTTGGCCCCTCCGCTTCGGGGAGCCGCCCGGCAAACTTGGCGATCATGGACATAGGTATCGACCTCGGCACTGCGAACACCCTCCTCTATGTGCGCGGCAAGGGGATCGTGCTCAATGAGCCGTCGGTGGTCGCCGTGCGGGCGGACAAGGGCGGCAAGAGCGGGGTGCTCGCCGTGGGGACGGAGGCCAAGGAGACCATCGGGCGGACGCCCGGGTCCATCACCGCCATCCGGCCGCTGCGCGACGGCGTGATCAGTGACTACGAAGCGGCCGAGGAACTGATCCGGCACTTCGTGCGCAAGGCCGTGCCGGGGCGCCGCCCCCGTACGCGCATGGTCGTCTGCGTGCCGAGCGGCGTCACGCCCGTGGAGCGGCGCGCGATCGTGCACGCCTCGCAGCGGGCCGGGGCGCGCGCCGTCCACCTGGTCGAGGAGCCGATGGCCGCGGCCATCGGCGCGGGGCTGCCGGTCGCCGAGCCGCGCGGGTCGATGGTCGTCGACATCGGCGGCGGGACGACCGAGGTCGCGGTGATCTCCCTGGGCGGCATCGTCACGGCCCAGTCGCTGCGGGTGGGCGGCGACCGGTTCGACACGGCCATCACCGACTACGTCCGCAAGGAGCACGCGCTGCTCATCGGCGAGCGCACCGCCGAGGACATCAAGGTCGGCATCGGGTCGGCGTGGCCGGTGCCGGGCGAGGACGCCCTGGAGATGCGGACGTTCACCGTGCGGGGGCGCGAGAAGGTGGGCGGCCTCCCCAAGACGCTCGACCTGACGGCACGTGAGGTGCGGGCCGCGCTGGACGAGCCGATCGAGCAGATCATCGCGGCGGTGAAGACGACGCTGGAGGAGTGCCCGCCGGAGCTCTCCGGCGACATCATGGAGCACGGCATCGTGCTCACGGGCGGCGGCGCCCTGCTCCCCGCCCTCGACCTGCGCATCGCGTCGGCGACGGGCATCCCGGTGTTCGTGGCGGACGACCCGCTGGACAGCGTGGCCATGGGGTGCGGCAAGTGCGTGGAGGACTTCGACGGGCTCGAGCGGGTGATGTCGGCGGCGTAGGGGCGCCCCGGCCGGGGGTGTCGCGCGTCAGGCCGGCTCACCCGTCGAGAGCGTCGCGTGGACCTCGTACGTCGATGTCCCCGGGCCCGCCTCGAACGTGCCGCCCACCGCCTTGATCCGTTCCGCCATGCCCGTCGTGCCGGTGCCGGCGGAGACCGGGGCGGCGGGTGGGGCCGTGGTGGGAAGCGGGTTGGTGACCGTGATGTGGAGTCGGCCGCCGTCCAGGGCCACACGGACGGTGACCCGCTCGCCCGGCGCGTGCTTCGCCGCGTTCGTCAGGCACTCCTGGACCACCCGGTGCACGGCCGCCTGACGGAGCGGCGAGAGGGCGTGCGCCTCGTCGTCGACCAGCAGGTCGACGGGGCTGCCCGCGCGGGCGCTGCGCTCGGCGAGTTCGGGCAGCGCGGCGAGACCGGGTGTCGGGGCGCCGTCCGTGCCGCGCTGCACGATGATCTCGTTCAGCATCCGGTGCGCGCTGCGCGCCGTCTCCGAGAGTTCCTCGAAGCCGTCCTCGAACGGCCCGCCCTCGGCCCTGCGCGCGAGCACCTGCGAGCGCACGCTCAGCAGCGTCAGCTCGCGCCCCACGAAGTCGTGCACGTCCCGCGCGATGCGGACCCGCTCCCGCTGCACCGCCTGCAGCGTCTCCGTCTCCACGCGCTGCGCCTCCAGGGCGCGGACCAGGTCCTGCCGGTTCGCGGCGACGCCGACGCCCGCCGCGAGCACCCCGATCGGGACGACGAGGCTGGAGAACTCGCCGAGCGTGTCCCCCCGGTGCACCGGCCAGCCCGGCAGGTTGAACATCACGTACGCGAACGCGACGTATCCGACGACGCCGACCGCCCCCGCGAGACGGCCCCGGTAGCGGCCCAGCGAGTACAGCGCGAACTGCGCGAGCGTCAGCTCGTGCAGCCAGCCGAGGTAGCAGAGCGCCACCGCGTACGTCAGCCAGGGAGCCCTGCGGCGCACGAGGAGTGAGCACGCGCCGCCCGCGAGGGCCAGCACGGCCAGCGGCCCGTTGAGGGAGTTGTCCGCCTCGGCGAGCCCGGGGACGTCCAGGCTCATCAGCGCGAACGCGCTCAGCGCGGTGAGGACGTCCAGGGCGCGCGGCTCGCGCGACCAGCGCCCGCCGAGGCGGCCGGCCGTGGCCGCCGCCTGGCGAATCGCCTGGGCGGCGGGCAAGGTGCGCATGCTCTCCATCATCCAAGGTCTTTCGGCCCGTTCCACCGGACCTACGTCCCTGATTTGGTGATGTGCCGCACTCCCGCCCTTTGCGGATGAACACGATGAACACGGTCGAACCACTTGTGCGTGCACACAACGGGTGTATTTTCGGCGCGGCTGCCCGCTCCCGGCGCGTGCCGGGGGTCAAATCGGACCATGTGGTATGCCCAGAATCCCGCCAGGCGGACCCATCAGCTCGCCGGTGACGCCGGGGTCCTCCTGTGGACCGCGCTGTGGGCCACCGCGGCCGTCGTCGCGTACAGGCTGGCCTGTCTGCTCGCCCTCCCCCGCGCCCTGGAACGGCACAGCGCGCCGCTGCCGCTGGTCGGCGGCCGGGTCGACAACGCGATGCGGCGCATCGCGGGCTTCGTCGACGCGATGGACCCGGTGACCGTACGGACCGCCGTCGCCGTGGGTGCCGTCGCCCTCTTCGTCGTCCCGGTCGGCCTCGTGCTGAGCGCCTGGCTGCCGCGCCGGCTGCGGTGGATCCGGCAGGCGGGCGCCGCCCGTGACCTGGCCGCGTCCGACGACGGCCGCGAACTGCTCGCCCTGCGCACCCTGCTCCGGCCGCTGCACGAGGTGGCCCTCACCGCGTCGGAGATCCCGGACGCGACGCCGGGCAGCCTCGCCTGGGGCTGGCGGCACGGTGACCCCGAGACGCTGGACGCGCTGGCCGAGGCCGAACTGGAACGGCTCGGTCTCGACTTCACGCCGTTGGGACCCCCGGTGCCGACCGCGCCCTCCCAGGTGGCCCACGAGGTGCTCGTCCGGCCGGTTCCGGCCCAGGCCACGGAGGCCGCGGGGGCGGAGGAGGCCGCCGGGGGCGCGGGGGTGTCCGGAACCGTCACCGGGTCCGTCGGCTAGAGCCGTACCCCAGAACCCGCGGCTGACCGCGCAGGTGGCCGAGGCCCTGCTCGCCGCGGTGCCCGAGGGCGCGCTGGACGTCGACACGTCCTCGGGCTCGCCATGGGTGCGGATGGCCGGTCCGCTCGGCGCGTCCTGCGCGGGAGGTACGGCTGGGCCGAGACGCGGCGCAACGCGGAGGCGGTGGGCGCGGGGCCGGTGGCCACGGAGGCCTGGACGTACGCGAGGGCCCCGGGACCGATGACGGTCCCGGGGCCCTCGTTCACGTACACCCTGAGGGCGTTACGCGGCCGGCAGCGCCTCCAGCTGCGCCTGCAGCCGCGCGATGTCCGCCTCCGCCTTCGTGAGGCGGCCGCGGATCTTGTCGACCACGTTGTCCGGCGCCTTGGCGAGGAACGCCTCGTTGCCCAGCTTCGCCTCGGCCTGCGCCTTCTCCTTCTCGGCGGCGGCGAGGTCCTTGGCGAGGCGCTTGCGCTCGGCGGCCACGTCGATCGTGCCGGAGAGGTCCAGCGCGACCGTCGCACCCGAGACCGGCAGGGTCGCCGTCGCGGTGAACCCGTCGCCCTCCGGCTGGAGGCGCAGGAGCTGGCGGATGGCGGCCTCGTGCGGGGCGAGCGCCGTACCGTCCAGGGTGAGGCGGGCCGGGACCTTCTGGCCCGGCTGGAGACCCTGGTCGGCGCGGAAGCGGCGGACCTCCGTGATGACCTGCTGGAGGGTCTCGATCTCGCGCTCCGCGGCGGCGTCTCGGAAGCCGCTGTCGGCGGGCCAGTCGGCGATGACGAGCGACTCGCCGCCGGTCAGCGCCGTCCAGAGCGTCTCCGTCACGAACGGGACGATCGGGTGGAGCAGGCGCAGCGTGACGTCGAGGACCTCGCCGAGGACGCGGGCCGAGACCTTCGCGCCGTCGCCGCCCGCCATGAACGTCGTCTTGGACAGCTCCACGTACCAGTCGAAGACCTCGTCCCACGCGAAGTGGAAGAGGGCGTCCGAGAGCTTGGCGAACTGGTAGTCGTCGTAGAGCGCGTCGACCTCGGCGACCGTCGCGTTGAGGCGCGAGAGCACCCAGCGGTCGGTGGCGGACAGCTGCTCCGCCGGGGGCAGCTCGCCCTCGATCGTGGCGCCGTTCATCATCGCGAAGCGCGTGGCGTTCCAGATCTTGTTGGCGAAGTTGCGCGAGCCCTGGACCCAGTCCTCGCCGATCGGCACGTCGGTGCCGGGGTTGGCGCCGCGGGCGAGGGTGAAGCGGAGGGCGTCCGAGCCGTACTTGTCCATCCAGTCCAGCGGGTTGACCGCGTTGCCGAAGGACTTCGACATCTTCTTGCCGAACTGGTCGCGGACCATGCCGTGCAGCACGATCGTGTGGAACGGCGGGGTGCCGTCCATCGCGTACAGGCCGAACATCATCATCCGGGCGACCCAGAAGAAGAGGATGTCGTAGCCGGTGACCAGGACGGAGTTCGGGTAGAACTTCGCGAGCGACTCGGTCTGCTCGGGCCAGCCCAGGGTGGAGAAGGGCCACAGGCCGGAGGAGAACCACGTGTCGAGGACGTCGTTGTCCTGGCGCCAGCCCTCGCCGGTGGGCGCCTCGTCGTCGGGTCCGACGCAGACGACCTCGCCGTTCGGGCCGTACCAGACGGGGATGCGGTGGCCCCACCAGAGCTGGCGCGAGATGCACCAGTCGTGGAGGTTGTCGACCCAGTCGAAGTACCGCTTCTCCATCTCCTGCGGGTGGATCTTGACCTTGCCGTCGCGGACCGCGTCACCGGCGGCCTTCGCGAGCGGGCCGACCTTGACCCACCACTGCATCGACAGGCGCGGCTCGATGGTGGTCTTGCAGCGCGAGCAGTGGCCGACCGAGTGCGTGTACGGACGCTTCTCGGCGACGATGCGACCCTCGGCACGCAGCGCGCCGACGATGGCGGAGCGGGCCTCGAGGCGGTCCAGGCCATGGAAGGGGCCGTGCGCGGTGATGACGGCGTGCTCGTCCATGACCGCGATGTTCGGCAGGTCGTGGCGCCGGCCGATCTCGAAGTCGTTCGGGTCGTGCGCCGGGGTCACCTTGACGGCGCCGGTGCCGAACTCGGGGTCGACGTGCTCGTCGGCGACGACGGGGATGGTGCGGTCGGTCAGCGGCAGCTTGATCTGCTTGCCGACCAGGTGCTTGTACCGCTCGTCGTCGGGGTGGACCGCGACGGCGGTGTCGCCGAGCATCGTCTCGGCGCGGGTGGTGGCGACGACGAGCGTCTCGTCCCCCTCGCCGTACTTGATCGACACCAGCTCGCCGTCGTCGTCCTGGTACTCGACCTCGATGTCCGAGATCGCCGTCAGACAGCGCGGGCACCAGTTGATGATGCGCTCGGCGCGGTAGATCAGCTCGTCGTCGTAGAGCTTCTTGAAGATGGTCTGGACGGACTGCGAGAGGCCCTCGTCCATGGTGAAGCGCTCGCGGTCCCAGTCGACGCCGTCGCCGAGGCGACGCATCTGGCCGGAGATCTGGCCGCCGGACTCGCCCTTCCACTTCCAGACGCGCTCGATGAACGCCTCGCGCCCGAGGTCGTGGCGGGACTTGCCCTCCTTGCCGAGCTCGCGCTCCACGACGTTCTGGGTGGCGATGCCCGCGTGGTCCATGCCGGGCTGCCAGAGCGTCTCGTGGCCCTGCATCCGCTTGCGGCGGGTGAGGGCGTCGATCAGCGTGTGCTCGAAGGCGTGGCCCAGGTGGAGCGCGCCCGTGACGTTCGGCGGGGGGATGACGACGGTGTACGGCGGCTTCTCGCTCTTCTCGTCCGCGGAGAAGTAGCCCCGTTCTACCCAGCGCTCGTACAGCGGCCCCTCTACCTCGGCCGGCGCGTACTGGGTCGGCAGTTCGGGGGTGGTCGCTGGGGGCTGCTGCTGAGCGTTCTCGGTCACGCGGCCAGTTTAGAGGGGCGACGGAGCGGTCCCGAAACCGGAATGTTCGACATCGCTTGCGGCCGGAGGGTCCGGGGGGCCGGTATTTCGTTCAGGATGTCCGGGACACATCAGCATTCGGAGGGGACCCCACGTCATGAGCTACAACGAGCCGGGCCCGTACGGGGGCCAGCAGCCCCAGCAGCCGGGGCCGTACGGGGGTCAGCCTCCGCAGCAACCGGGGCCGTACGGGGGTCAGCCCCCGCAGCAACCGGGGCCGTACGGGAGCCCCTACGGGCAGCCCCCACAGCAGCCGCCGCAGCAGCAGCCCCAGCCCGGATACGGCTACCCGCAGCAGCCCCCGCCCCAGCAGGGCGGCTACAGCCAGCCCCAGCAGCCCGGCCCCTACGGGCAGACCCCCTATCCGGAGCCGCTTCAGGGCGGGGCCGGTGGCGCCGGCGGTGGGGGCAAGAAGAAGACCGGGCTCGTGATCGGCGCGATCGCCGTGGTCGCCGCGCTCGGCGTCGGCGCGTACTTCGTCCTCGGCGGCGACAACGGCTCCGCCTCGGTCGAGGACGACGGCGCCCACAAGCTGGTGCCGCCGGCCTCCGTGGGCAAGTACAAGAAGAGCGACAAGGGAGGCGGCGGAGACGACGGCCCGCTCGGCTCCGACGACAAGAAGGCCGCCGCCGAGATCGGCATCAAGAACCCGCAGAGTGTGGCGGCCGCGTACGAGTTCGGTGAAGCCTTCAAGGGGAAGCAGATCAGCTTCCACGGCATGTACGGCGAGATCGAGGACCCGGAGAAGGCCATCGACGGCGGCTTCGCCAAGGCCGACGAGAACGCGAAGAAGGAGTCGGCGGAGAAGGAAGGCGACTCGGACGAGGCGTTCGAGCTCGTCGGCAGCCCCGAGTCCGTGGAACCCGACGGACTCGACAACGCGATCATGAAGTGCCAGAACGGGAGCATCTCGGACGACGGCAAGGAGACGAAGGTGCCGATCTGCATATGGGCTGATCACAGCACCTACGGCATCGTCTTCGGCATGGACGTGGAGGCGATGATCAAGGGCGATGGCGGCATGGCCACGGACGAGGTCTCGTCCTTCGCCGCCGATCTGCGCAAGGCGGCGCGCGTGAAGGCGTAGCGAGCGGGCGGGCCGCGCGGGAGCGGCCACGGAGCACGAGGCGTACGAAGGGCCCAGGGCGGACGATCCGCCCCGGGCCCTTCGTACGTCCGCCCTCTGGAACAGCCCTTCAACAACTCCGCATCGATCTCGTCCGGCCGCCCCACCCCACGTGCCCATCCGCCAGGATGTTCGGACCACGTAAGTTCTGGGAGGGAACCCAAGCGATGAGCTACAACCAGCCGGGCCCGTACGGCGGGCAGCAGCCCCAGCAGCCCGGGCCGTACGGCCAGCAGCCGCAGCAGCCCGGCCCCTACGGCCAGCCGCCCCAGGCACCCCCGCCCGGCTACGGGTACCCCCAGCAGGCCCCGCCCCAGCAGGGCGGCTACAGCCAGCCCCAGCAGCCCGGCCCCTACGGGCAGCAGCCCCAGCCCCCGTACGGCCAGCAGCCGCAGGCCCCCTACGGACAGGTCCCGCCCCCGCCCCCCGGTGGCGGCAAGAAGAAGACGGGCTTGATCATCGCCGCCGTCGCCGTGGTCGCCGCAGCGGCCGTCGGCGGCTACTTCGTCTTCGCGGGCGGTGACGACGACGGCGACAAGAAGGGCGGCGGCTCCTCGAACGTGGCCGGGGGCGGGGGCGACGGCTCCGGTATCAAGGACGACGGGCCGCACAAGCTGACGACGCCGTCGCTCGTCATGGGCGACTACAAGAAGGACGAGACCCGCTCCAGCGGTCTGAACGGCGTCGACCTCGACAAGGCCGAGGCGGCCGGGGTGAAGAACCCCAAGGACGTGCAGGCCCAGTACCAGTCGGGCAGCAAGGACAACCCGATGGCGCAGAAGATACTGACCTTCGGCGGTGTCTACGGCGACATCGCGGACCCCGAGGGCGTCGTGGACCACATGTTCACCAATGCCAAGGAGAAGAACGAGGCGGGCGGCAGCAGCGGCCAGAGCGTCGAACTGGTCGGCGAGCCCAAGGAGTACACGCCGGACGGGCTCGACGGCGCGGTCCTGAAGTGCCAGGAGATGAAGGTCGACCTGGGCGCGGGCGCGGGCACCTCCGGCTCCACGGCGGGCACCTCCGGCTCCACGGCGGGCACCTCCGGCTCCACGGCGGGGTCCGGCGGTTCGGGCAAGATGTCCGCGGCGACCTGCATCTGGGGCGACCACAGCACCCTCGGCTACGTCGTCACCACGGACGTCGCCAGCGCGCTGTCCGGTGCGTCCGCCGACCTCGACGAGTCGGCGGGCACCACGGCCAAGTTCCGCGGCGAGGTCCGCGTGAAGATCTGACATCCGGCACCTGTCGGGCTTCTCGGAGCCCGCCGGTGTTCACGCGGCAGGACCCGGTCATACGGCCGGGCCCTGTTGCGTCAGGATGGCGGCGACACCTGAGCGTTTTCGGAGGGGAACCCCCATGAGCTACCACCAGCCGGGCCCGTACGGCGGGCAGCAGCCGCAGCAGCCCGGCCCTTACGGTCAGCCGCCGCAGCAGCCCGGCCCCTACGGCCAGCCGCCGCAGGCGCCCCAGCCCGGCTACGGCTACCCCCAGCAGGCTCCCCCGCCCCCGCCGCCTCAGCCCGGTTACGGCTACCCGCAGCAGGCACCGCAGCAGGGTGGTTACAGCCAGCCCCAGCAGCCCGGCCCCTACGGGCAGTTCCCCCCGCAGACCCCCTACGGCCAGGCCCCCTACGGGCAGGTCCCGCCCCCGCCTCCCGGTGGCGGAAGCGGCAAGAAGACCGGGCTCGTCATCGCCGCCGTCGCCGTCGTCGCGGCCGCCGCTGTCGGCGGCTACTTCGTCTTCGCGAGCGACGACGACAAGGGCGGCAAGAACGGCGGCTCCTCGAACGTCGCGGACGGCGGCGTCAAGGACGACGGCCCGCACACGCTGACGACGCCGCCCACGATCCTCAACGAGTACGACAAGAGCGACGACATGGACGGCGGCTTCAACTCCAGCGACCTGGCGGCCGTCGAGAAGGCCGGCGTGAAGGACCCGCAGGACGTCGACGCCGGCTACCAGTCGGGGGACGAGAGCAACCCGCTCGCGCAGAAGGCCCTCCAGTTCATGGGCGTCTACGGCGAGATCGAGAACCCGGACCCCGTCGTCGACGCCGTCTTCGCGAAGATCAAGAAGGACTCGCAGAAGAACGGCTCGGACACGGGCAAGCTCGTCGGCAGCCCCAAGGACTTCAGCACGAAGGACACCGTCCTCAAGTGCCAGGAGTCCGTGATGGAGAACAGCAACGGCGGCGGCACGTCCTCGGGCCCCAAGGAGATCCGCATGCCGGTCTGCGTCTGGGGCGACCACAGCACCGTCGGCGTCGTCGTGCCGCTCACGGTCGCCGACGCCATGGCGGGCAAGGTCTCCCTCGACGACGCCTCGGACACCACGCTCCGCGCCCGCAAGGCCCTCCGCGTCAAGGTCTGACGCGGGCTCCGGCGCGACGTCCCGCACCCGCCACAACGCGAAGGGGCGCCCGGCGATCGGATCGCCGGGCGCCCCTTCGCGCGTACGTGCCGCCTACGCGGACTTCTGCTCCCCCGCACCGCCGCCCCGCACATCGCGCGGCACCAGGGTCGGGTTGACGTTCGAGCGGACGACGTCCGCCGTGATGACGACGCGGGCCACGTCCTTGCGGGACGGCACCTCGTACATCACCGACTGGAGGACTTCCTCCATGATGGCGCGCAGACCGCGCGCGCCGGTCTGGCGCAGGATCGCCTGGTCCGCGATGGCCTCCAGTGCCTCGCGCTCGAACTCCAGCTCCACGCCGTCGAGTTCGAACAGCCGCTGGTACTGCTTCACCAGCGCGTTGCGCGGCTCGACGAGGATCTGGAGCAGGGCCTCGCGGTCGAGGTTGTGGACCGAGGTGATCACGGGGAGGCGGCCGATGAACTCGGGGATCATCCCGAACTTCACCAGGTCCTCCGGCATGATGTCCTCGAACTGGTCCTTCTCCTCCATCTCGCGCTTGGAGCGGATGGTGGCGCCGAAGCCGATGCCCTTCGCGCCCGCGCGGGACTCGATGATCTTCTCCAGGCCCGCGAAGGCACCGCCCACGATGAACAGCACGTTCGTCGTGTCGATCTGGATGAACTCCTGGTGCGGGTGCTTGCGGCCGCCCTGCGGGGGCACCGACGCCGTGGTGCCCTCCAGGATCTTCAGGAGCGCCTGCTGGACGCCCTCGCCGCTGACATCGCGGGTGATCGACGGGTTCTCGCTCTTGCGGGCCACCTTGTCGATCTCGTCGATGTAGATGATCCCGGTCTCGGCCTTCTTGACGTCGTAGTCGGCCGCCTGGATCAGCTTCAGGAGGATGTTCTCGACGTCCTCGCCGACATAGCCCGCCTCCGTCAGCGCCGTCGCGTCCGCGATGGCGAACGGAACGTTCAGCATGCGCGCGAGCGTCTGCGCGAGGAGGGTCTTGCCGGAGCCGGTCGGGCCGAGCAGCAGGATGTTGGACTTCGCGAGTTCGATCGCGTCGTCACGGCCCTGGGCGCCGCCGTTCTCTCCTGCCTGGACCCGCTTGTAGTGGTTGTACACCGCTACCGAGAGGGCCTTCTTCGCGGGCTCCTGGCCCACGACGTAGCCCTCAAGGAATTCGTAGATCTCGCGAGGCTTGGGGAGTTCCTCCCAGCGGACCTCGCTCGTCTCCGCGAGCTCTTCCTCGATGATCTCGTTACAGAGGTCGATGCACTCGTCGCAGATGTACACACCGGGGCCTGCGATGAGCTTCTTGACCTGCTTCTGACTCTTTCCGCAGAACGAGCACTTGAGCAGATCGCCGCCGTCACCGATGCGTGCCACGAGGTGCTTCCCCTTCGCCTGGGAGACGCCACGTTCAGCGGCTCCTGGTGCCTCATATCCGACGGTACCCTGCCGGGCCCCCCGTTCGGGCCCCCCTTGGCACGGTTCGCTTCGACGCGGGTCGTGCGCGAACCGTGCCGTGGAGCGGCAGATGCTACAGCTCAGTGTCAGGCAACCGCGGAATTGTTCATCTTCCGGGTGGAGATGATCTGGTCGACCAAGCCGTACGAGAGCGCGTCCTCGGCCGTGAGGATCTTGTCGCGCTCGATGTCGTCGCGGATCTTCTCGATCGGCGTCGTGGAGTGCTTGGCCAGCATCTCCTCCAGCTGCGAACGCATCCGGAGGATTTCGTTGGCGGCGATCTCCAGGTCGGAGACCTGACCGCGGCCGGTCTCGCTGTAGGGCTGGTGGATCAGGACGCGCGCGTTCGGCAGCGCCATGCGCTTGCCGGGCGTGCCCGCCGCGAGGAGCACGGCGGCGGCCGACGCGGCCTGGCCCATGCAGACGGTCTGCACGTCGGGCTTCACGAACTGCATCGTGTCGTAGATGGCCGTGAGGGCCGTGAACGAGCCGCCGGGGCTGTTGATGTAGATCGAGATGTCGCGGTCCGGGTCCATCGACTCCAGGCACAGGAGCTGCGCCATGACGTCGTTGGCGGACGCGTCGTCGATCTGCACGCCGAGGAAGATCACGCGCTCCTCGAAGAGCTTCGCGTACGGGTCGTACTCCCGCACGCCCTGCGAGGTGCGCTCCACGAAACGCGGGATCACGTAACGCGACTCGGCGCCGGTGCCGGTGAACTCGGCCTGGCCGCTCTCGGCCTGTGCACGGCCGGAGAGGCCGCGACCGGGGAAGTTGTTCATCTCTGGTTCTCCTGAGAAGCGAGGGGCTTAGGTGTCGGCTGCGGGGCGCTGAGCACGGGGCTCAGGCTCCGGTGCCGCCCCCGCCCGGCATGCCTGCGGCGCTGGACATGATGTCGTCGATGAGGCCGTACTCCTTGGCCTCCTGCGGGTCGAACCAGCGGTCGCGGTCCGAGTCGCGCGTGACCTGCTCGACGGTCTGACCGGTGTGGAACGCCGTGAGCTCGGCCATCTTCTTCTTGGTCAGCAGCAGCCGCTCGGCGTGGATCTTGATGTCCGACGCGGAGCCCGCGAGGCCCGCGGACGGCTGGTGGATCAGGATCTCGGCGTTCGGCAGCGCGAAGCGCTTGCCGGGCGTGCCCGCGCTGAGCAGGAACTGGCCCATGGAGGCGGCCATGCCCATCGCGATCGTCACCACGTCGTTCTTGATGTACTGCATGGTGTCGTAGATCGCCATGCCGGCCGTGATCGAGCCGCCGGGGCTGTTGATGTAGAGGTAGATGTCCTTGTCCGGATCGGAGGCAAGGAGCAGCAGCTGCGCGGTGATCTTGTTGGCAATGTCGTCGTCGACCGGCTGGCCGAGGAAGATGATCCGCTCGCCGAGCAGCCGGTTGTAGACCTGGTCGCCGAGGCCACCACCGATGGAGGGGTCGCCGGCGGCGGAGGGCATCAGATTCGTCACGTATCCACCTGCTCGTCTTACGACGGCGCCGGGCCGTCTCACGTCTTCAGCTGGGGCGCGGGGGCCCGCGTGCGGCGCCGCTCCGGGGCGGCGTCGGGGACTCCCCTGCCCTCGTATTCATGGACCCTAACGCGCGGGGTCCCTCCGGGAATCCCGGAGAACCAACTGTTCGCTGTGAGCGCAGGTTCTGGCGGGGGCGCCTTGAACAGTGCCGGTCGTGGCCCGTAAGGGGCGCGGGGAACTGCGCGATCGGCCCCCGCCGGGCCGCAAGCGGGTCTGCCCGCGGCAGGGCCCAGTGGCGGGTGCGGCTTGTGGGGGTTGCTCGCGCGGTTCCCCACGCCCCTGAAGACACCGGGCCCCCGGGACCGAGAAGTCCTGGGGGCCCGGTGCGCGAGCGTCAGAGCGAGGCTCAGGCCTCGGTCTTCTCCTCGGCGGCGTCGGAGGTCGCCTCGGTCTGCTCGCCCTCGGCGGCAGCCGTCTCGTCGTCCTCGTCCTCGAGGTCGACGACCTCACCGTTCGTGTCCTTGACCGTCGCCGCCTCGACGACGACCGCGAGGGCCTTGCCGCGGGCGACCTCGCCGACGAGCATCGGAACCTGGCCGCCCTCGACGACGGCCTGGGCGAACTGGTCGGGGGACATGCCGGAGGACTGCGCGCGACGCATGAGGTGCTCGGTGAGCTCCTCCTGGTTCACGTTCAGCTTCTCCTTGTTGACGAGCTCGTCGAGGACGAACTGCGTCTTGATGCCCTTCTCGGCCTGCTCCTTGGTCTCGGCGTCGAACTCCTCGCGGGACTTGCCCTGGATCTCCAGGTACTTGTCCAGGTCGAGGCCCATCTGGCCGAGCTGGTGGTGCTCGAGGTTGTGCGTGCGGGTCTGGATCTCGTCCGCGAGGAGCTTCTCGGGGACGGGGACCTCGACCAGCTCGAGCAGCTTCTCCAGGACGCGCTCCTGGGCCTGCGTCGCCTGGTCGTACTGCTTCATGTTCTCGAGGCGCTTGCGGCTGTCGGCCTTCAGCTCGTCGAGGGTGTCGAACTCGGAGGCGAGCTGCGCGAAGTCGTCGTCGAGGGACGGCAGTTCACGGGCGGCGACCTGGGTGACCTTGACGGTGACCTCGGCCTCCTTGCCGGCCGCCGAGCCGCCCTTGAGCTCGGAGGTGAAGGTGGCCTCGCCACCGGCCTCCAGGCCCTTCACGGCGTCGTCGATGCCCTCGAGGAGCTCGCCGGAGCCGATCGTGTAGGAGACGCCGGAGGCGACGCCGTCCTCCAGGACCTCGCCCTCGACCTTGGCCTCGAGGTCGATGGTCACGACGTCGCCGTCCTCGGCGGCACGCTCGACCGGGGACGTGGAGGCGAAGCGCTCGCGCAGCTCCTCGACGGCCTTGTCGACGTCCTCGTCGCTGACCTCGATCGCGTCGACCTCGACCTCGATGCCGGAGTAGTCCGGGATCTCGATGGAGGGACGGACGTCGACCTCGGCGGTGAAGTTGAGGGTCTCGTTGTCCTTCAGCTCGGTGATGTCCACCTCGGGCTGGCCCAGGACATTGAGCTCGGCCTCGTTGACGGCCTCGGTGTAGAACTTCGGGAGCGCGTCGTTGACGGCCTCTTCGAGGACGGCGCCACGGCCGAACCGCTGGTCGATGACGCGGGCCGGGATCTTGCCCTTGCGGAAGCCCTTCACCGTGACCTGCTGGTTGATCTTCTTGTAGGCCGCGTCGAGGCTGTCCTTGAGCTCCTCGAAGGGCACCTCAACAGTGAGCCGAACCCGGGTCGGGTTCAGGGTCTCCACGGCGCTCTTCACGGTTCGGTCTCCTTGGGGCTGACTTCTTGGGATTCTGCCCGGCTCAGAGACACACGGGCACACAGCTTGCATAGTAACGGCAAGCAGGAGCCGAGCCACAATGCGATCTTGTGGGGAGGATTTCGTTGGTCGGGGTGGCGGGATTTGAACCCACGGCCTTCCGCTCCCAAAGCGGACGCGCTACCAAGCTGCGCCACACCCCGTCGGTGCGACACGTAGGGTACATGCCCGCAGGCAGTGCGGCTCCCCGTTGAACGGGGCCGGTTCCGGGGGGCACGTGCGGCGAGGGGCCAGGACCCGCTACGATGCCTGTCGTGCCGCGGCATCCGCTCGTGGCGCGATCTGTGCGGGCGTAGCTCAATGGTAGAGCCCTAGTCTTCCAAACTAGCTACGCGGGTTCGATTCCCGTCGCCCGCTCTCGTGAAGCAACCCCAGGCCGTGTGGCCTGGGGTTTCTTCGTTCGTGCTCAGGGGTGGCGCACGTCGACGGTGTACACGGAGCGTGTGCCGTACGGGACGTACAGCGCGTCGCCCACCAGCGTGAGGCGGGCGCCCTGGTCGCCCATCCAGGACGTGCTGACGCCTCTGCCGGGCCGGGTCCACGCCACGTCGCCGGTCCTGCCGTCCAGGGCGGCGAGGCGGCCGCTGGGCGAGGCCACGTAGACGTGCGTGGCGGAGGCGAGGGGTTGGCCGGGGAACTCGACGGTGGAGTTGCGGCTCCACCGTTGGCGGCCGGTGCGGGGGTCGACGGCGCGCACGCTGCCGCTGGAGAGCGTGAAGTACAGCGTGTCCCGGCTGAGGGTGGGGATCGCCGCGGCCGGCTGGGGGCGGTCCAGCGCGACGGTGCGCCGCGTGTGGCTGCCGTTCGCGGTGACGGTGACGACGCTGCGGTGCGTGGTTCCGGAGGTGTCCGCGAGGACGAGACGGTCACCGGCGGCGCCGAGGAGGTTGAAGGTGCCGCGGACGGTGACCGTCCAGGCGGGCCTGCCGGTGGCGGGGTCGAGGCGGGAGAGCCGGGTCTCCGATCTCCCCGCGGCGCAGAGCAGGTAGCCCTCTCCCGCGGCCGCCCGCAGCCTGCACTCGCCGTCCGGCAGCGGACGCTCCCAGCGCGGGTCGCCGTCCCGGGGGTCGAGGAGCGCGTACGAGTCGCCCAGGGCGCCGTGGATGGTGAGGACGCCGTCCTTCGTGGCGGCGGCGGTGCCGGTGTCCGGGGTGAGGTCGGGCGCCATGGCGCCGGTGCCGCTCTGGGTGGGCGCGGTCCACAGGACGTCGCCGGTCCGGGCGTCGACGGCTTCGATCGCGTACTTCTCGTACGTCGTACCGCTGTCCTCTTCCGGGACGCTCTGGTCGTTGCGGTAGACGTAGACGCGGTCGCCGGCGGTGCCGATGACGTCGCCCTCCATGCTGCTGCTGTCGTCGGGGACGCTGTCGACGGGCAGGCCCCACTCCCGCTTGCCCGTGGCGAGGGAGAAACGGACGGCCTTGACGTCGTCGCCGGCGCAGATGAGGCCCGCGCGGGCGGCGGCGCAGCGCGTGAAGGGGCCCGAGGGTGAGGGGTCCTCGCCCTTGGCGGCGGTGAGCGTGTCCTTCGTGGTCCAGTCCCGCCACCCGGCGGGCAACTGGCTCGCCACCTGTCCGTCGTCGCCCCCGAGACGCACGACGGCCGCCGTCCCTGCCAGGGCGAGCAGCAGCCCGCCCACGGCGGCCGTCAGGAGGAGTCTTCGGCGGCGGCGCGGAGCGGGGGCTCCGGTGGCCTCCGAGGGCTTCTCCCCGGCGGCCGGGGCGCCGGTGGTCCTGGGCGGTATCGGTTCGCCCTTGAGGAGGGCGAGGAGTTCGTCGGGGGTGGGGCGGGCCTCGGGGTCCTTGTCGAGGCACCATTCGACGAAGCGGCGCAACGGGGCGGGCACGTCGTCGAGTTCGGGGGTGCCCTGGACGACGCGGGTGGCCGTCTCGTAGGGGCTGTCGCTGTCGAAGGGGCCGCGCCCGGTCGCCGCGTACGCGAGGACGGCGCCGAGGGAGAAGACGTCGGACGCGGGACCGACGTCGCGCGGGGTGGTGAGCTGTTCCGGGGACATGTAGGGCGGGGTCCCCATGACGCGGCCGGTCTGGGTGAGCGCGTCGGCGCCGAGGGCTTCGGCGGCGCGGGAGACCCCGAAGTCGATGACGCGCGGTCCGTCCTCCGCGAGCATGACGTTGGCGGGCTTGAGGTCGCGGTGGACGACGCCGACGCGGTGGATGTCGCGGAGCGCTTCGGTGAGGCCCGCGGCCAGTTCCTGGAGCCGGTCCAGTGGGAGCGGTCCCTCGCGGCGGACGTGGGTGCCGAGGTCCTCGCCGGGGATGTAGACCGTGGCCATCCAGGGGCTCGGCGCGTCGGCGTCGGCGTCCACGACGGGGGCGGTGAAGGCTCCGCTGACCTGGCGGGCGGCGGCCACCTCGCGGCGGAACCTGATGCGGAACTCCTGGTCGTCGGCGTACTGGCCGTGGACGACCTTCAGCGCGAGGCGGCGTCCCGACGCGGAGCGGCCGAGATAGACGACGCCCATGCCGCCGGAGCCGAGCCGGTCCTCGATCGGATATCCGCCGATCTCCTCCGGGTCCGAGTCGCGCAGCACCATCCCTAACGCCCCCGCCCCTCGGTCCATGCCCTCGCTCTCCGGTTCACCGCAGCGTACGCCGGTTCGAGAACACTCCCCCGCGGGGCGTCAGAAGCTGATCGAGTTGATGGTCTCCGCCACTTCGTTCAGGAAACGGTTTATGGAGGGCGCCATACCTGTGGAGGCGAGGAAGAAGCCGAAGAGCACCGCGACGATCGCGGGCCCCGCCTTGAGCGACCCCCCGCGGATCAGCACCACGAGGATGATCGCCAACAGCAGCACCACTGACAGCGAAATGGCCACACTGATCACACCCTAGGTCGGTCGCTCTCCCGGCCCGGGGGGTACGACCCCGCACACCCCCGCCACGGACCATCGTGCCACCAACAGGCCTCCTCCATGCGGCCGGTGACGCAACGTCGGCCGACACGTGACGGCCCCTGCGCACAAGGGCGCCCAGGGGGCGCACGGGCAGCGCGGCGTCGTACAGCAATTCGAGTATCCGAAGTCATCGGAATTCGACGTGATCGTTGCCACCGCCACACACGACGTTCGCAGGAAATTCGAATTGTCATGGAGGGCACATCCGACAGGCGCCGAGAGAGCGCGTTATGCACCATTTAAACCGGATGAGTTGTGACGTACTGGACAGGGTCGGGTCGCGAACCATCACGTCTCTTTGTCGACCCGCGGGATTAACCGGCGTGATTGCAGGAGATTGAGTCGGGAGAAGTGACGGGGGTTTTACGAATACGCCGGGGCGACGCTAGGGTGCCTCAGATGTTCCACGCTGCCACCACCCCCGTAGGCGCAGTGCGGTTCCGGGTCGTCTCGCCGAGCTCTCGGTGGGAGGGCCTGTGACCAACTCGGTGCACCCGCACGGACGCCACCGGGCGCCCCTCCCACCGGCCCAGGTGCCGGCGGCCGGAGTCCCCACTCCCCGCGCCCCCCACCCGCCCCCGCAGGCCGCCCCCACCACTCCCCCCACTCCGGCAGGCCGCAGCACCGCCCACGGCGGGCCGAAGCCCGCCAAACAGCGCGACGCGTTCTTCGACAACGCCAAGTACCTGGCGATCGTCCTCGTGGCGATGGCCCACGCATGGGAACCGCTGACCGATCACAGCCGTACGGCCGAAGCGCTGTACATGACCGTCTACACCTTCCACATGCCGGCGTTCATCGTCATCTCCGGCTACTTCTCGCGCAGTTTCGACATGCGGGCCGACCGCCTCAAGCGCCTCGTGACCGGTGTCGCCGTGCCGTACGTCATCTTCGAGATCGCGTACACCCTCTTCAAGCGCTGGGCGGACGACGACCCCGGCCAGCCCATCAGCCTGCTCGACCCCTGGTACCTCACCTGGTTCCTGGTTGCGCTCTTCGTGTGGCGGCTCACCGTGCCGCTGTGGAAGATCGTCCGCTGGCCGGTGCCGCTCGCCCTGGCCATCGCCATGCTCGCCGTGATCTCACCCGACATCGGTGACGACCTCGACCTGCAGCGCGTCCTGCAGTTCCTGCCGTTCTTCGTACTCGGCCTCTTCATGAAGCCCGAGTACTTCCAGCTGGTGCGCCGCCGCGAGGTGCGTCTCCTGTCCATCCCGGTCTTCGCGAGCGCGCTGCTCCTGGCGTACTGGGCGGCTCCCCGGATGACCTCGGCCTGGTTCTACCGCCGGGACAGCGCCCAGGAACTGGGGGCGCCGTGGTGGGCCGGTGTCGTGATGACCCTGGCGCTCTTCGGCTGCTCCGTCGTCCTCACCGCGTGCTTCTTCGCGTGGGTGCCGCGCCGCAAGATGTGGTTCACGGTCCTCGGCGCCGGCACGCTGTACGGCTACCTGCTGCACGGCTTCCTCGCCAAGGGCTCCCGTTTCTGGGGCTGGTTCGAGGATTACGAGTGGCTGCACAAGCCGCTCGGCGAGATCTTCGTGTCGGTGATCGCCGCGACCGTGGTCACCGCGCTGTGCACGCCGCCGGTGCAGCGGATGTTCCGGTTCGCGATGGAGCCCAGGATGGAGTGGGCGTTCAAGCGGGATGCGGCAGAACTCGCCCGCGAACGGGCCAGGTCGGCATAGCGAACGCTACGGAACCGGGGTCTCCCCGAGTCCCAACAGGGCGCGCATGGTGGCGTACTTCGCCGTCAGGCGCGCCCTTGTCGTCGCGTCGAGGACCGCGAGGCGGGCCGGGTCCGCGTTGTGCGCCAGGTCCGCCTCCTTCACGAGGCGGGCGCCCGGGGTGGCGAGGATGCGCTCGGCGTACGCCTCCGGAGGCTCGCCCGCGCGCTTGGTGAGAGCCAGCACGATGTCCTTCGTACGCCGGGACAGCGGGGCGTCCGCGAGCCACCGCTCCGACAGGACGTCGTCCTCGACGGAGTCGTGCAGCCAGGCGGCGGCGATCTGGTCGGCGTCGCCGCCCCGCCGCCGCACCCCCTCGGCCACGGCCCGGAGGTGTTCGGCGTAGGGGCGGCCCGCCTTGTCCCTCTGTGCGGCGTGGGCCTCGCGGGCGAGGGCCTCCACCTCGGGCAGGGACAGCGACTCGGGGCTCCGGCCTGCGGGCGTCATGCGGCCGACCTTAGCGCGGCCCTCGCCGGGATCGTCGCCGAGGCGAGGCCCAGGACCAGGACCGCGCCCACGAAGGAGCCGTACACGAGCGGCGGGACGTACGGGGACTCGCCGGTCAGCCCCTTCATCATCGGGACGAGCGTGGCGAACGCGATGGCCGAGCCGATGACGATGCCCGCGCAGGCGACGAGCAGCGCCTCCCAGCGGATCATCCGGAGCACCTGGCGGCGTGTGGAGCCGATCAGGCGCAGCGTGCCGAGTTCGCGGCGGCGGTCCAGGACCGTCATGACCAGGGTGTTGATCGCGGCGATGGCCGCGAAGCCGCCCAGTACGGCCGCCATGGTGGTGTTCGCCCAGGCGTTGAGCTCGTTGTCCATGGAGCGTGCGGTGGCGTAGCCGTCGCGGTCCTTGAGGGCGCCGAGTCCGGAGAGCGCCTGCGCGGAGCCGCCGGTGGTCCAGATCTCGGTGGTGAAGGCCGAGGTGACGTGCTGCTTCAGGTCGGCGGCGGGCATCGTCACCTGGGAGAGGCCGAGGCCCCTGCCGTACGTGGCGACGACGGTCGGCGAGGCCTTGGTGCCGTCGGGCAGGCGGATGCCGAGGCGGTCGCCGGTCTTCACGTGGGCGGAGTCGGCGAGAGTGGCGTCGACGGCGATCTGGCCCTTGCCGAGCTTCAGGGTGCCCGTCTCGACCTTCAGGTCCTGGACCTTGGCGAGCCCGGCGGCCGTGCCGTCGACGCCCTGCGTCGACGCGGTCGCGAGATAGCGGTCGGCGCCCGAGCCGACCGGCACGAGCACGGAGGACTTGAGCAGGCCGACGGCCGAGGTGACGCCCTTGGCGTCGGCGGCCTTCGCCAGCGTGCCCGGGGCGAGGCCGCCGTCGGAGGTGATGATGTGGTCGGCGGTGATGCCCGCGCGCTGCTGGTCGGCGGCGACCCGTTCCTCGCTGGTGTGCACGAAGACGAGGACGGACGAGAAGGCCATGGCGAGCACGATCGGGGTGATCGCGGAGGCCAGACGTCGGGCGTTGGTACGGGAGTTGGCGGCGGCGAGCGAGGCGGACGCGCCTGCGCCGCGCAGCGGGAGGCCGAACAGGGCGGCGCAGCCGCGGGCCACCAGCGGGCCGAGCAGGGCGACGGCGAGCATGAAGAGCATGACGATGCCGAGGGCCGCGTTCGCCGCGTCGTCGCCGGTGTTGTTGGCGGCGAACCCGGCGAAGATCACGCCGCCGATGGCTGCGGCGATGCCCAGGGGCGTACGGATCCAGCCGAACGGCACGCGCTCCACGTTGGCCTCGCTGAGCGCCTGGCCCGGCTTGATGCGGGAGGGGCGGCGGGCGGCCATGTATCCGGCGCCGAGCGCGGTGAGGACGGCGACGCCGACGGCGGCGACGAGCGGGATGAAGGAGACGGACAGGTCGACGGCCTCGGGGATCGCGCCCTTCTCCTTCAGCTGCCCGAACCACCAGTGGGCCAGGGCGAGGCCGGGCAGCAGGCCGACGAGCCCGGCGGCGGGGGCGACGAGCAGGGTCTCGGTGGCGATGGTGCGGCGGATCTGGCGGGGTGTGGTGCCGATGGCGCGCAGCAGGGCGTACTCGCGGGCGCGCTGGCCGACGGAGAGGGCGACGGTGCCCGCGGCGGTGAAGACGGCCGTGAGGGCGGCGATGCCGCCGAAGGAGCCGCCGAGGCCGGTGAGCATCTCCTTGGCGTAGGCGAGGGAGGAGCCCTCGGCCTCGCTGCGGTCGTCGCCGGTGTGGACCTCGGCCTTGTCGCCGAGGGCGTGCGCGACGCGGGACTTGAGGGTGTCGGCCGTAACGCCCTTCTCGGGCAGGACGGCGATGGCGTCGACGCGTCCGGGGTGGCCGGAGACGCGGACGGCCTCGGAGTCGGCGAACCAGGCGGTGGGGGCGGTCTCTCCGGCGCGTACGGTGCCGGACACGCGGAAGGTGCGCGGTCCGTCGGCGGTGGTGAGGGTGGTGCGGTCGCCGACGGAGGCGCCGGGCGCGGCGAGGACGACTTCGCCGGGGTGGGGGGCGCGGCCCGCGGTCAGCTTCTCGCCGGTGAAGGAGGTGGAGCCCCAGCCGTGGGCGGTGACGTCCTTGTCGCCGGACTTGACGGGGAAGGTGACGTCGGGGACGGCGGTGCGGGCGCCGGGCACGGAACCGGCCTTGGCGACGAGGGAGTTGTCGACGCGGGCCTGGTCGGGCAGGGGTACGTCGGACTCGGACTTGCTGTCGCCGCTGCCGGCGACGAAATGGACGGACTGCTTCGAGGCGGCGACGACGGGGGCGCCCGCGTACCGCTCGGACGGGACGGAGGCGCGCAGCCCCGTCTCCAGGAGGATGCCGCAGGCGGCCACGATCAGCGAAGCCATCATGAGGGCGACGAACGTGCCGGCGAAGGCGGCGGGCTTGAAGCGGACCGCCGCGCGGGCGAGGCCGTTGGGGACGTACGCCATTACGCTGCCACCCCCGCGTAGGCGGGCGCGGTCAGGGTGGTCATGCGGGCGGCGATCTGCTGTGCGGAGGCGCGCTCCAGGCGGTCGACGATGGAGCCGTCGGCGAGGAAGAGGACGCGGTCGGCGTAGGCCGCTGCGGCCGGGTCGTGGGTGACCATGACGACGGTGGCGCCCATGCCGTCGACGGCGGAGCGCAGGAGGCCGAGGATCTCGACGGCGGTCGTGGTGTCGAGGGCGCCGGTCGGCTCGTCGGCGAAGATCACGTCGGGCTCGGTGACCAGGGCGCGGGCGATGGCGACGCGCTGCTGCTGGCCGCCGGAGAGCTGGCCGGGGCGGCGGCCACCCTTGTCGCCGAGGCCGACGCGGGTGAGCATCTGGGCGGCCTTGCGCCGGTCGGGGCGGTGGCCGGCGAGGCGCATCGGCAGGACGACGTTCTGCTCGACGGTCAGCGACGGCAGCAGGTTGAAGGCCTGGAAGACGAAGCCGAGGCGGGTGCGGCGCAGGGCGGTGAGCTTGTTCTCGCTCATGCCGGTGATCTCGGTGCCGCCGAGGTGGACGGTGCCGCCGCTGGGGCGGTCGAGGCCCGCGGCGCACTGCAGGAACGTCGACTTGCCGGATCCTGAGGGGCCCATGACGGCGGTGAAGCTGCCGCGGGGCAGCGCCAGGTCGATGCCGGCGAGGGCGTGCACGGCGCCGGAGCCGCGGCCGTACTGTCGGCGGACGCCGCGCAGTTCGACGGCCCAGTCGCCGGGCGTCCCGCCGCCGACGGTCCGGTCGCCGGGTGTCCCGCCGAGGACGCGGACGTCCTCCTCGACGACTCGGTTCTTCTTCCGCCGCAGCCCCATGCGCGTGTCCACCTCTCCGTACGAATTCGACCCCTTGAACCTACGGAGAGGGGGTGATGTGGACCATGAGGGCGGCTGGCGGACCCGCGGTGGGGAGAACCCCACCAAGCGCGTTCAGGATCAGCGATCCGATCGTTTGGTAATCTAAGTATTGACGCGTTCTTGACGCTACCTTTGCCATCCCCACCTATGGGAGGAACGGGCCCATCGGACACGCAGACACCCTGATAGCCATGGGCGGCGCCTTTCTCGCCGCCGCCGTCCTCGCCCGCCTCGGCGGCCGCATCGGACTCCCCACCATCCCGCTCTTCATCCTCGCCGGGATCCTCCTCGGCCCCCACACCCCCGGCGTGGTCCTGGTCTCCGACCCCCACGACCTGGAAATGCTCTCGGCGCTCGGCCTGGTCCTGCTGCTCTTCTACCTCGGCCTCGAGTTCCACATGGACGACCTCAAGACCGGCGGCCGCAAGATGGCCGTCGCCGGAGGCACCTACCTCGCCCTGAACGTCGGCGCCGGCCTGGGCTTCGGATTCGCGCTCGGCTGGGGCACCTCCGAAGCGCTGGTCCTCGCCGGGGTCCTCGGCATCTCCTCGTCGGCGATCGTCACCAAAGTCCTCGTCGACACGGGCAGGCTCGGCAACCCCGAGACGAAGCCGATCCTCGGCATCATCGTGGTCGAGGACATCTTCCTGGCCCTCTACCTCGCGGCGCTGCAGCCCATCCTCTCCGGCGCGGACAGCCTCGCCGCCGCGGTGATGGACGGCGGCAAGGCCTTCGGCTTTCTGCTCCTGCTCGCCCTGGCGGCCCGCTTCGGCACGAGGCTCGTCGGCCGCCTCATGGACACCCGCGACGACGAACTCCTCGTCATCTCGTTCCTCGGCGTCGCCGTCTTCGTCGCCGGAGTCTCCGAATGGTTCGGCGTCGCCGACGCGATCGGCGCGTTCATGGTCGGTCTGATGCTCGGCAGCACGGCATCCGGCGACCGCATCCGCACCCTGGTCCACCCCCTGCGGGACGCCTTCGGCGCGATCTTCTTCTTCGCCTTCGGCCTCTCCATCGACCCGGGCGACCTCCCGGTCGTGCTCTGGCCGGTCCTGGCGGCGGTGGCGCTCACCCTCCTGATGAACATCCTCGCGGGCCTCGGCGCGGCACGCGTCTACGGCTTCGGCCCGGCCCCCGCGGCGAACATCTCCACGACGCTCCTCGCACGCGGCGAGTTCGCCCTCATCCTCGCCACGATGGCAGCGGGCGCGGGCCTCGACGAACGCCTGTCCCCCTTCATCGCCGGGTACGTCCTGCTCCTCGCGGTCCTCGGGCCCCTGGCCGCGGGGCGGTCGGAGTGGCTGGCACGGATCCTGCCGGGGGGCGGGGACGGCGACGGGGACTTCACGCCTCCCGGCAGATCAGCAGCAGTGCCCTGTCGTCGTTGACGTCCTTCGCCACGGCCTCGATGAGGTGCCAGGCCGCTCCGTGGAAGCCTCCTGCCACGTAGCGGTCGGCCTCGCCGGTCAGGCGGTCCATGCCCTCGGCGATGTCGCGGTCGGAGGTCTCGACCAGGCCGTCGGTGAAGAGCATCAGGACGTCGCCGGGGCGCAGGACGCCCTTGACGGGGTCGAACTGGGCGCCGTCGTAGACGCCGAGGAGCGGGCCCTGGCCGGTCTTCTCCTCCCAGCGGCCGCTGCCCGCGCTGAGCTGGAGGCCCGGCGGGTGGCCCGCGGAGAAGAGTTCGTAGTCGCCGGTCTCCAGGTCGAGGACCAGGTGGATGGAGGTCGCGAAGCCCTCGTCCCAGTCCTGGCGGAGCAGGTACCCGTTGGCGGCGGGCAGGAAGGCGTGCGGGGGCAGGGAGCCGAGCAGGCCGCCGAACGCGCCGGACAGGAGCAGCGCGCGCGAACCCGCGTCCATGCCCTTGCCGGAGACGTCGGTGAGGACCGCCTCCAGGGTCCGGCCGCCGTTCGTACGGGCCGCGACCACGAAGTCGCCGGAGAAGGACTGCCCGCCGGCCGGGCGCAGTGCCATCTCACGGTGCCAGCCGCGTGGCAGCTTCGGCAGCTTGCTCTGGACGCGGATGCGTTCGCGCAGGTCGAAGAGCATGGTGCCGCCGCCGCGCCAGGGCACGCCGACCCGGCTGCGGAACTGGGCGATGAGAAGTCCGAAGAAGCCGCAGGCGGCGACCACGAGGACCGTGCCCGGCGTGACGCGGGCGGCGCCTTCCGTGTACGGGCCGAGCCGGACGGACTCCACGATGAGGGCCACCGCCGAGGCGGCGTAGAGCCCGAGGAGGCTGGCGGGGCGCAGCAGCAGGCCGCCCGCGACGATCGGCAGGACGAGCGCGGACGGTGAGAACCACTCGTTGTTGATGATCGTGCAGGTGGTGATGACCGGGACGGTGAGGAGCAGGCCCGCGAGGGCGACCCAGTCGGAGCCGTCGCCGCGGAAGTAGTCGACCCCGGATTTGCGCAGCGTGATGCGGGCCCGGTGCAACCGCTTCTTCATCCGGGCCGTGAACGTGTCGGCTTCCGCGCGTACCTCCATTGCTCGTGGACCTTATCCAGCGGGCCGCGTACTTCGCACGGGAGGTCCCGGTTGTCCCCCGTCAGGGGCATGTCCGGGGCGGGGAAAAATCCGTCGCTCCGGGCCGTGGCGCCCTGGTAGGCATGGCATATGACGACAGACGTGCGGGTGCTCGGGAAAGCCGACTGGGACGCGTGGTACGGAACGTTGGAGCTCGCGTTCGGCGGGGTCGCCGAGTCGGACGAGGAGCGTGAGCTGTGGCGCGCGCTCACCGAGTACGACCGGTCGATCGGCGTGTGGGACGGGGACGCGTGCGTAGGGACGGCGGGGGCGTTCTCCTTCCGCATGGCCGTGCCGGGTGGTGCGCTGGTGGAGACGGCGGGCGTCACGATGGTCGGTGTCGCGGCCACGCACCGGCGGCGCGGGCTCCTGACCTCGATGATGCGGCGGCAGCTGGACGACGTCCGCGCCTGGGGCGAGCCGCTGGCCGTGCTCACCGCGTCCGAGCCGGTCATCTACGGCCGGTTCGGGTACGGCGCGGCGACCCGGCAGATGAAGGCCGACATCGACACCACGCGGGTGTCGCTGTCCGTGCCCGCCGGGACGGACGACGTACATCTTCGGTACGTTCGGCCCGCCGACGTCCACGAGGCCTGCGAGGCGCTGTACGCACGGCGCGTGACGGAGCGTCCGGGCATGACGGCCCGGCAGCCGGGCTGGGAGCGCCTCGGGCTGCTCGACCCGCAGAGCGAGCGGAACGGTGCGTCGCCCTTGCAGTGCGTGGTCGCCGAGCGGGCGGGCGAGCTCGTCGGGTACGTGCGGTTCGCGGTGAAGCCCGACTGGGAGTGGCGGGGCGCGAAGGGTTCGGTGCAGGTGCGCGACATCGAGGGCGCGGACCCGGCGGCGTACGCGGCGCTGTGGCGATTCCTGTTCGACATCGACCTGACGTCGTCGGTCGTCACCCGCAACCGCCCTGTCGACGACGCACTTCTCCAGATGGTCTCCGACATCCGCCGCTGCGACGTCGCCGTGCGGGATTCGTTGTACGTGCGGCTCGTCGAGGTGGGCGCGGCCCTGGAGGCGCGGACGTACCAGACGCCGCTGGACGTGGTCTTCGAGGTCGAGGACGCGTTCTGCCCCTGGAACGAGGGCCGTTGGCGCCTCACCGGCGACACGAAGGGCGCGTCGTGCGAACGCACGGCCGACGCGGCCGACCTGTCGTTGTCGGTACGCGAACTGGGCGCCGCCTACCTCGGTGGTACGTCCCTCACGTCACTGGCGGCGGCGGGCCGGGTCCGGGAGCTGCGCCGGGGCGCGCTGGCCGAGGCGTCGGTGGCCTTCGGGTCCGATGTGGCGCCGTGGCTGTCCCACGGGTTCTAGCCGGGGGCTTCAGACGGGGCGCTGGCAGGTGGGGCACCAGAAGAGGTTGCGGGCCGCGAGGTCCGCGGTGCGGATGTCGCCGCCGCAGAGGTGACAGGGCTGGTTCGCCCTCCGGTAGACGTAGACCTCGCCGCCGTGGTCGTCGACGCGCGGCGGGCGTCCCATCGCCTCCGGGGTGTGCTCGGGCCTGACGGTGTCGATGCGGTTGAGGCGTACGCCCTCGTGCATCAGCTCGACGAGGTCGGTCCAGATCGCGGCCCACTGCGCCGCGGTGATGTCCTTGCCCGCCGTGTACGGGTCGATGCCGTGCCGGAAGAGGACCTCCGCGCGGTAGACGTTGCCGACGCCCGCGATGACCTTCTGGTCCATGAGGAGCGCGGCGATCGTGGTGCGGCTGCGGGAGATGCGGGCGTACGCCTTCTGCGGGTCGTCCCCGGCCCGCAGGGGGTCCGGGCCGAGCCTGTCGTGTATCGCCCGCTTCTCCTCGTCCGTGATGAGGGCGCAGGTGGTGGGGCCGCGGAGGTCGGAGTGGTACGCGTCGTTCAGGAGCCGGAGGCGGACGGTGTCCGTGGGGGGCGGGGCGGGGGTCTCTCCCAGCGTGTACTTGCCGAAGAGGCCGAGGTGGACGTGGATCCAGCCGGTGTCGGCGAAGCCGAGGAAGAGGTGCTTGCCGTGGGCCTCTGCGGTCTCCATCACCTGACCGGTGACGAGGGCGGCGCTGTCGGAGAACTTGCCCTGCGGGCTGGTCGCCCGGACGACGCGGCCCTGGAACCGGTCCCGGTGATCCGCCGCGAGCCGGTGGATCGTGTGACCTTCTGGCACGGGTCCCTCCGGGTTGGTTCGGCAAAAATCGCCCTTGAGGGGCTCGTCCTCAAACGCCGGACGGGCTGAAAGATCTCCGGCGCGCGGAAATCCAGCCCCTCCGGCGTTTGAGGAGCGGGGTCCGGGGCGGAGCCCCGTGAGGCCCGCTACTGCTGGGGGTGCCCGGCGGGGATGGGGGGCAGCTCACCCGTCCGCTCGTAGGCCGAGAGCATCTCGATCCGGCGAGTGTGACGCTCCTCACCCGAGTACGGCGTCGCCAGGAAGATCTCGACGAACTTCGTCGCCTCCTCCTGCGTGTGCATGCGCCCGCCGATCGAGATGACGTTCGCGTCGTTGTGCTCGCGGCCGAGCGCCGCCGTCTGCTCGCTCCAGGCCAGGGCCGCCCGCACGCCCTTCACCTTGTTCGCGGCGATCTGCTCGCCGTTGCCGGAGCCGCCGATGACGATGCCGAGGGCCTCCGGGTCCGCGGCGGTACGCTCCGCGGCGCGCAGGCAGAACGGCGGGTAGTCGTCCTGGGCGTCATAGATGTGGGGCCCGCAGTCGACGGGCTCATGGCCGTGGCTCTTGAGCCATTCGACCAAGTGGTTCTTGAGTTCGTAGCCGGCATGATCCGAGCCGAGGTACACGCGCATGGGTCCGAGTGTGGCACGTCGCGGGGCGGGTAGCCGCGTCCGGGCGGGATCTCGATCTCCCTGGTCGGGACCTTGGTCCAGGCCTTATGGCCGGAATACAACGATCCGGATTCAGGACTTCCGTCCCGTTCACCCCTGGGTTTGAATGCGGGGGCTCGTGACCCGAGAACTTAAGGATTCGTCCATGACCTCGCAACCCTCCCTTGCGAAGGCAGACAGCACCCCCAATACCCCTGGGGATCCGCGGTCTGGCGGCATTGGTGACACCGGCGACACCGGCGACGGCCTGAAAGCGGGTCTCAAGAACCGTCACCTCTCCATGATCGCGATCGGCGGCGTGATCGGCGCCGGTCTCTTCGTCGGATCGAGCTCCGGCATCGCCGCCGCCGGGCCCGCGATCCTCATCTCGTACGCCCTCGTCGGCACGATGGTCGTCCTCGTGATGCGGATGCTCGGCGAGATGGCCGCCGCACGGCCCGCCTCCGGGTCCTTCTCCACCTACGCGGACCAGGCCCTCGGCCGCTGGGCCGGCTTCTCCATCGGCTGGCTCTACTGGTTCTTCTGGGTCGTCGTGCTCGCCGTGGAGGCCACCGCGGGCGCCGTGATCCTCAACGGCTGGATACCCGCCGTCCCGCAGTGGGGCTGGGCGCTCATCGTGATGGTCGTGCTCACCGCGACGAACCTCGTGTCGGTGGGCTCGTACGGCGAGTTCGAGTTCTGGTTCGCCGGGATCAAGGTCGTCGCCATCGGCGGCTTCGTGGTCATCGGTCTGCTCGCCGTCTTCGGTGTCCTGCCGGGCTCCGACAACCCGGGCCACGGGTTCGCGCACCTGACCGACGCGGGCGGCTTCATGCCCAAGGGCGCGGGCGCCATCCTCACCGGTGTGCTGATGGTCGTCTTCTCCTTCATGGGCAGCGAGATCGTCACGCTGGCCGCCGGTGAGTCCGAGGACCCGCAGCGCGCCGTCACCAAGGCGACCAACAGCGTCATCTGGCGCATCGGCGTCTTCTACCTGGGCTCGATCCTCGTCGTCATCACGCTCCTGCCGTGGAACGACAAGTCGATCACCGAGGACGGCAGTTACGTCGCCGCGCTGAACTCGATCGGCATTCCGCACGCCGGTCAGGTCATGAACGTCATCGTCCTCACCGCCGTGCTCTCCTGCCTCAACTCCGGTCTCTACACCGCCTCCCGCATGGCCTTCTCGCTCGGCCAGCGCGGTGACGCGCCCAAGTCCTTCGCGCGCACCAACGCGCGGGGCGTGCCGATGGCCGCGATCCTCGGCTCCGTCGTCTTCGGTTTCGTCGCCGTCTGGTTCAACTACCAGTGGAAGGACACCGTCTTCGACTTCCTGCTGAACTCCTCGGGCGCGGTGGCCCTCTTCGTGTGGCTGATCATCAGCTTCACGCAGCTGCGGATGCGCGGGATCATCTTGCGCGAGGAGCCGGAGAAGCTCGTCGTGAAGATGTGGCTCTTCCCGTACCTGACGTGGGTCACGATCGCCATGATCTCGTTCGTCCTCGTCTACATGCTGACCGACGAGACCGGCCGCAAGCAGGTGCTGCTCTCGCTCCTCGCCGCCGCCTTCGTGGTCGTCTTCTCGCTGGTGCGGGAGAAGGTCCGGCCCCGGGGTACCGACGGAATTCCGGTGGAGTCGCAGAGGAGTTGACGCCGGGACGGTCCACCGGTGCGCGATGCTCTCCGTGTCAGACGAGACAACGGAGGCACCCGTGGACCACACCGCCCAGCGAATCGTGTTCCGGCCGGACGACGCCGGATACGAAGCGGAAATCGCCGGAATGCAGACCGGGTTCGCGATGCGGCCCGACCTCGTCGTCGGCGCGGAGAGCGCCGATGACGTGGTCGCCGCGGTCGCGTACGCGGCCGGGGCGGGCCTGCCCGTCGGCGTGCAGGCGACCGGGCACGGCGTGCCGGGGCCCTCTGAGGGCGGTGTCCTCATCAGTACGCGGCGCATGGACTCGGTGCGGATCGACCCCGGCGCGCGCACCGCGGCCATCGGCGCGGGCGCCCGCTGGGGTCAGGTCGTCGAGGCCGCGGTGGAGCACGGGCTCGCGCCGCTGAACGGCACGGCGCCGAGCGTGGGTGCCGTCGGGTACACGCTCGGCGGCGGACTCGGCATCCTGGGCCGCGAGTTCGGCTACGCGGCCGATCACGTCCGCTCGGTCGACGTCGTCACCGGGGACGGCGTCCTGCGCCACGTCACGCGCGACAGCGACCCGGAGCTCTTCTGGGGTCTGCTGGGCGGCGGCGCGCAGCTCGGCGTGGTCACGGAGCTGGAGATCGGCCTGGTGCCGGTGGCGCGGCTGTACGGCGGTGCCCTGACGTTCGACGGCAGGGCGGTCGACCCGGCCGCGGTGCTGCGCGGCTACGAGGAGTGGACGAGGACCCTGCCCGACACGGTGACGTCGTCGCTCGCGGCGCTCGTCTACCCGGAGTTGCCGCACCTCCCGCCGCAGCTGCGCGGCAGCTATCTCGTCCTGATCCGGGTCGCGTTCACCGGCTCCGAGGCGGAGGGCGAGCGCCTGGTGGCGCCGCTGCGGGAGATCGGGCCCACCGTGTCGGACACGCTGCGGGAGATGCCGTACGCCGAGAGCCCCTCGATCCACGGCGACCCGGACTTCCCGCACGCCTTCTACGGCGACAACGCCGTCCTGAGCACCCTCGACGTCGACGCGGCAGGCGACATCCTCGCCCTGACCGGGCCGAGCGCGACCGCGATGCACATCCTCCAGCTCAACCACTTGGGCGGGGCACTCGCGCGCCCCGCCGAGAACGCCGTGCCCTACCGCGAGGCGGGCTGGCTGCTGCGGCTCCTGTCGCCGCTGGACGGCGCGGACGTCGAGGAGCACCGGAAGGTCCACGCGGAGGCGTTCGGGCTCGTGGCGCCGCAGACGCTCGGGCGGTCGCTCAACTTCGTCTTCGGCGGCAGCGACAGGCCGCAGGGGCTGTACGACCCGGAGACGCGGAAGAGGCTCGCCGGGCTGAAGGCCACGTACGACCCGGCGAACCTCTTCAGGCACAACCACAGCGTCGAGTAGCCCTCGAAAAGGGCCGTCCCGCCGGTTGTCAGCGGTCCAGGAACTTCCACGCCGTCGGCAGGACGCCCATCGCGAGCGCGGCCTTGAGGGCGTCGCCGATCAGGAACGGCGTGAGGCCCGCGGCGACGGCCTGGGTCATCGACATCCCGGTGGCGGCGGCCAGGTACGGGACGCCGACCGCGTAGATGATCGCGGAGCCGAGGACCATCGTGCCCGCCGTGCGCAGCACGGAGCGGTCGCCGCCGCGGCGGGCCAGGGCGCCCACGACAGTGGCGGCGAGGAGCATGCCGAGGACGTAGCCGAGGGACGGGGCAGCGACGCCGGAGCCGGCCTCCGCGAACCACGGCATGCCCGCCATGCCCACGAGGGCGTACAGGGCGAGGGAGAGGAAGCCGCGACGGGCGCCCAGCGACGTGCCGACGAGCAGCGCGGCGAAGGTCTGGCCGGTCACCGGCACCGGGGAGCCCGGCACGGGCACCGCGATCTGGGCGGCGACGCCGGTGAGCGCGGCGCCGCCGAGCACGAGCGCCGCGTCCTTCACGCGGGACGCGGGCAGCAGGTCGGCGAGGACCTGGCCGGGGCGGGTGGTGGCGGCGATGCTCATCGGGGACTCCGCGGGGGACGTGGGCAGGTGGGAACGCGTCGACGCTATCCCAGGCGGCGCGGCGGCAACACGGTCATCGGCCGACAACCCGGAGGCGGGGCCTTGGTGGGCTCCGTACAAAGGGATCCGTGTACACCTCGGGCGGCGTGATGCTCGTCACGGAGGTCGGCGGGTGGGTGCCCCGTTTTGCGCGAGGGGGCGCGCGCCGGGGAGACTGTGGAGTCCCGCCAAAGTCTTGTGAGCCCCGAGAGCAGCCTGAGCACCATGCACGACGCACCACCGGACAGCCTGCCCGCGACGGGGTCGGGGCCCGAGCCGCTCGGCGGCGGCCTCAAGCAGCGTCACCTCACGATGCTCGGCCTCGGCGGGGTCATCGGCGCCGGGCTCTTCGTGGGGTCGGGGGCCGGGATCTCGGTGGCGGGTCCCGGCATCGTCGTCTCGTATCTGATCGCGGGCGCGCTCGCGATGTGCGTGATGCGGATGCTCGGCGAGATGTCGGCGGCGATGCCCGCGTCGGGTTCGTTCTCCGTGCACGCGGAACGCGCGCTCGGCCGCTGGGCGGGGTTCAGCGTCGGCTGGCTCTACTGGTTCCTGCTGGTCGTGGTGCTCGCCGTGGAGGCGACCGGCGCCGCGCAGATCGCCAACGGCTGGGCGCCCGCCGTGCCGCAGTGGGCCTGGGTGCTGATCTTCATGGTGGTCTTCACGGCCGCCAACCTCGCGTCGGTGAAGAACTTCGGCGAGTTCGAGTTCTGGTTCGCGACGCTCAAGGTCTTCGCGATCATCGCGTTCCTGGTCCTCGGTCTGCTGGCGGTCTTCGGCGTGCTGCCGGACACGGACCCGGTGGGCCTGACGAACCTGACGGGACAGGGCGGGTTCCTGCCGCACGGCTGGTCCGGTGTCGTCTCGGGCGTCCTCGCCGTCGTCTTCGCGTTCGGCGGCCTGGAGGTCGTGACGATCGCGGCCGCCGAGTCCGACGACCCGGTGCGCTCGGTCGCCCGCGCGGTGCGCAGCGCGGTCTACCGCATCCTCTTCTTCTACGTCGGGTCGATGCTGGTCATCGTGACGGTGCTGCCCTGGACGGCGCAGCGGGCGGGGGCCAGTCCGTATGTGACGGTCCTCGACTCGATCGGGGTGCCGTCCGCGGGGACGATCATGAACATCGTGGTGTTCGTGGCGCTGCTCTCCGCGCTGAACGCCAACCTCTACGGGTCGTCCCGGATGGTCTTCTCGCTGGCCGAGCGCGGCGAGGCGCCGAAGGCGCTCCTGAAGGTGGCCGGGGGCGGGGTGCCGCGGCGTGCGGTCCTCGCGTCCGTCGCGTTCGGCTTCGTGTCCGTGGTGCTCAATCTGAAGTGGCCGGACTCCGTCTTCCTCTACATGCTCAACTCCGTCGGCGCGGTGCTGCTCTTCGTCTGGGCGCTGATCGCGGTGTCGCAGCTGCGGCTGCGGCGGCGCATCGAGCGTGAGGCACCGGAGCGGCTGGTGCTGCGGATGTGGGCGTTCCCGTATCTGACGTGGGCGGCGCTGGCCGCGATGGCCGCCGTGCTCGGGCTGATGCTGACGGACGCCGACGCGCGGCCTCAGCTGCTGTGGTCGGCGGGGGCGACGGCGCTCGTCCTGGCGGTCGCGGGACTGCGGGAGTGGCGCGCGGCCCGCACGAAGAGCCCCACGTGAACAGCAGATGAACTTGTTGTGCACATTTCTTCACAACGTGTGAGCGTCGTGTCCGTATAGCGGTCAAGTGTTCCCTGTCAGCGGTACCGGACCTCAGACTGTGGGCCGCTCGCTCCCCCGTCTCGGCTACTGAACAGGGCACGCCCATGTCTCGGACGTCCACCCACCAGGACGCAGCACCCGACGAAGCACCGAAGGCCGACTCCCCGCTGGTCCACGGCCTCAAGCAGCGCCACCTCTCCATGATCGCGCTCGGTGGCGTGATCGGCGCCGGGCTCTTCGTGGGCTCGGGAGCGGGCATCGCCGCGGCCGGTCCCTCGATCGTCCTCGCCTACGCCGTCTCCGGCGCGCTCGTCATGCTCGTGATGCGCATGCTCGGTGAGATGTCGGCCGCGAACCCCGCGTCGGGCTCCTTCTCGGTCCACGCCGAGCGCGCCATCGGCCCATGGGCGGGCTTCACCGCGGGCTGGGGTTTCTGGTTCCTGCTCTGCGTCGCCGTCGGGCTCGAGGGCATCGGCGCCGCCAAGATCATGGTCGGCTGGTTCCCGGACAGCCCGGAGTGGGCGTGGGTCGCCCTCTTCATGCTGGTGTTCTGCGGTGCCAACCTGACGGCCGTGAAGAACTTCGGCGAGTTCGAGTTCTGGTTCGCCGCCCTCAAGGTCGGCGCCATCACGCTCTTCCTCGGCATCGGCGTCCTCGCGATCCTCGGCATCCTGCCCGGCTCGGACAACCCGGCCCCCGGCCTGGAGAACCTGACGGGCGAGGGCGGCTTCATGCCGAACGGCACGGACGGCCTGATCATCGGCCTCCTCGCCTCCGTCTTCGCGTACGGCGGTCTGGAGACCGTCACGATCGCCGCCGCCGAGTCCGAGAACCCCGTCAAGAGCGTCGCGAAGGCCGTGCGCACCGCGATGTGGCGCATCGCCGTCTTCTACGTCGGCTCGATGCTCGTCGTCGTGACGCTGCTGCCGTGGGACAACAAGGAGGTCGCCGCCAAGGGCCCCTACGTCGCCACGCTCGACCACCTGGGCATCCCCGGCGCCGGCGAGATCATGAACGTCATCGTCCTGGTCGCCCTGCTCTCCGCGATGAACGCCAACATCTACGGCGCCTCGCGCATGTCGTACTCCCTGATCCAGCGCGGCCAGGGCCCGAAGGCGCTCGGCAAGGTGTCGGGCGGCGTGCCGCGCCTCGCGGTGCTCGCCTCCTCCGTCTTCGGCTTCGTCTGCGTGCTGCTCAGCTACTGGCGTCCGGACGACGTCTTCCCCTGGCTGCTCAACATGATCGGCGCGATGATCCTGATGGTCTGGATCTTCATCGCCGTCTCGCAGCTCATCCTGCGCCGCAGGACCGAGCGCGAGGCGCCGGAGAAGCTCGTCATCCGGATGTGGGCGTTCCCGTTCCTGACCTGGGTGGCGCTGGCCGCCATGGCGTACGTCTTCTACCTGATGACCGACCAGCCCGACACGCGCAAGCAGCTGCTCGCCACGGGCGGTCTGACGCTGGCGCTCGCCGTGATCGGCTTCGTACGGCAGAAGACGGCGGAGAAGCGGGCGGCTGCGGCCGTCTGAGCACCGACTCCCGCGAGAAGCCCCGGACCTGGTGGTCCGGGGCTTCTTCGTGTGCGGAGACATGTGGAGGCGGCGTACGCGGCTGTTCCCGTGCGGACCTAGGACGAAGGGCTGATCAACTTCTTCCAGTAGCTGCTGCTAGCCTGCACTTGCGAAGAACTTGCAATAACTTGAGAACCACAGCAGAGCAGCAGTCGGAGGGCTCGGATCATGGCCATTTACACGCTTCCTGAACTTCCGTACGACTACGCGGCGCTCGAACCTGTCATCAACCCGCAGATCATCGAGCTGCACCACGACAAGCACCACGCGGCGTACGTGAAGGGCGCGAACGACACTCTTGAGCAGCTGGAGGAGGCGCGCGACAAGGAGACGTGGGGCGCCATCAACGGCCTGGAGAAGAACCTCGCGTTCCACCTCTCCGGCCACATCCTCCACAGCATCTACTGGCACAACATGAACAGCCCGAAGGACGGCGGCGGCGGCGAGCCGCTGGCCGCGGACGGCGTGGGCGACCTCGCCGACGCGATCACCGAGTCCTTCGGCTCCTTCGCCAAGTTCAAGGCCCAGCTGACCAAGGCGTCGGCGACGACGCAGGGCTCGGGCTGGGGCGTGCTCGCCTACGAGCCGCTCAGCAACCGCCTCATCGTCGAGCAGGTCTACGACCACCAGGGCAACGTCGGCCAGGGCTCCACGCCGATCCTGGTCTTCGACGCCTGGGAGCACGCCTTCTACCTGCAGTACAAGAACCAGAAGGTCGACTTCATCGAGGCCATGTGGCAGGTCGTCAACTGGCAGGACGTGGCCAAGCGTTACGCGGCCGCGAAGGAGCGGGTGAACAGCCTCCTGCTGGCCCCGTGAGGCCGCTGATCCCGTGAAAGAACGTCCTGCCTCGTGATCGTCTTCTCAACTTTCGCCGAGGCGGGCGGATGAAGGAAAGGCCCCCGTGAGGACGTGACTCACGGGGGCCTTTCTGTACGCCTGACTGTGTGCCGGCTGTCAGTCGAAGATCGGGCCCTGCGTGCGGGTCCGCTTGATCTCGTAGAAGCCCGGGGTCGACGCCACCAGCAGGGTGCCGTCCCAGAGCCTCGCCGCGGCCTCGCCCTTGGGGGCCGGGGTCACGACCGGGCCGAAGAAGGCGACCTGCGAGCCGTCGGCGCCGGGAACGGCGATGACCGGCGTGCCGACCTCCTGGCCGACCTTGTCGATGCCCTCCTTGTGGGAGGCGCGCAGCTCCGTGTCGTACGCGTCGGAGTCCATGTACTCGACGAGGTCGGCGGGCAGGCCCGCGTCCTCCAGGGCACCGACGACCGCCTCGCGGGTCGGGCCCTCGCCACGGTTGTGGAAACGGGTGCCGAGGGCGGTGTAGAGCTTGCCGAGGATCTCGTCGCCGTGCTTCTGCTGGGCCGCGATGACGACGCGGACGGGGCCCCAGGCCTGCGTCTCCAGCATCTCGCGGTACTCCTCGGGGAGATCGTCGAGCTTGTCCTCGTTCAGGACGGCCAGGCTCATCACGTGCCAGCGGACCTCCACCTCACGGACCTTCTCGACCTCCAGCATCCAGCGGGACGTCATCCAGGCCCAGGGGCACAGCGGGTCGAACCAGAAGTCGACGGGGGTCTTGCTGCCGTTCTCGGACATGTCTCTCCCTAGGGAATCCGTTCGCATCTGGCCGGGAAAACGTCAGTGGCGCACCGGGGCATTCCCGGATGTCGGCCGCAGACGGCCCATGCGAGGATCGTAGACATTCGTACGAGTCATGCGAGCCACAAGGGAGTGCCGCCCGTGCCCGGTGAGAATCTGTCCCGCGACGAGGCCCGCGAGAGGGCCGCGCTGCTCTCCGTCGACGGTTACGAGGTCTTCCTCGACCTGCGGTCGGCGGTCGGCGAGAGCGGTCAGGAGCCGCGCACGTTCCGCTCGGTCACCACGATCCGGTTCCGCAGCGCCGAGCCGGGCGCCGCGACCTTCGCGGACCTGATCGCGCCGAGCGTCACGGCGGTGTCGCTCAACGGCAAGGACCTGGACCCCTCCGAGGTCTTCGACGGCACCAGGATCACCCTGGAGGACCTGGCCGAGGAGAACGAACTGGTGGTGGACGCCCAGTGCGCGTACAGCCGCACCGGTGAGGGCATGCACCGCTTCGTCGACCCCGAGGACGGCGAGGTCTACCTGTACACGCAGTACGAACCGGCCGACGCCCGCCGCGTCTTCGCCAACTTCGAGCAGCCCGACCTGAAGGCGCCCTACCGCTTCGCGGTCCGGGCCCCCGAAGGATGGACGGCGTGGTCCAACGGCGTGGGCGAGCTGACCGACGGCGTGTGGAAGTTCGCCGAGACCAAGCCGATCTCGACCTACATCACGGCGGTCGTCGCGGGCCCGTACCACTACGTGACGGACTCCTACACGCGCGTCCTTGACGACGGCACCCGCCTGGAGATCCCCCTCGGCGCGATGTGCCGCAAGGGCCTCGCCCCGCACTTCGACGCCGACGACGTCTTCCTCGTCACCAAGCAGGGTCTGGACTTCTTCCACGACAACTTCGACTACCCGTACCCGTTCGGGAAGTACGACCAGGCGTTCGTCCCGGAGTACAACCTCGGCGCGATGGAGAACCCGGGCCTGGTGACCTTCCGCGAGGAGTTCATCTTCCGCGGCAAGGTGACCCAGGCGTCGTACGAGCGCCGGGCCAACGTCATCCTCCACGAGATGGCGCACATGTGGTTCGGCGACCTCGTCACCATGCGCTGGTGGGACGACCTGTGGCTGAAGGAGTCCTTCGCCGACTTCATGGGCTCCTTCTCGATGGTGGAGGCGACCCGCTTCACCAACGGCTGGATCACCTTCGCCAACAACCGCAAGGCGTGGGCCTACCGCGCCGACCAGCTGCCCTCCACCCACCCCGTCACGGCCGACATCCGCGACCTGGAGGACGCCAAGCTCAACTTCGACGGGATCACGTACGCGAAGGGCGCCTCGGTCCTCAAGCAGCTCGTCGCGTACGTGGGACGTGAGGCGTTCCTGGACGGCGCCCGCCGCTACTTCAAGCGGCACGCGTACGGGAACACGGTCCTCGGCGACCTGCTCTCGGTGCTGGAGGAGACCTCCGGGCGCGACATGGCGTCCTGGTCGCGTGCCTGGCTCCAGACGGCCGGCGTCAACACGCTGACCCCGCAGGTCATCCTGAACGCGGAAGGCCGCATCACCGAGCTCTCCGTCCTCCAGGAGGCCGCCGAGTCCCACCCGGAGCTGCGCCCGCACCGCGTGGCCGTCGGCCTCTACCGCAGGACGGCCGCCGGTGACCTGGAGCGGTACGCACGCGCGGAGGTCGACGTCGACGGGCCGCGCACGGTCGTGGCCGAGCTCGCCGGCGAGACGGCGCCCGAGCTCGTCCTGGTCAACGACGACGACCTGACGTACTGCAAGATCCGCTTCGACGAGAACTCCCTCGCCACGCTCCGGGACCACCTCGGCGACATCACCGACCCGCTGGCCCGCGCCCTGTGCTGGTCCGCGCTGTGGAGCCTCACCCGGGACGGGCTCATGCCCGCGCGGGACTTCATCGGCCTCGTGCTGCGGTTCGCCGGGCAGGAGAGCGACATCGGCGTCCTGCAGATGCTGCACGCGTGGACGAACTCCGCCCTCACGCACTACGCCGCGCCGGAGTGGCGCGAGGAGGGCGGCAGGGCGCTCGCCGAGGGCGCGCTGCGGGAGCTGCGGATCGCGGCGCCGGGCAGCCAGCACCAGCTGACGTGGGCGCGGTTCTTCGCCTCGGTGGCGTCGTCGGCGGCCGACCTGCAGCTGCTGCAGGGCTTCCTCGACGGCAACGCCAAGATCGACGGGCTGGAGGTCGACCAGGAGCTGCGCTGGGCGTTCCTGAGCCCGCTGGCCGCGCACGGCGCCGCCGACGAGGAGGCGCTCGCCGCCGAGCTGGCCAGGGACGACACCGCTTCCGGCAAGCGGCACCAGGTGCGGTGCCTGGCCGCGCGGCCCTCGGCGGCCGTGAAGGCGCAGGCGTGGGCCGCCGTGGTGGAGTCCGACCAGTTGTCCAACGCGCTGGTCGAGGCGACGATCGCGGGGTTCGCGCAGCCGTCGCAGCGGGAGCTCGCGGCGCCGTACGTGGCGAAGTACTTCGCGGCGATCGAGCGGGTGTGGGCCGAGCGGTCCATCCAGATCGGCATGGACGTCGTGCGGGGCCTCTTCCCGCACCTCCAGGGCGACGCGGCGACGCTGGCGGCGGCCGACGAGTGGCTCACCGCGCACGAGTCGTCGGCGCCGGCCCTGCGCCGTCTGGTCCTGGAGGCGCGTGACGACCTGGCCCGGTCGCTGCGGGCACAGGCGTGCGACGCGGGAGCGGCGGTCTAGCGCGGAGTGAGGCATTGGCCTGCGCCGTCGCGGGCGGCGGCGCAGGTCAGGGGGTGTGCGGGGGCGTAGATCCTCGGCAGTCGAACGCCCGTGCTTTAGGGCGAGGTTGTCCGGGTTTGTCGACGGGCGTGTAACAGCGGTTAGCGGGGCGAGGAGCCGCGGGAACGACCGGGTCATGAACCACAACACCCCGCTCTCCCCCCTCCCTCTGACGCACCTCGCCGACGTCCAGCTGCGCGTCATGAGCACGGCCCAGCTCGGCGAGCACGGCGTCTCCTCCGCGGACGCCGGCGCGCACTGCCGTCCCGGCGGGCCCTGGCAGCAACTCCTGCCCGGTGTCTGCCTGTTGCACCCGGGCCCGCCGACCAGCGAGGAGCGGCTGCACGGCGCGCTGCTGTACGCGGGACGCCTGCCCGCGCGCGAGGCCAGGGCCGTGCCCTCGCAGCCCCGCGCGGGCGAGCCGCACGCCGCGTACGCCGATGTGATGATCACGGGGCTCGCCGCGCTGGCCCTGCACCGCTTCTCGTCCGCTCCCCCACTGCTCTCCCTGGACCGCATCGACGTCCTGGTCCCCCGCACCCGGCGCCTGCGCTCCGTGGGCTTCGCCCGGCTCGTGCGCGGCGCCGTGCTGCCGACGCCCCAGCAGATCACGGGAGTGCCGGTCGCTCCCGTGCCCCGCGCGCTCGCCGACGCGGTGGCACAGCTCGCCGATGCGGGTGCGGTGCGGCGGCTGCTCACCGAGGCGGTGCGCGGCGGCCACTGCGAACCGGCGGCCGTCGTGCGGGAGTTGACCCAGGCCCGGCTGCTCTCCCGCCCGCACGTGGTGGACGCCGTCGACTCCCTGATCGCCGAGGGTCGGGCCATCGCCGAGGACCGGCTGTACCGCATGGTCGCCGAGCACGGCCTGCCCGACCCGATGTGGAACGTCGACCTGCGGCTGCCCGGCGGCCCGCACCTCGGCGGCGTCGACGCCTACTGGCCCGACCAGGCCGTGGCCGTGGAGCTGGACACGCGGGCGCCCCGGCACGGCCTGAAGCAGGAGGACGACGCGGTGTGGTCCGAGTACGTCCGCAAGCGCGAGCACCTGGAGCGCCTCGGCATCACCGTCGTCCACATCACCCCGAGGAAGCTCAGGGACTCACTGGAGCAGCAGGCCACCGTGGTGCGGACGGCGCTGATGGCGTCGGCGGACCGCGATCCGGCGGCGTACGTCGTGGTGCTGCCCAGCTGAGCCCCCGGCCTTTGACCTCGTCTCACCCCTTGCCGCAGAACTCCGCGTCGAGCACCGGCCCCACCTCTCCGCCGGGGCCGTTGAAGTTGACGGCGAGCGCGTGGCGGCCGTCCGCCGTCGCACCCGCGCCGGACGCCGAGCCGTGGATGTCGCCGCCGTGGCCCCAGACGACCGTGCCGCACTCGGTCCTGAAGGGTTCCAGGCCCAGTCCGTACCGCTGGCCGGGCCGGTCCTCGCCCTTCGGCACCGTGGTCTTCATCTCGGCGAGCTGCTTCGCGGGCAGGAGCCTGCCCCGCAGCAGCGCCGTGTAGAAGCGGTTCAGGTCGGCCGAGTTCGAGATCATCCCACCTGCCGCGCCCGCCACGGTCGGGTTCAGTTCGGTCACGTCGTGGTTCTTGGCGTCAGGTGCGTCGGAGAGCTTGGTGTACGCGCGTGAGCTGGGCGCGGGCATGGTCGGGTCGGTGCCGGGGACCGAGGTGGCGCGCAGGCCGAGCGGCTTGATGACGCGCTGCCTGATCTCCTTCGCGTACGGCTTGCCGGTGATCCGTTCGATGAGTTGTCCGGCGATGACGTAGTTGGTGTTGGAGTACTTCCAGCCGGTGCCGGGGGCGAAGTCCGGCTTGTGGCGCATGGCGATGGCGATCTGCTGTTCGGGGGTCCAGGTGTCGTAGCGGTGGTCGAGGAACTCTTCGCCGAACACCGTGCGTTGGACCTCGTCGTCGGACATCACGTCGAAGACGCCGCTGGTGTGGTTGAGGATCTGGCGGACCGTGATCCGGTCGCCGTCGTGCCCGTTGCCCTCGACGACGCCCGGCAGCCATTTCCCGACCGTGTCGTCCAGGTCGAGGCGGCCTTCGGCCTCCAGCTGGAGGAGGACGGTCGCGACGAACGTCTTGGTGATGCTGCCGACGCGGTAGTGGTCGTGAGCGCCGCGCGGGGTGTGGCGGGCGAGGTCCCCGGTGCCCGCGGCGGCGTTCCAGGGGCCGTGCCGGTCCCTGGCCTGCGCGGTGACGCCGGGGGCGTCCTCGTTCAGGGCGGCCTTCATGGCCCGCAGGGTCGCGCGGTGCTGCCCCTCTCCGGACGCGGGGGCCGCGTACGCCCCGGCTGTCACCGTCATCGCCGCCGTCACGGCGAGCGCGACCGTCACCCCTGCTCGTCTTCCGCGCACTGTCATGTCCTGCCCCTCCCGGCCCTGTGGTCCCGGACGTCGCCGTCCGGCTGTCGTCGGCCGGGTGGACCGGTGGCCCGGCGCGGAGGGTTGAGCGAGCCGCCGGGGTTGAGCCCTATTCAGCCCTTTCGCAGGATGAGTTCCGTGTTCCGGTCGCCCGCGTCGCCGCCCAGCGCGGGCTTGGCGCCGGGGGCGTTGAAGGACAGCTCGCGGTACAGCGCGGCGAGTCCGGTCTGGGAGAGATCGGCGAAATCCGTGCGGTGCGGGGCGGCGGACTCGATGAGCGTGGTGAAGAGGGAAATCGTTCCGTCGTGGTTGTCGGTCAGTTCGACCACCCGCGCCAGCTGCGGGAAGTCGATGTGCGAGGCGGTGGAGACCTCCCAGAAGGCGCCGTGCGGCGTGCGGTGCGGGGTGATGGCGTTCTTGTGGCTGTGGCCGTTGACCCAGGCGAGGACGGAGCGGTACCGGGCGAGCAGCGAGACGATCTCGTCGCCCCCGTGCCGGGCCTCCCCGGGGCGTGCCGGGTCGTGGCGGAGGTTGCGCATGCTCCTGCTGGTGTGGTGGCTGAAGACGACGACGTACGAAGGTCCGCCGTCGCGCCGCTCGTTGGCCTTGAGTTCGCGCTCCAGCCAGCGCAGTTGGGCTGTGCCGAGCGAGCCTTCGTAGTGGCCGCCGGGATCGGTGCTGTCCAGGCTGATGCCGAGGACGTCGTCGCTGATGCGGAAGGTGTAGTGCTGGGTGGCGGCGGCGAGGTTCTCCTGCGTGTAGCCGTGGCCGACGGGGCCGGGGCCCGTGTGGGCGGGGTCCAGGTGGGCCTGGAGGTACTCGGTCGGGGTGAACGGGGCGCGGGACGCGTCGGGCGTGACGGACCGCATGCGCCGCTTCTCGCTCCGGAGAAGCTCCTTGAAGCGGTCGCCCTTGGGGTCGTGGCCCTTCTTGACGGCCTTCCAGAGGGCGGCACCGCGCGTCTCGTCGAGGGACATCAGCTTCTTGCCGCCCGTGGCGAACTCGGTGAGGTACGGGTCGCGGGGCGCCCAGCAGCCGCCGGGCAGGGCGTCGTGGTTGCCGACGGTGGAGTACCAGGGCAGGGCGAGACCGGGGCTGTTGACCTCGCGGATGGCGGCGTCGAGGAAGCCGTGCAGGTGCGGGAAGCCGAGGCGCTTGTCGGCGTCGCGCACCGGGTCGTCCGGGTGCCAGTACAGCTTGAGGCCGCTGGACTGCACGCCTTCGTAGCGGCGCGGGTCGCCGGTGTTGGGGGTGACGCGCCCGCCGCTCATCACCTTGAGGAACCAGTCGAGTTCGGCGCGGGAGTTGTTGTCGGTGTTGTCGCCGGTCGTGACGACGCAGTGCAGGGGCGCGCCGGTGGCTGGCGCGCCGCGCAGCGCGTTGACCCGTTCGACGAGGGCGACGGCGCCCGCGACGGACAGGGACTCGTGGGGGCGCCAGGCGCTCGCGGTCTGGGCGCGCAGGTACTCGTAGCGCAGCGGGTTCTGTACGTCCACGAGGTGCAGGTCGGTGAATTGCACGAACGCGGCGAGCGCGGTCCTGCGCCCCTCACGGCCCGGTTTCGCCGCCGCGAGGTCGCCTCGGACGACCCGCGGCCAGGCCGGTCCGTCGCCGAGCCGCCGGTAGCCGGTGGTGCCGTGCGGGGCGGCGACCGTGAGCAGAGTGGTGCCGTTCTTGTACGGCGCGAGGGGTGCGGCGGGCGCCGGGCGGGAGCGCGGGACGGTGGCGCGGCCCGCGGGTGCGGCGTTTCCTGATCCGGCGCCGGGGCCGAGGGCGTAGCCGACGCCTGCGGAGAGGGTGACCGCTCCGGCGGCGGCGAGCAGGGCGCGGCGGTCGACGGCGTGCGCGGCGGTCGTGGCGGTTGCGACAGAGCGTATGCGCTGCATGTACTGGATCGTTGGCAGCGGGGGTGGCGTGCGCGTGAACGAGACGGCAACGCGCAGCGCCGATCACCGTACGTGGATCAGTCGGCACCCTGCGCGGCCACGCACCCCTCCTCCGGCAGAGGGGAAGCGGTCACTCCATGTTCACCTTTCGGGGAAGGGTGCGTGTCCGTCGGCCGGGCGGGTGCGCCACAGCTCCAGGCCGATGTCGACGAGCGCGACGCGGTCGAGGTCCGGCACGGCGTCCAGAGGGTGCCAGGCGGCGAGGTCCGTGGACCCGTCGGTCTCGTGGCGCAGTTCGCCTCCGGTGACGCGTCCCTCGTACACGATCCGCAGTCCGTGGAAGTCGGCGACGGCGCCGAGCCTGCGCGGGTAGCGGCGGCGCAGGGAGTCGACGCCGAGGAGGGCGACGGGTTCGACGACGTATCCGGTCTCCTCGTCGGCCTCCCGGATCACCGTGTCGTAGGGGTCCTCGCCGTGGTCCATGCCGCCGCCGGGCAGCGTCCAGCGTCTGCTGCCGTCGCCGGCGACCCAGCGGGCGAGCAGCACGTGTCCGTCGCGTACGCATACGGCGTAGGCCGCCACCCGAAGTTCTTTGTGCACGGGTTGACGCTAGGCGGTTCGCGCCACTCACCGAGGGGTTCCGGGAAACCATGTCCGCTTATACAGCGGCTTGTCCGCCATGGCGTATGGCGGAATTGCGTCACGCCCTGATCACAGCTCGGACAACTCTCCCCAAACAGCTGTCACTTGCGTAAGGCTGAGCGGTCATCCGGCCCCGGATTCCGGACCTTCACGGAAACCGGACCGTATCGACCCTCCTTCCCGTCTTTCACGTACAGGGATGCCGATGCCCAGATCCAGTTCCAGCGCCAGACGCGCGCCCCGTCTCGCGATAGCCGTCGGTCTCACCGCCGCGCTCTGCGCGACCGGGGCCGCCCCTCTCGCCTTCGCGGCGGACGACACGCCCGTGCCCGCACCCAAGTCCGCGGGCGGCAAGCTCGGGTCGGCCGACGCCGACCTGCTCGCCGACGCCAAGGCGGAGGGCGAGAAGACCGTCACGATGATGGTCGCCACCGCGCCCGGCGCCACCGAGCAGGTCGCCGACCAGCTCGACGCCGTCAAGGGCGGCTCGGTGGGCCGCACCTACGACAAGCTCGGCTACGTCCGCGCGACCGTGCCGACCGCCAAGGCCGACGCGGCGATCAAGTCCGCGGCGAAGCTGTCGTCCGTGCACGCCATCGACCTGCGGCACGAGATCGAGCTGGACGACCCGACACCCGCCGCCGACCGCGCCAAGGGTGCGAAGGCCGCGGTGAAGGGCACGTACCCGGGCCCGGACAAGAGGACCCCGGCGGACAACCCGTACAACCCGTCCGCCGAGACCGGCGCCGTCGACTTCGTGAAGAAGCACCGCAAGGCGGACGGCCGCGGCGTCACCATCGGCATCCTGGACTCCGGCGTCGACCTCGGTCACCCGGCGCTGAAGAAGACCACGACCGGCGAGCGCAAGATCACCGACTGGGTGACGGCGACCGACCCGATCGTGGACGCGGACGGCACCTGGCGCCGTATGACCAACCCGGTCACGGGCCCCGTCTTCACCTGGAACGGCGAGACGTGGAAGGCCCCGGCGGGCTCCTTCCAGGTCAACCGCTTCCTGGAGTCGGCCACCACCGGCGGCGACGCCAAGGGCGACATCAACCGGGACGGCGACACCACCGACAGCTGGGGCGTCCTGTACGACCCGGCGGCCGGCACGGTCCGCGTCGACCTGAACAACAACAAGGACTTCACCGACGACGAGCCGATGAAGCCGTACAAGGACGACCACCAGGTCGCCTACTTCGGCAAGGACGACCCGGCGACCGACGTCGTCGAGCGTGTCCCGTTCGTCGTCGAGATCCGCAAGGACGTGCCGACCGACCCGTACGGCGGCGACTGGGTCGGCAAGAAGGCCGACTTCGTCAACATCGGTGTCATCGAGTCCGAGCACGGCACGCACGTCGCGGGCATCACCGCGGCCAACGGCCTGTTCGGCGGCAAGATGAACGGCGCCGCGCCCGGCGCCAAGCTCGTCTCCTCGCGCGCCTGCACCTGGACCGGCGGCTGCACCAACGTCGCGCTCACCGAGGGCATGATCGACCTCGTCACCGAGCGCGGCGTCGACATCGTCAACATGTCGATCGGCGGCCTCCCGGCGCTGAACGACGGCAACAACGCGCGCGCCGAGCTCTACACGCGCCTCATCGACACCTACGGCGTCCAGCTGGTGATCTCCGCGGGCAACAGCGGCCCCGGCGCGAACACCATCGGCGACCCCAGCCTGGCCGACAAGGTCATCTCGGTCGGCGCCGCCATCTCCAAGGAGACCTGGGCCGCCAACTACGGCTCCCAGGTGGAGCGTCCGTACGCGATGATGCCGTTCTCCTCGCGCGGCCCGCGTGAGGACGGCGGCTTCACGCCGATCATCTCGGCGCCCGGCTCGGCCATCAACACCACGCAGACCTGGCTGCCCGGCGCCCCGGCCGCCGAGGCGGGCTACCAGCTCCCGGCCGGCTACTCCATGCTGCAGGGCACCTCGATGGCGTCCCCGCAGGCCGCGGGCGCCTCGGCGCTGCTCCTCTCCGCCGCGAAGCGGGAGAAGATCGACCTCACCCCGGCGAAGCTGCGCACCGCGCTGACCTCGACCGCGGACCGCATCCGCGGCGAGCAGGCATACGCGCAGGGCACCGGCCTGATCGACGTCGTGGACGCCTGGGAGGCCATCGAGGACGACGCGAAGGCCCACACGTACACGGTGAAGGCCCCGGTCGACACCGCCCTTGAGCAGGAGCTGAAGAAGCCCGGCACCGGCATCTACGACCGTGAGGGCGGCCTGAAGGCCGGCCAGAAGCGGACGTACGACGTCACGGTCACCCGCACCTCGGGCCCGGACCGCGGCGTCCGCCACGAGCTGGACCTGGTCAACAACCACGAGTCCACCTTCGAGCTCCTCGGCGACGACGAGATCACGCTGCCGCTGAACAAGCCGGTGACCGTCAAGGTCCAGGCGAAGGCCAAGTCGGCCGGTCTGCACAGCGCGATCCTGACCGTCGACGACGAGCGCACCGAGGGCATCGACCACCAGATCATGTCGACGGTCGTCGTCTCGGCGCCGCTCGCCAAGTCCTCGTACACCTTCTCGGCGTCCGACTCCACGCAGCGCAACACCCCGAAGTCGTACTTCGTGACGGTCCCCAAGGGCGCCAAGTCCCTGGAGGTCTCCCTCGGCGGCCTGAAGGACAAGAGCCAGACCCGGTTCATCGCGATCCACCCGTACGGCGTCCCGGTCGACTCGACCTCGTCGATCGTCTGCTACCCGAACTACGAGAACCCGGCCAACACCTGCCGCCCGGACCTGCGTTCCTACGCGCAGCCGCAGGCCGGTGTCTGGGAGATCGAGGTCGAGTCGCGCCGTACGTCGCCGCTGCTCGACAACCCGTACAAGCTGAACGTCGCCGCGCTCGGTGTCGACTTCGACCCGGCCGTGCAGACGCTGCCCGAGGCGAAGGTCGGCACGCCGGCTCCCGTCTCCTGGAAGGCCACGAACAACTTCGCGGCCGTCGACGGCAAGCTGAAGGGCGGCTCGCTCGGCTCGTCCAAGTCGGCGCGTCCCGGCATCAAGCAGGGTGAGAAGCAGATCACCGAGGTCGTCGTGCCCGCGGGCGCGGAGCGCCTCGACGTCGCCATCGGCTCGCCCGCCGACGTCGCCGCCGACCTGGACCTCGCCGTGAAGAAGGACGGCGCGGTCGTGGGCTCCTCGGCGGAGGGCGACTCGGAGGAGTCGGTCAGCCTGAAGAAGCCGGCCGCCGGTACGTACACGATCGAGGTGACGGGCTACTCGGTGCCGTCCGGTTCGACCGCGTACGACTACCGCGACGTCTTCTTCTCGGACGCGCTCGGCCAGGTCACCGTCGACGAGTCGAAGACGGTGAAGCTCGCCAACGGCGCGTCGGCGCAGGTCGACGCCAAGGTCGAGGCGAAGGCCCCGGCCGCGGAGGGCCGTGAGCTGTTCGGCGAGGTGTCCCTGCTGAACGCGGGCGGCACGGTCGCGGGCAGCGGCAGCGTGAAGGTGGAGAAGGTCACGCCGTAACGCGCCACCGCTTTCTCGGAGGCGCCGGACGGGCTCAGCGATGAGTCCGTCCGGCGCTTCTCCGTCTCCGGGTCCCGCTCCCGGTCACCCGTCGCATTTGATCTTCTTCGACTCCGGCAGGGCCTTGAGGATCATCGTGCGCAGCCGGTCGCGTTCCTTGCCGACGGCCCAGTTGGCGGGCTCGGCGGAGCCCTCGTCGACGGTGATCAGGACGCGGTCGCCCTTCTTCAGGCGCGGGTCCACCTCCCGGTCCATGGGGAAGGTGACCGTGGGCTTCCCGGACGCCGGTTTCAGGTGACGCGTCACGTCGACCGTGATCCGGTCCTGGAGTCCGCCCGGCACCGCGTCGACCGCCGTGACCGTGCCCTCCACGATGAGCCGCGAGCACGCCACGAACCCCTCGGCGCTCAAGTCCGCGTCCGTGGTCCCCTCCGGCCTGCTCTTCGCGCCGGACGCCGTGGCCGCCTTGTCGGCGCCCCCCGCTCCCTGTCCCGCGTCCACCGCGAGCCAGGCGAGCCCGCCGATCAGGGCGGCGGCCACCGTGGCCGCGACCGCGCCGAGCGCGACGGTGAGGAAGCGCCGGGACGCCGTGCGCGGGGGCCGCAGCGGCACCACACGATCTGCCGGGGCCTCCGGCCCGGGTCCCGCGGACGCCAGCGCGTCGCCCACCTCCCCGAGCCGCGACCGCAGCAGCGCCACATCCGCCACGGCTGCCGCGTGGGCCGCGGCGAAGACGGGGTCGTCGCGTGCCTCGTCCGGCACGGGGTCGTCCGTGATCGCCGTCATCAGCGCGTCGAACTCCTCGTCCCGCACGTCACACCACCTCCCCTTCGTGCAGCCGCGCCCGCAGAAGCCGTACCGCCGTGTGCAGTCTGCTCTTGACCGTTCCCTCCGGAATGCCGAGTTCGTCCGCTATCGCACGGACCGGGAGATCCGCGTAGAAGCGCAGGACCACCACCTGCCGCTGGGCGTCCGGCAGCGCGCCGAGCCCCTCGGCGACGGCCAGCGAAGTGGCCCGCTTCTCCGCGCCGTCCTCGTCGGTCGCCTCCCGCCACAGCACCTGGAGCCGCTCCCCGAGCCGCTCCTGCCTGCGCCGCGCCCGGTGCCAGTCCATGGCCAGGTTGGAGGCGACGACGGCCGCCCACGCCGACACGTCACGCGGCGCCTCCCTGCCGTCCGCGGCCCGCTCCAGGAGCTTCAGCCTGACCTGCTGCACCCCGTCGGGCAGGTCGGCGTGCGGCACCCCGCCCAGCGCGAGCACCGCACGGACCCGGTCCTCCTGGGCCGCGTCCAGCGGATCGGCTCCCCCTGCCCCCGTCTGGGCGCGGCGCGCTTTCCTGCGCAGCAATGTGCCCCTCCCGTCCCCGCGTTTCCCCTACGACGCCCGGGACGCCCGAAAGGTTCGCGGCGGCGCCCGGCGAATGTGGCGTCCCGCACCTCGGACAATGGATTGGACAACGCGGCACTGGAGAGACGCATGATGGAACCACCCCCCACAGACCGGCCGAGGTCACGAGGCCGCACGCACATATGGAGGAAGTCCCTGTGAAGGTCGGAATCGTCGGAGCCACCGGTCAGGTCGGCAAGGTCATGCGCAAGATCCTCGCCGAGCGTCGGTTCCCGGCCGACGAGCTGCGCCTCTTCGCCTCGGCCCGCAGCGCGGGGAAGATCATCGACGGCGTGACCGTCGAGGACGCCGCCACAGCCGACTACACGGGCCTGGACATCGTGCTGTTCTCCGCGGGCGGCGCCACGTCCAAGGCCCTCGCCGAGAAGGTCGCCTCGCAGGGCGCCGTCGTGATCGACAACTCCTCCGCCTGGCGCCGCCACCCCGAGGTCCCCCTCGTGGTCTCCGAGGTGAACCCGCACGCGATCAAGGACCGCCCCAAGGGCATCATCGCGAACCCGAACTGCACGACGATGGCCGCGATGCCCGTCCTGAAGCCGCTGCACGCCGAGGCGGGTCTCGAAGCGCTCGTCGTCGCCACCTACCAGGCGGTGTCGGGCTCCGGTCTCGCCGGTGTCGAGGAGCTGTACCAGCAGGTCGCGAAGGTCGGCGAGGACGCGCCCAAGCTCACCCACGACGGTTCGGCGGTCGACTTCCCCGAGCCCGACAAGTACGTGGCGCCGATCGCGTACAACGTCCTGCCGATGGCGGGCTCCGTCGTCGACGACGGCCTGAACGAGACGGACGAGGAGCAGAAGCTCCGCCACGAGTCCCGCAAGATCCTGGAGATCCCCGAGCTGAAGGTCTCCGGCACGTGCGTGCGCGTCCCGGTCTTCACCGGCCACTCCCTCCAGGTCAACGCCCGCTTCGCGCGTCCGCTGAGCCCCGAGCGCGCCACCGAGCTCCTGGAGGCGGCCGAGGGCGTCGTCGTCACGGAGGTGCCCACGCCGCTGGTCGCCGCGGGCAAGGACGACTCGTTCGTGGGCCGCATCCGCAAGGACGAGACGGTCGAGAACGGCCTGGCGTTCTTCATCTCCGACGACAACCTCCGCAAGGGCGCGGCGCTGAACGCCGTCCAGATCGCGGAGCTCGTCGCGGCGGAGCTCAAGGGCTGATCCGCGCACGCCCCCGGGGGCGGTCACCTTTCGTGGTGGCCGCCCCTTTCGCGCATGCCACGGCGACCAGCGCGAGCCCCGCCAGGCCGCCGCCCAGCCAGAGCACGGCACCGGCCCCGCGGCTGTCCGCGACCCGGCCGCCCGCGAACGCGCCGAGCGCGATCGCCACGTTGAACACGCCCGCGAAGAGCGCCGACGCCGCCTCACGGGCGTGCGGCGCCGCGGCCATCACCCAGTTCTGCGCGGAGACCGAGACCCCTCCGTACGCCAGGCCCCACGCCACGAGCAGCGCCACCGACGCGGCGAGCGAGGCGCCCGCGGGCACCATGAGCAGCACGACGGCGGCGAGCCCCGCGGAGATCGCGAGCAGCGCCCTGCGTGGGTCGCGGGCCGCGACGGCACCGCCCGCGAAGTTGCCGGCGATGCCGGCCGTCCCGTAGGCGAGGAGGAGTCCGCTGATCAGGCCCGCGCCGATGCCGGGCACCCGCTCCAGGACGGGGCGGATGTACGTGTACGTGGCGAAGTGGCCGGTGACCAGGAGCGTCACGGCGAGGAGCCCGGCCCGCAGCCCGCCGATGCGCAGGAGCGCGGGGAACGCGCCGAGCCGGACGCCCTGGTCCGCGGGGAGCCGGGGCAGCACGGTGACGAGGAGTCCGGCGACGGCGAGGGCGAGGACGGCGAGCGCCGCGAACCCCCAGCGCCAGCCCGCCAGTTCACCGAGGAGCGTGCCCGCGGGCACACCGAGCACCGACGCCACCGCGATCCCGCTGAAGATGACCGCGGTGGCGCGGCCCGCACCCTCCGCGCGGACGAGCCGCACGCCGAGCCCGGCCGCGATGGCCCACACCCCGCCGATGCAGACGCCCACCAGCACGCGCGCGACGAGCAGGACGGCGAAGACGGGCGCGAGCGCGGAGATCACGTTGGCGGCGGCGAGCACCGCCATGAGCAGGGCGAGGACCGTGCGCCGGTCGGCGCGGCGCATGGCGACGGGCAGCAGCAGGGCGGCGAGCGCGGCGACGAGGCCGGGCAGGGTGACGGCGAGGCCCGCGGTGCCGTCCGAGACGTGCAGGCCCGAGCCGAGGGAGGTGAGGAGTCCGACGGGCAGCATCTCCGTGGTCACGACGGAGAACGTGGCCGCGGCGACGGCGAGGACGGCGAACCGGCGGCGCGGGGGCGGCGGGACGACGGGACGCGTGGGGATATGTGTGCTCTGTGACATGGCATCCACCCTGTGGGGGTGCCCGCCCGGGAACAACGCGGATGATCTCATCCTTGAATGAGCCGGATTCATCGACCGATCGCGTCGACCAGACGCATCGATGCCGTGACGGTCTGGCGGACCTGGGCGATCAAGGAAGAGGGACCGCGCACCATGAGCGGGAACGGGCTGGAGATCCGGGAGCTGGAGTGCTTCCTGGTGCTTGCCGAAGAGCTGCACTTCGGGCGGGCCGGCGAGCGGCTGTACATATCGCAGAGCCGGGTCAGCCAGTTGCTCGCCGCCCTGGAGCGGCGGATCGGCGCGCGCCTGCTGGAGCGTACGAGCCGACGCGTGTCCCTGACCACTCTCGGGGAACGATTTCTGGCCGAACTCAAGCCGTCCTATGCCGAGTTGGCAGCCGTGGTGGCGCGGGCGAGGGACGCGGCGCGAGGCGTGGAGGGGACGCTGCGGATCGGGTTCCAGGGCACCGCGGACGACCGGCTGATGCGGGCCATCGAGGTGTTCCAGGAGCGCCATCCGGCCTGCGCGACGGAGGTCGTGGAGATCCCCTTCGCCGATCCGTTCGGGGCGGTGCGGGAGGGCGATGTGGACGCGGGCATCGTGCTGCTGCCGGTCGCCGAACCCGACCTGGTGCTCGGACCGGTCTTCTCCAGCGAGCGGCAGACCGTCGCCGTGTCGGTGCGGCACGCGTTCGCGGGGCGCTCCTCGCTCACCGCCGTGGACCTCGCCGACACACCGCTGATCGCGGCGGCGGGGCCCGCGCCCGCGTACTGGCGCGAGGCGCAGGCCCCTTCGGGCCCGCCCGCGCCCGCGGTCCGCACGCTTCAGGAGGGGCTCACGCTGGTGGCGGCGGACCGGGCGGCGATGCTGCTGTGCGGCCCCACGGCGGAGTACCACGGCCGCAAGGACGTCGTCTTCGTGCCGGTCGACGGGCTCCCCGACTCGGTGCTCGGGATGGTGTGGCGCGGGGGCGGGGAGACCGAGCGGGTACGGGAGTTCGCGCGGGCGGTGGCCGTGGCGGCGGCCGAGGGATGACCGTCAGGCGGTGTCCCGCCGCCGCACCTCGAAGTGGAAGCAGCCGTACTCCACGGCCCTGACGTGCACGAGGGCGACCCGCGGGTCGGCGAAGGCCTCGTCGAAGGCTGCGTCGAACCCTTGCTCCTCGTCCTCCGGGATCTCCAGGAGGCGGCCGCCGACGATGTGCCCCTCGGCGCTGTACCGGCGGACGGTGCGCAGCGCGCCGGCCCGCGAGAACGGGTAGCCGCCCCGGCCCCGCGAGGGGCCCGCGCAGGGGTCGGCGTGGATGAAGACGGGCCCCTGCTCGTCGTAGGCGCCGGGCCGCGCGCCCGTCTCCGCGGCCCAGCGGCGCAGCGGCGCGTACGACACGAGGGCGATGCGCTCGCCGGGGGCGACGGGCCGCAGGCAGCAGCGCAGCGGGGCGCCGCCCTCGTGGTCGACGAAGGCGGCACAGGGCCGCCCGGCGTCGTCACGTTCACGGAGCTCGGCGAGGACCGCGGGGGCGATGGGAAGGGGGGTGTGGGCGGTGCGCGTGTACGGGTTACGTGTGTACGTGGTGGTCATGAGCCGAGCTTCGCGCGTGGGCTGGGCCAGGGCTGGCGGGATTCGGACGTCGCGCCGGCCCCGCCTCCGGCCCCGTTCAGCCCACCCCCCAGGACCCCCGCGCGTTCAGCTCCGCCACGTCCGTGCCCGTCGTCCTGCGGTACGCCGCGTTCAACTCCCCCAGTTCCTCGGGGGTCAGGACGTCCTCGACGCGGTCGAAGCCGTCGGGGGCGCGCTCGGCGACGGCGTGCAGGATGCGGTCCGCCGGCATGTCGCGGTTGGCGAGGACGACCGCGTTGGCCGCCTCGCGGCGGATCCCCTCGTACGCCCGCAGCCCCGCCTCGCGGTCCGGCTCGGTGTGGGCGAGGCAGCGGGCCAGGACGCGCGCGTCGAGGATCGCCTGGGAGCCGCCGTTCGACCCCACCGGGTACATCGGGTGCGCCGCGTCGCCGAGCAGCGTGACCAGGCCGTGGCCCCAGCGGGGCAGCGGGTCCCGGTCGACCATCGGGTACTCCAGGATGTGCCGCGTGGCGGCGAGCAGCGCGGGGACGTCGAGGTCGCCGATGCGCCATCCCGCGTAGTGCGGCAGGACGTCGGAGAGCCGCCCCGAGCGGTTCCAGTCGGCGGGCCCCGCGAGGCCGTGGTGGTGCGTGGCCGGGAACCGCACCTCCGCCACCCAGTTGAGCAGTGCCCTGCCGCGCTCCTGGTAGGGGCGGGATATGGGGTAGACGACGAGTTTCGCGGCGGTGTTGCTGCCCGCCACCGCGACGGTCCGTCCGCCGAGCACCGGATGCCACTCGGCCGTGCCGCGCCACATGCGGATGCCGTTCCACAGCGGCGGGCCCTCACCGGGGTGCAGCACGGCCCGCACCGTCGAGTGCAGCCCGTCGGCGCCGACCAGCGCCCGCACCCGTACGCCGTACTCCCTGGCCCGCGCCATGTCCCGCAGGATCACCCGCAGTCCGCCGCCCTCGCGCTCGGCGAGCCGCACGAAGGCGGTGCCGGTGCGGACGGCGTGGTCGCCGAGCCGGTCGCGGACCGCGTCGAGCAGGAGCAGCTGGAGTGCGCCGCGGTGGACGGAGTACTGGGGCCAGCGGTAGCCGAGGGCGAGGCCGCGCGGTTCGGCCCAGATGCGGTTGCCGTGCCGGTCGAAGTGGACCATCGCCTCGGGGGCGACGGCGGTCGCCGCGAGTTCGTCGCCGAGGCCCAGCTCGGTCAGTTCCCGCACCGCGTACGGCAGCAGGTTGAGGCCGACGCCGACGGGCCGCAGCTGGTCGGCGGCGTCCACCACCCGGACGCCGATGCCCGCCGCGTGCAGGCTGAGCGCGGCGGTGAGCCCGCCGACGCCCGCGCCCGCCACGAGTACGTCGGTCATGGCCGTCGCGCGGCCGGGCCGGTGTCGGCCGGCCTCTCGGTCCCCAGCATCTCCCGCATCCCCCTGTGGCTCCCGACCACCGTGGTTCCTGACCGCCCCCGTGTGCGCGGCCGTGGTCTGCGGCCTGCCGGGGCGGGTGCGAACGCGCGGAGCGTAACCGCACCGCGGCGGGAGAACAATGGGCCGGGCGGCCATCCGGCGGGACATGGAAGGATGGCCGGAAACACCACAAGTCGCACCCGAGGAGATGACCGCGTGCCCGGCATCAATCTGACCCGCGAAGAGGCGCAGCAGCGGGCGAAGCTGCTCACCGTTGACTCGTACGAGGTCGATCTCGACCTTTCCGGCGCGCAGGAGGGCGGCACCTACCGGTCCGTGACCACGGTGCGCTTCGACTCCGCGGAGGCGGGCGCCGAGACCTTCATCGACCTGGTGGCGCCCGCGGTCCACGAGGTCGTCCTGAACGGCCACGCCCTCGAGATCGGCGCGGTGTTCCGTGACTCGCGCATCGCGCTGCGGCACCTCCTGGAGGGCAGGAACGAGCTGCGGGTCGTCGCGGACTGCGAGTACACCAACACCGGCGAGGGCCTGCACCGCTTCGTCGACCCGGTCGACCAGCAGGCCTACCTGTACACGCAGTTCGAGGTGCCGGACGCGCGCCGTGTCTTCGCGTCGTTCGAGCAGCCGGATCTGAAGGCGACGTTCCAGTTCACCGTGAAGGCGCCGAGCGGCTGGACGGTGATCTCCAACTCGCCGACGCCGGAGCCGAAGGACGACATCTGGACGTTCGAGCCGACGCCCCGCATGTCGACGTACGTGACGGCGCTGATCGTCGGCCCGTACCACTCGGTGCACTCGTCGTACGAGGGCCCGAACGGCCAGTCCGTGCCGCTCGGCATCTACTGCCGTCCCTCGCTCGCCGAGTTCCTCGACTCGGACGCGATCTTCGAGGTCACCCGGCAGGGCTTCGACTGGTTCCAGGAGAAGTTCGACTACGCGTACCCGTTCGCCAAGTACGACCAGCTGTTCGTGCCGGAGTTCAACGCGGGCGCGATGGAGAACGCGGGCGCGGTGACCATCCGCGACCAGTACGTGTTCCGTTCGAAGGTGACGGACGCGGCGTACGAGGTGCGGGCGGCGACGATCCTGCACGAGCTGGCCCACATGTGGTTCGGCGACCTCGTCACCATGGAGTGGTGGAACGACCTGTGGCTGAACGAGTCGTTCGCCACGTACGCGGAGGCCGCCTGCCAGGCGTACGCGCCGAACTCGAAGTGGCCCCATTCGTGGACGACGTTCGCCAACTCCATGAAGACGTGGGCGTACCGGCAGGACCAGCTGCCGTCCACGCACCCGATCATGGCCGACATCCGTGACCTGGACGACGTCCTGGTCAACTTCGACGGCATCACGTACGCGAAGGGCGCGAGCGTCCTGAAGCAGCTCGTCGCCTACGTGGGCGAGGACGAGTTCTTCCGGGGCGTCCAGGCGTACTTCAAGCGGCACGCGTTCGGCAACACGCGCCTGTCCGACCTGCTCGGCGCCCTTGAGGAGACCAGCGGCCGCGACCTGAAGACGTGGTCGAAGAAATGGCTGGAGACGGCGGGCATCAACGTCCTCCGCCCGGTCGTGGACGTCGACACGAAGGGCGTCATCACGTCCTTCGCCGTCAAGCAGGAGGCCCCGGCCCTCCCCGAGGGCGCGAAGGGCGAACCGACGCTCCGCCCGCACCGCATCGCCATCGGCTTCTACGACCTCGACGACGCGTCGGGCAAGCTGGTCCGCACGGACCGCGTGGAGCTGGACGTCGACGGCGAACTGACGGCGGTCGACGCGCTGGTCGGCAAGTCCCGTCCCGCGGTCATCCTCCTCAACGACGACGACCTGTCGTACGCGAAGGTCCGCCTCGACAGCGAGTCCCTCGCCTACGTCACCGACCACATCGGCGACTTCGAGGCGTCGCTGCCGCGGGCGCTGTCGTGGGCGTCGGCGTGGGACATGACGCGCGACGCGGAACTCCCCACGCGCGACTACCTCTCCCTGGTCCTGTCGGGCATCGGCAAGGAGTCCGACATCGGTGTCGTGCAGTCGCTGCACCGCCAGGTGAAGCTGGCGCTCGACCTGTACGCGGCGCCGGCGAGGCGGGACGAGGCGCTGGCGCGCTGGACGTCGGCGTCCCTCTCCCACCTTCGCTCGGCGGAGCCGGGCAGCGACCATCAGCTGGCGTGGGCGCGCGCGTTCGCGGCGACGGCGCGTACGGACGAGGAACTCGCCCTCCTGGAGGGCCTGCTGGACGGCTCGGAGACCGTGGACGGCCTCGCCGTCGACACGGAGCTCCGGTGGGCGTTCGTGGCGCGGCTCGCGGCGACCGGCCGCCTCGACGAGGCGGGCATCGCGGCGGAGCTCGAGCGGGACAAGACGGCCGCGGGTGAGCGGCACGCGGCGTACGCGCGGGCCGCGCGGCCCACGGAGGAGGCGAAGGCGGCGGCGTGGGCCTCCGTCGTCGAGTCCGACTCGCTGCCGAACGCGATCCAGGAGGCCGTGATCGGCGGCTTCGCCCAGACCGACCAGCGCGAACTCCTCGCTCCCTACGCGGAGAAGTTCTTCTCGGCGGTCAAGGCGGCGTGGGACTCGCGCTCCCACGAGATGGCGCAGCAGATCGCCGTCGGGCTCTACCCGTCGCTGCAGATCTCGCAGGGGACGCTGGACGCGACGGACGCGTGGCTTGCTTCGGCGGAGCCGTCGGCGGCGTTGCGGCGGCTGGTCACGGAGTCTCGGGCCGGTGTCGAACGCGCCCTGCGGGCACGGTCGGCGGATCTTTAACCCCCGTCAGGGCGGGGCGCGCCACACCTGGCCGCGCCCCGCCCTTGCGGCACGCCCCCGCTACGCGGCTCCTCCCGCACCCCCTCGCGCCGCCCCTCACCTGGCCGCTCGCGCGCCGCTCCCCGCGCCCCCGAACCACCCCCGGCCGACCGGTCTTCGTCGGGTGTCGGGGGTGGGTGGGGAAGCCCCGCGCGGAGCGCGGGGACCGGGGCCGGGCGGTGCCGGGGGAGTTTTCACCGGTCCCGACGAGGCACCGCTTCCCGCAACGCCACAAGCACACGCGACACCGCCACTCCCGTCGCCGCCCCACGACGCACCGCGGCGATCACGTGGCGGGTGGGGTGGTCCTCGGTCAGCTCCCGCATCAGGACGCCGTCTCTGCGTACCGCCGCCATGCGGGGCACCAGCGCCACCCCCATCCCCGCCTCCACCATCGCGAGGATCGACGTCCAGCCGGACGCCGAGTGGGCCTGGGTCGGTGTGAAGCCCGCCGCCTCGCAGGCGGCTCGGGTGATCTCGGACCAGGGGCCGCTGCCGCCGAAGATCCAGGGTTCGGCGGCCAGGGAGGCGAGGCGCAGGTCCGGCGCGGACGCCAGGCAGTGGTCGACCGGCAGCGCCACGTCCAGCGGGTCCGCGAGCAAGGACTCCCGCGTGAATCGCGTGTCCGCGTCCACCGCCGCCGGCGCCTGGACGGCCAGGGACAGGGCGATGTCGACCTCGCCCGCGGCGAGGAGCTCGTACGCCTGCGCCGCCTCGGTCTCCCGTACCCGCACGGAGATGCCCGGCGCCGCCCCCCGCAGCGCCCGCACCGCGGGGACGACCAGCGCGGGCACCGCGGTCGAGAACGCGCCGACCCGCACCTCCCCCGCCTCCCCCTGCACGTACGCCGTCAACTCCGCGTCCGCCTTCTCCAGTTGGGCGAAGACCGCCTCCGCGTGCCGCAGCACCAGGTGCGCCGCGTCGGTGAGGCGGACCCGGCGCCCGTGTGCCTCCAGAAGCGGTACGCCGAGCTGCTTCGCGAGATTGGACAGCTGCTGCGAGACCGCCGACGGCGTCATCTGCAGCGTCCGCGCCGTCGCCGTCACGGTCCCCCGCTCGCTCAACGTGCGCAGGATCTGCAGCTTCTTGATGTCCCACTCGCTCATGAGCCCAACGTACCGACTGGTCAGGAGCATTACCTCGTGCGGGCCGCGCCGAGCACCACGCCGCCCAGGATCAGCCCCATGCACAGCACCTGCAGCCACCCCATCCCCTCGCCGAGCACCGCGAAGGAGAGCAGGGCCACGCAGACCGGCTGGAGGTAGTAGACGACCCCGGCGCGGGCCGCGCCGATGATCGAGATCGCCTTGTTCCAGGCGAAGAACGCGATCGCCGAGGACACCACGCCCACGTAGAGGAGCGGGGACACCGTGCCGACGGTCGGCTCGAAGCCGCCCTGGAGCACGTAGCTCGCCATGTGGACCGGAAGCAGCATCACCGCGCCCAGCACGAACGTCGAGAAGAGGAACGGGAGTCCTTCGATCTCCTTGGGCTTGCGCTTGAGCAGTGCGCTGTACGAGCCGAAGGAGAGCGCCGCCGCGATGATCCAGAGGTCACCGACCGCGAAGTCCATGGTGAGCGAGCCCTTGCCGACCAGGAGCAGGACTCCCGCGCAGGCGACGAGCATGCCGGTCACGCGCCGCGCGCCGAGCCTCGCGCCGCCGAGCCGTTCGTGGACGGCCATCAGGACCGGCGACGCGGCCATGATCATGCCCATGTTGCCCGCGGTGGTCGTCATGCCGGCCTGGTTGACGAGGGTGTTGTAGACGGTGACGCCCAGCAGGGACGCGACGAGCAGGAACTTGGCGTGCTCGCGCAGTACGTGCCGTTGGCGCCAGGTCCGCCTCGCCGCGAACGGCGCGACCGCGGCGATGGCGATGATCCAGCGCCAGAACGCGTGCTGGATGGGCGGCACGCTGTCGTGCAGGGCGCGGGAGGTGACGAAGCTGCCCGACCAGACGACGGTGGCGAGGGCCGCGAGGGCGAGCCCGACGCCGATGGGTCGCGCGGCCGTCCTCGCGGCGGCCGGTGCGGTGTGTGCGGGGGTCCGGTCCAGGACTGCCACGGGGTATCCCTTGCCTCTCTCCCCGCCGCGGCGGGGACTCGGTGCGTTGCGGGACTACCGTGCCACCCGTACACCAATCAGGTCCATCGAATCTTTTCGGTGATTCGATTCAGGAAAACTGAAAGGTACGCTCCTTCTTCCTTCTTCCTTCTTCCTCCGCCCTCACCCCGGCTGCCACCCCTCCGCCGCCCACGCCACATATCCGTCAGGCCGCACCAGAACCGTCGTGCGGCGTCCGCTCGACCAGTGGGTCTGGACCGTCCCGTCCGGCGACTCACCCTTCCCGCCACTCTCGCCCCGGGGCGAGATGAGGACGAACTCGCCCGCGCGCAGGATCGCGTAGAGGCGGCCCTCCGCGAGTGCGACGTCCGGGACGCGGCGGCCGGTCAGGGGATGCGCACCCCGGGGAGCCGGGTACTTGATGCCGATGCCGGTGATCTGGCCCGCCGCCCCGGCGCGCACCGCGGGCACGGCGTTGGCGAAGGCGGCCAGGGCGGTGCGGGCCGCGCGCGTCCACGGGCGCTTGGCCATCGCGAGCCTGACGAGCCCGCCGCTGCTGCGGAGCACCGTCCGGCCGACGGGGTGCCGCTCGGCCTCGTAGGTGTCCAGGAGGCCGTCCGGGGCGCGGCCCTGGACGGCTCGGGCCAGCTTCCAGCTCAGGTTCGCGGCGTCCTGCAGCCCGGTGTTCATGCCCTGGCCGCCCGCCGGGGAGTGGACGTGCGCGGCGTCCCCGGCGAGGAAGACGCGGCCCACGCGTTAGGCGGGCGCCTGGCGTTCGTCGCTGTGGAAGCGGGACATCCAGCGGGCGTCATGCATGCCGAAGTCACGGCCGAGCGCCTGCCGGACGATGCCCTTGACCTCGTCGAGGGCGAGCGGCTCGCTGTCGGGGACGTTCCGCGAGCGGTCCCAGCCGATGACGCGGTGGTAGCCGTCGGCGAAGGGCGCGATGAAGGCGAACGCGTCGCCGTCGGCGTTGACGGTGATCAGCGACTCCGGGGGCTCGGCGAGCCGGACGTCCGCGAGGACGAGCGAGCGGATGACGGACCTGCCGGGGAAGGGCAGGCCGACGGCGGCACGCACACCGCTGCGCAGTCCGTCGGCCCCGACGACGTACGCGGCGCGCAGCGTCCCGGGTCCGCCACCGGTACCCGGGCCGCGGAGTTCGAGCGTGACGCCGTCCGCGTCCTGCGTGAGCCCCGCGACCTCGGTCTCGTACGCGAAGCGCACCCCCGCCTCCACCGCCCGGCGCTCCAGGGCGCGCTCGACCTCGTACTGCGGGAGCACGAGGATGTGCCGGAAGCGCGAGCGGAGCTGGGTCAGGTCGAGCGCGAGGCGGTCGAAGAGGCGCAGGTCGGCGAGCGGCTCGCCCTTGGCCTCCAGCTCGTCGGCGAGACCCCGCGCGTCCAGCTGCTCCAGGGTGCGGGCGTGCACGACCATCGCCCGCGAGAGGTTGCTGATGCCGGGCGCGCGCTTCTCGACGAGGGTGACGGGGACGCCCGCGGCGGCGAGGTCCCCGGCGAGGAGCAGTCCGGTGGGGCCCGCGCCGACGACCACGACGGTGCTGTCGGTCGTACTGGTACTGGTCATGACGGCCTCCCTGATGCCGGCCGAGTCAGCCGAGTCAGCTGGTGCCAACGCTCGTTGGTCAACACTTGTTGGCCAACGTAGGGCCGCAGCCATGGGCTGTCAACGGTTGTTGGCCCACGCATGTTGGCCTACGCTTGTTGGCATGACGGAGAGAGTCACGGACCAGTCCCCCCGCCGCTCGGACACCACCCGCGCCGGCATCCTCGCGGCGGCCCGCGAGCGCTTCGCCGCGGACGGGTACGAACGGGCGACGATCCGCGCCATCGCCAAGGACGCGCGCATCGACCCGTCGATGGTGATGCGCTACTACGGCAACAAGGAGGGGCTGTTCGCCGCGGCCACCTCGGTGGACCTGCGGCTGCCGGACGTCGGCCGGGTGCCGCGCGCGGAGGTGGGCAGGGTGCTCGTGCGGCACTTCCTCGCCGTCTGGGAGGGGGACGGGGTGCTCACGGCGCTGCTTCGCGTGGGCATCACCAACGACGCGGGGGCCGAGCGCATGCGGGCCGTCTTCGCCGAGCAGCTGCTGCCGGTGGCGCGTGAGGTCTGCCCCGACCCCGCCGAGGCGCCGGGCCGGGTCGCGCTCTGCGCGTCACAGCTCCTCGGACTCGCCCTGACGCGGTACGTGCTGCGGTTCCCGCCGTCGGCGGCGCTGACGCAGGAGGAGATCACGGACTGGCTGGCGCCGACGCTCCAGCGCTATCTGACAGCCGAGCGGCCGTGAGCGCAGGCGCACCCGAGCACGCCGAAGGCACCCTGCGACGACGTACTGACGAACGTGCGCGGCAGGGTGCCTTCGGCGTGAAGTGGTGCGGGAGTGCGAGCGGGGCGGGTCAGCCCTGCTTCTGCTGCTTCCGGGACTTGTCGCCGACCATCACGAGGCCCGCGATCACCAGGAACAGCACGATGGGCGCGGCGACGTACAGGCCGAGCGTGTCGATGACGCTCAGGCCGGGGCCCGGGTCGTCACCGTCGTCGCGCACGGCCGCGAGGGCGGGGGACGACATGAGCAGCATCATCAGCGTCGTGCCGGAGGCCAGGGCGCCGGCGCGCAGTGCGTTCTTCTTGTCCACGGTGCCAACGTAGCGAACTCCTAAACGGGGTGCGCGCCCGGGGGTGCCGTACGGGCGCCTTCGCCCCGGAAGACCGCCATGAGGGCGTGCAGGCGCGGAGAGTCGGCGAGGTCTTCGAGGGTGACGGGGCGTCCGGCGGCGTCGGCGACGGGCAGCCGCCAGTTGGGGTACTGGTCCCAGGTGCCGGGGAGGTTCTGCGGGCGGCGGTCGCCGACGGCGTCGGGGAGCCAGATGCCGATCATGCGGGCCGGGGTGGCGAGCAGGAACCGGTGCACGGCACGGATCTCGTCCTCCTCGCAGCCGACGCCGCCGGGCAGCATCCCGAGCCGGGAGAGCACCCCGAGCCATTCGTGCACGTCGGCGGCGGCCTCGGCCCGTTCCTGCGCGAGGGGCCGGGTCAACAGGCCGAGGTCATGACGGAGTTGGACGTGTTCGCCGGTGAGGCGGGCGGCGGTCGGGGGCAGGTCGTGCGTGGTGGCGGTGGCCACGCAGTCGGCGCGCCAGGCATCGGCGGGCAGCGGGCGGCCGGTGTCCTCCCAGTCCCGTTCGAACCAGAGCACGGAGGTGCCGAGCACCCCGTGCTCGCGCAGCGTCTCGCGGACGCCGGGCTCGACGGTGCCGAGGTCCTCGCCGATGACGAGGGCGTCGGCACGGTGCGCCTCCAGGACGAGGACGGCGAGCATCGCCTCGGCGTCGTAGTGGACGTACGTCCCCTCGGTGGGCTCGCGGCCCTCGGGGATCCACCACAGCCGGAACAGGCCCATGACGTGGTCGATGCGGAGCGCGCCCGCGTTGCGGAGCAGGCCGCGCAGGAGGGCGCGGTACGGGGCGTAGCCGGACTCGGCGAGCCGGTCGGGGCGCCACGGCGGCAGGCCCCAGTCCTGGCCGCGCGCGTTGAAGGCGTCGGGCGGGGCGCCGACGGACATGCGCGGGGCGAAGTGCCGCTGCTGGGCCCAGGCGTCGGCGCCGCCGGGGTGCACGCCGACGGCGAGGTCGTGGACGAGGCCGATGTCCATGCCCGCTTCCCGGGCGGTGCGCTGGGCGGTGGCGAGCTGGGTGTCGGTGAGCCAGGCGAGGCGGCAGTGGAAGTCGACGCGGTCCATCGCCTCGCGGCGGGCGCGGGCGGTGCCGGGTGAGGCCGGGTCGCGCAGGGCGGCCGGCCAGGAGTGCCAGTCGGGGCCGTGGGTCTCGGCGAGGGCGTTCCAGGTGGCGTGGTCCTCCAGAGCGGTGCCCTGTTCGGCCAGGAAAGCGTTGTAGGCGGCGCGGCGGCCGGGGCCGAGGGGCACCTCGTGGAGCAGCACTTCGAGGGCTTCGCGCTTGAGGGCCCAGACGGCGTCGCGGTCGATGAGCGCGTCGTGCCGGAGCACGGAGTCCCGCAGCAGCCCGGCCCTCCGGACCAGCTCGTCGACCCGGTCGCGGGCGTCCCCGGTCAGGTACGCGTATTCGGGGATCGCCTCGACGCGCAGGTGCACGGGGTCGGGGAAGCGGCGGGACGAGGGGCGGTAGGGGGAGGGGTCGCTGCCGGGCCCGTCCGGTGGGTTCGGCACGGCGGCGTGCAACGGATTGACCTGCACGAAGCCGGTCCCGAGGGTCCGGCAGGACCAGCCGGCGAGTTCGGCGAGGTCACCGAGGTCCCCCATGCCCCAGGAGCGCCGGGAGAGCAGCGAGTAGAGCTGTACGAGGAGGCCGTGCGTGCGCCGCCCCGGCGTTCTGACGCGCCGGGGGGCGACGACGAGGTGCGCGGTACCGGTCGGGGTACCGGGGTCCCGGCTCCGCACGTGGAGGCGGTGGATGCCGAAGGGCAGGGCCTCGGGGAGCGTGTCCGTGGGCGCCTCCCACTCGACCGCCGCGCCGCCGCCCTCCGGCTCCACCCGCACCCGCGTCCCCGGCGGCAGTGCCGCGAGCGGCGGGGGCAGGGGGCCGTCCGTCCACGCCACCACGGTCGGTGGCAGCGGGCGGGCGGCCCGCTCTGCCTCGCGCGCCGCCAGCGCCGCACGGGCCGCCTCCGGAGTGCTCGCGTCCACACCCAGCGCGGCCAGCGCGGCGATCACCGCGGTGTCGGCGGCGGGGACGGTGCGCCCCGGGGACGGGGAGTAGGAGGTGGCCACGCCGTATGCGGCGGCCAGCCGGGAAAGGGCCATCAGACCCCCATGAAGTCCAGGCCCGACGCCGTGCCGGTGGAGGTCGGCTCGCTGGTCAGCGGGGCGGCGTCGGCGAGGGGCGGCTCACTGGTGAGCGGCGCCGCGTCGGCGAGCGGGGGCTCGCTGGTGAGGGGCGGCTCGATGCAGCCGCAGGAGCAGGAGCCGTCGAGGCCCGAGTCGGGGTGGGAGACCTGTTTGGAGAGCGCGGACAGCAGAAGATTTGCGGAAGCGGCCACGTGGGAGCTCCTTTTCAGGGGGCAGGTCTCGGCAGCCCTACCCAGTGCGCGGGCGCGCAGACGTATACGTTGCCACAACGTGACCCTGGTCACATCCCTTTCCCGGTACGGAAGTTGTTCCAGCGAGGCCGAGCCCGCCCCGCAAGATCGCGCTCCGGCCCCGCGCCTGCCGGGAAGATGTCCACGGCGACAGCAGGCCCTTCTACCCGCTCCACACCCCGATTCGCGCAGGTTCGGCGAAGAATCCCCCGCGCGACACCCGCTCCCGTTGACACTCCCGCCGCCTCAGTGGTGGGCTCACTGACACATGTGACGCATGGGGCCACAAGGGCTCCGGGGGCAGAGACAGGGGCAGGAGCCGTGCAGTTGCGGCGCAGGAAGGGCGCGGCCGCCGTCGCGGTCGCCGTGATCGCGGGTGCGCTCGGCGGCGCGCCCGGCGCTCTCGCGGACCCGGGGGCGCCCGGTGGTCCCGGCGCTCCGGTCACCCTTCCGGACGACGACGCCAGGGCGGGCGACGCGCGCCTGCCGTCCGTCTGGCCGCGCCCCCAGTCGATGACCGCGTCGGGCACCGCCGTCCCGGTCGGCGACGACGTCGTCCTCGTGGTCCCCCGCGTCGAACACGACAGCGACCACGACCCGTACGCCCTGAAAGCCCTCCGCGACCTCCTCCACGACACCGGCGCCCGGCGGATCACCGAGGTGCGCGACGGCGATCCGCTGCCCGCGGGCGACGCCCTCGTCGTACGGGCCGGAGGGACCGGCGCCGACCGGGCGCTGCGCTCCCTGGGGGCCCGCGAACGCGGCGACCTGCCGAGGGGCGGGTACCGGCTCGCCGTCGGTCGCGTCGACGGACGGAACACCGTCGCCCTCGCGGGCACCGGCGACGACGGCCTGTTCCACGGCGTGCAGACCCTGCGCCAGCTCACCGGCGGCACCGGCGGTGGGACCGGCGCCCCGGCTTCCCGCACCGTCCCCGGCGTACAGATCCGCGACTGGCCCGGCACCGCCGTCCGCGGCCTCGCCGAGGGGTTCTACGGCACGCCCTGGACCCGCGAGCAGCGCCTGGCGCAGCTCGACTTCATGGGCCGCACGAAGCAGAACCGGTACCTGTACGCCCCCGGCGACGACCCGTACCGCCAAGCCCGCTGGCGCGAGCCCTACCCCGCAGGGCAGCGCGCCGACTTCCGCGCCCTGGCGGAGCGGGCCGAGGCCAACCACGTCACGCTCGCCTGGGCCGTCTCGCCCGGCCAGGCCATGTGCCTGTCGTCCGACCGGGACATCAGGGACCTCACCCGCAAGATCGACGCGATGTGGGCGCTCGGCGTGCGCGCGTTCCAGCTGCAGTTCCAGAACGTCAGCTACAGCGAATGGCACTGCGAGCAGGACGCCGAGACGTTCGGGTCGGGCCCGGAGGCCGCCGCGAAGGCGCAGGCCCGGGTCGCCGACGCGGTCGCCGCGCATCTGGCCGCGCGCCACCCCGGCGCCCAGCCGCTCTCCCTGATGCCGACGGAGTACTTCCAGGACGGGACGACGGAGTACCGCGCGGCCCTCTCGCGGACCCTCGACCGCCGCGTCGAGGTCGCGTGGACGGGCGTCGGCGTGGTCCCGCGCACCATCACGGGCCGCGAGCTCGCGGGCGCCCGCGCGGCGTTCGGCCTGCACCCGCTGGTCACGATGGACAACTATCCCGTCAACGACTTCGCGCAGGACCGTATCTTCCTCGGCCCCTACACCGGCCGCGAGCCCGCCGTCGCCACCGGCTCGGCCGCCCTCCTCGGCAACGCCATGGAGCAGCCCTCCGCCTCCCGCATCCCCCTCTTCACGGCCGCCGACTACGCCTGGAACCCGCGCGCCTACCGCCCCCACGAGTCCTGGCTCGCCGCCATCGACGACCTCGCGGGCGGCGACGCGAAGGCGCGGGGCGCGCTGCGGGCCCTCGCGGGCAACGACGCGTCGTCCGTGCTCGGCGCCGACGAGTCCGCGTACCTGCGGCCGCTCATGAACGACTTCTGGGACGCCCGTACGACGACGGACCGGGCACGCGGCGGACGCGCCGCGAAGGCGCTGCGCGCCGCCTTCACCGTGATGCGGGAGGCCCCCGAGCGCCTGGCCGACAGCGAGCTCGACGACGAAGTGCGCCCCTGGATCGACCAGTTGGCGCGCTACGGCGAGGCGGGCGAGACGGCGGTCGACCTCCTGGCCGCCCAGTCCGCCGGCGACGGCGCGGCGGCCTGGCGGGGGTCGCGCGCCCTGACGAGGCTCCAGAAGGAGCTGAAACGGAGCGGCGTCACGGTCGGCGAAGGTGTCCTCGACCCGTTCCTCGCGCGAACGCAGAGGGCGTACGCGGCCTGGGCGGGGACGGACGCAGAGCGGGCGTCGCACGGCGGGACAGCCGCCTTCCCCCACGACCGCACGCTCGCCGCCGTGACGGCACTGACCGACCCCGGAACCGAGGGCGCGGTGGAGGCTCACGTTCCGGGCGAGGGCTGGCGGCGGATCGGCGCACTCGCACGGAGCGGTTTCACGGAGCTGGACCTCACGGGGAAGCACGAGGGCCTGCGCGCCGACGCGATCCGCGCCACGGTCGCCGTCGGCTCCGACCGCTCCGTCCGCCACTTGGTCCCCTGGTTCGCCGACACCCCCGACGCCCGCCTCTCCGTGTCCCGCACCGAGGCCGACGCGGAGATCGGCGGCGGCCCGCTGCGGATCTCCGCGAAGCTGCGTTCCCTGCGCCCCGGCGACGTCACCGGCGCTCTCCGCGCGAAGGCGCCGAGGGGCATCGAGGTGAAGGTCCCCGGCACGCCGACGTCGGTGGTGCGCGGAACGGAGGTCGACGTACCGGTGGAGATCACGGTCCCCGCGGGCACACGCCCGGGAACGTACGACATCCCCGTGACCTTCGCCACCTCTGGCGCCTCCGGCGCCTCCGGCGGTGAGACCCGCACGCTCTCCGTCCGCGCGTTCCCGCGGACGGCGGGGCCGGACCTGGCGCGCGGCGCGAAGACGTCGTCGTCGGGCGACGAGACGAAGGACTTCCCGGCGTCCGCGGCGGTCGACGGCGACCCGAAGACCCGCTGGTCGTCGCCGGCCGAGGACGGCGCGTGGTGGCAGGCGGAGCTCGCGGAGCCGGTGCGGCTCGGGCAGGTCGTGCTGCGCTGGCAGGACGCGTACGCGGCGGGCTACCGCGTGCAGACGTCGGCCGACGGCAGGACCTGGCGGACGGCGGCGACCGTGCGGGACGGCAGGGGCGGCCGCGAGTCGGTCCGCATGGACGCGCGCGACACCCGCTTCATCCGGGTGCAGGGCGACGAGCGGGCCACGCGCTTCGGCTACTCGCTCTGGTCGGTGGAGGCGTACGCGGTCGCCGAGAGGTGACGACCGCCACGCGTCCGCCGTACGTGTACCTCACGTACGGCACCGTACGTACCTGCGTACAACAAAGGCCCGGATCGATTGCTAGGCGGAAATGCCGTCGATCCGGGCCATCGCGTCGTCCGCGCCGAACGGCTGCAAGTACGGCAGCCAGCGCGGATCCCTATGTCCGGTCCCGATGATGCGCCATGCGAGGCCCGAGGGCGGCGCGGGCTTGTGCCGCAGCCGCCAGCCGAGCTCCATGAGGTGCCGGTCGGCCTTGACGTGGTTGCAGCGGCGGCAGGAAGCCACCACGTTGTCCCAGGCGTGCTGGCCGCCTCGGCTCTTCGGAATGACGTGGTCGACGCTGGTTGCGACGCCACCGCAGTACATGCACCGGCCGCCGTCGCGGGCGAACAGCGCCCGCCGGGTCAGCGGGACGGGCCCACGGTAGGGGACCCGGACGAACCGCTTGAGGCGGACCACGCTGGGTGCGGGGACGGTGCGCGACGCGCTGTGCATGAAGGCGCCGGATTCCTCGAGGCAGAGAGCCTTGTTCTCCAGGACGAGGACGAGCGCGCGGCGGAGCGGTACGACGCCGAGGGGCTCGTACGACGCGTTGAGGACCAGGACATGCGGCACGGATGCCTCCTATAACGCCGGCGGCGCGTGGCTCGCGCCGGGACGATCTGTAGTCAGTCTCCCCTCATGCCTGGTCGTAGCGCCAGCATGTGCCCGTAACGGCCTTGAAGTGTTTTCGACCACAGGGGGCGCGGCACGGACACGGCAATCGGTTCTCCCGGGTACTTGCCCAGGTGAGCACCATGGTGAGCACCGTCTCTCCCCCGAACATCACAACGATCCACACACGATGCCCCGTTAGTGTGGTGAGTCTGCCCGGTTCCCCCGGTTCCGCTTCGATGGCGGTCCTTCGTTCGCCGGGCAGGCCGCGATACCTGGAGGTACCTGCCGTGTTCTTGTCCGTCCTGTCGGCAGCCGGAACGGACCCGGACGACCCGCAGAAGTCCAAGCCGCCCACGCTCGACGACGCTCAGGAGAGCGCCACGAACGCGGCGAGCTGGGTCGAGCAGAACTGGTCCACGTGGCTCGGCATCGGCCTGCGCATCGTGCTCATCGTCGCGATAGCGATCGTCCTGCGCGTCATCGTCCGCCGCGCCATCACCAAACTCATAGACCGCATGAACCGCACGGCGCAGGCCGTGGACGGGACCGCGCTCGGCGGCCTCCTGGTGAATGTGGAGCGCCGCCGTCAGCGTTCGCAGGCGATCGGCTCGGTCCTGCGCTCGGTGGCCTCGTTCCTGATCCTCGGAACGGCCGGGCTCATGGTCCTCGGCACCTTCGAGATCAACCTGGCGCCGCTCCTCGCGTCCGCGGGTGTGGCGGGCGTCGCGATCGGTTTCGGCGCGCGCAACCTGGTGACCGACTTCCTGTCCGGCGTCTTCATGATCCTGGAGGACCAGTACGGCGTCGGCGACTCGATCGACGCGGGCGTCGCCTCGGGTGAGGTCATCGAGGTCGGCCTGCGCGTCACGAAGCTGCGCGGCGACAACGGCGAGATCTGGTACGTCCGCAACGGCGAGGTCAAGCGCATCGGCAACCTCTCCCAGGGCTGGTCCACGGCGGGCGTCGATGTGACGGTCCGCCCGGACGAGGACCTCGACAAGGTGAAGGCGACGCTGGCGGAGGTCGGCGAGGCCATCGCGAAGGACGAGCCGTGGAACGAGCGGCTGTGGGGCCCGGTGGAGATCCTGGGCCTGGACAGCGTCCTCCTCGACTCGATGGTGGTCCGTGTCTCCGCCAAGACGATGCCGGGCCAGTCCCTGGGTGTGGAGCGGGAGCTGCGCTGGCGCATCAAGCGGGCGTTCGACGAGGCGGGCATCCGCATCGTGGGCGGCCTGCCGCTGGCGCTTCAGGAGGACGCGGCGGACCCCTCGGCCGCCGTCGCAGCCCCTTCCGCCTACGCCTCGGCGACGTCTCCCCAGTCCCTGGCGGCGTCCCCGATACCGCCCCCGCCCCCGAACCTCTCCAAGTAGTCGCGGGCTGCCGTCCCCATCAGCGGTGCGGGGCCCGCTCGGCGCGGAAGAAGGGCAACCGATTTGGTGCCCGGGCTACTGCTGTAGGGCGGTCAGCCCCTGATACGCGTCTCGCAGGTCTGCCGCTTCCGGCAGGGCACGTGACTCGACTGCTTGGACGACTTCCAGGGCACGCCAGTGATTCGAGGGAACGACCCGGCCGCTGAGGATGGCCTTCCGTACGGAGTCGCACGCTTTGTCCAAGCGGTCTTCCGCGACCAGGACCAGTCCGAGATCGATGTTGGCCGACGCCACTCGTCTGGGCCACTGAGCGATGCCGTCACCCGGACTCAGACGCTTGATCACTTCGCGCGCATAGGGCTCCGCTGCACCGTCCCCCAGTCACGCGAGAGTGGTGGCGGTGTACGAGAGGGACTTGCCGGGGTCGTAGCGGTAATGATGCTCGGGGGTCTCCGGCGTGCCCGCGGCGGCCGAGAAGGCCTGCACGCGCTCCACCGCCGAGCAGGTCTCCCGATTGTTGCCGAGCCTCGTGTAGGCCCTGCCCTCCTGCGCGGTCGCCTGGATCAGGGCGGAGGACCTGGGCGGAGCGGCCGCCTGAGCGACACGGGAGAGTTCCAGTGCTCTGGCGTAGTGAGCCGGGCGGTGACTTCGGTGGGCCCGCGCCTTCGACGGTTGCCGGGGCCGCCCGGGGTTTTGCGGAGTGTGGCGGTTCCGGGCCGGGAGTAAAGGGCGCTCCGCTGCGCTACGCGTCGGCTCCGCCGATTCCGCTCCGCTCCACCCTTGACTCCCACCCCTCCACCGCGAGCTGATGTTGACCCGGACGGCCAGGGGTGGGGGCAACGGGGACCGCTGGCGCAGTCATCAGCTTTCGCTGCCGGGCGCGCACCGGTCCAACGTGGCCGACCGCCACCCTCACGGCCCCGCCCACCGCGCGGCCAAGCCGCTCGGGCCATCCCCTCGCGCGGCCGAGTGCGGACCGGTCCATCGTGAGTCGCCCCCACTGTCCGGGGCGGGCCATCCGCTCTCGCGGCCAGGTGCGGACCGGCCCAACGTGGGCGGGAGCAATGCTCGATGAGCTGTGTCCGCCCGGGGGGTCGCCGCGCCCTCCGGCACCTACTTTGGAAAAGTTGCGAACCAGTTGGTCGCGCGCCCCCTCCGCAGACCGAGTGCACCCCTGGCCCGCCTCCGGTCGGACCGCCCCTTCCGGCACCTACTTGGGGAAAGTTGCGTATCCATCCCCCGCGCGCCCCCTCACCTGACCGGATGCGCCCCTTGGCACGCCGGTTCGCTGCGTCGGATACGCGAGATGGGCGGCGGGAGGCGGCGCCTGTGTGTGGGAGGTGGGTGGCTGGCTCGGGCCACCCCCCTGGCACCTACTTTGGGAAAGTTGCGAATGCGTTCACCGCACGCCCCCCTGCCAAGCCGCATACGCCCCCCAATGTGCTGGCTCACCGCGCCAGATTCGTGAGGCCGGTGACGTGGGTGGCGGCGCGTGGGGTGTGAGAGGGGGGGCGCGCGGTGTGTCGGTTCGCAACTTTCCCAAAGTAGGTGCTGGAGGGGGACGGACCGAACCAAGAAAGGCCAGCCATAGGGGCGCATTCGGTCCGTCGAGGGGGCGCGCGGCCAACCCATTCGCAACTTTCCCAAAGTAGGTGCCGGAGGGGGTGGCCCCCGGCCCGACACAGCCCATCGACCATCACTCCCACCCACGATGAACCGGACCGCACCCGGCAACGAGAGCCGATGACCCGACCCGAACCGTGAGGGCGGCTTGCGTTGGGACGGGCCGCACCCGGCCACGCGAGCCGATGACCCGAGCGGCGAGGCCGCCTCCCCGGACGGTGACGGCCGCCCACGATGAACCGGGCCGCACCCGGCAGCGAAAGCCGATGACTGCCCCAGCGATCCCCGTTGCCCCCACCCCTGGCCGTCCGGGTCAACAAGCAGCTCGCGGTGGAGGGACGGGAGTCAAGGGTGGAGCGCAGCGGAATCGGCGCAGCCGACGCGCAGCGCAGCGGAGCGCCCTTTACTCCCGGCCCGGAACCGCCACACTCCGCAAAACCCCGGGCGGCCCCGGCAACAATCAAAGACACCGGCCCACCGAAGTCACCGCCCCCCCCCGAGGCCCACGCACGCACCCCGTGCAACCCCCCACCCCCACAGGTAACGACTTGGTTGCCTAGGCGGCGTCCGCTATTGACGCCTCATTCACGCCAGCCGTACGGTCCTCACGAATTGGAAAGTTTCCTAACAGTTAGCGGCGACCGTTACCGTACGGGCAGCTGAGAGGCAGGTGGCGGCATGGCAGCAGGCAGCACCCCCGGCGCGCCGGGTACCCCGGGTGCGCCCGGGACCCCCCGCGTCCTCCGCGCCATGAACGACCGAGCCGTGCTCGATCTTCTCGTCGCCCACGGCCCCCTCACCCGCACCCGCATCGGCGAGCTGACCGGGCTGTCCAAGCCGACGACCTCGCAGCTCCTCGGCCGCCTCGCCGCCGCCGGGCTCGTCCACACCACCGGCAGTCTGAGCGGGCGGCCAGGGCCCAACGCCCAGTTGTACGAGATCGACCCGGGCGCGGGGCACGTCGCCGCGCTCTCCGCCGACCCCACCGGAATCACCGCCCTCGTCGCCGACATCACCGGCACCGTGCTGGGAAGGGAGCGTGTGGAGGCCGACGCCGTCGCCGAGGACGTCCGGCACCGCACCGCCCAGCTCGTCACCGAGGCCGTCGACGGTGCCCTGCGCCAGGCGGGGCTCGGTCACGAGGACCTCCGCGCCGCCGTCATCGGCACCCCCGGCGCCATCGACCCGCACACCGGCCAGCTCCGGTACGCCCCCCACCTGCCCGGCTGGCACTCGCGGACGCTGCGCGACGATCTCGCCGCCGTCCTCGGCACGCCGGTGGTCATCGAGAACGACGTGAACCTCGCCGCCGTCGCCGAGCAGTACGAGGGCGCCGCCCAGGACTACGACAACTACGTGCTGACCTGGCTCGACGAAGGCGTCGGCGCCGCGATCGTGCTCGGCGGCACCCTGCTGCGCGGCGCGACCGGCGGCGCGGGCGAGATCGGGTACATGCCACTGCCCGGCGCCCCCCTGGTGCGCGGCGGCGACGGCAGTGGCGACGGCGGCTTCGAGAGCCTCGTCTCCGCGTACGTCGTACGGGAACTCACCGGCGGCGGCGCGACCCTGGCGGAGGTGATGGCCGACGACGCCGCGCTCGGCGAGGTCGCCCGCCGCATCGCCACCGGCATCGCCGCCGTCGTCGCCGTCGTCGACCCCGAACTCGTCGTGCTCTCCGGCTCCGTGGCCCAGGCGGGCGGCGACAAGCTGCGCGCCAGGGTCGAGGAGGAGCTCACCGGCCTCGCCCTGCCCCGCCCCCACATCCGCATCAGCGAACTCGACGGCGACCCGATCCTCACCGGCGCCCTGCGCTCCGCTCTCACCCAGGCCCGTGACCGGGTCTTCGACACGGCCTGAGAAATCAGCCTGAGAAACGAGCCTGAGAGAACAGCCCGAGAAACCAGCCTGAGAGACCGGCCTTAGAGACCGGCCCGAGAAACCCCCTTACCCGACCGCTCACCGCTCCCCGTAAAGGAAGTCCGCCATGCCGCGATGGCGCATGCCCACCTGCGCGTCCGCGGCGCTCGCCGCAGCCGGCCTGTTGCTCTCCGGCTGTGCCAACCCGAGCGTCGGCAGCGCGAACGACGACCCGACGAAACCGGTCACCCTCAAGTTCTGGCACGGCTGGGCGACGCCCGGCGAGGTCAAGGCCGTGAACGACAGCATCGACCGGTTCGAGAAGCTGCACCCGAACATCACGGTCAAGGCCACCGGGAACGTGTCCGACGAGACCATCAACCAGGCCCTGCGGGCGGGCGGCGACAAGGCGCCGGACGTGGTGTCCTCGTTCACCACCAACAACGTGGGCCAGTACTGCGACTCCGGGATGTGGGTGGACCTCGACCCGTTCATGAAGAAGACCGGCCTCGACAAGCACAAGACGTTCCCCAAGACGCTCCTCGACTACACGAGCTACCGCGGCAACCAGTGCGCGCTGCCGCTGCTCGCGGACGCCTTCGGGATGTACTACAACAAGGACGCCTTCGACGAGGCGGGCATCGAGCGGCCGCCCCGCACGATGTCCGAGTTCGAGAAGGCCGCCAAGAAGCTGACCGTCCGGAGTGGGAAGGGCTCGTACAAGCGGGTCGGGTTCATGCCCAACTTCCGCTTCTACCAGAACAGTCCGGACCGGCTCTTCGCCCAGTGGGGGCCCGAGTATTTCGATGCCGACGGCGACTCGCGGCTCGCCGATGAGCCGTCGACCTACAAGTTCTTCAAGACCGCGACGCGGCTCGCCGACGCTCAGGGCGGGTTCGACGACCTGGAGCGGTTCCGGATGACCTTCGGCGACGAGATGTCCAGCCAGAACGCCTTCCTGACCCAGAAGGTCGCCATGCACCTCGACGGCGAGTGGCGCGGGTTGATGCTGAAGGACGCGAAGGCCGAGTTCAACTGGGACGTGGCGCCGTTGCCCGTACCCGACGACCAGGCCGACACGTACGGGCGCGGCTTCATCACCGGCACCGTCGCCGGCATCGCGCACAGCAGCAAGCACCAGAACGCCGCGTGGGAGCTCGTGCGGTTCCTGACCGCCGACACGAAGCAGGTCGTGAACTTCGCGAACGCCATCCACAACGTGCCCTCCACGTTCGCCGCGCTCAAGTCGCCGGACCTGGACGCCGATCCGACCTTCCGGACCTTCTTCGACATCCTGGAGAACAAGCACAGCAAGGCCCTGCCGCCCTCCGTCAACGGCGGCGCGTACGTCGTCTCGCTGGGGGACTTCGCCTACGGCGTCGAGGCCGGGCGCGTCTCCGACCTGCGCAAGGGCCTGAAGAAACTCGACGAGCAGATCGACGCCGACACCCTCCAGTCGAAGAGCTGAGGACCCCGACCCATGGCAATGTCCCTGTCCGACCCGGCACGCCGCCGCCTGCGCACGCTCGGGTTCCTCTCCCCCTGGCTGGTCGGCTTCAGCGTCTTCTTCGCGTACCCGCTGATCGCCACCGTCTACTTCTCCTTCATGCACTACAACCAGATCAAGGAGCCCACCTTCGTGGGCCTCAGGAACTGGACGTACGTGTTCGAGCAGATGCCCTTGTTCGGGCCCGCCCTGCGGAACACCCTCTGGCTCGTCGTGATCATGGTGGCCGTGCGGGTGGTCTTCGGGCTCTCGCTCGGGCTGCTGATCACGAAGATCAAGACGGGGGCGGGGTTCTTCCGCACCGCCTTCTACATCCCGTACCTCGCGCCGCCGGTGGCCGCCACCGTCGCCTTCGTCTTCCTGCTCAACCCGGGCTCGGGGCCGGTCAACGAGATCCTCGGCTCCATAGGCATCTCCGGGCCCAACTGGTTCAACGATCCGGACACCGCCAAGCCCTCGCTCGTACTGCTCTCCCTGTGGGGCATCGGCGACCTGATGGTGATCTTCATGGCCGCACTGCTCGACGTACCGAAGGAGCAGTACGAGGCCGCCGAACTGGACGGCGCGGGGCCGTGGGCGAAGTTCCGCTACGTGACGTGGCCGTCGATCACGCCGATCGTGATGTTCGCGGTGGTCACGGGCGTCGTGCAGACCATGCAGTACTACACACAGGCCCTGGTCGCGGGGAAGGTCGCGTCCGGCGTCAACATCGGGCCCGGGTCCGTCATCCAGCCGGGATACCCCGACCACTCGACCCTCACGGTGCCCCAGCTCGTCTACCAAATGGGCTTCCAGAACTTCAACACCGGTGCCGCGTGCGTGCTTTCGCTCGTGCTCTTCGCCATCGCCATGGCCGTGACGATGCTCCTGATGCGCAAGCGCTCCGGGCTGCTCGCGGCCGAGGACTGAGGATTGAGGACTGAGGACATCCCGATGACTTCCACTGCTCTCAGCGCGCCCGCGTCGGCGTCGACACCCGAACGGACCTCCCCGAACCGGGGACCCGCCGCCGCCCGAGCCCGCCGCAAGCGGATCCTGCACTGGATCGCCGTGCACAGCGTCGCGATAGCCGTCGCGCTGCTGTTCCTGCTGCCGTTCGTCTTCGTCTTCCTGACGTCGGTGATGAGCGACTCGCAGGCCATGAGCGGCGACCTGTGGCCCGACTCCTGGCACTGGTCGAACTACAAGGCCGTGTTCGAGACGCCGGGCTTCCTCGACTGGTGGCGCAACTCGCTCATGTACGCGGGGCTCGGCACCCTCTTCACGGTCTGCTCGGCGATCCCCGTGGCGTACGCGCTCGCCAAGTTCCGCTTCCGCGGACGCCGCACCGCGATGCTGCTCGTCATCTCGACGATGATGCTGCCGCCGCAGGTGATCGTGATCCCCATGTACCTGGTGTGGGCCCAGCAGTTTCATCTGTCGGGGACCCTGTGGCCGCTGATCATTCCCATGGCGTTCGGTGACGCGTACTCGATCTTCCTCCTTCGGCAGTTCCTGCTGACCATCCCCAAGGAGTACATCGAGTCGGCGAAGGTCGACGGGTGCGGGGAGTTCCGCACCATGGTGAAGATCGTGGTGCCGATGGCCAAGCCCGGCATCGCCGCCATCGCGCTCTTCCAGTTCTTCTACTGCTGGAACGACTACTTCGGACCTCAGATCTACGCCGCACAGAACCCCGGCGCCTGGACGCTCAGCTACGGCCTCGAGTCGTTCAAGAGCGCCCATGCCGTCAACTGGAACATGACCATGGCCGCGACGCTGCTCGTCATGGCCCCCGTCATCATCGTCTTCTTCTTCGCACAGAAGGCCTTCGTCGAAGGCGTCACCCTCACCGGAGTAAAGGGCTGAGAACCGATATGAAGCTCGCAGTGGTCGGCGGAGGGTCGACCTACACACCCGAACTCATCGACGGATTCGCGCGGTTGAGGGACACCCTGCCGATCGGGGAACTCGTCCTCGTCGACCCGGCGGCCGACCGCCTGGAGCTGGTGGGCGGCCTCGCGCGGCGCATCTTCGCCAAGCAGGGCCACCCGGGCCGCATCGTCACCACGTCCGACGTGGACGCGGGCGTCGCGGACGCCGACGCGGTGCTGCTCCAACTGCGCGTCGGCGGGCAGGCCGCCCGCAACCAGGACGAGACATGGCCCCTGGAGTGCGGATGCGTCGGCCAGGAGACCACCGGCGCCGGCGGCCTCGCGAAGGCGCTGCGCACCGTCCCCGTCGTCCTCGACATCGCCGAGCGCGTCCGCCGCGCCAACCCGGACGCCTGGATCATCGACTTCACCAACCCCGTCGGCATCGTCACGCGGGCACTGCTGCAGGCCGGGCACAAGGCCGTCGGCCTGTGCAACGTCGCCATCGGCTTCCAGCGGAAGTTCGCGAAGCTCCTCGACGTCGCCCCCGGCGAGGTGCACCTGGACCACGTGGGCCTCAACCACCTGACGTGGGAGACGGGCGTACGCCTCGGGGGTCCGCAGGGCGACGACATCCTGCCGAAGCTGCTCGCCGAGCACGGGGACGCGGTCGCCGAGGACCTGCGCATGCCGCGCGCGATTGTCGACCGGCTCGGCGTCGTCCCCTCGTACTACCTGCGCTACTACTACCAGCACGACGCCGTCGTCGAGGAGCTGCGGACCAAGCCGTCGCGCGCCGCCGAGGTCGCCGAGATGGAGAAGCAGCTCCTGGAGATGTACGGCGACCCGGCGCTCGACGAGAAGCCGGAACTGCTCGCCAAGCGCGGCGGCGCCTTCTACTCGGAAGCCGCCGTCGACCTCGCGGCCTCGCTGCTCGGCAACGGCGGCAGCCCCTACCAGGTGGTGAACACCGTCAACAACGGCACGCTGCCGTTCCTGCCCGACGACGCGGTCATCGAGGTGCAGGCCGCGGTGGACGGCTCGGGGGCGAAGCCACTGCCCGTGCCGAGGCTCGACCCGCTGTACGCCGGGCTCATCGCGAACGTCACCGGCTACGAGGACCTGGCACTGCGGGCGGCCGTGCACGGCGGCCGCGAGCGGGTCTTCAAGGCGCTGCTCGCCCACCCGCTGATCGGGCAGTACGCGTACGCGGAGCAGCTCACCGACAGCCTGATCGCGCACAACCGGGAGCACCTGGCGTGGGCGTAGGCACGAGCGTGCTCGCGATCGACGCGGGGAACAGCAAGACCGACGTCGCGGTGGTCGCGGCCGACGGACGGATCGTCGGCACGGCCCGCGGCGGCGGGTTCCAACCGCCGCGGGTCGGCGTCGAGACCGCGGTGGACACCCTGGAGGAGGCGGTGGCACGGGCCCTCGCGGAGGCGGGCGCCGACTCCGTCGGGCACGTGTCGGCCTGCCTCGCCAACGCCGATCTCCCCGTCGAGGAGCGGGAGTTGGCGGAGGCGCTGCGCCGACGTGCGTGGGGCCCCTCGGTCGACGTCCGCAACGACACCTTCGCGATCCTGCGCGCCGGGCTCCGCGAGGACGCCGAGCCGCGCGGGGTCGCCGTGGTGTGCGGCGCGGGCATCAACTGCGTCGGCATGCTCCCGGACGGGCGCACCGCCCGCTTCCCCGCCATCGGCCGGATCTCCGGCGACTGGGGCGGGGGCGGCGGCCTCGCCGAGGAGGCGCTGTGGTTCGCGGCGCGTGCCGAGGACGGCCGGGGCGAGCCGACGGCGCTGCGCGAGACGCTGCCCGCGCACTTCGGTCTCGAGTCCATGTACGCGCTGATCGAGGCGCTGCACCTGGGGAGGGTGTCACCGGTGCGGCGGCACGAGCTGACGCCGGTCCTGTTCGCCACCGCGGCCGCCGGTGACGCCGTGGCCCGCGCGGTGGTGGACCGGATGGCCGAGGAGGTCGTCGCCATGGCGACGGTGGCCCTGGAGCGGCTGGATCTGCTCGACGAGGAGGCGCCGGTGCTGCTCGGCGGCAGTGTCCTGGCCGCGCGGCATCCTCAACTGGACGACGGGGTAAGGGTGTTGCTCGCGGAGCGGGCGCCCAAGGCGGTGCCGCGGGTCGTCGTCGCACGTCCCGTGCTCGGCGCGGCACTCCTCGGCCTCGACCACGTCGCGGCGGCGGGAGAGGTGTACGCGCGCGTGCGCGGCCATTACGAGGACGGCGCGCGCGGCGAATGACGTGCTTCCCGCCTGCGCCGTGCGCGCGGGCGGGAACCGAACACCCCCGAATCTCGTGTTCTGAAGCAGGGATACGCACAAGATCCAGTCAACACCTGTGCGGATGTCGGTCCCTGCGGCAATACTTGCGGCCGTGCACTTCTTCCCGCTCCGCGCGCGACGGGCGGAGACCAGCGTCCGATGACCGAGGGGGAGGTCGAGGCAAGGTGACACATCCGCCGAACGGCGGCGCGGTGCCGTCGGGTCCGCCCGGACAGGCACCGGCCGTGCCCGCCCAGGCTCCGATGCGGCCCGCACAGGCTCCGCGCCAACCCGCGCCGACGATGCCCGCCGTGCCGCCCCAGACGCCGAACGCACCGTCCGCGCCGTCCGCGCCGTCCGCCGCGCCGCGCCGCACCGCCTGGTCCGAGGGCGTCGACCGGCTGCGGGCCGCGGCGACCACGGAGCCGGGCAAGCTGCGCATCATCGGCGCGGTCCTCGCGCTCCTCGTCGTCGCGTTCGGCGCGGTCACCACCTGGCAGATGACGGAGCGCTCGGCCGCGGCCGACGACGTGCTGCACCGCAGCCAGCCGCTGAGCGCCGACGCGGCCGCCATCTACCGCTCGCTGGCCGACGCCAACACCGCGGCGTCCAGCGGGTTCCTCGCGGGCGGCCAGGAGCCGGCCGCCGTCCGCGCGCGGTACGAGCGGGACATCGAGCGGGCCTCCGAGAAGCTGGCGACCGCCGCGTCGAACGCGGGCGCGGACTCGTCGTCGGCGACCGCGGTGGGCAAGCTGAACCGGCTCCTGCCCGAGTACACGGGCCTGATCGAGCGCGCCCGTGCCAACAACCGGCAGGGCCTGCCGCTGGGCGGCGCCTATCTGCGGTACGCGAACGACAAGATGCAGACGCAGATGCTCCCGGCCGCCGAGAAGCTCTACAAGGCGGAGAACGAACGGCTCGGCGACGACTACGGCAACGCGAAGCCGTACCCCTGGTTCGCGATCGCCCTCGGCGTCCTCGCGCTCGCCGCGCTCGGCTGGGCGCAGCACCGCAACTACCGCCGTACGAACCGGGTGTTCAACCACGGCCTGCTCGCCGCGACCGCGGCCGCCACGGTCGTGCTGCTCTGGCTCGTCGTCGGGCACACCTTCGCGCGCTCGGGACTCGACGACTCGTACGACAACGGCGTGCGATCCCTGAACGTCCTCAACGACGCCCGCATCAGTTCCCTGAAGGCGCGGGGCAACGAGAACCTGACCCTGGTCAGCCGCGGCGCGGAGACCACCGAGGTGGGCGGCAGGTCGGAGGACAAGTTCGACGTCGCCTACCGCGCGCAGATGAAGCAGCTGGGCGGTGCCGACAGCGGCCTGCTCGGCAGGGCGGCCGACCTCGCCGACGACTCGGAGGGCGGGAATCCGGTCGCCGAGGCCGCGAAGAACGTGGGCGTCTGGAAGGACCGCCACCAGGTGGCCCGCTCCAGCGACGACTCCGGTGACTACCAGGGGGCGCTCGACAAGGTCATCGGCTCCAAGGACGACGAGCCGACCGGCGAGTGCTTCGACAACGTGGACGCGGCCCTCGACCGGGCCCTGGCGCACGAACAGCGCGAGTTCCAGCAGGCCGCGAAGGACGGCAGGGGCGCCATGAGCGGTCTCGCCGTCGGCGCCGCCGTCCTCGCGGTCCTCGCCGCGGCGGGCGCCGTCCTCGGCATCGGCCGCAGGCTTTCGGAGTACCGGTGACAGGGCCGGGGCCGGTGACGGGTCCAGAGATGAGAGGGGGCGCGCAGACGATGCGGACGCGACGCGGCACGGCCAGGCTGCGCGGCTGGGGCGGTGTGGGCGCGATGGGTCTCGCCTGCGCCGTCGCGGGATCGCTCGTCCTCGCCCTGCCGGACAGAGGTGACACGGGCGACGACCGCGTACGGCGGGGCGGGCCCGGCTCGACGGTGGCCGCGCCCGCCCGTGCGGACGCCGACGACTGCAACGACCGCAGTCTGCGCCCCTCGTCCAAGGACGGCCCGACGATCGAGAGGATCAGGAACCGGGACGTCAAGAAGCTGATCGTCGGCGTCGACCAGAACAGCTACCGCTGGGGCTACCGCGACCCGAACAAGAAGGGCGGCGAGCTGGAGGGCTTCGACATCGATCTCGCGCGCGAGATCGCCGAGGAGATCTTCGGCGACCGCGACGCCGTCGTCTTCCGCGCCATACCCACCAACGAACGCATCCCCGCGATCCAGAGCGGCCAGGTCGACATGGTCGTCCGCACGATGACCGTCAATTGCGAGCGCCTGAAGGACGTCGACTTCTCCACCGGGTACTTCGAGACGGGCCAGCAGGTCCTCGCCCCCAAGAAGTCCGACATCACGGGGTACGACCCGTCGCTCACCGGCAAGAAGATCTGCAGCGCGTCCGGCTCCATCGCCGAGGACGAGCTCAAGAAGAAGAACTACTCCGCCGACATCTCCACCACCGTCCCCAACCAACTCGACTGCCTGGTGCGGCTCCAGCTCGGCGAGGTGGACGCCGTGGTGACCGACAGCGCCCTCGCCGCCGGCCAGGCCGCGCAGGACCCGACGGTCGAGCTGAAGGGCGAGGAGCCGTTCACCACCGAGCACTACGGGGTGGCGATGAAGAAGGGCTCGGACGACCTGGTGCGCCGGGTCAACAAGGTCCTCGACGACTACCGCGAGGACGGCGGCTGGCAGAAGTCGTACGACAAGTGGCTGAAGGAAGGACTCGGCAGGTCCTCGGGCCCGCCGGCCCCGGAGTACCGGGACTGACCGGGAGCCGACAACCGGCCTGGTACGACTGGAGAGTTACGAGAGTTACGAGCGCCACGACGGGACCTCGACGACCGAGAACCCGGGGCAACGCAGAGCGGAGAGGTGATCGATGAGCGTCGCGGGACCCCCCGGTCCGGTGATGGACCGGGACGAGGTGGACCGTGCGCTGGCGCGCCTCGACGCCGAGCACGAGGCGATCGAGACCTCGCTCCTCGCCCTCCAGGACCACGCGGGCCGCCGCCTGCTCGAAGGCGCCGCGCTCACCGGCGTCACCGCGGAGCGCTGGACGGCCACGGAGGCCCGGATCACCCTGCTCTGGGCGTACTTCGACGCGTACGCGGGCGCCCTGCGCACGGCACGCGAGGTGCGCGAGCGCAGACGCTGGCCCAGCAAGGACGACCTCGTCGAGCTGACGGAGCTGCTGCGCGGCGAGGCCGTGACCGTCGCGGGCGCATCGTCGTCCGGTGCGTCGCCCTCGCTCACCGGACCCGCGAAGCTCACCGAGCGCTTCACCCTCGAAGAGCTCGTGAAGCGCATGAACGATTTGTACGCGGACTCCCTCGACATGGTCGTCGCCGCCGACGCGGTGTGGTCCGCGCTGCCCGCCCGCATCGACCTGCTCGCCGCCGAACTGCACCGCACCCGCCAGCTCGCGCACTCCGTCGGCGTCCGTCCCGGGGAGCATCCTTCCGGCGACGACCTGGAGCGCATCACGCGGACCCTGACCGCGCTGCGCGAGCAGGTGGTGTCGGATCCGCTCGCGTTCTGGAAGCGGGCGGAGGGCAGTTCGGCGCCCGGCGGCGGCCGCCCGCACACCGAGCGCTACGACCGGGAGGCCCGCGCCCTGGAAGAGGTGCGCCGTGAGATCGAGGCGGTGCTCACCGTCCGGCAGGACGCGGAGGTCCGCCTCGGCAGGCTCCGCGACGTGCTGTCCCGCGCGGACCGCACCCTCGCCGAGGCGCGCTCCGCGCGCGGCGAGGTCCTCGCGAAGATCGCCGCCTCCGAGGTGCCCGCCGTCAGCGGCCCGCCGACCGCGCTGCAGGAGCAGCTGGCGATGGCGTCGGAGTACCGAAGGCACGCCCAGTGGCACCGCCTCTCGCCACTCCTGGAGTCCCTGGAGCAGAAGGCCGAGGACGAACTGCTGCGCGCCCGCGAGTCGCTGACCGCCGTCACCGCGCCCCTCGCGGTCCGCGCGGAGCTGCGCGGGCGCCTGGACGCGTACAAGGCGAAGGTCGCCCGGCTCGGTCACGCCGAGGACCCGCTCCTCGTCGAGCGGTACGACGCGGCGCGGCGCATGCTGTGGAGCGCGCCCTGCGATCTCCGGGTGGCCGAGCAGGCGGTCCTGCGCTATCAGCAGGCCGCCGCCGAAGTGCTTGCGCCGAGGGTTCCGCAGCAGGGCGGACCCACCGACCGGACGGGGGAATCATGACCCGGCGTGAATGCCAGCGGCCCAAGTGCACCGGCAGCTATGACGACTTCGGCGACGGTGAGCTGTACTGCGACACGTGCGGCCTGGCCCCCGTCGTCGCGCCCGACGGCAGGGTCTCGTCGCCGCCGACCGGTCTCACGGCGGGCGGCAAGGGCTCGCGGGGCTCCGGGAGCTCCAGCGGCCGCTCGTCGTCGTCGCGGTCCTCCCGTACGTCCGGGTCGTCGCGCTCGCAGTCCTCGCGCAGGTCGGTGTCCGGGCGGCTGTCGCGGTCCCTGTCCGGCGGTTCGACGTCCCGCTCGGTGTCGGTGCGCAGCTCGGGCTCGGCGACCGGCTCATCGGCGCGCGGGCGGCTCGGCGTCGGCCTGGTCACCGTGCCGGACGTGCCGCGGCCCGACCCCCGCGGGGCCGTGCAGAAGAACCCCGAGGTGCCCGAGCGGAAGCGGTTCTGCTCGCGCTCCGACTGCGGGGCGCCGGTGGGCCGCGCGCGGGGCGAACGGCCCGGCCGCACGGAGGGGTTCTGCACCAAGTGCGGCCACCCCTACTCGTTCGTGCCGAAGCTGCACCCGGGCGACATCGTGCACGGCCAGTACGAGGTCGTGGGCTGTCTGGCGCACGGCGGGCTCGGCTGGGTCTATCTGGCCATCGACCGCGCGGTGTCCGACCGGTGGGTGGTCCTGAAGGGCCTGCTGGACACGGGTGACCAGGACGCGATGGCCGCGGCCATCTCCGAGCGGCGGTTCCTCGCGGAGATCGAGCACTCCAACATCGTCCGCATCTACAACTTCGTCGAGCACCTCGACCAGCGCACCGGCTCCATGGACGGGTACATCGTCATGGAGTACGTCGGCGGCAAGTCCCTGAAGGAGATCGCCAACGGCCGCCGCACGCCGGAGGGCAGACGCGACCCGTTGCCGGTCGAGCAGGCCTGCGCGTACGGCATCGAGGCCCTGGACGCCCTGGGCCACCTGCACAGCCGCAAGCTCCTGTACTGCGACTTCAAGGTCGACAACGCCATCCAGACCGAGGGCCAGCTGAAGCTGATCGACATGGGCGCGGTCCGCAGGATGGACGACGACGAGTCCGCGATCTACGGAACGGTCGGCTACCAGGCCCCGGAGGTCGCCGACGTCGGCCCGTCCGTCGCCTCCGACCTGTACACCGTCGCCCGCACTCTCGCGGTCCTCACCTTCGACTTCCAGGGCTACACGAACGTGTTCGTGGACTCCCTGCCCGACCCCGACAACATCGAGGTCTTCCGGACGTACGAGTCCTTCTACCGCCTCCTGGTCCGCGCCACGGACCCGGACCCGGCCCGCAGGTTCGCCTCCGCGCAGGAGATGGCCGAGCAGCTGACGGGTGTCCTGCGGGAGGTCGTGGCGCTCCAGTCGGGGCTGCCGCGGCCCGCGCTCTCGACCCTGTTCGGGCCCGAGGTGAAGGTGCCGGACACGGAGCTGTTCGCCGAGTTGGCCGGGGAGGTGTCGCGGCTGGGCGCCCGCCCCGACCCGGCCACCACCGCCGCCACCGCCGCTGCCACCGCCGGGGAGAACGAGAGGGCGCTTCCGGAGAGCCCCTCGACCGCGGGGATCGTCCGGGGGCTCGACCCGGTGGTGACCGCCCTCGCGCTGCCCGTGCCCCTGGTGGACCCGAACGACCCGAACGCCGGGTTCCTCGCCGGTCTCATCGCAGCCGCGCCCGCCGAGCTGATCACCGCGCTCGGCACGGCGTCCGCGGACTCCCTGGAGCTGCAACTGCGCGGGCTGCGGGCCCGGCTGGCGATGGGCGAGCTCGCGCCCGCCGCGCAGGCCCTCGCCGAGCTGGAACAACAGCACCCCGACGACTGGCGGGTGGTCTGGTACCGGGGCGTCGCGGCCCTGGCCACCGGCGACTTCGAGAACTCGGCGCTCTCCTTCGACGCGGTCTACGACGCGTTCCCCGGCGAGCCCGCCCCGAAGCTGGCGCTCGGCGTCATCGCGGAGGTCCTCGGCCAGCTGGACAACGCCGCCGAGTACTACCGTCTGGTGTGGACGACCGACCCGAGCTATGTGAGCGCGGCGTTCGGCCTGGCCCGCGTACAGCTCGCGGCCGGCGACAGGGCCGGTTCCGTACGCACCCTGGAGTCGGTGCCGGAGTCCTCCATCCACTACACCGCGGCCCGCGTGGCCGCGGTGCGGGCGCGGCTGCGTCAGCGCATGACGTCGGACACGGCAGCCCCTTCGGGCGGCGCCTTCCTGGACGAGCTGACGGCCGCCGCCGGGCAGATCGAGGCACTTGCCGGGTTCGGGCTCGACGCGGTGCGCAGGGAGCGCCTGTCGACCGAGGTTCTGGGGACGGCGCTCGACTGGGTACTCTCCGGTAGGCACTCTGGTCACGTTTCCGCGCCACCGGGCACCACCGGGACGCGGGCCGTACTGCTCGGCAGCGACCTGGACGAGCGCGGCCTCCGGTTCGGCCTGGAGCGTTCGTACCGGACACTGGCCCGGCTCGCTCAGGGTGGCGAGGAGAGGATCGAACTGGTGGAGCGGGCCAACCGTTTCCGCCCCCGGACGTGGGTGTGAGTATGTCGCAGATGCCCCAGCTGTCTGCCTGCCCCAGCTGTGAGGAGCCGCTGGAGTCGGGTGACCTGTTTTGCGGTGCGTGCGGGTTCGACCTGTCGGCGGTGCCGCCGCGGCCGGACGTGTCCCCCAACGGGTCCGCCGGATCCGTGCGGGCCGCCGCCGCGGGCGAGGAGGCCGCCGAGTGGCCGGTCGCGCCGGAGGTCGACAGCTCCGACACTCCGGTGCCCACGCATCTCCCGACGGACCTGCCGGGCACGGACTCGGCGGGCGGTGAACTCCCGGAGCGGCCCGGAGCCGGTTCCGTCGCCCCGGACGCCGCGTCCGCTGCGCCGGACGAGTACCCGCTGCCCGCCCCCGGCACCCCGGCCCCACCCGCCCCACCCGCCGCCGACCCCCGCACGGCCGCGCCCGACGCGACGCCTCCCGCGGGCACCAAGCTGTGCGTGGCGTGCCGGTCGGGCCGCGTCGACCCGGACGGGTACTGCGAGAACTGCGGGCACGCCCAGCCCCGCGAGCGCGACCACATGGAGCAGGAGCTCGACACCGTGGCCGCCGTCAGCGACCGCGGCCTGCGCCACCACCGCAACGAGGACGCCTTCGCCATCTCCACGGCCGCGCTGCCCGACGGCTCCCCCGCCGTCGTCGCGATCGTCTGCGACGGTGTCTCCTCGGCGACCCGCCCCGACGAGGCGTCACTCGCCGCGTCCCGCGCCGCCAACGAGTCGCTCCTCGTCTCGCTGCCGCGCGGCACGCACCCGCAGCAGGCCATGCACGAGGCGATCCTCGCGGCGGCCGACGCCGTCAACGCGCTCGCCGCCGAACCCGCTTCGGCCCGCGAGCACAGTCCCCACCAGAACGCGCCCGCCTGCACCCTGGTCGGCTCGATCGTCGCGGGCGGCCTGCTCGTCGTCGGCTGGGTCGGCGACAGCCGCGCCTACTGGGTCCCCGACGACCGCGAGGGCCCCACCGTCCGCCTGACCGAGGACGACTCGTGGGCCGCGCAGATGGTCGCCGCGGGACTCATGAACGAGGCCGAGGCGTACGCCGACGAGCGCGCGCACGCCATCACGGGCTGGCTCGGCGCGGACGCGTACGAACTGGAGCCGCACACCGCTTCCTTCAAGCCGGACCGTGCGGGTGTAGTGGTGGTGTGCACGGACGGTCTGTGGAACTACGCGGAAGCCGTCGAGGAGATGGCCGACGCGGTGCCCGCCGACGCCGCGGCCCGGCCGCTGCACAGCGCCCAGGTCCTGGTCGGCCACGCACTGGACGGCGGGGGCCACGACAACGTAACAGTGGCCGTCGTGCCGTTCCCGTTCGTGCCGCAGGGGGCAGGATCGGCCTAGCACCCGGCGGGGGGACCGTACCGGGGCCAGTGGTCTTGAGGTTGTGAGGACCTGAGGTTGTGAGGATCTGAGGGGGAGCAGTTCCATGGCCAATTTCTCGAAATCGAACGTGCCGCAGTTCTCGGTGGACGTCTACCAGAACGAGTACCTGCCGGAGGGTGGCCGCGAGGTCAACGCCATCGCCACGGTCACCTCGACCGGCGGCGGGACGATCGGGGCGGCGGTCGGCGCACCGCACCTGTACACGGCGGGGCAGAGCCCGGACGCCGCCGTCGCGATCATGGTGGACTGCTCCGGTTCGATGGACTACCCGCCGACGAAGATGCGCGGCGCCCGGGACGCCACCGCCGCCGCGATCGACGCGCTCCGCGACGGCGTGCGCTTCGCGGTGATCGGCGGCACCCACGTCGCCAAGGAGGTCTATCCGGGCGGCGGCCGGCTCGCCGTCGCGGGACCGCAGACCCGCGAACTGGCCAAGCAGGCGCTGCGCAGGCTGAGCGCGGGCGGCGGCACGGCGATCGGCACCTGGCTGCGCCTCGCCGACCGCCTTCTGGCCTCCGCGGATGTGCCCGCTTCGGCGGTCCGGCACGGCATCCTGCTCACCGACGGCCGCAACGAACACGAGTCGCCCGAGGATCTGCGCGCCGCCCTGGACTCCTGCGCGGGCCGCTTCACCTGCGACGCCCGCGGCGTCGGCACGGACTGGGAGGTGAAGGAGGTCACAGGGATCGCCTCCGCCCTGCTCGGCACCGCCGACATCGTCGCCGACCCGGCCGCTCTCTCCGCCGACTTCACGCAGATGATGGAGGCGGCGATGGGCAAAGAGGTCGCCGACGTCAGTCTGCGGCTGTGGACGCCGGTGGGCGTGGACATCAAGTTCGTCAAGCAAGTGGCGCCCACGGTCGAGGAGTTGACCGACCGCCGTACGGAGGCGGGACCGCGCGCCGGGGACTATCCGACGGGGTCCTGGGGCGACGAGTCCCGCGACTACCACATCTGCGTGCAGGTGCCCGGCGCCGATCTCGGCCAGGAGATGCTGGCGGCCCGCGTCTCCCTGGTCGTGCCGCGGGAGGACGGCAGCGTACAGACGCTGTCGCAGGGCCTGGTGCGGGCGGTGTGGACGGACGACATGGCGGCCTCCACCTCGATCAATCCGCAGGTCGCGCACTACACGGGCCAGGCGGAACTGGCCCAGGTGATCCAGCAGGGACTGGACGCCCGCAAATCGGGAGATGTCGACGGGGCGACGGCCAAACTGGGCCGCGCGGTGCAGCTCGCGAGCGCCTCGGGCAACGCGGATACGGCGAAACTGCTTTCGAAGGTGGTGGACGTCGTGGACGCCGCGGCAGGTACTGTTCGATTGAAGGCGAAGGTCGCCGAGGCCGACGAGATGACACTCGAGACGCGGTCCACGAAGACTGTTCGCGTGAAGAAGCAGTAGGCCTGAAGAAGCAGTAGGCCTGAAGAAGCAGTAGGCCTGAAGAAGCAGCAAGTACGTGCGTACGGCCCTCGGGCCGGAGAAGGAGAGGGGGAAGCGCCGACATGCCGACCTGCCCGAACGGACACCAGTCGGGTTCCGATGACTGGTGCGAGGTCTGCGGTCACCGCATGGCCGGTGCCGTACCTCCGCCGCCCCCGCCGCCGCCCGCGGCCGGGTACGGCTATACCCCGCCGCCCCCCGGCCAGGACCCGGGCTTCCCGCAGCCCGCGCCGGGGCGCCCGCATCTGGCCGCCGTGCCGGACCCGGCGCCCGAGGGCCAGCTCTGCCCGCAGTGCCGCACGCCCCGCGAGGCGAACGCGCCGTTCTGCGAGGAGTGCCGCTGGAACTTCCTGACGAACACGGCGACGTCGTACACCCCGGCCGCGCCGAATCCGCCGCTGCCGGGCACGCACGGCGGCCCCGGCGGCGGTCCCGGACGGCCACCGGGTCCGAACCCGTCGCAGCAGTTCCAGCAGCCCCCGCCGGGTTACGAGTACCAGGGATCGCGCCCCTCGCAGATGAACCGGCCCGCCGAGCCGATCCCGCCGTTCGGGAACGGCGGCGGCAACGGTGGCGGTGGCGGCCAGCAGGGTCCCGGTGCCCCGCAGGGTCCCGGTCAGCCGTTCCCGGGGCAGTCCGGTCCGCAGGGCCCGGGTGGTCCGCAGGGTCCGAGTGGTCCGCAGGGTCCGGGTGGTCACCAGGGCCCCGGCCCCGGTCAGGCCCCGCCGGGCGCGCCTCAGGCGTTCCAGCAGCCGGGGCCGCCCGCGCCGCCCGCGTTCCCGCAGGAGACGGGTTCCCCGCAGGGCCCGCCCGCTCCGCCGCCGCCCGGCCCCGGTGGTCCCGGCGGCCCCGGTGGTCCCGGAGGCCCGTCCTTCGGTGGCGGTGCCGCCGACGACTGGGTGATCTCTCCCCCGTCGGCTCCCGCCCCGACCCCGGCCCAGCAGGAGCCGTTCCAGCAGCAGGAGCCGTTCCAGCAGCAAGAACCGTTCCAGCAGCAGCCGCCCCCGCAGGCGCAGGGCCCCGGCACGTGGACGGTGACGATCGGCCCCGACCGCGAGTACTTCATGGCGATGATGCAGCGCAGCGGCCCCGAGGCCTCGGGACTCAACCTGCCCGCGTACTCGCCGGAGCAGCAGCGTCCGCTGGCGGGCAACCAGCTGACCATCGGCCGCCGCAGGCACTCCACGGGTGACACCCCGGACATCGACCTGTCGGTGCCGCCGGAGGACCCGGGCGTCTCGCACCAGCACGCGATCCTCGTGCAGCAGCCGGACGGCGGCTGGGCGGTCGTCGACCAGAACTCCACGAACGGCACCACGGTCAACGGCGGCGAGGAGCCCATCCAGCCGTTCGTGCCCGTCCCCCTCCAGGACGGCGACCAGGTCCACGTGGGCGCCTGGACGACGCTCACGATCCGCCGCGACTGAGGCGAGCAGGACCGGGCGGGCCGGTTCAGAGAGGCCAGACGTACGGCCCTTCGGGGTCGTCGAGCCAGGCCCACTCGTACGGCCCGCTCGTCGTGACACCGAAGCGCTCGCGCACCGGCCGCCCCTCGCGCTGCCACAGCGCGAGCGCTTCGTGCGGATCGAGGCTGCCCGCGGTCAGCTCCAGGAGGAAGCGGAAGAGCTCGCTCTGCAGGGCCCCGCGCGGCAGCCCGCCGATGTGGTGGTCGTACGGGGTCCTGGCGTCACCGCCGCGCAGCGGTACGAAGTAGGCGGGCGTGTGCAGGAAGCGCCCCTCGGCGTGCTCCGCGTCCCGCACGGTCAGCGCGATCAGGCCGGTGGCCAGGGGCGCCAGGATGCGGGCGCCGGGCCGGCACTGGGCGAGCCATGCCCTCGGCACCGAGCCGAGCGTGCAGGTGGCGATGATCCGGTCGTAGGGCGCCCGCTCCGGGCAGCCGGCCGCGCCGTCACCGGTCATGACAGCGGGGCGGTACCCGGCGGCCGCCAGATGCTGCCGGGCGGACTCCGTGATCTCCGGGTCGAGGTCGATGGTCGTGACGTGGTCGTCGCCGAGCCGGTGGGCGAGGAGCGCCGCGTTGTAGCCGGTGCCGGCGCCGATCTCCAGGACGCGGTCTCCCGGACGTACGTCCAGTTCGTTGAGCATCTTCGCCATCAGGGACGGCTGGCTGCTGGAGGAGAGCAGGTCCCCGTCGCGCACGCGGGTCGCGAGGGGAGCGTCCGTGTAGGCGCCGCGCAGCCAGCGCGTGCGGCGGCCGTCGTCGGGGTCCTCACGCCACAGCCGCTCGTACCCGCCGCTCACGCCCACGTAGTAGTAGGGCACGAAGAGGTGCCGCGGGACGGCGGCGAACGCCGCGCGCCAGGCGGGGTCGTTCCGCCAGACCCCGCTCGCCTCGATCTCCCGCACGAGGCCGGCCCGGACCTCGGCGAGCAGTACAGGATCGGGTTCCATGGGTCCACTGTGCTGCGCCACGGCCTCCGATGCGAGGTGGTCGGCCATGGTCCTAGGCCTTCCGTACTCGGCCGTCCCGTCTGAGACCATGGAACACGTGACAGAGATCCCGCGCGGCACGCTTCAGGAGCAGACCTACTACGAGCAGGTCGGCGGCGAGGAGACCTTCCGACGCCTGGTGCACTACTTCTACCAGGGGGTCGCGGAGGACCCGCTGCTGCGGCCGATGTACCCGGAGGAGGACCTCGGGCCCGCCGAGGAGCGTCTCGCGCTCTTCCTGATGCAGTACTGGGGCGGCCCCCGCACGTACAGCGACAACCGCGGCCACCCCCGGCTGCGCATGCGGCACGCGCCGTTCACGGTGGACAGGGCCGCGCACGACGCGTGGCTGAAGCACATGCGTGCGGCGGTGGACCGGCTCGACCTCTCCGATGAGCACGAGCGGACCCTGTGGAACTACCTGACGTACGCGGCGGCTTCCATGGTCAACTCCGAGGGCTGAGTCCCCTAGCAGCTGGACACGGTGACGCCCGCGCTTACGCGGGCGTGACCGTGAGCCCCCCGATGCCCGCCTTGCGCACCGCGACGGACCCATAGGCCGTACGCAGCCGCAGCCACGGTCCCGAGGACAGCAGGGTCAGGGCGTCGCCGCGCAGGAAGCCGAGGGACTGCGCCGCGTGCGCCGCCCGTACCGGGAGTTCCGTGTCGGCGACGGGCCGGGACCAGATCTCCCGGCCCACGCGGTCGAGTTCGGCGCGCACGCGCCGCTCGGCCGGCAACTCCTCGACCCGCGCCCTGAATTCGGCGACGGCCCGCTTGACCAGGGACCGCACCGCTTCCGGAGCCGGAAGGCCCGGTTCCTGGCGCCAGCCGCCGCGCGGCGGCAGCACGCCCGCCCACGGCGGCCCGGTGACGGCCGCCGGGACCTCGGCGACCCCCGCGGCCTCCGCGGACTCCACCGACTCGCCGACGCGTTCGAGGAACTCGCCCGCGGAGACGGTGACGTCGAGCGTTGTGTCGAGGCCGTACTCGTACGGCTTGGCGAGCCGTGCCGTACGGATGACGAGCACCTCGAACGACGGCGGCCGCCCGAACACGGCGAGCGTGTCCCCGGCGGCCTGCAGCCGCACCGCGGCTGCCTTGTCGTAGTGGATCAGCCGGGCCAGGAAGGCGGCGAGGTCCGCCGCCTCCCCGGCATCGGCGAAGTGGAGCCGCGCGGTCATGCGGCGAGCGCCCCCGAGCCACCGTCGGGGCCGCCGGCGCTGTCGTCCACGTACTCCTCGAGGAACGAGCGCTCCTCGGCCGTGATCCGCCGCGGCCGCTGCGCCTCCAGGTCGAAGGGCACGACCACGGTGGAGGCCCGCACGTACACCTGCTGCGCGTCCTTGATCTCGTACGCGATGGTCAGCGACGCCGCGCCGATCTTCGTCACCCACGACTCGATGGTGACCGGCTCGTGCCGGTGCACCAGCGGCCGGACGTAGTCGATCTCGTGCCGGGCGACGACCGATCCGCCGGAGAACGACGGAGAGCCGTCACCGGGTGCGAGCCGGAACATGAAGTCGATCCGCGCCTCTTCCAGATACCGCAGGAAGACGACGTTGTTGACGTGCCCGAAGGCGTCCATGTCCGACCAGCGGAGCGGGCATTGATAGAGGTGTCGGGCCACGGTCGCCTCAGCCCCGGGTGAGCTTCTTGTAGGTGGCGCGGTGCGGACGGGCCGCGTCCGGGCCGAGACGCTCGATCTTGTTCTTCTCGTACGACTCGAAGTTGCCCTCGAACCAGTACCACTTGGAGTCGCCCTCGTACGCCAGGATGTGCGTGGCGACCCGGTCCAGGAACCAGCGGTCGTGGGAGATCACGACGGCGGCACCGGGGAACTCCAGGAGCGCGTTCTCCAGGGACGACAGGGTCTCGACGTCCAGGTCGTTCGTCGGCTCGTCGAGGAGGAGCAGGTTGCCGCCCTCCTTGAGGGTCAGCGCCAGGTTGAGGCGGTTGCGCTCACCACCGGAGAGCACACCGGCCGGCTTCTGCTGGTCCGGGCCCTTGAAGCCGAACGCGGAGACGTACGCCCGCGAGGGCATCTCGACCTGGCCGACGTTGATGTAGTCCAGCTCGTCGGAGACGACGGCCCACAGCGTCTTCTTCGGGTCGATGTTGGCGCGGCCCTGGTCGACGTAGCTGACCTTGACCGTGTCGCCGACCTTGATGGTGCCGGAGTCCGGCTGCTCCAGGCCCTGGATCATCTTGAACAGCGTGGTCTTGCCCGCGCCGTTCGGACCGATGATGCCGACGATGCCGTTGCGCGGCAGCGAGAAGCTGAGGTCGTCGACGAGGACCTTGTCGCCGAACGCCTTCGACAGGTGCTCGACCTCGACGACGATCGAGCCCAGACGCGGGCCCGGCGGGATCTGAATCTCCTCGAAGTCCAGCTTCCGCATCTTGTCGGCCTCGGCGGCCATCTCCTCGTAGCGCGCCAGACGCGCCTTGGACTTGGCCTGACGCCCCTTGGCGTTCGACCGCACCCACTCGAGTTCTTCCTTCAGACGCTTCGCGCGCTTGGCGTCCTTCTGGCCCTCGACCTTGAGGCGCTGGGCCTTCTTCTCCAGGTACGTGGAGTAGTTGCCCTCGTACGGGTGGGCGCGACCGCGGTCGAGCTCCAGGATCCACTGGGCGACGTTGTCCAGGAAGTACCGGTCGTGGGTGACCGCGACGACAGCGCCGGAGTACTGGGAGAGGTGCTGCTCCAGCCAGTTCACCGACTCGGCGTCGAGGTGGTTGGTGGGCTCGTCGAGGAGGAGCAGGTCGGGCGCCTCGATGAGGAGCTTGCAGAGCGCGACGCGGCGCTTCTCGCCACCGGAGAGGTTCACGACGGGCCAGTCGCCGGGCGGGCAGCCCAGCGCGTCCATGGCCTGCTCCAGCTGGGCGTCCAGGTCCCACGCGTTGGCGTGGTCCAGGTCCTCCTGGAGCTTGCCCATCTCCTCCATGAGCGCGTCGGAGTAGTCCGTCGCCATGAGCTCGGCGACCTCGTTGAAGCGCTTGAGCTTGCCCATGATCTCGGCGGCGCCGTCCTGCACGTTCTCCAGGACCGTCTTCGACTCGTCGAGCTGCGGCTCCTGCATGAGGATGCCGACGCTGAACCCGGGCGAGAGGAACGCGTCACCGTTGGACGGCTGCTCGAGGCCGGCCATGATCTTCAGCACCGTGGACTTACCGGCGCCGTTGGGGCCCACGACACCGATCTTCGCGCCAGGAAGGAAGCTCAAGGTGACATCGTCGAGGATCACCTTGTCGCCGTGCGCCTTGCGCGTCTTGCGCATGGTGTAGATGTACTCAGCCAAGAGAAACCGTCCGGCAATCAGTGAGTGGGCAGATACACCCCATCTTGCCGTACGGCCAGCCCCCGGCGGAAACCGGATGGCGGGCGGCCGGTTCCTCGCCTCGCGCGCGGTAGCCGTACGACTACCGCGCGCACCTCCCTCACCGGCCGATCACTCCACCATCACTCCATCGTCTACTCCTCGGCGGAGGTCCCGGTCTCCGACGGAGCGTCCTTCTTGCGGAGGAAGAACACCGCCGCGCCACCGACCACGACGAACGCCACCGCGATGCCGACGATCAACGGGGTGTTGCTGCTGCTGCCGGTCTCGGCGAGGTCGCCGCCTCCGACGGTGCCGCCGGCCGAAGCGGGGCTCGGCTGGGAGGCGGGCTGCGCCTTGCTCGTGATCGTGTCGCCCGCGGTGCGGCAGTCCAGCACGCCCTTGAACCGCTTCTCGAAGCCGCTCGGCCCGTTGATCGTGAAGTCGTAGGGCTGGTCTTCCTGCAGCGGGATCGTCACGGTCTGTGACGTGCCCGCCTCGATCGTGTGCTTGAAGCCCATCAAGCGGAAGGTGAACGGCTTGTCGCCCTTGTTGGTCGCGGTGATGTCCACACCGCTCTTGGCGCAGTTCTTCTCGGCCGACAGCGCGGGCAGCGCCCCCTCGGCGGCCCAGTTCGCGGTCGCCGTGGCCGACACCGTCGACTCGCTGGAGCCGGCGAGGATCTGCGTCTGACTCCTGGTCTCGGACGCGAACGCCCGGCCCACCGGCACGGTGGTCGACGTCTGCACGGACAGTGCGGCGGCGCCGTCGGGCGCGTCCTTCGGCACGTCGAAGTAGAGGCGGCTGCCGTCGCGCGCCGACTTCACCGGCTTGCCGTTCCTGCCGACGACCTTCACGCCGCTCGCCTCGGAGTCCGCGGGCGGCGTGACCGTCACCGACTCGGCGTCGGTCCGCACGGTGACCGGGCCGAGCTTCTCCCCCGCGCGGCCGGACACGGCCGGCGGGTCCAGCGTCAGCGACGCCTTGGGTTCGGCGCTGTTCCGCGCGCTCCTGTACAGGTAGTCGGCGAGCTTCTCGGCCTGCGGGTCGACGGCGTCGACCTTCGCGCCGTCGGAGTACCGCCAGATCGCCACCTGCGTGCCGGCGGCGGCGGTCTGCGCGGTGAGGGATCGCACGCCCGCCTTGCGGGACAGCGCGGCGAGGTCGTTCACCTGCGGGTACGAGTGCTGGAGGATCCAGCGGATCTTGCCCGCGTCCCGGTTGCCGTTCAGCGAGGTGCCGCTCCAGGCGGTCTCCTGGTACTTGGCGTCCTTCTGCGTGGGGTTCAGGACGTCGATGCAGTACGTCTGCAGGGTGCCGCCGCCGTCCACGGACATCTCGAAGAGCCCCGCGGGCACCTGCTGCGCGATGCCGTTGTCGCGGATGACGGCCTGGTCGAACGTCTGCAGCCCGCCCAGCGTCGCGACGGCTCCGCCCCGGTGCGCCGGCGCCTCCTCCGCGGCGGCCGTGCCCGCGAAGGCCACCCCGCCCGCCAGAGCCAGACCCGCCGCCGCGGTCACCGCGGCGAGCCTGACGGGGCCCCGGCCGGATCCGCTCATGCCGCGCCCGCGACTCCGGCCTCGGCTACGTATGGACAACGCAGAAAACACTGAATTCCCCTCCGGGCGGGACCCGTTCACAACGTTGGGGGGTGGTCCCGCCAGCAGACTGAAAGGGGCAGGTTCACCAGTCACCTGCGTGATGTCACCTGCCGACTGCCCCGTGAGCTACGTCCGGCATCCTAGGGAAACGCCGCATCACGAGCCCCATGCAGATCACCGGACGGCGTATCCGACTCGGAATCGTTATCGCCAACAACGCTCCGAGCTGGGCTTATCGACAAATCCACGGCATCCGTTCGCCCATATGCGGCACTTCGGTCGTCCTCGCGTGGCGTGTCCGGGCCCTCCCCCGCCGGACGCCTGACGCCACGTCACCCGACCGGCTCCGGCTTCTTCTCCCAGAGCCCGGAGACATCGTCGCCCTGCACCTGGCTCCGACTCTGCTCCTTCTCCTGCCCCCGCCCCTGCGCCTGCCCCTGCGTCGGTTCCGTCAGCGCCGGGTTGCCCCTGCCGACCCTTCTGAACGCCGCCGTTCCGCGCGACAGATCGTGCCCGATGGCCACCGCCTCGATGTCCGCCGACGTCCAGTGCTGCCCGCCCCGCTCCTCGTCGCGCACCTTCAACCTGCCCTGCACGATGACCGGTTCGCCCACGGACACCGACCCCTGCACGTTCGTGCCGAGCGCCCGCCACGCCCAGACCGTGAAGAAGTTCGTGTGCCCGTCGGTCCATGTGCTCTTCGCCCCGTCGTAGTACCGCGCCGTCACCGCGAGCCGGAACCGTGCCACCGGTCCCGACGGCAGCTCCCGGTACACCGGCGTCGTCGCCACATTGCCCACGACCGTCACCAAGGTCTCGTTCATCGCCGAACCCCCTATTCCGCCCCACACTTCGGGCCGTCTGTCTCGTGCCGCCCCGCGGCTGTGAACTCAGATTGCACCGGTCGGGCACATCCCGCTGGGCCCTGTGGACCGCCCCCAGCTTGTGGAAAACTCCGTCACCCGATCGGGGAACGGGCAGCCCCGGACAGCTCCCCCGACACCCGCACGAACTGCTCCCTGACCTCCCGGTACCGCAGCAGCTCCGCCGCCACCGGATCGAGGACCCGAGCCCGTCCGCACCCGGCCGCCGCCTCCCGCAGCCGCCGTTCCGCGTCGTTTCCGTACCGGCGCGCCGGCCCTCGCGCCGCGATCCGGCTCGTCCACTCCACGCACGGGCCGCCCACGATGCCCGCCAGCATCAGCAGCACCGGCACGCCCAGGTTCGGCGTGGCGAGCCCGACGATCTGGCCCACCAGCCAGACGCCGCCCACGACTTGCAGCAGCGTCATCGCCGCCTGTGCCAGGACCGCGACCGGCCACCAGCCCGGCCGCGGCGGCCGTCCGACCGGCACCCCCACCGTCACCGCCAGCTCGTCGAGCGCCTCGGGAAGCCCTTCAGCCCCCCGCACCGCGGCGTCCCGCACGGCCTGTCCCCAGGGCAGGGGCAACCCTCGCGCCGCCTCGTCGGCCACCGTGCGCACGGCGTGCTCCACCCGCTGGCGCGCCGTCGCCTCCTCGTCCACGGGCGGCAGGGCGACCGGCGTCAGCACACCCTGCGAGAACCGCCGCGCCTCGTACCAGCGCCACAGCCTGAACCACGGGTCCCCACACGCCTTGCCCGCGTGCCTGCGCCAGGCACGCTCCGCGGCGTCCCCGGCCGCCGCCGCGCCCACGGCGTCCGCGAGCCGGTCCGCGAACTCCTCGCGGGCCTCCTCGCTGAGCCCGATCCGCCCGCGGTTGCGGCCGGAGTGCGCCCCGGCGACGTACACCGGACGCAGGCGTTCCGCGGTGGCGTCCACGTCCGCGGAGATCCGACGGGCCGCGGCGCCCCGCTCCTGGGTGAACTGGCCGAGCGCCTCCCGCAGTTCACCGATCCCCTCCCCCGTCAGCGCGGAGATCGCCAGCACCGTGGCGCCCGGCTCCCCGTGCTCCCCGAGGGCGACGCCGTCCTCGTCGAGGAGGCGCCGCAGATCGTCGAGGACCTGGTCGGCGGCGTCGCCGGGCAGCCGGTCGATCTGGTTGAGCACCACGAAGGTGACTTCGGCGTGGCCGGCCATGGGGCGCAGATAGCGTTCGTGGAGCATCGCGTCGGCGTACTTCTCCGGGTCGACGACCCAGATGACGGCGTCGACGAGCGCCAGGATGCGGTCGACGTGCTCGCGGTGCTCGCCGACCGCGGAGTCATGGTCGGGCAGATCGACGAGGACGAGCCCTTGGAGCTCGTCGGCGCCGGGTCCTTGGAGCGGGCGGCGGCGCAGGCGTCCGGGGATCCCGAGCCGGTCGAGGAGGCCCGCCGCGCCATCGGTCCAGCTGCACCCGATGGGCGCGGCGGTGGTCGGCCTGCGCACACCGGTCTCCGAGATCATCACTCCGGCGAGCGCGTTGAAGAGCGTCGACTTGCCGCTGCCGGTGGCCCCGGCGATGGCGACGACGGTGTGCCGGTCGGAGAGCCTGCGCCGGGCGGCCGCCTCGTCCAGGACGCGCCCGGCCTCGGCGAGGGTGCCGCTGTCGAGGCGGGTGCGGGAGAGCCCGACGAGTTCGCGCAGTGCGTCGAGGCGGGTGCGGAGGGGGTTTTCGTAGGAGGGGGTGGGGGCCGCGGAGGGGGCGGGGGCCGGGGCGTACGAGCGGGCTCCCGTACTCGAATCCGTGTCCCGGCCACCGGTGGCCCGTTGCGCGTCTTCGACGCGGCGGGCGATGAGGCCGTCGTCCCAGGGGCGGCCGGTACGGCTGTCGGTACGTTCATCGCGGCGATCGTGGCACTCGCGGCGGTCGTGGCGTTCGCCAGTGGCGTCGGCGTCAGACGCACCACGCCTACGGCCACGGTCCCGGCCATGCTCCCCATGGTGCGCACGGTCGGCGGGATCGGCGGGATCGGTGTGATCAGTGACGGCGGTCACCGCGGTCACCTCTCCTTCTGCAGTACGGACAGGGCGGCGATCAGCTCGGCCTGGGGTTCGGGATGCACTTCGAGGGCGTCCAAGGGGGCGAGCCTGCGCTCCCGCTCGGCGTTGAGGACCTTCTCCAGGTAGTCGGTCAGGAGGCACCCGCCGCGGTCGCGCAGCCGTACGGCGGCCTGGGCGCCGATCCGCTCGGCGAGGATCTCCCCGGCCGCGCGCGCCCTGCGCCCGCCGAGCAGCGTCGTGGCGAGCAGCGCGGCGACGACCTCGGGGTCGGGAAGGGCGTTCTTGTCGACCCGTTCGAGGCAGCGCACCTCGTCCTCGGCGTACTCCTCCAGTTCGCGCCGCCACCTGCGTACGGCCATCCCGATGCGGTGTTCGGCGGTCTCGATGTCCGGGTCGCGGCCCGCCAGGATCGGGGCTCCGGCGGCGGGCTCGCGCCGCCAGGCCTCGTCGATGCGCTCGTCGGCGGCGGTGACGGCGCACAGCAGCAGGGCCTCCAGGCTCTCGGCGATGGCGTCGAGCAGTTCACCGGCGCCGCAGTCGAGCGGGTAACTGCGCCAGCGCTTCAGGGCGCTCCCGGCCAGCACCCCGCCGGCCCGCAAACGCCTTCCCACGCGCGCGTGCTCGTTCTCGTACGCCTCGTCGACGGCGGAGGTGAGCCGTAGTGCGGCGGCGTACTGGGCGGCGACGGCGCCCGCGAGTTCCGGCATGCGCGAGTCGAGGGACCGGAGGACTCCGAGGGCGGTACGGGCGACGACCCGGTCGCGGACGGCGGGTTCCTGGGCGTGGTGGGCGAGCCAGGCGCGCAGGGGCGCGACGGCGGTGGCGGGGAGCAGCCCGCCGCCGCCCGCGGACTCGGGCAGTTCGGGAACGGTGAAGCGGGGTACGTCGCCGAGTCCGGCCTTGGCGAGCAGTGCTCCGTACTGGCGTGAGACCTCGGTCACCACCTGGTGCGGCACGCGGTCGAGGACCGTGACGAGGGTGGCGTCGTGTTCCTTGGCGGTGCGCAGCAGGTGCCAGGGGACGGCGTCGGCGTACCGCGACGCGGTGGTGACCATCACCCATACGTCGGCCGCGGAGATGAGTGCGGCGGCGAGGACGCGGTTGTCGGCGACGAGGGAGTCGATGTCGGGTGCGTCCAGGAGGGCGAGGCCACGGGGGAGGCTGTGCGCGGTCTCGATGCGCAGCGCACGCTCGTCTTCACCTACGTCGGCCGACACATCCCCGCCGTCGTCGTCCCGCTCCTCTCCACCGCCCTCCTCCCCGTCCTCCTGTCGGGGCACCCACACGCGCGTGAGGTCGGGCAGGATCCGCATCCCGGAGAACCAGTGGTGGTCGTCCGGATGGCAGACGAGCACCGGCGTGCGGGTGGTGGGCCGCAGCACACCCGCCTCACTGACCTGTCGGCCCACGAGGGAGTTCACGAGGGTGGACTTGCCGGTGCCGGTGGATCCGCCGACGACGGCGAGAAGAGGCGCTTCGGGGGCCCTGAGCCGGGGCACGAGATAGTCATCGAGCTGCGCCAGCAACTCGTCCCGGTTGGCACGCGCGCGTGGCGCCCCCGGCAGGGGGAGCGGAAAGCGTGCGGCGGCGACACGCTCGCGCAGGGCGGAGAGTGCGTCAAGCAACTGAGGCCGTACGTCCAAGGTCACCACATGCGAAGAATGCCCAATTTTGGCGTCTTTCTGAAGCATATGGGCGCCTCTGCGCGCCGATCGGACGCAGGTGAGGGAAGGGGCGACCGGGGCGCAGGCATAACGAGTGCACAACACCCGGGGCGTGAGGCGCCAAAAGCGATGCGAGATTCGCACCTGCCTGCGATTATCAGGATCGCTTCACCGAACCTCCACATCACGGCGCGGAGGCGAAGCACCAGGGACAGGGACCCGGGAGCCCTATCCTTGTCCCCGGCAAGGTCACGGATCACCCCCACGTCCGGCCCCATGCCACCCGGCCACACCCGGCCCCCGTAGCTCAGTGGATAGAGCAGGCGCCTTCTAAGCGCTTGGCCGCAGGTTCGAGTCCTGCCGGGGGCGCCACTGACGACACGTCAGCTTGGCCGCGTTTTACCTGGTCAGATGGTGTCTGACTCGCGCGGGCCTCTAGCGCGCCCCGCCCTGCCAGACAGCGCTGAAGTCCGGCTGACGCCGGGTGAATCCAGGTCGATACGGCTGCCTGTCCCCCATGCGTCCCCCAAGCCCTCTCACCCAAAAGCATCCAAAATACGCCGCCCGGCAACACTGAAGGGCGGTGCGCGATCCCCACGTGGGGATCGCGCACCGCCCTCGATCTCGTTGGCCTACGCCGCGGTAGGGACGTACCGGATGTCTTCAATCTGCCGCAGGTAGTTGGCTAGCTGACCAACGATGCACCTCGCATAGATCGCCAGGAGCACGGGCACGCTGTTCCCCGCCCACTCCGCGACCTGAGCCGGCGGGATGCCCCGGTTGAGCCACGCCGTCAGGCATGTGTGACGGCAGTCGTACACGCGCCTGCCCGCGGGAGAGCTGAACTCGTGCGGCGCCAGGACCGCCTTCCGCGCCTTCTCCCAGACTCGTCGGAACACCGACCCCGCCAGCTTGCCACCGCCCTCCCCCGGAAAGAGCAGGTCAGTGGGCTTGAGCTCGTAGCGGTTGATGATCTCGCGCAGAAAGGCCACAAGGTCCGGATGGATGGGGACAGTCCGCGTGTCACCCTCAGCCCGGCCCTTCAGCCCGCGGTCATCGTGGGTGTCACCACTGTCGGTCCACTGACTGCCCACTTCCGGAGCGGCCTGGTAGATGACGAACTCCCCCCATCCCGAGTCCGGCAGAATGGCGTCACTGACACGAAGTGCGACTGCCTCTTCCGGACGAAGGCCGGCATAGCAGAGCGTGGCAAAGAAGGCCCGATATAGGAGCCCTCGCCGAGGACGCTTGCCAATCCATTCGAGGAGCGCCGTGACCTGCTGCGCGTTGAGCAGCGAGCGCTTGTCGATGGCCTGAGCCACCTTGGGGGCGCCGCCACTGCTGCCCTTGCCCTTGGGCATGGGGTTCTGCCGCAAGATCCCGTGGCGGACCGCATAGTCCATCGCGAGGCTCATGATCCGGCGGTTCCGGGTCACAGAGCTAGCCGCTGCAGCGGTGCCGTCCAGGAGCGTTCCAAGGGCGCCGACTACGACGTCGATCTTCTCGGTCTGCTCCCACGCCGACATAGGCAGCGTGTTCCGCCGGACCCAGTCGAGGATGACCCGAATATCGTCCGGCATCGGGACGTCGGGGTTGCTGCGTCGCTTGGTGTTGAAGGCCCACTCGCGCAGAGCAGTGCGGACCCGCACCGCGTCAAACTGCTTGGGAGGGGTACGGAGCAGCGCGACGGTGGCCGAGGTCATGGCCTTGGCGACGTTCTTGCGATGGTTCGGCGACCACTGCATCCAGTTCTTGTCGATGAATTCAACCGCGAAGTCGTACCAGTTGGCGTCAGCGGCCTTGCTGGCGTACGAGATCGGCTGTCCGGTCTCGGTGCTAAACGGTTCGCCACGCTTGACGGCGGTCAACAAATCGGAGCGGCGGGCATCTGCGAGCGCTTTGGTCGGGTAGGTCTTGCTGTGCTTTTTTGTGCCGACCTTCCAGACCACCTTGTAGGTGTATCCGTTCGCCCTCGTTCGGCGCTCGATGCCGTAGATCCGTACGTCAAACGTGCTTTCTATCAAGAGGCGTCCTCGCAATCACTAAGCCAGTTTTCGAAATCGCTGCGTCGTATTCGGAGGGACCCGTTCGGGAGACGGATGCAGCGCGGCCCCCGCCCCTTCTGTCGCCAGTCGTAGAAGGTGCTGCGTGCGACCCCCAGCTCGTCGCATACGTCATCGACGGTCAGCTTCTCCCCAGTTCGAACGGCTACTGTCATGACGCCGCCCCACTAGTTCCGTGATCGTCGAGGAGGAACGATCCACCTGTCTCGCAGCGAAAATGGGCAGGGGGTATCGCAAATCGGCACATGGGCGAGGTTCCTTGCAGACGGGCGCGTGGAGCGGCTAAGAGGATTCCGGAAATGCCTAGATCCGCCAGCACAGCGAAATGTCGCTGGCCTTCAGCGGATGGGCGTTGCGTTTCAGGTCAACAGCAACCGCGAGCCGGTCATGACCTCCCTACTTATTTGCGGCACGGGTAACTGTGTCCGCCACGGCTCCACCGCCAAGCACAGCCGGGTGCGAACTCCCTCAATGATCTGCACGATCCCCGGTTTCGGTAACCGGGGATCGTCGGCTACATTCCGCCCAGCACCGCGAACTACGAGGTAAGTCGGTAGGACCTGAGCGCGGGGTGCGCGTCGTCGTCCACCAGGACCACGAGTCCGTTCTCGGTGAGTCGGCTGAGGTTGCGAGCCACGACGCGTTCGGGGCTGCCGACGGCTCGGGCGATACCTCGGGCTTCGGCGCCCAGGTGAGCCGCGACGTGCGCCAGCACCATCAGGTCTTGGCGATACCCGCGCTGCACCAAGTCCTCACCGAAGAGGCCGGCGGCGCAGACGCAGAGGCACAGGGCCGTGGAAAGGGCGGCGTAGTCGGCTTTCGTCTGGGCGGTCCATGCGTTCATGGCGCCGAGCGCCATGAGGATCGAAGCAGTGACGCGGGCCGATCGAAGTGCGGCCTTCGGCAGGTGGGCCTCCTTGCTAGGGCCCAGGGGCGAGACGGGAGACGGAAGCCAGCGCGGCACGCTGGCACCCGCACCGCTGGAAGCGTCTCTGACCTGGTGTTTTCCGGGGAGGTAGTACGTTGACATGGTCTCCGGGGGTGGTTCCAGTCCCCCGGGGCTCTTTCTCGTCTGCCGTGGGCGAATCTGACCTCGGGCCTACGAGGCGGGGTCCGGCCATCTCGGCGGGAGGAGGGAGGCGACGCCTTCAACGCGAAGCAACTGCACCACCTCGCCGATTAGGGACTGGTCACATCGGAACCGAACGCTTCGCGTCGGTCGCACCCTTGTACGCAGGCATCCCAGCGGCCAGGGGACGAAGTCCGGCCAGCCGCGATCTGAGCCTGCGCACGCCGACACCCGTCAGCCCACCGCGGTCCAATGCCAGGGCCGGCGTCCTTCCCGTCCTCTTACGCAGTCGATTCGATATTGAGCCTGCTCTCGCGCCCCAGCATTCTGGTCCGCTGTTTGCATCCCGAATGTCACCAGCCGCAGTTCACGGATGCCCCGCAGGGTCGGATACCCCGCCCAGTCGCGTACGTCAAAGCCGTACTGATCGCTGTAATCGGCGTACTGGCTGGCGGACAGGGTGCCGAATGTATCGAGGGCCACCGCCGTTGAGGTCAGGTCCCATTCGGGAGGCCCCATCGATGTGCGTTCGAAGTCCAGGAGGAGGGCACCCTGGTCGGTAACTGCGCAGTTGCCGCCCCATGCATCTCCATGGACCACGCAGTGCGGCAGTCCCGGCGGGAGTTGGGACCACTGCTCCTTCAGTTCGTCGAGGCGACCCAGAAGCCAGGACTTATCGCCCTCGGTCGCGCAGCGCGCAGCGCTGAGTCGCTCGGCGATACGCACGAACGGCTGTAGCTGCCCGATGGGAAACGTCGGCCTGGGCAGATTGTGCATCCGCCGTAGGAGCGGGGCCAGTTCAGCTTCACTGCCCTGCCGATGTGGAGGAAGAAGTTCCCAGAACGTCGCCGCGCGACCACGTGCCTGGACGGGCTGATCTCTCGATATCGGCCGCACGGCCGGGACGCTGTTCTCGGCGAGCCATCGCGCCACGGCTACCTCGCGGGCGGCGACATCATCCTGGCCCGATCGAGAGATGCGCACGACCACGTCGCTGGCGAGCTTCCACAGGTCGTTCTCGGCGAGGCGGATGGGTTCAGCGCCGTCAGCGGACAGGCCGGCAGCCGCAGCCACCTCTTCGAGGACGGCGAAGGACTCCTCGGTGGGCGTCGTGATCATGCGTTGACCGTAGTGGTGATCCTGCTCCGGAGTTCAGCCACGTCGGGCCTGCGGGCATACCGGGCGGAGGCGCTCGTGAGATCGTCTATGTCAGTGACTGCGCGTTTGGACCGGAGCTTCCCGACCTCGTCCAGGGCTCGGTTCGCGATGGCCACGGCCTGCTGGGGGTCGCCCGTGACCATCGTCAGCGTGGCCAGCTTGGTGCCGGACAAGGCGCGCGAGCGTACATAGGCGTCCGTATGGCCTTCGATCGCCGTCTCGAGTCGAGAGATCGCCAACTCGGTCGACTGTCCAGGCATGAGCGCGATATCGAAGGCAGCGTGACCGGTGTCCCCGTGGTGCTGCGCGTCGTCGTAGTAGGACATCCAAGGTACGTCTTCGCCATCGCGGGCTCGCCCGAAGATCTTGTCGGACTGATTGATCGCGGCCAACGCCTCATCCGGTTTCCGCATCTTCGCCCATGCCCGCGCCCTGGCGTTATGGAGCATCGACTGCTCACGCGGCGTGAGGCGATCTGAGCGCAGAAGGCCGCTCTCCGCGTAGGTGAGGCCCTCGTCCGGGCGCCCGCGCCAAATTTCGTGACGTGCACGCCAGTTGAGTGCCGATGCGCGCAAGTGCCAGTTATTGCCCTGTTCAGCGCACCAGGTGCCGAACCGCAGCAGCTCGGTCGCGTCGTCGTGGGCGTAAGCATCGAAGGCACTGGCGCCCATCACGACGGAAAGACGCCCGACAGCGGTATAGAGGCCGTCCTTCAGCTCAGTCGGGTACTTCGCGGCGAGCAGCCCCTTGGCCCAGATGAACAGACCCAGGGATGAGCTGCCGACGATTCCTCCACCTCCGTAGAGGTTGTCCCAGCCCGCGAGGGTGTCCGCCGCTGTCAGGACCTGGCGGATGTCCTCGGGTCGGACGGACTTGGGGAGTGCATTTGGTCCAGACGACGGGAGCAGGTCAACGAATGCGGTCGGGGCGAGGGCGGCTACCCCACCCAAGGAGAAGAAGGCGCGGCGCTCCATAGCTGACTGGCTCCGTTCCGAAAGCACAGGCGGGTTCAGTTCCAGCATGCCCTCCGTCCGGGGGCCATTGGCACCCTGATCGACTTCGCTAGCGACTTTGTCCGCATGCGTGGCCTCCCTGGCTGCCTCCTCCTCGACAAGACGCCACAACCTCGTGAGCGCACCTCCGGCCTCAACGGCGCCATCCAGGAGGCTGGCCAGCGCCCCGTCGCACTCCCGCTCACACTTCTCGATGCGCTCAATCATTGTGGCGCTGAGGTGCACCTTTGCGCCGACCTCGCGCGTCGACATCCTGCGCATGTTGCGCCAGTTGCGCAGCTCCTTGCCCCACCATGCGCGTACCGACGCCGTCTCATCCAGGGGCTTGGGCTTCTGTGCCATGACTTCTCCTCCGGCGCCCTGATGCGGACAGCACTGCTGCCCTTCGATTGTCCGCATCCCGGTTCCCGTTCACAGGGTTTCTTCGAGACTGGTCGAGCTCAACCGCAGTCGTTCACAGGGGTTCTGGTGCCCCGTCAGCAATGTGGCCGTGGCGCAAACATGACGGCCCGGCCCCCATGGCGAGGGCCGGGCCGCACAGCGCGAGCGCACCGTCACCTGAGTAGGGGCGACGTCAAGGAGCCGATGCAGGTAGTGAATGTGGCCCACGCGTCCGGCGAGAACCGGGTGCGCGGGCCGTCGGGGCACTTGGAGTCCCGGACCAACGTCAGCAGCGGCGTGTTGGCTACTTCCACGCATTCATTGTCGGGTGAGGCGCTGTAACTACTCTTGAACCATGTGATTTCCTGGGGCTGTTCGGCCACGAATTCTGTCCTCGCTACTTCTGATCTTGCAGGTGCCTCTTGCGGGCCTCGGCGATCAACTCGGCCGAAGAATCGGGGTCTAGCGCCTCTTCGCTAAGAAAAGCGCGAGCACGCTCGTAGGCGGCTCGCGAACCTTCTTCTTCCAGAAAGAGGGAACCTACGGCGTTTTCGATGAAAATGACATCGAGGGACGGATCTGGCCCGCCGTAGACGATGAAGCTGGTGAGCGTTGCGCTGTACGCGCCAGAGTTGAACGGGAGGACTTGGATCGTGATGGTCGGCTCTGCTCGCCGGTCCAGCAGCAGGTCAAGCTGCTCGACCATGACTTCGGGTCCTCCGACGTTGCGCCGGAGCACGCTCTCGTCGAGCACGCAGTGGTAGGTCGGTGGCGTCACGCGCGAAAGGATCTGTTGGCGTTGCATTCGCATGTCCAGATACTCCGTCACCTCTTCCGCCGTAAGGGTGTTGCCCGGCGTTGCCTTGATGGCGGCGGCGTAGCGCCTCGTCTGAAGGAGGCCCGGCACCACGCCGTTAGAAAGGTGCCAGATCGATTTGGCCTCATTCTCAAGCGGCAGCAGCACCCTCATGGGGTCCGAGAGCTTTCCCGCGTAGGGTACCCACCACCCGTCCGTGACCTTACTGTTCTGTGCCAGGTCGATCAGCTCTGCCGTCTCCTCTGGTGAGGCTCCGTATACCTCGCCGAGTTGCTTGACCTGATTCCACCGCACATTTCCCTTGGCCTGCTCATATCGGCTGACCGTCGCCTTCGACATGCCTGCCCGCCGGCCAGCCTCCTCGGCCGAGAGACCAGAACCCTTCCTCAGCGCGAGCAGGCGAAAGCCGAGCTGGCGGCGTCGGGCTGTCGGACCCGACTCGATCTCGCCGTTCAGCGCGGCACTCTTCGACGCGTTCGTCATGCTGGCGGCTCCCCTTGAACGAGTGCGACCAGTGTCCTGTCTGGCGCGTAGCGACCACAAGGGACGTTACACGGCGGAACAGAGGCCGGGTTACGCACCGGATGGAGCCCGGAAGTCTCATGCGGACACTTCCGCCGTGAGCGTTACATGGAGAGCGTTCCCGCGCCCATACTCCAACTCAATCGATTCGCACCGCAGTTGAGCAAGCGCGCTTAACGGTCCGCTTCAGACCCTTGGACGCGAGACCACGGTAGCGACGCCGCTTCACTCGCACCCCTGACGCCGAGCGCCCCCATGCACGTCACTTGGGAGACTGCCGATGAGCCCAGCCACAACTGCGCTTCTCAGCGCCGCTGCCGACCTGCGCCTAGACCCGAGCCCTGGCTTCGCAGCAACCTTTCCTCCTTGCCCCTCGCGAGTCGGTGAGATGCGCCGCCGCACAGCCAGCCGGCTCCAGGCGTGGAAGATCTCTCAGCGGGACGCCGAGGGCATCACCCTCGCGGTGTCGGAACTCGTCACGAACTCGGTAGTCCACGGCGAAGGATCGGTCTGCTTCGTCCTTCGGCAGGTCGCCAACGAGATCCGGGTGGAGGTCACCGACAGCAACCCGCAGCCGGCCATGGTGAAGAACGCGAGCCCGGACGACATCTCGGGCCGCGGGATGTTCCTGGCCGCAGTCTTCGCGCAGCGTATCGAGGTCAGCGACGACGGCTACACCACCACCGTCGCCTTTCCCCTCTCAGGGCACCAGCGATGAGGGCGCTGGTGGCCGAAGGTGCAACACCGTTCCGAGGACCGTGGAACGGCATCGACCAGGTCTCCCAATTACGCGAGCGCGGCACAGCGGAATCCGGTGTCGTTGTCCTTCATCGACGCGGCGGCCGTGTTCTGCAGGGACGGCGCCGCGCGCTCGAACGGAGAGGTGAAGGCCGAACCCTTCAGGTGGTAGCGGCCATTGCCAGGCTCTTCCTCGGTGGAGCACCACTCCCAGACGTTGCCGCAGAGGTCGAAGATGCCGAACGGGCTAACGCCGGACTGGTAGCGGAAGACGGGAGTTGTCGCGTCGATGCCGGCCTCAGTCGTGTTCGCCTTCGCGGCGGTCGGCTCGTTGCCCCAGGGGTAGATGCGCCCCCGTGGTCCGCGAGCCGCCTTCTCCCATTGCCGCGCAGTGGGCAGCGACTTACCGGCCCAGCGGGCGTAGGCGGTCGCGTCGTGCCAGGTGACCCATACCACCGGATGAGTGGCCAGAGTGACAGGACAGTGGCCATCTGGCCAGTGCTGTGGTGGCCGGTGATTCGTGGCAAGCACGAACCTTCCGTAGTCCTCGTTGGTCGTCGGGTAGACGTCGATGAGGAACGGCTCCAGCCACACCGAACGGTTGTCGGGCCCCGAGAGGTAGATGCCCTCTTCAACGAGGGCCATGACCTTCCTGTCGACCGGGTGTCGGCGAGTACTCGGCTCCCTGCGCAGCAGTTCCTCGGCTCGTTCGTCGTGCTCGGCAGCGGCACGTTCGGTCAGCAGCGCAGCAAACCGCTGCTGGACGTCAGGTGGGGCCTGGGCCAGGAGCGTGTCAAGAGCTGCCTGGTTGTCGAGCCCAAGCTCGATGGTCTCCCCGCGTCGCTTCCACCGTGGGACCTGGCGCGGGTTCACACCAACCAGGTCGGCGAAGTCCTTCTGCTTCTTGCGCATGGCCATGCGCAGCAACTCGGCCTCTCGGCCGGTCCACCTAGTCACCCCCGCCACGATGTCGCCTTACAGAGTCTCACCGGGGATCGACAGGTACGCCTCCTGCAACTGCCGCAGGACGGGATGGTCCACAGGGAACTCGGTGTCGTCGATCGCGGCGAGCGGCCGGACACCGATCGAGGTGTTCGTGGCGAAGGCAGCGGCCATGCCCCTCGCCTGGTCCAAGGTGACCGTGGCCGTGCGGTGTTCGCCCTGCTGCTGAAGCAGGGCCATGGTGACGCCGGGCAGCACAGGAGCATCGGGCCACACCACGGTGCCCTCCTGGTCGACGAAGGCCACGTTCCAGGTTCCGCCCTCGGAGACCAAGCCGTCACGGCCGACGAAGAGGGCGTCGTCGAAGCCTGCGCGCTGGGCTGCGCTTCGGGCGTGAAGGGCACCGAACAGGCCGACGTGCTTCACCTGGGGGAGATCGCGCTCGTACACCAGGCTCTGTGCGCGCAGCGGCGCAGGAGGCAGTGCGCCGGCGCCGCGTACGGACACGAGAACGTGCGGCTCGTTGGCGTCGGCCGGGTGCCCCATCTCGACCTTGGGGTCATAGATCGAAACGCGCACGACGCACGGCAAGGTCTGTCCCTCCAGCGCCTGGCGGACGTAGTCGCGCACACGGTCGGTATTCAGGGCTGCGTTCCACACGATCTTGCAATCCCGTACGAGGCGTTCCATGTGCAGCGTCAGGCCACGGATGCTCCCGTCGGTGTCGACGCGCATGGACGTGAAGTGCCCGACGTTGGTCAGCGCCAGGGAGAGCAGGTCGTCTGCGGATACGGGCTTGCCATCGAGAGTCGCCATGGCGCCCAGCATGGCAGGACCGCCCGGTCGGGCGGCACCCCGATTCAGGTTACTGACGGGTCAACGTCATCTGAGAGTCATTCCCAAGCCTTCACGGCGAGGTGTTCGCTAGTCACCGCGCAGTCACTTCGAGTGATCGACGGCGAGGTCGGTGCCGCACGCCGCAACGGCGCCGTGTGCCGCCCACCGCTGCACAGCCCACCTCCGAGGACCCCGATGAGCCCTGCACGAGTCGCGGCCAGCCCTGGTTGGCCTGATGTGAAGAGGAGTAGCGCCATGCGCCTTTCGTTGGCCCCTCGCCGAGCCAGCGGCCAGTTCACGGGCGGGCTCGGGCGGCAAGCGCCTGTTGCTGGAGCGCCGACGGCGGACCGTGATCACGTGGTGGCCGCGTCAGAGACGGTGACGCTGGTGCTGGGCGAGGATTCGCTACTTCCCGAGAGCCCTGCCGATGTGGAGGACCTCGTACGCCTGTTGCGCGGCCACGTTGCCCAGCTGGGCGCGCGTTCCGTTCAGGGGACCTCCGCGCTGCTGCGGGCGCAGCAGCTTTGCTCCGAGAGCATCCCCGAGGGCTACATGCCGAGCAGGGTGTACCTGGTCAGGCTCGCGGAGGCCACGCAGGAGCTGGCAGCTCACGTGGAGCCCGGTGAGTGCGGACCGAAGGCCACGAGGGGAGCACGGCGTTGGCGCCGGCCCAAGGTCAATGTGCTGCGCGGGGCCGTCTTCGCTCTCGCCCTGGCCTGCTTGGTCCTCGCTGCGTCGGTTCCACGGCCATGACGGTGAGCGGAGTCGTCGTGCTGGCTCTCGTCCTCGGACCGACGGCCTGACTGATGCTTCGCGGCGAGCGGCGATCTGCCCAGCACCAGCCGCCGCGCGGCAAGCCCCCCTCTTTCCGACGGCCACCGAACTGAGGTCCGTCCACCGATCCTGGCTGCCACCGCAGCCCCGAAGCCAACCCCGCAGTCACGGGGCTTATGGAGATCCACGCGATGATTCGACGTCCGCGCATCGAGCAGTACGGCCTGATCGGCGACATGCAGACGAGTGCCCACGTCTGTGACGACGGTTCGATCGACTGGCTGTGCCTGCCTCGGTTTGACTCGTCGGCCATGCTTGCCGGCCTGCTCGGCACGCAGAAGCACGGTTCCTGGCGCCTCGCTCCCGCTCCTTGGACCAGCGAGTCCGACGAGGGAGTGGTCGCCGAGCGTCGGTACGTAGGTGACTCGCTCGTCCTAGAGTCGCGCTGGTGCACACCGACAGGTTCGGTTCGGGTACTCGACTTCATGCCGCCGCGTGACGGAGCGCCGCAGGTGATCCGGCTGGTTGAGGGCGTGACCGGTGAGGTGCAGATGGTCTCGGCTCTGCGTCCGCGGCCGGGTTACGGCAGCGTCAGCCCGTGGATCCACGAGGTCGGCGGGCGCATGGTCGCGGAGGCAGGCGCGGACGCGTTGTGGCTCGACACCGGCGTGCAGCAGGTGGAGAAGGACGGAGCCGTCGTCAGTGCCTTCGCAATTGCCGCGGGGCAGAGCGTGGCGTTCGTGCTCAGCTGGTGCCCCTCCCACGCTGCGGCGCCGGACCTTCCCGACCCGCAGGCCGCGCTCACCGAGACGCTCACCTTCTGGCAGAGCTGGACCAGCGAGTGCTCGTACGACGGGCCTTACCGCGAGCCCGTAGTCCGCTCGTTGATCACGCTGAAGGCGATGACCTACGGGCCAAGTGGCGGGATCGTAGCGGCGCCGACGACGTCGTTACCCGAGGAGATCGGGGGCATCCGGAACTGGGACTACCGGCACACCTGGCTGCGCGACGCCTCAACCACGCTGGGCGCGCTGCTGGGCACCGGGTACCGGCAGGAAGCGCAGGCGTGGCGACGCTGGCTGCTACGAGCCGTGGCCGGCGACCCACAAAACCTGCAGATCATGTACGGAATCACCGGTGAGCGCGACCTGCGCGAGCGGGAGCTGCCGTGGCTTCCCGGATACGAGGGATCAGCGCCGGTACGGGTCGGCAACGGAGCGGCCGACCAGCTTCAGCTCGACGTGTACGGCGAGGTGATCGAGACCCTGTACCTCGCACATCAGAGTGGGGTCGCGCACTGCGCGGACACCGCGGTCCTGCACCAGCGACTCGTCGAGCACTTGGTCCAGCGCTGGCAGGAGCCCGACGAGGGGATCTGGGAGATCCGCGGGGCCCGCCGACACTTCGTGCACTCCAAGGTCATGGCCTGGGTGGCCATCGACCGCACCATCCGCCTGATCGAGGCCGGTGCTCTCAACATGGAGCTGGGCCCCCTGATCAAGCTGCGCGAGACGATCCACCACGAGGTGTGCACCAAGGGCTTCGACCCCCACCGCAACACCTTCACGCAGTCCTACGAATCGACGACTCTGGACGCCGCCACCCTGCTCATCCCCAGCACCGGGTTCCTACCGCCCGGCGACCCGCGCGTCATCGGCACCGTGGACGCGGTACGCCGGGAGCTGAGCACCCCGGACGGACTGGTGCGCCGATACCCGACGGCCGGCAACCGAGCCGGAATGGACGGCCTCAAGGGCGACGAAGGCACCTTCCTTCTCTGCTCGTTCTGGCTGGTCGATGCCCTGGCCTTGACCGGCCGCCTGAATGAGGCCACCGGCCTGTTCGAACGCCTCCTCGCACTGCGCAGCGATCTCGGGCTCCTGGCCGAGGAGTACGACCCCACACAGGGACGGCAACTCGGCAACTTCCCGCAGGCGTTCAGCCACATGGGCCTGATCCAGAGCGCCCAGCTCCTGCACCGGCTGTCGCCGCAGCCCTCCCTCCGCCTAGGGCGCGATCCGCGCCTCCGGCGGGACGGAAGTGGAACGGAAGTAGAACGGCCGGTAATTGGCTGCGAGTTGGCCGAGCGCGACGCTCGAAGCGTCCCCCGGACCGCGCCAGACGATTCAGAACCCGACGCCGAGGCACGCTCTGTCGCCCCACCCACTGACGAGGTTTCCCATGCCTGACCGCGCGTTCCCGACACGGCCGGCCGCGACCAGTCACCGCAGACGGCAAGCCCCACAGATCGACGCCCTTACCGTGGGTCGCGTCCGTCGCGCCGTGATGCTGCCTCTGGTCCTAGTGGCGGTGTTGTTGAGTGGCGCTTGGATCGTGTGGCTGACGGCCGCGACGGCTCACGCCTGGATCGTGGTCGGCTTGGTCTGCGGGCTGGGCGTCATCGCGCTGGTCGCCCGGAGCGGCACGCGCACGGCAGCCGTCGCCATCCATGCAGTCGTGGAAGAGCGGCGAGCGGCGGAGCTGACCGCCCTCGCCAAGGACACGGCGGCTGCGGAGAAGACGGTGCTGTGGTCGGCTGAGGAACTGTGCCGAGGAGCCCGGCCGCCGCTGCCCGAGCGTCGGATGCCTGGTCCGGCCGGTGCGACGGCGGAGATCAGCAGTGCGCTCGGGGCACTCCAGGTAGAGGCCGTCACGGCGCTGATACGTGTGCGCGACGAGTCCCAGTCCATCGTCCTTCTCCAGGTCCTGCGCCGTCTGGCCATGCGAGAGCACGCCCTGGTGGGCAAAGCCCTGGAGGCCCTGAACCAACTGGAGAAGCTCACCGACGATCCGGAACTGCTGGACAGGATCTTCCAGATCGATCACCTAGTGACACGGGTGCGTCGTCAGGTGGAAAACACAGCAGTTCTGGGCGGTCAGTCCCTGCGCAGCACTCGTCAGCCGGTGTCCGTCACGACCACGCTGCGCGGCGCGGTCTCGGAGGTCGTCCAGTACTCAAGGGTGGTGGTCGCAGCGGGTTCGGTAGGAGTTCAGCTGGGGCTCCCGGGACATGTGGGCCCCGACTTGACCCACCTGCTGGCGGAACTGATCGAGAACGCGTGCGAGTCCTCCGATCCCGCCACCAGAGTGCTGGTGCGCGCGGAGCCGGTGCCCAACGGACTGGTCATCGAGGTCGAGGACCGAGCCATCCCCATGCCCCCGCAGTCCCGCGCACAGATGAATCACCTGCTCAAGGCCCCCGACGAGGTCGACGTCAGTGCCCAGGTGCGGGCGGGGCAGATCGGTCTGCTGGTCGCAGCGAAGATCGCACAGTCGCACAACCTGACCGTGCACCTCCAGGAGAACGCCATGGGAGGCACCACTGCCCAGGTGATCATCCCCAAGCGGCTCCTCGTGACGATCACACCTGCCGGGAACGTGAGCACCCAACGCGACGTCCGTCTCGTCGGGCCGCCGCCGGAGCAGACCCGCACGGCACCTGCCCCCGCGATCCACCCGGGCGGAAGCCCGACCGCGGCGCCACTGCCTTCAGCCGGAAGCCCCAGGCCCTCCACTCTGCCGCGGAGAACACGCAAGCCCGGCTCGGTTCGTCCGCCGGGCGAGCGTGAGCACGTTCCCGTGGCTGCGCCCAGGCCGGGGCTGGCAGCTGCCTTCCGTCGCGGCGTCCAGGCCGGCGAATGCGCCGCCACACCCACAGACTCCGACGAGCCCACCCGCCCCTGACGAGCACACCTTCCCTCGTCTCCCGACGAACCGGCCATAGTCGCCGGCCCTTCCCCCTCCAGGAGTGATTCCCATGAGCACCCACGCCGAGTTGGACACCGCGTCCGAGGACACCTCCACGTCGCAGGTGGAGGTGACGGCCAGCGGCATGCGCGGTGACATGCAGTGGCTGCTGAAGCACTTCGTCGCCGAGGTCGCGGGCGTCACGCACGCCGTCCTGCTGTCGCGGGACGGCCTGCAACTTCTGGACAGCGAAGTCGACAGGGACTGGGCGGACGAGTTGTCCGCCGCCCTCAGCGGAATCTCCGCTGTCGCGAAGAACCTCACCGGGCCAAGCCATCTGAAGCGGCCCGCAAGCCAGGTCATCATCGAGCGCGACGACTGCCTCATTTTCGTCCAGAGCGCCGGAAGCAGCACCGCCTTCAACAACCACCCGGGCAGCAAGGTGAAGGACACGATCCTGGGCGTTGTCGCCACCACGGAGGCGGACGCGGGCAGCGTCGGCTTCGAAATCGGGCGCTTGGTCCAGAGGTTCGCCTCCTACATGCAGGTACCGGTCCGCAGCCGCACTGACGACGAGGCCCGGTGAATACCCACGACCGCACAGACGAGGACGCCACGTTCGTACGGACCTACACGCTGACGCGCGGGCGCACCCGGCCGCGACACCTGCTGAGCCTGGAGACCGTCCTGGCCACCGGCCCCGGACGTCCCGGTCCCCGTCAGGCCGAGGAGTGCGAGCAGATCCTCGCCCTGTGCCAGGAGCACCCGCGACCGGTCACCGAGCTGGCCGGGCTGCTTGCCCGCCCCGTCACCGCAGTCAAGGTCCTCATCTCAGACCTTCTGGACGCCAACGCCCTGATCATCTCCGTGCCCTCCGCGTATACCTCCTCCGATGCCGCCCTCGACGCGGACGCGGAAGAACGACCCACCACCGATCTACTGGCTGCCTTCGCGGTGGGCCTAAAAAGGAAGTGGCCCAATGCCAACCGTTATTCCCAGGCCGGATGACCCCCGCGCGGGACTGCGCACTTCGCCGCCCGTACAGGCTGCTGCACCAACCGTGCTGAAAATCGTGATCGCCGGAGGCTTCGGCGTGGGCAAGACCACCGCCGTGGCAGCGGTCAGCGACATCACTCCTCTGAGCACGGAGGAGTACCTGACCGAGGCAAGCACGGGCGTGGACAGTCTCGAGGGCGTCGAGGCGAAGGAAACCACCACAGTCGCCTTCGACTTCGGCCGGACCAGCCTGCCCGACGCGCCCGTTCCCCTGGAGTTGTTCCTGTTCGGCACGCCCGGCCAGGACCGGTTCGGAGACCTCTGGTACGACCTCTCCCGCGGAGCCGTCGGCGCGGTCGTGCTGGTCGACACCCGCCGCCTGGAAAGCAGCTTTGCCCCCATCGACTTCTTCGAAGACATCCAGCTGCCCTTCGCCATCGCGGTGAACCACTTCGATGGAACCGAGCGCCATCACCCCGAAGAGGTGCGTGATGCCCTCGGACTGTCGGCGTCCGTGCCGGTGTTGCCCTGCGACGCCCGCAATCCGGACCACGTGGCGGGCATCCTGATCGCCCTCGTCGGCCACGCCATGCGAACCCCCCCGACAGAGCCCGCCCCCGTCCCATCCGCCACCACTTACCAGGACGCCTGATGTCGTACCAGCCCTCTACGCCTCATCTCCTGACGCCGCCGGCCGCGCCCATCCTCCCTTTACCGCAACGAGCCCTGCGTCACGGAACGCAGAACCCGGCGCAGCCCGTCGCCACCACCCCAGCCCGCCCGCAGGAGGCGGAGCCGAGCGAACTGGCCCGGCGGTACGAACTGCTGCGCCGCCTGGGCATGCCCACCACCGCCAGCGACGAATTCGACGAGATGGCCCGCGCCATGGCCGAGAAAGCCGGATTCCTCTACGGGTTCGTCAACCTGTTCCTGGACACGCAGACCTTCGTCGGGCTGCACCAACCACCGGCGGACAGCGGATACGTCATCGTCGGGCGCACCATGAGCCGCGAGCACGGCTGGTGCCCCGAGGTCGTGGCACGCAAGAAGGCCCTGCCGCTGCCTGATGTGCACGCCAGCCCCCGCTTCAGCGGCAACCACGTGGTCGACGCCGTCGGAATCCGCTCCTACTTCGGCGCTCCGCTCATCCACGACAGCGGCACCGTGCTCGGCACGGTGTGCGTGATCGACCCCGAGAAGCGCCCCCTGAGCGACGCCCGACGGATCCGGGACATCGTCATCGACGGCGGAGCCCATGTGATGGACCACATCGCCCCCACGTCATTGCGCTAGACGTTCGGCCCGCACCACCCAAGAGCGCGCCCGGTCGGCCGCTCCACCGTGCGACCTTCGCCCACGCAGAGGGAGACGATCTTGCCCGCCACATCCAGCACTCCGCCACCGGCTCTGCGCCCCTACCTCAGCGCCCGCCACGCACAGTTGTGGACCGAGGCGGACACGTTCGCTGACGAACAGGTCACTCCCCGCATCGCGCGCATGGAGGCCGCACCCGATCGGGTGGAGCGCAAACTTGCCGAACTGATGGGCGCACGCGGCTGGTTCGGCGCCACCATCCCGACCGCGCTGGGTGGGATCGGCGCCGGGCACGTGGCGCGGTCCGTGCTGGTCCACCGAATCGCCTGCGCCTCCGCTTCCGCCGCGGCCATCCTGCAGGCCACGCTGATCCCGGTCGGCGCCGTGCTCCACTTCGCCAACGACGAGCAGAGGCAGCGATGGCTGCCCGGAGTCGCAGACGGCTCGCGCCTGCTGTCGATCGCGGTGACGGAACCGGAGGCCGGCGGGCACATCGGCGGCATCGAAACCACCGCCCGCCGCGCCGGGAAGGAGTGGGTGATCACCGGCAGCAAAGTCCACGTCGGCAACAGTCACATTGCCGCTGCCCACCTCGTCGTCGCCCGTACCGCCGGGGCCGGGGCGAGCACCTCCACCGCTCTGACCGCGTTCATGGTCGAATCCGACCGGCCCGGCCTCACCCTTCACGACCACCGCGGCGGCCTGGGCCTGCACGGCTTCTCCGCCGGCCGCCTCGACCTCGACCAGGTCCGCATCCCGCACGACAACGTGCTCGGCGACATCGGGCGGGGCTCGGCCGTAGCGCAGAGCAGCAGCATCCTCTACGGCCGCCCCAACCTCGCCGCCGTCAGCCTCGGTATCCACGAGGCCGTCGTAGCCACCACGACCGAACGCCTCAAAACCCGCATCCGCTATAGGAGCACCCTGTCCGACCTGCCAGTCCTGCGCGACCGCGTCGGCGGCATGGAAGCTCGACTGCGCGCCGCGCGCATCCTCGCCTACCAGGCCGTGCACCTCCTCGACGAGGGCGTGTCCTGCGACGCGGAACTGATCAACAGCAAGTACCTCGGCCACCGATGGGCGATGAAGTCAGCCCAGGACGCCATGGAGCTGCACGGCGCCCACGCCCTGGACCGCGACTACCTCCTCCAGCGCCTGTGGCGGGACATACAGCACACCTACCCGCCGGCCGGAACCGGGGAAGTCCAGCGGATTCGCCTCGCCGACGCCGCCTTTGACGAGGACCACGTCCAGTGGTCCGAACGCCTCGCCGCCACCTCAGCAACGCCCGCCAACGAACTGTCCACCGCCAGCATCTAACCCTCGCCGCTATAGGCGCTCTCCGTCACCGGGCGCCGCCCACGACCGACTCTACTCACTCCACACCTGACCAGCCGAGGACTCATGACCGACCCCACCCAGGCTCGCCCCGCCAGCAGCAATGCCCCCACGCCGGTACGGCCGAGGCAGCCACTTTCAGAGCGTCAACAGGCGATCCTGCGGTTCGTTCAATCGACCATGCAGGAGACGGGGTACGCGCCGTCCATCCGCGAGATCGGCGATGCGGTCGGACTGTCCAGCTCCTCCTCCGTGGCTCGCCAGCTCGCCAAGTTGGAGGACAAGGGGCACATCGTCCGCGCCTCACGTCGTTCCCGAGGCTTGCGACTCGTCTCGCAGACAACCGGAGAGACCCTGCTTCCTTCCGGCCTGCCCCCAGCTGCCTCCTCCTCAGCGACGGTGATGAGGACGCCTCACGCAACGTCCTCAAGGTCGTACTCGGCACCGGGGTATGGCAAGCCCTCCTCCAGGGAGCCGCCCTGACGGTGCAGCGACTGCCCCTGACCAGCAACAACTCGAAGCTCGGCGAGGGCAGCATCTTCGGGCAGGTCACCGCCATCACTCACCCGGTGTCCATATCGCCCGCCTACAGCGCATCTACAGGCCCGCTCCCGACCCACTGACCTGCCCTCGACGAGGACGCTGCCATGATCACCACCCCGACACAGCCACTCACCCCGTCCGAACGGCGCATCGCCCAGCACGTGATCAAGGGTCTGGACGTCCGCGGGATCGCCGCGGCCACCCAGCTCAAGCCGGGCACCATCCACTCCGCGCTGCGCACCGTGCGCTGGAAGCTGGCCTGCCCCGAACGCTGCCCTCTCTCCGTCGTCGCCCACCACATCCTCGACTCCGGCCAGGTCTCCGCCCCGCCACCACCACGGCCGGTCCCAGATCTCGAGCCCGAGCAGATCAGCCTGATCAAGGCTACGACCGCACACACTCTGCCTCGGGACATCGCTCTCGCCGCGGGCCTCCCCCCTGCCGACCTGCGCGCCGCACTCGACCAACTTCTCGCCGACACGGGCGCACAGACCGTCACCGAGCTGATCGTGCTCGCGCACAGCTGGCAGGTATTGACCGCCGAAAAGACCGGTGAAACGGGAAGCGGGGTATCCCAGTGATCCGGCCCGCATCCCACACGGGCAGCGAAGACCGCTCCGCTCCCGTCCCGTTCACACAGACGCCGGCGTCCGCTCTCTACACGATGCGCATGCTGGACACCGCTGCAGAGCGTCAGGAAGCCGCAGCGCTTGTTCAGGATCGCCAGGGCTGGCTCATCCGGCACGGCCTGCCCCTCCCTGGTGACGAGGACGTCCCCGCGCAGTTCCGAGCTGCGCAGACCCGCTCCGCCGGGTTGTTCGAGGACGGACGGATGCTGGCCTGCCTGATCCCTGAGCACACCCCCGATATTCGGTGGGGCCAAGGGCCGTGCCTCTTCCTCCGCAGCCTCTATACGCTGCCCGGTCACCCGGACGACGTCACGCGTCTGATCACCTTGTGGGCTTCCGACGTCGCCGCCCGCCACGGTTTACCCCGCATACGAGCGGAAGTGCCCACCCGCCAGCTGCGTGATCCGGCCCCGGTCGCGCGACTCCTCAATCGCCTGATCGACATGGGCTGGGCTCTGCACGGTGCCGGCGACGGACAGGCCGGCGAGGTCGCCCACCTCGAACTGAGCGCCGAGCGCCGCTCCGGGCTCCACGCACTGCTCAGTTGCCGGGTCCGCGTCCCCCAGCCCGCTCACGGAGAACGGAGCGCCACGTGACCACCGACGAACCGCGGCGGCCCGACCTCGCCCGCGAGCTGATCGCCCGTGCCGACGGCTCGGACGCGCAGCGAGCCAAGCGCGTACGTGACCAGCTCGACGCCATCCAACTCGGGCGAGGCCGGCACACCGAGCACGCCAACACCGCCATGTTGCGTCGGATCCTCATCGAGCACGACTGGCCCGGCCACCGGCTCGTGGGCCTCACCGCTGCCCGCGCCGCATGGACGATCGCCCTCCACAGCGACGACGACCCCGCCTTCCAACGCGCCGCCACCATCCTGCTTAAGCGCGCAGTCCAGGCCGAAGACGCGCTGGTTCAGCACTGGGCACACCTGCACGACCGTGCCCTCATCACCAACGGACACGCCCAGGAATTCGGCACCCAGCACCGCCTGATCGCCAGCAGTATCGAACTGTGCCCGCTACGCGCACCTGAGTCCGTTGACGCCCGCCGAAGCTCGGTGGGTCTGCCGCCGCTCGCCGTCGCGCTAGAGGCAGTGAGACACCGATTCACGCCCGTCGTCCTCGCACGGGCCGCGTGAACGAGCCAACGCCCAAATCCACTACCAGTCGGCCAATCGGTCACAACTCCGCCCTGCGAAAGGGATGTTGACTGATGAAGCTCACCACTGCCGTCCTCACCGCCCGGCGCCGCTGTCTCCCTCACCACCGCCGTGGTCGGTGCGGCCCGACTCCGGCAGGACGCGCGGCACCAGGCCGAGCAGAACGAGGTGGTCGTCGGCAGCAACCAGCTCGACTGGCTGGCGCAGATGTCCACCATCCCCGATCTCAACAAAATCTGGGCGCCCGAGGACCTGAACGCCGAGGAGTACATGCAGCTGCTCAAGGCCAACCAGCTCATCTGCACGCTCAGCCTCCGCGACCGCCTCGGCTTCGTCCGCGCCAGCAAGCTGCCGTTCTACGCGGCGATGGTGATGGGCAGCGATGTGTGCCGGCGGCACTGGGACCTTTTCGGGGGGTCTCCGAGCCGAGGGTGACGAGCGCGCCGAGCGGTTCACGGACGCCTTTGACCGGGCCTCGCAGGCCCATAAGAACGAACAGCTCGCAGCCTCCTAAACAGGGGCTGCCACATGCTGCCCAAGTCAGTCTCACCTTGAACTTGCGGAGGAAATCGATGGATTTCAGCGCTGTCCTACTGCCGTCCGGCGACTTCACCATCGGAAAGACGTTCACTTTCGAAGCGGGACACCGGATCCCTGGGCTGCCGGACGAGCACAAATGCTCCCGCCAGCACGGACACAGTTACGAGGTCGAGGTCGTACTCACCACTGCCTCTCTGGAGGAGCCCGGCTTCGTCACGGACTTCGGGGCGCTCGCTCCGTTCAAGGAGTTCCTGAACAACGAACTCGACCACCACAACCTGCACGAGATCCTCCCCTTCGAGCCGACCTCGGAGCGCCTGGCCCAATTCCTGGCCGGCTGGTTCGTCCAGAACCTCCAGCCCGCCATCCCCGGCCGTCTGGTTTCCGTCTTGGTCCGCGAGACCCGCGCAAGCTGGGCCCGCTTTACCGTGGAGGGCCAGTGACCACACCCCAGCCGATCAGCCTCGGGCCCCAGGCTGGAGAAGCCGATTTTGGGCTGATCGTCGCAGAGTGTTTCGGTGTCGAAGTCCCGACGTTCCAGGGTGAGGGGCCGAGCTGCGGACACCCAGCCATTTTCATCCGCCTGTCCCGGTGCAACTTGACCTGCACGAAATGCGACACGAAGTACACGTGGGACTGGTCCCAGTTCGATCCGCGCAAGGAATCGACGAAACGGACCGTGGAGGACCTGCTGGCCTATGCGGCGTTGTCGCCGGTCGAGTTGGTCGTCATCACCGGCGGTGAGCCGTTGATCCAGCAGGCTCGGCTGGTGCCGCTCGTCCGGGGCCTGATATCAGCCGGCAAGCGGGTCGAGGTCGAGACGAACGGCTCCATCGCCCCTCTTCATGAGCTGGTGATCGACGGGGTCCGGTTCAACGTCTCGCCCAAACTCGCCAGCTTCGGGATCAAGGAGAGCAAGAGCATCGTCCCCGCCGCACTGGAGGCATTTGTCGCTTCCAGGCGTGCAGGTTTCAAGTTCGTCGCGTCCACGCTGGCCGATCTGGACCGGATCGCCGAGCTGGCGGACACCTACCGGCTCGCGCCGGTGTGGGTGATGCCGGAAGGGACTACCCCCGAAGCGATCACCGCAACCACCCGAGTCCTGGCCGACGCGGTCGCCGCTCGGCACTGGCACTTCACCACCCGGCTTCACGTATTGGCCTTCGCGGACGCCCGAGGCCGGTAACCGCACATCACCACGCCCCATCCGTTCCCATAACCCCAGGAAGCGAGAGACGTCCATGACGATCTCCACCGCCAGCCCGGAAGCGGCACCGCCCGCCACCAGCCCCGGGCCCGCCGCGATCATCGACATGGGCCGGGTCGCCAACCTGGTCCATCAACTCCTGGTCGAGTTGGGCGAAAACCCCGCCCGCGAGGGGCTGGCCGACACACCGGACCGTGTTGCGGAGTGGTGGAACACCTTCCTGTCCCCACACGGCGCCGCGACGACCACCTGCTTCACCGAGTCCCAACTGGGTGGCCAGCTGGTCATCGTGGGCGGCATGAGCGTGTGGTCGCTCTGCGAGCACCACTTGCTGCCAATGAACCTTCAGGTCACAGCCGGATACGTGCCGCACGGCGAGGTGGTGGGCCTGTCGAAGTTCGGGCGGGTCGCCCATCACTTCGCCGGCCGACTGCAGGTCCAGGAACGCTTCACCCATCAGGTCACTGACTACCTCAAACACGTGATCGGACACGAGAACGTCGCCGTCGCCGTGCGCGGCGTTCACCTGTGCATGAGCATGCGGGGCGTACGCATGGAGGAAGCCCGCACCACCACGATGCTCGCGGGAGGCCGATTCGAGACCGACCCGGTTCTCTCCCAGCAGTTCCTCACGCTCACCACCGGCCTGTGGAGGGCGTCGTGACCGCCACGGGCATCGACTTCTCCGTCATCGCTCCGCCCGCCTACCTGAAGCACTTCGTCGCCCAGGAGCCGGCCCGCGTGCACCACGTGGCCGCCCAACACGTGCTCTCCGACGAGACGTACCGGGATTTCTTCGCCCGTGAGGCCGAGCGCGGCGCCGAGATCATCGTCGACAACGGGCTCTTCGACCTCGGCTACGCCCTGCCGGCGGAGCGCCTCGTCGAAGCTGCGCTTGCGGTGTCCGCGAGGGAGATCATCCTGCCGGACGTCATGCGGGATGGGGCCGCGACCCTGAAGGCGAGCGAGAAGGCCGCGTGCGAGATCCGGGCACTGTCCGGCGAGGCGTTCCGTCTGTGCGCGGTGCTGCACGCCGCGGACGATGACGAGTGGCTGCGCACCTACGACGCCTATGTGACCAGCGACTGGGCCGGGGCCATCGCGCTGCCTGCGTCGCGCCGACCTGATCCACACCAGCAGTTGTGCCGCACCCGCTGGCTGGCTACCGCCTACCTGCAAGAGCACGGCTTGGTCGACGATCTGCTCGTCTACCGGCTGCTCGGTCTGGGCCGGACCGGGCACCTGGAGCTGATCGAACAGCGCGAGCACGAGTGGATCTCCTCCGTGGACGGCGCGGCGCCGGTCATCCTCGGCGCGATGGGCATCGCCCTGCTGCCCGAAGGCCCGTACGAGAAGCCCTCCACGCCGCGGATCGAGAACCTCGGCCCGATTCCCGAGGACCGGTTCGGCCTCGTCCGGGAGAACATCTGCGTTGTCCGCGCGGCGGCCGGCAGCACAGTGAAGATCGCCGAGGAGTGCCGATGACCCCCTTACTGGCCGACCCCGCGCCCGGCCTCCTGCGCGCTGCCGCGATAGAGCCGGCCGGGCACACTATGAGTCACGCGCGGCTGCTGCGCTACCTGGAGATCAAGGTCCACCACCTCATCCAGGACCAGGAGTGGGACAGCATCCGCGTCATCGGCGGCTACGACCGCACTGCGGTGGTATCGCGGTACGAGAAGACTGGGAAGCTGTTCAACATCGAGCGGCCCACCGCAGAGGTTCACGGCCGTGACCTCATCGTCAAGGCGTTCCCCGGCGCCGACTACGTCCAGCACTACGCCCTGATCATCGCCACGTACCTGGCCATGACCGGCCGACCGGTCGGAACTGTCACCTACCAGCCGCCCGAGCAGGAGCAGTGCCGCGCGGCGTTCAACGCGCTGGACCTGGACCTGGACGGCGACCTGGTGATCATCGGCTGGGGCCTTCAGTACCTCGCTCCCGGGAACGGCGTGTGGACCCGCGGGCCTGGCTACGCCTGGCAGAGAGCCGTGGTCGCCGGCCGTCGCGTGGTCTACCTCGGGTTCCTGCACAGCATCTGGGGAGACGTGGCTGGGCGGGTCGTCGCGCGCCTTGCCGAACTCGGCGCAGGCGACGTCGTCTACGTCGGCAAGGTCGGCTCCCTGACCCCCGGCGTCGAGCCGAACTCCTGGCTGGCGACCGGCAACACCAGCCTGGTCCGTGGGGCGATGGTGACCTGGGACGACTTCTTCGGCGACTACGCCGTCAACCACGAAGGAGTGCTCGGCGGTCTGCACGTCTCCTCCCCGTCGATCCTGCTGGAGAACCGCGACTGGCTTCTTCAGCACACCGCCTCGTACGCCTTCGTCGACCCGGAGATCGGCCCCATGGGGGCAGCAGCACGCCAGGCAGCGATCGGTTTCGGCTACCTCCACGTCATATCCAACAACCTCGCCTCCCACTATCCCGCCGACCTGTCCAATGAGCGGCACAGCGACGTCCTGCGCCGGCGCGCCGTCCTGGTGGACCGCATCCGCACCCTCATCACCGGCCGCCTGACCACCGGTCCCGCCCACACCCCTGGAGAGTCCCGATGACGGCGAACGCGCCGACCACCACCGCAGCCGGGAAGCTGATCACCTTCGTCGGCGGTGACGGGGCCGGCAAGTCGACCCTCGCTGCCCGCCTGCACCAGGCCCTCAACGACGCCGGCCACGCGGCGCTCCTCATCGGCAAGCACAACACCGACGTCCCCCAGGACCCGGACCTGTCCGCCTACCTCGACCACCTCAACGAGCTGGTCTATCGGCGTGACGCCCGTGTCGCCCAGGCGTGCGGAGATCACTACTGGCTGCTCGCCCTGGCTTCCTGGTACACCCTGCAGGACCGGCTCGTCATCCGCCCGGCCCTCGCCGCAGGCACCCATGTGGTCCTCGACAACGGGCACCACAAGATCCTCGCCCGGTATGCGGTCAACCCTGCCGTGCCCTCCGGTCTGTGCGAGCAGGTCTTCGCGCATCTAACACCGCCGGACCTGGTGTTTTTCCTGAATATCGGCGCTCGCGAGGCTCTCGTGCGCAAGGGCTCGTTCACTTCCCTGGAGGCCGGCCACGCCGGCGGCAGTGACGAGGACTTCATCCGCTACCAGGACGCCGTCCTGCGGCAGATGCGCGAACAGGCCGACGCGGGTGGCTGGGCGAGGCTCGACGTCGCCCAGTCGGGCCGGGGCCAGGTCTTTAAGGCCGCCTCCGCCGCCCTTGCCGACCGTCTGCGTTTGACCGTCTGACCCCTCGCTCTTCGATCGAGAAGGAACGCACCATGGACCAGGCCCTGCCCGACAGCGGGACATACGTGTGCCACGGCATCACCTGGGCGAGTGGAGACCCCCGCCTTCTACTCGCCCCCGTGGCCACCGGGCCGCTTGTCCACGCCCGCGTTATGAGCAGGCGCCTGGGATACCGGGTGAGCGGTACCGGCAGGTGGTGCACCGGCCGGTACCGGTTCGCCGACCGCGTCCGCGTCGAGGCCATCGCCTGCCCCGACCAGGCCCCGGCCGAAGCCGGCGGCCAGTGCGCGGCCTGCACAGGCCGGGACGACTTCCGCTTCGCCCACCGGTTCCACGATGGCGGGCACGTCCCCGACGCCCTGGCGTCGTACATGGCCCAGCCGCACTGGCTGTACCTGGCCACATTCGCCGACGGCACCACCAAGATCGGCACCGCAGCCGAGCCTCGCAAGCGCTCGCGCCTCGACGAACAGGGCGCGCTGATCGCCACCTACCTCACCCGGAGCGGCGACGGCCGCGCGGTGCGGTTCCTGGAGGACGCCCTCACCCGCCGCCTCGGCCTGACACAGACAGTGCGTGCCTCGGCCAAACTGGCGGCCCTGGCCGCACTGCGCGACCTCGCACCAGCTCACGCAGCCCACCAGCAGCACCTCGCCCGCGCAACGGAGGCCCTGAACGCCCTGGACGTCCCGGCCTCGCCGGAGCCGTGGACACCGCCCGGAGTAGGCGACCTGCTGCGAACCCCAGATGCGGGGCGCGCACTGTATCCGCACGACCCGCGCTCTGGTGAGCACGGTCTGACGGTGCTCTCCTGCCTCGGCTCCCAGGTCCTGGCCACCCTCGACGGCGACGGCGAACAACTGCCCCATCTGCTGGACCTCGGTGCCCTCAAGGGCCGGCGCATCATCCTCGGCGCCAAGTTCTCATCCCCGCCCGGCGCCGTACAGTCCGCGCTCTTTTGACCCTGCCCCCTCGGCCTGCACTGCCGGGCCGCCCCGAGAAGCGAGGCCACAGCCATATGGCACCCCAGGACGCCGTCCTCGGCTGGGACGAGGACAGCAACGCCGAAGCGTACAACGCCTTCACCCGCGAGCACCCCATGTACGACGCGACCAGCCGCGACCTCGCACGCCGAAGTCATCTGACCGACGCGAGCCTGGTGGTCGACCTGTGCGGCGGCGCCGGCGCGACCGCCCGCGCGATCCTGGGCGTGATTCCGGCCCAGGCCCGGGTCGTCTCCGTCGACAATGCCGCCGCGATGCAGCACGTCGGCCGCCGTGCCTTGGCCGATGCCCGCGTGACCTGGATTACCTCCCCGGCCGAACGGCTCGCCGATCACCTGCCGGCCAGCAGCGCCGATGCCGTGGTGTGCAACTCCGCGATCTGGAAGACCGACACCGCCACCGTGTTCTCGGCCGTCGCCCACGTCCTGCGCCCGGGCGGATACTTCGTCTTCAACATCGGCGGCGGCTTCGCCGGCGTCCGGCATCCTGACGAGCTGACCACCCGCACCGGGCCCTCCCTGAACGCCCTCATCCGCCAAGTCGCGGCCGATACACACGGATACATACCCCTCTCACGGGATGCAGGCGGGCCGCCGAAGTTGCCGCTGGAAACCGTGACCGGCCAACTGGCAGCAGCCGGAATGATCGTGGTCGACACAGAGGTCACCGCTCAGCACGGCACCGCGGCCGAAAAGAAGGCATGGCTGTCCATTCCCGTCTTTGCCCGGCCCGAAGGCAACTTCACTCACGCTCAGCGGATGCAGATCCTCGATGCCGCCTACGCCATGACCACCCCTGATGCCCCGACCGTGACGAGCTGGCTCGTCGTCGTCGCCCAACTGCCACAGGCCACCACATGACTCCCGCTGCCCCGGCTACCGGTGCCGGTGCCGGTGCCGGACTCTGTGATCACGCGAGCGTCGGGGTGCTGATCTCCTCTCCGAGCGGCCTGCTGGTGTTCGAGCGGGCGACTCCTCCGGCTGGCATCGCCCCGGTCGCCGGCCATGTCGACGAGCACGGCGGCCCCGAACAGGCAGCGCGCGCCGAGGTCACCGAAGAGGTCGGTCTCACCGTCACCCACCTGCACCCGCTGCTGAACCAATGGCGTCCCAACCACTGCCGCCGCACACCCATCGGACCGGTCGGCCACCGCTGGTGGATCTTCCAGGCCGAGGTATCCGGAACGCTCCGCCCCTCGCCCCGCGAGGTCAGCGCCCCGCGGTGGCTGCGCCCAACCCGTCTGCGGCAGTACGCCGCGCGGACCGCCGCATACGCCAACGGCCACCTGAATCGTGAGGAGTTCGAGCAGGAACCCGGCCTGGAGCCGGTGTGGTGCCGCTTCCTTCACGATCTTGACTTGGTCACCCTGGCCACGGCCGACCTGGACCGGATCGAGGCCGTCCTGTGAACGGCGGCCAGGAGCACACCTCAGCGGGATCCGACCACCCGGGCGGCTTCCAGACGGCGTGCGTGCGCATGGATCCGCTCGCGGTCCTCGGGGAAGACGCTGTCCCAGCCCGTGTCCAGGCGGAACCATGCGACCGGCTGGTTCTGCTCGCCGGCGAGCGGTACGTCGCGTCCGGCGACTGCGGCGTAGGACAGGCCCAGCGTCGCGGACCAGTCGGCCCGGTAAGAGCGCACCGCCACGGCTGCGGGCTCACGCAGCAGCTCGCAGTGCAGGCCGGTCTCCTCCAGCAGCTCCCGTGCCGCTGCCGCACGCGGCGCCTCGCCCAGCTCGACCTTTCCGCCCGGCGGCACCCACCCGCGTACGCGGTGCTTGACCAGCAGGACGTACTCGAAAGCTGGGTCGGTGACCCACACCTCGGCGGCCAGCGGCTCCATGGGGTGCCGACGCGCTTCCTCCAGCCAGGCCCGCGCACCGTCGAACTCCCAGGCTGCGAGGCGGGCGTCCGCAACCACCTCGTCCAAGATCACCGGACTGACTTCACCATGACTCATCCGTCCCACCCTAGGCCGCTGGCCCAGCCGGACGGCGTAATGACGAGCAGGCAGCCGTCCGGTGATGTCCGCCCGCCCCGGTGCCTGCGCCGGGCTGCGGGGCGATCATCCGCGGTGCCCGGTTCGCACGAAGGAGACCAGCGTGCACGATGAAACGACACTGGCTCGGGGAGCGTGGGTCGTCCTCGGCGGCATCCACCTACTCAACCGCACCGCGCCGCGGCGACCGGACGAGCCGGTCGTACTCGTCAAGGTGCCGCCGCAGGAGGTGTGCAGGCCGGCCACCACCGTGATCGTCCGCTGGCAGACCCTGGGGCACTGCCCGGCCCAGGCGCTCCTCTCCAACGGCACCCGCCTCGCGGCGGCCGGCATTGATGGCGACGCACTGTTCCCCGACGGCATCGCAGGCCCCGCCCTGCACGGACTGATCGGCGCCGAAGCTATCCCCAGTCTGGTGCCGCTGTGCTACCTGGCCGAACACCCCGGCGGCGGCTACCACGCCTACGCACAGGTCCGCTTCCACCCCGAGGACGCCTGCTTCATCCGCACCACCCCAGAGCCCGTCGGCCTCGGTCCAGTCGAAGACCTGCGCTGGTTCGAGCCCGTGCTGACAGCGCACGCCGAGTCGAGCATGGCGCTCAACAACCATCTGCGGTACTTCCGCAAGCACTTCACCGGCACCGAGCTGGAGTTCAAGTACACCCTCGACCCGGCACCGGACATCTGGGCCGCGTCCATGGAACTACTCAAGGCGCTGCGCGACGGCAAGTTGGAAGGCTGCCGCCCGGAATACCGGGAGGAATTCCAGATCCACCACACCGAGAACCACCTGTTCGACGTCACCGGCCCCGAGCCCGAGATCGGCTACGCCTCCTTCATCCCCACCGTCACCGCCGAGCACGTGCTCAAACGCAAATGGTTCACCCAGGACGCTTTTGCCCGCCGCGAGGAACTCACTCCCGGCCTCGACCTCACCCCTGATCGCTTCGGGCCGTACTTGCGCGACGAACTGGGCCTCCAGGTCCGGGCCATGCCGCCCTTCCAGCGCGTGCGCTACGACATCCAGTGCGAGTCGCTGCGCACCGGACACATCTACGGCATCTTCCTCGACCGGTGCGCCCTCCTGGCCGCCCCCGACGTCATGCTCTCCCAGTGCGAGCTGGAGTACCTGCGCTCACGCAGCATCCTCGACCACGCCCAGGACGAGGTCCTCACTGAGATGCAGCGGATCAACACCTGGCTCGGCGAGTACCTCGCCCAGCACGGCTGGGCGGCCGAGCACACCTTCTACTCCAAACGCAGCTTTCTCCGCGACGCCCTCACTCGCCGCCCGGACCTCGCCACCCCATGACCGCCCACGCGGCCCCCGGCAATCCCCCGCTGGAGGTACCAGAACCCACACGAGTGATCGAACACACCATCACAGACCACCGCACCCAGCCACAGAAGGGAAGGGCCCATTATTCGAAATCAGGTTCTAGATTTCGCCCGCTTACACCCATTACGGCGACAGCAAACCCGCCGTTACCCGATCACCTGTCCGCATCTCGCCCCGAGGAGCCCACATGCATCCCGTACTCGTTCATCCTGCGTTCGAAAACCCCACCGCCTCCTCGGGCACCCTCCACCGCGTCAGCTCCGAACACGCCGTAGTCCTCGCCGACGGTTCACGACCGGATACGAGGTACCTGGCATGACGGACTCGACTCGTCTGCCCTCACCCCTCCAAGCTTGGGTGGAAAGTGTGCTGGGGCCCCTGGACGGGGTGCGGGACTCCTCGCACGACCGTGACAACTCACAGGTGTGGCGGGTGAGCAGTGCCGCCGGGGACCACTATGTGAAAGTGGCGCCCAAGCCCATCCTCTACACGCGGGAAACCCGCGCCTATCGGGAGGCCGTCCCTCACCTCGGCCACGGCAACGCCCCTGTGCTGCAGGACAGTTCCGCTGAACTACTCGCCCTGATCCTGACGGCCGTGGATGGCGAGCCCTTGAAGGATGAGCGGTCACCATCGCGCCGCCGCGCGGCCCACCGGCAGGCCGGCCAGCTCCTGCGCCGCCTCCACGGCACGCTGGCCGGCGCCCTCGGCCAACCGGAGACGGACAGGATCGTCGACAGCACGGTCACCGGCCTGGACAAGCACATCGCCGAGGCCGGCGACCACCTGTCTGCCGTGGAGGCCGGTGTTCTGCGGCAGCTGGTGAGCACGCTGCCCGACTGCGGGCCGCTACCGGCTGGGCTGCAGCATGGTGACTTCTGGGAGCGCAACCTGCTCTGGGACGGACAGAGGTGCGCACTGATCGACTTCGAGCGCAGCGCACTGGGCCCGTGCGTCGCCGACTTCGTCAAACTCGCCACCTCGTTGTGGCCGGATCATCCCGACCTGCGGACGGCCCTGTTCGAGGGGTACGGCAGGCCCCTTTCCGCGGCGGAGAGCGAGGCGCTTGCCGCATTCGCCGCCGCTGACGCTGCCAGTGCCCTCGCCTACGGTCCCCGGCACGGCGATGCGCTGGTGACCGCGCGAGGCCGGCGCACCGTCGAGCGACTCGCACGGGAGGGGGGCCTGTGAAGCACACGCCTCACCTGCTGATCGCCGACGTGGCGCAAGTCCTGCTTCGGTCGAACGGATCCGCCCTGTGCGTACGCCGCAAGGCAGATGCCCCCCTCGCTCCGGGCCAGCTCACGATCGTGGGCGGCCACCTGGAGACCGGTGAGCCGCTCGATCACGCGGCGCGGCGTGAAGCGCGGGAGGAAGCAGGGGTCCTCATCAGCGCAGACCAGCAGGAGTTCTGCGGCCTCATCCACCACCACGCCCCGGACGGCGAGGCAGACCGGATCACCGCCGTGTTCGTGACCCAGTCGTGGACAGGCGAGCCCTACAACGCCGAGCCGGACACACACGAAGGGCTCTTCTGGGTGCACATGGAGAAGCCGTCGCCGGACTGCCACCCCTACACCGCCACGATCTTCCACATGCTCACCCACGGCCCGTCCTACCGGGCCGTCAACTGGCCTGCAGGAGGCGCTCGGTGAAGAAGCTCTTCGGCAGGATCACCAAGGCGGACACGAAGATCAGCGAGGCGGAGCTGGAGCTGTTCGGCGGGCCGCTGCGGTACGACATGGGGTGGAGCACTCACGAGTACGCACGACTCGACCTCACATTGTGGGGTGCACTGAAGTCGCTGCCACGTCTCGTGGGGCGGACGGTCGCGCTGGCCTGGCGGACCGACCGGCGCTCCCTGATCACCGTCGGTGTCACAGAGGTGGGCCAGGGCGTCGCCACGGCATTCAAGTTGCTGGCCGTCAACGCTGCCCTGCACGCCGTCCTCGCGGCCGGCACAGATGTGCGGGGCCTGCGGCACGCGCTGCCCGCCGGGGTCCTGCTCGTGGTGATCAACAGCATCAACGCCCTGCTCGCTTCCTGGTCGACCTCGGCCGCGGGAAGCCTGGAACCCAAGGTCGAGCGAGCCGCTTCCGAGCAGTACCTGACCGCCTGCGAACGCGTCGAGATGGAGGCGATCGAGGACGGCGAGTTCCGCGAGCTGATCGACCGCGCCCAGTACGGGGCGAACGAGGCACGCCACATGATCGGCTCCAGCGTGGCCGCCATCAACAGCGTCCTGTCCCTGGTCGCGTCCGGCGGGGTGCTGCTCTCGCTCAACCCGGCTCTGCTGCCGATGCTCGTCCTGATCGTGGCGCCGCGCGGCTGGGGCGTCATGCGGGTAGCCCAGCAGCGCTACGCCTCGACCATGTCCTGGGTGGAGCACCTGCGGGCCAGCCGGGTGCTGTCGAACCTCCTCACCTCCGTCACCGCCGCGCTGGAGGTACGCGTCCATGGGGTTGGCACCTACCTGCTGCGCCACTTCAAAACGATGTCGCACACGGCGGAGAGCGAGCAGGAGCGCCTGGCGCGCGACAAGGCCCGCACGGAACTGCTGGCCTCCGCCCTCCAGGGCGTCGGCTACCTCCTGACGTTCACGCTGATGATCAGCCTGTGCCTGACCGGGCACATGAGCGTGGCCGCGTTCGGCACCGCCGCCATGGCCCTCAACTCCGGCTCCGCCGGCATCGGCGCGCTGGTCAGCACCATGAGCCAGCTGCATGAACAGTCCCTGTACGTGGCTGATCTGTCCGAGTTCCTGGTGCGGGCGCAGGAGCGTGCCATCCCTGATGCCGGCCTTCCGCTGACGGAACGCCCGCGCTCCATCAGCCTGGAGAAGGTTTCCTTCTGCTACCCCGGGCGGACCGAACCTGCGGTCAAGGAAGTGACGTTCACCATCCCGCTGGGCAGTGTCATCGCCTTGGTTGGTCCGAACGGGAGCGGTAAGTCCACGCTGGTCCGGCTGCTGTCCGGCCTCCACCTGCCCGACGCCGGCCGGATCCGCTGGGACGAGGTGGACGTCGCGGCTGCCGACCGGCGCCAGCTCTTCAGCCACGTCAGCCTGCTCACCCAGACATTCGAGCGCTGGCCGTTCACCGCAGGGACCAACATCCGCATCGGCCAGCACGACCGCACCGCCTCCCCGGAGGGCCTGGCAGCCTCCGCCTTGTACTCGGGTGCGGACACTGACATCGCAGCCCTGCCGCGGGAGATGAACACGCTCCTGGGCAAGCAGTTCCGGGGCGGCCACGACCTGAGCGGAGGCCAATGGCAGAAAATCGGGCTGGCGCGTGCCCACTTCCGTGACGCCTGCATGATCATCGTGGATGAGCCGACCTCGGCGCTCGATCCGGACGCCGAGCAACGTGCCTTTGAGCAGATCCTGGGGCTTGCCGGCCCTGACCGGATCATCGTCCTGGTCACCCACCGCATGGCGGCGGTCCGGCACGTCGACCACATCTTCGTCATGCACGAAGGGCGCCTCGTCGAGCAGGGCAGTCACGCCGAGCTGTTCGCCGCCGAACCTGCCAGCCGCTACGCGCGGATGTACCGCCTCCAGGCCGAGCAGTACGAGTACCCCTCCGTGCCCCGGCCCGCCCGGCCCTCAACCTCCGAGCCCGCATGACCAGCCCCCGGCGCGCCCCGTCCCTCTGGCGGCACCGCGACTTCCGCCGGTACCTGACGGGCCAGGCGGCCAGCGTGGCAGGCAGCTCGATCACCTCTATGGCCCTGCCCGTGCTCGCCGTCGTGCACCTGCACGCCACCACCGCACAAGTCGCCGTCCTGGCTTTCCTGGGCCAGCTGCCACCAGCGCTGCTGGCTCTGCACGCCGGAGCGCTCGCCGACCGGCACTCGAAGAAGCAGCAGATGATCGTCAGCGACCTGATCTGCGCGACCGCGCTGGCGACGGTGCCCGTCGCGGCAGCACTGGGACGGCTCACCATCGAACAGCTCATGGTCGTGGCCGTCGTGCAGGGGGCGGCGGGGGTAATGCAGGATGCTGCGGCGATCAGCCTGCTGCCGTCTCTGGTCGATCGAGCACTGATCCAACGTGGCAACAGCAGGATCGGCGCCTTGTTCGCTGTCGCGGCGACGGGTGGCAGCAACCTCGGAGCCCTCTTGACCGCGGTAGCGGGACCGGCGCGGGCCCTCGTCGGCGACGTCGTGTCCTACCTGGTGAGCGCCTGGTGCACCCTGCGGATCCAGTCCCGAACGACTTCCCCGCCCCGAGCACGGCGTGCGATGCGGACCGAGATCATGGAGGGGGTCCGCTACGTCCGCGCTGATCCCCGCCTGGCCGTACTGACCTGGGTGAACACGACCATTTCCTTCGCCTTGGCGCTCTTGAACTCGCTCTGGGCGCTGTATCTGTTGCGGTCTTTGCACATGAGCCCGACCGCGTTCGGCGTCGTTCTGGGAGGGGGCGCTATGGGCGCTGCCGTCGGCGCGCTGGCCGCACCACTCCTCGCGGACAGGTATGGGCCGGGCCCGATGATGCTCGCCGCGCTCGCCGTCACGCCCCTGACGCAGGTCCCTCTCCTGGTCGCCTCCCCCGGACTCGCCTGGGAGGTCGTGATCGCCGGCGCCCTGTTCGTGCAACTCGCCTGTGCGGGCGCAGCTGGAACCACGCAGCGTTCGATCCGGCAGATGGTCACACAGCCCGCCATGCAGGCCCGCATGCAGGCCGTGAGTACGTGCCTGACCTCGGCCGGCAGACCGCTGGGAGCCCTTGTCGCGGGAGTCCTGGGCACAGGAGTCGGGGTGCGCGCCGCGCTGGTCGCCGGAACCGGACTGCTGACCGTTCCGTTCCTCGTCCTCCTGCTCTCCCCACTGCGAGGGCTGCGCGAGATGCCCGTGCCCACGTCGAGCGGGGAAGACCTCCGTCAGGGCCCCGCACCACTCGGCGCCCTCCCGTCCTCCTCTCCGAAAGGTGCAACTGAGTGACGAGCGAGCTCGACGACGGCAAGGGGAACCGCAGCACCGGATGAACACCGGCGCATCACGATCGTCCCGCTGGTAGGCGTACCTTCGCCCGCCCACCACCTGAAAGGCAGAGCCCTGTGGCCTCTCCCGTTAGCCCTGCAGATCACCCCGCCCCGGGTGCTTTTGAACCCGAAGACCAGTACGCCTCGTCCCGGCATGCGGCGTGGCTCGGCGCGGCGGCGATCATCACCGACGAGGTGGGCCGGGTCCTGCTGGTGCACCCCACCTACCGCAAGGACGACTCGTGGCTGCTGCCCGGAGGCGTCGTCGAAGCCGGCGAACACCCGCACGTCACCTGCCGACGCGAGATCACAGAGGAACTGGGCCTGGATCTGCCCCTGTCGGCCGTGCTCGCCGTCCACTCCTTCTCCGCGCACCACCCCGACCTCCAGCCCGGCACGCCATGCCCCGGAGAGGTCCGGTTCGTATTCGACGGAGGAACCCTCACCCCCGACCAGGTGGCGACGATCCGGCTGCCGCACGAGGAGCTGTCCGAGTACGCCTTCCAGGAGACCCGGGACGCAGTGCAACGGCTGCGGCCCGTGGACGGGCGGATCATGCTCGCCGCCTACCGAGCCCGGCTCGGGAACACCGCGACCGCGCACCTCGCCGACGGCCAGCACATCCTCGACGTCCCGGCCCTGGACCGGCTCGACGTCCACGTCCGCTACCGGCCCTTGTGGGACAGTCCGCTCCACCGCGGACCCGTCCCCGACCAACTGCCCGTGCAGCAGACGTGGGCGTGGTGCTTCGTCCCCGACGGCCGGGTCGTCGTCGTGGCCGACCCCGGCCCGCGGGGCGCGCTGCCGATGCTGCCCGGTGGCACCGTGGAGAGCACCGATACGACGCCCGAAGAGACCCTCCACCGCGAGGCTAAAGAGGAAGGCCAGCTCACGCTGGCCGATCCGGTACGGCTGGGCTGGGTGCTGGACGAGAACGGCGAGGTCTACGGCGGCGTAGGGCCCAACGCGAGGCTCCGCCTGGCCGCCAGGGTCACCGCCATCGGACCGGCGGCCGTCGATCCCGCCACCGGTCGGCCCTTCGCCCGCCTGCTCGCCACGCCCGCCCAGGCAGCCGCCCTGTTGGGCTGGGGCCAGCCCGGCGCGCGACAGGCCCAAATCGCCGCGGGCGTGGCACGCGAGCAATGGCGGCTGCCCACCGCTTTCGCTGCAGTCATCGAGGAGATCCCGGCGGCGGGGATGCGGCTGAGCTGACCCGACCCCCACCTCGACTCGTCCCCCTTCCCATGCATCTCTGAGGTAGCCCATGCCGTTGTCGCACGACCACGTCCGCACCACCGTCGAGACCTACCTCGCTCGCCACCCGCACGAGCGCGAGCAGCTCGCCGACTTCTTGAATGCCCTCGACCGGACCGGCGAGGACATCGCCAGCCGTTCCACCTTCACGGGACACGTCACCTGCGGCGCTATCGTCCTCGACGATCTTGGCCGCGTCCTGCACGTGCTGCACCTAGCCAGCGGGAAGTTTCTCGCCCCCGGCGGACATACCGAGCCATCGGATGAGTCCCTGGCCAGAGCAGCGCTGCGAGAACTGCACGAGGAGACCGGGATCTCGCCCCAGGCCGTCACGCCGTGGCCCGGCTACGAGACAGTGCCGTTCGACATCGACATCCACGACATCGATGCCCACGCGGCCAAGGGCGAGCCCGGCCACCAGCACTACGACCTCCGGTTCCTCTTCCGCCTGCGCAAAGTGAACGAGACACCGGTGGTCCTGCAGGAAGAGGAGGTCGGCGGCATCGAGTGGCGGCCCATGGACCGGGCGGCCTCCCCTTCCCTGCGAGAGAAGCTGGTCAAGCTCCCGCTCCAGACCGAACCGGAGACAGCCAACGCGTCCGCCCTGATCTACAACGACCGTGGCGAGTACCTGCTCCACCTACGCGACTATTTCCCCGGCCAGATCTGGGAGCCGGGCATGTGGTCCCTGCTCGGCGGCGGCCGAGAGCGCCAGGACGCCACTTTGGAACACACCGTGCGGCGCGAACTGGCCGAGGAGGCCGGGCTCGCTCTCGCAGACCTGACCCCGTTCGGCACCGAGTACGCCTCCAACGACGCCGGAGCGGCGGTACCCATCGCCATCTACGCCGGCCGCTGGAACGGTGAGCCACGCGAACTCCCCCTCACCGAAGGGGTGATGCTCGCCTGGTTCGCCCCCGAGGACCTTTACCGCCTGCGCATCGCTGACACCACCAGCGACCTCGTACGACGCCATGCCGCCAGCCTTCCGGCGACGCAGAGCGGGCCCGCAACCGAGGGACGAAGTCTGGCCTCACCACGTGGCACAGTCCCCAACATCATCGGTGTCCACCTCTACCTGGAGCGACCCGACGGGACGGTGCTGCTCGGACTGCGCCACCCCGACTCCGCATTCGCGCCATCCACATGGCATGTGCTGGCCGGCCACTGCGGGAACGAGAACGCCATCGCCTGCCTGCTCAGGGAGGCCCAGGAGGAAGCCGGCCTTCACATCGAGCGCCAGGACGTCGAACTCGCCCACGTCATCCACCACATCGGCAAGCCCAAATACCCGCCCCGCATGGGCCTCTTCTTCCGCGCGCGAACCTGGAGCGGCGAGCCTGAGCTACGCGAGCCGGACAAATGCACCCAGTGGAAATTCTGGGACCCCTCCGCACTCCCCGACAACCTCGTCCCGTACACCCGGGTGGCCATCGAGGCCATCCAGAACGGGGAGCTGTACAGCGAGACGGGCTGGCCCGCATGACCGGGGCACCAAGCGGTACACACCGCCGCACCTCCACTGCACTTGCGACCGGACGTGAAGACACCCGCCTCGTAGTGATTCGCGGCAACTCGGCGTCGGGCAAGTCAAGCGTGGCCCAGGGCCTGCGAGATCACCACGGCCGCGGCATCGCGATCGTGGGCCAGGACGTGATCCGCCGGAACGTGCTCCGGGAACACGACACCGCACGCGGCGCCAACATCGCCCTACTCAGCAGGATCGCACGCGAGGCTCTCGACGCAGGCTTCCACGTCGTGCTCGAAGGAATCCTCTACGCGGACCGCTACGGCCACATGATCACCTCTCTGGTACGCGACCACCGCGGCATCTCCAGCTGCTACTACCTGGACGTACCGCTGGAGACGACGTTGGCCCGACACGCCTCGAAGGCAGATGCCGCCTACCTGGAGCAAGTCACCGACGACCACCTCGTCTCCTGGTACCGCGAGCTGGATCTACTGCCTGACGGTCTGGAGACCGTGGTCCAAGCCGACAGCACATTGCAGGACACCATTGCGCGCATCCTGCGCGAAACCGGCCTCGCTCCTACCCCGACGCCGCAGTACAAGCCATTCCAGGGAGACTCGATGAGCAGTCTGGTGCTGATGTCCGATCCGCAGGTCGCCGCGATCCCGGTGAGGGAGTGCGGGGAACCGCTCGTCGACGTGCGCGACCACGGCCTCCGCGTCGATCCCCGCAAGGAAGATCCGCTGGGCGCGTTCGCCCACGTCCGCGAGGGTGTCCTGGCCCGGCTGATGCACGCGCGCTCGCTCCTGCCCGCCGGCATCGACCTGCTATTCATCGAGGGCTACCGGCCACTGTCCCTCCAAAGACGCTACTTCACCGAGTACCGGCAGGAGTTGGCCGTTGCGCAGCCCGAGTGGACGGCTCAGCAGCTGCACCAGGCCGCGAGCCGGTACGTGTCGCCGCCGGATATCGCGCCCCACTCCGCGGGCGCGGCCGTGGACATCACGCTCGTCGACCAGGACGGCCACGAGCTCGACCTCGGCGCCCGCGTCAACGCCTCCCCCGAGGAAAGCGACGATGCCTGCTTCACGCACGCCCCGAACCTCAGCAAGTCCGCGCGCCACCACCGCGCTCTGCTACTCGACGCCATGGAAGGCGCCGGATTCACGAACTACGGAACGGAATTCTGGCACTTCTCGGCGGCAGACCGCTACGACGCACTGATGCGGAGCGAGCCCTACGCGCGCTACGGACCGATCGAACTGCCCTAGCACGCCGGCAGCCGCGTCCACTTCTTCAATCCCCGCACCGTCCCGGAAGCACCGGAACGTGGCCACTCCACCTCGGTCCGGTTGCGGTCCCGGACAGCAACGGACGATGTGCATCAACGGAGGTACGTATGCCTGACGGCACCAAGCACGTGATCCCGGCGGTCCCAAGTCCGGCGACCGGCGGCGAACCACCAGAGCACCACATGCACCTGCTCGGCCGGTACTACCGCCAAGTGGAAGCCGGCCGCAAGACGATCGAGGTGAGGGTGGCCACCCCGAACAAGCGCGCCCTGGTCAGCGGCGACACGCTCGTCTTCCACGATCGGGACACCGAGCGGGAACTCGACGTCGTCGTGCAGCAGATCACACCGTACGCCTCCTTCGAGGACCTGCTCGACTCGGAGGACGCCGCACGTATCGACCCTGATGCCCCGCGCGCAGAGCTGCTCGCCAACCTCCGCAGCCTCTACCCGCCGGACATGGAAGCCCTCGGCGTTCTCGCCCTCGCCTTCGACCACCGGCCTGCCCGGCCCGGACGCCCCATGCCGATGACGGCCGACGAGTACGCGCAAACCGTCCCGCACCACACGGTGTACGGCTGCTTCTACATCCGCGACGAGCACGACCGGCCGGTTCAACTCCGGTCGGTGTACGGATCGAGACTCTGGCAATTCCCGGGCGGCAACCTGGACGCTGTGGGCGAGGACCCACTGCAGACCGCACGGCGCGAAGCGGTCGAGGAGACCGGCCTCGAACTCGGGCTGGATACGTCGAAGCTGCTCCTGACGCACTTCCTGCACACCGGGCCCCGTATGCCGCTGAACAAGGTGGGATTCATCTTCGACGGGGGCCGACTCACCACCGACCAGCTCGGTCGTATCCGCCTCGATCACGCCGAGCACGACATGTGGGCCGTCCACGATCTCGCCACCTGGCAGGAGCTGATGGCACCGCGCGCCTTCGCCCGCCTCGACGCCATCGAACGAGCCCGGCGTGGCGAGGGCCCCGCCTACCTGATCACGCACACCTGACCCCTAAACACCCGCCCACTAGGAGGCAACCGTGCCCGCCAAGGACACCAACACCCGGGCCTGGCAGGTCTACGGCCAGCGTCAGATCGGGCACGGCTACGTGCCGCCCGTGCCCGAGACGATCGGCTGGGGCCCGTGGGACGGCGTCGGCCCAGGCACCGAGATCCTCGGCGTCCTCACCGGCAAGCGCGTCCTGGACATCGGCTCCGGCGCCGGACACCACGCAGTACACCTGGCCCGCGACCATGGCGCACACGTCACCGCCGTCGAGCAGTCCGCCACACAGCATGAACGCGCGGTCCGCCACTTCGGCAACCGGCCCGGCATCGAATGGGTCCACGGCGATGTCATCGAGCACCTGCGCGCGGTCGAGCCGTACGACGCCGCGTATGCGATCGGCACCCTCGCCTACACCGATCCGCACGAACTGCTGCCTGCCCTGCGCGACGGGCTGGCCCCGCACGCCCCGCTGATCTTCTCCTGCCTGCATACGGACCTGCACGGACGCGGCCCCTCCACGAGCGTCGTGCCGCGCGAACAGCAGCTTCTGCTTCGCAAGGACCCGCCGATCACGGTGGACATGTACGTTCTGGCCCCGCTCTTGTGGGAAGACTTGCTGACCGAGTACGGCTTCCAGGTCGAGGCCAGCGACCTGCTCACCGCCCCCTCCACGGACAACCCGGTCCGCCACCAGCTGATCCGCGCCCGCCGCGTCCCGGATCGGCCTTCCCTGATCACCAGCCGCCCGCGCAGCAACCGGCCCCCTGCCCCGCACGCAGCAATCGGCGTCGGCGCCATCCTCGTCGGCCAGCAGGGTCTCCTCCTGGGCCGCCATCGCCGTGGTACTCGCGAACTTCCCGGAGGGTCCGTGGAGGCCGGGGAGTCCCTGGAGCAGACGGTGGTGCGCGAGCTGGCCGAGGAGACCGGCCTGTCTGCGCGCATCGAGGACGTCACGCTCCTGGGCACCCTCGTCGATCACGTCGGCGACGTCGTACGCCTCACCGTGGGCGCCCTCGTCACCGCCTGGGAAGGGGAACCCGCTGACCAGGCCGGCGAGAGCATCGGCGACTGGAGCTGGTGGCCGCTCGACGAACTACCCGACGAGCTGTTCGTGTGCAGCGCCCAGATCCTCACGGCCTGGCGGCCCGACCTGCCCATCGATCACCCACCAACGCACTTCAACGCCTTCGCCCCGGCCCGGTAGGCGCCGCTGGCACGACAGCCGTACCCGGCGTCTCCTGCAACATGACATCGGTGCGGCACCCCGATAGCAACACACCGCTCAACATCGCCTATGCGTCAAGCCGCATCCGAGGCATCGGAACGGTACCGACGGGGAGGGCATGGAGGCGTGCAGCTAGGGCTGGGGGGCCGAGTGCGGTCAGGGCCCAGAGGGCACTGAGTCGGCGGCCGGTGGACCAGATGCCGGTGGTCGGCGGCCGAAACGGGGCCACGGCGATGTTCCGGGCCGTGAACGGGGCGGAGTCGAGATAGGTCATGCCGCCGGTCCCGCACAGATAGGTACGGGCACCGGTCGCGACGGCCAGGTCTGCGAGCCGGACTGACCGGCCCGGCCGGGCGGGTAGCTGGCTGCTGGTGAGGATCTGGCCACGCCAGCCGAGCAGGTCCAGCAGGACGCGGGTGGATATCTCAGCGACGGCCGCAGTCCGGCCGGTGGAAAAGGCGTCGAGCATGGGGTCCAGGACCTTCGCGAGAGCAGGCCAGTGTGGGCTGGTGCCATAGTGCTGCTGCAGCATCCCGGTGGTCCGCCGGCGAGCGAGTCCGGGGTCGTCGATCACGGCGTCCCGGATAAGGGTGGGCCGTCCGCCGGGGAGGCGTGTGGGGATTGTGAGCCACTGCTGACGGGCCAGGTCGTCAAGGTCGGCGAGCCGGGCTCGGTGCTGGTAGTCGCGGCGGGTGAACTGCACGTCGTCCAGGACGATCCAGTAGTCCGCCGCGAACAGCTTGGCCAGCGTGGTCAGCCGGGGCAGGAAGTTCGGCTGGTGAATGGCGCACAGCCCGCCCGGCTCGGGCAGGTCAGGAAGCGATGAGGCGGCTGGTGAAGCCGTCGCGGATGAGGGATTCGTACGCGGCATGCACGTCCTCCGGGACCTCCTGCTCGATGGCGAATCCGAGCTTTGGATACTCGATGACCCGCTGGAGGTCGCCGACGAGCATGTCCAGAACGAGCTTCTCGTCGCCGATGGACTTCAAGTAGTCGTCGAACTCCAGCGGCTCCGACGCGCAGAGGATCTCGACGTCGGGCCACAGCTTGCGGGCGGTCGCGAACGACCGCCGTTCCATATATGGCTTGGAGACCAGCAGCACCGTCTTCGGCCGGATCCCTGCGTCGGCGAGGACCTCACGGGAGAGGGTGATGTTCTGCCCGGTGTTCCCCGCGTTCGGCTCGAGCAGGATCGCGTCGGCGGGGACGCCGAGGTCGATGGCGTGCTCGCGGAAGTGGACGGCCTCACCGCGCGGGAAGACCTTGGCGGTGGTGGGGCTGTTGCCACCGGTGAAGATCAGGGCCGAGAAGAGTCCGGCCTGATAGAGGTCGGCGGAGTGGGTGGCGACGCCGAGGTCGTGGCTGCCCAGTCCGATCGCTACGTCGACGGGCCGCAGCTCGTGGCTCATCTGGTGGTAGTCCCAGATGAGCTTGGCCTGGCGCCACTGGTCCTCGGTGATGGCCTGCTGGTTGTCGCTCACGCGTTGTTCTCCCTGGTCACCGTTGCCGGGGGCCGGTCGGCCCCTCGCTCATGGCCTTGATGCCCTCGATACTGCGCAGTTGGTGCACGAGTCCGTACTGCGCGGCTGTCCTGGCGGCCTGGTCGAGGACGAGGTGTCCATCATCCCGGGTCGCTGCGTCGGAGAGCAGGATGTGGCCATGAGCGGTGTCCAGTCGCACGCGTTGCATCGGTGATTCGGTGGTTCCGCTGTTGCGGGCGATGTCGATGAAGTACAGGGCCTGGGTAAGGTCGCCGGCGCCGCGGGCGGCGAGGGCGAGTTTCTGGTGGGCGACCGACCAGTCGTCGGGTTCCTGGAGGTCTTCGAAGTCGCGGGTCGCGGCCTGCATGACGCGGGTCGCATAGTCGTGGTTGCCGTCCTTGCTCAGCGCGGTCCCCACCCACAGTCGGGCCCTGGCGCGGTCGCGGCGCGAGAGCCGGTCGTCGACAGCGAGGGTTTCGTAGTGGTGGGCGGCGATCTCCAGCTTCCCGGACATCTCCGTGACGACCGCGAGGGACAGGTCGAGCTGGGCGACGCGGCGGGGGATGTCGAGCTGGGTGAAGACGGAGCGGGCGCCAGCATAAGAGTGCTGGGCGGAGAGCGGGCCAAGGACGACGCCCTGGTCACGCTTAAGGTCGCCGAGCAGGGCGGTCGAGCGGGCGAACAGATACAGGCCCTTGTCGTCGAGTTCGGGGGCCTTGAACCGGCCGAGCCAGCGCGCCAGGAGGCTGTCGGCGAAGGTGAAGTTCTGCCTGGACAGGGCGACGACCACACGGTCCAAGTCGTCGGCCCAGGACTCGTACTCCCAGGCCCGGGGACCGGAGGCGGTGACACGGCGCCCGGCGCTCTGCACGGCGCTGATCGTCTCGGACAGGAGCGTCTCGAAGCGCAGGTGGACGGCAGCATCTGCGCGGCCGAGCGCGGTGTCGAGGATGGCCTGGGTGTCGGGTCTAGGCTCGGTGGCGGCGAGTTTGGACTCCCACTTGGAGACCGTCGCGACCGCCAGGCCGAGGTCTTGGGCGAAGGCCCGCACGCTCAGCCGCAGTGCGAGCCGCAGGGCCTTGGCCTCCAGGCCGGTCCAGTGGTGCACGGTCGCCACACGTCACTCCCTTCCGCCAGCCATCGAAGCACGGTCCGTGCAGTCGGCGGGACGGAAGTGGAACGGAAGTAGAACATGCGGTGATTGGCCCGGAGTTGGCGGGCGGCCCACGCTCAAGACGTCACCACCTGTCGAGCCCTTTGGACGGTCCTGAGCAATGGAACCCCTCACAGAGCATCACCCGGTCAGCGGCCCGGCTGTGTACGGCTTCCTGCGGCTGGTGCGGGTCTCCGCAGCCCGGCACGCGGCACTGGCCGCGTCGCTCACCGAGTACTGCCGCAGCCACGAACTGCAACTGTCCGGCGTCTTCGCCGACCGCCACGTGAGTTCTGGGCCTGACTCCGCGGCGTTCACCGGACTGCTAGACGTGCTCGCTCTGCCGGACGTGTACGGCGTGATCGCCCCGGCTATGTCGCACCTGGGGCCGCAAGCCATAGCCGCTGAACGCAGGCGGCGGATCGAAGCGGCCGGCTCGCGGCTGCTGCTGGTCCGCAAACCCCGCGCCGCCCAGGACTCCGTCTCCCGCAACAGCCCCATCCCCAGCCGCCACCCCGGGACCACCCGCATCCTGGACGCCGAGTCATGAGGACCTTGATGCCCCAGACGACCCAGCGATTCTTCGAGGCCCGGACCGAGTCGGTCGGCCGTGCACAATCCTTCCGCGGGTCGACAACCACACCGCCCCTCCACGCCCGCTATCGTCTCGCCTGGCGCTTCTGCGCCCGTGAACTGACTGGTGGAAATGGGGAGTTCGGGTGACCGAGGTACAGCCAAGCGACCGGATGAGGGGCCTGGGAGTGGTCCAGCTCGGGGCCCCGATCCTGGACGAACCCGCCCGCCGGTTCAACCTGCCCTCCGAGCAAGGCGCGGCCGAGGACACCGTCGACCTCCTCTTCGCCGCGATCGAGCGCATCGCGCAGATCCACCCCTTCGCCAAGGGCATGGGAATCGCTGCCCCCCAGCTCGGCGTCGGCCGCGCCGCAGCTGTCGTCCAGCCGCCCGCACCGGATTCCCGCGCCATCGTGCTTCTCAATCCACGTATAACCGAACGCTCCGAGGGCATGGACGAGCAGTACGAGGGGTGTCTCAGCTTCTTCGACGTCCGCGGTCTAGTGCCGCGCCCGCTGGCGGTGACAGTCGAGACCACTGCTCTGGACGGCAGCACCGTCACCACCGTCTACGAGCGCGGCCTCGCCCGGCTGATCCAGCACGAAATCGACCACCTCGAAGGTCTGCTGTACACCAGCCGCATGCGCGCCGGCGTCGAACCGCTACCGGTAGCGGAGTACCGCCAGACCGGATACTCCTGGGGATACGAGCAGTAGGCTGCGGCCTCGCTCAACCGCGCAGCGCCAAGCACCGGAGAGGGAGGAGTCCCTCCGTGGGGCATTAGCCGTTCCTCATCCCCTTCGGTAACAACGGCTCCAGCACATCACAGGGACCACTTGCAACGCAGGGCCTCGAACCTTTCCGGGCAGGACGATCTCGTCCCCTGCATCGCCTCTGACGCCGTCAGGGGTGACGGCCCTGGAGTGTTCATGCACGGTCGGGCCGCTCCGGGTGGCAGATGCCGCACGTCTTGAAGCGTTCGCCGCCCTTGGGGCCAGTGCGCTCCGCGATCCAGGAGGCGGCTTCGTGTCGAGCGAGCACCGTGCACGCCTCACCAGGAATGCCCGCAGAGTCGTCGTGCACAGACCATTTGAGCTGCTGGGCATATTCTTCGGGATCGATCTCACCCAAGTTCGTGAACAAGAGCCCGCATGTTTGGCCCAGCGACTCCACATGACGGCACGTGATCCGGTGAAGGGTGGAGCGGATGGCGGCCCATGGATGGGCAGCCGGATCACGGTATCGCTCGCGCTGCACGAGCACCTGGTGGAGTCGGCGGTCGAAATCTGGTTTGCGGGCGATGCACTCGTCGCAGTCGCCGTAGCAGCGAGCCAGCGCACGCATGTCGGGGTCGGCTTCCTGGGGGTCGCAGGCGAGTACAACCTTGTCCGCCGCGGATGCAAGGAGTCTGCGGGCCCTTTCGACGGTGAGCTCGCCGGCAATGACCTTGTCCATGAGCGCGAGGATCGCGGGCACTTCGACAGCAGCCCCCCAGCCTTCGAGGTGACGTCTGTCCTTGGGGTAGTCGCCGCCCCAGGTGAAGCGGATGTTCTTGATCGGCTTGTCACCGATGTTGAAAACTACGTGCCTTGTCTCCATAGCGCAGTCCGCTCACCCGTGCGCGGCGGGCATACGAGCGCCGGCGATTGTCTGGAGAAGGCCCTTCCTGGTCACAGCAAGGGCGCCGCTGGCATGCAGGTGGTGCGCGTGGACACGCAGTTCGTCCGGTCCGACCCCTGCTGTGGCCGCGAACTCAGCTACCGGCAGAGCCTTTCCCTTCTGCCCGCCGGGGTCGAGCACGCCGATCACGTCCTGCCGCAGAACCTGGTCCAACAGCGCAGCCGACTCTGGGATGCTGCCGCCATAGATCGGGAGCAGTTCCTCCATTGCCCGAAAGAACTGCACAGTCTCTGGTGGCGCGGTGGGCTCCAACATGAACGTGCCCGTGATCGGGTTCGGCTCCATCCGCTCTCCCCAGAACACGCCCAAGGCGCGCATCCCGGGTTCCAGCAGGCGTTGACGCTTGTGCTTACGAGCTTTCTGTCGCCCCACGGAGTCTCCTAGCAGCCGGTCATACCCACGCCGCGCAGGGGGCGGCGCTCGCGCTCTTGCAACAGCCGCACCGCGCTGAGAGTTTCGCCCCGTGATGTTCCACCGCCCAAATGACGCGATGCCTTCGCCATACATCTGGCGGCTGGACGCCACCGCCAGTGCCGCCCGCACCGCCCAGGCGGGCGCCCGGCTCAGTGGACGGTGGAAGTGCTCAGCGAGGAGGTGTGCCACGCCTGGGCCCAGGGCTACACGGAGACCGGCAGGGCCGCCCTCGTCGCCACCTACGATACGTTCGCCCCGATCGCCCTTAGCCTCATCCGCCGGTCAGCGGCTATCGCCCAGTGCCGCCCGGACTGTGGACGGGCCGGTGAAGTCCTTGGCGAGGGCGTCCATGATGACCTCGTCGCAGATCTGGCCGAGCCAGTAACCGGCCTCGCGCATCGTCCCGACTGTGCGAAAGCCGGCCTTCTCGTAGGCACGGATGCCGGCGGTGTTCGGGGCGAGGGCCTTGAGCCAGACCATCCGCAGGTTGGTGATGTGGAAGGCGTAGTCGAGGATGAGCCGGGTCGCTGCGGTTCCCAGTCCGTGGCCGCGGGCCTCACGGGCGAGCATGATCACGTACTCGGCGGTCCGTACGGAGTGGTCCGGCAGGAGCGTGGCGACGCCGGCGGGCGTTGGGGTGTCGGTGCTCAGGTCGTAGATGGTGAAGCGGATGTTCTCGCCGCGGAGCTGGTGGGTCATGCCCTCGGTGCGGGCTTCGAGGGACTCGGGGCTCTGGCGGCCGTAGCCGACGAGGAGTGCGGGGTCCTGCTCCCAGCGCCAGTACGTTTCGACCAGGTCGGCGCGGTAGGGGCCGAGGGCGCACGTATCGGTGCTGAGCCACAGGGTCGGCTCAGGGCTGGTGCTGATGATGGCCTCCGATGGTGAGGGCGGGCGTGTAGGCGAGCGTCGAGGGCGGTTCGGCGACGGGGGCGCCGTCCTCAGTCTCTACCCAGGCGTGCAGCCGAACGGGATCCGGCGCGACGCCGTGGCACCAGGTGACGGACAGCCGCCGCGCCGCCAGGAGGATCACGGTGGCGGCGGACTCCTCCAGACAGGCCGTTCGGGCCGGGGAGTACCAGCAGGCGTGGCGCACAGCGAGGACTGCGGCCCTCGCCTGAGCTGGGGTCGCTGGGCGGCGGCACCTTGACGCGGTGGTGTTCAGCGCGATGGTGATGCGCTGCAATGGGGCAAGGCGGACGAGACCGCAGTCGCCCTGCTCGCCGCTCACCGGGAAGCACCGGCTGAGGTCCGCGACCGCCCCAGCATGCGCGCCATCGTCACCGAGCTCGCCGACCACCATCCCCGCACCGCCAGCGTCCGACAACTGACTGCTGCCTTGCATGCGCGCAGCGCCTGAGTGCGGCTGCCCACCGAGACGGCTAAGGCGGGCCGATCAGTCCGCAGTGTGGCGCGCGAAGAAGCCGGTCTCGGCTTCTGACATGCGGCGTAGTGCCCCCGTCTCCAGGTTGAAGGCAGCCATCTTGGTCGTCGCCTCGGCGTACGTATGCTCGGCGTCCCTGATGGCGTATCCGAGCTCGAGCCGCGCGCCTCGGCAGGTAACGACCCAGACATCGACGTCAACCGGCTGATCGCGGTAGTCCAGCGGCTTCTTGTAGTCGATGACGGACTGCTGAACGACGAAGGCGTGGCGCCGCCGCTCAGCCTCGTCCGTCGGCAGCAGCTCCTGGACCATCCGGGTGCGTGCTTCTTCGAGGTAGGTCAAGTAGCGGGAGTTGTTGACGTGGCCGTAGCTGTCGGCATCGGCCCAGCGCAGCGGGAGCGCGTAGGTGAACTTCGGCATGAGGGTCTTCCTGTGCAGGTGACGGGTGCGTAGCAGAGGGCCGCTCGTCCGGGAGCCGCAGCTGTCGGCGACTCCCGGACAAAGCCCGAGGGGCTAGAACTGGCCGGTCTCCCGGGCCGCAGCGCCGCCATCATTCTTGATCTTGTTGAGGACCTCGCGCAGCACACGCTGCTCGGTATCGCGCTCTTCAAGGAGCTGCCCGATCCGCGCGGTGGCCGCAGCAGCGTCAGCCGGCAGCGCGACACGCACCAGCTGGAGCACTTCGGCGAGGCACGCTCCGTGGATGGCCTCGCGCGGCACGCGCGCAATGACGGTGGCGGGCCGCACGTGCGTGACGGACCAGATGCCAGCGGCCTCTTCCACTGCCCACACCACGGTGCTCTGCTCCGGCGCGAGCGTCAGCTGGGCGTCGGGCCCCATGAGCTTGCTGATCGCCGGCATCGGTACGCCGTTCGCCCCGGCCAGCTCGGCCGCCTCGTCAGGGGTCGACACGACCGTGCGGGACGCGAGGGCTGCCGCCTCGCGACGCCAGCGGGTGGCGGCGTCCTCGGCCACGCGGTTCTGCTCGTGCCACTGCGCCGCTTCGACGTCATCCTGGTTCGCCGCGGTGGCAGCCCAGGCATTGCGGGTACCTCCGAGCGCATCGCGCTCGCCCTCGCCGCCTTCGACCCAGGTGATCACGACGAAACGGCACTGCGGCATGGACGCCGGGTAGAGGACGTGGCTGACGACCTCTATGGTCTCCCAGTCGAGCGCCGCGACGTTCATGCGGAACACGTGGCCGTCACGGGTCTCACCCATGGACTTCTCGGTGTCCCAGACGTGCAGGACGTCAGGGTCCTTCTTGACCTTCTCGATCAGCTCACGCAGCTCGGGGTCGTCCCCGCGGGTGGCCTCGGCGAACTTCAACATCTTCACGTAGGCCGAGGCGTGCATGTCCCAGTCCTGGTACTGAACGCGCGCTTCGGGCGACGTCAGAGCCCACAGGATGAGGTTCGCCCCCGGCTCCATCACCCAGGGCCACCACTCTGCCATCGCCGAGTTGAAGCCAAGGATGTTCCAGTGCTGGTCGCACAGGTAGGCAGGGCTCGGCATCTGCCGGTCGATGAGCAGTCGCAGCGCCTTCTGTAGCTGAGGCTGGCTGCTGCCGCGCGGCGCGATCAGCGTTGAGCCGATGTTGTGCAGCGTGAGGGCGTGGCGCCCTTCGTCGTCCAGACCGAAGAGTTCCGCCAGCGACTCGAACTGCGCCGGAGTGAGCCTGGGCGGCACCGCACCCTTCTCGATCTTGCGATACGTGCGTACGGAGATCCCCATGGCCTTGGCCGTCCGGGCCTGCGTGGGGCGTCCGGGGGCCGCCTTTCGCCACTGAAGCAGTAGGGCACCGAAGCCCATGTACTGGCCGGCAGGCTGCTGGGCTGCGCCAATCTTTCCTGAAATACCTTCGTCCGCACCGCCGTTACTGCTGGTGTCGTGCGCATATGGGACCACGAGAAACCTGCCTTACGCCTCTGAGAAGCCTTTCGCTCTTCTCGGGCACGAAAAGGGTCCGGTCTTGCACACCGGATCCCCCGCCCGAAGCCCCCTGCAGGAACGATACGCAATATTTAAATGATCTTGACCACGTGTGGAGTGGGCCACAAACGCCCCCAGCACCCTGGTTCAACCTCGAACAACTTATGTCTGACACTGCGGAACGTTCACCCCCGAATCGGGCGGTCCGGATGATCGTTTAGCACCCTCAGAGGAAAAAGCGGCAAAACGTTGCCGCTTTTCATCAAACCCCTCCGGGATCGGTCTAGACCTGTTTCACTATGCGTCAACATAGCGCCCCGAACCCCTCACTCCCCTTGCGCTGTAAGCGACTTACGGGAGCGTAGGTATACGGAGGTCCGCATACTCGCCGGGCGACCTATCCAGGTAAATCGGGCAAAAGATCACCGTTGACGCCCCTGGCGGGGCTTGGCTTAAATCGCTGTGACCAGCCGGTTCAACAAACTGTGGTCAGGCGACACGCTAGGGGGGCACCGTGAAGATCATCTCCGAGTGCATCGGAACGATCAAGGTGCTGCCCGCGTTCCGACCCGCTGCCTCCATCCGCAGGCGCAGGTGCCGACGCCCTCCCCAGCGACTTGTAGAGAGTCCTTTAGCAAGGTCTGGATCTTGCCGCGAACCCTGCATATGTTCGTCGTCCCCCGCCGGGCACCCCGCCCGGCCGTAGACGGCACAAGGAGCCCTATGCAGAACGCGCGATTTAGCCGGGCGGCATAGCCCAAGAAACAGCGACGGCGCCCAAGGAGCCACTAACTCCCGGACGCCGACCGCTAGATGACACTCCAGCCCCGGCAAGGGCTCGGAGATTACCCACCTCACCGCACCGGACCTTTCCTACGGGCACCCCGGCGCGGGTTTCACTACGGAGGAGAGTCTTACATGCCGCCTGCCCTGCGCAAAAGGCCGGGATCCCCGGCCAGCGCGGCAGCCACCCTCACCCACCCCGCCTATTCGCCGCGGCCCTCGTCTGGCGCGCACCGCGCGACGGCGGTGCCCCGATGAGCGGGCAGGCACGGAAGTGGGTGTGGGGGAGCAGCGCCAGCCGTGGCACGGCCCGCCTGGTCCTGCTGTCGATCGCCGACCGGATTCCCGACGCGCAGTGCGTCGCCTACGCGTCCGTCACCGAGCTGATGGAGCGGACGAACGCCAGCCGCAACGCCGTGCGCACCTCGCTGGCCCTGCTCGCGGACGCCGGTGAGCTGGAGATCCTCGACGATTACGAGGGCCCGCAGCACAGCACGGTCTACCGCATGCCGCGCCCCGCTGCCTGGCTGGCGAAGGTCGCGGCGGCGCAGAAGGCCGATCCCGACCTGCGGATCGAGGACGTCGAACCCCTGACGGACGCCGACCCCGCACCCGCCCTCAAGGACCTGGACGACGAGCTGCTGCGCAAGCACCGCATCCGGCGCACGACAGGGTCAGAAACGGGCCCCCGTCGTCAGAATCTGACCGGGTCAAAATCTGCACCCCCTCGTCAGAATCTGACCCCCCGCAGGGTCAGAAACCGACCCCCCTCCGGGTCAGATTCTGACCCCCAGAACTGTAGTGAACCGAAGGTGAACCGTAGGTACAGCAGCAGCAGTGCTGTCGACCTCACCACGGCCACCGACTGGCAGGTCGACGAAGCGAGCCTGTCCTGGGCCCAGCAGCAGGGACACCTGGAACGCCTCGGTGAGCAGGGCCTGCAGGCCGCCGACGCGAAGTGGCGCCACTACCGCGCCGCCTGGAGCCCTCGCTCCGCCGCGGCCTGGGCTGCCGACTGGCGGTCCTGGATCGACCGAGAGCACACCCCCACACCACAGCGCCCGAACCTCTACGCCCTGCCCGGCGGCACCCCCGCCCCGCAAACCGGCATGACCCGCTCCGAAGCGCACATGGCCGCCCTGCTCGCCGCCGTCGACGAACCGACTGGAACGGAGTAACTACCTTGGACCGCCGCGAAGTTGCTGCCGTACTCACCTACGTCGGCCGCTTGGACCCCCGCACTATCCGCACCGACGCGGGTGAAGCCCGCGACCAGCTCGCCATGTGGCACGAGCTGCTCGCCGACGTTCCCATGACCACCGGCCAGGGCTGGGATGTGCGCGATGTGGTGCGCAAGCGCGTTGTCGCCTCCCCTTATCCGATCCTGCCCGCTGACGTGGCCCGCGAGTGGAACGCCCACTACCGCGACCGCCTGGGCCGACACACCGATCCGACGCCGACGGCCGACCCCGACGACCCGCGCGCCTGGCGGGCGGAACTCGTCGCGACCCGCGACGCCGTCGTGACCGGGCGGATCGCGCCGACGCCGCACCGCGGGGTGACGGCCGGGGAACCGCAGCCCGGCCTGAAGAAGATGCTCAAGGCCGTCGGCGCCTACGTCCCGGATGCCGTACGAGCGGAACTGGCACCCTTCCGGCCCGCCCGTGCCGCCCGTGAAGCCGCCATCGCCGCCGGCGGGCCCGACATCTTCAGCGTCCCGTGCGAGAGGTGCAGCGCCCCCCAGGGTGAGCCCTGCCGCGAGCGGAGCGGCGGAGGTGTCCGCAACCGGAACACCAAACCTCGCATCGAGCCGCATCCGGTCCGCGTCGAGGACGCCCTGGCCGCTCAAGCCCAAGCCCTACCTGCCTGACCCGGCCGCCACCGCTCCACAGAAACGTTCCGCCACGCGGTACGGCACGCCGCCGTACCCCGAGCCCGCCACGAAGCGCCCCCGCCGCACCCCAGCCGACCCAGGTGCCGAGCGACCGCCGACCAAGGCGACTTCCGGAGACTGTCTTGCGCCACATCACCACCAACGACACCTCGGCTCCAATCCTGCGGGGCATCGCCGACCACAGCTGGCAGGCCCGCGGCCTGTGCCACGGCATGGTGCCCAAGGACATCGACGAGCTGTTCTTCCCCGGAGCCCGCGCCCGCGCGGCCATCGACGAGGCCAAGTCGATCTGCGGCCGGTGCCCGGTGAAGAAGGCGTGCTTCGACTACGCCCTGGATAACGAGATCCGCCAGGGCGTGTGGGGCGGGCTCACCGAGGCCGAGCGTCGCCCCTGGCACGCCAAGGTCAACAAGCGCCTGGACTACAGCCGGGTGAAGGCCGCCTTCGAGGGGCGCGACGTCCACCTCAGCGACGCCGAGCGCGAGGCCGTCACCCGCCATGCCTACGTCCGCGGCTGGAGCCCCGAGCGCCTCGCTTACACGCTGCGCCTCGACCTCGACTGGGCCCGCGACCTGATGCGCAACGCCGCCCACGCTGTCGCCGACCGCGACCGCTACTGGGACCAGGCCGACGACGAGACCGCCGAGGACGACGACGCCGCCTCGTCGGTCCAGGTGCCCCGCCAGGTGCAGACCGACTCCCTGATCGCCGCCCTCCGAAAGGCCGCATGACTCACCCCATCTCCATGTCCTTGCCCTACGGCATCGATCCCGTCTACCTGGTCGCGGCCCTCGGGCTGCTCGCCCTCGCGCTGGCCGGCTGGTCGTTCCGGCGCAACCGGAACCGCGCGGACGGCAGGCGCGTCGGCACCCCCGCGGTCTGGGTCTCCGCACTCGCCGCCCTCAACTGCACCATCTACTCCGCCGACACCAGCTGGCGGTTCGCGGCCGACTACCTCGACATGGCCGGCACGGTGGAGCGCGCCATGATGTTCAGCGCGGGCGAGGCCGCGCTGTTCGCGACCGCACTGATGGCCCGGCAGAACCTGAAGACCCAGGGGGCGCCCGGACTGCCCGGCGCCCTGGTCTGGGTGATCACCGGGGTGCAGGTCATCCCGGCCTACGCCGAGTCGGCCGCGGTCGGCGGCACCGTGCGCGCCTTCGTCGGCCCGGTCATGGCCGCCGTGCTGTGGCACCTGGCCATGGGCATCGAACTGCGGCTGCACAAGCCGGACGCCACCTCGCAAGGGCTTCTGGCCACGCTCGGACGCGAAGCACGAGAGCGGCTCCTCTCCCGCCTCGGCATCGCCACCCGCAACCGCGATGCCGCGCAGATCACCAAAGACCGTGCGTCTCGGCGGGCCGTGGCCCTTGCCTCCCAGCTGGCCGGCATGTCGGTGGCGGATCGCGAGAAGGACACCCGGGTCACCCGTCGACTTCAGGCCGCGCTCACGCGGGCGGAAGTCGGCACCGATCCTCGCCAGCGCCAGGCGTTCTTGGAGGAGCTGGCCGCCCGTCGGCACGCGGCCACCCTCGCGACCATCGATCTGCCCTCGCCGTGGGTGAAGGCTCCGGATACCAAGAACGCCGGTCTCGGGAACGGCTACCCGCTCGCCCCGTCCCCATCGATGCTGTCGGCGGCCGAGAAGCCGATGGGGCGACGGGCGAGTGCGGTCCCCGACGACGGTCCCCAAAGCAGTGGGGACGGGGACCGTGCGGAATCAGGGACGGGGACGGTAGCCGAAGGGGACCGTCCCCTCACCGTCCCCGACGACAACGGGGACGGCGTCACTGAGCCCGTCTCGAACCTGCCGAGCGAGGGGACGGGGACGGCGCTCGGGGACCACGGCGACGTGTCGGCCACGGGCGCAGCAGCCGATGTCGACATCGAGGACTCCGCCACGGACGCTCGCGAAGCTGCTGCTCAGGGCGCTATGGGACCGTCCCCAGCAGCCGTCCCCGACGGCGGCGGGGACGGCACACACTCGGAAACGGGGACGGGGACGGGGACGGGGACGGGGACCGAAGGGGACCGTCCCCACACCGTCCCCAACGACAACGGGGACCGCGCACACCCGGACACGGAAACGGGGACGGGGACCGAAGGGGACCGTCCCCACACCGTCCCCAACAACAACGGGGACGGCACACACCCGGACACGGAAACGGGGACGGGGACCGAAGGGGACCGTCCCCACACCGTCCCCAACAACAACGGGGACGGCACACACCCGGACACGGAAACGGGGACGGGGACCGAAGGGGACCGTCCCCACACCGTCCCCGTGCGCCGGAAGCCGAAGCCCAAAGCGAAGGCGCAGCGGAGCCGGCCGGGGGGCGGTAAGTCTCAGCGCCCTCAGCGCAAGGGGCTGAGTCCCGAAGAGACGGCCGACCTGGTGCGTCCCCACGTACCCGCGCTGCTGGAGCGCGATGGGACCGAGGTCATCACCCGTCCCCAGCTGCGGGAAATCCTCCGCTCCCTGAACCTCGCGGGCGGCCGGAACTCGAACATCACGCGGCTCCTGCAGCTGCTGAGGTCCGAGACGAACACCACCACGGCAAGGAGCACGACATGAAGACCTGCCTCAGGTTCGACCGCATCAAGGCCGGCTTCGAGAAGGACGTCCTCTTCCTGCGCGGGCACGCCGAGCGCCACGTGGGGTCGCCAGCGGCGAGGACCAGCGCGAAGCACGCCATCTCCGTGAAACGGAACATGGCACGGGCCCTGAACACGCACCTCGCCCGCTGCCGCGAGTGCGGCTGACGCCTGCGAAAGCCCAGGTCAAACCCCTAGATCCTCATTCGTCATGGTGGCCCGGCCTCGGTCGGGCCACCGCGCCTGCCCCGGAGGGACCGTCATTCCTGCCCGCCACCCGCGCACGCACGCCCCCTCGATCGCCGAGGCCGGCGCTTGGGCGGACGTACTCGTGCGCCACCAGCTGCTGCACGCCGCAGTCCTGGCCCCGAACGGCCAGTGGCTCGTCCAGCACCACCCCCACTCGGCCGTCGAGGTCCTCGCCGACCCGACCGCCATGGTCGATCTGGCCGCCGAGATCCAGCACCGCATCCGCTCTACGAGGAACCAGAACCGATGACGAACCTGACGACAAACCCCGCTCCCGAGCCCGATAAGCCGGAAGCCAACTCGACCTCAGCGGGAGCAAGTTGGTGCGAGAGTCAGACTCCCGTTGGGAGTCTGACTCTCGCGTCCTCCGCCCCGGGGGTGGCGGAGGCGGTCCAGCGCCGGGGGGCACTGGACCGGGGGGATGCGACCGAGGGCGGCGCGCATCCCAAGGAGGAGACGACTCACCCGTGCCACAACCCGCACTGCGCCCAGCACGCGAGTGCGCCGCCGAGCCAGCCACCTGCTCGTAACCGCACGCCGAAGACCAAATCCAACAAGCGCAAGCATCGGATCACCAGCCGATTCAACGACGCCGAGAATCAGTCCGTGCTCGATGCCGCGGCAGCGTGCGCCATGACGCCCTCCGGCTTTCTCGCCCATGCCGCACTCAGCGCCGCAGACGACCTCACCCGTACGGAAGCCGAGGTCGCCGGCCACCGTGAAATGACACGCCGACTGTTCGCCCTGGGCCCCGCGCTGAGCCGGATCGGCAACAACCTCAACCAGGTTGCGGCAGCCCTGAACCGTGACGAGCCGGCGCCGCAGGCCCAAGCGGTCCTCGACGGTGTCGACCAGGTTCGCCTGGAAGTCCAAGCGTTCATCCAGCACTACCTGGACAGCGAGCGACCGGCAGCATGATCCCCTCAGTGAACGACATGGGTGACGACACCCATGGCCTGCTGAAATATCTGTACGGCCCCGGCAAGGCCGAGGAGCACATCGACCCCCACCTTGTCGCCGCATGGGACAACCTGGCTCCCGATCCCGGCCGCAACGCGGACCGCAAGGCGGCGCTGCGCGCCCTGCAGATCCTCCTCGACCAGCCCGTCATGGCCTTGCCCGAAACCGAACGGCCCGCCGAACACGTCTGGCACCTGTCCGTACGCGCCGCGCCCGAAGACCCGATCCTCACCGACGAGCAGTGGGCGGACATCGCCCGCCGCATGGTCTCCGCCACCGGCATCGCGCCCGAGGGCGACGACGCCGCCTGCCGCTGGGCGGCCGTCCGCCATGCCGACGACCACATCCACATCGTCGCCACCGTCGTCCGCCACGACGGCCGCCAGGCCCGCATCCGGCGCGACGGTGCCCGCGCCCAGGCGGAAGCCCGGAAGATCGAAATCGACTACGACCTGCGCCGGGTGAACACCGGGGACGGAACCGCCGCCAAACGCCCGAGCAGCGCCGAACGTCATAAGGCGAACCGCCAGGGCAAGGAACGCGCCCCACGCGAGGAGCTGCGTGAGACGGTGCGCCGCGCCGCCGCCGGCGTCGCCAGCGAGGAGGAGTTCTTCGACCGTCTGGCTGCCGCTGGCCTCCTGGTTGATACGCGCGCCGCGCCCTCCGGTGATCTGCTCGGCTACAAGGTCGCGCTGTCCGATGACCGCAACGAGGACCAGGAGCCGATCTACTATTCGGGCTCCACGCTCGCGGCCGATCTCTCCCTGCCTCGCATCCGCGAACGCTGGGCGAACAACGCCTCCGAGCCCGGCCGGGACGCCGCCACGGATCGCTCCTCCGGATCGGACCCCATCAGCCCCTCGGACGCGCGCCGCCAGGCGGCGACGGCGTCGTGGCAGGCCGTACTCGTCATCGACCAGGGTGAGGACGGGCAGATTTCCGGCCTGATCGCGGCGGGCGGCGAGGTCCTCGACGCGCTCGCCAAGACCTCGGCGTTGAACACCCGGCGTGAACTGCGCGACGCCGCCTTCGTGTTCGAGCGGGCGACCCGTTCCCACATCCGGGCGGAGCGCCAGCACGCCCGCGATCTGCGCAAGGCCGCCCGCGACCTCGTCCAGGGCGGGCCGGCACTCGGGCGGGTGGAGGACGGTGCCACGACCGCCATGCTGATCGACATGGTGTTCTTCCTGGTCACCGCCACCGCACAGTGGCACGCGATGAAGGGGCACGCCCAGCAGGCCGCTGCTGCGCGCCAGGCCGCCGAACACCTGCGCGCCGCCTACCAGGCCGCAGCCCCGATGTATCTGGGCGTCATGCGCGACCGCGGCCGGCGCATGTCCCTGCCCCTGCAACGCAAGCAGACGGCCTACCTGCGCCGGGCAGTGCCGGAGCTGGCCGAGCAGGTCCTCGCCGAGCCGGGCTGGTACGCCCTGGCCTCCACCCTCGCCGACGTCGAGCGCGCCGGGCACGACCCGGCCGCGCTCCTGGCCGAAGCCGCCGAGCGACGGGAGCTGGGGACCGCCGACTCGATCAGTGACGTCCTCGTGTGGCGGCTTCGACGGATGGCAGACCTGCCCGCTGACGCTTCCGCAACGCCCCCCACCCCGGAGAAGCACACCACGGCGCCGAGCCGCCGCGGGCACACCCGCACCGCGACACCCTCTCGCACGCCGGGGCCGGGGACCGAAGGCACACGAGAGCATCGGCGGTGAACAAGGCGTTCAGACCAGGACGGCAACCATCGCGACGGCCACGGTAGCTCCCGCGATGCACAGCATCACGGTGCGCATGGCCGGCACCCGACGAGGAGCTGGCGACGACACATCTCGAGTGCCGTCGCAGGCACAGCCCGGAGCATGCGGCAGGAACGGCGAGTCCATCCAATAGGCGCCCCGCAGTTGCGGCGAGACGACGGGCAAAGGGGAGCTGGGCATACTCGGACAACGCCGCGTCCCTCCCGGCGGTACGGGCCGCAATGCATTTGTAACGAGAGGCCCGCTCGCGTCCGCTTCGTCTCTGCGCGCCCTCGGAAATGCCGGTCTCACTTCACGAATTCTAGAGTTGCAGCAGGTCAGCGACTTGCGGCACTCTCCTCGTGCAGGCGAGATGACAGAGATGGAGACGGCATGTTCCGACGCACGACCCGAGCGGACCGAGAGTTCCGTGAAGCCCAGCGAGCCGGCCAGGCCCTGCTGGCCATGCACACCGAGTGGCCCGAGGCTCTCGCCCCGGTCGCCGCGCCGGCCGAGGCCACGGTGGTGCCCGACTTCCTGCCGCCGGAGTTCCGCGCGCCGTGCCGCCAGGACGTCTCGGGCTTCATGATGCGCTGGGACGTCCCGCTCGTCATCGACGGCGAAGTCCACGCCTGCCACTGCGGCGCGTACCGGAACTGGATCGTCTTCAACATGCACGACGACTCCGTGTGGCTGCGCTGCAAGGACGGCCACGAGACGCACGAGACCCGGTTGGACACCGCCTGGTACAACCGCAACTCCGGTCCGGTCGACCACTTCCACCCCAACCTCGAAGACGGCCTGCGCCACCTCGGCCACTGACGACGCCAAACCCCTTCCCCCACCCCTGCGTTCATCGGCACCCGGAGGGCCGATCCGGTCAGACCATCCGTCTCGCATCACCAAAGGGGTTTCACTTATGCGCCGCTCCACCACGACCGTCCTCGGCCTCGGCGCCGTCTTCACCACCTTCACCCTGACCGGCTGCGCCGGCCACGCCGCACCGTCCGACACCTCCGCCTCCGCATCCGCACACCCGGGTGGCAGCACCGCGGCGGCGTCCGTGCCGCTGTCCTCGGCCCAGCTGCACCAGCGCCTGCTGAACATCGGCGATCTGGGCGAGGGCTACACCCGGAAGCCCGAGCCCCCTCGCCGCAACGACGACGTGACCGTGATCGGCTGCCCGGCCCTGGAAAAGCTCGGCAGCAGTGCTGCCACCGGCTCCGGCCTCGACTTCGCGCGCAAGGCGAAGGCGTCATTCACCTACAGCGGCAGCAGCTCCTCCGAGGTCAGCGAGGAGCTGTACAGCGACAGCCCGGCGAAGCTGTCCACGGGCATCTCGAAGGTCTTCGACGCGATGCTGTCCTGCCCCTCGTACCAGATGGCGTCGGGGAGCACGGCCGTCGACATCGGCACTGCGAAGTCGGCCGCGCCGAACCTCGGCGACGAGCAGTGGAGCCAGCTGCTCACCTTCTCCGCCGGCGGGCAGCGCAGCGTCGTCAAGCAGACGGCGATCCGCGACGGCAGCGTCCTGGTCCTCGTCTCCGGCTCACCGGGCCTCGTGGACACTCACCTGGACAAGGCGCTCGCCAAGGCCCACACCGCACGCTGATCCGCTCCTCCTGCACCCGCCCCGGTGTCCGGGCCCGTTCTTCCGACGGGCCCGGACACCGGGGTTTCGTCGTTCGCGCCGATCAGCCGTCGAGGCGGAGTTCGCCTGGCTCGTATCGGAGTTGGAAGGTCTGGGCGTGCTCGCCGTGCATCCAGTACAGGGTCATGGTCGACAGCATGCTGCGCTTGACGTACCGGGTGCGCGAGGGCATTCCTTCGTCCTGCTCGACGATCCACTTCTCCACCCGCTCCGGCAGCCCGAACCGGAGCGCATATGCGTCGGGGTGCTCGGCGGCGCGCAGTTCCCAAACGGGGTGCGAGGCTGCCTGATTGATGCGGCGCAGACGCACCGCATGTGTGGGGTGCTCTCGCGCGTATTCCACGAAGCCATACAGGTCGTCCGAGGCGAGCCCCAGAACGAACGGCGCTGCGGGAAAGGCCAGAACAAGGCCGAGCTGCGACCGGCTGCGAAGAGCGTCCGCGAGGAAATCGAGGGGACTGCAAATCGCGGCGGGCAATTCCAGCCCTCCCGGATCCATCTGCAAGAGCGGCCCGCGGAGATACGCGCGCATCTCGCGCATCTTCGGCCGCTCACTCGTCGGAGCCGCCTTGAGCACTGGGTGGATCGCGTCGGCCGCGGTCCTTACGAGACTCCGCAGCCCATCAAAGTCCGGTGCAGAAAGGTCGATTAGCGATATCTGGTGGGCCAGCGCATAGTCCTGCGCCTCCGGGGTGAAGCCGGACGTGGAGAAGATCGCGTAGCTGTAGCGGTATCGCGTCCGCGGCCGGCCAGTGCCTGGCGCGGAGAGCGTGGTGGTCTCCGCTTCGTTCACGTCGTGGATCACACCGTGGCCGTTTCGGACCGTGGGAAGACCGACCCGTGTGGTCAGGTACTTCGCCTCGACGAACAAGCGCACCGGCAGGGAGAACGGCGGGACGTACCGGAACTGGCCGAGCGCATCGACCTGATGCCACGCGCCACGTCCACGGACCAGCAGACCGTTCTTGTCCTCCTTCAGTACCTTCCACGGTTCCTTGTCCTGGTCGTCATCGGCCGTGAGGACTTCGAAGCCGCTGGAGCGCAGCAGCCAGGCCAGCACCTCCTCCAGGAGGTAACCGCGCAAGGGCCCGATGCGGATCAACTTGTCTGCCACGACGACGATCCTATGTACGGGCTTGATCTTGGTTCCAGGGGGTGTATCAGGTCTGCGGGGCGGATACGAAGAAGGCCCGGTGGCGCCGCTCCATGAAGGAAACGGCACCACCGGGCCTGAGAGAAGGGGGCATCACGCCCGTAGATCCCGCCGGGGACAGCGGCTACGCGACGCCCGTCATCCGCGGCGGACGACGGTGAGACGGTCCTCCGCTCCCGCCGGCAGTATCCGGCGCGGTACCGGGCCGGGCGCTGCGAGCGAGGAGGCGAAGGCTGCGACCAGTTCGTGCGGGGCGCTCGCGCTGAAGCTCGCGCACCACAGGTACGGCGCCCCGAGGACGGGCTCCGCCCACGCCTGCCACCCCAGAAGGTCATCGCGGGGGTCGGCATCGTGGATGAGCGGCGGCAGTACCTCCAGCGACACGTTCGTGGAGAAGCCAGGGTCCGTTGCGGTCGTGCGCGGGCGGTCCATGTCGCGCAGCCAGCCCCGAGCGCTGAGGGCGGTGAGTACCGCCTCGGCGTTCTCGAGCCCGGCCTCCGGGGTCTCGCTGGCGTCGAGCGCGAGCAGGAAGTCGGTGAGCGCCTCGTGCGGTACGCCGGCGGTGAAGTACGCGTTCCATTCGGTCAGTGCCGAGTCGGGGTGCGGACGGGCCGACATCTGCCAGGCCACCGGGAGGCCGCCCAGCTCGAAGGGGTAGGCGGCGAGGATCCACTCGGCGCCGCGCAGACCATCGGGGCTCACGAAGAGCAGGGTGTTGCGGGAGGTCGGCCACATGCGCCAGCCGAGGTCGGTCAGGGTGTCGCCGATCCGTTCGGCGAGGACACCGTCATCGCCGGCCAGGTGGCGCGGGGTAACCCAGTACATCGGGTCCGGCGAGAGGGGGTGGGAGGAATCGGTGGGGTGGTGCGGGTACAGGGGCGCCTCCGTCAGTTCGGGGTTGTGCTACTGGCCGTTGTCCGAGCCGGTTGCGCCTCGCCTACGGCGCGGGGGTGCCTCGACCGGGCCCTGCCAGGTCAGGACGACGGCCACGGCGGGCGGCAGGGGGAACTGCTCGGCCTCGGGCGACTCGGCGATGTAGACCACCGGCCTCCCGTGCTCATCCACCGACTGCGTCACGCTGCCCATACGGTGGGCCAGGGGGTGGAAGGGGTTGATGGCGAGGCGGGCCGTCGTGTCGCGGTCGAACGCGGACAGTGCGTCGATGAGGTCGCCGACGGTCATCTCGGGCGAGTGCGGTTCCAAGGCGGTCTCCTAGCGGTGGCGGACGAAGCCGCGCGAGCAGGGGCAGGGTACGCGGTGCGTATGTGCAGGGAGGGCGGACGTGCCCGTCACACAGGGCGGGAGGTGGACAGGATTCCGGCCACCACGCCGGCGACCATCTCCGCCGGGGTGTCCGTGCCGAAGGCGATGCGGTAGCCGGGGACCGTCGCGGTGCCGGTGACCGCGATCACCCAGCCTTCACCCGTCACCCAGTCCTCGTCCGGGCCACCGGGTCGGCCGGTCGGGAAGTAGCCGAGGTAGAAGCGGCCGTCGCGCGAGCTGACGTGCACGTCGGCACGGTCGTCGACGATGTGGGTGAAATCGGCATCCGAGAATTGATCGAGCACCTCCGTCGGCTGGCCGGCACCGAGCCTCCAGGAGCGCAGCCGCGAGGCCGCGACAGTGGTGGCAAATCCAGGTTGCGCCGCATCCAACGCCACAGAATCACCTCTCTGACCTGGGGTTCTTTCGGAAGGTCGTTCAGGTTCACATAGCGTTGCGGTGTCCACCAGTCCTTTGGACGATCTTCCTTGTCTGCCCCCGGCGAACTGCCGTCCTTCCCGCCCGTTGGCCAGGCTCGGGCCTCCTGCTGCACGCCAGGCCCGCTACTCTCTTGCGGCTATGGAGATCCCGGAGCCGACCGGTCCGCCGTACATCGATCCGGATTGCCCGGACCCGAAGCGTCCGGTCTGCGGGATCTGCCCGGCCCTCCTGTATCCGCGCGGGCAATTCGTGGTCTACAGCCGACCCTCGTGGGAGTGCCCGTTCCACCCGGAGAACGGACACCGGTATACCCGCGCGGCCGTGCCGGCCTGCGTCCATCCGGACAAGATCGGTCTGGAGCCCGACAAGATCGCTCCGCCGCCCAAGGTGTTGCCGGACCAGGGTGAGGGGACGACTCGCGGTCCTGGCTGGAAGCGTCCGTGGCGAGATCGTCTCGCGCCGCGACGCCGCCGGTCATGACGTCTGAGCCCGCCAGGACGCGCCGAGTTCTGCGAGGTGCCTCCGGAGATTGCTGCGCTGCTCCTCCAGGTCCTGCGAGGCGGGCGAGAGGAGATAGACGTTGTCGCGGTAGAGACGGAATCCGAGGCTCTCCCACCCGCGGACGATCTTGGCGTTGACGCGATCCCACTCGGCCCGGTCCCTCAGCGCCTGGCTGCTGAGGTCGGAGACGCCGGGCGAACATGCGACGGCTCGACAGCCGGCCATGAGGCGGTGAATCACCTCGCTGCCGAGTACGGCGGCCAAACCGTACCCGCGCCATGCGGAATCCAGCGTCACGCGGTCCATGACGAGCAGGGCGGAGCCGACATAGTCCAGGCGCTCGCTGGCTTCGCTCGTGAAGGAGCCGGTCTCGGGGTCAAGGAGCGCCTTAGCAGTCTCGTACAGTTCCTCGGACTCTTCCTCCATCGCCCAGTAGGCGTTGCGCCCGCGGTCCAGATGGACCCGGTAGAAGGTCATCGACCCGACGGTGGCGTCCGTCGTGCAGGACGGGCAGTCCGCGGCTGCGCAGTCCCCGCCAGCCGATGCGTCCGGCACAGCGTCTTGCGAACGACGGCGGTGGAGGACGGAGACGTTCCACCGCTCCAGCGTGTCAGCTTGCGGGGTGTCCCAGAGTTCGTCGTCGTAGACGATGCGCAGGTGCAGCTCACAGGGGTCACCGGGCAGCGAGGAAGGCTCGTTCACTGCGGAAGCCTAGCGAGGGTACTCGCAGGACCGCGGGGCGCCACGGTCTGCCGTCCTGCCTGACGCTCACGTGTGACGCTGCGGATCCGGCGCGAGCGTGATGGTCATCCAGGGCATCGCCTCATCGCGGTAGCTGTGTCCGACCGGAGTCAGTTCGGCACCGCGAGCAAGGCTGAAGATCGTCACCATGATCATGTCCGAACCGTCCGCCACGGAGGTGAGCTGTGTCCGGCAGCGCTGACAAGATCCCCGGTGCAGGGTCGGCCACGTCGAGAAGTACGACGGCTCTCCTGCGGGACTCGTCCACGTCAGGGCACTCTTACGGAAACCGACCCACGCCATCGCCGGCGCTCCCGAGAGCAGCGTGCAATGCTGACACGAGCACAGGTGAGGGTCGTCCGGAACACCGGATGCCTCGTACGTGTGGTCGCCGCACTGGCAACGCCCTTGCCACAGCGCAGGGACGGAAATCGACTCGGTCACGGGAGACGGCTCCTTGATCCGGGAAGCAAACTTCGCCGCAGTGTGTCGCACACCCACGCGGTCGCGCTGATGTTCGGCACAGCAGGACACGAACGAGCGGGCAGGTCCACCCCTGGCGGTGAACGCCCATACGATCGTTGTCTATCGACTGCCGCTTCGTGCAGCGACGACGAGCGGCCACCCCAGCCGCCAGCGGCGACCACCAACCGCCACAGATAACAGTCGTGTTACGACCTGCGTCGTGATGTCACCTCCCGGGGAGGCGCGCGACCGTCTCCAACTTGACCGACCTGCACGTTTGTTGCTGCTCGACCCTATTAATTTGATTCGCCCTTTCCCTAGGTACATTAGTGAAAAGCGCAGGTCAGAGGCGGTTCGGGTACCTTCTGACGCATGACGACTGATGCGTGGTTCATGGCCTTCCCCAGCTCGTTCCTGGCGCTCTTGACGGTGCTGTCCACCGTGGCCCTGGTACACCCGGAGGCCCCGGTCAGGGAGCGTGCTGAACGGCTCCTGGCAATGCTCCTTCGGGCGCGCTAGCTGCACGGACAACTTCCGAGTCGAGGCAACGCGCCTTAGTGAACCGCTAGGTCGTTGCTGATCCGTCCGTTCCACGGGGCCATGCGAAGACCCCCGGAATCAGGTGATTCCGGGGGTCTTCGGCAGAGGTGTGGGAGTAGTTAGCTCTCGTCGGTCGGGTCGTCCGTGCCACGTCGTCGGACGGCAAAGAGGGCGCCTCCGCCGGCAGCGATCAGGACACCGGCGCCGCCGATCAGCCACGGGGTGGCGTCAGCACCGGTGTGCGCGAGCGCGCCCTCGGGGGCGGGCGCGGCGGTGCTCGACGCGGTCTCGTCGGCGGCCGGCGTCTCCGAGGTGGACGGTGCCGGGGTGTCCTCGTCCTTGCCGGGCTTGCCCGGAGTGGGCTTGTGGCTCGGCTCGTCGGTGGGCTTTCCGGTCGGCTTCTCCGTGGGGGGCGGGGTGGTGGCGGTCTTGGCGTTGGTCGTGGTCACCGTCACCGGATCTCCCGGCTTGGCCTGGAACGTCTTCGAGGGCTTGTAGAGGTCGTAGCCCTCGGGCGCCTTCACCTGCTTGACCCAGAAGTCTGAACCGGTGCGGGAGTTGATGGGCAGCTTCCCGGCGGCTGTGCCGTCGGAGCCGGTGGTCAGCGTGAGGATGGTCTTGGTGCCGCTGCCGATGTTGACCGTGGAACCGGGCAGCAGCTTGCCGGTCTTGTCGTCCTTGGCCGTCAGCCGGACCGAGGCGTCCTTGAACGGGTCGACGATCGTGAGCGGTGTGTCCGTGCCGGGGGTGACGATGACGTCCTGGTCGTCGACCGTGTCGTGCAGCGGACTGCCGCTGGAGACCTCCTTGAGGCGGTAGACGCCCGGCGCGAGGTCCTGGAAGGCGAGCTGCCCCTGGGTGTCGGTCTTGCCGCTGGCGGTCTCCTTGCCGGCTGAGTCGAAGAGGGCGAAGGAGGCTCCGGCGAGCACGTCGCCGCCGGGGTCCTTCTTCACGATGGCCACGCCGCCGGTCTCCGTCTCGGCTGCGTTGCGCGGGGCTACGGACGTGGAGGCGGTGGGGCTGGGATCGGTGCTCTGGGCCGAGGCGGTCGGCGCCCAGGACAGGCTGCCGGTCACCGTGGCGGCGACGGCGACAGCGGCCGGAAGGGTTCGAGCGGAGCGGATGCGCAAGAAGGGACTCTCCGAGAAGAACGCGCGGAGCGCGTGCGGGCGGATGACGTGGGTGGTGGTTCAGCGGGAGCGGCGCGGCGCCGGTCGTGCGGGGGCTGCGGGCGGGTTCGTCGAGCGGGACGGTGCGGTGACCGCGTAGCGTCGTGCGGCGCCGCGTACGAGCTGCTGTTGCTGCTCGACGGGCAGCTGCTCGATGCCGGCCAGGCCCTGGGCGACGGCGAGACCGAAGGGTGATCCTGCGTCGAGTCCGGCGGCTTGGACGATCTGCGCGGCGGCCTCGGCTTCAGCGAGGATGCCGTAGGTACTGGGGATGCCAAGCAGGTGCTCGGCATGGTCGCGGGCGCCGTCGAGGAGTTCGGTGAGCGGGACCTCGTCGTTCAAGCAGTCCTCGACGATGTCGAGGAGGGTCAGCGTGGCCCTGTGCAGCCGGTCACGGAAGTCCGGATCGGTGAGCCAGAAGCCGTTCGGTCCCGGCGGCCGTGGCGGCGCCTGAACCGGAGTGACCGGCGGCGGTGGTCGTCGGTGGGACGGGAGCCAGCGAGGTGGTGGCATCCAGAACTCCCTTGGTGCGATGGATGGTTAGCGGGTACGAGGTGACACCCCGGCGATGGATGTGGGCCGGGCGGCAGGCCGGAGGGCCGGTTGCGATGCTGCTGGCGGCGGGAACCACAGGTGGGCGTACTGCTCGATCGCGGTACGCAGGCCCGTGCCGTCCGCGCCGTGCCACGCGGGCCCGCTGCTGTGCCAGTCGCGGATGACGGCGTAGCCGTCTCGGCCGGCCGACAGGCCGCGGGCAGCATCGCGGCGCTCGAAGGTGCCGTAGTCGGCGAAGCGGAGGATGGCGGTGTCGAGAACACCGTGGTCGGGGTGGATGACGCGCAGGCGTAGTCCGTTGTACTCGTCACGGCGGATGGTCGGAGCGAAGTCGATCCGGAGCCGCGTCGGCGCGTTCGGCTGCGGGGCCGCGTACAAGGCGTTGCCGACGACGGCGTACTGGTGGAAGGGCAGTTCGAGGACATCGTCGAAGAACTGCTGTGCGTGCAGGGCCACGTGATCCTTCTAGGACAGGGGTGCGGGAGGTCAGCGGCGGGGCCCGGAGCTGCGGGAGGGCAGGGCCGCCGACGGGGTGGTCGTGGTGCTCCAGCGCGGAACGCTGCGCGTGGTCAGTGCGGGAGCCCTGCGGGATGCGGTACGCCGGACGTCGAGGGGCGTGGGAACCGGAGGCGGCAGTGGCGTGACGGGTATGAGCTGGGCGCGCTCGCGTAGGCCGCGCAGCATCTGGTCCTTCCAGCGCGGCAGTGGCGCGGGGTCGGACACGCTCTCGGTGATGGCCGTCAGCAACACGGTCGGGGTGTTCGTGGAGGCGGTGGCGTACCAGCCGGACGTTTTCGGGCCGCCCCTCATGTACCAGCGGGCCTCAAGGGTGGTGAGTTCCCGCTCCGGATCGAGGCGGCCGGTGGCGAATTCGAGTCCGGCCATGCCGTCCGGGGTCTGCAGTTCCATGACGCCCTGCCGCGGGCGTGGCATCTTCCAGCCCCGGTTGATCAGCGGGACGATCGCTTGGAAGGCGTCGAGCTCGGGGGAGGCGGGATCGGGGCGGGCGAGGTAGCGCTCGGGCCCTTCTTGATACGCCGACGCCAGAGCGGTGGTGAAGGCGGTGACGAATTCGGTGGGGCTCTGATCGTTGAAGCTGACGCCCCAGGCGGGCGGGCCGAAGTGGTCCTCGTAGGCGTTGATGCGCCACAGCCTGTCGTCGTCGCCTTCGGGCAGGTAGCCGAGGCGGATCTTGCGGTCGGGGGCGGTGACGTAGACGTTGCCGAGGTCGTCGTGGGTGAGGTCCCAGCCGAGCGCGAGGAGGGGTTCAAGGGCCGGGTCGCCGGTGTAGGTGCTGCCGGCGAGGTAGCGGGGGAAGACGTAGACGTCGCCGTCAACAGCGGAAGCGGGATCGTTCAAGGGGCCATCCGGATAAAAGTCGGGGCGGCTGCACGCGGCAGGTCTAGGCGGGGGTGACCTGGACGGACAGGTGCCGGTACGCCTCGGTGGAGCGGGCGCGGGCGATCTTGGCGCTGGGCCCGGTGGTGATCAGGTAGCCGATGCGGGCGCTGAACATGTCGCCGTGTGGCGGCAGCACGAGCTGCTCGCCGGCGTCGCGGGTGAAGGTGACGCGCTCGAGCCAGTCGCTGCGCTCGGACAGCTCGGTGTTCATGCGGCGCTCGGTGAGGGTTCCGGAGTAGGCGGGGTAGATCAGCCGGATTGCCGCTGCCTGACTGCGCGTTGGGGTGAGGTCGGGCCGTACGCCGCAGGCGACGTCGGCGGCGGCGCGGGCCAGGTCGACGCCGGTGGACAGGTGGACGAGGTGGCCGATCATGTCGCCGGCGAGGCGCGCGTTGACTTCGATCAGTCGGGGGCGGCCGTCGACGATGCGAATCTCGACGTGGCTGACGCCGTCGGTGACGCCGACGGCGTCGAGGGCCGCGACGGCGACCGGTGCCACGGCGGGGAGCAGCGGGTCGTCTGCGTCGACCACGTGGGCCAGCTCCTCGAAGAAGGGTGGCATCCCGACGGCCTTGCGGGTGACGGCGACCACGGTCGTTAGCCCCTGATGGGTGACGCACTCGACGCTCACCTCCTCGCCGTCGAGGTACTCCTCGACCAGGACCTGGGTGCTCTCGACTCCATGGCCGGCGGTCTGCGCGGCGAAGGCGTACGCGGCGGGCAGTTCATGGGCGGTGTCGACGCGGATGACGCCCATGCTCGCGGCGTGCGCGGCGGGCTTGAGGACGACGGGATAGCCGATCAGGGCGGCTGCGTCGGCGGCCTCCTGCTCGGTGCGCACGCCCACGGATACGGCGGAGGGCACCCCGTGGCGGGCGAACAGCGTGCGTGACGTGTGCTTGTTGCGGCAGCCCTGGAGGGCTTCCGGGGTCGTGGTGGTCAGGCCGAGCTGGCGGGCGAGACGGGCGACGGGGACGAGGTACCACTCGGTCCAGGTCATCACGCCGGCCAGCTCGTAGCGCTCGGCGAGGTGGCGCCCGGCCGCGTCCAGTGCGGCCTGTTCGGTGGGGTCGGCGACCGCGTAGTCGAGGAGGAACTCCTTCTCCCAGGTCGGTTCGGCGCCGGAGATCAGGACGACGTCGTAGTGGGCGCGGACGTTTTCGAGGCAATAGGCCCGATACGCGTGTGCCTCCATGTCGGCGGCTGCGACGACCAGGACGACGGGGCGAGGGGACAACAAGGCTCCAAACAATTTCAGGACAGGAGAGGTTGGCGGCATGCGGTCGGGAATCAGGGGGTGCGGCGGCGGCGCAGCTCGAAGGCGGAGGCCCAGTGGGGGTGGTCCGCGATGAGCTTTCGGGCGTACAGGGCGGTGAAGTTGTTGTTCAGGCCGCGCACACCCGCGGGCAGCTGCCAGCGCAGGTCCTCAAACAGCGCCTTCAGCCCGATCCGGGTTGCTCCGGCGGCGATCCGGTCGGTGGCCAGACGCTCCAGCGCGCGGTAGACGTACGGGTGCTCGGCGTCGAACGCGAGGAACCGGTCCATCAGCGTGGGCCGCGATCCTGCGCGAAACGACGGCCGGGATATCGGCAGGTCCAGCTGGTCGGCCGGGGCGTGCGACGTGCGCATGGTGCGTTCTCCTGGAGTGAGCGGAGTGACAAGGAGGGTCAGGCGAAAGAGGTGCGCAGGGCGGAGGCCGCACGCAGCCGGGCGAAGGCGGTGAACAGGCCGGCGGCCTGAAGTACGGCGCAGAGCGTGATGACGTGGCCGAGCTGGGCGGGCGCTACGACGGCGACGACAACGCCGGCGACCGGGAAGGGCAGCAACAGCACCAAGATCGTGAGGGAGAGGGTGGCGCCGAACACCTCCGCGGGGATGAGGTGGGAGCGCAGGGTGCGCAGCACGACGGTCATGCCGCCTTCGCCGGCCATGAGGACGGCGATCAGGGCGAGATAGGCGTGGTAGGTGCTGGCGAAGGAGACGGCCAGACAGGCGCTGGCGGCGATGGTGGCGGAGACGGCACCGACCGGCCACAGGCCGAAGCGGTCGATCGCCCGGCGGCACAGGACGACGGCGCCGAGTGAGGCGACGGCGGCGATGGACCAGACGAATCCGACGTCAGCGGTGGAGTGGCCGAATTCCTTGACGAGGATCACCGGGGCGGCGGCCTGCAGCAGACCGACGGCGAGGTTGGACACAGTCAGTCCGGCGACCAGCCAGCCCAGCGCCGGCAGTGCCCGCAGCGTGGACCAGCCGGTGCGCAGCCCCTTGGAGACGGGCTGCACCGCGGCGGCCTTCTCCCGGCGGTTCTGACGTGGGGCGAGGAGGCTGGTGAGCAGGGAGAAGACGGCGATCACCGTCAGCATCCCGCTCGCACCGGCCCACTGGAGCAGCAGGCCGGCCAGCGCCGGGCCGGACAGGGTGGCGACCTGGTCGATGCCGAGCAGCACCGACTGCACCTGGTGCGCGCGGTCGCCGGCCTCGCGGCTGGCGACGCCGCCCGCGGTCTCGGCCGCGATGTACGCGCACTCGGTGAGGATCCCGGTGGACGCGGCCAGCGCCATGACCGTGACCGTCGTCCCCAGCCCCGTCTCCTGCGTCGGCAGGAGGAGCGCGGCGGCCAGGACCACCAGGGCCCGCGCCACGGAGGCGAAGCGGAGCACAGTGGTCGTGCCGTGGCGGTCCACCAGGGCCCCGGCGAAGGCGAACGCCCCCAGGCGCGGGATCCACTCCAGCGCGAAGGCCAGTCCGGTCAGCGCGGCGGAGTTGGTGGTGGCCAGGACCAGCAGCGGGATGCCGTACGTCGTCATGGCGAACGCGGCGGCGTCCGTGCTGCGCGGCAGGTAGATGCCGCGGAGCACAGTGGGGACCGGGCGGCGGGCATGCCGCGGTCCGACACGGGATCTCACGCCGCGCGCCCCGCTCCCAACGCCTCCTCGTGCGAGGAGCCGATGCAGGCACGGTTCAGGACGCGGGGATGCGCCTGCAGAAACTCGGTGACGACATGGTGCGGAGCCGACGGCTCCAGACTCGAGACGCCCGCCTGCGGGCCGCGGCTGGTCAGCTGGAGGGTGTGCTGGACACGGGTGACGAAGTCGACGGTGGTGTCGGGGAAGTGACGGGCGCGGGCCCAGCGGGCCACGGTGTCGTACACCTCGGCGAGGTCCTCGCCGCTCGCGGTGAGCCGGTAGCGATCCGGTGCCTGTTCGTCGGCGTGGACCAGGCCGAGGTCGCGGGCGATGTCGATGGCGTGGCGCAGCTGTCCGGGGGTGAGGTCTCCGAAGGCGCCCTGCAGGCTGCCCTTCTGGTGACTGATGGGGCCGTTGTCGTCGATCTCGGTGATCAGGCGGATCAGACTCGGCAGGGTCAAGGTGCGGATCGCGCGGCGTTCGTGCAGGAGGTTTTCGGGCCGGGAGCGGTTCATCGGCGCGGGCCTCCTGCCGGGGAGATCGGGCGGGCGGGTATCTGGTGGGAGAAGAGGTCGCCGGGCTGCCATGCCGGGCCGTTGGGGGCCGTGGTGGCCAGGGCGAGACGGGACGCTGACGCGGCCGGAACGACCGGTGCCGGGAGACGGGTTGGGGTGGTCGCCCACGGGCCGGAACGGTTCTGCGACGGGGCGGCGCCCTGCCCCCGGAGCCGACGCACGTCGCTCTCCGGGGACGGGTCGGTGGCCCATGCGGAGATCGCCTGGAAGACGGGGACGAGTCCCTGGCCGCTGGCGGTCAGCTGGTAGCCACCGGCCCCGCTGGCCACCACGAGGCCGTCGTCGACGAGGCGTTCCAGGGGCTTGTACACGGCGGTCAGCCCGTAGCCGGGCATCGCTTCGGAGGCCAGGGTCTTCGCGGTCGCGGTGCCCCGGGCCTGCAGCGAGAACAGGACCGGGGTGGCGTGCCGCGGCGCGAGCAGAGCGACGGTGTCGTCGATGTTCTGCGCCGGCGCGATCCGCTCGGGCTCCATTTCGCCGGTGCGCTTGTCGGCCACCAGCTCCTTCTCCAGATACGTGTCGCCCCAGGAAGCGATCACAGCAAGGACGGGCAGCAGTGCCACGCCGCGGTTGGTGAGGCCGTAGGTGACGTGGCGCGGGGCGTACTCCGTGCGCTCGACCACGCCCGCGTTGGTGAGGTGACGCAGCCGGGGGTGAAGCTGGCCGTCCGCCAGCCACGGCAGCCTCGGCTTGAACTCGGCGTAGCGCAGCGGCTGGGAGGAGATGGTCATCAGCACCCACACGCTCCAGCGCGGAGCGAGCAGGTCCAGGGTCTTGGTGACGCCCAAGAGGTCGTTCGGTGTGGCGGAGGGCGGCGCGGTGGTGGCCAAGAGAAGGGCTCCTCAAGCGGTGCGGGTGGTCAGCGGGTGCGGGAGGTGGTCGCCGTCGGAGCGGCGGGTACCGGCGCGGCCGGCGCGTGGGTGTCCGGGGCGGTCACCCGGCGCAGGCCGCCCAGGACTGCGCTGGTGCTCTTGGCGTAGGCGTCGCGGGTGGCGACGGACTCGGCGAGACGCCGTGCGCAGTCGAGGATGTGGCCGGCGTCAAACCGGCCGATCTCCCGTTCGGGAGCGGTGAGTTCACGCAGCCGCTCCAGCTGGAAGTCGATGTTGCGTTCGGCGAGGGCCAGATCGCTGTGGTTGCCGGTCAGGGCCGCGAGCAGGCTGGCCTCGGGGGTGGCATCGGCGAGGACTTCGAGGTCGGCGAGCGGCTGTGCGTACAGCGCCTCGATGCGCTGGGCGACGAGCTGGGAAGCGGCGTGGGACGGGGTGTCGGGTGGGGGCAATCGGCGGGCTTTCAAGGACGTCGCATCCGCACTGCCGCGGCGCGGGATGCTGCCGGGGCCAGCGGAGCGGTGGCGGTGATCTTGGGGCTCAACTGGACGTGTGCGGCTGGTGCTTGAGTCGGGGCCGGCAGGGTGCGCAGCAGCTCGTCGAGCGCGGCGGTGTAGCCGTCCCGGCCGGCCAGAGCCGCCTCCAGCCAGTCCGCGTCCCAGCCCAAGTCCTCGGCGGACAGGTCGTCCTCGTTCCCGTCGGTGGCCGGCGCGGTGTGGATGCGGTCCCGGACGCGGGCCACCTGCTCCTCGGCGACAGCGAGGAAGCTGCGCAGTTCCAGCGCCCGCTGAAGCGCGGCATTGGCCTCGCCCCGGGCTGCCTGCGCGTACAGCTCGGCCACTTCGGCGCCGAACGCGTCCTGCAGTGCCCGATCGCGGCTGGTGGACCTGTCGATGACGCTCACCGGACGGCTCCGCGTGCGGGAGTGGCCGGTGTCCGGGGCAGCGTGGGCGCGGCGGTCGGGAGGGCCGGTGCGCGACGCGCGGCAGCGGAGGTGCCGCGCCACACGCCGGGTCCGCGCTTGCCAGGTGCGTTGGGGTCCAGGAGGTAGTTCACGACCATGGCCCGTCCGTCGCGGGAGGCGACGGCCGCGTTGACCTGGTGGGCCAACTCCATGACGGAGTCGTCGAGTACCTCGGGCGGCTGGGCTCCCAGAGCCTGGACGAGCGCGTCCTCCGCGGTGTCGAGTGCCTGCTGCGTCTGGGCGAGCAGGCCGTGCCAGTGCACGACATCGGTGGCCTCGGGGTTGGCGTCCGGTGCCGCCGTCACGGCGCGGCGCAGATCGGCGAGGGGCATCTGGAATCGCTCCTCGATGCGCTCGGTGATGACGCCCATCACGTCGTCGCTGGCGTCGGGCATGGGAGGGGTCTCCTTTCATTTGCGTCTGGGGCGGGATTTCCGCACCGGCAGCTCCGGCACGGAATGCGGGACTGCTTTCGGGCGGGTCAGTCGAGGCACATGGCGACGTCGCGGTAGACGTACGTCCCAAACACCCAGCCCGTGATTCCCGCGGTCTTGTCAGCGATATGGCGCCAGTTCCCGCTGCGCCTCTGGACGGTGAACCGGTGGACGCGGTAAAGCACACCGACAGCGGCGGACGTCGCAGTCGCCTTGGCGCGGATCGCCACCGCCTTGGCGTGCACGGCGTACGGCAGCGTGGGGGCCGAGCATCTGGCGATGGTGGTGGCCGCGCTGGCGGCGGGAGCAGAGACGATCGGGAGGGCGAGAGCGCCTCCTACAGCGGCGGACTCCGCTATGCGGCGTACGCGCATGGGGAAATGACCTCCGGGCCGTGGAATGGGAATGCGGAAGCAGCCCCGGGCAGATGCCGTGCGGGCTGAGAACAAGAGTCCGGAGAATCCCCGGTTTCGGTAACCGGGGATTGCGTGCTACATTCCGCGCCATTTCCCACACGGCAGCCGCAATTGCATCGGAGCCTGCCAGGCAAATACGGCTGCGCTAGCGGGAGTTCAGCGGCTGGGCCCGCGCGGCGGTGCGGGGCGGGCCGGCAGGCCGGGGACGGCGGTGGTGTGCCGGGTCGCCGGCGAGGTTGTCGGCAGCGGCGGCTCATCGCCGTTCCAGTGCGCCTCCCACCACTCGGTGGCGGCCTCGAAGGTCTGGAAGCCGCCCTCGCGCAGGGTGTGCGTCCACGTGGTGGTGTCGGCCACTTCGAGGAGCACGCGGTAGGGCATGGCCGCCTTCTCGTCCATGGCGCGGAGCATCACCGTGGTCTGCACCGGGTCGCTGGCGTCGTCGGTGTAGCTGACGCCGTAGGCGAAGTGATCGCCGTCGCTGCGCAGCCGCTGTTCGAGGACACGGGTGGCTTCGTCCGCCGCGGCGGTGCCCATACCCTCGGGCAGGAGGATCTTCTCCTCGGGGCAGCCGCGGGCGATCAGCCAGGACTGGGCCATGGACGGCAGCGGCAGCATCTTGTGGTCGAACTGGTAGCTGCGCGCGGCTGGGTCGCGTTTGAGGTGCAGGGCGACGAGTTGCGGCTCCCCAGGGATTCCCCACGTGACGGCCCCGTTGTGCATCACGTAGAAACTGTGCTTGGCATCGTCGCTGTGGTGCTCGGCGAGGACGGTCATCATGTCCTGCGCCTTGCCGATATGCCCCCAGAACTGATCGGCGACATGGTCGTTGACGGCCTCGTATCCGTCGAGGCGGAAGTCGGGTTGATAGCTGGACATCGGTGCTTTCGGTCGTGGCGCCTTGGGTTGCGTGCGCGCGGCGCGCAGACGCCGTTCAGCGGTGGGGAGCGGAGGCGGTGGAGACGGTGGGCGGCAGTCGCGCGGGCGTGGTGCCGGGCGGGCTGGAACGCCGCGGTGCGGTCAGCGCGCTGCGGCCGGCATCGGTGAGGGTGACGGGCTGCCCGGCCTGCACCGGGTGCGAGGTGTCGCGTGCCACCAGGCCCAGCGCCTCCAGATGCTGCAGCTGGGCGTAGGAGATGCGGGTGCGCACGGCAGTCGCCACCGCGAGGCGGTGGGTGATCAGGTGTTCATGCAGCTTGGCGCCCTGGGCGATGGCGAGCAGTGCCGCGATGTCCTTCGTCGCGACCTGCGGTGGCGCCTGCCGAGGAGCGACGGCCTCGATGGGCTCCAGCGCTACAGCTGTTGCGGTCTGCTTCGCGTCACGGACGGCGGCGGCCGTCGCCAGCTGGTCGAGGGTGCGCTGGATTCTGGCGAACAACGCCTGGTCCACCGGCAGATCGCTGGAGGCCAGACGAGCAAGGCGGACGCGATGGAAAGCGACGTCCCGCTCGGCGGCCACCAGGTCGCGGTGGGCCATGGCCAAGGCGGCGTGTGCCGTGTCGAGGAGTCCGTCGTCGCGGTGCCGGTGCAGCTCTTGGACGCCGTACCCCACGGCGGTCTCGATGCGCTGGTCGAGGGCGGTGGGTGTGTGCTGGTCGGACAGGGGTGAGGTCATGGCGGTGCCATCTCTGGGCCCGGTGTGAGCGCGTCCAGGTCGACGCGGACCTCGACGTACGGGCCGTCGCGGCTGTGCCGGGTCGGCCCGAGCCGGTCGAGCAGTCGGAGCATGGGCGCGTTGGAGGCGTGCACGAAGGCGGCCAGGGTGTGGCCGCCTCGCGTACGAGCCAAGAGCGCGGCCTGCCGGGCCACCGCGGTGCCGATGCCCTGACGGTGACGGTGGTCGACGACCTGCAGTCCCAGATCGAAGACGCCCGGCTCCCGGCTGACCGGACCGACGCAGACCAGGGCCAGTGGCCGCTCGTCCGTGCCGAGCCCGACCCAGCACTGCGTGTGGCCGAGCAGCTGGGACAGGTCGCGCGGGGTGATGCGGGTGCGGCCCCAGCGGCGCAGCAGGTTCTGCTCGGAGCACTGCGCGTGGAAGGCGGCGACCAGGTCCCAGTCCGCCTCCGTCACCTGTCGGCTCTGCGCGAGGACCGGGTGTCTCAGCAGGAGCAGGACGGCCGGGCGGCCAGCAGGTCGGAGCGCCGGTAGGCCCGGTAGCGGCTGCCGTCGCCGGCACGCGGCTTGCGGGACTGCACCCCGTAGCCGCGCAGGAGCAGGCCCAGCCGTAGCGGGGTGAGGTCGGCGTAGCGCCAGCGCCCATCGGCCTGTCCGGGCAGATCACGCAGGCGCTTGACCAGCTCCGCAGTGCTCACGTACTCCGGGGCGCCCTCATCTTCGAAGACGGTTAGGCACGCGTGGACGATCGTCTGCGGGCTGCTGGGGCAGGACAGGAACTCCTCGCAGGTGTCCTCGTGGAGATCGTCGAGGTCGTCCGGCTCATCGAATCCGTCGACGCCTTCGAAGTCAGGGTCGAAGTCGGGTGCCTCGTCGTCCCATGGTTCGTACGCGTCCTCGGGGACGGGCTCGTAGGAGGCGGCGCAGCAGCACGCCGTCGACAGCAGCGCACTCAGCTCGGCACCGGCTGCCATCCGTTCGACCAGCAGGTCGGTGAGGGTGGTCAGCTGCTCGGTCGGAGAGACACCGGGAAGCTCGGCGTCAGTGAACTCGACGAGCTGCCGGTCGAGTTCCTGGACCTCGGTGAAGGCGTCGAGGATGGCGCGGTGGTGCGGGTTCTCGGTGACCTGGGCCGGCGCCAGTACGGCGGCGGCGACCTGGTCGATCAGGGTGGGGAACGTCAACGGGCGGGGCCCTTCAGGGTCGGGGGCAGTGCGGGTTGGGGTAGGCCGGGCACCGCGTAGGGCGGCGGTCCCGGTTTGGGGGCGGGCTGGCGCGTGCCCAGCTGCGGCGAGCGGGTGCGCGCCGCGTGGGTGCGCTCGCTCAGCGGGCGCCGGCGGATGCCGAGGCGAGTCCGGGCGGCGTCGTACACGTCGTGCGCCTCGCGTGGGCGCACGGCCACGACGTGGATCTCGGTGGTGTGCGTGGCGTTCGCGGGTGCGGGCCGCTGGGCGTAGACGATCCGCCAGGCATTGCGGTGATCGACGTAGACCTTGCGGCATCCGGCCAGGTCGCGGGTCAGCTTGGTGCCGGACAGGCGGGCGTTGACGATGTCCTGGAGCTGGGCGAGGGCCAGGTCTCGGATGTCGACGGGGGCCTGGAGGAGGTCGGTCAGGGCGCGTGGGTCGAAGGACAGGCCGTACTGCGGCCGGTCCTCGCGGCCGGTCATCCGCTCGCCTGGCCCGGCGCGCCGGGCTCCTCGCGCTCCTCAGGCTCCTCGGCGCTGGTGGTGCGGTTCGAGGGACGAGGGCCGGGCAGCACCCGGTGCGCGGGCCGGTCCGGATCGGTCATGCACGCCGACAGCGGCCCGCCAGCCGCCCGGACGGTCGCCATGGCGTGGGTGAGGAAGTCCCGGTGCCACACGAACAAGCCGGACAGTCCGGCTTCGGCGTCCTTGTGCTGCTGGTAGGCGAGCCACAGGGCGTGAAGCCAGGCGACGACGTCTTCGTGCTCCTGCCACTGCTCGCACCACGGCGCGGCGGTGGTGACCTCCGCGCCGTAGACACGCACCAGGAAGTCGTCGACCCAGTCCGACAGGGCATCGAGTTCGTCCTCGTACTCCTCGTCCTCCAGCTCGAGGATCGGGCGTGGCTCGGGCGGAGCCGGCGCAGCGGGCAGGCCCGCGAACCCCGGCAGGCCGTAGGCGCCGAAGGGCGAGTCCGGGGGTGGCGGTGCGGCGGAGAGGGTGTCGATCTGGCGGTCGTGATCGGCGAATCGGGCCGTCAGTTTGGCGACGTCCGCCTGGATGCTCGCCAGACCGGCCTCCGGCACGCGGACCGGCTCCAGTTCCCCCTCCTCCGGCAGGGGGTGGGAATCGGGCGTGTGGGCCGGTTCCGTCCCCGCGTCCTCCGGGGGGTTTATGGATTCAGGCACGAACAGGGGCCTCCTTGAGCCGCAGCCATAGGGCGTTGATTGCGGCTCCAACCATCCGGAGAATCCCCGGTTTCGGTAACCGGGACTTCGCCGCTATAACGCTGCGCGCGGCGTAGCCAAGGCATACAGAGGCTGGGCCTTAACGCCACGCCCCGCGCAGCGGGATCACCCTCAGACGGTGAGGGTGAAATCGTTCTGGGAAAGAGTCTGTTGCAGCGTTTCGGTCAGGCGGTCGGAGGCGACCTGGGCGTACTGCTTCGTCTTCTCGACGCCGATGAAATCGCGGCCCTCCAGCAGCGCGGCGACCCCGGTCGAGCCAGATCCGCACGTGAAGTCCAGCACCGTGCCTCCCTCCGGGGCGATCTGCACCAGCTCCCGCATGACCGAGACCGGCTTCTGCGTGATGTGCTGGCGCGCCTTGCCGCTGGGCTGCGAGGCGCTGTACAGGCCCGGCAGGTAGACGGGATTGCGGGAGGCGTCGATCGGCCCGTTACTGGCCCAGACGATGAACTCGCAGTTCTGCGTGAACCTGCCCTTCTGCGGCCTGGCCTGCGGCTTGTGCCAGGCGAGCACACCGCGCCACAGCCAGCCGGCGGCCTGGATGGCGTCTGTGGTGATGGGCAGCTGTCGCCAGTCGGTGAACAGCAGCGCCGTGCCGCCGATCTTGGTCAGCCGGTGCGCCTCCGTCATGATCTGGGTCAGCCAGAACCCGTAGGACCGTTGGTCCATGTTCTCGCCGGTGAAGTCCGGCAGCTCGTGGCCGGCGTCGGCGGAGGTGTACTTCTGCTTCGCGGACCGGCTCGTGCGCTCCTTCGCCGTTCGGCCGCCGCTGTTGTACGGCGGATCGGTGATGACGGAGTCGACGCAGTTGTCCGGCAGTTCGGCGAGGACGCCGAGCGCGTCGCCCTGATGCAGGGAAAAAGGCAAAGAGATACCCCAATTCGGGTCGGGTGAGAGAGGGAGAGACGCTCCAGCTCGCCTGGATGACCCCACGGGACCGAATGCGGGCCGACGGCTCCGCGGTCTGCTGCGCGAGGGGGCAAGGGGAGGAGCCAAAACTGTAGGGCACGATCCCCGGTTGGCAGCCATCGCCACTGAGAACTCCGAAATAGAGCCTTGATCACGAAGGATTTCGGCAACCGGGGATCGGCCCCTACTGTTTTGGAACTGCCCGGCGAACACCGCCGATGGCACATCCCCGCCCCTGCCTTCGTGGAGGTATCCCCATGTCCTGGCACACCTGACCCGACGCCCCGTGCCGATGCGAGCGGCAACTCGCGACAGCACCTGGGCCACCCGAATTACCCACCACCCGGACGTCGCGCCCTTTCCTCAACGACGCACGCGCCGCCGGGACTTCACCAAGGACCTCGCTGTGACATCGCTCTACCCTCCCCTGCCCGCGATCCGTCCGCCGGCCCGTGACCGCCTTCCGGGAGGCGGACCGGATTGAAGGGCATAGCCGCCGGCATCGGCGTCGTCGTCCTCTCTCCACTCCTGCTCGCAGGCACCGCCATGATGATGGCGTCCTCCAGCGAAGCAGCCAGCACTTCTGGCTTCAGCGGCTGTCTGACCGACATCGACACCGACGCGGTGGCCAAACAGGTCACCGACATCCTCGATGGCGCGGACGGCAAGGACGTCCACATCCAGGGCCTGGACCTGCCCGCCGAGCAAGTTCCCAACGCGCAGACCATCGTGGCCACCGGCATCAGCCTCGACGTGCCCAAGAAGGGCCAGATCATCGCGATTGCCACCGCGATGCAGGAATCGCGGCTGCGCAACCTCAACTCCGGTGATCGCGACTCCCTCGGCTTGTTCCAGCAGCGCCCCAGCCAGGGGTGGGGAACCGCGCAGCAGATCCGCGATCCGGTTTACGCCTCCGAGCAGTTCTACAAGCACCTGCTGAAGGTCGACGGCTGGCAGCAGATGAAGGTCACCCAAGCCGCCCAGGCCGTTCAGAAATCCGGCTACCCCGACGCCTACGCACAGTGGGAAGACCTCGCCACAGCACTCCAGAAGGCCATCGCCAAGACCTTCCCGGACGCCGGTGAGGGCAAGCCCGCCAAAGACACCGCCAAGGACAAGGACGAGGCGTCCAAGACCAGCACCAGCGGATGTGCACCGGACAAGGACGGCACGTCCTTCGGGCGGATCCCCGAGGGCAGCGTCCCGAAGGGCTACAAGATCCCCAAGGACGCCGACCCGAAGGCCCGCAAAGCCATCGAATGGGCCATGCACCAGCTCGGCACCCAGTACCAGTGGGGCGGCACGTGCACCGACTCCCACGGCCCCGACCCGATGGGCCGCTGCGACTGCAGCTCGCTCATGCAGCAGGCGTACGCGCACGCCGACGTCAAGCTCACCCGCACCACGTACACGCAGGTCAACGAAGGCAAGGCCGTCTCGGCGAAGAAACTGAAGCCCGGTGACCTGATCTTCAGCCGCGGCAGTGCCGCCCGGCCCGAACACGTCGGGATGTACATGGGCGAGGGCCTCGTCATCGAGGCGCCGCGCACATCGAAACCGGTCCGGATCACTCCGATCAAGGACTGGGACATTTTGGCCGTCCGCCGCGTCCTGTGACGCCGCGCACCGCCCGGACCTCTGCCGGGCCGTGCCTGCCGGGCCCCCTTCTCGCGCCGCGAGCGCACCCCCTCCCCTCCCTCTCTCCCTTTCCGCCGGCCCCTGCACGGCCCGCGCACGCAAGGAGTCCCGCCACACCTATGCCCATACCTCTCGCAGACCGCGCCGCCGTCCTCCTCGCCTACGACCCAGGGATCTCCCCCAAGGGCGGCGGGCTGCCCGGACTGTCCGTGCTGAAGAACGTGGTCAATTCGATCAACATGTTCGGGATCATCGCCGTCGTCGGCGCCCTGGCCGTGTCCCTCGGCGTGTGGGCCTGGGGACACCACACCGGTGGCCACCAGGCCGAGGCCAACGGCAAGAAGGGCGCGGTCGTCGCGGCCGGCGCCGCGCTCGGCCTCGGCGCCGCGAACGGCATCGTCGCGTTCTTCTCCAGCCTGGGGTCGCAGGTTCACTGATGCCGAATCGATTCCCCTCCCTGTCCGGGTACGGCGTGACCTGGTCGGCCAACAAGCGCGTCGCGATCGTCGCCCTGGTCATCACCGCGCTGCTCGCCCTCGCCGCGACCACAGCCTGGTTCACCGGCCGCGGTGGACACCACGACGAAGGCAGCACGCCATCGCAGGCGTCCACTTCCTCGCCCGCCGAAGCCGCACCGAAGCCCGCGGCCGGGTCGGGATCGGTGCCCAAGCCGCCACAGATCGCCGAACCGGTCGCCTTCGCCAAGGCCGCAGCAGAAATGCTCTGGTCCTACGACACCCGCGACACCAGCCGAGATCAGCAACTCGCCGGCCTGCGCGCGTGGATGACCAAGGAGACCAAGTACGCCGACTGGGCCTCGGTCTCCGGTCAGGTCCCTGACCCGCTGCTGTGGTCGCGCATGGCCGACCAGGACCAGCACGCCACCGGCACGGTCACCGAAGGCCACTATCCCGGCGCGTTCAAGCAGGCCCTCGCCGAGGACCCGTCCGCCATCACCGAGGCGTACATCTACGTCGTCACCGTCAACGGCAAGCAGCAGATCCAGTGGAAGAAGGGCGGCGGCGGAGCCGAGGACCGCGCCGTGACCCTCGCCGTGCAGTGCCGGCCCAACCACGACTGCACCCTGGCCGCCATCGCCCCCAGCGTCACGCAGTGACCCCCCTCACCGACCGATAAGGAGGTCAACTCCCCTTGGGTTTCTGCGACTTTCCCGTAGCGGACAAACTCTGCGCCGTCGGCGAGGCCGTCGACTTCGCCTCCGACCCCGGCAAGGCGATTGGCGACTGGATGGCCAAGAGCGCCGGCGAACTCGCCGCGGCCGCGGCCGACCTGGCCGCCAAGGCAGTCGACGCCACCACCAAAGTCGACCTGAACGCCGGATGGTTCCGCGACAACTACGAGATGCTGCTGCCGATCGGCCTGGTCATCCTGGTCGGAACATTCTGCGCGCAGCTCGTCCGGGCCGCCGTCAAACGCGACGGGCAGGCCCTGAGCCAGGCGTTCACCGGCACCGCCAGCGGCGTGATCTTCGCATTCGCCGCCATCGCCCTGACGACCGTCGCCATCGAAGTGGTCGACGCGCTGTCGGCCGGCCTGTTCAAGGCATCACACTTGTCCATCGAGACGGCCGTACGCCGCATCGTGAAGGTCTCCCAGATCCCCTCCCTGGCCGGTCTGGGCTGGCTGGTCGCGGTGTTCGCCGGGCTCGGAGCCGCCGTCGGAGCGTTCCTCTATTGGTGCGTGATGATGGTCCGCAAGGTCGGCATTCTCGTCATGGTCACGCTCGCTGTGTTCGCAGGCGCCGGCGGCGGCTGGGAGGTAGCCCGGCGCTGGCGACGCGGCTGGATCGAAGCCACCGCCACCCTCGTCGTCAGCAAACTGCTGATGACCATCATCTTCGTCCTCGGCATCGCCGCCATGGGCAAGACCGAGGCCAAGGACGGCCTCGGGGCCCTCGCCGACGTCATGGCAGGCATCGTGATCATGGTCTTGGTCCTGTTGTGCCCGTACGCCACGTTCAAGTTCGTCCACTGGGCGGCCGAGGGCACGGATGGAGAGTCGATCCACCGCGCTGGTGGCGCCGGCGCTCAGCTCGCCCGGCAGCACGCCGAGAAGGCGGGCCGTAAGGCCGCCGCCGCGGTCGCTACCGCGGGGACTGGCGGCGCGGCAGCTGGAGCGGGCGCAGCAGGTCCCGAGGCGGCCGGCGGCGGATTCCCCGGCGACATCGCCGCCAACCCCACCGGAGGCGGTGGCCAGGAAGGCCAAGGCTCCCAGGGTTCCGGAGGCGACGGGATCAAGAACGGCCTGGAGAAGGCGGTCCAGCCGCCCCCGACCAGCCCCGATGACGACACCAGCGGCCAGGTGGGCGGTGCGCCCGGAGGCGGCGGCGGTTCTGCCTCGGCCCCCAGCGGCGGCAGCGGATTCATGTCGCAGCCCGGCACCGGCGGCTCCACGCCTCCGCCGCAGGGTGCCCCGCAGGCACCGGATTCGGCCGACGCCTCCGGCGGGACCGGCACGCCGCCACCCCCGCCCACCGGCCTGTAGCCCCTGCCCGACTCCGGGGCGGCACGCGCTGCGCACCCCCTTCGCCGCGTGCCGCCCCGGCCACCGCCCCGCGCACCCCCGGAACGGCCCTTGTCTGATCTCACCGTCCAACCGCTCACCGTCAAATTCCCCCACCGCTCCAGGCGCGGCATCCTGCTCGGCCTGTCCCTTCCCCAACTCGTCCTCGTATCATCCGCGTTGGCACTGCTTCTGATCACGGTGGTGTCCACCGGGCTGCTCGGCGCCATCGCCCTGACGCCGCTGTGGGCCGTGGTCGCCGCCCTGGTCGCCATCCGCCGGCACGGCCGCTCGCTGATCGACTGGGCGCCGATCGTCCTGCGCTTCGCGCGGCGCCGCCGCACCGGGCACACCCTGTGGCTCGCCCGGCCTGTCACCCGTCCCCGCCAAGACGGCGTCCTGCACCTGCCCGGCACCGCCGCCTCTCTGCGGGTGGTCACCCCGGGCGATTCCGCCAACGGCGCCGCCGCCGTTCACGACCCGCACCAGCAGACCCTGACCGCCATCGCCCGGGTCTCCAGCCGGGCCTTCGCCCTGCTGGACCCCGCGACGCAGAACCACAACGTCGCCGGATGGGGACGGGCCCTGGCGGGCATCGCCCGAACCGGACACGTGGCCACCGTGCAGGTCCTGGAGCGCACCGTCCCCGACAGCGGCGACACCCTCGCCCGGCACTGGGCCCATCAGGGACGACCCGAGACACCGGTGGCCGGGCAGGTCTACAGCGACCTCGTCGCCTCCGCCGGACCGGCCGCCGCCCCGCACGAGGCATACCTGGCCATCAGCCTCGACCTGAAAGCGGCCAAGCGCCTCATCTCGCAGGCCGGCGGCGGCCTGCCCGGCGCCTTCACGGTGCTGGAGCAGACCACCAGCTCTATCGCGCAGGCCGCGCGCAGCTCCGGGCTGATGGTGACCGGCTGGCTCTCGGCGCGCGAGATCGCCGCCGTCATCCGCACCGCCTACGACCCGGGGGCGCTCTCCGCGCTGCAGCAGTGGTCGGAGTCCGGGCGGGCCGAGGCCGATCCGGCCGCCGCCGGGCCCGTGGTCCAGGTCGAGGAGTACGACCGGCTCGCCACCGATTCCGCACGGCACGCCACCTACTGGGTCGAGGACTGGCCCCGCACCGAAACCTCCGCGGGCTTTCTGCACGGCCTGATGTTCACCGCCGGGGTGCGCCGCACGCTCTCCCTTATCTACGTGCCCCAGGGGCTCGAGTCCGCGATGCGCGACGTCCAGCGCAAGAAGGCCGCGATCATCGCCGACGCCAACGAGCGCTCGCGCCGCGGGCAGGTCGACTCCGAGGCCGACAGTGTCGAGTACGCGGACGTCAAAAATCGTGAGCGTCAGCTGATCGCCGGGCACGCCGACGTGGCCCTGACCGGACTGCTCACCGTGTCCGCCGAGACCGACGCCCTCCTCGACGCAGCCTGCGCGCAGATCGAGACCGCCGCCGTCACCGCCCAGGTCGACCTGCGGCGGCTGACCTTCCAGCAGCCCGACGCCTTCACGCTCGGCGCCCTGCCGCTCGCCCGCACCGCCCTGTAACCCCGCACCCGGCATACGCCGACGTCCTGCCGTCGCGGCAGGAAGGAATCTTTCCCCTTTGACCTCTGCCATCCCCGTCGGTGACGCGTACCCGTACCTGCGGGCCGCCAGCGCCGGCATCCGCCATCACACGCGCACCCTCGCCCCGCGCGCCCAGCACCCGACCTCGGCCGCGGACCGCGTGCACCTCGACGTGCTGCACGCCCATGTGACCGCGGTGCACCAGCTGCTCGACCAGCTTGCCGAGGCCACCCAGCCCGCGCATCCCGCCGCCGGCCGACAGCTCGCCACCGCTCACACCCGCCTGTGGCAGGCCATCGCCGCCGTCCACGACGCCTTCCACCTCCTGCCCGTGGCGGAGGAGACCGCGGCGAGCACCGAATGCCACCCCGAGCGCCTGCCCGAGGGGCCACCCGTCCTGACCATCTGCCAGCGCCACCTCGCCGCCGGCCACGTCGTACGCCGCAAGACCACCCCGGCCGACCTCAACGCCCCGGCACCCGGCCGCACCACCACCTGCAGCCAGTAACCCCCACCACCGAAAGGCCCTGCGTGCGCAAGCTCAAGCGCTCCACCTCCACTGCCGTCATCGTCGCCACCCTCGCCGGAACCGCCGCCCTCGCCACCGCCGCCCCGGCCTCTGCCGCCTCGTATCACTGCAAGACCAGCAGCTACACCGTCGACGACCCGAGCTACACCGGCCCCGACTCCGACAACTGGGACTTCGACGTCACACTCTGCGCCAAGCGGAGCGGCGGCTACATCTACACCACGGCCAAGGTCGTCTGGGACGGCCCCTACGCGACCAACCAGCACAGCAGCCTCACCTTCAACAAGGCGCGCTTCCACCTGCAGACCAAGCGCTCCACCGCGGGCACGGACCCGGTCGTCAAGTACGCCAACTACACCTACCTGGAGCACGCCCTCGAACACAGCAGCGGCAACGGAAACGGCTCCTACGAGACCGGGACGCTCAAGACGAAGGCCAGCGGCCAGTACCAGTACCTCGCGGACGGCTACATCGAGCTGGACTGGTCCGGGGACGGTGCGGGCTACCGCAAGCCGCTCCTGTTCAGCGCCTCACCGCGCGTCTGACCTTAAGCACTGCGTCCTGATCGCCGTCACGTGAAAGCCACCGATTCATGAGCCACCGGCCCGCCCGCCGCGCCCGCCGAGCCAGCGCCAGCCCCCTGTTCACCCCGCACGGCACCGATCGCGCTGCCCGCAAGGCGGCCCGTCGCCAGCTCGCCGAGGCCACCGCGAAGGCCCGCACCGAAGCAGGCGTCCACACCCATGGCGCCGGGGCCGAGGAGCAGGAGATGCCGGCGTCGCTCTTCCCACCGGGCGGCCGTCCCGGCCCCGCTTCCTCTCGCCACACCAAGATCAAGCTGCCCGCCCACCGCATGACCACCGCCACCGCTTCCGGGGCGTACCCGTTCCTCGCCGAGGGCGGCCTCGGCGCCGAGGGCATCTACATCGGCCGCGACGTACACGCCGAAGCCTCCTTCTGCTTCGACCCGTTCGCGCTGTACGGAAAGATCGAAGGCTTCACCAACCCGAACGTGCTGCTGGCCGGCGTGATCGGGCAGGGCAAGTCGGCCCTCGCCAAGAGTTTTGCGCTGCGCTCGATCGCCTTCGGATACCGCGTCTACGTCCCATGTGACCCCAAGGGCGAATGGACACCCGTGGCCCAGGCCCTGGGCGGCACCTCCATCGCCCTGGGACCGGGGCTTCCGGGCAAGCTGAACCCACTGGACGCAGCTCCGCGACCCAACAGCGTCTCCGAGGCCGACTGGGCGTCCGAGATCCGCAAGCGCCGCCTCCTGCTGCTCGGCTCCCTGGCCCGTACCGTCCTCGGGCGGGACCTGCTGCCGATGGAACACACCGGCCTCGACGTCGCCCTGGACGCCGTCGTCGACCGCGCCACCGCGAGCGGACGCACCCCGCTGCTCGGCGACATCGCCGCCACTCTCAACAACCCCGACGAACTCGACACTGCGGGCGGCGTTATGTCCGGTCGTCTTGGTGACGCCTCCCGCGACCTGGCCCACGCCATGCGCCGCCTCGTCCACGGCGACCTGGCAGGCATGTTCGACGCGCCGAGCACCGTCGCCTTCGATCCCAACTCCCCGATGCTGACCATCGACCTGTCACGCCTCGGCGGCTCCGGCGACGACACCGCCCTGGTCCTCGCCATGACCTGCGCCTCCGCGTGGATGGAGTCCGCTCTGTCCGACCCGCACGGCGGCCGGCGCTGGATCGTCTACGACGAGGCATGGCGGCTGATGCGCCACCCCGGCCTGCTCGCCCGTATGCAGTCCCAGTGGAAGCTCAGCCGCGGCCTGGGCATCGCCAACCTGATGGTCATCCACCGACTGTCCGACCTGCTCACCGCCGGAGACGCCGGATCCCGCGGACGCGCGCTGGCCGAGGGCCTGCTGGCTGACTGCTCCACCCGCATCATCTACCGGCAGGAAACCGACCAACTCCACGCCGCCGCCGCGCTGCTGGGGCTCACCTCGGTGGAGACGGACGCGATCTCCCACCTCAACCGCGGACGCGGTCTGTGGAAGGTCGCCGGAAGATCATTCATCGTTCAACACCTCTTGCACCCGCACGAACTGGCTCTTTTCGACACGGATGCACGCATGCATTGACCCTGTCGAGACGGGCCACCCGCCCCCGATCCCGAGGATGCCCATCGAGAATCCAACCAGCCTCCCACCTTCCGCCGGCCCCGGCACCCGGATGGTGCACGAAGCCCTCGGCGCATCGCCGCACGTCATCGCACGGCTCCAGGCCGGGGAGCCAGAAACGGCGCTCGCCGACCTTCTGTACACGGCCGCGCGCCACTTGGACCACGTGCACCAGCAGTTCGTCGACGCCGCGTCGAGGGCGGCCGACACTCTGACGCGCGCCGCCTCCACGAACACGTCGATCAACAGCCTCGGTGTCCTCCAGAACAGCGGCACACAGATCGACATCCTCGCCGCTCGCCGCTCCGATGCCGTTGACAACCTCAGAGAGACCATCCGCGCCTACCGGGAAGGAACAGCGTCCCAGGCTGCTTCCCGGCAGGCACCCGGCGCACGTGCCGTGCCCGCTCCGGCGCCCGCGAGCACGCCGTCGACCCGTGTGAAGCGCGGCCGATAGGGCCGGCCACCTCCACGCTCCGCAGGCAGCCCGTGCCCTCAGCACGCACGGCCCGACGTCCGGGCCCTCGAACCCGCTGATGGGGCCGGCGCTCGCCGCTCACTTCCGGGAGTCCATCTGCCCTTTCCCTATGACCAGGTCAGTCAGCTGCACTCGCTGGCCGAGCGCATCCACAACGCGGCCGACGAACTGCCGCTGAACGACGCGGTGTACTCCGGCAGCGACAGCCTCGATGACCTCGACGACCGCGTCCGCGACATCGCCGGACTGATCACCCACCTCACCAGCGCGGCGGCCTTCGCCGACCGGGCCCTGCGCCGCGGCCGTGCCCCCGAGGCGGAGATCACCCGGCTCATGGTCACCCAGCTCACGCACACGGCCGGCGCTCTGGGGCACGCCCTGGCGGACCTCGGTGAAGCAGTCGCCAACGCCGGCGTCCTGCACCAGCTCGCCGCCACGCCCCGCTCGGCGCAGCGCACCACGTCGATGGAGTCCACACGCGCTCGGCTGCACGCCCGGATCGACAGCGCCCGCGGCCGACTCAACAAGGCGGGTGCCCGACTCCACCAGGCGGCCGACCGGCTCACCGCTACGCCCGCCGCTCCCCGCAGCCCGCGCGCGAGCGCCACCGCGCCTGTCCCCCTGCCACGCTCAGCTGCCTCCCGCACCCGCTGACCCACTCGCCCAAGCCCCTGGAGAACTCCCATCCGCAACGCTGTCCGCGCCCTTCCCCTGCTCGTTTCCGCCGCGCTGCTCGCCGGAGCCGCGACCGCCTGCTCCAGCGACGACACGTCGGCCGACAAGAAGACCACCTCCACGCCTGCCCCGCCGAAGCCGGCGCCCGCGCTCAGTGACGCGCAGGCCCGCGCCGTCATCACCACCTACTCGAAGATCAACAACGAGGCCAACGCGCAGCGTGACCGTGCCCGGCTCGACACCGTCGAAGACGGCCCGGTGTACGCCATGTCCGTCTCCGAATACACCGAGACCGAGGGCCTGCCCAAGGCCGACCGCAAGCCGTACAAGCCGTGGTCGTACGACGCCTCCAGCGCCAAGCTGTACATCCCGCGCTTCACCACCGGCCAGGACCGCTGGTTCGCCGCCGCGCTCTCCAGCGAGAAGGGTAAGGACCCCAGCCGCATCGCCGTCTTCGCCGAGCAGCCGAAGGACAAGCGGTGGGAGCTGGTCTCCGTCGTCGATCTCGAATCCAAGACGCTGCCGGACATCGCCCTCGACAAGAGCGGCCACGCCACCGCAGTCGACGCCACCGGCAACAAGCAGCTCGCCGCCGACGCCAGCGTGCTACGCGCCGGAGTGATCGACAACTTCGCGACCGGCGGGACGAACACCGGGACCAAGGTCTTCAAGCCGACCAAGGCCAGTCGGCAGCAGATCAAGGTCCACGACAAGACGACCCGCAAGTTCGGGAAGCTGGGCACCACCGTCTTCGCCGGCGCCAGCAACCGGTTCAAGGACGCCTACGCGCTCAAGACCCGCGACGGCGGAGCACTCCTGCTGTTTGCCCACACCCACACACAGACCGACGCCGTCGCGCACTCCGGGCTGCAGATCAACCCCTCCAAGGAAGACAACGCCTGGCTGCACGGCACCCCGCGCACCTCGGTGACCTACACGTTCGTGTGCTCCGACGCCGCCACCGTCCCGGCGAAGGCCGCCCCGTCCCAGCTGATCGGCTACACGTGCGCCCGCACCGACGCCGCCGGCCCGCCGGTCGGCTCCGCGGCGACGGACCGCGCCTAGCTGTGCCGTCTCATGGGGTTGGTGCCGGGCCCACCGCGGTGGGCCCCGCGCCGTGTCCAAGCCCGCGGATCCCCGTTATCCGCGAAGACGCGGCTACTCGCTACGTTGCGACCTCCTCACCGGACCACGAAACAGAGGGCCCCGATGACCGAGCTCCCCTCGGCTGACCACGACCACCTGCCCCACGCGGTGGCCCAGCTCGTGACCGCCTTCGAGCAGCTCGGGGCCGAGCACAAGGCCCTGGCCACCGAAGCCGAGACGACCGCCGCGACGGAACGCCGCGGCACCGTGACCCGCATGGCCGAGGGCGTCGCTCAGGCCGGCTACACCCTGAGCCAGACCGTGAACACCTTGGCCACCGCCCACGGGCTGAAGGTTCTGGGTATCGACCGGCAGTTCTCCAAGGACGCGGACGGCCGCAACTACAGCCCTTTGGGCTGCCTGGGGCACCCCGGCCAGACGCTCTACGAGGCTGCGGACTGCCTCCAGGCAGTCGCCCGCACCTTGGGCAAGGCGTACACCGCCACCCGGAAACACCCCGGCCTGGCCAGGGCCCGATGCCCTCAGCCGGTGGGGACGGCCCTGACCAGCCTGCGAGCTGCCCTGGAGTCGGTGTGCGCCGGCCTCGCCGCCGACCAGGACGAGGAGGCCGTCGCCGAGTACACCACCACCCTGACGTTCCTGAGCGAACTGCAGGACCGGGCATGCCGCACCGTGCCCGCCCAGGGCGCCGGTCCGACCGCTGACGAGGTCGTCGCGGCGATCCGAGCCGACCCCGACATCGCCCGCGCGGCAGCCGCCGCGCTAGCGACGACCGCCTGAACCGGAGGTATCCGGCGGCGTCCGGCGGTGCGGGGAAACACTCCCTGGCCGGGGCGCGGTGGCACCAACCTCACGAGGGTGCCACACCTAGCGCGAGCGGAGCGGCCCCGTGCCCCTGCCCCACGCGAAACCCGGCCATCCGCCGACGACCTCCATCGCTGGGCTACCCACGACGCGCGACCGTTCACCGAGTCGCTCACCCTCGCCGACGCCGGTCACGGTGTCCCCGCGTGGTCCGACAAGCTCCACGAGGCGCGCACCGCCGCGGAGTTTCAGGCGGTCACCTCCGCGGTGCTCGGCGACGGGCACGGCGCCCTGGGCGAACTGCACGAGTTCCTCGAAGCCGCGGCCGACTGGTGCGAACGCAACCAGGAGCCGCGCATCGCCGAGCGGTACCGCCGGCACGCCCAAGAACTGTCTGAACTGGGCGACCAGCTCGCCTACGTGGGCGAAGACCACCTGGCCGGCACCTACCGGCGTCCGAACCGGCCCGGCGCCGTACGGGCTGCCCCAGCCGTGGCTCCTGCCGCACCGGCTGCGCCCGTGCGCCGCTCCTCCCGCTGACCTCACCGACAGGAAGATCCTCTGTCCACTCGTTCCGTCATCGCCCGCCCCACCGGCACCGGATACGCCGGCACGTACGTGCACTCGGACGGCTACCCCAGCCACCACCTGCCGCTACTGCTCGCCGCACACCAGTACACCTTCGGCAAAGACACCGAGGCCCTGACCCGGTACCTCATCGACGACGCCCCGGAAGGCTGGTCGTCCCTGGGCACAGACCTGCTGGTCCACGCCCCCGGCTTCCTCCGCGACACCCTCCCTCGGGGCCACCACGAGCCCGGACGCCGCTACCCGGAGCGCTCGCCCGGCGAACGCCTCGTCTTCACCGAGCAGACCGCCTCCCGGCTGGACTGGGCCTACGTCCTCCACCCGGAAGGCATCGAAGTGATCGGCGCGCCCGGCTCGGCACGCGGTCCGATCGTCGCGTGGGACACCGACCCCTGCGTGCGGTTCCGCGACACCACCAGCCTGTGGAAGCCCGGTCGGCCGATCCCCGGCACCACACCACCCCAGGCCACCACGCGCAGCACGGCCCCCGCCCAGCCACCACCGGTGTCAGCCTCGGCGCCGCGCCCCCGCGCGCACTGACCCCACCCGCTCGCTCTTCAGGAGACCGATCTGTCCACTCGCTCCGTCATAGCCCGTCCCACCGCCGACGGCTTCGCCGGCATGTACGTCCACTTCGACGGCTACCCCGACAGCAAACTGCCCCTGCTCCTGGCCGCCTACCAGCACCGGTTCGCCGGTGATCTGGAAGCGATGGCCCGGCACCTGATCGACGACGTCGAACACGGCTGGGACGAGCTGGGCACAGACCTCCTCGATGGCGCTCCCAAAGCCCTGCGCCGCTCCCTGACCGGGGGCGATGAGTGGCCCAGCCGCCAGATCACCGACGTGATCGTCATCGGCGCGGACGACACGGCCGAACGCCTCCTCGTCACGCAGGACGGCACCGACGAGCTGGAGTGGGCATACGTCCTGCACCCGCACGGCGTCGAAGTGATCGCCCTGCAGGCGTACGACCGCGGCCCCGTCGTCTTGTGGGACACCGACCCGCGCAGCCGCATCAACGCCAACCCCGGTGCCTGGCCGCCGGACTCCCGGCCCCCGGTCATCTCGCCTCGCACCGCGCGGCGCCCATCGACCGCCGCGTCACCCGCGACGCCGACGCCCCGCAAGACCGCCCGCCGCTAGCCCCAGCACCTGCCGCACCGCCCGGAGATACCCCTGCCCCCGCACCCGAAGATCACGGTGGTCATCGCCACCCAACTCCGCCCTGAACGCCTCGCGTTCCTGGTGGCCATGCATGCCAGCCTGTGCCGGCAGAGCGTGCCGTGGGAGGCCATTGTTGCCCTCGACGGCGCCGACCCCGCCCGGCTCCCCACCACTCTCGCCGCTGATCCCCGCGTCCGCACTCTGGTCATTCCGCGCCCCGTCGGCGCGGCCTGCGCCCGGAACTTCTCCCTCGACGAGGTGCGGACCGAGTACGTCAACTGGGCCGACGACGATGACGAGTTCACCGACGGGGCGATGGACGTGCGGCTGCGTGTCCTGGAGGAGACCGGGGTGGGCTGGTGCGCCGGATACAGCCAGGACCTCTACGCCGACGGAACCGCGACCCTGTGGCGGCCCCCGACGCCGCCGGGCCGGCACGAGGCCGGGGACGTGTGGCGGTACTGGCGGGACCCGGCTGACACCATCCCGCTCGGCCCGACCACCCTCCTGGCCCGCACCGATCTGGTGCGTGCGGCCCCCATGGGCGGCCTGGTCCAGGGCGAGGATTACTGCGCGCTCGCCGTGACCTGCCTGGCCCCGGGCGTCGTGGTGCCCGTGCCGGTCTACCGCTACCGCAAGCATCCGGGGCAGATGACAGCGCAGGACGGCTACGACGAACTGGAGTCGCGGGCGAAATCGTTCGCTCACCGTTTCGGCCTGAGCCTGCGCGCCGCGTGCCTGCCGCGGCGCGACTGCGACCCGGCCGCCGCGTAGCCGGGACGGCCCGCTTATCCCCATACGCCCCTCACCGAAAGCACCTATGCCTGATATCCCGGCCCAGGACCGTCCCCGGGAGAAGATCCTTATCTCTCCCCGTTACCTGGCCGCCAGCCTCCCCGCCACCCACCGCGAATTCCTGGACGTGTTCGCCGAGGAGGCAGGGTGGGATGCGCACACCGACTACTCCTCGTTCACCGCCACCAGCCCCTGCCGTCGCATCACCATCCGCCACGAGCAGGAGAGCGTGGGACGAGGCCCCCACCTGGTGATCTCAGCCCGCAGCGACGCGGACGCCGCCGAGCGTTGGCGGACCAGCATCAGCGGCGCCGCGCCGATCGAATTCGTCTCCACGCTCGTCGGCACTCTGGCAGCCGAGCTGGCCGCCGATCCGGATCACGTCGTCTACGGAATCGGCTTCGAACCCGGCCCGTTCGAGCTGTTGGTCGACGTCGACGCCTGGAACCCGTTCGACGACTCTGGGCTATCCGGCTTCATCTCGCGTGACGGGCAGGCCGCCGTGATCGGCCGGCCACCGGACTCGTCAGCACCTGCGATCCATGGCGACGCATCCATTGCCTGGCACGTGGCCGCCTCCCCGGACGACCTCGGTCACCTGTGGGACATCTCGTTCACGCATCAGGCGCCCGACTTCCTCATGCACGCGGTCGTAACCAAGACGCTCGATCCGCGGCCCATTCTGCGCACCACGGCCTTCCCGTTCCCCAAGGCCGTCCTTCCTCTGGTGACCATCGAGCACGTTCCGACGCCGCGATCCCCTTCTGCGCGCTCCTCATCCGCCGAACCCGCGCGCGGCCACCCGTCCAAGCGCTCGCCGAAGTCCCGCTGAGCCACGTCCGTTCGGACGAGTTCGCTCGCAGGATCAACCCACCAGGACCCTGATGACACCCCCCTCAACCGAGATCGCCCTCAGCACCAGCGCCACCCTGGGCCTCGTTGCGATCGCCGTCGGCGAGAACTACCAGAAGGCCAACCAGGCCATCGAAGCCGCCGGTCTCACCCGCCAGCCCGGCGGGGCCTACGCGGTCCCGCTCACCGACCCGAAGGCGGCCCGGCGTGCTGCCAGCGCCCTGGCAGCCCACGCCTACGAACACGGGATCGCCCTCGTCACCAGCACCCGCCGCTACCTCGGCGACGTCGGCACCGAGATCGCAGCCCAGCTACCGGGCAACTGGAGCGCCCGGCTGGAGATTTACAGCCTTCCGCTGTGGCAGGACGACCTCTGGTACCAGCTCTGGGAAGCCGGGGAGATTCACGCCGCTCTGCAGAACCACAACGTGCCCTTCGCCTCCGTCCTCAAGGACGGGCAGGGCACCGAGCTGCTGCTGATGGAGAGGCCCGGTCACTCCAGCGGCTACCTTCTCGGCGCGCTCACCGACCACGAGAAGGAAGACGTTCTCGAGGATCCGACCACGCCGAGCACCATGGTGCTGCCTGCCGAACCCGACCGGGCAGCCGCCCTCATCGCCGGCACCTTCCTGCCCCTTTACCGAAACGCCGTGCACCATCGGGACCTGAACACTGTTCTGGCGGCGCTGGAGCGTATCCGGGGCGAGCACCGGAGGCTTCAGGGGATGAAGGAGTCCGGCCACTACGCCGATGGCGTACCGCTGACCGGACGGATCACGGACGCCTTGGAGCGTTCCTTCGCCGACCTCGCCTGGATCGAGTTCCGCACCGTGGCCGACCTAGCTCCTGATCTGATTGCCCGATGCGACCCCGGGTCCAGCCCCTGGCCGGGTGACCAGGCCGCAGTCGTCCGGCTGCGTGGCGCCCTCGCTGACAGCGAAGCGGCCATGCGCGAGTACACCGGCCTCAACGACGATCTGCATCAGCTTCGTCGACTGCTGCAGACCCACGAGTACCACCATGTGCGTGCCGAGTTCGGCCTGTCCGCGCGGCCGGCCATCGAGACGTGGCTCGCCGACAGCGCGGCGTTCGAGCGACAGGTCCGCGCGGCCAAGCCAGCCGGGCCGACTGCTCTGGCCTCCTCCAGCCAGCGTGCCCTCACCTCCCGCCCCGTGCCGCCCCCGGCCGCGCCGGCGCCGACGGTGCACCGCTGACCGCTCCCGAGAAAAGGATCGCCACTGTCTGACCACTTCCGCTTCGGCGCCCACCCCGACCACGGCTTCGTGGCCGCCGCCACCGCGAACATCCCCGCACACCTCGCGGACTGGTTCCTCGTCCGCGAACAGTTCGAGCCCGTCCCCGAGACCCCGGGCCTATACCGGCTCACCAACCCCGAGCAAGACGGCATCCGCCGCACCCGCCAGGCCGTCCACGACCTGCGCCGTCACGGCTATGAGGTCCACGCCGACTACAGCCTCGACCCCGGCCGCAGCGCCGCACCGCCCCGGCCTGCCGTACGCAACGGGCTGATGGAGCGCCGCAACCGCATCGCGCAGGCCGCCTCCACCCGCTCCCCGCAACACCGCGGCGCCCCGACCACCACCCTCCCCGAGTACCTGCCCCAGCCCGGCGCCGTGCCCATCGGCGGCCAAGCCCAGAGGGCCGCGAAGGGACGGAGCCGATGAGCGAGGTGCCAATCCGTATCACCCGCGGCCAGGGCGGCGAAGTCGACGTCGAGGGCCCGGTCGACCACTTCGCCGCGAGCGTCCTTAAGCGCGCCGGATTCGACACCTACCCGCAGCTGCGCGGCGTCTGGATCCGGCTGCCGTTCGACCTGGGCCGCACCTGGGAGAACGAGCACGCCACGTGGGCCGCCGAGATGCTCACCGCCGCCCGCTACAGCGTCGACCTCGACCCCGACCTGCGCGCCGTCCCGCCCGCCGCGTCCGCGCCATCGGCGCCCCGCCGCACGAAGACCGCCATGACCGCACAACCCGCACCCGCCGGCACGCCGCGGCGGCAATGGCGCTGACCTGCCGTCTCCACACGAAGGCCCCACGCCTCTCGTCCCCGCCAGACGATCACCGAAAGCACCTCCGCGTTGAACTCCCGTACCAGCCGCCCGCAGGACCGCCCCACTTCCCGGCCGTTGCTCGCCGAGCGGCACGTCGCCCGGCTGTTGCTGGGCACTCTGATCGGCCGCCTGCCCAACGGCATGGTCCCCGTCGCAATCCTCCTGCTGATCGCAGAACAGGGAGGATCGCTCACGACCGGGGGACTGCTGTGTGCGCTGTACGGGCTCGCGAGCGCCATCGGGCAGCCAGCCCTGGGGCGCATGGTTGACCGGCGCGGCCAGACCGTTGTCACTACGGCAGCCGTCCTGGCGACCACGGTCTGCCTCCTGCTGCTGGCGTACGCCGACGCCGTCGCCGCCCCGGGGCTCGCGGCCGGATTGGTCGTCCTGGCAGGGCTGAGCACGCCGCCGTTGGAGGCGAATCTGCGCGCCCTGTGGGCCGCGGTGCTGCCGGATCCGGAGCGGCGCCGGGCCGCCCTCGCGCTCGACACAGGAGCCCAGGGTCTGATCTACGTCGCCGGACCTCCGCTGGTCGCCACGCTGTCCACCCTCCAGGGGCCCGGCGCCGCCATGACGGTCACCGCGGTACTCGGGCTGCTCGGGGCGAGCGCGGTGCTCAGCGCCGCGCCCTCCCGGCAGTGGCATCCCGAAGGTGGGCGTGCGGGCGGGTTCCTCGGGCCCCTGCAGCACGGCGGGCTGCGGTTGCTGTTCCTCGCCGTCTGCGGCGTCGGCTTCGCGCTGGGAGCGATGAACGTGTGGGCCGTGGCCATGGCCGAACGGCACGGCATGGCCCTGCTGTCCGGGGTGATCCCCGCCGCGCTGTCCGTCGGCAGCCTCGTCGGCGGCGTCCTGTACGGCCGGCGCAACTGGCCCGGGCCTCTACATAGTCAACTCCGCACTTGGGCAGTGCTGTTCGCTCTCGCGTGGGCGCCGCTCTGCGTGGGCCCCGGGCCGCACTCCGCGATCATGCTCACGGCGCTGCCGGGCCTCTTCCTCACCGCGCTGATCACCAGCGCGTTCCTGACGGTGGATGCGCTCGCGCCCGCCGGCACCCGCACCGAGGCATACGCCTGGCTGATCGCCGCGGTGGGCACCGGTCAGGCCGCGGGCACCGCGCTCGCGGGCGTGCTCTCCGCGCATCCGTACGCCGCAGCGCTCCCGGCCGGCGGAGCCTTCGCCTGCCTAGCGGTGTTGCTTGGCGCCCGCCGCCGTCTGGCCGTCCCCGGCCCTGCCCGCCGCCGGGGCAGGCATCGGCGCACGCCAGCCCATGGCGCGCGGTCCTGAGCCACCACGCTCCATCTGCCCATACCGGTCCTCATCCCCGACCACCGATTAGGAGATCCGCCTTGCCCGACGTACCAGCAGAGCCGTTCATTCCGATCCGGCACGCCATCACCGGCGAGGTCACCACCACCGGCTACAACGCCGCCGCGCGGCGGGTCCTGCTCCAGGCCGGCTTCGAAGAGACGCCAGCCTGCGCCTGCCGAGCGACGCAACCCGGTGCGGAGCAGACGCACGGGCCTGCTCAGCAGCCGGCGAGCTGCTCGTCGTCGGAGTACCCGTGCCCCTGGACCGAGCCCTCGGTCGGCCGGTGAGCGCCGACGGTACGCCCTGGTTGGTCCGGTCGCCGCTGTCGGCACACTCCGTGATCCGCTCCGAGAGCGGCCAGTTGCTCCAGCACATCGCCAACCCCGCTTGCATCAGCACCTGTTGAAGGAATCTCGTTTTGACCACACCCACAACGCCTGCCAGTCCAGCGCGTACCAAGGGCGGCGAACTACGGGCCAAGGTGGCCCGACTGCTGGCCGACCGGCCGGCGGACACGCTCACCATCGGTGACATGGCCAGGCAGCTGGGTCACTCCCACGGTGCCGTCCGCAACGCCGCCCTCACCCTGGTGCGACGCGGCGAGGCGGACCAAAGCGGAAGCGGGCAGCCGGAGTTCCGCGCGAACGCGAAAACCGCTGCTGCCGCGCAGGCCGCTGTGATCAGCCCACCGGGCACCCACGCTCCTCGGGCCAAGGCGGCCCAGGCCCGCACGACCATTACCGCAGCAGCCACTCCGAAGCAGACCGGCCCGATCCGCCGCCCGGGAGGCCAGGTCTACCACCCCCGAGAGCTAGCCGATCTGCCCGACGTCGAGGCGCTGAACCGGCTGCGTGACGCCGACGTGCCGGTGCTGCTCTACGGCCCTCCGGGCACCGGCAAGACATCGCTGGTGGAGGCGGCGTTCCCGGACCTGCTCACCGTCGCCGGAGACGGGGACACCGAGGTCGGCGACCTGATCGGCGACTGGACGCAGGCCGACGCCGGAGGCTATGTCTTCCAGTACGGTCCGCTGGTCACCGCGATGACCGAGGGCCGTGCCCTGCTGATCGACGATGCCACCCTGATCTCGCCGATGGTCCTGGCGGCGCTGTATCCCGCGATGGACGGGCGCCGGCAGATCCAGGTCAAGGCCCACAAGGGTGAGACCATCAAGGCCGAGCCGGGCTTCTACGTGGTCGCAGGCCACAATCCCGGAGTCCACGGCGCGGTGTTGACGGAGGCGCTGTCGAGTCGGTTCAGCGTGCAGATCCAGATCGGCACGGACTATGACCTCGCCACGGCGCTGAGGGTCGATGCCCGGGTCGTCCGGGTCGCCCGGCACCTCGCCTACCAGGTCGAACTCGGCGAGCTGGGCTGGGCCCCGCAGCTACGGGAACTGCTGAGCTACCAGAGGACCGAGGCCGTTCTCGGCACCAATGCCGCGCTCGCGAACCTCGTCGGCATCGCGCCTGTGGAAGATCGCGACGCCGTCGCCGCCGCCATCATCAAGACTGTCGGCGTCAAGAAGATCGCGCCCCTCACCCTCGGCAAGCAGCTCCCCGCCTCAACCACCCGGCAGCCCCCGGGCACCACCGCCCCTACGCACCGGGGCCGCCCGCGATGAGCGCCCACCACCACATCCAGTCCCCACCGGACGACGCCGCCGACCTCGCGCGGTGGGACGACGACGGCGCCCCGCCCGCACAACCCCGCACCTCACCGGCCGCGTGGCTGCGCGTCGGAGCCGAACTCGGCGACCGGCTCGTCGCCCTCTCCGGCCGCCAGGACCTCCTCGTCACCTGCCGCCCCGGCACACGCAGCGGCGCACCGGCCGCGTACTTCCCCGCTCTGGCCGAGGTCGAATTCGACGCCGCCCTGTTCGCCCCGCTGAAGCCCCACGAGATCCATCCGCGGATCGTGGGCGACGAGGAGCGGTATCCCGCCGCCTGGGGCGTGTTCGTCCACGAGGCCGCGCACGCGGCCCACTCCGTCTGGACGCAGCCTGCCGGAGCGGACCCCCGTGCCGTCGAGGCCGCGCTCCTGCTGGAGGAGAGCCGCGTCGAAGGCGCACACCTGATCACGCGGCCCACGGACCGCACGTACCTGCGCACCAGCGCCCGCACCCTGGTGATGCCCGACATCGCCCACCCCACCGTCCAGGGCATCGAGCAGGCCGCCGCCACGGCGGCCCTGGTCCTCGGCCGCCGTGACGCCGGCATCCTGGACGCTGGCGAAACCCGTGCGGTCGCCGATCTGTGCGAAAAGGTGCTGGGCGCAGACCTGCTGGCCACCCTCACCCGCATCTGGACCGCAGCCCACGGTTGCGCCGACCACGACGCCACGAGCATGCTCGCGCACGGTCAAGCATGGTGTGACGCTCTGGACACCGCGGCCCCCGCCCTGCCCGTTCCGGAGAACCTCACCGATCTGCTGTCCGGCGCCGTGGGGGTCGTCATGGACAGCGCGGCAGCCACCGACGCCGCAGACCTCGCGGCACAGGCCGCAGCGACCAACGCCCTGGCCGACCGGTCAAGGGCTCAGGCCAACGACCGTGCCCAGCAGGCCAGTCGGCGTCGCCAGGCCGCCGCCACCGCGAGTTCCGTCTTCAACTCCGGCGGCGCCACCGTCACCCCCGACGGCACACCCGCGCCCTACAGCAACCCGGTCACCGGCACCCGCAGGCCCACCGCCGCCGAGAAGAGCGCCGCAGCTCGCCTGAGCCGTGCCCTGCGTGCCGCCGCCTACCGCGAGCGGACCGAGGAGCGGACCACCAGCCCCACCCCGCCCGGCCGCCTCAACATGGGCCGTGCCCTCGCCCGCGACGCCCAGCGCGCGGCCGGGTCGGTGCCCACTGCGGAACCGTTCAGCCGCACCCGCCGCCGGAACTCCCCCAGTCCGCCACTGAGGGTGGGAATCGCGGTGGACGTCTCCGGCTCCATGCGGGCCGCCTGCGCGCCCGTCGCGTCCGCGGCCTGGATCGTGGCACGCGCAGCAGCCCTGACCGACCCCGACTCCCGCACCGCCACCATCGCCTACGACACGCACCTGACCGCATTGACCCGACCCACCCACCGGGCACCGGAGCGCGTGGCGATGTTCGGCGCCAACGGCAGCAGTCACAACCTCGCCAACGCCCTGGACGCGCTCGACCACGGCCTCGAACTCAGCCGCCCCGGCACCGGCCGCCTCCTCGTGATCGTCACCGACGCCGTCTACACCCCCGACGAAACTTCCGAAGCCGTCACCCGCGTCAAGCGGCTCACCACCGCCGGCTGCGCCGTGCTCCAGCTCACCCTCACCGCGCGGTCCCAACACTTGCCGGGGACCACCTTGCTGCACCTTCCCCAGCCCTCCAGCGCTCCCGCCGCCATCGCCACGGCGGCCACGGACGCCATCCGCAGGACCCGCTGAGACAAGACAAAAAGACAGAAAGCAGGACCAACCACGTGGCAGTACGCACGATCTGGAAGATCATCCACAGCTGTGGACACGAAGTGACGCACAACCTGTCTAACCGCCCCGCCGACCGGCGCGCCGGATACGCGCGCTGGCTCGAAGGCCGCGACTGCACCGACTGCTGGAAGGCCGCCCGCGACTCCGACACGGAATCCAAGGAAGCCTGGCTCGCCGCCAAGCGCGCCGAGGAGCAGCAGGCCGCCCGCGAGTGGGCCGAGCAGTTCGACATGCCGCCGCTCGAAGGACCCGAGCGGGCCCTGGACTGGGGCGAGCGCTCCCGTCACCAGCTGGTCACCGCCGCGTACAGCGCGCTGGTGAGCGAGGGCACTTGGGACGAGACCGACTGGGCCGTCCTGGAAGACAAGATCCGCACCGTTGACCGCGCCGGCTGGTGGATCGACCAGCGGGACGCCGAGGGCTCTGACCTGCCCGAACTCCTGGACGCCGCCACGTCCGAGGACACCGGGACGGAGAACCCGTTCCGGTAGAACGCGGGGCTGTATACCCGACGATCCCCGGTTACCGAAACCGGGGATTCTCCGGATTCTTGTTCCTCCCAAGCCTCCTCGCGTACCTCGTGGAAGGAACCCCGCTGTGCCCCCATCCCGCCATCCGCAGGCCCCCGGTGACATCGTCACCCCCGACCGGGACATCACCCACGCCCACTTCCGTCCCGGTGACCGGGTCGTCATCCTCAAGGGCACCTCCGGCAGTGAACTGTGGGGCGACGCCTACAAGGTCGTCACCCCGTCGCGGCACACCGCGACCGACGAGGACGGCTGGCGCCTGTACGACCCGGCCGGCGGCGAGCGCTCGTACGTCACCGCGCACCCGCGCTACCTCGTGCACCTGTCCGCCCGGTGCCCGGACTGCCTCATCTACCAGCAGGCCCTGCGTACTTACCTGGTCCCGCGCATGGCCGGCGCCGACGAGGACGTCGACTGCGGCTGGTACTCGCTCACCCACCTCAACCAGGTGGTCCATGTTGCCGACGCCCGAGGCGGCCGGTGACCCACGCATCCGAGACAGAGCGCGCCGAGACCCTGGCCGATGCGGCATCTGCCGCCATCGAGGCGATCACCGGCAGCGAGTGGCCGCAGCTTCTGGTCCAGACCCTGCGCGAGTTGGACGCGACCTGGCAGGAATCGGCTGAGGTGTGCGCCGACGTCGCCTGGCGGGCCCGCGCCGCCAAGAACAGCGCGCTGGATCTGCTCACCGAGGAGCAGGTGACCGACTCCAGCACCGACCCGGTGATCTGGCAGACATACCGGCACCTCTACCTCAGCACGCTGCGCTACGACTTCCGCTGCCACACCATCGAATCGCTGATGTGCAAGGTGCCGGTGAGCGTGCTCAACGCGGACCCCTACAGCGAGGCGCTGTACGCCTTCTCGCGACTGGGGCAATCGAAGCCGGACGGCCTGGCCGTCATGGACCGCGTGCTCGTTGCCTCCGACGCCCACCCCAAGACCGTGCACGTCCTGCTGCACGGCCTGTGGCTGGGCAGCCTGCTGCCCGGCCGGGCGTCCTTGATGCTGGCCCTGGTGGGACTGCTCCCCGAGGGCGGACTGACGGACCCGGTCGCCCTGTTCCGCATGGCCTCCGCCCGGCGCAGCCTGGGCCACTACCCCGAGGCCCTCACAGCGATCGGCCACGCCCTGGAACTGCTGCCGCCCGGCGATCCGGCCGTCCACGCCGACCTGGTGCGGGAATACACGCTCATCGCCACCGCCCACGAACTTGCCCAGCACGTCCGCGCAACACGGAACTTCACCCCTTCATGATCATTCGTATTCACGAGCGCGGCATCGACCCCAACGATGCGGTCGCCGAGGCGCTGGGCCGACCCGTCAGCCGCCAGGAAGGGCTGACCGACCACACGGTGGTCGCCCACTGGCCAGGGCTGGATGCCTACTTCCTCGACGACGAGGAACGGGGCTGGACTTCTGCCGATTGGGCCCAGCATCTGAACATCCCTTCCTGGCAGCACCGCCACGCGGCCAACGAGCAGGGCGACCGCCGGGCCATCTGGCATGCGACCGCGCGCCTGCACCCCGACGACCGCGACCTCACCCTCCCGGAGTGGGCCGAGATCGCCCACCGGATCGCCCGCGCCACAGGTATCCACCACCCCGGCGACGATCACGGCTGCCGGTGGATCGCCGTTCAAGCGCAGCCCGGACGCCTCGACCTGCTCGCCAACCTCATCCGCGCCGACGGCGCCTGGACGCAGCAGCGACCGCTGTTCAAGACGCTCACCGTCGAGAGTCGGCGCATCGAGGCCGAGCTGGGCCTCATCGCGCCCCGCACCGGCCCTGATCCGCAGCAGGCCGTCCAGCAGACCCGGTTTGCCGGACGCTCCACACTGCAGGCCGACGCCATAGACGTCATAGCCCAACTCGGCGGCCTACTGCGGCAACTCGCCGACGAGCACACCGGGCCACTGTCCACCGTGCGCGGCCTCGTCGAGCACACCGCACAACGGCTCGACCGCCTACCCGACGCCCACGGTCCCGGCAGCGCACACCAGCTGGAGCTGATCGCCCGCCGCCTGCACGGCATCCAACAAGACCTCACCGCCATGGCTGGCGCCCTGCCGACCAACGGCCGCACCTCTGGCACGACACCAACACCGCCCGCGAATCGCGTAATTGGGCCGCCCCCCGCGCCCGGCACCAGCCGGCATGTCCGCTGACCGCCAGAAAGAACCTCCCCCTTGGCCCTCGCCGATCGATCCCTGGTCCTGGGGCGCGACGTGCACTCCGGAGAAGTCCTCGCCCGCGGCGGCGATCCCGAAGCCCACAGCATCCTCCAGCGCACCGCCTTCGTCCCCGTCGTCCGCCTCCACGAGACCTATCACCGCCTGCCCATCGGCCTCGACGAAGCAGAAGAGAAACGTCTCGCCACCCGCGCCGTGGCCCGGCTACGCGCCGTCAACTACACGGTCGACACGGATGCTGACTTCGACACCACGACCCGCGAGCCGCACTACCTGCCACTCGGCGCCCAGGTCGCTCACCTCGCCGAGCGGATCCGCGAGGCCACCACCAGCGACGAGGTCGCTGACGTTCTGACCGAACTGACTGCCTCCCACGACGGCGTCCTCATCGCCCTCGGCGAGGTGCTCGCTGCCACCGCCGCCTTCTGCCAGGACCTCGGCCAGCCGGCGGATCCGCACACCGCGAAGCGGTTGCAGTACCTCGCCGAACACCGGCTCGGCGTCCTGTGGTCCGACCTGGCTCACACCCGCAACGACCTCGCCGACCGGCACCAGGACCATCCCCAGCGCCGCGCGTGCACCACCGAGGTCGGACCGGGCGAACGCGAAGCCTCCGCCGTGTGCGCCTGCCCGCCGCCGCCACCGCGCCTGTTCACCTCTCCCGTAGGCGTGCCAACCGCCCCCGCACCGGCCCACCCGAGGCGCTGACCCGCACCCCGTCCCCCTTTCGAGGAGCCCATGCACGACCCCATCCCCGACACCAGCCTCGCCTCGTTCGCCACCGTCCTCGCCGGCGAACTTCCCGGCGCCTGGACCAGCACCTACCACCCCGACCTCGGGGACCTCGATGTCCGCGACATCCTCACGGACCACGTGTGGGACATGAACGACATCGCCGAGACCCTGGCCAGGCATCCCCTGGACCACTGCGCGGTACTGCAACGGCATGACGGAACACGCCTGTTCGTCACCGACCCGCTCGGCGACGGCGAGGGCTACCTCATCGCCGCGATGGCCCCCCACGACGTACCGGCTGAGGCATTCCGAGGCGTACGCGAGCCCGACGGAATCACGGTGGAGGCCGACCCGTTCAGCGCGGCCGAGGCCGTCACCGTCGACCTCCTGCCCCGCTACTACGTCGCCGTGCACCACGTCTTCGCCAACGCCGAGCAGCTCACGCCAACGTCATCCGACGCACAGCGCCTGGTCATGACCTGGTCGGAGGGTGCGCTGGTGGTCGACAAGCCCGAGCGTGCCGACGTCACCCAGGTGCTCACCGACCACGGCTTCGTCCTCGACGCCGACCGCGGTGTCCTCGTCCTGCCGGGCGACGACACCGCCCGCCAGGCCGCCTCCGCACGCGCCGTCGGCAACCGCCTGTCCCAGCTGGGCATCAGCACCTCCCTCGGCCACCCCTCGGCCCGCCCCGCCCCGGGCACCACCCCGGCGGCCGTGCCGTCCACCGCCTCGGCCGCGCCTTCGGCCCGACGGCGATAACCCCCTACCTCTGCAGGAGCAACCACCCGTGGGAAACCGTGCCGACGATGACGGCACCGATGTCACGCTCTACCGCAAAGCCCTCAGCGACACCGTGCACGCCGACACCCCAACCGGCGCGCCCGAGCCGCTGCTCGCCCTTCTCGACATCCTCGGCTTCACGCGCCGCACGCTGACCACCGCCGGCCCCACCTACGTGTGGCACGAAGCACCCGCCCACCTCGACGAAGACGCGAAGAACCAGCTCGCCAGCCATGCGGTGCCCTGGCTGCACAAAGCCGGGTACCTGGTCCACATCTCCGACGACGTCTGGAACGCCGCCGCCTACACGGACGCTGCCGTGGCTCTACGCGACCACGGCGCCCCGGCCCCGCCTGCGCACGTTAGCCGACCTGCGTGTCTCGGCCTGATGACCCTCGCCGACGAGCGCGACGTCGACGTCACCGTGTACCACAGCGACGGAACGATCTACGTCGACACTCGCGCCGCTGCCCCCCGAGCATCTGCTGACCCTGCTTGACGGCCTCGGCCTCGACCGGCATCAGGTCGAGGACGACGTCTGGCATCAGATCCCGGACGAGATGGACGAGATCGCCATGAAGTCCATGGCCGACCGGGCTGTGCCTCTACTGGCCCGCGCCGGATACCGGGTCGACATCGACGCCGGCCTCTTCGGCGGCACCGCCTACCGCGCCGCGCTCGCCGAACAGGCAGCACACCGGCCACCACCGCCACCCGCCGCGCACGCACGTCGTACGCGCTGACCAGCCGACCACCGTCGGCCCCGGCCCACCGGGGCTGGCCCCACCCACCCGCAGGAGCCTGCCGTCACTCACGATCATGACCGCACACCACCGCCCATCACATCCGGCCGCAAACCCCGCCTGGCCGCCGCCCTGTTCCGCCGGTACCTGCGCGCCGTCACCCTCGGCAGCCAGGAACGCACCATCCCGCTGGCCGGTGGGCGCCCGGAGGCCGCCCTTGACGAAGCTCGCCGCCGCGACGCACTCCTCTTCGTCGAGAGCTACCGCATCCGCCACCACGACTAGTACCTCTAGCCAGCCTGTTCAGGAGGCCCATGACCAACCCGCCACTCCCGTCCATACAGCTGGCTGAGTCCATCACCGCCCAGCTCGGTCAGCTCCGCCGCCACCTCGCAGCGGCACCCCCGCACGAGGCAGCCCAACTCCTGGCCCACGTCCTGGACTACGACACCGGGCTGCTCGGTGAGGTCACCGGACTCGTAGAAACCGGATCCCGGTTCGCGAAGGTCAACTCCGAGCGCGGTCTTCTGCCGCCCGAGGTCTGGCTGGCCCTCGGGCGTGCTTCCAACGAACTCAACAGCGTCGGCACCGACCTCCACGAGCACACCGGCGCCATCCAGAAGGTCGCCGCGCCCGCCGTCACCTCCGCCAGGCCCCACGCGGCACCGGCCGCCTCGGCGATGGTCATGAGGCGGCGCCGGTGAAGAAGAACAAGCAGTTCTCCGGCTGGGGCCCCACCGCTCAGCAGCCGCAGCAGCACTACCTCGTCGAACCGCGCCACCTGGCCGGCGGCGGCGACCTGCGCTACGTCACGGAGTACCTGCGCGCCTCGGGCTGGAAGGACAAGTCCAAGACCGGCGGTCCGGTCGTCTTCGACAGCCCCGACAAGAGCGTTCGGATCGGGTACGACCCCTTTACGCAGCCCGGCGGGTGGACGATCAGCGGCAAGGCGACCGCGACGCAGGAGGCGTGGCACGCCACGTTCAGCCGCCAGACGCCTGTCGAGATCGTCGCCGGTTTCACCGACGCCCTGTTCACCGAGCGCTTGGCACACGCCCCGAACGTGTGGGAGCCCCTGCAGCAGCACGGCTGGGAGGCCGAACGCGGACAGCACCACTTCACCGCGCGCAGCCCGGACGGCGACGCCGTCGTCCGCTTCCACCAGGACGCCCCCGGACAGGCGCACTGGTGGGCCGGGGCCCGCAACGAACACGGCCGGGTGTGGGAGGCGACGCTCACGCCGACCACGCCGATGCACCTGGTGCAGGCGTTCAGCACCGCGCTCGCCGATCCGCAGCCGGTGATGCGGCCTCTCGGTCGCGTCCCGCCCTCCCAGCGAATCCGCACCACCTCCGTATCCGTGCTGCCCCACCAGCTCAGCGCCTGGCAGCAGGCCCGGATCACCGCGGCCCGCGCCGCCGCCTGGGGCAAGAATGCCTTCGCCACCAACAAGGCACGTCCTCAAGCGCCCGGAGCCCGCCCGTACGCCAAGGCCGGGCGGATGCGGTGAGCCACGAACGCTTCTACTCGCGGGTCAACGGCCCCACCCTGCACCGAGTCAACACCGTCCGCTGGCTGGACGAAGTGGCACCGCGGCACCTGGCCGGCGGGGGCGACCCCCGCCACGTGACCGAGTACCTGCTCGCGTCCGGCTGGAGCAACCACTCGGTTGCGGGCTATCCGCATGTCCTGCTGGAAAGCCCCGACGGCCGGTTGCACCTGACGCTGGAACCCGAAGCGGACGAGTTCAAGGCGTCCTGGCGCGTCCACCCGGCGCAGGGCCGCGCGTGGTCGGCCCAGTTCGGCCTCCACACCCCGGTGGAGATCATCGCGGGCTTCACCGATGCGCTGAACAGCACCAAGCCCCGGCCCGAGGAGGCAGAGCTGTGGCGCCTCGCGGCCAGCCGCGGGTGGACCATGCGACTGGCCGGCAGGGAGCGTGCCGCGCTGTCCCCGGACGAGACCGCCTACCTCTCCCGCGAGTCCTCGCTCGCCGAAACACCGATACCGCGCTGGGCAGTTCAGGTTTCCGTCCCGATCGCCGAGGGGCGGCACCGGTGGATCTGGAACGCCTCCATCGACGAAGCCGCCCCGCCCGCGGCCCTCGCCGGGTTCATCAACGCGCTCACCGATCCCACCCCGCTCCTGCGCTCGGAGGGACAGACGCCGCAGCACACCTTCGGCTTCCTCGATTCCCAGCGCAGCCCCGTCACGCCCGAGCAGCACCGTCTGCAGCATCTGCGGCGCCTCGAAGCCGCGCAGCGCACCGGCACCGACACGCCCTCATCTCCACCACCCGGGCCGGCTCGCCACAAGCGCCACCGCTGACCCGGCGCCCGTAGACCTCACTTGCCCTCGTCCAAGGACACTGATGCCCACCCCCTCCACCCCCAGCGCCGACGACATCGCGCAGGCGACCGCCACCCTGGCCCAGGTCCAGAACTACCTGCACACCGATCCGTCCGTAGCCGACGTGCTGCCGCTGCTCGCCGTCCTCCTCGACCAGGACACCGGCGTGCCCATCCTGCTCGGCGACATTCTTCGTAGTGCCGCACGCCTTGTCGCCCAGGAGGCGAAGGCCGACAGCGACGAGATCCGTCTGATCGTTGCCGGGCTCCGGGAAGCCGCGCAGGAGGCCACCGACTGGCACGTCCTGCACTGGGACATACAGCGCCTGAGGAGCCAGTTCTCCCAGGCCGCCGACCCGCCGGCCGCCCGATGAACCACCCCCAGGAGCCCCACCTGGCCGCGCCCCCTAACCACCGCACGAAGGCGCCCAGCCTCGACGAAATCGGCCACGCCCTGGACGTTCTGGACCAGCTCGCCTGGTCCCTGCGCGACCCGGTACTCGTGGCCGACGTCCAGCCGCAGCTGGCGAAGGCCCTGAACGAGGAGTACGGCGTCCCCATGATCCTCGGCACCCTCCTGCGCAACACCGCCCACCTCATCGAAATGCACGCGTTGAGCCCGTGGTCCGAAGAGAGCCGGCACATCATCGCCAGACTCCGAGCAGCCGCACCCGAGTTGACTGACTGCCACGACCTGCACTGGGACATCCACCGCCTGGGCGGGCTGCCGTTCGACTCGAGACTCCCCTCCGAGTTCCGCGCTTCGGCGGGCGAGTCGTGACCCGCCCGTACATACCCAGCCAGGTCCACGACCCCTGGTCCCGCATGTGGTGCGACACCACCCCCCGCCACCTCGCCGGACCCGGCGACCCACGCCACATCACCCAGGCTCTGCGGGCCGCCGGGTGGAAGAACTTCGACGACCCCGACTTCCCCCATGTCGTCCTGGTCAGCCCTGACTACCAACACTCGTTCGTCCTGGAACCCACACCGAGCACCTACGGCCCCTGGTGGCGTATCGCGTCGACACCGTGGGGTGGATGGCACGCGTCCTTCGGCGGCAACACCCCCGTCGAGATCATCGCCGGGTTCACCGACGCGCTCGTGCGCACCCCGCCCGAGACCGAGCCGGACATCTGGTCAACGCTGCGAACAGCCGACTGGACCTATGAGCAAGACGAACGCGGCAACGAGCAAGCACGCCACCCGGACGGCATCACCACCCTGGAACGGCGAGCCAACCTGACCAGCGATCACTTCGCCTGGACTGCCGAAGTCGCACTGCCCACCGGGCTCGGCGGCCACAAGCGGCTGTGGCACGCGCACTTCGACGACCGCACCCCTCACCACCTGCTCGCCGGCTTCGCCGCCGCCCTGGTCGATCCGGCTCCCGTTTCCCGCGGCCGCTACGACGTCCCCCACTCCCATCTAGTCACGCAGGTGGAACGCGGCGCCCAGGGCGAGCAGCTCGCCGCCGCCCACGAAGCCCGGCTGAAGGCCAGCCGGGCCGCCGCCCGCAAAACCCGCCGCAGCGCCGCGCCCACCGCCCAGCCGCCGAACGGCCCCACAACCGAGGCGGCCACGCACGCGCCCCGCAGCCGCTGACCGTGCGGAGCGGCTTCGGCCGCTCCGCACCCCGCCCCCCTTAGAACTGCCCGTCCAAAGGCCCTCTTTGACTACTTCACTCGAACCGGCCAGCCCGGCCCACCGGCTCTATCTGACTCAGCTCGCCCACTATCTGCGGCACAGCCGGCAGATCCTCACCGCCTGGGACCACTACTCCGACCGGCACTCCGACCCCGAGACGTTCCAGCCCCACGACGAGGACGCCTACGGCCGTCGCCAGCAGAAACGCGACGCCGACACCCTGTCCGCGTTCGGCCGGGTGTACTACCACGCGGACGAACTCGTCGATGTCGCCGAACGGCAGCTCGCCGGACTGTCGCCCACCGACCGGACACGGCGCTACGCCTGGCAGGTCCGAGAACTGCGAGAGGCCACACAGCGCCTCTACGCGGTATACGACGACTGGCTCGCGGTAGACGCCGCGCTGCCCGACAGTGCGCGCCCCGGTACGAGGGCGTACGAGGAACCGCTCGCCGAGAGCTACGCGGAAGCCTGGCCCCACCTCGACCAGTGGGCCATCCACGGCCAGGTGATCTTCGCCGTCAACGCCCTCGCGCAGCGGCAGGCGACCGCAGCCGCGACGGCCCTGCCCGCGACGGCGCCCGTGCACGGGGCCGCCGCCACACCGTCCAGGGTCCGGCGGTGACGGGCGTGAGCGAGATGGTCGAGCAGGCGTTCATCGCCCCGCGCTCCCTCGCGGGGATGGGCGATCCCGGCTGGATCGCCCAGCCGCTGCACCGGGTCGCCGGCTGGAGCCACGGCCATGAACCGCTCACACCTCGCGTCCTGCTCACCAGCCCGGACCAGCTCACGCACCTGCGCCTGGCTCCCGACGATCCGGATGATCCGGACTGGTGGACCATCCGCCAGGCGCGTACCGCGGATCATCCCGCCTGGGCGGCCACCTTCCAGAGCCGCACCCCCGTTGAGATCATCGCCGCGTTCGCCGACGCACTGACCGACCCGTCCGGACCGCCTACGACTGCGATCGATCCCTTTACGGCGTTGCAGGACGCGGGATGGGAGCCGCCCCGGCATTTCGGCGGGCTCGCAGACCCCAACGGCATCACGCGCGTTGAGCGGGTCGGAAACCCCGGCAGCGACCTGTGGCACATCGAGACGGCCGTCATCCGAGACCCGACGATCTGGCGGGCCGTGTTCACCGGCACCACGCCCCTGCACCTGATCGCCGCCGTGACGCAGGCGCTCTCCGACCCCGCGCCCATCAGGCGCGACCCTGGCCGCATCCCGGGCTGGGCCCGCGACCGCATGACCGTGGACACCCGCCATGTCCCCGCGACGGACGTCGCCTTCGCTCTGGAGCGACGCATCAGCGCCCTCGCCGAGCGGCACCGCCGCGTGGCCGACGTTGTTACGGCGCCGCCCGGACCTGCGCGAGGCCGCACGCGCTGACTGTCCCTCGCGACCGCCCTCTCCTCTCTCGTATCTGGAACAGCCCTTGCCCCAGTCCAACTCCGCGTCCAACGACGGCTACGACATAGCCTTCCGCGTCCTGGGTGTCGCACTCGCCGTGGCCGTCCCCCTGTCCAATCTCGCCTGGCTCGGCGGCAACCTCACGTCCTGGGCCACCGGCATCGGCGCCAGCGCCCCGTACCAGCCCGTGCAGGCCCTGCTGCACCCCGACCAGCTATGGCCGGACCTGGGCGAAACCTCCCTGCTGCTAGGCACACGCATCCTCCCCGGCATCGTGCTCGTCGCCCTCGCCATCACCGCCGCCATGCTCTACCAGCGCCACCGCGGCGGCGGGCGCAAGAAGCGCGTCGCCGGACTGGCCAAACCGCGGGACATCGAGCCGCTGATGTCCAAGGCCATCACCGACAAGGCGCGCTCCCTGCGTCCGAGCCTGAAGGACACCAAGCACATCACCGCAGCCGACACCGGCATCCTCCTCGGCAACCTCCAGGGCACGAAGCACGAAGTACGCATGGGGTACGAGGACGTCGCCGTCGCGATCATGGCGCCCCGCTCCGGCAAGACCACCAGTCTGGCGATCCCCTCGATCCTCAACGCGCCCGGCCCGGTCCTGCTCACCTCCAACAAAGCCGCGGGCGACGCCTACACGGCGACCCTCGACGCACGCGCGGCCGTCGGCCGGACCTGGTCGATGGACCCGCAGCAGATCGCCCACGCCGAACGGGGCATGTGGTGGAACCCGCTGGCCGACGCCAAGACCCTCGACGGCGCCGGAAGGCTCGCCGGCCACTTCCTCGCCGCCAGTGTCGACGCCTCACAGCAGGGCGACTTCTGGTCCAAGGCCGGCAGCAACATCTTGTCGCAACTGTTCCTGGCCGCAGCCCTCGACGAGCGGCCGATCACCGACGTGATGGCGTGGCTCGCCTTCCCCGCCGACCGCACCCCGCTCGACATCCTGCGCGACCACAAGTTCGCCGCGATCGCCGCCCAGCTCAAGGGCACCGTCGAGGGACCGCCGGAAACCCGCGACGGCATCTACGAGACGGCCCGCCAATACGCCGCCGCCCTGCTCAACACCGAGATCGCCGCCTGGGTGACACCGCAGAAGGACGTACCGGAATTCCAACCGTCCGTGTTCGTCACCTCGAAGGACACGCTCTACCTGCTGTCGAAGGACGGCGGCGGCGGTGCCTCCGCGTTGATCGCCGCGTGCGCGGACTCGGTGATGCGGTCCGCGACCGCGCAGGCCGAGCGGGCCGGCGGGCGCCTGGACCCGCCGATGCTGGCGATCCTCGACGAGGCCGCCAACGTCTGCAAGATCAGCGATCTCCCGGACCTGTACTCCCACCTGGGCTCGCGCGGCATCATCCCGATCACCATCCTGCAGTCCTACCGGCAGGGCCAGAAAGTGTGGGGCGACGCGGGCATGGACGCCATGTGGTCCGCCTCCACGATCAAGGTCATCGGCTCGGGCATCGACGACCCCGACTTCGCCGACAAGCTCTCCCGCCTGATCGGCGACCACGACGTCGAGACGACCTCCACCTCGACCTCGGAGTCCGGCAAGTCCACCTCCGTATCCATGCGGCAGGAACGCATCCTGGCCGCCGACGCCATCCGCGCCCTGCCCAAGGGCACCGCGCTCGCCTTCGCCACCGGCATGCGCGCGGCCATGCTCGACCTGCGCCCCTGGTACCTCGAACCCGGTGCCGCCGAGCTGTCCGCCGCCTCCGCCAAAGCGTCGCAGGGCATCACCGAGCGGGCCGTCGCCAAGTCCACGCCCAAGCAGACCGACTTCGGAACCGCCGCGTGAACGCCTCTCGCCTGCACCTGGTGCCGGTCCGCTCACGCGAGGCGAAAGACTTCGTCCGTACCTGGCATCGCCATCATCCGGCACCCGCAGGGCAGATCTTCGCCGTCGGCGCCGCAGACGAGGAAGGCACACTTCGCGCCGTGGCCATCGTCGGCAGACCGGTGGCCCGTCACCTCGACGACGGCATGACCCTCGAAGTCACCCGTACGGCCAGCGACGGGACCCGCAACGCCAACTCCCTGCTGTACGGGGCTTCCTGGCGAGCAGCGAAGGCCCTCGGCTACCGACGCCTGATCACGTACACGCAAGAGGGCGAGAGCGGCGCCTCCCTGCGTGGCGCCGGGTGGCAGCTGCTCGCCGAGCGGTCACCACGGCCGGGCTGGCATACCGCCTCGCGTCCCCGAGCCGACCACGGCAACGACCACACACTCCGCTTTCTCTGGCAGGCGCCCTGAGTCCCGCCACCACCGCCTGACCCAGCCCCGCATGACTCTCCGACGCCGCTGAGCAGCACATGCGGCGGCCGACGCATCCCTTCACTTCTGGACCGCCTATGACACAGATCCACGACGTCCCCGACGACTGGAACCCCGACCATCGCTGCTGCCTGGAATGCGGCAACAGTGACCCCGAGGTCACGCTGCGGGCCATCACCCACTCCGCGACGTACCAGCAGGCGCTCACCTGCACCCGACACATCGCGGACGTCTCCGCGATCCTCGACGAGGCCGCCCGGCACACCGCAGCCGAGCAGGCACCAAAGCCCGCTGCCTCGCCGACGGCACCCTCAACGCCCGCTCCTCGACACCGCTCTCGCGCATGACCCAACCGCCGGCCGATGCCCTGCTGTTCGACATGCCACCACCGCCGACGCCCGTCGAGCGACTTCTCCACCTGGCCGACCAGTACAGCCAGCACAACGACGCTCTCGACCTCCTCCTTCAGGCCACGAACCCGCCCCAGCCGGAGGCACACGCCGCCCCCGCACAGGACCTGGCCACCGCCACCACGGCCGCCATCAAGGCAATCCAGAGTGAACGCCTTTATGAGAGCGAGGAACTGACCGAGGTGGTTGTGCGCCTACGGCAACTCTCCTTCCTTGCCGATGCCTCGGCCGGGCTGAGCACCGAGGCCGCCCGCGACCTGACCGCGCTGGCCCCGGAAGCCACCGTCGCCAGCGCCGCCACACTGGCCGGCGAGTTCCGGCGGCGGCGCGGGGCCACCGCTCCCGTCCCCGACGCCCGGCTCGGCGCGGTGCACCGTACTGCGCTGGCCGAGATCGCCTGCGGACACGTGGTGGCCAGCAGCTCGCTGGGGCGCGAGTTCACCCGCTCCCGCGAACCCAAAGTGCTGATGAGCACCCTGCGCGCCCTGGAGACGAAGGGCCTGGCCGAGAGAGCGACGGGCTCGGCTCCCGCCGCCTACACCGGCGGCCCGCACTTGGACCGCGTGCGCCTCACCCCTACGGGCGTCACCGCCCTCGCCTCGGTCCTCGGTCTGCCCGCAGCCGGATCGAGCCCCGCACCCGCAGCAACGCCCCGCCCTCTTCCCACCGTTGCGCAGGCCGCCGCCAGAAACCGCTGACCACAGGAGTCACCCCCTCCACCTCGAAGGACACACCCTGGCCACCGCCACCCACCTCCACACCCTCCTGACCCAACCCCCGTGCGCATTGGGGGTTTTCATCCCGGGCGGCGTCCACGAGCCTGACATCCAGCGCCGCCAGCTCGACCACCTCGCCCAGGCCGGGGCAGACCTGTTCGAGATCGGCCTGCCCTGTGCGAACCCGGTCCTCGACGGACGCCTCATCCGGTCCGCCTACCAGCGCGCCCTGGCCAAGGGCAGCGTCCTGGACCGCACGGCCCGCGCCGTCGCGCATGCCGCGTCGCTGCGGCCGACGGTGGTCATGACGTACTGGGACGCCGTACGCCGCCACGGCCCAGAGCGTCTGGCTCGCCTCATGGCCGACGCGGGCGCTGCGGGGATCATGGTCGTCGACCTGCCCCGCGAAGAAGCGCTCCGCTGGCATCGCACTGCCCACCACGCCGGCCTGAGCACACCGCACCTCGTCCCGCGCACTACTGCGGACACCGATCTTCGCGCCGCGGTCGAGGGTGCGTCCGGCTGGCTTTACGCACCCGCGAGCGGCGGCGTCACCGGCTTTCAGGGCCCTCTCGACCTGGCAGCCCTGGAAGCCTTCACCGAGCGACTGCGCGCGGCGAGTGCGCTGCCCGTGGTCTCGGGGGTGGGCATCTCCAGCCCCGACCTCGCCGCCCGGGTGGCGCCCCTGGTCGACGCCGTCGTCATCGGCACCCCGATCGTGAGGGCCCTGCGGCCGGACCCCGGTCCGGCCGCCGCCGTGACCGCCGCGTTCGCCCAGGCCCTGAAGTCCCGGATCGGCACGGCCCACGGTGCCTGACTCCGCGAGCCTCCACGAGGCACTCGACCGACTCGCGGCCGACGCAACCGCGCTTCGGCAGCGCCTGCGCCGCACCCCTGTCGACGGCGTACAGGTAATGACAGCCCGGATCACTGAGGCACAGGCGCTCGCCGCCGCCGCGCTCCGGCTCTTCCTCGATCTGGAGCGGGTGCCGCCACGCGACCAGGCGCACCTGCTTCGCCTCGACCATCTGGCACGCACGGCCAAGGCCGCCCAGGACGCGAGCGCGGAACTGACCGCAGCTCTGGCGCGCGCCGTCGAGAACGAGCGCCGCCGACGCGACGCCACGACGTCGCCGCCCGTGCTCCTGCGCCCTACACCGCAGCAGTTCGTCGCCTCCGCCGCCGACCTGCTCGACGGGCTCCTGTCCCCGCTCCGAGAACAGCCCCGGCCCACCGACGCGCCCGTGCCGCCGGCGCGCTGAAGCAGCCCCCAGACCTCTCACCCTTCAGGACCGACCATCACCGAACAGCCCCAGTTCCGCGCCCTGTCCCTGGGCGCCGGAGTCCAGTCCAGCACCCTGCTCGCCCTGTCCGCCGAGGGCGTCCTCCCCAAGGTCGATTACGCGATCTTCGCCGACACCGGGTGGGAGCCCCGCGCGGTGTACGCGCACCTCGATCGGATGGAACGCGAGATCGCCGCCCCGGCCGGCATCCCCGTCCTGCGCGTGTCCACCGGCAACATCCGCGACGACGCCCTCGACCCGGATCACCGGTTCGCCTCCATGCCGCTCTACATCCTCAACCAGGATGGCAAAGCCGGGATGACCCGGCGGCAGTGCACAGGCGAGTACAAGATAAAGCCGATAAAGCGACAAGTTCGCGAACTTCTCGGCTACCCCTACCCGGCTCGGATCCCGCGGGAGGTGTTCGTCGAGCAGTGGGTCGGCATCTCCACCGACGAGTTCCACCGCGCCAAGGACGCGGACGTGAAGTACATGCGCAACCGGCACCCGCTCATCGACATGGGCTGGTCGCGCGCCGACTGCGTCCGCTACCTGTCGTCCCTGGGCCTCGCCGACACGCCCAAGAGCAGCTGCTTGGGGTGCCCGTTCCACGGCAACGCGCAGTGGCGCCAGATCCGCGACACCTCCCCCGAGGAATGGGCGGACGTCGTCGCCTTCGATGCCGCCATCCGCCAGGGCAACGCGCGTGCCAACGCCAGCGGCAACCGCCTGCTCGGCCAAGCCTTCCTGCACCGCTCCCGCGTGCCCCTGTCCGAGGCGCCTATCGATCACGTGACCGCGGCCGAGTGGGCCGCTCTGCAGCAAGAACTGGGAAGTGACGAGGTCGCCACCGAGCTGGAGGACGGGGTCACCGACGGATGCTCGCCCTGGGCCTGCCGGGGCGACGCCGACGCCCCCTCCCGCGACGACTTCGGGCTGGCCACGTGATTGTGCTCGACCTGTTCGCCGGGCCCGGCGGCTGGAGCCACGCCCTGACTGTCCTCGGCGTACGCGACATCGGCCTGGAATGGGACGAGTGGGCGTGCAAGACCCGTGCAGCAGCCGGGCAGTTGACCATCCGCACCGACGTGGCGATGTACCCGGTGTGGCCCTTCCTCGGGAAGACGAGCGGCCTCATCGCCAGCCCGCCCTGCCAGGCGTGGTCGATGGCCGGCAAACGCCTCGGACTGCTCGACCAGCCCCTGGTCCATCAGGCCGTCGCCGACCTCGCCGCCGGCCGCGACACCCGCGGGAAGCTCCTGGCCGCCTGCCAGGACGAGCGCTCCCTGCTGGCCGCCGAACCCATGCGCTACCTCCACGCCCTCAACCAGCACGGCCAGCCCGAGTGGATCGCGATGGAAGAGGTCCCCGACGTGCTGCCGCTGTGGCGCCAGTACGCCGCGATCCTGCGCAGCTGGGGCTTCTCGGTCTGGACCGGCATCCTGAACGCGGCGGACTACGGGGTGCCGCAGACCAGGAGGCGGGCGATCCTGCTCGCCTCACGCACGCGCACCGCCGAACCACCGCCGCCCACCCACGCCAAGGCCGCCGAGCCGGAGTCGTTGTTCGGGCCGGGCCGCGACCAGTGGGTGTCCATGGCCAAGGCCCTCGGCTGGGGCGCCACCGACCGCCCCGTCCCGACCGTGTGTGCCGGCGGCGGTCCGGGAGGCGGACCCGAACCCTTCCCGTCCGGATCACGCAAGACGCTCAGCGACGCACGCGAGCGCGGCACCTGGAAGCCTCAGACCGGCAAGGTCCTGCAGTCCCGACGCAAAGGAGCGGGGTGGACGAAGCGCCACGGAGCGAGAGAGGACCTGTCGGCCCACACTCCCGCGCCAACGTTCAGCGGGGAGGCGCACCGGTGGTCGTGGTCGTTGCGCAGTAACAACCAGTCCAACGCAACCGTCCGCTCCATCCAGGAGCCTGCCGGCACCCTCTTCTTCGGTCACCGCGCGAACGAATGCGTCTGGGTTGCCGAACCCTCTGGTGACACCACCGCCACGCGCGAGGAGCAGCCTGCACCGGAGTCCATCCGGATCACGGCCGAAGAGGCCGGGGTTCTGCAGACGTTCCCCGCCGACTACCCCTGGGCCGGCAACAAGGGACAGGTCTTCGGCCAGATCGGTAACGCCGTCCCGCCCCGGCTCGCCGCCCACCTTCTGGCCCCGCACCTGGGCAAGACCCTTCGCCCCGACGACTTCACCCTGGCCGCCTAATGCCCCACCGACCCGTCCCGTACGAGGACGACCTCGACATCGTGCAGACGCCGCAGCCTGTGCACTACGCCGAGCAGTCCCTGCTCGGCGCCCTCCTCCTGGAACCCGACCGGCTCGACGGCATCGAAGCTCTGGACTCCGGCCACTTCAGCAACCATGCCCACGGTGCCCTCTGGCAGGCCATGCGCGAGCTGCCGCCGCCCGAACCGGACACGCACCGCACCAGCCCTGCCTGGCTGAACGCCGTGCTCGAAGCGGCACGCCCGCACGCTCCCGGCCTCACCGCCTCCTATCTCCACACCCTCATCCAGGTCTGCCCGTGGCCGGAGCACGCACCGGCCTACGCACGGATAGTCCGAGCCGATCACGCTCGACGCACGTTGCTCATACACGCCGAACGCCTCGCCCAGACCGCGACCGACAGCACCCTGCCCAACCCGGTGACCGCCACCCTGGCCCAGGCCGACACGCTCGGCCATTTCCTCGAAAGGCTCGCCGGACAGTTCGCCTCACACCCCGGCTCCCTGCCGCGCACCGTGTCACCGGCTCCCCGGGCGGGACACCGCGGCGAGGACGCCCTCGACGAGGAACGCCTCCTGCTGTCCACCGCCACGGCGCACCCCGCAGAACTGAAGGACATGCGTTGGCTGCAGCCCGACGACTTCACGCTGCCCCTGCACGCCGCCCTCTGGCAGTGCCTGACCACCCTGGTCCACAACGGACAACCCGTGGACGCCGTCACGGTGCTCTGGGAGGCCCAGCACCGCGGACTCCTCACCGACGGCCTCGAGCCCCGCGATCTGATCGACCTGGTCTCCACGCCCGTCGGCTCACCCGAATACTGGGGTGAGCGAGTCCTTCAACGCGCTCTGCTGGACCGTGCCTTCGGCGTCGGCACACGCATCACCGCCTACGCACGGGACCCGGTCAACACCCCGCACCAGCTGATCACCGGCAGCCGCCGCGCCCTGGCCGACCTCACCACTCTGCGCACCCGCTGGCACCGCAGCACCAGCCCCGCGCCACCCACTACGCGAGCACCGCGCAGCCCGGCCGCCCCACGGGCCGGCCCGCCACGCACCACCGCATCCAGCGCCCGCACACTCCGCTGACCCATCCGCTCCGGCCGGCCCCCGCACCGGCCACAGCCGTGAAACGAGAACCGATTGCCGCACCCCGAAGCAGACCTGCACATCCGGCTCGACCTGCTCCACGGCCGCCCCAGCGCCGTCAGCGCCACCATCACGGGCACCGCCACCCACACCGTGCGGGCGCTGCTCGCCCTCCACGGGTTCGAGCCCCTCGACGACACCACGATGGTCATGGCCCGCATCGACCGCGAGGAGGCGTACTACGCCGACCAAGCCGCACACGCCCTGCGCGCCGAAGGCGTCGCCGTGGACATCACGCCCCGGCTCCGCGAAGAGATCACCACCGAATGGACCTGGGCCAACTACCCCATGCACTGGTGCACGCGCGAAGAGATCCGCGAGGTCTCCGGCGACGCACAGAAGATCTACGACGACATACGCTCCGGCCGCCTGATCATCCACGCGCACGCCTACGACGGCTGGACCACCGTCGCCGTCGGCACCTACCGCGACGGACCGAGTGTCCACCTCCACGGCGAGAACCACCTCCGAGTGGAAGCCGGCCAGTACGGCGGCCCCCTCGCTGCCATCGCCGAGTTCGAACGCCTCTACGGCGACACCGTACGCCCCGGCCCCGCCCCCGCCACAGACACCGAACGCGAGGCGGAACAGGCCCGCACCCCGCCGGACCCCGAACCCGAGGCCAACGTCCAGCTGCCCACGACCACGGCGGGGCCTGCTGAGACCGAAGCGGCCGAGGCCGAGGGTCACGAGGCCCTTCTGAACGACTTCGTCGAGTCGCACGGAGCCTGGGAGAAGTGGAGGACGTGGTCCGACAACACCACGCACGCCGTCCATGAATCCCTCGTCCTGCGCGCTGAGTTCGTACACGAAGCCGACCCTGGCGATACGCAGTGGAAGATCGCAGCCTACGAGAGCCCCGTCGGTCAACGCCGGTGGCACGCCACCGCGAACACCACAGTCCCCGTGGAGATCATGCAGGCACTCCTCGACAGCCTCGCCTCCGCGGACGCGACGGAGATCGCGGCAGGCAGCCAGATCTCGGAAGCAAACATTGCAGAGGCCACCCGCCCGCTGGCCGACGCCGGATGGAAGCACACCATCGACGGCCGCTCCATCCGCTGGCAAGCCCCCGGCGATCGCCCGGTCAGCGTCCAGTTCGATGCCTTCGCGGCAAACACGCAGCAGCCCGACCTGCCGGCCTGGACCGTCTGGGGCGACAGCAATTCCGGCAGCCAGAGGTGGACGCTGCACTTCTCGACGCACGCAGCCGCCGCCGTGCTCCAAGATGTGACCTTCGAGTTGGCTGGCCGATACGCCAAACCTTGCGGCGTCTCCGCTACACGGCAGAGCCATCCCCTCAGCGCTCTCCCCACCTCACCGGCGCATACTCCTGCCCGCCCCCGGACACGCTGACGCTCAGGCCGCCGCGCGGACCACCTCAGTCACTACTACGCCGTCACTGCTCACGGAGGCGACCGTAGGCGTACCGAGCGACCCGCACAGGCATGGGGCAACACAGGCCATTTCCCCAGGGGGCGCGGTCATCTGCGAGGGTGTGAGGCTGTGAGATGGCCGCCGACCCCGTCAGGGATGACCCCTCGCGGTGAGGCTGAGTGTGTCATCAGAGAGCTGCCTCCGGGGGCGCTTCGCCGGGCACCCCTTGGGCAACCAGGCCGTCTTTCTCCCAGACCACTTTGGTGGCCTTGAGCCAGGGCGAGTCGTACAGGCAGCCCCCAGAGTGGAACAAACGAAGATGCCAGGCCCGGCTCTGCTGGAGCAGTCGACGGAGCTGCGGATCGGCATCGGGCAGCCTGAGTTCGATGAAGCCCTGGCCGTCGGCGTACTTGCCCTGCACGGTCAGGGTCCCGGTCAGCGTAATCGTGCTTCCCGGGACGCAGGTAAGCATCACGGAGTCCCCGGTCATGACCCTGGGGCCCGGCCAGGAGGATCCCGAGCCGCCGATCATGTCATACCCCCCTTCAATGCCACGGTGGCGAGCTGTTCCCACCGGATCGCTGCCCCGTCATGCCACTGGGCGACCAGGTGCACCGCGTCGACCTGGACCTGCTGGGCGAGGGGACCGTCGATCGCGGCGAGGGCCTCGCGCAGGTCGGCCGCGGAGACGTCCTTGGCGCCCTTGCTCGTGTATGCGAGCGAGATGTGCGGGTACCGGCTCGCGGCCGCGGTCCACTCGGTCCCGGCGTGCCGACGCATCACGGCGGTGACGTCACCGACCAACTCGCCGAAGAGACGGCCGGGCCAGCCGCTGATCTCGACGGCCATCGCGCCGATCGCGGGCCGGTCGAAGGTGAGCGTGAACGGCGCCCGTTGGCCGACGCGTTCACGGACATCATCGACGACCGCACCCAGGTCGATGTCGTCGGCGCCGACCCCCATCGCGTGAAGGAGGGTGCAGTGCAGGCCATCGTCGGGCACCGGGCTCATCCCCCGGGGCATCAGGCCCCGGTCTCGGTACAGGGAGAGCAGCCCCTCCGCCTCGGCCGGCGACGGCAGCACGTGCCAGTGCAGGTCCTTCCGTCCTGGAGGCCAGCCCCCGACGTGCTCCACCCTCTCGAAGAAGCTCTCCACTGCGCGGCCCTCCCGTTGTGATCAGCGCATCCTCGGTCAGGCTTTCACCCTTCCTGAGCCGCGAGGTGGAGATCCGAAATATCCCCTCCGCTCGGCACGAACCCTGATGCTCCAGCCCCTCCAAAACCCCGGCGACAAGCTGCTCATCCACCGCCTCGTTCCAGGCCCGGCTTGCCGTGACTGCGGCGCCTCGTTCGGCAGGTCACTCCCTTATCGCTCCGACCGCCAATCAGAACCCTCGCAGAGCAGGGTCATACACTCGCGGCCACGCGCCTTGAAGCCTCCCGGCCGGCTCCTATCCTCTCCACAACGGACCCGGACACCACAAGACCTGCCCGACGGCGAGGCCGTCAGCGACAATCGGCTCATGCCCCTCCCGCAACCTGACGACGAGAGCATCTATCGCAAGGTCACCGTCGAATTCGGCCGGGAAGCCTTCGCCGACCAAGACCCGGCATACCGACGCACCCCGATTCCGGACGACTGGCTCGATGCCCCCGCCGAGGCCGATCTGCGCGAAACAGCCCTCATCCGTGAAGCAGATCGCCACACCGAAGGACTGCTGCATCGAGCCTCTATGGCAGCACTTGTTCCAGGGGACCAGTTCTCGCTCTGGGTGTTCCTGCACAGCAAGGACGGCCAGCCTTTCGTCATGAACCGATACGGGGTGACCGGAAGAAGCGTCGGCAACCAACCCCTGGGGCCCCTGGAAGACCTCCAGGTCTACGCCACGAATCCGCACGGGACCTATGAGGGGAAATCACACGGGCTGTGCAGACACCAGAAGTGGCTGAGCCCCGAGCACGACCTTCTTACTCTCCGCGACTTCGTCCCGCTCTACCTGGAAGACCCCGGGCACGGCGACTGGACCGGCTCGGGATGGTGCAGCAAATGCGCCGGCTACGCGATCCGGAGGCTCAATAGCGAGCAGTTCGCCCACTACTGGACGAGCGTGCAGGCCGCGCATGCCGCCTTGTACGGCGGGCACCGGTAGATCCGGGCGGCAATATAGCGGTGGATCCCCGGTTACCGAAACCGGGGATCCACCCAATACTTGTAGCTCCACCGCCACTCCTGACCGCCCGACGAAAGGCAGCACCGCGACGATCCATGACGTCACCGCCACACGGCGCGCAATTCCCGTTCCGGTCTCGTCACGCCGAGGCGTAGCTCAGCCGGAACAGGTCCTGGGCGCGCTCCAGGTCCCGCTCGGTGCGCAGCTGAACCTCCAGGTCTCCCGTGCCATGGTGGCCGAGGCCGCTCACGTCCCGGGTAAAGCCCGGCACCAGGCCCACCGCCGCTGGATCGGCCTTCAGGTAGACCAGCACCTTGGTCTGCTGGGGCGGGATGAGGCAGGCGAAGTTCCGCAGCCGCTGATAGGCCCGGTATTGCTTGCGCTGCACCCGGGTGACGCCGTCACCCAGGCCGACGAGGACCTCATCGACCGACGAAGCCAGCTCGGCCATCGCACCGCCCTGCTGCCGAACCGGCGGCGCCCCGGGCGCGCTGGGGCGTACCCGCTTGGCCTGGGCCGAATGGCCGGTGACCGAGGCCACGGTCTCAAGACCGATGTGGTCGCTGCCGAAGTACCGGTAGCGGACCAGGTCGATCGAACGCCGGTGCTCGCGAACGGCGTGCGCGTCATAGCGAGTGAAGTCGCCGGCCACGCAGATCAGCCGCGGTGCGCTCCACAGGATCTGGGACGCGGCCGTCGCCCCGAGCCGGTCGCGGACCAGACTCCGGAAGGCATCCTTGTGGCTCATCAGCCAGGCCATGTAGAAGAGGCCCTGGTTGATGACCCCGGCGTCCGTGCCGCGCTTGTACTCCACGATCACGGGTGCGCCGTTCTCGTCCAACCCGAGCGAATCGATCCGCCCGCTGTCGACACAGTCGATCACGTACTCGCTCGCGAGGAACGTGACGCCCAGCATCGTCTGCATGTGCGCCTCGACGAGTTCCTGCACGTCCGCCTCGACGGCAGCAAGACGCGGCGAGACCTCGGTCACGCCGCTAGTCGTCGTGTGGAACAGCTTCAAGCCCGACACCTTCCCCTCCTCGGCCAGGAGATCCACAACGCCAAGAGGGTGTCCGTTCTTCCCGGTCGCTGCATCCGTGCGTCTGCGCTAGCTGGATGATGAAGGAAAGGGTGGAGCGGTGTCAGCCGGATTTACCCAGTTAGATCTTGCATTTTCGGCGCGTTGGTTCCGCAACCGCGCTGCACCGGCTTGGAGTTCGCGGCGTCGCCGCGCGACCTCTTCCTTCATGAGGTCGTCGGTGCGGCTGCTGTGCCAGACGGTGCCCTCCCACTTGACGTATTGCGGTGTTTTCTCGCGCAGGAGGACGGGCTTGAGGTGGTTGTGGAACAGGAGGGTGCGGCCCTGGTTCCGGTTTATGCGGCTGTACCACTTCACGCTGTTCGCATGCCGCGCGGCCCGGCTGGCGTGGAGCGGAGAGAGCTTTCCGCGAACCTGCCCCGGCGTGTACGCCGTCAGCGGTGTCGAGGGTGGGCGCCAGGCATCCGCGATGGCCCAGTGCGCGACGGCGTCGCCGTTCTCCTTCTTGCTGTAGGGGTAGGTGACGCGCTTGCCGACCTCGGCGAAGAACCGGGCCTGCTCCGTGGCGGTGCCGCAGGCCATCTGCCGCCAGTGGGGAGAGGCAATCAGCGGTGCCAGGCCGACGACCTCAGGATAGATGGCGGCGAACAGCTTCGACGTGCTGTAGGACGTGTAGGACTTGGCGGCGTGGTCGTAGGGGATGAGGGCGTACGTCCGGCTGTCCCAGGTGTGCCAGACGTGGAAGTCCTCACCAGGCAGGCGGCCGTCGGCCCAGATGTGCGCGCAGATCATAAAGGCGGTCAGCACCGCGTCGTAGGCGGCTGCCCAGCCGTAGCGTCGCAGAAGGAGGTGGTGGCGGCGCTGGGCGTCGATGACTTCGGGCAGCTGGGCAAGGCCGACAGCGGGGTGGTCGATATCGGGCGGGCCGATCCAGGTGCCGTGCCGCAGGCAGACGTAGGTGTGGTGCGGCAGCAGCCTCACCACCCGGCCGCCCGGATGGCGGGCGTCACAGAGATGACAGCCGCTCTGCGTCGCATGGCGGAACATGGCCCAGTCCGGTGCCGCATCGCGCAGTTCGGGCAGGGCCCCGGCCAGAGCGTGAACGCTGCGGCCGGTAAGCGCGGCGAGCTGTTCTGGGATCGGGACGCGCCGGGCGGCGCCCTCCCGGTCCGGACGGGTGACCTGCATCCAGAGCGTTTGCGGGTCCATGCCGTGCAGGGTGGCCAGGCGGCTGATGTAAGAGACAGCGATCTCGTGCCGGGCCGGGGGAACCGGGTCGGGCAGGCGGGGCAGGAGCATCAGGCCACGCTCCGGCGCCGGCCCTTTGCGCCTGCCGGGGTGATCAACCGCTGGGTCTGCTCGGCGGCGAAGTCGAGGGGGACCAGCTCCAGCAGCTCCCTCGTGATGCGCTCGCTGCCGTCCTCGATGGCCAGCACGGCAGCGCCGCGGATGAGCTGGGAGAGGCTTCCGATCATGCCGCCGGTCCGGTGAAAGAGGTAGTCACTCATCTCCGTGAGCGTTCCGGGGGCGTGCTCGTGAAGGCGGAGCAAGGACTCCAGCGTGCCGACCAGGGCCCGCCAGGTCTCCTGGTCGGCGGCGGTGGCGTGGGAGAACGGGGCGGCGGGGATGACGACGAACCGTCCGGCGATCTGACGGCCGCGGGTGCCTGCGAAAAGGCCCTGCGTCTCGATGTCGATGCCCGCGTAGGCGAACGTGGCGGGCAGGCGTTCGGCGAAGTATTTCAACTGGTCGGAGGCTTCCGCGCCGGAGCGGGTAGCCAGGTTGAGGTTGTGCAGCTCGTCCACCAGGACGAGATCGACCCGGGTGTGGGCGGCGGTCGCGCAGACCGCGTCCACGATGTCGGTGAGGGTGACCCCCCGTTTGGGAAAGGGCAGGCCGAAGAAGCGTGCAAACTCCGTCGCGAGCATCTTCGGCGTCGCCGCCGGCGGGACGGTGACGTAGATGACCGGCAGGCGTGCCCCGTCGTGCGGATGACGCTTGCGCGTGGCTAGCTCGTGCGCGCGGCCCATCTGCGTGAGCGCGGTGGTCTTGCCCGTGCCGGAAGCACCGGAGAGGATCACGCCCCGGCGTGCGGAGACCTGGTGTCGGTTGAGCTGGATCAGCAGCCGTGCGGTGGCGATGACCTTGCGGATGGTCGGGGTGTTCACCATCGGCAGGTTCGCGTGATACTCCCGCCGCCATTCGTCCTCGCGGTCCCTTTCCGCTCCCGTCAGCGCGGCCCGCTCGGCGGCGCTGTGTAACTGCGGTGGGGTGCTCTCGTGTTCGACGTAGCGGCGCCAGCCCTCCTTGGAGGTCAGCGGACAATCCGGTGGCGTCGCATCGGGCAGGTCCGTCTGCGGCATCATCCGGGAGGAGGGGGTGCTCATAGCCACCTTTCGGCTTCGGCGTGGGCATCGAAGACCCCGAAGGGCACCACCTTCGCGGCCGGTGGCGCCGCCGAGGACTCCTGCTCGATCTCGGGGACGCTTTCGATCGCGGGGGCGGCAGTGGGAGCGGGCAGAGCGGCTGCCGCTCGGGTGCGGCCCAGGACACGGGCCGATTGCCGGTCCGGGCCGTGTTCGGCGCGCGTCAGCAGCGCGTCCAGGACACGGGCGACAGCCACTTCGTTGGTGTCGTCCAGGCCGGCCTCGGCTGCCAGGCGGCGGGCGTGCGCCCAGGTGAACTCGGCGAACGGCGCTGCCACCAGGGGAAGATGCACCCAAGGTGCGGTGACCCAGCCGCCTTCGGTGCGCACGAAGACCTGCGAGAGGTCGTAAGGGTCGTAGTGCACTTCCCAGAGACCGCGCCTGGCCGCATGGCCGGAGTGCTGGCGCCGGTAGGGCCCCAGCTCGGCGCTGTCGTAGGTGCGGTGCGCGATGCGGACGCCGTAGTCGTTGATCGCGCGCCAGGCCACCGGCAGCAGCTCCAGGTAGTCCTCCCCGCGCAAGACCAGAGGCAGGTAGCCGGCCGCCGCCACCAAGGAGGCGTACTTGTCGTTCGGCGAGATGGCCTTCCCCGGCCGGAACGGGTCGCGAAGGGCGTCGTGCGGCCTGGTCTGCCAGCCTGCCAGCACCCACTCATCCAGGAGATTCTGAAGTTCGGGGATCGTCCAGACCGCGGCCTGCTCAACCCGCTCGCCGCGGCGGCTCACGTCCCGGCCGGTGTAGCCGGCCAGGTGCTGGCAGAACAGGGTGTTGACCGCCGAGAACGTCGCCTCCACGATCGCCTTGTCCGTCGGCGTGCGCGGGCGTGTCCGCTGGACCGAGATGCCCAGGCGGGCGCAGGCGCGGATGAAGGTGTTGGAGATGAACACCTTGCCGCCGTCGATGACGACGGTGTCCGGCACGATCACCGGCTTGGCGGCGGCCTGGTCCATCCGCGCATCGACATCGAGGAGCTGGCGGTGCGGCATCCGCGAGGCCGTCATCCGCAGGCTCAGCGGCCAGCCCGGCCGCATCGGCTCCGGCACCAGCATCCTCGCCAGCAGCAGCGAGGCGTCCACCGCCTTGGTACTCACCGGCCGCAACACCGCCGCGCAGATAGTGCGGGTGGCGACATCGACCGCGATCGTCAATTCAGCGCGGGCCACGACCCCGGAGTCGAGGACCACCATGACGTCCAGCGGGGTGGAGTCGATCTGCACCTGTTCTCCGGGCCGGTCGGCGAACGTCGGCGTGAACGGGCCCGCCGGCCGGTTCGCCGTCTGCCGCCGGGTGGCCGCCGAGCCGAAGCTGTGCCGTCCCGTGGACAGGGCGTCGATGAGCTTGTAGAAGGTGTTCCGGCTCGGCAGCGGCACCACCCCTTCGCCGTGGGTGTCCTCCACCAGCTTCACCACCCGCCGGATCACCCTCGATCGCGTGCCCGTCGAAGCGTGCGTCTGGTCGTCCAGCACCTGCCGCACCGCGGCGACCAGCCGGGCGTCCGCCCGGCCCGTCGCCTCCGTCAGCCGCACCAGGCGTCCATCGACCAGCCCCCACACTCCCTGCTGCGCGTAGCGTGACCGCTTGGCCATCACCGTACGAAGGCTCACCCCCAGCTCGTCCGCCTTCGCCTGGGCCCGCTCCACCAACGGCCGGGCAGGGTCGTACTCGGGCTTCACCGGCGTTCCCGGCTCCGCCCCCGCAGGTAAGCCGGTCTCCACCTCCACCACGTGCCGTTCCCACTCCACGGCCGCCGCCCTCGCCGCCTCGGGCAGCGACTCCAGCAGCCCGGCCGGCTCCAGCGTGGGCAGCGACTCGGTGCCCGTCACCGAGAAGTCCGGCGCCGCCATCAAGTACGAGGCCAGCACCACCGACTCCTCACCACCCGACGACCGCAGCCGCACCGCCGTCCCCGCCAGAGCCACCACCTGGTGGTGGCCGTCATCGAAGGTGACCCAGTCCCCGACCCGCAGCACCGCACTCTCGCCGCCCGCCCTCACCGGACCATCCCCAGCGACACCAGCGAGTCGGCGTGCAACGGGACCGGCGCGTCCGCCGCCAGCTCGTGCGACCACAGCAGATGGAACAGCACCGGCAGCACCGCCACCGGCTCCCCCACAGCCAGGACACCGTCCATCAGCGGCATCGGCTCGACGAACGTCTCCAGCAGCCACGAGGCCACCGGCTCCACCCGGTGGCGAGGGTGGCGGTAGCCCGCCAGCCAGCGCACGTTCCGCACCAGCACCGGATCCGGCGCCCCCAGCAGACGAAACTCCCACCCCACCTGATCGCAAGCCGTCTTCGTCGCTTCGAACTTCGCCCAGTCCCTCGCTCTGCGGCGCTCGGCCGGGCGGCAGTCGATGACAACCGCCGATCCGTCGTCCCGGCGGGCGAAGTAGTCCGGCGCATGCGAGACCGGCTTGCCCTTCGCCGAGGACCAGAACAGCCAGAACGGCTGCGAGGAGATACCCACCACCGCCGGATCGAAGTCCAGCAGCATCACGTGGTCCCGCTCCAGCCAGGACTCGTACCCGATATGGCCGCCCGCCGTGGCGGACCACCACAGGCCCGGCAAATTCCGCTGGCCCCGGTACGACGTGAACGTCCGTACGGGCGCGACGTGCTCGAACCGTACGGCCCACGCATCTGCCAGCAAACGCCGCGACTCCGACCCGTCAGGGGCGACGTACGCCACCTCGAACCCGGCCGTCGGCGGCCCCGCAGACCCGCCCTCCAAGACCTCTAACGCATGCATCACGTACGACTAACCCCGGCCCTCGATGCAAGGTCACGCTGACCTATGCAAGATCGCATGCAGCTTAGAACTGACATCTGCAAGGTCAACCCGTACTAGACAGAGGGTGCGGGATTGTTTCCACGAGGGGCTTCGGAGGCGTGAAGATAATGTGAGACCCTACGTACGGCCCGATCAGGGAGCGCTCGCGTCCCCCGATCGCCGGGAATCAGCGATTCCCCCATGTGTCCCCCGCGTCCCGGGGGACAGCGCCCGGAAGCTGCGTTTACGCAGGTCAGCCCCCGTAGCTCAGCGGATAGAGCACGTGCCTTCTAAGCGCTTGGCCGCAGGTTCGAGTCCTGCCGGGGGCGCGCATGGCCCCTCACCTGCGGAAACGCGTGAGGGGTCTCTTCATGTCCGGCCGCGCAACGCGCTGAGAACAGTGGCTCTGGTCCCGAGCTACGGGCCGGCCGCTACCCGCCGTACAACTCCTCGATCTCCTCCGCGTACGCCTCCGTCACCGCATGCCGTTTGATCTTGAGGGAAGGGGTCAGCAGGCCGTTGTCCTCCGTGAACTCGCCGCCCACTATCGCGAATTTTCGGATCGACTCCGCCTTCGAGACCGCCTCGTTCGCGTAGTCCACCGCCCTTTGGACCTCCGCGATCATTTGCGGGTCGTGGGCCAGTTGGGCGAGCGGCGTGTCCGTCGGGCGCTTGCGTACCGTGAGCCAGTGGTTGACCGCTTCGGGGTCGAGGGTCACGAGGGCGGCCACGTAGGAGCGGTTGTCGCCCACGACTATGCACTGGCCTACCGGCGAGCGGCTGCGCAGTCTGTCCTCCAGGATCGCGGGCGAGACGTTCTTGCCGCCCGACGTCACGAGGATGTCCTTCTTGCGGCCGGTGATCGTGAGGTAGCCCTCGTCGTCCAGCGCGCCCAAGTCACCCGTCGCGAACCATTCGTCGGTCAGTACGGCGTCCGTCGCCTCCGGGTTGTTCCAGTACGAGCCGAAGACGATGCCGCCCTTGATCAGTACCTCTCCGTCGTCCGCGATGCGTATGGACGTGCCCGGCACTGGTAGGCCCACCGTCCCGGGGCGGGGCTTGAGGGGTGGGGTGATGGTGGCGGCGGCCGTCGTCTCGGTCAGGCCGTACCCCTCGTAGATGATGATCCCCGCGGCGTAGAAGAAGAGGTTCAGGTTGCGGTCCAAGGGGGAACCGCCGCTGATCGCGTACCGCAGGCGGCCGCCGACCTCCTTGCGGATGCGGCGGTAGACGAGGAGTTCGTAGAGCGCCCAGCCCGCGCGGAGGGCGAGTGACGGGCCCGGAGCGCTGCCGTCCAGGAACCTGCTCAGGTACGCCTCGCCGAAGCGCACCGCTGTCCGTTCGGCGCGGTCGAACGATGCGGCTCGGCCGATCTTCTCCGCCGTCGCGCGGCCCGTCTCGTGGATCTTCTCGAAGAGGTAGGGGACTCCGACGACGAAGGTGGGCTTGAACGCCCGGAGCTCCGGGCGCAGATCGTCCGGCTTGATGCTCGGGCAGTGGCCGAGCTCGATGCGCGCCATCATGCAGGCGATCTGGATGCTGCGGCCCAGGATGTGGGCGAGCGGCAGGAAGAGGAGCGTCGAGGCGACCTGGCCCGTGATCTCCTTGAAGACGGGGTGCAGCAGGTCGACGGTGTTCGCCGCCTCCGCGTGCAGGTTGCCGTGCGTCAGGACGCAGCCCTTTGGGCGGCCCGTGGTGCCCGAGGTGTAGCAGAGCGTCGCGATGGAGTCCGGGGTCAGCGCGGACCTGCGTTTCGTGACCTCCTCGTCCGACAGGTCGCGGCCGAGCGCGCCGAGTTCCGCCATCGCTCCGCTGTCGATGGTGCGGATGCGGAGCGCCGGTCCGTCAGGGGTGCGCGGGGCGGCCAACGCCTCCTCCGCCGTCCTCGCGTTCTCCGGCGTCTCGGCGATCAGGAACCGCGCGCCCGAGTCGCGGACGATCCACTCGATCTGCTCCGCCGACGACGTCGCGTAGATGGGGACGGTCTGGCCGCCCGCCGCCCAGATCGCGAAGTCCAGGACGGCCCACTCGTAGCGCGTACGGGACATGAGTGCGACGCGACCGCCCGGTTCCAGGCCGTCCGCGATCAGGCCCTTCGCCGTCTCCGTCACCTCGCGCGCGAAGGCCGCCGCGGTGACGGGGTACCACCGGCCGCCGCGCTTGCGCCGCAGGACCACGGTGTCGGGGGCCTCAACCGCGTTGGTGAAGGGGATGTCCGCGGTGCTGCCCGCGGTGGCCCGGGGCACGAGGGGTGCGGTACGTGCCTCGCGTACCGTGCCGTGCTGGTCCTTGACGAGTTCGACCTCGGCGCGTACCGCCAGGTCGCTGTGGCGCCGTGCCCTCTTCAGATCCTTGCGTACGCCCATGACGGCTCCCCGGCTTCCGGTTCCCAGCTGATGTGCAGGCGATCGGTGCGCGTACTTACTCGTGGGTCAACTTACTGGTACGTAAGGAAAATTCAAGGGGAGCGGACGGTCCGTTACGGTTGCGACGCCCCGCGGCGCGGGGCCGGACCGCCTCGTCGGCAGCCCCCTCACCCCGTCGCCGGCTTCCACGCCTCCCCCTCCAGCACCCGCCCCATCCCGACCCACACCATGTTCATCAGCCGCAGCGTCACGCCCTCCGGCGACTGGCCGGGGTGCCGGGCCATCCAGTCCGTCAGCGAGTCCGCCGCGCCCACCAGCGCGTGCGCCACGAAATCCGCGTCCTCGTCCGACAGTTGTGCCGCCGGGCCCGCCTCCGCGATGCCCGCGCGCACCAGCCCCGCCACCTCCGCCATCACCGCGACGCGGGCCTCGGCGACCGCCGCCGCGATGGCCTCGCTCAGCTCCGACGCCTGGCGGTGCAGCACCACCCAGCTGTCGCGGTGCTCGGCGACGAACGCGAAGAACGCGAGCAGGCCCGCGTACAGGCGGAGTTCGGGGGTCGCGCCGCCCGCCGTCGCCGCGCCCTGGAAGGCGCCGACCAGGCGGTCCGCCTCACGCCGCAGGCAGGTGAGGAAGAGGCCCTCCTTGGAGTCCAGGTACAGATAGACCATCGGCTTGGAGATGCCCGCCAGTTCGGCGATCTCGTCCACCGAAGCGCCGTGGTAGCCACGCTTGGCGAAGACCTGGACCGCCACGTCGACGATCTGCCGCTCCCGCTCACGGCGCGGCACTCGGCGCCTGCGCGGGGTTCTGGTCTCCCTCGACGCCGATGCGCTCCTCGGCTCCGGCGCGTCGTCGGATGTGCCGCTCGCCCTTGCGCTCACCCTTGTCAGCCTCCCTGGCGACGATTACCTTACCGCTTAGTAAGTTTACTGCAGAGTAAGGAGTTTGCCGTGGCCGACGACATCAGCAGGATCGCCGAACTCGACTTCGCCGGCGTCACGCCCGAGGAGTTCGCGCGGATCGTGAAAGGGCTCTCCGGCAAGCAGTTCACCGAGATCGCCGAGGACGGCACGCTGCGCGGCCGCATCCTCCAGGAGGTCTTCGGGCGGATGGAACGACAGTTCAAGCCCGAAGCGGCCGCTTCGGTGACCGCGCTCATCCGCTGGAAGATCACCGGCAGCGGCGGCAACGAGGACGTGGTGTACGAGACGGACATCGCCGACGGCACGTGCGTCGTGCGCGAAGGGCAGTCGGAGTCGAAGCCGCGGGTCACGCTGATCCTCGCCGACGCCGAGTTCCTCAAGCTGGTGTCCGGAAACGTCGGTCCCGTCGCGCTGTTCATGATGCGCAAGGTACGGGTCGTGGGTGATGTGGCGCTGGCGGCGGGGCTCACGCGGTACTTCGACATTCCCAAGGCCTGACGGCCCCGTCGGGCGAGGTCCGGCGGCCCCGTCACCGGGGTCCTGTGCCTGCGGCCCTCTCAAGCCGTCGTCGGCCCGCGCCGATGCAGTGATCATGACGACGTCCGCGTACACCTCCGTCCGTGACCCCGAAACCGTCGCCGCCGGGCCCCTTCCGGATGCGGGCGCGCCCGGCCGATGGCGGGCCCACGCCCGGCTCGTGGCCTGCCTGCTGCCCGCACTCGTCATCGGCTTCGCCGGCTTCCAGCGGCGCTGGATGTCCGACGACGGGCACATCTACGTCCGTACGGTCCGGCAGGTCCTCGCCGGCAACGGGCCCGTCTTCAACGCGGGCGAGCGCGCCGAGTCGTCCACCGGCACCCTGTGGCAGTGGCTGCTGGTGGCGGGCGGGGCGGTGGGGGCCGATGTGGCGACCGTGGCGATGTACGGGGGGCTGCTGTTCACCGTTGCCGGGTTCGCGCTGGCGGGGGTGGGGGCGGCGGTGCGGCCGCGGGGAGACGGCCGGGGCGGGCGCGGGCTCCTCGTGCCCTGCGGCGCCCTCGTCCTGCTCGCGCTCCCGCCCGTCTGGGACTTCGCCACCTCCGGCCTGGAGACCGGGCTCGCCACCTGCTGGATCGCGGGCGCCTGGCTCGCGCTCGTGGCGCGCCCCCGTTCGCTCGTGACCTGCGCCGTGCTCGGTCTCGGACCGCTCGTACGGCCCGACCTGGCGCTGGTGTCGGTCGTCTTCCTGGCAGCGCAGTGGGTGAGGGTACGGCCCTCGTGGCGCGGGGCGCTCGCCGGGGCCGGGGTCGCCGGGACGCTCCCGGTCGCGTACGAGATCTTCCGCATGGGGTACTACGGGCATCTGATGCCGCTGCCCGGCGTCACGAAGGAGGCGTCGCGGAGTCTCTGGGGGCGAGGGTTCGACTACCTCTGGGACTTCGCCGGGCCGTACGCGCTGTGGCTACCGGTGGCCGCGGTCACGACGGCGGTGCTGTACGCGGGGAGGTCCGGCGTACGGCGGGTACGCGGCCCCGGCGGCCCCGGCGCCCTGCGGGACATCGCCCCTGTCGTCGCTCCCCTCCTCGCCGGTGCCCTCTGCTGGCTCTACGTCATCAAGGTCGGCGGCGACTTCATGCACGGCCGGATGTTCCTGCCGGGGCTGCTCCTGATGCTGCTGCCCGTCTTCCTGGTGCCCCTCACGCGCGTGTGGGGCGTCGCCGCGCTGGTGGTCGGCGTGTGGGCCGTCGCGTGTGCGGGCGCGCTGCGGGTGCCGTACGAGGGGCGGATCGGCGCGGGCGGCATCGCGGACGAGCGAGGCGTGTACGTGCGTCAGAACGCCGCTCCGCACCCCCTCCACCACGACTTCGCGGGCCAGCCCGGAAACCGGGCGTACGGCGCGCTCGTACGGGAGGCGGCGCGGAGCGGCGCCCCGACCCTGCTCCTCGCGCAGACGCCCGTGGCGGGCGGGGCGCCAGGGGTGACAGGGGTCTACAACACGCTCGGCTTCAGCGGGTCCGTCGTTCCGCTCTCCGGCGCGGCTCTCGATCCCATCGGGCTCGCCTACCCCCTGGCCGCGCACTCCGAAGGCATCGTCAACGGCCGCGTGGGGCACGACAAGCGGCTGCCCGACGAGTGGATCGTCGCCGAGCGTGGCGCCGCCGACGTGCCCGAAGGTCTCGACCCCGAGCGCGTCGACGCCGCCCGCCGTGCCCTGCGCTGCGGGCCCCTCGCGGAGCTGCGGGCCGCCACCCGCGCGCCTCTGACGATGGGCCGTTTCTGGCGGAATCTGACGGGGGCGATGGAGCGCACGTCGTTCCGCTTCCCGAACGACCCGGTGCGGGCGGAACGACAGTTGTGCGGACGTTAGCCTGCGGCGAGGCGTGCCGCCTGGTCGATCGACGACGTCAGTTCGCGGACCTGCCTCGTGCGCGTCGGCAGCGCGTGGGCCCGCTCGGAAAGCTCCGCGAAGGACGGGGCGGCGGGGATCGGCGTGACGGGGGCCCGTGAGGCGGGGTTCGGCGTGGCGGGGTTCGGCGTGGTGGCGTGCGGCTCGGGGAGGTCCCGGTCCACGTGGCCGCCGGGCGGGGCGGCCGTGCGCAGGGCGTCCGCGAAGTACGCCGCGACCGCCGTGACCTGGAGGCCCGCGTCCGCCTCCCCGAGCGACCCGTCGAGGTCGGCCGTCCCGATGCGGCCCGACTCCTCGCGCGGCGCGCGGCTGCCCGGGTCGAGCCAGCGCACGCTCGCCGTGGCCAGCCGGCCGTCCGCCCCCGGCCTGGTCCGCACCGCGTACAGCGCCGTCACCGTGTGGCCGGGGCCGATCTCCCCGCCGTCCACGGAGTCGTCGCGGAAGTCGTCGTCGGCGACCTCCCTGTTGTTGTACCCGATGAGCCGGAACTGTTCGACCGTCTCCGGGTCGAAGGCCACCTGCGCCTTGGCGTCGCGGGCCCGCAGCTCGATGTGGGCGGGCAGTTGCTCGCAGAACACCTCGCGGGCTTCCGCTTCGTCCGACACGTACGTCGTGTGGCCGTCGCCCTTGTCGGCGAGCCGCTCCATCAAGGCGTCGCCGTAGTCGCTGCCGACACCGACGCCGAAGAGGGTGATGCCGTGCTCGCGGCGGGCGTCGGAGATGCGGCCCAGGATGCCGTCCGCGCTGGTCTCGCCCGTGTTGGCGAGGGCGTCGGAGAGCAGGACGACGCGGTTGGTCGCGCCTTCCTTCCTGCCGCGCACGGCCGTGTCGTAGCCGGTGGTGATGCCCGCTTCGAGGTTGGTGGACCGGGACGGCTCCAGCTCCGCGACGGCCCGGTGCACGCGCGTACGCCCCCCGACGTCCTCTCCATCGTCCCCGGCGCCCTCTCCCCTGCCCCCGCCGTCCCCGAGGCGCGTCATCGGCAGGACCGTCTCCGCCGTGTCGCTGAAGGTGACGAGGGCGACCGAGTCGTCGGGGCGCAGCCGGTCGGTCATGAGGCCGAGCGAACGCTTCACGAGATCGAGGCGGCCGGGTTCCGCCATGGAGCCCGACACGTCGATGACGAAGGTGAGGGCGGCGGGCGGCCGTTCGGTCTCGGCGGGTTCACCGCGGGTGGCGAGGCCGACCCGGACCAGCGACCAGCCGTCGTCGTCCGTACGGGCGCCGTCCACGCTCACGGAGAACCCGTCGCCGTCGGGCCTCGGGTAGTCCTGCCGGAAGCTGTTGACGAATTCCTCGGGACGGACCGTCGACGGATCGGGCAGGCGTCCTTCGGCGATTGTGCGGCGCGCGAAGCCGTACGAGGCGGTGTCGACGTCCAGGGCGAACGTGGAGAGGTGGTCGGGTGCGAACTCCCGCCGCTCGTCGTCGCCTTGGCCACCGGGGGGCGCGGCTCCGGTCCCGCCGTTCGGGAGGGCGGGCGCGGGCGCGGGCATCGGCGCGCTGTCACGCTTCTCGCCGCTGTCCCCGGTGGCCCGCTCCGCGCCGTCGCCCCCGCCGCTGCACCCGGCGAGCGCGACACCCCCCGCCACGGCTAGGGCAAGGATTCCCTGCCGCATCCGTCCGCTCCGCCGAGTCCCCATCCGGTCCCCCTCGCGTCGTCCGCTCACACGACTGTGACGCGGGAGGGCCTTCGAACGATCGCTCGGAACCGTTGCGGAAGCGTCTCGATGCGGCTACGGGCCAGGGGGAAGCCCCTCGGCCACCGGCCCGCCCCTCAGCCCGGCCGGACCAGGAACCGCTGGTCCGCCGCGCCGGAACACGGCTCCTCGATCGCCTCCGCGCCGACAGCGGTGTCGTCGTCGACGATGCCGATGCACCGGTCGCCGGCGGCCGGACGCAGCCGGAACGCCCCGTCGTCGGGTTCCAGGCGGAAGACGGTCGCGTGCTCGCAATCCTGGCGGGGTTCGAGCATGCCCTTGATCTGCTTCTCGCCCATGACCGCCAGGCAGCCCTTGCCCATCTCGGGGTGGTGCCACTGGATGCGGTAGAGGTCCTCTCCCCTCGGTTCGAGGTACGTGCGCGGCACGGGCGCCTTGGCGCAGCGGAGCTGCACGGCGACGGCGCTCTCGTAGGCTCCGGCACGGTCACGGCCGTCGGTCAGGCACAGGTCGGCCGTGCGGGCGGGGCGGATGGTGACCCAGCCGCCGGGGGCGGAGGCCGACGCCGTGGGCTCGTCCGAGTCGTCGGCGTCGTCGGCGAGCAGGCCCCAGGCGATGAGGGCCAGCATCGGGACGGCGAGTGCGGTCGCGGCCCCGGCGGCGGCGCCCTTGGCACGGCGCGACCGCGCCTTCGCGGCACGGGACCGTACGTCCCCCGCGTGGGACCGCGCCTCCCCCGCAGGGGACCGCACCTCCACGGGCGACGCCTTCACCCACGTCATATCGACGACGGCACCCCGATCCGCGGCGGGCCCCGCGGTCGGGCGCGCGGAAGCGATCCGGTCTCTCGCGGCGAGCCACGCGTCGGCCCGGTCCCCGTCCCCGCAGGCGTGCACGAACGCGGCGACGACTTCGGGGCGCGGAAGGCTCGTGCGGCGCAGCACGTCGGCGAGGGTGCTGCGTGCCAGGACGTCACCCCTGCAGGCGGCCCGCTCCTCCAACTCGCGATACGTCAGCCCCGAACGCTTCTTCAACTCCCGCATCGCCGCGATGAAACCGGCGACGTCCCGCGCCCGGTGCGGCGACACCTCTTCGTTCGACGGTAAGTCCCCCGAGTTCCCCATGCGCCACATCTTGCTGAGTCCCTGCCAAACGGACAACGCCCTCCGCAGCCACATTCGGCCAAGGCCGGTCCGGGACGGCTTCCCGGCTTGCTGCGGGGGCCCCGCGTCGCCGCCTACGACACCACGTCCTTCCGCGCGAACCCCCGGAACGCCAGCGCGAACAGCACCAGCGCGTACGACACCGAGATCGCCGAGCCCTGGATCATGCCGCCCCATTCCGCCTGTGGCTGGATCGCGTCGGCCCAGGCGAACTGCCAGTGCGCGGGGAGGAAGTCGCGCCAGTCGCCGAGTGCGGTCACCGCGTCCAGGACGTTGCCGACGATGGTCAGACCGACCGCGCCGCCGACCGCGCCGAGCGGCGCGTCCGTCTTCGTGGAGAGCCAGAACGCGAGGCCCGCGGTGACCAGTTGGGAGAAGAAGATGTACGCGACGACGACGATCAGGCGCCGGGCGGCCGTGCCCGCGGGGAGCGTGCCGCCGGTCGGGATCTCCAAGGGGCCCCAGCCGTACGCCACCGCGCCGACCGCCAGCGCGACGAGGGGCAGCAGGATCATCGCGGCGGCGCTCATGGCGAGCGCGACGGCCATCTTGGACCAGAGCAGCCTGGCCCGCGGAACGGGCGCGGCGAGCAGGTAGCGCAGCGAGGACCAGCTGGCCTCGGAGGCCACCGTGTCGCCGCAGAACAGGGCGACGGGGATGACCAGAAGGAAGCCCGCGGACACGAACAGGCACGTCGCGGCGAAGTTCGCCGCCGATGCCGTGGCCGTGTCCATCAGGGTCACGTCGCCGTTGCGGGAGCCGGGCGAGCCGCCCGCGACGGCGAAGGCGATGACGAGCACGATGGGCAGGAGCGCCATGATGCCGCCCATGACGAGCGTGCGGCGGCGCTTCAGCTGGCGTACGGCCTCGACCCGCAGGGGCAGCGTCCGCCGCGCGCGGTAGCCGGGCGCGGTCGCTCGCTCCAGGGTGGCGGTCATGCGGTGGTGCCTCCGATCAGGGTGAGGAACGCGTCCTCGAGGCGGCGGTGCGGGCCCATGGACTGCACCGGCAGGTCGAGGCGGACCAGTTCGGGCAGCAGGCGTACGGCGCTCGCATGCTCGGTGCCGTCGAGCCGCACCAGGAGGCCGTCTTCCGCGCGGACGGCGGACGCGACGCCGGGCAGCGCGGCGACCTTGTCCACCAGCGGGTCGGGGATGTCCTCCGCGAGGCCGACGAGGAGCGTGTCCCCGGAGCCCACGATGTCGGCGACCGGACCCGCCTGGACGAGGCGGCCGCGGTCCATGACGACGAGGTGCGTGCAGGACTGCTCGACCTCGGCGAGGAGGTGGCTGGAGACGATGACCGTACGGCCGCCGCGCGCGTACCGGATCATGACCTCGCGCATCTCGCGGATCTGGGGCGGGTCGAGGCCGTTGGTCGGTTCGTCGAGGATCAGCAGGTCCGGGAGGCCGAGCATGGCCTGGGCGATGGCGAGGCGCTGCCGCATGCCCTGGGAGTACGTCCGCACGGCGCGGGCCAGGGCGTCACCGAGGCCCGCGATCTCCAGGGCCTCGTCCAGGTGGGCGTCCTCGGCGGGGCGGCCGGTCGCCTTCCAGTACAGCTCCAGGTTCTCGCGGCCGGAGAGGTGCGGCAGGAAACCGGCGCCCTCGACGAACGCGCCGACGCGGGAGAGGACGGGCGCGCCGGGCCTGATGGCCTGCCCGAAGACGCGGATCTCGCCCGCGTCGGGGCGGATGAGGCCCATGAGCATGCGCAGTGTCGTCGTCTTGCCCGCGCCGTTGGGTCCCAGGAGGCCGAGGACCTGGCCCTTCTCGACGGTGAAGGAGACGTCCCGGACGGCGTACCGGTCGCTGGACTTGGCGTAGCGCTTGCTCAAGTCGGTGATCCGCAGGGGTACTTCGGCGAGGGCCGGGTCGGGGGCGGGTGCGGTGGTGCGCCTGCGGGCGGTGACGAGCAGGGCGAGGGCGAGCACGGCGCCCGCGGCGGGCAGCCACCACACCCAGGCGGGCAGCGGGGCGGCCGCGGTGTCCACGCCGGGCGCGGTCGGCACCTTCAGGTCGCCCTTGAGGGAGACGGTGTACTTGGCGGGTTCGTACGGCGACGCGTAGCCGAAGTCGGTCGAGGAGAGGGCGAGGCGCAGGTGGTGGCCCTTCTGCACCTTGTGGTCGACGGCGGGCAGCCGCAGTTCGACGTCCTTGCCCTGCCGTGCGCCTGTCACGCGGACGGGCGAGACGAGCTGCGAGGGCAGGACCTGCTGCTTGCCGTCGGGGCTGACGTCGTACACCTTCGCGAAGAGCACCGCGTCGTCGCTGGACGACTTCACGTGGGCGCGGACGGTGGGCGATCCGGTGATCCGGAAGTCGTCGCGGACGGGTGCGGAGTCGAACTTGGCGAACTGTCCGGGGAAGTCCACGGAGATGCCGACGCCGAGCGAGGCGAACTGGGAGAGCCGGCTGCCGCCGACGCCGGGGAGCCCGGAGATGGCGGGCGGGCCGGCGCCCGCCGGGTTGTCGAAGGTCTGCTCGCGGCCGCGCAGCGGCACCGCGCGCGGGCCGCTCTCCAGGCCCGGGTACGTGTCGGCGCTCGCCCCGCGCTTGCGGGCGGCGCCGTCGGTGGAGTCGACGCCTCCGGTGCGGGTGACGCGGAACGCGGGGCCCGTGTCGGTGCTCTTGTCGTCCTTCAGGTACCGGTCGAACCAGTCGTTGACGCGGCCCTCGACGCGGTCCTGCTCGCGGTCGCCGCCGTCGTGGCCGCCCGCGATCCAGTCGACGGAGACGGGTGCGCCGTTCGCACGGACCGCCTGGGCGATGGCGTCGCCCTGGCCGAGCGGGAAGAGGGAGTCGGTCTGTCCCTGGGCGAGGTACGTCGGCACCCTGATGCGGTCGCCGACCGCGGCCGGGCTGCGCTCGGCGAGCAGCTTGCGCGCCTCCGCGTCGGGCCTGCCCGCCTCGGCGACCCGTTCGTACATGGCGCACAGCCGCTTCTCGAACTTCTCGCAGCCGCCACCGGTGTTGATGAACAGGCCGGCCCACAGCTTCTTGAAGACGCCGTCGGGGAACAGGGCGTCCGCGAGGTTCCAGTACGTGATCTGGGGGGCGACCGCGTCCACGCGCCGGTCGTACCCGGCGGTGAGCAGGGACACCGCGCCCGCGTACGAGGCGCCGGTCATGCCCACGCGCGGGTCGCCGTCCTTGTCGAGCCGCACCTCGGGGCGGGTGGCCAGCCAGTCGATGAGCTTGCGGGCGTCGGCGACCTCACCCTTGGGGTCGTTGAGCCCGATCCTGCCGGTGGACTTCCCGAAGCCGCGCGCGGACCAGGTGAGGACCGCGTACCCGTCCCGGGCGAGGTCTTCGGCCTGCTCGCGCACGTCCGCCTTGCTGCCGCCGAAGCCGTGCCCGATGAGGATCGCGGGGCGCTTGGTGTCCGGGTCGCCCGCCGTGAAGTACGAGGTGTCGATCCGGGCGCCGCCGCTGTCCATCAGGCGGTCGACGCGCTTCACGGCAGGCCCGTTGTCCTCCGAGGCGACCGCCGACCACGTGCCCACACCGGCGAGCACCGCGACCGCGGCCGCGGCGGCGATCAGCCTGCGCGGACCGCTCGGCACGGACATCCTTGGCCTGGGCAGTCGTAGATCCATACCGTCAAAGGTACGGGCGGCCGCCGACAACCGGGGCAGCCGCCGGTCTGAACCCGTGGGCCTCCCCCGGGAGTAGACTCCGCGCCCGCGTACCGCGGTTGCCGTAGGCGGCCGGGGTCGCCGCACGCGGCCGTGTCAGGACTCCTCCGGCACGCTCACCAGCCACCGCGTCTCGCGCCGCGGCCGCAGGTACAGCGCCCAGTACAGGGTCGCCGCGACGACGATGCCGCCGGTCCAGCCGAGGTAGGGCAGTTCCTGCTGGCTGAGCACGTAGCCGAGTACCGCGATCAGGACCACCGGCACCGCGGGCCACAGCGGCATGCGCCAGGCGTGTCCTGTGCCGTGGGAGCCGCGGCGGGCCAGCAGCGCGGCGACGGCCACCAGCAGGTACATGCCGGTCACGGAGACGCCGGTGACGCCGTACAGGGTGTCGAGGTTGACGAAGCACAGGAGCGCGCCGGGGACACCGACGAGGAGCGTCGCCACCCAAGGGGCGCCGGACGCGCCGAGCTTGGACAGGGCCTTGTTGACCGGTGAGGGCCAGGCCTTGTCGCGGGCGGAGGCGAACAAGACGCGGGAGTTCTGGATGACCATGACGATGCCCGCGTTGATGATCGCGAGGGCCACGCAGAGGCTGACGAACGTGCCGACCGCCGAGTTCGACCAGGCGGTGACCATGGCGCTGATGTCGCCCTCCGTGAGGGCGGCCAGGCTCTCGGCGCCCATGGTGATCGCGACGACCGGCACCAGGATGATCACGGTGGAGATGGCGAGGGTCGCGAGGACGGTGCGGGCGACGTTGCGGCGCGGGTTCTCCAACTCCTCGGAGAGGTAGACCGCCGTGGAGAAGCCCTGTGTGACGAAGAGGGCGATGGCGAGGCCGGAGACGATCAGCATCGCGGTGACCGTGTCGACGCCGCCGGGCCCGGAGCCCGAGCCGGACGCGACCGTGAGGTCCGTCAGGCTGCCCGGTCCCCGCTCGGCGTGCGCGAAGCCGAGGACGGCCACGACGCCCGCCGCCACGACTTCCAGGACCAGGAAGATGCCGGTGATCCACGCGTTGGCCCGCAGGTCGAGCAGGCCCGCGAGGGTGGCGCAGATCATCACGCCCGCACCCGCGTAGGACGGGTCGAGGTGCATGACGGGTGCCAGGTAGTCGGCCGTGCCCATGGCGATCACGGGCGGCACGATCATCACGACCAGCAGGGAGAGCACGAAGACGAGCCAGCCGGCGAGGCGTCCCGCCATCGTCGAGACCATCGCGTACTCGCCGCCCGCGCTGGGGATGAGCGTGCCGAGCTCCGAGTAGCAGAACGCGACGCCCACGCAGAGCAGCGAGCCGATCGCGATGGTGAGGGCGGTGGCGGTGCCGAGGGAGGAGAAGAGGTCGGGGACGACGACGAACAGCGTGGAGGCGGGCGTCACGCACGACAGCGTGAGGAGGGTGCCGCCGACGACGCCGATGGAACGCTTGAGCTTCTGGGGGTCGCCCGGGACGGCCACCGGCACCGGAGGGGCTTCGGTGGTGGCGGACTGGGGCGGGCGAAGCGTATCGGTCATGGAGCGCGGTTCCGATCGACTCGTGCGGCAGGAGTACGGCGGGAGCGCTATCGCCTCCGAAGGCTGTTGAGCTGGTGTTTCGGTGGCTCCCGGCGCGTCATCGAACCCCGGCGGCAACCGGAACGTCAACGGTCATTTACCTACGGAATCCGCAGCCGCGGCGATCCCCAAGTCGCCTCGCTTTCCCAAGAGTTTGCCCCCTTGGGTCGCAATGAACATGCCTGCACAGAGAATGACCTTGATATTGCAGGCATATGAACACGACGGCATTAGGTGCCCGAATTGCGCCCTGTGCACGGGAACCGCAAGGGCGGCGTCAAAAAAGAATCAGGACCGTCCGGAATCCGGACGGTCCTGCTCCACGCTGAGTCACGGCGGCGGAGCGCTCAGTGCGTCGGGTGCAGCCGGTACGAGGGGTCGAGGTCGCGGACCTCCACCGAGTACGTCGCACCCTCGACCCCGGACAGATGCTTGCCGAGCAGCGCGAGCACGTCCTCGGAGAGCGCCGCCTTCACGCCCCGCGTGCGCCCCGCGAGCAGCCCCACGGTGACGTGCACGAACGCGACCTCCGGGCGGCCGTCCACGAACGCCGCCGAAGGCCGGCAGAACGTCTTGCCGACGCCGACCGAGTCCACCCGCTCCACGACCAGGGGATGCAGCTCCGCCACGAGGGCGGGCAGATCCAGGGTGCCGGACAGGGTGTCGGCGTAGTCGATGTCGATGTGCGGCATGGCTCACGGCCTTTCATGTAGTGCACACACATCGTAGAACGGTGAACCAACGGCGAAGCCCCCGGCCAGGGGGAGTGGGCCGGGGGCTTCGGGAGCCGGGGGGCGGCTCGGTGAGATGGCTCGGATGACTCGGATCGCTCAGTGGTTGCGCGGGAACCCGAGGTCGACGCCCGCCGGCGCGTCCGAGGGGTCGGGCCAGCGCGTGGTCACGACCTTGCCGCGGGTGTAGAAGTGTGTGCCGTCGTTGCCGTAGATGTGGTGGTCGCCGAAGAGCGAGTCCTTCCAGCCGCCGAAGGAGTGGTAGCCCACCGGCACCGGGATCGGCACGTTCACACCGACCATGCCCGCCTCGATCTCCAGCTGGAAGCGGCGGGCCGCGCCGCCGTCCCGGGTGAAGATCGCCGTGCCGTTGCCGAACGGCGAGGCGTTCATGAGGGCCACGCCCTCCTCGTACGTGTCGACGCGCAGCACGCACAGGACCGGGCCGAAGATCTCGTCCTGGTAGGCCTTCGCGGTGGTCGGCACGCGGTCGAGCAGCGAAAGGCCGATCCAGTGGCCGTCCTCGTGGCCCGGAACCGTGTAGCCGGTGCCGTCGAGGACGACCTCGCAGCCCTCGGCCGCCGCACCCGTCACGTACGAGGCGACCTTGTCGCGGTGGGCGGCCGTGATGAGCGGGCCCATCTCCGAGGTCGGGTCGTTGCCGGGGCCGATCTTGATCTTCTCGGCGCGCTCCTTGATCTTGCCGACCAGCTCGTCGGCGACCGAACCGACCGCGACGACCGCCGAGATGGCCATGCAGCGCTCGCCCGCCGAGCCGTAGGCCGCGGAGACGGCGGCGTCGGCGGCCGCGTCGAGGTCGGCGTCCGGCAGGACCAGCATGTGGTTCTTGGCGCCGCCGAGAGCCTGCACGCGCTTGCCGTTGGCGGACGCCGTGGTGTGGATGTGGCGGGCGATGGGCGTGGAGCCGACGAAGGAGACGGCGGCCACGTCCGGGTGCTCCAGGAGGCGGTCCACGGCGACCTTGTCGCCGTGCACGACGTTGAAGACGCCGTCGGGCAGACCCGCCTCGCTCAGCAGCTCCGCGATCTTCATCGACGCGGACGGGTCCTTCTCGCTCGGCTTGAGCACAAACGTGTTGCCGCACGCGATGGCCAGCGGGAACATCCACATCGGCACCATGGCGGGGAAGTTGAACGGCGTGATGCCCGCGACGACGCCCAGCGGCTGACGGATGGACGACACGTCCACGCGGGATGCCACCTCCGTCGACAGCTCGCCCTTCAGCTGCACCGTGATGCCGCACGCCAGGTCGACGATCTCCAGACCGCGGGCGACCTCGCCGAGCGCGTCCGAGTGCACCTTGCCGTGCTCGGCGACGATCAGCTCGGCGATCGCGTCGCGGTTGGCGTCGAGCAGCGCGCGGAACGTGAAGAGGATCGCGGTGCGCTTGGCGAGGGAGGACGTGCCCCACGTCGCGAACGCCTCGCGGGCGGCGGCGACGGCCGCGTCCACCTCGTCGACGGACGCGAAGGCGACCTGCGTCGTGACGGCGCCGGTCGCCGGGTCGGTGACCGGGCCGTACGTACCGGACGCGCCCTCGACGGCCTTCCCACCGATCCAGTGGTTCACGGTCTTCGTCATGACAAGCATCCCTCTTCTCACAGGTGGCGGCGTCGGGCAGTGACGTGCCGGTCGTACTCTTCCCTGGCCTTGACCGCGGACGCTCGGGTCGCCGTCTCGGCCACGGGCACATCCCACCACGCCTGTGCCGGGGGCGGGCCCGACACTGTGTCTGCCGTTTCCGTCTCCACATAGACACATGTGGGACGGTCTGCGCCGCGCGCCTCGCGCAGCGCCTCGCGCAGGTCGCGGACGGTCCCGGCGCGCAGCACCCGCATGCCGAGCGAGGCCGCGTTCGCCGCGAGGTCGACGGGCAGCGGGTCCCCGGTGTACGACCCGTCGGCCGCGCGGAAGCGGTACGCGGTGCCGAACCGCTCGCCGCCCACGGACTCGGAGAGGCCCCCGATGGAGGCGTACCCGTGGTTCTGCAGGATGACGACCTTGATGGGCAGGTTCTCCTGGACGGCGGTGACGATCTCGGTCGGGTTCATCAGGTACGTGCCGTCGCCGACCAGCGCCCACACGGGCCGCTCCGGGGCGGCCAGGGAGACGCCGATGGCCGCGGGGATCTCGTAACCCATGCAGGAGTAGCCGTACTCGACGTGGTACTGCCGCGGCGACCGTGCCCGCCACAGTTTGTGCAGGTCACCGGGGAGCGAACCGGCGGCGTTGATGATCACGTCGTCGTCCGTCACGACCTCGTCCAGGAGCCCGACGACCTGCGCCTGCGTGGGGCGCACGTCCTCGTCGTCCGCCCGGTACGCGGCGTCGACGCGCCGTTCCCACCGGTCCTTCCCGTCCCCGTACCCGGCGACGTACGCGGGCTCGACCGCGTGCCCCCGCAGCGCCTCCGTGAGCGCTTCGAGCCCGGCGCGCGCGTCGGCGATCAGCGTGGCGCCCGCCATCTTGTGGCCGTCGAACGGTGCGATGTTGAGGTTGAGGAAGCGCACGTCCGCCGCCTCGAAGAGGGTGCCGGACGCGGTGGTGAAGTCGCTGTAGCGGGTGCCGACGCCGATCACGAGGTCGGCGGTGCGGGCCAGTTCGTCGGCGGTGGCCGTGCCGGTGTGCCCGATGCCGCCGACGTCCGCCGGGTGGTCGTGGCGCAGCGAGCCCTTGCCGGCCTGGGTGGAGGCGACGGGGATGCCGGTGGCGTCCACGAACTCCCGCAGCGCGTCCTCGGCGGCGCTGTGGTGGACGCCGCCGCCCGCGACGATCAGGGGGCGCCGGGCGGCGCGCACGGCGTCCGCGGCGGCGGCCAGTTCGCGCGGGTCGGGGGCGGGCCTGCGGACGGTCCACGTCCGCTCGGCGAAGAACTCCTCCGGCCAGTCGTACGCCTCCGCCTGCACGTCCTGCGGCAGCGCGAGCGTGACGGCGCCGGTCTCCACGGGGTCGGTGAGGACGCGCGTCGCGGCGAGCGCGGCGGGGATGAGGGCCTCGGGGCGGGTGACACGGTCGAAGTACTTCGACACCGGGCGCAGGCAGTCGTTGACCGACACGTCTCCGGCGTACGGGACTTCGAGCTGCTGGAGGACGGGGTCGGCGGGCCGGGCCGCGAAGGTGTCGCCGGGCAGCAGGAGGACGGGCAGCCGGTTGACGGTGGCGAGCGCGGCGCCGGTGACGAGGTTGGTGGCGCCGGGGCCGATGGAGGTGGTGACGGCGTGGGTGGCGAGGCGGCCGCACTGCCGGGCGTGGCCGACGGCGGCGTGCACCATGGCCTGTTCGTTGCGCCCCTGGTGGAAGGGCATCTCGTCGGCGTACTCCACGAGGGCCTGCCCGACTCCGGCGACGTTGCCGTGTCCGAAGATGCCCCAGGTCGCGCCGATGAGCCGTCGCCGCGTGCCGTCCCGCTCGGTGTACTGCCGTGCCAGGAAACGGACCAGGGCCTGGGCCGTGGTGAGCCGGGTCATCGGTATCCCTCCGTGTGGTCCGGGTGGAAGCAGATCCGCCACTCCCGCTCCTGACCCGGTCCCGCCATCACGTTCAGGTAGTACATGGCGTGGCCGGGCTGGGCGACGGACGGGCCGTGCCAGCCGTCCGGCACCAGCACGGCGTCGCCGGTGCGGACCTCGGCGAGGACGTCGGTGCCGCCCTCCCTGGACGGGAAGACCCGTTGGTAGCCGAAGCCCTCGCGGCCGTCGTGGGCCTCGATCTCGAAGTAGTAGATCTCCTCCAGCTCCGCCTCGATGCCCGGCCGGTGCTCGTCGTGCTTGTGCGGCGGGTACGAGGACCAGTTGCCGCCGGGCGTGATCACCTCGACGGCGATGAGCCGGTCGCAGTCGAAGGCGTCCGCGGACGCGAAGTTGCGCACCTCGCGTGCGCAGCCGCCGCTGCCGCGGTGCTCGACTGGTACCTCCGGCGCGGAGCCGTAGCGGGCGGGGAGTCGACGCTCGCACTTCGCTCCTGCCAGGGCGAAGCGGCCTCCCGCGCCGGAGGCGATCTGGATCCGGGCGTCACGCGGCACGTAAGCGAAGTCGGAGACTCCGCTGAACACGCTGTCGCGGCCCAGCAGTTCGATGATCCCGTCTGCTGTCTGCACCGTACAGCCGCCGGTCAGCGGGAGCACGATCCATTCACTCTCTCCGGTGGTGAAGGAGTGGGTACCGCCCGGTTCGAGCTCGACGACGCGCAGCTGCGCGTAGCTCCAACCGGCCCGTTTCGGATCGATGGCGAGGGTGTACGGTCCGTCGGCCGTACTCCCTTTCGGTACGTACGTCATGTGGGTCCTCCCGGGCCTGGTCCGCCTCGCCTACAACAGTCCCACGGCGGTGTCGACCGCCCCCGCCACGTCCCCGTCGGGCGGGTACAGCAGCGCCCTGCCGACGACGAGCCCCTGCACGGTGGGCAGTTGCAGGGCGCCGCGCCACTTCTCGTACGCCGCTTCCTGATCGCCTCCCGTGTCGCCGCCCAGGAGGACGGCGGGGAGCGTCGAGGTCTCCATGACGCGGGCCATGTCGTCGGGGTTCTCGGTGACGGGGACCTTCAGCCAGGTGTACGCCGAGGTGCCGGCGAGTCCGGAGGCGATGGCGATGGAGCGGGTGACGGCCTCGGCGCTCAGGTCGTTGCGGGGCGGGCCGCCCGGCCCGTCGCGGGCGGTCAGGAACGGCTCGACGAAGACGGGCAGCGCGCGCTCCGCCATGGCGTCGACGGTGCGGGCGGCCGAGTGCAGGGTCCGCAGCGAGCCCGGGTCCTCGTGGTCGACGCGCAGCAGGAGCTTGCCCGCGTCGAAACCAAGGCGCTCGATGTCCTCGGGCCGGTACCCGGTGAACCGGTCGTCCAGCTCGAACGCGGCGCCCGCGAGCCCGCCCCGGTTCATCGACCCCATGACGACCTTGCCGTCGAGGGCGCCGAGGAGCAGCAGGTCGTCGAGGACGTCGGCGCTGGCGAGCACGCCGTCGACGCCGGGCCGCGACAGCGCGAGGCAGAGCCGTTCGAGGAGGTCGGCCCGGTTGGCCATGGCGAGCGGGTCCCGCCCCACGCCGAGGGAGCCGCGGGCGGGATGGTCAGCGGCGACGATCATGAGCCGCCCGCTCTTTCCGAGCAACTCCCGCCGCACCCGCCGGGAGGCGGCTTCGGCGACGGCTTCGGGGTGCCGGGCGCGGGTGCGGCTGAGAGCACCGACGTCCACTGTTCTGCGCCCCTCCGGCGACAGCTTCAGCCCCTCCGGCGTCTGCGGAGCGGGGTCCGGCGCCGAGCCCCGTGTGCGGCCACCCCGGGCGGCGCCCGGACTCACGTGACGGCCCCCGCTTCCACTGCCGAGGCGACCTCGTCGGCGAACGGCATGGCGGACGAACACTCCAGCCGCGACGCGACGATCGCGCCCGCCGCGTTCGCGTACCGCATGATCCGTTCGAGGTCCCAGCCCGCGAGGAGCCCGTGGCAGAGCGCCCCGCCGAACGCGTCTCCGGCGCCGAGTCCGTTGAGGACCTCGACCGGCAGGGGCGGGACCTGCGCCGCCTCCCCCGCCCGGTTCATGGCGAGCACTCCTTTGGGGCCCTGCTTGACGACGGCCAGTTCGACGCCCGCGTCGAGCAGCGCCCGCGCCGCCGCGAGGGGTTCGCGCTCCCCCGTCGCGATCTCCACCTCGTCGAGGTTGCCGACGGCGACGGTGGCGTGCGCGAGGGCCGCGGCGTAATGCGGCCGCGCCTCACCTGGGTCACCCCAGGCTGTGCTTCTCCAAAACATCGGCCGCCAGTCCAGGTCGAAGACCGTGATCCCGCCCCGCGCCCGGTGCGCGAGCGCCGCCAGCGTTGCGGACCGGCTCGGCTCGGCGCACAGCCCCGTGCCGGTCATCCAGAAGATCCGCGCCGCGGCGACCGCGTCGAGGTCGAGCTCGTCCTCGTGGATCTCCAGGTCGGGCGCCTTCGGAAGGCGGTAGAAGTACAGCGGGAAGTCGTCCGGCGGGAAGATCTCGCAGAACGTCACCGGTGTCGGCAGGCCCGCGACCGGTGTCACCCAGCGGTCGTCGACGCCGAAGTCCCGCAGCGCGCCGTGCAGGTACTCCCCGAAAGGGTCCTCTCCGGTGCGGGTGATGACGGCGACGCGGCGGCCGAGGCGGGCCGCGGCGACGGCGACGTTGCTGGCCGAGCCGCCGAGGAACTTCCCGAACGCGGTCACCTCGGCGAGGGACACGCCGCTCTGCAGGGGATACAGGTCCACCCCGATCCGCCCCATCGTGATGACGTCGTACGGACCACTCACCCTGTGCGTCCCTTCGCCGGAGCCGACGATCGTGTGCCCCCCCCAGGTCTAATCCCGCTCCCGGAACCCTGTCAACATTTTGTCCTTACATTCGGACCACTGCTTGACACTCTTCCGAGGCGGCCTGGACTCTGGCGGCATGACGACGCTGTCTCGTATCCGGATCGGTTCGGCGCCCGACTCCTGGGGCGTGTGGTTCCCCGAGGACCCGCGGCAGGTCCCGTGGCGCCGTTTCCTCGACGAGGTCGCGGAGTCCGGGTACGAGTGGATCGAGCTCGGACCGTACGGCTATCTGCCCACCGACCCGGCCGTCCTGACCGACGAGACGGCCCGCCGCGGCCTCAAGGTGTCCGCGGGCACGGTCTTCACGGGGCTGCACCACGGGCCCGCCGTCTGGGACAGGACGTGGGCACACGTGGCGGACAACGCGGCGCTCGCGCAGGCCATGGGCGCCGAGCACCTGGTGGTCATCCCCTCCTTCTGGCGCGACGACAAGACCGGCGAGGTCCTGGAGGACCGTGTCCTCACGCCCGCACAATGGCGCGAACTGACCACCCAGACCGAGCGCCTGGCCCACGAGGTCCGCGAACGCTACGGCCTGCGCGTCGTGGTCCACCCGCACGCGGACACGCACATCGACAGCGAGGAGAACGTCACCCGTTTCCTCGACGCCACCGACCCGGACCTCGTCTCGCTCTGCCTGGACACCGGGCACTACGCGTACTGCGGCGGCGACAGCGTCGAGCTCATCGAGACGTACGGCGAACGCATCGGCTATCTGCACCTCAAGCAGGTCGACCCGGTGGTCCTCGCCGAGGTGCGGGCCGACGAGGTGCCGTTCGGGCCCGCCGTGGCGCGCGGGGTGATGTGCGAGCCGCCCGCCGGGGTGCCTGCCCTGGAGCCCGTCCTCGCCGCGGCCCAGAAGCTGGGGGTCGAGCTCTTCGCCATCGTGGAGCAGGACATGTACCCGTGCGACCCCGGCAAACCGCTGCCGGTCGCCCGCCGCACCCGCTCGTTCCTGCGGTCGTGCGGCGCGTAGGACCCGACGTCCCCGGAATCCGGGGGACCTTCGAGGTCCCGGGAGTTCTCCGGGCTGCCGACGGGCACTGGGAAGTCGCCCTCGCCCGCCCGCACCCGCGGCTGCGGCCCGGCGTGATCAGTTACCGCGGGGTGCGGTTCGCGCTCCTGGACGACGCCCTCGCCCGCCGGTCCGCCGCAGGGCCGCCGCCCTCGGCACGGACCGTGCGGGCCTGGGGCGAGCTCGTACGCTCCGGGGGCACCGCGCCCGTCGGGCGTCTCGCCGGGGAGGTCGGGTGGAGCGTGCGGCAGCTGGAGAACCGGTTCAGGGAACAGATCGGCATCGGGCCGAAGGCGGCGGGGCGGGTGGTCCGGCTGCAGCGGGCACGGGCGATGCTCGCGGCTGGGCGTGGCCAGGCGGAGACGGCCGCCCTCTGCGGCTACTACGACCAGGCGCACCTGAGCGGCGAGTTCAGGGCGAAGACGGGGTGCACGCCGGGTCAGTTCACGGCTCCAAGACCGTCGGGCGGCGCCGAGGGCACGCTGACAGCACGCCGGGCCCCTGAGCCGGAGCGGGGAAGCCGGTGGGCCGGGCCTGGCGCAGCGGGCCCGGCCCACCTCTGCCCTGTCCTCCGTACTCCCACGCGCCCTTCGGCACTCCCCGCGTGCGCCACGTGCACGCCGGTGCGTCGCACCCTTCGCATGCGTCTCTTCTGTCACAAACAATCCCGTCGTGTCACACATGTCTCACGTACGCGGGTCTTGCGTCACAGGGAGACGACAGTCACCCCTCAACGGTCACTCTGCGTCGTTCACCGGGCACAGGCTGAGTGATCGCCACGCGTCGCGCCCAGCTCCCCCGTCGGCCTCTCCGGCCGCCCTGGGCGCACGCAGGGAGGTGCCACTGATGACCGACCGCAGGCTCTGGTCGTACAAGGAGATCGCCGCGCACATCCGTGTGCAGCCCGACACGGTCCGCTCGTACCGCAAGCACGGGCTGCTGCCCGACCCCGATCACGTCGAGGGCGGCAAGCCCTACTGGTACGCGGACACCGTCCGCGCCTGGGTGGCGGCCAGGCCGGGCAACCGGGGACGCAGGGGCTGATCCGTTGAGAAAATACCCCCTAGGGGTATAGTCTCGAGTGCGTCAGGAGGTCGCCGGGGTTCCCGGGCCCCTCGAGCACGCTACGCCGCATACGTACACACCCCCGAGGAGAACGACATGAGCGCCCAGACCGAGCTCCCGCAGGCCGCGTCCGAGACGACCGGATCCTGCTGCTCCCCCAGCGGTTCCTGCCACTCCGACGCCGCCGCCGCTCCGCAGGGCGCCGTCACCACCGTGTACGAGGTGACGGGCATGACCTGCGGGCACTGCGAGGGCGCGGTGTCCGAGGAGATCTCGGAGATCGCCGGCGTCACCTCCGTGCAGGCCGTCGCCGCCACGGGCCTGGTCACCGTGGTCTCCGAGGCCCCGCTCGACGAGGCCGCGGTGCGCGCCGCCGTCGACGAGGCGGGCTACGACCTGGCCGGCGTCAAGGCCTGACCCGGCCGGACCGCCCCGCACGACCGGCGGCCTGCCGGGTACCCGGGCCCTGTGGTGTCGACACCGACACCACAGGGCCCGCGGCCGTCCCACGATCCCGGAAGTAGTACGAAAGAGTCATGACCGAAGTCGAACTCGCCGTCGGCGGGATGACCTGCGCCTCCTGCTCCTCCCGCATCGAGAAGAAGCTGAACCGCATGGAGGGCGTGACCGCCACGGTCAACCTCGCCACGGAGAAGGCGAAGGTCTCGTTCGACGAGACCGGGGACGGCGCGGCGGTCGAGGTCGCCCAGCTGATCGCGCTGGTCGAGAAACTGGGCTACACGGCCGAGGAGATCGTGCCGCCCCCGCCCGAGCCCCTCGACGCAGGCCCCGGCGGCGGACCGGCCCCCACCACGGCCGACATCACCGAGCCCGACACGCTGCGGCAGCGCCTGATCGTCTCGGCGGTCCTCTCCCTGCCCGTCGTGCTGCTCGCGATGGTCCCGGCCCTGCAGTTCGACTTCTGGCAGTGGCTTTCGCTGACGCTGGCCGCGCCGGTCGTCGTGTGGGGCGGACTGCCGTTCCACCGGGCCGCGTTCACCAACCTGCGGCACGGGGCCGCGACGATGGACACGCTCGTCTCCGTCGGCACGCTCGCCGCGTTCGGCTGGTCGCTGTGGGCGCTGTTCGTCGGGGACGCCGGGATGCCGGGGATGCGGCACGGCTTCGACTTCACGGCCTCGCCCGGGGATGGCGCCTCCACCATCTACCTCGAAGTCGCCGCGGGCGTCGTCACGTTCATCCTGCTGGGCCGCTGGCTTGAGGCCCGCTCCAAGCGGAAGGCGGGCTCCGCGCTGCGCGCCCTGCTCGAACTGGGCGCCAAGGACGTGGCGGTGCTGCGGGACGGCACCGAGCGGCGCGTGCCGGTGGGGCACCTGACGGTCGGGGACCGGTTCGTCGTACGCCCCGGGGAGACCGTCGCGACCGACGGCACCGTGGAAGAGGGCGCCTCCGCCGTCGACGCCGCCATGCTGACCGGCGAGTCCGTGCCCGTCGACGTGGGCGTCGGCGCCGCCGTGACCGGGGGCACCGTGAACGTCTCGGGGCGCCTCGTCGTCCGGGCGACCCGTGTCGGCTCGGACACCCAACTCGCCCGGATGGCGCGGCTCGTGGAGGACGCGCAGACCGGCAAGGCCCAGGTGCAGCGGCTCGCCGACCGGATCGCCGGTGTCTTCGTACCGACGGTGCTCCTCATCGCCGTCGGCACGCTCGGCGGCTGGCTGGGCGCCACCGGCGACGCGACGGCCGCGTTCACCGCCGCCGTCGCCGTCCTGATCATCGCCTGCCCCTGCGCACTCGGCCTCGCCACGCCGACCGCCCTCATGGTCGGCACCGGCCGGGGCGCCCAACTCGGCATCCTCATCAAGGGACCCGAAGTCCTGGAGTCCACGCGTCGCGTCGACACCGTCGTCCTGGACAAGACCGGGACGGTCACGACGGGGCACATGACGCTGACGGACGTGCACGTCGCCGGGGACACCCAGGAGCAGCTCCTGCTCCGCCTCGCGGGCGCCCTGGAACACGCCTCCGAGCACCCGGTGGCCCGTGCCGTCACGGCGGGCGCCGCCGAACGCCTCGGCATCGGCACCGGGCAGCTGCCTGCGCCGGAGCGGTTCGAGAACGTCGCCGGGGCCGGGGTGCGCGGCTCGGTGGAGGGGCACGAGGTGCTCGCGGGGCGCGAACGGCTCCTGGCGGAGGCCGGGGTGGCGGATCTGGAGGCCGTGGCCAAGCTGCGGGACGACGCGGAGGCCGCCGGGCGCACCGCCGTCCTGGTCGCCTGGGACGGCGCCGCACGCGGCGTCCTGGCCGTCGCGGACGCCGTGAAGGAGACCAGCGCGGAGGCGGTGCGGGAGCTGCGTTCGCTCGGTCTGACGCCGGTGCTGCTGACGGGCGACAACGAGGCCGTCGCGCGGACGGTCGCCGACGCGGTCGGCATCGCGCCGGACGCGGTGTTCGCGGAGGTCCTGCCGCAGGACAAGGTCGATGTCGTACGGCGGCTGCAGGGCGAGGGCAAGGTCGTGGCGATGGTCGGGGACGGCGTGAACGACGCGGCCGCGCTCGCCACCGCCGATCTGGGGCTCGCGATGGGCACCGGAACGGACGCGGCGATCGAGGCGAGTGACCTGACGTTGGTGCGCGGGGACTTGCGGGTCGCGGCCGACGCCATCAGGCTCTCCCGGAAGACCCTCGCCACCATCAAGGGCAATCTTTTCTGGGCCTTCGGCTACAACGTCGCCGCACTGCCGCTCGCCGCCGCCGGTCTCCTCAACCCGATGATCGCGGGGGCCGCGATGGCCTTCTCCTCGGTCTTCGTGGTCACCAACAGTCTTCGCCTGAGGACGTTCAGATAACGATCGCGGACGCTCACATACCGTCTTCACAAGGTCGTTTCAGCATCCACACCGGGTTCCCGAGATCCACATATGGGGGATCTTGCGCATCTACTGGACATATGCAAGAGACGCAGATCACAGTGTTTGGGACGTAACCATTGAGGGGGGTCGCGAGTCTAATGGGGCGATGCAGGAAGATGTCTTGGGGGACGTCTTCCTGACATCGAGGGACATCTTGGGGGATGTTCCTGGATATTGCGTTGCCGGGGCACGTGCACCGGGGAGCTTTGAGCGGCCCTCCCGTACGTACGCGTCCCGGCAGACCGCAGGGCCGCCACAGACGCCCGGCCGGATCCCGTGGGGGGAATCCGCACCGGGAAAAAGGGAAGCGCCCCGACCGTCGACCCGTGGGGGGATCGACGGCGGGGCGCTTTCCGCTCTGCGGAGAGCCGACCGCGTGCGGCCGGCGAGGGGCGACCCGGAGGGTCAGCGGCCCTCGACGGGGACGAAGTCGCGGAGGACCTCGCCCGTGTAGATCTGGCGCGGGCGGCCGATGCGCGAACCCGGCTCCTTGATCATCTCGTGCCACTGGGCGATCCAGCCCGGCAGGCGGCCGAGGGCGAACAGGACCGTGAACATCTCGGTCGGGAAGCCCATCGCGCGGTAGATGAGGCCGGTGTAGAAGTCGACGTTCGGGTAGAGCTTGCGCTCGACGAAGTAGTCGTCGGCCAGCGCGTGCTCCTCCAGCTTCAGCGCGATGTCGAGCAGCTCGTCGGACTTGCCGAGCGCCGAGAGGACGTCGTGCGCCGCCGCCTTGATGATCTTCGCCCGGGGGTCGAAGTTCTTGTAGACGCGGTGCCCGAAGCCCATGAGCTTCACGCCGTCTTCCTTGTTCTTCACCTTGCGGATGAAGGTGTCGACGTCGCCGCCGGAGGCCTGGATGCCTTCCAGCATCTCCAGGACCGACTGGTTGGCGCCGCCGTGCAGCGGGCCCCACAGCGCCGAGATGCCGGCGGAGATCGAGGCGAACATGTTCGCCTGCGAGGAGCCGACCAGACGCACGGTGGACGTCGAACAGTTCTGCTCGTGGTCCGCGTGCAGGATCAGGAGCTTGTCGAGCGCGTTGACCACGACCGGGTCCAGCTCGTACTCGGCGGCGGGCACCGAGAACGTCATGCGCAGGAAGTTCTCGACGTAGCCGAGGTCGTTGCGCGGGTAGACGACCGGGTGGCCCTGCGACTTCTTGTACGCGTAGGCCGCGATCGTCGGAAGCTTGGCGAGAAGGCGGATCGTCGACAGGTGACGCTGCTTCTCGTCGAACGGGTTGTGGCTGTCCTGGTAGAACGTCGACAGCGCGCTGACCACGGACGACAGCATCGCCATCGGGTGGGCGTCACGCGGGAAGCCGTCGTAGAACCGCTTGACGTCCTCGTGCAGCAGGGTGTGCTGCGTGATCTCGTTCTTGAACGTGGCCAGCTCGTCGACCTTCGGCAGCTCGCCGTTGATCAGGAGGTACGCCACCTCGGTGAAGGTGGAGCGCTCGGCCAGCTGCTCGATCGGGTAGCCGCGGTACCGGAGGATGCCCTGTTCGCCGTCGAGATAGGTGATGGCGGATTTATAGGCGGCGGTGTTGCCATAGCCGCTGTCCAGGGTCACCAGACCGGTCTGGGCGCGGAGCTTCCCGATGTCGAAGCCCTTGTCGCCGACGGTCGACTCGATCACCGGGTAGGTGTACTCGTCGTCGCCGTACCGCAGTACTACACCGTTGTTAGCGTTCTCGCTCACGTCATCCCTCACCGACGTTGTGCCTCTTCTTCGAGGTGCCCTGACTGTCTCTACCATCCCCCATTTGGCCCTGGAGAGTGCACTCGGGGTCGACCATTGGGCCTATTGGCGGCACTCAGTGCCGCCAACCTGCTCATCCTGCCCCCTTCGCCCCGGTTCCGGAAGTGCTGTGTGAGGTTTCCTACTCGTTTGATCGATCAAAACGTCCAGGGCCTGCTCCGCGGCGCCCGGGAAGCCCGGAAAGCCGGAAGTCCAGGGCCGTGCAGCGCCTGCCCGCGGAGACCGTGCGCACTGCCTGTCCCAGAGCCTTGCGCGAACCGACCAGAACGACCAGCCTCTTGGCGCGTGTCACGGCGGTGTAGAGCAGATTGCGCTGCAGCATCATCCACGCGCCGGTGGTGACCGGGATCACCACCGCCGGATACTCGCTGCCCTGGGAGCGGTGGATCGTCACCGCGTAGGCGTGCGCCAGCTCGTCCAGTTCGTCGAAGTCGTACGGAACTTCCTCGTCCTCGTCCGTGCGGACGGTGAGCCGCTGCTCGTCGGCGTCCAGGGCGGTGACGACACCGACCGTGCCGTTGAAGACACCGTTCTGCCCTTTTTCGTAGTTGTTGCGGATTTGCGTGACCTTGTCCCCCACCCGGAACACCCGGCCGCCGAACCGCTTCTCGGGCAGGTCCGGTCTGGCGGGCGTGATGGCCTGCTGGAGGAGTCCGTTGAGGTTGCCCGCGCCGGCGGGCCCGCGGTGCATGGGGGCGAGGACCTGCACGTCGCGCCGCGGGTCCAGGCCGAACTTCTTGGGGATGCGGTGCGCGGCGACGTCCACCGTCACACGGCCCGCGTCCTCGGTCTCCTCCTCGACGAAGAGGAAGAAGTCCTTCATGCCCTGGGTGATGGGCGGGACACCGGAGTTGATGCGGTGGGCGTTGGTGACGACGCCCGACTCCTGGGCCTGCCGGAAGATGCGGGTGAGGCGGACGGCGGGGATGGGGCTCTCGTCGCTGAGCATGTCGCGCAGCACTTCTCCCGCGCCGACGCTGGGCAGCTGGTCGACGTCGCCCACGAAGAGCAGGTGGGCCCCGGGCGGGACGGCCTTCACCAGTTTGTTGGCGAGCAGCAGGTCGAGCATGGACGCCTCGTCGACGACGACCAGATCGGCGTCGAGGGGCCGGTCCTTGTCGTACGCCGCGTCTCCCCCGGGCTTCAGTTCGAGCAGCCGGTGCACGGTGGAGGCCTCGGCCCCGGTGAGCTCGGCGAGGCGCTTGGCGGCGCGGCCCGTGGGGGCGGCGAGGACGACTTTGGCCTTCTTCGCGCGGGCCAGCTCGACGACGGAGCGGACCGTGAAGGACTTGCCGCAGCCGGGTCCGCCGGTCAGGACGGCGACCTTCTGCGTCAGGGCGAGCCTGACCGCCTCCTTCTGCTCGGGCGCGAGCTCGGCGCCGGTGCGGGCGGCGAGCCAGGCGAGCGCCTTGTCCCAGGCGACGTCCTGGAAGGCGGGCATGCGGTCGTCGCCGGTCCTGAGGAGCCGCAACAGCTGGCCGGCCAGGGACAGTTCGGCACGGTGGAACGGGACGAGGTAGACGGCGGCGATGTCATCGCCCCCGTCCGGGTCGGGCAGCGCCTCGCGGACGACGCCCTCCTCCTCCCCCGCGAGCTCGGCGAGGCAGTCGATGACCAGGCCCGTGTCGACCTGGAGCAGCTTCACCGCGTCCGCGATGAGGCGCTCCTCGGGGAGGTAGCAGTTCCCCTGGTCGGTGGATTGCGAAAGGGCGTACTGGAGACCGGCCTTGACGCGCTCCGGGCTGTCGTGCGGGATGCCCACGGACTGCGCGATGCGGTCGGCGGTGAGGAAGCCGATGCCCCAGACGTCTGCCGCCAGGCGGTAGGGCTCGTTCTTCACCACGGAGATCGACGCGTCCGCGTACTTCTTGTAGATGCGCACGGCGATGGAGGTGGAGACGCCGACGCCTTGGAGGAAGACCATGACTTCCTTGATGGCCTTCTGCTCCTCCCAGGCGGCGGCGATCATCTTCGTCCGCTTGGGGCCGAGGCCCGGCACTTCGACGAGGCGCTGCGGAGCGGTCTCGATGATGTCGAGGGTGTCGACGCCGAAGTGGGTGGTGATGCGGTCGGCCATGACGGGGCCGATGCCCTTGATGAGGCCGGAGCCGAGATAGCGGCGGATGCCCTGGATGGTGGCGGGCAGCACCGTCGTGTAGTTCTCGACCGTGAACTGCTTGCCGTACTGCGGGTGGGAGCCCCAGCGGCCGTGCATGCGCAGCGATTCGCCCGCCTGCGCGCCGAGCAGCGCGCCGACGACCGTGAGCAGGTCACCGGAGCCACGGCCCGTGTCGACGCGCGCGACCGTGTAACCCGTCTCTTCGTTGGCGTACGTGATGCGTTCGAGGACCCCCTCGAGCACCGCCGACGCTGCAGCTGGACTCGACATGATCCGACGCTACCGCCCGGCACCGACAGCGTGGTGAGCCTGTGGACAACTTCGAAGGGGCCCGGCCTCCCAGCCGGACCCCTTCGGGTTTTCCCCTCCCCTGTCAGAACTCGCGATCCCCCCGGATCCCCCGGATCCCCCCAGATCCTGGTTCCCCCCTCATAAGCCCTGACGCCATATACGACACGCGTCGTGCCCGGAGGGTTGCACCGCGTTGCCGACTTTTTTTCCGGCGGCTCCGGACCGGCTCCAGATGCCCGCAAAGCGGGACGGACGTAGCGTTTGTCGCATGAGCGATGATTCCCAGACCTCTGAGCCGCGGTCCTTCGAGCAGGACGTCCTCGACGAGCTCGGGGACGACCGGCTCCAGGAGATCGCGGGCCTGCTCGGCACGGACGCGTCCGGCGCGCGGGACGTCGTCGGCACGACCGCGTCCGCGCTGTCCGGAGACATCCGGGGCCGCGCCGCCGACCCGGCGGAGGCCGACGAGGTGCGGCAGGCCTTCGCCGAGGTCGGGCCCGCCGATCCCACCCCGCAGGGGATCGCCGCGCTCGGCGGCGGCCTCGGCGGTCTCGTCGGCGGCGGGATGATGGCCGGCATGCTCGCGAAGGTGAGCAAGCCGGTGGCGAACGCGGTCTCCAAGAAGACCGGCATCCCGGCAGCGAAGGTCACCCGCGTGATCGAGATGCTGATCCCCGTGGTGCTCGCCGTGGTCTCCAAGCGGGCGGCGCGCACCAAGGGCCCCGGTGCGGCGAGCGGTTCCGCGCCCGGTTCCGGCGGCGGTCTCGGTGACCTGCTGGGTCAGATCCTGGGCGGCAAGAAGTAGGACGTACGGCGCGGAGGTCCCGCCTCACGCGTGTGCGCGGAACCGTTCGGCCGTCTCCCGCAGCACTTCGCCCCCGTCCCGCGCCCACAGGCCCTCGTTGAAGATCTCCACCTCGATCGGCCCGCGGTGACCGGCGGCGTCCACGGCTGCCCGGAAGGCCCTGAAGTCGACGCAGCCGTCCCCCAGTTGGCCGCGCCCCAGGAGCACCCCCGCGGGCAGCGGTGTGATCCAGTCGGCGAGTTGGAAGGCGTGCAGACGGCCGCCCTGGCCCGCCCTGGCGATCTGCGCGGGCGCCAGGTCGTCCCACCACACGTGGTACGTGTCCACGACCACGCCGACCTGGTGTGCGGGGAAGCGTTCCGCGAGGTCGAGCGCCTGGCCGAGGGTGGAGACCACGCAGCGGTCCGAGGCGAACATCGGGTGCAGCGGCTCGATGGCGAGGCGCACGCCCCGCTCCTCGGCGTAGGGCCCGAGGACGGCGAGCGCGTCCGCGACGCGCTCGCGCGCGCCCACCAGGTCCTTGCTGCCGGGCGGGAGGCCTCCCGAGACCAGGACGAGGGTGTCCGTGCCGAGCGCCGCCGCCTCGTCGACGGCCGCGCGGTTGTCGTCGAGGGCACGCGCGCGTGACGCCTCCTCGATGTCCGTGAGGAAGCCGCCCCGGCACAGGCTCGTCACCGTGAGCCCCGTGTCCCGCATGAGGCGGGCGGCGCGCTCGACGCCGTACTCCTGGACCGGCGCCCGCCACAGGCCGACGGCGCCGATGCCCTCCTTGGCGCAGCCTTCGGCGAGTTCGGGCAGCGACCACTGCTTGACGGTCTCCTGGTTGACGCTCAGCCGCGACGGCTGCACCGGCTCGCTCATCGGGGCACTCCGTGGACGGTGAGCAGGGACCGCATGCGGTCGGCCGCGAGCTCCGGGTCGGGGAACAGGCCCAGCCCGTCGGCGAGTTCGTAGGCGCGGGCCAGGTGGGGCAGGGAGCGGGCCGACTGGAGACCGCCGACCATCGTGAAGTGGCTCTGGTGTCCGGCGAGCCAGGCGAGCAGGACGACGCCGGTCTTGTAGTAGCGGGTGGGGGTTTCGAAGAGGTGCCGGGAGAGCTCGACGGTGGGGTCGAGGAGGGCGCGGAACCGCCTCGCGTCCTCGGTGTCCAGGGCCCGTACGGCCTCGGCGGCGAGGGGGCCCAGCGGGTCGAAGATGCCGAGCAGGGCGTGGCTGAAGCCGTGGTCGTCCCCGGCGATCAGTTCGGGGTAGTGGAAGTCGTCGCCGGTGTAGCAGCGGACGCCGTCGGGGAGGCGGCGGCGCAGGGCGATCTCGCGGCCGGCGTCCAGGAGGGAGACCTTGATGCCGTCGACCTTGTCGGGGTGGGCTTTGATCACCGCCAGGAAGGTCTCGGTGGCGGCGTCCAGGTCGGCGTCGCCCCAGTAGCCCTCCAGGGCGGGGTCGAACATGGGGCCGAGCCAGTGCAGGATCACGGGCTCGGAGGCCTGGCGCAGCAGGTGGCCGTACGTCTCCACGTAGTCGTCGGGTGACGTGGCCGCGGCGGCGAGGGCGCGGGACGCCATGAGGATGGGCTGGGCGCCGGCCGCGTCGACGAGGGCGAGCTGCTCCTCGTACGCGCTCCTGACCTCGGGCAGGGTCGCCGGGCCCGCGAGTTGGTCGGTGCCGACGCCGCAGGCGATGCGTCCCCCGACGGCCTTCGCCGCTGCGGCCGACCGCCGGATCAGCTCGGCGGCTCCCGCCCAGTCCAGGCCCATGCCGCGCTGCGCGGTGTCCATGGCCTCGGCGACGCCCAGGCCGTGCGACCAGAGGTGGCGGCGGAAGGCGAGGGTGGCGTCCCAGTCGACGGCGGCGGGGCCGTCCGGGGACACGTCGGCGAACGGGTCGGCGACGACGTGTGCGGCGGAGAAGACCGTGCGCGAGGCGAGCGGGGGCCCGCCGGGGGCCGTGGGCGGGGGCTCGTCGCGCGGGGTGTACGCGCGCGTGCCGCCGCCCGTGACGGGGAGCGGGAGGGTGGTCACAGGGCGATCTCCGGTACGTCGATGCGCCGGCCCTCGGCGGACGACTTGAGTCCCAGTTCGGCGAGCTGTACGCCGCGTGCGCCCGCGAGGAGGTCCCAGTGGTAGGGGCCGTCGGCGTAGATGTGCTTGAGGAAGAGCTCCCACTGTGCCTTGAAGCCGTTGTCGAAGTCGCCGTTGTCGGGCACTTCCTGCCACTGGTCGCGGAAGGAGTGGGTGGCGGGCAGGTCCGGGTTCCAGACCGGCTTCGGTGTCGTACCGCGGTGCTGTACGCGGCAGTTACGCAGGCCCGCGACGGCGGATCCCTCGGTCCCGTCGACCTGGAACTCCACGAGCTCGTCGCGGTTGACGCGCACCGTCCACGACGAGTTGATCTGCGCGACGGTGCCGCCGTCCAGCTCGAAGATGCCGTACGCGGCGTCGTCGGCGGTGGCGTCGTAGGGTTTGCCGCGCTCGTCCCAGCGCTGCGGGATGTGCGTGGCGGTGAGCGCCTGGACGCTGCGGACGCGGCCGAACAGCTCGTGCAGGACGTACTCCCAGTGCGGGAACATGTCGACGACGATGCCGCCGCCGTCCTCGCTCCGGTAGTTCCAGGACGGGCGCTGGGCGGACTGCCAGTCGCCCTCGAAGACCCAGTAGCCGAACTCGCCGCGCACGGACAGGATCCGGCCGAAGAAGCCGCCGTCGATGAGGCGCTTCAGTTTGCGCAGGCCCGGCAGAAAGAGCTTGTCCTGCACGACGCCGTGCTTGATGCCGGCGGTCTCCGCGAGGCGCGCGAGGCCCAGGGCCGCGTCGAGTCCGGTGGCGCTCGGCTTCTCGGTGTAGATGTGCTTGCCCGCGGCGATGGCCCGCTTGAGGGCGTCCTCGCGCGCGGAGGTGACCTGCGCGTCGAAGTAGATGTCGACGGAGGGGTCGGCGAGCACCGCGTCGAGGTCGGTCGAGTACCGCTCCAGGCCGTACTGCCCGGTGAGGGCGCGCAGGGCGTGCTCCTTGCGGCCGACGAGGACGGGTTCGGGCCACAGCACGGTGCCGTCGCCCAGATCGAGGCCTCCCTGTTTCCGGAGGGCCAGGATCGAGCGGACCAGATGCTGGTGGTGGCCCATGCGTCCGGTGACGCCGTTCATGGCGATGCGCACCGTCTTGCGTGTCACGAAGGTCCCTCCGTAGATGCGTAGCAAGCGCTCTCCGCCGCGTAGCAAGCGCTTTCTATCTGGAGGCAAGCTAGCCTGCCGCACAAGGTTCGGACAAGGGCTTCGGTCGACAGCGGTGACCGGCCGGGACAAACGGGTGACCGGAGGACGATGAGATGACCGTGACCCTGGCGGACGTGGCGGCCCGCGCGCAGGTCTCCCCCGCCACCGTCTCCCGCGTGCTGAACGGCAACTACCCGGTGGCCGCCGCGACGCGCGAACGCGTCCTGCGCGCGGTCGACGAGCTCGACTACGTCCTCAACGGCCCCGCGAGCGCGCTCGCCGCCGCCACCTCCGACCTGGTCGGCATCCTCGTCAACGACATCGCCGACCCCTTCTTCGGCATCATGGCGGGCGCCGTGCAGTCCGAGATCGGCGGTCCCGGCGGGCGGGCGGGCGGCGAGCGGATGGCCGTCGTCTGCAACACGGGCGGCTCTCCCGAGCGCGAACTCACGTACCTCACGCTCCTTCAGCGCCAACGCGCCGCCGCCGTGATCCTCACCGGCGGCGCCATCGAGGACGCCGAGCACGCCGACGCGATCGCCGGGAAGCTGCGTCGCCTCACGGAGGCGGGCACGCGCGTGGTGCTGTGCGGCAGGCCGCCGTCGCCGGACACCGACGCGGTGGCGCTCACCTTCGACAACCGCGGCGGCGGCCGGCGGCTGACGGACCACCTGGTGAACCTCGGCCACCGCCGGATCGGTTACATCGCGGGCCCCGAGGAGCGCACGACCACCCGCCACCGCCTGGAGGGCCACCGCGCCGCCCTCGCCGCGCGCGGCGTCCCCGACGACCCGGCGCTGACGGTCCACGGCCCCTACGACCGCCGCTCCGGCTACGACGCCACGGACGAACTCCTGCGCCGCGCCCCCGACCTGACGGCCGTCGTCGCCGCCAACGACACGGTGGCGCTCGGCGCGTGCGCGGCCCTGCGCGACAAGGGTCTGCGCATCCCGGACGACGTGTCGGTCGCGGGCTTCGACGACCTGCCGTTCAGCATCGACGCGGTGCCCGCGCTCACGACGGTGCGACTCCCGCTCCACGAGGCGGGCGCCCGCGCGGGCCGCATCGCGATGAGCAAGGAGAAACCGCCGCCGGGCGGTGTGGCGACGGTGCACGGGGAGCTGATGGTGCGCGGGTCCACGGCGGGACCCCGGTAGCGGCACCCTCGCACGTCACCCCACCAGCCGCCCCAGCACCCCCACCCCCTCGGCGATCTCCGCGGTGCCGCTCGCCGCGTAACCGAGGACGAGGCCCGGAGTGTGCGGGAGCTGGGTGTGCCAGGAGAGGGGGTGCACCTTGACGCCCTCGGCGAGCGCGGCGGCGGCCAGGTCGGTGTCGGGGGCTTCGTACGCGCCCTTCCGCGAGGTCTCCCGGAAGGTGATCGTCAGGTGCAGCCCCGCTGCCGCGCCGTGCACGACCGCCCCCGGCAGATGCGTGCGGATCGCCGCGATCATGGCGTCCCTGCGCCTGCGGTGGTGCCTGCGGATCAGGCGGAGGTGGCGTTCCAGGTCGCCGGATTCCATGAGGCGGGCCAGGACCAGCTGGGGCAGTGCCGCCGTGCCGAGGTCGGTGAGGCGTTTGGCGTCGAGGAGCGCGTCCCGGTACGCGGGCGGGGCGAGCAGCCAGCCCAGGCGCAGGGCGGGTGCGAGGAGCTTGGAGACGCTGCCCGCGTAGCAGACGTGCTCCGGGAGGAGGGCGCGCAGCGCCGGGACGGCGGGTCGGTCGTAGCGGTGTTCGGCGTCGTAGTCGTCCTCGATGACGAGTCCGCCGTCGCGGGTCCACTCCATGAGCTCGCGGCGCCGTTCGCCGCCGAGGACGACACCGGTGGGGAACTGGTGGGCCGGGGTCAGCAGCACGGCGTGAGCCCCGGTGGCGCGCAGGGCGTCGACGCGGACGCCGTGGCCGTCGACCGGCACGGGCGGCGTCCCGAGCGGCCGCAGGTGTTGCCGCACACCGAGCGAGCCGGGCTCCTCCACCGCCACTTCGCGGACCCCGTCGGCGCGCAGTACGTCGACGAGGAGCCGCAGCGCCTGAGCCGTACCGTTCACGATCATCACGTCGTCCGGGTCGGCGCGGATGCCGCGGTTCCGGGAGAGCCAGTGCGCGACGGCCGTGCGCAGGGCCGGGGTGCCGCGCGGATCGCCGTACCCGAAGTCCGGCGGGGTGAGCCCGGCGAGCACGGAGCGTTCGGCGCGCAGCCAGGCAGCGCGCGGGAAGGCGGCGAGGTCGGGCAGGCCCGGCGAGAGGTCGATGCGGGCGGGGGCGGCACGGATGGCGTCGAAGACGCCGAGGTCGTCGGACGGGCCCGCGAAGAGACCTTCACCAGCCGCTGTACGCGGACGCGTTGACGCTTCCCGTGCAGGCGTCGGCGCATGCGGTACCGCCACCACCACCGTCCCGCCCCTCCCCCGCCCCGCGACGTGACCGTCCTCGGTGAGCCGCCGGTAGGCCTCCGTGACGACACCGCGGGAGACGCGCAGGTCGGCGGCGAGGGTGCGGGTGGCGGGGAGCCTGCCACCGGCCGGAAGGCGGCCGTCGGCGATGGCGTCCCTGATCTCCCCCGCGAGCCAGTCGGCGAGGCCGCCCCTCGGGGCGTCGCCGGTGTCGAGCTGGAGGAAGTCCGAGACCCCGCCTTCCCGTACGGCCCCAGGCCGAGCGGTCGCTTTGGACCTGTGGGGAGGTGATCCAATGGACCTGTTCATGGAGCCATTGTGGGCGCCAGGGTCGGGGCATGGAATTCCTTCTCACCTCCCTCGTCGTCTGCGTGACCCCGGGCACCGGCGTCCTGTTCACCATCGCGGCGGGTCTCTCGCGCGGCACCCGCGCCGCGGTGACCGCCGCCGTCGGCTGCACGCTGGGCGTCGTCCCGCACATGGTCGCCGCGATCACGGGGCTCGCGGCGCTCCTGAACACCAGCGCCGTCGCCTTCCAGACGCTCAAGTACCTGGGCGTGGCCTACCTGCTGTACATGGCGTGGAGCACCTGGCGGGACAAGAGCGAGCTCACCGCGGAGCGGGAGAGCGAGCCGCGTTCGGCGGGCCGCACGATCCTGACGGGCGTACTGATCAACATCCTCAACCCGAAGCTGACGCTGTTCTTCTTCGCGTTCCTGCCGCAGTTCGTGAGCACCGACGAGCCCTACGCCTTCCTGCGCATGACCGAGCTGAGCGCGTACTTCATGCTCATCACGTTCGTGGTCTTCGTGGCGTACGGCCGGTTCGCCGCGGCCATGCGCCACCACGTCATCTCGCGCCCGCGCGTGGTGGCGTGGATCCGGCGCACCTTCGCGGCGGCGTTCGCCGCGCTGGGGGCGCGTCTGGCTTTCCTCTGACGACGGGGCTACCTTTGACTCAGTCAAAGGTATTCCGGAGTGATGCGCCATGGCGACACCCACGACACCCACGACACCCATCCACGAGATGCGCGCCTTCAACCGCTTCTACACGAACCTGATCGGCGCGCTCGACTACAGCCGTCACCTGTACGTCCCGTACACCCTCACCGAGTCGCGCGTCCTGTACGAACTGGCGCGCTCGCCCCGTACCGACGCGGCCGACCTCCGCTCGGAACTCTCCCTGGACGCGGGCTATCTGAGCCGCCTCCTCGCCAAGTTCGAGCGGGACGGGCTCGTCGAGCGGGCCCCGTCCGCCGACGACTCGCGGCGGCAGCGCATCACGCTCACCGCGCGCGGACGCGACGCCGCCGAACTGCTCGACGAGCGGTCGCGGGAAGCGGTCGGCTCCCTGCTGGCCGACGTGCCGCCCGCCGACCGGTCCCGGCTCGCGGCGGCGATGCGCACGGTACGGGAGATCCTGGAGGACGGCCGCCGACAGGGGCGGGGGAAGGGTCGCCGCCGCGAGCGCCGCGCGGACGTGACACTGCGCGAGCCAGGACCGGGCGACCTCGGTTGGATCGTGCAGCGCAACGCGGCGTTGTACGCGGCCGAGTTCGGCTGGAACGCGGAGTACGAAGGCCTGGTCGCCCGTATCGTCGCGGACTTCGCCCAGGACCACGACCCGCACCTGGAGCGGGTGTGGATCGCCGAGGCCGACGGGCGTCCCGCGGGGTGCGTGATGTGCGTACGGGACGAGGTGCCCGGCACGGCACGGCTGCGCCTCCTGCTCGTCGAGCCGGACGCGCGGGGGCACGGCATCGGGGACCAACTGGTGACCGCGTGCGTGGAGTTCGCGCGGAGTGCCGGCTACCGCGAGCTGACGCTGTGGACCAACGACGTACTGGAATCGGCCCGCGGCATCTACAAGCGCCACGGATTCGTCCTCGTCGCGGAGAAGCCGCACCGCTCCTTCGGCGTCGACCTCGTCGGGCAGGACTGGCGGCTTCCGCTGCACGAGCGGCCCGCGTGAGCCCCGTCGTCGCGGCGGGGTTGACCACGGTCGCCCGCAGCCTACTGTCGGGACCATGAAATACGCCTTCTCCACGCTCGGCGTGCCCGGCCTGCCCGTCCCCGACGTGCTGCGGCTCGCCACGGCCCACGGCTACCACGGCGTCGAGCTCCGCGCGCACCCCGAGGAGCCGGTCCATCCTGGTCTCGGGCTCGTCGAACGGGCCGACGTGGCGGCCGAGTTCAAGGCGGCCGGCGTCGAGATTCTCGGCATCGCCGGGTACGCGCGCGTGGCGGCGCCCGGCGACGACGGGCCCGTCCTCGACGACATGCGTTCCCTCGTCTCGCTCGCCCGCGACCTGGGCGCCCCCTTCGTCCGCGTCTTCCCCGGCGGCGGCACCGAGCAGGGCGCCGCCGAGGCCGACGCGACGGCCGCACGGCGGCTCGGCGCCGCCGCCCGGTACGCCGCCGACGCGGGCGTGCGCATCCTCCTGGAGACCCACGACTCGCACCGCACCGGCGCCGACGCCACCCGCGTCCTCGGCACCGTGGGACACCGCCGGGTCGGCGCGCTCTGGGACCTCATGCACACCTGGCTCGGCGGCGAGTCCGTCGCGGAGACCTTCGCGGCGCTCTCCCCGTACCTCGGCTACGTACAGGTGAAGGACATCGCCTCGGCGGACGACACGACACCCCTGCCCCTCGGCTCCGGAGTCCTGCCGCTGGAGGAGTGCGTGGCGCGGCTCAGCGCGGAGAGCTGGGAGGGGTGGCTGTGCTGGGAGTACGAGAAGCGGTGGTACGAGGATGCGGCACCGTTGCCGGGACTGCTGGGGCCGGGACGGGAACTGCTGTCGCGGCTGGTGACCCGCTCGGGCTGAGCGGGAGCGAGGCGGAGGCCTTCCCGAAGGAGGCCAGCGCGACCCCGCCCACCAGCAGCGCCGCCGCGCACCACCGCAGGCCGCTCACCGACTCGTCGAGGACCAGGGCGGCCGACGACATGCCGAAGACGGGGACGAGCAGCGAGAACGGGGCGACCGTCGACGCGGGGTGGCGGCGCAGCAGATACCCCCAGGCGCCGAAGCCGAAGACCGTGGTGACCCAGGCGACGTAGACGATGATGCCCGCGCCCTGCCAGTCGAGGGAGCGCACGGCGTCGAGGTCCCTGGACGGTCCCTCGAAGAGCAGCGAGAGGGCGAGCAGCGGCAGCACCGGGACCGTGCTCACCCACACCATGAAGTTCAGGGAGTCCGGCGGGGACGCCTTACGGGTGAGGACGTTGGAGGCGCCCCAGCAGGCCGCGGCGCCCATCAGCAGCGCGAACGCGGTCAGCGGGCCGGTCTCGCCCTCGTCGACGGCGGCCACGGCGATCCCGCCGAGGGCGACCACCATGCCCGTCACCCGTACGCGGCCGGGTCGCTCCCCCAGCGCCAGGAACGCGAAGAAGCCGGTGAAGACAGCCTGGACCTGCAGCACCAGCGACGAGAGGCCGGCCGGCATGCCGGCGTCCATGCCGATGAAGAGCAGCCCGAACTTGGCCACGCCGAGCACGAGCCCGACCCCGACGATCCACTTCCACGCGACCTTCGGCCGGCCCACGAAGAAGACGGCGGGCAGGGCGGCGACGAGGAAGCGGAGGGCGGAGAACAGCAGCGGCGGGAAGTGGTCGAGCCCCACTTCGATGACGACGAAGTTGACGCCCCATACGGCGGCGACGAGGACGGCCAGACAGATGTGTGCGGGTCGCATGGGTCGAGGATCACCCGGTGCGAACGTGTAGCACCAGCACGGATCTCTGCATGGTTGAATGAAGCGACGCTACATTGTTACGCCTTCGGGGGGTCCACCCGTGCTCGATCTCGGTCGGCTCCGCGCGCTGCACGCCGTCTCCGTCCACGGCACGGTCGGCGCTGCCGCCACCGCGCTCGGTTATACCCCCTCCGCCGTCTCCCAGCAGATCGCCAAACTGGAGCGCGAGACGCGGACGACGCTGCTGGAACGGCGGGGCCGCGGGGTCGCCCTCACCGAGGAGGCGCTCCATCTCGCCGATACGGCCCAGCAGTTGCTGGCCATCGTCGAGCGCGCCGAGACGGAGCTGGAGGAGCGGCGCGGGGTGCCGGCGGGGCGGCTGACCATCGCGGCCTTCGCTTCGGCCGCGCGGGGGCTCATGCCGTCCGTCCTCGCGGACCTGGCGCGGCGTCACCCCTCGCTCGACACCCGCATGACGGAGATCGATCCGCACCTGTCCATCGACCTCGTGGCCAAGGGGGCGGTCGACATGGCCGTTGTCCACGACTGGGACATCGCGCCGATCCCGACGCCGCCGGGGGTCGAACAGGCCGTCATCGGCGACGACTTCTGCGACCTGGTCGTCCCTCACGACCACCGGCTCGCGGGGCGGACGGCCGTCCGCCGCGAGGAGCTCAAGTCCGAGCGGTGGATCACGCAGCCTCCCGGGCTCGTCTGCCACGAGTGGCTCGTCCGGACGCTTCGGGAAGCGGGCTGCGAGCCGGACATCGCCCATCAGGCGGAGGAGAACCCCACGCTGGTCGCGCTCGTCGCGGCGGGGCTCGGGGTCGCGCTCATCCCGCGCCTCGGGCGCGGGCCGATCCCGTCCGGGGCGGTCACGGTTCCCCTCGCCCCTGTGCCGGTCCGCCGCCTGTACGCGCTGTGGCGGGCGGGGGCGTCCCGGCGGCCCGCGATCGCCGAGACGGTCCGCACGCTGCAGTTGCACTGGGCTCCCTAGGTACATGGAAGGGAACCCCCAGCCGCCCCCGGACGTCCAACCCGCACGCTGTCGGTGAGTCTCCGCACGGCGGTGTCGGCATCGCTGCTGGCTGCGAACGCTGACCACCCTCTCCGCCGCCTGCGGCCGGCAGCTCGCCGTCACCGGTGCGCCCCCCTCCAACAGCGCCGGTGGCGGCCCCCACAGGTACTCTTCAGGCCAGCCGAGCCCAGCCAGCCAGCCAGCCGCAGGAGCGCCTCTTGTCCGCATCCGTCGACCCCGACCGCCCGCTCCGCGACCTCATCCGCTCCATGTCCCTGGAGGACAAGGTCGGCCAGCTCTTCGTCATGCACGTGTACGGGCACAGCGCCACCGACCCCGACCCGGCGGACGTCGACACCAACCTCCGCGAGCTCGGCGTGCGGGACGCCGCCGAGCTCATCGCCCGGTACCGGCTCGGCGGCATCATCTACTTCGGCTGGGCCCACAACACCCGCTCCCCGCACCAGATCGCCGAGCTCTCCGAGGGCATCCAGAAGGCCTCGCCCACCGTTCCCGTCCTGATCTCCGTCGACCAGGAGCACGGCGCCGTCGCCCGTATCGGCGCCCCCGCGACGCTCCTCCCCGGCGCCATGGCCCTCGGCGCCTCCGGGTCGCACGAGCACGCCCGTGAGGCCGCCCGCATCGCCGGCGCCGAACTCCGCGCCCTCGGTATCCGCCAGGACCACGCCCCGGACGCCGACGTGAACGTCGACCCCGCCAACCCCGTCATCGGCGTACGCTCCTTCGGCGCCGACCCCGACGCCGTCGCCGGGTTCGTGGCCGCCCAGATCGAGGGATACCGGAGCGCCGGCATCGCCACCGCCGCCAAGCACTTCCCCGGCCACGGCGACACCACCGACGACAGCCACACCGAGCTGCCGCACATCCACCACACCCGCGAGGAGTGGGACCGCGTCGACGCGCCGCCCTTCCGCGCCGCGATCGCCGCCGGTGTCGACTCCGTCATGACCGCCCACATCGTGGTGCCCGCCCTCGACCCCTCCGGCGACCCGGCGACACTCTCCCGCCCGATCCTCACCGGCATCCTCCGCGAGGAGCTCGGCTACGACGGCGTCATCGCCACCGACTCCCTCGCCATGCGCGGCGTCCGTACGAAGTACGGCGACGACCGCGTCGCCGTCCTCGCTCTCAAGGCCGGCGCCGACCAGCTCCTCAACCCGCCCCGCCCCGAGGTCGCCTGGAACGCGGTCGTCGACGCCGTCGGGAGCGGTGAGCTGACGGAGGAACGCATCGAGGAGTCCGTCCTGCGCGTGCTGCGCATGAAGGCGCGGGTCGGGCTGCTGGACCACGTGCTGCACCAGGAGGGCACACCGTCGACGCCGCCCGCCCCCACCCCCTCCGTCGACGCCGCCGTCGGCACCCCCGCCCACCTCGTCGCCGCCGACCACATCGCCGACGCCACCACGACCCTCCTGGTCAACACCGACGCGCTCCTCCCCCTCTCCCCCGCCGCCCACCCCCGCGTCCTGGTCGTCGGCGCGGACCCCCGCTCGCCGTCCGGCACCACGGGCCCGCCGACGACCGTCCTCGCGGGCGCCCTCAACAGCCTCGGTTTCCAGGCCGTCGCCCTGCCCACCGGCACCGCGCCCGACGAGGCGACCATCGAGAAGGCGGTGGCCGAGGCGCAGGGGCGGGACGCCGTCCTCGTGGCCACGTACAACATCACCACGCACGCCGCCACCAAGGACCACACCCAGGCCGCGAACACCACCCTGGACCGGACCCCCCATCCGCACGCCCGCGCCCACCAGGCCATGGACCCGGACGACAGCGACGGCGCCGCGCACGGGCAGGTCGGTCTCGTCGCCGCCCTCAAGGCCACCGGCCTCCCCGTCATCACCCTCGCGATCCGCAACCCCTACGACGTGGCCCACCTGCCGCCCGTCGACGCCGCCCTCGCCTCGTACTGCTGGACCGACGTCGAACTCCGCGCCGCCGCACGGGTCATCGCGGGCCGGACCGCCCCGCGGGGCCGTCTTCCCGTCCCGGTGCGGCGGGCGGACGATCCCGCTCAGGTGCTGTATCCGATCGGGCACGGACTGACGTACTAAGAGCCCCAAAGCCCCCGCACGCCTGGCGTGCGCCCGCAGCGCCGGGTCACGCTGGGTGCACGCATCGGGGGGATGGCCCATGACCTACCGCGTCTCGGCATGGCCTCGCACGGTCGGCCGGGCCGTGTGCGTTTCCCTGCTCACCGTGACCGTGATCGGCTGTCAGAAGCCGCCCGGGGCAGCGGACTCGCCCACGCCCTCCCGGCCCGTCGGCCCCGGCTCCGCCTTCCTCGCCGTGGACGAGTGCAGTTCGCGGGGGCGCGTGTCGTTCACCGAGGTGCCGTGCGGCAGCGAGCGCGCCGCCGCACGGGTCATCGCGCGCTACGACGGCAAGGTCGAGCAGGGGCCCGCCTGTCCCGCCCGTACCGACTTCGTGCTGCACGTCAGCGAGAGCAGGCCCGCCGTCGACGAGGACGGAGACGGCGAGGTGCCGCAGGGGTACGCCTGCATGCGGAACCTGGAGGCACCGCACCCCGGGGACCCCGGGCGCGGCGGCGGCCCTCGGACGGTCGTCGGCGACTGCGTGTACGGCGCGGGGCGCGGCGAGGTGCGGGAGACGGCCTGTGACGGCTCCGGCGAGCGGGCCCCGGAGCACCAGGTGGCGTCGGCGGTGCGGGAGCGGGCCGAGTGCCCCGCCGCCACGCGGCTCTACGTGACGCTGGACGGTGCGCGTCCGGTGGGGTGCGCGGTGCGGATGTGACCGGTCGTGCATGACCTGCGGGCGGCGCGGGAACCCTCTCGGTCCCCGCGCCGCCCGCTCATCCGCTGCCGTCCGCTACCGCCTCACGGCCGCAGGGTCTGCTCCTTGCGCACGTCGCGCCGGTCCAGCTTCTTGTCGTACGTGGCCAGCGGCTTGCCCGAGGGCGAGGACACCCCGGCCCACGCCTGGATCCGCTGCGTCGCCTTCGCCTTGTCGGCGGCGACGAGCTGCGCCACGTTCGCGCCGTGGTTGGCGCCGGGCGCCGTGAAGACGTGCGAGTCGTGCTTGGCGCCACGCGCGGGGCGGAACGGTTCGGCGCCCCACGGGTCGTACTCGCCGTACACGTACATCATCCGGTGCGCGTTGTGCCGCACCCAGCGGTCGACGTCCCGCATCGCGTTCGGCTTGAACTTCATCGGGATGTCGCGCGGCACGAAGTTGCGCGGCGGCTGGTAGCCGTAGCGGCTGAGGTCGCCGAGCCAGGGCTGGCCGATGGTGGGCGCGCCGAGCTCCGTGCCCGCCTGGTAGTAGTACGGCGTGTAGGGCTCGAGGCCCTGGTCGGTGTAGGAGGACCAGCCGCCGACCGAGTCGACGTAGTCGAAGATCTCCTGGTCGGTCGCGGTGGCCGCGTCCGGGATCTCGCCGCAGGCGGTGGCGGCGGGCTGGTACTGCCAGAAGCCCCACACCAGGTCCATGACGACCGCTTCGAAGGCCTTGTCGAGCGTGCCGACGGTCTTGAAGGTGTACCCCTCGGCCTCGGCGTAGGCGGCGAGCTTCGCGGACAGCGGCTCCCTGCGCACGAGCGCCTCGCGCTGCACGTCCTGGATCCGGGTGCGGCACTCGCGCGGGCCGACGCCGGCGAGGAACTCGTCGTACGCCGAGTCCTCCTTGTCGACGACGTCGTTGGGGGCGACGTAGGCGACGACGCCGTCCATGTCACGCGGGTAGAAGCGCTCGTAGTACGTGGCGGTCATGCCGCCCTTCGAGCCTCCGGTGGCCAGCCACTTCTTGCCGTAGATCGACTTCAGCGCCTTGTGGATGCGGTGCTGGTCGCTGGCGGCCTGCCAGATGTCGAGCTTGGACCAGTCGGCCGGCTGCGGGCGCGAGGGCGTGAAGTAGCGGTACTCCATGGAGACCTGGTTGCCGTCGACGATCTGCGTCGGCTCGCGGCGGCTGGGGTTCGTGGAGACGCTGTAGCCGCTGGTGTAGAAGACCGTCGGGCGGCTGGTGTCCTTGTGCAGCACGGTCAGGCGCTGCTTGAAGGTGCCTTTGGACGGGTGCCGGTGGTCCACCGGCTGGGTGTAGTTGAGTACGAAGAAACGGTAGCCGGGGTACGGCTTCTCCTCGATCAGGCTCATGCCGGGTATGGCGAGCAGCCTGTCCTTGATGTCGGTGCTGTCGGCACGACTACTGGTGTTCGTGTGGTCCGCGGCCGTCGCCGTCCCGGTCGTCGCTCCGGCCACGCCCACGGTGCCTATCAGCACCACGAGCGACAGCACCCATCTGAGCGCCTTGCGCATGCACCCTCCCCTGTCGACACAGCAATGCCCCGGAACCTAACGGAGCAACTGGGCCCGCACCAGGGGGAGTTATCGGGACATCCTGCGGTCACAGACCGGACGTCAGCAGAGAATCCAGCCCGAACTGACCCCGCGACCGCTGATCCTCCCCTTCACCCACACGCAGCGGTGGCCCGCGTGGACCGTCACCGGACCCGCGTGGTGGCTGTAGCGGCCTTTGTCGCGGGCGGGACGGCCGCCGCGCGCCTTGACGCTGACGGACATCGACTTGCGGGCGCCGGTGCGCTTGGCGACGGCCACGGCGCACACGTAGCCGCGGGACTTGAAGACGTCGACGCGGCCGGTGCTGAAGGGCAGGGTGCGCACCTTGCGGCCCGCGCAGAGGCCGTCGACGGCCTGCGCCGACGAGGTGCCGGGGCCCGCGAGAGCGAGGAGTACGGCGGCTGCGAGCACGGCGGTGCCGAGCGTCAGCCGCCGCCGTATCCGACCGGTGCCGCGCCCACTGCTCACGATTGCCCCTCCCGCCACTCCTGCCGCAACGTTCTGAGGTACGGACGCAGACCGCGGCCCGTGCGGTTGCGGGATCCCGGCCCCTTTTTCCCGGCAGCCGCTCTCAGGCCGCCTCGACCGGCTCCCCCACGAACGTCCGCCACAAACGCGCGTACCGCCCGTCGAGCGCGAGGAGCTCCTCGTGCGTGCCGTCCTCGGCGACCCGGCCGTGGTCCATCACGACGACGCGGTCGGCGCGGGCCGCCGTGGTGAGGCGGTGGGCGACGACGAGCGTGGTGCGCCGCCCGGCGATGCGGTCGGTGGCCTGGTTGACCTGCGCCTCCGTGGCGAGGTCGAGGGCGGCCGTCGCCTCGTCGAGGAGCAGGATGTCGGGGTCGACCAGTTCGGCGCGGGCCAGCGCGATCAGCTGGCGCTGTCCCGCGGAGAGGTTGCGGCCGCGCTCGCTGACCTCGTGGAGGTAGCCGCCGTCCAGGGTGGCGATCATGTCGTGCGCGCCGACCGCGCGGGCTGCGGCCTCGACCTGGGCGTCGGTGGCGTCGGGGCGGCCGTAGGCGATGGCGTCGCGGACGGTGCCCGCGAAGAGGTACGCCTCCTGCGGGACGACACCGAGGCGGTGGCGGTACGAGGTGAGGTCGAGGGAGCGCAGGTCCGTGCCGTCGACCGTGACGCGGCCCGCCGTCGGGTCGTAGAAGCGGGCGACGAGCTTCACGAGCGTCGACTTGCCCGCGCCGGTCTCGCCGACGAAGGCGACGGTCTGTCCGGCGGGGATCGTCAGGCGTACGTCGCTGAGCGCCTCCTCGGGCTCGCCGTCGCCCGTGGCCGCGTACGCGAAGTCCACGTCCTCGAAGGCGATCTCACCGCGCAGGGAGAGCACCTCCCTGGGCTCGTCGGCGGCCTTCGTCGACGTCGGCTCCTGGAGCAGTTCCTGGATGCGGCCGAGCGAGACGGACGCCTGCTGGTAGCCGTCGAAGACCTGCGAGAGCTGCTGCACGGGGGCGAAGAAGAGGTCGATGTAGAGGAGGTACGCGACGAGCGCGCCGGTCGTCAGGGTGCCCGCCTCGACCCGACCTGCGCCGACGATCAGCACGGCGACGACGGCGACGGAGGACAGGAGCTGCACGAACGGGAAGTACACGGAGATCAGCCACTGGCCGCGGATGCGGGCCTGCCGGTAGCTGTCGCTGTTCTCGGCGAACCGTTCGGCGCCCGCGCGCTCGCGCCGGAAGGCCTGCACGATGCGCAGCCCGGCGACGGACTCCTGGAGGTCGGCGTTGACGACGGACACGCGCTCGCGCGCCAGCTCGTACGCCTTCACGCTCGACTTGCGGAAGAAGTACGTGCCGACGACCAGCAGCGGCAGTGTCGCGAAGACGACGAGGGCGAGCTCCACGTCGATGACGAGCAGGGCGACCATGATGCCGAAGAAGGTGACGACGGAGACGAACGCGGTGACGAGCCCGGTCTGCAGGAACGTCGACAACGCGTCGACGTCGGTCGTCATCCGGGTCATGATGCGCCCGGTGAGCTCCCGCTCGTAGTAGTCGAGCCCGAGCCGCTGGAGCTGCGAGAAGATCTTGAGGCGGAGCGAGTACAGGACGCGCTCGCCGGTGCGCCCGGTCATGCGTGTCTCGCCGGTCTGCGCCGCCCACTGCACGGCGACCGCGGCGAGCGCGAGGCCGGACGCTGTCCAGACGGCGCCGAGCGCGAGGTCGGAGACGCCCTCGTCGATGCCGTGCCGGATCAGGACGGGAAGCAGCAGGCCCATGCCCGCGTCGACGGCGACGAGGAGCAGGCTGAACAGCAGCGGCACGCCGAATCCGGCGAGCAGCCTGCGCAGCCCGTACGACTCCTCGGGCGTGACGGCCCGTGCCTCGTCGATACCGGGGGTGTCGGTGGCCGGGGGCAGCGCGTCGACCTGGGCGAGGAGCTCGGGCGTGGACGGCATCCCGGCGAGGGCGGGGTCCTTGGCGCTCTTGGCGTCCCGGTCGCCGGTCCACAGGGCGGGCGTGATGCCGCGCTCCGCGTCGAACTCGGCGTCGAGCTCGTCGCGTACGGAGGTGTCCTCGGGCAGGTCGGCGACGGGCAGGGCGTGGCCGGGCGATACGCCGCCGAGCTCGTCGGGGTCGGTGAGCAGCCGCCGGTAGAGGGCGGAGCGCTCCTCCAGCTCCTCGTGGGTGCCGAGGTCGGCGAGGCGTCCTTCGTCGAGGACGGCGATGCGGTCGGCGAGGCCGAGGGTGGAGCGGCGGTGGGCGATGAGCAGGGTGGTCCGCCCCGCCATGACGCCCCGCAGGGCCTCGTGGATCTCGTGCTCCACGCGCGCGTCGACGGCCGATGTGGCGTCGTCGAGGACGAGGAGGCGGGGGTCGGTGAGGATGGCGCGGGCGAGCGCGATGCGCTGGCGCTGGCCGCCGGAGAGGGTGAGGCCCTGCTCGCCGACCTTGGTGTCGTACCCCTCGGGCAGCTCGGATATGAAGCCGTGGGCCTGGGCGGCGCGCGCGGCGGTCTCGATCTGCTCGCGGGTGGCGTCCGGGTGGCCGTAGGCGATGTTGGCGCCGACGGTGTCGGAGAAGAGGAAGGAGTCCTCGGGGACGAGCCCGATGGCGGAGCGCAGGGAGTCGAGGGTCAGCTCGCGCACGTCGTGGCCGCCGATGAGGACGGCGCCGTGCGTCACGTCGTAGAAGCGCGGCAGGAGCAGCGAGACGGTCGACTTGCCGCTGCCGGAGGAGCCGACGACGGCGAGGGTCTCGCCGGGGCGGATCTCGAAGGAGAGCCCGTCGAGGACGGGCCGGTCGTCTTCGTAGGCGAAGGAGACATCGTCGAACTCGACCGTCGCCGGGGCGTCGGCGGGCAGCTCCTTGCGGCCGTCCGCCATGCTCGGCTCGGTGTCGATCAGTTCGAGGACGCGCTCCACGCCGGCGCGGGCCTGCTGGCCGACGGTGAGGACCATGGCCAGCATGCGCACGGGTCCGACGAGCTGGGCGAGATAGGTGGAGAAGGCGACGAACGTGCCGAGGGTGATGTCGCCCTCGACGGCCAGCCAGCCGCCGACGGCGAGCATGGCGACCTGGCCGAGCATGGGGACGGCCTGGAGGGCGGGGGTGTAGCGGGAGTTGAGGCGGATGGTCCGCAGCCGTCCGGCGTAGAGCCTGCGCCCGACCTCACGGAGCTTCCCGGTCTCCTGCTCCTCCTGCCCGAAGCCCTTCACCACGCGTACGCCGCTGACGGCGCCGTCGACCACTCCGGCGACGGCGGCGGCCTGGGCCTGCGCGTACCAGGTGGCGGGGTGCAGCCGGGAGCGGGAGCGGCGGGCGATGACCCAGAGGGCGGGGGCGACGGCGAGGGCGACGAGGGTGAGCGGCAGGGACAGCCACGCCATGATCACGAGCGAGATGACGAACAGCAGGATGTTGCCGATGGTCATCGGCAACATGAAGAGCAGGCCCTGGATGAGCTGGAGGTCGCTCGTCGCCCGCCCCACGACCTGCCCGGTGGACAGCTCGTCCTGGCGCCGCCCGTCGAGCCTGGTGATCGTCCCGTACATCTCGGTCCGCAGGTCGTGCTGGACGTCGAGGGCGAGACGGCCGCCGTAGTAGCGGCGGATGTAGGTGAGGACGTAGACGACGAGGGCGGCGCCGATGAGGGCGCCCGCCCACGGGCCCATGGAGCGGGTGCCGCCCTGTCCGTCCTGGCCTATGACGTCATCGATGATCACCTTGGTGATCAGCGGTACGAGGGCCATGACGGCCATGCCGCCGAGCGAGGAGCCGAGCGCGAGCACGACGTCCTTGGGGTACCGCCACGCGTACCCGGTGAGTCGTTTCGCCCAGCCCCGTTGCTCCGCCACCAGCTGCCTCCCGTCGACCTGACCTGCCGAGAGGCCCAACACGGCGGGACGCGGATTTCATCCCGCCGCAATAAACTGGGCTCAGCTGCCGGGCACCGCCACGAACGCCTCACGCGGCGTGTCCGTGGGGGCGTACCTGTTCGCCGACGCGGCGCGGGGCGTCAGATCCTTGTGGATGGCCTTGGCCACCCCCTGGATCGTGGCGACGCCATAGTTCATCGTGCTGTTGCCGTGCGTGAGCACGGAGATCGTGTAGTCGTGGCCGCCGCCCTTGAACGCGCCGATGCTGTGCACGCGCCAGCCGTGCGTCGACCGCTGGAGCCAGCCGTTCTTGACGTGGATGGAGACGCCGGACGGCGTGCCCGCCGGGGTGCCCCAGCGCTGCGACGAGACGACCTTGCCCATGAGCTTGAGGATGTAGGCGCGCGCGTTGTCGCTCAGGACGGTGTTCTTGGCGGTGATCAGGGCGAGCAGCTTCTGCTCGTCGGTCACGTTGATCCGGGTCAGGCCCCAGTAACCGTCGGCCCCCGGCGTGGTCTTCGTCATCTTGGCGGCCTTGAGGAACTCCTTGATCTTCCCCGTGCCGAGCTGCCGCCAGAGCGTGCTCGTCGCCGTGTTGTCCGACTTGGTGATCATGGCGTACGCGAGGTCCGACTCGCGCTCGGTCAGCTTCCGCTCGGTCTTCTTCGCGTCCCACAGGAGCGCCGCGAGCACGGTCGTCTTGACGACGCTCGCGGAGTCGAACGACGTGGACCCGCGCAGGGTGCAGGTCGTCTTCGTGGTCCGGTCGTAGAGACCGACCGCGACCGTGCCCTTGCGGTTCTTCAGCGCGGCGGTGATGTCCTTGGTGAGCTTGGCGGCGAGACCGGCCTGCGCGGAGGTGCAGGTGACCGTGGGCGCGGGCGCGGCGACGGCGGGCGTCGCGGTGGCGGCCGTGCCGAGCGGCACGAGCACTCCGGCGGCGAGGCCTGCCGAGAGCATGCGGGCGCGCCGGGACATCCCGGATATCGGGTCAGTCATGGATTCTTCCCATCCCCTTGGGTTCGTACGTACAAGACCCTCGGGGCCCGTACCGGCGCACCTCCCCCGGCGCGCTCGCCCTGTATGACACACCAGTACCAGTGACGGTTGCACGGGAAGTGACGCTGATCAGCGGGGGCGGTCGCCACGGCTGCGGGCGATCCGGGTCACGTCCCGCAGGGCCTCGGCCATGCGGGCGGCCAGGTAGCGGAGCTGGGGTTCGGTGGCCTTCGGATCACCGACCAGGTCGGTGGCGTGCTGGAGGAGGTCGTCGGCCATGCCGATCTGGACGGTTTCGATCTGGTCGGCGACACGGGAGAGACGGCCGGTGCCATCGCCGATGAGGTAGCAGGGATTGCCGTCGGAGTTGGTCCAGGGGAGCAGACGGGCGCCGGTCGTGTCGGGGGCGGGGGTCTCGTCACGCACGTTCATGTCGGGTACTCCGGTGATGGTTCTTCGACCTTTCGCATCGCTGTGTAGCGATGCGCTCACAGAGTGAGACGAACCGGATTACCCTCGCCAGGGGGCAGCGCGTGACAAGCCCTCTGTCACATGGGAGTTGACGATGAGCAACATCTACGGGGAATGGCTGAAGTCCCAACGGGAGGCAGCCGGGCTCACGCAGCAGGAGCTGGCCGACATGGCGCTCATGACGCGTTCGCACATCGCGCACATCGAGGCGGGCCGCCGCATTCCCTCCCGGGAGGACGCGCGGAGGCTGGACATGGCGCTGGGCACGGGGAATGTCCTGAGCAGCTTCCTGCCGGACGACGACATAGCGGTGGCGGAGTACTTCGAGGCGGCGCTGCAACTCGAACAACAGGCGACGATGATCCGGGAGTTCGCGCTGTCGTTCATCCCCGGCATCCTCCAGACGGAGGGGTACGCGCGTGCGGTTCTGGGCACGTCGTTCCCTCCGGTGGGCGAACAGGAACGTGACAGACTCCTTGTCACACGCCTTGAGCGAGCGAGGGCCCTTGCGAATCCCGTGACGCCCGTAGTGTGGGCGCTACTCGATGAGGCGGTACTGCGTCGGGTGATCGGCAGTCCCGCAGTGATGGCGGAACAACTCCGGCACGTTGAGGCGCTGGTCAAGTCAGGGCGCGTGCGCGTACACGTACTGCCGCTCACCCTGGGTTTTCACCCACTGCTGGAGAGCATGCTCACGCTGATGTGGTTCGAGGACCAACCCCCCGTGGCGTACAGCGAGGGAGTATGCATGGGCAAGGTCCACGACTCCCCCTCCACGGTCCACCAACTGCAGGCTCGTTACGATCACGCACTGAGTGACGCACTGCCCCTGAAGGAATCACTCGCCCTGGTACGGGCAACGGCGGAGGACTACGAACACCATGACTAGCCACACCATCCCGAACGCTGCCGCACTGAACGGCTGGCGGAAGTCGTCCTACAGCGGCAGCGAAGGCGGCAGCTGCGTCGAGGTGCTGGACGGCCACCCCGCAGGCATACCCGTCCGCGACTCCAAGACACCGCACGGCCCCGCACTGGTCTTCCCCCCGGAGGGCTGGTCCTCGTTCGTCACGGCGATCAAGGACGGACGCCTCACCGACTGACGTCCCCCCTCTAGACCTGATGCGTCGGCGCGAACATCCGCAGCAGCGCCGGAAGGACGACGACCGACGGCCCCGGTTCGGACAGCGCCTTCGCGAGGTCGTCCCGGAGCGTCTCCGGGGTCGTACGGACGCCCGGCACTCCGAACGACTCCGCGAGCGCGACGAAGTCCGGCCGCGCCAGCTCCGTGGCCGTCGCCTCGCCGAACGCGTCGGACATGTACTCGCGCAGGATGCCGTAGCCGCCGTCGTCGACGATCAGCCAGGTCACGTTCAGCCCGTACTGCTTCGCCGTCGCCAGCTCCGCGATCGAGTACATCGCGCCGCCGTCGCCCGAGACGGCGAGCACCGGGTGGGAGGGGTCGGCGACGGCCGCGCCGAGCGCGGCCGGGAAGCCGTAGCCGAGGCCGCCCGCGCCCTGCGCCGAGTGCATGGTGTTGGGGCGCCGCGCGTCGAAGGCGGACCACGCCCAGTACGCGAGGATCGTCATGTCCCAGAAGGACGGTGACGCGTCCGGCAGCGCCTCACGGACGGCGGCGAGGACCTGCTGCTCCCGGGTGAGGTCCTGGGCGGCGATGCGCTCGCGGACCTTGCCGAGGACCGCCGCGACCCGCTCGGGCGCCGACGCGTCCTCCCTGGGGATGTCGATCGTCTCCAGGAGCGCCGACAGCGCCGTGCGCGCGTCCGCGTGGATGCCGAGCGCCGGGTGGTTGGACTCCAGCTTCCCCGCGTCCGCCTCGATCTGGATCACCCGGCCGCGGGGCTTGAACGTGTGGTAGTTCGAGGACAGTTCGCCGAGGCCGGAGCCTACGACGAGCAGGACGTCCGCGTCCTCCAGGAAGTCCGTGGTGTGGCGGTCCTCCAGCCAGGACTGGAGCGAGAGCGGGTGCTCCCAGGGGAAGGCACCCTTGCCGCCGAAGGTCGTGACGACCGGGGCGTCGAGCAGCTCGGCGAGCGCGCGCAGCTTGCCGCTCGCGTCCGAGCGGACGACACCGCCGCCCGCGATGATCGCCGGGCGTTCGGCGCGGGACAGCAGGTCGGCGGCGACCGCCGTCAGCTCGGGGCGCGGCACGACCTCCTCCGGAGTCGCGTCCATCGCCGTGACGACGGGCAGCGTCGTCTCCGCGAGCAGCACGTCCTGCGGGATCTCCACCCAGACCGGGCCGTGCGGTGCGGTGAGCGCGGACTCCCAGGCGGCGGCGACGGCGGACGGGATCTGCGAGGCCGTACGGACCGTGTGCACGGACTTCACGATGTCCCTGAACGAGGCCTGCTGGTCGCGGAGTTCGTGCAGATAGCCGTGACGCCCGCCGCCGAGCCCGGCCACCGGGACCTGGCTGCCGATGGCGAGGACCGGCGAGGAGCCCGCCGCCGCCTCCTGGAGCGCGGCGAGCGAGGTGAGCGCGCCGGGGCCGGTGGAGAGCAGCAGCGGGGCGACCTCGCCGGTGATGCGGCCGTACGCGTCCGCCGCGAAGCCCGTGTTGTTCTCGACGCGGAATCCGACGTACGAGAGCGAGGAGCGCCGCAGCGCGTCGAACATGCCGAGCGCGTGCTGGCCGGGCAGTCCGAAGACGGTGGTCGCGCCCAGGCCGGCGAGGGTCTCCATGACGAGGTCGCCGCCGTTGCGCCCGGGGGGCGGGTTGAGGGCGGCCTCCGTCTGGCGCGGCGTGGGGCGCAGCACCAGGTCGTGGTCGTGGGTCATGCGGCGTCTCCTCGTTCTCGTGCCGGTGTCGACTACTGCTGCGCGGCGCGTCCCGCGGCGATCTGCCTGCTCATGATCGTCGTCAGTTCGTACGCGGTGTGGGAGGCGGCGACGGCCGTGATCTCCGCGTGGTCGTAGGCCGGGGCGACCTCGACGACGTCGGCGGAGACGAGGTTGCAGGAGGCGAGGCCGCGCAGGATCTCCAGGAGTTCGCGGGAGGTCATGCCGCCGGCCTCGGGGGTGCCGGTGCCGGGCGCGTGGGCCGGGTCGAGGCAGTCGATGTCGATGGAGATGTAGAGGGGGCGGTCGCCGATGCGCTGGCGGAGCTGGTCGGCGACCTCGTCGGCGCCGCGGCGGTAGATGTCCGCCGAGGTGACGATGCCGAAGCCCATCTTCTCGTCGTCGGTGAGGTCCTTCTTGCCGTACAGCGGGCCGCGCGTGCCGACGTGGGAGAGCGCCTCGGTGTCGAGGATGCCCTCCTCGACGGCGCGGCGGAACGGCGTGCCGTGCGTGTACTCGGCGCCGAAGTACGTGTCCCAGGTGTCCAGGTGCGCGTCGAAGTGGAGCAGCGCGACCGGGCCGTGCTTCTTGGCGACCGAGCGGAGCAGCGGCAGGGCGATGGTGTGGTCGCCGCCGAGGGTCATCATGCGGGCCCCGGAGCCGAGGAGGTCGTCGGCGGCGGCCTCGATGGTCTCCACGGCCTCGTTGATGTTGAACGGGTTGGCCGCTATGTCACCGGCGTCCGCGACCTGCGCGAGGGCGAACGGCGAGGCGTCCTGCGCCGGGTTGTAGGGGCGCAGGAGGCGGGAGGCCTCGCGGATCGCGTTGCCGCCGAAGCGGGCGCCGGGACGGTACGAGACGCCGGTGTCGAACGGCACGCCGACCACCGCGATGTCCGTCGTGCCGCCGACCTCGTCGAGGCGGGGCAGCCGGGCGTACGTCGCCGGGCCCGCGTACCGCGGGATGCGGGAGGAGTCGACGGGGCCGCGGGGCGTCTCGTTGCTGCTCATGGAGTGCCTTTCTTTGTGCGCGTCTGCACGCTTCGATGCGCTTTGTGGGCGCTTTCTGACTTTACTGAGGTGTGGGGGCCGGTTCGGCCGCGGGCTGTTCCGCCGCGGGCCCGGCGCCGCGTCCGGCGAGCCGCTCGCGCCAGGCGGCGAGGACCTGCGCGTCGGTCGGCTTCGTGGCGAGGGAGACGACGGCGTACACGGCGAGGGAGGTCAGCAGGCCGTAGTAGACGGGCTCGTTGGCGAGGATCCCGTACCACCACATGAGCCCGATCACCGACAGGCCGCCCGCGACGACCGCCGCGAGCGCGCCCGCAGCCGTCCCGCGCCGCCACAGCAGCCCACCCAGGATCGGCACGAGCAGCCCGCCGACGAGCAGGTTGTACGCGACGGTCAGAGCCTCGACGACGTCGTTGAGGGCGATGGCGATGACGATGACGGCGACGCCCATGGCGAGGATGAAGGCACGGTTGCCCTTGACCTCGTCGTGCGCCTCACCGGCCGGCTTCCCCACCGCGCCGCGCAGTCGCGACCAGATGTCGTTGTTGGCGACGGTGGCGCAGGCGATGAGGGCACCGGACGACGTCGACATCACGGCGGCGAGCGCCGCGGCGAGGACGAGGCCGCGCACGCCCATGGGCAGTTCGTCCTTGACGATGGTCGCGAAGGCCGCGTCGGCGCTCGGCAGCTTCGGATACATGACCTTGGCGGCGGTGCCGATGACGGCGCCCGCGATGGCGTACACGAGGCAGTACGTGCCCGCGACGGTGCCTCCGTAGCGGGCGACCTTGTCGCTGCGGGCGGTGAAGACGCGCTGCCAGATGTCCTGCCCGATGAGCATGCCGAACGTATAGATCAGCACATACGTGAAGATCGTCTCGCCGCCGACGCCCAGCGGGTCGAAGTACTCGGTGGGCAGCTTCGCCTTCATCTCACCGAAGCCGCCCGCCTTGACGACCGCGATGGGCAGCAGGAGCAGCAGCACGCCGATCGTCTTCACCACGAACTGCACCATGTCGGTGAGCGTGATGGACCACATGCCGCCGAGCGTGGAGTAGGCGACGACGATCGAGCCGCCGATGACGATCGCCACGGTGCGGTTCAGGTCGAAGAGGACGTCGAAGATCGTGGCGTACGCGATGGTCGAGGTGACCGCGAGCATCAGCGTGTACGCCCACATGACCACTCCGGAGATGACACCCGCGCGCCCGCCGTAGCGCAGGTCGAGCATCTCGGAGACGGTGTACACCTTCAGGCGCGCGATGCGGGCCGAGAAGAACACGCTCAGCGCGAGGAGCCCGAGGCCGATGGTGAAGACCATCCAGGCGCCGGAGAGCCCGTACTGGTAGCCGAGGCCGACACCGCCGATGGTGGAGGCGCCGCCGAGAACGATGGCGGCCATGGTCCCGGAGTACATCCAGGGCCCGAGGCGACGCCCCGCGACCAGGAACTCGCTCTTGGACTTGGCGCGGCGCATGCCCCACCAGCCCATGGCCAGCATCCCGGCGAGATAGACGACGATCACTGTGTAGTCGACGGCCATGGGGGGCCTCCTTCGCGCACCTCGGTGGCGTGTCGTGCAGATGGGGGTGAGGACCGGCCGCGGGGACATCCGCCCGTACCCGCGGCCTCCGGTCGGCACGACCCTAGGTGGCCGGAAAGCAACGCTGAAGTGTACGTTTCCTCTACTTTCCGCGCCCTGTACGGATGGAATGCCCATATGGCCGACCCCACGGCACCCCCCACCCCTCCCGTGCCGCTCGCCGCGCTGCTCGCCCGCGAGGACCTGGGCCTGCGGCAGCTCGCCGGGCCCGACGCGCGGGCGGCGGGCACGGCCGTGCAGTGGGTGCACACCTCGGAGATGGCGGACCCGTACCCGTACCTGCTCGGCGGCGAGCTGCTCCTCACGGCGGGCGTGCACATCACGGACCCGACGGGCGCGGAGGGCTCCCTCGACGCCTACGTGGCGCGCATCGTCGCGGCGGGCGGCGCCGCCCTCGGCTTCGGCGTGGCGCCCGTGCACGACACGGTGCCGGGCGCCCTGGCGGCGGCCTGCGACCACTACGGCCTGCCCCTCGTCGAAGTCCCCCGGCGGACCACCTTCAGCGGCGTCGCCCGCGCCGTCTGGCGGCTCATGGCCGAGGCACGCCACGCCGAGCTGCGCCGGGTCACGGAGGCGCAGCAGGGCCTCGCCACGGCGGCGGCGAGGACGGACCCGGTCCCGGCTGTCCTGCGCCAGCTGGCGTCGCGCCTCGGCGGCCTGACCGTCCTGTACGGCCCGGACGGCACGGAGCTGCAGTCGGCGGGCCGGACCGGGGAGGCGGCACGGGGCGCGCTGCGGGAGCTGACGGGCGTCGTACGCCGCGCCGCTCCTGCGGCCCCGGCCTCCGCGTCGGACACGGTGGGCGCCACGCACCTGGCCGCGTACGCGCTGGGCGGCGGCCGGGGCTTCGCGCTGGGGGTGGCCACGGACCGCCGCGAGCCGGGCGACCACACGATCGCGGGGGCCGCGGTGGTGCTGCTCTCGCTCCTGACGGGCGAACACCAGAGCACATCGGAGGCCGCGCGCTCGACGGCCCTGGTCCGCCTGCTCCTGGGGGCTCCGGCGCGTGCGGTGGGCGCGCTCCTCGGAACCGACACCTGGACGGTGGTGCACGCCCACGGAGACCGCACCCCCTTGTCCACGTCCGCGCTCGCCGCGGCGCTGGGCACGGCGCTGGTCGACCCGGACGAGGATCCCGTACGCCTCCTCGTCCCCGCCGACCGCGAGATCACCCCCGTGGAGGGCTGGACCCTCGGCGCCTCCGCACCGGTCCCCGTGGCGGGCCTCGCGGCGGCCGACGCGCAGGCGGCCCGCGCGTTGCGCCGCGCGGAGGCCACGCGGGTCCCCCTCGTCCGCCACCACGCGAACGGCCTCGCCGCCTTGGTGGCCCCCGAGGAGGCCGACGCCCACGCGCGCGTGCTGCTCGCCCCGCTGGCCGACAACGAGGCCCTGACGTCGACCCTGCGCACCTGGCTCTCCCTGCACGGCAGTTGGGACCGCACGGCGGTGGCCCTGGGAATCCACCGCAACACGGTCCGCCAACGCATCACCCGCTGCACGACCCTGCTGGGGGCAGACCTGAACGACCCGGACATCCGCATGGAACTCTGGTTCGCCCTGACCCGGACGGCAACCTAGGAGCAGCCACGGGCAAAGGGGCGCGGGGAACTGCGCGACCGGCCCCCACAGACCCGCACGGCAGCCGCGGGCTGAGCGAACCCGCCCCCTGCGCCGAGCACTCGTCCCGCAGAATGGGAGGCATGCCGATACCCAGCCGTGCCGCGCTCGTCGAACACCTCGTCCGCACCCGCATCGCGGGCGACGTGGCCACGCCACGCGACAACAACCTCAGCCACTACAGGAAGCTCGCGAACGGCGACCGCCACTACTGGCTGGGTCTTGAGCTCGGCGACCGCTGGACGGACGAGCAGGACGTCCTCGCGGTGATGGCCGAGCGCTGCGGCGTCATCGACGACCCGGAGCACCGGTACGGCCAGGACACGATCGACCCGGAGCTGACGGTCGACGCCCTGGAGCGGATGGCCGCACGCCTGCGGAAGGCGGCCGCCGGCAAGGAGAGGGTGCTTTTCGCCACGGGCCACCCCGGGGGGCTGCTCGACGTGCACCGCGCGACGGCCGCCGCACTGCGCGCCGCCGGATGCGAGATCGTCGTGATCCCCGAAGGCCTGACGGCGGACGAGGGGATGGTCTTCCAATTCGCGGACGTCGCGATGCTGGAACGCGGCGCGACGCTGTGGCACACGCACTCGCCGGAGCCGATGAACGCGATCCTGGACGGCCTGGAACGCGAGGGACGGCCGCAGCCCGACCTCGTCGTCGCCGACCACGGCTGGGCGGGCCGCGCGGGCCAGCGCGGCGTGGACGCCGTCGGCTACGCGGACTGCAACGACCCCGCGCTGTTCATCGGCGAGGCGGAGGGCACCGTCCAGGTGACCGTGCCGCTGGACGACCACGTGACGAGCCCGCGTCACTACGACCCGATGACGGCCTACCTGCTCGGCGCGGCGGGGCTCACGCCCGGCTCCTGAGCGGGACCGGGCGTCGGGTCCAGGTAGACCCTGCGGACGGCCGGGAAGCGTTCCTGGACGCGGAGCGCCATCCGGTCGCAGGCCCGCTCGATGTCCGCCGCGCTGGACATGTCCCGGAAGTCGACCTTCGCGGCGACCAGGGCCTCCTTGGGGCCCTGGAGGAGCGTGGTCAGCTCCAGTACGTCCACGACGTGCGGGTCGGCGAGGAGTTCGGCGCGGACCGCGGCCCGCATCTCCGGGGGCAGCGGGCGCCCGATGAGGAGCTCGGAGTTGGCGTGGCCGAGGACCCAGGCGACGTACACGAGGAGCACGCCGATGCAGAGCGAGGCGATGCCGTCCCACACGCCGGACCCGGTGAGCTGCCCGCCGAGGAGACCGGCCGCTGCGAGCAGCAGGCCGATCAGGGCGGCCGAGTCCTCCATCACGACGGCCTTGACCGCGGTGTCGGGGGTGTGGCGCAGGTAGCGCTTGATGTGGACCCCGAAGCGGTCGGCCTCGCCGCGCGCCTGCTTGAGGCCGGTGCGCAGCGAGTAGCCCTCCAGGAGGAAGGCGATGCCGAGCACGACGTACGAGATGAGGGGGTCGCCGGGGTCCTCGCCGTGGGTGAGCGTGTGGATGCCGTCGTAGACGGCGAAGACGCCGCCGCCGACGAACGTGGCGACGGAGGCGAGGAGCGCCCAGATGTAGCGGGCGCCTCCGTAGCCGAGCGGGTGCTCCTCGTCGGCGGGCTTGTCGCTCGCCTTCAGGGAGACCAGCAGCATCAGCTCGGTCACGGTGTCGGCGACGGAGTGCGCCGCTTCGGAGAGCATGGCGCTGGAGCCGCTGATGACGCCCGCGACGGCCTTGGCCAGCGCGATCCCGAGGTTGGCGACGGCGGCGACGATGACGGTGAAGGTGCTCTCGCCGCCACCCGCCTCGGAGGGTTGCTCACTCATGTATCGGACCGTAAGTCCGATCACCGGGGAACGCGAACGACGCCTTCCTGGATGACGGTCACCGCGAGCCGCCCGTCCTGCGTCCAGATCCGTGCCTGGCCGAGGCCGCGCCCGCCGGAGGACGACGGCGACTCCTGGTCGTAGAGGAGCCACTCGTCCGCGCGGAAGGGCCGGTGGAACCACATGGCGTGGTCGAGCGAGGCGCCGACGACGTCGCCGACGGCCCAGCCGCCCCTGCCGTGCGCGAGCAGCACCGAGTCGAGGAGCGTCATGTCGGAGACGTACGTGGCGAGGCAGACGTGCAGCAGGGAGTCGTCGGCCAGCTTGCCGTCGGCGCGGAACCAGACCTGGGAGCGCGGTTCGCGGGGCTGTCCGACGGTGCCCCACGGCGGTACGTCCGCGTAGCGCAGGTCGACGGCGGCGCGGGCCTCCACGAGCCGCTCGGCGACGCGTGCGGGCAGGTGGCGCGGCAGCATCTCGGCGGCGGTGGGCAGCGTCTCCGGGTCGGGCGCGTCCGGCATGCCGGTCTGGTGCTCCAGGCCCTCCTCGTACGTCTGGAAGGACGCGGAGAGATGGAAGACCGGGTGCCCGTGCTGGACGGCGACGACGCGGCGCGTGGTGAAGGAACGGCCGTCCCTGATCCGGTCGACCGTGTACACGATGGGCGCGCCGGGGTCCCCGGGACGCAGGAAGTACGCGTGCAGGGAGTGGGCGGGCCTGTCGTCGGGGACGGTGCGTCCTGCGGCGACCAGGGCCTGCGCGGCGACCTGGCCGCCGAAGACGCGGGGCACGATGGACGGGCGGCTCACGCCCCGGAAGATGTCCTCCTCGATCTGCTCCAGGTCGAGCAGATCGAGGAGGCCCTCAAGTGCCTGGTTCATGAACGCAGTTCTACAGGGCTGTCTTCGCGGGCCGGACTACAGACCCATGTTCTTCGCGATGATCATCTTCATGACCTCGCTGGTGCCGCCGTAGATGCGGTTGACGCGGTTGTCCGCGTACAGGCGGGCGATGGGGTACTCGTTCATGAAGCCGTAGCCGCCGTGCAGCTGGAGGCACCGGTCGATGACGCGGTGCGCGACCTCGGTGTTGAAGAGCTTCGCGGAGGCGGCCTCGGCGGCGGTCAGCTCGCCCGCGTCCAGGGCTTCGAGGGCGCGGTCGGCGACGGCCTCGGCGGCGTCCACCTCGGCCTGGCAGGCGGCCAGTTCGAACTTGGTGTTCTGGAAGGACGCGACCGTCTTGCCGAAGACCGTGCGGTCCTGGACGTACTCCTTGGCGAACCGGACGGCGGCCTTGGCCTGCGCGTACGCTCCGTAGGCGATGCCCCAGCGCTCGGATGGCAGGTTGCTCCCGAGGTAGTAGAAGCCCTTGTTCTCCTCGCCGAGGAGGTCCTCGACGGGCACCTTGACGTCGACGAAGGCGAGCTCGGCGGTGTCGGAGGTCTTCAGGCCGAGCTTGTCCAGCTTGCGGCCGATGGAGTAGCCCTCGGACTTGGTGTCGACGGCGAAGAGCGAGATGCCGTACCGGCGGTCCTCGGCGGTGGGCGCGGAGGTCCGGGCGCAGACGATCACGCGGTCGGCGTGGACGCCGCCGGTGATGAAGGTCTTCGAGCCGTTGAGGACGTAGTGGGTGCCGTCCTCGGAGAGCTTGGCCGTGCTCTTCATGCCCGCGAGGTCGGAGCCGGTGCCCGGCTCGGTCATCGCGAGGGCCCACATCTCCTCGGCGGAGACGAACTTCTCCAGGTAGCGCTTCTTCTGCTCGTCGGTGGCGAGCGCCTTGATGTAGGGCAGGGCGAGCAGCACGTGCACGCCGGAGCCGCCGAAGGTGACGCCCGCGCGGGCGGTCTCCTCGTACTGGATGGCCTCGAACTTGTGGGTGTCCAGGCCTGCGCCGCCGAACTCCTCGGGCACGTTGATGCCGAAGAGGCCCAGCTCGGCGAGCTTGTAGTAGAACTCGCGCGGCACCTGTCCCGCGGCGAACCACTCGTCGTGGACGGGAACGACCTCGGCCTCGATGAAGGCGCGCAGGGTCTCCCGGAACGCCTCGTGGTCCTCATTGAAAACGGTACGGCGCACGGAGAACTCCCTCTGCCTGCATCTGCCTACATCGACTAAGCGCTTGCTCAGAGGAAGGTTACCCGGCGGTCACCAGAGCGTCCAGAGATGCGTGTCACTCGGCGGCGGCCGCGAAGGCCCCCCGGGCCAGGCGGTGCAGGAGTTCCGCCATGGCCGCCCGGCTGGACAGCGCGTCCCGGCGGCTCAGGTGGGGCGTGGAGTTCAGCAGCCCGAAGACCGCGTGCACGGCCACGCGCGCGGCGTTCTCGGCGAGGTCGGGGTAGACCTTGCGGACGACGTCGACCCAGATCTCCACGTACTGGCGCTGGAGCTGGCGGACCAGCTTGCGGTCGCTGTCCCGCAGGCGGTCCAGCTCGCGGTCGTGCAGCGTGATCAGGGAGCGGTCGTCGAGCGCGAAGTCGATGTGCCCCTGGATGAGCGCGTCGAGAACCCGTTCGGGTGATCCGCCCACGTCGGCCACACAGTGCTTGCCGCCCGTGAGGAGCTGCCCGCTGATGCCGACGAGCAGCTCGGCGAGCATCGCGTCCTTGCCCGCGAAGTGCCGGTAGAGACCGGGCCCGCTGATGCCGACGGCGGCCCCTATCTCGTCGACTCCGACTCCGTGGAAGCCACGCTCGGCGAAGAGCCGGGCGGCCTCCTTGAGGATCTGCTCGCGCCGGGTGGGGGCGTCGGTTCTCGTGGCCATGGAATTGATTCTAGACAGGCCGGTTAGCGCTCGTTAACCTGAACGAAACGCGTTAACGGTCATTAACCGAGCAAGGGGGCTCGACTGATGCGGCAGGCACCAGTGCTGACGAGCGCGGCTGATCCCGCGTCCGAGGCATGGCGGGCGAACGAGGCGGCGCACACCGCCCTCGTCGACGAGCTGCGGGCCAAGCTCGCGGCGGCCGCGCTCGGCGGCGGAGAGCGGGCGCGGGCCCGCCATGTGGCGCGCGGCAAACTGCTGCCCCGCGACCGGGTGGACACCCTCCTCGACCCCGGCTCGCCCTTCCTGGAGCTGGCGCCGCTCGCGGCGGACGGGCTGTACGACGGGGGTGCCCCCGCGGCCGGCGTCATCGCCGGGATCGGCCGGGTCTCGGGCCGCGAGTGCGTGATCGTCGCCAATGACGCCACGGTCAAGGGCGGCACCTACTACCCCATGACGGTGAAGAAGCACCTGCGCGCCCAGGAGGTGGCCCTGGAGAACCGCCTGCCGTGTCTCTACCTGGTCGACTCGGGCGGCGCGTTCCTGCCGATGCAGGACGAGGTCTTCCCCGACCGCGAGCACTTCGGGCGGATCTTCTACAACCAGGCGCGGATGTCGGCCGCCGCCGTCCCGCAGATCGCCGCCGTCCTCGGCTCGTGCACCGCGGGCGGGGCGTACGTGCCCGCGATGAGCGACGAGGCGGTGATCGTGCGCGAGCAGGGCACGATCTTCCTCGGCGGCCCGCCCCTGGTGAAGGCCGCGACCGGCGAGGTCGTCACGGCCGAGGAGCTGGGCGGCGGCGACGTCCACTCGCGCACCTCCGGCGTCACCGACCACCTCGCCGAGGACGACGCGCACGCCCTGCGCATCGTCCGCACGATCGTCTCGACCCTCCCCGAACGCGCCCCGCTGCCGTGGCCGGTGCGGCCGGTGGAGGAGCCGAAGGTCGACCCGCTGGGGCTGTACGGCGCGGTGCCGACGGACTCCCGCACCCCGTACGACGTGCGGGAGGTCATCGCGCGCGTGGTCGACGGCTCGCGCTTCGCCGAGTTCAAGTCGGAGTACGGCACGACGCTGGTCACCGGCTTCGCCCACATCCACGGCCACCCCGTCGGGATCATCGCCAACAACGGCATCCTGTTCTCCGAGTCCGCCCAGAAGGGCGCCCACTTCATCGAGCTCTGCGACCAGCGCGGCATCCCCCTGGTCTTCCTGCAGAACATCTCCGGCTTCATGGTCGGGCGGGACTACGAGGCGGGCGGCATCGCCAAGCACGGCGCGAAGATGGTCACGGCCGTGGCCTCCACGCGCGTGCCGAAGCTGACGGTCGTCGTCGGCGGTTCGTACGGCGCGGGCAACTACTCGATGTGCGGCCGGGCCTACAGCCCCCGCTTCCTGTGGATGTGGCCCAACGCCAAGATCTCCGTGATGGGCGGCGAGCAGGCCGCCTCCGTCCTCGCCACGGTCAAGCGCGACCAGCTGGAGGCCCGCGGCGAGCAGTGGAGCGCCGAGGACGAGGAAACCTTCAAGGACCCGATCCGCGCGCAGTACGAGGAGCAGGGGAACGCGTACTACGCCACGGCCCGCCTCTGGGACGACGGCGTGATCGACCCCCTGGAGACCCGGCAGGTGCTGGGTCTGGCCCTGACCGCGTGCGCGGGCGCGCCGCTCCCCCGGCGGGACGACACGGCGCCCGGCTTCGGCGTCTTCCGGATGTGAGGAACGAATGACGATGTTCGACACGGTTCTGGTCGCCAACCGGGGCGAGATCGCGGTCCGCGTCATCCGCACGCTGCGGGAGATGGGCGTCCGTTCGGTCGCCGTCTTCAGCGACGCGGACGCGGACGCCCGGCACGTGCGCGAGGCCGACACGGCGGTGCGGATCGGGCCCGCGGCAGCCACCGAGAGCTACCTGCGCGTGGACCGCATCCTGGAGGCGGCGGCGAAGTCCGGCGCCCAAGCGGTCCACCCGGGGTACGGATTCCTGGCGGAGAACGCGGAGTTCGCGCAGGCCTGCGCCGACGCGGGCCTCACCTTCATCGGCCCGCCCGCCGAGGCCATCTCCCTCATGGGCGACAAGATCCGCGCCAAGGCGACCGTGCGGGCCGCCGGCGTGCCGGTCGTCCCCGGCTCCTCGGGCAGCGGCCTGACCGACGCCCAACTGGCCGAAGCCGCACGCGAGATCGGCACCCCCGTGCTCCTGAAGCCGAGCGCGGGCGGCGGCGGCAAGGGCATGCGCCTGGTCCGCGACGAGGCGCTCATCGCCGACGAGATCGCCGCCGCCCGCCGTGAGGCCCGCGCCTCCTTCGGCGACGACACGCTCCTCGTGGAGCGGTGGGTCGACCGCCCCCGGCACATCGAGATCCAGGTCCTCGCGGACGGCCACGGCAACGTGGTGCACCTCGGCGAGCGCGAGTGCTCCCTCCAGCGCCGCCACCAGAAGATCATCGAAGAGGCGCCCAGCGTCCTCCTCGACGAGGCCACGCGCGCGGCGATGGGCGAGGCCGCGGTCCAGGCGGCCCGCTCCTGCGGGTACGCGGGCGCGGGCACCGTCGAGTTCATCGTCCCCGGCGGCGACCCCTCGTCGTACTACTTCATGGAGATGAACACCCGCCTCCAGGTGGAGCACCCCGTCACGGAGCTCATCACCGGACTCGACCTCGTCGAGTGGCAGCTGCGCGTGGCGGCGGGCGAGCCGCTGCCGTTCGCCCAGGACGACATCACCCTCACCGGGCACGCGGTGGAGGCCCGCATCTGCGCGGAGGACCCCTCGCGCGGGTTCCTGCCCTCCGGCGGCACCGTCCTGGCGCTGCACGAGCCGCAGGGCGACGGCGTGCGCACCGACTCCGGCCTGAGCGAGGGCACGGAGGTCGGCAGTCTCTACGACCCGATGCTGTCGAAGGTCATCGCGTACGGCCCCGACCGCGCCACCGCCCTGCGCAAGCTGCGCGCCGCCCTCGCCGACACGGTCACCCTCGGCGTGCCGACGAACGCGGGCTTCCTGCGCCGCCTCCTCGCCCATCCGGCGGTCGTCGCGGGCGACCTGGACACGGGTCTGGTGGAGCGCGAGGCGGAGGGACTCGTCCCGGACGGCGTGCCCGACGAGGTGTACGAAGCGGCGGCCGCAGTCCGCGAGGACGCCCTGAAGCCGGTGGGCGACGGCTGGACCGACCCGTTCTCCGTGCCGAGCGGCTGGCGGCTCGGCGGCACCCCGGCGTCCGTCACCCACTGGCTCAGGGCCGCGGGACTTGAGCCCGTCACTCACCGCCTCCGCTCCACCGACCACACCGTCACCGCCGACCGCGTCCGCGTCACCGTCGACGGCACCCTGCACACCTTCCGCCGCGCGGGCGACTGGCTGGGCCGGGACGGCGACGCCTGGCACGTCCAGGACCACGACCCCGTCGCCGCCTCCCTCACCGGCGCCGCGCACGCCGGGGCCGACGCGCTCACCGCCCCCATGCCCGGCACCGTCACCGTCGTGAAGGTCTCCCCCGGCGACACGGTGGCCGCGGGCCAGAGCCTGCTCGTCGTCGAGGCGATGAAGATGGAACACGTCATCTCCGCCCCGCACGCCGGCACCGTCACCGAACTCGACGTCACCCCGGGCACGACCGTCGCCATGGACCAGGTCCTCGCCGTCGTCGCCCCCGATGAGGAGCAGGCATGACCAGCACCGACGAGCCCCTGGAGCTGGCGTCCGCACCGCTCCCCATGGTCGTGCCGACCCGCGGCCTGCCCACCCGCGTCCGCATCCACGAAGTGGGCGCACGCGACGGCCTGCAGAACGAGAAGACGGTCGTCCCCACGGAGCTCAAGGCGGAGTTCATCCACCGCCTCGCCGACGCGGGCCTCACCACCGTCGAGGCGACCAGCTTCGTGCACCCCAAATGGGTGCCCCAACTGGCCGACGCCGAGGACCTCTTCCCGCTCCTCGGCGACCTCCAGGGCGTCCACCTGCCGGTCCTCGTGCCGAACGAACGCGGCCTCGACCGCGCCCTCGCCCTCGGCGCACACCGCGTCGGCGTCTTCGCCAGCGCCACCGAGTCGTTCGCCCGCGCCAACCTCAACCGCACGGTCGACGAGGCCCTCGCGATGTTCGCGCCGGTGGTCGCCCGCGCGCGGGAGCAGGGCGTGCACGTGCGCGGCTATCTGTCGATGTGCTTCGGCGACCCCTGGGAGGGCGCCGTGCCGATCTCCAGGGTCGTCCGCGTCTGCCGCGCCCTGCTCGACATGGGCTGTGACGAGCTGAGCCTCGGCGACACGATCGGCGTGGCCACCCCGGGCCACGTCTCGGCGATGCTCGCCGCTCTCAACGCGGTGCAGGTGCCGACCGAGCGCATCGGCGTCCACTTCCACGACACGTACGGCCAGGCGCTCACCAACACCCTCGCCGCGCTGCAGCACGGCGTGACGACGGTGGACGCGTCCGCCGGCGGCCTCGGGGGCTGCCCGTACGCGAAGAGCGCCACCGGCAACCTCGCCACCGAAGACCTCGTGTGGATGCTCCACGGCCTCGGCATCGACACCGGGGTCGACCTCGTCCGTCTCAGCGCCACCAGCGCCTGGATGGCCGACCAGTTGGGCCGACCCAGCCCGTCCCGCACCGTCCGTGCCCTCACGGCCCGCTCCCACGAAGAGCCGGCCGCCTCCCCACAGGAGCAGTGAACAACGATGGACCACCGTCTGAGCCCCGAGCACGAGGAACTGCGCCGCACGGTCGAGGCGTTCGCGCACGACGTCGTCGCCCCCAAGATCGGCGACTTCTACGAGCGTCACGAGTTCCCGTACGAGATCGTCCGCGAGATGGGCCGCATGGGCCTGTTCGGCCTGCCCTTCCCGGAGGAGTACGGCGGGATGGGCGGTGACTACTTCGCGCTGGGCATCGCCCTGGAGGAACTCGCCCGGGTCGACTCGTCCGTGGCGATCACCCTGGAGGCGGGCGTCTCCCTCGGCGCCATGCCGCTGCACCTCTTCGGCACGGAGGAGCAGAAGAGGGAGTGGCTGCCGCGGCTGTGCGCGGGCGAGGTGCTCGGCGCGTTCGGCCTGACCGAGCCGGACGGCGGCTCCGACGCGGGCGGGACGCGCACGACGGCGGTGCGCGACGGCGACGAGTGGGTGATCAACGGCTCGAAGTGCTTCATCACCAACTCCGGCACGGACATCACGGGCCTGGTCACGGTCACCGCCGTCACCGGCCGCAAGGACGACGGGCGCCCGCTGATCTCCTCGATCATCGTGCCGTCGGGCACGCCCGGGTTCACGGTCGCCGCGCCCTACTCGAAGGTGGGGTGGAACGCCTCGGACACCCGCGAGCTGTCCTTCTCGGACGTCCGCGTCCCCGCGGCGAACCTGCTCGGCGAGGAGGGCCGGGGATACGCGCAGTTCCTGCGGATCCTCGACGAGGGCCGGATCGCGATCTCCGCACTGGCCACCGGTCTCGCCCAGGGGTGTGTCGACGAGTCGGTGAAGTACGCGCGCGAGCGGCACGCCTTCGGCAGGCCGATCGGCGCGAATCAGGCCATCCAGTTCAAGATCGCCGACATGGAGACGCGGGCGCACATGGCGCGTGTCGGGTGGTACGACGCGGCGTCGCGGCTGGTCGCGGGCGAGCCGTTCAAGAAGCAGGCGGCGATCGCCAAGCTCTACTCGTCGACGGTCGCCGTGGACAACGCGCGCGAGGCCACGCAGATCCACGGGGGGTACGGCTTCATGAACGAGTACCCCGTGGCGCGCATGTGGCGGGACTCGAAGATCCTGGAGATCGGCGAGGGCACGAGCGAGGTGCAGCGCATGCTGATCGCCCGTGAGCTGGGCTTCGCGAGCTGATCGGCGCCGTACCGCGAGGGGTCGCGGGCCCCGGAAGGTGGCTTAGGTTAGCCTAAGCTACCCATTCCGGCCAGCGGCCCCGCCGCCGTACGTCACGAAAGCTGAGACCCACATGCGCCAGGTCCGCCTCCCCCAGCCGTCCCGCCGAGGCATCCTCGCCGCCGGCGGCGCCCTCGGCCTCACGGCCGCCCTCGCGGCCTGCGGCACCGAGAAGAAGGACGGGTCGGGCAAGACCGAGGGCGGCGGCGAGACCGGCCCCTGGAGCTTCAAGGACGACCGCGGCCAGACCGCGAAGCGTGACGCGGCGCCGAAGAACATCGTGGCGTTCACGGGTGTCGCCGCGGCCCTGTTCGACTACGGCATCGAGGTCAAGGGCGTCTTCGGTCCGACGACGACCAAGGACGGCAAGGCCGACGTCCAGGCCGGCGACATGGACGTCAGCAAGCTGACGGTCATCGGCAACGCGTGGGGCCAGTTCAACATCGAGAAGTACGCGGGCCTCGCCCCGGACGTGCTGATCTCCACGATGTTCGACGACAAGGGCACCCTCTGGTACGTCCCCGAGGAGAGCAAGGACAAGATCCTCAAGCTCGCCCCGAGCGTCGGCATCAGCGTCTACGACCGTCAGCTCACCCACCCGCTGCAGCGCATCCAGGCGCTCGCCGAGTCGCTCGGCGCGGACGTGAAGGCCGACAAGGTCGTCAAGGCGAAGAAGCGCTTCGAGGACGCGTCCGAGCGGCTGCGCAAGGTCGCCAAGGCACACAAGGACATCAAGGTCCTCGTCGGCTCCGCGAGCCAGGACCTGTTCTACGTCTCCGGCTCCAACCTCTCCGTCGACCTGGAGTACTTCAAGGCGCTCGGCGTGAACCTCGTCGAGCCCTCGGAGCAGGCCAAGAAGGAGTCCGGCGGCTGGTTCGAGAACCTGAGCTGGGAGAACGTCGACAAGTACCGGGCGGACATCATCATGATGGACAACCGCACCTCGGCGATCCAGCCGGCCGACATCTCCAAGCCGACCTGGAAGAAGCTGCCCGCGGTCAAGGCCGGACAGGTCATCCCGCGCATCGCCGAGCCGATCTTCTCGTACGACAAGTGCGCGCCGATCCTGGAGGACCTGGCGGACGCGATCGAGAAGGCGAAGAAGCTCAAGTAACGCGCCGTGCGGACCGCCCCCTTCACTCCCGGAGGGGGCGGTTTCGTTTGTCGCGTCGCTTTCCGGGGCCGCCCCAAGCAGGATTGAAATTAGGTTAGGCTTACCTAAGTTAACCCCTCACCCGGAGGACAGCTCATGCGCGCGCACCCACTCCACGGCACCGACGAACTCGACGAGCTGTACCTGCGGGACGCCGTGCGCGCCGGCCGCCCCCGTCACCTCGGCACCTGGGACCAGCCGCCCGGCGCCCCGCTCGTCGAGCGCCGCCTCATCGACTGGACCGCCGAGCGCATCGGCCTCGGCCCCGCCGCCGCGGGCGCGTTCACCGACGGAGGCACCGACGCCGAACTCCAGGCGCTGCTGCTCGCCCGCGAGGAGGCCGGGGACCGGGACCCGGCCACCCTGCGGATCTTCGTCTCCGAGGCCGCGCAGGCCGGCGTCCGGCACACGGCACGGCTGCTCGGCCTCGGCGAGGAAACCGTCGTGACCGTCCCCACCGACCGCGACAAACGGCTGCAGACCGTGGCCCTCGCCCGCGCCCTGGAGCGCTGCGCACGCGACGACCTCTCCCCCATGGCTGTCGTCGCGTCCGCGGGCACCGCCGACTTCGGCTCCATCGACCCGCTGCCGGAGATCGCCCGACTCTGCGCGCAGTACGGTACCTGGCTGCACGTGGACGCCTCGTACGGCTGCGGGCTGCTCGCCTCACGCCGCAACCGGCACCTCATCGACGGCATCGAGCGCGCCGACTCGGTCGCCGTGGACTTCGGCAAGGCCTTCTGCGAACCGGTGGGTTCGTCCGCCGTCCTCGTACGGGGCCGGGAGCTGCCGGAGCCGCGGGCGGGCCGCCGCTTCGACGCGCTGAAGCCGTGGATGGCGCTGCGCGTGCGGGGCGCGCACGGCATCGGCGACCGCTTCGACGAGGCCTGCGCCCTGGCCACCCGCGGCTGGGAACTGCTCGTCGCCGACCCGCGCTTCGACGTCGTGGCCGAACCCCGGCTCGCCACACTCGTCTTCCGCCACATCCCGGCGACGATCTGTTCGCCCGCCGCCATCGACCGCGCCAACCTGTACGCCCGCAAGGCGCTCCATGCCTCGGGCGACGCGGTCGTGGCGACCACCAGGGCGGGTGGCCGCCAGTACCTCCGGTTCACCCTGCTCGACCCCGATACGACCACCGCCGACATCGAAGCCGTCCTCGACCTGATCGCCGGCCACGCCGAGCAGTACCTGGGAGAGCACCTTGAGCGCGCTTGCTGACCTCCGCCTGCCCACCGACCGCCTGGACCGCCTCGACCGCCGGAGCGCCGACTTCACGCTCCGGACCCTCGACCCCCTCACCGACTCCGAGCTGGTGCACACCTGGGTGACGCACCCGCGCGCGGAGCACTGGATGACGCGGGACGCCACCCTGACGGACGTCGAGCGCGCCTACATGGCGATCGCGGCCTCCGGCCACCGCGAGGCCTACCTCGGGCTGTGCGAGGGCGTGCCGTCCTTCCTCGTGGAGTGGTACGACTTGCGGGAACTGTCGGCGGGCCAGGGCACCTGCGGCGAGGCGTAGTAGCCGATGCCCAGCGCGTCCCAGCGCGGGGCCTGCGCGGCGAGCCGCACCTTGTACGTGTCCCAGTCGTGCGTGGCGGCCGGCGACCAGCCGAGCTCTGCGATGCCCGGCAGCCGCGGGAACGCCATGTAGTCCAGGTGGGCGGGGGTCGACAGGGTCTCCGTCCACAGCGGCGCCTCGACACCGATGACCGCGTCCTCGGGCACGCCTTCGAGGTAGGTGGCCGGGTCCCAGTCGTAGGAGCGCCGGACCTCGACGTAGCCCGCCCACGAGAGGCCGAGCGGGGTGTCCTTGGTGTACTTGTGGTCGATGTAGGCGCGGTCGGCCGGTGAGAGCAGCAGCTTCGTGCCGTTCTTCGCGGCGTTGACGACCTGCTCGCGCTCGGCGGCGCCGGTCCTGTCGTAGCCCCAGTACTGCGCGACGGCGCCCTCGGCCGGACGGGCGCCGGCCAGCTGGTGCCAGCCCATCACCGTCTTGCCGTACTTGGCGACGATCGGCTGCACCTTGTCCATGAAGGCGACGAAGTCCTCGTGGCTGGTGGAGTGCGCCTCGTCGCCGCCGATGTGGAGGTACTTGCCCGGCGTCATCGCGGCGAGCTCACGGATCACGTCGTCCACGAAGTCGTACGTGACGTCCTTCTTGACGCACAGCGAGCTGAAGCCGACCTCGGTGCCGGTGTAGAGCGGCGGGGCGACGCCGTTGCAGTTGAGTTCGGCGTACGAGGCGAGCGCGGCGTTGGTGTGGCCCGGCATGTCTATCTCGGGGACGACTTCCAGGTACCGCGACGCGGCGTAGTCGATGATCTCCTTGTACTGCGCCTTCGTGTAGTAGCCGCCCTTGCCGCCGCCGACCTGCGTGGAGCCGCCGTACGCCGCGAGGCGCGGCCAGGAGTCGATGGCGATGCGCCAGCCCTGGTCGTCGCTGAGATGCAGGTGCAGCTTGTTCATCTTGTAGAGGGCGGCCTGGTCGATGTAGCGCTTGACCTGGTCGACGGTGAAGAAGTGCCGGGACACGTCGAGCATCGTGGAGCGGTAGCCGTAGCGCGGCATGTCCTTGACGGTGCCGCCCGCGATCCGCCAGGGGCCGCGCTGCTTGGTCCTCTTCTCCACGGCGGCGGGCAGGTGCTGACGCACGGTCTGTACGCCGTGGAAGAGTCCCGCGCCACTCCAGGAGGTGATGGTGAGGGAGCCGCGCGCGGAGATGACGCGGTACCCCTCGTTGCCGAGCACCTTGTTCGCGGGTTCGGCGCTGATGCGCAGCCGGATGCCGTCGGAACCCTTGTCGCTGGTGACGGGGAGCCGGTAGCCGGTGGAGGGGCGGAGCAGCTCGGCGAGGTATTCGGCGACGCGGCGCTCCTCGGCGTTGCCCTTGCCTACGCGGATACGGGTCTTGGCGGTGATCTCGTATCCGGGGCCGCCCGGCTCGGCGGCCAGGGGCGCGGGCACGATCTGTCCGAGCGGTGTGGTGGCGGGGGCTCGCGCCTCTCCCGGTGCGGGTGCTGCGGCGAAGGAGGAGATTCCGGCGGCCGCGACGAGAAGCAGCGAGCCGAGGATGCGTGTCGTTCTTCCGTGCGATCTCACAAGCGGGTCCCTTCGACGGGCCGGCGTCAACTGTGGTGCATCGCCATCGAACGGTTCCCATTGGTAACCCGGCCCCCACAAGGGGTCAAGGGGTGTAGACCAGGTGTCCAAGGGCTCGGTGCGAGAATCCACGTATGGCGGAAATCATCCAGCGCGACGGGACCTGGACCTTCGACGGGGAGACCCTGCGCCTCGTGCCGGGCCACGACAAGAACGTGTCCCTGCTGCGCAAGACCCTCGGTGAACTGACGGTCCCGCTGGCCGCGTTGGCGGGCATCGCCTTCGAACACGGGAAGAAGTCGGGCCGGTTGCGGCTGCGGCTGCGCGACGGCTCCGATCCGCTGCTCCAGGCGACGGGCGGGAAGCTGCCGGACGCCTCGGACCCGTATCGCCTGACGGTCGAGCCCGACCGGTACGGGGTGGCGGAGTACCTGGTCGACGAGGTGCGCAACGCCCATCTGATCGAACAGGTGCCGACAGCGCCCTGCGACGCGTACCTCCTGACGGGTCCTTCCGTGCCGCTGTCCGTCTCCGCGGGGGACGGCACGGCGAGCTTCGACGGGGAGACGGTCCGCCTGGAGTGGAACTGGAAGACGGAGGAGGCGAAGACGGCGGCCGGCACCCGGTCGCTGGCCCTCGCGGACATCACGGCCGTGGAGTGGCACCCCGCGGTCGGCCTGGAGAACGGCCACCTGCGGTTCACCGTGCGGAACGCGCCGACCAAGGCCCCGCCGAAGTACGACCCGAACGCCGTCGAACTGTGGGGCTTCAAGAAGGACCCGCTGATGGCGCTGGTGGCGGCCGCCGTCCAGGCCCGCCTGCCGCACCCCGCGGCCCCCGCCGGGCCCGCCGGGCCGAAGGCGTTCGCAGACCCGGCCCCCGACGGCGCGCGGGCCGGAGCGGCGAGCCCTGCCGCCGACGACCACGACGCGCTCCTGCGCCGCCTGCGGGAGCTGGGCGAGCTGCACCAGGCCGGGATCCTCACGGACGAGGAGTTCACGACGGCCAAGCAGGCGGTCCTGCGCCGCATGTGAGCGCGACACGTGAGCCGCACATGACCCGCACATGAGCGCCGATCGCGCCATGGAATGGCCCGTTCGACACGCCCCTGCCCGATTCCGGGCAGGATTCTTGCGAATGGGTGTCCGATACCCCAGGATCAACGCATGCACGACGACCTGGTGGATCACCTCACCCGCAGCACCCCGCTCCAGCGGGGCGAAGCGCTGCGGGTCGTCCAGGACGTGCTCGCCTACTTCGACGAGACGACAGAACAGTTCGTCCGTCGCCGCCACCGCGAGCTGCAGGGTCAGGGCCTGCTGAACGCGGCGATCTTCCAACAGGTCTCGGCGGAACTCGAATACCGCGCGGTCGCGCCGCCCGAGCTCACCCTCAGGCAGCTGCGCCGCATCGTCTACGGCTAGGACACCCTTTATGTGCGGAATCGTCGGATACATCGGCAAGCGTGACGTCGCCCCGCTCCTCCTCGAAGGTCTGCAGCGCCTGGAGTACCGCGGCTACGACTCCGCGGGCATCGCCGTCACCAGCCCCAAGGCCGGCGGCCTGAAGATGGTCAAGGCCAAGGGCCGCGTGCGCGACCTGGAGGCCAAGGTCCCGGCCCGCTTCAAGGGCACGACCGGCATCGCCCACACCCGCTGGGCCACCCACGGCGCACCCTCCGACGAGAACGCCCACCCGCACCTCTCCGCGGACAACAAGGTCGCCGTCGTCCACAACGGCATCATCGACAACGCCTCGGAGATCCGCGCCAAGCTCACCGCCGACGGTGTCGAGTTCCTCTCCGAGACCGACACCGAGGTCCTCACGCACCTCATCGCCCGCTCCCAGGCCGACAAGCTGGAGGAGAAGGTCCGCGAGGCGCTGCGCCACATCGAGGGCACGTACGGCATCGCGGTGCTGCACGCCGACTTCAACGACCGCATCGTCGTCGCCCGCAACGGCTCGCCCGTCGTCCTCGGCATCGGCGAGAAGGAGATGTTCGTCGCCTCGGACGTCGCCGCGCTCGTCTCGCACACCCGCCAGGTCGTCACCCTCGACGACGGCGAGATGGCCACCATCAAGGCCGACGACTACCGCACGTACACCACCGAGGGCTCGCGCACGACCGCCTCGCCGACCACCGTGGAGTGGGAGGCCGAGTCGTACGACATGGGCGGCCACGACACGTACATGCACAAGGAGATCTTCGAGCAGCCCGACGCGGTCGACCGCGTCCTGCGCGGCCGCATCGACGACCGCTTCTCCACCGTGCACCTCGGCGGCCTGAACCTCGACGCGCACGACGCCCGCAAGGTGCGCCGCGTCAAGATCCTCGGCTGCGGCACCTCGTACCACGCGGGCATGATCGGCGCCCAGATGATCGAGGAGCTGGCCCGCATCCCCGCCGACGCGGAGCCCGCGTCCGAGTTCCGCTACCGCAACGCGGTCGTGGACCCCGACACCCTCTACATCGCGGTCTCCCAGTCCGGCGAGACGTACGACGTGCTCGCCGCCGTGCAGGAGCTGAAGCGCAAGGGCGCCCGCGTCCTCGGCGTCGTGAACGTCGTCGGCTCGGCTATCGCCCGTGAGGCGGACGCGGGCGTGTACGTCCACGCGGGTCCGGAGGTCTGCGTCGTCTCGACCAAGTGCTTCACCAACACCACGGTCGCCTTCGGCCTCCTCGCCCTGCACCTGGGCCGCATCCGTGACCTGTCGGTCTCCGACGGCAAGCGGATCATCGAGGGCCTGCGCAAGCTGCCCGGCCAGATCTCGGAGATCCTCAAGCAGGAGGACGAGATCAAGAAGATCGCCAAGCAGTACGCGGACGCCCGCTCGATGCTCTTCATCGGGCGCGTGCGGGGCTACCCCGTCGCCCGCGAGGCCTCGCTGAAGCTCAAGGAGGTCTCGTACATCCACGCCGAGGCCTACCCCGCGTCCGAGCTGAAGCACGGCCCGCTCGCCCTCATCGAGCCCGCGCTCCCCACGGTCGCGATCGTGCCGGACGACGACCTCCTGGAGAAGAACCGCGCCGCCCTGGAGGAGATCAAGGCCCGCAGCGGCAAGATCCTCGCGGTCGCGCACCAGGAGCAGGAGAAGGCCGACCAGACCATCCTGGTCCCGAAGAACGAGAACGAGCTGGACCCGATCCTGATGGGCATCCCGCTCCAGCTGCTCGCCTACCACACGGCCCTTGCGCTCGGCCGGGACATCGACAAGCCGCGCAACCTCGCGAAGTCCGTGACGGTGGAGTAACCACGGACCCGTCTCATGTGAACGACCCCCTGTGCGTGCCACCAGCACACAGGGGGTCGTTCCTCAAGGGGCCGGGGTCGCCCATTACCCCGACCCGCGCTCGCCTCGCCCGGTGGCCGTCACCCGCCGGCCCGAGACGCCGTTGTGACCCTTATGTACCCTTCCCCGGGGCGCGAACCACCTCTACGCGCGAGTAGATTTATCTGTCCACAAAAGCACTTCACAAGGCGAGTTGAGCCCCACGCGCATCAACCCCCGGGGCGCGGGCGGGCGTTACGGAATGACGACGACGGGGCGCTGCGCACGGCGCGCGAGACGGCCCGCGACGGAGCCGAAGATGCGCCCCACGATGCCGTGCGTGGAGCCGACGACGATCGCGTCCGCGCTGTACTCGCGGCCGACCTCCTCCAGCTCGTGGCAGATGTCGCCACCGCGCTCGACGAGGATCCACGGCACCTCGGACAGGTACTCCGCGCAGGCCAGTTCCAGTCCGAGCACTTCCGTGCGGTGGTCGGGCACGTCGACGAAGACCGGGGGCTCGCAGCCCGCCCACACCGTGGTGGGCAGCCGGTTGGCGACGTGGACGATGATCAGGCCCGAGCCGGAGCGGTGGGCCATCCCGATCGCATAGGCGAGGGCCCGCTCACTGGAGGTCGAGCCGTCGAAGCCGACGACGACACCGTGCAGGAAGGCGGGATCGCATGAATGACGCGGTTCTTCCGCCGCTCGGGGGGTCGCCGTCGGATCGGCGACCTGCCGTTTGCGGTCCGCAGGTTCGGAGAATTCGTGACCGGCCATGGGTGTCTCGGCGAAGGAGTCCTCTGTGGGAGGGTCGGCTTTTTCAGGTGATGCAACGTTCAGGACCTGGAAGGTCGTCCGGGAATCATCTTCCCAACCCCATACCCCCAAGGGTACGGCGACACTCCTCCTCTGCCCAGAGCCTGCGGAGGGCCCGCTCGGAGCCCGTCCCGGGCCCCACAGGGGCCTCCCGGCGTTCACCGGAGCATGCATGAGCCGCGCCCGTATGGCAATGGTTGCTGCCTCCTACAGGCGGTTTGCCCACCCGTCCGGCGCCACCAGGAGGCTCCCGCAGTGACTCGCCGACGCGCCCCGCGTTGGACAGCGCTGGACCGTCCTACGCCATATGCCACAGGGAGCACGCCGTGCCTGGACCTTCGACCGCGTCCCCACCCTCCACCCGCCTCCCTTCTTCACCCGAGTCTTCACCCGAGCAAGGGACACCGGACCGCGACCCCCTCGCGGTGCCCGCGCCGCGCACCCACGAGGCACCGGCCGCACCCCCGCAGGACGCGGTGAGCGACGTGGTCCGCTGGGCCGCGTTCAGCTGCGTCCTGGTCCCCGTCGTCCTTGTCGGGTACGGGGGCTCGCTGGCCGGCGCGGCCGGCGCGGCCCTCGGACTCGTGGCCGTCACCGGGGTGTGCCGGGTGCTCCTGCGGCAGTCGGAGCGGGGCGCCGCGCGACTGCTTGCAGAACAGAACAGAGGACACCGCGGGAGGCACCACAGGACGGGCGTGGGGGCGCACAGGGGCCCCCGTCAGAGTGCCGATGGTGCACCGTTGGACTGACCAATTCACACACACGATCCCGTAGGTTTTCAGCCAACTTCCGGGGGCCGTCGATTTCTTGGCCGAACGCCCCCTCAACCCCCTTCCGACCAGGGCTGAAAGCCGCGCTCAGGCCGTCCGCACCCTACGGGGACCGGCCATGGAGCGGAGGCGCACTTCCCAGCAAGCCGCGCGAGTGCAACGCTTCGTGATCGAATGCTTCACGCCAAGTTGCCATGTCGACAATCTGCCGAGTGATGAACTGGTCACCCCGGCAGCACGGGACGCAGTAGATTCGATCTTGACTGTATTACGGCGGGGGACTGGTGGAGGACCGAGGGGAAACGTGCAGGAGCGACAAGCGAGGCAAGCGCGTCAAGCACGTCAAAAACGTCAAGCACGCCAGGAACAAGGAGCCGCGAAGCCCGAGGGGGGTTTAGCACCATGAGCCACGACTCCACAGCCGCGCCGGAGGCCGCGGCTCGGAAACTCTCGGGGCGGCGCCGCCGGGAGATCGTAGCGGTGCTGCTGTTCAGCGGCGGACCCATTTTCGAGAGTTCCATACCGCTCTCCGTCTTCGGCATCGACCGGCAGGACGCGGGTGTCCCCCGCTACCGGCTGCTGGTCTGCGCCGGCGAGGAGGGCCCGCTGCGGACCACCGGCGGACTGGAACTCACCGCGCCACAGGGCCTGGAGGCGATCGGCCGGGCGGGCACGGTCGTCGTGCCCGCCTGGCGGTCGATCACATCGCCACCGCCACCCGAGGCGCTCGACGCACTGCGTCGCGCGCACGAGGAGGGCGCCCGCATCGTCGGGCTCTGCACGGGGGCGTTCGTGCTCGCCGCGGCCGGACTGCTCGACGGACGCCCGGCGACCACCCACTGGATGTACGCGCCGACGCTCGCCAAGCGTTATCCGTCCGTCCACGTGGACCCGCGTGAGCTCTTCGTCGACGACGGGGACGTCCTGACGAGTGCCGGCACCGCGGCCGGAATCGATCTCTGTCTGCACATCGTGCGCACGGACCACGGCAACGAGGCGGCGGGCGCGCTCGCCCGCAGGCTCGTGGTGCCACCGCGCAGGGCCGGCGGCCAGGAGCGCTATCTCGACAGGTCTTTACCCGAGGAGATCGGCGCCGACCCGCTCGCCGAGGTCGTCGCCTGGGCGCTGGAGCACCTCCACGAACAGTTCGACGTGGAGACGCTGGCCGCACGCGCGTACATGAGCAGGCGGACCTTCGACCGCAGGTTCCGCTCGCTCACGGGCAGCGCGCCGCTGCAGTGGCTGATCACCCAGCGGGTGCTCCAGGCGCAACGGCTCCTTGAGACGTCCGACTACTCCGTCGACGAGGTCGCGGGCCGCTGCGGCTTCCGCTCGCCGGTGGCGCTGCGCGGACACTTCCGACGCCAGCTGGGCTCGTCCCCCGCCGCATACCGGGCCGCCTACCGCGCCCGCAGGCCGCAGGGCGAGCGGGCACTGGAGTCCGTGCCCGCGGGCGCGCAGGCCGTGCCCAGCCTGGTGGAGGCGGGACCTGTGCCGTCCCAGTCACGGCGTACGGCCGCCGCGAGCGCGCTCGGCCCCTCGACCTCGGTGCCGACCGATCCCGGCAAGCCGCACTCGGACGTGTACGCGCCAGGACGTGCTCCTCTGCCCGGCCAGAGGAGCGCGCCGTAGGGTAAGACGCATGAACGATCGCATGGTGTGGATCGACTGCGAGATGACCGGGCTCTCGTTGACGGACGACGCACTTATCGAGGTGGCCGCACTGGTCACCGACTCGGAACTGAACGTGCTCGGCGAAGGTGTGGACATCGTGATCCGCCCGCCGGACGCGGCGCTGGAGACCATGCCCGAGGTGGTGCGCACCATGCACACCGCCTCGGGGCTCCTCGACGAACTGGCCGGCGGCACCACGCTGGCCGACGCCGAGGAGCAGGTCCTGGCGTACGTACGTGAGCACGTCAAGGAGCCGCGGAAGGCACCGCTGTGCGGAAACTCCGTCGGCACCGACCGCGGCTTCCTCGCGCGGGACATGCGGACGCTGGAGGAGTACCTCCACTACCGCATCGTCGACGTCTCCTCCGTCAAGGAGCTGGCCCGGCGCTGGTACCCCCGGGCGTACTTCAACAGCCCGGACAAGAACGGCAACCACCGCGCGCTCGCGGACATCCGTGAGTCCATCGCGGAGCTCCGTTACTACCGCGAGGCGATCTTCGTCCCGCAGCCGGGCCCGGACTCGGAGACGGCGCGGACGATCGCGGCCAAGCACGTCCTGCCTGCGGAATAGCCCGTCGGGCAGCCCTGTGTACGGGGTCGGGAAAACGTGTGCGCGAGCACCCCTCCAGACCCTGTACACTTTTTCTCGGCCGGTCGGAAGAACGACAAAAGACCGGGCATGGTGGGTGTAGCTCAGTTGGTAGAGCACCTGGTTGTGGTCCAGGTGGCCGCGGGTTCAAGTCCCGTCACTCACCCTGATCGATCAAGGTCCGGTCTGCGAAAGCAGGCCGGGCCTTCTTCGTTTCCCGGCGCGGCCCCGAGCGCGCTCCCGATCGTGACATCACGAAACAGCCACACCCCCCTCACGTCGCCCACACATGGGCGCATGATGCGCTGAGAACGCTCGATCGCAGGGGGGACCCATGAGCAACACCATGCCGCCACCGCCGCCGATGTATCCGCCGCAGCCCCCTCCGCCGAGGCGCGGGCCGAGCAACGCGGTCGTCATCGGGTCGGCCGCCGCGGTCATCGCGGCCGTCGTCGCGACGGGCATCGTCGTCGTCAACAGCGGCGACGACGACAAGAAGCCGGAGAAGACCGCCGGTGCCGCCGCGTCCGCGAAGGCCGACGACGTCGTCGCGGACGAGGAGGAACCGGCCGAGGAGCCCGAGCCGGAGTCCGGCCCGGGGAGCGCCGCGGGGGAGGCGGCCGGGCTCAACGACACCGTGGAGTACGGGAACGACGTCCAGCTGAGCGTGTCGAAGTTCGCCCGGGGCACGTCCGGCCCGTACGGAGCGCCGGAGAACACCCCGTACGTCAAGTTCGCGGTGCAGGTGAAGAACAACGGCAAGTCGACCGTGGACACGTCGATGTTCACCACCAGCTGCTCGTACGGCAAGGACGGCAAGTCGAGTGAGTCGATCTACGACTCGGACCGGGGACTGAACGGCGGGCCCGACACGAAGCTGCTCGCGGGCCGTTCCATCACGGTGACGTGGGCGTGCAAGATGCCGAAGACCGAGAAGACGATCCAGATCGAGGTCTCGCCGGACATGGACATGGAGGCGGAGCCCGCGATCTTCACGGGCGACGTGAAGTAGCGGGGAGAGATCGGCGGGCCGTCAGTCGACTTCGGGCGCACGGCACCACGCGCCGACGCGGCTGTCGACCCAGCGGGCGCGGGGGTGCGTGCAGTCCGGGCCGACGGGGTGCCGGTCCAGGTAGACGTGGTGGGCCCGCACCGTCCCCATGTGGTGCTCGCACACGGAGGACGTCCTGATCTCGTCCGGTCCCTCGTGCTCCCACGCGATGTGCCACGCCCCCGCTGCCGTGCAGCGGACGGCGGTGCCGTCCGGGTGGTGGTCGACGACGCCGCAGCCGTCGCCGTCGCCAGGACCGCCGTACTCGGGAAAGTTCATGTGCCAGGTTCCTCGGCCGGGGAGGTTCAGGGGCCGTATCGCGCGCCCCGGTGGCGGCAGACGGAGCATACTGCCGGCGTGGGATCCGATCCGCAGAGCAGTCCCCCGGCCCGGAACGACCGGGAGCGTCACGTCGCCGCCCGGGAGATCACGGTCGACGGCCGGGAGCGTGCCCTGCGGGCCCGGGTGCGGCGCCTGCGGCAGCAGTCCGCGATGGCCCTCGACGCCCTGTCCGCCGCGCAGGACAGGCTCGCCCATGACCATGAAGAGCACCGCAGGCCGCAGCGTGCGGCCCAGGAGATCGACGACGGGCAGACCACGGGGTAGGGCGGCGACCCGGCTCAGAAAGAGGACCGCCCACCAGCTGCGTCGGGAGGCACCAGCAGCCCCACACCGAGCCGGTCCGCCGGCGGACGAGGGGCAGGCCACGGGGCGGGCGCCACCGCGCTCAGGAAGAGGCCCGCTCCACCAGCTGCGTCGGGAGCACCAGCTGGCGCCGCTCCAGGCGGCGGGCGGCGGCCGGGCGGCTGTCCGCGATCTCGGCGAGAAGGAGGTCGATCATCGCGCGCCCCATCTCCTCGATGGGCTGGCGCACGCTCGTCAGCGGGGGGTCCATGTGGCGGGCGATCGCCGAGTCGTCGAAGCCGACGAGCGCCACGTCGTCGGGTATGCGGCGCCCCGCCTCGCGCAGCGCCTGGCGGGCGCCCGCCGCCATCACGTCGGAGCCGGCGAACACGGCGTCGATGCCGGGGCGGGCGGCGAGCAGCTCCCGCATCGCGCGGTGGCCGCCCTCCTCGGTGAAGTCCCCTGGCGCGATCAACTGCTCGTCGACCTCGCGGCCCGCGTCCCGCAGGGCGGCGCGATAGCCGTCCAGGCGGCGTTGTGCTCCGTACACGTCGAGACGGCCCGTGATGGTGGCTATGGCGGTGCGGCCGCGGGCCAGGAGGTGTTCCACGGCCGAGCAGGCTCCGGCGTAGTTGTCGGAGTCGACGGAGGGCAGGGCCTCCTCGGCGGAGCGGCGGCCGCTGATGACGGCGGGGATCTCCAGCTGGGAGAGCAGGTCCGGCAGCGGGTCGTCGGCGTGGACGGAGACGAGGAGGACGCCGTCGACGCGGTGGGCGGCGAGGTACTGGGCCAGGCGCTGGCGCCTGCGGTCGTTGCCCGCGAAGATCAGCAGCAGCTGCATCTCGGTCTCGCTGAGCTCGGCGCCGACGCCGCGCAGGACGTCGGAGAAGTACGGCTCGGCGAAGAAGCGGGTCTCGGGCTCGGGGACGACCAGTGCGATGGCGTCCGTGCGGTTGGCGGCAAGCGCGCGGGCCGCGGTGTTCGGCACGTACCCGAGCTCGGCCACGGCGGCCTCGACGGCGGTCCTGGTCGCCTCGCTCACCCGCGGCGAACCGTTGATCACGCGGGAGACCGTGCCCCGGCCGACCCCCGCCCGCGCCGCCACCTCTTCCAGAGTGGGCCGTCCGCCGCTGCGGCCGCGTGCCGCGTGAGCTGCCATAGTCCGCCTCCCGTCACACTTCCCCCGGCGAGGAATGTAACAGCCCGATCTTCACCGGGGCCGCGGGCCGATTCCGCGGACGGACCGCGGGCGTCCCGTAACGGCCCGATAACCGAAGACATAACTCCCTGTCCGGTCCCTTGACACCCCCGGCGCGAGCCACGAGTCTTCAACTCATCACGTGTGGGAGCGCTCCCACACTACCTGACACGTACACATCCCGCACGTTCCCCGCCCGAGCCGCAGAGTGAACCAACGGGCCCAGCAGTGCAGTTGGCCGGGGGGTCGGCACGTCAGGCAACAGGAGGACGTCATGCGCAGCAGCACTTTCCGCCGGTCCCGCAGGTCCCGTCGGCTCGTCGCGTACGCGGCCACGGCCGCGCTGGCCACGAGCCTGCTCGCCGCTTGTTCGAGCGACGACGAAGGCGGCTCGGCGGGCGACGGCAAGATCACGCTCAACGTCGGCACGTTCGGCGTGCTGGGCCTGAAGCAGGCCGGTCTGTACGACGAGTACGAGAAGTCGCACCCGAACATCACGATCAAAGAGAACGTGATCGAGCGGAACGACGCCTATTACCCGAAGCTGCTCACCCAGCTGCAGTCCGGCGCGGGCGTCAACGACGTCGCGGCCATAGAGGTCAGCAACATCACCGAGGTCGTCCAGACCCAGGGCGCCAAGTTCGAGGACCTCGGCAAGGCCGAGGGCGTGGAGAAGTCGACGTACCTCGACTGGAAGTGGGAGCAGGCCACGACCGAGGACGGCAAGACGATCGGCCTCGGCGTCGACATCGGCCCGACCGCGCTCTGCTACCGCAAGGACCTCTTCGAGAAGGCCGGGCTCCCCACCGACCGCGAGAAGCTCGCGAAGGAGTGGGCGGGCGACTGGGACAAGTACGTCGCGCTCGGCAAGAAGTACATGGAGAAGGCGCCCAAGGGCACCAAGTTCGTCGACTCCGCCTCCAGCGTCTACAACGCCGTCTTCGCCGGTGCCACCGAGCGGTACTACGACAAGAGCGGCAAGGAGATCTACGAGGACAGCCAGGGCCGCAAGGACGCCTGGGACGCGGCGATGAAGGTCGCGCAGGGCGACATGTCCGCCAAGCTCAAGCAGTTCGACCCGACGTGGGACCAGGGGTTCGCCAACGCCAAGTTCGCCACCGTGGCCTGCCCCGCCTGGATGGCCGGGTACATCCAGGAGAAGACGGGCCCGGAGGGCAAGGGCCAGTGGGACATGGCGAAGGCCCCGGCGGACGGCAACTGGGGCGGCACGTTCCTCGGTGTGCCGAGCGCGGGCAAGCACAAGAAGGAGGCGACCGAGCTCGCCGTCTGGCTGACGCAGCCCGAGCAGCTCGCGAAGGTCTTCGCCAAGCAGGCGAGCTTCCCGTCGACCCCGTCGGCGTACGACACGCTGAAGCCGTCGGCGGCCACCAAGGCGTACTTCAACGACGCGCCCATCACGGAGATCTTCGCCGAGATCGCGAAGAACACCCCTTCGGCGGTCTACGGCATCAAGGACGCCCAGATCGGCCAGTCCATCACGGACATCGGTGTGCTCCAGGTGGAGCAGCAGGGCAAGTCTCCCGATGAGGGCTGGGAGGCGGCCCAGAAGGAGATCAAGGACGTTCTGGGACAGTGACCCCCATGTCCGACACCGCTGAGTACGCCGAGACCGCGTCCCCCGGCAAGGGGGACGCGGCCCCGGCCGCGACCGGGAGCAAGACCTCCCGCACGCCGTCGCCGTGGCGCAGCCGCCTGTACCGCTGGGACATCAAGGCGTCGCCGTACGTCTTCGTCGCGCCCTTCTTCCTCTTCTTCGGCGCCTTCGGCCTCTTCCCGCTCCTCTACACCGGCTGGGCCTCGCTGCACCGCCTGGAGCTCACCAACCTCGACGACAGCACCTGGCTCGGCCTGGACAACTACACCAACCTGCTGCAGAGCGACTACTTCTGGAACGCGCTCGGCAACACCTTCACCATCGGTGTCATCTCCACCGTCCCCCAGCTGGCCATCGCGCTCGGCATCGCGCACCTGCTCAACTACAAGCTGCGCGGCTCCACCCTGTGGCGGGTCGCGATGCTCGCCCCGTACGCGACGTCCGTGGCGAGCGCCTCGCTGGTCTTCACGCTGCTGTTCGCGTGGGACGGCGGCATGGTCAACTGGCTGATCGGCTCGGTCGGCATCGATCCCGTCAACTGGCGTGAGTCGTCGTGGGGTTCGCAGTTCGCCGTGTCGTCGATCGTCATCTGGCGGTGGACCGGGTACAACGCGCTGATCTATCTGGCGGCGATGCAGGCCGTGCCGCACGACCTGTACGAGTCGGCCGCGCTGGACGGCGCCTCGCGCTGGCAGCAGTTCCGGCACGTGACGATCCCGATGCTGCGGCCGACGATCCTGTTCACGGTCGTCGTCTCCACCATCGGCGCGACGCAGCTCTTCGGCGAGCCGCTGCTGTTCGGCGGCACGGCCGGGTCCAAGGGCGGCGCCGACCACCAGTTCCAGACCCTGGGGCTCTACCTGTACGACCAGGGCTGGATCAACGGCCACCTGGGGCGCGCGTCGGCCGTCGCCTGGCTGATGCTCGTGATCCTGCTGCTCATCGCCGCGGTCAACATGCTGATCGCCCGACGCCTGAGGAAGGACCGATGAAGACGCGCACGGTGGGGCCGGAGGGCAAGGCGCGTCCCCTCGGCCGGAAGGCCGGCCGGACGATGCACGCGGGACCGTTCACGTACGTGGTCCTCGCACTGTTCACGGCGGTCTCGCTGGCGCCCCTGATCTGGACCGCCGTCGCGGCCTCGCGCACGAGCGGGCGTCTCGCGCAGACACCGCCGCCGCTGTGGTTCGGCGGCAACCTGTTCAAGAACCTCGAACGGGCGTGGACGGAGGCGAGCCTCGGCGACGCGATGCTGAACACCACGATCGTGGCGGGCAGCATCACCATCGGCACGGTCCTGTTCTCCACCGTCGCCGGATTCGCCTTCGCCAAGCTGAAGTTCAGGTTCAGCGGCGCGCTGCTCCTGCTGACCATCGGCACGATGATGGTGCCGCCGCAGCTCAGCGTCGTACCCCTGTATTTGTGGGTCGCGGACCTCCAGTGGACCAACCAGCTCCAGGCCGTCATCCTGCCGACGTTCGTGAGCGCCTTCGGTGTCTTCTTCATGCGGCAGTACCTGCTGCAGGCCCTGCCCGGCGAGCTCATCGAGGCGGCGCGGATGGACGGGGCGAGCAGCCTGCGGATCATCTGGCACGTGGTGTTCCCGGCGGCGCGGCCCGCGATGGCCGTCCTCGGGCTGCTCACGTTCGTCATGGCGTGGAACGACTTCCTGTGGCCGATCATCGCGCTGAACCAGTCGAACCCGACGGTGCAGGTGGCGCTCAACTCCCTCGGCACGGGGTACATCCCCGACCGGGCCGTCATCATGGCGGGCGCGCTGCTCGGCACGCTGCCGCTGCTGCTCGCGTTCATCCTGTTCGGCAAGCAGATCGTGAGCGGCATCATGCAGGGCGCGGTCAAGGGCTGATCACCCGGGAGGCCTCCGGGGGCCGACAGGCTCCCGGACTCTCCCCGGCCCCCTTCTCCTACGTACGTCTCTTCCCCTACCCATGGGAGCGCTTCCATGCCTGAACCCATTACGTTTCCGGCCGACTTCCTCTGGGGGGCGGCCACCTCCGCGTACCAGATCGAGGGCGCCGTGCGCGAGGACGGCCGCACGCCCTCCATCTGGGACACCTTCAGCCACACCCCGGGCCGCACCGCGGGCGGCGACACCGGCGACGTCGCCGTCGAGCACTACCACCGCTACCGCGACGACGTGGCGCTCATGGCGGAGCTCGGCCTGAACGCCTACCGGTTCTCCGTCTCCTGGTCCCGTGTGCAGCCCACCGGGCGCGGCCCCGCCGTCCAGCGCGGCCTCGACTTCTACCGGCGTCTGGTCGACGAGCTGCTCGCCAGGGACATCAAGCCCGCCCTGACCCTCTACCACTGGGACCTGCCGCAGGAGCTGGAGGACGCGGGCGGCTGGCCGGCGCGCGAGACCGCGTACCGGTTCGCGGAGTACGCGGGCATCGTCGGCGAGGCGCTCGGCGACCGCGTCTCCTCCTGGATCACGCTCAACGAGCCCTGGTGCAGCGCCTTCCTGGGGTACGGCTCCGGCGTCCACGCCCCCGGCCGCACCGACCCGGCCGCCGCCCTGCACGCCGCCCACCACCTGAACCTCGCGCACGGCCTGGGCACGCAGGCGCTGCGCGCCGCCCTGCCGGCCCGCGCGCAGATCGCGGTGAGCCTCAACTCCGCCGTGGTCAGGGCGGTCTCGGACGACCCACGGGACCAGGACGCGCGGCGGCGCATCGACCACCTCGCCAACGGCGTCTTCCACGGGCCGATGCTGCACGGCGCCTACCCCGATGGCCTGTTCACGGACACGGCACGGGTCACCGACTGGTCCTGCGTGCGCGAGGGCGACCTGGCCGTCGCGCACCAGCCGCTGGACGCGCTGGGCCTCAACTACTACACGCCCTCGCTGGTGTCGGCCGCACCGGAAGGGCCGGGCAGCCGGCGCGCCGACGGCCACGGGGCGAGCGACCACTCCCCCTGGCCGGGCTCCGACGACGTCGCCTTCCATCAGACGCCGGGCGAGCGCACCGAGATGGGCTGGACCATCGACCCGGGCGGACTGCACGAGCTGATCATGCGGTACACGCGCGAGGCGCCGGGGCTCCCGCTGTACATCACGGAGAACGGTGCGGCGTACGACGACAAGCCCGACCCGGAGGGCCGCGTCCACGACCCGGAGCGCATCGCCTACCTGCACAAACACCTGGCGGCGGTCCGCCGGGCCATCGCCGACGGCGCGGACGTCCGCGGCTACTACCTCTGGTCGCTCATGGACAACTTCGAGTGGTCCTACGGCTACGGCAAGCGCTTCGGCGCGGTGTACGTCGACTACGACACGCAGGTCCGCACGCCGAAGTCGAGTGCCCACTGGTACGCGGCGGTCGCGGGCGCCGGGGAGCTGCCGTCGGAGCTCGTCATGGACTGACCTGCTGGTACGCGGCGAACGCCTTCGTGAACTCCAGCGGCTGCTGCTCGATTGACGAGCACGTCGGCTGCGCGGAGCCGGAGGCGCCGCCCTCGCAGGCCTTGTCGCGGGTCGAGGACCACATCGACAGCCAGGCCAGGTCCTTCTCCTGGGCGAACTTCACCAGTTCGGCGGCGTCGTCGGTCTTGAAGACCTCTGTCGTCACGTCGTTGACGCCGATCATGGGGGTGACGGCGACGGCCTGCCAGGCCGCCTTGTCGGAGAGGCCGAGGGCCGTCTTGATCTGCTTCTGCGTGGCGGTGGCGGCCTGGACGGCGTATTCGCCCATGTCGCCGCTGTAGGAGGGGCCGTAGTCCATGGCCATGATGTTGACCGCGTCGACGCGCACGCCGTTCTTCTTGGCGTCGGCGAGGAGGTCGACGCCGGGCTGCGTCAGCCCTTCGGGCATGACGGGCAGCGTGAACGACACGTCCAGGTCCGGGTGCTCCTTCTGGAGCCGCGCTATGGCCTGGGAGCGGCGCGTGTTGGCCGCGGTGTCGGGGAGTGCGGCGCCCTCGATGTCGAAGTCGACCTTGGTCAGGTCGTACGCGTCGACGACCTTGCCGTAGGCCTCGGTGAGGGCGTCGGCGCTGTCGCACCTGAGGCCGAGTTCGGAGCCCGCGGCGCCGCCGAAGGAGACCCGGACGTCACCGCCCTTGGCGCGCAGTCCGTCGATCTGCGCGGCCACCTTGTCGTCACCGAGGCCGGTGGCGCCGCCCCAGAGCGGCTCGCAGCCGCCGCCGGAGGTGACGAAGGCGAGGGTGAACTGCTTCACGCCGGTCTTCCGGGCGGTGTCGAGGAGGTCGTGGGCCGGGGCGAGGGAGGTGTCGACGAAGGGGGCGAACTTGGCGGGGGCGGGGGCCGCGGCTTCGGCGGGGCTGTCTGCCGCTTTCGTCGCCAGCGCCGTGCCGGAGAAGAGGTGGGCGCCGCCGCCGACGAGGGATGCGGCGACGAGTCCGCCGATGACCTTGGACCGGGTGCTCACCGTGCGCCGGTGCGTGCTGCTCATCGCGTTCCTGCCTTAGCTGTACGGGGGTGGGGGGCGTGGGGGTGTGTGGGGGTGCGATCAAGCTAGCCCCGCCGGAAACGACAAAACGGTTATCCGGGCGTCGAGTTGAGGATCTTAGGGTGCGCTTAAGGGAGGGATGGGGGCCGATTAAGGGCTCGGGCACGCCGACGACGGCGTCGGCGCACGACAGGCGGCCCGGGGCCATCCCGGAGAACCTGGGGACATGACTCGTACGCACCGTAGAGCGCTGATCACAGGAATCGTTCTCCTCGCGACGCTGCCCGCCTGCCCGTCGCCCTCGTGGGCGGCGCCCGCCGAGTGGCGCCCCCGCCCGGCCGACCTGGTGGAAGAGGTCAACCGGCAGCGGGCCGCAGCCGGCTGTCGGCCCGTGCGGCTGCGGGTCTCCCTCACCCGGGCCGCTCAGCGGCACAGCGCCGACATGTCACGTCACAGGCGCCTCAGTCACACCGGGTCCGACGGCAGCCGGCCGCCCGGCCGCATGCGGGCCGCCGGGTTCCGGGCGGGCCCCACCGGCGAAGTCATCGCGTCGGGGCCGGACACGGCGCGCGCCGCCGTGCGGACGTGGCTGCGCAGCCCGTCCCACCGGACCGTCGTCCTCACCTGCCGTTACACCGACGCGGGCGTCGGCGTGGCGCGGGGCCCCGGCGGCCCGTGGTGGACGCTGGACCTGGCCGCACGCCGCTGAGGCCACCGGAAGCAGTGGCTCAGGTCGCGCCGGCCGGGCGCTTGCGGCGGCGTACCGCGGGGCCGCGGTGGCCCCGGCGGCCCTCACCGGGGCGGCGGGCGTCCAGCTGTATCCAGAGGCGGACCTCCGTGCCGCCGAGGACGGAGCTGCCGATGCGGAGGTCGCCGCCCGTGGACTCGGCGAGGCGGCGCACGATGTCGAGGCCGAGGCCCGTGGAGCCGTCCTCGCCGGAGCCCGCGCCGCGGGCGAGCGCGGCCTCGGGGTCGGCGATGCCGGGGCCCGCGTCGGAGACGAGCACGATCACGGCGTCCTCGCCGTTGTGGACGTCCACCGAGAACGCCGTGCCCTCCGGGGTGTGCCGGAAGACGTTGCCGAGCAGCGCGTCGAGGGCGGCGACCAGTTCGGTGCGGGCCACGGGGATGCGGACCGGGCGTTCGACACCCGCGACCCGGACCTCGCGGCCCTCGTCCTCGGCGAGCGCCGACCAGAAGGCCATCCGCTCCCGGATGACCTCGGCGGCGTCGCAGCCCGCGCCGGGGCCTGCCGTCGCCGTCTGCGGTTTGGCGTCGCGGGCGGTGCGGATGATGGTGTCGACCTCGCGCTCCAGCGTCTCGACGGCGGTACGCGTCTGCTCGGCCGCCGGGCCCTCGCCGAGCGAGGCCGCGTTGAGCCTCAGCACCGTCAGCGGGGTGCGCAGGCGGTGGGAGAGGTCGGCGGCGAGCTCGCGTTCGTTGGCGAGGAGCTGGACGACCTGGTCGGCCATCGAGTTGAACGCGACGGCGGCGAGGCGCAGTTCGGTGGGCCCCTCCTCGGGCACGCGTGCCCCCAGCTTTCCCTCACCGAGGTCGTGCGCGGCGCCCACCAGGCGTTTTGCGGGCTGCACCATGCGTACGCCGAGACGGTCCGCGACCGCCACCGACCCGATGATCAGCGCGATGCCGACGCCCGCGAGCACCACCCACGCGGTGGTCACGCCGTTGCTGACCTCGGCCTCGGGGACGTAGATCTCCACGACGGCCGTGCCGGAGCTGAGCGCGGTCGGCTGGAGCACGACGAAGCCGCCGGGAACCCCGGTGGTCCTGGCCCGGCCCTCCTTGCGGGTGGCCTCGACCGCGCGCGCCCCGGCCCGGGGGTCGCCGACCTCGAACGCCTCGGCGTCCCCGACGGCAGGCACGTACACGGCCATCCGCCCGTCGCCGCCCGCCTCCGACGAGGCGACGGCCCGGGTGAGCTCCTCACGGTCGGTGGTGATGGAGAGCGTGGGGCCCATGCCGGCGCCGTGGCGTTCCGCGTTCGAGATGGCGCGGTCCCGCGCCATCTCCTTGACGACGAGTCCGAGCGGTACCGCGAAGGCCACCACGACCATCGTGGTGACGGCCAGGCAGACCTTGACCAGGGCCCATCTCACAGCTGTGGCTCCGGCACCGGCGGCTCCAGCTTCACGCCGACGCCGCGCAGCGTGTGCAGGTAGCGCGGACGGGCGGCCGTTTCGCCCAGTTTCCTGCGCAGCCACGACAGATGTACGTCGATGGTCTGGTCGTCGCCGTAGCTCTGCTGCCAGACCTCGGCGAGCAGTTCCTTGCGGGGTACGACGACACCGGGCCGCCCGGCGAGGAAGGCGAGCAGGTCGAACTCGCGCCGGGTCAGGTCGAGCCGCGCGCCGTCCAGCTCGGCCTGGCGCCGCAGCGGGTCGATGCTGAGTCCGCCGACCTGGAGGACGTTGCTCGGCGGCGCCTCGCCCGCCGTGGTGCGCGTGCGGCGCAGCACGGCGGCCATGCGGGCCGACAGGTGTTCCACGGAGAACGGCTTGGTGAGGTAGTCGTCGGCGCCGTCGTTGAGGAGCCGGACGATCTCCGCCTCGTCGTCCCGCGCGGTCGCGATGATCACGGGGACGTCCGTGATGCCGCGGAGCATCTTCAGCGCCTCCGACCCGTCGAGGTCGGGCAGGCCGAGATCCAGGATCACCACGTCGAAACGGAAATGGGCGACCTCCCGCAGCGCCTCCAGGGCGGTGCCGACGCTGCGCACGGTGTGCGCCGCCTCGGTCAGATGCCGGATGAGAGCGGAGCGTACGAACTGGTCATCCTCGACGACGAGCACACTTGCCATGGGCGGCACCGTACGCCATACGGCGGAACGTGGTCTTCCCCGGAAAGCGCCGGGGAGCGTGCGGTCCGGTGGGACAGGGGCGTACGGGGTGGTGCAGTATGGCCCGCGATGCACAGAGGACTCGTACACGCAATCGCCTGGTCGCTCGCCACGGGCGCGGCGGTCACGCTGTCCTGGTGGGGCGTCCACACGGTGATGGCGGGCACGGCGTACGACCCGCCGCGCGCCCTGCCGCTGGCCGCGGACGACGGCGGCCCGGACCGGGCGGAGCCGCTCGCCTCCTCGACGCACCGCGGCCCCGAGCCGTCACCGTCGAAGAAACCCACGAAGCCCCGGAACCCCCCGAAGCCGTCGAAAACCCCCACGGCATCCGGAACCCACTCCGCGAAGCCGCCCTCGCCCAGCCCCACGGACTCCGGTACCGGCACGGTGCGGAGCTACAGCACCCCGGGCGGCCGGGTCGTGTTCGACCTCGGCGAGGACTCGGCGACGCTGGTCTCGGCGACCCCGGCGACGGGCTGGTCGGTGCAGACGTGGAAGCAGGACAAGTGGATCCGCGTGGAGTTCACGGGCGGCGCGGCGCGGGTGTCGGTGTTCTGCACGTGGCACGACACGGCGCCGCGGGTGGAGGTCGACAAGTACTGAAGCCCGTCGTCACGTCCTGTCCGTCACCGGAAGACCGAAGGCGGCGGCGCGGGTGAGGCGACGGCCGCGGCGTCGGTGACGGCCGCGGCTCCCCCGCTGAAGTCGATGAGTCCCCGCCCGTGTTCGACCCGGCCGGGATGGGGGTCGCCGGCGCAGCGCCGGGTCAGTTCGGCGACGGGCAGCGCGCGGTCGGAGGCGAGCAGCACGGCGTTGCCGAAGCGTTTGCCGCGGAGCACGGCGGGGTCGGCGGCGAGGGCGAGTTCGGGGAAGAGCGCGGCGGCGGTCGCGAGCTGGCCGCGCAGGTGCGCGAGCGGCGGGCCGTCGGCGAGGTTGGCCACGTAGTACCCGCCGGGCTTCAGGGCCCTGCGGACGTCGGCGAGGAATTCGGTGCTGGTGAGGTGGGCGGGGGTGCGGGCCCCGCTGAAGACGTCGGCGATGACGAGGTCGGCCCAGCCGTCGGCGATCTTGGCGAGGCCTTCGCGGGCGTCGGTGCCGCGTACGCGGACGCGCGCCTGGGGGTCCAACGGCAGTTCACGGCGGACGAGTTGGACGAGGGCGGTGTCGCGCTCGACGATCTGCTGGGTGGAGCGGGGGCGCGTCGCGGCGACGTAGCGCGCGAGGGTGAAGGCGCCGCCGCCGAGGTGCAGGGCGTGGACGGGCTTGCCGGGCGGGGCGACGAGGTCGGCGATGTGCCCGATCCTGCGCTGGTACTCGAAGTCGAGGTGTGCGGGGTCGTCGAGGTCGACGTGCGACTGCGGCGCGCCGTCGACGAGCAGCGTCCAGGCATGCGCCCTGTCCCGGTCCGGTATGAGCTCGGCGAGCCCGCCGTCGACTTCCTCGACCACGGCTTCCCGCGCCTCACGGGCCCGCTTGTTCCTTGCCATCAGCCCATTATCGACGCAGGGCGGCGGCGGGGCCCGCCGTGGGGGGCCCGCCGTGGGGGTCAGCGGCAGCTGTCCGCCGCTTCGATCGTGCGCGCGGCCTGGCCCAGTGCCGCGCGGAGGACGGCCGGGTCGGTCACCGGGTCGTTCTCGCCGTCCGGGGGGAGGAGCCAGCCCGTGCCCGCGACCGGCGGGTCGGGGACGACGGGCCCGGCGGGTCCCGGTTCCGGGGCCGTGTACACGCTCATCCCGTGCCCGAACGTCTGCGTGCACGCGCTGCCCGGCAGGTCCCAGCCGTCGGCGGTGCCGGGCGGCACGAGGAAGCCGAGGGTGTCGCAGCCCCCGTCGTGCAGGACCGGCCCGATCGTTTCGGCCGCGGCACGGCGCAGGATGTCGACCGCTTCGAGGCCCTGCCTGGCCGGGACGGTGACCAGGTCGCAGCACTCGTCGTCGCAGGGCTCCGCGCCGGGGGGCGGGGCGCTGCCGTCCGGGGTGGGCCAATGCCGTGCCGTCGTGTGGGATGCCAAGGAAACCCCTCCTCGCCCGTGCGGCAGCCGCCCTGCTCCCGCTCGTCATGGTTCAACGCGCCGGGACGTCAACAGGCACTGCGGCGCGCCGCCGCAAAGGATGGCAGTTCATGGCGGATCGCGGGTGAGATATCCGTTTTGTAGCCAAACCCTGCGTGGCGGACCCGGCACAGCGGGTACGTTCATGCTCCGCCGGAACAGGGGCAGGCCCGCGAGATCCCGTGCGCGGGCACGGAGTCCAGTGCGCGAGCGTGCACGATCCGGCACGACCGCACGAGAGGGTCCGGCCATGGCGTCGTCACCGATGACATCGTCAACTCAGTCCAAACGACCGAACCTTGCCTTCCGGCAGCTCCGCGGACAGCTCTCGCCCGGCGAGTTCGCCGCGGCGGTCCGGCGGGCCGCCCGCGAGATCGGCGAGCGGGTCAGCTGCGACGCGCGCTACGTAGGGCGCGTGGAGGCAGGCGAGATCCGCTGCCCCAACTACGCCTACGAGCGTGTGTTCCTGCACATGTTCCCGGGCCGGACCCTCGCGGACCTGGGGTTCGCCCCCCGCGCACAAGTGCGCGGAAGAGCGGCGCGCTCGCGCACCGAGCCCGAGGCCCAGCAGACCCCTTACGCGGTCCAGACCCACGAGGAGAGCGACGTGCGGCGTCGCGCGTTCATGACCGGCTCGACGGCCGCCGTCGCCGCGGCCCTGGGGCCCATCGGCCTCACACTCGGCGACCCCGCGGAGGCCGCCGACCGGCGCGGCAGACGGATCGGCGAGACAGAGGTCCACGCGGTCGAGGAGGCCGTACGCCGGATCAGGCTGCTCGACGACCGGCACGGCGCCGACGGGCTCTACCGGCGCGCCGCCGCCCCGCTGCGCACCGCCTACACCCTGCTCGACGCGGGGACCACGGTGCGGCAGACCACCTCGGACCGGCTGCACGCGGGCGCGGGTGAACTGGCGATCACCGTCGGCTGGCTCGCGCACGACTCGGGCCGCTTCGACGACGCCCGTTCGCACTACGCCGAGGCCCTGGCGACCGCCCGCGTCTACGGCGACGCGGCCCTGGAGGCGCACGCCTTCTGCAACACGGCGTTCCTTGCGCGCGACGCGGGCCGCCCCAGGGAGGCGGTGCGGGCCGCGCAGGCGGCCGGCCGCGCCGCCCGGCACCTCGGCTCGCACCGGCTCAGCTCCCTCATCGCGCTGCGCGAGGCGGGCGGCTGGGCCGGGCTCGGCGACCGCGCGGGCTGCGAGCAGGCGCTGTCCCGCGCCCACGGCCTCTTCGACCGGGGCGCCGGGGACGACGATCCGGAGTGGATGAGCTTCTTCGGCCCGGCCGAGCTGGCAGGCCTGGAGGCGCAGTGCTGGTCGGCGCTCGGCGAGTGGGCGCGGGCCGTGGGACACGCCCGGCTCGCCGCGTCCGTCGCGGCCTCGCAGACCCCGCAGTTCACGCGGAACATCGCGCTCTACACCGCGGAGCTCGCCGACGACCTGGCGCGCTCGGGCCGCCCCGACGAGGCGGCCGACGCGGGCCTTCGGGTCCTCGCGCTCCTCGGCGAGGTGCAGTCCTCACGCATCCAGGCGATGCTCGCCACCACGGCACGGCTGCTCCTGCCGCACCGCAGCGACGCGGGGGTGAGCGAGTTCCTGGAGGGGCACGCCGTCCTGTCGCGCACGGCATGACCCGTTCAGTCCTGGGTCAGGTGACCCGTCTCGTTCCACGCCTCGATGGCGGGTTCTCCGTAGGCCCAGCCCAGGACCGAGAGGGACGTCGGGTTGAGGCGGATGCGGGCGGCGAACTCGATCCCGAGGCCGAGCCAGCGCGCGCCGATGACCCGCAGGATGTGGCCGTGCGCGAAGACCAGCACGTCGCGGTCGGCGCTCCTGGCCCACTCCACGACCTCGTCCGCGCGCGCGGCGACCTGCGCCAGCGTCTCGCCCTCGGGCACACCGTCGCGCCAGATGAACCAGCCGGGGCGGACCGCCTGGATGTCGGCGGGGGTCATCCCGTCGTACGCCCCGTAGTCGAACTCCATGAGCGCGTCCCACGGGGTGGCGCGGTCGCCGAAGCCGGCGATCTCGCAGGTCTCCCGCGCGCGGGAGAGCGGACTCGTGCGCACCTCGACATCCGGGAGGCCGTCGTAGGGCGCGCGGTGCAGCCGCTCGCCGAGGAGCTTCGCGCCGCGCCGGCCCTCTTCGAGGAGGGGGATGTCGGTCCTGCCGGTGTGCTTCCCGGACAGCGACCACTCCGTCTGTCCGTGCCGGGCCAGCAGGATGCGGGGTGCCATGGGGATCTCTCCAAGTCGTACACATGCCGTTCCGGCCGCGAGCGCCGGTGACACTTTTGATGCTTTTTACGGACAGGGGGCGACTGCCCCCTCCATCATCACCCACCCGCGGCAGCCCACCGGCCCTGCCTGGCAACCCGGTCGCCGATCTCTGCGTCTAAGACGACCGGGGGATGCCTCGACCACCCTGGCGTGCGCCGTAAAGTGAGGCCGCGGTATACGCCGCATGAACAGAGACGATGGGGGACCCACCGGATGCCGAAGACCGACGTGCCGGGCACTGCGGGCATAACCGGGCACCGGCTCCGCTGGTGGACCGAGCTGCCGCTGATCGTGCTGGTGTACGCCGCGTACTCCGCCGGCCGGCTGATCGTGCGGGGCGATGTGGCCAGCGCGATCGACCACGGTGTGGGGATCCTCAAGACCGAGCAGTTCCTGCGTCTCAACGCGGAGAGCCCGCTGAACCGCCTCTTCACCGCCAACGCCTGGATCGGTGTCCCCGCGGACTTCTGGTACGCCTCGCTGCACTACCTCGTCACGCCCGCCGTGCTCGTCTGGCTGTTCCGCAGCCGCGCGGTCCACTACCGGGCCGCACGCGCGTGGCTGATGATCTCCACCATGATCGGCCTCGTCGGCTTCACGCTCCTGCCGACCTGCCCGCCCCGGCTGCTGAGCGAGGGGTACGGCTTCGTCGACACCATGGCGCAGTACAGCGACTTCGGCTGGTGGGGCGGCGAGGCGAGCGCGCCGCGCGGGCTCGGCGGGATGACCAACCAGTACGCGGCGATGCCGAGCCTGCACGTCGGGTGGGCGCTGTGGTGCGGCGTGATGCTGTGGCGGTGCGGGCGTTCGCCGCTCACCAGGGCGGCCGCCGTCGGCTACCCGCTGATCACCACGATCGTGGTCATGGGCACCGCCAACCACTACTTCTTCGACGCGCTCGCGGGTGCCGCCGTGATGGGCGTCGGGTTCCTGCTCGTGCGGCCCGTGCAGCGGCTCACGGAGCCCGTGATGGACCGTCTGCGGGCGCGTTTCCTGCGGAGCCCCGAGGTCTCGTCCGCCACAGAGTCCTCGATTGTCGGTGCCGGATGCCAGACTTCGGCAGGTGAGCGAATTCCCCGACAGCGCAAGCAGAGTGCCCCCCAGGGCGCCGAGTCGAGTGCCCGCCCAGCCGAGGCAGGACGCCCGGCCGACGTCTCCGGGGACGGCGCTCCGGCACCGGCTCACTGAGCTGCGCGGCGCCGACCTGCCGCCGCGGCCGTTGGACGCCCGTGCGCTGGCCGCACTCGCGGCCAATCCGGGGTGCAGACGCCGTGCGCTGCTCGACGGCGCGGGCGTGGACAAGACGGCGCTCGCGGAATCCCTTGGCTCGCCCTCCGGCTTCGGGCAGTCCCAGTTCGCGTTCATGCGGGGCAACGCCTTCGAGGCGCGGGTCAAGGCGGACGGCGGCGCCGAGCTGCTGCGCCTGACGCACGGCACGCTGGGCGGCGGTCCCGAGCCCGTGCCGGGCGAGGCCGCCGTGCCCGACCTGTCGGCTGCGGGCCCCGAGGGGCGTGCCGCGCGGACCGCGCTCGCGCTGCGGGAGGCGAGCGCGGCGGGCGGCTGGACGCTCCTGGACCACCCGATGCTGGTGCTGGACGTCGCGGGGACGCCCGCGTTCCTGGAGCCGGACGCGGTGGTCGTCCATCCGGACGGCGGCTGGACGGTCGTCGAGATCAAGTCCTTCCCGATGATCGACGGCTCGGCGGACGCGGCGAAGGTCGGCGGGGCGGCGCGGCAGTCCGCGGTGTACGCACTGGCGCTCGAGCGGGTCGCCGCGCGCATGGACCCGGCGCCCCCGGTCCGCCACCACGTGCTCCTCGTCTGCCCGAAGGACTTCTCCAACCTGCCGACGGCGTCCGCGGTAGACGTCCGCAAGCAGTTGTCGGTGACCCGCCGCCAGCTGGCCCGCCTCACCCGTGTCGAGGACATCGCGGCGGAGCTCCCCGAGGGCACGACGTTCGACGTGCGGCGCCCCGCGGCGGAGCTGACGGCGGCGGTCGAGTCGGTTCCCGCGACGTACGCGCCCGAGTGCCTTGCCGCCTGCGAGCTGGCCTTCCACTGCCGGGCGCGGGCCCGCCAGGAGGGCGAGGTGACCTCCCTGGGGCGTGCGATCCGCGGCGAGCTGGGCGGTCTGACGTCCATCGGCGACGTCCTGGCCGCCGCCCGCGGGGAGGCGGGCGACCCGGACGACCCGGCGGTGGCGACCCTGCGCAGGGCGGCGGGGCTGCGGCGGGAGGCGCTCGCGGGCGTGGGCTCCCCGGGCGGCGGGGCGACCCTTCAGGATGTGCTGACGGAAGAGGGGCAACCGTGTCGCTGATCGACAACCTCGCCCGGCTGGAGGCGGTCACCACGGGCCGCGCCCAGCCGCGCGCGACCGTGCGGCACCGGCACATCTCGCAGCGCCCCCTGGTGCTCGTCCCCCTCACCACCGCCGGTGAGGCGGGTGCGCCGCTCGGCGCGCTCGTCGGGACGGAGCGGACCTCCCCGCGGCTCCTCGTCGTGCCCCAGCCCCGCGACCGCGACCTGCGCTTCGTGTTCCTCGCGCAGCTCGCCGAGATCGTCCTGCCGTACGTGGAGGCGTACGGCGAGGATGTCGAGGCCGCCGAGCGCAACGAGACCGACCCGGAGACGGGCAAGCGCGTCAAGGTCGAGGTCGAGCTGTGCGCGGACGCCCCGCAGCTGATCGTGCCGAGCCGCGCGGGCATCGACTTCGTGCGGCTCCTCGGCCGCTCCACGCGCTTCCGCCGCACCGCCGAGCAGGACCCCGAGGCGCCGCACCCCGCGCCGCCCCGCGTCCCCCTCCTCGGCCGCTGGCTGACACACTTCGGTGAGCGGGCCCGCGTTCCCGGCTCCTCCCTGCTCACCGCCATGACCGAGCTGCTCTCCCGGCACTGGGCGACGGGCCAGTCCAGCCTGGAGGACCAGCACCTGGGGGCCCTGCTCGCCTGGATCGAGGCCCCGGAGGGCACGTCCGGCGCCGAGGCCGCGCTCCGCGCCGAGCTGGCCCGCGACGCGGCCGGACAGCTGCTGTGCCCGCCCGCGGGACCGGCCACGGACCCGGCGTTCGACAACGACCTGCTGGCCCCCGCCATGGAGCGGTACGACCGCGCGCGCAGCGCCCTCGCCGCCGCCGAGGACGGCGTGCAGGCCGACGAGCGGCTGGCGCAGCTGACCGCCGCCGAGCGGGAGATCCACGCCCTCATCGAGAGCAGAACCCGCCCCACCTGGGACGCGGTGTGGCGCGGCCTGGACGTCCTGTGCACGCTCCCCGAGGCGCCGCACGCCGCCGACCGGTGGACCCGCGACCGCTGGTCGTTCACCGCCCACCGCGACCGCATCACGGCCGGTGAGCCGCCGCAGCCGCGCGTCGACGACGCGGTGACGGCGGCCAACAAACTGGCCACGCGCGAGCGCGAACAGGCCCGTCTGGACGCCCAGGAGGCCCTCGACGACCCGCTGGTCATGGCGGGCCGCCGCCTCGCCGGGGAGGCCTTCGTCGGCGAGGTGACGGAGGTCGTCATGGCGTACAGCGAGGCAAAGAGCCCACGGCCGCGCCCGCTCGTCACCGTCCGCACGGACGACCACCCGCACCTCGGCGAGCGCACGAAGGTGTACCGCGCGCTGGGCGGCAAGCCGCAGACCGCCGAGTTCGTGGCGTACGCGGGCGGGAGCGAGGGCGGCGGCACCGGCAAGGACACCGTCGTGCTGCGCATCACCGACAAGATGGGTCGCGGCAAGGAGCCCGAGCCGGGGTCCGTGCCCGGCAAGGGCGATCGGATCTGCTGGACGCTCTTCGAGCACGAGCAGCGCGGCGGCCCGAAGCTGCCCGACCCCGAGGAGACGCCGTGGACGCACGGCGGGCCGCCGTCGGCCACCGCAGAGAGCCCCGACCCCGTGACCGCGGAGGACACCCTGTGATGCAGCTCGCCCCGCCCGCGGGCGCCTCCTTCGACCCCGGCGCCGAGGCCGCGCGCGCCACGGAGGCGATCCTCCACGACACGCTGCACGGCACGCACCGCGGCGTCGTGGTCGACTCGCCGCCCGGCGCGGGCAAGTCGACGCTCGTGGTCCGCGCGGCGCGTGAGCTGGCCGCGGCGGGCCGCCCGCTGATGGTCATCGCGCAGACGAACGCGCAGGTCGACGACCTCGTCCTGCGGCTCGCGGAGAAGGACCCCGAGCTTCCCGTGGGCCGACTGCACAGCAGCGACCCCGATCCGTACGACAAGGCGCTCGACGACCTGGCGAACGTCCGCAAGTCCACGAAGGCGGGGGATCTCGCCGGTCTGGACGTCGTCATCTCCACCGCCGCGAAGTGGGCGCACGTCAAGGCCGACCAGCTCGACGCGCCGTGGGGGCACGCGATCGTCGACGAGGCCTACCAGATGCGGTCGGACGCGCTGCTCGCCGTGGCGGGTCTGTTCGAGCGGGCGCTGTTCGTGGGCGACCCCGGGCAGTTGGACCCGTTCTCGATCGTCGGCGCGGAACAATGGGCGGGGCTCTCGTACGATCCGTCGGCCTCCGCGGTGGCGACGCTCCTCGCCCACAACCCCGACCTGCCGCAGCACCGCCTGCCGGTGTCCTGGCGGCTGCCCGCGTCGGCCGCGCCCTTGGTCTCGGACGCGTTCTACCCGTACACGCCGTTCCGCAGTGGCACGGGGCCCGGGGACCGCGCCCTCCGCTTCGCGGTGGAGTCGGACGGTTCGGGCGCCGACCGGGTGATCGACGAGGCGGCGGAGTCCGGCTGGGGCCTGCTCGAACTCCCGGCGCGCAACACGCCGCGCACGGACCCGGAGGCGGTCCGGGCGCTGGCCCAGGTGGTCCGCCGCCTCCTGGACCGCGGCGGTGCGGCGACGTCGGAGCGCGACCCCGACCCCACCCCGCTCACCGCGGACCGGATCGCGGTGGGCACGGCCCACCGCGACCAGGCGGCGGCGGTGCGGGCCGCGCTGGCGGACGTCGGCGTCCTGGACGTCACGGTGGACACGGCGAACCGCCTCCAAGGCCGCGAGTACGACGTGACGGTGGTCCTGCACCCGCTCTCGGGCCGCCCCGACGCGACGGCGTTCCACCTGGAGACGGGCCGCCTCTGCGTCCTGGCGTCCCGGCACCGTCACGCGTGCATCGTGGTCTGCCGGGCAGGCGTCAGCGCCCTGCTCGACGACCACCCGTCGACGGAACCGGTCCAGCTGGGCGTCACGGTGAAATTCCCCGACGGCTGGGAAGCGAACCACGCGGTCCTGTCCCGCTTGTCGGAACACCGTGTGCCGTGGCAGCCCCATTAGGGGCGGCGGTGCGGTGGGCTTTCCGGGGCGCGGGGCGACGGAGTCCCCCGTCGCCCCCTTGTGCGGCAAGGGACAATAGGAGACGGCCCACGTACGAGGAGGAACAGACATGGCGGAGCCCGAGCGGCCCCGGACCGAGCAGCGCATGCGCCCCGCGCCCCTGCTCTTCGAACCCGCGGAGGCCGGCGCCGACCCGGAGCACTTCTTCGACCTGGAGTCGATAGAGGACCCGCGGGAGCTGCTCGACCGCGCCACCGAGCTGACGCAGGCGTTCCGCGCCGCCACGGACCGGTCCGTCGAGTTCCAGGCCATCGCGGCCGCCCAGCTCGCCGACCCCCGCCGCTTCGACCGGCTGACGCCCGCGCTGATCGCGGAGCGCGCCGAGTGGACCGAGGACTACGCGAAGAAGATGGTCGAGTTCGGCCGGGGCCTGCTGCGGGGCGGCGCCGAGCACCCGTAGGCCCCGGAAACGGAGGGGTCGCCTGGCATATGCCGAGGGGGCAAGGTACCCCACTTCCGCCCCCGCTGTCCCCATTTCCGGTAACCCCCGGAAATGGAACCCTCACTACCGGTAGACGTACCTGCCATGAGCAGCAGTACTTCCCTCCACCCCGCTCCGACCCCCACCCACGGCGCCCCGGCTCCCACCGGGCCCGCCCACGACTCCTGCGACGACGTCACCGCCGACGGAGCCGCCTGGCTCGCCTCCGCCGAAACGTATCCGCGCAGCGCGCTCACCCACTGGCGCAGCCGGCCCGGCGCCCCGGCCGTCCTCCCCTGCGGCTCCGCGTTCGACGTGGTCAGCGTCCCGGCCGTCTTCGGGCGGCGGATGCTCGACCGGTTATGGGAGGAGGGTCCGGGATCGGGCCCGGTCGCCGCGCACCGGGGCCGCGTCCTGCTCTTCGCCGCGCCCGGCACCGCGCAGCGCCTGCCCGCCCTCCTGGAGTGGGAGGAGTGGGGAGGAGGCACGGAGGTCCCGCCGGTGCTCTGCCACGGCACGGGCGACGCCGTCACCGTGCCGCCGCTCGCCGCCACCGGCCCCGGCGGACGGCTGGAATCCCGGTGGCTCGTCGCCCCCGGCACCCGGCACCCCTGGCTCCCGGGGCCCGAGGTCATCCTCTGGGCCTGCGTCCGCGCGGCCCGCTCGGCGGCGTCGTCCGCCGTGCGCGTATCGATTTTTCCTGGCGGCGATCAGAGTGCTAAGGTCTACGACGTCAGCAGGCGCCGCTAGCTCAGTTGGTTAGAGCAGCTGACTCTTAATCAGCGGGTCCGGGGTTCGAGTCCCTGGCGGCGCACAGACGGTGAGAAGCCCCTCGCGGAAGCGAGGGGCTTCTTGCGTATACGGGTACACGGGTGCACAGGACCGACCCTCAGACCGTCGTCACCTGCACCGTCCACGCCCCCGACGCCGTCCGACCCGCCACCTCGACCCGCACGTCGTGGTCCGGCACCGTGAAGCTCTCCCCCGCCCGCACCGGCGCGTCCGCCAGCTGCGGGTACACCGATTCGCCCCAGCAGGCCTCGGTCTCCGGATGGGCGTCGACGACCTCGACGGGGCCGCTGCCCGACGCCGTCCCGCTCCGCACCTCGTAGACGAGGATCCCCTCCGTACACGTCGCACGGTCGTTGCCCGTCGAGCCGCGCGCCTCCAGGGCGAGCACGGTGTCCCGGCCCGTGCGGACCACGGCGAGCCGGGTGCCGCCGAGCGCACCCGGTGCGAGGGGGGCCGCCAGCGGTTCGAGGGTGAGCCGTTCCGTTCCCGCTCCGACGCACCGCACCTGCCGCGGCTCCAGCCAGCCCAGCTTCCACTTGTGCCAGCCGAAGAGGTCGGGGGCGAGCCCGAACTGGCTGCCCATGACGTCCCAGTCGCCGACGTGGGTGTCCCAGTCGCCCTTGCCGTCGGTGGGGCGGTGGTAGAGGTCGGGGAGGTCGAAGACGTGGCCCGTCTCGTGGGCCAGGACGTTGCGGTCCGGCGGGTGCCGTTCGAAGACGGTGACGATGCGCCGGATGTCCGTGCCGTCGGCCCGCATCGGCCGGTCGAAGTTGACCACCTTCGTGGCGTCCGAGTCGACGCCGGGCGCGTCCGGGTCGGCGACGAAGTACACGACGTCGTAGCGCGAGAAGTCCACGTGCGGATCGGCCGCGGCGACCGCTTCGCGCAGATAGGCGGCGCGGCGCTTGGGGTTCCAGTCGCGCCGTATGGCGTACGAGAGGGAGTCGCCCGGCATCTCGACCCACTCGCGGTGCGGATGGGGGCGCAGCGCGAACTTGCCGTACGAGGCGCGTTCGAAGAAGTCGCTGGTGGCGGGGAAGTGGTCGGCGGTCAGTTCGTCGGGGGTCGTCCGCGGCGGGGAGTCCGGGAAGGAGAGGAACACCAGCACCGCGTTCAGGGTGCGCGCCGGGCGCGGATAGGCGGTGTTCCAGGTGTCGAGGCCTTCCGAGTGGTGCGCGCCGGTGCGCCGCAAGGCGCACGGTCCCGCCGTGGGCTCGGCGGTCGCGGGGCCCGCGACCAGGGAGGTGGCGGCCAGGGCGGTCAGCGAGGTGAGGAGGGCGGCGGTGCTGCGCAGGCGGGAATTCTCCCCTCCACGGGTGAGTCCCCAAGGGGGGAGCTGACGCGGCACGTCGACCTCCGGGTGCGGAATGCGGGACACCCCACCCACCTTGTGATGATCTGTTGAACTTCGCCCTGTTTGTCTGGCCCTTCCGAGTGAGGACGGGACAAGGGCGCGACACCCCGACCGCTCACGGAACGTCACAAGCGGTCGGGTCGCAAAGGAACCGGTCCAGGGCCGAGCAGAAACGATCTGCCGGGGGCGGTGCGCCCCGCCCGGACCGGTGATACGGCTGGAACGGGCCTCTGGCCAGCCTCTATGATCGGCACACTTTCCTGCGCGGGCCCGGCCCCCACCGCCGCCCGCCACCTGCCCGCCGCCCGACGAGACCTGTTCGGCCACAAACTGCACTGCGGGAGCAAGCGGTGAACGGAACGTCCGAAGGGCCCGCCTCCACGGTCACAGCGCCCGACCGAACCCGTACCGACGTCACGGAGCGTCGCCGGACCGATGCGTCGGACCCTCGCGACGCCTCCGACTACCGCGGCGCCTTCGCCGCCGCGCCCCTGGCCCTCGCGGTCGTCGACGCCGACGGCCTCGTCATCAGCGCCAACGACGCACTGGCCGCCCTGTTCGGCGCGGCCCCCGGCGCGCTCACCGGGAGCGTCGCCGCCGACCTGATCGACCTGGCGTCCGACGCCCGCACCTGGCACGCGTACTGCGAGGTGCTGCGCGGACGGCAGGCCAAGCTGCGCTGCACGCGGCGCCTGAAGCACCCCGACGGGCACTCCCTGTGGGTGCAGATCACGGTCTCACCGATGCCGGAGCACGCCGACGGGGGCGCGGGCGGCGCCGTCCTGCTCGCCGCCTCCGACATCAGCGCGCGCCGCGAACTGCAGGCCCGGCTGCGGCACGTACAGATGCACGACCCGGTGACGCGGCTGCCCAACCGCAACCTGTTCTTCGAGCGCCTCGCGACGGCGCTGGAGGCGGGGACGTACGACGACACGAGCACCGGCCGGATCGGGCTCTGCTACCTCGACCTCGACGGGTTCAAGGCGGTCAACGACACCCTCGGCCACCGGGTCGGCGACCGGCTGCTCGCCGCCGTCGCCGAGCGGCTCACGCGCTGCGCGGACCGGGCCGGGTACGGCAGGGCGTCGGCGCCGCTGGTCGCGCGGCTCGGCGGCGACGAGTTCGCGCTGCTCGTCGAGGACTCGACCGGCACGGACCAGCTGGCCGAGCTCGCCGACACGACGCTGAAGGCGCTCCAGGAACCGTTCGACCTGTCCGGGCAGCGGCTCTCCGTCTCCGCGTCCATCGGCGTCGTGGAGCGGCGCGCCGCGGGCACCACCACGACGGGCCTCATGCAGGCCGCCGACACGACGCTGTACTGGGCGAAGACGGACGGCAAGGCCCGCTGGACGCTGTTCGACCCCGAGCGCAACGCCAACCGTGTGACCCGGCAGGCGCTGTCCAGCTCACTGCGGCCCGCGGTCGAGCGCGGCGAGTTCGTCCTGGAGTACCAGCCGCTGGTGGGGCTCGACGACGAGGGGCTGCACGGCGTCGAGGCGCTCGTGCGGTGGCAGCACCCGCAGTTCGGTCTCCTGACGCCGAATCGGTTCATCGGACTGGCCGAGGAGGACGGTTCGATCGTGCAGCTGGGGCGCTGGGTGCTGCGGAGCTCCTGCCTGCAGGCGCGGCGCTGGCAGTTGGAGCACCCCGAGCGTGAACCGGTCTTCGTCAGCGTCAATGTGGCGGTGCGCCAGGTCTGGGACTCGGACCTGGTCGCGGACGTCGCCGAGATCCTCGCCGAGACGGGCCTCCCGGCCCGCCTCCTCCAGCTGGAGCTCACCGAGTCCGCCGTGATGGGCTCGGCGGGCCGCCCGCTCCAGGCGTTGCAGGCGCTCAGCGACATGGGCGTGCGGATCGCCATCGACGACTTCGGCACGGGCTACTCGAACCTCGCCTACCTCAGCCGTCTCCCGGTCTCCGTCCTCAAGCTGGACGGCTCCTTCGTGCGGGGATTCCAGTACGAGGAGGGCGAGGAGCGCACCAATCCCGCCGACGAGGTCATCGTCGAGGCGATGATCCAGCTCGCCCACCGGCTCGGCCTGACGGTGACGGCCGAATGCGTGGAGACGGCCGCTCAGGCGACCCGCCTGCGCCGCATCGGCTGCGACACGGGCCAGGGCTGGCTCTACTCCCGACCGGTCGCGCCGGATCGTATCTCCCTGCTGCTGGAGGGGGCCGCCTGACCGCCGGAGGGGCGGCGTGAGGTGCGGCGTCACGCCTCCGGCAGGCCGTAGGCGCTCGCGATCAGGTCGTAGCTGCGCAGGCGGACCTCGCCGCTGTGGGCGTTGGCCGTGAGCATCAGCTCGTCGGCGCCCGTGCGCTTGGCGAGGTCGTCCAGGCCGGAGCGGACCTGGTCGGGGGTGCCGTGGACGACGTTGGAGTTCCAGGACGTGATGAAGTCACGCTCCATCTCCGTGAACCGGTGCGCCTCCGCCTCCTCGGGGGTGGGGACCAGGCCGGGGCGGCCGGTGCGCAGCCGGACCATGTTCAGGGCGGCGGCCATGACCTGGCGGCGGGCCTCGTTCTCGTCGTCCGTCGCGAGGGCCGAGACGCCGATGACCGCGTACGGGGCGTCGAGGAGCGCCGAGGGCTTGAACGACTCGCGGTAGAGGTCGAGCGCCGGGATCGTGTTCTGCGCGGAGAAGTGGTGCGCGAAGGCGAACGGCAGGCCGAGGGCGCCGGCGAGCCGGGCGCTGAAGCCGGAGGAGCCGAGCAGCCAGACCGGCGGGCGGTGCGGGGACTGGACGCCGCCGGGCGAGGTCGCCTGGACGGGGCCGGGGACGGCGTGGATGCGGCTGTAGGGGTGGCCGTCGGGGAAGTCGTCGTCCAGGAAGCGGGTGAGCTCGGCGAGTTGCTGCGGGAAGTCGTCGGCGCCCTCGTTGAGCCGGTCGGTGCGGCGCAGGGCGGCGGCGGTCGCGCCGTCCGTGCCGGGGGCGCGGCCGAGGCCGAGGTCGACGCGGCCCGGGGCCATCGCCTCCAGGGTGCCGAACTGTTCGGCGATGACGAGCGGCGCGTGGTTGGGCAGCATGACGCCGCCGGAGCCGAGCCGGATGCGGCCGGTGTGGGCGGCCAGGTGGGCGAGGATCACGGCCGGGGACGACGAGGCGACGCCCGGCATGGAGTGATGCTCGGCGACCCAGTAGCGGTGGTACCCGCGGGCCTCGGTCAGCTTGGCGATGTCGACGCTGGTGCGCAGCGCGTCGGTGGCGGTGCGCCCCGCGCCGACGGTGACGAGGTCGAGCACGGACAGGGGCACGGGCGCGGTGCCGTGCCGCTCGCCGCGGATGCCGTCGTCGGTCGGGTCCACTGTCACTTGGGGTCCTCCTGCACTGCGTACGTACGTCATGTCGTGACTACGGAAACCCAGAACAGGAGGGTCACTCCGTTTTATTCCCGGCACGCGTTCCCGCCCGTCCACGACTACCGTGCTGGCCATGGCTGATCCCTTGAAGACCCTCGTCGACGGAGTCGAGGTCGAGGTGCCCAACACCCTCCCCGACATCCGCGCCGCCCTGCCCGCGCACCGGCGCACGGAGTTCGACCGGGCCATCAACGCGGCCGGCGTCGACGAGATCCACGCGGTGATGCGGCACTGGATGCTGGAGGCCGTGCCCGACCCCGACGCCGAGGCACGCCTCGCCCGGCTCGCCTCCGACGAGGCGGAACGGCGGTCCACGTCGTGAGCCCCCGCCACCGCAAGGTCCACCGCGTCACCTACGCGCCGCCCGCCGACGACACCCTCGCCAAGATGGGCGACGCCGACGCGTTCCGCGCCGCCCTGTCCCGCACCATCGGCCGGGATCCGTACGGCCACGGCTCCACACCCGTACGGGACGACCCCGACCGCAGGGAAGCCACGGTCGACGGCGCCATCGTCCTCTACTACGTCTCCGGGTCCGTCCAGACGTTAACGGTGGTGAGACTGATCCTCAGCCCGTGACCGCTCAGCCCGTGACCGGCGCCTGGACCGGCGGCTCCTTCGTGAACAGGGCGCCGAGTGCCGGCGCGTTCACCCTGCGCTCGGCCAGCCGCAGCGCCTCCCAGACGGTGACCTGGTTCGCCGTCAGGACCGGCTTGCCGACCTCCGCCTCCAGGTCGCGGACGTACGCCGCCGTGTGCAGCGCCGTGTCCGGCAGCAGCAGCGCCTCGGCGTCCGGGTGGTCGCCCGCGCGGGCCAGCGCGAACACCTCGTCGCGCCCCCATGTGCCGACCTCGGCCGCCGTGATGATGCCGCTCCCCCTGGCCGCCACCACCTCCACGCCACCGTCCTTCAGGAAGGCGGAGAAGTGCCCGGTCACATCCTCCGGATACGTCGCGGCGACCGCGACCCGGGTGGCCCCCACCTCGCGCGCGGCGTGGGCGAAGGCGAACGACGTCGACGAGGCGGGCAGCCCGGCCGCCAGGGCCAGCTTGCGGACCTGGTCGTGCGCGCCCTCCCGGCCGAGGACGAAGCTGCCGCTGGTGCACGCCCACACCACCGCCTCGGCGCCGGCGAGCCGCAGCTCCTCCACGCCCGCGGCGAGCCGGTCGGCCGATCCCATTTCGAGCAGCGCGTCGACGCGGTGCGCGTCCTCGCCGATGTCCGTGTGGACGACCTGCAGCCGGATGTCGCTGCCGAGCATCTGCTCCATGCGGGGATAGTCGTCCTCGGCCGAGTGCCCCGGGTAGAGAAATCCGAGTGCCGTCACGTCCAGCCTCCTCCTTCTGCGGGTGGTGCTTCGGGCAGGCCCTGGGGCGGAGCCGGCGGGTTCAGCGGACTCGCGCCCGGCCTCGCCGTCGGATCGATCAGTGCCTGATAGGGCCCTACCGCACGGGTACCCAGCCGACGCAGTGCGGACCACATCGTCACCTGGTTCGCCGAGATCACCGGCATCCGCAGTTCCGCTTCCAGTTGCGGGATGACGTCGTACGTGGGGAGGTTCGTACAGCTGATGAAGAGGCAGTCCACGCCGCCCTCGCTGGCGAGTACGGCACGGCGCGCCATGTCGGCCACGTCCCGGTAGGGGACCTTCCAGATGTGCCGGGTGAGGCCGAGGTAGGCGCGGCCCGTGACGGACACCCCCGCCTCCGCCAGGTACTCCTCCAGGGACTGCGTGACCGACCAGGTGTAGGGGGTGACGAGCGCGATGCGCCGCGCGCCCAGTTCGTCGAGGGCTTCCAGGAGGGCACCGGACGTGGTCACCGCGCCGACCGCGCCCTCGCGGGTCATGGCCTCGCACATCGCGCGTTCACCCGGCGTGCCGCCGACGAAACTGCCCGACGTACAGGCGTACGCGAGGACTTCGGGCTCGGCGGCGGTCAGTGCGCGGACCGCCTCGGCGAGGGTCTCGTGCTCGCTGACCAGGCGGGCGAGGTCGAGGCTGACCTCCACGGGCACGTACGGCGTCCGGGTCAGGTGGAGGGAGACCTCGTCGGGGATCCAGCGCCACAGTTCGCGATCGAGGACGAAGTCGAAAGGGGCGACGACACCCACACCGCGCTGAGGGTGTGGTCCGCCGAGGAAAGAGACGTCCATGAGCAGTCCCCAAGGTCGTGCGTGTGTTCAGGGACCGGCCGGGGGCCGGGGACGAGCGATGCCGGCGACGCGCCGGGACGTCGGGACGGGGAGCGCTGCGCGGGCGTACCACACAGCGAGTTCGATCGGCTGCACGGAGAGTACTGGTTCCTGGACAGCCGGTACAGCAGTGCCTCTGTTGACGAAGGTAGGTTCGGGTGCGAGCGTGGTCAATCCGCACATCTCAGACGGTTGAGCCGACTTGTCGATGCGGCGCGGCCGTACCTCTGAACAGGGAAGCGGAATCTCATTGCGAAACGGTGTCCCGTCGGTTTCCGATACGACCGTCCTCGTCCTTGACGCCGAGCCACCGACCCCGCCGCCGCGCCTCGGCAGCCTGGCGGGGCAGGCCCGGATCCTGCACGCCGACGAGTCCACGCTGGCCGAGCAACTCCCCCTTGCCGACGCCCTGTTGGTGTGGGACTTCACGTCGGACGCGGTGCGCCGCGCCTGGCCCGGTGAGGGTCCGCGGCCCCGCTGGGTGCACACCGCGAGCGCGGGCGTCGACCATCTGATGTGCCCCGAACTCGCCGCGTCCGACACCGTCGTGACGAACGCCCGTGGCGTCTTCGACCAGCCCATCGCCGAGTACGTGGCCGCACTGGTCCTCGCCATGGCCAAGGACCTGCCGCGCACCCTGGAACTGCAGCGTGAGCGCTCCTGGCGGCACCGCGAGACCCAGCGGATCGCGGGCACGCGCGCGTGCGTGATCGGTTCGGGGCCGATCGGGCGGGCCATCGCGCGCACGCTGAAGGGGCTCGGCATCCTCACGGCCCTGGTGGGCCGCACGGCACGGCCGGGGGTGCACGGCACGGACGAGCTGGACCGGCTGATGGCCAGGGCCGACTGGGTGGTGTGCGCGGCGCCGCTCACGGACGACACGCGCCGCATGTTCGACGCGCGGCGCTTCGGTTTCATGCAGCCGTCGGCGCGGTTCATCAACGTCGGGCGCGGGCCCCTCGTCGTCGAGGACGACCTGGTCGAGGCGGTGTCCAAGCGGTGGATCGCGGGCGCGGCCCTGGACGTGTTCGAGGACGAGCCGCTGCCAGCGGACAGCCCCCTGTGGACGACGCCGGGCCTGATCGTCTCGCCGCACATGAGTGGTGACACGGTCGGCTGGCGCGATGCGCTGGGCGCGCAGTTCGTCGAGCTGTTCCAGGCGTGGGCGGCGGGTCGGCCGCTGACGAACGTCGTCGACAAGGAACGTGGGTATGTCCCAGGTCATTGACCGCCTCCCGGTCGATGCCCCCCAACCGATCACGCCCCGTCTGCTGAGGAGCCTGCATGACCGAGCTCGCGGATCTCACGGCCGTACAACTGGTCGACGGCTATCGCAAGGGCGAATTCAGTCCGGTCGACGTGACCCGGGCGGCCCTGCGCAGGGCGGAGGAGAGCCGGCCGCGTGTGAACGCCTTCGTGCGGGTCATGGCGGACTCGGCGTTGGCGCAGGCCGAGGCCAGCGCGGAGCGGTGGCGCCGTGGCGCGCCGCAGGGGCTCGTGGACGGCGTCCCGGTGTCCGTGAAGGATCTGCTCCTGCTGCGCGGCGAGCCGACATTGCGCGGCTCGCTGACGGTGCGGCACGAGGGCAAGTGGAACGAGGACGCGCCCTCGGTGGCCCGGCTGCGCGAGCACGGCGCGGTGTTCATCGGCCGGACGACGACGCCGGAGTTCGGGTGGAAGGGCGTGACGGACGGCCCGCAGAGCGGCATCACCCGCAACCCGCACGATCCGTCCCGCACGTCGGGCGGATCCAGCGGGGGCAGCGCGGCCGCCGTGGCGCTCGGCGCGGGCCCGCTGTCGCTGGGCACGGACGGCGGCGGCTCGGTGCGGATCCCCGCGGCGTTCTGCGGGATCTTCGCGCTGAAGCCGACGTACGGCAGGGTGCCGCTGTATCCCGCGAGCCCGTTCGGGACGCTCGCGCACGTCGGGCCGATGACCCGCGACGCGGCGGACGCGGCGCTGATGATGGACGTGATCACGGGCCCCGACGACCGCGACTGGTCCCAGCTCGCACCCGTGGAAGGCGGCTTCAGGGCGGGCCTGGACGGGGGCGTGCACGGACTTCGCGTCGCCTACTCCGCCTCCCTCGGCGGGCAGGTCGCGGTGCGTCCCGCCGTCGCGGCGGCGGTGCGGCGCGCCGTGGAGTCGCTCGCGGCGCAGGGCGCGTACGTCGAGGAGGCCGACCCCGACTTCACCGACCCGGTGGAGGCCTTCCACACCCTGTGGTTCAGCGGGGCGGCGCGCGTCGTGCAGCATCTGCCGCCCGCGCAGCGGGAGTTGCTCGACCCGGGGCTGCGGGAGATCTGCGGGCAGGGCGCACGGTACAGCGCGCTGGACTACCTCGCGGCGGTCGACATCCGGATGGCCCTCGGGCGCCGGATGGGCCGCTTCCACTCGACGTACGACCTGCTGGTCACGCCCACGCTGCCGATCACGGCGTTCGAGGCGGGCGTCGAGGTGCCGAAGGGGTCGGGGCACCGGCGCTGGACCGGGTGGACGCCGTTCACGTACCCCTTCAATCTCACGCAGCAGCCCGCGGCGACGGTGCCCTGCGGGGTGGACGACGACGGTTTGCCCATCGGCGTGCAGATCGTCGCCGCCCGCCACGCGGACCCGGTGGTGTTGCGTGCGGCGCACGCGCTGTACGAGTCGGGCAGCGCCGCGGTGCCGCCGCCCGTGCTCGGCTGAACGCGCTTCAGGCGCGTCGGAAGTTCAGCGTCTCCCCCTGCGCGCCCGCGCGCCACAGGTCGTTGCAGGCCTCGGCCATCCGGTCGAGGCCTTCGACGATCTGGCCCCAGACGATGCCGGGCACCCAGCCCACGTCGCCGTTGAGGAGCAGGTTGTTCCGTTCGTAGAAGAGGGCGAGGTCGACGACCGTGGTACCCGCCTTCACGCCGGCCTCCGCCTCGTAGCCGTACGCCTGGGTGCCCAGTTCCGTACCGGAGAAGGAGAAATAACAGAGATCTCCCGGGATGGGCGTGACGGTCGGATTCTCCAGGGGCGGCTCGCGGTCCGCGAAGGCCGGGAAGAGGGCGTAGATCTCGTTGCGCGCGTACTTCGCGTGGTAGACGTCCGAGCCGAGCGGCAGTGCCTCCCACACCGCCGCGCAGGTCACCGGAGCCCGGTCGTCGAGCAGTTTCGCCGTGCACTGGACCCCTCGCTCGGCGAGGGAGACTTCGATGAATCGCTCTGCCATGTGTCCCATGCTCCTCCCTGGGTCAAGGGCACAACGATGGCATCAGGGGCCGGAATTCGTCGGCATAACTCGCTTGGAGTCGGGTAGCCGCGCGCCCATGGCTCCACCACTTGGGAACAACGAGGGATTCATAGGCAGAGCGGTGCGCCGCCGCGCACTGCTCACCGGAGCGGGCGGGGCGGCTCTGGGGGTTTTCGGGGCGTCGGCGTGCAGCCGCGTACCCGACGAGGGGAAGGTTGAGGGGGGCGATCTGCTGGACCGGCTGCGCGACAGCGGCACGGTCAGGATCGGTGTCGCGGGCGAGGTCCCGTTCGGATACATCGACGAGAACGGCGAGGTCACGGGCGAGGCGCCGGCGATCGCCAAGGTCATCTTCCCCCGCCTCGGCGTACCCAAGGTCAAGGCGGTGCCCACGAAGTTCGGCGCGCTGATCCCCGGCCTCACACAGGCCCGGCAGTTCGACGTCGTGTCGGCGGGCATGTACATCAACCCGACGCGGTGCGAACAGGTCCTCTTCTCCGACCCCGACTACCTCATGCTCGACTCCTTCATCGTGAAGAAGGGCAACCCCCACGGCATCAAGGGGTACGAGGACATCGCCGAGAAGGGCCTGAAGCTGGCGAGCGGCACGGCCTACGCGGAGATCGACTACGCCAAGGCGGCGGGCGTGAAGTCCGTGCTCGTCCTGCCCGACCAGGTCGCCGGGATGGACGCCGTGGCGCAGGGCCGGGTCGACGCGTTCGCCGGCACCAACGTCACCGTGCGCACGGTGATCAAGAACAATCCGCGGGTCGAGGCGACGAAGCCGTTCCAGCCCGTCGTCGACGGCGAGCCGGCCTACGGAGCGGGTGGCTTCGCCTTCCGGCTGTCCGAGAAGAACCTGCGGGACGCCTTCAACGAGGAGCTGCACAAGCTCAAGGAGAGCGGCGAACTGCTGCGCATCGTCAAGCCGTTCGGGTTCACCGAGGCCGAGATGACCGAGCTGACCGTCGAGAAGCTGTGTCCCCCGGCGAAGGGCGCCTCGTCATGATGTCGTCGGAGTTCTTCGGGAACTGGTTCCTGCCCGGCATCTGGATCACTGTCCAGGTCACGTTCCTCAGCGCGGCCCTCGCCTTCGTGATCGCGTTCCCCATCGGTGTGCTGCGCACGTCGCGGCTGTGGATCGTCCGCTTCCTCGCCGGGGCCTACTTCGAGATCTTCCGCAGCACGTCGTCGCTGGTCTTCATGTTCTGGATCGCGTTCACCGTGCCGCCGCTGTTCAACATCAGCTTCCAGCCGATGTTCGCGGGCGTCCTCGCCCTCGGCATCACGTACGGGGCGTACGCCTCGGAAATCGTGCGCGGCGCGCTCGCCGCGGTGCCGCCCGCGCAGCGCGAGGCCGGCATCGCCCTGAACTTCACCCCGACGCAGCGGCTGCGCCGCATCGAACTGCCGCAGGCCTGGCCGGAGATGATCCCGCCGTTCAACAACCTGCTCATCGAGCTCCTGAAGGGCACCTCGCTGGTGTCCCTCATCGCGGTGGCCGACATGACGTTCGCCGGTGACCTGCTGCGGCTCGTCAAGAACGAGAGCGCCCCGATCTACACGCTGCTGCTCGCCCTGTACTTCGTCTTCGCGTTCATCCTCACGCGCGGCATGCGGCTCCTGGAGCGGCACGCCAAGAAACGGGTGGGGCAGACGCCGGAGAAGACGAGCCTGCTCGGCGGCCTGCGCGCCAAGTCGTCGATCGACGTCGTCTCGGGCACGGGGGGTGCCAAGTGAACTGGAACTGGGATCACGTCGACGAGTTCATGCCGCTCTTCTGGGACGGTCTGGAGCTCACCCTCAAGGCGCTGCTCTTCGGCTCCTTGATCGCCTTCTCCCTCGGTCTGGTCTGGGCGGTCGCCCAGCGCTCGGCGAAGAAGTGGATCCGCTGGCCGGTCACGGTGGTCACGGAGTTCATCCGCAACACCCCGCTCCTGGTGCAACTGTTCTTCCTGTTCTACGTGGTGCCGGAGTGGGGGCCCTCGATGTCCCCGCTCACCACGGGCATCGTCGGGCTCGGCCTGCACTACTCGACGTACACCTCGGAGGTCTACCGGGCGGGCATCGAGGGTGTGCCGGCCGGCCAGTGGGAGGCGGCGACCGCGCTCAGCCTCTCCAAGCGGCGCACCTGGACGTCCGTGATCCTGCCGCAGGCGGTGCGCAGGGTGATCCCCGCACTCGGCAACTACGTGATCGTCATGCTGAAGGAGTCGCCGCAGATGGCGGCCATCGGCGCGCTCGACATGCTGGGCCAGGCCCAGAACTACAGCCAGACGACCTTCACCTTCGAGGCGATCAGCGTGGTCGGTGTCGCCTTCATCGTCATCGCCTACCCGGCCTCTCTTCTTCTGCGAGTTTTGGAGCGTCGCCTTGTCCGCTGACAGCAGCACTTCCCAGGAAATCCCCAACCCGGCCGTCGACGGCAGCGAGCTGATCCGCTTCGACAAGGTCGTCAAGCGGTACGGCTCGAACGTCGTCCTCGACGAGCTGGACTTCTCCGTCGCCTCCGGCAAGCACGTGACGCTGATCGGTCCCTCGGGATCCGGCAAGACCACGATCCTGCGGCTCCTGATGACGCTGGTGAAGCCGGAACAGGGCACGATCAAGGTGGGCGGCAGGTACCTCACCCACGAGGAGAAGAACGGCAAGCTCGTCCCCGCGGGCGAGAAGCACGTCCGCGAGGTCCGCAAGAACATCGGCATGGTGTTCCAGCAGTTCAACCTCTTCCCGAACATGAAGGTGCTGCGCAACGTCACCGAGGCTCCCGTCTCCGTCCTCGGGCTGTCCAAGGACGAGGCAGAGCAGCGGGCCCGTGAGCTGCTCGATCTGGTCGGGCTCGGGGACCGCTGCGACGCGTACCCGACGCAGCTCTCCGGCGGCCAGCAGCAGCGGGTGGCCATCGCGCGGGCCCTGGCGATGCGCCCGCAGGTGCTGCTCCTCGACGAGGTGACGTCCGCGCTCGACCCCGAGCTGGTGGCGGGCGTCCTGGACGTGCTCCGCGACATCGCGCACACCACGGACATCACCATGCTGTGTGTGACGCACGAGATGAATTTCGCGCGGGACATCTCGGACCAGGTCCTCATGTTCGATTCGGGCCGCGTCATCGAGTCCGGCACGCCGGAGAAGATCTTCACGGAGCCGGAGCACGAGCGCACGCGTGAATTCCTCAGCGCGGTGCTGTGACAGCTCCGGGCGCGGTGCCGCGTCAGTCCTGAGCGCGGTGCCGTGACGGCTGGGACGGACCGAACGCCCGGGGCATGACCTGGGCATATGCCAGAGTGGCGCGTTCCTGATGAGAGATCCGGAACGCGCCACCAATGTCCCCAACAGGCTCTCCATGTCCGTCACTTGACAGCTATCGTGGAACCGAGCCCGACTGTCCGGAACCGTTCCACGCAGGGGGATGCCGTGGCGTTGCAGCACGAGGCGATCACGCCGCACCGCTCCGTCCAGAGCGCCCTGCGCGTCCTGGAGACCGTCGCACGGCACGACACCGGCGTGACCGCCGCCCGCATCGCCCGCGACACCGGCCTGCCCCTCGACCGCCTGACCCCCCTCCTGCACATGCTGACCAGCGAGGGATACGTCGAACAGCTCACGGACGACGGCACCCCGGGGGCGTACGTCACGGGCGAGACCCTCAGCAGGCTCGGCTCCGCCCGCGACCACGCGGAGGCCCTGCGCGAGAAGCTCCAGCGCACCCTGGACGGGCTGCGCGACTCCATCGGCGCGGCGGTCTACATCAGCCGGTACGTGGACGGCGAGGTGCGCGTCACCGACTTCGCGGCGGGCCCCCGCACCCCCGCGGTCAACGAATGGGTCGACTTCCGCTCCTCCGCCCACGCCAGCGCGGTCGGCAAGAGCCTGCTGACCCAGCTCGACGTGAACGGCCGCAGGGACCACCTCTCCCGCCACAAGATGGCCCGCCTCACGTCCAGGACGATCACGAACGAGCAGGTCCTGCTCAACCGGCTCGCGTCGCAGCCCGCCACGGTCCCGGTCCTCGACCTCCAGGAGTACGCGGTCGGCACGGTCTGCGCGGCCGTCCCCATCACGGCGGGCTCCGCCGTCGGCTGCCTCGCCCTGTCCCTGCCGGTCGAGCACGCCCACCGGCTGCGCGAGGCGGCGGACACGCTCAACCGCGGGGCGGCGCCGGTGCTGCTCTCACTCGCGATCTAGCGGAACGCGAGTGCCGGGTACGCCGAAAGGGCGTACCCGGAGACCGGGAACGCCCTTTCGGCATTCGCAAGTGCGCCGCCAGGGACTCGAACCCCGGACCCGCTGATTAAGAGTCAGCTGCTCTAACCAACTGAGCTAGCGGCGCCTGCTGACTCATTAATAGTACCCGGTCCCGGGGGGTGCTCCTGACCAGCTCCCGGCGGGGTGCGGGAAACCGCACCCCGACCCGACGGCAACCCCCATACCGCCGGTGACCTGGGATTTCTAGCGTTGCTGCCATGGACCTCATGACTCTCGCCCTCCCCCAGGAGCCGGCCGGCGGCATCGCGGGCTGGGCCGCGGACCTCGTGGACACCCTGGGCGGTCCGGGCGCGGGGCTCGCCATCGCCCTGGAGAACCTCTTCCCGCCGCTGCCCAGCGAGGTGATCCTGCCGCTGACCGGCTTCGCCGCGGGACAGGGCGTGATCAGCCTCGCCTCCGCCCTGTTCTGGACGACGCTCGGCTCGGTGGTCGGCGCCGCCGCCCTGTACTGGATCGGCGTGCTCTTCGGACGCGAGCGCATGCACGCCCTGTGGGCGAAGCTGCCTCTCGTGAAGGCATCCGACCTCGAGCGGACCGAGGCGTGGTTCGCCAAGCACGGCACCAAGGCGGTCCTGCTCGGCCGGATGGTGCCGATCTTCCGCAGCCTGATCTCCGTGCCGGCCGGTGTGGAGCGCATGCGGCTGCCCGTCTTCCTCTCCCTGACCGCGCTGGGCAGCCTGGTCTGGAACTCGGTGCTCGTCCTCGCGGGCTACTGGCTCGGCGACCAGTGGGACGCCGTCGAGACGTACGTGGGGCTGCTGTCCAAGGCCGTCCTCGTCCTCGCCGTCGGGGCCGTCGCCGTGTACGTGGCGGTGCGCGTGCGGTCGCGTAAGCGGCCGGGGTCCGCCGCCGAGGCCCGCCACCGCCGTTCCTCCTAGGGCTCGGCTAGTGTCGGGCGATGTGAGGGAACCCGTAGCCGCGCCGTTGCTCATGCGGGTCGCCGGGGTGCTCGTGGGGTGCCTGACCGCCCTGCTCGGGCTGCTGTACTTCGTCGTCGCCGGGGCGGCCCTCGGCGCCTTCCTGCTCTGGCCGCGCACCCGTGCGCGCGCCCACGCCCTGCTCGCGGCGGGCGCCCGCAGGCTCACCGCGCTGGAGCGCGGGCGGCGGTCCCTCTTCTTCCACGACGTGTTCCCCGAGCACCGCGCCGACGACCGGCAGATCCTGCGCTACCTCGCGGCCCGCACGTACTCCGGGCTGCTCTGCGCCGTCGTGGTCGGCCTCGTCGACTTCGGCGCCGTCCTCGCGGGGATCTTCGCGGTCGGGCTCACCCGGTCCTCGATGACCTGGGTGGACGTGCTGAGCCAGGTCGTGCTCGGCGGCACCCTGCTCTTCCTCGCCGTGCAGGGGCTGCGCGCGCTGACCGAGCAGGACGCCCGGCTGGCCCGCGAGTGCTTCGGCCCCTCCGAGCGTGAACTCCTCCAGCGTCGCATCGACGAGCTGGCCACCAGCCGCGCCGCGGTCGTGCACGCGGTCGACGCGGAGCGTCGCCGGGTCGAGCGGGATCTGCACGACGGCGTCCAGCAGCGACTCGTCGCCCTCGCCATGCTGCTCGGCCGGGCCCGCCGCGGCCGCACCCCTGAGCGGGCCGACGCCCTGCTCGAACAGGCCCACAAGGAAGCGCGGGAAGTCCTCACCGAACTGCGCGAGGTGGCCTGGCGGGTCTACCCCACCGCGCTCGACAGCCTGGGGCTTCGCGAGGCGCTCGGCGGGGTGTCGGAGCGGTGCGCGGTGCCCGTGCGCATGGAGTACGACGTGCCGGTTCCGCTGCCGTCCGCCGTCGAGACGGCCGCCTACTTCGTCGTGTCGGAGGCGGTGAACAACGCCGCCAAGCACGCGGCGGCCGACGAGATCTCCGTCCGCGTACGGCAGCGGGGCGCGACGCTCTCCGTCCTCGTCCGCGACACGGGCGTCGGCGGCGCGGACCCGGCGGGCAGCGGGCTCACCGGCCTGGGCAGCCGGGTCGCCGCGCTCGACGGCACCCTGCATGTCGACAGCCCCCTCGGGGGTCCCACCACGATCACCGCGGAGCTGCCGTGCGCGTAATACTCGCCGAGGACTCGACCCTGCTGCGGGAGGGCCTGGTCCGGCTCCTCGCCGAGGAGGGCCACGAGGTGCTCGCCGCGGTGGGCGACGCCGACGCGCTCCTGCGCGAGGTCGAGGCGCACGCCCCCGACGTCGTCGTCACCGACATCCGGATGCCGCCCGACCACACCGACGAGGGCCTGCGCGCGGCGGTGCGCATCCGTGAGCTCCGCCCGGAGATCGGCGTGGTCGTCCTCTCCCAGTACGTGGAGCGCAACTACGCGGCACAGCTGCTCACTTCGAGCGCCGAACGCGTCGGCTACCTCCTCAAGGACCGGGTGGCGCAGGTCGAGGAGTTCCTGGACGCGCTGGAGCGGGTGCACGCCGGGGGAGCCGCCATCGACCCGGAGGTCGTACGGCAGCTGCTCATCCGCACCACCCATGTCGACCCGCTGACGCGCCTCACCCCGAGGGAGCGCACGGTCCTGGAGGCGCTGGCCGAGGGGCACACCAACGCGGCCATCGGCGAGAAGCTGCACATCTCCCTGAGCGCGGTGGAGAAGAACCTCAACGCGATCTTCGACAAGCTGGGGCTGCACCGGACGACGGGGTACAGCCGCCGGGTGCTCGCGGTGCTGCGGTATCTGGAGTCCTGAAGACGTGGCTCCGGGCTACGACAGGACGAACCCGTCCATGACCAGCGCCGCCACGAGTCCGACGGCGAGCAGCCAGGTGCCGAGCCGGGTGCGGCCGCGGCGGCTCAGTTCGATGACTCCGCCGCAGAGGATGAGCAACAGGCCGTAGACGCCGACGACGAGGACGGACGAGCGGCTGGCCAGGCGGAGGGCGAGGACGACCGCGGCGGCGGCCATGAGCAGCGAGGCCGCGGCGATGCGGGCACGCCGGGCGCGGGCGGCGGGGGTGGGGCCGTCCTGGGCCATGTCCTCGTCATCGAGGGGGTCCTGGTCGGGGAGGTGGTCCTGCGGCTCGGTCCGCTCTGGCGCGCTCATGTACGTGAAGCGTAATCGGTCAGAGGATCGCTCACGCCAGGAGGGCGTCGCGGCCCTGGGCCCGGTAGTGGTCCAGCAGAGCCTGTACGTCCGCCGGCGTCAGCGGTTCGTACACGGACGCGCCGGGTGGGCGCCACCAGACCGGGTCGGTGCAGCGGAAGCCCTCGCGGCGCAGGGCACCGCGTGCGACCTTGTTCGTCGCGGTCACCGGCAGGTGCGGGACGACGCGCACGAAGCGGGGCGTCATCTTCGTGCCCAAGTCGGGCTGGGTGACGAGGAATTCGGCGAAGGCGAGGGGGTCGAAGGGGGCGTTTGGGGGTGGGGCGACGGCCGCCATCACCTGGTCGCCCGCGACCGGGTCCGGTACCGCGTAGACCGCGACGGCCGCCGCCCCCTCGTACCGCGCGAGGATGTTCTCGATCATCGCGGTCGCCAGGTTCTCGCTGTCCACGCGCAGCCGGTCGTCCGTGCGGCCCGCGAAGTAGAGGTAGCCGTCGCTGTCGCGGTAGAAGAGATCGCCGGTCCAGTACCAGCCGTCGCGCAGCCGTTCCGCCCGGGCCTCGTCGTTGCGCCAGTACCCCTCGAAGGGGTTCGGCCCGCGGTTCACCAACTCCCCTATCGCGGCTTCGCCGTTCAGGAGCCGTCCGGCCGCGCTGAAGCGGGCCGTCTCGCACTCCCGGCGCGTGTCCGGGTCCACGACGGCGAGGTCGTCGCCGGGCGTCGCGCGGCCGATCGCCCCGACCGGCGTGCCCGGGGTGCGCTGGATGGCGGCGCCGCCCTCGGAGGACCCGTACCCCTCCACGAGCCGCACCCCGAACCGCTTCTCGAAGCGTGCCGCGTCCACCGCTCCCGCCTCGGTGCCGAAGCCGACCCGCAGGGGGTTCTCGCGGTCGTCGGGCCGCTCGGGCGTGGCCAGGACGTACTGGACCGCGCGGCCCACGTAGGTGAAGTACGTGGCGCCGAACTCCCGCACGTCGTCGAGGAAACCGGACGCGGAGAAGCGGTCCCGCAGGGCCACACCCGCGCCCGCGGCCAGCGCGGGGGCCCAGTCGGCGATGACCGCGTTGCCGTGGAACATGGGCATGCAGATGTAGTGGGTGTCCTCGGCGCGCACGTCGAAGTGCGCGACCAGGGAGCGTCCGGCCGCGGCGAGCCTGCCCTGGCTGCAGATCGCCGCCTTGGGGGCGCCGGTCGAGCCGGACGTGAAGTAGAGCAGCATGCGGCTGTCGGGGCGCACGGTGGGGGCGATGTCGGGGGTGGCGTCGGCGTAGGGGGCGAGAAGGTCCCGGTAGGCGTCGGTGTCCGTCACGAGCAGCCGCACGCCCGGGAGTTCGAGGCCGTCGAGCAGGTGCAGGTGGGCGCGTTCCGTGACGAGGACCGCGCAGTCGGTGTGGAGGATGTCGCGGGCCAGCTCCGGTCCGCGCCGGGTGGGGTTGATACCGGCGACGGCCGCGCCCGCGAGGGCGGCGGCGCTCAGCCAGAGCGGGTACTCGGGGGTGTTGTCGAGCAGGACGCCGACGTGCGGTGCGGCGTGCCGCGGCAGCAGGTCGACGAGGAGCGCGGCTCTGGCCGCGGCCCCCGCCGCGACCTGGTGATGGGACAGTTCACCGCCCGCGTACCGCAGTCCGGTGCGGTGGTCGCCCCACCGCGCCCGTACGAGTTCCGCGACCGTCGCTCCGGTGGACTCCATGGCCGCGCACCATAGGTGACGGCACGTCAGAAGTGGAGAGCCGCGACGTGCGGCTCTGCGCACGCCGTGAGGTCGACACGGCGTGCGCGGAACCTACCTGTGGGGTGAGGGGAAGTTCCTCAAGCGTCGCTCAGAATCTGTCGGTGCTTCTCGGTATCAGAACTGGACGTCCGAGCAGGCGTAGAACGCGTTCGCCGTGTCCGCGACCGTCCAGACGGCGACGATCACGTGGTGGCCGCTGCGGCCGCCGGGGATCGTGCCGCTGTGCGAGAGGGTCGCGGGCGGCTGCTGGCTGTTGTAGGGGACATTGAGGAACGGCGTGGTCTCCAGGGCGGACCTGGTCACCGCCTTGCTGTCGTCCCAGCCCTGCTTGGTGATGTAGTACTTGAAGTCCGAGGTGCGGTGGCGTGCGGTGAACTGCCAGCGGAACGTGTAGTTCTGGCCGCCGCTCACCTTCGTCGTCGGCCACGCGCCGCCGTTCGGCGCCTTCGGCGAGTTGAGCTGGTCGAAGCCGGCGACGCCCGCCGAACAGATCTTGCCGTCGGCGGGGCCTCCCGCAGGGAAGCCCTTGGGACCCTCGACGCTCTGTGGCTCCCACTGTATGGAGCCGCAGTTGGCCACCACGCCCTTGGCGCAGTTGATCTGCCGGCTGGCCGGCAGATCCGTGTAGCCGTGGCTGCTCGCGCCACCGGCCGAGAGCGCGAACGCGCCGACCGTGCCGAGGCCGACCAGGGCCGCGTACATCTTCTTGTTTCGCATGTGCCGCTCCTGCCGAACGAGGGGGGATCCGTGGGACGTGCGCGCACTGCGGTCTAGACCAAGTCGAGGTTATTGCCGTTAGTTGAACATGTCCATACCAATCGTGGAGACGATCCGTCCGCATCGCCGACGCGAGGTCGCCACGAGTTCACCGTTGGGCCCGTCGTTCGTGGCGATCCACTCCGCGGCGCCCTCCGGCGTCCGCCCGCCCGCCAACTGCCTCTCAAACAGCCGCTGTTCACGAACATCCCCAGGTGAGTCCACGTACCAGCACTCCCCCATCAGCGCCCGCGCCTCCCGCCACCCGGGCAGATCGCAGGCGAGATAGTTCCCCTCGGTGATCACCAGACGGGCGCCCGGCGGGACGACGTGCCGGGCCGCGACCGGCTCGTTCAACGTGCGGTCGTAATCGGGTACGTAGATGTCGCATCCCGGGTCGTCGAGCACGCGCCGCAGCAGCGCGACGTATCCCGACACGTCGAAACTGGGCTCCGAGCCCTTGCGGGCGGTGAGGCCGAGCCGCGCCAGCTGGGCGTTGGAGAGGTGGAACCCGTCCAGCGGCAGATACGCGGCACTCGCGCCGATCCGGTCGACCAGGGCTCGCGCGAGCGTCGACTTGCCGGTGCCCGGCGGGCCCGCGAGGCCGAGGACGGCGCGCGGGACGCCGTCCGTCAGCCGCCGGGCGTCGGCGGCGAGGTCCGCGAGCCCGCTCCCGCCGGCCACTTCATCGGTGTTCTCCATGCCCCGTATAGAACGCCACCGTCAGGTCCTTCACCAAAGCCTTGCGCTCGTAGTCGTCCAGCTCCACGAGCCCCCGCGTGGTCAGCCGCGTCACCGTGTCCTCGACCGAGTCGACCACCGACGTCAGGACGGTGTCGCGGTGCCGTGCGTCGAGCGCGGCCACCCGGCGGCGCTGCATCACCGCGGCGACCTCCGGCGCGTACTCGATCCGGGTCGGCTGCGCCGAGAAGACCTCGACGCCCACCGCCTCCGCGTCCGCGGCCAGCGCCCGGGTCAGCGCGGCACCGACGGCGTCCGCGTCGCGCAACGTCGGGCCGTCCTCGTGGAAGGCGTCCGCGGGCAGCCGCGACAGGACCCGTGCCGTGGTCGCCTCCACGCACTCCCGCAGGTACTCCTGATGGTCCTCGACCGCGAGCGACGCCCGCGCCGGGTCCTTGACCCGCCACACCACGAGGAGCACGACGCGCAGGGCGACCCCGCCGCGGTCCACCGCCGGCATCGGCTCGCTCCGCCAGTGCCGCAGCCGCACGTCGACACGGCGGCGCAGCAGCAGCGGGTTGACCCACATGAGGCCGGTGCGGCGCACCGTGCCCCGGTAGCGGCCGAAGAGAGTGAGCACCCAGGCCCGACCGACCCGCCCGCGCGCCAGACCGCCGAACCCGAAGAGACCGACCGCCCCCGACCCGGCGAGCGACGCCCACTGCGCGGCGCCGAGCCCGGCACCCTCGTACCAGGGCAGCCCCGTCACCCGCAGCGCAGGCTCCGGCAGCACGCCCGCCCACCACAGCGAAAGCGCGCACCCTGCGACGCCCGCGCACCCGCCGAGCACCCCGGCGAGCCCCGGCAGGACCCGCGCCCGCCGCGCCACGAGGGCCGGGTCGACGTCGGGCACGGGCCGCGCGACCGGCGCGGTCACGTACGGCGTGCTGCGCCGCGTCACCCGCGGCTGCTCCCCCGACCCCTGCCTGCGCCGCACCACGGCGGGCGCGAGCGGCACGCCCGCCGCGCCGTCCGGGTCGTCCGGGTCGTCCCGGAAGAGGAGGTGCACGGGAATCTCGGTGGTCGCCTCGCTCTGGATCACCCGGGGCGGGCGCGGGCCCGGCTCGAACGCCCCGTCGGCCTGCGCGGACCGCCGGGACCGCGGGGACTGGGGCTGTGAAGCTGCCGTCGCACTCATCCGTGCCTCCGACTCGTTCGGACCTCGATCTCGTACGTGCTCACGCCGTTCCCCCACGGACTCGACCCCTCACCGGGGGCCCTCACCGGAACAACCGCCGCCACGTCTCGGGCCCCGGATGGCCGTCGGCCGCCGCGCCCCGCCAGCCCTGGGCGCGCTGGAACGCCTCCACGTTGCGCCGGTCGCTCTCGCTCCAGGCAGGACCCGGACCCCGTGCGTAGTGCCTGCCGAAGCCCTTCTTCACCAACTGCCTGCCGAGCCGCTCGATCGCCGGGTGCGAGCGGCCGGGCCGGAAGACGTCCCGGCCCGGGTAGGCCGGGACCGGCACCTCGCCGGGCCGCGTCCCGTACGGGTCGTCCACCCCGGGACCACCCGGCGTGCCGCCGCCCACGCCCTTGTAGCGGTAGGCCAGATAGCGGTTCGCGTTGGTCCAGTAGGCATAAGGGGTGGACTGTTTCCTGGCGTGCGGGCGCGCCTGTTCGTAGGCGACGTAATGCGTGTGCGAGTCATCCGTCCAGCCACCGAAAAGGGTGACATGCGATCCCTTTTCGGGGTCGGCGGGATTGTGGAAGAGAAGAATGTCGCCGGGTTGCAGCTGTTCCTTGGCAATACGCACCGCATGCCTGTCGAGACTGCCCGTCCATTCGTTTCCGCCGAGGTCCCAGGCCATCGAGACAAAACCCGAGCAGTCCTGCCGGTAGCCGTCCGACCAGTACGCGTCCATGCTGTACGGCACCTTCGCGGCGACCCACTTCTCGGCCCGGTCGATGATCGCCGCCCGGGTGGTCGCCCGGACGGCGGCGCCACCGGGCGGGCCAGGGGCCCCGGTGGCGGGGCGACCGTGCAGGGGGCTCTTGGCACCCTGCGGAGTGCCCGGTTCCTCGTCCGCCGTGACCATCGCACGCCCCGCACCCGGGCCCGCCCCCGTGTCCGCCAGGTGGCCCCCCACCTCGGCTGACGCCGCCGCGGGCAGCGCCTGGCCGCCGAGCACGGAGCCCGCGGCCGCGGCGAGGACGAGGGCCCGGCGGGCGCCGCGCGCCGCGGGGTGGCCGCCGAGCCGGAGCGGGAGGGAGTGCGGCGCCGTACGCCGCCAGTGGATACAGCCGGGGCAGTCGCAGTCGCTCTCGGGGATGAATTCCTCGAATACCGGAGCGGCCTCCATGCGATTCCCCTCACACCCCGGAAAAGAATGTCCGCGCATCTGCACGTCCGTCAGTTTCTCAACTGTCCCGGGATGCCGCATGTTGACGGTCCGAATGATGGATCGGCCCCCGGCGCCGTTCCCTCCACGCGCCTCCCGGCCCCGCCGGCCGCCCGCCGGGTGGTCCGGAGCACCCCCGGACATCCGGTAGAGTTCTCCAGGTCAGCAGGCGCCGCTAGCTCAGTTGGTTAGAGCAGCTGACTCTTAATCAGCGGGTCCGGGGTTCGAGTCCCTGGCGGCGCACAGACAGCGAAGGCCCTCCGTTCACGCGGAGGGCCTTCGTCGTTCCCGCGGGGTCCGGCCGCCGTGCGGGACCGGCCGCCGCGCGCGTACCGCTACCGTGTCGCCATGGCGCGAGACATCCAGGAGCGGATCAAGAAGCTGATCATCGATTCGAGGCTGCCCTCCGGGGCCTCGCTGCCGACCGAGCCCGAGCTGATGGCGCGCCTGGGGGTCAGCAGGAACTCCGTGCGGGAAGCCCTGAAGGCGCTGCAGGCCATGGGGATCGTGGAGATCCGGCACGGTTTCGGGACGTATGTCGGTCCGATGTCGGTCGCACCGATGATCGAGGGCCTCGCCTTCCGCACGGTCGCGGGCCACTACCGCGGCGAGGACAGCCTGCTCCAGCTCCTGGAGCTCAGGGAGGCCGTGGAGACCGGGCTCATCGCGCGCCTCGCGGGCCGCGTCCCCGCCGCCGACCTGGCCGAACTCGACGCGCTCGTGGCACGGATGGAGGCCGAGGCGGCGTCGCCGGAGGGCGAGGTGCGGGCCGAGACCGACCGTGCGTTTCACGCCACGCTGTACCGCGGGCTCGGAAACCTGCTCCTGGGCGAGGTTCTGGAGGCGTTTTGGGACGCTTTCCACCGAGTCCGTACGGATCTCGTGGACGTACCACCGGATCCCAAGGTCACCTGCCGCCAGCATCGCGAGATTCTGGAGGCGGTACGCTCCGGCGACGCCCTCCGGGCTGAGCAGGCCATACGCGAGCACTTCGGTAACATTCGAACCCGTTTGGGCTCACCAGTCCCAACAGACGCCTCAAATCGCTCGTATGACCGGTAAACCCCTTGTATCGCTCTTGCGATCATGCCGTAAGGCGTAGAACCCTGTCCTGGAGCCATTGGCTCTCATGAGGCGGGCGATACGGGGCAGTTGGGGGCCCGAGACGACCGCGGCGGGGCAGGGACGGGGGTCCCGTTCATGAAGCGATGTCGAGGGGGGCATCATGCAACCGGAAGGTCGCCTTCTCATGTTTTGGGAGAAGGTGGCCTGCCGCTGATGCGTTCGTGACGGTCCAGGGGCACCGGAGCGGACGGAACGACCTATGAACACGCGGGCGACCGCGTGCGGGGGGATGACTCATGACGTCGACGCCGACGGGCGCGCGGCAGAACGACCCGTCAGAGACCACCCAGCTCAGGGTTGCGTCGCACACGACGGGCGGCTTCCGAAGAATCAAGAAGACCCTGCCGCGGTACGACTACGAGCACTACAGCCGGCTCGCGGGCCCGCTGACGCAGCCCGATCCGAGCAAGCCCTACAAGGTGAAGTACCGCTCGCTGCTCTCGCAGGAGCCGCACAAGATACGGGCCGCGCTGATGCTGGGCGCGGCCCCACTGCTCTCCCTGGTGCTGCTCGGCTGGCTGCTCCAGCCCGAGCACTGGACGGAGCGGGACTACGTCGCCAACGACTGGCTGCCGGTCCTCGACGTGGTCATGCTCATATCCATCGGCCTGATCGAGTTCTTCCGCTGCATGAACGTGCTGTCCAACGCGCACGCCACGCTCGTCGCCCGCGACCCGATACCCGTGGTGCCCGAGACGGGCACCAGAGTCGCCTTCCTCACCTCGTTCGTGCCCGGCAAGGAGCCGATCGAGATGGTGACGAAGACGCTGGAGGCCGCGGTCAGGATCCGGCACCGCGGTCTGATGCACGTATGGCTCCTCGACGAGGGTGACGACCCTGAGGTCAAGGAGGTCTGCCGACGGCTCGGCGTCCACCACTTCTCCCGCAAGGGCGTCGCGAAGTGGAACATGGCCAAGGGCCCGCACCGCGCCAAGACCAAGCACGGCAACTACAACGCCTGGCTCGACGCGCACGGCGACGACTACGACTACTTCGCCTCCGTCGACACCGACCACGTCCCGATGCCGAACTACCTGGAGCGGATGCTCGGGTTCTTCCGGGACGAGAACGTCGGCTTCGTCATCGGCCCGCAGGTGTACGGCAACTACGACAACTTCGTCACCAAGGCCGCCGAGTCGCAGCAGTTCCTCTTCCACGCACTGATCCAGCGCGCGGGGAACGCGTACGGCGCCCCGATGTTCGTCGGCACCTCCAACGCGGTGCGCATCAAGGCCCTGAAGCAGATCGGCGGCCTGTACGACTCGATCACCGAGGACATGGCGACCGGCTTCGAGATCCACCGCGCCACCAACCCGGCGACCGGCAGGAAGTGGAAGTCGGTCTACACCCCCGACGTGCTCGCCGTCGGCGAGGGCCCCAACGCGTGGACGGACTTCTTCACACAGCAGCTGCGCTGGTCCCGCGGAACGTACGAGACGATCCTCAAGCAGTTCTGGAAGGCGCCGTTCTCGCTGCCCCCGGGCCGTCTCTTCAACTACACGATGATGGTCATCTTCTACCCGATGTCCGCCATGAACTGGATCCTCGCGGCGCTGAGCTGTGCGCTGTTCCTGGGTCTCGGCGCGTCCGGCGTGAACATCGACCCGACCATCTGGCTGATGCTGTACGGCAACGCGTCCGCGCTGCAGATCGGCCTGTACATCTGGAACCGCAGGCACAACGTCTCCCCGCACGAGCCGGAGGGCTCCGGCGGTGTGGCGGGCATGGTGATGTCGGCGCTCTCCGCGCCGGTCTACGCACGCTCGCTGATGGACGCGGCGCTGCGCCGCAAGAGCAAGTTCGTGGTGACTCCCAAGGGCGACTCGGCGAGCCCCGACACCCTGTTCGGGACCTTCCGGATCCACCTGTTCTTCATCCTGGTCTTCGGCGCCTCGATGGCCGCCTCCTTCGTGTACGGCCACTCCCACCCGGCGATGATCACCTGGGCCACCTTCGCCCTGCTGATCACGGCCGCGCCGATCCTCGCGTGGCGCTGGGGCATGCGGCAGGACAAGAAGAAGCCGCCGCCCGCGCCGGACGCGGCCGTCCCGCACCAGCGGGACGCCGCGGCACAGCTGCCGCACGCGGCTCCGCACGCGGGACCGCCCGCGCCGCAGGCCGCGCCGCATCCCGCGCAGCAGAAGCCCAGCTGGGCCGCGCCCGACGAGACCATGCAGATTTCCCTTGGGGGACGTAAGAAATGAAAGACCGTTCCAGCCGCCGTCGCGCCCGCCGCATCGCGATAGGCGCGGCGGTCGTCCTCGCGCTGGCGGGGATGAACGGCCCGTGGCTGTGGCGCGTGGGCTCCGAGAAGTACCACGACTACAAGATCAACAAGCCGGAGTACAAGGCGGACAACGGCCACTGGGAGGTCGTGGACTTCCCCGAGGAGTACCGCCAGAACACCATCCACGCGGCGCTCCTGCACACCGGCAAGGTGCTTCTCGTCGCCGGGTCGGGCAACAACCAGAAGAACTTCGACAAGAAGAAGTTCGACACCCGGCTGTGGGACCCGGTCAAGAACACCATCAAGAAGATCCCGACGCCCACCGACCTGTTCTGCACGGGCCACACGCAGCTGGGCAACGGCAACCTGCTGATCGCGGGCGGCACGCAGCGCTACGAGAAGCTGAAGGGCGACATCACCAAGGCCGGCGGCCTGATGATCGTCCACAACGAGGACCCGGACGAGCCGAAGACGATCCCCGCGGGGACGAAGTTCACCGGCAAGAAGAACGGCAAGACGTTCGTCTCCCAGGACAACATCCTGGTCGAGAAGGCGAAGAAGGTCTTCGACAAGCAGACCGGCGCGTTCCTGCGCACGGAGCCGGGCCTCGGCCGGGTCTACGTGGAGGCGCAGAAGAGCGGGGCGAAGCACGAGACGGGTACCCAGGACAACTACCGCATCCAGGGCCTGAAGGGCGCCGACACCCGCAACGTCTACGGCATGGCGCAGAAGCTCGCCCTGGACAAGAAGGACTTCCAGGGGATCAAGGACGCCTTCGAGTTCGACCCGGTCGCCGAGCGGTACATCAAGGTCGACCCGATGAACGAGGCGCGCTGGTACCCCACACTGACCACGCTCACCGACGGCAGGATCCTCTCCACCTCGGGCCTCGACGAGATCGGGCAGCTCGTCCCGGGCAAGAACGAGGTGTACGACCCGAAGACCAAGAAGTGGACGTACACCAAGGGCATCCGCCAGTTCCCGACCTACCCGGCGATCTTCCAGATGGCCGACGGCAAGCTGTTCTACTCCGGTTCCAACGCGGGGTACGGACCGGACGACGTCGGCCGCAAGCCCGGTATCTGGGACCTGAGGACCAACAAGTGGCAGGGCATCCCCGGCCTGAGCGACCCCGAGCTGATGGAGACGTCCGGCACGGTCGAGCTGCCGCCCGCCCAGGACCAGAAGTACATGGTGGTCGGCGGCGGCGGGGTCGGCGAGTCCGAGGAGTCCAGCGAGAAGACACGGATCGTCGACCTCAAGGCGGACCAGCCGCGCTTCGTCGACGGCCCCGCCCTGGAGAAGGGCACGCGCTACCCGCAGATCTCGACGCTGCCCGACGACACGGTGCTGATCTCCGGCGGCTCCGAGGACTACCGCGGGCGCAGCGACTCCAACATCCACCAGGCGCGGATCTACGACGCCAAGACCGGTGAGATGAAGCGGGTGGCCGACCCCGTGGTGGGGCGCAACTACCACTCCGGGTCGGTCCTGCTGCCCGACGGCCGCGTGATGTTCTTCGGCTCCGACTCGCTCTACTCCGACGCGGCCAACACGAAGCCGGGCGTGTTCGAGCAGCGCATCGAGATCTACACGCCGCCGTACCTGTACCACGGCTCCCAGCCGACGCTCGGCAAGGGCCCCGGGACGATACGGCGGGGCGGCTCGGGAACGTTCCCGACGAAGCACGCCTCGTCCATCAGGACGGCCCGCCTCATCAAGCCGAGCGCGTCGACGCACGTCACGGACATCGACCAGACGTCGATCGCGCTCGACCTGGAGAAATCCCGGGGCAAGGTCACGGTGACGGTCCCGAAGAACCGCAGTCTGGTCGAGTCCGGCTGGTACATGCTCTTCGTGACGGACGACCAGGGCACGCCGAGCAAGGCGCAGTGGGTGAGGGTGCCTTAGCCCCTAACGGGCCGCCTTCGCGAGGCCCAGCGCGTACTCCGGCCACCACTCGCCCGCCTTCGGGCCTCCCCGGCACGTGCCGTCGGACTCGCCGGGGCGCTTGACCCAGAGGTACGCGTCGACGAGCGGGTCGGACGTCCTGGTCGTGGGCGTCTCGCCGAGCGCGCGGCCCGGCGGGTTGCACCACGGGTCCTTGCCCTTGGTGTACGGCCCGTTGCCGTTGCGCGCCGTGTCGATGACGAACGGCTTCCCGCCGACCTTCGCCGACAGTTTCTTGCCGAACTCCGTACTGACCTCGGTGGTCTGGAAGTTGGACACGTTCACCGCGAAGCCGTCGGCCCGCTCGACGCCCGACCGCTGCAAGGGCCCCCAGAGCGCGTCGGGGTTCTGCCAGCCCGCGTTGCCCGCGTCCAGGTACACCTTCGTGTTCTTGAGGGACTTGAGCTTCTCGATGGCGCCCTTGAGGAGGTCGTAGCGCTCCTCGTGGAACTCCTTCGGCGTGCAGTTGTCGACCATGTGGAGGACCGCGTCGGGTTCCAGGATCACCGTGGCGTGGCGGTCGCCGATGCCCTTGGCGACCTGGTCGACGAACGCGCGGTACGCGTTGCCGTCGGCCGCGCCGCCGCCCGAGTACTGACCGCAGTCGCGGTGCGGGATGTTGTAGAGGACGAGCAGCGCGTCCCGGTCGGCCTTCTCCGCCGCCTCGGTGAACCCGCGCGCCTGGTCCTCCGCGTTCTCCGGGACGATCCACTCGGCGACCGGCTGCTCGGCGATCTTCCGGATCAGCGCGGCCTCGTCCTTCTTGCCGTCCTCGGCGTACGCGGCGACCTGCTTGGCCGCGTTCCCGTCCGGGTTGACCCAGTACGGGTCCTTGCCCTTGGGCTGCTGCTCGACCGGCGGACGCGACGTGTCGTCCTCCGGGTCACCGCCGGAGGAGCACCCGGCGAGGACCAGCGCGGCCCCCGCGAGCACCGCTCCCGTCCGCATCCCCCTGGCCGCGAAACCGCGCCCGCGACCTGCGCCTTTGCGGTACATCCACTCCCCCTCGGGTGCACTGTCCGTCTCTCAATCCTGGCACACGTCTTTCCTGCCCACGAGGTCCGCCGGGTCCCCGCAGAGAGCTGTAGGAGAGCTGTTACAGCCTGCCCCACATGGGTAGTCGCAGTCTGCGGGGAGGGGAGGTACATGGGGCATGCGGGACCGCGAAAGGGAACTGCGGCTTGCGGACGTCCTGGTGCAGACCGCGGACACCCTGACCGAGGACTTCGACGTCGAGCGCTATCTGGAGTGGCTCGCGGACCGTTGCAAGGAGCTGGTCGGCGCCCGGGGCGTCGGCGTGATGTACACCGGCGGGGAGGACACGGTCCGCGTCATCCCCTGCGGCGGTGAACGGGAGGCGGTGCGGGGGCTCCTGGAGATCCAGTACCACGGGGGGCCGTGCGTGGAGAGCTTCGGGACCGGGCAGCCGGTGGCGCCGACGCGGATATGCCCCGAGGGCGCCGGCGCCCGCTGGCCGCACTTCGCGGAACGGGCGGGCGAGCAGGGCGTCGAGGAGACGTACGCGGTGCCGATCCGGCGGGGCGGCACCATGCTCGGTGTGCTCAACGTCTTTGTGGCGGCGGGCCGTGGGGAGCAGGGCCCGGAGGACGAGGTGCCGTCCGGACTCGGGCTGCGGATCGCGCAGGCCCTGGCCGATGCCGCGGCCATGGGCCTCCACAACCATCGCACCCACTCCGCTTACCGGGTGCTCTCGGAACAGCTTCAGACGGCGCTGGACAGCCGTATTCACGTGGAACAAGCCAAAGGCGTTCTTGCCGAGCGCTGGCAGACGGGCATGGACGAGGCGTTCGAGGTGCTGCGAAGGTACGCACGCAGAGAACAGCAGGTCATCGACTCTGTGGCCACCCAGGTGATCAAGGGGAAGATCGACGAGAACGAACTCCGCCCGGGTGGGTCCGCGCCTTCCTGAGGCAGTGCGTCCCACCTGCGGCCATCACGGAGTGAGAGTGATGCGCGACTTGGCGTCATTCCGTCGCCACCGCCTCTAGGCCCCCGCGCTCATTCGTTCTACAGTCGATTGCACGGCCCAAGCCCCCGGCCCAGTCGACCGTTCCCCCATTCGGGAATGGTCCCCGTACCTCCCGCGCCGGCGCCGGGTTTCTCCCGCAGCTCGTGCGCGCGCGGTCGAGGACCAGCCCGGTCGGCGGCTCCGGGGGGAGCGGGCCGCCGACCGGGCCGGGTACGGAGTGCGTGTGCGGGCCACCCATGGCTACGAGTCGCTCACGCCCGTCAGATAGGCGGAGACGATCACGTTCGCCGTGTAGGTGCGCGCGTTCTTGTCGAAGGTGCCGCCGCAGGTGATGAGGCGCAGCTCCGCGCGGCCGTCCTCGTGCGGGCCGTACGCCTGCTTCGCGTCGAAGCGTTCCCGGTCGACGACCTGGACGTCCTCCACCGTGAACTCGGCGGTCCTGCCGTCGGCTCGGGCCACCTCGACCTTCTCGCCGGGGCGCAGGGTGCTGAGGTCGTAGAAGACGGCGCGTTCGGTCTCGGTGTCGACGTGGCCGACGAAGAGGGCGGCGCCGGGGGCGCCGGGGCGGGTGCCGCCGCCGTACCAGCCGACGGTGCCGGAGTCGGCGAAGGGCGGCGGGTCTATCGCACCGTCGGCGTCGAGGCCGCGGGCGGTCACGGGGGCCCGTACCTTCAGCGCGGGCACGTCGACGCGCTCGGGCCGCGCGGGTGCCAACGGTGCGTGCGCGGCCGGAAGTTCGATGCCGAGGGGCCGGCCGACGGCGGCCACGTCGCCCGTGGCGGGTGCGGAGAGACCGCCGCGCAGGCCCGTGATGTCGCTGCCCCAGAGGCAGAGGCCGGCCAGGAGGACCGCCCAGGCGAACCCGGTCAGGAGCCGCCCCGAGCCGGAGACGCGTCGTATGCCGGACATGGTGCCGTCCCTTCCGTCACTCGGAGCGGCGCCGGCGGACGCTGCGGAACGCCACCGCGACGGCGGCGACCCCCGCGAGGATCAGGCCGATCACGGCGTGCCGGGTGCCGGGCCCCGCCTCGTTCGCCTCCGCGCCCGCGACCGTGGTGCTCAGGTGTGCGGTGCCGCCGCCACCGGCCCGTACCGGGGAGACCGGTTCGGGGTTGTGCCGCTGGATGCGGACGGTGCCGACGCCCTGGTGCGGGTGGCCGTCGCAGGTGACCGTGACGTCGTGCGTGCCGGAGATGCCGCGCTTGATCCTTGCGCTGCCGTTGAGCGTGTATGTGTCGCCGTCCCGGCCGGTGAGCTCGGCGTCCCCCTCGAAGGCGCCGGACCCGGCGGTTCCTGTGGTGCCGCTGCAGCCCGTCACACTCACCTCCACGGTGGCGCCGGGCGCGGTGCTCGCGGGGGTGACGGTGGCCCGTACGGAGCCGTTGTCGTGGGCCTGGGCCGCGCTCACGGGCAGGACGGCGGCCAGAACGACGGCCACCCCCGCCCCACGGACAGCAAGGGAACATGTACGCATCGTGATGAACCTCCACTACGAGGTTCACCCGGCCGGGCCGACTCCGCATCTCGATGCGCGGCGGACAGTCGGCCCAGGCCCCCGTCTCAGACCCGTTCGACCAGGTCAGCGATGGAGTCCACGACGTTCGACGGCCGGAACGGGTGCCGGTCGATGTCGGCGCGGGACGTCAGCCCGGTGAGCACCAGGAACGTCTCCATGCCCGCTTCCAGGCCCGCGAGGACGTCCGTGTCCATGCGGTCGCCGATCATCGCGCTGGTCTCCGAGTGCGCGCCGATGGCGTTCAGCCCGGTCCGCATCATGAGCGGGTTCGGTTTGCCCGCGAAGTACGGGTTCTTGCCGGTCGCCTTGGTGATCAGCGCGGCGACGGCGCCGGTGGCGGGCAGCGGGCCCTCGGTGGAGGGGCCGGTCTCGTCGGGGTTGGTGCAGATGAACCGCGCCCCGCCGTTGATCAGCCGGACGGCCTTGGTCATGGCCTCGAAGGAATACGTGCGGGTCTCGCCGAGGACCACGTAGTCGGGGTCGTGGTCGGTGAGGACGTACCCGATGTCGTGCAGGGCGGTGGTGAGGCCCGCCTCGCCGATGACGTACGCGGTGCCGCCGGGGCGCTGGTCGTCGAGGAACTTCGCGGTGGCGAGCGCGGACGTCCAGATGTTCTCGACGGGCACGTCGAGACCCATGCGGTTCAGCCGGGCCTGGAGGTCGCGCGCGGTGTAGATGGAGTTGTTCGTCAGGACGAGGAACGGCTTGCCCGACTCGCGCAGCTTCTTGATGAAGGCGTCGGCGCCGGGGATCGGCACTCCCTCGTGGATGAGCACGCCGTCCATGTCGGTGAGCCACGATTCGATGGGCTTGCGCTCTGCCATGCGGTGCACTCCTGCGGTGTACGAGGTGGCTGGGGCGCCGGGACAGCGCTGTGCCGACGCCCACAGCCTAATCAAGCCTCGCTGATCTTGACCCCGTCGATCGTCCGGTACCGGTCGCGGCCGTCAGCTGCCGGTCGCCGACTTCCAGTCCTCCACGTACGAGCGGAGGTTCTTCGAGACGTCCGCCCAGTCCGGTTCGAAGATCTCCACACCGTCGATGATTTTTTCGAGGGCGATGGCGTTGGCGTCGGTGGCCTTGATGTCCTTGCGGGCCGGGAACCCGCCGCCGACCTCGCTGACCTGCCGCTGCGCCTCGCGCCCGAGCAGGAAGTCGAGGAACTTCTTGGCGTTGGCGCTGTGCGGGGCCTTGGTGACGAGCCCGGCCGCGTAGGGCAGCGCGAAGGTGGTGGGCTTGTCGGGGTTCTCGGCGGTCGCCGGGAACCAGATGCCGAGGTTCGGCATGTCCTTGGACTGCGCGTAGTTCATCTGGACATCGCCGTTGGCGGCGAGCAGTTCGCCCTTGTCGACCTTGGGGGCGAGCTTGCCGGTGGAGGCGGAAGGACCGACGTTGTTGGTCTGCAGCTTCTTCAGGTACTCCATCGCCGGCTCCTCGCCGCCGAAGTCGTGCATCGCCTTGATGAGCACGGCGGTGCCGTCGCCCGCGACACCGGGTGTGGAGTACTGCACCTTGTTCTTGTACGAGCCGTCGGTGAGGTCCTCCCACGTCTTGGGGGCCTTGCCGCCGCTCAGCTCCTTCTTGTTGTAGATGAACCCGAAGTAATTGTTGACGACGGAGGTCCACTTGCCGTCGGCGTCCTTGTCGGCGCCGTCGACCTGGTCGGCACCCTTGGGCTCGTACGCCTGCAGAAGCCCCCGCTCGTCGGCCTGCTGGATGAAGGGCGGCAGCGTGATGAGCACGTCGGCCTGGGTGTTGGACTTCTCGCGGACGGCGCGCTGCACCATCTCGCCGGAGCCGCCCTCCACGTAGTTGACCTTGATGCCGGTCTTGTTCTCGAAGTCCTTGAAGACACGGTCGTACCAGCCGTCCCCGTTCTCGCCCTTGAGGCCGTCGGCGCTGTAGACGGTGACGACCTTGTCGTCGGACGCGGCGGAGCTGCCGCCGCACGCGGTGAGGGCTGCGGTGAGGACGAGGGCGCCGGTGACGGCGGCGACCGTGCGGAGGTGCGTGACGCGGGACATGACGTGGGGTGCTCCTTGAAGAAGGGGAGTCATCGGTAGGAGGCGCGGGTCCGGATGCGGGAGACGGCCAGGAGGACGAGCAGCGTGGCCGCCATCAGGACCACCGCGACGGCGGCGCCGGTGAAGGTGGAGCCGCGGTCGGTGGCCGCGTAGATGCGCACGGGCAGCGGCATCCAGTCCGGCGGGTAGAGCATCATCGTGGCGCTCAACTCGCCCATGGACAGGGCGAAGCAGAGCCCGGCCGCCGCGTTCAGGGACGGCAGCAGGAGGGGCAGTCTCACCTTCCACAGGACGTACGAGGGACGGGCGCCGAGTGACGCGGCGGCCTGTTCGTACACCGGGTCGAGGCGCGCGATCGCGGCCGAGACCGACTGGTGGGCGAAGGCGGTGACGAGGAGGGCGTGGGCGAGGATCACGATCCACCGCGTGCCGTTGAGGATCATCGGCGGTCGGGAGAACGCGACGAGGACGGCGAGCCCGACGACCACGGACGGCACGGCGACGGGCAGCACGAACAGGGCGTCCACGAACCTCCTGCCGCCCCGCTTCAGGGAGGCGGCGGCGAGCGCGGCCCAGGTCCCCACGGCGAGCGCGAGGAGGCTGGCGGCGCATGCGGTGACGAGGCTGGTGGTCAGGGCTTGCAGGGACTCGCCTCGGGTCGCCGACGCGTAGTGCTCGCCGGTGAACCCGGACGGGAAGGCACCGGACCAGTGTTCGGCGAACGACGCCATCAGGATCACGAGCAGCGGCAGCGCGAACAGCGGCAGGAAGAGCACGAGGAACAGGACCCAGGTGGCCCACTTCACCTTGCGGCTATGCACCAACACGACGGCTCACCACCCGGTACAGGCCGTAGAGGCCCACGGAGATCGCGATGTTGACGACGGCGACGACGCAGGCCGCCGGATAGTCGGATTCGAGGATCGCCTTGCTGTACACGAGCATCGGGAGGGTCGTGACCCCTTTCGCCCCCGTGAAGAGGACGATCCCGAACTCGTTCAGGCACATGACGAGGACGAGGCTGCCGCCCGCGGCGAGCGCGGGCAGCGCCTCGGGCAGGATGACGCGCCGCACGATGCGGGCGGGCCGGGCACCGAGGCTGGATGCGACCTCGATCTGCGCGGTGTCGATCTGCGAGAACGCGGCGAGCAGGGGCCGCATCACGAAGGGCGTGAAGTACGTGATCTCCGCGAGCAGCACGCCCCACGGGGTCGTCAGGAACTGGAACGGGCCCTCGGCGGCGCCCGTCGTGTCCGTCCACACGCCGTTGGCCATGCCCTTCGTCCCGTAGACGAAGAGGAGGGCGAGCGTGATCAGGAAGGACGGAAAGGAGAGGAAGACGTCGATGAACCTGGCCACGGCCTTCCCCCCGGGAAACGGCACGAAGGCGATGACCAGCGCGAGCACGAACCCGAGCACGAGACACCCGACGGTGGCCCCCACCGCCAGCCACACGGTGGTCCCGAGCGCCTCCCGAAACGCCTCGGAGCCGAAGACGTCGGAGTAGGGCTGAAGGGAGGTCCCCCCGGTGTCGGGCTGCACGGACTGCTGGACGACGAGGAAGAGCGGGTAGAGGAAGAAGACCCCGAGGAGGGCGACGGGGGGAAGGGCCCACACGAACGCGGGCAGCCTCCGCAGTCGCCGCTCCCGCTGTGGGCAGGCGTTCCGCACGGCGATGGGGGTCCCCCCTGCTCGAGCGGAGTCGAGAGCTCGGGGGAGGGTGGGCACACCCCCCGGTGCCGGGTCACCTGCACCGGGGCGTTCGGTGGGACTAGCCATCGGTCACCCCTCCGGCCAGGAGCACCGCGTCTTCGGCGGCGAAGTGCAACGTGACCACGTCACCGACGGCGGGCGGTTCACGGAGTTCCCGCAGGTCCGCCTTGACCCGCTCCCCGGCGACCTCGACGTACACCCGGTGCGTGGCGCCCCGCCACTGCACCTCGACGACCCGCCCGGTCAGGGCATTGGGCCCGTCCCCGAGCCCCACCAGGTGGGGCCGCACGCACAGCGTGGCCGTCACCCCGGCGGCCACGCCCCCCGTGTCGACCTTCAGCTCGGTGTCGCCGAGGAACACCCCGTCCGCCCCCACCGTCACCGCGAGGAGGTTCGCGTTGCCGACGAACGACGCGGTGAACTCCGTACGGGGTGCCCGGTACAGCTCCTGCGGCGTCCCGCAGTCCCGGAGCCGCGCCCGGTCCATGACGGCGATGCGGTCGGCGAGGGTGAGCGCCTCGACCTGGTCGTGCGTGACGTACAGGATCGACACGTCCGGCAACTCGCGGTGCAGACGGGCCAGTTCACCCAGCATTCCCGACCGCAGCTGCGCGTCGAGCGCGGACAGCGGCTCGTCGAGCAGGAGCACGTCGGGCCGGATGGCGAGCGCCCGCGCGATGGCGACGCGCTGCTGCTGACCGCCGGAGAGCTCGCGCGGGTACCGCTTGGCGTACGAGGCCATGCCGACCATGCCGAGCGCTTCGGCGACGCGTACTCCGATGTCCCCCTTGGCCGCCTTCCGCGCCTTCAGACCGAACGCCACGTTGTCCTCGACCCGCATGTGCGGGAAGAGGGCGTACTGCTGGACGACCATCCCGATGCCCCGCTGGTGCGGCGGCAGGTCCGTGACGTCGCGGTCCCCGAGGAACACCCGCCCGGACACGGGCCGCACGAACCCCGCGACGGCCCGCAGCGCCGTGGTCTTGCCGGACCCCGACGGCCCGAGCAGGGCCATGACCTCGCCGGGCTCGACGGTCAGGTCGAGGGAGTCGAGGACAGTGGTCCCGTCGTACGCGACGCAGACCCGGTCGAAACGGATGCCGCTGCCCATCAGCCGACGCCCCGGAGCAGGGCGGGCAGTTCGGCGACGGAGCCGAGTACGTGGGTCGCGCCGGCCTCGCGCAGCGCGGCGTCCCCGTGCGCGCCCGTCAGCACCCCGGCGACGACCGACGCGCCCGCGCGTACGCCGCTGAGCATGTCGTAGGCCGTGTCGCCCGCGACGGCGACGTCCCGCACGCCGTCCGCGGCGCCGGTCCGCAGGAAGGCGGCGAGCACCATGTCGGGGTAGGGGCGCCCGCGCCCGCCCGCGTCGGCGGGGCACAGGGTGAGGCCGACCAGGTCCCGCCACCCGAGCGCGTCGAGGATGGCGTCCTGTGTGACGCGGGCGAACCCCGTGGTGAGGACGACGGTGCGGCCGTCGTCCGCGAGCTCCTCGATGGCCTCGCGTGCGCCGGGGACGGGTGCGATGCGGCCCCCGTCGACGAGCGTCCCGTACGCCTTCTCGAAGGCGACGTTGGCCTGCTGCGCGCGCCTCTCCTCGCCGAACAGGTGCCGGAAGACGGAGATCTTGGACTCGCCCATGGTGGCGCGGACGTACTCCAGCTTCGCCGCGTGGTCGGCGGAGTCGGGCTCGACGCCGAGTTCGCGCGCGGCGGCGGCGAAGGCCTGCTCGACGAGGCCTCCGTCGGCGACGGTGGTGCCGGCCATGTCGAGCACGACGAGCCCGATACGACCGGCGTCCACGGCAGGTGCGTCGGCAGGTGCGTTCATGCTGTTCGTCAACTCCCTCACCATCCCAGTTCGTCGGCGGTCCGCTCGGCGATGGCGGGCGAGCAGGTCATGCCGCGCCCGCCGGGCCCGGTGACCAGCCACACGCCGTCGCGCACCTGCTGCCGGTGCACGACACGGCTCGTGTCGACGCACTGCGCGTACACCCCGGCCCAGCGCCGCCTGATCTTCGGCAGCGGACGGCCGAGGAAGCCCTCGACGACCTCGGTGAGGTGGTCGTAGGGGTCCTCGACGGTGTCGAAGGCGAAGGGGTGCTCGTACTCGTGGGTGTCGCCGATGGTCAGGCCGCCGTCCTGGCGCTGCACCATGAGCAGCTGCATCTTGTGCGCGGCGGCGGTCGGCGCCTGCTCCTGCGCCGAGTTGAGCGCGTCCAGAGCCGCCGACTTGTACGCCGGGTAGTAGCGGAAGCTGTCCGCGTCGGCGACGGAGGTGGTGAGCGGTTCGCCGAGGGGCTCGGTCTGCATCATCTGCAGGCGTACGCGGCGCACGGGCAGGTCGGGTCCCGCGAGCTCGCGGACGAGGCCGCCGAGCCAGGCGCCGGTGGCGAGGACGACGGCGTCACCGGTGTGCACGTCGCCGTGGTCGTCGCGCACGGCGTTCTCGCCGACGACGTCGCGGACCTCACGGCCGGGCAGGAAGGTGTAGCGGGGCGATGCCGACAGTGCCGCCCTGAGCCGCAGTTGGGCGGTGCGGGGCTCGACGGCCGCGTCCCGTTCGCACCACAGGGCGGCGCTGAACCCGCCGCGCAGGGCCGGGTTGAGGGCCCGTGCCTCGTCGGCGGTGAGCAGCTTGTACCCGCGGGCGGCGGCGTCCGGACGGGCGAGGGCGGCCTCGGCGACGGCGTGCTCGCGGTCGTTGCGGACGAGGGTGAGGGAGCCGTTGGCCCGGAAGCCGAGGCCCGGGACGCGGGCGCCGATCTCCTCCCACAGCTCGCGGGCGCGCAGGGCGGTGTCGAGCTCTTCGCCGCCCGCCCGGCCGCTCACCCATATCTGCCCGAAGTTGCGCAGCGACGCGCCCCGGGCCTCGCTCTCCCGCTCGATCTGTACGACCTCGTGGCCGCGGTCCAGTGCGTGCCAGGCGTGCATGGTTCCCACCACGCCGGCTCCTACGACGATGACTCTCACGGCGGCAACGCTGCTGGGGGCCGGTGACCCGGGCGGGGCGAGTGGGCAACGGGACGGTGAACGGCCACCCAAGCTTGGACTAGACCCGTTACCTTCTCGTGATGCAACTGGGTGACCCGGTCGAGGGCGGTTCCTCAGCCGAGGTGCGTGGTGAACGAGAACCGGTCGCCCCGGTAGAGGGTGCGCACCCGCTCCAGCGGGCGGCCCGAGGTGTCCCGCGACAGCCGGTGGATCAGCAGCATGGGGAGTGCGGGCGGCGTCCCGATGAGAAGGGCCTCGCGGGGCGTGGCGAGGACGGTCTCGATCCGTTCGTCGGCGTCGCCGAAGGAGATGCCGAGGCGGTCGCGCAGGTACGCGTAGAAGGACGAGTCGGGTTCGAAGTCGGCGTCGAGGCGGGGCACGCGGGCGACGGAGACGTAGGTGCTCTCCAGGCCCACGCGCTCGTCGTCGGCGAGCAGCACACGCTCCATGTGCCAGACGGCTTCGCCGGGTTCGGCGCCGATCTCGGCGGCGAGGGGGCCGGGGCAGGGGAAGCGATCAAGGGAGATGAGATTACGTCCGGGCGTACGCCCTTGCCTGCGCACGCCTTCCGTGTAGCTGGCGAGCGACAGCGGCTGCTCCAGCTTCGGGCCCGCGACGACCGTGCCGCGCCCCTGCCTGCGGAGCCGCCCCTCCAGGAGCAGTTCACGCAACGCCTGCCGCACGGTCTCCCGCGCCACCTCGTACCGCTCGGCGAGATCGCGCTCGGTGGGCAGCGGCTGCCCGTCCCCCAACTCCTCGATGAGCCCCGCCATCCTGGCCTTCACGGCGTAGTACTTCGGGATGCGCCCGTGCTCGGGAATCCCGGAGCGGACGGGCGCGCCGGGCGCCTGCGTGAGCAGGTGGGCCGGGGGTTCGGGGTCGAGGCCGGGGGTGAGGTTGTCCACCGGGGGATGTTCGCAGACGTACGTGAACGGGTGGGTGAACGTGGGGTGGCGGGGGGAGTTGGGGGTCCCGTCCTGGGGCCCCTCACCGCCTCCCGGCGCGCAGGCGCCGCGCGCCCACCGCGAGGGCGCCGAGCCCGAGGAGGGCGGCGCCGGCGGCGATGCCGGATCCCAGCGTGGTGCCGGTCCCCGTCTCGGCGAGCTCCTGGAGCCGTTCGGCGGAGGGAGCCGTCGCCGAGGGGACGACGGTGCCTTCGGGGACAATGTCGAAGGGGTACTCGTTGGAGGCGCCGACCCAGTCGCCGTCGTCGTCCCTGCGCTGGACGACCGCGGCGGACGTCACCACGTGGTTGGGCTCGGCGCCGGGGGCGAAGGAGAGGCGGACCTTGACGGTGACGGTGCGGCCGGGCCCGACGGTGAATCCGGGAAACCCGTTGCCGCCGAAGACGCCGACGTTCTCCCCCTGCCCGGTCCTCTCGAAGTCCACGTCCCACCACCGGTCCCCGTCACCGAACTCCGCCCGGACGTGCCGCGCCCGCAACGTCCGCTCCTCGTCCGCCAGGACGAGGACGGGGTGGATGTTCCCGCAGGTCTCGTCGGTGGAATTGCTGAGGTCGAGCGTCCAGTCCCGCGGCTCCCCACCGGACTCGTAGGCGCCGGGCCCCGGGTGGATGCGGGTGACGAGGGGGAACTCGGTGGCGTCGACAGAGGTGCAGGCGGGGTGGTCGGCGGGCGGGCCGCCCTCGGCAGCCGCGCTGGGCGCCAGGGCGAGGACCGCGGCGGTGACGCCGAGGACGAGGAGATGACGGAGGCGCATGCGGGACCTTTGCGGGGCGGGTGCCGGGGACGGGACGGGGGCAGGGGACCGGCACCGGCACCAGGACGGAGGCGGCAGCGGGACGACGGCGTGGGCCTGCTGTCGTGGGCTGAGACCCTGTCACGCTCGCCCGCCCGGACTGCCCCGCCACCGCCCGTTGGGCCCGATCGGCCCGCCGGAGTCCCCTCGATCAGGCGAGATTCCCCGGCCGGCCGATTGGGCTCAGCCCCGGCCTCCGCGGCGGCCCGGAAACGCCACGTCCGCGCGGCCGAAGACGGGCGCGAGGACGAGTTGCGCCGCGCCCTCCGCGACGGCCCGCTCCCCTCCGGGGGCGAGGCCCACGGGCACGGGAACCGGGACCGTTGCGCCCCCGCCTCCGCCCCCGCGCCGGACCCGTTCAGCGACGACCGCCCCCACCCCCCGTACGAAAAGATCCTCCGCCGCGAACACCGTCCGCCCTCCGAGGAGCACGCGGTCGATGTCGAGGAGCCCCACCAGGTTCCCCGCGGCCGTGCCGAGGACCCGTGCCGCCTCCTCGAGCTCGCCCCGCGCGACCGCCGCGAGGCAGAGCGCCTCCACGCACCCCCGGTCCCCGCACTCGCACCGCGGCCCGTCCAGCTGGAGCACCTGATGCCCGAACTCCCCCGCCCCCGTGCGCGCCCCGCGGTGGACGGTCCCGCCGAGCACGAGCCCGGCACCGAGCCCCGTGCCCAGGTGGACGTACGCGAAGGAGTCGGCCGCACCCGCGAGCGCGAGGCCGAGTGCCGCGGCGTTCGTGTCCTTGTCGACGGTGACCGGCAGTCCGAGCCGCTCCGCCAGCGCGTCCCGCAACGGGAATCCGTCCCACTCGGGGAACCCGGTGACCCGGTGCAGGACTCCCTCCGCGTGGTCGAGCGGCCCCGGGAGCGCGACCCCGACCCCGGAGACCGGCCCCACATCCCCCGCACCACGTCCCGCCGCACCCGCACCCAGCAGCTCCCGCACCTCCTCCGCCGCGACCTCCACCACCGCCCGCGCCCCCGCGCCGAAGGCGAGCGGGGCGCGGCGTTCGGCGACGACCGTGCCGGTGAGGTCGACGAGGACGGCCGTCAGCTCGTCCCGGTCCAGGTGGAGGCCGACCGCGTGCCCCGCGCCGGGCACGAGGCGCAGCACCGTACGCGGCTTGCCGCCCGTCGAGGCGCGGCGTCCCGCCTCCGCCGCAAGGCCCTCCGCCCGCAGCCGCGCCGTGATCTTGCTGACCGCCTGCGGCGTGAGCCCCGTGCGCTCGGCGAGTTCAAGACGACTGATGCCCGTCTCCCCCGCGGCACGCAGCAGATCGAGCACGAGCGCCGCGTTGTGCCCACGCAGCGCCGGCAGGTTCACGCCTGGGTTTTCCCTCTGCACGTACGACTTCACGCCCCCATTGTCCCGCCCGCTTGCACTTTGGCAACACCGTTGCTTAAGTGGATGGCATGACTGGTACAGGCTCCACGCGCCCCACGCCGGGCTCCCCGCACCCCTCCCCGGGCTCGCCGCTCCGCGTCGGCCTCATCGGATACGGACTCGCGGGTTCCGTCTTCCACGCCCCGCTGATCGCCGCCACCGAGGGTTTCGTCCTCGACACGGTCGTGACGTCGAACCCCGAGCGCCAGGCACAGGCACGCGCCGAGTTCGGCGACGCCCTGCGCTGCGCGGCCTCCGCGGACGAGCTGTGGGACCGGGCGGACGAGCTCGACCTGATCGTCATCGCCTCCCCGAACAAGACCCACGTCTCCCTCGCGACCGCCGCCCTCAAGGCGGGCCTGCCGGCCGTCGTGGACAAGCCGATCGCCGGCACGGCCGCCGAGGCGCGCGAGCTCGCGGCCCTCGCCGACGAGCGGGGGCTCCTCCTGTCGGTCTTCCAGAACCGCCGCTGGGACAACGACTTCCGTACGCTGCGCAAGCTGCTCGACGACGGTGGACTCGGCGACGTGTGGCGCTTCGAGTCCCGCTTCGAACGGTGGCGGCCGCGGCCGAAGGGCGGCTGGCGCGAGTCCGGCGACCCGCAGGAGATCGGCGGCCTCCTCTACGACCTGGGCAGCCACGTCGTCGACCAGGCCCTCGTCCTGTTCGGCCCCGCGGTGAGCGTGTACGCGGAGTCGGACGTACGCCGTCCGGGCGCGGAGGCCGACGACGACACGTTCATCGCGGTCACGCACGCGAACGGCGTCCGCTCGCACCTGTACGTCAGCGCGACGACCGCCCAGCTCGGCCCGCGCTTCCGCGTCCTCGGCTCCGAGGCGGGCTACGTGAAGTACGGCCTCGACCCGCAGGAGGCGGCCCTCCGCGACGGCAAGCGTCCGGCCACCCACACCCCGTGGGGCGTGGAGGACGAGGCGATGTGGGGCCGGGTCGGCTCCGGCGAGTCCCCGCTGACCGGCGGCGGCAGCCCCGCCCCGACCCTGCCGGGCGACTACCCCGCGTACTACGCGGCGGTGGCCGCGGCACTGCGCGGCGAGGGCCGGAACCCCGTCTCCGCGCACGAGGCGGCGGCGGCCCTCGACGTCCTGGAGGCGGCGCGCCGCTCGGCCCGCGACGGTGTGACGGTGACGCTGTGAGCACTCCTCCCGCCCCCGCGAACGCCCCCTCCATCGACGAGCTGGAGGCCCAGGAACGCCGCCTGGTCCTGCCCCACTTCACGTACGACGACGCGTGGGCCCTCGGCACGCTCCTGGTGGACCTCGCCCGCGAGCGCGAAGCCCCCGTCGCCATCGACATCCACCGCGGCGGCCAGCAGCTCTTCCACGCGGCGCTCCCCGGCTCGACCCCGGACAACGACGCCTGGATCACCCGCAAACGCCGCGTCGTGGAACGCTACGGCTGCTCCTCCCTCCTGGTCGGCTCCCGCTTCCGCGCCAAGGGCACGACCTTCGAGGACGCCTCCCGCCTCGACCTCGACGCGTACGCGGCCCACGGCGGCGCGTTCCCGATCGCGGTCGAGGGCGCGGGGGTGATCGGCGCGGTGGTGGTGTCGGGGCTGCCGCAGGTGAAGGACCATGCGTTGGTGGTCGAGGCGCTGGAAAAGTTTCTCGCAACCTGAACGGCCTTTAATTCAGCGTAACGAGTGAACTAAACTCACTGGAAAGACTGAAAGCGGCCCTGTGGGTTTTTCTACTGTCTCCACAGGGCCCTTAATTGCGCAGCATGCAGCTGCCCGCATTCGTGGACCTACGCCCCATCGGCCGCTGCAATCTCAGCTGCCCCTTCTGTTTCGGACCGCGTCACGAGGTCCCTTCCATGTCTTGGGACACAGCTCGGAACGTGGTCGACGTCCTGCGGGACGGCGGGGTGCAGGGTGTCGTCATCTCCGGTGGTGAACCGACTCTGCTCCCCTACCTCCCGGACCTCGTAGGGGCGCTGCGCAAGCCCTTCGACGACGGGCGGCCCGCCCCCCGCGTCGTCCTCAGCACCAACGGCCTCGCGCCCCGGAAAGCCATGGACCGCGTCCTGCCGCACCTCTCCTGGATCGCCCTGCCCCTGGAGTCCGCGGACCGGAAGGAGCACGGCCTCCTGCGCACCGGCAGCCCCGCACCGCACCGCGACCGGGTACTGCGCCTGCTCGGTGAGGTGCGCGAGAACCACGAGCACGTCCGGGTGAAGCTGGGCACCGTCGTCACCCGCCTCAACGTCAAGGGCGCGCCGCAGGTCCTGGACCTGATCGAGGACGCGTCCCTGCCGGACGTCTGGAAGGTCTACCAGATGTCCGAGACCAATTACGGCGCGGACAACCGGGACTGGCTCGCCCTCGGCGACGAGGAGTTCGAGGACGTCGTGAGCGCGTGCCGGGAAGCCGCACGGCAGCGCGGTGTCCCCCTGCGGGTGTACCGGAACTCCACCCGGACCGGCAGCTACTTCTTCATCGATCCGGACTGCGGGATCGTCGTCGTCGACGAGGGTGAGGAACGCAGAATCGGGAATCTTTTCGAAAAGCTGGCGGACGACACGCTCCGGCCCGCCCAACTGCTCACCCCTGCCAGGAACGTCGAGAACTTCGCCGGCACCTACCCGGACCAGTGAGGAGTTCCCGATGACGGCGCATGTACGTGTAGGGGTGCAGGCAATCGTCCGCCGCGACGGCCGGCACCGGGGAAGCCCGGCCGGTGACATCCTGCTGGGTCTGCGGGCCAACTGCTTCGGCGCGGGTTCCTGGGGCCTGCCCGGCGGCCACGTCGAACTGAACGAGACTTTCGAGGAGGCCGCCCGCAGGGAGCTGGCCGAGGAGACCGGCATCGACGCGCTGGACCTGCGCGTCGCCTGCCTCACCGACCCCGACCCCGCGACCAACCACCACATGCAGGTCGGCGTCGAAGTCCTCGACTACGCGGGCGACATCAGGCTGCGCGAACCCGACCGCTGCCTGCGCTGGCAGTTCTGGCCCCTGGACGGGCTGCCCGAGCCGCTCTTCGTCGGCTCGGAGGGCGTCATCTCCGTCCTCACTCCGTGCTCTTGCACCAACGGTCGTCGGACTGCGTCGTCATCAGTGCGCGCAGCCTTTCCATGTGCTTCTCCTCGTGCATGCCGAACTGAGCCCAGGTGCTGGTCAGTTCCCATTGCGTACGGAACGCCGCCAGACTGTCCTCGTAGTACTTGCTGTCCTTGAGGAACTGGTGCTCGAACACGCTCAGGCCCCTACGGGTGCGCTGCAGTGGATTCATGGTGATGTACGGCTCGAAGAAACCCGCTTCCGAGGTGAGCAGCGTCGACCCCGAGATGTCGGTGGGGGTCAGCTTCAGCTCGATGTGGTCGGGGAACCGGCTGCGCAGATCCTTGTACGACTCGATCACCGGCAGGAACGTTTCCTGGTAATACGTACTTGCCCGCACCCGGTCCACGATGTTCTGGTGGCTCACCGGTTCCGAGTCCGCGCCGTGCTGCATGAAGATCGCGAGATTGTTCCAAGGGCTGCTCAGAATCACGTGAAAGTAAGTGCCCCGTTCCAGGGCGCGGTGGATCTGCCAGTAGAAGATGTCCAGGTCGGCCAGGAAGTAGGAGGCGCCCGCGTGCGCCGTCAGGCGGATGACGTTCCGCTCCGCGTCGATCGCCTTCTTCTTCGCGGTGTTGCGGACGTCGTTCTCCTGCGGCGTGTAGGTGCGGTCGATGCGGTACGGGAGGTCGTCCGCCTGCACTGTCGCGGCGCGGAGGTGGGCCAGCGCCTCGCGTATCGCGAGGGTCTGCGCATGCTCCCTGCCGAGGGACTCCACGGCCATCTCCTCGGCCGATTCGAGCAGCGACACCGCCCGCTGCCTGCGCGAGAGGCTCCCCGAGCCGCCGCCCGCCGCCTCGAACTCGGCGACGGCCAGCGCCGCCTGGGCCACGATCGTCTCGCGGTGGGTCGCCCCGAGGAACGCCGACGCGTTCAGCCGCACGATCTCCAGCTCGCTCAGCTGCCGCTCGCTGAGTTCCACGTCGTGGGCGGCCGCGGCCGCCTCGAACTTCGCCGTGGCCAGCGCGCGCCGCGCGGCGATGGCCGCCGGATGGTCACCGCCCTTGAGGGCGATGGAGTGCTCCGCGGACCGGTCGAACCTCCGCAGGGTGGCGCCGATGCGGTCCAGATCGCGGTCGTCCTCGCCCCGGGCCAGCTCCAGTTGCACCCATTCCGCCGTCAGGCGTGCGTCGGGGTCGTCGCCCGGCCGCGTGTCCAGCTCCTCCAGCGCCTTGTCCGCCCAGAAACCGGCGTCCCCCAGATCCCCCCTGCGCAGGCTGACGGCCCCCAGGTTGGCGAGGATCCGGCCCCGCTCCGGGACGAGGCTGCCGCGTTCGGCCCTGCTCAGCGCGCGGCACAGGACGAGCCGCGACCGCTCCAGATCGCCGTGTTCGGCGAGCAGGGCGCCCAGCTCGTTCCAGACGGACGCCGCGTACACCTCGCGGTCCGCCTCGACGGTCTCCATGTGCCGCAGCGTCATGTCGGCCACGGAAAGGGACAGGGTCTTCATGCCGAGGGCGCTGAGGAGCTTGGCGAGGTGGATGAGCTGTCCGGCGCGCAACTGCTGGTATTGGTCGGCGGGGTCGGGCCTGCGGACGTGTTTCACGTACGCCGCGAGGCGGCTCCTGTCCCGGGGGTTTGGCCCCGGGGGCGTCGAGTGCATCTCTTCGAGGAGCATCTCCTCGGCGACGGCTATGGCGTCGTCCAGGTACTGCGTCGTCGTCATGGTCCCTCCCGGGAGGTCGCCGGCCCACTGCCGGTGTGCCGGGTCAGCGGCGTATCCAGTGCACGGCCACCACGGAGTCGTGCCCCGCCTTCTTCAGGGCCTCGGCGACAGCGGCGTTGATCCGCAGTTTCTTCTCCGTATCGGTCGCCTCCACCGAGTACGGCCTGACGGAGAGGGGCCACTGGTCCCTCGCCAGATCCTCGATCCGGAACCGGAACCGGTCGAACTGCCTGACGGCCTCGCGGATCGTGGCGGCGAAGACCGTGTCCCCCGCCGTGTCCGCGTGCCGCTTGACGATGAGGCCGAGGACCGCCGTCGGGCGGTACGGATCGCCGCGCTCCACCGGGCTGCCCGCGAACTTCCCGTAATCGTCCGGGCTCGTGTGGCAGTTGAGCCGCAGGGCGCAGGTGTTCACGCCCTTCTCCGGGTCTCCGTACGCGTACGACACGTCGGCGACGGTGCCGGACAGCACGTCGTCGGTGTCGGGCGGCTGGTGCGTCGCCTTCCACTCCTCGTCCTGCCGCGCGTCGTCGAAGCAGACCCGGGGAAGCCGGACGTCCTCCCCCTCGGCGAAGGTGAGGTTCAGGAGCGCGAGGTCCGAGCGCCGGTCGTGGTCGTGCACCTTCCCCATGGCCTGCTTCCCGTCGGAGAGGCGCAGCATGAGCAGGTCGAGGCCCTTCAGCTCGCGGTCCTTGAGGCAGTGCGCGGCGGTGAGGGCGAACTCGCGGGTGAGGCGTACGCCCGATCCGCGCCGGCAGCCGTCGCCCTGCCCGAGGCCTTCGTCCTGCCCGCAGTCGGCCCCTCGGCGGCATTCGGCGCCCTGTCGGCAGCCGCTCCGGAAGATCTCGATGAAGTGTTCGTCGTACACCACGGGCCAGCCCCCCCGTCCCGGACCCTGAGCGAACCCCCGATTTCGCCCGGAAGACGCCATGGTAACCAGAATTGGTTGCCGGGGAATGGGCCTGTGGCACATCTGAGGGAATATTCAGTCGGGGGCGACCGGACGCGCTCTGCGGATTCCGGGAACTCTCGAACGCTTCAGCCGCGCCAGCCACTTCTGCCTCATCGAGATCCTTTCGGGATGAATCTCGGCACGCAGCAGAGCGAGGAGCCGGTGATCCGCTTTCCTTGATTTTTTCACGGTCTTTTTGAACTCGACCCAGTAAGGGTCGTTGTCGCTGATCCGCGGATTGTTGTCCTGCTGGGTGCACCACGATCCCCAGGCCAGTTTCCACCGCCGCCGGGCCGCGAAGGCGCGCTTGCAGGCGGTGAGGAGCGCGTCGCTGCCGTAGATCTCCAGGCGGGCGAGGAGCGGGGACATGTCGTCGGCGGGGACCGTCGTGCCGGGCGGGCGTTCGGGGAAGGCGCCGGTTCTGCGGACCGTCTCCCTGAGGTCCGCCATGCGCCTGACGGCGATCATGACTTCGTCGTAGACGGCCATACGCCGGTCCCACACGCGGTTCTCGTGTTCGCGTCTGGTCGTGGCCCGCTGGATGAGCCACGCGCTGGAGAACGTGGCCAGGGCGCCGAACGCCGTGCCGGTGAGCGCCGCTTCGGCCGGAGTCAGTCCCATGGCGTCATCCCCATGGCGTCATGATGACGCGCGGACGCCCCCGGCGAACCTGAACCGGGAACGTCCGCGACCGTGCGCCGGGAACGTCCGCTCCGCGCGTCACCCGGCGGGCTACGCGTCCTTCAACTCCTGCCTCTGCCGCCCGAGCCCCTCGATCTCCAGCTCCACCACGTCACCGGCCCGCAGGTACGGCTTCGGCTCCGGCTGCCCCATCGCCACGCCCGCGGGCGTCCCCGTGTTGATGACGTCGCCGGGGTAGAGGGTCATGAACTGGCTCACGTAGCGCACGACTTCCGCGACCGGGAAGATCTGGTCGGCGGTCGTGCCGTCCTGCTTCAGCTCACCGTTGACCCAGAGTTTCAGGGACAGGGCCTGCGGGTCGGCGATCTCGTCGGCGGTGACGAGCCAGGGGCCCAGCGGGTTGAACGTCTCGCAGTTCTTGCCCTTGTCCCAGGTGCCGCCCCGCTCGATCTGGAACTCCCGCTCGGACACGTCGTGGGCCACCGCGTACCCCGCGACGTGCGCGAGCGCCTCCTCGTCCGACTCCAGGTAGCGCGCCGTACGTCCGATGACCACGGCGAGCTCGACCTCCCAGTCCGTCTTCACGGAGCGGCGCGGCACCAGGACGGTGTCGTCGGGGCCGATCACCGTGTCCGCCGCCTTGAAGAAGACGACGGGCTCGGCGGGCGGCTCCGCGCCCGTCTCGCGGGCGTGGTCGTGGTAGTTCAGGCCGATGCAGACGACCTTGCCCACCCGCCCCACCGGCGGCCCTACGCGCAGCCCGGCCGCGTCGAGTACGGGCAGGTCACCGGCGTCGGCGGCGGCCCTGATCCGGTCGAGCGCCGCCGCGTCGGCGAGCACGCTGCCGTCGATGTCGGCGACCACCCCCGACAGGTCCCTGAGGGTTCCCTCGGCGTCGAGGAGCGCGGGGCGCTCCGCGCCTGACGTACCGACTCGCAGCAGCTTCATGGTCAGACTCCATTCCTTCGGCAGCCCGGCCGATGGGATGCGGCCATCGGAGGTTTGGTCGATCGTCCAAGGTCGCCGTCCGCTCCGCAATACCCCGTTCACGTACTGGACCGTTACCCAGCGGTAGCCAGGACCCCCGCCGTGCCCGGCATGTCCCGGTACAGCACGGCTCGTTCGACCGCGCTCCACGTCGTACTGGTCACCACGTACAGCGCGGCCGCCAGCGGCACGACGGCGACCGTGAACAGAGTCATGAACGACATCAGCGGCATCACCTTCGTGATCGCGCCCATACCGGGCACCTGCTGGGCCTGCTGGTCACCGCCCTGGGGCAGGGGGTCCGCCGCCATCTGCGACTTCGTGCGCCGGTAGTTGAACGTGGCGACGGCCGCGACGAGCAGGAACAGCCCGACGTAGACCAGCCCCTGCGCCCCGAACACCCCGCCTTCCGCGAGCGCGTCCGTCCACCGGCCGCCGAGCGGCGCGGCGAAGAGCGTGTGGTCGAGGAGCGTGTTGGCGTCACCGCCGATGCTGGAGCTGGAGAAGAGGTGGTACAGCAGGAAGAACGCCGGCAGTTGGAAGAGGCTGGGCAGGCATCCGGAGAGCGGCGACACCTGCTCCTTGCGGTGCAGTTCGAGGACGGCCTTCTGCAGCTTCTCGGGGTTCTTGGCGTGCTTCTTGCGCAACTCCGCGATCTGGGGGTTGAGCTTGGCGCGCGCCTTCTGGCCGCGGGCCGCGGCGCGCGAGAGCGGGTGGACGAGGAGCCGTACGCAGGCGGTGAACAGCACGATCGCGGCGGCGGTCGCCGAGGCGTGGAAGAGCGGGTCGAGCAGGTCGGCGAGGTGCGCGACAAGATCGGCGAACAGGGACATGAAAGCGGACATGGAGGAGCCCTCCGTGGGTCTCGTCGTGCCGGGAGAGGAGAGGGCGACGGTCAGCGAGGGCTGGCGTCGCGTCGGCATGACGGCCCGCGAGGGGACGCTCGGAAGAGCTGGGTTGTTCCCGGTTGTTCCGGTTGTTCCCGGTTGCGTTCCCCTACGCGGCCGTCAGGACGGGACGGCCGGGTGCTCGGGGGCGCCTGCGGCCCCTGGCGTCGGGGTCGCGTTGCGGCAGGAAGGCCGTACGCATCTCACGGTCGCGGATGGCCGTGCGCACTCTGGTGCGGGGCACGGCGGGTGCGCAGCGCGCGGCGATGACGGAGCAGACGGCGAGCGCGGAGCCCGCGGCGGCGGTCGCGGCGAGCGCGACGGCGGAGGCGAGACTTCCGGTGTCGACGAGGACGACTTCGACGAGGAGGAGCAGGAGGAGCAGGGCCGGGCGTGCGGCCGCCTTCCCGTCACGGATCACGTCGCGCATGTCTGCCCCCTCTCTCTGCCGGTGCTTGTGACGACTGTCGTACTGCGCCTCTGACTACTGTCGTACTGCCGTTATACAGGATCGACTTCGACCGGCTGAAGGAGCCTGCGGGGCCGGGCCAGTGCGCGGCTGACCGGATCTTTCGGGTCCGGATCGAGCCCGGGCCCCGGCAGCATCTCGACGTCCCTGATGGCGACGGGGCCGCCGCAGGCCGGACAGTCGCCCCCGGCGCCCAGTTCGGTGCCGCACGCCGCGTGCCGGAAGAGGCGCGGCGACTTGGTGCCGGAGATGTGGTCGCGCCCCCACGCCCCGAGCGCGCGAAGCACCGGCCACAGGGCCTCGCCGCGCTCCGTCACCACGTACTCCTGCCGCCTCGGCGCCTCGGCGCACGGCCGTTTGTCCAGGACGCCCGCGGCGACGAGCGTCTGCAGGCGGGCGGCGAGGACGGCGCGCGGGATGCCGAGGTGGACGAGGAAGTCGTTGTACCGCCGCACTCCGTAGAGGGCGTCGCGGACGATGAGCAGCGTCCAGCGCTCGCCGACCACCTCCAGGGCGCGGGCCATGGAGCACTCCTGCGCGGCGTAGTCCTTGCCGAGAGCCATGTCTCCACTCTAACCGTTTTCCCGTACGAGGTTCAGTGAACGAACTCTCGATGCTACGGTCGTCGCACTCACCGAGTTCAATGACTGAACCTCGAAGGGCTTCTCCATGTCCTCCCGCCTCGGCCACACCCCCACCGCCCCCGCGCCGACCACTCCGGCACCGGCCGCCCCCGCATCGGGCACCCCCGAAGCGACCGCCCCCGCACCACCCCCGTCCGGCACCCCGCACCCCCGCGCCACCCTCGCCGTCACCAGCGCCGCAACGGCCGTGACGCTCATGACGTACACGGCGCCGATGATCACGCTCCCCGACACGGCAGCCGCCCTGCACACCCCGCTCTCCGCCCAGGCCTGGCTGCTCAACGGCACACCACTCGGCCTCGCCGCGGTCCTCCTGGTCGCGGGCAGCCTCGCCGACGACTACGGCCGGCGGCGGATCTTCCTCTCCGGCACGGTCGCGCTCGGCATCACCACCGTGCTCTCCGCGCTCGCCGGGTCGACCTGGCTGTTCACCCTGGCCCGCCTGGCCCAGGGCGCGGCGAGCGCGGCCATCCTCGCGAGCAGCCTCGGCCTGCTCGTGCACGCGTTCCCCGCGGGCGCCGCGCGGATCAGGGCGACCGGCGTCTGGGGCGCGTTCGTGAGCGGCGGCATCGCGGCGGGCCCGCCGGTCGCGGGGGCCCTGGCGGGAGCGGGCCCGAACGGCTGGCGCTGGGCGTACGCCACCCTCGGCGCCGCCGCCCTCGTGGTCGCCGCCCTGGCACCGCGCGCGCTGACCGAGTCCCGCGCCGCGCGCCGCGGCCGCCCTGACCTGGCGGGCGCAGCCACCCTCGGTCTGGCCCTGACGTCGCTGGTGGCCGCGCTCACCCTCGGGCGGGACGGCTGGCTGCGCGCACCCGTGGCGGCGCTCCTGGTCGCGGCGGCCGTGCTGCTCGCCGCGTTCGTGGCGGTGGAACGCCGCGTCCGGACCCCGATGCTCGACCTGGCCCTGCTGCGCCGCCCGCTGTTCCTGGCCTCGACGGCGGGCGCCCTGTTCACGGGGTTCTCCGTGATCGGCCTGTTCAGCTATCTGCCGACGCTGCTCCAGCACACGCTGAACCTCTCCGTCATGAGCACGGCCTGGCTGCTCGTGATCTGGTCGGGCACGTCCTTCGTGGCGGCGTTGCAGGCCAGGCGGCTCGCGGGCCGGGTCTCGGCCCGCCACCAACTGGCCGTCGGCTTCGCCCTGCACGCCGTCGCCGCCGTGACGATGCTGGGCGCGGCGTCCTCGGGCTCCTGGACCCGGCTGCTGCCCGGCCTCCTCGTCTCCGGCGCGGGCGCCGGCCTCCTGAACGCGGCGCTCCCGCTGCTCTCGGTCGAGTCCGTGCCCGCCGAACGCGCCGCGATGGGCTCGGGCGCCAACAACACGGCGCGCTACGTCGGTTCGGCCGCGGGCGTCGCCCTGATGATCGCGGTGTCGACCTCGACGGACGACCTCGCGCACGGCGCGGACCTCGCGGTGACGGTCTCGGCCTGCCTCGCGGTGCTCGCGACGGTCAGCGTGCTTCTGCTGCGGGAGCGGCGACGGAGCTGATCCCGTCCTCCGGTTGCCCCACCGGATCACTCGCGAGGACGTCCTCGTCCGGCCGCCCGTCCTCCCGATCGGCGGGCCCGACGTACGACACCACGAGCGCGACCACCAGGTTCACGGCGAGCGCGACGATCCCCGCGTTGACCCCGAACACGGGGTCGTGGTCGCTGAAGACGAGCGCGCACACGATCGCCACACCCACCACGAGCCCGCTCAACGCACCCACCAGGCTCAACTTCCGCCACACAAGCCCCAGAAGTAGCATGGGTACGAGCTGCGCCATCCCCTCGTACGAGATGAGCGAGAGCCGTACGAGCGTGTTGGGCGCCCCGTACGTCATCGCGAGCGCGAGCGCCCCCGCCACGACGACCACGCCCTGAGAGGCGACCTTCTGCCGCTGCGGGGTACGCCACCGGGGCAGCAGCGACAGCACGCTGCTGCCCCACATCGTCCCGATGACCAGCATGAACACGGCCATGGGCACGATGGACGAGAGCGCGGCGGCGACCCCGATGACGCCGACGGCCCAGGCGGGCAGCGAGTCTACGACGAGCTTGAAGAGCGCGAGATTGGACTCGGCACCGACAAGCCCCGGCACGACGAAGAGCGCGGCCATGCCGAGCAGCATGGGCACGAAGAGCAGCACGTTGTAGGCGGGCAGCCAGATGGCGTTGCGTCGCAGCCCGTCCGCGCTGCGCGCACCCAGATACCCGGCGACGGTGGTCGGGAAAATGACAACAGTGAGCGCGTTGAGGAGCGAGGTGGTCGCGAACCACGCCTCCCCGTACTGGCTCCCGCCGCTCCCCGGCAACGTCAGCCAGGCACTCTTCTCCTCGACGATCCGGTCGAGGAAGGGCCCGTACCCGTCGAAGTAGTGCTGCGGCACATAGACGGCGAGGAAGGCGAGCGTGCCCACAACGAGCACGTCCTTGAGAACGGACACCCAGGCGCTGCCGCGCAGCCCGCTCACGACGACGAACCCGGTCGTGACGGCGAAGCCGATGAAGTACGCCCAGTCGAGACTGATGGCGCCGTACGAGATCGTCGACACGACGACGCCCATGCCGGTGATCTGCAACTGGATGTAGGGCAGCAGGAAGACGGTGACGAGCAGCGCGACACCGGCACCGAGCCAGGGCCGCCCGTACCGGTGGGCGACCATGTCGGAGATGCTGACGAGCCCGTGGCGGCGGGCGTAGGCCCAGAGCATGGGCCCGACGACGTACCCGACGGCGTACCCGCAGGACATGTAGGCGACGACGTACAGCACGGGCGCCCCGTAGTTGTACCCCCACCCGGCGGCCCCCAGATAACTGAAGCTGGTGTACCCCTCCCCCGCCATCAGCACCCAGATGAAGACGGCCCCGAGGCTGCGCCCGCCCACGGACCACTCGGCGATCCCGCCCTGCTTGCCGCGCCCGCGGACGGCTGCGAGACCGAGGGCGACGGTGCCGGCCATGAAGACGGCGAAGACGGTGGTGGCGACGGCTCCGTTGCTCATGACGACGCACGTCCCTTCCGCTTCCGGTCACCCCGGTGCGCGAGCCAGACGCAGAGCGGCGTGAGCACGGTCGCGCACAGCAGCCAGAAGAAGAGAAACGGCAGCCCGAGGACGACGGGCCGCACGCGGTTGGCGAGCGGCAGCACGCCGAGGTACAGCACGAAGGGGACGAGCAGCCAGAGAAGATGGGGACGTCGAGCGATCACGGCCCGACCTTAGTCTCTGCCTCTCGGCTACCTGGGCCGCATGGCCCGGAGCTTCCCCCACACGACGAGCCGGTACTTCGAGGTGTACTCGGGGGTACAGGTGGTGAGCGTGATGTAGTACCCGGGCGCGTGGTACCCGTACCCCCTCCGCACGTCGCTGCGCGGCACGTCACGTATGACGCCCCCGTCGTGGGCGGAGGTCCGCGCCAACGCCTTGTCGACGACGTACGTGTACACGGCCTCCTTGGTCTCGACGCGCAGCTCGTCCCCGTTCCGGAGCCGGTCGATGCGGCGGAAGGGCTCGCCGTGGGTGTTGCGGTGCCCGGCGAGGGCGAAGTTGCCGCCCTGGCCGGGCTGGGCGGTACGCGGATAATGCCCGACGTACCCCTTGTCGAGCACGCCCCCCTTGCCGACCCCTTCGGCGACAGGAACGCGGATGCCGATCCGCGGGATGCGGAGGACTGCGTAGGCCTGGTCCCATCGGGGTGGGCCGGTGCGGCCGGACTGCGGAGGGTCTCCGGGCACGCCACGGGCGGGACCGCGCGCGGGATCACGCCAACCGGAGCGTCCCGCCTCCGCCGGAAGCCCCCCGGCCGCCCCTCCTGCTCGCTCGCCCCCGGAACCATCCCCGTCCGACCGGCCCCACTCCTCCTCAAGGGCCTCGACCTCGCGCTCGGCGGCGGCGCGGGCCTGCCGGTTGGTCCACCACAGCTGATGAGCGACGAGAAGGAGCAGCACGACCCCGAGGGTGACGGCGACCTCGGCGGCGTTCCACGCCAGCCGCGCGGCGAGGGAGCGGCGGCCCGGCGACCGCCCCTGCTGAACGACAGGTACCCGTACGCGCACGAAGCCTCCTCGCCCCGACGACGCTCCTCGACCCGACGACCCGACGACCCGACGGCCCGACGGCCCGACGGCCCGACGACGCCGGGGTCCCGCCCCCGGCCGCGGCGAGGATAGGCGCAGCACCCGCAACAATCCATGCCCAGGATCCATGCCCAGGATCCATGGCCGCCACGGCCGACCAGGGCAGGAACCGTACCGACCCTCCTGCACGAGCCCCACTCGGCAGTACCGTGTCCCGTATGCGCCCCGAGAAGCCTGCTGCTGCCGCTGACGTCGACGTCGACCACATCGCCGAAGCCGCGCGCCTGGAACGCACGGCCGACCTGTACCCGGAGGACGCCGAACAGCTCCTCCTCCAGGCCGCGGCCCACCTCGAACTGGCCGGCGCCCGAGACCGCGCGACGAGTCTCTACGACAACCTCCTCTCCCCCTCGGCCCCACACCCGCCCTCCTCCCCACTCCTGATCCGGGCTCTCAAGGCCTCCAACCTGTGGGAGTACGGGCACGAGGCGGAGGCGAGGGCGATCATCGACGGCGTCCGCGCGTCCGCGCCGCGGGACCCCGCGCCGTGGGTGATCGTGGCGGAGTCCCTCGAATCCCACGACGAGCTGGAGCAGGCGCACGCCGCGTTCACGGAGGCGGCGACGCTGCTGATCCCCGCGGCGACGGAGCCCCCGTACGCGACGCACCCGATCCTCTTCGGCCGCCACCGGGTACGCCGCCTCCTGGGCGCGGACCACGACGACTGGGACGCCCTGGCGGACCAGGTCTCGTCCTCCCCGGTCCCCCTGGACGAACTGCACGACCCGAAGCGGGTGTGGTCGCTCGGCTCGGAGAACCCGGCGGAGCTGCGTGCGGAAATCGCCCGTATCCAGGCGGAGTTGGGCTCGTACCGGCAGGCCCTGTCCCGCCCCTTCCCGGTGGCGGTGCTTCACTGGCCCGCTCCGGAACTGACGGAACTCCTGACGGCGTACCCGTCCCTGTCCTCGGAGTACCCGTCCCACGAGGCACACCTGTCGACCATAGAGTCCTCGCTGAGGGAGTTGTCGGCCTCCGGCACGCCGAACCTGGGCATCGTCACGGGCACGGTCCCGTCCTACGAGGCCTTCGCGGCCTCGGAGGCGTCCTCCCCGGAGGACCCGTCGCTCCTGCCCCAGTACGCGACGACGCTGGCGGCGCGGGGGCGGGCGGTGGCTTGGCCGCCGGAGGAGGGGGCTGGGTGTTGGTGTGGGTCGGGGCGGGGGTATGGGGAGTGTCACGGCGATCTTTCCGCCTGAGCAACAGACTGTTGGCGCCCACATTCGCCGAAGAGGTTCTACAAAAACGAGCCGCCTCACCCTACGGCTGCTGCTCTTAAAGAACATTGAGGCGGTCGGCTGCGTGATCAAGGACCTGGGCAGTCGGCACATGCACTTGGCCGAATTGGGTCGCTGCTGCGAGTTCAATAGTGTCGAACCGCAGCGGCGGCACCACGTCGGCAAGTAACAGCTCAGCAGGGGTCTTCCGGCCAGCATTGCTCCCCTGACGGAACTTTCTATTCCCCACACGTAAACTCAGCGCTCGCCGCCCAGTCCACGCGTCTACGCGGAACAGCGCATCGGCCAGCGGGTGAACACGTAGATCAATTCCGCGCCTCCTGAGCTGCACGAGGGTATACACCTCTCGCAGAAAACCGTAGTACGCGTTGCCGATGCGCCAGCGCATCGCTGCCTGAGCGCGCCGCTGCTCAACACCATGCCTTACAACAAGGTCCCGAATCAGTTCCTTTGCAGGGGTGCCAAGCATTCCGAGCCCCTCAGCAGAAGAAAGTGAGAACTCCCGGAACTGCTGATAGGTAGGTACTGCTCCAAGACGCTCCACACACGTATGGAACGTATGCGTAAACGCGAATTTCGGGTGCCAGTCCACGATCTGGGGCACACTCTCCCCTACCTCGCGCCGCACCTGCCCCAGAGCATGCTCCGTGCGTTGGCACACGTCGTGCACATCATCCTCAGTGAGGCGATACAGCACTCGCGTGCGGTGCGCCAACACCACTGGCGCAACCCGTTCCCTTCGAGGATCACGCTTCCAGTCTTCGAAGCGCCTCTCAGTGCTCACCGACGCACAGAACAGGTCCAGTACATGCCTGGCCGTCGTCTCCATCGCCCACACCCACAGTCGGCAGTAAGTCAACCCGTGAGCAGGGTAGTTGACCATGACCTCGGAGCCCAGGGTCATCTCGCGAGCCGTGATACTAGTGAGCCACATATCGTCTTTCTGCTTCAGGAGTTACTCGTGCCCACACCCCTCTTCGACCCTCCAGGCCCAGCACCTGGCGTGTGTGACGACCCTGAGCTCATGCTCGTACGCCAGCACCTACTGAGCCTGGACCCAAGGGGCGAGCGGTTCGCCCGCGTCCTGCGCGACACCATTGACCAGCTCCTAGACGGCGAGCACACTGGCCGGTTTGACTGGAACGACCTTCACAAGACCGAGAAGACTCACGCAGGAACTCTGGTAGAGATCAACCTGCTACGTGAATTCGAACTATCCAGCGGAGCAGACCTGGACTACCTGATCGAAGGGATCGAGGTCGACTGCAAGTACTCACAGAAGCTGTACGGCTGGATGATTCCACCAGAAGCCTTGGATGAAATCTGCCTCGTGGTCTGGGCGGACGACCACCAAAGCCTGTGGAGTGCAGGACTCCTTCGAGCAAATCGCGCAAAGCTGACCACTAGCGGAAAAGTCACAAAGAAGGGCAACCGGGACGGAAAGTTCCGGCTCACAAAACAGCATCACTCTCTAGTCACTTGGCTCTGGCATGAGGCGCCACTGGAGGAGAACCTACTGCTGCACATCGACAAGGAGACCCAGCAGGCAGTCTTGAATGCCGGGGCCGGAACACGGCGCAGCCCTGGCCAAGCAAAGCTCAACGAGCTGTTCCGGCGAGTACAGGGGCGCCGAGTAAACCGTACGGTGGTGCGGACTCTCGCACAGCAGAAGGACTACATGAAGCGCGTGCGGTACAACGGTGGGGCGCGTGACAAGCTTCGTGATGAGGGGATACTTATCTGCGGCGACTATCCGAACCACCAAGTTGTGGCCGCCCAGCTAGGACTACCCGTCCCGCAGGAGGGCGAGAGCGTCAGTATCCGCGTCGTGGAAGCCAAGCCACACCATGACGGCCAGCCTCGCGTCCTGCTAGAGGACCGATACTGGGTCGCAGCTGGTCCCGATGACCCAGAAGAGCGGGCTCCTCTTCTTCCTGAGACAAAGAAGAAGACAAGCAGCATCGACTGACCTTCCGTCCGGAGGAGGCCATGCAGAATATGGAAAGCAGCAGCGGGAGTTGGGTTCCGCCTGAAGGTTCCTGGGCCTCCTCCGCGGCACGACGCCGCAACATGCAAGCTATCCGCAGCCGCGACACCAAGCCCGAGCGGAAGATCCGAAGCCTTCTCCACGCTCAGGGCATGCGCTACCGTGTGGCAGCCAAGCCGCTTCCCGGCCTACGCCGGACAGCGGACATCGTCTTCCGACCAGCAAAGCTGGCTGTGTTCATTGACGGCTGCTACTGGCACGGCTGCCCGGAACACTATGTACAGCCGAAGACCAATGCGGGCTACTGGTCGGACAAGGTTGCCCGGAATATGGCCCGCGACCGCGACACCGACGCGCAGCTTCGGGCAGCAGGGTGGACAGTACTCCGCTTCTGGGAGCACGAATCAGCCGAGGCCTGCGCCGTCAAGATCGCGGCCACAGCGAGCCGACTCCGAGCAGCCCAGAAGTGAGTGGTCGCTCTGCCTCGTCTATAGCTCTCGGGCAGCCTCAAAAGCCTCGAAAGCCGCGTAGACCTGCTCGCCGACAGCCTGTGCCACTGGAGGCGGGAAAGCGTTCCCGACCTGCCGGTAAGCGGCAGTCTTGCGCCCGGAGAACTGCCAGTCTTCCGGGAATCCCTGGATCAGTGCGGCTTGGGTCACCGTGAGCTTGGGACCTGCGGGAGCGAAAAGGTCGCGCTCTGCATCCTTCATCTCGTCTGGCTCGTTGGCGACGCCTAGTCCGCATACTCCAAGGTCCGCCCAGGCTCGCTTGGCCCGTGTCGGCCCGAGGTCTGCTCCCCCGTGCTTCTTTGAACCCCCGACAACGGTGGGGGCGACACCTTCTAGCGCCTTCTCGTACCACTTCTTGAACGCGTTCTCAGCCCTGGGGTCGTCAGCAACTGCGTCATACCGGGCTCGCATCGAGTCGTGCAGCGCCTCGCCGACCGTGAGTTCTGCACGCTCCTCGGGCTTGGTGTGCTGGAAGTACCGGGCATACTGCGGCTGCATCGCAACGAGGACGGCTCTGGGGCGAAGCTGCGGGACTCCATATCGCTTCGCTTCCAGCACCTCCCAATAGCACTCTTCGTACCCCAGCGACTCCAAGCGCTTGATGATCTCTTGCCGATAATCGGCAAACTTCGGGTCGAGCAAACCACGCACGTTCTCGATCATCACGGCTTTAGGACTGAGTTCATCGACGAGATCGAGCATCCGTGGGAAGAGATCACGCTCATCGTCGCGGCCCAGCTGCTTGCCGGCCGCCGAGAATGGAGGACAAGGCACCCCGCCCGCCAGAAGATCAAGCTCCCCTGGGACTAGTCCCAAGCTCGCCGTATCAAACAGCCTGAGATCCGCCTCGATGACCGTGCACCCATCCCACTCCGGGTTCCTGCTGGTGTTGTCCCTGAGTGTCTGACAGGCATCCCTGTCGATCTCAATTAGAGCAGCATGCCTGAAGCCCGCATTGTGCAGACCGACAGCTTGGCCCCCAGCCCCGGCGCAGATCTCCACCGAGGTGTACTTGAGCTCATTTACGCGGGCCATGTCCCCTCCATACCGGTACGCAGCGGCGGGCACACTGCGCGCACCACCATCACAGAGGGTGACAGACCCCACTGACAACTAGACCTACCCAAGTGTGCAGCACGTTGCATAGTTCGCTGAACACACCCTCTGCCACGACGAACACTCATACGATATTGCCCATGCGGATCCCTGCGTGGACTGAGGATGAGCTCGTACTGGCCGGAGCGCGCGTCGTAAGAAACGGGTGGCGCGAGCTGCGAACCGGAGATCCGGAGGTCCAAGAACTGTCCGAGTTGCTCCGGTCGCTCCCCATCCATCCCCCCGAAGCCCTCGGACTCCCCGAGTTCCGGTCTCCGGACAGCGTCAGCCGCAAGACCAGCGACTTCGCGACGAACCACCCCGACTACACCCGCAAAGGCACACGCTGCGGGGAGCCGACTCGCCTGATGATCAAGGCTTTCATCGACCGAGAGGCCGAGATGCTGGAGGCCGCTCAGGCGATCGAAGACGGAATCAGCTCGGGGCGGCTGCAGCTCATCCCGCCCCAGCCCGATGAGATCGACGACTCCGGCTCTACCGCTATCGAGGGCCGGCTTCTCGTCCGTCAGGCACTGGCCCGCGAGCGAGACCAGAAGCTCCGCAAGCTGAAGATCAAGCAGGCGCAGCAGAACGGCAAGCCGCTGCGCTGCGAGGTCTGCGACTTCGACTTCGCACGCGCTTACGGCGCACTCGGCGAGGGATACATCGAGGTGCACCACGTCACCCCCCTCCATATATCCGGCCCCCGAAGCACCAGGCTCGACGACCTTGCCTGCCTGTGCGCCAACTGCCACCGCATGTGCCACAAGAACCGCCGGGGAGAATCCTGGCGCACTCCGGACGCACTGAGGGCCCTGATTGCCGATGCGGCATCCCACAGCCCTCACGCCGCTTCCGCCGCCGCTGACTCGTAGCGGGCCAGCGCCAGACCCAGCGCCTCGTCCGGGTCCCCGCCCTGTGCAGCGAGCCAATGCAGCAGGTCAGCGATGACCTCGGGGACCAACGTCTCCAAAAGCGCACGCTCCGGCGCAACCATCGAGTCTGAGCCGATCAGCTTGCAGTACTCGTCCAGCACGGCCGCTGCGCGCTGGACCCGTGCGCACTGTCCAACAGCGGTCAGTGAGATCTCGCACCACACCACCTTCCCCGCAGCCGTCACGACGGTGCCCCACTCCTCGCTCAGGGAGGCCAGAAGGTGGAGGCCCCGGCCGCATTCCGCTTCGCCACACACTGCACTCAGCGTCGGCACGGCCGAGCTTCCGTCGTGCACCTCAACGCGGAGGCGGCCCCCGCGGGGCTCGAGTACCAGCGTCGCCGGCGTGCCCTCGCCGACATGCTTGATGACGTTCGTCGCCAGTTCCGTCGCGACCAGCCCCGCTTCGTCGAGGACGCTCAGCGCACCCCACTGCTCCAAGTTGCGCTTCACCTCCAGGCGGAGGAGCGGAACTTCCTTCGGTGTCGCTTCGAAGGGCAGGACTCGGCGCAGTCGGTGTGCGCCCTCTTCGTACCTGGGCATGGAGAGGCTCCCTCGCAGGCCACGCAGCGCTGCGCCCGCCGTATTCGTACGGCTACACCGCGTAGTGAGTGCTGCGAGCATGGCACAGAGAAGTCTCGCTATGTAACTTCTCACCCATATCCTTCGAGTGAACTCGGTGGGGGGTCAGCCGAGTTGGCGCTTAGCCTGGACGCGCCCAGCAGGGAGTGGGAATCCGACCTTCGGGCTGGACAGGAGAGCGAGAGGAGTCATATGTCGCTACGGACCACCACGCGTCGGCGCCAACTGGGCGCGATGATGCGGAAGCTGCGCGCCCGTAAGGGGCTGACTCTGGAAGAGGCCGGGACTCTCGTCGGGGTGTCCAAGGCGACTGTCAGCCGGTACGAGACACAGGCCGGGCCCGTCAAGTGGCTCGTGGTCGACGCGCTGTGCCGCGAGTACACGGCCTCCGACGCCGAGCGGCGCGCAGTCGTGGCGCTCGCCAAGGACGCCAAGCAGCAAGGGTGGTGGAGTTCGTTCACCGACTCGATCCCGGAGAGCATGAATCTGCTGCTCACCCTGGAGGATGAGGCGGTTCGTGAGGACCACTTCTCATGCGTGTACGTGCCCGGACTGCTGCAGACCCGCGCCTACAGCACCGCGGTCCAGCAGGCCAACGAAGTGCGCCTCGCCCCGGCCGAGATCGAACGCCTCGTGGACATCCGCATGAAACGGCAGGAGATCCTGACCCGGCCGACTCCCCCTCGGCTGTGGGCGATCCTCGACGAGTCCGTCATCCGTCGCGTCGTCGGCTCCCCGGCAGCCATGAAGGAACAGCTCGGCCGCCTACTCGAAGCGAACGAAACACCCGACATCACACTTCAAGTGCTGCCCTTCTCCAAAGGGGCCCACTGCGCGGCACTCGGCAGCTTCGTGATCATCGGCGGCACCGAACCGGCCCTGGACGTCGTGTACGTCGACCTCCACACCGGGTCGCTCTTCCTGGAGAAAGACGAGGAACTGGAGCGCTACCGGCTTGCCTTCGACTACCTCCGCGCACAAGCGTTGGACATGGAAGCCTCTTCCTCCATGATTCAACGCGTCCGCAAGGAGTTGTAGTGCCCGCCGTTACGCCGCCCTTTCCTCCCTCAGCACTCACGTGGTTCAAGTCCTCCCACAGCGGCGGCAACACCACCGAATGCCTGGAGACCGCCTTCCTCCCTGGCCCTCCCGGCGGTGTCCTCATACGCGACTCCAAGCGAGCCGACGGGCCCCGCCTCCGGGTCTCCTCCACAGCGTGGGACCGCTTCGTCGCCACGTGGCGCTGACACCGCCATGTGTGAGACCGGCGCAGCCGTCAACCATGTACCCATCCATCCAGGGGCGGCACGCCGCGACGCCCTAGACGCCGTACGAGGAGGAGAACCCCTTGCCCTACGCCTCCGAGCAAGACCACGACCGCGCGTTCATCGAGCAAGCCATCGCTCAGTCCCGTCGCTCCCTCGGCCCCGACACCACCAAGAAGCCCTTCGGGGCCGTCGTCGTCATGGACGGGGAAGTCGTGGGGGTCGGGAGCAATTGTGTGGTCGAGGACTGTGATCCGACCGCCCACGGCGAAGTCATGGCGCTGAGGGACGCGGGGCGGCGGCTCGGGACGTATCTCCTGGAAGGGGCCACGCTGTACTCCAGTTGCGAGCCCTGTCCCATGTGTCTCACCGCCTGTTACTGGGCGGGGATCAGTCGGCTCGTCTACGCCGCCGACCGGCACGACGCCGCCCGCAACGGGCATCCCGACCTTCAGTTTTATCGGGAGCTCGCGTTGCCCAATGGGGAGCGGCGGATGTTGGACGAGGTGCCCGTCGAGGGGGAGGTCAGGTCCGCCGCCGTCGGCGTTCTCGCCGCGTGGGCCGACGCGCAGCCCGAGCCCGTCGAGCCGAAGCTCGGAAGGCGCAGGTCGAGCCGGAGCACTGACCGAAGCACTGAGGGTGCCGGTCGGTGGCCTGGCGGCCCGCGTTAGCCTCGCCCCATAGGCAAGACAACCTGGACTTATGACCGAGAGGCGGATCAATCATGGCGAGGATTCCCGCGGCAGTCGTGGCCGTGAGCGGGCTGGTCGGGGGGTACGCCACCGCGCGGGCCACCAAGAAGCGGCCCCTCGGTGGGGTCGTGCTCGGTGCCGCCGGCGTCGTCGCCGCCCGGCAGTGGCGTGAAGCCGCCGGTGGCAAGACCGCCGCCGCGCTCACCGGCGCCTACCTCGCCGGGTTCGCCGGATCGCATCCCCTCGCCAAGAAGGTGGGCGCCTGGCCCGCCGTCCTCGGTGTCGCCGGTGGCGTCGGGCTCGCCTCCTGGGTCCTCGCCGACCGCCACAGGTAGGGAGGGGAGAGGGCTAGCGCGGGGCCTCGTCCAGCTCCGGGCGGCCGCCCCGCAGCCGCCTCGCCACCACCGCCGTCACCAGCGTCCCCGCCCCGAACAGCAGCGTGAACGCCGCCCACGCCAGCGGCCACACCTGCGCGTCCTGCGTGGGGTGCGTGTCGAACGAGACGTACATCAGCGTCGCGGGCGGGACCGCCACCACGAGCAGCGTCCACGCCGGGCGATCCCGTACGCCGAAGTAGGCCGCCAGGGCCAGGAGGGCGACGGACAGGAGCGTGACGCCCGCGCCGCTCACCGGAGACGTCTCGTGCAGCGCGCCCGGCGTCTCGGGGCGGTTGCGCAGGTCCCAGGGGAGGCATGCGACGTACGCTCCGGCCGCCAAAGTCGCTCCCAGGATTCGGGTCGCGTACCTGGGCAGCGGGGCTGTCTGCCGGAGCGGGGTCAGCAGGAGGGCCAGGCGAGGGCTCGCTGTCGCGGTCATGTGTACGACCGTGCCGCTCGGCAGCGGAGTGCGACAGAGTATGCGTACTCATCACCGCGTCCCCCCGGTCAGCCCCGCCCACCCCGGAACGTCGACCTGTACGCCCCCGGCGACACCCCCACCCTCGCCACGAAGTGCTGCCTCAGCGACGCCGCCGTCCCGAAGCCCGCCTCCGTCGCCACGCGGTCCACCGTGTGGTCCGTGGATTCGAGGAGTTCTCGCGCGCGGTCCACCCTCCGTCGCGTCAGCCACTGCATCGGCGTCAGGCCCGTCTCCTCGCGGAAGCGGCGGCTGAACGTGCGTACGGACATCGAGGCGCGGGCGGCCAGTTCGCTGAGCGTCAGGGGCGTGGCCAGGCGCTCCTCCGCCCACGCCCGCGTCTCGCTCGTCGAGGTCGAAACCCCCACCGGAACCGGGCGCTGGATGTACTGCGCCTGGCCGCCCTCCCTGTGCGGCGGCACCACCGTGCGGCGTGCCACGTCCGCCGCCACCGCCGCGCCGTGGTCCTCGCGGATCATGTGCAGGCACAGGTCCACGCCCGCCGCCTCCCCCGCCGATGTGAGGATGCGGCCCTCGTCCACGTAGAGGACGTCCGGATCGACCGTCACGGACGGGAACGTACGGGCGAACAAGTCCGTCGAGAGCCAGTGTGTCGTCGCCCTGCGGCCGTCCAGCAGGCCCGCCGCCGCCAGCACGAACGCCCCTGTGCAGATCGAGGCGAGGCGGGTGAGGGACTCAGGCGCCGCCGCCGCGTCCAGCGCACGCGCCAGCGGAGCCGGCAGGCCGCCCGGCGTCAGCGACTCGTCCTCCTCGTGCGACGCAGGGATCAGCACCGTGTCCGCCCACGCAAGCGCCTCCGGGCCGTGCTGCGCGCCCACCGGGAAGTCCGCGTCCGTGCGGATGAGGCCGGGGCCCGCCGGCGCGCACGTCCTCACCTCGTACAGCCGCTCCCCCGCCGCGCTCCTCGCCGCGCCGAACAGCTGGTGCACCAGGCCCAGTTCCATCGGCAGCACGCCGTCCCGGACGAGGACCGCGACACGGTGCGCCCTTCCCCGTTCCTGGGTCACTCCGTCGCCGACAACGGCTTCGCGATGTCCTCCAGCGACCTCCGCTCCGCGTTCACCGCCAGCGCCGCCGCCACCAGGCCCGCCGCGCACATCAGGCCCGCGCCGATCTGGAAGGCGAGCACGGTGTCGCCCACCACTCCCGACTCCGTCAGCTCGGCGAACAGGAGCGGGCCGCTGATGCCGCCCGCCGCCGTGCCGATCGCGTAGAAGAAGGCGATGGCCATCGCCCGCGTCTCCATCGGGAAGATCTCGGAGACCGTCAGGTACGCGCTGCTCGCTCCCGCCGATGCGAAGAACAGGACCACGCACCAGCACGCCGTGAGCGTCGTCGCGGTCAGCGAGCCGCGGTCGAAGAGCCAGGCGGTGGCGAAGAGGAGGAGGCCGGAGAGGATGTACGTCGACGAGATCATGATCCGGCGGCCGACCGTGTCGAAGAGCTTGCCGAGGAAGAGCGGGCCGAGGAAGTTGCCGGCGGCGATGACGGCGAAGTAGTAGCCCGTGTTGCCTGACGGGACGTCGAAGAACTTGGTCAGGATCGCGCCGAAGCCGAAGGTGATCGCGTTGTAGAGGAACGCCTGGCCGATGAAGAGCGCCAGGCCCAGGATCGAACGCTTCGGGTACTCGCGGAAGACCGTCTTCGCGATCAGGCCGAAGCCGATGCTCTTGCGCTGGTGGATGGTGATCTCCTGCTCGGGGGGCGGGAGGCGTTCGCCCTTCTCCGACTCGATCTCGCGTTCCACCGATGAGACCAGGCGCTCCGCCTCCTCCCCGTGGCCGTGGATGAACTGCCAGCGCGGGCTCTCCGGTACGTGTCGGCGTACGAGCAGGATCACCAGGCCGAGTACGACGCCCAGGGCGAAGGTGAGCCGCCAGCCGAGGTCCTTCGGGAAGGTGCTCGTGTTGAGCATGACGACCGACAGCAGCGAGCCGCCGATCGCGCCCAGCCAGTAGCTGCCGTTGATGATCAGGTCGACGCGGCCGCGGTACTTGGACGGGATCAGCTCGTCGATCGCCGAGTTGATGGCCGCGTACTCACCGCCGATGCCGAAGCCCGTCAGGAAGCGGAAGAGGAAGAACCACCAGGCGTCGAAGGAGAGCGCCGTGAGGGCGGTGGCGGCGAGGTACACGGCCAGGGTGACCATGAAGAGCTTCTTGCGGCCGAACCTGTCCGTCATGCGGCCGAAGAAGAGCGCTCCCGCGCAGGCCCCCGCCACGTAGAGGGCCGCCGCCGTACCGGTGACCTGGGCGGAGCTGATCGCCAGGCCGCTGCCCTCCTCGGAGAGGCGGCTCGCGATGTTGCCGACGGTCGTGACTTCCAGACCGTCCAGAATCCAGACCGTGCCGAGGCCGATCACGATCATCCAGTGCCAGCGCGACCACGGCAGTCGGTCCAGGCGGGCGGGGACCGCTGTGGTGACCGTGTTCCCCGCGCTCTGCGCGGGCGGCGGCGGCTGGGGAGGCGTGGACGACGCGGTCATGGCAGGCGACTCCTTCCGCTGCGGCCACGTCGCCGGATGCGGTACGTGTACGTGGGCTGCGGCCCCCGCACCACCACCGGACGACGGCCACCTCGACGCCGAGGGGCCCCTCCAGAGTGCCCAGCGAATCCCCGTTCACGCGCGCTGAACTGCGCCTACGCACCGCGCCTGCGCGCCGCCCCTGCCCCGGCCTACGCCCCCAGCAGCCGCGACACCGTATAGATCGCGAGGCCCGCCAGCGAGCCGACCACCGTGCCGTTGATGCGGATGAACTGCAGGTCGCGGCCGATGTGCGCCTCGATCTTCTTCGACGTGTGCTCGGCGTCCCAGCCCGCCACCGTGTCGCTGATGAGCGAGGTGATCTCGTCGCGGTACGTCGTCACCACGTACACCGCCGCGCCCTCCACCCAGCCGTCCACCTTCTGCTGCAGCCGTGCGTCGTTCGCCATCCGCGCGCCCAGCGACAGCAGCGAGGCCCGCACGCGCAGGCGCAGCTCGCTGCGCTCGTCCTCCGCCGCGGCGACGATCATCGCGCGCACGGCCGACCAGGCGGAGGCGATGAGGTCCTGGACCTCGTCGCGTCCGAGGACCTCACGCTTCAGCCGCTCCACGCGCTCCCGCGTGTCCGAGTCGGACTGCAGGTCGGCGGCGAAGTCGGCGAGGAAACGGTCGACGGCGCCCCGCGCCGGGTGGCCCGGCATGTCCCGCATCTCGGTGACGAAGCGCAGCAGCTCCTTGTAGACCCGCTCACCGACGCGCTTGTCGACGAACTTCGGGGTCCAGCCCGGAGCGCCGCCCTGCACCGCGTCCATGACCGAGTCGCCGTGCTCCACCAGCCAGTCGTGCGCCCGTACGCAGACCAGGTCCACGACCCGCCTGTGACCGCCGTCCGCGACCACCTTCTCCAGCATCTTTCCCATGCCGGGGGCGATCTCCTGCGCGTCCGCGCGGCGTGTGATCGCCTCACCGACGACCGCCTGCACGTCGGAGTCGCGCAGGACGGTCAGGGCGCCGCGCAGGGCCGTCGCGAGCTCGGCCGTCACGCGGTCCGCGTGCGCCGGCTCGGCGAGCCAGGCGCCGAGGCGGCCCGCGATGCCGACGGCGTGCAGACGGTCCCGTACGACATCGGCGGAGAGGAAGTTCTCCCCCACGAAGTCGCCCAGCGAGGCACCCAGCTGGTCCTTCTTGTTCGGGATGATCGCCGTGTGCGGGATGGGCAGGCCCAGCGGGTGGCGGAAGAGCGCGGTGACCGCGAACCAGTCGGCGAGCGCGCCGACCATGCCCGCCTCGGCTGCCGCCGCCACGTAACCCGCCCAGGGGCCCGCGCCGGAGTTCTGCGCCCACTTCGCCAGTGCGTAGACGACGGCGACGAAGACGAGCAGGCCCGTCGCCGTGATCTTCATACGGCGGACACCGCGCCGCTTCTCCTCGTCGGCGGGGCTGTAGGCGAGGCCGCCGGGGGCTCGGGGCGCGCGAGGCTCCCGCACCGCTGCCTTTAGGCCATCCGTGGAACCGACGCCCGTACCACCTGCCGGCGCGTCCGGTCGGCCCCGGAGCGCCCGGCTTGCGGCGCCGTTCCCGCGGGCATGCTCATCGCCGTGCACCTCAGCCGGTTCCTCCGCATTTGCGCGTTCCACTCACTCCACCTGGCCCGTTCACTCAGTAGCCGTCCGCACTGGTCCCCTGTCCTGCGTCCTGTCCTCTGTCCCGATTGTCCCCATCGACTGTGTCCTACGCCCCTTCCTGACCTACTCCTGGAACGGACGACAAGTTCCCGGCGTCTCACTGGACGGAGGGGGGCAGTGTCGGCCGCCTCACGGCCCATGCCGCATCATGGGGTGATCACACCGGAGCCTCGGGGCTCCCCCTGCCCGAGGAGAAAGAGCCCGCATGACCAAGCGACACGGTTATGCCCTTCTCGCCGCGGTTCTCGCGGTCATAGTGGTGATTTCCGCAGCCATATACGTCGGGGTCGCAGGCACCGACGACGGCTCGAAAGACACGATCAGCGCGGGCCCGAGCGGTCCCCGCAACTCTGCCGCACCCGCCTCCTCCGGCATCTGGGTCGGCTCCTGGTCCGCGTCGCCCGCGGGGTTCGAACCGGGCACGGAGCAGAAGGGGTTCGCAGGCCGCTCCATCCGCAACGTCGTGCACACGAGCGTCGGCGGCAGCAGCGCCCGCATCACCCTCTCCAACCTGTACGGCACGACGCCGCTCAGCATCACGCACGCCTCGATCGCGCTGGCCTCCGCATCGAACAACCCCGCCGCCGCGGCCGGCACGCTGCGCAGGCTCACCTTCAACGGCAACACGTCGGTGGTGATCCCGCCGGGCGCCCAGGTGATGAGCGACGCGGCGCGGCTGCGGGTGCCGCACGACGCGGACCTGCTCGTCACGACGTACTCCCCGACCCCGTCGGGGCCCGTCACCTACCACCCGCACGCCCGGCAGATCAGCTACGTCGCCGAGGGCGACCGCACGGAGGACCAGCTCGGCGACGCGTACACGGAGCAGAGCCCGTACTGGCGCTACCTCTCCGCGGTGGACGTCCTCAGCAACGAGACCGACGGGACCGTCGTCGTCTTCGGTGACTCCATCACCGACGGCATCTCGTCCACGATGGGCGCGAACCGGCGCTGGACGGACGTCCTCGCGGACCGGCTGCGCGAGGAGTCGGGCGCGCCGCGCTACGGCGTCGTGAACCAGGGCATCAGCGGCAACCGCATCCTCTCCGACGGGCTCGGCAACCCCGCCGTCAACCCCAGCGGTCTCTCCCGGTTCGACCGGGACGTGCTGGACCGGACGGGCGTCAAGGCCGTCGTCATCGCGCTCGGTGTCAACGACATCCTGCGCAACCCGCACCAGAACGATCCCGACCGGATCGTCGAGGGGCTGCGCGAGCTGACCCGGCAGGCGCATACGCGCGGGCTGCGGGTCGTGGGGGCGACGCTGATGCCGTTCGGAGGGCACCGGGGGTACGAGCCCGCGCTGGAGCGCGTGCGGCAGGCGGTGAACGAGGAGATCCGGTCGGGGCGGGTCTTCGACGAGGTCGTGGACTTCGACCGGGCATTGCGGGATCCGTACGATCCGCGGAAGCTGCGGGAGCGGTACGACTCGGGGGACCATCTGCACCCTTCGGACGCGGGGTTCCGGCGGATGGCCGAGACGTTCAACCTCTCGCACCTGAAGGGCTCGGCCGCGGCCGAGCTCTGACCTTCACCAGCGGGGCGCCTGGGAGGTCCGCCGGCGCGGGCCGGTGGGGGCCGTTCGCGCAGTTCCCCGCGCCCCTGACCGGCGGCTTCCCGGCGCCCGACGTTCAGCGGGCGCCACCCGGGGTGTTGCGCGGTTTCCTGTGCGTCTGAGGACGTTCCCCTCGGGGCGGGTCAGTCCGGAGTGTTCTTCTTTCGTTCCAGCTTCTGGCGGCGGCGTTCTTCCCGCTGGCGGAGTTTCTCCGCTCTGCGGACCTTTCTGTCCACGCCCACGCCGCCCATCAGGGCGAAGCCCGTCACGACCACGCGCGGGGAGCCCGGCGTCCCCTCCCCCGTGGCCTTGTCGTCGAAGCCGCCCATGATGCCGAAGCCGCGTACGACCACGGTCATGTCAGGGGGGACGACGACCTGGAGGCCGCCCATGATCGTGAAGCAGCGGATCTCGACGTCGCGGTCCGTGAAGCGGGCCTCGCGCAGGTCGATCTCGCCGCCGCCCCACATCGCGAACGCGGTGAACCGGCGGCCCACCACCCAGCTGCCCTTGCGGCCGAAGCCGCTCCAGAAGGCGAAGCCCAACGACGAAGAAGGTTCGGCGCCCTCCACCATGCGTTCGGGCCAGTTGATCGCCACCGGGTCCGTGCTCGCGCCGTGTTTGACCAGGTCCGCCTTGGCCGTGACCGCCTCGTGCGACGGGAGGTCGCGGGTGAGCGGCTCCAGCTCGCCGTACGTCCGCGCCTTGTACGTCGCGTCCAGGCGCTCCTCGAACTCCGTCATGTCGAGGCGGCCCTCGGCCACCGCGTCCCGGAGCTGCTCGGCGACCCGTTCCCGGTCGGCGTCGGAGGCGCGCAGGTCCGGGAGGCGGGGAGGCGTGCGGTGGGCGTCGTCACTCATAACTCCGCAGCCTACGAGGTCGACTTCTCCGCGTACATCTTCGCGATGACCGCCTCGATGTCCGGTTCCCTCACGGAGAGGTCCGCCAGGGGGTAGCGGGCGGCGATGTGCGCCACCAGTGGGGCCGCCGACTGCGACGCCGGGAACGCCAGCCACTGGCGCGGGCCCTCCACCTTCACCACCTTCGCCCCCGACCCCGCCTCGATGGGCGGGAGTTCGCGTTCCAGGTCGACGACCAGCGTGCGCTCGCTCTCCCCCACCTCGTGCAGCCCCGACAGCGCACCGTCGTACATCAGGCGCCCGTGGTCGATCACCATCACGCGCTTGCACAGCTGCTCGATGTCCGTCAGGTCGTGGGTCGTCAGGAGGACCGTCGTCCGGGACTCCCTGTTGAGGTCGCTGAGGAAGGTTCTGACCTTCGACTTGCTGATCACGTCCAGGCCGATCGTCGGCTCGTCCAGGTACAGCACCTCGGGATCGTGCAGCAGCGCCGCCGCGATGTCGCCGCGCATCCGCTGGCCCAGGGAGAGTTGGCGCACGGGAACGTCCAACAGGTCGCCCAGTTCCAGGAGTTCCACGCAGCGGTCCAGGTTCTCCCGGTAACGGGCGTCCGGGATGCGGTACATGCGGTGCATCAGACGGTACGAGTCGATCAGCGGCAGGTCCCACCAGAGCGTCGTGCGCTGGCCGAAGACCACACCGATGCGGCGGGCCAGGAGCGTCCGTTCACGGGAGGGGTCGATGCCCGCCACGCGCAGGCGGCCACCGCTCGGCGTCAGGATGCCCGTCAGCATCTTGATCGTCGTGGACTTGCCCGCGCCGTTCGGGCCGATGTAGCCGACCATCTCGCCGCGCGGGACGGTGAACGAGATGCCGTCGACCGCGTGCACCTCGTGGCGTTCGCGCCGCAGGAAGCCGGTCTTCCTGCGGACGTCGAAGACCTTCTCGACCTCCTCCAGCTCGATGAGGGGGTCACCAGTCATGTCTGTCAGCTCCCTGTGCTGCGGTACGAACGAAGGCCCGTGCGCCAGACGACGCCCGCAAGCGCCAGCAGCGCGGCGGCCACCAGCGGCGGCGTGAACGCCACCCACGTCGGCAGGTCCAGCGGATAGGGGCGCCCGAGCACGTACAGCGCGGGCAGCCAGTTCACGAAGGCCAGCGGCAGGACGAACGTGACGCCGCGCACCAGGTCCTTCGCGAAGACGGTCGGCGGATACTGGAGCAGCGTGGTGCCGCCGTACGTGAAGGCGTTCTGCACCTCCGCCGCATCCTGCGCGACGAACTGGAACGCGGCGCCGCCCACGAACACCGCCGCGAAGATCCCCGCCCCGCAGACCAGCATCAGCGGCACCATCAGGACCTTCAGCGGGGTCCAGTCGATGTCCAGGACGACGAGGGCGTACGCGAGGACGAGCGCGCCCTGCGCGAGGCGGCCGATCCTGTGCAGCCCGAAGCGGTCGGCGGCCACTTGTGCGAGCACGGGCGCGGGGCGCACCAGGAGCGTGTCCAGCGTGCCGTCCCGCACGCGTCTGCCGAGGCGGTCCATGGAGCCGAGGGCGAGGTCGGCGAGGCCGAACGCGGCGCACGAGGCGCCGTACAGGAACGCGATCTCCGCGAGCGAGTAGCCGCCGAGGCGGTCCACCTGCGAGAACATCAGCAGGATGGCCACGAAGTCGAACGCGGTCACCGCGAAGTTGCCGAGCGCGGTCATCGCGAAGGAGACGCGGTAGGCCATGAGGGAGCGGATCCACATGGCGGAGATCAGGCGGTAGGCACGCAGCCCCTCCCGGACCTGGGAGAACCCGGACCCGGGCCCGGGACGCCCGTCCCGGACCGGCGTCACGTCGGTGTCGTCAGCCACCCTGCACCACCACCCGTCGCGTCGCCACGGCCTGCAGCAGCCGCCCCGCCGTGAGCAGCGCCGCCGCCCAGCCGATCTGGAAGGCGTACGTCCGCAGCAGCGCCGTACCGGAGCGTTCGCCGAGGAACACGTCGGCGGGCATCTGGAGGAGCGCCGACCACGGCAGGGCCCGCGCGAACTCGCCGAGGGCGCCGGGGAAGACGTTCAGGGGCAGCAGCATCCCGGAGAAGAACGTGCCCGCGAGCATCGCCACCTGCGTGACGCCCGCGCCGTCCATCAGCCAGAAGGCGGAGAGCGCCACCAGGAACCGGATCGCGAAGCTGACCACGACGCCGAGCACGGCGGCCACCAGGAACGCCAGCCAGCCCAGCGCGTCCGGGGGCAGGGTCAGGTCGAAGACGAGCGCCCCGAAGACCATGGGGACGATGCCGCGGCCGACGAGCTGGAAGGCCGCCCGGCCCATGTCGGCCGCCAGCCACCACAGCTGCAGGTCGGCGGGACGGTAGAGGTCCACGGCGATGTCACCGGTGCGGATCCGCTCGATCAGCTCGCCCTCGAAGCCGCCGCCCATCAGTGCCATCACCGTCAACAGCGCCTGCCCGAGCCACACATAGGTGAGGGCCTGCGACTGGTCGTAGCCGCCGAGGCCGGGCCGCTCGTCCCAGAGCGCCAGGTAGGTGTAGGCGAGAATGAGGCCGAACACCGTGTTCGTGAAGACGCCGGCCGCGGTCGCCATCCGATACGTGGCGTACCTGCGGAAGCTGCCCTCGGTGACGGCCGCGTACAAACGGAACCGTCCTGCGCGCACGAGCATCCCTTTCACCGTGGGCTTCGTCCCGAATGGGGCCAAAGCGCTGGAGCGTAGTGCGATAGGGGTCGCCCGTGCCAGGCATTTTCGGGGCGTGGCGCGTCCCTGGTCACGAACGCCTGTGGCAACGGTGTCCAATGGGGTTGCAACGGGGTTGCAAGAGGTTTACGAGGCGTACGGGATGTACGACGCTAACCGGGAGTTCCGCAAGACATGAGCGACGAGCCGCAGCAGCAGGGCAAGCAGGGTCCTGTCCGGCGCCCGCGCTGGGCGTCCAGGGAGCCGCAGGACACGCCCGCTGAGACCGCGGAGGCGGAGGCGGGAACGACCGCGGAGGCGGGGGCGACCGCGGAGAACCCGCAGGTGGCCGACGGAGCCGCCGCCGGGGCCGCCCCCGAAGGGAAGAAGGGCAAGAAGCCCAAGCGGCCCAAGCGCAAGGGCTGGCGGCGGATCTTCCCCACCTGGCGCATGGTCCTCGGCGGTTTCATCCTGATCATCCTGCTGTGCGTCGGCGGCTTCATGGCCGGCTACATGCTGGTCGACATCCCGGCCGCGAACTCCGCGGCCACCAAGCAGAGCAACGTCTACCTCTACGCCGACGGCACCCAGATCGCCCGCGACGGCGAGGTCAACCGCGAGAAGGTGCCCCTCAAGGAAGTGCCGCTGCACGTCCAGCGCGCCGTGCTCGCCGCCGAGGACCGCGACTTCTACGGCGAGTCCGCGGTCGACCCCAAGGCCATGATCCGCGCGGCCTGGAACACCGTCACCGGCAAGGGCAAGCAGTCCGGCTCCACCATCACCCAGCAGTACGTGAAGAACTACTACCTGGGACAGGAGCAGACGGTCACCCGCAAGGTGAAGGAGTTCTTCATCTCGATCAAGCTGGACCGCGAGGTGAGCAAGGACGACATCCTCGAGGGCTACCTGAACACCAGCTACTTCGGCCGCAACGCCTACGGCGTGCAGGCCGCCGCCCAGGCGTACTACGGGAAGAACGTCAAGGACCTCTCCGTCGCCCAGGGCGCCTACCTCGCCACGCTCCTCAACTCCCCCAACGCCTACGACGTCGCCACGCACCCCGAGAACAAGCCGCGCGCGGCGGGCCGCTGGAACTACGTCCTGGACGGCATGGTCAGCGAGGGCTGGCTCGACAAGTCCGAGCGGACGAAGACGAAGTTCCCGATGCCCGACGAGGCGAAGGGCGCGGCGGGCCTGTCCGGGCAGCGCGGCTACGTCGTGAAGGCCGTGGAGGACTATCTGACGGCCAACAAGATCATCGATGAGGAAACCCTCGCCAAGGGCGGCTACCGCATCACCACGACCCTCCAGAAGGACCGCATGGACGCCTTCAAGGAGGCCGTCGACGAGCAGGTGATGTCGAAGGTCGACAAGGGCGCCCGCAAGGTCGACCGCAACGTCCGCGCGGGCGGCGCCTCCATCGACCCGGCCACCGGCAAGGTCGTCGCGATGTACGGAGGCATCGACTACACCAAGCAGTACGTCAACAACGCGACCCGCCGCGACTACCAGGTCGGCTCCACGTTCAAGCCGTTCGTCTTCACCTCCGCCGTGGAGAACGGCTCGGTCACCCAGGACGGCCGCCCCATCACCCCGAACACCGTGTACGACGGCACCAACAAGCGGCCGGTGCAGGGCTGGAGCGGCGGATCGTACGCCCCGGAGAACGAGGACCACGTCGACTACGGCGACGTCACCGTCCGCACCGCCACCGACAAGTCCGTGAACTCGGTGTACGCGCAGATGGCCGTCGACGTCGGCTCCGACAAGGTCAAGGAGACCGCCATCGCCCTCGGCGTCCCCGAGAACACCCCCGACCTGACCGCGTCCCCGTCGATCGCGCTCGGCCCCTCCACCGCGAGCGTCCTGGACATGACCGAGGCCTACGCGACGCTCGCCAACCACGGCAAGCACGGCACGTACACCCTCGTCGAGAAGATCAGCAAGGACGGCAGCGAGATCGAACTGCCGGAGCCGAAGACCGCGCAGGCCGTGACCCGCGAAGCCGCCGACACCACCACGTCGGTCCTGCAGAGCGTCGTCCAGGGCGGCACCGGCACGGCGGCACAGGGCGCGGGCCGCCCGGCCGCGGGCAAGACGGGCACGGCCGAGAACGACACGGCGGCCTGGTTCGCCGGCTACACCCCCGAGCTCGCGACGGTCGTCGCCGTCATGGGCCAGGACCCGGAGACCGGCGCCCACACCCCGCTGTACGGCGCGCTCGGCGAGACCCGCATCAACGGCGGCGCCTACCCCGCGCGCGTCTGGGCCCAGTTCACCGAGGCCGCCCTCAAGGGCAAGCCCGTCAAGGACTTCGACCTGGAGCTGGAGCAGGGCGCGGACATTCCGGAGGTGCCGGACCCGACGACGGGCGGCACCGAGGAGCCCGGCACCGACGGCGGCACGGACGGCGGCCCCGACACCGGCGGCACGACCGACGGCGGCACCACCGGCGACCAGGACACCGGAGGCACCACCACCGGCGGCCAGGACACCGGCGGCCAGACAGGCGGCCAGACGGGGGGCCAGAACGGCGGCCAGACCGGCGGACAGGAAACCGGCGGCCAGAACACCGGAGGCCCCACCGACGGCGGCGCCACCGACGGCGGCCCCACCGACGGGGGCGCCCAAGGCGGGCCGACGGGCGGCACCGACCCGGCAGGAGGGGCGGTCGACGGCGGGACGGACGACGGCGGAGGGATCGGCGGCCTCACGGACGGTTGACGCGGCTCCTCAGCCGTAGGTCCCCCACCGGCGCCCGATGGTGTCGTACCCGTACCGGGGCAGGCCCTTGATGGCGCTGGTACGGAACGGGCGGCCCCCGTCGTCGACGCGCACCGTGCCCTGGCGGCCCTGGGACGACCAGTCCAGCTCCAGGTACCACCGGCAGTCGCACGAACGGGTCCCGGCGTCGACCAGCAGCACCTCGGGATCCTTCGCCGACACGCGGTAGGGCATGCGCACGGCCGGGATCGGCGTGCCCGTGTCGTTCCCGGGGACCGCGCGCGCGATCGGACGGTCCTTGTCCAGGTCCACGGCGAACATGCGGGGCGTGACCGCGCCACCGCACCCCAGGTCCATGCGGTACGCGTTGCCCTTCACCGGCGCCGCACGGCCCACCACGCGCACGCGCAGCGCCTCCAGCACGACGGCGGTGTCGCTGCGCCCCTGCACCGACAGCCGCACGAGCGTCTCGCCGCCGTGCACCGCCTTCTGCGTCGCCGCCCAGGGCACCGCGTCCTGCGGGGCGGGGGGCGGGGGGACCTGGCTCGGCGGCTTGGCGACGACGTAGTCGTGACCGCAGCCGAGCTTCCACGCGTGGGAGTCGACGGTCCAGGTGAGCGGCAGCGCGGCGGGCTTGTCGCCGGAGGGCGGGGCTGAGGTCGCGCCGGGCGGGTGGGAGCCGCCCGGGGTCTTCGCCGACGGCTTCTTCCCCGGCTGCTCCTTCTTCGCCGCCTTCTCCTTCGAGGCGGCGGAGTCGGTGGGCGGCTCGGAGGCGGGGGCGCCGCTCGGTCCGGACGGGCCGCCCCGCCTCTCCGGCGCCCCGGCGACCCGGTCCGGACCGTCGGCGGACACCCGCCGCCCGTCCGGCAGCAAGGAGAACGCGCCGAGCGTCGCGAGTACGGCACAGGCCGAGGCCAGCCCGGCCATGAGACGTCTTCGGCGGTACCAGGGGCGGGGCGCCGTGGTCTCGGGCGCGCTCTCGTGCCCGCGGACCGGTGGGGGCTCTTCGCGCAGCTCCCCGCGCCCCTGGGCAGTCCTGTCCTCCGCCCCACGAGGCCTGCGGCGGGCCGCCACCGCCAGGAGCCATCGGCGGTGGAGCTCCAGGCGCTCCTCCGGGGTCGCTCCGCAGAGCGCCGCGAACCGTTCCACGGGGGCGAAGTCGAGCGGCACGGCGTCGCCCGCGCAGTAGCGGTGCAGCGTCGATGTGTTCATGCCCAGACGGCGGGCCAGCGAGCCATAGCTCCGGTCCGTGCGCTCCTTCAACCCGCGCAGCAGCGCGGCGAACTCCGCCACCTCGTCGATGCCGTCGCCGTCGCCGCAGCCGTCGCCGTCGTCCTGTGCCGACACGGGTCCCCCGTCCTCGTACGCCCGTACGCCCCACGCGGCCCGGGACGGTATCCCAGGCACCCGTATACCTGCACGTCAGGAGGGCTGGGATGGTTCCACCCCGCTCGATCGTGCGTCGGTCGTTGCGCCCGGTGGCCGTGACCGCTGATGCTCTTGGTGCCGCACCGACCAGGCCCGTGCCGACCAGCCGGCCCCGCGGCGGCAACCACGTCCACGTACTCCACGCACTCCTTCACGGGGGAATCACCCATGTCCATGCGCATCCGAACGAGCGCCCGCACCGCACTCGCCGTCGCCGCCCTCGCGGCCGGCACGGTCCTCACGGCACCGGCCGCCGGCGCCGCGCCCCAGGCCACCGCCCCGAAGTTCCTCTCGGCGTCCCAGCTGCCGCCGCACCCGACGTCGTCCTGGACCGCGGGGCCGGTCACCGAAGGGTTCCCGGATGAGATCGGCTTCTGCGTGAGCACGGAGGGCGTGCCCTCCTACGACTACAAGAACCGGCTGTTCCGGACCGACGTGGACACCAACGCCGCGCAGCTGACCGTCGTGGCGGACACGGCCGCCCACGCCAAGGCCCTGGCCAAGCACTACGACGACCTGGTCCGCACCTGCGCCGAGCGCATCGAGAAGGCCGACCCCGACGTCCGGGCCGAGGGCCGGGACTACGGCACCCTGCCGGTCGAGGAGGGCGCCCGCGTCCGCGGCCTGCACACCGAGACGTCCGGGGGCGCCACCGACATCGCCCTGATGTCGGTCGGACGGGACGGCAGGACCGTCACCGTCGTGAAGTGGGGGCAGATGGGCGACTTCGACGACGCGCCCGTGGCCGCCTTCAAGAAGACGACGACCACGGCGGTGAACAAGCTGTACTGACCCGGAGAAGGCAGAGGGCCGTCCTCCCGTCACGGGGGTCGGGAGGACGGCCCCTCAGCCGGGGTCACACCCGGCATGCGGCTAGTGGCCGGAGGTCGCCTTCAGGCCGACGACGGCCACCAGCAGCAGACAGACGAAGAAGATACGGGCGGCGGTGACCGGCTCACCCAGGATCACCATGCCGAGCACCGCCGCGCCGGCCGCGCCGATACCGACCCACACTCCGTAGGCCGTACCGATCGGCAGCGTCTTGGCGGCCTGCGACAGGAGCATCATGCTGGCGACGATGCCCACGCCCGTGAACACGCTGGGCCACAGGCGCGTGAAACCGTCCGTGTACTTCATCCCGATCGACCAGCCCACTTCGAGCAGTCCGGCGACGATCAGCAGAACCCAGGCCATGACGGCACCTCCGACGAGTAGAAACGCGAACGCGTCGCGTTGCCTGATGGGGGTGCGTCGTCTTTGCGGAAACCCGGTACGGCGCGTCTCGTCGGGGTCCTTCAACGGTAGCAAAGGGCATGCGTAAGGGGCTGGTGACCATCGTCACCAGCCCCTTACGCACAGGTCCCTACAGGTAAAGCCCCGTCGAGTCCTCCGACCCCTCGAAGCGGTCGGCCGCCACGGCGTGCAGATCGCGCTCCCGCATCAGTACGTAGGCCACGCCCCGCACCTCGACCTCCGCGCGGTCCTCCGGGTCGTACAGGACCCGGTCGCCCGGCTCGACCGTCCGGACGTTCTGCCCGACCGCGACCACCTCGGCCCAGGCGAGCCGCTTGCCCACGGCAGCGGTCGCGGGAATCAGGATGCCGCCGCCGGAGCGCCGCTCACCCTCGCTGGTGTCCTGCCGCACGAGCACGCGGTCGTGCAGCATGCGGATGGGCAGCTTGTCGTCGTGGGGGGTCCCGGGGGTCTTCTCGCTCACGCCCCAGAACCTACCCGTACCGGCCGGACCAATGGGTCCCGGGTCGGCACTCAGGCGCCGCGACGCCGCGAGCTCACCACGAGGAGCCCCACGAGGCCCACGGCCACCAGGGCGACCGGCACGATGCGCTCGATGCGCGGCGAACCGTCCTCCGACACGAGCTGCCCGCGCACGTCGGAGACGAAGCGATTCGCCCCCACGTACGCCCGGCCGAGCGAGTTGTCCACGCCCGCGACGACCTTTGCCTTCGCGTCGCCGACGATCGTCTTCGGGTGGACGCGCACCCCGATCTCGTCGAGGGTCTCGGCGAGCTGGTCGCGCCGGCGCTTGATGTCCGCCTCGATCTGCGCAGGGGTCCTGGCATCCGACACCGCGCTGCCTCCGTGGTCGTAGCTGTGTGATGGGTACGAGCTGTACCCCACAGTCTGTCAGCTTCACGCGCGCCGCACCCGGCGGCACCCCTATTACGCTCGTCCCCGTCACCACACTCTTTGCGAAGCACCCGTACGAGGAGACGCCCATGAGCGAGCGACTGCAGCCCGGCGACACCGCCCCCGCGTTCACCCTGCCCGACGCCGACGGCAAGGACGTCTCGCTGGCCGACCACAAGGGCCGCAAGGTCATCGTGTACTTCTACCCCGCCGCCCTCACCCCCGGCTGCACCAAGCAGGCCTGCGACTTCACGGACAACCTCGACGTGCTGGCCGCCGCCGGGTACGACGTCATCGGCGTCTCCCCCGACAAGCCCGAGAAGCTGGCCAAGTTCCGCGAGCAGGAGAACCTCAAGGTCACGCTGGTCGGCGACCCCTCCAAGGAGACCCTGGCGGCGTACGGCGCGTTCGGCGAGAAGAAGCTGTACGGCAAGACGGTGACCGGCGTGATCCGCTCGACCGTGGTGGTCGACGAACAGGGCAAGGTCGAGCACGCGTTCTACAACGTGAAGGCGACGGGCCACGTGGCGAAGATCATCAGGGACCTGGGCGTCTGAGACACCTGAGGAACCGCGGGCATCCGAGGCCTCCGGGGCCTCCGGGGCCTCCGAACGGAGCACTCCGCCGCGCGCACCGAGTTCCCCTTCCGATGTGATGTAAGCCCCCCTCACGGGGGGCTTTCGTTTGCATCGGCCATCTTCGAGCAAGTGATCCCCGGGGGACTTGTACGAAGAACGAAAGGAACCACTCCATGGCGGCCCAAGAAGAGCTCGAGGCCGAGGCCGACCCGGAGGCGATGAAGCGCCACCGCACCCTGTTCAGGGCGGTGAAACGGCGCAAGAACCCGCCCCTGCGCCGTACCGACATCACGGTCACGGACGAGGCAGCGGTCAAGCGGGCCGTCAAAGCGGCCTCGCTCGGCAACGCCATGGAATGGTTCGACTTCGGCATCTACAGCTACCTGGCCGTCACCATCGGCCACGTGTTCTTTCCGTCCGGGAACGACACGGCCCAGCTGATCTCGTCCTTCGCCACCTTCGCGGTCTCCTTCCTGGTGCGACCCATCGGCGGCATGGTGTTCGGCCCCATGGGCGACAAGGTGGGCCGCAAGAAGGTCCTGGCGCTCACCATGATCCTGATGGCCATCGGCACGCTCGCGATCGGCCTGATCCCGTCCTACGCGACGATCGGCTTCTGGGCACCGGTCCTCCTCATCTTCTTCCGCCTCGTCCAGGGCTTCTCGACGGGCGGCGAGTACGGCGGTGCGTCGACGTTCATCGCCGAGTACGCGCCCGACAAGCGCCGCGGGTTCTTCGGCAGCTTCCTGGAGATGGGCACGCTCGCCGGCTACACGGGCGCGGCGGGCCTCGTCCTCATCCTCAACGCGTCCCTCGGCTCGGACACCATGGAGTCCTGGGGCTGGCGCATCCCGTTCCTCGTCGCGGGCCCGCTGGGCCTGGTCGGCCTCTACCTGCGGCTCAAGCTGGACGAGACCCCGGCGTTCCAGAAAATGGAAGACGCCTCCTACCACTCGGCGTCCGAGGGCGCGTCCACGGTCGAGACGACCGCAAAGGGCGACCTCGCGAAGATCTTCCGCGACCACTGGCCGACGCTGATCCTCTGCATCGCCCTGGTCGGCGCGTACAACATCACCGACTACATGCTCCTCTCCTACATGCCGACGTACCTCTCGGACGAGCTCGGCTACGACGACTCGCACGGCCTCCTGATCCTCATCGGCACAATGATCATCCTGATGCTGATCATCACCCGGATCGGCAAGCTCTCCGACCGCTTCGGCCGCAAGCCGCTCCTGATGACGGGCATGATCGGCTTCCTGGTCCTCTCGATCCCGGCGTTCCTGCTCATCCAGCAGGGCAGCCTGGTCGCGGTCTCCGCCGGCATGCTCCTCCTCGGCCTCTCCCTGGTCTGCCTCCTCGGCACGATGTCGGCCACGCTCCCGGCCCTCTTCCCCACGTCGGTCCGCTACGGCTCCCTGTCCGTCGGCTACAACCTCTCCGCCTCCCTCTTCGGCGGCACAGCTCCCCTGGTCATCACCTCCCTGATCAGCGTCACGGGCACGGACATGATCCCGGCGTACTACTCGATGGCGGCGGCGCTGGTGGGCGTGATCGCGGTGGCCTGCATGAAGGAAACGGCCCAGAAGCCGCTGTCGGGTTCGCCCCCCTCCGTGGAGACAAAGGAAGAGGCAGCGGAAATGGTCGAGGCCCAGGCCACACCCCCCAAGTTCTGACCCGAGGTTCTGACACCTCCCCTCCCCCTCCGCAACGGCCCGCCCCACTTGCCCCCACAAGTGAGGCGGGCCGTTCCGCATACCGGTCGTAACGATCCGATTTTCGGTTCGTTGGTCCGTACGAGGCTGCGAACGCGTGGTCGGATGGGGAGGAAGCATGCCGGTCAGTCCGTACACCAAGGAGCGACTGGAAGAGGCGGCCCGCTCGTCGCGGACGCTGTCCGAGGCGCTGGAGAAATTGGGGGTGGATCCGAAGAGTTCGACGCGGCGGTACATCCACGGGCGGATGAAGAAGCTCGGAGTGGTGACATCGCACTTCGAGCGGGAGGGGACGCGGTGGACCAGAAGCGTTCTCGAGCCGGCAGTGGCCGCGTCGAAGAGCGTGAACGATGTGCTGCGGTACCTGGGAATCGAGGTCGTGGGCGGCCACCACACGAACATCAGCCGACGCATCAAGGCGTACGGAATCGACACGTCGCACTTCCAGCAGCCCTCCCGGCTCGGTATCCCCAGGCAGCGCTGCACACCGGAACTACTCCTGGTGGAACAGGAGCCGACGCGCGCCCGACGTATCCAGGGCGACCGGCTGAGACAGGCCATGACCGATCTCGGCACTGCGGAGCGGTGCGCCATGTGCGGGACGGAGCCCCTGTGGCGAGGACGCCCGCTGCCACTGGAGGTCGATCACATCGACGGCAACTGGCGCGACAACCGCATCGAGAACCTGCGATTGTTGTGCCCCAATTGCCACTCGGCCACGGACACCTATCGCGGTCGCGGCAAAACCCGCCGGGCATGAGTGAGCCGGTCCGCTACACGCGGGAGCTCCTGACGACGGCCGCCCAGAACTGCTCAAGCATGGATGAAGTCATCGAGTTCGTAGGGGTACGCCCGTACCGCGGTCTGCGCCGCCACTTGTTCAAACGGTTCGATGACCATGGGATCGACGTCTCCCACATCTCTCGACGCTCAAGAGGCGGACCGCACCCGAAGCCCGCGTCCGACGACCTGAGTCGCGCGGTTGCCGGGAGCACTTCGATCGCAGGCACGCTGCGCGCCCTGGGAAAACCGGAGAACGGTCGCCTGCGCGCTCTGCTGTCCCAGTGGGTGGAGGAAGACGGGCTCGACACACGACATTTCCTCGGCCAGGCCCACCAACGAGGCCGACCGGGCCCGACACCCGTGAAAACTGCCGCGGACGTACTCATTCGGCACGACAGGCAGAACCGCACCAGGACCGTCCTGCTGCGTCGTGCCCTGGGTGAGGTCGGCGTCCCCGAGCTCTGCGACGAGTGCGGGACCCCACCCATGTGGTACGGAAAACCCATGACGCTGGAGATCGACCACGTCAACGGCGACTGGCGCGACGACCGACGGGAGAACCTCCGGCTGCTGTGCCCCAATTGCCACGCAGTCACCAATACCTGGTGCAGGGGTGGCCGACGACGCTGCACCTAGGCAGGAGAAGGCGGACCGGTACCATGGCCGTGCAAGCGGCCGTGTCGTAACTGGCAGCCGAGCGGCGTTTAGATCGCCGTGGGAGAAATCCCGTGTGGGTTCGAATCCCACCGGCCGCATCACGTGAGTGCCCGGCTCGCGCATCCCGCGCGAGCCGGGCACTCTTACGTGCATCGAAACCCTCAGCCCAACAACTCCCGCACCACCGGCACCAGCCCTCGGAACGCCACCCCCCGATGGCTGATCGCGTTCTTCTCCGCTGCCGTCAGTTCCGCGCACGTGCGCGTCTCGCCCTCCGGCTGGAGGATCGGGTCGTAGCCGAAGCCCCCCGTGCCCGCGGGGGTCGTGCGGAGGGTGCCCACGAGGCGGCCCTCGACCACTCGCTCCGTGCCGTCCGGGAGTGCCAGGGCTGCCGCGCAGGCGAAGTGGGCGCCGCGGTGGGGCGGGGCGATGTCGGAGAGCTGGGCCAGGAGCAGGTTCAGGTTCGCTTCGTCGTCGCCGTGGCGGCCCGCCCAGCGGGCGGAGAAGATGCCGGGCGCGCCGTTCAGGACGTCGACGCACAGGCCCGAGTCGTCGGCGACGGCGGGCAGGCCCGTGGCCTGGGCGAGGGCGTGGGCCTTGAGGAGGGCGTTCTCCGCGAACGTGACGCCCGTTTCCTTGACGTCGGGGATCTCGGGGTAGGCGTCCGCGCCGACGAGGTCGTGTGTGAGGCCTGCGTCGGCGAGGATCGCCCTGAGTTCGGTGATCTTGCCGTTGTTGCGGGTGGCGAGGATGAGGCGGGTCATGGAGTCAAGTATCGCCGCCCCCGCCCACCGGCTTCCTTACGGTGTGCAGACCTTCGTCACGGCGTGCAGACCTTCGTCAGTTCGCCCGCCGCGTCCGTGACCGGGCTGACGTCCGGCGTCGCGTCGCCCTTGTCGACCGCGTCGCGGACGTTGTCGACCGCCTTCTCCAGGTCGTCGACCGCCTTGTTGACGTCCGCGTCGTCGGTCTTGTCGCCGATCTCGTCGAGGTTCTTGCCGATGTCGTCGAGCGCCCGGTCCGCCGCGGCGGGGTCGTCGCCCGCTTTCTCGACGGCCTGCTGCAGGTCGGTGACGCTGTCGGCGATCGTGTCGGCGGTCTGGACGCAGTCGAGTGCCTTCGAGACGGCGTCGCAGCCGACGAGGCCGACGCCGGCCGGGATGACGATCAGTGCCGTGACGACGGCGGTGGCGATGCGACGGTGGCGCGCGGCCATGGTTCGGTCCCCTCCCCAGGGTGCGTACGGACGCGCGGCTTCGTCCGCGCGCCCGTACTGGTAACAACGCCCGGCAGGGGGTTGTTGGTTGCCTGTTGGACCGCGCGAACTAGCGCGCGCTCTCCAGTGCCGCGCGCTGGTACGCCGCGAGTTCCTCGCAGCCGCCCACCGCGAGGTCGAGGAGCGCGTTGAGTTCCTTGCGGTCGAAGGGCTCGGCCTCGGCGGTGCCCTGGACCTCGACGAAGCGGCCGTCGCCGGTGCAGACGACGTTCATGTCGGTGTCGGCCTTGACGTCTTCCTCGTAGCGGAGGTCGAGGAGCGGTACGCCGGCGACGATGCCGACGGAGACGGCGGAGACCGTGTCGGTGAGGGGCTTGCGGCCGGCCTTGATGAGCTTCTTGCCCTGGGCCCAGGCGACGGCGTCGGCGAGCGCGACGTACGCCCCGGTGATGGCGGCGGTGCGGGTGCCGCCGTCGGCCTGGAGGACGTCGCAGTCGAGGACGATGGTGTTCTCGCCGAGGGCCTTGTAGTCGATGACGGCGCGCAGCGAGCGGCCGATGAGGCGGCTGATCTCGTGGGTGCGGCCCCCGATCTTGCCGCGGACGGATTCGCGGTCGCCGCGGGTGTTGGTGGAGCGGGGCAGCATGGAGTATTCGGCGGTGACCCAGCCTTCGCCGCTGCCCTTGCGCCAGCGGGGGACGCCTTCGGTGACGGAGGCGGTGCAGAAGACCTTGGTGTCGCCGAAGGAGATGAGGACGGAGCCTTCGGCGTGCTTGCTCCAGCCGCGTTCGATGGTGATGGGGCGGAGCTGTTCGGGGGTGCGGCCGTCGATTCGAGACATGTGAGGAGCCTAGCCGTAGGGCGACATGCGTGAGGGCCCCGTCCGGTTGTCCGGACGGGGCCCTCACGGTGAGTTCAGGAACTCACATCATGTCTTCGATGTCCGCGGCGATCGGGTCCGCGTCGGTGCCGATGACGACCTGGATCGCGGTGCCCATCTTGACGACGCCGTGGGCGCCGGCGGCCTTCAGGGCGGCGTCGTCCACGAGGTCGGGGTCCTTGACCTCGGTGCGCAGACGCGTGATGCAGCCCTCGACCTCTTCGATGTTGTCGATGCCGCCGAGCCCGGCAACGATCTTCTCAGCCTTGCTGGCCATGTGTTTCTCCCTGTGTTTCTCGCGGCCGGGGGACCGCTTTGCCACGGTAACGCACGGTTGGACCATCTTCGCGGGCGGTTACGTCAGTCGTGCCCAATGATGACGATCAAGGTGCCGGTCCCTGCCGGGCGGCGCTCCCACACGTACCGCAACTGGTCTACACCAGTTTTCAACGACCGCCAAACCTGGCTTGTTCCGGGAGGGACGCCGATGAGTTCCACTGCCGCAGCGGCGCCGCAGAAGAAGTGGTGGAACGGCCTGTTCCAGGGCCTGCAGAAGATGGGCCGCAGTCTTCAGCTGCCCATCGCGGTCCTGCCCGCGGCCGGCATCCTGAACCGGCTCGGGCAGCCGGACGTGTTCGGCGACGACGGTCTGGGCTGGACGAACGTCGCCAAGGTCTTCGCGGCGGCGGGCGGTTCGCTGCTCGACTCGTCGCTGGGCCTGCCGCTGCTGTTCTGCATCGGTGTCGCGATCGGCATGGCGAAGAAGTCGGACGGTTCCACGGCGCTGGCGGCGGTCACCGGCTTCCTCGTCTATTACGCGGTGCTGCGCGCGTTCCCCGACGACTGCCCCAAGGACACGACGTTCGGCGGCGCGGGCATGTGGAGCGGGGTGTGCGTGGCGGAGGACGGGACGGTGGCGCAGGCCGCGTACCAGAATCCGGGGGTGTTCGGCGGCATCGTGATGGGGCTGCTGGCCGCCTGGTTCTGGCAGCGCTACCACCGCGTGAAGCTGGTCGACTGGCTGGGCTTCTTCAACGGCCGCCGTCTCGTGCCGATCATCATGGCGTTCGTGGGTCTGGTCTTCGCGGGGCTGTGCGTCTGGATCTGGCCGCCCGTCGGTGACGCGCTGACGAGCTTCTCCAAGTGGCTGGTGGATCTGGACTGGCTGGGTTCGGGCATCTTCGGTGTCGCCAACCGGGCGCTGCTCACGGTGGGTCTGCACCAGTTCCTGAACACGTTCGTGTGGTTCCAGTTCGGGGATTACACGAAGCCGGACGGCACGGTCGTGCACGGTGACATCAACCGGTTCCTGGCGGGCGATCCGACGGCGGGCCAGTTCACCTCGGGCTTCTTCCCGATCATGATGTTCGCGCTGCCCGCCGCCGCTCTCGCGATCACGCACTGCGCGCGGCCCGAGCGGCGCAAGGTGGTCGGCGGTCTGATGCTGTCGGTGGGTCTGACGTCGTTCGTCACGGGCATCACGGAGCCGATCGAGTACTCGTTCCTCTTCATCGCGCCGCTGCTGTACGCGATCCACGCGGTGCTCACGGGTGTGTCGATGGCGGTGACGTGGGGGCTGGGGGTGAAGGACGGCTTCAGCTTCTCCGCGGGGCTGATCGACTACGTCATCAACTGGGGTCTGGCGACCAAGCCGTGGTTGATCATTCCGATCGGTCTGTGCTTCGCCGTCGTGTACTACGCGCTGTTCCGCTTCGTCATCATCAAGTTCGATCTGCACACTCCGGGACGTGAACCGGAGGAGGAGGCGGAGGCGGAGGACCGGGAGCAGACGAAGGCGTAATTCGTCGCGCGGGGCGGGCTGCTCGTACCCTGTATCAGGCCCTCGGACCCTTGGTCCGGGGGTCTTTCGGCTGTCATGTCGGGATATGGCCGACCCCACAGGAATCACGGGTTCCTTATGTCTCCTTCACCGTGCTACAACAGGTCTACACCACTAATTGGTGTAGACCACGCGGCCTTCTCGCCGCGTCCCCCGGAGACGCCGCCGTCCCCCACTTCCATGTCCCCAGGCGGCGCCTTGCCCACTGGAGGAAGTTGTGTCCACGACCGGCGCCGCCCCCGCGGCGGACAAGAAGAAGAAGGGCGCAGGCGTGATGGCCGTCATGCAGCGCATCGGCCGCAGCCTCATGCTGCCGGTCGCCGTGCTGCCCGCCGCCGCCCTCCTCGTCCGCTTCGGTCAGAACGACATGCTCGGCAAAGAGTCGTTCCCGACCTTCATCAACAAGCTCGCGGAGTACATGGCGGCCGGCGGTGGCGCGCTGCTCGACAACATGGCGCTGCTGTTCTGCGTCGGCATCGCGATCGGCTTCGCCAAGAAGTCGGACGGCTCGACGGCCCTCGCGGCCGTGACCGGCTACCTGGTCTTCCAGAAGGTGCTCGCCACCTTCACGGACAAGAACCTGCCGAAGGTCGCGTCCGTCGTGGACGGCAAGATCGTCATGAACGAGGCGCCGGTCAACGCCGGTGTGCTCGGCGGCGTGGTCATGGGCATCATCGTCGCCCTGCTCTACCAGAAGTTCTACCGGACCAAGCTGCCCGACTGGGCGGGCTTCTTCGGCGGCCGCCGTCTCGTCCCGATCCTGTCGGCCTTCGCGGGCCTGGTCGCGGGCATCGTCTTCGGTCTGATCTGGCCGGTCCTCGGCACCGGCATCCACAACTTCAGTGAGTGGCTCGTCGGTTCGGGCGCCGTCGGCGCCGGTGTCTTCGGTGTCGCCAACCGCGCGCTGATCCCCGTGGGCATGCACCACCTCCTGAACTCCTTCCCCTGGTTCCAGGCGGGCACGTACAACGACGGCGGCGTGGACTACCACGGCGACATCGCGCGCTTCCTGCACCACGACCCGAGCGCGGGCCAGTTCATGACGGGCTTCTTCCCGATCATGATGTTCGCCCTGCCCGCCGCCTGCCTCGCGATCGTGCACTGCGCCCGTCCCGAGCGCCGCAAGGTCGTCGGCGGCATGATGTTCTCGCTCGCGCTCACCGCCTTCGTGACCGGCGTGACCGAGCCGATCGAGTTCACCTTCATGTTCATCGCGCCGGTCCTGTACGCGATCCACGCGGTGCTCACCGGTGTCTCCATGGCGCTGACCTGGGCGCTCGGCATGAAGGACGGCTTCGGCTTCTCGGCCGGCGCGGTGGACTTCCTGCTGAACCTCGGCATCGCGAAGAACCCGTGGGGCCTGGCCCTGGTCGGCCTCTGCTTCGCCGCGGTCTACTACGTGGTCTTCCGCTTCGCGATCACCAAGTTCAACCTGCCGACGCCGGGCCGCGAGTCCGACGAGGAGCTCGCCGAGCTCCAGAAGGCCGAGGGCAAGTAGTCTCCGCCCGCACTTGAGTGACGTAAGCCCCTCGCCGCAGGTACCAAAGGCGAGGGGCTTCGTCGTGTCCGACGGCATACGGTCGAGGCATGAGCGACCAGCACAGCCACCAGTACGACCACCGGCAGACCCCCCGCATCCTCGACCTCGACCGCGAGCGTCTCGCCGCCCTGCGCGGCCACGCCCTGACCGCCTCCGTCGCCGCCGCGGAGGGCCGCACGATGGTCGCCGAGGTGTTCGCCGACCGCGCCGCCCTGGTCCCGATGCCGGGCATGCCGGGCGTGCACAACGCCGAGCTGGTCGCGGCCTTCGGCGCCGACATCGTCGTACTGAACCTCATCGAGCGCGCCTGGGACGGCGAGCGCCTCACCCTGCCGGGCCTCGGCACCTTCACCTCCCTCACCGACCTCGCCGCGTACATCGGCCGCCCGGTCGGCATCAATCTGGAGCCGGGCGACGTACCGGAGATCCGGCGCGCGAAGCCGGAGTACGCCAAGCGGCTGATCGACATGGGTGCGGCGATGCTCTGCCTGACGGCGAACCCGGGCACGGGCGGGTCCTACGCGGGGCTCGCGCGGGTCACCGAGGAGCTGCGGGCCGGGCTCGGGGACGACGTGGCGCTGTGGAGCGGCAAGATGCACCACGCGGGGCATCCGGAGCGGGTGACGGTGGAGCGGCTGACGTCGCTGGTGGAGGCGGGTGCCGACGGTGTCGTGCTGCCGCTGCCCGGCACGTTGCCGGGTGTCACGAAGGAGCTTGCCGCGGAGGCGGTGGCGGCGGTGCAGGACGCGGGTGCGGTGGTGATGGGCGCGATCGGCACGAGTCAGGAGGGCTCGCACGCGAACGTGGTGCCGCAACTCGCCCTGACGGCGAAGGAGGTGGGCATCGACGCACACCACTTCGGCGACTCGTTCCTGCCGGGGATGTGCGACCCGGAGGTCATGTACGACTACTCGGTGGCGATCCGCGGCCGCCGCCACACGTGGAACAGGATGGCGCTGGGCGGCCGCGGACATCGCCGTACGACGGCGGTCTAGAGCACAGGCCCTAGATCTCGTACGTCGCGCCGGGCGCCGCGAGGGCCGTCGGTCCCGCGTAGACCGCGCGGGCGTCGGCGAGGTTGGTCTGGGGGTCCGTCCACGGCGGGATGTGGGTGAGCAGCAACCTTCCTGCACCGGCCCGGTGGGCGGACTCCCCCGCCTCTCTGCCGTTGAGGTGCAGGTCGGGGATGTTCTCCTTGCCGTGCGTGAAGGCGGCCTCGCACAGGAAGAAGTCGGTTCCGGAGGCGAGTTCGTCCAGGGCGGAGCAGGGGCCGGTGTCCCCGGAGTACGTGAGGGACTTCCCGGCGTGCTCGACGCGGATGGCGTACGCCTCGACGGGGTGGCACATCTTCTCGGTGCGGACCGAGAACGGGCCGATGTCGAACGAGGCGGGCTTGACCGTGTGGAAGTCGAAGACCTCGCTCATCGAGGACGCCGAGGGCGTGTCCGCGTACGCCGTGGTGAGGCGCTGTTCGGTGCCCTCGGGGCCGTACACCGGGATGGGGGCGCAGCGGCCGCCTTCGTGGCGGTAGTAGCGGGCCACGAAGTACGCGCACATGTCGATGCAGTGATCGGCGTGCAGATGGCTGAGGAAGATCGCGTCGAGGTCGTACAGACCGATGTGGCGCTGCAGCTCGCCGAGGGCGCCGTTGCCCATGTCGAGCAGCAACCGGAAGCCGTCGGCCTCGACGAGGTAGCTCGAGCAGGCCGAGTCCGCGGAGGGAAACGACCCCGAGCAGCCGACGACGGTGAGCTTCATGAAGCTGGAACCTCCGCGCTGGCAGGAGAGCTGGGGAGTGTGCGGTCCGTCGAGCGTAAGGCGCAAAAGGGCTGGTCGCTCCTCCGTCGCGGGCCGTTGTGGGCGAACTCACCTGCACTGTCACCGGTTCGGGGGGCTTGTGGGGCCGGGTGGGGCGGTGGGCGGTCGGGGATGCGCGCCGGTACGGTCGTGGGTATGGACACGTCGTGGTGGCTCGCGCTGGCCGCAGTGGTGGTGCTCGCGCTCGTCGTCACCGTGGTGGACGGCTGGGGGCGCGGACCGCGGAAGCGGAGTTCCCGTCCGGCGGGCCGGACGCGCCCGCCGCGGGGTCCCCGGCGGCGGTTTCCGGCGCCGCGGGCGGCGGAGATCTGGTGGGCGCGGGTGCCGTACGAGGACGGGTCCGGCGGCAAGGACCGGCCGTGTCTGGTCCTGTCGGTGCACGGGCGGAGTGCCCGGGTCGTGAAGATCACCAGCAAATACCACGACGAGCGTGCGGGGGTGATTCCGCTGCCGCCGGGTTCGGTGGGCGATGCGGAGGGCCGCGCGAGCTTCCTGGAGACGGACGAGCTGCGGGACGTGCCGCTGGGTGATTTCCGGCGCAGGGCGGGGGTGGCGGATCCGGTGCTGTGGGATCAGGTGCGGCATCTGGCGCGGTAGCGGAGACGCCGGAGGGGCCGACCTTGTCGGCCCCTCCGGCGTTCGGTCGGCGTCGGCTCGGGACTACGCCCAGAGCTGGCCCTGCAGTGTCTCGATGGCCGCCTCGGTCGTCGTGGCCGTGTAGACCCCCGTCGACAGGTACTTCCAGCCGCCGTCGGCGACGACGAAGACGATGTCGGCGGGCTCGCCCGCCTTGACCGCCTTCTTGCCGACGCCGATCGCGGCGTGCAGCGCGGCGCCCGTGGAGACGCCCGCGAAGATGCCTTCCTGCTGGAGGAGCTCACGCGTGCGCGTCACGGCGTCGGCGGAGCCGACGGAGAAGCGGGTGGTGAGGACGGACGCGTCGTACAGCTCGGGGACGAAGCCCTCGTCGAGGTTGCGGAGGCCGTAGACGAGGTCGTCGTAGCGCGGCTCGGCGGCGACGATCTTGATGTCGGGCTTCTGCTCGCGCAGGTACCGGCCGACGCCCATGAGGGTGCCGGTCGTGCCGAGGCCCGCCACGAAGTGGGTGATCGAGGGGAGGTCGGTGAGGATCTCCGGGCCCGTCGTGGCGTAGTGGGCGCCCGCGTTGTCGGGGTTGCCGTACTGGTAGAGCATCACCCAGTCGGGGTGCTCGGCGGCGAGTTCCTTGGCGACGCGGACGGCGGTGTTGGAGCCGCCCGCGGCGGGCGAGGAGATGATCTCGGCGCCCCACATGGCGAGCAGGTCGCGCCGCTCCTGGGAGGTGTTCTCCGGCATGACGCACACGATGCGGTAGCCCTTGAGCCTGGCCGCCATGGCGAGCGAGATGCCGGTGTTGCCGGAGGTCGGCTCCAGGATCGTGCAGCCGGGCGTCAACCGGCCGTCCTTCTCGGCCTGTTCGACCATGTGGAGGGCGGGCCGGTCCTTGATGGAGCCGGTCGGGTTGCGGTCCTCCAGCTTGGCCCAGATGCGGACGTCGTCCGAGGGGCTGAGCCGCGGCAGGCGTACGAGCGGCGTGTTGCCGACCGCGGCGAGCGGGGAGTCGTAGCGAGGCATCCGGGATCAGGCCTAGACCATGCCGCCGGCGACGGCCGGCAGGATCGTGACGCTGTCGCCGTCTGCGACCTTCGTGGAGATGCCGTCGAGGAAGCGGACGTCCTCGTCGTTGAGGTACACGTTCACGAAGCGGCGGAGCTTGCCGTCGTCGACGATGCGCTCGGCGATGCCCGCGTGCCGCGAGTCGAGGTCGGTGAAGAGCTCGGCGAGGGTGTCACCGCTGCCTTCGACGGCCTTGGCGCCGTCGGTGTAGGTGCGGAGGATGGTCGGGATGCGGACCTCGATGGCCATGCTGAGGGCTCCTGTCGGGAGTCGAGAAGTGCGTGTGGTGGGCGCGCGGCGGCGCGGGGCTCGCGCTCGCGGTGTGGTGCGCCGGGCGTACGGGAACGGCCGCCGCGGCCCGCGGCCGTGCGTGGGGACCGCGGTGGACCGGTTCAGCGGGTACAGATGGCGCTGGCGAGTCGGCACAGGTCGACGTGCAGCCGCGCCGCTCCACATCCGAAGGCTCCCAAAAGAAGAGTGGAGGCGGAGCGCAGCGGAGCGAGCAGCAGGGGTGCGCTCGGCGTCTCTTCGCTCACGTCATGGGGAACCATGCGGTCATCGTATCGATTCCCGGTCCGGATCCCGGAATGTGATCTCAGCTGGTGGACGGAATCCGTTCAGGATGCGGGCGGCGGCAGATAGACGACCGTCGGGGCACCGGTCAGCGGATGCGTGCTGACCTCGGCGGTCACCCCGTACACGGTGGCGAGCAGCTCGGTGGTGAGGACCTCCTTGGGCGCCCCGGAGGCGACGAGCCGACCGCCGTCGAGGACGTGGAGGCGGTCGCAGAAGTACGCGGCCAGGTTGAGGTCGTGCAGGGCGAGGAGGTTGGTCGTGCCGAGGTCGCGCACGAAGGAGAGGATCTCCAGCTGGTAGCGGATGTCCAGGTGGTTGGTGGGTTCGTCGAGGACGACGAGGGTGGGCTGCTGCACGAGGGCGCGGGCGACGAGGGCGCGCTGGCGTTCGCCGCCGGAGAGGGAGGGGAAGGTGCGGTCGGCGAGGTCCTGGACGCCGACGCGGGCGAGCGCGTCGGCGACGAGTTCGTCGTCGGCGGCGGTGTCCGCCTCCCAGAACCGTTTGTGCGGGGAGCGGCCCATGGCGACGACCTGCCGGACGGTGAGCTCGAAGGCGGCCTGCCCGTCCTGCGGCACGGTGGCAAGGCGGCGGGCGCGTGCCTTCGGGGTCATGGTGTGCAGGTCGTCGCCGTCGAGGAGGGCGCGGCCCGCGGTGGGGCGCAGGGTGCCGTAGACACAGCGCAGCAGGGTCGTCTTGCCGCTGCCGTTGGGGCCGACGACGCCGACGGTCTCGCCGGGGTCCGCGGTGAGGTCGACGGCGTCGACGAGGAGCCGGCCCGCCACCTCGTACGAGAGCCCTTCGGTGCGCAGCCCGCCGGTGGCCGGTGCCGTGGTCATGCCGGTACTCCTTCGTTGCGTCGCCTCAGCAGCCAGAGGAAGAACGGGCCGCCGGTGAGGGCGGTGAGCACGCCGACGGGGATGTCCTGCGGCGCGGCGACGGTGCGCGCGGCGAGGTCGGCGGCGACCAGGAACACCGCGCCCATGAGGGCGACGACCGGGAGCAGCGCGCGGTGTGCGGCGCCGACCAGCATGCGGGCGGCGTGCGGCACCATCAGGCCGACGAAGCCGATGGCGCCGCTGTAGGCGACGAGGACGCCGGTGAGGAGCGAGGCGAGGACGAAGACGCCCGCGCGGAAGCGGGCGGCGTCCAGGCCGAGGACGGTGGCGCCCTCCTCGCCCGCGAGGAGCAGGTCGAGGGGGCGGGCCATGGGCATGAGGAGGGCGGTGCCGATGACCAGGGTGACGCAGGGCAGGGCGAGCATGTCCCAGCGGGCGCTGCCGAGGCCGCCGAGCGTCCAGTACAGGACCTCCTTGAGGTGGTCGGCGCTGTCGGCGGTGACCAGGATGAGGCTGGTCAGGGCGGTGAGGATGTACGAGACGGCGACGCCCGCGAGGATCAGCCTGCCGGTGGCGAAGCCGCCGCTGCCGCCGCGTGCGAGGGCGTAGACGAGGACCAGGGAGATCAGGGCGCCCGCGAAGGAGGCGGCCGGGATGGTGACGGTGGTCGACAGGGCGGCGCCGAGTCCGAAGACGGAGCCGAGGACGATCGCGCAGACCGCGCCGACGGAGGCGCCCGAGGAGACGCCGAGCAGGAACGGGTCGGCGAGGGGGTTGCGGACGAGGGCCTGCAGGACGGTGCCGATGACGGCGAGACCGGCTCCGACGGTGGCTCCGAGGATGACCCGCGGGAGGCGGACGTCGAGGACGATGGTGCGGAACGGGGAAGGGTCCGCCCTCCCCGTCAGGATCTCGACGACCTGGGCCGTCGGGACACGAACGGATCCGAAGGCCAGCCCCGCGAGTGTCGCGGCGCCGAGGGCGACGGTGAGCACCGTCAGGACGGCGAGGCGCCGCCCGGCCGCGCCCCGCCGATCGCCCTTCGGGCTCGTCCTCAATCGCGGGATCTCCCGTACTCGCAGCGCGCTCACAGCTGCGCCGCCAGCTTCCTCACCGCCTCGGGTGCTCGTACCCCCGTGACCATGTCCGACAGGGGAAGCACCGCGAACCGCTTGTTCTTGATGGCGGGGACGTCCTGGAGGACGGGGTCGTCGAGGAGGCGCTTCTTCTTCTGGGCGACGGTCGTGGCGCCGTAATCGAGGATCAGGATGGCCTCGGGCTTGTTCTTCACGACGGACTCCCAGGACGCGTCGCTGAAGGACTTGTCCACGTGGGCGAAGACGTTGCGGCCGCCCGCCCGCTTGATGATGTCGTTGCCGATGCCGCGGCCGCCCGCCGTGAACGCGGTCTTGTCGCCGCTGTCGTAGACGAAGACGGAGAGGGCCTTCTTGCCCTTGGACTTCTCGGCGGTGGCGGCGAGTTCGCGCTGGGCGCCGCGCACCCACGTGTCCGCGCGGTCCCGCACCCCGAAGGTGGAGCCGACCTCGCGGACCTCGCGGTAGACGTCGTCCATGGAGACGGGCTTCTTCGCGCAGCCCTCCACGTTGAGGCGGCTCTTGATGCCGGACTTGGCGAGCGCCGAGCGGCTGCGGCCGTCGCCCGCGAGGAAGGCGCTCGCGTAGCCGCCGTACACGAAGTCGGGGTTGGCGGCGAGGAGCTTCTCGTAGGAGGGGTACTCCTTGGCGACGACGGGCACGGAGTCGTACGCCTTCTCATACTTGGGCAGGACCTTGTCGTCGAGGTAGGCCGTGCCGGCGAGGTGGTCCTTGAGGCCGAGTTCCAGCATCACTTCGGTGGTGTGCTGGTTCATGGTGACGGCGCGTTTCGGGGGTGCGTCGTACGTCGTCTTCACACCGCAGTTGGTGACGGTGTACGGGAATCCGGCGGCCTTGGCGGCGGTCGTGCCGTCACCTTCTCCGTCCGACGTGGAGGACGAGGAGCACGCGGCGAGCGGGACGAGCAGGGCCGCGGCGGCGAGCGCGCGTATGCCGGTGTGACGGCGGGACATGACTGGACTGCCTCCTCCAGGGGATTTCCGCGTCCCCTGCGTTGCGTGGAGAAGGGCGGCAGGTCAGTTCCTGACTCCCCCGGCCCCGGTGCCCGGGGTGGGGTCACAGTGGCGGGACCGTGCCGGGTTCGCACCGGCTTCCTGGGTCCTGCCGCCCTCATGAGTAAAGCTCAGTATGCCTCGACGACCTTTACCTCTTCTTCGGTGACCTCGCCGTCCACGATCCGGTACGACCGGAACTGGAAGGGGCCCGCGCCGTCGGTGTCCGCGGTGGAGACCAGGACGTAGTGCGCGCCGGGCTCGTTGGCGTAGGTGATGTCGGTGCGCGAGGGGTACGCCTCGGTGGCGGTGTGCGAGTGGTAGACGATCACCGGCTCCTCGTCGCGGTCGTCCATCTCGCGGTAGAGCTTGAGCAGGTCACCCGAGTCGAACTCGTAGAACGTGGGCGACCGGGCGGCGTTCAGCATCGGGATGAACCGCTCGGGGCGCCCGGTGCCCTCCGGGCCCGCGACGACGCCGCACGCCTCGTCGGGGTGGTCCTGGCGCGCGTGCGCGACGATCTGGTCGTGGAGGGCCTGGGTGATGGTCAGCATGGCAGCCAGGATAAGCAGAAGGGCCCGCGCGTACCGGAGTGTGGTACGCGCGGGCCCGAATGCTGGACAGGGGCCTTGGGGAGCCGTCAGTCCTTGGAGAGGCGGTCGTCGGCGGGCTGCTCGGGGAGGCCGATCTTCCGCTTGTTGAAGGCCGCGGCCTGCGGGTTGCGGCTCTTGAGGACCAGGTAGGAGACGCCGAGGATGGCGGCCCAGACCGGAGCGGCGTACAGGGAGATCCGCGCGTCCTTGTCGACGCCCATCATGACGATGACCATGCCGATGAAGAGCAGGGCGAACCAGCTGGTGTACGGGGCGCCCGGGGCGCGGAAGGTGGACTGCGGCAGCTCGCCGCGGTCGGCCTTGCGGCGGTAGCGGATCTGGCAGGCCAGGATCATGATCCAGGCCCACATGCCGGAGATGGTGGCGAAGGAGACGACGTAGTTGAACGCCTCGCCCGGCCACTGGTAGTTGATCCAGACGCCGACCAGCATGAACGCGGCGGACGCGGTGGTGCCGATCAGCGGCAGGCCGTTCTTCGTGAGCTTGGTGAAGAACTTCGGGCCCTGGCCGTTGAGCGCGAGGTCGCGCAGCATGCGGCCGGTGGAGTACATGCCGGAGTTGCAGGAGGAGAGGGCGGCGGTGAGGACCACGAAGTTGACGATCGCGGCGCCGATGCCGAGGCCCATCTTCTCGAAGGCCGCGACGAACGGCGAGACGCCGGGCTGGAAGTGCGTCCACGGCACGACCGACAGGATCATGATGAGCGCGCCGACATAGAAGACGGCGATGCGCCACGGCACGGTGTTGATGGCCTTGGGCAGGACGGTCTTCGGGTCCTTGGACTCGCCCGCGGTGACGCCGACCAGCTCGACGGCGAGGAAGGCGAACATCACGATCTGCAGGGTCATCAGCGTGGAGCCGATGCCGTTGGGGAAGAAGCCGCCCTGGTTCCACAGGTGGGCGACGGTGGCGGTGTCGCCGGCGTCGGAGAAGCCGATGGTGAGGATGCCGATGCAGATCAGGATCATGCCGATGATGGCGGTGACCTTGACCATCGAGAACCAGAACTCCAGCTCACCGAAGAGCTTCACGGAGATGAGGTTCGCGCCGTACAGGATGACGGTGAAGACGAGCGCGTAGGCCCATTGCGGGAACGAGTCGTGGGTCCAGTACTGCATGTACTGGGCGGCCGCGGTGACTTCGGTGATGCCGGTGACGACCCAGAAGAGCCAGTACGTCCAGCCGGTCACGAATCCGAAGAACGGGCCCATGAACTCGCGTGCGTACTCCGAGAAGGAGCCGGACACGGGCCGGTACATGAGGAGCTCGCCGAGCGCCCGCATGATGAAGAAGATGACGAGTCCCGCGATGGCGTACGCCAGGATGAGGCTCGGTCCGGCCTTGTGGATGGCCTTGCCCGCTCCGAGGAACAGGCCGGTGCCGATGGCACCGCCGATCGCGATCATCTGAATCTGCCGGGCTCCGAGCCCGCGCTGGTAGCCCTCGCCGGACGAGCCGTCCTGCGCGACACCGTTGCCGCCGTGCTCGTCGTGGTGCTCTTCGACCTGCACTGAGGTCATGGTGACGCCTTTCTCCATGCCGATCCGCGCCCGCACATCTGCGTTGTGGCTGCGGATCAGGTCCTGATCCCCCCGGATACGAATGGAGTGCTACCGGCGGTCCGCCGGCTGAAGCGCCCTCGGCGACATGGGTGGCGTCGCCGAGCGGTCGTGAAGATTTATCACGGTGGCAACAGTGAGGGAATGAGCCACCTGTGGCGCACCCCACAGGAAGAAGCGGACAAAGCGCCCTTGACAGAGCAAAAGCGGGCAATGACGTGACGGGATCGTTATCCGGATTTGAGGCTCCGCTGAGCGAACAGCACCTCGAACCCCCGAAACCTGTCCACTACAACAAATTTCGCTGCATTCTGCATGAACTTCTGCCCGGAATCAGTCCAGCAACGTCCCGACCAGCGTCTCCTGCAGTCCACCGAGCCAGAGGTAGGCCATCACCATCGGCTTGCGCGGGTCCGAGTCCGGCAGCCGGTAGAGCAGATCGGCGTCGTCCTCGTCGCTCACTTCGAGGCGCGTGCCGATGGCGAGCCGGAGGTCGTTGAGGGCGCCGAGCCACCGCTGGGACTCCTCGACCGACAGTTTCAGGACAGCTCCGCCCTCACCCGACGCGGTCATCGAGTCCAGCGAGCGGATGACGACCAGGGCGTCGTCCCGCTTCTTGGCCCGCAGGTCGTTCTCCGTGAAGCGTCGGAATTCCGCCGAATACGCCCGCAGTTCGTCCGCGTCTCCCGCACTGTCCTCGCTGCCCGGACCGCCGTACGCGTCGGGCAGCAGACGCCGCATCACCGGATCGGCCGGCGGCTCGCTCGGCCCCTCGGCGAAGAGCTCCGCCAGCGGGTCGTCGGAGACCTCGCCGCCGGGCCCCGGCCCGATCAGCTCGAGAAGCTGCACGGCGAGGGAGCGGATGATCGAGATCTCGACCTCGTCGAGCGCGACGGCGGCGCCGCCGCCGGGGATCGCTTCGAATTGTCCTGGCATCAGATGCGTCGCTACTTCCGGTCCGCTGCTTCCGGCCCGCTACTTGCGGTCCTGCTGAAGGGTGGCCCACAGCCCGTATCCGTGCATGGCCTGGACGTCGCGCTCCATCTCCTCGCGACTGCCGGTGGAGACGACCGCGCGGCCCTTCTCGTGGACGTCCATCATCAGCTTCGTGGCTTTCTCCTTCGAGTACCCGAAGTAGGACTGGAACACATACGTCACGTAACTCATCAAGTTGACCGGGTCGTTGTGGACGAGGGTGATCCAGGGGACGTCCGGCTCGGGGACGACGAAGGTCTCTTCGTCCGATTCCGGGCGGGTGATCTCTGCGGGAGCCGTACTCACACGCCCCATGCTGCCACTCCGCGCGGGCCCTCGCACAAATGGCCTCCCGCGCGTCCGCAGAAATCGTCAGAGTGACGAGATTGGAGGTAGCATCCGTCGTATGAACACAGCGGACCTTGGCCTGCCGGTGGATGTTCCGTCGACAGCGCTCTTCACGGACCAGTACGAGCTGACGATGCTGCAGGCCGCGCTGCGGGCCGGCACCGGCGACCGGCGCTCCGTCTTCGAGGTCTTCACCCGCAGACTCCCCGAGGGACGGCGCTACGGAGTGGTGGCCGGTACCGGCCGGGTCCTGGACGCCGTGGAGAACTTCCGCTTCGACTCGGGCGTCCTCGGCTTCCTGCGCGAGCGGAACATCGTCGACGAGGCGACCCTCGAATGGCTCTCCGGGTACCGCTTCAGCGGCGACATCTGGGGCTACCCCGAGGGCGAGGTCTACTTCCCCGGCTCGCCGATCCTGCGGGTCGAGGGGTCGTTCGCGGAGTGCGTGCTCCTGGAGACGGTGATCCTCTCCATCCTCAACCACGACTCGGCCATCGCGGCCGCCGCCTCCCGCATGTCCTCGGCCGCCGGTGACCGCCCGCTGATCGAGATGGGCGCCCGCCGCACCCACGAGCTGGCGGCCGTCGCCGCGTCCCGCGCCGCCTACGTCGGCGGCTTCGCGACCACGTCGGACCTGGCGGCCGGATTCCGCTACGGCATCCCCACCGTCGGCACCAGCGCCCACGCCTTCACCCTGCTGCACGACAACGAGCGCGACGCCTTCCGGGCCCAGGTCGACTCGCTCGGCCGCGGCACGACCCTGCTGGTGGACACCTACGACGTCACCGAGGCCGTCCGCATGGCCGTCGAGGTCGCCGGGCCCGAGCTCGGCGCGGTGCGCATCGACTCCGGCGACCTGCTGCTCGTCGCCCACCGGGTGCGCCAGCAGCTGGACGAGCTCGGCGCGACGGAGACGAAGATCGTCGTGACCTCCGACCTCGACGAGTACGCCATCGCCTCGCTCGCCGCGGCCCCCGTGGACGCGTACGGCGTGGGCACGCAGCTCGTCACGGGCTCCGGGCACCCCACCGCCTCCATGGTCTACAAGCTGGTGGCCCGCGCGCACTCGGCGGACCCGCAGGCCCCCCTGGAACCGGTGGCGAAGAAGTCGCTCGGCGCGAAGTCGTCCATGGGCGGCCGCAAGTGGGCCGCGCGCCGGACCGACCGGTACGGCGTGGCCGAGGCCGAGGTCGTCGGCACCGGCACCGTGCCCTCGGAGCTCGCCGACCGGCAGCTCCAGGTCGAGCTGGTCAAGGGCGGCGAGGTGCTCTCGCGCGAGCCGCTCGACGCGGTCCGCGACCGGCACGCGGCGGCGCGCGCGGGGCTGCCGCTCTCGGCGACGCAGCTCTCGCGGGGCGAAGCGGTCATTCCGACGGAATACGTCTGACATCGCGAGGAGGGCGGCCCGGCCCCGGCGGGGCCCCCTCCCACAATGTGGTTGAAGTCTCTACGCTCGGTTCATCCGCCCGAGTCCCTGACGAGCCCCCTCCCCACGCGAAGGACACCCGCCATGCGCCGCGCACTGATCGTCGTAGACGTGCAGAACGACTTCTGCGAAGGCGGCAGCCTCGCGGTCGCCGGCGGCGCGGACGTGGCCGCCGCCATCACGGAGCTGATCGGCCAGGCCCCGGCGGGGTACCGCCACGTGGTGGCGACGCGCGACCACCACATCGATCCGGGCGCGCACTTCTCGGACCACCCGGACTACGTCGACTCCTGGCCGCCGCACTGCGTGGCCGGCACGGAGGGCATCGGCTTCCACCCGAACTTCGCCCCCGCGGTCGCCTCCGGCGCGATCGACGCGGTCTTCGACAAGGGCGCGTACTCGGCGGCGTACAGCGGCTTCGAGGGCGTCGACGAGAACGGGCTCTCCCTGGCGGAGTGGCTCCGCGAGCGGGAGATCACCGAGGTCGACGTGGTGGGCATCGCCACGGACCACTGCGTGCGGGCGACGGCGGTCGACGCGGCGCGGGAGGGATTCAGGACGACGGTCCTTCTCGACCTGACGGCGGGGGTCTCGGCGGCGCGCACGGAGACGGCTCTCGCCGAGCTCCGCGCGGCGGGCGTCACCCTGACGGGCAAGCCCGTCGTGTGACTGACCGCCCGGTGGCGGGCCGGGCCCGCAGACGCACGAGAGCCGTCAGAAGGGCGCCCCGGTCCCGCTGGGGCGGGAAGCCGCACGGCTCTGGCGGCGGAGCGCCCTGATCGGGTGCCAGAGCTCCCGCACGTCGTCCGGCGCCGTACGCCATATGAGGCCGTCCGGGTGGTGCAGGACCGCCGTCACCTCGTCCGGTGTCGGCGGCTCCGCGTTGCCCCGGAGGTAGACCGCCCGCAGGCCCAGGTTGCGCAGACGCGTCAGCGCCCTCGCGCGGTTCACGGCGTGCACGATCATCCTGACCGTGCCGCCGCCCCGGGACGGGTCCGGCAGGGTCAGCGCCACCACCACGCTGCCGTTCGGCAGCTTGCAGAAACCTCCTGCGGACATGCTGGGTCACACCCCCGTGAGACATCGAGCGGGAGCCTGACGAGTCACAGCCGGACCCCGCGTCAATAAGAAATCCACAGACGCACCTAAACACGATCGGCCGCCGCCCGCTAGAGGGCGACGGCCGATCATGACTTGACCTGCGAAAACGTCAATTACTTCGTGGAGGGGCCCACCTGGACCGTGATCGTCGAGCCGTCCTTGGGCTGCTTGACGATCTTGATCTGAGTGTTGGTGTCAGTGACCTTGACACTTCCCGTGGGGTTCTCCTTGTACCAGTAGGTGCCCTTGTGGTCGTCGAAGACCGGGACGCCCTTCTGGGACTTGATCTTCAGCGCGACGTCCGCGTTGTGGAGCGTGAACTTGTCCGTCGCGTACTTGCTGAAGGGCGCGTCGAACGGCTGGATCTTGTTGCGCAGAACCGTACCGTCCTTCCACTTCAGCGGCTTCGCATGCGCGTCGACCGGAAGGATCAGACCCTCGCCCGGGTGGGCGCTGGTGTTGTTGTCCTTCTGCGAGGTGTCCCACTGCCAGACCATCAGACCGGTCTGGTACGGGTAGTGCTCCACCCAGTCGGGGCGGACCTTGGAACCGAAGTTGTACGGGCCGACCTCAAGGGTCTTGTCGTACGAGACGTACTGGCGGTTCTCGGCGAGGTAGTACTGGTCGTACTTCTTCGTGAAGGACTCACCGATGCGCGAGAAGCCCTTCGACGCCCAGCCGTTGTCGTCACCCTCGGCGCCGTCCTCGAACAGCTTCGCACCGTCCGCGGTGATCGTGAGCGCGTCGGCCGCGAAACCCTTGCCGCCCGCGCCGCCGTCCGTGGAGTAGCGGAAGCGGACGTCGACCTTCTTGCCCGCGTAGGCGTCGAGCGGGAAGACCAGCTTCTTGTACGCGCCGGAGACACCGGTCAGCGCGGGCTTGTCGCCGGCGTCACGGGTGATCGGCTTGCCGTCCGCGGTGCCGTCGACCGGCTTCCAGTTGGCGCCGCCGTCCGTGGACACCTCGGTGTAGAGGTAGTCGTAGTTGGCCTCGATGTCCCACCAGCCCTGCAGCGAGAGCTCGGCCTTGGACTTGCCGGTGAGGTCGACGGACCGCGTCAGGGTGTTCTTGAGGTCGTCGCCCTGGTCGCTCCACCACTGCTTGGAGCCCTCGGCGGGCTTCACGACCTTGGTGGTGACGGCCTTCTTCGGCAGGTCGACGACGAGCGCCTGACGGTGCCGGGTGTTGTACTCGGCGACGCCCAGCTTGTGCTCGGACGTCGTCGCGGCCTTCGCCTTGGCGTAGTCGAGCCAGCCCAGCTGGAACTTGTCCCAGGCGGTCATGTCGCCCGGCAGGTCACCGATGGCGTCCTTGCCGGTGCCGAGCCAGGAACCGGCCGACATCAGGGACCAGAAACCGACCGAGTTCTCGCCCTTGCCCGTGGTGTCGTACAGGTCGGGCAGGCCCAGGTCGTGGCCGTACTCGTGGGCGAACACGCCGAGGCCGCCGTTCTCCGGCTGCATCGTGTAGTCGCCGACCCAGATGCCCGTGTCGCCGATCTGGGTGCCGCCGGCCTTGTTGTTCGAGGGGCCGGTGCTGCCCGCGTCGTTGCCGTAGGCGTACCAGCGGTGCGCCCACAGGGCGTTCTCGCCCTCGGCGCCACCGCCGGCCGACTCGTCCTCGCCCGCGTGGACGATCTGGAAGTGGTCGATGTAGCCGTCGGGCTCGTTGAACTCGCCGTCGTTGTCGAAGTCGTAGCGGTCCCACTGGTCGTACTTGGCCAGGTCCGCCTTGATCTGCGCGTCCGTGCGGCCCTTCGCCTTCTGGTCCTTCGCCCAGGCGGTCACGCCGTCCTTGACCGCGTCCCAGACGTTGGCGCAGTTGGTGTCGCCGCAGTAGTTCGAGCCGTAGCGGGCCTCGTTGTAGTCGACCTTGACCCAGTCGGAGACCTCACCGTCGACCGAGTACCGGCCGGACGAGGTCTTCTCGTAGTAGGTCTTCAGCGAGTGCTTCGCCTTGCCCTTGGAGTCCTTGCCCTTCCCGAAGTACAGGTCCTGGAAGTGCTTCTGGTCGTAGTCCTTCTGCCAGGCCGTGCTGTTGTCCTTGGCACGGTCCGGCTTGGCTATCTTGTTGTGCAGCGGTCCCGGCTTGCCGCCGTACTTCTTGACCGGCTGCTGCGGGCCCTCGGGGCCGTCCGGGTCGTACATGGTCGTGTCGTCGACCTTGTCCCCGAACTCCACCAGGATCGTGAAGATCTTGTCGGTCTTCTCCCGGCCCAGCTCGACGTACTTCTTGTCGTCGAGCTTGACGACCTTGGAGGCGCCCCTCTTCTGGACCTTGGCGTCACCCGCGACGACCTGCTGCAGTGCTGCCTTGCGCTGCTGCGCCTGCTGCTTGCTGAACGGGCCGTCCAGGTCGTGGTCGACGTGCGCCTTCGGGCGCGACGGGTCCTGCCGGTCGATGGCCGGGGCCCCGCCCGAGGCCCCGTCCTCGGCCGAAGCCGTCGCCGCCGAGAACGTCGCGGCGGCCGCGGCCATCGCCACGGCCACCGCGGTGGCTCTGAAGGTCCGTGTTCTGACTGTCACTTGATGCTGTCCTCCCCCGCGCCCCGCGCGAATAGGCGGACCGAAATTCCCGGTCGGAGGAGGTCCGCGCGCGATGTACGCGTCACAAGTGACGACATTCGACCGGAAGTGCTGGAGAAAAGACAGTCCTTGACTTGCTCAGGCCAAGTGCACTATGCAGACGCCCGGAACCGCTATCCGGACACGGAGCGCCGTCCCGCGGCGAAGGTCAACGGGCGCGCCGCCCCGTCCACTTGGTGGACGCCATGAACCGGTGCGCCCCCTGTGCTCCGGCACCGTGGGTTAGGTCACGCTTACCAACCGTTCCTGTCGGGCATGCAGCGGAATAGAGTCAATCGACGGTGCGCCACCGCGCGAGACGGCATATCCCAAGTCGTCGCTGTCGAGCACCCTTTGATTCGTATACAGCCCGTTCATACATCCGCATCCGCCCCCATGACCACAAGTCGTGGGGGGATCACTGCCGAGGACGGATCACGTCATGCCGCGTCCCATGCCACGTCCGACCACCGCACAGATCACCTACGGGTCGGTGACCGTCGTCTTCTCGACGCTCGCGATGCTCCTGCTCTCCCAGACCTCCTCGGGAGTCGGCATCGCGGTGATAGCCCTGGCCGCCCTCGGCCTCGGCTTACTCGTCGCCATGACGGTCCCGCTGCCCAAACAGCCCGCCGCGCGCGCCGCGCGTTCCGTCCCGGTGGCCGCCTCCACCGGCGAGCGCGTCCCCGGGCAGCGCGTCGCCGGGCAGCGCGACTCCGTGCTCGCCGACTCCGTGCGCGAACCTACGCGCTGACCACCACGGTCTTGGCCGCCTTGTCGTGCAGGCCCTGCTTGTAGGGCTTGTCGAAGAAGCTCCAGCCGCCACAGATCGCCGTCCAGATACAGGCGCAGCAGAACGCGAAGGGCAGCCAGAGAACGGCCGCGCGGGCCAGCGCCGTCGACACGGTCGGCGTGGCCCCGTCGTTGAGGTTGGCCACCCGCATGCCCAGCCACTTCTTGCCGAGCGTCTGCCCGGTCCTGGAGATCAGGTAGGTGTCGTAGGCGATGTAGAGCAAGGCGGCCAGCAGTGACTGGCCGAACGACCTGCCCGTGTTCACCTTGTCCGGGTCGATGTCGTACTCGGACGTGCCGAACAACCACGTCAGCAGCCATACGACGACGCCCACCAGAATCATGTCGATGATGCGGGCCAGCACCCGCTTGCCGCTGTCGGCCAGCGGAGGCATCCCGGCGAGCGGGTCCGGCCCGCCGAGGCCCCCGGCACCACCGCCGTACGGGTCGCCGCCGTAGGGCGGGGGCGGGGTGCCGTAGGGCGAGCCGCCGCCCGGGGGCGGGGTGTCGTACGGGGATCCGCCGCCCTGCGGGGGTTGCGGCGGCTGCTGCGGGGGCTGTTTCTTGAACGGGTCGTCGTCCGGCGGCGGGTACTGCGGCGGTTCGGTGCTCATGGCCCGAGTCGATCGCGACGGCACCTGCTCCGCATCCGGCGAGCGGCCGACCGGGTTAGGGCACGGGCTCCTACCCGGCCACGAACGTGTTCGCCGCCTTGTCGTGCCAGCACTGGCGCCATGGCCGGTCGAAGACGCACCACACGACTCCGACGACGCCGATCACCAGGACGCCGGGGATGCTGTACACCAGCCAGCGCTTCAGCGCCGCCCCGAACGTCGGCGCCTCGTGTTCCTCGATGTCCCGCACCTCGATGCCGCAGACCTTCTTGCCGAGGGTGCGGCCCCACTTGGCGGTGGGCAGCGCTTCGTAGACGACGCCGAAGAGCAGCAGGACGGCGAGGATCAGGCCGAAGTAACCCGCGGTGGTGCCGTCCAGGAGCCAGACCGTCGTCTTCTCGCCGGAGAGCTTCGCCGCGTCGATCTTGCTGTCGATGTGGTCGGCGGCCTTGGTGCCGAGCGGCAGCGCGGCGGCGCCGGTGACGGCCGCGAGCACGACGGTGTCGATGAGACGTGCGGCCAGGCGTCGGCCGAGCCCGGCGGGGCGGGCCGCGGTCTGTGCCCGGACGCTCGCGAGGAACGGGTCCTCGGCGACCGGCTTCCAGGGCACGACGGGCTGCCCATCGCCCTGTTGGGCGGGGGCGGCGGGGTTCTGTGCGAGCTGGTGCACCTGCTGGGCCCAGGAGGGCGAGCCGCCGCCGGGCCCCGAGGTGACGGGGGTGGGGACACCGCCCTGCTGCGGGACGGAGGGCTGCCGGGGCCGGGGCTGCTGGGTCTGGGGCGGGGTGGGCGCCTGGGGGACCTGGGCCGCCTGCGCCGCCTGCGCCGCCTGCGGTGCTTGGGGCGCCTGCGGTGCTTGGGGCGCCTGCTGGGCCTGATCTGCCCGCGGGGCTTGAGGGGTCTGCGAGGCTTGGGGGGTCTGCGGGGCCTGGGGGGTCTGCGGGCTTTGCGGGGTCACGCCCCCCTGTTGCGGTACGGAGGGCTGCACCGCCGCAGCGGTCCTGCCGCCGCCCTGCCGCGCCGACTTGGGGCGGATCGCACGGATCGACATCGTGCCGTCGGTACCGGGGGACGGGGCGGGCCGCACCGGCCCCGTCGGCCGACGGAACGTCACCGTGCCCTCGCCGGCGGTCGGCTTCGCGGCACCCGGCGCCACCGGGCGGATCGTGACGGTGCCGGGGTCGCTGTCGTCGTGCGACGGCTCCGGGGTGGTCTCCTCGGCGCCGACCGGACCGGGCGCCGCGTCGCTCGGCACGCGCGGGTCGGGCCGGCCGGGCGCACCGCCCCAGGACACCTTGTGGTCCGGCTCCCCACCGAGTCCGGTCTGGCGGCCCGCGTCGGCGTGCCAGGCGGAGGCGGGCTCGGGCCGCGCCGCCTCGAACCGGCCCGTCTCGGGGTCCCCCTGCTCGGACTGGCCCGCGTGCGGCGCCTCGTCGAAGAAGACGGGTCCCGTCTCCTCGGCGGCGGGTACAGCGGGAGCGGCGGGGGTGACGGGCGCGGCAGGGGCCGCGGGGGCGACGGGAGCGGCGGTCGCACCGGGCGGAGGCGGCAGCGGCTCGCCGTCGGACGGCGCGGGACGGCTCGTACCGGGCACCCAGGCGGCACCGTTCCAGTACCGGACATATCCGGGAATGGACGGGTCGGGGTAGTAGCCTTCGCGCGGCCGGTCGTCGCCTGGGGCCGGAGTTGGGGCGCTCATGTCCGTCGTCCCGTATCTGCTCGGGGGTCTTTTGGGGGCTCCACATCTATCAGACCTCCGTGTCCCGTAGAGCGGGTCCCGCCCTACGGACCACTTTCCGGGCACGGTCCCCACACATCCCCCGCGTCCCCCACGTCCCCTCCCCTGCCGCGTCCGCGAAGTCGTCCGGAGAAAGTTGCCGGAACTCGCGTAATGCTCCGGCGATCCCGCGCTCTCCACTCGTACGGGTCCGCTCCCAGGACCCCTACGTGAGCTACGAGGAGAAGGAAGGGCATCGACATGCACTCCGTGGTGGAACGCGAGCTGGAGCTCAAACTGGTCCTGTCGCCGGAACGGGCCGTCCCCGTCCCGGCCCGCCTCACCTACCGCACCGCCGACCCCTACGCCGTCCACATCGCCTTCCACATCGGCTCCGAGCACCCGGTGAACTGGACGTTCGCGCGGGAGCTCCTGGTGGAGGGGGTGTTCAGGCCGTGCGGCCACGGTGACGTGCGGGTCTGGCCGACGAAGGTGGACGGACGCAGTGTCGTCCTGATGGCGCTGAGCTCACCGGACGGCGACGCCCTCCTGGAGGCGCCTGCCGCCGCGGTGTCGGCGTGGCTGGAGCGGACGCTGCGGGTGGTCCCTCCGGGCTCTGAGGGCGAGCGGCTCGGCATCGACGACGGCCTCGCCGAGCTGCTCGCGCCTGCCTCGGGCCGTGGCCGTGTGGACGAGCTGTGGCTGCGCGACCCGTGGCCCTCGGACGAGTCCAAGGACGGTGAGTGAGCTCCGCCGCCACGGGGGCGATGACGGAGAGACGTACTCATACACGTACAGGTCAGAACAGTTTGCCCGGGTTGAGGAGTGAGTGCGGGTCGAAGGCAGCCTTGACGGCCCGCTGCATCTCCACTCCCACCGGGCCGATCTCGCGCGCCAGCCACTCCTTCTTGAGGACGCCGACACCGTGTTCGCCGGTGATGGTGCCGCCGAGTTGGAGACCGAGGGCCATGATCTCGTCGAAGGACTCGCGGGCGCGCCGGCCCTCGTCGGGGTCCGTCGCGTCGAAGCAGACGGTGGGGTGGGTGTTGCCGTCGCCCGCGTGCGCGCAGACCCCGACGGTGAGGCCGTACTTCTCGCCGATGCGCTCGACGCCGACGAGCATCTCGGCGAGTCTGGAGCGCGGTACGCAGACGTCGTCGATCATCGTGCTGCCCTTGACGGCTTCGAGTGCGGTGAGCGACAACCGGCGCGCCTGGAGCAGGAGTTCCGACTCGGCGGCGTCCTCGGCGGGGACGACCTGGGTGGCGCCTGCGGCTTCGCAGAGCGCGCCGACGGCGGCGAGGTCCGCGGCGGGGTCCGGGGTGTCGAAGGCCGCGAGGAGGAGCGCCTCGGTGGTTTCGGGCAGGCCCATCTGGGCGAGCGCGTTGACGGCTTTCACCGTCGTACGGTCCATCAGTTCGAGGAGCGACGGGACGTGGCCGCCCTCCATGATCCTGCAGACGGCGTCGCAGGCGGCCTCGGCGGAGGGGAACTCGGCGGCGAGCACGAGCTGCTGAGGTGGCTGCGGTTTGAGGGCGAGGACGGCGCGGACGACGATGCCGAGACTGCCCTCGGAGCCGACGAAGAGCCGCGTCAGGTCGTATCCGGCGACGCCCTTGGCGGTGCGGCGGCCGGTGCTCATGAGCCGCCCGTCGGCGAGGACGACGTCGAGCCCGAGGACGTACTCGGCGGTGACCCCGTACTTCACGCAGCACAGGCCGCCGGACGCGGTGCCGATGTTCCCGCCGATGGTGCACGTCTCCCAGCTGGACGGGTCCGGCGGGTAGTAGAGGCCGTGCTCGCCGACCGCGCGGGACAGCGTGGCGTTGACGACGCCCGGCTCGACGACGGCGATGCGGTCGACGGGGCTGATCTCCAGGATGCGGTCCATCTTGACGAGGGACAGGACGATGCAGCCGTCGCTGGCGTTGGCGGCGCCGGACAGGCCGGTGCGGGCGCCCTGGGGGACGACGGGGACACGCAGCTCGGTGGCGGTGCGCATCACGTGCTGGACCTGCCCGACGGTGCGGGGCAGGACCACGACGGCCGGGTCGCCCGCCGCGCAGAAGCTCGCCATGTCGTGGGCGTACGAGGAGGTGACGTCCGGGTCGGTGAGGATCGCCTCGGCCGGCAGGCCGTCCTGGAGGAGTTCGACGAGAGTGCGGCTCATGATCACAGCGTCGCACCCGGGGCCATCGGTGTGAACCCGTGTGCGACGCCGTTCCGCACGCCGGGATGTGCTCTTCGTATGGACGGCAGTGGCGCACAGTGACGACATGAGGCCTTCGGTGAAGCGTGTGCTGATCGGCTCCGTGGCGGGGAGCGTGGTGCTCGGCGGTGTGCTGGTGCTGCTGCCTCCGGACGGCGGCGGGAAGGCGAAACCGCCCGCGCTCGGTCCGGCCGGCCGGGCGATGGCGGCCGTGGGGGCGGGGGCGCCGGCGGCGCTGCCGGATCTGGCGGTGCTCATCGCGGAGCGCGAGGCGCAGGTGCGGGCGCATCCGGGGGACGAGCAGTCGTGGGCGGTGCTGGGCTCGGCGTATGTGGCGCGGGCCGTGCGGACGGCGGACTTCAGGGATTTCCCGAAGGCGGACCGTGCGCTGCACACGTCGCTGAGGACGAAGCCGGACCGGAACCCCGAGGCCCTGACGGGGCTGGCCGCGCTCGCCAACGCCCGCCGCGACTTCCGTTCGGCCCGCAAGTGGGGCGAGTCGGCGGTGAAGCAGGCGCCGAAGCGGTGGACGGCGTACCCGGCGCTGATCGACGCGTACAGCGGGCTCGGCGACGCGAAGGGCGTGGACCGCGCCCTGAAATCCTTGCAGGAACTGGGTTCGGGGTCCGCGGTGCTCGCCCGGTCCGGGCAGGTCTACCGCGACCGCGGCTGGCGCGAGGACGCGAACGCGGCGCTCACGGACGCGGCGGCGCTCGCCGTGGCCCCGGCCGCGAAGGCGGCGGCGCTGCACCGGGTGGCGGAGCTGGCGTGGGAGCGGGGCGAGCCGACGGTGGCGCTGCGCTACTACGACGCGGCGCTCGCCGCGGACGCCGAGCACCATCCGTCACTCGCGGGCCGGGGCCGCGCGCTCGCCGCGCTGGGCCGCTCCTCGGAGGCGCTGCTCGCGTACCGCTCGGCGCTGACGAAGCACCCGCTGCCCGAGTACGCCCTGGAGTTGGGCGAGTTGTACGAGTCGCTGAAACTGGCTCCGGCGGCACGGGCCCAGTACGACACACTGCGCACCTTGGTGAAGCAGGAGAAGGCCCGCGGCATCGGCATCAACAACGAACGCGTCCTGGGCCTCCTGGACGCGGACCACGGTGACGCCGACGCGGCGGTGCGGCGGCTGACCGCGGAGTACAAGCGGCACGCCGGCCCGGAGACGGCGGACGCGCTGGGCTGGGCGCTGCACCGTGCCGGGGACGGCGAGGCGGGCCTGAAGCTCGTGACGAAGGCGATGGACAAGGGCCCGCGCAGCGCCCTGTTCGCGTACCACCGGGGGGTGATCGAGCGGGAGTTGCAGTACTACGGCGCGGCCCGCCGCCACCTGAACGAGGCGCTGCGCATCAACCCCTACTTCTCGCCGCTCGGCGTGCCCGCGGCGAAGCGGGCGCTCGGTGCCCTGGGCGAGCCGCCCGAGGGCGGGCCCGCCCAGCTGTACGCGTCGCCTCAGGAGCGAAGCGGGGCCGCTCTGCCGAGCCGCCGGACGGGCACGAGGGATTCGGGCCCGTCCGGCGATTGAGGACGAGCTGGGCGCAGCCCGCGATCCACGTCGCCTAGAGGTTGCCGCGCTTCTCCTGCTCGCGCTCGATCGCCTCGAAGAGCGCCTTGAAGTTGCCCTTGCCGAAGCCCATCGAGCCGTGGCGCTCGATCATCTCGAAGAAGACGGTCGGGCGGTCCTGGACCGGCTTGGTGAAGATCTGGAGCAGGTAGCCGTCCTCGTCGCGGTCGACGAGGATCTTCAGCTCGCGGAGGGTCTCGACGGGGACGCGGGTCTCGCCGGCCCAGTCGCCGAGGGTGTCGTAGTACGAGTCGGGGGTGTCCAGGAACTGGACGCCGGCCGCGCGCATCGTGCGGACGGTCTCCACGATGTCGTTCGTGGCGAGCGCGATGTGCTGGACGCCGGCGCCGCCGTAGAACTCCAGGTACTCGTCGATCTGCGACTTCTTCTTCGCGATGGCGGGCTCGTTGATCGGGAACTTGACCTTGAGCGTGCCGTCGGCGACCACCTTCGACATCAGCGCGCTGTACTCGGTCGCGATGTCGTCGCCCACGAACTCCTTCATGTTCGTGAAGCCCATGACCTTGTTGTAGAAGCCGACCCACTCGTTCATCTTGCCGAGCTCGACGTTGCCGACGCAGTGGTCGATCGCCTGGAAGGTCCGCTTGGCCGGGGGCTCGACGATCGGGTTCGCGGCCACGAAACCGGGCAGATACGGGCCGTCGTAGTCGGTGCGCTCCACCAGGGTGTGGCGGGTCTTGCCGTACGTGGCGATGGCGGCGAGGACGACCTTGCCGTTCTCGTCCTTGACCTCGTAGGGCTCCGTGATGCCCCGTGCGCCCTGCTCGACGGCGTAGGCGTACGCGGCACGCGCGTCCGGCACCTCGATGGCGAGGTCGACGACGCCGTCGCCGTGCTCGGCCACGTGGGAGGTGAGGAAGTGGCCCCAGTCCGTGGAGGCCTTGATGACGGAGGTGAAGACGAAGCGCGCACCGCCGTTGGTGAGGACGTAACTCGCGGTCTCGCGGCTGCCGTTCTCCGGTCCGGAGTAGGCGACCAGCTTCATGCCGAAGGCCGTGGAGTAGTAGTGCGCCGCCTGCTTGGCGTTGCCCACGGCGAAGACGACCGCGTCCATTCCCTTGACCGGGAAGGGGTCGGCCTCGCGCGCGGTGTCGGGTGTGGTGTGGGTGGTGGTCTCAGTCATGGCACGAGGCTCCCGCCGAACCACAAGGTGCGCAATAGTTCGCGTTTTCAGTGGTCAATCTGCCCAGTGGATGCCCAGGATGGGCGGGCTATCTGTACATCATGACCACCTTGGAGGCGGCATGGCGATCGATCATCTGGACGGCAGACTCATCGTGCTCCTGGCGCGGGAGCCGCGTATCGGGGTTCTTGAGGCGTCCCGCAGGCTCGGCGTGGCGCGCGGCACGGTGCAGGCGCGGATGGACCGGCTTCAGTCCAATGGAGTCATCCGCGGCTTCGGCCCGGAGGTGGATCCGGCGGCCCTGGGCTACCCGGTGACGGCCTTCGCGACGCTGGAGATCAAACAGGGCCAGGGCGCCGACGTACGGGCCCATTTGGCGTCGGTCGCCGAGGTGCTCGAACTGCACACCATCACCGGTCACGGCGATATGCTCTGCCGCCTCGTGGCCCGGTCGAACGCGGATCTCCAACGTGTGATCGACCGGGTCGTGGGCTTTGATGGCATCGTCCGGGCCTCCACGGCGATCGTCATGGAAAACCCCGTTCCGCTGCGGATCATCCCGCTGGTGGAGCAGGCGTCCGAAGACCCCTGAGTCACCCGCACCCCCGCGTCACTGACCTGTGTGCAGCTTCTGAGCAGCTACGGAAAGGCGAGGTGAGCACTTCAGTGAACTTCTGGGACTACCTCGGCAACCGCCACCAGCAACTGCTGACGGACGCGTTCCAACACGCGAGCGCCGTCTTCCAGTGCATGGTCGTCGCCACCCTCATCGGCGTACTGATCGGCGTCCTCACGTACCGCAGCGAATGGGCGGGGAACCTCGCCACGACCACCACGTCCACGATTCTCACCGTCCCGTCGCTCGCCATGATTGGTCTGCTCATCCCGATCGTCGGGCTCGGTGTCGCACCGACCGTCATCGCGCTGACCCTGTACGGGCTCCTCCCGATCGTGCGCAACTCCATCGTCGGTCTGCGCGGCGTCGACCCGTCGCTGATCGACGCCGCCAAGGGCATCGGCATGTCGCGCCTCGCCCGCCTGTTCCGGGTGGAGCTGCCGATCGCCTGGCCCCCGATCCTGACCGGCATCCGCGTCTCCACCCAGATGCTGATGGGCATCGCGGCCATCGCCGCGTACGCGTCCGGGCCGGGACTCGGCAACGAGATCTTCCGCGGCATCGGCTCGCTCGGCAGCAAGAACGCGCTCAACCAGGTGCTCGCGGGCACGCTCGGGATCATCGTCCTCGCGCTGCTCTTCGACGCCGCGTACGTCCTGATCGGCAGGCTGACCATCCCGAGGGGGATCCGTGTCTGAGACCACCGCGAGTGAGAGCGTGCCGAGCGAGGGCGCGACAGCCGAGGGCGCCGGGCGCGCCGCCACCACCTCCGGGGCGACGATCGAGCTGGAGAACCTCACCAAGCGCTACCCCGGCAGCAGCGAGCCCGCCGTGGACAGCGTGAACATGGAGATCAAGGCGGGCGAGATCGTCATCTTCGTGGGACCTTCCGGCTGCGGGAAGTCGACGACCCTGAAGATGATCAACCGCCTGATCGAGCCGACGGGCGGCCGCATCCGCATCAACGGCGAGGACGTCACCGACATCGACCCGGTGAAGCTGCGCCGCAAGGTCGGGTACGCGATCCAGTCCTCCGGGCTCTTCCCGCACATGACCGTCGCGCAGAACATCGCGCTCGTGCCGAAGATGGTCGGCTGGGGCAAGGCGAGGATCAAGTCCCGGGTGGAGGAGATGCTGGACCTGGTGGGCCTCGACCCGGGCGAGTTCCACCACCGCTACCCCCGCCAGCTCTCCGGCGGCCAGCAGCAACGCGTGGGCGTGGCCCGCGCCCTGGCCGCCGACCCGCCCGTCCTCCTCATGGACGAGCCGTTCGGCGCCGTCGACCCGATCACCCGTGACCATCTCCAGGACGAGCTGATCCGGCTCCAGCACGAGCTGCACAAGACGATCGTCTTCGTCACGCACGACTTCGACGAGGCCATCAAGCTCGGCGACCGCATCGCGGTCCTCCGGGAGCGGTCGCACATCGCGCAGTTCGACACCCCGGAGGCCATCCTCACCAACCCCGCCGACGACTTCGTCTCGGGTTTCGTGGGCGCGGGCGCGGCGCTGAAGCGCCTCAACCTCACACGCGTACGGGACGTGGAGATCGCCGACATCCCGACAGTGACCGTCGACGACCCGCTCCAGGACATCTTCGACAAGCTGCGCGGAGGCACCACCAACGAACTCCTCCTGCTCGACAAGCGCGGCCGCCCCTACAAGTGGCTGCGGCGCGGCGACCTGATGCGCGCCAAGGGCTCCCTGGCCCGCGCGGGCACCCTCGTCCACGACACGGTGACCCGCGACGCGACCCTCCGCGACGCGCTCGAAGCCGTCCTCACCGACAACGCGGGCCGGGTCGCCGTGACCGGGCGGCGCGGCGAGTACACGGGCGTCGTCGACATGGAGACCCTCATGAACTCCGTCCACGAGATGCTGGAGGCCGACCGCCTCGAAGCGGTGGAGCACCAGCACGAGTTGGAGGAACAGCGGGCCCGCCTGACCCAGCACGAGCAGGAGGGCTACGGCGGGGAGGCGAAGGCGTGACCGGCACCGCCGGGGGCACGCCCCGGATCCCCGACCCCAAGCCGAAACCGAGGGAGGCGTCCCGTCCCGAGGGCGAGCACGAGGTCAAGGGCCTGGCCTTCCGCGACGAGGGCGAGGCCGAACTCGAAGCACCTCCGGCCGTACTCGCCGCGCGGCAGCCGCGCCGCGTCACCTGGCAGAAGCTGACGTTCCTGCCCGCCGTGCTCGCGGTGATCCTCCTCGCGACGTGGTGGTGGTTCCAGCAGGCCGACCTCGACGCGATCTCCAAGAACGCGCTGGCGAACGGAAATGTCTGGCTCCGCCTGCGCCAGCACATCGAGCTGACGGCCATCTCCACCTTCTTCGTCCTCATCATCGCCATCCCCCTCGGCATCCTCCTGACCCGCAGGAGGCTCCGCAAAGGCGCACCGGTCGCGATGGCGGTGGCCAACATCGGCCAGGCGACCCCGGCGATCGGCCTCCTGGCGCTCCTCGTCATCTGGCTGGGCATCGGCGAGAAGGCGGCGCTGATCGGCATCATCATCTACGCCGTCCTGCCGGTCCTCTCCAACACGATCGCGGGCCTGAAGGCGAACGACCCGACCCTGATCGAGGCGGCGCGCGGCATCGGCATGTCCCCGCTCGGCGTCCTGTCGAAGGTCGAACTCCCCCTGGCCGTACCGCTGATCCTCGCGGGCGTGCGCACGGCACTCGTCCTCAACGTGGGCACGGCGACGCTCGCCACGTTCGGCGGGGGCGGCGGCCTCGGCGACCTGATCACGACGGGCATGACCAACCAGCGCATGCCGGTCCTCATGCTCGGCTCCATCCTGACGATCGCGCTCGCACTGCTCGTGGACTGGCTGGCGTCGCTGGCGGAGCTGCTGCTGCGCCCGAGGGGCCTGGAGGTGGACGCATGAGGAACCGGAAGCTCGGGATCACCGCGCGCACGGCCGTGATCGCCGCTCTGGGCGGTGCGGTGCTGGCCGCCTGTGGTCTCACCAGCGGCAGCCCGATGGTGGACGACGTCAAACCCGGCACCGTCGGCAAGGGCCTCCCCCTCAAGGGCGTCGACCTGACCGTCACCTCCAAGGAGTTCACCGAGCAGCTCATCCTGGGCGCGATCATGGGCATCGCGTTCGAGGCGGCGGGCGCGGACGTGCTCGACCGCACGGGCATCCAGGGCTCCATCGGCGCCCGTGAGGCCGTGAAGGGCGGCGACGCGGACGCGATGTACGAGTACACGGGCACGGCGTGGATCACCTACCAGGGCAACACCGAGCCGATCACGGACCCGCACAAGCAGTGGCAGGCGGTACGGGACGCGGACCTGGAGAACGGCGTGACGTGGCTGGAGCCGGCCACGCTCAACAACACCTACGCCCTGGCGATGAACCGGAGCAACGCGTCCAAGTACAGGACGAGGACGCTCTCGGACGTGGCGGCCCTGTCGAAGTCGGACCCGAAGGCCGTATCGCTGTGCGTGGAGAGCGAGTTCGCGTCGCGGGAGGACGGGCTGCCCGGCATGCAGAAGGAGTACGGGATGAAGGTCCCGTCCTCCAACATCACCAAGATGGACACGGGGATCATCTACACGCAGGCGTCGAAGGGGTCCTGCACGTATGGGGAGGTCTTCACGACGGACGGGCGCATCAAGGCGATGGACCTGACGACGATGGAGGACGACAAGCACTTCTTCCCCAACTACAACGCGGCCCCGGAGATCAACAGCAAGTCCCTGAAGGAGCACCCGGAGATGGCGGAGGTCCTGGCCCCCATCACGAAGAAACTGAACAACAAGGTGGCGCGGGACCTCAACTCCAAGGTGGACGTGGACGGTGAGGACCCTCATGAGGTGGCGAAGGACTGGCTGATCGAGGAGGGCTTCGTCAAGGAGTAGGGCTGCGGTGGGAGTGGGGCCGCGGTGGCCGGAGCGGGATCGGCCGCTGAAGTAGGTCAGTACCTGACCTACTTCCCTCCTAACGTGGTGCTCGCCCGACGGACCCGTACCCACGGAAGGCGGTCACCACCATGCCCCGCACCGACACCGACACCAACGCCGACACGACGCCCCAGGACGAACCGAGGGTCACCGGCGAGCGTGCCGACCTGCTCGAGGCGCTGACCCACCACCGGACGATGCTGCGCGTCACCGCCCGCGACCTCACCGACGAGCAGGCCGGCCGGCGCACCACCGTCAGCGAGCTGTGCGTCGGCGGCATCATCAAGCACGTCACTTCGGTGGAGAGGGTGTGGACCGCCTTCATCCAGGACGGCCTCTCCGCCCTCGGTGACGTGACCGACATGACCGACGAGGACTGGGCGCAGCGGGCCGACGAGTTCCGCATGCTGCCGGGCGAGACGCTGGCGGGCGTACTCGCCGCGTACGAGCAAGTGGCCCGCCGCACCGACGAGTTGGTGCGATACCTCCCCGACCTGGACGTGTCCCACCCCCTGCCGGAGGCGCCGTGGTGGGAGCCGGGTGGCCGGTGGTCGGCCCGCCGGGTCCTCCTGCACGTCATCGGGGAGACGTCGCAGCACGCGGGTCACGCCGACATCATCCGCGAGTCCCTGGACGGCGCCCTCAGCATGGGCTGAGCCGCGTGGCCGTACGCGCCCCCGTTCAGGCGTCGTCGTCCAGTTTCTCCACGACGCGGACGGAGACGTCGGCCAGGGTGCGCAGTTCCGCCTCGGAGAGGTGGTCGAGGAAGAGGGACCGCACGGCTTGTACGTGCAGCGGGGCCGCCGCCCCGATGGCCTCGCGTCCCGCTTCCGTGATCACCGCGAAGGCGCCCCGCCCGTCTTCCGCGCACTCCTCCCGGACCACGAGACCCCGCTTGATCATCCGGGCGATGTGGTGGGACATCCGGCTCTTCTCCCACTCCAGCGCCCGCGCGAGGTCCTGATACCGCTGCCGGCCCTCCGGCACGTCCGTCAGGTTGACCAGGACCGCGTAGTCCGCGGACGCCAGGTTGGATTCCGTCTGGAGCAGATGCGCGAGGCGGCCGATGAGCCGCTCGTGCAACCGGACGAAGCTCCGCCACGCGTGCTGTTCCTCCGCCGTCAGCCAGTTCACTCCGTCAGTCACGGGGGCGAGTGTAGTGAACTGGTTGACACGTCATCGGACGGCGAGATCAGGATGGGGGACCGGGGTACCCCCTACCCCGTCACGCTCGGGCTGCCGTTCCGGTGGCGTCGGTGACCGGGGTGTTCAGGAGTTGCTGCTCCCAGAGCGTCGCGATGCCGGTGGCGCCCGTGTGGGCCAGGGCCGCCAGCTGGTCCTCCGGTGTGATGCGGTCCGTACGCGCCCAGTCGCGCTGCCACTCGCCCATCACGGCAAGCCATGTGACCGGCACGACCCCGGCCTGGACCATGCGCCGCACCGCCATGTCGTGCGCCTCCGCCGATACGCCGCCGGACGCGTCGGTGACGACGTAGACGTCGAAGCCTTCGCCCGCCGCCTGGATTGCGGGCATCGCCACGCAGATCTCCGTCCACAGGCCGGCGAGGATCAACTTCTTGCGCCCTGTCGCCTTCACGGCGTCCACGACGACCTGGTCCTCCCAGGTGTTGATGAAGGTCCTGTTGATCGGCTTCTGGTCCGGAAACACGTCCTGCAGGGGCTGGATCAGCAGGCCTCCTCGGTCCTCCACGACCGTGGTGAGGATGGTCGGCACTCCGTACCCCTTGGCCGCCTTGGCCAGGCCCACGACGTTGCTGGTCACCATCATCGGCTCGTGGCTGTGGAGGTTGGCGAACTGGTACGGCTGGTGGTCGATCAGTACGAGGACGCTCTCCTCCGGGGTCAGCAGGGCTTCGAGGCCGGTCTTCGGCGACGGCGACGGCGACGGCGACGTGCTCATGGAGATCTCCTCAAGGAGTACGGGCGCGCGAACCGTTCTGGTTGACGCGTCATCTTTCTATATGACACGTCAACTAGTTGTCCAGGGAGGGTTGTTGTGGGGCACCCGGTGTCTTTGATGGTTGCCGGGGCCGCCCGGGGTTTTGCGGAGTGTGGCGGTTCCGGGCCGGGAGTAAAGGGCGCTCCCTTCGGTCGCGTCGGCTGCGCCGATTCCGCTGCGCTCCACCCTTGACTCCCGTCCCTCCACCGCGAGCTGCTTGTTGACCCGGACGGCCAGGGGTGGGGGCAACGGGGACCGCTGGGTCAGTCATCGGCTTTCGCTGCCGGGTGCGGCCCGGTCCATCGTGGGCGGCGGGTCACGGTCACGGCCCCGCCTACCGCGCGGCTTGGCCGCTCGGGCCATCGGCTCGCGTTGCCGGGTGCGGCCCGTCCCAACGCAAGCCGCCCTCACGGTTCGGGTCGGGTCATCGGCTTGCGTTGCCGGGTGCGGTCCGGTTCATCGTGGGCGGGAGTCATGTTCGATGAGCTGTATCCGGCCGGGGGCCGCCCCCCCTCCGGCACCTACTTGGGGAAAGTTGCGAATGAGGTTGCCGCGCGCCCCCTCTGTCGAGCCATGCGCGCCCCTCTCTCATGCGGGCTTGCCCCGGTGGATGCGCGCGATGAGGGGTGGGTGGGGGCGGCGTGCGGTGGTGCGAAGGGGGGCGCGCGCCGGTAGGGTTCACAACTTTCCCCAAGTAGGTGCCGGAGAGGACCGCCCGACCCGACCAAACCCCGAATCCCCGAATCCCCGGGGGCGTACAGGGCTTGGGTGGGGGCGCGCGGCCAAGGCATTCGCAACTTTCCCGAAGTAGGTGCCGGAGGGCGCGGCCCGAGGCGCTCCCGGACGGGCACGGCACATCGACCATGACTCCCGCCCACGATGGACCGGGCCGCACCCGGCCACGAGAGCAGATGGCCCGCCCCGGACGGTGAGGGCGGCTTGCGTTGGACCGGTCCGCACCCGGCGATGAACGGCAATGACCCACCCACCCGGATCCGCCGCCTCACCCCTGGCCGTCCGGGTCAAGAAGCAGCTCGCGGTGGAGGGACGGGAGTCAAGGGTGGAGCGCAGCGGAATCGGCGAAGCCGACGCGCAGCGCAGCGGAGCGCCCTTTACTCCCGGCCCGGAACCGCCACACTCCGCAAAACCCCGGGCGGCCCCGGCAACCATCAAAGACACCGGCCCACCGAAGTCACCGCTACCGTTTTCTCGGTACGTCAAGTTCCGCCCAGATCGTCTTGCAGGGGCGGAGCGGGAGCGGCCCCAAGTCCGTTCCCCAGCGGTCCGCGAGCGCCTCGATCAGGAGCAGGCCCCTCCCCGACTCCGCCTCGGCGGAAGGCCTGCGCGGATGCAGAGGCGGGCTGCGGTCCGCCCGCGCGTCCGTCACCTCGATACGCAGCGTGTTCGCCGCGCTGAGCAGGAGGCCGAGTCGAAAGCTCCGGCCCGGCACGTGACCGTGCAGCACGGCGTTGTTGGCCAGCTCGGCGACGACGTGCTCTGCGGCGTCGCTCGGGCAGCCCCAGCTGTGCAGTTGCTCCCTCGTCAGGAGCCGGGCCAGTCGCGCGCCTCTCCTCGTCGCGGAGAGCAAGATCGTGAACTGGCGTACGGGCGTGGGGGTTTGGGGCCGGGTGGTTTCTTGGTTCACGTCACTCAGCGTGGCGGGCCGTGCGTAGCGTGAACAGGGCGGCGCGCTGTGCGTGCGGGGTCTGTCCGGACGTTGTCCCGGCTTGTCCCGGCTGTCCATGTAGGCGACCGGGTACGTGTGCGCGTTGGTTCGGGCGGTACGTCGGAGGTGGGTGCTGTGGAAGAACGTAACGACGGTGTGGACGAGCCGGGTTGGGACGTCGACCCGGAGGACGAGATCAGCTCGGTGGTCGAGATGGTCGGCCATCAGCTGAGGCTGCGGAGGGAGACGGCGGGGATGAGGGTGGCCGAGTTCGCGGCGGCCATCGGGTACGGGGAGGACCTGGTCCGCAAGGTCGAGCGCGGGGCACGCATCCCCCGCCCCGAGTACCTGGACCGGGTGGAGGAAGTGGTGGACGCCGGTGGGTTCGTCTCCGCGATGAAGAAGGAGATGAGGGAAGCCAGGTACCCGAGGAAGGTCCGCGAGCTTGCCAAGCTGGAGGAGCGGGCGGTCGAAGTAGGGCTGTACAGCAACCACAACGTCCACGGTCTGCTGCAAACGGAGGAGTTCGCGCGGGCCTTGCTGGAGACGCGGAGGCCTACATACGCAGTCGAAGATCTGGAGCGCCTTGTCGCTGCGCGAATGGCTCGCCGATCGATTTTCGACCGCTCACCTGCGCCTGAACTCAGCTTCGTACAGGAGGAGGTGACCCTACGGCGGCCGATCGGGGGGACAATGGTGCTGCGGCGGCAGCTCGAACGCCTTCTGGAAGTCGGCGAGTTGCGGAACGTCGAAGTTCAGGTGATGCCCACTGATCGAGGCGACCACCCGGGAACTGGAGGCCTGATCGAGTTGCTCAAGTTCGGTGACGGGACAGCTGTGGGCCGCTCTGATGGAGAGTTCGGCGGCCGTCCAGTCTCTGATCCGAGGCAGCTCCGTATTCTTGAACTCCGGTATGGCATCATCCGGGCCCGCGCTCTCACGCCGGGAGAGACGCGAACCTTCATCGAGGAAGTGCTGGGAGAAACATGATCCGCAAGGGCACTACTGGTGACCGCCTCGAACTGGAGTGGTTCAAGAGCAGCTACAGCAGCAGCAGCAACGGCGAAGACTGCGTCGAGATAGCCACCACCCCCGCCCACATCCACATCCGCGACTCCAAGACCCCCCACACCCCCCACCTCACCCTCACCCCCTCCACCTGGTCCGCCTTCGTCACATACGCCGCTTACGCCTCGCAGGACTCAGAGGCGTAAGACCAAGGGACCAGCAAGCCCCCACCCCCGGACAGGGGTAAAAGCAGCCCACGCCTCTTACCCTGGCGTGCATGACTGACGACACCGGCGGCGTACTGAGCAAGCCCTACAGAGCCCTGAGCATCGGCATCGTGTCCGTCGTACTGCTCATCGCCTTCGAGGCGACCGCCGTAGGGACGGCGATGCCGGTGGCGGCCAGGGAGCTCGACGGCGTGTCGCTGTACGCCTTCGCCTTCTCCGGGTACTTCACCACGAGCCTCTTCGGCATGGTGCTGAGCGGCCAGTGGGCGGACCGGCGAGGACCGCTCGGCCCGCTGGCGACAGGCATCGCCCTGTTCGCAGCGGGGCTGTTGCTGAGCGGCACCGCCGGGGCGATGTGGCTGTTCATCGCGGGGCGGGCCGTGCAGGGGCTCGGCGGAGGCCTGGTCATCGTCGGGCTGTACGTGATCGTCAGCCGCGCCTACCCCGAGCATCTGCGGGCTTCGATCATGGCGGCGTTCGCGGCGAGCTGGGTCGTGCCGTCGGTCGTGGGGCCGCTGATCTCCGGGTCGGTCACGGAACACCTCGGCTGGCGCTGGGTGTTCGTCGGCATCCCCGTCCTCGTGCTCGCGCCGCTCGCGCTCGCGCTGCCCGCGATACGGCGGACGGCGTCGGGTCCGGTCGACCCGGACGCGCCGGTCGCCGCGTTCGACCGGCGCCGCATCCGGCTGGCGCTCGGGATCTCGCTGGGCGCGGGGCTGCTCCAGTACGCGGGGCAGGACCTGCGGTGGCTGTCGCTGCTGCCCGCCGTGGTCGGCGGGGCGGTCCTCGTGCCGGCGGTGCTCGGACTGCTGCCGAAGGGGACGTACCGGGCGGCGCGTGGCCTGCCGTCGGTCGTGCTGCTGCGCGGCGTCGCGGCGGGGTCGTTCGTAGCGGCGGAGTCCTTCGTACCCCTCATGCTCGTGACGCAGCGCGGGCTGAGCCCGACCATGGCGGGGCTCTCGCTCGCGGTGGGCGGGGCGACATGGGCGCTCGGGTCGTACGTGCAGTCGCGGCCTCGGATGGAGCCCTACCGGGCGCGGCTCGTCGCCGCGGGCATGGTGCTCGTCGCGGCGGCCATACTCGCCGTGCCGACGGTGCTCATCGAGTCCGTGCCCGTGTGGATCGTGGGGGTCGCGTGGGGCTTCGGGTGCTTCGGCATGGGCATGGTGATCGCCTCGACCAGCGTGCTGCTGCTGCGGCTGTCCGCGCCCGCGGACGCGGGGTCGAACTCGGCGGCGCTGCAGATCTCGGACGGTCTGTCGAACGTGCTCCTGCTGGCCGCCGGAGGTGCCGCGTTCGCCGCGCTCGGGGGCGGCACGGTGGGCGCGGGCCACGGCGCGGACGCGGCGGACGGTGCCGCCGGGTCGCATCCCGCCGCGTTCGTCGCCGTCTTCGTGCCGATGGCCGTGGTCGCCCTGGTCGGGGCGTGGGTGGGGACGAGGCTGCAGGGCCCGCAGGTGCCGGAGGAGGCCGCGGCGGGCGACGCGGCGGTCCCGGCGGCGGACGAGACGGGGCTCGTGGTGACCGACGTCGTGACGGACGTACGCATGGACGTCCTGTCGGACACGGCACCGGACGGGCGGGCGGAGGGCTAGGCGAGCGGAGGGCCAGGCGGGCCCGCCGTCCGGGCGGGTGCGTCGGGCACGTCACCCCTACTTGCGCACGCGGAACCGCAGCATCGTCACCCCGCCCGACTGCACGTTGCCGTACGGCTCCAGGTCGATCCGGTCGAGGCCCGGCGGTGTGAAGCGGACGCCGTCGCCGAGCAGCACCGGCAGCACGTACACGAGGATCTCGTCGACGAGACCGCGTCGCAGGCACTGGGCGGCCAGGTCGGCGCCGAGGATCTCCAGGTTCTTGTCGCCGGCGGCGCGGCGTGCCGTGGCAACGGCCTCCTCGATGTCGCAGGTGAGGAAGGTGACGTCGGGGTCGGGATCATCGGGCGGGCGGTGCGTGAGGACGAAGCGCGGCCCGCCTTCGTAGTCGGGGTTCTCGTCGGACATGCGCTTGCCGACCTCGTACGTGCCCCGGCCGATGAGCATCGCGCCCGTGGCCGCCATGACCTCGGGGAACGTCGCCGACGTCATGTGCTCGAAGATCCAGTCCATCGTGTGGCCGGGACCGGCGATGAAGCCGTCCAGGGACATCACCCTGTTCACGACCACTTTGCCGATGCTCGCGTCCGTCATGCGTCGTCTCCAAGCAGGTGGAGGGCCGGGATCGCATCGTAGGCCGGGGAGCGGCATCTTCCCCTACGGAAGCCGTGACCTGGACGGACATCGCCGTACCGGCGTTCCGAGCGTTTCGCGCCCCGTGTGAGACCTGTCGCACCCGCCCCCGTCACCGCCTCGGCCTCAGTGGAACGTCAACGCATCACCGGTAAGGTGGCCCGGTTGTCATACGTGCCGCCGACCCGCGAACCCGGAGACCGTGACTACCACCAGCGCCGCCGCCAACTCCTCCCACCACCTCTCCCCCGCCTTTCCCGGCCGTGCCCCGTGGGGTACCGCCAACAAGCTGCGTGCCTGGCAGCAGGCGGCGATGGACAGGTACATCCAGGAGCAGCCGCGAGACTTCCTCGCCGTCGCCACCCCCGGCGCCGGCAAGACGACGTTCGCGCTCACGCTCGCGTCCTGGCTGCTGCACCACCACGTCGTCCAGCAGGTCACGGTCGTCGCGCCCACCGAGCACCTGAAGAAGCAGTGGGCCGAGGCCGCCGCCCGGGTGGGCATCAAGCTGGACCCCGAGTACAGCGCGGGACCGCTGAGCAAGGAGTACCACGGCGTCGCCGTGACGTACGCGGGCGTCGGTGTACGGCCGATGCTGCACCGCAACCGCTCCGAGCAGCGCAAGACGCTCGTGATCCTCGACGAGATCCACCACGCGGGGGACAGCAAGTCGTGGGGTGAGGCGTGCCTGGAGGCGTTCGAGCCCGCCACCCGCCGCCTCGCGCTCACCGGTACGCCGTTCCGGTCCGACACGAACCCGATCCCGTTCGTGCAGTACGAGGAAGGGAACGACGGCATCCGGCGGTCCGCCGCCGACTACACGTACGGCTACGGCAGCGCGCTCGGTGACGGCGTCGTGCGGCCCGTCATCTTCCTCTCGTACTCCGGCAACATGCGCTGGCGCACCAAGGCCGGCGACGAGATCGCGGCGCGGCTCGGCGAGCCGATGACGAAGGACGCCGTCAGCCAGGCCTGGCGTACCGCGCTCGATCCGCGCGGCGAGTGGATGCCGAACGTCCTCAAGGCCGCCGACAAGCGGCTCACCGAGGTCAGGAAGGCCATTCCGGACGCGGGCGGCCTCGTCATCGCCTCCGACCAGGACTCCGCGCGTGCGTACGCCAAGCTGATCCGGGAGATCACCGGGACCAAGGCCACCGTCGTCCTCTCCGACGACACCGGCGCGTCCAAGCGCATCGACGACTTCAGCGCCAGTACGGACCGGTGGATGGTCGCCGTCCGCATGGTGTCCGAAGGTGTCGACGTGCCGCGCCTCGCGGTCGGCGTGTACGCCACCACCATCTCGACGCCGCTGTTCTTCGCGCAGGCCGTCGGCCGTTTCGTGCGGTCCAGGCGGCGCGGCGAGACCGCGTCCGTCTTCCTGCCCACCGTCCCCGACCTGCTCACCTTCGCCAACGAGATGGAGGTGGAGCGGGACCACGCCCTCGACAAGCCGAAGAAGGAGGGCGAGGAGGACCCGTACGCCGAGTCCGAGAAGGAGATGGACGAGGCCAACAAGCAGGAGGACGAGGACACCGGGGAGCAGGAGCAGTTCTCGTTCGAGGCGCTGGAGTCCGAGGCCGTCTTCGACCGCGTGCTGTTCGACGGCGCCGAGTTCGGCATGCAGGCGCACCCGGGGAGCGAGGAGGAGCAGGACTATCTCGGCATCCCGGGGCTCCTCGAACCCGACCAGGTGCAGATGCTGCTGCAGAAGCGGCAGGCCCGGCAGATCGCCCACAGCAGGAAGAAGCCGGACGAAGAGGCCGACCTGCTTGAACTGCCCGCCGAGCGGCGGCCCGTCGTCTCCCACAAGGAGCTCCTCGGGCTGCGGAAGCAGCTCAACACGATGGTCGGCGCGTACGTCCATCAGAGCGGTAAGCCGCACGGCGTGATCCACACCGAGCTGCGCCGCACCTGCGGCGGCCCGCCGAGCGCGGAGGCCACGGCGGGGCAGCTGCGGCAGCGCATCGAGAAGGTCCAGGAGTGGGCCACCCGCATGAAGTGACGCTCGGACGGCACGCTCGTACGTTCATGAAGTGACGTTCGAGTAAGGAGCCGGGGGTTCCGAGTGGGGAGTTCGTGTGCGGAGGTGGTGCGTGCGGCCTCCGAGGCGGCCATCGCGTAATGGGGCAATGGGGGGCGCTAGGGGCGTCCCCGTGCCCGGATTCTGGACGAAGTCTTCCGCTCAGCGGGACGGCCTCGCTAATGTCCCCGCAAAGCACACGCCCCGTGGCAGCGCCGCCGCGGAGCGCAGCCGGTGTTCCGACCGGCGGCCTCTGACGCGCGTCGCCCACGGGACCGGCGACGCAACCGCCGCGTAGGGGGGCCGCCGACCCTCACCTAAGGAGTGGGCGTCGTGACCGCGGAGACTTCCCAGACGCTCGACCGAGGACTGCGCGTCCTCAAGCTGCTGGCCGACACCGACCACGGCCTCACGGTCACCGAGCTCTCCAACAAGCTCGGCGTGAACCGCACGGTGGTCTACCGCCTGCTCGCCACGCTCGAACAGCACGCGCTCGTGCGCCGCGACCTGGGCGGCCGGGCCCGCGTCGGCCTCGGCGTGCTGCGGCTCGGCCGGCAGGTGCATCCGCTCGTGCGCGAGGCCGCGCTGCCGGCGCTGCGCTCGCTCGCGGAGGACATAGGCGCGACGGCCCACCTCACCCTCGTCGACGGCTCGGAGGCCCTCGCGGTCGCGGTGGTCGAGCCGACGTGGACGGACTACCACGTCGCGTACCGCACGGGTTTCCGTCACCCGCTCGACCGGGGGGCGGCGGGCCGCGCGATCCTCGCGGCCCGGCAGGGCCTGGTCACGGACCCCGGCTACGCGCTCACCCACGGCGAACTGGAGGCGGGCGCGAGCGGCGCGGCGGCGCCGCTGGTGGGCGTGACGGGCCTGGAGGGCAGCGTGGGCGTGGTCATGCTGGCGGATTCGGTGCCGGAGAGGGTGGGGCCGCGGGTGGTGGACGCGGCGCGGGAGGTGGCCGACGCGTTGCGCTGAGGCCGCGCGGGCGAGCGGTGTCACGGGGCGCGGTCTGTCGCCGGCTCCGCCGTTGCTCGTCCTCAAACGCCGGACGGGCTGAAACCGGTCCTCGCGGGTGCTGAGCAGGCTGGAACCTCGTCCTCGCGGGTGCAGAGCGGGCTGGAACTCCGTTCTCATGGGTGCCGGACGGACTGACGCCCCTCCCCCGCGCGTGCCGGACGGACTGACGCCCCGCTCCCCCGTGTGTGCCGGACAGGCTGACACCCCGTCCTCGTGGGTGCAGAGGGAGCTGGAACTCCGTTCTCATGGGTGCCGGACGGGCCGCAGCCCAGCCTCCGTGCGTGCCGGATGGGCCTGCACCCCGCCTCCCGTGCGTGCCGGAGGGCTGGCGCCCCTACCCGTGCGGGCCGGGCGGGCTGGAATCTCGGCGTCGGGACGGTCACGTAGATTGATCCCGTGTTCTCGTTCTCTCGTCTCACGCGCTCCCAGGCCCTCGCTCTCTGCGCCCTGCCCGTCGTGGCTCTGCTCGCCGTCGCCGGGCTGGCGCCGTTGCCGTTCGCCGTGGCGCAGCCCGGGGGGACCGCCGACGTGCTCGGGAAGCACGAAGGGAAGCCCGTCCTGACGGTCAGCGGCGTGGCCACCCGGGAGACCCGTGGTGAGCTGCGGATGACCACCATCGTGGCCACGGGCCCGCAGATGGACGTGTACCTCGGCGATGTCATCGACGGATGGTTCCGGAGCGACCGGGCCGTGATGCCCAAGGACTCCGTCTACCCCGTCGGCGACGACGTCGAGGAGGTCGAGAAGCACAACCTCGGTGACATGCGGAAGTCACAGGACGCCGCCACGGACGCGGCGCTGAACTACCTCAAGGCGAACGGTGTCGACGACACCGACAAGGTGAAGGTCAAGGCCGACCTCGGGAAGATCGGCGGGCCGAGCGCGGGCCTGTTCCTCTCGCTCGGCATCATCGACAAGCTCGACGGCGACGGCAGCGGCGGCGACCTCACGGGCGGCCGCAAGATCGCGGGCACCGGCACGATCACGGCCGACGGCAAGGTGGGCCCGGTGGGCGGTGTCGCCCTCAAGACGCAGGCGGCGGGCCGCGACGGCGCCACGGTCTTCCTCGTCCCGGAGGCGGAGTGCTCGGACGCTCAGGCCGAGCTGCCGAAGGGCCTGCGACTCGTCCCGATCACGACGCTGAAGGGAACGGTCGACGCGCTGCGGGCGCTGGAAAAGGGCGGGAAGGTCCCGAGCTGCTGACGAGCCGCAGCCCCAACTCGACGAGGCGCCAGCCCACTTGAGCGCGGAGGCGGCGACGCCTCACCCGGCGGGGCGGGGCCGCGCGACGTAACCGTTCGGCGCGCTCCTCGTGCAGCATCAGATGCACGTCAGGGTGCATGGTTCAGCTCCTCTCAGGCGTCCCCGGCCGGTGCCGGGCGGGTCGGGAAGATGTGCGAGTGGACGCGCACCTGCGCCACGTCCGGGGTGCCCTCGGGCGGGGGCGTGCCGCGGTAACTCTCCATGAGCGCTTCGACTTTGCGGCTCAGTTCCGAGGCCTGGGCCGGGGACAGGGTGAGGGTGTAGTCGCTGGTGTCCGCCGCCTCGTCCCACGCGGACGACCACTCGTGCCGTGTCGCGATCCACGTGGTCACCTCTTGGGCGCGCTGCGTCGCGTACTCGTACAGGAGCGTACTGAGCGCGGCCTGCACCTCCGGGTTGGGGTCGCGGATCAACTCCTCGTCGGTACGCGTGCCCTGGTGGGCGGAGCGCCACCACCGCTCCCGGCCCTTGTTGCGGTCCGGGTCGTCCTCGACGAAGCCGTACTCCGCGAGCTGCCGCAGGTGGTAGCTGGTCGCTCCGCTCGACTCGCCGAGCCTGGCGGCGAGTTGGGTCGCCGTGGCCGGGCCGTCGTGGCGCAGGGAGGTGAGCAGGCGCATCCGGAGCGGGTGCGCCAGGCCCCGCAGGGAGCGGGGGTTCAGGTGGTGGACGTTCCGGGGGCGGGCCCCGGAGCGGTCGTCTTCCGTCATGCCCCTCAGCGTAAGCATGCAAAGACTCCGTTGCAACGGTTTTTGCAACGGAGTCTTTGCAACTCGTCGGGCGTCGCCGCGCCGCGCTGCGGCACAGAGCAGCCGCCGGACTTCAGTTCGCGACGGTGAGCACGATCTTTCCCTGGATGTGCCCTCGGGCGGCCCGCTCGTGCGCGGCCCGCGCGTCCGCGAGCGGGAACGTGCTGTCGAGTGTGACCCGCACCGCTCCCGCGTCGATCAGGCGGGCCAGTTCCGCGAGTTGCGCGCCGTTCGACCGGACCTGGGTGAGCGTGACCGTGATGCCCAGCTCCGCGTTCTCGGCGTCGTCGAAGTCGCCGAAGTAGACGGGGAAGAGGGAGCCGCCGCGCTTCAGCGTGCGCAGGAATCGCTTGCTGCGCGGGCCTCCGACCGCGTCCAGGACGAGGTCGGCGTCGCGGACGACGTCCTCGGCGCGCTCCTTGGTGTAGTCGATGAACTCGTCCGCGCCGAGATCGCGCAGGAACGCCTCGTGGGTGCCGGAGGCCACGGCGATGACGCGCGCACCCTTCCACTTCGCGAGCTGCAGGGCGAGGTGCCCCACGCCGCCCGCGGCGCCGTTGACGAGGACGGTGGTGTCGCTCGCGAGCGGGATCGGGCGGTGCCGGGCCTCCTGGAACGGCGAGGGGTGATCGTGCCCGAGCTCGATCAGGTACTGCCATGCCGTGAGCCCGGACATGGGCAGGCCGGCGGCGTGCGCGTGGTCGACCGTGGCCGGCTTGTGGGCCAGGTCGGCCACCGGGGCGGTGACATACTCGGCGTACGCGCCGCTCTGGAGAGCGGCGGGGAAGCGCAGCAGGCCGATGACTTCGTCTCCTACGGCGAAGCGGTGGGCGCCGGAGGCGGCGTCGGCGCCGTCGCCGCCATCGGCCTCGGGGCCGAGGGCCTCCACTACGCCGGAGACGTCCGTTCCCGGGATCAGGGGGAGGTGGAACGGGGGCTTCAGCTCGGGCGGCACGTCGGGCATTCCCTCACGCGCGTACCAGTCGGGAGGGTTGAGCCCGACCGCGTGCACGCGGACGAGCACCTCGCCCGGCCCCAGTTCGGGGATCGGCACGTCCTCGTGGCGCAGGACTCCGGGGGCACCGAACTCGTGCAGCCGAATCGCCTTCATCGTGCGGGGCTTCGGGGTGGACACCGTGGTGGGCATCGGGTTGGCCGCCATCGTTTCTCTCCTGCTCGTGCCGCGGGATACGCTCATCCGGACCAACGATCCACATAAATGGACCAGTGATCCGAATATATGGACCACTGATCCGGATAGTCAAGCGGTCGAGGAAGGGCAGGGCAGGGACAGATGCGGGCCGACGCCAGGAAGAACCGCGACCATGTGCTCGCCGTAGCGGGCGCCGCCATCGCCGAGCAGGGCGTCGACGTGGCCCTGCGCGACATCGCGCGCCGGGCCGACGTCGGGCTCGCGACGCTGCTTCGGCACTTCCCCACGCGCGAGGCGCTGCTCGACGCCCTGCTCCGCACGGGTTTCGACGAACTGACGGAGAAGGCGTGTGCGTTGGAGACGTCGGGTGCGCCCGGGGACGCTCTCGTCTCCTGGCTGCGGGACGCCGTCGCGTGGACGACCGAGTACCGGGGCGTGACGGTACTGATAGCCGCCGCGATCGAGGAGCCCGAGTCCGCGCTCCACGCGTCGTGCGTGGCGCTGCGCGCGGCGGGGGCGCGGTTGCTCGTGCGTGCGCAGGAAGCGGGGGTGGCGCGGGGCGATATCGACGGGGCCGACCTGTTCGCGCTGGTCGCGATGCTCGCCTGGCTCGGCGACCAGCCCTCGCTCGCGCCCCGCGCCGACCACCTCTTCGACGTCGTCACCGGCGCGGTCAGTCCGCGCTGAGGACGCTGTTCCGGGCTCGCGGACGGTGCGTGCGTGCGCGCGTGCGCGTCCTGTCCGCGGCTTCGGTGGGCCTGCGCCTTCGACGGTTGCCGGGGCCGCCCGGGGTTTTGCGGAGTGTGGCGGTTCCGGGCCGGCAGTAAAGGGCGCTTCCTTCGGTCGCGTCGGCTGCGCCGATTCCGCTGCGCTCCACCCTTGACTCCCGTCCCTCCACCGCGAGCTGCCTCTTGACCCGGACGGCCAGGGGTGGGGGCAACGGGGACCGCTGGGGCAGTCATCGGCTTTCGCTGCCGGGTGCGGCCCGGTCCATCGTGGCCGACGGCCAGGGTTGCGTGACCGCCCGCCGCGCGGCCGAGCCGCTCGGGTCATCCGCTCGCGCTGCCGGGTGCGGACCGGCTCATCGTGAGTCGCCCTCACTGTCCGGGGTGGGACATCCGCTCTCGCGGCCAGGTGCGGACCGGCCCAACGTGGGCGGGAGCAATACTCGATGAGCTGTGGCCCGGGGGGCGCCGCGCCCTCCGGCACCTACTTTGGGAAAGTTGCGAATGGGTTGGCCGCGCGCTCCCTTCGCAGACCGAGTGCGCCCCTGGCCCGCCTCGGGTCGGGCCGCCCCTCCCCTGGCACCTACTTTGGGAAAGTTGCGAATGCGTTCACCGCACGCCCCCCTGCCAAGCCGCATACGCCCCCCAATGCGCTGGCTCACCGCGCCAGATTCGTGAGGCCGGTGACGCGGGAGGCGGCGCGCGGGGAGTGAGAAGGGGGGCGCGCAGTGTGCCGGTTCGCAACTTCTCCAAAGTAGGTGCCGGAGGGGGCAGCCCGAACCAAGGAAGGCCAGCCATGGGGGCGCATTCAGTCTGCCGAGGGGGGCGCGTGGCCCGCCGCTTCGCAACTTTCCCAAAGTAGGTGCCGGAGGGGGGGCAGCCCCCGACCGGAACACAGCTCATCGACCATGACTCCCGCCCACGATGAACCGGACCGCACCCGGCAACGCAAGCCGATGACCCGACCCGAACCGTGAGGGCGGCTTGCGTTGGGACGGGCCGCACCCGGCAACGCGAGCCGATGGCCCGAGCGGCCAAGCCGCGCGGTAGGCGGGCCCGTGACCGTGACCCGCCGCCCACGATGGACCGGGCCGCACCCGGCAGCGAAAGCCGATGACTGCCCCAGCGGTCCCCGTTGCCCCCACCCCTGGCCGTCCGGGTCAAAGGTCAAGTCGCGGTGGAGGGACGGGAGTCAAGGGTGGAGCGCAGCGGAATCGGCGCAGCCGACGCGCAGCGCAGCGGAGCGCCCTTTACTCCCGGCCCGGAACCGCCACACTCCGCAAAACCCCGGGCGGCCCCGGCAACCATCAAAGACACCGGCCCACCGAAGTCACCGCTGAGGGGGCGTACGTGGCGAGGCGATGGAGACTGTGTCCCGCACGGCTCCACCGCTCCACCGCTCCACCGCCCCCGTACGCCCCATTCGTGAACGGCACATGGCAGTCCCGTTGCAGCACCCCGTGACCGCTTGAGGCGGCCGCACGACCACGGCTACGTTCAACGAGTCAGGTCGACGAGATGAGACGCGTCACGTCGAGTCGAGTCGACGACTTGGCCGTGTGCCCGAGAGGCTCAGGGGCTGGACTGCAAATCCAGTAACGCGGGTTCGAATCCCGCCACGGCCTCTTGCCCGACCGTGGTACCCCACGGGGCCCGGGAGGAGTTATTTCACCCGGGCCTCGTCCAGGCCCGCGAGGATCGCGTCCACCGTCTCCTCGACCGTCAACTCCCCGCTGTCCAGCCGGAGTCCGAGCCGAGGCGTCTGCTCCCGCAGGATCGCGTCCAAGTCGTCGACGGTCCACGCGCCGTACCCCGTCTTGCCGCGGGCGGCCTCGCGGGCCGCGACCACTTCGGGGCGTGGGGCGAGCACGACGACGTAGGCAGGGCGGGTGCGGACGAGTTCCACGTACGCCTTCAACTCCTCGCCCAGGATCACGTCCTGGACGACGGCGGTGAACCCGGCGTAGGCGTAGGCGTCGGCGGTGGACGCCGAGAGGCGGTAGCGCAGGCGGAGTTGGGCCTCGCCCTCGCCGCCCGGCACACCCTCGTACGGCACTCCGCCCGACACGATCATGCGGCGGAACGCGTCCCCCCGCACGTGCGCGGCCCGCGGCAGCCGCTCGGCCAGCGCCTGCGCGACCGTGGACTTGCCGGACGCCATGATGCCGGTGACGACGACCACCGCGCCCCCGGCGGGCGTCACGTCGCGACCGCCGCCTGGGGGCGGATCGGGAGGCGGTTGACCGGGCGGCCCGTCGCCGCGCGGACCGCCGAGGCGATGGCCGCGGGGGACGTCACCACCGGGACGGCGCTGGCCGCCTTCGCGCCGAAGGGGGCCACGACGTCCCGTTCCTCCACCAGCTTCACGATGCGGATGTCCGGGGTGTCCAGGGCGGTCGGGAGGGCGTAGCCCGTCAGGTCGGGGTGGCGGACCAGGCCGCGGGGGGTGCGGAGGTTCTCCGTGAGGGCCGCGCCCACGCCCTGGGTGACGCCCGCCTCGATACGGGCCTTGAGCTGGGCGGGGTTGAGGATGCGGCCCACGTCCTGGGCCACCGCGAGCTCCACCACCCGTACCGCGCCGATCTCGATGTCGACGTCCACGACCGCACGGATCGCGCAGAACGCCATGCCGACGAACGCGTCGCCCTGCCCGGCCTCGTCCAGCGGCTCGGTCGGGTGGGGGCGGCACTGGGCCGTGGCCCAGAGCTCCTTGCCCTCCAGGGCCTCCGTGACGGTCGTGGAGAGCACACCGTCGTACGAGGTGATCTTGCCGTCGGTGATCTGGAGCAGCTCGGTGGACATGCCGAACTTGTGCGCGAGGGGCTGGAGGAGCTGTGTGCGGACCATCTTCGCCGCGCGCTCCACCGCGCCGCCCGACACCCACGTGTGGCGGCCCCGGCAGCTCGGTCCGGCGGGCGGCTGGTCCGTGTCGACGGGGGCGACCCGCACGTCCTCGATGCCCAGGGTCTCCTGGACGATCTGGCGGGCCAGCGTCGTGAAGCCCTGGCCGGTCTCGACGGCCGCGCAGATCACCGTCGCCCCGCCGTCATGGACCTTCACCGTGGCCGTGGACACCTCGTCCGTGCCCTCGGCGCCGAGGAGCTGGACCATGCCGAGGCCGTAGCCGACGCCGCGCCGGACGGCGGACGGTTCGCCCGCGCCCTCCGGGCCGCCGGGGAGCAGCCACTCGTCCTCGGGGGTGTCCTTGGGCAGCTCGGGCAGCGGTGCGTCCCGCACGGCGGCGAGGAGTTCGGCGACGGGCGCGGGGCACGTCACCGTCTGGCCGGTGGGCAGGATGTCGCCGGTCGCCATGGCGTTGCGCAGCCGCAGCTCCGCCGGGTCGACGCCCAGCTTCTTGGCGATCTTGTCCATCTGGGCTTCGTAGGCGGCGCACACCTGGAGCGCGCCCTCGCCCCGGACGTGGCCGGAGGGCGGATTGTTCGTACGGACCGCCCAGCCCTCGATGAAGGCGTTCGGCACGACGTACGGGCCGCAGGCGAAGGAGACCGCGGCGGCGAGCGCCTCCGACGACGTGTCCGCGTAGGCACCCGCGTCGAGCAGGATCTGCGCCTCCACCTTCACGAGGCGGCCCTCGGCGTCCGCGTGGTGGCGGTAGCGCAGGAGCGTGGGATGGCGGTGGGCGTGGCTGAGGAAGGACTCCTCGCGGGTCGCGGTGAGCTTGACGGGGCAGCCGGTGCGCAGCGCCAGGAGCCCGAGCGGGAGCTGGAAGCCCGCGTCCTCGCGGTCGGCGGTGGCGCCCGGCACGCCCGTGACGACGACCTTCACGCGGTCCGGGGTGATGTCGAAGCAGGCGGCGGCCCGGTCGCGGTCGGCGTGCGGGTCGGTGGAGGCGATGTACAGCTCCACGCCCCCGTCGGGCCGCGGCACCGCGAGCCCCGCCTCCGCGCCGATGGGCGCCGGGTCCTGCCGGCCGATGCGGTACAGGCCCTCGACGACGAGTTCGCCCGCCGCCTCCGGGTCGCCGTGCCGCAGCGGGATGTGGCGGATGAGGTTGCCGTCGGGGTGCAGCGGTTCGGCCTCGAAGGCCTTCTCCGGGTCGGTGACCGGTTCGAGCACCTCGTACTCGACGATGACGGCGGCGGCGGCCATCCGCGCGGTGTCGGGGTGGTCGGCGGCGACGGCGGCGATGGGCTCGCCGTGGTGGCGTACGACGTCGGAGGCGAAGACCGGGCGGTCCGGGGTGCGCCGGCCGTGCAGCGGTTCGCCCGGTACGTCCTCGTGCGTGACGACCGCGCGGACGCCCGGCATCTCCAGGGCGTGGCTGGTGTCGATGGAGACGATGCGGGCGTGCGCGTGCGGGGAGCGCAGGACCGCCGCCCACAGGAGGCCCTCGGCCCACAGGTCGGCGGCGTAGGGGAACGTGCCCTCGGTCTTGACCCGGGACTCCGCGGACGGCAGCGACGCGCCGATGCCGCGCGGCGGCTGCTCGGCCGCCGCGGCCTGGCGGTCGGCGGTGGCGGGCGTGGTCGCGGTGGTGGCTTCGGTGGTCACGCGTGGCCTCCGTCCTGGCCGTAGGGGCCGTCCTGGCCGTAGGGGCCCGCCTGGTGCGGGATGTGGGCCTCGGCGTGACCGCGCTGGTCGTGCTGGTCGTACTGGTCGTGCTGCTGTTGCTCTTGCTCGTGCTCGTGTTGCGCGGTCGCCTCGCGTTCGGCGACGACCTCGCGCACGGCGTCCAGGACACCTCGGTAGCCGGAGCAGCGGCAGAGGTTGCCGCACAGGGCGCGGCGGGCCTCCAGGTCGGTGGGGGCGGGGTTGCCCTCCAGGAGGTCGTGCACGGTCATCGCCATGCCGGGTACGCAGAAGCCGCACTGCACGGCGCCGCACGCGGCGAGCGCGCGCTGCACGTCGGACGGCTGCCCGTCGGCGGCGAGGCCCTCCACGGTACGGACCTCGCTGCCCGCGGTGGTCGCGGCGGGCACGAGGCAGGAGGCGACGAGCCGCCCGTCCACCTGGACGTTGCAGGCCCCGCACTCGCCCTGCGAGCACCCGTCCTTGGCCCCGGCGAGACCGAGGCGCTCGCGCAGGACGTAGAGGAGCGACTCGCCGATCCACGCACCGGTGACGGGACGGTCGGTGCCGTTCACACGAAGGACGTAGGAGACGAGGGGGTGGTCGTCGTGGAGGGGGGCGACGTCGGGGGTTTCGTCGGGGGCCGGGGTGTCGTCGGGTGCGGGGGCGGCGTCAGGGGTGACAGCTTCGGCCGCTTCGGCCGCTTCATCCGGAGCGACCGTTTCGTCCGCGTCCGGCACCTCTACGGGCTCGGCCGCTTCGGGGGCCTCGACGGTCGCTTCGGGAGCCGACTCGACCGGCCCGGCGGGCTCCTCGACCGGTTCGTCGACGGGCTCGGGGGCAGGCTCCGGCTCGGGCACGACCTCCAGCTCGGGCTCGGGCTCGGGTTCCGGCTCGGGCTCGGGCTCCGCGACCGGCTCCGCGGTCGGGGGCTCCGCGACCGGGGGTTCCGCGACCGGGGGCTCCGCGGACGGCAGCTTGATCGCGCGCAGCAGCTGCGTCTTCTCGAACCGGCTCTCCGGTTCGGCCTCGGCCTCGGGCTGCGGCTGCGGCTGCGGCTCGGGCTCCGAAAGCGGCTCCGCGACCCGCTCGGGAGCAGGCTCATGCAGCACGTCCTGCGCCGGTGCCGGTGCCTGCGCACCCCACGGCGCACCCGCCCCCACCCCGGTCGCCCAGGGCGCGGGCGCGCCGCCGGGCAGCGTCGCGGGAGGCGTGCCGCCGCCCCACTGCGCGGCGAGCGAGGACGCCGTGAACTCGCCCGATTCGTCCGGCAGATCACCATTGGCGACGGGGATCGACCACTGGCCGGTGACGTCGGCGGGGGGAGCGGCGGGCTCCTGCCCGTACTGGTGGGCGTACTCCTGCTCGTAGGCGGGCCGGTACTCCTGCTCGTGCGACGACTGCTGTCCCGCGGGCGACTCCGCCTCGGGGAAGCTCCACTGCCCCGTCGCCCGAGGGTCGTACGCGTGCGGCTGCGCGTGCGCGGGCGGCTGTTCCTGCACCGTGCCCGCGTCGGGCCACCGCAGCGCGCCCGTCACCTCGGGCGGCATGACCCAGGCGCCGGTGGCTGCCGGGTCGGTGGCGTCGGCGACGGTGGGGTTGACCGTTATCTGCGGCGGTACGTAGCCGTGGCCGGGGGCGGCGAGCGGGGCGTCCAGCATGCCTTCGGGGAGCTGCACGAACGCCGTGGCGTCGGAGTCGTACTCCCCCTGCGGGTGCGGCTGCCAGCCGCCGCCGTGGGCCGTGTTCTCTTCGTGCCGGTCGTCGCTCACGACAGCGCCCTCCCCAGTGCTCGTCGGGCCAGCGCGGCGACGGTGCGCCGCAGGTGCAGTACCGCGGGGGCCAGCGGCTGTTCCGTGCCGTCGGCCGCCGGGGGTTGGTCGGGAATGCAGGCGGTGGCGACGTACTCGCCGAAGGCGGTGACCGCCTCCGGGACGAGGCTGCCCCGCTCGCCGTCCCAGTCGATCAGGGAGGCCACCCACTCCTCGGCCTCCAGCGGACGCAGCGGCATGGGCGCGATGGCGCCGACCGCGCACCGCACCCCGCGCCGCGCGGGGTCGAGGACGAGGGCGACGGAAGCCGTGGCCCGGCCGGGTCCGGTCCGTCCGGTCGCCTTGAGGAAGACCTGGGGGGCGTGCAGCAGCGGTACGCGCACGAAGCCGATGAGTTCGCCGGGGCGGAGCATGTCCATGCCTGCGAGCAGGTGCGACACGGGGATCTCGCGGCGGGCGCCGCCCGGTCCCGCGATGATCAGCACCGCTTCGAGCGCGGCGAGGACGGGCAGGGCGTCACCGGTCGGCGCGGCCGACGCGATGTTGCCGCCGAGGGTGCCCGCGTTGCGGATCTGGGGCGGCCCCGCGGCGCGCGCGGCGGCGGCGAGGGCGGGGATCAGCGCGGCGAAGTCGGGGCGGCCCATGCGGGCGTGGGTGAGACCGGCGCCGAGCAGGGCGTGGCCGTCCTGGTACTGCCAGCCGCGGATCTCGCTGATGCGGCCGAGGCCGACGAGCGCGGCGGGCCGCAGTTGTCCCGAATTGACCGAGGACATGAGGTCCGTGCCGCCGGCGACGGGCACGGCGGCGGGCATGGCGGCGAGCGCCGCCACTGCCTCGTCCAGCGTGGCGGGCAGCTTCACCGATTGCGGTGTCTGCGCCGCCTGCGGTGCGTGCGTGGTCAAACCGGCTGCCCCTTCCCGATGTCCGGCCGCATGCTCCACGTACATCGCGTATGTGAAGTGCTCGCCGTTTCGCGACGTGTCACCGTTACGCCTGTTCCGCCGTACGGTACGTGCTCACAACCCGGACGTGGCAACTCTGGCACATCTTCCCCGGGGCCCGACGCGGGGGTCCGCTAGGAGGCATTCGTCCGCGAACCAGGCGGATGTGGCGATTTCGCACGCCTTCGGGCGGCCGCCCTTTCCGGCGACCGCCCGCTCGACCGCACGCCCGGCCAAGCACCCGGGGAGCTGCTCACACGTTCGGGGGCGCCCCCTCGATCGGGCGTCCCAGCACACCGGGCCGCTGGTGTCGCGGGAGTGGACCGCTCGGCGGACGGTAGTCGACGCCCAGGGCGTCAAGTCGGCGATAGTGGGCGTTCATTCGGCGTTCGAAGTCGGCGAAGTCACGTTCGGCCGGGGCGGGCAGCTCCCGCCACGCCACCTCGCTGAAGGCCGCGAGGCGCGGGAACACCTGGTAGTCGACGCGTCCCTGGTGCTCCATCACCTCGGTCCACACGTTGGCCTGGGTGCCGATGACGTGGGCCGCCTCCTCCTCGGTGAGCTCGGCGGGGACGGGCTCGAAGCGGTAGACGTCCTCCAGCGTGCGGACGTACGCGATGGGCATCGGCTCGTCCGGGCCGCCGTCCTCACGGAAGTTCAAGTACACCTGCTGCTCGGGACACATGACGACGTCGTGGCCCGCCTTCGCCGCGTCGATGCCGCCCCGGTAGCCGCGCCAGGAGGAGACGGTGGCGCCCTCGGCGAGGCCGCCCTCCAGGATCTCGTCCCAGCCGATGAGGCGGCGTCCGCGGTCGGCGAGCCAGCGGTCGAAGTGCCGGATGAACCAGCTCTGCAGGCCGTCCTCGTCGCCGACCCCGAGTTCCTTGATGCGGGCCTGCGCGGTGGGCGACGCCTTCCACTGGTCCTTGGGGCACTCGTCGCCGCCGACGTGGACGAACGTGGAGGGGAAGAGGTCGAGGATCTCCTCGAAGACCCCTTCGTAGAAGCGGAGCACCTCTTCGGTGGGGGCGAGGACGTTCGGGCTGACGCCCCAGCTGTCCCAGACGGTCATGGCCTCGGTGTCGACGACATCGCTGTTGCCGAGGTACGGGTACGCGGTGATCGCGGCCTGCGAGTGGCCGGGGATGTCGATCTCCGGGACGACGGTGATGTGCAGGGAGTCCGCGTACGCGACGATTTCGCGGATGTCGTCCTGCGTGTAGTAGCCGCCGTGCGGGTGCTCCTGCCAGAGCGGCGACGCGCGGTGGCCCCAGCGGGTGCGGGAGCGCCAGGCGCCGACCTCGGTGAGCTTCGGGTGGCGCTTGATCTCCACGCGCCAGCCCTGGTCGTCCGTGATGTGGAAGTGGAAGACGTTGAGCTTGTGGGCGGCGAGCAGGTCGAGGTACCGCAGGACGCCGTCCTTCGGCATGAAGTGCCGGGACACGTCGAGCATCATGCCGCGCCAGCCGAAGCGCGGGGCGTCCTCGACGGCGACCATCGGCACCGTCCACTGCCGGGCGGGGTCGAGCGGGGCGCGCCGGAACGCCTCGGGGCCGAGGAGTTGACGGAACGTCTGCGCGCCCCAGAAGACACCGGCCGCGCTGCCTCCCTCGATGCGGATGGCGTGGCCGTCGACGACGAGGCGGTAGGCCTCGGCCGCGAGGCCCTCGTCGATCCGCAGCACGATGCCGTTTTCGTTCTCACCGTCGGGGAACCGCAGGCCGGTTGCGGCTCCGACGGTGCTGCGCAGCCAGCGCGCGGTGCCTTCGGTGCCTGGTCCGGCGTGCAGCGCGGTCTCGTCGTCGAGGGGAAAGGAACCTTGGGTGGGCGGGACCCAGCGGGCGCTGGTCGGCGCCGGAACGAGTTGCTCAAAGGTCATGCGACCGCAGACTGTCACGCGATTGCACGACGCAAAAGGGGCGTTGCGGCAGGCGCAACGCCCCTTGGGCGAAGGGTGCTTTCCGGTGGCCGGAAGTCGCCGGAAGGCCGAGTGGGACTCCGTCGGTTACTTCTTGCCGCCGTCCTTGCCGCCCTTGTCGTTGTCTCCGCCGGCGCCCATGGACTCGTAGATCTCCTTGCACATGGGACAGACGGGGTACTTCTTCGGGTCGCGGCCGGGGACCCACACCTTGCCGCAGAGCGCCACGACGGGCGTGCCGTCCAGCGCGCTCGCCATGATCTTGTCCTTCTGGACGTAGTGCGCATAGCGCTCGTGGTCGCCGTCACCGTGCGACACCTGGGGTGTCGGCTCAACGAGGGTCCCCGTACCTGCCCCGCGCTCGGGCTCGGGCTCAAGAGTGCTCATAACGGCCAAGGGTACTCACGCGCGGCGCGTCCCGGCAGCGGCCGTGTCGGGAGACCCCGCGACGGCGGGGCGGGCGGGGGTCTTGTGCAGCAGGTGCAGGACCAGGGCCGCCGCGGCGACCGCGGCCGCCGCCCAGGGCAGGCGCTCGGGGGCGAGCCCCGCGGCGAGGGCGAGCCCGGCCGCTCCCGAGCCGACCGCGCTGCCCAGGTAGAGGGCGGAGTTGTTGAGGGCGAGGGCGACCGTGCCGCGTTCGGCGCGCAGGGCGAGGAGGCGGTGCTGCTGCGGGACCTGGAACGCCCAGCCCGCGGCGCCCCAGACGACGAGCGCGGGGTGGGCGGCGGCGCCGAGCAGCGGCAGGACGCCGATCGCGACGACCAGGGTGGAGACGATTCCGGTCACGAGGACGTACACCCGGCCGGTACGGTCCACCAGCGGTCCGGCGACGACGCTGCCGAGCACTCCGCCGAGCCCCCACGCCCACAGGTACGGCGCCACCGCGCCGTCGCCCACGCCGCCCGAGGAGGCGAGCACGGGCGCGAGGTAGGTGTAGAGGCCGAGGCTCGCCACCGCGCCCAGGAACGAGACGCCGACGACGGGCAGCACCGTGCGGTCGGTGAGCGCCGCGAGCCGCGCCCGCATCGGGACCGCCGGGGCGGCGGGGATGTCCGGGAGCCCCACCGCGAGGCCGAGCAGGGCGACCGCGCCGAGCCCCGTCACCAGCCACATCGTGGCCCGCCACGAGGTGTGGTCGGCGAGCAGCACGCCCAGCGGCACGCCGAGGACCGTGCCCGAACTCATCCCGCCCATCACCAGCGCGAGCGCCCGCCCGCGCCGCTCCTCCCCCGCGAGGGCGGCGGCGGCCGCGGTGGACAGCGCCGAGTACACCCCGGCGCCGATCCCCGCCACGGCGCGCGCGACGAGCAGCACGGTGAGCCCGGGGGCGAGTGCGGTGAGTCCGTTGCCGAGGGTGAAGACGGCGAGCGCGGCGACGATCAGTACGCGCGGGCGGACCCCGGAGAGGAGTCCGGCGACGAGCGGTGCGCTCACCGCGTAGGCGAGGGTGAAGACGGTGACCATCTGCCCGGCGAGGGAGACGGTCGTCGCCAGGTCGTCGGCGACCACCGGCAGGAGCCCCGCCATCACGTAGGCGTCGAGCCCGAGCGTGAAGGACCCCACCATCAACAGCCATACCTTGCGCACGGCGTTCAACTCCCCTGTCTCATGTCTCATGTCTCACGAAGGCTGGAAACGTAGGCAGCCTCCGCATCCGGGGAGAAATGCGTGCGAGGCGCATTTATGCTGGGGCAGCATGGATCACGTACCGCCCGGCGTCGAACTGCGCCACCTGCGGGGTTTTCTCGCCGTCGCCGACGAGCTGAACTTCACGCACGCCGCCGCAGTGCTGCGCGTCGGCCAGCCCGCCCTGACGCGGACCGTGCGGGCGCTGGAGGACGCGCTCGGCACGCGCCTCCTGGAGCGGACCACGCGCCGGGTCGCCCTCACCGAGGCGGGCTCCCGCCTCCGCGACGAGCTGGCGCCGCTCCTGTCCCGGCTCGACGGGGCGCTGCGCACGGCGGGCAGCGAGCCCCCGCTCCTGCGCCTCGGGTTCACCTCACTCCTGCCGCAGGCCTGCGCCGATCTGGTGCACGCGTTCAAGGCGGCGACGGGTGCGGGCGTGCGGCTCGTGCGCCGGGACGAACCCCTCGCCGGGCTCCTGTCGGGCGCGTGCGATGTCGCGGTCGTACGGGGTGACGTACCGTCCGGCGCCGCGGTCCGCACGCGGGTGCTGCTGCGGGAGCCGCGCGTCGCCGTCGTCGCACGCGGGGCGGCGGAGCTGGCGGGGCGGCGCGTGGTCGACTGGGCGGAACTCGCGGACGTGCCGCTGGTGGTGAACACGGTGACCGGCACGACGAGCCCGGACCTGTGGCCACCGGAGCGCCGCCCACGGCTCGCCTGCACGGCCGACAACCTCGACGAGTGGCTGGAGGCGGTCGCGGCGGGCCACGGCGTGGGCATCGCCCCGGAACCGGTGGCGCGCAGACACACGCATCCGGCGCTGCGCCGCGTACGCCTGAAGAACGCGCCGCCGGTCACCGTGCGCCTGGCGGTCCCGGCGAGGGACTCCCACCCGCTGGCGGAGCGGTACCTGCATCAGGCCCGTCAGTTCAGCGACGCGTCGTCCGGATAGGTCGCCACCATCGCCAGCTCGCTCCGCTGGCGTCTCAGGACGGCCCGCCACAGCCGCTCCGGGTCGGGGGACGAGACGTCGCCCGGTTCGGACTCGACCACGTACCAGGCGCCGTCCTCCAGCTCGCTCTCCAGCTGACCGGGGCCCCAGCCCGAATAGCCCGCGAAGATGCGCAGGGAGCCGAGGGCCGGGGCGAGGAGTTCCGGCGGGGCCTCCAGGTCGACGAGGCCGATCGCGCCGTGGACGCGGCGGAAGCCGACAGGGTCGCGCAGCGCGGGCGTCCGCTTGCGGGTGCCGGGCGACGTGCCCTCGTCGCCGGGGATCACCGCGACCCCGAGCGCCGAGTCCAGCGAGACGGGGCCGCCCTGGAAGACCACTCCTGGCGCACCGGCGAGCCGCCCCCAGCCCTCCAGGATGTCGGTGACGTCCACGGGGGTCGGGCGGTTCAGGACCACACCGAGCGAGCCCTTCTCGTCGTGGTCGAGGAGCAGCACCACCGCGCGGTCGAAGTTCGGGTCCGCCAGGGCCGGTGTGGCCACGAGCAGCCGGCCTGTGAGCGAGGACACCTCGGTCATGGTGCACATGATCCCGCATCTTCGCCCCGCGCGGGGAGCCAATGCGCATAACGGAGTGAACGCAGCTCAGGGCAGGATGGGGCCGGTGGAACCGGCGAAACGGACGGTGACCCGGTGTGTCCGGATACGCACGGTTCGTGTTGTCACGAACTCATGACCTGTTCTGGGCGGCCTCGGCCTTACGGAAGGGGGGTACGCGGCCATTACGCTTGGCCCTTTGGTCCCCCTGTCCATTCAATCGGAACGCGAGATTCATGACCGTCACCGATGATGTCCTGCTTGTCCACGGCGGCACTCCGCTCGAGGGCGAGATCCGTGTCCGCGGCGCGAAGAACCTCGTGCCGAAGGCCATGGTGGCCGCGCTGCTCGGCAGCGCCCCGAGCCGGCTGCGCAATGTCCCAGACATCCGCGACGTACGCGTCGTGCGCGGTCTGCTGCAGCTGCACGGCGTGACGGTCCGCCCCGGTGAGGAGCCGGGCGAGCTCATCATGGACCCCTCCCACGTGGAGAGCGCGAACGTCGCCGACATCGACGCCCACGCGGGGTCGTCGCGCATTCCGATCCTCTTCTGCGGCCCCCTGCTGCACCGCCTGGGCCACGCCTTCATCCCGGGCCTCGGCGGCTGCGACATCGGCGGCCGGCCGATCGACTTCCACTTCGAGGTGCTGCGCCAGTTCGGCGCGACCATCGAGAAGCGTGAGGGCGGCCAGTACCTGGAGGCCCCGCAGCGGCTGCGCGGCACGAAGATCCGTCTGCCGTACCCGTCCGTGGGCGCCACCGAGCAGGTCCTGCTCACCGCCGTCCTCGCGGAGGGCGTGACGGAGCTCTCCAACGCCGCGGTGGAGCCGGAGATCGAGGACCTGATCTGCGTCCTGCAGAAAATGGGCGCGATCATCGCGATGGACACCGACCGGACCATCCGGATCACCGGTGTCGACAGCCTCGGCGGCTACAACCACCACGCCCTCTCGGACCGCCTGGAGGCCGCCTCCTGGGCGTCCGCCGCCCTGGCCACCGAGGGCAACATCTACGTGCGCGGCGCCCAGCAGCGCTCGATGATGACGTTCCTGAACACCTACCGGAAGGTGGGGGGTGCCTTCGAGATCGACGACGAGGGCATCCGCTTCTGGCACCCGGGCGGCTCGCTCAACGCGATCGCCCTGGAGACGGACGTGCACCCCGGCTTCCAGACGGACTGGCAGCAGCCGCTCGTCGTGGCGCTGACGCAGGCCGCGGGCCTGTCGATCGTCCACGAGACGGTGTACGAGTCGCGGCTCGGCTTCACCTCGGCGCTCAACCAGATGGGTGCGCACATCCAGCTGTACCGCGAGTGCCTCGGCGGTTCCGACTGCCGTTTCGGCCAGCGGAACTTCCTCCACTCGGCGGTCGTCAGCGGCCCGACGAAGCTCCAGGGCGCCGATCTGGTCATCCCGGACCTGCGCGGCGGCTTCTCGTACCTCATCGCCGCCCTGGCGGCGCAGGGCACGTCCCGCGTCCACGGCATCGACCTGATCAACCGCGGCTACGAGAACTTCATGGAGAAGCTCGTGGAGCTCGGCGCGAAGGTCGAGCTGCCCGGCAAGGCACCGCTGGCCTAGCGGGCCCGCAGGGGGCCGTACGGGCCCCCTGAAGCGGTACGGCGGCAGTACGGCACGCGAAAGGGGCGGCCACCCGGATGGGTGGCCGCCCCTCATCGCTGCTCGGGGCTACTTGCCCTTCGCCGCTTCCTTCAGCTTGGAACCGGCCGAAACCTTGACGCTGTAACCGGCCGGGATGTTGATCGGCTCGCCGGTCTGCGGGTTGCGGGCGGTGCGAGCGGCACGGTGGGTGCGCTCGAAGGTCAGGAAGCCGGGGATGGTGACCTTCTCGTCGCCCTTGGCAACGATCTCGCCGACGGTCTCGGCGAACGCGGCCAGCACGGCGTCGGCGTCCTTGCGGGTCACCTCTGCGCGGTCGGCCAGCGCGGCCACCAGCTCACTGCGGTTCATGTTTGTACTCCCGTGTTCTTTTGCCGTTGAGGCGTGCCACGCGGCGAGGCCGCATGATGGGCACAGCGAAGACGATGCTGCCAGGGTCCTCGGACAGTCCCCGGACCCGGGTCTGACGTCAGACCCTCGCGCCCGATTACGCATCCTGCCCCCACCTGCGGCGGGAAAGCCAATCCGGTGCCCGTGGGGGTCACACGAAAAGCGTCCGCCGCCCCTGAAATGCCGGAGGCCGGAGGGCTTGCTGCCAAGCCACCCTAGAGGGGGCCCGAGGGGCCCGGGTCCCGCGACGCGCCGTGTCCCTAGGCCGTGGCGCCTGTCACAGCGGCCCCGGCGGCCTTCGCGGCGCTCCGCACGGCGTCGGCCACGGCGGGGGCGACCTTGTCGTTGAAGACGCTGGGGATGATGTAGTTCCGGTTCAGCTCGTCCTCGGCGACGACGTCCGCGAGGGCACCCGCGGCGGCCAGCATCATCTCCGTGTTGACGGTGCGCGACTGGGCGTCCAGGAGCCCGCGGAAGACACCCGGGAAGACCAGGACGTTGTTGATCTGGTTCGGGAAGTCCGAGCGTCCGGTGGCGACAACTGCGGCCGTCTGGCGGGCGATTGCCGGGTCGACCTCGGGGTCGGGGTTCGCGAGCGCGAACACGATGGCGCCTTCGGCCATGGCGGCGACGTCGTCGCCGTTCAGCACGTTCGGGGCCGACACGCCGATGAACACGTCGGCGCCGACGACGGCCTCCTTGAGGGTGCCGGTGAGGCCCTCGGGGTTGGTGTTCTCGGCGATCCAGCGCAGCGGCGAGTCGGCGTCGTGGGACACCAGGTCCTCGCGGTCGGCGTGCACGACGCCGTGGATGTCGGCCACGACGGCGTTCTTGACGCCGGCGGCGAGCAGCAGCTTGAGGATGGCCGTGCCGGCCGCACCCGCGCCCGACATGACGACGCGCACGTCGCCGATGCCCTTGTTCACCACGCGCAGGGCGTTGGTGAGGGCGGCGAGGACGACGATGGCGGTGCCGTGCTGGTCGTCGTGGAAGACGGGGATGTCCAGGGCCTCGCGGAGGCGTGCCTCGATCTCGAAGCAGCGGGGCGCGGAGATGTCCTCCAGGTTGATGCCCGCGAAGCCGGGGGCGATGGCCTTGACGATCTCGACGATGGCGTCGGTGTCCTGGGTGTCCAGGCAGATCGGCCAGGCGTCGATGCCGGCGAAGCGCTTGAAGAGGGCCGCCTTGCCCTCCATGACCGGCAGCGCGGCCTTCGGGCCGATGTTGCCGAGGCCGAGGACGGCCGAACCGTCCGTTACGACCGCAACGGAGTTGCGCTTGATGGTGAGGCGGCGCGCGTCCTCGGGGTTCTCGGCGATCGCCATGCAGACGCGGGCGACACCGGGCGTGTAGACCATGGACAGGTCGTCACGGTTGCGGATGGGGTGCTTCGACGCCATCTCGATCTTGCCGCCGAGGTGCATCAGGAACGTACGGTCGGAGACCTTGCCGAGGGTGACGCCCTCGATCGTGCGCAGCTGCTCGACGATCTCGTCGGCGTGCGTGGTGGAGGACGCCGCGATCGTCACGTCGATCCGCAGCATCTCGTGGCCGGAGGCCGTGACGTCGAGGCCGGTGACCGAGCCCCCGGAAGACTCGACGGCCGTGGTGAGCTGGGAGACCGCCGTTCCGCTCGCGGGCACCTCCAGCCGGACCGTCATCGAGTAGGAGACGCTGGGCGCCGTTGCCATGGCCGACTTCCTCTGCTTTCACCTTGTAGCTCTTGCCGTCCGATGGTCGCACCTACCGCCGAGTACGTGGTAGCCGCCCCGGATTGCGAACGTTTTGTTCACCGGCCAGTGCGCTGCGTTTTTGGAAACTGGTTTCCACCATACGAGAAGTTGGCTCGTCGCGGAAGAGGGGCCCCGCACACGGGAAGCCGGTCCCGAACACGGAAAGAGGCCCACGTCACGTGGTGACGTGGGCCTCTCCCGTACGTTCATGACACCGACCCGCCATGCTCGCCTCGCGGCAAGTGGTCGCTCGTAGCGACGATGGTTGGGCCCGGGGGCTTGGATCGAGCCGGTGCCACATCCAAGGTAACAAACGAACCCCGTAAGGCAATTCCCGTCCCGGAAACCCGCTCGGAAACCCGCGCGGAGACCACTCGGAACCCGTGCGGCTCAGTCCCTGAGCAGGTCCGGCACGCCGTCCTCGTCCGGCTCGTCCCGCTCCCCCGAAAGGACCGTGAGCTGCTGCGTCGCACGGGTCAGCGCCACGTACAGGACGCGCAGGCCCGCCGGTGACTCGTCCGCGATCTCGGCGGGCGACACGACGAGCGTCGCGTCGTACTCCAGGCCCTTGGCCTCCAGGCTGCCGAGCGCCACGACCCGGTCGCCCAGGCCCGCGAGCCAGCGCGCCGCCTGCTCGCGCCGGTTCATCGCCACGACGACGCCGACCGTCCCGTCGACGCGCTCCAGGAGCCGCGCCGCCTCCTCGCGCACGGAGGCGGCGAGGTCCTTGTCCCGTACGACGGCGAAGCGGGGCTCCACGCCGGTCGAGCGGACCGCCGACGGGGACTCGGCACCCGGCATCGCCAGGGCCAGGACCTTCGCGGCGAGCTGCGCGATCTCGGCGGGGTTGCGGTAGTTGACGGTGAGCTCGAAACGGCGGCGCGGGCGGGTCCCCAGGGCCTCGTCACGGGCCTCGGCCGCCTCGTCCGGGTCCGACCACGAGGACTGGGCCGGGTCGCCCACGACGGTCCACGTGGCGTGCCGGCCGCGGCGGCCGACCATCCGCCACTGCATGGGGGTGAGGTCCTGCGCCTCGTCGACGATGACGTGCGCGTACTCGGTGCGTTCCGCGGCGAGCCGCTCGGCGCGCTCGCGCTGGGACTCCTCGCGCTGCGGCATCAGCTCCTCGAGCCCGGTGAGCAGATCGAGCGGGTCGAGCTCGCGCTTCTTCTTGGGGCGGTGCGGGGTGCCGAGGATCGCCTGGAGCTCGTCGAGGAGCGCCACGTCGTGCACGGACAGCGCGTCGCGCCGCAGCGAACGGGCGACCTTGCGGACCTCGCCCGGGTTGAGGATCCGCCGCGCCCACCGCCCGAGCCGCTTCTCGTCGCTCATCGCGGTGAGCACCCCGCGCGGGGTGAGCTCCGGCCACCACGCGTCCAGGAACCGGATGAAGTCGTCCTCGGACGTGATGTCGTCGTCGAAGGACGAGCGCAGCTCGGCGGCGAGCTCCGGGTCGGTGTGGCGTCCCGCCGCGCCGGACTGCGCCCACAGGGCGTCCAGGAGGAGCTTGCGGGCGCGGGGGCGCAGGAGGTTGACGGGAGCGGTGCCGCTCAGGGCGGTGCGGCGGATGCGGTCGAGGTGGTCGGCGTCCAGTTCCAGGCGCCGCCCGAACGCGACCACGCGGAGGCGGGTGGGGGTGGCGGCGGGCCGCGGGTCGGCGGGTTCCTCGTCGCCGAAGGACAGCTGGCCGTCCTGCGGGGCGGCGGCCGGAACGTGGGCGGTCGTGCCCTCCAGCGCCCCCCTCGCCGCCTTCCTCAGGACCCTCAGCATCCGCGACGAGCCCTTGGCCCGTGCCACGGCAGGGCTGTCGTACTCGGTGGCCTCCACCCCGTCGACCAGCGAGCCGACGGCGCGGATCGCGACCTGCCCCTCCTCGCCGAGGGAGGGCAGCACGCCCTCGGTGTAGGCGACCAGGAGCGGGGTCGGGGAGACGATGAGGATGCCGCCCGCGTACCGGCGGCGGTCCTGGTAGAGCAGGTACGCGGCCCGGTGCAGGGCCACCGCGGTCTTGCCGGTGCCGGGGCCGCCCTCCACGTATGTCACCGAGGCGGCGGGCGCGCGGATGACCATGTCCTGTTCGGCCTGGATGGACGCCACGATGTCCCGCATGGAGTGGCTGCGGGCCTGGCCGAGGGCGGCCATCAGGGCGCCGTCGCCGATGACGGGGAGCACCTCGCCGTCCAGGCGTGCGGTGATCTCCGGGCGCATCAGGTCGTCCTCGACGCCGAGGACCTTGCGGCCCTTGGAGCGGATGACGCGGCGGCGCACGACGCGGCCCGGGTCGACCGGGGTCGAGCGGTAGAACGGCGCGGCGGCCGGCGCGCGCCAGTCGATGACCAGCGGGGAGTAGTCCGCGTCGAGGACGCCGATGCGGCCGATGTGCAGCGTCTCCGCGATCTCCGCGTGCTTGCCGCTCTCGTCCTCGCGGACCGCGCCCTCCGCGGGCTCGACCGCCGTGTACGCGCCGTCGGGCCCCTTCTTGCCGTCCTTGCCCCGGAGCAGGTCGATGCGCCCGAAGAGGAAGTCCTCGAACTCGTTGTTGAGCCGGTTCAGATGGACGCCGGCGCGGAAGACCTGCGCGTCGCGTTCGGCGAGCGCGCCGGGCGTACCGACCTGGGAGCGCTTGGCCGCGTCGTTCATCAGGAACTCCGCCTCGTGGATCTTCTCCTCGAGACGTCGGTAGACCTGGTCGAGATGTTCCTGTTCGACGCTGATCTCGCGGTCGCGTACGTCGGCCACCGGGGCCCCTTTCACACCGTGCTGCTGCCCGTACCGAGCAGCCGTCCACCTTAGGCGAAAGGGGCCCATCCTGTGCACTTGTCGTGCGCGAGCGGTGTCCTATGCGTCGACCTTGACCAGCCGGTCGCCGTCGAACGTGGTCACCTCGAAGTGGTCGATGTCGTTGCGGTCCATGGCGGCGCCCCCGTGGACGTAGAGCGGACCGCGTGCCCATTTGTTCGGGCTGTCCTTGATGCCGTATCCCCACTCGGGCACCGACCAGCTGCTGACCGTCTCCTTCTCGCCGTCCTTGCCGACCGCGATCAGTGAGCACTTCAGGGGCCCCTTGACGTTCTTCAGCTCCAGGACGGTGTGGGTGCCCCAGGCCTTCTTCTCGGTGCCGACGGTGGCGCTGACCTTGGTCGTCGGGTCCGTGGCCCGGACCTTCTCGTCCATGTGGTGGAAGAAGGCGTCCTCGGCGGGACTGGTGGGGTGCGGTTCGGCGGCGATGTCCTCGGTGCCGTCCGTCCCTCCGTCGTCCCCGGTCACCGCGAGCACGACGAGCGGGCCGCCGACGATCAGCGCGACCGCCGCCGCGACCAGGAACATGCCGCGCCTGCGCCCGCGCTGCCGTGTCACGGACACCTCACCGACGAGCCGTTCGGCAAGGCGGGGGCTCGGCCGGGCGGCGAGCTGCTCGCCGATCGCGGGCACGCCGCGCGGGCCCGGGAAGTCCGCGAGGGCGGCCAGCATCGGCTCCATGCCGGAGAGCTCGTCCAGCTGCTGCCTGCAGAACCCGCACCCGGCGAGGTGCGCCTCGAACCGCGTCGCCTCCGCGTCGTCCAGGATCCCCAGGGCGTAGGCACCCACGGTCTCGTGGACGTCGTCGTCCTGCCGCGCGCCGTGGTGGCTGTGGAACTCGGTCATGCCGTCACCCCCCGCTCCTCGAGCGCCAGCTTCATCGAGCGAAGCGCGTAGAAGACCCGTGAGCGGACCGTCCCGCTGGGTATGCCCAGCGTCTCGGCCGCCTCGTTGACCGTACGCCCTTTGAAGTAGGTCTCGACAAGTACCTCCCGGTGTGCGGGAGTCAGGTCCTCCAGTGCGTCCGAAAGCGTCATCAGCCACAGTGCCCTGTCGATCTCGTCCTCCGCGGGGATGACCTCCAGCGGCGACGGATCGACCTCCTGCGGCCGGGCCTGCCGGCTGCGGTGGCCGTCGATGACGATGCGCCGGGCGACCGTCACCAGCCAGGGGCGGACCGAACCGGTGGCACTGTTGAGCCGACCGGCGTTCTTCCAGGCACGGATGAGCGTCTCCTGCACGACGTCCTCGGCACGCTGCCGGTCCCCCGCCACCAGCCGGAGCACGTAGGCGAGGAGTGGCCCCGCGTGCTCCTGGTAGAGGGCGCGCATCAACTCCTCGTCCGGGCCCGGGGGCCGGCCGAGACGATGGCGGTGCGGCTGCGGGCGCTCATCGGCCACGGCGGAATCCTTGCGCACGCGTACCTCCGGTGTCCGCGCTTTCGGCGGGTCGGGCGGGTCTCACGACGGAGGTACGTAGGTGAGGGGCGCGGTGTTCAACGGGGGCGCGACCGGGCGGCCGACGGTACCGCGACGCCTGCTCTCAGGGGCGGGCGAGTGCCGCCCTCCGGCGGTGTCTGGCCACTCGTTCCCGGTTGCCGCACACCTCGCTGGAGCACCAGCGGCGCCGACGCCCGCGGGACGTGTCGAGGTACACGATGGGGCAGTTGTCGCCCTCGCACTGACGGAGCAGCGCGCGGGCCACCGGGTCCGTGAGCAGGTCGACGGCGTCCCGGGCGACCGCGGCGACGAGCGCCGCGCAGCCGGGTTCACCGCGCAGGACGCGGACGAGCGTGCCGTCGGCGGCGCGTACCGCGCACGGGGCCGGGGGCGGCGCGGCGGCCAGCGCGTTGACGCGGTCGAGTGCGGCGGCGGTGGCGAGGGGCCGCCCCTCGATCTCCCCGCGCACCACCTGCCCGATGTGGGTGCGCAGTTCGTGGAAGGCGGCGAGCCACTGTGGCCCGGCGCCGTGCAGTAACGCTTCCGCGGGTACGAGGCCCGCACCGGTGAGCCAGGCACGCAGCCGTGCCACGGAGTCGAGCCGTTCCACGGGGTGGTTCGTCGCCACGAGGTCCAGACAGCTCCGCCCGGAGTCGAATCGCAGCTCGTACGGAGCCGGGGCCGTGCCCAACGCCATGCGTGTGTCACCGCCTTGGGGGATACCGGTGAGTGATGCCGTCGCGTACCCCTACAGTGCACTCCCCGAGGCGGGTCCGGAACCCGGCGTACCAGGTTCCCCCGAGAACGCGGCCCTCCGCTGTGGCGCCGCGGAGGCCTCATCCCGCGTACTTGGACCCCGACGACGGGTCGAGGGCGAGCCGGTAGCCGCGCTTCACGACGGTCTGGATCAGCTTCGGCGTGCCGAGGGCCGTCCGCAGACGGGCCATCGCGGACTCCACCGCGTGCTCGTCGCGCCCCGCGCCCGGCAGCGCGCGCAGCAGTTCCGCGCGGGCGACGACCCAGCCGGGCCGTCGGGCGAGGGCGGCGAGCAGAGCCATGCCGGCGGGCGGCACCGCGCGCAGCTCGTCGTCGACGAGGACGGCATGCCCGCGGATCTCGACCCGGTGCCCGGCCACGGTCAACACCCTCGCTCGGGCGGGCAGTTCGCGGCAGAGCACCTGGACGAGCGGTCCGAGCCGGAACCGCTCCGGCTGCACCGTGTCGATGCCGAGGGACTGCAACGGCAGCGCGGTGACAGGCCCCACGCAGGCGGACAGCACGTCGTGGCGCAGGGCGGCGAGCAGCTCGTCGGTCATGCCCCGCTCCTCCGCGCGGGCGAGCAGGGACGCGGCGGCGGGCGCGCTGGTGAACGTCAGCGCGTCGACGCCGCGCCCGACGGCCGCGTCGAGCAGCCGGTCGACGGGTGTGATGTCCTCCGGGGGCAGCCACCGGTAGACGGGCACCATGACGACTTCCGCGCCGCCCGCCCGGAGCGCCTCGACGAATCCGGGCAGCGGCTCGCCGTGCAGCTGCAGTGCGACGCGTCGCCCCTCGACTCCCTCTCCCAGCAGCCGGTCGAGGACCTCCGCCATGGATTCGGAGGACGGCGACCACTCCTCGGTGAGTCCGGCGGCCCGTACGGCCCCCTTGACCTTCGGACCGCGGGCGAGCAGCTCGACCCCGCGCAGACAGCGCAGCAGCGCCTCCCCGTACCCCCATCCGTCGGCGGCCTCGATCCACCCGCGGAACCCGATGGCGGTGGTGGCGACCACGACGTCAGGGGCCTGCTCGATCAACTGCTTGGTGGCGTCCAGCAGTTCACTGTCGTCGGCGAGCGGCACGATGCGCAGGGCGGGCGCGTGCAGGACGCTCGCGCCGCGCCGTTCGAGGAGCGTGCCGAGCTCGTCTGCGCGGCGGGCGGCGGTGACGCCGACGGTGAACCCGGCGAGGGGGCCGGGGCCGGAGGGACCGGTCCTGGAACCGGAGGGACCGGTCCGGGGACCGGGGGGTTCGTTCCCGGGTGTCGAGGGTTCGTTCCTGGGTGCGGAGGGTTCGTTACCGGGTGTCGAGGGTTCGTTCCTGGGTGTGGCGTGCATAGGCTGCTCTCGTCCTCATGGGCGGACGACCGAGCCTGTCAACGGCGCGTGACACCCTCGGTTCCCCCCGATGTCCGTCGTGTTACGTGTTGCGCGCCGCGCCGGCCCACGCATCGGCCGCACCCGGCAACGTCACACATCGGCGTAGCTGAGCTGCGTCTTCTCCCCGGTGTCGGCTGTCGCGGTCGTACGGGCGACCGGCCGCCGAAGGTATACGAAGCAGGTGACCCCGGCGCACACCCCGTAGAAGGCGAGAAAGGCGAGATAGGCGCCGGTGCCGGAGCCGACCGTCTGGAAGGACTGCCGCAGCGCGAGGTTGATGCCGAGCCCGCCGAGCCCGCCGACGGCCCCGATCAGCCCCATGGCCGCACCGGAGAGCCGCCTCCCCTCGGCGGCGGCGTCCTCCCCCGTGAGGCCCCGGGCCTCGGCCTTGGCCTGGAAGATCCCGGGGATCATCTTGTACGTGGAACCGTTGCCGAGCCCCGTCAGCACGAAGAGCGCGACGAAGGCGCCGACGAAGAGCGGCAGCGACTCGCGCATGGAGGCGATGACGACGACGCCGGTCGCGGCGCCCATGCCGAGGAAGTTCCACAGCGTGATGCGGGCCCCGCCGAACCGGTCGGCGAGCCGCCCGCCGAAGGGCCGCACGAGCGAGCCGAGCAACGGCCCGACGAAGGTGAGCTGCGCGGCCTCCAGCGGCGTACGCCCGAACTGCGTCTGCAGGACGAGCCCGAAGGCGAACCCGTACCCGATGAACGAGCCGAAGGTCCCCACGTAGAGGAACGACATGATCCACGTGTGCGGATCACGAACGGCGGCCTTGACGGCGCCGGTGTCATTGCGCACGGAGGAGATGCTGTCCATGAAGAGGTAGGCGCAGAGGGCGGACATCAGAATGAAGGGAATGTAGACCCCGAGCACGACACGGGGTCCGCCTCCCGCCCCGATGACGGCGAGCCCCACGAGCTGCACGACGGGCACACCGATGTTGCCGCCCCCGGCGTTGAGCCCGAGCGCCCACCCTTTCTCCCGCAGCGGGAAGAAGGAGTTGATGTTGGTCATGCTGGAGGCGAAGTTGCCTCCGCCGACGCCGGTGAGCAGCGCGCACAGCATGAAGGTGCTGTACGAGGTCCCGGGCTCCATCACCACGAACGCGGCGACGGTGGGCAGCAGCAGCAGGGACGCGGCGATGACGGTCCAGTTCCGCCCCCCGAACCGGGCGACGGCGAAGGTGTAGGGCACGCGGACGACGGCGCCGACGAGGGTCGCCATCGACACGAGGAAGAACTTGCCGGCGGCGTCGATCCCGTACTCGGGCCCCATGAACAGGACCATCACCGACCAGAGGCTCCAGACGGAGAACCCGACGTGCTCGGACAGCACGGAGAACACGAGATTCCGCCGGGCGACCCTCTCCCCGCCCTCCTCCTTCCAGAACCTCTCGTCCTCCGGCTCCCACCGCTCGATCCACATCTCACGCCTCCAGGGGTAGTCCGCGACCAGCGGCCGACCCCCCGAAACTAGGGACTCCGCGTTTCCCCCCTGTACCGCCCGATGACCACGACGGAACGTTGGGCTCACGGGGGTGGGGCGGGGGGTGGTGAGGAGATGGTGCGGAGGCGGGTTCCCGGGCGACTCAGCGGTTGGTGGACTGCAGCTCAGCGGTTGATGGACTGCACTTCCTCGACCTCGACCCGCTGGTCGGCGCCGAACTGCCCCTCGGGAAGGTCGCCGCCCTCGCCGGTGGTGCTGGTCCAGCTGATCTTCCAGGTGACGGTGGCGCGGAGGTTGTACGCGTCGCCGTCCGACGAGCGCAGGTACTTCACGCCGCACGGCGGATCCGTGTCGGCGGGGGTGCCCTTGGCGCGCGGCACGCCGATCTTGCCGCCCTCGATGGGGCACTCCCCGGAGGCGGGATAGGTCTCGGCGTCCTCCGTGCCGGGGTCGATCGACAGGGACACGGGTTCGGCCGTCGTGGTCGCGGAGAGCCCGGACCCGGGGATGCTCGCGGTGACGGAGACCTTCTTGAACTTCGCCTTGTCCAGCCAGGCCCAGGTCGGCAGGTTCACCTTCGTCGTGCCTTCGGGCGCAAGCTCGATCTCGGTGCTGGGCACGGGCAGTTCGTCGTAGGCGTACTCGGCGAGGATCTTCGGGGAGACCGCGAGGGGCTCCTTGGGCGTCTCGCCCTCCTCCACCCAGAAGGGGAGCTTGTTGCAGGAGTTGGCCTCGGGGTCGTTCTTGCGCTTCTCGTTGATGGTCGCCGCCCAGAACTGTCCCTTGCCCTGCTTGTCGAGGTTGTAGTTCTTGTAGGGGTGACCTTCCTTGAAGTACGAGTCGAACACCCCGCCCACGAGCTCGCCGACGCCGAGCATCCCCACCTGCCGGATCGCCTTGACGATGGCCTGGATCTGCTTCGGGGAGTACGCGGGCTCGTACCAGCAGGCCGGTGGGTTCCAGTTGCTGTCGGCGGGGGTGAGCGTGCCGGTCTTGGCGGTTTCGCGGGCGCCGTTGACGGTCGTCTGGATCTTGGTCTGGACGGTGAGGTTGCGGTCCTGGCGTCCCCCCATCGCCTCCGAGTTCTCCGTCGTGCCCGTCGCCTCGTGCCCGCCGCGGGCGTATGCGGCGGAACCGGGAAGTGCGGTCAGGGCCAGCACCAGGACAGGGACCGTCCAGCGGCCTGCCGTGTGCTTGTTCGCTACGCGCATTCCTTCGCCGCCTTCTCGCTGAACACGCGCGTCGTCTGCCACACCCCGGAGTCGTTCTTCTCCAGGCGGGTGTTGTAGAAGATGTAGTCCTTCGCAGTGGCCGGCGCGTCCCCGGACGACCTGTCGACCTTGCCCGTCTTGCGATCCTTGGGATAGGTCTGGGTGTCATCCATGCAGTACGTCACCGCAGCGGCGCCCCCCTTGAGGAACGTGACCTGACGATTGAAGTACCGGGTGGTCCCCACGAAGCTCTTGCCGTCCTTGCGGTAACCCTCCACGTACTTGGCCGCCGAAAGAAGCGCGTCCCCCGCCGAGTAGAACTTGAGCGCGGGGTACCCCTTCGCCTCCCCTGTGATGGCCTCGTCGACCGACTCGATCCGCCGCTCGTTGTCGGCCAGTACCGCGTCCTTCTTCGCGTCGCCGGTCTTGCGGCCCTCGAAGATGTTCTTCACGTCCTTCGGAAGTCTGATCTCCGGCCGGTCGACCCCGTCGTCCGACGCCTTCGGCGACGGCGAAGCGGACGTGGACGCGCCATTGTCGGCGCCCGCGATCTTGTCGCTGTCCTTGGAGTCGTCGCCACCGCCTCCGCAGGCGGAGAGCGAAAGGGCGGCCACAGCAGCCATGGCGGCCGCTGAGAGCAGGGCAGGACGACGGTTCACTACGAGCTCCTGGTGAGGGGAGGATTCTCTGCAGTGAACCAAGCTATCCAGGGAGGAAAGGCCGGGTCACGTCGAGCCCGCACCCCGCACCCGGCATACGCGGACATACCATCCGCACACTCGCGCCATTGCCGCAAAACAATCACCGGCTACGCCCAGTTGGTCACCGACCGCTCCGGCGCGGGACCGGGGCACCTGTTCGCAGCCCGTAACAGCAACTGGCCCAGCAACCGGCGCAGCAACCGGCGCAGCAACCGGCCTGGAGCGCCGTCACCCCAAGTGCGTATCCCCCAGCGACACGAGAAGCCGCCGCAACGCCCCGTCGAGGGAGGCACGTTCCTCGGGGGAGAGGGCGGCGAGCATCCGCTCCTCGTTCGCGATGTGGTCCACGACCGCGCGGTCCACGAGGTCGCGGCCGGCGTCCGTGAGGCGGACGCGGATGGCGCGGCGGTCGTTCGGGTCCGGGTGGCGTTCGATCAGGCCCTTGCGTTCGAGTTTGTCGAGGCGGTTCGTAATGGCACCGGACGTCACCATCGCGGTCTTGAGGAGCCCACCCGCGGTGAGTTCGTGCGGGGCGCCGACGCGGCGCAGCGTGGCGAGGACGTCGAACTCCGCGAACTCCAGGCCGTACTCGACGAAGACCCGTTTCATGCCCTTGCTCAGCAGGTGGTCCGCCCGCTTGATGCGGCCGACCAGGGCCATCGCGTCCAGCTGCGCGAGGTCCAGGTCGGGACGTTCACGGCGCCACTGACTCCGCAGTTCATCGATGGCGTCGTCGGCGTCGGTCATCATGTCTCCCCTCCACAGCTTCTCTCAACGTTCAGATACTTGACGTTCACAGGACTCGGGTCCATATTTATCTCAACGTTGAGAATAACAGCGTTCAGGGAACGACGAGGGGGCCAGGGACCGTCATGTCCGATACCAGGATCAAGAGCACCAGCATCAACACACCGCGCCGACCGCAGACTTCTACCGTGGAACAGAGCACGGAACCGAGGTGGGAACCGGGCGCGGGACCGGGAGTGGGGCAGAGCGTGGAACGGGGCGCGGAAAAGAACGCATCCGCCCCGACCACCCGGCCCCAGGCACGTCCTGCGGCCCACCCCACGGCCCACCCCACGGCCCGACCCTCCGCCAGAACCTCCGCCAAAGCCGCCGCCGGCTTCGCCGCGCTCGCCGCCATCGGCCCCGCCACCTGGGGCACGACCTACGTCACCACCACCGAACTCCTCCCCCCGGACCGCCCGTTGCTCGCCGCCGCGCTCCGCGCACTGCCCGCCGGGCTCATCCTGCTCGCCCTCACCCGGCGGCTCCCGAGCGGTGACTGGTGGTGGAAGGCGGCCGTCCTCGGCATCCTCAACTTCGGCGCCTTCTTCCCGCTCCTCTTCTTCGGCGCCTACCACCTGCCCGGTGGCGTCGCCTCGACGATCAGCGCGGTCATGCCGCTGCTCGTCGCGGGCTTCGGCATCGGCGTACTGAAGGTGCGCCCCACCCGCCGCACGCTGCTCGCGGGCCTGGTCGGCGTCGCGGGCGTCGCGCTCCTCGTCCTGCGCGGCAGCGCCACCGTCGACCTCGCCGGCATCGTGGCGATGCTGACGGCGACCACCTTGATGGCCCTCGCCGTGGTGCTCAGCAAGCGATGGGGCCGCCCCGAGGGCGTCTCACTGCTCGCCCTCACCGGGTGGCAGCTGACCGTGGGCGGGCTGGTCCTGGCGCCCATCGCCCTCACCGCCGAGGGCCTTCCGGACCACTTCACCGGGGCCAACATCGCCGGCTACACGTACCTCGGCATCATCGGCACGGCCCTCGCGTACGCCCTCTGGTTCCGCGGCATCGAACGACTCCCCGCGTCGTCCGTGTCCTTCCTCGGCCTGGCCAACCCGGTCGTCGCGACACTCGCCGGCCTGGTGGTCCTCGGCCAGACGCTCACCGTGTGGCAGGTGGCCGGACTGGTCCTCGTCCTGGGCAGCGTCGTGCTGGGCCAGAGCCGCAGCAAGGCACCCCGCGCATAGCCACCCCCTTCCTGCCCCGAGGAGCCCCCATGTTGCGCATCGCAGTCTTCGGAGCCGCCGGAAACGCCAAAAGCCGCGTCGTCACCGAAGCCCTCGCCCGCGGCCACGAGGTCACCGCGGTCGTCCGCGCCCCGTCCCGCTGCCCCGACCTGAACCCGGACGCCATCCACCGCACCGGCGACGCGCAGAACCCGGACCACGTAGCCGCCTTGCCCACCGGCCAGCACGTCATCGTCGCCGCGACAAGACCCGCTCAGGTCGCGAGGCCGAACGCGCGGCGATCACCAGACCACTCCTGTCCGGCCTCGCCCGCGCCCCCGACGCCCTGAGCCTCATCGTCATCGGCGGCGCGGGCGGCCTGATGGTCCCCGGCACGGAGGCCGCCTCGCCATCGACGACCCGCGGTACGTCCCCCACGGCCTGGCGTCACATCGCCGAGGCGCCCAACGCCCAGTACGAGGCACTGCGCACGGCGGACACGCGAGTGTCCTGGACGTACATCAGCCCCGCCGCCCGCTGCGCCCCGGGCACGCGCACGGGCAAGTACCGCCTCGGCAAGGACGACAACGACCCGCCGACACACACGCCGACGCACCCGCCCCACACGGCAGTTACGCCCGCGCGGCCGCTACTTCCCCGGGACCTTCCACGTCACCTGCTTGCCGTCCTCCTTGGCCGACCAGCGGACCTCGAGGTTCTTCGAGCCCTCGGGGATCAGGTACGTCTCGCACAGGACGTGCGTCTCGCCCTTCTTCCAGCCCTCCAGGTCCAGCTCGTCCTCGCAGCCAGGCGCGTCCTCGGGGGCGCCGATGAGGAGGCCGCCGCGGGTGCCGTCCGCGTAGATCTCCGTCGTCTCGGCCACGTCCGGCGTGTCCGTGAGCGGGGCGCCGGCCTTGTGCGTGATCTTCATGTGGGCGGTCGCCACGACCAGGCCCTTCGCCTGCTTCGGGTCGGAGACCAGCTTCTTGGTCTCGGCCGCCGTACCGACGTCGATCTTCTCCGCGGCGACGTCGTACGTGACGGTGGCCTTGTCCTCCTTGACCTGGCCCGTGGTGGTCTCGCCGGCCTTCAGCGCGGTCGGCTCCGCGGGCTTGTTCTGCGACTTGGGGGCGTCCGCCTTCTTGTCGTCCGACTTCTTGTCGTCACCGCCGCCGCAGGCGGTGAGGGCGAGGGCGAGCACGGCGACGGGCGCGGCGATGCGCAGCGCGGTCTTCCTGTACAGCAAAGGAACTCCTGGCAGAGGGTGGGCCCGCCGCGCGGCATGCGGTCGTCCGGCGCGTACGGCGGGGAAGAGCCGCCAGCTTAGGAGTCGGCTACGCGCAGCGTCGAGATCATTACGACCCATGAGGGGAGAATGGTTCGCTAATGCGATGCTGGCGCGTCGGCGGGGCATGGGAAAGAGCGGATGCGGGTGCGTCGGCAGGGCATCGGTAGGAACGGAAGCTGTACGTCCGGCTCCTGTCGGCCGCAGCGATCCGCCACGTCCACATTCGTTCGCCCCAGCGAATTCGGCCACCCTGCGAGGAGTGCGCAAACCGCATCTCTCCCGCGCCGAACGCCCTCTTTTACCGCGGCATTTCGAATCATTGCGGGCGCAGCGTCACACGTAACGTTCGCACAACGTCATTGCGTGGTCACTGTGAAGACCGGCGCCGCCCCACCCTCCGGCGTCCGGCGTCCGGCGTCCGGCTGGCTTAACCCTCCCCACCCGTACCCCCACACCTGCCCCTGCCCCTGCCGCTGCCGCCGCCCCTCATCATGATGAGCGCGTCCGTCGCGGGCAGCCATCCATCCGGCGGTCTCTCCAGCCATCCCTCCTCGGCGGCGAGGGACGCCGCCGCCTCCCGCAAGGCGGTGACACCCGGGTGGATCAGCCCTTTGCGCCACACCATCGACACGGGCGACAGCGGAACGGGATCGACGAGCGGTCGCAGCTCGGCTCCCGGCATGGCCGGGAAGTCCACCACCGCCAGGACCGGGTTCCGGTTCTTCGCCATGACCCGTTCGAATTCCTCGGGTCCGACGGCGAGCGGCGCGGGCGGCGCGACGTCGATGCCGCGCCCACCGGCGCCCCGCCCCGCGAAGAGCAGCCGCGCGAGTCCCGTCCACTCCGTCGTCCTCGGGTTGCCCGCCCCCGCGTACACGGTCTCCCCCGCGAGCGCGTCGAGCGGCACCTCGTCGAGCTCCGCGAGCGGGTGGCCGGCGGGCAGCAGCACCGCCATCGGCTCGTACCGCACGGGCTGGTGGTCGAGGCCCGCCCGCAGCGCCGGGTCGAGCCCCGCGTACCGCCCGAAGGACACGTCGAGCCGTCCGGCGACGATCTCGGCGGCGGAACCCGTGAGGCCACTCTCGAAGCGGGCCATCAGCTCGCACTCCGGGGCCAGCGCGCGGGCCCGCTCCAGGATGCGGCCGAAGGCCAGGCCGGGGCTGTTCAGGTCGACGAGGAGCGGACGCGCCGCGCCCGCGGCGGCGGCGACCAGGTCGTCCTGGGCCTCCAGGACGCGTCGCGCGTACGGCAGCAGCCGTTCGCCGTCGGCGGTCAGCGTGACCTGCCGCGTGGTGCGGGAGAAGAGCTCGGCGCCCAACTCCCGCTCCAGGCGCCGCACATCGCGGCTCAGCGCCTGTTGCGCGACGTAGAGCCTGGCGGCCGCCCGCGTGAAGTGCAGCTCCTCCGCCACGGCGACGAAGGCGCGCAGCAGCCTGGGGTCCACGTCACGGCGGTGTACGGCGACGGCTGGCGCTTCCGGGGGCATCGTCATCGCAGGAAACTACAAGCCCTCACAAGGACTTACAACGGGAATGCGTGAATAGGGGTTCAGGAGGTGTTGGACCCCGTCCGGCGCCCCCGGCGAGGGTGTGCGCATGCCCCACAACCCCTACTCCCGCCTCTTCGCGATACCCGGCACCACCGCCTTCACCCTCGGCAACCTCGTCGCACGGCTCCCCATGGGCATGTTCAGCGTGAGCGCCGTCATCATGATCTCCGGCGCCCGCGGCTCGTACGCCCTGGCCGGCGCCGTCACCGCGACCGGTCTCGCCGCGACCGCCGTCGTGGCGCCGTGGACGGCGCGGCTCGTCGACCGCCACGGCCAGGCACGCGTCGCGGTCCCCGCCACCCTCGTCGCCGCGCTCGGCTCGGTCTCCCTGGTGCTGTGCGTGCGCTACGGAGCGCCCGACTGGACGCTCTTCGCGTCGTACGCGGCCACGGCCACGACGCCCAACACCGGCGGCATGTCACGGGCCCGCTGGGCGCACCTCCTCAAGGGGGACGCGCAGGCCGTGCACACCGCGAACTCCTTCGAGCAGGCCGTCGACGAGCTCTGCTTCATGCTCGGACCCGTCCTCGCCGCGTTCCTGTGCGGCACGCTCTTCCCCCAGGCCGGCACCCTGATCGGGGTGTTTCTGCTGGTGACCGGCGTTCTCGTCTTCGCCGCGCAGCGGGCGACCGAACCCCCGCCACAGGGTCGTCGCCATCCTCGGGACCACACGGACACGTCCGCCGCGACGACATCGCTGCTCCGCGCGCGCGGGATGCCCGCTCTGCTGATCGGCTTCCTCGCCACGGGTGCCGTCTTCGGATCGCTCGAAGTCGTCACGATCGCCTACGCCGACGAGCGGGGCCACAAGGGGGCCGCGGGCGCGGTCCTCGCCCTCCAGGCCGCGGGTTCCTGCGCGGCGGGGCTCGTCCACGGAGCCGTGAGACCACGCGGGTCCCTCGGCCGCCGCCACGTCCTGTGCGCAGCCGCCATGACGGCTGCGATGACCTTGCCCCTGCTCGCGGTCGTGTCGGCCGGGTCGCTGACCGTCCTCTCCATGGCGCTGCTGTGCGCGGGGATGGCGACGGCGCCCACGATGGTCACCGCCATGACGCTGGTGCAACGGCGTACCCCCGAGGGGCGGTTGAACGAGGGCATGACCCTCGCCGTGACCGGCCTCCTCGGGGGCATCGCCTGCGGCGCGGCGGGCGGCGGCTGGGCGGTGGAGCACCTGGGCGCCGCCGCCGGTTACGGCGTGCCGGTCGCCGCCGCCTGCTGCGCCCTGCTGCTCAGCAGCTCGCAGGCTTGCGCCACGAGCACTCGACCTCGGCTGCGTCGCCGCCGTCCCGCTCCACCGCGCGTGTCGGACGCGGTGTGACCGGGACGGCCCGGTCCGCGGTCGAGGAGGCGAGCGTCACCACGATGGCGTCCTCCAGCGCCTTCACGGAGGAGGCCAGGTAGTTGTTCAGGACGATGCTGAAGACCAGCTCGCGCCCGTCCTTGTCCTTCACGTAGCCGGACAGCGCGGACGCACCCGTCAACGACCCGGTCTTCGCGCGGACGTTGAGGGCGGCGGGGGTCCCGCACATCCGGGTGCGCAGTGTGCCGCCGTCGAACTTGTCCGGGTCGCAGGCCACCGGCAGGGACTTGTACCAGTCGGCGAACCACGGCTCGCTCTTCGCCGAACGCAGCAGCTTGATGTACTGCTCGGCCGCGACGTTGTTCTTGCGCGAGAGTCCGGAGCCGTCGACCTGGCGGATCTTCCCCGGGTCGACGCCCGCGGTCTTCAGGTAGCCGCCGATGGCCGTGATGCCGTCGCTCCAACTACCCGCCCTGCCGGTCGCCTTGTGGCCCATGGCCTTGGTGAGGCTCTCGGCGTGCATGTTGTTGGACAGCTTCATGAACGGGATCATGAGGTCCTTGAGCGGCATCGAGTCGTGCGTGGCGAGCCTGCGGGCGTTCCCCGGGGTGGCGATCCCGGCGCGAGTCGGGCCGTTCACCTTCACGCCGTGCGCGGCGAGAGCGTCGCGGAAGACGGCGGCGGCGTACTTGGTGGGCTCCCAGACGGTGACCCATTCCTTGGTGGTGTCCCCGCCGACGGGGACGGTGCCGCTGACGGTGATGACGTTCTTGCCGTGCTGCCGTTCCACGGCGACGGTGTCGGCGCCGCCCCGGGCGACGGTGGTCGCCCGCAGATCGATGTCCACGTAGTCGGTCTTCGGTGTCACGCGCACGCGTGGCTTGGCCCCGGCCCGCGCGCCGGGCGAGACCTCGACGATGACGGTCCCGGTGTCGTAGTCGGTGTCGGGTGCGACGCTCAGCGCGCTGATCTGCGCGGCGTAGTACGAGGACTCGTCGTCGGCGCCCCAGGTGTCGCCGACGCGCCGGTCGTCGAAGCGGGTGTCGTCGGCGACGAGCCGCCCGGAGACCCGTCTGATCCCCGAGTCGGCGATCTTCGCGGCGAGTCGGTCGTAGTCCTTGGCGAGGGTGGTGGGGTCGCCGGTGCCCCGCAGGTAGAGGTCGCCGCGCAGTTCGGAGCCGCGGCGCTGCGCGGTGGTGCGGACGTCCGTGGTGAACCGGTGGCCGGGGCCGAGGAGTTCCATGGCGGCGGCCGAGGTGAGCAGTTTGGTGTTGGAGGCGGGCATCAGGCGGCCGCTGGAGCGGTGCTGGTACAGGACGTCGCCGGACGCGGAGTCGGCGACCACGACACTGGCCACACCGCCTTCCATGCGCGGGTCGCCCAGGATGGTGTCGATGGCTTCGGGCAGCCCTGACCGGTCGGAGTCCGCGCCGGCCGGGGTTCCGGCGGAGAGCCCGGCCGCCGCGACGGCGAGCACGGCGGGCCAGATCCAGTGGCGCATGCGGGTGTTGACGCGTCTCACGGGTCTACTCATGACCCTGGAGCATCCCGGACTCGGCCGCCCCGCAACAGACCCCACTCCGGTCGCGTACGGGGACGTGAGAGATGTCCGGCCACCGGAAGGGCGACGAGCATGCCCCGCCGCCCCTCAGTGGTCCTGCAGGCGGCGTCGCTGGGGCGGCAGCGCGGCCAGGAGGGTCAGCGCGGGGGCCGGTCCTGTCGGGCCGTTGTTGGGGCGGCGGCAGACCAGGGCGTCGGGGTCGTCGGCGGGCGCCTGGAGGCTGTACCCCTCCGGGCAGACAGACCCAGGTTCCCCCTTCTCGCCCCGCTCGCCCTTCTCACCCCTCTCGCCGCGGGGTCCCGCGGGCCCGGCGGCGCCGTCCGTGCCGGGAGGACCGGCCGGCCCCATCGGTCCCGTCTGTCCCTGGTCGCCGCTGCGGCCGTCCTGCCCCGCCGCGCCGGGCTCACCGGGTCTTCCCGGCTCTCCGGGGGCACCCGCTTCGCCCGGTTCCCCCTGGGCTCCGCGGTCGCCCCGCTCCCCGGCCTCGCCCTGTTCCCCCGGCTCGCCCCGCTGTCCGCCGTTGCCTCGCGCGCCCTTCTCGCCGGGCTTCCCGTCCTCGCCCGGGGCGCCCGCGGGGGCCTTGACCCGGCCCAGCAGGTCGTCGATGGCGTCGGAGGGGTCGGGCGCCGCGGGGGTGTCGCCGTGCGCGCGGATCTGGGCGCGCAGCGTGCGTACGTCGCGGGCGAGGGTGGAGACGGCCTCCCCGCGCCGGTCCGCCTCCGTCGCGAACCGGTCGGCGCGGCGGTCCCCCGCGTCGATCCGCGCCCAGAGAATGGCCGCGACGCCGGAGAGGGCGAGCAGCACACAGACGAGGAAGACGGTGCGCCAGCGGTGGGCCAGGAGTCGCTCGAGCTGGGTCACGGCGTGCCTCCGAGCCGTTGGTTGTCCATGAGCAGCCGTGCGATCTCGCTCTGGTCGTGCGCGTGCAGTGCGTTCAACTCGGCTAACTTCGCGTCGCGCTCCGCGACCTGGCGTTCCAGCCGGTCGCGCTCGATCTGCAGTTTCTCCGTCAGATTCGAGAACCCCATGAGCGCGTTCTCACCGCGTTTGCCGAGGTACGCCACCACGGCCGCGCCGAGAACCCCCAGGGTGGCGAGAACGGAGCCGAAGAGAGTGACGGTGGCATCCAAGCGCCTGCCTCCTGCTCCTGCCTGTTCGGCCGGGCGCATGCCGCCCGGCCGCTGCGAACCTGGACTCCTTCCCTTAACGAGTCACATGACCGGAGGATGTGCTCGCGGCGTGCGGGCATGGAAAAAGCCCCCTGGCCTGGGGCCGGGGGGCTTTCGCCGCACATGGGAATTGTGGAGATGGCGGGAATCGAACCCGCGTCCAACGGTGCAAAAGGAGGGCTTCTCCGAGCGCAGTTCGCTTCGCTTTTCTCGGCCCCGGAGATCTCGCGAACAAGTCTCCGACGGGCCCAGTCACTGTTTGATTTCCCATCGAACCCCGTGACCGGGCTCGATGGTTTAGTTCCCTAGATTATGCCAGGATCCGGGCCGGGAACACTCCCGGGCTGACACCCATTTAGGGTCCTTCAGTCACTGCTTATTAGGCAGCGAGGGCGAAGGACTGGGAATCGCGCTTAGAATTGGCGATTATTGGTTGCGACATATGGTTTACGAGATCATTGCCGCTTCCTCGGCTCGCTTCCCCTGCTTCGACATCCGCTGTCGAAACCGATCATCCCCATGTTGATTTTTCAATGCGTGCACCTGCGGTGAGGTGCGGTACCCATCGTACGTGACCAACGCCCGACGATGCCAGCCAATTCCCGCGGGGTCCCCGAGGTCCGCGGGGCCCGGGGCTAGGCGCCGCGCTGGCGCCGCTTGGCCGCCTCGATCGCGCGGTTCGTCTCGCGCAGGTCCTGCTTCTCCTTGAGCGCCTGCCGCTTGTCGTACTCCTTCTTGCCCTTGGCCAGCGCGATCTCGACCTTGACCCGGCTGTCCTTGAAGTACAGGGCCAGGGGCACGATCGTGTGACCCGTCTCCTGGGACTTCGACTCCAGCTTGTCGATCTCCGCGCGGTGCAGCAGGAGCTTGCGCTTCCGCGTGGCGGAGTGGTTGGTCCAGGTGCCCTGCACGTACTCCGGGACGTGGATGTTGTGCAGCCACGCCTCGCCGCGGTCGATGTGCACGAACCCGTCCACCAGGGAGGCACGGCCCAGACGCAGCGACTTGACCTCGGTGCCCATGAGGACGAGGCCGCACTCGTACGTGTCCAGGATGTGGTAGTCGTGCCGCGCCTTCTTGTTCTGCGCGACCATCTTCCGGGCGGGTGCCTTCTCAGCGGCCTTCGCGGCCTTGCGCTTTACCTTTTCCTTCGCCATAGTGCGGCCATTTTCGCACTACGAGGGGGGTCCGAGGCCAGTCAATACTGTCTCGGCCCGCTTCTCGGCCCCGTCCTCGGCCTCCAGGTCCGGGGTGATGCCCCGCCCGTCGACGGCCCTCCCCGAAGGAGTGCGGTAGTGGCCGACGGTCAGCTCGGCGACGGAACCGTCGGGCAGCCGACTCGGCATCTGGACCGACCCCTTGCCGAAGGTCCTCGTGCCCACCACGACGGCACGGCCGCGGTCCTGGAGAGCACCGGCGAGGAGCTCGGCCGCGCTCATCGTGCCGCCGTCCACGAGGGCGACCACGGGCCGGTCCGTGTCACCGCCGCGCTCGGCGTGCAGGGCCTTCTCCTCCCCGCGCACGTCGTACGTCGCGACGAGGCCGCCGTCGACGAGGGCGGACGTGGCCGTGACCGCCTCCGAGACCAGGCCGCCGGAGTTCCCGCGCAGGTCCAGCAGGATCCCGGCGCCCTCGGGGGCGTCGCGCACCGCGGTCCGCACCGCCTCCCCGGAGCCCTTCGTGAACGCGTCGACCTTGATCGTGACGGCGTGGTCGGACGCCTCGGTGACCGTGACCGAGTCCGTGCTGAGCCGCGCCCGGCGCACCGTCTCGCTCCACGCGCGCGTGCCGCGCTCCAGGCCGAGGACCACCGGTGTGCCCGCGCGCCCGCCGCGCAGCAGGGAGAGGACCTCCGTCACGGGGCGGCCCTTGACGCGCTCGCCGTCGACGGAGCGCAGCCGGTCGCCCTCGCGGACGCCCGCCCGCCGCGCGGGGCCGTCCTTCTGGACCTTGGAGATCTCGATGTCCCCGTCGGCCGTGCGCCGCGCCCAGAGACCCACGCCGGTGTACGCGCCGTCGAGCGCCTTCTCGAACTCATGGAACTCCCCCGGCGAATACACCGACCCCCAGCGGTCCCCGCTGCGGCTGACGGCCTCCTCGGCGGCGTCCTCGCCGGACTTGCCGTCGGCCATCGCCTCCGCGGCGGCGTCGGCGGCCTTGTCCGCGGTGTCGGCGTCGCCCTGCGGCGCCGCGAGGGCGCCGGAACGTACCGCGGGAGGCGGCTCATTCCGGCCGTCGTCCGCCGCGTCGCTCCAGGAGCCGGTGGCCGCTCCGGTGACGAGGACGCTCGCGAAGACCAATGTCAGGGTCGCCCCGCGGCGAATGCGGCGGGGCCCGGGGAACCGCTCGGCGAACCGGTCGAGGCCTGACATGACGGTGAGTCTAGGACAACGAAGGGCGCCGCACGGTGGGTTGAACCGCACGACGCCCTGCCACGCTGAGGGCTCTTGTCACACCTTCAGGTACTTGCGCAACGCGAAGAACGCGGCAAGCGCGGGCATCAGAAGGCCGATCGCGAGCACCAGCGGCAGCTTGGCGAGGACCGCGTCCCAGCCGAGGAAGTTGATCAGGTTGATCTTCTCGGAGAGTTCGAGACCGTGGTCGATCATGAAGTACCTGCCGACGAGCAGCATGCCGCAGGCGAGCCCGCCGCCGATGAGACCGGCGACCGCGGCCTCCATGATGAACGGCATCTGGATGTAGAAGCTCGACGCGCCGACGAGCCGCATGATGCCGGTCTCCCGTCTGCGGCTGAACGCCGAGACGCGCACGGTGTTGACGATCAGCATCAGCGCGACGACGAGCATCAGCGCCATCACCGCCACGGCCGCCCAGTTCATGCCGTTCAGGAGCCCGAAGAGGTTGTCCAGATAGCCCTTCTGGTCCTGCACGGCCTGCACGCCGTCCCGCCCCGAGAAGGCGGTCGCGACGACCTGGTACTTCTCCGGGTCCTTCAGCTTGATGCGGAACGACTCCTGCATCTGGTCCGGCGTCAGCGAGCTGGACAGCGGGGAGTCGCCGAACTGCTCCTTGTAGTGCTTGTACGCCTCGTCCGCCGACTCGTGGACGACCTTGTCCACGACGGGCATCTTCTTCAGATCGCCGAGGATCTGGTCCTTCTGCTCGTTCGTGACGGCGCCCTTGGCGCACTTGGGGTCCTGCTCGGCGTCGGCCTTGTTGCACAGGAAGATCGAGACGTTGACCTTGTCGTACCAGTAGCCCTTCATCGTGCTCACCTGGTCACGCATGAGCAGCGAGCCGCCGAACAGGGCGAGCGAGAGCGCTACGGAGACGATGACCGCGAAGGTCATCGTGAGATTTCGGCGGAGACCGACGCCGATCTCCGACAGGACGAACTGGGCGCGCATGGCGGCCTTTCAGTGGATCAGGTTGCTCAGGTGGATCAGACGGAACGGGCGGGCCGATCGCTGCCGGCTCGGGCGAGCGGAGCCGTCAGTGCTGGTAGCCGTACACGCCGCGCGACTGGTCGCGGACGAGGCGGCCCTTCTCCAGCTCGATGACCCGCTTGCGCATCTGGTCCACGATCTGCTGGTCGTGGGTGGCCATCACGACGGTGGTGCCGGTCCGGTTGATCCGGTCGAGCAGCTTCATGATGCCGACGGACGTCTGGGGGTCGAGGTTGCCGGTCGGCTCGTCGGCGATGAGGAGCTTGGGGCGGTTGACGAACGCGCGCGCGATGGCGACGCGTTGCTGCTCACCGCCGGAGAGCTCGCCCGGCATCCGGTCCTCCTTGCCGCCGAGTCCCACGAGATCGAGGACCTGGGGCACGGACTTGCGGATCTCGCCGCGGGACTTGCCGATGACCTCCTGCGCGAAGGCGACGTTCTCGCCGACGGTCTTGTTGGGCAGGAGCCGGAAGTCCTGGAAGACGGTGCCCAGCTGGCGGCGCATGTGCGGCACCTTCCAGTTGGACAGGCGCGCGAGGTCCTTGCCCAGGACGTGCACCTGGCCGTGGCTGGTGCGCTCCTCACGCAGGACGAGACGCAGGAAAGTGGACTTTCCGGAGCCGGAGGATCCCACCAGGAAGACGAACTCGCCCTTCTCGATCTCGAGGGAGACATCCCTGAGCGCGGGGCGGGACTGCTTCGGGTAGGCCTTGGAGACGTTGTCGAATCGGATCACGGATGCACCACGGGTTGCCGGGGGTAGGTGAGCGTGACCATACGCGAACCCGGTACGCGTGCGCAGTCGGCGTCCTGAGTTGCGCGAATTGTCACGCCTGGCGGTGTCGGAAACCGTCATGAGGGGGCGGGCCGCGCCGAAATCCGCGGAAGCTGGCACAGTGGTAGGGGGAACGATTGGGTTCCCCCTGGCGTTGGGCAGGCTGAGACTGTGCGGGAGGAGAAGCGCATGACCCTGGATCGGTTGGTATGCGCGAACTGCGCGGCGCCCGTGAGTGAAGGCCGCTGCCCCGTGTGCCGGGCCAATCGCGAGCGCATGCAGCAGGAGGGCCCCTTCGCGGGGCTCAACCCCGCGGCTCTGATAGCGCTGCTCGTGGTGCTGATCGCGGCGGTCGCGCTGCTGGCGCACCAGTCCGCGTAGGACGGCGGAACCCGTAGGACCCGGCACCGGCACACAGAGAGTCACGGTGTCGCGACCGACGCCACACGGAAGGGCCCGGAGCTTCGTGAAGCTCCGGGCCCTTCTTCATTCGTACGTGGCGTACGTCACCGTCGCACCGGCCGCGTGGGTCAGGCAGCGGCGCCGCGGTTGCCGACGAGGCGCGGCAGGATGCGGAAGCCGATGCCGCCGGCGATCATCGTCGCGGCGCCGATCAGCAGGAACGTCGTCTCGGTGGCGCCGGTCTCGGCGAGCTCGCCCTTGTCGGCCGTCGGCTGGGCGTTGTTGCCGCCCTGCTCGACCGGCTTGGAGCCGGTGTCGGTCAGGCTGTCCTTGCCCTTGCCCTGCTCGACGGGGCTGGAGCCGCCGTCGGGGTTGTTGTCGTTGCCGCCCCCGCCGCCGTTGCTGCCGCCGCCGTTGCCGTTCCCGTCGTCCGGGTCGGTCGGGTCGGTCGGGTCCGAGGTGGGCGGGTCGGAGGGGTCGGTCGGGTCCTCTGTGGGCTCCGGGTCCTCGGTGGGCTCCGTGGGCTCCTCGGTGGGCTCGGTGGGCTCCTCGGTGGGCTCACCCGGGTCCGGGTCGCCCGGGTTCTCGGGGTCCTCGGGGCCGGGGATCTCCGGGTCGCCCGGAGGGGTCTCGTCGCCCGGACCCGGAACGTCCACGTCCACGCCGACGCCGGTCTCGTCCGCGTGAGCGTCCGCGCTCACACCGCCGAGGTCGACGCCCACGTCGAGGGCCGATGCGGCACCCGCGGCGGTCAGCGAGGCGCCCGCGGCGATCACGGCGCCCGCGGCTATCCGCGCGACACGGATCCGCGTCTTCTTTGTCATCTGGCTGCCACCCCCAGTAGCTGAATCGTCAGTGAGGCAGCGTCCGGGGCTGCGTTCGCCGGGGCGACCCGGTCGATTCGACCGGCCCCCGCAGATCCCACGCGCCCCAGGAATACGCATGCCGCGCGCTAGCCTTTCCACTTTTCACAGCAGCGTCAAGGTCGTTGCGCCTGCGATGTCCGAAATTAGGGGAGTTGACCGTACTACGGAGATGCGACTGTGACGCAAAAGGCAACTGCCGCCTGAAGGGCGGCAGTTGCCTTGTCGATAAAGCTGTTCCATTCCCCGCCGTCACTCGGCGGGGTTTTTACTTCTCCTGCTGCTTGCGCCAGCGAATTCCGGCTTCCAGGAAACCGTCGATCTCGCCGTTGAAGACGGACTCGGGGTTGCCGACCTCGAACTCCGTCCGCAGGTCCTTCACCATCTGGTAGGGGTGCAGGACGTACGAACGCATCTGGTTGCCCCAGGAGTTGCCGCCGTCACCCTTGAGGGCGTTCATCTTGGCCTGCTCCTCCTGGCGGCGACGCTCGAGGAGCTTCGCCTGGAGGACGTTCATCGCGGTCGCCTTGTTCTGGATCTGCGAGCGCTCGTTCTGACAGGAGACGACGATGCCGGTCGGCAGGTGGGTCAGGCGGACCGCGGAGTCCGTCGTGTTGACGCCCTGGCCGCCGGGGCCCGACGAGCGGTACACGTCGATGCGCAGCTCGCTCTCGTCGATCTCGATGTGGTCGGTCTGCTCCACCACGGGGAGGATCTCGACGCCGGCGAAGGAGGTCTGGCGGCGGCCCTGGTTGTCGAAGGGCGAGATGCGCACGAGGCGGTGGGTGCCCTGCTCGACGGAGAGCGTTCCGTAGGCGTACGGGACGTTCACGGCGAAGGTGGTCGACTTGATGCCGGCCTCTTCCGCGTACGACGTCTCGTAGAGCTCCGTCTTGTAGCCGTGGCGCTCGGCCCAGCGCAGGTACATGCGCTGCAGCTTCTCCGCGAAGTCGGAGGCGTCGACGCCTCCGGCCTCGGCGCGGATGGTGACGACGGCCTCACGCGCGTCGTACTCCCCGGAGAGGAGGGTCCTGACCTCCATCTCGTCCAGCGCCTTCTTGACGGACTCGAGCTCGGACTCCGCCTCGGCGCGGGTGTCCGGGTCGTCCTCCTCCTCGGCCATCTCGAAGAGCACGCTGAGGTCGTCGATGCGCCCACGGAGCGCTTCGGCCTTCCTGACCTCCGCCTGGAGGTGGCTCAGCTTGCTGGTGATCTTCTGCGCCGCGTCGGGGTCGTCCCAGAGGGACGGTGCGGCCGCCTGCTCCTCGAGCACGGCGATATCGGCCCTCATCTTGTCGAGGTCCAGGACGGCCTCGATCGACTCCATGGTCGAGGAGAGGGACTTGAGCTCTTCGGATACATCGACGACTGCCACGACTCCAGCCTAACGGTTCCGGCAAGGGTGGCTCGGCGCCCCCTCCGGGGCCGACCCTCCCCGCCCCCGCGGACCGCCGCGCGTCACTCGCGCAGTCCCCCGCGCCCCTGAGGCAGCCTGCGGGCGCCCGGAGGCGAATCGGCGCGGAACACCGAGGGCCGCTCCCGTGCCTCTGGGGCCGCCTCCGGGAGGGCGGGGCGGAGCGGCGCCGGGTGCTGGGGACCACCTAGGGGCGCGGGGAACTGCGCGAGCAGCCACCGTCCGCCCGCACGCGAGACCCGCGCCCTGGGGCCGCCTCCGGGCGAGCGGGACAGGGCGGCGCCGGGTGCCGAGGATCGCCCAGGGGCGCAGGGAACTGCGCGAGCAGCCACCGTCCGCCCGCACGCGAGACCCACGCCCTGGGGCCGCCTCCGGGCGAGCGGGACAGGGCGGCGCCGGGTGCCGAGGATCGCCCAGGGGCGCGGGGAACTGCGCGAGCAGCCACCTTCCGCCCGCACGCGCGACCCACCCGGGGGGGGGACGCCGCGGGTGGGGTCAGGGGGTTTCGGGGGCTGAGGTGCCCGGCTGCGACGGGGGTGCGTCGTCGTCGCTCGTGGCGACCCACGTGCCCACGCCCGCCGCGGCCACGAGGACGACGCCCGCCACGCCGAGCGTGATCCTGCGGCGCCGCGCCGACGTGCGGTGCTTGGCGGAGCCGGGACGGGCCGTGCCCGAGGCACGGGGCGCGCGGGCCGTGCCGCGGGCTCCGCCGGCCAGTTCGTCGGGCCCGGGGACGCGCATGGACGTGTGCGTGTCGCGGTTGGAGTCGGCGGAGGCGGAGCCGGGGACGAGGGGGACGGCGCCCCGCCGGGGCGCGGTCGCGCGGGGCTCGGGCGGCGCCGAGTCCTCGTACGCCTCCTCGGCCGGCGAAGGCTCCGTGTCGGGTTCGTCGACGTCGAGCGGCGGCATCCCCGCGACGAGCGGCAGCAGCTCCCGCAGCCGCGAGGCCAGCTCGGAGGCGCGCAGCCGGGACGCGGGGGCCTTGGCCAGGCACTGGACGAGGAGCTGCCAGAGCTCTTCGGGGATGCCGGGGAGGGGGACGACGGTTTCCGTGACGTGGCGGCGCAGGACCGCTCCCGGGTGGCCGCCGCCGAAGGGGGTGAACCCCGCGAGGAGTTCGTACAGGACCGTGGCGAGCGCGTAGATGTCGACGGCGGCGCGCGGCGGGAGGCCCTCGATGATCTCGGGGGCGAGGTAGTCGGGCGTACCGATGATCTTCGTCGCGCGGGTGCGGCGCGGGGAGTCGATCAGCTTGGCGACGCCGAAGTCGGTGAGGAGGGCGGGGTGGGAGCCGCCGGGGCCGAGGGGGCCCTGCATGTCGAGGAGGACGTTCTCGGGCTTGACGTCGCGGTGCACGATGCCCGCGGCATGCGCGGCGGCGAGCCCGTCGGCGACGTCCGCGACGATGGCGACGGCGGCCTCGGGCGCCATGCGCCGCTCGCGGTCGAGCCGGGTGCGCAGGTCCGTGCCGCGGACGAGGTCCATGACGAGGGCGAGGTCGTTGCCGTCGACCACCAGGTCGTGGACGCCCACCACGCGCGGGTGGTCAAGGCTGAGCAGCGCCGTGCGCTCCTGGACGAAGCGGCCGACGAGTTCCTGGTCGGAGGCCAGGTCCTCGCGCAGCAGCTTGATGGCGACGGGGCCTTCCGGCCCCTCGCCGAGCCACACCGTGCCGGCGCTGCCACGGCCCAGGATCTGGTGGGCGGTGTACCGGCTGCCGATCTTGCGCGTCAAGACTGCTCCTACGGATGCGTGTTGGCGACAAAACTACGCGGCCTTGCCGCCAACCTTCACTCCGGGAGCGGAAATCACCCTGCAGATGTCGACAAATCCCCAACATCGGCAGGCGAACCGGCTAGTTGCCGCCGATCTTCCCCATCCAGCCGCTGACCGTGTCGTACCAGTCCTTCAGCTGCTCCCAGTACCCCTTCGTCGTGCCGATCCAGTCCTGGAGCGGGCTGAACTCCCAGACCAGCCAGCTCGCCACGAACAGGATGACGATCGTGAAGAGGCAGCCCTTGAGACAGCCGAGCCCCGGGATCTTCATCGGGTTGGCGCTGCGCTGCCTCGGCTGACGCGGCTCGCGGGGCTCCCGCGTGGGGCGTGGTGCGGGCTGCTGCGGCGGCGCGGCGTACTGCTGCGGCTGGTGCTGGGGCTGGTACTGCGGCTGCGGCGCCGGCGCGTACTGCTGCCGCTGCTGCCGCTGGCCGCGCGGCTGCTGCGGCGCGTACTGCTGCGGGTGCGGCTGCTGCTGGGGGCGGGCGACCTGACGCTGGGGGCGGCGGCGCAGCGGGTCCTGCTCGGGGTCCAGGTGCGCCTGGTACTGCGTCTGCTCGTTGCGGTCGCGGGCCGCGGCCATCTGGCTCTGCCAGGGGTGCGGGTCGTTGGGGTCCGCGCCGGGGCCGCCCGGCGGGACCGGGGGCATGACGGCGGTCGGGTCGGCGGCGCCGCGGTTGTTGGGCAGGACGGAGGTCGGGTCGGCGTCGCCGGACCCGGAACCGTGGCCGCCGGTGCTCTGCATGACGCTGGTCGCGGCGTTCGGGTCGTACGAGCCCGCGTTGTTCGGCAGCACCTGCGTCGGGTCGGCCGCGCCCGGGGTCTCCGGGACGTGGGCCGGCGACGGGTCCGGCATGAGCAGCGCGCCCACGCCCTCCGCGGCGGCGATCTGCGCCGGGGTGGAGTGCACGCCGACGCCCTCGGCGACGGCGCGCAGGCCGCGGGCGAGGTTCTCGGCGCTGGGACGGCGGTCCGGGTCCTTGTCGAGGCAGCGCTCGATGACCGTCCACAGCGGGTCGGGGACGGTCGAGGGGCGGCGCGGCTCGGCGCTGAGGTGCTGGTGGAGGACTTCGAGGGCGGAGCCGCCGGAGAACGGCGGGCGCCCGGTGACGAGCTCGTACAGGAGGATGCCCGCGCCGTAGATGTCGACGGCGCTGGTCTGGGGGCGGCCCTCGGCGGACTCCGGCGCGACGTACGCGGGCGTGCCGACGAATTCGTGCGTACGGGTCAGCCCCGGGGAGTCCGCGAGGCGCGCGATGCCGAAGTCGGTGAGCATCGGGTGCATGCCCTGGCTGTCCTGCTTGAGGAGGACGTTGGCGGGCTTCAGGTCGCGGTGCACGACGCCGTCGGCGTGGCTGGCGGCGAGCGCGTCGGCGATCTGGGCGGTGAGCAGGGCCGCCGCGACGGGCGTGAACGGGCCGTTCTCGCGCAGGTAGCGGTGCAGGTCGGGGCCGTCGACGAGGTCCATGACCAGGGCGAGCAGGTCGCCCTCGACGACCAGGTCGCGCGTGCGGACGATGTTCTCGTGCGTCAGCCTGAGCAGGACGGACCGCTCTCTGAGGAAGCGCATCACGACGTCCGCGTCGTTGGCGAGCTCTTCCTTCAGGACCTTGATCGCGACGGTCTCGCCGGGCTGGCCCGGGACGGCCGCCTCGGCGCCCGCGGTCTCCCGCTGGCGGGCTCGCCAGACGGTGCCCGTGGCGCCGCGCCCGAGCGGCTCCTCGAGCAGGTACTTGCTGCCTACCGGCCGCACGTCATGCGCTCCCTGCTGGTCTGGCTGGTCCCGACCCGGACGCTGGTCATGTCCGGGGGGGCTGTCCGATGGTGTTCCGACCCACTGTAATGCCGTCGAACATGGCACCGGCCGGTCCGATTCCGCCCGGCCTTTTTCTTTCCGGGGCATTCCGGATCGTTGTTCGGTGGAAAGACGCTCGCCCGTGGCCATTGGTTGCCGAGTGGTTCCGAACGGGTCTCCGGACCGCCTTCCGCATCGACCGGGATCCGGTCTTCGCTCGAGAACGCCCGGAGATATCCACAACGGTCCGAGCAGGCACTTTTCCGAGCAGAGCCGACCAATCAAGATCACTTACAGGTGGCCGCCGGGCGTGTTGTCAGTGGCAGGTGCGAGGATGCCTCCAGTACTGGCCGACGTGCCCGTGTGCGGTGGGGGGAATCACAGCGCGTGTCCCCGTGCCGGGCGCCCAGCGCAGAAGGGACCGCTGACGGCGATGCAGATCCGGCTGACCGTCCTCGGGCCGCGCAGCGGCCGGACCGAGCAGCAAGGCCGCCCCACGGCGGCGAGCGATGCCCAGTCGACCGGGCCGCAGGGTGCCTGTGACGTCCTGGTCACCGCGCCCGCCGGGACCGCGCTGGCCGCGGTCGCCTCCGGTCTGGCCACGACTGTGGCGGGCAGTGACGCGCCCCTCGTGCTGTACGCGGGCCCGGACCGCCTCGACGCCCAGCGCTGCACCCTCGGCGAGCCTCCCTTGATCGACGGAGCGGTGCTCTCCCTCGGCACGCCCGCCGAGCCGGGCCCCGAACTCGCGGGCGCCGCCGCCCAGTTGCACGTGGTGGCCGGGCCGGACGCCGGTGGTGTCCATCTCCTGCACGGCGGCCGGATCCAGGTCGGCCGCTCGGCGGACGCGGACGTCCCGCTGGACGACCCGGACGTCTCGCGCATGCACTGCTCGGTCACGCTCACCGCGGACGGCCGGGTCACGGTCACGGACCTGGGCTCGACGAACGGCACGGCGGTGGACGGCAAGGAGGTCACCGACCGTCCGGTGCGCCTCTCCCCCGGCTCCCTGCTGCGCATCGGCGAGTCCGCGCTCCGTCTGACGGACGGCGCGGGCGGCCCCGTGTCCGGCGCGGGCACGGCGCTCGCGACGGCGCCCGACGGCGAGGGCCACGTGCGCGTGCGGCCCGTCGGGACGGCCCCGCCCACCCTCGTGGAGGCGGCACCGGACGGCTCCGGAGCCCATCACGCGTACGGCCCGGCGGGCTGGGGCGCAGCGGGCGCCACCGGCGGCGCGGGCACGTACGACACCGGCGCCCAGACCCCGCAGGGGGCGTACGGGCCGGCGAATGCCCACGGCGCGCAGAGCCCGTACGGGGCGTACGGAACGCAGCCCGCGCCGGTCGAGCACGGCATGCCCGGCGGCATCGACCGCACCGGCGCCGAGACGCCCGTCGTGCCGCACCAGGGCACCGCCCCCGACACCGAGCGGACCCGCACCGGCACTCCCGCGCGCGGGACGACCGTCCCCCGCAACCTGCGCAAGCGCGGCGGTCTCTCGGCCTGGGCCCGGCGACTGAAGGGCGGCCGGGACGACGGCCGGGGCCACGATCCGTACGACGGCCCGGACGGTCCCGACGAGTTCGAGGAGTACGGGGGGCACGGGGAGTACGGGGGATACGGGGAGCACGGAGGGCGCGACGGACACGACGGGTCCTACGAGACGTACGCGGACGGCGGGCACGCCGACGGCCACGGCCCGCGACCGCTCGGCCCCTCCCCCGAGGACCTCGCCATAACCGCGGCCGCCCGCACCCCCGAGGCGTGGCCCGATCCCGCCGCCCTGCTGCTCACCGCCCTCGGCCCCGGCCCGCGCCTCTGGGAGCGCGGCCCCGGTCATCCCGAGGCACTCGCGGTGCGGCTCGGCACGGTCGACCGCGCCCTGCCCGCGGCCGACGGACGCGAGGGGCTGCTGCCCGCCGTCCCCGTCACGGTCGGGCTGCGCGAGGCCGGCTCGCTGGGCCTCGCCGGGCCCCGGGACCGGCTCACCGGCCTGGCCAGGGCGGTCGTCGCCCAGCTCGCCGCGCTGCACTCCCCCGACACCCTGGAGATCGTGCTGGTCAGCACGGACCGGGCACGCGTGACGGCCGAGCGGACCGCCGAGTGGGCCTGGCTCGGCTGGCTCCCCCACCTGCGGCCCGCGCACGGCCAGGACTGCCGTCTCCTCCTCGCCTACGACCGCGACCAGGCGGCGGCCCGCACGGACGAACTGATCCGCCGCCTCGACGACCACGTCGCCGACAGCGGCACGGGTCACGCGGGCACGGCCCCGGCCGGCGCGCGGACGGTCGTCGTCGTCGACGGCGACCCCGGCTCCGCGGCCCTGCGCGAGTCCACCGTCCGGCTCGCCGCCGAGGGCGCGCAGGCCGGGATCCACGTGGTGTGCCTGGCCGAGACGGTCGCCGCGTCGCCCGCGTCGCCGGTCCTGGACACGTACGAGGCGGCCTGCGCGGTGGCGCCCGCCTTCCGCGCGTGCGGTGCGGTCGCGCTGCTGAGCGGCGATGTGGCGACCGCGCTGCGGCTGATGCGGACGGCGGGCGGGCGGCCCGCGGGCCACGGCACCGTCGCCGCCGTGGACGCGGTGTCGGCGGCCTGGGCCGAGCGGTTCGCGCGGGCCCTCGCGCCGCTGCGCACGGACGGCACGGCGGGTGAGGGACACGCGCGCGTGTCCGCGCCGCTGCCCCTGTCGGCCCGGCTCCTCGACGAACTGGGGCTCGCCAGGGCCACGCCCGCCTCGCTGATGGCGCGGTGGGCGGCCGCCGCCGACGACCCCGAGGCACTCGGCGGGCGGGCCACGGCCGTGCTCGGCGCGGGCCCGCGCGGCCCCGTCGTCGCGGACCTCGGCGCGGAAGGCCCGCACCTGCTCGTGGAGGGTCCGGCGGGCAGCGGCCGTACGGAGCTGCTGCGCTCCGTCGCCGCGTCCCTGGCGGCCGCCGAGCGCCCCGACCGGCTGGGCATCGTGCTCGTCGACGGGCGGGACGGTGTCGGTGCGGGGGGCGCCGCCGGGCGGCAGGGGACGGGGCTCGCCGTCTGTACGGACCTGCCGCACGTCACGACGCACCTCGTCGCCAACGACCCCGTGCGGATGCGGGCGTTCGCGCAGTCCCTGGCCGCGGAGCTGAAGCGGCGGGCGGAGCTGCTCGGCAGGCTCGGGTTCGCGGAGTGGCACACGCAGCGGGAGGTGTCGGGGCGGATGGTGACGCAGCGGTCGCAGTCGTCCGCGCCGGGCGCGGTCGCGGCGTCCACGGCCCCCGCGCCGGCCTCCCCACGCTCCGAGACCACCCCCTCGGCACCCGCCCGCCCGGGAACCGCTCCCTCGGCCTCCACCCACCCAGCGGGCCGCCCCTCCGCCTCCGCCCACCAGGGAGCCATGACGTCGGCCTCCGCACACGCCGAAGTCACGCCCTCGCCCTCCGCACGCCCAGGAGGCGGCCCCACGGCCTCCGCCCACCCGGGAACCCCACCTGCGGCCTCCGCCCACCCGGGAGCCACGGCGTCGGCCTCCGCACACGCCGAAGCCACGTCGTCCTCCCCCTCCTCACACTCCGGAGACACGACCTCGCCCACCGGCATCGGGAACTCTCCCTCCGCGACCTCCCACCCCGCGAACTCCCCCTCCCTGCCTTCCGCACGCTCCGGAGCCGGCCCCTCGACCGCCCGCCCCGGGAACCACCCGTCCGCGGCCCCCGCGCGCGCCGAAGCCGGCCCCTCGGCCACCCACCCCGCGGCCTCTCGCCCCGCACGCCCCTCCGCAATCCCCCACCCCACGAACCCCACCTCCGCCGCCTCCACCTCCCCCGCGCCGTCCGCGCCCCCGCAGGGGCTCGACGGGGACCTCGACGCGCCGCCCAGTGCCACGATGCGGCTGCGGCCCGCGTCGGCGCGGCAGCGGGTGGATCCCGGGCCGCCGCTGCCCCGCCTCGTCGTCGTCGTGGACGACTTCGACGCGCTGCTCTCGCCCGCGCTCGGCTCCCCGGGGCGGCCCGCGGCCGGTTCCGTCGTCCGTGCTCTCGAGGCGGTCGCGCGGGACGGGGAGCGTCTCGGCGTGCATCTCGTGGCGGCCACCGGGCGCAGCGAGCGCGTCCTGGAGACCGAGCTCGGGCAGCGCGCGTCGCTGCGCGTGGTGCTCGACGCGGTGGCGTCCGGTCCCGAGGAGCCCGCGCCCGGACGGGGCGAGCTGCGTTCGCCGGACGGCCGGGCCACCGCGTTCCAGGCGGGCCGGGTCACGGGACGCATTCCGCGTACGGCGACGCTGCGGCCCACGGTGGTGCCTCTGGAGTGGGAGCGGATGGGCGACCCGCCGGCCCGGCGGCCGGTGCGCGAACTCGGCAACGGACCGACCGACCTGGCCCTCCTGGCCAGCGCCCTGGAGCGGGCGGCACGTTCCGTCTCCGCGGACCAAGTGCCGTCACTCCTCTGACACCACCCCGCCCCGACCGCCCGAACCTGACAGTCCGTGCACCTCATGCCAAAACTCATGACTGCACGTCACAACGCCATCACAATCAGCGAGTTGACAGCGCAGGCCATCTTGCCGCCCCTCCCCGCGCGGGCGTAGACCAGACCGCACGGGACTCGCCAGGAAGAGAACGGGGCAGTGATGCGCAGCACTCTTCGTACACGCAGGGCACCGCTACATCGGCGTACCACCGCCAGAATCGCCTCGGCCGTCGTGGCGGGCGCACTCGCGTTCACCGTCGCCGCGTGCGGCGGCGACGACAGCGACGACGGGGAGAAGGGGAACAAGGGAACGGACGACGACACCGCGTCTTCGCTGCAACTGCCCGAGCTGGACGGGGAGAACGTGTCCGTGGCCGCCGTCTGGGGCGGTGCGGAGCGCAAGGTCTTCCTGAAGGTCCTCGACGAGTTCGAGAAGCGGACGGGTGCCAGCGTCTCCTTCGTGCCCGCTCAGGACCCCATCATCAGCTTCCTGGAGTCGAAGGTCGCCGGCGGTCAGCCGCCGGACGTCGCGATGCTGCCTCAGGTCGGCGCGATCGAGCAGGCCGTGGCGAACAAGTGGGCGAAGCCGGTCGGCGCCGAGGCGCAGAAGCAGCTCGACAAGAACTACTCGAAGGGGTGGCAGGAGCTCGGCGCGGTCGACGGCAAGCAGTACGGCGTCTATTTCAAGGCCGCCAACAAGTCGCTGGTCTGGTACAACACCGCGGTCTTCGACAACGCGGGCGTCAAGGTCCCGAAGACCTGGGACGACTTCGTCGAGACCGCGCAGACCGTGTACGACTCCGGGGTGCCGCCGGTATCGGTCGCGGGCGCCGACGCGTGGACGCTCACCGACTGGTTCGAGAACATCTACCTCTCGCAGGCGGGTCCGGAGAAGTACGACCAACTCGCCCAGCACAAGATCAAGTGGACGGATCCGTCCGTCAAGGAGGCGCTGACCACACTGGGCGAGGTGTTCGGCGCGAAGGGGTTCGTCGCGGGCGGCGCGAAGGGCGCGCTGCAGACGGAGTTCCCGGTGTCCGTGAAGCAGACCTTCACGGGCGGCGACCAGCCCAAGGCGGGCATGGTCTTCGAGGGCGACATGGTCTCGCTGTCGATCTCGGAGACGAAGGCGGAGGTGGGGACGGACGCGAAGGTGTTCGCCTTCCCCGCGGTCGGCGACGAGTCCCCCGCCGTGGTCGGCGGTGACGCCGCCGTCGCGCTGAAGGACAGCAAGGGCGCGCAGGCGCTCCTCACGTTCCTCGGCTCGCCGGACGCGGCGAAGATCTGGGCCGAGGCGGGCGGCTTCATCTCGCCGAACAAGAACCTGGACATGTCGGCGTATCCCAACGACGTGCAGCGCAACATCGCGAAGAATCTGATCGCGGCGGGCGACGACATCCGCTTCGACATGTCCGACCAGGCCCCGCAGTCCTTCGGCGGCACGCCGGGCAAGGGCGAGTGGAAGGCGTTGCAGGACTTCCTGCAGAACCCGAAGGACGTCGCGGGCACGCAGAAGGTGCTGGAGACCGCCGCGGCCAAGGCGTACAAGGACTGACGCGGTGGCGTCCGTGAACGCCGGGGGTGCGCCGGAGATGGCGCCGCCCCCGGCTCCGACCCCGCGCAGAAGCGTGACCGGCACGCGCAAGGCCATGGCGGTGCTCTTTCTGCTGCCCGCCCTGGTGCTGCTCGGCGCGCTCGTCCTGTACCCGATCGGGTACTCGTTCTTCCGCAGTTTCTTCGACGACTCGGGCGACTTCACCGCGTTCGGCAACTACGAGACGCTCTTCACGGACGACGGCATCCGTACGGCCATCAAGAACAACGCGATCTGGGTGGTCGTGGCGCCCACGGTCGCCACGATCCTCGGTCTGATCTTCGCTGTCCTGACCGAACGGGTGCGCTGGGGAACGGCGTTCAAGCTCGTCATCTTCATGCCGATGGCGATCTCGATGCTGGCGGCGGGCATCATCTTCCGGCTCGTGTACGAGTCGGACCCCGACCGCGGTGTCGCCAACGCCGTGATGGTGAGCGTGCACGACACGTTCTCCGAGGCGTCGGCGTTCCCGCAGGCGCATCCGAGCACGCTCTCGCCGCTGAGGGACGCGGGCGGCGGCGCGTTCATCACCAAGGAACCGGTGAAGGCGGGCACGCCCGTGGTGCTCCCGCTGACCGGCGTACCGCCCGACCAGATGCCGGACGGCGCGAAGGCGGCGCGGCCCGCTGAGGCAGATCCGCAGCAGGTCACCGGCACCGCGTGGCAGGACTTCACGCGCGGCAAGGGCCGCGGGAAGGCGAACGCCCCCGACAGCACGGAGTTCGGCTACTCCGGCATCAAGATCGAGGCGGTCAGGAACGGTGAGGTGGTGGCGTCCACCGAGGCGGCGGACGACGGCACGTTCGCGCTGCCGAAGGAGGCGGACGGCGCCCGGCTGCGGTATCCGGCGTCCAACTTCCGGGAGGCGTACAACGGCGTCGACTGGCTCGGCCCCACGCTGATCACGCCCTCGATCATCGGCTCCTACCTGTGGATGTGGGCGGGGTTCGCGATGGTGCTGATCGCGGCGGGCCTGGCGAGCGTGCCGCGTGAGCTCCTGGAGGCGGCGCGGGTGGACGGCGCCAACGAGTGGCAGGTGTTCCGGCGGGTGACGGTGCCGCTGCTCGCCCCGGTCCTCGCGGTGGTCCTGGTCACGCTCATGATCAACGTACTGAAGATCTTCGACCTGGTCTTCGTGATCCCGCCGGGCTCCTCGAAGGACGAGGCGAACGTACTCGCGGTGCAGCTGTACAACTCGGCGTTCCTGGACAAGGACGTGGGAGTGGCCAGCGCCATCGCGATGCTGCTCTTCCTCCTCGTGATCCCCGTGATGCTGTTCAACATTCGGCGGATGAGGCGGGAGGCGCGACGGTGACCGCTCAGACCGAGATCGTGAAGGCCAGGCAGTCGCTCGGGGGGCGGATGGCGTCCCTGCTGGGCAGCACCGCGCTGCGGGTGTTCCTGGTGTTGGTGGGCCTGTTCTGGCTGGTGCCGACGATCGGCCTGCTCATCGGCTCGTTCCGCACCCCGGAGGACATGAGCGAGAGCGGCTGGTGGAAGGCGTTCAGCGCGCCCTCGCAGCTCACCTTCGACAACTACAGCACGCTCCTCAAGGACGAGACGATCACCGACTCGATCCTGTCCAGCATCATGATCACCGTCCCGGCGACGCTGCTCGTGGTGGTCATCGGCTCGCTCGCCGGGTACGCCTTCGCGTGGATGGAGTTCCCCGGCCGCGACTGGTGGTTCATCGGCGTGGTCGCGCTGCTCGTCGTGCCGGTGCAGGTGGCGCTCGTGCCGATCGCCGACCTCTTCGGCAAGATCGGCATCTTCGAGACCACGATCGGCGTGATCACCTTCCATGTGGCGTTCGGCCTGCCGTTCGCGATCTTCCTCCTGCGGAACTTCTTCGCGGAGATCCCGCGTGAACTCCTGGAGGCGGCGCGGCTCGACGGGGCGGGCGAGTTGCGGCTGTTCGTGCGGGTCGTGATGCCGCTGGGGGCGCCCGCGATCGCCTCGCTCGGCATCTTCCAGTTCCTGTGGGTCTGGAACGACATGCTGATCGCGTTGATCTTCGCCGACTCCAAGAACCCGCCGATCACGGTGGCGCTCCAGCAGCAGGTGCGGTTCTTCGGCGACAACGTGCAGATCCTTGCGCCCGGCGCGTTCATCTCGATGGTGATCCCGCTGGCCGTGTTCTTCGCGTTCCAGCGGCAGTTCGTGTCCGGGGTGATGGCGGGCGCGGTGAAGTAGCGGCGTGAGCGCGACGTACGGCGTGAGCGCGACGTACGGCGTGAGCGCGACGTACGGCGTGAGCGAGGCGTGCATACCAGAGAGGGCGGTCCGGGCGGGTTGACCGGGCCGTCCTCTGCTGTCCATCCCCCGGATGCCACAGCCGGTGTAACGCGATCACCTCCGTGGGCGTTTTAGGGCAGTATGACCGCGCCGACCCATGGATTCACCTTGCCCCGGTTCAGTGTCATCGTCCCCGCATACCGGGTGCAGGCATATCTGCACGAGTGCCTGGAGTCCGTGCTCGCACAGTCCCTCACGGACTTCGAGCTGATCGTGGTCGACGACTGCTCGCCGGACGCGTGCGGCGCGATCATCGACGAGTTCGCCGCCCGGGACGCGCGCGTGCGAGCCGTCCACCTGAAGGAGAACGTCGGTCTCGGCAGGGCCCGCAACGCCGGCATGGAGCACGCCACCGGTGACTACCTGATCTTCCTGGACAGCGACGACACCCTGACCCCCGGCTCCCTGCACGCCATCTCCGACCGCATCAAGGAGACCGGCGAGCCGGACGTCCTCATCTACGACTACGCGCGCACCTTCTGGTCCGGCGACGCCGTCCGCAACCAGTTCGCCGCCCACCTCACCGAGGAGGGCGCCGCTCCCTTCCGCCTCGCCGACCGGCCGGGACTCCTCAAGGTCCTCATGGTCGCCTGGAACAAGGCGCACCGCCGCGACTTCGTCGAGCGCGAGGGCTTCACCTTCCCGCCCGGCTACTACGAGGACACGCCCTGGACGTATCCGCTCCTGATGACGGCGGACACCATGGCCACCCTCGACCGGGTCTGCGTGCACTACCGCCAGCGCCGCCAGGGCAACATCCTCGGCACCACGAGCCTCAAGCACTTCGACATCTTCGACCAGTACGACCGGGTCTTCGCGTTCCTCGACGAGCACCCCGAACTGTCCGCGGCGTGGCGGCCCGTGATGTTCCGACGCATGGTCGACCACTTGTCGACGATCTTCACCAAGCGGGGCAGGCTGCCGCGCGGCTCCCGCGCCGCGTTCCTGCGCCGGGCCCGCTCCCACTACCGGCGCCACCGCGCCCCGGGCGCCCCCGTGCCCGCCCGTACCCGGCTGCGGCACGGCCTGGTGCGGCTCGGCTCGCACCGTACGTACACGGGCCTGTGGGCGGCGCTGCGGCTGCGGTCCCGCGCCCGGCGGTCCGCGTCCCACGCGGTCCGCCGCACCAAGGGCGCCCTGCTCCAGCTGCACTACCGCGTCCAGCTGTGCCTTCCCGTGCGCGAGCGGCACGCCGTCTTCTCCTCGTACTGGGGGCGCGGCCACGGCTGCAGTCCGGGCGCCCTGGAAGCCGCGATGCGCGAGCTCGTGCCGGAGATCAGCACCGCGTGGATCGCGCACCCGCGGCACCACCACACGATTCCCCCGGCGACGCGCGGACTGCGGCCCGGCTCGGCCGCGTACTGGACGGCGCTCGCCCGCTCCAAGTACCTGGTGAACAACGTCAACTTCGACCGCAGGCTGGTCAAGCGGCCCGGACAGGTCCTCGTCCAGACCCAGCACGGCACACCCCTGAAGCACATGGGCCTCGACCTCCAGGAGCGCCCGGCGGCAGCGCGCGGCATGGACTTCGCCGCGCTGCTGCGGAACGTCGACAAATGGGACTACGTGCTGTCGGCGAACCGGCACTCGACGCTCGTGTGGGAGCGGGTGTTCCCCGCCGGATACACGACGCTCGAATACGGCTGCCCCCGCAACGACCGTTTCCAGAGCGCGACTTCCGCCGAGGTCGCCCGGCTCCGGGAGAGCCTCGGTGTCCCGCACGGCGCGGTCGCCGTCCTGTACGCGCCGACCCACCGCGACTACCGCCGCAGTCAGCTCCGCTCCCTCGACCTGGAGCGGATGCTGCGCGCGCTCGGCCCGCGGTTCGTGGTCCTGACGCGCGCGCACCACTTCTACGAGGCGCCGCTCGCCGTCGGCGGCGAACAGCCCTCCGGACGGCTCATCGACGTGTCGGACCACCCGAGCATCGAGTCGCTGTGCCTCGCGTCGGACGCGCTGGTCACCGACTACTCGTCCCTGATGTTCGACTACGCCAACCTCGACCGGCCCATCGTGCTGCACGCCGACGACTGGGAGGCCTACGAGGCGGCCCGCGGCACCTATTTCGACGTGCGGGCGTTCCCGCCGGGCGCGGTCGCGCGCAGCGAGGACGAGCTGGTCGACATCTTCGCCACCGGGCACTGGGCGGGCTCACGCTCGGCGCAGCTGCGGCGGGCGTTCCGCGAGCGGTTCTGCGCGTTCGACGACGGGCGCGCCGCGGAGCGCGTGGTGCGGCACGTGGTGCTCGGCGAGCGGGGCGGTCTTCCGTCCGTGGTGCCGCTGGAGGAACGGCATCCGGTGCCGGGGGGTGCGCCGCTGCCGGACCGGGTGCCGTTCTCGGGGCTCCAGCGGTCCCCGCAGCTGTGATCCGCGCCGAGTGAACCACCACTGAGGGAGGCCGTCTTGCCGCGCTTCAGCATCATCGTCCCCACCCATGACGTCGCGGGGCGGCTCACCGGCTGCCTCGCCTCCGTGCTGGGCCAGTCCTTCGCCGACTTCGAGGTGATCGCGGTCGTCGACTCCCTCGACGAGGGGGCAGGGCCGTGCCCGGTGATCGCGGCCGAGCACGCGGCGCGCGATCCGCGGGTGCGGCGCACCCAGTCGCCGCCCGACGCGGGTCTGCCGGGAGCACGGAACGCCGGGATGGGCGCGGCGACCGGCGACTACCTGCTCTTCCTCGACGGCGACGACACGCTCACCCCGGGCGCCCTCGCCGCGCTCGACGCCCGCCTCTCCGCGTGCGACGACCCGGATCTGCTGTTCTTCGACCACGAGCGCGTGCACTGGTTCGACGGCGGTGAGGGCCCGGCCCTGGAACGGCTGTGGGCGGGCGCGCCCCGGGGCACGTTCGCCGTGGCCGAGCACGCCGCGCTGCCCGACCCGCTGGTCCCCGCGTTCTCCGCCGCGCACCGGCGCGCCTTCGTGGCCGAACACGGTCTCGTCTTCGAGCCCGGCATGTTCACGGACACGGAGTGGGGCCCGCGGGCCGTGCTGCGGGCGGGGCGGATCGCCGTGCTCGACCGGGTCTGTGTACGGCACCTGCTGCGCCGCCAGGGCGCACGGCACCGCGCCCCCGGCCTCCACCACATGGACCTGCTCGACCGGTTCGGGCGCGTGATGGCCGACGCCGTGGCGCTCGACGTGCCCGCGCCGGTCCTCGCGCGGGTCTTCCGCAGGTTCACGCACGAGCTGCTCAAGGCGGCGTCCACGCCCGGACGGCTGCCCTCGGCGCGGCTGCGGCGGCGCTTCTTCCGGCAGGCCGCGCGGCTGTACCGGCTGCACAGGCCGGCCGGGTTCCGGCCGCCCGCGGGGAGCGTCGGGGTGCAGCACCGGCTGCTGGGGGCGGGGGCGTACGACGCGTTCTGCCTGCTGCGCGGCCTCAAGTCCCGGGTGGCGGGCGCGGTTTCGCTGCTACGGGTCGTGTGGGGGAAGGTGGCGCGCCGGCTGCCCGGCCGCAACGCCTACGCCGCCTTCCTGCGGCGGCCCGTCGACGAGAACCTCGCCGTGTTCTCCGCGTACTGGGGGCGCGGCTACTCCTGCAACCCGGCGGCGATCCACGCCAGGGCGCGGGAGCTGGCCCCGCACATCAGGACGGTGTTCCTGGTCTCCGACGCGCGGGCGGCCGCGGGCCTCCCGGAGGGTGTCGAGGGCGTGGTGATCGGGAGCCGCCGCTACTGGGAGGTCATGGCGAGGGCCAAGTACACCTTCAACAACGTCAACTTCGAGATGGCCGTCAAGAAGCGTCCCGGCACCGTCCACGTGCAGACCCAGCACGGCACCCCGCTGAAGCGGATGGGCGTGGACCAGGCGGACTTCCCCGCCACCGCCGCTGCGGCCGGGCCCCTGGGCAAGCTGTTGCGGCGCGTGGACCGGTGGGACTTCAACGTGTCCTCCAACCGGCACTCGACGGAGGTGTGGGAGCGCGCGTACCCGGGCGCGTACGAGAGCCTCGACGTCGGCTATCCCCGCAACGACGCCTTCTACCGAGCCTCCGCCGACGACGTGCGCGCCCTGCGGCAGCGGCTCGGAGTGCCCGAGGGCAGGATCGCCGTGCTGTACGCGCCGACCCACCGCGACTACCGCACGGACTTCGCCGCCCAGCTCGACCTGCCCGCGTTCTGCGACGCGCTCGGCGACGCGTTCGTGGTGCTGCTCCGCGCCCACCACCTGTACGAGGGGTCGGCGGGGCTCGACGAGGTGGTGCGCTCCGGGAAGCTGATCGACGTGACGGCGCACCGCTCCCCCGAGGAGGTGTGCCTGGCCTCGGACGCGCTGGTCACGGACTACTCGTCGATCATGTTCGACTACGCCAACCTGGACCGCCCGATCGTGGTCTACGCCGACGACTGGGACGTCTACCGCGAGACGCGTGGCGTCTACTTCGACCTGCTCGCCGAGCCGCCGGGCGTGGTGGCGCGCACCCCGGACGAGCTGGCGGCGGCGTTCCGCTCGGGTGCGTGGGAGGGCCCGCGGGCGGGGGCGCTGCGGGCGGCGTTCCGCGAGCGGTTCTGTGATCTGGACGACGGGCTCGCCGCCGAGCGGGTGGTGCGGCGGGTGCTGCTCGGGGAGCCCGTGGAACGGCTGCCCCCGGTCGTCCCGCTGCGCGACCGCGTCCCGGCACCGGCTGCGCCACGCGTGCCGCAGCACAGGGCGTAGCGCTGGTCCGCGCGCACCGGCCGTCGCGCCCACCCGACCCCCGGCGCAGGCCGTCGCGCCCACCCGTCCCGCAACGCAGGCCGTCCCGCCCGCCCGTCCGTCCCGACCGGAGGAAGACCCCGTGCCTCGTTTCAGCATCATCGTCCCCGTCTTCAAGGTGCAGGGCTTCCTGCGCGCGTGCCTCGACTCGGTCCTGACGCAGTCGTTCACCGACTTCGAGGTCATCGCGGTCGACGACTGCTCGCCCGACCACTGCGGCGCCATCGTCGACGAGTACGCGGCGGCCGACCCGCGGGTCCGCCCGGTCCACCTGGCCGAGAACGCCGGGCTCGGCGGGGCGCGCAACGCCGGAGTCACGTACGCCACCGGCGACTACCTCCTGTTCCTGGACAGTGACGACAGCTACACGCCGGGCGCGCTCGCGGCGATCGACGAGCGGCTCCGCGTCACCGCCGACCCCGACGTGCTGGTCTTCGACCACGTCCGCACGCACTGGTGGGGTTCCGGCGGCCGAAGCATGACGGCGGACCTGCTCGCCTCCGCGGGCACGGAGACGTTCGACATCCTCGGCAGTCCGCGGTACCTGCACCTGTTCCTGGTCGCCTGGAACAAGGCGTACCGGCGCGATTTCTTCACCGGGCACGGATTCACGTACCGCAAGGGGCTCTACGAGGACGCGCCCGTCACGTATCAGGCGCTGGTCTCCGCGCGCCGCATCGGCTGTCTCGACCGGGTGTGCGTGGAGTACCGCCAGCGCAGGCAGGGCGCCATCACCCGCACCCCCGGGCGCAGGCACTTCGACATCTTCCCGCAGTACGAGGCGCTGTTCGCGTTCCTCGACGCGCACCCGGAACTCGACGCCGCCCGCCCGCTGCTCTTCGAGCGGACGATCAACCACTTCCTGACGACGCTGCCGAACACCGAGCGCGTCCCCGCCGAGGACCGCGGCGACTTCTACCGTCTGATCGTCGACTTCCACCGGCGCCACAGGCCGCCCGGGTTCACCCCGCCCGACGACGCCCTCCGCCTCCAGTGGCGGCTCACGGCGAGCAGTCCGTACGCCGTGTTCCGGGCCGCCGCGGCTGCCCAGTCGGTGGTCGCCGCCGCGCGGGAGAGGAAGCGGCGGCTGCGCGAGGAGGCCGCGAAGAGGGTGAAGAGGACCCTCACCCGCGTGCAGCGCACCCGCCCGCTGGACCCGGACCTCGCCGTGTACTCGGCGTTCTCGCACCGCGGCCTGCTCGGTGACCCGGCCGCCGTCCACCAGGCGGCCGGCCTCGTCGCGCCGCACGTCAGGGCGGTGTGGGTGGTGCACCCGGACGTGCTCGACCGGGTGCCGCAGGGCGTCGACTTCGTGCTGCCCGACACCCCGGCCTACCACCGGGTGACGAGCCGGGCGACGTACTTCGTCAGCAACGTCAACTGGGCGCCGGGCCTGGTGAAGCGCGAGGGCCAGATCCACGTGCAGACCCACCGGGGCACCCCGCTCAAGCACATGGGCATCGACCTCCTCGGCCGCCCCGCAGCGACGCACCGTCTGAACCTCCGCGGCCAATTGTGGCGCGCGGACCGCTGGGACTACAGCCTCGTGTCGGGCCGCCACGCGGAACGCGCCTGGGCGAGCGCCTACCCCTGCCGCTTCACCTCGCTGCCGACCGGCGCGCCCCGCAACGACGTCCTCGTCCAGGGCGACCCGCTGCGCGGTGTGGCGGTGCGCAGGCGGCTCGGCGTCCCCGACGGCGGCACCGTGATCCTGTACGCGCCGACACCCCGCGACCACCGCAAGGGGTACGAGCCGCGCCTCGACTTCGAGCGGCTGGTCCGCGACGCCGGGCCCGGGGTCACCCTCCTGGTGCGGCTGCACCCGCAGTACGCCCACGCCGCCGTGCGCGGCCTCCAACTGCGCGACCTGGCACGGCGCGGCGTGCTCCGCGACGTCACGGACGAGCCGTCCGTCGAGGATCTGATGCTCGCCTCCGACGTGCTGGTGACGGACTACTCGTCCCTGATGTTCGACTACGCGTGCCTGGACCGCCCGATCGTCGTCCACGCGGACGACTGGGAGACCTTCCAGGTCACCCGCGGCACGTACTTCGACCTCCTCGCGACACCCCCCGGCCACGTCACCACGAACACCGCGCGGCTGGCGGACCTGTTCGCCTCCGGCACGTGGCGCGACGAGCGGTCCGCGGCCCTGCGCGCCGCGTTCCGCGCCCGGTTCTGCGAGTACGAGGACGGCAACGCGGCGGCCCGCGTGGTGTCACGGGTCATGCTGGGCCGGGAGTGTCCGCCGCCCGCCATCCCCCAGCAGGACCCGGGACGTCTGCGGGACGCCGCCCCCACCACCCTGTCGAACAGCACACGATGAGCGGTACGAGGACTGCTCCCGCCGTGGAGATCCCGGGGCAGCCCGCACGTGCCGCCCGCGCCGGCACCCCGAAGAGCGCCGCCTCCCCCTGGTGGGCCGACGCGGCGGCCGTCGTCGGGGGCGGCGCCCTCGTCGCCCTGCACGGGTCGCGGCTCGGCCAGTGGGTGGTCGACGACGCGGCGATCACCTTCGCGTACGCGCGCAGCATCGACGAAGGGCTCGGCCCGGTCCAGCAACCGGGTGCCGAACCCGTCGAGGGCTACTCCAACCCCGCCTGGCTCGCGCTCCTCGTCGCGGGCCGCCGCCTCGGCCTCTTCGACCACAGGGCCGTCTCCGGCATCCCGGACCTCGTCCTCTACCCCAAGGCGCTGGGCCTGCTCTGCGTCCTGGTCACCCTGGCCGCCGTCGCCTGCGCCGCCCGGCGCCTGGTGGCCCGCTCCTGGCTGGTCACGGCTCTGGCGGGGGTGCTGCTCGGCGCCAACGTCTCCTTCGTGGCGTGGACGTTCTCGGGCCTGGAGAACCCGCTGTACGCGTGTGTCGCCACGGTTCTGGCGGCCGTGCTGGTACGCGCGGTCGCCGCGGACAGCCTGCTCGGCAGAGGACCCGCCGCGGCCTCCGGACTCCTCGCCCTGGTGGCCGCGCTGACCCGCCCGGACGGCGCGGTGCTCGCGGGCGCGTACCCGCTGCTGGTTCTGTTGACGGTGGGCGACGCGAAGATGCGTCACAGGGTGCGGGCGGCGATGCTGAGCGCCGTCGCCTTTGCCGTGCCCTACGCGCTCTTCCTCGTCTGGCGCCTCGCCGTCTTCGGCCGTCTCGTCCCGAACACGGCCGTCGCCAAGGCCCAGGAGCTTCCCGACGCCGAGCTGTTCACCCGCACCACCGGCGAACTCCTCACCTTCGCGGGCTGGCCCGCGGTGCTCGTGGCCGCCGCGCTTCTCGGGATCGCCCTCACGCGGCGCGGGATGCCGCGCACGGCGCTCGCCGCGGTCGTCCTGCCGCTGGCCCTGACACTGTGCGCGTACGGCGTCCTGGAGCCGGACTGGATGGGCATGCACCGGTTCGCGACGCCCGTGTGGCCGCTGGCCGCGCTGGCGCTCGCCGCGGCCGCCGTGGGCCTCGCCGAGCGCGGCGGGCCGCGCCCCCGGGCCGCCGTCGCCGTGGCACTGAGCACGACGCTGCTCCTGTCGTGGTCGGCGCAGCGCGAGCGCGGGGCCGCGTTCCGTGCCGAGCCCACGCTGCCGATGTGCCTCGTCGTCAACCGCGACGGCGTCGTCTTCAACACGTACGCGGACCGGCTCGGCATCGAGGGCGGCTCCGTCCTGCTCCCCAGCCTCGGCGGCACGCTGCTCACCAGCGACCTGACGGTGCACGACCTCGCGGGCCTCACCGAGCCGCGCATCGCGGACGCGCTCGCGGCGGGCGACACCGAGGGGCTGCGGGCGTACGCCTTCCGGGAGTTGAGGCCCACCTTCGTCCACGCCGTCGGCGTCTGGGCCCGCAAGACCGGCATGACGGCGCCCCGGCTGACGGCGGAGGGCTACGTACCGGTGTACCGCACGGACGACGGCGGCGGCGACTAGGTGCGGGCCGACGCGGTCCGTCACCCGGAGCGCCTCGGGCCGCTGCGCGCGTGGGCGGGCCGCGTCGTCCCCGCGGCGTACGACAGCGGGCGGGACCGCTGCGGTGGCGTCCTGCGGCCCGGACAAACCGCCGGTCCCGGACAGACAGCCGGACCCGGACAGAACGCCGGTCCCGGACAGACAGCCGCCCGACCGAACCACTGACCGATCCGACCGACCGCACACAGACCGCAGACCCCCTGCTGGAGGCCTCTGATGACGACGACCCCGGACGCCGGACTTCCGCGCCCCACCACCCTGGAGGACGTACCCGGCTGGTTCTGGCCCCTGGACCAGCGGCTGTTCGCCTGGTTCCTCGGCGACGGCGCGGCCGGAACCCCGCCGGGCGACCTCCTGGAGATGGGCTGCTACCTCGGCAAGAGCACCGTCGTCATGGGCCAGTTCCTGCGGCCCGGGGAGAAGATGACGGTCTGTGACCTCTTCGGGTCCGACGACGGCTACACCAAGGAGGCGACCAAGGCCTTCTACCAGAAGTCCCTGACCAGGCGTGCCTTCGAGGCCAACTACACGGCCTTCCACGACACGCTGCCCGCGCTGGTCGAGGGCCGCACCGACGTGCTGCCGGGGATCGTCGAGGACGCCTCGTGCCGGTTCGTGCACATCGACGCCTCACACATGTACGACGACGTGCGCGACGACATCCTGACCGCGAAGAACGCGCTGCGCGAGGACGGCGTCCTCGTCCTCGACGACTACCGCACCGAACACACGCCGGGCGTCGCCGCCGCCACCTGGGAAGCCGTGTTCCGCCACGGTCTGCGGCCCGTCATGCTCTCCTCCAACAAGCTGTACGGCACCTGGGGCGATCCGGCGCCGCTGCGGGACGCGCTCCACGAGGCGCTGCACGCCATGCCCAACTGCGCCCCGGAGATCCAGCACATCGCGGGCCTCGACGTGCTGCGGGCCTCCCGGGCGAAGATCCCGGCGCCTGACCTGGTCACCTCCCGCCACCCCGCGCGCCCCGCCAGGCCCGCCCCCACAGCCGTCCCCGAATCCGCCGCCCCCGCGCCCACACCCCCACCCGCTCTGCCCGCTCCCCGGGGCCGGGCGGTCCGCAGGCTCGCCGTCGACCTGCTGCCGCCGGTGGTGACCCGGGCGGTACGGAAAGCCCGCGGCTGAACGCCCCGACCGCACAGGGTGCGGCGAAAGCGGCGGGTGCAGCGGGTGCAGCGGGTGCAGCGCCGGATGGTGCATGTTGGCGCAGCCGCCGGGGCGTCCGCGACGACATGTGGTCAACGTCGTACACAGTGGAGAAATGGACCACTCCGCCCCACGGTTCGCCCCGCCACGCCTCGCCCGGCGGCTGCTCAGCACCGCGCGAAGCACCCGCTTCCGCCTGGAACGGACCGCCGCGGGCCGGGTGCGCGGCGGCGCCGGGCGGGACCGGTCGCTCCTGGCGCCCGTGCACCTCTCGCTCCGCGACAGCCGCACCCTCAACGTCGCGCTCGCCGCCCCCCACGGGCCCGGCCGCGCCCGGCTCCTCATCACCCGCGGACCGCGCAGGATCGCCGTCCCGCTCACGTACGAACCGCACACCGGCGCCACTCCCCTCCTGACCGCCACGGTGACCCTGCGCGGGATGCGGGACGGTGTGTGGCGGCTGACCGTCGAGACGCGGGACGCGGCCGGCCGCGTACGCCGGTACGGGCTCGCGCCCGCCGACACCGGCGCCCCGCCCACGACGCCGACCGCCCCGCACGCCCCCGACCCGCGGACCGGCACCCTCGTCCGGGTCGTGCGGGCCCGCAGCGGGCGTGCGGTGCTCCAGGCGACGCGGTCCCGGCCGCGCGCGGAGCTGGTGCGGTTCGTGCCGTCGGGGGACGGGATCACGGTGCACGGGAGGCTCGTCGCCGGGGGTCTGCCCGGCGGGGCCGCCGAGGCCGTGCGGCGGCGGGACGGGGTGGCCGTGCCCGCCGAAGTGGCGTGGGAGGGCGCGGCGTTCGCGCTGCGGGTGCCGCTGGCGGCGATGGCCGGGGCGGGGCCCGGGCAGTGGGTGTGGGACTTCCGCGTGGGGCGGCTGCCGGTCGGGCGGTGGCTGACCGACGTGCGGGACCCGTCCGCCGCCTACCCCACCCCGTTCCGCGTCCACGCGCTGCCCGGCGGGGCGCTCGTGCGGGCGCACGCCCACTTCACCAGGACCGGCGCGTTCGCGGTGACGTGCTGGGACATCACCGACGCCGTGCGGGAGTCCGACGCACCGCGGGACCTCGCGGAGGAGACCTCATGAAGATCACGTATCTGCTGGGCTGGGGCGACGAGATGGGCGGCACCGAGCTCGCCACGTACACGCAGGCCCGGCACCTCGCCGAGCGTCCCGGTGTCGAGGTCGAGGTCGTCTCCGTCTTCCGCACCCGTGCCGAGCCGTTCTTCGCGGAGGCACGCGAACTGCCGGTGCGCCACCTCGTCGACCGCACCGTCACACCCGAACGCCCCGTGCGGGAGTCCGATCTGGACGACGCGGCGTGCCGGACGCTCGCCGCGCTGCCGAGCGAGCTGATCAGGCCTGCCTGGGAGGGCGCCTTCGACCGGCTCTCGGACATCGAGATGACGGCCGCGCTCGGCTCGCTCGACACCGACGTGCTGGTCACGACGACGCCCGCGCTGCTCGCCGCCGCCGTGGCGCTGGTGCCCGCCCGGGTCGTCACCGTCCACCAGGAGCACCGGCCCACCCAGCGGCGCGGTCCGTCCGGCGAGCCGCTGCTGCTGCACGCGCCGCGTCTGGACGCCCTCGTCTCGCTCACCGGTCGCACCCGTGACTGGCTCGCGGAGTCCCTCGGCGCGACCGCCCCCGAGCTCGCCGTCATCCCGAACGCCGTGCCGGACGGCTTCCGGCCGCGTGCGGACGGCCAGAGCAAGGTCATCGTCATGGCGGCCCGCCTGACCGGCGAGAAGCGCGTGGACCACGCCATCAGGGCGTTCGCGCAGGTCGCCGACGCACACCCGGAGTGGACGCTGCGGATCTTCGGCAGCGGCCACCGGGAACGGCATCTGCGCCGCCTCGTCGACGGGTTCGGGCTGCACGACCGGGTGGAACTCCTCGGCCCCTGCCAGGACATGGCCGCCGAGTGGGCCAAGGCGGGCCTCAGCCTGATGACGGCCGGGCACAACGAGGCGTTCCCGCTGGTCCTCCTCGAAGCGCTCGCCGCCGGGGTCCCTGTCGTGGCGTACGACGTGCTCACGGGGCCCGCCGAGATCGTCAGGCACCGCGTCGACGGGCTGCTCGTACCGCCGGGACAGGTCGATGAACTGGCTGTAGCCATGGGCGAGTTGATGGGCGACGACGAGATGCGGCGCGGGTACGCCGAGGCGGCGCGCGAAGGCGTGTACGCGCGGTTCTCCTCGGCCGACGTCACCGCGCGCTGGGAGGAGCTGTACACACGGCTCGTGGCGGGCCGTGACCGTCCCGGGCGGCTGCGCGGGCGCGCGGACCGGGTGGCGCTCGGTGTCGCGTCCGGCGGCAGTGGCTTCCGGCCCACCGCCCCGCACACCTTCGACGCGGCGGCCGCCGCCGACGAGCACGCCCGCGAGGACGAGATCCTCGCGGCGGACGAGTCGGGCCGCGTCATCCGCTCGGTGGGCCGCCTCGCCGAGCGGCGCGACGACATCCTCGCCCCGCGGATGGCCGAGTGGAACCTGCGTCTCGTCGCGGACGCCCTGGAGTCGCAGGACGTCCCCTACGTCATGGTGCGCACTCCGGGCGGGACCGCCCACACCCTGGCCGTCGCCGACGACGACCGCCCCCGCGCGCTGAAGGCCCTCGCCGGGGCGCTGCGCGGGCAGCCGGTCTACGCCGAGCTGGTCAACCCGCGCGACGCGGCGCCCGGCACGGTTCTCGCCGAACGCCTCGACGCCATCGGCGACCTCGCGGGCGTGAAGGTCTTCAAGCCGGTCACCACGACCACGCTGTCGCTGCGGCACGGCGCGGGGCTCGCCTGCACGGTCGGGTTCTGGCCACGGACGCCCGAGGGTGCCTTCCACTCTCCGTTCGGGTCGACGCTCGCGGGCGCCGAGCTGCCCTCGCTGACCCCCACGGCGACGCTGGACGTGGCGGAACGCGCGTACCCGACGCTCGACGTGTTCACCGAACTCCTCGTCAAGGACGTCGACTTCCCCATCGACGCCGTCTACACGTGGGTCGACGACTCCGACCCCGCGTGGCGGGCCCGCCGCGAGGAGACGCTCGGCGGCGGCGACACGTCGGCCGACGGCGGCGCCGTGCGGTTCCGCAACCGGGACGAGCTGCGCTTCAGCCTGCGGTCGATCGCGATGTACGCGCCGTGGATCCGGCACGTGTACCTGGTCACGGCGGGCCAGACCCCGCCCTGGCTGGACCGGGACAACCCGGGCCTGACCGTCGTCGACCACCGCGACCTGTTCGCCGACCCGGAGGAGTGCCTGCCGACCTTCAACTCGCACTCCATCGAGTCGCAGCTGCACCGCATCGAGGGCCTGTCGGAGCACTTCCTCTACTTCAACGACGACATGTTCCTCGGCCGCCCCACCACCCCGGACACGTTCTTCCTCAGCAATGGCCTGGCCCGCTTCTTCTGGTCGTCGGCGTCCGTGCCCGCGCTGCCGGTCGCACCGGACGACGAGGGGTATCTGGCGGCGGCGAAGAACAACCGCGCGCTGCTTCGCGAGGCGTTCGGCAGGACGACGACGCACTCCTTCTTCCACGTGCCGTACGCGCTGCGCCGCAGCATCCTCCAGGAGATCACCGAGCGCTTCCCCGAGCAGCTGGCGGCCACGGCCCGCAGCCGCGTCCGCTCCCGGGGCGACATCGCGCTGGTCTCCTCGCTGCACCAGCACTACGCGTACCTGACCGGGCGTGCGGTGCCCGCCGGCATCTCGTACGACTTCGTGGACATCGGGGACCCGGCCGACCACGCGCGGCTCGGGCGGCTCCTGCAGAACCGGGACCGGACCGCGTTCTGCATCGGGGAGTCCCCCGACGGCGGGGTGACGGACGAGGAGATGGCGCTCGCCATCCGCTCGTTCCTGACCGCGTACTTCCCGGTCCGCTCGCCCTACGAGGTGCGGGACAGCTCCTGAGCGCCGGACGCGCCGGACAGGAACAGCCGCCGGACCACGCGTTCGGCGGCGCGCCCGTCGTCGTAGGGGCAGAAGCGCCGCCGGAACGCCGCCCGCAGCGCCGTCGTCTCCGAGGTGTCCCAGCCGCCGTCCCTGAAGAGCGCGGCGAGCTCGTCCTCGGTGGTGGCCACGGCGCCCGGGGTCTCGCCGGGGCGGCCGGAGAGCAGGTCGAAGTAGGTGCCGCGGGCGAGGCGGTAGGCCTGCCAGTCGGGGGCGTACGTCACGATCGGGCGGTCGAGGCAGGCGTAGTCGAACATCAGGGACGAGTAGTCCGTGACGAGGGCGTCGGCGGCCAGGCAGAGGTCCTCCACGCGCGCGTGCCCGGTGACGTCGACGAGTCGCGGGTGGGCGTCCAGGCCCGCGTCGCCGCCGTAGAAGTAGTGGGCGCGCACGAGGACGACGTACCGCGGGCCGAGCGCGTCGGCGAAGCGGCGCAGGTCGAGGCGGGGCAGGAACCCCTTCTGGTAGTCGCGGTGGGTGGGCGCGTACAGCAGCACGGTCCGCCCGTCGTCCACCCCCAACTGCGTGCGCACGCGCGCCACGTCGTCGTCGCCCGCGGTGAAGTACACGTCGTTGCGCGGGTAGCCGGCCTCCAGGGCCTGGTAGGCGACGGAGGGGTAGACGCGCTCCCAGATCTCGGTGGAGTGCGGGTTGGAGGAGAGGCTGAAGTCCCACTGGTCGGTGTGGTCGAGGACCTTCTGGAAGCTGATGCCGTGCGTGCCCGCCGGGTAGCGGCGCTGGTCCAGGCCCATCGTCTTGAGGGGGGTGCCGTGGTGGGTCTGGAGGTAGACCTGCCCGGGGCGCTTGGTGAAGCCGCCGGGGAAGCTGGAGTTGTTGACGAGGTACGTGGCCGTGGCCATGGCCTGCCAGTAGCGGCGTGAGCCCTCGATGACGTAGTCGACGCCGGGCGGCACCCGGTGCTTGTTGCGGCTGGAGACGACCCACACGCCCTTGACGTGCGGGGCGAGTTCGCGGGCCTTGGCGTGGATGGCGGCGGGGTTGCAGGAGACGCCGCGGTTCCAGTAGGCGCCGTAGACCGCGAGGTGCGGGTCGAGGGGGCGGCGCAGGTCGGCGCGGTAGGCGGCGCGCATGGCGCGGGCCCGCAGCTTCTTCTTCTGCCGCTTCAGCTGCCGGGTGAGGCGCAGCCGTCGCGTCTCGGCCTTGCGGAGGCTTTCGTAGGCGGCGAACGAGGCTGTGGCGAGGGCTTTTCCCTCGGGGGTGCGGGGTGCGGTGCCGCCCGGCGCGTACTGCTGGTGGAGCCTGGCCGCCTCGCGGAAGAAGTCGCGCCGGTCGCCGTCCTCGATCCGCCCGGGGTCGTCGAGGACGGCGAGCAGGTGGGCGGCGGCGTGCGGCAGGAGCCGGGCGCGGTCCTCGGGCCCCGCGGCGGCGAGCAGCTCCTCGTACCGTCCGATCAGGGCGAAGTGGGCACGGCCCGGGGTCTTGGAGAAGCTGCCCGCGCGCCGCTCGCGCCAGCGCACGCAGGGCCGTTCGACCACGGCGGTGCGCTCGCCCGTGCGGAGGGTCGCGGTGACGACGGGCACCACGTCCTCGTACGCGCCGGAGGAGAAGGCGAGCTGCCGCTCCTGCCAGAAGCCGCGGCGGAAGACGCGGTTCCAGGCGGCGGGGGTGGCGGCGAGGGGGTCGCCGGTGAGGTCGTCGCCGCCGGGGCGGACGTTCTCCCACCAGTCGACGCGGTCGTGGGCGCAGAGGACGACATCCGGGTCGTCCGCGGCGGTGAGCGCGGCGTCGACGGCCTCCAGGGCGCCGGGCAGGAGCAGGTCGTCGCCGTCGAGGAAGAGGAGGTGGCCGCCGGTGGCGCGGTCGGCGCCGATGTTGCGGGCGGGGCCCGCGCCCGCGCGGGCGGGCAGGCGGACGAGTTGCACGCGCGGGTCGCGCTCCGCATACTCCCCGGCGATCGCGGCGCAGGCGTCGGGCGACGCGTCGTCGACGACGATCAGTTCGAGGTCCGCGAAGGACTGCGTGAGCACGGAGTCCAGGCATGCGCGCAGGTAGCCCTGGACGCGGTGGACGGGGACGACTACCGAGAAGCGCGTCATGAACACCGACCGTAGCCAGCCGGACACCGCCTGTCGAAGACCGAACGTCACTCGTTGGGGTGGTCGCGGGCGTGGACATTGACGCCGGGGAGCCGACAACGGGCAAAGGGGATGAATATGCCGTTATCTGCCCTGTCTCTTGGCTCGATGAAAGGCCGGTTCGCGTGCAGCCCCGTCTCAGCGTCGTCGTACCCATCTACAACGTCGAGGAGTTTCTGGAGGAGTGCCTGGAGTCGATCGCCGGGCAGACCATGGACGGCCCCGGCCTGACGGGCGGCCCCGAGGCGCGCGGCGGCCTGGAGTGCATCCTCGTCGACGACGGCTCGACGGACGGCAGCCCGCGCATCGCCCGCGAGTTCGCCGCGAAGGACCCCCGCTTCGTCTACGTCCGCCAGCGCAACGCCGGACTGAGCGCCGCCCGCAACACCGGGGTGCGCAAGGCGTCCCCCACCGCCGAGTTCCTGACCTTCGTCGACAGCGACGACGTCGTGCCGCACGACGCGTACGGGCGGATGATCGCCAGCCTGGACGCCACCGGCTCCGACTTCGCGAGCGGCAACGTGTGGCGGCTCAACGAACGCGGCCGGTCCCAGGCCTGGCAGTACAAGTGGCTGACCGAGGCGCGCACGAGCACCCACATCTCCGAGGACCTGGACCTGCTCGCCGACCGCGTCGCCTGGAACAAGGTGTTCCGCCGCGCCTTCTGGGACCGGCACCGCTTCACCTTCCCCGAGGGAAAGCTCTACGAGGACACCCCCGTGATGATCCCGGCGCACTTCCTCGCCGGATCCGTGGACGTGCTCAGCGACCACGTCTACTACTGGCGCGTCCGTGAGGGTTCCATCACCCGGCGCCGCACCGACGTCAAGGGCGTGCGCGACCGGATCGCGGCCTGCGCGCACGTCAGCGGGTTCCTCGCCCGGCACGCGCCGCAGATGAAGAAGACGTACGACGCGTCCTGCCTCCGCGACGACTTCGTGTACTTCCTGGAGGGGCTGCCGATGGGCGGCCCCGAGTACCGCACGGCGTTCCTCACCGACACCGCCGCGTTCCTGCGCCGCGCCGACCCGGCCGTCCTCGCGGAGCTCCCCGTCGACCTGCGCGTCAAGTGGCAGCTCGTCCGCGAGGCACGTACCGCCGAGCTCATCGAACTCCTCGCCTTCGAGCGCGCCAACGGCACCGCCTTCCACGTGCGCGGGAAGGTGCGCCGCCGTGCCGCGTACCCCGGCGTGGACGCCCTCCCCGAGAAGGTCGCACGCATCGGCCGCGGCGAACTGCCCACCGTGGCCCGGGTGAGCGAGGCGCGGTGGGACGCCGGCGGAAAGCTGCGGATCTCCGGATACGCGTACGTGCGCAACATGGAGGCGACCCGGCCCGGGCACTCCGTGAAGGCCGGACTCCTCAAGGCGGCGCACAGCCGGGGAAAGTTCCGCCGCGTCCCGACGCGCACGGTCGCCGCACCGCAGGCCACCGAGAATTCCCGGCAGCGCCTGCACTGCTACGACCTGTCGGGCTTCGAGATGACCGTCGACCCCGAGCAGCTGAAGACGGGCGGCCGCTGGCAGCCGGGCAACTGGCTGTTCGGCCTGGTCGTCGCGGGCCACGGCATGGTGCGCAGGACCGCGCTGCGGGCCACCGAGGGCGCGTCCGCGCAGTCCGTGGTGCGCGAGCTCGACGACGGACTGCGGCTCGTCCTCGGCTACAGCAAGGGCCGCCTCGTGCTGCGGATCCAGGAGTACGCGGCGCGCGTGGACGCCCACCGGCGCGACGGGGACGACGTGGTGCTGTCCGGCACGCTGCCGGGACGCCTGCGCCCGAAGGCCCTGCGCCTGACCCACGCGGCCACGAAGACGGACTTCGACCACCCCGTCCGCCACACCGGCGACCGCTTCGAGGTCCGCGTCCGCCTCGCCGACCTGGAGGACGTGGCGCCCACCCCGCACCTCGCGCCCAAGGAGGTCGAGCCGCCGCACGGCGACCGCTGGCAGGCCAACCTCGTCCTGCCCGACGGCACACTGAAATCCCTGGCCGCCACGCTCGACCTGCCCCCGGGCCGGTACGCCTCACGCGCGGGCCGCGAACTCTGCGCCACCGCCAACGACCAGGGCCGCCTGGTCGTCGAGCTGACCCGGCAGCCCGTCGCGGACCGCGTCACGTGGGGAGCGGACGGCACGCTCGCCGTGGAGGGCACGCTGGCCCCGGCCAGCTGGCACGAGCCCGAGCTGGTGCTGCGGCACAGCGGCCGTGACGAGGAGCTGACCGTCCCGACGGAGCAGGACGGCGACCGCTTCCGTGCGGTGGTCGCGCCGGGGGGCGGCGCGCTGCGGGAGGGACGGTGGTACGCGTTCCTGCGGGACACGGCGGGAAGCTCCGGGGAAGGGCCCGCACCCGCCCGCGCCGACGACGGCGTTCCCGTACGGCTGCTGGCCTCCGCGTCCGCCACGCTCCCCCTGCACCACACCGTCCAGGGGCGGGAGTTCACCGTCGACCGGCGGTTCGGCGACCGGCTGTTCGTGGAGGCCGGGTCCGTGCTCCCGCGCTCCGAGCGCGGCGCGTACCGGCGGCACAGACTCCGTACCGTCCACTACCCGAGCCGCCGCCGACTCCCGCTGCTCGACTCCGTCCTGTACTTCGACGGGGACTCCCCGCGCGCCGTCCACGAGGAATTGGTGCGACGCGGCACCGACGTCGACCACCTGTGGGTCACGCACGACCAGCAGACGCACGTCCCCGCCGGCGCCAAGGGCGTCGAGGAGCACAGCGCCGACTGGTACGACGCGCTGGCCCGCTGCCGCCGCATCGTCACCGCCGGGCACCTGCCCGATTTCTTCGAGCGCCGCGAGGGCCAGACCGTCGTCCAGACCTGGAACGGCGCCCCGCTCAAGCGCATCGGCACCGACCTGACCGACACCCTCTACGCCGACCACGGCCACCTCGACGCCCTGCCGAAGCTGTCCCGCCAGTGGGACGTCCTCATCTCGCCGAATCGCTTCTCCACCCCCCACCTGGGCCGCGCCCTCGCCTACGAGGGCGAGGTCCTGGAGGCGGGCTCGCCCCGCAACGACGTGCTGTTCACCGAGGACCGCGACAAGGTCGCCGCACGGGTCCGCGACGAGCTCGGCATCGCGCCGGACAAACGGATCGTGCTGTACGCGCCGACGTACCGGGACCACCTCGCGTACTCCCCCGGCCGGTTCCGCTACGAGCCCGCGCTCGACTTCCGCGCCGCCGAGTCCGTGCTCGGCGACGACCACGTGCTGCTCGTCCGCAAGCATCCGCTGACGTCCGGACGGCTGCCGGGCGCCCGCGCCCCCTTCGTTCGCGACGTGTCGTCACACCCCCGGGCCGCCGAACTCCTGCTGCTCGCCGACGTCCTGGTGACCGACTACTCCTCCCTGATGTTCGACTTCGCGCACACCGGCAGACCGATGCTGTTCCACGCGTACGACCTGGAGCACTACCGCGACACCGTCCGCGGCTTCTACCTCGACTTCGAGACCCGTGCCCCCGGCCCGCTGCTCGCCTCCACCCACGAGGTCGTCGAGGCGCTGCGCGACCTGGACGCCATCACGTCACGGCACGCGGACGCGTACGCGGCGTTCCGCGAGGCCTACTGCGACCTGGACGACGGGCGGGCCGCCGCCCGCGTGGCGGAGAGGCTCATGCGGTGAGCGGGGCGCTGCTCACGCGCCGCGCCTGCCACGGCGCGACGGCACTCGGCGACGGCGGCAGGCGCCGTCGGCCCACCCCGTACCTCGTCCTCGGCGGGCTGTTCTGGCTGGTGATGTCGCTCGCGTACTGGCGGGTCCCGATGTGCTGCGACTTCGGCCAGCACGCGGCGGTCGTCGAGCGCCTGAAGGAGAACCTCCTCCACCCCGCGCACCCGATGGCGGACCTGCCGGGCGAGGGCAGCGCGTACTACTCGCCGTACGCCGTCGCGCAGGGCCTGTTCGCGAAGGTCACCGGGCTCGCGGGCTGGCAGGTCGTGAAGCTCGCGGGCCCGCTGAACCTCCTCGTCCTCCTCACCGGCATCGGCCGCTTCGTCCGCGTCCTGACGCCCCGACCGTGGGCGCCGGTCCTCGCGCTGTTCGCGATGGTGCTGCTGTGGGGCACCCGGATGGCGTGGTGGAGCGGCTATCTGGGCCTGATGTCGATGACGGGGAACCTCGGGTACCCGTCGACGTTCGCGATCGGCCTGACGTTCTGGGCGTGGGCCTGGGCGGGGACGCTGACCCGCGACGCACGGCGCGGCCGGTGGCCGTACGTGGGGCTCGGCGCCCTGTGCGGGCTGATCCTGCTCGTCCACCCGATCTCTTCGGTGGGGGCGGTGATCGGGGTCGTCGCGTTCGCGGCCTCGGGGCGCGCGGTGGGGCGCCGGGTGCTGTGCTGGGCGGCGACCGCCGTGACGGCCGCGGTGATCGGCGCGGTCTGGCCGTACTACAGCGTCTTCTCCCTCGTCGGCGACGCGTCCGTCGACTGGATCCACCGCCAGCTCTACACCGAGATGCCCCAGCGCTTCTGGCTCGCCCTGCTCGGCCTGCCCGCCCTGTGGCTGCGCTTCCGCAGGGACCGCAGGGACCCCCTGGTGCTGATGTTCGCCCTGGACTGCGCGGTCGTCGCGTACGGCTGGGTCAGCGGCCACTACACGTACGGCCGCATCCTCGGCCTGACCCTGGTCCCCCTCCAGTTCGCGCTCGCCGTCGAGCTCGCGGCGCCGCGCGTCTGGGGGTGGCGGCGCGGTGCGCTCGCCGGGGCGGCGGCGCTCGGCGCGTGCGTCGGGTTCTTCCAGATCCAGGCGGGCGCCGTCGTGCCGCGCGCCCTGGACCCCATCGGCTTCGACCAGCCGCCGCGCTGGCCGGGGTACGGGTGGGCGGTCGGCCACATGCACCGGGGCGACGTCGTCCTGACCAACGGCTACTACCCCACCCGTTCCGTGCCCGGCTACGGCGCCAACCTCGTCGCCCCCGCCTGGCCGGACGCCTCGCTCGACGAGGACGTGCGCAACCGGCGTCTCGCGGCCGTACGGACCTACCTCGACCCGGAGTCGACGCGCGCCGAACGCGCGGCGATCGTCCGCCGCTACGACGTGCGGTGGCTGCTGCTCTCCCGTGACCAGCGGGTTCCGTCCGAGGCTGTGGTGGTGGGGTGGAGTCCGCGTACGGGTGAGGTGCTCGCGCGGGTGGGGGGCCCGGCGTCGGCGGGCGGTCCGGCGTCGGCGGGGGGTCCAGCGGGGCCGGACGGTCCGAAAGGTGCCCTTCGGGACGGATCCACGCCCACGAATGCCCCTCTAATCGGATAATTGCCAGCAACCCCTAAAATTTCCCCTGTGGACCGCATCCTGCCTCACCCGAGTGCCCAGCACACCCCTGCCACGAACCCGTCCGACTCCACCGTCTCCGTCGTCTCGGTCGTCGTGATCGGTTACAACGACGCGGCCCACCTCGCGGACGCCGTGCGCTCCGCGCTCGCGCAGGGACCCGCCGTCCACGAGGTGATCGCCGTCGACGACTGCTCGACGGACGGCAGCGCGGAGATCCTCGCCGGGCTCGCGGCCGGCGACCCACGCGTGCGCGTCATCCTCCGCGAGACCAACAGCGGCGGCTGCGGCACGCCCCGCAACGACGGGATCGACGCCGCCGAAGCGCCGTATCTGATGTTCCTCGACAGCGACGACGTGCTGCCGCCCGGCGCGGTCGACGCGCTGCTCACCGCCGCGCGCCAGCACGACGCGGAGGTCGCGTCCGGGCTCTGTGTGCGCCGCGAACTGCCCTCCGGGCGCGAGGTGCCCTGGCAGCCGGACGTCTACCGCAAGGCGCAGCTCGTCGCCCGCCCGGAGCTCCGCCCGCGCCTCGTCCACGACACGCTCTGCGTCAACAAGCTGTACCGCACGGCCTTCGTGCGCGAGCACGGCATCCGTTTCCCCGAAGGCCGCTTCGTCTACGAGGACTTCGTCTTCACCGCACGCATGCTGGCCGCCGCACCACGCATCGCCCTGGTCCCCGACACGGTCTACGTCTGGCACGTGCGCCGCGCCGCCGCCAAGCTGTCGATCTCCCTGGACCGCTCCGACATCGCCAACTGGCAGGCCCGCATAGAGGCACACCGCCAGTCCGTCGAGATCCTGCGGGACGCGCGCGGCGTCGGCGGCAAGCGGCTCGCGCGGGCGGCCCGCGCCAAGTTCGTCGACCACAGCCTGCGCATGTACACGCGGGAACTCACCGCGCGCGGCACGGAGTACCGGCGCGAGTGGTGGGCCCTCACGCGCGCGTACCTGGCGACGTTCGACGCCGCCGACCTCGACGCGGCGCCCGCGCCGGGACGGGTCATCGCCCGCGTGATCCTCGCCTCCGACGAGCCCCGGGACCTGCGCCGCCTCAACCAGGTCGCGGCCCGCCCGGCCCGGCTCGCACGGCCGTACCCGAGCACACCGGACGGCACGCCCGTCTGGGCCGCGGACCTCCCCCAGGTCACGCTGGAACACCTCCTCGTGCGGCCCGTGCGGCTGCTGCCCCTCGCGGTCGACGGCGAGCTGCGCCCGTCCGCCGGCGGGTCGCGGCTGACACTGCGGCTCCACGAGCTGTACGGGCGGGTGGCGGACGCGGGTCCCGCGACGGTGGACGTCGAGCTGGTGCACCGGCAGACGGGGGTTCCCGGAATGCGCAGGACGGCGGCGTTCGCCGCCGAGCGGCGGGGCGAGACGTGGACCGCCGAAGTCCTCCTCGACCTCGCCTCGCTCGACACCGCCGTGTGGGACATCCGGCTGCGGCTCCTCTTCGAGGACGGCACGGCGCGCGACTCGACCGCGCACGCCGTCGCGGGGCCCGGTCTGCTGCGCAGGACGGTGGTGCCGAGCAGGCGGCGCGGGGTCCTGCTCGTCCAGCCGTACGCCACGCAGGCGGGGAACCTGTCGGTGCGGCTCGCACCCGGCGTGCGGGGTGTGGCGGGCGTCGCGAAGCGGCGACTGACCAGGCTCCTGCGCTCCGCGCGGGGCGGTGGAGGCCGCTGACGCTTCCCGAACAAGGCCTCTGCGACACTGCACTCCAGGCACGCACACGCACACGTTCGCAACAAGACAGGACAAGACGACCATGACCTGGCTGATCACCGGCGGCGCCGGATACATCGGGGCGCACGTCGTCCGCGCCATGACGGAGGCGGGCGAGCGGGCCGTGGTCTACGACGACCTGTCCACCGGCATCGCCGAGCGCGTCCCCACCGGGGTGCCGCTGGTGACCGGCTCGGTCCTCGACGGCGACCGGCTGATCCGCGTGTTCGCGGAGTACGGGATCACCGGCGTCGTGCACCTGGCGGGCAAGAAGCAGGTCGGCGAGTCGGTGGAACGCCCGCTGCACTACTACCGCGAGAACGTGGAGGGCCTGCGGGTCCTCCTGGAGGCCGTAGCGGCGTCGGACGAAGTGGCTCACTTCGTCTTCTCGTCCTCCGCCTCCGTCTACGGCATGCCGGACGTCGACCTCGTCACCGAGGAGACGCCGTGCCTGCCGATGAGCCCGTACGGCGAGACGAAGCTGGCCGGTGAGTGGCTGGTCCGCGCGGTGGGCCGCGCGCACGGTCTGACCACGGCGTCGCTGCGCTACTTCAACGTGGCGGGCGCGGCTTCCGCCGACCTCGCCGACACGGGCGTCTTCAACCTGATCCCGATGGTCTTCGAGAAGCTCACCGCGGGTGAGGCCCCGCGCATCTTCGGCGCGGACTACGCGACGCCGGACGGCACGTGCGTACGGGACTACATCCACGTCGTCGACATCGCCGAGGCCCATGTGGCCACGGCCCGCGCACTCACGTCCGCCGCACCCGGTACGGATCTCACCCTCAACATCGGCCGCGGCGAGGGCGTCTCGGTCCGCGAGATGACGACCCTCATCAACGAGGTCACCGGCTACGCCACCCCCGCCGAGGTCACACCCCGCCGACCCGGCGACCCGGCCCGCGTGGTCGCCTCCGCGGACCGCATCGCCACGGAACTCGGCTGGTCAGCGAAACACGACGTCCGCGACATGATCGCGTCGGCCTGGGCAGGCTGGCTCCGCCGGCACCCGGAGGCGGGGGGCGGGGTGTAGCTCGCTACACCACCGGTCCGGGTGGACACCCCATCGTGGCGGCGCCCCGCCGCCGACAGAGTGGAGTCCAGGCCGCCGCACGAGGCGCCGGCCGCCCCGCCCGGAAGGCCTGCGGAGACTTCGGTGGGCCGGTGTCTTCGATGGTGACCGGGGCCGCCCGGGGTTTTGCGGAGTGTGGCGGTTCCGGGCCGGCAGTAAAGGGCGCTCCGCTGCGCTGCGCGTCGGCTCCGCCGATTCCGCTCCGCTCCACCCTTGACTCCCGCCCCTCCACCGCGAGCTGCCCCTTGACCCGGACGGCCAGGGGTGGGGGCAACAGGGACCGCTTCGTTAGTCATCAGCTTTCGCTGCCGGGTGCGGACCGGTCCATCGTGGCCGACGGCCAGGGTTGCGTGACCGCCCGCCGCGCGGCCAAGCCGCTCGGGCCATCCGCTCGCGCGGCCGGGTGCGGACCGGCCCAACGTGGGCGGGAGCAATGCTCGATGAGCTGTGGCCCGGGGGGCGCCGCGCCCTCCGGCACCTACTTCGGGAAAGTTGCGAATGGGTTGGTCGCGCGCCCCCTTCGCAGACCGAGTGCGCCCCTGGCCCGCCTCCGGTCGGACCGCCCCTTCCGGCACCTACTTGGGGAAAGTTGCGAACTGACTTGCCGCGCGCCCCCTTCTCACTCCCCGCACGCCGCCACCCACGTCACCGACCTCGCGACTCTGCCGCGGTAACCCCGCGCATCGGGGGCGTATCCGGCTCGGTAGGGGGGGCGCGCGGCGAACGCATTCGCAACTTTCCCCAAGTAGGTGCCGGAGGGGGACCCGGACGGGCCCGGTGGCGGATCAGATCCGTCAGCACGCCCCGGGTGGGGCAGCGACGCCGCGCCACTCGCTCCCACCCCCGCGCCGCGACCGTGACAGCGGCTCACGATGGACCGGACCGCACCCGGCAACGAAAGCGGCCGACCCACCCCGAACAGTGAGGGCCACTCACGATGAGCCGGTCCGCACCCGGCAGCACCGGCAGATGACCCGAGCGGCTCGGCCGCGCGGCGGGCGGTCACGCAACCCTGGCCGTCGGCCACGATGGACCGGTCCGCACCCGGCGATGAACGGCAATGACCCACCCACCCGGATCCGCCGCCTCACCCCTGGCCGTCCGGGTCAAAGGTCAAGTCGCGGTGGAGGGACGGGAGTCAAGGGTGGAGCGCAGCGGAATCGGCGCAGCCGACGCGCAGCGCAGCGGAGCGCCCTTTACTCCCGGCCCGGAACCGCCACACTCCGCAAAACCCCGGGCGGCCCCGGCAACCATCAAAGACACCGGCCCACCGAAGTCACCGCCCGCCCCGTCACCTCACAGCGCCCGCAACCCCGCCGCCGTAACCTCCGCGAGCCTCCCCAAGTAGCCCTTGGGCAGGTCGGCCCGCACCACGACCGAGCGCCAGTAGAGCGGACCCGAGACCAGGTCCAGGGCGAGGTCCTCGTCGGCGCCGGACCGGATCTCGCCCCGCTCCACGGCCGCCCGCACGATGCCGCTGGCCACCCCGTGCTGGCCCTCCCGCAGCGCCTTCTGGAGCGCCTCCGCGATCTCGGGGTTGCGGGCCGCCTCCGCCTGGAGGTCGGGGATGATCTGCGAGGCGACCGGGTGGCGCAGGGCGCGCGAGGTGACCTCGTACAACAGGCGCAGGTCTCCCTCCAGCGAGCCGGTGTCCGGCGCCGGGAGTCCTTGGACCGCTATCGCCGACACCAGGTCGAGCACGAGGTGCAGCTTGGAGCGCCAGCGGCGGTAGACCGCCGTCTTGCCGACACCCGCGCGGCGCGCGATGCCCTCGATGGACATGCGCGCGTAGCCGACGGAGGCCAGTTCCCCGAAGACCGCGGCGCGAATCGCCTCGGTCACGTCCTCACGCAGCACGGCCGCCCCCGCGGGGGCACGGCGGCGCGGCTGTTCACCCTGTGGCCTGCTCGTCGTCATGCGGACAGCATAAAGCGTGACGACGATACGGTTGCGTTCCGACGTACCGACGTCCTACTCTCGGCGTTGCGACGATACGGGCCCGTCCCGACGTCCGCCCCAGCCTCCCCGAGCGAAAGCAACGGACGTGAGCCAGGCCCTCGACACGCCGCCCCGCACGGCGCACCCCGCCGAACCGAACCCCTCCCCCGCCGACCCTGCCGACCCCGCCGAGCTCGCCGCCCTGCACGGCCTGACCGTCAGCGGCGCCCGCCCCTCCCTCCCCGCCTACGTCCGCCAGCTCTGGCAGCGCCGCCACTTCATCACCGCCTTCGCGACGGCCAAGCTGACGGCCCAGTACAGCCAGGCCAAACTCGGTCAGGTCTGGCAGGTGATGACCCCGCTCCTGAACGCGGCGGTCTACTACTTCATCTTCGGCGTGCTGATGAACACCAAGCACGACGTCGAGGACTACGTCCCGTTCCTGGTCACCGGCGTCTTCGTCTTCACGTTCACCCAGCAGTCCGTGATGGCGGGGACCCGCGCGATCTCCGGCAGCCTCGGCCTGGTCCGCGCCCTGCACTTCCCGCGCGCCTCGCTGCCGATCTCGTACTGCCTGCAACAGCTCCAGCAGCTGCTGTTCTCCATGTGCGCGCTCTTCGTGATCCTGCTCTGCTTCGGCGTCCCGCCCACCGCCTCCTGGCTCCTGGTGCTGCCCGTCCTCGCGCTGCAGTTCACGTTCAATACGGGTCTGGCGCTCGTCATGGCGCGGCTCGGCAGCAAGACGCCGGACATCGCGCAGCTGATGCCGTTCGTGCTGCGGACCTGGATGTACGTGTCCGGGGTGATGTGGAGCATCGACGCCGTCCTCAAGGACCAGCATCTGCCGCACGTCGTGCAGGTCCTCCTGGAATCCAACCCGGCGGCCGTGTACATCGACCTCATGAGGTTCGCGCTGATCGACAGCTTCCGGTACGACCAGCTCCCGCACCACGTGTGGGCCTGGGCCCTCGGCTGGGCCCTGCTCGCCGGCATCGGCGGGTTCATCTACTTCTGGAAGGCAGAGGAGACGTACGGCCGTGGCTGACACCCGAGAGCTTGCCCCCACCGTCATCGTCGACGGCGTCGACATCGTCTACCGCGTGCACGGCACCGGCGCCGGCCGCGGCACCGCCACCGCCGCGCTCAACCGGATCATCGGCGGCCGGAAGAAGACCGAGGCGCGGGCGGGCGTGCGCAAGGTGCACGCCGTGAAGAAGGTGTCGTTCACCGCGTACAAGGGCGAGGCCATCGGCCTGATCGGTACGAACGGCTCCGGCAAGTCGACGCTGCTCAAGGCGGTCGCCGGGCTCCTGCCCGTCGAGCACGGCCGGATCTTCACGCACGGCCAGCCGTCCCTGCTCGGCGTGAACGCGGCGATGATGAACGACCTCACGGGTGAGCGCAACGTACGCCTCGGCGGGCTCGCGATGGGCATGAGCCGCGAACAGGTCCAGGAGCGGTACGACGACATCGTCGACTTCTCGGGGATCAACGAGAAGGGCGACTTCATCACGCTCCCGATGCGCACGTACTCCTCCGGCATGGCCGCCCGCCTGCGGTTCTCCATCGCGGCCGCCAAGGACCACGACGTCCTGCTCATCGACGAGGCCCTCGCCACCGGCGACCGCTCCTTCCAGAAGCGCTCGGAGTCCCGCATCCGCGAGCTGCGCAAGCGCGCGGGCACGGTCTTCCTCGTCAGCCACAACAACAAGTCGATCCGCGACACCTGCGACCGCGTGCTCTGGCTGGAGCGCGGCGAGCTGCGCATGGACGGGCCGACGGCGGAGGTCCTGAAGGAGTACGAAAGCTTCACGGGCGGCGGCAAGGGCTGATACCCCAACCCCTCAGGCGTATCCCTTTTGTCGCATCAATACGCAGATCCTTACACTATGGGAGCGTTTAGCAACAGAAGGAGTACGCGTGCAGCCACGGCTGAGTGTTGTCGTCCCCGTCTACAACGTCGAGCTCTACCTCGACGAGTGCCTGGAGTCCCTGGCGGCACAGACGTTCCAGGACTTCGAAGTGATCATGGTCGACGACGGGTCGACGGACGGCAGCGCTGCCATCGCCGAGGCCTTCGCGGCGGCGGATCCGCGGTTCCGCCTGATATCCCAGGAGAACAAGGGCCTGGGCGCGGCGCGCAACACGGGCGTGCGGGAGATGTCCCCCGACAGCGAGTACCTCGCGTTCGTGGACAGCGACGACACGCTCCCCGCCACGGCGTACGCGCTGCTGATCGAGACGCTCGACGAGACGGGCTCGGACTTCGCCGCGGGCAACGTGACCCGGTTCCGCTCCGCGGGGCACGTCCAGTCGCCCGTCCACCGCGTGCCCTTCGCCGCGACCCGGCTCCGCACCCACGTGTCGAAGTTCCGGCCGCTGCTCACCGACCGCACCGCATGGAACAAGGTGTACCGCCGCACGTTCTGGGAGCGGCACTCCTTCGCGTACCCGGAAGCCATGCTCTACGAGGACGCGCCGGTCAGCGTCCCCGCGCACTACCTCGCCGAGTCCGTGGACGTCCTGAGCGAGCCGATCTACAACTGGCGCGAGCGTGAGATCGGCGAACGCTCCATCACGCAGAACCGCACCAACCCGCAGGGCCTGATCGACCGCGTGAAGTCGATCCGCATGGTCCGCGAGTTCATGCTGGCCCGCGTCGGGGACGACCCGATGTACGCGGAGCACCTGAAGGTGTACGACAACAACGCGCTCGCCGAGGAGATCCCCCTCTTCTGGAAGGTGCTGCCCGGCTCGGACGCCGCGTACCAGGAGGCGTTCCTGGAGCACGTGGGCCGTCTGGTCCGCGAGATCGGGCAGGACGCGGTGCGGGCGCTGCACGTACCGCACAAGCTGAAGCTGTACCTGACCGTGCACCGGCGCATGGACGAGCTGATCGCCCAGCTGGAGTTCGAGAAGGAGCACCCCGGCTCGATCCCCGTCTCCGGGACGCTGCACCCCAAGGCCGACTATCCCTTCCTCGACCCGGCGGCCCCCGTGCCGGACGCCGTCCTCCGCCTCGACCAGGAGCTGCGGCTGCGCAGCCGCCTCGACGAGGCCGCCTGGCACGACGGCAAGCTGTGGCTGTCCGGCTGGGCGTTCGCGCGCCAGCTCGGCGCGGAGTCGCGGAGCAAGGCGCTGAAGTCGCTGATCCTGAAGGAGAAGGGCAGCCGCCGCACGGTCCTCGTGCCCGCGCGCAGCCACCTCGACCCGGAGGCGACGGTGGCGTCCGGCGCCGAGTTCCGGCACGCCGACTGGGCGGGCTTCGGCGCGCTGGTGAACCCGTCGCGGCTGCGGCGCCGCGGCACGTGGGTGGACGGCGTCTGGTACGTGCGGGTCGCCGTGGCCGGCACGGGGTCGACGCCGCGGCGCGGCCCGCTGTACGGGGCGGGCACGGGGTCCGGGCAGACGCCGCCCGCGCACTGGGTGACCCAGGACGTGCGGGTGGCTCCGCAGATCCAGGACGGCGAGCTGGCGATCCGCGTGGAGACGGCGCACGCGCGCGCCCTCGAGGTCCGCGCGGAGGGCTCCCACCTCGTCGTCCGCGGCGTTCTGCGCACGGCCCCCGAGGGCACGGCCCGCCTGCGCCTGCGCATGCGCGAGTCCGGCACGATCCTGACGGCGCCGCTGACCCTCGGCGTCCCTCGGGAGGGCCGCGTCCCCTTCACGGCCCACGTCGACACGGCGGCCCTGACGGACATCCGCGTCAACCACGAACGCCTCCGCCCCACCCAGGCAGAACGCTCCATAGCCCGCTGGGACATGTCGGTGGAGATCGTCGACGCCTCCGGTGACGAGCCCACGTCGACTCGTCTTGCCCTGATCATGGACGACAGGGAGGGCTTCTCGGGCGCCCAGTTCGCGCAGAAAGACCCCGGCAGGACGGTCTACGCAAGGCGCAGCCCCGGCGGCTACCTCCAGTTCTGCGACCAGCCCGTCCAGCCCCTCGTCGACCACGTCTCCGTCCACCCGGACGGCTCCGTCGAGCTCACCGGCAGCTATCCGGCCCAGGGCACCCACCCTCTGGAGCTGGTGCTCCGCCAGACCTGGTCGGGCCACGAGTACACGTTCCCGGCGAAGGCGAAGGACGGCCGGTTCGAGGCCCGCTTCGTCCCCGCCCCCACCCACCGCTACGCAGGAGAGACCCCGCTCCGAGCGGGCTTCTGGTGGCCGTCGGTCCAGAAGCCGGACGGCTCCCGCACGGCCGTCCAGCTCGCCCCGCCCGTCCACGGCGACCTCCCCCTGGAGGTCGACGCACACGGCAAGCGCGTCGAGCTCCAGGCCCGTCAGTACGACCAGCTCGCCCTGATGGCCCACTCCGAGCTGCGCCCCGAGGAACGCAGCCGCCACCGCCAGACCCGCCTGCGCACGGAGACCTACCCCGCCGCCCGCCACGAGCCGTTCCGCGAGGCCGTCCTGTACGACGTCTTCGGCGGCCGCATGTACGGCGACTCGCCGCGCGCCATCCACGAGGAGATGGTCCGCCGCGGCCTGCCCGTCGACCACCTCTGGGTCGTCAAGGACGGCCAGTGCGAGGTCCCGGCGACCGCGAAGGCCGTCCGCGTGCACAGCCCCGAGTACTACGAGGCGATGGCCCGCTCCCGCTACATCGTCGGCAACACGCACTTCCCGCGCTGGCTGGAGCGGCGCGAGGGCCAGCAGATCGTCCAGACCTGGCACGGCACCCCGCTGAAGCGCATCGGCTTCGACTTCGACAACGACCACTTCGCGAGCACCCAGTACCTCCAGGACCTGGACCGCGAGCGCCACCAGTGGACGATGCTGCTCTCCCCGAACAAGTTCAGCACCCCGATCATGCGCAGCGCGTTCCGGTTCGGCGGCGACGTGGACGGTGAGCTCCTCGAAGCCGGCTACCCCCGCAACGACGTGCTGCTCGCCCCCGACCGCGCCAAGCGCGCCGACAAGGTGCGGCGCGCGCTCGGGCTGCCCGAGGGAAAGAAAGTCGTCCTGTACGCGCCGACGTGGCGCGAGGACAAGCAGCGCCACCGCGGCGGCTTCCTGCTCGACCTGCGCGTCGACCTGGCGAAGGCGCGCGCCGGGCTGGGCGACGACCACGTGCTCCTCGTCCGGCCGCACGCCCACATCGTGGAGCCGGTGCCGGGCGCGGGCGACGGTTTCGTGTGGGACGTGGCGAGTTACCCGGACATCATGGATCTTCTCCTGATCGCCGACGTCCTCGTCACCGACTACTCCTCGGTGATGTTCGACTTCGCGGTGACGGGCCGTCCGATGCTGTTCTTCACGTACGACCTGGAGCACTACCGGGACCGGCTGCGCGGCTTCTACTTCGACTTCGAGCAGCGCGCGCCGGGACCGCTGGTCCACACCTCGGACGAGCTGATCGCCGCGCTGAAGGACATCGACGCGACGAGTGCGCCGTACGCGGAGGCGTACGACGCGTTCCGCGCCGAGTTCTGCGACCTGGACGACGGCGGGGCCGCGGCCCGCGTCGTCGACCGGATGCTCGCCCACCGGGGGGCGACCACCGCATGAGCACACGGAAGGGGGGCACCGACGTGCCCGAGCAGGGTGGAAGCACCGGACCGGCGCAGGGTGACGGGTCCGGCGCCGGACCCGAGCTGAGTGTCGTCGTCCACGGCCGCAACGTCCAGGGCCACCTGGGCGCCTGTCTGGACGCCCTCGCCGCGCAGGCGTCGCCCGGCGTCGAGGTGATCGTCGCGGCTGTCGGCGCCTCCGCGCAGGCCGCCGCCGCGGACCGGCCGGGCGTCACCGTCGTGCCGCTGCCCGAGGGCACGGGTGACGGCGCGGCCCGCACCGCGGGCGCCGAACGCGCGGGCGGCCGATGGCTGCACTTCGTGCACAGCAAGGACAGCGTGCCGACGGGCGCTCCGCGCGCCGTCGCCGACCGCGTCGCGGACCTGGAGGCCGGTGTGGACGTCCTCTGCGTCGACCACGTCCGCTCCACCTGGCGGCACCAGGGCATGCCGAGCCCCGACGGCAAGCACCTCGCCAAGCAGGGCCGCCGCGACCTGCCGCTCGCGGACTGCCCGAACCTCCTGAAGGTCACGCCGCTGCTCGGCAACCGCGTGCTGCGGGCCGACTTCTGGCGGGCGCACCGCACCGAACTGTCGGCGGACGACGAGACGTTCGCCGCGTACGCGGCGCTGCTCCTGGCCGACCGCGTCGCGACGCTCGACCAAGTGGCGCTCAATGTACGGGAGTTGAGGTCCGAGAGCCTCCCGAAGGGTCCCCCCGAGGAGCGCTACGCCGTCATCGACCGCTACGAGTCGCTCCTCGCCCTCGCCACCGACCGCGGCCTGCCCACCGCACCGCGCGCCGCGCTCTACGACGTGATGGTCGGCGACTGCCTGCGCGTCGTCGCCCGCGAGCAGCTGCCCGACCCGGTCCGCAGGGAGTTCTTCCACCGCGCGTCGAAGGCCGCCGTCGCCTGGCGCCCCCGGGGCCACCAGCACCCCGGCGGCCTGGAGGGTGTGCGGCGCCGGCTTCTCGAAGAGGACGCGTACACGAAGTACCGCACGTTCCAGACGGCGAACCAGCAGCGGCGCAAGCTGCGCTCCGCGGTCCTCTCGCGCAAGCACAAGGTGGGCAAGAAGGTCCGCGACCTGCGCTACCGCAGGGAACTGGAGCGCCCCGTCGACCCGAACCTCGCGGTGTTCACGGCGTACTGGGACCGGGGCGTGGCCTGCAACCCGGCGGCGGTCGCGGCGAAGCTCGCGGAACTCGCCCCGCACATCCACGCGGTGTGGGTGGTCTCGGCGGCGAACGTACCGCTGCTGCCGCCCGGCACCGACCACGTCGTGCCCGGCACGCGCCGCTACTGGGAGGTGATGGCGCGCGCGAAATACCTGGTGAACAACGCCAACTTCCCGAACGCGATCGTGAAGCGCCCGGACTCGGTCCACCTCCAGACGCACCACGGCACGCCCCTGAAGCGCATGGGCCTGGACCAGCTCGACTACCCGGCCGCGGCGAAGGGCCTGAACTTCCACGACCTGCTGGCGCGCGTGGACCGCTGGGACTACAGCGTCTCCGCGAACGGCCACTCCACGGAGATGTGGGAGCGCGCGTACCCCTCGCACTACACCTCGCTGGACTACGGCTACCCGCGCAACGACGTGTACTACAGCGCGACCGCCGCCGACATCCGCGCGATCCGCGAGAAGCTCGGCATCGCGCCCGGCAAGCGGGCGATCCTCTACGCGCCCACCCACCGCGACTACGAGGCGGCCTGGACCCCGCGCCTCGACCTCGCGACCCTCGCGGACCGCCTGGGTGAGGACACGGTCCTCCTGGTCCGTGGCCACTACTTCTACGGCGGCGCGGCGTCGCCGCTGGCGGGCCTGCGCAAGAGCGGACGGGTCATCGACGTGTCGTCGTACGACCCCGTGGAGGAACTCGCGCTCGCTGCGGACGCACTGATCACGGACTACTCGTCGATCATGTTCGACTACGCCAACCTGGACCGCCCGATCGTCATCTACGCCGACGACTGGGAGACGTACGCGACGACGCGCGGCGTGTACTTCGACCTGATGGCGGAGGCGCCGGGCAAGGTGGCGCGCACGCAGGAGGAGCTGACGGCGCTGCTCACGTCGGACGCGTGGCGCGACGCGTCGGCGGAGAAGGCGCGGCGCGCGTTCCGGCACCGCTTCTGCGAGTACGACGACGGGCGCGCGGCCGAGCGGGTCGTACGCCGTGTCTTCCTCGGCGAGAGCGAGGAGTCCCTGCCGCCCGTCACGCCGGTCGACGAGCGCACCCCGGCACCGACGCCCGAGGAGGCGACCCAGCGATGACCACGACGCCTGATGTCTCCGCGACGCCCGACCTCACCGCGACGCCCGACGTCACCGTGACGGTGATCGTCTACAACGACGCGGAACGCCTCCCGCGCGCCGTCGCCTCGCTGCGCCGCCAGACGCACGCGAACATCGAGATCATCATCAGCGACGACCACTCGACGGACAGCACGCCGGAGGTGGCACGGCAGTTGGCGTCGGAGGACGACCGCGTGTCGTACCTCCGCCTCCCCGAGAACAGCGGCGGCTGCAGCGCACCGCGCAACCGGGCCCTCGACATCGCACGCGCCCCGTACCTGATGTTCCTGGACAGCGACGACGAACTCCCGGAGCGGTCGGTCGAGGTGCTCCTCGCCGCACACCGCGAACGGGAGGTGGACTTCGTGATGGGCGCGGTGGAGCGGATACGGGTCGACACGGGCCGCACCTCCACGTGGATGCCGCACCTGGTCGCGGAGCGGCGGACGGTGGAGGGCATCGAGGCGGAACCGTCCCTGTTCTTCGAGCACTTGTCGACGAGCAAGATGTACCGCCGCGCCTTCCTGGACGGGAACAACCTCCGTTTCCCGGAGGGCATCCACTACGAGGACCAGCTGTTCTCGGCGCAGGCGTACTGCCTCGCGACGGCGTTCACGGTCATCCCCGACCCCGTCTACCGCTGGTACATCGCGCCCTACGAGGCGGCGGAGTCCGCGTCGATCTCGAACCAGCGCCACAAGCTGACGAACGTCCGCGACCGCATACACGTCCAGCGCCTCATAGACGCGTTCCTCGTGTCGAGCGGCCACGAGGCCGTCCGCGAGGCGAAGGACTACAAGTTCCTGAAGCACGACTTCCGGATGTACGCGGGTGACCTGCCGTTCCGGGACGAGGAGTGGCTGACGGGCTTCGCGGAGATCGTGAACCCGTACCTGGCCGAGCTGGCTGCGGGCGCGTACGCACGCCTGCCCCGTGCCGAACGGGTCGTACTCCGCCTGGTCCAGGACGGCCGCCTGGAGGAGGCGCAGCTGGCGGCGCGGGGTCTGGGTCACGGAGTGGCGCCGCGCGAGACGACCATGGACGCGGCGGGCCGTGTCTACTGGGGCGGATACGTCCCCGAGTCCGCGGCCTCCCGCAGGGAGCTCGACGTCACGGACCTGGGCCTGGACTCCCGCCCCTTCGCGAGCGCGCAGTTCCGCCACGAGATCACGCGCGTGGAGCGGGGCCCGGCGGCGACGGTCACCCTGTCCATCCGCACGTACGACCCGGGCCTGCGCCTCCCGGTCGGCCCCCAGGTGGCCACGCTGCTCCTCGCCCCCGGCCGGCGCCGCATGAAGACCCCGTTCCGGCTGGACCCGGTCCGCCCCGGCGTCTTCGAGGGCACGGTCCGCCTGGACCTGGCGGCGGCCCCGCTCCCCCTCAACGGCTTCGCGGGCACGCGCCACCCTGTCCTCCAACTCACCTCGGGCCAACTCCGCAACACGGCCCTGCTCCTGGCCCCGCTGACCTTCCCCACGCTCAGGGCGCGCGTCGACTACCGCGGCGGCGCCCTCCCCCACGAGGTCACGGTGGAACCGGAGGGCCGGGCCTCGGGCCGCCTCCAGCTCCGCTGGACCCCGGTGGGCGTGACGGCCCGCGTGATACGGCCGCTGGCCAGGAGGGCGGGGGCGAAGGCGGGCTCGCGCCTGCGGAAGGCGGCGCGCCTGGCGGGGGCGCTCGCTCGCTGAGACCGCCGACTGAGGGCACGAGGGCGGCCGTCCGACGTCAAGTCACCGGACGGCCACCCTTGTTGTCGTATTCGGACAACGGCGGAGATTCGGCCCCTGGGGGACGGGAGTGGCGGGAAGATGCCGGTGACGTGACGTCACAGGGCGTCACCGAAGGGGGGAAGTCCCATGTTCCGCGCACTCTCCAGACCCGCTGGACCTTCCAGAGCCTCCCGGGGGCGACGTCTCGCCGCCGTGATGACGGGCACCACATTGGCCCTCGCAGGCCTCGTGGCACTCCCCGCCCCCGCGCAGGCGGCCGCCGGCCCCTCCGCCTACGTGGCCAACTTCCACGGCGACACGGTCTCGGTGGTCGACACGGAGACGAAAGCCGTCACCGACAGCATCACGGTCGGCAACAGCCCGGTGGGCGTGGCGATCGCGCCCGCGAAGGAGCGGGCCTACGTCACGAACTTCGACGAGGCCACGGTCTCGGTGATCGACACGGACACCGACACGGTGACGGCGACGATCCCGGTCGGCAGCAACCCGTTGAACGTGGCGGTGACCCCGTCCGGGTCGCGCGCGTACGTGGCGAACAGCGGCGGGACGACGGTGTCGGTGATCGACACGGCGACGAACACGGTGAGTGCCACGGTGCAGGTCGGGGAGGGCCCGAACGGCGTGGCGATGGCTCCCTCGGGCACGACCGCGTACGTCACGAACAACAACGGCAACTCGGTGTCCGTGGTGGACACGGCGACGAACACGGTGAGCGCGACGGTCCCGGTCGGGTCCGCCCCGGCGGGCGTGGCGGTCAACCCCACCGGCACCACCGCCTACGTCACGAACAACAACTCCGACTCGGTCTCGGTGCTGGACACGGCGACGAACACGGTGAGTGCCACGATCCCGGTCGGGGGGACGCCGAACAGCGTCACGTTCGCCCCGTCGGGCGGCCGGGCTTACGTCGCCGACCGGAGCAGCGGCGACGTGAAGGTGATCGACACGGCGACCCGTGCGGTGACGGCGACCGTCGCGGTCGGCGACGGCCCGGTCAGGGTCGAGGCGGACCCGTCCGGCACGGCGGTCTACGCGGCGAACATCGAGGACGACACGGTCTCGGTGATCGCCCCCGGGACGAACACGGTCACGGACACGATCGCGGGCTTCACGGGCCCGTACGGCATGGCGTTCACCGCGGCGCCGCCCGCCGCGCAGGCGGACGTAGCCGTCCACCTGACGGCGAAGCCGCACCTGAGCATCCTGGTCCCGTACCTCACGTACACGCTGACGGCGAACAACACGGGCCCGGCAACCGCCTCATCGGCAACTGTGACGGCAAAGCTCCCGACGGGCGCGAGGGCCACGAACCTGTCGTCCGGCTGCTCGGCATCCGGCACCGCGGTGGCGTGCGAGTACGCACCCATCTCCCCGAACACATCCGCGCAGAAGTCATTCCGAGTCCCCCTGCACCTGCTGACCCTGGGTCCGGTCAAGGTCACAGCGCAACGCACGACCTCAACCCCGGTGGACCCCACCCCGACCAACGACACGGCATCGGTAACCTGCACAGCGGTCTCGATCATCCTGGTCACCTGCCCCTGACCCACGCCCACCGCCGCCCGGACCCACCGGGCGGCGCCCCCAACGCACCGCAGACGGCGCGCCCGCGTCGACCGGAGCGGCCCGGATTCCGGCAGGTTCGTCGCCGAGCCACACCCCTACCGCCAGGGCGAACCCCTCAGCCACCCACCACCTCGTACAGAACCTGCCCCCGCGGACCCGTAGCCACCCGCCGCAGCGCGGGATCGTCGGCCCGAAGCCCCCCGTCCCCGGGGTACGCGACGACCCACCGCACCCCGTACCTCCGCAGGATGTCCAGCCGCTCCGCGCGCGCCGTGCCCGCGGCGAAGTAGTCCCGCACCGCGGTGACCCGTTGCTCCTGGTCCGGCAGGAAGAAGTCCGGGTAGCCGGGGGCCACCGTGTAGGGGCCGTACGCCGGGATCTGGCGGGAGGGGAACGTCTTCGCCATCACCACGTCGCCGTACCGCACCTCCTGAGCCAGCCACTTGTAACCCGGCCACGGAGGCCGGTACTTCGCCGCGACCGGCGTCGGCAACGCGTCGCGCGGCACCACATACCCGAGCGTCCCCGCCTGCGTCCACGCGCCGACGAGCAGCGCCGCGCCCAGCAGTCCCGCGAAGACGCGCCGCACCCCCGCACGCCCCGACTCGAAGACGTCGAGCGCCGCCGCCAGCTGAGCCGGGATCAGGACCGCCGGAAGCACCCTGCCCCACGAGTAGTGGCCGCTCAGGCCACCCGCCGCGAACACCACCGCGCCGAAGAGAAAGAAGAGCACCAGCTCGTCGCGGCGATCCCGGCGGAAACGCAGCACCAGCGCCGCCACGCCCACCAGCGCAAGCCCGAAGTGGGGAAGCAGGTCCCGGTAGAGGGAACGGTGGATCTGCTCCAGACCGCCCGCGCCGAACAGGCCGAAGAAGGAGTAGTACGGCCAGAGCCCCAGCAGCACCGTCCCCAGCGCGACGCCACCCGCCGACCGCACCAGCACCGCCCGCGACGGCCGAGGCCGCGCCCCGAGCATCATCGCGAGGCCGCCGAACGACGCCACGACCCCCGTGAACTGGTGGCTCAGGAGAATCACCGCCCAGAGCAGGCCGAGCCCCAGGAAGACCGGCCACCCGCCTCCTTCCTTCCGCAACGCCTTCCGCAGCAGCGCCCAGAAGTGGAAGGAGAGACCCAGTGCGAACGTACTGGGGTAGGCGATCGTCAGGGCCAGCGAGTTCAGCCCCGGGAACCCGCTCCAGTTGAACACCGCCGGACCCCAGAGCAGCACCAGGCAGAGCAACGCCAGGGGCGGCGCCGCCCGCCGCGCACTGAACGTGCGCACGAGATGGACCACTCCCGTCACCAGCAGGCCGAGCCCCGCCAGCGCCGCCACCCGCAGCACCACGAACGTGCCGAGCCCGGTCACCTTCGCCAGGCAGCCGAGCAGCAGCATCCACGGGGAGTAGTACGGGCTCGGGGTGTCCGCGTCGACCAGGGGGTTGCCCGGGGCGGCCAAGTGGTGGCGCAGGCGCTCGATCGTCGCCGCGTGGATGCCGAGGTCGCCCGCCCAGGGCAGGCGGACGATCACGAGGAGGAGCAGGACCACGAGGAGGGATGCCGCCGCCCAGACGGCTCCCCGTATGACGGGTTTAGTGGCGACGCGCATCGTGACGCGCATCGTGCTGAAAGACCCACGTCCGGTAGACGAGGAAGCGGAACGCCGACGCAAGGACGATCGACAGCGCCTTCGCGATGTTCGAGCCGAGCGGGCCACTCATGCCCGCACCGTGGTACGCCCCGTAGAACAGCAGACTCTCCATCGCCACGCCGATCCCGCTGAAGGCGAAGAAGAGCGCGATCTGCCGCTTCGTGCGCGAGGCGCGGTCGCGGTACGCGAAGAAGCGGAAGCCCAGGTAGTTCGTGCCCATGGCCACGCAGCTGGCCAGCACCGTCGCCGTCATCGGTCCCGAGGACATGCCGTGCAGCAGGAGGTTGAAGACGACGAGGTTCACCGCCACACCGCTGCCGCCGACGACGCCGAACTTCACGAGCTCCAGGAACAGCCTGCGCAGGCGGGCGACCGTGAGCCGCGGGGAGGGAGCGGAAACGGGGGCGGGCCCGGTGGCGGGGTCGGAGGCGGAGTCGGGGGGCCTGGGCGCCGGCGGCGCGGTCTGCGGCGCCTCGTGCGGGGTCGGCAGGGTCGGCAGGGTCGACGGACTCATCCACGCACCCCCGCCCCGCGGTCACGGCCGCCGTCCCCAGGACTCGCGTTCAACCGCAGCTTCCACGGCATGACCACCGACTCCAACTGCACCATCAGGCTCATCTTCGACTCGCCGACCGTGCGGTCCTCGAAGTGGATCGGTACCTCCATGACGTCGAAGCCCCGCCGCAGCGCCCGGTACTTCATCTCGACCTGGAAGCTGTACCCCGCGCTGTCCACGGACGCGAGGTCGATCGCGCGGAGTGCGTCGGCGCGCCACAGGTTGAACCCGCCGGTGATGTCACGGACGCGCGTGCCGAGGATCGTGCCCGCGTACGCGTTGGCCCAGCGGGAGAGCAGTTTGCGGTGGGCGCCCCACGCGTCGGAGAGCGTGCCGCCCTGGACGTACCGGCTCCCGATGACGACACCCGCGTCCGTGGCGAGGGCGACGCCGAGCAGCTCGGCCGCCTTCTCCACGGGGTGGCTGCCGTCGGCGTCCATCTGCAGGACGTAGTGCGCGCCCTCGGCGACGGCCTGCGCCATGCCCGCCGCGTAGGCGCGGCCGAGACCGTCCTTCTCGGTGCGGTGCAGGACACCCATGCGGGCGCTGCCGTACCGCTCGGCGAAGCGTTCGGCGATCTGTCCGGTGCCGTCGGGGCTGGAGTCGTCGACGACGAGGAGACGCAGGCCGGGCAGGGGCAGCGCCATGAGGGCCTCGGCCATGCCGGGCAGGTTCCCCGCTTCGTTGTACGTGGGCATGACGACGGTCAACGGCGTCGCGGCCCACGCCTTCGGCAGCCGCTCGGCGAGACTCTCGGAGAGGTCGTTCTGAGGAAGGTTCACAGTCACTGCACAAGCCCTTCGGTGGTACGAGAACCAGTCAGCACGGGATCACCACTGAACCCGGGCGCCCCGGCCGCCCCGCCCTCCCCGGTCGGCACGTCGATAGGGGACCCCACCCCTACATCGGGCGAGAACCGCACCGCCGCATCCGGCAGCACCACCCCGCACCACACCCGCGCCCCGGTCCGCAGTTCGTTGTCGGCCCCCACCCGCGCCCCGTCCCCCACGACCGCCCCGTGCAGAACGGTGCGGCGGCCGACGCGGGCGCCCGCCCCGACCAGGCTCAGCCGGACGTCGGCACCCGCCCCGACCTCCGCGCCGTCGAGCACGACAGAGCCCCGCACGACCGCTCCCGCCCCGATCCGGGCACCCGCCCCCACGACGGTCCCCTCGGTGAGCACCGCGTCCGCGGCGACCTCCGCGCCGGGCAGGACCAGGGACTCGCCCCGCTCCCCGGGCAGTGCGGGCGACTCGATGACCCCGCGTACGAGATCGGCCGATGCCTGGACGAGTGCCTCGGGGCGCCCGAGGTCCAGCCAGTACGCGTTCTCGACCTTCCCGTGCAGGTGCGCGCCCCGCGCGAGCAGCGCCGGGAAGGTCTCCCGCTCCACCGAGACCACGCGCCCCCGCGGGATCTCGTCGATCACGGACCTGCGGAAGACGTACGCTCCCGCGTTGATCTGGTCCGTGACGATCTCCTCGGGCGTCGTCGGCTTCTCGGTGAACGCGAGGACACGGCCGTCGTCATCCGTCGGCACGAGCCCGAACGCGCGGGGGTCGTCGACGCGGGCGAGATGGAGCGTGACGTCGGCGTCACGGCGCACGTGCGTGTCGACGAGGTCGCGGATGTCGAGCCCGCTGAGGATGTCCCCGTTGAACACCAGGACGGGTTCAACGCTCCCGCACCGCAGCCGCGCCGCCGCGTTGCGGATGGCTCCCCCCGTACCGAGGGGCTCGTCCTCGACGACGTACTCCAGTTCAAGGCCGTACGCCGACCCGTCGCCGAAGTACGGTTCGAAGACCTCGGCGAGATAGCAGGTCGCCATCACGACGTGGTCGACGCCGGCGGCGGCGAGGCGGGCGAGCTGGTGCGCGAGGAAGGGGACACCGGCTGCGGGGACCATCGGCTTCGGCGTGTGGACGGTCACCGGCCGCAGCCGGGTGCCTTGCCCGCCGACCAGCAGAATGGCTTCGGTCATCGCCTCGTCGGACCTTCCCTGCGCATCGGATCTCGTACCGCCATCAGACAATCTCACCCACCTTAGACCAAATGTCTGAATTGATGAGATATGGCGAGTCGTGGGGAATGTCATCACCCGTTCCGCACCGCGGAAGCAACCATTCCGCCCACCCCGCACTCCGGTGTACACACGGGGGCGCCCCGGGCCGACAAGGCCCGGGGCGCCCCCGTGTCACCTACCAGAAACTACGAGTGCGTGCGCAGCAGCGTCCGCATCGTCCGCATGGCCACCGAAAGGTTCGCCAGATCGAACGCGTCCGAGCTCTGGATCTCCTCCAGCGTCGACCGCGCCCGGCTCAGGATCGGCGCGTTCTTCTCCTCCCACGCCTTGAACCGCTGTTCCGGCGTGGACTGGCCGTTGCCCGCCGCGAGGACGTCCGCCGTGAGCGCCGCGTGCGCCGCGTACAGGTCCTCGCGGATGGAGGCGCGCGCCATGGACTGCCAGCGGTCGGCCCGCGGCAGTTCGATGATGCGGTCCATGAGCTGCGTGATGCGGAGCCGGTCCGCGAGGTCGTAGTAGACCTCGGCGACCGCCATCGGCTCCTTGCCGGTGCGGTCGGCGACCGCGACGATGTCGAGCGCCGGGAAGGCGGACGAGAACCCGGCGACGCGGCGCGCCAGCTCCTCCGGCACGCCCGCCTCGGTCAGCTCGTCGCGGATGCCCTCGTACCACTCCAGGTCGGAGCCGCGGAGCAGCTGCGGCAGCTCGGCCCAGACCTCCGTGACGCCCTTGCCGAAGAAGTCGATCGTCTCGGCGAGCTGGAGCGGCTGCGGCCGGTTGTTCAGCAGCCAGCGCGAGCCGCGCTCGACGAGGCGCCGCGAGTGCAGCCGGATCCGGGTCTGGACGTCGGCGGCGACGACATTGTCGAGCGCCTCGACCGCGTCCCACACCTCGCTCAGGCAGAAGATCTCACGGGCGGCGAGCTGCGCCCGCACGATCTCCTCCAGCGAGGCGCCCGTCTCCTCCCGCAGGCGGTGCAGGAAGGTCGAACCGCCACTGTTGACGGTGTCGTTGACGAGGACCGTCGTGACGATCTCGCGGCGCAGCGCGTGGCCGTCGACCTGCTCGGGGAACCTCTCGTGCAGTGCCTTCGGGAAGTACGCGTGCAGCAGGCGCTGCAGGTACGGGTCGTCTGGCAGCGTCGTCTGGATCAGCTCGTCGGCGGCCGTGATCTTCGTGTAGGCGAGGAGCACGGCGAGCTCGGGCTGGGTGAGGCCGCGGCTGGAGTTGAGCAGCTCGCGGATCTGCCGGTCGTTGGGCAGGAACTCCAGGCCGCGGTCGAGGTGGCCCTGCTTGCCGAGCCTGCGCATGAACCGCTGGTGGGCGTGGAGCAGGGACGACGACTGGAAGACGGCGTTGGCCAGGGCGGTGTTCTGCGCGTAGTTGTTGCGCAGGACCAGGTGGCCGACCTCGTCGGTCATCTCGGCGAGCAGCTTGTTGCGCTGCTTGACGGTCATGTCGCCGTTGGCGACGACCGCGTTGAGCAGGATCTTGATGTTCACCTCGTGGTCGGAGGTGTCCACGCCCGCGCTGTTGTCGATGGCGTCGGTGTTGATGCGGCCGCCGGAGCGTGCGAACTCGATGCGGCCCAGCTGGGTCAGACCGAGGTTGCCGCCCTCGCCGACGACCTTGACGCGCAGCTCCTGGCCGTCCACGCGGATCGCGTCGTTGGCCTTGTCGCCGACGTCCGCGTTCGACTCCGCGGAGGACTTGACGTACGTACCGATGCCGCCGTTCCACAGCAGGTCGACGGGCGCCTGGAGGATGGTCCTCATCAGGTCGGCCGGCGTCATCTTGGCGATCTTGCCCTCGATGCCGAGCGCCTCGCGGATCTGGGCGTTGAGCTGGATCGCCTTGGCGCTGCGCGGGAAGATCCCGCCGCCCGCGGAGAGCAGCTCCTTGTCGTAGTCGGCCCAGGAGGAGCGCGGCAGCTCGAAGAGGCGGCGGCGCTCGGCGTACGAGGTCGCGGCGTCCGGCTTCGGGTCGATGAAGATGTGCCGGTGGTCGAAGGCCGCGACGAGGCGGATGTGCTCGGAGAGCAGCATTCCGTTGCCGAACACGTCGCCGCTCATGTCGCCGACACCGACGACGGTGAAGTCCTCGGACTGGGTGTCGCAGCCGAGCTCGCGGAAGTGCCGCTTCACGGACTCCCAGGCGCCGCGGGCGGTGATGCCCATGCCCTTGTGGTCGTACCCGGCGCTGCCGCCGGAGGCGAAGGCGTCGCCCAGCCAGAAGTTGTACGACTCGGCGACCTGGTTGGCGATGTCGGAGAACGTCGCCGTGCCCTTGTCGGCGGCGACGACGAGGTAGGTGTCGTCCTCGTCGTGCCGGACGACGTCCGCCGGGGGCACGACCTCGCCCGCGACCAGGTTGTCGGTGATGTCGAGCAGCGCGGAGATGAACGTCTTGTAGCAGGCGACGCCCTCGGCCAGCCATGCGTCGCGGTCCACCGACGGGTCGGGGAGCTGCTTGGCGACGAAGCCGCCCTTGGCGCCGACGGGCACGATGACGGTGTTCTTCACCATCTGCGCCTTCACGAGGCCCAGGATCTCGGTCCGGAAGTCTTCCTTCCGGTCGGACCAGCGCAGGCCGCCGCGCGCGACCTTGCCGAAGCGCAGGTGGACGCCCTCGACGCGGGGCGAGTACACCCAGATCTCGTACGCGGGGCGGGGCGCCGGCAGGTCCGGGATGGCCTGGGGGTCGAACTTCATGGAGACGTAGCTGTGCGGCTTGCCGCCCTCGCTCTCCTGGAAGAAGTTCGTCCGCAGCGTCGCCTTGATGACGGTGAGGAAGGACCGCAGGATCCGGTCCTCGTCGAGGGACGCGACCTGGTCCAGGGCGCCGTCCAGCTCCTCCAGGAGCCCGTCGGTCAGCTCGGTGCCCGCGCGCTGGCGGTCCGGCGACATCCGCGCCTCGAAGAGCGAGACGAGCAGCCGGGTGGTGTGGACGTTGTTGCGGAGGGTGTCCTCCATGTAGTCCTGGCTGAACGTCGCACCGGCCTGGCGCAGGTACTTCGCGTACGCCCGGAGCACCATCGCCTGACGCCAGTTGAGACCGGCGCGCAGCACCAGCGAGTTGAACCCGTCGACCTCGGCCTCACCGGTCCAGGCGGCGGCGAACGCCTCCTGGAAGCGCTCGCGGCCGTCGTCGCCCAGGTAGTCGCCGTTGCCGTTCTGCGACTTGGGCAGCCGGAGCCCGAAGTCGTAGATCCACGCGTTCGTACGGTCCGTGCAGCGCAGTTCGTACGGGCGCTCGTCCGTGACCTCGACGCCGAGGCGCTGCAGCACCGGCAGGACGGCGGAGAGCGACACCTGGCCGCCCGCGCGGTAGATCTTGAAGCGCCGCTCGCCGGGCGCGGCCCCCACCGGCTCGTACAGGGAGAGCGCGAAGTCCTTGTCGCCCTGCGAGAGCTGCTCCAGGTGCTGGAGGTCGGCGACGGCGGCGCGCGGCGTGTGGTCGGCCTTGTACCCCTCGGGGAAGGCGCCCCCGTACTGGCGGAGGAGTTCGGCGGCGCGCTCCTCGCCGCACTCGGCGGTCAGCGCCTCCGCGAAGCCGTCGGCCCAGGAGCGGGCGGCGTCGACGAGCCGGCCCTCGATGCGCTCGACGTCGGCGTCGGAGAGGTCGGGGACCTCGGCGCCCTTGGGCACGCGCACCACGAAGTGGATGCGGGAGAGGATCGACTCCGTGTTCCAGGCGGTGAAGTCGACGCTGGCGCCGTTCAGCTCCTCCTTGAGGATGTCGATGATCCGCAGGCGGACGCCGGTGGTGTAGCGGTCGCGCGGCAGGTAGACCAGCGCCGAGTAGTAGCGCCCGTACTCGTCCTTGCGCAGGTAGAGCCGCAGCCGGCGCCGTTCCTGGAGGTACAGGACGCTCGTCACGATGGAGCGGAGCTCGTCGGCGGGCGTCTGGAAGAGCTCGTCGCGCGGGTAGGTCTCCAGGATCTGGAGCAGGTCGCGTCCGTCGTGGCTGTTGGCCGAGAACCCGGCGCCCTTGAGCACCTCGGCGACCTTGCGGCGGATGACGGGGACGCGGCGCACGGACTCGGTGTACGCGGCGGACGAGAAGAGCCCGAGGAAGCGCCGCTCCCCCACGACGTTGCCCTCGGCGTCGAACTTCTTCACGCCGACGTAGTCGAGGTAGCTGGGCCGGTGCACGGTGGCGCGGCTGTTCGCCTTGGTCAGCACGAGCAGCCGGTGCTCGCGGGCCTTGGCGCGCGCGTCGGCGGGCAGCCGGTTGAAGGACGGGCTGACCGGGTGGTGGTCGTCGCCGTCGTGCTGCGGGTCGGCGCGCAGGATGCCGAGGCCGGTGCCGGGGACGGCGGCGAGGGAGTCGTCCTCCGTGAGGTTGTACTCACGGAAGCCGAGGAACGTGAAGTGGTTGTCGGCGAGCCAGCGCAGCAGCTCGCGGGCCTCCTCGACCTCCTGGTCGGGCAGGTCGCCCGCGGTGGGCTCGGCGGGCAGCTCGTCGGCGATGCGCAGCGCGGCGTCGCGCATCTTCTCCCAGTCCTCGACGGTCTCCCGTACGTCGCTGAGGATCCGCAGCAGATCGGCGGTGATCTGCTTCAGGTCGGCGCGGTCGGTCTCGCGGTCCATCTCGACGTGGATCCACGACTCGACGAGCGCGTCGTGCGGCAGCTCGGCACCGGCCTCGCGGCCCAGCACCTCCAGGAGCTTTCCCGTCACGTCACGGCGCACCACGACCTGCGGGTGGATGACCACGTGGATTCCGCGGCCCTGGCGGGAGAGCTCGTTGGTGACGGAGTCGACGAGGAAGGGCATGTCGTCGGTGACCACCTCGACGACGGAGTGGCTGCACGTCCAGCCGTTCTCCTCGACCGTCGGGGTGTGGACCCGCACGTTCGCCGTCCCCTGGGGGCGGTTCTCGGCGAGCCGGTAGTGGGAGAAGGCGGCTCCGAAGACGTCGACCGGGTCGCGGTCGGCCAGGTCCTCGGGGGCGGTGTGCAGGTAGTAGCGCTGGAGGAACGCGAGAGCCGTGTCCTGATCCGGCGTGGCCCCGCTCGTCGTCCCAGTCGGTGCACCGCTCGGTAGGCGCCCCCCGACCGGGCTGTTCTCAGCGACCCGGGCGGCCCGCGCGAGCAGCTCGGCCTTGGCTTCGTCCAGCTTGGTCTGCATTGTCCTCTGACTCCTGTCGCGCGCCGTTGCGTGACGTAGAAGGAAGTGATGTGCCGTAACGCCGCGGCACGGGGTCTCCGGCCGGGTTCGACGTTATGCCGCGGTGAGGGAAGAGCGGACAGCTTTCCGCCATTTTCAACGGTTCCACTGACAGATGGCCTGTCCGGCCCGCTCGGCCTGTCCGGCCGCACCGCGAAGAAGCGTCAGCGAGCGCCCGGGCACGGTTGTCCACCGTTCTCCCCGGGCGCAGGACGGGGGCACCTATGCCCCCGCGGGATATCGCGCTGATCACGGGTCAAGGCTATCGCTCCGGACCGGGGAGCCGTCATGAGCCGTATGTGTACAAAAGCGGGGCCCGAACTTTGACACTCTGCACAGTGCCGTCGGCCACCCGTCCCTCTCGCCCCTCTTGGCAAAGGGCCACCGTGCGGGCACGTTGACCCTGGGGGTCCGCGCGGACGGCCCCCGCCCGCCCGAGGGGAGCGCAGCGACATGGCAGCCAAGATCCTGATCGTGACCGGCGACGCCGCCGAGTCCCTGGAAGTCCTCTACCCCTACCAACGGCTCCGCGAAGAGGGCTACGACGTCCACATCGCGGCCCCGGCCCGCAAGACCCTGCGCTTCGTGGTCCACGACTTCGAGCCGGGCTTCGACACGTACACGGAGAAGCCGGGGTACACCTGGCCGGCGGACCTCGCCTTCTCCGAGGTCGATCCCGGCCAGTACGCCGCTCTGGTGATCCCCGGCGGCCGGGCCCCCGAGTACCTCCGCAACGACCCGGAACTCCGCAAGATCCTCAAGTCGTTCTTCGACGCGGACAAGCCGGTGGCCCAGATCTGCCACGGCCCGCTCCTGACCGCGGCGATCGGCGGCCTCAGCGGCCGCAGGGTCACGGCGTACCCGGCCCTGGAGATCGACATGCAGACGGCCGGCGCGACCTTCCAGGACGCGGAGGCGGTGGTGGACGGCACCCTGGTCTCGGCCCGCGCGTGGCCGGACCACTCGGGCTGGATGAGGGAGTTCCTCACGGTGCTGAGGGCGAAGGCACCGGCGCAGTGAGGCACCCGTAGGAACCCGGTTCGCATCCCCGGCGGCCCGCGGCCCGGCGGCCGCCGGGCCGCCCCCCGGCCGGCCACCGGTCCCCCGCGGCCACCACCGTCAGGCGACGAGCCGTTCGGCCACGTCCACCGCTTCCGCGAGGGTGTCGACGACGGGGACCCCGGCGAGCTCCAGACTGGCCCGACTGTGCGACCCCCCGGTGTACAGCACGGCCTTCGCCCCCACGTGTTCAGCGGCGACGGCGTCGTCGACCGCGTCCCCGACCACCACGACCCGCCCCACGTCCACGGACTCGCTCAGGGCGTCCAGATGCCGCACCATCCGCTCGGCCTTGCCGGCGTGCGATTCGTCCGTACGTCCGTCGATCCGCACGAAGTACTCGTGGATACCGTGCCGACGCACGATCGGTACGAGCCGCTCGTGCGGGGCGAGCGACAACAAGGACTGCGTACGTCCATCGGTCTGCCGCCCGGCCAGCAACTCGGCGGCCCCTTCGGCCAGCCCGCAGACATCGGCCCGCGCCCAGTAGTGCTTGTGGAAGACGGCGTCCATGACCCGCCACTCGGCGTCGGTGGGCAGCCGCCCCATCAGCCGCTCGTAGAACCGGGGAATCGGGACGCAGTACAGATCGCGGTACCGCTCCAACGTGATGGCTTCGAGCCCGAGCTCGGCGAATGAGGCGTTGGTCGCCTCGATCACCGCATGGATGTCATGCAGCAAGGTCCCGTTCCAGTCCCACACGATATGCGCCCCGCGCAGCAGCTTCCCCATCCCAAGAACCTACCCGTCACGCCGGGGCCACCCGCAACCGAAATCCGGGGCCGCCCCGCCCGGGCCGGCCCGCCGGATCAACCGGCGATCAGCCCGGGGATCTCCTGCGTGGCGAACCAGAGCAGCTCGTGGTCCTCGACCCCGTCCACCACGAACCGCGCGTCATCGTCGCCCTGGTCCGCCGCCCCCAGCGCCGAAGCCGCCGCCGCCACGTCCCCCTCCGCGTCCCCGGAGTCCACGTGCACGGCCGCCGCCTTGGCCAGCGGCAGCGCATCGGCGATGCGCACCTCACCGAGCGCCCCGCGGTCGAGCCCCCGGTCGGGGTCGGCCACGGCTGCCCCGTCCGGCACGTCCGCCGCGACGACGACCCGCCGCCGCGCCGCCCCCGGATCCCCGGCGATCAGTCGCAACGACGCCGCGGCGGCCCGGTTCAACGCCGCGTACTCCAGCTCCTCGATGTCGTCCGAGACGTACCACTCCCGCAGCGCGGGCGTCACGGCGTAGGCGACCAGCGGCCCGGGCCCCAGCTCCCCCGCCTCGTGCGCCTCGGCGAGCCGGGGCAGGGTCAGAGGAACGTAGACGCGCATGGCTGACCGCTTTCGTCGGTGTCCGCACGCGGGCGGATCAGGTGGCTCGGAAGACCTCCAGGATACGTGCGGGAGTCCCCCATCGAGCTCCCCACCCACGCCCCCCGGCCGTCAACCGCCACCCCTCGCCCTCACCCGCCCCGCCCCCGCGTTCCCGCGCCTCCGACCCCCCGCACCCCCCGGATAGGTGAACCCGCACCCCACCCTCAGGCCCGGCCCGTGCCCCTTGCCTCCCCGCCCTTCGCGCCCGTAGAAGATCCCCAGCAAAAGTTACCCACCGGTACCGCCCACCAGTGCCCCACCCGGCAGAGGAAGAGGCCCCCATGCGCAAGGTGATGACAAGGCCCCGCCCCCGCCCGACCACGACCCGCCCACCCGCGGGCCGCCCCCCGACCCGAAGGGACTCCCGCACACCCCCCTCCCGCACGAGCCCCCCGGTACCCCCGTCCCGCCCGATCCCGGCCCAGCCACCCCCGCACCCCACGGAGGTCTTCGCGGAGCGCCTCGTCCTGGTCCTCAGCGGCCAGCGCCCGATGCACTGGGTGGCTCGTCACATCGCCAACACCGCGTTCGACGAGCTGGCGCGCCTGGCGGAGCTGAGGCCGCTCTGCACGGACGGCCACCGCCCCACCATCCACCGCATCGGGCACTACCAGCCGCACCCCGAGACGTACGAGGTGTTCGTCCGCATCGCGGCGGGCCCGAGACTGCGCGCGCTGGCGTTCCGCCTCACGCTGGGAGCGGATCGCAAGTGGCGCTGCACAGCGGTGGAAACAGGAACGCCCCACACCTAGCCACACCTAGCCACACCCGGCAGCACCCGGCCGACACGACGAAAGAGGGGCCGGACAGAAGTCCAGCCCCTCCACTCACGTCACAGCGACAGCGACAGCGACACCGCTACTTCTTGCGGCGCCGGCCACCCTTCTGAGCCTTGCGCCGCTCCGCCCGGGTCATGCCGTCCGACTCCGACCGGACCCCGGAGCCGTCCGTGACGAAGTCGCCCTCGTCGACGCCGCCCTCGGCGTTCGGCGCCTGGAAGTGCAGCCGGTCGGGCCGCTGCGGGGCCTCGAGGCCCTTGGCGTGGATCTCCGGCCGCGAACCGCCCGACCCCGCGGGAACCGCGTCCTGGACGCCGCCCTTCGTCAGCGAGGGAGCCGCGTCGTCGACCGGGACCTCCTCGACCTGCTGCTCGACCTGGACCTCCAGGTTGAACAGGTAGCCGACGGACTCCTCCTTGATGCCCTCCATCATGGCGTTGAACATGTCGAAGCCCTCGCGCTGGTACTCGACCAGCGGGTCCTTCTGCGCCATGGCACGGAGGCCGATGCCCTCCTGGAGGTAGTCCATCTCGTAGAGGTGCTCACGCCACTTGCGGTCCAGGACCGAGAGAACGACCCGCCGCTCCAGCTCACGCATGATGTCGGAGCCGAGCTGCGCCTCACGCGCCTCGTACTGCTCGTGGATGTCTTCCTTGATGGACTCGGAGATGAACTCGGCGGTGAGGCCCGCGCGGTCACCCGCCTCCTCCTCGAGCTCCTCCACCGTGACCTTGACGGGGTAGAGCTGCTTGAACGCGCCCCACAGCCGGTCGAGGTCCCACTCCTCGGCGAAGCCCTCCGCGGTCTCCGCGGAGATGTACGCGTCGATCGTGTCGTCCATGAAGTGCGTGATCTGCTCCTGCAGATCCTCGCCCTCCAGGACGCGCCGCCGCTCGCCGTAGATGACCTCGCGCTGCCGGTTCAGGACCTCGTCGTACTTGAGGACGTTCTTACGCGTCTCGAAGTTCTGCTGCTCGACCTGCGACTGGGCGGACGCGATCGCGCGCGTCACCATCTTGTTCTCGATCGGCACGTCGTCCGGCACGTTGGCCATCGACATCACGCGCTCGACCATCTGCGCCTTGAACAGACGCATCAGGTCGTCGCCGAGCGACAGGTAGAACCGCGACTCGCCCGGGTCGCCCTGACGGCCGGAACGACCGCGCAGCTGGTTGTCGATGCGACGCGACTCGTGCCGCTCCGTGCCCAGCACGTACAGCCCGCCGAGCTCCTTGACCTCTTCGAACTCCGCCTTGACGGACCGCTCGGCCTTCTCCAGGGCGGCGGGCAGCGCCGCGGCCCACTCCTCGACGTGCTCGACGGGGTCGAGGCCGCGCTGGCGCAGCTCCGCCTCGGCGAGGTCGTCGGGGTTGCCGCCGAGCTTGATGTCGGTGCCTCGTCCCGCCATGTTCGTGGCGACGGTGACGGCGCCCTTGCGGCCGGCCTGGGCGACGATGGTCGCCTCACGGTCGTGCTGCTTCGCGTTCAGCACTTCGTGCTGGATGCCGCGCTTGGACAGCTGCTGCGAGAGGTACTCCGACTTCTCCACGGAAGTCGTGCCGACCAGGATCGGCTGGCCCTTCTCGTGCTTCTCCGCGATGTCGTCGACGACGGCCGCGAACTTCGCGACCTCGGTGCGGTAGATCAGGTCGGACTGGTCGGCGCGGACCATGGGCCGGTTCGTCGGGATCGGCACGACGCCCAGCTTGTAGATCTGGTGGAACTCGGCGGCCTCGGTCATCGCCGTACCGGTCATTCCGGAGAGGCCGCTGTCGTAGCCGTCGCGCTTGTAGAGGCGGAAGAAGTTCTGGAGGGTGATCGTCGCGAGGGTCTGGTTCTCGTCCTTGATGTCCACCCCTTCCTTCGCCTCGATCGCCTGGTGCATGCCCTCGTTGTAGCGGCGGCCGGCGAGGATACGGCCGGTGTGCTCGTCGACGATCATGACTTCGCCGTCGATGACGACGTAGTCCTTGTCCTTCTTGAAGAGTTCCTTCGCCTTGATGGCGTTGTTCAGGTAACCCACCAGAGGCGTGTTCACCGACTCGTACAGGTTGTCGATGCCGAGCCAGTCCTCGACCTTGCCGACACCGGACTCGTGGATGGCGACGGTGCGCTTCTTCTCGTCGACCTCGTAGTCCCCGGTCTCCTCGATGCCCTTGAGCTGGTTGCCGGGCTCACCCCTGGTGAGGCGGGTGACCAGCTTGGCGAAGTCGCCGTACCACTTGGTGGCCTGGTCGGCGGGGCCGGAGATGATCAGCGGCGTACGGGCCTCGTCGACGAGGATCGAGTCGACCTCGTCGACGATCGCGAAGTTGTGGCCGCGCTGGACGAGCTCGTCCTTGGACCACGCCATGTTGTCGCGGAGGTAGTCGAAGCCGAACTCGTTGTTCGTGCCGTACGTGATGTCGCAGTTGTACTGCTCGCGGCGCTGGGCCGGCGTCATGTTGGCCAGGATGCAGCCGACGGTCAGACCCAGGAACTTGTGGACGCGACCCATCATCTCGGAGTCGCGCTCAGCCAGGTAGTCGTTGACCGTGATCAGGTGGACACCCTTGCCGGACAGGGCGTTCAGATACGCCGGCAGGGTACCGACGAGGGTCTTGCCCTCACCGGTCTTCATCTCGGCCACGTAGCCCATGTGCAGCGCGGCGCCGCCCATCATCTGGACGTCGTAGTGCCGCTGGCCCAGGACGCGCTTGGCGGCCTCGCGGACCGTAGCGAAGGCCTCGGGCAGCAGGTCGTCGAGCGACTCGCCGTCGGCGTAACGCTCCTTGTACTCCTGGGTCAGCGCGCGCAGCTCGGCGTCGGAGAGGCTGACGAAGTCCTCTTCGATGGAGTTGACCTGGTCCGCGATGCGGTGCAGCTTGCGCAGGATCTTGCCTTCGCCTGCACGCATGATCTTCGAGAGGACGGACACGGGGGTTGGTCTCCTTGCCGGTCGGGCCTGGCATGGTCGGTTTTACTCGTCGGGCAACGGCCATCGTATGCGAGGACCGGGCCGCGCCGGGAGGTGTGCCATGAGGTCAACGGACGAGGAGTGCCGAAGGTGCCGGGTCCGACCCACGAGTGGCCCGTGCGGGGTGATCGCCAAAGCCGGTAAAACGCTGGATCCGTGCGCGCCGCCCCAGCAGAATCGTTTGATGGAGCCCGTCACCCTCACCACCGAACGTCTGTTCCTGCGCGCCTTCACGCCCGAGGACGCCGACGAGACCTACGCGGCCTGTCAGGACCCGGACATCCAGCGCTGGACGACCATCCCGTCGCCGTACACGCGCGTGGACGCCGACACCTTCATCAACCGCGTGGTCCCGGACGACTGGCGCAACGACGTGGAGTACACCTTCGCCGTGCGCCCCCGGGAGGGCGGCCCGCTGCTCGCCGCCGCCAGCCTGCACCACCCGCGCTCGGGCACCTGGGAGGTCGGCTACTGGACGGCCAAGGAGCACCGGGGCCGCGGCTACATGACGGAGACCGTGCTCGCCCTCGCCCGCTGGGCGTTCACGGAGTTGCGCTGCACCCGTCTGGAGTGGCGCGCGGAGGTCGGCAACCTCGGCTCGCGGGCCGTCGTGGAGAGGGCCGGGTTCACGGTGGAGGGCGTGCACCGCGCGGGGTTGCTCAACAAGGGCACGCTCCGTGACTGCTGGGTCGGTTCGCTGCTCCCGTCGGACATCGGAGTGCGCTCGCCGCACCCGTACCTGCCCGCGAAGGCGGACAAGACCGGCGCGGGAAGGCGAGAGAAGGCCGGCTGTCAGTGCCTCCCCCTATCGTTCGGACCATGACGAGCCTGCCGAGTCCCGCCATCGACCTCTCCGCCGACGAGGCCCGCCGGATCGCCCTGCGCGCGCAAGGGTTCCTGGGCGCCCCCGACCGCAGGTCCGGCGTGCGAGGCGTCCTGCGCCACCTCGGCGCCGTCCAGCTCGACACGATCTCGGTCCTGGCCCGGTCGCACGAACTCATCCCGTACGCACGCCTGGGCGCCGTCGGCCGCGACACGGTGGAGGCGGCGTACTGGACGGAGACCCACGCGTTCGAGTACTGGTCGCACGCCGCGTGCATCCTCCCCATCGAGGAGTGGCCGCACTTCGCCTTCCGCCGCCGCGCCTACCGCACCCGCCCCCAGTGGCACCACGACCTTCCCTCGGGGGCGTACGACCAGGTCATCAAGCAGCTGCGCGCCGAAGGACCGCTCACCGCGACGGAGTTGGGCGGCGCGAAGAACAAGGGCGAGTGGTGGGACTGGTCCGAGTCGAAGATCGCCGTCGAGCGGGCTCTGATGTACGGCGAGGTGGTGTGCACGGAGCGCCGCTCCTGGAAGCGGGTGTACGACCTGGCGGAGCGCGCCGTCCCGGACACGCTGCTCCACGACGACCTGGACGACGCCGAGTGCCTGCGCCGCCTGGTCCGCCTGGCGGGCGAGGCGCTGGGGGTCGGCACGCGCGCGGACATCGCGGACTACCACCGCCTGAAGGGCGAGCAGTTCGACGCGGTGGTCGCGGAGTCGGGCCTGGTCCCGGTGACGGTGCAGGGGTGGGACAAGCCGGCCTGGGCGGATCCGAAGGCCCTGGAGACGACGCCGCGCGGCCGCCACCGCACCACGCTGCTCTCCCCCTTCGACTCGCTGATCTGGGAGCGGGCGCGCACGGAGCGGATCTTCGGCTTCACCCACCGCCTGGAGGCGTACGTGCCCAAGCCCAAGCGGATCCACGGCTATTTCGCGATGCCGCTGCTCGCCGGCGGCCGGCTCCTGGGCCGGGTCGACCCGGCGCGCGAGGGCAGCACGCTGGTGGCCAGGCAGGTGTCCCTGGACTCCCCGAAGGCGGTCGCGCCGATGGCGCAGGCGCTGCTGGAGGCGGCGTCCTGGGTGGGCTGCGACGCCGTACGGGTGGAGCGCGTCGACCGCCCCGAACTGACGGCCGACCTGGTGCGGGCGCTCACCTGATCTCGAGGATCTTCTCCCGCATCGCGTAGACGACGGCCTCCATCCTGGAGTGCAGCTGCAGCTTCTCCAGGATGTTGCGCACGTGGTTCTTCACGGTGTTCTCGGAGATGAACAACTCCTTGGCGATGTCCCGGTTGTTCATCCCGGTGGCGACGAGCTTGAGCACTTCGAGCTCCCGGTCGGTCAGCCGGGGCGCGGGGACGAGCCGCCGCTCGTCCGTGCGCTGGATCATCGACTTGAACTCGGTGAGCAGCTTGGACGCCATCGAGGGGCTGATCTGCGACTGCCCGTCGGCCACCGCGCGGATCGCCGTGGCGACCTCGTCCGTGGAGATCTCCTTGAGGAGATAGCCGGTCGCGCCCGCCTTGATGGCGTCGTACAGGTCGGCTTCCTCGTCGCTGATCGTCAGCATGATGATCTTCGCGCTGGGCGCCACCTCCTTGATGGAGGTGCACGCCTCGATGCCGCCGCGCTTCGGCATGCGTACGTCCATGAGCACGATGTCGGGCAGCAGATCCGCGGCCTTGTCCACCGCCTCCGCGCCGTCGCCCGCCTCTCCGACGACCTGGATGTCCTCCTCGGCGGCGAGAACGATCTCCAGGCCCCGGCGGAAGAGGGCGTGGTCGTCCACCACAAGGACCCTGATGGGCTCCTTGCGTGGGGCGCCCGCATCCGTGCCGATGCCGGTGCCGTCCCGGGCACTTTCGTGACGCATCGGTCCGAAGCTGTCCGCCATCGTTCCTCCCCCATGAAGGCCCGCGGCCTGTTGTGCCTCTGCTGCGCCAACGCCAGGCGGCAGCACACCGGTTGACCGGCCCGCCCATGATTTCATGCCCGGCGCCGGTGCGGTGCGCGCAGTGGGCGCACGGTGGTGCCCCTGGGGGCGCACAGGCGCTCCAGGGGCACCACCACGGTGTCGGGAGGGGTATCGGCGATCAGCCGCCGAGGGCCCCGCCCCCGCCACCCGACCCGGCCTTGGCGACCATGGGGTCGGTGTTCAGGCGGATGACGCCGTAGTCGTACGCGTGCCGCCGGTAGACGACGCTGGGTTCCTTGGACTCGGAGTCGACGAACAAGTAGAAGTCGTGTCCGACCAGTTCCATCTCGTAGAGCGCCTGGTCGAGCGACATGGGGGCCGCGACGTGTGTCTTCTCGCGGACCACGAGGGGGCCTTCGCCCTGGATCTCCAGGGAGCCGATCCTCTTGACGGGCACGCCGTCCGGCTCTTCCTCACGGACGACGGTGCCGTCTCCGTTGAGAGTCGCCGCGTCCGGCACCCGTTCGGCCACTTCGGCGGCCGAAAGCCTGCCGTTGCCTCGCCGGTTGTGGCGCTTCTCGTGCTGCTTGCGCAGTCGTGCGTCGAGCTTGGCGGTGGCCAGGTCGAGCGCCGCGTAGGGATCGGCTGCCGAGGCCTCCGCGCGGATCACGGGTCCGCGCCCGCGGAGGGTGATCTCCACCCGGTCGGAACGGTCGGCCTGTCGCGGGTTGGTTTCCTTGGACACCTCGACGTCGAGGCTGATCACCTTGCCGTCGAGCTTCTGGATCTTGTCCAGCTTCAGCTTCTCGGCCACGTGCTTGCGGAACCGCTCGGGCACCTCGGTCTTGCGGCCCTTGACGACGATGTCCACGCAGAACTCCGTTCCCGGATCGCCCCGCTTCGGCTGCGGAGCATCTCCCTTTTGCACCAGACTCCGGTGACTCCCGGAGCCTCGGACTAGGTGACGTCCACCTCCTCCTCCCCCGCGGGGAAGATCTCCACCCCACCGGCCCGAGTGATTGCGGAAATCCCGCGGACCGGCATTCCGATATACGAGGTCCGGCGTTCGCCTTTCCTCATACAACCGAACATATCTCGCCCGGGCGGATGTCGTCACCCTCTACTGACGCATACCTCCATTCAGGTGTATCAACCCTCTCACCACCTGCAACGATGCAAGTTCTCAATCAGTTCCGGTTTATTTCGAAAGAATCCGGTGGTGCGGCGACAACGGCCGCACTGATCGCGTTGAGGCAGCCCGGAACGGGACTTCGCTCGACCCCCGTTACGAGGCCCCGCACAGCCTCTGCTCCCGTGTTCTCCTCCATGTGGAGGGCACGTAATGCACGGGCGGCCTCCGCCAAAGAGGCACCGGTCGTCATGAGGTCGTCCACGACCACAAAGCGGCCACCACCTCCCAGCAACCGTCCGCCACCGGCGGTCACCTCCAGGGCGCCCGCCAGATTGGCCTGCCGCTGCCGGGAATCGAGCCCCGACTGGTCGGCCACCGCGCGCCGTTGACGCAGCACCGCGAGCACCCGCGCCGGAACACCTGCCCGCCGCAGCTCACCCGCCGCGGCGAACGCGATCCGCCGCACCGGGTCGTGCCCGCGGGCCCGCACAGCGGCCCGCGACGAGGGCACAGGCACGAGCGACACCGGCATCACACGCCCCTGTGGGCCATCCTGTGTGCCGCCTACCCCACTTCGCGCCCCCGTATCACCCGAAGGCGGGGTTTCGCCCCGCAGACCGGCCCACACAGCTCCGGCCAGCGCCGCACCGAGCGGCCCCGCCAGCCCGAGGGCTCCGCGCTCCTTGTGCGCGAGCAGCACGGCCCGCCCCGCGTCCTCGTACGGCACAGCCGCGAACACCACCGGCAGCCCCGCCGGCGCCGGATCCGGCCGCACCCGGCGCGGCACGGCTCCGCTCAGAGCGGCACGGCACGCGGCACACAGTGCCGCGCGAGGCCTCCCGCAGCCTCCGCACTCGGTCGGCAACACCAGGTCGGTGAGGTCCTGCCACCACCCCCGCATGACCCCACTGTGCCAAGGGCGGGACGGGGCGACCACCCCTGTGGACAACTGAGGACACCTGCCTGTGGACAACCGAAGGACCATGTCGGACACCCACGAGACGATCCCGCGTCATGCCTGGCAGGCCGCCACCTCACCCGCGTCACACCGGACAGGCCGCCACCTCACCCGCGTCATGCCGGACAGGCAGCCGTCTCACCCCGGATAGACCGGCGCCAGCCCTTCCTTCACGACCGTCTGCCACTGCGACCCCGTCGGCAGCCGCACGATCCCATCGTCCGAGTGCGCCAGCAGCGGCTGCCGCTCGTCCTCGGACGCCGCGATCTCCTGGACCCCGGTCAGGCCGGGCAGCGCGGTACCCGGAAGCACCGACCCGTCGCACTGGACGTACCGGATCTGCTGGACCCCGCCGGTCTCCCGTCCGACCACCACGAGCCGGCTCCCGCCCGCCCACGACATGGCCGTGACCTCTTCCATCTGGGGGGCCGCCGGAGTCGGGTCGAGGACGGAGATCTCCGGCCGCTCCCCCTTGCGCGTGTCCCGGTCCGCGCGCCCGATCCACAGGGATGTCTTGTGGTCCTTCTCCACGAGGAAGGCGATCCGCACCCCGTCGGCCGACACCCGCACCTCGCGGATGTGCCCGTCCAGGGCGGGAACCTCGACCTCGACCGGCTCGCCCGAGCCCTGTTCGAGCCAGAGCAGCCGGGGCCGCTTCGGATCCCGGTCGGCCACCCACAGATTGCCCCTGCCGTCCCAACTGGGCGTGGAGAGGCGGTCCTTCTCCGACTTCGCCTTGCTGCGCAGCCGCACCTTGCCGAGCGTCTCGTCGGCGAGCAGCGACCCCGTGTACAGCGCTTTGCCGTCGAGGGACACCCCCGCCGCACGCTGCTCGTCACGCGAGACCGCGGCCGAGCGCAGCGGCTGGTCACCGGTGCCGAGGACGCCCGTCACCGGCTCGGGGTCGTCCGAACCCCCGGCGTTGGCCGACATCCGCACCAGCCGGTGCTTCTCGTCGACGAAGTACTGGTACCCGGGCCGGTCCGTGCTGGGATGGGACGCGACGGTCTCGGCGCGCTCCTGGCTCAGCACACAGAGCATCGAGCCGTTCGAACGCTGCAGCGTGACCTGCTCGACGCCAGAGGGCGTCAAGTCCCGGAGAGTGAACAGCAGTTGAGCCGCCATCTCCTTGCACTTCGTCTGCCCGGTGCCGTCGGACCGGCTGTTCAGCTGCACCGTCAGCCGGTTCTGGTCGTCCAGCGTCAGCGATTTGTCGGGGTCCTTGAGCTCCGTACCGCTGCGGAAACTCGAAAGCACCACCGGCCGCAGCCAGTTCGTCGGCCCCTCCAGGAGCGTCTTCACCGTCTGCGTCAACGGATCGATGCGCTGGCGGATGTACACGGGGTCCGCGACGAGCCCCGTCCGGCCGCTCACACCCGCCCCGGTGGGCCCCGCGAAGTAGTACTTGTTCACGGACCGGTAGATCCGCTGGAAGTCCGACTCACCGAGCACCACACCGGGCGGCGGCTTGTCGATCCGCCACTCCTTCCCGCCCGGCCCGCCGCTCTGGCTGAGGTGCACGGACTGCGTGTACGCAGCGTCCTCCGGCCGGTACGCGTGCTGGGCGTCGACCCGCGCGACCTGCCGCCCGGTCAGGGAGTAGCGACGACTGCCGTCGCCCTCGTTGCCCGCGTTGCCCGCGTCCGTGTTGGGACCGTCGGCGAGCACCGTCGTGGACTCCTCCGGGTCCCACTCCCGCGACGCCTTCTTCGTCAGGTACTTGCGCGCCATCGCGAACTGCGGATCATCGCTGGTCAGGGCCTCGAGGAAGCCTTGGACGATCTCTATCGGACGGGCGCCCTCGCGCGGCGGCAGCGCGTAGACACGGACCTGCGACTGCGAGTCCGGTCGCTGCGAGGCATCGACGGACTTCAGGTTCCCGCTGTCCGGCATCGAGGCACAGCCCGCCAGGAGGGCCCCGCAGCCGGCGAGGAGGAGCCCCGTGCGCAATGGACGTCCGCGGCCGCGCCGCGCCCTGTGGTCAGCGCCCACGCGCGTTCCCCTCTTCCCTGTCCGGGCCCGCGATCGGCCCCGGCTCCTCGGCACCGTCCCCACGTGTCCCGTTCACCTCATCCGGCTCACCGGCCGGCTCGCCGTCCACCGGCCGGCGCGGCACGACCCTCGATCCGTTGCCCGGCAGCGCCGCCGGGTCGACGGGTCCCGCGTGCAGGAGCCGCGGGGGTATGGGCCCCTTCGCCGGTACGGGCGGCGGCACCCTCTCGGACGCCGCCGCAACCGCCTGCGCGGGAACCGTGGCCAGCTTGCCCGCGCCCCCGGCCGGCAGCCCCGCATCGTTCAGGCCCCGGCGCCTGCGCGAGTCGTCGGGCTCCAGCGGTATCGGCGAACCCCGCAGCGGCTCGTCCGCCGTCCTCGGCAACGTAAGCCTGAACTGCGAACCCCCGCCCGGTTCGCCCCACGCCTGCAGCCAGCCGCCGTGCAGCCGCGCGTCCTCCAGGGCGATGGACAGCCCGAGCCCCGTACCACCGGTGGTACGCGCGCGCGCCGGGTCCGCCCGCCAGAAGCGGCTGAACACCCGCGTCGCCTCGCCGGGCTTCAGACCCACTCCGTAGTCCCGCACCGCGACGGCGACCGCGCCGCCCGCGGCGGCGAGCCGCACCACGACGTCCTTGCCCTCGCCGTGCTCCACGGCGTTGACGACGAGATTGCGCAGCACCCGCTCCACACGCCGCGCGTCGGCCTCGGCGACCACGGGCTGCTGGTCCCCCACGACCCGTATGTGCGTGCCCTTGCGCTCGGCGAGCATCTCCGCACCCCCGACCACCCGGCGCACGACCTCGCGGAGGTCTATCGGCTCGGCCTCCAACGCTGCCGCTCCCGCGTCGAACCTGCTGATCTCCAGCAGATCGGCGAGCAGCGACTCGAACCGGTCCAGCTGATCGGCGAGCAGCTCGGCCGACCGCGCGGTCACCGGATCGAAGTCGACCCGCGCCTCGTGGATGACGTCGGCGGCCATCCGGACCGTCGTCAACGGCGTCCGCAGCTCGTGCGACACGTCGGACACGAACCGCCGCTGCATCCGCGACAGCTCCTCCAACTGCTGGATCTTCAGCTGGAGGTTCTGCGCCATCTTGTTGAAGGCCTCACCGAGCCGCGCGATGTCGTCCTCTCCGGTGACCTTCATACGTTCCTGAAGGCGCCCGGCGGAGAGCCGCTCGGCGATGCCCGCGGCCATCCGGACCGGCGTGACGACCTGGCGCACCACCAGCCACGCGATGGCCCCGAGAAGCACCACGACGAACAGCCCCGCGGTCGCGAGGGTCGTCCTGACCAGGTTCAGCGACTCCTCCTCCTGCGTCAGCGGAAAGAGGTAGTACAGCTGGTACGGATCACCGTTGAGGTCGTTGAGGCGCTTGCCGATCACCAGTCCCGAGTGCGGCTCCCGGCCGTCGTCGTAGACGATCCGCGTATTGGCCTGGTAGACGCCCGTGCCGTTGTCGACCTGGCGGCGCAGCTCCTCCGGCACGCTCAGGATCGGCTCCACACCGCCCGAGGCGCGCGAACCCCGCACGCTCCCGGAGTCACCCGCGGAGGTCGGGCTCAGCGTCACGACGGCGAAGGCGTTCTGCCCACCACTGGACAGCTGCTCGACCAGGTCCGACATCCACACGGCGGCATTGCGCCCGTCGGCCGTACTGCCGTCCTGGCCCTGCCCCTGCCCCGCGCTCTGCCGCGCGGCATTGACGCTGTCCTGCGCCGCCCTGAAGCCACCGTCGGCCTGGCTCTGCGACGCCTTCACCTTGGCCTTGAGCAGGCCGTTGTTGACCGAGCTCATGACGGCGAAGCCGAGCATGAGCACCACGCCGAGCGACATCAGCAACGTCGTCGCGACGACCTTCAGCTGGATGTTGCGCCGCCACAGCCGCACGGCGGGCAGCAGGGGACGGCGCACCCAGCGCACGAAGAGCCGGAGCACAGGACTGCCCTGCACCCCGCCCTGCAGCAGCAGCCCGCCGTCGACGAGCCGCCCGAACCCGGACGAGCGCCGTCCCGGTCCAGTCCGCCCCGAGCGAGCCCCCGAACCCCCGGGAGTCGTGGGAGAACTGTCCCGGGACATGTCAGCTCGGTCCGGCCTTGTAACCGACACCACGGACGGTCACCACGATCTCCGGCCGCTCGGGGTCCCGCTCGACCTTGGACCGCAGCCGCTGGACGTGCACGTTCACCAGCCGGGTGTCCGCCGCGTGCCGGTAGCCCCAGACCTGCTCGAGCAGCACCTCACGCGTGAACACCTGCCACGGCTTGCGCGCCAGCGCCACGAGCAGGTCGAACTCCAACGGCGTCAGCGCGATCGACTGCCCGTCCCGCTTCACGGAGTGCCCCGCCACGTCGATGACCAGGTCACCGATGGCCAGCTGCTCGGGAGCAGGCTCCTCCGACCTCCGCAGCCGCGCCCGGATCCGGGCCACGAGCTCCTTCGGCTTGAACGGCTTGACGATGTAGTCATCCGCCCCCGACTCCAGACCGACCACCACATCAACGGTGTCGCTCTTGGCCGTGAGCATCACGATCGGCACTCCGGACTCCGCCCTGATCAGGCGGCACACCTCGATGCCGTCACGCCCCGGCAGCATCAAGTCGAGCAGCACAAGATCAGGCTTGGCCTCCCGAAAAGCAGCCAGCGCCTTGTCGCCATCAGCTACGAACGACGGCTCAAAACCTTCACCACGCAGCACAATCCCGAGCATCTCGGCCAGTGCGGTGTCGTCGTCGACGACAAGGACTCGTCCCTTCATGCCTGACATCATCCCATTAGCTAATCGTTACCTGGCGTGACCTGGCACACAGCTCGGCAAGGCCCTCTGCTGTCACAGGTGACAGAACGCCCTCTTCCGTGACGATCGCCGTCACCAACTCGGGTGGCGTCACGTCGAACGCGGGGTTGTACGCCTGCGTCCCCAGGGGGGCCACCGGTATCCCGCCCCCCGCCTCCATCCCGGCCACCGGCACATACGGCGCCGTGACCTCCGTCACTTCATGCCCACCCCGCTGCTCCACCTCGATGGCCGCCCCGTCCGGGGTGCCCGGGTCCACCGTCGTCACCGGCGCCACCACGATGAACGGCACGTGGTGATATCGCGCCAGCACGGCGAGCGGATAGCTCCCCACCTTGTTCGCCACCGAACCGTCGGCCGCGATGCGGTCGGCACCGATCAGCACGGCATCCACCTCTCCCGCCGCGAACAGCGAACCCGCCGCGTTGTCCGTGAGCAAGGTGTACGCCATTCCGTTCCGCGCCGCCTCATATGCGGTGAGCCTCGCCCCCTGGAGCAGGGGCCGCGTCTCGTCCACCCACAGCCTGCGCAGCCTCCCCTCCCGGTGCGCCTTGAGCGCCACCGCGAACGCCGTGCCCTCCCCTCCGGAGACCAGCGCCCCCGTGTTGCAGTGCGTCAGGACCCGGTGCTGGCCACCGGGCAGCAGCTCGTCGAGCAGCGCCAGACCGTGCGCCGCCATCCTGGTGCTCGCCTCGGCGTCCTCGGCGTGCAGCGCCCGCGCCGCCTCGAGCGCGGCACCCGCCGCCCGCCGCGGATCGGCACCGCTCGCCGCTGCCGTGCGGTACGCGGCCTGGGCCCTGCGCGCCCCGTAGGCGAGGTTGACCGCGGTGGGCCGCGCCCCCGCCAGCGAGTCCGCCGCCTCGTCCACATCGAAGCCGCGGGCCGCGGCCAGCGCGACGCCGTACGCCCCCGCGATGCCCAGGAGCGGCGCCCCTCGCACCGCGAGCCTCCGGATCGCGTCCACCAGTGCCGGTGCGTCCGTGCACACCAGCTCGATCTCCTCGCCCGGCAGCCTGGTCTGGTCGAGGAGGACCAGAACGGGGCCTTCGGGTGGGTCGTCCCAGCGGATCGCGGGAACCGCGGGGATCTGGGTCGGCCGTTTGTCCTCGCTCGATTGCGCGTACTGATCAGCCATCCGCCCAGTCTGCCCCGTACCCGGCGGACAATTGAAGGTGTACAGCCCCTACGGCGGCCGGTCACCTCGCGGGCACCCCGTGGCACGATGGCTGGCAACCTGCCACCGCACCCGCGGACGGGCACCTTGAAGGAGCGACGATGAACGACACTCCGGGCTGGGCCTCGCCCGGATCTGCCCCCTCCGAAGGATCCGAAGGACAGGACTCCGGCAAGCCGGACGCCACCGGAACCGGGGACGCCGGCCCTCAGGACGGCCCGTCCAAGTGGTCCAAGGAGCAGCCGCCGCCCGCCCAGTGGTCCCCGCCCAGCCAGCCGGTCCCGGGCCAGACACCGCCTCCGCCGCCTCCTCCGCCCGGCCAGGGCGGCGGCTGGGGCTGGGGCGGCCCGCCCCAGGGCCCCGGCGGCCCCATGGGTCCCGGCCCCGGCGGCCCGGGTGCCCCCGGCCCCGGCGGCTACCGCGGCTGGGGTGCCTGGCAGGGCCCCCCGCCCGCCGCGAAGCCCGGTGTCATTCCGCTCCGTCCGCTCGGCGTCGGCGAGATCCTCGACGGCGCCGTGTCGACCATGCGCGCCCACTGGCGCACGGTGCTCGGCATCTCCCTGTCCGTGGCCGTGCTCACGGAGATCGTCGTCGTCCTCCTCCAGGGCCTCGTCCTCAACGAGTCCGTCGACACCGAGGCCCTCGACGACCCGAGCGCCACCGTCGGCGAGCTGACCCGCGCCCTGAGCGACACGATGCTCAGCTCCGGAGTGGTCCTCCTCGTCACCCTGCTCGGCACGATCGTCGCGACAGCCCTGCTCACGATGGTCACCAGCCGCGCGGTGCTCGGTAAGTCGGTGACCATCGCGGAGGCCTGGCAGGACTCCCGCCCGCAACTGGCCAAGCTCTTCGGCCTGACCCTGCTCATCCCGCTCATCGGCGTCGCCATCGTCGCCGTCGGCACCCTGCCCGGCCTGCTGATCGCCCTGGCGGGCGCCTCCGAGGCCGGCGCCGGCCTCGCCGTACTCGGCGGTCTCGGCGCGGGCGTCGCCGCCCTGTGGATCGTGATCCGGCTGTCCCTCGCCTCTCCGGCCCTCATGCTGGAGAAGCAGGGCATCAAGAAGGCCCTCACCCGCTCCGCGAAGCTGGTGCGCGGCTCCTGGTGGCGGGTCTTCGGCATCCAGCTGCTCGCGGCGATCATCGCGAACGTCGTGGCGTCGATCATCGTCATCCCGTTCACGTTCATCGCAGGCGCGGTCAGCGGCGACGGCGTCACCGGTTTCCTCGACAGCACCGGTGAACTCGGCTGGACGTTCCTGATCGTCAGCGGCGTCGGCTCCGTCATCGGCTCCATGCTGACGTTCCCGATCACGGCCGGAGTCACCGTTCTCCTCTACATCGACCAGCGGATCCGCCGCGAGGCCCTCGACCTGGAACTCGCCCGCGCCGCCGGCCTCCCCGGCCACGGCCCCACCCCGCCCGGCGCCTCGGGGAGCTGATGCGGTGACCGCGGCGGGGGCAGTACTCAGCAAGCTCGGCGCGGCGCCGCTCCTGCCGCGCGCCGGCGACGAGCCGCCGGTGACCATCCCGCGCGACCCCGCGCGGGAGGCCGCCGAACGCGAACTGTCCAAGCCGATGTACCACGAGAACGACCCCAGCCTCTTCGAGCGCGCCCTGAACCGCTTCTGGGGCTGGGTCGACGACCTGTTCTCCGCCGCCTCGGGGGCCACCCCGGGTGGCGCGCTCGGCCTCGTGGTCATCGTGCTGGCCGTGCTGCTCCTCGCCGCCGCCCTGTGGTGGCGTCTCGGCACCCCCCACCGAACCGCCACCTCGGCCCCGGCGCTCTTCGACGACCGCCCCCGCAGCGCCGCGGAACACCGCGCCGCCTCCGAGGCACACGCCGCAAGGGCCCACTGGAGCCAGGCCGTCCAGGAACGCATGCGCGCCGTCGTCCGCGCCCTGGAGGAACGCGCACTCCTGGACCCCCGCCCGGGCCGCACCGCCGACGAAGCCGCAGCGGAGGCAGGCCGCACCCTCCCCTCCCACACCGACCGACTCCGCGCCGCCGCCCGCGCGTTCGACGACGTCACATACGGCGGCCGCACCGCCGACGAACCGGCGTACCTCCGCCTCGCCGAACTCGACCGCGACCTGGAGCACACCAAGCCGGTCCTGACGAGCACCGCCCCCACCACACCGAGCAACAGCTCCCGAGGGGCCGCCGAATGACCGGCCCCACCCCCTCGACCGGCCCGCGCCACGCCTCCGCGCCCGACGCGCCGCCCGCCCCCACGACGCACACCCCTCCCGGACAGCCGGCAGCCGCCCCGGCCCCCGCGCCCTCGACCTCCGTCTCCCCCACCCCCCGCCAGCTCTGGACCCGCTCCCGAGGCATCCTCCTCGCCCTGGTCATCCTGCTGGCGACCGCCGTCGTCATCGCCGCGGTCCGCTCCGGCACCGAGCACGGTCGCCTCGACCCCCGCTCCGCCGACCCTCACGGAAGCCGAGCCGTCGCCGAGCTCCTCGCCGACCGGGGCGTCTCCACCCGCGTGGTCACCAGCACCGAGGAGGCCCGTTCCGCGGCCGGCCCCGACACGACCCTCCTCGTCGCCCATCCCGACATGCTCACCGCGCGCCAGCGCTCCCGCCTCCACGCGGCCACCGAGGACAGCGACGGCCGCACCGTCCTCGTCACCCCGAGTGCCCGCTCCGTCGGCGCCCTCGCCCCCGGAGTCACCGCGAACGCCGCGCCCAGCACCGACTCCACGCTCTCCCCCGGCTGCTCCCTCCCGGCCGCCCGCCGTGCTGGCCCCGCCGACATGGGCGGAATCCGCTACGACACCCTCGCCCCCGACGCCGAGGCCTGCTACCTCAGCGATGGCCTGCCCAGCCTGCTGCATCTCCCCGCCCCCCACGGAAAGGGCGACACCGTCGTTCTCGGCGCCCCCGACATCCTTTACAACGACCGCCTCGACCAGCAGGGCAACGCCTCACTGGCCCTGCAACTCCTCGGTTCCCGGCCCCACTTGGTCTGGTACCTCCCCTCACTCTCCGACGACCAGGCGGCATCCGGGTCCGAGCGCCGCGGCTTCTTCGACCTGATCCCCTCCGGCTGGCGCTGGGGCGCCCTGCAGCTCGCCATCGCCGCCGTACTCGCCGCCCTGTGGCGCGCCCGCCGCTTCGGCCCCCTCGTCGCCGAACGCCTCCCCGTCGTCATCCGCGCCTCGGAAGCAGTCGAGGGACGTGCCCGCCTCTACCGCAAGGTGAACGCCCGCGACCGCGCGGCCGCCGCCCTGCGCACCGCCGCCCGCACCCGTCTCGCCTTCCTCGTCGGCCTGCCCCCCGCCCAGGCGCACGCGCCCGAGACCTTGATCCCCGCCCTCTCCTCCCGCCTGCACCCCCCCGGTCAAGACCTGCACCCCCTCCTCTTCGGGCCGCCCCCCGGCAACGACGCAGCACTCATCGCCCTCGCCGACCAACTCGACGCCCTCGAAAGAGAGGTACGCCACTCATGATGGACCCGACCACTGACAACGGGCCCACCGGAGATCCCCGCGACCCACGCGCTTCCCTCGAAGCCCTGCGCGCCGAGATCTCCAAGGCCGTGGTCGGCCAGGACCCCGCCGTCACCGGACTCGTCGTCGCCCTGCTCTGCCGCGGCCACGTCCTACTGGAAGGAGTCCCTGGGGTGGCCAAAACGTTGCTCGTCCGCGCCCTCGCGTCGAGCCTCGAACTGGAGACCAAGCGCGTCCAGTTCACTCCCGACCTCATGCCGAGCGACGTCACGGGCTCCCTCGTCTACGACACCCGCACCACCGAGTTCTCCTTCCAGCCCGGCCCGGTCTTCACCAACCTCCTCCTGGCCGACGAAATCAACCGCACCCCGCCGAAGACCCAGTCCTCGCTCCTCGAAGCGATGGAAGAACGCCAGGTCACCGTCGACGGAACACCCCGCCTGCTCCCAGAACCGTTCCTCGTCGCGGCCACCCAGAACCCGGTCGAGTACGAGGGCACGTACCCCCTCCCCGAAGCCCAACTGGACCGCTTCCTCCTCAAACTGACGGTCCCTCTTCCCTCCCGCCAGGACGAGATCGACGTCCTCACCCGACACGCGGAAGGCTTCAACCCGCGCGACCTGCGCGCCGCCGGCGTACGCCCCGTGGCGGGCGCCGCCGACCTGGAAGCCGCCCGCGCCGACGTCGCGAAGACGTCCATCTCCCCCGAGATCACGGCGTACGTCGTGGACATCTGCCGCGCCACCCGGGACTCCCCGTCCCTCACTCTGGGCGTCTCCCCCCGGGGCGCCACGGCCCTGCTCTCCACGGCCCGCGCGTGGGCCTGGCTCACCGGCCGCGACTACGTCATCCCCGACGACGTCAAGGCCCTCGCCCTTCCCACCCTCCGCCACCGGATCCAGCTCCGCCCGGAAGCCGAGATGGAGGGCGTCACGGCCGACTCCGTCATCAACGCGATCCTCGCCCACGTCCCGGTCCCCCGCTGATGGCCCTCACCGGACGCGCCGCACTCCTGGCGGCTCTGGGCACGCTCCCGGTCGGCCTCTGGGACCCCAGCTGGACCGGCATCCTCACCGTGAACGCCCCCTTGGCCCTGGCCTGCGCCTGCGACTTCGCCCTGGCCACCCCGGTACGCCGCCTCGGCCTGTCCCGCTCCGGCGATACGTCCGTACGTCTGGGCGAGACCGCCGAAGTCGACCTCACCGTCACCAATCCCACGGCCCGCCCCCTGCGCGCCGACCTGCGCGACGCCTGGCCCCCAAGCACTTGGCAGCCCGGAACGGAGATCACCGCATCCCGTCACCGCCTGTCCGTCCCCCCGAGCGAGCGCCGTCGCGTCACCACACGCCTGCAGCCGTCCCGCCGAGGCGACCACGAGGCCGACCGCGTGACGATCCGCTCGTACGGCCCCCTCGGCCTCTTCACCCGCCAGGGCAGCCACAAAGTCCCCTGGTCCCTGGGCGTCCTGCCGCCCTTCGCCAGCCGAAAGCACCTGCCTTCCAAACTGGCTCGTCTCCGCGAACTCGACGGCCGAACCAGCGTGCTGACGCGCGGCCAGGGCACAGAATTCGACAGCCTCCGCGAGTACGTCCCCGGCGACGACACCCGCTCCATCGACTGGCGCGCCACCGCCCGCCATTCCAACGTCGCGGTCCGCACCTGGCGGCCGGAACGCGACCGCCACATCCTCATCGTCCTGGACACCGGCCGCACGTCGGCCGGCCGCGTAGGCGACGCCCCACGCCTGGACGCTTCCATGGACGCGGCTCTGCTCCTCGCAGCCCTCGCTTCCCGCGCCGGCGACCGGGTGGACCTCCTCGCCTACGACCGCCGAGTACGTGCCCTGGTCCAGGGCCGCTCCGCCGGAGATGTCCTCCCCTCCATGGTCACCGCATTGGCGACACTGGAACCAGAACTCGTCGAAACAGACGCCCGAAACCTGACCTCAACGGCTCTCCGAACGGCCCCGAGGGCTTCGCTCATCGTGCTGCTCACCGGCTTGGACACGGCCCCCATCGAAGAGGGCCTGCTCCCCGTCCTCCCTCGCCTCACGAAACGCCACAAGGTCGTGGTGGCCGCGGTAGCCGATCCGCACATCGAGGAGATGTCGGCAGCACGGGGAACAACGGAAGCGGTCTATGACGCGGCCTCAGCCGCCCAAGCCCAGTCGGAACGCCACCGCACAGCAGAACAACTGAGAAGCCGAGGTGTCACAGTCGTCGATGCCACGCCCCAGACTCTGGCACCAGCCCTGGCGGACGCGTATCTGGCCCTCAAATCCGCGGGCCGCCTATAGGGAGAACGTCAATCACCACCTGCCAGGCAATACAGGCCCGCGAGATGCAGCGAAATCCACCCTGGAACGCAGAAAACCCCCGCACCGTGAGGTGCGGGGGTTTTCCCAAAAAAAGTTCGGCGGCGTCCTACTCTCCCACAGGGTCCCCCCTGCAGTACCATCGGCGCTGTGAGGCTTAGCTTCCGGGTTCGGAATGTAACCGGGCGTTTCCCTCACGCTATGACCACCGAAACACTATGAAACTGTCAACCGCACCATGCGTGACCATGCATGGGGTTGTTCGTGGTTTCAGAACCAACACAGTGGACGCGAGCAACTGAGGACAAGCCCTCGGCCTATTAGTACCAGTCACCTCCACCCGTTACCGGGCTTCCAGATCTGGCCTATCAACCCAGTCGTCTACTGGGAGCCTTAACCCCTCAAAGGGGGTGGGAATACTCATCTCGAAGCAGGCTTCCCGCTTAGATGCTTTCAGCGGTTATCCTTTCCGAACGTAGCCAACCAGCCATGCCCTTGGCAGGACAACTGGCACACCAGAGGTTCGTCCGTCCCGGTCCTCTCGTACTAGGGACAGCCCTTCTCAATATTCCTACGCGCACAGAGGATAGGGACCGAACTGTCTCACGACGTTCTAAACCCAGCTCGCGTACCGCTTTAATGGGCGAACAGCCCAACCCTTGGGACCGACTCCAGCCCCAGGATGCGACGAGCCGACATCGAGGTGCCAAACCATCCCGTCGATATGGACTCTTGGGGAAGATCAGCCTGTTATCCCCGGGGTACCTTTTATCCGTTGAGCGACGGCGCTTCCACAAGCCACCGCCGGATCACTAGTCCCGACTTTCGTCCCTGCTCGACCCGTCGGTCTCACAGTCAAGCTCCCTTGTGCACTTACACTCAACACCTGATTACCAACCAGGCTGAGGGAACCTTTGGGCGCCTCCGTTACCCTTTGGGAGGCAACCGCCCCAGTTAAACTACCCATCAGACACTGTCCCTGATCCGGATCACGGACCGAGGTTAGACATCCAGCACGACCAGAGTGGTATTTCAACGTTGACTCCACGAACACTGGCGTGCCCGCTTCACAGTCTCCCACCTATCCTACACAAGCCGAACCGAACACCAATATCAAACTGTAGTAAAGGTCCCGGGGTCTTTCCGTCCTTCTGCGCGAAACGAGCATCTTTACTCGTAGTGCAATTTCACCGGGCCTATGGTTGAGACAGTCGAGAAGTCGTTACGCCATTCGTGCAGGTCGGAACTTACCCGACAAGGAATTTCGCTACCTTAGGATGGTTATAGTTACCACCGCCGTTTACTGGCGCTTAAGTTCTCAGCTTCGCACGCCCGAAAGCGCACTAACCGGTCCCCTTAACGTTCCAGCACCGGGCAGGCGTCAGTCCGTATACATCGCCTTACGGCTTCGCACGGACCTGTGTTTTTAGTAAACAGTCGCTTCTCGCTGGTCTCTGCGGCCACCCCCAGCTCAGAGTGCAAAACTCATCACCAGGAATGGCCCCCCTTCTCCCGAAGTTACGGGGGCATTTTGCCGAGTTCCTTAACCATAGTTCACCCGAACGCCTCGGTATTCTCTACCTGACCACCTGAGTCGGTTTAGGGTACGGGCCGCCATGAAACTCGCTAGAGGCTTTTCTCGACAGCATAGGATCATCCACTTCACCACAATCGGCTCGGCATCAGGTCTCACCCACATGTCATCCGGATTTACCTAGATGACGGGCTACACCCTTACCCCGGGACAACCACCGCCCGGGCTGGACTACCTTCCTGCGTCACCCCATCACTCACCTACTACCACCTTGGGTCAGCGGCTCCACCACTCCCCTTTGCCCGAAGGCTCCAGGGCGGCTTCACGGCCTTAGCATTAATGGGCTCGATGTTTGACGCTTCACAGCGGGTACCGGAATATCAACCGGTTATCCATCGACTACGCCTGTCGGCCTCGCCTTAGGTCCCGACTTACCCTGGGCAGATCAGCTTGACCCAGGAACCCTTAGTCAATCGGCGCACACGTTTCTCACGTATGTATCGCTACTCATGCCTGCATTCTCACTCGTGAACCGTCCACCACTGCCTTCCGGCGCAGCTTCACCCGGCACACGACGCTCCCCTACCCATCCCAGCGGGCGTTGGCCCTCATGCTGGAATGACACGACTTCGGCGGTACGCTTGAGCCCCGCTACATTGTCGGCGCGGAATCACTAGACCAGTGAGCTATTACGCACTCTTTCAAGGGTGGCTGCTTCTAAGCCAACCTCCTGGTTGTCTCTGCGACTCCACATCCTTTCCCACTTAGCGTACGCTTAGGGGCCTTAGTCGATGCTCTGGGCTGTTTCCCTCTCGACCATGGAGCTTATCCCCCACAGTCTCACTGCCGCGCTCTCACTTACCGGCATTCGGAGTTTGGCTAAGGTCAGTAACCCGGTAGGGCCCATCGCCTATCCAGTGCTCTACCTCCGGCAAGAAACACACGACGCTGCACCTAAATGCATTTCGGGGAGAACCAGCTATCACGGAGTTTGATTGGCCTTTCACCCCTAACCACAGGTCATCCCCCAGGTTTTCAACCCTGGTGGGTTCGGTCCTCCACGACCTCTTACAGCCGCTTCAACCTGCCCATGGCTAGATCACTCCGCTTCGGGTCTTGAGCGCGCTACTAAACCGCCCTATTCGGACTCGCTTTCGCTACGGCTTCCCCACACGGGTTAACCTCGCAACACACCGCAAACTCGCAGGCTCATTCTTCAAAAGGCACGCAGTCACGAGGATGAAGCAAGCTCCATCCCGACGCTCCCACGGCTTGTAGGCACACGGTTTCAGGTACTATTTCACTCCGCTCCCGCGGTACTTTTCACCATTCCCTCACGGTACTATCCGCTATCGGTCACCAGGGAATATTTAGGCTTAACGGGTGGTCCCGCCAGATTCACACGGGATTTCTCGGGCCCCGTGCTACTTGGGTGTCTCTCAAACGAGCCGCTGACGTTTCGACTACGGGGGTCTTACCCTCTACGCCGGACCTTTCGCATGTCCTTCGCCTACATCAACGGTTTCTGACTCGTCTCACAGCCGGCAGACTGTAAAAGAGAGATCCCACAACCCCGTATGCGCAACCCCTGCCGGGTCTCACACGCATACGGTTTGGCCTCATCCGGTTTCGCTCGCCACTACTCCCGGAATCACGGTTGTTTTCTCTTCCTGCGGGTACTGAGATGTTTCACTTCCCCGCGTTCCCTCCACACTGCCTATGTGTTCAGCAGCGGGTGACAGCCCATGACGACTGCCGGGTTTCCCCATTCGGAAACCCCCGGATCAAAGCCTGGTTGACGACTCCCCGGGGACTATCGTGGCCTCCCACGTCCTTCATCGGTTCCTGGTGCCAAGGCATCCACCGTGCGCCCTTAAAAACTTGGCCACAGATGCTCGCGTCCACTGTGCAGTTCTCAAACAACGACCAACCACCCATCACCCCGGACCAGTAGCCCGAGTGCACTGGGGTCGGCATTGAGGTCGGGAACAAGTCCGTACCCTCAGATACCCAACAGCGTGCCCGACCCGATCTCTCAACTTTCACGTTCCACGCCGAAGCAGTACTAGCGAAGCCAATCAATCGTGCCGAGTAGTCAACGTTCCACCCGTGAGCAACCACCGTCGGACGTTTGCCGACGTAGTGGCCTCTGACCGAGCGGACTCGGTAAGAAGTGCTCCTTAGAAAGGAGGTGATCCAGCCGCACCTTCCGGTACGGCTACCTTGTTACGACTTCGTCCCAATCGCCAGTCCCACCTTCGACAGCTCCCTCCCACAAGGGGTTGGGCCACCGGCTTCGGGTGTTACCGACTTTCGTGACGTGACGGGCGGTGTGTACAAGGCCCGGGAACGTATTCACCGCAGCAATGCTGATCTGCGATTACTAGCAACTCCGACTTCATGGGGTCGAGTTGCAGACCCCAATCCGAACTGAGACAGGCTTTTTGAGATTCGCTCCACCTCGCGGTATCGCTGCTCATTGTACCTGCCATTGTAGCACGTGTGCAGCCCAAGACATAAGGGGCATGATGACTTGACGTCGTCCCCACCTTCCTCCGAGTTGACCCCGGCGGTCTTCTGTGAGTCCCCATCACCCCGAAGGGCATGCTGGCAACACAGAACAAGGGTTGCGCTCGTTGCGGGACTTAACCCAACATCTCACGACACGAGCTGACGACAGCCATGCACCACCTGTACACCGACCACAAGGGGGGCACCATCTCTGATGCTTTCCGGTGTATGTCAAGCCTTGGTAAGGTTCTTCGCGTTGCGTCGAATTAAGCCACATGCTCCGCTGCTTGTGCGGGCCCCCGTCAATTCCTTTGAGTTTTAGCCTTGCGGCCGTACTCCCCAGGCGGGGAACTTAATGCGTTAGCTGCGGCACCGACGACGTGGAATGTCGCCAACACCTAGTTCCCACCGTTTACGGCGTGGACTACCAGGGTATCTAATCCTGTTCGCTCCCCACGCTTTCGCTCCTCAGCGTCAGTAATGGCCCAGAGATCCGCCTTCGCCACCGGTGTTCCTCCTGATATCTGCGCATTTCACCGCTACACCAGGAATTCCGATCTCCCCTACCACACTCTAGCCTGCCCGTATCGACTGCAGACCCGGGGTTAAGCCCCGGGCTTTCACAACCGACGTGACAAGCCGCCTACGAGCTCTTTACGCCCAATAATTCCGGACAACGCTTGCGCCCTACGTATTACCGCGGCTGCTGGCACGTAGTTAGCCGGCGCTTCTTCTGCAGGTACCGTCACTTTCGCTTCTTCCCTGCTGAAAGAGGTTTACAACCCGAAGGCCGTCATCCCTCACGCGGCGTCGCTGCATCAGGCTTTCGCCCATTGTGCAATATTCCCCACTGCTGCCTCCCGTAGGAGTCTGGGCCGTGTCTCAGTCCCAGTGTGGCCGGTCGCCCTCTCAGGCCGGCTACCCGTCGTCGCCTTGGTGAGCCATTACCTCACCAACAAGCTGATAGGCCGCGGGCTCATCCTTCACCGCCGGAGCTTTTAACCCTCCCTCAGGAGAGGGAAGGTGTTATCCGGTATTAGACCCCGTTTCCAGGGCTTGTCCCAGAGTGAAGGGCAGATTGCCCACGTGTTACTCACCCGTTCGCCACTAATCCCCACCGAAGTGGTTCATCGTTCGACTTGCATGTGTTAAGCACGCCGCCAGCGTTCGTCCTGAGCCAGGATCAAACTCTCCGTGAATGTGTACCGGTAATCCGGTGACACAGCACGAGAGCGGAACGGTCGGGAGGAATAGTCCCGTCCGTTCACAGCGTCCTCGCTGTGTTTTTCAAAGGAACCTCCAACTCACCGAAGTGAGCCGGGGTTATCAACATATCTGGCGTTGACTTTTGGCACGCTGTTGAGTTCTCAAGGAACGGACGCTTCCTTTGTACTCACCCTCTCGGGCTTTCCTCCGGGCGCTCCCCTTCGGTGTTTCTTTTGTTCTTGCGTTTCCGACTCTATCAGACTCTTTCGTGTCCGATTTCCTCGGTGCCTTTCCGGTTCCCGCTCCAGCCTTTCGGCTTTCGCGTTTCCCTTTCCGGCGGTTCCGACTTTATCAGAAGTTTTCGGCCGGTCTTACCGGCTTCGGATTCCGAATCATCGGGGCGGCTTCTCGCATTGATGAGATTCGAGAAGCAGGAAGATATTAACCTTTGCCGCTGGACTTGTCCAGCTCTAGGCAACTGTTCGAATCTACCTCCCCGGTCCTTCCGTGTCAACGGTTTTTCCGGGGCGATGAGGAGACTAGCAGGTCAGTTGCGCCGTATGCACATCACGCTGCGAGGGGGGTCGAAGCGCTGCGTTCGGTGCTGTCGAGGTCGCCCGTCTCGCCTGCGCGTGCGGCTCTTCCGCCCAGCACGTAGACGTACACGAGGAAGGCCAGCTCGGCGCCGATGCCGATGGCGATGCGGGCCCAGGTCGGGAGGCCCGATGGGGTGACGAAGCCTTCGATCGCTCCCGAGATGAAGAGGACCAAAGCAAGACCGATGGCCATGCCGAGGGCTGAGCGGCCCTCCTCCGCGAGGGCTGTGCGGCGGGTGCGGGGGCCCGGGTCGATGACGGTCCAGCCGAGACGCAGGCCCGTGCCTGCCGCGACGAAGACCGCGGTCAGCTCGAGCAGGCCGTGTGGCAGGACCAGGCCCAGGAAGGTGTCGAGGCGGCCGGCCGAGGACATGAGGCCGATGCCCACCCCGAGGTTGAGCATGTTCTGGAAGAGGATCCATAGGACGGGGAAGCAGAGGAAGGCTCCCAGGACGAGGCACATCGCGGCTGCCTGGGCGTTGTTCGTCCACACCTGGGCTGCGAACGAAGCCGCGGGGTGACTGGAGTAGTACGTCTCGTACTCGCCGCCTGGGCGGGTCATCTGTCGGAGTTCGCTGGGGGCGGCGATCGTGGACTGCACTTCGGGGTGCGTGGCGATCCACCAGCCGATGATCGCCGCGAGGGCCGTCGACAGGAGGGCCGTGGGGATCCACCAGCGCCGGGAGCGGTAGACCGCGGCGGGGAAGCCGTGGGTCAGGAAGCGGGTGACGTCTCGCCAGGAGGCGCGGCGCGTACCTGTGACGGCGCTACGCGCGCGTGCCACCAGGTGTGTCAGCCGTCCGGTGAGCTGTGGGTCCGGGGCGCTGGACTGGATCAGGGAGAGGTGGGTGGCGGTGCGTTGGTAGAGGGCGACCAGTTCGTCGGCCTCGGCTCCGGAGAGGCGGCGTCGACGGCGCAGCAGGGCATCCAGTCGGTCCCACTCGGCTCGGTGGGCGGACACGAAGACGTCGAGGTCCATCGGAAGACTGCTCCTCGTACTGCGGCGCGTGATTGTTCAGCTTGGCAGACTGGCCAGTCCTACGGCAGGGCAGGGAAGGGTGGTCGGCGTGAGTGAGCTTGTGACGGGTGAGGCGGTGGCGCTGGAGCTGCGGCCCGCGAAGCTGCCGAGCCGGGCGCTGGCCGTGCTGATCGACCTGGCCGTGGCTTTCGTGGCGTATCTGGCGGTGACCTTCGGGATCATCGCCTCTACTTCTTCGTTGGACGATGCCGCGGCTGCCGCGGTGGCGGTCGCCAGTTTCGTACTCGTTCTGGTCGGTGTCCCCATCGCGGTGGAGACGCTGAGCCATGGGCGGTCGCTCGGGAAGCTGGCGTGCGGGCTGCGGGTGGTGCGGGACGACGGCGGGCCCATTCGGTTCCGGCACGCGTTGGTGCGGGGCGCCGTCGGGGTCGTCGAGATTCTCATGACGTTCGGGGTCGTCGCGTGCATCGCGTCGCTGGTGTCGGCACGGGGGCGGCGGCTCGGGGACGTGTTCGCGGGGACGCTGGTCGTGCGGGAGCGGGTGCCCGCGGGGCGCGCCGCGTTCGTTCCTCCGCCGCCGCCCTGGCTCGCCGGGCGGTTCGCCGAGCTGGATCTGTCCGGGGTGCCGGAGGGGTTGTGGCTGGCCATTCGCCAGTACCTGACGCGGATGGGACAGCTGGATCCGCAGGTCGGCGGGGCGATGGCCGAGCGGCTCGCGGGAGATCTGGCGGAGCGGACGGGGGCGCCGGCGCCGTACGGGGTGCCGGCGGCCGCGTACCTCGCCGCGGTGGTGCATGAGCGGCAGGCTCGGGATGCGCGGCGGGCGTTTGGTGGGGCGGGGGCGGAAGCGGAGGCGCGGGGCGAGCTCGGTTCTCGTTCCGGATACGGGGATCGGTACGGATACGGGTACGGGACTGAGGCTGTGGACTCTCCCGTTGCTACTGGTACTTCTGGGGCTAGCGGTGCTTCTGGGGCTACCGGTGCTTCTGGGGCTACCGGGGCGTTCGGGGGTGGCCCTGCGCCTCGCGTTCGTGAATCCGGCTCTGATGAGTCGGGTGCGCGCGAGGCTCCTCCGGCCACGGGATTCGTGCCGCCTGCGTGATGCGCCGTGTCAGGGGCGTGTCAGGTGAAAGTCGACGGCGGGGTCTCGAGGTGTTCGAGCTCGATTCCCGGCGCCGCCAGGACTACGTCGCCGGCGATGTGGACGGCATGCTGCTCGCCCGTGTCCAGGGCTGTGACCTGGTATTCGTCGACGATCAGGGGGCCGTTGTCAGTGGGGTGTGCTTCGCTTTTCTTCAGGGCCCAGGACTGGTCGAGGGTGCGGGGGGCTAGGACCGGGTCCGTGAAGGCGACCAGGCGGATTCTGGTCGCGGGGGAAGAGGAGGAAGCGGGGGTCAGGTTCAGGAGCCTGGCTGTCGCGACGAGGAAAGCGGGGGATGTGCCGGTGAATGCGTGGGCGGGGGCGTTGTCTTCGGTGGCATGCGCGCCTGTGGGGTCGGTGCGGACCCAGGTGACGCCGTTGAGGGCGCCGGCGCGGACCTGCCAGTCACCTGCGTGGAGTTCCAGGCGGATGGGGCGCCCGCGGGCGTCGAGTGCGAGGTCGACGGAGCCGGTGGGGGTGCCTTCGAGGTTGATGCGTTGGGAGACGTAGCGCCAGCCGGAGGGGCCGGGTGCGCAATGGAAGTGTTCTTCACCGAGGGGGGTGTGATCGTGCGGATCGTGGAGCGAATAGCGGCCGCGGGGCATGGGCGTAGGTCCTGGTCCTCGGTGGGGTTGCTGCCCTGAGCCGGTGGCGGTCGGGCGGGCGGTCGGGCAGTGGTTGAGCGGTGACGGAGCCGTGGAGCTGAGTTCCGGGGGGAGCGTTCCGTGTTCGGCGGTCGGCCTCCGGGGTCAGGCGTCCGGCGTCCGGCGTCCGGCGTCTGGCCTTCAGCGGTCGGCGTTAGGCGTTGGGCGTTAGGCGTTCGGAGGGTTCGGGGGGCGTGTTCGGCGGTGGGGGCGGCGCCGCGAATCGGGTGGGGACGGGGCAGGCCCCCGCCGGGAGGGCGAGGGCCTGCTGAGGTGGCTCTGGGTGCGCTGAGCCGGGTTGTGCCGACTGTGCCGACGGGCGCGTAGGACCGTCGGTGTCAGTAGCGGTAGTGGTCGGGCTTGAAGGGGCCTTCGACCTCGACGCCGATGTAGGCGGCCTGCTCCGGGGTGAGCGTGGTCAGCTTCACGCCCAGAGCGTCCAGGTGCAGACGGGCCACCTTCTCGTCCAGGTGCTTGGGCAGCACGTAGACGTCGGTAGGGTACTGCTCCTGCTTGGTGAACAGCTCGATCTGCGCCAGCGTCTGGTCCGCGAACGAGTTCGACATCACGAACGAGGGGTGGCCCGTGGCGTTGCCCAGGTTCAGCAGACGCCCCTCGGACAGGACGATCAGGACCTTGCCCTCGGGGAAGGTCCAGGTATGCACCTGCGGCTTGACCTCGTCCTTGACGATGCCCTCGATCGCCGCGAGACCCGCCATGTCGATCTCGTTGTCGAAGTGACCGATGTTCCCCACGATCGCCTGGTGCTTCATCCGGGCCATGTGCGAGGCCATGATGATGTCCTTGTTGCCCGTGGTGGTGATGAAGATGTCCGCGCTCTCCACCACCTCGTCCAGCGTGGTCACCTGGTAGCCGTCCATCGCCGCCTGCAGCGCACAGATCGGGTCGATCTCCGTGACGATCACCCGCGCACCCTGCCCGCGCAGCGACTCCGCACACCCCTTGCCCACATCCCCATACCCGCACACGACGGCGGTCTTGCCGCCGATCAGGACATCGGTGGCACGGTTGATCCCGTCGATCAACGAGTGACGGCAGCCGTACTTGTTGTCGAACTTCGACTTCGTCACCGCGTCGTTCACATTGATCGCGGGGAACAGCAGCTGGCCCTCGCGCTGCATCTCATACAGACGGTGCACACCCGTGGTGGTCTCCTCGGTCACCCCACGGATCTCCGAGGCCAGCTGGGTCCACTTCTGCGAACCCTCACTGATGGTGCGGTTCAGCAGCTGCAGGATGACACGGTGCTCGTCGTTCTCCGCCGTCTCCACCGCCGGGACCTTGCCGGCCTTCTCGTACTCGACACCCTTGTGCACCAGCAAGGTGGCATCCCCGCCGTCGTCCAGGATCATGTTCGGGCCGCCGGTGGGCGTGTTCGGCCAGGTCAGCGCCTGCTCCGTGCACCACCAGTACTCCTCCAGGCTCTCGCCCTTCCAGGCGAAGACCGGCACACCCCGCGGGTCCTCGGGCGTGCCGTTGGGGCCCACCGCGATCGCCGCGGCCGCGTGGTCCTGGGTGGAGAAAATGTTGCACGAGACCCAGCGGACCTCCGCGCCCAGCGCGACGAGGGTCTCGATGAGCACGGCGGTCTGCACGGTCATGTGCAGGGAACCCATGATGCGGGCCCCGGCCAGCGGCTGGGCAGCGGCGAACTCCTTGCGGATCGCCATCAGACCGGGCATCTCGTGCTCGGCCAGCGTGATCTCCTTACGGCCGAACGCCGCCAGGGAGAGATCGGCGACCTTGAAGTCCTTGCCGTTGATGAGAGTCATGAGTGAGCTGCTCCTCGTGGATGGATCGAGGGTGGACATGGCTGACCTGCGGCGTTGGGTACACGTGTGGACACCGAGGTGAACACACCGGCGCACCGACGCGCGCAGCGCAGTCCGTCGGAGGCCCTCTCTCCCTCGGACAGTCCGTCGCGGACCGCCCGACCGCCATCAGCAGCGACGTCTGGCTCGGTCTCCAAGCTACACCGATTGGCCCAGCAAGCCCCAGCCCGCCTCTGGGGACGTGATGTCTGGCCGGTGGCGCGACAGAAGGCCGTCAGACCTGGACGATATGGGACCTTTGCGCTTTTGATCCTGTGCTTATGTGTTGCAGGATGCCTTGAGATCGGGAACATTTGCGCGATCTTGTTCGGAGCAAGAGGCTTAAGGAGATCCACGTGACCAGTCCGGCCGATCCCCCCATAGGCGGTGGCAGCGGCGAGGGCGGGAAGCTCAAGCTGCTCGCCGTGACCGCCTGCCCGACCGGCATCGCTCACACGTACATGGCAGCCGAGAAGCTCTCGCAGGCCGCGGAGTCCCTCGGTGTCGACATGAAGGTGGAGACGCAGGGCTCCATCGGGGCCGAGAACGTCCTGACTGACAACGATGTCAGACAAGCCGACGGCATCATCATCGCAGCCGACAAGGATGTGGACCGCAGCAGGTTCGCCGGGAAGCGGGTGCTGTCCGTCGGCGTCTCCGAGGGCATCAGCCGGCCCGAGCAGCTCATCGAGCAGGTGCGGAGCGCGCCCGTGCACGGTGGGGGTGCGGGCGGTGGCGCGGCCGGGGAGAGCGCAGCGACCGGCGGCGGAGGGAGCGGTGGCGGCCGGGAGCGGAGCGTCGCGTACAAGGCGCTGATGAACGGCGTCTCGTACATGATTCCGTTCGTCGTGGTGGGCGGGCTGCTGATCGCCATCTCGCTGTCGCTCGGCGGGCACACCGACCCCAAGGGCGGGCTCGTCATTCCGGACGACTCGTTCTGGATGCACGTCAACCAGATCGGCACCATCGGGTTCACGCTGATGGTGCCGATCCTGTCGGGATACATCGCGTACGCCATCGGTGACCGGCCCGCGCTGGTGCCGGGCATGATCGGCGGCTGGATCGCGAACACCGGCGAGCTGTACGACTCCAAGGCGGGCGCGGGCTTCATCGGCGCCATCGTCACCGGCTTCCTGGCCGGCTACCTGGTGCTGTGGATCAAGAAGGTCAAGGTCCCGAAGTTCGTCCAGCCGATCATGCCGATCATCGTGATCCCCATCATCGCGACGACCGCGCTCGGACTGTTCTTCATCTACGTCATCGGCAAGCCCATCTCGTGGGTCTTCGAGCATCTGACCAGCTGGCTCAGCGGGATGACGGGTACGAGTGCGATCCTGCTCGGCGCGATCCTCGGCCTGATGATCGCCTTCGACATGGGCGGTCCCGTCAACAAGACCGCCTTCCTGTTCGGCGCGGGGCTCATCGCCACCGGCAACCAGACCGTCATGGGCATGTGCGCCGCGGCCATCCCGGTCATGCCGCTCGGGCAGGGTCTCGCGACGCTGCTGCGCAAGCGGCTCTACAGCGAGCAGGAGCGGGAGACCGGGCTCGCATCCTTGTTCATGGGGTTCTTCGGGATCTCCGAGGGCGCGATTCCGTTCGCCGCCGCGCGGCCCGCGCAGGTCATCCCCGCCAACATGCTCGGTGGTGCCGTCGCGGGTGCCATCGCCGGCATGGCGAGCGTGAAGGACGCGGTGCCGCACGGCGGGCCGATCGTGGCGGTGCTCGGCGCGGTCGGCGGTGTGCCGATGTTCTTCGTCGCCATCGCCATCGGTTCGGTCGTCACGGCGCTCACCACCGTGACGCTGGTCGACCTGAGCGAGCGCAAGCGGCGCGGGGCTCCCGTCGTCGACGCGCCGGGCGGGCACGGTGGCCTCGGCGGTCCCGAGCCGGTGCTCGCGGGGGCCGGTGCCACCGCGAATGGCGCGACCGCCGCCGCCGGGTCCTCGCAGGGTCCGGACCGTGCGACGCAGAAGCAGCCCGCCGCGCCCGGCCCGAGCGAGGACGAGCAGACCGGCGAGGTTCTTTCCGGCTATCTGACCCGGCAGACCGTCAAGGTTCAGCTGGCCGCCGGTGACAAGGAAGCGGCCATCCGGGAGCTGGCGGCGCTGCTCGCCTCCACCGGCAGGGTCAACGACGTCGAGGAGCTCGTGCGGACCGCGCTGCGGCGCGAGGCGCAGGGCACCACGGGGCTCGGCGAGGAGATCGCCATCCCGCACGCCAAGACGGATGCCGTGGACTCGCCGCTCGTCGGGTTCGCGCGGTCGCCGGAGGGCGTCGAGTGGGGCTCGCTGGACGGCACGAAGGCCAAGCTGATCTTCATGATCTCCGTGCCGGAGGCGGCGGCGGGCGACGAGCATCTGCGGATTCTGGCCCTGCTCTCGCGGAAGTTGATGGACACCGGCTTCCGTGAGCGCCTGGAGGCCGCGCCGGACGACGCCGCGGTCCTCGACGTGCTGCGCGAGGTCCAGTAGGAGGTCCTGAGTACGTGGATGGGGCCCCGCACCGAGAAGGTGCGGGGCCCCATCCACGTAGGAGCGGAGCAGGCTCAGTGGCCGCCGGGCGACTTCGCGGGGTTCTCGCCCGCGGCTGCCGCCGACTCGCTGTAGATGTCCGGCTCGAGGTAGATGACGCGGGCGATCGGGACGGCGGCGCGGATGCGCTCCTCCGCGGCGTTGATCGCGTGGGCGACCTCGACGGCCGTGTCGTCGTGCTGCACGGCGATCTTGGCGGCGACGAGCAGTTCCTCGGGGCCGAGGTGGAGCGTGCGCATGTGGATGACCTTGGTGACGGTGTCGCCGTCGACCACGGCCTCCTCGATCTTGGCGACCTCCTCCGTGCCCGCTGCCTCGCCGAGCAGCAGGGATTTGGTCTCCGCGGCCAGGATGATCGCGATCAGGATGAGCAGGACACCGATGCAGAGCGTGCCGATGCCGTCCCAGACGCCGTCGCCGGTGGCGAGGGCGAGGCCGACGCCGCCGAGGGCGAGGATCAGACCGACGAGGGCGCCGAGGTCCTCCAGGAGGACGACGGGCAGTTCGGGCGCCTTGGCGCGGCGCACGAACTGCGTCCAGCTGAGGCCGCCGCGCGTCTGGTTGGACTCCTTGATGGCCGTACGGAAGGAGAAGCTCTCCGCGATGATCGCGAAGACGAGGACTCCGACGGGCCAGTACCAGTGGTCCAGCTCGTGCGGGTCCTTGATCTTCTCGTAGCCCTCGTAGATCGCGAACATGCCGCCGACCGAGAAGAGGACGATGGAGACGAGGAAGGCGTAGATGTAGCGCTCGCGGCCGTAGCCGAACGGGTGCTGCGGGGTCGCCTCGCGCTGCGCCTTCTTGCCGCCGAGGAGCAGCAGCCCCTGGTTGCCGGAGTCGGCGAGTGAGTGGACGCTCTCGGCGAGCATCGACGACGAGCCACTGAAGATGAACGCGACGAACTTCGCCACCGCGATCGCGAGGTTCGCGGCGAGTGCCGCGACAATCGCCTTTGTTCCGCCTGACGCGCTCATGAGTGCAGGGTGTCCCTTCGCCTTCGTATGTACCGACCACGGTGCCGGGCGTGCTTTGCCCGGTCTTTGCGGTGGGTCATTGTTGCAGCACGGGAGGGCGGTGGTGCGTCAGGCCACCACAGTGGCCCGGAAAACCGTGCCGGCACCGGACACTTCGGCCGTTTCGCCGGCGGGGACGAATGCGGACTGACCGGGTGTCAGGGGCAGTTCACCCGCGCGGACCGAGCCTGCCGTGCAGAGCAGGATCTGCGGGGTGGCGGCGGTGAGGTCGTGCGGGGCGGTGCCTTCGGGCAGGACGAAGCGGGAGAGGCGGAACTCGTCGATGGGGGTGTCGTAGACCTCTTCGCCGTCGGGCGACGCCTCGGGGCGCAGGACGCCGGGGTCGGTCGCCTCGAAGCGGACGACGCGCAGGAGTTCGGGGACATCGACGTGCTTGGGGGTGAGGCCGCAGCGCAGGACGTTGTCGCTGTTGGCCATGATCTCGACGCCGAGGCCGTCGAGGTAGGCGTGCGGGACGCCGGCGCCGAGGAACAGGGCTTCGCCGGGCTGCAGCCGGACGTGGTTGAGGAGCATCGCCGCGATGACGCCGGGGTCGCCGGGGTAGTGGTGGGCGATGCCTGCGTAGGGCTCGTAGGCGCCGCCGAGGCGTTGGGCGGCGGCCGTGACCTCGGTGACCGTCTCGGCCATCTCCTCGGGGTCGGCGGTCAGGACGGCCGTCAGGACCTCGCGCAGGGCGGCCTCTTCGGGCTGGGCGCGCAGCAGGTCGACGTACGGCTTGAGGGAGTCGACCTCCAGGGCCTCCAGGAGGTCGGCGGTCTCGGCGGGCGGGCGGAAGCCGCAGAGGCCGTCGAACGGCGTCAGGGCGCAGATCAGTTCGGGCTTGTGGTTGGCGTCCTTGTAGTTGCGGTGCGGGGCGTCGACGGGGACGCCGCGGTTCTCCTCGTCCGCGTATCCCTCCTTGGCCTGCGCGAGGTCGGGGTGGACCTGGAGGGAGAGCGGGGCGCCGGCGGCGAGGAGTTTGAGGAGGAAGGGCAGGCGCGGGCCGAACTTGGCGGTCGCCGCCGTGCCGAGCTCGCGTTCCGGATCCGCGTCGATGACCTCGTTCAGTGCGCCGCGCTCGGTGCGCGAGGGCGCGCCGGGGTGGGCGCCCATCCACATCTCGGCCTGTGGTTCACCGCTCGGTTCGGCGCCGATGAGCTCGGCGATGGCGGTGGTGGAGCCCCAGGCGTAGGGGCGGATGGTGTTGGTGAGGCGGTCCACGGAGGGGCTCTCCCTTACTTGCTTACTGCGTACGCGAGTGCGGTCGTCATGATCCGTCGCCCGGGGCGAGCGCCAGGTAAACGGCGGCGAAATCCATGACGGCGATCAGTTCCGCGAGGGCTTCCAGTTCGTCGCCGGTCTCCGGTTCGAGCTCGCTGAGGGCCACGTCGTGGCCGTGTGCCAGTTCGCGGGCGGCGGGGGCGGCGGTGAGGCCCCCGGCGTCCGTCGGGCGGTCGCGGAGCAGCACCACGCGCGGGCGGAGTGCCGCCGGGTCGTCGACGCGGTCGCGGAAGAAGTCGTCGGTGTCGCCGCCGCCCGTGGTGCTGCCGGCGAGGACGGCGCCGTGCGCGGGGAGCGCCTCGGGCAGTTCGGCGGCGAGCGCGGCGTGCCCGGCGAGTTCGGCGAGGGTGGCGGCGAAGCGGCGGCCCGCGGCGCCCGCGGACTGCCCCTCGGTCCAGATGAGCGGGAGTGCGTCGGTGAGCTCCGCGGCGAGCGTCTTGGCGGGGTTGCTGTACGTCGCGATGGCGGGCCCGCAGCGTTCGGCGACGTGGTCGAGGCGGTCGGCGACCTTCTGCAGGGCGTCGACAGGGGCGGCGACCAGGCCGGTGCGGTCGAGGAGGACGAGGAGCGGGACGAGGAGGGCCCACAGGGTGCCGGGGGCGCCGGGCGCGGCCTCGTCCTCGACGCGACGTGCCTCGTACGAGGCGGCGCCCCGGGTCGCTTCGTCGTTGGCGCCTTCGTACGCGCCGTAGGGCGAGGAGGCCAGGGGCACGGTGAGGCCGTGGCTGCCCTCCACGCTCTCGGCGAGCGGGGTGCGGACGGGGGCGACGGCGACGACGGTGCAGCCGCGGCGGTAGGCCTGCTCGGCGAGGAGGGAGAGGCCGGGTTCGGTGCCGTCGGGGGTGGCGATGAGCAGCAGGTCGACGGGGCCGACCCAGCCGGGCAGGGCCCAGCGCAGGGCTCCGGCGGCGGGTGCGACGCCGGTCGGGGCAAGCCGGATGACGGGGCAGCCCGAGCCGATCAGGCCGTCGAGGAGGTCGGCGACGCAGGCGGCGGCGGTGCCGGGGCCCGCGATGAGGACGGCGCGGGGGCGGCCGTCGGGCTTGAGCTCCGTCAGCCCCGCCTCCGCGGCGTGCCGGACGGCGGTGCGGACGCGGGCGCCTGCCTCCGCCGCGCCGCGGAGCAGTCCGCGGCGGTCGGCGCGGGCGAGCGCCTCGGGGTCGTCGAGCTGCGACTCGTCGAGCATGGGGTCAGGTCTCCGATCGCGGGGCGCGGCTTCCTGCGGGTGCCGGTCGGTGACCGGCGGGTGGCGCCGGGGTCCGGCACGGGCCCTAGGCGGGGCGGCGCGCCTCGTCGACGAGGAGTACGGGGATGCCGTCGCGGAGCGGGTAGGCGAGGCCGCACTCCTTGGCGTCCGCCGTGCAGACCAGCTCGGTCTCCGTCTCCTTGAGGGGAGCGTGGCAGGCCGGGCAGGCGAGGATCTCCAGGAGGCCGGCTTCGAGCGGCATGGGGTGGGTCCCTTCGAACGGATGTGATGGGTGGTGCGCTGCGTGGTGCGCCGCTGCCGCGGGGTGTTCGCGCGCGGTGGTCCGCCGGGGACCGCGCGACCGCGCCGCCGCCGCGCAGGATGCGGCCTGGTCAGCCTACCTCCGTGCGGGGCGGGGCGTGGGGGTCGTACGGGGCCTGCGGGGCCGGTGGAGGTCAGGTGTCTCGCAGGGGGTGCGTCAGCCGCGGATGATCGCGAGCGCCTCGTCCCGCACCTTGGTCATCGTCGTCTCGTCGCGCGCCTCCACGTTCAGGCGCAGGAGGGGTTCGGTGTTCGACGCGCGGACGTTGAACCACCAGTCGGCGGCGGTGACGGTGAGGCCGTCGAGCTCGTCGATGGTCACGCCGTCCTGGTCGGCGTAGGCCGTCTTGATCGCGGCGAGGCGGGCGGTCTGGTCGTCGACGGTGGAGTTGATCTCGCCGGAGCCCGCGTACCGGTCGTACTGGGCGACGAGTGCGGAGAGCGGGCCTTCCTGGCCGCCGAGGGCCGCGAGGACGTGGAGCGCGGCGAGCATGCCGGTGTCCGCGTTCCAGAAGTCCTTGAAGTAGTAGTGCGCGGAGTGCTCGCCGCCGAAGATCGCGCCGGTCCTGGCCATCTCCGCCTTGATGAAGGAGTGGCCCACGCGCGTGCGGACCGGGGTGCCGCCGTTCTCCTTGACGACCTCGGGGACCGACCAGGAGGTGATCAGGTTGTGGATGACCGTGCCCTTGCCGCCGTGCTTGGCCAGCTCGCGGGAGGCGACCAGGGCGGTGATGGCCGACGGGGAGACCGGGTCGCCGTTCTCGTCGACGACGAAGCAGCGGTCCGCGTCGCCGTCGAAGGCGATGCCGAGGTCGGCGCCCTCCTCGCGGACCCGCGCCTGCAGGTCCACGATGTTGGCGGGGTCCAGCGGGTTGGCCTCGTGGTTGGGGAAGGTGCCGTCGAGCTCGAAGTACATCGGCACGAGTTCGAGGGGCAGGCCTTCGAAGACGGTGGGGACCGTGTGGCCGCCCATGCCGTTGCCCGCGTCGACGACGACCTTGAGGGGGCGGATGGCGGTGAGGTCGACGAGGCCGCGCAGGTGCGCCGCGTAGTCGGTGAGGGTGTCGCGTCGGGTGACGGTGCCGGGGGTCGCCGCGGACTCGGGGGCCCCGGAGTCGCGCCAGCGCTCCACGAGGGCGCGGATCTCGGCGAGGCCGGTGTCCTGGCCGACGGGGGCGGCTCCGGCGCGGCACATCTTGATGCCGTTGTACTGGGCGGGGTTGTGCGAGGCCGTGAACATCGCGCCCGGCAGGTTCAGCGCCCCGGACGCGTAGTACAGCTGGTCCGTCGAGCACAGCCCGATCTCGGTGACGTCGACGCCGAGGGCGGCGGCGCCGCGCGCGAAGGCCCGCGAGAGGCCCGGCGACGACGGGCGCATGTCGTGGCCGACGACGATCGCGTCCGCGACCGTGACCTTTGCGAAGGCGGCCCCGAACAGCTCGGCGAGCGATTCGTCCCACTGGTCCGGGACCACCCCGCGGACGTCGTACGCCTTCACGATCTGGGACAGATCAGCAGTCACGGCCAACCCTCTCTGCAGGTTCTGCGAGTTCAGCGCGTGCGGAGAGTCCTCCGCGCATCACAAAACTACCCGCTGACGCCGACAGCGGGCCGGGGCCCGGCCACGGACACGTCACGGCAGCATCCAGCCGAGGACGGCCGTGCTCTGCCCCACGACGATCAGGCACATCACCAGGAGCAGGCCGAGGCTCCACGGCAGCACCTTGCGCAGCAGGTCGCCCTCCTTGCCCGCGAGTCCGACGGCGGCGCACGCGATCGTGAGGTTCTGCGGGGAGATCATCTTGCCGAGGACGCCGCCGGAGCTGTTGGCGGCGGCGAGGAGTTCCGGGGAGAGACCGGACTGTTGAGCGGCCGTCACCTGGAGGGCGCCGAACAGGGCGTTGGCGGAGGTGTCGGAGCCGGTGACCGCGACGCCGAACCAGCCCAGCACGGGTGACAGGAAGGCGAGTCCCGCGCCGGCGGCCGCTACGTAGTGCCCGATCGTGGCGGCCTGTCCGGAGAGGTTCATGACGTACGCGAGGGCCAGTACGGATGTCACGGTGAGGATGGCGAAGCGCAGTTCGTGGACGGTGGCCGCCCATTCGCGTACCGCCACGCGCGCGTGGACCCCGATGACGGCGGCCGTCCCGACGCCCGCGAGCAGTACCAGCGTCCCGCCCGTGGACACGAGCGGCAGCGAGAAGACGTTGCCGCCGACCGGGTCGCCCGAGGGGTCGGCGACGTTCAGGAAGGGCCAGTCGAAGGTGCGGGTGGCTTTCGCGAGGACGTCTTTGGCCGCGGGGATCTGGGCGAGGGAGAAGACGGCGACGATGAGGGCGTACGGGGCGTAGGCGCGCAGCACTTCGGGGCGCGCGTCGTCCTGGTCGAGGTCGTCGCTGCGTGCGCCGGTGAGGACGGCGGCGCGGACGGGTTCGGCGACGGGCCTGCGCGCATGCGGGACGGCCATGAGCGCGCCTGCGCCCGCCAGGGCCGCGCCGATGTCGGCGAGCTGCGCGGAGACGAAGTTGGATGCCGCGAACTGTGCGACGGCGAAGGCGAACCCGCAGGCCAGGGCGGGGACCCAGGTCTCGCGCAGTCCGCGCCGACCGTCGACGAGGACCACGAGGAGGAGGGGCACGACCAGGGCGAGCAGGGGTGTCTGGCGGCCGACGACCGTGGCGACGGTGTCGAGCGGCAGGCCCGTCACCTGAGCCAGCGTCACCACGGGCGTGCCCATCGCGCCGAAGGCCACGGGTGCGGTGTTGGCGACGAGGGCGACGACCGCGGCGCGCACCGGCTCGAAGCCGAGGGCGACGAGCATGACGGCGCTGATCGCGACGGGCGCCCCGAAGCCGGCGAGCGCCTCCAGGAGCGCGCCGAAGCAGAACGCGACGACGAGTGCCTGGATGCGGGGGTCGTCGGAGAGCCTGCCGAAGGAGCGGCGCAGGATGTCGAAGTGCCGGGTGCGGACCGTCATGCGGTACACCCACAGGGCGTTCACGACGATCCACAGGATGGGGAAGAGCCCGAAGAGGGCGCCCTGGGCGGCGCTGGATGCGGTCTGGCCGAGCGGCATGCCGTACGCGAGCCAGGCGACGAGGACGGCGACGGCGAGGCCGATGAGTCCGGCCTTGTGGGCTTTCATGCGGACGGCGCCGAGGAGGACGAGGACGGTCAGGAGGGGCAGGGTCGCGACGAGTGCGGACAGGCCGAGCGAGTCGGCCACGGGCTCCAGTTGCTGCACGTACACAGGACGCCTCCCGGCTGTGGGGTGGCGAAATCCTCAGGGCCGTGTCGAAGGCGCGTCAACGATGCGGACGGAGAAGATCCGGTGAAGGGCGCAGAGGTGGTGAGGGAGGGCTCAGTTGTCCGGTGAGCGCAGCACCCTCAGGTGGCCGCGGCGTGCGACCTCCATGGGGTCGGCCCTGCGGGGGCCGCCGCCGGCCTCCGCCGCGCGCTCCTGGGGGCGGGCGGCCTCGCGCACGGCGTTGGCGAGCGCTTCGAGGTCGTCGCCGGAGGGGCGGGCCGGGCCCGAGGCGTCGGCGAGGCGGACGACCTCCCAGCCGCGGGGTGCGGTGAGGCGCTCGGAGTGCTCGGCGCACAGGTCGTAGCAGTGGGGTTCGGCGTAGGTGGCGAGGGGGCCGAGGACCGCGGTCGAGTCGGCGTAGACGTACGTCAGCGTCGCGACGGCGGGACGGCCGCAAGCGGTGCGCGAACAGCGACGTACAGGGCTCACAGCGTTGGACGGTACCGCACTCTTGAGCGGGCCGCGACGACTCTCCATGAGGTCACTCCACCGTGTCGTGTGACGTCTCGTCCACCGGCGCGTCATCCGAACACCTGCTTGACCTGCGAAGACACCAGTGGCCACAGGGGCGGGTGGTGTTGAATCCGGTCACCACATGGCTCAGATCAGGTCATTTGGCGTGAGATCGACGGTCCAGGAGAGATACGGAATTGAGTCCAAGCTCGTCGCGAACGGTCGGGAAGCGACATGTCACGCACCGCGCGGAAAGGTCGATCTCGGGGACTACGCTTCGTCAGTGATGGAAGACCCCGTACAGCCCCGCGCCGCCGACCCGAGGCCCCGCCGCCGCGACCGCCACGGCCGGGGCATGCGCGGCCCCGTGGCTCCGCCCCAGGTACCGCTCTCCACCAGCCGTGGGGAGGCCTTCACCGACCTCGTGCAGGACTCCGTGGAACGCCTGGAGCGGCGCTGGCCGCAGCTCACGGAGATCGAGTTCGTGGTTCTCGAGGTGCCGCCCGTGGGCGGGCCCGACGCGGACTGGCAGGACGAGGTGGTGCCGCTGGGCGGCACGATCTCGGCGGCCGAGGGGCGGCCCGCGCGGGTGGTCGTCTACCGCCGCCCGGTGGAGATCCGCACCAAGGGACGCGAAGAGCGGGCGCACCTCGTGCACGAGGTGGTCGTCGAGCAGGTCGCCGAGCTGCTCGGCCTCTCCCCCGAGTCGGTGGACCCGCGCTACGGGGACGAGGAGTGAACCGACACCCCCGCGCGGGACGCTGTTTTCACTTCTGAAGCACCGCCAGGTCCCGCTCCGCCTTTGGCACCTCGACCGTCCCCCGGTCGTCCGGCAGCGGCTGGACGGTGAACATGGGGAGGCCCTCCTCCGGCACGGACAGCATCCGCGATCCGTGGACCGGGCCGCCGGAGACCGGCTCGACCGTGAGCGCGTACGCACCCTTCAGGCCCGCGGGCTTCGGCGGGTCCGCGATCTCCAGGGTGGTGCCGCCCTTGACCGTGTACGTCTTGGTGGCCGGGGAACCGCCCTCGGTCCCCGCGGACGCCGTGACCTTCACCTTCGCCGACTTCTCCGGGGCGACGAGGGAGAGCGTGGAGCCCTTCGCGCGGTTGTCGGCGACCGTGGAGCGCGCGCCGACCGCGGGCGTCGCCGGGATGAACGCCGTCTCCTGCTTGCTGCCCTTGCCGCGGGTGACCCGCAGGGCCGCCACCACGGGCACCGGCCTGTCGGTGGGCGACAGGACCAGCGAGCCCGCCTCGCCCTTGGTGACGTCGCCCAGGTCGACGGCGGCCGTCATGCCGGACTTGACCTGGAGGCTCTCGTGCCCGGCCGGGGTGATGGTGCCGGTCGGCGAGGCGAGCTGGACCTTCAGGTCGGCGTCGTCGGCGCCCGGCGCGTACGCCACCAGGCGGACCGAGGTGGCGTCCTTGGGGATACCGGGCAGGACGAGGCGGTCGGCGGGGTCGGCCGACGCGGGCAGCCAGTCGCCGCCCAGCTTCTCGTCGGAGGACTGCACGGCGGCCGCGACACGTCCGCTGCGCGCGGTCACGTGCATGGTGAGGTCGGTGACCTTCTTGTCGGCGAGCGTGGACAGCAGCACCGGGACGCTGGAGTGCGGCTGGACCTGGATCGAGTCGCCCACCGCGGACGTGACCTCGCCGTCGGGGCCGAAGAGTTCCACGTCGACGACGGCGGCGGAGTCGTCGGGGTTGGTGAGGTGGATGTAGTCGCTGCGGTCCTTGGCGGTGCTCGCGCCGGGGAACCAGAAGTCCGTGTCGGGCGCCGTGCAGTTGGTGCCGTGCATGCCGCGGCCGCTGCCCGCCGCGTACGTCGTGGTCTGCTGCACGGTCCAGCCGGGGGCGAGCGCGCCGTCGGCCGTGCCGATCAGGGCGGGCGACTCGGCGCCGGACGCCTCGCCCGCGACGGGCGCGCCGGGCGCCTTCTGGGTCAGGAAGGGCTTGGCCTTCTTGTCCCTCTCCTTGGCGGCGTCCGTGAGTGCCTTGCTGACGGGCAGCAGTTCCGCCTTGCCCTTGGCCTCCGCGCCGTCCGCCTTGGGCGTGTACGCGGTGTACGAGGTCTCGGCGAGGTCGGAGGAGCTGGGCACCGGACAGAGCAGGCTGGTGCGCTCGACGGGCAGCCGCGCCGCGGCCTTCGCCCCGGCGTCGTCCGTGCCGTCCGAGCCGCCGAACGCGGCGAACCCGGTGACGGCGCCGAGCGCGACGACCACGGCGATCAGGGACTGGGTGGTGCGGTTCACTGCTGGCTCCCGTCGGGGCGCTCGCTGTCGGTGCCGTGCGGCGGGTCCTGGTGCTGCTGGTGGCGGTCGTACGCGGCGTCGTACGAGGCGTCGAAGGACTGCCCGTACTGCTGCTCCCCTCCGTAGCCGCCGCCCGCTCCTCCGTAGGAGGCGTACGGGTCGTACTGGGCGCCATCCTGGTAGGCGCCCTGCCGGTACGCCTCTTGCCCGTACGTCCCGGACGGGTACTGGCCGCCCTGGTACTGGCCGCCCTGATAGGGGTGGCCCGTGTCGTACGCGCCCTGGTCGGCGCCCGCGGGGGCCGGGGCCTCCCACGCGTCGTAGGACTGCGTCTGCTGGTGCGGGACCGCGGCGAACGCCTCCTCCGAAGGAGGCGGCGGTACGTCCTGGCCGGCCTCCTGCGCCGCCTGCTCGTTCTGGGCGCGCAGCCTGCGCGCCCTGCGGCCCTCGCCCTCGACCGCCTGGGCCGGGACGACGGGCTCGTCGGGCAGGTCGTCGTCGACGTCGCGGCGGCGGCCCGGCAGGGCCATCACCACGAGGACGACGGCGAGCGCGCCCTGCGCCCACAGCCAGGCCGTGCGGGTCATCGGGGTGTCGTACGTGACGTCCAGGTGGCCGCCCGCGGTGGGCAGTTCGAAGCCCTGCGCCCAGCCGTCGACCGTGGTGCGGGGCAGCGGGCGGCCGTCGAGGGTCGCCGTCCAGCCCGGGTCCGCGGAGTCGGCGAGGCGCAGGACGCGCCCCTCGTCGCCGGACTCGATCTTCGTGTGGAGCTCGACGGGGCCTGCCGCCACGGGCTCGGGGTCACCCGTCCTCGGGACGACGGCGGCACGGGCCACCTGCCGGTCCACGCGCCACAGCGCGCTGCCGTCCTCCTGGCTGAGCCGGGTCAGGCCCGGGGTCGCGTCCAGGGTGCGGCTCATCTGGCGGGGCGCTCCGTCGCGTACGAGGACGTACCGCACGGCGTAGCCGCCGAGCTGGTCCGCCTGGTCGGCGCCGGAGCCCGCGACGAGGCGGGCGACGATCTTGTCGAGCCGCTCGTCGTCGGCGGCAGCCGCGGCGAGTTCCGCGTCGCCGAGCCGGGCGCCCGAGCCCCGTACGAGCGAGTAGGAGACCTGGGCGGCGGATTCGCTGCCGAGGACGAGGGTGCGGGCCTGGTCCTCCGTGCCGCTCTCCTCCGCGACGAAGGCGGGCACCTGCACGGGGTCGCGGCGCTCCAGCGGGCCGTCGGCGCCGCCGATCATCCAGCCGGCGGCGACGAGCAGCGGTCCCGCAGCGGCGGCGAACGCGATGAGCGCGGCGACCGGCTGGCGCCAGCCGAAGCTCTGCTCGGCGACACGCGCGCGTGCCCCGTCGGCGCCGAGTGCGGCGGCGGCGAGGAGCGCGATTCCGTAGCCGAGCGTGGCGGGCCCTGCCCAGGTCGAGCCGTTCGACAGGACGGCGAAGACCAGCGAGACGAGGGCGGCGGCCCACGCGGTGCGGATCGCGCGCTGCCGCTCGGCGCGCAGCAGGGCGCCGAGCGCGGCGAGGACGATGCCGATGAGCAGCAGGCCGTCCACGGTGCCGGGGCCGCCGGGGCTCGCGCCGAGCAGGTCGGTGGCGGTCGCGGAGTCGGCGCCGAACTCCAGGCCCGCTTCCTTGAAGAAGCCGAAGGGCAGCAGCGTCAGGGACCAGGGGGCGAGGACGAGCAGCGGGGTGCCGAGTGCGGCGAGGAACCGCAGGCCGTACGCCGTGATGTCGCCGCGGCGCACCACGAGGAGGGCGAGGCCGAGGACCAGGGCGATCGGCCAGACGATGGGCGTGAAGGCCGTGGCGAGGGTCAGGAGCAGGGTGTACGCCCAGGTGGCGCGCCACGTGCCACGGGTGCCTTCCGGGGCGGCGAGGCCGCTCGCGGCGATGCCCGCGCGGGCGATGAGCGGCAGCAGGACGGCGAGCACGGCGGTGCCGATGTGGCCGCCCGCGAGGGCGCCGGTGGCGGCGGGCAGGAAGGCGTACGCGATGGATGCCCAGGCACGCAGCAGGCGGCTGGTGACGAGCGGGCGCGAGGCGAAGTACGCGGCGAAGCCGGCCAGCGGGACGGAGCCGACGAGCAGCACCGTGACCGCGAGTCCGGTGGACCCGAAGAAGAGTGTGGACAGGCCCGCGACGAGCGCGATCCAGGGGGGTGCGCCCTGGGTGCCGCCGGTGCCGACGGGGTGCCAGACGTCCAGGTAGCGCGCCCACAGGTCGGAGGAGTCGGCGGGCGCGGGCAGCAGGGCGCCGCCCGCGAGGGCGCCGGAGCCGAGCAGGGCGCGGCAGGCGATGAGGGACGCGAAGAGGAGTACCACGAAGAGCATCGGTCCCGGTTTGCGGGCGATGCGCTTGAGGCGGGCGAACTGCTCGATCTCCAGGAAGTCGGCGTCGTCGCCGCCGGGACCTGACTCGACGGCTCCGTGCCGTCCCGCGCCCGCGGGAGCCTCGGCGTCGTTGCGTCCGACGAGACTGCCCGCGGCCTGTTCGAAGGTGGCGCGCACGGTGGCACCGGGCGGCGGGAAGAGGGCGCGCATCTCGCCCGCGTCGGGCACGGGCTTGCCGCGCTGTTTGCGGGCGGCGAGGACGCGGCCGGGCCGCAGCAGGGTGGCGAGGAGTCCCGCGACTTCGTCGAGGGCCTGCACGGGCGCCTTGCCGACGAGGTAGGCGACGGTGCGCAGGAGGGTGCCGAAGACGACTCTGAAGAGCACCCAGGGGAGCACGGCGGAGCGGGCGTTGACGAGCAGGGTGTACGTGGCGCCGGCCTTGTCGACGCGGTGCGGCGACGTCGCCGTGCGGCCCACGCAGTCGACGGTGCGGCGCTCGCGCGAGGAGGCCTCGGCGTGCCGGACGACGGCGTCGGGGGCGACGAGGACGCGGTGGCCCGCGGCGTGCGCGCGCCAGCACAGGTCGACGTCGTCGCGCATGAGGGGCAGGCGGCGGTCGAAGCCGCCCAGCTGTTCGTAGACGTCGCGGCGGATCAGCATGCCCGCGGTGGAGACGGACAGCACGGGGCGGACGTGGTCGTGCTGGCCCTGGTCCTGTTCGCGCCGGTCGAGGCCGGTCCAGCGGCGGCCGCTGTTGGCGATGGAGACGCCGACTTCGAGGAGTTGCCTGCGGTCGTACCACCCGCGGAGTTTGGGGCCGACGACGGCGACTTCCTTGCCGAGCTCGTGTTCGTTCTCGACGACGCGGAGCATTTCGGAGAGGGCGTCGGGGTCGGGCGCGCAGTCGTCGTGGAGCAGCCAGAGCCACTGCACGGGCTCGCCGTGCGGCAGTTCCGGCATGTCGTACGCCTCGTCGCGCCAGGTGCGGCTCACCGGGTCCCAGCCGCTGGGGCGCTTCAGGTACGGCAGCTCTTCCGGGGTGAGGACGGCGGCGGTGCGGACGGCCTCGTCGACGGCGGTGCCGAAACCGGAGCGGCGGGCGAGGTGCAGCACGCGGTCGGCGCCGAGGGCCTCGGCGACCAGGCGGGCGGAGTCGTCCGCGCTGCCGGTGTCCGCCGCCACGGCGTTCTGCACGGGGCGCTCCTGGCCGAGGAGCCCGGCCAGGGCGTCGGGCAGCCAGCGGGCACCGTCGTGGGAGACGAGGACGGCGGTCACGATGTGCCGCGGGAACGCGGGCGGGTCGCTCGGGTCGAACCCGGCGGCGGCGGCCCCTTGGTGGGTCGCCGAATGGCTGTGCACGGACATCGAGGTACGGGCCCCGGTTCGATGGACTGCGGTGGACGCCTGCGCCCTGCGGGGGCGCCGGGGCGTCTCGGACGGGGCCCCACACTAACGGCTGGCACAGGAACGGCCCGCCGCCTGTGGATAACCCTCGGGCGACGGGCCGTTCGTTGCGCATGGATTGTGGGACATGTGTGCCGTATCGGCGGCGTACGGGTCGCCGTGACGGCTGCCGTACCGGTCGTGCGGCGCGAGCCGACGGGGGGTCAGACCGCGGCCTTCTTCAGTCGGCGGCGTTCACGCTCGGACAAGCCGCCCCAGATACCGAATCGTTCGTCGTTCGCGAGTGCATACTCAAGGCATTCGGAACGGACTTCGCAGGCGAGGCAGACCTTCTTCGCCTCGCGCGTGGAGCCGCCCTTCTCGGGGAAGAAGGACTCGGGGTCGGTCTGGGCGCACAGTGCGCGCTCCTGCCAGCCGAGTTCCTCGTCCGCGTCCTCGACCAGCAGTTCCTGAACCAGCTCGGTCATGTGCGCCCCTCGTCTGTCTGTGCGTCCCCGTGGTGCTGCTGTGCCGGTTTCGGGTGAACGACACGAGTGAAATTACAAGTGTGCCGATCCGGGCCAGTCAAGCCGAGATCTGCTATTGGGCCCCTTATTCACTCTGCGGAACCAAGGCTGTGCGGAAAGTGTTCAAATCGGCCTAAACCATGACACCGTTCGGCAGCCCGTCCGGCGCTCCGCAACACGTTCCCCCAAAAAGTGATCTCAGTCGGAGATCACCCGGTCGGGTCTCAACGAGAAAGACGACGATGTTTGAGCGTCGGTTGCTGCGCCATGTGTCCGGAGGGGCATCTGCACAAACCTTTCGCCTGACAGAACAACCGGATGAGGTGAAACATATTCCACATAGTGGACATTGAGTTGACACCGGAGGTGTAAGCCGCTGTTCTGGTGGGCATGCTCGCGAACCTGGCTCTTTCGATGACCCGCACCTGCGGGTCCATCGGTGCTGCCCACGCGCGCTGCTGCTGTTCCTGCTCCAGCTGTTGAGTCCACTCCAGCTGTAGAGCCGTCCCATCACTCGACCTTTCTCTCACTGCTCTCCCTGCGCTTCACCTCCTTCGCGACACCCCAGCACTCTTACGTTGAGGAACCACCGCACGATGAACAGCGACAGCGACCTCCAGATCGCCGGCGACATCCTCGAAGTCCCCCACCTCCTGCAGCCCGCCCGCGAGCACCCCGCCACCGTGGCCGAGTTCGTCGGCCTCGCCCGCGCCATCGCCGCCGACCGCTCCCAGTGGGAGCACCTCGTCGAGTACGACGCCACCAGCCGCTGGTACCACCGCCTGCGCACAGGACCCGGCTACGAGGTGTGGCTGCTCTCCTGGGTCCCCGGCCAGGGCAGCGGCCTGCACGACCACGGCCGCTCCTCCGGCGTCCTCACCCTCCTCCAGGGCGAGCTGACCGAGCGCACGGAACGCGGCACACGGGCGCTCGGCGCGGGCGCGCAGCGCGTCTTCGCGCCGGGGTACGTCCACGAAGTCGTCAACGACTCCCTGGAACCCGCCGTCAGCCTGCACATCTACTACCCCGGCCTCACCGAGATGCCGATGCACTCCGCCCAGTGCGCCGCCTCCGTCGCGCCGGACGCCGCGGAGGATGTCGTAACCGCCTGACACGGTGTCGTATGCGCCTGACATGCTGGGGGCCATGCGCATTGTGGTTCTGGCCGGCGGCATCGGCGGCGCCCGTTTCCTCCGTGGCCTCAAGAAGGCCGCGCCCGACGCGGACATCACGGTCATCGGCAACACCGGTGACGACATTCACCTGTTCGGTCTCAAGGTCTGCCCCGACCTCGACACCGTGATGTACACGCTCGGCGGCGGCATCAACGAAGAGCAGGGCTGGGGGCGTACGGACGAGACGTTCAAGGTCAAGGAAGAACTCGCGGCCTACGGAGTCGGGCCCGAATGGTTCGGGCTCGGCGACCGCGACTTCGCCACGCACATCGTGCGGACGCAGATGCTGGGCGCCGGATACCCGCTCAGCGCCGTCACCGAGGCACTGTGCGAGCGGTGGCAGCCCGGGGTGCGGCTCATCCCCATGTCCGACGACCGCATCGAGACGCACGTCGCGGTCACCGTGGACGGCGAACAGAAAGCCGTGCACTTCCAGGAGTACTGGGTACGGCTGCGCGCCTCCGTGGACGCGCACGCCGTGGTGCCCGTCGGCGCCGAGCAGGCCAAGCCGGCACCCGGCGTCCTGGAAGCCATCGCCGAGGCCGACGTCGTGCTCTTCCCGCCGTCCAACCCCGTCGTCAGCGTCGGCACGATCCTCGCCGTGCCCGGCATCCGCGAGGCCATCGCCGACGCGGGCGTGCCCGTCGTCGGCCTCTCCCCCATCGTCGGCGACGCGCCCGTGCGGGGCATGGCCGACAAGATGCTCGCCGCCGTCGGCGTGGAGACCAGCGCCGCGGCCGTCGCCGAGCACTACGGAAGCGGGCTCCTCGACGGCTGGCTCGTCGACAGCGTCGACGCGGGCGTGGTCGAGCGGGTCGAGGAGGCGGGGATCCGGTGCCGGGCCGTGCCGCTGATGATGAGCGACCTCGACGCGACCGCGCAGATGGCCCGCGAGGCGCTCGCGCTGGCCTCGGAGGTACGGGCGTGACGTCTGTGAACCCTGCGGACTCTGTGTCCCCTGTGACTCCTGCGGCCTCGCCGTCGTACAACGTGTGGGCCGTGCCCGGGTTGCCGGAGGTGCGCCAGGGCGACGACCTCGCCAAGCTCATCGCGGCCGCCGAGCCGGGGCTCGCCGACGGGGACGTCGTGCTCGTCACCTCCAAGATCGTCAGCAAGGCGGAGGGGCGGATCGTCGAGGCGGCCGACCGGGATGCGGCGATCGACGCGGAGACGGTACGGGTGGTCGCGCGCCGCGGGACGCTGCGCATCGTCGAGAACCGGCAGGGGCTCGTGATGGCGGCGGCGGGCGTCGACGCGTCGAACACGCCCGCGGGGACGGTGCTGTTGCTGCCGGTCGATCCCGACGCGTCGGCCCGCGCGGTGCGCGAGGGGTTGCGGGACGCGCTGGGGGTCGACGTCGGCGTCATCGTCACCGACACGTTCGGCAGGCCCTGGCGGGCCGGTCTCACCGATGTCGCCATCGGGGCGGCGGGCGTTCGCGTCCTCGACGACCTGCGGGGCAGCGAGGACGCGTACGGCAATCCGCTCGGCGCCACGGTCGTCGCCACGGCGGACGAGCTCGCCGCGGCGGGGGACCTGGTGAAGGGGAAGGCCGCGGGGCTGCCGGTCGCGGTGGTTCGGGGCCTTTCGCGGACGGTTGTGGGGGCGGACGACCGGGGCGGCGTCGATGACGTGGATGCCGGTGCTCGGGCACTGGTGCGCGGCGCGCGGGACGACATGTTCCGGCTCGGGACGTCCGAGGCGGTACGTGAGGCGGTGACCCGGCGGCGGACCGTGCGGGAGTTCACCGACGAGGAGGTCGACCCGGGCGCCGTGCGGCGGGCCGTCGCGGCGGCGGTGACCGCGCCCGCGCCGCACCACACGACGCCGTGGCGCTTCGTGCTCCTCGAATCCGCGGCGTCGCGGGTCGAGTTGCTCGACGCGATGCGGGACGCTTGGGTCGCGGACCTCCGGCGGGACGGCAAGTCGGAGGAGTCCATCGCGAAGCGGGTGCGGCGGGGGGACGTCCTGCGCAAGGCGCCCTGTCTGGTCGTGCCCTGTCTGGTCATGGACGGCTCCCATACGTACGGGGACGCGCGGCGGGATGCGGCCGAGCGGGAGATGTTCGTCGTCTCGATGGGGGCGGGCGTGCAGAACTTCCTGGTCGCGTTGGCCGGGGAGCGGCTCGGGTCCGCGTGGGTCTCCTCGACGATGTTCTGTCGGGATGTGGTGCGGGATGTTCTGGGGCTGCCGGAGTCCTGGGATCCCATGGGGGCGGTGGCTGTGGGACATCCGGTGAGCGAGCCGGCGGCGCGGGCTGGGCGAGCCGTCGAGTCCTTCGTGACGGTTCGTTGAGCGTCCGGCTGTTGTCGGGTGCTGGTCGTGGGTTGTTTCGCGCAGTTCCCGTGCCCTGAACCCTTGCCCGGCGCCTTGACGTTCCGGGCTGTCCGTTCGGCGCCATGTGGGCGGGGTGTGGCGGGTGGGTTGGGGGGCGCGGGGAACTGCGCGGCCCGCCCCCACCAGGGCAGACGGAGATGAAGTCTCAGGTCACCAGAGGGCGATGTTCGTTTTGCGCATTTTGGGGTCCCTGCGGGGTGGGGTTCGGCCGCTCAGGAGGATCAGGCGGGCCGCTCTGTGGCGCTGGCCCTCGTAAGGGGTGAGAAGGGCGAGCATCGCCGCGTCGTCCGCGTCGCGGTTGTCCGCCAGGGCATGGCCGATGATCCCGGGGAGGTGGACGTCGCCCACCGTCACCGCGTCGGGCGCTCCGTTGCTGCGCTGGACCGTCTCGGCCGATGTCCAGGGGCCGATGCCGGGGATGAGTTCCAGGCGCGTCTGGGCCTGCGGAGGGTCCATGGACGCCGCCTCCTCCAGGCGTGCCGCCCGTGCCACCGCGCGCAGAATCGTGGACGACCGCTTGTTGTCGACGCCCGCCTTGTGCCACTCCCAGGACGGGATCAAGGCCCAGGTGCGCGGGTCCGGCATCACGTACATGCGGGCCTGCGCGGGGGTCGGTCCGGGCGCCGGCTCTCCGTACTTGCGGACCAGGAGGCGCCACGCACGGTACGCCTCCCCCGTCGTGATCTTCTGCTCCAGGATGGAGGGGATCAGGGACTCCAGGACCAGGCCCGTACGGGTCAGGCGCAGCCCCGGGCGGCGGTGGGCCGTTGTCGCGACCAACCGGTGGCGCGGGGTGAACAGCGCGGGGTCGTCCGTCGCGCCCAGCAGGGCGGGGAGGCCGTCGAGGAGCCAGGGGGCTCCCGGACCCCACGCCTCCGCCTCCACCGCACCGCCGCGCGCGGCGACCCGCAGCGTGCCGGGACCCAGTGGCGTGCGGCTCGCGCGCCACACCGAGCCGTCCGGCGTCGTACGGAAAGTGGGGTCCCCCGGGCCGCGCCGCAGCGGGCCCAGGGTCAGGCCCAGGTCCAGCTGGTAAGGGGGCTGCCAGGTGCGGGTCCGGGCCGCGGTGGCCTGGCGGGGGACGCCGGTGGGTACCGCCGTTTCGCCGCCGCGCACAGTGGTGCGTGTGGGGCGCGGGGCGAAACGGGATGACATGTGTACGAGGGTAGGGGACACCTGGGGCGCCCCGTCCCCGGTGCGCGTCTGCGTGTGTGCGTGCGCGTGTGCGTCCGCGCGTCTGCGTGCGTGTGTGTGCTTCTACTGGTCCGAGGAGAAGCGGACCGCGCCCGCCGGCAGCGTCGCCTCGCACCACACCCGTACGCCGTCGCGCAGCTCGTTGTCCGCGCCGACCGTCGCGCCGTCGCCGATCACCGCCCCCGCGAGCGTCGAGCGCGCCCCGACCCGGGCGCCCACGCCGATCAGGGAGTCCGAGACGACCGCGCCGGGTTCGACGACCGCGCCCGGGAGGACCGTGCTGCCGGAGATCCGCGCACCCTCCCCCACCTCCGCGTTCTCGCCGATCACCGTGCCGCCGGTGAGCTTCGCGCCGGGAGCCACCGCGGCCCCGGCCATGACCAGGTGCTCGCCGCAGCGTCCGGGCACCGCGGGAGAGGGCGCGCGCCCGAGGACGAGGTCCGCGGAGCCGCGTACGAACGCCTGGGGCGTCCCCAGGTCCAGCCAGTACGTCGAGTCGACCATGCCCTGGAGGTGGGCGCCGGAGGCGAGCAGGTCGGGGAAGGTCTCGCGTTCGACGGAGACGGGGCGTCCCGCGGGGATCGTGTCGATGACCGAGCGGCGGAACACGTACGCGCCCGCGTTGATCTGGTCGGTGACGATCTCCTCGGGGGTCTGCGGCTTCTCCAGGAAGGCGGTGACCCTGCCGGTCGCGTCGGTGGGGACCAGGCCGTACGCGCGCGGGTCGTCGACCTTCGTGAGGTGCAGCGATACGTCGGCGCCGGACTCCTCGTGGGTGGCGACGAGGGCGCGGATGTCCAGGCCGGTGAGGATGTCGCCGTTGAAGATCAGGACCGGTTCGTCGGGTCCTGAGCGCAGCCGCGACGCCACGTTGCGGATCGCGCCGCCCGTGCCGAGGGGCTCGGTCTCCGTGACGTACTCGATGTGCAGGCCGAGGGCCGAGCCGTCCCCGAAGTACGGCTCGAAGACCTCGGCGAGGTAGGAGGTGGCGAGGACGATGTGGTCCACGCCGGCCGCGCGGGCCCGCGCCAGCTGGTGGGTGAGGAACGGGACGCCCGCCGCCGGAACCATCGGTTTGGGGGTGTGGACCGTGAGGGGCCGCAGCCGGGTTCCCTTGCCGCCGACCAGGAGGATCGCTTCTGTCACCTGTCGTCTCTGCTTCCTGCTGGGGCCGGCCGAACTTGCGTTTCGGCCGGCCAGTGTATGCAGACGGATGTGCAGGTCGTGCAGGGCGTGCGGGTGGTGCGAGCGTTCGGGTGGCGCGTGTCCTCAGCGGCCCTGGAAGCGGGCCGAGGCGGACCGGGCCTTGCCGAGCTTCTGGTACAGACGGCTGCCGGGGCACTCCGTGGCGAATCCGTCCCGGTGCCCGGAGATCACGCGGAGCCTGACGTTCTTGCCCTTCTTGTACAGGTTGCCACCGCCCGACTTCAGGTAGGTAGTACCGCGCGGATTGGCTCCGTGCAGGCCGAGCTTCCACGCGGTCAGCCGGGCGATGGCGTTCACGGCCGCCTTCGGCGGGGTGGAGTAGCTGTAGGTGCCGAGGACGGCGATGCCCGTGCTGTTGGTGTTGAATCCGAGAGTGTGGGCCCCCATGACCGGCTTGGCCACACCTCCGGCACGTCCTTCGTAGATGTTTCCGCACTTGTCGATGGCGAAGTTGTAGCCGAGGTCGCGCCAGCCGCTGCTCTTCACGTGGAACCGGTAGATGCTGCGGATCACCGCGGCGGACTGTGAGCAGCGGTAGTAGTTGCCGGTCGCGCTGTGGTGGACGAAGGCGGCCTTCACCGTCTTCGTGTACGCGAAGCGCTTCTCGCGGAGCTTCTCGTCGGCGCCCCAGCCCTTGCGGGTGATGATGCGCGGTCGCGGCCCGATGTACGGGCGGGCCTGGGGCTCCGCCTTGCCGCCGCGCGCGGCGATGAGGTCGTCCTCCGTCTGCCGCTTCGTCAGGGCGGGGATCACGGAGGCGCCGATGGGTGCGAGGTCCGCGTTGACGGCGGAGGACGCGGCGGACAGCTCGCTCGCCGAGGGGGCGCGCGGTGCCTTGCGCCCGGGGGGCTGTGCGGGCGGGTCCTCCCCCGGGTCGACGAGCTCCAGGCGGAGGCCTTCGGGGAGGAGGGCGGGTGGGGAGGGGTTCGCGGGTTGTGACGGGTCCGTGGGCTGTGAGGGGGCCTTGAGTTGTGAGGGGGCCGTGGGCTGTGAGGGGGCCGTGGGTTGCGAGGGTTTCGCGGGGCCTGATGGGCTCGCGGGTTCTGACCGGTTCGCGGGTTCCGCTCGTACGCGGATCTCCACGCCGTCCGAGTCGCCGACCCACAGCGGCGCGGTCGAGCCGCGGACCGTGCCCGCGGCGCGTTCCGGGGTGTCGGGGTCGGCGGCGTGCTCGTGGTTGTGCGTCTCCAGGTGCTGCCAGGCGGACCAGGTGGTGGTGCCGGTCGCGCGCGTGCGGACCTGGACCGTGCCGTGCAGCTCGGCTTCGGGGTCGTCCCAGACGACGCCCACCAGGGAGAAGGGGCGGACATCGCGCCGGCCGAGGCCCTGTTCGTGCGCCCCGGACGAGCCGAGTGCGCGGTCGGAGGCGAGTGGGGTGAGCGGGATGGACTGGGTGCTGCCGGGGACCGCCTCCGTGGCGGGCCCGGCCGCCGACGGTGCGCCGGGCGCCGCGGCTCGGGCGCCGGACGACGGCAGTGTGAGGGGCAGGGCCAGAGCGGCCGCGCACGTGACGCCGATCGAGGAAGCTAGAAATCCACGCATACGTACGATCGTTGGCATAGCGGTGCATTTCTGTCCATTGGGAAACTGACGGGGCGTCGGCCAAGTGTGGGCGATCCGGTCACGCGGCACTCCCCCGCCACGCCGGGGGCGCGCGGTGGTCCGCGTACGCTTGCGCCCGTGAACGCCAACGACCGCACCCCTGCCGACCTGCTGCGATCCGCGCTCGCCTCGGACCCGGGCCGCCCACTGGTCACCTTCTACGACGACGCCACCGGTGAGCGGGTGGAATTGTCCGTCGCCACCTTCGCCAATTGGGTGGCCAAGACGGCCAACCTGCTTCAGGGCGACCTCTCCGCGGAGCCGGGCGACCGGGCCGTGCTGCTGCTGCCCGCGCACTGGCAGACGGCCGTGTGGCTGCTCGCCTGTTCGTCGGTGGGTGTGGTCGCGGACGTGGGCGGCGATCCCGCGTCGGCGGATCTCGTCGTGAGCGGGCCGGACTCGTTGGACGCGGCGCGGGCGTGCTCCGGGGAGCGCATCGCTCTTGCGCTGCGGCCTCTTGGGGGGCGCTTTCCACAGCCGCCGGATGGCTTCGCCGATTATGCGGTGGAGGTGCCGGGGCAGGGGGACCGGTTCGCTCCGTACGCCCCTGTGGACCCGGACGAGGTCGCACTCGTCGTCGACGGGGTCGAGCTGACGGGGGCGGAGGTTGTCGCTCGGTCGCGGGAGGACGCGGGGCGGTTGGGGCGGCCCGGGGGCGGTGAGGGCGGGGTTCGTGTGCTGTCCGGGCTTTCCTACGGGACGTGGGACGGGCTCAGTGCGGGGCTTTTCGCTGCGCTGGCCGGGGGTGGTTCTGTGGTGCTTTGCCGGAACCTGGAGCGGTTGGGGGACGGTGGGCTGGAGAAGCGGGTGGAGGATGAGCGGGTGGGGGTCGTGCGGCGGTAGGCCTTGGACCGGGGGCTGAGGCCCCCTCCGAGTGCGGGTCCGTCGTGGCCGGTCGCGCAGTTCCCCGCGCCCCCGAAAACCCGCCCGCGCCGTTCCCGCCTCCCCCGTTCGGCGCAACGTCTCCCCCGGTCCAGAGGCCCACCGCGTCGGTGCGGGTCATGGTCGTAGTGGACGCAGTACGCAGCTACGTAGCCGTGAGGGGTGGATGCGCGCGTGAGTGAGGATGTCGGCAGCCACTCCGGGGGCGGGGACAGTGGGGCGGGAGCGCCCCATGGGCCCGGTGCGGGCGCCAGTGCCAGTGGGGTGGGGCGGAGGCGGCGCTGGGCACGGTACTGCGCCGTGGGCGTCGCCGTCGTCGTGCTCGGTGTCGGCGGCCTCGGATGGGCCGCGTATCAGAAGCTCAACGGGAACATCACCACGGACACGGACGCCGCCGCCGAGCTCGCCCGCTACGACAAGGAGCGGCCCACCCCGCTCGTGCACGACGCGCAGAACATTCTGCTGCTCGGTTCCGACACCCGCGCCGGACAGGGCAACCGCAAGTACGGCAGGGACCCCGGCACCGAGCGCTCCGACACCACGATCCTGCTGCACCTGGCCGCCGACCGGCGCAGCGCGACCGCCGTGTCGATCCCGCGCGACCTGATGGTGGACATCCCCAGCTGCCGCAAGCCGGACGGCTCCCGGACGCAGCCGCAGTTCGCGCAGTTCAACTGGGCCTTCGAGTTCGGCGGGACCGCCTGCACGATCCGTACCGTCGAGAAGCTCACCGACATCCGCGTCGACCACCACATGGTCGTGGACTTCGCGGGGTTCAAGGACATGGTCGACGCCGTTGACGGCGTGCAGGTCTGCCTGCGGGCGCCGATCGACGACTCCGACGCACACGTGAAGCTCGCGCCGGGACTGCGGACCCTCAACGGCGAACAGGCCCTGGGTTTTGTGCGCGCCCGCAAGAGCCTGGGCAATGGCAGCGACACCGACCGGATGGACCGTCAGCAGGAGTTCCTCGGCGCGCTCGTCAACAAGGTGCAGAGCAATGACGTCCTGCTGAATCCGACGAAGCTGTATCCCGTTCTCGACGCGGCGACTTCCTCGCTGACGACCGACCCGGGACTCGCGAGTCTGCGGGGTTTGTACGAACTGGTGCGCGGCATGCGCAATATCCCCACGGAACGGGTGCAGTTCCTCACGGTGCCGCGCCAGTCGTACACGTACGACGTCAATCGCGACGAGCTCGTCGAGCCCGCGGCCAAAGAGCTCTTCGCGCGGCTGCGCGCGGACGCCCCCGTGACCGTCGACCCGCGACAGCCGGCGGAACAGGCCCGCCAGGAATCGTCGGAGAGCGCGTACGAAGAGGGCGACGACGGAGCCGGTGAGTACGAGAGCGGTGACGAGAAGCCCGACGATCCCTCGGAGACGCCGTCACCCGCCCCGACATTCCGGGGCAACACGGCCGCCCGATCCACCTGTGAGTAAAACGATCCCCAAGGGAAGGGCTCGCCCCACTAAGAAATAGGGCGGATTGCCCAGTTGTAGGGGAGTGGAATTTGTCACCGGCGTCGTTCGACGCTGAACTGGGCGGATAGTGTGAGCGATCCGGTGCGCCAAGGCCCTCTCGGCCATGCACCGCTGAACCTGACCGAGCGCCTTCTTGAGGGGGGAAAGGCGCCGCGTGGCCCCGACGGAGGACGCAAACAACCGTGGACGCGCAAGGCCGTGGGCGGGCGGAGAACATCGACCCCGCAGACCAGTGGGTTCTCAACCCGGACACCGGTGACTACGAACTGCGACTGAGCCCCTCCGCTGGGCAGTCGTCGGTGCCAGGACCCCGTGGATCGTCACCCCGGCAAGGCGGCCACGGCCGCTCCGCGCCGGGCCGTGAGCGCTCCCGTCCCGACGAGCGCGACGAGCGCCGCGAGGTGCCGGGGCAGCGCAGGCGTCGCGTGAAGGAGCCGGAGCCCGGTTCCGGCGGCCGGCGCAAGCAGAACCCCCGCAAGTCCAAGGGCAAGCCCAAGTCCAAGGGCAAGAAGGTGATGGTCTGGACGGGCGGCACGCTGGCCTTCCTGCTCGTCGCGGGCTGCACCGGGGGCTATCTGTACTACCAGCACCTGAACGACAACATCACGTCGATAGACGATGACGGGGCGGGCACCGGCGGTTTCAGCAAGGACCGCGCCATCAACATCCTCGTGATGGGCACGGACAAGCGCAGCGGCAGCGGCAACAAGGGGTACGGCGACGAGGGAAGCGCCGGTCACGCCGACACGACGATCCTGCTGCACGTCTCCAAGGACCGTACGAACGCGACCGCGCTCAGCATCCCGCGCGACATGATCGTCGACATTCCGGACTGCCCGACGAAGCAGAAGGACGGCAGCGAGAAGGTCATTCCGGGCAGTCAGAAAGTCCGCTTCAACGAAAGCCTCGGCCAGAGCGACCGCACGCCGAGCTGCACCATGCGCACGGTCACCAAGATCACCGGCATGAAGATGGACCACTTCATGGTGGCCGACTTCAACGCGGTGAAGACGCTCTCCAGCGCCGTCGGCGGCGTGGACGTCTGCCTCGCCAAGGACATCGACGACCCGAAGTCGCACCTGAAGCTCTCCAAGGGCAAGCACACGATCGAGGGTGAGGACGCGCTCGCGTTCGTCCGCACACGCCACTCCGTGGGCACCGGCGGCGACTTGAGCCGTATCGAGCTGCAGCAGCAGTTCCTCAGCGCGCTCATGCGCAAGCTCAAGTCGAACGACACCCTCACCAACCCGAAGAAGATGTTCAGCCTCGCGGAGGCGGGCACCGAGGCCCTCACCGTCGACTCCACGATCGCCGACATCATGAAGCTCAAGGACCTCGGCATGGAGCTGGGCAAGCTCGACATGAAGAACCTGAGCTTCGCCACGGTGCCGGTCATCGACAACCCGGCCGAGACGGTTCACACCACGGTCGTGCCGGACCCGGTCAAGTCCGAGCAGCTCTTCGCGATGATGCGCGCCGACCAGTCGCTCACCGTGGTGAAGAAGAGGGAGAAGAAGGAGAAGGCCGCGGTGGCCGCCCGGCTCAAGGGTCCCAAGGCCGACGCCTCCGACGTGCGCGTCGACATCTACAACGGCAGCGGGAAAACGGGCGCCGCTCAGACAACTCTCACGTGGCTGCAGAACACTGGGGGCGTGCTCAAGTCCAGCCAGCTGGGGAACGCGCCCTCGGACATCAAGAAGACGACGCTCGAGTACGCGCCTGACCAGGCGGACCAGGCCCGTCGGCTCGCCGACATCATGGGTCTGTCCGGCGCCGCCCTCAAGCCGGGCAAGAGCGAGAAGAACGCACAGGGCCTGCCGGCCATGAAGCTGACGCTCGGCGGAGACTTCAAGGGCGCGGGGGTGCCCATTGATGCCTCTTCGAAGGCACCGAAGGACATCAAGAAGGTCGGAGCGGACAAGGTTATGTGCGCCAAGTGACCTGAAGCGGTCGTTCTGCGTCTAACAATGCGCCAAGGCGTCGAGCAGCGAGCGTCAAGGTGCCGCGGAACGACCGCAGTTCATGAATGGGGCGGGGAGGGGCTGGGGATGAGGCAGAACAGCGTGCGTAAGGAGGGGGCGCGACGACGCGCTCCGCACGCAAGTGATCACGGCTGGGACGAGAGCAGGGACGAGGGCTCGAGCGAGAGTCCGGGTGAGGGCCCGAGCGCGGGTCCGCGCGAGGGCCGGGGCGAGGGCCGGGGCGAGGGGTCCCGCAAGGCCTCTCGGGAGGGCCGAGGCCGTTCCGCGAAGGCGTCGAAAGGCGGCGGCGAACCCCCTGAGGGCAGCGCCCGGCACCGTCGCGGCGCGCGCGGCGGGGCACGTCCGCCGCGCCGCAAGCGCCGTGTCCTGCGCTGGTCGGCGACGATCCTGTCGGTCCTGATACTCGGCACGGCCGGCGCCGGATACCTCTACTACCAGCACCTCAACGGCAACCTCGAGACGGACGACCTGAACCTCGGCGAGCACCGGGCGCCCGAGCCCACACCCAACGCCGCCGGCCAGACCCCGCTGAACATCCTGCTCATCGGGTCGGACGCACGCGACTCCAAGGCGAACCAGAAGCTCGGCGGCGCCAAGGACACGTTCGGTTCCCCGCCCCTCGCGGACGTGCAGATGCTGCTGCACGTCTCGGCCGACCGCAGCAACATGTCGGTCGTCAGCATGCCCCGCGACACCCTGCTGCAGATCCCCAAGTGCACCGACCCGGACGACGGCAAGGTCTATCCGGAGACCGGCCCCAAGTACATGACGAACGAGTCGCTCGGCCGCGGCGGCCCCGGCTGCACCGTCGCCACCTGGGAGAAGCTCACCAACATCCACATCGACCACTTCATGATGGTCGACTTCGCGGGTGTGGTCTCCATGGCGGACGCCATCGGCGGCGTACCGGTGTGCGTGGACAAGAACATCCACTCGCGCACCAGGGAGGGCAAGGGCTCGGGTCTGAAGCTGAAGAAGGGCACCACCGAGATCCAGGGCGAACAGGCCCTGCAGTGGCTGCGCACCCGTTACGGCTTCGAGGGCGGCACCGACATCAGCCGCGCCAAGGCCCAGCACATGTACATGAACGCGCTGGTCCGCAAGCTCCGCGAGAACACCGGCCTGACCAGCCCCAACCAGCTGCGCAAGCTCGCCGAGGAGGCGACGAACGCGCTGACGGTGGACGACGGTCTGGGCAGCCCCAAGAAGCTGTACGACCTGGGCAACGAGCTCAAGAAGGTATCGCCGAGCCGTACGACGATGACCACCATGCCGTTCGACTACGCCGGCGCGCGCGTCGTCCCCAAGCCCGGTGACGCGGAGCAGCTCTTCCGGCTGGTCCGCGACGACGTCCCGCTGGACGGCAAGGGCAAGAAGAAGAAGGCCAAGGAGAAGGTGTCGGACGACCCTGCCGCCGCGGACGGCGAGATCGCGGTGCAGGTCCAGAACGGCACGCGCAGCACCACGGAGCCACCGGTCAGCGGCCGGGCGTCCACGGTGGCCCAGCTCCTCGTGGGCAAGGGCTTCAAGAAGGCGACGCCGGACTCGTCGGCGGCGCTCGCCGAGGAGAAGACGGTCGTCCGCTACCCCAGCGCGGACCTGGAGGGCGACGCCCAGCGGGTCGCCAAGTCCCTCGGTCTTCCGCTGAGCGCGGCGAAGAAGTCGACGGACGTCTCGGGGGTGACGTTGATCGTCGGCGCCGACTGGCGCGAGGGCGACGCGCCGCCCAAGGCCAAGAAGAAGGACGACAGCACGCCGGAATCGGCGGACGCGCTCAGCGGGTCCGACAAGAAGGCGTGCATGAAGGTCGACCCGAACTTCACCTGGTAACCCGCCTGGCGACCCTCCCCAGGACGCGCGAAGGGCCCCGGCACCGTGCCGGGGCCCTCGTCGTGCACGTAACCGCGTGACCGCGAAACCGTGCACTCGCGTACTCGCTACGCCTCCTGCCGCTGCCCCAGCACCGCCGGGCGGCGCGAGGCGATGACCCGCCTGGCCAGCGAGCGCGGGCTCGTGAGGAAGCCCCAGCCCCACGACATGTGCATGGTCGCGAGGGCCACCGGGATCTGCAGGCGCGCCTTCAGGGGCAGGCCCTTGCCGGCCGGGACGGAACCGGCGGCGATGGCCGCGAGGTAGCCGCCGGGGACCACGAAGCCCCACGGCGTGAGGGCCGCGCCCACGACGACGCCCGCGGCGATCGCGCAGACCGCGGTCGGCGGCGCGAGGTAGCGGAGGTTGAGGGAGCCTTCGTGGTAGCGGGCGACGACGTGGCGCCACCTGCCGTAGTCCTTGTACTGCTTGGCGAGCGCCCTGACGCTCGGCCGCGGGCGGTAGGAGACCTTCAGCTCGGGCGAGAACCAGATCAGACCGCCGGCCTCGCGGATGCGGAAGTTCAGCTCCCAGTCCTGGGCGCGGATGAACTCTTCGTTGTAGCCGCCCTGCTGCTCCAGGGCCTCGCGGCGGAAGACACCGAGGTAGACCGTCTCGGCCTCCTGTGCGTCGCCGCCGGTGTGGAAGGCGGCGTTGCCGACGCCGATCTTCGAGGTCATGGCGGCGGCCACCGCCTGCTCCCAGGCGTTGGTGCCCTGGGCGTGCATGATGCCGCCGACGTTCATCGCGCCCGTCTCCTCGAGGAGGCGGACGGCCGTCGTGATGTAGCCGGGCGAGAGCGCGGCGTGGCCGTCGACGCGCACCACGATCGGGTGACGTGAGGCCTTGATGGCGGCGTTGAGCGCCGCGGGCGTGCGCCCCGTCGGGTTCGGGACCGTGTGCACCCGCCCCCAGACCTTCGACTCGGTTTCGCGGACCAGCTCGGCGGCGATCTCGTCCGTGCGGTCGGTCGAGGGGCCGAGCGCGACGACGACCTCCAGCTCGCCCGCGTACTCCTGCCGCAGGATCGCGTGCACGGCCTCGCGCAGATGCCGCTCCTCGTTGAGGACGGGCATGATCACGGATACGGCCGGCGGCGGTACCTCGGACTTCGCGTTCATCACGCGTCACGTTACCGCGAACGGGGGACACGGGTGCGCGCCGTCCGGGTCGCTACCCCGGGCCGCATTTCGTATGGCCTTACGTTTCTCGGGTTACCGGCTCGTCCTCAACCGGGCCACGGCCCGTCTCGCGGAGGTGCCCCGCACGTGCCCACACCGCCCCGCCGCTCCCCCGCCCCGCCACCGCGCCGCCCCCGCCCCCCGGCTCCGAGGGCCGAGCGGGCCGTGCGCGCCGAGCGGGTTCCCCGGAAGTCCGTGGGGCGGCGCAGACGGCCGCGGTGGGCCATGCGCCTGGCGACCGGCTTCTCCGTGACGGTCCTCGTCGCGGCCGGCATCGGGCACGCGGTCGTGACGGGCCTGGACACCGGCATCAAGCGGGTCGACGCCTTCCGGGACATGAAGAACAGGCCGGAGGCGGGCAACGGCATGAACGTGTTGCTCGTCGGGACCGACGGCCGCGACAAGCTCTCCCCCGAGGACAAGCAGAAGTACCGCCTGGGCGGTGCGCCCTGCCACTGCACGGACACGATCATGATCGTGCACATCTCGGAGGACAGGGACCGCGCCAGCGTCGTGAGCCTGCCCCGGGACAGCTACGCCGACCTGCCCGCGCACACCGACAGGACCACGCGCGAGCAGCACCACGAGCACCCGAACAAGATCAACGCGGCGTACGCGGAGGGCGGTCCGAACCTCACGGTGCGCACCGTCGAGCACATGACGAAGGTCAAGATCGACCATTACCTGGAGGTCGACTTCACCAGCTTCATGAAGACCGTGGACGTGCTCGGCGGCGTGGAGATCTGCACGGCACGGCCGCTCCAGGACTCGCACACCGGCCTGAACCTGGCCGAGGGCACGCACCTCATGAACGGCGGCGAGGCGCTGCAGTACGTCCGTTCCCGATACGTCGACGGGGCGTCGGACCTCGGCCGCATGCAGCGCCAGCAGCGCTTCCTCGCGGCGCTCATCGCCAAGGCGACGGGCAGCGGCGTGCTCCTGAACCCGGTCAAGTTCCGCGACGTGACGCTGACGCTGCTCGGCGCGGTCCGCGCGGACAACGGTTTCGGGACGGACGAGATCCTCGACCTCGGGCGGGCGATGCGGGGCTTCTCGCCGTCGTCGTCGGAGTTCACGACCGTGCCGCTGAGCGACAAGGGGACGAACATCCCGGGCATCGGTTCGACGCTCGTCTGGCATCCGCAGAAGTCCGAGAAGCTGTTCGACGCGCTGCGCGAGGACCGTCCGCTGGCAGTGCGCCACGGCAAGGGCAGGGCCACCCTGGTCGGCGTCGCACCGCAGCAGATCCGGGTCCAGGTCGACAACGGCACGGGCGACCCGGAGCTCGGCAAGCGGGTCGACGCGGCGCTGGCCAAGACCGGTTTCCGGACCTCGCAGCTGCCGGGGAACGTGCCGGGGGCGGCGGCCAGGCCGGCGCAGAGGACGGTCGTCGCGTACGACCCGCGGTGGGACCGGTCGGCGAAGGCACTGGCCACGGCTCTGCCGGGGAGCGAGCTGCGGGAGGTGCCGGGGCAGGGAGCGACCTTGAAGGTGATCGCGGGGACGGACTTCAAGGAGGTCCGACGGGTGCGCGCCGAGGATGTGCGGCTGGGCGAGTTCGGCGCGGTGACCGGCGACGAGGTGGTCTGCCCCTGAGGGGCGGACCCAGTGATCAGTCCTCGAAGCCCTCCGCCGCGCGGGACTCGCGCAGCTCCTTGATCGCGCGGCGGCGGGCGAGGCGGTGGGTGCGGCGGATCTGGGCCTCCTGGTAGCGGCGCCGGTCGCGGTCGGTCTCGGGGACGACCGGGGGGACCGTGCGGGGCTTGCCGTCCGCGTCGACGGCGGCGAAGACCAGGTAGGCGGAGCCGACCTGCTGGGCGGGCGTCGACTCGTTCCAGCGCTCGGCGAGGACCCGGACGCCGACCTCCATGGAGCTGCGCCCGGTCCAGTTGACCTGGGCCTTCACATGGACCAGGTCGCCGACCCTGACCGGCTCGAGGAACACCATCTCGTCCATGGACGCGGTGACGGCGGGGCCGCCGGAGTGGCGTCCGGCGACGGCGCCCGCCGCGTCGTCCACCAGTTTCATGATCACGCCACCGTGCACCGTACCGAGGAGGTTGGTGTCGTTGTGGGTCATGATGTGGCTGAGCGTGGTGCGGGATGCCGAGGTCGGCTTGCCCGGAATCTCCGATTCCGGATGTGGAGCCTGGTCTGTCATGCCCTCCACCCTATGCCGGACGTATGACCGAGCCCTCCCCGGCCGCTTTGCATCAGCTCTGCAACAGGCATGACCCGAATTCCCGACCGCCCTGTAAGGCGCGGCCCCGGAGGCGGCAGACTGGGCCACATGAGCGATTGGCCTGACGATCAGGGTGGCGGCCGGGGATACGGCCGCGGCAGCGGGAACTCCCAGCCCGAGGGTGCCCGTGCGATGCGGCACGTCCAGCGCGGCCGGCCCTCCCGTCCGGCCGGACCACCGCCCGGCGGGGTCCCGCAGCAGACGTCGTACGACGACGGGTACGACGAGCCGCGCGGCAACGGCCAGCCGTACGGCGACGCACGCGACGAGGTCTTCGAGCCGCGCGCCGCGCGCCGGGACCCGTACGCGCAGAACCGGGACCAGGGCTACGACAGCGGCTACAACACCGGCCAGGTCTACGGCAGGCCCGCCGCGGGCGACGGCGGCGGTCCCGGCGGCGACGGACGCCCGCCGCGTGCCGCGCGCCCCGCGCCGAACTGGCGCAAGCGGATCAAGTGGACCGCTATCACGCTGGTCAGCGTGCTGGTCGTGACCTCCGTCATCACGTACTTCTGGGCCGACTCCAAGCTCAAGCGCGAGGTCGACCTCTCCAAGGTCATCGAGCGGCCCGAAGGCGGCGCGGGCACGAACTACCTGATCGTGGGCTCCGACAGCCGCGAGGGCATGACCGCCGAGGACAAGAAGCGCCTCCACACGGGCTCGGCCGACGGCAAGCGCACGGACTCGATGATGATCCTGCACGTCGCGGACGACGGCGGGAACACGATGATCTCGCTCCCCCGCGACTCGAACGTCACGATCCCCTCGTTCAAGGGCGCCGAGTCCGGCAAGCTCTACCCGAACCAGGGCCGCCAGACGAAGCTCAACGCCGCGTACGCGGAGGACGGCCCCGAACTTCTCGTGCGGACCGTCGAGTACAACACCGGCCTGAGGATCGACCACTACGCGGAGATCGGCTTCGGCGGCTTCGCCAAGATCGTGGACGCGGTCGGCGGCGTCGAGATGGACATCCCCAAGGCCTTCAAGGACAAGTGGTCGGGCGCCGACTTCGAGAAGGGCAAGCAGACGCTCGACGGCCAGGAAGCCCTGGCCTTCGTCCGCACCCGGCACGCCTTCTCCAGCGACCTGGACCGCACCAAGAACCAGCAGAAGTTCCTCGCGGCCCTGGCCCACCAGGCGGCGACGCCCGGCACGGTCATGAACCCGTTCAAGCTGTACCCGACGATGGGCGCGGGCCTGGACACACTGGTCGTCGACAAGGACATGGGCCTGTTCGACGTGGCCTCCATGTTCTGGGCGATGAAGGGCGTGACCGGCGGCGAGGGCAAGTCGATGAACATGCCGATCTCGGGCTCCGTCGGCGGCAACCTCGTCTGGGACAAGGCCAAGGTCAAGCAGCTCGTCAAGGAGCTCAACAACGACGAGAAGGTGACGGTCTCGGACAACCGGTGACGCCGTCGACCGCTCACGTGTGAGAGGGCCCCGCCGACCCGGGTCGGCGGGGCCCTTCCGCGTACCGCCACGGCCGCTCCGTACCCCGAACGCTCCGTCCGCCGCGAAGCCGTGGCCGCGCCGTGCCACGGTTTATTCGCACTGCCACCCGCCGAGCCGACGTCCGGAGCACCTGCCATGGCAGACCTGCAGGAGGAATTCAGCGCCACCGCCGAGGCGGGGGCGCTCGACCAGGCCCTCGTCCCGCCCGACCCCGTGCCCGACCCCGCCCTCGTGACCGCGCCCGGCACCGACACGGTCCGCTGCGCCTCCCCTGTGGACCGGGCCCGCACCCTGCTCGCCGCCCACCCCGTCGCCGACGGCTACAGCGGGCTGCCGTGGGCGCTGCGCGAGCTGCCCTGGCACGACTTCGAGACCGGCGACAGCGCTCTGGAGGGCGACGTGCCGCGGCTGCGCGCCGGCCGGGTCGGCGCGCAGTTCTGGTCGGTGCACGTGCCGGACGGGCCGAGCGGCGACCGCATCGTCCGCACGACGCTCGAACAGATCGACCTCGTCAAGCACGTCGTCGCCACCCACTCCGACGCGCTGCGGCTCGCCCGCAACGCCTCGGAGACCGCCGACGCCCGCAACTGCGGCCGCATCGCCACCCTGATCGGACCGGCCCGCGGCGCCGCGCTCGGCGACTCGCTGGGCACGCTGCGGGCGCTGCACAGCCTGGGCCTGTGCGTGGTCACGCTCTGCGGGACGTCGTGGGCGGGCGAGGGCGGTCTGACGCCGTTCGGCGAGGAGGTCGTCAGGGAGATGAACCGGCTCGGGGTCCTCGCCGATCTGTCGGGCGCCTCCGAGGTGACCGCGCGGCGGGTCCTCGCCGTCTCCAAGGCGCCGGTGGTCTTCATGCGCTCCGGGGCCCGCGCCCTGTACGACCATCCGGCGAACCTCTCGGACGGTCTCCTCGCGGAGGTGGGCGCCGCCAAGGGCCTGGTCCTCGTCCCGCTCGCCGCCGGGCGGACGGGGCCGACGGTGCGCACGGCGGCCGACCACCTCGACCACGTGCGCCGGATCGCGGGTCCTGAGTGCGTCGGCATCTCCGGCACGCACGACACCCGCGAGACGCACCCGGAGGGTCTCACGGACCCGTCGTGCCACCCTCGGCTGATCGCCGAGCTCGTCGAACGCGGCTGGTCCGAGGCCGAGTTGGCGATGCTCACCTGGGGCAACGTCCAACGGGCCCTGCGCGGCGCGGACTTCACCGCGCGGGCGACGCGGGAACGGCGTTCCGCTTCGACGGCGACGATAGACCGACTGGACGGGTGAGCCCCGCCCGGCCGGCCTGTCGTCCGGCAGGGCCCGTCAGGGGATCTTGCAGAGGCAGAACGGGTGCCCCACGGGGTCGGCGTAGACGCGGAAGTCACGCCTGCCGTTGTCGTCGTCCAGGTCGAGGGGGGTCGCGCCGAGCGCGAGCACCTTCTCCTGGGCGGCGTCGATCTCCTCGTCGGTGCGTCCCGCGTCCAGGTCCAGGTGGACCTGTTGCGCGTTGACGTCGGAGCGCGGCCACTCCGGCGGGCGCAGGCCCTCGACCTTCTGGAACGACACCTTGACGCGGCCGGGCGACACGAGGTCGACCCAGTCCCCGTCCTCTTCGATGGTGCCGCCGATGACGGCGGCGTAGAACTCGGCGAGTGCGCGCGGGTCCGGGCAGTCCAGGACCACGTTGCGCAGGCGGGCGATGGGTTCTGTCATATCCCTGTCCATGCCCTCCATGGTCACTCTCAGGCCGCGGGCCTGCCCATCGCGCGGTACGTCCAGCCCGCGGCGCGCCACGTCCAGGGGTCCAGGGCGTTGCGGCCGTCCAGGATGAGCGGGGCGGCCGCCGCGGCGGCGAGCTCCGCCGGGTCGAGCTCGCGGAACTCGCGCCACTCGGTGAGGTGCAGGACGACGTCGGCGCCGCGGACGGCGTCCAGGGCCGTCTCCGCGTACCCGAGGGTGGGGAACAGCCTGCGGGCGTTCTCCATGCCCTTCGGGTCGTAGACGGTCACCTGGCCGCCCTGGAGGTGGATCTGGCCGGCCACGTTGAGGGCCGGGGAGTCGCGTACGTCGTCCGAGTCCGGCTTGAACGTGGCGCCGAGGACCGCGACCCGCTTGCCGAGGAAGGATCCGCCGCCGAGCGCCTCGCGCGCCATCTCGACCATCTGGCCGCGCCGCCGCATGTTGATGGAGTCGATCTCGCGCAGGAAGGTCAGGGCCTGGTCCGCGCCGAGCTCGCCGGCCCGCGCCATGAACGCGCGGATGTCCTTGGGCAGGCAGCCGCCGCCGAAGCCGATGCCGGCCCGCAGGAACTTCTTGCCGATGCGGTCGTCGTGGCCGAGGGCCTCCGCGAGCTTCACGACGTCGCCGCCCGCGGCCTCGCAGACCTCGGCCATGGCGTTGATGAAGGAGATCTTCGTGGCGAGGAACGAGTTCGCGGAGGTCTTCACGAGCTCCGAGGTCGGGAAGTCCGTGACGACGAACGGCGAGCCCTCGCCGATGGGCGACGCGTACACCTCGCGCAGCAGCTTCTCCGCGCGCTCGCTGCGCACGCCGACGACGATCCGGTCGGGGTGCAGCGTGTCGTTGACGGCGAAGCCCTCGCGCAGGAACTCGGGGTTCCAGGCCAGCTCGACCTCGTCGCCCGCCGGGGCGAGCTCCGCGAGGCGGGACGCGAGGCGGTCCGCGCTGCCCACCGGGACGGTGGACTTGCCGACGACCAGGGAGGCCTTGGTCAGGTGCTTGGCGAGGGACTCCAGGGCGTTGTCGACGTACGACATGTCGCACGCGTACTCACCGTGCTTCTGCGGGGTGTTCACGCAGATGAAGTGGACGTCGCCGAAGTCCGCGACCTCCGCCCAGTCCATCGTGAAGCGCAGCCGCCCGCTGGCGCCCTCGATGCCCGCGACGTGCTTGCGCAGGAGGTCCTCCAGACCGGGCTCGTACATGGGGACCTCGCCCCGCTGGAGCATCTCGATCTTCTCCGGCACCACGTCGAGCCCCAGCACCTCGAAACCGAGCTCGGCCATGGCCGCGGCGTGCGTGGCGCCGAGATAGCCGGTGCCGATCACGGTGATCTTGAGGGCCATGCGGTGCTCCAGGGGCTGTGGCGTCAGTGCGCAGACGAGCATAGTCCCGCGTGTCCGGGCCTCTCACCGGGCAGGATTCCCGCTGTCGCGAAGCTCACGTATCCGTTGCGTGGGGGGCACCACTAAAATTTGGGTTACTTAACGGTAATTAGCGTCCTTGGAGCGTGAGAGACCTTGGCCGGATCGGCTGATTTCGACCTGTACCGCCCGTCCGAGGAGCACGACATGCTCCGCGACGCGATCCGTTCGCTGGCCGAGGCGAAGATCGCGCCGTTCGCCGCCGCGGTGGACGAGGAGGCCCGCTTCCCGCAGGAGGCCCTCGACGCGCTGGTCGCGAACGACCTGCACGCCGTGCACGTCCCGGAGAGCTACGGCGGCGCGGGCGCCGACGCGCTCGCCACGGTCATCGTCATCGAGGAAGTCGCGCGCGTCTGCGCCAGCTCCTCGCTGATCCCCGCCGTCAACAAGCTCGGCTCGCTGCCGGTCATCCTCTCCGGCTCCGAGGAGCTGAAGAAGAAGTACATGACGCCGCTCGCCGGCGGCCAGGGCATGTTCTCGTACTGCCTCTCCGAGCCGGACGCCGGTTCGGACGCGGCGGGCATGAAGACCAAGGCCGTGCGCGACGGCGACTTCTGGGTGCTCAACGGCGTGAAGCGCTGGATCACCAACGCGGGCGTCTCCGAGTACTACACGGTGATGGCCGTCACCGACCCGGAGAAGCGCTCCAAGGGCATCAGCGCGTTCGTCGTCGAGAAGGGCGACGAGGGCGTCTCCTTCGGCGCGCCGGAGAAGAAGCTCGGCATCAAGGGCTCCCCGACCCGCGAGGTCTACCTCGACAACGTCCGCATCCCCGCCGACCGCATGATCGGCGAGGAGGGCACGGGCTTCGCGACCGCCATGAAGACCCTGGACCACACCCGCATCACCATCGCGGCCCAGGCTCTCGGCATCGCCCAGGGCGCGCTCGACTATGCCAAGGGGTACGTGAAGGAGCGCAAGCAGTTCGGCAAGCCGATCGCCGACTTCCAGGGCATCCAGTTCATGCTCGCCGACATGGCGATGAAGATCGAGGCGGCGCGTCAGCTGACGTACGCGGCGGCGGCCAAGTCCGAGCGCGGCGACAAGGACCTCACCTTCCAGGGCGCGGCCGCGAAGTGCTTCGCCTCGGACGTGGCGATGGAGGTCACCACGGACGCGGTGCAGCTCCTCGGCGGGTACGGGTACACCCGGGACTACCCCGTCGAGCGCATGATGCGCGACGCGAAGATCACGCAGATCTATGAGGGCACGAACCAGGTCCAGCGCATCGTGATGGCGCGCAACCTGCCGTAACTGGGTTTTCGCAGGTCATCGGCCATTTTTGATGGCTCGCGGGCCGTGATCGGCTTCCGGTCGGTTCGAGTCCGTTTCGGGCTGGTCATGGGCGTCATGCTGGGGAAATCCTGGGCTGACTCTGGGCGGGAAACTACCTCTCACCTGCACAAACACAACGGCCCCTGGCGCTGCGCCAGGGGCCGTTTGCACCCCATCCAGTCGGCCACGTCGTTCTCGGGGGACGCCCGCGTACAGCAGCCGCGATCCGTACGTTGGGGAACAACAGGCGCTCCGGCCCCCACACACCGTGGTTCTTGATGTGTCGCCGAAGCTCGAAGGCAACGTTGGGCGGGAGTGGCACCACGCGGCCGGGCTCTTCTTCGTCGCGGGCCTTGATGTGCCACCGCTGTAGCGCGCTGTCCTTGCCGGACTCCGTTTCGCCGTCCTCCGCGATCTGGAAGTCAACGCGCAGAACCTCGGCTTTGAAGTCGATCTGATCCCGAGAGACGGCCATGGCCTCACCGATACGGAGCCCGCAACCGGCCATCAGCCACAGCATCGCGCGGTACCGGGGTGGGGCGCCGTCGAGCGCAGCCAGAACTTCTCGCGTCGTGAGCCACCGGCCACCGTTTGCACGATCCGCAGTGACACGGGATGCCGCAGCCGTGAGGGAGGGAAGCAGCCGCACACCCGGATGGCCACGTGGCCCATGCGTGACCGGCGGGGCGAGGAAGGCCCCGAGGGGGTTGTTTTCCCGGTCATGGGGAAACGCTGGGGAAGCACCCCACAGAGGGGGTGTCTCCCCAGGTCAGAGCCGTGTGCGCTGTAAAGCACACAGATCTGCGAGGGCACGAACCAGGTCCAGCACATCGTGATGGCCAGGAACCTGCCGTAGCCCCTGACGGAGGCGCCCCTGACGGGGCGCCTCCGTCTCAGCCGTCCAGCTGCTCCAGCGTCGCGATCGACGGGCCCCTGCGGGACTGCTCGTCGCGCGCCACGTCCTCCGCCGCGCCGAGCACCCGTACCGCGTTCCGCCACGTCAGCTTCGCGAGGTCGGACCGGGACCAGCCGCGGTCGATGAGCTCCGCGATCAGGTTCGGGTAGCCCGCCACGTCGTCGAGGCCCGACGGGGTGAACGCCGTGCCGTCGTAGTCGCCGCCGATGCCGATGTGGTCGACGCCCGCGACCTCGCGCATGTGGTCGAGGTGGTCGGCGACCGTCGCGGCGGTGGCGATCGGGCGCGGGTTGGACGCCTCGAAGGCCTCGTGGACCTTCATCGCCTCGGGCCGCGTGTCCAGGTGGTGGAATCCGTTGGCCCGCATGTTGTCGTCGGCGGCCTGCGTCCAGTCGACCGCCGCCTGGAGGACGAACTTCGGGACGAAGGTCGCCATCGCCACGCCGCCGTTGGCGGGCAACCGCTCCAGGACGTCGTCCGGGATGTTGCGCGGGTGGTCGCAGACCGCCCGCGACGACGAGTGGGAGAAGATCACCGGCGCCGTCGACGTGTCCAGCGCCGCCCGCATCGTCGTCGCCGCGACGTGCGAGAGGTCCACGAGCATGCCGACGCGGTTCATCTCGCGTACGACCTCGTGACCGAAGGGCGAGAGCCCGCCGACGCCCGGCTCGTCCGTCGCCGAGTCCGCCCACGCGATGTTGTCGTTGTGCGTGAGCGTCATGTAGCGGACGCCGAGCGTGTGCAACGCCCGCAGCGTGGCGAGGGAGTTGTTGATGGAGTGCCCGCCCTCGGCGCCCATCAGGGAGGCGATGCGGCCCTCGGCGCGGACCTTCTCCATGTCCGCCGCCGTCAGTGCGCGGCCCAGGTCCGCCGGGTAGCGGGTGAGCAACTGGTCGACGCAGTCGATCTGTTCGAGCGTGGCGCTGACCGCCGCGTCGCCCGTCAGGTCCGTGCGCACGTACACCGACCAGAACTGCGCGCCGACGCCGCCCGCGCGCAGCCGGGCTATGTCCGTGTGCAGGCTGCCCCGCTGGTCCGTCGCGATGTCGAGCTCGCCGATGTCGTAGCCGGCCTTCTCGCGCAGGGCCCACGGCAGGTCGTTGTGGCCGTCGACGACGGGGAAGTCGGCGAGGAGGGCGCGTGCTTCGGCGAGGGAGTCGCGGGAGTCGAGTGATGTCATGCGATCACTTTCCCGAGCCGAAGCCGAATCCGGAACCCGCTCCCTCGACCTTGGCCCGCAGCCGCTTGCCCTTCTCCGTGGCCTGGTCGTTCAGCTCCTGCTGGAACTCCCGCATGCGGCCGAGGAGTTCGGGGTCGTGCGCGGCGAGCATGCGGGCCGCGAGCAGGCCCGCGTTGCGCGCGCCGCCGACGGAGACCGTCGCGACCGGGACGCCCGCGGGCATCTGCACGATGGACAGGAGGCTGTCCATGCCGTCCAGGTACTTGAGCGGTACGGGGACGCCGATCACGGGGAGCGGGGTCACCGACGCGAGCATGCCGGGCAGGTGGGCGGCGCCGCCCGCGCCGGCGATGATCGCCTTGAGGCCGCGGTCCGCGGCCTGCTCGCCGTACGCGATCATCTCGTGCGGCATGCGGTGCGCGGAGACGACGTCGACCTCGAAGGGGACCTCGAACTCGTCGAGTGCCTTGGCGGCGCCCTCCATCACCGGCCAGTCGGAGTCCGAGCCCATGACGATGCCAACAACGGGTGCACTCATTCGGTGATCGTTCCTCTGAGGTAGCCGGCCGCGTGCCGGGCGCGGTCGAGGACCTCGTCCAGATCGTCGCCGTAGGTGTTCACGTGACCGACCTTGCGGCCGGGCTTCACGTCCTTGCCGTACATGTGGATCTTGAGCTGCGGGTCGCGGGCCATGCAGTGCAGGTACGCGGCGTACATGTCGGGGTAGTCCCCGCCCAGCACGTTGGCCATCACGGTCCACTTGGCGCGCGGGCGCGGGTCGCCGAGCGGCAGGTCGAGCACGGCGCGGACGTGGTTGGCGAACTGCGAGGTGATCGCGCCATCCTGCGTCCAGTGGCCGGAGTTGTGCGGGCGCATCGCCAGTTCGTTGACGAGGATGCGGCCGTCGCGGGTCTCGAACAGCTCGACGGCGAGGTGCCCGACGACGCCGAGTTCCTTGGCGATGCGCAGCGCGAGTTCCTGTGCCTGGCCCGCGAGGTCCTCGGAGAGGCCGGGCGCCGGGGCGATCACCGTGTCGCAGACGCCGTCGACCTGCTGGGACTCGACGACGGGGTAGGCGACGGCCTGGCCGTGCGGCGAGCGGACGACGTTCGCCGCCAGTTCCCGCGCGAAGTCGACCTTCTCCTCGGCGAGGACGGGGACACCGGCCCGGAAGGGGTCTTCGGCGTCCTCGACGGAACGTACGAACCACACCCCCTTTCCGTCGTAGCCGCCCCGCACCGTCTTCAGGATCACGGGGAAGCCGTCGCCGCCGTCCGCGGCGCCCTCGGCCGCGAAGGCGGCCACGTCGGCCGGGTCCTTCACGATCCGGTGGCGCGGGCAGGGCACGCCGATCTCCGTGAGCTTCGCGCGCATGACGCCCTTGTCCTGGGCGTGCACCAACGCGTCGGGCCCCGGACGGACGGGGATGCCGTCCGCCTCCAGGGCCCGTAGATGCTCGGTGGGTACGTGTTCGTGATCGAAGGTGATCACGTCGCAGCCCCGCGCGAACGCGCGCAGCGTGTCCAGGTCGCGACAGTCGCCGATGACGACGTCGCCGACGACCTGCGCCGCGGAATCCTGCGGGGTGTCACTGAGGAGCTTGAATTTAAGGCCGAGGGGGATGCCCGCCTCGTGGGTCATGCGGGCGAGCTGACCGCCGCCGACCATGCCGACTACCGGGAACGTCACGCCCCCAGGGTATCGGCCGGTATCGGCCACCGCGGAACGGCCGGATCCCGCACCCCGCGGCCCCGCCTGTCACAGCGGCGCCACAGTGTCCAGGCGCCCGCGAGCGCCCGCGGGGGCCGCTGGTTAGCATGGCTGGGTCGACACGACCGAAACACCAATCCGTCGGCACGTACACGACCGGCACGAACGACCGGTACGGAATCGACGGGGGCTGGGGCGACACCATGACGGAACGGGGCTCACTGCGCGTGCGGCTGGACAGGCTCGGGCGCGAGGTTGCCAAGTTCGGAGCCGTGGGGGCGGTCGGAACCCTGGTCAACTTCGGCGTCTTCAACCTGGTGCGGCACGTCACCGACCTCCACGTGGTGCGCGCGAGCGTGATCGCCACGGTCGTCGCCATCGCCTTCAACTACGTGGGCTTCCGCTACTTCACGTACAAGGACCGTGACAAGAGCGGTCGCACCAAGGAGCTCACGCTGTTCCTGCTGTTCAGCGGGGTCGGCCTGGTCATCGAGAACGGCGTGCTCTACGCGGCGACGTACTGGTTCGGCTGGGACAGCCGTCTCCAGTCCAACTTCTTCAAGTTCCTCGGCATGGGCATCGCGACGCTCTTCCGCTTCTGGTCGTACCGCAGCTGGGTGTTCAAGGCCCTGCCCGTGCGCGAGACGACGGTCGGGCATGCGGAATCGTTCCTGGAGGAGACCGAGACGAAGCCCGTGGTGCGCAGGCCCTAGCGGATCGTCTTGTCGTCCGCCTCGTGGTCCCGACTCCGCGACAGCGGCGTACGGGACAGGAAAAGCCCGAAGACCGGCGGCTGCGTCTGCAGCATCTCCAGGCGGCCGCCGTCCGCCTCGGCCAGATCCCGTGCCACCGCGAGGCCGATTCCCGTCGAGTTGCGGCCGCTGATCGTCCGCTCGAAAATGCGCGCCCCCAGATCGGCGGGGACACCGGGACCCTCGTCCGTGACCTCGATGACCGCCTGGTTGCCGGTGACGCGGGTACGCAGGGCGACCGTGCCGCCACCGTGCATCAGCGAGTTCTCGATCAGCGCGGCAAGGACCTGCGCCACGGCTCCGGGCGTGCCGACCGCCTCCAGGTGCCGCTTGCCCGAGCTGACGATGGCCCGGCCGACGCTGCGGTAGGCGGGGCGCCACTCCTCCAGCTGCTGCTTGACGACCTCGTCCAGGTCGAAGGCGACGGCGGATCCCGTACGCGGATCACGGGAGTTGGTCAGGAGCCGCTCCACGACGTCGGTGAGCCGCTCGACCTGCGCAAGGGCGATCGTCGCCTCCTCCTTCACCGTGTCCAGCTCATCGGTGACGGTGATCTCCTCCAGGCGCATGGAGAGCGCGGTCAGCGGGGTGCGCAGCTGGTGCGACGCGTCGGCGGCGAGGCGCCGCTCGGCGGTCAGCATCCTTCCGATGCGCTCCGCGGAGGAGTCGAGGACGTCGGCGACACGGTCCAGCTCCGGCACGCCGTACCGCTTGTGGCGGGGGCGGGGGTCGCCCGAGCCGAGGCGCTCCGCGGTCTCGGCGAGGTCGGTGAGCGGCGAGGCGAGGCGGTTGGCCTGCCGGACGGCGAGGAGGACGGCGGCGACGATGGCGAGCAGCGCGACGGCGGCGATGATCAGCAGGGTCCTGCCGACCTCGCGGGTCACGGCGGCCTTCGGCTCCTGGACGGTGACCTTCTCGCCCTGTTCGCCGGGGCGGGTGGCGCTGATGACCTGGCCGCCGGGGCGCTCGCCGATCTGGATGGGCTTGCGGCCGGGGATCTCGATGCGGGCGTACCGGTCGGAGGCGACCTGGTCGCGCAGGATGTCGCCGCTGATCTTCTCCTTGCTGATCAGCCGGCTGTCCACGATGCTCGCGAGCCGCAGCGCCTCGGAGTCGACGCGCTCCTGGGCGCTGCTGCTGATGGTCCTCGTCTCGACGATGACGAGGCTCACCCCGAAGACGGCGATCACCACGAGGACGACGGCGAGGGTGCTGTTGATCAGTCTGCGGCGCATGGCCCCAGTGTCCCGCGTGCGGGAGGCGTTTCAGGGGCCCGGGGAACTGCCCCCCCCATAAGGGGCCCCGTCAGCTCTTCTCGAAGCGGAAACCGACTCCCCGCACCGTCGCGATGTACCGCGGATTCGCCGCGTCGTCCCCGAGCTTCTTGCGCAGCCAGGAGATGTGCATGTCGAGGGTCTTCGTGGAAGACCACCACGTCGTGTCCCAGACCTCCCGCATCAGCTGGTCGCGCGTGACGACCCGGCCCGCGTCCCGCACCAGGACCCGCAGCAGGTCGAACTCCTTCGCGGTGAGCTGGAGCTCCTCGTCGCCCATCCACGCCCGGTGCGACTCGACGTCGATCCGCACGCCGTGCGTGGCCGGCGCCTCCTTGGGCTCGCTCGCCCCGCGCCGCAGCAGCGCCCGGACCCGGGCGAGGAGCTCGGCCAGCCGGAAGGGCTTGGTCACGTAGTCGTCGGCGCCCGCGTCCAGACCGACGACCGTGTCCACCTCGTCGGCGCGCGCGGTCAGGATCAGGATCGGCACCGTGAGCCCGTCGGCCCGGAGCCGGCGGGCGACCTCAAGGCCGTCCATGCCGGGCAGCCCCAGGTCGAGTACGACAAGGTCGACGCCGCCCTGCAGGCCTGCGTCGAGGGCGGTGGGGCCGTCCTCACGGACTTCGACCTCGTAACCCTCCCTGCGCAGGGCACGGGCCAGCGGCTCCGAGATGGACGCGTCGTCCTCGGCGAGCAGTACACGGGTCATGGAGTGATGGTAGTCCGCAGTGGACAACGTCAGGGAGGTGATCGCACAGTGTGGGGGCGCCCCTGCGGCTGTGGGAAGCGATTCTGTGAAACACCTTTGAATGTGTGCCGCTGGTTGCAGGGAAACCTGTGATCCATCTCTCAAGTCCTTCCATATGCATCCCTGCCGTGTCGTATGGTGACCCAACGCCTGATGCACTACTCAAGGACCTTTGGCCCGCTGTGCGCGCCTTAGGTCTCTTTTATGTGCGGGCCGGCTCCGGCCAGCCTTGAAAGGAATGACCTGTGGTCGGGCCCTGCGCGCGAGGATGCGCCAGGGTGTGGATCCCGGAGTCACCGCCCCTCGCCTCTTTCGCGGGGTGAACTCCCCCTGGGCGTGGGGGTGGGCGGCCATGACGACGGTGCCGACCGCCCCCCACCGGGCGCGCTCACGCTCCTGCCGCGCGCGTCCCGAACCCACGAGGATCGACCCATGGCGTCCAGCCTGACGAAGGACTCCGCCAGCACCCCTGGCTCCGAGAAGACCTTCTTCGGCCACCCCCGCGGACTGGCCACTCTCTTCATGACCGAGATGTGGGAGCGCTACAGCTTCTACGGCATGAAGGCACTTCTCCCGCTGTACCTGATCGCCCCCGGCGGCATGAACATGAGTGCCACGACGGCGACGGCGATCTACTCCGTCTACATGTCGATGGTGTATCTCCTCGCCATGCCCGGCGGCTGGATGGCGGACCGCTTCTGGGGTCCGCGCAAGACGGTCATCATCGGTGCGGCCGTCGTGATCCTCGGCCACATCACGCTCGCCCTGCCGAGCTCGGCCACCTTCTTCGCCGGCCTCGCGCTCGTCGCGCTCGGCTCCGGCCTCCTGAAGGCGAACATCTCCGTGATGGTCGGCCACCTCTACGACGGTCCGAAGGACCCGCGCCGTGACGGTGGCTTCACGCTCTTCTACATCGGCATCAACCTCGGCGCCTTCCTCGCCCCGCTGTCCATCGGCACGGTCGGCGAGAACGTCAACTGGCACCTCGGCTTCGCGCTCGCCGCGGTCGGCATGGCCCTGGGTCTCGCCCAGTTCATGATCGGCTCGCGTCACCTGAGCGCGCAGAGCAGCGTGGTCTCGCAGCCCGCGACGCCGCAGCAGCGCGCCTCGGCCCTGCGCAACGGCCTGATCTGGCTGATCGTCGCCGCCGCGCTCTACACGCTCATGGGTGTGACCGGCAACTTCGCCGACTGGGCCCTGATGCCGCTGATCATCGCGGGTCTGGTCATCCCGGTCACCGTCCTCGCCCGCATGAAGCGCGACAAGGAGCTCTCGCAGCTGGAGCAGTCCAAGCTGTCGGGCTACATCTGGTTCTTCGTGGTCGCCGCCGTCTTCTGGATGATCTACGACCAGAACGGCTCGACGCTGTCGATCTTCGGCAAGAGCTCGACGACGAACAACCTGCTCGGGTTCGACTTCCCGACCTCCTGGTACCAGTCGCTGAACCCGATCTTCATCATGGCGCTGGCCCCCGTGGTCGCCTCGGCGTGGCTGTGGCTGAACAAGCGGGGCAAGGAGCCGAGCACGGCCGTCAAGTTCGCCTCCAGCCTCACGCTGATCGGCATCTCCTTCGCGGTCTTCCTCATCCCGCTGATCGACACCGCCAACAACGGCGGCCGCGTCAGCCCGATGTGGCTGGTCTCGATCTACTTCATCCAGACCGTCGGCGAGCTCTGCCTCTCCCCGGTCGGCCTGTCGCTCACGACCAAGATGGCCCCGGAGAAGTACAGCGCCCAGATGATGGGTGTCTGGTTCCTCGCGGTCACCGCGGGCGACTCGGTGACGGGTCTGCTGACCTCGCCGCAGCTGGGCGTGGACCTGAACAATTCGGGGGCGGTCGCCGTCGAGGCGATCATCGCCGTCCTGGCGGGCTTCGGTATCTGGACGTCCCGCAAGAAGGTCAAGGAACTCATGGGTTCGGTCAACTGACCCAGGCGTCTTGACCCGGGTGCTTGACCCGGTTGTCTTGAGGAAGGGCCGCTGCTCGGTGAGCAGCGGCCCTTCCGTATTCCCGTGGAAGGGTGCGAACAGAGGAACGTTCTGCCACCCGCACAGGTGGTGCGCGGGGGTTGTGCGGGAACGGGACTTCCACGGGGTGCAACATCTCGCCATGCACGCCATGCGTCGTACGTTGCTCGCTCTGGCCCTCTGCGGGACGCTGCTGTCGTCCGGTGCCGCCGCCGAGGCGGCCCCCGAGCCGCCGCACGGGCAGCTCTTCCGCTACGGGGGACACCCCCGCCAGAACATCACGGTGTACGGGGACGGCGGCACCCCGCTCGTCATCGTGCACGGCGGCTACTGGTCGAAGGACACCGACTGGAGCGGCTGGGCGCGGTGGTTCGCGGCGCGCGGGTTCACCGTGTACGACACCGACTACCGCCTCACCTCGGACGCGGTCTGGCCCGCGCAGCGCGACGACGTCCTCGCGGCGCTGCACTGGGTCCAGCGGCGGGAGGACGGGCGGCGCCCCCTCGTGCTCGGCTCGTCGGCGGGCGGGCACCTCGCGCTGCAGGCGGGTGCCTACGGGGCGGGGTGGGCGCGGACGCGGGGCGTGGTCGCGCTGTCGCCGGTGGCGTCGCCCCAGCGGGCGTGGCGCGACGGCGGGAGGCAGGGGGCGTCCGCGGAGCGGCGGGCGCTGCGGAGGGCCGCGGTGCGGCTCGCGGACTGCGTGCCGGGGGACGGGGCGGGGCGGGCGTGCCGGGCGCGGTGGACGGATCTGTCGGTCTCGTCCCACGCGTCGGGCGCGGACGACGCGCCGCTCCTCCTCATCCACTCCGCGGGGGACTTCGTGCCGCGCACGCACTCCTCGGAGCTGGCGGGCGCGGAGCGGGGCGCGGGCCTGGGTGACATCACGGTCCGCACGGTGTCGGGGTCCGCGCACGGGGGCCCGCTGCTGCGGGGCGCGGGGATGGCGCAGTCGGTCCTGCGGTGGTTGCGCGGACACGCGTAACCGGCGTAACGGAAGCACCGCTCAGAAGACCCCGTCACCGGCGAGGTTCCGCAGCGTGCGCCGCAGGGTGTTCTCGAGCGAGCGGGCGGTCTCCTTCGCCCGGTCCGTCCCGGCGTAGATCGAGTTCATGTACAGGCCGGTGTCGGTGCGGAAGAGCCAGAAGCTGTACCAGTACGAGCCTTCCATCCACACGTGCATCCGCGCGTCGCGCGCTCTGTGCCGCTCGGCCCCGGGGGAACGGCGGAAGTCGAGGTAGGAGAACCAGTTCACCGAGTACGGCCAGTAGTGGTGGGCGCAGTACTCGTCGGGGGCCAGCAGTTCCCAGGCCCGCACGAACGGCACGTCGATGTGCTGCCGCATGTCGTCGAGGGCGGCGCGCACATGGGCCATGACGGCGCCGAAGCTCTGTCCTTCGCCCACCGGGAACGCGATGGGCATGGTGTTCACGAACCAGCCCATGGTGTGGGCGTAGGGCCCGCTGCCGCGGTCGCTGACCGGCATGAGGCTCCGGTGGACGTCGGGCCCGCCCTCCTTGCGCACGGCCACTCCCACGGCGGCAAGCAGCCCCATGTGCACCTTCCCGCCGACGTCCTGGCACGCGTTCTCCAGCCCCTTCATCTCCTCGGCGGTGAGGAGGGGCGTGGTCTCGTTGACGGCCGGGTACATGCGGCCGGGCTCGACACCCATGTCCAGCGGGAAGCGCGGAAAGAAACTCCCTGTCCCTTCGATGAACGCCTTCCACCGCTCCAGGCGCGGATCGCCGGCGTGCAGGGTGGCGTTGCGGTCGCGCTGTTCGTGGCTGAAGGCCAGGTAGCTCCCGGTCTCGGGGAGGGCGGGGGTACGTCCGGCCGCGTACGCGAGGTAGGCCTCGGCGATGTCGTGCACGCCGACCGGCATGGACAGGCCGTCGGCCACGACGTGGTCGCAGGTGAACCACACGGTGGCGGAGTCGTCCCGGATGACGGCGCCGAGCCGGATCATGGGCCAGGCGAGCGGGTCGACCCCCCGGAAGATCTGGTGCAGCAGGTCGCGCACGGCGGACGGCGACTCCGCGTACCCGTGGTCGACCTGCCTCGACTCGACGTGTTCCGGGGCCAGGACGCCGCAGGACAGGCCACCGGTGAGCTGCCGGAACGTGCTGCGCAGCACGTCGTGGCGCCGTACGAAGTACAGCAGGGCGGCGCCGAGCGCCTCGCGGTCGACCGGGCCGGGGAGCTCGAACGTCGCGGCGATGTACATGGCGAGGGAGTCATCGGCGGCGTGGGCCTCACGGGCGACGCTGACGTGCTTCTCCTGGTTGAAGCTGGTGACTCCGCTCGGCCGCGTGCCGGCTGCCGCCGCGGCCATCCGCCACTCGTACATGTGCCCCGGGGCGAACTCCACGTCCTCGACGTTTACCTGGATCACTGCGGCGCTTCCCTATCGCTGTCGGCGGTGCGCCTCCGGGGCAACGCCCCCGGCCACGACGGTCGTTCGCGCACGCCAGACCCAACGAACCGTTGGGGGGCCAGACAACGGGATCGAATGCTCTGGGCGGGGGCGGTCAAGGGGTGCGGGCAGTTGCGGGTTGCGCGCGCAGATCCCCGCGCCCCCAGGGAGCCCCCGCCCAAGTCGGCGTCTACACAACGGCTGCCGCGCCGGGGCGCGGGGAAGAACCGCCGCGTCAGCGCAGGCGGCCCCGGCGCCGCCCGGGGAGGAACGTGAAGACCGCTCCGCCCAGAAGGATCACCGTGCCGGCCACCAACCCGAGCGCCCGCAACGTCCCGTTGTCGTCCGCCCCCGTCTCGGCGAGGCCGCCGCCCGACGCGGAGCCCCCTGCCGTACCCCCCGCGGTCGAGCCACCCGTCCCGGAGGAGCCCCCCGCCGCCCCACCCGGCTGCGCGGCGGTGTCGAGTTCCAGGGAGACCTCCGCCTTCGCGGGCGTGCACGTCGTCGTCGTGCCCAGCGCCTTCACCGTCAGGACACCCGGCGACAGCGTGGATGTGCCGTCCGCCCCCGGCTTGTACGTCCCGGTGAGGTCAGGAATCGTCATCGGGTCGCCCGACTTGATCGGCTCCTTGTTGGCCGGTCCCTCCACGTGCACCGTGCCCTTGTCCGCCCCGCCCAGCGCGACCTCCATCGACGGTTTCACGGAGTCCGCGGGGATGTCCGCCGGACTGTCCATCACCGCCTTCTTGAACTGCACGGTCAGCCCGTAACTCCCGCCGTCCTTCTTCGCGTTGATCTGGACCGGCGACGTCGCTTCCTTGTCGCCGATGGGCGTCTTGCACTTGTACGGGGTCTGGACCTCCTTGCCGGGGAAGTCGGTCTGCCCGCCGCCCCCGCCGGTGGAACCGCTGGTGGAGCCGCCGGAAGTCCCCTCCGTCGTACCGCCGGATGACGATCCACCCGACGACGCACCGCCCGAACCGCCCCCCGCCGCCGTCACCTTGATTGTCGCGCCCACCCCCACCTGCTCCTTGGGCGTGCACTTCGTGTCGGTCGAGATCGGCTTGTTGACGTTGATGTTGTACGCGTCCGGCGTCAGCGTCACCTCGCCCGCCGCCGTCAGCTTCAGCTTGCCCTTCATGTCGGAGAGGACCATGGGGCTGTTCTTCTTGATGGGCGGGTTCTTGCGCTCACCCGTCACCTTCAGGTCGCCCGTACGGCCCCCGCCCAGCTTGATCGTGCCGGTCGGCTGCACCGTGTTCTCGCCGAGGTCCAGGACGTCCGGGTTCTTGGACGCGGCCTGCGTCGTCTTCCACACGACGTCGACCTCGTCGCCCACCCTCGCCGTCGCGGGCGCGGTGATCTCGACCTGGGTCGTGCCCTGCACGGGCGGCAGGTTGGAGATGGGCGGCGGGACGCACTCCGTCTTGTAGGCGACCGCGGCGGCCGCGGCGGTGTGCGCGGGCCCCGCGGTCAGCAGGACTCCCGCTCCGCCCAGCAGGAGCGCGACCGAGGCCGCGCCCGCTCTCCGTCGTTGCGTGATCACGTGGTTCCCTTCGTCGGACTGTCGTCGGACGGTGCGGAGAGCCGGCCTGCGGGTGCGCCGGGGTCTGTGTCGGGGGTGAACCAGGGCAGGGAGGCGGTGGCGGAGCCGGGGGCGGCGGCCGACGACTCACCCGAGCCGCCCGAGCCGACCCTGGCCCCCGCGCCGCTCGGCCCACCCGCGCCGTGCGCCCCCGTGGAGTTCCTGTCCCTGCCAGGTGTACGCGCCGCGTGCGACGCCCGTCCCCGCCCCTTCCCGTCCGCGTCGACCGCTCCCTGCGGCAGCCTCAACCGCGGCAAGCGGCGCGCCAGTTCCGCGAAGCGGGCACCGCGGGGGCGGGCGCCCGACCGGGACGTTCCGCGCCGGTTCGGCCGGAGCCGGTCCACGACCGCCATGCCGACACGGAAGACGGCCGCGGGCACGACGACGCACAGCAGGATCCAGAAGAGCGTCACCCCCCACGGCCGCCCCACGCCCCACGGCTGTTCGGCGAGGACCTTCCCGCCGAACTTCAGCGAGACCAGGTAGTCCCCGTGCGCCCCCGCCGAAAGCTCCACCGGCAGCTTGATCCGCGCCTTCTCACCGGGAGCGATCGTGCCGCGCCACTGCTGCTCCTCCCACTGCGGCGCGAACACGCCGTGGGACGTGCCGACCTGGAAGACGGGGTCCTTCACCGGCGCCGAGCCGACGTTGCCGACAGTGAACTCGAGCGTGCGCTGCGGCGGTGCGCCGAACCAGGTCAGCACCCCGCCGGCCCCCTCAAGCGCCGTGTCCGTGAGGACGGAGAGCCTGCCGCCGTTCGCCTGCGCGGGCAGCGGCTTCACGGGGTGGCCCGCGACCTTCAGTACCGCGTCGACCTGCTGTTTCTCACCGGTCACCGTCGCCACGTGGACGACACAGGGGCAGGGCTCGGGCGGCTCGGCGACGGGAAGCTTCCTGCTGAAGGCGCCGTCGTCGTCCGTGGTGACGGCACGGCCCTCGGAGTTGGCGCACGAGTTCGTGCCGCCGACGACGCCCTTGCCGGGGGCCGACTGACCGCAGACGAGCATCATCAGGAGCGCGCCGGACCGCCACCCGGCGCCCTTGACGGTGACGGAACCGCCCTTGCCCGCCTGGGACGCCGAGAGCTCCACGGTGGGCTTGGTGGGCTCGGTGAGCTTGTCCGCGGCAGCGGACGCGGTCGCGGTCGCGGTCGCCTGGGGCACCAGCGTGAGCCCGAGAAGGACGAGGGCGGCGAGGACAGCCACAGCACCCCGCACCACGCCCGCTCGCGCATCCACCCGCACCCCCGGGCCGGACCTGTTCGTACCGTTCACAGTTCCTCTCCCGTCCCCGATCGCGCCAACTCCCGTTTTGCGCAAGCCCGTTCACCGACGCCCGCCACCCCCGGCGCCTCTGCGTCCCGCCGCCCCCGTACGCGTACGAGATGAAGCGCCCCGCCCACCGCCGCGAGCAGCAGCACTCCCCCGCCCGCCACCGCGCCCCATGGCACGAAGCGGGCCGAGGCCGTGGCGGTGTCGCGGGCGCCGCCCGCCGCCGTGGCCGTCAGCTCGACGTCGACCGAGTCGAGCGCGGGGGCGTCCGGCCACGGCTCGGCCAGGGACACGCGGCGGCCGGGCAGCAGCTCGACCGGGAGCGTGCGCGCGGGGCGGTCGAGGAGGGTGCCGAGGACACCGTCCGCGTGCACGGCGAGCTTCGGGGTCAGCACGGTGTTGCCGCGGTTGACCAGGTCGTACGAGATGGTGCCCGCGTCGGTGTCGACGTCGACGCGTTCGACGGTGAGCGCGGAGAGCGTCGGCCCGTCGACCCGCAGGTCGACGCGTACGCCGACCGTGCGGCCGCCGCCGCTCGCGACGATGGCCCCCGGGTGGTCGCCGGGCATGGCGTTCGTGGGGACGGTGAGGGTGAACGGCACTTCGGCGCGGGTGCGGGGCGGCACCTCGACCTGCCGTTTCGCGAAGCTGATCCACGCCCCGGTGTCCTTCGGCGTGCCCTTGGCGGGCGTGACGGAGAGAGCCCCGGAGCCGGTGTTGCGGGCGTCCGCACCGCGGAGGGTGACCGTGCGCGGCTTCGGGCCGGGGTTGGTGACGGAGAGGGTGTCCTGGAGCACGGCTCCGGGGGTGCCCTCCGCGTAGAAAGAGGGCCGTCCGTCCTTCGCGGGCCGGGTGCCGCCGCCGGACGAGGGCGCGGCGGACCACGTGGCGGGGCCACGACCGTCCTCCTCCCGTCCACCACCGTCCGCGTGTGCGGGCCCGGCACCGACGGCCGCCGCCATCAGCGCCAGGACAGCCGCGCACACCGCGCCTCGCACGGAAAACGTCATCGGCGGCTCCTGATCTTCGTACGGGACCTGGCTCGCGTACTCGTCCGAGGGCCTACCGCGAGCGCGCCGCCTGGTTCCTGCGCGTCAGCCACAGCGCCCCGGCCGCTCCCGCGAGCAGCACCGTGCCGCCGAGGGTGCCGAGTGCGACGGCGGAGTCGGCGGGGCCGGTCTGCGGGAGTTCGCCGCCGCCGGAGGGCGCGCTGTCGGAGCCGCCCGTGGTGCCGGAGCCCCCCGACGCGCCACTGCCACTCGCATCGGACCCCCCGGAGCCCCCGGACCCCTCGGAGCCGCCGGCTCCCTTGACGTCCAGTTCGAGCGACGGCTTGGGATTGTTGGAGGGCGTGCACGTCGTGGTCGTGCCGAGCGCCTTGATCGTGAGGACACCGGCGGTGAACGTGACCTTGCCGCTCTTCTTGGGCGTGTACGTACCCGACAGGTCGCTGATCTTGATGGGCGTGTTCGCGGGGATGGCCTCGGCGTTCGTCGCGCCGGACACCGGGACCGTGCCGCTCTCCGCGCCGCCCAGCTTGATCACCGCGCTTGGCTTCATCGCGCCCTTGCCGAGCTCGACGGGGCTGGAGGAGACGCCTTTCTGGAAGGACATGGTGAGCTTGTAGGCGCTGCCGCTCTTGACGCTCTTGATGTCGATCGGCGAGACGGCGCTCTTGTCGCCGATCGGCGTCTTGCACTGGTAGTTGACGTCCTGGACGGTGGCCTGCGCGGCGGGGGCGGCCAGCAGCACCGCTGAGCCGCCGGCCAGGACGGTGGCGAGCGCGAGCGCGGCCGGTTTTTTCGTGTGCGACACCTCGTTTGTCCCCTCATGCCGGTCGTGGCGTGCCGCGGTGCGGAGTGACGGGTGTTACTGACGGCACATCAGATTGGGCGCTCAAGGTACGCCGGGGACCTTGACGAGGGAAGACAAAAGACGCGCCGGATCCGTGATGATCCGGCGCGTGTACTGACGAGTAGCAGCCGAGTGCTGACCGTGGGTAACGGTGTGGGGCGAGGCCGCGGTCTACGCGGGCGCCCCCACCTCCGCCCAGACCGTCTTGCCCGCGGCTCCCGGGTTGCGGACGACGCCCCAGTCCAGGCAGAGCCGCTGCACGATGAACATGCCGTGTCCGCCGGGCCGCCCGGCGCGGTGCGGGGTGCGCGGCGCGGGCTGTCCCGTGCCGCGGTCGGAGACCTCGATGCGCAGCACCTTGCCGTCGGAGGACAGACGGAGCTCGTCGGGGCCTTCGGCGTGCAGGCAGGCGTTGGTGACCAGCTCCGAGACGACGAGGAGCACGTCCTCGGCGGCCGCCCGCCGGTCGGCGCTCTCCGCGGGGAGCCAGCCCCACGCGTGCAGCGCCTCGCGCGTGTAGTCGCGGGCGAGCGGGACGATGCCGCTCGCGCCATTCAGGCTGAGCCTGCGGACCTGCCGGGCGGCGGGCGTGCCTGAGGCCCGCTCCGCGGGAGCGTCCGCGACTGCGGCCTCGGACTCCGGGCCGCGGTCGCCCGGCGAATAAGGCCGGGTGGTGCTCATCAGCGCTTCACCTCACCGACAGGAGGACTGGACTGGGGACATCGGCTGACATCGGCTGCTGCTTGCCGTTCTGACTGTTGACTCTGCGGATCGCTGACTACGGGATCCAGGTCTCTCCTGCCCGGACGAACCGTGTGAACACCCACTAGTTCGGCACGGTTCTTGTGACGCTGGTAACGCCATGATCACACAGAGGCAACTGACACATAACTTTCGCGTGTGACCAGGACATTTTCTCGTACGACCGCTTCTGAGTCACTCTCCGAGGGCCGCTTCGAGGGTGTCGTGGACGGTGAAGACCGCCTCCGCGCCGGTGATCTCGAAGACCCTGGCGACCACCGGGAGCATCCCGGCGAGATGAACACCGCCGCCGGCGGCCTCGGCCTTGAGCCGGGCGCCGAGGAGCACGTTGAGTCCCGTGGAATCACAGAACTCAAGACGTGAGCAGTCGACGACAAGCCGTGCGTAGCCCTCTGACAGGCAGTTTTCGAGTGGTTCGCGCAACACGTCGGCGGTGTGGTGATCCAACTCACCCGCCGGGGTCACGACGGCACTCGCGCCCACCTTCCGGACTTCGACCAGAAGCCGGCCCCTGTGTGCGCTGCCGACCGTCCCGCGGTCCATGCCGTCTCTCTCTTCCGACCGTCGTTGCTGTTGATGACGCCCCTGAACATTACGCCCTCCTGGCGCTCCGGGGTACCCGAACATCCCCCCGAAATCGGACATTTAGCCTCAGAACGCACTTGCGACCGGAGCGCGGAAGCGGGTAGGGGTAGAAGAGACATCAATCGACACGGACGGCTTTGGAGGCGCCGCACACCGCAGTGCACGTATTGGCATCGGCAGCCATATGCCGAGAACGATGGAGGACACCATGTCACCCCGGCTCGACGAATCGCATACTGACCAGGCGACGTCGACACTCCCGCCGCACCGCTCCGCCACCGGGATCCCGGCCCCCGCCCAAGAGTCCGTCCCGACTCAGGGTGCCCACGAAATCGCCGAGGACACCTACGAAGGCCTCGACGGTCTCCCCGAGATCCCGCCGTACGCCGAAGTGGCGCCGCTGGACGCGAGGGCCCTGTCCAAGACTCTCTTCGAGCGCCTCGAATCCCTCGAAGAAGGCACACACGAATACGCGTACGTCCGCAACACGCTGGTCGAACTGAACCTCGCCCTGGTGAAGTTCGCCGCCTCCCGGTTCCGCTCCCGCAGCGAGCCCATGGAGGACATCATCCAGGTCGGCACGATCGGCCTCATCAAGGCCATCGACCGCTTCGAGCTCAGCCGTGGCGTCGAGTTCCCCACCTTCGCGATGCCGACGATCGTCGGTGAGATCAAGCGCTTCTTCCGCGACACCAGCTGGTCGGTGCGCGTCCCGCGCCGACTCCAGGAACTCCGACTGGACCTCGCCAAGGCGGGCGACGAACTCGCCCAGCAGTTCGATCGCGCCCCCACGGTGGGCGAGCTCGCCGAGCGCCTGGGCATCTCCAACGAAGAAGTCGTCGAGGGGATGGCCGCGTCCAACGCCTACACGGCCAGCTCCCTGGACGCGCAGCCCGAGGAGGACGACTCCGAAGGCGCGCTCGCGGATCGGATCGGTTACGAGGACCACGGCCTCGAAGGCATCGAGTACATCGAGTCGCTGAAGCCGCTGATCGCCGAACTCCCCCCGCGCGACCGCAAGATCCTCTCCCTCCGATTCGTCGCCAACATGACGCAGTCGGAGATCGGCGAGGAGCTCGGCATCTCGCAGATGCACGTCTCGCGACTGTTGTCGCGCACTCTCGTCAAGCTCCGCAAGGGACTGACGGTCGAGGAGTGAGGTGCCGCTGCGCTCGGCTCGAGCGCGCGAACACGGTTGTAGGGCCCGCCCCTTGAAGGGGCGGGCCCTACTGTCGTCCCGTCACCCGCTGGTGCCGAATGCGGCGTCGACCGCGGCCTCGGCGTGGAGCCTGGTGGTCGGGAACACGGGCACAGGGCTGTGCTCCTGCCCGATCAGCAGCTCGATCTCGGTGCACCCGAGGATGACGCCCTGAGCACCTCTGTCGACCAGGCGGCGGATCACCTCTTGGTACGCGGCACGGGACTCCTCCCGCACGACCCCGAGGCACAACTCCTCATAGATGACGCGGTGGACGAGACCCCGCCCGGCCTCGTCGGGCACGAGGACGTCCAGCCCGTGCGCGGAGAGCCGCTCCCGACAGAAGTCCTGCTCCATGGTGAACGCGGTCCCGAGCAGTCCGACGCGGGTGACCCCCGCCCGATGTACGGCCTCGGCGGTGGCGTCCCCGAGGTGCAGCAGCGGCACGGAGATCGCGGCCTGGACCTGGTCGGCGACCTTGTGCATGGTGTTGGTGCAGATGAGGACGAGATCGGCGCCGGCGGCCTCAACTCCCTTGGCGGCAGCGGCGAGCACGTCTCCGGCCCGCACCCACTCCCCCTGTACTTGCAGCCGCTCGATCTCGGCGAAGTCGACGGAGTAGAGCACGCACCGCGCGGAGTGAAGGCCGCCCAGCCGGTCCCGTACGAGTTCGTTGAGCAGTCGGTAGTACTCGGCGCTGGACTCCCAGCTCATGCCGCCGATGAGGCCGATGGTCTTCATGGGGTCAGGATGCCGTACCGGACGGGGCGCCCTCAGGCGGGCAGGAGGCGGTCCTCGGCGGCGCGGCAGTAGGGGCGGGTGAGGGGGCTATGGGTGACGTCGACCGTATGGTCCGCGGCGGCTTCCCTCGCGTAGGGGCTGCGCGGGAGACGGGGTGCGCCGTGTACGGGGCGAGGTCGGGCCGCTGTGAGCGGTGGCCGGGTTGTCGCCGCCGCCGCGGCGGCTCGTCGTGCGCCCGTGCCGGGGAGCAGCCAGGTCAGGAGCCGGTGCAGCACCTAGCCCTCCCCCAGTTCGCACCAGACGGTCTTGCGGTCCGCTTCTTGTTCCACGCCCCACCGCAGTGAGACCGCGTCGAGCAGGGCGAGGCCGCGTCCCGTCTCGTCGTCGCTGCCCGCGCTGCGGAGCAGGGGCCAGGCGCGGGGGTCCGGGTCGGTGACGGCCACGCGAATCCGCCCGTGGGCGGTAGTGAGGCGGACGGTCACGGGCGTTCCCTCGCCGAGGTGCCGGATCACGTTGCTGAGGAGCTCGCTGACGCAGAGCTGGACGTCGGGGAGGGGGCCGTAGGGGTGCGTGCGCAGAACCCGGCGGAGGTCGGGGATGGCTTTGGGGACGGCGAGGAGGTCGAGCTCGAAGTCGGGGGCGGGCAGGGAGGTGACGGTCGGGGCTGGGCCTGGGTCTTGCATGCGGGTACGCCTTCCGTGCGCTCTGTGACGGTTCGGTCACACAGTGGCGTGGGTCGGCGTAACGTGACAGGGGTTTCAGCTCCACAGTGCGAAGTGTGGAAGGCGGGCAACTGTGGCGGTACGCAAGGACATCGACGGCTCGGCGAGCGTGCCCGCCTTCTACGGCAAGGAGCTGCGCTGGAAACGGGAGGCGGCGGGGCGGACGCTTCAGGAGACGGTCGCGGGCAGCTTCTACGGGGCGTCGTATCTGAGTGAGATCGAGCGGGGCGAGCGCCGGATGCCGCTGGAAATGGCCCGCCATGTGGACCAGTTCCTGGGGACGGACGGGTTCTTCGAACGGCGGTGCGCGGACGTGCACAAGGCCCGGAAGGGCGCGCACGCGGCGTACTTCGTGCAGGTCCTGGAAGCGGAACCGCGGGCGCGGACCATCGAGGAGTGGAACAACGCGCTCATCCCGGGGTTGTTGCAGACCGGGGCGTACGCACGGGCGGTCATCCACTCGACGCACCCACTGGACCTTCCGGAGGAAGTCGACGCGAAGATCGACGCTCGGTTGCAGCGGGCCAAGCTCTTCGACGACCCGAAGAAACCGGAGTACTGGACGATCCTGCACGAGTCCCTGCTGCGGGAGCCGATTCTGCCACCGGAGGAGATGGCTGAGCAGCTCGACCACGTCGCAGCGTTGGCTAAACGCCGTCGCATCGTTCCACAGATTCTCTTGTGGAACGCTCCAACCCGTCCCTTCATGGGGTTGCCGCTGAAGTTCATGGAGTTCGACGACGCGCCTCCGCTCATGTACACGGAAGGCCCGTACCACGGACAGTGTGTGGACGATCCGGCCCTCGTGAAGCCGTACCGGAAGACATACGATCGGCTCAGGGCCGCCGCACTGCCGCCGGAGGCGTCCCTCGCCATGATCGAGGATGCGGCTGAGGAATACCGAAATGGCAAGCCACGACGTTGACTTGAGCACCGCCGTGTGGCGCAAGAGCAGCCACAGCAACGGCGACGGCGGTGATTGTGTAGAGGTCGCCGAACGCTTTCCCGGCGCCGCCCGCTGGCGCAAGAGCAGCAACGGCACTGGCGGCGACTGCGTCGAAGTCACCGTTGGCCTCCCCGACCTCATCCCTGTCCGCGACTCCAAGAACCCGCACGGTCCCGCCCTCGTGATCCCGGCAACCGCCTGGACCCTCTTCGTCGAGGCGGTCACAAAGGGGGAGCTGGCGGGTTAAGGCCTGTCACCGCAGACGGATCGTCTCGGGCGGCTCCTCACAAAGCCGCAGGTCAGGTGGCCGGTCCATCACGCCGGCACCGAGCCAGCTCAAGGGCACATTGTTGAACGTGAGTTACCGCTGCTGTCAGCCGACGCCGCGCCAGTTGCCCGGCGAGTTCGCCGCTGTTCGCGCTGCCTGAGGCATGCCGAGCCGCCGTGCTCATGTCGGCGAGTTCCGCTGTCTCTGCGGCCGTCTCGGGGATCGTGTGCTCGCACATCACGAGATCGTCTACCCGACAACGCGAATATCGGCGATGCGCCATAGACCCGCGGCCTCCGCTCGCCATACCGTCGTCATCGCGGCAGGGACCGACCCCGCCCCATAGGAGGCGACGATGCCCCGACAGGAATTGACCCGCCTGACCGGTAGGGTCGGCGGGCCTGACTGCGACGATGACGATTGCCCGAACGTCTACCGCACCAAAAGCGGTTCGTTCATCGTCCAAGGGGACCTGTCCGACGTCTTCGTCACACCCAGCGGTGAGGGCCTGGTAGAAATTCCCGAGCACGTCCTGAGGGAGGCCGTCCGTGCTCTTGGATGGTGAGGACTGGCGCAGGTACTTCGACGCTTTCGCGCACGAAGCCTGGCGGTTCGAGGCTCAACCGACGTACACCATGCCCAAAGAACAGGAAAGCCTCGCGCGTTTCCTACGCGGTGCGGACAAACCCTCTGCGCACAACGCACGCTGGCACGAACGGGTACGCGGGTATGTCAAATCCGGCAAGCGTATCGGCCGGGTCCGAATCGTTCGGCGTCCCCTCACAGATTACCAGCGATACCAGTTCGCTTGGGGGATACCAGGAAACATCGCGGCCGGCGAAGACATCCGCATCCTGGATGTGACACTGGAGGACTACGGCTTGCCGCTCTCCGGGCGTGACTGGTGGCTGTTCGACGAAGCACGCATAGCTCACCTGAACTTTCGGCCGGACGGAACCCAAATCAATCGTGAGGCCTTTGAGGGCGACCCGACCCCATATCTGGAGTGGAAGCGCACAGCCCTGGAGCACTCCGTGACCTTCGAGGAGTACGTGAAGGGCCTTGACGTTTGACCCAGGGCAGCTGGGTCAGTCAAAGGCAGACCTGGCGAAGGCACTCCGCGACATGCGCAAGCGAGCCAACCGAACGCAGGTCTGGCTCGCTCGGCGCTGCAACATCTCACAGACCAAACTCAGCAACATCGAGACGGGTCGCGTCACACCGGGCCTTGTCGATGTCGAATTGATCCTCCGAGTCTTGCAGGCACCCCCAGAAGCCGTGGCGGAGGTGACCGCTCTTGCGCGGCTCGCCCACACGGAATGGCAGGGAAAGAGGGCGTCCTGGCGCAGAGGCCTCGAAAAGCGGCAGGCGGAGTTGAGCGGACTCGAAGCAGAGGCTGCAGAACTACGCTACTTCCTGCCCTCGATGGTTACAGGACTCCTGGCCACACCTGACTACATCAGAGCAAGCCTTGGCCATGCACCTGTCGACATCTCCAAGACAGTGGCCAGAAAAATGGAACGACAGTCGATTCTGTACGACAGCACCAAACGTTTCACGTTCCTTTTGACCGAGCAGGCCATCAGATGGGCCCTGCTTCCACACTCGGCAATGGCTGCACAAATCGACCGCATCACTGCTATCTCGCACATCCCGTACACACGCATCGGGGTCATCCCCCTCGGTACGCCCATCACGCGTGGCCCACTGAATACGTTCACGATCTACGATGACCGGCTCGCAACCGTAGAGACATTCACGGGACGCATAGTGTTCCAGGACGCCAGAGACATCGCAGGGCACCTGGAAGTATTTGGCCTCTATGAACGTAGTGCCACCTACGGCGAGGAAGCCAGGAAGATACTCAGGGAATGGGCATCCCGCTTCCGTTCGTGATCCTCTACCCGACAACGCGGATAGGTCTGGTATCTGCACTGTCGGCGGCCGATGCTTTCCGTGGCGGCTTCGAAACGGTGCTGGACGAGTCCGCCATATCCGCGATTCCGCTACGGAAGGCACACCATGCCTCAACCCGACCTTTACACCCTTCCCCTCCCCGCGTCCGGCGCGTTCAACAAGGCCTGCGGCGGCAACACCCACCCTGACGGCGAAGCGTGCGTGACCCTCGCGAAGATCGGCGCGGGTGCTTGGGCCGTGGGTGACAGCAAGCGCCCCGGCGCCGAACCGCTGCGCTTCAGCACGGATGAGCTGGACGCCGCCGGTATCGACCCGGTGCGCTTCGGGCTCTCGACCTGATCGTTCGCATACGTCCGGCCGGGCTTCGTCCCCTTGACAGGACAGGAGCCGGCCGGGCCCTCAGCTTCCCTCCATTCGCCTGCGCACACCGCCGAAAGGGACGACCGTTGCACCACCACGGATACCTGTGGACCGGCCCTAAACAGAGGTTCGACGTGGACGCACTGCGGCGGCCTCCGCCCCCTCATCCGCCCCCGGACGAGAGCCGTCCCGAACTGATCCAACGTCACCGCGAGGTGCAGGCGGAGTTTCCCGTCGTGGACCTGCCTCCACTGGAGACCGCGTACTGGCTCATCAAACCGGAGAAACTGATCCGGGGAACGTGGAGGGAATCGAAGGGCGCGGCGGACTGGCTCGGGGCGCGGTTGGCAGAGTACGCGCCCCGGTTCACGTCCAGGGCGGCCCGGGACCCGACGCGTCTGGCAGACCTGGTCGTCTCTGCGGACGAACGGCTCGGCCACGGCGGTGACGTATCGCACGGCTGCTACCTGGAACGACCCTCGTTCCTGTCCCTGGCCCTGGTGTGCTGCTCTCCGAACCGCGCCATGCCTCAGCTGAGATGTCCGGCAGGAGTTACTTTGCACGAGGAGTGACAGCGACCCGACCGAGCCTCGCTCAGGGCCTGTCCCCAAGCCCGCCCCCGTGGCAAGATCGCCGAATGCTACGACTCACTGACTTCATCATCGACTGCCCCGACGCGATGAAGCTGGCAGCCTTCTACTCCGAGGTGACGGGGGTCCCGGTCAAGGCGGACAGCAACGAGCACTGGGCCGGCATCCGGCTCGGCGACATCGAGCTGGCCTTCACCCCGGTGGAGGACTACCGCGCCCCGCAGTGGCCCGGCAGCGAGCACCCCAAGCAGTTCCACCTCGACTTCGAGGTCGACGACATCGAGGCCGAACAGAGCCGCGTCCTGGCCCTCGGCGCGACCCTGAAGCAGGACATGGTCGGCCCCGAGGGCTATGGATTCCGCGTGTACATCGACCCCGTCGGCCACCCCTTCTGCCTCTGCCGCAACAAGGGTGTGACCTGGACCGATGAGGGACCCGTCTGGCCCGAGCGCGACTAGCGGGCCCTCACCCTCGGGGGGATGATTCGTGGCGACCGCGGGACAAGTTCAGGAAAAGCTCGGCCAGGTACTTCTCGGCGTGCAGCGGGAGGGACCCGGCGTGGCCGTCGAGATTCTGGAGCTTCGCGTCGGTGACGTCGCTCCTGCCTTGCTGATCGAGCTCGATGTGCGGGTCTCGGGAGAGCTGTGGCGCGTCTCCCTGGACTACAAGGGGCAGGAGACAAGCCTCGTCAGCGGTGATCTTGCCGACGAGACGGTGGACTATCTCGCCCTGCTCATGCGCACCCACCTCTTCGAGTGGTGGCATACGAAGGCCACGGAGAGGGTGGCCAAACGTATGGGCGTCAGGCTGGCTTAGCCAGGCGGTAGGGGGGTCCGGTACGGCGCGGTCGTCAGCCCGGCACGTCCATGCGCTGTGTGCCGATGACCGACAGCAGCCGCATCGCCTCCTCCGAGCCCGGCGCCGCCGTGTAGATGAAGACCCGTTGGTCGCGGTCGGTGATGTCCAGGACGTCGCAGTGCATGGCGATGAAGCCGACCGTGGGGTGCTGGAAGGTCTTGCAGAGGGTGGGGCGGGGCGCCACCTCGTGGGTGGCCCAGAGCGTGGCGAACTCGGGGCTGTGCGTGCGGAGTTCGTGCACGAGCGCGCTCACTTCCGGGTCCTCCGGATAGCGTGCGGCCGTCGCTCGGAGGTGTTGGGCCATCGTTCGGGCGAACTCGTCCGTGTTCGGGACTCCGTAGAGGGTGCAGCCTTCGCCCGCCTTCCGGGAGGACAGGAACGTGCGGCGAGCCATGTTGCGGTCCCTGCGGGGCAGGACGGAGAAGTCCTCCATCAGGGCTGCCGCCAGGTTGTTCCAGGCGATTACCTCGTACGTTGCCGACAGAACGATCGCCGCCGCCTCCGGGAGCCTGTCCAGGAGTTGGACGATGCTCGGCCTCACCTCCCTCGACGGGCCCGGGGGCGGGGACGGCGGGACGCCCGCCAAGTGGTGGAGGTGGTCGCGCTCCGGGTCCGACAGGCGCAGTGCGCGGGCCAGTTGGGCCAGGACCTCGCGGGACGGGCGCGGGGCGCGGGCCTGTTCCAGGCGCGTGTAGTACTCCGTCGAGATGTACGCCAGCTGCGCCACCTCCTCGCGGCGCAGGCCCGGAGTGCGGCGGCGCGGGCCCGCGGGCAGGCCCACGTCGGCGGGCGTGATGCGTTCGCGCCTGCCGCGCAGGAAGTCCGCCAGGTCGCGTTCCCGTTCTTCTCGGTTCACTGTGTCAGTGTGCCGGGCGTCTGCGCAGCTCAGCCAGGTACTGGTGGGGCCTGGATGGGGGGCGCGGGGCGGCGCAGGCTCCTCGGTATGAACGACATGACGCATTCCAGTGGTGCCGGTCTGCTCGCCGGCAAGGTCGCCCTCGTCACCGGCGCCGGGCGCGGGATCGGTGCCGCCGCCGCCCGGCTCTTCGCCCGGGAGGGGGCCCGCGTGATGCTTGCCTCTCGTACCGAGGAACAGTTGAGCAGTGTCGTCGAGGGGATACGGGGGCACGGGGGCGTCGCCGGGTACGTCGTGTGTGACCTCGGGGACGGCGCGAGCGTACGCCGTGCCGTCGAGCGGGTCGTCGAGGTCCACGGGCGGCTCGACGTCGCCTTCAACAATGGGGCGAGCGGGCAGCCGCCCGGCCCCATGGACCAACTGTCCGAGGACGACTTCGACCACGTGACCGGCGTCAATCTCAAGGGGACCTGGCTCGCCATGAACGCCGAGGTCGCGGCCATCCGCGCCACGTCAAAACGCGGGGCCATCGTCAATACGTCCAGTGTCGGCAGCCTCGTGGCCAACCCCGCCCTGCCCGCGTACGCGGCGACGAAGCGCGCCGTCAACAGTCTCACCGCGTCCGCCGCCGTCACGTACGGGCCCGAGGACATCCGCGTCAACGCCGTCGCGCCCGGCACCACGCTCACCGAGATGCTCCGTGAGTGGGACGAGGACTCCCCCGGCACCATCGACCACCTGAACTCCCAGACTCCGCTGGGGCGTGCCGCCGATCCCGAGGAGATCGCCCAGGCCGCCGCATGGTTGCTGAGCGATCGGGCCTCGTACGTCACCGGCACCGTGCTGCGGGTGGACGGGGGGATGTGGGCCGCCTGATCCCCAGGGCGGTTCCCGTCATGCCACCCGGGTGCCCTTTCGCCACACCTCGCTGACCAGCGGGACTCCCGGGCGGTACGCCAGGTGCACGTGGCTCGGGGCGTTCAGGAGGGCGAGGTCCGCCCGGGCGCCCACGGTGACGCGGCCCACGTCGGTCCTGCGCAGCGCCGCCGCGCCGCCCGCCGTCGCCGACCAGAGCGCCTCGTCCGGGGTCATGCCCATGTCCCGTACGGCCAGGGCGATGCAGAACGGCACGGAGGACGTGAAGGACGAGCCCGGGTTGCAGTCCGTGGAGAGGGCGACCGTCGCGCCCGCGTCCAGGAGGCGGCGGGCGTCGGGCCACTCGGCTCGGGTCGAGAATTCCGCGCCGGGGAGGAGCGTCGCCACCGTGTTGCCCTGGGCGAGTGCGTCGACGTCGGCGTCCGTCAGGTGCGTGCAGTGGTCCGCCGACGCCGCGTCCAGTTCCACGGCGAGTTGGACTCCCGGGCCGTACGACAGCTGGTTCGCGTGGATGCGCGGGTGCAGGCCCTTCGCCTTGCCCGCCGTCAGGATCGCGCGGGCCTGGTCGCCGTCGAACGCGCCCTTCTCGCAGAAGACGTCGATCCAGCGGGCGTGGGGGGCGCAGGCGTCCAGCATCTCGCCGGTCACCAGGTCCACGTACGCCGCCGGGTCCTCCGCGTAGTCCGGGGACACGATGTGCGCGCCGAGGAACGTGACCTCGTCGGTGTGGCGGGCGGCGATGCGGAGGGCGCGGGACTCGTCCTCCGTGTTCAGGCCGTAGCCCGACTTCGTCTCGAACGTGGTCGTGCCCTGGCGGAGGGCCTCTTCGAGGTAGTGGGTGAGGTTCGCTTCGAGTGTCGCGTCCGTGGCGGCGCGCGTCGCCGCGACCGTCGTACGGATGCCTCCCGCCTCGTATGCGCGGCCCGACATGCGGGCGTTGAACTCCTGGGTGCGGTCGCCCGCGAAGACGAGGTGGGAGTGGGAGTCGACGAAGCCGGGGATAGCGGCGCGGCCCGCGGCGTCGTACGTCTCGTCTGCCGACGGGGCCTTGGCCGCCGGGCCCACCCAGGCGACGGTTTCGCCCTCGATGACGACGGCCGCGTCCGTCATGAGGCCCAGGGGGGTGCCGTCGCCCTGCGCCGGGTCGTTCGTGACGAGGCTTGCGATGTCGGTGATCAGGGTGGTGCGGGGCATGGGGCTTCTCCCGGGGTGGGTGAGGGGGGTGGGGCTGGGCTTCGAGCGGGATTGCTTCCCCTGATCCGCGGGCTCGGGGAAGAGGTCAGTCTCTGAGCGCCGCCACCGCCTCCCTCAGCGCCCCTGGTACGTCCTCGACCAGCGCGTGTTCCCCGTCTCGTACGACATGCGCGCCCCCCACCACCGTATGCCGCACATCCGCCGACGTCGCCGCGAACACCGCCGTCTCCGCCGCCAGGCGTGGGAGGGGGCCCGTCGTGCGGACCGAGTCCAGGGTGATGGTCGTGAGGTCCGCGAGCGCGCCTCGCTCCAGCGTGCCCGCGTCCGGCCAGCCCAGGGCCGCGTGGCCGTCGGCCGTCGCCGCGTGGAGCAGGGCCGCCGCCGTCCAGTGGCCGCGCGTGTGGGAGCGGAGGCGTTCGTTCAGCTCCATGGCGCGGGCCTCCTCCAGGATGTCGATCACCGCGTGGCTGTCGCTGCCCAGGGAGAGGGGGCTGCCCGCCTGCTGGAGGCGGAGCGCCGGGCCGATGCCGTCCGCGAGGTCGCGTTCCGTCGTGGGGCACATGCAGGTGCCGGTCGACGAGCCGCCGAGAAGGGCGATGTCCTCTTCCGTGAGGTGGGTGTTGTGGATGCCCGTCGTGCGTGCGCCCAGGACTCCGTGGTCCGACAGGAGCTGTGTCGGTGTGCAGCCGTGTGTCGCCATGCACGCCTCGTTCTCCGCCGTCTGCTCGGAGAGGTGGACGTGGAGCGGGGCCGGGCGGGCGGACGACCACTGCGCCACCGTGCCCAGCTGCCGCGCCGGTACCGCCCGTACGGAGTGGATCGCCGCGCCGATCCTGGCGTGCGGGCGGTCCTTGAGGAGCGACGCCCGCTCCGCCCACTTCTCCGTCGTACCGTCGGAGAAGCGCAGCTGGTGGCGGTCAGGGGCCTTGCCGCGGTCCGCGTCGAGGAGGCCTGACGCGACGTACGCCGTGTCCAGGAGCGTGATGCGGATGCCCGCGTCCGCCGCCGCCTGGATCAGTGCCTCGCCCATCGCGTTCGGGTCGGCGTAGGGGGTGCCGCCGGGGGCGTGGTGGAGGTAGTGGAACTCGCCGACCGTCGTGATGCCGGCCAGCGCCATCTCCGCGTACACCGCCCGCGCCAACGCGTGGTACGTGTCCGGAGTGAGGCGGTCCGCCACCGCGTACATGACCTCGCGCCACGTCCAGAACGTGCCGGAGCCGACCTGGACCGTGCCGCGCAGCGCGCGGTGGAACGCGTGCGAGTGGGCGTTCGCGAGGCCGGGGAGCGTCAGGCCGCGCAGGACCGTCGCGCCGGGCGGGGGCGCGTCGACGCCCCGGCGGACGGCCGTGATCCGGTCGCCCGCCACGTCGACCGCGACGCCCGGCTCGACGTGCGTGCCGAGCCAGGCCTGCTCCAGCCAGTAAGTCTCCGTCGAGCTCTCCGTCGTCACCTGCACGCCAGCCCTTCCAGTACGTCGGCCAGTGCGGTCACCCCGGCCAGGCAGTCGTCCTCGGCGGCGAACTCGGCCGGGGAGTGCGAGACACCCGTGGGGTTCCGTACGAACAGCATGGCGGTGGGGATCGAGCCGGACAGAATACCCGCGTCGTGTCCCGCGCCCGTGCCGAGGACGGGGAGGGGCCGCTCGGTGCGGGGGGCGAGGATCTTGCCCAGCTCGTCCCGGAGCGCGTCCTCGAACTCGACCACCGGAGTGAACGACTCGCGGACGACGTCGAGGTCGATGCCGTTCCGCTCCGCGTATTCGCGTGCCGCCTTCTCGATGCCGGTCACGACCGTGTCCAGCGTCGACTGGTCGGCGGCGCGCGAGTCCAGCCAGCCGCGTACGAGCGACGGGATCGCGTTGACGCCGTTCGGTTCGACCGAGATCTTGCCGAAGGTGGCCACCGCGCCCGCGAGTTCCGCCTCGCGGCGTGCCGCAAGGACCGTCTCCGCGTACGACAGCATCGGGTCCCTGCGGTCCACGAGGCGCGTCGTGCCCGCGTGGTTCGCCTCGCCCCGGAAGTCGAAGCGCCAGCGGCCGTGCGGCCAGATCGCGGACGCGATGCCCACCGGGTGACCGGTGAGGTCCAGGGCGCGGCCCTGTTCCACGTGCAGTTCCACGAACGCGCCGATACGGGCCAGGCGTTCGGGGTCCGGGCCGATGCCGTACGGGTCGTAGCCCGCCGCCTCCATCGCCCGCGGCAGCGTCACGCCGTCGCCGTCCGTCAGCCTGTGCGCGGCCTCGACCGTCAGCTGTCCGGCGGTGAGGCGTGAGCCCACGCAGGCCAGGCCGAAGCGGGCGCCCTCCTCGTCGCCGAAGTTGACGATCGCGAGGGGGCGGGTCAACTGGGCCTCGCGCGCCCGGAGTTCGTCCAGGGCCGCGAACGACGACACCACACCCAGCGGGCCGTCGAACGCGCCGCCGTCCGGCACCGAATCGAGGTGGGAGCCGGTGACGACCGCGTCACCGGCCGCGGGGTCGCCGAGCCACGCCCACTGGTTGCCGTTGCGGTCCAGCTCGTACGTCAGTCCGCGGGTGTCCGCCTGCGCCTTGAACCAGGCGCGGCAGTCCGCGTCGGCGCGTGTCCAGGCGTAGCGGCGGTAGCCGCGGCTGTCCGGGTCGCGGCCGATGGGCAGCAGCTCCGCCCACATGCTGTGGAACGTGGAGGTCACGCGTCGCCACCCTCGCGCATGGGAACCCGTACACCCTTCTCGTCCGCCACCGACTCCGCGATGTCGTACCCCGCGTCCACGTGCCGGATCACGCCCATCCCCGGGTCGTTCGTGAGGACGCGGCGGATCTTCTCACCCGCGAGCTTCGTGCCGTCGGCGACCGAGACCTGGCCCGCGTGGATGGAGCGGCCCATGCCGACGCCGCCGCCGTGGTGGATGGAGACCCAGGACGCGCCGGAGGCGACGTTGACCATGGCGTTCAGGAGCGGCCAGTCGGCGATCGCGTCGGAGCCGTCGAGCATGGCCTCCGTCTCGCGGTACGGGGAGGCGACGGAGCCGCAGTCCAGGTGGTCGCGGCCGATCGCGAGGGGCGCGGCGAGCGTGCCGTCGCCGACCATGTCGTTGAACATGTCGCCCGCCTTGTCGCGCTCGCCCTGGCCGAGCCAGCAGATGCGGGCGGGGAGGCCCTGGAAGTGGACGCGCTCGCCCGCCATCTTGATCCAGCGGTGGAGGGATTCGTTCTCGGGGAAGAGGTCGAGGATCGCCTTGTCCGTCTTGTGGATGTCGGACGCCTCGCCGGAGAGGGCCGCCCAGCGGAACGGTCCCTTGCCCTCGCAGAAGAGGGGGCGGATGTAGGCGGGGACGAAGCCGGGGAACGCGAACGCGCGCTCGAAGCCCGCGAGTTGCGCCTCGCCGCGGATCGAGTTGCCGTAGTCGAAGACCTCGGCGCCCGCGTCCATGAAGCCGACCATCGCCTCGACGTGCTTCGCCATCGACTCGCGGGCGCGGGTGGTGAAGCCCGCCGGGTCCTTCGCCGCGTACGCCTGCATGTCGTCGAAATCGACGCCCGTCGGCAGGTACGACAGCGGATCGTGGGCGGAGGTCTGGTCCGTCACGATGTCGATGGGGGCGGATTCGGCGAGCATGCGCGGGAGCAGGTCGGCCGCGTTGCCGAGGAGGCCGATGGAGAGCGGCTTGCGCTGGTCGCGGGCTTCCGTCGCGAGCTGGAGCGCGTGCTCCAGGGAGTCCGCCTTCACGTCCAGGTACTTGTGCTCGATGCGGCGCTCGATGGCGCGCGGGTCGCAGTCGATACAGATCGCGACGCCGTCGTTCATGGTGACGGCGAGGGGCTGGGCACCGCCCATGCCGCCGAGGCCCGCGGTGAGGGTGATCGTTCCGGCGAGCGTGCCGTTGAACCTCTTGGCGGCGACCGCGGCGAACGTCTCGTACGTGCCTTGGAGGATGCCCTGCGTGCCGATGTAGATCCAGGAACCCGCGGTCATCTGGCCGTACATGGTGAGGCCGAGCTGCTCCAGGCGGCGGAACTCCTCCCAGTTCGCCCAGTCGCCGACCAGGTTGGAGTTGGCGATGAGGACGCGCGGCGCCCACTCGTGGGTCTGCATGACGCCGACGGGGCGGCCGGACTGGACGAGCATCGTCTCGTCCTGCTTGAGGGTCTTGAGGGTGCGCACCATGGCGTCGAAGGAGCGCCAGTCGCGGGCCGCCTTGCCGGTGCCGCCGTAGACGACGAGCTTGTCGGGGTGCTCGGCGACCTCGGGGTCGAGGTTGTTCTGCAGCATGCGGAGGGCGGCTTCCTGCTGCCATCCCAGGGCGCTCAGTTCCGTACCGCGCGGTGCCCGTACGGGGCGGGGTCCTGACATGGCGATGCCTCCTCGACGGTGTGACCTTGGTGCCCATGACTCAGTGCTGTGACCTTGTTATTCACATCCTGGGGGCCTGAATAGGGCTAGTCAATAGCGAACGAATGCGCGAGTACGCCAGCGGGGTCCCCTCACGGGTGATTGGCTGGATCACATGGGCCACGACGAGGACGACGACCAGACCACGGTTCTCCGCACGGACGCGGCACCCGGGGCCACCCCGGGCGGCGAGGCCGCCGCCCGCCGTGACCGCGCGGTCCGCGCCGCCGTCGAGCAGGGCGTCGTCGGCCCCGCCGCTCCCGTCGCGGGACTTCTCGACGTCACCGGCATCCGCGCGAGCGCCGCCGCCCTGCACGCCGCCTTCGAGGCCGTCGTCCCGCCCGGCACGCCCGTCCTGCACGCCTTCGCGGTGAAGGCGACCCCGCTCGTCCCGGTCCTGCGACTGCTGCGCGCGGCAGGAATCGGCGCCGAGGTGGCGAGCCCCGGCGAGCTGGCCCTCGCGCGGGCCGCCGGCATGCCGCCCAGCGCGACCGTCCTCGACTCGCCCGCCAAGACCCCCGCCGAACTCCGCGAGGCCCTCGCGCTCGGCATCGCCGTGAACGCCGACAACCCGCAGGAACTGGACCGCATCGACGCCATGACCCGGTCGGCGCCGACCGGCTCCCCCGTCGGCATCCGCGTCAACCCGCAGATCGGCGGCGGCGCGATCGGCGCCCTCTCGACGGCGACGGCCACGTCCAAGTTCGGGGTGCCGCTGCGCGACGAGGACGCCAGGGAGTGGGTGGTCAGGGCCTTCCTCGACCGGCCGTGGCTGACCCGCCTGCACGCGCACTCCGGGTCGCAGGGCATGCCCCTGGAGATGATGGTGCGGGGCGTGGCGGCCACGTACGAACTGGCCGAGGAGATCAACGAACGCGCCGGGCGGCGGCAGGTCGACACCGTCGACATCGGCGGCGGCCTGCCGGTCAACTTCGGCTCGGACGACGAGACACCGACCCACGCGCAGTACGCGCGCCGCCTCAAGTCGCGGGTACCGGGGCTGCTCGACGGGCGGTACGGCATCGTCACCGAGTTCGGCCGCTCCCTGCTCGCCAAGCACGGCACGGTGCTCGCCCGCGTCGAGTACGCGAAACGGGCGGGCGGGCGGCCCATCGCCGTGACGCACGCGGGCGTGCAGGTGGCGACGAGGACCGTGTACGCGCCCGCGTCGTGGCCGCTGCGGATCGCCGCGTTCGACGCGAAGGGGCTGCCCAAGAGCGGCCCCGCCGTCGGCCAGGACATCGCGGGACCTGCCTGCTTCGCGGGCGACCTGCTCGCCGAGAACCGTCCGATGCCACTGCTCGAACCGGGTGACTACGTCACCGCGCTGGACACCGGCGCCTACTATTTCGCCCAGCACTATTCGTACAACAGCCTTGCCGGGCCGGGCGTTTACGGCTTCTCCGCGCCCACGGCCGCGGACGGCGTGCGCTTCGCCGTGGTGCGCGAACCGCAGACGCCGGACGAGATCGTGGCGGAGGCGGGCGGCGGAGCGGAACGGGACGCGCTGCGGAATCTCTGAGCTCCAGCCGCGCGCTGCGACGCCTCGGTCGGATGCTCTGACCTTCCTCAACTCCCGCATAGTGACCTGCGTCACGGGCAATACCCCTTCGACCCGCACTCGGTCTCGGGGGAGGCACCTGTGACGACATCCGGCACGTCCACCACCGCATCACCATCACCGTCCGCCGAAGAGGGCCCACTGCGCCGCGCCATCGGCCCCAAGCTGCTGATCCTCTTCGTGATCGGCGACATCCTCGGCACCGGCATCTACGCCACGACCGGCAAAGTCGCCGGGAAGGTCGGCGGCGCGCTCTGGCTGCCGTTCGCCATCGGGTTCGTCGTGGCGATCCTGACCGCCGCGTCGTACGTCGAACTCGTCGGCAAATACCCGAAGGCGGCCGGCGCCGCGCTCTACACGCAGAAGGCGTTCAAGGTCCCGTTCCTCACCTTCATCATCGCCTTCATGGTGATGTGCTCCGGGCTCTCCTCCGCGAGCGCCGCCGCCCGCGCCTTCAGCGGCGACTACCTCGCCGAACTGACCGGCGACGCCCTGCCGCCGACGCTGATCGCCATCACCTTCATCGTGCTGCTCGCGGCGCTCAACATGCGGGGCGTGTCGGAGTCCGTGAAGACCAACGTGGTCCTCACGCTCGTCGAGCTCACCGGTCTCGCGATCATCCTCGCCATCGGGGCGTACGCCGTCATGAGCGGGGACGGCGAGGCGTCGCGCCTCACCGAGTTCGAGTCCGACGGCAGCGGATACGCCCTGATGACCGGTGTCCTCGGTGCCACCGCTCTCGGCTTCTTCGCCTTCGTCGGCTTCGAGGACTCGGTCAACATGGCCGAGGAGACGAAGGACCCGGTGCGCACCTTCCCGCGCGCGATCTTCATCGGCGTCGCGGTCACCGGCACGATCTACGTCCTCGTCGCGATGGTCTCGTCCCTGCTCGTCGACTCCAGGACCCTTGAGGGGTCGAGCGGACCGCTGCTGGAGGTCGTGAAGGCGGGCGGCGTCGACTTCCCGCACAAACTCTTCGCCCTCATCGCCCTGTTCGCGGTCACCAACTCGGCGCTGATCAACATCATGATGGCCTCGCGGCTCTGCTACGGCATGGCCAACGAACGCATCCTGCCGCGCGCGATGGGCCGCGTCCTCTCCGGGCGCCGCACCCCGGTCGTCGGCATCGTCTTCGTCTCGCTCCTCGCCATCGGCCTCGTCTCCACGGGCGAGATCGAGGGCCTCGGCGACACGACGGCGTTCCTCCTCCTGTGCGTGTTCGCGGTGGTCAACGTGGCGGTCCTGGTCCTGCGCCGCGATCCCGTCGGGCACAAGCACTTCCGTACGCCGACCGTCCTGCCGGTCCTCGGCGCCGTCACGGCCCTGGTCCTCGCAAGCCCCCTCGCGGACCGCCCCGCGGAGGTCTACATCCGCGCCGGCGTCCTCGTCGCGATCGGCGTCGCCCTGTGGGGCGTGAACAAAGTGGTACTCCGCGCCCGTGGCGAGGACTGACACCGTCCCGGGGGACGCTTCGATCATGTGATCGGCACATTCGGTCAGCAGTGGGCCCGTCCAGGGCCACGACCGAACGCGTCCCGTCGGGCTCGGACGCATTCCCGCGGAATATGCCCTTTCACCGCGAACCCGGGTTCCCCTGCGTACTTTCCTCTCCACCGGGTGACGGGAGCCGCCCGGTCGGGTGGTGGGGACCACCCGGTTCCACCTGGGGAAGGGGAGGCCGCGTGCCCGGAATCGACGAGTGTCTGTACGAAGCCATGACACTGCCCGGTGCCCGTGGAGCCGCCATCGTCGACTGGACCAGCGGCCTCGCGCTCGGTTCGGTCGGCGACTCCCCGAACGGTGACTACGAGGCGACCGCCGCCGAGACCGCCGAGGTGGCCCGCGCGGCCGCCGAGTACCAGGCGTTCGCACCCGTCGACGACCCGGACGGCGTGAGCGGCCAGGAGGGCACGCCCCGCGAAGGGCTGCCCGTCGAAGACCTCATGCTCACCACCCGGTCCGGCTTCCACCTGATCCGCTACGTGGAGACGACCTTCGACAGCAGCGTCTTCCTCTACCTCTGGCTCGACCGGCACACCGGCAACCTCGCCATGGCGCGGATACGGCTGCGGAGCCTCGCCGAACGGCTGGTGCTGGTGTGAACGGCCTGCGGGCCGCCGCGCCCGCCGAGCCCGCCACCGTCCCGCGGGCCGTCGGCGCCCCCGCCGTCTCGCCCCTCCTGACGCGGCTCGCCGCCGAGCGGGCCACCGGCGCCTTCCTGCGCGCCCAGGGCACCCTCTACCTCGTGGACGGGCGTGTCGTGCACGCCGAGAGCCCCGCGGCGCCGGGCATAGACGTCCTGCTCACGGCCGGTGGCGCCCTGGCCGCACAGGGCTGGCAGGAAGTCCTGTCCACGGCGGGCACCCGGCACGAGGTGGGGCGCGAGCTCGTCGCCAGCGGCCGGGTCACCGCGGGCGAGCTGGAGATGTGCCATCTCGGCGCGCTCTTCGACGCCGCGTTCTTCGTCCTCGGCGCGGCGAGCGGACCCACCCGGTTCCGCTACGGCGTCGCGCACTGGCTCGGCCGGGTCCGCCCGGTCCCCGCCGCCGCCCTCGAACGCGAGACGCTGCGGCGCCGGGCGCTCCTGGACAGCATCTGGCCGCGGCCCGAGGTCGACACCGCGCCCGTCGTGCCCCGCACGCCCGCGCCCGGCCAGACGGTCACCGTGCGCCAGCGTGCGCTGTTGCGCCTCGCGGACGGCATACGGACGCCGACGGCCATCGCCTGGCTCCTCGGCAGGCCCTCGTTCCACACCCTGATCGAGGTCAGGCGGCTGGCCGCCGCCGGGCTCGTGGAGGTCCCGGGGACACCGGAGCGGGAGCCGGTGTCCGTGGCCCTCCCCTTCCCCGCCGCGACGGAATGCGCCGATCCCGACATCGCGCTCCTGCGCCGGGTCCGTGACGCCCTGGAGGCGCTGTGAAACTCCCTGCCGCCCCCTGGGCCGGGACCTCGACCACATGAAGTTCTTCGCGTCCTGGCGGCGCGCAGGGAGGAGAGAGCTGGTGGCTGCCGAAGCCGACGTACTCGGCGAACTGAAACGCCTTCGGACCCGGATTCCCCAGCTCCGCGGCGCCCTGACGGCCAGCGTCGACGGGCTGCTGCTCGCGCAGGACGCCTCCGACGTGGAGGCGGAGGGCGTCTGCGCGCTCACCGCGGCGGCGCTCGGCGTGGCGCTGCGGCTGTCCGACGCCACCCACCAGGGCGGCTTCCGCGAACTGATCATCCGCGGCGAACAGGGCTACGTCGCGACGTACGCGGCCGGTTCGTCCGCCGTGCTCACGCTGCTCGCCGAGCCCCGCATCAACGTGGGCCGACTGCACCTGGAGGCCCGCCGTTCCAGCGCGCTCATCGGAGAGCTGGTCGACGCCGCCGTCGATCGAGCGGAGGAAACCTGACCCATGCCCCCCCACCACACCCTCGTCGTCCCCCTCACCGCGGACGCCCGGCAGACGGAAAGGAAGCACCAAGCACATGACCGACACGGAGACCGCACTCAAGGAAGCGACCACCACGATCGAGGGCGTCATCGGCGCCGCTCTGGTCGACTACACGAGCGGAATGGCCCTCGGCACCATCGGGGGCGGAAAGGACCTGGACCTGTCGGTGGCGGCGGCCGGCAACACGGACGTCGTACGCGCCAAGCTGCGCACCATGGAGATGCTCGGGCTCAAGGACGAGATCGAGGACATCCTGATCTCGCTGGGCACGCAGTACCACCTCATCCGGCTGATGAAGGGCCGCAACAACAACGGCCTCTTCCTCTATCTGGCCCTCGACAAGGACCGCTCCAACCTGGCGATGGCCCGCCATCAGCTCAAACGCATCGAGACCGGCCTGGACGTCTGATGCCCCGCGTCTGACGTCAGGTCGCCTGACGGCGGCGCCGCGCTTCCCCGGGCGCGGCGCCGCTCCCGTGTGTCCGCCTACTCCACGAAGAGTCCGCGTGCCGCCGCCCGTACGTCGAAGTCCTCCAGGCGGGCCTGCGCGTCGGGGAGGTTGTCGCACATGGCCTCCAGGAGGACGCGGCCGAGCAGCATCGGGGCGCAGGCCGTGTCGAAGGCGAGGCCCGTGCCGACGGCGGCGGGGAGGAGCAGGTCGGAGTGGGCGGCGACGGGCGCGAAGGCCGAGTCCGCGACGGTGACGACGGTGAGCCCCGCCGACCGGGCACAGGCGAGGGCGTCGACGACCTCGCGGGGGTGGCGGGGCAGCGCGAAGCAGAGGAGGGCCGTGGCACCGGCGCGGACCGCCGCGTCGATGCGGTCGGCGAGCATCGTGCCACCCTCGTCGAGGAGGCGCACCTCGGGGTGGACCTTGGCGGCGAAGTACGAGAAGCCGTAGGCCTGGGACGCGGCGGCCCGCAGTCCGAGGACGGGCAGGGGCCGGGACGCGGCGAGGAGCCGCCCCGCGCGCTCGACCGGTTCGGGGTCGGCGAGGGCCTCCGCCAGGTGCCTGAGGTTCTCGATCTCCGCGTCGACGGCCTGCTGGTACTCGTTGGCGGCCGTCGCTCCCGACTCCTCCGCGGGGGCCACGTCCCGCAGGTGTCTGCGCAGCGCCGGATAGCCGTCGAAGCCGAGGGCGACGGCGAAGCGGGTGACCGAGGGCTGGCTGACGCCGGCGAGTTCGGCCAGCTCCACGCTGGAGAGGAAGGGCGCGTCGGCGGCCCTGCGCACCATGCAGTGCGCGATGCGCCGCTGGGTGGGTGTGAGCCGGTGGCCCTCGAAGAGCACTTGCAGTCGCGCGGCAGGGCTGTCACTCATGCCGTCCCCCTCATGATGTCCGTACCCGCTGTCGTTCCGGCGGTCGTTCCTGCGTTCTTGCCTGCATCATCCGTCAGCGGCCGGTCCGCGAACTCCGCTTCCACAACGGAGGCGGTGCGTTCGCACCGGGCGCAGAGGGGCGGAGTGGGGCGATCGGAGGCGCCCGGCGGACGGCGCATGCGCTCGGCGTCCGCGATACGAGACGACTTCACTCGCACATCCTCCTCAACCGGACGTTCCGTCTCACTCATCGACCGTTCGCCGCTCGGCGACGCACACCGGAGTGCCGCGAACTATTGACAATCTATTCAGCCAACAAGAACCCTGCATGACGATATACAGCCGGGCAAGATCTCACCCTCGACATGCGGAGTTGACCGGCATGGCAGCTGAAGACCTGGTGGAGCGGCGCTCCATCGACGTCGTCCCGGACGACGAACGGCACGGCACCGCGTTCAGCCAGTTCACGCTCTGGCTCGGCGCCAATCTGCAGATCACCGCGGTCGTCACGGGCGCGCTGGCCGTCGTGTTCGGCGGCGACGTGGTGTGGTCGCTCGTCGGCCTCGTCCTCGGCAACCTGCTCGGCGGCGCGGTCATGGCACTGCACTCGGCGCAGGGCCCGAAGCTGGGGCTGCCGCAGATGATCCAGTCGCGGGCCCAGTTCGGGGTGAAGGGCGCGGTCGTCCCGCTGCTCCTCGTCATCCTGATGTACGTCGGGTTCTTCGCGAGCGGCAGCGTCCTCGCGGGCCAGGCGACGGCGGAGCTGACGCACACGAACGACACCACCGGCATCGTCGTCTTCGCCGTCGTCACGGCGGTCATGGCGGCGGTCGGCTACCGCGTCATCCACGCACTCGGCCGGGTGGCGAGCGTGATCTGCGCGCTCGCGTTCGTCTATCTCGGCATCCGGCTCCTCGACCGCGTGGACGTCGGCGCACTGTTCTCGGACGCCCACTTCGACCTGCCGATGTTCCTGCTCGCCATGTCGCTCTCGGCGTCGTGGCAGCTGGCGTTCGGTCCGTACGTCGCGGACTACTCGCGCTACCTGCCGCGCACCACCTCCGCGAAGGCCACGTTCTGGTGGACGCTGTCGGGGTCGGCGATCGGCTCGCAGTGGTCGATGACGTTCGGGGTGCTCGTGGCCGCCGGCGCGGGGGACGCGTTCCTCGCCAACCAGGTCGGTTACGTCGTCGGCCTGGGCGGCACCGGCCTGATCGCCTCCTTCCTCTACTTCGTGATCGCACTCGGCAAACTGACCATCAACGTCCTCAACACCTACGGCGGCTTCATGTCGATGGTCACGAGCATCAGCGGCTTCCGCGGCCAGAAGGTGCTCGGAGCGCGCGGACGGGCCACGTACATCGCGCTGATCATGGTGGCGGGCACGGCGGTCGCGCTGCTGGGCAAGGACAGCTTCCTGTCGTCCTTCAAGGACTTCCTGCTGTTCCTGCTGACGTTCTTCACGCCGTGGTCGGCCATCAACCTGGTCGACTACTACCTGATCTCCCGCGAGCGGTACGACATCCCCGCCCTGTTCGACCCGCTCGGCCGCTACGGCGCCTGGCGCTGGGACGCCCTGACGGTCTACGGCGTGGGCCTCCTGGCCCAGCTCCCCTTCCTGGTCACCCACTTCTACACGGGCCCCCTGGTCGACCCGCTCGGCGGCGCCGACATCTCGTGGATCGTGGGTCTTGTGGTGCCGGCGGTGCTGTACTGGACGCTGGCCAGGCGGAACCCGCCCGTCCCTGGGGCTGGACCCCGGACGGAAAGGGGGGTTAGCCCCAGCGCCGAGACCCCGTCCGCGCCGTAACGTAAAACCTCATGGAAGCCCGTGACGCCGAACTCAAGAAGGAACTCGACGCCACTCTGCACGCGCGCAGAGAGCTCGGCGAAGAGTACGACTCCGCCTTGGTCGACTCGTTCCTCGGGAAGGTCGAGCAGCGCCTGGACGGCACGATCGACCGCCGCATGCGCCGCCACCTGGCGGAACAGCAGATGGTGGTCGCCCGCGGCGCCCGCTCCCCCGCGAGCGGGGTCGACTCCTGGGCCGAACGCTTCGGTTTCGGCGTCGTCTCGCTGATCCTCGCGGTCCCGCTCTCCGCGATCGCCGTGGTCAACGCGGGCCTGACCGGGCTCTTCGTGTCCTGGGCGGGCATCGTGGGCGTGAACGCGGTGTGCTCGTTCCGCGGCCTGTCCTTCCGGCGCCACCGCGAGGACCGCAAGTCGGAGTGGGACGACTGACCCACGGTCCGGCGTCGGGGATCGTCACCGCGGAGGGCCGCCGCACCCCCGGATGTCCAGGGGGCGGGACGACGGCGGTCCCCCGCGGAAGGACGACGTACCGGGTCAGAGCCGGCCGCGCCCAGGCGTCCACGGACCCGGGAGCCGCTCCGGAGTTCCTGACGCCGACACCGACCAGCATGCCCGCCCCGTGTTAAGCAGGTGCTGCGCGCACGTGACGTCCTCGTGCCACCCGCGTTACCGGGACGCCCGCGTCACCGGGACCGCCCGCGCCACGGGCCCACCCGCGCTACTGCGACTGCTGCTCCGCGAGGAACGCCAGCAGGTCCTGACGGCTGACGACCCCCGTCGGCTTCCCCTCCACCAGCACGATCGCCGCGTCGGCACCACCCAGCACCGTCATCAGGTCAGCCACCGGCTCACCGGAGCCGACCTGCGGCAACGGGTCCGACATGTGCTTCTCCAGCGGGTCGGAGAGCGACGCACGCTGCGCGAACAACGCGTCGAGCAGCTCACGCTCGACCACCGACCCGATGACCTCCGCCGCCATCACGTCAGGGTGCCCCGCCCCCGGCTTCACGATCGGCATCTGCGAGACCCCGTACTCACGAAGGACCTCGATCGCCTCCCCCACCGTCTCCTCGGGGTGCATGTGGACGAGGGAGGGCAGCTCGCCGCCCTCCTTGCGGCTCAGCACGTCGCCGACGCGCGGCTGGTCGCCGGCCTCCTCCAGGAAGCCGTAGTCGTTCATCCACTCGTCGGAGAAGATCTTGCTCATGTAGCCGCGCCCGCTGTCCGGCAGCAGGACGACCACCACATCGTCCGGACCGAGCCGCTCCGCGACCCGCAGCGCCGCCACGACGGCCATGCCGCAGGACCCGCCGACGAGGAGCCCCTCCTCCTTGGCGAGCCGCCGCGTCATCTGGAAGGAGTCCTTGTCGGACACGGCGATGATCTCGTCGGTGACATTGCGGTCGTACGCCGTGGGCCAGAAGTCCTCGCCCACGCCCTCGACGAGGTAGGGCCGCCCGGACCCACCCGAGTACACGGACCCCTCGGGGTCGGCACCGACGACGGTGACGGAGCCCTTCGAGATCTCCTTCAGGTAGCCCCCCGTACCGGAGATCGTGCCTCCCGTCCCGATGCCCGCCACGAAGTGGGTGATCTTCCCCTCCGTCTGCTCCCACAGCTCGGGGCCGGTGGAGTGGTAGTGCGAAAGGGGGTTGTTCGGGTTGCTGTACTGGTCCGGCTTCCAGGCGCCCGGCGTCTCACGGACGAGCCGGTCGGAGACGTTGTAGTACGAATCGGGGTGCTCGGGGTCGACGGCGGTCGGGCAGACCACCACATCGGCGCCGTACGCGCGCAGCACGTTGATCTTGTCGAGGGACACCTTGTCCGGGCAGACGAAGATGCACTTGTAGCCCTTCTGCTGGGCCACGATGGCGAGACCGACCCCGGTGTTGCCCGAGGTGGGCTCGACGATGGTGCCGCCGGGCTTCAGCTCCCCGCTCTGCTCGGCCGCCTCGATCATGCGCAGCGCGATGCGGTCCTTCACGGAACCGCCGGGGTTGAAGTACTCGACCTTGGCCAGGACGGTCGCCTGGATGCCCGCGGTCACGTTGTTGAGCCTCACGAGCGGGGTGTTGCCGACGAGGCTGATCATCGAGTCGTGGAATTGCACCGTTGTCTCCGGGCTGCGATGTAGTGCGACGAATTGGTGCGGTCAGCCTAAGGGTCCGGCTCATCCGTTCACCTCCGCTTGCGATTGGCCGACCGTGCTTACGGGGCAATGAGTGGATGTACGGCCGTACGAACCGGTACGGCACGAGGAGGTGGCTGCAGGGCATGTCGAGGGCGAGGGTGGCGCGGCGGATCGCCGCGGGCGCGGCGTACGGCGGCGGAGGCATCGGGCTGCTCGGGGCTGCCACGGTGGGCGTGGTGCTCGCCGAGGTGCAGCTGGCGAAGCGGAACGTGGGCAACGGCGGCCCCGCGGATCCGCCGCGGGCCGACGGGCGCTACGGCGGGGCGTTCGCCGCGGAGGCCGCGCGGCCCACGCACGCCGAACCGGTGCGGTTCGCGATGCTCGGGGACTCCACGGCGGCGGGGCAGGGCGTGCACCGGGCCAGGCAGACCCCGGCGGCACTGCTCGCCTCGGGTCTCGCCGCGGTCGCCGAGCGCCCCGTCGACCTGCGCAACGTGGCGCTGCCGGGCGCCCAGTCGGACGACCTGGACCGCCAGGTGAGCCTGATCCTCTCCGACGCCTCCTGGGTGCCGGACGTCTGCGTCATCATGATCGGCGCGAACGACGTGACGCACCGGATGCCGCCGACGCGGTCGGTACGCCATCTCTCCTCCGCGGTACGCAGGCTCCGTACGGCCGGTTCGGAGGTGGTGGTCGGCACGTGTCCCGACCTGGGGACGGTCGAGAACGTCTACCAGCCGCTGCGGTGGCTGGCCCGGCGTGTCTCGCGCCAGCTGGCCGCGGCGCAGACGATCGGGGTGGTCGAGCAGGGCGGGCGGACGGTGTCGCTCGGCGACCTGCTGGGCCCGGAGTTCGCGGCACACCCCCGCGAACTCTTCGGCCCCGACCGCTACCACCCCTCCGCGGAGGGCTACGCGACGGCGGCGATGGCAGTACTCCCCACGCTCTGCGCGGCGCTCGGCCTGTGGCCGGAGGAGGACCGCCCGGACGTCTCGCGCCGCGAGGGATTCCTGCCGGTGGCAAGGGCGGCGGCCCAGGCCGCCTCGGAAGGCGGCACGGAGGTCACGGCTGCCATGCCGACGGGCCCCCGCGGCCCATGGGCCCTCCTCAAACGCCGACGCCGCCGCCGCATCCACACGCCGACGCCGTCACCGCTCCCCCACTGACCCTCCCGGGGGGCTTCCCCCTCCGGGGCCCCCTCCGGGCCTGCCCCCTCCGGTCCCGGAAATGGCGCGTCCGGTACGGCGGGCCGCGTTGCGCCGAGCGGAGCGAGCTGCCCACTTGCCGCCCATGGCGATGAGCGACACATGCGAGCCAACGGTGACTTCCCCGTCATGTGGGCCGCTCCCGGCACCCTCGCCCGCACCCTTCCGTGGCAACTGGACCCCGCACGCCGCCCCAAGGGCTACACCACGGATCTGGTCGTCACCAGTCATCGCCTCCTCTTCGTAGGCCCGGAGCTCGGGCTGCTGGAAGATGTCCGGCTCACCTTCGCGGACCGGTCCTGGGGACGGCTCTTCACCGGCACCCGCAACAGCGCCGAACGTCGTGAGCAGATGCACGGCGGAACGGTGCGCATGCTGTCGGCGGACGCGCTTACCGCAGGTCAGCGGCGAGAAGCGGCCGGTTCTGTGCCGGGATGCCGCAGAGGCCGTACCCGCCGACGTACGCCATGCTGCCGAGCGGCACCGTCTTGATGGAAATTCGCTCGCCTGCGGGTGAACTAACCGTGCCCCAGCCGGGGGATCCGTCCGTCCCGTGGCTCACCGCGGCCTCTACCGGCCTGCGCCCGGCGTGACCTCCGCCCACAGCAGCTTCCCCGCGTTCCCCGTCCCCATGGCGTACGACCCCCATCTGTCCGCGCAAGCCCGCACGATGTGCAGGCCCCGCCCGTTCTCCGCCATCCCGGGCGGCCTGCTGTCGACGCCGCCGTCGGCCTTCCCGAAGCCGGGTGGGATCTGCGGGTTGGAGTCCCACACGGCGACGCGGATCCCCTCCGGGGAGGAGGAGCGGAGGCGGAGGGCGTACGGGCCGTCGGTGTGGCAGTGCGCGTTGTTCAGGAGTTCCCCGGCCAGGAGCTCCGCGGTGGGGGTCAGGTCCCCCAGCCCGTACGTTTCGAGGACCGCGCGGAGGGTGGCGCGGCCGATTCCCGGGGCGCGGGGATCGTGGGGAAGTCGGAGGGTGTAGGACCAGGGCGGGGATACGGTTGCGGTACGCATGGAAGTCTCCGTGGTGAGTGGGTAGTTGCCGGGTGAGCCCAGTGACGTTGCCGCTCCGTCGAGCGGGGTTCTTCCGGGCGGTCGGGCCCCATCGAAAGTAGCGCTTCCGGATATATTCTTCACCCGTTTACGGGTGAGACTAAAAGCAACCACTCGTGTGAGTGACGCGAGAGCACAGGAGCAAGAAGCATGGCCGTTCGGAACAACCCGACAGGTCGGCAACTCCGGCTCGGCGCCGAGCTGCGCAAGCTGCGCGAACGTGCCGGCCTTACCTCGACAGCGGCAGCTCAACTGCTCGGCATGAGGCAGGCACAGGTCAGCAACATGGAGACCGGGCGGGTCGGCGTGAGTGCCGAGCGGGTGCGGACCCTGGCCTGCAACTACGCCTGCTCGGACAAGGCCCTCGTCGAAGCCATTGCGGAGATGACGGGCGACCGCAAGCGCGGCTGGTGGGAGGAGTATCGCGGGATCCTGCCTGCCGGGCTGTTGGACCTCGCAGAGGTGGAGCACCACGCCACGCGTCTGCGCACCGCCATCACCGTGCACATCCCGGGCTTGCTCCAGACCACAGACCACGCACGCGAACTCTTCCGCCAGGTCGTGCCCGAGCTCCCTCCCCCGGACGTGGAGCATCGGGTGTCGTTCCGTATCAAGCGGCAAGCGGTGCTCTTCCAAGAGCTTCCGACTCCGTACCTGGCGGTCATCCATGAGGCCGCCCTGCGGATGCAGTTCGGTGGACCTGACGTGACCAAGAGCCAGTTGCAACATCTGCTGGACATGAGCGAGCGGGAGCACATCACGATCAAGGTGCTGCCGTTTTCCGCGGGCTCCTTCCCGGGGTCGGGGCAATCGCTCTTCTACTCCAGCGGCAAGGTTCCCCAACTGGACACGGTCCACCTCGACCAGTCACACGGCCCCACGTTCCTCGACGCCGAGGCGCAGTTGGAGATGTACCGGCTGCTGCTCGACCAGATCGAGTCCATCGCCCTCGACGTCACGAGGTCACGCGACCTCATCCACCACCTGATCCGCGACCTGTGAAGGGAACAACCTCATGCCTGCCCCCACGCACGAGTGGCAGAAGTCGTCCTACTGCGGGCAGGGCGACTCATGCGTCCACGTCGCAGCGACAGTGCCCGGAACCATCCATCTGACCGAAAGCAGCGACCCCACCGCAGCAATACTCCAAGCCACCCCCACCGCCTTCGCCGCCCTGCTCCGTACCACCAAGCGGCGCGCGGACGCCGAGACGGCCTGAGGGGACGTGGAGGTATGTGCGGCCGGACCTGGGCTCCCCGCCGAGATGGCGAGGACGTACATACCTCCGCGGCCCCGCCCCCAGACGAAGAAAGGGCGCAGCCCCCAGCCATGACCGAGACACCCCGCATCCCCACCGGCATCCCCACCGACCTCGACTGGACCCGCGCCGCGCCCGAGGACGCCGAGGGCCCAGGGCCCTGGATCGAGATCGCCTTCGGCGCGGACGGTGACGCCGTCTATCTCCGTGAGACCAGCGATCCGGACAACGTCGTCACGACCACCCGCAAGAAGTGGGACGCGTTCGTACTCGGTGTACAGGCGGGCGAGTTCGACCACTTCGTGGAGGGAGTGGAGGGAGTGGAGGAAGCGGAGGGAGTGGAGGGTTCCTAGGCATCCGCATGCCGGACCGTCGTCACCTGCGGCCCGGTGGCGGCTCGGCGCACAGTTCCCCACGCCCCTGCGTGGTCCACCCGAGGGCCCGAGCAAAGGCGCCGGACCCTGCCACGGCCCCGCGGCCTGAGCGCCCGCTTAGAAATGCGGTCGGAGTCACACACCACACCCGATGACCGACAGCAATACGTGCAGGTAACTTCCCAGTGAGTCCATCCCCTTCGCCACTGGAGCCCCTGATGCCCGAAGCCGTGATCGTCTCCGCCACCCGATCCCCGATCGGCCGCGCCTTCAAGGGCTCCCTGAAGGAGCTGCGGCCGGACGACCTGACCGCCACCATCATCGAGGCCGCCCTCGCCAAGGTTCCCGAGCTGGACCCGAAGGACATCGACGACCTGATGCTGGGCTGCGGTCTGCCCGGCGGCGAGCAGGGGCACAACCTCGGCCGCATCGTCGCCGTACAGATGGGCATGGACCACCTTCCGGGCTGCACCATCACCCGGTACTGCTCCTCGTCCCTCCAGACCTCCCGCATGGCCCTGCACGCCATCAAGGCCGGGGAGGGCGACGTCTTCATCTCCGCCGGTGTGGAGATGGTGTCGCGGAGCGTGAAGGGGACCAGCGACGGGCTTCCCGACACGCACAACCCGCTTTTCGCGGACGCCGAGGCCCGTACCGAGGCGGTGTCCAAGACCGAGGGCTCCACGTGGCACGACCCGCGTGAGGACGGGCTCATCCCGGACGCGTACATCGCGATGGGCCAGACCGCCGAGAACCTCGCCCGGCTCAAGGGCGTCACCCGCCAGGACATGGACGAGTTCGGCGTCCGCTCGCAGAACCTCGCCGAGGAAGCCATCAAGAACGGGTTCTGGGAGCGGGAGATCACCCCCGTCACCACCCCGGACGGGACGGTCGTCAGCAAGGACGACGGGCCCCGCGCCGGGGTCACCCTGGAGGGCGTCCAGGGGCTCAAGCCCGTCTTCCGCCCCGACGGCCTCGTCACCGCCGGCAACTGCTGCCCCCTCAACGACGGCGCCGCCGCCCTCGTGATCATGAGTGACACGAAGGCCCGCGAGCTCGGCCTCACCCCGCTCGCCCGCATCGTCTCCACCGGCGTCACCGGTCTCTCCCCCGAGATCATGGGCCTCGGCCCGGTCGAGGCCAGCAAGCAGGCCCTCCAGCGCGCGGGCCTGACCATCGACGACATCGACCTGGTCGAGATCAACGAGGCGTTCGCCGCGCAGGTCATCCCCAGCTACCGCGACCTGGGCATCGACATCGACAAGCTGAACGTCAACGGCGGCGGCATCGCCGTCGGCCACCCCTTCGGCATGACCGGCGCCCGCATCACCGGCACGCTCATCAATTCCCTCCAGTTCCACGACAAGCAGTTCGGCCTGGAGACGATGTGCGTCGGCGGCGGCCAGGGCATGGCCATGGTCATCGAACGCCTCAGCTGATACGGCCGGTGCGACGGCCGGTAACAGGGGAAAACCGCTGACACACAGTTCCCTCCGCTGACCCTCCGTCCCTGCATCACTTCGTGACCCAATCTCCCCCAGGATGTGACCTATCTCCTGGGGGAGATGGATATGCCCAGCTCAGAGCAGATCTGGTGTTAAACCTCAGGCCCTAAGTCCTGTCCCATTCGTGACGTAATGCACTGACAGGCGGATCGTGCAGGCTTCAAGCTGATGTAGGAAGTCGGGGGTCGACTTGAAACCGGGAGTACGTCAGTGAGCGCCTTGCCTCTTGCCCTGCTGCTCTCCACGGCCGCTGCCACGGCCGTGGGCGTCGCTGCCCTGCACGCCGTGCACGGCCTGCGGAAGCAGCTCGCCGAGATCACAGCCCTGCACACCGAACTGGCCGCCAGAGCCGCGGCCGAAGCCGACAGCCGTGCCACGAGCGGCCCGCACCCCACGGTGCCGGGCGCCCGCACCACGGTGGACACCGACGAGATACGCGCGGCCGTGTCCGAGGCGCTCGCCGAGGAGCGCGAGCGCGAGCTCGCCGAGGCCCGAGCGTTCTGGGCCGCCCAGGAGGCCCGTGAGGGCGCCGACGGGCCCACGATGCTCGGCGGACTGTCCGGGCTGCCCGACGGCATCGGCCTGCCCGACGGCATCGCGGACGAGCTGTTCCTGCCCCGGCAGGCCGACTTCGCGGGCCTGGAGTCCGACAGTCTGGAGCCGGTGACCGAGCCGTTCGCCGAGTCCGCGGGCACCGACGAGTTCGCCGGGGACTCCCCCGAGCTCGCCGCCGCGCGCCGTCGGCACCCCTCGCACCCGGACTTCGTGCCGGTGCAGACGCCGGCGCCCGAAACCCACGGCGACCACGGTGATCGCGGTGACCACGAGCGCACCGTCGCATGCCTGGAGGAGCTGGCCGACGCCCGCACCGCCCTCGCCGACGTCCGTCCGGGGCCGCTGGGCACGCTGGACGTGTACGTCTTCGCGGACGGCACGACGCTGTGCATGACGCCCGGACACCGCGAGACGGCGGAGCTCCTGGCGACCGCGCTGCGCGAGGGCCGCACCCCGTTCCTGCTCGGCGGCTCCGGCATCTCCGGTGCGTACGCCCTGACGTTCGAGTGCGGCACCGAGAACATCTACATCCTCGCCGACCGCGTCATCGCCTCGGTCTGAGCGACGCGTAGAACGCGTAGAAGGGGTCCTAGACCCCGGCCCGCTTCTGCGCCTCCTCCACGAGTTCCAGCACCCGCGCGAGCTCATCGGGGTCCGTCAGGACGAGGGCGAGATCGCGCCCCGCGACGGTGATCTGGTCGGCCGCGGCGAACATCCCCGCGTCCGGCATCTCCCGCGGCTGCGCCTCCGGTTCCTCGATGCGCTGGGCGCGGGCCGCCAACTCCCTGGCCAGAGCAAGCGCTTCGGCGGCGGCCCCCCGCTGCAGGCGGCTCTGCGGGGCGGCCCGCAGGCGGTCGGCGAATTGGTCCACTGCGGCTGTCAAAGGCGTCGTATCGAGCACGCAGCGACCTTATGCGCCCTACCGGGACTGTTGCCAACGCCCCAACCCTCAGGCACGGTGGCGTGAAGGCCGGAACACATCGCGACGCGTCCGGAGGCGCCGATGTCCCAAGTCTTCTCCGAGGAGACCCACCGCAACCTGCTCGCCCGAATCCCCCACTGCACCGGTCGTGAAGTCTCCGACTGGCTGCGCGCCGTGGATGAAGGACCCTCTCTCTTCCGCTTCGAGGAAAAAGTCAGCTGGCTCCGCTCCGAACACAATCTCGCGTACGGGCACGCGAAGGCGATCATCCACGAGTACGACCTCAGGCGGGCCGCCCGCAAACTCCTCTGACCCCCATCCACGCCGCATACGGCAAAGGGCCCGCGGACCGTCTCCGGTCCGCGGGCCCTTCTGCGTACGACTGCTGCGACTACGCGCTCACTCGTCAGTCGTTGCCCGAGAAGATCGCGATCAGGCGCAGGAACTCCATGTAGATCCAGACGAGCGTCATCGTCAGACCGAACGCGGCGAGCCACGCCTCTTCCTTCGGCGCTCCGTACGCGATGCCGTCCTCGACCTGCTTGAAGTCCAGGGCCAGGAAGCACGCGCCGAGCAGGATGCCGACGATGCCGAAGGCGATGCCGAGGCCACCGCTGCGGAAGCCGAGGCCGTCACCGCCGCCGAAGACCATGAACAGCAGGTTCACGGAGGTCAGCAGCAGGAAGCCCATCGCCGCGGCCATCACGAAGCCGTAGAAGCGACGGTTGACGCGGATCCAGCCCGCCTTGTACGCCACGAGGACGCCGATGAAGACGGCCATCGTGCCGAGCACGGCCTGCATGGCCGCGCCGCTGGCGATGCGGTTGTCGACCACGCTGGAGACGACGCCGAGGAAGACACCCTCCAGCGCGGCGTACGTCAGGATCAGCGCGGGCGAGGCCTTGCGCTTGAAGGCCTGGACGAGGCCAAGGACCATCGCGATGAGACCGGCGCCGATCGCGATGCCGTACGACTTGCTGATGTTCGCGTCGTCGACCGGCAGCAGCGCCCAGGCGAGCGCGGCCGTCACCACGAGGGTGCCGAGCGTGGTCGCGGTACGCATGACGACGTCGTCCATCGTCATACGACCCGCGGTGGTCACGGGCGCCTGGGGCGCTCCGTGCTGCAGGTCCTGCTGCGCGTACGGATTCGTGGCGTAGGGGTTGCCCGCGGGGGCCTGCTGGCCTCCGGCGTACGGATTGCCCTGCGCGTACGGGTTGCCCTGCTGGGTCTGGGTCGCGCCCGCGGGTCCCCCGGCCTGCGGCTGCTGGCCGAAGCCGGCGAAGCCGTTGTCGCGGCTGAACCCCCGTCGCGAGAAGACCGGGTTACTGCTCCTCATTTCACTCCTCCATGGCCACCGAGTGTGGCTTTGCCCTCAAGAGTAATGCGTAGGCAAAGGGATGAGCCTAGTGCTTGGGGAGGATCTTTCCCTCACTGTGATGGAGAACGCGCACGCCGGGGCCTCTGTTCCCGGATCGTGGCCGTTGCGCCGCCCGGGTGACCCCGGAGAGCGACGGGAGGTCGACGGTGAGGCACGGCGGGTGTGCGGCGGATGTGCCCGGAGCCGGACTCGAACCGGCACGCCCCCGAGGGGCAGCGAGGTTTAAGCTCGCCGTGTCTGCATTCCACCATCCGGGCAGGCCATGGGCTCCGCGTCGAGGCTTCGACCCTATCGGGAGGCATCCCCCGAACAGCGGAAGGGCAGCCCGATGTTGTCTTATTTTATTGACGTCTGAGGGTGCATCAGGCCCTGACACGGTCCGTTGGTACATGCCGGAGGCCTTGTCGCGGCCCCGGCCGGTCTCGCGGCTCTGTGCACGGAATGACGGAATTTAGCCGCCCGGACGGTCCCGGTCCCGCTTTCACCCCCCTTCTCCGCCTTCTTCGCCTTCTCCCACCCCCTCGCCTCCTCCCGGACTCAGGGATAGGTGTCATCCCCAGGTATGACAGGCCGACCTCAAGTCCGACTGGAGACGGCCCCGGGAACCGGAACAGCGGCTGACTACATGACGGTGATCGGACAGGACGATGGAGTACGTCCCCACTCGTCGTCCCGACAGGAGCACCGTCCCGTGACCACCACCCCCTTCGCCGCCCGCGCCACCGCCGTGGCCGCGCGCGCCACGGATCTCTCCAAGGTGTACGGACAGGGTGAGACCCAGGTGGTCGCCCTGGACCACGTCTCCGTCGACTTCGGGCAGGGCGAGTTCACCGCGATCATGGGCCCCTCGGGCTCCGGCAAGTCGACGCTCATGCACTGCGTCGCGGGCCTGGACAGCTTCAGCTCCGGCTCCGTGCGCATCGGCGAAACGGAACTGTCCACGCTGAAGGACAAGCAGCTCACCAAGCTCCGCCGGGACAAGATCGGCTTCATCTTCCAGGCGTTCAACCTGCTGCCGACACTGACGGCGCTGGAGAACATCACGCTGCCGATGGACATCGCGGGCCGCAAGCCGGACAAGCGGTGGCTGGAGCAGGTCATCGAGATGGTCGGCCTCTCCGGGCGGCTCAGCCACCGGCCCACCGAGCTCTCCGGCGGCCAGCAGCAGCGTGTCGCCGTGGCCCGCGCGCTCGCCTCCCAGCCGGAGATCATCTTCGGTGACGAGCCGACCGGAAACCTCGACTCGCGCTCCGGCGCGGAGGTCCTCGGCTTCCTCCGCAACTCCGTGCGGGACCTCGGGCAGACCGTAGTGATGGTCACGCACGACCCGGTGGCCGCGTCGTACGCGGACCGCGTGATCTTCCTCGCGGACGGGCGGGTCGTCGACGAGATGCACCGGCCGACGGCGGACGGCGTCCTCGACCGGATGAAGGACTTCGACGCGAAGGGCAGGACGAGCTGACGCTCCGAGCAGCGTCCACCGTTCCTCCCCCTCACCTCACCCAGGACTCACACCCATGTTCCGTACCGCCCTGCGCAACGTGCTGGCGCACAAAGCACGGCTGTTGATGACCGTGCTCGCCGTCATGCTCGGCGTCGCGTTCGTCTCCGGCACCCTCGTCTTCACCGACACCTTCGGCAACGCCTACAAGAACAAGTCGGCGAAGAGCTTCGACCACGTCTCCGTCGCCATCCGGCCCGACGGCGGTTCCTCCTCCGAGGACGGCACGTCCAAGGAGCCGGCCCGCCTCACCGACGGCCTCCTGAAGAAGGCCGCGGCGCTGCCCGGCGCCGAGTCCGCGATCGGCTCGGTCAACGGCTTCACCGCCCTCGCCGACAAGGACGGCAAGCTGGTCGGCGGTGAGTGGGGCACCACCGGCTCCAACTTCTACCCGGGCAAGGACGGCAAGGACCCCCGGTACGCCTTCACCAAGGGCGCCGCCCCGAAGTCCGCAGCCGACATCGCCCTGGACTCCCGCACCGCGGAGCGCACCGGCTTCAAGGTCGGCGACACCGTCCGCTACTCCACCGACGGCCCCGTCCGCACCGCGAAGGTCTCCGGCATCTTCGACACCGATGACGGCAGCGTCGTCGCGGGCGGCAGCCTCGTCGTCCTCGACAACAAGACCGCGCTGAAGGCGCTGAACAAGACCGAGTACGACGAGATCGACGTCAAGGCCGCCGCGGGCACCTCCGAGACGGCGCTCAAGAGCTCCGTCGAGAAGATCCTGCCGAAGGACACGGACGCCGTCACCGGCGGTCAGCTCTCGGACGACCAGGAGCGGATGATCGAGCAGCAGACCAGCTCCATGAGTCAGGTCCTGCTGATCTTCGCCGGTATCGCGCTGTTCGTCGGCATCTTCATCATCGCCAACACCTTCACCATGCTGGTCGCCCAGCGCACCAAGGAGCTCGCGCTGATGCGCGCCGTCGGCGCCTCGCGCCGCCAGGTGACGCGCTCCGTGCTCATCGAGGCGTTCCTCGTCGGCCTGGTCGCCGCCGTGGCCGGCTTCGGGCTCGGCCTCGGTGTCTCCGTCGGCCTGGAGTCCCTGATGAACTCCGGCGGCGCCTCGCTGCCCGACGGCCCCCTCGTCATCGCCCCGACGACGATCGTCGTGGCGCTCCTGATCGGTGTGGTCGTGACCATGCTGGCCGCGTGGCTGCCGGGCCGCCGCGCCGCGAAGATCCCGCCGGTCGCCGCGATGAACAGCGTCCACGCGACGCCCACGACGCGCGGTCTGGTCGTCCGCAACACCATCGGCTCGCTCATCGTGGCGCTCGGCGCGGTGCTGCTGTTCAACGACGACAACTACGTGATGGCGGGCGGCGCGGGCATCATCCTCGTCGGTGTCATCGTTCTCACCCCGCTGCTGTCGCGGCCCTTCATCGCCGCCTCCGCGCCGCTGTTGAAGCCGTTCGGCGTCACCGGCAAGCTGTCGCGCCTCAACTCGGTGCGCAACCCGCGCCGCACGGCGTCCACCGCCGCGGCCCTCATGATCGGTCTCACCCTCATCACCGGCATGACGGTCATCGCGACCTCCATGGGCAGCGCCATCAACAAGATGGCCGCGGGCTCCATGAAGGCCGACTACAGCGTCTCCATGGCGAACTTCCAGGAGCTGGCCCCCGAGGTCCGCGAGAAGATCGACAAGCTTCCCGACGTCGAGGCGAGCTCCCCGCTGCGCACCGCGTACGGCGAGGTGAACGGGAGTTACTCGTCCGTCAACGGCGTCGACCCGAAGTCGTTCGGCAAGCTGGTCGGCCTCGACTTCACCAGCGGCTCGGTGGCCGACCTGAAGGCGGGCACCGCGCTGGTCGACACGGACACGGCGAAGGACAAGGGCCTGAAGGCCGGCGACACGTTCCCGCTGAAGTTCGACGAGGACGGCAAGACGGTCCGGCTGAAGGTCGCGGGCGTCTACGAGGGCAACGAGATGCTCAACGGTCTCTTCGCCCCCACCTCCGTCGTCGACCCGCACCTGTCCAAGCTCGTCGACAAGCAGGTCCTGGTGAAGGTGAAGGGCGGCACGTCGGAGCGCGCCGAGAACGCCATCGTCGACGCCCTCGGCGACAACCCGGCCATCACGATCCAGGACAAGGACGACGTCAGCAACGCGGTCGCGGGCGGCATCAACCTGGTCCTGAACATGCTGTACGGCCTCCTCGCGATGGCCATCCTGATCGCGGTGCTCGGCGTCATCAACACGCTGGCCATGTCGGTGTTCGAGCGCAAGCACGAGATCGGCATGCTGCGGGCCATCGGCCTGGACCGCGCGAAGGTCAAGCAGATGGTGCGCCTGGAATCGGTCGTGATCTCGCTGTTCGGCGCGGTGCTCGGCATCGGTCTCGGTCTCTTCATGGGCTGGGCCGTGGGCGGCAGCATCGCCGAGAAGGTCACCACGTACTCGATGGAGATCCCGGTCGGCCGGATCGTGATCTTCCTGGCGGTCGCCGCGGTGGTCGGCGTCATGGCGGCGGTGTGGCCCGCGCGGAGCGCGGCCCGTCTGAACCCGCTGATGGCCATCAAGAGTGAGTAGCGGACACGCTGCTTGAGCGGTACGCGGGTGGGCCCCGGACGACATCGTCGATGTCGTCCGGGGCCCACCCGTAGGTTCAGCGCCAGTCCCTGGCCCGCAAAGGCATCCCCGAAGCCCCGCTCTCGGGGGTCTTCACCGCCAGGACCTGGTTGACCCCGATGCGGTTGCGCTCGAAGGCGAGGGCGGACGCGGCCATGTAGAGCCGCCAGATGCGGGCCCGGCCGGGCGAGGTCAGCCGCCGGCCCTCCGCCCAGTGCGCCTCCAGGTTCGCGACCCAGCGGCGCAGTGTGAGGGCGTAGTGCTCGCGGATGGTCTCGACGTCGCGGACCTCGAAGCCGGCCCGTTCCAGGAGGCCGACCGTGGTGCCCAGCGGCGCGAGCTCCCCGTCGGGGAAGACGTAGGCGTCGATGAACTCGTCCACGGAGTACGCCGACTCGTCGTCCTGCGGGCGGCGCGCGATCTGGTGGTTCAGGAGCCGTCCGCCGGGCCGCAGGAGGGCGTGGAGGTCGTGCGCGTACTCCAAGTAGCGGTCGGCGCCGACGTGTTCGGCCATGCCGATGGAGCTGATGGCGTCATACGGTCCGTCACGTACGTCGCGGTAGTCCTGGACGCGGATCTCGATCCGGTCCGTCAGGCCCTCGTCGGCGATCCGCTTCCTGGCGTAGGCGGCCTGCTCCTGGGAGAGGGTGACGCCGACGACGTCGACGCCGTGCTCGCGCGCCGCGTGGACCGCCATGGAGCCCCAGCCGCAGCCGACGTCGAGCAGGCGCATGCCGGGCTTCAGGGCCAGCTTGCGGGAGATGAGTTCGAGCTTGTCGCGCTGGGCGTCCTCCAGGGTGCCCTCGGGCGACTCCCAGTAGGCGCACGAGTAGACCATCGACGGGCCGAGCACCAGCTCGTAGAAGTCGTTGCCGACGTCGTAGTGGTGGCTGATGGCGCGGCGGTCGCTGCCCTTGGTGTGCAGGTGGAGGCGGCCGGGTCTGCGCATCTCCTCCGGGGGCGGGGCGGGCGGCAGGAAGGGCGCGGAGAGGGCGACGAGGGAGCGGGCCGCCGCGCGGAAGGCCGGGTCGCGCAGGGACTGCCGCAGGCTCGGGGAGCTGTCGGCGCGCTCCCAGATGAACTCCGCCATGGTGTCCAGCGCTTCGTACAGGTCCCCGTCGACGTCCAGGTCACCGGCCACCCAGGCGCGCGCGAGGCCCAGCTCCCCCGGCTTCCACAGGAGGTGGCGCAGGGCCCGGCGGTTGCGCACGACGAGGGCGGGGGTGCCCGGCGGCCCTGCTTCCGACCCGTCCCAGGCCCGGATACGGACCGGCAGCGGGGCTCCCATGAGCTGCTCGGCGAGGGTCTTGAGCCGCTGTGCGGCGTCCTGCATGGCGCACACCTCCGTGGATGGGTCCGACACCCACGTAAACACCGAAGGGGGCCGTGCGCAGTCCCGTTGCCGCGTCATGGAACGGCAAAATAGATGGAGGTGACACCTATATCGCGCGGGTACGCCGAAGGGGGCCGCCCGCACCACGGATGGCGGGCGGCCCCCTTCGGGGTGGATCAGCGACGCGAGGTCAGGAGGCCTTCGCCCGCTCCTCGGTCTTCGCCGCGGGAGCCGGCTCGGCGGCGGCGGCCGGCTTCGGAGCCGGCTTGGCAGCCTCGTAGAACTCCTCGCGCGGCGTCTCCATGGCGCCGAGCGAGACGACCTCGCGCTTGAGGAACATGCCCAGCGTCCAGTCCGCGAAGACGCGGATCTTGCGGTTGAACGTCGGCATCGCCATGCCGTGGTACGCGCGGTGCATGTACCAGGCGAGACGGCCCTTGAGCTTGATCTTCATCTTGCCCATGACGATCATCGCGACGCCCTTGTGCAGGCCGAGACCGGCGACCGCACCCTTGTTGGCGTGGCTGTACTCCTTCTGCGGGAAGCCCCGCATGCCGGAGATCACGTTGTCGCCGAGGACCTTGGCCTGACGCAGGGCGTGCTGGGCGTTCGGCGGGCACCAGGCGTTCTCGTTGCCGGCCTTGCGGCCGACGACGTCCGGCACCTGGGCGTTGTCGCCCGCGGCCCAGATGTAGTCCGTGCCCTGCACCTGGAGCGTCGTCTGGGTGTCCACGTGGCCGCGCGGGCCGAGCGGCAGACCGAAGCGGGACAGCGCCGGGTTCGGCTTGACGCCCGCGGTCCACACGATCGTGTTCGAGTCGACCTCGAGGCCGTTGTTCAGGACGACGTGGCCGTCCACGCAGGAGTCCATGCCGGTCTTGAGGTAGACCTCGACACCGCGGCCCTCGAGGTGCTCCTTGCCGTACTGGCCGAGCTTCGGGCCGACCTCGGGGAGGATCTTGTCCGCGACGTCGACGAGCACGAAGCGCATGTCCTCGCGCTTCACGTTTTTGTAGTACTTGGCCGCGTCGCGGGCCATGTCCTCGACCTCACCGATGGTCTCCGCACCCGCGAAGCCACCGCCGACGAAGACGAAGGTCAGCGCCTTGCGACGGACCTCCTCGTCGGTCGTGGAGTCAGCCTTGTCCAGCTGCTCCAGAACGTGGTTGCGCAGGCCGATGGCCTCCTCGATGCCCTTCATGCCGATGCCCTGCTCGGCGAGGCCGGGGATCGGGAAGGTGCGGGAGACCGCGCCCATCGCGATGACGAGGTAATCGAAGGGCAGCTCGTAGGCCTCGCCGACGAGCGGTGCGACCGTGGCGACCTTGCGGTCCTGGTCGATGGTGGTGACCCGGCCGGTGAGGACTTCCGCCCTCGGCAGTACGCGTCGCAGCGGCACGACGACGTGCCGCGGCGAGATGCTGCCTGCGGCGGCTTCGGGGAGGAAGGGCTGGTAGGTCATGTACGAACGGGGGTCGACGACCGTGACGGTCGCCTCTCCGAAGCGCATCTTCTTGAGAATGCGCCGAGCTGCGTACAGGCCTACGTACCCACCGCCTACTACGAGGATCCTGGGACGCTCCGTGGTGCTCATGCCATCGAGTATCCACCTGCCGGACGAGGGTCGCTCGTGCGCCCCTTCACAAGCATGCCAAGGGCCTCTGCTACACTTCGCCGCCCACGTGACCCAGGTCATGGCGTCCGTGGGGAACCACAGTGTCACGCGAGTCGTTGTGCACCCCTTGTGAGCTGCGCTCCGACGCTCCGCCCCGGCTGGACCGGAGCCCGGCGACACACTCCCGTCACCTGCGTGAAGCATCGCGGTCACGGGCTCGGGCCTTCGAAAAGCCCCCTTTAGGCGGTCCGCGACCGACGAACCTCGCCCATCAGGGCCTTTTTCCTTGTGAAGAACTTCACGAACTTTCCCGACGGAGTGTCGTAGGGGGGCCTTCCGACCCCCCTCCCGACCGCTCAGACGCTACAGGACGCGCTCAGGCGATGGACCAGCCGATGCCGTCCAGGATGTCGTGCTCGCTCACCACGACCTCCCGCGCGCCCACCCTGTCCATGATCGCCAACAGCACCAGCGCGCCCGACGCGATGACGTCGACGCGGCCCGGGTGCATCACCGGGATCGCGGCGCGCTCGGCGTGCGTGGCCCGGGTCAGGCGGTCGACGATGGCGCTGACCTGCTGGTACGGGATGCGGGCGTGGTGGATGGCCTGCGAGTCGTAGACGTCGAGGTCCAGGGCGATCGCGGCGACCGTGGTGACCGAACCCGCGAGGCCCACCAGCGTACGGGCCTCCTTCAGCGGGACCGTGCGCTCGGCGAGGTCCAGGGCGGACTCGATGTCCGCGCGGATCGCGTCGAGCTGCTCGGGCGCGGGCGGATCGGTGACCACTCCGTCGCGTACGAGATGCCGCTCGGTCATGCGGACACAGCCGACGTCGACCGAGCGGGCCGCCTCCACCCGGTCCGTGCCGACCACGAACTCCGTGGAACCGCCGCCGATGTCCACCACCAGGTACGGCTTCGCGAGGTCGTCACGGCCCGTCAGTTCCCTGGTGGCGCCGGTGAAGGAGAACTCCGCCTCCTGGTCGCCGCTGATGACCTCCGGCTCGACGCCCAGGATGTCCAGGACGCCGCGCACGAACTCGTCGCGGTTCTCCGCGTCGCGGGACGCGGACGTGGCGACGAAACGGACGCGTTCGGCGCCGTGCTCCTTGATGACCGCGGCGTACTCGCGGCAGGCCGCGAACGTGCGGTCCAGGGCCTCCGGGGCGAGGCGGCCCGTCCTGTCCACGCCCTGGCCGAGCCGGACGATCGTCATCCGCCGGTCCAGGTCGACCAGTTCGCCCGTGGCCGGGTCGGCGTCCGCGACCAGGAGGCGGATCGAGTTCGTGCCGCAGTCGATGGCGGCGACCCGGGTCACTCGGCGTCCCCGGTGGCGCACGGCGTGACGCAGGGGCCCTTGGCCCACCACTCGGGGAGCATCGCGATGGCCTCGTCACCCAGCGGGTTCACGCCGGGGCCCGCGGCCAGGGAGTGGCCGACCAGGACGTGCAGGCACTTCACGCGGTCCGGCATGCCGCCCGCGCTCGGGAAGCCCTCCAGGACCTCGATGGCGTCACGGCGCGCGATGTAGTCCTCGTGCGCGGCGCGGTACTGCTTCGCCAGCTCCTCGTCCTTCGTGAGCCGCTCCGACATCTCCTTCATGACGCCGTTGGCTTCCAGCGTGCCGATCGCGGAGGCGGCCCGCGGGCACGTCAGGTAGTACGTCGTGGGGAACGGTGTCCCGTCCGGGAGGCGCGGGGCCGTCTCGACGACGTCCGGCTGTCCGCAGGGGCAGCGGTGCGCGATGGCCCGCAGGCCGCGCGGCGGGCGGCCGAGCTGCTGCTTGAAGGCCTCGACGTCGGCGTCGGTGGGCTCGGTGCGCTCAGTGGTCGGCGGGGGCGTTTCCATGCCTGTCTCTCGTGTCCTTGGGTCAGTTGTCGGGGCGGTCGGCCTTGTCGACGCCGTCCCAGACGTTCGAGTACCAGGGGCGCGTCGCCGCCCCCTGGTCCGTGCGGCGGCTCTTGCCCGCCGCGGGGTCGATCACGGTGAAGCCGGTCTCGCCGGGCATCACGTAGTGCAGGCGGTCCCGGACGCGCTGTTCCGCGTACGCGTCGTCCTGCCAGCGGGCCTTCTCGTCGCGCAGCTTCTCGACGTCGGCCCGGTGCTCGGCCTGCTGCCTGCGCAGGTCGTCGATCTCGGCGCGCTGCGACACGTACTGCCGCATCGGGTACGCCAGCGCGACGACCAGGGAGCAGAGCACGAGCGCGAGGAGCGCGGCGCGGCCGGTGAGCCGGGAGCGGCGCGCCTGGCGCTTGGTCTGGGAGCGGTAGACGCGCTCGGCGGTCTGCTCGCCGAGCAGCCGCAGGCGGGTCGCGGTGGAGAACCGGTCCTTGGTCCCGGCCTTGGCCATGGTTCCGCCTCCCCAGAGCTGCGCAGCGCTTACACGTACGTACGTCCCCGCACACGGTACGGGACCGCGTGCGGGGACGTAGGTAACTACGTGCCTGGGAGAGCTGCCTGCTCGGTCAGGTCGTCGAAGCTCAGCCCTTGCTGTGCCTACTGGTCCGCGGAGCGGAACCGCGGGAAGGCCGAGCGACCGGCGTAGACCGCCGCGTCGTCGAGGATCTCCTCGATGCGCAGGAGCTGGTTGTACTTGGCGACGCGCTCGGAGCGGGCCGGGGCGCCGGTCTTGATCTGGCCGCAGTTGGTGGCGACGGCGAGGTCGGCGATGGTGACGTCCTCGGTCTCGCCGGAGCGGTGCGACATCATGCACTTGAAGCCGCTGCGCTGGGCCATCTCGACGGCGTCCAGGGTCTCGGTCAGCGAACCGATCTGGTTGACCTTGACGAGCAGGGCGTTGGCCGAGTTCTCCTCGATGCCGCGGGCCAGGCGCTCGGGGTTGGTGACGAACAGGTCGTCGCCGACGAGCTGCACCTTGTCGCCGAGCTTCTCGGTGATGACGTTCCAGCCGGCCCAGTCGTCCTCGAACAGCGGGTCCTCGATGGAGACGAGCGGGTACGAGGCGACGAGCTCCTCGTAGTACTCGGTCATCTCGGCGGCCGAGCGCTCCTTGCCCTCGAACTGGTACTTGCCGTCCTTGTAGAACTCGGACGCGGCGACGTCGAGGGCGAGGGCGATCTGCTCGCCGGGGACGTAACCGGCCTGCTTGATGGCCTCGAGGATGAGGTCGAGCGCGGCGCGGTTGGAGTCCAGGTTCGGGGCGAAGCCGCCCTCGTCGCCGAGGCCGGTCGACAGACCCTTGTCCTTCAGGACCTTCTTGAGGGTGTGGTAGACCTCGGTGCCCCAGCGCAGCGCCTCGGAGAAGGACTCCGCGCCGATCGGGGCGATCATGAATTCCTGGATGTCGACGTTCGAGTCGGCGTGCGACCCGCCGTTCAGGATGTTCATCATCGGGACGGGCAGCAGGTGCGCGTTCGGGCCGCCGAGGTAGCGGAACAGCGGCAGGTCGCTGGCCTCGGAGGCGGCGTGCGCGACGGCGAGCGAGACGCCGAGGATGGCGTTGGCGCCGAGCGAGCCCTTGTTGTCGGTGGCGTCCAGGTCGAACATGGCCTGGTCGATCAGGCGCTGCTCGGTGGCGTCGTAGCCGACGAGCTCCGGGCCGATCTGCTCGATGACGGCGAGGACGGCCTTCTCGACACCCTTGCCCATGTAACGGTTGGGGTCACCGTCACGGAGTTCGATGGCCTCGAAGGCACCGGTGGAGGCACCGGACGGAACGGCGGCACGACCGGTGCTGCCGTCGTCGAGGCCGACCTCGACCTCGACCGTGGGGTTGCCTCGGGAGTCCAGGATTTCCCGGGCTACGACGACGTCGATGGACGGCACGAGCATCTCCTTCTGGGATGTGACGCGTTTACGCGAGCCGCTTCGGCCCTGCGTCTCCTGAGCCTAACCGGCTCCGGGCCTTCGGCCAGCCGACCGCCCGTCCCCTGGGACGACACAAAGGCCGTACGGCGCGGAAACAGGGCGAAAGACCACGTTCTCTACTCGCTAGTAGCGAACAAGAAGGGGCGGAAGCGGCGGGGGAACGGGTGCGGACATGGCCCCGCCCCGGTGCGTACGGGGGATACGCGCACCGGGGCGGGGAGCCCGTGGGGACGGGGGGTACGGCCGTGCGTCCGCCGAGGCACGGCCGCGACCGTTCGGGTCAGCTCAGGTGGAGCTGCTGGCCCGGGTAGATCATGTCGGCGTTGTCGATGATGTCGCCGTTGAGCTTGTAGACCTTGTGCCAGCCACCCTTGACGTGCTCGGCCTCGGCGATCTTGGACAGGGTGTCGCCCGTCTTGACCTTGTACTCGCCGTCGCCCTTCTTGACCGTCTTGCCGGTCGGGGTCTCGACGGTCTTCTTGGACTCGGTCTGCGGCGCGGGCTTGGGCTGCGGCTTCGGCGCGGCCTGCTGCTGCGGGGCGGCCTGCTGCTGCGTCTGCTGCGGCTGCGGCTTGGTCTGCTGCTGCGGAGCCTGCTGCTGCGAGCCGCCGCTGTTGGGCGACGCGCCGGAGAGGCCGACGCCACAGCTCGGCCAGGCACCCTTGCCCTGGCCGGCGAGGACCTTCTCGGCGATCTCGATCTGCTGGGCCTTGGAGGCCTTGTCGGCGGTCGGCGCGTACTTCGTACCGCCGTACGCGGCCCACGTGGAGGCGGAGAACTGCACGCCGCCGTAGTAGCCGTTGCCGGTGTTGATGGACCAGTTGCCGCCGGACTCGCACTGGGCGACGGCGTCCCACTCGGAGGTGGTGGCGGCCGAGGCGGTGCCGGCGGCCATCAGCGGGGCGGCCACGGCGGCGCCGGTGACACCGGCGAGCGTGACGACACGGGTGGCCTTGGACGGACGACGGTGCTTGCCCTTGCTGGAAAACAGCATGCGTAGATCCCCTCACCGACGCCTGCGAGGTGAGCTGTCGGGTTCGGGCCGATGTGGTTGCCCGGCCGCACTCTCCCGAGTGCGGCTTCACCCCTAGCCGCGTGACGCGGCGCTTACCTTGGGTCCCCCGCTCCTGCCTACGGCGCTCAAAGCGACGACTGTTCCCGTCCGGCCGTTGGCAGGATTCGGCGTACCGACCGGCGGGGCCCACCAGTGGCGAGCGGTGACGACGGTAATCACGCGCTCGCCGGAATTTCAAAGACGATCAGGGCTTCTGAGACCCATCTCTCACTCGCGCCAAACCAGACATACGACGCGAAGCCCCCACCCGACTCTTCGTCAACTTCCGTTACTTTTCACCCAGATCGAGGCTCTGACCGGGGAGAATGAGGTCCGGGTCCTTGCCGACGGTCTTCTTGTTCTCGGTGTAGAGCTCGTGCCATCCGCCGTCGACGCCGAGGTCGTCCGCGATGACCGAGAGGTTGTCCCCGGAGCGCACCGTGTACGTCCCGTCGGGGACCTTTGCGGAGCGCTTCTCGCCGCGCGAGGCGTGCCGGCCCGACCCGCCGTCCGCGCGGTCGCTCTCGTCCGCGCGGTCGCCGCGGTGGCGGCCGGACGCGGAGTCGCCGGGGGTGCCGTTGGAGCCGTCCGCGTCGTCGGCGGGATCGGTCGCGTTCTCCGGGGTGGGCGAAGTGGCGTCACTGTCGCCCGACTTGCCGGAGTCGCCCGTATCGGCGTCAGCGTCGCCCTTGCCGCCCTTTTCGCCGGACTCGTCGTGATTCTTCTCTCGGGAGTCCTTGCCGGAGCCGGGCGTGTCGCTCGCGTCGCCGGAGGGCTTGTCCGGGTCGGAGGCGGTGTCGGACGGCTTGTCCTCGCTGCCGTCCTCGCTGTCGCCCTCACCCTTTTCCTTGCCCGCGGAGCCCTTGTCGCCCTTGTCGCCCTTCTCGTCATCCTTGGCCGAACCCGTGGAGCCCGACGGCTCGGTGGGCTTCGGGGTGATCGGGGCGCCCGGGTCGACGTCGGCCGCGGCGCCGTCCTGGGTGAGGCCGGCGATGGGGGCGCAGCTCGGCCACGCGGCGGTGCCCTTGGCGTCGAGGACCTGCTCGGCGACGGCGATCTGCTGGGAGCGGCTGGCCTGGTCGGCGCTCGGCGCGTAGTCGAGGCCGCCGTACGCCTCCCAGGTCTCCTGGGAGAGCTGGAGCCCGCCGTAGTAGCCGTTGCCGGGGTTGGCGCTCCACTCGCCGCCGCTCTCGCACTGGGCGAGCTTCTCCCATGTCGTGGTCTCGGCGGCGTTCGCGCTCGTGGCGCCGAGGAGTGGAATGGCGATGGCTGATCCGGTGACTCCTGCCGCGACGATGAGGGCCGGGGCTTGGCGGGGGCGTCGGTGACGACCATGGCCGGAGAGCATGCGGGTGCCTTTCACGAGACTGCAGCGACGACTTGAACGCGTGGGGCGCTCAAGTCGTCGTGAACGTAGCCGCAGTCGAACGCTTGTCACAAGTCGATGCAGCGGAGATCACGCGAACATCACAGTCGTGACGAGGCGTCAGTCGGGTGCCGATGTCTGTGCGGTCGTGAACTTCACCGGCAGGGTGCGCAGTCCCCGCATGATCAGTCCGCCACGCCACCGCAAATCATCCGGTTCCGCCGCGAGTTGCAGGTCGGGGAGGCGCCGGAGCAGCGTCGCGAGGGCGGTCTGGCCCTCCAGACGGGCGAGCGGGGCGCCGAGGCAGTAGTGGATTCCGTGCCCGTAACCGAGGTGCTGGTTGTCGCGACGGGAAAGATCGAGCGTGTCGGGGTCGTCGAACCGGGCGGGGTCGCGGTCGGCGGCGGCGAGCACGACGAGGACGGGGTCGCCGGCGGCGATGTCCTGTCCGCCGATGGTGAGCGGCCCGGTCGCGAAGCGCCAGGTCGCGAGCTCCACGGGTCCGTCGAAGCGGAGGAGTTCCTCCACGCCGGTCTCCAGGAGCCCCGTGTCGCCCTCGGACAGGGCCTTCTGGAGACGGGCGCGCTGTTCGGGGTGGGTGAGGAGGGCGTACACGCCGTTGCCGATGAGGTTCACGGTGGTCTCGAACCCGGCGAAGAGAAGGATGAACGCCATGGCGGCGGCCTCGTTCTCGGTGAGGTGCTCGCCGTGGTCGGACGCCTTGATGAGGCCGGAGATGAGGTCGTCGCCGGGTTCGAGGCGCTTGCGGTGGATGAGTTCGGCGAGGTAGCCGCGCATCTTCTTCACGGACCGGGCGACGCCGCCGCGCGGGCCGCCGCCGTGCCGGATCATCATGCCCGCCCAGTCGCGGAAGTCGTCCTGGTCCTCGCGCGGGACGCCGAGGAGGTCGCAGATGGCGTAGATGGGGAGGGGGAAGGCGAACTCGTGGATGAGGTCGGCGGAGCCCTCTTCGATGAACTTGTCGATGAGCTGGTCCGTCAGCTCCTGCACGCGCGGTGCGAATTCGGCCACGCGGCGGGGGGTGAAGGCCTTGGAGACGAGGCGGCGCAGGCGGGTGTGGTCCGGCGGGTCGATGTTGAGCAGGTGCGTCATCAGGTTGGCGCTGCGTTCGCCGGGGATGCCGGTCTTGCGTTTCGCGTGTGCGGGCTCGTCGTGGTGGGCCGGGTTCTTGCTGAGGCGTTGGTCTGCGAGGGCTTGGCGGGCGTCTGCGTAGCGGGTGACCAGCCAGGCGTCCACGCCGCTCGGGAGGCGCTGCTTGCGTACGGGCTCGTGCTCGCGCAGCCAGGCGTACGCGGGGTACGGGTCTGCGGCGAACTCCCACGTGAAGAGTTCCGGTTCCGTGGTGTCCCCGAGCGGGGCGGGCTGTCCGTCGTGCATGGAGTGACGGTATCCGGGGGCGGGGCGGGGTATCTCGGTGCGTTGCCGGGTGCGGGTGCTTCGTGGTTGCTCGCGCAGGTCCTCGCGCCCTGAACAGCACTTCCGCCGCCGGGACCGTGTCGCTGAGGAACCTCCGCCACCGGGCCGCTTCCCTAGCGTGCCTCCGCCGTCAGGATTGCGTCCCTGTATGCCCGTGCCGCTGCCCTCAGGGCCGCCTCCGGGTCCACGCCCTCCGACTCCGCTCGTAGTGCCAGCGTCAGGAGTTCGTAGCCGATGCCCTCCCCCGGAGGGATCGGGACCTCCAGGCCTGCCGTGCGTACGCGCGAGGCGAGCTTCGCCGTCAGGGCGAGGGACGGCTGGCCGAGGGGGATGCCCTCCGTCAGTGACGTGCGGCGTTTTTCCTCCGCCTTCGTGCGGAGCCAGTGCGCGCGTACGTCCTCGGGGGTCTGCGCCGAGTCGTCGCCGAAGACGTGCGGGTGGCGGTGGATCAGCTTCTCCACGATGCCCGCCGCCACGTCGTCGATGGAGAAGGGGACCTCCTCGGGGGACTCGTCCGCCGGTTCCTCCGCGATCCGTGCGTGGAAGACCACCTGGAGCAGGACGTCGCCCAGTTCCTCGCGGAGTTCCTCCCTGTCGCCCTCCTCGATCGCCTCGACGAGTTCGTACGCCTCCTCGATCGCGTACTTCGCCAGACCCTTGTGGGTTTGCCGGGAGGACCACGGGCACTCCTCGCGGATGCGGTCCATGACCTGGACCAGGTCCAGCAGGCGCGCGCCCGGCAGGTCGTACGAGGCGGGGAGGAGTTCCAGGTCCGGCATGGCGACACGGCCCGTGCCCGCGAGCCGGGCCAGGCCGTCCGTCAGCGCCCGGTCGCCCTCGGCCGTCGCGACGACCAGCACCGTGCGGCCCCCCGCGCACGCCTCGACCAGCTCCTGCGCGGTGGGTGCCGCCTGCTCCACCCGGACGCCCGCCTCCCGCAGGTACGGCAGCTGCGGGTGCGACGCGTCGGCGCACAGCACCTCGTCGGCGGCGTGCAGCGCCTGCCAGGCGGGCCAGGAGAGCAGGCCGGGCGCCACCCGGTGGCTGGTGGTGAGGAGGATGACGCGGCCCACGGGCGGGGCGGCGGAATCGGCCGGGGGCGGAGTGTCGGTCTGGTTCACCCGTCGAACGTAACCCAGCGGGGGCGCGCGTTCTTACGCCGGCTGTTCCGGCGTACCCGAACCCGTCTTCGTGACCTGCCGCACCCACGGCGTCTTCGCGTCCGTGCGCTTGTTCTTGTCGACGTCCCACGTGCCGTACCGCGGGTTCAGGTCGATGTCGAGCTTCTTCGACGCGGCCGTCAGCGCCTTCCAGAAGACCGCCTGGCCCTCCGGCGAGTTCATGTCCGCGCCCAGCTTCGCCGACAGCTTCTGCGCCTCGATCTCCGTGCGCAGGCTGTCGTCGAGGCGGGCCGGGGCGACGTTGTACTGCCGCAGCCAGCCCTCCTCCAGCGCCTTCCTGCCGCCCGACTGCTGCTCCATGCCCCGGCGCATGGTCTGGATGTCGCGGCGCGTGACGGTCACCCCGGCGTCGGTGGCCGCGCGGTGCAGGACCTTGTCCAGGACCATCGTGTGGAGCGTGGCGCGGGTGAGGCCGCCGGACTTGGCGATGGCCTGCGCGTACTGCGCGTCGTCGGGGATGGCCGACCGCTGCGCGTCCCGCACCTCGTTCACCCGGCCCTCCAGCTGCGCGACCGTGATGCGGTCGTCGCCGACGACGGCGGCGGCACCTGGGTGCGCGTCGCTTCCGCAGGCGGTCAGCAGGGGGGCCGCGGCGATCGCGGCCGCGGAGAGGATGAGCGCTGTACGACGACGACGGCGGTGCAAGTGAGCCTCCCGGTGGAGATTGTGCGGCGGTGCACAAAGTCTTGCGGTGATCGATGTTAGGGAGTGACCGGCTTGTCGGCCAGCCATTCGACACGTATTCGACCAACGATTTCCCGGGAGTTGGGGCACCCTTCCGCGGGGCCCACCCAGCCGTACGGGCGTCAGCCGCGCACTTGTCCGAGCCACTGCAGCGTCCGCATGATCTCCGCGGGGAACGGGTGCCCCGGCCCGTGCAGCAGCTCCGCGTCGTGCAGGAGCCGCGCCAGCGTGTCGTGGGCGGCGGTCCGGTCGCCGAGGGCGAGGAGCAGGTGGCCGATGCGGCGGCGGATCTCCAGGGACTGACGGCGGTCGTCCGTCGCGTACTGGTTCTCGTAATAGGGGAGCAGCGAGCGGTACTCGGCGAGCGCGGCCGCCGGTTCGCCGAGCTGCTCCAGGCACTGCGCGGCCTCGTACCGGAACTGGAGCGAGTGCGGGTCCGCCTGCCCGGACTCGGCGGCGCGCTCGTCGGCGAGGCGGCGCAGCTCGGGCAGGGCGCGGCGGTACTGGCCGTCGTCCATGAGGGTCGCCGCGTACTGCTTGCGCAGGGTGCGGACGACGGGTGAGTGCTCGCCGTGCTGGGCGGCGGCGGCCGGGAGGATCGCGCCGAGGATGTCGACGGCCTGGGTGATGCGGCCCTCGCCGAGGAGCCGCTTGACGTCGTCGACGGCTCGGGCGACGTCCTGCTGGGGCACGGCGCCCGGCGGCTGCGCGGGCATGTCGGGCGCGGCGGCGGGCGTCGCGGCCCGGTCCGGCCACGGCGCGTGCGGGCGCAGGAAGGGGCGGGTGGGGTCGAGGGGGCGGCCGGAGGGGATGCCGCGGCCGGGCAGGAGCGGCGCCAGTTCCTCGTAGACCTCCTGGGCGCTGCCGTGGCGGTGCTGGGGGTCCTTGGCGAGCAGCCGCAGGACGAGGGCCTCCAGGGCCTCGGGCACTTCGGGGCGCAGGCGGCGCACCGGCAGCGGGGGTTCGTAGAGGTGGCGGTGGAGGACGCCGAGCGCGGTGGACCCGGAGAACGGGACGTCGCCGCTGAGGAGTTCGTGCAGGAGCACGCCGAGCGCGTACAGGTCGGTGTACGGGCCGACGGCGCCGCCCATCGCCTGCTCCGGCGCCATGTAGGCGGGGCTGCCGATCGGCGATCCGGTGTGCGTGAGGCGAGTGGTGTCCGTGTCCATCACGGAGGCGATGCCGAGGTCGAGGATGGAGACGGTGCCGTCCTGCTTGACCATGACGTTCCGCGGCTTGAGGTCGCGGTGCACGATCGGCACGGCGTGGACGGCGGAGAGCACGGCGCACAGCTGGGCGGCGATCGCGACGGCCCACTGCCAGGGGTAGGGGTCGTGCTCGGCGAGGTGGTCGCCGAGGTCCGCGCCGTCGACGTACTGCATGACGAGGTAGAGGTCCTCGCCCTCGCTGCCCGCGTCGTGCACGGTGACGAGTCCCGGGTGGTCGACCTGCGCGGTGACGCGGCACTCGCGCACGAACCGGCGGCGCAGCTCCTCGGCCTCGGCGCCCGCGACCCGGTCGGGGCGGAGCAGCTTCACGGCGACGCGGCGGTCCAGGCGCTGGTCGTACGCCGTCCAGACCTGGCCCATGCCGCCCTGGCCGATGAGGGTGGAGAGTTCGTAGCGCCCCGCGACGACGCGCACGGTCAGCTGCCGCCTTCCTGCTTGCGCAGGTAGTCGCTCAGCTCGTCGAGCTCGGCACGGACCTGGTCGATGCGGACGGGCGCGGGGCGCGCGGGCGCGGGCGGCGGTGTGGTGTGGCCGAGCTGGGTGGGCTGGATGTGGACGGGGCCCGGCGGTGTGGGCGCGGGGCCCGGGGCGGGGGCGGTCTGCTGCGGGTAGCCGTACGAGGCCTGCGGCTGCTGCGGTGCGTACCCCGTGTACTGCTGCGGCTGGGGCTGGGGCTGGGGCTGGGGCTGCTGTCGGTACGGGCTGAAGTGCCGGAGGTCCCCGTACAGGTAGTAGGCGACGGCGGCCACCATCGTGCAGAGCATGACCACCATGCCCGCGCTGCCGGGGCCCTGGAACTCCTCCTCCCCCGGGTCGACGCCGATGAGGGCGAGGGCCAGGACGTCGAGCGCCGTCACGAGGCCGAAGAGGAGCCAGTTGTGGGCCTTGCGCGTCACGAGGGCGAGCCGCAGCATCGCGGCCCACGCGAGCAGGCCGCACGTGAGCACCGTGAGCACCACGAACAGCACGCGCAGCGTCACATGCGTCCCCCTGGAAGGGGGGTGCGGGTGCTGCGGCGCATAGCCGTGGCCGTGCATGGCTGCTCCTGTTGCCTGTTGAACGAACGGGTGAGGGTTCGAGCGTATAGGCCGACCGCGGCGACGGGTCCCGGGTTGTACCGAACCGTTGTCGTACTGGTCACGCGGCCCCGGGCGGAAGGGTTCCCTCCGTCAGTCCGTCGTGCATGCCGCGCACCAGCCGGTCGCCGAGCAGGGCCGCGCGGCGCACCGCGTCCTCGAACTCGGCGAGGCGGCGGAACCGCTCGCTGTACGTGTGCTGTCCGGCGAGCGGAAGGCGGGGCAGCTGGAGGCGGCGGACGTCGAGCCGGGCGGACGTCGACGCGTAACTGCTGGCCTGGCGGTGGTTGGCGGTGCCGCGCAGGAACCCGGCGAGGAACCACGGGTCGAGCGCGGCGGGGTCCGGGCGCAGCAGGGCGAGGCCGCGGCCGAGTGCGGCACCCGCGGTGGCCTCGTCGATGACGCGGGCGGCCGTGCCGCCGCCGAACACGGGGACGACGACGTCGCCGGGGGCGGTGCGCAGGGGCTCGACGTCGTCCGAACCGTGGGTGCCGTTGCTGTCGTGGGCGGTGCCGGAGGGCGCGGCGCCCGTCAGTACGTCGTGGTCGGTGAGGACGGGCGTGCCGCCGGGTCCTTCGCCGGTGCCGGTGTGGAGGGTGAGGGCGCCGGCGCGGGCCAGCTCGCCGACGGTGGTGAGCGGCGGCCTGGGGGTGTCCTCGGTGTCGCTGGGGGTGAGATCGTCCGGCGGGGGCGCGAGGTCGGCGGCGCGGCGCAGTGCCTCGCCCAGTCCGTGCCGGACGGCCAGGAGCTCCGCGCCGTCCCCGGCCGCGGCGGGCGGCGGAAGATGGCGGGCGGGCGCCAGGTCGACCTCGTCGTCGAGGAGTTCGAGCACGGGGACGCTGCGGGCGGCGCCGGGCCGCTCGTCGAGCGTGCCGTGCCGTTCGACGTGCTCCCAGGCGTCGAGGACCGCGTCCTGGACGGCGGGCCACAGCTGTTTGTCCCGTCCGTCGGCGGCCAGGACACCGGCCGTCTCCACGAGCAGCAGCTCGGGCGCGGGCCGCGCCGCGGGCCCCGGCTTGCGCAGCACCCAGATGTGCAGGGGCAGGTTGTACGGGGGTGCCGCGCCGGCGGGCAGCGCGACGACGGCGCGGAGCGCGCCGCGGCGCAGCAGGTCGGCGCGGATGCGGCGCCCTGAGCGGCGGGACGCGGCGGCGGGCGGCATGAGGAGGACGGCGGTGCCGCCGTCGGTGAGCCGGGCCAACGCATGCTGCACCCAGGCGAGTTCGGACTCGGAGCGGGCCGGGAAACCGTACTCCCAGCGGGGGTCGTAGGCCAGTTCGTCGTGCCCCCAGTTGCGTTCGTTGAACGGTGGGTGGCAGAGCACGACGTCCGCCTTGCGGTCGTCGTAGGCGTCGGCGCGCAGGGTGTCGGCGGCCATGGTGCGCACGGTCGCGTCGGAGTGCAGCGCCAGGCGCAGCGCGGTGAGGGCGGCGAGCTCCGGGTTGCTGTCCTGGCCGTACAGGTACTGGTCGGGGCGCGGCGGGACGGCGCGCAGCAGGGCACCGGTGCCGCAGGCGGGGTCGAGGACGGTGCGGGCGGGGACGGCGCTTCCGGTGCTCCCACTGCTCCCGGCGGGGGCGGTGCTCCCGGCGATGCGGGCCATCAGCTCGGCGGGGCCCGCCGGGGTGAGCGTGTACTGGCGGGGGTTGGCGTCGGTCTGCCGGCCGAGCAGGAACTCGTACGTCTGCATGGCGCCCAGCTCGGACGCCAGCTCGGCGGCGCCGCGCAGCAGCGGGACGGTCGGCAGGAGTTCGGCGGCCGTCGGAACCCGGACGGCACGCCTTCTCCGTACGCCGAACCGCATCGCGACCGTCTCGTCCAGCGCGTCCGGCAGGAGCTGCGCCATCCGCTCGTCGGAGACGGCGCTCACCGCGAGCCAGTCGGTGGGCCGGTCGCGGAGCAGGAGCAGGGCGCATCCGGTGTGCAGCAGGGCGGCGACGGGACCCGCGGGGTGCCCGGCGAGCTGCTGCCAGACGCGTTCGCGGAGGGGCACCTCGACGAGCTTTCCCTGCGCGCGCAGCCAGTGCTCGACCTGGGAGAGCGCGAAGGAGGGGCTGGTCTCGGTGCCACCGACCGGTTTGGGGAAGTCGCCGTGCCTGCGGCGCCAGTTGCTGACGGCCGCCCGGCCGACTCCCGCGAGACGGGCGATCCCTGCGGCGGTGACCTCGGTCGTGTCGTTCCGCGGCGTCATCTGGTGGCTCCCCTCGAACGCGCGGGGTCAGTCGCGCGGCGTCGAGCATACCCAGGGGTCACGCGGGCGCGACCGCACGGACCGCTTCACGCCCGTTAACTCGGGTTCCACCAACTCTCGTGTTGACTCGGTTCACACTCACCTGCTCTGATGTTGCCCACCGAACGAGTTCCCCAGGGGGATTTCCATGCGTCACCGTCATCACCGTCGTCACCAGCTGCGCCGCACCGCCGCCGTCGCGGCCGCCCTGGTCGCCGCGACCGTCGGCCTCACGGCCTGCGGCTCGGAGTCGGGCAAGGACAAGCCGAAGGAGCCCTTCGCGGGCATGAGCGGCACGGAGATCGTCGACAAGGCGGTCGAAGCGACGAAGGGCGCCACGTCGCTCCGGCTCGTGGGCGACATCGACGACGACGAGACCGGCCGGATGAAGATGGACCTGGCCCTGGACACGTCGGGCAAGTGCGCGGGCACCATGGCGACCGCCGACGAGGGCTCGTTCGACCTGATCGTCCCCGGCAACGGCACGGTCTACATGAAGTACGACGAGAAGTTCCTGCGCGCCCAGAGCAAGGGCGAGCCCGCGGACCAGACGGCGGCGGCGGTCGAGATGCTCGCCGACCGCTGGTCGAAGACGAAGGCGTCGGGCGCGGACGCGAAGGACATCGCGGGCATGTGCGATCTCGACGACCTGCTCGCGGAGTTCGAGGGCGAGATCAACTCGAACGCCCGCAGGGGCGCGACGACGGAGCTCGACGGCACCCCGGCGATCAGGATCGACGCGCACGACGCCGAGGAGAAGTACACGATCTACGTCGCCACGGAGGGCAAGCCGTACCTGCTGAAGATCATCGACGCGGAGGCGAAGAAGACCGGGCCCGGCCCCGAGCACATCACGTTCAGCAAGTACGACAAGCCGGTGAAGACGACGCCGCCGGCGGGCAAGGTCATCGACCTGGACAAGCTGGGCGGGTAACCGTACGAGCGCTACAGCGTGTGCCGCACCCACACGTTCGGCTCGACGTACACCCCGTACCCGCGCTCCGCCTCACAGTGCACGGGCACCAGCGCCCCCGGCACCTCGACCGGCCCCTCCGTGTCGAAGGGCAGCCCGGTCCACTCGCGCCACTGGGCGGTCGACCCGGACACGGTCATGGAAGCGTGCGCCACCTTCTCGATCGTGCCGCCGGCCCGCACGTGCACGCGCAGCCACGGGTCGTGCGGCAGACCGTCCTCGCGGGTGCGGTACGCGTACTCGTCGATCTGCGCGGCCGGTTCGAGGTGCTTGGCGTTGGGCCGCACGGGCGCGACGACCTCGGTGAAGCCGTGGGCGCGGGCGTTGTCCCGCATCGCGGCGAGCATCGTTCCGGAGAGCCCCTTGCCCCGAGCCGTCTCGTCGACGGTTATCTCGATGGCACTCACGGTGTCGGCCTTCTTGCCGTGCCGCAGGTCGGAGAAGGCCCACAGCAGGACCTGGTCCCAGCCGCCGTCGGGCAGCTCACCGGTGCCGCGGTCGCGGAGCGCGAACGGCACGCTGAAGGCACGGGCGACGACCTTGCCGCCGTTGTCCTCGTCGGTGGCGACGAGGACGTACTCCGGCAGGTCCTTCACGATCCGCCCGATCAACGACCACCCGACGGGATCGTGGAGGATGAACTCCGGCCAGTCCTCAGCCATGTTCCAGAGCGGCTCCACCAGCTCCGGTCGCTCGACGAGGGTCGTGATCTTGAGGTCCATGGGTCGGGACGGTACGGGGTCCGCGCGGCGGGCGGTAGCGGTTTTTTCCGCGGGCGGGTGAGACGGGGCGCGCCGTTCCCCGCGGCTCGTGGTCAGCGGGCGTGGAAGCGGGAGGGGGCCTCTGTCGGGGCGTTGCCGACCGGGAGTTCTTCGTCCGGGCAGGTACCGAGGACCTTCTTCATGGCGGCGCGTTCCGCGCCCGTCACCCACACCCCGTACTTCTTCTTCACCGCGACCTGCCCTGCCACGTACGTGCAGCGGTAGGACTTGTTCGGGGGGAGCCACGTCGCCGTGTCGCCGTCGCCCTTGCCGCGGTTGGGGCCCGCGTCGACGGCGAGGAGGTTCAGCGGGTCGTTGGCGAACGCTATGCGTTTGGCGGGCTCCCACTGGAACGCGCCTTTCTGCCACGCGTCGGAGAGCGCCACGAGGTGGTCGATGTCGACCTGGCTGCGGCCGCGCCGGAACGTCACTTCCTTGCCCGTGTACGGGTCGGGCGCGAGCTTCCCGGACGCCACCCGGCAGTCGCCGCCCTGGTACGTCACGTCCTTGAGGTCCCGCTTCAGGATGTCGTCCCGGGTCGGGCAGCGGTTGGAGTCGGTGTCGGCCCACGCCGTGCCGAACCGGCTCCGCTCGTAACCGGTCTTCGGGGCGCGGCCCTTGACGGTGAGTGTGTCGACGGCGGCCAGTGCGGACCCCGCCCTCGCGTCGGGACCTGCGGCGCCGCCCTCCTCCGCCGTGTCCTTGGTGCCGGTCTCGCAGCCGGTGAGGAGCGCGGGTACGGCGAGGAGCGCGAGCAGCGCCGAAGCGGTACGGGTACGTCGGGTAGCGCGTCGGGTCATCGGACTGCCACCGTGTCGCCGAGGGCCAGCGGCGCGGGCGCCACCATGTCCGTGTGGATGCCGATGCACATGCCGCGGGCCGTCGTGAGGGTCTTCAGGACGCGGTTGTCGACGGGGAGGCCGGGCTGGGCCTGGGTGACCATGACGCACCGTTTCACGCGCTTGCTGACGCGCAGGCGCAAGGGGTCGCGGCCCCCGCCGCCTCCCAGGACGAGTTCCCGGCCCACCCAACTCTCCTCGATCCATGGCTCGTCGGTCTCCACGACGATGTTCTTGCGCAGGCGTCGTACGTCGACGGGGTCGGGGTCGCCGAGCAGGTCGCCCAGTGCGCGCAGGGACGCGGTGCCGACGAGGGACACGGCCGAGACGTCCTTGTGGAAGTCGTCCCCCTCCTCGCGGACCAACTCCACGCCCTCGCCGAAACGTTCCGGGAGGCGCGGGTCGCCGGGGCGCAGCTCCGCACCGTCCGGTGCGAGGACGACGGGGGTGCCGTCGGCGTCGTAGACCGCGCGGTGCTCCAGCATTCCGGGTGTGCGGCGGAACCGCTGGTGGTTCTTTCCGCTCGCCAGCTTGCCGTCCGGGTACCGCAGGGCCCACAGCCGGTCGCCGACGACGCCGGCCGCGCCGAAATCGAGCCGGTCGTGCACGTCGCCGAGCATCGACTTCACCGGGAACCGGTGCAGACCCACGACTTGGAACGTCACTGCGCTCTCCCCTCCCAGAAGATCATGAGAATATCTCCTGATTCCTTCCCCATCAGGAGATTCATGCTCAAGCGTCTGCCGCGGCTCACCCTGCCGCTGCTCACCGTCCTCGTCCTCGGTACCACGGGGTGCGGTGCGTCCGACACCGACGCGTCCGACGGCACGGCGGCCGACAAGCCGCGCACTCCGTCGGCGAGCGCGTCCGTCACTCCTTCCGCTCCCCCCGCACCCAAGGGGCGCGGCCTCAAGGGCGCGGCGGCCGCGTTCTTCCTCAAGACCCTGCGGGAGAACTACCCGGACCTCGACCACATCGACGACGACGCTCTCGTCGCCGAGGGGGACGCGCTGTGCACGGTCCGGGGCCCGGCCCTCGGCGACCAGTTCACGGAGTCGACGCGCCGCCTCGGCACGACCAAGGTGCAGACGTCCCGCATCATGGGCGTCGCCCACGGCCTGTGCCGCGACAAGGACGACCAGCTGTTCGACGACTGACGACCACACGATTACCTCGGCGGTAATCGACCGTCGCCCTCTCCCCCGACAGGATCGGACGCATCAGCATGAGCCGAGCGAGCCCGTCCGAGGAGAATCCGATGACCGCCGAGACCGTCGCCGCCCCCACCCGCTCCGTCGTCCAGGACTTCCTCCAGGCCCGGCTCGCCGGGGACACCGAGCGGATGGTGGAACTCTTCGCCGACGACGTGGACTGGCTGCTCGCCGAGAACCCCGCCGTCCCGTGGATCCGCCCCCGCTCCACGGGCGCCGAGTGCGCCGCGCAGTCCGCGGAACTGGCGGAGCACACGGTCGCCGAGGACGCCTCCGCGACGCTCGACACGTTCCTGGTGGACGGCACCGACGCCGTCCTCTTCGGCCACCTCAAGGGCACCGTGCGCGCCACCGGCAAGTCCTTCGAGGGCCCCTTCGCCCTGCGCCTCACGGTGGAGAACGGCCGCATCACCCGGCACCACCTCTACGAGAACAGCCTGTCGGTCGCGGCGGCCTGCACGCCGGCCTAGGGCCTAGGACCCCAGAATCGACGTCAGGAACTCCCCGACCCAGCCGAGGAGTTCCCGGCCGACCAACGGCTTGCCGCCCACCTTCGCGGTCTTCGGGCGCGGGACCAGGATCTGGTTCGCGGTCGGCTTGATGACCGTTCCCGGGTAGAGGCGCTTGAGGCGGAGTTCCTGGGATTCGCGGAGGTCCACCGGGGCGAAGCGGATGTTGTTGCCCTGGAGGACGATCTCGCCGACCTCGCAGGCTCGGGCGAGCATGCGGAGGCCCGCCACCAGGAGGAGGTTCTCCACCGGTTCCGGGAGCTTGCCGTAGCGGTCGGTGAGCTCTTCGCGCACCGCCTTGATGTCCTCCTCCGTGTTGGCGGAGGCGATGGCGCGGTAGGCCTGGAGGCGCAGGCGCTCCCCGGGTGCGTAGTCGTGGGGGACGTGCGCGTCGACCGGGAGCTCGATCTTGACCTCCAGGGGCGGCTCCTCCTCGACACCGCCCTCCAGGGACGCGCGGTAGTCGGCGACCGCCTCGCCGACCATGCGGACGTACAGGTCGAAGCCGACACCCGCGATGTGACCCGACTGCTCGCCGCCGAGCAGGTTGCCCGCGCCGCGGATCTCCAGGTCCTTCATCGCCACGTACATGCCCGCGCCCATCTCCGTGTGCTGGGCGATCGTGGCGAGGCGCTCGTGGGCCGTCTCCGTCAGGGGCTTCTCCGGGGGGTAGAGGAAGTACGCGTAGCCCCGTTCGCGGCCTCGGCCCACCCGGCCTCGCAGCTGGTGGAGCTGAGACAGGCCGAAGTTGTCGCCCCGCTCCACGATCAGCGTGTTCGCGTTGGAGATGTCGATGCCCGATTCGACGATCGTCGTCGAGACGAGGACGTCGAACTTCTTCTCCCAGAAGTCGACGACCACCTGCTCCAGGGCCTGTTCCGACATCTGGCCGTGGGCCGTCGCGATGCGCGCCTCGGGGACGATGTCGCGGAGCCTCGCCGCCGCGCGGTCGATCGACTCGACGCGGTTGTGGATGTAGAAGACCTGGCCCTCGCGGAGCAGCTCGCGGCGGACCGCCGCGCCGATCTGCTTCTCCTCGTACGGGCCGACGAACGTCAGGACCGGATGGCGTTCCTCCGGCGGCGTCGTGATCGTCGACATCTCGCGGATGCCGGTGACGGCCATTTCGAGCGTACGAGGGATGGGGGTCGCGGACATCGTCAGGACGTCGACGTTCGCACGCAGCTTCTTCAGCTGCTCCTTGTGCTCGACGCCGAAGCGCTGCTCCTCGTCGACGATGACCAGGCCCAGGTCCTTGAACCTGGTCTCGGAGGAGAACAGGCGGTGCGTGCCGATGACGATGTCGACCGAGCCGTCGCGCAGGCCCTCCAGGGTCGCCTTCGACTCCGTCTCCGTCTGGAAGCGGCTGAGCGCCTTCACGTTGACCGGGAACTGCGAGTAACGCTCGGAGAACGTGCCGAAGTGCTGCTGGACCAGGAGCGTGGTCGGGACCAGGACCGCCACCTGCTTGCCGTCCTGGACCGCCTTGAACGCCGCGCGGACCGCGATCTCCGTCTTGCCGTAGCCGACGTCGCCGCAGATCAGACGGTCCATCGGGACCGTCTTCTCCATGTCCTCCTTGACCTCGGCGATCGTCGTCAGCTGGTCGGGCGTCTCCGCGTACGGGAACGCGTCCTCCAGCTCGCGCTGCCAGGGTGTGTCGGGCGCGAAGGCGTGGCCGGGCGCCGCCATGCGCGCGGAGTACAGCTTGATGAGGTCGGCGGCGATCTCCTTGACCGCCTTCTTCGCCCGCGCCTTCGTCTTCGTCCAGTCGGCGCCGCCCAGGCGGTGGAGGGTCGGGGCCTCGCCGCCCACGTACTTGGTGATCTGCTCCAGCTGGTCCGTGGGGATGTACAGGCGGTCGCCGGGCTGGCCGCGCTTGGCCGGGGCGTACTCCACCACGAGGTACTCGCGCGTCGCGCCCTGGACCGTGCGCTGCACCATCTCGATGTAGCGGCCCACGCCGTGCTGCTCGTGGACGATGTAGTCGCCGGACTCCAGCGTCAGCGGGTCGATCGTCTTGCGGCGGCGGGCCGGCATGCGCTGGCCGTCCTTGCCGGCGGCCTTCTGCCCTGACAGGTCGGTCTCGGTGAGGACCGCGAGCCTCAGGGCCGGGTCCACGAAGCCGTAGTCGATGGAGCCGCACGACACGTGGACCAGTGACGGCGTGAGCTCGCCGAGGTCGCCGTCGAGGCGGGCCGCGATGCCCTCGCCGCCGAGCACCTCGACGGTACGGGCCGCCGGGCCGTGGCCCTCGGTGACGTAGACGACGCGCCAGCCGTCCGCCAGCCAGCCCTTCGTGTCGGCCAGCGCCTTCGCCGTATCGCCCCGATACGTCTCCGGGGCGTGCATGCCCAGCTTGAGCGTGTCCTCGTCCAGCTCCTCGTCGGCGGCGAACGGGCTCACCGACCACCACATCATGTCGAGCTCGCGGGCGTGGTCCCGGACGTCCGCGATGCCCCACAGGGACGCCGCGCCCACGTCGATCGGCGCCTCGCCGCCGCCCGCCGTCGCCGCCCAGCTCGCCTGCAGGAACTCCTGCGAGGTCGCCACCAGGTCCGCCGCGCGCGTCCGCACCCGCTCCGGGTCGCAGACCACCGCCATCGAGCCCTTCGGCAGGACGTCGACGAGCAGCTCCATGTCGTCCACGAGGACCGGCGCGAGGGACTCCATGCCCTCCACCGCGATGCCCTCGGCGATCTTCCCGAGCAGCTCGCCCAGCTCCGGGTGCTCCTCGGCGAGGACGGCCGCCTTCTCGCGCACCTCGTCCGTGAGCAGCAGCTCACGGCAGGGCGGCGCCCACAGACCGTGCTCGGCGACCTCAAGGGAACGCTGGTCGGCGACCTTGAAGTAGCGGATCTCCTCGACGTCGTCGCCCCAGAACTCCACGCGCAGCGGGTGCTCCTCGGTGGGCGGGAAGACGTCGAGGATGCCGCCGCGTACGGCGAACTCGCCGCGCTTCTCGACCAGCTCCACGCGCGAGTACGCGGCCGCCGCGAGGGCCTCCACCGTCTCGTTCAGGTCCGTGGTCTGCCCGCTGCGCAGCGCCACGGGCTCCAGGTCGCCGAGGCCCTTGACCTGCGGCTGGAGGACGGAGCGGACCGGTGCGACGACCACCGAGACCGGACCCGTCTCCGGGTCGTCCGTGCGGGGGTGCGCGAGGCGGCGCAGGACCGCGAGGCGGCGGCCGACCGTGTCCGAGCGCGGGGAGAGGCGCTCGTGCGGCAGCGTCTCCCACGACGGGTACTCCGCGACGCCGTCCGGCGGCAGGATCGTCCGCAGCGCGGCGGCGAGGTCCTCGGCCTCACGGCCGGTGGCCGTCACGGCCAGGACGGTGCGGCCGGACTCGCGGGCCAGCGCCGCCACGGCGAAGGGCCGGGCCGCGGGCGGGCCGACCAGGTCGACGTGCATGCGGTGGCCGTCGGACGCGGCCTTGGCCGCTTCGGCGAGTGCCGAGTCCTTGACGACAGCGTCGAGCAGACCGTGCAGGCTCATTGAAGGCTTTCCGTCCAGTCCAGCGGTCCGGATGACCGGAGTGCCGGAGTGAGTGGGCAACGCGAACCGCCCGGCACGTCGTACGGGCCGGGGGTCTCCAGCGTACGACTCCGCGCTGATCGGCGCGGCCCGGTCGGGGCGAGCCGCGGTGCGGGCCGGGCGGGGCCGGGGAGTCCGGGTGCCCCGTGGTCTCCCGCACAATGTCCGGAAACGGCGCTCGAAAATTCTTTCCCCGCGGTGTAAACCGGCCGCGCTTGCCAGGCGTACTGCCAACGAGAACACCGCACGCACCAGGAGACCACTTGACCGACGAGGAGTTCGAGGCGTTCTACGCGCACTCCGTGAGACCGCTGGTCGGACAGGTCTATCTGATGACGGGGGACCTCCACGAGGCGCAGGACGTGGTCCAGGAGGCCTTCGTCCGCGCGTGGGCGCGCCGCGCCCGTCTGGAGCGGGACGCCGGGCCCGAGGCGTGGGTCAGGACCGTCGCCCGGCGGCTCGCCGTCAGCCGGTGGCGGCGGCGCGGGCGGGCCGCGGAGGCCTGGCGGCGCCACCACGGGGAGCGGGCGGGCACCGCGCCCGCCCCCGACCCGGGGACCGTCGCGCTGGTCGCCGCGCTGCGGCGGCTGTCCGAGCGGCAGCGGCACGTGGCCGTTCTGCACTACGTCTGCGACCTGTCCGTGCAGCAGGTCGCCGCGGAGACCGGGATCGCGGCCGGGACCGTGAAGTCCCACCTGTCCCGGGCGAGGGCCGCGCTCGCGCCGCATCTCGACGACGCCGCGTTCGACGACGCGCCCACCTCGGACCTCGACCTCGGAGGAGCACCGTGACCGAGCCCATGCCCCCGGCCGGCGACGGCGACCGTCTCGCCGCCGCGCTGAAACGGGCCGCCGCGTCGGGCGGGCGGGCCGCCTCGCCGGTCCCGGCCCATCAGGTGTCCGCGCGCGGGGCCCGACGGCGGCGGCGCACGTACGCCGCGGGGGCGGCGCTCGCCGTGTGCCTCGTCTCGGGCGGGGCGGCGCTCGCCGCGGTGCAGCTGGGCCGCGGGGATGAACCGGTGGGGCCCGCGGTGCCGCCGAGCCCGACGAAGTCGGCGTCTCTCCCGGAGTCGTCCCCCGCCGAACGGTCGGCGTCGCCCGACCCCGGCTCGTCCCCGCCCTCGCGGACGCCGACGCGGCTGCCTCCGACGGTGACGCCGTCGACGTCGCTGCCGCCCAGCGACTCGGCGACGGCGGTTCCCTCGGGGGGCTGAGTATCTTCGAACGCGCCGCCGCGACACGGGGCTCCGCCCCGGACCCCGCTCCTCAATCGCCGGAGGGGCTGAGATCTGCACCCCCTCTCCCACAGAAAGCCACCCCATGCCCGGAGCCAAAACCGATCTCCCCGTTCAGGAGGAGCGTGCCGACGAGCTCATACCGGGGCGGGACCGGAGCGTCTCCGCTCCCGTCGTCGACGGGAAGAGACGGCTCCGGGACCGCGCCCCGTATCTGCTCGCCGCAGGACTGTTCCTCGCGTACGCCGTCGTGTCCGTGTGCCGGTACCGGCGGCTCGAGAGCCGTTCGTGGGATCTCGGGATCTTCGAGCAGGCCGTGCGCGCGTACGCGCACCTCGACGTGCCGGTGGCCGACCTCAAGGGGCCCGGCGCCAACATCCTCGGCGACCACTTCAGCCCCGTCACCGCCCTCCTCGCCCCCGCCTACCGGCTCTTCCCCTCCCCCGTCACGCTGCTCGTCGCGCAGGCACTGCTGATCGCCGTCTCCGTCGTGCCCGTCACCCGGGCGGCGACCCGGATCCTGGGGCGCGCGTCGGGGCTCGCGGTCGGGGTCGCGTACGGACTGTCGTGGGGGATCCAGCGCGCCGTCGACTTCGACTTCCACGAGATCTGCTTCGCGGTGCCGCTGATCGCGTTCTCCCTCGAAGCGCTGCTCCGGCAGCGGTGGCGGGCGTCCCTGCTCTGGGCGCTGCCGCTGGTCCTCGTCAAGGAGGACCTGGGGGTGACCCTCGCCGCGCTCGCCGTGGTGGTGGCGATCCGGTGCCGGCGTACGGACCGGAAGGCCCTGCCCTACGCCCTCGGGGTCGCCGCGTTCGGCGCGGTCGCCACCCTCGTCACGCTCACGCTGGTCATTCCGGCGTTCAACTCGGTCGGCGGGTACGACTACTGGGACAAGGTGGGGGACGGGGGCGGCGCCGCCGGGGTCTTCGACGGGTTCGGTACGAAGCTGCGTACCCTCGCCTGGCTGCTGATCCCCACCTCCGGGCTCCTCGCGCTGCGTTCGCCGCTGCTCCTGGTCGCGCTGCCGACGCTCGGCTGGCGGTTCGTCTCCGCCGACGACCACTACTGGGGCACGGACTGGCACTACAGCGCCGTCCTGATGCCGGTCGTCCTGCTCGCCCTCGTCGACGCCGTCGCCACCGCGCGCCGCAGCGCGAAGCCGTGGCTGCGCCGGTACGCGGACCTGCTGCCCGCGTGCGTCGCCGCTGCCGCGCTCGCCCTCACCACGTCCCTGCCGCTGGGGGGCCTCACCGAAGGGGCGACGTACGAGAAGAGCGAGCAGGTCGTCGCCATCGAGAAGATGCTCGACCGCATCCCGGACGGCGCCACCGTCGAGGCGAACATCGGGCCGATCACCCGGCTCACCTCCCGCGCCCGCGTCTTCTGGACCGGCGACGCCGACCCCGTCGTGCCCAGGTACGTCGCTCTCGACGTTCGGTCCGGCTGGACGAAGGACCCGGTCGCGTACGCCAACGGCCTGCATCCGGGCACCCGTTACGTCGCCGAGGACACCGCGTACGGGTACGTGCTGCTGCGCCGGGAATGACAACAGACGGCGGCGGCCCCGGCGGGCGCGCATGACGCGCGCCCGCCGGGGCCGGCTCCCCCGTTCCCCCGATTCCCCCGTCGGTGTGGCTACTCGGTGGCGATGGCGTTGAGGACGTTCATCCGGCCCGCCCGGAACGCCGGGACCAAGGCCGCGAACAGGCCCACGAACGCCGACCCGATGAAGACCGCGATGATCGTCGGCCACGGGATCTCAAGCACCTTCAGGCCTTCGAGGGCCAGGAGCTTCTGGGCCGTCGCTCCCCAGCCCATGCCCAGGCCGAGGCCGAGCAGGGCGCCGAAGAGGGCGATGACCACGGACTCCATGCGGATCATGCGGCGCAGCTGGCGGCGGGAGAGGCCGATGGCCCGCATGAGGCCGATCTCGCGGGTGCGCTCCACCACCGAGAGGGCCAGGGTGTTCACGACGCCGAGGACCGCGACGATGATCGCGAGGCCGAGCAGGCCGTAGACCATGTTCAGGAGCTGTCCGACCTGGTCCTTCAGGGTCTGCTTGAAGTCGGTCTGGTCCATCACCTTGTACTGCGGGTAGGCGTCCAGGGACTTCTTCAGGGAGGCGTACGCGGCCTCTTCCTGGCCCTTGGTGGCCGAGGCGAACATGATGTCGTTCTGCGGGACGCGGTCCGCGGGGACGTACTTCTCCATCGTCGTGATGTTGAGGTACATCGAGCCCTTGTCGACGGACGTGTCGTCGTTCGTGATCGCCGCGAGCTTCAGCTTCGCCGTCCTGCCGTGCTCGAAGGCGATCTTCAGCTCGTCGCCGACCTTCAGGCCGTGCTTCTCGGCGAAGTCGTCGCCGACGGACATGGCGTCCTTGCCGTAGGCGGCGGACAGCGTGCCCGCGGTGGTCTCGCGCCGCAGGTCCGTGGCGTAGGAGGGGTCGGCGGCGCTGAGGCCGACGCCGTCCACGGTCTTGCCCGAGGGCGTGGTCATGTCCGCGTTGATCTGCTTGTAGCGGGTGATGTGGGCGATGTGGTCGGCCTTGCCGAGGGCCTGCGCGGCCTTCTCCGTGATGGAGATGCCGGGCTGCGTGGGCTGGACGATGAAGTCCGCGCCGACCGACTTGTCGAGCTCGTCGGTGGCCGAGGCGACCATGGAGGAGCCGACGACGGAGAGGCAGGCGACCAGCGCGAGGCCGATCATCAGGGCCGCGCCGGTGGCGCCGGTGCGGCGCGGGTTGCGCAGCGCGTTGCGCTCGGCCATCCGGCCGACCGGGCCGAACATCCGCAGCAGGACCGCGCTGATGACGCGGACCACGCCGGAGGCGAGCACGGGACCGATGACGACGAACCCGATGAGCGTGAGGACGACGCCGCCGCCGAGGAACAGCGAGCCGTCCTTGGCCTTGTCGGCCTGCGAGGCGGCCCACAGGGCGCAGCCGCCCGCGCCGGTGAGGACGAGTCCGATGACGGCGCGCAGCGCGCTCGCCCTGCCGTCGGCCGGGGTGCCCGCGTCGCGCAGTGCGGCCATCGGCGAGACCTTGCCGGCCCGTCGTGCGGGGAGGTAGGCGGCGAGGACGGTGACGACGATGCCGAGGACGAGGCCGACCACGGGGGTCGTCCAGTTGACGGTGAGGTCGCCGGTGGAGAGTTCCATGCCCACGCCGGACATCAGCTTCATGAGGCCGACGGCGAGTCCGATGCCCGCGCCGACGCCGAGGACCGAGCCGAACACGCCGAGCATGAGGGCCTCGACGAGGACGGAGCGGTTGACCTGCTTGCGGCTGGAGCCGATGGCGCGCATCAGGCCGATCTCGCGGGTGCGCTGGGCGACCAGCATCGAGAAGGTGTTGATGATGAGGAAGATGCCGACGAGGAAGGCGATCCCGGCGAAGCCGAGCATCGCGTACTTCATGACGTCGAGGAAGCTGCCGACGGACTCGCGGTTGTCGTCCGCGGTCTCCTTCTGCGTCTTGATGTCGTACGAGGAGGTCTTGCCGTCGAGGACGGCGGCGACGTTCTTCTTCAGCTGCGTGTCGCTGACACCCGCGGCGGCGGTGAGGTTGACGTGCGTGAACCGGCCGGTGGCGCCGAGGAGTTGACGCTGCGAGGTCGCGGTGTCGAAGTAGACGATCGCGGCGCCGGGGTTGGTCACCTTGAAGGTGGCGATGCCGGAGATCTTCGCGGTGAGGTCGCCGGTGGCGGCGATGGTGCGCAGTTCGTCGCCGAGCTTCAGGTCGTGCTTGTCGGCGGTGTCGGCGTCGATCATCACCTCGGTGGGGCCGCGCGGGGCGTGGCCGGAGGTGATGTCCATGGAACGCAGGTCGTTGTGCGTCCAGTTGCCCGCGATGGTCGGGCCGCCGTTGGTGGGGCCCATGTTCTTGTTCTTCGTGTTGACGACGGTCACGCTCTGGCTGCTGACCGCGCCCTCGGCCGCCTTGACGCCCTTGGCCCGCTTCGCCTGCTCGACGACGGAGGCGGGCATGGACTCGGGCTTGCCGCTGCGCGGGGTGTCGCCCGCGTCCTCCGCGGACTTGGGGGTGACGGTGACGTCGGCGGAGGTCGCCGCGAAGAGCTTGTCGAAGGTGGTGCTCATGGTGTCGGAGAAGACGAGCGTGCCGCACACGAATGCCACCGACAGGATCACGGCCACGGCGGAGAGCGCCATGCGGCCCTTGTGCGCGAAGAAGTTGCGCATCGAGGTCTTGAGGACGGTCATGACGTACGACCCCGGGCGTCGAAGGACTTCATGCGGTCGAGGACCTGGTCGGCGGTCGGGTGGTGCATCTCGTCGACGATCCGGCCGTCGGCGAGGTACAGGACGCGGTCCGCGTACGAGGCGGCCACCGGGTCGTGCGTGACCATCACGATGGTCTGGCCGAGGTCGGTCACCGAGCGGCGCAGGAAGCCCAGCACCTCGGCACCGGCGCGGGAGTCGAGGTTTCCGGTCGGCTCGTCGCCGAAGATGATCTCGGGGCGCGAGGCGAGGGCGCGGGCCACGGCGACGCGCTGCTGCTGGCCACCGGAGAGCTCGGTCGGACGGTGCTTGAGGCGCCCCGCCAGACCCACGGTCTCCACGACCTGGTCGAGCCAGGCACGGTCGGGCTTGCGGCCCGCGATGTCCATCGGGAGCGTGATGTTCTCGATGGCGTTCAGGGTGAGGAGCAGGTTGAACGCCTGGAAGATGAAGCCGATCCGGTCCCGGCGCAGCCGCGTCAGCTTCTTGTCCTTGAGGCCGGTGATCTCGGTCTCGTCGAGGTATATCTGCCCGCTGCTGACGGTGTCGAGGCCCGCGAGGCAGTGCATCAGGGTGGACTTGCCGGACCCCGAGGGGCCCATGATCGCGGTGAACTGACCGCGGGCGATGTCGACGTCGATGTGGTCGAGCGCGACGACGCGGGTCTCCCCGGAGCCGTACGCCTTCACGACCTGGCGTGCCCGCGCCGCCACGGCCGTACGCCCTCCAGTGCCCCCGTGCCTGGGTGTCGTTATAGCCGTTGTCACGGTAAGTCTCCTAAGTCGGTCCTGCGACGAGCCGGGCGAGTACGCGGCGCGCTCTCGCGCTTCAGTCTGGTGTCACGGCGGGTCCCGGCGCGCTGGTGCTCAGCGCAGTCTTTTCCGGGGGAAAACCCCACCCTCGCCGGTGCGGTTGGCCCCTCCTGCGGGAGGGGCCGCCCCATTCCGGCGGGGTGGGTTTCACGAGCCGGCCCCGTGCCCGGCTCGTAAAGCAAATCTAAGGACCGGCGGGGCCCGGCTCATCCTCCAGCGGGACGAACGCTCCCCGGTCCGTTGTACGGAGGTACCCCTAGGGGATCTCCACCCGCCGGTGGAGTCCTTCTCAGGGTTTCCTCCACCCCGCCGTCCACCCGGTCGTCCACCCGCCGTGCGCCCTGCCCCCGGACTCCCCCGAGTGAGAAGGTGGCCCGCAGCAACCGGACGCGGGGGGAAGGAAGTTCTGTGGGCACCCAGGACGCGATACGCACCCAGGACGCCGTACGCGGCCGGGGCGCGGTCGTCGCCGCGCTCATGCTCGCCATGGCGCTGGCCGCCGTCGACTCCACCATCGTGTCGACCGCCGTCCCGCAGATCGTGGGTGCGCTCGGCGGCTTCTCGATCTTCTCCTGGCTCTTCTCCGGCTACCTCCTCGCGGCCACCGTCACCCTGCCCGTCTACGGCAAGCTCTCCGACACCTTCGGCCGCAAGCCCGTCCTCATCGCGGGGTGCGTGCTGTTCCTCCTCGGCTCCGGACTCTGCGCCCTCGCCTGGAACATGGAGTCCCTGATCGCCTTCCGCGTCGTCCAGGGGCTCGGCGGCGGCGCCGTCCAGGGCACCGTGCAGACCCTCGCCGCCGACCTCTACCCGCTCAAGGAACGCCCCAAGATCCAGGCCAAGTTGTCGACCGTGTGGGCCACGTCGGCCGTCGCGGGGCCCGCGCTCGGCGGGGCGATCACCTCGTACGCGGACTGGCGCTGGATCTTCCTCATCAACCTGCCCATAGGGGCCGTCGCGCTCTGGCTGATCGTGCGCCACCTGCACGAGCCCGAGCGCGAGGCCGTCCCGCGCGGCCGCGTCGACTGGCCCGGCGCGCTCGCCGTCTTCGCCTGCGGCGGCACCCTCCTGACCGCGCTCGTACAGGGCGGGGTCGCCTGGGACTGGGTGTCGGCGCCGTCCCTCGCGCTGTTCGGCGCGGGGCTCGCCCTCATCGCCGTCGTCGTCCTCGTCGAGCGCCGGGCCGAGGAGCCGATCATCCCCGGCTGGGTCTGGCGGCGGCGCACCATCGCAGCGGTGAACCTCGCCCTCGGCGCGCTCGGCCTCCTGATGGTGGCGCCGACCGTCTTCCTGCCCACGTACGCGCAGTCCGTCCTCGGACTCGCCCCGGTCGCCGCCGGATTCGTGCTCTCCGTGATGACGCTGAGCTGGCCGGTCTCCGCCGCGCTCAGCCAGCACGTGTACCGCAGGATCGGCTTCCGCAACACCGCGATCACCGGCATCTCGGGGGCCGCGCTGATCCTCTTCACGTTCCCGTTCCTGCCCTACCCCGGCACCGCGTGGCAGCCCGCGCTGCTCATGCTGCTGCTCGGCGCGGCCCTCGGGCTCTTCCAGTTGCCGCTCATCGTCGGCGTCCAGTCCAGCGTCGGCTGGGCCGAGCGCGGCACGGCGACCGCGTCCGTGCTGTTCTGCCGCCAGATCGGCCAGACGCTGGGCGCCGCCCTGTTCGGCGCGGTCGCCAACGGGGTGCTCGCCGCGCGGCTCGACGGGGCCGGGTCGCTCGACTCGGTGGCACGCATCCTGGACGACCCGGGGTCCGTGGCCGACCCCGAACCGCTGCGGCGCGCGGTGGACGCGGCGGTCGACTCGGTGTACCTCGGCGCGGGGTGTGCCGCCGTCGCCGCGCTGGCCGTCCTGCTCTTCTTGGCGCCCCGGCGCTTCCCCGTCCTCGACGAACGGCAACTCGCCGCCCAGAAGGACCAGTTGTCACCCACACAACAGAGCGACTGACCGGTTCCTCGAAAACCCCGCACACCGGGCCTACTTACGAGTAACGTCTCGGCTCCCCTCGCTCCCTGCGGTCCGCACCACCGGACCGGAAGCCGCGCAAGGAGAACCGGGATGACCCACCCTCCGTACGACGCGTACGACCCAACCCCCTTCCCACACGAGCCCTGCACCCCGCACACCCCGTACACCCCACCGGTGGCCCCCTTCGAGCAGCAGGCCCACCTCACCTACCCCTGGCAGCCCCCGCCGCCCAAGGCGCCCCCGGCCCCCCGGCTCCCCCGCCGCCCCGCTCCCGGCCGCCACAGCGACCTGCGCAAGCTGCGCGGCGCCTACCGGAGCCAGCGCCGCGTCGCCACCCTCACCGCGCTCGGCTACTTCACGCTCTTCCTCGCCCTGTCCGCCCTCGCGCCGTCCTTCATGACCGGCACCGTCTCCGGCGGCCTGACCACCGGGCTGCTCCTCGGCCTGTGCCAGCTCCCCGTCACCTGTCTCGCCCTCGTCCTGTTCGAGCGCACGGCACGCCGCCGCCTCGACCCGCTCTCCGCACGCCTGCGCAGACAGCGCGCGTCGACCGCCAGGCACGACGGGGAGGCCCCGTGAGCGCGGAGGCGCAGACCATGTCCCTGGTGGCCTTCACCGTCGTGGCCACCCTCACCCTGCTCCTGTGCGTCATGACCGGGCCCGACCGGGACGACCTCGACGAGTTCTACACCGGGTACGGCGCCCTCTCCCCGCTCCGCAACGGTCTCGCCATCGCGGGCGACTACATCTCGGCGGCCACCGTCCTCGGCACCGGGGGCGTGATCGCCCTGCTCGGACACGACGGCGTGGTCCTCGCCCTGAGCACGGCGCTCTCCCTGACGCTCCTGATGTTCCTGCTGGCCGAACCCCTGCGCAACGCGGGCCGGTTCACCATGGGCGACGTCGTGGCGCGCCGCATGCCGGGCCGGGCCGTCCGCATCGCCGCGTGCGCGGCCACCATCGCCGCCCTGCTGCCGCTGATGCTGGTCCAACTGGCGGGCGCCGGCGACCTGCTCGCCTTCATCCTCGGCTTCTCCAGCGACGGCCTGAAGACCGCCTGCGTCGTCGCGCTCGGCGCCCTGATGATCAGCTACGCGGCCATCGGCGGCATGAAGGGCACCGCCCTCATCCAGATCCTGAAGATCGTGATGCTGCTCGGCTCCGGCGTGGTCGTCGCCGCCCTGATACTGCACCGCTTCGACTGGAACCCGGGCGCCCTGCTCGCCGCCGCGCGGGACGGCAGCGGCGCGGGACCGGCGTACCTCCGCTCCGGACTCCAGTTCGCGGACAGCCCGAGCCCGCGCCTCGACATGATCAGTTCGGAGCTGACGGTGGTCCTCGGCGGCGCGGCGCTCCCGCACGTCACGATGCGGATGTACACGGCCCGCGACGCCCGCGAGATACGGCGCTCCATGTCCTGGGCGGTCTCGTCGGTCGCGCTCTTCGTCCTCGTCATCACCGTCGTGGGGTTCGGCGCGACCGCGCTGCTCGGCCGCGCGGCGATCGCGGCGGACGACCCGCAGGGCAACACCGCCTACCTCCTCGGCTCCCGCGCGGCGTTCGGCGCCCACAGCTCGGCCGCCGAGACCCTGCTCTTCACGACGGTCACCACGGCACTGTTCCTGACGCTGCTCGCCTCGGTCGCCGGCATGATCCTCGCCTGCGCCAACTCCCTGGCCCACGACGTCTTCGCGCAGGGCCGCCGCGCCCCGTCGCCGCGCCGCGAGATGACGCTGGCCCGCGCCTCCGCGCTGGCCACAGGGGTCCCGGCGATCCTCCTCGCGGTCCTGGTCGAGGACCACAACCTGCAGCCCCTGGCCACCCTCTCCTTCTGCCTGGGCGCGTCCGCCCTGGCACCCGCCCTGGTCTACAGCCTCTTCTGGCGCCGCTACACACGGACCGGTCTGCTCTGGACCCTCCTCGGCGGCACGCTCGGCTCACTCGTCCTGATGACCGGCACGAACCTGGTCTCCGGCAGCCCCGGCGCCCTGTTCCCGCACCACGACTTCACCTGGTTCCCGTTCACGACGACGGGCATCGCCTCGATCCCGCTCGGCTTCCTCCTCGGCTGGCTCGGCACCCGCTTCTCCGGCCGCACGGAGGCGGAGGAGCACCGCAGGCGGTACGAGGCGGTGGAGGGCTGGATCCTGGCGGGGGCGGCACGGCGGGAGAAGTAGGCCCCGTCCTACGGCGTCTCCTCCGCGGGAGCCCGCCCGGTCAGGGCCGCCAGGCTGCTGCGCACGTGGTCCATGTGGGCCCGTACCTCGTCCCAGCGCTCGCCGTGTTCGCGCAGGATGCGTTCCGTCTCGCGGGTCACCCGCTCCTCGCACAGGACCGCCTCCGCCACGATCTCGGCGGCCCGCGCCTCCGCGTCCTCCTGCCCGTGCCGCGCCGATTCCTCCGCCGCCGCGAAGGCCCGCTTGGCCTCGGACAGTCTCGCCTCCGCCGCGGCCACCCGCTCCGCGTCCCGCGCGTCCGACGCCGCCTCGCGCTCGGCGGCCTCGCGCTCGGCCGCCTCCCACCGCTCGGCCTGCTCCTTCTCCTGCTCCGCGAGCAGCCCCTCGCACCGCTGCCGCATCTCGCGCAGCGCCGCGAGCGCCTCGCCGCGCCACGCCTTCACGTCCTGCCGGGCGGAGATCCTGATCTCGTCGGCCGTCGCCCGGTCCGACTGGAGCCGGCGCCCGGCCCGTTCCTCCGCGTCGGCGCCGGTCCGCTCGGCGTAGGCGCGCGCGGACTCCCGCAGCTCACGGGCCGCCGCCTCCGCGTCCTCCGTCACCGCCTGTGCCTCGGCCGCCGCGCTCTCCCGTACCGCGGCGGCCTCCGTCTCGGCGAGGGACAGGATCTGCCGGGCCCGCTCGCCGAGCGTCTCGTACGTCTGGGGCGCGAGCCGCGACACCACGTCCCGCAGGTGCTCCGCCTCCACCTCCATGTCCTTCGCGAGGACGGTGAGCCGGGCCGCGCGCTCCCACGCGTCGTCCCGCTCCCGGGAGAGGCCTGCGGCGTACGCCTCGACCTGCTCGGGACGGTAGCCGCGCCCCCGCACGGTGACGAAGCCGTAGGGCGACGACGATGCACCGCTGCTGCTCATCCTTGGATCCCCTCTCCGACGTACCGCACGCGTACAGCGCGATTGGCGCACATCTTGATGGATCAAGCGGAAGCGCTCATAACGCGACACTCCGCCCACTCCACCCGGTCAAGGATGCGTCAAATGGCGCCGGAAGTCGGAATCGGGGCGTCATTCCCGCCGCTCGCGCCCCGAATGGGCGAGGCGCCCACCCCGTCCGGCCAGGGGACGGAGCGGGCGCCTCACCGACACGGGCTCCCGCCCGCGGGCCGCGCTCTACAGCAGCCCGTCCCACATCTGCTCCAGGAGCACGGACCACCAGCTCTCCGGCGACGCGAGCGCCGCCGGGTCGAGCGCGGCGAGCTGGTTCTGGAAGTCGACGGTCCAGCGGCCCGCCTGCTCCTGGTTGAGCCCGAACCGCAGCCGCCACATCCGGCCGAGCAGCGCCATGCAGCGGGCGAACTCGGGCAGGCCCGTGTTCACGAACTGCGGCGGCACGGGGGCTCCGCCGGGCCCGGCCTCGACCGGCACCGCCACGATGTTCGCCGTGCCGTACTGCACGCACAGCGCGCGCCCGAAGTCGCTGCCCATCACCAGGTACGACCCCGCGTCGGACGCGGGCTGCACCCCGCGCTCCTGTGCGAGCTCGGCCAGCGTCGGCACGGGGCGGCCCGGCTGGGCCTGCGCCCAGAAGAACGGCCCGAAGTCGACGGGCAGGCCCGCCACGACGAGGGTGTGCGCCACGATGTCCGGCACGCCCTGCCGCGAGACCGCCCGCTGGTCGAACCGGAAGATGCCGGGCCCGAAGGCCGCGGCCAGCTCCTGCGCGACGCCCTCCGGCGGGATCGGCTGCGCGGGCGGCATCTGCTGCAGCGGGGCACGCACCGGCGCGGGCCTGGCGGGGCCGTCCGCGACCTGGTGCAGCTCGCCCTGGTGGGCGAGGAGCTGCTGCATGCCCTGCCTGCGGGAGGCGTGGTCCCTGCCGTACGGGGCGATCGACGTGATCCGCGCCTGCGGCCAGGTCTCCCGGATCATCCGCGCGCAGTACGCGCCGGGCAGCTCGCAGGACTCCAGCTCGGTGTGGAGCTCCAGCACCTGCTGCGGCGGCACGTTCATGCCGCGCAGCTCGTGCAGGATCTGCCACTCCGGGTGCGGCGTACCGGGCGCGGACCGCCGGATGAGCTGCTGCTCGGACCCGTCGGCGGCGCGGTAGCGCAGCACGGCCTGGTAGCCGGGGCCGACGGTGGGCTGACCGGTGGGCTGCTGCGGGTACCCGTACGGCTGACCGCCCGGGGCACCCGGCATGCCGGGAGGTACGCCGGGTCCGGGCGCGTGCTGGCCCGGCGCGGGCGGCGGAGGCATCCCGGGCGCGCCGGGGCCGCCGACCGCGGGTCCGGCCAGCATGGTCGCGGCGTGGTGGACGCCGCCGCCGGGGGCGCCGGGCGGACCGGGAGGCTGCGGAGCACCGGGCGCACCAGGCGCGCCGGGCGGGCCCGGAGGCTGGGGCGCGCCGGGAGCACCAGGGGCGCCGGGCGGCTTGATGCCACCGCCCATGCTCGGGTCGGCCAGCATCGTCGCCGCGTGGTGCACCCCACCGGGCGGCGTGCCGGGGGCGCCGGGCGGGCCGGGGGGCTGGGGCGCATTGGACGCACCGGGTGCGCCGGGAGCGCCGGGCGGGCCCGGAGGCTGGGGCGCGCCCGGAGCACCGGGGGCGCCGGGCGGCTTGATGCCACCGCCCATGCTCGGGTCGGCCAGCATCGTCGCCGCGTGGTGCACCCCACCGGGGGGCGTACCCGGAGCCGCGGGCGGCTTGGGTCCGTCCGGGCCCAGCGAGGAGACGAGCTGCGTCGGTACGTAGCCACCGGCGGGCGTACCGGGAGCGCCGGGCCCGGAGGGCGGCGGCGTGCTCGGCCCCGCCTTGCTGGTGGCGGCATCCGCGAGGTCACCGGCCGCGGGCGCGGCGGGCGGCTGCGGATACCCGTACGCGGAGGCGTCGGGGGCGGGCGCGGGGGGACCGGCGGGTGGCTGCGGCGCGTTCGGCGACTGGGAGGCGGGGGCGCCCTGCGCGCCGGGCGGCGGCGGGAGCGGCGCGGGGGAACCAGCGGGGGGTTGCGGCCCGCCGACCGACTGCGCACCGGGCGGCGGCGGGAACGGCGCGGGCGCACCGGCAGGCGACTGCGACTGCGCATCGGGGACACCCTGCGCACCAGGCGACGGTGAAGCGGCAGGCGACTGCGGCCCGTTGACCGACTGCGCACCGGACGGCGGCGGGAACGGCGCGGGCGCACCGGCAGGGGGCCGCGACTGCGCATCGGGGACACCCTGCGCACCCGGCGACGGTGAAGCGGCAGGCGACTGCGGCCCGTTGACCGACTGCGCACCGGACGGCGGCGGGAACGGCGCGGGCGCACCGGCAGGCGACTGCGACTGCGCGGCGGGGGCGCCCTGCGCGCCGGGTGGCGGCGGGAGCGGCGCCGGTGAACCGGTCGGCGGCTGCGGCCCTGCGGTCGCGGACGGAGACGCGGGACCACCCGGCGTCGACGTGTCCAGCGCGGGCGCGATCGCCGTCGCCGGCAGCTGACTGCCCCCGTGCATCAGCGCGGTCTTGGCGTCGGGCGTGGCGGCCGGGGGCGGCGTCCCGTCGTCGTCCAGGCCGGTCAGCGGCGGCGCGAACACCGTCGCGGGCAGCGGCACCGAATGGTCCTCGCCCGCGTCGGCGTTGGTGTCCGTACCGGCCCACGGGGTCGCGTCCGCGGGCACGCCCGCCGACGTCGCGGGCAGACTGTCGTCGAACTCGGCCACGGGCTCGGGCACGCGCTCCGGGACGGCGTCCTCGGCCGATCCCCCGGCCACAGGCCAGGGCGTACCGCCCGAGGGAGCGGCGGGCGCACCCGGAGCGTCGGACGCGTCGTGCGCAGCCGGAGCCGCGGGTGCCCCGGAAGTCGCAGACGCCGCTGACACCGCAGGCGCGGAAGGAGCAGCCGGATCGGACGGCGCCTCAGGCACGGCAGGCGCGGCAGGCGGCTGCGGCTGCGGCTCTGGAGCCCGCGGCACCGACGACCCCTCGCCCCCCGAACTCCGCGACTCACCCCGGCGGTCCGGGATGCCCAGCTTGTCGGCCGCCTCCTGGAGCCACTCCGGAGGAGTCAGCAGGAACGACGTCTGGTTGAGGTCGACCCGCTCGGGCGGGGCAGGAACCGCGTCCTGCGGTGCCATGTCCGGCAGCCCGTACTCCTCCTCGTACCGGCGGATCACCTCGCCCACCGCGAGGCTCGGCCAGAGCGTCGCCTCGCCACTGTCCCGTGCGATGACGAGCCGCTGCGAACCGCCGTCGGACACCGGACCGTTCTCCCGGTCCTCGGCCCACACCACGAACCCGAGGTCGAACTCCCGGACCCGCACCTCACGGTGCTGGTAGCCCGGCACGTCGCCGTTGATCCATTCCTCGGCGCGCTCCTGCGCCTGCGCGAAGGTCACCATCGTTACGTCACTCCCCACCCGAGGACACGGGGACGGCGTGCGCGAAGCCGCCGTCCACCATCAGGTTCGCCACGGTCTCCAGCTCCGGCGGATTGCCCGCGAGCCGGGCCAGGAACGCGTCGAAGTCGTCGCCGCACGGCAGCAGCAGCTGCCGCACCCGTTCGGCAGGGGGCCACCCGGCCGCCTCCGAGACGTCGCGCGCGTCGTCGTACGCGCAGAACCACACCGAGCCGATCCGGTCGCCCTTCACCTTCACGGCGAGCAGACCGCCCTGCACGAAAGCGACACCCAGGTAGTCCTTGGTGAGGTGGTCGCGCAGGCACTTGTTCACGTACACCAGGTCGTTGACCGCGGCCTCGTCCCGCACCGTGAAGAACGGCTGGTCCACGAGGAGCCCCAGCTCCGCGTCGAGCGCGGCGCCGACCGGCGCGCAGCCGCCCGCGGCCTTCAGGAAGGAGCGGTAGGCGCCGGGCAGCCGGTAGCCGAGGTCCTCCTCGACGCTCTGCACCTGCTGTTCCGTCACCGCGACCGCGGCCTTCGGCAGACCGAAGTGGGCGGGCCGCGTCTCCTGCAGCGGGCGCGTCCCCCTCTTGTCCTGGTCCACGGCCGTCGTCGCGATGCCGCCGTGGTGCCGCAGCAGCGCCTTCACCTCGACGGGGACGAGCTCCAGGCGCCGGCTGTTCGGCACGTGGTGCCAGGTCCAGCCGTGCGGGGTCGCCACCGCGGGGATCGTGTCCCACAGGTCGTGGTCCGCCGCCGCCATCGCCGCGTTCGCCGACACGTAGTCCGTCAGGCGCAGTTCGTCGACGCCGAAGCCCTCCGGGGGCTCGGCGATCTCGGCGGCCGCGCGGGCGTACGCCGAGAAGTCCGGGTAACCGTGCTCGTCCACCCGCACGCCTCTGGGATGGCGGGCGGCGCGGACCGGATCCGGGAAGTGCACGACCTGCCCGGCGTAGGCCGCGTTCGGCGGCGCTGACTGCTGCCCCAGCCGACCTGTCGTCATGGCGGTTGCCCCCTGCGGCACTGTGGAAGGTTCTGGTTCTGTCTGTGCGGTCCCTGGTCCCGCGATGTCGACACAGCCTATGCGCAAGCACGACACCGGTCACCGGGCCTCCGATTCCATGACCACCAGCCACCGGACGGTCACGGTGTGACGAATCCCGGCGGAAAGCCAGGCGTGTCGCAGTGCCCCAGCTTCCGCACCACCCGCCCCATTTGGCAGGCTGTCCCCGCGACGCGGGGGCGTTGTACACGCGGTGACGGCCGCGAGCAGGGGGAGGGAAGAGCACGATGCAGACCGCACAGAGCAGCATGCCCGGCCAGGCACTGGCGACCACGGCGGGCGCCGCGACCGGCGACGGCACGGCCCCGGGCACCGTCCCGACAGCCGCACAGGCCGCGCAGGCGGCACACGCCGCCGGGGATCCACGCGTCGGCTGGAGCGCCACCGCCGCCCACGCGCCCATCCTGCGTCAGCGCCGCGACGGCATCCTGCCCACCGTCGCCGCCGCCCTCTCCGTACGCGGCCAGACCACCCTCACCTGCACCGCGGGCCGCGGCGAGGAGCCCCCCGCGCTCCACCCGCTCGTCCAGGACTTCCTCGACGCCCTCACCAGCGGTCAGCGCGAACGCTTCACCGGCCGCTGCGCCGAGGCCATCCTCATCTCCCGGCACCTCACGGCGGCCGACGCGAGCCGCTCCAAGCGCGCCTCGCGCAAGCCCATGACCAACGGAGAGGCCCGCAAGGCGCTCAAACACGCCAAACTCACCACCCGCCGCATCCGCGAGGACGGCGACCCCCTGCACGGGCACTTCGTCCAGCCCTGCCGTTCCTGTACCGCGCTCACCGCCCACTTCGGTGTCCGCGTCGTCGACCCCACGGCCACCGAAGCCTGATCCGCCGCCCGGCCGACCGTTCCCACCACCCGAACGAGGGTTACCAGCCCATGCACCCCGACCACCCCGCCACCGCCACCGCACCCGGCACCGGCGGCAGCACCCGCTTCCCCGTCCCCGTCGACGCCGCCCTGCGCGCCGCCGGCTGGCGCCCCGGACACTGGGACATAAAGCAGGCAGAGATCTGGGCCGACGCCCTGCGCCGCCACACCTCGCCGGCCGGGCACCGGCACACCGTCTTCCCCGCGGCCGTCGAGGCGTGGGCCGAGTTCGGCGGCCTGCACATCACCCCGCAGGGGCCCGGCCGTCAGATTGCGCCCGCCACCGTGCACCTCGACCCGATGTACGGCCTCCACCTGGCCCGGACCCTCGGCGATCTGGGCCGCGCGCTCGGCACGGAGGTCTGCCCCATCGGCGAGGAGCCGGACACGCAGGCGCTGCTCGCCATCGACACCGAGGGCCGTGTCTACAGCCTCGACCACAGCGGCGACTGGTTCCTCGGCGCCCACATCGACCAGGCCCTGGCCACGCTCATCACCGGCGCCCAGCCCACCCGCCTGTCGGCGGGCTCGGGGATATAGGACTACGCGGCGGCCGGTAGGCCTACACGGCCGCCGGCAGCACCGCCGACACCCGGAAGCCGCCCCCGTCCGTCGGCCCCGAGACGAACACCCCGCCCAGGCCCATCACGCGCTCCCGCATGCCGACGAGGCCGTTGCCGCCGCTCGGCAGGCGCGCGTCGGACGAGGCGTCGGCCTCCGGCGGGGGTTCGTTCTCCACCTGCATCGCGATCTCCGCGCTGCGGTACGCGAGCCGCACATGGGTCTTCGCGCCCGCCGCGTGCTTGTGGACGTTGGTCAGCGCCTCCTGCACCACCCGGTACGCCGTCTGTTCCACCTCCGCGGAGCAGTCGCGCGCCTCGCCCTCCACCGACAGGTCCACGGCCATGCCCGTGGCCCGCGACTGGCCCACCAACTCGTCGAGCTCGGCGAGGCACGGGCCGTCCTCGTCGACCGCGCGGGACGCGGCGGCGGCGGCCGCGAAGGCCACGGCGGCCAGCGGCGGCTCGGCCGGCTTCTCCGGCTTCGCCTTCGTGCCGTCGCCGGTGCGCAGCACCCCGAGCATCTCGCGGAGCTCGGTCAGCGCCTGACGGCCCATGTCGCCGACGAGCGCGGCGTTCTTGACGGCCTTCTCGGGGTCCTTGCGCGCCACCGCCTGGAGGGCCGCGGCGTGCACCACCATCAGGCTCACGCGGTGCGCCACCACGTCGTGCATCTCGCGGGCGATCCGCGTCCGCTCCTCGTTGCGTGCCCACTCCGCGCGTTCCTCGGCCCGCTCGGCGAGGAGCTGGAGCTCCCGCTCCAGGCTGTCGGCGCGCTCGCGCATGCCCTCGACGAGGCGGCGGCGCGCTCCCACGTACAGGCCGAGGAGGACCGGGGGCGCGGTCACGCCGATCGCCGCGGTCACGGCGAAGAAGGGGATGAACTCGCTGCCGATGGAGGGGCTGCCCTCGGCCATGTCCTGGTTGGCCCGCACCAGCGCGACGACGAGGGTGCCCGCCATCGACATGCCGGCCAGGGCGCCGATGATGCGGCGCGGCAGCTCCGAGGCGGCCAGGGTGTAGAGGCCGACGACGGTCAGCAGGACGCCCATCTGGGCGGGTGTGATGGCGATCGATATCAGGACGACCGCGATGGGCCAGCGCCGCCGGATCAGCAGCGCGGCTCCCGCGAGCAGCCCGAAGCCGACTCCCACCGGGACGGGCAGCCCCGCGTCCCGCGCGAAGGCCACTCCCTCCGCCCCGCACTCCGCCGCCGACAGCGCGGCGAGCCCCGCGTCCAGCGCGACACCGCGCCACCGCTCCCACCACCACGGCCCGGTCATGGCCGTGGTGCGGTCGTCCCCCGTCGTGGTCATGTCTTCCAGCGTACGGGCGTTCCGCCCCGGTTTTCCGGTGAGTTTCCGGCTCGGTGATCCAGCACACGACCGGATGCCGACCGGTTGGCGATCTCCACCGTCGCGTCGAAGGGGGTCGGTACGGCATAGTGTTGCGTGCCGACTCGGCAACCTGACGGAATGTCCGGTTCGTTCGAGTTTAGTCCCCCATGGTGTAATCAGGCAGCACTGCGGTTTTTGGTACCGTCTGTTCAGGTTCGAATCCTGATGGGGGAGCTGCACTCTTTATCCGGGTCCTGACCGCCGAGGTCGGGACCCGCCCTCATTTCCACCGCACAATGCCCCGGTATCCTGCGGATGTCCTCCCACAGAGGAACCCCAACCCATCCGAAGCCGAAGGGCATCCCCCGTGAGCGCAACCTGCCCGGCAGCCGTCGTCGTCCTCGCAGCGGGTGAGGGCACCCGCATGAAGTCGGACCGGCCGAAGGTCCTGCACGACATCTGTGGACGTTCCCTCATCGGACACGTGCTCCACGCCGCCTCCGCGCTCTCGCCCGAGCAGCTCGTCACCGTCGTCGGTTTCCAGAGCGACCAGGTCCGCGAGCACCTCGGGGTCATCGCCCCGCAGGTCCGCACCGCCTACCAGGCCGAGCAGAACGGCACGGGGCACGCCGTCCGCATCGGCCTGGAGGAGCTCGGCGGCACGGTCGACGGGACCGTCGTGGTGGTCTGCGGCGACACCCCCCTCCTCACGGGCGCGACGCTGCGGAAGCTCGCCGCCGTGCACACCGACGACGGCAACGCCGTGACCGTGCTGACCGCCGAGGTGCCGGACGCGACGGGCTACGGCCGCATCGTGCGGGACGGCGCCGACGGCTCCGTCACGGCGATCGTCGAGCACAAGGACGCCACCGAGGCACAGCACGAGATCCGCGAGATCAACTCCGGGGTCTTCGCCTTCGACGGCCGCCTCCTCTCCGAGGCCCTCGGCAAGGTCCGCACGGACAACAGCCAGGGCGAGGAGTACCTCACCGACGTCCTCGGCATCCTGCGCGAGGCCGGGCACCGCGTCGGCGCCGCCGTGGCGGACGACCACGAGGAGATCGCGGGCATCAACAACCGCGTCCAACTGGCACAGGCCCGCCGCACGTTGAACGACCGGCTGCTGACCGGCGCGATGCTGGCCGGCGTGACGGTCGTGGACCCGGCGTCGACGTGGGTGGACGCGACGGTGACGTTCGAGCGCGACGCGATCATCCAGCCGGGCACGCAGCTGCACGGCACCACGCACCTCGGCAAGGGCTGCGAGGTCGGCCCGAACACCCGCCTCAAGGACACCTCGGTGGGCGCGGGCGCACGCGTCGACAACAGCGTCGCGGACACCGCGGAGATCGGCGAGCAGGCGATCGTCGGCCCGTACGCGTATCTGCGTCCCGGCACCCGGCTTGGAGTCAAGTCAAAGGCGGGTACGTATGTGGAGATGAAGAACGCGACGATCGGCGACGGCTCCAAGGTGCCGCACCTGTCGTACGTGGGCGACGCGACGATCGGCGAGCACTCCAACATCGGCGCCGCGAGCGTCTTCGTGAACTACGACGGCCAGGCCAAGCACCACACCACGGTCGGGTCCCACTGCCGGACCGGTTCGGACAACATGTTTGTGGCTCCTGTCACGGTCGGGGACGGTGCCTACACCGCCGCCGGGTCCGTGATCACGAAGGACGTGCCGGCGGGTTCGCTGGCCGTCGCCCGGGGCCAGCAGCGGAATATCGAGGGCTGGGTGGCCCGAAAGCGTCCGGGGAGCGCGGCCGCGAAGGCGGCCGAGGCGGCGTCCCGGGAGCCGGCCGGCGAAAGCTGACCGGAAACAGGTGCGCCGGACACGGCGTACCGTGATAGTGCACATTCGGCCGACTCGACGCACCGGGACGCGTGAGTACGGCAGCGGGAAGAACTCTCTGAGGAGACAGTGCTGTGACCGGGATCAAGACGACCGGCGAGAAGAAGCTGATGCTCTTCTCCGGCCGCGCCCACCCCGAGTTGGCCGAGGAGGTCGCACACAAGCTGGGTGTCGGCATCGTGCCGACGAAGGCCTTCGATTTCGCCAACGGCGAGATCTACGTCCGCTACCAGGAGTCGGCGCGCGGCGCCGACTGCTTCCTGATCCAGAGCCACACCGCTCCGATCAACAAGTGGATCATGGAGCAGCTGATCATGATCGACGCGCTGAAGCGCGCGTCGGCCCGCTCCATCACCGTCATCGTGCCGTTCTACGGTTACGCGCGCCAGGACAAGAAGCACCGCGGACGTGAACCGATCTCGGCGCGTCTGATCGCGGACCTCATGAAGACCGCGGGTGCCGACCGCATCCTCACGGTCGACCTGCACACCGACCAGATCCAGGGCTTCTTCGACGGCCCGGTCGACCACCTCTTCGCGCTGCCGATCCTCGCGGACTACGTGGGCGCGAAGGTCGACCGCTCGAAGCTGACCGTCGTCTCCCCCGACGCCGGCCGCGTGCGCGTCGCCGACCGCTGGTGCGACCGCCTCGGCGCGCCGCTCGCGATCGTGCACAAGCGCCGCGACAAGGACGTCGCCAACCAGGTCACCGTGCACGAGGTCGTCGGTGAGGTGAAGGGCCGCGTCTGCGTCCTGGTCGACGACATGATCGACACGGGTGGCACGATCTGCGCCGCCGCCGACGCCCTGTTCGCGCACGGCGCGGAGGACGTCATCGTGACGGCCACGCACGGTGTGCTCTCGGGCCCCGCCGCGGACCGCCTGAAGAACTCGAAGGTCAGCGAGTTCGTCTTCACGGACACGCTGCCCACGCCGAGCGAGCTGGAGCTCGACAAGATCACGGTGCTCTCCATCGCGCCGACGATCGCGAACGCGGTGCGCGAGGTCTTCGAGGACGGTTCGGTGACGAGCCTCTTCGACGAGCAGTAGGACCCGCTCGGAAGATCCTTTTGGTGCGGCCTCCGTCGCCGAGTAGACTGCTGAAGTTGCTCGGCGAGGGAGGCCGCACTTCTTGTGTGGCTGTCCGTTATCGACGCGCTCTTCGTAGCAGGCCGTTCGTGGCCGGGTGACCGATTCTTTTCCGTCACTGCATATACGAGGAGTGCACATGTCCGAGGTGAAGATCACCGCCGAGACCCGTACCGAGTTCGGCAAGGGTGCCGCCCGCCGTCTGCGTCGCGCCGACAAGCTGCCCGCCGTCGTCTACGGCCACGGCACCGAGCCGGTCCACATCGCCCTTCCGCACCACGACACCCTCATGGCGCTGAAGACCTCGAACGTCCTGATCAACCTGGACATCGACGGCCGCAGCGAGCTCGTCATCCCGAAGGCCGTCCAGCGCGACGCCCTCCGCATCGGCATCCTCGAGCACGTCGACCTGCTCATCGTGAAGCGCGGCGAGAAGGTCACCGTCGAGATCCCCGTCCACACCGAGGGCGACCTGGCGCCGGGCAACAACCTGCTCGAGCACGTCCTCAACACCCTCCCGGTCGAGGCCGAGGCCACCCACATCCCGGAGTCGGTCACCGTCTCCGTGGCGGGCCTCGACGCCGGCGCGTCGGTCCTCGCCAAGGACATCCCGCTGCCCTCCGGCACCACGCTGGCCGTCGAGGACGACACCGTCGTCCTCCAGGTCCTGGCCGCGCAGGCCGAGGAGGCCCCGGCCGAGGCCGAGGGCGACGAGGCCGCCGAGGCCTGAGCCTCCGCGACACCCGGTCCACACGGCAGCCGCCGCTCCTCAAGGGGGGCGGCGGCTGCCGCGCGTGAGCCCACGAGGCTCCGAGCCAGTGATGCGCGTATGAAGGAGACATGCACGTGACGACCGACGCCAGCGCCCCCTGGCTGATCGCGGGCCTCGGCAATCCGGGCCCCGAGTACGCCATGAACCGGCACAACGTGGGCTTCATGGTGGCCGACCTGCTCGCGCAGCGCATCGGCGGCAAGTTCAAGCGGGCCGGCAAGGCGCAGGCGCAGGTGGTCGAGGGGCGGATCGGGGCACCCGGCCCCGCGAACCGACGCGTCATCCTGGTCAAGCCCATGTCGTACATGAACGTCTCGGGCGGCCCCGTCACCGCGCTCCGCGACTTCTACAAGGTCCCCACGGCGAACATCGTCGCGGTCCACGACGAGCTGGACATCGACTACGGCGCGCTGCGCCTGAAGCTGGGCGGCGGCGACAACGGGCACAACGGCCTGAAGTCCATGACCAAGGCGATGGGCCCCGACTACCACCGCGTCCGCTTCGGCATCGGCCGCCCCCCGGGCCGCATGCAGGTCGCGGACTTCGTCCTCAAGGACTTCTCCTCGACGGAACGCAAGGAGCTCGACTACTTCGTGGACCGCGCGGCGGACGCGGTGGAGTCCCTGATCGCGGACGGCCTGGAACGCGCCCAGAGCACGTACAACTCCTGAGCCCGCCCGCAGCCCCCGTACGCCGACGGCCCACCCGAACGGAATCGGGTGGGCCGTCGACGTCTGCGGGGGCAGATCAGCCCGTGTTGCGGAGGCCCGCCGCCACGCCGTTCACCGTGAGCAGCAGTGCGCGGCCCAGGAGCGGGTCCGGGTCGGTGCCCGCCGCCGCCGCGTCGCGCTGGCGCTTGAGCAGCGCCACCTGGAGGTACGAGATCGGGTCCAGGTAGGCGTCGCGGATCGCGAAGGTCTGCTGGAGCGCCGGGTGGGAGTCGAGGAGCTGCTCCCCGCCCGTGACGCGCAGGACCTCGCGGACCGTGAGCTCGTGCTCCTCCTCGATCATGTCGAAGACGTGCTTGAGCTCGTCGGGCACGAGCGTGTCCACGTAGTGCCTGGCGATCCGCAGGTCCGTCTTCGCGAGCGTCATCTCGACGTTGGAGACGAAGTTCCGGAAGAAGTGCCAGTGCTCGTGCATCTCGTCGAGGACGGTGTCCAGGCCCGCCTCCCGCAGCGCCTTGAGGCCCGAGCCGACGCCGAACCAGCCGGGCACGATCTGCCGGGACTGGGTCCAGCCGAAGACCCACGGGATGGCGCGCAGGCCGTCGAGCGAGACGCCCGAGCCGGGGCGGCGCGAGGGCCGGGAGCCGAGGTGCAGGTCGGCGAGCTGGTCGACCGGCGTCGACGCGAGGAAGTAGTTCGGCAGGTCCGGGTCCTCGACCAGCTTGCGGTACGCGGAGTGCGCGGCGTCCGAGACGACGTCCATCGCGGCGTCCCAGCGGGCGAGAGCCTCGTCGGACTGGCGCGGCGCGGTGTGCAGGGCGGAGGCCTGCAGCGTCGCCGCGACGGTCAGTTCGAGGTTCTCGCGGGCCAGTGACGGCACGAGGTACTTGTCGGAGATGACCTCGCCCTGCTCGGTCACCTTGATCTCGCCCTCCAGCGTGCCCCACGGCTGCGCGAGGATCGCGTCGTGCGAGGGGCCGCCGCCGCGGCCGACGGTGCCGCCGCGGCCGTGGAAGAGGCGCAGGCGCACGCCGTAGCGGTGGGCGACGTCGCGCAGGCGGCGCTGGGCGCGGTGGATCTCCCACTGGGAGGTGGTGATGCCGCCGAACTTGGAGGAGTCCGAGTAGCCGAGCATGACCTCCTGGACGTCGCCGCGCAGGGCGACCAGGCGGCGGTACGACGGGTCGGCGAGCATCTCGTCGAGGATGACGTCGGCGGCGCGCAGCTCGTCGGTGGTCTCCAGGAGCGGCACGATGCCGATCTTCGCCCAGCCGGCGTGCAGGTCGATGAGGCCCGCCTCGCGCGCGAGGACCGCCGCGGCGAACACGTCGTCCGCGCCCTGGCACATCGAGATGATGTACGACTCGATGACCTCGGGGCCGAAGACCTCCAGGGCCTTCTTGACGGTGAGGAAGACACCGAGGGTCTTCTCGCCCGCGGCGTCGACCGGTGCCGGGGAGGGGCCGAGCGGGCGCCGGGACCTGAGCTCCTTGGCGAGCAGCTTCTGGCGGTACTCGCGCGGCATGTCCGCGTACCGCCAGGACTCCTCGCCGAGCCGGTCGAAGAGCTGGCCGAGCGCGTGGTGGTGGGCGTCCGCGTGCTCGCGTACGTCCATCGTGGCGAGCTGGAGACCGAAGGCGGCGAGGGTGCGGATGGTGCGGTTCATCCGGCCGTCGGCGAACAGGGCGCCCTTGTGCTCGCGCAGCGAGGTCTGGATGAGCGTGAGGTCGTGCAGGAGCTCGGCGGTGCCGAGGTAGTCGCGGCCTTCCTCGTGCGGGGTGCCCTTGGCCAGGCGCTGCTTGGTGTTCTCCAGCTTCTGCCGGATGCAGGTGGCCTTGAGGCGGTAGGGCTCCTCGGCGTTGAGGCGCTTGTAGCGGGGGCTGATCTCGGGCAGGCGCTCCAGGTCGTCCTGGAGGGACGTCTTCAGCTCCTCGGTGGCCCCGGTGTAGCGGATGGAGTTGGAGAGGAAGCCGCGCAGCTCGTCGATCATGTCGAGCGCGTCGTTGATCCCGTGCTCGTGCTGGAGGATCAGGACGTCCCAGGTGACGGCGGGCGTCACGTTCGGGTTGCCGTCGCGGTCGCCGCCGATCCAGGTGCCGAAGCTGAGGGGGCGGGTGCCCTCGGGCAGCTCGACGCCGACGCGCTCCAGCTCCGCGGTGAGGTCCTCCAGGACGTCGCCGACGGCGCCCGCGTGCAGCTCGTCGAGGTAGTAGATGGCGTTGCGGGCCTCGTCGGCGGGCTCGGGGCGCACCACGCGGAGCTCGTCGGTCTGCCACACCAGGTCGATGTTCTCGGCGAGGCGGACGTCGTGACGGCGCCGGTCGGACTCGATGACCGGCGTCTCCAGGAGCTCGGCGACGCGGCGGAGCTTGTTGAGCACGGAGCGGCGGGCGGCCTCGGTGGGGTGCGCGGTGAAGACGGGGCGCACGTTGAGGTTCTGCACCGTCTGGCGCAGGTGCTCGGGGTCGGCGTCCTTGAGCCGGTCCGCGGTGCGTGCGAGGAGCCCGCCCTCGGCGGCGCGCTTGGCGCGCAGCTCGCGTCCGCGGTGGACCTGCTCGGTCACGTTCGCCAGATGGAAGTACGTGGAGAAGGCGCGGACCAGCTTGGCCGCGGTCTCCAGTTCCGTACCGCCGAGGAGGGTGGCGGCGGCCTCGCCGTCCTCGCGCGTCAGGCGGCGGACCTTTTCGACCAGGTCGAGGAGCTCGGGGCCCTCCTGGCGTACGAGGGTCTCGCCGAGCAGGTCGCCGAGGCGGCGGATGTCGGCGCGCAGCTCGGTGCTGGCGGTGCTGGTGGCCTGCTGGCCCTGGTCGTCGGCACTGCTCACAGGTGCGGCTCCTTGCAGTGTTGAAGCGCTTCAAGACTGGGAGAGGTCCCCGATGGGGATACCGGGGGGGGGAGATACAGAGCGGACCGCGCTGTCCGACCGTCTCCAAGGATAGGTGTCACATCGGGCACAGAGCTCGCGGCCTCTTGCCGCGAGGCTCCGCACTGCCATACTTACGTCGCCGTAGGTTACGGAACCGTAGGAAACGCGGTGTGGCAGCCGTTGCAGGAACCGTGCCCGTGCACCGCTCCCACCCCAACCCTCGACCCCACAGGGGACGTGCCCATGACGACAACCTCCGATGCGTACTCCGAGGCCGATGTGATCGACGACGCTCCAGACGCTCCCCGGGCGGACGCGAGCTCCCCCACCGCCACCGCCACCGCCACCGACGTCGCGCCGCCGTCGGCGACGCTGGGCGGCGAGCAGAAACGCTCGCTCGAACAGGTGGCGCTGCTGCTCTTCATCGCCGTCCCCTTCCTGGCCCTGGTCGCGGCGGTGCCGCTGGCCTGGGGCTGGGGCGTAAGCTGGCTGGACCTCGGCCTGCTCGTCTTCATGTACTACCTGGGGTGCCACGGCATCACCATCGGCTTCCACCGCTACTTCACGCACGGCTCCTTCAAGGCCAGGCGGCCGCTGCGCATCGCGCTGGCCGTCGCGGGCTCCATGGCGGTCGAGGGCCCTCTCGTGCGCTGGGTGGCCGACCACCGCAAGCACCACAAGTTCTCGGACGCGGAGGGCGACCCGCACTCCCCGTGGCGGTTCGGCGAGACGGTTCCCGCCCTGATGAAGGGCCTGTGGTGGGCGCACATCGGGTGGATGTTCGACGAGGAGCAGACGCCGCAGGAGAAGTACGCGCCGGACCTGATCAAGGACCCGGCGATCCGCCGCATCTCCCGCCAGTTCCTGTTCTGGACGATCGTTTCCCTGTCCATCCCGCCGCTGGTCGGCGGCCTGGTCACGATGTCGTGGTGGGGCGCGTTCACGGCGTTCTTCTGGGGGTCGCTCGTCCGCGTCGCGCTGCTGCACCACGTCACGTGGTCGATCAACTCGATCTGCCACGCGGTGGGCAAGCGCCCCTTCAAGTCCCGTGACCGGTCGGGCAACGTGTGGTGGCTCGCGGTGCTGTCCTGCGGCGAGTCCTGGCACAACCTGCACCACGCCGACCCGACGTCGGCGCGGCACGGGGTGATGCGGGGTCAGGTCGACTCGTCGGCGCGGATCATCCGGTGGTGCGAGCAGCTCGGCTGGGCCTACGACGTGCGGTGGCCTTCGCGGTCGCGGATCGACTCGCGCCGCAAGCCGGAGGGCGCGGCCGAGTCCCGGCGCGGGGCTGCCGCCTCCGACGCGGCATGATTGACGACGTGGCGACCGACTCCAGCAATTCCATCCCTGCCGGCAAAGAGAAGCAGCCCCGGCGCACCCGCCGGACCCGTATGACGGGTGCCGAACGGCGGGAACAGCTGCTGGACATCGGCCGCACCCTGTTCGCCGCCAAGGGCTTCGAGGGCACGTCCGTGGAGGAGATCGCCGCGAAGGCGGGGGTCTCCAAGCCGGTCGTGTACGAGCACTTCGGCGGCAAGGAGGGGCTGTACGCGGTCGTGGTGGACCGCGAGATGCGGCAGCTCCTGGACATGGTGACGAGCGCGCTCACCGCGGGGCACCCGCGGGAACTCCTCGAACAGGCCGCGTTCGCCCTGCTCGACTACATCGAGACGTACACGGACGGCTTCCGCATCCTGGTCCGTGACTCGCCCGTGGCGCAGTCGACGGGCACCTTCGCGTCCCTCATCTCCGACATCGCCACGCAGGTCGAGGACATCCTCGGCCAGGAGTTCAAGGGCCGCGGCTTCGACCAGAAGCTGGCCCCGCTGTACGCGCAGGCGCTGGTCGGCATGGTCGCGCTGACGGGCCAGTGGTGGCTGGACGCGCGCAAGCCGAAGAAGGCGGAGGTGGCGGCGCACCTCGTCAACCTGGCGTGGCACGGCCTGGACGGGCTGGAACCGAAGCCGCGCCTGATAGGCCACCGCAAAAGCTGACCCCCTGGGTCAGCCGCTCCCCTGCCGCCACCCTGCCTGCCGTGGTGCGGTCGCCTGTCCGGCCGGGGCCCTGCGCCGCACCCTGCCCCGACGCAACCAGCCCCGCCGCGTCCAGCTGGACGCGGTCGAGGGACGTCAGGGTCACGCGTCCCTCCTGCGGGCCACCGCGAACACCCGGCGGAACGGGAACACCGTGCCGTGGGGCGTGGGCGGGTAGGCCTTTCGGAGGAGGGTCCGGTATTCGTCCAGGAACGTCTGCGTCGCCGCCCCGTCGTCCGACAGGGCCGTCAGGACCGGGCGCAGGCCCGTGCCCTTCACCCAGTCCAGGACCGGGTCCTCGCCCGCGAGGAGGTGCTGGTACGTCGTCTCCCACGCGTCGACCTCGCAGCCGAGGTCCGCGAGCCGTTCCAGGTAAGCCCCCGGCGGGAGCACCGCGTCAGCGTGGCGCAGGACGCCGCCGAGGCGGTCGCGCCAGCGGGGGGACGCGGCGAGGTCGCGCATCAGGACGTGGCTCGGGGCATCGAAGTTGCCCGGCACCTGGAAGGCGAAGGTCCCGCCGGGGGTCAGCGCCTCGACCCACGCCGGGAAGGAGACGACGTGGTCCGGCACCCATTGCAGGGTGGCGTTGGAGAGGATCAGGTCGTACGTGCCCGGGGGCGGGGTCCAGGACGTGGCGTCCGCCCGCGCGAAGTCCAGGTGGCCGCCGCCCTCCGTGGGGCCGACCAGCTCCGCGGCCCTCGCGAGCATCGCCGGGGAGTTGTCGAGGCCCGTGACGTGTGCGGTGGGCCAGCGGGCCGTGAGGAGCCGGGTGACGTTGCCGGGGCCGCAGCCGAGGTCGGCGATGCGGGGCGGGCGCCCGGAGGCGGGGAGCTCGGGGACGCGGGCGAGCAGGTCGACGAAGGGGCGGGAGCGGTGGTCGGCGTGGCGCAGGTACTGGTGGGGGTCCCAGGTGGCGGCGGAGGGCACGGCGGGCATGGTGGGCTCGGCAGGCATGGGGCGGGCCTCCTCGGTTACGGGGGTCTGGCCTCATCCTGAACCCGAGGTATCTTGACGTCAAGAGACTTCACGTCGACAGACCCCCTACACTGATCGTCATGGAGGACGAGGTCGATCGGCTGGTCGCAGCGTGGCGCCGGGAGCGCCCTGACCTCGACGTGGAACCACTCGAGGTGCTCAGCCGCGTGAGCAGGCTCGCGCGGCACCTGGACCGCGCCCGCAGGCTCGCCTTCTCGGAGCACAATCTCGAGCCGTGGGAGTTCGACGTCCTGACGTCGCTGCGGCGCGCGGGCGCGCCCTACCAGCTCTCCCCCGGCCAGCTGCTCACCCAGACGCTGGTGACCTCGGGCACCATGACGAACCGCATCGACCGCCTCGCGAAGAAGGGCCTCGTCGAGCGCCTCCCGGACCCGAGCGACCGCCGCGGCGTCCTCGTGCGCCTGACCGCGGAGGGCCGGGACCGCGCGGACCAGGCCCTCGCCGGTCTGCTGGAACAGGAGCGGGCGATCCTCGCGGAACTCTCCCGCGCCCAGCGCGCCGAACTGGCCGCGCTGCTACGCCAGTTGACCGCCCCGTTCGACAACATCCCCGGCTAGGTCGGCGGGACCGACACCCGCGCGCCGGGCGAGCGCCACGGCGGCGAGGGTGGAGTGGACGCCCAGCTTCCCCAGCACGTTCTGCATGTGCGTCCGCACCGTGTGCGGGGAGAGGAAGAGCCGCTCGGCGACCGCCTTGCGGCCGAGTCCCGCCACCATGCAGCGCAGCACCTCCCGCTCGCGCGGGGTCAGCGACTCGACGAGCCGCTCGGACTCGGTGCGGTGCTTGCGGGCCGCGGTCAGCTCCCGCAGGACGCCGGTGAGCAGGGCGGGCGGCAGGTGCGTCTCGTCCCTCAGCACGCCACGTATCACCGTCAGGAGACGGGACAGCGAGCAGTCCTTGGCGACCCAGCCCGACGCGCCGGCCTGGAGGGCGAGGGCCGCGCGGCGCGGGTCGTCCTTCTCGGCGAGGACGACGGTGCGCACGGCCGGCTGGCCCGAACGGACGCCCGCGACCAGCGAGATGCCGTCGACGAGTCCGTCCGCGTTGCCGTCCTGCACGGACACGGCGGGCCTGGTGCCCTGCAGTGCGCTCGCGGTGCTGCCGAGGTCGGCGTCGACGAGCAGCACGTCGAATCTGCGGCCTTCGGTGACCGCGCGCTCCAGGCACCGCAGCGCGGCGGGGCCACTGCCGGCCGCGGACACGTCGACGTCCGGTTCGGCCGCGAGCGCCGCGGCAAGCGACTCGGCGAAGATACGGTGGTCGTCGACGACCAGGACTCGAATGCGAACCACAGAAACCCCCTTCCCCACGCTTCCTGCCGGAAGCGGGGGATACCCCATCATCGGAGAACGGCTGGTGCGGGTACGGCGCACGGAGCGGAGGCCGACACGGTCGCACGGCCGCCGCCGCGCTGTCACCGTCACCCCCACGCCGGGCGCCGTACCCGACTGTCTCGCCCCCTGATCAGTACCGGCCCCCACCGGCACTGCCCTTCAGAGTAGGGCCGGACGCCGGGAGCGGAAGGTGATTTGCAGAACTGGTTGGCCAGCGCGTTTATGGTGAGCCTTATGTTTCGTATTGAGACGGGAGTCGACAAGGAGCGGCTCGGTCTGCTTCGCTCGCGGCTGAGCGAGACGAACACGGCGGCGTCACCTGAGCTCAGAGCCCTGCGCGGGACGCGTGAGGACCAGGAAGTCCCGTTGGCCGTATGGGCGTTGGACGGGCGCGGCGGACTCGCGGCGGGTCTCGCCGCGCACACGTGGGCCCGCTGGCTCCACGTGAATCACCTCTGGGTCGACGACCGGCACCGCGGGGCGGGGCTCGGTTCCCGCCTCCTGGCCGAGGCGGAGCGGGTGGCCCGGGAGGAGCGCGGGTGCGTCAACTCCCGTGTGGAGACCTGGGACTTCCAGGCGCCGGGCTTCTACCGGAACCAGGGCTACGAGCTGGTGAGCGTGATCCCCGACTACCCCGAGGGCGTCAAGGAGTTCACGCTCACCAAGCGGCTCGGCTGAGCGGCCGGGCGAAACGTCCTCCGGCGCTCAGGCCTCCCGGCGTGCCCCCGCCGACGCTTCCGCGGGGAACACGCGCGGTGCCGTGAAGCCCGCCGCGGCGAAGGCCTCCAGGACCGACTTCGTCACCGTGTCCTCGTCCGCCGACTCCACCAGGACGACCGCCGAGCCGCCGAAGCCGCCGCCGGTCATCCGGGCGCCGAGCGCGCCCGCCGCGTTCGCGGAGGTGACGACCAGGTCCAGTTCGGGGCAGGAGATGCGCAGGTCGTCGCGGAGCGAGGCGTGGCCCTCGGTGAGGACGGGGCCGGTCGCGCGGACGTCGCCGGAGTCGAGGAGGTCGATGACCTGCTCGACGCGGTGGTTGTCCGAGACGATGTGGCGGACGTAGCGGCGGATCTTCTCGTCCGTCAACTCGGCCAGGGCCGCGGGCAGTTCGTCGTACGCCACGTCCCGCAGGTGCGAGACGCCGAGGATGCGCGCGCCCTCCTCGCAGCCGGCCCGCCGCTCCGCGTACGCCCCGTCGCCCAGCTCGTGCTTGACGCGGGTGTCGACGACGAGGAGCCGCAGGCCGTGGGCGGCGAGGTCGAAGGGGACCTGGCGTATCGCGAGGTCGCGGCAGTCCAGGTGCAGGGCGTGGCCCTCCATGGCGCACGCGGAGGCCATCTGGTCCATCACACCGCACGGCACGCCGACGAAGGCGTTCTCGGCGCGCTGGGCGAGGACCGCGAGGCGCGGCCGGTCGAGCCCGAGTCCGTACAGGTCGTTCATGGCGAGCGCCGTGACGACCTCCAGCGCGGCCGACGAGGACAGGCCCGCCCCGGTCGGCACGGTCGAGGCGAGATGGACGTCGGCGCCGCCGGAGACGTCGTGGCCCGCGTCCCGCAGCGCCCAGACCACACCGGCCGGGTAGGCGGCCCAGCCGCCCTGTCCGTACTTCGAGAGGGGTTCGAGGTCGTCGACGCGGAGTTCGGCGACGGGGGCGTCGATGTCCGCGGAGTGGAGCCGCAGGACACCGTCGGTGCGGCGTGCGACCGCCGCCACCGCGGTGTGCGGCAGCGCGAGCGGCATGACGAAGCCCTCGTTGAAGTCCGTGTACTCGCCGATGAGGTTGACCCGGCCCGGCGCCGACCAGACGCCCTCCGGCTCGTACCCGTACAGCTCGGCGAACTTCCCCGCTACGTCCATCGGTTACCCCTTGCTCCCGGTCAGGTCAGCGCTGGGCGAAGGCCCATGCGTCGGCGACGATGCCCGCGAGGTCCGCGCGGGACGGATTCCAGCCGAGCTTCTCGCGCGCGGTGGCCGCGGACGCGACGAGGACCGCCGGGTCGCCGCCGCGGCGCGGGGCCACGACCTCGGGGATCGGGTGCCCGGTGACCTTGCGGACGGTCTCGATGACCTCGCGCACGGAGAAGCCGTTGCCGTTGCCGAGGTTGCAGATCAGGTGCTCGCCGGGCGTGGCGGCCTCGACGGCGAGGAGGTGGGCCTCGGCGAGGTCGGCGACGTGGATGTAGTCGCGGACGCAGGTCCCGTCGGGGGTCGGGTAGTCGTCGCCGAAGACGCTGATGGCCTCGCGCCTGCCCTGCGCGACCTGGAGGACGAGCGGGATGAGGTGCGACTCGGGGTCGTGGCGCTCGCCGCAGTCGCCGTACGCGCCCGCGACGTTGAAGTAGCGCAGGGAGACGGCGGCCAGGCCGTGCGCGGCGGCCTCGCCGGTGATCATGTGGTCGACGGCGAGCTTGGAGGCGCCGTAGGGCGAGGTGGGGGCGGTGGGGTCGGTCTCCGTGATGGGGGTGTTCACGGGCTCGCCGTACGTCGCGGCCGTCGAGGAGAAGACGAGCCTGCGCACGTCGGCGTCGCGCATGGCGGCGAGCAGCGCCATGGTGCCGCCGACGTTGTTGTCCCAGTACTTCTCTGGCTTCACGACGGACTCGCCGACCTGCGAGAAGGCGGCGAAGTGGAGGACGGCGTCGTAGGAGGAGTCCAGCCACTTGGCGGCATCGCGGATGTCGCCCTCGATGAACGAGGCGCCGGCGGGGACGCCTTCGCGGAAACCGGTCGAGAGGTTGTCGAGGACGGTCACCTCGTGCCCGGCCTCGAGCAGATGCCGGGCCACCACACTTCCGACGTAGCCCGCACCACCGGTGACCAGGTACTTACCGCTCATGAACTCGCTACCTCTCGCAGTCGCTGGGCCGCGGCTTCCGGCGGCACGTCGTTGATGAACACGCTCATACCGGATTCGGAACCCGCGAGGAACTTCAGCTTGCCCGAAGTGCGGCGAATCGTGAAAAGTTCGAGATGGAGGGCGAAGTCGTCCCGGTTGATCCCGTCATGTCCCTCCAGCGGCCCGAAGGGTGCCTGGTGCCATGCGGCGATGTAGGGAGTGGGGTTCTCCTCCGTGCCGAAGATCCGGTCGAAGCGCCTCAGGAGTTCCAGATAGATCCGTGGGAACTCCGTGCGCGCCGCCTCGTCGAGCCCGAGCAGGTCGGGCACCCGGCGCTTCGGGTGGAGGTGGACCTCGTAGGGCCAGTGCGCCGCGTACGGCACGAACGCGATCCAGTGCTCGCCTTCCAGGACGACCCGCTCCCCCTTGCTCTCCCCGGCGACGACGTCGTCGAAGAGGTTGCCGCCGCCCGACGACTTCTTGAACTCGGCGAGCGAGCGCAGCATCAGGTTCGTGCGCGGGGTGACGAAGGGGTACGCGTAGATCTGCCCGTGCGGGTGGCCGAGGGTCACGCCGATCTCGGCGCCGCGGTTCTCGAAGCAGAAGACCTGCTCGACGGAGGGCAGGTGGGAGAGCTCGGCGGTCCGGTCGGTCCACGCCTCCAGGACGAGCGCGGCCTGCTCGGGAGTGAGGTCCGCGAAGGACGCGTCGTGGTCGGAGGTGAAGCAGACGACCTCGCAGCGGCCCGCGTCGCCCGCGAGCGAGGGGAAGCGGTTCTCGAAGACCACGACGTCGTACGACGCGTCGGGGATCTCGCTGAGCCGGTCTCCGGCGGACGGGCAGAGGGGGCACTCGTCGGCCGGCGGGTGGTAGGTGCGGGCCTGGCGGTGCGAGGCGATGGCCACGGAGTCGCCGAGAAGGGGGTCCTTGCGGACCTCCGACGTGGTGGCGACGGGCGCGAGCGGGCGCCGGTCGACGGCGTCGCGGACGGTGTCGTCGCGTACGTCGTAGTAGATGAGCTCACGACCGTCGGCGAGACGGGTCGAGGTCTTCTTCACGTCCGGGGCTCCTCATCACCCACCAACAGAACCGAACATAACAAACCACAAGCCAACAGCGACGTCAACGATCACAATCAAACAAAGAACACCAACAGAACTGTTCAGTTATTGAAGCGAGAGGCGTAGGTTCCCGACTGATCCGTTCGCGCAACGAAGCGAGTTCACATGCAGTCCCCCACCACGACAACCCTGGCCGAGGGGCTTCGGCTGCCCACCAACGGCCTCGACTACGCGATCCTGGCGATCTACTTCGCCGTGGTCCTCGGCATCGGCTTCGCCGCCCGGCGCTCCGTGAAGACCAGTCTCGACTTCTTCCTCTCGGGCCGCTCCCTGCCCGCGTGGGTCACCGGTCTCGCCTTCGTCGCCGCGAACCTGGGCGCCACCGAGATCCTGGGCATGGCCGCCACCGGCGCGCAGTACGGCGTCGCGGTCGTCCACTGGTACTGGATCGGCGCCATCCCGGCCATGGTCTTCCTCGGCCTGGTCATGATGCCGTTCTACTACCGCAGCAAGGTCCGCTCCGTCCCCGAGTTCCTGCTCCAGCGCTTCGACAAGTCGGCGCACCTGCTCAGCTCGGCGCTCTTCGCCTTCGCGGCGATCCTCATCGCGGGCGTCAACCTCTACGCCCTCTCCATCGTCGTCGAGGCGCTCCTCGGCTGGCCGCAGTGGGTGGCGATCGTCGTCGCGGGACTCTTCGTCCTCGCGTACATCACGATCGGCGGGCTCTCCTCGGCGATCTACAACGAGGTCCTGCAGTTCTTCGTGATCCTCGCCGCGCTCATCCCGATCTGCGTCATCGGCCTGAAGAAGGTCGGCGGCTGGGACGGTCTCACCGGCTCCATCGAGAAGCAGCACGGCGAGAACTTCATGACCGCCTGGGGCGGCACCGGCATCGGTGACGCCAACCCGCTCGGCGCCAACTGGCTGACGATCATCCTCGGCCTCGGCTTCGTGCTCTCCTTCGGCTACTGGACGACCAACTTCGCCGAGGTGCAGCGCGCCCTCTCCGCGAAGAACCTCAGCGCCGCCCAGCGCACCCCGCTCATCGCCGCCTTCCCGAAGATCTTCATCGTCTTCCTGGTGATGATCCCGGGCCTGGTCGCCGCCGTCCTCGTCCCGAAGATAGGCACGCCGGGCTCCGACCTGACGTACAACGACGCGATCCCGTACCTGATGCAGGAGCTGCTGCCCAACGGCGTCCTCGGCATCGCGGTCACCGGTCTGCTCGCCGCGTTCATGGCGGGCATGGCGGCGAACGTCTCGTCCTTCAACACCGTCTTCACGTACGACATCTGGGCGAAGTACGTGGTCAAGGACCGCGAGGACGGCTACTACCTGAACTTCGGGCGGCTCATCACCGCGATCGGTGTGCTCGCCTCCATCGGCACGGCGTTCATCGCCTCGTCGTTCTCGAACATCATGGGGTACCTGCAGACCCTCTTCTCCTTCTTCAACGTCCCGATGTTCGTCGTCTTCATCATCGGCATGTTCTGGAAGCGGGCCTCGATGAAGTCCGGTGTCTGGGGCCTCGTCGCGGGCACCGGCGCCGCGATGGTCAACTACTTCTGGATCTACAAGCAGGGCGTCATCGACATCCCGACCGACCAGGGCGCCAACTTCGTCTCGGCGATCGTCGGCTTCGTCGCCGGTGCCGTCGTCATGGTCGTCGTCACCCTCTTCACCGCGCCGAAGCCGGAGGCGGAGCTCGCGGGCCTGGTCTACGGGACGGCCTCGCCGGGCCTGGAGGACGAGGGGACGGAGGAGGGCGACGACGCCTGGTACCGCAAGCCGGCCCTGCTCGGCTGGGGTGCCATCGTGCTCGCCGCGGCCTGCTACCTGCCGTACTCGCTCTAGACCGATCGGAGGACCGAAGACATGTCCGACCAGCACAACTCCGACCTGCACGACGAAGTCTCCGAGCTGGAGCGCAAGTCCGCGACAGCCGCGCGCCTCTTCGACATCCGGCGCATCATCGGCGGCCTCTTCGTCGTCTACGGAATCATCGTGACGATCGCCGGGATCACCGCGTCCGACGCCGACCTGAAGAAGGCCGAGGACATCAACATCAACCTGTGGACGGGCCTCGGCATGCTCGCCCTCGGGCTCTTCTTCCTGGGATGGCTCTGGCTGCGCCCGGCGGCCGCCCCCGCCGAGGGCCCGTCGGACGACTGACCCCCGCTCCTGCGACGACGGGGGCCCGAGTTCACCGCGGTGGCTCGGGTCCCGTCGTCATCTCCGTGCCCTCCGCGGCGCCCGCATGGTGCGCGTACGCCGACGCGGGCCGCTCGGCGCGCTCCAGCAGTCCCGTGCGCGCCGCGAGCGCGGCGGCCTCCAGGCGCGATCCGACACCCAGCTTCATCAGGACCCGCTGCACGTGCGTGCGCGCGGTGCTCGGGGCTATCCCCATGCCCGCGGCGATCAGCCGGGTGTCCTCGCCGTCGGCGACCCGCACCAGGACCTCGACCTCGCGGGGCGTGAGCATCTGCAGCAGCCGCTGCCCCTCGTCGTCGGGCTGCGCGGCCGGATTGAGCAGTTCGCTGAACGCCCCCTGCAGCAACTGGGGCGCGACGGCGGCCTCTCCGGCACGCGCCTTCATGATGGCGCGCTCCACTCCTTCGATGCGCTCGTCATGGCGTACGTAGCCGGAGGCGCCGGAGGCGAAGGCCGCGGCGATCCCGCGCGGGCTCGGCACCGGGCCGAGCACCACGACCGCGACCTGCGGACGGTCCCGCTTGATCTTCACGACCGGGTCGAACATGCCCGGTTCGGCCGGTGTGGCCGTCCCCAGGAGGCAGACCTCCGGGGCCCTGCTGATGACCAGTTCCGCGGCGCCCGCGGCGGGCGCGGCGGCGGCGAGCACGCGGTGCCCGCGCAGTTTCAGTGCCGAGGCGAGGGCCTCGGCGAGCAGTCGGTGATCGTCGACCACCATGAGCCGCACACCCATAGCAACCCCCCAGTTTCCCGCGGGCCCCCCGCCCCTTCATCCCCCGGAAGCTACACGCTTGTTCGACGTTACGCGCCCCCTACCGGCCAGAAGCGGCCCGGAATGCCGAAATCCTTGCCATTCGGGGGGCGTTGGCGAGACGCGGGTGGTACGCGAACGGCGGCGGGCGCCCCCCGTGGTGCGTGGGGGCGCCCGCCGCCGTCCGTGGCGCCGTGCCTGTTCGACTACTTCGCGACGAAGCCGAGTGCCACGTACTCCTTTTCGTCCTTCGAGTAGGGCTTGCTCAGCAGCTTCTTGCCGAGGAACAAGTGCCCGTCGGCGTAGAGGAGTTCGTTGGACTTCGGGACCATGCCGCTGATCGCCTCGGTGACCGCCTCGGTGCCCGGGGTCTCCAGGAGCTTGGTCTCCTTCATCGTCTTGCCGTCGAGCGAGACGACCTGGGCGCCCTGCTTGTAGCCGTGCGCCTTGTACGCGAGGACGTTGCCGCCGTCCATGCGGATCGGGAAGATCTCGCCGTTGTCGCCGGCGACCGCGCGGTCACTGGTGGGCTTGCCGGTGGCCAGCGAGAAGGACACGATCTCGTTGGTGCGGTTGTAGCTCTCGCCGCTGCCGTCGTGCTGGCGCGTCGGGACGTACAGCCGGTCGTTGCCGACCGCGATCGCCTTGCAGTCGTTGACCATGTTCACGCCGCAGTCGTGATCGTACTTCCCTTCCGGCAGGGAGATCTTCGCGCGCAGCTTGCCGTTGCTGCCGAGCGAGAAGACGTCCGTGACACCGGACGCCGTGATCTTCGTGGTGTCCTGGCCGAAGACGACCGGGTTCGTCGAGATGATCTTGGCGTTGTCGATGCCGGGGGCGATCGGGTACGTCCACTTGTCGTCGCCGGTCTTCGGGTCGAGGAGCTGGACCTTCAGCGTCTCGTCGCCGTACGTGCCGCATTCGCGGATCGCGACGAGCTGGTCACCGCCCGCGTACCCGACGTCCTTGCACTTGCCGACCTTCGGCTTCCACAGGGAGGTGCCCTTGACGTCCCAGGCGGCGCCGCCGCTGGAGGTGCCCGAGCCCGCGGCGATCGTGGTGCCCGAGATGGTGACTTCCTTGAAGGTCGCCTTCACGCCGTTGCTCTCGACGCTCTCGGTCCAGAGCTTCTTACCGGACTTCAGGTCGACGGCCGAGACGTTGCTGCACTGCTCGTAGTCGCCCTTCTTGTTCCGCTTGGCCTCTTCGGTGACGACGGCGGCGATGCCGTCCTCGGTGACCTCGGGGGACATCGCGCACGTCATGCCGGAGAGCGGGATCGACCACTTCTCCTTGCCGGTGTCCGGGTCGTAGCCGTTCAGCTCGTTGACGCCCGCCTTGACGTAGGTGTCGTCGGTCAGGACGGACCCGGTGGCGTTCCAGATCTGGTCCTTGGGGATCGCGGGCTGCGGGAGCTGCATGAGGACCTTGGCAGCCGGGTCGGCCGGGGCCTTCTCCTTGGCCGGGCCCTGCTCGGGCGCCGCTTCGCCGCCGTCCTTGCCGCCCTTCCCGTCCTTGCCGCCCTTGGCGTCCTTGCCGCCCGACTCCTGCGCGGTGTTCTTGGAGTCGTCGTCCTTCGTCGAGGCGTAGAAGACGCCGCCGCCGACGATCAGCGCGATCGCGGCGACCGCCGCGATGATGATCGTCGTCTGGCTGCTGATCTTCTTGCCGCCGCCGGAGCCGGAGTCGCCGGGCTGCGGCTGCATCGGCATGGTGGGCGGCTGCTGGTAGCCCTGCTGGTACTGGGGCTGCGCGGGCTGCGTCGGGTAGCCGTAGCCCTGCGGGACCTGCGGCTGCGCGGGCTGCGTCGGATAGGCGTAGCTCTGCGGGGCCTGGGGCGGCTGGGGCGCTTGGGGTGCCTGGGGGTAGCCGTAGGTGGGCTGGCCCGCGGGGGGCGCCGGAGGGGCCGGGGGCGCCGCGGGCGGCGGGGCCTGCGGGGGCTGGCCGGGGGGCGCGGGCGGAGCCGCGGGCGGCGGGGCCTGCGGGTAGCCGTACGACGGCTCGGGGGCCTTGCCGAAGCCTCCGGGCGGAGGGTCCTGCGGGGCGCCGAAGCCGCCCTGCGGGGGCTCGTTCGGGGGCTGCTGGGGTGGCTGGGGCGGCTGGGTCATGACGGGTCTATTCCTTGGGGACGAGAGCGGTCGAGCGGATGACTGGGTGGGAGCGCGTCACTTGCCGTAGGCGAGCATCAGCTTCGCCTGGCCGGACGTGCTCATGATGTTGGTCGTCGAGATGTAGAAGCGACCGTCCACGTAGTCGACGTCCTTCGAGTAGAAGCCGCTCTCGATCTGCGAGGTGCCCTTCGGGTGCTGCAGAAGGGTCTTGGGCGTGTGCGATCCCGATGTCGCGATGGAGACGACACGGCCGCCGGAGTCGTACGACGGCTTGACGTACGCGATCAGCGAGCCGTCCTCGACCTTCAGCGGAAGCATCGTTTCGTCCAGCGGCGACTTGACGCGCCAGGCCTCCTTGCCGGTGGCCAGGCTGAACGCGACGACCTGGTTGGCGCCGCTCTTCTCGTCGGACGGCAGGTACAGGTACTTGTCGTCCGTCGTCACGCCCAGGCAGCCGTCCAGCTTGCGGTTGAGGATCGCCGTGTCGCACTCGGGCGCGAAGTTGTCGTCGGTGACGACCTCGGAACGCGTCTCGTCGCTGTTCTCCTTCAGCACCGAGATGTTCCACTTCTTCTTGTCCTCGTTGGCGAGGTACACGACCGTGGGACTGCCCGAGTAGACCTTGCCGATGCGCCAGCCCTTGGGGAACTTCTTGGTCCACAGCGCGCGCCCGGTCTTCGGGTCGAGCTGCTGGAGCTCGTCGTGCTCGGTGGGCGTGCTCGCGCCGCAGGACAGGGCCATGAGGAGCTTCTCGCCGCCGGCGAAGCCGTTGGGGAAGCAGGTGCCCTCGTCCTTCTTCTTCGCGACGTAGAGCTTCTTGCCGTCGCTCATCCGCAGCGCCGTGCCGGACTGGTCGCGGCCCACCATCAGCACGTCGTCGACGAGGACCAGGTTGCTGGAGAGCGCCGAGTCGAACAGGCCCTCCTTCTTGACCGGGTGGCCCCAGCCCTTGTCACCGGTCTTCAGGTCGATGACCTGGATCTGGTTGCACTCGGCACCGCTCTGCGAGCCGTCCTTGTACGCGACGGCGATCTTGCCGTCGTCGGTGGCCGTCCGAGTCGCGGCGCAGAGCTTCTCCGGGAAGGTGATGGCCTTCCAGGCGGTCCTGCCGGTCTTCACGTTGTAGGCGAGGAGCTGCTTGTACGCGGCCTTGACCACGATGTCGTCCTGGATCCACATGCCCGGGGCGTCACCGCCGGAGCCGGGCACCTGGGGCGCCTCCTTGTACCAGAGGACCTTCGCCTCACCGGCCTGGCGGCCCTCGTTGAGGTCTTCCTTGCCCTCGTGGCCGTCGCCGCTGCCGTTGCCGGGGTTGACCGGTGCGGAAGCGGTGGGCTTCGGGCCCTTGTTCTTCGCCTCGGGCTTCTTCTTGCCGCCGTCGTCACCGCTCACGACGGCGTACGTGACACCGCCCGCGACGAGCAGGGCCGCCACCGCGGCGGCGACGATCACGACGAGCTTGTTGCGCTTGCCCTTGCCGTCGCCGGGCGGGGTGCCGGGCACGCCGGGTCCTGCGAACTGCGGCTGCGTCGGCTGCTGCGCGTACCCGTACTGTGGCTGATTTCCGTACGGTCCTGGCTGCTGCGGCTGGCCGTAGGGACCGGGCTGTTGCGGCTGGCCGTAGGGTCCCGGCTGCTGCGGCTGGTGGTACGGGCCCGGCTGCTGCGGGTAGCCGTAGCCCGGCTGCGGCGGCTGCTGGCCCGGTGCCTGCGGCGGCTGGCCCGGAGGCTGTTGCGGCTGGCCAGGTGGCTGCGGAGCTCCGAAACCGCCGGGCGGCGGCTGGTTGGGCGGCTGAGTCATCAGCGCTCCCCCCTTCACTGATTTTCGGCACGCCAAATGGTGCTGAGGGCAGCCTTTCTATCACCCTGCCCCCGTACCACACGGGTCCGGTCCTGTCCCTGTTCCCAAGGGAGGACCGGCCTGTAATGCACCCGTTACGCGAGCTGCACGAGAGCTCTACGCGTCCTCCGCAAGCTCCAACCAGCGCATTTCCAACTCGTCCCGCTCGCCGATCAGTTCACGGAGCTCGGCGTCCAGTTTGGCCACCTTTTCGAAGTCCGTGGCGTTATCGGCGATTTGAGCGTGGAGCTTGGCCTCCTTCTGGGAGACCTTGTCCAGCTGCCGCTCGATCTTCTGGAGCTCCTTCTTGGCGGCGCGGGCCTCCGCGGAGGAGACGGTCTTCGTCCCGGCGGCCGGAGCCGCGGCGGGCGCGGCCGCGGGAGCCGACGGGGCCGTGGCCGCCGCCATGCGCTGCCTGCGCTCCAGGTACTCGTCGATGCCACGCGGCAGCATCCGCATCGTGGCGTCACCCAGAAGCGCGAACACCTTGTCCGTCGTCCGCTCGACGAAGAACCGGTCGTGGGAGATCACGACCATGGAGCCCGGCCACCCGTCGAGCACGTCCTCCAGCTGCGTCAGCGTCTCGATGTCGAGGTCGTTGGTCGGCTCGTCGAGGAAGAGGACGTTCGGCTCGTCCATGAGGAGGCGCAGCAGCTGCAGCCTGCGCCGCTCGCCGCCGGAGAGGTCGCCGACCGGCGTCCACTGCTTCTCCTTGTTGAACCCGAACGTCTCGCAGAGCTGCCCCGCGGTCATCTCGCGGCCCTTGCCCAGGTCGACGCGCTCGCGCACCTGCTGCACGGCTTCGAGGACCCGCAGCGTCGGCTTCAGCTCGGCGACCTCCTGCGAGAGATAGGCCAGCTTCACCGTCTTGCCGACGACGATCTTCCCGTCGGCGGGCTGCACGTCGCCGTCACTGCGGGCGGCGTCGGCCATGGCGCGCAGCAGCGAGGTCTTGCCCGCGCCGTTCACGCCGACCAGGCCGATGCGGTCGCCGGGGCCGAGCTGCCAGGTGAGGTGCTTGAGCAGCAGCTTGGGCCCGGCCTGGACGGACACGTCCTCCAGGTCGAACACGGTCTTGCCGAGCCGGGTCGTCGCGAACTTCATCAGCTCGCTGGTGTCCCGCGGCGGCGGCACGTCCGCGATCAGTTCGTTCGCCGCCTCGATGCGGAACTTCGGCTTGCTGGTGCGGGCCGGGGCGCCGCGCCGCAGCCACGCCAGCTCCTTGCGCATCAGGTTCTGCCGCTTGGTCTCCTCGGTGGCGGCGATGCGCTCGCGCTCGGCTCGCGCGAACACGTAGTCCGAGTACCCGCCCTCGTACTCGAAGACGGAGCCCTTCTGCACGTCCCACATGCGGGTGCACACCTGGTCCAGGAACCAGCGGTCGTGCGTCACGCACACGAGCGCCGAGCGCCGCGTCCGCAGGTGCTGGGCCAGCCACGAGATGCCCTCGACGTCGAGGTGGTTGGTCGGCTCGTCGAGCACGATCAGGTCCTGCTCGGCGATGAGCAGCTTCGCCAGCGCGATGCGTCGCCGCTCGCCGCCGGAGAGCGGGCCGATGACGGTGTCGAGCCCCTGCGGGAAGCCGGGCAGGTCGAGTCCGCCGAACAGTCCGGTCAGCACATCCCTGATCTTGGCGCTGCCCGCCCACTCGTGGTCGGCGAGGTCGCCGATGACCTCGTGCCGGACGGTGGCGGCCGGGTCGAGGGAGTCGTGCTGCGTCAGCACGCCGAGGCGAAGACCGCCGTTGTGCGTGACACGGCCGGTGTCCGCCTCCTCCAGCTTGGCGAGCATCCGGATCAGGGTGGTCTTCCCGTCGCCGTTGCGCCCGACGACGCCGATCCTGTCCCCCTCGGACACGCCGAGTGAGACGCCGTCGAGCAGGGCACGGGTGCCGTACACCTTGCTGACTGCCTCGACATTGACCAGATTGACGGCCATTTCACTCCTGACAGGGGGGACGATCGACCTTCAAGCGTAGTCGCCCGCGGGGGCGGCCCTTCGCCCGCGGGCACCGGCTCACCAGTGCCGGGGGCCCGAGGGGGGCGGCGGCATGGGCGGCGGCATCCGCAGGCCCGGGTACGCGAAGCCGAGGCGGAGGTCCTGCATGGTGGTGATCGTCCGGATCATCACGATGCCGCAGATGCCGGCGGCTATCAGGGCGGCGTCCGAGAGCATGAACATCAGCAGCGCGGTGCGTCCCTGCCCGGTGTCGCCCTCGTCGGCGGCGATGAGCAGCAGCCAGCCGAGTGCGTTCAGCGCGCTGGACGCGACCCAGGTCGCCCACCATGCGGTGACGGCGCCCTGCCCTGGCCGGGCGTACGGCCCTGGGTGGCCGTACGCGGTCGGCTGCCCGGGGTGGCCGTACGCGGTCGGCCGCGCGCCGCCCGACGGGTCGCTGACCGCGACGATGTCGTCGGTGATCTGCTTCGGTATCCACCAGTTGGCGAACGGGATGAACCACGCGCCGATCGCCATCCCCGGCGACTGGCGGTGCCGTCCCGGCGCGAAGACCTCCGCGTTCGTCCGCACGCGGTTGAACCACGTCAGGAAGACGGGGATCGCCGCGAGGAACCCGATGCCGAGCAGCACCACGGCGAAACCCCAGAAGTCCCCGACGTCGTCGTCGCGGTAGAAGCCGTACCAGGAGCGCCCCAGGGTGTCGTACAGATCGAAGTCCGCGACCAGCCGCAGCAACGCGAGCGCAGAGACGCCACCGAGCAACACCATGGCTGCCGTGCCGATCCCGGCCACCGGGGCGGGCCGGGGCGGGATCGGTACGTAGTAGCGGGGATAGGGGACGTGGGCGTGGGGTGGACCGGGCGGGAAGGCGGGGGGTGCGCCCATGCCCGGCGGTGTCGGCGGTGGCGGTGGCGGGCCCGGTGGGGGCCCTGCCGGGCAGGACCCGCTCGTCGGGGGCGCGGCGGGCTTCGTGATGCTCACCGGAGGCGTGTCCGCCGGCGGCAGGTCGAGCGGCGCGTCCGGCGCACCCGAAGGCTCCGGCGTACCCGAAGGCTCCGGCGCACCCGAAGGGCCCGGCGTACCCGAAGGTTCCGGCGTGCCCGGTGGCGTTTGTGACATGACTCCCCCGATTCCTTCCGCCCCTACGCAGCTGTACAGCCCGCCGCGCTCCGTCCCCGGGGCCTCGTGACATCAGGTTACGGCGATCACTCCTACCGTGCCCGCCCCTGTGGACAACCCCGCGGCAGACCGAGTACTACAGCAGCGTCGCGCCCGGCGCCGGCGACTGTGCCACCCGCGCCGTCCTGCACGTACCCGACGCCACCAGCGCGTCCGCCACCCGCGCCGCGGACACCTGGTCCCGTGCGAGGAACGCCGTCGTCGGGCCCGACCCGGAGACCAGCGCGGCGAGCGCGCCCGCCGCCGTGCCCGCCGCGAGGGTGTCGCGCAGCGAGGGGAAGAGGGAGAGGGCCGCGGGCTGCAGGTCGTTGGTGACCGTGGCGGCGAGCGCGTCGGCGTCGCCGTCGCGCAGGGCGGCGAGCAGGGCGGGCGACGCCTCGGGGGCGGGCGCGGCCGGGGTGAGCCGGTCGAACTCGCGGTACACCGCGGGCGTGGAGAGGCCTCCGTCGGCGACGGCGAAGACCCAGAAGAAGGTGCCTCCGACGTCCAGGGGCTCCAGCTTCTCGCCGCGCCCGGTGCCGAGCGCCGCGCCGCCGACCAGGCTGAAGGGCACGTCGCTGCCCAACTCGGCGCAGATGTCGATCAGTTCGGCGCGGCTCGTCCCGGTCCCCCACAGCGCGTCGCACGCGACGAGCGCGCCCGCGGCGTCCGCGCTGCCGCCCGCCATGCCACCGGCGACGGGGATGTCCTTGGCGATGTGCAGGTGCACGTCGGGGGCGATGCCGTGGCGCGCGGCAAGGAGTTCCGCCGCGCGGACCGCCAGGTTCGTGCGGTCCAGGGGGACTTGGTCCGCGCCGGGACCTTCGCAGGTCACCCGCGGCTCGTCGGCGGGGGTGACGGTGACCTCGTCGTAGAGGCCGACGGCGAGGAAGACGTTGGCGAGGTCGTGGAAGCCGTCGGGGCGCGCGGCGCCGACCGCGAGCTGGACGTTGACCTTCGCGGGGACCCGTACGGTCACGCTCGCGCTCACGCGCCGGCCTCCTTGTGCTCGGCGATCCGCGCGAACTCCTCCACGGTCAGCGCCTCGCCGCGCGCCTGGGGCGAGACTCCCGCCGCGACCAGGGCGGCCTCCGCGGCGGCGGCGGATCCGGCCCAGCCGGAGAGGGCGGCCCGCAGCGTCTTCCTGCGCTGCGCGAACGCGGCGTCGACGACGGCGAAGACCTCGCGCTTGGAGGCACTGGTCCTGATCGGTTCGGCGCGGCGCACGAGGGAGACGAGTCCGGAGTCGACGTTGGGCGCGGGCCAGAACACGTTGCGGCCGATGGACCCGGCGCGCTTCACCTCCGCGTACCAGTTGGCCTTCACGGACGGCACGCCGTAGACCCGTGAGCCCGGCCCGGCGGCGAGCCGGTCGGCGACCTCGGCCTGCACCATCACGAGGGTGCGCTCGATGGTCGGGAAGGTGTCGAGCATGTGCAGCAGGACGGGTACGGCCACGTTGTACGGGAGGTTCGCGACCAGTGCGGTGGGCGCGGGGCCCGGCAGCTCGCCCACGAGCATCGCGTCGCTGTGCACGAGCCCGAAGGAGGCGGCCTTCTCCGGGAGGCGGGCCTGCACGGTGGCGGGCAGCGCCTCGGCGAGCACGTCGTCGATCTCCACGGCGGTGACGTGCGCGGCGGTCTCCAGGAGCGCGAGGGTCAGCGACCCGAGGCCGGGGCCGACCTCGACGACGACGTCGTCCGGGCGGACCTCCGCGGTGCGGACGATGCGCCGTACGGTGTTGGCGTCGATGACGAAGTTCTGGCCACGCTGCTTGGTCGGGCGTACGCCCAGGGCAGCGGCCAGCTCGCGGATGTCGGCGGGGCCGAGGAGGGCGCCTTGCTCAGTGCTCACCGCACCAGGTTACGGGGCCCGGCCGACCCGCCCGCCCCACGGTCGAGCAGCCCTGACCGGTCCCGCCCCTCCTACAGCCTGCTGCCGCAGTGGGGCCAGGGGCTGGCGCCTCGCTGTACGTAGAGCTTCTTCGCCCGGAACGTCTGTTCCGCCGCGGGGGCGTCCTGCGGGCGGCCCGAGCCGCCGAGACCCTGCCAGGTCCGCGTGTCGAACTGGTACAGGCCGCCGTATGTTCCGGAGGGATCCACCGCGCCGGGCCGTCCGCCCGACTCGCAGTGCGCGAGGGAACTCCAGTTGAGGCCGTCCGCGCCCGCCACCGACATCGGCATCTGCTTCGTGCCGACCTTGATCACCCGCTTCTGCGGCTCCCGCACCACCTCGGACCCGACCCGCTTCGGCCTCTGCTTGACGCCGTTGACCGTGCGCACCGTGTACGTGACCCGCCTGACCCCCGCCTGCCCCGCGTGCACCACGACCTCCGTGCCGCGGAAGAGCGTCGGGTCCTCGGTCCTCTCCACGTCGAACGGGATCTGCTCCTCCCGGACCTCCCGCGTGCCCGTGATGCGCATGACGGTCACCGTCTGGCCGTCGCGCGGGAAGCTGTCGGGATGGACCGACGTCGTGTCCTGGCCGCGCAGCGTCACCCCGGACTCGGCGACCGCTTCCCGTACCGTCGCCGCGTTCGTACGGATCGTCCGCTCCCGGCCGTCCGCCATGATCGTGACGGTGCGCTCCGTGCGGACGTCGAGGGCGAGACCGTCCCGCCCGATGCGGCTGCTGCGCGACGCCGACAGGTGCGCGCCCTCCGCGCGCACCCCCAGCTGCCGCAGCGCCCCGTCCACCGTGCGCGCCGTGGTCCACACCCGGCGGCGCTCCCCGTCGAGGGTGAGGTGGACGGGCCGGCCGTAGCGGACGGCGACCTCGTCGCCGCTGGCCAGGGCCGTGGTCGAGGCGGGCGCGACGATGTCGTGGTCGCCGACGTCCACGCCTTCGTCGGCGAGGAGTTCACCGACGTCGTCGGCGAAGGTGTGCAGGGTACGGGGCTTGCCGTCGACGATGAGCTGTACGGCCTTGTCGTTGGCGACGAACGCGGACGTGCCGCCGGCGAGGAACGCGACGACGAGCGCCTGCGGGACCAGGCGCCGCATCGTGTCGGGTCCGCTGCCGCCCCCTGCCACGGTCCGTTCGGGGACCCGCGTGGACTTCCTGCCGCGCCCGCCGCGCCGCATCTCGGCCCGCCCGGGAGCCGGAACGACGGGCTCCGGCCCCGGCTCGTACGCGTGCTCCGGCTCCGGCTCCCGCGCAAGCGGCACGCCGTCCAGCGTCTCCTCGTACGCCACCTGGTAGGAGTACGACGCCTCCTGCCACACCTCGTAGGCGGGCTCGTACGACGGCGGGCCGTACTGCGGCGCGTACGTCGTCTCGTACGTCTCGTACTGCGAGTTGCTCACGATGACGCTCCAGGGGTCCGTACCGGGGCGGACAGAACCTAGCGGAGCTCTCGTCACTCTCCAAAGCAGCACGGCTACGCTGTGTCGCCGCGTTGACCCGAGCTGCCCCGGCGAGGGGCGCGGGGCGTTATCGGTCAGTAAGCAAACGCGCGTGCCGTGTTCGCCGAGACCGCTGTGGCCATGGCGTCCTCGTCGATGCCGCGGATGTCGGCCATGGCGCGCACCGTGACCGGAATGAGATACGGGGCGTTGGGCCGTCCGCGGTACGGGGCGGGCGTCAGGAACGGCGCGTCGGTCTCCACGAGGACCAGGTCGAGCGGGGCGACGGCCAGCGCGTCGCGCAGGCCCTGCGCGTTCTTGAAGGTGACGTTGCCCGCGAAGGACATGAAGTAGCCGTGCTCGGCGCAGATACGGGCCATGTCGGCGTCGCCGGAGTAGCAGTGGAAGACGGTGCGCTCGGGGGCGCCCTCCTCCTTCAGGACGCGCAGCACGTCGTCGTGGGCCTCGCGGTCGTGGATGACCAGCGTCTTGCCGTGCCGCTTGGCGATCTCGATGTGGGCGCGGAAGGAACGCTCCTGGGCGGCCATGCCCTCGGGTCCCGTGCGGAAGTGGTCGAGGCCGGTCTCGCCGACACCGAGTACGTGCGGCAGGGCGGCGAGCCGGTCGATCTCGGCGAGCGCCTCGTCGAGCGCGGCGTCGCCGCCGGGCTCGCGGGCGCCCTGCCGGGACCAGCCGTCGGGGTCGCCGAGGACGATGCGGGGCGCTTCGTTGGGGTGGAGGGCGACGGTGGCGTGCACGCTCTCGTGCGCGGCGGCGGTCTCGGCCGCCCACCGCGAACCGCGTACGTCGCACCCCACCTGGACCACCGTCGTGACGCCGACCGACGCGGCCTTGGCGAGGCCTTCCTCCACGGTGCCCGACTGCATGTCGAGGTGCGTGTGGGAGTCGGCGACCGCCACCCGGAGCGGTTCGGGCAGGGGCGGCGGCACGTCGGCGTTCTTCGAAGGCATGCCTCGATCCTACGGAGAAGGGCCCGCACCCCGGACCGGGGCTAGTGCTCCCTGCGGTGCTGGAACGGGTGCAGCAGGTCGGACAGATGCCAGTGGTGGCGTTCCGCGCCGTCCCCCTCGCCCGCCCCTCCGGCACGCGGCTCGACGGCGTCCACCGGACCGGCCGGCTTCCCCACACCCTTCGCCACGCCGCTGCCCGCGCCCGCGTGCTGGCGCCGCATCATGTCGAGCACGGAGGAGACCTGCCCGGCACGCATGATCCGCACGACGTGGCCGCCGCAGTTCAGGCACGTGGGCCGGGTCAGCGGCGACGGCACGCGCGCACCGTCCGCCATGTACGTCACGAACTCCTGACCCGTGGCGTCCACGTGGTGCTCTATCTCGTAGGACTGCTCCCAGCCGTGCCCGCACCGCATGCAGGCGAAGGCGTACGACTCGTGAACGACATTCAGCGCCGTGGTGGGGTGGCCGGTGTCTGCGATCTCACTCATGCCAGCTGCTCCTCTTGCCCGAGGGACAAGCGCTCCCGGCGTCCGGGGAGGCCCCGGCCGGAAGCGTGGGGACGGGTGCGTCCCTTCAACCAGTGGACGCCTTTCCGGGAGCGAGCGCATCAGACCTGTCGAGCATTGGAGCCGTTTTGGCCTTTCCTTAGGAAAGGGGCCCGAAAACAGCCTGGTGCGCGGCCCGCGCTTTGCTTTTCACGATAGTCCTTTGCCGGCCGTTGGGCTGCCCCGATCCGCATTCTTTGCCGCGACGACGGCATCGAACACCTCGCGTTTGGGAAGGCCCGCTTCGGCGGCCACCGCGGCGATCGCCTCCTTGCGTCGCTCCCCCGCCTCCTCGCGCACCCGCACCCTGCGCACCAGCTCGTCCGGGCCGAGTTCCGCCGCGCTCCTCTCGGGCGCGCCCTCGACGACGACGGTGATCTCACCCCGTACGCCGTCGGCCGCCCACTCGGCGAGTTCCTTCAGCGAACCGCGCTTGACCTCTTCGTACGTCTTGGTCAGCTCGCGGCAGACCGCGGCCCTGCGCTCCTCGCCGAACGCCTCGGCCATCGCGGCGAGCGTGTCGTCGATGCGGTGCGGCGCCTCGAAGTAGACGAGCGTCCTGCGGTCCTCGGCGACCTCCTTGAGGCGCGAGAGGCGTTCGCCCGCCTTGCGCGGCAGGAAGCCCTCGAAGCAGAAGCGGTCGACGGGCAGCCCGGAGAGGGCGAGCGCGGTCAGCACGGCCGACGGGCCCGGCACGGCCGTCACCCGTACGTCCCGCTCGACGGCCGCCGCGACCAGGCGGTAGCCGGGGTCGGAGACGGACGGCATGCCCGCGTCCGTCACGAGCAGCACACGGGCGCCGCCCACCAGCGCCTCGACCAGCTCGGGCGTGCGCGCGGTCTCGTTGCCCTCGAAGTACGAGACGATGCGCCCGCCGACCTGCACGCCGAGTGCCTGGGTGAGCCTGCGCAGGCGCCGCGTGTCCTCCGCGGCGACGACATCGGCCGACTCCAGCTCGGCGGCGAGCCGCGGCGGCGCGTCGGCGACGTCGCCGATGGGCGTGCCTGCCAACACAAGGGTTCCGGGGGAATCAGCGCTTCCTGTCACTCTTCCATCCTCGCAGGGCCCACGGACGGGACTCGCACAGTCTGGTTCCCTACGATGGCGCGGTGACCAGTACCGCGTCTTCCCCGGACACCCGCGAGGGCCAGGCAGCCGAGGAGCAGCAGCCTCCGTGGCAGCGGCGGCTGCGCAGATTCGGCCATGTGGAGCGGCCGAGGCAGGACGTGAGGGCGCGTCTCGTGCCCGCGTACACGCGGCCGAGCCCCCGCCTGTGGATGACGCTCGGTCTGACGCGGCAGGGCGCGGACCTGGTGGGGCGGTGGGCCGGCTGGGTCGGTCCGCTGCTGATCACGCTCGTCGCCGGGGTGACCCGCTTCTGGAACCTCGGCAATCCGAAGGCCGTGATATTCGACGAGACGTACTACGCGAAGGACGCCTGGGCGCTCATCCACCGCGGGTTCGAGGTCAACTGGCCCGAGAAGGTCAACGGCGACGTCCTGAAGCAGGGCGGCGACATCGCGATCCCGCACGACGCGTCGTACGTGGTGCATCCGCCCGTCGGCAAGTACGTGATCGGCGTCGGCGAGTGGCTGTTCGGCTTCGACCCGTTCGGCTGGCGTTTCATGACGGCGGTGCTCGGCACCCTGTCGGTGCTGATGCTGTGCCGGATCGGGCGGCGGCTCTTCCGCTCCACGTTCCTGGGGTGTCTGGCCGGCGGGCTGCTCGCGGTGGACGGCCTGCACTTCGTGATGAGCCGCACGGCGCTGCTCGACCAGGTCCTGATGTTCTTCGTGCTCGCCGCGTTCGGGTGCTTCCTGATCGACAGGGACAAGGCACGGGCGCGGCTCGCGGCCGCCCTGCCGTCCGACGAGGAGGGGCGGGTGCGCCCCGACGTGCACGTCGCGGAGACGCTGCGCCTGGGGTGGCGGCCGTGGCGGTGGGCGGCCGGGCTCTGCCTGGGGCTCGCCTTCGGCACGAAGTGGAACGGCCTGTACGTCATGGTCTTCCTCTGCCTGATGACCGTCTTCTGGGACGTGGGCGCGCGCCGGGTGGCCGGCGCGCGCCGGCCCCACCTCGCGGTGCTGCGGCGGGACGTCCTCCCGGCGTTCGTGTCGACGGTGCCGGTGGCGCTCGCCACGTACGTCGTCTCCTGGCTCGGCTGGATCCTGTCGCCGACGGACGGCACCGGCGGCTACTACCGCAACTGGGCGGCGACGGCGGGCAAGGGCGGCCACTGGACGTGGCTGCCGGACTGGGTGCGCAGCCTGTGGCACTACGAGCACGCGGTGTACGAGTTCCACGTGGGCCTCTCCTCGCCGCACACCTACCAGTCCAACCCGTGGAGCTGGATCGTCGACGGCAGGCCCGTCTCGTACTTCTACGAGTCGCCGCTGCCCGGCAAGGACGGCTGCCCCCCGGACACCACGGAGAAGTGTGCCCGCGAGGTCCTCGCGCTCGGCACGCCGCTGCTGTGGTGGGCGGCGGCCTTCGCGCTGCTGTACGTCCTGTGGCGGTGGGCGTTCCGCCGCGACTGGCGGGCGGGCGCGATCCTGTGCGGCGTCGTGGCGGGCTATCTCCCCTGGTTCTTCTACCAGGAGCGGACGATCTTCTACTTCTACGCGGTCGTCTTCGTGCCGTTCCTGTGTCTCGCGGTGGCGATGACGATCGGCGCGATCCTCGGCCCGCCGGGGTCGAGCGAACGGCGCCGGGTGGTGGGCGCCGCGGCCTCGGGCGTCCTCGTTCTCCTCATCCTCTGGAACTTCATCTATTTCTGGCCGATCTATACGGGCACCGCGATTCCGATCGATTCGTGGCGGTCGCGGATGTGGCTGGACACATGGGTGTGACGCCTTCGGTGGCGAGCATCGGTGTAGTACACACCTTGGACACCGTCGGATAACGACAGTCCCGTACCCCACCTCCGTTCCTCCCGGCCCTTTAGTGTTCAGGTCGTATGACCTTCCCGGATATCTCCGGGAAGGCTCCTGGGGAGGGGGGCGCATCGTGCGCAGAGGAGCAAAGGCCACGTTGGTCGGTGGGGTCTTCGCCGTCATGGTGGGGGGCGCCGGATACGGCGCGTACACCTTGGTGAGCGACGTGAGCGGGGACGACGGTGCGCCGCGGTCGGAGTCCGCCGAGGTGAGGACGGGGCCGCCGTCGGACGACGAAGTCCGTGAGACGTCCCGGAAGTTCCTGGCGGCGTGGGCCAAGGGGGACGCCGGGGAGGCCGCGGCGTACACGAACAACTCGGCGGCGGCAGAGGAAGCACTCACCGGTTTCCGCGAGGAAGCGCACCTCACGAAGGCGAAGCTCGTCCCGAAGAAGGCGTCCGGCGCCCGCGTGCCGTTCTCCGTCTCGACAACGGTGTCGTACAAGGGGAAGAGCAAGCCCTTCGCGTACGACTCGCAGCTCACCGTCGTCCGCGGCAAGACCACCGGGCGCGCACTCGTCGACTGGTCGGAAACCGTCATCCACCCTTCCCTGGAGAAGGGCGACACCCTCGTGACGGGCGAGTCGGCGACCCCGCCCATCCAGGCCGTGGACCGCGCGGGCACCGTCCTGCGCAAGAAGGACTACCCCTCGCTCGGCCCGGTCCTGGACCAGCTGCGCGGAAAGTACGGCGAGAGCGCGGGCGGAAAGCCGGGCGTGGAGCTGTACGTCCAGCACGCGGACGAGGACGCGGGCACCCGCTCCCTGGTCAGCCTCGCGCCGGGCAAGCCCGGCAAGCTGCGCACGACGCTCGGCGCGGGCGTGCAGAAGGCGGCGGAGCAGGCCGTGCTGCGGAACGACGATTCGTCCGTGGTCGCGCTGAAGCCGAGCACCGGTGAAGTCCTCGCGGTCGCCAACAACCGCAAGGACGCGTTCAACGCGGCGTTCCTCGGCCAGGTCCCGCCCGGCTCGACGATGAAGATCGTCTCGGCGGCGATGCTCATCGACAAGGGCGTGACGAAGGCGAGCGGCCCCGCGCCCTGCCCGGCCACCGCGACCTGGCAGAGCCGGACGTTCAACAACCTCAAGGGCATGGCGCCCAACGAGTCCGCGACGTTCTCGGAGGACTTCGCGCGCTCCTGCAACACCGCGTTCGTGAAGCTCATCGACGAGGACGGCATATCGGACGCGTCCCTCACCGAGGAGGCGCGGAACAACTTCGGCCTGGGCCAGGACTGGAAGGTCGGCATCCCGTCGTACGACGGCTCCGTTCCCGAGTCGTCCGGCCCCAACCGCGCGGCCAACGCCATCGGCCAGGGCGAGGTCCTGATGAACCCGCTGAACATGGCGTCGGTCACGGCGACGGCGATGACGGGCACCTTCCGGCAGCCCGTGATCGTGCCGGCCTCCCTCGACGACCGCCGACTGGCGACCGCCCAGGGCCTGCGCGCCTCCACCGTCCAGCAGCTGCGCCAGATGATGCACCGCACGGCGGTCAGCGGCACCGGCGCACGCGCCATGGCCGGGCTCGGCAGCGACATCGGCGCGAAGACCGGGTCGGCCGAGATCGGCGGCCAGGAGGTGTCGGACAGCTGGTTCACCGGCTACCGGGGCGATGTCGCGGCGGCCGCGCTCACGCAGCGGGGCGGGCACGGCGGCGACGCGGCGGGGCCGATCGTGGCGGCGGTGCTGGGCGCAGGGTAATCGGTGCGCGGGTCCGTCGCCCGGCCGGGCGACGAACTGGTCGAGGGCTTCTCCGTACGCCTCTAAGGTGGCCTCCAGGCTCTGGGGAGCCGGGAGTTCCGGGGGTTCCGGGGAACAGCGGAGGGTTTGTGGGCAAGCGAAGGCGCGCCGCCGGGCGCAAGAACGTCGGCGGCGGGAACAAGAGACTGCACCCGGGTGTGCTCGGTGCGGCCGGGGCCGTGGTCGTGTGCGGCGTGGGGGCCGCCGCGTTCGCGCTGTCCGGCGGGTCGGGTTCCGGAGGCGGCTCGACCGTCGACGAGAAGCCGGTGGCGTCGGGCCCGCCGAAGCCCGCCGAAGTCCGGTCCACCGCACGGGCGTTCCTCACCGCGTGGGCGGAAGGCGACACGACCCGCGCGGCAGCGCTGACGGACGACCCGGCGGCGGCGAAGAAGGCCCTGACGTCGTACCGCGAGGACGCCCACCTCACGAAGCCCCGTCTGACGCCGGGCAGGCGCGCCGGCGCCGACGTCCCGTTCAAGGCGGCGGCCACGGTCTCGTACGAGGGAAAGAGCAAGGCTCTCGCCTACGCGTCCGAACTCACGGTCGTCCGCAGGAAGAGCGACGGAAAGACGCTGGTCGGCTGGGAGCCGTCGGTGGTCCACCCGGACCTGAAGCAGGGCGACCGGCTGGTCACGGGGGAGGCGGGCGACCCGCCGATCAAGGCGGTGGACAGGGACGGGGCGGAGCTGACGGCGGCCAAGTACCCGTCGCTGGGCACGGTCCTCGACGGGCTGCGCGAGAGGTACGGGAAGAAGGCGGGCGGCAAGGCGGGCGTCGAGCTGCGAGTGGTCCGCGCGGAGAAGGCGGGAACCAAGAAGGGCGGGGCGGGCAAGGGGGACGACGCGAAGTCGGCGCCCGACAAGACGCTCCTCACGCTCTCCCCCGGCACTCCGGGAACGCTGAAGACGACGTTCGACGGCTCACTCCAGTCCGCCGCCGAACGCGAGACCGCGAAGCGGAAGCGCGCGTCCGTCGTGGTCGTCAAGCCCAGCACCGGCGAGATCCTGGCCGCGGCGAACTCCGCACCGGCCGGCTTCAACACGGCGTTCCAGGGCTCCATCGCGCCCGGATCCACGATGAAGGTCGTCAGCGCGTCGATGCTCCTGGAGAAGAAGCTCGCCGGAGTCGACAAGAAGCACCCGTGCCCCAAGTACGAGACGTACGGCGGCTGGAAGTTCCAGAACGACGACAAGTTCCAGATCAAGGGTGGCACGTTCCGGGCGAGCTTCGCGCGCTCCTGCAACACGGCTTTCATCAGCCAGGCGAAGAAGCTGGAGGACGACTCCCTCACCCGGCAGGCCCAGGAGGTCTTCGGACTCGGCCGCGACAACTGGTCGATCGGCGTCTCGTCCTTCGACGGTGCGGTGCCGGTGCAGAGCGACGCGCAGATGGCGGCGTCGCTCATCGGGCAGGGTGGGGTGCGGATGAACCCTCTCAACATGGCGTCGGTCTCGGCGACGGTGAAGTCGGGCACGTTCCGGCAGCCCTACCTGGTCTCGCCGGACATCGACGACCGGAAACTCGCGACGGCGACGCGGAAGATGTCGGGGTCGACGGTCGCGGCGCTGCGGGAGCTGATGCACTACACGGCGGTCGCGGGCACGGCGGCGAAGCCGATGTCGGGTCTCGGCTCCGACATGGGCGCGAAGACGGGTTCGGCGGAGGTCGACGGCCAGAAGAAGCCCAACGGCTGGTTCACGGCGTACCGGGGCGACCTGGCGTCGGCGGCGGTCGTGCAGGAGGGCGGGCATGGCGGTGACTCGGCGGGGCCGGTGGTTCGGGCGATGTTGCGGGCGGGGGGCTGAGGAGGGGATGCCGGAGGGGTGCGGCGTACGCGTCTCGATACGCGCTGTCCGCTATGCGGATACGTGGTCGCGTGCCCCGTACACGGACCGCTAGCGTGCCGGGCATGAGCGCAACAGCACCCGAAGCATCCGACGCCCACCCCCGATTCGCCGAGGCCCTGAAGCAACGGGGCCTCGGCGATCTGCTTCCCCGGGTCCGCCGCTTCCCGGAGCAGACGCGCACCGCGCAGGAGGCGGCCGCGGCCATCGGCTGCGACCTGAGCCAGATCTGCAAGTCGCTGATCTTCGCGGCGTGGGGGTCCCCCCTGCTCGAGCAAGGTCGAGAGCTTGGGGGAGGAGTCCCCGTACTCGTCCTGATGGACGGCGCGTCACGAGTGGATCTGGACCTTGTACGCCGGGAGCTGGGTGCGGAGAAGGTGACCCGGGCGAAGGCGGACGTGGTGCGCGAGACGACCGGTTACGCGATCGGGGGTGTACCCCCCTTCGGCCACGCCACGAAGACCCGCGTCCTGGCCGACCGTTCCCTCCTCGCCCACGAGGAGGTGTGGGCGGCGGCCGGCACGCCCTACGCGGTCTTCCCGATGGCCCCCGAGACGCTGATCGCCCAGGCGGGCGGCACGCTGGTGGACGTGCGCGAGACCGCCGCGTGACCCCGCTGGTCGCGGCGGCCGTCCTGCTCGCCGCCGTCACGCACGCGTGCTGGAACGCGATAGCCCACCACATCACCGACAAGCTGGTCGGCTTCACGCTCATATCGGGCGGCGGCACGCTGATCGGCCTGCTCCTGTCCCCCTTCGTCCCGGTCCCGGACGCGGAGGCGTGGCCGTACCTGCTCCTCTCCGCCGCGATCCATGTCGGCTACTACGCCCTGCTGATGAAGTCGTTCAAGCTGGGCGATTTCGGCCAGGCGTACCCGATCGCGCGCGGTACGGCGCCGCTGGTCGTCACCGTCCTCGCGGCGGTCTTCGCGGGTGAGGTCCCCGACGGCTGGCAGGCGGCGGGCGTCGCGGTCTCGTGCGCGGGCCTCACGGGCCTCGCCCTGTGGGGCATCCGCGGCTCGGGCCGCCGCCCCGACTGGGCGGCGATCGGCGCGGCACTCGCGACGGGTGTGTCGATCGCGGCGTACACGGTGGTGGACGGCCTGGGCGTACGCGCCTCCGGCTCCTCCATGGGCTACATCGCGTGGCTGATGATCCTGGAGGGCATCGCGGTCCCGCTCTACGCGGCGTACCGCTGGCGCGGCGAACTCGCCCCACGCCTGCGCCCGTTCGCTCTCGTCGGCCTCGTGGGCGCGGCGCTCTCGGTCTCCGCGTACGGCCTGGTCCTGTGGGCCCAGACACGGGCGGACCTGGCCCCGATCTCCGCGCTGCGCGAGTCCTCGATCATTGTGGGCGCGGCGATAGGCGCGATCTTCTTCAAGGAACGGTTCGGGGCGCCGAGGTTGGTGGCGGCGGGGTTGATGGTGGCGGGGATCGGGTTGATGTTGCATGCGGGGTAGTGCGGCGGGGTGTGTGAGGGGGGGCCGCCCGGCGACCCGGGCGGCCGCCCACGCCGGGAGCGCGCGTCGTCACCGGTCAGCGGGGCTGACTGCGGCAACTCGCAGGCGTCGTCGTGCGCCTCGATCCGTACGCCGTCGGCCATCCGCAGATACCGGGTCTCCACCTCGCTGATTGCTTGGAGATCGCGCACACTGCAACTGGAGGGCTTGCCGTACACGACAGCAAGGATCCGAAGGGGTCGACGCTCAGCTTCCCTGAAGAGGCAGGGAACTCCTTCGTCACAGGGCTCAAGTCAGCACGGTCCGAGTGACCTTGGGCGTGGGCACGCCGAAAGTCCCGATCTGACAACCGGGCGTTGCATGGTCGGCGTTCAGCCGCCGCCAGCCCCATTGGGTACGGCAGCTCCGTCCGTCATGCCTGAGCGTTTCAGGCGGTCAAGTCGTCGCTGCTCCGGCTCGTAGAGCGACAGAGCGGCCTGCTTGTCGCCCCGGCCGGCCGCGGCAAGCGGGTCTGGCCGGGGTGCGTATCAACGCGGGAGGATCGGACCTGGGCCACGCGCTGTCACGCGGCGGGGCGTCCCGCGGGTGATCGGGGACGAAGTCGATTTTCCGGCCGCGCAGGTGATCAGGCTGCTGGTGCGAATGCCGTGATTGCGTCGACGAGGTCGGCCGGAGCTTCCAGCGGGATCAGGTGACCCGTGTTCGGAATCACCGTGAAATCGGCTCCGGGGAGGTAGGGCACCAGGTTGTCGACGAGCACGTCGACGGGCTCGACATGGTCGTTCTCCCCGGCGACGACGAGGGCGGGGACGCTGATCATGCGGGTGTGCTCGCAGACGTCCTCCGCGATGCCGCGCAGTGGCCACTCCGTGCGGGCGGCGTCGGTGCTGGCCCGCGAGTCGGTCGCGATCTGCGACTTGATCGATTCAGGCAGCTCGGTCGCGGTGAGGATGTGATCCCGTGCGCCGGCGACGGACTCGTCGGAGTCATAGGCGTGGGAAAGGCCTTCCCGGTACTCGGGAGTGATCCCTGCGGCGGGCTTCGCCGGACCGGAACCGACGAGGATGATCCCCCGGAGGCCGACGGGCCGGGTCGCCGCGATGAGCTGCGCGACCTTGCCACCCATGGAATGTCCGACGAGGACGTGGTCGGTGACGCCCGCGTCGGCGATCACGGCGAGCGTGTCATCGGCGAGTTGGCGGAGGGAGTAAGGGCCGGTCAGGTTGCTCGAGCGACTCCACCCTCGGAAGTCGACAGTGAGCATGTCGCGTCCCGCCAGGCGGTCGACGACGAGGTCCCAGGTGCGGGCGGATCCACCCCAGTAGTGCAGAAACACCAGGGTCGGTCCGGCCCCCGGCCGGTGGTCATAAGCGGGCAGTGGCGGCTGCTGCGTCGTGTTCATCGTGCATCTCTCGGTCAGTGTTCTGGGGCGGTTTATCTGCGTGTCCATTGAATCCTTGCCGCTGCGCCGGGGCATCGGCATGACTGGTCGCCCGATGGTGGAAACTGGACAGATGACTGTGATCCGGCAGATGACCTACCAGCCCGTCGGGCGCCGTGCCGCCACTGTCGAAACCATGACGTTCGACCGCCTTCGCGAGCTGAACGACGGCGGGACACAGCGTGCCGACTTCCACGTCCTCGCCGTCGTCGATGCCGGGCACGGATCCGTCACCGTGGACTTCCTCCGACACCCGCTCCAAGAGCGGTCCGCGGTGTGGGTCGCTCCTGGAGCTGTGCACCGATGGGATGACATCGCTGGCGTGGCTGGGCACGTCGTGCTGTTCGTGCCGACCGCGCCGGTCACCCACGCCACCCGGGAGCTCGTCGGGTCCCCGGACCTGGTTGCACACTGGAACATTCCCGACGCCGACTGGCCGTTCGTCGACGCCGCCCGCAACCATCTCCTCCTCGAAGCGTCCGCTCCACCAGGGGATGGCTCGACGGAGCTGCCCGAGATCCTGCTCTCCGCGCTCATCGCCCGGCTCCGGCCCCCACACGCCGAAGCACGGTCGATCAATCCGGTGTTCAGACTGTTCCGGTCCAGCGTCGAAGCGCACTACCGGGAACATCACGACGCCGGCTACTACGCCCGGACACTGGGATACGCGCCCCGCACCCTCTCAAGAGCGGTGCGGCAGGTCACCGGCCGTACCGCGAAGGCGTACATCGTCGATCGGATCGTCCTGGAAGCCAAACGGCTCCTCGCACACGACCGCCTCACCGCGGCCGCCTGCGCCAACACGCTCGGCTTCCCCGACGCGTCCAACTTCTCGGTGTTCTTCCGGAAGGCGACAGGCATGCGTCCGGGCGCATGGCAGGCGACGGTGGCCGTCGAGTGAGGGGGTGCACTCAAGGCACTCAGAACCATGATCACAGAGCGTTGCACCTCCGTGATCGCCAGGGCTCAGGGCCCAGTACCCGCCTCGCTGTCTGGGTACCACCGCGCCTATCTGCCGTACCGCACGGCCGTCCGCGACAGCAAGGACCCGGCGGGGCCCGCCCTTGCCTTCGACGGTACCGCGTGGCGGCGCTTCGTCGACGAGAACAAGGGCGCCCGCGCCAGGCAGCCCCGGGTCAGCCGGCCGCCGGTTGTGCCGGGTTCAGACCCACACAGCGGCGGCACGCCCGCACCGACGTCGCCACCACCGCGTGGGACGCTGCCGCCAGGGCGCCCGCCGCTGTCAGCAGGAGCCAGTTCGTGGCGAGGGCCGCCGCGACGGCCAGGGAGAGGGTTGCCACCGCCATGGCCGCGCTGGCCGTCGTGCCGGCCCATGCGACCGCCAGCGGCAGGCGGTGGGGGGTAGGCAAGCGGCGGGCAAGGGTGCCCGTGACCGCCGGCGTTGCCGCCGCCAGCAGAGCCGCGACCGTGGCGATCAGGGTCAGGTGCGTTGCGAGCTGCTGCCAGAGCAGGTCGCCCCTCGCCAGGTACCAGCAGGCCAGTAGGAACGGGGCGGTGAGCGTGATCGTCCGGGCCGTGTGTCGCGCCTGGGCGATGGTCAGTTCGTGCTGGCAGGCGGGGGCGAGGTCCTGGATCGTGCCGAAGTCCCTTACCGCCAGGCGCGCCGCCTCCCCCTCGTCCACTCCCGCATCGGCGTACGCGGCCGCCGTGTCCAGGAGCCCGTCGTGCATCTCCTCGATGAGGCGGGACTTGGCGCGCTCGGGGCCGCGCAGGGCCGCCGTCAGCGCGGCGACATGGTCGTCGATGGGGCTCATGTGGCGAGTCCGGGCTGTGCGCCGCCTGCGGTCTGGGGTCCGGGGTTCAGGACCGCGCCGATCGCCGCGGTGAATTCCGTCCAGGCCGCCCGCTCCCCGGCGAGCGTCGCGCGTCCCGTGTCCGTCAGCTCGTACGCTCTGCGGCGACGCTCGCCCGACGCCGACTCCCAGCTGCTGCTCAGCAGGCCGAGGCGCTCCAGGCGGTTCAGCGCCGGGTAGATCGTGCCCGTACGCAGCTCCAGCGCGCCACCACTGCGGCGCTGCACGGCGGTGATGATCGCGTACCCGTGCAGCGGGCCCGGCTCCAGTACGGCAAGCAGCAGCCCGTCGAGGTGCCCTCGCACCGCATCCGCCTTCATGAGTAGGCAGCCTACACAAAGGATGGGTTGGCGGTGTATGTATTGGCAGCCAACGTAATTGCGTTGGCTGCCAACGCATCCGTGCCACTCCGACCTTCGGGGGTCCCGCCGTGACCAAATTCCTGCTGTCCGTGCATGTCCTCGCCGCGATCCTCGCGGTGGGGTCCATCACGGTCGCCGCGTCGATGTTTCCGCGTTACGCGTTGCGGGCCCTGGGCGGTGGTGGTGACGGTGACGTGGAGGCGGCTGATGATCGGGCCCCCGGCATCGCCGCGCTGCTGCACCGCGTCTGCCGCGCCTACGCCGTCGCAGGTCTCGCCGTCCCCGTCTTCGGCATCGCCACGGCCGTCCAGCTCGACGTCCTCACCGACGCCTGGCTGATCGCCTCGCTGATCCTGACGATGATCGCGGCGGGGTTGCTCGCGCTGGTGATCCTGCCGAGGCAGCGGGCGCTGCTGGACAGGGCGGCGGATGCGTCGGACCCGGCCCGGGGCGCACGCCGCGCGGCGGCCCGTCTCGCCATGCTCACTGGCATCTTCAACCTGCTCTGGGCGACGGTCACCGTCCTGATGATCGTCCGTCCCGGCTCCACGACGGGGGCGTGATCGCCGTGCGCACGCTTCGCATCGCGGCGGTGGTCGAGGCGGCGTCCCTGGTGCTGCTCCTGGCCAACTTGCTGACAGTCCACGCCCGTCCGCTCTCGGCACTGCTGGGCCCGCTGCACGGCACGGCGTATCTGGTCGTCATCGCGTCCACGTGGATGCTGCCGTGCACGTCGACGCGGGCCGTACGGTGGCGCTCGGTCGCCCCCGGGGTCGGGGGCCTGCTGGTCCTGCGCCGGGTCGAGGCGGGGGGCGAAGGCAAGCGTTGGGGCTGAGGCTGGGGCTGGGGCTGGGGCTGGACGGTGCCAGTGACGCGTCGGCGCCGGTAGAAGACGGTGGCGGGGTGGTGGGCGGGGTGAGGCGGTCGCGCCGTGGCGCCGAGGAATGGGGTGCGACGGTGCCGGTCCACTGGCTGGTGGCGGAGGCGGAGGCGGTTGGGCGATGAATCGGTGGGCTGGGCCGTGAGGCCTGGGGCGCACCGTCAGGGTGGGCGGGTGGGGAGCTGGCGGGACGCGCCAGGGGGGCGGGGCCGCAGGCTCGGGTGCGGCCCCCGCGCGCAGGGGGGCGTCAGGCCAGACCGTGGCGGCAAGGCACGGCGCGCGAACGTGCGCCTCCGCAGGGCGGCGTGCCGGACGGTTACAGCGACTCCCGCAGCGCCCGCACAAGGGACTGCGCCCGCGGATCCGCCGTAACCCCCTTGTTCATGCCGTTCGTGACGTAGCCGAACGCCACGCCCGACTCCGGGTCGGCGAAACCGAGCGCGCCGCCGCGGCCCGGGTGGCCGAAGGAGCCGGGGCCGAGGAGTGGCGACGCCGCGCCGTGGAGCATGTAGCCGAGGCCGAAGCGCGTGTTGACGACCAGGACGCGGTCGGGCCCCGCGGACGCCTCCGCACGGGCCGCCTCCACCGTGGCCGGGGTGAACAGCCGCCCCCCGCCCTCCACCCCGCCGACCAACCCCGCGTAGAACCGGGCCAGCCCGTCCGCCGTGGCGACACCGTTGGACGCGGGCAACGCCGCCGCCCGGTACGCCGCGTCGTTCTCGTCCGGCGAGGGATCGATCGCCCCGAACGCACGCCGAGTCAGCGACTCCGCATCCGCATACGCCTCCGCCACGTTCCGCTTCGGCCGCATCCGGAGCCCGCCCAGCCCCGCCGGAGCCTCGACGCGGCCCAGCCGCCCCACCCGGCGCGCCTCCGCTTCGGGCAGCCCCAACCACAGGTCCAGCCCCAGCGGGCGCGCGATCTCCTCCGCCAGCCACTCCCCCACCGGCCGCCCCGTCACGCGCCGGACGAGTTCGCCGACGAGCCAGCTGTACGTCTGCGCGTGGTAGCCGTGGTCCTCGCCGGGCACCCAGAAGGGGGCCTGCGCCGCGACCACCGCGGCGCCGAGGTCAGGGTCGAGCGCCTCTGCGGGCGTCAGCGGACGGTCCAGGGCGGGTACACCGGCGCGGTGCGCGAGGACGTGACGTACGAGAACACGCTCTTTGCCGCGCGCCTTGAACTCGGGCCAGTACGAGCCGACCGGCGCGTCCAGGTCGAGTTCCCCCCGCTGATGCAGGAGGAGCGGCACGGCCGCCGCCACGCCCTTCGTCGCCGAGCGCACGATCTGAGCCGTACCCCGCTCCCAGGGCGCGCCCCCGGCCCCGACGTCCCCGTCGACGTCCTTCGCACCGCCCCACAGGTCGACGACACGGCGCCCGTCCCGGTACACGGTGACCGCCGCGCCCCGCTCCCCGCGCTCGCCGAAGTTGCGTACGAACGCGTCCCGCACCGGCTCGTACCCCGGGGCCACGGTGCCGTGCACCCTGCCCATCACACCCACGTCACCCACAACGCCATCAACAACGCCATCCATGACAAGGCCAACAGCACCCGAACGCCGTCGATTCCCTAGCTTGTCACCCGCACCGTCTTCGGATCGAAGCCGAAAGGCAGTTCCAGGCGGTGGGCGCCCATCAGGTCCCCGTCGGAGAGCAGCTCACCCGTCGGACCGTCCGCCGCGATGACGCCGTCACTGAGGATCAGGGCCCGGGGGCAGAGCTCAAGGGCGTACGGCAGGTCGTGCGTGACCATCAGGACCGTCACGTCCAGCGAGCGCAGGATGTCGGCGAGCTCGCGGCGCGAGGCCGGGTCGAGGTTGGAGGACGGCTCGTCCAGGACGAGGATCTCCGGCTCCATCGCGAGCACCGTCGCCACCGCGACCCTGCGCCGCTGCCCGAAGGAGAGGTGGTGGGGCGGCCGGTCGGCGAACTCCGCCATGCCCACCTGCCCCAGCGCCTTGTGCACCCGCGCCTCCAGCTCGGGCCCCCGCAGCCCGGCCGCCGCAGGCCCGAAAGCCACGTCCTCGCGCACGGTCGGCATGAACAGCTGGTCGTCCGGGTCCTGGAAGACGATGCCGACGCGGCGCCTGATCTCCGCCATGTGCGTCTTGCCGACGGGCAGCCCGGCGACCGTGACCGTGCCCGCGCCGCCGGTCAGGATGCCGTTGAGGTGCAGGACGAGCGTCGTCTTGCCCGCGCCGTTCGGCCCGAGCAGGGCCACGCGCTCGCCGCGCCCGACGGTGAAGTCGACGCCGAAGAGGGCCTGGTGCCCGTCCGGGTAGGCGAAGGCGAGGCCCGACACCTCAAGGGATGCGGGAATCTTCGAAGAGGCCGCACCAGGCACAGCAGTCACATCAGGCACATCGGTCACAGAATCCATCCCAGCAGACAGACGACGAGCGCGGTCAAGGGCAGGGTCAGCGCGTACGTCCACTGGGCGCGGGAGGCCGTGATGTCGTCGATGACCGGCATCGACCCGGCATAGCCACGGCTGACCATGGCCAGATGCACCCGCTCCCCCCTCTCGTACGAGCGGATGAAGAGCGCGCCCGCCGACTTGGCGAGGACGCCCCACTGCCGTACGCCGCGCGCCGCGAAGCCGCGCGACTCCCGGGCGATCTTCATGCGGCGCATCTCGTCCGTGATCACGTCGCCGTACCGGATCATGAACGAGGCGATCTGGACGAGCAGCGGCGGCAGCTTCAGCCGCTGGAGTCCGAGCAGCAGCTCGCGCAGCTCGGTCGTGGCGGCGAGCAGCACCGAGGCGGCGACGCCCAGCGTTCCCTTGGCCAGGACGTTCCAGGCGCCCCAGAGTCCGTTGACGCTCAGGGAGAGGCCGAGGACGTCGACGCGTTCGCCCTGCGCGACGAACGGCAGGAGCACGGCGAACGCCACGAACGGGATCTCGATCAGGAGCCGCTTCAGCAGGAAGCCCGCGGGGACGCGGGCGGCGTACGCGACCACGCCGAGCAGCACCGCGTACAGGCCGAACGCCCACATCGCCTCGCGCGGCGTGGAGACCACGACGATCACGAAGCAGAGGACCGCCGCGAGCTTGGTCTGCGGGGGCAGCGCGTGCACCGGTGAGTGGCCCTGCCGGTAGAGCCGGTGGGCGTGGCCCGCACCCATGTCAGGCCTTTCCCGAGGTGGCGTCGTCCACGTCAGACCTTCTCGGAGGTGACGTCGTCCGGCGCGGCGGCCGGTGACGTGTCGCCCGTACGGCGGCGGCGCAGTGTCCAGAAGACCGCCGAGCCCGCGACGACCGTGACGCCGACGCCGATCACGCCCGCGAGGCCGCCGGAGAGGCGGGCGTCGGTGATGTCCTTGACGCCGTAGTCGGCGAGCGGGGAGTCCGCGGTGGCGTGCTCCTCCGCCTTCTTGTCGATGCCCTTGTCGTGGGCGACCTTCTCCAGACCGTCGGGGTCGGCGGACGCGTAGAAGCTGACGAAGCCCGCGAGGACGAGGGAGGCGACGATGCCCGCGATCCAGACCGGGCGGGTGGACCGGGACGAGCGGGCGGCGACGGGCGCGGGCTCGGCGGACGGCGCGTCCACCAGTTCACCGGCGACGCGCAGCTTGAGCCGCTGGGTGAGGCCCCGCGCCCCGTACACCAGGTCCGGCCGTACGGCGATCACCGCGCCCACCGTCAGCGCGGTGATGACCGCCTCGCCGATGCCGATGAGGACGTGGACGCCGACCATCGCGGTGGCCACCTTGCCGATGGAGACGTCGGTCGTGCCGCCGAGGGCGTAGAGGAAGGTGAAGGCGACCGCGGCGGCCGGCACGGAGAGGAGGGCGGCGACGAAGGAGGCGACGGTGATGGAGCGGCGGCCTCGGGGCAGCACCTTCACCAGGCCGCGGAAGACGAGGTAGGCGACGACGGTCGTGACGATCGCCATGTCGGAGATGTTCACGCCGAGCGCGGTCAGCCCGCCGTCCGCGAAGAGCACGCCCTGCATGAGCAGGACGACGGAGACGCAGAGCACCCCGGTGAAGGGTCCGACGAGGATCGCGGCGAGCGCGCCTCCGAGGAGGTGGCCGCTGGTGCCCGCCGCGACGGGGAAGTTCAGCATCTGCACGGCGAAGATGAAGGCCGCGACGAGTCCGGCGAGCGGCGCGGTGCGCTCGTCCAGCTCGCGCCGGGCGCCCTTGAGGCTGACGGCGACGGCGCCTGCCGCGACGACCCCGGCGGCTGCCGAGACCGGGACGTCGATGAACCCGTCGGGGACATGCATGCGCGCGCTCCTGGGCAGGGGCCCTGGGCAGGGCGGACGGCTCGTGAACCGTTCAATGATAGTGCCCTGTTGCAAACGGCTTGCAAGAGCGCGTCGGTCCCGATTCGACTACGCCGACCGCCGGTCCCACCCGCGGCGAAGTTCCGTACATATGGGACATTGGTGATGAAGCGCCCGTAAGGATGAGGAGTTCAGCGATGTCCGCAGTCGAGCAGTACGCACGCGCCCACCTCGTCACGGACTCCTCCGAGGGCCACCGCGCGGTCCCCGTCATCCTCCACTACGACGCGGAGGCCGACCCGCACGCGGTGCGGATCGGCCTCCCCGGCTCCCCTCATCGGGTCTTCTCCCGGCAGCTCCTGGAGCGGGGCCTCCGGGCGCCCGTGACCTCGGGCAACGTGCACGTATGGCCGTGCGGGCGGGTCCAGACGGTCGTGGAGTTCCACGAGGCGGACGGGGTGACGGTCGTCCAGTTCGACGCGTCGGCGCTGATCCGCTTCCTGCGCCGCACCCACGCGACCGCCACCCCGGTCACCCACTGAGCCGCACCCACGCGACCGCCGGCCCGGTCACCCACCAGGGCGTACGCGGGTCAGCCAGGTCAGACGCGCGCCGGCTCCCTGTCCGCCGCAGCGTCCGCGTCCCTCTCCGCCGCCGTGCGCAGGCCCTCTCCCTCGACGTCGACGTTCGGCAGCGCGCGGTCCAGCCACTTGGGCAGCCACCACGCCTTCTTGCCGAGCAGCGCCAGCACCGCGGGCACCAGGGCCATGCGGACCACGAACGCGTCGAAGAAGACCGCGATGGCCAGGCCGAAGCCGATCATCTTGACCATCTGCTCGGACGAGCCGATGAAGCCGGCGAAGACCGCGATCATGATGACGGCCGCCGCCGAGACCACCCGGGCCCCGTGCCGGAACCCGGTCACGATCGCCTGCCCCGGCCGCTCCCCGTGGACGTACGCCTCCCGCATGCGGGTCACGAGGAAGACCTCGTAGTCCATCGCGAGGCCGAAGACGACGCCCACCATGAAGATCGGCATCATCGACATGATCGGGCCGGTCTGCTCGACGCCGAAGAGCGAGCCCAGCCAGCCCCACTGGAAGACCGCGACGACCGCGCCGAGGGCCGCGAGGACCGAGAGCAGGAAGCCGAGGGCCGCCTTGAGCGGGACCAGGATCGAGCGGAAGACGACGATCAGGAGCAGGAACGCGAGGCCCACGACCAGCGCCAGATAGGGCAGCAGGGCGTCGTTGAGCTTCTGCGAGACGTCGATGTTCATGGCCGTGGTGCCGGTGACCATGATCTCGGCGCCCGAGTCCGACGTGATCTGCGCGCCGCTGTCGCGGATCGAGTGGACCAGGTCCTCGGTCTCCAGGCCACTGGGCTTGGAGGACGGGACGACGCTGATGATCGCGGTGTTCTTCTCCTTGTTGAACATCGGCTGGGTGACCGTCAGGACGTCGTCGAGCTTGGAGATCGTCTTGGTGATCTCACCGGCGGCGGCCTTCGGGTCGTCGGCGCCCTCCAGGTCGCCGACGACCATCAGCGGGCCGTTGAAGCCGGGCCCGAAGCCGTCCGAGACCAGGTCGTACGCCTTGCGCTGGGTCGTGGACGTCGGTTGCGCGCCGTCGTCCGGCAGGCCGAGCTCCAGCTTCGAGACCGGGATGGCCGCGGCGCCGAGGCCCACGATGCCGACGAGCAGCACCGCGATGGGGCGGCGGACCACGAAGCGGGCCCAGCGGGTGCCCATGTTCTGCTTCGGCTCACCGGCGGTCTCACCGTCGGCGGCCTTCTTCTTCCCCCCGCCGAACAGCTTGCTCTTCTCGCCCATGGGCAGCACGCGCTTGCCCGCGTACCCGAGCAGCGCCGGGATGAGGGTGAGCGCGATGAGGACGGCGATGACGACCGTGCCGGCCGCGGCGAAGCCCATCTTCGTGAGCATCGGGATGTTGACGACGGCGAGGCCGACCAGCGCGATCACCACGGTGAGTCCGGCGAAGACGACCGCGGAGCCCGCGGTGCCGACGGCCCGGCCCGCCGCTTCCTCGCGGTCGCGGCCCTCGGCGAGTTCGCCGCGGTAGCGCGAGACGATGAAGAGGGCGTAGTCGATGCCGACCGCGAGGCCGATCATCATGGCGAGCGTCGACGTGGTGGTGCCGAGGTCGAGCGCGTCGGCGAGCGCGGTGATCGACGAGACGCCGATGCCCACGCCGATCAGCGCGGTGATCAGCGGCAGTCCGGCCGCGATGAGCGAGCCGAAGGTGATGACGAGGACGACCGCCGCGACCGCGATGCCGATGATCTCGGTGGAGCCGGTCTCGGGCATGGCCTGCAGCGCGTCGCCGCCGACCTCGACCGTGAGCCCCGAATCGCGCGCCTTGTCGGTGGTCTTCTCCAGCGCGTCGCGGTCGTCGTCGGTCAGCTCCATCGAGGTGACCTTGTACGAGACGGAGGCGTACGCCGTGGAGCCGTCCTTGCTGACCGTCTTGGAGACGAAGGGGCTGTCGGCGCGGGCCACCTGGTCCGAGCCCGCCTTGACGGCGGCGACGGTCTTGTCGATCTCGGCCTTGTTGGCCTTGTCGGTGACCTTCTCGCCGTCCGGCGCCTTGAAGACGATGCGGGCGCTCGCCCCGTCGGCGCTGGCCTCGGGGGCCCGCTTCTCCAGCAGGTCGAAGGCCTTCTGGGCCTCCGTGCCGGGTATGGAGAAGCTGCTGGAGGCGGCGGTGGGCGCGGACGCGGCGCCGACCCCGGCGAGCGTCAGGAGCGCCACCCATATGAGGGCGGCGAAGTGGCGTCGCCTGAAGGCGAGCTTGCCGAGTTTGTAGAGGAAAGTGGCCACGGAGGCGTACTCCCGGTCAGGTCGTGTGTCCGGATTGGGCAGGGGAGATCAGCCCGACGACGTGAGCGGTGCGCGTCAGGAACGGGGGGGAGGGTCAGATGCCGAGGGCGGGGAGGATCACGGCATCGATGTACGAGGCGAGGAACTCGCGGTCGACCGGGCGGTCCTCGATGAGGTCCCGGGCGACGAAACCGCCGACCATCATGTGGACGACGAACTCCAGCGCCGGGTTGTCCGCGGCGACCTCGCCGCGCTCCACGGCCCTGCGCAGCAGGTCGTTCAGGCCCGTCAGCTCCGGCTCGATGAGCAGGTTCCGCAGCGCCTGGTGGAGTTCGGGGTTGTCGTGGATGGCATGGAACAGGCCCCGCATCAGCGCGGCGTCCTTCTCCATCTGGCAGTCGTCCGAGCGGGACACCATCTCGTACAGGTCGCCGCGCAGCGACCCGGTGTCGATGTCCGCGAGGGACGCCGGCTTGTTGTGCCGCAGCGCCTTGGCGATCAGCTCCGGCTTGCTCCCCCACTGGCGGTAGAGGGTCGCCTTGCTGGACCGGGTGCGGGCGGCGACGGCGTCCATGGTGAGGGCGTCGTAACCGACCTCGCGGAGCAGGTCGAGCACGGCCTCGTACAGCTCGGCCTCGCGCTCGGGCGTGATCCTGGTGCGCCGCGTGGTCGCGGTCTCCGCCACGATCTTCACCTCCTGCTCGTCACTCGGTGCTCATCACACGGAACGCGCTTCTCGGAACGAAACGGTTTCGTACGCCAAGACTGTACGCCCCCCGCCGAGCGAAACGAAACCGTTTCGTACGTGTGCTGCGTCACCCCGCCCGCGTGGCCCCCGCCTCCCCCGCCATTCACCCCCGGCACAAGTTGCCGCCGCCCCCCGAGCGGAAAAGCATGGTGAGGTGACCGACGAGCGCGACGACCTCCAAGACGACCACGCCTACCTGCGTTTTCCGCACCTCAGCGGCGATCGCCTCTGCTTCGCGGCCGAGGACGACCTGTGGGTGGCGCCCCTCTCCCCCGAGGGCTCACCCGCCGACCGGGCCTGGCGGCTCACCGTCGACCGTACGAAGGTGAGCCACCCCCGCTTCTCGCCGGACGGCCGCCACATCGCGTACACGACCTGGCGCAGCCTCGACCCGGAGATCCACCTCGCACCCGTGGACGGCGGACCCGCACGCCGCCTCACGTACTGGGGCAGCACCGACACCCGGGTCTGCGGCTGGTCCCCCGACGGCGACATCCTCGCCGTCTCCTCGCACGGCCAGCCCTTCTCGTACTTCTGCTGGGCCTACAGCGTTCCCACCGACGGCTCCCCCGGCGGCAAGCTGCCCTGGGGCCCGGTCTGGGACATCGCGATCACCGACTCCCTCGCCGACGGCGACAGCGACCGCAAGACCCTGCTCCTGACGGGCAAGCCGCCGCACGAACCCGCCGCCTGGAAGCGGTACCGGGGCGGCGCGACCGGCCGCCTGTGGGTGCACGGCGAGCAGATCCTCGCCGACCTCGACGGGCACCTCGACTCCCCCATGTTCGTCGCGGGACGCATCGCGTTCCTCTCCGACCACGAGGGCGTCGGCAACCTGTACTCCTGCCTGCCCGACGGCTCAGACCTGCGCCGCCACACCGACCACGACACGTTCTACGCCCGCCACGCCTCCAGCGACGGCACCCGCGTCGTCTACCAGTGCGCGGGCGACGTCTGGCTCGTCGACGGTCTCGCGGCGGACTCCGTGCCCCGCAGGCTCGACGTGCGGCTCGGCGGGCCGCGCGCCGGGCGCCGGATCTACCAGGTGCCGGCCGCCCAGCACGTCGACGCGCTCTCCGTGGACACGACGGGCCGGGCCAGTGCCGTCGTCGTCCGGGGCTCCCTCTACTGGCTCACCCACCGCGACGGCCCCGCCCGCACCATCCACGACACCCCCGGCGTGCGCGTCCGGCTGCCCGAGATGCTCGGCACGGGCGGGCAGGTCGCCTACGTCACCGACGCCGACGGCGAGGACGCCGTCGAGATCGCCTACCTGCCCCGGGCCAGCGGCGCCCGCGACCCCCGCAGGCTGGCGAGCGGGCAGCTCGGCCGCGTCCAGGAACTGGTGGCCGACCGCGACGGCGAGCGCCTCGCCATCGCCTCCAACGACGGCCGCCTGCTCCTCCTCGACGTCACGGAGGAGTCCGACGGCGAGGTCACCGAGCTGATCCGCTCCATCAACGGGCCCGTCCGCGACCTGGCCTTCTCGCCCGACGGCTGCTGGCTGACCTGGTCGCACCCCGGCATCGGCCGCTCCCTGCGCCAGATCAAGCTGGCCCGCATCGCGGGCCCCGGCATGCGCGCGATCGTCGACGTCACCAACGGCCGCTTCGAGGACGAGAACCCCGTCTTCACCCGCGACGGCCGCTACCTCGCCTTTCTCTCCTGGCGCGGCTTCGACCCGGTCTACGACGTGCACACCGGCGACCTGTCCTTCCCGCTCGGCTGCCGCCCCTACCTCGTACCGCTCTCCTCGGCGACCCCGTCCCCGTTCGCGCTGCTGCCCGACGGGCGGCCCGCCGCGGGCGGCCTCGACCCGGCCGAGGGCAGTGGCGGCGACGGCACCACCATGGTGGAGATCGAGGGCCTGGAGTCACGGGTCACGCCGTTCCCCGTCTCCGCGTCGAAGTACTCGGCGCTGCACCCCGTCAGCGGCGGCGGCCTGGTCTGGCTGCGCTGGCCGATCTCCGGCGCGCTCGGCGAGACCTTCGTGAACCCCGCCGACATGTCCGGCCGCCCCACCCTCGAGTACTTCAACATCACCAAGGCCAAGAAGTCCCAGCTCGTCGACCACCTCGACTGGTTCGCACCCAGCGGCGACGGATCGCGGCTCGTGGTCGTCGACGAGGGCGACCTGAGCGCCGTGCCCTCCACCGAGGTCGGCGACGTCGACACGACCGTCTGGATCGACCTGCGCCGCATCCTGCACGAGGTCGACCCGGCCGCCGAGTGGCGCCAGGCCTACGAGGAGGCGGGCCGGATCATCCGCGCCTACTTCTGGGACCCCGAGATGTCCGGCGTCGACTGGGACGGCGTCCTCGCGCAGTACCGGCCGCTGGTCGAACGGGTCGCCTCCCCCGACGAGTTCGCGGACCTGCTCCGCGAGGTCCTCGGCGAACTGGGCACCTCCCACGCGTACGTCTCCCCCGCCCGCCGCAACGAAGGCCCCCCGCACTACCAGCGCGCCATGGGCCTCCTCGGCGCCAACCTCGTGCGCAGGGACGACGGCTGGATGGTCAAACGCATCCTGCCCGGCGACTCCTCCGACTCCAAGGCACGCTCCCCGCTGGCCGGCGCGGGCATCCGGGAGGGCGCCGTCCTCACGCACATCGACGGCCGCCCGGTCGACCCGGTCACCGGCCCCTACCCCCTGCTCTCGGCGGCGGGCGGCACCACGGTCGAGCTGACCTTCGAGCCCGAGGGCGAGGGGCGGGCCCGCCGGGTCGCGATCGTCCCCCTCATCAACGAACGCCCCCTGCGCTACCAGGACTGGGTCGCCAAACGCCGCGACGTCGTACGGGAGTTGAGCGGCGGCAAGTGCGGTTACCTGCACATCCCCGACATGGGCGGCTCGGGCTGGGCCCAGTTCAACCGGGACCTGCGCCTGGAGGTGTCGCGACCCGCGCTCATCGTGGACGTGCGCGGCAACGCGGGCGGCCACATCAGCGAACTCGTCATCGAGAAGCTGACGCGGAAGATCCTCGGCTGGGACCTGACGCGGAACGCCCAGCCGGTGTCGTACGCCTCCAACGCCCCCCGGGGGCCCGTGGTGGCGCTCGCCGACGAGGCGACCTCCTCCGACGGCGACATGATCACGGCGGCCTTCAAGCTGCTCGGGCTCGGGCCCGTCGTGGGGCAGCGCACGTGGGGCGGCGTGGTCGGCATGACCGGGCGGCACACGCTCGGCGACGGCACGGTGATCACGGTGCCGATGAACGCGGGCTGGTTCGACGCGTACGGCTGGGGCGTGGAGAACCACGGAGTCAGTCCCGACCTCGACATCCTGCGCACCCCGCTGGACTGGGCCGAGGGGCGGCACGCGCAGCTCGACGACGCGGTGCAGCTGGCCCTCGACCTCCTGGAGCGGAACCCGGCGGCTTCGCCACCGGACCACTCGGACGTGCCGGACCGGAGCCGCCCACCGCTGCCGCCCCGGCCCTGAGGGCCCGGTCGTGAAGCCCCGTACGCAGGGCCTCACATGATCGAAATGCGCGACATGTCCGGGCGTGTAAATCTGGTCGAGGCCCCATCCCCCTCACCCAGAAACGGGAGAAACGCATGGGCATCAAGGACCAGTTCCAGGACAAGGCTCAGGACCTCGCCAACAAGGCCAAGGGCTCCATGGGCGACCAGGGCGACCAGGCGCGCGACCGCGCCTCGCAGGCCCAGGACGAGGCGAGTGAGCGGTCCTCGCAGCTGCCCGACGAGGCGCAGGACGCCGCGCAGCAGCAGCGGGACAAGTTCGACCGGGACTACGACGCCTGACGTGTAGCTCGTGCGAGGAGGCCCCCGGGACGCCGGGGGCCTCTGCCGTTCCCGCTGAGAGCCCGCGGATCAACTCACCGCGCGCGCCTGCTCGTCCGCCGAGCCGCCCGCCCCGACGAGCCCCGTGGACACGCTGCCGAGCCGCGGTTCGAACCGCTTCATCTCGCGCTGGCCGACCGACCCGATGACCGCGGGCAGGTAGCCGCGGATGCCCTGCATTCCCCGCAGCCACCACTGCGCGTACACATGGCTGGAGCGGCGCTCGATGCCCGCCACGATCCGGTCCACGGCGGGACCCAGCGGATACGTCTTGTTGGACGGCCACGGCAGCCGCTGCCGCAACTCCCGCATCACGTCGTCCTGGTCGGCGCCCCGCACCATGTCCGTGTCGGTCCAGGACAGATAGCCGACACCGACCTTGACGCCCTTGTGGCCGACCTCGGCCCGCAGCGCGTGCGCGTACGCCTCCACACCCGACTTCGACGCGCAGTACGCCGTCATCATCGGCGCCGGAGTGATCGCGGCGAGCGACGCGATCTGCAGCAGATAGCCGCGGCTCTCCATGAGGACGGGCAGGAAGGCCCGGCCCGTCACCGCGCTGCCGATGAGGTTGACCTCGATGACGCGCCGCCACGCGTCCGGGTCGGACTCCACGAACGGTCCGCCGCTGGCCACGCCCGCGTTGGCGACGACGATGTCGACCTTGCCGAAGTGCTGCTTGACCTCCTGCGCGACCCGCGCCATCGCCGCGTGGTCGGTGACATCGGCGTGCCAGTGCGCGGACTCCGTGTGCAGCCGCTCCGACACCTGCTTCAGCTCGTCCGGCTCCAGGCCGACGAGGGCGACCTTCGCGCCCCGCGCCGACAGCTTGCGCGCGAGCAGTTCACCGACTCCGCGCGCCGCGCCCGTGACGACCGCGACCTGTCCTTCGAGGCTGACCCTGCTCATGCGCCCTCCTTGACCTGTACGTACGTTGTGACGAGCTCCCTGATCCGTCCGGTGACGGCCTCGGACGCCTCGATGGGTGTCATGTGTCCGATCCCGGGGAGCTCGGTGAGCCCCAGGCACTCCGGCAGGGCGGCGGCGATGCGCCGCGCGTGCACGACGGGCGTGAGACGGTCGGCTGTGCCGGCGATCACGGCCGTGGGTGTCTGCAACGCGCCCACCTCGACGTCCAGTTGCAGCGCGTCGAGCACGCTCGACCAGCCGTGGCGCACGTCCCGGGGGCAGGCGTGCACGATGCGCGCGCAGGCCTCGACCTTCTCGGGCGCGGCGCCGGGGCCCATCGTCGCGTACTTGAGGATGCGCTTGGCCACGGGCGTGACGGGCCCGAGCGGGGCGCGCGAGCCGAGCACGGAGCGCGTGATCCGGGTCCTGGCCCGTCCGGCCCGCAGCAGCGGCACGACCAGCGCCTCGGCGACCAGCGCCGAACTCCCCGTGCTGCACAGCAGGACGGCGGCGGCGTGCTCCCGCACCCCGGCGCGGTCGCCCGCGGCCATGATCGTCATGCCGCCCATGGAGTGCCCCACGAGCACGGCCTTTTCGCCCGGCGCGAGCGTCTGGGCGAGGACCGCTTCCAGGTCGTCGGCGAGGGCCCGTGTGCTGTACCCGTCGGCGGCCGAGGGGGCCACGCTCCGTCCGTGCCCCCGCTGGTCGTACGCGATGACGCGGTGGTCGGTGCACAGGTCGCGTATCTGCGCCGCCCAGAACGCCGTCGAACAGGTCCACCCGTGGGCGAGCACCACGGCGGGCGCCCCTTCGGGGCCGTGCACCTCGACGTGGATGCGGGCGCCGTCGGCGGAGACGGCGGTGGTTTCGCGGGCGGCGACGGGCGGGGCGTAGGGGCCGCTGGTCACGTGGGTCAGCCGGCTCATGCCCCGGCCTCGACCTTCTTCTTGCGGGCGGAGGCCTCCGCGGCCCGCGGCTTCGGGGGCCGCACCACCTCGTACTCGGAGAGGTCGACCCGTCGTGTCGCCGCCCTGAACTCGGTGGTCGTACCGGGCCAGACCGTCGTGTTGACGCCGTTCTCGTCGAGGTACCAGCTGTTGCAGCCGCCCGTGTTCCACACGGTCCGCTTCATCCGCTCCTGCACGCGGTGGTTCCAGGCGCTCACGGAGTCGGGCCGGGCGGCGAGGGCGGCACGGCCTCCGAGGACGTCGAGCTGGCGCAGGTAGTCCGCCATGTAGTTCAGCTGCGACTCGATCATCAGGATCATGGAGGAGTTCCCGAGCCCGGTGTTCGGACCGATGATCGTCATCCAGTTGGGGAAGCCGGCCGCGGTCGCGCCGCGCAGCGCGTTCATGCCGCCCTTCCAGCTCTCCATGAGCGTCTGGCCCTCGTCGCCCACCACGCGCTCGGCGATCGGCATGTCCGTGACGTGGAAGCCGGTGCCGAAGATGATCGCGTCGACCTCGGTCTCCGTGCCGTCCGCGGCGACGACGGTGTTGCCGCGCACCTCGCTCAGACCGCTGGCGACGACGTCGACATTGGGCTGCGCGAGCGCCGGGTAGTACGTGTTGGAGAGCAGGATGCGCTTGCAGCCGATGCGGTACGTCGGGGTCAGCTTGGCCCGCAGCGCCGGATCCTTGATGGCCCGGTACATGTTCCGCTTGGCGATCTGCTCGACCATGCCGAGCTCGTTGGGCCGCTTGGTGAACGCCTGGACCTGCAGCTCCCGGATGCCCCACAGGAGGCCGCGCCTGGCCTGCGTGGTGAAGGGCAGCTGCTTGTGGAGCCAGCGCTCGGCGCCGCTGATGGCGCGGTCGGCGCGCGGCATCACCCACGGGGGCGTGCGCTGGAAGAGGGTGAGCCTGCCGACCTTCTTCTGGATCTCGGGCACGATCTGGATGGCGGAGGCGCCGGTCCCGATCATGGCGACGCGCTTGCCGCTCAGGTCGTAGTCGTGGTCCCAGCGGGCCGAGTGGAAGACCTTGCCGGGGAAGGTGTCGATGCCGGGGATGTCCGGGGTCTTGGGGTCGGAGAGCGGGCCGGTCGCGGAGACGACGACGTCGGCGCTGTAGGTGCCGTTGCTGGTCTCGATGACCCAGTGCAGCTGGTCGGCGTCCCAGGTCATCAGCTTCACCTCGGTGTCGAGGCGCAGATGCGGGCGGAGCCGGAAGGTGTCGGCGACGTGCTCCAGATACTCCCGGATGTGCTCCTGCCCGGAGAAGGTGCGCGGCCAGTCGGGGTTGGGCGCGAAGGAGAACGAGTACAGGTGCGAGGGCACGTCGCAGGCACAGCCCGGGTAGCTGTTGTCGCGCCAGGTGCCGCCCACCGCGCCGGCGCGCTCCAGGACGACGAAGTCGGTGATGCCCTCGCGGCGCAGCCGCACGGCGGCACCGAGGCCGCCGAAGCCGGATCCGATCACCGCCACCCGTACGTGCTCGTGCTCTGTCATTCCGCAGCCTCCCGGAAGTACCTGAACCCTGCCAGTGTCTACTGGCGCAATTGGGAGAGTAGGGCAGTCGCGTACTCATGGGTAGGGGTGCGGCGGGGGAAAGTTACCGCCGGTATCGCCCCAGGGGGGTCCTGTGCGGTCGGGCTAGGCTTCCCACGTGGCAGACGAACGAGAGGGCGGAGCCGGGCGCGCACCCTCCGGCGGCGCGGGCGGCGGCTCGGCGGACGGCGGCGTACGCGAGTTCCGTATGGAGGCGCTGGCCGCGGAGGCCGGCATCACCGTGCGCACCGTGCGCTTCTACCGCGAGCGCGGACTGATCCCGCCGCCCCGCCGCGAGGGCCGCATCGCCTGGTACGACGAGCACCACCTGGCCAGACTCCGCACGATCGCCGCCCTCCTGGAGCGCGGCCACACCCTGAACGGCATCGCGGAGCTCGCCGACGCCTTCGACAAGGGCCGCGACGTCGGCGAACTCCTCGGCCTCGGCGAGCCGACCGAGGAGCAGCCCGTCCGCCTCACGCCCGAGGAGCTCGCCGACCACTTCGCGGGCGAGGTCACCCCCGAGAACCTCGTCGCCGCCCTGGACCTCGGCTATCTCGGCACGGACGGCGACGAACTCGTCCACATCAGCCGACGCCTGCTCGACGCGTCATCCACCCTGGTGCGCAAGGGAGTTCCGCTGGCCGCCGTCCTGGAGGCCGGGCAGCGCGTGCGCGAACACGCCGACGCGCTCGCGGAGTTGTTCATCACCGTCATGCGCACCCATACGCCCGACACGGCCGATGTCGACATCGACCAGCTGCGCCCGCTCGCCAAGAGCGTGGTGGAGGCGGAGCTCTCGATGGCGCTGGACCGCCGCCTCAAGGAGTCCTGAAGGAATCCACGCACAACGGGCCGCGCCCTCAGACGGGCAGCCACCAACGCGCCTTGTAGATTCCGCCGTCGACCAGCTTGTAGGCGGACTCCGGACGGTGCACGCTCACCGTCGTGGTCCACCAGGTCTCCCCGAGACCGGGCTCCGGGACGGTGGTCAGGACCTGCCCGGTGCGCGGATCGTCGCCGACGGCCTTCACGGACTTGCGGGAGATCTCCGCGGCCCCCGCGTAGTCCCGCACGAAGACGCGGCCCTTCGTCTCGTACTGGAAGACGGCCGCGTTGGTCGTCACCCACAGCCGCCCCGGGCGCCCGGCGACGGGGAACAGGTCGTGGCCCCCGGGGGTCTTCCCCGGCGTGCCGACCGGCAGCCCGACCGCGTACGTCCGCTCCAGCGTCGGCCGCGCGGCCGTCCCGCCGACCTCGTACGTCACCAGCTCGTCGTCACCGAGCGCCCGGAGGACGCCCCGCGCCGCGTCCCAGTGCAGCCCGTGCGCACCCTTCAGCTCAGCCTCCGCGTACCGCGTGGCCCGCGGCCCCTGCGACGCCGCGTACAGCCGCACCCGCGCCCCCGTGCTGCACGCGACGGCCACGTTCCCGTCGGGCAGGATCTCGGCGCTGTGCGGGTTGAACAGGTCGTCGCCGGGCCCGATCGCCGTGCCCCAGTACCGCCTGCCGGTCGGATAGTGGACGACGGCCACGAACCCGAACGACGCCGTCGTCAGGACGTACGCGCGCCGCCGGTGCAGCCGCACCTTCGCCTCGCACGGATACACCCAGCTCACGTCCGGCAGCAGATCCCTGTAGCGGGGGTCGCCGACCGGCGAGAACTCCCAGCGGACGACGGACGGGTCGGCGGCCGGGTCCCAGACGCGGCGCCCCGGATCGAGCACGAGAAGGCGTCTGGAGGCCTGCTCGGTCAGCAGAACGGGCGGCGTACCGACGGGAACCCCGCCGTCGCCGCCCGTCGCGTGCGCGCGCGTGGCGGGCAGCGCCGCCGCGATCCCGGCGCCGGCCGCACCCAGCACGACGGCACGTCTCGAAGGCCTCGAAGGCCTCGAAGGTCTCGAAGGTCTGGGCACGCTCGACATGAAGTCCCCCCGGCAGCTCGGCAGTTGGTCATGTACGCGACGCTTGTACGCGACCGAAATCTGCCATGCCGCCCGCCCCCGGGACAGCCTTCTACCGGACTTTGTGCCCGGGTCCGCCCGCCCACCACACCGATGGAGGACGTACGGCCAGGAATGGCCTACAGGTCGTAGACCACCGTCACGGGCGCGTGGTCGCTCCACCGCTCCCCGTGACTCGCGGCACGCTCCACGTACGCCTTCAGGGCGCGCTCCGCGAGCCCCGCCGTCGCGACCTGGTAGTCGATGCGCCAGCCCGTGTCGTTGTCGAAGGCGCGCCCGCGGTAGGACCACCACGAGTAGGGGCCCTCGACGTTCGGATGCTGCGCCCGCACGACGTCCTCGTACTCCGCGAAGACCTCGTCCATCCAGGCGCGCTCCTCCGGCAGGAACCCGGAGTTCTTCTTGTTGCCCTTCCAGTTCTTGAGGTCGGCCTCCTTGTGGGCGATGTTCCAGTCGCCGCAGACGACGACGTGGCGCCCGTCGGCGGCGGCCCGCACCTTGAGCTCCTTCAGGTAGCCGAGGAACTCGTCCATGAAGCGGACCTTCTCGTCCTGCCGCTCGGTGCCGACCTCGCCGGAGGGCAGGTACAGGCTGGCCACGGTGAGGCCCGGCAGATCCGCCTCGACGTACCGGCCGCTGCCGTCGAACTCCTGCGACCCGAAGCCGACCCGCACCCGGTCCGGCTCACGGCGCGTGTACAGCGAGACACCGGCGCGCCCCTTGGCGGCGGCGGGCGCGTGCACGACGTGCCAGCCCTCGGGGGCCCGCACCTCGTCGGGCAGCTGGTGCTCCTCGGCCCGCACCTCCTGGAGGCACACCACATCGGCCGAGGTGCCGGCGAGCCACTCCACGAAGCCCTTCTTGGCGGCGGCGCGCAGCCCGTTCACATTCACGCTGGTCACAGTGAGCATCCCGGCACGATACCGGCCCTTACCGGCACACTGGTCCGGCACCACCGTCACCACACCCGACAGCCGAAACGCATAGAAGTACGATGGAGCGCATGACTATCCAGACGAATGCCGCCGACACCGTCACCGCCACCGGGATACACCTGCGCACCGTCACGTTCGCGCACCCCGACGCGGTCCGGCTCAACGACCTCGTCCAGCTCGAATACGCGGAGCGCTATGGCGACGAGGGGGACCTCACACCCCTCGACCCGACCATGTTCGAGCCACCACGCGGCCGCTACTTCATCGCGTACGACGAGCACGGCACCGCACTTGCCACGGGCGGCTGGCGCGGCATGGACGAGAACGAGGAGAACTACCGGGACGGCGACGCCGAGCTGAAGCGGATGTTCGTCACCGCGGAGGCCCGCGGCCTGGGCCTCGCCCGCCGGATACTCGCAGCGCTGGAGGCCGACGCGAAGGCGGCGGGCCGGGTCCGCATGGTCCTGGAGACGGGCACGAAGCAGCCCGAGGCGATAGCCCTCTACACCTCCAGCGGCTACACCCCCGCCGCGGAGAAGTTCGGCCTCTACCGCTTCGACGACCTCAGCCGCTGCTACGAAAAGCTCCTGTAGCCGGCCCGGCTCCCCTCCTTGGCGGCCGACCGCATATCGAGCACGGCCTCGGCCCCGCCCTCCGCCGGATTGCCGAACCGCAGCCCGGCTCCGAGCACCCGCGCCTGCCCCTGCGCGATGGTCAGCCCGAGCCCGAGGCCCACGCCCTTCTCGCCGCACCCGCTCCGGAACCGCTGCGGCCCGCCGGACAGCAGGGACTCCGGAAAGCCGCTGCCGGAGTCCCGCACCCGCACCACCCCGCCGTCGACCTCGACCGTCACCGGCGCCGCCCCGTGCCGCAGCGCGTTGCTGACGAGGTTGGCGACGATCCGCTCCACGCGCCGCGGATCCGTCACCACCTCCACGTCCCGCACGACGGACACGGTCACGCCGTCCGCACCCGCGGCCCCGGCGGCAGCCGACCTGCGCACGAGCGCCGCCAGCCCGCACTCCTCGGCCGCGACCTGCTCCCCCGCGCCGTCGAGCCGCGCCACCTCGATGACGTCGTCGACGAGTTCCCGCAGCCGTCCCGCCGACTCCCGCACCAGCTCGGAGGGCCGTCCCGGCGGCAGCAGCCCGGCCGCCGTCACCATGCCCGCCACCGGCGTGCGCAGTTCGTGCGCGATGTTCGCCGTCACCTCGCGCTCGGCCTGCAACCGGGCGGCGAGCGCGTCGGCCATGGTGTTCACGGCGGACGCCAGCCGAGTGATCTCGTCGTTGCCGCGCAGCGGAAGCCGCGCCGTCAAGTCGCCCTCCGCGATGCGCTGCGCCGCCCCGGCCTTGGCCCTGAGCCGCCGCCCGAGCCGGGTGGCGACGAGCAGTCCGGCGACACAGGCGAGCGCGGTCCCGAACCCGCCCGAGATCCACAGCACCCGGTCCAGGTCCCGTACGGTATCCGCCTCCCTGTCGTAGGGCCGCTTCAGCGCGATGACCTCCTTGCCGTACTTGGTGGCCGCCCAGAGCTGCGGAATGCGCCCGGTCCGGTCCAGGTAGACGCCCCACCGCCCGTTCGCCACGGCCCCGGCGAGCGGCCCCGGCAGGTCGACGGGGTCGATGAGGGTACGGTCCCCGTCGACCCCGGCCGCGTGGTCCTGCACGGCGGTCTGCAGCCGGTCCCCGATCTGGCTGCGCGCGCCCGCGTACTGCGCTTCGACGGTGCGATGGTGGACGAGCAGCCCCATCACGACGGACACCAGCGCGGCCGTGCCCGCGATGGCGAGACCGATCTTGGTGCGAAGTCCCATGCCGTTCCCGCTCCCCGCGCCCTCAGACATCCGGGATCGACAGCCGGATCCCCTGGAACTGCACGTTCACCGCCGCCGCGGGAAGGTCCTCCGGCTTCTTGGGCTCGACGGTCGCCCGCCGGTAGTACGCCATGCGCTCCTGCTGTTCGAGACCGCTGAGCGTCAGCGTCGCGTCGTACGGATCGTCGGCGCACCCGCGACCGCACCAGGGCCCGCCGAGCTTCCCGGTGGCCCGCGCGGTGGGCCCGCCCCAGTCCCGCCAGCTCAACTGCGAGACGACGACGTACTCGGTGAGCTGAGCCGACGTCGGCTGCTGCAGCGCGACCCCGGCCGCGTCCGCGATGTAGACGGGCCCGGCCACCCGCGAGGGCTGCAACGCGGGCCCCTCCACATGGAGCCCCCGAGGCTCGGCGACACACCCGCCCAGCGCCGGCACGACCAGGACGATCAGCACGACAGGCGATGCGACAGAAACCCTCAAAGGGGACAGCATGCGTCAAATGTAACCGGGGAGACGCTCGTCACACGCGGATTGCGCGGGCAACGCAAAGATCCCGCCCAGTTCGAAGAACTGGACGGGATCTCATGTGCAGTGGACCTGTGGGGATTTGAACCCCAGACCCCCTCGATGCGAACGAGGTGCGCTACCAGACTGCGCCACAGGCCCTTGCAACGAGTGAAACTCTAGCATCCCGATCGGGGTGCTTGGAAATCCGTTCCTGGCTGGTCAGCCCAGGGGGACCGCTCGGTCCCTCACTCGTTCGCCGCGCGCGGCCGGTCGCCGTCCTCGTACTGGTCGAAGAGCGGCGTGCGGCCGCGCTCGCGGGCCCGCCGCGCGGACGCCGCCCGGCGCTTGTCACTGCGGCCGCCCGCGGCGTCGGGACCGTCGGCCGCGTCGATGTCGCCGGGACCCGCCTCACGTTCGGCGGCGGGCGCGGCGGTCGGCTCCGCCGTGCTGGAGCGGGTCGCGCTCCACGCGTCGGGCGCGCCCAGGTCGACGCTGCCGGTGGCGCGCGGGGCGACCGGCGCGGTCACGTACGTCGGCAGCGGAACCGGGACCGGGTCCCAGCTGTCGCCGCGGCCGGGGCCGCGCTGCCGCTCGCGCTGCTGGTCGACCCACTCGGCGTGGTCGGTCTGCTCGACGAGAGCACGGCGGTCCGCGGCGAGCGCCGAGAGTCCGGTCTCCGTCCCGGACGCCGGGCCCTCGTCCGCCGCCTCGTCGGCCGTCGGCTCCGCGGGCCTGCGCCGGGGCTGCCGCTCACGCAGCCGCTGCGCCGCGACCTCGGCCCTGCGCCGGTCCATCGTGTACGTGAAGCGGCGCCGTTCCTGGCCGCGCAGGTAGACGATGTACGCGCTCAGAAGCACGGCGGGCACGGCGGGCGCCCACAGGAACGCGAGCCCACCGACCGCGGCGACGATCGTGCCGATGGTGAAGGCGAGGAAAAGGAGAACCGTCGTACGGCGGCGCCGGGCGAGCACCTTGGTGCGCCGGGCGCGTGCGGCGGCCTCGGCCGACGCGGCGCGCTGCGCGGGTGTCCCGCGGGACGGTGCGCCGGTCGCGGGCGCGGGTTCCCGCTTCCGCTGCCGTACGGGCTCCCGCTCATGCGCGGGCTCCCGCTCACGCAGGGGCGCGCGCTCGCGTTCGGGTTCTCGCGCGGGTTCTCGCTCCCGTTCGGGCCCGCACTCGGTCAGGGGCGCGACGAAGGACCGGACGTCCACCGAGCCGGTGATGCCGTCCGGGTCGTCGAGCGACTCCCCTTCCTCGGGCGAGCGCGCTTGCAGGTCCTTGGCGTATCGGCGCTCCATCCCCGCCCGTCCGGACAGCAGCCGGATGGCGGTGCTGAAGCGTTCCGTCGGACGGGCTTCGTTCAGCTCGTCCTGCCTACGGAGCCACATCGGCACCAAGTAGGCGGCCCAGGCCCCGACGATGACTGCGTAGATGAGGCCGCTGCTGCTCACGCTCACACGGTAGAGGGGTTTGTGTGAGGCCATCTGCCAATTGCGCCGGTGTGTCGCACGATCTGGCTGATATCTCGAACTTTTTTTGTGACTGGTGCGATCAACGGGCCACCGGGAGCGGGGAATTAATGCCTGAGACAAGTCTCATACGCGTCTCAGACGGCCGTTCGGAGTTCAATTTCGAACACTTATTTCATTTACCGGGGTCGAGAACCGGCCGGGGCGGTGCACAGGTCCGGACCAGCTCCTACGCCGTCTTGCGAGGTCGTGCCTCGTGCCAGCGGCGCAGCAGACCTTCCGGAACCTCTTCGGTCGTGAGCGCGAAGACGAGGTGATCGCGCCACGCTCCGTCAATGTGCAGATACCGCGGGCGAAGTCCCTCCTCGCGGAATCCGAGTTTCTCCACGACCCGTCGGCTCGGTGTGTTCTCGGGGCGAATGCAGACCTCGATACGGTGCAGCCCGACCGAGCGGAAGCAGTGGTCGACGGCGAGCGCGACGGCGGTCGGCATGACCCCGCGGCCCGCGACGGACCGGTCGACCCAGTAGCCGACGTGGCCCGAGCACATCGAGCCCCAGGTGATCCCGGCGACGGTCAGCTGGCCGACGAGGCGGCCCTGGTACTCGATGACGAAGGGCAGCATCCGGCCCGCGTTGGCCTCGGCGCGCAGGTGACGGACCATCTGCCGGTAGGTGGGACGGTGCACGATCGGGCCGGTCGGGGTGGGCGGCGGGATCGTGGCCTCCCAGGGGCGCAGCCAGTCCCGGTTGCGCCGGTTGACCTCGCGCCAGGCCCGCTGGTCACGCATCTTTATGGGACGGAGGGCGATGTCGCCGTCCGTCAGCTCGACGGGCCAGGAGGAGCCGTTCAGCTCGCACCCCCCGGCGGACCGGGATGGTCGCCGCCGCGCAACTGGTCGACGGCGTGCCGCAGCAGCGGCTCCAGGACGGCGAGGCCGTCGCGTACGCCTCCGGTGGAGCCGGGCAGGTTCACGATGAGCGTCCGGCCCGCGACGCCCGCGAGCCCCCGCGAGAGCACGGCCGTGGGGACCTTCTCCCTGCCGTACGCCCGGATCGCCTCGCCGATGCCCGGCACCTCGTGGTCGATGACGCGGCGAGTGGCCTCGGGGGTGCGGTCGGTGGGCGAGATGCCGGTGCCGCCGGTGGTCAGGATGACGTCGTAGCCGGCCTCGGCGCCCGCGCGCAGGGCCTCTTCGACGGGGTCGCCGTCGGGGACGACCCGCGGTCCGTCGACGGCGAAGCCGAGGGCGGTGAGCCCCTCGACGAGGATCGGTCCGCCCCGGTCGGCGTAGACACCCGCGGCGGCACGGTTCGACGCGGTCACGACGAGCGCGCTGTACGGCGCGAGCAGGGCACCGCCCACCGCGGTGTCCGGTGCCGTCTGCCGCGGCGCCTCGCCCGGCTCCCGGCCCGCCTGCGATGCCGCGTCGTGCTCCACGCGTGCGTGCCCGTGCGGTGCGTCGGACCGGTCCCCGGTGTCACCCGCGCTCACGCCCCGGCTCCTTCCCTGTTCCACGTCCCCGACTTGCCGCCGGTCTTCTCCTCGACCCGGACGTCCGTGATGACGGCGCCCTTGTCGACGGCCTTCACCATGTCGACCACCGTGAGGGCGGCGACGCTGACGGCGGTGAGGGCCTCCATCTCGACGCCCGTGCGGTCGGTCGTCTTCACGGTGGCGAGGATCTCCACGGCGTCGTCGGCCACGGAGAGGTCGAGCTTCACTCCGGAGACGGCCAGCGGGTGGCAGAGCGGGATCAGGTCAGGGGTGCGCTTGGCCCCCATGATCCCCGCGATCCGCGCGGTCGCCAGGGCGTCCCCCTTGGGCACGCCCTCGCCGCGCAGCAGCTCGATCACGCGCGGCGAGACCAGGACGCGGCCGCTGGCGCGGGCGGTGCGGGCCGTGACGTCCTTGGCGGACACGTCGACCATGCGGGCGGCGCCCGCCTCGTCGATGTGGGTCAGTCGCTGCTGCTCAGGGGCTCCGGGGGTGTTCCCCCGGGAAATCGCGGTCATGTGCTTGGCGCTCCCGGTCCGGGCCCCGCGCGGTGCGGCGCGCGGGCCTGTTGTGCGCGACACGGTACCGCGCGGGTGGCCTTCTCAGCCGAGCAGGACCACTTCGACCTCGGCGGCGGGCTCCACCGACGTGGTGTCCTCGGGGATGACGATCAGCGCGTTCGCGTGCGCGAGAGCGGCGATCAGGTGTGAGCCCGACCCGCCGACGGGTGTCACGCGGCCCGCCTCGGCGTCGTACTTCCCGCGGAGGAACTGGCGGCGTCCCTCGGGAGAGGACAGGGCCTTGTCGGAGAGGAGCTCCGCGCGCGTGGTGGTCCTGTGCACCTCGGGCAGGCCCATGAGGGTGCGGATCGCGGGGCGCACGAAGAGCTCGAAGGAGACGTACGAGGAGACCGGGTTGCCCGGCAGTGCGAGCAGCGGTGTGTGGTCGGGGCCGATGGAGCCAAAGCCCTGGGGCTTGCCCGGCTGCATGGCGATCTTGCGGAACTCGACGCCGCTGCCCGCCCCGATGCCGTCCTCGTCGTCGGGGTCACCGATCGCGGAGAGGGCCTCCTTCACGACGTCGTACGCCCCCACGCTGACGCCGCCCGTGGTGACGATGAGGTCGGCGCGGATCAGCTGGTCCTCGATGGTGGAGCGCAGCGTCTCGGCGTCGTCGGCGACGGCGCCCACGCGGTAGGCGATGGCTCCGGCGTCGCGGGCCGCGGCGGTGAGGGCGAAGCTGTTGGAGTCGTAGATCTGGCCGTCCGCCAACTGTTCGCCCGGCTGGATCAGTTCACTGCCGGTGGACATGACGACCACGCGCGGGCGGGGGCGCACCTTCACCGTCCCGCGGCCGATCGCGGCGAGGAGGGCGATCTGCGGGGGGCCGAGGACGGCGCCCGCGGCCAGGGCGCGGTCGCCCGCCTGGACGTCGCTGCCGCGGGCCCGCACGTGCGCGCGTGCCGCGGCGGGGCGGTGCACGCGGACCTCGCCGGACGCGCCCTCGGGGGCGGCGCTGTGGGCTCGCATTCCGGAGACGGGGCCCTCGCCGAGGCCTCCGTCGGTCCACTCCACGGGGACGACGGCCTCGGCGCCGGGCGGCAGTGGGGCGCCGGTCATGATGCGGGCGGCCTGGCCGGGGCCGACGGTGGGCTGCGCGCCCGCGCCCGCGGCCACGTCGCCGACGACCGTGAGGACGGCGGGGAACTCCTCGCTCGCGCCCGCGACGTCGGCGACCCGCACCGCGTACCCGTCCATGGAGCTGTTGTCGAAGGGCGGCAGCGAGACGGGCACCGTCACGTCCTCGACCAGGACGCAGCCCTGCGCGTCCAGGAGTTGGAGCTCGATGGGTTCGAGCGGGCGGACGGCTTCGAGGATGTCGTCCAGATGCTCTTCCACCGACCAGAACGCGTTCTGGCCGGTGGGCGGTGTCGTCGTGCTGCTGCTCAAAGTGCTACATCTCCTCGGTGACGTAACTGCGAAGCCAGGACTGGAAGTCCGGTCCCAGATCTTCACGTTCGCACGCGAGTCTGACAATGGCACGCAGATAGTCGCCGCGGTCGCCGGTGTCATAGCGGCGGCCCTTGAAGACGACGCCGTGGACCGGGCCGCCGATCTTCTCGTCCGCCGCGAGCTGCTGCAGGGCGTCGGTGAGCTGGATCTCGCCGCCGCGGCCCGGCTCGGTCGTGCGCAGTACGCCGAAGACGGCGGGGTCGAGTACGTAGCGCCCGATGATCGCGTAGTTCGACGGGGCGTCGGCGGCGTCGGGCTTCTCGACCAGGTCGGTGACCTTGACGACGTCGCCGTCCTCGGTGCCGTCGACGGCGGCGCAGCCGTAGAGGTGGATCTGCTCGGGGGCCACCTCCATGAGGGCGATGACGCTGCCGCCGTGCCTCTCCTGGACCTCGACCATGCGGGCGAGCAGGGGGTCGCGCGGGTCGATCAGGTCGTCGCCGAGGAGCACGGCGAACGGCTCGTTGCCGACGTGCGGAGCGGCGCACAGGACGGCGTGACCGAGCCCCCTGGGGTCGCCCTGGCGGACGTAGTGCATCGTCGCGAGGTCGCTGGACTCCTGGACCTTGGCGAGTCGCGCCTCGTCGCCCTTCTTCAGGAGGGCCGACTCCAGTTCGTAGTTGCGGTCGAAGTGGTCCTCCAGCGGGCGCTTGTTGCGACCCGTGATCATGAGGACGTCGTCGAGACCCGCGGACACGGCCTCCTCGACCACGTACTGGATCGCCGGCTTGTCGACGACCGGCAGCATCTCCTTGGGCGTGGCCTTGGTGGCCGGCAGGAAGCGCGTGCCGAGACCTGCGGCGGGGATGACCGCCTTGGTGATCCGGCCGTGGGGGGGCTGAGACTCAGTCATGCCGTCACCATATCCGGTGCGTATGTGTGGAATCTGTGGGTCCGGATTATTCGTCGGCATTGCGCCGACCAGGAAGGAATTGCGTGATCCCCATGAACGGAACCAGCCCTACCGATGCCGAAGGACAGCCAACCAAGCGCACGTTGCGGCGAGGCTTCCTCGCGGTGAGAAACGGGTTGACTGAGGATGACGCGCGGAAGGCGGCCGCGGTTCTCGCCGACCGCGCACTCGACCTGCCGGAGCTCGCCGACGCGCGGACCGTCGCCGCGTACGTGTCCGTGGGCCGCGAACCCGGCACCGGCCCCCTGCTCGACGCCCTCCACGCGCGCGGCACCCGCGTCCTGCTGCCGGTGCTGCTCCCGGACAACGACCTGGACTGGGGCGCGTACGACGGGACCGGCTCCCTCACCCGCGTACATCATGCCGGGAAGATGGCCCTCTTGGAGCCGTCCGGGCCGCGCCTCGGGCCGGACGCCGTCCTGGAGGCGGACGCCGTGCTGCTGCCGGGGCTTGCCGTGGACGCGCGCGGGATGCGGCTCGGGCGGGGCGGCGGATCGTACGACCGCGTCCTCACCCGGCTGGAGCGCGCGGCCGCCGGTCCCGCGCTCGTGGTGCTCCTGTACGACTCGGAAGTCGTCGCGCACCTCCCCGACGAGGAGCACGACCGGCCGGTGCACGCCGTCGTGTCGCCGTCGGGGGCGCGCCGGTTCCGCTAAGGCACCGCCTGTATGCCGAAAGGGCCCTCCACGCGTGCGTGGAGGGCCCTTTCAGGATGTGCCGTTTCCCGGTCTCAGGGACGCAGGACCAGCTTGTCGCTGGTGCTGCCCTCGACCGCCTTGTCCGAGAACACCCACGGCAGCAGTTCGCCCTTGGTCCACTTCTCCGTCTGGTCGGTGTAGTGGTCGTTGTAGGCGTGCCCCGACGCGCCGGTGAGGTTGATCCACTTGGACTTGTCGAGGTCCTTGAGGTTCACCACCATGCGCATGGAGGGCACCCAGAGCACTCCGTAGCCGCCCGCCGCGTTCCAGCCGGTCGCGTTGACCGCCGCCTCGCCGCCGCCGAGGTTCCAGGGGCCGCGGTTCAGGACCCACTGCAGCCAGCCGGGACCGTCGGTGCCGAGCGTCTGGTTCTTCAGTTCGAGCCGGTGCAGACGGCCCCAGCTCCACGAGTCGACGTCCTTGCCGAGCTTGGCCGTCAGGTCCCAGCGCGCGTCCTCGAGGGCCCGCTCGAACAGCTGGTCGCGGGTCTTGGTCTCCTCGTCGGTGCGGGTCCCCGGCGACTTCCACCAGGCGTTGGTCTCGTCGTCGATGATCTTGCGGATCACCTCGTAGTAGCGGTCGCCGCCGTCCGGCTGGGCCGAGTCGGCGTCGCGCTCACCGCACTCGCGGACCTTCTTGCCCTCGTCGGCCGGGCCGGTGTTGCCGGCCGGCTCGACGGTCAGGCACTGGCCCTTGACGCGCAGTTCCTTGGGGAGCTTGTTGCCGATGGCCAGCTTGAGGATGTTGCGCCAGACCGAGTTGAAGTACGCGGCGGCCGCGGAGTCGGCGTCCTGGGTGTAGTCCCAGCCCTCCAGGAGCTTCTGCGCCTCGCGGACGTACTTGTCCTTGACGTCGATCTTCAGCAGCTTGGGCACGAGCAGCTTGGCGATCTCGCTGCTGTTGTCCATCTGCATGAGGCGCATGTCCTCGGTGGAGATCTTGCCGCCGTTCTTGATCTTCGACTGGATGAGGTCGTCGATCCGCTGGCTGCGCGCTCCGTAGCCCCAGTCCGAGGTGAGCTTGTACGGGTAGTCGGCCTTGTCGCGGTCGTCGATCACGGCCTGGTTGGCGGTGACGATGTAGCCGCGCTTCGGGTTGTACTCGTACGGCAGCGCGTCCTGCGGGATGTAGCCGGTCCAGCGGTACGAGCGGTCCCAGCCCGGCGCGGGGAGCGAACCGTCGCCCTTGCCGCGCTTGGGGATCCGGCCGGGCGCCTGGTAGCCGATGTTGCCCTCGGTGTCGGCGTAGATCAGGTTCTGGGACGGCACTTCGAAGGAAGCGGCCGCCTTGCGGAACTCCGTGAAGTTCTTCGCCTTGTTCAGCTCGAAGACGGCGTCCATGGACTTGCCCGGGTTCAGCGCGGTCCAGCGCAGCGCCACTCCGTAGCCGTCGCCCCGGTCGGGGGCCGCGGTGTCCACGCCGGCCTTCTTGCCGACCTTCACCAGCTCGTCGTCGCGGTCGGAGATCAGCGGCCCGTTGTTGGTCTCGCGGACCGTGATCTTCTTGTCCTTGCCGCCGGCGACCTTGATGGTCTCCTCGCGGGAGACGAAGGGCTTCACCTTGCCGTCGTACTGGTAGCCGTCCCCGGTGAACTTCTCCAGGTACAGGTCCGTGACGTCGGCGCCCAGGTTCGTCATGCCCCAGGCGATGTCCTGGTTGTGGCCGATGACCACGCCCGGCATGCCGGAGAACGTGTAACCCGAGACGTCGTACCGGCACTTCTCGGAGACAGAGCGGCAGTGCAGGCCCATCTGGTACCAGACGGAGGGCAGCTGCGGCGCCAGGTGCGGGTCGTTCGCGAGGAGCGGCTTGCCGGTGATGGTGTGCTTGCCGGAGACGACCCAGGAGTTCGAGCCGATGCCGTTGCCGTTCGGGCCCAGGATGGCCGGGACCTCGTCCAGGGCGCCGGAGACTCCGTTGAGCTGCGACTGAAGCGTGTTGGGGGGCTCGGCGCCGCCCGCGAGGCCCGTACCGGCCGCGCCGCCGGTGCCTGTGCCGGTTCCGGTTCCGGTTCCGGTGCCTGTGCCCGTCCCGGTGCCTGTGCTGCCGGTTCCGGACGTTCCCGTTCCCGTGCCGGTGCCGGTGCCGGTGGGCTTGGCGTCGGGGTCGTACTCGCCGGTGACGCTGCTGAAGGCGCCCTCCCGCACGACGGGCTTGTTCCGCTTGTACGGGTACTCGGGGTACAGGTCCTTGATCTGCGACGGGCCGAGACGGCTCGTCATCAGCGAGCGGTCGATCTCGTCCTGCATGTTGCCGCGCAGGTCCCACGCCATGGCCTTGAGCCACGCCACGGAGTCGACGGGGGTCCACTCCTGCGGCTTGTAGTCGTTCTCGAAGCCGAGCGCCGCGTACTCGACGGAGATGTCCTTGCCGTCCTTGCCGGCGAGGTAGGCGTTGACTCCCTTGGCGTACGCCTGGAGGTATTTCTTCGTCTCCGGCGAGAGCTTGGAGTCGTACTCCTTCTTCGCCACCCGGTGCCAGCCGAGCGTGCGCAGGAATTCATCGGTCTTGACCTGGCTCTTCCCGAACATCTCGGAGAGCCGCCCGGAGGTCATGTGACGGCGGACGTCCATCTCCCAGAAGCGGTCCTGCGCCTGGACGAAGCCCTGGGCCATGAAGAGATCCGCGTCCGACTCGGCGTAGATCTGCGGGATTCCGTTCCCGTCGCGCTTCACGTCCACGGGCCCCGCGAGCCCGTCGAGCTTGATCGTTCCCTTGGTCTGCGGGAAGGAGGCACGCACGGTACTGACGCTCCAGTACGCGCCGAAGCCGATGCCTCCGACGATGGCCAGGACCAGGACGATCACGACGAGTCGGGCTCGGCGCCCCTTCTTCTTGCCGGACTTATGACCGGAAGAGGCGTTGGTGTTGGAGGGCATCGCTGTCCTTGCTGTCCTTACGCGAGCGGCAGGGCGGGCTGTGCTGTCGACTTGGGCGGCTCTGGGAGCGCAGGAGCAACCATAGGCGCAGGGCGTCGGCGCTCCGGACGCGGAGTCAGGAACCGGGCCCCCTTGAGATCGAATAGTCATTCGACGGCGTCAAGAAAGCGTTAACAATTAGGTAAGGTAACGAAGTACTCCTACGTAGACACTCGACTCCCCCGGAGGACCTCTACGTAGTACGCGGTTTCACGGAGGAAGGAACGGCCCCTGACTGTCCACCACCTCAACCAGCTCCTGCTCGTCTGCTCGCTCGTTCTGCTCGTCGCCGTCGCGGCGGTCCGCATCTCGTCGCGCAGCGGGCTCCCCAGCCTGCTGCTGTACCTGGGCATCGGCATCGCCATGGGCCAGGACGGCGTCGGCGACGTCCACTTCGACAATGCCGAACTGACCCAGGTCATCGGCTATGCCGCCCTGGTCGTGATCCTCGCGGAGGGCGGCCTCGGGACGAAGTGGAAAGAGATCAAACCCGCATTGCCCGCGGCGGCCGTGTTGTCGACCGTCGGCGTCGCGGTGAGCGTCGGCATCACCGCGGCGGGCGCCCACTATCTCGTGGGCCTCGAGTGGCGCCAGGCGCTGATCATCGGTGCGGTGGTCTCGTCCACGGACGCGGCAGCGGTCTTCTCGGTGCTGCGCAAGGTGCCGCTTCCCTCGCGCGTGACGGGTGTCCTGGAAGCGGAGTCGGGGTTCAACGACGCCCCTGTGGTGATCCTCGTCGTGGCGTTCTCCACGGCGGGACCGGTGGACGACTGGTACGTACTGCTCGGCGAGATCGCCCTGGAGCTGGCGATCGGCGCCGCGATAGGCCTCGCGGTCGGCTGGCTCGGCGCCTACGGCCTGCGGCACGTGGCGCTGCCCGCCTCCGGCCTGTACCCCATCGCCGTCATGGCCATCGCCGTCGCCGCGTACGCCGCGGGCGCCATGGCACACGGCAGCGGATTCCTCGCCGTCTACCTCGCCTCGATGGTGCTCGGCAACGCGCGGCTGCCGCACTGGCCGGCCACCCGCGGGTTCGCCGAGGGCCTCGGCTGGCTCGCCCAGATCGGCATGTTCGTCCTGCTCGGCCTGCTGGTCACCCCGCACGACCTGCTCGACGACACCTGGCCCGCAATCGTCATCGGCCTGGTCCTGACAGTGGTGGCACGCCCCCTGGAAGTCGTCCTCAGCCTGCTGCCGTTCCGTGTGCCCTGGCCGGAGAAGGCCCTGCTCTCCTGGGCGGGCCTGCGCGGCGCCGTGCCCATCATCCTGGCGACCATCCCGATGGTGAACGGCGTCGAGGACAGCCAGCGCATCTTCAACATCGTCTTCGTCCTGGTCGTCGTCTACACCCTCGTCCAGGGCCCCACGCTGCCCTGGCTGGCCAGGAAGCTGCGTCTGGGCGACTCCTCGGAGGCCGCGGACCTCGGCATCGAGTCGGCTCCCCTGGAGCGGCTCCAGGGCCATCTGCTGTCGGTGGCCATCCCCAAGGAATCGCGCATGCACGGCGTCGAGGTGGCCGAGCTGCGGCTGCCCACGGGGTCCGCGGTCACTCTCGTCGTCCGCGACGGCGAATCGTTCGTGCCGCTGCCGACGACCGTCCTGCGGCGCGGCGACGAACTGCTCGTGGTGGCGACCGACCCGGTGCGGGACGCCGCCGAGAAGCGGCTGCGCGCGGTCGGCCACGGCGGAAAGCTGGCCGGCTGGCTGGGAACCGACGGAGAAAAACACCAATCGTAGGTGGCGGGGGTCTCATCGGCTGCAATCACAGGTGCTAATGGGACTCCCCCCTGTACGATGAAGGGACCTGATCGAACCAACTCTGCCTGATGCAGAGCTGGCGCGACCGTATGGCGGTCGAGGCACCCCCGCAGTGGCGCCCGGCATCTACCGCAGTTCCGCGCAAGAGGACAGCTCTCGGCGCCCCCGCACGGGCGCTACCAGGCGGCAGAAAGGCACGGGCCGTGGCATCCACGGTCACCGAATCCCGCCCGGGCTACGGACAGCTCCTGCGCACCCCTCGCGCCTGGACGTTCCTGCTCCCCGGCTTCGCGGCGCGACAGCCGTTCGCGATGCTGACGATCTCCATCGTCCTGCTGGTGCAGCACACCACCGGCTCGTACGGTGCCGCGGGCGCCGTCTCGGCCGCCACCGGCGTCTCCATGGCGCTGTTCGCCCCCTTCAGCGGCAAGCTCGCCGACCGGTTCGGCCAGCGCGCCGTGCTGCTTCCCGGCGTCCTGGTCCACTCCGCCTCCGTCGTCACCCTGACGGTGCTCGCGCTCTCCGACGCGCCCCTGTGGACGCTGTTCGTGGCCGCCGTGCCCGCAGGCGCCTCCACGCCGCAGATCGGCCCCATGGTGCGCGCCCGCTGGGGCGTCATGCTCCAGGACAGCCCCCTGGCCACCACGGCGGCCGCCTTCGAGTCGGTCACCGACGAGCTGACCTTCGTCCTCGGTCCGCTGCTCGCTACCGCGCTGTGCACCACCATCGACCCCTCCGCCGGACTCCTCACGGAGGCCGGACTCACGCTGGTCGGCGGTCTCCTGTTCGCCGCACAGAAGAGCACCCAGCCCAAGCCTTCCGCGCTGAACGACGAGCACGCACGCGTGGAGCACGTCTCCGCCCTGCGCGTCCCCGGAGTGCGGGTCCTCATCGTCACGTTCCTCGGCATCGGGGCCGTCTTCGGCGGCATGCAGGTCTCGCTCGCCGCGTTCACCGAGTCGATCGGCGAGCCCGGCCTGAACGGTGTCCTGTACGGCACCTTCGCGGCGGGCAACATGCTCTCCGGCGTCGTCTGCGGCGCCATCGCCTGGAAGGTCTCCCCGCAGCGGCGCCTCCTGGTCGGCTACACGGCCCTGACCCTGATGGCCTCCGGTCTGTGGGCGGCGCACTCCGTGCTGCTCCTCGCCGGGCTCGGCCTGCTGGTCGGCGTCTGCATAGCGCCCGCCCTGATCACCGGCTACACGCTGGTCGACAAGCTGGTCGCGCCGACCGGCCGTACGGAGGCCTTCACCTGGCTGACCGGCGCGGTCGCACTCGGCCAGGCGGCCGCCGTGACCGTCGCGGGACAGCTGGAGGACCGCCTCTGGGACGGAGCCGGATTCCTCGTCCCGCTGGGCGGCACGGCGCTGGCCCTGGCGGTCCTCGTGACGCTCCGTTCGCGGCTCGTCCCCAAGGCCCCGGGGCGCACGGTGGCGCGTGGCGTCGGTCACCGCGTGCCGGTGACGGTGGACTGATCCCGCGGAATACGTCACTATGGACCGTCGTTAGCACTCATCGAGTGAGAGTGCCAGGAGGAAGCAAGTGCCGACGTACCAGTACCAGTGCACCGAGTGCGGCGAGGGCCTCGAGGCGGTGCAGAAGTTCACCGATGACGCCCTGACCGTATGCCCCAACTGCGACGGACGCCTCAAGAAGGTGTTCTCGGCGGTCGGCATCGTCTTCAAGGGCTCCGGGTTCTACCGCAACGACAGCCGCGGCTCGTCGTCGAGCAGCACGCCGGCGAACGCCTCGTCGAAGTCGGGATCCGGCTCGTCGTCGTCCACGTCGGACTCGAAGGCCGCTTCGTCCTCCTCGTCCTCGGACTCGAAGTCGTCCGGCTCCTCCGCGGCGTCCACGTCGTCGAGCTCGGCCGCGTAGGACCTCCCGCACACCGTTCCGCCCGACCCCGCCGTCCTCGCGACGGCGGGGTCGTCGGCGTGTGATGCCCCTGTCTGCCCGGCTACTGTGCGGCCATGGCGAACAGGGTGAACACGGCGGACACCGAGCGGGCCGAGATCGGCGTCATAGGCGGCTCCGGCTTCTACTCCTTCCTCGACGACGTGACCGAGGTCCAGGTCGACACCCCCTACGGAGCCCCGAGCGACTCCCTCTTCCTCGGTGAGGTCGCCGGACGCCGGGTCGCTTTCCTGCCCCGGCACGGCCGCGGCCACCATCTGCCGCCGCACCGCATCAACTACCGCGCCAACCTGTGGGCGCTGCGCTCCGTGGGCGTGCGCCAGGTCCTCGGACCGTGTGCGGTCGGCGGACTGCGGGCGGAGTACGGACCAGGAACGCTGCTCGTCCCCGACCAGCTCGTGGACCGTACACAGACACGCGCCCAGACGTTCTTCGACGGGGTCCCGCTTCCCGACGGCAGCGTGCCGAACGTCGTCCACGTCTCGCTCGCCGACCCCTACTGCCCCGTGGGCCGCGACACCGCCGTGCGGGCCGCACGCGCCCGAGGCTGGGAGCCGGTCGACGGCGGGACACTCGTCGTGGTCGAGGGGCCGCGCTTCTCGACCCGGGCGGAGTCGCGCTGGTACGCGGCGCAGGGCTGGTCGGTGGTGGGCATGACCGGCCATCCCGAGGCGGCGCTCGCCCGCGAACTGGAGCTCTGCTACACGTCCTTGGCGCTGGTCACGGATCTCGACGCGGGTGCCGAGACCGGCGAGGGCGTCTCGCACGACGAGGTCCTCCGGGTCTTCGCCGCCAACGTGGACCGGATGCGGGGCGTGCTGTTCGACGCGGTGGCGGGGCTGCCGGAGGGGGACGTGGGCCGGGCCGAGGGCCGTCGTGCGTGTCCGTGCGCGGGGGCGTTGGGCGGGGTGGACACGGGGATCCGGCTGCCGTGAGCAGCGGCCCCGAGCAGGTGGAAGGTCCCCTTCGGGTGAGGGAGTTGTCCACAACCGGCGAGTAGTCCACGGGGCTCAGCGGGGATCGGCGCGGGCCTGCATCGTGAGAGCGGAAGCCGAGCTCCTCGCATCGCAGGCGGTGGTTGTCGTGACGCACGTCCCTCCTCAGACCCGACCGGAACAACACGCGGAACATCACGCGGAAGCTCTCGCACGCCCCGAGGGCCGCCGGGTCCCCTCCTTCCCGCCCGTGCGGGTGCACGGCGGGCACCCGCGGCTCAGACGGCTGTTGCGGCACAGGCGGCGGGTCATGGCCGTGGGGCTCGCCATGACAGCGGCGGCCCTCGCGAGCACGGTCCCGCGCGAGGCGGTTCCACGGGAGGCGCCCGCGCCGCACCGGGTCGCGGCCGCGACCGCGACCGCGACTGAGCGTGCCGCAGCCACGGTGACCGCCCCCGTGCGCATCGCGGACGCGGAGACCGTGCGCCTGCTGCGCCCCGGGGACCGGGTCGACGTGATCGCCGCCGACGGATCGCGCTCGGCCGGAGGAGAGCCGCACACGGTGGCGTCCGGGGCCCGGGTGACCGCCGTGCCCGAGCCGGGGGAAGGACCCCCCGAGGCCGGCGCGTTGGTGGTGCTGTCCGTCCCGAGGGACACGGCGGCGCGGCTGGCGGGGGCCGGGGCGAGCGCGCCTCTGGCGGTGGCCTTCCGATGAACCGGAACGTTCACGATCGCACTGAAGGCCGGTCAAGTCGCTGGTTCGTGCCTCTCGATTGGACAGGTCGGCCCGGGGCTCACGTAGGTTGCGAAGTTGTTTGTCCAGCAACCCGCACATGCAACGAAAGGCCTCGTGGTGAGCGAGAAGAAGGAACCGGGCGTCTGGGAGGGCTTCAAGGCCTTCCTGATGCGCGGCAATGTCGTCGACCTGGCGGTCGCGGTGGTCATCGGAGCCGCCTTCACGAACATCGTGAACTCGGTGGTGAAGGGCGTCATCAACCCGCTCGTCGGCGCCTTCGGCACGAAGGACCTCGATCACTACCGTTCGTGCCTGAAGGCTCCCTGCGAGACGAACGCGGCGGGCGAGGTCGTCAAGGGCATCCCGATCATGTGGGGCCCCGTGCTCAGCGCGGTCCTCAGCTTCGTGATCACCGCGGCCGTCGTGTACTTCCTGATGGTGCTGCCCATGGCCAAGTACCTGGCGCGGGTCGCGGCCAAGAGGGCCGAGAGGGAGGGCACGAAGGAGGTCATCGAGGTCTCCGAGCTGGAGGTGCTCAAGGAGATCCGCGACGAGCTGGTGGCACAGCGCGGCTCGCGCGACTCGGGACCGCGCGACTCGGGTCCGCGCGAGGAGTAGCCGCCGGAGCAGCCGCGCACGGAGCGGCCAGGGCTCAGAGGTGGTGGGGCGGCTTCTCGTCGAGAAAGCGTGCGAGGTCGGCCGCGCCGTCGCCGCCGGTGTCGGCCCGCTCGCCCCACCCACGGTCCGTGTCGTCCGATGACTGCTGTGCCAGCGGGTCGTCGAAGACCAGCGCGTTCTTCGCCTTGGCCGTCGGCTTGGGCGCCGGCTCGTCCGGATCTCGCGGTTCGGGGGCGGGGGCGGTACTCATGCCTCCAGGGTACGTCGCGCCGGACCGCCCCCTCGATTCATACGGCTTTGAGGCCCTGAGCCGCGAAGATCTCCTTGGCGGCGGCCACCTGCCCCGGGGTGGGCGAGGGGGTGCCGCGCAGGGTGAACTCCTTGCCGAGCGCGTCCCACTTCGCCTCCCCCAGCTTGTGGAAGGGCAGCACGTCGACGCGCGAGATGTTGCCGAGCGAGGCGGCGAAGCGGGCGACTCCCTCGATGTTCGCCGGGTCGTCGGTGAGGCCCGGGACGAGGACGAAGCGCACCCACGTCTCCTGGCCGAGAGCGGCGAGGCGGCGGGCGAAGTCGAGCGTGGGCCGCAGGGGACGGCCGGTGACCGTGCGGTACGTGTCGGGGTCCCAGGACTTGATGTCGAGCAGGACCAGGTCGACGTCGCGGAGCAGGGCGTCGGTGGCGCGGGCGCCGAGGAAGCCGGACGTGTCGAGTGCGGTGTGCAGGCCCAGCTCGTGCTTGAGGCGGTGCAGCAGCTCGCCGGTGAAGACGGGCTGCAGGAGGGGTTCGCCGCCGCTGACGGTGGCGCCGCCCCCGGCCGCGGAGATGAACTTCGTGTACTTGGCGGCTTCCGCGATCACGGCGTCCGCGGTGGTGCGCCTGCCGTCCCGCATCCGCCAGGTGTCGGGGTTGTGGCAGTACAGGCAGCTGAGGGGGCAGCCTGCGAGGAACGTGACGAAGCGCGACCCCGGTCCGTCGACGCCGGTGGACAGGTCCCAGGAGTGGATCGAGCCGGTGACCGGGCGGTGGGTGGCGGCCGCGGCGGGGGTGACCGCTTCGTCGTCGGTGGTGCGGGGGCGTACGGGGATGTCGGTTCCGAGCAGGACAGCCATGGCGTGACTCCTGGACTACTGGCAGGAAGCGGCGGGCGCGGCGCCCGGGGCCGGGGTGAGGGCCGGGCCCCGGGGCCGCGGTTCGGGGGCGGCTCCCCGGGGGGAGCCGATGGCTCGGGGAGAGCCGGTGGCTCAGAGGGAGCCGTGGAAGGTGCGGTTGATGACGTCGAGCTGCTGGTCGCGGGTGAGCCGGATGAAGTTGACCGCGTATCCGGAGACCCGGATGGTCAGCTGCGGGTAGTTCTCCGGGTGCTCCATGGCGTCTTCGAGGGTCGCCTTGTCCAGCACGTTGACGTTCATGTGGAAGCCGTCGCTCGCCATGAACCCGTCCAGGACTCCGGCGAGGTTCGCGATCCGCTCCTCGGGGGTGCGGCCGAGCGCGTCCGGGGTGATGGTGTTGGTCAGCGAGATGCCGTCCTCGGCGTCGTCGTAGGGCAGCTTGGCGACCGACATGGCCGAGGCGATGTAGCCGTGCTCGTCGCGCCCGTTCATCGGGTTGGCGCCGGGGGCGAACGGCATGCCGGCGCGGCGTCCGTCGGGGGTGTTGCCGGTCTTCTTGCCGTAGACGACGTTCGAGGTGATGGTCAGCACCGACTGGGTGTGCACCGCGTTCCGGTAGGTGGGGTGCTTGCGGACCTTCTGCATGAAGTCGTGCACGATGCGCCGCGCGATGTCGTCGGCACGGTCGTCGTTGTTGCCGTAGGCGGGGTAGTCGCCCTCGATCTCGTAGTCGACGGCGAGGCCCGTCTCGTCACGGACGACCTTGACCTTGGCGTGCTTGATCGCCGAGAGCGAGTCGGCGGCGACCGAGAGGCCCGCGATGCCGCACGCCATGGTGCGCAGGATCTCCTGGTCGTGCAGCGCCATCTCGATGCGCTCGTAGGCGTACTTGTCGTGCATGTAGTGGATGACGTTGAGCGCGTGGACGTACGTCTTGGCGAGCCAGTCGAGCATGGCGTCGTACTGCTTCACGACGGTCGCGTAGTCCAGGTACTCGCCCTCGATGGGCGTGAAGCCCTGCACGACGGTCTTGCCGGACTTCTCGTCCCGGCCGCCGTTGATCGCGTAGAGGAGCGCCTTGGCGACGTTCACGCGGGCGCCGAAGAACTGCATCTGCTTGCCGACGGCCATCGCGGAGACGCAGCATGCGATCGCGGTGTCGTCGCCGTACTTGGGGCGCATCAGTTCGTCGGACTCGAACTGGATGGCCGACGTGTCGATGGCGACGCGGGAGGCGAACTCCTTGAAGCCCTGGGGCAGCCGCTGCGACCAGAAGACCGTGAGGTTCGGCTCGGGGGCGGGGCCGAGGTTGTAGAGGGTCTGGAGGGCGCGGAAGGTGGTGCGCGAGACGAGCGGGCGGCCGTCCTCTCCGATGCCGGCCATCGACCAGGTGACCCAGGTGGGGTCGCCGGAGTAGAGCTCGTTGTATTCGGGCGTGCGCAGGAAGCGGACGATGCGGAGCTTGATGACGAAGTCGTCGATGTACTCCTGTGCCTCTTCCTCGGTGATGCGGCCCGCGTCGATGTCGCGCTGCAGGTAGATGTCGAGGAAATTGTCGATGCGGCCGATCGACATGGCCGCGCCGTTCTGCTCCTTCACCGCGGCGAGGTAGGCGAAGTACAGCCACTGGATGGCTTCACGGCCGGTGGTGGCGGGCTTCGCGATGTCGTAGCCGTACGACATCGCCATGGCCTTGAGTTCCCTGAGCGCCTTGATCTGCTCGGAGATCTCCTCGCGACCCCGGATGACGTCCTCGGTCGCCCACTCCTCGCCGAGTGCGGCCTTGTCGGCCTCCTTCGCGGCGATGAGGTGGTCGACTCCGTAGAGGGCGACGCGGCGGTAGTCGCCGATGATGCGGCCGCGGCCGTAGGCGTCGGGCAGGCCGGTGATGATGCCGGACGAACGACAGGCGCGGATCTCGGGCGTGTAGGCGTCAAAGACGCCTTCGTTGTGGGTCTTGCGCAGGTGCGTGTAGATGTCCCGCACTTCGGGGTCGGCCTCGTAGCCGTAGGCGTTCAGGGCGCCCTCGACCATGCGCCAGCCGCCGTTGGGCATGATCGCGCGGCGGAGCGGGGCGTCGGTCTGCAGACCGACGATGAGGTCCTTGTGGTCGGCGGCGGTTCCGTCGACGTAACCGGGGCCGAAGGCGTCGATGCGGGAGGGGGTCTTCACGTCGACGTCGTAGATGCCGCGCTCGATCTCGGCGGGGAACATCGAGAGGAGCTTCCGCCAGACTTCGCTGGTGCGTTCGGTGGGGCCGGCCAGGAAGGAGCCGTCACCTTCGTACGGGGTGTAGTTCTGCTGCACGAAGTCGCGGACGTCGATGGCGTCCCGCCACAGACCACCCTTGAAGCCGTCCCAGGCCCCGCCGTTCACAGTCGCTTCCGCAGGAGTGGCAGTCATGACCCGCACCTTCCGTGTCGCTCTTTCGGTACACCTCCATTCCACTCCTGTGTGATCGATCAAAGGGTCGGCAATGGTCCTCGATCCGGGACCGATGGTCCCCGTTTCCGCCGAACAGAAGCTCGCACACCGCCGCTGACCTGCTCATTCTCGCGGGACTTTGGACCCAAGTTCACTTGTGAATGCATTCACAAGAAATTCCCGGCCGCTCCGTGGTACGGAACGGCCGGGAGGGAGGGGTGGTGCGAGAAGGAACGGCGCGAGGGCTCAGCTCGGCGACTCGGCGCCCTTGCGGGCGTAGAACCACCAGGCGACCGCGATGCAGCTGACGTAGAAGGCCACGAAGCCCCACATCGCGCTGGTGACCGCGAAGTTGGCGAACATCGCCGGGATGAAGAAGAAGCCGTACGCCGCGATGGCGGAGGTGAAGCCCGTGACGGCGCCCGCCTCCATCTCCGACTGCTTCAGCGCCTTCGCGTACTCGGGCGTGCCCTCGGTCAGGCCCTTCAGGTGCTGGTTGCGGAAGATCACCGGGATCTGCCGGAACGTGGAGCCGTTGCCGATGCCCGAGAAGAAGAACGCGAGCAGGAAGCAGGCGAAGAAGCCCCAGAAGTTGCCGTCGTCACCGCCGGAGGGCAGGAAGTTGATGACGCCGATGATCGAGAGCGCCATGCCGACGAACGAGATGATCGTGACCCTCGCACCGCCGATCTTGTCGGCGATCCAGCCGCCGGCCCAGCGGGCGAGCGCGCCCACGGCCGGGCCCATCCAGGCGTAGGTGGCCGCGGAGTAGGCCGCGTCGATCGGGGTGAACGTGGTCTTGATGAGCATCGGCAGGGCCGCTGCGAAGCCGATGAAGGAGCCGAACGTGCCGACGTAGAGCCAGGTCATCAGCCAGTTGTGCTTGCGCTTGAAGATGATCTTCTGCTGGCTGAAGGGTGTCGACGCGACCTTGAGGTCGTTCTGGCCGAACCAGGCGACGGCGGCCAGGATCACCAGGACCGGCACCCACAGGAACGCCGCGTTCTGCAGCCACACGGCCGTGCCGTCGGCCTTGTGCTGGGCCGAGCCGACCGCGACGACCGAGCTGGTGATGACGATCGGGGTGAGCAGCTGGACGACGGAGACACCCAGGTTGCCGAGGCCACCGTTGATGCCGGTCGCGTTGCCCTTGTCCTTCTTCGGGAAGAAGAAGCCGATGTTGGCGAGCGACGAGGCGAAGTTGGCGCCGCCGATGCCGCAGAGGGCCGCGATGGCGATCATCACGCCGTACGAGGTGTCGGGGTTCTGGACCGCGATGCCGAGCCAGATCAGCGGGACGATCAGGACGATCGTGGAGAGCGCGGTGAAGCGGCGCTGGCCGATCATCGGGCCGAGGAAGGTGTAGAAGATCCGTGCCGTGCCGCCCGTCAGGCCCGGGACCGCCGTCAGCCAGAACAGCTGGGAGGTCGAGAAGCCGAAGCCGACGTCCTTCAGGTTGGTCGCCGTCACCGACCACACCTGCCAGACCACGAACGCCACCAGCAGGGCGGGGACCGCGATCCACAGGTTGCGGGCTGCGACCTTCTTGCCGGTGGACTTCCAGAAGAGGTCGTTCTCCGGCTCCCAGTCGGTGATGGTCTTGCCGGGCCGGTACTGCCCGGGGTCGAACGACGTGGCCGTGGGCGCGGTGGGCGCCGTGTGGGCGGCAGGCGATCTCATGTTGGTTTCCAGTTCGCTCAGGGTCCCGACCTTGCTTCGGGGCCTGACGTGTCCACCTTCTGGCGCGCGGGCGGTCGGGAGCAGAGGCGGAGGACACCTCCCGACCGGGTCGAAGTCCGGGAAAGCGGGAGGACTTCAGACCTCGTGGGCCGACCGTTCGTATCCGGGCAGCTCCTATCCGGGCAGCTCGTGGACCGGCAGCCGGACCGACGGGTCGTCCACGCACTCCCCGGTTCGCAGGTCGAACTCCTGCTTGTACATCGGGGACGCCACGACGGTGCGGCCTCCGCGGGTGCCGAGGATGCCGTGGGCGATCACGTCTGCCCCGGAGAACGGGTCGCGGTTGCCGACGGCGTACACCCGTCCTTCGCCGTCCTTGAACAGCGCGACCTCGGTGCCGTCGGGCAGCACCGCCGCCCGGCCGCGGCCCGGCTCCAGGAACTCGGGAGACGGTTGCGCGAGGTGCTGCTCGAAGCGGGCGAGCGCCCGCGGGTCCGCGAGGACCGCCTGCCACTCGTCGCGGTAGGCCGTCGCGTGGCGCTCCATCTGGGCCTCCAGTTCGCCGCAGATGCCCAGCGAGTCGTCGATCAGGACGGCCTTCAGGTGGTCGAGGCCGCCGATGCGCTCGCACCACGGAGCGGTGCGCTCCAGGCGCTCGCCGGTGCGCAGGTAGTACATGAGGAAGCGGTCGACGAGGCGGAGGAGTTCGGCGGTCGACAGGTCGGCGGCGAGGAGGTCGGCGTGGCGCGGCCGGGCGCCGCCGTTGCCGCCGACGTAGAGGTTCCAGCCGTTGGCGGTGGCGATGACGCCGATGTCCTTGCCGCGGGCCTCGGCGCACTCGCGCAGACAGCCGGAGACACCGCCCTTGATCTTGTGCGGGGTGCGCAGGCCGCGGTAGCGCAGCTCCAGGTCGATCGCGAGCTGCACGGAGTCGCCCTGCCCGAACCGGCAGAACTTGGCACCGACGCAGGACTTCACGGTGCGCAGGGACTTCCCGTAGGCGTGGCCGGACTCCAGACCGACGGCGACCAGGCGCCGCCAGATCGCGGGGAGCTGGTCCGCGCGGGCGCCGAAGAGGTCGATGCGCTGACCGCCCGTGATCTTCGTGTAGAGGTCGAAGTCACGGGCGACCTCGCCGATCGCGATGAGCTGGGCGGGGGTGATCTCGCCGCCGGGGACGCGCGGGACGACGGAGTAGGTGCCGTCCTTCTGGAGGTTGGCGAGGAAGACGTCGTTGGAGTCCTGGAGCGCGGCCTGCTCGCCGTCGAGGATGTGGCCGAGGCCGAGTTCGGGTGCGAGGGTGCCGAGGACGTTCCCGACGACGGGCTTGCAGACGGCGCAGCCCTCGCCGCCCAGGCCGTGCTTGCGCATCAGCTCGCCGAAGGAACGGAGGTGTTCGGTGCGGACGGTCTCGTAGATCTCGGCGCGGGTCAGCGCGAAGTGTTCGCACAGTCCCTTCGGCCGCTCGACCCCGGTGGCGGCGAGCTCCGCGTCGAGCACGGACTGCAGGGTGGAGAGGCAGCCACCGCAACCGGTACCGGCCTTGGTGCACCGCTTGATGCCGCCGATGTCGGTGAGGGAGTTCTCGGCGACGGCCGCGCGGACGGCTCCCTTGGTGACGTTGTGACAGCTGCAGACGACGGCGTCGTCGGGCAGGGCGTCGGCCCCCGGGAGTTCGACGCCCGCGGCGGGCAGGACGTACGCCTCGGGAGGTGCGGGCAGGGGGCGGCCCGCGTGCGGCACGAGGGTGCCGTAGGCCTCGGCGTCGCCGACGAGGATGCCGCCGAGCAGCTGCCCCTCCGGTCCGAGCAGCAGCTTCTTGTAGACGCCTTCGCGGGTGTCGGAGAAGACGACGGAGACGGCGCCGCCCTCCGCTCCCTCGGGGGCGAACGGGTCGCCGAAGGACGCGACGTCGGCTCCCATCAGCTTCAGCTTGGTGGAGGTGTCGGCCCCGGTGAAAACGGTGGTGCCGTCCCCGGCGAGAGCGTCGGCGGCGGCCTCGGCCATCCGGTAGCCGGGGGCGACCAGGCCGTAGACGCGTCCGTCGGCGCCCTGGGCGCACTCGCCGATGGCGTAGACGCAGGGGTCGGTGGTGCGGCAGTGCTCGTCGACGACGATGCCGCCCCGGTCCCCCACGACCAGACCCGCCTCGCGGGCGAGGCGGTCCCGGGGGCGCACGCCGGCGGAGAAGACGACGACGTCGGCGTCCAGACTGCGGCCGTCGCTCAGGCGCACCGCGCGCACGGCCCCGTCGTCGTCCGTGTCGACCCGGCTCGCCCCGACGCCGGTGTGCACGGACACGCCCATCGACTCGATGGTGGCCCGCAGGGCCGCGGCGCCCCCGTCGTCGACCTGGAGGGGCATGAGCCGGGGTGCGAACTCGACGACGTGGGTGCGGAGGCCGAGGGTGCGCAGGGCGCCTGCGGCCTCCAGGCCGAGAAGTCCGCCGCCGATGACGACGCCGGTGGTCCGGTGCTCGGCGGAGGCGTACGCGGAGAGGGTCTCGACGTCGTACAGGGTGCGGTAGGTGAAACAGCCGGTCGCGTCGGCGCCCTGCACGGGCGGCACGAAGGGGTAGGAGCCGGTGGCGATGACCAGGACGTCGTACGGGACGGTGGCGCCGGAGGTCGTGGTGACCGTGCGGGCCGTGGTGTCGATGTGCTCGGCGGGGTCACCGAGCCGCAGGTCGATGCCGTGGCGGGCGGGGAACCCGGCGTCGCACAGGGCGAGTTCAGCGTCGGTGGCGCCGGTGAACGCGGAGGAGAGGTGGACCCGGTCGTAAGCGGGCCTGTCCTCCTCCGCGAGCACGGTCACCCGCCATCCCGGGCTGCCCGGGGCCGCGGGGTCGGCCAGCGCGCCACGCTCCGCGAGTGTCTCCAGGAATCGGTGCCCCACCATTCCGTGGCCGATGAGCACCAGGTTCTGGGTCATGGGAGTCACACTCCGTCGCGCAGAGGGAATCCCCTGCCGGTCGGTCCCGGGGAGGGGATCTTCCCTCCGACGGTAGGCCGGTGGCGGTGCGGCACCCGACCGCCAAGGTCCCGATCGGTTGGGCCCAACGGCCCTAATGGAAGGGGCTTTTGGCGGCGCCGGTCCGTCGGGCGCGGGCATAGCGTCGTGGGCGACGGGCTGCCTCCCGACCACCACCGCAGCCCGGCGCGATGCGGTTTCCGGGGCGGGAGTGCGGCGACACCACTGTCCCGCCCCGGGCCTGCTCGCCGTGGTCCTGAGTTCTCCGGCTCCGGGTACTCCGGCTCCGGGTGGGGTGGACGGTGCGACCCGACACAGTGCGACCTGGCACAGCGCGGCCTGGCACAGCGCGGCCTGACACAGCGCGGCCCGCGTCTGCGGCAGTGCGGCTCGAGCGTGTTCCCTCGCTGGTGCTCGCCGTGCACGGCAGTTCCGTGCCCGGTGCCGCGTCCGCTCTGGGGCGGCTCTGCGACCGGGTCGAGGAGCTGGGTGGGGTGCGTCCCGTCCTCGGGCACCTCGACCACCAGAATCCGTCCCTCACCGAAGCGCTGCGGGACGGCGCCGTCGTCGTGCCTCTCCTGCTCGGTGACGGTTACCACCGCACGGTCGACATCCCCGCCGTCGTCCGCAGCCACGAAGGGCGCTGCGTGCTCACCGACGGGCTCAGCGGTGACCGTGCCGTCGCGCTCGCGCTGCGCGACCGGCTGCACGAGGCGGAACGGCGCGCGGGCGTGCGGGCCGACGCCGTGGTTCTCGCTGCGGCGGGTTCGTCGCGGCCCGGGGGGAACGGCGGGGCGCGGATCGCCGTCCGGCAGCTGCGGCGGTTGCTGCGCGGGGTGCCGGTGTGCGGGGCGTACTGCTCGTCGGCCGGGCCCACCGTCGCGGAGGCGGTGGCGCGGCTGCGGGGTGCCGGGTACCGGAAGGTGGCGGTGGCCGCGCATCTGCTGGCGCCGGGGCGATTCACGGCGGCGCTCGCCGGGGCCGGGGCCGACGCGGTGGCCGACCCGATCGCCGATCATCCGGAGATCGCCGGACTGGTCCTGCGTCGGTACGAGGCGGCTTTGCATCGCCCGGGTGGCCCTGTCGTGCGGTTCGGCGCCGCAGCCTGATTCGGCGTACGCCCTCTGCTGTCCTGGGGAGCATGACAAGCTCACCCGCCTCGCCCGCCTCACCCGCCTCGCCCACCCCACCCAAACCCCTGCGGCCGCTGCTGGCCCGGGGCCGCGACGAGGAGCACCGCGCGGCGACTCCGCTGGAGCTCTTCTTCGACCTGTGCTTCGTCGTGGCGGTCGCCCAGGCCGGTGCCGAGCTGGTGCATGCCGTCGCCGAGGGGCACGCGGGCGAGGGCGTCCTCAACTACGCGATGGTCTTCTTCGCGATGTTCTGGGCATGGGTCAACTTCTCCTGGTTCGCCTCGGCGTACGACAACGACGACGCGCTGTACCGCGTGGTGACGCTGATCCAGATCGCCGGTGTGCTGGTCTTCGCCGCCGGGGTCTCGCGGGCCTTCGAGGAGCACGACTTCCTCCTTGTCTGGCTCGGCTACCTGATCATGCGGATCGCCCTCACCTCGCAGTGGCTGCGGGTCGCCCGTGCCGCGACGGGCGCCGAGCGCGGGACTGCCCTGCGGTACGCGGCGGGCGTGCTGATCTGCCAGGTCGGCTGGACGGGGCTGCTGTTCCTGCCGGAGGGCGGCAGGCCCTGGCTGTTCCTGGTGATGGCGGTCGCGGAGATGTGTGTGCCGGTGATCGCGGAGCGCGCGTACACGACGGCCTGGCACCCGCATCACATCTCGGAGCGGTACGGCCTGTTCACCATCATCGTGCTCGGCGAGACCATCGCGGCGGCGACCGTCGCGGTGAAGTCGGGCATCGAGGAGAACGACGCGCTGGACGAGTTGCTCCCGATCGCGGCGGGCGGCCTGCTCATCGTGTTCGCCGCGTGGTGGATCTACTTCGTCGTACCCATCCACGGCCGCCTGCGGAGCAACCGTCAGGCGTTCCTGTGGGGATACGGCCACTACGTGATCCTGGGCGCCGCCGCGGCGATCGGGGCCGGGATCGAGGTGGCGGTCGAGCAGGCCGTGGGCAAGGCGCACATCTCGACGGTGGCGGCGTCCGCCGCGGTGACCGTGCCGACGGCGCTCTACCTGATCACGGTCTGGGCACTCCACTCCCGTTACTACAAGGTGGGGCTGGCGCAGCAACTGGTGCTGCCGGTCAGCGCGTTGGCGGTGCTCGCGAGTACGTTCGCGGGCCGCTGGGCGGTGCTGGTGGCGGGACTCGTCACCGCGGCGACCGTCGCGACGGGGGTGACACTCACCACCCGGATGGCGCGGCGCTCGTGAGGGCGGGGCGTGGTACGCCTGCTTCATGACTTCTGCTTCCGCCGGCCCGGCCGGAGCCGCGCTCCGGCCGCTGTCCGACTCCCTGACCGATGTCGCCGGCCTGCGGGTCGGCCATGCCACGCGGACCGGCGGCGGCCGGCTCACCGGCACCACCGTGGTCCTCGCCCCCGAGGGCGGGGCCGTCGCCGCCGTGGACGTGCGCGGCGGCGGACCCGGTACGCGCGAGACGGACGCCCTCGACCCGCGCAATCTGGTGCAGCGCGTCGAGGCGGTGGTCCTGACGGGCGGCAGTGCGTACGGGCTTGACGCCGCGTCCGGTGTCGTGGCGTGGCTGGAGGAGCGAGGGCGGGGCGTGCGGGTGGGTCCCGACCCCACCCATGTCGTCCCCGTCGTCCCGGTCGCATGCGTCTTCGACCTGGGCCGCGGCGGCGACTTCGGGGCCCGCCCCGACGCGGCGACGGGCCGGGCCGCCGTCGAGGACGCCGCACGCACGGAGCCGTTCACGCCGGTCGTGGAGGGCAACGTGGGCGCGGGGACGGGTGCGCTGGTCGGCAGGTTCAAGGGTGGGGTCGGCAGCGCGAGCGTGCGGCTGGACTCGGGGATCACGGTCGCCGCGCTGGCCGTGGCGAACGCCGCGGGGTCAGCGGTGGATCCGGGGACGGGGGTGTTGTACGGGCAGTACTTCAGCGGACAGCGCGTGAACGTCCCCGCGCCCGAGGTGCATGCGGAGGCGACCCGGCGGCTCGCCGAGACCGCTGCCCACAACGGGCCGCCGCCGCTGAACACGACCCTCGCCGTGGTCGCCACGGACGCCGAACTCACCAAGGCGCAGGCGCAGAAACTGGCGGGCACGTCGCACGACGGCATGGCGCGCGCGGTGCGGCCCGTCCACCTCCTCAACGACGGCGACACGGTCTTCACCCTCGCGACCGGGGACCGCGCCCTGGACACCGGCAACCCGCTCGCCCTCAACGAGATCCTCGCCGCGGGCGCGGACCTGGTGACGGAGGCGATCACCCGGGCGATGCTGGCGGCCGACCCGGTGGAGACGCCGGGCGGGATCTTCCCCTCGTACGTCGGTCTGTACGGCAAGCGGTAGGACGGCGGAACAATGGGCGCAAGTCGCCCAAATCGTCGCTGTGGGGGCGGTGTTGGGCTCTCCGAATGTGCTCACACTCACACAGTCCGCTCGCAACCGTTCCCGGCACAGGCCGCTCTTAACTCGTACTGAGTCAGAACACGTACTTGGAGCAGCCCGTGACAAGGTCGGTCATAGTCAACCCCCGGCGCCGTGCCCTGCTGGCCGCCACCGCGCTCGCCGCCGTGGGCGCGCTGACCCTCACGGCCTGCGGTGGCGACGCCGACGCCAACGACGACAAGAAGAGCGGCAACTCGGCGGCGGCCAAGGGCGCCGACATCACCATCTCGTCCAAGGACGGGGCCACCGACGCCTCGATCAACGCCACCGGCGTCAAGGTCAAGAACGGCGAGCTGACCGACGTGAAGATGACGTCGGTGACGTCCGGCGCCGCTGTCGAGGGCACCATCTCCGGCGACGGCACGTCCTGGAAGCCGAAGGCGCAGCTGGAGCGCGGCACGAAGTACAAGGTGACGGCGAACGCCAAGGACGCCAAGGGCAACGCGGCGACCGAGAACGCCACGTTCACCACGGTCTCCTCCGCCAACAGCTTCATCGGCACCTACACGCCCGACGGCGGCGCCAAGGTAGGCGTCGGCATGCCGGTCTCCTTCAACTTCGACAAGGCGATCACGGAGAAGAAGGACGTCCAGTCGCACATCACGGTGACGTCCGACAGCGGCCAGAAGGTCGTCGGCCACTGGTTCGGCAACCAGCGCCTGGACTTCCGTCCCGAGGACTACTGGAAGGCCGGCTCCAAGGTCACCATGAAGATCAACCTGGACGGCGTGAAGGGCGCGGACGGCGTCACCGGCGTGCAGAACAAGACGGTCACCTTCACCGTCGGCCGCGCGCAGGTCTCCACGGTCGACGTGCAGGCCAAGAAGATGACGGTCGAGCGGGACGGCAAGGTCATCAAGACCGTTCCGATCTCCGCGGGCAGCCCGTCGAACCCGACGTACAACGGCAAGATGGTCATCTCGGAGAAGTTCACCCAGACCCGTATGAACGGTGACACGGTCGGCTTCGGCGGCGAGTACGACATCAAGGACGTGCCGCACGCCATGCGGCTGTCCACGTCGGGCACCTTCATCCACGGCAACTACTGGGGCTCGCCCTCGATCTTCGGCAGCGCCAACACCAGCCACGGCTGCGTCGGCCTCCAGGACGCGCGCGGCGCGGGCGACCCCAACACGCAGGGCGCCTGGTTCTACAACAACTCGCTGATCGGCGACGTCGTGACGGTCAAGGGCTCCCCCGACAAGACCATCGCCCCGGACAACGGCCTCAACGGCTGGAACATGTCCTGGAGTGAGTGGACGGCGGGCAGCGCGACCTGACGCACGCGCCCCCTGCGGCGCCTGCGCGCCGCGTACCAACTGAGCGAGCCACGTGGGAACTTCCCCGCGTGGCTCGCGCGTTTTCCGATTCCCGGGCTTCGTGCTCGCGCGTTTTCCGGTTCCCGGGCATGATGTCGGACCCAGGGGCTACGGTATGCACTCACCAGGTGACATGTAGCAACGCCGGGAGAAAGCCTTGAGCGTTCCGTACGACACTGCGTACGAGCCACCCGAGTCGCCCGAGCCACACTCTCCGGAGGAGCATCTCGAGCGACTCCTCGGCCGTGCCATGAACTCTTTCGACCTGCCGGACGAGGTGCTGGTCCGGCTCGGCACCGCGCTCGCGCACGACAGCGCGCTGCACTCCGCCCACCACAGCTCCGGGCTGCACCGCGAGACGTTCAGACACACCTGGCTGCTCGCCGACGCGTCCGTGCTCACGCTCTGGGAGCTCGTCCACAACACCGCGCCGGGCAGCGCCCCCACGCACGAGCTCTACGCCGACGAGGAGGAGGCGGGCGTCGCCACGTCGCGCCTGCCGCTGCCGCCCGACCCGCCCTCGTGCGGCCGACCCGTGCTCGTCGAGCTGCCGCCCGACCCGGAGCCCCGCCACGTGTATGTTCCGGACGACTCCGCGGACCACGCGCGTCGGCTCCTGCGCCGCGCGGAGAACCCGGACGGCGACCGGCCGGGCAAGAGCGTCGCGCGGCTGCTCCGTGCCGCGTTCGCGCACCAGATCACCCAGGCCTTCGGCCGCCCGCAGCTCGCCGGTGAAGTACGCATGTGCTTCTCGCTCTACGAGCACGCGTTCCTGCTCTTCGACGGCGGCGAGACCAGCCTCTGGGAGGTCGAGCACACGCTCACGCCCGACGGTCGGCACATGTGCGAGGTGTACGACACCGAGGAGGCGGCCCGCGCCGCGATGGAGCGCAGGGCCCGCGCGTGGACCCGGGAGCGACGGGCCCGTAGCTGACGGGGGCTCGCGGCTCCTGCTGCTCGCGGCTCGCCGCTACGGGCGGCCCTCGCCGAACTGGCGCACGAGAACGGCGAACGCGGCGCGCTCGTCCGCCGACAGCTCCACGGTCTCCGTGCACGGCGGACCCTGCTGGGCGGGCAGCGCGCGGAGCGACGGTGCCTGCCCCCACCCCTCGGCGTCCAAGCGGCCCTCGAATCGGTCCCCGAAGCGATCCTTGCGCATCATCCGCACCAGGCCGACGGCCCAGACGACGGTCGCCACGGCGAGGACGGCCACGCCTATCTGCTGAACGATCGAGACATCCTGGAGCATGCGGCCCAGTAGACAACAGGGGTGGGGTCTTTCGACAGGGGGGAATAGGACTTAGGTCCCGAAGTGACGCAAGTCGCACACTCCGGGACCCGTTGCCCCGCACGGGCGTTCAGACCGTCGTCGGCGTCCGCTTCTCCACCGGCGACGTCTCGTCGGCCGCCTGGCCGGAAGGCGTCGTCTTCCTGGCCCCCTTCAGCAGGAGCACCACGGCCGTCGACACACAGACGCCGGCGGCGATCGCGACCAGGTAGAGGAACGGCCGGCCGATCAGCGGGACCACGAAGACACCGCCGTGCGGGGCGCGCAGCGTGCAGCCGAACGCCATCGACAGGGCGCCGGTGACCGCGCCGCCCGCCATCGACGCGGGGATGACGCGCAGCGGGTCGGCGGCGGCGAACGGGATCGCGCCCTCCGTGATGAAGGAGGCGCCGAGGAACCACGCCGCCTTGCCGTTCTCGCGCTCGGTCTTGGTGAAGAGGCGGCCGCGGACCGTCGTGGCGAGCGCCATCGCGAGCGGCGGGACCATGCCGGCCGCCATCGCCGCGGCCATGACCTTGAGGCTGCCGTCGGTCGGGTGGGCGAGGCCGCCGACCGCGAAGGCGTAGGCCACCTTGTTCAGCGGGCCGCCGAGGTCGAAGCACATCATCAGGCCGAGGATGACGCCCAGGATGACGGCGTTGGCCCCGGAGAGGCCTTCGAGCCAGTCGGTCAGCGCGCTCTGCAGCGAGGCGATGGGCTTGCCGACGACGAGGAACATCAGGAAGCCGACGACCGCCGACGAGATCAGCGGGATCACCACGACCGGCATGATGCCGCGCAACACGGCCGGGATGCGGACCCGTTGGATGCCCATGACGACGGCGCCCGCGAGGAGGCCCGCGGCGAGACCACCGAGGAAACCGGCGTCGATGGTGACGGCGACCGAACCGCCGACGAAGCCGGGGACGAGGCCGGGCCGGTCGGCCATGCCGTAGGCGATGTAGCCCGCGAGGACCGGGACGAGGAAGGCGAAGGCGAGGCCGCCGATCTGGAAGAGCAGCGCGGCCCAGCTGGTGTGGTCCGTCCAGATGAAGTGCTCGGCGACCGACGGCGCCTTGTCGATCTTCCAGCCGCCGATGGCGAATCCCAGGGCGATGAGCAGGCCGCCCGCGGCCACGAACGGCACCATGTAACTGACGCCGGACATGAGCCACTTGCGGAGCTTGGTGCCGTAGCCGTCGCCGCTGTCACCGGCGTTGTCGACGGGCGTGGGGCCCGCGGGGGCGCTCGTCTCGCCGCGCTCGGCCTTCTCCCGTACCTCGGCGAGGAGTTCCGCGGGACGGTTGATGCCCGCCTTCACGCCCACGTCGACGGTGGGCTTCCCGGCGAAGCGGTCCTTGTCGCGTACGGGGACGTCGTGGGCGAAGACCACGCCGTCCGCGGCGGCGATCACCGCGGGGTCGAGCCGGGTGAAGCCCGCCGAGCCCTGCGTCTCGACGGTGATCTCCACGCCCGCCTCACGCGCGGCGTTCTCCAGCGACTCGGCGGCCATGTAGGTGTGGGCGATGCCGGTGGGGCAGGAGGTGACGGCGACGACACGGAAGGGTTCGTCTGGGCTGCCGGAACTGCTGTCCCCAGGGGCGGCGGGGGCTTCGGGAGCGGCGGGGGCGTCAGAGGCAGTGGAGGCTTCAGGGGCGCCGGGGGCATCAGGGACGATGGGGGCTTCAGAGGCGATGGGGGCTTCAGGGGCGGCGGCTTCGGTGTCCTCGCCGCGGATCAACGCCGCCGCCTCCGCCGCCGTCGAAGCGGACCGCAGTGCTCCGGTGAACTCCGCGTCCATCAGCTGCCGGGCGAGCGACGACAGGATCGTCAGGTGGGCGTCGTCCGCGCCCGCCGGGGCCGCGATCAGGAAGATCAGGTCGGCGGGTCCGTCCGGCGCGCCGAAGTCGATGCCGCGCGCCGAGCGGCCGAAGGCGAGGGTCGGCTCGGTGACGTGCGCGCTGCGACAGTGCGGGATGCCGATGCCGCCGTCCAGGCCGGTCGGCATCTGTGCCTCGCGGGCCGCGACGTCGGCCAGGAACCCGTCGAGGTCGGTCACACGGCCGAGGGCCACCATCCGTTCGGCGAGCGCGCGGGACGCCGCTTCCTTGGTGTCGGCGGACAGGTCGAGATCGAGGTCGACCAGATCCGCGGTGATCATCTCACTCATCGCGGGCTCCTTCGCACGCGTATCGCCCGGTGGGCTGGGGCTGTTGAGGGGACGGCGGCAGGGGGGTTCATGTGGCGGGCTCCGTCAGTACGCGGCTCAGCGGGACCTCCGACGTCACCGTGACCGCGTCCGGCGCGAGGTCCGCCGGGCTCGGCATCGCGCTGCCGGGGAGCTGGACCGCGGCCGCGCCGTGGGCGACGGCGGAGGCCAGGGCGCGGGGCCCCGAGCCGCCGGCGACGAGGAATCCGGCGAGGGAGGAGTCGCCGGCCCCGACGTTGCTGCGTACGGCGGCGACGGGGGCGCTCGCGAAGTACGTGCCGGACGCGTCGACGAGGAGCTGGCCGTCGGCGCCGAGGCTGGCGAGGACCGCGTGGGCGCCCGCCTTCCGCAGCTCTTCGGCGGCTGCGACCGCGTCGCCGACCGTGGCGAGGGGACGGCCCACCGCCTCGGCGAGTTCCTCGACGTTGGGCTTGACGACGTCGGGGCGTTCGGCGAGCGCGGCGAGCAGCGCGGGCCCCGACGTGTCCAGGGCGATCCGGGCGCCCGCCGCGTGCGCGCGGGCCACGAGCTCCGCGTACCAGGACGGCTTCAGGCCACGCGGCAGGCTCCCGCAGCAGGCGATCCAGTCGGCGCCCCGCGACCGCTCGCCGACGGTGGCGAGCAGCAGTTCCCGCTCCGCGTCGGAGAGTTCGGGGCCGGGGGCGTTGATCTTCGTGAGCGTGCCGTCGGGTTCCGCGACCGCGATGTTGGAACGCGTCTGCCCGGACACCGGTACCGGGGCGGCTTCGATGCCCTGGTCGTCGAGGAGTTGGGCGACGAGCGCGCCGGGCGCCCCGCCGAGCGGCAGTACGGCGACGGTCTTCACGCCCGCCGCCGCGACGGCCCGCGAGACGTTGACCCCCTTGCCTCCCGGGTCCACGCGCTCGCCGGTGGCGCGGACGACCTCGCCGCGGTCGAGCGCGGGCACCTCGTAGGTGCGGTCGAGGGAGGGATTGGGGGTGACGGTGAGGATCATGCTCGTAACGGCTGCTTCCTTGCTCACGCTCGTACTGGCTGCTTCCTTGCTCACGCTCGTACTGGCTGCTTCCTTGCTCACGCTCGTACCGGCTGCTTCCTTGCTCGTGCGCGGAGCCGCTGCTTCTTTGCTCACGCTCGTACTACTTCCGTGCCGCCGCGTTCGATCGTTGCGGCGTCGTCGTCGGTCAGGCCGGTGTCGGTGATCAGCAGGTCCACGTCGGCGAGGTCGCCGAAGCGCGCGAAGTGCTCCTGGCCGTGCTTGGCGGAGTCCGCGAGCAGCACGACCCGGCGAGCCGCCGCGACGGCCGCCCGCTTCACGGCCGCCTCGGCCAGGTCGGGGGTGGTCAGCCCCGCCTCCGCGGAGAAGCCGTTGGCGGCGAGGAACAGGACGTCGGCGCGGATCTCGCCGTACGCCCGCAGGGCCCACGCGTCGACGGCCGCGCGCGTGCGCTGCCGGACCCTGCCGCCGACGAGGTGGAGCTGGATGCCGGGGTGGTCGGCGAGGCGGGCGGCCGTGGGCAGGCTGTGCGTGACGACCGTGAGCGTCGACGCCAGGGGAAGCGCCGCCGCGAGCCGCGCGACGGTCGAGCCCGCGTCGAGGACGACGCTGCCCTCGGCGGGCAGTTCGGCGAGCCCGGCGCGGGCGATGCGGTCCTTCTCGTCGGCGGCGGTGCCCTCGCGCTCGGCGAGATCCGGCTCGAAGTCGAGGCGCCCTGCCGGTATGGCACCGCCGTGCACGCGGCGCACGAGTCCGGCCCGGTCGAGGGCCTTCAGGTCGCGCCGGATGGTCTCCGCGGTGACCTGGAACTCCTCGGCGAGCGACAGGACGTCGACGCGTCCGCCGTCGCGTGCGAGCCGCAGGATCTCCTGCTGCCGCTCCGGTGCGTACATGTCCGTTTGCCTCCGCCGCATGCCCGAGCCTGTGGTTTCACCACGAGAGTACGGCTGGGTTCCCGCGAAGTAAACAGACTCGGGCGTGACTCGGACACAAACGGACTTCAGTCCCGACGTGATGGTGCTTTGGGCCCCGCCGCCACCGGCCACCGGCCTACGGCCAGGGAAACGCCTCCAGCGCCGCGAGACAGCGCTCGGCGAGCGCGGCCGGACCGTCACCCCCCGAGGCGTCCTCCGCCCAGGTCTCCACCCCCACCCGCACCGCCGCACTCGCGACCGCCGCCGCGAGCCGCAGATCGAGGGAGCGCGCGGCGCCCGCCTGCCTCCCGGGCCCCACCCGCTCCCCGAGCGCCGCCCGCTCCCCGAGCACCTCCAGCAGTGTCTGCTCCGACGCGTGGCAGGCGTCCGCCCACACCGCCCGCAGCGCCGCGCTCTCCACCGACATGCGCAGCAGCGACCGCACCCACTCCAGGGACTCCACGGCCCCCGCGGTCTCCGCCCCGAGCGCCTCCCGGACCGCGTGCCGCAGTGCGTCCGGAACGGACAGCTCCGCCGGTGCCGCACGCACCGCCTCCGCCCACTGCTGCGCGCCCGCGGCGAAGAGCGGTGCGACGGACTCCTCCTTGGTCGGGAAGTAGCGGTAGAACGTGCGCGGCGCGACGCCCGCCGCCCGCGCGATGTCCTCGGCGCGGGTGGCCCGCAGCCCGTCCGCCACGAAGAGCGCCGCCGCTGTACGGGCGATGTCCAGGCGGGTCTCGTTCTTGCGTCGCTCCGTGAGCGAAACGGGAGGCATGTCAGGCATGCCAGGCAGGTTATGCGAGCCACTCGCCGACACGGCCTCGTCGGCACTTACTGCCCGTATGGCAGAATCTGCCACCGCCAGAGGCGCATCGACGAGGCTGCTCGCCGTCGTCGGATGCGCGCGGACAAGCAGAGGGTGGCAATCAGCGGTGCGTCGTCGGCAGTTCCTCCTCCACACGGCCGGGCTCACCGGCGCCACCGCGCTCGGCGCCGCCGGCCTCAGCGCCTGTTCCGCGGAGACCGACACCCCGCTCAAGCTCCTCGTGGCCAGCTACGACAAGAGCGTGGGCTCCTCCATCGGCGACCAGTGGGGCAGCCTCATCGGCGCCTTCGAGAAGGCCCACCCGGGCATCGGCGTCGACCTCGAACGCGTCCCCTTCGCCAAGCTCGACCAGACCCTGGCCCGGCGCGTGAAGGACGGCGACGCCCCCGACATCGCCCAGTCCAACCTCTTCGCGCCGTACGCCGAGGACGGCAGGCTGTACGGCGCGTCCGACCTGTTCGACGTGCGTACCGAGGGGGACTTCATCCGCTCCTACGCGGAGGCCGGCATGGTCGACCGCGTCCAGTACGGGCTGCCGTTCCTGGCCAGCACCCCACGGCTCTTCTACAACAAGGCGCTGTTCAAGCAGGCCCGCGTCAAGGCGCCCCGCTCCTGGGCCGAACTGCGCGACGCGGCCGTGGCGTTGAAGGCGATCGGCGTGCCCACCCCGTACGGGCTCCAGCTCGGTCCGGAGGCCGCCGAGGACGAGGTGCTGGCCTGGCTGCTCGCGGACGGCGGCGGCTACGCGGGCCTCACCGGCTACGACTTCGCCAACCCCAGCAACATCGACACGCTCACCTGGCTGCGCGACAACCTCGTGACGCGCGGCCTCGCGGGCCCCGACCCGAAGTCGCTGACGAGGACGGACGCGTACGCCCAGTTCCTGCGCGGGAAGATCGGCATGCTGATCGCCCACCCGGTCCTGATGGGCGCGGCGGATCAGGCCGAGTTCCCCTACGCGCACGCCCCGTTCCCCCGGAAGCTGGGCGGCGCCGCGCCGCCCGTGGGGCTCAACGACTGGCTGATGGCGTTCAAGCAGAACGGGCGGCGCGAGCAGTGCGGGACGTTCCTGAGCTACCTGTACGGGCGCAAGTCCGCCCTCGCGTACGGCGGGAGCCAGTCCGCTCTCCCCGTGACGAGTTCCGCGTCGGACGCGCTGCGGAAGGATCCGAAGCAACGGCCGATGTGGGACTTCATCGATCAGATGCCGGAGGCGCAGTTCCAGCCTACGAATCTCAGGTCTTGGCCCGAGGTTCGTAACGCGGTGCGGCGCCGTATCGGCGAGGGCGTGGTCAAGGGCGGCAACCCCGAGGAGGTCCTGGAAGGCCTTGACGCGGTGGCGGCCCAAGCGGAGCTTTAGCGCTCCGCTGGTCGGTCGGTTCGTGGCTGCGGGTCCGCTGTGGCTGATCGCGCCCCGCGGCGGAGCCGCAGATCGTCACGGCCCCGCACCCCTGGGCTGTCCGGGGGGGGCGGGGGGACGCGTATGGCCGGCGCTCATTACGTCAGCGCCGGCTCCTTCTCCGGAACGGTCGCGTCCGTCGCGCCGCCCTCCACATGCTGCTTCGGCTTCGCCGGCAGGGCGAACATCACCAGGAAGATGACGGCGAGCACGCCCGCCACCCACCACAGCGCGTTCTGGAAACCGTCCACGAACTCCGCCGGGATCCGTTCCGGCCGTACGTGCTCGTCGATGACCCCGAAGAAGACCACCGACACGAGGCCGAGGCCGAGCGCCGTACCCATCTGCTGCACGGTGTTGATGAGTCCGGAGGCCGAACCCGCGTGCTCCTGGGGGACTTCGGAGAGGACCGCGTCCGTGAGCGGGGCCACGATCAGGCCCATGCCGATGCCCATCACGACCAGCGGGAGCGCCATCTGCCAGGGCGCGATGTCCGCCCCGTACCGTCCGGCCTCCCAGATGTAGATCAGGACGCCCGCGGCCATCGCGACGGCACCGGTCTGCAGCACCTTGCGGCCGAAACGGGGCACCAGCTTCTGCACGGAGATGCCGGCCGCCGCCGAGACGGCGATCGAGAACGGCACACCCGTCAGACCGGCGCGCAGCGCGCTCCAGCCGAGGCCGACCTGCATGTAGAGCGTCCAGACGAGGAAGAAGATGCCCAGCGTGATGCCGAAGACCGTCTGCACGGCGATGCCCGCCGCGAAGCTCTTCACCTTGAACAGGGACAGCTCGACGAGCGGCGAACCGTCCTTCGCGGCCTTCCTCTTCTCGTACGCGATGAGTGCGCCGAAGACGACGAGGGACCCGGCCATCATCGCGTAACCCCAGGTCGGCCAGGACAGCTCGCGGCCTCGGGTGAGCGGGTAGAGCAGCATCAGCAGACCGGCGGTGACCAGGACGACGCCGACGAGGTCCAGCTTGAGGGCGCGCGGCGCCTTGGACTCGCTGATGAACTTACGGCCGAGGATGATGCCCGCGATACCGACCGGCAGGTTGATGAGGAAGATCGGCCGCCACTCCAGGCCGAAGATGTTCCACTCGGTGAGCAGCGCGCCGAGCAGCGGTCCGGAGACCGCGCCGAGTCCGACGATCATGCCGAAGAGGCCGAAGACCTTGCCCCGCTCGTGGGCCGGGAAGGTCGCGTGCACGATCGACAGCACCTGCGGCACCATCAGCGCGGCCATGCCGCCCTGGAGGATGCGCGACGCGACCAGCATCTCCGGGTTCGCCGCGAAGCCGCAGAGCGCGGAGGCGACGGTGAACCCGGTGATGCCTATGAGGAAGATCCGCTTGCGGCCGTGGATGTCGCCGAGTCGCCCGCCGGTGACGAGTCCGGCGGCGAAGGCGAGCGAGTAGCCCGCGGTGATCCACTGGATCTGGCTGAACGAGGCGCCCGCGTCACGCTGGATCGACGGTATGGCGATGTTGACGATCGTGACGTCGACGAGGTCCATGAAGGCGGCCGTCATCACGATGGCCAGGGCGAACCAACGCCGCCGGTCGCCGGCGGCCACCGGTGTCCCGGGAGCGGATGTGGTGCTGGGTGAAGTCATGCCGCAAGGCTAGAGGTCATATAGGTCAGCTCATGTCCTAGTTCTCCGGCATCCTGGTCGGCATGACGACGGATGCGGACGGCACGACGACATCGGGCACGGGTGGGGCCGACACTCCGGCCCGGCTCTTCCAGCTCCTCTCCCTCCTGCAGACGCCCCGCGAGTGGCCGGGCGCCGAGCTCTCCGAGCGCCTCGGGGTCAGCAGGCGTACGGTGCGGCGGGACATCGACCGGCTGCGGGACCTCGGCTATCCGGTGCGGGCGAGCCAGGGCGCGGCCGGTGGCTACCGCCTGGTCGCGGGCAAGGCGATGCCGCCGCTGGTCCTGGACGACGAGGAGGCGGTGGCCATCGCGGTGGGGCTGCGGGCCGGGGCGGGGCACGCGGTGGAGGGTGTGGAGGAGGCGTCGGTGCGGGCGCTCGCCAAACTGGAGCAGGTGCTTCCGGGACGGCTGCGGCACCGGGTCTCCGCGCTGCAGATCGCGACGACGCCGCTGACCAGCGGGGACGGGGCGAGTATCGCGCCGGAGACGCTGACGGTGATGGCCTCCGCCGCGGCCGGGCACGAGCGGCTGCGGTTCGCCTACCGCGCGGGGGACGGCACGGAGTCCCGGCGGCTCACGGAGCCGTACCGGCTGGTGTCGACGGGGCGCCGCTGGTACCTCGTGGCGTACGACATCGACCGCGAGGACTGGCGGACCTTCCGCGTCGACCGGGTTTCCGAGCCGTTCGCGACGGGCGCGCGGTTCGCGCCGCGGGAGCTGCCGCAGGGGGACGCGGCGACGTTCATCCGCGAGTCGATGTGGCGCGGGCGTCAGCGCTCGTACGCACTGGACGTCACCTTCGCGGCGCCCGCCGAGTTCGTCACGGCGCGGCTGCCGTCGGCGCTGGGTCCCGTCCAGCCGGTGGACGAGCACAGCTGCCGCCTGCGCTGCGAGACGTCGGACTCGGTCGAGTGGCTGGCGGTGCGGCTGGCGGTCCTGGACTGCGACTTCAGCGTGCGGGGGCCGGGGGAGCTGGTGGAGTGCGTGCGGGAGATGGGCGCACGCCTGACCCGCTCCGTCGCCTGAACCGATCCACGACCTGACCCGAAGCGTGACCGCGAGGCCACCGCCCCGGTGCCGGGAAACGGCATCGGGGCCCCGGCGAGTGCACCGCCCAGGGCCTGCCGCCCAGGCCCTCGCCTAGGCCGCCGCGTCGAAGCCCGTGTCCCGCGCCAGCTTCTTCAGCTCCAGGAGCGCGTGCTTCTCTATCTGGCGGATCCGCTCACGCGTGAGCCCGTGCTCCTTGCCGACCTCCGTCAGCGTGCGCTCACGGCCGTCGTCGATGCCGTACCGCATCTTGATGATGGAGGCCGTGCGCTGGTCCAGGCGGCCGATGAGACCGTCGAGCTCCTCGCTGCGGAGCAGCGAGAGGACGGACTGCTCGGGCGAGACCGCGGACGTGTCCTCCAGGAGGTCGCCGAACTGCGTGTCGCCCTCGTCGTCCACGCCCATGTTCAGCGAGACGGGGTCGCGCGCCCAGTCCAGGACGTCCGTCACGCGCTCGGGCGTCGAGGACAGCTCCGCGGCGATCTCCGCGGGCTCCGGGTCGCGGCCGTTCTCACGGTTGAACTCGCGCTGCACACGGCGGATCCGGCCCAGCTCCTCCACCAGGTGGACGGGGAGGCGGATCGTGCGGGACTGGTCGGCGATGGAGCGGGTGATGGCCTGGCGGATCCACCACGTGGCGTACGTGGAGAACTTGAAGCCCTTCGCGTAGTCGAACTTCTCGACCGCGCGAACCAGGCCCGCGTTGCCCTCCTGGATCAGGTCGAGGAGGGGGAGGCCGCTGCGCGGATAGCGGCGGGCGACCGCGACGACCAGGCGGAGGTTCGAGCGGATGAAGACGTCCTTGGCGCGCTCTCCGTCGGCGACGAGGGCCTCGAGTTCCTCGCGGTCCGCGGTGACCCTGCTGTCCTCGACCTCTCCGTCCAGGATCTTCCGGGCATAGACGCCCGCCTCGATGACCTGGGACAGCTCCACTTCCTTGGCGGCGTCCAGCAGCGGCGTACGCGCGATCTCGTCGAGGTACATGCCGACCAGGTCGCGGTCGGCGATCTCCCCGCCTACGGCGCGAACACTGCGAGCCGCGTCGGTCTCGCCGGAGACGGCGGACTTACGACGGGCGACGGCACGGGTTGCCATGCGTGCTCCCTTGCGATGGTTGTCCTGGTCGGCCCACTCCTGGGGCCTCTGTGGTGGATGGCACACCCTCGGGTGCCCTGCATCCGATGGAAACAACGACTGGAATCCGGACAGAATTCCCAAGCCGCGCATCTTTTTTCTTGACGGTGCAGTACCCTGTGGCGCCGCACGGGCGCCCTGGTGCCCTCTGAGGGCTCGGAGACGCAGGTCAGGCCGGGCTTCGAGGGCCGATTCCTGCCGGAAGACACGGCGCCGTTGGCTGCTCTTCTCTCGTGAAGACGACCCGCGCACCCTGTTGGTTGCTCAGAGCGCTCGAGTCCGGTCCTCCGCTCTCCGCCCTGATCGTGTGCTCCGTTACGCGCCAAGTACTCATGTCCGATCGGACCGGGTCGTCATGTCCTCGGCCCCGGGGCCGAGGACCCGGGACCGTTACCCACCGCCGGGGCAGCCGCCTACCGTCCCCCCATGAATCACAGGAGCGACACCACAGGCGCCCTCGACGAAGCCCTGGAGCGGCTGCACGGCACCGGGCCCGAGCGGCTCGGCCGGCTCACCAATCACGCCCCGATGGCCGTCGAGGCGCTCACCGCGCGCGGGCAGGCCGGTGCCGTCCACCGGTGGCTCGATCTCTACGCCCCGAAACTGGAGGAGTTTCCCGCCCCCGTGGAGCCGGTCACCGAGGTGAACCGGTCCGCGGCGCTGGGTGACCCGCGGCGCGCGGCGGACTGGATCGCGTACTTCGAGCGCCAGGTCGCCGAGCGGCCCTGGCGCGATGTGCTCGCCCGGTGGTGGCCGCGGCTGCTGCCCGGTCTGTACGGCGGCTCCACACACCCCGTGATCCGGGTCGGTCACGCGGTGCGCACGCTGGAGGCGGGCGGGCCGCAGGACGGGCCCCGCCTCGCGGAGCTCGCCCACGGCCTCGGCTACTCGGCCGCGCGGCTCGCACGGGTCGAGGGGCTCCCGGCGTGGGCCGCCGCCGTGGACGACCCGGACGAGGCGCGGCGCGGGCTGGCCGAGCTCGTGCGGGCGGCCACGCACCGGTACGCCACGCACGGCCACGGCGACGAGACGATGCTGGTGCACGCGGCGACCGCGCCCAACGCCGTGCTGCGCGCCCTGCCCGCGCTCCCCCGCGCCCTGTGGGTGCCGAGCCTGCACGCCGCGTGGACGGCGTCGGCGGCGGTGACGGCCATGTACGCGCCGGACGAGCCGGTGGCGTACGAGCCGGTCGGTGACCTCGATGCCGAGGAGGTTTTCGCGCGGGCGCTCGCGCATGGGGACGAACACGTGATCAAGTTCGCGGACACGGCGTTGGACGTCGGTGATCAGCGGGCGCTGGGGGCGGTTCTGCGGGCGGTCGAGCTCAGCGTGCCGCTCGGCTGAGGCGGGCTTCGTCCGCGGGTCGGGCGTGGCTGGTCGCGCGCAGTTCCCCGCGCCCCTTTCAGGGGCACCCCCCCTCAGCCGAACTGCACCGACCTCTTCGCCAGCCCCATCCAGAACCCGTCGATCACGCTCCGCTGCCGCTTCAGCTCACCTGCCGCGTCCGCCGCGCCCAGCGTGACGAACAGCGGCGCGAAGTGCTCCGTGCGCGGATGGGCGAGCTGCCCCGCCGGGGACTTGTGCCCGAAGTCGAGCAGCGCGTCCACGTCGCCCGCCTCCAGCGCCTCGTGTCCCCACGCGTCGAACTCCGCCGACCAGGACGGGATGCCGCCCTGCCGCAGCGCGGCCAGGTTGTGCGTGAAGAAGCCGCTGCCGACGATCAGGACGCCCTCGTCGCGCAGTGGCGCCAGCTTGCGGCCGATGTCCATGAGGCGGCGCGGGTCGAGGGTCGGCAGGGAGATCTGGAGGACGGGGATGTCGGCGTCCGGGTACATCTCCACGAGGGGGACGTACGCGCCGTGGTCGAGCCCGCGGTCCGGCACGTCCTGGACGGGCGTACCGGGCGCGTGCAGCAGCTTCCGTACGGAGGCGGCGAGTCCGGGGGCGCCGGGCGCGGCGTACGTCACCTGGTAGTAGTGCTCGGGGAAGCCCCAGAAGTCGTACACGAGGGGCAGCGTCTCGGTGGCGGAGAGAGCGAGCGGGGCCTCTTCCCAGTGGGCGGAGACCATGAGGATCGCCTTCGGGCGCGGCAGTCCCGCGGACCAGGCGGCCAGCTCGCCGGGCCAGACGGGGTCGTCGGCGAGCGGCGGGGCACCGTGGCTGAGATACAGGGCGGGCATGCGGGACATCGCGCACCTCCGGCGAGCGAACCGAACAGTCACTTAGTTACTTGAAAGCTCAAGTTTTCCACTCGCCATCGTACGGATGGTTTGTTCAAAGTTCAAGGAACGACCTCGTACAGTGGGGTACATGGATACGGCAGCGACCCCTCCCCCGGCCGGCGAGCCGCGCTGGCTGGACGGCGACGAGCAGTGCGTCTGGCGGGTCTACCTTCAGGCGACGACCCTTCTCGACGATTTCCTCGACCGTCAGTTGCAGCGCGACGCGGGCATGCCCCACATGTACTACGGCCTGTTGGTCCAGTTGTCCGACGCCCCCAGGCGGCGGCTGCGGATGACCGAGCTGGCCAAGACGATGAAGATCACCCGGTCCCGTCTCTCGCACGCGATCGCACGCCTGGAGAAGAGCGGCTGGGTGCGCCGCGAGGACTGCCCGTCCGACAAGCGCGGGCAGCTCGCGATCCTGACCGACGACGGGTTCGAGGTGCTCCGCCGAACCGCTCCCGGCCATGTCACCGCCGTCCGCCAGGCCCTCTTCGACCGGCTCACCCCGGAACAGCAGAAGTCCCTCGGCGAGATCATGAAGATCGTCGCCGAGGGACTTCAGCCCGAGGAGGCCGGGGCGGACCTCCCCTGGCTCCGCTAGGTGCCGACCGGGGCCCGCGTGGCCCGGGTCAGTGGGCCATCACCGGGATCTTGACCTCGTCCTCGGCCCCGTCCGACGAGTCGGCGGACGCCGACGTGCCGCCCTGGTGGCCGGTGGTGATGAACGTGGCCGCGATCAGCGCGGAGACCACCAGGATCCCGACCGCCCACCAGATGGCGCTGGTGTAGCCCTCGACCATGGCCTGCGCCTGGAGGAGCTTCGGGTTGGTGGCGCCGGCCGCGTGGTCCGTGAGGTACGCGGTGGTGGCCGAGGCCGCGATGGTGTTCAGGAGGGCCGTGCCGATGGCGCCGCCCACCTGCTGCGAGGTGTTGACCATCGCCGAGGCGACACCGGCGTCACGGGCCTCGACGCCGTGCGTGGCCAGGGACATGGCGGGCATGAACGCCGTACCCATGCCGAGGCCCAGCATCAGCTGCGCGGGCAGGATCAGACCGGCGTACGAGGTGCCGATCTCCAGCTGCGTCAGGAGCAGCATGCCGACCGCCGCGAGCAGGAAGCCCGGGGCCATCAGCAGCCGCGGCGGGACGCGGGTCATCAGCCGGGCGCCGATCTGCGTGGAGCCCGTGATCATGCCGACGATCATCGGCAGGAACGCGAAGCCGGTCTTGACCGGCGAGTAGCCCTTCACGATCTGCAGGTAGTACGTGAGGAACAGGAACAGGCCGAACATCGCGATGACCGCGAGGCCGAGCGACAGGTAGACACCGCCGCGGTTGCGCTCGGTCAGGACGCGCAGCGGCAGCAGCGGCGACTTGACCTTGGCCTCGGTGAGGACGAACGCGGCGAGCAGCACGACGGACGCGACGAACATCGTCACGGTCACGGCGTCGGACCAGCCGTCGGACTCGGCGCGGGTGAAGCCGTAGACGAGCGCGACCAGACCGAGGGTGGACAGGACCACGCCGGGGATGTCGAGCGGCGAGCGGTTGCGGCCGCCGGCCGGCTCACGGATGACGAAGTACGCGCCGAGCGCGGCGATCACCGCGAACGGGATGTTGACGAAGAAGGTCCAGCGCCAGTTCAGGTACTCGGTGAGGAAGCCGCCGAGGATCAGACCGACGGCGCCGCCGCCACCGGCGATCGCGCCGTAGATGCCGAAGGCCTTGGCGCGCTCCTTGGCGTCGGTGAACATCACCGCGAGCAGGGAGAGGGCGGCGGGCGCGAGCAGCGCGCCGAACACGCCCTGGAGGGCGCGGGCGCCCAGCATCATGGCTTCGCCGGTCGCGGCGCCGCCGAGGGCGGAGGCCGCGGCGAAACCGATCAGGCCGGTCACGAAGGTGCGCTTGCGGCCCCACAGGTCGGCGATGCGGCCGCCGAAGAGCAGCAGACCGCCGAAGGCGAGCGCGTAGGCCGTGATGACCCACTGGCGGTTGCCGTCGGATATGCCGAGGTCCTCCTGCGCGGAGGGCAGCGCGATGTTCACGATGGTCGCGTCGAGGACGACCATCAGCTGGGCGAGCGCGATGAAGACGAGCGCCTTCCAGCGGTTGGCGTCGGGCCCGGTGTCGGGCCTGAGGGCTGTTTGAGACATGGAGGTAGCCACCTAGCGGTACGAAAGTGGTGAAAAAGGTACGAAAAGGTAACGAGTAAAGGACTGTGGAGGCGGGGCGGGCGGTGAGGTGCGGCGAAGAGCGCGGTGGAGCGGCGTGGGTCAGTGCTGCCGGAGGTCCTCCAGCGTCGCCGCCGCCCCCGGGAGCTCGGACCGGGCGGGCGCCATCAGACCGTCGAGGAACAGCTGCAGATGGCGGTGGATGAAGCGGTCCATGCTCGGGCAGGCCGTGCCCGGGAGCGGCCGGGTGAGCTGGGAGAGGGCGACCATCAGGTCACCGACGGCGATGTCGGTGCGCAGCTGGCCGGCCTCGCGAGCCCGCTCCATGAGGCCTTCGATGGACTGCTCCAACCGCTCGCGGGAGTCGAGCAGGTCGGGGTGGAAGGGGTCGAAGTCGGCCGACAGCATCGGGCACATGGCCCCGATGCGCTCCTCGGCCGCGGCGTGCACGAAGGTGCGCAGCGCGCCGAACGAGGCGCTCGGGTCGGCGTTCGCCGTGGCGATGCCCTGCTCGGCGTGGGCCGCGACGCGGTCCGTCACGTACAGGACGACCTGCCGCACCAGTTCGGCGCGGTCGGCGAAGTGCCGGTAGACCGTGGCGTTGCCGACGCCTGCCCTGCGCGCGACCTCGTCGAAGGGTACGTCCGGTCCGTACTCCACGAACATCTCGCGTGCGGCGGCGACGATCCGCTCCCGGTTGCGCAGGGCGTCGGCCCGCGGTCGCGGGACTCGGCGCTGCGGGGCGGTGGCGGTGTCCACGGCTGCTCCTCGTGTGTCGGCGTAGGTCGGTGTCCGAAAGTCGTTCCGCGATGTGGGGAGTGACTCCCCGTTTCACGCGGACACAGTGCTAAACGGGGAGGGAGTCCCCGGATATTTCCCGCCCGCCGAACTATTCGGTGTGAGCCGAGTCACACCTCCCTCGGGCAAGAAACCCACGATCGGTCGCGCCCAACGAGCGCCCCCGCACCCCCCGGCGGAGGGTGATCGAACAGGGTGCAGCCATGACCGGCGGCTGCCGCGGAGCGGAAGGCCCATGCATGCAGCAGCCGACCTGGCGCCGGATAGGCCCCGCCCTCCGGGGCACCCGCCCCGCCCGTCGGGGCATCGCCCTCGGGTCCGTCGCCGCGCTCGCCCTCGCGGTCACCACGTCGGCGAGCACGGGACGCCTGATGGAGGGCGCGCAGAGCGCGGCGGGCTCGGTGGCCCTGGCCCGCGGCACCACCCTCGGCCCCTGCATGATCAGCGGCACGATGGGCGTACAGATGACGGAGGGCGTGCCCACACCGCCCGGCTACTCCCGCTCCACCGGCACCATCCGGGCCCTGAACCTGATGGTGGACTTCTCGGACGCGCCCGGCCAGGGCAGCGCGATGGACCGCCTCGCGGAGTTCTTCCCGCAGACCTCGGAGTGGTTCCGCACCAGTTCGTACGGGCGCCTCGACTACCGCCCCGAGTCCCCCCTGCCGGACTGGCTGCGGATGCCGAAGTCGTTCGAGGAGTACGGGATAGAGCGCGGCGCCCCCTTCGATCCCGGCTACCGCACGCTGGTCGAGGACATCGTGGCGACCGCCGACCCCGACGTGGACTTCCGCGCGTACGACTTCGTGAACATCCTGATCACCCCGAACGCGGGCCCTTCGGCGCTCGACACGGTCCTGTCGGTGACGTTCGCGGGCAACCACGAGGCGCCGGTCGCGGACGGTGTCCCGGTCTCCAACGCGTCCTTCGTCTACAGCCGCCAGGACGACGGCTCGGGCAGCTACCGGGAGACGGGTTATCGCGTCCTGCCGCACGAGAACGGCCACGTCTTCGGCCTGCCCGACCTGTACACGCAGGACGGTGGCGGGGCGGTCGGCCACTGGGACATCATGAGCGAGGACTGGGGCGCCAACAACGACCTGCTGGCCTGGCACAAGTGGAAGCTGGGCTGGCTCGACGACGACCAGGTCGGCTGCGCCGCGAGCTCCGGCACGACCGAGCACACCCTGTCCCCGCTGGCCCGCTCCGGCGGGACGAAGCTGGCGTTCGCCCCGCTCGGCGAGAAGACGGGGTACGCGATCGAGGCCCGCACGCGCGGCGGCAACGACGAGGCGGTCTGCAAGCCGGGCGTCCTGGTCTACCGCGTGGACGCCGAGGTCGACACCGGCCACGGCCCGGTCACGGTCTCCGACGCGACACCCGACAGCGGCGGCTGCACGCGCCGCCCCAACGTCCACGCGGAGCTCTCCGACGCGACGTACGGCGTCGGCGAGACCTTCACCGACCGCAAGACGGGGGTGCGGGTCACGGTGGCGGGGGTGACGGACGACGGCGACTACCGCGTGCACGTCACGCGGCCGTAGCGTCGCCCCCGAGGGGCATCGACCCGGGCACGGTCTGCCGCACCTGCCGCAGGAAAGCGGCGTTGCCGGGTGTCTTGCGGAGCCGGTCGAGCAGCGCTTCGTAGGAGTTCTGCCCGTGCAGGGCGCGCCGGAGCCCGCGTACGGCGCTCAACTCGGCCTCGCCGACGAGCAGTTCCTCCCTCCGCGTACCGGAAGGGGTGATGTCGATGGCGGGGAAGACGCGCCGGTCGGAGAGGGTGCGGTCGAGCCTGAGCTCCATGTTTCCGGTGCTCTTGAGCTCCTCGAAGTAGTAGTCGTCCGCGCGCGACCCGGTGTCCACGAGCACGGTCGCGAGCATCGTGAGGGAGCCGCCTTCCTCGGCGAGGCGCGCGGCACCGAAGAGCCGCTTCGGCCCGTGCACGGCCGCAGCGTCGACGCCGCCGCTGAGGGTGCGGCCGCTGCCGGTCGCCGCGTTGTTGTAGGCGCGGCACAGCCGCGTCAGCGAGTCGAAGAGCATCACGACGTCCCGCCCGTCCTCGACCATGCGCTTGGCGCGTTCTACGGCGAGTTCGGCGAGGGCGATGTGTTCCTTGGCGGGCCGGTCGAAGGTCGAGGCGAGCACCTCGCCGCGGACCGAGCGCCGCATGTCGGTGACTTCCTCGGGCCGCTCGTCGAGCAGGACGACCATGAGGTGGCACTCGGGGTGGTTGCGGGCGACCGCGGCGGCGATCTGCTGGAGCAGCACGGTCTTGCCGGTCTTCGGCGGGGCGACGATCAGTCCGCGCTGCCCCTTGCCGACGGGCGCGACGAGGTCGACGAGCCGCCCGGCGACGGGCCCGCCCTCGGTCTCCATGCGGAGCCGTTCGCGGGGGTGCAGCGGCGTGAGCTCCTGGAACCGGGGTCGGCCGCGCAGGGTCGCGGTGGCGCGCCCGTTGACGCGTTCGACCCCGGCGAGCACGCGGGGCTTCCCGCAGACGCCTTCGACGAAGTCGCCGGAGCGCAGGCCGAGTTGACGGATGAGCGGGGCGGGCACCTGCACGTCGCCGTCGCCCGGCAGGCAGCCGGCGCCCCGGAGGAACCCGCGCCCTTCGCGGACGATGTCGAGAACTCCGGTGCGGGAGTGGTCGGTCGAGGTGGCAGTGACAGCCGACGAGGGCTGTTCGATGGTGGTGGCAGTCATGGTGAGGTTCCTTTCGCGACATGCGAGGAAGAGGGCCCGGCAGGACGGCATTGACCACGTCCCGCGCGACGGGCGGAAGAAACTGCTGCGCGAGCGCAGGCAGTACGGAGAGAGAAGCGGGCCGCACACAGAAGGCGACCTGGGAGAACCCTGCCCCGGTGAACCGGGAGGAGGGTGGACGGTACGGGCGCCCGGGAGAGGGCGTACACACGTACCTCTCGGAAGGTAGCACAGGGGCGGCCGACCGGACAGGCCCCGAGTCGGCACCCGACCCCGCAAGATCTCCCCCCAAAGCCTGTACGTTAGGTTAGCCTTACCTAACGAGTTGGGGGAGGTCTCTCACACATGCGCTCACACATGCCCGAGGGCGAGTTCGCCGGGCGTACGGCTCTGGTGACCGGCGCGGGCCAGGGCATCGGCGCCGCGGTGGCCACCGCGCTCGCCGCCCGCGGCGCGCGCGTCGTCGCGACGGACCGCGACGCGCACGGCGTCGACGAACTGGCGGCGGCGTCGAGGGGCCTCTCCGGCACGGTCACGCCCCGCGTCATGGACGTCACCGACGTCGCCGCGGTGTCCTCGGTGGTCGACGGCATCGTCCGCGATCACGGCGCCCTCGACCTCCTCGTGAACGTCGCGGGCATCCTGCGCAGCTCCGCCGTCGCCGAACTCACCGACGCCGACTGGGCCGACACCTTCGCCGTGAACGCCACCGGCGTGTTCCACACGTCCCGCGCCGCCGCCTCCCACATGACGGCGCGAGGCTCCGGCTGCATCGTCACGGTCGGCTCCAACGCCGCCGGCATCCCCCGTACCGGCATGGCCGCGTACGCCGCGTCCAAGGCGGCTGCCGCCGCGTTCACCAAGTGCCTCGGCCTGGAGATCGCGCGCAGCGGCGTCCGCTGCAACGTCGTGGCGCCCGGCACCACGGACACAGCCATGCAGCGCGCGCTCTGGCCCGACGACTCGGCGCCGGAGGCGCCCGCCGGGGTGCTCGAAGGAAACCTGGAGACGTACCGCACCGGCATCCCCCTCGGCCGTATCGCCACACCCCACGACATCGCCGACGCGGTGGTCTTCCTCGCCTCGGACCGCGCCCGCCACATCACGCTGCAGGAGCTGTACGTGGACGGCGGCGCGACGCTGCGCTGACCCCTCGGCGGACAACCCGCCCGGTGTCATCCCGGCCCTCCCCTCCCCCTGCCACCCTGCCCCGCTCTTCCCTCCCCGCACCCACACCTTCCCTCCCCGCACACACCCGAGCCCCACCCGAGAATTGGAGCCACTGTGTCGACGGCACCCGAGGTCGCCACGCACGACGAGCACGTCCCGCACACCACACCCGCCTCTCACGCCACACCCGCCCCGCTCGTCACGACCGCCGAGCAGGCCAACCCCGTTGTCGGAGCCGCGACTTCGCTGCTCGCCGCCTACACCCCCGGCGACCGGTTCCTCGCGACACCCACCCGCACCCTGCTCGCCGAGGGCGTGCACGCGCACGTCCCGCACGACGACCGGCCGCTGCCGCGGCGCGTCGCCGCCACCCTGGCCGCCGCGCGCCGCACCGGGGTCGGTGAGCCGTACGTCGTCGGCGCCGTCCCCTTCGACCCCACCGCGCCCGCCGCGCTCACCGTCCCCGCGGCCCTGCGCACCGCGCCCCCGCTGGCCGCGGACCCGCTGATCGCGCTCCCCGTCGAGACGGCCGACGCCACCGGCTGGCGGATACGTCCGGTGCCCTCCCCGGAGGAGTACGGCGCGGGCGTGGCCGCCGCCGTGGACCGCATGTGGCGCGGCGACTTCAGCAAGGTCGTGCTCGCCCGCACCCTCGAACTCACCGCGCCCACCCCGCTGGACCTCCCCGCGATGCTCCAGCGCCTGGCCCGCCGCGACCCCTCCGGCTACACCTTCGCGCTGCCGACGGCGCCCGGCCGCACCCTCATCGGCGCCAGCCCCGAGCTGCTCGTCTCGCGCCACGGCAACCAGGTCGTGGCGAACCCCCTCGCCGGTTCGACGCCCCGCAGCGACGACCTCGCCGAGGACGTGCGCCGCGCCGCCGCGCTCCTGGAGTCGGCGAAGGACCTGCACGAGCACTCCGTGGTGGTGGACGGCGTGCACCAGGCGCTCGCGTCCTTCTGCACGGACCTGACCGTCCCGGCCCGCCCCACCCTCGTCCGCACCGCGACCATGTGGCACCTCTCCACGACGGTGACCGGCACCCTCACCTCGCCCGACACCTCGGCCCTCGAACTCGCCTGCGCCCTGCACCCCACCCCGGCGGTGTGCGGCACGCCCACGGCGACCGCGCGGGAGGTGATCCGCGAGACGGAACCGTTCGACCGCGGGTTCTTCACGGGCGTCGTCGGCTGGGGCGACGCGAACGGCGACGGCGAGTGGGTCGTGACGATCCGCTGCGCCGAGGCGGAGGAGCGCAGCCTGCGGCTGTACGCGGGTGCGGGCGTCGTCGCCGCGTCGGACCCGGCGGCGGAGACCGCCGAGACGGGCGCGAAGTTCCGTACGTTCCTGAACGCGGTGGGGGCGGAGCTGTGAACCTTTCACCCGGCAAGGACGCGCCCACCTGGCCGCAGGAGTTCGCGGAGCGCTACCGCGCCGCGGGCTGGTGGCGGGGCGAGACGTTCGGCGGGATGCTGCGCGAGAGAGCCGCCGAACACCCGGACCGCGTGGCGATCGTGGACCCGGGCGGCAACGGCGCGCCGGCGCGCCGCTGGACGTACGGGGAACTGGACCGCAGGGCCGACCGCCTGGCCGCGGGCCTGCTGGCGCGCGGGATCGGCAAGGGCGACAAGGTGGTCGTCCAGCTGCCGAACATCGCCGAGTTCTTCGAGACGGTCTTCGCGCTGTTCCGCATCGGCGCGCTCCCGGTCTTCGCGCTGCCCGCGCACCGCGAGACGGAGATCCGCTACTTCTGCGAGTTCACCGAGGCCGCCGCGTACGTCATCCCGCAGCAGGTCGGCGGCTTCGACTACCGCGGCCTCGCGGCGAAACTCGTCGACGAGATCCCGACGCTGCGGCACGTGTTCGTGGCGGAGGGCGACGCGGGCCCGTTCGAGGCGCTGCCGGACGTGGCGACGGAGGTGGCGCCCGAGCATCTTCCGGCCGCCCCCGCCCCCTCCGACCTGGCGTTCCTCCAGCTGTCCGGCGGCAGTACGGGCGTACCGAAACTCATCCCACGCACCCACGACGACTACATCTACTCCCTGCGCGGCTCCAACGAGCTGTGCGCGGTCGACGAGGACAGCGTCTATCTGGTCGCCCTCCCCGCGGCCCACAACTTCCCGCTCTCCTCCCCGGGTTCGCTGGGCGCGCTGTACGCGGGCGCCCGCGTCGTGCTCTGCCCGCAGCCCGGTCCGGAGGCCGCCTTCCCCCTCATCGAGTCCGAGGGCGTCACCATCACCGGCCTCGTCCCGCCGCTCGCCCTCCTCTGGACGGAGGCGGCACCGGCCACCGCGTACGACCTGAGCAGCCTGGACGTGCTCCTGGTCGGCGGCGCGAAGTTCAGCGAGGAGGCGGCGCGCCGGGTGAAGCCTGCGCTCGGCTGCACGTTGCAGCAGGTCTTCGGCATGGCGGAGGGCCTGGTCAACTACACGCGCTTGGACGACGATCCGGAGACGATCGTCACGACCCAGGGCCGTCCGATCTCCCCGGACGACGAGATCCGCGTCGTGGACGACGAGGACAACGATTTGCCGCCCGGCGAGACGGGCCACCTGCTGACGCGCGGCCCGTACACGATCCGCGGCTACTGGCGGGCCCCCGAGCACAACGCCCGCTCCTTCACGGCCGACGGCTTCTACCGCACCGGCGACGTGGTGCGCCTGACCGCGACCGGCCACCTCGTGGTGGAGGGCAGGGCGAAGGACCAGATCAACCGGGGCGGCGAGAAGGTCGCGGCCGAGGAGGTCGAGAACCACATCCTCGCCCACCCGTCCGTGCACGACGCGAACGTGGTCGCCGAGCCGGACGCGTACCTGGGCGAGCGGACCTGCGCGTACGTCATCCTGCGCGCGGACGCGGAGCCGATGCGTCCCGCCGCGATCAGGAAGTTCGTACGGGAGAGGGGACTCGCCGCGTACAAGGTGCCCGACCGGGTCGAGTTCGTGGAGGTCTTCCCGCAGACGGGCGTGGGAAAGATCTCGAAGAAGGCGCTGCGGGAAACGGCGCTGAGGGAGACGGCGTCGACGCCGAGTTCCGCCTGACCCCCGTCCACTGCCGCACACCACTGCCACACACACGAACGGAACCACCCGCACCATGGCTCTCCCCGCCATCACCCCCTATCCGATGCCGGCACCCGACGAGTTGCCGGCGAACCGCGTCGACTGGAAGGTCGACCCGTCCCGCGCCGTGCTGCTCGTCCACGACCTGCAGAACTACTTCCTCTCGGCGTACGACCGCACCGCGTCCCCCGTACCGGAACTCCTGTCACACGTGGCCGAGTTGAAAAGACGGGCCGACCGTCTCGCGATCCCGGTGGTGCACACCGCGCAGCCGGGCGGCCAGTCCCCCGCCGAACGCGGCCTCCAGCAGGACTTCTGGGGCCCGGGTCTGCCCGACGACGCGGAGGCGGCGGCGATCGCGCCGGAGATCGGTCCGGCGCCGGCCGAGACGGTCCTCACCAAGTGGAAGTACAGCGCTTTCGTCCGCACGGACCTCCTGGAGCGCCTACGCGAACAGGGCCGCGACCAACTGATCATCACCGGCGTCTACGCCCACATCGGCGTCCTGATGACGGCGTGCGACGCGTGGATGCAGGACATCCAGGCATTCGTCGTGGCGGACGCGGTGGCGGACTTCTCGGCGGACGACCACGCGATGGCGCTGCGGTGGGCGGCGGGGAAGTGCGCGGTGGTGACGACGACGGAGGGGGTGTTCGCGGACGACGTCCGCTAGGACGCCGTCTTCCTGGAACCCTGGCCCGCGTGGGCGTCGAGGGCGGCCGTGAGCCGATCGAGCCGCGTGCGCAGGTCCCGAACATCATCGAGGGAGAGCTCGGTGGAGTCGCCGAGGGCGCGGGGCACGGCGAGGGCCTTCTCGCGCAGGGCGCGCCCTTCCTCCGTGAGCCGCACGGTGACGGAGCGCTCGTCCTCGGCGCTCCGTCGCCGCTCGACATGCCCGGCGGCTTCGAGCCGCTTGAGCAGCGGCGAAAGGGTGCCCGAGTCGAGCCGCAGCCGCTCACCGATCTTCTTGACGGCCAGTTCGTCGTGCTCCCAGAGGACGAGCATGACCAGGTACTGCGGGTAGGTCAGGCCGAGGTCCTTGAGCAGGGTCCGGTAGACCCCGTTGAAGGCGCGGGCGGCGGCGTGCAGCGAGAAGCAGATCTGCTGATCGAGCCGGAGAAGGTCCTCGTCGTCCATGGCTCAAGGCTACAACGCACCTCGCCACACCCAATTAAGTTGTGCACAACTAAATAGCGTGCAACACTCGTAGTCGTAGGCCAGGCAGCCACGACGATGAGAACGGAATGATCCCCATGGACGCGCTGTACACCGCAGTAGCCACCGCCAACGGCCGCGAGGGCCGCGCCGTCAGCTCCGACGGCAAGCTCGACCTGCCGCTCGGCTTCCCGAAGGCGCTGGGCGGCAACGATCAGGGCACGAACCCCGAGCAGCTCTTCGCCGCCGGGTACGCCGCGTGCTTCGCCAGCGCGATGGGCAGCATCGCGCGCCAGGAGAAGATCGACGTGTCCGACGTGTCGGTGACGGCGGAGGTCAGCATCGGCAAGGACGAGACGGACGGCGGCTTCGCCCTGTCCGTGGTGATGCGGGCGGAGCTCCCGGACCACCTGCAGGGCGCACCGGGCGAGGAGCTCCTGAAGAAGACGCACGCGTACTGCCCGTACTCGAAGGCGACGCGAGGCAACATCCAGGTGGACCTGGTGATCGAGTAGCGCGCACTCGCGGCAGACCCGAGCAAGCCTTGAGGTAAGGGTCATACCCTGACGGCGATCGCTACATCCCGCACTGCTCCCGCACACTGCCATGCAAGGAGTCGATCGCATGAGTGACCTCATCCGCCTGCCGGGCGAGGGCCGCAAGCTGGTCACGAAAGCGCAGGAAGTGACCTTCAAGGCCACGGGCGCGCAGGGCTCGTCGTCGTCCATCTTCGAGGTGGTGGTCCCGCCCGGTTTCGACACGGGCGGCCACTACCACGAGGAGGCGGAGGAATTCTTCTACATCCTGGAGGGCGAGCTGGAGCTCCTCGCCTTCGAGCCCGCGGAACGCACGGACGACTGGCTGGACTGGGAGTCCGCCGACGGCGACCGCGTGGTCCGCGCCCCGGCGGGCAGCAGCATGTTCGTCCCGCCCAACACGCCTCACGCGTTCCGCAACGCCACGGACAGACCGGTCCGGATGCTGTTCCAGAGCAACCCGTCGCCGGAGCACGAGGCGTACTTCGAGGAGATAGCGGAGATCTGGGCGGCGGGCGGCGACTCGGTGGACCCGGAGGCGGTACGCCGCATGCGGTCGCGCTACGACGTCAAGCAGATCACCCCGATGAAGTTCGCCCCACCGGCGACGGCACCCGTGTCCTGACACCACACGCAGGCCGTCGCCCCCCACGAACCCCGGGGGGCCGACGGCCGCACCCTGATCCGCTACCCTGTGCAGGGACCGCTCCAGCGGTCCGCGCAGGACCCCGCCTTCGTAGCTCAGGGGATAGAGCACCGCTCTCCTAAAGCGGGTGTCGCAGGTTCGAATCCTGCCGGGGGCACGAGTTTGATCAGGGCAAAGGCCCCGGTATCCGCAGGTCAAGCGGGTGCCGGGGCCTTTCTCATGCCGTCCACGTGCACTTTGACTACCGCCCCGCGCACTCTGAATACACCCTGACTACACGAGCGCGGCCCCTAAATGGCCCCTAAACGATCACTGCGTTTGCGCAGGTCGCGCAGACCGCGAACGTAGACCGCCCCCCATGCGCGGCATGGGGGGCGGCCGGTGTGCCGGGCCCGTCCGGAGGGGGGTGCCCTTGAGAGACGACCCCGCCACGCCTACGGGGGCTGCATCTATGTGTAACAGCCCGCTCCGCTTCGGGGCATCGCCCGAAAGAGTGAACACATGTTCTATTACAGACAGTACCTGGAGCCCTGTGGCATATGCCAGAGCCGCAGGGCTGCAGGTGAGGCCGCGGAGCAGTGTCGGTATCGACGGCGTACCCCATGCCGCCAAGATCATTCAATGTAGGTTGTTACCTACAGACTTTCGATCATCAACCGTGACCGTGGGCGAGTGCCGTCAGCCCCACCGCCCAACTGGGTCCTCGCCCGCCGCCGGGCCGTCGGCACCCGCATCCGCTCCGCACGCCTGCAGGCCAACATGACCCAGGAGCGGGTCTCCCTGATGACCGGCGTCGACCGATCCTCAGTCGTCCGTATTGAGCAGGGCCAGCAGTCCCCCACGCTCGACACCTTGATCCGTATTGCGGACGCCATCGGTGTGCCGCTGCGCGATCTCGTGTAGCGGTGGTCGGCCCCGGTCGGAGGACGCACCCCTCCGACCGGGGCCTGGTGCGCCGCCCCCTCAGGGAGTACGGGGGCGGGCGGTCGGCGGCGTGGGGCCGTCCAGCGACTCGCCGCCTTCACCCGTACCGCCACGGGGCGGCACGGGAGTCTGCGTGTGACCGCCCGTCAGGTCAGGCTGGTCCTCTGCCGAGCTTCGGCCCGAGCCGCCTGGAGTGCGGGACTCTCTGGCTGCACTGGGCAGCGGCATGGGCATTCCATCGCGGGGCCGACGACAAGGCGGGTGCCCTCGATGGCCACCGCGGTCGTCAGCCGACAGTCGTGCGGCGCGTCGGTCTCTCCTCCCTGCAGTGCCCTCTGCAAGCAGGGCGGGCACGGAACGACAACGAGCTGCGGCGCGGTCACGAGTCACCACAGGGCCGGTAAGGGACGAGGTCGTGCAGGCGGCGGCCGAGCTCGTGGCAGCGCATGGCCAGCACGAGGGGGCTGGGCTCGCTGTCGTCCGCCGCGTCGGTCAGTGCGTCGGTGGCGGCGTCCACGACCCGCTGGTGCGCGTGGTAGCTCATCGTGCCCTGGACAGCGACGGAAGCGGCGCGCTCGGCGATCGGGAGACGTCGGCGTACCTCGTGCTGCAGACGGCGGTAGAGGTCGGCCAGCCGCGGTGGGGGCGGCAGGTCCTGGCAGGCGGAGGTCGCCGCGGTGATGAGGTGGTCGACGTATCCGCCGTCGGCGCAGGGGCGGCAGGCTCGGGGGAACCAGCTGATGACGGCGCCGAGGCACTTCATGTCGTGGCGGCCGAGGTCGATAGCTGCGGGGGAGCCGCAGAACACGCAGTCCTGGCCGCGCACTTGCCCCTCGGAGAGCAGCCCCATCGAGGGCAGCAGCGGTGCTGTAAGGCGGTCGGTGAGAGTCATCGCAGGGTCCCCATGAGCCGTTGTCGGCCGAGGTCCACGAGCACGGCCACAGCCGGTACGGCGCACAAGCCGCCAACGGTGTGCGGTTGCACCGCCCAATGCAGTCCGGTTGGGTCGGTCCGATCGGCAGCCGGGACGCTGAGGAATTGTCCGATGCCGAGCATCGGTGCGAATCCTGCATATCCCCACTTAGCAGGTGGGTACGGCTCGACGAGCGCGTGGTACGTGCGCTGAGGGCCGTTGTGTATCACGGGTCCGTCGAGTAGCTCGGCCAGTGCCGTCGTGACGGTGTCGAGGTCTGTTGATCCGATGCTGGCGTGCACAAGCGGCGCCGACAGGCGCACCGCATTGAACCGCGAGCCGAGCGGCAGCAGAGCGGCCCCGCCCTGTTCCCATTCCTGATGGGCCTGGCGCGGCTCTGCCTGAGCGCGCGCCAGCCAGTCGAAGGCGGCGCTGGTCAGCGTCGGAAATTCACAGATACCCGCGCTGAGAGCGCCGCTGTTTTCGCGCCCGGTCGTCATTCGTCTACCCCCACGGCCGCAGTGACGTGTCTCACACGTGTGACCGTAAGGGGGGATACTCAGAAGGGAGGACCGGATTCCGGTCCCCTCTATGCCGCCAGAATGCCGATGTCTACTGCCAGTTCGGATGCACGTTCGCGCCGCTCGGCCACTTTCGACTCGACCTCTTCGAGGATGATCCTGCGCGCGTAACCGTTGTACGCGATGGTCTCCCGCGCTGCTTCGCACGCCTTCTGCAACGTGGCGATAGCGACATCCGGCTGCCCGTCGAGCTGGAAAGCGCGAGCCTCCTCGATGCGGTGCCGTGCCCGGCGGGGTCGCGACTTAATGACGGCCTCGTCGGCCTTGGCAGCCTGACGCACGGACTCCCCGCCCTGATGCAGTTCGACGGCCACCGTGACGGCGTGTGCGCCCATGATGGCGCGCGAGAAGCTGGTGACTGGGTGGTAGTAATCCGCCGGCAGACGCTTGGCCATGCCCTCCGCCTTCTCCCAGTGGTGCCACGCTGTGCCGGTCTCCCGTCGGCGGGCGGCGGTGTAGCCGAGTTCGAACGTGAGGGCGCCCGCGATGGCGAGCACGTCATCCGAGGCGTCCGGGAGGAGCGGCTCGAGGAAACGGATCGCCTCCAGGTTGACGGCGTCAGCTGCGTCGAAGTGCCTGGGCCCGCTGTCGCGGTGCGCCTGGGCGAGCAGCCAGGCCGCCACCCCGATCGTGTGTGGGTCCCCGGATTCCTGAGCGGCTGTCATGCCGCGCTCGGCGACACGCCACAAGAGGCTGCTGTCGGGCTGGTAGGCGACGAAGAACTGGCACAGGCTGTACGACTCGGCGAGCAGCGCTTGGGCTGCCCGCCGGTCTGTCGCCGTGTCCGCGTGCCGCACGAGGGCCTGGCCGTCGCGGATGAGGGCAGGCAGCAGCCTGCCGATCACTTCGCGGTGGTCGGGAGCCTGGTGGCGTGCCTTCCACGCTGCGTGGAGCCGCGCCTCAAGGTGGGCGACGGGCGGCGGCTCGACGTCGGATCCGAGAGTGAAGGAGTCGACCGCGGCCTTTACGGACGCAAGCCGTGGGTGTCCGGGGCCGATGAAGAGTTCGGTGTGCATGTCCTCGGGATGACCTGTCAGTTCGACAAGATTGCGCACTCGTAGGGCCTCGGCGAGACGCAGCACCATGTCCAGCCCGGGGGCCTTCTGCTGCCCGTTCTCGATCTTCTTCAGGGTGTGTGGTGAGACGCCCACGAAGTCAGCTAGCTGCAGCCGAGTCATCCCGCGGCGTTCGCGGAGAATTTGTACGCGTTGCCCGAAGCGCAACGGGTCGGCGTACGGGTCCGGGGTAGCATCTGGAGACATTGCGGCCTTGCCCCTCTCTGAACAGCTCGACACTGTCAGGGTATGGGCAGGGCCGTTTCTATGTGAGGCGTCTGTCAACCCCGCCCCCGAGCATGGCGAATGGCCCCCTTCCGCCGAGGCGGAAGGGGGCCACTTTCACGGGTACTGACGGCGTGCAGGATCAAGCGCGGCCGTCTCGGGGCGCGGCTCCTCGTCGGGGTTGGGCGGTGGTGCCCCGTCCCGGCGGCACACGAGGGCGTACGGGTCGCCGGGCGGCGTCTGGAGGCTGTACCCATCCGGGCATGCCTGACCGTCGATGCCGTCCTTCCCGTCCGCTCCGGCAGGGCCTGGCTCGCCGCGCGGGCCAGCGGGACCCGGCTCCCCTACCGACTCGCCCGGATCCTGGCGAATGCCTTGGCCGCCGCCGGCCCGGAGTGGAACGCCGACACCGACTTCGATGTCCGGCTCCAGGACGTCCCGCTCACCAATCGTCGCCCGGACGTCATCGCGTACCGCGCCGAGACGATCGACATCACCCCCACCCGCCCCGAGCACGTGCCGCTGGTCGCGGAGGTGGTGTCGTCGGGATGGGAGACGACCTACCGGGAGGCGGACCTGTTCACCGGCACCCTCGAGGTGGCGGCGCCTTTCCCGGTGGAGATCGACCTCGGTCAGGTCTGATCGGCCTCGGTCAGGTCTGGCGGCGGCGCGAGCTCATTCCTCCTGGGTCCGGAGTGGATTTCAGCGCAATAGCCATTTCGTCCGTTTAATGAACGGAAGGTCATTGCGCTGTCGACGCCTACCCAGATAGCGTGGCGGATGCAGCTCGGTCACAATTCCCAGGGGGGCACGTGGCGGTTACCAAAGAGTTGGTCTGCTTGGCGAATTCCCGGAAACACCTCGGGCGGTGTATCGCCGGGATCGATATCGAGTCGAACGCGTGGGTGCGGCCTGTCAGCAGTCGGCGGACCCACGAGGTCTCGGCGCCGGAAAGGCAGTATCGCGACGGTGCGGAGCCGCGCGTACTCGACGTCGTGTCCATGCGGCTTCTCAGGCCCAAGAGGTTCGGGTTCCAGACCGAGAACTGGATCCTCGACCCCAGCAGTCAGTGGACGAAGCGGGGGCGCGTCGGGTGGGACGAACTGTGCCGGCTGGAACAGAGGCCGAAGCACTTATGGGTGAACAGCGAGGACAGCACCAGGAAAGGGCTCAACGACCGAGTCCCTGTGGAGCATGAGTTCGCGCTGCTGAACTCCCTCAAACTCATCCGGGTCGCGTCTCTCACCATAGAGGTGGATCGGCCCTACGACGCGAACAGAGACCTCGAGGTGCGGGCCAAGTTCCGCCATGAGGGAACCACTTACATCCTCAAGGTGACCGACGCCGTGTACGAGGAGAAATTCAGGGCACTCGGCGTGGGAAGTTACAGTTTATCCGAGTCCTTCCTGACCGTGAGCTTGGGTGAGGAATTCAAGGGTTACCTCTATAAGATGGTGGCGGCCATAATCGAGCGTCGCACGACAGAACCGGGCAGCGACAGATGAGCTCCGACATGCTGATGACCATCGGGCACTCCAACCACGACCTCGACACGTTGGTCGAGTTGCTGCGCCGGCACGGCATCACCGCCGTCGCGGACGTCCGGTCGGTCCCCGCCAGCCAGTTCGCGCCGCATTTCAACCGCAAGTCCCTTGAGCCCGCGCTGTATGAGGCCGGCATCAAGTACGTCTTCCTCGGCGAGGAACTCGGCGCGCGCACGGACGACATGAGCTGTTATGCGGGCGGGCGGGTGCAGTACGGGCGACTCGCACGGACCGCCAAGTTCCGAGAAGGCATCGAGCGGCTGACCAAGGGCGCGGTGACCGAGCGGATCGCCATCATGTGCACCGAGGGCGAACCCTTGAACTGCCACCGCACGGTGCTCGTTTCGCGGGTGCTCGTGGAAGGGGGCGCCACCATCCAGCACATCCACGGTGATGGGCGGGTGGAGAGCCACGACTCGGCGATGGAACGCCTCATGGGCAAGTTCGGGCTCGCGGAACCCGAGCTGTTCCGCACGCCGGCCGAGCGGCTGGACGAGGCTCTTAGTCGTCAGGAAGAGCGCATCGCGTACGTCAGACAGGACTCACCTGCCGACACCGAACGGACGGCGGACGTATGAAGATCTACACGATCGGCTTCACGAAAAAGCCTGCGGAGAAGTTCTTCGGTCTTCTGAAGGAGTCCGGCGCGTCGACCCTCGTCGACGTCCGGCTCAACAACGTCTCGCAGCTGTCGGGCTTCGCCAAGCGCGACGACCTCAAGTACTTCCTCGGCGAGCTGTGCGGAATGGCGTACGTTCACCGGCCCGATCTGGCTCCGACGCAGCCCATCCTGGACGATCTCAAGAAGCACGGCTCCGGTTGGGCGGCCTACGAGGAGAAGTTCCTGGGCCTTATGGCACAGCGGAGAGCGTCAGAGACCGTTCCCCGGGAACTGGTCACCAATGCGGTTCTGCTGTGCAGCGAGCATGAACCGCACGAGTGTCATCGTCGACTGGTCGCGGAGTATCTGGCGGAGCGGTGGGGCGGCGCGACCATCGAGCACCTGGTCTGACGCCGGCGCCCGTCATACCCGAGCTAGTTGACGTTGTGCGTGGGGTAGACCTGCACGTCGGCGGCAATGCCCTTGATCGCGCCGGCGCCCGCGGGCCACTTCAGCGTCACGGTGTGGGTCTCGTTGGGAGGGGTCACCAGGAGGTGGGTCGGGTCGGACATGCTCTCGCCGCTGGTGTCGATGTCGTAGGCGAGGTTGGCGACGGCGGCCTGTCCGGGCTTCAGGGTCGTGACGCGCGGCTGGGCCTGTCCGCGCCGGGTGGAGCTGGACGTGCCGTCGGCGTCCTTGATGTCCACGCCCGGGAAGCCCGTCGCAGAGCAGGTCTTCGAGCCACGGTTGACCATGGTGATGTCGATCCGCCCGGTCTTCTCGTCCGGCGCGGCGTCCTGCGCGTCGATCGCCAGGTCCGCGGTCTTGCAGAACGTGACCCTGGCGCCGGTCTTCGTCGCGCTGCCCGCGGCCTCTGCCTTGATGTCCTCGCCGGAGCCGCCCTTCGAGGAGGCGGAGGAGGACGAATTCGAGGACGAGGCCGAGGAGCCCTTCGAGGACGTGCCTGAGCCGGAGTCCTCGCCGCCACAGGCGGTGAGCGAGAGGGCCGCGGCGACGGTGACGGCGGCGAGAGCGGTGAGGCGGGTCTTCTTCATGGTGTCCCCCCGGGGGAGTGGCGGTTGTCCGTGCGGTCTGAACTATTTGTAGCTCGCACGGAGTTACAGGCGGTCCCCCGCGACGTCTTCGTTCCGTCACAGCCGATGCCCGCACTGCCCTCGCGCTGCCCTTACCGCCCCTTACGGCGTCCCCTTCGGGCGCCCGCGCCACCCCCGTAAGGCCCCGGCGCCACCCCGTAGGCGCCCGGGGCCGCCCGTAAGGGCCCGGGGACCACCCCCGTAAGGCCCCCGGGACCGCCCTCAGCTCACGCCTCGTCCCGCGCCCCGTCGTTCAGCGACGTCGACGTGATGATTCCCGACTTGAGCTGGGCCCTGAGGTCCTCGTTCTCCCGTTGCAGCGACCTCAGCTGCCCGTACGTCTCGAAGAGGTAGCGCGCTTTTGTGCGGAGGGTCAGGGGGTCTATCGGCTTCAGGGCGACGTCCGCCACGCCCAGGCGGAACGCCGCCGCCGAGATCTCTCTGCTGACGTCGAAGCCCGTCAGGAGGACGATCGGTATGGCGCGGGTCTGTTCCAGGCGGCGGACGTAGCGGACCACGTCCAGGCCGCTCACGCCCGGCATACGGACGTCCAGGAGGATCAGGCCCACGTTCCCGCGGAGGATCACGCGCAGGGCGTCGTCGCCGTTGGAGGCACTCACCAAGGGGTAGCCGAGCGGGGCCAGCGCACTCTCCAGCGCGAACAGGGTGTCCTTGTGGTCGTCGACGACCAGGATCACGGAGTTGTTCAGCATGGACTGAGGCCCCCTCTGTCAGTAACCACGCTAAACCGACACCTGGGCGTGTAATCCCTGTGTCACCACACGGGCCATAACTATGTTCATGACCGCAGTATCTTCAGCAACAGAGGAAAATGCGCCCCCTCCGGGCACTCAACTCCCGTGCTCAGGTGCGGATGCGGACACCGTGGCGAGTGCGCATGCGGTGGAGCTCCCAGAGAGCCACCGCCGTCACCGAGACCGGACCGCCCAGGATCGCGCCCCACTGCGCCGCCGGCGGGCCGTGCGGCAGGCCGCCCTCCAGCGCGACGCTGCAGATCATCAGTTCCCAGACGAGTACGACGGTGAGTGCCGCCGGGAGCGCCGCGTGCACGTGGGCCGTGTTGAAGGCGTAGCGCGCGGCATACGCCGAGGCGAAGGCCAGGAACGGGAGCAGCCAGATCAGGCCGAGCAGGAGGGCGAGGGCCACCAGCCCGTTCAGGAGCGTGCCGTAGTTCTGCTTGAGGAGCAGGGCGCTGCCCGCCAGGACCAGAGCGACGCCGGTCAGGATTCCCACGTACCAGGCCACGGCCTTCAGCGGCGCGCCGAGGCGGGAGCGGAGCACGTGCCGCTGGTCGGCGGGTGCGTAACGGATGAAGGCCAGCACCACCAGCGGCCCTGTGAGGATCAGGAGGAGCGGCGCGAGGATCAGCTTCACCACGCCGTCGTTGGCCACTCCGCTCCAGCCGTCGTCGGCGCCGTACGTGTAGATCAGGTACAGACTCGCCGCCGCGCCCGCGATCGCCCGCCACAGCTGGACCCGCGTCACCAGCCGGTCCTCCACGCGGCCCGCGCCCGGCCGGTTGAAGAGCGCCTCCGCCCGGCGGCGGGCGGAACGGATCACCGGGACCAGCGGGGAGACGAAGAGGAAGCCCCAGAGCGTACGGCGGCGCCGGGCAGGGTGGGGGTACGGGGGTGGTGAGGGCTGCGGTGTGTACGGGTGCGGTGTGTACGGGTGCGGGGGGTGGGGTGGTGGTGCGTAGGGGAGCGGCGCACCGCCTCCCTGTGGTTGGCCGTTCGTCGGGCTCCAGCCCTGGTATCCCCCGTGCGCCACTTGTCTTCCTCACCTTTCCGGGACCGCCCTGTCGCTTCTGAGCGCGCGCAGTTTACTGGCCTCGAACGTGTTCGCCAGAGATCGTGTTCGACGGAGATCGTGTTCGACGGAATGCGACGGACTACGGAGGTATCGCCGTGCGGAAACCCATGCCGATTCCAGGGCCCGTGTTACGTGCCGACGGTGGCGTCGGGGCCATCTCGGACGCGGGTGGGCTGCATCTCTACCAGCGTCGGCTGCACGCCGAGTACGGGGGCGTCGTGCGGTTCCAGTTGCCGGGAGTGGGCGTCGCCGTGTCCGTCGCCGATCCGCTGGTGCTGGAGCAGACCGTCCGCATCGACGAGCGGCCCTCTGCCCTCTTCGCCTTCCTGGAACCCCTCTGCGAAGCCGGGAACCTCCAGGTCATCGGGGCCGAGGAGCATGCGCCCTGGCGCCGCGTGCTGCTGGAGGCACTCGCCGGGCGGCCCTCCCACGAACGGCACTTCGGGGAGTTCGTCTCTCTGGTGGAGGGGCTCGCCGAGCGGTGGGCCGGTGCGGGCGGGGACGCCGTCCTCCTTCAGAAGGATCTGACCGCCCTCTCCCTGCGCATGATCTGCGCCTATGCGCTGGGCGGCGCCGGCAGTGACGTCGTCCGGGCCGAGGAGGTCGTCGACGCCTTCGAAGTCGTGCTCAGCGAAGCCGACCCCACCACACAGCGCGCCTCCCTCGCCCTCGACCACTTGCGCGCCACCGTCGACCGCGTCATCGCGGCCCACGAAGGGGGCAGGGAGATCGCGCCGGAGGACGACCGGAGCGACCTCATCCGTGCCCTCATGGCCGCCCGTACCTCCCCCGCCCGCATCCGCGACACCGTCATGGTGACCATGCTCGCCGCCCACCACACCACCGGCGTCGCCGTCTCCTGGACCCTGCACCTGCTCGGGCGCCACCCCGAGGTCGCCGAACGCGTCGCCGCCGAACTCGACCGCGTCCTCGGCGACCGCTCGGCGCCCGACTATGGCGACCTGCGCGAGCTCACGTACCTGGACATGGTCCTGAAAGAGTCCATGCGGCTCTACCCGCCGGGTCCCTACGGGGCCCGCGAGACCACCGAGGACATGGTGCTGAGCGGTGCCGACGGCACGTACGGCATTCCCGCCGGCACCACCGTCTTCTATCCCTTCTGGGCCGTGCACATGAACCCCGACCACTGGCCCGAGCCCGAGGAGTTCAGGCCCGAGCGGTTCACCCCGGAGGCGGTGGCGGCGCGGTCGCGGTTCGCCTACGTTCCCTTCGGGCTCGGGCCGCGCAGCTGCGAGGGCGCCGGGCTGGCCATGGTGGAGGCCCAGTTGACGCTGGCCGTGCTGCTGAAGCGGTTCCGGTTCCGGCCCGTGGAGGGGCACGAGGTGACGCCCGTCGAACGGTTCGTGCTGTGGGCCGCCGACGACATTCCGATGGTCGTCACCCCGCGCGCCACCGCAGGCCGCTGAGCCTCAGCCGAGGTTCTCGCCGTACACGCGGTCGACCGTCATCGTCATCAGCACCCTTCGGTCGGCCACCATCACCGCGCGGTACTCGTCCCAGTCCGGGTGTTCCCCGGACGCCCGGCGGTAGTAGCGCACCAGCGCCTCCACCTCGGGGCCCTCGGGGTCGGTGCCGGGGCCCGTGAGGGTCGCCGTGCCCTCGGCGGTCGCCCACGAGCGGCCGTCGGGGCTCGTGACCTCCAGCGTGGCGCGCGGGTCCCTGCGCAGGTTCGCCGTCTTGGCGCGGCCCTCGGTCATCGACACGTGGACGGTGTCCGTCTCGGCGTCGTAGAAGGGCATGACGGGGGAGAGCTGGGGGCGGCCGTCCTTCTTGATGGTGGCGAGTACGCCGAGACGGGATGCCGCGAGCAGCGTGCGGGGGTCGTAAGCGGTGCGTTCGGACACGGGGGCCTCTCGGAGAGCGGATCGGAACCGGCTGACACGCATCAGCAATCGCCCGGCGGTCCGGGTAATTCCCCGTCCCGATGGTCGATTCGAGCCACGTGCGCCGAGTCCGGACGTCGCAACGGCACACGTACGTAGAACAGTTGATGCTTTGACGTTATCGCCGAATGACATCGGTACGAACAGGCCCCGTTCCCCGAATACTCGTCCCCGACCGGAAGCCGCACCCGCAGGCCTCCGGTCCCGGCGGCCCGGACATCCCGGGCGTACCGGCTACCGGCCTTTCCCCGGAAGGGACACCCCCATGAACAGATCCCGCATCAGCTTCCTCGCCACCCTCGGCTCGGCCGCCCTCGTCGCCTCGCTGGCCGCCGCGCCCTCCGCGCTCGCGGCCCCGGCTCCCGAGACGGTCAAGCCCTCGTCGACGTACGCCACGTCGTCGTACGTCGGCTCGGCCGAGGAGCAGGCCGCCAACAAGAGGTTCTTCGACGCCGTCATGAAGTCGGCGCTGAAGAAGCAGGCGGCGAAGCCCGGCATCCAGGTCGTCACCGTCACCTACAACACCAGCCGGGCGCCCAGCTTCCGCACCCAGATAGCCCGGAGCACGCAGATCTGGAACTCCTCGGTCAGCAACGTGAAGCTGCAGGAGACCAGCTCGACCGGTAACTTCCAGTACCGCGAGGGCAATGACCCGCGTGGCTCGTACGCCTCCACCGACGGGCACGGCCGCGGGTACATCTTCCTGGACTACCGGCAGAACCAGCAGTACAACTCCACGCGTGTGACGGCGCACGAGACGGGCCACGTTCTCGGTCTGCCCGACCACTACTCGGGTCCGTGCAGCGAGCTGATGTCCGGTGGCGGCCCCGGCACGTCCTGCACCAACGCCTACCCGAACGCGCAGGAGCGGTCCCGGGTCAACCAGCTCTGGGCGAACGGCCTCACCGCCTTCAAGGACAAGGGCGCGCTGACCAAGGTCCGCTGACCCCAGTCGGCCGCGCGCGGTCTCCCCACCGCGTTCGCGAGCGGACTGTTACGTACCGCTGACGGCCTCCGGGCCAACCCGGCCGCGTGCGGCGGGCTCTCCTCCGGCATGGGTACACATGCTCAGCGGAAGAAGCCGCGTCGCCGCGGCCGGCGACGGATCGTGGACTACCCGCGCGCCGGAAGGAGCGGCGTCCGGCGCTGGCTCCCTTCGTGGCGCCAGCTCCTCGGCGCGGCGGGGCTCTGCGCCGCCTCCGTCGCCACCCTCTTCGTCTGCGTGTACGTCAGCGTGGACATCCCCGACGAGAACGCGGCGGCCCGCCGCGAGGCCAACGTCTACTACTGGTCCGACGGTTCACAGATGGTCAGCACCGGGGCCGTCAACCGGCAGAACGTCGAGCTGGACCAGATCGCGCCGTCCGCGGTCGACGCGGTGATCGCCGCCGAGAACGAGACCTTCTACGACGACGCCGGGGTCTCCCTCAAAGGCCTGGCCCGCGCCACCGTGAACATGGCACGCGGCCGCGAGACGCAGGGCGGCTCCACCATCACCCAGCAGTACGTGAAGAACACCTACCTCTCGCAGGACCAGACGGTCACACGGAAGGTCAAGGAGTTCGTCATCGCCCTGAAGGTGGACCGCAAGAAGAACAAGAGCGAGATCCTCAAGGGGTACCTGAACACCAGCTGGTTCGGGCGGGGCGCCCATGGCATCGAGGCCGCCGCCCGCGCCTACTACGGCATCCCGGCGAAGGAGCTGGACCCCAGTCAGGGCGCGATGCTCGCCGCCATGCTGAAGGGCGCCGACCTGTACGACCCGGCCGTCAGCGCCGCCAACCACGAGCGGGCGCGGGAGCGCTGGGCGTGGATCCTGGACCGGCAGGTCGAGGTCGGGCTGATGGCGAAGAAGGAGCGGGCGAAGTACCGGGTCTTCCCCGAGCCCCGCAGCCGGTCGCGCTCCACCAGCCTCGGCGGCCAGACCGGCTACCTCGTCGACGTCGCCAACCGCTACCTCAAGCAGCAGACCGGCCTCACCGACGAGGAGCTGGCCCGCGGCGGCTACGAGATCCACACCACGTTCGACAGGACCAAGGTGCACCGCCTGGAGCGGGCGGTGCGGCGCGTCGTCGCGCGCGACCTCGACCCGGAGAAGCGGCCCGCGGACCGGCACGTGCAGGTCGGCGCGGCCTCGGTGCGGCCGTCCGACGGGGCGCTCGTCGCGCTGTACGGCGGGCCCGACGCCACCACGCACTTCACCAACAACGCCGACACATCGGGCGTCCCCGTGGGCTCGGCGTTCAAGCCGTTCGTGCTGGCGGCGGCGTTGCAGTACGGGGCGGCGCGGCAGGGCGTCGGGGCCGACAGCCACTACGCGGCGGACGGAGTCCTGCGCCGGGCCGACGGCGCCCCCGACCCCGACCGGCCGACGCTGCGCGAGGCGCTCGTGTCCGGCGGCAACGCCACGTACGTACGCCTCGGCAAGGACGTCGGGCGGGACACGGTGCGCAGGACCGCGGTCGCGGCCGGGATGCTGCGGCACAGCATGGCCCGCCTGGAGCCGACGTTCTCCATCGGCACGTCGACGCCGAGCGCGATCCGCATGGCCACCGCGTACGGGACGTTCGCCAACGACGGCGTGCGGCGCGACCCGTACTCGGTCACGAAGGTCGTCAAGGACGGTGAGCCGCTGTCCGGCCTCGCACCCCCCTCGTCGCGGCGCGCGCTCGACCCGCAGGTCGCCCAGGAGGTCGCCGACGCGCTGCGCACGGCGGGCAAGCGCATGGGGGTGGACGTCGCGGCGGGGCGCACGGGCGACCAGGACCGGCTCAGGTCGGCCTGGTTCGCGGGCTTCTCGAAGGACCTGTCCACGGCGGTGACGCTGTTCCGGCTGCGGCCCGGCGAACCTCAGCTGCTGCCCCTGTCGGGGGTGGCCGGGAAGAAGTCGGAGCGGGGGAACGTGCTGCCGCCGCGGATCTGGAAGGAGTACGAGGGGTAGGCCGCGGTCGGCTCACCACCGGACAGGAGGTGCTCGTGGGGCCGGTGCGCCCTGCGCGCTCCCCCGCGCTCCCTGTGTGCGCGGCCCTCCCCCTGCCTCACCTTGCAGCCCAGGAGCCTTTGGCCGCCCCCGCACCTATCCTGAGGAGACATGGAGGGGGACGCGGTCAACGCGGACGGGGGAACCAACTCACCCATGGATCACGCGAGTTGGCGGGTACGTCTGCGACGCTGGGCGGCCTCGGGCAGCGGCGACGTGCTGGGCGCCGGGGTGCTGTTCGGCACCGACCGCGTGCTCACCTGCGCGCATGTGATCCGCGACCCGGCGACGGGACAGCGCCCCGACCGCGTACAGGTCGAGTTCCCGCTGCTCCAGGGCCTCACCCGGACTCCGCACCGCACCGCGACCGTCGCCGCGGGACACTGGGTGCCGCCCTTCGGCAAGGCGCAGGGCGACCTCGCCGTCCTCGTGCTGGACGACCCCGCGCCCCTCCCCTCCTCCGTGACCCTGCACCGCACCCTCGACTACCGGGGCGCCACGGTCCTCGTCGACGGGTTCCCCGAGTACCAGTCGGGCGGGCAGTGGCTCACCGGGGTCTGCCGGGGGCCCGGCGGGCAGGGCGACGAGCGGGTGCAGATCGACCTCACCGGGGCGGGCGCGGACTCCGGTCAGCGGCTGCGGGGCGGGTTCAGCGGTGCGGGCGTACGCGAGGAGGGCAGCGACCGGCTGCTCGGGATCCTGGCGCAGGCCGACGAGCGGGGCGAGCACGGGTACATGATCCCGGCGGCCACCGTCGCCAAGTACTTCCGCCGCTTCGCCGAGCGGTACGTGACCGGGCCGCACGCCATCCCCGGCCACCGCGTCGTCTCGGCGGACGCCGCCCGCACCGCACGCCCGCACGGCCTGCAGCGCACCGTCACGCGCTGGCTGAACGGGGACGTGGACGCCTGGGACACCGAGGTCCTCTTCATCGCCGAGGACGACGACCGGGCACGCCAGGCGCTGTACGTCGTCCTGAACATGGCCGACCGCGAGCAGTCCCCGCAGCTGGCGGTGCGGCCCGTGGGACCCGGCGGCGACGCACCGCGGGACGGCGGCGACTCGCTCCTGTCGCGCGCCGGCATCGCGCCCCGCGTCGGCAGCATCGGCCTCGTCCTCGACCTGGAGGGCGCCGCACTGGAGGACCCCGACCAGCCGGAGCTCCGCGAAGCCCTCGCCGTCCTGCGGCACGAGCTGCGGCACGCGGCGGGACGGCACCCGGGAGGCCGGCCGACGGCCCCGCGGCGGCGCCCCGCCGTCGCCGTGCTCTACGCCGACCGGTCCGCCACCGAACCCGCGGCGGCGGCCAAGGCCCTCGGCGAACTGGCGGCCTCCGGCGCCCGGCTGCTGCTCGTGGTGCGCTCCAGCACGCACGGCTTCACGTACGCCCTCGCGGAGAAGCTGCTGCCCGCCGAGCGTGCCGCACAGTGGCTGCAGCGCATCGGCACCCGCGTCGACGCGCTCGCCGACACCGAACGCAGCGCGCGGCGCCTCTTCCACCGCGTCGAACCGCACGTCGTCGACCCACCGGTCGCCACCGGGTACGCCGCGCGGGCCGCCCTGTGGACCGTGCAGCTCAGCAACGAGCTGCGCCCGCTGACGGGCCGGGGCGGGCCGCGCCTCCTGGAGAAGCTCTCGTACGCCGAACAGGCCGTGGACACCTACCTGCTGCGGGCCGAGCGGGCCGAGAGCGAACTGCGCGCTGTGCTCGACGAGCATCTGCGGCTGCGCGGGCTGCTCCGCGACCACCTGGCGCGGCTCGCCCGGCGCGGCCTCGCCGAGCACCCGGACGCGGTCGGGCCCTACCGCGCGGCGCAGCAGCTGTTGCTGGCCGGGCCCTGCCCGCTGGCCGACGCCGAGCGGGCGGTGACGGCGTTCGCACGCGTGGTGCGGCGGCTCGCGGACGTGGAAGAGGGTGCGGCCGGGAACGCGGGCGCGGGTGGTGACGTGTGACGGCCGTGAAGTCCTGTCCGCACCCCGGGTGTTCGGGCACCGTGACGCCGACCGGGTACTGCCTGGCCAGCGGCGAGCGCGTCGACCCCGCGACCGGACTGCACTCCGCCGCGGACGTGCAGCCCGCGCCGTCGGCGCCCGTGTCGGAGTCGGCACCGAGACCCCCCGACGCGGCGACATCCGGCGAGGAGTCCTCCCAGCACTGGATCGTCGACCTGGGCGTCGCCCCAGAACCGCCGCGCCCGGCCCACGTCGCCCTTCCCCCCGAGCACCCCGACCCCACGGTCCTGCCCGAGATCACGCTCCTGGACCGGGCGGACAGCGCGGGCGACAACCCCGTCGCCCCCAGCGGGCTGCCCCTGCCGCCCGGCACCCTGCTGGCCGGTCAGTACCGCCTCGTGCGGCCCCTCGGGTACGGCGGGATGGGCGAGGTCTGCCTCGCCCACGACACCAAGGTCGACGACCGCGCGGTCGCCGTGAAGATGCTCCACGCCGAGCTCGCCACGGAGTCGTACAGCCTCCTGGAGGGCGAGCGCAGAGAGCTGGTCGAGCTCAACCACGACGGGTTCATCCGGGTGTTCAACTACGGGCACCACGCCGGGGTCGGGGACTTCCTCGTCCTCCAGTACGTCGACGGGCTCAACCTCGAAGAGGTGCGGGCCCGCGCCCACGAGCACCCCGAGGAGTTCGGCGGCGACCGCTTCCTGGAGTTCGTCCTCGCGTACGGCGTGCGGATCCTGGCGGCGCTCGCGCACCTGCACGCCCCCGAGCGCGGCAAGGTGTACGGCGACCTCAAGCCGCCCAACGTCATGCACGACGGCTCCACCACCAAGCTCGTCGACGTCGGCAGCGTCCGCCGCGCGGGCGCCCCCGGCCTCACCACCGCCCTCTACCGCGCGCCCAGCGTCGGCCCGCACGGCGAATCCGAGCCGCAGGACGACCTGTTCAGCCTCGGCGAGACACTGCGCACCCTGTGCGGGCTCGGCGCGACCCGCCACGACCTCGCCGACCTCGCGGCGCTCGCCCCGCTCGACGACGCCACCGGGGGCCACCGCGGACTCGGTCTCGTCTCCCTCGCCAGAGCGCTGCGCCGCGCCACCCGCACCGCCCGCGCCGGACGCTTCGCCACGGCCCGCGAGATGGACGAGCAGCTGCGCGGCGTCTTCCGGGAACTGCGGTCCCTGCGCACGGGCGCCGAGACGTTCGAGCCCTCCCCGCTCTTCCTCCAGTCCGCGTACGCCCTCGACGGCGGGCTCGGCGCCGCCCCCGAGGTCCGGCACTGGGCCACCGCCCCGGCCGCGCCGCACCACCCCGCCCCCGGCCCGCCCGAAGTGGCCGGGCGGCTCCCCGTGCCGCGCCCCGACCCGGACGACGACCACCACGGCGAGCTCAGCAGGCTCAGCGACGACGACCCCGAGGCGCTGCTCCAGCACACCGGCGACTGGCGGGACTCCCCCGAGGTGCACCTGCTGCGGTGCAGGCTGCGGCTGCGGGTGGCGCTGCGGTCCGAGGACGGGGACCTCACCGGCGCCGAGACCGCGCTCGCCCTGGCCGAGGACGCCATAGGGCCCGCGAACGGACCGCACGACTGGCGGCTCGACTGGCACCGGGGGCTGCTCGCCCTGGCCCGCTCCCGGGTGCCGGAGGCCCGCGGCCGCTTCGACCGGGTCTACGCCGCGATCCCCGGCGAGTACGCCCCGAAACTCGCCCTCGGCTACTGCGCCGAACAGCTCGGGCGGCTGCACGAGGCCCTCACCTTCTACGAGGCCGTGCGGCTGCGGAACCCCTCGCTGGGCAGCGCGGCGTTCGGCGCCGTCCGGGCGCGGCTCGCCCTCGGCGGCCCCGACGCCCTCACCGACGCCATCGCCGCGCTCGACGCGGTCCCGCAGCACTCCCGGCACCGCACCGCCGCCCGCACGGCCGCCGTCCGCATCCGCGTCGACCACGCGCGGGACGCCGAGGGCCTCGGCGCTGCGGTGCGCGCGCTGGGCCGGCTCTTCTCCGCACACGGCCTGACCGACGAACCGTCGCGCGTACGGATGAAGACGGAGGTGTGGGGCGCGGCGCACCGGCTCCTCGGCGACGCGGACGGCGGGGGCGGGGCGATCACCGGGGCCCAGCTGCGTGCCGTCGCCGCGCACGCCGATCCCCTGCTCGAATTCCCCGCCGACGTACGGGCGCTCCGCACCGACCTGTCCCGCTTCTACCGGGTCCTGGCCCACCAGGCCGCCCGGGACGCGCCGACGCCGGACGACGGCATACCGCTCGCCGAGATCCTCCTCGACCGCGCCTACGCGGTCCGCCCCTTCGGCTTCCTGCACGCACGATTCGGCAAGGACTTCCCATGGCTGGGCAAGAAGATCAGGAACCGGCCGCCTCGGTCGGCCTGGAAGTGAGCCAGGTCGTCGAGCTGCCCCGCCCGCGCACCCCGGGCGGGCAGGACACGGCCCGCATGTACGCCGTCCTCACGGTGACGGTCCGCAGGGCGGGCGCCGCGCACGCGCCGCCCGCCGCAACGGTGCGCGACCCGGCCGCAGCGGATGCGGGGGCGGCCGGGGCCCGCCTCGCGGAGGTGCTGCTCATCGACCACTCCTCCTCCATGGTGATGCCGCCGAGCCGTCTCGCCGCCGCCCGCGCCGCCGCCGTCAGCGCGCTGGCCCGCATCCCCGACGGCTCGCTGTTCGCTCTGGTCGCCGGGGGCGACAGGACCGCCATGATCTATCCCAGGCGGCCGGGTCTCGCCGTCGCGCACGCCGAGTCGCGGGCCGCCGCCGAGGCCGCATTGCACGACTGCACCCCGGGTGGCGGCACCGCGATGGGCACCTGGCTGGAGCGGGCCCGGCAGCTCTTCCGGGAACTGCCGGCCACGGGCGACGGCGGCGGCTGGGTGCGGCACGCGCTGCTGCTCACCGACGGCAAGAACGAACCCGGGTACGAGACGCGGGCCGAGCTGCAGGAGCGGGTCGAGCGGTGCGCGCGGGCCTTCGCCTGCGACGTCGTGGGCATCGGCGACGCCTGGGAGACCGAGGAACTCCTGCTCATCGCCCGTGCGTTGGGGGGCGGCGCCCGTGCCGTCGCGGATCTGACGCGGCTGCCCGACGAGCTGGCCTCGCTCACCGGGCGGGCCGCCGGGCGTGACGTCACGGGCCTGCGGCTGCGCCTCTACCACCGCGCCGGGGTGCGTCCGCACTCCTTCGAGCAGGTCCATCCCACGCGGGTCGCGCTCCACCCCGACCGCGTCGACCTGTCGGGTGTCGGGACGGGCGCGGGCGGTCCCGTCGAGGAGTACGACCTCGGCCCGTGCGGCCAGGAGACCCGCGCCTATCTGCTGTGTGTCGGCGCGCCCTACGACCCCGCCCAGCTCGGCAAGGAGCTCCTCCTCACGGAGGTCGAACTGGACGCGGAGAGCCCGGCGCCGCTGCGGCTGCCCGCGCCGCAGCCCGTGCTGATGCGCTGGACCGACGACCCCGACCTGTACAGCCGACTCGACCCGCAGGTCGCCCACTACCGGCAGGAGGAAGAGCTGCACCGCACCTTCGAGGAGGCCTGCGCGGAGCTGAAGCTCGGCAGGCGGTCGGCCGCCGAGGCGCTGCTCGGCACCGCGTGGCGGCTCGCCGCCGAGACCGGCGACACCGCGATGCAGGAGCATCTGCGCCGCCTCGTCCGCGTCCGCGACTCGGCGAGCGGGCGGGTCGAACTCCGGGACCGCATCGCGAAGTTCGACGTCGAGGCCGCCCGCATCCAGACCAGCACGACCGTCCTGCCCGGCGTCCACCTGCCCGGCCCACGGCCGCCCGGAGCCGCCCGGTGACGGCCCTGTGGCGCGCCGTCCCGCCGCTCGCCGCCGACGCGCTGCGCGCCCTGCGCCGGTACGCGTGGCCGGTACCGCTGGCCGAACGTCCGCGCAACCGCCGGTACTTGCGGGACCGGCTCGTCGCGCTGCCGCTGCTCACCGTCGTCGCGGCCGTAACGTTCGGCTGGGCGTACGCGGACGTGCGCGAGGACTCGGCGACCCTGCGGGACAGCTTCCTGCCCGCGCTCGTCGGGCTCGCCGAGGCCGAGACGTCCCTGCGCATCGCCGACCGCGAGGCCGCGGAGAGCCTGGCGGCCGGGGAGGCCGTACAGCTCAGCGGGTTGAGCAAGCGGTACACCACGCGCACCACCAGGGCCGTGCAGCACCTCAACCAGGTGGCCCGCAGCGGCGCCCTGACCACCGCCGAACGCCAGGAGCTCGACGTCGTCTCCGGGCTCGTCGTCGACTACGGCACCTGGATCACCTTCGCCCAGAACAACGTCGCCGACCCCACGCTCCGGGACGCCGGACTCTCGTACGCACGCAGCATGCTCTGCTCGGCCCCCGGGCCCGCGCCCACCGGGAAGGCCGGCGCGGACGGCTATCCGGCCTGCCGTCCCGCCACCGGTTCGCGCTCCGACGCGACCGCCGTCGTCGACCGCATCTCCTCCCTGGAGGACAGGCTGCGCGACAGGCTCGCGGACCGGGCGGCGCCGGGCGGCCGCGTCCTCGCCACGGCATCCCTTTCCGCCCTCGCCCTGGTGCTGCTCGCGTGCGGCCACTGGCGCACCCAGGTGTTCGTCCACCACCGGCTGCACCTCCACGTCAGCGTCCCGCTGCTCGTCGCCGCCCTGCCGCTGCTCGCCGTGCCGTTCCTGACGGCCGACGCCGTCCTCGCCCACCGGGCGCAGCAACGGGTGGTGTCGACGGCGGCCGGGATAGCCGAGCGGACGACCCCGGCGATCGAGTCGACCGTCGACGACGACCCGTTCGGCGCCCGCCACCCGCTCCTGATCCGGTCCCTGGACGAGCACGCGAACCGCGACCTGGCGGCGGGCCGCCTCTCCTCGCTGGACGGGGTCGCGCCGTGGGTGGCGCCCGCCGGTCTCCTCAGCGCGGGCGTCACCGCGGTCACCCTCCACGCCTACCGCCGCGAGTACGTCCTCGTCTCCCGCCCAGGAGCCACCCCATGAGTCCCCGGACCGTGTTCCGCACCCTCCTCGCGACCTGTCTGCTCGCCGTCACCGCGGGTGCCTGCGGGAGCGAGCGGCCCGAGACCCTCGTCGTGCTGGGGCCCTGGACCGGTCCGGAGGGCAAGGCCTTCGAGGCGATGCTGCACCGCCTCGACGACGGCACCGGCAAGTCGTACACGTACCAGGGCACCCGTTCGCTGCGGGAGACGCTCGGCGCGCAGCTGGAGGCGGGCGACCCGCCGGACGTGGCGATCCTCAACAGCATCGGCGAACTCGTGGAGCACGCCCGCGCGGGACACCTCACCCCGCTCGACCGCGCCGCCACCGCCCGCGCCTACCCGCCCTGGGCGCCCCGCCTCGACGTCGACGGCGGGCGCCGCACCTACTGGGTGCCGCTGAAGGTCGACCTGAAGAGCCTGGTGTGGAGCAAGGAGGGCAGCGCCCGTGACCGTCCCGCATGGTGCGTGGGGCTCGCCTCGCAGGCCACGTCCGGGTGGCCCGGCACCGACTGGATCGAGGACATCCTCCTGCACCAGGCGGGCCCCGCCACGTACACGCGGTGGGCCACCGGGGACGTCCGCTGGCGCGACCCGCGGGTCCGCAGGGCGTGGACGACCTGGGCCGAACTCCTCGGCAGGCGCACGCGGGCGGCCGTGGACCGGTCCCTGACGACGCCGTACGTCGGTCCGCGCGGTCTGCTCGACTCCCAGCGGCCCCGCTGCACGCACGAGCACCAGGGTGCCTTCATCCGGTACGTGTACGCGCACGACCGGGTCCGCGTCGAACCCGCGGCGGGCTACCTGGGCGGGCGGCCCGAGCACGACGGCGCGTATGAGGTGGCGGGCGACATGGCCGCCGTGTTCAGCGGCGACCCGGCGGCGCGCGCCCTCGTCGACCGCCTCTCCGGCGAGCGGGCCCGCGCGCTCTGGCGGGAACGGGCCTCGGACGGGCTGCAGCCGTTCTTCCCCGACGCGAGCGACCCCCAGCCGACCGACGCGACGGGCCGGCGCATCGCGGACATCCTCACGGCGAAGGCGCGGACGCTCTGCTTCGACGCGTCGGACGTGATGCCGCCGGGCGTGCGCGACGCGTTCCACCGGGCCGTCCTGCAGTACTTCGGCGACCCGACGGAGAAACGCCTCGACGAACTCCTCGGCCGGCTGGACACGGTCCGCACCGAAGCCGCGAAGGACGCGGCCCCCGGCCACCTGCCGGAGTCGGAGGTCTGCGCCCCGCCCGGCGGCTGAGATCCTGTGGCCGTCGCACCCGCGTCAGCGGCTGAGCTCCTCCGGGCAGGGTGTGCCGCGCGGCAGCTGGTAGGGCGAGCCGAGCCGGTAGACGCCGGCCTTCGGGGCGAGCAGCTCGACCCACTTGTCGCCCGCCCGGTCCTCCCGCGCCTCGGACAGGCAGCCGTTGATGTTCTCGTACACCTTGGGCCGCCTCTCGTTCAGCTCGCGCTGCCGCTTCGACGCCTCGGTCTCCTGCGGCGCCTTCACGCCCTTGCCGTGCTCGTCGACGATGCTCAGCCACGGCGAGTACGGGATGCGGATCAGGACGCGGCCCGGCTTGTCGACGCGCAGCGTCATCTGGCCCTGCTCGGCGCGGGTCACCACGGCGTTCGGCTCGGCGAGCGGGCGCGGATCGGTGACCTCGTACAGCTGCCAGTTGTCGTCGACCCACACCTTCTTCAGGTACGGCAGGCCGTCCCTGATGAGCTGCGCCTCGCGCTTGCCGCCGTCGCCGTCGGGCTCGCCCTTGGGGAGCGCCACGTAATGCACGGACCAGCGCTGCAGCCACTCGTGGTAGTTCGCCGAGTTCAGGGTGTCGTCGTAGAAGAGCGGGTTGCGCTCCATGTCGGCCTGCCGGTTCCAGCCGCGCGCGAGCTGGACGTACGCGGGGAGCGCGGACGCCTCGCGGTGGCTGCGGGCCGGCACCACTTCGAGGCGGCCCTTCGCGGCGCCCTTCTCCTTCAGCTCGTTGACCAGCGGCGCGACCTCACGCGTCCAGGAGGCGTCGGAGCGGGTGTGCACGATGTCGTCGACGGCCTTGAAGCCGATCCACCCGGTGAAGCCGACGAACGCCACGATGATCACGTACCAGGTACGGGACTTCGGGACCGCGTACGGCAGCGCGGCGATCAGCGCGACGCCCGCGAAGGACATCGCGAGACGCGAGATGTTGGAGCCGATCTGCGAGCTGATCAGCCAGACGCCGAGCACGAACGCCGCGTACACGGCGGTGGTGATCCGTACGGTCTTCCACTGCTTCGGCACGACGAAGTAGACGATGATCGAGGCGATCAGCGGCAGCGACGCCGAGCCGAACGACATCGGCTGCGTGCCGGAGAACGGGAAGAGCCACGCGGAGAGGCCCACGACGACGGCGGGTGCGATGCCCAGCGCGTACGCGCCCGGGTACCGCTTGCTGAGGAACAGCGCGACGGCGACGAGCCCCACGAAGAGACCGGCGACGGGGCTGCCCATCGTCGCGAGCGCCGCGAACGGAGCGGCGACCAGGGCCTTCGCCCACCGCTTGTAGCGCCAGCGGTGCGGCCAGCAGAAGACGGCGGCGACGGCCGCGAGCGCGAACATCTGGCCGAGGCCGTAGGTCACGCGGCCCGACACCGCGTTGGCGAGCAGCGCGAAGACACCCGCGGCGACCGGCCACAGCAGCCTGCCCTTCACCGCGCGGCTGCGCATGAGGATCATGGTGAGCAGCCCCGCCGAGACGGTGCCCGCGATCATCATCGTGGTCCGCACGCCGAGCACCGACATGAGGTACGGCGAGATCACGCTGTACGACACCGGATGCATGCCGCCGTACCAGCCCAGGTTGTACGCCGACGCCGGGTGCCGCCCGACGAACTCGGCCCAGGCGTCCTGTGCCGCGAGGTCGCCGCCGCTGTTGGCGAAGACGAGGAACCAGACGACGTGCAGCACGGCGGCGACCGCCGTCGTGATCGTCACCGGGTGGCGCAGGAAGCGCTTCTGCCACGGTTGCGCGGGCCCGCCGCCGGGCGCACTGCGCTGGGCCGGCAGCTTGACCCGCCCACCGGTGCGGGGGCCGTCGCCCGTGTCAGGTGCGGCGGCGTCGTCGGCGCGCGTCGGCTCCGCTGTTGCCACTGGAGGCTCTCCCCGTGTCGTCCATGTTTCCGGAGTACCCCGGGTCCCCGAGCTTGTGACGCTAGCACGCACGCGCGAGGGGAGGCCCGGGGCGGGCCTCCCCTCGCGGGGCTCAGCCGACCCGGGTCAGCTTGGCGCCGAAGCCCGGTTCGCTCAGGTCCTTCTGCAGTGCCACCGGCACCTCGACGGCATCACCCTTGCCGTCGCCGACGTGCAGCACACCGACCTCGGTGCCCGCCTTCGCCGTGTTCGGGACGGTCTTGCCCTTCATGTCGTCGAGCTCCAGCTTGACGGTCAGGCCCGACCAGCCGACGGCGGAGACGTCCTTGGTGGCGACGAGCGGGGTCGTCCCGCCGAGACCGTCGTCGACCTGCCCGACGACCTCACCCTTCTTCACGATCGTCTTGGCCTTGAGGGCGTCCTGTCCGGCCGCGATCAGGTTCTTGGTGACGTCGGTGACCTTGTCGATGTTGGCGACGCCGTTGCTGCCGTACTGGCCGAGGGCGGCGCCGATGATCGTCTGCTTCTTGCCGTCGATCACCTTCTCCGCGGCGAAGAGGATGTTGCCGCCGGCCGCGGTGGTCGTACCGGTCTTGATGCCGATCGCGACGGTCGGGACCAGCTTGAAGAAGTTGGTCTGCTTCTCGTTGTTGAGGTCCATGTAGCTCGGCTGGCGGGAGATCTCGTTGAAGACGGGGTTCTCCATGGCCGCGCGGCCCAGCTTCACCAGGTCCTCGGCGGTCGACACGGTCGTCTTGTCCAGGCCGCTGGGGTCCGTGTAGTGGGTGTTCTTCATCCCCAGCTCCTTGGCGGTCTTGTTCATCTTCTCGACGAACGCGTCCTCGGAGCCGCTCTTGCTGTCCCAGCGGGCGAGCAGCTTGGCGATGTTGTTCGCCGACGGGAGCATGACCGCCTGCAGCGCCTCGTACTCGGTGATCTTCTGGCCCTCGGTGACCTTGACGACCGACTCGTTGGCCGGCTTGCCGGTCTCGTAGTGCTTCTGCGCGGCGGCGTCGACGGGGATCTTCGGGCCGTCCTGGCCCTTCTCCAGCGGGTGGTCCCGCAGGATCAGGTAGACCGTCATGACCTTCGCGATGCTCGCGATCGGCACGGGCTTCTGCTCGCCCGACGTGCCGAAGGTGCCGATGCCGTTGACGTCCATCGCGGCCTGGCCGTCGGCCGGCCACGGCACGTCCGGCTTGCCGCCCTCGAACTTCACGGTCTCCTGCGCGGTGAGCTGCAGGGTGGGTGTCGGGAGCGGTCGCACGACCTGTACGACTGCAAAGACGACCAGCAGGAGCAGGACGAGCGGCGTCCAGATCTTGACCCTGCGCACGGCCGTGCGCACCGGCGTCTCGGGCGGCGGCGGGGTGTTGGTCAGCTCGGCGAGCAGGTCGATCGGCGGCTTGGGCGGCAGCGGCTGCTGCGTGGTGCGCTCGACCGGGGGCGGGACGGCGGGGCCCGCGGGGGCGGTGCCGGCCCTGGGCGCGGGCGTCTTGGGCTCCGCGGTGACCGCACCCTTCGGGCCCTGCGCCTGCCCCTGCTTCGGGGCCTGCTTCGGGCCCGGCTGCGGCGCGGGCTTCGCCTTCGGCCCGTCGAGCGGCTTCAGCGCGACGAACTTGCTGGTCCGCTCGGCGTCGCCCTCGGGCTTCGCGGTTTCCTTCTTTGCAGTTCCCTTTGCGCCTTCGCCCAGCTTGAGCATGGTGGTGGGCTGGTCGACGTCCTTGCCCCCGGCCTTCGGGACCTTCGGCGCCTTGAAGACGGCGGTGGCCTGGTCGACGCCGGTGGACTTCGCGTCGGCGGCGTCGGCCTCGGCCGGATCGTCCTCGGCGGCGGCGTCGAGCTCGGGCGCGGGATCGGACTCCGGCTCGGCATCAGCCTTCGACGCGGCCTCGGGCCAGGCGGGAGCCTCGGACTTCGACGCGCCCTCGGCCCACGAGGGAGCCCCGCGCCTCGCCACGGACTCGGCCTTCGCCGCGGACTCCGGCTCCGCCTCGGCCTTCGACGCGGGCTCGGCGTTCGACGCGCTTTCGGTCCTCGACGTGGCCTCAGCCTTCCCCGCGGGCTTCGGCTCCGCCTCGGGCTTCGGCTCCGCCTCGGGCTCGGTTTCGGCCTTCGGCTCGGGCTTCGCCTCCGGGCTCGGCTCCGGCTTCGCGGAAGCCGCGGGCCCGGCATCGGCCGCCCCGGCCCCGGCCGCGAGGTCGGCCGCACCGGCGGTTTCGGCCTTGTCCGATGCCCTGGACTTGTCCGACGTCCCGGACTTGTCCGACACCTCGGGCTCGGCCGTCGTTCCCGACTTCGCCGCGGCGGCGTTCTCCCCCTCCGGGTCAGCGTCCGAGTCCGCCTCGGACGCTGACTCCGGCTCGTCGTCGGACGTCGCGACCCACGCCGCCACCGCGTTCCGCAGCCGCGCGTCCCCGTTGGTCTCGGTCCCGGGCGCTTCCGCCGCCCCGGAACCCGTCTCCTCGGAGTCGTCCGCATCGCCGGAACCGTCGGCGCCGTCGGAACCGGTCGCCGCCTCGGCGACGTCCTTCGTCGAGAAGACGGCGGTCGCCCGGTCCGCCGGGATCTCGTCCCGCACCTGCGGCGTCTCGCGCGTGATCGCGAGACGCGGGTCGCGTTCCTCCGGCGCCGGCCCGGAGGTCTCCTCCGGGGTCGGATTCCCCGACGACTTCCGCTGCTTCGATCTGTCGGGGGTCTCGCCCGCCACCGATGCCTCCTCGTACGCCATGCCGTTTGCCGATACTGATGCTTGCCGTGTGCTGACCGTGCGCCAAATCCGGCCGGACAACCACTGTCCGAACCGTGTACCAGTGTCCTGTGTGAGGGCTTAACCCCCGTGGTAGACGAGAACGACATACCTACTGGTTCCCGTACATCCCGACCACGCGCTCTCGACAGACCAATGTGAGAGGGGTCACCCTGTCATTCATCCACGCGGGGAGGCATGGATGGGCAGGAGCCGCAGAACAATTCCGGAGGAGCTTCTGCTGCTCGCTTTGGACCCGGCCACGGGTACCACAGCGCAGCCGCAGTCGCTCGACCTCGGTCTGGCCGGAGCACAGCTAGTGGAGCTGGCGCTGGCCGGACGGATAGCCCCAGACGGGGATCGTATCGCCGTGGTGATGCCACGGCCGACCGGAGATCCGACTCTGGACTCCGCACTGGAACTGCTGCGCAGGCGCGGCAGTCCGGTCCGGGCGGTCCACTGGATCGGCGGACCCCGACTGGGGCTCCGCCAGACGTACCTCTCGCACCTGGAGCGGTGCGGCATGGTTCATGCCGTGGCGGGCCAGATGTGCGGGGTGCTGCCGACGACTCGCTACCAAGCGACGGACACGGCCATCAGCCGGGAGATCAGGTCCCGGCTCGATTCGGCGATCCGCACCGGTGTACCGCCGGACCCGCGGACCGCCGCGCTCGCCGCCCTGGCCCACGCGGTCGGTCTCGGCAAGCATCTGTACCCCGGGAACGAGGGGCGTTCATCGCGCTCCCGGCTCCGGGACCTGATCAGGCACGACCCCATGGGCGGCCTCGTGGCGCACGCCGTGATGGACGTCCAGAACGGCGTGGCGGCCCAGCCGCGACGCAGCGCCGCACCCGCGGGTCCCACAGGACCGGGCGGCGGCAGGCAGCCGGCGAGGGCGACAGCGGACCCCGGCGGGGTGCCGATGCAGCCACGCCGCGGATCCATGGCACGCGCCGTCGCCCACTGAGCACGCACACCGCTCGCACCGGGCACGGCCAAGCACCACCTCGTCAACGCGCACCAGCTCGTGAACGCGCACCATCACCGCGCGACCGCGCACCACCGTCGCGCGACCGCTCAGCACCACCGCACCAGCGCCGCGCCGCAGTCCCCAGACCCGGTTCGGGAGCCGCTGGGCCGCGTGGGGCGTGGGACCGGACCGTCCGGACGACGACACCCGGTCCCACCGCCCCGCGCGGCCGCCTCACGTTCGCACATCCGCTGTTTCCCAGCGGTGCCGACCACGTTGGTGGCACTCTGCTGAGCAGTAGATACGCAAAGTAGAGGAATGCAAGCCGGAGGTGCACGTCCCGTGGCGTCCAATGTCAATCCCACCGTCAGGCGGCGCCGGTTGGGCCAGGAGCTCCGCCGGCTCCGTGAGCTCAAGGGCATGACGGCCGAGGAGGTCGCCGAGCGGCTGCTCGTCTCGCAGTCGAAGATCAGCCGCCTGGAGAACGGCCGGCGTTCGATCAGCCAGCGCGACGTCCGCGACCTGTGCGGCGTCTACGAGGTCGAGGACCACCGCGTCGTCGACTCGCTGATGCAGATGGCCAAGGACTCGCGCCAGCAGGGCTGGTGGCACTCCTTCGGCGACATCCCCTACAGCGTGTACATCGGCCTGGAGACGGACGCCGCCTCCTTGCGCGTGTACGACCCGCAGGTCGTCCCCGGTCTCCTGCAGACCCGGGCGTACGCGGAGGCGCTGATCACCGGCGCGCTCCCGGAGACCACGCCGACGGACATCGAGAAGCGCGTCCAGGTGCGCATGCGCAGACAGGACCGGATCTCGGCCCCCGACATGCCGCTGCGGCTGTGGACCGTCCTCGACGAGTCCGCGCTGCGCCGCGTCGTCGGCTCCCGGCATCTGATGCGCGACCAGTTGGAGCACCTCGTCGAGCAGTCCCAGCTGCCGCACGTGACGGTTCAGGTGATCCCCTTCGAGATGGGCGCGCACCCGGGGCTCAACGGGCAGTACGCGATCCTGGAGTTCCCCGACGCCGCCGACTCCAGCGTGGTCTACATCGAGGGCGTCACCAGCGACCTGTACCTGGAGAAGGCGAACGACGTGCAGCAGTACAGCGTCATGTACGAACACCTGCGGGCGCAGGCGCTGAACGTCGAGCAGTCGAGGCAGCTGATCGCGGACATCGCGAAGGACTACGCCCGCTGATCGACGGCTCCCGAGTGAAAGCGCCGCACGGTACACCCTTGTCACACCGCCGCGTAAGTCCCACCTGGAATATGCCATCCGGTCGAGTGAACGGTCCCTTCACGCCACGTTGTTGGCGAGTAGCGTCATTCACGCCATCGAGCAGCAACTCATAGACCGGAGCGGACATGGCGATTCAGCAGGGTACTTCGCACACGTGGGTCAAGTCTTCCTATTCCACCGGAAACGGTGCGTGTGTCGAGGTCAAATCACCGGTGCGGCACGGCATCTCCGTGCGCGACTCGAAGGTCGTGGAAGGCCCGGTCCTCGCCTTCCCCGCCGAGTCGTGGAACGCGTTCGTCAGCGAGGTGGGCAGGGGGGCTGCCGACCTCGCGTGAGAACGCAGCGCACATCAGCAGAAGGACCACCGCAGCAGAACAACCGCATAGGCACCACTTTCATGAGCCCTCTCGACTGGCCCGCCGTCCCGGCCGAGGGGGCTCGGCCGTGCCCGTCGCCCACGGGCGTCACCTGAGGGCGTCGACGTACAGGTCCGTCCCCGGGACCGTGGGGATGAACGGTGCCACCAGTTCCACGCGTCCGAGCCCGGACTCCGCGACCGCCTGGTCCCGCCCGGTGAAGTACGCCGCCCAGCAGTCCCGCGGGTCCTCCTGGAGGAACCACAGCAGCGTCAGCCGGGTGTCCACGCCCTCGACCTGTTTCACGTACGTCATGCGGTCCCCCGGCAGCGGTGTCGGCCGGAACAGCGTGACCATGGCGGCGGGTGATCCCGCGAGTGCTCGCGGCAGGTGCCGGGACCGCAGCCATTCGAGCAGCTCGCCGCGCTGTCGTGGCCCCTCGGCGTCGATGACCTCGAGGACCAGGCCCTTGTACGGGTGGTCGAGGGCGTGGAAGTCGCGGGGGCCTGCGGCGCCGTCGCGGTAGACGGTCGCCTCGTGGTCCTGGAAGGCGGTGAAGACGTGGGTGCGGGCCTGGTGGACGCGGCCGTCGCGGTTGAGGCGCTTGTTGATGCCGACGGTCCACTTCATGTGCTCGTCGTAGCGCCCTTCCGTCACCCAGTACGTGGAGAGGTAGCACCCCGCGGTGACGGGCTCGGCGATCGCGGACTTGTCGGGGTAGCGCAGGAGCTGGAGGTCTCGGGTGGCCACCCAGCGGCGGCCCGCGTACATCCAGGGCATGGCCATCGCGCCCGCGTAGTAGTGGTCGTCCTCGTACCAGCGGTTGTACGCGAACTCGTGCCCCGGGTGCGGCTCGACCATGGTGATCAGGGCGTGGCCCGGGTGGACGCCGTAGGGGCCGACGGCGGCCAGCTCGGCGTAGACGTCGCTCCGGGTGTCCGTGCGGGCGTTCCGGCGGGTGTCCTCACCGGCGTCTGCGCCGGGGTCATCGCTCACGTCTCTCCCCTTCCTTCCTCCGATGCACGCCCATACTCTGACGCCCCGTCAGCAAAACTGCCAGAGCCGGGAGGCGCCCCATGCAGTCGTCGCTCCTCGAGGGAAAGACCGTCGTCGTCTCGGGTGTCGGCGCCGGGCTCGGCCACCAGGTCGCGGCGGCCGTGGTGCGCGACGGCGGCCACGCCGTGCTCGGGGCGCGCACGGAGGCGAACCTCGCGAAGACGGCAGCCGAGATCGACCCCGAGGGCACCCGGGCCGCCCACAAGGCCACCGACATCACCGACGAGCGGCAGTGCGAGGCCCTCGCGGAGCTGGCCGTGGAACGCTTCGGCGGAATCGACGCGGTCGTCCATGTCGCCGCGTGGGACAGCTACTTCGGCGGGTTGGAGGACGCGGACTTCGCCACCTGGGAGCAGGTCATCGACGTCAATCTCCTCGGCACCCTGCGCATGACCCGCGCCTGTCTGCCGGCGCTCAGGCAGCGGGCGGGCGGTTCGGTGGTGTTCATCGGGACACAGTCGGCGATCGCGGCGCCCTCGCAGGTGCGCCAGGCGGCGTACGGGGCGTCGAAGGGGGCACTGACCTCGGCGATGTACTCGCTGGCGCACGAGCTCGGCCCTGACCGGATCCGGGTCAACACCGTGCTGCCGGGCTGGATGTGGGGCCCGCCGGTCGAGGCGTACGTCCAGTTCACCGCGCACACCGAGGGCGTGCCGGAGGACGAGGTGCGGGACCGGCTCGCGGCGCGCATGGCGCTGCCGGACCTGGCCACGGACGGGGACGTGGCGGACGCGGTGGTGTTCCTCGCGTCGGACCGGGCGCGGTCGATCACGGGTCAGTCACTGCTGGTCAACGCGGGGGAGATCATGCGGTAACCGCTGCTGCGCGGGTGCGCGAAGGCCGTACGGGAGGTGACTTCCGTACGGCCTTCGTGCGTGGGGAGACCTTTGCCGGTCGATCATATACGTGAACACAGGTCAGCAAACCGAACGATTTTACTTCCTCTTGACCTAGCGACAGGTTGTCGCCGCTGACCGCCCGAACCCACGATGAGCGGGCACTTCTGGGCCGCTCTCGTCCCCATCGGCCCGTTCACCAGGCGGACCCCTGGAGGGCCATATGAACAGTCTCGACTGGGCGGTGCTCATCGGCTACTTCGGCGTGATGGTCGCGATCGGCGTGTGGTCCCACAAGCGGGTCGACAACGTCAGCGACTTCTTCACGGCCGGCGGAAAGATGCCGTGGTGGCTCTCCGGCATCTCGCACCACATGTCGGGCTACAGCGCGGTGATGTTCACCGGGTACGCGGGCATCGCCTACACGTACGGCGTGACGTCCTTCGTCACCTGGTCCTTCCCCATCGCCCTCGGCATCGCCATCGGCGCGCGGCTCTTCGCCCCCCGCATCAACAGGCTGCGCTCGCGCCTGCACGTGGCCTCACCCCTGGAGTACCTGAAGAACCGCTACAACCTGCCGACCCAGCAGGCGCTCGCCTGGTCCGGCATGCTCCTGAAGATCGTGGACGTGGGTGCCAAGTGGGCGGCGATCGCCACGCTGCTCGCCGTCTTCACGGGTGTCTCCCTCAACCAGGGCATCCTCGTCACCGGCGTCATCACGGCGATCTACTGCACGATCGGCGGCCTCTGGGCCGACGCGCTGACCGAGCTGGGGCAGTTCGTCATCCAACTCCTCGCGGGCATCGCCATGTTCGTCGCGGTCGTCGTCGAGCTCGGGCCGCACGGCGGGTTCTTCGGCGTCTGGGACGAGCCCGAGCTCGCGGGCCACGGCAAGCCGCTGGTCGGCCCCTACGGCACGGTCTTCCTGCTCGCGTTCCTGTTCATCAAGCTCTTCGAGTACAACGGCGGCATGCTCAACCAGGCGCAGCGCTACATGGCGACCGCCGACGCGAAGGAGGCGGCGCGGTCCGCGAAGCTCTCCGCGGTCCTGTGGCTGGTCTGGCCCGTCGTCCTCTTCTTTCCCATGTGGATGTCGCCGCTCCTCGTCGACGCGAAGAAGCCGGACGGCTCGGACGCGTACGCCCTGATGACCGAACAGCTTCTCCCGCACGGACTGTTGGGCCTGGTCATCGTCGGCTTCTTCTCGCACACCATGGCCATGTGCTCCTCCGACGCCAACGCGATCGCGGCGGTCTTCACGCGGGACGTGGCGCCCGCGTTCTCCGCGCGGGCGCGGGCCTGGACCGAGCGCAAGGGCCTCATCGCGGCCCGCCTCACCACGGTGGTCTTCCTCGGTCTGTCCATGGCGGTGGCGACGCAGGTCGACTCCCCCACGTTCAAGGACATCATCACGGTCGTCATCAAGTGGGTCGCCGGACTGATGGGGCCGATCGCGATCCCGATGATGCTGGGGCTGCTGCGCGCGTTCCGGAAGTCCGGGCCGACGGCGGCGCTGACGAGCTGGGCGGCCGGGCTCTTCGCCTTCTACCTGGTCAACTACCCGATCGACGACGCGATCTCGGGCGGGGTCGCCCTCCAGTACCAGGTGTCGATCCCGCTGGCGGTCTCGCTCGTCCTCTACGTCGTCGTCGGCTACGTGAAGCCGGAGGACACGCCGGAGAGGGATGCGCTCATCGAGCGCATCAACACGGACGACGACGGCTCCGAGGGAGCCGTCGCGCCCGCTCCTTCGCCGCGGCGGGGGGACGCGGTGGCCCCGTAGGGGACGGGCGCTCCGCGCCCCTTACGGGGCCCCCACCCGCTCCGGCGCCGGCGCGGGGGCCGGGAGACTCGGCGTGCGCGGGGCGTGGTGGGGCCTGAGGCCGAGGAAGGCCACCGCTACGACGAGGACGAATGCGCCGCCCGCGATGGCGAAGCTCAGGGTGAACTGGCTCTCCCGGGGGAGGGCGGGCATGCCCGCGGGAAGCGCGATCGTCTTCGACGCGAGCAGCGACGTGATCATCGCGCTGGCGACCGCGCTGCCCACCGAGCGCGAGATCGAGTTGATGCCGTTGGCGATGCCCGTCTGGTGGGCGGGGACGCTGGCGACGATGAGCGCCGGCATCGACGCGTACCCGAAGCTGATGGCGAGGCCGATGACCATGCCCGCGCCGATGACGGACGCGCTCGTGTCGTGCGCCAGGGTCAGCCACGCGAAGCCGACCACGCCGAACGCCGCGCCGGCCGCGAGCGTGACGCGCGCGCCGATCCGGCGGACCAGGATGCCGCCGAACTGGGCGGCGAGGAGCGAAACGATCGTGGTGGGCAGCAGGTAGACGACGGAGGCACCGAGCACCGACGCGCCGAAGCCGTACCCGGCGACGTCCTCGGGCATCTGCACGAGGTACGAGACGCCGATGAACTGGGCGAACATGGCGAAGCCGAGGAGCAGCCCGGCCAGGTTGGTGAAGAGGACCGGGCGGTGGGCGAACATCTTCATGTCGACCATCGGCTCCTTGACCCTCAGTTCGGTCAGGACCCACACGCCCGCCATGACGACGGCGCCCGCGAAGGAGCCGAGGGTGCGCCCCGAGGTCCAGCCCCACTCGTGGCCCTGCGAGATCGGCAGGAGGAGCAGGACGAGGAGCAGCGCGAGCGTGCCGGCGCCGAGCCAGTCGGTGCGGCCGCCGGTCTTGGCGCGCGAGGCGGGGACGGCGAGGACGACACCCACGAGGGCGACCACGGCGAGGACGACGGCGAGCCAGAACACCCGGTGGTAGTCGGGGTCGGAGCCCTGCGTCAGCAGACCCGCGCCGACGAGCGCGAGGCCGCTGCCGAACGCGAGGGTGCCGCTGACCAGCGCCATGGCGCCGTGGAGCTTGGCGGGCCTGATCTCCTCACGCAGCACGGAGAGCGCGAGGGGGAAGATCGCGGTGGCGGCGCCCTGCATGATCCGGCCGACGATCAGCCAGGTGAGAGAGGTCGTGGTCGCGGCCAGCACGGAGCCCGCGATCATCACGAGCAGGACGCCGATGAGCGTGGGCTTCTTGCCGTGCTGGTCGCCGAAGCGGCCGAGGAGCGGGGTGAAGACGGCGGCCGAGAGCAGGGTGGCCGTGGTCACCCAGCTGACGCCCGCGGTCGTGGCGTCCAGGTCCTTCTGGATGATCGACAGGATCGGCACGACCAGGGTCTGCATCATCGAGACGACCATGGCGGCGAGCCCGAGCACCAGGACGAGGACGGTCTGTCCGGTGGGTTTCGGCGGGGCCGCGTGCGGCTGTGCGTGGGACACGGTGGATTCTTCTCCAGCTGCTCAACTGTCTGAGGCCCCGATACTTGAAGACCTCGATACTTGAGTACTTCAAGTAACTCGTCCGACGGTAAGCCTCAATATTTGAGATCGTCAAGTTTTATGGCGTAAGGTGTCTCACATGTCTGGATCACCGAGCGGCGACGGCGACAAGGCCCGGCTCATGGAGCTCCTCGCGGTCTCGCTCCGTGCCTACTACGCGGACTTCACCGAGGCCGCGGCGGCCGAGAACCTCACCGCGAGCCAGGGCAAGACGCTGAGCGTCCTGCGCCAGGGTCCTGCCGCGATGCGGGTCCTCGCCCGGACCCTGTCCTGCGACGCCTCCAACATCACCGGGATCATCGACCGCCTGGAGAAGCGCGGCCTGGTCCACCGGGAGCCGAGCCCCACCGACCGCCGCGTCAAGAACGTCGTGCTCACCCCCGAGGGCGAGCGGGCCGTCGACGCGATCCGCGCCAACATGCACGCCACGATGGCCGGCCTGGACGCGCTGGACGACGCCGAGCGCGCCACCCTCCACGACCTCCTGAGCCGTACGTTCGAGGCGGCGGCGGTCACCGCATAGCAGTCGCCACCGCAGAGCAGTCGTCGCCGGTCAGGCCCGCGGGTAGCGGGCCAGCCAGCCCGGCGACGAGAGTGCGGGGCCGTGCAGTGCGGGTCCCTGCGTCATCTCCATGGCGAAGTCGTCCGCGAGCTCCAGGATCGTCGGGCGGCCCTCCAGCTCCGTCACCCACCCCGGCGGCAGCGCGGTCTCCCCGTGCAGCGCGCCGAGCAGCGCCCCGCACAGCGCGCCGCACGCCGCCGACGCCCCGCCGTGGTTCACGGCGAGCCGCAGTCCGTGCCGGATGTCCTCGCACACGAGGGCGCAGTACACGGCCCCGGCCAGGACGCCCTCGGCCGTGCCGTCCCCGATGAGCTCCTCCACACGTGCGGGTGTCGGCATGCCCTGCCGCACGGCGCCCAGCGCGTGCCGGAGCGCGTCCGTGACGGGCGGGTGTCCCGGACGCGTGGCGAGCAGGGCCAGGCACCGCTGGATCGCGCCGTCCAGGGACTCCCCGCGGGCCAGGCCGTGCACGATGACGGTGTGGGCGCCCGCCGCGAGGTGGGCGGTGGGGTGGCCGTGCGTCTGGACGGCGCACTCGACGGCGAGCTGCAGGACGAGCTGCGGCTCCCAGCCGACGAGGAGACCGAACGGCGCGGACCTGACGGCGGCCTCGACGCCGCGCTCCGCCGGGTTCTTGGGGGCGTCGAGGGTGCCCATGACGTCGTCGCCGAGCCCCGTGAGGCAGGCGCGCGGCGGGTTGCGGCGCGAGTACAGCCACTCCTCGCGGGCCAGCCAGCCGTCCTCCTTGCGTCGCTCGTCCGGGCCCCAGTCGCTCTGTGTCGCCGCCCAGCGGCGGTAGGCGCGGTGCAGGTCGGTCGGCGGGTGCCAGGCGCCGGTGTCGCGGCGCACCTGGGCACGTATGAGTCCGTCGACGGTGAAGAGGGTGAGCTGGGTGCCCGCGGTGACGGCGCCGCGGCGGCCGTGGGCGGGGGCGGGCTCGGTGAGGCCCTCGGCTCCGTGGGCCTCGCGTATCGCGTCGAGTGTGAGCCCGTCGACGGGTGCGCCCAGCGCGTCGCCGACGGCGGCCCCGAGGAGCGTGCCGCGCACCCGGCTCCGGAAGTCCTGCTGCTCGGCGCGGCCCCAGACGCCGGTGGCTGCTGCGGTACCCACGCGGGCCTCCCTCCGTGCAGTGACGTGCCTCGACGTGCTCGTCGCGCCTCGACCGGTTGCGACTTCGCAGCACTGTAATCGACCGGGAACGATCGGTTCAGGCCCGAAGAGGTATGCGAGGAGTCGCCCCGGAGGTCGCATTTGAACGACGTTCACGGGAGCTTCGCAGGAGCTACGGAATCGTAGGTTCCGGTGTGTGGGGGGCCTCCGTCGCCGCATGGCGGTACCGGAACGCGTCCCTGGCCGCGGTCAGGCGGTCCAGGCGCGGGGCGAGGCGGGCGCGGTCCACGCTCGGGGCCCTCATGAGGGCGGTCATGAACACCACCATCTCGGCGAGGTCGTCCCACTCCAGGTCCGCGAGGACCGGGCCGAGGAGCCGGTCGAGGTGGCCGTCGGCAGTGGCCCAGTCGCCCAGCGCCGCCGCGCCGAGCGCCAGTCCGTAGTCGCTCCAGACCGGGAACTCCTCCGACGCCCGCACCAGTTCGGCGGTCCTGTGCCACAGTCCGGCGGCGGCGTCCGGCCCCTCGGCGCAGGTCGTCACGAGCGCGAGGAGCAGCGTGCCGAGCTCGTCGTCGTCCTCGATCAACCGCTCCGCGGTGGCGCGGGCCCGCGCCCACTGCCCGGTCAGGCAGTACACCTCCGCGAGTTCCTCGGTGCCGTCCGGCCCCGTGCCGTCCGCGTCGGGGGCCAGCAGGCGCAGCGCCTCCTCGCACCGGCCGCCCCACACGTGCAGTTCGGCGTGCTGGCGCCGCGCCCAGTCCGCGTCCCCGCCGTTGTCGGTGTAGGCGGCGAGCTCGGTCAGGGCCTGCTCCGTCCTGCCGGTGGCCAGGGCGAGCCTGATCCGGCACAACCGGACCCAAATGGAGCCGGGTTCGAGCGCGAGGGCCCGGTCGAGGTCGGCCCACGCCTCCTCGTACCGGCCGAGCCTTCGACGGGTGATGCCCCTGCGGCAGAGCGCCATCAGGTAGTCGGGGTCCAGTTCGAGCGCGCGGTCGAGGTCGGCGAGCGCCTCCTCGTACCGGCGCAGACAGAAGAGGGTCTCGGCGCGGTGGTAGTGGATCCAGTCGACGCCGGGCGACAGCTCCATGGCCCGGTCGGCGTCCGCAAGGGCCCGCTCGTACTCCCCCATGTCGTGCAGGAGCATGGCGCGGCGGCCCCGCACCCACGCGTAGTCCGGGTCGTGATCGAGGACCACGTCCAGGTCGGCGAGGGCTTCGGGGTACTGGTCGAGGTAGTGCCGTGAGACGCCGCGGCCCGCGTACGCCGCCCAGTTCTCGGGGTCGATCTCGATCGCCCGGTCGTAGGCGGCGAGGGAGTCCCGCTGCCGGCCCGCCATGCGCAGCACGTCGCTCCGGCTCCACGCCACCCAGCTGAAGTCGGGGGCCAGTTCGGCGGCGCGTCCGCTGTCGGCGACGGCCTGCTCGTACTCGTCGCGGGAGGCCCGCACCCTCGCCCGGTGCGCGAGCGCCCACGCGGAGTCCGGGGACAGTGCGAGGGCCCGGTCCAGATCGGCCAGGGCCTCCTCGTTCCTGCCGAGGCCGAACCGGGCGATGCCCCGGCTCGTCAGCGCCTCCGCGTCGGACGGGTCCAGTTCGAGCGCCCGGTCCAGGTCCTGGACCGCCTCCTCGAAACGCCGCAGGACCCGGCGGACCTCGCCCCGCATCCCGTACGTCCTGGCCTGCCCGGGACCCAGCTCCACCGCCCGGTCCAGGGCGACGAGGGCGGTCTCCTCCTCGTCCATGTACCAGTACGTGACGCCTCTGCCGTAGTACGCCCGCTCCAGCTCCGCGTCGAGCGCCACGGCCCGGTCGTACTCCGCCAGCGCCTCCGCGTGCGCGCCGCTCTCCCGCAGCTCACGCCCCCGCACCACCCGCGCGAGCGCGAGCCCCGGCACGTCGAAACCGGCCCGGTCGATGAGGAGTTGCAGCGCCGCCGCGCACCCGCCGCCCTCCAGCGCCGACAGCAGGTCGCGGCCCCACGTAGCCGCCTGCGCGGCCTCCGTGTCCGCGCCCGCGTCGACGAGCAGCTGCGCCCACCGGCGGGCCACCGCCGCGCCCACGTCGCACGCGTCGACGACGTCCCGCAGGACGACGGGGAGCGCGGTCCGCGGCGTCCCGCACAGCAGGTGGTACGACTCCGCGAGGCGCAGTTCGCGCCACTGTTCGTCCTCCCACAGGTCGTCGTGTTCCCGCCCGGTCTCCACCTCCGCGCGCCACTGCGCGTACGCCCCCGCGAGCGCCCCCTGCAGCTCGGCCCAGCCGCGCGGCGAGTGGTGGCGTTGCAGGCGCAGCATCGGGGCCCGCACCACGTCGTGGTACTGCAGGCGGCCGCCGCGGTCGCTGACGAAGGGCAGGCTCCGCAGCCAGGCGAAGATGCCGGGCACGTCCTCGGCGGCGCACACGCCGTCGACCGCGGCGGCGACGACGTCCGCGTCGAGGCGCCTGGGCAGTGCGCACGCCAGCGCGGACGCCCGGCGCACCGGGTCCTGCTCCCATTTCAGGAACCGTTCCACGGCCGTCCCGCTCGGGTCGCCGACGTCGCCCGGGTCGGCGGGGCGGTTCTCGGCGAGGGTGGAGACCAGGACGGGCAGGCAGCCGGAGAGGCGCAGGACCTCCTCGACGACCGGTTCGGCGACGACGCCCTTGCCGGCGAGGAGGCTGCGGGACTCCTCCTCGGTGAAGGGAGCGAGGGCGATGTCCGTGACGAAGTCCGCGTAGCCGCCCCAGCGGGCGGTGTCGAAGGGCTGCTGTCCCGCCGTGACCACGACGACGTGCGCGGACAGGGCGCCGTGCCGGGTCGTCGTCATCACCTCGTGCAGCCAGCCGTCGAGGAACGGCCCGGTCCGCTCGTACGTGTCGAAGAAGAGGACGATCCAGGGCACCGCCTTCGCCGCCTGCGCCAGCTCCTTGAGGAGGACGGGGGTGAGGACGCGTTCCGGGGAGAGGACCAGCTGGACGTCCTCCTGGTTGCGGAAGCGCGCGCTGAGTCCGGCCCGCAGCCGGTCGGCGCCCTGGGCGAGCTGGGCCGGGTCGACCGCGCCCGCGAGCGCGCCGACGCCCGGCACGAGCCCGAGGCCGACGAGGCTCGCTCGGGCGGCCGTCATGGCGCCCGCGGAGGGCGCGGGCGCCACCGGGGCCTCCCCCGCGGCCTGCGCGGGGACCACCGGCACCGCCTCCGCCTCGTGACGGCGTTCGCGGTGGGTGGTGAGGAGCTGGTCGAGGTCCTTCAACCGGCGTCCCTGGCGGGCGAATTCGGCACTGACGGCGGCGAGGGCTTCGGGGACGCTGCTGACCCGTTCGTCGACGTACGCGGTCAACGCCCCTCGCTCACGCGCCAGTTGTTCGAGTTCGTGCACCAGGGACGTCTTGCCGACGCCCGCGTTGCCGTGGACGTGGAAGAGGAAGCGGTGGCGCAGGTCCGCGGGCGGCACGTCGAAGTTCTCCCTGAACACCGCGAGTTCACCGCGCCGGCCGATGAACCCGGCCCGCCCCCTGCGCCGGATCAGCTCCTGCATCGACGGCTCTTCCGCGTCGGCCGACGCCATGGCCTCTCCCCCCGCTCCGGTCAGACCGTGTCCGCCCCCATCATCCGCTGCCGCTGTTCCCGCGCCCACCCGTACCCGGGATCGATCCGCAGCGCCTCGTCCAGGGACGCGACGGCCTCCTCCACGCGCCCCAGGGCCTCCAGGGACAGGGCCCTGCTGCCCCACGCCCAGGTGTGGCCGGGGTCCATGGCCAGCGCCGTGTCGTACGCGGCGACGGCCTCCCCGTGGCGGCACGCGAAGCGCAGGATGTCGCCGCGGTCGCTGTACGCGCCCGGCGCGTCCGGCGCCAGTTCGTGGGCGCGGTCGAGGTCGGCGAGGGCTCCCGGCAGATCGCCGAGGGCCTGCCGGACGCGCGCCCTGCGCAGCAGCGCCCAGGGGTAGTCGGGCCACAGGTCGAGCGCGCGGTCCAGGTCGTCCAGGGCCTCGCGGGGGCGGCCGAGCGCGAACTTGGCCTGCCCGCGGCTGCCCAGCGTCAGCGGTTCCCGCGGGGCGATGGCGTGCGCCCGGTCGAGCCAGGGCAGGGCTTCGTCGGGGCGGCCCATCCGCCGGTACGTCTCGCCGCGCTGCCGGGCCACCCACTCCGCGCCGGGCGCCGCCTCCTCGGCCGCGGCCAGGTGGCGCAGGGCCGCGTCGAAGTCGCCGAGGGCCCGGCGGGTGACGGCGAGGCCGTGGTGGCCCCAGGGGTCGCCGGGGTCGATGGCGAGTGCCCGCTCGTGATCCTCGATGGCCTCGTGCAGCCGGCCGAGGTGGAAGAGGCGCAGGCCGTGCTCGTTGTGGGCGGCCACGCGGTCGGCGTCGTCGAATCCGGCGCGGGCGAGGAGGAGTTCGAGGGCGCGCAGCGCGCCGAGCGTGTCGTCGGCGAGCGCGTCGCCGAGGTCGTCGGACCAGACCCGCAGGTGTTCCGCGCCCGTGTCCTCGGCGGCGTCCGCCACCACCCGCGCCCACTCGCGGGCCACCGCCGTGTCGAAGCGGCAGGCCTCGATGCCCTCGCGCAGGACGCCGGGGAGCGCGGCACGCGGGCCCGCGCACAGGGAGTGGTACAGCTCGTCGACGCGCAGGGCGCGCCACTCCGGGCGCATCCAGGGGCGGCCCGCCGCGCCCCGGAGCTCCTCGTCCAGCGCCTCGCGCCGTCGCGTGTACAGCTCGGCGAGGCGGGTGTGGCCCGCGCTCCACAGGGCGGGCGCCGTGTTGCGGCGCAGGCGCAGCATGGGGGCGCGTACGACGTCGTGGTAGCGGGCGGTGCCTCTGCGGTCGGGGCGGACGAACGGCATGGTGCGCAGCCACGCGTACAGCTCCGCGGAGTCGTCACCGGTGCCGTCGGCGCCCGGCCCCACGGCGGCCCGCGCGATCTCCTCGTCGAGGCGTCGGGGCAGGGCGCAGTCGAGGGCGGCCGTGCGCCTGGCCGGGTCCTGTTCACCCCTGAGGAACCGCTCGACGGCGTTGGCGCTCGGGTCGCCGACGTCGTCCGGTGCCGCGGGTCCCGTCTCGGCGAGCGTGGAGACGAGCACGGGCAGCCGGCCGGAGAGCCGCAGGACCTCCGCGACCACCGGCTCCTCGGTGACACCCTTGGCCGCGAGCAGGCCGCGCGCCTCGCTCTCCGTGAAGGGGCGCAGCGGCAGTTCGGCGGCGAAGTCCGCGGCGCCCTCCCAGCGGTCGGGGTCGAGGGGGCGCTGCCCCGCGGTCACGACGACGGTGTTGGCCGGAAGGTCTCCGTAGCGGTCGGTCGTCATCACGTCGTGCAGCCAGCGGTCCAGGAACGGCGCGGTCCGCTCGTACGCGTCGAGGAGCAGCACGAGCCAGGGCGCGGCGTCGGCGGCCCCGGCCAGCTCGTCCAGGAGCACGGGTGTCAGCGCGCGCTCGGGTTCCAGGACGAGGCGGGCGTCCTCGGGGGTGCGGAAGCGGGCCCTGAGCCGTTCGGCGCGCAGGGCGACCCGTTCCGTGTCGACGACTCCGGAGAACGCGCCGACGAGGGGCACCATGCCGAGTCCGACGACACCGGCGCGGGCCAGCGCCACACTGCCCGCCGACGGCACGTCGGGTTCCGGTGCGCGGGCCGCGGCGGCGACGGCCTCGTGGATGCGGTGGCGGTGCGCGGCGAGGGCGCGGTCCAGGGCCTTCATGGTCCGCCCCTGCTGCGCGAACTGCGCCGTGATCTCGCCGAGCGCCTCGGGGAGGTCGGGGACAGCGTCGTCGACGTAGGCGACAAGTGCGCCGCGCTCCGTGGCGAGTTGTCCCAGCTCGCGGACGAGGGAGGTCTTGCCGACGCCGGCCGGGCCGTGCACATGGAAGAGGAAGCGGTGCCGGTCGTCCTCGGGCGGCACCTCGAAGTTGGCCCTGAAGAGGCGCAGTTCGTCGCGGCGGCCCACGAACGCCGCACGGCGCCTGCGCCGGATGAGCTCCTGCATCGACACTTTCGCCCGCGTCATCGGTCCCTCCCCGTCCCGTGAGCCCCCAGTCTGACGCACCGACCGGCGTTCCGAATGAGTCACCACGGGGCCGATATCCGGTGAACGGGAACCGAGTTCGGACATAAGTGCGTGTGCACCACAGAAGTCTCTGCGGTGTACAACCTTCCCCGCGGAACGATCGTCTCCCTACACGACCACACAAATTCCCACAGGAGGAACAGTGCGCCGCAGTCTCATCACCGCTGTCGCAGTCGCCTCGCTCGCGGCCCCGCTCGCCCTGGCCACCGCCGGTACGGCCGCGGCCGCACCCACCCCGCCCAAGGCGCCGGTCACCGACTTCAACCACGACGGGTACGCCGACCTCGCCATATCGGCCCCCGGCCACTACAACACCGACGAGCCCGGCAGCGTCTCCGTCGTGTACGGCTCGGCGAACGGCCCCGACAAGGCCCACGCCGTCACCATCAGCCGTGACACGGCCGGTGTACCCGGCTCCGCCGCGGACGGCGGGCACTTCGGCGGCCAGACCGCCGCCTCCGACCTGGACGGCGACGGCTACACCGACCTCGTCGTCAACGGCGGCGAGAAGGCCGTCGTCCTGTGGGGCTCCGCCCAGGGTCTCAGCGGCCGGGGCAGCGTCGAGCTGGACTCGAACGGCGCGCGCGTCACCGCCGGTGACTTCAACGGGGACGGCAAGGGCGACCTGGTCACGGCCGAGTACCCGGAGCCCGAGGACCCGATGGACAACGACGACGCGGGCATGACCATCGCGTACGGCCCGTTCCAGAAGGACGGCAAGGCCGCGAGCACCCAGCGGGTCGTCACCAGCCAGACCTTCGGCCCCGGTGACTTCGTCGCGGGTGACGTGACCGGCGACGGCATCGACGACATCGTCAGCAGCCACGGCTTCGAGGAGATGGCCCACAAGAGCCAGCTGTGGAAGGGCGGCAAGGACGGGGTGGCCACCACCTCGCAGAAGCTCGCGCCCTCCCTCGGCGGCGCCGTCGCGGACGTCGACGGCGACGGCTACGGCGACTTCGTCACCCGCGACATCGGCACCAACTTCGAGGACATGCCGTACCAGAAGGGCACCGTCCTCGTCCGCTACGGCTCGGCGTCCGGCCTCTCGGACCGCTCCGCGAAGATCACCCAGGACAGCGCGGGCGTCCCCGGCGTCGGTGAGGACGGCGACGAGTTCGGCTCCTCGATCACCGCGGGCGACGTGAACGGCGACGGCTTCGCCGACATCGCCGTCGGCGTCCCGGGCGAGGACATCGAGACGACCGCCGACGCCGGCAGCGTCGTCATCCTCAAGGGTGCCCGCACCGGCCTCTCCGGCACGGGCGCGCAGGCCTTCGACCAGTCGAAGCCGGGCATCCCGGGCGCCTCCGAGAAGGGCGACAAGTTCGGCAGCACCGTCCTGCTCTCGGACACCAACAAGGACGGCAAGGCCGACCTGACCGTGGGCGCGCCCGCCGAGGACGGCACCCACGCCGACACCGGCGCCGTCTGGCACCTGCGCGGCTCCGCGAGCGGCGTCACCACCACCGGCATCGACTCGTTCGGCCCGGCCGCGGTCGGCTCCCCGGACAAGGCGGGCGTGAGCTTCGGCGCCTTCCTTGCGCACTGACGCACTGTCGCACTCGCGTCGGCACACGGGCACCCGGCGGCGGCCGGGTGCCCGTGCCGTGTCTCAGTCCACCAGCGGCAGCAGCTCCGGCAGATGCCCGTCCGAGGCCGCGGCGGCTCGCTGCCGCTCCTCGGGCACCTCGCCGTACAGCGTCGTGCGCGGCTTCGCGGGACGTCCCGCGGTCTCCGCGATGGCGACGAGGTCCTCGACGGACCGGTACGAGCCGTAACTGGAGCCCGCCATGCGGGAGATGGTCTCCTCCATCAGCGTCCCGCCGAGGTCGTTCGCGCCGGACCTGAGCATCTCGGCGGCACCCTCCTGGCCGAGCTTCACCCAGCTGGTCTGGATGTTGGGGATGTGCGGGTGGAGCAGCACGCGGGCCATCGCCGTCACCGCGCGGTTGTCGCGGGTGGTCGGGCCGGGCCGGGCGATGCCCGCCAGGTAGACGGGCGCGTTCGTGTGGATGAAGGGCAGCGTCACGAACTCCGTGAAGCCGCCGGTCTCCTGCTGGATGCCCGCCAGCGTGCGGAAGTGGCCGAGCCAGTGCCGCGGCTGGTCCACGTGTCCGTACATCATCGTCGAGCTCGACCGGATGCCGAGCTCGTGCGCGGTCTTGACGACCTCGATCCAGGTGGCCGTCGGCAGCTTGCCCTTGGTGAGGACCCACCGCACCTCGTCGTCGAGGATCTCCGCGGCCGTTCCCGGGATGGAGTCGAGGCCCGCCTCCTTCGCGGCGGTGAGCCACTCGCGGATCGACAGGCCCGTCCGCGTCGCCCCGTTGACGACCTCCATCGGTGAGAAAGCGTGCACGTGCATGCCCGGCACGCGCTCCTTCACCGCCCGCGCGATGTCGAAGTAGGCGCTGCCCGGCAGGTCGGGGTGGATGCCGCCCTGCATGCACACCTCGACGGCGCCGACGTCCCAGGCCTGCGCGGCCCGGTCGGCGACCTGGTCGAGGGAGAGCGTGTAGGCGTCGGCGTCGGTCCTGCGCTGCGCGAAGGCGCAGAAGCGGCAGCCGGTGTAGCAGACGTTGGTGAAGTTGATGTTGCGGGTGACGATGTACGTGACGTCGTCGCCGTTGACCGTCCTGCGGATGTCGTCCGCGACGGCGCAGAGCGCGTCGAGCGCGGGCCCGTCGGCGTGCAGCAGCGCCAGTGCCTCGTCGTCGGTGAGCTTCGTCGGGTCGTCGGCGGCCTGCCTCAGGGCCGCGCGCACGTCGCCGTCGATGCGGGACGGCACCATGCCGGGCGCCGCCTGCTCGCGCAGGGCGTCCCAGTCGCCGTACACCTCGTCGAAGTCGTCGCGCCGGTCCGAGGTGCGGCCGGTGGTGTCGATGGTGGCGTGCAGGTCGGTGCGGCCGGAGGAGGCCACGTACCCCTCGTCGGGCTCCTGCCAGGGGTGGCCCTCGACGACCGCGTCGGGGCGGGCGAGGCCGGTCTCCGGGTCGGCGAGGGCCCGCAGGTGTGGGAGGAGCCGCGGGTCGAGCCACGGCTCACCGCGCCGCACGAACTCCGGGTAGACGCAGAGCCGTTCGGCGAGCCGGAACCCGGCCGCCGCCGACCGCTCGGCGAGCTCCTCCACCTGCGGCCACGGCTTCTCGGGGTTGACGTGGTCGATGGTGACCGGCGAGACGCCGCCCCAGTCGTCGATGCCCGCGCCGATGAGCCGCTCGTACTCGCCCGCGATGAGGTTCGGCGGCGCCTGGATGTTCCCCGCGGGGCCCATGATGTGCCGGGCGACGGCGATGGTGGCGACCAGGTCGTCGATCTCCGCGTCGGGCATGCCGCGCATCGCCGTGTCCGGCTTGGCGCGGAAGTTCTGGATGATCAGCTCCTGGATGCCGTGGTACGAGCGCGCCACGCGGCGCAGCGCGAACAGCGAGTCCGCCCGCTCCTCGTACGTCTCGCCGATCCCGATCAGCAGCCCGCTCGTGAACGGCACGGACGAGCGCCCCGCGTCCTCCAGGACCCGCAGCCGGACGGCGGGCTCCTTGTCGGGCGAGCCGTAGTGGGGCTGTCCCGGCTCGCTCCACAGCCGCTCCGACGTCGTCTCCAGCATCATGCCCATGCTGGGCGCGACGGGCTTGAGCCGCTGGAAGTCCGTCCATGTCATGACGCCCGGGTTGAGGTGCGGCAGGAGGCCCGTCTCCTCCAGGATGCGGATCGAGATGGCACGGACGTACGCGATGGTGTCGTCGTACCCCTCCGCCTCCAGCCACTCGCGCGCCTCGGGCCAGCGGTCCTCGGGCTTGTCGCCGAGGGTGACCAGGGCTTCCTTGCAGCCCATCGCCGCGCCGCGCCGCGCGATGTCCAGGACCTCGTCCGGGGACATGAACATGCCGTGGCCGTCCCGGCGCAGCTTGCCGGGCACGGTGGCGAAGGTGCAGTAGTGGCACTTGTCGCGGCAGAGGCGGGTGAGCGGGATGAACACGCTCTTCGAGTACGTGATGACGCCGGGCCGGCCCGCCGCCGCCAGCCCCGCGTCGCGCACCCGGGCCGCGGACGCGGTGAGGTCGTCGAGATCCTCGCCGCGCGCCTGCAGCAGGACCGCGGCCTCGCTCACGTCGAGCGCGACGCCGTCCCTGGCTCTCCTGAGCGCGCGGCGCATGGCGTTCGCGGTGGGTCGTCCGGCCTCTGGGGGCTGCGCGCTGTTGGTCATGTCCCCGAGCATACGAGCGAGTACACCTGCCTCTTACAGATAGTTCCGCATGGGCCGCCACCTGGGGAAAGACGGGCGCTCGTCACGGCATGACGTACCGCCCGAGTCCGTCGAGCGCCGCGCACACCGCCACCTCACCCGCGGGCGGCAGCTGCACGATCACCTCGTCCACGCCCAGTTCCTCGTAGTACGCGAGCTTGCCGGGCACCGGCGCGACGGCCGTCACCGCCACGTACAGGTCACGCGCCCCGCGCCCGGCGTCCGCCCACGCCGACCTGAGCACGGGCAGCGCCTCCCGCAGGCCGCTGCCCCCGACGGGCATCCAGCCGTCCGCGTACTCCGCGACGTGCGCGAAGAGACCCGGTCCCGCGGCGCCGCCGATCAGCGTGCGCGGCCCGAACAGCGGCCCCTTGGCCGGCCGTTTCCGCGGCGCCCGCGCGGGCTTCGGATGGACCTCGCTCGCCCGTACGCCGCCGAACTCCCCCTCGTACGCCTTCGGCCGGTCCGCCCACAGCGCCCGCATGACCGCCATCCTCTCCCGCACGACCTCCCGGCGCCGCGGCCACGGCACGCCGTGGTCCTCGGCCTCCTCGCGGTTCCAGCCGAAGCCGATGCCGAGGGTGACGCGACCGCCGGAGAGGTGGTCGAGGGTCGCGATCTGCTTCGCGAGGTCGATGGGGTCGTGCTGGGCGACCAGGGCGATGTTCGTGCCGAGGGTGATGCGTCCGGTGACGGCCGCGGCCTGGGCGAGGGCGATGAACGGGTTGAGCATGCGGGCACATTCGGGCGGCAGGTCGCCGCCCGGGTAGGGGGTTTCGCGGGGCACCGGGATGTGGGTGTGCTCGGGAAGGTAGAGCCCCGCGAAGCCGCGCAGCTCCAGTTCCTTGGCCAGGCGTACCGGAGTGATCGTCTCGTCGGTCATGTAGAGCGTGGCGGAGATGCGCACGATTCCTCCGAGCGTGTCCGGGAGTTCCGGGAGTGTCGGTCGGTCCGGACCCCTCTTCCTATCCCCGTGAATCCGGTTGGTCCATGCCCGTGCGCTCATTAACCTGGCGTCGGTGAACAGACGGAAGCAGAAGAAGCTCACCCACCGCCTGGTGTGGGCGGCGGCGGTCGGCGACACGCACACGGTCCGCACCGTGCTCCGGACCGGCGTCGACCCCGAGCTCCCCGAGGCCGACGGCACCACGGCGCTGTACGCGGCGTCGGTGCACGGCGCGGCCTCCACGGTGCGGGCGCTGCTGCGGGCTGGGGCGCTGCCCGACACGGAGAGCCGTGGCCTCACCGACGGCACTCCCCTGTGCGGGGCCGCCGCGTGGGGGCACGTCGCCACGGTCCGCGAACTCCTCGCCCACGGAGCCGACCCGAACCTCCGCGAGGACCTCGGCACGGGCCGTGCGCCGCTGCGGTGGGCGCGCGACGCTGCGGGCGGCCCGCACCCGGAGACGGAGGCGGTGCTGGTCGCGGCGGGGGCGGTGGAGGACCCGGCGCGGGAGCCCCGGACCGGCTGACCGGGCCCACCCGCCCCGGCAACCGGGCGTAAAACTGCCAACCGCCTTCCCTTGCCGCACAGTTCACGGCTCAATACCAGGGTTGCACGCACCACCCACGTCACCGTCGACACGACACCCTGGGGAGCCGCAGCATGTGCGAGGACGTACACCACCCGATCGGCCCGAACCGGCGCGGACTGTTCGTGACGGGCGCCGCCGCCGCGATTACGTTGGGCACCGTGAGCTTCGCAAGCGGCGCCGAGCGGCGCTCCCCCGCGGGGGGCGGGAAGCCGGGGAGCACGGAGACGAGAACGGTGCGCGGGACCCTGCCCACCGGGTCCCCCGACTTCGTGTACCTGCCCGTCGAAGTCCCCGACGGTGTGCGCGAGTTCCGCGCCTCCTACACCTACGAGAAGCCGTCCGTGCCGCCCGGCACCCAGGGCAACGCCCTCGACATCGGCGTCTTCGACGAGCGCGGCACGGAGCTCGGCGGCCAGGGGTTCCGCGGCTGGTCCGGCGGCGCGCGCACCGAGTTCTTCATCCGCGCCGACGAGGCGACGCCCGGCTACATCCCGGGCCGGATCCGCGAGGGCACCTGGTACATCGCCCTCGGCCCGTACACCGTCGCCCCCCAAGGCCTCCCCTACGAGGTGACGATCACCCTCACCTACGGGACACCCGGCAGGACCCCGAAGCCGTCCTACCCGCCGGAGCGGGCCAAGGGCCGCGGCCGGGCCTGGTACCGCGGCGACTGCCACCTGCACTCCGTCCACTCCGACGGCAGGCGCACCCCCGCCGAGATCGCCGCGCTCGCCCGCGCGGCCGGCCTCGACTTCATCAACAGCTCGGAGCACAACACGCACTCCGCGCACGCCCACTGGGCCGACCTCGCGGGCGACGACCTCCTGATCATGCTCGGCGAGGAGGTGACGACCCGCAACGGCCACGTCGTCGCCCTCGGCGTCGACCCCGGCACGTTCGTCGACTGGCGCTACCGCGCCCGCGACAACCGCTTCGGCAGGTACGCGCGGAAGGTCAGGGACGCGGGCGGCCTCGTCGTCCCCGCGCACCCGCACGCCACCTGTGTCGGCTGCAACTGGAAGTTCGGGTTCGGCGACGCGGACGTCATCGAGGCGTGGAACGGCGCGTACACGCCGGACGACGAGATCGCCCTCGCCGACTGGGACAGCCGGCTCGTCGCCTCCGTGCGCGGCGGGCGCCCGTGGATTCCGGCCATGGGCAACAGCGACGCGCACCGCGACCCGGACCGCATCGGCGGCCCGCAGACCGTCGTCCTCGCCGACGATCTGACGCGCGAGGCCATCCAGGACGGCATCCGCCGCGGCCGGTCCTACGTCGCCGAGTCCAAGGCCGTGGAGCTCGCCTTCTCGGCGGCGGGCGGCAGGGGCGGGCACGCGGGCATCGGCGGCCGTCTCGACGTGGGCCGCGACGACCCCGTCACGGTCCGCCTCGACGTCAAGGGCGCCCCGGGCTGCACGGTCCGCTTCGTCACCGACCAGGGCGTCCTGCACACGAGCCCCGCCCTGCCGGAGTCGGGCGCGGGGACGGTGGAGTGGCGCACGACGGCGTCGTACGCCGCCTATGTGCGGGCGGAGGTGCGCCACGCGCCCGTGACCCCCGGCTTGCCGGGCCCGCTGACGGCGTTCACGAACCCGATCTTCCTGGGCCGGTAGCAGCCGTCACCGCCTGAGCCTCCGTGCCGGGGTGGAGAGGGCCCGCCTCGCTCACCCCGGCCACACGAGGGACTGCAGTTCGCTGTACGCGTGCAGGGCGTACGAGCCGACGTCCCGTCCCACCCCGCTCTTCTTGAAGCCGCCGAACGGCGCCTCCATGTTCCGGGCGATCGTGTTGACGCCGACGCCGCCCGCCCGCAGCCGCCGGGCGACGCGGAAGGCGCGGGCGACGTCGCCCGACCACACGTAGTCGATGAGGCCGTAGTCGCTGTCGGCGGCGAGGGCGATCGCGGTCTCCTCGGCGTCCTCGGGCCCGTCCGCGTCGAAGGGCACCACGACCACCACGGGCCCGAAGATCTCCTCGCGGACCACCCGCATGTCGTGCGTGCAGTCGGCGAGGAGGGTCGGGGCGACATAGAAGCCCTTGCCGAGGGCCGGCCGCTCACCGCCCGCGACGACCCGCGCGCCTTCCTTCCGCCCGTCCTCGACGTACGCCTCGACGCGGTCGCGGTGCGCGGCGGAGATCACGGGCCCGACGACGGTGCCGGGCGCGACCGGGTCCCCCACCTTCACGTACGCGGCATAGGCGGCGAGTTTGTCGACGAGCTGCTCATACACGCCCCGCTGGACGATGACGCGGGTCGGCGCCGTGCAGATCTGCCCGCTGTAGAAGGAGAACGTCGTGCCGATGCCCGCCACCGCGGCGTCCAGGTCGGCGTCGTCCAGGATGATCGCCGCGCCCTTGCCGCCCAGCTCCATCAGCTGCCGCTTCATGTCCCGGCCGCACACCTCGCCGATGCGCTGCCCGACGGCCGTGGAGCCGGTGAAACTCACCATGTCGACGTCGGGAGAGGCGACGGCGGCCTCGCCCACGGCGGAGTCCGTCCCGGAGACGACGTTCACGACTCCGGGCGGCACACCGGCCTCCTCCAGCGCCGCCGCCATCCCGTAGACGGACAGCGGGTCCTGCGGCGCGGGCTTCACGACGACGGTGTTGCCCATGGCGAGGGCGGGCGCGACCTTGCCCGCCGGGTTGGCCCAGGGGTTGTTGTACGAGGTGATGCAGGTGACTACGCCCACGGGCCTGCGCACGGCGACCGCTCCCACGACACCGGCGCCTCCCATGGGCCCGGCCTCGTGGATCTGCGGCGGAAGCGCGGTCTCGACCGGCTCCAGCGCCCCCTTCGCGTACCGCTCGAACCGCGCCACGGCCACCGCGACCTGCATGCCGCGTGCCGTCGCGGTCGTGGCGCCGCTCTCGGCCTGGGCGAGCTCGGCGTGGGCGGCGAAGTCGCGCCGGAGGACGGCGGCGGCACGGGACAGGATCCCTGCGCGCTCCTCCGGCGTCGTGCGCGACCAGCCCGCGAAGGCCTCACGCGCGGCCGCGGCCGCCGCGCGGACCTGTTCGCCGCCGGCCTCGGGCGCGAGCCCGACGACGCCTTCGGTGGCGGGATTGACGACTTCGTAGTGCCCGCCGTCGGGCTCGACCCACTCACCGCCGATGAACAGCCGCCGTGCGCCACCGCTCACTTGGTGCTCACCGTCCTGGTGTCACGCCCGGACCGGAGGATCTTCCCCGGCACGGCGCCGGTCACCACGTCATCACGGATGGCCTCGACGCCATTGACCCACACCGCGTCGATGCCGATCGCCTTCGAGTCGAGCCGGGGGCTGTCGCCGGGCAGGTCGTGGACGAGGGTGGCCTTGCCCGCGTCGATGCGCTCGGGGTCGAAGAGGACGAGGTCGGCGTGGTACCCCTCGGCGATCCGTCCGCGCTCGCGCAGCCCGAACAGCCGGGCGGGGTCATCGGTCAGCATCTTCACGGCCTGCTCGAGGCCGACGAGCTTCCTCCCCCGCAGACAGTCCCCGATGAACCGCGTCGTGTACGGGGCTCCGCACATGCGGTCCAGATGCGCGCCGGCGTCCGAGCCGCCCAGCATGACGTCCTCGTGCTGCCAGGTCTCGGCGCGCAGCGCCCACGAGTCCGGGTCGTTGTCGGTGGGCATGGGCCACAGCACGGTGCGCATGTCGTCGTTGGCGCAGATCTCGACGATGCAGTGGAACGGCTCCTGCCCGCGCTCGGCGGCGATGTCACCGACGACGCGCCCGGTGAGCCCCTCGTTGGCGGCGGAGTACGTGTCGCCGATGACGTACCGGTCGAACCGCGCGAGCCGCCGGAAGACTCCGGCCTCCTTGCTCGCGGCCCGCCGCAGCATCTCCTCCCGCACGGCGGGGTCGCGCAGCGCGGCGATCCGCTCGGGCACGGGCAGCCCGAGGACGTCCCCCCAGCCGGGGATCAGGTTGAGGGCGCAGAACGTGCCGAGGGACATGTTCATGGGCGTGAGGATCGGCATGGTGAGCGCGACGATGCGGCCGCCCGCCTTGCGGGCGCGCTCACTGGGCACGAGCTGGCGGGGCACGCGCTCGGGGACGGCGGCGTCGATGGTGAGCACGTTCCAGTTCAGTGGCCGTCCGGCGGCGGCACTCATCTCGACGAACAGCTCGACCTCGTCATCGCTGAACTGGTCGAGGCACCCGGCGACGATGGCCTCGATCTGTGTCCCCTCGTGCTCGCCGACGGCACGGCTCAGCGCGAGCAGTTCCCCGGGCTTCGCGTGCCGCGAGGCGACGGGCCGCCCGTCGCCGTCCGAGTGCGTGGACGACTGGGTGGTGGAAAGACCCCACGCCCCGGCGTCCATCGCGTCGTGCAGGAGACGCACCATGGCGTCCAACTGCTCATTGGACGGCTGGCCGCCGACCGCGTCCTCCCCCATGACGTACCGCCGCAGCGCGCAGTGCCCCACCATGAACCCCGCGTTCACGGCGACGCGCCCCTCCAGGGCGTCGAGATACTCCCCGAAGGAACTCCACGACCAGGGCGCACCCTGCTCCAGGGCCACGAGGGACATCCCCTCCACCTTGGACATCATCCGCCGCGTGTAGTCGGCGTCGCCGGGCCGGTCGGGATGGAGCGGAGCGAGCGTGAACCCGCAGTTGCCCCCGGCGACGGTGGTCACGCCGTGATTGAGGGACGGCGTCGCGTACGGGTCCCAGAACAGCTGCGCGTCGTAGTGCGTGTGCGGATCGACGAACCCCGGCGCGAGGACACGCCCCCGCGCGTCCTCACTGGTCCGCGCCTCCTCGCCGACGGTGCCCGGCGCGGCGACGACGGCGATGCGGCCGTCCCGTATCCCGACGTCGGCAACGCGCCCGGGGGCACCGGTCCCGTCGACGACGGTCGCACCCTTGATCAGATGGTCGAGCATGACGGGACGTCCCCTTTCGAGGGTTCGGGATTCGGGGATTCGGGGTCAAGTTTTCAGCCCGTCCGGCGTTTGAGGACGAGCCCGAAGGGCGACTGACGGGGGTCCGGCCGCGCACCCCCCGTGACGGCAACCCCGTGACACCGCCACACGTCCGGCAGGACCCCGGCTTCCCGTCCGGGAGGGGGAAGCCGGGGTGGCTCAATGAGGGGTTACTGACCGGCCGCCTGGCGGAATCGCGTCGTCCGGTGCACCGGATCCGTGTCGATCTTCGGGATCACGTGCTCGCCGATCAGCCGGATCGTGTTCTTCGTGTCCTCGGGCGAGATCCCGATCGGCAGCCCGAAGCTGAGCTGGTCCGCCCCGGCCTGCTCCCACCGCTTGCACTGCGTGAGCACCTCGTCCGGGTCGCCGCAGATCATCAGCTCCTCGGCGATGAGCAGCTCGATGAGCTCCTCGGTGTACTCGGGGAGCAGCTCGGGCCACTCGGGGATGCCGTCGGGCCGGGGGAAGGTGTCGTGGTAGCGGAACAGCAGCGACTGGAGGTAGTTCAGGCCGCCGCCGACCGCGATCTCGACCGCTTTCTCGTGCGTCTCCGCGCAGATCGCCGTCGACGTCACCATGACGTTGTCGTTGACGAAGTCCCCGATCGCCTGGGCCTCCTTCACCGCCGTCTTGTACGACTCGACGACCCACTCCATGTCGGAGACCTTCTGCACGCTGAAGCCGAGGACCCCGAGGCCCTTCTTGCCCGCCATGGCGTACGAGGAGGGGGACCCGGCGGCGTACCACATGGCGGGGTGGGACTTCCCGTACGGCTTCGGGAGGATCTTGCGCGGCGGCAGCGACCAGTGCTTGCCCCGGAACCCCACGTACTCGTCCTGCAGCCACATCTTGGGGAACTCGGCGATGGTCTCTTCCCAGATCTCCTTGGTGTGGTTCATGTCCGTGATGCCCGGCATGAAGCCGAGGATCTCGTGCGAACCGGCACCGCGGCCCGTGCCGAACTCGAACCGCCCCCGGGAGAGGTGGTCGAGCATCGTCACCTTCTCCGCCACCTTCACGGGGTGGTTGACGGGTGCGAGCGGGTTGAAGATGCCCGAACCGAGGTGGATGCGGTCGGTGGCGTGGGCGAGGTAGCCGAGGTAGACGTCGTTGGCGGAGAGGTGCGAGTACTCCTCCAGGAAGTGGTGCTCGGACGCCCAGGCGTACTTGAACCCGGACTTGTCCGCCTCGATGACGTACTCGGTCTCCTCGATGAGCGCCTTGTGCTCCGCTTCGGGGTCGACCTTGGCCCGCTGGGCGGGCACGTATCCCTGTACAAAGAGACCGAATTCCAAGGGAGGTTCACCGTCCTCGTGAGGTCCGACGGCGCGTTTCTGACGCTCCGTCAGATTGCGATGGGGTCGACTGTTCCACCGCCCCGCCGGAGCGTCAATAGCTGACGCAGCGTCAGGCAACCGAACCGCGCCGCCACGGGTCACACGACACTGACCCCCGCCAGCCACCCCCCGTCGATGACGAACGGCTGCCCCGTGATGTACGCCGAGTCGTCCCCGGTCAGGAACAGCGCCAGCGCGGCGACCTCCTGCGGCTGCCCGATCCGCCCGAGCGGCACGAGCTTCTTGTACAGCTCGGCGACCGCCTCCCTCGCCGCTTCCGGGTCGGCGCCCGGGTCGAGCTGCGCGGGGTTGGTCATGGGGGTGTCGACCGCCCCGGGGCACACGGCGTTCACGCGGATGTTCCGGCCCGCGAGTTCCAGGGCGGCGACGCGGGTGAGCCCGAGGATGGCGTGTTTCGTCGCCGCGTACGCGCCCACGTACGCCATGCCCGTGAGGGCCGTGTAGGAGGCGGTGTTCACGATCGTGCCGCCACCCGCCGCGGCCATCTCGGGTGCGACCGTCCGAATCCCGAGGAAGCACCCGATCTGGTTGACGCGGATGATCTGCTCGAACTCTTCGAGCGGGGTCCCGAGCAGCTCGTTGAACCGCAGGATCCCCGCGTTGTTGACGAGCCCGTCGACTTTCCCGAAGGCGTCCTTGGCGGCGGCGGTGGCGGCGCGCCAGTCCTCCTCGACGCCGACATCGAGGTGGACGTACGCCGCGGACTCCGCCCCCAGCTCCTCGGCGAGGGCCTCGCCCTGCTCGTCCAGCACGTCGGCGACGACGACGCGGGCCCCCTCCTCCACGAAGAGGCGCGCCTCCTGCTCGCCCTGTCCGCGCGCGGCGCCGGTCACGATGACGACGCGGCCGTCCAGCTTGCCCATGGAGAACTCCTCCTGGTGGTGGTCGTTTCAGTGCGGGCCATCGAGGTGCGGGGCGACGTCGGCGGCGAAGGCCGCCATCTGGTCGGTGAGTTCGGTACGGCTCCGGCTGCGGAAGCGGACCTGGATCTGGTCGACGCCCATCGCGGCGTACGCGCGGAGGGACTCGGCGAGGGCTTCCGGTTTCCCGGCGAGTGTGCGCCGCCCGACGGACCAGCCGGGTTCGCCGACGTACAGCGGCTCGGCGATCGCGCCGACGGTGACGGGCTCGGCGATCCCGGCTTCCTCCCTCAACCGCTTCAGCTTCGTGATCTGCGCGGGCAGCTTGTCGCGCGGGTCGCCCTGGGGGAGCCAGCCGTCGGCGCGGATCGCCGCACGGCGTATGGCGGCGGGGGACGAACCGCCGACCCAGAGGGGGACGCGGGCCTGGGCGGGGCGTGGCAGCTGCCCCAGATCCCTGAAGGCGAAGGTCTCCCCCGCGTACTCGGGGTACTCCTCCGGTCCCAGGGCAGCCCTGAGGGCGTCGATCGTCTCGTCGAGGATCGGCCCGCGCCGCGCGAAGTCGACGCCGAGCGCCTCGAACTCCTCCTGCACGTGCCCGGCCCCCACGCCGAGGATCAGCCTTCCTCCGCTGAGGTGGTCGAGGGTGGCGTACTGCTTGGCGGAGAGGAGGGGGTGCCGCAGGCCGACGATGGCGACGTGGCTCATCAGGCGGACGTTCTCGGTGACGGCGGCGAGGTGGGCGAGGGTGGCGACGGGGTCGTACCAGACGGTGCTCATGGCGTCGGCGAGGCGGCGGGGGATGGCGACGTGGTCGCACGTGGCGATGTAGGCGAAGCCGGTGCGGTCGGCGGTGCGGGCGATCTCCACGAGATCGTCGGGGCCGGCACGCCGCTCCCACCCCTCGGCGTACAGGGAACTCTGCGACTGCACGGGCAACTGCATGCCATATGCGACCGACCCACCACCCACGGGGCACCCACTTTCTGACGTAACGTCACTTGCGGTCGTGCGGGGGCCCCATGCTCGTAGCTGACGCGCCGTCAGACAAGGGGTCGGGGTCGCGCCTCGGGTCCGGCTGGGGGCGGGGCCGCGGGGGTATGCACGTGCTCGCCATCCCTGCGGCCCGGTGGGGGTGGGCCCCTACTCCCGCGGCACGTCGCGAGGCGCGCGGGCGCGCGGGTGGGGGCCGTCCGCCGCGAAACGGCGGGCTTGGCGCCCCCGCCCCGCACACCGCGCCGGAGGCGTCACGCCCCCGGCCAGAGCCCGCCCTCCGTCAACCCCAGCAGCGCAACCGCATTGCCCCGCACGATGCGCTCCACGACCTCCACCGGCAGGTGGCCCATCTGGGACTCCCCGACCTCACGGGACTTTGGCCAGGTCGAGTCGGAGTGCGGGTAGTCCGTCTCGTACAGGACGTTCCCGACCCCGATGGAGTCGAGGTTCCGCAGCCCGAACGCGTCGTCGAAGAAGCAGCCGAAGACGTGTTCCGTGAAGAGTTCGGACGGGGGACGCGTCACCTTGTCCGCGACCCCGCCCCACCCCCGGTTCTCCTCCCACACCACGTCCGCCCGCTCCAGGATGTAGGGGATCCAGCCGATCTGGCCCTCCGCGTACATCACCTTCAGGTTCGGGAAGCGTTCGAACTTGCCGCTCATCAGCCAGTCCACCATGGAGAAGCAGCAGTTGGCGAAGGTGATCGTGGACCCGACGGCGGGCGGCGCGTCCGCGGAGGTCGACGGCATCCTGCTGGAGGACCCGATGTGCATGGCGACGACCGTGCCGGTCTCGTCGCAGGCGCGCAGGAAGGGGTCCCACGCGTCGGTGTGGATGGACGGCAGCCCGAGGTGCGGGGGGATTTCGGAGAAGGCCACCGCCCGCACCCCCCGCGCCGCGTTGCGCCGCACCTCCGCGGCGGCGAGCTCGGCGTCCCAGAGCGGGATGAGGGTCAGCGGTATGAGGCGGCCGGCCGCTTCGGGGCCGCACCACTCCTCCACCATCCAGTCGTTGTACGCGCGGACCGACAGGAGCGCGAGCTCCCGGTCCTTGGCCTCGGTGAACGTCTGCCCGCAGAACCGCGGGAACGTGGGGAAGCAGAGCGCGGACTGGACATGGTTGACGTCCATGTCCGCGAGCCGGTCCGGCACGCTGAACGACCCCGGCCGCATCTGCTCGTACGTGATGACCTCGAGTTTGATCTCGTCCCTGTCGTAGCCGACCGCCGTGTCGAGGCGCGTGAGGGGGCGGTGCAGGTCCTCGTAGATCCACCAGTCCCCGATGGGGCCGTCCTCCCCCTTCTCGCCCATGACCGGGGCGAACTTTCCGCCCAGGAACGACATGTCCCGCAGCGGCGCCCGGACGATCCGGGGCCCGCGGTCCCGGTACTTGGACGGGAGCCGGTCCCGCCAGACGTGCGGGGGTTCGACCGTGTGGTCGTCCACCGAGATGATCTTCGGGAAGGTCTGCGGACTCTCCGTGGTCTCCATACGGCCACGGTAGCGTCGATCTGACGACCCGTCAGCTAGCCGGACGCGGCGAAGCAATCCGGAAACCGATCCGGAATGTCGTGCGTGGACCCTGTGAGAGCCGTCTCCCACGGCTGACGCATCCGCCATGAACAAGGCAAACTGGCGGGGAGCAAGAACCACGCACGACGGAAAGGGCCGCACGGCGGCTTACGCACCACCGCGGGCGGGCAGGTCCGCGACCGGCAGGATTGGGAACGGCAGGGCGGCAGGGGGAGCGATGGTCGATGTACCGCGAGTACCGGAGCAGCGGCGTCCGGCCTCGGGGAACACCCCCGAGGAGCGGACCGAGGGGCATCCCCCCGAGGTGCCGGCGTCGCGCTTCAGCGTGCTCGGACCGGTGCGCGCGTGGCACGGCCCGGACCAGCTCAACACCGGCTCGCCCCAGCAGAGGGCGCTGCTCGCGGCCCTGCTGCTGCGGGACGGCCGCACGGCCACTGCCTCGGAGCTGATCGACGCCCTGTGGGGCGAGGAGCCGCCGTCGCAGGCGCTGGCGGCGGTACGTACGTACGCGTCCCGGCTCCGCAAGGTGCTGCCTCCCGGCGTCCTCGTCAGCGAGTCCGGCGGGTACGCGGTCCAGGTCGCGGACGGCGCGCTCGACCTGGCCGTGGCGGAGGACCTGTGGGCGGCGGCGGAGAAGGCCCGCGGCGCGGGTGACCTCTGCCGGGCACGGGCGCTGGTGAACAAGGCGCTCGGCCTCTGGGACGGCGAGCCCCTCGCCAACGTCCCGGGGCCGTACGCCGACACGCAGCGCACCCGACTCGACGAATGGCGCCTCCAGCTCCTGGAGACCCGTCTGGACATGGACCTGGAACAGGGCTGCCATGCGGAGGCGGTGTCGGAGCTGACGGCGCTGACCGCGGCGCACCCGTTGCGGGAGCGGCTGCGCGAGCTGCAGATGCTGGCGCTGTACCGCAGCGGACGCCAGGCGGAGGCCCTCGCGGTCTACGCGGACACGCGCCGCCTGCTCGCCGACGAGCTCGGCGTCGACCCGAGGCCCGGCCTCAAGGAGCTCCAGCAGCGCATCCTCCAGGCCGACCCGGGCCTCGCCGAGCCGTCGGCGCCCGCGCAGGAACCTTCGACGACGGTGGTGCGCCCCGCGCAGCTCCCCGCGACGGTCCCCGACTTCACGGGCCGCGCGTCCTTCGTGGACGAACTGAGCGACATCCTGTCGACCGCCGAGGGCCGCGTGATGGCGGTCTCGGCGCTCGCGGGCATCGGCGGTGTCGGCAAGACGACCCTCGCCGTGCACGTCGCGCACGTGGCGCGCGCCCACTTCCCCGACGGCCAGCTGTACGTGGACCTCCAGGGGGCGGGCGCCCGGGTCGCCGAGCCGGAGACGGTCCTCGGGGCGTTCCTGCGCGCACTCGGCACGGCCGACTCGGCGATCCCGGACTCCCTGGAGGAGCGGGCCGCCCTGTACCGGTCGGTCCTCGACGGCCGCCGGGTCCTCGTCCTCCTCGACAACGCGCGCGACGCGGCACAGGTCCGGCCGCTGCTGCCCGGCATGGAGGGCTGCGCGGCCCTGGTCACGAGCCGCGTCCGCATGGTCGACCTGGCGGGCGCGCATCTGGTGGACCTGGACGTGATGTCCCCCGAGGAGGCGCTGCTCCTCTTCACCCGCATCGTCGGCGAGGAGCGGGTCACCGCGGAGCGGGAGGCGGCGCTCGACGTGGTGGCGGCGTGCGGTTTCCTGCCGCTCGCCATCCGCATCGCGGCGTCCCGGCTCGCGGCGCGCCGCACGTGGACGGTCTCCACGCTCGCGGCGAAGCTGGCGGACGAGCGGCGGCGTCTGGACGAGCTCCAGGCGGGCGACCTCGCGGTCAAGGCGACGTTCGAGCTCGGTTACGGCCAGCTGGAGCCGGCCCAGGCCCGCGCGTTCCGCCTCCTCGGCCTCGCGGACGGCCCCGACCTGTCCCTCGCGGCAGCAGCGGCGGTCCTGGACCTGCCGGTGGACGAGACGGAGGACCTGCTGGAGTCCCTCGTCGACACGTCCCTGGTGGAGTCGGCGGCACCGGGCCGCTACCGCTACCACGATCTCGTACGCCTCTACGCGCGCGCCTGCGCCGAACGCGACGAACAGCCCCCCAGCGAGCGGGACGCGGCGATGTCCCGCCTCCTCGACTTCTACCTGGCCTCCGCGGCCCGGGTCTACGCGATCGAACGTCCCGGCGACCGCACGGTGGACCACCTGGAGCCCACGGAACACGCGGGCCAGGACTTCACCGACGACACCAAGGCCCTGGACTGGCTGCACTCCGAGGCGGCGTGCATCCTGGCGTGCGTGCAGCAGTCCCTGGGGGCGGGGATGCTGCGGCGCGCGGTCGACCTGCTGCTCGCTTCCAAGGACCTGGCGGAGTCCGGCGCGAGTTCGCTGCGCTACGAGGCGGCGACGAGCGCCGCCCGGGACGCCGCCGCCGCGGTGGGCGACGCGCGTGCCGAGGGGCGGGCGCGGGTGACCCTCGCCCAGGTGCACCGCAACGCGGGGTGGTTCGACAAGGCGCGGGTCGAGGCGGAGCACGCCATCTCGCTGGAGGGCGCCGCGGACGACCCCTGGATCAGCAGCAACGCCCCCAACGAACTGGGGATCATCGGCATCTGCACCAGTCAGTACCAGGTCAGCGAGTCCTCCCTGCTGCAGGCGATCGACGCCTTCCGCGCCGACGGCAACCACCCCGGTGAGGCCAGCGCGCTCTGCAACCTCTCCCGGGCCCTCGTGGAGCTGGGCCGTACCGCGGAAGCCATCGATCTCGCGCGGCAGGGCATAGCCGTGTACGACGAGCTCGGCCTCACCTTCCGCCTGGCCAACGCCCGGTACGCGCTGGGCGTCGTACTCGCCCGCGTCGGCCGGTCGCGCGAGGCGCTGGCGCAACTGACGGAGGCCCTACAGGTCTTCGTGGAGAATCGGCAGCGCCTGTGGGAGGGCACCACGCACTTCCGTATCGCGCAGGTGCATCTCGCCGACCGGCGTGCGACCCAGGCCGCGCAGCACGCGGAGCAGGCGCTGACGACCGGGTGCATCGGCGGCGACTGGATGCGGGCCAACGTCCTCGTGCTGCTCGGCAGGTGCCTCGACGGCCTCGGTCAGGTCGACCGGGCGCGGGCCTGCTGGCGGGAGGCCCTGGCCATCCACGAGCGGGCCGGGGCGGCCGAGGTCGACGAGGTACGGGGACTCCTCAGCCCGCTGGCCGCCGCCTGACGCCCGCCTCAGGCTCGTTCATCGAACGTTTATGACCGGCTGCCATTCTCAATCCAACGATCCGTCGCGTCGGGGGGCAGACGGGTCGCACCGGGCCCCACAGATAGGGTGAGCGGCCCTGGAACGCCCGTTCGGCGACCCTCGGGGGAGTTGCCGAGCGGGCGTTCGCCCCAGCGAACCGTCTCGACCCAGAGGAGTTCCCGATGAGCGACGCCATGAAGAACCAGAACATCACCACCATGGGCGACAGCCACGCCCCGGCCCCGCCGAAGGACGGCGGCGTGACGACGCAGGGCGACAGCCACGCCCCGGCCCCGCCGAAGGACGGCGGGGCCACCACGCAGGACAGCCACGCCCCCGTGCCGCCCGTCAAGGGCGCCTGAAGACTTCTTCTCCCACGGGGGTCGGCCGCGGCGGCGCGGAGGGGGAGCCGTCGCGGCCGACGCGTGTCCCGTCAGGCTTCAGGCCAATGAATGGCGGGAACCATTCGCACTGTAGAGCGCTTTCTGTGATCGACATAGCGTCGCACGCGGCAGAAATGACCCACCTCGCCCTGGAGTTGGTATGACGCGCACCAAGAAGATCCTCGTCACCCTGGCCGTCGCGGCGTCCGCCGCGGGTGGCGCGGCGAGCCCGGCACTGGCCGACAGCCACCAGCAGGTCGCCGGTCCGCTCGGTGACGGCCACTCCCCGACCGCTCCGCAGAGCGACGGTCACACGCCGGCTCCTCCGTTCGACGGCCACTCCCCGACCGCTCCGGTCGGCTGACCACTCCGCGGAGACGTCGGGCGGCCGCCGCCGAGGCGTGGGGCGCCGGTGTCGGCGGCGGCCGCGGGCGTACGCTCCGGCGCCGCGGCTCCCCTCCACGTACCGGCGCGCACACGCGCCCCCACGGCTCCGGGGCGCGCGGGAGTGAGCCCCGGTCGGACGGGCCGCAAGGGCGTGGGCCGGGGCTGCGTGAGGTCGGCGGCACCGCCCCGGCCGCGGGTCGCTGGGACGACCCTGCTGGTCCGGGGTCTCGGGACCGAAGAACGATGGTCACTCGGCGAGGAGCGCCACCGTGGACTCTCCTCCCTTGTGAGGCTAGACCCGCCCCGCCCCCGCCGGAACCCACGGCGCCGCACCAGGCTTCCTGCGGTAACCGACGGAGGAAAGAGGTCCCTTGCGCGACGGACCCGCCTTCGCCCCGGGGCCGTGCGGGACGACGCCCGCGTCGCACCACCGGGCACTGATCCGCCCGCGGCGCGCGGCCCTGCCGCATATATCCGTGGACAGGCACACGCCGCGCAGCGAATAGTGCCGCCCATGACTTCTCTCGTGCGCCACCTCACGTTCGACGCCCACGACGCCTACCGCCAGGGGGCCTTCTGGGCCGAGGTCCTCGGCGGCAGCCTCGCCGACGACGACTTTCCCGGCGATCCGGAGGCCCTGGTGACGGCCGACGGCGTCGCTCTGCTCTTCGTGACCGTGCCGGACGCCAAGTCCGTCAAGAACCGGCTGCACATCGACCTCCAGCCGCAGGACCGCACCCGCGACGAGGAGGTCGAGCGCCTCCTCGCGCTCGGCGCGAAGCTGCACGAGGACCACCGCAGGCCGAACGGCCGGGGCTGGGTCACCCTCACCGACCTGGAGGGCAACGAGTTCTGCGTGGAGTGCAGCGCCGCGGAGCGGGAGGCACTGACCGCCGCCGGCGCCAACTAGCCGCCGGCCCGCCCCCGCAGCTCCCCCTTGACCACCTTCCCGCTCGCGTTCCTCGGCAGCTCCGCCACGAACTCGACGGCCCTCGGCACCTTGTAGTTCGCCATCTCCCTGCGCGCCCACGCGATCAGATCGTCCGCCGTGACCACGGACCCGGGCCGCCGCACCACGTACGCCTTCCCCACCTCGCCGAGCCTCGGGTCGGGCACGCCGATCACCGCGACGTCGGCGACGGCCGGGTGGACGCCGAGGAGCTGTTCTATCTCGGCGGGGTAGGCGTTGAAGCCGCCGACGATGAACATGTCCTTGATGCGGTCCGTGATGCGCAGGTTGCCCGCCGCGTCGAGGACGCCGACGTCACCCGTCCGCAGCCAGCCGTCGGGCGTCAGGCACCGCCGCGTCTCCTCCGGGTCCTCGAAGTAGCCCTGCATGACGTGGTGGCCGCGGACGAGCACCTCGCCCGGGTGGCCGGGCGGGAGCGGTTCGCCGCCGGGTGCCACCACCCGTACCTCCGTGTCGGGAATGGCCCGGCCCGATGTCGCCGCGATGACGTCGGCCGGGTCGCCGCGCCGGCACATCGTGACGATGCCGCTCGCCTCCGAGAGGCCGTACGCGGTGAGGACGGTGGCGATGCGCAGCTCCGCCCGCAGCCGCTCCACCAGCCGCAGCGGCACCACGGCCGCGCCGGTCACGACGAGCCGCAGCGCGGACAGGTCGTACTGGTCGCGGGAGGGGTGGTCGAGGATCGACTGGTGCAGGGTGGGCGGCCCGGGGAGGACCGAGATGCGTTCGGCGGCGACGTTGGCGAGGACCGTGTCCACGTTGAAGACCGGCTGCGGCACCATCGTCGCGCCCCGCATCAGGCAGGCGATGATCCCGGCCTTGTAGCCGAAGGTGTGGAAGAACGGGTTCACGATCAGGTAGCGGTCGCCCTCGCGCAGCCCGGCCAGTTCGCTCCACACGTCGTAGCAGCGCAGGGTCTGGGCGTGGGTGATGACGGCGCCCTTGGGCCGGCCGGTCGTGCCCGAGGTGAAGACGATGTCCGAGGGCGCGGAGCCCTCGACGGACGCCGCGCGCGTACGGACCGCGTCCGCCGGGACCCCGTCGCCGCTCGCCAGGAAGTCCTTCCAGGTGCGGAAGGACTGCGGGGCGTCCTCGGCGAGGACGACGACCTGCTCCAGGTGGGGCAGGCCGGGCAGCGGTCCGTCGCCCGTCCCTTCGGCGGCGGCGCGGCGCAGCGAGGCGACGTACGACGTGCCGAGGAACGTGCCGGTGACGAAGAGGAGTCTGGCGCGGCTGCGGTCCAGGACGTACGCCGCCTCCGTGCCCTTGAAGCGGGTGTTGAGCGGGACGAGGACCGCGCCCGCGCAGACCGCGCCGAGCGCGGAGACGATCCAGTCGAGGGTGTTCGGCGCCCAGACGGCGACGCGGTCGCCGGGTTCGACGCCGTTGGCCATGCAGGCCGCCGCCGCGTGCTCGACGCGCTCGCCCAGTTCCGCGTACGAGACGCGGGTCCGGCCCTCCACGACCGCCTCCCGTGTTCCGTACCGCTCGGCGGCCGCCCGTACGAGTCCCGGGATGCCGCCCCACTCCAGGTCGCCGCGCATCGCATGCACCTCTCCCGCTGGCTGACTATCCGTCAGATTAGCTGTAGCCTGACGCGCTGTCAGCAGTGGTGACATGCTCGCGACCGGCGGAGGTGCCGTTGTCCATGGCTTCACTCAAGGACGCCACAGCGATAGTGGGGATCGGTCAGACGCAGTTCGCCAGGCAACTCGTCGCGAGCGAGAAAGAGTTGGCGTGCCGCGCGATCGTCGCCGCACTCGACGACGCCGGCATCGCGCCGTCCGAGGTCGACGCCTTCGCCTCGTACACCATGGAGGAGACCGACGAGGTCGAGGTCGCCAAGGCCGTCGGCGCGGGCGACGTCACCTTCTTCAGCAAGGTCGGCTACGGCGGCGGCGGTTCCTGCGCCACGGTCGGACACCTCGCGTCCGCCATCGCCACCGGCCAGGCGAGCGTCGGCATCGCCTGGCGCTCCCGCAAACGCGGCAGCGGCCCGCGCCCGTGGAAGAACACCACGGTCCAACTCCCCACGCCCGCCCAGTGGACGCGCCCCTTCGGCCTGCTCCGACCCGCCGACGAGATCGCGATGCTGGCCCGCCGCCACATGCACGAGTACGGCACGACCCGTGACCACCTCTTCAACGTCGCCCTCGCCTGCCGCAACCGCGCCAACCAGAACCCGGCCGCGATGATGTACGAGCGCCCGCTGACCCGCGACATGTATATGACGTCCCGCTGGATCAGCGAACCGCTCTGCCTCTTCGACAACTGCCTGGAGACGGACGGCGCGCTGGCCTGCGTGATCGTGTCCGCCGAGCGGGCGCGCGACTGCCGCCGGAAACCGGTGTACGTCCACTCCGTCGCCCAGGGCCTGCCCGCCCAGCACCACGGCATGGTCAACTACTGGACGGACGACCCGCTCTCGGGCCCCGCCTGGACGGCGGCCCGACACCTGTGGAAACAGGCGGACTTCGGCCCCCAGGACGTGGACGTCGCCCAGATCTACGACGCGTTCACCCCGCTCATCCCGCTCTCCCTGGAGGGGTACGGCTTCTGCGACCGCGGCGAGGGCGGCGCGTTCACGGAGGGCGGCGCCCTGGAGAGCGGCGGTCGCCTCCCCATCAACACGGGCGGCGGCGGCCTCAGCGAGGCATACGTCCACGGCTTCAACCTCATCAACGAAGGCGTGAAGCAACTGCGCGGCACGAGCACGGCGCAGGTCCCGGACGCGGAAACGTGCTTGGTGACGGCGGGCGAAGGCGTCCCCACATCGGCGCTGCTCCTGAGGGCGTGAAAGGAGGCGCAGGCGGACGCGCCCTTCAAGGGGCGCGGAGAACCGCGCGAGCAACCACGACGGCCCCGCACCCGCGAGAGAAGAGACCATGGCAGACGCGACGGCAAAGACGGAACCCCTCCTGACGCCCACGCAGGACGACGACGGCGCCCCCTTCTGGGAGTACGCCACCCGAGGCGAGCTCCGCATACAAGCCTGCACCGCCTGCGGCGAACTCCGCTTTCCCCCGAGACCCTGCTGCCCCCACTGCCAGTCCTTCGACAGCGATTGGCGCCGCATGAGCGGAAGAGGCCGCATCTGGTCGTACGTCTTCCCCCACCCCCCGCTCCTCCCCGCCTACGCCGAACAGGCCCCCTACAACGCGATCATCGTCGAGCTGGCCGAGGCCCCCCGCATCCGCCTGGTCGGCAACCTTGTAGCGGCACCGGACGCCCCCCTGAACTCGATCCCCCCGGAACGCCTCCGTATCGGCGCGAAGGTGCAGGTCGTCTTCGCGGAGGTCGCCGGAACCGTCGTCCCGCGCTGGGTCCTGGAGCGGTCATGACCCCCGCACCGGGCAGCGCCCTGCGCACGCACGTCGACAAGGACACGGGCGTCGCGGTCCTGACCCTGGACCGTCCGGAGCGCCACAACGCCATCGACGCAGGGACGGCGGAGGAGCTGTCCGCGACCTGGCGCCGCTTCCGGTTCGACGACTCGGTACGGGCGGTCGTCGTGACCGGCGCGGGCGAGAGAGCGTTCTGCACCGGCATCGACCGGGACGCGGACGTGCCCCAGCCCACCTCCCCGTACGCGATCGACGACCCGCTCATCGCGATCGGCCCGAAGGCCAACGACTACTGGAAGCCGGTGATCGCCGCCGTCAACGGCATGGCGTGCGGCGGCGCCTTCTACCTCCTCGGGGAGTCGGAGTTCGTCGTGGCGGACGAGCACGCCACGTTCTTCGACCCGCACACCACGTACGGAATGGTCAGCGCGTACGAGACGATCCACATGGCGCAGCGCATGCCGTTCGGCGAGGTCGCGCGGATGGCGCTGATGGGCACGGCCGAACGGGTCTCGGCCCGGCGGGCGTACGAGACGGGCCTGGTCTCCGAGGTGACCCCGTCCGGCGGGGCGCTGGCCGCGGCCGTCCGTGCCGCCGAGACCATCGCCTCGTATCCCACGGAGGCCGTCCAGGGCACGGTCCGGGCGGTCTGGTCGGCGAAGGAGGCGGCCCGCACGCAGGCCCTCGCGCACGCGCCCCACCTGATCGCCCTGGGCAATCTGCCGCAGGACCGTCAGGCGGAGCTGTTCACGCACCGCAGGAGCGGCGACTTCCGTACGCGGTGACGCCCCCCCCGGGAGGGGGGGACAGCGCGCCCAGGGCGCTACGCCCTCGGCGCCGTCCCCGTCCCCCGCTCCGCGTCCAGCGCGTACACGCACCGGTCCTTGCTGCACGCGTACACCACGCCGTCCCGCACCACGGGCGCCCCCGTGATCTCGCCGCCCGTGGCGAGCTTCCAGCGGAGGCGGCCGTCGTCCGCCTTCAGGGTGTACAGGAGGTGGTCCGTGGAGCCGAAGTGGATGCGCCGGTCGGCGACGACGGGCGTGCCGACGACCTCGCCGCCCGCCTGGAACCGCCACTTCGGCGTGCCCGTGACCGCGTCGAGGGTGTAGAGCCCCTTGCCGCTGCCCACGTGGACGTGGCCGTCGGCGACCAGGACCGGCTCGATGGAGGAGCGGGACTCCGTGGCGATGCGCCAGCGGTCGCGGCCGTCCGTCGCGTCGAGGGCGTACACCGTGCCGAGGTAGTCGGCGAGGTACACGCCGCCGCCCGTCACGGCGGGCCCGGGGGCGAACGCGGGCGGGCAGAGGAAGGCGGCGGGCGCCTCGAAGTGCCAGCGGACGTGACCCGCGGCGACGTCGATCGCGAGGACGCGGCTGCCCGCGGCCACGTACACGTACCCGTCCTGTGCCTGGGTGAGCCGCACCGGCACGCCGCCGCAGGAGGCCGCGTCGCCCACGGGGTACGACCAGCGTTCCTCGCCGGTGCGTGCCTCCAGGGCGCGGAGCCGGGCGTCCTTCCAGACGTAGACGGTGCCGTCGAAGACGCGGGGTCCGGCCTCCGGCGTCTCGAAGTCGGTCTGCGCGCCGGTGATCTCCCAGAGCTTCTCGCCGTTGACGGCTTCCCACGCCTGGACGCCACCGCCCCGGGTGCCGGTGACGACGGTGCCGCGGTCGGCCTGGAGGGAGTACACCCAGGCGTCGGTGGGCAGCCGCCACAGGTCGGAGCCGTCGGCGCCGTCGAGCGCGTAGAGCGTGGGGCCGTCGGACGCGTGGATGCGGCCGTCGGCCACCGCCATGGACCAGGCGACGTCGCGCGTCTTGAAGCTGCGGCGGCCGGTGCCGACGTCCAGGGCGTGAACTTCGAAGGACGTGACGTAGACGAGGTTGCCCGCGACGGCGGGGGTGCCCCACACGTCGTTGGACATACGGAACCGCCAGGGCCGCCACCCGGCTCCCGCGTCGGGGGCCGGGGCGGGCGGGGGCACCGCGGGGGCGGCAGGGGCGGCGCCGTTGACCGCGGCGCGGTGGGCGGACGAGCGGGACCACGATCCGGCGAGCCCGGGGTCGGCGGGCACGGCGGAGGCGCGCGCGCCGGCCACCCGTGGCCCGGGGCCGATCGGCACCTTCGCCCCGGCGAGCCGCACGGGCCCGGCGTCGGGCGTGACCGCGAGAGGGTGGGACGGCTGGCGCGGCGGCTGCGGCGGGGGCGGCGGCGCGGTCGCGGGCACCGCGGACACGGCGGGCGCGGCACCCCGGCCGCCACCGCTGCGGCCCGCACCGGCGGGGACGCGGGCGGGCGGGCGCCCGCCCCGGCGGGCCTCGATGAGCGCGACGGCCCGCTCGGGCAGCCAGGCGGACGCCGTGCCACTGTCGTCGTTGTCGCCGCTCTCGGAGGCGAAGAGGTGCGGTGCGAGCTGGGACTGGAGGTCGCCGGGGGTGGGCCGGAGCGAGGCGTCCATCTGCATGCAGGACTCGATGAGGGGCCGCAGCTCGGCGGGCAGCCCTTCGAGGTCGGGGCCTTCCCTGAGCAGCATGAACACCGTCTCGACGGGGTTGGCGCCGTGGAACGGCGCGTGCCCGGTGGCGGCGAAGACGAGGGTGGAGCCGAGCGAGAAGACGTCGCTGGCTCCGGTGACGCTGCGCGAGTCCTTCGCCTGCTCGGGCGACATGTACGCGGGCGTGCCCACGGCGACGTTCGTCATGGTCAGCCGGGTGTTGGAGACGCCGGACGCGATGCCGAAGTCGATGACGCGCGGCCCGTCCTCGACGACGAGGACGTTGGACGGCTTGAGGTCACGGTGGACGAGGCCCGCGCCGTGGATGGACTCCAGGGCCTCGGCCACGCCCGCCGCCAGCCAGCGCACCGCCTGGGTGGGCAGCGGCCCGTGTTCATTCACTATTTCTTCGAGGGAGGGCGCGGGGACGTACGCCGTGGCGAGCCAGGGCACGGCGGCCCGCGGATCGGCGTCCACCACCGCTGCCGTATAGAAACCGGACACGGCGCGGGCCGCCTCGACCTCGCGCGTGAAGCGGACGCGGAACAGCTGGTCCTCGGCGAGCTCGGTCCGCACCGTCTTGATCGCCACGCGCCGTCCCGACGCGGAGCGCGCGAGATAGACCAGGCCCATGCCACCGGCGCCCAGCCTGCCGAGGACCTCGAACGGGCCGATCCGCCTCGGATCGTGCTGCGTCAGCTGATCCACCACTTGCCCTGCCACCTCCCCGTACGCGGCCGCCGAAGAAGACAGCCCCGTGCAGCGTCTCACCACCGAGCCGCTACGGCGGCACGCACCCTGATTCTTCCTGTCCGAGGCGACGGTTGCGAACCCGGGGCGGGATCGGGGTGTCTACGGACAAAACCCCGCCTCCGGGCCTCCGGGAGCGCCGCTCAGCCCTGGAGGACCGCGAACGTCGCCCCTTGATTGTCCGTGAACACCGCGATCCGGCCGTACGGGGTGTCGGCGGGCGGGGCCTGGACGCGCCCGCCGAGGCGGGTCACCGCGGCGGCGCTCGCGTCGGCGTCGGCCACGTTGAAGTAGACGAGGAAGTGCGCGGGCATCCGCGCGGGCACGTACCGGTCGGAGACGGGGGCGGGGGTGAGCCCGGCCAGGAGGCTGCGCCCGCCGACGGCGGTGTCGGGGCCCGGCTCGGCGCCCGCGGGCGACCAGATGCGGAAGTCCTCGCCGTCGAGGTCCAGGTCGACGCCGCCGTACCCGAAGACGTGCTCGTAGAACGGGTCGACCAGGTTCTTGTCCCGGGAGTACACCTCGGTCCAGCAGTACGAGCCCGGCTTCCCCTGCTTCCCGAAGCCCTGGTGCGTCCCGGCCTGCCAGAGCCCGAAGACGGCGCCCTCGGGGTCGGCGGCGAGGCCCATGGACCCGAAGGGCTCCACCGGCATGACCTCAGTGATCATCGAGCCGCCCGCACCTTTGATCCGCTCGGCGAGCGCGGCGGCGTCCGGGCTGGCCAGGTACACCGTCCATACGGTGGGCATGCGGCCGTCGGCCTTGGGGGCGAGCGCGGCGACGGGGAGGCCGTCGCTGTACGCCTGCGTGCCGTGCCCGTACTCCGGTCCGGAACCGGTGTCGAAAGTCCACCCGAAGAGCTCACCGTAGAACCGCTTGCCGCCCTCCACGTCGGGCAGCATGGCGTCGGCCCAGCAGGGCACGCCCTCCGCGTATCCGCCCCCTGTGTTCCGCTCCGCGTAGTCCATGCCAGTCAAGCTAACGGCCCGCCCCGGTCCCCGCAGCACAAGAATTCGAACGTTTGGCTGATTTTTTATGGGGCGGGCGTGGGGGCGCGCCTGACCCCAACCCCATTTGCACTCGGCCGAATCGCGCTCCGATCACCCCTCGGTAAGCTGACGGCATGACAGGACAGGTACGTACCGTCGACGGCCGCGTGGCCGGTCGGCGCGGTCAGGCGACGCGTCAAAAGCTGCTCGACTGCCTCAGCGAGATGCTCAGCTCCTCGCCCTACCGGGACGTCAAAGTCATCGACGTGGCCCGGAAGGCGGGGACTTCACCCGCGACCTTCTACCAGTACTTCCCGGATGTCGAGGGCGCCGTTCTGGAGATCGCGGAGCAAATGGCCGCGGAGGGCGCCGAGTTGACCCAGCTCCTGGACGGGCGCTCATGGGTCGGCAAGGCCGGCTGGCAGACCTCCCAGGACCTGGTCGAGGGTTTCCTCGACTTCTGGCGCAAGAACGACGCGATCCTCCGCGTCGTCGACCTGGGCGCCGCCGAGGGCGACAAGCGCTTCTACAAAATCAGGATGAAGATCCTCAACTCGGTCAACAACTCCCTTGCGGACACCGTCAAGGAGCTCCAGGCCAAGGGCAAGGTCGACAAGGACATCAGCCCCACGGCGATGGCGGGCTCCCTGGTCGCGATGCTCGCGGCGGTCGCCTCCCACCAGCGTGGCTTCCAGACGTGGGGCGTGAAGCAGACCGAATTGAAGCCGAATCTGGCGATGTTGGTGCATCTGGGCGTAACGGGCAAGAAGCCGACGAAGTAGCCCAAAGGGCTCCTTCCCGAGCCCCCTACCGGTCCTGTCAGCCCGACGGCGGATCACCTCGGTGATCCGCCGTTGTGGTCGGGACCCGCGTTCACCCCCTGCGTTCCAGCCGGAACAGCCGGATCTCCCGCTCCACCCGCGCCTGGTACGCGGCGTACGGCGGCCAGAATCCCAGCGCCGCCTCCCACACCGCCGCCCGCTCCTCCCCCGTGAGCAGCCGCGCCCGCACGGGCACGTCGGCGCCCCGCCAGTTCACCTCGGCATCGGGGTTGGCCAGCAGATTGGCGGTCCACGCGGGATGCCCCGGGCGTCCGAAGTTGGACCCGACCAGCACCCAGCTCTTCCCGCCCTCCTCCGGCATGCAGGCGAGCGGCGTACGTCTCGGCAACCCGCTCTTCGCGCCGCGCGCGGTCAGGATGACGCCGGGCAGCATCCGCGCGCTGGGCAGCACCTTGCCGCGGGTCAGCCGGTGCACGGCCCGGTCCATGGCGGGAATGAAGTGCGGCGCGACTCTGGCGAAGACGCGGGTGGCCGACACCTTCTGCACGAGCCGAAGCCCGGCCCCCGCCATCACACGACCTCCTCGGCTTCGGCTTCGGCTCGGGTGGGCTCGAAGAGACCGGCCCGCTCCGCCGCCCGTGCCCGCAGCCGGTGCACGGGACCGAAGAGCAGCTCGTCACCGGACGCCCGCTTGAAGTACAGGTGCGCCTCGTGCTCCCAGGTGAAGCCGATGCCGCCGTGAAGCTGTACCGCTTCCGACGCGGCGGTCCGCAGCGCGTCGAGCGCCTGCGCCAGCGCGAGCCCGCCGGCCCGCTCGGCGCCCTGCCCACCGAACCCGGCGGCCTCCGCGCCCGCGGCCCACGCCGCGTAGTAGGCGGCGGACCGCGCCGCCTGCACCTGTACGTACACGTCGGCGAGACGGTGCTTGACCGCCTGGAAGGACCCGATCGCGCGCCCGAACTGCTCCCGCTGCCGCACGTACTCGACGGTGCGCTCCAGAGCGCGTTCGGCCGCCCCGACGGCCTCGGCGGCGACGACGGTGGCCGCGACGTCCCCCACGGCGGCGAGCGCGGCGGGCACATCGGCGTCGCCGCCGCCCAACAACTCGGCCTCCACATCGCGCAGTTCGACGCGAGCCTGCGTACGGGTCTCGTCGAGGGAGGTCTGCCGCGCCCGCACCATGCCGGGCGCCCCCTCCCGTACGAGGAAGAGGAGCGTACGGGACCGGGCGAAGCCGCCCGCGTGCGCGGCGACCACGAGCAGTCCCGCGCTGTGCCCGTCGACGACCTGCTCGGCCTGTCCGTACAGCCGCCACGCCCCGTCGGCGGGCCGCGCCTGCATACCGCCCGCCCGGCCGCCGCCCGCCCAGTCGCCGCGGTTGTCCCCGGTGAGCCCGAGGGCCGTGGCGAGCGCGGTGCCGGGCACGGCGAGGGCGGCGGTCAGCTCACCCGCGGCGATGCGGGGCAGGTGGGCGGCGCGCTGCTCGGCGGTGCCGAGGGCGAGGATCAGCGGGGCGGCGAGGACGGCGGTGGCGAGGAGCGGGGTCGGCGCCAGGGCGCGTCCCAGCTCCTCGACGCCGAGGGCGAGCTCCGCGGCCGTGCAGCCCACGCCGCCGCAGGCCTCGGGCAGAGCGAGGCCGGGCAGGCCGAGCTGTTCGGCGAGGGCGGCCCACAGGGCGGTGTCGTGGCCCTCCGGCGTCCGTACGGCGGCCCTGACCTCGTCGGGACCGCACCGCTTGGAGATCACTTCGCGCAGGGTGCGGCGGATCTCGCCCTGCTCAGCGCTGAAGGCGGCGTCCATCGGCAGGCTCCTCCCCGGGGCCCAGGCGCAGCGGCCCGGCTCCAGATCTGACGGTCCGTCATGTTAGGGCGGTGGCGACGATATGCACAGAGTGTGGACCGCGCCCGCACCCCTCCTCCGGCGACGGGCATCTGATGTACCGTCAGTTTCCATGTCTTCTGCCACCCGTTCCGGCTCCGCCCGCAAGGTCGCCGTCGCCGGTGTCGCCCTCTCGGACTGTGGCCGCGTCGACGACGCGACGCCCTACGCCCTGCACGCCCAGGCGGCCCGCCGCGCCCTCGCCGACTCCGGCCTGTCCCGCGACGTCATCGACGGCATCGCGTCGGCGGGCCTCGGCACGCTGGCCCCGGTGGAGGTCGCCGAGTACCTGGGTCTCCGCCCCCGCTGGGTGGACTCGACCTCGGTCGGCGGCGCCACCTGGGAGGTCATGGCCGCGCACGCGACGGACGCGATAGCGGCGGGCCACGCCAACGCCGTCCTCCTCGTCTACGGCTCGACGGCCCGCGCCGACATCAAGGCGAAGCGGCGTACGTCGAACCTCTCCTTCGGCGCGCGCGGCCCGCTCCAGTTCGAGGTCCCGTACGGGCACTCCCTGATCGCCAAGTACGCGATGGCCGCGCGCCGCCACATGCACGAGTACGGCACGACACTGGAACAGCTCGCCTCCGTCGCCGTCCAGGCGCGGGCGAACGCGGCGACCAACCCCGACGCGATGTTCCGCGCCCCGATCACGGTCGACGAGGTCCTGGAAGGACCGATGATCGCCGACCCCTTCACCAAGCTGCACTGCTGCATTCGGTCCGACGGCGGCGCGGCGGTGCTGCTCGTGGCCGAGGAGTACGTGGCGGACTGCGCGTCCGAGCCCGTGTGGGTACTCGGCGCGGGCGAGCACGTCTCGCACACGACGATGTCCGAGTGGGACGACTTCACGGTGTCCCCGGCGGCGGTCAGCGGTCGCCTCGCGTTCGAGCGGGCGGGGGTCACGCCGGACGAGATCGACGTGGCCGAGATCTATGACGCCTTCACGTACATGACCTTGGTGACCCTGGAGGACCTCGGCTTCTGCGAGAAGGGCGAGGGGGGTCCCTTCGTGGAGAAGGGCCGCCTGCTCCGGGACGGTGGCCTGCCGACGAACACGGACGGCGGCGGCCTCTCCGCGCAGCACCCCGGCATGCGTGGCCTGTTCCTGCTGGTCGAGGCGGTACGTCAGCTCAGGGGGCAGGCGGGCGACGGCCAGGTCCGCCGCCCTGACGGCACCCTGCCTGAGCTGGCGGTGGCGTCAGGGACGGGCGGATGGTTCTGCTCGTCAGGGACGGTCGTACTGGGGCGCTGACCGGAGGAACGCGGTCCACGCGGTGGGCGAGACCGTGAAGGCGGGGCCGCCGTCGTGGGCGGTCTTGGAGTCGCGGATGTGGATGGCGTGGGGGCAGGTGGCTACCTCTACGCACTCGTCACCCACATTGCTGCTGTAGCTCGACTTGCGCCAGGTGTAGGCGACTTCGACGCAATTGGTGCCTTCATTGCCGCTGTAGCTGCTCTTGAACCACGCCAGCTCGGCATTCATAGCTGTCCCGCCATTCTCTCGATCAGTTCCGCAGACGCTCGTGGTGTAAGTGCCTGCGCCCGCAAGGCGCCGAAGCGGTCGATGAGTTGATTGACCTCTAGTGGATTCGAGATCAACCTACCGCTGATCTGGCCGTCGTCGTAAGCGAAGTTACGGCCTTCGGCAGTGCTCAGCAGATAGGTCGTCCCTTGCAGCCCCGCATGCTCGCGCGTCTCCGTCGGCATGACCTGCACCCTCAGGTGGCGCATTGCACGCACACACTCCAGCACATGCAGCAACTGCTTCCGCCACACCTCCCGTCCGCCGATGGGCCGCCCGAGCACCGACTCCTCGATGACATATCCGACCATCGGTGGCGGCGTGCGGGTCAGCAGCGTCTGCCGTTCCAGACGTCCCATCACGTCCTTCTCGATGCGCTCCTCAGTCAGCTGAGGCACCCGCTCCGCGTACAACGCGCGGATGTAGTCCTCCGTCTGCAACAGGCCCGGAAAGACCATGGTCTCGTACGCGCTGATACTCGCCGCCGACTTCTCCAGCCGCACCCACCCCACAAACGTAGGCGGATACTTCTCCTCCTCCATCAGCGGGATGCAGGACTTCAGCGCGCCCCGCGCATCCAGCACCGAGTCCGCGTCGTCCAAGTAGGTGGACGTCGGGATGCGCTCGGCCCGCTCGTACGCGCCCGCCAGGGACTCCGACACCAGCAGTCGCGCGGCGACGTCCTTACGGGACATCCCGGACCGCTCGCGGAAGTTCCTGAGCAGGCCTCCCACCAGCCTCCGCGCCGGGGAGGGGACAGCCGTGTCCGCCCGCTCGGTCGTCGTCTTCTCACCCATCACCACAACGCCACCGCCCTCTCCACTCCTTACCGATGTGTCCCCTGCGCCTCTGGTCACGCTACGCAGTCGCCCCGAATCTCGTAGTCATGACGAGCGAACACACCCCTGATTGGGTACCCGCCTTCGGCCTCCAACTTCGTCTCACCGGCGTGCACTTCGATGCCATCCGGGTCAGAGGCGTACGCGGGGAAGCCGTCCTGCACCACCTCGCCACGCTCACGGAGGGCGACCCCGGCCCCGTCATCCGCGAACTGTCCGGAGGCCGCTGGAACTACTTCCTCCTCGCGCCGGGGACGAGCAAGGACTTCGACTGGCCACCGGGGGCCACCTGTTTCGGGCCCGCCGCACGCGACCAGTACGTCGGCGTCCCGGCGCCGTACGGCAACACCTTTCCCCTGAGCTGGCGGTGCGGGCCGCCACGGCAGGGGGTGTTCGTGGACGGCGAGCTGCTGCACGGCGTACTGATGGCGCAGCTCGTCGGAGAACCGGAGTGAACGAGATACCGGAGCGAGCGGAACAGTCGGCGGACCGCGCCACAATCGACCCATGACTTCACCCGCGCCTCAGCAGGAGACCTTCCGTTCGCTGCTCCGCTCGCAGAAGGTCTGGGACACCGAACTCCCGGCCTTCGACGCGGCACACGACCCGTCACTCGCCCCTGCCGAGCCGCTCCCCCTCTTCCACACGTGGTTCGCCGAGGCGGTGGACGCCGGGCAGCCCGAGCCGCACACCATGCAGCTGGCGACGGTCGCGGAGGCCGGCGGCCCCGACGTACGGACCGTGATGCTGCACGACGCGGACGAGCACGGCTGGCACTTCGCCACGCACGCGAGCAGCGCGAAGGGCCGCCAGCTCGCGGCCCGCCCGGAGGCCGCCCTGCACTTCTACTGGGCGACGCAGGGACGGCAGGTCCGGGTCAGGGGCCGCGTCACGACGGCGCCGCACGCCGAGAGCCTCGCCGACCTGCACGCCCGGTCCACCGGCGCGCTGGCGGCGGCCCTCGTGGGCCGCCAGAGCGAGGTCCTCGCCTCGTACGAGGAGCTGAAGGCGTCGTCCGCCACCGCGTGGGAGCGCGCGCGGGCGGAGCCGGACGCGGACGCGCCGACGTGGACGCTGTACGTCCTGGACCCCGTGGAGGCGGAGTTCTTCCAGGGCGACGCGCGCCGCCGCCACCTCCGGCTGCGGTACCGGAGGGACGAGGAGGGCGACGGCTGGATCAAGGAGTTGCTGTGGCCGTGAAGTCCCACTGGGCGAAGTCCGCGACCGGCCGGTACCCGAGACGCTGGTAGAGGCGGTTGCTCGTCGGGTTGGCGAGGTCCGTGAAGAGCAGGACCTGCGCCGCGCCCGCGTCGAGCGCGGCGCGGGTGACCGCCGCGGCGGCGGCGCCTCCGTATCCGCGTCCCCGCAGGTCGGCGGGGGTGTAGACGGGGGCGACGCGGACCTGGCCCGCGATGCGGGGAGTGGCGCCGGCCATGGCGACCGGCGTGCCGTCGGGGGTTTCCCAGAGGGTGGCGCCCCCGTAGGCGACACGGGAGTCGGCCCACGCGTGCGGCACCATCGCGGGGTGTTCGCCGACGGCCCGGCCGTACTCCTCGTACCAGCGCGCCAGCAGGTCCCGGTCCGCCGCCGTGGCCACACGGGCGCGGCCGGGCGGGGCGGGCTCGGGCGGCGTGAAGGTGCCGAGCCGGTACAGGCGCTGGCGCATGCCGAGGGCGACGGAGGCCCCGGTGTGCTTCTCCCAGGCGCGGGCGAACGCCTCCGCCGCCGCCCTCTCGGAGGTGACGCCGGGCAGATCCGGGTCGGCGTCGGCGAACTGCCGGGCCAGGGCTTCGGCGGCCTCGGGGGCGACGGGGCCGAGGGCGACGCGGTGCGGGGGCGTCCGGAGGAAGGCGCCGCGGACGGTGCCGTCGGAATCCGTGTACGTACCGAAGAGGGGCACCCCGTCGCCGTACGCCTGGAGCCCGCGTTCCCGCAGCGTCTCCGTGACGCTGAGCAGCACGGTGTGCGGGGCGGGCGCGGAGTGCAGGAACCCCTCGGCGCGGGCGCGGAACCCGTCGAGGTCGGTGGTCGTCCGCCAGCCGGCGGCGGGTCCGGTCGTCTCGGTGCTGCCTGTGCTCTCTATGCGCATGCGCCAGTATCCACGGCATCCACAGGCCGGAACAGGGCGACCGCCACCCCCTCCGACGCTTCCCGGAACGTCACGCGCAGCGGCATCCCGATCCGCAGCGCCCCTTCCTCGCAGTCGACCACCTCCGTCATCATCCGTGGGCCCTCTGCGAGGTCGACGACCGCGGCGACGTACGGGACGCGGCTGCCGAACGGCGGGAGGTCGTTGCGGTGCACGACCGACCACGTGTAGAGCGTGGCGTCGCCGCTCGCCTCCTCCCAGGAGACGTCCTCGCTCCAGCAGCGCGGACAGAACTCGCGCGGATAGTGGTGGGCCGACCCGCACGCCCCGCACCGGCGAATCAGCAACCGCGCCTGGGCTGCGGCGTCCCAGTAGGGCCGCGTGAAGGCGTCGACCTCGGGAAGATCGAAGCGCGGCGTACTCAGCTTCTCCGTGCCCATAAGAAGAGTCCGATCGCGGAAGGGGGGAAGAGGGCGGGGAAAGAGAATCGGCCAAAGGCGTGCCCGGCGCCAGGGGGCGCCAGGGGTGACACCCGGGACACGAACTGACGGGACGTCAGTTCAACGTACCGGGCACCAAGTCCGCAAGAGCCGCACACCACCCCGCGCACACATCCCGCACCTCCGTGATCAATTCGCAATCGCTTTCGGACTTGACCGTCACCCATCAAGTAATCACGCGGTTACTCTCCAGTCATGGCCGACTCGACCCCTCCGCTTACGCTCGCGCAGGACCGCCCCGTGTACGTCATCGGCGGCGGACCCGGCGGCCTCGCCGCCGCGGCGGCGCTGCGCGCACGCGGTGTCCGCACGGTCGTCCTGGAGAAGGCCGACCACGTCGGCGCCTCCTGGCGCGGCCACTACGACCGCCTCCACCTCCACACGACCCGCCGCCTCTCCGCCCTGCCGGGGCTGCCCATCCCGCGCTCGTCCGGCCGCTGGGTGTCGCGCGACAACGTGGTCCGCTACCTGGAGAAGTACGCCGAGCACCACCAGCTCGACGTCGTCACCGGCGTCGAGGTGACCGGCCTGGAACGCACCGACGACGGCACCGGATGGCTGCTGCGCGCCACCGGCGGCCGCGAACTCCTGGGCAGCGCGGTGGTCATCGCCACCGGCTACAACCACACCCCCCACCTCCCGGACTGGCCCGGCCGCGACACCTACACCGGCGAACTCCTGCACGCCGCCGACTACCGCAACCCCCACCCCTTCACCGGCAAGGACGTCCTCGTCGTCGGCGTCGGCAACACCGGCGCCGAGATCGCCGTCGACCTCGCCGAGGGCGGTGCCGCGCGGGTCCGTCTCGCGGTGCGCACCGCCCCGCACATCGTGCGCCGCTCCACGCTGGGCTGGCCCGCCCAGCGCACCGGCATCCTGTGCCGCAGACTCCCGGTCGCCCTCGTGGACCGCCTCGCGCGTCCCCTCGCGCGGATCGGCGTACCCGACCTCTCGGCCCAGGGACTGCCCCGCCCCGACACCGGTCTGTACTCACGCGCCAGGCAGGGCTCGATCCCGGTGCAGGACGTCGGCCTGATCGACGCCGTGCGCGAGGGGCGGGTCGAGCCGGTCGCGGCCGTCGAGTCGTTCGAGGACGGCAAGGTCGCCCTCGCCGACGGCACGAGGATCGCCCCGGACGTCGTCATCGCGGCGACCGGCTACCGGCGCGCCCTCGAAGGCCTCGTCGGCGACCTCGGCGTCCTCGACACCCGGGGCCGCCCGACCTGCCACGGCCGCCGCACCCCGAAGCACTCCCCCGGCCTGTACTTCACCGGCTTCACCAACCCCATCAGCGGCATGCTCCGCGAACTGTCCCGAGACGCCGAGAAGATAGCGAGGGCGATAGCCCGCTAGCCCGCTAGCCCGCCAGCCCGACAACCGTACGACCCGGGAACGGCCGCCCACAGGGCGCCGTTCAGGGGCGCGGGGAACCGCGCGCCCAGCCCGACCCGGCCCGGACCCGGAGCTACGACCCCGAGCCCACGAAGCCTTTTACGCGCAGCACCATTCCTGACGCCCCGTCAGTTCAGTAACCTGACTAAGCGTCAGCTAGAGCCCCGAGCAAGGCGTCAGGTAAGTGCTGTCACACAGGAGCGGGCGGACCGATGCTTGGATCGACTCACGGCACCTTCACCACCGACCCCCGCCGCGCCCATGTCGTGGCCTGCGGCGAACTCCCTCCCCACACCGTCCACGGCAGAGCCGTCACGGCCGACGACCTGGACGTCAGCGGTCGGCCGCTGTACGCGGGCGTGCCCGACCTCGACCGCTTCTTCCGGCCCGCCTCCGTCGCCGTCGTCGGCGCGTCGGACGCCGAGGGGCGCCCCAACACCGGCATCACACGGCAGCTCATCGCCTGGGCGGAACGGGTCGGCGCGCGCCTGCACCCCGTGCACCCCACCCGCCGGTCCGTCTACGGCATCACCTGCTTCCCCTCCGTCGCCGACCTGCCCGAACAGGTCGACCTCGCCGTCCTCCTTGTCGGCGATCCGCTCCCCGTCATCGAGCAGCTCGCCGAGGAGAAGGTGCGGTTCGCCGTCGCCTTCGCCTCCGGGTTCGCCGAGACCGGCGAGGAGGGCGCCGCCGCCCAGGAACGGCTCGCGGCCGCCGTCCAGGGCTCCGGCCTCAGGCTCCTCGGACCCAACACCAACCTCAACGCCTTCGAGGAGTTCCGCGAGGACCTCGAAGGACCCGCCATCGCGCTCATCACCCAGTCCGGCCACCAGGGACGCCCCGTCTTCACGATGCAGGAGCTCGGCGTCCGCCTCTCGCACTGGGCGCCCACCGGCAACGAAGCCGACCTGGAGACCGCCGACTTCATCTCCTACTTCGCCGAGCGCCCCGAGGTCGGGGCCATCGCCTGCTACGTCGAGGGCCTCAAGGACGGCCGCGCCTTCCTCCTCGCCGCCGACCGCGCGGCCCGCCGCGGGGTGCCCGTCGTCGCCGTGAAGGTCGGCCGCACCGAGACCGGCGCCCGCATGGCCGCCTCACACACCGGCAAGCTGACCGGCGCCGACGCGGTCGTGGACGCGGCGATGCGCCAGTTCGGCGTGATCCGCGTCGACGGACTCGACGAGCTGCAGGACACCGCCGCCTGCCTTGCGCGGGCCCGCGAGCCCAAGGCGGACGGCGTCGTCGTGTATTCGATCTCGGGCGGCACGGGCGCGCACTTCTCGGACCTGGCGACCGAGGCGGGTCTCACCCTGCCCACGCTCTCCGCCGCCAAGCAGGCGGAGCTGCACCAGTGGATACCCGAGCACCTGAACGTCTCCAACCCCGTCGACAACGGCGGGCACCCCGTCGGCGACCGGCGCGGCCGGAAGATCATCGACGCGATCCTGGACGACCCGGAGGTGGGCGTGCTGATCTGCCCGATCACCGGGCCCTTCCCGCCGTTGAGCGACAAGCTCGCGCAGGACCTGGTGGACGCGGCGGAGCAGACGGACAAACTGGTGTGCGTGGTGTGGGGCTCGCCGCTCGGCACCGAGGACGCCTACCGCACGACGCTCCTCGGCTCCTCGCGCGTCGCGACCTTCCGCACCTTCGCCAACTGCATCACGGCGGTGCGCGCCCATCTGGACCACCACCGCTTCACGGCCCACTACCGCTCCCCCTTCGACGAGGCGCCACGCACGCCCTCCCCGTCCTTCCGCAAGGCCCAGGCGCTGATGCGGCCGGGCCAGCAGCTCAGCGAGCACGCGGCGAAGCAGCTGCTGCGCGCGTACGGCATCAGGGTGCCGCGCGAACAGCTGGTGACCAGTGCGGCGGCGGCCGTCAGGGCGGCCGGGCTCGTCGGCTACCCGGTCGTCATGAAGGCCTCGGGGGCGCAGCTCGCGCACAAGACCGAGCTGGGTCTGGTGAAGATCGGCCTGACCTCGGCGAGCCAGGTGCGGGACGCCTACCGGGAGCTCACGGACATCGCCCGCTACGAAGGCGTCGACCTCGACGGCATCCTCGTCTGCCAGATGGTCGAGCGGGGCGTCGAGATGGTCGTCGGCGTCACGCACGACCCGCTGTTCGGGCCGACGGTGACGGTGGGGCTCGGCGGCGTACTCGTCGAGGTGCTGCGGGACGCCGCCGTGCGGGTGCCGCCCTTCGGCGAGGACCAGGCGAAGGCGATGCTGTCGGAGCTGCGCGGGCGGGCGCTGCTCGACGGGGTCAGGGGCGCGGCGCCCGCCGACATCGACGCGCTCGTCGAGGTCGTGCTGCGGGTGCAGCGCATGGCGCTGGAACTCGGGGACGACATCGCCGAGTTGGACATCAATCCGCTGATGGTGCTGCCGCGGGGGCAGGGAGCCGTGGCGCTCGACGCGCTCGCCGTCTGCCGGTAGTCCCGGTGGCGCTCCACCGGTGAGCCAGGTCCGGACCCGGGACGACCAGGCACACGACGCCCCGGGCGGGGACCCCGCACGCCGCCGCGCCCTGTGCGCACGCACACGCTGCCGTACGCGCTCCCTCACCGCAGCCCACCCGAAACGGAGCCACTCCCCCATGACCGCCACCCCCACCCCCGAAAACCCACCGGCCGCCGAACACGCACCCGACCCCCTCACCACATTGATACGGCACACCACTGACAACGCCGTCTCGTGGATCACGCTCAACCGGCCCGAGGCCATGAACGCCCTCACCTGGGACCAGCGCGAACGCGTGATCAACCTGCTCGGCGACACCTCCGCCGACCCCGGCATACGGGCCGTCGTGCTCACCGCGACCGGCAAGGGTTTCTGCGCGGGCGCGGACCTGCGCGGCGCGCCCGCCGCCCCGGCCGGGCAGGAACGCGTACCGGGTGACGTCGCCCGCACCATCAAGCAGGGCGCCCAACGGCTCATCTCGGCGGTCCTCGACTGCGAGAAGCCGGTGATCGCCGCGGTGAACGGCACCGCGGCGGGCATCGGTGCCCATCTCGCGTTCGCCTGCGACCTGGTCATCGCCGCCGAACAGGCCCGGTTCATCGAGGTGTTCGTGCGGCGCGGCCTCGTGCCGGACGGCGGCGGCGCGTATCTGCTGCCGCGGCTGGTCGGGCCGCAGCGGGCCAAGGAGCTGATGTTCTTCGGCGACGCGGTGCCGGCCGGCGAGGCCGAGAGGCTGGGCCTCGTCAACCGCGTCGTACCGGCCGAGGAGCTGGAGAAGACGGCGCGGGAGTGGGCGGAACGCCTCGCGGCCGGCCCGACCCGAGCACTCGCCCTGACGAAGCAGCTGGTCAACGCTTCCCTGGAGACGGACCGCGCGACGGCCTTCGCCGCCGAGGCCGCCGCACAGGAGATCAACATGACGACGGCGGACGCGCGGGAGGGCGTGGCGAGCTTCGTGGACCGCCGCACACCCACGTACCGGGGCCGCTGACGCCGCACGGCACGCACCACGGCGTTCCGGCCGGACCCTTCCCATCTGACGACCCGTCAGCTTCAATGGACGGTGTGATGGGACACGCAGGGATGGCGGCCACCGCTGTTCGCTACCTCAGGTCGGTCGGGGCCCGCACCACCACGGCGCCCGTCGAACCACTGCCGCGCCCGCAGCTGCGGGCGGTCGGCGACGACGAGCGGGCACCGCTCGACAGGAACGAGTTCCGGCGCGTGCTCGGCAACTTCGCGACGGGCGTCACCGTGATCACGGCCCCGCCCCACGAGGACTGCGGGCCCGGCGAGAACGGCGGTCCCGACGAGCGCGGCGGACCCGCGGGCTTCGCCTGCCAGTCCTTCGCCTCGCTCTCCCTCGACCCGCCCCTGGTCTCCTTCATGGTGGCGCGTACGTCGACGACGTGGCCGCGCATCGCGCGCGCGGGCGTCTTCTGCGTCAACATCCTGGGCGCCGACCAGGGCGACCTGTGCCGCGGCTTCGCGGTGAGCGGCGCCGACAAGTTCGCCGATGTGGTGTACGACGCGGCGCCCGTCTCCGGATCGCCGCGCCTCGCAGGAGCGCCCGCGTGGGTCGACTGCACCATCCAGGCGGTGCACCCCGGCGGCGACCACCTCATCGTCGTCGGCCGCGTGGACGCCCTCGGCGCGACCCAGGACGACGCCGACCCGCTCCTCTTCCACCGGGGCACGTTCGGCCGCTTCACCCGCTGAGAGCACGCCTCACCCGCTGACGGCGACCGCCACCGGTTCCGCACGGACCCGCCGGATCACCAGCACCATCAGCGCCGCCGCCGCGCACAGCGCCCCGGAGGCGTACCAGATCACGTCGTACGAGCCGAAGACGTCCCGTGCCACACCGCCGAGGAACGCGACGAGACCCGCGCCCACCTGGTGCGAGGCGAGCACCCAGCCGAAGACGATCGCACTGTCGTCGCCGTACTGCTCGCGGCAGAGCGCCAGGGTGGGCGGGACGGTGGCCACCCAGTCCAGGCCGTAGAAGACGATGAAGAAGATCATCGGCGGCCGTACGTCCGGCGCGAGCAGCATCGGCAGGAAGAGCAACGAGACGCCGCGCAGCGCGTAGTAGACGGCGAGCAGGCGCCGCGAGTCGAAGCGGTCCGTGAACCAGCCCGACGCGATGGTCCCGACGATGTCGAAGATCCCGATGACGGCGAGCAGGGAGGCGGCGGCCCGCACGCCCATGCCGTGGTCGTGCGCGGCGGGCACGAAGTGGGTCTGGATGAGTCCGTTCGTCGAGGCACCGCAGATCGCGAACGACCCGGCGAGCAGCCAGAAGGGACCGGTTCGGGCGGCCTTGAGGAGCACGGTGACCGCGCGCCGTGCCGCACCGGGGACGGGCGGCGGCTTCGGTACGAACTCCTGCGACCCGTACGGCTTCAGGCCGACGTCCGCCGGGTGGTCCCGCAGCAGCAGCCAAACGAAGGGGACGACCGCGAGGGCCGCGAGCGCGACCGTCACGGCGGCGGGCCGCCACTCGTACGTCTCCACGATCCAGGAGAGCAGCGGCAGGAAGACCAACTGGCCGGACGCGGACGCCGCGGTGAGGATGCCGCTGACGAAGCCGCGCCGTTCGGTGAACCACCGGTTGGTGACGGTGGCGGCGAAGGCGAGCGCCATCGAGCCCGACCCGAGCCCGACGAGCAGCCCCCAGCACAGCAGCAGCTGCCACGCGGAGTTCATCCACACGGTGAGCCCCGAGCCGCAGGCGATCACGACGAGCGCGACCGCGACGACCTTGCGGATGCCGAAGCGGTCCATGAGCGCGGCGGCGAACGGCGCGGTCAGGCCGTACAGCGCGAGGTTCACGGAGACCGCGAGGCCCACGGTGCCGCGCGACCAGCCGAAGTCCTCCTTCAGCGGATCGAAGAGCAGACCGGGCAGCGAACGGAACGCGGCCGCCCCGATGATCGTCACGAACGTGACGGCGGCGACGAACCAGGCGCGGTGGATACGGGGAGCACGGCGCCCGGGGGTCTTCGGCGGAGTGGAGCCGCCGTGGGAGCCGTCGTGGGAGCCGTCGTCCCCGGCAGCCCGCGCGGACGTCTCGGTTGTCTGGGTCACGTCATGGGTCACGTCACAAGGATCGAAAGTCGGCCGCGTACGAACGAGTGGCCCGAGAGACAGCATTCGCTAGGATCGGGCCATGCCCAAGACAGCCGCCCACCGCGTCGTCGTCCTCGCCCTGGACGGCGTGATCCCCTTCGAACTGGGCATCCCGCAACGGATCTTCAAGGGGGCTCGCACCCCGGAGGGTCGACGGTTGTACGAGGTGGTGACCTGCTCGGTCCGTCCGCCGGGCCCCGTCCGCACGGACGCCGACTTCGCGATCGTCGTCGAGCACGGGCCCGAGGCGCTGGCCACGGCGGACACGGTCGTGATCCCGGCGTCGTACGAGCTGGGACCCGTGCACGAGGAGGGCCGCCTCACGGACGAACTGACGGCCGCCCTCGCCCACGTCAGGCCGGGCACACGACTGATGGCCATCTGCACGGGTGGGTACATCCTGGCCGCCGCCGGGCTCCTGGACGGCCGCCCCGCCACCACGCACTGGTCGTCCGCCGACCACTTCCAGCGGCTCTTCCCGCGGGTCGAGGTCGACGCGGACGTGCTGTTCATCGACGACGGCGACATCCTCACGTCGGCGGGCGTGGCCGCGGGCATCGACCTGTGCCTCCATGTCGTACGCCGCGACCACGGCAGCGCCGTCGCCAACGAGGTGGCCCGCCGTACCGTCGTACCGCCGCACCGGGACGGCGGCCAAGCGCAGTACATCCACCGTCCGGTGCCCGAGCCGCAGCTGGCGACCACGCGCACGGCACGCGCCTGGGCGCTCGGGCGGCTCGACCAGCCGCTTCAGCTGCGCGACATGGCCGCGCAGGAGTCGATGTCGGTCCGCACGTTCACGCGTCGGTTCCGTGAGGAGGTCGGCGTAAGTCCCGGTCAGTGGCTGACGCAGCAGCGCGTGGAGCGGGCACGGCACCTGCTCGAATCGACGGACCTCTCCGTCGACCAGGTCGCGGCGGACGCCGGGTTCGGGACGGCGCAGTCGATGCGGCAGCACCTTCAGGCCGCGCTAGGAGTCACGCCGACGGCCTACCGGCGGACGTTCCGCGACGTCTCGGCCCCCTGACCCGGCCGCCCCGTCCTCCGCCGCGGCGGGCTTCACTTCCCCCGCCACCCCCACCAGCGTGAGGACGAGCCCCAGTCCCACACCCGACAGGATCGCCGTGGACGGCGACACGACGCTGAGCAGGCCGCCGGCGAGGGACCCGCTGGCCGCGTAACCCGCACCGACGGCCGCGTACATCACCGAGTAGCCCGCGGCGAGCGCGCTCGGCGGCAGCGCCTCGCGCAGCGACAGGTTCCGGGTCAGCATCACACCCGCCTGCAACACACCGGCGACGGCGAGCGCGACGAACAGCCAGGCCACCCCCGGCAGCAGGGCGACGAGGGCGAGACACCCCGAGACGCCGAACATCAGCACCATGCTCTGGGTACGCAGCCGTCCCGGCCAGCGCCGCAGCCCGTACACGAACGATCCGACGGCCGAGCCGACCGCGAGCGCCACGAGCAGCGGGCCCGCCCAGCCGACGTCGATGCCGCGCTGCTCCAGCAGGGCGGGCAGCACCAGTTCGGCGAGCGCCAGCATCGACAGGCTCGCCGCGCCCGTCACGAACAGCGGCCAGGCACGCGCGAGAATCCGCACCATGGACTCGCCGCCCCGGTCGTCGGCGTCCGCGCGCCAGCCCGCGGGCAGCATCCAGAGCCCCGCGACGGAGGCGGTCATCAGCAGGCCGCCCAGGAGCAGGGGGAGCACCGGGGAGACCCCGAGGGCGAGCCCCGTGACGGCGGCGGGCGCGACCGCCCAGACGGCGAAGGTCAGCATCGACTCGACAGCCAGCGCCTGGGCGACGGCCGCCTCCGGCACGATGCTCGTCAGCAGGGCGCGGAGAGCGCCCGGAGCGGCGGCGGGGGCGGCACCGGCGACGAAGGCGCAGGCTCCCAGGGCGAGGGGGTGGGCGCCGTGCAGGACCCCGAGCCCCGCGAAGGCGAGCCCACCGACCCCCAGCCCGACAGCCATCGCGCCGCGCGCCCGCTCCGCGCGGATCCGCATGCCGAGGACCGGCGCGCCGACGATCTCCCCCACGACGTACGCGGCGGCGAGTGCGGCACCGAGCACATACCCACCGGGCCGCTCCCGTACGAGGAACACGAGCGCGAGCGGCGCAGCCGCGACGGGCATCCGCGCCCCCACGGCGACGAACCCCCACCGCACCACGCCCCACGACCTGACCGCCGAATACCCCACGCCCCGAACCTACCGGCCCCCTCGCCGGGGGGCCTCCGATTTATCCGCGGGGAACTGGCCTCACCGAACGCCAGGACGCCAGAGCGTCGGGACGTCGGGGCGTCAGAACGTCAGAACCCCCCGCGCCACCCTCCCCGCCTCCGCGTCCGCAACCGCCGCCGCGAAGTCCTCCACCGGATACGTCGCCGTCACCAGCTCGTCCAGGAGCAGGTGACCCGCCCGGTACAGGTCCGCGTACAGCGCAAAGTCCCGCTGCGGGCGCGAACTCCCGTACCGGCAGCCCAGGATCGACTTGTCCAGGAACATCGACGCGACCACGAACGACGCCTCGTCCTTCGCCCCCGGCATCCCCAGCAGCACGGCCTGACCGTGCCGGTCCAGGAGGTCCACCGCCTCCCGCACGAGCTCGACCCGCCCCACGCACTCGAAGGCGTGGTCCGCTCCGTGGGGCAGCACCTCCCGCGCCCCCTCCGTCGACCCGAAGAAGTGTGTCGCACCGAAGCGCCGCGCCACCGCCTCCTTCTCCGGGTTCGCGTCGACCGCGACGATCACTCCTGCCCCCGCGATCCGCGCCCCTTGCAGCACGTTGAGCCCGATCCCACCCGTACCGATCACCACCACCGAGTCGCCCCGGTCGACCTTCGCGCGGTTCAGTGCGGCGCCCACCCCCGTCACCACGGCGCACCCGATCAGTGCCGCGGACGTCAGCGGAATGTCGTCGGCGATCTTCACCGCCTGCACGCCCTTCACGATCGTGCGTTCCGCGAAGGAGGAGTTCGCCGCGAACTGGTACACCGGCTTGCCGCCCCGCGCGAACGGCTGATCAGGCGCCCCGATGGCCTTCCGGCACATGGTCGGCCGCCCTCGATGGCACTCGCCGCACGCGCCACAGTTCGCGATCGTGGACAGCGCCACGTGGTCCCCGGGGGCCACGTGCACCACCCCCGCCCCCACCGCCTCGACGACCCCCGCGCCCTCGTGTCCGAGCACCACCGGCGGCGGAAACGGAATGGTCCCGTCGATCACCGACAGGTCGCTGTGGCACAGCCCCGCCGCCGCCACCGCGACCAGCACCTCGCCCGGCCCCGGAGCCCGTATCTCCAGGTCGTCGACGACCTCGGCCCGCGCCCCGTCGAAGACAACGCCCCTCATCCCGCACCCCTCACCGAGGCCCCCTGGCCTCTCTCGGCAGACCGAGCACCCGCTCGGCGATGATGTTCCGCTGCACCTCGTCCGAGCCGCCGTAGACGGTGTCGGCGCGGCTGAACAGGAACAGCCGCTGCAGAGGGTCGAGTTCGTAGGGCGCGTCCGCGCACCAGTCCTGCGGGCCCACCGCCGCCGACGGCCCCCGCACCGCCATCCCCAGCTCACCGAGCCGCTGGTGCCACCGCCCCCACAGCAACTTGGCCACACTGGGCGAGCCGACCCCGGTCCCGGAACCGGCGGCCCCGCCCCCGTCCGCCCCCGAACCCGCACTCCCCAGCGTCCGCAACGCGTTCCACCGCATCACCCGCAGCTCCGCCCACTGCCGCACCAGCCGGTCCCGCACCACCGGATCGTCGACCGCCCCGCCGGCCACGGCCTCCCGTACGACCGCCGCCAGCTCCTCCGCGAAGCCGATCTGCTGCACCAGCGTGGACACGCCCCGCTCGAAGCCGAGGAGCCCCATGGCGACCCGCCACCCGTTGCCGACGCCGCCCACCACATGGGCCGCACGCGCGCGTGCGCCGTCGAAGAAGACCTCGTTGAACTCACTCGTCCCGGTCAGCTGCCGGATGGGCCGGACGTCGATCCGCCCCGGCTGGTCCATGGGCACGAGCAGGAACGACAGCCCTTCGTGAGGCCGCGCCCCGTTTCCGCTTTCGCTGCCCCGCCCACTCCCGTCACCGCCCGTCCGCGCCAGCACGAAGCACCAGTCCGCCTCCTGCGCCAGCGACGTCCAGATCTTCTGCCCCGTCACCCGGAAGTCGCCCGCCCCGTCCCGCTCCGCCCGCGTCCGCACGCCCGCCAGGTCGGACCCGGCACCGGGCTCGCTGTATCCCTGGCACCACAGCGTCTCGCCCCGCGCGATCGGCGGCAGGAACTCGTCCCGCTGTTCCCGGCTCCCGTACGCGAGGAGCGTCGGCGCGAGCAGGTTCTCGCCGATGTGCCCGTACCGCCCGGGTGCCCGCACGCGCGCGTACTCCTCGGCCCAGACCACCTGCTGGGTCAGCGTGGCCCGCCGGTTCCCGTACACGCCCGGCCCCGTGCCCGCACCCTCACCGGCGCCCGCACCCGAGTCCGTCCCCGTGTCCCAGCCGAGCCCGATCCACCCCCCGCGCCCCAACTCCCGTTCCCACGCCCGCCGCAGCGCACCCCCCTCGTGCTCGCTCCCCGGCCCGCCCCGCCCCACCGCCGCGGTGAACTCCCCGGTGAGGTGCTCCGCGAGCCACGCCCGCGCCTCCGCACGGAACGCCTCGTCCTCGTCCCCGAACCCGAACTCCATCAGCCCCCACCACCCTCCCGCCGCCCCGGACCAGTCCACCCTCCCTACGCGTTCGGCCGCTCCTTCCCCGCCGCCGCCTTCGCCATCGCCTCCAGCTGCGCGAGGAGCGGCATCGGGTCGGTGCCGACCGTCCCGGGCAGGAAGTCCGCGATCTTCTCGGGGGTCCAGGCCCCCTCCGCGTACCCCGCACGCAGCTCGCGCGGCTGCGCCCAGACCGCGATCTTGGGGCCCGCGATCGTGTAGACCTGGCCGGTGATCTTCTCGTCGCGCGCGCGGTCGCTCAGCAGGTACGTGACGAGCGCGGCGACGTCCTCGGGCTCGCCGATCTCCTTGAGCTCCATCGGGACGTTCGCCGACATGCGCGTACGGGCGACGGGCGCCACCGCGTTCGCGGTCACCCCGTACTTGTGCAGCCCCAGCGCCGCGCTCCGCACCAGCGAGATGATCCCGCCCTTCGCCGCGCTGTAGTTGGCCTGCGCGACCGAGCCCTGGTGGTTGCCGCTGGTGAAGCCGATCAACGTGCCGGAGCCCTGCTTGCGCATCACCGCGGACGCCGCGCGGAACACCGTGAACGTGCCCTTGAGGTGCGTGGCGACCACCGGGTCCCACTCCTCCTCGGACATGTTGAACAGCATCCGCTCGCGCAGGATCCCGGCGACGCACACCACTCCGTCCACCCGTCCGTACTCGGCGAGCGCGACGTCGACGACGCGCTGTCCGCCCGCCATGGTCGAGATGTCGTCCGCGACGGCGACGGCCTCGCCGCCCGCGGCCTGGATCTCCTTGACGACGGCGTCCGCTATCTCGCTGGCCGGCTCGGCGCCCTCCATGGAGACGCCGTAGTCGTTGACGACGACCTTCGCCCCCTCGGCCGCCGCGGCGAGGGCGACGGCCCTGCCGATGCCGCGTCCGGCGCCGGTCACGGCGACCACCTTGCCTGCCAAGAAGTTCCCCACGTCCGGCCCCTTCCCGAGGTTTCTGACGGACCGTTAGATTTTATGACCCGTCAGACACCGGAAGACAACCCCCGCGGAGGACCCAGACCATGCCAGTCCCTCCAGACGCCGACGCCTCGCCCCCGGCCCTCCCTCCCGAGTTCCACGACATCGCCAAGCGCGTGAACAACTGGGGGCGTTGGGGTGCCGACGACGAGATCGGGACCCTCAACCTCATCACCGACGACGTCGCGCGCGCCGCGTCCGCCGAGGTCCGCACCGGCCGCCGTGTCCCGCTCGCGCTGCCGCTCAAGGAGGACGGCGTGCAGACCGGCCTGATCCCCGGGCGCGTGAACCCCCTGCACACCATGGTGCAGATCAACCAGGAGCTGTTCGGGCCCGGCACGGTCGCCACCAGCGACGACGCGGTGACGATGGGGCTGCAGACAGCGACCCACTGGGACGCCCTCACGCACGCGTCGCACTCGGGAAAGATCTACAACGGCCGGCCCGCGGACAGCATCACCGCCCACGCGGGCGCACGCTTCAGCGGCATCGACAAGGCCCGGCACGTCGTCTCACGGGGCGTCCTGCTGGACGTGGCACGCGCCAAAGGGGTCGACCGGCTGCCGGGCGATCACGCCGTCACGCCCGAAGACCTGGACGAGGCGGCGGAGTTCGGGCGTGTCGAGGTCCGCACGGGCGACATCGTGCTCGTCCGCACGGGACAGATGCAGGTCTATCTCGCGGGCGACAAACACGCGTACGGGTACCCGTCCCCCGGCCTCTCGGTCCGTACGCCCGAGTGGTTCCACGCGCGGGACGTCGCAGCGGTCGCGAACGACACCCTGACCTTCGAGATCTTCCCCCCGGAGATCGAGAACCTGTGGCTGCCCGTGCACGCGCTCCACCTCGTCGAGATGGGGATGATCCAGGGCCAGAACTGGGATCTGGAAAACTTGTCCACAGCCTGTGCAGAAGTTTCCCGGCACGCGTTCCTGCTGTGCGCGATGCCGGAGCCGTTCACCGGCGGAACGGGCACTCCGGTGGCGCCGGTCGCGATCCTCTGATGTTCCCCCGCGGAACCACGGGACCGCGGAAGGCGGCGCGTCGGATGTCGCCCCCGGTACGCCACCGCGCACGCCGCCGACCGGCTTTGAAGACGACTCACATTGCGCCAAGGACCCGCGGCACTGCGGCTGCCGGCCCTCGACGTCCCCTCACGGCGAATCGCTGCACACAAGCGTGATCAATCGGACACGGCACGTCAACACCGTGTCGGGGATTAATGAACTACGTCCCTTTTGCCCCACCAGCGCACGGGAGCGCGCACAGCAGCACGGGACGGCGCACGCGGGCTCTCAGGGGCCCGCGCCGGGATCACCGCCGTTGTCACACCGCTTCGTAGGCGATGTCCAGGTCACCGAAGGCCACCCGGCTGCGGACCGCCCTCTCGTACGCGGCGCCGTCGCACGCGGTCACCCCGAGGGGTGTCGTCACGTCGCAGGCCATCGGCCCGTGTGCCAGACGTCCGTGCACCGACGGAGTGCAGGCCGCGTCGTGGGGCCGCACGTCGTAAGGCTGCACGTCGTAGGAGTGCGCGTCGCACGACCGGCCGTCGTGGGTCGTGCCCTCGAACTCCGCCGCCGCGACGCCGGGCTCGCACCGGTCGACCTCGCACCAGATGCTCTTGCCCGCACCTTCGGGCTGCCAGCCCCAGCGGTCGGCGAGGCCGTCGACCAGCTCCAGGCCGCGGCCGTTGGTGTCGTCGCCGTCCGCGTGCCGCTGGGCGGGCGGACGGGAGCTCCGGTCGGCCACCTCGACCCTGACCGTCCCGGGGGCGTCGGCGAGGACGCGCGGGAGCAGCATGCGCAGCACGGCCGGACAGCCGGTGTGCACAACGGCATTGGTGACGAGTTCCGAGATCAGCAGGATCAGCGTCTCGGCGACCGGTTCATCGGCCTCTATCCCGGAGCCGGCGAGCCGGGACCGCGCCCATCGTCTGGCCCGCCCCACCTCCGCGGGGTCGGCCCCGACCTCCAGCTGAACTTGAAGCACCTGCACCGCTCACACCATCCGAACCGGCGGACACATCGCCTCGCGACTCCACAGGGTCACCGAACGTGATCCCCTTGGGAGACAGCATGATTGACGTTCAGTCACCCCAACAAGCGCTTCGGGCATATTCCAGCGCGAAGGAGTACGCGTACTGCATACTGTGCGACGCGCACCGCGGGGGGTCGAACAGGCGGCGGCGGAGCCCCGCCCTGCGCTGCGAGCGGTGCGCATCGCCGGATCCGGCGCCACCACATGGGCAACACCGGCATGGTTCGGCCTCAGGACCACTCGCATCTCACACAAGGTACCCGAGCCGGACACCGACTCCGCGCCGTGACGAGTCACGCGTAGGACACAACCCGATATCGACGCTGAGTAGTCCCCGTGCGCGTGGCGTCAGGGAGACGGAACAGCGGGCAAATCGCCAGATATCGGACAGACCAATTTCTCAGAGCGCCTCGGCGAGCTCCTCCTCCGCGGCCCGCGCCGACCGGCCGAGCTCGGCCCGCACCCAGGCCCGCTTGAGGTGCAGGTGGACGTCCGACTCCCAGGTGAATCCCATGCCGCCGTGCACCTGGAGGCAGTCCCGCGCGTTGCGGACGGCCGCGTCGTCGGCCAGCAGCTTGGCGGCGGACGCGTCAAGGCGGTCCCCGGTGACGGCCGCCGCGTACACGGCGCTGCGGGCGAGCTCGGCGCGTACGAGCATCTGTGCGCAGAGGTGCTGCACCGCCTGGAAGGCACCGATCGGCCGCCCGAACTGTTCGCGTCGCCGTGCGTATTGGACGGCCGTCTCGCAGGTGCGCGCGGCGCTGCCGAGCTGTTCCGCGGCGTAGAGGAGCGCGCCGCGGTCGAGGCTGCCCGCGTCGGGGACGCGGTGCAGCGGCGTCAGCGGGTCGACGGAACGGAGAGGGACGGCTCCGGCGGTGTCGCCCTGGACCACGTCCGCCTCCTCCAGCCACGGCACCAGCGTGCCGTCGACGGCGGTCACCACCGTCTCCCCCGTCGCGGCGCCCGGCACGACGCCCGCCGCCAGGAACGTCGCCACGGCGGGCCCCGGCAACAGGACCCGCCCCGCCTCCTCGAAGACCAACACGGCCTCCGGCAACCCCAGTCCGACCCCGCCCTCCGCCTCCGGCAGGGCGAGGGCGAAGAGACCCGCGCCCCCGAGCTCGCGCCAGAGAGCGCGGTCGATCCGGTCCGTGGCGTCCCGCAGCGAGAACCGCCCCTCCAGGAGCTGCCGCATTCCGGCCCGCAACGCCTGCTGGTCGTCGTTGAGTTGGAAATCCATACGGACCTTCACCGGCCCTTCGGGAGGCCGAGGATGCGCTCGGCCACGATGTTCTGCTGGATCTGCGAGGTGCCCGCGGCGATCGTGTAGGAGAGCGAGGAGAGGCGCTCGAGCGTCCACGCGTGGGCGAGGTCGAGGGCGCCCGCGCCGAGCACCTCGGCGGCGGCGTCGTACAGCTCCTGCCGCGCGTGCGAGTAGCGCAGCTTGAAGACGGAGCCGCCCACGCCGGGGACGCCGCCGGTGCGCTGCGCCTCGCTCACGTTCCACTGCGTGAGCCGCCACAGCGCCGAGAACTCGGCGTGCAGCCGCCCGAGCCTGCGCCGCAGCGCCGGATCGCCCCAGCGGCCGTTCGCGCGGGCCTCGCGGGCCAGCTCGCCGAGGACGCGCCGGCAGGCCACCACCTCTCCCACGAACGCGGTGCCCCGCTCGTACGACAGGGTCACCATCGTCACGCGCCACCCGTCGTTCTCCGCGCCGACCCGGTTCGCGACGGGGACGCGCACGTCGTCGAGGAACACCTCGGCGAACTCCGTGGACCCGGCGAGCGTGCGCAGCGGACGCACGGTGACGCCGGGGGCGTCCATCGGCATCGCGAGCCAGGTGATGCCCCGGTGCTTCGGCACGTCCTCGCTGACCGGTGTCGTACGGACCAGGAGCTCGCACCAGTCGGCGACCTCCGCGTGGGAGGTCCAGATCTTGGAGCCGTTCACCACGTAGTGGTCGCCGTCCCGCCACGCGCGCGTGCGCAGTGACGCGAGGTCGGACCCGGCGTCGGGCTCGCTGAAGCCCTGGCACCACACCTCGTCGCCGCGCAGGACGGGCGGCAGCCAGCGGTCCCGCTGTTCCGGTGTGCCCTCGGAGGCGATGGTCGGGCCCGCGTGGAGCAGGCCCACGAAATTGGCCCCTACGTAGGGGGCGCCCGCCTTCTCCGTCTCCTCCAGGAAGATGAGGCGCTGCGTCGGGGAGGCGTCCCAGTGGACCTCTCCGTAGCCCGCGTCGTACAGGAGGCGCTGCCACGCGGTGTCGTAGGCGCGCCGTCCCGGCCAGTCCTGGGGGGAGGGCCTGGCGGGGAGCTTGGGCAGCACGAGCGAGAGCCAGTCGCGCAGCCCGGCCCGGAAGGCTTCCTCCTCGTCGGTGTACGTGAGGTCCACGCGGTACGTCCCTCCGGCCTCGGGTGCCGCGGCTGACGGCATATCTGATGCCGCGTCAGGTCGCAGGCTAGCCGCGCACCCCTGGACCGACAAGGCGCCGGGGCCTACTCTCTCGGGCACGAACTGACGGTACGTCAGGTCGGTGACGTGGGCCCGGGAGGGGATCGCATGAGGACCTCGGTGAACGAGACCGCGTACGCGCTGGGCGAGTCCCGCACCCTCTGGGAACTCATCGACCGCCGCGCCGACCTCACCCCTGACAGGCCCGTCCTCGTGCAGGCCGCCGCCGAGCCCTCCGGCGACCGCACGCTCACCTTCGGCGAGCTGCGGGACCGCGCCGAGCGGGTCGCCGCCGGGCTGTACGAGAGGGGCGTACGGCCCGGCACGGTCGTCGCCTGGCAGCTGCCCACCCGCATCGAGACCGCCCTGCTCTCCTTCGCGCTCGCGCGCCTGGGCGCCGTCCAGTCGCCCCTGATCCCCTTCCTGCGGGACCGCGAAGTCGGATACGCGCTCCGGGAGTCCAAAGCGGAGTTCTTCGCCGTGCCGGGCCTCTGGCGCGGTTTCGACCACACGGAGATGGCCCGCAGGCTCTGCGCGGAGGGCGACAACGGCATCAACGTCTTCGAGGCGTACGCGTCGCTGCCCGAGGCCGACCCCGCCGTGCTGCCCCCGCCGCCCTCCGACGGCACGGCGGTGCGCTGGATCTACTGGACCTCGGGCACCACGTCCGACCCCAAGGGCGTCCTGCACACCGACCGTTCACTGATCGCCGGCGGCTCGTGCCTGGCCCACGCCCTGCACCTCACGGAGTCGGACGTCGGCTCGATGGCGTTCCCCTTCGCCCACATCGCGGGCCCCGACTACACCGTGATGCTGCTCCTCTACGGCTTCCCGGCCGTCATGTTCGAGCACTTCGCGCTGCCCGCGTCGCTCGACGGCTACCGGCGGCACGGCGTGACCGTGGCGGGCGGCTCGACGGCGTTCTACTCGATGTTCCTCACCGAGCAGCGCCGACTTCCCGCGGGACAGAAGGTCAGCCCCACGCTGCGTCTCCTCGCGGGCGGCGGTGCGCCGAAGCCGCCGGAGGTCTACCACGCCGTGGTGCGTGAGATGGGCTGCCGGCTCACGCACGGGTACGGCATGACGGAGGTGCCGATGATCACCATGGGCGCCCCCGACGACACGGCGGAGAACCTCGCGACGACGGAGGGGCTGCCTCCCGATGGCATGGAGATCCGCATCACGGACGCGGACGGCAACGAGCTGCCGCCCGGCACGGACGGCGAGGTGCGGCTGCGCGGGGAAGCCGTGTGTCAGGGCTATCTGGACCCGGCGCAGAGCGCGGACGCCTTCGACGCCGACGGGTTCCTGATCACCGGGGACCTCGGCCACCTGAGAAGGACCGGCCATCTGGTCCTCACCGGGCGGGCGAAGGACATCATCATCCGCAAGGGGGAGAACATCTCCGCCAAGGAGATCGAGGACCTGCTCCACCAGCACCCGGCGGTCGGCGAGGCGGCCGTGATCGGCCTGCCCGACGCCGAACGGGGGGAACGCGTCTGCGCGGTCGTCGAACAGCGCGCGGGCACCGGCGGATTGTCCCTGGACGCCATCACCTCGTACCTGCGCGGGGAAGGCCTCTCCCCCTACAAGCTGCCGGAACAGCTGGAGGTGGTCGAGGCGCTTCCCCGCAACGAGACCCTGCGCAAGGTCCTCAAGTACAAGCTGCGCGAACGCTTCTCCGCGCCTTCCGCTCCGCGGGAACGGTGAAGTACCGCGCCGCTACTCGGGAACCGTGAAGTACTGCGCGAAGGCCGTCACGACCTCCTGCTCCGAGACACGGCCGTCGCCGTCCGCGTCCAGAGCGGCGGCCACCGCGGACGCGACGTCCTCGGGCACGCCCAGCGCCTTCAGCGCGCGCCCGGCGTCGACCGGCGCCACCGTGGCGTCCGCGCCGGCCACGTCGATCGCGGCGTGCAGGAACGGCCGCGCGATCTCCGCGAACCGCTCGGGGTTGTCGCGCAGCCGCTTCACCGCGCCGCCCACGAACTCGTCGCGGGTGATCCGCTGGTCGCCGTCACGGTCCGCGATCCCCGCCATGCCCTGCCAGAACGCCTCGGCCCCGATGTAGAGGGCCTGTCCCTTCTCGGACCGCGCCGTGGCGCCGAACTCCGCGCACAGGGCGGCAGCCGCCGTACTGAAGTCCTCACGGGAGATGTAGCCGTTGCCGTCCTGGTCGAAGGTGGCGAACCGGGCCGCGATCCTACGCTCGTACTCGGCACTGTCCATGATCTTCGGGCCGCCTCACTTCCGCGGTTGGGTACGTGTTCAGGGGCTGTTTCCCCAGCTGCGAGCGTACGTGCTGCCGGCCGCCGCGAGGTGGGAAAACGGAGCTTGTGTCAAGACCGCGGGAATTCCGGGACAGGGGTGTTCCATGGGTGTGATGTGCTGCACTGTGCTGCGTGGAAGCGGTCGCGGCAAGTGTCATAGCGGTGCTCGGAACTCTCCTGGGCGCGGGGCTCACCCACTCCTTTCAGAGGAGGGCGATCGAGCGGACGGAACGGTTCACGCGCGGGGAGAAACTGCGACAGGAACGCATAGATGCGTACTGCGCGTATGCCGGGGCATTGGTCAACTACCGGCGGATCCTGGTCGACCGCTGGTTCAGCAGGGCGGAGAACCGGCAGGAGGAGACCGAGGAGTTGCGCTTCCGTTCGTACGAGATGAGGTCCGACGCGCAGGAGGCGCTGTTCCGCGTGCAGTTGCTCACCCATGACGAGGAGCTGGTGCGACTGGCGTGGGAGACGCTCGACCACGTGGCCGACGTGCACCGGGCGGACGACCGGGACGCGCTGGCCGAGCGGCGCCGCGTCTCGCGCGAGGCCATCAACTCCTTCGTGGCGACGGCCAAGCAGGACGTGGCCTAGGGCTCATGTCCTACGCGGAGAGCGGCGTCGCGCCGTCGTCCAGGGCCGCGGGAACGTCGGGGAAGACCTCGAAGAGGCGGCGGACGCCGAGGGCCGCGAGGACGCGGTTCACGTGGGAGCCGTCCTCGGCGCCCTTGGCGGGCAGTATCAGCCGCAGCCTGCCCTGGAAGGAACGGATGAGGCGGCGCGTGGCGATCAGCACGCCGACGCCGCTGGAGTCGCAGAACAGCACTTCGGAGAGGTCGAGGACGATGCGGCGGCGGCCGTCGGCGACAGCGTCGTGCACGCGCTGACGCAGGACGGGCGAGGTCAGCAGGTCCATCTCGCCGGAGACGCACAGCACGGCCCAGCCCTCCTGCTCGCCCACGGTCACCTTGAGCGTCACGCGCCACGCCTCTCGCTCGCCGTTGCCTGCTCCGCGCCTGCGGAGTGATCGCGGAGTGATCCGGAAGCAGTCCCTACGTTTCGTTCTGCTTCAGCTGCCCCACCTGCCTCCCATGAAACACCAGCAGGCCGTCGTCAATATCATCCGGCCTCCCGCGAAGTGCGCGCTTTGCCGCAAACAGGAGTGTGTTGTCAGCGGCGCCGACTACATTCGAGAGAGAGCAGAAACCCGAAGTACCGTTCGAGTGGGCAGCAGAAACAGAGCAGAAGCAGCACCGGGCAAGCGCACGAGGGGGCCGCATGCCGAAGGACGCGCCGCGGCGCTGGGACCGCCGCATGCAGCAGCGGCTCGCGCACGGGGAGGCCGCCGCGCTCGGCGAGCTGTACGACAGGTTCGCCTCGCTCGTGCACGGTCTCGCCCACCGCGTCCTCGGCGACACGAGCGCCGCCGACCGCATCACCCGCGAGGTCTTCGGCCACGTCTGGGAGAACCCCGACGCGTACGACCCGCGGCAGGGCCCACTCCGCTCCTGGATCGCCACGCTCGCCCACCAGCGCGCCGTCCACCGGCTCCGCCAGACCGAGTCCGCCGCCCTCGCCCGCGGCGGCGCGGGCACCGAGGAGGACCTGGAGCGCAAGGTCCGCCGCGCCTCCGCCGCCGCCCGCGCGGACTACATCGTGACGGCCATGCCCACCCCGCTGCGCGCCGCCCTGGAGCTCGCCTACTTCCAGCGCCGCGACTACCGCCAGACGGCCGCCGACCTCGGCGTCACCGAGGACGAGGCCCGCCGCAGACTCCGCCTCGGCCTGCAGCTCCTCTCCACGGCCCACGACACCGGCCCCCCGCCCGCCGCCCACCCTCACGACACGCCGTCCGGCCCCGGAGCCACGCTGTGACCGGCACCGAACGCCCCGAACCGCACGAAGAGCAGCCCGACCGCCAGAACCGCGCGGACCACACGGACGGCACCGCGCCGCGCATACCGCTGCCGCGCGCCTCCGTCGAGGACGCCGGAAACGCCCTGCCCGACCCGCCGCCGGCACCCCAGCCGCTCGTCCTGGAGCACCGCGTCCTGAAATCCCTGCTCGGCGCCTGGGCACTCGCCGCCTGCTCCGCGGAGGAGGCCATCGCCGTCGAGGAGCACCTGGGCGACTGCGGCCCGTGCGCGGAGGAAGCGCTCCGGCTGCGCGACGCCGTCGGCCTGCTCCACCCCGAGGAGAGCCTCGACCTCGACCCCGGGCTGCGCACCCGCGTCCTGGAGAGCTGCCTCGGCCGCCGCCCGCCCCGCATCCCCGTGCCGGAGTGGGCCGTGCCGTACGACGCGGAGACCGCCCGTCTCGACGCGCTGCTCCAGGACATCGGCGACGCGGAGTGGCACGCGCCGGTGCGGCTGCGCTGGTTCGACGACGAAGGGCCGGTCAGCAGGAAGACCACCGTCGCCGGGGTCATCTCCCACCTCCTGGCGGTCGACGGCATGGTCGGACTCGCCCTCGGCCTCGACGACCCGCTCGGCCCGGAGGTCAGGGTCCCGCAGGACCCCGCCCACCGCACGGAGGCCTACTGGCGGGCATCGCACTTCCCGCCCACCCGCGCCGTGCGCACCCCGTGGCGCGACCAGACGCACGAACTGATCCGCACCGTGTCGTTCGCGGGCGGCGGATCGGGCCGCCTCCCGGTGCCGTACGGAACGGTGCCCGTCCCCGGCGGCACCGGACCCGAACAGCAGCAGGCCATCGAGCTGCCGCTGCGGGACTCGATGGTGGACCGCGCCTTCGAGTGCTGGATCCACGCGGGCGACATCGCCGACGCCGTCGACTACCCGTACGCGCCGCCCGCGCCCCGGCACCTCCACCGCATGATCGACCTCGCCGCCCGGCTGCTCCCCGGCACGCTCGCCGAGCGCCGCCGCTCCGGGCTCGCCACCCCGCCACCCCGCCGCGCCGCCTGGTCGCGGCGGGCGCGCCGGGCCGCAGCCTGCGCCTGGAGATCGAGGGGCTCGGCGGCGGCGAGTGGCTCATCCCGCTCGACTCGCCCGCGGCCACCGCCTCGCGCGAGCACGAAGTGGCGCACGTGGCGCTGGACGGCGTCGAGTTCTGCCGTCTCGCCGCGGGCCACGTGTCGCCGGAGGAGGCGGCAGCGGGCCAGGACGGTGACCGCGAGGCGATCCGCGACGTGCTGTTCGCGGCGGCGTCGCTGAGCCGGATGTAGAGCGGGTCCGCGCCCCGGGTCCGTCAGGCGAAGACGACCGTGCGGCGGCCGTTCAGGAGAATCCGGCGCTCCGCGTGCCACTTCACGGCCCGCGCCAGCGCCTGGCACTCCACGTCACGGCCGATCGCGACCAGCTGGTCGGGGGTGACGCCGTGGCCGACCCGCTCGACCTCCTGCTCGATGATCGGGCCCTCGTCGAGGTCGGCGGTCACGTAGTGCGCGGTCGCGCCGATCAGCTTCACGCCGCGGGCGTGCGCCTGGTGGTACGGCTTCGCGCCCTTGAAGCTCGGCAGGAACGAGTGGTGGATGTTGATGATCCGCCCGCTGAGCTCCTTGCACAGGTCGTCCGAGAGGACCTGCATGTAGCGGGCGAGGACGACGAGCTCCACGTCCAGCGAACGCACGAGTTCGAGCAGCTGCGCCTCCGCCTCGGGCTTGTTCTCCTTCGTCACCGGGATGTGATGGAAGGGGATGTCGTACGAGGCGACGAGCTCGGCGAAGTCCTTGTGGTTGGAGACGACCGCGGCGATCTCCACGGGCAGCGCGCCGATCCGCGAGCGGAACAGCAGGTCGTTCAGGCAGTGCCCGAACTTCGACACCAGCAGGACCACGCGCATCTTGTCCTCGGCGCGGTTGATCTGCCAGTCCATGTGGAAGGAGTCGCCGACCGCGGCGAAGCTCGCCCGCAGCTTGTCGACGGTCACCGGCGCCTCGGCCGAGAAGTGGACGCGCATGAAGAACAGTCCGGTGTCGTGGTCGCCGAACTGCTGGCTGTCCTCGATGTTGCAGCCGGTCATGAAGAGGTAGCTCGACACGGCGTGCACGATGCCCTGCTTGTCGGGGCACGAGAGGGTGAGGACGTACTGCTCAGCGGGGGCGGCGGGCGCGGTGGACTGCTCGTTCATGCGGACAAGGTTCCCACAGCGGACAGCGCCGACGGCAATCGTCCCGTCAGGCGGACGTGCCGTCAGGCGGACCGTGTCATGATCCGCAGCACTTCGAGCGTCTGCGGCGGCACGTCCGGGTCGTCACCGTCACCGGCGGCGAGCCGCACGTGCGCGTCGCGGGCCGCGCGGACCGCCTCCGGCCACCCCGGGTGCTCCAGATAGACGGAGACCAGCGCGTCGGGCCCCACCTCGTGCATGATCCGCAGCACCCGCAGCACGGCCGTGTCGACGAGCGCCGCCTCCTGCGGGTCACGGAAGATCGTCCCGACGTATTTCTCAGCGGACCAGTTGTCCAGCCACGTGTCCTCGACCAGCCGGTACACGGCGTCGGTCACGTCCCCGTACTCCTCGCGCCCGGCGAGCCAGCACTCCCGCTGGAAGTCGGGGTCGGAGAGCATGTGCAGCGCCGAGCGCACGTTGCTGCGCCAGCGCCACCACGGCATGTCGTTGGTCGGCATGCCGCCCATGGTGCTGGAGCGACGGCCGCGACGGGAAGACTTCTCCGAATCTTGCACGGTCATGGATCGTACGTTCCCACTCCACGCACGCGAACCGGACCCCGCCCGTTCACTTTCATGTCACTGTCCGTTGAAGACGAGTCACTCCACGGTTGGCCACGCAACGGAATCGTGCAGGGACATGACCGGCTGGCGACGCACCTTCCTCCCCCGCCCCTCCCGATCCGCAGCGCTCTCGGCGGCCGCCGTGGCGGCGTGTGCGTCGCTGATATCCGGCTGCGGGGTCATCCCCGGAACCACGGGGGGTTCCGGGGACGACCCCATCACCGTGATGACCTGGGCCCCGGAGAAGACCAAGGCCACCAACAAGCCCGGCGTCCCCGCCATGGCGCAGGCCTACGCCCGCTGGGTCAACGCCCACGGCGGCCTCGGCGGCCGCGAGCTCAAGGTCCTGACCTGCAACGACCACAACGATTCCGTCGGGGCGGCCGAGTGCGCGCGGCAGGCGGTCGACCACGACGTGGTGGCGGTCGTCGGCGCGTACAGCCAGCACGGCCGCTCCTTCCTCGGCCCGCTCGAAGTCGCGGGCATCCCCTACATCGGCGGGTACGGCGTCACCGACGACGAGTTCAGCAGCCCCCTCTCGTACCCCGTCAACGGCGGCGAACCGGCGCTCCTCGCGGGCAACGGCCGACAGCTCGCCGCACGCTGCGACCGGGTCTCCCTCGTCCGGCCGGACACCCTCGCCGGGGACGAGCTGCCCAAGCTGCTCAACCAGGGCCTCGCCGACGGCCACCACAAGCCCGTCTCCGACATCCGCGCCCCCGAGGACGGCACCGACCTGACGCCGCAGGCCGAGCGGGCGCTGAAGGACGCGGGGGCGGACAACGGGTGTGTGACGGCGGCGCTCGGGGCGCGCACGGACACGTTCTACGACTCGTTCCGGCGCACCAAGGACGACTATCCGCCGGTCCGCATCTCGTCCGTGCTCGGCAGCGTCGACCAGTCCCTGATCGACCGCACCGGCGGTGCGAGCGGTCCCTACGAAGGGGCGTACGTCACCGGCTGGTACCCGGCGGCGGGCGACGCGCGGTGGGACCGGATGCGGGACGTCATCCGTGAGCAGGCGTTCGGCGACAACCGGGTCGACCCCTCGGACGCGGGCGTCCAGACGACGTGGATCGCGTACACCGTCCTGAAGCAGGCCGTCGAGTCGCTCGACGGCGGCGAGGTGACGGCCCGCACGCTGCGCCGTGCCCTCGACGGCGGCCTGCGGGTGGAGACGGGCGGCCTCACCCCGCCCCTGAGCTGGCGTTTCGAGGACCTCCTCGCCGCCAGTGAGTTCCCGCGCCTGATCAACTCGGGCGTCACGTTCCAGACGGTGCGCGACGGGCGGCTCGTCCCGGCGCGCGAGGGCTTCGTGAACGTGGAGAAGACGCTGGAGCAGAGCGCGTAGCTAGAGCTGGGTCTTGTTGCGCTCGGTGAGGCCGTACTTGCGGGCGATCGCGTTCCAGTGGTTCGCGGCCTGCTCCTTGGCGGTGGTCGCGGTGCCGCTCTCGCGGTTGCCTGCCGCGGTCTGCGGAGTGTTGCGGGCGTGGCCCTTGTGGCAGCCCTTCTTGCCCGCGACCTGGTCCGCCCAGGCGGCGTAGTGGTTGTCGGCGGCGGCGGAGGCCTTCCATGCCTTGTTGAGGGAGGCCGTCAGCTGGTCGTTGGCGGGCAGCTTGTCGACCTTCAGACCCGCGAGCCGGGTGACGAGACCGTTGCGCTGCTTGGCCGCGGCGCGGAGGTCCTTGGCCGACTGGCCGAGATTCTGGCACTTGCCCACGTTGCGTACGGCGGCGATGACCGAGTCGCGGCTGTTGTTGCTGTCGGCGAGCAGCTTGTCCAGGGCGACGGCCTGCTCCTTGGCGGGGTCGGCGGACGGCGAGGGCCGCTCGTCGGGCTCCCCGGACGCGGAGACGGGCTGCCCGTCGTCACCCTTGTCGTCCTCACCGCCGCCGGCGCTGAGGAGCGCGCCCGCGCCGATGCCGAGGACGGCGATGCCGACGCCGACGGCGGCGATCAGCGGCACCTTGGATCCGGTGCGGTTGCGGCGCCCGCCGCCGCCGTGACCGCCGCTCGCGGGGTCGGGGGCGGGTACGGGGGCCGGTCCCTGAGCCTGGACGCGGGGCATCTGCTGCGTGGACGCAGGCCCCTCGGCCTCCGGCTCGGTACGGAAGAGACTGTCGAACTCGGCGGGCGGCTGCCGGTCGCCGGGGGCGCCGGGACGGATGCCGTAAGGGGCACCGGCGGGCTCGGGAGGCGTGGAGGACCCTGCGGGGCCTGCGGGGATGGGCGCGATGAGCTGGGTGGGATCACTGTCGGTCCCGGCCCCCGTCCCCGAGTCGGCCCGTCCCAGGAACTGCGTGGCATCCCCGGCGGGAGCCTCGGGCGGCAAAGCGCCGGGCCCCACGGGGGGTATGTACTGCGTCACCCCTTCGTCGGCGGCGACGGGCGGTATGTACTGCGTGGCATCACTGTCGGACCCCGCGCCGGGCGCGGCAACGGGCGGCAGCGGCTGCGCGGCGTGGGAGCCGTGCGCCTGCCGGTCGTCCCGCCCGGACTGCGGCGCGGCGTGTGCGCCGTGTCTGGGCTGCGAGGAGGGCGGCTGCGGCTGCTCGGGACGCGGGGCGGCATGAGCACCGTGCGCCGCCTGCGCCCCGTGCGCGCCCTGCCCCTGCGGGGCGGCGTGCGCGGGTCCGCGCTGAGGCTCCTGGGGGTAGCCGTAGCCGTAGCCGGGGGCGTTGGGAGCGGACTGCGGGACGCCGCGCCCCGACTGCGGGTAGCCCTGTCCGGCTTGCGGGGCGCCGTGAGCGGCCTGCGGCGCCCCGGAAGGCCGCTGGGCATCAGCGCCCGGCTGAGGGAAGCCGTATCCGGTCTGTCGGCCACCGGGACCACCGGCCGGCCCGGCACCAGGCCCCGCCTGCGGGTAGCCATAACCCGCCTGCGAAGCACCGGGCCCCGACTGCGGAGATCCGTACCCGGACTGCGAGGACCCGCCCTGGGCGCCGTGCCCCGGGGGCGGGGCACCGTACCCGGACGACTGACCAGCGGGGCCCCCGGCCTGCCCGGCACCGGGACCCGCCTGCGGGTAGCCGTAACCGGGCTGCGGGGCACCCGCGCCGAGGGGCTGGGCTCCAGCGCCCGGCTGCGGGGCGCCATACCCGGACGACTGACCACCGGAACCCCCGGCCTGCCCGGCGCCAGGCCCCGCCTGCGGGTAGCCGTAACCCGGCTGCGGGGCACCCGCGCCGAGGGGCTGGGCTCCAGCGCCCGGCTGCGGGGCGCCATACCCGGACGACTGACCACCGGAACCCCCGGCCTGCCCGGCGCCAGGCCCCGCCTGCGGGTAGCCGTAACCCGGCTGCTGCGCACCCTCTCCGAAACGCTGCGCTCCCGCGCCCGGCTGCGGAGTGCCGTACCCGGACTGCTGATCACCGGAACCCGGCGCCTGCCCGGCACCGGGCCCCGCCTGCGGGTAGCCGTAACCCGGCTGCGACGTACCGGGTCCCGACTGCTGCGCGCCCGCGCCGAGAGGCTGCGCTCCCGCGCCCGGCTGCGGGGCGCCGTAGTTCTGGTGCGGGGTGCCCTGGCCGGGCTGGGGTATGCCCTGGTCGGCGGGGGGCCGCGTGCCGTAGCTCTGTTGCGGGTCGGTGTACGACGCGTTCTCCGGAGGGAGGGGCTGGGCGGAGGGGGCGGACCAGTCCTGGGACTGGGCGGGCGAGGGCGGGCCCGACGAGTCGGGGCCCCACGGGTCGCCCCACGGCGTGCCGCCCTGCGGGGCGGTGTGCCGGCCCGCGGTGCCGGGGAACAGCGGCTCACTGCCGTCCGCGGGCAGCACCACGCCTTCGTGGGCGGGCCGCTGCTGCGGATCGGAAGAAGCAGCGCCCTGACCGCTCTGCTGCGTCACCGGGACTCCTACACCTGGGGGACCTACGGAACCGTCGGGTCACGCTACCGGGTCGCCACATCCCTCTGCCACGCAGCTCAGAACGCCGCCCTCCGCACAGTGGCGGCAGTAACAAAACCTCCCTGTCCGACGCTGTTCTCAGGCCGCCTGGACGTCCAGACGCGCCCCGAACTCCCGTACCACCGGCTCCTCCCGGTACGGGTGGAGCCGCTCCTGGAAGTCCTCCAGGTACTCCGCACCGCGGTTCGACCGCAGCGTGCCGAGGAGTTCGACCGCCTTCAGGCCCGTGTGGCAGGCCTGTTCCACCTCGCGTCGCTGCACCTGTGCCGTGGCCAGGAGGACCAGGCCGATCGCCCTGCGCCGCGCCCGCGTCTCGGGGTGGCCGTCCAGGGACTCCTGGGCGCTGCGCGCCGCCGCGTCCGCCTGGCCCAAGTCCCGGTGACAATGCGCCATTTCATCGGCCAGATATGCGTGGTCGAAGTGGCGGATCCAGACCGGGTCGTCGCCGGAGTCGGCCGTGCTGCCGGATGCGCGGTCCATCGCCTCGACCGCCCGCCCCGCCACGACCTGCGTGGCCCGCGCGTCCCCGAGCAGCGCGTGCCCGCGCGCCTCCGCCGCGTAGAACATCGCCTCCGCGCGGGGCGTGACCCTGCCACGGGTCCCCTCCTGCGCGGCCCGCGCCAGCTGCGCGATCTCGCGGGGGTTCCCGAGCTGCGCGGCGAGGTGACTCATCGACGCCGCCAGTACGTACCCTCCGTACCCCCGGTCGCCCGCCGCCTGGGCCAGCCGGAGCGCCTGGATGTAGTAGCGCTGGGCGAGGCCCGGCTGCCCCGTGTCGACCGCCATGTACCCGGCGAGCTCCGTCAACCGGGCCACCGCGGCGAAGAGTTCACGTCCGACCGCCTCCCGGTAGGAGCCCGCGAGCAGCCCGGAGACCACGGAGTTGAGGTAGTGCACGACGACCGGCCGCACATGGCCGCTGCCGAACTGGTGGTCCAGCTGCGTCAGCGCCTCCGTCATCGCCTTGACCGCCGCCACGTCCGCCATCCCGACGCGTGGCCCCGCGGTTCTGCCGACCTGCGAGTCCGGCGAGGAGATCAGCCAGTCGCGGCTGGGTTCGACGAGCGCGGACGCGGCCACGGACGACCCGGAGAGGAAGTCGCGGCGGCCGACGTCGCTGCGCCACAGCTCGCAGACCTGCTCGATGGCGCCGAGGACGGTCGGCGAGAACTGCAGTCCGACGCCGGAGGCGAGGTTCTTGCCGTTCGCCATGCCGATCTCGTCGATGGTGACGGTACGGCCCAGCTTGCGGCCGAGCGCCTCCGCGATGATGCCGGGCGCCCGCCCGCGCGGCTGCTGCCCGCGCAGCCAGCGGGCCACGGACGTCTTGTCGTAGCGCAGGTCGAGACCGTGCTCCGCGCCGCACATGTTGACCCTGCGGGCCAGACCGGCGTTGGAACAGCCGGCTTCCTGAATGAGCGCCTGCAGCCGTTCATTGGGCTGTCGCGCGACGAGTGGCCTGGCGGCCATGGCGTACCCCCTGTGTGCACCGTGGACCATCGGAACGGGCGGCCGCCGTGGACCGCCTCAGGGTGATCAATGCCCGTGGGGCCAGGCGAAGATGCGCCACAAAAGAAGCAAAAGAACGCATAAAGAACTACAAACGCCACACTGTACGGTCCCAGCTGTTCGCTGGTCGTTCCCAGCCGTTCACGGCCGTACGGTCTTGAGGCGCGCTCCCCTCGGTCGAGGCGTTCTCCGACTGCCCGAGACGTGGCTACCCGCCCCCGGCAGCCGATCCCCATGCGCGCCCCCGCCCATGCACCCATGCGCCCCGCTCGCAGGATCGATGCTCCTCCCCCGCCCTCGCGTGCGCCCGTAACCCGAGGTGGCACCGGGAGTTGAGAACTGCGTGGAAGAGACCATCGGAGTCACGTCAGCCGCGCAGATCCCGAAGCAGCGCGGAGAAGCCTTGCTCGACACGGCCGTGCGGTACGCGGAGGAGCGCCACTGGGACGTGTTCCCCGGGACCTGGCTCGAGTCCGTCGAGGGCGTCGAGCAGTGCTCGTGCGGCGAGGCCGCGTGCGACGCGCCCGGCGCACACCCCGCCCGCGAGGACTGGGCGACCCTCGCCACCGGCAGCGCGACCGGGGCGCGGCGGCTCTGGCAGAAGCAGCCCAAGGCGTCGATCCTGCTCCCCACCGGGCGCACGTTCGACGCGATCGACGTGCCCGAGACCGCCGGTTTCCTCGCGCTCGCCCGCATGGAGCGGATGGAGCTCACCCTCGGCCCCGTGACCTGCACACCCGACCGCCGCATGCAGTTCTTCGTGCTGCCCGGCGCCACGGCCAAGGTCCCCGACCTGGTGCGCAAGCTGGGCTGGCCGCCGGCCGCCATCGACCTGGTCGCGCTCGGCGAGGGGACGTACGTCGCCGGGCCCCCCACCCGCTTCGGTGCCATCGGCGCCGTCCAGTGGGCCTGCCGCCCCACCGCCGCCAACCGCTGGCTGCCGGACGCCGAGGAGATCATCTCGCCACTGGCCTACGCGTGCGGCAGGGAAGCGCGCCGCTGACCGACCCGGAGGCCGCCGACGTATCGTGCGGAGACGGCGGGCGGAGCGGAGGGCGGCACGGTGACGGCAGCGGAGACGGCAGCGGGGCCCGGAGCGGCGGCGGTACGGATCCGGGGGCTCTGGAAGCGGTTCGGCGAGCAGGTCGCCGTCGCCGGGATCGATCTGGCGCTGCCCGCGGGCAAGTTCATCGGCCTGGTCGGCCCGAACGGCGCGGGCAAGACCACCACCCTCTCCATGGTCACCGGTCTCCTCCGGCCCGACCAGGGCACCGTCGAGGTCGTCGGCCACGACGTGTGGCGCGACCCCGTCGAGGTGAAGGCCCGCATCGGCGTACTCCCCGAGGGGCTCCGCCTCTTCGAGCGGCTCTCGGGGCGCGAACTCCTCGCGTACACCGGGAGACTGCGCGGACTGCCCGGCGCCGAGGTCGACAAACGCGCCGCCCAGCTCCTCGACGTACTCGACCTCGCCGGCGCCCGGCACAAACTCGTCATCGACTACTCGACCGGCATGCGCAAGAAGATCGGTCTGGCCGCCGCGCTGCTCCACAACCCCGAAGTCCTCTTCCTCGACGAGCCGTTCGAGGGTGTCGACCCCGTCTCCGCGCAGACGATCCGCGGGGTCCTGGAGCGGTACACCGGCTCCGGCGCCACCGTCGTCTTCTCCTCGCACGTCATGGAGCTCGTCGAGTCCCTCTGCGACTGGGTCGCCGTCATGGCCGCGGGACGCATCCGCGCGCACGGCACCCTCGCCGAGGTCCGGGGCGCGGCGCCCTCGCTGCAGCAGGCGTTCCTCGAACTCGTCGGCGCGCACGGCCGCACCGCGGGCACCGACCTCGACTGGCTGGGCGGCGGCCCCCGATGACCACGGCCCGACCCACCGCCCCCTCGGCGATCACGCCCGTCCTCGTCCGTCTGAAACTGTCCCTGCTGCGCAACGGCCTGCGCCAGTCGACGGGGCGCCGCGCCGCCTACATCGCGTCCGTCACCGTCGCGCTCCTCTTCGCCGCCCTCCAGCTCCTCGGTCTCGTCGCGCTGCGCGGCGACACGCACGCCGCGACGGTCTGCGTCCTGCTCGTCGGGGTGCTCGCCCTCGGCTGGGCGGTCATGCCGCTGTTCTTCCCGAGCGGCGACGAGACCCTCGACGCGACGCGCCTCGTCATGCTGCCGCTGCGGCCTCGGCCGCTCGTACGGGCGCTGCTCGTCGCCTCCCTCGTGGGCATCGGCCCGCTGTTCACGCTCTGCCTCGTGGCGGGCGCGGCGGTGGCGCTGGCCCACGGCGTCGCGGCGGCGGTGACCGGTGTCCTCGCGGTCGTCCTCACGCTCCTCGTCTGCGTGGCGCTGGCCCGCGCGGTCGCCGCCGCCAACATCCGTCTCCTCACCAGCCGCAAGGGACGCGACCTCGCCGTCCTCAGCGGTCTGGTCATCGCGGTCGGCGCGCAGGTCGTCAACTTCGGCGCGCAGAAGCTCGGTTCGTCCGGCCTGTCCACGCTCGACCCGGCCGCGGACGTCGTGCGCTGGATCCCGCCGTCCGCGGCGCTCGGCGCGGTCCACTCGGTCAGCGAGGGCGCGTACGCGACGGCGGCGGCCCAGCTGGCCCTGACCGGGGCGGCCCTCCTCGCGCTCCTCACCCTCTGGCAGCGCAGCCTGACGCGCCTGATGACGGCGCAGGACGGCTCCACGCTCGCCGCCGCCGAGCCGGACAAGGGCACGTCCCGCACGTCGGGCGCCCTCGGCGGGCTGCTGCCCGCGGGCCGCACCGGCACGGTCATGGAACGCAGCCTCCGCTACGTCTGGCGCGACCCGAAGACCAAGGCCGCCTGGGTCACGTCCCTCGCCATCGGCCTGATCGTGCCGCTCTTCAACGCCCTCCAGGGCACCGGCTCCGTCTACTTCGCGTGCTTCGCGGCGGGCATGCTCGGCGTCCTCATGTACAACCAGTTCGGGCAGGACACGTCGGCGTTCTGGATGGTCGCGATGACGATCTCGTCGCCCCGTGACGCGTACGTGGAGCTGCGCGGCCGGGCCCTCGCGCTCCTCCTGATCACCCTCCCGTACGCCGCACTCGTCACCGTCCTGACGACCGCGATGCTCGGCGACTGGCCCGCCCTGCCGGAGGTCCTCGGCCTGTCCTTCGCGCTGCTCGGCGCGATGCTGGCCACCGGCGCGTGGTCCTCGGCCCGCTTCCCCTACTCCATCCCGCAGGAGGGCCACAAGAACGTCGCCCCCGGCCAGGCCGGTCTCGCCTGGATCTCCATTCTCGGCGGCATGGTCGCGGGCGCGCTGCTGTGCGCACCCGTCCTGGCCCTCACGATCTGGCTGCACGCGTCGAGTGCGACATCCTGGACGTGGCTGCTGCTGCCGCTCGGCGCGGCCTACGGCGCGACGGTCACGGAGCTGGGGCTGCGGCTCGCGGCGCCGCGGGTGGCGGGGCGGCTGCCGGAGATCCTCACGGCGGTCAGCAGGGGCTGACGTACGGCGGGACGTCTTCGACCCGCGACGCAGGCGACCCGCGAGCCTGGGTCCCTGCCGCCCGGAGGCGGAGGGAGCCGGCCGGACGTACCGGCGGCTCGCGGGTCGGGTGACTGCTTGGGTTTGGGCCGGCTGCACGCTCGTCACTCGTGCCGGCCGGGCACCGCACTGGGTGTGGTGGCAGGCCGCTAGCCCGCAGCCACCTCTCGCGTCCGCAATGAAATCACTGCAGGATCACCTCCTTTCTTCGAGTGATACACACCTTAGGAAGGGGCGTCGGGAGCCTCAACCGATTTTTCGGGTAGACGGGCGCACAACGATTTCTCTCCAACTTCCGGGAACATCCTGTGGGCTGCGTCACGTTCCAGTTGAATGATCTGACATGCGGTACGGGCAGATCGCGCAGGCCTGTAGGGGGTGCCACGTGAGTGCTTCGCGACAGAGCGGAACCACTGACGAACTTGGTCCTGAGGAACCCGAGCCCGGGGGCGCCGAGCTCCTCGCGGCGCTCCTCGACGGAATGGACGCCGCGCTCTGCGCCTTCGACGCCGACGGTGTGGTGACGCACTGGAACCGCGAGGCCGAGCGGATCCTCGGGTGGACGGCGGCGGAGGCCGTCGGGCGGCACGGGTTCACCGGGTGGGCCGTGCGGCCCGCCGACGCGGGGGACGTCGAGGAGCGGCTGCTGTCCGCGATGGACGCGCCGGGGCGGCAGGTGCACGAGTTCGCGCTGGTCACCAAGGACGGCGGGCGGGTGCTCGTGCGGATGCAGTCGGCGTCCGTGCGGGGCGGGGACGGCAAGTCCTCGGGGGTGTACTGCGCCTTCAGCGAGGTCCACGCGCAGATCGACCTGGAGCGGTCCATCGCGCTCAGCGAGGCGCTGTTCGAGACGGCGTCGTGGGGCGTGGTCCTCGTCGACGCGGATCTGCGGCCGGCCGTCGTCAACGAACACGCGGCCCGTGCCTTCGGGGTGGGCCGCAGCGCCGTCCTCGGGCGGCCGCTCGCCGATCTGCTCGGGCAGGGCGTCGAGGAGCTGGAGAGTGCCCTGACGCACGTCCTCGCCGAGGGGACGCCGCCCGCGCCCGCGGAGATGTGGGTGACGGTGCGGGCTGCCGCGGGCGGGGAGGACGACGGGGAGGCGCGCCGGTGCTGGCGCAGCGGCTTCCTCCGGCTCGCCTCGCCGCTCGCCGAGGAGCCCGTGCCGCTGGGCGTCGGCTGGCTGTTCCTCGACGTCACGGAGGCCAAGCAGGCCGAACAGGACGCGTCGCAGCTGCGGTTCCGCTCCCAGCAGCTGCACCGGGCGGCACGGGCGACCGCGGAGTGCGAGGACCCGACGGAGGCGGCGACGGTCCAGCTGGACTTCGCGCTCGCCGGGTTCGCCGACCACGCGCTGGTGGATCTGCTGGCGGGCGAGGATCCGGTACGCCTGGTGCGTACGGCGGCGACGCCCGCGGGGCCGCCGGGACCCTGCCGTCCCGTCGCCACGGCGGGCATCCCCGTCCGCTACCCCGAAGGGCACCCCGCGCCGCAGTGCGTGGAGCGCGTGGGGTCCGTGCGGGCCAGCGCGGGGGTGGGGGCGTCGGCGGAGCGGGTGCGGGAGTGGGCGGCGGCGCGGCAGTGGCCCGAGGACTCGGTGCACGCTCTCTGTGTCGTCCTGCGGAGCAGGGGGCGGACGTTGGGCGTCGTGACGTTTCTCCGGGGGGCGGGGCGGGGGGTGTTCGACCGGTCGGACGCGGCGTACGCGGAGAGCGTCGCGTCCCGCGTCGCCGTCTCCCTCGACCTGTCCCAGGTCCTCTCGCCCTAGGTTCCGACGAACCTCTCCCGCCGCTACGCGGCGCATCACACCCACCCGCCCGTCTGCCCCGCACCGTCCAGCAGGAGTAGGGGCCCCACCGAGCCAACGGAGGCGGTCGGGGACGGGACAAAGGCGTTCGCGTCACGTCGCGTGCAGCGCCAGGGTCGGGGACAAGCGGGCCGCCCGTACCGCCGGGTACAGGCCCGCCACCGTGCCGATCGCCAGGGTCGCTGCGAAGCCGCCCGCCATGGCCCAGGGCGGGACCACCCACGGGAGGTTGCCCGAGAGTGCGTACGCTGCCGTGGCGGCGGCTCCCAGGGCCACGCCCGCCGCGCCTCCCAGACCCGACAGCATCAGGGACTCCGTCACGAACTGGACGCGGATCTGGCCGCGCGTCGCGCCCAGCGAGCGGCGCAGGCCTATCTCGTAGCGGCGTTCCAGGACTGAGATGATCATAGTGTTGGCCACACCCACGCCGCCCACCAGCAGCGCTATGCCGCCCAGGCCCAGGAGCAGCGTCGAGAACGCACCCTCCGTCGCCGCCTTCGCCTGCAGTGCCGCCGACGGGTCCGTGACCTGGACGTTGCGGGGGTTCTCCGGGTCGATGGACGCGGCGAGGAGCTTGCGGACGCCGTTGACCGTGGCGTCGGTGGAGCGTTCGTAGACGGAAGTGGGGTGGCCGTCGAAGCCGAGGTACTGCTTCGACGCGTCCCAGCCCGTCAGCGCCGACCGTTCGATGTCGGGTGCGAGCGGCAGCGGGTCGAGGATGCCGATCACCGTGAAGTAGCGGTCGTCCAGCCAGACCTGTTGGCCGGGCGCGACGATGCCCAGGCGTTCCGCCGCGACGTGGCCGAGGACCACAGACGGGTAGCGGCTGTTCGCCGCGTTGAACCAGCTGCCGTGTGCCATGCGGCCCCGCAACACCTTCAGCAGGCCTTCCGTGGACGCCTTGACCGAGATGCCGCCCGTCTCGTCCTTCGGGATCTTCTCGCTGCGCCTCACCGAGCGTTCCAGGTCGCCGGTCGCGCCCACGGACTCGACCCCGTCGATGCGTCCGGTCCGCCCCGCCGCATCGCGCGGCAGCGTCACCTTCTCTCCGGAGAACATCGCCTCCCCCGGCGACGCCACCAGCATGTTCGTGCCCAGCTCGTCCAGCTCATGGAGGAGCTGGGCCTTGCTGGAGGAGGAGATGCCCACCACCGCCACCATCGTCGCTATGCCTATCGCGATGCCCAGCGCCGACAGGACCACCCGCAGCGGGCGGCTGCGCAGCCCCGCCGAGCCCACGTGCAGGACGTCGCGGGGGCCGAGGCGTGCCGCTCGCAGGGCGCGGCGTCCGCGCGCCGTCATGCCGCGGCCTCCGCGCCCCGCGTGTCCGCGACGATCTGCCCGTCCCTGATCCGCACCTGCCGCGGCAGCCGTTCGGCGATCTCCGTGTCGTGGGTGATGACGGCGATGGTCGCGCCCTCCGCGTTCAGGTCGTGCAGCAGGGCCATGACGGCCTCGCCGGATTCGGAGTCGAGCGCGCCGGTGGGCTCGTCGGCCAGGAGCAGGTCGGGTTCGCCGACCACGGCGCGGGCGATGGCGACGCGCTGTTTCTGGCCGCCGGACAGTTCGTGCGGACGGTGGCGCATGCGGTCGGCGAGACCGACGCGTTCCAGGGCGTACGCGGCCCTGCGGCGCCGTTCCGCGCGCGGGAGACCGGAGTAGAGCAGGCCCTCGGCGACGTTGTCGCGGGCGCTGATGCCCGGGACCAGGTGGAACGCCTGGAAGACGAAGCCGATGTGCCGGGCGCGCAGGGCGGACAGGCTGCGGTCCGTCAGGGTCGCGATGTCGTGGCCCGCGATGGCCACCGAGCCCGCCGTGGGGCGGTCCAGGGTGCCGATGATGTGCAGGAGCGTCGACTTGCCGGAGCCGGACGGGCCGACGATGGCGAGGAGTTCACCGGCACCGACGGTCAGGTCGACTCCGCGGAGCGCGGCGACCCCGCCCGGGTACTCCTTGGTGACCCCGGCCAGGTCCACGACCGTGGGGGCCGCGCTGATCGGCGTAGAGGAGTCGGTCATGGTTTTGGTACTCCTACCTTCGTGCCCTCCCGCAGGCCTCCGCCGCTCACCTCGACCCGGCCCTGCCCGAACATGCCGAGCTCGACCTTCACCTCACGCGTGCGGGCGCCGTCGACGATCTGGACGCCGAAGCCGCCACCGGGCAGTGCGAGGAGGGCGTTGACGGGGACGGAGAGGACGTTCTCGCGGGTCTCGCCGGTGAGGTTCACGGTGACCGGCGACTGGTCGAAGCCGTCGACCTCGCCGGGATCGTCGAAGGTGACGGTGACGGGGATCTTGGGGGTCTTGTCACCGGGGTCGTCGCCCGGCTTCGCGGTCCTGCCGACGGCGGCGACCTTGCCCTTGACCGTCGTGCCGTCCGGGAGCGTCACCGTGACCTTCGTGCCCTTCTTCGCCGAGTCGCCCTCCGCCACGTCCAGCTGGACGCGTACGACGCGTTCGGAGCCGGTCGTCGACAGGACCGGTCTGCCGGGCGCGACCTGGTCGCCGACGGCCGAGCCCGTGGACTTCACGCGGACCGCGGAGGGCTGGAACGAGATCTGGTCGGGGCCCACGCGGCCGGTCTGCTTGCGGTCGTGGACCTTCTGCCACCGCTTGACCGCGGCCGCGGTGCCGTCGGTGTACGTGTCGTCGACGGCGAGCCCGGAGCCGTAGCCGAGCGCGACGAGGTTCTCCTCCAGCTGGCGGACGTCGTTGCCCTTGTCGCCGCTCTTCAGCGTGCGGTACATGGGTTCGGTGCCGTACATGAGGCGGACGGGCGCGCCGTCGACCTCGTAGAGCCGTCCGTCGCGGCCGATGTTCGAGCCGGTGTCGGGGGCCCACGTGAGCGTGCCCGTCGTACCGGCGTTGATCTTGCGCTCCTTGGCGTAGCCGAGGGTCCCGTCGACCTGAGTGCCGCTGCTGAGGTCGCCGCGTGCTACCGACGCGGTGGCCGGCGGCAGGCCCGCCGCACGGTGGGCGGTGTTCTCCTTGCCGCCCACGTCGGCGAGCGCGCTGACGGCGATCCCGCCGCCGGTGACGGCGAGCAGCGCGACCACGGTGGCGAAGACGGCGGTACGGCGCCTCACTTGACGATGCCCTTGCACGCCTCGGCGGCCTTCTCCATCTTCTTGGCCTCGGCGCCCTTGGGCATGGGCTGGGCCTGCATCGCGCCGCCGTCGAACTTCGGGTCGGGCATGTCGAACCCGTTCCTGCGCATGCACTGGGCGTACTTGAGCATCTTGTCCTTGTCGGCCTGCGAGGGGCCCTTGCCCGACCGGCCGCCGCCCGCGCCGCACTTCTTCAGGGCGGCCTCCATCTTCTCCTTGCTCATGTCGCCGCCGATGGTGATGCCGCGGACGTCCTCGCCGGACTTGGGCTCGGCCACCTCGAGGCCCTGCTTGCGCAGGCACTCGCGCTCCTTGAACGCCTTGTCGGCGTCGGCGCCCTTCCCGCCGTCGGCGCTGTCCGAGGACGAACCGGACGCGGAGTCCGAGCCGGAGTCACCGGAACAGGCCCCGGCGAACAGCGCGAGTGCGGCGAGCGCGGACGCGAAGACGACCGAGCGGGTACGCGGCAAAAGAGCGGGGCGGGTCGTGCGGGCGGTCCTCATGAGGCTTCCCCTTCACCTGTGGCGTGACTGATGTGACAGGACTGACGCGCACAGGCTGGCGGGGAGGCGGGTTTCGTTTCTCTCCACGGAGACGCTTACACCGGCGAAAGGTCACTCTCAGGTACACAGGGCGGCATGCGCGTACTGCTGGTGGAGGACGAGGAATTCCTGGCCGAGATGATCGCCGACGGGCTGCGCCGCGACGCACTCGCCGTCGACGTCGCCGCCGACGGCCTCACCGCGCTGCGGAAACTGCAGCTCGGCGAGTACGACGTGCTCATCCTCGACCGCGACCTGCCGGGCGTGCACGGCGACGAGGTGTGCCGCCGCGTCGTCGAGCAGCGGCTCCTGACCCGGGTCCTGATGCTGACGGCGGCGGGCACGGTGCGTGACCGGGTGGCGGGTCTGGGGCTCGGCGCGGACGACTACCTGACCAAGCCATTCGCGTACGACGAGCTGCTCGCCCGCGTGCTCGCCCTCGGCCGCCGCGCCCGGCCCGCGCTGCCGCCGGTGATCGAACGGGCCGGTCTGGTCCTGGACACCGCGCGCCGCCAGGCCGCCAGGGACGGGCGGCATCTGGCGCTGTCCCGCAAGGAGTTCGCGGTCCTGGAGGCGCTGCTCCGGGCGGACGGCGCGGTGGTCAGCGGCGAGGACCTGATCGAGCAGGTCTGGGAGGAGGACACCAGCTACCGCACCAACGCGGTCCGCGTCACCCTCTCCAAACTCCGCGCGAAGCTCGGCGAGCCGCCGGTGGTGGAGACCGTGCCGGGGGCCGGATACCGGATCGCGGGCCCTTCCCTGTGAGCCGGACGAGCCGGACGAGCGGGACGAGCGGGTCCGCGCCGCGCCCCCTCGGGGCGCGGATGAGCAGCGAGCGCGCCCGGCTGACCGCCCTCTACGGAGGGCTGCTCGTGCTGGCGGGCGCCCTGCTGACCGGGCTCGTGTACCTGCTCGTGCAGCAAGGCCTGTACACGTCGATCAGTTCAGCCGTGACCACGGCCGTGCCGCGCGACCCGACGCCGCCGTGGCGGCACGCCTCCCCGTTCCCGGTGGCGTCCGCGGTGCCCGCCCAGCGCCTCCGGGGCACGACGCCGGACGCCGACAGGAGCGGTCTCGCCGTGACGAAGATCAGCGACCTCGCGGGGGAGGCGGCGCTCAGCCGCCTCCTGACGGTCTCGGTGATCGTCTTCACCGTGTACGCCGTCCTGTCCATCGCCCTCGCCTGGTGGATGGCGGGCCGGGTCCTGCGCCCGGTCGGGGTGATCACCGACCTCGCGCGGCGGCTCTCCGGCGCGAACCTGCACGAGCGGATCGCGCTGGCCGCGCCGCCGGGCGAGCTGAAGCGCCTCGCGGACACCTTCGACGAGATGCTGGACCGCATAGAGCGTCTGGTCGGCGCGCAGCAGCGGTTCGCGGCCGACGCGGCGCACGAGCTGCGCACACCGCTGGCCGTGCAGCGGGCGGCCGCCGAGATCGGTCTCGCCGGTGACCCGGACCCGGAACGCGTGGCGAGGATCCGTACGAAACTCATCTCCGTCGCCGACGACAGCGAGCACCTTGTCGAGGGGCTGCTGCTGCTCGCCGACTCGGAGCAGGGTCTGGAGCGGCGGGAGCCCGTCGCCGTGGACGTCCTCGCGCACGCGGTCGCGGACGGTCTCGCCGATGAGGCGGCGGCGCGCGGCGTCACGGTGTCCGTGCGGGCGGAGCCGCTGACGGTGACGGGAGACGGCGTGCTCCTCGACCGGCTGGTCCACAACCTGGTGGCGAACGCGGTGCGCTACAACGCCCCCGAGGGTCGGGTGAGCGTCGCCGTCGGCGCCGACGGCACGCTGGAGGTCGCCAACACGGGCCCGGAGGTCCCGCCGGACACCGTCCCGCATCTCTTCGAACCCTTCCGGCGCCTGCACGAGCGGACGCACGCGCGGGGTGAGGGTGCGGGCCTCGGTCTGTCGATCGTGTCGGCGATCGCGCAGGCGCACGAGGCGGAGGTGATGGCTGAGGCGAACGGCGAGGGCGGCGGCCTGAGGGTGCGGGTGGTCTTCGCCCCCGCTCCGGCCGCGTGAGGTGCCCGGTCCCCGGCCGGGCCGGGGCGGCACTCAGTGCCGGTAGAAGATGCGGTCCCCGTACTCCTGGAAGACCCGCCCGTTCCAGTCGTGTCCGCCGTCCACGTTCCCGGACCGCAGCACGGGCGGCTGGATGCCGCGCTCGGCGAGCTTCTCGATCGCCGCCGCCGTCATGGCCTGCATCAGCGCGTTGGTGACGACGCTCGACGCGGGCCCGAACGGGGCGTCGACCCCGTCGAGGGAGAGCTCCGCGTCGCCGACGCCGACCTTGGAGTCGACGACCACGTCGCAGTGGTCCTTCAGGAAGGTGCCGGAGACGTGCCGGGAGCGGGTCTCCGTCGCGTACGCCACCGACGTCACGCCGATGACCTTGAGGCCGAGCGCGCGGGCGTTCATCGCCATCTCCACCGGCAGCGAGTTCCGCCCGGAGAGCGAGATGATCACGAGAACGTCGCCGGGGCGGGCCGGCGAGGAGTCGAGGACGGCGCCCGCGAGGCCGTCGACGCGCTCCAGGGCGGAGCCCAGCGTGGCGGGCATCACGTCCACGCCGACCACTCCGGGGACGGCGAGGAGGTTGATGAGGGCGAGGCCGCCCGCGCGGTAGACGACGTCCTGGGCGGCCAGCGAGGAGTGCCCGGCGCCGAAGGCGAAGAGGCGTCCGCCGGATTCGACGGCGTCGGCGAGCAGCGTGCCCGCGTCGGCCACGCTGCCGGACTCCTCGTCCCGCACTTTCTGGAGCAGTCCGATGGCGGCGTCGAAATACCGGCCCGCCGTCTTGCTCTCGCCGTTCCCGCTGCTCCCACTGCTCCCGCTCTTCGAGCTCATTCGCATCACGTTGCGGTCTGGACCAGCGCCCTGTCAACACCGTCACAGGCCGGTACGGGGCGGGAATTCCACCGGCGCGGCACGGTTGTCAGTGGTATGCGTCAGAATTGAGGGCAGGGCCAGCGCACGAGCGAATTCTGAGGGGCACCCATGTCGGGGCTGATTGACACCACTGAGATGTATTTGCGCACCATCCTCGAGCTGGAGGAGGAAGGTGTGGTCCCCATGCGCGCCCGGATCGCGGAGCGGCTGGACCAGAGCGGACCGACGGTGAGCCAGACCGTGGCGCGCATGGAGCGCGACGGCCTGGTCGCGGTCGCGAGCGACCGTCACCTGGAGCTCACCGAGGAGGGCCGCAGGCTCGCCACGCGCGTGATGCGCAAGCACCGTCTGGCGGAGTGTCTGCTCGTCGACGTGATCGGGCTCGAGTGGGAGCAGGTGCACGCCGAGGCCTGCCGCTGGGAGCACGTGATGAGCGAGGCCGTGGAGCGTCGCGTCCTGGAGCTCCTGCGCCACCCCACCGAGTCTCCGTACGGCAACCCGATCCCGGGCCTGGAGGAGCTGGGCGAGAAGGACGGCGCGGACCCGTTCCTGGACGAGGGCATGGTCTCCCTGTCGGAGCTCGACCCGGGCTCCGAGGGCAAGACGGTCGTGGTGCGCCGCATCGGCGAGCCGATCCAGACGGACGCCCAGCTGATGTACACGCTGCGGCGGGCCGGTGTGCAGCCGGGTTCCGTGGTGAGCGTGACGGAGTCCGCGGGCGGGGTCCTGGTGGGCAGCAGCGGCGAGGCCGCCGAGCTCACCGCGGAGACCGCGTCGCACGTCTTCGTCGCCAAGCGCTGAGGGATCAGTCAACTTCCGTTGTCGTAGAGGTAGTTGACACGGCCCCGCGAACTGCGCCGGATCGCGCGGAATCGAAGATTCAGTGCGCGGAATCGCAGCGGCCGAGCGTTTTGCGTGCCAGGCTGTCGCGAGAGGCATATGACCTGAGGGCTCGGAAGGGGCTGGAGGATGTGCCCGTCTGGTGAGCGCGAACAAGGCGAGGGCCCCGGCGCTCAAGAGCGCCGGGGCCTGTCCTCCCCTGTGCTGACCCGGAGCCCCGAGCTCTCAGGGTCATTCCCCACGGGCCGGTTTCCCCGAGCGGCCCGCCTCCCGTTTCAGATCTCCCCTCGGCCACGACGGTCAATCCTTGAGTGTGGTCACCCGAACGAGGGGTGTTATCGGCGAACCGGCCGCTTTCGAAAACAGGTTCGATAGCGTGCGGGGGTGTGGAGCAGTACCAGGCGTGAAACCCGGGCGGAACCAAGGGGGGTGCCAGGAATCATGGTGCGGCGCATCGACGTGACGGGCGCGGGTGGCGTACGCCTCGCCGCCTGGGAGTACGCCGACCCTCCCAAACTCAGGGAGGCCGACGCGGCACCCGGAGGGGTGCTGTTACTGCACGGCCTGATGGGCCGCGCCTCCCACTGGACGGGCACGGCCCGCTGGCTCGCCGAGCGGCACCGCGCGGTCGCCCTCGACCAGCGCGGCCACGGCAGGAGCGAGAAGCCCGCCGACGGCCCCTACACCCGCGATGCCTACGTGGACGACGCCGAAGCCGCCCTCGTCCAGCTCGACCTCGCGCCCGCCGTCCTCATCGGCCACTCCATGGGCGCCCTCACCGCCTGGCAGCTCGCCGCGCGCCGCCCCGACCTCGTCCGGGGCCTCATCATCTGCGACATGCGGGCGTCCGCCCTCGGAGCCGCCTCCCAGCGGGAGTGGGAGGACTGGTTCAAGTCCTGGCCGGTGCCGTTCGCGACGCTCGCCGACGTACGCAAGTGGTTCGGCGAGGACGACCCCTGGGTGGAGCGTCCCAACCCCGCGCGCGGGGAGTTCTTCGCCGAGGTGATGGCCGAGGGCCCGGACGGCTGGCGGCCCGTCTTCGACCGCGCCCAGATGCTCAGCTCCCGCGAGACGTGGGTGCACGACGCGCACTGGGAGGAGCTGATCCAGGTCCGCTGCCCCGCACTCGTCGTGCGCGGCCAGGACGGCGAGCTCGGCCGGGCGGAGTCCCAGGAGATGGTGCGGGTGCTGCCTCGCGGGGAGTACGCGGAGGTGGCCGACGCGGGGCACCTCGTGCACTACGACCAGCCGGAGGCGTGGCGGGCCGCCGTCGAACCGTTTCTGGACGGGGTCCTTGCGCGGTGAATCGTCGCCCCGCGCGTGGGGCGCCGTTCGATCGTGGCCTTCGGCCTACTCGTCCTCAATCTCCGGACGGGCTTCCCCCTAAGGGCTCAGGCGTTCCACTCGCCAGGCCTTGCCGTCCTCCGTCCGTACGTACCGCAGGCGGTCGTGGAGGCGGTCCGGTCTGCCCTGCCAGAATTCGACCGCCTCCGGGCGGATCCGGTAGCCGCCCCAGTGCGGGGGGACCGGGACCTGTTCCCCCTCGGGGTAGCGGGCGGCGAGGTCGGCGTAGGCGCGGTCGAGTTCGGTGCGTGAGGCGAGGACCGAGGACTGCGCGCTGGCCCAGGCGCCGAGCCGGGAGCCGTGCGGGCGGGTGCGGAAGTAGGCGACCGTCTCCTCGCGGGCCACGCGCTCCGCCGTGCCCGTGACGATCACCTGGCGGGCCACCGCGTGCCAGGGGAAGAGCAGCGAGACGTACGGGTTGGCGTCGAGCTCGCGGGCCTTGCGGGACCCGTAGTTCGTGAAGAAGACAAAGCCCCGCTCGTCGAAGCCCTTCAGGAGCACCGTGCGCGAGCTCGGCCGGCCCGCCGGGTCCGCCGTGGAGACGACCATCGCGTTCGGCTCGGGGACGGCGTCCCTGTCACGCGCCGCCTCCTTGAACCAGAGCGCGAACTGTTCCATGGGCGCGGCGGGCAGCTCGGTCTCGAAGAGTCCGCCGGTGGCGTACTGCTCCCGCATGTCGGCCGGTTCCGGGAGCGGGGCACTGGAGTCGGTCACGCGGTCATCTTGCCGTATTTGCCACGGCCGCAGGGGCGCCCGAGGGGGCGCACCGGTCCACGGAGAGGTGACGTGTGGCACTGAGTGCCGCATTCCATCGCCAAAGGTGGGCCCAACAGATATCGTCCTGCTGCCGCATCGGTTGGGTGACCACCAGCCTCACGGGGCATACCGGGAAGACCGTTCCGGACCGCGAGTCGCCGGATCCGCCGCACATCGACGGACACGACCGTGGAACCGGACCGGAATCGCCCACTTTTGACACATGGTCATGAGCTGATCGCAACCCATCTCTCGCAACCATCATGTCGAACCCATCACGAGGAGCCGCCTGATGTCCGACTTCGTACCTGGCCTTGAAGGAGTCGTCGCGTTCGAGACGGAGATCGCCGAACCGGACAAGGAGGGCGGCGCGCTCCGCTACCGGGGCGTCGACATCGAGGACCTGGTCGGCCACGTCTCGTTCGGGAACGTGTGGGGCCTGCTCGTCGACGGCGCGTTCAACCCCGGCCTGCCGCCCGCCGAACCCTTCCCGATCCCCGTCCACTCCGGCGACATCCGCGTCGACGTGCAGTCCGCCCTCGCCATGCTCGCCCCCGTGTGGGGCCTGCGTCCGCTGCTCGACATCAGCGAGGAGCGCGCCCGCGAGGACCTGGCGCGGGCCGCCGTCATGGCGCTGTCGTACGTCGCCCAGTCGGCGCGCGGGCAGGGCCTGCCGATGGTCCCGCAGCGGGAGATCGACAAGGCGGAGACGGTCGTCGAGCGGTTCATGAAGCGGTGGCGCGGCGAGCCGGACCCCAAACACGTCCAGGCCGTCGACGCGTACTGGACGTCGGCCGCCGAGCACGGCATGAACGCGTCCACGTTCACCGCCCGTGTCATCGCCTCCACCGGCGCGGACGTGGCGGCGGCGCTGAGCGGTGCGGTCGGCGCGATGTCCGGGCCGCTGCACGGCGGCGCGCCCTCCCGGGTCCTCGGCATGATCGAGGAGATCGAGCGCACGGGTGACGCGGTGGCGTACGTGAAGCAGGCGCTGGACAAGGGCGAGCGGCTGATGGGTTTCGGGCACCGGGTGTACCGCGCCGAGGACCCCCGCGCGCGCGTGCTGCGGCGCACGGCGCGGGAGCTGGGCGCGCCCCGCTTCGAGGTCGCGGAGGCGCTGGAGAAGGCGGCGCTCGACGAGCTGCACGCCCGTCGGCCCGACCGTGTCCTCGCCACGAACGTGGAGTTCTGGGCGGCGATCGTCCTCGACTTCGCCGAGGTGCCTGCGCACATGTTCACGTCGATGTTCACGTGCGCGCGGACCGCGGGGTGGTCGGCGCACATCCTCGAGCAGAAGCGGACGGGGCGGCTCGTCCGGCCCTCGGCCCGGTACGTCGGGCCCGGCAGCCGCTCTCCGCAGGCGATCGAGGGCTACGACGAGATCGCTCGCTGAGACCCGGCCGGGGCTCGGTCGAGCGCGCCCCGGACCCCGCCCCTCACACCTGTAGCGCCGACTCCACCAGCACCGTCCACTGCGCCACCACCCGCTCCCGCCGCGCCCCGTCGTCCGTCAGCAGGTTCGCCAGGCCCAGGCCCCGCGCCATGTCCAGGAGGCCCTGGATCGTCTCGCGGACGCCGGGGCGCGACTCGTCCGCGCCGAGGAGGGAGACCGCGATGCGGTGCGTCTCGCGGCCCACGCGGGATTCCAGTTCCGTCACCCGCGACCCGAGCGCCGGTTCGTTCGACGCGGCCACCCACAGGTGGAGCGCCGCGCGGAAGAGCGGGCCGGTGTAGAGGTCGACGAGGGCGGCGACCACGGAGGCCCTGTCCTGCGCGGGCAGGGCGCGCAGAGCGGTGGAGCGCTGTTCGGCGACGTACTCCACGGCCGCCGTGAACAGGTCCTCCCGCGTGGGGAAGTGGTGCTGCGCCGCGCCCCGCGAGACCCCGGCCCGCTCGGCGACCACGGAGACCGTGGAGCCCGCCCAGCCGTGTTCGGCGAGGCAGGACACCGCGGCCTCCAGGAGTTTCTGCCGGGTCGCGCGGCTGCGGTCCTGCTTGGGCGCCCGGTCGGCGGCGGTCACAGCACCCATGGGCGCTCCCGTCGTTCGAGGAACGCCGTCATCCCGTCGCGCGCCTCGGTGGAGCCGAAGAGCCGCGCGGACAGGGCCGTGAGGGCGTCCGATTGGTCGTCGAATGCGTCGAGCACCCTAGCCGTGAGCAGCTTCTTCGTCTCGGCCAGGGCCCCCGGCGCCGCCGCGCGCAGCCCGTCCAGGAGGGGGACGAGTGCGGCGTCGGCGTCCTCTCCCGCGACCGTGACCAGGCCGATGCGGGCCGCCTCAGCCGCGTCGAAGCGCTCACCGGTGAGGTAGTAGCGGGAGGCCGCGCCCGGGTCGAGGCGGGGCAGGAGCGGGAGGGAGATGACGGCAGGGGCCACTCCTATGTGCACCTCCGTGAACGCGAAGGACGAGGCGGGGCCTGCCGCTGCCAGGTCGCACGCGCCGAGCAGCCCGAGCCCGCCCGCCCGCACGTGGCCGTCCACCCGGGCGACGACCGGCTTGGGCAGCGCGACGATCTGCCGGAGCAGCGCGACGAACGCGGCGGGGTCCGGCGGCGCCTTCAGGTCGGCGCCCGAGCAGAACGCCGGGCCGGTGTGGGTGAGCAGGACCGCGCGGGTGGCGGAGTCCGCGCCCAGGTCGCCGAGCGCCTCGGCCAGGGCGCCCACCAGCTCCGCCGACAGCGCGTTGCGGCGCTCGGGCATGTCAAGGGTGACGGTGGTGATGCCGCGGGCCGGGGACGAGACGGTGAGACTCACGGAAACGGCTCCTCAGTAGGACTTGGGCAGGCCCAGCGTCTGGTGCGAGACGTAGTTGAGGATCATTTCCCGGCTCACCGGGGCGATCCGTGCCACGCGGGACGCGACGATCAGCGAAGCGAGCCCGAACTCCTTGGTCAGGCCGTTGCCGCCCAGCGTGTGCACGGACTGGTCGACGGCCTTCACGCATGCGTCGGCCGCGGCGAGCTTCGCCATGTTGGCGGCCTCGCCCGCGCCGACGTCGTCGCCCTCGTCGTAGAGCCTGGCGGCCTTCTGCATCATCAGACGGGCCAGTTCGATCTCGACGTGGGACTGGGCGAGCGGGTGCGCGATGGCCTGGTGGGCACCGATCGGGGACTTCCACACGCTGCGTTCCTTGGCGTACTCGACGGCGCGGGACAGCGCGTACCGGCCCATGCCGAGCGCGAAAGCGGCCGTCATGATCCGCTCGGGGTTGAGGCCCGCGAAGAGCTGGAGCAGGCCCGCGTCCTCGTCGCCCACGAGCGCGTCGGCGGGCAGCCGCACATCGTCGAGGACCAGCTCGAACTGCTTCTCCGCGGCCTGGAGTTCCATGTCGATCCGCCGCCGCTCGAAGCCGGGGGCGTCGCGCGGCACGATGAACAGGCACGGCTTGAGGTTGCCGGTGCGGGCGTCCGACGTACGGCCCACGATGAGCGTCGCGTCGGCGATGTCCACTCCGGAGATGAACACCTTGCGGCCGGTGAGCAGCCAGTCGCCGGAGTCCGGGTCGCGGCGTGCGGTGGTGGTGATGCGGTGCGAGTTGGAGCCCGCGTCGGGCTCGGTGATCCCGAACGCCATGGTGCGGGTGCCGTCGGCGAGCCCCGGCAGCCAGGTGCGCTTCTGCTCGTCGGTGCCGAAGCGGGCGATGACCGTGCCGCAGATCGCGGGCGAGACGACCATCATGAGGAGCGGGCAGCCGGCCGCGCCCAGTTCCTCCAGGACTATCGACAGTTCCGCGATGCCGCCGCCCCCTCCCCCGTACTCCTCGGGCAGGTTCACGCCCAGGTAGCCGAGTTTGGCGGCGTCCGCCCACAGTTCGTCCGGGTGGCCGCCGCTGCCGGCGACCTTGGCGACGTAGTCGCGGCCGTACCGGCGTCCGAGCGCGGCGACGGCGGCGCGCAGGGCCTGGTGCTCCTCGGTTTCGAGGACGGTGCTGCGAGCGGTGGCACTCATGACGACTCTCCCTCTTGGACTACGGCGAGCAGCGCGCCGACCTCGACCTGGCGGCCGGGCACGGCGTGCAGGGCGGTGAGCGTTCCGGAGGCGGGGGCGCAGATGCGGTGCTCCATCTTCATCGCCTCCAGCCAGACGAGCGGCTGCCCTGCGGTCACCTGCTGCCCTTCGGTGATGCCGTCCGCGACACGGACGACGGTGCCGGGCATGGGGGCGAGCAGGGAGCCGGGTGCGCGGTGGGCGGTGGGTTCGGGGAGCAGCGGCAGCGGGGTGAGGGCGGTGTCTCCGGCGGGTGTGCCGACGTGCACGCGGTCGCCGTAGCGGCTGACGGTGAACCGCCGTCGTACGCCGTCGACTTCGAGGACGACGTGCCCCGGGGCCACCTCGACGACGGTGACGCCGTCGACGGCCGGGCCCTGCCGGGTGTGGTGGTAACGGACCTCGTGCTCCGTGCCGTCGGGCTCGGTGCGGTACCGCTTGAGGTGGAGCTGTGAGGTGAGGTTGCGCCAGCCGCCGAACCGGGACCGTCCGTGTGCGTCGGCGAGCGCGGCGGCCAGCGGGGCGTGCGGGTCGGGAACGGGGGACGCGAGGGCGTCGGCGTGCCGGTCGTAGAAGCCGGTGTCCATGCGGGCCTCGGCGAACTCGGGGTGCCGCAGGGAGCGTACGAGCAGGTCACGGTTGGTGACGAGGCCGTGGACCGCGGCGCGTTCCAGGGCGCCCGCCAGTCTGCGCACGGCCTCGGCGCGGGTCGGGGCGTACGCGACGGCCTTGGCCAGCATCGCGTCGTAGTGCACGCCGACGGTGTCGCCCGCCGCGTATCCGCTGTCGAGGCGGACGGCGCCGGGGACGTCGATGCGGTGCAGGGTGCCGGTCTGCGGGGCCCAGCCGGCGGCGGGGTCCTCGGCGTAGAGGCGGGCCTCGACGGCGTGGCCGTGGGCGGTCGGCGGCTCCTTCTCCAGGGCGCCGCCCTCGGCGATCCGGATCTGCAGCGCGACGAGGTCGAGTCCGAACACGGCTTCCGTCACCGGGTGTTCGACCTGGAGGCGGGTGTTCATCTCCAGGAAGTGCGCGCGTCCGCCCGCCACCAGGAACTCGACGGTGCCCGCGCCCCGGTAGTCGGTGACGCGTGCGGCGCGCACGGCCTGCGCGTGCAGCTCGTCGACGAGCGAGGGGGCGAGGCCCGGGGCCGGCGACTCCTCGATCACCTTCTGGTGTCGGCGCTGGAGGCTGCAGTCACGGGTACCGAGCGGCCATACGGTGCCGTGCGCGTCGGCCATGATCTGCACCTCGACGTGCCGCCCGCCCTCGACGTACGGCTCGACGAACACCTCACCGTCCCCGAAGGCACTGGCGGCCTCCGCCCGCGCGGCCTCCAACTCGGCGCCCAGCATGTCCAGTTCGCGTACGACGCGCATGCCGCGCCCGCCGCCCCCGGCCGCCGCCTTCACCAGGACGGGCAGGTCGGCCTCGGTGACGTCGCCGAGCGGCGCGACGCCCATCAGTTCCTTGGCGCGCGTCTTGGACGCCATCGCCTCGATCGCCTCGGGCGGCGGCCCGATCCAGACGAGTCCGGCGTCCAGGACGGCGCGGGCGAAGCCCGCGTTCTCGGAGAGGAAGCCGTAGCCGGGGTGGATCGCGTCGGCACCAGCGGCCTGCGCGGCTTTCACGACGAGGTCGCCGCGCAGGTACGTGTCGGCTGGCGCCGCGCCCGGCAGCCGTACGGCGTGGTCCGCCTCCCGTACGTGCAGGGCGTCCGCGTCGGCGTCGGAGTGCACGGCGGCCGTGGCGATGCCGAGCTCCCGGCAGGTGCGGAAGACACGGCAGGCGATCTCGCCCCGGTTGGCCACCAGCAGGGTGGAAATCATGGCGCGTTCTCTCCTCTCATTCCTCTCCTCACATCCCTCTCCTCACATCCGGAAGACGCCGAAGCCGCCGCGCGCGCCCTCGTAGGGCGCGGTGTGGATCGCGGAGAGGCAGAGGCCGAGGACGGTGCGGGTGTCGCGCGGATCGATGACCCCGTCGTCGTAGAGCCGTCCGGACAGGAACATGGGCAGCGACTCGGCCTCGATCTGCTGCTCGACCATGGCGCGGAGCCCGGCGTCCGCCTCGTCGTCGTAGGGCTGCCCCTTCGCGGCGGCGGAGGCGCGGGCGACGATCGACAGGACGCCCGCGAGCTGCTGCGGGCCCATGACGGCGGACTTGGCGCTGGGCCAGGCGAAGAGGAAGCGGGGGTCGTAGGCGCGCCCGCACATGCCGTAGTGCCCGGCGCCGTAGCTGGCGCCCATGAGCACGGAGAGGTGCGGCACCCGCGAGTTGCTGACCGCGTTGATCATCATCGCGCCGTGTTTGATGATGCCGCCCTGCTCGTACTCCTTGCCGACCATGTAGCCGGTGGTGTTGTGCAGGAAGAGCAGCGGGATGTCGCGCTGGTTGGCCAGCTGGATGAACTGGGCGGCCTTCTGCGACTCCTCGCTGAAGAGGACGCCCTGAGCATTGGCGAGGATGCCGACGGGATAGCCGTGCAGGGCGGCCCACCCGGTGACGAGGGAGCTTCCGTACAGCGGCTTGAACTCGTCGAAGTCGGACCCGTCGACGATGCGGGCGATGACCTCGCGCGGATCGAAGGGCTTCTTCAGGTCGCCGGGGACGATGCCGAGGAGCTCCTCCTCGTCGTACTCGGGCGGCTCGGCGGGTCCCGGGTCCGCGTACGCCTTGCGCCAGTTGAGGCGCGCCACGACCCGGCGGGCCCGGCGCAGCGCGTCGCGCTCGTCCTCCGCGAGGTGGTCGGCGAGGCCGGAGGTGCGGGCGTGCATCTCGGCGCCGCCGAGCGACTCGTCGTCGCTCTCCTCGCCGGTCGCCATCTTCACCAGGGGCGGGCCGCCGAGGAAGACCTTCGCGCGCTCCTTGACCATGATCACGTGGTCGCTCATGCCGGGGACGTAGGCGCCGCCCGCGGTGGAGTTGCCGAAGACGACGGCGATGGTCGGGATGCCTGCCGCCGAGGACTGCGTGAGGTGCTTGAAGAGGGCCCCGCCCGGGATGAAGATCTCCTTCTGGGAGGGGAGGTCCGCGCCCCCCGACTCCACGAGGTGGATGGACGGCAGCCGGTTGGCGTGCCCGATCTCGTGCGCCCGGAACGCCTTCTTCAGCGTCCACGGGTTGGAGGCGCCGCCCCGGACCGTCGGGTCGTTGGCGGTGATCAGACACTCCACGCCCTCGACGACGCCGATGCCGGTGACCATGGAGGCGCCGACGGGATAGTCGCTGCCCCAGGCGGCGAGCGGCGACAGCTCCAGGAACGGGGTGTCCGGGTCGAGGAGCAGTTCGATGCGCTCGCGGGCGAGCAGCTTGCCGCGCTCGCGGTGCCGGGCGACGTACTTCTCACCGCCGCCCGCGAGCGCCTTGTCCTGCTCGGCGCCGAGCTCGGCGAGCCGGTCCAGCATGGCCTCGCGGTGCTCGGCGTACTCGGCGCTCGCGGGGTCGAGCGCGGAGGCGAGGACGGTCACAGTGATCCCTCCCGCGTCGGCAGCAGTGCCTCCGGTGTCACAGCAGTACCTCCGGTATGTCGAGGTGGCGGGCGCGCAGCCACTCGCCGAGGCCCTTGGCCTGCGGGTCGAAGCGGGCCTGCGCGGCCACGCCCTCGCCGAGCAGTCCCTCGACGACGAAGTTCAGGGCGCGCAGGTTGGGCAGGTCGTGCCGGACGACCCGCAGCTCCGCGGTCTCCGGGAGGAGTTCGCGCAGGCGGTCGACGGTGAGTTCGTGGGCGAGCCACCGCCAGGCGTCGTCGGACCGCACCCACACGCCGACGTTGGCGTCACCACCCTTGTCGCCGCTGCGGGCTCCGGCGACGAGGCCGAGAGGGGCGCGGCGGGCGGGGCCGGGCGGCAGGGGCGGGGGCAGGGGCGCGGGCCGCAGTTCTTCCAGTACGAGGGTGTCGGCGCCGGACGGGACCAGGCGCCGCTCCCCGTCGGGCAGGACCGCCACGTGTTCGACGGTGTCCCGCTCGACGTACGCCGCCTCGAAGACCCCGTACGGGGAGCCCTTGCCTGGCGGCGCCGTCACGTGGAAGCCGGGGTAACTGGCCAGGGCGAGTTCGATCGCGGCACCGCTGAGGGTGCGGCCGACGATGTCCGCGTCGGCGTCCCGCACGACGAGGCGGAGCAGGGCGCTGGCGCTCTCCTCGGTGGGCGCGTCCTCGCGCTCGGTGCGGGCGAGCTCCCACCGCACCTGCGCGGGGCGGGACTTGGCGTGGTCGAGGGCGTCCTCGACCTGGGTGCGGACGACGGCGGCCTTGGCCTCGATGTCGAGTCCGGTGAGCACGAAGACGACTTCGTTGCGGAACCCGCCGAGCCGGTTCAGGCCCGCCTTGAGGGTCGGGGGCGGCGCCTCACCGCGTACCCCGTCGATGCGGACGCGGTCGGGACCTTCCTGGGTGAGGGCGACCGTGTCGAGGCGTGCGGTGACGTCGGGGCCTGCGTACCGGGCGCCCTGCGTCTCGTAGAGGAGCTGCGCGGTGACCGTGCCGACGTCGACGAAGCCGCCGGTGCGGTCGTGCTTGGTGATGACACAGGAGCCGTCTTCATGGATCTCGGCGAGGGGGTGACCGGGGTGCCGCAGGAGGTCCGCGCCGCGCTGGGCGCCCTGTTCGGCGAAGAAGGCGTAATTGCCGCCGGTGGCCTGCGCTCCGCACTCCAGGACATGCCCGGCGACGACGGCTCCCGCGAGCCGGTCGTACTCCGTCGGCCCCCATCCGAAGTGCGCGGCGGCGGGCCCGGTGACGAGGGCGGCGTCGGTGACGCGCCCGGTGACGACGACGTCGGCACCCGCGTTCAGGCACGCGGTGATGCCGGCGCCGCCGAGGTAGGCGTTGGCGGTGAGGGCGTGGGGGAAGCGGGCGCGGAGGTCGTCGCCCTCGACGTGCGCGACCCGCGTCTCGCCGAGCCCGAGCCGCCCGGCCAACTCCCGTACGGCGTCCGCGAGCCCCGCCGGATTCAGCCCGCCTGCGTTGGCGACGATCCGCACACCGCGCTCCCGGGCGAGCCCGAGGCACTCCTCCAGCTGCCGCAGGAAGGTCTTGGCGTACCCGCGCGCGGGGTCCTTCAGTCGATCACGCCCGAGGATGAGCATGGTGAGCTCGGCGAGATAGTCCCCGGTGAGCACGTCGAGTTGCCCACCGGTCAGCATCTCCCGCATGGCGTCGAACCGGTCTCCGTAGAAACCGGAGGCGTTGCCGACGCGGAGAGGGCGGGGGCGGGGGCGTGGGCGTGGGTTCCGGGTCACCGGTCACCTCCCGTCCACGGGAGTGCGGCGGCGGCATGCGGCACGGCGACGGCCTCCCGGCCGAGACCGTGCCGCTCGCCACGGCCCGGAAGTCCGACTCGGACACGGCTCGGGAGCCCGACTCGGGCACGGCCCGGGGGCCCGACGCGGGCACCGCCCGGAAGCCCCACGCAGGCACCACCCGAGAGCCCGACGCGGGCACCGCCCGGAAGCCCGACGCGGGCACCGCCCGGGAAGCCGACGCGCGTACCACCCGGAAGCCCCACGCGGGCACCGCCCGGAAAGCCGACGCGGGCACCGCCCGAAAGCCCCACGCAGGCACCGCCCGGGAAGCCGACGCGCGTACCACCCGGAAGCCCCACGCGGGCACCGCCCGAGAGCCCCACGCGGGTACCGCCCGGGAAGCCGACGCGGGCACCGCCCGGAAGCCCCACGCAGGCACCACCCGGAAGCCCCACGCAGGCACCACCCGAGAGCCCCACGCGGGCACCACCCGGGAAGCCGACGCGGATACGGCCGGGAAAGTCGGCTCCGGGACCGACGGACAGGCTTGCGTCGGGTGGGGAGTTCCAGGTCATCGGGTGCCTCCCGCACCGTCCGACTTCGCCCGCCGCCCCGCACCCGGTGGGCCCGCGAACGCCTGGGCGATGTCCAGCCAGTGGTCCGCGTCGGGGCCCTCCGCCCGTACCGCCAGGTCCGAGCGGTGGGCCCGTTGGGTGACCAGAAGGCAGAAGTCGAGGGCGGGGCCCGTCACGCGTTGGGCGGCGTCCTCGGGGCCGTACGTCCAGAGCTCCCCCGTCATGGGCGACGTCAGCTCGACCCGGAACTCCTCGACCGGGGCGCTCAGTCCCCGTACGGCGAAGGCGAAGTCACGGGCCCGCACCCCGATCCGCGCCACGTGCCGCAGCCGGTCCGTCGGCGCGCGCGTCACGCCGAGCGCGTCCGCCACGTCCTGGCCGTGCGCCCACGTCTCCATGAGCCGGGCCGAGGCCATGGACGGGACGGCCATCGGGGGCCCATACCAGGGCAGACGCGCGCCCGCCGGGGCCTCGCTCAGGGTCCGCCACAGGTCGTCGCGGCCCGCCCGCCAGCGGGCGAGGAGTTCGGCGGGCGGCAGCACCGCACCCTCCGCCGCGCCCTCGTCCACGAACGAGCCGGGCGCCGCGGCGGCCTTCTCGACCTCGGCGGCGAACGCGTCCGGGTCGGTGGCGGCGAGCAGGGCCGCGCGGTCCGTCCAGGTGAGGTGCGCGATCTGGTGGGCGACGGTCCAGCCGGGGGCGGGGGTGGCGAGGGACCATCCCTCGTCGCTCAACTCCGCCACTAGACCGTCGAGTTCATCGCTCTCGCTGCGCAGGTCGTCGAGCACGGGCAGGGCATCGGACACGGAACGCTCCCCTCGCGGCACGGTGTGCCTGGGAGCATGGCAGCGGTCACAGAAACAAGCAAGCGTGCTTGCATTACTTTCCGGACGGCTCCGCGCCACGTTCCGACGGCTCCAGGACGCGTTCCGCGTCGACCGCCGCGGCCGGGCCCGCCGCCATCTCCGTCACCGGATCCTCGCCCCCATGAGCAACGCGAGCACTACGAGACCCACGAGCACCCAGAGCACCGCGAGACCCAGAAGCACTGCGCGGCCCACGGGACCCACGCGCCCCCCGGCGCCCCACCTGCGTCCGCACCGCGCCCATGCTCGCCGCGATGACCAGCGCGATGGCCAGCGCCTCCGCGAGGGACAAGGCCTGGCTCAGGACCAGGAATCCGGCGACCGACGCGATGGCCGGTTCCAGGCTCATCAGGATCGCGAACGTGTGCGCGGGCAGCCGCCGCAGCGCGAGGAGTTCGAGGGTGTACGGCAGCACGGACGACATCACCGCGACCGCCGCGCCGAGCGCCAGCGTGCCCGGCTCGATCAGCTTCGGCCCGGACACCGCGATTCCGAGCGGCAGGAAGAGCACCGCCGCGACGACCATCGCGAGGGCCAGGCCGTCGGCCTGCGGGAAGCGCCGTCCGGTGCGCGCGCTGAAGAGGATGTACGCCGCCCACATCGCACCCGCGCCGAGCGCGTAGGCCACACCGACCGGGTCGAGGCCGTCGAAGCCGCCTCCGCCGCCGAGCAGGAAGACACCGCACAGGGCGAGCCCGGCCCAGATCAGGTTCACCGCGCGACGCGAGGCGAGGACGGAGAGCGCGAGCGGGCCGAGGACTTCGAGGGTGACCGCGGGGCCCATCGGGATACGGGCGACGGACTGGTAGAAGAGCCCGTTCATGCCGGCCATGGCCACGCCGAACGCGACGACCGTGCCCCAGTCGGCCCGTGCGTACCCCCGTACCTTCGGCCGGCAGACCACGACGAGCACGAGCGCGGCGAAGAGGAGCCGCAGCGCCACGATGCCGACCGCGCCGACCCTCGGCATCACGCTCACGGCGATCGCGCCGCCGAACTGCACGGAGATCCCGCCCGCCAGGACGAGCCCGACGGGGCCGAGCGCGCCGATGCGGCCGCGGAGGCCCGCCGTCCGCGCCGTCCCCGCGGGGGTCGCGGCGGATGGTGCCTGGTCGCTGCGGGAGACGTTCACGGGCGAGCCTTTCCTGATACGGGGCGCGTGCGGGGCGGCGCGCGGCGCGGTTTAGCTTGATGGACTCGATCGTCCAAAACAGTGCACCAGGACAGGATTGTGGGGGTCCTACGCTCCTGTACGCAACCCGCGTCCACATATCGAAGCCACGGCGCCCGGCCCGGCGTGGGAGGAGGGCGGCGTCACCCGCGCCGCCGCCCTCCGTGTCCCGCGCGGTCGGCGTGGCTTCAGCGGACCCGCCCGTACAGGTTCGGGTCGTACCAGCTGAACGACGAGACCCGCACGTTCTTGCCGGGCCGCGGCGCCTCCAGGTACTGGCCGCCGCCCAAATAGATCGCCACGTGGTGGACGCCGGACGCGCTCCCGTCACTGCTCCAGAACACGAGGTCACCGCGGCGCAGCTGCCCCCGCGAGATGGGCTGCGTGGCGCGGTACTGGGCGTCGGCGACGCGGGGCAGGGCGATGCCCGCCTGCCGGTACGCCGCCATCACCAGGCCCGAGCAGTCCCACCCGTGCGGACCGTTGCCGCCCCATACGTAGGGGTCGCCGAGGTGACGCATGGCGTACGAGATGGCGGCCTCGGTGCCGTGGCGGCGGGGGGTGCCGGGGCCGGGGTCCGTGGAGGGGCGGTGCGGGGTGGTGGGGGCGGTGGTGCCCGTACGTCCCGTGTACCGCTCGTACTTGTACCGGTGACTGGTCCAGTACCAGTGCCCGCCCTTCCGGTACCAGTAGACGCGGTCGATGGCGTCCCAGCCCTGTCGGCCGCGGAAGACGGGCTCCGGAGCGGACGCGGACCTGCGCTTACCGGTACCCGCGGGCGCGCTCTTCCCCTTGGTGGCCGCGGCGCCCTTTCCACCGCGCGCCACGTACTTGTCGTAGTGCGACGTCCAGCGCCACCAGCCGGTCGCGTCCTTGTACCAGTACTTGGAGCCGTCCCAGCCCGCGTGGCTCGGGGCGGCCTCCGCCGACGCCGTCCCGGCGGCGGCGCCCACCAGCACGGCCGCGCCGACGGCGGCGACCACGGCACCGCGCACGGTGCCGCAGCGCGACTGCCCGGCCCGGTCCGGTCCGGCCGCGGCCGAGCAGTGTCCGCAGGTGCAGTCGACGGGCGCGGCTTCGATGAATCGGGGAGTCTGCACGTAAAGCCCTCTCGTTCCGTTCCGTTCCGGTCAGTGCGGGTCGACGGCGCTCCCCCGCGCCGTGTAGAAGGCCACGGTCAAGTCCTTCACCAGGGCCTTCCGTTCGTAGTCGTCGAGCGTGACGAGTCCTCGGTCGGTGAGTCTGCGGACGGTGTCGTCCACGGCGTCCAGGACCGACGTGAGCACGCTGTCCCGGTGCTTGGCGTCGATCGCGGCGATCTGGCGGCGCTGCATGGCCGCGGCCACTTCCGGGGCGTACTCCACGCGGGTGGGCCGGGCCGAGAACACCTCGATGCCGACGGCCCTGCACTCCGCGGCCAGCGCCCTGGTGAGCGCGTCACCGACGGCCTCGGCGTCCCGCAGGGTCGGCACGTCGCCGCCGTCGTCGGCGGGGTCGCGGTACGAGTCCGCGGGCAGCCGTGACGCCACGCGCGCGGTCACCGCCTCGACCTGTTCCGCCAGGTAGGCGGTGTGGTCGTCGACCGTGAGGAGCGCCCGCGCGGTGTCCTTGACCTGCCACACCACCAGGACGACGACCCGCAGCTCCACACCCTGCGCGTCGACGGCGACCATGGGTTCGCTGCGCCAGTGCCGCAGCCGTACGTCGACGCGCCGGCGCAGCATCAGGGGGCTGATCCAGACGAGTCCGGTGCGCCGTACGCTGCCCCGGTAGCGCCCGAAGAGCGACAGCACCCACGCGCTCCCGGCCCTCCCCCGGGTGAGCCCGCCGACCGCGACGAGCGCGACGGCCCAGCAGCCGCAGACGGCCGCCCACCCTGCCGCGTCGAACCCGTGGCGCGGCCGCGGCGGTCCGGGCAGGCGCAGGGACTCCGTGACGCGTCCGGGCACGAACCCGCCGGCCCAGGCCAGCCACCCCGCCCCCGCGAGTGCCAACAAGGCCACGAGCACGGCCCACCACCCGGAACACGCGGGCCCGCGCCGCTCGACGACGTCCCGGTCGGGGCGGGGAGGAGCCCCGGTCGGCAGCCGCGCGCTCTCCGGCGCGGCGGGCGAAGCCTGGGACGGCTCGGGCGGCTTCGGTGACTCCGTCGACTTCGACGGCTTCGACGGCTTCGGCAGCTCGGCCGTGTCCCCACGGAAGAGGAGATCCATGGGTATGGAGTCGCGCCGGTTGCGTACGACGAGCTCTCGGGGAGCCTTCGGTTCTTCCGGCACGGTGGCACACCTGACTTCTCGCGGGCCCAGCGGAACTGACGCCTCGGCAGATGATCATGAACCATCTCGATCCTGCCGCAAACGGACACCGCGCCGGGCCCGCAAAGGTCACCTGTCGCCGGGACTTTGGTCCCGCGCGCTCCCGGAACCTCTCGCCGCGATCCCCTCCGCCAGCACCTCCGCCAGGTGCCGCCCCCGTACCCCCGCCAGCTGCTCCAGCTGTGTCCTGCAGGAGAAGCCGTCCGCCAGGACCACCGCGTCCTCGCCCGCCCCCCGCACGGAGGGCAGCAGCTGCTCCTCGGCGCAGGCCTTGGACACCTCGTAGTGGCCACGCTCGAAACCGAAGTTCCCGGCGAGCCCGCAGCAGCCGCCGCTCAGTTCGCCCGTCAGGCCCGCCTCCGTGCGCAGGCGTCGTTCCGCCGCGTCGCCGAGGACCGCGTGCTGGTGGCAGTGGGTCTGGCCGACGGCCGGGCGGCCGATGTGCGGGGGCCGCCACCGCGGGGCCAGCTCCTCGACGGCCTGGGCGAACGTGCGGACGGCCGCGGCGAGGCGGCTCGCGCGCGGGTCGTCGCCGAGCAGTTCGGCCAGGTCGGTGCGGAGCGCGGCGGCGCAGCTCGGCTCCAGGACGACGACCGGCGTGCCCGCGTCCAGGAGCGGCTCCATGCGGTCCAGCGTGCCGCGCAGCACCGCGCGGGCCCGGTCGAGCTGCCCCGTCGACACGTACGTGAGTCCGCAGCACACGCCCCGCGGCGGCACCGCGACGGTGAGCCCGGCGTCCTCCAGGACCGCCACCGCGGCCCGCCCCACCGACGGCGAGAGGTGGTCGGTGAAGGTGTCGGGCCAGAGGACGACATCGGCACGCCCCGCCGTCACGGTCCCCGGCTCGCACGTCCTCCCCTCCCACCACCTCCGGAAGGTCCGCGCCGCCACCTCCGGCACGTCCCTCTCCGCGGCGATCCCACCCATCCGCTTGCCGAGCGCGGCCAGGGGGCGGACGCGGGCCAGGGTGTTGACGAGGCCGGCCGTGCGGGTCGCCGCGACGACCCGCAGCCAGCGCGGCAGGCGGCCCATCGTGTAGTGGGCGGCGGGCCTGCGGCGGCCTTCGTAGTGGTGGTGCAGGAACTCCGCCTTGTACGTGGCCATGTCGACGCCCACCGGGCAGTCGGAGCGGCAGCCCTTGCAGGACAGGCAGAGGTCGAGGGCGTCCTTGACCTCCGTCGAGCGCCACCCGTCCGTCACCACCTCTCCGGCGAGCATCTCGTGCAGCAGCCGGGCGCGACCGCGCGTGGAGTGCTCTTCCTCGCCGGTGACGCGGAAGGACGGGCACATCACGGCGGTCGGTGAACCCGGCGCCGCTGTCCGGCACTTCGCCACGCCCACGCAGCGCCTGACCGCCGCCACGAAGTCGCCGCCGTCGTGCGGGTAGCCGAAGACGACGTCGACGGGTTCGCGCGGCAGAGGGGCGAAGCGGAGGTCGGCGTCGAGGGGCGCGGGACGGACGAGCATGCCGGGGTTGAGGAGACCCGCCGGGTCCCAGGCGTCCTTCACGCGCTCGAAGAGGGCGACGAGTCCGGGACCGTACATCTTCGGCAGGAGCTCCGCCCGTGCCTGCCCGTCGCCGTGTTCGCCGGAGAGCGATCCGCCGTGCGCGACGACGAGCTCCGCGAGGTCTTCGGAGAAGGTACGGAAACGGGCGACGCCCTCGCGGCCGAGCAGGTCGAAGTCGATGCGGACGTGGATGCAGCCGTCCCCGAAGTGCCCGTACGGGGTGCCGCGCAGGCCGTGGCCGGCGAGCAGCGACCTGAAGTCCCGCAGATAGGCGCCGAGCCGGGCGGGCGGCACCGCGCAGTCCTCCCAGCCGGGCCACGCCTCACTGCCGTCACTCATCCGGGTCGCCGTGCCACTGGCGTCCTCCCGTACGCGCCACAGCGCCCGCTGACCCGCCGGGTCGTCGACGACCCGGGCGTCCAGCGCGTCGGCCGCCCGCACGATCGCCTCGGCGCGCGCGCGTGCCTCGGCGGGGGCCGCGCCGCCGGTCTCCACGAAGAGCCAGGCGCCGCCCCTCGGCAGTCCGCTCCGCTGCGCGGGTTCGCGCACGAGGTCGGCGGCCATGCCCTCGACGGTGAGCGGGCCGTGCGGGAGCAGTCCGGCCGCCGCTTCGGCCGCCGCGCTCTCGTCGGCGTACCCGAGGACGGCGAGCGCCCGCGCCCGGGGCGCTTCGACGAGGCGTACGTCGGCTTCGGTGAGGACGCCGAGCGTGCCCTCGGAGCCGCAGAAGGCGCGGGCGAGGTCCGTGCCGTTCTCGGGGAGCAGTGCGTCGAGGGCGTACCCGGAGATGCGGCGGGGCAGGTCGGGGTAGCCGGTGCGCAGGAGGGCGAGGGCGCCGTCGACCAGGGGGCGCAGGCCTTGGGGTGCGCCGTCCCAGCCGCGGGCGAGGCGGCGGGGGGTGCCGGTGCCGTCGGTGACGGTGAGGGCGGAGACGTTGTCGGCGGTGGTGCCCCAGGCGACCGAGTGCGAGCCGCAGGAGTTGTTGCCGATCATGCCGCCGAGGGTGCAGCGGCTGTGGGTCGAGGGGTCGGGGCCGAAGGTCAGGCCGTGCCGGGTGGCCGCCGCGCGGAGGTCGTCGAGGACGACGCCCGGCTGGACCACGGCGGTCCGTGTCTCCGGGTCGAGGGAGACGATGCGGTTCAGGTGACGGGTGAAGTCGAGGACGACGCCGGTCCCGGTGGCCTGCCCGGCGATCGAGGTGCCCGCGCCGCGCGGCACCACGGGTACGCCGCGTTCCCGGCAGACGGCGAGGACGGCGGCCACGTCGTCGGCGTCGCGCGGGGCGACGACGGCGGCGGGGACGCGACGGTAGTTGGAGGCGTCCATGGTGTGCAGGGCGCGGGCGGTGACGGAGGTGTCCACGTCGCCCCGGACGACGGCGCGCAGGTCTCCGGCGAGGCCATCTCCGTCGGCGACGTCCGGCTCCGGCCTCTGATGCCTCGGGGGCGGTCCCGAACGACGCCTCCCCGGCCGCTGACGGACAGTCCGCTCCGGCTCCGCGCCTTCTCCCTCCGCCCGCTCCCTCCGGCCGCGGCCCGCACCGGCGGGGCTGCCGTCGGGATCACCTTCGCCGCAGCCGAGCTCACCTTCGCTGCCGCCGCCGAGATCGCTCATGCCGTCCAGGATGCCCCCGCGCAGGCCCCTCCCGGCCACCCCGCCTCACCCGTTTTTTCACGATCCGGACGGGAAGATTCCCAACCCGGTCACTAACTCTCCTATAGTGATCTCGACTTGAGCAGAGTGTGTCGCTTCCGATCGAGGACCCCGATTGATGACCGCGCCAACCCCCCTAGCGCGCCCCGGGACGGAGCAACCTCCGCTGCGTCCGTCCGTGTTCGTCCTGCTGGCCAGTGCCCTGGTCACCGCGGCGCTCACCGGAGCCGCCGTCGCCCTCGCGCCCGAATCCGTACAGACCCCGCTGGCCTGGGGCGCGGGCGCCGCGTCCCTCGCGCTCACCGCCTCGGTGACGCTCGCCTTCCACTCCATACGCACCAACGCCCTGCTGCGCCGCCGCGTGGCCGCCGTCCAGCAGGACGCCGAGCGGCTCGTGCACGAACAGGCCGCCCGCAGCGAGGAGTTCCACCGCGAGCGCACCGCCCTCACCGAGCACTTCGTCCGTGAGCGCAACGAGCTGACGGTGCGCGCCCGCACCGCCGAGTCCGAGCGCGCCGCCGCCCTCGCCGCCAGCGCCAACGCCGCGGGCCGCATGCAGGCCCTGGCGACCGGCATGCTCGCCGACCTGCGCGAGATGGAGGGCAGGCACGCGGACGAGGACGTCCTCACCGACCTGCTCCACCTCGACCACAGGACCGCGCAGGCCGGCCGCATCGCCGACTCGGTGGCCGTGCTCACCGGCGCCCGCTCGGGCCGCCGCTGGGCCCGCCCCATCGTCATGGAGTCGATCCTGCGCGGCGCGATGGGCCGCATCGGCGGCTACCAGCGCGTGCGCGTCCACTCGGCCAGCGAGGTCGCCGTCGCGGGCCACGCCGCCGAGGGCGTCATGCACGCCCTCGCCGAACTCCTCGACAACGCTGCCAACTTCTCGCCGCCCACCTCCGAAGTGCACGTCTACATCGAGGAGGTCGCGGCCGGCGTCATCATCTCCGTCGAGGACAGCGGCCTGGTGATGGGCCCCGTGCAGCAGCGCCGCGCCGAACAGGCGGTCTCCGGCGAGACCAAGGGACTCAGCGGCCTCTCCGGCACGCGACTCGGCCTCGCGGTGGTCGGCAGGCTGGCCCGCAAGCACGGCCTGACGGTGTCGTTCCGCCCCTCGGCGCGAGGCGGCACGGGCGTACTCCTGCTCATACCGCAGGAGCTGCTGTCCCGCCCCTCGGAGACGACGCCCACCCCGGTCCCGGCATCACTCACGGCGGCGACGGCGCTCCCGAGACCCCCGAGCGCGCCGGAGGGGACGCAGGGAGATGTGCGCACGGAGCACCGAGCCAACCCCGACGTGCAGGAACTCCCGACGCGGCGCCGGGACGGCGAGGACGTACGTCCCCCCGCGGCCCCGCGCCCACAGACGGACCCCGGGCATACAGCCGAAGGCAGCCCCGACGCCCCCCTCCCCAAGCGCCCCCGAGGCCGCACCCTCGCCGCGGCGGAACGCGCCCGCGCCGACAGCGACACGGGAGAGACCCGGCGCCCCCGCGCCGCCACCGCCGCGGACACCGCGGCCCGCTTCAGCAGCTTCCGCCAGGCCGTCCGCACCACGCCCACGGACCCCTCGGCCCCGTCCGCAGACGTGGACGTGAGCCCGGACGCCACCGCAACCCCCTCGCACCCGGAAGGCGACACCCCCCGATGACCACCGGCTCCACCAACGGCACCACCACCGGCACCACTCCTGCCGCCGCCCCCGGCACCACCACCGACGCCAAGCTCACCTGGCTCCTGCAAGGCCTCCTGGAGCGCACCCCCGGCGCCCGCCACGCCCTCGTGCTCTCCCGCGACGGCCTGAAGCTGTGCCGCACCCCCGAGCTCTCCGTCGACCAGGCCGACCAGCTCGCCGCGATAGCCGCCGGCATCCAGTCCCTGTCGCACGGCGCGTCCGCCGAGTTCGGCGACGGCAGCGGAGGGGTCCGCTCGGCGATGGCGGAGTTCTACGGCGGCATCCTCTTCATCGTCGAGGCCGGCGAGGGCGCGCACCTCGCGGTCATCGCCGCCGAGGACGCCGACGCGGGCCTCGTCGGCCACACCATGGCCGAGCTGGTGGAGCAGCTCGGCGAGCACCTGCGCGCCGCGCCCCGCGCCGACGGCGCCCCCCGCACGCTGCCCGCCTCATGAGCCGCCCCGGCCGGGACGACTCCCCCGACCGGCTGTACACCCTCACCGGGGGACGCAGCCGGTCGGCGCCCGACGCCCCCTTCGACCTGGTGACCCTCGTCGTCGCCGAGTCCGGTCCGGTGCCGGGCATGCAGTCCGAACACGCCGCGATCCTGCGGCTGTGCCACCTGCCGACCGCCACGGTGGAGATCGCCGCCGAACTCGGCCTGCCGGTGAGCATCATCCGCATCATGCTGTCCGACCTGCTCGACGCGGGCCGGATCAGCGCCCGCCACCCGCGCGCGGCCGCCGACCACAGCCTTCCCGACCCCGACATCCTGGAGCAGGTGCTCGTTGGACTCCGCAACCTCTGAACGCAGCGCTACCGGGGCCACCCGAAGAGAACTGACCGCCACCGCCGACAACGGTCTGAAGATCGTCGTGGTCGGCGGGTTCGGCGTCGGCAAGACGACGCTGGTCCGTTCCGTCAGCGAGATCCGTCCCCTCAACACCGAGGAGACGATGACGCAGGCCGGGCAGGGCATCGACGAGACGGGCGGCCTCGAAGGCCTCGGCGGCAAGACGTCGACGACCGTCGCCTTCGACTTCGGCCGCATCACCCTCGACGCGCACAACATCCTCTACCTGTTCGGCGCCCCCGGCCAGGAACGCTTCTGGTTCCTGTGGGACCGTCTCTTCTCCGGCACGCTCGGCGCGGTCGTCCTCGTCGACACCCGCCGCCTGGAGGACTCCTGGTACGCGATCGACCGCCTGGAGCACCACGGCACGCCGTTCATCGTGGCCCGCAACGACTTCGGCGGCTCCGCGCACACCCTCGAGCAGCTCCGCGACGCGCTCGACCTCGACCCGGGCGTGCCGCTCGTCGACTGCGACGCCCGCTCCCGCGAGTCCAGCAAGAACGTGCTGATCAGGCTCGTCGAACACCTCCAGTCGCTGTACGCAGCGCAACGCGACGCCCTTCAGGAGACCGCCCAGTGACCTGCCCCGTGACCGGCGCCGGCGCCGCGCCCGTACCGCTCTCCGGACCGCGGTTCGCCACCGAACCCACCCAGCTGTACCGGGAGATGCGCCGCGACCACGGCCCCGTCGCCCCCGTCCTGCTCGACGGCGACATACCCGCCTGGCTGGTCCTCGGCTACCGCGAACTGCACCAGGTCACCGCCGACCCGGTCCTCTACAGCCGCGACTCCGAGCTGTGGAACCAGTGGCCGAACATCCCCGCCGACTGGCCGCTGCTCCCGATGATCGGCCACCGGCAGCCGTCGATCCTCTACACCGTCGGCGAGCGGCACACCCGGCGCGCCGCGATGATCGCGCACGCCCTCGAAGCGGTCGACCCCTTCGAACTGAAGGCACACGCCGAGCAGTTCGCGGACGAGCTCATCGACCGGTTCTGCGGCAAGGGCGCCACCGACATCGTCGCCGAGTACGCGATGCTGCTCCCCGTCCGCGTCCTCGCCCGCATCTACGGCTTCCCCGACGACCAGGGGCCCGGACTCGTCACCGCCATGAACGACATGATCGACGGCCGCGAGCGGGCCCTGGCCGGTGCGCAGCACCTGGGCGAGTCGATGGCACGGCTCATCGCCGACAAGCACGTGCGGCCGGACGCGGACGTCGCCTCGTACATGCTGGAGACGCAGGCGGCCGACGGCGCCGACGGGTTCACGGACGAGGAGATCGCCCAGGACCTGATGGTGATGATGGCCGCGGGCCACCAGCCGACCGCCGACTGGATCGGCAACTCGCTGCGCCTGATGCTCACCGACGACCGCTTCGCCGCGTCCCTGTTCGGCGGCCGGCACAGCGTCGCCGAGGCCATGAACGAGGTCCTGTGGGAGGACACCCCGACGCAGAACGTCGCCGGGCGCTGGGCCTCGCGCGACACCCAGCTCGGCGGCCGTCGCATCAACTCCGGCGACCTGCTCCTCCTCGGCCTCGCCGCCGCCAACGCCGACCCGCAGGTCCGCACCGACGGCTCCGCCCTGACCGGCGGCAACAGCGCCCACTTCTCCTTCGGCCACGGCGAGCACCGCTGCCCCTTCCCGGCGCAGGAGGTCGCCGAGGTCATCGCGCGGACCGGCATCGAGGTCATCCTCGACCGGCTGCCCGACCTCGACCTCGCGGTGCCGGCCGATGCCCTGACCCGCCGCCCCTCGCCCTGGCTGCGCGGCCTGACCGACCTCCCGGTGAGCTTCACCCCGACCCCGACCTCGGCCTTTGGAGACCCCAGATGACGCGTATCGCCCTGGATCCGTTCGTCACCGACCTCGACGGCGAGAGCGCACGGCTGCGCGCGGCGGGCCCGCTCGCCGAGGTGGAGCTGCCGGGCGGCGTACCGGTGTGGGCGGTCACGCACCACGCCGAGGCGCGGCAACTCCTCACCGACAAGCGCCTGGTGAAGGACATCGACGTCTGGGGCGCGTGGCGGCGCGGCGAGATCCCCGCCGACTGGCCGCTGATCGGCCTCGCCAACCCCGGCCGCTCCATGCTGACGGTCGACGGCGAGGAGCACCGCAGGATGCGCACGCTGGTCGCGCAGGCGCTGACGCCGCGGCGGGTGGAGCGGATGCGGGACCGCATCGCGGAACTGACGGCGGCCCTCCTGGACAAGCTCCCCGAAGGCCCCGGACCCGTCGACCTGAAGGCGGAGTTCGCCTACCCCCTGCCCATGTACGTCATCAGTGACCTGATGGGCATCGACGAGGCGGACCACCCGCGCCTGAAGGTCCTCTTCGACAAGTTCTTCTCGACGCAGACGCCGCCGGAGGAGGTCGTGGCGACGCTCGGGGAGCTCGCGGAGATGATGGGCAAGGTCGTCGCGGCGCGCCGCGCGGAGCCGGGCGACGACCTCACCAGCGCGCTGATCCTGGCCTCCGAGGACGGCGACCACCTCACGGACGCGGAGATCCTCTCCACGCTCCAGCTGATGGTCGCGGCCGGCCACGAGACGACGATCTCCCTCATCGTCAACGCGGTGGTGAACCTCTCCGCCCACCCCGACCAGCTCGCCCTGGTCATCGCGGGCGAGGTCGGCTGGGACGCGGTCATCGAGGAGACCCTGCGCTACGCGACCCCCACCTCGCACGTCCTGATCCGCTTCGCCGTGGAGGACGTTCCCGTCGGGGACAAGGTGATCCCCAAGGGTGACGCGCTGATCGTCTCGTACGGCGCGATAGGCCGTGACGAGCAGGCGCACGGTCCCACGGCGGACGCGTTCGACATCACGCGTACGTCGCCGACCCGCCACATCTCCTTCGGCCACGGCCCGCACGTGTGCCCCGGCGCGGCGCTCTCCCGCCTGGAGGCGGGCGTCGCCCTTCCGGCCCTGTACACCCGCTACCCGAACCTGACGTTGGCGGTCCCGCCCACCGAACTCCGCAACAAGCCGGTGGTGACCCAGAACGACCTGTACGAGCTGCCGGTGGTCTTGGGCCCTTCTCGGCGGTAGTTCCGGCCCCTCCGGCGATCGAGGAGCGGGGTCCGGGGCGGAGCCCCGGGACGTCCGCCCCGGGTGAGGGCACGATCTCAGCCGACGGACACCACCGGAACCCCGCGCCCTGAGCCGCTAGGCTCACCCCGTGGCTGAGATCCAGATTCCCGCTGACATGAAGCCCGCCGACGGCCGTTTCGGCGCGGGCCCCTCCAAGGTGCGTACGGAGGCGCTGGACGCCCTGGCCGCCACCGGCACCTCCCTCCTCGGTACCTCCCACCGGCAGGCCCCGGTCAAGAACCTGGTCGGCCGCGTGCGCGAGGGCGTCGCCAACCTCTTCTCCCTCCCCGAGGGTTACGAGGTGATCCTCGGCAACGGCGGCTCCACCGCGTTCTGGGACGTGGCGACGCACGGCCTGATCGAGAACAAGTCGCAGCACCTCAACTTCGGCGAGTTCTCGTCGAAGTTCGCGAAGGCGTCGAAGCTCGCCCCGTGGCTGGCCGAGCCGACCGTGATCACGAGCGACCCCGGCACGCACCCGGACCCGAAGGCGGAGGCGGGCGTCGACGTCTACGCCTTCACGCACAACGAGACGTCGACCGGCGTCGCGGCGCCCATCAAGCGCGTCGAGGGCGCCGACGCCGGCTCCCTCGTCCTCGTGGACGCCACGTCGGGCGCGGGCGGCCTGCCGGTCGACATCGCCGAGACGGACGTCTACTACTTCGCGCCGCAGAAGTCCTTCGCCTCCGACGGCGGCCTGTGGCTGGCCGCCTTCTCCCCGGCGGCGATCGAGCGCGCCGAGCGGATCCACGCGTCGGGCCGGCACGTCCCGGAGTTCTTCTCGCTGCCCACGGCGATCGACAACTCCCGCAAGAACCAGACGTACAACACCCCGGCGCTCGCCACGCTCTTCCTGCTCGCCGAGCAGCTGGACTGGATGAACTCGCAGGGCGGTCTGGAGTTCACGACGGGCCGCACGGCCGCGTCGTCGCGCACGCTGTACGGCTGGGCCGAGGAGTCCAAGTACGCGACGCCGTTCGTCACGGACCCGGCGAAGCGGTCGCAGGTCATCGGCACGATCGACTTCTCCGACGAGATCGACGCGAGCGCGGTGGCGAAGGCGCTGCGCGCGAACGGGATCGTCGACACGGAGCCGTACCGGAAGCTGGGCCGCAACCAGCTGCGTGTGGCGATGTTCCCGGCGATCGACCCGGCGGACGTCGAGGCGCTCACGAAGTGCATCGACTACGTGATCGAGAAGCTCTAGCCGTACGTACGTGAAGGGCGCCGGCACTGTGACGTGCCGGCGCCTTTCCGTATGTCACCTCAGCGGCTCAGCCGCCTGAACCTCCGCACCGCCAGCGGCAGGAACACCAGCGAGATCACGATCGGCCACACCACCGCCATCAGCACCGCGTGCTGCTCGACCCAACTCGTGCCGCCCGCGCCGGGGTTGCCGAAGAGTTCGCGCGTGGCCGTGCCCGTCGACGATACGGGGTTCCACGCGGCGACCGGGGCCAGCCAGTCCGGCATCAGGGACGGCGCCACGAAGACGCTGGAGATCATCGTGAGCGGGAACGCCACCCCGTAGAGGCCGCCCGCGGCCTCCGGGGTGGGGACCACCAGCCCCAGGTACACGCCCACCCAGATCAGACTGAAGCGCAGGAGCAGCAGCAGGCCGAAGGCGAGCAGTGTGTCGACGACGCCCGCGCTGGAGCGCCAGCCGATGGCGAGTGCCGTCAGCGCGAGGATGGTCAGCTCGGCGCAGGCGACGATGAGGTCGGCGAGGCCGCGGCCCGACGCGACCGCCGAGGGTGCCATCGGCATCGAGCGGAACCGGTCGATGACGCCCTTCGTGGCGTCGGTGACGACCCCCATCGCGGTGTTCATGAAGCCGAACGCCATGGTCATCACGAACATGCCGGGCATCAGGAACTGCTTGTAGTCGCCGTCGTCCCCGCCGCCGGGCACCTTCATCGCCTCGCCGAAGACGAAGCCGTACAGCAGCACGCTGATGATGGGGAAGCCGAGCTGCCAGGCGATGGTGACGGGCTGGCGCAGGAAGTGCGTCAGGTAGCGGCGGGTGACGTTCCAGCAGTCGGACAGGGCCCAGAAGAGCCGTCCGTGGGACGGACCTGTCGTCAGAGCGACGCTCATGCCGCGACCTCCTCCTTCATCTTCTCCACCGGTTCGGACGTCTGGCCCGTGAGCCGCAGGAACACGTCGTCGAGGCTGGGCCTGCGCAGGCCGATGTCCTCGACCGCGACGCCCTCGTCCCGCAGGGTCCGCGCCACCTCCGTCAGGGCGGCGACGCGGTCCGTCACCGCGCCCTGCACGCGGCGCTCCACGTCGACGGCCAGCGGTTCGCCGTCGCAGACGCGGGAGACCGCCTCGACGGCCGCGGGCAGGTCGGCGTGGTCGCGCACGACGACGTCGAGGTGGCTGCCGCCCACCGTGTTCTTCAGGCCGTCGGGGGTGTCGTCCGCGATGGCGCGACCGCGGTCGATGACGGTGACGCGGGAGGCGAGCCGGTCGGCCTCCTCCAGGTACTGGGTGGTGAGCAGCACGGTCGTGCCGTCCGCCACCAGCCCCCGCACCGTGTCCCACACTTCGAGGCGGCTGCGCGGGTCGAGGCCGGTGGTCGGCTCGTCGAGGAAGAGGACGGCGGGCGCGAGGATCATCGACGCGGCGAGGTCGAGCCTGCGCCGCATGCCGCCGCTGTACTGTCCCGCGCCCTTCTCCGCCGCGTCCTCCAGGTGGAACTGCTCCAGGAGTTCCTGGGCGCGCAGGGCCGCGCGCTTCGCGCCGAGGTGGAAGAGGCGGCCGAACATCTCCAGGTTCTGCCGGCCGGTGAGGATCTCGTCGACCGCCGCGTACTGACCGGTGAGGCCGATGCGGCCGCGGACCAGCGCGGACTCGCGCACCACGTCGGCGCCCGCGACCTCGGCACGTCCGCCGTCGAGCCGGACGAGCGTGGAGAGGATGCGCACGGCGGTGGTCTTGCCCGCGCCGTTGGGTCCGAGGAGTCCGTGCACCGTGCCCTGTTCGACGTGCAGGTCGAAGCCGTCCAGCGCGCGCTTCTCCCCGTACCGCTTCTCCAGCCCCTCGGCCCGCACCGCGAGGCCGTTCCTTCTGCCGTTCCCCTTGCCGTTCCTGTCGCCCGAGTCCATCGACTGCCCCTTCCCCACGCCAACTGGGTACGCCGTACTCATTTGAGAGTACACCGTACCCAGTTCCGTGGGTACACCGTACCCAGTTTCGGTGTCTGCGATTAGGCTGAGCGCCATGACGAGCACGAACGGCGGCGACGACCGGCGCACCGGCAGTGACATCACCCGCAGCCTGGAGCTGCTCTGGGGCGAGGGCGACCGTCCGGCCCGCGGCCCGAAGCCGGGGCTCACGCTGGACCGGATCGTCACCGAGGCGGTGCGGCTCGCGGACGCCGAGGGCCTCGCGGCCGTCAGCATGCGGCGCCTGTCCACGGAGCTCGGCACCGGCACGATGTCCCTGTACCGGTACGTCCCCGGCAAGGGCGACCTCGTCGACCTGATGCTGGACCGCGTCAACACGCCGCCGGAGGACGACGAGCCCTTCACCGGCGGGTGGCGCGAGGGCGTCGAGGCGTTCGCGCGCGAGACCCTCGTCCTCTACCGCCGCCACCCCTGGCTGCTCCACGTCAACCAGGCCCGCCCGGTCCTCGGCCCCGGCGCCGTGGGCGGCCTCGACCGCGTGCTGTCCCGCATCAAGCCGATGGGTCTGACCGACCCCGAGCTGATCGGGGTGATCGTCATGACGGAGGGGTACGTCACCGGGGTCGCCCGCACCCAGGTGCACGAGGCGGAGGCCGTGACCAGGAGCGGCCTGTCGGAGCGGGACTTCTGGGAGGCGCAGGCCCCGACCCTCGAACGCATCATGAAGAGCGGCCGCTACCCGACCCTCGCCGGCCTCACCGAGGACTCGTTCGGCCCGGACTTCGACCACTTCGAGTTCGGCCTGCAACGCCTTCTGGACGGCCTGGACGCCCTGGTGGCCCGGCGCCGGGCCGAAGGCTGAGCCCTCGGCCCGGCGGCACCGCTACCCGCGCCCGCCCCCGCGCCTCCCGAGCCGCCGCCACCCGAACACGGCGAGCAGCACCGCCCCGACGACGATCGCGCCCGTCCTGAAGCCCCCCTCGACCCCGGAGTCACCGCTCCCGCCCCCGTCACCGGACCCGGCACCGCCCGACGACCCGCCGGAGCCGTCGCCCGACCCGCCGCCCGGCGCCTCCACGGGCTTGACCTCGCTCTGCTCGCCCTCGGTGCCGTACATCAGCGTGGTCCCGTCGGGCGTGTACGTCACCGACTCGCCCTGCCGCTGCAACGGCACGCTCAGCCGGCCCTTGCGCTGCGGCTTCTGTCCGGCGCCCTGCCACGCGTACCAGATGCCGCCGAAGTACCCGCGCAGCGCCAGCTGTTCGCCGTCGGGCGAGAACGCGCCGTCGGTCACCCACAGGTCGACCTCGGAGATCCGCCTGAAGACGTTCGTGCCGGACGCGGACATCCGCTCCGGGCCCTCGTAGAGGCCGCCGCCGTCCTCGTTCTTGCTCACGATGTAGACGCGGCCGGTCTTCGGGTGCACCATCAGTGCCTCCGCGTCCCGCGCGCCGTCGGCGTACTTCACGACGTACTGCGTGGCGCGGACCGTCTGGTCCTTCAGGGTCTTCGGCTCGGGGAGCTTGTATACCCAGACGTTCGACCAGGTGCCGTTGAGGTTGTCGCCGATGTCGCCGACGTAGATGTTGCCGTCGCCGCCGACCGAGATCGCCTCGACGTCGCGCGGCGCGCCCACGCCGGTCATCGTGACGGTGGCGACGGTCTTCCCGGTCCTGGAGTCGACCGCGTACAGGAACGCGCCCTTGTCCTGGTCGTTGTGCGTCCAGTAGACGCCGGGGTGGGCGCGGGACGCGGCGAGGCCGCTGGACTCGACGATGCGCGGGTCCTCGATCGTGAACCCGTCGTGGTCGTCGGCCGCGGCGGGCACGGCGGCGGCCACGGCGAGGACCAGCGCGGCGCCGGCACCGGCGAGGACAGACGGAAGAGACGGGGCAGACGGAACAGACCCGGCAGACGGAACAGCCCGAAGCGAACGCATGGGCCAAGCGTGCCACTAGCCCCGGTGCTCCCTCCGTCGGGGCGGGCAGCGTGCGCAGCCTCACATCGCAGCCGGCCGCCCTCATCCGCGATGATGAGCGGATGCTCAGGTTCATGTTCGTCGGCGACTCGATGACCATCGGAAGCGCCGGGGAACACACCTGGCGCCACCGGATGTGGCAGCACCTGCGCGCCGCCCTCGGCCCCGGGGGCTTCGCCGTGGTCGGCCCGCGCACCGCGCTCCACGACAAGGCGACGGGAGAGCCGGTGGCCCACGACCACCACCCCGCAGCCTCCCCGGACTTCCCCCGCAACCACCTCGCGGGCTGGGGCGAGGGCTGGCTGCACATGGCACCGCGGATCGGCGGCGCGCTCACCCGTGACCCCGCCGACGTCCTGCTCGTCTCCCTCGGCCTCATCGACCTCGGCTTCTACACGAACGCGGAGCAGACCGCGGACAACGTCCGCGCCTTCGTCACCGCGGCCCGCTCGGCCAACCCGCACGTGCGGATGGTCCTGCTCCCCGTCATACCGAACATCCGCGCCACGTCGGACGCCCCCTTCGCCGCCGAGGTCACCCGCTTCAACGAACTCCTGGCGAAAGCGGTCGCCGACCTGGACACGCCCCGCTCCCCGCTCCTCCTGGCCTCGCGCCCGCCCGCGTACGACATCCACGCCGACACGTACGACGGCACGCACCCGAACGCGAGCGGCGAGCACAAACTCGCGGCGGCCTTCGCGGACGCGATGTCCCAGGCGTGGGGCATCGGCGCTTCCTACGACGCCGGACAGCTCGTCACTCCCACCGCCTGATCACCGCACGATCACACCCACCGGCTGATCGCGAACCGCCCGCCCCCGCGCCACACCTCCACGGAGGGCCTCACCCCGACTGAGCGCTCCGAGCCCGTTCGGACATCAGCTGGGTGACGGACCGCAGGTCGTCGCTGTCGTACCGGCGGCTCTCGTTGTCCTTGCCGCTGACGACGGTGAGCACGGTGCCGGTGCGGACCATCGTGTAGTTGGTGGTCTCGGTGACGTATCCCTCGCCGCGGCTCTCGGACAGGGAGAACGCCACGAGTTCGTCGCCGATGGCCGGCATCGTCATCCGCCGCGCGCCCTCCTCGTCCGCCTCCCGGCGCAGCGCACGGAACGCGGCGGAGGCCTTGCCCGTACTCGGGTACGCGAGGACGCGGAACCGGGTGTCCATGCCGAAGCTTCCCTGGTACGCGGCCTTTCCCTCGTACGTCGAGCCGTCGTCCTGCGAGGAGACGTCCGCCGTGGGCTCGCTGGTCATGGTCCAGCCCGACGCCAGATCGGTCGCGCCGGGCAGGACCCGCTCGACCGCGTCGGCGTCGGCGAGCGGCTCGGGCTTCCAGTCCCCGCCGCCGGGCCCGCCACCAGCCGTGCCGCCATCGCCCGTGCCGCCGACCGCGGCGTCGCCCGCCTCGGCACCGGACGCGGCCACCCCTCCCCCGCCCGGCGAGTCGTCGCCGCTGAACGCCTTCGTGCCGCCGTAGACGGCGAGGACCACGAGGGCGGCGAGGACGGCCAGGCACGCGACGAGCGCCGTGCGGCCCGCCGGAGTGTTGTGGAAGGTCACGGGCCCCAGCGACAGCGTGCTGCCCCGCACCTTCGCGCCGCCGTCGATGACGATGCTGCCCGTGTACTGCTGCGGCGGCTCGGCCGGTGGCGGCGGGTCGGGAGGTGGCGGGTCGGAGGGCGGCGGCTCCGCCGGTGGCGGGCCCGCCAGCGCCCGCGCCATGGCCTGCGCCAGTCCTGCGGCGAACTCCGGGTCCGCGGCGACCCGTTCCCGTACGGCCTCGGTCAGCGCGGCCAGGGCCGCCGGGTCCTGCGGTCGCTCGTCCACGACGGCGAGCGCGGCCTGCCCGGACGGGTCGGCCCCGACGCGCCGCCGCACGAGGTCGGACACGCTCTGCCCCACCTCGGCCCCCACGGCCCCCGCCGCACCACCGGCGAACCCGGCCACCACGCGCACCGCTTCAGTGACGACATCCATGGGCTCATTGTCGGTCAAGTCGCCGTAGAAGCAATGGAGTTGACGCGTGTCGGCCGTTGCGGTCAGGACGCCCGCGTGAGGCGGTTCGCGAGTGTCGACATCGTGTACGCGCCGATGCCGAGGACGACTTCGAGGGCGTTGCGTTCTGTGTACCCCTGGGCGAGGAACGCCTTGAGGGCGTCGTCCGGAACGCCACCGGCCGTCGCGAGGACGGTGAGCGTGAACCGCCGGACCGCTTCCAGGCGTTCGTCGTCCACGGGGCGCTGCTCGCGCAGGGCGCTGACCAGCTCCGGCGCCGCGCCCAGCCCGCGCAGCCTGCCGGTGTGCAGGGTGACGCAGATGTGGCAGTCGTTGCGGGCGGCGACGGTCATGACGATGACCTCGCGGGCGACGGGGTCGAGCGTCGTCCGGTCGAAGGCGGCGGTCATCTCCAGGAAGCCGTTGAGGAGTTCGGGCGACTCGGCAAGCCGTGCCACGGCGTCCGGCACCTGCCCCCCGAAGGCGGCGGCGGTGCGCTCCATCGCGGGGCGGGCGTCGGACGGCGCGGTCTCCAGTGTGTGCGCGGTGAACATGCGTACCCCCGTAAAATCGACAACATGGTTGACGACAAAAAGGTAAACCAGGTTGTCGATGGCGGCAAGGGATATGAGCTGCCCCTGCTCCTCTTCGCCGGTTTCCGCACCCTCATCGACCGTCTCCACGCCGAACTCGCCCGCCAGGGCCACCCCGACGTCCGCCCCGCCCACGGCTTCGCCATGCAGGCCATCGGGCCGGACGGCGCCACCGCCAGCGAGGTGGGACGCCGTCTCGGCGTCTCCAAGCAGGCGGCGGGCAAGACGGTCGACCGCCTGATCGCCCTCGGCTACGCGGCCCGCACAGACGACCCCGCGGACGCCCGCCGCAAGCTCGTCCGCCTCACCCCGCACGGAATCGACGCGCTCCGCCGCTCGGCGGCGGTCTTCGACGAGCTGCGGGCGGAGTGGGCGGCGACCCTGGGCGCGGACCGCCTCACGGACCTGGAGTCGGCCCTCCGCACGCTCGTACCGCCGGACGCGTTCCGCCTCGACGCGGCGGGGTGGCTGGGCGGCTCGTGACCGGACGGGACCTTGTCACCGTGCGTATCGTTGCGCTGCGCGGCTGCGTTCGACCGAAGGCAGCCGGGGAGGAGCGCCACGATGACCGTCGTGGATGTGATGACCGACAGGATCGAGATGGCCGACGACGACGCCGAGTGGAGCTTGGACCAGTGGTTCGAGCTGATCGAGCGGATGGTCCCCGAGGGAATCAAGGCGGAAGTCGTCGAGGGGGCCGTCCATATGGTGCCGCAGCGGAATGTGCACTGGCAGATCATCCGTAAGGTGCTCTACGCCCTGGACCACAGGTTCGGCCAGGACGCGCTGGTGATGTCGGACGTGCGCATCGACTTCCCCGGTCACCAGAACGGCTTCTGCCCCGACCTCGCGAAGTTGAAGGACGGAGCGGAGCCGGACGAGGAAGGACACTGGCGCTACCAGGACGTCGAGTTCGTCGCCGAGGTCATCTCCCGCGGCACCGGCCTGAACGACTACGGCCCGAAGACCACCTACGCCGAAGCCGGCGTCTCCGTGTATCTCGTCGTCGACCCGTACCAAGGCCGCTGCCACGTCCACACGGACCCCAAGGACGGCGAGTACCGCACCGAGTCGAAGTCCGACTTCGGCAAGGAGATCGACCTGACCGGCACCGTCGTGGACCTCGTCCTCAAGACGGACAACTTCCCCCGCGACTGACCCGGCCCCAGCCCCGCCCCGCCGCCCCGTCCCTCTTGCCTGGAGCGCACTCCACCCCGTTGGCTTGATCCCCATGAAGTACACGCAGCTGGGACGCACAGGGCTCAAGGTCAGCCGGCTCACGCTCGGGACCATGAACTTCGGGCCGCTCACCAACGAACCCGACAGCCACACGCTCATGGACGCCGCGCTCGACGCGGGCGTCAACTTCTTCGACACCGCCAACACCTACGGCCAGAGCGCCGGCAAGGGCCGCACCGAGGAGATCCTCGGCACCTGGTTCACGCAGGGAGGCGGCCGCCGCGACAAGGTCGTACTGGCCACCAAGGTGTACGGCAACATGGCCCCGCACGGGGAAGAGACCTGGCCCAACCACGACCGGCTCTCCGCACTCAGCATCCGCCGCGCCGTCGACGCCAGCCTCAAGCGGCTGCAGACCGACCACATCGATCTCTACCAGTTCCACCACATCGACCGGCTGACCCCGTTCGAGGAGATCTGGCAGGCCGTCGACGTCCTCGTCGGGCAGGGCAAGATCCTCTACGCGGGCTCCTCCAACTTCCCCGGCTACAAGATCGCCCAGGCCAACGAGACCGCCCGGCGCCTCGGCGGCTACGGCCTCGTCAGCGAGCAGTGCCTCTACAACCTCGCCGCCCGCGACGCCGAGATGGAGGTCATCCCGGCCGCCCAGGACTACGGCCTCGGCGTCATCCCGTGGTCCCCGCTGCACGGCGGGCTGCTCGGGGGCGTCCTGAAGAAGGAGGGCGAGGGGTCGCGCCGCACCGGTGGCCGCGCCGCCGCCGACCTCGCGAAGCCGGAGGTCCGCGCGCGCGTCCAGGCGTACGAGGACCTGCTCGACAAGCACGGCCTGGAGCCCGGCGAGGTCGCGCTGGCGTGGCTCCTGACGCGGCCCGGCGTCACCGCGCCGATCGTCGGCCCCCGCACGGCCGAGCAGCTCGCGTCCGCGTTGCGCGCGGTCGAGCTCGACCTGTCCGGCGAGGTCCTCGACGCGCTGGACGAGATCTTCCCCGGCCCCGGCCCCGCACCGGAGTCCTTCGCCTGGTGAGGACAAGGGGGTGACGCTGGAGTGATCAGGTGGCGGCGCGCGCACCGGACAAGTACGGAACGGCCGAGCGCCGAACGGCTAACCGCCGAACGCGGCCGCCACCGCCACCACGACGAACATCATCACGAGCACACCGGCCATGATCCGGTTTCTGGTTTTCGGGTCCACGCAGACGAGGTTAACCGGCGCCGCCCGACACCCCGGCGCCGCCTCCCAGAACCCAGCGCCCGACCACCTCGTACCGGGGCCGCTCCCCCGCCACCCCGCTCCTCGGCAGATTGCTGCGTACGAGGGTCAGCTCCCGCACCGTCCACGCGGTGCCCTCGAAGGAACCGAGCGCGTCCGCGTACGGGCCGAGGTCGCCCTCGCCACGGGTGCGCGCCAGCGTCAGGTGGGGGCGGTAGTGCCGGTGCTCCTCCATCGTCACGCCCGCCTTGCGCGCCGCCGCGTCCGCCCGCGCGGCGAGGAGCCGCAGCGCCGCCACGTCCCCCGTGGCGCCCGCCCACAGCGCCCGGCCCCCGAAGTGGCCGCCGCCGTGCAGGGCGAGGGAGAACGGCGGCGTGCGGTGCGCGGCGCGCTGCAGGCGGGCGGTCAGGTCCGGCACCGTCGCGTCGTCGACCTCGGCCATGAAGGCGAGGGTGAAGTGCCAGCTGTCGCGGGCCGTCCAGCGCAGCCCGTCGGCGCCGGGCAGCTCCTTCAACGCGCGCGCCGCGGTGGCGAGTTCGGCGGTCGCGGCGTCCGGCGGCAGGACCGCGGCGAAGAGTCTCATGAACGTGACGCTAGCCTCCCTCCATGAGTGATCACATAAAGATCAGGCAGGGCGGCGCCGACGACGTTCCCGCCGTCCTCGCACTCTTCGACGGAGCCGTGGAGTGGCTCGTGTCACAGGGACGTACGGGCCAGTGGGGCACCCGGCCCTGGTCACAGAACCCGAAGGCCGTCGCGCTCGTCGAGAAGTACCTGACGACGGGCGAACCGTGGATCGCGGAGATCGACGGCGAGGTGGTGGGCACGGTGACACTCACCGACGGGCCCGGCGGCGACATCATCCCGGCGGCGGACGAGCCCGAGCGGTACATCCACCTGCTCGCCGCCGACCACCGCCGCTTCGCGGGCCGCGGGGTGGGCCGCGCGCTGCTCGCGCACGCCGTCGAGGAGACCCGCAGGCAGGGCGTCCGGCTGCTGCGGGTCGACTGCTACCGGGGCGAGGACCGCGCCCTCGTCAGGTACTACGAGAGCAACGGCTTCACCGCCACCGAGCCCTTCACGGGCCCGGACGGCAGCTGGCCCGGCCAGGTGCTGGCACAGCGCGTCTGACCGGGCCCCACGGCGCGGCTACGCGGCCGTGGCGAGCTCCCGCTCCCTCGGCACGAACTGCACGTGCTGCCGGCCGCGGCGGAGATCCACCTTCAGCCGCAGGTCGGCGGCGCGGGCCAGCATCAGGCCGACGCCGACCGCGGCGACGGCGCAGACGAGGCCGCCGACGGCCATGCTGATCCGGACGCCGTACGCGTCGGCCAGCCAGCCGAAGAGCGGACCGCCGAGCGGCGTACCGCCGGTGAAGACCATCATGAACAGCGACATGACACGGCCCCGCATCTCCGGGTCCGTCGCCATCTGGACGGAGGAGTTGGCGGTGACGTTCACCGTCAGGCCGAGGATGCCGATCGGCACGATCAGCGCGACGAACATCCACAGCTCCGGCGCGAACGCGGCCACGATCTGCAGTACGCCGAAGGCGACGGCCGCCCCGGCGAGGAGCCGCAGCCGCGACGTGCCGCGGCGGGCCGCGAGCAGCGCGCCGGCCAGCGAGCCGATCGCCATGAGCGTGTTGAACAGCCCGTACATCCCCACGCCGCCGTGGAAGATGTCGTCCGCGAAGGCGCTCAGCCAGATCGGGAAGTTGAAGCCGAAGGTGCCGATGAAGCCGACGAGGACGATCGGCCAGATCAGCTCGGGGTTCTTCGACACGTAGTTCAGGCCCTCCCGCAGCTGCCCCTTGCCGCGCGGCTTGCGCGGGGTGTGGTGCAGCTCGGCGGTGCGCATCAGCATGAGGCCGGTGAGCGGGGCGAGGAAGGACAGGCCGTTGGCGAGGAACGCCCAGCCGGGTCCCACGGCGGCGGTCAGCGCGCTCGCCACGGCGGGGCCGATGAGGCGGGCGGACTGGAAGTTGGCGGAGTTCAGCGAGACGGCGTTGCGGACCTGGTCGGGTCCGACCATCTCGGACACGAAGGACTGCCGCGTCGGGTTGTCGACGACGGTGACGAGCCCGGTGAAGAAGGCCGCGAAGTAGACGTGCCAGACCTGGACGTGTCCGCTCAGCGTCAGCGCGGCGAGGAAGAGGCCGCTGAGGCTCATCGCGCCCTGCGTGAGGAAGAGCAGGTTGCGCTTGGCGAAGCGGTCGGCGATCACGCCGCCGTACAGGCCGAGGAGCAGCATCGGCAGGAACTGCATGGCCGTGGTGATACCGACGGCCGCGGAGGAACCGGTGAGGCTCAGCACCAGCCAGTCCTGGGTGATGCGGGCCATCCAGGTGCCGGTGTTCGAGACGACCGCGCCGGTCGCGAAGAGCCGGTAGTTGCGGATCCTCAGCGAGCTGAACATCGAGGTCTTGTGGGGGCGGTCGGGTTTGTCGAGGGCGGTTGGTGCGGGGGCGGAGTCTGCTCCGGATCCCGTACTCAAAGTAGGTTCGCCTCCTTTGGCGTACGTACGGCTCCCACCGGCGGCGGGAGTGCCCGCGGGGTGCCGCGGGACTTACGGGTGCCCGCGAGGTGCCGCGGGACTCGTGGCCCCTAGAGGTGCGCGAGCTTCTCCAGTACGGGAGCGGCGGCGCGGAGCCGCGCCCACTCGTCGTCGTCGAGGTGCTCGGCCAGGCCGGCGAGCCAGGCGTTCCGCTTGCGGCGGCTCTCTTCGAGCATGGCCTCGGCGGTCTCGGTCTGGGTCACCACCTTCTGGCGGCGGTCCTCGGGGTGCGGCTCCAGCCGGACCAGCCCTTTGGCCTCCAGCAGCGCCACGATGCGGGTCATCGACGGCGGCTGCACGTGCTCCTTGCGGGCGAGCTCGCCCGGGGTGGCGGAGCCGCAGCGGGCGAGGGTGCCGAGCACCGACATCTCGGTGGGGCTCAGCGACTCGTCGACCCGCTGGTGCTTGAGTCGACGGGACAGGCGCATCACAGCGGAGCGCAGGGCGTTCACGGCGACGGCATCGTCACCATGGGAGAGGTCCGGCATGTTTGTTAGCGTAACTCATTACCCTAGCTAAAGACCACTTGGATTCCCAGAAGTACGACACCGAACCATTTCGTCACCCGAACGAGTGAGGTGACTTCGGAAAGTGACGCGTCGGACCGAGGGTGCCGAGGACCCTGTCGGGCATGGGATCGCCAGTGCTCAGCCTGCGCATAGACGGTGAGCTGCTCGACCGGCTCCGACAGCACGCGGCCAAAAGAGGAATGAGCGTCCAGGACTATGTGGTCCGGACGCTCATTCGGGACGACTTCGACGAACGCTTCAAGGCGTCGGTCGAGGCGACGGAGAAGTTCTACGGCGCTGCTTGAGGCGCACGGCCTCGTGCCCTGCTAGGTCAGGTTCAGCGCCGGCATCAGGTAGTAGAAGGCGAAGACCGCCGACACCGCGTACATCGCGACCGGCACCTCGCGCCCGCGCCCGGACGCGAGCCGCAGCACCGTGAAGGTGATGAAGCCCATGCCGATGCCGTTCGTGATCGAGTACGTGAACGGCATCATCAGCATCGTCACGAACGCGGGGATCGCGATGGTGTGGTCCGCCCAGTCGATCTGCCCGATGGACCCGGACAGGATCAGGAAGCCGACCGCGAGCAGCGCGGGTGTGGCGGCCTGGGACGGGACCATCGTGGCGAGCGGCGTGAGGAAGAGCGCGACGGCGAAGAGGCCGCCGGTGACGACGTTCGCGAAGCCCGTGCGGGCGCCCTCGCCGACGCCCGCCGTGGACTCCACGAAGCAGGTGGTGGCGGAGGCGGACGAGGCGCCGCCCGCGGCGACGGCGATGCCGTCGACGAAGAGGACCTTGTTGATGCCGGGCATGTTGCCGTCGGCGTCGGTCAGCTTGGCCTCGTCGCCGATGCCCATGATCGTGCCCATCGCGTCGAAGAAGCACGACAGGAGCACGGTGAAGACGAAGAGGACGCCGGTCAGGACGCCGACCTTCTCGAAGCCGCCGAACAGGCTGATCTGGCCGACGAGTCCGAAGTCGGGCGCCGAGACGGGGTTGCCGGGCCACTCCGGGCTGGTCAGGCCCCACGCCTGGCCCTTGAGCCCGGCGACGGCGTGGATGATCATCGCGACGACCGTCATGACGACGATGCTGAGCAGGATCGCGCCCGGCACCTTGCGCACGATCAGCACGAGGGTGAGCAGCACGCCGAGCACGAAGATGAGGACGGGCCACCCGTTGAGGTGCCCGTCGCCGCCGAGCTGCAGCGGGACGGTGGTGTGCGCGGCGTCCGGGATGCGCGAGACGAAGCCGGCGTCGACGAGGCCGATCAGCATGATGAAGAGGCCGATGCCGATGGCGATGCCCTTGCGCAGACCCAGCGGCACGGCGCTCATCACGCGCTCCCGGAGGCCGGTCGCGACGAGCAGCATCACGACGAAGCCCGCGAGGACGACCATGCCCATGGCGTCGGGCCACGACATGCGCGGCGCGAGCTGGAGGGCGACGACGGTGTTGACGCCGAGTCCCGCGGCGAGCGCGATGGGCACGTTGCCGATGACGCCCATGAGGAGCGTGGTGAAGGCGGCGGTCAGCACGGTCGCGGTGACGAGCTGCTTGTTGTCGAGCTGGTGCCCGTACATGTCCTTCGCGCTGCCCAGGATGATCGGGTTCAGCACGACGATGTAGGCCATCGCGAAGAAGGTGGCGAAGCCGCCGCGGACTTCCCTGGCGAGGGTCGAGCCGCGCTCCGAGATCTTGAAGAACGCGTCGAGGCCGTTCTGCGGGGCCTTCGGCGGCTCTTTACGGGCATCGACCGGAGCGCTGGCCGAGGAAGACATGGAAAACCTCATGACCTGTGAATGAAGAAGGTGAAGTGCCGAGCTTCGCGAACTTGTACCTTCATACGAAAGCAATCGGCCATTAACGAGCCGTTTCAGTATGAATACATGAAGCCGAAATCGCTATCTCCGCGCGTAGACCCCTGCGGGGCAACGGGTGTACGAGCCCCCAGCCCGGCCCTGAGCCCCGCCTCGTAAGCTGTACCCATGGCGAAGTGGACCCCCAAGCACGAGGCGCCGGAGCCCCTGGAGGGCCCCGTGGTCTCCACCATCACCGGTGGCACGATCCTCTGGTTCGTCCTCTTCCTCGTCCAGCTGCCGTTCTACGGCTGGTTCGACGACCGCGACGCGACGTGGTGGGTGTGGACCTGCCTGGCCGGCGCGGGCCTCGGCCTCATCGGCATCTGGTACGTACGCAAGCGCGACGCCGCGATCAAGAGGTCGAAGGTCACACAGCCGCAGTAGTCCGTACAACCACGGGACGGCATGCGTCCTACCCTGGTCGGATCTTTGGGGCATTCAAGGGGTGAAGCCGCAAGACCCCCCTTACCGTCGAATGCATGACGCATATCGACGCGGGCGCCGAGCTCGACCCGGTCCACCCGGTGCCGCCCCCCAAGGGGCGGGCCACCGGCCTGACCTCCGCGGAAGTGGCCGAGCGGGTCGCGCGCGGCGAGGTCAACGACGTACCGGTACGGAGCTCGCGCTCCCTGGGCGAGATCGTCCGGGCCAACGTCTTCACCCGCTTCAACGCGATCATCGGCGTGCTCTGGGTGATCATGCTGTTCGTCGCGCCGATCCAGGACAGCCTCTTCGGCTTCGTGATCGTCGCCAACACGGGCATCGGCATCATCCAGGAGTGGCGCGCCAAGAAGACGCTGGACAGCCTCGCCGTCATCGGGGAGGCCAAACCCACCGTGCGCCGCGACGGACAGGCCGCCGAGATCTCCGCCTCCGAGATCGTCCTCGGCGACCTCGTGGAGCTCGGCCCCGGCGACAAGATCCCCGTGGACGGCGAGACCGTCGAGGCCGACAGCCTCGAAGTCGACGAGTCGCTGCTCACCGGTGAGGCCGACCCCGTCATCAAGAAGCCCGGCGACAAAATGATGTCGGGCTCGTTCGTGGTCGCGGGCGGCGGCGCGTTCACCGCCACCAAGGTCGGCCGCGAGGCCTACGCGGCCCAGCTCGCCGAGGAGGCGAGCCGCTTCACCCTCGTCCACTCCGAGCTGCGCACCGGCATCTCCACGATCCTCAAGTACGTGACGTGGCTGATGGTGCCGACCTCCATCGGTCTGGTCATCTCCCAGCTCGTCGTCAAGGACGACAACTTCAAGGAGTCCATCGCCTACACGGTCGGCGGGATCGTCCCCATGATCCCGGAGGGCCTCGTCCTCCTGACCTCCGTGGCCTTCGCGATCGGCGTCATCCGGCTCGGCCGCAAACAGTGCCTGGTGCAGGAACTCCCCGCCATCGAGGGCCTCGCTCGCGTCGACACGGTCTGCCTCGACAAGACCGGCACCCTCACCGAGGGCGGCATGGACGTCACCGAGCTGCGCCCGCTGAACGGCTCCGACGAGGCGTACGTACGCAAGGTGCTCGGCGCCCTCGGCGAGTCCGACCCGCGCCCCAACGCGTCACTTCAGGCGATCATCGACTCCTACCCCGACAGCGAGGAGTGGCGCTGCACGGAGTCGCTGCCCTTTTCCTCCGCCCGCAAGTACAGCGGCGCCTCCTTCAGCGAGGGCGACGGCACCACGTCTACGTGGCTCCTCGGCGCCCCCGACGTACTCCTGCCCGACGGCGACGCCTCGCTCGCCGAGATCGAGGACCTCAACAAGCAGGGCCTGCGCGTCCTGCTCCTCGCCCGCGCGGACAAGGACCTGGACGCCCCCGACGTGGCGTCCGGCACGGAGGCGACGGCCCTGGTCGTCCTGGAACAGCGGCTGCGGCCCGACGCCGCCGACACCCTGCGCTACTTCGAGGAGCAGGACGTCTCCGCCAAGGTCATCTCCGGCGACAACGCCGTCTCGGTGAGCGCCGTCGCGGGCAAGCTCGGCCTGCCCGGCGCCGAGAACACCGTGGACGCGCGCAAACTGCCCACCGAGCGGGACGAGATGGGGCAGGCCCTCGACGACAACTCCGTCTTCGGCCGCGTCACCCCGCAGCAGAAGCGCGACATGGTCGGCGCCCTCCAGTCGCGCGGCCACACGGTCGCGATGACCGGCGACGGCGTGAACGACGTCCTGGCCCTCAAGGACGCCGACATCGGCGTCTCGATGGGCTCCGGCTCCGAGGCGACCCGCGCGGTCGCGCAGATCGTGCTCCTCAACAACAGCTTCGCGACGCTGCCGTCCGTCGTCGCCGAGGGCCGCCGCGTCATCGGCAACATCACGCGCGTCGCCACGCTGTTCCTGGTGAAGACCGTCTACTCGGTGATCATCGCGCTGCTCGTCGTCTGCTCGCAGGTCGAGTACATCTTCCTGCCCCGCCACCTGACGCTGCTGTCCACCCTCACGATCGGCGTCCCGGCCTTCTTCCTGGCCCTGGCCCCCAACAAGGAGCGCGCGAAACCGCACTTCGTCCGCAGGGTCATGCGGTACGCGATTCCGGGCGGCGTCGTCGCGGGTGTCGCCACATTCGTGACGTATCTGCTGGCCCGGCACCACTACGACGGGGCGGGCGCGCGAGAAGCCGAGACCAGCGCGGCCACACTGGCGCTGTTCCTGATCGCCATGTGGGTCCTCGCCATCATCGCCCGCCCCTACACGTGGTGGCGGATCGGCCTCATCGGCGCGATGGGTCTCGGCTTCCTGCTCGTGCTGACCGTGCCCTGGCTCCAGGACTTCTTCCAGCTGAAGCTGGTGGGCACGACGATGCCGTGGGCGGCGGTCGCGATCGCGGCGGTGGCCTCACTGGTCATCGAGGTCGTCTACCGCTGGGTGGACCGCCGCTTCCCGGCGTAGGGGGTGGTGCGGCGGCTACTACCGCACGTCGACGAAGTCGGCGGTCGACGTCACCGACGGGGTCGTGGACGTACCGGCGAAGACGTAACGGAAGTAGCCGTCGGCCGACGCCTTCACCGTGGTCTTCAGGTTGCCCTTGGTGTCGGACTTGACGGTCTTGAGGGTGGTGTAGCTGCTGGCACCCTTCTTCTTGTACTGGAGCTTGACGTCCTGCTTCGTGTAGCCGGCGTACTTGGCGGTGTCCCAGTTGGCGCGGGTGAGGGCGCCGGTCACCGTGAGGGTCTTGCCCTTCTTGACGGGCTCGGGGGAGGCGTTGGTGGTGAGCTTGGCGGCGCGCTTCACCGAGACGCCGGCCGGGAAGGCGTCCTTCTGGATGTGGTCGCCGTCCTTGCCCTGGGCGATCGCCCAGACCTTCCACTTGCCGGCGAGGATGTTGCTGTAGATGTTCACGTTCGGGTCGGCGACGACCGTGGTGGTGCAGGTGGACGTGGTCGCGTCGACGACCTTGCAGTCGCCCTCCATCACGTCGGGGACCATCGAACCGTCGATGCCGTCCTCGGCGTCGAAGTCCGTGCCGTGCCACAGGAACGCGGCGGCGTCCTCGATGCCGGACGGGTCCGTCGCGGTGACGGAGATCTTGACCGTCTTCGCGGCGGAGGTGCCGACGACGATGTCCTTGCCACCGTTGACGGTGACCTTCGTGATCTTGGTGTCGCCCTCGACGGCGTCGGCCGGAGCCTTGGCCGCGAAGGTGGTGGCTTCCGAAACCTTCGGGGCGTCGGCCGCGTGCGCGGCCGGAAAGGCGAGTGCGGAAAGGGCCAGGGTGCCGGACAGTGCGGCCACGGTGGCACGGATGCGCATGTGTTTCCCCAGGTGGAGAAGGGGTCCCGCGGAGCGCGAGGCGCGTCACGCGGGTCCCAAGTGATCTAGGAGTCTGTTGACTCGCAAGATCAGACTCTCGACAGGGGTGACTGGTTGTACACGATGTGAAGAAAATATGACCGCGTCACATCGCCGCCCCCCGCCGGACCGCCCCTCAGTCGAACCAGCGGTCCCGCGCCAGCTCCTCCGTGCGGGACGGGTCCTCCAGGAGCGCCGCCACCTCGAAGCGGCGCGGCCACTGGCCCGCCGCCCAGGCGAGGCCCGCCGCGACGCCCTCCAGCGTCGCCGCGTGCACCACCCCGTCCGGCGTGCGGCGCCAGTCCAGCTCCACGCCCCCGGCGACCAGCTCGTCGTACTCGACGTACGTCTCCGGGGTCCCGTCACCCAACAGGATCCGCACCGAGTCGGGGACGTCGTGTTCGACACCCTCCCCCGACGGCTCCACGGCCGCCGTCTCACTGAGCCGGCGCACCTGGAACAGCTCCGCGAGGTCCGCCGCCCGGCCCGGCTGCACCGGCAGCAGCGGCACCCCGCCCGCCAGCGGCAGCAGGTCGGGGGCGTCGGCGACCACCGCGTCCGCCGCGTCGACCACCACGACCTCGCCGTCCACCACCGCGCGCACCTCGTCCGGGAGCGTCACCTGCTCCGGGTCGAGGTCGGCCAGCGCCCCGTACAGGGCGTGGAGCTGCGCCGCCGAAACGGTCCGCTCCGGGTCCGCGAGCCGGTCGAGCAGCTCGGCCGCGCCGCCCGGCTCGGCCAGCAGGGCGCTCACGGACGTCCGTACGCCCAGCGCCCGCAGCACCTGCTCGTCCTCGAACCCGGACGCGTCCGCCGCGTCGTACAGCCCGACGAGCAGCGGATCGCCGCCCTCCGCCCGCAGCCCGGCGGGCCTGCGGCCACCGAGGACCGGGTGTCCGCGCAGCCACCACGCCGTGTACGAACGGACCGCCTCGGTCGTCCCGTCCGGCAGCAGCACCCGCAACGGCTGCGTCAGCGCGTCCCGCAGCGGCGGACGCGACAGCATCGCGAGAGCCTGCGGCCAGCAGTCGTCGTCGACCAGGTCGAGGTCCCGCACGGCGACGATCTCCGTCGCCACCGGCGGCACCGGCGTGTCGGGCAGCCGGTCGAGGACGTCCTCGCACCACACGTCCACGGCGTCCAGCAGACCCGCGTCGTCCGGCTCCGGGAAGTCCCCGTCGCGGGGCTCCAGTTCATCGGGGTCGAGGACGACGTCCGTCGCGCGTACGAGAGCGAACCCGGCGAGCACACCGCACGCGGCGAGCGGCTGCTCGCCCCACCGGTCGGCCAGCTCCTGGTCGGCGAGGGCCAGTTCGTCGTCCCGCATGACCCGCGCGAAGTCGCTGCCGGGCAGCACGAGTTCACCGGCCGGCGCGAGCTCGCCGTCCTCGTCGGGCAGCGCGAGAGCGGCCAGCCAGGGCTCGTCGCCGGGGGCGAGGTTCGCGTCCCGTACGAGCGCGAGCACGACGTCCGCCAGCTCCTCCGCGTCCAGCGCCTCCTCGTCCCACGTGTCGTCGTCGAGCGACGCGGCGACCGCCGCACGGACCTGCGGCGTCGTGAGGACGGCGCGGGGAGTGGCGGGCAGCGCGCCCAGCTTCTCCAACAAGGGGTGGGCGGCATCCGGGTGGGCGATCTTCAGGCCGAGCCGGGCGAGGACGGCGGGGTCCGCGGCGTCACCGCCCCCGTGCCCGGCGTCCCCGGGGGCGGGGAGGAGGACCTGCCGGGGCCCGATGGTGGTGCGCGCGGCACGCCCACGGGAATCGGCCTCGGACTCCGCCCCGTCCTCGTAACCGTGCCGCGGAGGCGTCGGCCCGCCCGCCAGCGGCACCGGAAGTCCCGACAGCCGGTCCGGGTCGACCCCGGCGAGCGTGTCGTACAGCCGCCGCCACCAGCCCGGCTCCCGCTCCAGACCCGCGAGCCGGTCCACCGCCTCCGTCAGCGCGATCCGCGCCACGCCCAGCGTGCGCAGCTCCGCGCGGCGCTCCAGACCCGCGGGCAGCAGGCACGGCAGCACCTCGGCGAGGACACGGACCGTCTCGGCACCGGCACCCTCGACGACCTCGGCATCACGCGGCCGCAGCGCCTCGGGAAGCTCGTCCTCGTCACCCTCCGCGCGGGGAAGGGCCGGGGGCAGGAAGGCGGTGCGGGGCAGCCGGTCCAGGATGCCCTGGCGCAGCGCGCCGTCCAGTTCGCTCTTGCCGAGCGGCCCCGGCACGAGGGAGATGATGCCCTCGGTGACCGGCCGCCAGTCGGCGAGCAGTTCGACGTACGCGTCCACGGCCCGCTCCACCAGGAAGTCGGTGAGCGGCCCCGGGGCGGCGTGCCGCCGGGCGGTGTCCAGCGGGAACGAGGCGATGAGCAGCGCCGGTACGCCCAGGGGCTCGTCGCTCGGCGTCGGCGCGTGCAGGACGGGGCTGGTGACCGGCCGTTCCGGGGCGCCGTCGGCGTCCGTGGGCACCGCCCACGTGACCGACCAGTGCGGACGCAGCCGCTCCTCGACGGGCCGGTCCTTCAGGAGGTCGGCCTCGATGGGCCCCTGCCTGCTGACGGTGCGCCAGCGGGTCGTGCCGTCGCGGCTGTCCTCGATGACGGTGTACGGGGCCTCGGTACGGCGGCGCAGCGTGCGCGTCGTCCCGTCCGAGGTCTCGATGGTGACCTCCGCGAGGCCCGGCAGGGCGAGGAGCAGCGCGTCGTCGACGCCGTCGAGCAGCCGCGTCACGAGGTCCTGCGCGGCGGCGTCGCGCAGCGGCAGGATGACGACGGTGTCGTAGCCGTCGGGGGCCGAGCCCTCGGCGGCGAACGGGAGTCGGAGCAGCGGCACGTGGCCGTCGCGGCGCCGCACCTCGTCCCCGAGCCCCGGGCTGAACCGGGCGGTCTCGGCGGCCAGTTCCCGCGCCTCGGACAGCGACCAGCGGACGCCGCCGGTGCGGCCGACGACGGCGGGCTCGTCGGAGACGGCGAGCACGGCGGCGAAGCCGACGCCGAAGCGGCCGACGGAGCCGGTGGCGGTGCCCGCCTCCTCGGGCGCCCGCTTCGCGGAGGCGCGGAGGGTGGAGAGGGACTCGACCCCGGTGGCGTCGAGGGGCGCGCCGCTGTTGGCGGCGGCGAGGACCCCGCCGCGCAGCGTCAACGCGAGCCTGCCCGGGACACCCGCGCGGGCGGCGGCGTCCGACGCGTTCTGCGCGAGCTCGACGACGAGGCGGTCGCGGTAGCCGCCGAGGGCGAGGTCCTCCTCGGCGTTGGCGTCCTCACGGAAGCGGGCCGGGGCCGCCGCCCACGCGTCGAGTACTCCGCGGCGGAGGCGGGCGGTGCCGAAGGGGTCCGTACCCTCGGCCGCCGGCCGCACGGTCTTGCTCACGGTCGACTGTCTCCTCTGGGGGCTGGGGCATGCGTGGGTGGAACAGGGTGCCTCGGGGTGGAGCCGGGGTGCCTCGGGTGGGGCGCGGTGCCTTGCGGGCGAACGCTATCGCGTTCGGGGAGGGAGGCCGTGGGCGTGACGGGCAGGGCCCCCGGGGCATCACACGTCCTCTCGACGCTCCCTCTCCACTCGCCCTCCACTCCCCCGGCGGGCCGCCGCTCGCCGTGTCACGGCACGTCAGCCACCCACGCACCCGCCCGTTCACCCCGCATCCCGGGGCGCCCGGTCACTGCGCCGCTCCACAGGGGCACGATTGCGCAGGGCATGGAGCATGGGCTGACGGGTGGGGAAACGCCGCACAGGGGTGACGGGGCGAGAAGGCGACGCGAGACGACGAGACAAAGAGTCGACACGAGGGCGCCCGAGGAGCCGACGGTCACGTCACGGGCCTGGCGGGGCGGCGAAGCCCGGGTGCACACGCCAGGCCCACGGCGCAGGGCCCCTCCGCACCGCCGAACCGACGGCCGCCGAGGCGAGCGCCCCCGGCGACGGGGCTCAGGAGTGGCCGAGGTCCTCGCCGGGGCCCTCCGCGATGACGGAGCCCGAGTCGGCATCGGGGCGCAGCGGCAGCATGTCCACGCGGGTCTCGTCGAGGACGGGCGGCGCGGGACGCGGCGGCTTCGGCATGACCGCGGCCTCCGAGTGCCCCCCGCACCCGTACGACAGCGACACGACGTGACCGTCCGCGGGCCCGAACTCATTGCCGCAGATACCGAACGCCTGCCCGAGCGAGCCGCCGATCCGCACGAGGAACCCACAGCTGACGCACGCCGCGGGAGCCGCCTGCGCCATCGGGGTCTTCGCGCCGTACGCCTCGTCCCAGCGGTCCGCCGCGACATGCAGCCCGTACCGCGAGAGGACCCTCGCCCGGCGCATGCCGAGCTCCTCGGCGACCGCCGCGATGGAGCCGCGGGCGGGCGGGACGGGCAGCTCGGCGGGCGGGACCGCCGTCACCTCCGCGTCCTCCGCCTCGACGAGCTCGGCCATCTCCTGCGACACGACGGAGTTCGGCGGCGGCTCCTCCTCGCCGGAGTACCCGGGCTCGAGCCGCAGATCCTCGGCATCGGTCGGCAGCAGGTCACCGGGGCCCATGTCGCCGGGCCGGAGCCGCTCGCTCCACGGCACCCACTCGGGGGCGAGGAGCGCGTCGGGACCCGGCAGCAGCACGGTCTCGTCGAGAGTGACGACCTTCGCCCGCGAGGCACGGGCCACGGTCACGGCCCAGCGCCAGCCCCGGTAGCCGAACTCCTTGCACTCGAACAAGTGCGTGACGACGCGGTCGCCCTCGACGACGACCTCGACATGCTCACCGACCACACCGGGCGCGGCGGCCTCCTCGGCCGCGGCACGTGCCAGGCCCACCGCCTCGGCGCAGAGGCGGTCGGGGGTACGCGGGGTGCGCGGGGTACGGCTTCGCGTTGTCGCTGCGCTCACAAGTATCGCTTCTCTCCTACGCCGTCTCACGAGTGCGCCCCCTTCACGCGGGGGTGCGGACGGAGCGGACCAGAGGGCCGCGTCAACGTCCGCGCCCGACGTTCCGGGGCGCACCTACGTCACCCATTCTGCGGGATGACCGAGAGGCGCGCGGCCAAGAACAACCGCCGCAGGCGCGTTACGCACGCTACCTTCTCCTGGCCCCTGGGCCTACACCGACGTACGCCACCACGCCCCGATCCGCCCCCGCACCCCCCACCCGCACCCACGGCACCGCCCCGCCGATTCCCCCCAAAACCCCGCGGCACCCGGCACCACATCCCGCCCCGTCACCGCCGCGCGACGGCGACACACGGCAACCCACCGCCCGCCCGGCGGGGCGGGGCAACCCACCGCCCACCCCACGGTGCGGGGCAAACGGGTGGGTGGGCAGGAAACCCGCCGCGAAGCGGCGAAGCACGCCCGCCCGGCGGTGCAGGGCAACCGACCCCACCCCGCCGCGAAGCGGCAACCCACCGCCCGCCCGGCGGGGCGGGGCAACCCACCGCCCACCGCACGGTGCGGGGCAACCCACCGCCCACCGCACGGTGCGGGGCAAACGGGTGGGTGGGCGGGAAACCCGCCGCGAAGCGGCGAAGCACCCCCGCCCGGCGGTGCAGGGAAACCACCCCCACCCCACCGCGGAGCGGCGAAGCACGCCCGCCGCACGGTGCAGGGCAACCCACCGCCCACCCCACGGTGCAGGGCAAACGGGTGGGTGGGCGGGAAACCCGCCGCGAAGCGGCGAAGCACCCCGGCCCGGCGGTGCAGGGCAACCACCCCCACCCCGCCGCGGAGCGGCGAAGCACGCCCGCCGCACGGTGCGGGGCAACCGGCCCACCCCCGCCGCGGAGCGGCGGAGAGACGGCGCCACGGGCTCACAGCCAGTATCCGTACTAGTGGCGCCCCCAACAGGGCACTATGACGGGGTGGCCCCCACCAGGTCGATGTCCGCAGGAACAGGAACCGTCTCGCCGGGCCCGGCGAGACGGACCGCCCGCGCGCTCGGCCGCGCCCTCCACCTGCCCTTCACCGGCACCGCCCGCGGCATCCGCAAGGCCACCCACGCCCACGGAGCGGGCGAGTCGGGCCTCGGCAAGCTGATCGAGCTGCACGCCGTGAACGGCGCCGGTGATGTCATGATCACCGTCGCGCTCGCCTCGACCGTGTTCTTCTCGGTGCCGACGGACGAGGCCCGCGGGCGCGTCGCGCTGTACCTGGCGATCACGATGGCACCGTTCACGCTCCTCGCCCCCGTCATCGGCCCGCTCCTGGACCGCCTGCCGCACGGCCGCCGCGCCGCGATGGCGGGCGCGATGCTCGCGCGGGCGCTGCTCGCGCTCGTCCTGTCGGGCGCGGTCGTCTCGGGCAGCGTGGAGCTGTACCCGGCCGCGCTGGGCGTACTGGTCGCGTCGAAGGCGTACGGGGTGGTCAGAAGCGCGGTCGTGCCACGCCTGCTGCCACCGGGGTTCTCCCTGGTCAAGGCGAATTCGCGGGTCACGCTCGGCGGCCTGCTCGCCACGGCCGTCGCGGCGCCCATGGGTGCGGGGCTGCAGGCGGTCGGTCCGCGGTGGCCGCTCTTCGGCGCCTTCGTGATCTTCGTGTCGGGGATGTTCCTGTCGTTCTCGCTGCCGCGCAAGGTCGACTCGTCGAAGGGCGAGAGCAAGGCCCTGCTCGCCGCGGACGAGGAGCACCTGCATCTGCACGCCCGCGCCGAGGCCGCGTCCGACACGTCCCGCAAACGGCGCCTCGGGCTGCGTACGGTCGGCCCCGCCGTCACCCACGCCCTCGCCGCGAACGCGTCACTGCGCTGCCTGTCCGGCTTCCTCATCTTCTTCCTCGCCTTCCTGCTGCGGGAGCATCCGCTCGCGGGCCAGAGCGCGGCCGTGTCGCTCGGCATCGTGGGCGTGTCGGCGGGTGCGGGCAACGCGCTGGGCACGGCGGTCGGTGCCTGGCTGAAGTCGCGGGCCCCGGAGCTGATCATCGTGACGGTGGTCGGGGTGGTGCTCGGCGTGGCGATCACGTCCGCGGTGTTCTTCGGAGCGGTGGGCGTCGCCTGTCTCGGCGCGTGCGCGGGCTTCGCGCAGGCGCTCTCCAAGCTGTCCCTCGACGCGCTGCTGCAGCGGGACGTCCCGGAGCAGGTCCGCACGTCGGCGTTCGCCCGTTCCGAGACGCTGCTCCAGATGGCCTGGGTGGTCGGCGGCGGCATCGGCATCGCGCTGCCCCTGATCGGGACGCTGGGGCTCTCGGTGGCCGCGGGAATCGTCGCGGTGGGCTGGCTGTCGACCGTACGGGGCCTGCTCACATCGTCCCGCCGGACGGGTCCCCGCCCCCGGGTCCTCTGACCCCGCCCCACCGCGAACGGCACGCCCATGCCCCCCGCGTAACAGCACCCCCCGGCGCGCCCGATAGCCTTCGGCCATGACCTCCCTGCTCCGCGGCGGAGCCGCGAATGTGAACAGCGCGGCGCGCCGCCGCCGCACCGCGGCCGCTCTTGGCGCCGTCTCCGCCGGACTCCTCGTCCTCTCGGCCTGCGACAAGCCGACGCCGCTCGCCACCGTCACCGTCGGCAGCAACTCGGTGAACACCGAGGCCTCCTGCTACAACGACGGCAAGGAGCTGGAGGAGGCACAGATCAAGTCCTGCCTCCAGGACAAGGACGTCAAGTCCGTGAAGATCGACCCGGACGAGAAGGTCCGCTTCGGTGTCGACCCGGAGATGGCCGAGAAGGGCTGGACGCTGCTGATGAACGGTCAGCCGCTGACCGAGGCCAGCAAGAAGACGTACGTCGTCATCCCGGGCAGCGTCTTCTTCAACCAGCAGTACGGCGGTGGCGGCAAGAAGTCGACCGTCAGCCTCCTCGAGGGCGGCAAGGGCTCGGAGTCCAAGGCGACGGGCCTGTGGTCGTTCAAGTTCGAGAAGGACTCCTGACCTGACCCCGCACGCCGCGTCCGCCCCGCGCGTTCTCGTCGCCACCGCCGTCCCGGCCGAACGGGACGCGGTGGCCGGAGCGCTGACAGGGGCGGCGACCGGGCCGTCGGTCGACGTCCTCGCCGTCGGCGTCGGCCCCGCCGCCGCAGCGGCGGGCACGGCGACCGCCCTCGCCCGTGGCGCCGCCGAAGGGCGGCCCTACACCCTCGTCGTCTCGGCCGGGATCGGCGGCGGCTTCCAGCCCGACGCCCCCGTCGGGTCCCTCGTCGTCGCCGACGAGATCACCGTCGCCGACCTGGGCGCAGAGACCCCCGAAGGGTTCACACCCGTCACCGGCCTGGGCTTCGGCGCCGTCACCCACCGTCCGCCGCCCTCCCTCGTACGGGAGCTGGCCGACGCCTGCGGTGCCGCGACCGGCGCCGTCCTCACCGTCTCCACCGTGACCGGCTCCGCCGGGCGCGCCGCCGCCCTGCGGCTGCGGCACCCCCGCGCCCTCGCCGAGGCGATGGAGGGTTTCGGCGTCGCCGAGGCCGCCGTCCTGCACGGTCTGCCCGTCCTGGAGGTCCGCGCCGTCTCCAATCCCGTCGGTCCACGCGACCGTGCGGCCTGGCGGATCGGCGACGCGCTGTCCGCGCTGAGCGACGCGTTCGGGAAGTTCACGCCGGTACTGAGGAGTTGCACCACACATGACCGATAGCCCCGCCGGCGCCCAGACCCCCGCCGCTCCCCTGCGCATCGCGTACTCGCCCTGCCCCAACGACACGTTCGTCTTCGACGCGTGGGCGCACGGCCGGGTGCCGGGCGCGCCCGCCCTCGACGTCACGTTCGCCGACATCGACATCACGAACGGCATCGCGGAGCGCGCCGCGTCCGCTTCCGAGACGTCCGACCTGGACGTCCTGAAGGTGTCGTACGCCGTGCTGCCGTACGTCCTCGACACGTACGCGCTGCTGCCCTGCGGCGGCGCCCTCGGGCGCGGCTGCGGGCCGCTGGTGCTGACGCGTGAGCCCGGGGTGGACCTGACCGGCAAGACGGTCGCCGTGCCGAGCGAGAAGTCGACGGCGTACCTGCTCTTCCGCCTCTGGGCCGCGGACACGCTGTCCGGCGGTGTCGGCGAGATCGTGGTGCTGCCCTTCGACCAGATCATGCCCGCGGTGCGCGACGGCAGGGTCGACGCGGGCCTGGTCATCCACGAGGCGCGCTTCACGTACCGGAACTACGGCCTGCACTGCCTCGCCGACATGGGCGAGCACTGGGAGTCCACGACGGGCCTGCCGATCCCGCTGGGCGCGATCATCGCGAAGCGGTCGCTGGGCGCGGAGCGGCTGCGCGCCCTCGCCGACGCCGCCCGCACCTCGGTCCGGATGGCGTGGGACGACCCCGAGGCCTCGCGTCCGTACGTCCTGGAGCACGCCCAGGAGATGGACCCGGCCGTGGCGGACCAGCACATCGGGCTGTACGTGAACGAGTTCACGGCCGACCTCGGCGAGAACGGCTACGCGGCGGTCCGCGGGCTGCTGACCCGCGCCGCGGCCGAGGGGCTCGTACCGCCCCTCGGACCGGACGCTCTGTCGTTTCCCTAGCGGCTCTCGAGCCCGGGGCGGGTCCCGCCGCGGGCCTACACGTCCAGCTGGTCCGCGACCGCCCGCAGCAGGCCCGCGATCTTCGCGCCGGACGCCTTGTCGGGGTAGCGGCCCTTTTCCAGCATGGGTGTGATGTTCTCGAGCAGGGTCGTCAAATCCTGGACGATCGACGCCAGTTCATCGGGTTTACGCCGCTGCGCGGCCGCCACCGACGGCGTGGGGTCGAGAATCGCCACGGAAAGGGCCTGGTCACCGCGTTGTCCCGCGACCACGCCGAATTCGACGCGCTGGCCTGGCTTGAGTGTGTCGACGCCGGCGGGCAGTACTGAGGAATGCACGAAGACGTCGCCGCCGTCGTCGCGGGAGAGAAAGCCGAAGCCCTTCTCGCTGTTGAACCACTTGACCTTGCCGGTAGGCACGTGAAGTCCTCGTCCTCGTACTCGTCGTACTCGTCTGTGCCGGGCCCGCCCGTCGGGGAACGACGGGGCGAAAACGGCTCTGGATAGCACTACAGCGGGTCGCCCGACCCGCCAGGAACCAAGACTATTGGTCCGTGGGCCGGTGACAAGACGTCCCTGGATTCTTCCTTCGGGCTGGGAACTACCCTGGTCGGGTGCGTGACAAAACCCAAGCGAATTCCACCGGGCCGGGCGACGGAATGGTCCGGACCGGAGCAATCGTCTTCTTCGTCGGAGCCGTGGCCACACTGGTCACGGTGGCCCCGCTGTTCCTGGGCACCGATCCCTTTCCGTCCATCGCGTACGCGGTGTGCATGCTGATGGGCGTCGGGTTCCTCATCGCCGGGATCGGGGTGCTCCGCGGCATCGCCTTCCAGCGACGGCAGGCCAGGACCGGCACCGGCTGACGGTGCCCCGCGCCGGTCGACGGCGTCCCGCGCTAGCCGACGGCTCCTCCCGTCACGTACGCGTCGAGCCACGCCGGGAACTCCGCCAGACCACCGAGGACGACGTCGGCGCCCGCCGCGCGCAGTTCCGCTGCGTCGCACGGTCCGGTCGCCACCGCCACGGAGAGCGCGCCCGCCGTACGTGCGCCGCGTACATCACCGGTGTGGTCCCCGACGTACACCGTCGCGCCGTGCTCGCGCAGCGCCTCGGCCTTCGCCTCCGCCCACAGCCAGCCGATGACGGCGTCCGCCTCGATGCCGAGGTGCGACAGGTGCAGCTTCGCGTTGGGCTCGTGCTTGGCGGTCACCACGATCGCGCGCCCGCCGTGCGCGTGCACCGCCGCCATGGCCTCACGGGCACCCGCCATCGCGAGGGTCGGCTCGATGGCGTGTGTGGTGTAGATCTCGCGGTAGAGGTCACCCGTCTCCGCGATCTTCTCCTCCGGGAACCAGTTCCGCAGCTCCTCCTCCAGCGGCGGGCCGAGCCGCGTGACCGCCAGGTCGGCGTCGACGTACGTCCCCGTCCTCGCGGAAAGCGCCTGATAGGCGGCCTTGATACCGGGCCGGGAGTCGATCAGGGTCATGTCGAGGTCGAAGCCGACGGTCAGCGTGTGTGCAGTCATGCGCCCCATTGTGCCGAGGGCGGGCACCCCGCCCGCCCCTAGACTTAGCCCACCCTTACCGACCCGGTGAAACGAGCCCAGCCGATGTCTGCGCCCGTCCGACTGTCTGTGCCCGTCCGACGCGTCACCGTCCTGGCGGCGGCCGTCGTGGCCCTGCTCCTCGCCGTCCTGCTCAGCCTCGCCGTCGGCGCCCGCGCCATCGCGCCGTCCGCCGTGTTCGACGCGCTGCTGCACGGCGGGCACGGCGACTCCGCCGAGGTGATACGCGAGATGCGGGTGCCCCGCACCGTGACCGGCGTCCTCGTCGGCGCCTCCCTCGCGGTCGCCGGCACCGTGCTCCAGGGCATCACCCGCAACCCCATCGCCGACCCCGGCATCCTCGGCATCAGCCAGGGCGCCTCCGTCGCCGTCGTCCTCGCCATCGCCTACGCCGGGGTCCACACCCTCACCGGATACGTCTGGTGGGCGTTCGCCGGGGCCGGGCTCGCCTCCGTCGCCGTCCACGCCATCGCGTCCGGCGGCCGGGGCGGTGCCACACCCGTGAAGCTCGCGCTGGGCGGCGCCGCCGTCAACGCGCTGCTCGTCTCCGTCACCACCGGCGTCCTCACCACCAAGGCGTCCGCGCTCGACGAGTTCCGGTTCTGGCAGGTCGGCTCGCTCTCCGGCCGCGACTCTGACATCGTCGGCCGGATCTGGCCCTTCCTGCTCGTGGGTCTCCTGCTCGTTCTCGCGGTCGCGCGCGGCCTGGACGCGCTCGCGCTCGGCGACGACGTCGCGAAAGGCATCGGCCAGAACGTGGCCGCGGTACGGATCGTCGGCGGGCTCGGCGCGACCGTCCTCACCGCCGCGGGCGTGGCCGCCGCGGGCCCCATCGCCTTCATCGGCCTCGCCGTCCCGCACATCGCCCGCGCGCTCGTCGGCGGCGACCATCGCTGGGTCCTGCCGCTCGCCGCCCTCATCGGACCCGTGATGCTGCTGGTCTCCGACACCCTCGGGCGGATCGTCTTCCCGCCCAGCGAGGTGCCCGCCGGGGTGATGACCGCGCTCATCGGGGTGCCGTTCCTCGTGATGCTCGTCCGCAGGAAGACGGTGGCGGCATGAGCGCCGTCACCGGGGCGCAGGGGGTCCGGCCCGCCGGGTACGCGGTGCTGCGGGTGCGCCGGGCCGCCCTCCTCGTGCACCGCAGGGCCGCCGGTGTCGCCGTGGCCCTCGCCCTGCTGCTCGCGGCGAGCTGTCTCGCGTACCTCTGCGTCGGTGAGTCCTTCGTCCATCCCGTCGACGCCCTCGAAGTCGTCTTCGGGCAGCCCTCCCCCGACGAGCTGGTCGTGGGCACGCTCCGCGAACCCCGCATGGTGCTCGGGCTGCTCGTCGGCGCCGCGTTCGGGGTGGCCGGAGCGCTCATCCAGACCGTCGCCCGCAACCCCCTCGCCAGCCCCGACATCATCGGCATCAGTCACGGCGCGAGCGCGCTGACCGTCGGCGCGATGACCTTCGGCGTCACCTCGTACACCGTCCTGCCCCTCCTGTCCGTCCTCGGCGGGATCGCCGCTGCCGCGCTCGTGTACGTCTTCGCGTGGCGCGGCGGACTGCACGCCGCCCGCTTCGTCCTCATCGGCATCGGCTTCGCCATCGCCCTCCGCTCGGTCACCACGCTCTTCATGACCAAGGGCGACTACCTCGTCGCCCAGCAGGCGCAGATCTGGATGACCGGCTCCCTCAACGGCCGCGGCTGGAACGAGGCGAACCCGCTCGCCCTGACCCTGCTCGTGCTGCTGCCCTTCGTCCTGTGGGCGGCCCGCGCCCAGCGCGCGGCCGGCCTGGACGACGACACGGCGACGGCCCTCGGGACGCGCCTCGGCCGCGTACGCCTCGGGCTCGTCCTCCTCGGCGTCGTCCTCGCCTCCGTGGCGACCGGCGCGGCGGGACCCGTCGACTTCGTGGCGCTCCTCGCCCCGCAGACCGCCCGCAGACTCACCCGCACCGCGCAGCTCCCGCTGCTGTGCTCCGCGCTGCTCGGCGCCCTGATCGTCGTCCTCGCCGACCTGCTCGCCCGGCGGCTCTTCTCCCCCACCGAGCTGCCCGTCGGCGTCCTCACCGCGGCCGTCGGAGCGCCCTACCTGATCTGGCTCATCGTCCGCAGCCGCTCCGTACGCCCTGGAGGCACGCCGTGACCGCCGCCCGCCTGACGGCCCGCGAGCTGACCCTCGCCTACGAGGACCGCACGGTCGTGGACCGCCTCGACCTCACCATCCCCGACGGCAAGGTCACCGTGATCGTCGGCCCCAACGCCTGCGGCAAGTCCACCACGCTGCGGGCCCTCGGCCGCCTCCTCAAGCCGCGGAGCGGCGCCGTCCTCCTCGACGGCGCGTCCCTCGCCACGCTCCCCACGAAGAGGATCGCCCGGCAGATCGGGCTGCTTCCGCAGACACCCGTGGCGCCCGAGGCGATCACCGTCGCCGACCTCGTGGCGCGCGGCCGCCAGCCGCATCAGCGCTGGTGGCAGCAGTGGTCCGACGCGGACGAGAAGGCGGTGACGGAGGCGATGGAGCGCACCGACGTCGTCCCGCTCGCCGAACGCCCCGTCGACGAGCTGTCGGGCGGCCAGCGCCAGCGCGTGTGGATCGCGATGGCCCTCGCCCAGGACACCGACCTGCTCCTCCTCGACGAGCCGACCACCTACCTCGACATCTCGCACCAGGTGGAAGTCCTCGACCTGGTGCGCCAGTTGAACCACGAACGCGGTCGCACGGTCGTGGTCGTGCTGCACGACCTGAACCAGGCCGCGCGCTACGCCGACCACCTCGTCGCCATGAAGTCCGGCGAGGTCGTCGCGGAGGGCGCGCCCGCGAAAGTCGTCACCGAGGAACTCGTGCGCGAGGTCTTCGGGCTGGAGTGCGTGGTGGTCCCCGACCCGGTGACCGGCTCCCCGCTGGTCGTCCCCGGGGCGCCGTGGTCCACGACCGCTCCCCGGCGGCTGCCCCCGTCCGCCTGACCCCGTGAGATCCCGCCTGAACCGACGAGATCCCGCCTGACCCCATGAAAGGCGTCCCCATGCCCCACTCCCGCACCCCCCTCCATCGCCACCGCGCGCTCCTCACCGGCTCGCTGGCCCTCACCGGCGCGCTCGCGCTGACCGCCTGCGGCTCGTCGGACTCCGACGGGAACGGCACGGCCGCGGGCTCCGGCGGGACCCACACCGTCAAGACGGCCATGGGCGACGTGAAAGTGCCCGTGAACCCGCGCCGCGTCGTCGTCCTCGACACCGCCGAACTGGACTCCGCGATCACCCTCGGCGTGAAACCGGTCGGCGCCACGCACGTCGAGGCGTCGTCCGGCTTCCCGGGCTACCTGCCGAAGGACGAGGTCAGCGGCGTCAAGGACGTCGGCGAGATGATGACGCCCAACATGGAGGCCATCGCCGCCCTGAAGCCCGACCTGATCCTGACGTCGAAGATCCGGCACGCCGCCAAGTACGACCAGCTCAAGGCGATCGCCCCGACCGTCATGACGGAGACGACCGGCTACCCCTGGAAGGAGAACTTCCAGGTGCACGCCGACGCGCTCGGCAAGCGGGCCGAGGCGAAGAAGGTCGTCGCCGACTACACGGCACACACCAAGAAGGTCACCAGGGCCATCGGCGGGCCTGCGAAGGCCGAGCAGACGAAGGTCAACGTCCTGCGCTTCATCGAGGGCGCCGACATCCGCCTCTACGGCGACCGGAGCTACATCGCGACCCTCCTCAAGGACGTCGGCCTCGGCCGCGCCCCCATCTCCGCCAAGGCCAAGGACGGCTTCTCCTACGACCTGTCCCCCGAGAAGATCGACCTCGCGGACACCGACGTCATCTTCCGCTCCACGTACGGTGATCCGAAGAAGTCCAAGGAGACGCAGACCGTCGGCAGCGGCCTGTGGAAGAACATGAAGGCGGTGAGGTCCGGCAACGTCCACACCGTCGACGACGAGCTGTGGATCCAGGGCATCGGCTATACCGCCGCGGACCGCATCCTCGACGAGATGCAGGCCGACCTCACGAAGAAGAAGTAGCGGGGCGACCGCTCACGGCCGTTGCCGCTGCGACCTCCACAGCAGGAACAGCGCGGAGGCGACGGCCGCCCCCCGCACCACCCACGGCCACGTGTCCGCGATGGCGTCGCTCATGTGCCCGTCCCTGACCGGGTCGCCCCACCGTCCGTCGCTCCGCCCCCACAGCCAGGTGATCCCCGCCGCCACCGCGAGGACCGGCAGCCCGATCACGGCGAACTTCACCTCGGCGCGGGTCAGCCTGCGGGAGGCGTACGCGATCAGCCAGCCGACGCCGAGGACCACGAGGTTGCCGAGGACCGCGCCGACCGTGAGGAGCGCGGCGGCCAGCAGGAGCAGCGGATTGCTGAACGTCGGCCCCGTGTCGGCGCCGGTCCGCACCCGGGGCAGCCGCCACCGGCGCCGGCCCGGCTCCTCCACGGCTTCCTCGTACGCGGCCTCCTCCTCGCCCTCTTCCTCCTCCTCGGCCGCCTCCTCGTCCTCGACCGCCTTCCTGGCGCCCGCGCCCGCCTTGGCCGGGGGCTTGAGGAGTTCGGGGATCTCGATGCCGCCGACGAAGCCGGGGACGCTGTCGGCGTGGCCGAACGGGCTGCTGTCCACGCGCCACCAGTCGGGCTGCGCGTCGCTGGGCCCCAGTTCGTCGACGCCCGCGAGGTGCGGTGGCGCGGCGCCCTCGAAGAGGTCCGGTGCGCGGCGCGGGTCGGGGACCTGCGCGGCCTGCGTGGTCTCCGTGGTCTCCGTGGCCCCTTGAGTCCGTGGCGCCCTTCTGGCGGGGCGGCGGGGCTTCGGTACGCGCAGGGCGCGCGGTTTCGCCGGTACGTCGCCGGGCGCGTGACCTGGCGTGTGTCCGGGGGTGGTCCCCGGCGTGTGTCCCGGTACGTCACTCGCTGCGTCCCCGGACGTGCCGCCCGCCGCCTCCACGACCTCCTCCGGCGTGCCGAGACGGGCGAGGATGCGCCGGACGGAGGCGGGGCTGTCACCGGTGGCCCCGCCCCTGCCCCGGTCGATCCGGTTCCGCAGGTCGGCGACCAGCCGCATCCGGTCGCCGGACGGCAACTGCCGCTGCTGGGCCAGGTCTCCGACCCGGCTCAGATAGTCGTAGACCAGCTGATCGCTCTCGATCCCCACGAAGTCCCCTCCGGGGCGGCAGCGTTGACGCGCCGCGGTTGTACCACCCAGCGCTCTCGACGGTACCTTCTCCGGGGACCCTAGGGGTCGCTCTCCGTCTCAAGGTGTACGGGCTCCCCCGCAGGTTGCACCCCAGGCCGAGGAGCGGGTTGCACCGCAGGCCGATGCGCGGGGGACGCGCGAAAACCATCATGGACACATGAGCGCAACCACCTTCACCCCCGCGTCCGTCCAGCCGTCCGCCGACCCCGGATCCGTGCCGCACGGCGCCCCGCATCCGCGCGGCATCGGCGGCGCGCTGCGCGCCGCCAAGGTCCTCGTGAGCGCCGCGTTCGGCGTCGTCGTGCTCGGCGAGTTCGCCGAGGAAGCGGGCGTACGGCCCCGCTGACGGTCCGCCGGGCCGGGGCACGCCCGACCCGTCCACCGCCGCCCACGGACCCCGGTCCACTAAAGTCACGCCGTGAAAGCACGGATCGTGACGACTCGCTCACTCCCCGCGGCCTGCGTGCTGCTCGCGGTCTCCCTGACCGCCCTGGCCGTTCTCTGCGCCGTCCAGCACGTCCCGATGGCCGACACCCTGGTCTACCGGGCCGAGGGCGCCGCCGTCGCCAACGGCAGCGACCTGTACGGGTTCACCGTCACCGAGTGGGAACTGCCCGCCACCTACCCGCCGTTCGCCGCGATCCTCTTCGTCCCGACGACCTGGCTGCCCCTGGGCGCCCTGAAGACCGTCTTCCTCGTCGGCAACGTCGCCCTCCTCGCCCTCCTGGTCCGCCTCTCCTGCAGGCTGGCCGGTCTTCCCGTCCGCGCGCCGTTCCTCTGCGCCGCGACCGCCCTCGCCCTGTGGCTCGAACCCGTCTTCCAGACCGTCCTGTTCGGCCAGATCAACCTCGCGCTCGCCTGCCTGGTCCTGTGGGACCTCACCCGGCCGCCCGGCGCCGTCGGCAAGGGGTTCGCGGTCGGTGTCGCGGCCGGCATCAAGCTGACGCCGGCCGTGTTCATCGGCTATCTCCTGCTGCGGGGGCGCGTGCGCGAGGCGGGTGTGGCAGCCGCCGCGTTCGTCGGCACCGTGCTGCTCGGCGCGCTGGTGCTGCCCGGCGCGAGCGTCGACTTCTGGACGCGGCGGGTCTTCGAGACGGGCCGGGTCGGCAAGGCGTGGATCGTCGACAACCAGTCGCTGCAGGGCCTCGTCGCGCGTCTCCTGCACGACGCGCAGCCGGGCGCGGCGTGGGCGGTCCCGGCGGCCGTGACGGCCCTCGTCGGCCTCTGGCTGGTCCGCCGCGCGCCGGACGAGCCGCGCGCGCTGCTCCTGGCCGCCTTCACGGCGCTGCTGGTCTCCCCGATCAGCTGGTCGCACCACTGGGTGTGGTGCGTACCGCTCCTGGCCGTCCTGCTCGCGGAGGGCCGCCCCCGCCCGGCGGCGACGGTGGCCCTCCTCTTCACGGCCCGCACGTTCTGGCTGCTCCCGCACGAAGGCGCCCTGGACCTCCACCTGCCGTGGTGGCAGCAGGCGTTGGCGTCCCCCTACGCGCTGCTCGCACTGGCGGCCTGGCCGGTGCTGTGGGCCTCAGTCCTCGGGCAGCAGAATGTCCGCGTCGCCGAACACCCGAAGGACGACGAGGAGCGGGCGGCCGCGCGACACCGTGTACTCAGCCACGAGCTGTGAGGTCAGCCGGATCTCCCGGTCCTGCTCGCCGATACCGATCGGCCGGGAGTGCTCGGTGCACGGATCGCGCGCGAGCATCTCGACGGCCTTGTCGAAGGACGCCCTACGCGGGAGGCGGCCGGGAAACGCGCCGGCAGCCCCCGCCGTTTCTCCGTCCCGGCCGCCCCTCAGCCCCCGGCCAGCAGCTCGTCCGCGTCCACGATGCGGTAGGCGTAACCCTGCTCGGCGAGGAACCGCTGGCGGTGGGCGGCGAAGTCCTGGTCGATGGTGTCGCGCGCGACGACGGAGTAGAAGCGCGCCTCGTGCCCGTCGGCCTTGGGCCGCAGCACGCGCCCGAGCCGCTGCGCCTCCTCCTGCCGCGACCCGAACGTGCCGGACACCTGGATGGCGACGGTCGCCTCGGGCAGGTCGATGGAGAAGTTGGCGACCTTGGAGACGACGAGGACGGAGATCTCGCCCTCGCGGAACGCGTCGAAGAGCTTCTCGCGCTGCGCGTTGGTCGTCTCGCCCTTGATGACGGGCGCGTCGAGGTGTTCGCCGAGCTCGTCGAGCTGGTCGATGTACTGCCCGATGACGAGGGTCTGCTCGCCCGCGTGTTTCCTGACGAGCGCCTCCGTCACCTTCCGCTTGGTGGCGGTGGTGGCACAGAAGCGGTACTTCTCCTCCGCCTCCGCCGTGGCGTACGCGAGCCGTTCGCTGTCGGTGAGGTTGACCCGCACCTCGACGCAGTCGGCGGGCGCGATGTAGCCCTGCGCCTCGATCTCCTTCCACGGGGCGTCGAACCGCTTCGGCCCGATGAGCGAGAAGACGTCGGACTCGCGCCCGTCCTCGCGCACGAGCGTCGCGGTGAGCCCGAGACGGCGCCGCGCCTGGAGGTCCGCGGTGAACTTGAAGACGGGCGCGGGCAGCAGGTGCACCTCGTCGTAGATGACGAGGCCCCAGTCGCGCGAGTCGAAGAGTTCGAGGTGGGGGTAGATGCCCTTCCGCTTCGTCGTGAGCACCTGGTACGTGGCGATGGTGACGGGCCTGATCTCCTTGCGCGTCCCGCTGTACTCGCCGATCTCGTCCTCCGTCAGGGAGGTCCGCTTCACCAGTTCGTGCTTCCACTGGCGGGCGGAGACCGTGTTGGTGACGAGGATGAGCGTGGTCGCCTTGGCCTGCGCCATGGCTCCCGCGCCGACGAGGGTCTTGCCCGCACCGCAGGGCAGGACGACGACACCGCTGCCGCCGTGCCAGAACCCCTCGACGGCCTGCTGCTGGTAGGGGCGCAGCGACCAGCCCGCCTCGTCCAGGTCGATCTTGTGCGCCTCGCCGTCGACGTATCCGGCGAGGTCCTCGGCGGGCCAGCCCAGCTTCAGCAGCGTCTGCTTGATCTGGCCGCGCTCGGAGGGGTGCACGGCGACGGTGTCCGGGTCGAGGCGGGCGCCGACGAGCGGCTGCACCTTCTTCGACCGCAGGATCTCCTCCAGGACCGGCCGGTCGGTGGTGGTGAGGACGAGTCCGTGCGTGGGGTGCTTGGAGAGCGTGAGGCGTCCGTACCGCGCCATCGTCTCGGCGACGTCGACGAGCAGCGCGTGCGGCACCGGGTACCGCGAGAACTCCACGAGCGCGTCCACGACCTGCTCCGCGTCGTGCCCGGCGGCGCGCGCGTTCCACAGCCCGAGCGGGGTGACCCGGTAGGTGTGGATGTGCTCGGGCGCCCGCTCCAGCTCCGCGAACGGCGCGATGGCACGACGGCAGGCCTCCGCCTGCTCGTGGTCGACCTCGAGCAGGAGGGTCTTGTCCGACTGGACGATGAGGGGACCGTTCACGCGAGCGCCCTTTCCGTAGGCCAAACGTCCAGTGTGCCGCACCGGCGGCGGTACGCGCGGAGCGAAAGCGGCTGTACCGGGACGGGGCGCCGTCGCATGGTGGTGATCATGCTGACCCGAGTCGCCGTCCTCTCCGACATCCATGGCGTCCTGCCCGCCCTCGAAGCCGTCCTCGCGGAGCCGGAGGTGCGGGCGGCGGACAAGGTGGTGCTGACCGGTGACATCACGGCGGGCCCGCAGCCCGCCGAGGTCCTCGACCGGCTGGCGGAGCTGGGCGACCGCGCCGTCCTGATCAGCGGCAACGCCGACCGCGAGCTGCTCGAATACCGCCGCGGCCACCGCGACACGATCCCCGACCCGATCGGCCCGTGGGCGGCCGGTCGGCTCCGCGCCGGCCACCTGGACCTCTTGGCCCGGCTCCCGCGGTCGGCGCGCCTCACACTCGCCGGCCTCGGCGACGTCCTGTTCTGCCACGCCACGCCCCGCGACGACGAGGAGGTCGTCCTGGTCGACTCCCGGCCCGAACGGTGGGCGGAAGTCCTCGACGGCGTCGACCCGGCCGTACGCACGGTGGTCTGCGGCCACACCCACATGCCGTTCGTCCGCCTCGCCCACGGCCGCACGGTCGTCAACCCCGGCAGCGTAGGCATGCCCTACGGCCGCGCGGGCGCCCACTGGGCCCTCCTGGGCCCCGGCATCGACCTGCGCACCACGCCGTACGACATCGACGCCGCCGTCACCCGCCTGACCCGGGAGTGCGACTACCCCGGCGTCGCGGAGTGGGCCGACCATTACTTGCGGGCCCGCGACAGCGACACGGAGGCGCTCGCGGTGTTCGGGCCGCTGGACGGGCGGCAGGGGTAGGGGCTCCGGGGGGCGCGTGTGTGCGGACGGTCCCGCACGGGCGTCAGCACACCGGGGATCCGGCCCGACCCGCTACCGTGAACCGGATGAGCACCCAGCCGCAGCCCACGGACAGCGCGAGCGCCCCCGCACCGTCGCGTGGCGCGGACGCGCCCCGATCCCTCGCCGAAGCGCTCCGCTCGCGGGACGACGACGCGCTCGCCGGGCTGCTCCGGGCCAGGCCCGACCTCCTCAACCCCGTGCCGAACGACCTCACACAGCTCGCCACCCGCGCGGGCACCCGCGCCTCCGTGGTGCGTGCGCTGGAGCGGCTCGACCGGTTCGCGCAGCAGGTCGCCGAGGCGCTCGCCGTGGCGTCGGACCCCACCTCGTACGACGAAGTGCGCGGCCTGCTCGCGGGCGACGACGGGGACGCCGCCGTCGAGGCCGCCCTGCCGCGCGCCCTCGCCACCCTCCACGAGCAGGCGCTGGTGTGGGGACCCGACGACCGCCTGCGTCTGGTGCGCACCGCCCGCGAGCTCCTCGCCCCCGCCCCGCAGCACCCGTCCCCGACCGGTCTCGGCCCCACCGTCACCGAGGCCACCGCCGGGATGTCACCGACCCGTGTCCAGGACATCGTGACGGCCGCCGGGCTGCCCACCACCCACGACCCGGTGTCGGCCGTCCAGTCGCTGACCGCGCTGTTCACGGACCGTACGCGGATGTCGGCGCTGCTCGACGAGGCGCCCGCGGAATCCGTCGAGGTGCTGTCCCGCCTCGTGTGGGGCCCTCCTTACGGCCAGGTCACCGCCGACCCCGCACGCCACCTGCGCTGGCTCCTCGACCGCGGCCTGCTCCTGCCCACCGCACCCGGCACGGTCGTGCTGCCCCGCGAGGCGGCCCTGCACCTGCGCGCGGGCCGCGCCCACCGCACGCCGGAGCCGGTGCCGCCGCCCGTCGAGGCCGCCCGCGAATACCGTCCACAGGTTGTGGACGCGGCCGCCGCGGGACAGGCCTACACCGCCCTCGCCACCGTCGAGGAGCTCCTCAAGGACTGGGACGAGGGCGGGCCCGCGGTGCTGCGCGCGGGCGGTCTCAGCGTGCGCGACCTGAAGCGGACCGCGGTGGCGCTCGACACGTCCGAGCCGCTCGCCGCGTTCTGGGTCGAACTGGCCTACGCGGCGGGGCTGCTCGCCTCCGACGGCGAGGCCGACGAGCGGTACGCCGCGACGCCCGCGTACGACGCGTGGCAGGAGCTGCCCGCGGCCGAGCGCTGGTCGGCGCTGGCCACGGCCTGGCTCGCGGCCACGCGCACGGCGGGGCTCGTGGGGGGCCGCGACGGCAAGGACCGCACGCTCTCCGCGCTCGGCCCGCACCTGGACCGCTCGACGGCTCCCGAGGTACGACACCGGGTGCTCGCGCTCGCCGCCACGCTGCCGGAGGGCACGGCGCCCGCCCCCGAGTCCCTCCTGTCCCGCCTCCGCTGGGAGCGCCCCTCCGCCTCCCGCGGCAGCCGCCCCGCCACCCCGGACGGCGCCGCGAACCCGTCCGATCCCCCGCCCCCGCAGGACCTGCGCTCCCGCATCGCACAGTGGACGCTGAACGAGGCGGAGTTGCTGGGTGTCACGGGGAGGGGGGCGGTGTCCTCGCACGGGCGGGCACTGCTGTCCGGACACGATCACGGACACGGACCTGGTCATGGCTCCGACTCCGAGGGCACGGCAGCAGAGCAGAGCCTCGCCGCTGCGCGCGCCGCGCGGCTCCTCGCGCCCCTTCTTCCCGAGCCCCTCGACCACGTCCTGCTCCAGGCCGACCTCACCGCCGTGGCCCCCGGCCCGCTGGAGCGGCCGCTCGCCGACGCCCTCGCCGTCCTCGCCGACGTGGAGTCGAAGGGCGGCGCCACGGTCTACCGCTTCACGCCCGGTTCCGTACGCCGTGCGCTCGACGCCGGACAGTCCGCGTCCGACCTGCACGCGTTCCTGGCCGCGCACTCCCGCACCCCCGTCCCGCAGCCCCTCGCGTACCTCATCGACGACGTGGCGCGGAAACACGGCCACCTGAGGATCGGCGCCGCCTCCGCGTACGTCCGCTGCGACGACGAGGCCCTCCTCAACGAGATCCTCGCCGACAAGCGCGCCCAGAGCCTGCGGCTGCGCCGCCTCGCGCCCACCGTGCTCGCCGCCCAGGCGGACCCCGGCACGCTCCTCGACGGGCTGCGCGCGATGGGGTTCGCACCGGCGGCGGAGAGCGCGGAGGGCGACGTCCTGATCACCCGCGCCCACGCCCACCGCACGCCTCCCCGTACGGCCCCCGAGCCGGTGCCGGACGGGCCGCCGCTGCCCGGCGACACGCTCATCGGGGCGGCGGTGCGGGCGATCCGGGCGGGCGACCTGGCGTCGACGGCGCCGCGCAAGGAGGCGCCGACGTCCACGTCGCCGTCGGACGGCCGTCTTCCTCGGACGACGGCCGCGGAGACCCTCGCCACGATGCAGGCGGCGGTCCTCACGGGTGAGGCGCTCTGGATCGGCTACGTGAACGCGGAGGGGACGGCGAGCCAGCGGGTCATCGCCCCGGTTCGGGTCGAGGGCGGGTTCGTCACGGCGTACGACCACACGGCGGACGAGGTCCGCACGTATCCCTTGCACCGGGTGACGGGGGTGGCGGAGCTCGCGGACGACTGAGCGGTGTGGCTGACGCCGTCTTGGCGGTGCCGGCCCGCGGTCGACTGGGTGCGGGCCCGTCGTGGCCGGAAGAGAAGACGAGGCGGGCACGACGGTGCGGGCACGTCCGGCCGCGTCCGGAGGGTCCGGTAATTCGTTGGCCCCCGCAGCCGTCCCCCGCCTAGGATGCCCCCTTCCCGCCTCCCCCCGCGGAGCGCCGTCGGCCGGACGGAAACCGGTCGACCACCTCGTTCGAGCAGCGAGCAGCAGGCAGCGAGTTGCGAGCAGCAACCAGCAGGCAGCTGGTTGCGAGCAGCCGCAGAGCAGAGGGCCCGCTGACCCCACCGCAGAACCGCCGGAGGCACCCCGTGCACGCCCAGGAAGATGTCCACCCCGACCCCCTCTCCAGGGAACGCCGGCACCTCGCCGCGTCCCGCGCCGCCCTCCGCGCCATGCGCGAGGACGCCGAGGCCCTCGACATCCGTGATGTCACCGCGAACTGGGTGAACGCCGCCGTCCTGTCGCGGCAGCTCGACGAGCGGATCAAGTCCCTCGCCGATCTCGCCCACACCCCCCTGTTCTTCGGGCGGCTCGACTACCTGCACGCGCCCGGCGCCGAGCAGGCCGAAGGTGCCGAGGGGGAGCAGTTCTACATCGGTCGGCGGCACGTGCACGACGCCGACGGGGACCCGATGGTCATCGACTGGCGCGCCCCCGTCTCGCAGCCGTTCTACCGCGCCTCGAAGAAGGACCCGATGGACATCGCGCTGCGGCGCCGCTTCGGGTACACGGGCGGCGACCTCACCGCGTACGAGGACGAGCACCTCAGTGACCCGGACGAGGCCGAGCGGACCAGCGCGCTGCTCCAGCGGGAGATCGAGCGGCCTCGCGTCGGGCCGATGCGGGACATCGTCGCCACCATCCAGCCCGAGCAGGACGAGATCGTCCGGAGCGGGCTGAGCGGGAGTGTGTGCGTGCAGGGCGGGCCCGGGACCGGGAAGACCGCCGTCGGGCTGCACCGGGTCGCCTACCTGCTGTACGCCCACCGCGAGCGCCTCGCCCGCACGGGCACCCTCGTCATCGGGCCGAACGCGTCCTTCCTGCACTACATCGAGCAGGTGCTCCCCGCCCTCGGCGAGCTGGAGGTCAAGCAGGCCACCGTCGACGACCTCGTCGCGCACGTGGAGGTGCGCGGCACGGACGATCCCACGGCCGCCCTCGTCAAGGGCGACGCCCGCATGGCCGAGGTGCTGCGCAACGCCGTGCGCTCGCACGTCACCCTGCCCACCGAGCCCGTCGTGGTCGTGCGCGGTTCGCGCAGGTGGCGGATTCCCGCGTACGAACTGGAGGAGATCGTCCGGGAGTTGCTCGCGCGGGACATCCGGTACGGCGCCGCCCGCGACGCTCTGCCGCAGCGCATCGCGCACGCCGTGCTCGTCCGCATGGAGCAGGCGGGCGAGGCGCCGGACGACCGTGTGCAGGACGCCGTGGCCCGCAACGCGGCGGTGAAGGCGGCGGTGAAGGCGGTGTGGCCGGCCGTCGAGCCCGCGAAGCTCGTGCTGCGGCTGCTCTCCGACGCCGAGTTCCTCGCCGCGCACGCGGCGGGGGTGCTGAGCGAGGAGGAGCAGAAGGCGATTCTTTGGAGCAGGCCCGCGCGGAGCGTGAAGTCCGCCAAGTGGTCCGCCGCGGACGCCGTCCTCATCGACGAGGCCACCGACCTCGTCGCGCGCACCCACTCCCTCGGTCACGTGGTGCTCGACGAGGCGCAGGACCTGTCGCCCATGCAGTACCGCGCGGTGGGCCGCCGCTGCACGACCGGCTCGGCGACCGTCCTCGGCGACCTCGCCCAGGGCACCACCCCGTGGGCGACCCGGAGCTGGGACGAGGCGCTGGCGCACCTCGGCAAGGACGGCGCCGTGGTGGAGGAGCTGACGGCCGGTTTCCGCGTACCGCGCGAGGTCATCGCGTACGCCTCGCGGCTGCTGCCGGACATCGCGCCCGGTCTGACGGCGGTCGACTCGGTGCGTGAGGCGCCGGGGTCGCTCGCGGTGCGCCGGGTGGCGGCGGACGGGGGCGGCGCGGCTCTCGACGCCGGTTGTCTCGACGCCTGCGTCGAGTCGCTGCGGCAGGAGGGTTCCGTCGGCCTGATCGCCGCCGACGCCCGCGTTCCCGCCCTCGCCGACGCGCTGACCGCCGCCGGGATCACGTATCTCGACCCCGGTCGGGAGACGACGCCGGACACCCGCCTCACGCTCGTGCCCGCGTCCCTCGCGAAGGGTCTGGAGTACGACTACGTGGTGCTCGACGAGCCGTCGGCCGTCGTGGCCGGTGAACCCGACGAGCGCACGGGCCTGCGCCGTCTGTACGTGGCGCTGACCCGTGCCGTGTCGGGCCTGATCGTCGTCCACGCGGCCGATCTGCCGGAGCAGTTGACCTAAAGGTCTGCCGGTCTAGGGTCTGTCCTCCTTGCGGGCGCGGGCGTCCGCCCCGCCGTCCACCGCGCCGCCCGTCGCCGCCGGCAGGTGCGTGACGATGAGCACGATGCCCGCGAACGTGATCATGCGGATGGCCGCGTCGAGCCCGTTCCAGGCGTCCGACTGCCACATGGCGAACCATTCGCCGCCGATCCCGATGAAGCCGACTCCGAAGAGGAGCAGGATCATCAGCAGGCCTATGCTGCCGGTCAGCTGTGCCCTGCGCCGCTCCGCGGGGCGGCGCAGGGCCCGCGCCCACAGGACCGTCGCCGTGCCGAGGACCAGCGCGGCCAGGGTCTCCCAGGCGATGATCGCGACGTACGCCGCGTCCTGGAGCGCGGTGGACTCCACCGCGCGCCACTTCAGTCCGTTGTCCTTGAAGGTCGTGTCCATCGCGAGGACATGACGTACGAACTGCTGGTTGGTCTCGAAGTCGGTGATGTTCCCGAACGCGACGAGCGCGATGTAGAGCGCGATCGTTCCGGTGAGCAGTGTCGCGGCCACGGGCAGCGTTCCGGCGGCGAGCATCCGCTCCGCGGGACGCGTGTTCTCTGGTGTCGGCATGAAGTCCCCTCAGTGTCGACCCAGTTCTATCGCGTCCCGCGGTGGAACGATCAGGCGGGAAAGCGGAACGATCACGCGGGGGACCGGTCAGCCGTCGAGCGCGGCCCGCCACTGGGCGACGGCGGCGGCGGAGACGGGCGCCGACCAGCCGTCGGGGCGCGCGGCCCCGCCGATGTGGAACGCGTCGACACCGGCGGCCCGCAGCCGCGGCAGGTGGTCCAGGCGCAGGCCGCCGCCGATGAGGAGCTGCGGCTCGTACCCGGGTTCGCCGCGCCGGGCCGCCTCGGCGAGCAGGGTCGGCAGGCCGTCGTCGACGCCGTCGGCGGAGCCCGCGGTGAGGTAGGTGTCGAGGCCGGGCAGGTCGGCGAGCTGCTTGCGCACGGCGTCGCGGTCGGCGGCGCGGTCGATGGCCCGGTGGAAGGTCCAGCGGCAGCCGTCGAGGGCGTCCACCAGCGCTTCGACGGCGGTCATGTCGGCGCCGCCCGCCTCGTCGAGGAAGCCGAGCACGAACTCGTCGGCGCCCTCATCGCGCAGTTCGCGGGTGCGGCGCAGCAGTGCGTCGAGGTCGCGCTCGTCGCCCGCGGAGAATCCGTCGGTCAGCCTGAGCATGACGCGCAGCGAGATGTCGACGGCGGAGCGGATCGCGGCGAAGGTCCCGCGGGACGGGGTGAGGCCGTCCGCGGCCATGTCGGTCACCAGCTCGAGGCGGTCAGCTCCGCCGGCCTGGGCGGCGACGGCGTCCTCGGCGTCGAGGGCGATCACCTCCAGGACTGCACGCTTGCTCATGGATGTCTCTTCCTTCTGGTCGCGGTCCCGGTCACAGCCACACAGGTCGGCCGCACACGTCGGCCACATAGGTCTAGTCCAATTGACAGCCTACGCGCAGAACGCCCCGGCGCGAGCCGGGTCGCTCGCACCGGGGCGGGGGAAACGTGTGGAGAAATCGCGGGAAACCCTCTCAGGACAGCGGCTTGAATCCCCGCAGCCTCAAGCTGTTCCCGACCACGAAGACCGACGAGAACGCCATCGCCGCACCCGCGATCATCGGGTTCAGCAGCCCCGCGGCGGCCAGCGGCAGCGCACCGACGTTGTAGGCGAACGCCCAGAACAGGTTCGACCTGATCGTGCCGAGGGTGCGGCGCGAGAGCCTGATCGCGTCGGCCGCCGCCCGCAGGTCACCCCGTACGAGCGTCAGGTCGCCCGCCTCGATCGCCGCGTCCGTGCCCGTGCCCATCGCGAGCCCCAGGTCCGCCTGGGCCAGCGCGGCAGCGTCGTTGACGCCGTCGCCGACCATCGCCACGCTGCGCCCCTCCCCTTGCAGCCGCTTCACCACGTCGACCTTGTCCTGCGGCATGACCTCGGCGATCACGTCCCCGGGGGCGATGCCGACCTCCGCGGCGACCGACGCGGCGACCGCCTTGTTGTCGCCGGTGAGCAGGATCGGGGTGAGGCCGAGCGCGCGCAGCCGCCCGACGGCCTCGGCGCTGGTGTCCTTCACCGCGTCGGCGACCTCCAGGACCGCCCGCGCCTCGCCGTCCCAGGCGACCGCGATGGCCGTACGTCCCGCCGCCTCGGCCTCGGACTTGGCGCGCGCCAGCTCCGCGGGCAGCCGGATCTCCCACTCGGCGAGCAGCTGCTCGCGGCCGACGAGCACCGCGTGGCCCTCGACGACGCCCTGCACGCCGAGCCCGGCGACGTTCGCGAAGTCCTCGGGGGCGGGCAGCTCGCCCACCTCGGCGGCGGCACCGGCGGCGACGGCCTGGGCGATGGGGTGCTCCGAGGCGTGCTCCAGGGCGCCGGCCAGGCGCAGGACGTCGGAGGCGGGGGTGCCGGGGGCGGTGTGGGTGGCGAGGAGCGTCATCCTGCCGGTCGTCACGGTGCCGGTCTTGTCGAGGACGATCGTGTCGACCTTGCGGGTGGACTCCAGGACCTCCGGGCCCTTGATGAGGATGCCGAGCTGGGCGCCGCGCCCGGTGCCGACCATGAGGGCGGTCGGCGTGGCGAGGCCGAGGGCGCACGGGCAGGCGATGATCAGTACGGCGACCGCGGCGGTGAAGGCGGCGGTGAGTCCGGCCCCGTTGCCGAGCCAGAACCCGAGGGTGGCGAGCGCCAGGCCGATGACGACCGGCACGAACACCGCGGAGATCCGGTCGGCGAGACGCTGGGCGGCGGCCTTGCCGTTCTGCGCGTCCTCGACGAGCTTGGCCATGCGGGCGAGCTGCGTGTCGGCGCCGACGCGGATGGCCTCGACGACGAGCCGTCCGCCGACGTTGAGGGTGGCACCGGTGACCGAGTCGTCCACGCCCACTTCCACGGGCACGGACTCGCCGGTGAGCATGGAGACGTCCACGGCCGAGGTCCCCTCGACGACCCTGCCGTCCGTCGCGATCTTCTCGCCGGGCCGCACCAGGAACCGGTCGCCGGCCTTCAAGGCACTCACGGGGACGGTCTCTTCACGCCCGCCCTCCCGCAGCACGGTGACGTCCTTCGCCCCGAGCTGGAGCAACGCCTTGAGCGCGGCGCCGGCCTTCCGCTTCGACCTGGCCTCGAAGTAGCGCCCGGCGAGGATGAACGCGGTGACGCCGGCCGCTGCCTCCAGGTAGATGTTCCCGGCGCCGTCGCTCCGGGCGATGGTCAGCTCGAAGGGGTGCGTCATGCCGGGCGTGCCCGCGGTGCCGAGGAACAGGGCCCACAGGGACCAGAGGAACGCCGCCGACGTGCCGACGGAGATCAGTGTGTCCATCGTCGCCGCGCCGTGCCGCGCGTTGGTGAACGCCGCCTTGTGGAAGGGCCAGGCCGCGTACGTCACGACGGGTGCGGCGAGCGTGAGCGACAGCCACTGCCAGTACTCGAACTGCAGCGCGGGGGCCATCGCCATCGCGATGACCGGCACGGAGAGGAGGACGGCGGTGGTGAGCCGCTGGCGCAGGGGCCGCAGTGCGTCGTCGGCGGCGCGCTCGTCGCCGCCACCGTCGTCCCCGTCGCCGCCGCCCGCGTCGGCACGCACGGGGGCGGGTTCCTGTGCGGTGTAGCCGGTGGCCTCGACGGTGGCGATCAGGTCCCGCACGGAGACGTCGTCGCCGCGGTAGGTGACCTTGGCCTTCTCGGTGGCGTAGTTGACGGTCGCCTCGACACCGTCCATGCGGTTGAGCTTCTTCTCGATGCGGGCGGCGCAGGAGGCGCAGGTCATGCCACCGATGGCGAGTTCGACCTCTGCCGCGGAGGCGGCGGACGCGGCGGGCGCCGCCGCCTCGGCGGCGCCGGGGGTGGTGGTGGCCATGTCTGGGTCTCCTGTACGGGTGGGGACGCCGATACCCGGGACGGGTACCGCTGACGAGGTCCATGTATACCCCTGGGGGGTACCCAACGCAAGCGAGATCTCCGCTTGACTCGATACCCCCTAGGGGTATCGTCGAGTCATCGCACACCACCTCGAACCGCAGGGGAGCCGTCATGAACACCGGCCTGAAGATCACCGCCTTCGCCGCCGCCGTAGCCGCGACCTTCGGCACGGCGTACGGCGTGGGCACGGGCATCGACCCGGTCACGGACAAGGACAGGACACCGACGGCCCGGCACGGGGAACACGAGGACGAGCAGCCGGAGCCAGAGGGAACCAAGACGGCCGGACACACCCCCGGCGGCCTCCAGATCTCCGACCGCGGCTACACGCTCGAACTGGCGGAGACCCACCTCGTGGCGGACAAGAAGCAGTCGCTCCGCTTCACCGTCGTCGAGGACGCGACGGGCCGGAACGTGACCGCGTACACCAGGGAGCACGACAAGGAGCTGCACCTCATCGTCGCCTCACGCGACCTGACCACCTACCGCCACCTCCACCCGACGCGCGCGGCGGACGGCACCTGGTCGACCGATGTCCGCCTCCCCGAGGCCGGCGGCTACCGCGTCTTCGCCGACTTCCGTCCCGCGGGCGCGAAGGAGGGCCTGACGCTGGGCGCTGACCTCGGCGTGGCGGGACCGTACGAACCGCGGAACCTGCCCGCGCACAGCACCACCACGAAGGTCGACGGCTACGACGTCACGCTGAAGGGCGAGCTGAAGACGGGCGCGGGCGGCGACCTCACGCTGAGCGTGGCGAAGAACGGCAGGCCGGTGACCGACCTGCAGCCCTACCTGGGGGCGTACGGCCACCTGGTGGCGCTGCGCTCGGGCGACCTCGCCTACCTCCACGTCCACCCGAACGGCACACCCGGCGACGGGAAGACGGAGGCGGGCCCCGGCATCTCGTTCGGCACGGCGGCACCGAGCAAGGGCGCGTACCGCCTGTTCCTGGACTTCAAGCACGGGGGCAAGGTCCGTACGGCGGCGTTCACGGTGTACGCGGGCGGGGCGGCGGAGAAGGGGGGCGGCGGGCACCAGCACTGACGGCCGAGCCGACGACCGTATGACACCGCCCCCGGTACACGCTCGCTTCCCCTAGCCGAACAGCGACAGCTCCTTCTCCGTGGCGCCCGCCAGCTCGTACCGCGTACCGGCCAGCGGGCGGCCCGCGCACAGCCGGATCAGCGTCGGGGCGTCCCCGATGTAGCGGGCGGGCGGACGCCTGCCGTCCGCGACGCCCAGGGTCAGCGGCTCGTCCCTGCCGTCGAGGTCCGCGTGGAGCGGCAGCGGCGACGCGGCATGCGCCGACCTGCTGAACTGTTCGAGCAGCGCCAGTGCGTCGTCGAGCCCGTCACCTCCGTACGCGCCCGGCTTCCCCCACGCCTCGCGCACGTCACCCGCGTGCACCCACTCACCCAGCGCGACACCGTCCAGGTACCCCTTCGCGGCGGCGAGGACGGGCCCGGCCTCCGTCATGGCGTGCTCCAGTTCGTCCACGACGCGGGAGTGGGACCAGTCGGTGCGCTCGGCGATGTCGCGTTCGTTGCACTCGGGCGAGAACACGCCCTCCTCGAAACGGCCCTCCACGACGCGCATCAGCGCGGAGCCGCAGTGCGCGACGACGTGCCGGACGGTCCAGCCAGGGCAGCAGGTGCGGATGGCGTACGCGTCGTCGGGAGCGGCCCGCAACAGCGGTACGAGGGCATCGCGTTCGGAGCGCAGGAGGCGTCCCGCGCGCTCGGGGTCGTATGTCTTCTCGTCGATGGCGGTCATGGCGGCAGCCAACCGCGTACGGGCGCGCATGGCAACGGCGGAACGGTTCGGCCATGCGGCGCGACGGCGGCGCGGCCCGGTCCGGGCCCCCGGGCTAGGGTCGGCTGCATGGCCGACGACAAGGACCTCCACGCCCGCTGGGCCACGACTCTGCTCCGCGCGAGCGGAGGCGCGTCCGGCGCCGACCCCGCCCCCTACGCGGAGCGCCTCCTCGCCCGCTGGGCCGAGCCGCAGCGCCGCTACCACACCACCGACCATCTGGCGGCGGTCCTGGACCACATCGACGTGCTGGAAGAGCACGCCGAGAACCCCGAACTCGTGCGCCTGGCAGCGTGGTTCCACGACGCGGTGTACGCGCCCGACCGCTCCGAGAACGAGGAGCGGTCCGCCCGCCTCGCCGAACGCGCGCTGTCCGAGGCGGGCCTGACGGAGGAAAGGACGGCGGAGGTCGCCCGTCTGGTCCGGCTCACGGTCACGCACGACCCGGCCGAGGGCGACACCAACGGCGAGACGCTGTGCGACGCCGACCTGGCGATCCTCGCGGCACCCGCGGACACATACGCGGCGTACGCGGCGGCGGTCCGCGAGGAGTACGCGTTCGTGCCGGACGAGGCGTTCCGGCAGGGCAGGGCGGAGGTCCTGCGGCAGCTCATGGCGCTGCCCCGCCTGTTCCGTACCCCGTACGGGGCGTCGAACTGGGAGAGCCCCGCACGAGACAACCTGGCGACGGAACTAAAACTCCTGTCGCCCTGACCACCCCGTACGTACGCTCTCCCCCATGGTGCACATGGGTGGGGACCAGATCGACGCGGCCGTCGCGCACGCGACCGCGGTGCTGCGCGCGGTGGCGGACCGCGACTGGGACGCGAAGACGGACGGGGGCGACTGGAGCGGCCTCAAGACGTCCGAACACATCGCCGGCGTCCTCACCGCGTACGCGTGCCAGCTGACGGGCCGCGCCACCGACGGCTGGGTGCCGCTCGACACCGCCCTCGACGAGGGCACGGGCCCCGAGGGGGCGATCCACGCGATCGAGGCCGCCGGCGGGCTGCTGTCCGCCGTGGTCCGTACGACACCGCGCGGTGTCCGCGCCCACCACTCCTACCCGTCGGGCGGCGCGGACGCGTCGGGCTTCGCAGCGATGGGCGTGACGGAGCTCCTGCTCCACACGTACGACATCGCTCACGCGCTGGACGTGGACCCGGAGCCGCCCGCCGTCCTCGCCGAGGCGGTCCTGTCCCACCTCTTCCCGCACGTCCCGCCGACGCCCGCGGACGGCACACCCTGGACGACCCTGCTGTGGGCCACGGGCCGCGGCGACCTGCCGGGCCGTGCCCGCGTCACGCGGTGGCGCTGGCACAACCCGCACGCGCTCCCCGCGGGCGAGCTCTCCCTCCGCGAGGTCACCCCCGCGGCGGCGGCGGACCTCGCCGAGGGCGGCACGGGCGGACTCGCGTGGCTCGGCGGCGCGCCCTTCGGGGGCACGCGGGCGGCAGCGGGCCAGCTGTTCAAGGCGTACGTCGCCGGGGTGCACCGGCCCGGGTGGGGCCTGTACGCACTGGTGCGCGCCGCGGACGAGGTGGCCGTCGGCGGCATGGGCTTCCACGGGCCGCCGGACGACGACGGGTGCGTGGAGGTCGGCTACGACCTGGTGGAGCAGGCACGCGGCAACGGTTACGCGACGACGGCCCTCCGCGCGCTCACCGCCTGGGCCCTGACGCACCCCGAGGTCACCTCCCTGCTCGCCCTCACGACCCCCGAGAACGTGCCGTCGCAGAAGGTGGCGACATCCGCGGGCTACACACGCCTCCCGGACCGCGCGCCGCACTACGCGTTCGGCCTCCGGCGTCCGTAGCCCCGGCGGGACAGGCCCCCCCCGGGGGGGGTGAAGCCACCGGGGGAATGACAGCAACCACTGCCACGTTCACTCCTGTTATGCCGAACTCCGTCCCCCCACCACCCAAGCCCGGCGCCCAGGCCACCCGCATGCCCGTCGCCGTCTACATGCTCGGCCTCGCCGTCTTCGCACTCGGCACCAGCGAGTTCATGCTCTCCGGCCTTCTCCCGCCCATCGCCGACGACATGAACGTCTCCATCCCCCGCGCCGGCCTCCTCATCTCCGCCTTCGCCATCGGCATGGTCATCGGCGCGCCCCTCCTCGCCGTGGCGACCCTGCGCCTCCCACGCCGCACCACGCTCATCACCCTCATCACGGTCTTCGGCCTGGGCCAGGTGGCAGGCGCCTTGGCTCCCACGTACGAGATCCTCTTCGCGTCCCGAGTCATCAGCGCCCTCGCCTGCGCGGGCTTCTGGGCGGTCGGCGCGGCCGTCGCCATCGCGATGGTCGACTTCAACCAGCGGGCCCGCGCCATGGCGGTCATGATCGGCGGCCTGTCCATCGCGAACGTGCTCGGCGTCCCCGCGGGCGCGTTCCTCGGCGAGAACCTCGGCTGGCGCTCCGCGTTCTGGGCGGTCGGTGCCGCGTCCGCCGTCGCACTCGTCGGTGTCCTCACCCTCATCCCCCGTATCCCGCTCCCCGCCGAGAAACCCCAGCTGAAGAAGGAACTGTCGATCTACACGGACCGCCAGGTCTGGCTGTCGATCGCCATCACCGCCCTCGCCGCGGGCGGCGTCTTCTGCGCGTTCTCGTACCTTTCCCCGCTCCTCACGGACGTGTCGGGACTCTCCGAGAGCTGGGTGCCTTCGGTCCTCGGCCTCTTCGGCGTCGGCGCGCTGGTCGGCACGACGATCGGCGGCCGCGTGGCGGACGCCCACCTCTTCGGCGTCCTCCTGACCGGCATCGCCGCGTCCACGGTGTTCCTGATCTCCCTGGCCCTGTTCGCCGCGACCCCCGCCGCCGCGATCACCCTCTCCTTCCTCCTCGGCGTCTCCGCGTTCTACACGGCCCCGGCGCTCAACGCCCGCATGTTCAACGTCGCGGGCGCCGCCCCCACCCTGGCGGGCGCGACCACGACGGCGGCCTTCAACCTCGGCAACACGGGCGGCCCCTGGCTGGGCGGCACGGTGATCGACCTGAAGCTCGGCTACGAGGCGACGGCGTGGGCGGGAGCGGCGATGACGGCGACGGCGATCGCGGCGGTGGCGGTGTCCTTGCGCCTGCACCGGAAATCCCCGAGCCGCGTGATCACGACCTCCTCCGTACCGTCCCCCGGCCCCGTCGAGGATGTCACCAAAAGCCCCTCCTGGAACTAAAGTTGACGGACCCCGGCGATCAGGTCGGTCCCGGGGTTCACTGACCAGGGGTGGGGCAGCATGACGACCGCGAACGACGACGCGACGGACCGGATCGAGGCCCGGACCGAGGGCCGCATCGAGGGCCGGTCGCTGGCCTTCTGGGTCGAGGCGACCGCCGAGGACACGGACCTCGAAGGCCCCGGCGCCGACTCCAAGGGCCTCTTCAGCCGGGACGGCGACGCGGTCCTGCGCTCCGTCCCCCTCGGCCCGCTCCGCAAGAACCTCGCCGAGACGGTCGACGCGCTGCAGCAGGTCTTCAAAGAGGTCGCGGACCGGGACGACACGCTCGCCTTCGCGGAGGCACAGCTGTCGTTCCAGGTCACCGCGAGCGGCTCCATCCAGCTCATCGGCACCGGGCAGGTGCAGGGGACCAGGGGCCTGACCCTGACGTTCAAGCGCCCGACGGCCTGAGCGCGCGACGGTGGCGCACAAGGCCCTGCTGATCGGGGCGAGCGACTACGACGAGCCGCTCCTGGACAGCCTGCCGTTCATCCAGGACGACCTGGCGCGGCTGCGGGACATCCTCACCGACCGCGGCTTCCGCTCGGCGGAGATCGTCGACAGCAAGCGGGGAATCATCCCCAGCGTCATCCACACCCAGGCCCGCGCGTTCCTGCGGGACGCGCGGCCGGACGACACGCTGTGGATCCTGCTCAGCGGGCACGGCTTCCACTTCGAGGGCCAGGACTACCTCGTCCCCGAGGACGCGACCTACGCCGTTGATCCGTTCTCCGACGCGTGCGTCGAGATCGACTGGCGCCGGGAGCTGGAGGAGTCCCCCGCGAGCCACGTCGTCTTCCTCATCGACGCCTGCCGTGAGGGCGTCCAACGAGACGCCAAGGCGGGCCCGCCCGGCATGCGGAGCTGGACCCGTCGGGCGGTCGCCGCGTCGCTGCGCCGCAAGGTGGCGTACGTCTACGGATGCTCGGCGTCGCAACAGTCGCTGTTCGTACGCGAGTCGGACAGAGCGGCGCCCGGCTCCGACGCCGGCATCGCGCCCGGCGAGTCCTTCAGCCTCTTCACGCGGGCCGTCGGCGACGCGATCGAGAAGAACCCGCACGCGATGCGGCTGCAGGAGTTCTTCCAGGAGGTCCAGACCCGCGTCACTGCCCTGCACCGTGCCTACAAAAGCCCGGACCGCGCCCCGCAGCAAATCAGGGTGGTCTCCGAACTGCCCCCAGGAGAACAGGACTTCCTCCTCCTCCCCGGCCCCGACCGGCACACCGAGGCCCACCCGTGGATCCGCTCGACCGCCCAGCACCCCGTGTGGCAGCGCACGCGCCCCGGCCCGGCCCGGGACACCCTGCACGAGCTCTGCGGCACCCTTGCGACGGGTCTCGCCGCCGCGTACGAGAAGGCGGCGGCCGCGCTCCACGCCGACCCGTGGCACGACTCCGAACTGGCCCTGCGCACCCACGACAGGCTCGGCTTCCTGACGCACCGGCTCGCGAACGACGTGGAACTGTCCCCGTCCGAGGCCGCGCTCGCCGTCCTCCTCCCCCTGGTCGAGCAGACCTTCTGGGCACAGGAGGCGGAGCGCCGCCGCAACGTCCTGTCCGACGACACGCAGGGCCCGGCCCCGGACCGGGACCGCTTCCGCAAGTTCGCCCAGGGCTTCCCGCGGATCAAACGCAGGCTGCGCGCCCTGGAGCAGGCCAAGGTGACGGACGGATCGGTGGAGCGGATCCGCTGGTGGCTGTACCACCGCTGGCTGATCCAGCAGCCGGAGGTGTACGCGGTGGAGTCCCTGAAGCTGCTGATCGGCGGCCCGGCGAACGCGTCCGAACACCCGCGCTGGGTGACCGACTCCCTCTCCGAGAAGCGCCTGATGCGCTTCCTCCAGGAGCACCGCGCCGCCCCCTTCGCCACCTCGCGGGGTGACGCCCTGCACGACCGCGACACGGTCGCCGCGAGCGCGCCCGACGAACACGAGGTGCGCGAGCCGCTGGTCGCGGCGCTCACGAAGGCGGCGTACGCGATGGCGGTGGCCCCCGTCGACCTCCCCGAGATCGTCGTGGAACACCTGGGCATCTCGGACAGCGTGGACCTGGACGAACTCCGCGCCACGGTCCGGGGCTCGGACTGGCGCACGTCGGGCACGGGCCGCTCCCTCAACGCGGTGTGCGGCCACCCGGCGGTGCAGATCGCCCTGCGCGAGCACGCGTCGCGCGTGGACGGCCTGCTCCGTGACATCAACAAGGCGAACAATCCGACGCTCGCGCCCCTCTCGACGCTGCCGCCCTACGCGGACGGCTCCCGCGTCCGCCTCGGCGGCAACACACCGGAACAGCTCTCGGACGGCATCCGCTTCCAGCTGGCGGAGGACCGGGTCCAGGAACTCCTGATGGGCGAAGCTCTCTACGGGGCACGTGATCTGGCCGTCCGCGAGGTCTACCAGAACGCGCTGGACGCGGTGCGGTACGCCGACCGCCGCAGGGAGTACCTGCGGCGCACCGGCCGTCCGACCGCGCCCTGGGAGGGGCGGATCGAATTCGTCCAGGGCGTGGGGGACGACGGCCGCCCCTACCTGGAGTGTCGCGACAACGGCATCGGCATGAGCGTACGAGAACTCCGCGACGTCTTCTCCCAGGGCGGCGCCCGCTTCGTGGACCTGCCCGAGTACATCGAGGAGCAGGCGGCCTGGGCGGAACTGCCCGGTCCGAAGATCGAGTTGCACCCCAACTCCCGTTTCGGCATCGGGGTCCTGAGCTATTTCATGCTGGCCGACGAAATCGTCGTACGAACCTGCCGCCTGGGCAAGGACGGCCGCCCCGGACGGCTGCTCCAGGTGTCGATCGCGGGCCCGGGAAACCTCTTCCGGGTCGAGGACCTCGGCCCCGGGGACGCATGCGGTACGACAGTGCGCCTGCTGCTCACCCGGCACAGGTCACCGGTCTCCTGTGTGGACGTGCTGCAGGAGGTGCTCTGGGTGGCCCCGTACCGCACGACGGCCGAACACGGCGCGCGCAGTCACGAGTGGTCGCCTGGAGAGCCGTCGCTCACGGGGATGGAGCTGGTCCAGGCCTCGTCGGCGCAGAGCATCCCGGTGAGCCTGCGCAGCACCACGATCCAGGCATCGTCCGACCCCGATCTGTGGTGGGTCGACGGCAAGGGCTGGCTGCTGGCGGACGGCCTGTGGGCCTCGACGCGCAACATGGGTGACCTCCATGGGTTTGTACTCAACCTGTACGGCGACCAGCAACCCGAGCTGAGCGTCAGCCGCTCGAACATCCAGGACTTCGACTGGGATCACGTCAAAGGACGGATCGCCGCGGCCGCTCCCAGTCTCTTCACCACCCAGGACCACCTGGCGACGGTGTCCTGGCTCACTCGGTTGTCCGAGGTGTCCGTCGCGCTGGCCGACTGCGTCGCCGCCCAGGCACGCGACGCGGATGTTCCGTGGGACATGGGTCACGAGACCGTACTGCCGTACAGGAAGGTCGGCTTCTTCCTTCCCGACATGGCCCTACTGCCCCTGGTCACCGGCGCTTTCCCAGAGGAGGGCACCTCGCAGGGGGCGTCGTACCTCTGCAACATCCCGTCAGCCGTCCTGCGCTGGCGTCTGTCGGCGATGTACCGGGCAGGGCTCGGTGACACGCCGCTCGCCGCCGGGATGCCCGCTGCCGCGGATCCGTGCGCCCTCCCTTCCGACCTGGCCCTGCTGAGCAGGCACGGCCGGTTTACGCGCTGGGACAGGGACTACGCCACCTGGCAGCACGGCACGGGCTGGGGCGGGACACAGCCGTCGCAGAGCCTGTTCCAGTCCGGCGCCCCCAGCCTCCGGGTGCTGTTTCCCTGGCGGGAACCGGACCGGCCGCTCACGGCCGCGGAAGTCTTCAACCGCGTCGCGCACTGTGAGCGGCCCGCCGCGGACATCGTCGCCCGCCTGACCGCACTCGGCTACTCCGTCGAGTCCCTGGGCGGGTGCTCGGCCGTCCGTCCGGAGGACCTCAGCCTGCTGTCCGCCCCCGTCGGCAGGTGGCTGGCGCCCGGAGCGACGCTCACCGCCGCTCAGGTCTGTCTCAGCGCGCTGCAGGCCGACTGCCCGACGCCGCAGGCCGCGGAGCGGCTGCGGGAGCTGGGCTTCACCGTGCCGTCGGAGGTCCCCGTCCGCGAGTCCTGGACCGACGAGGACACGGTCATTCTCGGCAATCTGCGGTCGTCTGGCCTCAGCGCTCTGGCCTCCGGCGTGGCGTCCCAGCTGACGCCCGCCCAACTGACCATCGTGGCCTACGAGTCGGGCCACCCCATCCAGCAGGTCGCCGAAGTGCTTGTCGGGCTCGGCTTCACCGTCGAGGCTCCGCAGACCGAGTTGTCCGACGACGACCGGTCGATCATGAGCTACGAAGGAGTTCAGCCCGACCCGAACGAGCCGGTGCCCTGGGCCTACGTGGTGGCCGCGGCCCGGCGAATCGGGTCTGTCACCGCCGTGGCGGAACGGCTGCGGGCACTGGGCTTCGACGTCTCGCCCCCACGGCCGGGCGATGAGCGGCTCTGCAAGAAGGACCTCGAATTCCTCGGCCACCTGGTGTGCCATGTCCCGGAGAGCGCACCCCTGTCGCTGATGGACGTCGCAGACACAGCACAGGAGGCCGGTGTCCCACTCGTCGAAGCGGCGGCCCGCCTCACCTCCCTCGGGTACGCGTGCTCGGTCGATACGGCCACGCTCGCCGCGATGAGGCCCCAAGACGTCTATGTCGTGCGCTTCGGGTCCGGCGTGCCCGATCCAGAGCGGCAGGGCACCGTTTCCCTGCCCGACCAGTACGCCGCCGCCCTGCACACCGGCCAGTACGGCCCGGACGTCGACGACATGACACGGACCCTGCGCGGCCTCGGCTACGAGCTCGCCCCCGTCACACCGGAGTGGAACCGGGCCCGCACCGTGGAATGGGACCTGACCCGCGCCCTCGAAAGTGAGACCCCGGACCTCACCCTCGGGGACTGGGACCACCCACCGCTCTCCCTCACCACCCTCGTGACCGTGGCCGCCCGCCTCTCCCTCCCCTTCCACGAGGTCGCCCGCAAGGCCACCGACCTGGGCCTGCGCCACGAGGCGGAAGGCTGGTTCGCCCCGGACCCGGCGGAACCGGGGAACCCCCCGGCCCCTACACCGCCCGCCCCTTGGGCCTCCGCAACCCCGCCCCCGTAAGCCTCCGCACCAGCTCCTTCGAGCCGATCTCCACCGCGCCCGCCCGCACCGCGTCCGCGTACCGTTCCGCGGGGACGTCATAGTGGTCCCGTTCGAAGGCGCGTCGCGGGCAGCCCACCGACGCCGCGAACGCGTGCAGCTCCTCGAAGGAGACGTCGCTGACCAGGTGGGACCACATGCGGCCGTGGCCCGGCCACGTGGGCGGGTCTATGTAGACGGTCACGTCAGGCCACCGACCGGTGCCACGACCACGCCCGCCTTGCCGCACACCCAATGCGGGTCGGGACCGAGTTCCGGTTCCACGTCCAGCGCGTGCGGGTCGCCCGAGCCGCAGACCGGGCACAGCGGCCACCTCCCGTACCGCTCCAGGAGCGCGTCCTGGACGTCCTGGGCGACGAGACCGGCGACGTATTCGATGCCCTCCGGCCACTGCTCGACCCACCAGCGGCGGTGCGCCACCGATTCCTCGACGAGCGAGACGACCTCGGCCTGGGCGACCTCGCGGGCCACCAGGTCGGCGAGGACAAGGGCGCGAGCGGCGTGCAACGCCTGCTCCAGGGGGTCGATCGTGTCCATGCAGCCATTGTCGCCCCGTACGCGACAACCGCGAAAAGGAGCCGGAGCTGCGGGCCGGAGGCCGTTGGTCCCGGCCGAGATCGGGACCAACGGGGTATTGACCGGCCACCAGTCCGAAAATATCTTTCAGATGTGACCCATGACGTGAAGGAAATTTTCGCGGACGCCGCGCCCCCCGCCCCCGCCGCCCTCGCGGCCAAGGTGCGGACCCTCGCGCCGTCGATGACCCGCTCCATGCAGCGGGTCGCCGAGGCCGTCGCCGGCGACCCCGCGGGATGCGCCGCCCTCACGGTCACCGGACTCGCCGAGCTCACCGGCACCAGCGAGGCGACCGTCGTGCGCACCGCCCGCCTCCTCGGCTACCCCGGCTACCGCGACCTGCGCCTCGCCCTCGCCGGACTCGCCGCCCAGCAGCAGTCGGGCCGCGCCCCCGCCGTCACCGCGGACATCGCCGTCGACGACCCCATCGCGGACGTCGTCGCGAAGCTGGCCTACGACGAGCAGCAGACTCTCGCCGACACCGCCGCCGGACTCGACACCGCGCAGCTCGGCGCCGCCGTCGCCGCACTCGCCACCGCCCGCCGCGTCGAGATCTACGGCGTCGCCGCCTCGGGCCTCGTCGCCCAGGACCTCGCCCAGAAGCTGCTCCGCATCGGGCACATCGCGCACGCGCACTCCGACCCGCACCTCGCCGTCACCAACGCCGTGACGCTCCGCGCCAAGGACGTGGCGATCGCGATCACCCACTCCGGTTCGACCGGAGACGTCATCGAACCCCTCCGCGTCGCCTTCGAGCACGGTGCGACCACGATCGCGATCACCGGGCGGCCCGGCGCGGCCGTCTCCCAGTACGCCGATCACATACTGACCACCTCCACGGCCCGCGAGAGCGAGCTCCGCCCCGCCGCGATGTCGTCCCGTACGAGTCAACTCCTCGTCGTGGACTGCCTGTTCGTGGGCGTGGCGCAGCGGACGTACGAGACGGCGGCACCCGCGCTCGCCGCGTCCTACGAAGCGCTCGCCCACCGCCACCGCCCGCGCGGCGGCACCAGCCGCTGACTCACCCCTCCCCCGACCACCCCCCGCACACGAAAGAGCCGCAGACGCCATGACCTCGACCACTGACGCGACCGGCACCAGCGGCGCGAGCGAGCCGCGCGACACCTACGGCGAGCTCCGCGCCCAGCTCGCCACCCTCACCACCGAGGCGTTCCGGCCCGAGCTCTCCGAGATCGACCGTCTGCCCACCGAGGAGATCGCGAAGATCATGAACGGTGAGGACGCCTCCGTGGCCGCCGCCGTCGCCGAGCAGCTTCCCGCCATCGCCGCCGCCATCGACGGCACCGCGGAGCGCATGGCCCGCGGCGGCCGGCTGATCTACGCGGGCGCGGGCACGGCCGGACGCCTCGGGGTACTCGACGCCTCGGAGTGCCCGCCCACGTTCAACACCGACCCGAGCGAGGTCGTCGGGCTCATCGCGGGCGGCCCGACCGCCATGGTCAAGGCGGTCGAGGGCGCGGAGGACAGCAAGGAGCTCGCCGCCGACGACCTGGAGGACCTGAACCTCACCGAGGACGACGTCGTCGTCGGCATCTCCGCGTCGGGCCGTACGCCGTACGCGATCGGCGCCGTCGAGTACGCCCGGTCCCGCTACGGCGCGCTCACCATCGGCCTCTCCTGCAACGCCGACAGCGCGCTCGCCGCCGCGGCCGAGCACGGCATCGAGGTCGTCGTCGGCCCCGAACTCCTCACCGGCTCGACCCGCCTCAAGGCGGGCACGGCCCAGAAGCTCGTCCTCAACATGCTGTCGACGATCACGATGATCCGCCTCGGCAAGACGTACGGAAACCTGATGGTGGACGTGCGCGCGTCCAACGAGAAGCTGCGTGCCCGCTCCCGCCGCATCGTCGCCCTCGCCACCGGCGCCTCCGACGAGGAGATCGAGGCCGCCCTCGCCGCGACGGACGGGGAGGTGAAGAACGCCATCCTCACCATCCTCGGCCAGGTCGACGGCCCCACCGCCGCCGAACTCCTCGCCACGTCCGACGGCCACCTCCGCGCGGCCCTGGACAACTCCCGTACGAGCTAGACCACGCCTCGAAGCACCGCCGCTCCACCGCACAGCAAGGCACAAGCACCATGGCACCTGACAAGAACCGCGCCACCGCCGCCGCGATCCTCCCGCTCGTCGGCGGTGCCAAGAACATCACGTCCGTCGCCCACTGCATGACCCGGCTCCGCCTGGGCCTGGCCGACCGTTCGCTCGTCGACGACGACGCGCTGAAGGCCCTGCCCGCCGTGATGGGCGTGGTCGAGGACGACACGTACCAGATCGTGCTCGGCCCGGGGACGGTCGCCCGGGTCACGCCGGAGCTGGAGGCGATGGTGGCGGAGAGCGGCCCGGACGCCGAGCCCCGGCCGGAGACCCCCGAGCACGCCCCCACCGCCGCCGAACTGGCCGCCCAGGGCGCGGCCATCAAAGAGGCACGCAAGGCGAAGAACGCCACCCCCTTCAAACTGTTCCTGCGCCGGATCGCGAACATCTTCGTGCCGCTGATCCCCGCCCTCATCGGCTGCGGCATCATCGCGGGCTTCAACGGCCTCCTGGTCAACCTGGAGTGGCTGCCGTCGATCACGCCCGCGCTCGCGGCCATGGCCTCCGGCTTCATGGCGCTGATCGCGGTGTTCGTCGGCTACAACACGGCGAAGGAGTTCGGCGGCACGCCGATCCTGGGCGGTGCGGTCGCGGCGATCATCGTGTACGCGGGCGTCGCGAACATCGAGGCGTTCGGCCAGAAGCTCTCGCCGGGCCAAGGCGGCGTCCTCGGCGCCCTGGGCGCGGCAGTCCTGGCCACGTACATCGAGAAGTGGTGCAGGAAATGGGTCCCCGAGGCAGTGGACGTCCTGGTCACGCCCACCCTCACGGTCCTCCTCGCCGGTCTCGTCACGATCTTCGGCCTGATGTTCCTCGCGGGCGAGGTGTCCACGGGCATCGGTACGGCGGCGGACTGGCTCCTGGACAACACGGGCGCGTTCGCGGGCCTGGTCCTCGGCGGCCTCTTCCTCCCCCTGGTCATGCTGGGCCTGCACCAGGCCCTCATCCCCATCCACACCACGCTCATAGAGCAGCAGGGCTTCACCGTCCTGCTCCCCATCCTCGCGATGGCGGGCGCGGGACAGGTCGGCTGCGCGATCGCGGTCTACAAACGCCTGCGGCACAACACCTCGATCCGTACGACGATCAAGTCCGCGCTCCCCGCCGGTTTCCTCGGCGTCGGCGAGCCCCTCATCTACGGCGTGTCACTCCCCCTCGGCCGCCCGTTCGTCACGGCGTGCGTGGGCGGGGCCGCGGGCGGCGCGTTCATCGGGTTCTTCTCGATGCTCGGCGACAAGGTCGGCTCGACGGCGATCGGCCCGTCCGGCTGGGCGCTCTTCCCGCTGCTCGACGGCAACAAGAACCTCGGCCTGACGGCGGCGATCTACGCCGGTGGCCTCCTGATCGGCTATCTGGTCGGCTTCTTCGCCACCTACTTCTTCGGCTTCAGCAAGCAGATGCTGGTCGACCTGAACGCGGACGTCGACGCGGGCGAGTCCCCCACGGCCCGAGCGGAGGCGGAACCGACCCCGGCGAAGGCACCGGCGACGATCTGAGGTCGCCGGGCGGGCCGACGCCGGGCCACCTGGCCGCGCCCCGCCCGCCCGGTCGCGTGCCGCGAGTTCGTCGGCTGCTTCGTCCAGGGCGTCCAGAACCTCTATGGGGACGAGGGCGGCCACGCGCCTCCCCTTGCGCGTCAGCACGGTCACCTCACCGGATTGCATGGCCGAGCTCTTGGCGGACCTCTTCGAGGGTGACGGACGGCAAGCACAGCGGCAGCAAAGCCGGCGACGTCGCGTGAAGTACGCCTTTCGCTTCACTGCGCTCGCCCATCGTCAACTCCGGTCCATCGACCGCCAACAAGCGATGCACATTCTCACGGCCCTCACCGCGCTCGGGGACGACCCAGACCGTGACGACGCCGACACCAAGAAACTCACTGGGCACCACGGCCTGTACCGGCTGCGCGTCGGCGGCTTCCGCGTGGTGTACGAGATCCAGAACGACGTCCTGGTGATCCTCGTCGTCCACGCCGGCGACCGACGCGTCGCCTACCGCGGCCTGTAGGACCGGCGCATGGAGCTGCCGCCATGCAGGATCTCCCGCACCGACGGCTCGGACGCGGTCCCGACCCCGCGCCGCACCGCCCCGGCCATGAACGCCCCCGCAACATGGCCCTCGACAACATGGCCCTCGACGCCGACCACGAAGAGGTCAGATCCCTCGGCCACCCAGCGGCGTGACTCCCGCGACCCGCTCACCGGGGCCGCGCCTGGACCTGCCGGTTCAGTTCCCGCACCCGTTCCCGCAGCACCTCCCCCGGATCCGCCACCCCCACGGCTTCCGGCGGGCAGTCCCACTCCCGCCCCCCGCTCAGCGGCCGCAGCTGCACGAGCCCTCCCTCGCACCCCACGACCTGCCCGACGCTCCCGTCCCGGTGGTCCACGGCGTACGTCCCCGCCTCCGGCACGCACGGATCCTCCTCCGTCCCCGTCCCCGTCCCGATCACCGCTTCTCCCCTTCCAGCACCGCGGCCAGCCGCAACGCCGTGTCCAGATTGCACCGCCCCAGCTCCACGAGCGGCAGCCCCTCACTCGCCACGCTCAGCGGGTCCACCCGCAGCGACGGCAACGTGACCCCTGCCTCCGCGAGGCCCGCCTTCAACTGCAGTACGGCCTCCTCGGCCGCCCGCACCTGTTCCTCCGCCGTCAGCGCCATGACCTCCGCCTCTCACACTGAGTGTTGCTGTTCCATCACTCAGAGTGTCCGCTTCTGCGCAGCCTTAAAAGCCTTGGCGACCCAACACCCCTCCGTGTCCGGGCGCCGCGCCCCGCGGAGGTCGGCCCATGACCCGTCCCCAAAGACCTCGGCCCCTCCCGCGGTGTACTTCGACGAACGCCTCGGCCCGGAGGGCTTCTTCGCCCGCAACTGCCAGGCCGACGAAGGCGTACGCGGAGGAGGTGTTCCGCGCCTACCACCCGACGGCTACGCAGGAGACGATCGATGCTCACATGGCTTCTGGACGACCCAACAACGCCGTTGTTCTGGGCCGTTCTTGACAAGCCGCTCTGCGACGCGAGGTCGGTGGCGGCCGGAGCGCCGAAGCTCATGGAGTTAGCAGGTGCCGGGCCGCGAGCTGGTCCGCGTTCGTGACGGACCTCAAGAACAGCTGACGCACATGCCACCCCCGGCGACTCCGGCGGGCCGGAGACGTTGAATGTCACCGGGGCCGCCCGGTGTTGACCGGAGTGTGGCGGTTCCGGGCCGGCAGTAAAGGGCGCTCCGCTGCGCTACGCGTCGGCTCCGCCGATTCCGCTGCGCTCCACCCTTGACTCCCGTCCCTCCACCGCGAGCTGCTTGTTGACCCGGACGGCCAGGGGTGGGGGCAACGGGGACCGCTGCTCGGGCCATCAGCTTTCGCTGCCGGGTGCGGCCCGGTCCAACGCAAGCCGCCCTCACCGTCCGGGGGCGGCCCTGCGGCTCGGGTCATCGCCTCGCGCGGCCGGGTGCGGCCCGGTCCATCGTGAGTGGCCCTCACCGTCCGGGGCGGGCCATCTGCTCTCGTGGCCGGGTGCGGCCCGGTCCATCGTGGGCGGGAGTGATGGTCGATGTGCCGTGCCCGTCCGGGAGCGCCTCGGGCCGCGCCCTCCGGCACCTACTTCGGGAAAGTTGCGAAAGCCTTCGCCGCGCGCCCCCACCCAAGCCCCGTACGCCCCCCGGGGATTCGGGGATTCGGGGTTTGGTCGGGTCGGGCGGTCCTCTCCGGCACCTACTTGGGGAAAGTTGCGAACCCTACCGGCGCGCGCCCCCCTTCGCACCACCGCACGCCGCCCCCACCCACCCCTCATCGCGCGCATCCACCGGGGCAAGCCCGCATGAGAGAGGGGCGCGCATGGCTCGACAGAGGGGGCGCGCGGCAACCTCATTCGCAACTTTCCCCAAGTAGGTGCCGGAGGGGGGGCGGCCCCCGGCCGGATACAGCTCATCGAACATGACTCCCGCCCACGATGAACCGGACCGCACCCGGCAACGCAAGCCGATGACCCGACCCGGACCGTGAGGGCGACTCACGATGAGCCGGTCCGCACCCGGCAGCGCGAGCGGATGACCCGAGCGGCCGAGCCGCGCGGCGGGCGGGGCCGTGACCGTGACCCGCCGCCCACGATGAACCGGGCCGCACCCGGCAGCGAAAGCTGACGACTGACCCAGCGGTCCCCGTTGCCCCCACCCCTGGCCGTCCGGGTCAACAAGCAGCTCGCGGTGGAGGGACGGGAGTCAAGGGTGGAGCGCAGCGGAATCGGCGCAGCCGACGCGACCGAAGGGAGCGCCCTTTACTGCCGGCCCGGAACCGCCACACTCCGCAAAACCCCGGGCGGCCCCGGCAAGCATCGAAGACGCGGGCCCACCGAAGTCGCCCCCGCCCCCGTCACACACACCGAGAAGCTGAAGAACTACGCCGACTGGCACGCGTCGTCTTCGCGACATACTTTCCGCACCGGGCAGGCAGCCGAGGCCCCCCGCCCAGCCCCCTCCCATGGCCGACGCACCACCGCTCCGCCGCCGCCCCCCTCCCGTACCACCCGGTCACCCCCGACCGGAGGGCCAAGTCCCTCTCCCGCCCCGCCCGGGAACGGCCGAACGCTTGCTGTCCGAAAGGCCGCTGAAGCCCCGCACCCGATCACGCCCCGTGCCGATGATGGCACCCCACGTCATCGGAACGGCATGACCAGACACGACACGACTGGACACGACTGGGCACGACACGACCGGACGTCACATGACCGGACGCCACATGACCGGACACGACCGGAGGGGACCCTCATGACCGACTCCAACGAACCCACTCAGCCCGACCTGGAGCAACTGGACGAGCGCGAGGTCGCCGAGGCGATCGGCGCCGCCGCCCGCATCACCCTGGCCCCCGGCCCGAGGGAGGCGCGCGAGGCCCCCGCCGAGGCGCCGGCGCCCGACGACGAGTGGGCGCTGCCCGGCGGCACGGCCTGGGTGTACCTCGCCGACGCGAAGAAGGGGCTGACCCGGCCCGTCATCATCGGCGACGGGTTCAACAGCGGTTCCAGCGAGCTCAACTTCTCGTGGGAGATACTGGAACGCGGGCCGTACCCGTTCCTGAGCGAGCTGCGCAACCGCGGCCGCGACGTCATCCTGCTCGGCTTCGACGAGCGCAGTGCGTCGATCCTGGACAACGCGGAAGTCGTGCGGGCGGCCATCCTGGAGGCCATCGCCCGCCGCTCGGGCGACCACCCGCTGACCGTCGGCGGCTTCAGCATGGGCGGCCTCGTCGCGCGGTACGCGCTGGCGAAGATGGAGCACGAGGGCGGGCAGGCGAACGACCACCAGACGGCGCTGTACTTCTCGTACGACAGCCCGCACCGCGGCGCGTGGATCCCGATCGCGCTGCAGGCGTTCGCGCACTACATCCGCAGCCTCAACGCCGCGTTCTCGAACCAGATGAACAGCCCGGCCGCGCGGCAGCTGCTGTGGCGGCACATCAGCGAGTGGGGCGACACACCGGAGACCGACAAGGAGCGCGGCACGTTCCTCGCCGAGCTGGAGCGGGTCGGCGGATGGCCGTCGCGGCCGAAGAAGATCGGTGTGGCGAACGGGACGCGTATCGGGGAGAGCAATGGGATACGGCCCGGTGAGCAGGCGTTCCACGGGAAGGGACTGGCGATCACCGGTACGCGGCTCTACACGCAGTCCGCGGGCGAGGACGAACTCGTCGCGCAGCTGCGGGTCGTCACCTTGCGGCGGCCGCACGTCAACACGTCCGGGCTGCCCGAGATCGACGGCGCGCCCGGCGGCACCCTGGAAGGCTTCGGCATCCTCGCCGACGAGCTGAACAAGATCCCGGCCCTGATCGGCCTCCGCTCCGAGGCGGACATCCGCGAACACTGCTTCGTGCCGACGGTCAGCGCGATCGCCCTGCGCGACATCGACACGCACGAGAAGCTGTACGAGCCGGTGACGGCCGCTGCGGAGACGGAGAGCGAACTCGACGAATTCCTCTGCGCCTCCCGGAACGAGCCCCACACTCTGGTCACCGAGGAGCTGTGTGGCTGGATCCTGGAGCGTCTGCCGTAGGGCATCCCGCACGGGAAACGCCCGAGGGCGGCACCCCTTCGTGAGAAGGAGTGCCGCCCTCGGTACGTCAGGACAGTGATCGACCAGAGGTCGATCAGAAGTCCATGTCACCGCCCGGCATGCCACCCGGGGCGGCGGCAGCGCCGGCCTTCTCGGGCTTGTCGGCGATGACGGCCTCGGTGGTGAGGAACAGCGCGGCGATGGACGCGGCGTTCTGCAGGGCGGAACGCGTGACCTTCGCCGGGTCGAGGATGCCCTCGGCGATCATGTCCACGTACTCACCGGTCGCGGCGTTGAGGCCGTGGCCGACGGTGAGGTTGCGGACCTTCTCCACGACGACGCCACCCTCGAGACCACCGTTGACGGCGATCTGCTTGAGCGGGGCCTCCAGGGCGAGCTTCACGGCGTTGGCGCCGGTCGCCTCGTCACCGTCGAGCTCGAGCTTCTCGAAGACCGCGGAGGCCTGGAGGAGAGCGACGCCACCACCGGCGACGATGCCCTCTTCGACGGCCGCCTTCGCGTTGCGGACGGCGTCCTCGATGCGGTGCTTGCGCTCCTTGAGCTCGACCTCGGTCGCGGCACCGGCCTTGATGACGGCCACGCCGCCCGCGAGCTTCGCCAGGCGCTCCTGGAGCTTCTCGCGGTCGTAGTCCGAGTCGCTGTTCTCGATCTCGGCGCGGATCTGGTTGACGCGGCCCTGGACCTGGTCGCTGTCACCGGCACCGTCGACGATGGTCGTCTCGTCCTTGGTGATGACGACCTTGCGGGCGCGGCCGAGCAGGTCGAGACCGGCGTTCTCCAGCTTGAGGCCGACCTCCTCGGAGATGACGGTGCCACCGGTGAGGATGGCGATGTCGCCGAGCATGGCCTTGCGGCGGTCACCGAAGCCCGGGGCCTTGACGGCGACGGACTTGAAGGTGCCACGGATCTTGTTGACGACCAGGGTCGACAGGGCCTCGCCCTCGACGTCCTCGGCGATGATCAGCAGCGGCTTGCCGGACTGCATGACCTTCTCGAGGAGCGGAAGGAGGTCCTTCACGTTCGAGATCTTCGAGTTGACGATCAGGATGTACGGGTCGTCGAGCGACGCCTCCATACGCTCCATGTCGGTGGCGAAGTACGCCGAGATGTAGCCCTTGTCGAAGCGCATACCCTCGGTGAGCTCCAGCTCCAGACCGAAGGTCTGGGACTCCTCGACGGTGATGACGCCTTCCTTGCCGACCTTGTCCATCGCCTCGGCGATGAGCTCGCCGATCTGCGTGTCGGCGGCGGAGATGGAGGCCGTGGAAGCGATCTGCTCCTTGGTCTCGACATCCTTGGCCTGCTCGAGCAGGGCGCCGGAGACGGCCTCGACGGCCTTCTCGATGCCGCGCTTCAGGGCCATCGGGTTGGCACCGGCGGCCACGTTGCGCAGACCCTCGCGCACCAGGGCCTGGGCCAGGACGGTCGCGGTCGTCGTGCCGTCACCGGCGACGTCGTCCGTCTTCTTCGCGACCTCCTTGACCAGCTCGGCGCCGATCTTCTCGTACGGGTCCTCGAGCTCGATCTCCTTGGCGATGGAGACACCATCGTTGGTGATCGTGGGGGCGCCCCACTTCTTCTCGAGGACGACGTTGCGACCCTTGGGGCCCAGGGTCACCTTGACGGCGTCGGCGAGCTGGTTCATGCCGCGCTCGAGGCCGCGCCGTGCCTCCTCGTCGAACGCGATGATCTTGGCCATGTGAAGTGGTCCTCCCGGACGGGGTGGAAACGCAAAAACGGATCGTGCAGATGCCCGCGACGGACGGCCTGCAGCCCTTGTGGTTCCTTGCCCCACCCGGCCTGCGGGCCTCACCGACCCGATCCAAGTTCTGTCACTCTCACTGGGAGAGTGCTAAGCCCAATGATTAGCACTCGACCCCTGCGAGTGCAAGCGCCTCTCACGGATCCCGGCGAGGAACCGGGGAGGGACCGGGGCGCGACCCGGCGCACACGAGGGGCCCGTACCCCTGACGGGATACGGGCCCCTCGCGATGCTTGCTTCGGTGGTCGGTCGCGCCGAGCTAGACGGCGAGCTTGACCATGTCCGCCTGCGGACCCTTCTGGCCCTGCGAGATCTCGAACTCGACTCGCTGACCTTCTTCAAGGGTGCGGTAACCGTCCATCTGGATCGCGCTGTAGTGGACGAAAACATCCGCACCACCGTCGACCGCGATGAAGCCGTACCCCTTCTCCGCGTTGAACCACTTGACGGTGCCCTGAGCCATGCCTAACTCCCCTATTACTGGCCCTTGCACAGGACCGCACTTCGCGGACCCGGGTCAGACCTCACCCCCCACTGGTAGGGGTGTGCGCCGGAACGCGTCGACCGCCGCTGAATGTATCTGTCCAACTGCCGTCTGCAACAGGTCAATCGGACGAGAATTCTGGGCGCGCCCGATCGGTAATATACGGAGATTCCGTCCGGATCCAGGGCAAGTCGGGCCAGGCAAAAGCCGCAAAAGGCTTAAATGGGCAGTGCTCTTTGGCTGCTTCTTGTCGGCCTGAGGCCGACTTCGTATATGCGCTCGGCACGAGCGGCGGAGCGCGCTTCCCAACTGTACCGCGCTCAACCATGCAGAATTGCCCCCTCCGTTTCTCTCGCGGAGGGGGCAATTCAGATAACGCAGGGTGCTCGCGAAAAGATCAGCCGCCGGCGACGGCGGGAATGATCGAGACACCCGCGCCGTCCGGAGTGGCCGTCTCCAGACCCTGCTCAAACCGGACGTCGTCGTCGTTCACGTACACGTTGACGAAGCGGCGCAGCTTGCCCTGGTCGTCCAGGACGCGGGCGGCGATGCCGGTGTGGTTCTTCTCCAGGTCGGCGATGACCTCCCCGAGGGTCGCCCCCTCGGCGGCGACCTCGGCCTTGCCGCCGGTGTAGGTGCGGAGAATGGTGGGAATCCGGACGTTGACGCTCATGGGTTCACCTCAGAAGTACGGGATGGGAAAGGCGCCCCGTCGGGGGCGCCCCGAAGGGGCGCGGGGAACTGCGCGAGGACGGACCACGACCCGCTGCCGGCAGCGGACACCAGGCCCTACGGCGACTAACCGGCAAGGCCCGCGGAGCGAAACGCCTCGAGGCTCGGCTTGATCGTCGCCGTGGCCTGCGACGTCTCGGCGACCGCGTCGAGCGTCTTGAGGCCGTCCCCGGTGTTGAGGACCACCGTGGTCAGCGAGGGATCGATGAGGCCCGCCTCGACCAGCTTCTTCGTGACGCCCACCGTCACACCGCCCGCGGTCTCCGCGAAGATGCCCTCCGTACGGGCAAGGAGCTTGATCGCGTCGACGACCTGCTCGTCGTCGACGTCCTCCACCGCACCCCCCGTACGCCGCGCGATGTCGAGCACGTACGGCCCGTCGGCCGGATTGCCGATCGCAAGCGACTTGGCGATCGTGTTCGGCTTCTGCGGACGGACCACGTCGTGGCCCGCCTTGAACGCCGCCGACACGGGCGAGCACCCCTCCGCCTGCGCGCCGAAGATCTTGTAGGGCTTGTCCTCGACGAGGCCGAGGGCGATGAGCTCCTTGAGCCCCTTGTCGATCTTCGTGAGCTGCGAGCCGGACGCGATCGGGACGACGAGCTGGTCGGGGAGGACCCAGCCGAGCTGCTCGCAGATCTCGTACGCGAGGGTCTTGGAGCCCTCGCCGTAGTACGGCCGCAGGTTGACGTTGACGAAGCCCCAGCCCTCGCCCAGCGGGTCGCCGATGAGCTCGGAGCAGAAGCGGTTCACGTCGTCGTAGTTGCCCTCGATGCCGACGAGCTCGCCGCCGTAGACCGCGGCCATGACGACCTTGCCCTGCTCCAGGTCGTGCGGGATGAACACGCAGGACCGGAAGCCGGCGCGGGCCGCCGCGGCGCCCACCGCGCCCGCGAGGTTGCCCGTGGAGGAGCAGGACAGCGTGGTGAAGCCGAAGGCGCGCGCCGCTTCGAGCGCCTGCGCGACGACGCGGTCCTTGAAGGAGTGGGTGGGGTTGCCGGAGTCGTCCTTGACGAACAATTTGCCCTGCTGGACGCCGAGTTCCTTCGCGAGGTTGTCGGCCTTGACGAGCTTGGTCCAGCCGGGGTTCAGGTTCGGCTTGTCGGCCACGTCGGCGGGGACGGGCAGGAGCGGGGCGTAGCGCCAGATGTTGGCGGGGCCTGCCTCGATCTGCTTGCGCAGGGCCTCCGGGTCGCCGAGGGGCAGGTCGTACGCGACTTCGAGGGGGCCGAAACACTCGGCGCAGGCGAAGATCGGGCCGAGCGGGAACGTGGTGCCGCACTCACGGCAGGAGAGGCCGGACGCGGGCCCGAGGTCCACGGAAGAGGCGGCGCTTCCGGAGGTGCTTCCGGAGGTGCTCTCGGAGGTGCTTTCGGTGGCGACAGTCTGCACAGCCATGGAGGCGAGGCCCTTTCTCCTCATCTTCCTCGCGACGCATTTCGCCGCGAGACGGAATTGGCACCTTCGCCGGCCGGGAGCCTCGCTGCGTTTGACTGCGCGAGACCGACTGGGTGGTTGCCGGGGCTTCAACGGGCCGTATCCCTCTGCCCCTCTGGATGAGCGGTATTCGATTGTGAGTTTCGATTGTCGTCGGCGAACGCGGTGGTGACCCCGACATGCGATGGCCACCGGCGTTGTTCAAGACTGTAACCGAAGCCCCGGACCCTTGAGATAGTCGTCCGAACCGCGAGATGGATCACATATGGGAGGACCACGACCGTGCTGGAAGAGGTCGAGCACTGGCTGAGCAGGCGTTCCTGGTCCGTCGCCGACCGCCCGCTGGACCTGCTGGCCGCGGCCAAGCGGGCGGGTGGCGCGTCGGTGAGCGTCGTGCTGCCCGCGCTCGACGAGGAAGGGACGGTCGGTGAGATCGTCGCCGAGATCCGCCGTGAGCTGATGGAGAGGGTTCCGCTGGTCGACGAGCTGCTCGTCGTCGACTCCGGCTCGACGGACCGTACGGCGGAGGTCGCCGCCGCCGCGGGCGCCAAGGTCGTCCACCGCGACGCGATCCTGCCGCGCCTTCCGGCCGTGGCGGGCAAGGGCGAGGTGCTGTGGCGCTCGCTGCTCGCGACGAGCGGCGACATCGTGGCGTTCGTCGACGCGGACCTGAAGGAGTTCTCGGCGGACTTCGTCTCGGGGATAGTCGGCCCGCTGCTCACCGACCCGGACGTGGCGTTCGTGAAGGCGATGTACGACCGGCCGCTCGCGGGGGCGGGCGGGCAGGGCGGCCGGGTGACGGAGCTGATGGCGCGGCCGCTCCTGAACATGCACTGGCCGCGGCTGGCGGGGTTCGTGCAGCCGCTGGGCGGCGAGTACGCGGCGCGCAGGTCGCTCCTGGAGCGGCTGCCGTTCCCCGTCGGGTACGGCGTGGAGCTGGGCCTGCTCGTCGACGCGCTGCACACCGTGGGCCTGGACGCGCTGGCGCAGGTCGACGTGGGGGTGCGCAGGCACCGGCACCAGGACGGGCAGGCGCTCGGGCGGATGGCGGCGGCGATCTACCGGACGGCGCAGGTGCGGCTGGCGCGCGGTCATCTCGTACGTCCCGAGCTCACGCAGTTCGTCCGGGGCGAGGGCGGGTTCGAGCCGAGGACGCATCCGGTGGACACGGAGGAGAGGCCGCCGATGGCGGATGTCGCCGAGTACGCGCACCGGCGCGTGGCGTAACCACCGTAGATCATCCGCTTTGCCTACATTGCCCTTTATGCGGTTTATGAGGGTCAGATGTACATGGACAAAAGACGCCTTGAGAGTCATGCGGAGGGCGGCCGGACTGGCGCTCGCCACCGCCGCGGTCGCCGCCGTGGTCGCCGCCGGGTTCCTCGCCGCGGCGCCCGCCGCCACGGCCGCCTCGCACAAGGAGGCCCGGCAGGCCCGGTCCGGTCCTGCCGAGCTCGCCGACACGGGCAGCTCCCGGACCCTGCTCTTCAGCGGGGCCGCGGCCACACTCTGCGGGCTCGGCGTCCTGGTGATCATCGCGGCACGCGGACGCCGCGACTGACCCACCCGGCACAGCGGCCCACGCACGGCACACGCCGACACACGACGGCACACGCCGGTCGGATTCCCTTCTCAGGGAGTGCGGCTTCCGTACGTTTGAGGGTTTACGGGACGGGCTACGTTTTGCCACATGGTCTCCGAGTCCGCATCGTCAGCAGCGCAGGTCCTCGTCGCGTCCAACCGCGGCCCCGTCTCGTACACCGTCGGAGAGGACGGTGAGCTGACCGCGAAGCGCGGCGGCGGAGGCCTCGTCTCAGGACTCAGCGCGATCGGCGACGAGGCCGACGCCCTCTGGGTGTGCGCGGCGCTCGGCGAGGGCGACCGCGAGGCCGTACGGCGCGGCGTCGGCGAGCCCGGCGTGCGGATGCTGGACATCGACGCGCGCGTCCACGCGGACGCGTACAACGGCATCGCGAACTCAGTGCTGTGGTTCGTCCACCACATGCTCTACCAGACGCCCCTGGAGCCGGCCTTCGGGCCGGAGTTCCGCGCGCAGTGGGCGGCGTACGAGACGTACAACCGGGCGTTCGCCGAGGCGCTGGCCCGGGAGGCGGCACCGGGGGCGGCCGTCCTGGTGCAGGACTACCACCTGGCGCTGGTCCCCGGCATGCTCCGCGAGCTCCGCGAGGACCTGCGCATCGGCCACTTCTCGCACACCCCGTGGGCGCCCGCCGACTACTTCCGGATGCTGCCGGACGACGTCGCCGAGCAGCTGCTGCGGGGCATGCTCGGCGCGGACCGGCTCGGGTTCCTCACGGGGCGGTGGGCCGACGCGTTCACCGACTGCTGCGTGCGGGTCGTGGGCGGCACGTCGGGCACCCGCATCGGGGTGCACGGGCTCGGCGCCGACGCGGACTTCCTGCGCGAGCGGTCGCGGCGGGACGACGTCGAGGAGCGGATGCGGGCGCTGCGGGAGCAGGCGGGCGAGCAGGACGGCGAGCCGCGCAAGCTGATCGTGCGCGTGGACCGCACCGAGCTGTCCAAGAACATCGTGCGCGGCCTCCTCGCCTACCGGGAACTCCTCGAGACCCGCCCCGAGTGGCGCGAGCGTGTCGTGCACGTCGCCTTCGCCTACCCCTCCCGGCAGGACCTCGCCGTCTACCGCGACTACACGGAAGAGGTCTCCCGGGTCGCCGCGGAAATCAACTCCACCTACGGGACGGACGGCTGGACCCCGGTGGTCCTGCACGTCAAGGACGACTTCGCACGCTCGCTCGCCGCCTACCGCATGGCGGACGTGGCGCTGGTCAACCCCATCCGCGACGGCATGAACCTCGTCGCCAAGGAGGTCCCCGTCGTCTCCGACGACGGCTGCGCGCTGGTCCTCTCGCGGGAGGCGGGCGCCCACGAGGAGCTCGGCGAGGACGCGCTCACCGTGAACCCGTACGACGTGACGGCCACGGCCGACGCGCTGCACGCGGCCCTGCTCATGCCGCGGGAAGAGCGCGCCGAACGCACGAAGCGCCTCGCGGCGGCGGCGACCGCGCTGCCGCCCGCGCAGTGGTTCCTGGACCAGCTGCGGGCACTCACCGGCTGACCCCGGACAGTCCAAGACCCCCATCGCGTTTGTCCATGGGCCCGGCGCGGAGTCGGCCACTACGGTCCGCGGCATGACTCCGCGTCCGGCAGGCACACTGCCCGCCCCTACGGGGTCGGTGGCGTCCGCGACCAGCCCACGACGGCCCGCGGACGCGCACCGCAATCGAGGCGAGCGCCTCTCAGCGCAGTTGCGCACCGATCCACGACAGCAGCCGCACCACGCCCGCGGGTCCGTCCACCACCAGGTCCGCCCGGCCCGCGAGCTCCGCGACCTCCGAGCTGCCGCTGCAGACGAGCAGTCCCGCCACACCCTCCGAGCGGAGCTTCTCCACTGCGCCGAAGGCGGGCAGGTCGCCGAGGTCGTCGCCCGCGTACAGGACGGACTCGGCGCCGACCTCCCGCAGGTACTCGGCGAGGGCCACGCCCTTGTCCATGCCGGGCGGGCGCAGCTCGAGGACGAGGCGGCCCGGCTCGACGATCAGGCCGTGCCGGCGCGCCAGCTCGTCGAGCGGCTCCCGCAGCGCGTCGAACGCGGCCTGCGGGTCCTCCGCGCGGCGCGTGTGCACCGCGACGGCCCGCCCCTTCTCCTCTATCCACGTGCCGCGCCAGGCGCCGATCCCGTCCAGGAACCCGGGAAGCTCGGCGCGCACGGCCGCGACACCGGGGTGCGGCTCGGCGGCGCGCACGGTGCCGGTGACGGCGTCCCAGCGCTCGGCGCCGTAGTGCCCGAGGACGACGAGGTGTTCGAGGCCCGGCACGCCCGCGAAGCCGCCGTAGCGCACGGCCACGCCCGCCGGGCGGCCCGTGACCACGGCCGCCGACCGCAGGCGCGGCGCGAGCGCGGCGAGCACGCGCGCCGCGTCGGGGTGGGCGCGCGCCTGCTCCGGGTCGGCGACGATCGGGGCGAGCGTGCCGTCGAAGTCGAGTGCGACGACCGCGCGCTCGGGCCGGGCGAGGACCGCGGCGAGGCCGTCGCGCCCGGCGGGCGTCACGGGCTCGGGCGGTCCGGACGGGTCGGCGGGACCGGCGGGACCGGCCGGTCCGGACGGTTCGGACGGTTCGGGCAGGTCCGACTGTGAGTACGTAGGGTCACCCATGGGCCCGACCTTAGCCGCGTCAGCGCTCGTCGCGCCGGGACTCCCGCACCCGGCGCAGCCGATTGACCGTAATCGGGTCGTGGGCGAGCGCGCGGGTGTCGTCGAGAAGGGCGTTCAGGATTTGGTAATAGCGCACCGGCCCCATCCCGAGCTCCTCGCGGATGGCCCGTTCCTTGGCACCGGGGCCGGGCCACGGCCGCCGTTCGAGGGCGAGCACGGCACGGTCGCGGTCGGAGAGGGCGCCCGGGACGTCCTCCGTGCCGCCGTCCGGCTCATCCGGGTCGTGAACGGTCATGCCAGCACGCTACTCGGCGTTCTCCATGGTCATCGCACGGCTCTGGATGCGGCTGAGCACCGACTTCGGGTTGCCGCCCTCGCCGACGGTCTTGCCGATGTCCTTCTTGATGTCCGCGGAGACCTGCGCCCACGACGTCTTGCCCACCGGATACAGCTCGGAGGTCGGGAGCTCGTCGAGGAACTTGCCGAGCGCCGTGTGACCGCGGTCCTTCGCCATCTCCTGGGACGCGGAGGTCGTCACCGGCAGGATGTCGTACTCGTTCGAGAAGTCGAGGACGTTCTTCTTGCTGTAGGCGTAGTCCAGGAACTTGCCGGCCTCCTTGCGGTGGCCGTTCTCCTTGAACGCCATCATCCAGTCGGCGACACCCATCGTGGCCTGCGCCTTGCCGTTGATGCCGGGCGCCGGCACCATGCCGAACTTCACGCCCTTCTTGGCGGCCATCTTCATCAGCGTCGGGTGGCCGTTGAGCATGCCGACCTCGCCGCGCGAGAACGCCGCGAAGGCCTCCGCGCGGTTCATCTCCGCGGGCGCCGTCGGACCCGTCAGGCCCTTGCCGACCAGCTCGTCCCGCAGCCAGGCGAACGTCTTGGCGTTCTGCGGGGAGTCGATCGCGTACGACCCGACGTTGTCGGTGTAACCGCCGCCGCCGCTGAGCATCCACATCAGCGTCTCCGCGGGCGCCTCCTCGGGGCCGAGCGGCAGCGCGTACGGGATCTTCACGCCGCGCGCCTTCAGGGCCTTCGCGTCGGCCTGCAGCTCGCTCCAGCTCTGCGGCGGCGTCAGGTTCGCGTCCTTGAAGAGCTTGGTGTTGTAGAAGAGCAGGCGGGTCGAGGAGGCGAACGGCATGCCGTACTGGATGCGGTTGACCTCACCGGCGCGCGAGAGCGGCGCCAGGAAGTCGGCCTGCGTGGCGATGGAGAGGAGCTCGTCGGCCTCGTAGAGCTTGCCCTGCGCGGCGTAGTCGGCGTAGGCGCCGATCTGCGCCAGGTCGGGGGCGTCGCCCTTCTTGACCATCTCCTTGACCTCACGGTCCACGTCGTTCCAGGAGTGGACGGTGACGTCGACCTTGATGCCGGGGTTCTCGGCCTCGAACCCCTTGACGACCTTGTCCCAGTACTTCTTGGAGCTGTTCGCCGCGGAGTCGCCGTAGTCGGCGGCCACCAGCTTGAGGGTGACGTCACCGGAGTCGCCCGGACCGCCGCAGCCGGCGAGCACGCCCGCCATGCCCAGTGCGGCCACCGCCGCGGTCAGACCTGTCACGCGCCGCTGCACAGCTGTCCCACCCTCATTGCTTTGCTTCTACGTTCCGCACCTTGCCGAACTGCGATTTTCTCCCGAGTCCGGACACAAGGTCTACACCACCCGAGTCTCACTTGTGCAACGGCGTCCCACGGGCCCCGGGCGTTGCAGGCCGCGCGGGGCGACTGCTATGCACATCAGGTCCCCGGACGTTCATGCACGGCACATCGGTACACCGCTCGACCACACCGCTCGAACACACCGCACTGACGAGGAGCCTTGGCGCATGTCGCGTACCGCAGAAGAAATAGCCACCCAGCCCGCCTGCTGGCGCCGGGCGGTGGAAGCGGCCGCCGCCTTCGACGACCTGCCGAGGCCCGGTGAGCGGATCGCCGTCACCGGCTGCGGGACGTCCTGGTTCATGGCCATCGCCTACGCGACCCTGCGCGAGGCCGCGGGCCTCGGCGAGACGGACGCGTTCGCCTCGTCGGAGTTCCCGGCGGGCCGCACCTACGACCGCGTCGTGGCGATCACCCGCTCCGGCACGACGACGGAGGTCCTCGACCTCCTGAACCGCCTCAAGGGCACGGTTCCGACGCTCGCGCTCACCGCCGACCCGAAGACGCCCGTCATGGACGCGGCGGACTCGGTGGCGGTCCTGGACTGGGCGGACGAGGAATCCGTCGTCCAGACCCGCTTCGCCACGACGGCCCTCGCCTTCCTGCGCGCCGGTCTCGGCCACGTCCCCGGCCTGAAGACGGTGCAGGAAGCGGCGGTGGACGCGGAACTCGCGGTGACCGAGCCGCTGCCGGCGTCGGTGGTCGGCGCGGAACAGTGGACGTTCCTCGGCCGCGGCTGGACGTACGGTCTCGCCCTGGAGGCCGCCCTCAAGATGCGGGAGGCGGCGGGCGCGTGGACGGAGTCCTACCCGGCGATGGAGTACCGCCACGGTCCCATCTCCATCACCGGCCCTGGCCGGGTGGCCTGGATGTTCGGCATGCTGCCGGACGGCCTGGCGGAGGACGTGGCCCGCGTCGGCGGCGAACTGGTCGCCCGCCAGGAGGTCGACCCCCTCGCCGACCTCATCCGCGCGCAGCGGCTCGCGGTGGCGTTGGCGGAGTCCCGGGGCTACGACCCGGACCACCCGCGCAACCTCACGCGCAGCGTGATTCTGGCGGGGCGCCCCCACCAGTAGCCGAGCCACGGCTCCCCCACGAAAGCCGCCCGCCCGCCGGGGCCTGCCCTCCCCCGGGGACGGGCGGCCGGGCGGAACACCCGAACCGCCGCCCAGCGGCGACTCCCTCCCGCCCTCCCGCCTGGCGGGAGGGCGAACCACCCTGAACCGCCGCTCCGCGGCGGATCACTCCCACCCACCCACCCGTTCACCCCGCACCACCCCGCCCCCTAGGAGCCGCCGCGGAGCGGCGAAGCGTTACCGGGGGCGGCAGGTGCGGGATACGGGGTGGGCGGGTGGGAGAACCGCCGCGGAGCGGCGGAGTTCCGCCGGGGGCGGCAGGTGCGGGGCAACGCAGGCAGGCTGGACGGTTGCGACGGCGCCCGAAGGTGGGACAGTCCGCCGCGGAGCGGCGGAGCTTTGCCGGGGGCGACAGGCGCGGGGCAACGGGTGGGCGGGTGGGAGAACCGCCGCGGAGCGGCGGAGTGGGATGCCCGACGGCGAGGCAAAAACGGTGACACGCCCCCGAAAAGGACCTCCGCCCCGACACGGGACCCCGAAGTGGACTAGACCTCTCAAGGCCGACGCGCGAGACTGTTCCCGTGAGACACGTCATCGCCCTCGATGTGGGCGGCACCGGAATGAAGGCCGCCCTGGTAGGGGCGGACGGCACCCTGCTGCACGAGGCCCGCCGGCCCACGCGCCGCGACCGCGGCGCCGACGCGGTCGTGGAGTCGATCCTCGACTTCGCCGCGGACCTCCGCGCCCACGGCATCGCGAACCACGGCGAACCCGCGGCAGCGGCAGGAGTGGCCGTCCCCGGCATCGTCGACGCCGACCGCGGCATCGCCGTGTACGCGGCGAACCTCGGCTGGAGCGACGTCCCCCTCCGGGACCTCCTCAGCACCCGCCTGGAAGGCGTCCCCGTGGCCCTGGGCCACGACGTCCGCACGGGCGGCCTCGCCGAGGGCCGCATCGGCGCCGGCAAGGGCGCCGACCGCTTCCTGTTCGTGCCCCTCGGCACCGGCATCGCGGGCGCCATCGGCATCGGCGGCGCCATCGAGCCGGGCGCGCACGGCTCGGCCGGCGAGATCGGCCACATCGTCGTACGCCCCGGCGGCCCGCCCTGCGGCTGCGGCCAGCGCGGCTGCCTGGAGCGCCTCGCGTCCGCGTCGGCGGTCAGCAAGGCGTGGGCGGAGGCGAGCGGCGACCCCGAGGCGGATGCCGCGGACTGCGCGAAGGCCGTGGAGTCCGGCGACCCGAGGGCCCAGCAGGTCTGGCGGAACGCCGTCGACGCCCTGGCCGACGGCCTGCTCACGGCCCTCACTCTGCTGGACCCGCAGACCCTGATCATCGGTGGCGGCCTGGCCGAGGCGGGGGAAACGTTGTTCACGCCGCTGCGGGCCGCCGTCGCGGCGCGCGTCGTCCAGTTCCAGACGCTCCCGGAGATCGTCCCCGCGGCGCTCGGCGACACGGCGGGCTGCCTGGGAGCGGGCCTGCTGGCCTGGGACCTGGTCGACGAAGAACCCTCGAAAGACACGACCCCCGACAACAGCACCCCCGATATCACCACCCCCGACAACACCACTCGCAACAACACCACCCCCGACAACACCACCCACCCCACGGAGGTACCCACCTGATGGCCACTAGCAAGGTTCTCGCCGGTGCACAGGTGGTACTGCCCACCGGGACCCTCACCGACGGCCGAGTGATCGTCGAGGGAAGCCGCATCCGCGGGAGCGCTCCCGCCGACGCCGAGACGATCGACCTCACCGGCCACTGGCTGGTTCCCGGCTTCGTCGACATCCACAACCACGGCGGCGGCGGCGCCTCCTTCACCTCGGGCACCGTCGAGGACGTGCTGAAGGGCATCCACACGCACCGCCTGCACGGCACCACCACGGTCGTCGCCTCCACCGTCACCGGCGAGATGGACTTCCTGGCCCAGCGCGCGGGCATCCTCTCCGAACTCGCCGAGCAGGGCGACCTCGCGGGCATCCACTTCGAGGGCCCGTTCATCTCCCCGTGCCGCAAGGGCGCCCACAGCGAGGGACTCCTCCGCCACCCCGACCCCGCCGACGTCCGCAAGCTCCTCGACGCGGCACGCGGCCAGGCCAGGATGGTCACGCTCGCCACCGAACTCCCCGGCGGCATCGACTCCGTACGTCTCCTCGCCGAGCACGGCGTCATCGCGGCCGTCGGCCACACGGACGCGACGTACGAGCAGACCGTCGAGGCGATCGACGCGGGCGCCACCGTCGCCACGCACCTGTTCAACGCCATGCCGGGCCTCGGCCACCGCGCCCCGGGCCCGATCGCCGCGCTCCTGGAGGACGAGCGGATCACCGTCGAGCTCATCAACGACGGCACCCACCTCCACCCGGCCGCCTTCGAGCTGGCCTTCCACCACGCGGGCACGGACCGCGTCGCACTGATCACCGACGCGATGGACGCGGCAGGCTTTGGCGACGGCCGCTACATGCTCGGCCCGCTGGAGGTCGAGGTGAAGGACAGCGTGGCGCGGCTCGTCGAGGGCGGCTCGATCGCGGGCTCGACCCTGACCCAGGACCGCGCGTTCAAGCGCTCGGTGACCGTCGACGGGCTGTCCGTGGAGGACACCGTCCGCGCCATCTCCGCGAACCCGGCGAAGCTCCTCGGCCAGTACGACAAGGTGGGCTCCCTGGAGCCCGGCAAGGACGCGGACCTGGTGGTCCTGGACGCGGCGTTCGACGTCAAGGGCGTGATGCGCAAGGGTGAATGGGTGGTTGAACCCTTTTAACCGACAACGCCCCCCGAACCCCACCCGAACAGAAGGCGGTTGGCCCCCACCCCTGGGCCAACCGCCTTCTGTTTGGCATGATCAGAGCTCTGAGAACGTCACTGAGCAGGTCACTGAGAACGTCGAGCGAACAGGCACTTCGGGGGTGGTACGGATGATCCTCACCGTCACGCTGAACGCCGCGCTCGACATCACCTACCGCGTCCCCGCGCTCACCCCGCACGCCTCGCACCGCGTCACCGAGGTGACCGAACGCCCCGGCGGCAAGGGCCTGAACGTCGCCCGCGTGCTCGCCGCCCTCGGCCACGACGTCACCGTCACCGGCTTCGCGGGCGGCGACACCGGCCGTGCCCTGCGCGACCGCCTCGCCACCGAGCCGCACATCACGGACGCCCTCGCCCCGGTCGCGGGCGCCACCCGCCGCACCGTCGCCGTCGTCGACGCGGCGACCGGCGACACCACGCAGCTGAACGAGCCGGGCCCGGCCGTCGCCCCCGCCGAGTGGGCCGCCTTCCTCGACTCCTACGAGGAGTTGGTGCGCCGCGACGGCATGGCCGCGGTCGCCCTCTGCGGCAGCCTGCCCCCCGGCGTCCCCGTCGGCGCGTACGCCCTGCTCATACGGTCCGCACGCGCGGCCCGTGTCCCCGTCCTGCTCGACACGAGCGGGGAACCGCTGCGCCGCGGCGTCGCCGCCCGCCCCGACGTCGTCAAGCCCAACGCGGACGAACTCGCCGAGCTCACCGGCTCCCACGAGCCCGACCGGGCCACCCGCGACGCCCGCCGCAGGGGCGCCCACGCCGTGGTCGCCTCACTCGGCGCCGACGGTCTCCTCGCGGTCACCGCCGACGGCGGCTGGCGCGCCCGCCCCCCGAAGCGGGTCCGCGGCAACCCGACCGGCGCCGGCGACTCGGCGGTCGCGGGCCTCCTGTCGGGCCTCGCCGAACACCTCCCGTGGCCGGATCGCCTGGCCCGCGCCGTGGCCCTGTCGGCGGCGACGGTGGTGGCGCCGGTGGCGGGTGAGTTCGATGCGGCAACGTACGAAGATCTGCTGCCTCGTGTCGCGGTGACCGGGCAGGTCACCGCGGCCTGAACCTCCGCACCACCTGAAGCAATCGGCCCGGAGCGATGGCGAGGGGCCTGGAGCAACTGGGGAGAACCGTGCCACTGGTCAGCACCGGCGAACTCGTCTCGGGGGCCCGCGCCGCGGGTCACGGCGTCGCCGCGTTCAACGTCATCACCCTGGAGCACGCGGAGGCGGTCGCGCTGGGCGCGGAGCGGACGGGGGCCCCCGCGATCCTGCAGATATCCGAGAACGCGGTGAAATTCCACGGTGGCCGCCTCTCCGCGATCGCGGCGGCGACGGCGGCGGTGGCCCGCGCGTCGTCGGCACCGCTCTCCCTCCACCTCGACCACGTCACGGACGTCGAGCTGCTGCGCGCCGCACACCCCGAGGGCTTCAGCTCGGTGATGTTCGACGCGTCGAAACTGTCGTACGGCGAGAACGTGAAGGCGACGGCGGACGCCGTCCGTTGGGGCCACGAGCGCGGCATCTGGGTCGAGGCGGAGCTCGGCGAGGTGGGCGGCAAGGAGGGTGAGGCGCCGCTGGACGCGCACGCGCCGGGGGTGCGGACCGATCCGGCGGAGGCGGCCGCGTACGTCGCGGAGACGGGCGTGGACGCCCTCGCGGTGGCGGTGGGCTCCTCGCACGCGATGACGGAGCGCACGGCGTCCCTGGACCACGGGTTGATCGCCGCCCTCGCGACCGCCGTGCCCGTCCCCCTCGTCCTGCACGGCTCAAGTGGCGTACCGGACGAGGAGATCCGCCGCGCCGTCGCGTCCGGCATCGTGAAGGTGAACGTGGGCACGGCCCTCAACACCGCGTTCACCGGGGCGGTGCGGGCGTTCCTCGATGCGCAGCCGTCGGCGGTGGACCCGCGCAAGTACATGGCGCCCGCGCGGGAGGCCGTGGCGGAAACGGTGGCGCATTTCCAGCAGTTCATGGCTTGAGGGGTTTACCTCTGCATATCGGACCCGCCACCCTCCCGATCGCCGCCGTACAGCCCACTTCCGCCGCGGCGGTACGCGCACGGTGTCGAACCAGTCCGGCAACCAGCGCCACCCCCTTCGTGGTCACGAGCATCGCCGTGTGGGCCCCTGAGTCCTCGGCCTCGGACCGGCCCCAGCCTCGGACCGAACAGAAGCGCCGCTCCACCGGAAGGTCCCGGTCGAGCGGCGCTTCGCGTCGGTGTCCGCGCGGTCACTTCTTCACGTGACCAGCCTTCAACCAGAACCGGTCCAGGTTGGCGTCGCACTGGTCACCCTGCTGGCAGGAGACCGTGAACGTGTTGGTGCCCTTGGTCAGCTCCGCGTACACGTAGGTGTACGTCCAGCCCTTGTCCCAGGCACCTTCTTCGGCGTTCGCGAAATTGCCCATGCGGAGCTTGCGCTCGGAGACCTTGCCGTTCACCGCGAGGGTGGTCTCGGCGTCCTTGCCCGGCACGCCGTAGCCCACGAAGAGCGTGTAGGCCCCGCTCTTCGGAATGTCGTCGACCGTCCACGTCACGGACGCCCCGACATTGTTGAGTCCGGCGACGTACACCCCGCCGCCCGCCTTGGCGCCCTTGATGTCGGACGCCGTGGTCGTGCCGCCCTCCAGCTTCAGGGCCTTCGCGTCCGTCTCGGGGAGTTCCGCCTTCGGCGCGGGCTTCTTGGTCGGCTTCTCGCTGGGCTTGACGCTCTCGGCCTGCGACGGAGTGTTGGACGCTCCCGCGTCGGCGCCCTTGTCGTCGTCGTTGCCGGTGATCAGCGCGGCGCCGATGCCGAGCGCGACGACCGCGACGACGGCGACCGCCGCGATCAGCAGGCCCTTCGTGTTCGGCCCGCGGCTACGCCCCCCGCCACCACCACCCGCGGGCGCGTACTGCGGCGACGCGACGGTCGCGCCGCCGGGCTGCGCCTCGGGGGCGGTGTAGTGCGCGTTGGGCTGCCCGTAGCTCTGCTGGGGCTGCTGGGTCTGCTGGTGCGGGACCTGCTGGCCGTACGTCTGCTGGCCGCCGTAGGTCTGCTGGCCGTACGCCGGGCGCCGGTCGCCGACCGCGCGGACCTGGTTGTACGAGGACCGGGGCCCCGGGTACCCGTAGCCGCCCCCGCCGCCGGGCGGGGTCGCTCCGGCGGCCTGTCCGTCCTCGTACAGGTAGCCGAACGGATCGTCGTCGCCCTGCGGCGCGCTCGGCGTGTTCTCGCCGTTATTGCCGGGCGTCATTCCCTGGTCACTCCCTCACATCGCTGACGCGGGGAGCCTACCCGGTCCCGTGGCGGCCAAGGGGTGGCGTCGGCCTCACCCAGGGCGCTATCCGGCCCGCCTGTGCTGTTTGGCACGTGACCGTTTCTCCACGTACATCCGCTGGTCAGCGGAGTGCAACACTTCGTCGGCCGACATCCCGCAGTGGGCCCATCCGATGCCGAAACTTGCCCCTACGCGGACCGCTCTTCCGTCGACGCGGATCGGCGGGATGATCGCGTTCCGCAGCCGGACGGCGAGATCCTGGGCGTCGGCGCGGCCGAGCCCGTCGGCGAGGACGACGAACTCGTCGCCGCCGAGCCGGGCCACGGTGTCCCCGTCCCGCACCCCGCTGGTGAGACGCCGTGCGACCTCGATGAGGACGGCGTCGCCGGTGTGGTGGCCGAAGCGGTCGTTGATGGACTTGAAGCCGTCGAGGTCGCAGAAGAGGACGGCGAGACCCTTCGTGCCGTCGTCGACGTCGCCGTCGCGGCCCTCGGGGGCGACGGTGTGCACGTGGTGGTCGAAGCCCTCTTCCTGCTGGTGGGAGGCGTGCCCGAAGTCAAAGCCGTGTTCGTAGGCCGCGTCGAGGGAGTCCACCGCGCTGGGCTGGCCCGCGTGGGGCCTGCGACAGAGGCGGGCGCTGAGGCGGGCGCGGAGTTCGGCGGAGTTGGGCAGTCCGGTGAGGGAGTCGTGGCTGGCCCGGTGGGCGAGCTGCAGCTCACGGCGCTTGCGGTCCTCGATGTCCTCGACGTGCGTGAGCAGGAAGCGGGGCCCGTCGGCGGCGTCGGCGACGACGGAGTTGCGCAGCGACACCCACACGTACGTCCCGTCGCGCCGTGCGAGCCGCAGTTCGGCGCGGCCGCCCTCGGCGCTGGTGCGGAGCAGCGTCCCGATGTCCTCGGGGTGGACGAGGTCGGAGAACGAGTAGCGCCGCATGGCGGATGCGGGCCGCCCGAGGAGGCGGCAGAGGGCGTCGTTGGTGCGGAGGATCCGCCCGTGCTGGTCGCCGCCCATCTCGGCGATGGCCATGCCGGAGGGCGCGTACTCGAAGGCCTGCCGGAACGACTCCTCGCTGGCCCGCAGTGCCTGCTGTTCCCGCTCCAGGCGGACCAGGGCGCGCTGCATGTTGGCGCGGAGGCGGGCGTTGCTGATCGCGATGGCGGCCTGGAACGCGTACATCTGGAGGGCCTCGCGGCCCCAGGCGCCGGGCCTGCGGCCGTTGCGGGGCCGGTCCACGGAGATCACGCCGAGGAGTTCGCCGCCGGCGGCGCCGGTCGCGTACATGGGCGCGAAGAGGCGGTCGGAGGGGTGCCACTCGTCCTCGAAGCGCGGTTCGGGGCCCTCGGTGTACCACTGCGGGACGTCGTCGTCGTCGAGGACCCAGCCCTCGGTGTACGAGATGAAGCGCAGCGCTCCCCAGGCCTCGCCCATGGCGAGGCGGCGCTCCCAGGCGTCGCGGGAGCCGACGCGTCCGGTGATGAGGGCCTCGGCGGAGGGGTTGCCGGCGAAGGCGGCGACGACGAGGTCGCCGTCCGGGCGCACGAGATTGACGCATGCCAATTCATAGCCAAGGCCGTTGACTACTCCGTCGGCGACGGTCTGCAGCGTGTCCGCCAGGCTCCGGGCCGTGTTCAGCTCCGCTACCACCTGGTGCAGCTGCCGCAGGGTCGCAAGACGGACGTACGGCTCCGACTCGGTCTCCATGCTCGTTCTCCCCGAGACCTCGACAGCAACTCCAGGATGCGCGGCGCCCGCAGTCTTCTTCGGTGCGGTGTTCTTCGGTGCAGTGATCTTCGGTGTGGACCTCTGTTGGCGGTGGTCTTCCGTGACCTTGACCTTGTGCCTTTGTGCCCTCAGTGTCTTTCACTGACGTCCATTGTCTGATTGCCACCGTCACTGAATCACAGCGAGCAGCTCACTCGGTACACAGGGTCAACAAAATATGGGTCCTGTGACTCAAGTCACAGGTGAGCAGCCGCCGTTGGTCCAGTCCCTTGGACTAGTCCACCGCAGGCGCGGCACTGCGTGCCACGGGCCGCGCGGGCGTCTGCCGCCGGGACGTCCGCCGCCGGACCTAGGACCCCTCTGGGCCCACAGCCCGATGTTTTGTATGACACCCACGGGCTAGCTTCGACGATGTGGCTCACGTACTGAAGACTCTCCCGGCCCCGCCTGCCCCACGTTCCCCGTCACCGGATGGGCATGCTGATGGGGTGAGCAACGACGAGTTCCGCGCGGCGATGTCCCGCCTGGCGGCGGGCGTGGTCCTGGTGACGGCGCGCGAGCCCGGCCTGGACCCGGACGACCCGACCGCCCCGATGGGCGAGGACGTGGGCATGACGGCCACGGCCTTCCTCTCGGTCTCCCTCGACCCGCCCCTGGTCATGGTCAGCCTGCGCGAGGGCTCCCGGATGGACGACCTGCTGGCCGAGCAGCCGCTGTGGGCGGTGTCGGTGCTCGCCGAGAGCCAGCGCCACATCGCGGGCCGCTTCGCGATGAAGGGCCGCATCAGCGACCGCCTCCTCTTCGAGGACATCCCCTACGTACGGGGTTCCGCGTCCGGCGCCCCGATGGTGGGCGGCGCGCTGGCGACGCTGGAGTGCCGCACGGAGCAGTCGGTGCCGGCGGGTGACCACACGCTGGTGATCGGCCGCGTGCTGACCGCGTCAGTACCGAGCGGCGAAGGTGGCCCCCTCACGTACTTCCGAGGCCGCTACCGCAGCCTGGGCTAGCGCGCGCCCCTGGCAGGGCGCCCTGCGACGCGACGTCGCGGGGTCAGCCCCAGCCCCGCCCGGAGCGCCCCCGCTTGGTCTCGCTCCGCTGTTTCTTGTTGCGAAGCCGCCGCTCGTTGATGCCACGGGGAATCTTCGTCGCACGCCGCGGCTTCGGCGGCGGCGCGGTCGCCTCGGCGAGCAGAGAAGCCAGCCGTGTCGCCGCCATCTCCCGGTTCCGCCACTGCGACCGGTGCTCACTCGCGCGTACGGCGACGACACCGTCCACGAGCCGCGGCCCGAGCCGTTCGAGGGCGCGCTGCTTCCACACCTCGGGCAGCGCGTCCGTGTTCGCGAGGTCGAACCGCAGCTCGACCTGGGAGTCGCTCGTGTTCACGTGCTGCCCACCCGGCCCTGACGACCGCGAGAAACGCCACATGAGCTCGGCCTCGGGCAGGGAGACGGAGCCGCGGATGACATGGGGACCGGACATGCCTCCATGGTCCCGCGCCTGTCGGGCTCACGTCACACGCTTTTCGCGCGCTTCTCCGCGGAGACGGGTAAAGAAAGTAAAGCGATGCGGAACCCTGGGGACCCTGGTCCGCGTTGTTAGGGGTGACGGTAGCTTCGTCCCCAGTACGAAGCCCGTACGTATGCAACGAGGGAAGGGACTCCCAACAATGGCAGTAAGCCTGTCCAAGGGTGGCAACGTCTCGCTCACCAAGGAGGCTCCGGGCCTGACCGCCGTCACCGTGGGCCTCGGCTGGGACGTCCGCACCACCACTGGCACCGACTTCGACCTGGACGCCTCCGCGATCGCGGTGAACACCCAGGGCAAGGTCTTCTCGGACCAGCACTTCGTCTTCTTCAACAACAAGGCGACGCCGGACCAGACCATCGTTCACACCGGTGACAACGTCACGGGCCAGGGCGAGGGCGACGACGAGCAGATCAACGTGAACCTCGAGGGCCTCCCGGCCGACATCGAGAAGATCGTCTTCCCGGTCTCGATCTACGACGCCGAGAACCGCTCGCAGAACTTCGGCCAGGTGCGGAACGCCTTCATCCGCATCATCAACCAGGCCGGCGGCACGGAGATCGCGCGCTACGACCTCTCCGAGGACGCCGCGACGGAGACCGCCATGGTCTTCGGCGAGCTGTACCGCAACGGCGCCGAGTGGAAGTTCCGCGCGGTCGGCCAGGGCTACGCCTCGGGCCTGGTCGGCATCGCCCAGGACTTCGGCGTGAACGTCTAGTTCTAGGCGCCCGACCTGGGCTGACGCCGGGTTGGTCAGCACGAAGCCCTCCGGACTTACGTCCGGGGGGCTTCTTCATCGCCTTTCAGGTTCAAAGACCAAGGCCCTTCGCGTACTCCTCGAAGGGCAGGGACTCAGCTACCGCGATTCGCTGGTACTCGATGAACCGGGTCACATCGCCGCACCCGAATACCTCGCGGTTGATCTGCTTCCCGTCCGGCTCATACCCCCTCAAGAGGGTGGGGTCGGCCGGTCACGTCGAGAATGCGGATCTGCTCCCCGGCCAAGAGATGCGGCCGGTAGTACTGGGAGAACTCGAACCGCAGATACCGCGACAGAGGACGAGTGACGACATGGACGCGTCCTTGAACGCGCCCCTCCGCCGCCTGTCGACGGAGTCGGTCCGTGTACTCGTTGTGGACCGTCGCGGGGTCGATGCGTACGCCGTCACAGAACACCTGGAACTCCTCCGCTTCCTGCGGCATGAGGTACTGCGGCAGGGTCTCGAGGCGCCACGCTTCCCGTTGGAAGTTCTCGAAGCGCGCGGCCCACGCATCACCGGCCAAGAACATGGACACCCTCCCTCAGAACATCCTCGTGGATCTCGACAAGCTCTTCCCCCCGTCGACACAGGGCGGTGTCAGATGGGGAAACGCCAAGACTCGTCAGGCGTCACCAGGCGGCTGCCCTTGGGGGAGAGTTCCGCGCGCAACGAGTGCAGAGGGAACCTGCCGTTCTCCTCCCACCTCCTGCGGACACGTTCCAGGGCGTCCCAGAGCCGGCGAGGGCCACCCTGGTGCACCACGGGCGACGTCCCGTCCTCGGCCCGGGCCCACGATCCGTCCGCAGCGAGCAGCCACACCACGCGCCGGCCGTCGTCCGGGTACGTGGCCGCGCGGGTCTCGACCCCGGGTGTGTTCAGCTCGAACAGCCACCGGAGCGGCCATTCCTGCCACAGGTCGGGAATCGCTCCCTCGGGGGCCCGTACGTCCTCGCCCTCGCGCACTCGGGCAGCCACGAACACGTCGTCCAGCTTCCCCGGGTAATCCGCCTCGCGCCGGGTCTCCATAAACGTCGCCGGATCGGGCTGGACCGTGCCCCGCGCAATCCCGTCCGTGCCCATGTCCGCCGTGATCAGCAGGGCGGTGTGAGCAACGGTCGTGACGACTCGTCCCCCGGGGCGGAGCGCGCGGAGCCACGAGGCGGGGACGGGTCGCACGGACACGGTCGCCATGATGCGGTCGTACTCGGTGTCGGGGAGTTCCCCCGTCGCGTCGACAGCCTCCAGCCGAGGGGTTCGCCCGAACCCGGCGAGACGCGTCCGGGCAGCCTCGACCAAGTACGGGTCCACGTCCACGCTCGTCACGTACTCGTCCCCGAAGCGACGCGCGAACAGAGCGGCGGAGTACCCGGAACCGGTACCCACGTCCAGCACACGTTGCCCCGGCTGCACATCGAGTCGATGGGCCATGGACACGATGAGTCCCGGCAGAGTGCTGGACGAGGTGGGGTCACCCATCCCGTGCTCGCCAGGGGCCGCGTGGTCGGCGTGTGTGGGACCGACGCGGGTCACGAGCGTCTCGTCCGTGTAGGCGGCGCGCAGCAGCTCGGCGGAGCGCTCGGGCGGGCTCGCCAACTCCCATTCCTGCGTGGGGCTGTCCAGGATTCGGCGCCACCATCGCGGGACGAGTTGGTGGCGTGGGGTGTTGCTGACCGCTTCATGCCATCCGGGCGCGTTCGCGGTCACCTTGTCGGCGAGGGCACCAGCGGCGGCGGTCCATTCGGGCGCTTCGGTCATGCGGCCACTCCTTGCAGTGCATCAGCCATGGCTTCAACGAGCGGCACCCCGGCTCTGACAGCAAGCCAATGCCACTGGCCGTTGGGGTTCACTTCGAAGAAGACCCAACGCCCCTCGGGCGTGACGGCGAAGTCAAGCGCGCCGAAGAACAGACCGAGCTCGTCCATGAGGCGGCGGACCCGCTTCTCGACCTCGGGGGGAAGACTCGCCACCTCGTACCTGTGGGACCGGTAATCCGTGCGCCAGTCGAGTAGCGCGGCCTCGCTGCCCGCGTGGATGGCCACTGGGAACATGCGGTCCCCAATCACGGTCAAGCGCACCTCGTACGCCTTTTCCACACGCTCCTGGAACAGGTGGGCGGTACCGCTCACCCCGTCGTCCACCTGCTCGGCAGAGACGAGTACCACGGGGAGGAACTGACGCTTTCCCCCAGGGCCCAGCACACCACCGCCGAGCCCTTTGTAGACAACCATGTCGTCGCCCATGAACGTGCGGGCGTATGCAGGGTCGGACGTGATCATGGAGCGGGGCACGCAGAGTCCGCAGCGGGCAGCTACGGCGAGCTGGACGGGCTTGTAGTTCGCGGCGGCGTCCCTCGAGGGGTGGTTGATCCAGCGGACGGGCAACGAGCCGAGAACGCCGAGGAGTCCCGATCGCGCTTCCGAGACCGCGAGCGCCCGAGCGTGTCCGGGCCAGTCGTCGGGGGTCCGGAACTCCTCGGGGCGACGCCACCACACCGATTTGACGGTTTCCAGGCGGACCGTGCGGGTGCCGGTGAGGGGGCCCGTCCAGCCGTCTCCGGTGAGGGAGGCGGCCAGACGGGAAGCGGTCGGAAAGTCGGCAGTGTCATACCTGACGACGGTCTCCCCGCGCTTCACCAGCTCCTCGACCACCGCGTCGGCCGTGAGGTCTTCCCGGCCGGTCAGGATGAGGACGGATCCCATGTCAGTACAGGTCGGTTCCGGAGTCGGAGCCGGGGCCCGAGCCGTCGCCGTTGCTGGTCTCGGTCTGCGTCTCGGGCATCTCGGCCGTGATCGCGTGCCACGGGTTGCCCTCGGCGGAGACGTTGAGCTGAAGCCTCTCGCTGTACGCGATGACGGGCGCTTCACTGTTCGATGCCGGGGGCGAGATCAGGTGACGGACGCCGAACGGGACGGGCGTGCCGGTGGCAGTGCTCATGATGTTTACCTCCTGGGTGGCCGACGCCCAGTCAACGCCCCTGCACTGGCGGGAACTTGCACAGGTTTTGCACAACGGGCGTTCGGGCACCCGTGCCGCCTGTGACGATGGCTGACAGGACCCGTTTCCGCGAGGAGACTGAGCACATGAGCACTGATCTCGCCCCGGGCGCGAATCTGGCAGCGCTCCGGAAAGAACGCGGCTGGTCACAGGCACACCTGGCCAAGAAGGCGAATATCTCAGTCTCCCTCTTGTCCAAGATCGAGGTAGGGGACCGGACGCTTACCCCAGCGGTAGCGGCCGCCGTCGGCAAGCCCATGGGACTGTCCATGGCCGAGGTGCTGGGAACAGCAGCGGTTGCACGACGGGCGAAACAACCCCTGGAGGACCTGCGGGCGGCCATCAGGGACTACGACCTACCAGGCCCCGGGGCGACCGAGGACAGCAGGCTGAGCGCCCACTTGGGCACCATGGACAGGTACCGCAAGAAGGCCGATGTCACCAAGCTGCTCCCCATGCTCCCCAAGCTGCTGAGGGACGCCACCACGCACGCGCACACCGCGAACAATCCCGGCGCCTGGATGATGCTTGCGGACGTCTACAGCACCGTCTATTGGCTCGCCGCGCGGCACCGCTGGATGGACATGGCGGAGCTGGCTGTGACGCGCCAGAGGTGGGCAGTCGAACAGCAGCCAAATCCGCTGGGCGAGGCCATAGCGGCTCGGGACCGTGCAGGCACGTACCTGAATTTCGGCGACGTCGAGCGTGGTCTCAGCCTCGTGGACATGGCCATCACCAAGGCTCAGGGGGCGCTCGACAGCACCAATCGCGATATTGCCGTATGCGTCCTCAACCTTCGCGGCATGACCCTGGCGGGCAGGCTCAAGGACAAGAGGGAAGCGAAGCGAGAAGCGGACCGGCACATCAGGTCGGCCCTGAACACTGCCCAGGGGATAGGCCGCGAACTGGACGTACACGGCCTGACGGTCGGCCCACAGAACGTGTTCACCCACCGATTGGCCACATGCGTGGATCTCGGCAGACCACGCGAAGCCTTGGCCCTCACAGACGACCTATCCGCCGCTCTGACGGGGATGCCACCCACGCGAGTGGCACCGACGTACATCAACGCGGCACGGGCGCAGCTCGACACGGGGGACCGTGACGGGGCCCTGGAGAACCTGTCGATCGCATGGAACGCCGCTCCCCAGTTCGCCCGCATCCATCCGATGGGCCGCGAGGTGTTCCGCGTGCTGTCGTCCCTGCACCGCCGGAGCAACGCGGAGTTGTTGAGACTGTCGAAACTGTCGGGGATCAAGGTCTAGCTGAGCGCGGGACCTCCTGACCTAGGTCAACCGCGGTCGTCAGTTCGGCGGGACTTCTGCCAGCGGACCAAGGCGGTCAGGCCCGCGGGCATGGTGGCCATCACCGTGTCCGGGTCGTCGCTCTCGCGGAGCAGGAGGTGCCCTTCGAACCGCGCCACTTCGACACAGTTCGCACCCTTGAAGTGATTGCTCACGGGGGTATCGATCTGCGCCGTATCCAACTGCGGCACGACGCCTCCCGCGTACAGCAGCGGGCTGCTCACCTCGATGAAGTGCTCGTTGGTGAACGGGATGACCCGGACCGTCACCGTCGGCCATTCCGATGCCTCCAGCAAGTACTCCAGCTGCCCCTTGGCGACCTCTCGGCCGCCGAAGCGCATACGCAACGCCGCCTCGTGCACGATCGCGTTGAACGGCGGCGGATCGTCCCGTTCGAAGATCCTCCGGCGCCTCAGTCGGAACTCCACGCGTACGTCGACTTCCGCGGCGGGTAGCGTGGAAGCACGCCTGCGTGCAGCGCTCGCACGTATTCCTCGGTCTGGAGAACACCGGGCACGTTCAGCGTCTGCACACTGCGTAGATGCGTTGCGTGGTGCTCCAGCTCCGCGATGTTCAGGAAATCCGGCGGCAGCACACCCCTGTACTCGTCCCACCAGCCCTGCCCGCGCGACTCCCCCACGATGACGCACAGCGCCTCGACCAGCTTCACGTGCCGTCCTGCCTGCCAGTTCCCTCAACTTCCGCAGCTCGGCGCCCAGTCTGGCCTGTCGAGCGGTGGGGTTTTCTCTCAGCGGCATCGTCACTTTCCCTTCAGGCCCGCGTCTGCCGTGTGGCGATGAGCCGGTCCGCTCACTCGGGTGAACTCAAGGCGACAACCTTGCCCCGGGGCAAGGTTGTTGGGGCCTGCGGCTCGTCCGCACGGCAGGGGCAAGAGCGTCTGGTTCGAGATTCGGTGAGACCGCGGCGGGACGGAGTTTTGCAGAACCCCGACTATTCTGGATACTGGAATAGTCCGCGAAACCGAAAACACGACCCGCACGCCGAAGAGAGGAACCCGTGGCCGTCACCCCACCCACCGCCTGGACCCGCGCCACGCTCCCCCTCTGTCTGCTCGGGATTCTCGACGGCGAGCCGAAGAGTTACGGGTACGCCCTGCTCAGCCGGCTCGGCGACGCGGGGCTCGACGGAGTGAAGCCCGCGACCCTCTATCCCGCCCTCACGCGCCTCGAAGAGGAAGGCGCCGTCGAGGTCGAGTGGGGGGCGGGCGACGGCGGGCCAGGGCGGAAGTACTACCGGATCACCGAGGAGGGGCAGGCACGACTGCGGCGCGACCAGGCCGCATGGGGGAACTTCTCCCGTACCGTCGCCTCGCTCCTGCCGGCCGAGGCCGAGGGGGAAGCACATGAGCAAGACAACCGCGCCTGAGATCAGTTGGGCGCGCAAGGAGGACGAGGACTGGGCCGATGCCGTTCGAGTGCGGCTCGCCTTCGACGAGGAAGTGCCGGTCGGGTTCGCCGACGAGGTGCTCGCCGAGGCCCGCCAACTCGTCGAAGAGGCCGGGCAGCCCGCCCGTGAGGTGCTCGGGGACCCGGCCGCGTACGCCCGTGGCGTCGCCGCCGAGCGGGTCAGCGAGACGTACCGGGCCGGGATCGACACCCGTGGGCTGCGGCCCGCCGAACGGCTCGCCGCCGCGCTCGGCTCCATGGGGTTCCTCGTGTTCGCCGTCTTCGGGCTCGTCTGGATCCAGGACGGCCTGTGGGTCGGCGTGAACTGGTCCTCGGTCGCGACCATCACGGGGATCGGCGTGGGCGTCTCGGCGGGATGCGTCGCGTTCGTCGCCCGTGCCGCCGGGCTGTTCCGAGGCATGTGGTGGTTCCTGGCGGGGGCGGCCCTCGCCTTCGCAGCAACCGTCGCCCTCGCCGACACGCTCTCCGACGAGCGGCTGTTCCGCGTGCCCGCGCCGGTCCTCATGCTGGTCGGCGTCCCGTTGGCCGTCGCCGCGTTCCTGCTCCCGGAGGAGAGGATCAACCGCTGGTTCACGCCCGCCCGCCCGGCGGGTGGCCTGAGCGATGAGCAGTGGCTGAGGCGTCTGGACGGGCTGCTGCGCGGGCGGCACGGCATGAAGACCGCCGAGGCCCGCGCCCACGTGGAGGAAGTGCGCCAGCACCTCGCCGCGGCGCCCGCAACGATCCGCGCCGAGCACGCCTTCGGCGACGTCGAGATCTACGCCCTGCGCCTCTCCGAAGGCCCGCGCAGGCAGCAGCGCATCACGCGCCAGAAGTTCTACGGCGCCCTGGCCTCGGCCGTGTTCTTCGGCGTCCTCACCGTCGACAAGCTGATCGACCCGCAGGAGCGCGCGTCCGGCTGGGTCGCCTGCTACGTGGGGGCGTTCGGCTGCGCCGCCTGGGGTGCCTTCAGCGAATGGCGCACCCTGCGCAAGCAACGCGCGGCTCTGACGGACCTCGCGGACCCCGCGGCCCCCAAGCCATAACCTGCCCCGCATGATCCTCGAACCGCTCGTCGCCGTCGACGGCGCGCTGCCCGGCCACCTCCTCACCGAGGTGACCGGGCTCTACGCGTCGAACCGTGCGTTCTTCGCACTCAGCGGCGACTTCCCCGACCCCGACGACATCCGCGTCGAGCAGGTCGCCAAGGCCCTCGCCGACGAACTCGCGCACCCGGACGCCGAGGTGCTGCTCGCCCGCTCGCGCGGCCGTCTCGTCGGCGTCGTACTGACCCTCGCCCGGCATCCGGACCCCACCGACCCCGACCCGTGGATCGGGCTCCTCATGGTCGACGCCGACCTCCACCGCACGGGGGTGGGCAGGGAATTGGCGGCGCTCGTCGAGGAGCGGTTCCGGGCGGCGGGACGGGACGCCGTACGCCTCGCGGTCCTGGAGAACAACCCGAAGGCGCTCCGCTTCTGGACCGCGCTCGGCTACCTCGTCATCGGGCACCGCGAGGACCGCGCGCGGCACCGCCCGTGCGCGGTCCTGCGCAAGCCCCTCTGACAGGGAGATGCACAGGTCAGGGGCTGTCCGGCTTGCCGTCCCCGTACAGCCAGTCGCCCCAGATCCGGCTGACCTTGTCGCGCGCCTCGTCGCCGCCCGCGTTCCGCTCCACGTACTCCGTGAAGTCCTTCGTGTCCGCGTTCTTGTGCCGGTACGTCTTCGTCCAGCCCTGCACGATGTCGTAGAACGCGTCGTCGCCGACGGCCTGCCGGATCTTGTGGATGACCATGGCGGCCCGGTCGTAGACGGGAGGATCGGAGATGCTCGCGGCGTCCGTGGGTCTGGCGGGCGGGAACGCCCAGATCGCCTCGTTGTCCGCCTCGTCCTCGTAGTAGTCGCCCTTGTAGAGCGCGTCGAAGGTCTTCTGCGCGCTGTCCCCGTCATGGTCCTCGTCGTACAGCCACGTCGCGTACGTCGCGAAGCCCTCGTTGAGCCACATGTCGCGCCATGACTTGGGTGTGACGGAGTTGCCGAACCACTGGTGGGCCAGCTCGTGGACGAGGAGGTCGGTGCCGGGGGCGCCGGGGAAGACGGGGCGGTTCTGGGTCTCCAGCGCGTAACCCGCGTCGTCCTCGCGGTCGACGATCGCGCCGATGGAGGAGAAGGGGTAGGGGCCGAAGTTGTACTCGGACCACTCGATGACGTCTGGGATCTTCGCGAGAACCTTCTTGCTCGCCTTCGCCTGCGAGGGGTCGACGGCCGTGATGACCGGCAGCCCGTCCTTCGTCGTCGAGGTCTGCATCTCGTAGTCACCGATGGCGACGGTCGCCAAGTAGCTCGCCATGGGTTCGGCGCTGTGCCAGGCGAAGGTGGTGCGGCCGTTCTTCGTCGACTCGCGGGTCAACTCGCCGTTGGAGACGGCCTTCAGGCCCTTGGGAACGGTGACCTGTATGTCGTACGAGGCCTTGTCGCTCGGGTGGTGGTTGCCGGGGAACCACGCCATCGACCCGGCCGGTTCGCCGAGCGCGAGCGCGCCGTCCTCCGTCTTCAGCCAGCCTTCCTCGGCGCCGTCGTCGTCGGTGATGGTCTCCGGTGTGCCGGAGTAGCGGACGACCGCGCGGAACGTCTCGCCGCGGTCGAGCTCGTCGGCCGGGCGGACCCGCAGCTCGTGGCCCGCGCGCTGGAAGCGGGCGGCCTTGCCCTCGACGGTGATGCCGGAGACGTCCAGGCCCTTGAGGTCGAGGTTGAAGGAGCTGAGGTTCTTGGTGGCGCGGGCGGTGATCTCCGCGGTCCCCGTGAGGTGCCGGGAGTCGGGGTCGTAGCCGAGGGTCAGGCCGTAGTGCGCCACGTCGTAGCCGCCGTTGCCCAGCCTGGGGAAGTACGGGTCGCGCACGCCGTCGGCGCCCGGCGTGCCGTCGACGCCCGCGCCGCTGCATCCGGAGACGGTCGCGAGCAGGGCGAGGGCACAGGTGAGGGTGGCGGCTCGGGTCGCGGGTCGGGCGGCGGCTCGGGTGGCGGCACGGGTGTTGGCCCGGGCGGCCGTGGATCGCAGGTGCACGCCGGTGATCTTATGCGGCAAATGTTCGGAGCGGGGCGGTATGGCCGCCGCCCGATGTCGCGGCGGAGGCAGGTCAGAGCACCGCGATGCCCAACGGCCGCTCCCCCGCCGGGAGTCGGCGCACCGATCCGTCCTCCGTGTCCACGACGGAGATGCCGTTCCAGTAGCCGTCGCGGGTGAAGCCGCCCGTGACGTACACGGTACGGCCGTCCTCGGACACGGCGACGTCCTCGTGCGGCCCGTCCAGCGGAATCACCCGCTCCTTGCCGCTCTTCGTCCGCACCGTCAGCGACGGACCCTCGTCGGCGTCCGGGTCGATGGGCCCGGTGCCGACCGCGTACAGCGTGCCGTCGTCCGTGACGGTCACGCCGTGCTGGTGCGTGTTGGCGGTCATCTTCTCGACGTCGTACTCGCCGGTGCGCGGATCGAGCACGACGAGCTTCTCGCCCTCGAAGGGCAGCAGCAGCTTGCCGTCGGCGGGCCGCACGGCCGCGTAGTGCGGCTTCAGCCAGGACCCGAGGCCGCCCTCCGTGCCGTAGGGGGCGACGTCGATGCGGCGCGGCTCGAGCGAGTCCGCGCGTACGACGGTCACGTCGAAGGAGTCGTGGCCGGTCGCGTAGATCTCGCGGCCGTCCTGCGACACGTCGACGTCGAAGGGCCGCCGCCCGACGGGCACGGTGTCGGTGACCTCGCGCTCGCCCGTGTCGATGACCTCAAGGGTCCCGTCGCCGCCCGGGACGTTGACGCCCACGTAGACGTGTTCGCCGTCGGGCGCGAGGGCGATGCCCATGCCGCCGCCGCGGTACTCGCCCGTCGTGACGGGACCTGTCCCGGAGGCCGTCTCCGTCTCGTACGGGATGCGGTCGACGCGCTTGCGGGTGACGGTGTCGACGACGGCCACGCCCTCGGCGGTCGCCACCCAGGCACGGCCGTCCTCGCCGACGGTCAGCCCGTAGGGGGCCTGACCGACCTTCACGGAGTCGACGGGGCCCTTCTCCGGGTCGACGAAGGTGACGGTGTCGGAACCGAAGTCGGCGACCAGGAGGGTGCCTTCGGGGGTCTTGGTGGTGGCGGGGAGTGTGGTGGTGGGGAGGGTGTCGGTGGTGGGGAGGGTGTCGGTGACGGTGGGGCGTGTGGGGTCCGGGGCGGCCGACGCGCGGCCGTCATCACCCGTGCCGCACCCCACCAGGACCGCGGCAGCCAGTACCGCCGTCGCCACGGCGCGGGCCCGCGGGGCCGCTGCCGCGCGCCCCCTCACGACGCGTCCCGCAGCAGCTCCGCGATCCCGTCGAACCCGCGCCGTTCCGCGTGCGCCAGCGGCGTGACGCCGTCCCGGTCCGCGAGGTCCGGCGTCGCGCCCGCGGTGAGGAGCAGCTCGACGATCTCCTGGTGCGGACGGCCGCCGTCGCCGAGGATCACGGCTTCGAGCAGGGCGGTCCAGCCGAGGTCGTTGATGTGGTCGACGTCGATGTCGGTGACGCGCAGCACTTCCCGTACGTACGCGACGTGCCCGCGTTCCGACGCGGGGATCACAGAGATCCCGCCGAAGCGGTTGCGCAGCTTCAGGTCGGGTCCGGCGGGCAGCAGCACGTGCAGCATGGCGACGCTGCCCGTCACACCGGTGACCAGCCAGGGGCTGTCGGAACGGTGGTCCTGCGCGTCGACGTCCGCGCCGGCCGCGACGAGCACGCGGGCCGCCTCGACGTGGTCGCCGAGCGCGGCGAGCAGCAGTGGGCTGCGCAGCTCGGTGTCGCGGGCCTCGACGCGTGCGCCCTCGGCGAGGGCGGCGGTCACCTCGGCGGCGTTCCCGGCCCGTGCGGCGTCGAGCAGCCGCCGGTCGGCAGCGGTGGTGTTCATGGCGGATCTCCTCGTCGTGCGGGCCCCCGCGCGGACGGGCACGGGGGCCGGGAACAGCCTGCGCAGCAAGGAGATCAGCGGTCGAGCGCCGCCACGCCCGCCTTCGCGAACTTCTCGTCCAGGTCGCCGCTCGGGGCGCCCGCGACACCGATGCCCGCGACGGGTGCGCCCTTGGCGGTGACCGGCGCGCCGCCCGCGAGGAAGAGGGTGCCGGGGATGTCCTTCAGGTTCGGGGCCTGCTCCAGACGCTTGGTCAGCTCGGAGGTGGGCGCGTTCCAGGACACGGCGGTGTACGCCTTCTTCACGGCGGACTCGGGGGACTGCGGGCCCGCGCCGTCGCCGCGCAGCTGGACGATGGTGTTGCCGTTGCGGTCGACGACGGCGACGGAGACGCGCTGGTTCTCCTTCTTCGCGGCGTCGAGGGTGGCCTGCGCGGCCTTGGTGGCGGCGGCGACCGTGAGGTGCGTGGACTGCGTCAGGTTCTTGTTGCCGGCGTCGGCGGTGACGGCGGCCTTGGCGGCGGCGTCGGGGGTGCCCGCGGTGGCGGAGACGGCGCCGAAGGTGCCGGCGCCGAGGACGGCGGCGGTGGCGGCGACGGTGAGGACGCGGGTGCGGCGGGAGAGCTTCTGCATCGGGGGCTCCTGGGGTGGTCGAGTCGTGGGGCGTTCGAGGGGTTCTTGCCTCTGCACTCAATGCTGTGGCCGCACCCGGGTCCCACCCCTCCACGGACCGGCTCGCTGCCGCGCGCTGCTCGGCCGACACGGGGGTCAACCGTTCGGTTGACCCCTGCGGGGTCCCGGCGGGCCACAATGAGGGTGTTTGCCCAGTTCAGCGACTGGGTGAACGGCGATAGGGAACGGCAGTACGAGAAGGAGGCCCCGCAGTGGGACAGCACACGCCGGGCCTCGACCCCCACGCCCCGGGCCTCGACCCCCACGCCCCGGGCCTCGACCCCCACGCCCCGGGCCTCGATCCCCGCGCCCCGGACCCCGACGCCCGCTGGCTCGCGGCCGTCATGCACACCGCGTTCTTCCTGCTCCTGGGGTCGTCGCTGGCGCGTTTCCTGATGCGGCACCCCGGCGAGCCCCGCACGCCGTGGATCATCGCGCTCTCGGTCTCCCTCGCGCTCCTCTACGTACTCGGCCCCACCGTCGGCGCCCGCCCCACCGCGCCGCGCCGCCTGATCTGGCTGAGCCTGGTCGTGGCCGTCTGGGTCGTGATCGTCATACTCGCGCCGAGCTTCGCGTGGTGCGCGGTGCCGCTCTTCTACACGGGGCTCCGTACGCTGCCGCCGCGCGCCGCCCTCTTCCTGGTGGCCGTCCTGACCGCGTTCGTGGTCGTCGCGCAGCTGAAGCTCGCGGGCTCCTTCGACCCGATACTGCTGTTCGCGCCGCCCGCCTGGGCCGCCGTCGCGGCCGCCGTGTTCCTGTACATGCAGCGTCAGGCCGCCCGCCAGCGCGAACTGATCGACGACCTGATCCGTACGCGCCGCGAACTGGCCGCCACGGAGCGGCGCGAGGGCACCCTCGCCGAGCGCCAGCGCCTGTCCATGGAGATCCACGACACCCTCGCGCAGGGCCTGTCCAGCCAGCAGATGCTGTTGCAGGCCGCCGACCGTGTCTGGGACGCGGACCCGGCGAAGGCCCGTACCCACGTCCGCACCGCCGAGTCGATCACCGAGCACGGTCTCGCGGAGGCGCGCCGCTTCGTCCACGACCTGGCACCCGCCGACCTCGCGGACGGCGGCGGCGTGGCACAGGCACTGCGGGCACTCGCGGAGCGCGAGTCGGGCGCGGGACTCACCGTCCGCTTCCACGCGGAGGGCGCCCCGCCGCCGCTGCCCGACCGCGTCAGCTCGGCGCTGCTGCGCATCGCGCAGGGCGCCCTGGCGAACGTACGCGAACACGCGGACGCGACCACGGCGGCGGTGACCCTCACGTTCCTCGACGATCAGGTGGTCCTGGACGTCGCGGACGACGGCCGCGGTTTCGCCCCGGGGGCGGCCTCAGGTGCGGCTGCGGGTGCGGGTAGGAGCGCCGCCACAGGCGCCACCACCGGCGTACGCGGGCACGGCCTGCCCGCGATCCGCGCACGGGCCCACCAGCTCGGCGGCACACTGACCATCGAGTCGGCGCCCGGCGAGGGCGCGGTCCTGTCCGTATCGATCCCGCTGATCCCGCTGATCCCGTTGGAGACACAGTGACCGGCACGTCCCCCACCCCCGCTCCCACCCCGGTCCGCCTGCTGGTCTGCGACGACCACGTCGTCGTACGCGCGGGCCTGCTCGCCCTGCTCGGCAGCGCGCCGGACATCGAGGTGGTCGGTGAGGCGGGCACGGGTGAGGAAGCGGTGGCGCTGGCCGCGAAGCTGACGCCGGACGTCGTCCTGATGGACCTGCAGCTCGGCGAGGGCATCGACGGCGTGGAGGCCACCCGCCGCATCACGTCGTCGCCGCCCCCGGCCCCGCACGTCCTGGTCCTGACGACGTACGACACGGACGCGGACATCACCCGCGCCATCGAGGCGGGCGCGACGGGCTACCTGCTCAAGGCGGAGCGCCCCGAGGAACTCTTCTCCGCGATCCAGGCCGCGTCCCAGGGCCGCACCGCGCTCTCTCCCCCGGTCGCCTCCCGCGTCATGGCCCGCATGCGCGCCCCCCGGCCCACGCTCACGGACCGCGAACGCGACATCCTCGGCCAGCTCTCCCAGGGCCTCGGCAACCGCGACATCGCCCGCGCCCTCTTCATCAGCGAGGCCACGGTCAAAACCCACCTGGGCCGCATCTACGACAAGCTGGGCGTGGACACGCGGGCGGGCGCGGTCGCGGTGGCGAAGGAACAACGCCTGCTGCCGTGAAACCTGCGTGCAGCGGGGGCGGTTCAGAACTCGCTGGTGTCGAGCTCGAAGCCGAGGGGCTCCGTGTACAGCACGGAACCTCCCTCGCTCAACGCGACACTGTCAGCCTGGGCCTCCCAGCGCCGACGGAACCGCAAACCGTTCGCCCGAACGCGCGACCGCTACCGTTTCTCCAGGTCAAAGGCCTGACGCCGCCCCCCACACCCCACCCATGACACCATCGACCCGTGCTCGACATCGGCTACGCCCTCTCCCGCCGCTTCCCCGACCCCGCCCAGCTGGACTACAGCCGCGCGGACGTCCACACGCTGCGTCACGACCTGTTCTGCGGGGACGTGTACCTCGCGGACACCGAGGCGGACCGGGAGCTGTCCACAGCCTGGGGGTGGGTTCCCGTGCTGGACTTCGCGTGGGCGCTGTGCGACATCGTCGAGACGCTCGACAAGGACCCGATGGGCAGCCGCGCCTCCCGCCCCCAGTACGCGGAGCTCGACTTCACGGAGTCGACGGACCGCATGCTGTTCGCCCGCCGTTTCGGCTGGGTGGACATCGAGGCGGACTGGATGGATCCGGACGAGGCGCCGCTGACCTTCTCGCACACCGAGCTCCGCCGCGAGGTGCGCGACTTCCTGCACGATCTGGTCGCCGACCTGACCGACCTCCACGACTCCCTCGCGGACAACCCCGCGATCTGGTCCCTGCTGTCCCGCTTCCCCCGGACCCAGTAGCCCAGTGGTCCAGTAACCCAGTGGTCCAGTAACCCAGTGGCCCTCCGGGGGAGCCGCGGCTACTCCCCCGCCCCCGCCACCCGCACCCCCACCTGCGCCGCGAACGCCGGGGCCAGTTCCATCAGCTGGGACGGGCTGATCACCGCACCGGCGAGCCGCTCGATGCCCCGCGCGATGTCCAGCTCCGCCGCGTCCCGCAGGTCGACGTCTGTCATCCGTACCCCCGTGAAGTCCGCTCCCCGCACCACGCAGTCCCGGAACTCCACCCGCTCCAGCGAGGCCTGCCCGAAGTCCGGCTCCACCAGCACGCACCCCTCGAACACGACGTCCCGCAGCCGCGCCTTCCGCAGGTTCACGTAGTCGATCTTCCCGCCGCGCACCACGACCCGCTCCAGGACGCCCCCGTGCAACTGCACGCCCCCGAGCCGCGCGTCGACGACCTCCACATCCCGCAGCGACGCCTCCGCGAGATCCGTCCCCACCCCTCGCGGCCCCGTCAGCACCGAGTCGACGAACCGGGCCCTGACCAGCCGCGTCCCGTCGACCGCGCACCCCGTCACCGCGCAGTCCATGAACAGGGCCCCGCCGCCGTCCTGCCCACTGAGGTCGAGCTCCTTGAACTCCACGCCGTCGTAGTCCCCGTCGGGGCGCAACTCCCCTCCGTACTCCCCTCCCTCGAACGGCCGCAGCGGAGGCAACCGCACCTCGGCCCGCCGAACCGCCTCGACCACCCGCACCGGTTTCGTCCTCCGCACCATTCCCCCATCGTGCACCCCACCACTGACAACGCCCGCCGACCGGCCAAAAGCGCGTTCCCCGCCCCGATGTCACATTCCGGCCGCTCCCATACGTCCAAGAGGCGAAGACCACGCACCCGAGTCCACGCACCCGGCCCGAGGGAGCCCGCCCCCATGCACACGTCCACATCCACTCCCCCCACCAGGCCACACCTCAAGCTCACCGTCATCGGCGGCGGCCTCGCCGGCCTCACCGCCGCCATCAGCGCCGCCGAGGCGGGCGCCCGCGTCACCCTCCGCGAGGCCCACCACACCCTCGGCGGACGCGCCCGTACCTCCGAAGGCACGTACAAGACGAACGAGGGCCCCCACGCCCTCTACAGCGGCGGCCCCCTGTGGACCTGGCTCAAGCAGCGCGACCTCATCGGCCCGCTCGCCCCGCTCCCACCCCTCGAAGGCGCCCGCCTGCGCCTGCTCCACGGAGGCACACTGCGCCGCACGCCGCCCCTCGCCATGCTCAAGCTCCTGCGCCGCAGGACCGAACAGGCGCCGGTGGAACGTGACTTCATGTCGTGGGCCACGGAGGAGGTCGGCGAGGAGGGCGCACGCGCCGCCGCGCACTACGTCGCCGTCGCCACCTTCCACCACGATCCCGGCTCGCTCTCCGCCCGCTTCGTGCACGAGCGGCTGCGCCGCACCACCAAGCTGCCCCCGCAGGCGCACTACCCGCGCGGCGGCTGGGGTCCCGTCGTCGACCGCATGGCCGCGCTGGCCTGGAACATGGGTGTACGCACGGAGACGCTGGACCGGGTGGACACGCTCGACGACCTGCCGCGGGGCGGGCCCGTCATCGTCGCTACGTCCCTCGACTCGGCCCGCCGCCTGCTCGGCGACGCGTCCCTGCGCTGGGAGAGCGGCCGCACGGCACTGGTCGACGTGGCGTTCCGTTCCCGCAGGGGCGACCTGTTCGTCGTCTCCGACCTGGACAGGACGGGCTGGGTGGAGCGTTTCACCGCCCAGGACCGTACGCTCGCCCCCGCCGGGGAGCAGCTCGTCCAGGCGCAGATCCCCCTCTCCCCCGACGAGACCAAGGCCGACGGCGTGGCCCACGCGGAACGCCTCCTCGACCTCGGCTTCCCCGGCTGGCGCGAACGCCTGACGTGGCGCCGCGCCTCGGTCGCCAACGGCCGTACGGGCGCGCTCGACCGGCCCGGCACGACCTGGAGGGACCGCCCCGCGATCGACCGCGGGGACGGCGTCTACGTAGTGGGCGATCAGGTCGCGGCGCCCGGGCTGCTGTCCGAGGTGTCGTTCAACAGCGCGGTGGAGGCGGTGTCGCTCGCGCTCACGAAGTCGGCACTTGACCTCAAGTCCACTTCAGGTTGAAGGCTGGGGGCCATCGACACACCTTCGAGGAGCCCGTCATGCGCGCCATCCGCCTCCACGCCTTCGGTCCCGCCGAGAACCTCGTCCTGGACGAGATACCGGATCCCGAGCCCGGGAAGGGTCAGGTCCGCATCACCGTGGCGGCGGCCGGCGTGCACCTCCTGGACACCGCGGTCCGCGAGGGCATCCAGGGCCCGCTCCCCGAACTCCCCGCCCTGCCCACCGTCCCCGGACGCGAGATCGCCGGCATCGTCGACGAACTCGGCGACGACGTCCCCGCCCACTGGCTGGGCAAGCGCGTCGTCGCCCACATCGGCTTCGCCCCCGGGGGCTACGCCGAGCGCGTCGTCACCGAGGCGTCCCGCCTCCACGAGGTGCCGGACGACCTCGACTCCGCGGAGGCGGTCGCCCTGATCGGCACGGGGCGTACGACGATGGGCATCCTGCGGTTCACCACGCTGACGCCGGACTCCGTGGCCGTCGTCCCCGCCGCGGCGGGCGGCATCGGCACGCTCCTCACGAAGTACGCCAAGCACCGCGGCGCCACCGTGATCGGCCTGGCGGGCGGGCCGGAGAAGACGGACCGCGTCCGCGCGAACGGCGCCGACCTCGCCGTGGACTACACCGACGCGAAGTGGCCCGACGAGGTCCGCGCGTACCTCACGGAGCGGCTCGACGGCCGCGCGGCCACCGTCGTCTTCGACGGCGTGGGCGGCGACGCGGGCCGGCACGCGGTGGACCTGCTCGGCCCCGGCGGCACGCACATCGTCTTCGGCTGGGCCGGGAAAGGGCCGCACGACGGCGAGCCGCTCACCTTCACCGAGGAGGAACTCGCCGCGCGCGGCATCACCCAGCTCAATGTGCTCGGCCCGGCGATGATGCGGAAGGCGGGCGGCGACAACCCGGTCCGCACCCTGGAGCTTGCCGCCCTCGCCGCCGCGTCGCAGGGCCACTTCACCCCGGCCGTGCAGCGCTTCCCCCTCGCGGAGGCGGCCGCCGCACACCGCGCCCTGGAGTCCCGGGCCACGATGGGCAAAGTCGTCCTGATCCCTTGACCCCCGCACTCGGGAGAGGTCGGAAAACCGGATGCCCGTACGACATCCGGGAACTACCGTCCGTTATATGGGTATGGAATCCGTCCAGTTCCGCGACATCCCCGAGGCCGGGATCGACCGCGCGCTCTCCCTCTCCTACCTCGTCTTCCACGAGAACCCGGAGGACGAGAAGCGCAAGCACCACCACGACCTGCTGCGCGGCTGCACCCGCATCGGTGCGTACGAGGGCGAGGAACTCGTCGGTCTCGTCGCGGCGTTCCCCTTCACCGTGTCCGTTCCGGGCGGCGAACTGCCCTGCCCCTGCCTGACGTTCGTCTCCGTGGCCCCGACGCACCGGCGGCGCGGCGTGCTCTCCGGGATGCTCGCGGAGCTGTTCGCGCGGGCCACGGCGGACGGCGCGCCGATCGCGGCCCTGTGGGCGTCGGAGGACGCGATCTACGGAAGGTTCGGCTTCGGCCCCGCCACGCTCGGCCACACCGTGGAGGTCGACTCCCGCCGCCCCCTCGCCCTGCGCATCACCCCGGACGACCGGCCGCTGCGCCTCATCGACCCGTCCGACGCGCCCGGCGTGCTCGGGGAGTACTACGACCGGACCCGCGCCGAGCGCGCCGGACGCATCGCCCGCGGCGAGGCGTGGTGGCGCGAGGAGTGGCTGGTGGAGGAGGACGAGGAGGACGACGAGCTGTCGCCGCCCCGCGTGGTCGTCCTCGGCGCCCCCGACGAACCCGTCGCCGGTTACGCGATCTACCGCACCAGGACCCGCGACGACGCCCCCGGTCTCGTACGCCTGGACGAGCTGGAGGCGGACACGCCGGCCGTCGCGGCCGCCCTCTGGCGCTACCTCGCGTCGATCGACCTGACGGGCCTCGTCCGCGCGTGGGGACGGCCGGTGGACGACCCGCTGCACCTCTTCTCCGCCGACCGCGACCAGGTGCGCGTCACCGGCGAGTTCCCGGCCCTGTGGGTCCGCCTCGTCGACGTGCGCGGCGCGCTGGAGGCCCGCTCCTGGGCGGCCCCTGTGGACGTCGTCCTGGACGTGCGGGACGGCCGTCTCCCGGCCAACGAAGGCCGCCACCGGCTGACGGCGTCCCCCGAGGGGTGTACGTACGAGAGGACGGAGGACCCCGCGGACCTCACCCTCGACGTGCGCGACCTGGCCGCCTGCTACCTGGGCGGCACGAAGACGGCCGCCCTGCTCCGCGCGGGCCTGGCCACGGAGCACACCCCGGGCACGGCGGCAGCGCTGGACGCGGCCCTGCACACGGCGCTGCTGCCGCACACGGTGGACGAGTTCTAGCCCGCTCTAGGAACGGCCGAGCGCGTCCAGTGCGCCGTCGGTCAGCCGGTACACGGTCCACTCGTCCTGGGGCAGCGCCCCCAGTGACCGGTAGAAGTCGATCGACGGCTCGTTCCAGTCGAGGACGGACCATTCGAGGCGCTCGTAGCCGCGTTCCACGCAGATCCGTGCGAGCTCGGTGAGGAGCGCCTTGCCGTGGCCGCCGCCGCGCGCCTCGGGGCGTACGTACAGGTCCTCCAGGTAGATGCCGTGCACGCCGCGCCAGGTCGAGAAGTTGAGGAACCACAGCGCGAACCCGACCACGTCGCCGGAGGCGTCGTCCTCGGCGATGTGGGCGAAGGCGGCGGGGCGCTCACCGAAGAGCGCCTCGTGCAGCTGTTCCTCGGTGGCCTTCGCCTCGTCGGGCACCTTCTCGTACGCGGCGAGGTCACGGACCAGGGTGTGGATGACGGGCACGTCGGCGGGTGTGGCGGTACGAATCATGGAGGCAGCAAGCCACGCGCGCCCCGCCGCGTCAACGTCGTCTCACCTTCCGGCACCCGCCGACCGCTACCGGCCCAGCAGCCGCCGCGCGATCTCCATGTCGTCGGCCACCATCGGCCGCCCGTCCTCGGCCTCCCACAGCGCGTTCTGCAGGACCCGCCCGAGCGTCCAGGCGCGCGCCCGCTCGCGGTCGAGGGAGAGGACCTCCGTCATCGCGTCGAACCGCCACAGCACGTCGTCCGCGTCGAACTTGTTGTCGATGGCGGGCCAGAGGTCGAAGCCGGGGTCGCCCGCGAGCGGCTTCGGGTCGATGGCGAGCCACGGCTCGCGGTCGCTCGCGAGGACGTTCTCGAAGTGCAGGTCCCAGTGCAGCATCCGGTCACCGGGCTCCCCCATGACCTCGCGGACCGCGCCCCCGCACCGTTCGACGAGGGCCCGCTCGGCCGGGTCGGCGATCGTCCGCAGCGCCTGCGGCAGGTCGTCGACCATCTCGGCGGCGATGTCGCCGAGACGGCGCATGCCTTCGGGGGCGGGCGTCGCGGTGAGCCGGGCGAGGAGCTCGGCGAGGACGAGGACGGCCTTGCGGGTGTCGGCCATCGTCGACAGCATCCGCCCGGAGTCGAGGCGTTCGAGCAGCATCGTGCCGGTGGCGGCGTCGTGGTCGAGGAGCCGGACCGCGCCGTCGCCGTCCCACACCCGCAGCGCGACCGGCTCGCCCTCGGTCTCCTCGTCCAGGAGCTGGAACTTGACCGCGGCGGGCGTGCCGTCCGCGCACACCACGGGCAGCACGAGCGCCGCCATGCCGTGCATCGGGTCGCCGTCGACAGTGAGCTCCCAGCGCTCCACGAACTCCCGTACGCGCGCGGGGAGCGCGGCGATGAAGGCACGCCCCGGCTCCCCCGCGTACAGGTGCTGCGACTCGACCAGCTCGTCCGGAACGCGAATGTCGATCACGTCCGGGACATTACCGACGCGCCCCCGCGACCGCACGGGGATTTCCCGGCGGCCCCCTGAGGTCGTCGAGGACGCCGGGATCAGGAAACCCCCTTGGCCTTCAGCTCCTTGGCGAACGCGCCCTGCTCGTACAGCGCGTCGCCGCCCGCCTTCTTCCCGTCGATGAAGACGGTCGGCGTGCCCGTGATGCCGTCGGCGCTGAAGGACTCCATCGCCTCGCCGACCCACTCCTTGTACGTCCCGTTGGTGACCGCCTTGTCGAAGGCGCCGCCGCGCAGCCCGTCGACCTTGTCGGCGATCTTCAGCAGGAACGCGGGCGTGTAGGCGTCGTCCGTCTCCTCCTCGGCCTGGTTGGCGAAGACGGCGGCGTGGTACTGCGGGAACTTGCCCGCCTCCACGGAGGCCCGCAGCGCGTTCGCCGCGTTCACCGAGCCGCTGCCGCCGAGGTTCTTGTCGAGGAACGACGCGATCGTGTACTCGACCTTGACCTTGCCGTCGGCCACCGGCTTCACCAGCGCCTGCGCCCCACCGTCCTCGAACTTCTTGCAGAACGGGCAGCGCGGGTCCTCGTAGATCTTGACCGTATGCTTGGCCTTCGGATCGCCGACGGTGATCACGCCGCCCTTCACGGTGGCGGGCACGTCGGCGAGTTGCGCACTGGCCGCCGAAGGAGCCTTCGCCTCGGGGGCGCCGGAGGCCGGATCAGCGGAGTCCGGTCCGCCGGAGTCCGGGGACTTCTCCCCGGCCGACGCCGCGGGCTTCTCGCTGACGCGGTCGCCGCCCTTGGCGTCGTCGTCGCCGGGGCCGCAGGCGGACGCGGCCACCCCGACCAGCGCCACCGCGGCCACCGTGGTGGCGACGCGTGCTGCCTTGCGCCCGGCCTTGTGTACGGCCATGAAAAGCCCTCCCTCGCATTCGTCACGTACCGCTCAAAGTATCGGAATCTATCCCGCGCACCGTGGGCCGAACGCCCCGCCCCCAGGGACTTACGACCCTCCGCGCGAAACGATCGAAACGACCGCTCCGCCCCCTCCCCACGGCCCCCACCTGCGCAGTAACGTCCGCCCATGAGCAGCGCGAACAACACGCACCACCGGCCCGGCACGGTCAACGGCGGCATATCGTTCTGGTACGCGGACCACGGACTGCCCACCGCCCGCGAGCCCCTGACGTCCGACACCACGGCGGACGTCTGCATCGTCGGCGGCGGCTACACCGGCCTGTGGACGGCGTACTACCTGAAGAAGGCGGCCCCCTTCCTCCGCGTCACCGTCCTGGAGCAGAGGTTCTGCGGCTACGGCGCGAGCGGCCGCAACGGCGGCTGGCTCTACAACGGCATCGCGGGCCGCGACCGCTACGCGAAACTGCACGGCCATGAGGCGGCCGTCCGCCTCCAGCGAGCCATGAACGAAACCGTCACCGAAGTGATCCGCGTAGCCGCCGAAGAATCCATCGACGCGGACATCCACCACGGAGGCGTACTCGAAATCGCCCACACACCCGCCCAGTTGGCCCGCCTCAAAGCGTTCCACGCCTCAGAACTGTCCTACGGCGAGAAGGACCGCACCCTGCACGGTGCCCGCGAGACGGCGGAGCGGGTGCGCGTGGCCGGCGCCGTCGGCTCCACGTGGACCCCGCACGGCGCGCGCCTGCACCCGGTCAAGCTCGTCCAGGGCCTGGCCGCGACGGTGGAAGCCCTCGGCGTCACCATCCACGAGTCGACACCGGTGACGGAGATCAACCCGAAACACGCGATCACCCCGTACGGCACGGTCCGCGCCCCTTACATCCTGCGCTGCACGGAGGGCTTCACGGCGTCCCTGAAGGGCCAGCGCCGCACATGGCTCCCCATGAACTCCTCGATGATCGCCACAGACCCCCTGACCTCCGCCCAATGGGAGTCAATAGGCTGGGAAGGCCGCGAAACACTCGGCGACATGGCGCACGCGTACATGTACGCCCAGCGCACCGCCGACGGCCGCATCGCGCTCGGCGGCCGAGGCGTCCCGTACCGCTATGCCTCCAAGACGGACAACGACGGCCGCACCCGACCCGCGACGATCGAAGCCCTGCACGAGATCCTGACCCGCTTCTTCCCCCAGCTGGCCGGCGTCGGCATCGCCCACGCCTGGTCCGGCGTCCTCGGCGTCCCGCGCGACTGGTGCGCCACGGTCACCCTGGACCGCGCCACGGGCCTCGGCTGGGCGGGCGGCTACGTCGGCTCGGGCGTAGCCACCACGAACCTGGCCGCCCGCACCCTGCGCGACCTGATCCAACAGGACTCGGGCCAGGCCGGCCCCACAGACCTCACCACCCTCCCCTGGGTCAACCACAAGGTCCGCCGCTGGGAACCGGAACCGCTCCGCTGGCTGGGCGTCCACGCGATGTACGCCACGTACAACGCGGCCGACCACCGCGAACACACGACCCACACCCCGACCTCATCCCGCCTGGCCCAATGGGCGGACAGGGTGGCGGGCCGCCACTGAAAGAGAGCCCCCTGTCGGATTCGAACCGACGACCTACGCATTACAAGCTGTCCGGCCTTGATCCATCGTGGTCCGGGCGCGTCCCTGAGTGAGCCGAACTCGCAGGTCAAGGGCGTTGGTGGACGCACAGGGACGAGTACGAACGATGCCGGATTCGGCGCCAACCGAGACTAGAACTGAGACTGGCCCAGCTACCAAACCACGCTGGGGCTGGGGCCCAACTACGGCTTGGGCTTGGGCAGCTCGGTGACGAAGGTTCCGATGCCGGGTTGCATCTGTGCGAGCCCGGCCTCTCGAAGCTCGGTGAGTACCCGGCGGGCGGTCATCTGCGCGATGCCAAACTCACCCTGGATCGCGAGGACACCCGGCAGCTGACTGCCCGGCGGGTACTCGCCATCGGCGATCCGCTGCTCAAAGACCGCGTAGACCTGCTTCCACCGCGGGATGTCCGGCTTCCAATCCATGATCCGAAGCTAGGCAGGACAGGCTTGGTCAGCGAGACGAGTAAGCCTGCATGGCCTAGCTACCCTAGCTAGCTAGTACTACGCTGCGTGCACGCACAGCACCCCTGCGGCCGCGCGAACGACCCAGGGGCGTGGACGACTGACGTGGAGTCGACGTGAACGAGGCTAAGCAGAATCCGAACACTCCGAACAGCTCAAACACGGCCAAGATGGAGCCCGGCAGCTACGGCTACTGCTCGTGGCACCGCGGCTATAGCGCAGGCATCCGCGTCATCAACGTGGTGGAACAGGGCTCGGGCCCAGGGGGCGTGGACTTCGCGTGTCTCCCCTGCCGCGAGGAGCACGACCTAGTCCCGTTCGCCGACCGGCCGTGAACGAGATGGGGCGCCCGAAGCCCCCGCGCGCCAAGACGCTCAACGGCTGGCAGTACCTCGGCTGGCACTGCTGCTGGTGCGACGCCCCGATCTGGCAGGGCGCAAGGTCCGCCGGCCGCGCCGAAGGACGCGAGGGTGCGCACGACTTGTCCATCGAGGTGTACGAGTGCGGCCCGCACTGCCCGAAACGCCCGGCCATGACCAAACCATCGTAGTCAGCCCCCAATGCAACGCGGTGCGAGTCGCCGGTTTGAAAATGCGGGGAGCTCTGCACCAAGCGGCAGTTTCCACTTAGCCGACAGACCAACAGCTTGGGGAGTTCGGGCGTTCTAGGGCAGTCAGCATCTGGGCTGTGAGGGAGTGTCTTGACGGTCCTCACGCTCCCTGATTCGTTGCCAGCTGCTCCCCGTCGGCTCTCCGTCCAGCCCGGCACGGGTCCGGCACGGTGCTGAGCGGCAAGACCACCGACTCTTGTCGCATCCCGGGACCTGGTCTTACACAGGGCGCGCGGCACCACTGCGGCTATGCCTTCTGGCCCACGGCTAAGGGGCGAGCGCGACCACTCGATGCGCTCGCCCGGTTACAAGCACCTTGGCCATCGGGCCGCGACCCTGTCACGCACTGTTCCACAGCCACTACCATCCGGCTCGATCATCGATACCCTGGATCAATGGGCCAGCGGGCGAGATCCCAGTCTGTGGCCTTGACGGCACCACTGAAGTGGAGGGCCCACTTGCGCTCGGCTAGGAATTGGGATGGCGACGAATGGGAAGAATGGTGCATTCTTCTCATTCGTAGGCGATATGGCGCTGATCAAGTGCAGGTCGTTCCGGCCCGCCACCGAGGCGATCTCGGAATTGAGGCCTTCACGTACGACGGCTGCGCTTTTCAATGCTATGCGGCGCAAGAACCTATTCCAGTGAAGGAGCGCTACGAGAAACAACGCGACAAGCTCACTACAGATTTGGCTAAGCTGGAAGACCGTCGAGAGAAGTTCGTGACTCTTCTCGGTAATGTAAGAATCAAGCGATACATGTTCATGGTCCCTTACTTTGATTCTCACGAACTTGTTCAGCATGCGTCGACGAAGGCTGCAGAGTATCGAGGTAAGAGTCTCCCTCACTTGGATCCCGGGTTCCAGATCGTCGTAGTGGACGAAGATGCCTACGCGGATATTCGTGAGCAGGTGCTGCTCAATCCGCAACCTTTGGTGGAGGTTCACGAGCAGACACAAGAAGACGTGGCCGCCTGGATCAGAGAGAATTCGCACTCATTCACCACAGCCGAAAGGAAACTTCAGGGACTAATCCAAGACGACCCACGTAGGTTGCAGGCTGTTGAGAGCCTTGTCATGCAATACATTAAGGGGGAGAATGCTCTAGCAGACATGCGGAGAAAATTCCCCGACAATTGGGAGAGGGCTACTCGTTACCGAAACCACAAAGAGCAGCTCCTTATTTTTGAGTACCCATCGACCGATATTCAATTTAGCAGCCTTTCCAAAATTGCCAAGGAAATTGAGCACGAGCTTAAAGAAGATGCGCCAGCGCTAGACAATCGCCTCCGTAGCGCTATCGCTTGGGCCTCAATTGCCGACTGGATTATGCGCTGCCCTCTCGACTTTCCAACGGTGGCCTCATAATGCTTAATACTGACGAACTCGCAGACCTCTTCTCCAATACAAACACCCCCGTAACCTTTACTCGGCGCCCCGATCCGATTCCAGGAGATCTACGGCACGGATGGAGGCTCGCTGCACTCGTGCTCGTGTTAGACCGGTGTCACGCGAGCTCAGCGAATGTTGAACAGCTTCATTTGCTTGTTTGGGCTATGCGGTCGAGATCCACTCGAAATATGGTGCTGTCCTGGAAAAACGGAGAAAGAGCACCTGACGAATTTGCGGTCAGGTACGATCCGGTACTGAGCCGAACGATCGCTATTGCTATTTCCAGTGGCTTGGTATTCCGCAAGCCGAGTCAAGCTATTTCTCTAACACCCGAGGGTAAGTCGCTAGCGCGGAATGTTTGGCGTCACGATGCGGTGCTGACTGAGGAGAAAGACTTTCTGAGGGCGTTCCCTGGGAAGATTTCGCAAAAGTCTATCCGTCAACTCATGGACTGGAACTAACATGCTCAAGATCCGCAACCTGCAGCTGCGCGTCGTAACTGAAGGTCCCTTGTGTGGTGCGGATCTTCAATTCGTGAGCGGGCTAAACGTTCTAAGGGCCGACAACTCCAGCGGAAAATCGACTTGCATGCAGGCGGTCATCTACGCCTTGGGTCTAGAAGGAATGCTGAGTGCCCGACGTGACATTCCGCTGCCACACGCTATGACGGACTCTATTGAGGTAGATGGGCGCGATTTTTCTGTCCTCGAGTCGTGGGTAGCGTTGGAGGTGGAGAACTCTTCAGGGCATGTCATTACTGTTCGGCGTCATGTGAAGAGTGCTACCAAGCACATGACGCTAGTTGAGGAGTTCACTGGCCCCTGCTTGAGTGAAGGATTGCCCATGGAGAGGGGGACCGATTACTTCGTCCGCCGTCCTGGAGCTGCCATCAGGGACAGGGGATTTCACCATCGCTTGGCTGCTTTCCTGGGGTGGGAACTTCCTCAGGTTTCCCGCCTGGATGGTAGCGAGGGCCCACTGTACCTAGAGTGCCTCTTTCCATATTTCTTTGTAGAGCAGAAACATGGATGGTCCGGCATTCAGGCCCGCATCCCGACTCACTTCATGATTCGAGACGTGAGCCGTAGGGCCGCCGAGTTTATCTTGAACCTCGATGAGTATTCCGCCGTGCTACGACGGCAACGACTAGAGTCTGCTGGATCTCAAATGGACAGCGAGTGGCGACAAGTCGTCGATCGGCTTGTTGGTACCACTAAGGGTGCTGCTGTGGTACTGCGCGGTGTGCCGCAGAGACCCGTACTGGACGCTGCTGCTGTAGCCATCGAGGCAGTCATTGCTTCGGATAGCAAATGGATCACAATCGATGACGAGATTACTTTGCTACAGGCCCGTCTGGATGAGTTGGATGGCGTGGAGGTTCCCACAGTCGAGGAGAGCTCGCAGCAACTGGATTTCGAACTATCACGCGCTCAGGAACAGCTAACTGTTATCGCCGCGAAGCTACGTGACGAGATCGAATCACTTACTGAGTCGAGCGCACGACGTGATGGACTAGAATTCCGGGTCGAAGCCCTTGAGGAGGACTTGCAAAGGCATAAGGATGCGGCTCTTTTGCGTCGGCTCGGTTCGGATCATGCCGCTGTCATTGGAGGAGAATCGACATGCCCTACATGTCAGCAGGCGCTGCCGGATGGCTTCGATGTGACTCTGAACCCTATGTCACCAGACGAAAGCATCACGTACATCGAGCAAGAGCTTCGAACGTTCCGGGCTATGCATACGGACATGCAACGGGTAATCGAAAACCAGCAAGCAAAAGTGGCAGGTCTACGCGACAGAATGTCTCAGGTCCGTAGGGGAATTCGAGCCGTCAAGCAATCGCTCACCTCCCCCTCTTCGACGCCCTCTGTTGCGACTGTGGCTGAAAGAATCCGCCTGCAGGATCGGATCGAGGCATTGCGATCGGTGCAGGCTGAGATTCTCACTGCCAGTAACGACCTTCGCACGAGGGCAGTTGCGTGGTCGCATAACCGAGGCGCTCTGCGCGCTCTTGCTGAACAAGGACAATCACCTCAAGATGCCGCGAAGATCGCGTTCTTGCAGAATTCTTTGCGGCAACAGCTCAGGAGTTATCACTTCAACTCGCTAGACGCTGAGAGCATTGAGATCTCGCCCGACACCTATCGCCCCATCCACGAAGGGTTTGACCTAGGATTCGACCTGTCGGCTAGCGATATGATCCGTGTGATCTGGGCCTACCTCCTAGCATTTCTTGAGGCGGGCCTGAACTTCTCAACCAATCATGCTCGCTTGCTTATCTTTGATGAACCACGCCAACAAGAAACTAATAGGTTGAGTTTCTCCGCGCTTCTAGGTCGCGCCGCGAATGTGAACGGCAGCGAAGCGCAGATTATCTTCGCGACGAGCGAGGAGGCCGAAGCTCTTGCAGGAATGTTGCAGGGTAGGCCCCATCACCTAATTTCAAGCGCCTCTGGAGCGAAGCTGATTAAGCCTATCCAATAGGCCAGTGAAGCGACCGGAGCCTAAAGCTGATTTAAGGTGAGGATCGTGCCTTCAACTTTCAGCCTGCCGGAACTCTATGGGCCTATGCGTTAAAGAATGAAGTTGGAGCCCTGAATAACCTAGAGGACTGCCCCAGAATGGCCGTCTTGAAGCCGTGGAGTCGACGCCCCAGCCGGGATGAACGCCCACTCTGACTTCAGATGGCCACTTGTCGTGCGTGTGGCACGGGCGCTGGGCGGAGACAGTGGCGCAGGCCGTGCGGGAGCCGGGCCGCTCGCGGTGAGCGGAGTGAGCAGCCTTGACCGGGTAGGAAAATTTTTGCGTCCTGACACAGAAACGGCCTCATAGTCCACGCGATGCCACGTACGCCTCTATCAGACCGGCCTGCAAAAGCCCCCGGGCGTAGCACCCGAGGGCTTTTATTTGCAGCGTTCAGCCTGTGGATAGGTACTTATGGGCAAGGGCTGCCGCATGCTTGCCAATAGCTCCCATTCGGGCTTCCCACTCAGCACCGTCACGGTGGTCCGGGTGGGCGGTCGTCTGGTCTGGGTGCTTGCGGTAGTGGAGTCCCGCCTCGCCGATGAACCAGCCGTCGGCCATCACGTCGAGGGCCAGCAACAGGGCAGTGTCTTCCGATGCGGGCAGGGCCATCCACCCCCCGGCTTCAGCGAGCAGGCTTTCCCGGATGCAGAGCGAGGCCGGATGCACCGCGGGCCGGTGCGTGGTGGACCAGTAGGCGTACAGCTCCCCCCGGGTGAGCTGGCCGGGGTCCGGGTCGCCGAGTGTGTAGTGCACCAGTGAGCCGTCCGGCATGAGGTCGAGCACCTTGCACACCGTCCAGCCGACGGACGGGTGTGCCTCCATGACCTCGAGGTCACGGGCGAGGGCGCCGGCGGGCAGGACATCGTCAGCGTCCAGGACCTTCACCAGCTCGCCCTTGCTGCGGCCCCACGCCATGGTCCGGGCCACTCCAGGGCCGCCGCGCCTGTTGTCACTGACCGCGACGCGCGCGTCTTCGCGGATGTCGGCAGGCACATCGACCGCCTTGCCGCCGTCGACCTGGATCAGCCATTCCCAGTCCCAGCCACTGGGCAGCTCCTGCGAACGGAGCGAGGCGAAGGCCTCGGGCAGGAAGGGCAACGCCGCGTCGTGGACCGGCGTCACGACCGACATGATCCGGGTCATGGGGTCCACCTCTCCAGCGGCACGGAGTACCACAGCTCTGTGCGCTCGCCAGGGAGCACCACGTGCGAGTACTCGACGACGTCGCCCTCGGTCGAGATGCTGGTCTTGTCGAGGAGGAGTACCGCGCTACCGGTCGGGATGCCCAGCTTCCGGGCCTCGGCCTGGGTGGCAAGCCGGGTCCTGATGCCGTCGTCGATACGGTCGATCTCGATGCCCACGGTGCTCAGCTGATGGTGCGTCCCCCCGGGCCACGGTTCCTTGGCACTGTCCAGCAGGTCAGGGTTTCGGGCCGCAACCTCGTGGACGAGGTAGGAGTCGATCAGCGATAGCGCGGTCGGATCGTCCCCGGCACTGTGCCAGTACTGCCGGTGCAGCATCAGGGTGCCCACCTCCACACCAAACCGTTCAGCGAGATCTGCATCGGCTGGGATGGCCCTGAACGTCGCATGCGTCGCGATCTCGTCGTGCTCCAGGCCCGTGTCCTTGTCGACCACGCCACTGGTGCGGCGCACCTCATCGGGCCGTAGCGCCAGCTTCTTTTCCCAGACGTATCGCTCCTGGTGGCGGCGGATCTGGTGCGGCGGGCGCTGACGGACCTTCGTCCCGTGCCCGCGGACCATGCTGACCAGACCCTCGGCCTCCAGCGCCTTGTAGGCCGCGAGGACGGTGGTCTTTGATCCCTTGCCTTGCGCGACCAGGTCCCGAATCTGCGGGAGCTGATCTCCAGGCCGGTATCCGGATGCGCCGGCCGCGATGTCCCGCGCGATCTGGTCCGCGAGTCCACGCCATTGCGGCGTTTTGGGTGCCATACAGAACCCCTCCTCATCGACCAGGCCAGTGAACCACAGTCCCGGGATTGACGGCTATCCCGGGACTGTTGACAGTCCCGGGACTTAGTGCCAGTCTCTTGCCATGCCCAGCGGCAGTCCCGGGACAGCGTTCCGGTGGTTGCCGCATGAGCAACGTGGGCGGGATAGCTCGTTTCTGCGTGAAGATCCCTGCCGCCCACCGCTTGACCTGCACGATCGCACGACCAGGAGCCCCGCATCGGACGGGGGGAGGCGACCCGGCGCCTTGTCATTGACCGGAGGGCTTAGACCGAAAGGTCACGTCTCCATACGCCTACGACGGGAGCTCTGGCTCCCGAAGGAGACATGTACTACCGCCCCGGAATCCGGCCGCGAGGGCGCGGGATCGAATCCCGCCCGGGGCACTGCGGTCGTCCGACCGTGTGCACGTCCCTCTCACCAAGGAGCTATCCATGAGTGACAACAACGGGGCCGTCTTCGACTTCGGCGGCAACGTCACGTTCGGCGGGGACATCGTTCTTGGGGACCAGATCGGCGTCTCCGGCGGTGTCGTCTACGGAGACGTCGTCATGGGCGGCGGTGCGAGCACCGACGCCGACGACGAGTAGTACCCACCCGCCCCGCTCGGGGCATCGCGGCCGACTCTCTCGGCCGTGCCGCGCGCTTCCCGCGCGGCTCCCACAACAACGGCGCGAGCCCCCGGAGGTGCAACTCCGGGGGCTCTGTTGGGGCCGTTGCCACCTGCTAGGGAGAACACGACCCATGAAGCACATCGTCACTGTTCACGAGGCTGTTACCGCGTTCGAGCCGTGGCACGAGCCCTCGGCCACGGAGCTGGACGCGATCGAGCGGGAGATGCCGCTGATCGAGGCGGGCGTCGAGCTGCTGGACGCGCAGATCATCACCCTCGACCGCGCCCCGAACGAGGTCGACGCGCGGCGCATCCGGCGGGCCCACCGCAAGGTGCTCGCCGCCCGCCGCGCTCTCGCCAACGCCACCACCGTCACCGCGGGGGTGGGTGCGTGAGTGTCACGGACTTGAACCTGTCGGCGGCACACGCCGAGGTGAAGGCGGAAATCGCGCGTACCGACTCCAAGACCAGTCTCCTCCTGGCGTTCGTCGGCGCTCTGCTCGCCGGTACGTGGACGGTCGCCAAGGACACGGCCTTGACGGTGCCTACCTGCACGGTGGGTGGTCTGGGCATGGCGCTGCTGCTCGCCGCCGCGGGCCTGTTGCTGTCGTCGGTCCGCCCGAACCTGAGCGTTCGGCACGGCTTTCCGCTGTGGGCAACGCTGAGCGCCGAGGAGATCACCGCCGAACTCGCGGAAGACCAGCGGGCGCGGGACATCGCGGGTCTGGCCCGGATCGCGGTCCGCAAGTTCACCGCCCTCAAGCGGGCGGTCGACCTGACCCGCGCAGGCGGCGCCCTGCTCGTGCTCGTCGCACTCCTCCAGGCGGGAGGTGCGCTGTGAGGGGCAAGACGGTACTGCCCGCGGTCGCGATGACGGCCGTGTCCATGGTGCTCACCCTGGCCGTGGTCATGATGTGGCTTGGGTCGGCCGTGCCGTGGCTGGTCGCTCTGGTCGTCGGTCTGGGGATCGACGGGGGCTGGCTGGCCACCCTGGCCTATGAGCGTCGCCTCGCTGCGCAGGGCGACCATAACCGCGTAGTGACCGCTATCGGCTGGTCCTTCGGCCTTCTGGCCTCCGGGGTCCTGGTCTCCCATGCGGCGACCGTCGAGGACTCTGCCGGCGCATGGCTGGCGGTCGCGTGGCTCCCGATCGCTGCGAAGGCCCTTTGGCTGGTGCACGGGCTGTGGGAACGGACCGCGCTCACCACCCACGCGCTGGACGCCATCCAAGGCATCCAGCAAGAGGCGCGTGACGAGGCGGCCGTGGCCCGTGCCCTGCTGCGTGCCGAAGCAGCCACGGAGGAGACGCGGCTGACGGCCGTGACGGCCGCCGGGGCACGCGTCGCCCGCGTCCAGGCCAAGACGGCCCACACCCTGTCCGGAGCCTGGGCAACGCTGGAAGCGGCCCGCAAGGGCGAAGGCACCGGCAAGGCTCTGACCAGCGTGACGGCACCCGTCACACCCGGCGTCACGGCCCGCTGGGAACTGCCCGTGTGGGGGCCGAGCGAACAGGTCCCCGCACTCGATGCGGCCGCGCCCGCGCTCACGGACGCCGCACTCGACCAGCTGGTCGACGCGATCCGTACGAGCGAGGACCCCGCCCTGTCCTACCGCGACATGGCCACCCGCTTCCGTGCCTCCGGGCACTCCGCTTCCGAGGTCCGGCTGCGGGCCGCCTGGAAACGGGTGGCGTGATGGGAGGCCTGCGGATCGGGTCTCTGTGCACCGGTTACGGCGGTCTGGACATGGCCGTGCAGGCCGTGTTCGGCGGCGAGCTGGCGTGGGTGGCGGACAACGACCCCGGCGCGAGCCGCGTCCTGGCCCACCGCCATCCTGACGTGCCGAACCTCGGTGACATCACCACCACTGACTTCTCCCGAGTCGGGTCAGTCGATGTGGTCTGCGGCGGCTATCCGTGCCAGCCATTCAGCTCCGCCGGCAAGAGGAAGGGAACCGCCGATGACCGGCACATCTGGCCCCACATCGCCCGTGCCCTTGGCGTTCTACGACCCCGCTACGCGGTCTTTGAAAACGTCGCAGGGCACCTTTCTCTCGGATTCGACACCGTCCTCGCTGACCTTGCCGCCCTCGGGTTCGATGCGCGCTGGTGCACTCTTCGCGCATCTGACGTGGGCGCGGCTCACCAACGCAACCGACTCTTCGTCCTCGCATGGTCTGCCGACCCCGGCAGCCAGGGACTGGAAGGGCGGCGGTCAGCGCGGGCAGTTACCGACCGCCGTGGGCTCGCTGCTGCCGACCCCGTCGACCTCGGAGAACACCGGTCCCGGACACGCCGCGCAGGGCGGGATGAACCTGCGGCACGTTGTCTCGCTGCTGCCCACCCCGCGCGCGTCGGCGAACGAGAACCGGCAGACCAAGCGGACCCCGTCGCAGGAAGCGGGCACCCACGGCAAGTGCCTGGCTGCGGAGATGGCCAACCTGCCGGCCGCAGCCCGATCGACTGGGGCGAGTACGGCTCGGCCATCACGCGCTGGGAAACGGCGCTCGGGCAGCGCGCCCCAGGACCAGTTGACGCTGTGGGACGCCTGAGCCCCGTCTTCGTCGAATGGCTCATGGGCCTGCCCGCCGGCCACGTCACCGACGTCCCCAGCCTGTCCCGCTCCGCACAGCTCAAAGCGCTCGGCAACGGCGTGGTTCCCCACCAGGCCGTGGCCGCGCTCCGCTTCCTTGCGCCCGCCGCTCTTCCGGCCCGTGATGCCGCCTGAGCGGCACGGACGCTCCCGCACGTCTACCCCCTGACCAGGCACGTTTCCTCACGAGGAGAGCCCCTGTGGGTACCCCTGACACCAACCAGATTGACCGCGAGATCCGCACCACCCAGCGCAAGCTCGAAGCCGCCGCCAAGCGCGAGATGTGGGCGTTGAACGGACCCGAGCGCCGCGCCCTGGTGTCCGCGATGGGCAGCGTGACCGCCAAGGTCGTGCGGCACAAGAGCACCACGCGCCCGGAAGAGAAGGCCGCGGCGACGTGGGAGTCGGCGCAGACGCGGCTTCAGGCGGAGATCAACGCTCTTCAGGTCGAGCGGGACGAGGCCGTGAGGCGGGCCGCCACCGACAAGGCCGCCAAGAAGGCCGCGAAGTCCTCGGGGTGGTGGTGAGCGTGGCCCCCAAGCCGACCCCCGGCGGTGAGTGTCCGCAGTGCTGGGCGCACGCCCACGACAAGCGTATCCACAAGGCACTCAAGGGCAGGCAGTGCGAGCCCTGCCTTGACCACCTGCACAACGGCTGCCCGGTCCTCGTACCCAAGAAGCCGTCCTTCTGGTGGTGACCGTCCCCACCTCACGCGTCGTGTGACGCGTGCCCGCACCTTCCGGCCGCTCGGGTGGCCGCCCCGGTTGGGGGGCGGCCACCCGGTCCCCCGCGTCTTCTCGCCCCGTCCGGGGCAGTCAGGAGCCTTTCCGCCATGGACGGCAACGTCGTTCCCCTGCACAAAACCCCGCCCGCGCCCGTCTCGGAACCGGGCCCGACCCTGACCGTGGTCCCCGAGCCCTCCCCCACGCCGGCGGTGCCGCTGTGGGTGCGCTCCGGGCGTGCCATACAGCGGGCGGTCACCCACGAACGCACCCGTGAGGTCGGCCGGTTGGCCGTGCGGCACAGCATGTACGTGGTCGGTGGGACCCGCATCGTGACGCGTCGCGCCTGGGACGGACGCACCGGCGCCCGCTACGAACGCCTCCTTCGCGCCGCCGAAGCCCAGGGCAACTACGAGGTAGCCGCCGAGTGGGAGGAGCGGCTGCAGCGCTTCCGCGAAGCCCGCCACCGCCGCCGCATGGACCTCCTCAAGTCCCCCGTCGACGTAGCCAAAGGCCTGGCGGTCGGCACCGGGGCGGGCATCGGCGCGCTCGTCGGGCTCGGGGTGGTGCTGGCCATCGCGAACGAGGACGTCACCGATGTGCTCACGCCGTTGATGGCAGTCGTCGAGTTCATCCGCCTGCTCATCACCATCGTGTCCGTCGTGTGGGGCCCAGCCCTGCGGGTGGGCCCGTTGCTGGCGCTGCTCGCCCTGTGGAGCGTGGGCCGTCATTCGCAGGCCGCGCCGAACTGGGCGCTTCCGGCGAACGTCCAGTCGGGCGAGGGCGAGCCGATCACCCCGTCCATCGTGGTCAAGGCACTGCGCGATCTGGGGGTGCCCGCGCTGCGGAACGCCATCAAGGAGATGGGCGACGCGGGGGCGGCGATGCTGGGGCCGATCCGGATCGCGGGATGCGGCGTCGAGGTCGACGTGACGCTCCCGTCCGGGGTGTCCACGGTCGAGGTTCAGCAGCGGCGCCGCAAGCTCGCCGAGAACTTGACCCGGCACGAGCACGAGGTGTTCATCACCATCCCCGAAGCCGCCCGCACGGTACGGCTGTGGGTGGCCGACTCCGGTGCGCTGGACGAACCGATCGGCCCATCCCCGCTGGTCACCGACGAGACCATGACCGCCGACTACGCCAAGGGCCGCGCCCCCTGGGGGCAGGACCTGCGCGGGGACGCCGCCGCGCTCAGCCTCTACCAACGCCACCTGCTCATCACGGGCCTGTCCAACCAGGGCAAGACCGTCGCGCTGCGCTCCCTCGCGCTGTGGTTGGCGCTGGACAGGTCGGTGCAGTTCCTCATGGGTGATCTCAAGGGCGTCGGCGACTGGGCCATGTTCGACGGCCTGGCCTCCACCCTCATCCAGGGGCCGACCGACGAGCACGTCATCGAGGTCACGGAGATGGTCGAGGGTGCGGTCGAGGAGATGAACCGCCGTATCCAGGCCCCGCCCGGAACCACCTACCCGCCCTTGATCGTGCTCGTCGACGAGGCGCAGGTGGCGTTCATGTGCCCGGCCAAGGACGACCAGAAGCGTCCCTACGGCGGCTCGAAGGCCAACTCCCGCTACTTCATGGCCGTACGCAAAATCCACAACCAGGGCCGCGCCGTGAACGTCCTGATGTGGCAGGGCACCCAGGACCCGACCAACGAGAACCTGCCCAAACTGGTCCGCGAGGGCGCCCACACCCGCGCCTCCCTCGCCCTGGGCACCGAGTCGCAAGCCCGCATGGCGCTCGGCGACAAAGCCGTTGACGGCGGCGCCGCCCCGAACCTGCTCCGTCCGGGCCTGGACCGGGGAACCCTGGTCGTCGCCTCCGACGGCATCACCATCCCGGCCGGACAGTCGTCCATCACGGTGCGCACGCACTACATCGACGACGACGCAGCCAAGGCCATCACCGAGCGGGCCAAGGCCCTGCGCGATGGGGTGACCACCCTGCACGCCATCGACCGGAGCGAGCAGCGCGACCCGCTCACGGACATCCTCTCCGTGCTCGGGGACGCACCCCGTGTACTCACCCAAACCGTCCTTCAGCGGCTCGCCGCCCTGAGCCAGGACGCGTACGGAAGCTGGTCGTTCGGTGACCTCAAGCGCGTCCTGGAGAACGCTGGCGCTGACCCGTACAAGTCCGACGGGCGCATGGTCGTCGGACGCGACCGGGTCGCCCGTGCCCTCGCAAACCGCCCCGACGACGAGGATTCGGATGCTTCCATTTCGCACGTCGACTAGAGGGAGCCGAGCCGCTTCGGGCCAGGGAGGCAGGGAGAACTCCCTGACCGCCTCCCTGACCCACCTCCCTGGCCCTGACCTGCACGAATGATCGTTCAGGGAGGCAGGGAGGCACTGCAGGCCAACCCCCCGAAACCCCCTCCACGGCATCCCCGGAAGGGGGTGTCTCTGCCTCCCTGAACCGTCGATGAAGGGATTCCGCATGTACAAGAAGAGCACCCCGCAGGCGGGCGCACCGGGCGCCGGTCTGAGCGAGGAGCAGGCTGCAACTGAGGCACGCCGGATCATCGACGACGCCTACCGCCCCACCGCCTACCGCGATCCCTCCCCCGTGCCCGCCCACGGCGACGCCCCGGCCATCTCTCAGCCCGGACGCCCCCCGATGAGCCAGGGCGCCACCGACGCGAGCGTGCTCCTACTCGCCGGGGGCACCACCACCGTCATGGTCGGTGGCACCGCCGGAGTACTGATGTACGTCTCGCAGTTCGCCGACCCGATCGTCTGCGGCCTCGTCTTCGGCGCCCCCAGCTTCCTCGTGCTCGCCCTCGCCCGCCTCGCCCGACGTGCCAAGCCCGCCCCGGACATCCACCACCACTACGCGGGCCCGGTGCACCAGGACCGGCGCACCGTCCACAGCCGCACATCCGGCGTGTGGGCCAAGACCAGCAACCAGCCGTAACGCCAAGGGCGGCCCCCGTCTCGCCAAAGTCCGGGGCCGCCCTTGTCCATCCGTCCTCTACAGACCTGATGGAGGTCTCCAGCATGACCCAACCCACCGACGTTTCGGGAGAGCACCTGCGTACCGCTCTCTCCCTGGCAGCCTCCGGCGTGCAGGTCCTGCCGTTGCGGGCTGGGAAGGTCCCCTTCGGCAACTGCCCCCGCTGCGCGACCAACGCGTGCGGCGGCCGGCCGAACATGAAGACCCCCGGCCCCTGCACCTGCCCCGCCCCCTGCCACGCCTGGGCCGCCGCGACCACGGACCCGGACGTCATCGCCTCCACCGCCTGGCGCCGGGCATGGCTGTCCGCGAGCGCGGTCGCCTACCACCCGGGGGGCGCGGGACTGACCGTCGTGGACCTGGACGACGCTGACGCCATCGCGTGGGCCCGTACGAACCTGCCCGCCACACAGACCGTGCCCACCACCCGGGGCGAGCACTGGATCTACCTGGGCGTGATGCAGTCCGCCAACGCGGTCCGCCCCGGCGTCGACATCAAGTCGACCATGGCCTATGCCCGTTGGCTCGGTCACGGCACCGGCACCATCACCGCCCTGCCGGACGCCGTGCGCGATCTCGTCACGAAGCCAGCACCGGCCCGGACCGCGCCTCAGGCGGTCACCGTGCCCGCGCCGGTCGGGGGCGGCTCGTGCCCGCACCGCACCCCGACCTACCTGGCTCGTGGCCTGGCCATGGCCGAGCAGCGCATCACCCAGGCCACCACCGGCGTGCACGCCACCGTCTACCGCACCTTCCTGGCCGTGCTCGCCAAACACGGCCGGTGCGGTTGCCTCACCGCCACCCACATCACGCGCCTGTTCGCCGCCGCGCAGACCAAGGGCGAGACGCCCCGGCACTGCACCGACGCGTGGGCCAACGCCCGCACCACATTGGGGCTGTGACATGTCCGAGGACGAGAAGAACCCCGCGCGCGAAGTCATCACCGACTACGCGCAAAGCCACTTCCGGTACTTTCGCACCGCCGACGGGACCGTCTACGCCCAGAAGAACGGCCACCCCGTCGCCCGCCCGATCCGCTCCCAAGGCACCACCGGCAGCCACCGCCAAGAACTCATGGTCGGGTTGTTCAAGGACGGGCTTGGCGTGTTCAACGGCACCGCGCTGAAAGAGGCGTTGGACCTGATCGAAGCCCTCGCGCTGAGCGAGGACGTACAGGCCGTGCATATCCGCGTCGCCCCCGGATACGACGGGGCGACCTGGTTGGACCTGGGCCGCAGTGACGGGCAGTCCGTGCGTATCCACCCCACCGGGTGGGACATCGCCGTTCCCGACCCACGGGAAGTGTGCTGGCGGCGCACCCAGCTCACCGGGGAACTGCCCCTGCCGACCAAGGACACCAACGGCAAGGGCATCGACCTGTTGATGCGGCTGTGCAACTTCGCCACCGCCGAGACCGAATGCCTGGCCATCGCGTGGTTGATCGGCTGCCTGGGCCCGTCGGTGCCCGTCCCGGCCCCGTTCCTGACCGGGCCGCAGGGCGCGGGCAAATCCACCGCGGGCCGCATGCTCCTGAGGATCGTGGAGGGCATGAGCGGGGATCTGCGGCGGGCCCCGAAGGATGAGGAGAACCTGCTCGCGGCCGTGGCGGCCGGTTGGGTCACCGCCCTGGACAACCTCTCCTACATGACGCCGGACCTGTCGGATGCCATGTGCTGCATCGTCACCGGGGCCGAGAACGTCAAGCGCGCTCTGTTCACCGACGGAGACGTGTTCCGCGTCGGCTACCGCCGCCCGCTGCTCATGACGGGCATCGACGTCGGCGTCATCCGCCCCGACCTCGCTGAACGGCTCCTACCCCTGCGCCTGGTACGGCCCCGGGTCCGGCGCACCGAGGCGGAGTTGTGGGCGGAGTACGCCGAGGTGCTGCCCGTTGTCCTGGGCTCGCTCCTCGACCTCACCGTCAAGGTTCGCGCGACCGAAGCCGAGACGCCGACCGATCTGCGGATGGCGGACTTCGCGCACCTGTGCGCGCAGCTCGACGCCGCGACCGGTCTGGGCGTGCTGCCCGCTTACCGGGCGGCTTTGGACGATCTGAACGATGACGTGATCGAGGGCGATCTCCTCGCACAGACCGTCCTCAAGCACGCCGAGGGCATCGAGCCCGGTACAGCCCTGCGGATGACATCCACGGAGTGGCTGCACTGCCTCAGCGGCCTCTACAGCGGCGAGGACTTCCGTCCCCTGCCCAAGGGGTGGCCGACCACGGGCAAGGTCCTCTCGGACCGTCTCAAGCGCCTCCAACCGACCCTGGCCGCCCGGGGTGTCCTCATCGACTCGGGGCGCACCCGTGAGGGCCGCTACCTCGAAATGACCCGCTCACCGGGCACGCCAGCGTCCGAGCAGCAAGCGTTCTAACCGGCGGCGCACCGCCCCACCGGCACACAAGCAAGAGGAGCACCCCGCCGCGGCGTGCTCCTCTTGCTGTTCGGCGGCACCGCCGCCCGCATCGGACGCGCCGCGAAGCGGCTCCTTCTTCACGTCCTGAGCCGCTCACACCACCACAGACACGCCCCCCTTTTTTCCTAAGTGGGAAACGCTGCGTCACCTGCGTCACGAGCACCCCGAGAACCCCCGCTGAGCTGCGCATACGGACGTGACGCAGACGGCCGATCTCTGCGTCACGTCGCGTCACCTGCGTCACGCGTGACAGACAGCCTGCGTCACCCGTGACGCACCCCGAACGCCTTGCGTCACGCGAAATCCGCAGGCCGGAAGCCACGCATGACGCAGGTGACGCGGTGACGCAGGAATCCAAGCCTCGGACACTCGCAGGCCGCAGAGCTCAATCCCACCACCCCCGCAGGCACGGACGAACTGCCCAGGAGGCACCCCGGATGAGCACCGCCATCGCTGCCCCCGTCGACCGACTCCTCTACAAGCCCGAGGAAGCTGCCAAGGCACTCTCGCTCGGACGCTCCACCGTCTACGAGCTCATGGCCGAAGGCGCCCTGAGGTACATCAAGTTGGGCCGTACTCGCCGCATTCGACGCGCCGACCTCGAAGCCTTCGTGGAAAGCCTCGCCGTTCTGCCCAACTGATCCGCGACCCGCACATCCCTGAGACCCGCACATCCCCTGAGGCGCCCTGAGCACACAGCTCGGGGCGCCTCCCGTATGGAGGCACGCATGAGCCCGCGCAGGGCCAACAACGAATCGTCCATCTACCGCGGCGACGACGGATGGTGGCACGGCCGCGTCACCATGGGCGTACTGCCTGACGGGAGCCCCGACCGCCGGCACCGCATGGCCCGCACCGAAGCCGCAGTCCGCCGCAAGGTCCGCGATCTGGAGAAGCTCCGCGACGAGGGACGCGCGACCAAAGCGGGCCGCAAGCCCACGGTCGGTCAGTGGATGGAGACCTACCTGACCGACATCGCCAGCCTGAAGCTGAAGCCGCGCTCCCTCGACGACTACTGGTCCAAGACCCGCAACGACATCATTCCCGGCGTCGGAAAGCACCGCATCGACAAGCTCGCTCCTGAGCACCTGGAACAGATGTACCGGGCGATGCTGGACGCCGGACGCGCCCCGTCACACGTGGTCAAGGTGCACCGCATCCTGTCGCGGGCCCTGAAGATCGCCCACCGCCGCCGGATGATCGGCGAGAACGTCGCCACCCTCGTGGACCCGCCCAGCATCGACGAGACCGAGACGAACCCGTTCAGCCAGGAAGAGGCCAAGGCATTCCTCGAAGCGGCGGCGAAACGCCCCACGTTCATGCGGTGGATCGTCGGGGTCGGCATGGGGTTCCGACAGGGCGAGACCCTGGGACTGCGCTGGCCGTACGTCGACCTGGAAGCCGAGCTGTTCCACCCCCGCTGGCAGCTCCAGCGGCTCACATGGCGGCACGGATGCAGCGACCCCCACGCCTGCGGAGCCCGCCGCCACCGCTTCGAGCCCTGCCCGCCGCACTGCGCCCAGCACAAGAACTACAAACGCGGCTGCCCCAAGCCCTGCACCACCACTTGCGTGAAGCACGCCAGCATCTGCCCCGAGCGCAAGGGCGGAGGCCTGGTCTTCACCCGCCCCAAGACCAAGAAGAGCACGAACCCCGTCCCGATCCCGCCTGCCTTCATCCCCTACCTGATCGCACACAAGGCCCAGCAAGACGAACTCCGGGAGGTGGCCGGCGAACTCTGGCAGGAGCACCAGGCCGTGTTCGCTCGCGCCGACGGACGCCCTATCGATCCCCGCGAGGACTGGGCGGAGTTCAAGGAACTACTCGCGGAGGCGGGCATCGACGACCGTCGCCTCTACGACGGAAGCCGCCACACCGCAGGCACGATCCTGAACGAGCTGGGCGTCGACATGCCCACAATCATGGAAATTCTCCGCCACACCCAGATCAGCCAAACCCGCCGCTACGTCAAGGGCCGCTCGCACCTCTCCAAGGACGCCATGCGCCGCATGGGAGACGCCTTCCTGCCTGCCCCGCAACCGGCCCCCGGACCCTCAACTGAGACTGGAACTGAGACTGAGGACCGCCGCGCGGCCCGATCCCGCCGCCGACGCCGCATCCGCTGAACAACAAAACCCCAGCTCAGAGACATCTGAGCTGGGGTTCGACAAGAGCCCCCTGTCGGATTCGAACCGACGACCTACGCATTACAAGTGCGTTGCTCTGGCCATCTGAGCTAAGGAGGCACACGCGCACGCCCGGCGGCAGCCGCACGTGCCCGTGCAGTGTAACCAACACCTCCCCCGACCCCGTCGAAAATTTCCTCGAAGGTCACAGCGGCGCGACTACTGACAGACCGCTGACCCCCGGGGTACGGTCACGAGCAGTTCACTCAGGTGGACTACACCACTCCCTCTACTCGGATCGTCCGGCACGTTCCTGCCGGTGAAGGGGGCCCTCACCATGGCCACTGTTACGTTCGACAAGGCGACCCGGATCTATCCGGGTGGCGACAAGCCCGCCGTCGACGGTCTCGACATCGAGATCGAGGACGGCGAGTTCCTCGTCCTCGTCGGTCCGTCCGGTTGCGGCAAGTCCACCTCGCTCCGCATGCTCGCGGGGCTCGAGGACGTGAACGCCGGCGCCATCCGCATCGGTGACCGCGACGTCACGCACCTGCCGCCGAAGGACCGGGACATCGCCATGGTGTTCCAGAACTACGCGCTGTACCCGCACATGACCGTCGCCGACAACATGGGCTTCGCGCTCAAGATCGCCGGTGTGAACAAGGCGGAGATCCGGCAGAAGGTCGAGGACGCGGCGAAGATCCTCGACCTCACCGAGTACCTCGGGCGCAAGCCGAAGGCCCTCTCCGGTGGTCAGCGTCAGCGTGTCGCCATGGGTCGGGCCATCGTGCGTGAGCCGCAGGTCTTCCTCATGGACGAGCCGCTGTCCAACCTCGACGCCAAGCTCCGTGTGAGCACCCGTACGCAGATCGCCAGCCTGCAGCGCAGGCTCGGCATCACCACCGTGTACGTCACGCACGACCAGGTCGAGGCCATGACCATGGGCGACCGCGTGGCCGTCCTGAAGGACGGGCTGCTGCAGCAGGTCGACTCGCCGCGCAACATGTACGACCGCCCGGCCAACCTCTTCGTCGCCGGCTTCATCGGCTCCCCCGCCATGAACCTCGTCGAGGTGCCGATCACCGATGGCGGTGTGAAGTTCGGGAACAGTGTCGTGCCGGTCAACCGGGAGGCGCTGAGCGCTGCCGCCGACCGTGGTGACCGTACCGTCACCGTCGGCGTCCGGCCCGAGCACTTCGACATCGTCGAACAGAACGGTGGCGCCGCGAAGTCCCTCTCCAAGGAGACCGAGGACGCCCCGGCCGGCCTCGCCGTGTCCGTGAACGTCGTCGAGGAGCTCGGCGCCGACGGTTACGTCTACGGCACCGCCGAGGTCGGCGGCGAGCAGAAGGACCTCGTCGTCCGCGTCAACGGCCGCCAGGTACCGGACAAGGGCGCGCAGCTGCACGTCGTGCCCCGTCCGGGTGAGACCCACGTGTTCTCCACCTCCACGGGCGAGCGCCTCAGCGACTGAGGCAGCCGGAAGCAACCGGAGGCAACCGGAAGCAGCCGGATCCAGGCCGCGAACGCCACGGTCCCGAAGGGCCCCGCACCCCGCGTGCGGGGCCCTTCGCGTACGCCCGTCCGCCACCACGAACCCCACCCCGTTGTCGACAAATACCCCGGCACATCGGTCATTTCGACGTTCCGGCGTCAACACCGCTCCAGAGGAAACCTCTTCCCTGTCGCTCGACCGGGTGACTAAATGTCGCCAAATCATCACCTAGCGCTACGCTCCTCGCGTGACGCACTCCGCCAACTACACCCAGAAGCCGCGCCGAGCCCACCGGGGCCCCGCCCGTCGCATCGGCCGCACGCTCGCTCTCGTCCTGCCCGTGATGCTGGTGCTTTCCGGGACCCTCGCGGTCACCAGCGTCAACTGGTCGGGGAACGCCTCGGACTCGATGCTCACCGCATCCGCCGACAACCTCTCCAAGCCCGCCAAGTCCCGCGCCCCGCAGGACGTCCTGCGCGACCGGCTCCTCCTGGAACTCCAGGAGAAGAACCCGGGCGTGGCGCTCACGCACCTCCAGCAGGAGGTGAACCGCCACCCGTCGCTCGCCCGGCACTGTGCCGCGCTGGCCCGCGCGCTCGGCCGTGCCGCCGTGCGGGTCTACGGCCCGACACGCGCCCAGTCGTACGCCAGGCCCGTCTGCGACACGTCCTTCGCCACGGGCGTGGCCGCGGCCCATCAGAAGGGCTGAGCGGCCGGCCGCGTACCGCCGCGTAGGGTTTCCGGCATGACCACGCTGAAGCCCACGCAGGCTGTCGTCCTGGCCGGTGGCCAGGGCTCCCGGCTCCGCCCGTACACCGACGACCGGCCCAAGCCGATGGTCGAGATCCCCGGCACGGGGACCCCGATCATCGGCCATCAACTTGCCTGGCTCGCCGAGGAAGGCGTGACGGATGCCGTCGTCTCCTGCGGCCACCTCGCCGAGGTCCTCCAGGAGTGGCTGGACTCCGCCGACCTGCCGTTGAACGTGACCACGGTCGTCGAGAAGGAGCCCCTGGGCCGCGGCGGCGGCCTCAAGTACGCCGCCCGGCACCTGCCGCACGCGGACCAGCCCTGGTACGCGACGAACGGCGACATCTGGACCCGCTTCTCGCTGCGCGACATGGCTGCCTTCCACGCCGAGCGCGACGCCACGGCCACCCTCGCCCTGGCCCGCCCCCGCATCCCGTGGGGCGCCGTCGAGACCGACGCGTTCGGCCACATCACGGACTTCGTCGAGGCTCCGCCGTCCCCGTACCTCATCAACGCGGGCGTGTACGTCTTCGCGGCCGAGTTCACCTCGCTCCTGCCGGACCTCGGCGACCACGAGCGCACCACGTTCCCGCGCCTGGCCCGCGCGAAGCGCCTCGCGGGCTTCCCACTGCCGCAGGGCGCCTACTGGCGCGCGATCGACACCGCGAAGGACCTCACCGAGGCCGCCAAGGAGCTCGCCGCGCAGGGCCGTTGACCCTGCCGCCCCAACGACTCCGGTACGTCGATGGGCCCCGCACACGCGCTGTGCGGGGCCCATCGACGTACGTACGCGTACCGGCGTCCTCGGTCAGCGGCCGAGCACACCGCCCAGCAGGCCGCCGGGCTGCTCGCCGCCCGAACCGCCCCCCGAACCACCGGACGCGTTGGTACCGCTCTGCGCGCCGCCCGAACCGCCGCTGGACGAGGGCCCCGCGGTCGTTCCCGCGGCCGGCTGCTGCTGCTGCGGCGCCGACTGCTGCGGCGGGGCCTGGCCCGCCGTGCTGCTGCCCTGCGTCTGGCTGGGCTGTCCGCCCGAACCGACCGTGCCGGTCTCGCGGGCCGTGCCCGGGGCCGTGGCGCCCTGCGTGGGGCTCGCTGAGCCGCGGCCCTGCGTCGGGGAGCTCGATGACGCGGACGGGCTCTGGGAGCGCTGCTTCTGCCGCTTCTTCGCGGGGTCCTGGGGAAGCGCGGAGCCCGGCAGTTCGTTGCGCGGGGCCTCGCCGGGGCCGGGCACGGTGACACGGTCCGCGTCCCGCACCGCGCCGCCCAGCATCGAGCCGATGAGCAGCGTCAGACCGATGACGATCCCGCCGATCAGACCGCCCCGCCGCAGCACGCGCCGCCGCAGGTCCCAGATGTCGGAGCGCGGCCCGAGCGTGCGCCACGCCTCACCGGCGAGGCGTCCGTCGACGGAGTAGACGGGTGCGCCCGCGATGATCAGCGGAGACCACGCGGCGAGGTAGATGATGTCGGGCGCGTCGTAGGCGGGGACGGTCTTCCAGCTGACGGTGACGATGAGCGCCGCCGAGAGCAGCACACCGACGGAGGCGGCGACCCGCTGCCAGAGCCCGAGGACCGTCAGAACGCCGACGACGACCTGGAGGAAGGCGATGCACAGGCCGGCGCCCACGGGGTGCTGGAGGGCGAAGTCGCGCAGTGGCTCGGCGAGCGCCCAGGGGTGCAGCGAGTTGAGCCACTTGACCATGGAGCCGCGCTGGCCGCCGTCGAAGTAGACGGGGTCGCAGAGCTTGCCCATGCCGGCGTAGATGGAGATGAACCCGAGGAAGACGCGCATCGGGAGCAGGACGACGCCGAGGTTCATGCGGCGGCCCGGGTAGTAGGCGTGCCGGACGGGGTCCGAGCCGTGCCTGCGCGCCCGCTGCGTGCCGCCTTCGTCGTCGTACGCGTCGTCGTCGGCGTCGTCGTAGCCGCGGTCGTCGTACTCCTGCTCGAGCCGCTCGTCGTAGTCGCTGCCGGGCAGCCGCATCTGCGGCAGCATCCGGGTGCCGGGTTCGGGGGTGCGCGGGCCGATGACGGCGGGCGTCTCGACGGTCTCCGGTCCTTCGTCGACGCCGACGCGGGGGATGACCTGGGTGGCGCCCGCGTCCTCCGCGCTGTTGTAGGGACCGGCCTCCTCGGCCGAACGGCGCACGCCGCCGCCGCGCACGGCCTGCAGCAGTCTGATGGCGCCCGTGTCGTCCGGGGCGGACTTCCCGCTCCAGACGACGGGCGCGCGGCGTTTGGCGGCCGCACCGGCCGCGGCGGCGGCGGGCATGCGTGCCGTCTCGTCGGGCATGCCCAAGTGCCGTGAGATACGCGGGGATTGAGTGCGCCCAGCGGCGGGAAGCTGCACGCGGAAACTCGCGTGATTGACGATGACCTGCGCCGGGTCGCTCGGCACCTTCACCATGCTCAGCGCGGGAGCATCGTCAAAACCTGACGAGCTTCCCCCAGTGGGAGTGCGGGGTGTTCTGGTGTCCACACTCATCTAACCGAGTGATGTGTGTTTAGGACACTGCCTTGACCATGGAGAAATGTCCGGACCGCGTCAAAAGATCACCGCGGCCCGGACATCCCCGGGGAATCAGGCGCGGCGCCGCGCCGCCTCGTACAGCACGACGCCCGCCGCGACACCGGCGTTCAGGGACTCCGCGCCACCCGGCATCGGAATCCGCACGCGGAAGTCGCAGGTCTCGCCGACGAGGCGCGAGAGGCCCTTGCCCTCGCTGCCGACGACGATGACGACGGGACCGGACAGCGCCTCCAGGTCACCGACCTCGTGCTCGCCGTCGGCGGCGAGGCCGACCACGGCGACGCCGGCCTTCTTGTACTGCTCCAGGGCGCGCGTCAGGTTCGTGGCGCGGGCGACCGGCGTCCGCGCGGCGGTGCCCGCGGACGTCTTCCACGCGCCGGCCGTCATACCGGCGGCGCGCCGCTCGGGCACGAGCACGCCGTGGCCGCCGAACGCGCAGACGGAGCGGACGACCGCGCCGAGGTTGCGCGGGTCCGTGACGCCGTCGAGGGCGACGATCAGCGGGTCCTGGCCCTCGTCGAACGCGGCGGCGACGAGGTCCTCCGGGTGCGCGTACTCGTACGGCGGGACCTGGAGCACGAGGCCCTGGTGGTTGAGGCCGTTCGTCATGCGGTCCAGCTCGGGGCGGGGCGCCTCCATCAGGTGGATGCCGCCGCGCTCGGCCGCGAGCTGCAGCGCCTCGCGGACCCGCTCGTCGTTGTCGATGAACTGCTGGACGTAGAGCGTGGAGGCGGGCACGCCGTCGCGCAGCGCCTCGAAGACCGGGTTGCGGCCGACGACCATCTCGGAGGTGCCCTTGCCGCCGCGCCCCTTGGGCGTGGCGGTGCGGCGGCCGACGGCCTTCTTGGCCTTGGCGTTGGCGATGCGGTTCTTCACATGCCCCTTGCGCATCTCGGCGGGCGGCGTCGGACCCTTGCCCTCCAGGCCGCGGCGCCGATTGCCGCCGCTGCCGACCTGCGCGCCCTTCTTGCCGGACATGCGGCGGTTGTTAGCGGCCATGACCTACCTGTCTGTCGTGATGCGTGGGCGCGTACGTGCGTACGCGCGCGGGTGTACGTCGGTGTACTGGGTGTACGTCTATGAAGTGTGCCGCCCGGAAGGCCGTAAGGCACATCCGGGCGGCACATCGGCTGTGGCCTAGCGCGGGCCGAGCGTCCAGCGGGGACCGGTCGGGCTGTCCTCGATGACGAGGCCCGACTGGTTGAGCTGGTCGCGGATCGCGTCGGCGGTGCCCCAGTCCTTGCGGGACCGGGCGGCCTCGCGCTGGTCGAGGACGAGTCGGACCAGGGTGTCGACGGCCCCGTGCAGGTCCTCGCCGCGGTCGGTCTCGCCGCCGGCCCAGTGCGGGTCGAGCGGGTCGAGGCCGAGGACGCCGAGCATGGCCCGCACCTCGGCGAGGCGTGCGACGGCGGCTTCCTTGTCGTCGGCGGCGAGGGCGGAGTTCCCCTGCCTGACCGTGGTGTGGACGATGGCGAGCGCCTGCGGGACGCCCATGTCGTCGTCCATGGCGTCGGCGAACGCGGGCGGGACCTGGGCGGCGGGCTCGACGACGCCGCCGGCCTTCTCCACGACGCGCTGCACGAAGCCCTCGATGCGGGCGAACGCGGACTCGGCCTCGCGCAGGGCCTCCTCGCTGTACTCGATCATCGAGCGGTAGTGCGGGGTGCCGAGGTAGTAGCGGAGCACGATGGGCCGCCACTGCTTGACCATCTCGCTCACGAGCACCGAGTTGCCCAGCGACTTGGACATCTTCTCGCCGCTCATGGTGACCCAGCCGTTGTGCACCCAGTAGCGCGCGAAGGTGTCACCGAAGGCCTTGGCCTGCGCGATCTCGTTCTCGTGGTGCGGGAAGATCAGATCGATCCCGCCCCCGTGAATGTCGAACTCTTCACCCAGGTACTTGTGGGCCATGGCCGAGCACTCCAGGTGCCAGCCGGGCCGGCCACGCCCCCAGGGCGTCTCCCAGCTCGGCTCGCCTTCCTTGGCCGCCTTCCACATGGCGAAGTCACGCGGGTCGCGCTTGCCGGTCTCGCCCTCGCCCGAGGGCTGGCGCAGATCGTCCAGGTCCTGGTTGGAGAGCTCCAGGTAGCCGGGGAAGGACCGCACGTCGAAGTAGACGTTGCCGTCGGCCTCGTAGGCGTGCCCGCGCTCGATGAGACCGCGCATCATCTCGACCATCTCGGTGATGTGGCCGGTGGCACGCGGCTCGTAGGTGGGCGGGAGGCAGCCGAGCGCGTCGTAACCGCTGTTGAACGCGCGCTCGTTCTCGTACCCGATGGCCCACCAGGGCCTGCCCTGCTCACCCGACTTCCGGATGATCTTGTCGTCGATGTCGGTCACGTTCCTGATGAACGTCACGTCGTAGCCGCGGTACGCGAACCAGCGGCGCATGATGTCGAAGTTCAGACCGGACCGGATGTGCCCGATGTGCGGGGCGGCCTGCACCGTGGCACCACAGAGGTAGATCGAGACACAGCCGTCGTTGAGGGGGCTGAAGTCACGGATCTGCCGGGCGCTGGTGTCGTACAGGCGAATCGTCACCACTCCAGGGTAGTGGGCGCGGGACAGTGCCCCACGCCCCCTGGCCCCACCGTGCACGGACTGTGACGTGAGGCCCGCCCTCAGATGCTCCCGACCACCTTCCGCGCGCTCACCCGGACCACGACCCGCTGGGAGTCGTTCTTCGAGGCCGGGTTGAACTCCGCGTACTTCTTGCCCGTGTACTTCAACGACAGCTCGTCGATGAGCTCCTGCCCGCCCTCCGTCGTCATCTCCGCCGTCCCACGGATCTCCGCGTACGTGTACGGCGCGTCGAAGGGCTGCACCAGCACCGTCACCCGCGGGTCCCGCCGCAGGTTCTTCTCCTTGCGCCGGCCGACCGTCGTCGAGAACAGCACATCGTCCCCGTCACGCTTCACCCAGACCGGGGACACCTGCGGACTCCCGTCCGGCTGAATGGTCGCGACGTTGATGAAGACCGGCGTGTCGAGCAGCGCTTTGAGGTCGTCGGAGAGTTGGGCGGACATGGCTCACTCCTTCGTGGGGCGTGCGGGGTTTGTCTGTACGAGGCATACGAATACCCCATTGCCCGCCCTACGACGACGTACGTACGACCAACGCGGTGGCGATCGCCGCCAGGCCGTCGCCGCGGCCCGGGAAGCCCAGGCCGTCGGTGGTGGCCCCGGAGACGGAGACCGGGGCGCCCGCCGCATCGGAGAGCACCTTCTGGGCCTCGTCCCTGCGCCTGCCGATCTTCGGGCGGTCGCCGATGACCTGGACGGCGACGTTGCCGATGGCGAAGCCGGCGTCCCTGACGATGCGGGCGGCCTCGGCGAGCAGGGTCAGGCCGGAGGCGCCGGACCACTCGGGGCGTCCGGTGCCGAAGTGGGCGCCGAGGTCGCCGAGGCCCGCCGCGGAGAACAGCGCGTTGCACGCGGCGTGCGCGACGACGTCGGCGTCGGAGTGCCCGGCCAGACCGGGGCCCTGGTCCTCCCACTTGAGGCCCGCACACCACAGCTCGCGGCCCTCTTCGAAGGCGTGGATGTCGGTGCCGATGCCCACCTGGGGGAGGAGGGCCCGCACCTGTGCCTCATCGGTCTCAGAAGCCATCGTTCGCCCTCCTCCGGGCCAGGACCGCCTCCGCGAGCACGAGGTCCAGGGGACGCGTCACCTTGAACGCCTCCTCGTGGCCCGGCACGCACACGACCGGCAGCCCCAGCTGCTCGACCATGCCGGCGTCGTCCGTCACCTGTCCGGTGACGCTCTCGTGGGCGCGTACGAGCGTCGCGCGGTCGAAGCCCTGCGGGGTCTGCACGGCGCGCAGCCGGGCGCGCTCGGGCGTGGCGACGACGGGCTCGGGCGCGTCCTGCTCCGCCGCGGGCTCGACCTGCTTGACCGTGTCGGAGAGCGGGAGCGCGGGGACGACGGCGGGAGCCCCGTCGCGCACGGCCTCGATGACGCCGTCGACCGTGTCGACCGGCACGAGCGGGCGGGCCGCGTCGTGCACGAGCACGATGTCGAAGCCGGGCGGCAGCGCGTCCAGGCCGGCCCGCACGGACTCCTGGCGGCTCTCCCCGCCGGGCACGACGAGGAAGTCGGTCCGCTCGGGCAGCGCGTGGTCGTCGAGGAGGGTCTTGACCGCGGCGGCGCCGTCCGGGGGCGCCACGACGACGACGAGGGAGACGGCGCGGGACTCCGCCATGGCGCGCACGGCGTGGATCAGCATCGGGGTGCCGTTCAGCGCGCGAAGCGCTTTGGGGGCGCCCGGGCCGAGGCGCACGCCCCGCCCAGCCGCGGGAATGACCACCGCGGTACGGGATTCGCTAGACATCGGTTCCGTTCAGGTTTGTGTGCTCGGCCGACGTGGGTATGGCCACACCGTGCCGGGCGGGACGGACGCCTTGACCGGACCCTTCCGTGACATTCGGTCGAGTCAGCCGCAAGAGCCCGGCACGCCAGTAACGGCCCTTCGGGGTCGCCCCACCACATCGGCCCGGGTACGAATCAGCCTGGGTACGAAGACTGGGAATGGCTGGGTACGAGGACTGGGTACGAACATGCCGCAGCGCCCGGCGACTCCATGAAGGGTCAGCGGGCACCGCGGCATTGCTGCGCCTGGTCGACGCGTTGGCTCCGAGGCATGACGTGCGCCTCGGGCCGTCCGCGTCAGGACGCGAGGACCTCGTCCAGCAGGGCCTCGGCCTTGTCCTCGTTCGTGTTCTCCGCGAGGGCGAGTTCGCTCACCAGGATCTGGCGGGCCTTGGCGAGCATGCGCTTCTCACCGGCCGACAGTCCACGCTCGCGCTCCCGACGCCACAGGTCACGGACGACTTCCGCGACCTTGATGACATCGCCGGAGGCGAGCTTCTCGAGATTTGCCTTGTAGCGGCGCGACCAGTTCGTGGGCTCTTCTGCGTACGGCGCGCGCAGTACTTCGAAGACCCGGTCGAGGCCGTCCTGCCCGACCACATCACGCACGCCGACGAACTCCGCATTGTCCGCTGGCACACGCACCGTCAGGTCGCCCTGGGCGACCTTCAGCACCAAGTAGGTCTTGTCCACGCCTTTGATCTGGCGAGTTTCGATGGCCTCGATCAGCGCGGCCCCGTGATGGGGATAGACCACGGTGTCGCCAACCTTGAACGTCATGTGACAGGTACCCCTTCCGTGGCTATCCATCCTAACACGAGAATCGCCTCTTCTGAATGGCGTTTTCGCAGGTCAGGGCATATCTCGGGGCTTGACAACAGCAACAAGAACGTGCTGCGGAGGGCCTCCGGAACGGGGTATTCGCAGGTCGGAGCGGCTCTCCGGGGAGCCGGAAACGCCCCCGTCGCGCGCCCCCCGAGGGCACCCGAAGAGGCTGAACGTCCCGGTTTGCGAGGTTCCAAGCGGTGAACTTCCGATACTCCGTTCGGTGGCCGGAGAGATGTGCTGAGTGACGTCCGACGCGTTTCCTGAATTGATCAAGCAGTCGGATGATCAATTCTCCGGACCCGCCCCCGGACCGCCCTCCGTACCGTCGTGCATTCCTTACGGAAAATCCGCAAGGCGTGACAGTAAGACGTGGCAGTCGGTCTCTCGACCGCGCTAATGCGAAAACGGGCCGAGGGCGCATTGGGGTGACGGGAGCGCGGAGGCGCCGCCGGGCGCCCGGCGCGTCTCGTGCGGCGCCCGTCCCGGGTGCGCGTGTGCCGTCCCGTGCACTAAGGGGCGGGTCGGGTGCGGCCCGGCGGGAACGGCTCGGTAATCTAAGCGCGCTGACACACCCTTAGGACGGCTTTACGGCCGCCCGCCCCGTCCTGTACCGCCCACGTTCAAGGAGTTGCCGCCGCCGTGAGCCGCAGCCTTCGACGCGGCGCCCTCGCCGCCACCGCCCTCGCGTTCTCGCTCGCCTCGCTCACCGCGTGCGCCGCAGGCAACAACGCACAGACGATGGAGGTCAAGCCGGACAACGCCGCGACCTCCGTCGGCGACATCAAGATCCAGAACGCCATGGTCATCACGCAGCCGGACCTGGAGTCGACCGGTCCCGCCGTGGTCTCCGCGACGATCTTCAACGCCGGTGACAAGGCCCAGACCCTGAACTCCATCAAGGTCGACGGCACCGACAAGAGCGCCAAGCTCACGCGCGGCAAGGACGACAAGGACTCCAAGCCGAACGGTCCGCTGACCATCCCGGCCGGCGGCTCCATCGTCATCGGCGGCAAGGACAACGCCTCGGCGGTCCTGTCCGGCAGCCGCGAGGCGGTCAAGGACGGCAACGCGCAGCCCATCACCTTCTCCTTCAGCGCGACCGGCGACGTGAAGATGGAAGCGTTCGTCGTGCCGGCCGACAGCTACTTCTCCAAGTGGGGGCCGAGCCGGCTGCCGCAGTCGCCGGACGGCAAGCCGGCCAGGCCCGGGAAGTCCGGCAAGCCGCAGGAGCCCTCCACGGGCGCCTCCGGGGCCGCCACCGGCCCGTCCGGCAAGCCCTCCGGCAAGCCGTCGGGCAACGCGTCCTCGGACGCCGCGAACCACGGTGCGGGCACGGACACGGGTGCGGAGAACGGCACCGGGACCGGCGCCGAGCACTGACCGACGTACGAGCGACGTACGAGCACGAAGAAGGGCGGGACCTCATCGAGGGCCCGCCCTTCCTCATGTCCTGCCTGCCGCCGTCTACGGCTCGAACTTGTAGCCCAGGCCGCGGACCGTCACCAGGTAGCGCGGCGCCCCCGGGTCCGGCTCGATCTTGGCGCGCAGGCGCTTCACGTGGACGTCGAGGGTCTTGGTGTCCCCCACGTAGTCCGCGCCCCAGACGCGGTCGATGAGCTGCATGCGGGTCAGTACGCGGCCCGCGTTGCGCAGCAGCATCTCCAGGAGGTCGAACTCCTTCAGGGGCAGGTCGACCTTGGAGCCGGAGACGGTGACCACGTGGCGGTCGACGTCCATCCGGACCGGGCCCGCCTCCAGCGCCTGCGGGGTGACCTCCTCCGGCTCGCCTCGGCGGCGCAGCACCGCGCGGATGCGGGCGACCAGCTCGCGGGAGGAGAAGGGCTTGGTGACGTAGTCATCGGCTCCTATCTCCAGACCGACGACCTTGTCGATCTCGCTGTCCTTGGCGGTCACCATGATCACCGGGACGTTGGAGCGGCTGCGCAGCTGGCGGCAGACCTCGGTGCCGGGCAGGCCCGGCAGCATCAGGTCGAGCAGGACGAGGTCGGCGCCGTTGCGCTCGAATTCGTCGAGGCCGTCCGGGCCCGTTGCCGCGATGGCGACTTCGAAACCCTCCTTGCGGAGCATGTAGGACAGGGCGTCGCTGAAGGATTCCTCGTCCTCGACGACGAGCACACGGGTCACGGAAGGACCTCCGGGGCAGGAATGGGTTCGTACGTGGTGGTCGCGGCGGTCTCGGTGCCGTCGCCGGGCGAGGTGGTCCCGTCGTCGGGTCCCCCGCCGTGACCTGATCCGCGGTCGCGGTGTGCGGCCGCCTCGGGCAGCCGCAGGGTGAACGTGGAGCCCTGACCCTCGGAGCTCCACACGGTGACCTCCCCGCCGTGCGAGGCGGCCACGTGCTTGACGATGGCGAGACCGAGGCCGGTGCCGCCGGTGGCCCGGGAGCGGGCCGGGTCGACGCGGTAGAAGCGCTCGAAGATGCGTTCCTTGTCCTTGTCGGAGATGCCGATGCCCTGGTCGGTGACGGCGACCTCGATCAGGTCCCCTCCCGGTGCCGCGACCCTCCGGGCGGCGATGCCCACGCGCGTGCGGGCGGGCGAGTAGTTCACGGCGTTCTCGACGAGGTTGCCGAGGGCCGCGGCGAGCTGGCCGCGGTTGCCCCATATCTGGAGGTCGGCGGTGCCGCCCGAGGCCATGGTGATCTGCTTGTGGGAGGCCTGGTGGCGGCTGCGGTCGATCGCTTCCGCCACCAGTTCGTCGACGCGGACGGGTTCGGCGTCCTCCAGCGGGTCGTCGTTCTGCACCCGGGAGAGGTCGATGAGTTCCTGGACGAGGTTGGTCAGGCGGGTCGCCTCGATCTGCATGCGGCCCGCGAAGCGCTCGACGGCCTCCGGGTCGTCCGAGGCGTCCATGACGGCTTCGGAGAGCAGCGAGAGAGCCCCCACCGGGGTCTTCAGCTCGTGGCTCACGTTCGCGACGAAGTCGCGCCGTACGGCCTCGATGCGGCGGGCCTCGGTGAGGTCCTCCACGAGGAGCAGCACGAGCCGGGAGCCCAGCGGCGCCACCCGCGCGGAGACCGCGAGGGCCTCGCCGCGGCCGGTGCCGCGCCTCGGCAGGTCCAGCTCGACCTGGCGTATCTCGCCGTCGCGGCGGGTGTCGCGGGCCATCTGCAGCATCGGTTCGACGGCGAGCTTCCCGCCGCGTACGAGTCCGAGCGCGTACGCCGCCGAGCTCGCCTTGACCACGCTGTCGGCCTCGTCGAGGACGACCGCGGAGGAGCGGAGCACGGAGAGCACCGTGTCGACGCCGGGCGGCAGTACAGGGTCGGTGTGCAGGGAGGTCCGGGTGGGGCGTTTCTGGTCGCGCTCGCTCCATCGGAACGCCAGCATGGCGATGACGCCGGTGCACACCCCGGCGATCGCTGCCGCTGCGGCGACCGCCGCGTTCACGTCCATGCCTCAAGGTTATGCGCCGCGTAAGAGCCGGTCACAGCCGTACGGGTGCTCGCTCGAACAGTCGTCGCCCAGAGTTCACCGTGGGGACGGTGCCGGTTCACTTCCCCCCGGCGGTCCGGGGGACGGCTGATCAAGGAGGTGGTCCCGCGTCGCCCACAGTTCACCTTGATGACGGTGGCGATTCACGTGGGGTGCCGGAAACGGACGCGTCCGGGCCGCACCGTGGGAGCGTAGGGGCCAGCCCCCTGAGACGTACGAGAGAGGGACAGCCACATGCGGGACGCGTACCACGAGGAACTTGACTCGATCGGCGACAGCCTGGTCGAGATGGCCCGCCTCGTCGGGTCCGCGATCGGGCGCGCCACGACGGCCATGCTCGACGCCGACCTGAAGATGGCGGAGAGCGTGATCGCCGCCGACCAGAAGGTCGACGATCTGCAGCATGACCTTGAGGCGCGTGCGATAGCCCTGCTGGCGCGCCAGCAGCCGGTCGCCACGGATCTGCGCATCGTGGTCACCTCGCTGCGCATGAGCGCCGACCTGGAGCGCTCGGGCGACCTCGCCCAGCACGTCGCGAAGCTGGCGAGGCTCCGCTTCCCCGACTCGGCGGTGCCGCGGGACCTGCACGCGACGATCCTGGAGATGGGCCAGCTCGCGCAGCGCCTGATGGCGAAGGCGGCGGAGGTCATCATCACCAAGGACGTCGACCTGGCGCTCCAGCTGGAGCAGGACGACGACGAGATGGACCAGCTGCACCGCACGCTGTTCCAGCACCTGATGGACGACCGCTGGAAGCACGGCATCGAGACGGCCGTCGACGTGACGCTCCTAGGCCGCTACTACGAGCGCTTCGCGGACCACGCGGTGTCGGTGGCGAAGCGGGTCGTGTACCTGGTGACGGGTGAGCACGCGGACGAGATACAGCCTGCGGGGCAGGCGCCGGTGGAGGGCGCGTAGCTCTCTGCCTTGCCGTGTGTGCCCCGCTGGCGTGTGTGCCCCGCGCGATGTCAGGTTGTCGCGCGGGGCACGCCCGGCTCTGCCCGTTCGGCGGGGCCGGCGCGACGGGTCAGCCGCAACCGCCGCCGCACTGGCAGGAACCGCCCGACTGGCAGCCGCAGCTGCAGCCCGGACCGCATCCGCAGGCGCTGAGCGGGACCTCGGGAACGTATTGACGCGTGGGGGACTCGGCCATGGTCTCCTCCTCGAAGGCGTACGACGTACTGCCTGACGCCCATTTCATGCCCACGGGGGCGGGGCGCATCAACGGCGCACACGCGCGCGTGTGCGTGCGGATCTTTGTGGGAACCCGCGTGCGACGGGGCCGGCACGCGCGACCATCCATCCATGCCCGAGAAGAAACAACGGAGCAGGAAAAGCCGGAAGTCGAGCGGCGGCAGAGTCCCGACGCGAGCGGTCGACCAGAAGGCGGTCCTGCTCTACCACGACATGGCGGTGTACGAGAACTTCGAACGCTGCGCCCGCCGCGTCTTCGAAGTCCTGGGGAACGCGGAAGCCAGGATGCCCGGCAAGCCCCGTCTCCTCCTTCTCAGGGTGCAGGGCCACCGCAATGACGCCGGTGGCCGGACCCCGGTTCGGACGCGGGCTTCTGGTACGACGTGACCCTCCTCCCCCTCCGCCCGCGCGGGACGACGGAGAACGCGAGGAAGCCGCCGCCGAAGCTCGCGGTGATGGCCGACTACCTGGGGATGGACCCGGCGTGCCTGATCTGCTGGGGCACGCCTGTGGACCGCGCCCACGCGGTCCCCACTTCGCTCGGCGGCTCCATGGACGTCCGCAACTTCGCCCTGCTCTGCCCGGACCATCACCGCCAGGCACCCGACATCGCCGACGCGGAGGCGTTTTGGGCGTGGGTGGACTACGCGGAGATCAGGGACTCGGGCAGCAAGTGGACGGGGGCGGCACCGGAGGTCCAGGAGTGGGTGCGCGCACACGGCGGCAGGACGGAGCAGAAGGACCGCGAGGACATCGAGTTCCTGGCCGCCGTACGGTTCGAGCTCCAGCATCTGTACGGCTGGGCCGACGCGGACTTCGAGCACATGTCCTGGGACCCTCTCCAGGAGTACCACCAGGTCCTGGAGGCGGCGACGGGCAGGCACTTCGGGGTGGAGAAGAAGGTCGCCACGCACGCGTGGACGTATCACATCGCGAGGCGCCGGCTGGCGAAGCTCAAGGGCGAGACGGGCCCGATGCCGTCCGACCACCCGTGGACGGGAATCTGGCCGGTCCCTTGATCCTCGGCTCGGGGAACGATCGAGGTTCAACCCAGTCCGACCTGCGAACCGCTTGAGCTGCGCATCGATTCGGCCCCCAGGGAGCACATTGTTGCCAACCACAGGTAATCGGGCGGCCACGGCGCGGAGTTCTGGGTTAAACAGGAAGGCCGGGACGTCACTTCACGTGCAGGGGGCCTGGCCGATGGTGCTGACGATCAACGTTGCGGTGCTCCTGGCCGTCATCCTCTTCTTCCTGCTGCGCCGCAAGGTGCAGGCCAGGAGCCGGGGCGACCAGATGGTGACGGTGGCGCTCGCGGTGGCGTTCGGAGTGGTGGTCGCCCCGACGGACTTCGGCCAGAGCATCCTGAACGCGGTGGGGCAACTCGCGGAGGGCATCACGGATTCGGGGTCGCCGTGAACGTCTTCGTAAGGGGTTCGGTCATGCGTCGAAGTCGTACTCCAGGACGTACGAGGCGGCGTCCAGCGTCATTTCGTTGACCTCGACGGGGCGGCCTTTGGCTGTGAAGGCCGTGCGGCAGATGAGGATGACAGGGGTACCCTCCGACATGCTCAGGCGCGCCACCTCATCCTTCGACGGCATGCGTGAGCGGATCTCTTCGCGGAAATGCACCGGCTTGTGGCCGAGATCGGCGAGCCGGGCGTATGTTCCGCCCTCCCCGGTGTCCTCTTGGGTGATCTCGGACCCGGCGACCACGGGCATGGGCAGGTAGCTCGTCGCGAGCAGGACGGGCTTGCCGTCCAGGACGAAACGTCGGCGCCTCACGCACGCCGGTTCGTCGGCAGCCAACTCCAGGACCGCACCGATGCGTTCGGGCGCGGTCTCCTCGGACACGGTGACCTGGTCCACCTCGAGCGAGCGGTTCCCGATGTCCGCCGACCAGATGGAGCGGCCGTTGCCCCACTGCTGCTCGGCCAGCCGCTGGATCCCTCGACGCCGCAGCGGGCGAAAGCTGCGGACGAACACACCGGCACCCTTACGGGCCTCAGCGAGGCCCTCGTCCCGAAGGACACCCAGGGCCTGGCGTGCCGTCATGCGGGCGACGCCGTGGGCGGCCATGAGGTCGTTCTCACCCGGCAGCCGATCACCAGGACTGTACTGGCCCGCCTGGATCGCCTCGCGCAAAGTGTCGGCGATTCGCTGGTACTTGGGCCGAGGGCCGTCTTCGGTATGGGCCATCCCGCAGGTCTCCTCCCGCTCATCTCTAGACACCTTAGGTCACAGGTTGGGCGTTCGTTCGCTGCGAGTAGTCACCGGCGCAGTCGCCCGACCCTTCCCGCGTTTTCGATTGACGTCTCTAGAGATGTCACCCAGAGTGAGCTGTATAGAGAGGTCGAGCGGCCAGACCTCGGGAGCGAGAGGCGCGGGACGCTGATGACCTACACGATCGACCGCAATCCCTGCGAAGAGTCGCCGCGTCTCGGCGCGATGACCTTGCACCCCGTCGCGGAGTCCGTTCCTCGGGCGCGGCGCTGGTTCCGGAAGTTCATCGCTCCCTACAATCCCGCCTGCTCCATCCACGACTGCGTCCTGATGATCTCGGAACTCGTGACCAACGCCGTCGTCCACGGCAGGTCGGACGAGCCCTGGGTCGTCCGGGTGGAGTGGTTCCGCGAGAGTGGCTCCCTTCGGGTCAAGGTGCACAACCCGGGACTCCCGGAGAATGTGCGGCTCAGGCACCCGGACGCCGGCGACGCGCATGGCCGCGGGCTGCTCCTCGTCGACTCCGTCGCCGACTCCTGGCACGCCGGACCCAGCCGCTTCGGCGGAACGGTGGTCTCTTTCCGGATGGCCGAGGCTTGGCCGTCCTGAGGACCCACTGGTCCGGCCGCTACGACACATGGGACGACCCGCGGACACATGCAAGCCCCCGGCCTGAAGACAAAGCCGGGGCCGGGGGCTACATGTGCTTACGCCGTCGGGCTACTTCTTCTTGCCCTGGTTCTTGACCGCCTCGATCGCCGCCTTCGCGGCCTCCGGGTCGAGGTAGGTGCCGCCCGGGTTCAGGGGCTTGAAGTCGGCGTCCAGCTCGTAGGAGAGGGGGATGCCCGTGGGGATGTTCAGGCCCGCGATGTCGGCGTCGGAGATGCCGTCCAGGTGCTTGACCAGGGCGCGGAGGCTGTTGCCGTGGGCCGCGACCAGGACCGTCCTGCCGGTCAGGAGGTCGGGGACGATGCCGTCGAACCAGTACGGGAGCATGCGGACGACGACGTCCTTCAGGCACTCCGTCTGGGGGCGCAGCTCCGGCGGGAGCGTCGCGTAGCGCGGGTCCGAGAACTGGGAGTACTCGGCGTCGCGGTCCAGCGCCGGCGGCGGCGTGTCGTACGAGCGGCGCCACAGCATGAACTGCTCCTCGCCGAACTCGGCGAGCGTCTGGGCCTTGTCCTTGCCCTGCAAAGCGCCGTAGTGGCGCTCGTTCAGGCGCCAGCTGCGGTGGACCGGGATCCAGTGGCGGTCAGCCGATTCGAGGGCCAGCTGCGCGGTGCGGATCGCGCGCTTCTGGAGCGACGTGTGGACCACGTCGGGGAGCAGGCCGGCGTCCTTGAGCAGCTCACCGCCGCGGACCGCCTCCTTCTCGCCCTTCTCGTTGAGGTTGACGTCCACCCAGCCGGTGAACAGGTTCTTCGCGTTCCATTCGCTCTCGCCGTGGCGGAGGAGGATCAGCTTGTACGGTGCGTCGGCCATGCCTCTGAGCGTAATCGAACCTCCGGGCGCCTCGCGCGCGCGGACCAGGGGTGGACCGGAGGAACGTGCGGGGCCGCGACAGTTGACGGGGGTTGTCAATTGAGTGGCGGGGCCGGGCGGGCGGCTCGTAATTTGTGCCTGCCGTCGTTGCCTCTTACAGCTCAGCCGCTTGCATCATCTCCGGGGGACCTCCATGCCGTACGCCGCCACAGGACGAATGAGACGCGCCGTCACCGAGAGCGTCTCCGGGTTGCCCCGGGCCTTCTGGTGGCTGTGGATCAGCACCCTGGTCAACCGGCTCGGCGCCTTCGTCGCCACCTTCATGGCGCTCTATCTGACCCTTGAGCGGGGGTACTCCGCCTCGTACGCCGGGCTCGTCGTCGCGCTGCACGGGCTCGGCGGTGTCGTGTCGTCGCTCGGTGCGGGGGTGATGACCGACCGGCTGGGGCGGCGGCCGACCCTGCTGATCGCGCAGGCTTCCACGGCCGTGTCGGTGGCGGTGCTCGGGTTCATGGAGCACCCCGTCGCCATCGCGGGCGTCGCCTTGCTCGTCGGCATGGCCAGCAACGCGTCCCGGCCCGCCGTGCAGGCGATGATGGCGGACATCGTGCGGCCCGAGGACCGGGTGCGGGCTTTCTCGCTCAATTACTGGGCCATCAATCTCGGGTTCGCCGTCTCGTCCGCGGGTGCCGGGTTCATCGCCTCCTACAGCTACCGGGCCGGCTTCCTCATCGAGGCCGCCATGACCATGGTCTGCGCCATCGTCGTCTTCACGAAGCTGCCGGAGTCGCGGCCCGTGCAGACGGAGGTGGAGAAGGCCGCCGAGCCCGTGGTGGGGCTCGGGACCGTGCTGCGGGACGGGCGCTTCATGGGTGTGGTCGGACTCAGCTTCGTCGTCGCGCTCATCTTCCAGCAGGGGTCCGTGGGACTGCCCGTCGCGATGGGCGAGGCGGGGTTCACACCCGCCGACTACGGGCTCGCCATCGCGGTGAACGGCGTGCTCATCGTCGTCATGCAGATCCCCGTCACCCGCTTCATCGAGCACCGCGACCCGCGCCGGCTGCTCGTGATCTCCTCGGTCGTCGCCGGGTACGGCTTCGGGCTCACCGCGTTCGCCGGGTCGCTCGGCGTCTTCGCGCTGACGGTGTGCGTGTGGACACTCGCCGAGATCGTCAACGCGCCGACCCAGACGGGCCTCGTCGTACGCCTCTCCCCCGTCCACGGACGCGGGCGGTACCAGGGCATGTACACGATGTCCTGGTCCGTGGCCGCGCTGGTCGCCCCGCTGATGTCCGGCTTCATGATCGACCGGTTCGGCGCGGAGTGGCTGTGGGGGACGTGCGCGGTACTCGGGACCGGGGCCGCGCTGGGGTACTGGGGGCTCATGCGGAAGCTGCCCGAGGAGGGGGCGGAGCCGGGGGAGGTCGCCCCGGGTGGGGTCGCCCCGGGCGTGGCCGACGCGCCCGGTGCCGTCGAGGTCACCGCCGCGGCAGAGTCCGCTGTGCCCCGTACGGACTCCGTTGCGCCTCCTGAAGACTTCGTTGCGCCTCGTACAGATTCCGTGGCCGCACCACGTCCGTAGTGCCGTACAGCGCCAGCCTGGACCGGAGGTCGCCGGTGAAGTCGGGGACGTCGATCTGGTCGAACTCGCGGACCGTGTTGAGGCCGACCGTCGCGCTGTGCGGCGCGAGTCCGTCGATCTTCATCAGGCCCGCGCGTTCGTTGGTGACGCGGATGTTCCAGTGCGTGAAGCGGGCTCCGAAGAGGGGGCCCGCGCTCGCGTCGCCGCCGTGCCGGCCGTTGTTCTCGACGGTGATGTCCGTCCGTACGTTCGCGAACGGCATCCCGCGATGGCTGTCGAACGTGCCCATCTCCATGTGGCCGCGCGACCAGACGTTGTAGGAGGACAGGCCCTCCACGTTGATGCCGTGCAGTTGGGTGCCGGGCGGCGCCGGGGTCGTGCGGGCGTCGATGCGGAAGTCCTCCACGAGGTTGTCGTGCGAGCCCTCCCGGCAGAAGTACGGGTGGTGGGAGCCGCGGCCCGTCACGCGCGTGCCGCGCAGGGTGCAGGCGGAGGCGGCGACCAGTCCGAAGCCGTTGTCGACGTGGCGTACGACGACGTCGTCGGCCCAGCAGTCGTACGCGCACTGGAACGTGACGCCGTTGTAGCCCCTGTCGAGGAGGTGCGGGGACTGCGGGGTCTCGACGGCCTCCAGGGTGAGGCCTTCGACGCCGGAACCGGTCAGGGGCGTCGCGTGAGTGGTGAGCCGCGGGTCCCACTCCGGGCGTACGTCGAGGGGGAGCGGTCGCTCGAACGTGACCCGGCGCTCTCCGGGGTCGACGGCGACGATCCGTACGGGCCACTCGTAGGGGACGTACGACGTGAGCTTCGTCTTGCCGTCCCAGGTGTACGCCTTCGCGCCCGCGCCGTCGCCCGCCATGTGCTCCAGAAGGGTGTGGTCCGGGTCATCCGAGAGGCGGAGGAGCACGAGGTCTCCTTTGCGGAGCCGGGACGCGTCGGCCACGGTCACGGACCAGGAGCCGCGGTGGGCGGGGCGGACGCCGGTGAGGGTTTGCCAGGTGTCCCTGTTGTTGCCGGTCCAGCCTTCGAAGGGCCAGTTCCCGGCTTTGATGGCGTCGGTGAGGGACTCCCAACGGGCCTGCGGGCAGAGCCAGATGAGGCCGCCCGCCCAGGACCAGCTGGACTTGTCGCCGCCGTAGCGCGAGCCGTAGGGGCCGATCAGGTCGGTGAGACTCCTGGTGGCGAGGAGGGTGGTGCGGGCGCTGCCCGCGCCGCGCAGGGTGACGTTGTCGTGGGCCATGTGGATCAGGCCGTCGAGGCGGTAGGCGCCGGGGCGCAGTACTACGGTGCCGCCGCCTTCCCGGCCCGCTTCGGCGAGGGCGCGGTTGATCGCGGGGGCGGCGTCCGTCCTGCCGTCCGGGGGGACGTCTATGGGGAAGATCCGGTCGGGGTGAGGGCGCGAGCGGGGGAAGGGGTGGCGGCCCGTGCGGAAACCCGCTCGGCCTATGTAGGGGATCTGGGGGTGGGTGTAGGGGGCGGCGGTGAACTCTCTCCAGAGGAGCGGGGTTTGGCGTCGGGGGACGGCGACGGCCGGTGTCGGGGACATGGCCCCGGTCGCGGTGGCTACGGCTATGGCGGCGCCTAGCAGGCCTCGTCTGGTGGGGCGTGGATGCGCGTGCGCGTGTGAATGTGCGGGGGTTCGCTCGTACTCCATGGCGGCGCCGCCTTCCGTCAACCGTCGTCCACGATCACATATATGGACTGCGTTCATGTCTGCGGTGGACGGGAGCATGCCATGGCGTCCCGCCGGGCGGAAGAGGTGGAGCGCTGACGACAGCGGAGCGCGCGCCCACGGAGCGCGCGCCAGCGACAGCTCAGCTCGGCTGGGTCAGATGCTTGAACGCTTCGAGGTTTCGCGTGGACTCGCCGCGCGAGACCCGCCACTCGTACTCCTTGCGGATCGCCGACGCGAAGCCCAGTTCCAGGAGCGTGTTGAAGGAGTCGTCCGAGGCGGAGAGGACCGAGCCGAGGAGGCGGTCCAGTTCGGCGGGGGTGACCGCGGCGAGCGGCAGCTTCCCCGCGAGGTAGATGTCGCCGAGGGAGTCGATCGCGTAACTGACGCCGTAGAGACGGAGGTTCCGCTCCAGGAGCCAGCGGTGCACCGCCTCGTGGTTCTCGTCCGGGTGGCGGATCACGAAGGCGTTCAGGGAGAGGGAGTGGTTGCCGACCCGCAGGGACAGGGTCGTGGAGAGCTTTCGGGTGCCGGGGAGCTTCACGACGTACGAACCGGGTTCGGGCGACTCCCATTCGAGCTCTGCGTCGTTCAGCGTTCCCTCGATGACCGACGCGGCGTCAGTCGTCCGTGCCGTCCCCGTCTGCTCCGCCCGCTCAACCATGGTGCGAGCGTACGTGACGGCGCGCTGTGCGGAAGTCGTGCATCGCCGCGGTGTAGACGTCCGCCGTGGCGGACGCCGCCGTGTCCCAGCCGAAGGACTGCGCGTGCGCGGTGGCGGCGGCGCCCATGCGGTCCACAAGCTGGGGATGGTCGGCGAAATCGCGGAGCACGCGCGCGTAGAGGGCCGGTTCGTGGCCGGGGACGAGGAAACCGGTGACCTCGTCGCGTACGGCGACGGGCAGCCCACCGACCGCGGCGGCGAGGACCGGCGTGCCCGCAGCCTGCGCCTCGATGGCGACGAGACCGAAGGACTCGCTGTAGGAGGGCATCACCAGGACCGAGGCCGCCCGGAACCAGTCCGCCAGCTGCTCCTGCCCGACGGGCGGCTGGAAGCGGACGACGTCCGCGATCCCGAGCTTCGCGGCCAGCTTCTGCAGCCCTTCGGGCTTCGCGAGGCCGCTGCCGCTCGGGCCGCCGACTATGGGGACGACGATGTTCGAGCGCAGCGCCGGACGCTCGTCCAGCAGGACGGCGACGGCGCGAAGGAGCAGGTCGGGGGCCTTCAGGGGCTGGATGCGGCCCGCGAAGAGCGGTACGAGGGCGTTCTGCGGCAGGCCGAGGCGGTGCCGGGCCGCGGCACGTCCGTCGGCGGGGCGGAACCGTTCGAGGTTGACGCCGGGATGGACGACGGCGACCTTGCCGGGCTCGGCTTCGTAGTGACGCACGAGTTCGTCGGCCTCTTCGGCGGTGTTCGCGACGAGGCGGTCGGCGGCCCGGACGATCTGGGTCTCGCCGATGACGCGGGCGGCCGGCTCGGGGGTGTCGCCGGCGGCGAGCGCCGCGTTCTTGACCTTCGCCATGGTGTGCATGGCGTGGACGAGCGGGACGCCCCAGCGTTCGGCGGCGAGCCAGCCGACGTGGCCGGAGAGCCAGTAGTGGGAGTGGACCAGGTCGTAGTAGCCGGGCCGGTGGCCCGCCCAGGCCTGCATGACGCCGTGCGTGAAGGCGCAGAGCTGGGCCGGCAGCTCTTCCTTGGCGAGCCCTTCGTAGGGCCCCGCGTCGACGTGACGCACGAGGACGCCGGGCGCGAGCTCCACGGTGGGATCGAGCCCTCCGGTGGTGGCGCGCGTGAAGATCTCGACCTCGATGTTGATCGCGGCGAGGCGCTTGGCGAGCTCGACGATGTAGACGTTCATGCCGCCCGCGTCGCCCGTGCCGGGCTGGTGCAGGGGCGAGGTGTGCACGCTCAGCATCGCCACGCGGCGCGGCCGCCGCTGGGAGCCGGGAATACGGAGTCTCGGGGGTGCCGCCTGGGAGCGACGCCCGAGCCTGGACACGTACTGGCTCACGGGGCGGTCCTCCTTGCGTACGTGCATGGCTACGGGCACTGCTGCTGCATGGTTACGGGCACAGCTTTGAGGAGGGCGTACGTTCCTCCAGAGGGAGAACACCGGAGCCCGCTGCTCCATTTCCTGCCCGCCCGTTTTTACCAAAGCATTACGTAGCGTCCCTCAACCGCCATTCCCGCATACCCTTTCCCCATGGCCCCACGCACCTCTTCCCGCCCCGTGGGAACGGTGACGCGCGGGACCACGAACCCGAACCGGCTGCGCCGCATGGACCGCTGGATCGCGGCCGTCCACGGCGCCGCGCTGCGCCGCTCGGCGGCCCCCGTCGCCGTCGACCTCGGATACGGCGCCTCCCCCTGGACCGCCGTCGAGCTGCTCCTGAGGCTGCGTACCGTCGCTCCACGCGCGCGTGTCGTCGGCATCGAGATCGACCCCGCCCGGGTCGCCGCCGCCGCGCCCTACGCGCGCGAGGGGCTCACCTTCCGGCACGGCGGGTTCGAGGTGCCGCTGTCACCGCCGAACGGGACCGGCACCGGACCGGATCTGATCCGGGCCGCGAACGTCCTTCGGCAGTACGACGAGGACCAGGTCGCCGCCGTGTGGGCACGGCTGTGCGCCCGCCTCTCCCCCGGCGGGCTGCTGGTCGAGGGCACCTGCGACGAGATCGGGCGCCGGCACGTGTGGGTCGCGCTCGGGCCGGAGGGGCCGCGCACGGTGACTTTCGCGGCGCGGCTCGGCTCCCTGGAGCAGCCCTCCGACCTCGCCGAGCGGCTGCCGAAGGCGCTGATCCACCGGAACGTGCCGGGCGAGCCGGTCCACGCGTTCCTGCGCGACTTCGACCGGGCGTGGGCGGCCGCGGCGCCCTATGCCTCGTACGGGGCGCGGCAGCGGTGGATCCGTGCGGTGCGGGATCTGACCGCCGACTGGCCCGTTCTTGACGACGCGTCACGGTGGCGGCAGGGCGAAGTGACGGTGCGGTGGGAGGCGTTGGCGCCGCGCCTGGGGTGAGGGCGGGCTCGGGGTGAATCCCGAGATCGAGGCGAGTCCCGGGCCCGGGGTGAACCCCGAGGGCCCTCCGGGGACACCCGGACGCCACCCGGAGATGTCCGGGCGAACGCGGCGGAGGGGAACGAACGCCGCGTGCGGTACGTCACACGGGTCAGGTGGGGATCGGAGTTGCTGACGGGCTCTGTCGTATCGAGCGCTGACGTGGCACTATCCCGTTGTCGACCGGAAGTTACTGACGGTAAATCAGCTTTGGGGGTGGCGGGGCGTGACTGGGAAGCGATACCCGAGGGCGGCGGCCGTGGCGCTGGTCTGCGCGGCGACGGTGCTGGCCGCACCGGGGACGGCCTTTGCGAACCCGGGCCCGAACCCGCCCCCGGCCCCCCGCACGGACAAGTCCCTCGAACAGGTCCGCAAGGAGATCGACGACCTGTACCACGACGCGGGCGTGGCCACGGACGCGTACAACGCGGCCGAGGAGAAGGCCGAGAAGCAGTCCGAGCAGATCGTGGAGCTGGCCAAGGACATCGCCAAGGGCCAGGCGAAACTCAAGAAGCTGAAGGCCCGCGCGGGCGCCGCGGCCCGCGCGCAGTACCGCGCGGGCGGCATGCCCTCCGAGGCCAGGCTGATGCTCAGCGACGACCCGGGGCAGTTCCTGGACGGCGCGGGCCGCATCCGGGAGGGCGAGAAGGCCACCAAGGGCCTGCTGACCGACATGGAGAGAACGCAGGACGACCTGCGGATCTACGCCAAGGACGCCACCGCCCGCTGGACGAAGCTGGAAGCCAACCGCAAGTCGAAGGCCGCCGCGAAGAAGAAGATAAAGAGGAAGATCGCGGCCGCCGAGAAGCTCGAGTCGACGCTGGAGGAGAAGGAGCGGGAGCGGCTGCGCAAGCTGGAGGAGGAGGCCGCCCGCAAGAAGCAGTCGGCGTGGGTGAGTTCGGGCGTCCTGAAGGACGTCGACGGCAAGGCGTCCACCCGCGGCGAGAAGGCCGTCGAGTTCGCCACCGCCCAGATCGGCAAGCCGTACGTGTGGGGCGCCGAGGGCCCGGGTTCGTACGACTGCTCGGGGCTGACCTCCCAGGCCTGGGCCGCCGCGGGCAAGGGCATTCCGCGGACGTCGCAGGAGCAGTGGAAGCAGTTGCCGCGCGTCGACATCAAGAACATGCGCCCCGGTGACCTGATCATCTACCACGCGGACGCGAGCCATGTCGGGATGTATCTGGGCGACGGCGCGATCGTGCACGCGCCGCGGCCGGGCCGGAACGTGACGATCGCGGGGGCCGGGTCGATGCGGATACTCGGGGTCGTGCGGCCCGACAAGTAGGCGCAGGCCCCTGTTCCGTGGGATGGCCGCTCCCTGCCCCTCCCCCATGTGACCCAGCGCACGACGCAGGTCCACTCTCAACCCTCGCGGCGTGATGTTCGTCATCCCCTGCGGGACCGTGCCGTGCCCAATTGCGTTACCGGATGCGGCATATGACGGTGGCTGTTTGCCGTGCGGCATTCCTATGGAGGCACGGCTACCGCTATGGTCCCCGTCGGTGCCGCGTCGACCTGCGCGGCACCATGCCCTCGGGGGGAGGGAAGGAACCAGACGATGCCCGTACCCATACCGCGGCAGAGAGCGATACCGGCCGCGGAAGGCGGTCAGGCTCACCCGGCGCCCCCACACGACACGACGGCGCCGTCCCAGGAAGGCCCCCGCGTCAACGGCTTCAGCAGTGCCACGGACACCCGCGCCGACACCGGTACCACCGGCACCGCCACCGGCGGCAACGGTTCCGGTCTCACCCTGCTCGTGATCGAGGACGACCCGGCGGGGTCCCTCAGCGTGCCCGAGCTCCTCGACTCCGCGGGCAAGCCCATCCGTATCCGCACCGCCCGCAACCTCACCGAGGCCGAGCGGCTGCTCACGGACGACGTGCACTGCATCCTGCTCGACCTCGCCCTGCCCGCCCCCGGCGCCTCCCCCGGCGCCGGTACTGGCACCGGCACCGCCGAGGGCGACGAGGACGAGCTCATCGCCCTCAAGCACGTGCTGCGGCTCGCGCCCCGGCACGCCGTCCTCGCGCTCACCGCGAACGACGACTCCGAGCGCGGCGCCGAGGCCGTGCGCGTCGGCGCGCAGGACTACCTGTTCCGGGACGAGCTGGACGGCCGGCTGCTGAGCCGCGCCATCCGGTACGCGGTCGAGCGCAAGCGCGCCGACGCCGCACAGCGCCAGCTGACCGAGTCGCGGCTGCGCGCGCAGGAGAACGCCCGTCTGGAGCGCGGCCTGCTGCCGACGCCGCTCCTGGAGGGCTCACCGCTGCGCTTCGCCGCCCGCTACCGGCCCGGCCGCTCCCGCGCGCTGCTCGGCGGCGACTTCTACGACACCGTGCGCACGCCCGACGGCGCCGTGCACGTCATGATCGGCGACGTCTGCGGCCACGGCCCCGACGAGGCGGCGCTCGGCGTGGAGCTGCGCATCGCCTGGCGCGCGCTGACCTTCGCGGGCCTGTGCGGCGACGAGCTGCTCTCCACGCTCCAGAAGGTTCTGGAGCACGAGCGCCCGGACGACGAGATCTTCGCGACCCTCTGCACGGTCGACATCGCCCCGGACGGCCGCAGGGCCGGTCTCTGTCTCGCCGGGCACCCCGCGCCGCTGATCGCCCGCGAGGGACGGCTCGCCGAGCTGCTCCCGTACGAGGACGGGGGTCCCGCCCTGGGGCTCCTGCCGCGCGCCCGCTGGCCGCGCCGACAGGTGGAGCTGGGCGGCAAGTGGAGCCTGATGCTCTACACGGACGGCCTGATCGAGGGCCGCATCGGCCAGGGCAACCAGCGGCTTGGGCAGGAAGGCATGGTGGACATGGTCCGCCGCCAGATCGCGGCCGGGCTGCAGGGCGAGGAGCTGCTGGAGGCGGCGGTGAACGAGGCCCGCGACCTCAACGGCGGGGACCTGACGGACGACGTGGCGGTACTGCTCCTGGACCGGGCGCCCGGCGCGCGCTGAGCGGCCGGGCCTCTCGGCCTGCCGTCACCGTCCGCCGTTGTACGGGCCGTAGGGACCGTCGCTGCTGGAGCCGCCGCGGCGGCCGCCGCCGCCCGTGATCTGCCGGATCGCGGGGCGCACGTCGACCATGTAGACGATGGTGGCGACGAGCCCGATGATCGGCAGGAAGGACAGGATCGGGAAGAGCAGGTTCACCACGAAGGCGAGCCCGAGGATGATCAGCCAGAACGGCTTGGTCTTCTTGTCCGCGGCGCGATAGGCGTCCTCGCGCCGGACGGCGGCGTCGATGAGCGCGAATCCGCTGAAGACGATCAGGGCCAGCGACAGCAGCCACATGAAGTTCGCGAACCCTTGCATCAGCACAACGTCCACCACCAGTCTCGGCTCATCGATTACGCGGCCACGGTACCCGCTACCCAGTCACCCGCTACCCGGACAACGGGGCGGACACTCGATGAGTGCCCGCCCCGGCGCGTGGCCCGGCTCTGCCCGGCCGGCACGGCCCGCTCTACTTGGCGGGCGGTGTGGTCTTCTTGGCGGCCGGCTTCTTGGCCGGTGCCTTCTTGGCGGCGGGCTTCTTCACCGGGGCGGCGGCGACGGCGCTCTTCGGCGTGACGACGGCGGGCCCCTTGGGCTCGGCGGACTGCGTCACGGCGGGCTTCGGCTCGTCGTCGGGCTCGACGGTCTCGGCCAGGTCGAGGATCTCCTCGGCGGCCTCGCCGCGCCACGACTTCACGGCCTGCTCGCCGTGCTCGGCGACCTCGTCGTACTTCTCGCGCGCCTTGACCGCGAGCTCGGCGGCGACGCCGACACCGCGCAGCGCGAGGTCCTGAGCGGTTTCGCCGAGCTTCTTCAGGTCGGTGTCGATCGTGCCGAGCACCTCGGCGACCTTCGCCTGGAGGGTCTCCTGCGCCTCCTTGGCGCGGGCACCGGCCTTGTCCTGGACGGCCTTCGGGTCGGTGTTGCGCACCGCTTCGATGCGGGACGGGGCCTCGGCGATCAGCTGCTCGACGAGCCCCGGAACCTTCTTCGCCTGCTGGATGGCGAGGTCCGCGGACCCGGCGACGAAGTACGCGGGGGTGGGGTTGCTCAGGGTCTTGCGCAGGTCATCGGTGATGGCCATGACGAGGGTCCTCCCGGATTCGCGTCGGCGTATGAGGCGTATGAGGCGTGTGGAACGTTCAGCCTGTGGGTGCTTGCTCGGTACCGGCATCACTGCCGTCGTCGTACGCGTCCGCGTGCGACGGCGTCTCGAAGCCGTTCTCCTTGCGGAACGACTCGTAGATCTGCAACAGCACTTGCTTCTGGCGTTCGTTGATGGACGGGTCGGCGAGGATGACGGCGCGCGTCTCCAGCTCGTCCCGCTCCTTCTCGTCGAGGATCCCGGCCCGCACGTACAGCGTCTCGGCGGAGATCCGCAGGGCCTTGGCGACCTGCTGCAGGACCTCGGCGCTCGGCTTGCGCAGGCCGCGCTCGATCTGGCTCAGATACGGATTGGACACTCCCGCGGCATCGGCGAGCTGCCGCAGCGACAGCTGCGCACTGCGCCGCTGTTCGCGCAGATACTCACCGAGATTGCCGACGTTGAGCGATGCCATACGCCGATGGTGCAGCACCGCCGCTAACTTTTGCAAGCAACCGCTTGCAAAAGTGCGCCACGCCACTTCGGCCGTGGAACGGCGACGGAAGACGGACCAGTTGACCGTCACGCCGCCCTGGAGCGGTCCCTCGTCTCCGTGCGTCGCTCGAACCCCGCCGACTCGTACGTCGCCACCGCGGCCGTGTTCGAGCTCGGTGTGGCGACCAGCGCGCTCGACGCGCCCATGTCCCGGAGCGCGGCCGCCGCGGCGAGGGTGATCTGTTCGCCGTGGCCGCGGCGGCGGTGGTCGCGGTGTACGCCCATCGGTTCGAGGATCCCCGGTCTGCCGGCGCCCGCCGACCAGACCGTCACGGCCGCCACCGCGTCGCCCCCGTCGTCGTACCCGAGGAGACAGCGCGCGTCGGCGTACGGCAGGCCCGACGCCACCGCGTGCCAGCGGTCCGCCGTGAACCTCGAACCGTCGAACGCCGCACCGAGTACGGCCGCGAACGCCTGGGCCCGCGCCGGGCCGACCTCCTCGACGCGCAGGTCCGGCGTGCGGACCGGGGCCGTGAGGTCGCGGCGCAGCGGTGTCCACGGATCGTCGAGGTGCCAGCCCTCCTCGGCGCCCAGGAGGTCAGGGAAGAGGGTGTTCGGGGGTGCCTCGATGTTCACGCGGCCCGCGGGCAGTACGCCACGCGCCGGGTCGGTCACGTCGGCGACCAACTGCCGTGCCAGTTCCTCGTCCTGACGGACGTCCGGCGCGGTCGTCAGCCGCAGCAGGTCCGGGCCGTCCAGCAGGCCGGCCGCGAGAATCCGCCCCGACCGGCTCCACGTCCTGACCGCCGCCGCGGTCGCCTCCGCGCCCGAGCGCCAGAACCAGCCCAGGTCCCCCGGATGCAACTGCGTCGGCGCCCCTTCGTACTGCCACTCCCGCAGTACGGCCACGGCCTCGGCCAGCCCGTCGACCCCCGGAACGTTCAACACGATCGCCATGGCAACGATCACACCCCATCGTGCCGGACGGCCGCATCCCCTTTGCCGGCCGATCCCCTCGGAGGTGCGTCGGGGCGCCGTTGTCAGACCCCCCGGCTAGCGTGAGCACGAGTACCGCTGTTACGCCAACTCCTCCCCGTACGCCGCCATGTACGGGACTCGCTGCCCCGCGGAGACAACGATGAGCAAGGCCAGGACGACGCACACAGCCGACAGCCACGATCTGATCCGTGTGCACGGCGCTCGCGAGAACAACCTCAAGGACGTGAGCATCGAGATCCCGAAGCGCCGTCTGACGGTGTTCACCGGCGTCTCCGGTTCCGGCAAGAGTTCGCTGGTGTTCGACACGATCGCCGCGGAGTCGCAGCGGCTCATCAACGAGACGTACAGCGCCTTCGTGCAGGGCTTCATGCCGACGCAGGCGCGCCCCGAGGTCGACGTGCTCGACGGGCTCACCACCGCCATCACCGTCGGCCAGCAGCGGATGGGCGGCGACCCGCGCTCCACGGTCGGCACCGCCACCGATGCCAACGCGATGCTGCGCATCCTCTTCAGCCGGCTCGGCGAGCCGCACATCGGCCCGCCCAGTGCGTACTCCTTCAACACCGCGTCGGTCCGCGCGAGCGGCGCGATCACCGTCGAGCGGGGCAACAAGACCGAGGCGCAGAAGGCGACGTACCAGCGCACCGGCGGCATGTGCACGCGCTGCGAGGGGCGGGGCAGCGTCTCCGACATCGACCTGACGCAGCTGTACGACGACTCCAAGTCGCTGGCCGAGGGCGCGTTCACCATCCCCGGCTGGAAGTCGGACAGCCAGTGGACCGTGCAGGTGTACGCCCAGTCCGGCTTCGTCGACCCGGACAAGCCGATCCGTGCGTACACGAAGAAGGAGCTGCGCGACTTCCTCTACGGAGACCCGGTCAAGGTGAAGGTCAACGGCGTGAACCTCACCTACGAAGGGCTGATCCCGAAGATCCAGAAGTCGTTCCTGTCCAAGGACAAGGAGTCGATGCAGCCGCACATCCGGGCGTTCGTGGAGCGCGCGGTCACGTTCACCACCTGCCCCGAGTGCGACGGCACGCGGCTCAGCGAGGGCGCCCGCTCCTCGAAGATCGAGCGGAAGAGCATCGCCGACCTCTGCGCGATGGAGATCAGGGACCTGGCCGAGTGGATCCGCGGGCTCGGCACGAGCGGGGCGTACGCGTCGGTGGCGCCGCTGCTCACGGCCCTGCAGCAGACCCTCGACTCGTTCGTGGAGATCGGGCTCGGCTACCTCGCGCTCGACCGGCCCGCGGCGACCCTGTCGGGCGGCGAGGCACAGCGCGTCAAGATGATCCGCCACCTCGGCTCCTCGCTCACCGACGTCACGTACGTCTTCGACGAGCCCACCATCGGACTGCACCCCCACGACATCCGGCGGATGAACGACCTGCTGCTGCGCCTGCGCGACAAGGGCAACACCGTGCTCGTCGTGGAGCACAAGCCGGAGACGATCGTCATCGCCGACCATGTCGTCGACCTCGGGCCCGGCGCGGGCACGGCGGGCGGCACTGTCTGCTTCGAGGGCACGGTGGACGGGTTGCGGGCGTCCGGCACCGTCACCGGCCGCCACTTCGACGACCGGTCCACGCTGAAGGAGTCCGTGCGCGAGCCCACCGGAGCCCTGGAGATCCGCGGCGCGGACGCGCACAACCTGCGCGAGGTCGACGTCGACATCCCGCTCGGGGTGCTCACCGTCGTCACCGGCGTCGCCGGGTCCGGCAAGAGCTCGCTGGTGCACAAGTCGATCCCCGCGGACGTGGGCGTGGTCGCCGTCGACCAGACCCCGATCCGCGGCTCGCGGCGCAGCAACCCCGCGACGTACACGGGCCTGCTCGACCCGATCCGCAAGGCCTTCGCCAAGGCCAACGGCGTGAAGCCCGCGCTGTTCAGCGCCAACTCCGAGGGTGCCTGCCCGACGTGCAACGGCGCCGGGGTCATCTACACGGACCTCGGGGTGATGGCGAGCGTCGCCACGCCCTGCGAGGACTGCGAGGGGCGGCGCTTCCAGGCGTCGGTCCTGGAGTACCGGCTCGGTGGGCGCGACATCAGCGAGGTCCTCGCGATGTCCGTGGCGGAGGCGCTGGAGTTCTTCGGCGACGGCGAGGCCAGGACGCCCGCGGCCCACCGCATCCTGGACCGCCTGTCGGACGTCGGCCTCGGCTACCTCAGCCTCGGCCAGCCCCTGACCACGCTCTCCGGCGGCGAGCGGCAGCGCCTCAAGCTGGCCACGCACATGGGCGACAAGGGCGGCGTCTACGTACTCGACGAGCCGACCACCGGCCTCCACCTCGCCGACGTCGAGCAGCTTCTCGGCCTCCTCGACCGGCTCGTCGACGCGGGCAAGTCCGTCATCGTCATCGAGCACCACCAGGCGGTCATGGCGCACGCGGACTGGATCATCGACCTCGGTCCGGGGGCGGGCCACGACGGCGGCAAGGTCGTGTTCGAGGGCACGCCCGCGGATCTGGTCGCCAAGCGGTCCACTCTCACGGGTGAGCACCTCGCGGAGTACGTGGGCGGCTGACCGGCGGAGTACGTGGGCGGCCGACCGGCGGAGTACGTGGGCGGCTGACCGGCCGCCCTGGCGGATAGCCACTTTTTAGTGGGTACTTGGCGGGGCGGCCCTCGGCGGAGAACCTTGTGGAGGAGCGGGGCGCACGGGCCACGCAGACGTGAAGGACGGCGAGGACAGGAGGTGTCGGTGCGTCAGGAAGTCCTTCCCGACAGGGACTCGTCCCCGACGCCGGCCATCTTGTCCAGGCGCCGGTGGCCCCAGTCCGACAGCGGGGCCAGAGCCTCGCAGAGGTCGCGGCCGAAAGCCGTGAGGGAGTAGACGGTCTTCAACGGCCGCACATTGTGCACCTCCCGGTGCACGAGGCCGTCCGCCTCCATCTCGCGGAGGGCCTGAGTCAGCACTTTCTCCGTCAGCCCCGGCAGCAGCCGCAGCATCTCGCCGGGGCGGCGGGGTCCGCTCTCCAGCGGCCAGAGCAGTGCCGTCTTCCACTTGCCGTCGATCACGGCGATCGCGGCGGTCACTCCGCACACGTTCGGGTCCTGCGCACGGCTGCGCGTCATGTCCGTCCGTCCCCTCCACTGCCATCCATCCGCATACACATGCCTGTGTACGTACGCACGGAGTCGCATCATGCCTGCGAACAACACGCACCAGTCTGCCGTCACGAGCCCCGTCACCGTCATCGGCCTCGGTCCCATGGGGCGGGCCCTCGCCGCCGCGTTCCTCGCCGCCGGTGTACCCACCACCGTGTGGAACCGGACGCCGGGGCGGGACGGCGAACTGGTCGAACGCGGCGCGCTGAGAGCCCGCACCGCCGAAGAGGCCGTCGCCGCGAGCCCGTTGACCGTGGTGTGCGTCGTCAATTACGACGCCTCGGACGCGGTCCTGCGCGACGACGCCGTCACCCGCGCCCTCAAGGGCCGGACCGTCGTGAACCTCAGCGCCGACACCCCCGACCGCGCCAGGTCGGCCGCGGAGTGGGCGGCCGCGCACGGGGTGCGGTACCTGGACGGCGCGATCATGACGCCGACCACGACGATCGGAACGCCGCACGCCGTCTTCATCCACAGCGGTGAGACCGCGCTCTACGAGGAGCACCGTCCCACCCTCGAAGCGCTGGGCGGCACCCACACGCACCTCGGTGAGGACATCGGGCGGGCGGCGGCGTACGACGTGGCGCTGCTCGACATCTTCTGGACCGCGATGACCGGGTACATGCACGCCCTGGCGGTGGCGAAGGCCGAGGGTGTCCAGGCGCGCGAGCTGGCCCCGTTCGCGGCGGGCATCGGCGCGATCCTCCCGGCGGTGTTCGAGGCCGCCGCGGCGGAGGTGGACAACGGTACGTACTCCGGGGACGACAACCCGATCACGTCCGCCGCGTCCACGATGGCCCACGTGATCCACACGTCCGAGTCCCACGGCATCGACGCGGGCGTCATGCGTGCCGCCGAGGGGCTGGCCCGGCGCGTCATCGGCGAGGGCCACGGCACCGACGGGCTGACCAGGGTCACCGAGCTGCTCGGCCGACGCTGAGTCCCCCAGGGGGGCGCCGGAACCCTGGGTTTCGCGGGCGCCCCGTCCCGGGCGGCGACGCCGCCGCCGGCGTGGGCGAGGACGGCTTCGCGTACATCCGCGGGCCCACGTGAACGAGTACGCCGGAGGGCGGCAAGCAGATCACCGCGATCACGGGCGTGGTCAGGCGGCTGGGCGGGTGAGGTCCGGGCCGGTGGGAGCCGGGCCGGTGGGAGCCGGGTGGGTGAAGAATGAGCGGCGGTAGTCGGCGGGCGACACCCCGACCTGCTTCAGGAAGTGGTGGCGCAGGTTGTTCGCCGTGCCCAGGCCGCTCAGCTCGCCCACCCGCTCCACCGGCAGGTCCGTCGTCTCCAGCAGGCTCTGCGCGCGCACGAGCCGCTGGTTGAGCAGCCACTGCAGCGGCGTCGTACCGGTGGCCGCGTGGAGGCGCCGGTAGAACGTGCGCGGGCTCATCGACGCCCGGCGTGCGAGGTCGTCGACGGTCAGCGGGCGGTCCAGGTGTGCGCGGGCCCACTCCAGTACGGGGCCGAGGCCCCCGTCGTCCGTCTCGGGCACGGACAGGTCGATGAACTGGGCCTGCCCACCGGGCCGGTGGGCGGGCACGACCATCCGGCGCGCCAGCTGGTTGGCGACGTGCGCGCCGAGGTCGCGGCGGACCAGGTGCAGACAGAGGTCGAGGCCGGCGGTGAGTCCCGCGCTGGTCAGGACGTCGCCGTCGTCCACGTAGAGGACGGAGTCGTCGACGGTGACGTCCGGGTGGCGCGCGGCCAGTTGGGCGGTGTGCATCCAGTGGGCGGTCGCCCTGCGCCCGTCGAGGAGGCCCGCCTCCGCGAGCGCGAAGGCCCCGGTGCAGAGGGACACCATGCGGGCGCCCTCGGCATGCGCGGCCCGCAGCGCGTCGGCGAGGCCGTCCGGCAGTGGCGCGCCCTCCTCGACGCACGCGTCCGGCACGGAGGTGACGACGACGGTGTCGGCGCCGGTCAGCCCTTCGAGGCCGTAGGGGGTACGGAGCGAGACCCCGAACTCGGCCGCCCCTTGCCCCGGCCCCTTGGTGGCGCACAGCCGCATGTCGTACCAGTGGTCCGACAGGTCGGGCTGCGGCTTGCCGAACACCGTGAAGGGGATGCTCAGTTCGTACAGATCCCAGGACGGGATCCCGATCTCGTCGGCCACGACGACCGCCACGGAACCTGCGCTCATGAGGGGAGCGTACGGCGGTCCCGGCTCCCCGCGACGGTTGGCAGGAATTTGGTGATCACCGTCACCGCTGTCACTGTCGACGGTCGGCGCCCGCTGCGACCGTGGTCCCCATGAACGCGAGCAGCGACACGAACACCACCACCGCAACGACCCCCGCAACCTCCCCCGTCACCGTCATCGGCCTCGGCCTCATGGGCTCCGCCCTCGCCGCCGCCCTCCTGGACGCAGGTCACCCCACCACCGTCTGGAACCGCTCCCCGGAGAAGGCGAAACCCCTGGCCGACCGGGGCGCGCAGGTGGCCGCCACCCCGGCGGACGCCCTCGCGGCGAGCGATCTCGTCCTCGCCTGCGTACTCGACCACGACGCCCTGCACGCCGTGCTCGGCCCCCTCGCGGCGACCGGCGGACTCGCCGGGAAGTCCCTGGTCAACCTCACCACCGGTACGCCGGAGCAGGCCGAGGAGATGGCGCGGTGGGCGGCCTCGCACGGGGCCGACTATCTCGACGGCGGCATCATGACGACGCCGCCGGGCGTCGGGAGCCCCGAGATGATGTTCCTGTACAGCGGGTCGGAGGCCGTCTTCGCGGCCCACCGCGACACCCTCGCCGCGCTCGGCGACCCGCTCCACCTCGGCACGGAGCCGGGCCTCGCCTCGCTCTACGACGCCGCGCTGCTCGGCCTGATGTGGGCCGCGTTCACGGGGTGGCTGCACGGCACCGCGCTGGTCACCTCGCGGGGCACGTCGGCCGCGGACTTCACGCGGGTCGCGCTGCGCTGGCTGAACGGCGCGGTCTCCGGGTTCGTCTCGACGTACGCGCCGCAGGTGGACGCCGGACGCTATCCGGGCGACGACGCGACCGTCGACGTGCAGATCGCGGCGATCGGCCACCTGATCCACGCCGCGGAGGCGCGCGGCGTCGACAACGCGCTGCCCGAGCTCCTGAAGGCGACGATGGAGCGCGCGGCGGCGGCGGGCCACGGCGGAGACAGCTACGCGAGCGTGATCGAGGTGCTGCGCGGCGACCGCTGACGAGCCATTGGCCTACGCCGACGGACCACCGGCCCACGGATGGGCACCGGCCCGCGTCACGTCACAGGCCTGCGATGGATCACCGGGTTTCCCCCCGTTCCGCCGCCGCAGAGGCGAGGATGGACGGAACGATTCGTCGGCACCGGGGGGAGCCACCCATGAACCGTCCGCTGCGGCACATAGCCCTCTTCTGCGGCCTCCTCATCCTCGCCCTGCTCCTGCGGGCGAACTGGGTGCAGTTCGCGAAGAACGACGACCTCGCGAACGACAAGAAGAACCGCCGCGTGCAGATCGAGGCGTTCTCCCACCCCCGCGGCGACATCATCGTCGGCGGCAAGTCCATCACCGGCGCGAAGGAAACCCCCGGGTCCGACTTCAAGTTCAAGCGGGTCTTCAAGGAGGGCCCGATGTACGCGCCGGTGACGGGCTACTTCTCGCAGGCCCAGGGCGCCACGTTCCTGGAGGGCGTCCACAACGGCATCCTCAGCGGCAACGACGACCGGCTCTTCATCAAGCGCACCCTCGACATGCTGACCGGCAAGAAGCAGCAGGGCGGCGACGTCATCACGACCATCGACCCCAAGGCGCAGAAGGCGGCCTACCAGGGGCTGGTGGACCTGAACGCCAAGGGTGCGGTCGTCGCCCTGGACCCGCGCAGCGGCAAGGTGCTCGCGATGGCCAGCACCCCCTCGTACGACCCCTCGGTGTTCTCGGGCATCTCGCTCGCCGAGGGCAAGAAGTTCAAGGAGCTCAGCGGCCGCAAGGACAAGCCGCTCAGCAACCGCGCGCTGCGCGAGATCTACCCTCCCGGCTCCACCTTCAAGATCCTCACCGCCGCCGCCGCCCTGGAGCACGGCGTCGTGACGGACATCGACAAGCCGACCGACGCGCCGACCCCGTACAAACTCCCCCTCAGCTCCACCCGCATCGGCAACGACGTGCCGGACTCCAACTGCGACAAGGTCTCCGTGAAGACCGGCATGCAGTGGTCCTGCAACAACGTCTTCCTCGACCTCGCGGACAAGCTCGGCAAGGACAAGATGCGCGAGACGGCGGAGAAGTTCGGCTTCAACGAAGAGCAGTTCATTCCGGTGCGTTCCGCCGCCAGCAGCTACCCAGAGAAGCTCGACAAGCCGCAGACCGCGCTGACCGGCATGGGGCAGGGCAGCCTGACCAGCACGCCGCTGCAGATGGCGATGGTCACGGCGGGCCTCGCCAACGACGGCAAGGTCATGAAGCCGTACCTGGTCGAGGAGTTGCGCGGCCCCGACCTCTCCACGATCGAGAAGGGCTCGCCCGACCCGCTCAACCAGGCCGTCTCCGAGAAGACGGCGAAGAGCGTCCAGGAAATGATGGAGAACACCGTCGAGAACGGCACCGCGAACAAGGCGCGGATCGACGGCGTCACGGTCGGCGGCAAGACCGGCACGGCCCAGCACGGCGCGGACGTCGACGACGAGCGTCCTTTCGCGTGGTTCGTCTCGTACGCGAAGAACAGCGAGGGCGAGTCGCCCGTCGCCGTCGCCGTGTTCGTCGACCCCTCCGACATGGACATCGCACGCTCGGAGATCGCGGGCGGCAAGCTGGGCGCGCCGATCGCGAAGGCGGTCATGGAGGCGGTCCTGGAACGCTGAGAGCTCCGAGGTCCCTCAGAGACCGGCGGTCCACGGCAGGGGCCTGCTGTGCAGTACGTCGAGACGTGACACGGCGCGGGTCAGGACCACGTACAGCCGGTGGAGTCCGCGCGCTTCCGCCTCCACGATGGCGGCCGGTTCGGCGGCGACGACGTGGTCGTACTCCAGGCCCTTGGCGACGGACGCCGGGAGCAGGGTGACGCGTGCGCCCAGCTCGTCCGGGCCCGCGCTGCCGATGCCGGCCGCGTCCAGTGCCGTACGGAGCCGTTCGACGTCGTGGTCGGCGGCGATGACCCCGATCGAGCCCTCCCGCCCGAGCGCGCCCCGCACCGCCTCCACCACCGCGGCCGTCACGTCCGCGACCTCCCGCACCCGCAGCTCCCCGTCCCCGCGCAGCGACCTCGCGGGCGGTACGTCGACGTCGAGCCGTCCGAGGAGTTCGTTGGCGAGCCCGACGACGGCACGCGGCACCCGGAACCCGGTGGTCAGCGGCGCCACCGCGGCATCCGGCTTGCCCAGGTGGGTCAGCACCTCCGCCCAGCTGCGGGCGGCCCAGGGCGTCGTGGCCTGCGCGAGGTCGCCGAGGACCGTCAGCGAGCCGAAGTCCGAGCGGCGCGCGATGACCCGGCACTCCATGGGCGACAGGTCCTGCGCCTCGTCGACGACGATGTGCCCGTACCCGGCGGGGCGTTCGAGGAGCCCCTCGATCTCGTCGAGCAGCACCAGGTCGGCGGCGCTCCACTTCGCGGACTTGTGGGAGCGGGGAGGGCGGCCCCACAGGATCGCCCGCTGCTCCGCGTCGGCGAGAACCCCCTCGGCCGCGGCCGCCAGCGTCTCCGCGTCCCCCAGCACCTCCGCCAGCACCTCGTCCGCCCGCACCCGCGGCCACACCGCGTCGAGGAAGCCGCTGACGGACCTGGCCCGTCCGACCTTCTGCACCCACGTGTTGTTCTGCGGCCCGGCCCGGCGCTCCGCCTGTTCCCGCACGGCCCGCACGACCCGGCTGCGCACCCGCTCACGCCCGACGGCGTACGGCGGCTCCTCTTCCCGTACGTCCGCCACGATCCGCTCCAGTTCGCCGAGCGGGACCCGCCACCGGTACGCCCCGTCGGCGACGGCGACCTCCGCGTCCGCGGGCGGCGCGACGACCCGCGCGTACAGCGCCCGGCGCAGCACCTCGGCCATGCGGGCGTCGTGCTTGACGAGGGCGGCGGCCTCGTCGTCGTGGGCGCGTACGGCATACCGGCCCCGGATCTCGTCGCTCACCGTCGACTGCCGTACGCCGGTCTCGCCGAGCGAGGGGAGTACCTCGGCGATGTAGCGGAGGAAGGTGCGGTTGGGGCCGAGGATGAGCAGTCCGGAGCGCTGGACGCGGTGGGGGTAGGTGTAGAGGAGGTACGCGGCGCGGTGCAGGCCGACGGCGGTCTTGCCGGTGCCGGGCGCTCCCTGCACACAGACGGAGGCGGCGAGTTCGCCGCGCACCAGGTCGTCCTGTTCGGGCTGGATGGTGGCGGCGATGTCGCGCATGGGGCCGACGCGTGGCCGCTCGATCTCACCGGCGACGATGCGACTGCCCACGCCGTCGTCGTGGCCGCCTTTCCCCACGGGCTCGTCCTGCCCCAGGGGTTCGTCCTCCATCCCGGTGAGGTCGGCGGAGTCCCCCTTGCTGCCTGGCGCCCAGCCGAACCGGCGCCGGACGGCGACGCCCTGCGGGTCCCTGGCACCCGCCTGGTAGAAGGCGCGGGAGACGGGGGCGCGCCAGTCGACGACGAGGGGCGGGACGGAGGGATGCTCGCTGACGCGCAGCCGCCCTATGTAGTAGCGCTGCCCGCGATGCTCGCCGGCCCCGGCGTCCTCCGCGTCGGCGAAGTCGAGCCGACCGAAGAACAGCGGGGCCTGCGGCAGTTCGCGCATCGCCTTGGCGTGGCTGCGGAACTCGTACCCGAGCACCTCGGCGTCGGCTCCGGACGCGGACACGTCCGCCCCTCCGACCACCCGCTCCTCGGCGCCTTCGACCATGCGGGCCAGGGCGGCGCGGCAGGCGTCGTGGTGACGGCGTTCCCGGGCGAGGGCGTCGGTGGCTGCGGCCGATGGTGTCGTCGTCATGCCGCCAGGATAATGCAACCGAGTAACAAACATAACCGAGATACATTCGTAACCGCATCTCGCCCACCCGTTAGACTCGCTCCATGCCCCCAGCCACCGAGAGCACGGCCCCCACGAGCGGCCTCCGCGCCCGCAAGAAGCAGCGCCGTTTCGAGGAGATCTCCGAGACGGCGATCGCCCTCTTCCTGGAGAAGGGGTTCGAGAAGGTGTCGGTGGCGGAGGTCGCGGCGGCGGCGGAGGTCTCCAAGCCGACCCTGTTCCGCTACTTCGCGTCGAAGGAGGACCTGGTCCTCCACCGTTTCGCCGACCACGAGGACGAGGCGGCCCGCACGGTCGCCGCCCGCCCCGCGGGCCTCACCGCACTGGACGCCCTCCACCGCCACTTCCTGGCCGGCCTGGACCGCCACGACCCGGTGACGGGCCTCAACGACGCCGAAGGAGTCCTCGCCTTCCACCGCCTGCTCTACGGCACCCCGTCCCTGATCGCCCGCCTCCACGGCTACCAGAACCGCTCCGAACAGGCCCTGGCCACAGCCCTCCACGACGCCCACGGCGGCACCCCCCTGGACGCCCGCCTGGCCGCGGCCCAGATCATCGCCGTCCAGCGCGTCCTGGCGGAGGACAACTGGCACCGCGTCGCCGGGGGCGAACCCGTGGACGCGATCGGACCGGAGGCGGTGACGGCGGCGAACAGGGCGTTCGGCCAGCTGCGCACGGGCCTCGCGCGGTACGCGTGACCGGCCCGGGTCATGGCGCGGGCTCTCAGCCGCTGCCCGCGTCGGGCAGCGGCGAGGACAGCCGCCACAGGGTGTCGAAGAGGTCCTGCCGCTGGGCGACCTTCTCCCGCCCCGCGGCCCCCGACCCGGCGCGCCAGTGGGTCAGGACGGCCTGGTAGCCCTTGAGGTCCAGGATCTGCCGCTCCGGCGGCACGGGAGCGGACTCCTGCACCACCTTGTCGTAGATGCCGTCGAACAGCTCGTCGCCGTTGAGCAGGCAGAACTTCAGGAGAGGGGTGATGCGCAGCATGCGGAACTGCACGTCCATGTCGGCCCGGCGCGCCCCTCTCAGGCTGCGGGCCACTCCCGCGAACTCACGCACGTTCCACCGCACCCGGTCCAGCTGGTACGCGCGGTACGCGGGGTCGTCCACGGCCCTGCCCTGCGCGTCCAGCGTCCCCGGTATCGCCATCGGCACGGTGAAGTCCGGCACGAGGATCCGCACCCGCACACTGCGTCGGGCCCCCTCCTCCAGCGCCTCCAGGCTCCGCATGACCGGCGCCTTGACGGTCTCCCCCGTGTATCCGACGGCGTCGATCCGGACGCGCCGCGCCCTCCTGTTCCCCACCACACGTTCGATGTGCTCGCCCAGGTCCGCCGTGCGTATCTCGGAACCGGCCTCAGGAGGTGTCCTGCGGTTCAGCTCGCGCACCTCGGTGTAGAGCACGTAGCCGACCAGGCTGACGATCGAACCGCCCAGATAGGCCTTGCCCTCCAGCGCGTCCCCTACGGGCTGCACGAACTGGGCGACCAGTCCGAGGACGAACACGCCGAGGAGCAGCGCCTTGGTCAGGGCGCTCTCGGCGTTCGCCCAGCGCTCCCGCCCCGAACGACGACCTCTCGCAGCCACCAGGCCCCCTCGCTCCACGGGAGTTGACGCCGTACTCGACAGAGAAGGCCATGGTGCCCGCGCCCGGAGCCGTCAGGAAGAGGACGTCTCCCGCCCGTGCGGCCCCTCGTACCACTCCCGGAGAGCCTTCTCGGCAGCCCCCTCGTCCGGCACCGAGTCCAGCCTCAGGGGTTCCGCGGCGCGGCGCACCGCTCGGCAGACCCGGGCTGCCGCGCCCGCGTAGTCGGCGGGGTCCGGGGGCTCGGGCAGGGTGGTCAGGGCGAGGGCGGCCCGCATGATGTCGGGGAAGACCGACTGGGCGTATTCGAAGTCCAGGTAGACGGGGAGGTCGGTGGTCATTCCGGCCGTCATGTCGGCGTGTCCCGCCCGTTCCATCGCCTCAATCCACAGGTCCCTGACCCGGGTCTGCTCCTCCTTCTCGTACTCCATGCGGACCATGTGGATGGCGAGGTCGTGCAGGGGGTCGCCGTACATGGCCAGCTCCCAGTCGATCACCGCCAGCTCCCTGCGGTCGACGACGACGTTCGCGCGGTGCACGTCGGTGTGGAGGAGGCAGAAGGGTCTGGAGGTGAGGCGGGGGCGGGCCGGGTCGTCACGGAAGGCCGCGAGGGCGTCGGGGCGTACTCCGACCGCCGAGAAGAGCGTCTCGAAGCGCCTGCGGTTCGGGGCGTGCACCCGGTGCTCGGTGAAGTCGACGAGCCACTGGAGGAACTCCTCGGACCGGCCGGACTCGGGCCAGTCGGGCGGGCGGGGCGGGAGCTCGTCCTCCGGCACCGCCGCGGCGCGGGCGAAGAACTCCGCGAAGGTCCGCATCAGCGGCTCCCCGATGGGCCCTTCCGGCACCACGTCGGAGAGCGCCCGGCCCGGACGGTAGGAGTGCAGCGACCAGTCGCCGAAGTCCCGCAGACAGCGCGGGACTTCCTTCAGGTGGCGGCTGACCACGGCGAGCAGCTCGGGCTCGCTGGGCCAGATGCGGGGCACCACCTCCACCGTCTCGCGCGGCATCCGGCACTTGACCCGCGCGCGGAACGGCATCGTGCACAGCAGCAGGGCGAGCGACCAGCCGAGCGGTACGACGTGGTTGATGTTGTGGTGACCGGCCACGACCTGGCGCTTCGGGTGCTCCCGGTGCAGTTCGGCGAGGCGTCGGATCCACGACTCGCGGAGCCCGGTCTTCGGCGCCTCGTGGGGGGTGCGAGGCGGAGGGGACGGCATGAGCGCAGAGGGTATCCGGATCACGGAACCGTTCCTGCCACATGCCACATAGTGGACGTCGGCGTGGCGCTTGCGTGCTCCCGCCTGCTCCTTCAGGGCGCCTTCGTGTGCCCCATGGCGTATACAACCCTGGAGAGGCGTTCGAGGGAGTCGACCAGGTGTTCCGCGCCCGCCTCGCGCAGCAGCCGCGCCTTGCGTTCGTTGCGCGCGTACCCGAGGAACCGCACCCCCGCCCGCTCGGCCGCCACATAGTCGGACGGCGCGTCACCGATCATCAGGGTCGCCCGCGGCTTCGCCCCCATGGCGCGCAGCGCCCGCTCGACGCAGTCCGGGTGGGGCTTGAGCAGGCTGAGGTCCTGGGTGCGGCCGTAGATGTGGGGGGCGAAGCAGTCCAGGGTGCCGCGGCGCTCCAGGTACCTGCCCACCGCGCACGGTGCGTTGTTCGTCGTCACCGCGAGCCGGGCGCCGGTCGCCGACCAGGTGCGGATCAGCGGGTCGACGTACGCGGTCGGCATGGCCGTCGCCACGGCGTTCAGCTCCTGCCGCGTGAGCCACTGCTCCAGCTCGGCGACCAGGTCGCTGTGGGGATGCCTGCGGTCGACGGCGCGCAGCACGACGTAGGGGTCGGGCTCCTCCTTCTCCTCGGCGGTGAGCAGCCCGCGCAGCCCGCGCTCCTTCAGCCACCGGACCAGGTCCCGCGCCACGTCCGCCGCGGGCCGCCCGGCGAAGAGGCGGCAGATGGGTCCGTCGAAGTCGAAGAGCACGTAGCCGATGGAAGCGACCACGTTCCGCAACCGTTCGGTCTCATCCGTCGCCGATTCGGTCGGCGTCACGTCGGACTGCGTCGAATCAGATGTCATTTAAGAGAGTGTCAGGTCAGAAGTGATCGTTTCCCAGAGGGCGTCGAACCAGTTCTGCGACTCGTCGACGAAGACCGAGTCGCGGGCGGCTTCGGCGGTCTTCTCGAAGGAGAAGACCGGGGCCTTGATGCCCCCCGCGTCCCAGATGTCCATCACCTCGGTCGCCCCGTCGGGAACGTCCAGCTCCACGGACGTACGCGCCAGCGTGTAGTACGCGAGCAACGCCTCCCGCCCGTTCAGCAGATACAGCTTCACCGGCGTCGTGAACGGCAGCGCGCGGAACGTGACGTCGACGTCGATCCCGTGGGAGGCGCGCAGGGCGCGCAGGTTGTGGCGCAGGACCTGGCCCTGCGCGTTGCGCTGCGTGTGCCAGCGGTGGTGGAGCCGTTCCCGGCCCTCCTCGCCGCCCTCCATCGGCACGGGGAACGCGAGCTCGATGTCGCTGCTCGGGAGCAGGATGCGCGCGGTGATCGACTGGGGGCGGAGACGGCCCTCGTGGATGAGCCGCACGGGCTCGCCCAGCGCGATCATCAGGGTCTCCGCGGTGTACGAGACCACGTCGATCCGCACGTGCGGTTCGGCGAAGGCCGCCGTGAGCCTCGGGGCCAGGGCGACCATGGACGGCTGGGGTTCCTTGCCCACGGGGGCCGGCGCCGCCTGGGCTACGCGCGGTGGGCTGCCCTTGCTCACGTTGGACAGCAGCCCCTCGGCCTGGAGCTTCTTCATCGCCTGGCGTACGGCGCCTCGTTCGACGCCGAACTCCTCGGCGAGTTCCGCCTGGGTCGGCAGACGTTCTCCCGCTCTCAGTTCGCCCGCCCGGATGCGGTCGCGGAGGGTGTCGGCGATGTCCTGGGGGGTGAGTCTTCTGCTGCCGTTCACTGCCACGTTCTCCTGGGTCACGACCAGACGATACAACTGACCGCCATCTCTGGGGAGTTGTAGGGAAGTTGTTTTGGCGCTGTCGCCAACTGGGGACAACCTATGCAGAGTTGGTTGCCAACTGGCTCAAGATGGCAGAAGGGGGAACCACCATGCCCGCCATAGCCCTCCTCGCAGCCGTGGTCGCCGTCACCCTGGAACAGCTCGTGCAGTGGAAGTACGGCCCGATGGGCATCGTCGGCCTCCTTCTGCTGACCGTGGGCGTCAAGGCGAAGAACGCCACCTGCAGTTCCATCGGAGCCGTCGTCCTCGCCCTGCTGGTGACGGGTCCGGCGGGCTGATCAGCCCGCCGCGAGCTCCAGGTCCTGACTGATCGTGTTCCAGAGGGCGTTGAACCACAGATGGGACTGTTCCACGAATGTGGTGTCCCGCAACCCGTCCCCCTCCTTGAACGGGAAGAGCATCGACTGCGTGCCCTGCGCGTCGTACATCTCCAGGGACTCCTTGCCGATCTCCTCGTCCCGCTTGGTCAGCGTGTAGTACGCGAAGAGCGCTTCCGTGCCGTTGATCAGGTACAGCTTCACGGGCGGCGTGAACGGCAGCGCCCGGAACTGCACCGACACGTCGATGCCGTGCGACGAGCGCAGCGCGAGGAGGTTGTGGCGGAGCACCTGGCCCTGGGCATTGCGCTGGTCGAGCCAGCGCCGGTGGACCTGGTCGCCCTGGTGGTCCCCGCCGTCGACCGGCGCGGGGAAGGCGAGGTCGATGTCGCGGCTGGGCAGCAGCACCCGGACGTCGACCTTGGCCGGTTTCCGCTGCCCGGCGTGGATCCGGCGCAGCGGTTCGCCGATGGCCATGGTGAGCGAGATGGACGTGAGGCAGAGCGCGTCTATCTCCACGTGCGGCACGTCGAAGGCGGACGCGATGCGCGGGCCCAGGCCGACCATCGTGGGCTGCGGCCGCGCCTCGCCGGGACCGGCTGAAGCACGCTCCGCGACGTCCGCGACGGTGGCGGGGCTGCCCTTGGACACGTTGGACAGCAGATGCTCACGGTGCAGGATGCGCAGCGCTTCCCGCACCGCACCGCGCTCCACACCGAACTCGTCGGCCAGCTCGGCCTGCGTCGGCATGCGCTGGCCGGGCCGCAGCGACCCGGACCTGATCCGGTCGCGCAGCACGTCGGCAACCTCTCGGTGGCTCCGCTGCGCTCGCTTGCGCCCATTGACGGCGGCGTGTTCGGTGCTCACAACCAAACAGTACAACTTCGCGCCATCTTAGGGGAGTTGCGGGAAAGATGGTTATGAGTCGACTCCCAGAGGAGATAAGTCAGTTGAAGTTGGTAGCCAACTTCGGCGACCTGGTCAGACCCTTTCGGGGTTGGCCATCAGCCCGATATGGGGGAACGTCATGCCGATCATCGCTCTCGTCGTCGCCGTCCTCGCCATCGCGTTCGAGCAGCTCATCCAGTGGAAGTACGGACCGCTCGGCATCGTCGCGTTCGTCCTGCTGACCATCGGGATCAAGGCCAAGAACGTCAAGCTCAGCGGCGTCGGAGCCGGACTGCTCGTCCTGCTCCTCGCCCAGTCGGGCTGACCCCGCCCGATCACCGGACCCGGCTGACCGGGCTCCCATCCGGAGGGGAGCCGGGAGTCCGATCAGTCGATGGGGGGCTGGGCCCCGGTCCTGCTACGGGGACCGGGGCTCAGAACATGTCCGGGCACCATGGCCGCCTGGACGTGCGGAACAGGGCGTCGGCCACCGCGGCGGCGCCCGTCCGCTCCTCCCCCACCCGCCCGAGCGCCACGGCCCGCGCCACGGACGCGTCACCCAGCCACATCTCGCCCAACTCCCGTACGTCCAGGACGAGGTCGGCCGTCGCGGTCGTCGGCACGCAGGACGCACCCTGCGGCGTCGCGTCGAGCCGGTAGCGTCCGCCCGCGAGCCCCGCGCTGTCGCCGATCTCCAGGACGACCGTGCCGGAACCGGCGTACGTACGCGCTTCCAGGGCCCGCACGACATCCAGGATCCGCACCCAGAGCCAGTCCGCGTGCCCGGTGACCGTGGCCGCGCGAGGGTCCGGCAGGAGGTGCGGGAGCAGGTCGTCTGGGGCCAGCCAGCCGCTGCGCACCGAGACGACCTTGTCGATCGCGCAGACGTAGTGCCACAGGGCGCGTTCGGCGGCCGGTGTGACGGCCGTGATCCCGAGGACGGTCGCGGCGTTCCGCGGCAGCCGGGACGGCCCCCACTCGTTGTTCGTCGTCCGGTACGCGACGAGTCCCTCCACTTGGCCGGAGGGGCCGCGGTAGAGGGCGTAGAACGGTTCCTGCCAGGGGAATTCGGGGGTCGCCTGCATGCCGGTGTTGCGCAGCCACCACTCCTCGTCGCGGCTGACGACGCCGTGCCGGGCCGCACGGAACCGCTCGAACAGCTCCGGGCCGTGCTTGCGCACGTCGTCGCCGTCGACGAGGTCGATGCGGGCGCCGGACTCCTCGGGCCCCGACCAGCGCGGGTCGAGCCCGGAGCGCGGCACGTCGACCGTCCACTCGGTGACCCAGGTCGCCGCGCCGAAGCCGTACCGGCCGTAGATCGGGTACTCGGCGGAGTTCAGCGTGGCCAGGACGTCGCCGCGCTCCTTCGCCTCGGCGAGGTCCCCGGCCATCATGCGGCTGAGGATGCCGCGGCGCCGGTGTGTCGGGGCGACGGTCACACCCGACACGGCGTTGGCGACGACGGGCGCGCCGCCCACCGCGGTGACCTCCTGCCGGAAGGACCTGTACGTGCCCACGCACCGGCCGCGGTCGTAGGCGCCCAGGGTGCGGGCCGGGGCGGTGCGGGACCGGAGGTGGGCGACGGCGTCGTCCGACATCGCGGCGAAGGGGTTGAGGAATCCGGCCTGCACGGCACGCAGCCAGGCAGGCAACTCCTCGTCGGCGACCGCTCTTACCTCGACGTCATCAACAACGGCAGCTTCGGCAACATCGCTCATCCGCACACGCTAGGCAGCGAAGTCCCGCGACCGCACCCGGATTTCGGGAGCCGGAAAGCCCACGGCCGCCCCCGCTCACAGCAGCAGGTCGTCGACCTGCGCCTCGCCCACCCGGTACCGCCGCCCGATCTCCGCCGAGCAGTCGTCCGCCGTGCGCTGCAGCCCCTGTCTGCGCCGGGACACCTGCTGTTCGTAGCGGACGAGACGCGCCATGGCCGCGTCCAGCTCGTCGTCGGTGCGCGCCGCCAGGTCGGAGAGCTCGACGTCGGCGAGCATCTCCTTGGCCAGCAGGCGGGACTCCTCGCCGAGCGGCGTGCCGAGCGTGACGTGCCGGGCCGAGGAGCGGTGGCGGGCCGGCGCGTCCCTGAGGATCTCCGCGAGCCGGTCCACGACGGTCGCCGCAGGAGCGGGCGCCGGGGAGTCCGGTGAGCCGGGCGCCCCGCGGCGCGCGATCTCGGCACGCAGAATGTCGATGCGCCCCTGCAACAGCCGCCGCACATAGCTGAGGTCGGCCTCGTCCTGCTGCGCCGACCTGCGCAGTTCGCGGAGCTCCGGCAGGCGCAGGGCGGCCAGGTCGTGCTGGGGCACCTCGGGCAGCAGCCGACCCCCCGTGCGCTGCACCGGCGGCCGCGCGCTCTGCGTGCGCCGCAGCGAGATGCGCCCCGGTGTCTGCCCCGTACTCGATGTGCTCATCATCTGGCTCTACCCGTCCCCTCGACCGGCCGACGCGGTGCACCGCGTGTGAGCATCGTGCCACCCCGAGTACCCGCTATGTGGCCGAGTGCCCGGAATCGGCCCCAGATGGGGGGATCGCGGGCCCGTCCCGGGCGCCTCGTGCGGCACGGCATGATGGGCCGTATGCGAGCAGTGGTGCAGAGGGTCGACGGCGCGAGCGTGGTCGTCGACGGCGAGACGGTGGGCGAGATCGACGGCGAGGGCCTGTGCGTCCTGGTGGGCGTCACCCACGACGACACCAAGGAGAAGGCCGCCCAGCTGGCCCGCAAACTGTGGTCGGTGCGCATGCTGTCCGACGAGAGGTCGTGCAGCGACATCGACGCGCCGCTCCTGGTCATCAGCCAGTTCACGCTCTACGGCGACGCGCGGAAGGGCCGCCGCCCCACATGGAACGCGGCGGCCCCCGGCCCCGTGGCCGAGCCCCTGGTCGACGAGGTGGTGTCACAGCTCCGCGCCCTGGGGGCGACGGTCGCGACGGGCCGCTTCGGGGCGCGGATGCGGGTGGGCCTGACGAACGACGGCCCGTTCACGGTCCTGATCGAGATGTGAGCCCGTGCCCGGGTGAGGGCTACGGCTCGACGACGACTTCCTGGGCAGCGGCGGTGTCCCCCGCCACGAGCCCGGCGTCCACCGGCACGTTGCGCTTCACGAGGCCGAGCGCGATCGGCCCGAGTTCGTGGTGGCGTACGGCCGTGGTGACGAAGCCGAGCTTGCGGCCCTCGACGCCCTCGCTCGCGAGGTGCAGCGGTGTCCCGGCCGCCGGCAGGTGCACCTCGCTGCCGTCCAGGTGCAGGAAGACCAGGCGGCGCGGCGGTTTCCCCAGGTTCTGGACGCGCGCGACCGTCTCCTGGCCCCGGTAGCAGCCCTTCTGCAGGTGCACGGCCGAGCCGATCCAGCCCAGCTCGTGCGGGATGGTGCGGTGGTCGGTCTCGAAGCCGAGGCGCGGCCGGTGGGTCTCGACGCGCAGCGCCTCGTACGCGAGGAGTCCGGCGGCGGGGCCGTTCCCCTCGGCGTACGTCTCCAGGTCCGTGCGCGGCAGGAACAGGTCGCGGCCGTGCGCTGTCTCGCGTACGACGACGCCGTCCGGGACCGGCGCGATGGAACCGGCGGGCAGGTGCACGACGGCGATGTCGTCGGTGCGGTCGGCGACCTCGACGCGGTAGAAGAACTTCATGCTCTCCAGGTACGCGATGAGTGCGTCCTGCGTGCCGGGCTCGACGTGCGCCCAGACGGTCTCGCCGTCGTCGACGAGGGAGAGGTGGTGCTCGATGTGGCCGTTGGCGGAGAGGATCAGCGCTTCGGTGGCCTGGCCCGCGGGCAGCTCGCTGAGGTGCTGGGTGAGCAGCAGGTGCAGCCAGCTCAGCCGGTCGGAGCCGGTGACGGTGACCACGCCGCGGTGCGAGAGGTCGACGAAACCGGTGCCGTCGGCGAGGGCGCGCTGCTCGCGGAACAGTTCGCCGTAGTGGGCGGCGACGCCTTCGTCCACGCCCTCGGCGGGGACGGCGCCGGGCAGGGACAGCAGGGGGCTCTTCATGTTCACAAAGACTACGACCAGCCCGCGCCCACGCTTATTCCGCGTCCGCTCCCCGGCACTTCCCGCACTGCCCGAAGATCGCGAAGTGCTTCAGGTCGGTGTCGAACCCGAAGGTCTTCCGCAGCTTGTCGGTGAAGTCCGCGGCGATCTCGGTGTCGGCCTCGATGACGTCCGTGCAGTCCCGGCAGACCAGGTGGATGTGGTGGTGCCGGTCCGCGAGGTGGTAGGTCGGCGCGCCGTGCCCGAGGTGGGCGTGGCTGACCAGGCCCAGTTCCTCCAGGAGCTCCAGGGTGCGGTAGACCGTGGAGATGTTGACCCCCGACGCCGTCTTGCGCACTTCGCAGAGGATGTCGTCGGGGGTCGCGTGTTCCAGGGTGTCGACGGCTTCGAGGACAAGCTGTCGCTGCGGCGTCAGCCGGTAACCGCGCTGACGCAGGTCGCTCTTCCAGTCGGAGTCGGTGCTCGCCACACCATGAAGTCTAGGCTTACTTGAAGAAAGCGATGCCGTCGTCGGGGAGATCGCCGAGGTTGCGGGCCATGTCGGCGACCTCTTCGGGGGTGACGACCTTCTTCAGCTGGGCCGACATGTAGGGCCGCAGCGGGACCTCGGGGGTCTGCTTCTCGCCGACCCACATGAGGTCGCCCTTCACGTAGCCGTAGAGGCGCTTGCCGCCGGTGTACGGGCCGGAGGCCGCGGTCCGGGCGACGGCGTCGGTGGCCAGGTCGATCTGCGGCTTCTTGTCGGCCAGCTCGCCGTACCAGACCTCGACGACGCCGTCGTCGCGGACCATGACGACCTCGACCTGGCGGTTCTTGTCGATGCGCCAGAAGCCGGACTCGGTCTCCAGGGGCTTCACCTTGTTGCCCTCGGCGTCCAGCACCCAGGTGTACGAGCGGTACTCGATGAAGTCCCGGCCGTCGTGGGTGAAGGAGACCTCCTGGCCGAAGTTCGCCTTCTCGGCGCCGGGGAAGTCGGTGACGCCCGCGCCCGCCCAGTTGCCGAGGAGCCAGGCGAGGGGGACGAGGTCGGGGTTCAGGTCGGACGGAATCTCGATCATGGGAAGCTCAGGCGATCTGTGGAGGTGGCGTGGGCGGGGGTCAGCGCTGGCCCTGGTACAGCTTCTTCACGGTCAGCCCGGCGAAGGCGAGAACGCCGACGCAGACCAGAACCAGCAGGGCGGAGAAGAAGGCCTCAAGCACGGGGTGCTCCTCGGTGAGCGGTTGGGGCAGGTATCAGAGCCGGTCCCACTGTAGTCGGGCGGCGCCCGTCCCTCTCTGTGAGGTCCCTCGCGACGTACGCTGGGTGCATGTACGCGCGAAGGCGCCGTCTGTACTTCGCCATGATGGGGACCTGTGTCGGTCTGTTCGTCCTGGCCTGGGGCGTCGTGCGGCTCTGGTCGGTTCCCGTGGCCGTCGGGATGTGCGTCGTGGCGATGGTGATCCCGCCGCTGGCCGCCATGACCGCGAATCGGCGGGGTCCCGATGACCGCTGGTGGGACGACCCCAGCGGGGACCGCACGTCCGACGAGTGGTGGGACGAGCTGGACGGCAGGCACAGACGGCAGAGGTAGCCGAAGGGCCGCACCCCTTTCCAGTGGCGTCCAACCCCCTGGGGTGCGGCCCTTCAGCCGTTCTCGGCGCGGCGTGCGGACCGCGCTGTGTGACTCAGACCGCGATCGCGACCTCCGCCAGACCGCCCGTCCGGGCGACGACCGTACGGTCCGCGGTGCCGCCGGGGATCAGTGCCCGGACGGTCCACGTGCCCTCGGCGGCGTAGAAGCGGAACTGTCCGGTGGCCGAGGTGGGGACCTCGGCGGTGAACTCGCCGGTCGAGTCGAGCAGGCGCACGTAACCGGTGACGGGCTCGCCGTCGCGGGTCACCTGGCCCTGGATCGTCGTCTCACCGGGCTTGATCGTCGAAGCGTCGGGGCCGCCGGCCTTTGCTCCACACATGGGTACTCCTGAGGGGGAAGAGAGGTCGAGGGTCTTACTTGTCGGCGCCGAGCTCGATCGGCACGCCGACGAGCGAGCCGTACTCGGTCCAGGAGCCGTCGTAGTTCTTGACGTTGGTCTGGCCGAGCAGCTCGTGCAGGACGAACCAGGTCAGGGCCGAACGCTCACCGATGCGGCAGTAGGCGATGGTGTCCTTCGACAGGTCGACCTGCTCGTCCTCGTAGAGGGCCTTGAGCTCGTCGTCGGACTTGAAGGTGCCGTCGTCGTTGGCGTTCTTCGACCACGGGATGTTGCGGGCGCTCGGCACGTGGCCGGGGCGCTGCGACTGCTCCTGCGGGAGGTGGGCCGGGGCGAGCAGCTTGCCGCTGAACTCGTCGGGCGAGCGCACGTCGACGAGGTTCTGCGAGCCGATGGCCTTGACCACGTCGTCGCGGAAGGCGCGGATCGAGGTGTCCTGCGGCTTCGCCTTGTAGTCGGTCGCGGGGCGGTTCGGGACCTCGGAACCGTCGACCAGGTCGCGGGAGTCGAGCTCCCACTTCTTACGGCCGCCGTCGAGGAGCTTCACGTCCTGGTGGCCGTAGAGCTTGAAGTACCAGAAGGCGTACGACGCGAACCAGTTGTTGTTGCCGCCGTAGAGGACGACGGTGGAGTCGTTGGCGATGCCCTTGGCCGAGAGGAGCTTCTCGAAGCCCTCCTGGTCGATGAAGTCACGCCGGACCGGGTCCTGGAGGTCCTTGGTCCAGTCGATGCGGATCGCGTTCTTGATGTGGTTCTTGTCGTACGCGGAGGTGTCCTCGTCGACCTCGACGATGACGACCTTCGGGTCCTCGATGTGGGCCTCGACCCAGTCGGCGTCTACCAGGACGTCGCTGCGGCTCATGCTTCTCTCCTCCGGGGCAGTTACGGCGGTGCATAGGGGCGTGCGAGGTACGGGAGGTGCGGGGAGGCACGGCGTACGTACGCACGGGGAGGCCCTGACGGATGGCGTCGAAAGGCCGGGGGAAATGCGGGGATGGGGCGTCCCGCTAGAAGGTGCGACAGAGCATGGCGGCGACGCGGCACAGGTCCACTGCCCGCCGCTTCGTGAGGTCCGCCTGTCGGTGCATGGGTCCGATCGTAGGGACGGAGGGGCGGCCGTGTCACCGGCGCTCCGCATACTGAGACGCGATCGTCCACGATGCGGGAACCGTTGAAGCCCCCGGCCGCCCCGAAGCCGCCGCGGACTGCCCCGTACCCCCGCCGCATCCGCCCCCCGGACGCCTCCGTCTCGTACTACGGACGAGGCGGTCGGAGGAGCGTGTCAGCTCGCCAGGCGCACGTTGGAACCCGACACCGACATGTCGACGCCGTCCGGTGCCGCCTCGACCTTCTCCAGCTTGATGCCGGCGGGCAGGTCCTCGATCCTCTGGTCGAAGTCGGTGACGTTGCGGGCCGTGCCCTCGGGGAGCGGGATGGAGACGCCGAGGACGTTCAGGCTCTTGGGGATCCGGTCGGCGTGGACGCGGATGTTGTCGCCCTCGACGCGGACCGAGCTGAGCACGTGGACGGGCTTGGGCAGCTTCGCGCCGCCCTTGCTGACCTCGACCTCGACCTTGATCTTGCCGTTGCCGCCGTCGGAGAGGCCGACGACCTTGCCGGTCGCGCCGAGCGGCAGCTCGACGGGCTCGGACTTGCTGGCCTTCAGGAGCTCGTCGTACGAGACGTGGGCGGTGCCCGTGGCGGTCGCGGCGGTCGCCGAGCTGTAGTCGCCGGAGAACTCGACGCCCTTCATGTGGGCGGTGAGGTCGGCGATGCGGATGGAGTCGGAGCCGGACTTGGCGTCGTAGTTCTTGATGCCGACCTCCACGTCGTCGAGCTCACCGCCCATCACCTGGGTGAGGAAGGGGAAGCCCTTGATGGAGACGTCGGGCGTCTCGCTCAGCCCCTCGCTGGTGCGCATCTTGTCCGCCGCCTCGCCCTCGGCGAAGTTCACGGCGAGCCGGTCGGCCGCCACGAAGAGACCGCCGAGGATCACGACGACGATCAGAAGTATGCGTATGGCGCGCTTGCTCATGTCCGGTGTTCCCCCACCTGGTCCCCCGAGGTCAACTGTTCGTTTCCGCGAGCCTAAAGGACAGGTCCCCCGCCGGAGAGCCCGGCGGGGGACCTGTCGAACAGCTGTGACGATCAGCCGATGGCACGTCCGAGGACGTAGACGGCCGGGGCGGCGGCAGCGAGCGGCAGCGCGACGCCCGCCGTCATGTGCACGAACCGCGACGGGTAGTCGTAGCTGGCGACGCGGTGCCCGATCAGCGCGCACACGCCGGCGCCGAGCGCGAGCAGCGCGCCCTCGCTGCCGTAGTCGGTCGTCCCGCCCACCGCGACCCCGGCGCCCGCGGCCGCGATCAGCGAGACGACCACCGAGGCGATGGTGGGCAGTGGCAGCGCGCGGGCGAGGATCGCGACGGCGACGGCGATGCCGCCCACGGTCACCGCGTCGGCCGCGGCCGCGAGGTGCCCGGCGGCGACGATCGCGAGCGCCGACGACACCACCGTGGCCATCAGGCCGTACATCCGCTCGTCGGCCCCCGCGTGGCTGCGCAGCTGCAGCACGAGGACGAGCAGCACCCACACGCCGAGCGTGCCGAGGACGGCGGCGGGCGCGTCCTCCTTGCCGACGGCGAGCAGCGCGACGTCCGCGACGACACCGCCGAGGAACGCGAGCGCGATGCCCTGTCGCGCGGGCCACATGCCGTTGAGCCGGAACCAGCCGGCGGCGGTCACGGCCTGCAGCAGCACGAGCGGTACGAGCAGCGCGTACTGCCCGACGGCGGCACCCGCGGCGAGCAGCAGGCCGAGCACGGCGGTCAGCGCGGCGGGCTGCATCCCCGGCTCGATGATCGGCGAGCGGCCCTCGGCGCGGGCGCGCTGGGCGTCGGTGACGCGGGGGTTGCCGGTGGTGGTGGCGGGCCCGTACGAGGACGAGTCGCGGGCGGGCTGGGGGGCAGGATCCGGCGCCGGTTCCGGCACGGGGGCGGGCGCGGCGCTCTGCGGCGGCAGGTACGCGGTCTCCGTCACGTCCACCGCGGCGGGCGCCTGGTGGCCCACCTGCGTCTCCCAGGTCTGCCCCTCCCACTGCTGGGTGTGGTGCTCCTGGCCGTACTGCTGCTGCGGCTCGGCGTAGTACTGCTGCTGGGGGTACGGGCGGCCGTACTGATCGTGGCCGTACTGGTCCTGGCCCTGCCCGTACTGCTGTTGTTGCTGTGGCTGCGCGTAGTACTGCTGCTGGTCCGGATACGGCTGTTGCTGCTGCTGATCCGGGTAGGGCTGGTGGTGCTGCTGCTCCGGATACTGCTGCTGTCCGGGGTACTGCTGCTGCGGATACGGCTCGTACCCGTCGTACCCCTCGTACCCCTCATAGGGCTGATCGGACATGGTGCTCATCCTCCTGCGAACGGCGGGAGCACCTCGACCGTGCCGCCCTCGGCCAGCCGTACGGTCTCATGCCTCCGGGTCCCGACGGGGGCCCCGTCGACCAGGAAGGAGCAGCGCTGCAGGACCCGGACGAGTTCACCGGGATGCCGCTCGCGTGCGGCGTCCAGCGCGTCGGCGAGCGTCGCCGCGTCGTACGGCTCCTCGGCGACGCCCGCGGCCGCCTTGGCAGCGGCCCAGTAACGAATGGTGCCGTTCACCATGCGACTCCCCTTCCTTTCAGTCGGCGGTTGCCGACGTCCATGATGCCGTGGCCCACGAGGCGATCCGTCCGACGAGCGCGTCGGACGCCGCGTGCTCCGCGTGTCCCATGCCCTCTTCCAGCCACAGCTCCGCCCCGCCCCCGGCTGCCGCGGCGAGCATCCGGGGATGGTCGAGCGGGAAGTACGGGTCCCGGTCTCCGTGGACGACGAGCAGCGGCGTCGGGGCGATGAGGGGGACGGACTCGACGGGCGAAAGGGGGACGGGGTCCCACTCGTGCGGGTGGATTCGGGTCCGCAGTCCGTAGCGGCCGACGGCGCGTCCCGCGGGCCGGGTGACGACCCAGTGCAGCCGCCGCATCGGCGCCGTCCCCCGGTAGAACCACCGCGCGGGAGCACTCACCGCGGCCACCGCGTCGGTCCGCGCTTCCGTGCGCCCCCTGTGCAACGCGGCGTGACGGAGGACGACCGAGCCCCCCATCGAGAAACCGACGGTGACCACGTGCGCGTACCCCAGGGACCGCGCCCACTCGACCGCCGCAGCCAGGTCGAGGACCTCGCGGTCGCCCACCGTGGAGTGCCCGCCGGACCCGCCGTGGCCCCGGAAGGAAAAGGTGATCACGGCCGCACGCTGGGCGAGGACACCCGCGATCCGGCGCACGTGCGGGCGCGCGAGGTCCCCCGAGAACCCGTGCGCGACGACGATCGCGAGCTCGCCGGCGGGGTCGGGCCCGGGGTCGTGGGCGGCCTCGATGGCCACGCCGTCCTGTGTACGGAGCGTGGCCCTCCGCTGAACGCTGCGCTGACCGCGAGTGAGCGGAGGCACAGAAGATCGCGCCTCTTGACCTGCCGGACCGGAGTTCATGTGGGCTATTCTGCTGGGCAGAGGATCCGGGCAGCGCAGCCCCCGGGTCCTTTCGTGCTTTCCGGGACCCCGGGCGCGGGCCACAGAAATCACGTCTTCAGTACGAAGCAGTGCCGTAAACGTCCTCGCAGGGACCGAGGAGGAACCAGACGTTATGGGCGAGCGAAACGTGCACGACAGTCGGACGACCCGGGCAGGTGGTCGGCGGTGAGCTCACTGCTGCTCCTGACCAATGCCCTCCAGCCGTCGACGGAGGTGCTCCCCGCTCTCGGCCTGCTCCTTCACAACGTGCGCGTCGCCCCCGCGGAGGGCCCCGCCCTCGTCGACACCCCCGGCGCCGACGTCATCCTGATCGACGGGCGCCGCGACCTCCCACAGGTCCGCAGCCTCTGCCAGCTGCTCCGCTCCACGGGACCCGGCTGTCCGCTGGTCCTCGTCGTGACGGAGGGCGGCCTCGCGGCCGTCACCGCGGACTGGGGCATCGACGACGTGCTCCTCGACACGGCGGGCCCCGCCGAGGTCGAGGCGCGGCTGCGGCTCGCGATGGGCCGCCAGCAGATCACCTCCGACGACTCCCCCATGGAGATCCGCAACGGCGATCTCTCCGTGGACGAGGCGACGTACAGCGCGAAGCTGAAGGGCCGGGTCCTCGACCTGACCTTCAAGGAGTTCGAGCTCCTCAAATATCTGGCGCAGCACCCGGGGCGGGTCTTCACGCGTGCCCAGCTGCTCCAGGAGGTGTGGGGCTACGACTACTTCGGCGGCACCCGCACGGTCGACGTGCACGTGCGGCGGCTGCGGGCGAAGCTCGGCGTCGAGCACGAGTCGCTGATCGGCACGGTCCGCAATGTCGGCTACCGCTTCGTCGCCCCGGAGAAGGTCGAACGCGCGGCCGAGGCCGAGAAGGCGAAGGCCGCGGCGCCCGCTCCGAAGGAAGCTGCCGTACGCCCTGCCCAGCGGTAGTTCCATCCGCGTAGACTCCGCGCGTGGCCAAGGTGACTCGGGATGACGTGGCAAGACTTGCGGGTACTTCGACCGCGGTCGTCAGTTACGTCATCAACAACGGACCCAGGCCGGTCGCCCCGGCCACGCGCGAGCGGGTACTCGCCGCGATCAAGGAGCTGGGGTACCGGCCCGACAGGGTTGCCCAGGCCATGGCCTCGCGGCGCACGGACCTCATAGGCATGATCGTGCCGGACGCGCGCCAGCCGTTCTTCGCGGAGATGACGCACGCCGTCGAACAGGCGGCGTCCGAGCGCGGAAAGATGGTCCTGGTCGGGAACTCCGACTACGTGGAGGAGCGCGAGACGCACTACCTCCGCGCCTTCCTCGGCATGCGGGTCTCCGGCCTCATCCTCGTCAGCCACGGTCTGACCGACCAGGCCGCCGCCGAGATCGACGCGTGGGACGCGCGCGTGGTGCTGCTCCACGAGCGGCCCGAGGCCATCGACGACGTCGCGGTCGTCACGGACGACGTGGGCGGCGCGCAGCTCGCCACCCGCCACCTCCTGGAACACGGTCACCAGTACGTCGCCTGTGTCGGCGGCACGGCCGAGACCCCGACCGTCGGCGACCCCGTCTCCGACCACGTCGAGGGCTGGCGGCGCGCGATGCGGGAGGCCGGGCGGTCGGTGGAGGGGCGGCTCTTCGAAGCGCCGTACAACCGCTACGACGCGTACCAGGTGGGCCTGGAGCTCCTCGCCCGCCCGGACAGGCCCACCGCGATCTTCTGCTCCACGGACGACCAGGCGATCGGCATCCTGCGGGCGGCGCGCGAGCTGCGCATCGACGTGCCGGGCGAGCTGGCCGTGGCCGGCTTCGACGACGTGAAGGAGGCGGGGCTCACGGACCCGCCGCTGACGACGGTCGCGTCGGACCGGCCCGCGATGGCGCGGGCGGCGGTGGACCTGGTCCTGGACGACGGGCTGCGGGTCGCGGGGTCGCGGCGTGAGCGGCTGAAGCTGTTCCCGTCCCGGCTGGTGGTCCGGCAGTCCTGCGGCTGCAAGTAGGACCCTGCCGCAAGCAGGACACCGCCGACAGCCGCGCGACCCGCCTTTATATCGGGCATACGCACTTCTGCCGGGCTTCTCAGGACGTACTCAGGCAGCTCTCATGTACGCCGGACAGTCTCGTGGTCATGACCGAGACCTTCCGCCACAGCGGCGAGTACCCCCAGCAGCAGTCGGCAGCGCCTGTGCACCACGGCGGTACGCAGGGAGGCACCGCGCACGGCGCGTGGCCGCCCCCGCCCGCCTTCGCGCCGGAAGAACCTCAGGCACCCGCCCCACGGCGGCGCCGCGCCAAGGGCCCGGTGGCCCTCATCGCCGCCGTCGCGATAGCGGCGGCCGCGGTGGGCGGCGGCACCGCGTACGCCGTGCAGACGCTGACCGGCAGGGACGGCGGCACCTCCGCGACCAGCACCGACGTCGTGCCGACGAGCAAGAAGGGCACCGTCTCGGGGGTCGCCGAGGCGGTCAGCCCCAGCATCGTCGAGGTCGGCGCCCAGACGGCCCAGGGCAAGTCGACGGGCTCCGGGGTCATCACGACGAGCGACGGCGAGATCGTCACCAACAACCACGTCATCGCGGGCGCCACGTCGGTCAAGGTGCGGACGAACGACGGCAAGACGTACGACGCCGAAGTCGTCGGCACCGACAGCAAGAAGGACCTCGCCCTCCTCGAGCTCAAGGGCGCGTCCGGGCTCAAGCCGGCCACCCTCGGCAACTCCGACAACGTCAGGGTCGGTGACGAGGTCGTCGCCATCGGCTCCCCCGAGGGCCTCACCGGCACGGTCACCAGCGGCATCGTCTCCGCGCTCGACCGCGACGTCACGGTGCCCACGGGGGAGGGCCAGGAACAGCCGCAGAACCCGGAGGGCGGCTGGCCGTTCGAGTTCGACGGGCGCCAGTTCAACGGTGACACGGGCTCGTCCAAGACCACGTACAAGGCACTGCAGACCGACGCCTCCCTCAACCCCGGCAACTCCGGCGGCGCCCTCATCGACATGAACGGCAACATCATCGGCATCAACTCGGCCATGTACTCGCCCAGTTCGTCGCAGGGCGGCTCGGAGTCGGCGTCCTCCGGCAGTGTCGGCCTCGGCTTCGCCATACCGATCGACGCGGTCAAGGACGACCTCGGCAAGCTGCGGTCGGGCTCGAAGACCTGATCCGGGGTGCACCTGGGGCGCCCCGCCCGCCCTCGCGTGCGAGGCTGATACCGGCCCCGTCCCGCCCCACCGACCCGAGGAAGTCCGCATCCCATGAGCCCCGCCGAAGGCGACCGCACCGGTGACCGCGAGCAGCAACGCATCCTGATCGTGGACGACGAACCCGCCGTGCGGGAGGCGCTGCGACGCAGCCTCGCCTTCGAGGGGTACGGCACCGAGGTCGCGGTCGACGGCGCCGACGCGCTGGAGAAGGCGACCGCGTACCGCCCGGACCTCGTCGTCCTCGACATCCAGATGCCCCGCATGGACGGCCTGACCGCCGCGCGCAGGCTCCGCTCCACCGGATCGACCACCCCGATCCTGATGCTGACGGCGCGCGACACCGTCGGCGACCGCGTCACGGGACTCGACGCGGGCGCCGACGACTACCTGGTCAAGCCGTTCGAGCTGGACGAGCTCTTCGCCCGGATCCGCGCGCTGCTGCGCCGCAGTTCGTACGCTCCCGGGGCCGGACAGGACCCGGAGGGCGACACGCTCGCCTTCGCCGACCTGCGGATGGACCTCGCGACGCGCGAGGTCACGCGGGGTACGCGGACCGTGGAGCTGACCCGCACGGAGTTCACGCTCCTGGAGATGTTTCTCGCCCACCCGCGCCAGGTCCTGACCCGCGAGCAGATCCTCAAGGCGGTCTGGGGCTTCGACTTCGAGCCGTCGTCCAACTCCCTCGACGTGTACGTCATGTACCTGCGCCGCAAGACGGAGGCGGGCGGGGAACCGCGTCTCGTACACACGGTGCGGGGTGTCGGGTACGTGCTGCGGGGCGGCGAGTGAACAGGGTCCTGCGGCGGTTCCGCGGGCTGCCACTGCGGTCGCGGCTCGCACTGCTCGTGGCCACGGCCGTGGCGCTCGCGGTGGCGGCGGCGGCGGTGACGTGCTGGTTCGTGGTGCGCAACGCGTTGCTGGACTCGCTGGACGACGCGCTGAGCAGCAACCGGCCGAAGCAGGGCGAGGTGATCCAGCAGATCGACATCGACGCGGTGGCGGGCGGCGCGCGCTGTCTGCGGGAGATCCCGGGCCGCGACCAGCCGGACCTCTACAAGCAGATCATCCAGGTCGTCGCCGAGAACGGCTCGAACTGCATCGTGCTGGGCCGCCAGTCCATCGAGGTCGACGCGTCGGACACCGCGGTGGCCGCGCGCGAGCGGTCGGCGACGTACCACGACACCACCGCGGCGAACGGCGAGAAGTACCGGGTCTACACCTACCCGCTGGAGGACTACCCGCAGCTGCAGCTCGCCGTCTCCGTGGCCCGCCCCTACAGCGAGATCGACGACACGCTCGACAACCTCGCCCTGATCCTCCTCGTCGTCGCCGGTGTCGGCGTCCTGGGCGCGGGCGCGGCGGGACTGTGGGTGGCCCGCACGGGCCTCCGCCCCGTGGACCAGCTCACCGCGGCGGTGGAACACGTGGCCCGCACCGAAGACCTCTCCCTCCGCATCCCCGTGGAGGGAGACGACGAGATCGCCCGCCTGTCGGAGTCCTTCAACTCGATGACCGCCTCACTGGCGTCGTCCCGCGACCTCCAGCAGCAACTGATCGCGGACGCCGGCCACGAACTCCGTACCCCGCTCACCTCTCTGCGCACGAACATCGAGCTGCTGGCGAGGAGCGAGGAGACGGGCCGGGCCATCCCGCCCGACGACCGCAGGGCGCTGCTCGCGTCGGTCACCGCGCAGATGACGGAGCTGGCCGCGCTCATCGGCGACCTGCAGGAACTGTCCCGCCCCGACGCGGGCACCGCGGACGGCGACGGAGACGGGGGCGGCAAGATCCAGGTGATCCCGTTCCACGACCTCACCAGGACCGCCCTCGCCCGCGCGAGGCTGCGCGGCCCCGAACTGACGATCACCGCGGAACTGGCCCCCTGGTACGTCCGCGCGGAGCCCCCCGCCCTGGAGCGCGCCATCGTCAACGTCCTGGACAACGCGGTGAAGTTCAGCCCGCCGGGCGGCACGGTGGAGGTCACGCTGGACCGCGGCCGTCTGACGGTCCGCGACCACGGTCCCGGCATCCCCGAGGACGAACTCCCCCATGTCTTCGACCGCTTCTGGCGCTCCCCCTCGGCCCGCTCCCTCCCCGGCTCGGGCCTGGGCCTGTCGATCGTGGCCCGCACGGTCCGCCAGTCGGGCGGCGAGGTGACGCTGGAGGCGGCGGAGGGCGGCGGAACGGTGGCGACGGTACGGCTGCCGGGGGCGGCGACACCACCACCGGAGTCGCCGGCCCTGTAGCGCTACTGCCCGACGCCGATCCCCGAACCCGCGATCCGCACCCGGATGCCCTCCTTCTCCACCGTCACGTCGCGCAACGCCACCGTCCCGGCCCCCGGCAGCTTCGGCAGCCGGAAGGCGAGGGTGAGGCGGTCGGCGAGGACAGGGCGGGTGAGCTGGGAGAGGCCGTTCAGGAGGGCGGGGTCCAGGCCGAGCTTCTTCAGGAGCTCGGGGTGGCCCATCGCGACATCGATGAGGTTCAGGCCCATGACGTCGTTCACGAAGCGCGGCGAGCCCGTGAGGTCGTTGAGCTTGGCGTCGCTCTTCAGCGCCTCGCGGACCACGCCCCGCGGTACGCCGAGCCGCTCGACGATCGCCGGGACGGACAACAGCGCCTTGGCCTTGGACGTCTCCTCGGCGACGCGGTCGGCGGACTTCCGCGACAGGTGCAGGCCCTCCTTCTCCCGCGTACCCGGACGGTACGTCGCCAGGTCGCCGAGTTGCAGGCTCATGCCGCCGATGTCGGTGGAGATGCCGCGGTCGCCGTTGCGCTGGATGCGGGCATCGGCGCGGACCTTGAGGTCGTGTCCGGCGACGGGCAGCGTGCCGCGCGCGAGGACCTCGTCCTTGCCGCGGCCGGTGAACGTCACCTGGGAAGCGCCCAGTTCACGGTTGAGGTCGTCGAAGGAGAGCAGGACCTCGCCGTTCATCTCGCCGATGCTCGCGCCCTTGATGGAGGTGGGCCCGTCACCGTTGATGGTGACGTTCGTGGCGGTCGCGGAGACCTTCGCGAGTGAGATCCGGTCGGCCGCGACGTCGGGGACGGTGACCTTCACCTTGTCGACGCGCTTGTCGAGGACCTGGGTGAGGAAGGGGAACCCCTCGATGTCGACCTCGGGCGCCGCGCTCAGATTCATCTGGTCCTTGAGCTTCTCCGCGGCCTCGTGCTCGGCGTAGAGCAGCGCCCAGCGGTCGCCGAGCGCGAGGAACGCGGCGGCCACGAGGACCGCGACCAGGGCCTTCGCGGCGAGCGGAAGCCCCGCGAAGCGGTTGCGGCGGCGGCTGCCGCGCCGGTGATTGGGCGGAGTCCAGGGCTTCTCGGCCTCGGCCGTGTCACCGTCGCTCTTCTCCTCGTGGAGGAAGTCCTCCAGCGGGTTCGGCGCGAGGGCGGCCAGTTCGTCGTACGGATTGCTGTAGTCGGTCCGGGCGGTGCGGTCGTCGTCGATAGGCGCATCCGGAGGATGCGTGGCTATGCGGTGGGGGGAACGCATCGAGCGATCTCACCATACGTTCACACCCCACCCCAAACCTTACTCCCGGTAAGAGCCGGTTTCCGCCGGTACTTGCGGGCCGTGAGATTGCCTACTTCACGATGGTGATCCGGTCGGCCTTCGGGGGCGCGATCGGCTTGTCCGCAGAGGAGTTGGCGGTCAGGTAGTCGTTGAACGCCTTCAGGTCGTCGCTGCCGACGACCGGCTTCGTCCCCTTGCCGAGCTCCGCGAAGCCGTCACCGCCGCCCGCGAGGAACGAGTTCATCGCGACGCGGTACGTGGCCGCCGGGTCGATCGCCTTGCCGTTCAGCTTGATCGAGTCGGCGACGACACGGTCCGCGCCCGTCTTGGTCATGTCCAGCGTGTACGTCAGCCCCTGCGACACCTGCAGGATCTTCGGCGACGCCTCGTTCGACCCGCTGACCTGCTGCTTCAGCCCGGTGACGAGCTGCGCGCCGGTCAGGTCGACCAGATTGACGGTGTTGCTGAACGGCTGCACGGTGAACGCCTCGCCGTACGTGACGACGCCGTCACCCTCGCTGCCGCTCGCCTTGTACACGATGTCGGAGCGGATGCCGCCCGGGTTCATCAGCGCGAGATCGGCTTCCGGGTCGATGGACTTGGCGTGCGCGAGCTGCGCGTCGGAGATGAGGTCGCCGAGGGGGGACTCGGGGACGCCGGCGCCACGCCCCGGGATGTCCCCGGAGACGTACCCCACGGCCTTGTTGGCGACGGGCGCGGCGAGCTTGTCCCAGCGCGAGATCAGCGAGGTCATGTCCGGGGCCTTGGCCTGTTCACGGCTGACGACGTGGTTCGCGGACCGCACGCTCGTCCGGACGATGTCCTTGGTCTTCCGGTCGTACGTGAGCGTCGTGTCGGTGTAGAGCTTCCCGAAGGACGAGGCCGAGGTCACCATGCGCGGCTTGCCCGCGGGGTCGGGGATGGTGCAGACGTACGCGTTGTGGGTGTGCCCCGTGACGAGGGCGTCGACCTTGGGCGTGATGCCCTTGGCGATGGTGGTGACGGGCCCGGAGATCCCGTCGCCCGCGCCGGGCGAGTCGCAGTCGTAGTTGTACGTCTGGCTCTTCGGCACGCCGCCCTCGTGGATGAGCGTGACGATGGACTTCACGCCCTGCTTGTCGAGGATCTTCGCGTACTTGTTGACGGTCTCGATCTCGTCGTGGAACTTCAGCCCCTTGACGCCGTCGGCGGAGACGATGTCAGGCGTGCCTTCGAGCGTCACACCAATGAAACCGACCTTGACGCCCTTGTGCTTCCACACCCAGTAGGGCTTGAGGATGGGCTTGCCGGTCTTCTCGTCGGTGACGTTGGCGGCGAGATACGGGTAGTCCGCCCCCTCGAACTTCTTCTCCTTGCCGCCCTTCCCCTTCTCGAAGCAGCCGTCCTTGGGGTGACAGCCGCCGTTCTGCATGCGGGCCAGCTCCTTGGCCCCCTCGTCGAACTCGTGGTTGCCGACGCTGGTGACGTCCAGGTCGAGCTTGTTCATCGCCTCGACGGTGGGCTCGTCGTGGAAGAGCCCGGAGAGCAGCGGGCTGGCGCCGATGAGGTCACCGGCGGCGGCGGTGACGCTGTACGGGTTGCCCTTCCTGGCGGTACGCAGCGACGTGGCGAGGTACTCGACCCCGCCGGCGTCGATCTTCTTCTCGCTCCCGTCGGCCTGCCGCTCCGTCACCTGGCCCGAGGACCCGGCGGGCGGCTGCAGATTCCCGTGGAAGTCGTTGAACGACAGGAGCTGCACGTCGACGGTGCGCGAGTGCTTTCCCTTGCTCCCTCCGCCCGGGTGATCCTGCCCCGCACTGGCGGGCAGGGACGCGGCCAGCGCCCCGACGGTGGCGAGCCCCGCCGCGACGGCGAGGACACGGGTGGCACGACGCCTTGGCCGTCGATGCTTGGGTATGGCGGACACGTGTTCCCCCCGGGGGGTTAGGAGTACGGACGACGCAGACAGCGTCGGAAGCCTAAGGTCAACGCGCGTAGCGCAACAGAGGGTCGCTGGTTACGACCTGATTGCCCTTGAGCGTCCCCAAGGTGTGCGTCACGGAACACCCCACCCCCCGAGGCGCCCCGCCAGAATAGGAACATGACTCACGACCGCCCCGCCGCCGACGCCCCCTCCCCCCTCCGCAAGATCGACACTCTCGACGAACTCACCCCCGCGCAGGCCGAAGCCGTGCTCGAACTCCTCGCCGAGGCGGCCCGTACGGACGGGCAGCAGGCGGTGTCCGAGCAGGGCCGGCTCCAGCTGCGCGGCGGCGCCCGCGACGGCGTCCGGCACCTGCTGCTCACCGTCGAGGACCAGCTCCTCGGCTACGCGCAGCTGGAGGACACCGACCCCGTCGAGGCCCCCGCCGCCGAGCTCGTCGTGCACCCGTCGCGCCGCGGGCACGGGCACGGCAGGGCGCTCGGCACCGCGCTGCTGGCCGAGTCGGGCCGCCGCCTGCGCGTGTGGGCGCACGGCGGTCACTCCGCGGCCCGCCACCTGGCCCAGGTGCTCGGGCTCGCCCTCTTCCGCGAACTGCGCCAGATGCGGCGCCCCTTGGCGGACCTGGACCTGCCGGATCCGACGCTGCCGGAGGGGATTTCCGTACGCACCTTCGTACCCGGACAGGACGACGAGGCGTGGCTCGCGGTGAACGCGGAGGCCTTCGCCCACCACCCCGAGCAGGGCGCCCTGACCCAGCGCGACCTGGACGACCGCAAGGCGGAGCCGTGGTTCGACCCGGCGGGCTTCTTCCTGGCCGTGCGGGAGAGCGACGGCGAACTGGTCGGCTTCCACTGGACGAAGGTGCACGCCGAGGAGCGGCTCGGGGAGGTGTACGTCGTGGGCGTACGGCCGGGGGCCCAGGGCGGCGGCCTCGGCAAGGCGCTGACGACGACGGGCCTGCGCCACCTCGCGGAGGCGGGTCTGCCGACGGCGATGCTGTACGTGGACGCGGACAACAAGGCGGCCGTGAGCGTCTACGAACGCCTCGGCTTCGTCACGCACGAGACCGACCTGATGTACCGCACGGAGTCGTAGGAACCGCACCGCATCCGTACTTCCGCACCCCGAGGGGGCGGCGTCACTTGACGCCGCCCCTTTCCTGCACCACCCTTTCACTACTCAATTAGTGAAAGGGTGGTGCAAGCAGTGGTCGAGTACCGCATCGACCGGCGCAGCGGCGTCGCCACCTATCTCCAGATCGTCCAGCAGACCCGCCAGGCACTCCGCCTCGGCCTGCTGGAACCCGGCGACAAGCTGCCCACGGCCCGCGAGGTCGTCGAGGCCACGGCCATCAACCCGAACACCGTGCTGAAGGCGTACCGAGAGCTGGAGCGCGAGGGCCTGGTCGAGGCCCGGCGCGGCCTCGGCACGTTCGTCCGCCGGACGCTCGGCGCCGCACCGGCCGACTCGCCGCTCCGGGGGGAGCTCGCCGAGTGGGCCGCGCGGGCCCGGCGGGCGGGACTGGAGAGGGACGACGTGGCGGCGCTGTTCACGGCCGTACTGGAAGAACAGTTCGGCGCGCCGCAGGCCCAGGAGACGCGCCCGCGGCCATCACAAGCACCCCAGGGGGACTCCGCATGACCGACACCGCCATCGAGGCGACCGCACTGACCAAACGCTTCCGGCGCGGACACGCCCTGCGGGACTGCACGTTCCGCCTGCCCACCGGCCGCGTCTGCGCGGTCGTCGGCCCGAACGGCGCGGGCAAGTCGACGCTGCTCACCCTCGCGGCGGGCCTCGACCGCCCCACGTCCGGCACGATCCGCGTCCTCGGCACGGGCCCCGCCGAAGCCCGCACCCGCATCGCGTACGTCGCCCAGGACAAACCGCTCCACCCGCAGCTGACCATCGCCGACACCCTGCGGCTCGGCGCCGAACTCAACGCCGGCATCTGGGACACGGCCGCCGCCGAGCGCGTCGTCAGCGGCGGCGGCGGACTCGACCGCACCGCCCGCATCCGTACGCTCTCCGGCGGCCAGCGCACCCGCGTCGCGCTCGCCCTCGCCCTCGGCAAGCGCGCCGAACTCCTCCTCCTGGACGAGCCGATGGCCGACCTCGACCCCCTCGCCAGGCACCAGCTGATGGGCACGCTGATGGCGGAGGCCGCCGAGCACGGCACGACGGTCGTCATGTCCTCGCACATCGTGAGCGAACTGGCGGAAGCCTGCGACTACTTGCTCCTGATGTCCGGCGGCGGCATCCGGCTCGCGGGCGGCATCGACGACCTCATCGGCGCGCACCGCCTGGTCACGGGCCGCGGCCCGGCGGACCGGCTCCACCCGCACACCGTCGTCGAGTCCCGCGCCGCGGGGCGCGGCCTGACGGCGCTCATCCGCACCGAGGGCCCGGTCGGCGACGACTGGGACGTCGAAGAGCCTTCCCTGGAGGAACTGTTGCTGGCCCACCTGCGCGCACCGGAGGCGCCACCGCTCCTCTCCCCCGGCAGCACGCCCGTGGCACGCGGTGCGCAGGAGTCGGGGGTGTCCGCGTGACCGCGACGACGACCGCGCCCGCGGCGCGGCAGGACCGCCGCGCCGCCTTCGCTCTCCCGGGCCCGTACCGCGCGGTGCTGCGCCAGCACCGCACGGTCCTGTGGATTCTGCTCGGCCTCTTCGCGCTCGGCACCGCCGCGCTGGCCGCCGACCGCCTGTGGGTGAGCCACGCCGCCGACGTCTTCGCGGCGACGGACTGCACCATCACGAACACGACACCGGGCTGCGGCGGCAAGGTCCGCGGCTACCTCGACGCCGAGCTCCAGTTCGACCGGAACCTCGACTACGCGGGCATGGCCATGCTCGGACTGCCCTGTCTCATCGGGGCGTTCGTCGCCGGACCGATCGTCGCGAGGGACCTGGAGTCGGGCACGTACAAATGGGCCTGGACACAGTCGGTCACCCCGGCCCGCTGGCTCGCCACCCGTCTCACCGTGGTCGCCGCACTCGTGGTGAGCGGAGTGGTGCTGTTCACCGCGGTCCAGCGGTGGGCGTGGACCACCGGCCCTGAGCTCGAATACGGCCGGGCGCCCTGGTACGAGCGGGCCATGTACGGCTCCTTGGGCACGGTCGGCATCGGGTACGCCCTGCTCGGCCTCGCCATCGGGGCCCTCGCCGGGCTCGTGACGCGCGACGTTTTGCGCGCCATGGCGGCTGCCACGGGCTTCACCTTCATCGCGGTCGTTCTGCTGCCGCTGGCCCGTCCCCACCTGTGGGCGACCGAGACGATCAGCTGGGCACAGACGTATCCCCGGGCCACGCCCGACTTCGGCCTGCTGGTGGAACGCGGCATGCTCACCGCCGACGGGAAACGGCTGCCGGAGTCGCTGTGCTGGGACTCGGCCAGGGACCCCGATCCGTGCTACGCCGAGCACCAAGTCACCGGCTGGTACAGCGACTTCCACCCCTCGTCCCACTTCTGGCCCCTCCAGCTCGTGGAGACCGGCATCCTGCTGTTGCTGGCCGCCGCCGTCACGTACGCCGCGTTCCGCTTCTTGCGCCGCCGCGTGGCCTGAACCGTACGATCGGCCGGAGGCACCACGCTGTAGACGCCCCGGAGCCTTCGGCCGATGTCCCGCACGTCATGTCGCCGTAACCACTCATTCAGACAGCCTTGCGACGCTCGCTCAATGCAGCCCGCCGCGCCCGACCCGTCCCCGGAGAACGGGAGCGCTTCCCCGGCAAACGGGAAGCGACGCCTCACTCCCGCGCTCTCCGACGCGCCCATCGTCGTGCCCGCGCGGAACAATGGGTCCATGAGCCAGCAGAACACGCAAGGAAATGTGCAGCACGCCCAGCCTTCCGTGGGTTCCATCGCCGCGCACCGACCCGCCACCATCGCCGCCACCGTCTCCGACCTCGACCCCGACATCGACGCGGATCTCGACGCCTACGACGAGGACGCCGCGGTCGGCCACGACGGCGCCGAGCTGCCCCAGGGGCGTTTCCTGGACCGGGAGCGCAGCTGGCTCGCGTTCAACGAGAGGGTGCTCGAACTCGCCGAGGACCCGAACACGCCCCTCCTCGAACGGGCGAATTTCCTGGCGATCTTCGCGTCGAACCTGGACGAGTTCTTCATGGTCCGGGTGGCGGGCCTGAAGCGCCGCATCGCCACCGGTGTCGCCACCCGTTCGGCCTCGGGCCTGCAGCCCCGCGAGGTCCTCGAACTCATCTGGAACCGCTCCCGCGAGCTCATGGCCCGGCACGCCGCCTGCTACCAGGAGGACGTCGCGTCCGGCCTCGCCGACGAGGGCATCCACCTGGTGCGCTGGCACGAGCTGACCGAGAAGGAGCAGTCCCGGCTCTTCACGCTCTTCCGGCAGCAGATCTTCCCCGTCCTGACCCCGCTGGCCGTCGATCCCGCGCACCCCTTCCCGTACATCTCGGGGCTCTCGCTGAACCTCGCCGTGGTCGTCCGCAACCCGGTGTCCGGGCACCAGCACTTCGCACGTGTGAAGGTCCCTCCGCTGCTCTCGCGGTTCCTGGAGGCGTCCCCGCAGCGGTACGTGCCCATCGAGGACGTCATCGCCGCGCCCGCGCATCTCCAGGAGCTCTTCCCGGGCATGGAGATCCAGGAGCACCACATGTTCCGGCTCACCAGGAACGAGGACCTGGAGGTCGAGGAGGACGACGCCGAGAACCTGCTCCAGGCCCTGGAGAAGGAGCTCATGCGGCGCCGCTTCGGGCCGCCGGTGCGACTTGAGGTCGAGGAGTCCATCGCGCCGAACATCCTCAGCCTGCTGGTGCGCGAGCTGAAGATCAGCGAGGCTGAGGTCTACCCGCTGCCCGGACCGCTCGACCTCACCGGTCTCTTCAGCATCGCCAAGCTGGACCGGCCCGAGCTGAAGTACCCGAAGTTCGTGGCGGGCACCCACCGCGACCTCGCCGAGGTCGAGTCGGCGTCGGCCCCCGACATCTTCGCCGCCCTTCGCGAACGCGACGTACTCCTGCACCACCCGTACGACTCGTTCTCCACCTCCGTGCAGGCGTTCCTGGAGCAGGCCGCGTCCGACCCGGACGTCCTCGCGATCAAGCAGACGCTGTACCGGACGTCGGGCGACTCCCCCATAGTCGACGCGCTGATCGACGCCGCCGAGTCCGGCAAGCAGGTCCTCGTCCTCGTCGAGATCAAGGCCCGCTTCGACGAGCAGGCCAACATCAAGTGGGCGCGGAAGCTTGAGGAGGCCGGCTGCCATGTGGTCTACGGCCTCGTCGGCCTGAAGACGCACTGCAAGCTGTCCCTCGTCGTGCGCCAGGAGGGCGAGACCCTCGTCCGGTACTCGCACGTGGGCACCGGCAACTACCACCCCAAGACCGCCCGCCTCTACGAGGACCTGGGGCTGCTCACCTCCAACGCGGAGGTCGGCGCGGACCTCTCCGACCTCTTCAACCGGCTCTCCGGTTACTCCCGCAGGGAGACCTACCGCCGCCTGCTCGTCGCCCCCAAGTCCCTGCGCGACGGCCTCATCTCCCGCGTCAACAAGGAGATACAGCACCACAGGGCGGGCCGCCCCGCCTACGTCCGCATCAAGGTCAACTCGATGGTCGACGAGGCCGTCGTCGACGCGCTGTACCGTGCGTCGCAGGCGGGCGTCGAGGTGGACGTGTGGGTGCGCGGCATCTGCGCGGTCCGTCCCGGCGTCGAGGGGCTCTCGGAGAACATCCGGGTCCGTTCCGTCCTCGGCCGCTTCCTCGAACACTCCCGCGTCTTCGCCTTCGGCAACGGCGGCGAACCGGAGGTGTGGATCGGCAGCGCCGACATGATGCACCGCAATCTCGACCGCCGCATCGAGGCGCTGGTCAGGGTCCAGGACCCGGCGCACCGGGCGGCCCTCAGCCGGCTCCTCGAGACCGGCATGTCGGACACCACGGCCTCCTGGCACCTGGGCGCGGACGGCAACTGGACCCGCCACTCGGCGGACCAGGACGGCCAGCCGCTGCGCAACGTGCAGGAGATGCTCATAGACGCCCGGAGGCGCCGGCGTGGCACAGCAACACCATGAGATGACGGACACGGGTACGGGAGCGGGGCCGGGCACCGGCGGTGAGGCCCTCGCGGGCTATCTGCAGGACCAGGCCACGGAATTCCTCCGCTCGCTGCGGCTGCACCGCGAGTCCAGCACGGACGCGCAGGGCGCGGAGGAGTCCCTGGAGGCCGCCCGCTCCCTGCGCCGTGCGGCCCGTCGCATCGGCGCCACCCTCCACACGTTCCGTCCGCTCCTCGACGCGGAGTGGGCGTCGTCGCTCCGCCCCGAACTGGCCTGGCTCTCCGGCACGCTGGGCCAGGAACACGCGTACGCCACCCGCCTGGACCGCCTCCTGGAGGCCCTGCACCGCCTGTCGGGGCCCTCACCGGTACCGGCCCCGGCCACGCGGCCCGCGTCGGCCGCCCTCGCCGCCTCGGGCGCGGGAGGCCGCACGGCACGGCAGAACGGCTGGACGCAGCAGCCCCCGGTGCCGAGCGCCGCCGACAGCGGCACCCCGCGCGGTCTCGCGGTCGGCGCCGCCAAGGCCGCCGCCCTCCTGGAGCGACAGCTCACACTCGCGAGGACCCGCGCCCACTCCACCGCCCTCCAGGCGTTCGGCTCCTCCCGTTTCCACGCGGTGGCGGACCACGTGGCCGTCCTGGCCAGCGAGGTCCCCCTGAGCGGGACGGCGGAGGACCTCGGGCTCCTCGCGGACCAGGCGGAGGCGGCGCTCGCCGAGGCCGTCGCCGCCCTCCCCCTCGGCCAGGCGGGCCACCCCTACAACGCGGGCGCGCTCTCCCACGGCCTCGCGCCCACGGACACCGCCCCGGACGCCCAGGACGCCCCCTGGCTGAAGGTCCGCTCACTGCTGCGCCTGTACCGGTACGCACAGGAGGTCCTCCTCGGCCACGACCGTCACGACCCACGCATCGCGGACGCGAGCCACGCCCTGAACGTCCACCGCGAGGCGGCGGCAGCGGCGGCGGCGGCGGCCCACGCGGCACGGACCCCGCGGATCGCACCCGCCACGGCGTACGCGCTGGGAGTGCTCCACGCCGACCAGCGCCACGAGGTCGAGGCGGCCCGGTTCGTGTTCCAGCGGGCGTGGCTGCGCGAGGAGACCAGGAGGACCCGGTGACGTACGGGAAAGAAGAGCGGACCGGCGAGGAGGGCACGGTCCTCGCGGCCGGCTGCGTCCTGTGGCGCCCGGCCCTCTCCGGGCGGGGCGGCATCGAACTCGCCCTGGTGCACCGGCCCAAGTGGTCGGACTGGTCCCACCCGAAGGGCAAGCTGAAGCGCGGGGAGACGGCGCGGGACGCGGCGCTGCGCGAAGTGCTGGAGGAGACCGGCATGACGTGCGCGCTCGGCGCCGAACTGCCCACCGCCCACTACCGGGACGCGCAGGACCGCCCCAAGGAGGTCCGCTACTGGGCCGCCGAGGCGCTCTCCGGCACGTTCGTGCCCAACTCCGAGGTGTCGCACCTGCGGTGGCTGTCGCCCGACGAGGCCCGCCGCCTGCTGACGCGCGAGCGGGACGCCGAACTCGTCACCGACCTGCTGGCGGCCCTGGCCGCACCGCGGGGCAGGGCCTGAGCGGTCCGGACCGACTAAGCAGCCGTACGCCGCCGCGCGCGGCACTCCCTGCAGTACGCCCTGCCGACCCAGACAGCTGTGGTGGCGATGGCGAGCCAGACGGCGACGCCGCCGAGGAACGGGTAGATCATGCGCTGATCGTATCCGGCGCTCACGCACGACCAGCAAGCCTGACTCCGCGTAGTGGATCAGCTACTTTTTGTAGCGGAAAGTCTAACCGGGCCGACCGCCGAGGTTCACCCGCCGTTCACTCGTGCCCATCGGCCGCTTCACCTGCCCTGCCTAATTTCGGCCTTACAACACGACGCAAGTCATCGCACGCCGCCAGCAAAGGGTCGGCGGCTCCCGGAAGGAAGACCCGAAGTGAAGCTTCAGCGCAAGAACCGGCTCCGCGCCCTCTCCCTCGGCGCCCTCGCCGTCTCCGGCGCCCTGGCCCTCACGGCGTGCGGCTCCGACGACACCAGCTCCGGCGACGGCGGCAAGGAGACCAACGCCAACGCCAACATCAAGTGCGACGACGCCAAGGGCCAGCTCGCGGCCTCCGGCTCGTCCGCACAGAAGAACGCGATCGACGCCTGGCGGAAGGTCTACACGACCAACTGCAAGGACGTGCAGCTGAACTACAACCCGACGGGTTCGGGCGCCGGCATCACCGCGTTCCTCCAGGGCCAGACCGCGTTCGCCGGTTCGGACTCGGCGCTGAAGCCCGACGAGATCGAGAAGTCGAAGAAGGTCTGCTCGAACAGCCAGGCCATCGACCTGCCCATGGTGGGCGGCCCGATCGCCATCGGCTACAACGTCCCCGGCGTCGACAGCCTGACCCTGGACGCCAAGACCCTGGCCGACATCTTCAACAACAAGATCAAGTCCTGGGACGACAAGGCGATCAAGAAGCTCAACCCCGACGCCAAGCTCCCCAGCACCAAGATCCAGCCCTTCCACCGCTCCGACGAGTCCGGCACCACGGACAACTTCACCAAGTACCTGAAGGGCGCCGCCCCGAGCGCCTGGCCCTACGAGCCGGGCAAGTCGTGGGAGCCCAAGGGCGGCCAGTCCGCGAACGGTTCGGCCGGTGTCGCGGGTCAGGTCAAGCAGACCGCGGGCGCCATCTCGTACTTCGAGCTCTCCTACGCCGGTGAGGGCGTCAAGACCGTCGACCTGAAGACCGAGGCGAAGGAGCCGGTGAAGGCCACCGTCGACAACGCCTCCAAGGCCATCTCCGAGGCCAAGGTCGTCGGCAAGGGCAAGGACCTCGCCCTGGAGCTGAACTACAAGCCGACCGCCGAGGGCGCCTACCCGATCACCCTCGTGACGTACGAGATCGTCTGCGAGAAGGGCAACAAGAAGGACACCCTCGCCGCCACCAAGTCCTTCCTCACCTACATCGCCGGCGAGGACGGCCAGCAGGTCCTCAAGGACAACGACTACGCGCCGATCCCGGCCGAGATCATCACCAAGGTCCGCTCCACCGTCGCGGGCCTGAGCTAGCTGAACCGAGTGCGGCCGGCCCCGCGGAACCAGGGCCGGCCGCACCGTCCGGTGCACCGCCGCCACGGAGCGCCTGCGACACCCGCACGGCGCCTCCGCAGACCGGAGAACCCCATGGACATACCAAGCAATACGACCGCATCCCCGCCTGTCGACGACATCAAGCCGACGGCCCCGGTGGACAAGGCAGCCGCACGCGGCGCCACCCGACCCGGCGACAAGATCTTCCTCGGCCTCTCCCGTGGCTCCGGGATCGTGCTCCTCGTGATCATGGCGGCCATCGCCGCGTTCCTGACGTACCGCACGACCGTCGCCCTCGCCGACAACACCGGCAACTTCCTCACCACCTTCGAGTGGGACCCCGCCGGCATCAACAGCGACGGCAAGCCGTACTTCGGCATCGCCGTCCTGGTCTTCGGCACCGTGGTCAGCTCGATCATCGCCCTCGCGATCGCGGTCCCCGTCGCCATCGGCATCGCGCTCTTCATCTCGCACTACGCGCCGCGCAAGCTGGCCGCCCCCATCGCCTACGTGATCGACCTGCTGGCCGCCGTGCCCTCGATCGTGTACGGCCTGTGGGGCGCCCTCGTGGTCGCCCCCAACCTCACCGGCTTCTACAGCTGGCTCGACGACTACCTCGGCTGGACCGGCGTCTTCTCGTACAACGGCGAGGCCCCGCGCTCCCTGATGACCGTCGGCATCCTCCTCGCGATCATGATCCTGCCGATCATCACGAACGTGAGCCGCGAGGTCTTCCTCCAGGCCCCGAAGATGCACGAGGAGGCCGCACTGGCCCTCGGCGCCACGCGCTGGGAGGTCATCCGCATGTCGGTGCTGCCCTTCGGCCGCTCCGGCATCATCTCCGCCTCGATGCTGGGCCTCGGCCGCGCGCTCGGCGAGACGATCGCCGTCGCCACCGTCCTCTCGCCGAACTTCCTCATCAACACCTCGGTGCTCGACTACGGCGGCGGCACCTTCGCGCAGAACATCGCCAGCAAGTTCAACGAGGCCAGTGAGTACGGGCAGGACGCGCTCATCGCCTCCGGCCTGGTGCTCTTCATCATCACGCTGCTGGTCAACGGCGCGGCCCGCCTGATCATCGCGCGCCGCAAGGAGTACTCGGGGGCCAACGCATGAGCACCACGACACCCACCCCCACCGGCCCGCTCGTCAAGCGGCCGAGCACCCTCAAGGCCGCGACGCTCCCCCGCTGGACGCCGGCGGCCATGGCCGCGGGATCCGCCGCCGTCGCCGTCGGCATCGGCGCCGCGGCGGGCCTGGAGAGCCGCATCCAGTGGGGCCTGATAGCCGCGCTCCTGTTCATCACCGGCTCGTACGTCCTCGCGATGACCGTCGAGGGCACCCGCCAGGCCAAGGACCGCCTCGCCACCTCGCTGGTGTGGGTCATGTTCCTGCTCGCCGTGGTCCCGCTCGCCTCGCTGATCTACGAGACCGTGCAGCGCGGCATCAAGGTCTTCGACGGCTACTTCCTGACCCACTCCATGGGCGTCGTGGCCGACGAGGAGACCGGCGGCGGCATCTACCACGCGATCATCGGCACCCTGGAGCAGGTGCTCCTCGCCTCCGTGATCGCCGTGCCGATCGGCCTGCTCACCGCGGTCTACCTCGTCGAGTACGGGCGCGGGAAGCTCGCCAAGACCGTCACGTTCTTCGTGGACGTCATGACCGGCATCCCCTCGATCGTCGCGGGCCTGTTCGTCCTCAGCTTCTGGATCCTCATCCTCGAGTTCGACTACTCCGGCTGGGCCGGCGCCATGGCGCTCGCCATCCTGATGATGCCGGTGATCGTGCGCTCCACCGAGGAGATGCTCAAGCTCGTCCCGAACGAGCTGCGCGAGGCGTCGCTCGCCCTCGGCGTGCCGAAGTGGCGGACGATCCTCAAGGTCGTCCTGCCGACCGCGATCGGCGGCATCACCACGGGCGTCATGCTCGCGGTGGCCCGCATCGCCGGCGAGACCGCGCCGGTCCTGCTCCTGGTCTGGGTGAACCCCCTGATCAACACGAACCCGTTCGACGGGGCGCAGGGCTCGCTGCCGCTGTACATCTACCAGCAGTACGCGGCCGGCACACAGGCGTCGTACGACCGGGCCTGGGCCGCGGCGCTCGCCCTCATCGGCTTCATCATGATCCTCAACATGGCGGCACGCGCCGTAGCGCGCTGGAAGGCCCCCAAGACGGGCCGCTGAGGCGGCCACATCAGCGACCCTCAGCACGCTCCACCTTTTCGAAAGCAGTGATCCCATGGCCAAGCGAATCGACGTATCGGGCCTGACCGCCTTCTACGGCTCCCACAAGGCGATCGACGACATCTCCATGACCGTGGAGCCCCGCTCCGTGACCGCCTTCATCGGCCCGTCCGGCTGCGGCAAGTCCACGTTCCTGCGCACGCTCAACCGCATGCACGAGGTCACGCCCGGCGGCCGTGTCGAGGGCAAGGTGCTCCTGGACGACGAGGACCTCTACGGCAGCGGCGTGGATCCGGTGGCCGTGCGCCGCACGATCGGCATGGTCTTCCAGCGCCCGAACCCGTTCCCCACGATGTCGATCTTCGACAACGTCGCCGCGGGCCTCAAGCTCAACGGCTCGTACAAGAAGAGCGAACTGAACGACATCGTCGAGAAGTCCCTCAAGGGCGCGAACCTCTGGAACGAGGTCAAGGACCGCCTCAACAAGCCCGGTTCCGGCCTCTCCGGCGGTCAGCAGCAGCGTCTGTGCATCGCGCGGGCGATCGCGGTCGAGCCGGACGTCCTGCTCATGGACGAGCCCTGCTCGGCCCTCGACCCGATCTCGACCCTCGCCATCGAGGACCTGATCGGCGAGCTGAAGGAGCGCTTCACGATCGTCATCGTGACGCACAACATGCAGCAGGCGGCGCGCGTCTCGGATCGCACGGCGTTCTTCAACCTGGCCGCCGTCGGCCAGCCCGGCAAGCTCATCGAGATCGACGACACGGAGCGGATCTTCTCCAACCCGTCGGTCCAGGCCACCGAGGACTACATCTCGGGCCGCTTCGGCTGAGCGGCGCCGCGCCGACTTCCGGCCACGAGACTCCCCGCGGTGCTGCATGGCGGTGCCACCGCAGGGACACCAAGAAGGGCCCGCCCCTGGCTCCCGGGGGCGGGCCCTTCCATGTGCGGTATGTACGGTGCGGTACGTACGGTGCGCTACAGGAACGCCAGATCCACGGCCCAGAAACTCAGCGCCGCCACGATGGCGGCGGCCGGCATCGTGATGCTGCATCCCCCGGGGAATAACCCCCGGACCCCCAGCCGGGACACCGGCTGCGGACACACACGGACGCGCTACAGGAACGCCAGATCCACGGCCCAGAAACTCAGCGCTGCCACGATGGCGGCGGCCGGCATGGTGATGAACCAGCCCAGGATGATGTTCTTGGCGACACCCCACCGCACCGCGTTCACCCGCTTCGTCGCGCCCACACCCATGATCGCGGAGGTGATGACGTGCGTCGTCGAGATCGGCGCGTGGAACATGAACGCCGTGGTGAACATGATGCCCGCGCCGGTCGTCTCGGCGGCGAAGCCCTGCGGCGGGTCCAGCTCGATGATCTTGCGGCCGAGGGTGCGCATGATGCGCCAGCCGCCCGCGTACGTACCGGCCGAGAGCATCAGCGCACAGGCGATCTTGACCCAGATCGGAATGGGGGCATCGGCGCTCTGCACATCGGAGATGACGAGCGCCATCACCACGATGCCCATCGTCTTCTGCGCGTCCTGCAGACCGTGACCGAGGGCCATGCCGGCCGCCGAGACCGTCTGCGCGATGCGGAAGCCGCGCTTGGCCTTGTGCGGGTTGGACTTGCGGAACATCCACATGATCGCGCACATCACCAGATAACCGGCGACGAGGCCGACCACCGGCGACAGGAACATCGGGATGACGATCTTGTCGACGACGCCGGACCAGATGACCCCGATGCCGCCCGCGAGCGCCGCGCCGACCATGCCGCCGAAGAGGGCGTGCGACGAGGACGAGGGCAGGCCGAAGTACCAGGTGATCAGGTTCCACACGATGGCGCCGATGAGCGCCGCGAAGAGGATCCACATCCCCTTGTCGCCGTGCGGGGTCTCGATGATCCCCTCACTCACCGTCTTGGCGACGCCGCTGCCGAGGAAGGCACCGGCGAGGTTCATCACCGCGGCCATGGCGAGCGCCGCGCGGGGCGTCAGCGCACGGGTGGAGACGGATGTGGCGATGGCGTTCGCGGAGTCGTGAAAGCCGTTCGTGTACGTAAATCCGAGCGCGACGCCAATGGTCACGACCAAAGCAAAGGTGTCCATGGCGAGGCCTCAGGACTCCTTGACCGCGATGGTCTCCACAGTGTTCGCCACGTGCTCGAAGGCGTCGGCGGCCTCTTCCAGCACATCCACGATCTGCTTGAGCTTCAGCACCTCGATGGCGTCGTACTTGCCGTTGAAGAGCTGGGCGAGGAGCTTGCGGTGGATCTGGTCGGCCTGGTTCTCCAGACGGTTGACCTCGATCCAGTACTCGGTGAGGTTGGCCATCGTCCGCAGATTGGGCATGGCCTCCGCGGTGAGCTCGGCGGCCCGCGCGAGCACCTCGATCTGCTGCTCGACGCCCTTGGGGAGCTCTTCGACCTGGTAGAGGACGACCAGGTCGACGGCCTCCTCCATGAAGTCCATGATGTCGTCGAGGGACGACGCGAGGTTGTAGATGTCCTCACGGTCGAACGGCGTGATGAACGAGGAGTTCAGCTGGTGGAAGATCGCATGCGTCGCGTCGTCTCCCGCGTGTTCCGCGGCCCGCATACGCTCTGCGATCTCGGCCCGTGCGGAAGAGTCCGCTCCGAGCAGTTCCATGAGGAGCTTCGAGCCCGTGACGATGTTGTCCGCGGATGCGGCGAACATGTCGTAGAAGCTCGTCTCCCTGGGGGTCAGACGAAAGCGCACGTGGGGTCCTCGGGGTGCTTTGGATGCGGTCAGGCTGATGCTAGGCGCATCATCCGGCCACGGCTAACCGGCCGCCCCCCAGTGTCGCCCATCAGGCACAGTGATCAGCACACCCCCCGGAAAATCGGCTATGATATACCCACGGGGGGTATGCAAATGGGCACTGTTTCCGGGGGCCGGAGGGCGGCGGGGCGAGGTTCGAGGGCGGACGCGACACGCGAAAAAGTGCGGGAAATCTCAGAGGCCGAGGCCGTCGAGCGTGCCGACGCCGCCCGGCTCCGCCGCCCCACCCGCGACGGACTGCCCGTGCCGCTCCCTCCCCGGTCCTTCCCCCTCCCCTGCTTCCCCCACCCCCTACCCTCTATCCGAAGTCCAGAAGGAGGACGCCATGACGACCACTGAGGCGGCCGACGCGGCCGGCACGGCCGTACCGACCCCGGGGGCGCCTGAGGCACCCTCCGACGAGGTCCAGGGCCCCGCGCACGAGGTGCACGGCTACCACAAGCAGAAGGACGAACACCTCAAGCGCCTGCGCCGCATCGAGGGCCAGATCCGCGGTCTGCAGCGCATGGTCGAGGAGGACGTCTACTGCATCGACATACTCACCCAGGTCTCGGCCGGCACGAAGGCGCTCCAGTCCTTCGCGCTCCAGCTCTTGGAGGAGCACCTGCGCCACTGCGTGGCCGACGCGGCGGTGAAGGGCGGCGCGGAGATCGACGCGAAGGTCGAGGAAGCGACGAAGGCGATCGCCCGCATGATGCGAACGTAACGCTCCCACGCAGCCCAAGGGCTCCCACTACCCGGCGCGGGCCCCCAGGCGGCCCCCCTCACCACAACCCCCACGCCACACCCCCGCGCCGCAGTCACCCGCACCGCACCCCGCCGCCTGCCCGCAGCGGCCCCGGGAACCACCCCACCCACACCGCGCGCCTCCGCAGCACCCGGCACTCAACCGGCACTGCGTGCCCGCTGCGCGGGCTCCTCCCCACCCGCCCGCCCATCGGTACGAGGTGCACGGCCGCTGCGGGCACCCCTCGCACGCCCCCTAGGGACCCTGCGCCCCCTCCGCGCCGCGTGCCCGCTGCGCGGGCTTTTCGCCACCCGCCCACCCATCGGTGCGGGGCGCACGGGTGGGTGGGGCGCATCGCCGTGAGGCGGCGGGTAGGCAGCACCACCCTGGGGGCAGGGCGTTGCAGTCACGGGCCACCCCATCGGTCACCTTCCGGTGCGGGGTGCACGGGTGGGTGGGCGGGTCGCATCGCCGCGAAGCGGCGGCTAGGCAGCACCACCCAGGATGCGGGGGGCTAGGCACGGGGCGCCCGTCGGCACACCCCCGGTCCGGGGCGCACGGGTCGGTCCGGGGCGCACGGGTCGGTGGGTGGGGCGGGTCGCCGCGGAGCGGCGGGTTGGCCGCTTCGGCGAGAGGGCCGGGGCCACCCCGGTGCCGGGTTCACGGGTGTGGGGCCCGTCGCCGCGGCGCGGCGAGCAACCCGCGCGGCCCCCGTCAAGCGGACCCCCCGTCAAGGGGAGAGCCGGGCCCGGTCCTCGCCGGGCGTCCCCTCACCCCGTTCGGCAACCTGCAACACCTCGTCGATCCGGTCAAAGCTCAACCGCTCGGCCGCCGCACTCGCCGCAATGATGAGTTCCCCGCACAGTTCGATCTCGGCGAGGGCGACGTGGTCCTGAACCGCCGTACCGCCACGCATCGGAGCCACGTTCATCACCTCTTCCTGATGCCGACTTCCTAGGGTAGGGAGCGGTCTACGCACCGCGCATGGCACGGACGGACCATTTCCACCAGCCGTACGCGACTACGGACCCGCAATCTTCCCGGCATAGATGTCCTTCTCGGCCGGAAGTCGCACCTTCGCCCGCACCCCGAACCCGTAGAGCAACGTGGTCGACGCCACGTTCGCGTCGGACACGGCGAACCGCTGCCGCAGCTTCCGCACGCGCCCCTCGTCGTCGAGGTAGACGTCGAACGGAACGCTGCCCTTGCTGAACCCTTTCGCCGCCGCCACCCTCAGCGCACCGCGCTGACCTGCGGAAGCAGCACGGGCAGCGGCACGCACGTCGACGACGCCGCGGTAGTGCCGTACGTCCACACCACCGACCCGCTCCTCGCCCACGAACCCCACCTTCCGCGCCCCGCGCAGCAGTTCCGCCGCCGCGAGGGGATCCGTGGCGCCACCGGTGACGAGATTCCCGTCGGACAGCGAACGTGTCTCGATCCGCACCCACTTGTCGGAGGGCACCCCGGCCCCCCGGTTCTTCATGTACAGCGCTCCCGCGGCCATCAGCTCGGTGATGGGCCGGTGCTCGTCGGCACCCGCGGGATCCTGCGGGAGCACCACCTGGAACCGTCCGACCTGCCGCGCGAAGTCGTAGACGCCCTTGCCGCGGATGGTCACACGCGTACCGCCGCTGGCCATCTCCATGGAGGTCGACGCCTTCGAACTCCCCGCGCGGACGAGGGAGTCGGCGGACCCGCGCACGGCGTCGGCCGGATCGCCGGGGCCGCTGCCGTCGGCGACGGCACCGGAAGGCGAACATCCGGAGGTGACGGCCATCAGCCCGAACGCGACGGCCCCGACGGCCGCGACGACCGCGCCACCAGCACCGCGCGCACCCCGCGCGTCACGCGCGCCGCCCGCAGTATCCGCGGCGTCCGCGGCGCCCGCGCCACCCGTGTGCCTCTGCCGGTGCACCATCGCCTGCCTACCCCCAAGCGTTGTCCGCCTGCGACTTCCCCCGTCGTTCCCCTAACGACCGGTACGTTGACCCGTCACGCGGGCGGCCGTTCACCCGGGATCGGTACGGTGACCGTGTGGCCGACCAGCAAGCCCCCTCAGCCCGCCCCACGGCAGCCGACCCCACGGCGTCCGACCCCACGACCGTCGCCCCCGCGTCAGCCGAACCCGCGACAGCCCACCGCACCACGACGGTCGAGAAGGGCCGCTTCACCGCGGCCCACTGCACCTGCGGATGGCGCGGCCCGGCCCGTCGGGCCCGCAGCAAGGCACGGACGGACGGCACGGAACACGAAGCGTCCCCCTGACCCCCACACCCCATCCCATCCCGCCCCGACCCGCCCCCACCTCGACCCGCCCCCGCCCACGAAGGAACCCCCGCGCCCCCCACACCGTCTCGTCCTCGGGAAGCAACGGGAGGCGTCATGGAACGACGTACATTCATCGGCACAACGGCGGCCACCCTGGCCGCCGCCACGGTCGCGGGCTGCACCAGCACGAGGACGGACACCGGAAGCACCTCGTCCGGCAGCGGCACCGCAACCGGTACCGGAACCACCGCATCCGGCGGCGGCACCCCCATCAGAACCTCCAGCGCCGCCTCCTCCTCCCCCGCGACCCTCAAGGCGCTCGCCCGCGACCTGGACGGCACCCTCGTCCAGCCCGGCCAGGCCAAGTGGGCGGCGGCGCGGCAGCTGTACAACACGCGGTACGACGACCTGAAGCCCACCGCCGTGGCCTACGTCGCGCACCCGGACGACATCCGTACCGCCCTCGCGTACGCCCGCGCACACCGCACGAAGGTCGCGATCCGCAACGGCGGCCACTCCTACGCGGGTTGGTCGTCCGGCAACGGCCGGCTGATCATCGACGTGTCGAAGCTGAGCAAGATACGCGCGAGCGGCGGTTCCGCCACCATCGGCGGCGGCGCCAAGCTCATCGACGTCTACCGCTCGCTCGCGGCGAAGGGCGTCACGATCCCCGCGGGCTCGTGCCCGACCGTCGGCATATCGGGGCTCACGCTCGGCGGCGGCCACGGCGTGGTGTCGCGGGCGTACGGCCTGACCTGCGACAGCCTCACCTCCGCGAAGATCGTGACGGCGGACGGCAAGGAGCTCACGGTCTCCAAGTCGGAGCACAAGGAGCTGTTCTGGGCGCTGCGCGGCGCGGGCAACGGCAACTTCGGCATCGTCACCGAACTCGGCTTCCGCACGCACGCCGCGCCCCAGGGCGTCTCCGCCTACATGACGTGGCCCTGGTCGAAGGCGGCCGCGGTCATCAAGGCGTGGCAGGAGTGGGGCCCGGACCAGCCGGACGAGATCTGGTCGTCCGCGCACCTCGCGAACACGCCGGGCGGCACGCCGACCGTGTCCGTCGCGTGCTTCTCCCTCGGGACGTACGGCGAACTGCAGAACGCCGTCGACCGCCTCGCCGACAAGATCGGCGCACCGGCGCGCAGCGTCTCCCTGAAGCGGCGTACGTACGAGGAGTCGATGGAGGTGTACGCGGGCTGCTCGTCCTTCGCCACCGATGCCCAGTGCCACCTTCCCGGCACGACGCCGGGCCGCACCCCGACGGGTGCACTCAAGCGCGAGACGTACGCGGCGAGTTCGGACTTCTTCGACCGTTCCCTCTCGGCGGCGGGCATCCGCACGCTGCTGTCGCAGATCGAGAACGTGACGGGCGCGAGCGGCGGCAGCATCGCGCTCACCGCGCTCGGCGGCGCGATCAACCGGGTCGACCCGACGGCGACGGCGTTCGTGCACCGGCGCTCGCGGATGCTGGCGCAGTACATCGCGTCGTGGCGCGCGGGCACGTCGGGCTCGCCCGCGCGGGCGTGGCTGAAAAAGGCGCACGGGGCCATGGGGCGTCACGCGTCCGGTGCCGCGTACCAGAACTACACCGACTCGACGCTGACGAACTGGCGCGAGGCGTACTACGGGGCGGCGGCGCCGCGGCTGAAGAAGTTGAAGAAGCAGTACGACCCCACGCGGTTCTTCGACTTCCCGCAGGCGCTCTAGACGCCACCCGGGCAACCGGACAGGCCCCCGGGCGGTCGGGAAACCGGGCACCCACCTCTTCACCCGTCCGGCGCTGTCAGGGACCGGGCACCAACCCCCGTCACCCGCCCGGCGGCTGCCGCAACCCGTTCGGCCCCGTCCGACACGCCCCCAGGTGGCCCACCCCGCTGGACACGGGTGGCCTGGGGGCATGACCCCACCCCGCAGCACGCTCATACGCATACGCACACGCACACCTTCCGGCACCCCGCGCGCAGCCGCCGTCACGGCGACAGCGGCCGCGGCGGCCGTCCTCGCCCTGGCGGCCCCTGCCATCGCCCTGGACAAGCCCACCGAGCCCGAGCGGCTGACGCTCATCGACACCCCGAAGGGCAAGGCGCTCGCCGACAAGAACGGCAACCCGCTCTACACGCGCGACGCCGACGACGCCGACACCCCCGACTGCACCGGGAAGTGCGCCACCGACTGGCCGGCGGCGATCGGCTACCCCACCAAGGCCGACGACGTCACGGGCCAGACCGCCCAGACCGGCGACGACGCGCAGAACGCCGACAAGCCGCAGGTCATCTACGAGACCCGCCCCCTCTACTACTACAAGGGCGACGAGAAGGGGCAGGCCCCCAAGGGCCAGGACGTGAAGGGCTGGAGCCTGCTCGGCGCGGACGGCAAGAAGCTGGGCGGGGGCGCGGGGACGGACGGCGACTCCGATTCCGATGCCGACACCGATGCCGACGGCACCGACAAGTCGGAGGTCCCCGAGACATCGTCCACGTCCGCGGAGAAGTCCCCGTCCCCGAAGGCATCCACAAGCCCGCCCTCTTCCGCGAACGCCTCCACGGACGCCCCCTCGGACACCGCGACGGAAGCGGCATCCCAGCCGCCCGCGAACCCGTACACGCCCCCGGCCCCCACCCCGAGCACCCCGAACACGTCCACCGCCACCAAGTCCCCGGACGCGAACGTCGGCGCCCTCCAGGCCACCCCGTCCGGCGCCGCCCGAGGCGGCGCGACCCACGCCACGGCCGAGGGTGAGCACCCCGCGTCGGGCCCCCTCACGTTCGTCTCCGCGGCGGTGACCGGCGCGGCGGCAGGCGTGGGTGTCTGGCTGCTGCGCCGACGCAAGGCGCACGCGCACGCCGTGGCCCCGGGCACGGAGACCGGCACGGCCCCGGGCTCCGGCACGGGCCCGGACACCGGCCCGGACCGCCCCTGAACCGCCGCACCCCGAGGCGCCCCGTGCACCGCCCCCTGCGCCGCGCGGCCGCCCCCTTGCTGCTCGCGGCGGCCACCCTCCTCGCCACGGCGCCCTCGTTGGGCGACGGCCCGCCACCCTCCCCGGCCCCCGAGGGCCGCATCCGAATCCCCGCGATCGGTGTCGACGCGGATGTCCTGCCGGTCGGCCTCGACCGGCAGGGCGCGCTGGAGGTGCCGCCGTTCCGGGACGCCCTGAAGGTGGGCTGGTACGAGTTGGGGCCACGCCCGGGTGACCGGGGCCCCGCGATCCTCGTGGGCCACCGCGACGCGCCCGCGGAACGGGGAGGACGGGGCCGCCGGGGCTACCGGGACGCCGTCTTCGCCCGGCTCGACCGCCTGCGCCCCGGCGACCGGATCGAGACGAGGACGGCGGCGGGGCGGCGTACGACGTTCAATGTCACGGAGGTCGCCACGTACCGTACGGCGGACTTCCCCACCGCCACGGTCTACGCGCCCGCGATCGGCGCCCAACTGCGCCTGATCACCTGCGGGGGCCGCATCGGCAGGAACGGCCACTGGGACTCGAACGTGGTGGTGAGCGCGGCGCGCGTGGCGACACCGGAGAGGAACACGAGCCCGGCCGTCACCCCGCCGACGAGAAGCACCGGCCCGGCCCTCAGTCCGTCGGCGAAGAGCACTACGCCGCGAGATCCCTCTCGTCCGGATCCACCGACGCCGCTCCCTGCGCTCCCGCCGTCCCTCCCGCACGAGTCGTCGCCGTCCCGTTCAGCGGCGCCGCGACAGGAGCGACTTTCCGGTCCCACACCAGCCACCCCGCCCGGCCGGAGCGGCCGATCATCTTGGTGAGCGGCGTGAGGAGCGCCATGGCGAGCGGCGAGAGGAGCAGGGCGACGGCGGTGCCGAGCGCGAAGCCGCCGACGACGTCCGTCGGGTAGTGCACGCCCATGAAGACGCGGCAGAAGCCCTCGACGGCGGCGAGGCCGAGGCCGACGATGCCGAACTTCCGGTTGGCGACGAAGAGTCCGGCGCCGATGGCCATGGCGAGGGTGGCGTGGTCGCTGACGAAGGAGTAGTCGTTCTTGCCGTCCACGAGGAGCTCGACACCGCGGTGGACGCGGAACGGACGCGGGCGTTCCACGAAGCTGCGGATGGGGATGTTGACGAGAACCGCGATGCCCGCGGCGAGGGGGGCCCAGACGACGGCGGCGACCGAAGAGGCGGCGTCGTCGAGGGTGCCGCGCTTGCGCTGACCCCACCAGCACCACAGAACGAGGAGGACGAGGGCGAGCAACAGGCCGTACTCGCCGACGAACGTGATGGCACCGTCGAGCCAGGACGGAGTGTCCTTGGCCAGGCCATTGATGTCGTAGAGCAGGCCGACGTCGGGGTTCGACCCGGATTCATCGAGTCCAGCCATGGCGCTGCGGCCCCTTGTCTCCTAGCCCGTGGGCGCACCGTTCTGTGCGCCCTGTCCATCAACCCCCGTGGTCGGTCCAGTCAAGGGAACGCCCTGTCCCCCGTCCTACGTTCCACCCTCCACCGAAAGATCACTCAGACGTTACCGAAGAGAGATGCATCGCTGCAGCTCAGAGGAGTGTTCTGACGGAGGGTTCAAGCCACATCACACACACATACCCCGTGGATCCCATCCTCAACGAGGTCTCGCGCACTTCGGCCGGCAACCTTCACACTTCGGTCGGCTTCGCGGGCACGGCCTTGGCCCCGTCCTCCGTGACACGCGTCGCGCCGAAGTAGTCAGGGGTGTCGATGCGGTCGAAGCGGATGACGGCGCCGGTCCGCGGCGCGTTGATCATGTAACCGCCGCCGACGTAGATGCCGACGTGGCGGATGGCGCGGGAATTGGTCAGGTCGTCCGAGAAGAAGACGAGGTCGCCGGGGAGGAGTTCCTCCCTCTTGGGGTGCGGGCCCGCGTTGTACTGGTCGTTGGCGACGCGTGGCAGCGTGACGCCCACGGAGCGGTACGCGGCGAGGGTGAGCCCGGAGCAGTCGAAGCGGCCGCCCTGCTCCGGCGTGCCGTTGCCGCCCCAGAGGTAGAGGGTGCCCAGCTTCTTCTGGGCGTAGTAGATGGCACCGGCCGCCTGTTTGGAGGGCTCCACGCGGCCGACGGGCCGGGCGAAGCTCTTCGAGAGGTCGGTGATGGTCTTCACGTAGTTCTGCGTCTCGCTGTAGGGCGGGACACCGCCGTACTTGATGACGGCGTACGCGCCCGCGTTGTACGCGGCGAGCATGTTCTTCGTGGGGTCTCCGGGCGCGTCCTTCACGTATCCGGCGAGCTTGCAGTCGTACGAGGCAGCGGACGGAATGGCATCCTTCGGATCCCACACGTCCCGATCGCCGTCACCGTCCCCGTCCAGGCCGTGCGACGCCCAGGTCCCCGGGATGAACTGCGCTATCCCCTGCGCCTTGGCCGGACTCGTGGCACGCGGATTGAACCCGCTCTCCTGGTAGAGCTGAGCTGCGAGCAGCGCCGGGTTGATGGCCTTGCAGAGGTTGCCCCACTTCTGCACCAGGGGCTGATAGGTGGCGGGCACGGCCCCCTTGGCGAGTCCCACGGACCCGCCGCCGACCCCGTTGGCCATGCTCCCCGCGGCCATGTACGTCCCGACGACGAGCAGCGCGATGAAGCTGAGGGCCCCGCCGATCCCGACAGACGCGACGACCCACGCCTTACGCACCGTCAACCACCCCTCACCGCCCGGTAGTCCACCGGCGCCAAGTGTACGGCGATCGCCTCACGAATTGGGGGCTCATGTCGTCGTACCTGGAGCACGTGAACGACGCGGCGGAGCCACCGGTAGCCGCCGTGCACCCGTGGGCGCCGACCCCGGCAGCGCCGATATCAGGCCATTTCCCGGCGATCAAGCACCGGCACGCACGTCCGCCCCGTTCGTGACCATGTACACAGTCGAACTGATGCCCTACGGAGCGTGAGATTCCGCACCTAACATGATCGGCGACCAAGCGGTTACGACCAATTCGTCGTGATTTTAGGAGAGTTCATGCGCAAGCGTTTTACGGGGAAGCGCAAGCTCGCGGTCGTGGGGGCGCTGACGGCGGTTGCCATCAGCGTGCCCGCCGTGGGTGCGGTGGCCGCGGAGATCAGTGGCAGCCGGCTGCCGTTCGCCCTCTCCACCGGGGGAAGCAAGGAAGACGGTGACCGCTGGAAGGGCAAGAGCAGCGGTCACGCCAAGGCCTGCGGCGATGTGCCGGTGAACGACACGCGTACGTTCAGCGCGTACATCTACCAGGACAAGAGCTTCCGCCCCGACCCCAAGATCGCTAGCACGTCCCGCAGCTACAAGCAGGGCTACGGCTGCGGTGCGTACAAGGGCACCAGCACCAGTGGCAAGTACTACACCAAGGCCACCTGGGCCGGTATCCCCGGCAGCCGGGCCTACGGTTACGTGAACGCCCAGAACTGATCTCGACTCAGGATTCAGGACTCAGGAATCACGTGAGCACCTCCCACAGCGCCGCCGCGACCGGCTCCCAGCCGGTCGCGGCGGTCGCGGGCGTCACCGTCCGGTACGGCTCGACGACCGCCCTCGACGACGTCTCCCTCACCTTCCCCGCCGGCGTCACCGGCCTCCTCGGCCCCAACGGGGCGGGGAAAAGCACCCTGTTGTCGCTGCTCAGCACGGCCCGCAGGCCGAAGTCCGGCGACGTGACCCTCCTGGGCGAGACCCCAAGACGGACGCGCGTGCAGCGGCTGCGCAAGCAGATCGGGGTGCTGCCGCAGTCCTTCGGGTACTACCCCCGCTTCACCGTCCTCGAGTTCACCGAGTACGCCGCATGGCTGCGCAAGGTGCCCGCCGCACAGCGCCGCGAACGCGCCCGGGAGGCGCTGCGTCTGGTGCAGATGGAGAAGCACGCGGGCGCGAAGATGGGCGCTCTTTCCGGCGGCATGCTGCGCCGCGTCGGCATCGCGCAGGCCATGGTCAACGAACCCTCCCTCGTCCTCCTCGACGAGCCGACCGTGGGCCTCGACCCGGCCCAGCGCGTCGGGTTCCGCAAGCTCATCAAGGAGTTGGGCGACCGCTGCGCGGTGGTGATGAGCACCCACCTCGCCGAGGACGTGGCCCACGTGTGCGACCGCGTCGCCGTCCTCCTGGAGGGCACGGTCCGGTTCACGGGCACGGTTGCCGAGCTGTGCGCCCTGCCCCACGGTGACGCAGGCGGCGCGGACATCGGAGACATCGACGGCGGAGCCGTGGAAGCCGGATATCTGCATCTCGCGGGCACGGAAGCGGTGGCCGGCTGATGCGCGTACTCCTCACCGAAATGCGCCGCGGCGAGGCCAAGTGGGGCGCCGCCCTCATGGGCGCCGTCGGCGTCTACTACTTCACCGCGGAGAGCCCCGACGAGAGCGACTGGATCGGCTGGTGGACGCAGACCAGCCTCCAGGTCCAACTGTTCGCCGTCATCGTGATGGGCTCCGTGATGAGCGCCGCGGCCGCCTGGAGCGCGGGCCGCGCCTTCCGCCACCGCACCCGGCTCTGGGCCGACACCGCCGCCCGCGGCGGCTGGGCGCAGTCGCTGCTGCTCTGGCTCGCGGCCTGGCTCTGGGCCCTGCTCGCGTACGCGGTGCTGATCGCCGTCGCCTTCTCCCGCACCGCGGGAGTCAGCGACGTCAGCGAACCCGCGTGGACGCCGCTGCTGCTCGGCGCGGGCATGATGGGCCTGGAGATCGCCGTCGGCGTCGCCGTCGGCTCGGCCCTGCCCTCGCGCGTGGTCGCCCCCTTCGCGGGCGTGTTCTGGTACAGCCTGTTCGTCGTCGTCGCGTTCGTCCCCGACACCCCGCTCGACAAGCTGTTCCCCGCGATAGACGAATTCTGGAGCTCGGAGTTCGAGCCCAACACGACGCGCATGCTCGTCGCCGTCGCCTGGTGCCTGGCGTTCGGGCTCGTCCTCACCGCGCTGCCCGCGCTCCGGCGCGGCGCCGCCCTCACGCCCCGGCCGGTCGCGCTCGGCGCGCTCGCGGTGGCCGCGCTCGTCGCGGGCGGCACTCTCGTGGCCTTCCGCACGCCCGTGCCCGACTCGTACTGGGCCGTACGCAAGGAACAGCCCGCGCAGCCGCTCTGCACGACCAGCGGCCGCACGAAGGCGTGCCTGTGGCCGGACGACCGCCATCTCCTGCCCCGGGCCCGCGCCGCCGTGCGGACCGTCGACTCGGGGCTCGGCTCCCTCGCCGGACTCAACCGCGCCTTCTACGCCGACGGCCTCGACCGCCCGTCCGGAGCCACCGCCGAACTCCCCCTCATGTCACCGGCGGCGACCAAGGACGACCTGACCGACGCGATGTTCTCGGCGGCCCTCCCCCGGCCCAGGTCCTCGACGTGCGAACCACACCTCCTCAAGTCGGCCGGCGGCTACCCCGACACATTCCTCTTCGAAGCCGCCGTACGCGCCCGCATCGGCGCCCCGAGCGAGTACTACGGCGAGGAGTTCGGCCGCGCCCTCGAACGCATCACCGGCGCTCCGCGCGCGAAGCAGGACCGGTGGATCGAGGCGGCGGCGGGCGCCATCCGCGCGTGCCGGCCGGTCCCCGAACTCCCCTAGCCGTCGCAGCTCCCACGGCTGCCCCGAGCGAATCGACGCGCCGCGATGCCCCCTACGAACCCCGAGCCGACCCGCCCGAACCGCCCGTCGGCCGAGCCCGAGGAGACCCCCCGCGAAAGCGGGCTCCACGACCCCCGACTGACCCCTGTCCTGTCCTTCGTACGCTGCCGGGGCCTGCCCCGCGCGGCAGGCGTCGCCCTGCTCGTGGCCCTGGCGGCGACCGCGTTCGCGGGCCAGAGCGTGGCGGTACCGGAATTCCGCTACCTGGTCGACTTCAGCGTCCCCGTCGCCGAGATCGTCCCGCTCGCCCACGCGGTCATCCTGGCCACGACGCTCTTCTCCCCCATGGCCGACCTGGAACAGACGTCGGCCCAGCCGATGACCCGCCACAGGGCCCTGTACCTGGTCACGCTGCTGGCGTTGGCCCTGGGTCTGACCGCACTGCCCCTCGTCGCGGGCGCCACGACCGACGTCTTCGTCTCGGCGGCCCGCAACGTCATCGGCTACCTCGGCCTCGCCATGCTCAGCGCCCGCCTCTTCGGCAGCGGCCTGGCCTGGCTGCTCCCGCTGGCCATGTTCGGCCCCACGCTGCTCCTCGGCGTGGGCAGCGACAACACCCCCGAACCCTGGGCCTGGTCCCTCCACCCGTCGACCCACACCCCGGCGATGATCACCGCCGTGCTGCTCTGGGTGCTGGGCACCTGCGCCTCCGCGACAGCGGGGCCCCGGCAGTCGGAACGGGCGGAGCAGAACTGAGGGGCGCGGGCGTCGGGGGCGCCCGGACCCCGACGAAAACCTCTGGTCACGCCCTACACCCCCACTGCTACCGTCCCGCCATGCCCAACACCCCGGACGCCGCCCCCGTCACCGCCGCAGACGTCACCGCCGCCGTACGGCTGGCCGTGGCCGTCCTCCGCGAAGCCCCCGCCGACGCCGACTGGAGCAGCAAGGCCGGAGGCCTGGAGTGGGACTGCTGGGAGACGGTCGAGCATCTCGCGGACGACCTCTTCGCGTACGCCGCGCAGCTCGGCCCCGAGCAGCCGCCGCTGGACCGCGAGGTGCCCTTCCTCTGGTACCGGCGGCGGCACGGCGGCCCCTCCAACGTCACCTTCGCCGACCACGAGGGCGGGGTCGCCGGGCTGTTGCAGGTCCTGGAGTCGTGCGGCGCCCTGCTCACCGGCATGGTCGCGACCACGCCCTCGACGGTCCGCGCCCACCATGGCTGGGGCGTCTCCGACCCCGAGGGATTCGCCGCGATGGGGATCCTGGAGACGCTCGTCCACACGTACGACATCGCGCACGGGCTCGGCATCGGCCACCTGTGGGATCCGCCCGCCGACCTCTGCGCCCGCGTCCTCGGCCGCCTCTTCCCGGACGTGGTGGCGGACGCCGGGACGGGTGACGGTGACGCCGGTCCGTGGGACGTCCTTCTGTGGGCCACCGGACGCGGCACCCTCCCCGGCCGGCCCCGCCGCACCACGTGGCGCTGGTACGGCGTTCCCGCGGACGAACGCTGACCCCCACACCCGCCATCTCCGCCACACCCGCGCACCCGCGCACCCGCCACACTCCCTCCCGCGTCCCACCGCGGCGTTCCAGGGAATGGACGTTTACGCAGGTCAGGTGGCATGCGAGCGTTCCAGCGTTCCTGATCGTCCGGCACTCCTTGCCCCGCCCCCGAGGCACCCGCTTCGCTGTGGAGCAGGCCGAACACCCCGGCCTCGCCCGGCCCAGCAAGCTGGATCCACACCACCTCACGGGGACCCCTCATGAAGCACACGCACGCCACCAAGACCCTCCTCGCCGGTCTCGCGCTGATCAGCACGCTCGGCCTGACCGCCTGCAACGGAGACGACACCGGCAACACGGGGGCGGGGTCCCCCGACACCGCTTCCAGCGCCACGACGGGCGGCAGCGGCGGCTCGGGCGGCGGGTCCGACCAGGGGTCCGGCGGCGGGACCTCCGGCAGCACCGGCGGCAACGACAGCGCCGGCGGCGGCCAGGGCAAGAGCGGCGGCAACGACAGTGGCCAGGGCACCGGTGCCGGCACCGGCTCCGACACCGGCGGCAAGACCGGCATCTGCCGCAGCGACGAGCTGGAGGTCTCCGCCGTCGACAACAGCACCGACAAGACGGAAGGCGTCGTCACCGTCCAGCTCGAGAACGGCGGCGGCCGCGACTGCACCATCAACGGTTACGCGGGCGTCGACCTCAAGACCGCCACCGGCGACACCCTCTCCGTCGACCGCAACGGCGAGAAGCCCCACGCGGGCGTCCTCAAGGACGGCGAGTCCGCCGCCTTCAACATCACGTTCCCCATCAACAACAGCGGTGGCTCCGGCGTGCGCGTCTCCAAGATCCTCGTGACGCCGCCGAACGAGACGAAGACCGTCACCATCGCCTGGCCCGCGGGCTCCCTCCCCGTGGCCAACCCCGATGCCCCCTCCGGTGGCCCGAAGCTGTCGATCAGCCCGGTCGGCACGGTCAGCGACTCCCCCGCGGGCTGAGACACGGCCCTCGGGCACCCGGAGGACCATACGTACGCCCCGACGTACGTATGTGACCCCTGTGGCCAGGCGGAATGCCCTGGCCACAGGGGTTCAACCCCCTCCATACCACCCGGCTCCCGGCAATTGACGTGACCGCAATCAGCGTCGATGGTGGGTGAATTGGGCGTCATGCGGCCTCTGCGTACTCCGACGACCGCCCACGGCGCGCCGCGTCACGGCCGGGGGCAGCCGCCAGACACCCGTTCGGACGCGCTCAAGGGCTCCGGATCCGGAGCCACCTCCGCCCCTGCACCGACGTCGACGATCTGCGCGCCCTGGACCGGACCACCGACACGCTCCCCGACGGCACCCCGGACACCCTCGACACCCGTGCCCTGCGCGCGGCCACCGCCCGTGCCGTGGAGCGCGGCGTCTACGCCTGCGGGATCGACGAGTTCAAGGACGGCGCCTACACGAACCAGGCAACGGGAAGCGGGACCGCGCCGAGGACATCGCCGTCGCCGCGGAGATCGCGGCGGAACGCCCCGCCGCGGGCCACCGCCTGCCGCCGTCCCGCACCACGGGACGAGGAGGCGGCACGGTCGAACTGGTCGTCGCCAACCTCGGCCCCGGCCCGCTGGAGATCCTCCACACCGGCCCCGCCACCGGCACCGTCAAGCTGGAGAACTGCGCGTCATGCCGCATTTACGCCACCGGGTCCCGGGGCGACGACGCCTGCCGGACCGGCGTCACGAAGTACCCGAGGACCACGCTGCGACTGCCCGCGGGCACGTACCACTTCCTCTACAAGCGGGCGGGCGTACGCAATCGAGCCGACGGTGTGAGGCTCAGCCCCGCGTACCGCTACACCGACTGCTCCTTCGTTACCCGCGGCACCGCCGGGCTCGGGCCGACTTAACACCTGGTCAGGGGCACGCCGGGCCGTCATTGCCCGGCGTCGTACCGCGTGATACACAGAGTCACCGGACCTCGCGTACGAGGAAACGTACGAAGTCAGCCAACGAATGGCGCCAAGGCGACATGCGCGGGCCCGATTGTCGGCGACAATGAGCTGTCCTCTGCACCGAGTGGGCAGAGGTGACAGAACAACCCACTAGGGGCGGTGAGTTACACATGCTTATGGCAGCCGAAAAGGGCGACATCACCACCATCATCGGCGGGATCGCCCCCGACTGGGGTCCCTTCGGGAGCCTGGGCAACGAGGCGCGCGTGATGATCGAGGTCGTGATGGCGATCGCCATCCTCCTCTGTCTCGGCATTGCGATCTGGGGCGCGGCGAAGCAGCGCATCGGCGCGACGGCGCTGCGTGACACGTTCAGTGCGGAACAGGGCAAGGGTCTGATCATCGCGGGCCTCACCGGGGTCTTCATCATCGGGTCCCTGGGCACACTGTTCACGATCGTCTACGGCATGGCGGTCTAGCGGTCCCCCGCGCAGACCTCAGCCGTCTCCCATCCCACGTCCCCCTGTCCCCCACATCCCCCACGTCCCCTACGTCGCCACGTCCCCCCACCCGTCCGTCGTGCCCACCGGCTGAGGTTGCAACTCCCTGATGTCGAGTCACCACACCGCGCCCGCGCGGGAACCAGCAGGGCTACCGTCATACGTGTCCTACGAGACGGTCCAGCGAGAGGTTGAGGGGGCGTGCGCGGCATGAGTCCCGACGACAACCGGAACGACGGGCTCTTCGGCGGCTCGGGCGAGACCCGGACGCGGCTTCCCGAGGGGGAGGGTGGGGGCGACGACGTCTACGGCGGCATGCGCAGATCCCCGCGCGGCGGCCGCACGTCCTCCCGCAGCCTCGTCACGGTCGTGGGCGTCGTGGTCCTCCTCATCGCGGCGATCGCCTTCGCCAATCGGGGGGGCGATGACTCGTCCTCCGGACGGGACGACGGGGACAAGGCCGCGGCGTCGCCGACGGCCGCTTCGGGAACAAAGCCGGTGGGCGGCAAGACCGGTGGGATCGCCTCCGGCTTCGCCAAGACCAAGCAAGGTGCCGAGAGCGCGGCGGCGAACTTCGCCGTGCCCCTCGGCTCGGCGGAGATGTTCGACAAGAACAAGCGCAACGCCATCCTGAACACCGTCATGGCTCCATCCAGCGTGGCCAAGTTCCAGACCGAGCTGGACAAGGCCTACACCGCGCCGTTCTTCAAGAACGTGGGCCTGAACGAGGACGGCTCGACGCCGAGCGGCTACCAGTTCATCTCCCGCACGACCCCGGTAGGAACCAAGGTCACCGCCTTCTCGGAGGGCAAGGCGACCGTTGAGGTCTGGTGCAGCGGTCTGCTGGGCCTCGCCGGGGAGAAGTCCACCAAACCGGTCACTAACAGTTGGTTCACTCTGACCATGGAGCTGGCGTGGATCGACGGCGACTGGAAGGCGGTCACGCACTCCCAGAAGGACGGCCCCGCCCCGGTCCCGGGCGACGATCGTGCGTCCAACTCCGACGAGATCGCCAAGGCCGTCGAAGGATACGGAGGGTTCACCTATGCCCGGTAGCCGCCGTGTGCTCCGACTCGGCGCCAGCGTCGCCGCCGTCCAGACCGCTGCGATCCTGCTCGCGACGCGTGCCGTCGCCGCGCCGGACCCCAAGGACGAGGACGCCTGCGACCTCATCCACGGCCCCGCCAAAAAATACTGCGAAAAAGGCCAGGAAAGCAGCGGAAGCGGCGGCGGAAGTTACCCCACCGAGCCCCCCCTCGGCGACTCCCTGGACCCCCTCAGCTCCCTGGCCAAGGGCTGTGCCGACGCCGCCTCCTGGACCGTCGACAAGCTCTCGGACGCCGTGAAGGAGACGGCGAACGTCGACTTCACGAACCCGGAGTTCCTGCAGCAGTACGCCGTCGTCTTCGCCGCGTCGACCGTCCTGACGCTGCTCCTGTGGCTCCTCGCCGTGGCGAAGAGGGCAGTGCGCGGCGTGCCGCTCACCACCGCCCTGTCCGAGGCCATCGGCTTCCTCTGGCTCACCGTCCTCGCCTCCGCCTTCACCCCCCTGATCCTCTACACCGTCGTCTCCGCGACGGACGGCGTCACCGACGTCATCGCGAAAGCGACGGGCGGTCAGACGGACACGTTCTTCGGGACGTTCTCCGGCGCGCTGAAGAAGGGCGAGGACATCGGAGGGGGACCGATCATGCTGATCGTCGTCTCGCTCGTGTCGATCCTCGCCGCCGGCGTCCTCTGGCTCGAACTCGTCATCAGGGCGGCACTCCTCTACGTAGGAGCGCTCCTCGGCACCGTCGTGTACGCGGGTCTCGTCGACAAGAACCTGTGGACGCACGTCCGCCGCTGGGCGGGCATCATGATCGCCGTCATCCTCGTGAAGCCGATCATCGTCATCGTGCTGGGTCTCGCCGGCGCGCTCTCCGCCGACGACGGACCCGACTCGTTCTCCGCGGTCGTCTCCGGGCTCTCGATCATCCTGCTCGCCATCTTCGCGAGCGCCATGATCTACCGGTTCGTCCCCGGCTTCGGGGACGAGATCGCCAACTCCCGCAACAACCGGATCATGCGCGGCGCCGAGAACAAGGCCGCCGCCGTGATCAGCTCCCCCGCCTCCCTCGTCTCGCAGGGCATCAAGACCCACAGTGCCCGCGGGAACGGGAGCGGCGGTGGAGGCAGTCAGGGCGGCGGGAACAACCAGGCCCGCCCCGCCAACCCCGCCAGCGGCGGCGTCGCCGCCCACAGCAGCCGCGGATCCACCGGCGGCGGCTCCTCCAACGGCGGCGGATCTGTCCCCTCCGCCGCACCCCCGCCGCGCAGCAGCGCGACGGACACCCCGCACGCGGGCCACCGCGGCGGTTCACGCAGCAGCAGTACCAACCGCACGGGAGGTGAAGGGCGTTGACGACCCAGTCCCACCTGTCCCAGCCGGTCGCGCCCCGCCGTACATATCTGATCGGCCGCGCCCGGCCGAACGCGATCGTCGGCAAGAACCGCGAGACCGGGGAGATCGCCCTGATCATCGTGGGCGCCTTCCTCGGCATGATGTGCGGTCTCCTCGTCCCCGTCCTCTCCCTGCGCATCGTGCTGCTCACCGGCCTGCCGATGCTCGCCATCGCGGCGGTGTACGTCCCGTACAAGGGGCGGACGTTCTACAAGTGGTTCGAGATCAATCGGACCTACAAGCGCTCTCTGAAGCGCGGTACCGCCTACCGTTCCGCCGCCCCCGAGGCGGGCGTCCGGCTCGACGGGCGGGAGGTCGAGGTCGGGCCGCCGCCCGGCATCGGCCGCATCAGCTGGCTGGCCGCGCCCTTCGGCCCGGACGAGATCGCCGTGCTGCTGCACGCCGACCGGCGGACCGTCACCGCGGCGATCGAGATCGAGGGGCCCGGCGTCGGGCTGCGCGACAGCGAGGACCAGGAGGCCCTCGTCGACCGCTTCGGCACGCTCCTCAAGCACGTCGCCAACGGGGACGGCTTCGTGACCCGGCTGCAGATGCTCGCGCGTACGCTGCCCGCCGACCCCGACGCGCACGCCAAGGACGTCAGCGTGCGCGGCGACGACCGGGCGCTGCCCTGGCTCCAGCAGTCGTACGACCAGCTGCAGTCGATGGTGTCCACCAGCAGCGAGCAGCACCGCGCCTACCTCGTCGCCTGCATGCACTACTCCCGTGACCTCGCCGCCGAGGCCCAGGCGATGGCCCGCGCGGCCCGCCCGGTCGGCGGCAGGAAGCTCGACAAGGACGCCGGGCTCGCCGTCGTGATGGCGCGCGAGCTCACCGACATCTGTTCGCGCCTCCAGGAGGCCGACATCCGGGTGCGGCAGCCGCTCGGGCAGGGGCGCCTCTCCTCGCTGGTGCACTCCATGTACGACCCGGACCACCCGATCGACCACATCCAGGCGATGACGAAGCGCAACGCCTGGCCCGCCGAGCTCGACGCCATGGAGCCCACCTACCTCCAGGCGAAGACCCGCGAGTCCTCCACCCGCGCCCCGTGGTGCCACGCCACGGCCTGGGTGAAGGAGTGGCCGATGACCCCCGTCGGCGTCAACTTCCTCGCCCCGCTGCTCGTCCACACCCCGGACGTCATCAGGACGGTGGCCGTGACGATGGACCTCGAACCCACCGAGGTCGCCATCGAGCGGATGCTCACCGAGAAGACGAACGACGAGGCGGAGGCGAGCCGCCAGGCCAAGATGAACCGCACGGTCGACCCCCGCGACATCGCCTCGCACTCCCGCCTCGACCAGCGCGGCGAGGACCTGGCGAGCGGCGCGGCGGGCGTGAACCTCGTCGGGTACATCACGGTCTCTTCCCGTTCCCCGGAGGCGCTCGCGCGCGACAAGCGCACGATTCGCGCCTCCGCCGGCAAGTCGTATCTGAAGCTGGAGTGGTGCGACCGCGAGCACCACAGGGCCTTCGTCAACACGCTGCCGTTCGCGACCGGCATCCGACGCTAGAGCGCGCGAGCGCTAGACGGTAACGACGTAGAGGCAGGCTGTTGCGATGCGGGATCCGCTGACCGTCCTCACGGACGCCTTCACCTCCTTCCTCTTCGGGAAGGTCGAGACGACCAGGCTTCCGGTGCGCACGTCCACGGGGCAGGCCCAGGCGGTCTACCTCCCGACGGCCGCGCCGGGCCTCGGCGACTCGGGCGTGATCATCGGGCGTGAGGTGTACTCCGGCAAGGGGTACATCTACGACCCCTTCCAGCTGTACGGGCAGCAGCTGCCCGCACCGCACTGGCTGGTGCTCGGCGAGTCGGGCAACGGCAAGTCGGCGCTGGAGAAGACGTACGTGCTGCGGCAGCTGCGCTTCAAGGACCGGCAGGTCGTCGTCCTGGACGCGCAGGGCGAGGACGGGGTGGGCGAGTGGAACCTCATCGCCCAGGAGCTGGGGATAACGCCCATCCGCCTCGACCCGACGGCCGCGCTGGACATGGGCATCCGGCTGAATCCGCTGGACCCGGCGATCACGACGACCGGCCAGCTCGCGCTCCTGCGGACCATCATCGAGGTCGCGATGGGGCACGGGCTCGACGAGCGGTCGGGCTTCGCGCTGAAGGTCGCCCACGCCTACGTGAACGAGACGATCGTGGAGCGTCAGCCCGTCCTGACGGACATCGTGGAGCAGCTGCGCCACCCGGAGCCGGAGTCGGCCGAGGCCATGAACGTGGCCATAGACGACGTGCGGGCGTGGGGTCTGGACGTCGCACTGGTCCTCGACCGCCTGGTCGACGGTGACCTGCGCGGCATGTTCGACGGCCCGACGACGGTGGGCATCGACCTCGACGCGCCCCTCATCGTCTTCGACCTCTCGCACATCGACCGCAACTCGATCGCGATGCCGATCCTGATGGCGATCGTCGGCGTCTGGCTCGAACACACCTGGATCCGTCCGGACCGCAAGAAGCGCATCTTCCTGGTGGAGGAGGCGTGGCACATCATCAACTCACCCTTCGTCGCCCAGCTGTTCCAGCGCCTCCTGAAGTTCGGCCGACGGCTCGGCCTGTCGTTCGTGGCGGTGGTCCACCACCTGAGCGACGTCGTCGACGGCGCCGCGGCCAAGGAGGCGGCGGCCATCCTGAAGATGGCCTCGACCCGGACGATCTACGCCCAGAAAGCGGACGAGGCACGGGCGACGGGACGGGTCCTCGGGCTGCCCAGGTGGGCGGTGGAGATCATCCCCACGCTCACGCCCGGCATCGCGGTCTGGGACGTGAACGGCAACGTACAGGTGGTGAAGCACCTCATCACCGAGACGGAACGGCCGCTGGTCTTCACCGACCGCGCCATGACCGAGTCGTCGTCCGACCTGCCCCACGACGCCCCGTCCGACGACGCGCTGCGGGCGGCGGAACTGGAGGCGGAGGAGCGGGCGGCGTACATGGAGCAGCATGCGGGATGAGTGGGAGCGGGGGCGGTCCCCGCACGGGCGGGGTCCGGCGGATCGGGGCGGGTCCCGGGGCGGAGGCGGCGGCGGACGCTCCGGCTCCGGTTCTGGCCCCGGCTCCGGTGGGGTCCCGGACGGCCTCCTGGTGGGTTTCCTTGGGCTTCTGATCGGGGCCACGGTGCTCGTCTGGTCCGCGACGAACCTCGCGGGACGGTTCGCGCGGGGCGCCTGGCCGGAGAAGGTCTCGTTCGGCCATACACCCCCCGCGGTACGCCACTTGATCGGCAACCCCCAGGACGTCGCGGGCGCATGGCCGGAGACCCCGCCGGACCAGCTGTCGGGGTACGGCCTGTTCTGGGGCCTGTTCATCGGCCAGCTGATGGTGCTGCTGGTCATGACCATCTTCGTCATGGGCACGGTGACGCGGTGGCGCGCGGTTCGGAGGGCTCGCCGGGAGGACGCGGGCGCGGACGCGGGTGTGGTGACGGGGGCGGAAGCCCCGGGATCGGCTGCCGCGCCGGTCGAGGCCGGTGGGTTCGGCGGTCCGGCCGGTCCTCCCCTTGCGGCCCCAGGTCCGGCTCCGGCTCCTGGTGCGGTTCCGGCACCAGGTCCAGCCCAGGCTCCTGGTGCGGTCCCGGCTCCGACACCGGTTCCTGGTGCGCTTCCGGCTCCTGGTGCGATTCCGGCTCCTGGTGCAGCAGCGCCTCCGACACCGGCCGCCCCGGCCGCCCCGGCACCGGGACCCGGGCAGTCCCCCTCCCCCGCACCGGCACCCGCTCCGCCCCAACCGGGCGCCCCCCTCCCGACCACAGACCCCCTCCCCCTCCACACCTTCACGCCCACCCCCACCCCCACCCCCGTCGAGTACGCAACCCCAACCCCCGTCGGCGCCGCGCCCGCCGCCGACACACCCCCCACCACCCCCACCACCCCCACAGCCCCCTCCGTCCCCACCCCCCGCACCCCCCTGGTCCTCGGCGACCCCGCCACCCGTCGCCCCCTCGCCGTACAGGCCGTGCAGGACGCCGAAGGGGCCGCGCTCGTCCTGACCTCCGACCCGACCCTGTGGGCCGAGACGAAGGACGCGCGGGCCAAGCTCGGGCCCGTCCTGCTCTACGACCCCTCCCACCTGTGCGACACCCCCGCCCGCCTCCACTGGTCCCCCACCTCCGGCTGCGCGGACAAGGCGACGGCGGACACCCGTGCCGCCGCGCTCCTCGCCCCGACAAGACCCGCCTCGAAGCTGGACGTCGCCGTGGCCGACACGGCCCAGCTCCTGATGCGCAGCTTCCTGCACGCAGCCGCGGTGGCGGACAAGCCGATGAAGATCGTGCACCGCTGGTCGCAGGGCAACCAGGTGCAGGAGGCGGTACGCATCCTCCGTACGCATCCGAAGGCCGCGTCCGGTTCCGCGGGCGAGCTGGAGGCGGCACTCACCGCGCACCCCGAACGGCGGGACATCGCGCAGGAGTTGACCTCCCGGGCGCTGGCCGCGCTCTTCACCGTCCATGTGCGCGAATCCTGCACGCCGAACCGAACTGATGCGCTCTCCCTGGATTCCTTCGTCGATGAAGGGGGCACGCTTTTTGTGGTGGGTGAGGCGATCGAGGATCCCAAGTCCCGCCAAGGCCCGGGTGCCATGCCCCTGTTGACGGCACTCGCCTCCAGCGTGGTCGAGCACGGCCGGCGCATGGCCGCACGGTCATCCTCCGGTCGGCTCGACCCACCAATGACGCTCGTCCTGGACGATGTCGCCGCGGTGGCTCCGCTGCCCCAGCTGCCGGAGCTGCTCGCCACCGGCGCGGACCGGGGCCTGCCGACCCTGGCCCTGCTCCGGTCGCGGGAGCAGGGCAGGTCGCGCTGGCCGGACAGCGAACTGCCGGTGACGTAGCCGCGTGCCCCTCCGGATCCAAGTCGTACGTCAGCGCTTGCCGCCGTCGACGTCCAGCGTCGTACCGGTCGTGAACGCGTTCTCCATCAGGTACGCCGCCGCGTGGGCGACCTCCTCGGCCGTGCCGGGCCGCCCCACGGGCAGCCGTTCCGCGATCTCCGCGCGGTAGGCCCGGTGCTCCTCGGGGCTCATCACGTGCGCGTGCGTGTCGGTCGGCCCGGGGGCGAGGGCGTTGACGCGGAGCGGCGCCAGCTCCATGGCGAGGGACTTCACCGCGGCCTCGACCGCTCCGTTGACGGCGGCGAACGCGAAGCAGCCCGGGTCGGCCTTGCGGTAGAGGTAGCCGGAGACGAGCGTGACCGACCCCGTCTCCCTGCGCAGATACGGCAGCGCGGCCCGCAGGCACCGGTACTGCCCCCACCACTTGACCTCGAAGAACCGGCGCACGTCGGCCTCCGTGAGCTCCTCGAACGGGGCGATGACACTGCCGGACGCACAGGTGAAGAGGTGGTCGATGGTGCCGACCGATCCCATGACCTCCTCGACGGCGGCGCCGTCCGTGACATCCAGCGCCCGGTAATCGGCCTCCGCACCGGTCAGCTCGGTGATCCGCTCGGCGTGCCGACGCACCACCTCCGCACTGCGGTCGGTGAGGACGACGCGGGCGCCGCGCCGGGCGACGAGTTCGGCGGTGGCGAGCCCGATGCCGCTGCCCGCGCCGGTGATGACGACGGTGTGGTGGGCGAGAGTTTGCTTCACATGAACCACGTTCTTGTTCCTTAGAATCCCAAGGGCGTACTCCGTACAGGTTCGAGTTTCACTGCAATACACCGCCTCGGCCTTCGAAAACGCGGTGCATAATCATGCGATGCACGATGACGCACAGGGCCCCGACGGCACCGGCTGCCGCTGCGACGACACCGCGGAAGCCCCCTGCGCCGAGGGCCTGAGCCGCTACCGGGCCGCGGTCGTCAAGGGCTGCCTGCCCCGCGTGACGGCACCCCACTGCCTCGTACGCCTGGGTCTCCTGACGCCGCCGCCGGACGACCCCGACGTCCTCGTGCCGGTCTCGCCGAACGTCGCGGAGTCCGAACTCCTGCAGCCCGTGAGGGAGTCGCTCGACGCCCAGCAGGAGTTGCTGCGGTCGATCGGCGCCGGATTCTCGTCGGTCCACGCCATCTACCGGGCCGCGCGCCGCGAGTCCCAGGACTGGCTGACGGTCGTCGAGGGCGCGGACGCCGTGCCCGCGCTCCTGGAGCAGGCCGTACGCGGCTGCCGTACGGAACTCCTGACCGTCCGGCCGACGGGCGAACCCCCGCTCCGGCCGGGCACCACCCATCACACCCACATCCCGACCGGCACCGGCGTATCCCACCGCGCCCTCTTCCCGCACGCGGCCCGCACCCATGCCGGGCAGTGGCGGCACCTCCAGGACGTCGAGCGTGCGGGCGGACGCGTCCGCACCCTGCACCAGCTGACCGGCCACCTGCTCGTGTGCGACGGCAGCGTCGCCTACCTCGTCGGCCGCAGCACCGTGGAGGTCCGGCAGCCCATCGTCGTAGCCCACCTCGTGGCCACCTTCGAGGAGGCCTGGGAGCGGGCGCACCCCGTGGCCGAACCGTCCGCGGCCCGCACCCGCGAACCACTGATCGTCGACGAGGTACGCCGCACGGTCATGAAGCTCCTCGTCTCCGGCCTGACGGACGACGCCGTCGCGCGCCGCCTCGGGGTGTCGCGGCGCACGGTGGCGGGCCATGTGGCGGCCCTGTCGGCCGAGTTGGGCTCGCAGTCACGGGCACAGCTCGGTTACCTCATCGCGCGGACGGAACCGGAGCTGCTCTAGGACCTGTGGCCGGGGCAGCGGCAGCCGCCGAGGGGCATCTCAGGGTCGCCGTCGTACCCGGGTACTACCCCCAGGTCCCCACTTCCCGCCCCCGGTCCGACGATCCGCGCCCCCGCCGACGCCACCATCGAAGACATGATTAGGGCATACGGACTGACCAAACACTACGGCGGCGAGTCCGCCAAGAAGGCCGTCGACGACCTCAGCTTCGAGGTGCTCCCCGGCACCGTCACCGGCTTCCTCGGCCCCAACGGGGCGGGCAAGTCCACCACCATGCGGATGCTCATCGGCCTCGACGCGCCCACCAGCGGCCGCGCCACCATCGGCGACCGCGCCTACGCGGGCCACCCCGCGCCCCTCCACGAGGTCGGCGCGCTCCTGGAGGCGCGGTCGGTCCACCCGGGCCGCTCCGCGTACCACCACCTCATGGCACTCGCCCACACCCACTCCATCCCGAGGAGCCGCGTCGACGCGGTCCTGGACCTGGCCGGCATCCACGAGGTCGCCCGCAGACGCGTCAAAGGCTTCTCCCTCGGCATGGGGCAGCGCCTCGGCATCGCCGCCGCCCTGCTCGGCGACCCGGCCACGGTGATCCTCGACGAGCCGGTCAACGGCCTCGACCCCGAGGGCGTCCTGTGGATCCGCAACCTCCTCAAGTCCCTGGCGGCGGAGGGCCGTACGGTCCTCGTCTCGTCGCACCTCATGAGCGAGATGGCACTGACCGCCGAGCACCTGATCATCATCGGCCGCGGCAAGCTCCTCGCCGACACCACCGTCGAACGCTTCGTCCGCGAGTCGGGCTCCGGCTCGGTCAAGGTCGTGACCCCCGAGGCCGGCCGCCTGACCGAACTGCTCGCGGGGCCGGACGTGCGGATCTCCGGTGACACCCCGGGCGTCCTCGACGTACGCGGCACCGACGCCGAGCACATCGGCCGCACCGCCGCGGCCCACGGCATCCCGCTCTTCGAACTCACCCCGCACACGGCGTCGTTGGAGCAGGCCTTCATGGACCTGACGCGGGACTCGGTCGACTACGTCGCCTCGACGAACAACCCGGTGACCCGCCACACGGAAGGAGCCGCGGCATGACCCCCGCCCGCACCACACCCACTGCCCCCATGTACCGCCTCAGCACCAAGGGCGTCATCCGCTCCGAGTGGCACAAGCTGTGGACGCTCCGCTCGACGTGGATCACCCTGATCACCGCGAGCGCGCTGGTCCTCGCGGTGGGCATCACCATGGGCGCCACGTACGACGGCGACGACGCCGAGGTGGACACCATCGTCTTCACCCTGTTCGGCACGCAGCTGTCCCAGATCTGCCTCGCCGTCCTCGGCATCCTCGTCACCGCGGGCGAGTACTCGACGGGCATGATCCGTTCCTCACTCGCCGCGGTCCCGCGCCGCGTGCCCGTCCTGTGGTCAAAGGCCGGTGTGTTCGCGGCGGTCGCGTTCACCCTGTCCCTCGCGACGAACGTCGTGACGTTCCTCGTCGCCCAGATCTGGCTCGCGGACACGGACAAGGAGCTGTCGCTCACCGACCCGGGCGTCTTCGGCGCCCTCACGACCAGCGCCGTCTCCCTCACCCTGCTGAGCCTCGTCGCGCTGGCTCTGGGTGCCCTGTTCCGCTCGGTGCCCGGAGCCATCGGCGCGTTCGTCGCGACGGTCCTGATCCTGCCCGAGGTCCTGTCGATGCTGCCGTTCGGCGCCGTGGACACCGCCATGAAGTACTTCCCCGCCCAGGCCGCGAGTTCCCTCGGCTCGGTGGCCCGCGTGGAGAACACCATCGCGCCGGGCGCGGCCGTCTGCACACTCGTCCTGTGGGCGGCGGCCATCATGGCGGCGGCGACGATGCTCCTCAAGCGCCGCGATGTATGAGCCCGCCCGCCGTATCAGGTCCCGACTGATGTTTCCTGTACGAGGATGAGGCAGTGACCGAGCCGAAGGCCGTGCCCGAACCGCAACCCCTCACGCAGTTCCTCCAGCGACTGACCCAGCGGGTGCGCGCCTTCGACAGGCGCCGCCCGCTCGTCTGGGATGTCCTGGTGACCACGTTCTTCGTGGCCGCCGCCCTCGTCGACGCGGGCGGCGGCTGGCGCAATGTGGCACCCAACACGGAAGTCCCCGGCTGGTTGGTCTTCCTGATGAGCATGGGGCTCTCGCTGCCCGTGCTGTGGCGCCGCAGGCATCCGATGGCGGTCCTCACCGTGATGGTGGCGACGGCTCTGGTCAGCAGCTGGAGCGGCGCCATGCTTCAGGCGGCGCTGATCCAGATGCTCGTGCTCTTCAGCATCGCGATGCGGCTGCCCCTGCGGACGCTCGGCCGGGCGGGCCTGATGATGACGGTGCCGCTCGTCGTGGGCGCGGCCCGCTATCCCGAGGACAGCTGGGACCAGCAGATCATCCCGAACCTGTGGGCGTACGCCGTGGTCGCCCTGCTCGGCATCGCGGTGCGCTCCCGCCAGGACTACACCGAGGCCCTCGTGGAGCGCGCCCGGCAGCTGGAGGTGGAACGCGACCAGCAGGCGCAGCTCGCGGCAGCAGCCGAACGTACGCGCATAGCCCGCGAGATGCACGACATCATCGGCCACAACCTCTCCGTCATCACGGGCCTCGCGGACGGCGGTTCGTACGCGGCCGCCAAGTCCCCGGAGCGTGCGGCCCAGGCGCTGGAGGCGATCGGCAGCACCAGCCGCCAGGCCCTCGGTGAGCTCCGCCGCCTCCTGGACGTCCTGCGCGACGAGACCCCCACCCCCGCCGAACTGGCCCCTCAGCCCGCTCTGACCGACCTGGACCAGCTCATCGACGGCGTACGGGCGGCGGGCCTCCCCGTACGGACCACTGTGCAGGGCAGCCCTGACTCCGTCCCCGCGGGTCGTCAGCTCACGGTGTACCGGGTCGTGCAGGAGGCCCTCACGAACACCCTGAAGCACGGCGGCTCGGGCGCGACGGCGACGGTCGACGTCACGTACGGGGAGGGCGGGGTGACGGTGGAGGTGACGGACACGGGTGCGGGCGGTTCCCGGCCCTCGGGCAAGGGCCGCGGCCTGACGGGAATGCGCGAGCGAACAGCTTTGTACGAGGGCACACTTGAGGCCGGCCCGCTGCCTCGCCCGTCCGGCGGCTGGCGGGTGCGCCTCCATCTCCCGAAGGTTCCCGAAGGACAGTGAGACAGCAACGTGACGACCGTGCTCATCGTCGACGACCAGCCCATGCAGCGTTTCGGTTTCCGCATGCTCCTGGAGAGTCAGGACGACATGACAGTGGCCGGCGAGGCGGGCAACGGCAGTGAGGCGGTCCGCATGACCGCCGAACTGAACCCGGACGTCGTCCTGATGGACATCCGCATGCCGGGACTCGACGGCATCGAGGCCACACGCCGCATCGTCGCGTCGGGCGACCGCACGCGCGTCCTCATCCTGACGACGTTCGACCTCGACGAGTACGCGTACGCGGGTCTCCGCGCCGGAGCGTCCGGCTTCCTCATCAAGGACGCGCTGCCCGAGGAACTCCTCTCAGGAATCCGCGCGGTCGCATCGGGCGACGCGGTGGTCGCCCCGAGCCTGACCCGGCGGCTTCTCGACGCGTACGCGGACCACTTGCCGACGACGTCCGGCACGGTCGCCGCCGACCCCGCGGCGGACCCGCGCCTGTCGTCCCTCACCCACCGGGAACGCGAAATCCTGACGGTCATAGGCCAGGGCTGGACGAACGCGGAGATCGCTTCGCGCCTTCATCTCGCGGAATCCACGGTGAAAACGCACGTGGGCCGCATTCTCTCGAAAACGGGAACGAGGGACAGAGTGCAAGCGGTGATCCTGGCGTACGACACGAAACTGGTGACACCGTCATAAAGCAAAATGACCAGAACTCCGGAACTCCACAACCCCGGAACTCCAGAACCTCGGAACCCGTAAACGCAGAAAACCCCCGCACCGTGAGGTGCGGGGGTTTTCCCAAAAAAAGTTCGGCGGCGTCCTACTCTCCCACAGGGTCCCCCCTGCAGTACCATCGGCGCTGTGAGGCTTAGCTTCCGGGTTCGGAATGTAACCGGGCGTTTCCCTCACGCTATGACCACCGAAACACTATGAAACTGTCAACCGCACCATGCGTGACCATGCATGGGGTTGTTCGTGGTTTCAGAACCAACACAGTGGACGCGAGCAACTGAGGACAAGCCCTCGGCCTATTAGTACCAGTCACCTCCACCCGTTACCGGGCTTCCAGATCTGGCCTATCAACCCAGTCGTCTACTGGGAGCCTTAACCCCTCAAAGGGGGTGGGAATACTCATCTCGAAGCAGGCTTCCCGCTTAGATGCTTTCAGCGGTTATCCTTTCCGAACGTAGCCAACCAGCCATGCCCTTGGCAGGACAACTGGCACACCAGAGGTTCGTCCGTCCCGGTCCTCTCGTACTAGGGACAGCCCTTCTCAATATTCCTACGCGCACAGAGGATAGGGACCGAACTGTCTCACGACGTTCTAAACCCAGCTCGCGTACCGCTTTAATGGGCGAACAGCCCAACCCTTGGGACCGACTCCAGCCCCAGGATGCGACGAGCCGACATCGAGGTGCCAAACCATCCCGTCGATATGGACTCTTGGGGAAGATCAGCCTGTTATCCCCGGGGTACCTTTTATCCGTTGAGCGACGGCGCTTCCACAAGCCACCGCCGGATCACTAGTCCCGACTTTCGTCCCTGCTCGACCCGTCGGTCTCACAGTCAAGCTCCCTTGTGCACTTACACTCAACACCTGATTACCAACCAGGCTGAGGGAACCTTTGGGCGCCTCCGTTACCCTTTGGGAGGCAACCGCCCCAGTTAAACTACCCATCAGACACTGTCCCTGATCCGGATCACGGACCGAGGTTAGACATCCAGCACGACCAGAGTGGTATTTCAACGTTGACTCCACGAACACTGGCGTGCCCGCTTCACAGTCTCCCACCTATCCTACACAAGCCGAACCGAACACCAATATCAAACTGTAGTAAAGGTCCCGGGGTCTTTCCGTCCTTCTGCGCGAAACGAGCATCTTTACTCGTAGTGCAATTTCACCGGGCCTATGGTTGAGACAGTCGAGAAGTCGTTACGCCATTCGTGCAGGTCGGAACTTACCCGACAAGGAATTTCGCTACCTTAGGATGGTTATAGTTACCACCGCCGTTTACTGGCGCTTAAGTTCTCAGCTTCGCACGCCCGAAAGCGCACTAACCGGTCCCCTTAACGTTCCAGCACCGGGCAGGCGTCAGTCCGTATACATCGCCTTACGGCTTCGCACGGACCTGTGTTTTTAGTAAACAGTCGCTTCTCGCTGGTCTCTGCGGCCACCCCCAGCTCAGAGTGCAAAACTCATCACCAGGAATGGCCCCCCTTCTCCCGAAGTTACGGGGGCATTTTGCCGAGTTCCTTAACCATAGTTCACCCGAACGCCTCGGTATTCTCTACCTGACCACCTGAGTCGGTTTAGGGTACGGGCCGCCATGAAACTCGCTAGAGGCTTTTCTCGACAGCATAGGATCATCCACTTCACCACAATCGGCTCGGCATCAGGTCTCACCCACATGTCATCCGGATTTACCTAGATGACGGGCTACACCCTTACCCCGGGACAACCACCGCCCGGGCTGGACTACCTTCCTGCGTCACCCCATCACTCACCTACTACCACCTTGGGTCAGCGGCTCCACCACTCCCCTTTGCCCGAAGGCTCCAGGGCGGCTTCACGGCCTTAGCATTAATGGGCTCGATGTTTGACGCTTCACAGCGGGTACCGGAATATCAACCGGTTATCCATCGACTACGCCTGTCGGCCTCGCCTTAGGTCCCGACTTACCCTGGGCAGATCAGCTTGACCCAGGAACCCTTAGTCAATCGGCGCACACGTTTCTCACGTATGTATCGCTACTCATGCCTGCATTCTCACTCGTGAACCGTCCACCACTGCCTTCCGGCGCAGCTTCACCCGGCACACGACGCTCCCCTACCCATCCCAGCGGGCGTTGGCCCTCATGCTGGAATGACACGACTTCGGCGGTACGCTTGAGCCCCGCTACATTGTCGGCGCGGAATCACTAGACCAGTGAGCTATTACGCACTCTTTCAAGGGTGGCTGCTTCTAAGCCAACCTCCTGGTTGTCTCTGCGACTCCACATCCTTTCCCACTTAGCGTACGCTTAGGGGCCTTAGTCGATGCTCTGGGCTGTTTCCCTCTCGACCATGGAGCTTATCCCCCACAGTCTCACTGCCGCGCTCTCACTTACCGGCATTCGGAGTTTGGCTAAGGTCAGTAACCCGGTAGGGCCCATCGCCTATCCAGTGCTCTACCTCCGGCAAGAAACACACGACGCTGCACCTAAATGCATTTCGGGGAGAACCAGCTATCACGGAGTTTGATTGGCCTTTCACCCCTAACCACAGGTCATCCCCCAGGTTTTCAACCCTGGTGGGTTCGGTCCTCCACGACCTCTTACAGCCGCTTCAACCTGCCCATGGCTAGATCACTCCGCTTCGGGTCTTGAGCGCGCTACTAAACCGCCCTGTTCGGACTCGCTTTCGCTACGGCTTCCCCACACGGGTTAACCTCGCAACACACCGCAAACTCGCAGGCTCATTCTTCAAAAGGCACGCAGTCACGAGGATGAAGCAAGCTCCATCCCGACGCTCCCACGGCTTGTAGGCACACGGTTTCAGGTACTATTTCACTCCGCTCCCGCGGTACTTTTCACCATTCCCTCACGGTACTATCCGCTATCGGTCACCAGGGAATATTTAGGCTTAACGGGTGGTCCCGCCAGATTCACACGGGATTTCTCGGGCCCCGTGCTACTTGGGTGTCTCTCAAACGAGCCGCTGACGTTTCGACTACGGGGGTCTTACCCTCTACGCCGGACCTTTCGCATGTCCTTCGCCTACATCAACGGTTTCTGACTCGTCTCACAGCCGGCAGACTGTGAAAGAGAGATCCCACAACCCCGTATGCGCAACCCCTGCCGGGTCTCACACGCATACGGTTTGGCCTCATCCGGTTTCGCTCGCCACTACTCCCGGAATCACGGTTGTTTTCTCTTCCTGCGGGTACTGAGATGTTTCACTTCCCCGCGTTCCCTCCACACTGCCTATGTGTTCAGCAGCGGGTGACAGCCCATGACGACTGCCGGGTTTCCCCATTCGGAAACCCCCGGATCAAAGCCTGGTTGACGACTCCCCGGGGACTATCGTGGCCTCCCACGTCCTTCATCGGTTCCTGGTGCCAAGGCATCCACCGTGCGCCCTTAAAAACTTGGCCACAGATGCTCGCGTCCACTGTGCAGTTCTCAAACAACGACCAACCACCCATCACAGCCCGCCGAAACGAACCTTCACTGGGGTCGGCATTGAGGTCGGGAACAAGTCCGTACCCTCAGATACCCAACAGCGTGCCCGACACCCCTACCGCTTCCCTCAACCCTCCACGCTCTGACGAGCAGTACTAGAAGGAGAAGACGATCAAGTGTGCCGAGTAGTCAACGTTCCACCCATGAGCAACCACCGTCGGACGTTTGCCGACGTAGTGGCCTCTGAACCAGGCAAGCCTGGCTTAGAAGTGCTCCTTAGAAAGGAGGTGATCCAGCCGCACCTTCCGGTACGGCTACCTTGTTACGACTTCGTCCCAATCGCCAGTCCCACCTTCGACAGCTCCCTCCCACAAGGGGTTGGGCCACCGGCTTCGGGTGTTACCGACTTTCGTGACGTGACGGGCGGTGTGTACAAGGCCCGGGAACGTATTCACCGCAGCAATGCTGATCTGCGATTACTAGCAACTCCGACTTCATGGGGTCGAGTTGCAGACCCCAATCCGAACTGAGACAGGCTTTTTGAGATTCGCTCCACCTCGCGGTATCGCTGCTCATTGTACCTGCCATTGTAGCACGTGTGCAGCCCAAGACATAAGGGGCATGATGACTTGACGTCGTCCCCACCTTCCTCCGAGTTGACCCCGGCGGTCTTCTGTGAGTCCCCATCACCCCGAAGGGCATGCTGGCAACACAGAACAAGGGTTGCGCTCGTTGCGGGACTTAACCCAACATCTCACGACACGAGCTGACGACAGCCATGCACCACCTGTACACCGACCACAAGGGGGGCACCATCTCTGATGCTTTCCGGTGTATGTCAAGCCTTGGTAAGGTTCTTCGCGTTGCGTCGAATTAAGCCACATGCTCCGCTGCTTGTGCGGGCCCCCGTCAATTCCTTTGAGTTTTAGCCTTGCGGCCGTACTCCCCAGGCGGGGAACTTAATGCGTTAGCTGCGGCACCGACGACGTGGAATGTCGCCAACACCTAGTTCCCACCGTTTACGGCGTGGACTACCAGGGTATCTAATCCTGTTCGCTCCCCACGCTTTCGCTCCTCAGCGTCAGTAATGGCCCAGAGATCCGCCTTCGCCACCGGTGTTCCTCCTGATATCTGCGCATTTCACCGCTACACCAGGAATTCCGATCTCCCCTACCACACTCTAGCCTGCCCGTATCGACTGCAGACCCGGGGTTAAGCCCCGGGCTTTCACAACCGACGTGACAAGCCGCCTACGAGCTCTTTACGCCCAATAATTCCGGACAACGCTTGCGCCCTACGTATTACCGCGGCTGCTGGCACGTAGTTAGCCGGCGCTTCTTCTGCAGGTACCGTCACTTTCGCTTCTTCCCTGCTGAAAGAGGTTTACAACCCGAAGGCCGTCATCCCTCACGCGGCGTCGCTGCATCAGGCTTTCGCCCATTGTGCAATATTCCCCACTGCTGCCTCCCGTAGGAGTCTGGGCCGTGTCTCAGTCCCAGTGTGGCCGGTCGCCCTCTCAGGCCGGCTACCCGTCGTCGCCTTGGTGAGCCATTACCTCACCAACAAGCTGATAGGCCGCGGGCTCATCCTTCACCGCCGGAGCTTTTAACCCTCCCTCAGGAGAGGGAAGGTGTTATCCGGTATTAGACCCCGTTTCCAGGGCTTGTCCCAGAGTGAAGGGCAGATTGCCCACGTGTTACTCACCCGTTCGCCACTAATCCCCACCGAAGTGGTTCATCGTTCGACTTGCATGTGTTAAGCACGCCGCCAGCGTTCGTCCTGAGCCAGGATCAAACTCTCCGTGAATGTGTACCGGTAATCCGGTGACACAGCACGAGAGCGGAACCGAGGAGAGGAATAATCTCCCGGTTCACAGCGTCCTCGCTGTGTTTTTTCAAAGGAACCTCCAACTCACCGAAGTGAGCCGGGGTTATCAACATATCTGGCGTTGACTTTTGGCACGCTGTTGAGTTCTCAAGGAACGGACGCTTCCTTTGTACTCACCCTCTCGGGCTTTCCTCCGGGCGCTTCCCTTCGGTGTTTCTTTTGTTCTTGCGTTTCCGACTCTATCAGACTCTTTCGTGTCCGATTTCCTCGGTGCCTTTCCGGTTCCCGCTCCGGCCTTTCGGCTTTCGCGTTTCCCTTTCCGGCGGTTCCGACTCTATCAGATCCTTTCGGGCCTGACTCCCGGTCAGCGGGGTTTGTCTTTGCGGCTGTTGGGCCGTTCCGACGTCTCAAACTCTAGCGGGTTTTCCCGGCGACTCATAATCGAGCCTTGGAATTGAATTCGGGCATGCCGAATCGGTTCCGTTGGGAGGTCGTGCAGAGTTTGGTTTGCCGCTTTCCGCGGCGGGAGGTGCTGTCGCAGAACCGTTACGGCTCCGTGGCAACCCGAAGAACCTTACGGGTCGGGCGGGTGACTGTCAACCCCGCCCTGTACCCCGCCGGAGAGCCCTTCAGTCCGGCGAGAACCTCCGCTTCAGTCCAGGTCCGTCAGGCGACCGCCCGCATCCGGCTGGGCGTGCTCCACGCGACGTAGAAGACGGGTCAGCACCTCACCCAGCGCGCCGCGCTCCTCCTGCGACAGGTCCTGGAGGAGGTCCTCCTCGAAGACCGTGGCCAGGCGCATCGCCTCCAGCCACTTCTCGCGGCCCTCCGCCGTCAGCTCGACGATGACGCGGACGCGGTTGTTCTCGTCGCGGTCCCGCGTGACCAGACCCTCCGCCACCATGCGGTCGATCCGGTGGGTCATCGCCGCCGGCGTGAGACCCAGGCGCTTGGCCAGGTCGCCGGGGCCCATTTGGTACGGGGCCCCGGAGAGGACGAGGGCCTTGAGGACCTCCCACTCGGCGTTGCTGATGCCGAGGGTCGCCGTCTGGCGGCCGTAGGCGACGTTCATGCGGCGGTTCAGGCGGCCGAGGGCCGAGACGATCTCCTCGACCTGGGGGTCGAGGTCCTGGAACTCCCGCTGATACGCGGCGATCTGCTCTTCAAGTGTCGGCTCACTTGGGCCGGGGGTGTCACCCATGGGCCGAGTATGGCACGCCCCCGCTTGGCATTGAAGTCCTTCGGTGTGTACAGTTTAGTCTCGAACTTTAGCTTCGAAGTCTTCACTTCTAAGCACCACAGCACTCACTCAAGGCAGGTGAAAGTGACCAGGGCGATGGGCGCAGCGATGCGTCGTATTCAGGCAGGCAGCGCGCTGAGCGCGTTCGGCATCGGGTTCACGGTTCCGTTCCTCTACGTCTACGTGGCGCAGGTGCGGGAGCTGGGGTCCAGTGCGGCGGGCATCGTGCTCGCCGCGTTCGCCATGGCCGCTCTGATCGTCCTGCCCATCACCGGCCGCGTCATCGACCGTCGCGGCCCCCTGCCCGTGCTCGTGGGAGCCGCGGGTGTCGCCTCCGTGGGTGCGATCGCGCTCGGCCTCGCGAACAGTGAGCTGACGGCGATCCTGTCCGCGGCGCTGCTCGGCGCCGGTACGGCGGTCATGCAGCCCGCGCTTGCGACGATGATTGTCTGGTCCTCGACGCCGGCCACCCGCACGCGGTCCTTCGCGATGCAGTTCTTCCTGCAGAACCTGGGCCTCGGCATCGGTGGTCTCATCGGCGGCCAGATCGTCGACGAGAGCCGTCCGAGCAGCTTCACTCTGCTGTTCTCCATCGAGTCCGTGATGTTCCTGGTGCTCGCGGGCATCGCGTTGACCGTGCGGCTGCCGCACGCGCCGTCCATCCAGGACGCCATGCCGAAGGACGCCTCCGCTCCGCAGGGCGGCATGCGTGCGCTCCTGCGGCACAAGGCCATGGTGCAGCTGTGCGTGCTCGGCTTCGTGATCTTCTTCGCCTGCTACGGGCAGTTCGAGTCGGGTCTCTCCGCGTACGGCGTGGAGGCCGCGGGCATCTCGGCGTCGACGCTCGGCATCGCGCTGGCCGCCAACACGGCCATGATCGTGATCGCGCAGTTCGCCGTCCTGAAGTTCGTGGAGCGGCGCAAGCGGTCCCGTGTGATCGCGGCCGTGGGTCTGATCTGGGCCTTCGCGTGGCTGCTCGCCGGGTACGCGGGTGTCGGGCACGGCAGCCAGGCGATGGCGACCGCCGCGTTCATCTCGACGTACGCCCTCTTCGGGCTCGGTGAGGCGATGCTGTCGCCGACCGTCGCGCCGCTGGTCGCCGATCTGGCGCCGGGCGGCATGGTCGGTCAGTACAACTCGGCCTTCGCCCTGGTGAAGCAGCTGGCCCTCGCGGTCGGTCCGGCCGTGGGCGGGCCGATGGGTGCCGCGCTGCACGTCCCGTACATCGTGACGTTCGTTCTGTTCTCGCTGGGCATCACGGTGCTCGCGGTGCGGCTCGGGCGTCGCCTCACGCCGGTGCAGAACCAGCCCTCGCTGGCCAAGAGCCCGGTGGTGGCGCAGGGCGGCCCTGCTACGGCCGCGCCCGCCACAGCCGACGCGTAACGCGCGCTATGTGGGGAGCGCGAACTCGCACCAGACGGCCTTGCCGCCGCCCGGTGTGCGGCGCGAGCCCCAGTTCGACGCGATCGTCGCGACGATGGCGATGCCGCGTCCCGCCTCGTCGGCCGGTTCGGCGCGGCGGCGGCGCGGCAGGTGGTCGTCGCCGTCGGTGACCTCGATGATCAGTCGGCGGTCGGTGCGGCGCAGGCGCAGCCGCATCGGCGGGGTGCCGTGCTGGAGGGAGTTCGCGACCAGTTCGCTGGCCGCGAGGACCCCGAGGTCGTGGAGTTCCGGGGAGAAGCGCCAGCTGGCGAGGACGCCGGTGGCGAAGGCACGCGCGCGGGGGGCGGCCTCCACACCGCCGAGGAGCTCCAGGGCGGCGTTCCTGAACAGTTCGGCGTCGCCCCCGGCACGGGCGGGGTGCTGGAGGACGAGGACGGCCACGTCGTCGTCGTGGTCGGCCGTCACTCCCAGGGCGCGGATCAGTCGGTCGCACACCACCTGAGGGGTGCCGGTGGCGCCGGCGAGGGCGCGTTCCAGTGAGGCCAAGCCTTCGTCGATGTCCTCGCTGCGCCGTTCGACGAGGCCGTCCGTGTAGAGGACGGCGGTGGAGCCGGGGCCGAGGGGGACGGAGCCCGAGGTGTGCAGCCATCCTCCGGTGCCGAGCGGGGGGCCTGTGGGCTCCTCCGCGCGGTGGATCGTGCCGTGCTCGTCGCGCACGAGGATGGGGAGGTGTCCCGCCGAGGCGTAGACGAGGCTTCCTTCGTTCGGGTCGTGCACCGCGTAGACACACGTGGCGATCTGGCTGGGGTCGATCTCGGTGGCGAGGCCGTCCAGGAGCTGCAGGACCTCGTGCGGGGGCAGGTCCAGGCGGGCGTAGGCCCGCACGGCGGTGCGGAGCTGGCCCATGACGGCGGCCGCGCGCACGCCGCGGCCCATCACGTCGCCGATGACGAGGGCGGTGCGGCCGCCGCCGAGGGTGATCACGTCGTACCAGTCGCCGCCGACCGCCGCCTCGGTGCCGCCCGGTTGGTAGGTGGCGGCGATGCGCAGGTCGTCGGGCTGCTCCAACTCCTGCGGCAGCAGTGACTTCTGGAGCGTGACGGCGGTCTCGCGCTGGGCGCGTTCGCTGGTGCGCAGGCGTTCGGCGGCCTCGGCGTGGTCGGTGACGTCGGCTGCGAACACCAGGACGCCGCCGCCCTCTTCGGGTCCCGCCGCGGAGCCGCCGAGCGGCAGCGTCACGGGGGTGCACGTGAACGTGTACGACCGGCCGGACGCCGCTTTGCGGGACTTGACGGTGCGCGGCCGGGAGCTGCGCAGGACCTGGTCGAGGAGGGACAGCAGGCCGAGCTCGGTCAGTTCGGGCAGGGCCACGCGCGCGGGTTCACCGATGGGCCGGGGGCCGAAGGCGGCGGCGTACGCGTCGTTGACGTACGCGATGCGGTGGTCGGTGCCGTGGACCAGGGCGACGAGGGCCGGGATGCGGTCGAGCACCTCGCGGACCGGCAGTTCGTCGACGCCGTCGGGTCCTGTGAGGCCGACGTCGCCGCCCGGTGGGAGGGGGTCCGCCGCTCCCGCGGGCCGCTCGGCACGGGCCGCGGGGACGGAGCCGTCCCCGCGCGGTGCCGTGGCGACCGCTTGTTCGGTCCGCGCTGCTGCGCGGCGCTGCGTTCCGGGGAGCCGGGCGCTCCAGCGCGTGAAGTTCACTGCGGTAGGCCTCGTGGTGTCGCTTCTGGATCGGGAACACAGCATGTCGAGAGCGGACGTCCCTGGTGTCGGCCTGACGGCCTGCCCATGGTCACACGGACAGTCTGGCGGAACGGACTGACATCCGTCAGACGCCGGACCTGTGCGGGGAGTTCCTGACTCCGGTCAGGAGGACTCCTTCGGGCGTTCCCCACCGGCCGCGAGTTCGAACTCCGCACGGGGGTGTTCGAGCGATCCCAGGGAGACGATCTCGCGTTTGAACAGGCCGGACAGGGTCCATTCGGAGAGCACTCGGGACTTGCGGTTGACGGTCGGCACTCTGCTCAGGTGGTAGACGCGGTGCATGAACCAGGCAGGGTAGCCCTTCAGCTTGCGTCCGTAGACGTGCGCGACACCTTTGTGCAGTCCCAGGGAGGCCACGGAGCCGACGTATTTGTGCTCGTATTCCTGGAGAGGGCGCTCGCGCAGGGACGCGACGATGTTGTCGGCGAGGACCTTGGCCTGGCGCACCGCGTGCTGGGCGTTGGGTGCGCACTCCGTGCCGGGTTCGTCCGCGGTGATGTCGGGGACGGCTGCCGCGTCGCCCGCGCCCCACGCGTGTGGGGCCCCGTCGACGGCCAGCTGTGCGGTGCACTTGAGGCGACCGCGTTCGTTCAGCGGCAGATCGGTGGCGGCGAGCACGGGATGCGCCTTGACGCCGGCCGTCCAGACGACGGTGCGGGTGGGGTGGCGGGCGCCGTCGCTGAGGACGGCCACGCGGTCCTCGCACGATTCGAGACGGGTCTCCAGGCGTACGTCGATGTTGCGCCTGCGCAGCTCGCGCACCGTGTACTTGCCCATCTCCTCGCCGACTTCGGGCAGGATGCGGCCCGTCGCCTCGACGAGGATCCACTTCATGTCCTCGGCCTTGATGTTGTGGTAGTACCGGGACGCGTACCGGGCCATGTCCTCCAGTTCGCCGAGCGCCTCGACGCCTGCGTAACCGCCTCCTACGAAGACGAAGGTCAGGGCGGCGTCGCGGATCGCGGGGTCACGTGTGGAGGAGGCGATGTCCATCTGTTCGATGACGTGGTTGCGCAGGCCGATGGCCTCTTCGACGGTCTTGAAGCCGATGGCGTGGTCGGCGAGTCCCGGCACCGGCAGCGTGCGGGCGATGGAGCCGGGGGCCAGGACGATTTCGTCGTACGCGATCTGGACGGACCCGGTGCCCTCTTCCTCGGTGGCGAGGGTGGTGAAGGTCGCGGTGCGCTTGGCGTGGTTGACCGATTCGACCTCGCCGATGACGATGCGGCACTGGTCGAGGGTGCGGCGGAGCGGCACGACGACGTGGCGCGGCGAGATGGATCCCGCGGCGGCTTCGGGCAGGAACGGCTGATACGTCATATAGGGATCGGGAGCGATCACGACGATCTCGACCTCACCCCGCTTGAGCTCGCGTTTCAGCTTTCGTTGGAGTCTCAGCGCGGTGTACATGCCGACGTAGCCGCCGCCGACGACGAGAATGCGTACACAGTCCGGGGGCACGGGGGTCGTCCCCCGGGAGATCGCAGCCTTCACCATCCCATGACGCACCCGCCTTTGGCGTTTGTCCACAGGCCCGGCAATTTGTGTGACCGGGGGCGGCGTGCGGGAAGACCTCGGATTTCCGCTGTCGGCCCTGTCAGGTGCGCAGGTCAGCGGGGGCGAAGGGGGAGCGGAGGAGGGGCACGGGAAGGCCGGAAAGGGCGCATACTCCGATCGGGGGGCGCGCTGTGCGGAACCCGCCTCTTCTGAATTGACCCCCGCTCAACTATGTTCGTGGGACGTCGGGGTGTCGGGGGATGCGCTCGTCGGGCCGGTTTTCCGGCTCGTGGAAGGGCTCGCTCCTCACACTTCGGTAGTCAATGGCGGGGAGTGTCTCCGGGGGGAGACGTCATTACCGGGGGAACGCATGCACATTCAGGAGACTCACTGGACTTCCGCTGCCGTGTCGGCATCAGCCGTCGGCCCAGGCGGGAACGGACGCGACATGGGGGAAGGAGCGCGCACGACACCGCTGCGTGTCGACGCACAGCGCAATCTCGAACATGTACTGAGGGCGGCACGCGAAGTCTTCGGCGAGCTGGGTTACGGCGCGCCGATGGAAGACGTGGCGCGTCGCGCGCGGGTCGGAGTCGGCACGGTCTACCGCCGCTTCCCGAGCAAGGATGTGCTGGTCAGGCGGATAGCCGAGGAGGAGACCTCCCGGCTGACCGATCAGGCGCGTGCGGCGCTCGGGCAGGAGGACGAGCCGTGGTCGGCGCTCTCGCGCTTCCTGCGGACGTCCGTGGCGTCGGGTGCGGGCCGACTGCTGCCGCCGCAGGTGCTGCGGGTCAGCGTGGAGGACGGTGCCAAGGAGGACGAGGTACGGGTGCCGCAGCAGCGGCAGCCGGCCACGGACTCCCCCGACCTGCGTCTCGTCGAGCAGCGTCAGGCGCCCATCGAGGAGTCGACCTCCCTGGGTGACGACACGGGGGCGGCGACGCTCCTCGACGTCGTCGGCCGTCTCGTGGAGCGTGCCCGCGCGGCGGGCGAGCTGCGGGCGGACGTGACGGTGTCCGACGTCCTGCTGGTGATCGCCACGGCGGCGCCCTCGCTGCCGGACGCGGCACAGCAGGCGGCGGCCTCGTCGCGGCTTCTCGACATCCTGCTGGAGGGCCTGCGGTCGCGGCCCGCGTGACCGCCCGGTTCGGTGGGAGGCTCGACTCCATGGTGAACGCGCCGGACGTTGAGCCTTCCCCGTTCGGGTGAACGGTAGTGCTCCATTACGGGAAATCGCCCCGGACGGGTGGTTGAACGTCGTCCCTCTCGGCCGCGGCACACCCGTGTGGCACGCTTTCCCGGTGGTCGGGTCTGAGTGTGCAACCGGGGGCGTTCCGCGATGAGTGTTGACGGTCGGGACGAGGCATCCCAGGACGGTCCCGGCAGCGGTGCGGGAGGTCCCGTCAGCGCGGCCGACGCGGCAGGTCCGAGCGTGCCTCCGCAGCGCGAGGGCGGCACGGGTGCCCCGGTTCCCGGAGGCGTCGAAGGGCCGGTGTCCGACGCCGACCTGATCGCCCGGATGCGCTCCGGCGACGACTCGGCGTACGAGGAGCTGTACCGCCGTCACGCCGAGGCCGTGCGCCGCTACGCCCGCACCTGCTGCCGCGACGCCCACACCGCCGACGACCTCACCGCCGAGGTGTTCGCCCGCATGCTGCAGGCGGTGCGCGGCGGCAGCGGCCCCGAGCACGCCGTGCGCGCCTATCTGCTCACCACCGTGCGCCGGGTCGCCGCCGGGTGGACGAAGTCGGCGAAGCGCGAGCACCTGGTCGACGACTTCGCGGTGTTCGCCGCGCAGGCCGCGCGGGGCACGGAGGTCTCCGACGACACGGCGTCCGTCGGCTCCTTCGGAGCGGGTCTGGATCTGGGCGCGGACGTCCGCGCGATGCACGAGGCCGAGCAGTCGATGGCCATGCAGGCCTTCCGGAGCCTGCCGGAGCGCTGGCAGGCCGTGCTGTGGCACACGGAGGTCGAGGACGAGTCGCCCAGCGACGTCGCCACGCTCTTCGGCCTCGACGCGAACGGCACGCGCGTGCTCGCGAGCCGGGCCCGCGAGGGTCTCAAACAGGCCTATCTGCAGGCACATGTCAGCGCCACGCTCACCGAGAGCGAGGAGTGCGCGCGCTACGCCGACCGGCTCGGTGCCTACGCGCGCGGCGGCCTGCGCACCCGCGCCGAGCGTGGCCTGCGCAAGCACTTGGAGGAGTGCGCGAAGTGCCGGCTGGCCGCCGGGCAGATCGAGGACGTCGCGAGCGGGATTCCCGCGGTCGTGCCGATCGCCGTCATCGGCTGGTTCGGTGCCGCCGGGTACGCGAAGGTGGCCGCGCTCGTCGGCGGCGGCACCGTCGGAGCGGGCGCGGCGGGGGCCGCGGGTGCGGCCGCGGCGGGCGGATCGACGGGTGGATCCGCGGCGGGCGGTGCCGCCGCTTCCGAGGGGCTCGGCGCGCCCGCGAAGGCCGGTATCGCGGCGGGCGTCGTCGTGGCGGCCGGGGTCGTCGCGGCGATCGCCCTCACCGGAGGGGGCGGCAAGCCGAAGGCGGCGGACCCGCCTCCGTCCAAGGAACCCGTGGTCTCCGAGTCGGTCGTGCCGCAGAAGCCGCCGCCCGAGAAGCCGAAGGCCGAGCCGAAGCCGTCGCCCCCCGCGCCGAAGCCGACCCCGAAGCCCACGCCCACCCCCACGCCGAAGCCGAAACCTCCCGCCGAGGAGAAGCCCGAGCCGAAGCCCACACCCCCGCCCCCTCCGAAGCCCAGGCCCACTCCGCCGAAGCCGACCCCGAAGCCGCCGCCCCCGCCGCCACCGGCCCCCAGGGTCTACCAGTGGAACGAGCTCGCCTACGGCCTCACCGGCGACGGCACCAAACCCGAGATGCGGCTCACCGAGAGCAGCTGGGTGTGGCAGCGCTGGGGCCTGTCGGTCGGTGACAAGCGGTACTCGCACGGCGTGACCGTCCACGGCCGGTCCTCCGTCACCATCGACCTGAACCGCAGCTGCTCCACGTACGACGCGGTCGTCGGCGTCGACGACATGACGCTGGGCCTCGGCAGGGTGCGCTTCTCCGTATACGGGGACGGGGCGCGGTTGTGGCAGTCCCCGCTGGTCAAGGGCGGCGACCCGGCGGTGCCGGTGCGTGTGAACCTGTCCGGTCGCAAAACGGTCAGGCTCGTCGTCGAACCGCACACGCCGTTCGACACGACGGCGCTCGCGGACTGGGCGCAGTCACGGATGACGTGCCGCTAGGCGTCCATCACCGCTGGTCGTCCGCTGCCGCGGTCGCGCGTTCCAGCTCCGTCAGCACCTCGTCCGGCACCAGCGCGGTGCCCGCCGCGCGCTCCCGCTCGTACACGTCCCGTCCGAGCGCCGCCATGGCCGCACGCTCCACGCGGTCCGCCTGCACGGCCTCCGGGTGGGGCCGCACATTGCCGTTGCGCAGGGCGGTGGCGGCGGCGAGGACCCGCGTCGCGCGCGCGTGGTCGCCGAGGTCGGCGAGCAGCACCGCGGCGCCGTCCACCAGCGACGCCACGATCACTTCGGAGCAGCGGGACTCCACGGCCTCGCGCACCGCGCCGGTGACGAGAGGCAGCCCCGCGGCGGGGCCGCACTCGGCGGCGGCGATGCGCGCCTCCATGCCGCTGAGGGCGACGCTGAACTGTGGCGGCGGCGTGCCGTACTCGGACTCGGCCCGCGAGGCCTCGCACAGTGCGCGGGCCGTGCCGACGTCCCCCTCGTCCAGGGCGAGCAGCGCCCCGAGGAGCCGTACGAAGGCGCGTGAGTCCGTCACCCCGTACCGGTCGGCCTCCTGGCGTGCCTCGTCGAGCACCTTCTTCGCCGCGTCCCGGTCGCCCTCGCGGTAGGCGACCTCGGCGAGCCGGGCGAGCAGGAACGAGGACTCCGCGAAAGCGCCCACTTCATAGGCGAGGCGCAGTGCTTCCTCGTACTCGACGCGGGCCTCCTCGTGGTTGCTGCGGGCCATGGCCGCCTCGCCCGCCGCGCTGCACACCTGGGCGCGCATCCAGCGGTCGCCGACCCGGCGGCTCAGCTCCCGCAGCTCGGCCAGGTCCTCGTCGACGCCGGAGAGGTTGCCGGGCATGTCGACGGCCATGTGCGTGCGGAACATGAGGGTGACGCCGAGGTCCCAGTCCTCGCCGTGGCGACGGCAGTTCTCGACCGTCCGGTTCAGCGGGGCCAGCGCGTCCTCGTGGGTGCCGCCGGTGAAGAAGATGGTGAACGGCCAGAGCAGCCCGGGGAAGCGCGCCGTCTCGGGCACGGGCTGCGAGAAGGCGGCGCGCAGGCCCTCGACGAGCGCCGGGTCGGCCCACTCCTCGTGGTGGGCCGGTGAGTCCGCGGGCCTGGACTCCGCGACCAGGCACAGGTGCAGCAGCTTGAGCCGCATCCACGGCCAGTAGAGCGGGTCGTCCTCGGCGGGGAGGCCGGGCGGCGCGAGTTCCAGGACGCGGGCCATCCAGTCGGCGCCCTCCCTGCGGTAGTTGCGCAGCCACCAGAACCAGCCGGTGTTCAGGGCCATGTCGATCGCGCCGGCCTTGTCGCCGGTCGCGGCGGTGCGCTGCAGTGCGGCCCGGATGTTGTCGAGGTCCGTCTCCAGGCGGCTGATCCACGGCAGTTGCTCCGCGGAGCGGAGCAGTGGCTCGGCGCGGGCGACGAGGTCCCTGAAGTACGCGGAGTGGCGGGCCTCGGCGGCGGCGAGCAGGGCGGGGGTCTCGGCGGCGCGCTCGGTGGCGTACTCGTGGATGGTCTCCAGGAGGCGGTAGCGCATGCCGCCGCCGGGGCCCGCGGACGGCACGGCGACGACCAGGGACTTGTCGACGAGTGCGCCGATGAGGTCGGTGGCGGGCGCGGTGCACACGGCCTCGGCGGCCGGGAGGTCCCAGCTGCCCGCGAAGACGGACGCCTCGCGCAGCACGGCACGCTCGGCCTCGTCGAGGAGCTCCCAGGACCAGTCGACGACGGCCCGCAGGGTCTGCTGGCGGGGCAGGACCGTGCGGCTGCCGCTGGTCAGGAGGCGGAAGCGGTCGTCGAGGCGGTCGGCGATCTGGCGCGGGGTGAGCATCCGCAGGCGGGCGGCGGCCAGTTCGATGGCGAGCGGCAGTCCGTCGAGACGGCGGCAGATCTCGGCGACGGCGTCGGCGTCCGCCGCCGGGTCGAAGCCGGGCCGCACCGCGACGGCCCGCTCGGTGAACAGGCGGTGCGCGGGGTCGGGCGGGAGCGGCTCCACGGGGCGGACCGCCTCACCGGGCACGCCCAGGGGTTCGCGGCTGGTGGCGAGGATGGTGAGACCCGGGCAGTGCGTGAGGAGGGTCTCGGCGAGCTCGGCGGCGGCACCGATCACGTGTTCGCAGTTGTCAAGGAGCAGGAGCAGGCTGCGCGGCGCGCAGTACTCGACGAGCAGGGCGACCGGGTCGTCCTGCGAGGTGGTCAGTTCGCTGGTCATCAGGACGGTCTCGCGCAGGTCGAGCGCGCTGACGACAGCGCCGGGCACCGCCTCGGGGTGGTCGAGCGGGGCGAGCTCGGCCAGCCATGCCTGCGGATGCCCGGCGGCGGCTTCCTCGGCGAGGCGGGTCTTGCCGGAGCCGCCCGGTCCGGTGAGGGTGACGAGGCGGGCTCCTCGCAAGTCTGAACGGATGGCTTCGAGTTCGGGTTCCCGGCCGACGAAAGAGGTCAGGCGGGTGCGGATGTTGCCGTGCTGGTCGGCTCGTCCCGCCCGCTGGGGCTGGGGTGGCTGCTGGTCTTCCGGCGGTCGCCGTGCCGGTTCGCCTTGGGCCTGACCCGCAGGACCCTGACCGGGACCCGCAAGGCCCTGACCCGGACCCGCAAGGTTCTGGCCCAGACCCGCAGGCTTCCGGCCCTGACCCGCAGGGTTGGGGCCCGCGCTCGCCGACCGCTGTCCCTGGCCCGCCCACCGTTGTCCCTGAGTCACCGGCTGCCGCCCCTGTCCCGCCGGATCCCGCCGGGGCAGGTCCGGGCCGGCGAGCAACTCCGCGTGCAGCGCGCGCAGTTCCGGACCGGGGTCGGTGCCGAGGCCCTCGGCGAGGGCGCGGCGCCCCTCCTCGTACGCGGCCAGCGCGTCGGCTCCGCGGCCGGCGTCGCGCAGGGCGCGGATCAGCAGGGCGCGCAGTGCCTCGTCGTAGGGCTGGGCGGAGGTCAGCTCGCGGAGTTCCGGTACGACCTCGGGGGCGCGGCCGAGGGCGAGGTCCGCCTCGATCCGTGCGCGGACGGCCTCGGCGCGCTGCGCCTCGGGGCGGGCCGCGGTGGTGCGGTCGGGCAGGTCGGCGAGGGCGGGGCCGCGCCACAGGGCGAGCGCGTCGCGCAGGGTGCGGGCGGCCGGGGCCGGGTCGCCGCGGTCCAGCGCGGCCCTGCCCTCGCGTGCGAGGCGCTCGAAGCGGTGCAGGTCGACGTCGTCGGGGGCGACGGCGAGGCGGTATCCGCCGGGGGCGGACACGACGGCGTCCTTGCCGACGGCCCGGCGCAGGCGGCCCACCAGGGCCTGGAGGGCGGCGGGGGCGTCGGCGGGCGGATCTCCGGCCCACACCTCTTCGATGAGCGTGCCGACGGTCGCCGTGCGGTTCGCCTGGAGCGCGAGGGCGGCGAGCAGGGCACGCAGCCGCTGGCCCCCTACGGACAGAGGGGCGCCTTGGTCGTCGTACGCCTCGGTGGCGCCCAGGATTCGGTACCGCACCTGGTCATTCTCCCCGTCCGGGTGCGCGAGGGCGCGTGGTTTCTTTTGGGGCGCGCGTCGTCGGGCCCTCCGCCGGCCCGCGACCCCTGTGCCCCCTATTCCGCTACCGCCCCGCTCCTAGGGCTCCCCTCTGCGGAACCACAGTCCCCGTAGGAACAGCTCGTTGCCGTGCTGGAGTCCCGGTCCAGCACGTTCCTCTTCGCGACAGGAGCCGTCGCAGCCACAGTTCGGTGGAGACCAGGTCGGCCAGGCCGTCCAGCGGAAGAGGTGCTCCTTCGGCGGCCGAGCGCAGGGCCTTGCGGACCACGCGGGCCTCGACCAGACCCGCCTGGGCGAGCAGCGGGGTGTCGAAGAGGGCGATGAGGTCGTCGACGGCCATGCGGAGCCCCGTACGGGCGGCCGCCGCGTTCGAGGCGTGGGAGGGGGCGCCCCAGCCGGGGGGCAGTTCGGCGACCCCGGCGCCTTCGAGGACGGTGCGCAGGATGGAGGCCCGCGCACCGGGCTGCACGCGCAGCGCCTCGGGGAGCGCACGGCAGGCACGGACGACCTGGTTGTCCAGGAAGGGTGCGTGCAGGCGCTGGAACCGCACCTCGGCCGCCTGTTCCAGGACCCGCAGGTCCGCGGCGTGCCGGGCGAGCGCGGCCCGCGCGCGGAACTCGCCTGGCCGTTGTCCCGGACCGCCGGGACGCATGGTGGTGTCCTGGAGACGAACCGATACTTCAGCGAGGGCCTCGCCGGTCAGCCAGCGCGCGGCGGGTCCGGGCCTGGCCCACGTGAGGGCGGCGAGCGATGCCCCCACGGCTCCGCCGGGTTCGTCGAAGCGGCGCTGCAGCAGGCGCTCGGCGAGCGATTCGACGCCCGCGCGGTGCGGCATGCGGGCGAGCTTGCGGGCGGCGCCGTACACGCGCGCGGGGACCAGCACGGAGCCGTCGGCCTTCGCCAGCGCCGCGACGGGCCGCACCATGTGGCGTCGTCTGCGGTCCATCAGGAGGTCGGCGAGGCGGGCCGGGTGTGCGTCGAGGACCTGCCGGGCGCCGTGGCCGGTGAAGTGGTCGGCGCTGCCCGACGAGAGCCGGGCGCGGTGGCGCTGGGCGGCCACCAGGACGGCGCTCGGTTCGTCCGTCAGGGGTCCGTCCAGATCGGCGTACGGCAGCGCGTCCTCGCCCGCCGCGACGACCACGTGGTGCAGGCGCGGGTTGGCGGCGATGGCGCCGGCCCGCTCCAGTTCGGCCTCCCTGCCGTTGACGGCCAGGTCGTTGAAGGTGACGGCGAGGAGGCGTTCCCCCGCTCCGGTGCCGTGGCCGAGCACCGTGCCGGGCATGCCGGGCAGACCGGCCGCGAGGAGGGCGAGGGTTCCCGAGGCGGGTCCTCCGGAGAGGTCGGCTCCGATGCCGGGCACCGGCATGCCGCGGGCCGCGCGCCGTTCGGCGGGCCCCATGCCGGGCACCGGGCCGGGGTCCATGTCCGTGCCGGGTACGTGACGGGGTGCGGTGAGGCGGGCGCGTACCGCGTCGATGAGGGCTTCGCGTACGCCGTCCACCGCGCTGTCGGGGTCGGTGGGCGCCGCGGCGACCGCCAGCGAGGCCACCGGTTCGTACCCGGCGATCTCCCGTGCGCCCGCGCGCAGGATCAGCGCGTGCCCCGGCGGTACGCGCCGCACGCCCTGGTACGGGGTCGAGTCGTGCAGCGCCTCGGGGACGTCGGGGGCGGCGAGCAGCGCCGCGAGGTGGCCGATGTCCAGGTGCGCCTCGATGAGGTCGGCGAGCGGCAGGGCGGCGGTTCCGTAGGCCGTGCCGTCGGCCCAGGGGGTGTAGAAGACGGGGCGAGCGCCCGCGAGATCGCCGGCGATCATGATGCGGCGGCCGACCTGGACGACCGCCGTGTAGCTGCCGGACCAGGCGGTCAGATGGCGCAGGGCGCCGCCGCGTGCGGCGAGGAGGCCGACCCTGAGTTCCTCGTCGGAGGCGCCGCACGTGCCGAGGACCGCGATGCGGGTCTGCTCGTCGGCCGTCACTGTCCGTACTTCGTCGGCCCGCCAGTCGCCGACCGCCCAGAGGGGGTCCGGGTCGCCCCACAGGAGCTGGGAACCCACGGGATGGACGGTCCGGCCGTCGTCCCCGGTGGCCCCGGCCGAGCCCACCGCCGAGGATCTCGCGGTGGTACTGCTCCACCCCACCAACCACCGCATCGCTTCCTCCACAGGCTGTGGACGGCCGTCGGCGAAGCGCCGCCGGGCACGGCCGACCAGTACACCGAAGAACTGGGGTCCCATGCTGCCACGAAGGAGGCGTGCGGGAAGGTCCGCGGAACGGCTTGCGCCCCCTGGAATGCGCCCCAGGTGAGCGGTAGTTGAGAGCAGAACGGTGCCCTGCTTCTTATTGAGGCTCCCGGGAGGGCCCGGAGAGCGTCCGGGCGACCGCGCGCACTTCCCGCGCACGGCCTGTGCGAGCTTGTGCGCTCGGCGCGTGCAACCGTCACAGGCGCACGCGTGCGCCGCACCCGGGCGCAGGCGTACGCCGGACTCGAACACACGCGCACACCGCGCTCCGACACATGCGCACACCACCGCCATGGGCGGAATGTCGGATTCTGTACACGGGTGCTTTTCGGCCAAATCGGCCTGGCGCGGCCCCGGGAGGGAACCGTTCGAAGGCAACACACAGCCCGGGAGGCGGTGTTCGCCTCCCGGACCGGTCCGCCGCCCGCGGGGATGGAGGCGGCGGTGTCCCCCAGCCCACTGACTCCAGCGCAGCGGGCCGACCCACGCATCGCCAATGGAAGCCCTGCCGTCATGGCCGGAGAAGAGCGCACACACGGGCGCACGGCCACACAGCGGGAGCACACATCGCCGCCGAGGCACCTACGTACGGACAACAATCTCGCCATCCGGAACTGGGGCTCTTAACGCTTGGGATGCGGCGAACTACGCTGTGTGTGCTGTTGTTTTCGCGGAGGCATATACCTGGAGGATCGGCCAAACGCGCTTGCGGCCGACTTTCCGGCCACCGCCCCCGGGGAACACGGCACGAATGCCGTGCGCGGTCCAGCCACTGCCCGGCAGCCGTCTGTGTCGAGGGGTGGCGCATGTCCAGGGAGCAACGCGGGCCGAACGAAAAACTCGGCACCGTTCTCGCCCTCGCGGGAATCAGCAATGCGGGACTCGCCCGCCGGGTCAACGACCTCGGCGCCCAACGCGGGTTGACGCTCCGTTACGACAAGACGTCGGTGGCCCGCTGGGTGTCCAAGGGCATGGTGCCGCAGGGCGCCGCCCCCCACCTGATCGCCGCGGCCATCGGCCAGAAGCTGGGCCGCCCCGTGCCCCTGCACGAGATCGGCCTCGCGGACGCCGACCCCGCTCCTGAGGTGGGTCTCGCCTTCCCGCGCGACGTGGGTGCGGCGGTGAAGTCCGCGACCGAGCTGTACCGGCTCGACCTGGCGGGCCGGCGCGCCGGCAGCGGCGGCATCTGGCAGTCCCTGGCGGGCTCCTTCGCCGTCAGTGCCTACGCGACGCCCGCCTCGCGCTGGCTGATAACCCCCGCGGACAGCTCCGTCGCGCGTGACGTCACGCGCGAGGTGCCCCGCGACACCGTGCACACCGACGACGGCGGCGCGCCGATGAAGGTCGGCCACAGCGACGTACTGAAGCTGCGGGAGGCCGCCGAGGACGCGCGCCGCTGGGACTCCAAGTACGGCGGCGGCGACTGGCGCTCCTCGATGGTCCCCGAGTGCCTGCGGGTCGAGGCGGCACCGCTGCTCCTCGGCTCGTACTCCGACGAGGTCGGACGTGCCCTCTTCGGAGCCTCCGCCGAGCTGACGCGCCTCGCCGGATGGATGGCCTTCGACACGGGCCAGCAGGAGGCCGCCCAGCGCTACTACATCCAGGCGCTGCGGCTCGCGCGCGCGGCGGCGGACGTCCCCCTCGGGGGATACGTCCTGGCGTCCATGTCCCTCCAGGCGACCTACCGGGGCTTCGGCGACGAGGGAGTCGACCTCGCGCAGGCCGCGCTGGAGCGGAACAGGGGCCTGGCGACCGCCCGCACGATGAGCTTCTTCCGGCTCGTCGAGGCACGGGCACACGCGCGTGCCAACGACGCGCAGGCCGCGGGGGCGGCGCTGCGGGCCGCCGAGGGCTGGCTGGAGCGGGCCCGTGACGGTGACAACGACCCGTCCTGGCTCGGCTTCTACTCGTACGACCGCTTCGCCGCCGACGCCGCCGAGTGCTACCGCGACCTGAAGGCACCGCGGCAGGTGCGGCGTTTCACGGAGCAGGCACTGTCCCGGCCCACGGAGGAATTCGTGCGCTCGCACGGATTGCGGCTGGTGGTGTCGGCCGTCGCCGAGCTGGAGTCCGGGAACCTCGACGCGGCGTGCGAGCAGGGGACGCGGGCGCTCGAGGTCGCCGGGCGGATCTCGTCCGCGAGGACCACGGAGTACGTGAAGGACCTGCTGCACCGGCTCGAACCGTACGGGGACGAGCCGCGGGTGGTCGAGCTGCGGGAGCGGGCACGGCCTCTGCTGATGGCTCCGGCGTAGTCCCGCCACACGGTCGTGCTCGAACCGGCGTCCGAGGTTTGGCGGCGTTGTCAGTGGCGCAGGGCAGTATCTGTGGTGGGAGGTGAGGCGCGGTGAAGAAGGTCGCGTACGACTGCGACGTGCTGGTGATCGGCGGGGGGATCGTCGGGCTCGCGACGGCGTATGCCCTCACGCGCACCACTCCCGGCACGCGGGTCACGGTGCTCGAGAAGGAGACGGGGCCCGCACGGCACCAGACGGGCCGCAACAGCGGTGTGATCCACAGCGGGATCTACTACCGCCCCGGCTCCCTCAAGGCGCGGTACGCGGTCCGTGGCGCCGCCGAGATGGTCAAGTTCTGCGCGGAGTACGGCGTCGCGCACGAGGTCACCGGCAAGCTCATCGTCGCCACCGAGCGGGACGAGCTGCCGCGCCTGCACGCGCTCGTGCAGCGCGGCAGGGAGAACGGCATTCCGGTGCGCGAGCTGGGGCCCGCGCAGATCACCGAGTACGAACCGGAGGTCCGCGGACTCGCCGCGATCCATGTCGGCACGACCGGGACATGTGACTACGGCGCGGTGGCCGCGCGGCTCGCCGAAGCGTCCGGGGCGGAGATCCGGTACGGCGCGCGGGGCGAGGTCGTCCGGATCGACCGCCGGGCCGACCGGGGCGTCGCCGTCCGCACGGCCGACGGGTCCGTCGTGCGCGGCAAGGTCCTCGTGAACTGCGCGGGGCTCCACTGCGACGGGATCGCGCGGCTCACGGGGGACGACCCCGGAATGCGGATCGTGCCGTTCCGGGGGGAGTACTTCGAGCTGGCCAGGCCCGAGCTGGTGCGGGGCCTCGTCTATCCCGTGCCCGATCCGGCGTTCCCCTTCCTCGGCGTCCACCTCACACGGGGCATCGACGGCGGCGTCCACGTGGGGCCGAACGCGGTGCCCGCGCTGGCGCGGGAGGGATACGGGTGGTCGGTCGTCCGGCCCCGCGAGCTCGCCGGGACGCTCGGCTGGCCCGGGTCCTGGCACATGGCGCGGCGGCACTGGCGGTACGGGGCGGGGGAGCTGCGGCGGTCCGCGTCCAAGTCCGCGTTCACCGAGGCGGTGCGGAGGCTGCTGCCCGCGGTTCGGGCCGATGATCTTGTGGCCGCGCCTGCGGGGGTGCGGGCGCAGGCGGTGCTGCGGGACGGGACGCTGGTCGACGACTTCCTCATACGTGAGGGGGCGCGGGCGGTGCACGTCCTGAACGCTCCCTCGCCGGCTGCGACGGCGTCTCTGCCGATCGGCAGGGAAGTGGCCCGTCGGGCGGTTTCCGCGTTGCGGGTGGCGGAGGGCGACTGAGTCCCCCCCCCTTCTCCGGGGGGCCGGTCCCGGGGTGACCCGGGGTCCACTTGTCCCTCCGTCCGGCTGCGGGTCCGCCCGGGTTGCTCGCGCAGTTCCCCGCGGCCCTGGCCCAGTCCTTCTCACGGCCGATGTCCAGTGGGGCGGTGCGTAAAATTGGGGCACTGTGTCTGACTCATCTCGTAACGCCGACGCTCCCGACGCTTCCGCAGGGTCCAAGGGGCGGGTCACCGCGGCTCCTCGGTTTCCCGGGGGGCCCTCGCCCGATCCCGCCGGGTCGCATCATGAGCGGCGGATCCGTAGTTTCCAGCCCCGGCGGAGCCGGGTGACCACCAGCCAGGGGGACGCCCTGCGGCGCCTCTGGCCCACGTGGGGGCTGGACATCGACGGGCTCCGCACCCTCGACCTCGCCGAGCTGTTCGGCGACGAGCGGGGGCCGCGCCCCGACCTGCCCGTCGTCCTGGAGATCGGCTTCGGCATGGGTGAGGCCACCGCCGAGATGGCCGCGGCCGACCCGGACACCGGCATCCTCGCCGTCGACGTGCACACCCCGGGCCAGGGCAACCTCCTCGGCCTCGCCGAGCGCAAGGGCCTCGACAACGTCCGCGTCGCCAACGGGGACGCCATCATCCTGCTGCGGGAGATGCTGCCGCCCCAGTGCCTGGACGGACTGCGCGTCTACTTCCCGGATCCCTGGCCCAAGGCCCGCCACCACAAGCGTCGCCTCATCCAGCCCGAGTTCCTCAGCCTCGCCGCACCCTCCCTCAAGCCCGGCGCGCTGCTGCACTGCGCGACCGACTGGGAGCCGTACGCCGAGCAGATGCTCGAGGTGCTCACCGCGCACCCCGACTTCGAGAACACGCAGCCCGACGGCGGATACGCGCCGCGCCCCGCCTTCCGCCCCCGCACCCGCTTCGAGGGCCAGGGCCTGGACAAGGGCCACGTCGTCCACGACCTGCTGTTCCGACGCGTCGGCCGGACGACCGCGGCGCCCACGGCGGCCGCCCAGGACTGAGGCACAGGACCGAGGCACCGTCGCGGCCACCCCCATCCCTCGTTAGGGTCGACCACGTGGCCACCGGTTCCCCGTATCCGATACCCCCCGAGGCGCCCGCCCCGAGGGAGCTCCTCCGTGTCCGCTGGTGGCAGCGGCGAGCGATACGCGTCGCCGCGCTCGTCACCCTCCTCGCACTCTCCGGCCTGGTGATCCTGGCCCTGGTCAGGGAGCAGACCGGCACCGAGGGCTTCCTCGTCGGGCTCGGCCTGGCGACCGTGCCGGTACCGCTCCTCGTCGCCGCGTTCCGCTGGCTGGACCGCGTGGCACCGGGCCCCTGGCGGAACCTGATCTTCTCCTTCTCCTGGGGCGCCTGCGCCGCCGCTCTCGTCGCGATCGTGGCGAACAGCTTCGCGATCCGCTGGATAGCCACCGCGACCGCCGACCCCAGCGGCGCGGACAACATCGGCGCGACCGTCGTCGCCCCGGTCGTCGAGGAGAGCGCGAAGGCCGCCGCCGTGCTCCTCGTCTTCCTCTTCCGCAGACGCGACTTCACCGGCATCGTCGACGGCGTCGTCATAGCCGGGGTGACCGCGACCGGATTCGCGTTCACCGAGAACATCCTCTATCTGGGCAACGCCTTCGTCACCGACCAGCTCAGCCGTGAGAGCGGCCTCGCCTCCGTGACCGCCGCGACCTTCTTCGTGCGCGTCGTCATGTCGCCGTTCGCCCACCCGCTCTTCACGGTCCTGACCGGCATCGGCTTCGGCATCGCCGCGCTCTCGGCCGAACGGCAGGTCGTGCGCCGCGTGCTGCTCCCACTCACCGGGCTGCTCCTCGCGATGGGCATGCACGCCCTGTGGAACGGCTCCGCCGTCTTCGGGCAGTTCGGGTTCTTCACCGTGTACGCCCTGGTCATGCTCCCGGCGTTCGGCCTGCTGACCTGGCTGGCCATCTGGACCCGCCAGCGCGAGCTCCGCATGATCCGCGACGTGTTGCCCGTGTACGCGGCGGCGGGCTGGCTCACCCCGCCCGAACCGTTCGCGCTCGGCTCGATGCGCGCCCGCTCACTGGCCCGCGACTACGCCGCGTACACCTGGGGAAAGCCCGCGGCCCGCACGGTCGCGGAGTACCAGATGTACGCGACGTCCCTCGCGTTCCTGCGCAACCGGGGCCGCCGCGGACGGGCCGGTGCCGACTTCGTCGTACGCGAGCGGGAACTCCTCGAGAAGCTGTGGGAGCGCCGCGAACCGGCCCGCCCCGCCCTCGCGTACGCGGCACAGGCGACGGCCCCGGTCATGCCCCCCATGCCGCCCTACGGGATGTACGGGGCACCCCCGGGGACACCAGGGGTGTACGGCTGGCCCCCGCGGCCCCACCCGGCCCACGGCTACCCGACGACGTACAACCCCTACCGCCCCTAGGGGGCACGCCGTTACGCGGACGCCGCGTTCAGCGCCGCGATCTCCGCCTCCGTCAGTTCGAGGTCCGCCACCGCGAGCAGCGCCGGCAGCTGCTCCACCGTCCGCGCGGAGGCGATCGGCGCCGCCACGGTGGGCTGTGCCGCGAGCCAGGCGAGCGCCACGGTCGGGACCTGTGCGCCGTGCGCCTGCGCGATCTCGTCGAGGGCGGCGAGGACACGGTCGCCCCGCTCCGTCCCCACGTACGCCTCGACGCGCGAGCTACGCGCGCTCTCCACGCGTGCGCCCGCCCGGTACTTGCCGGTGAGGTAGCCCGCCGCGAGCCCGAAGTAGGGGACGGCCGCGAGGCCGGAGCGCGAGGCGACTTCCTGGAGGGGGCCCTCGTAGGTGTCGCGGGAGACGAGGTTGTAGTGCGGCTGCAGCGCGACGTACCGCGCGAGGCCCTCGCGGTCGGAGACGTCGAGGGACTCCTGGAGCCGCTCGGGGGAGATGTTGGAGGCGGCGATGGCACGCACCTTGCCGACCCGCACCAGCTCGTCGAGCGCGCCGATGATCTCCTCCACGGGCACCGACGTGTCGTCGAAGTGCGTGTAGTAGAGGTCGATGTGGTCCGTGCCGAGTCGCCGCAGGGACGCGTCGGCCGCGCCCTTGATGGTGGCGGCGGACAGGCCCTTGTACTCGGGGTGGGAGCCGACCTTCGTGGCCACGACGACGTCGGAGCGGTTGCCGCGCTCGGCGAGCCACTCGCCGATGAGGGTCTCGGACTCGCCGCCCTTGTTGCCGTCGACCCAGGCCGAGTACGCGTCGGCGGTGTCGATGAAGTTGCCGCCTGCCGCGGTGTAGGCGTCGAGGACGGCGAAGGACGCCGCACGGTCCGCGGTCCAGCCGAAGACGTTGCCGCCGAGGGAGAGCGGGAAGACCTCGAGGTCGGAGGAGCCGAGAGGGCGAAGAGAAGTCATGTGCTCCTCAACGCCCCCAGTGGAAACGGAATTCCGTGCAAGCCCCATGCAGTCGGCCGCCCGGCAGGCCGACCGCGCGGGGTCAGGGGTTGAGGCCCTTGCTCTGCAGCCATCCGAGCGGGTCGATCCCCGTGCCGCCCGGCGTGTGGACCTCCATGTGGAGGTGCGGACCCGTGACGTTGCCGGTCGCGCCGACGCGGCCGATGACGTCACCCGTGGAGACCTTCTGGCCCGCGCTGACGTTGAGCGAGGACTGGTGGCAGTACCAGACCTCCGTGCCGTCCTCGAGTTCGAGCACGGTGCGGTAGCCGTACGCGCCCGCCCAGCCGGCCTCCTTCACGGTGCCGGTGTGCACGGCCTTCAGAGGGGTGCCCGTGGGCGCCGCGAAGTCCAGGCCGGTGTGGTGGCCCGAGGACCACATGGAGCCGGCGTCGCCGAAGTGCGAGGTGAGGGTGTACGAGGAGGTGGGGATGACGTAGCTCTTGGCGAGCTTGGCCAGGCGCGCGGCCTCGGCCTTCGCCTTCCGGGCCTCCTCCTCCTTCTTCTTCTTTGCGGCGGCCTTGGCGTCCGCCCGCTTCTCGGCGGCCCGCTGCTGCGCGGCCGCTTCCTCCGCGGCCTTCTTGACGGCGGCGTCCTCGGCCGCCGTCCGCACGGCGGTGTCCGCCTGGTTCTGCTGGTTCTCGGCCTGCTGCATGATGCGGGCGCGCAGGGCCTCACCGGCGTGGGTGGTGCCCTGCTCGGCGTCGGCGGTGCTGACACCGGCGGCGGTGAGGGGGGCCGCGGCGGCGACGGCGGTGTCCGCGGCGGCGTCGTCGGACATCAGCGAGCCGACACCCGGCAGGGACTCGGCCTCGGGCAGCGAGTCGGTGACCGCGCCCAGGTCGGGCATCGATATGGAGACCGGCGGCTTGCCGTCCTGCGCGGTGGCGATGCCACCGGCGCCCACGGCGGCGATGACGCCCACGCCGAGCACGGTGGAGCTGCGGGCGAGCCCGCCGCCGCCCTTCTTGTGCACACGGTGCCTGCCGCGGACGGGACGGACGGACTCCTCGGTGGGGTTCCACTCTTCGAAGGAGCCCTCGTCGTACGAACCGAAGTCGTCGTCATTCGGAACGTAGACGGCTTGGGGGGCAGGCCGGTTGGACGCCACTGGGGCGCACTCCTTTCCTTCCTTCTCGCCTACCGGGTTAGCTGACGGGTTCGGAGCAGGAAGGTCTCCTACGAACACCTGGCACGGGTGCACGAATGCACGGATGCGCAGGGGCTCGATTCACCCCATGTTGGTGGTTCCCCGGCTCCCTTGCGGGATTAGGCGCGTGCGCACGGAGCCGCCTCTAGTGACGGCTGGGACGACCGCGCTGCGTTATCGAACGTTAATAGACAGCGGGTCGGTATTCCAAGCCGTTCCGGTTGATCGTTAACGCTCACCGGCTGTACGTACCGGGACACGGAGGGGCGGAACGGGGCGAGTTGACCCGACATCCTTAAACACCGGAACTCCACATTCCCTTGACAGAGCGTCAGTTGTTATGCGGAGGGATGCACTTCAGTCACCGGCCGTCACGTCGGATCCGCCGTCCGCTTCGGCCGCTTCCCCGGCGGTGGGGCGCCGCACCGCGAGCAGCGCCATGTCGTCCGTCATGCCGCCCCCGGTGTGCCGCCGCACCTCCCCCGCCAGGGCGGCGAGGAGTGCGTGCGGGCCGCCGCGCCCCGGGAAGATCCGCCCGCCGAGCCGGGTCGCGGGATCGTAGAACTCCCCCGCCGCGTTGCGCGCCTCCGACAGGCCGTCCGTGTAGAAGAGCAGCAGCGCGCCGGGCGGCAGTTCCGTCTCGTCCACGCGGTCCGGCCACGCCCCGAGGTCGCCCATGCCGAGCGGCAGCGCGGGTTCGCTCGCCGACAGGACGCAGAGCCGCCCGTCGCCGCACAGCAGCAGCGGCGGCGGGTGCCCGCGATTGACGAGCCGTACGACGCCCTCGCCGTGCCGGATCTCGGCGAGGACCGCGGTGGTGAACCCTTCGAACGCGTCGAGCCCGTCGCGCCGCGTGCCCTCGCGCGCGAGCGCCCGCTCCAGGCGCTGCGCGACCGCCTCCAGGGTGGCCTCCTGCTCGGCGGCCTCCCGGAAGGCGCCGATGACGACGGCGACGGCGGCGACCGCGCCCATGCCCTTGCCGCGCACGTCGCCGACGATGAGCCGTACGCCGTGCGGGGTGTCCTGCACCGCGTACAGATCGCCCCCGATGAACGCGTCCGCCTGCGCCGCCTCGTACCGCGCCGCGAAGTCGAGCCCGCCGATCCGCGGATCCGGTTCGGGCAGCACGGCGCGCTGGGTCGCCTCGGAGATGGAGCGGGCGATGGCGAGCCGGTCGTTGCTGCGGCGCACGACGCGGTTGATGACGATCGCGAGCGCGGCGACGGTCACCACGGTGACCACTTCGGTGACGGCCTCGACCTGACTGCTGACGGTGCCGCCGTAGTGCAGGAAGAGGACGGCGACCGTGGCGGCGACGCCGGTCAGGACGGTGTTGAGCCGCGAGTAGAAGGGGGCGGCGATCAGCGGGGCGGCGGTGAAGAGGGGGGCCGCGGTGAACTCCGACGGGGTCGACGCGTCGTACACGACGCCGACGACGAGCAGCAGGAGCGGCAGGACGCGGACGAACGCCCGCTCGGGCCCGGTGGCCCCCTTGGCTCCCCTGGCCCCCCTGTCGTCGGGTCCTCCTCGCTGCCCCACCGCTCGTCTCCCGCCGACTCCGCGCCCATCACCGCGCTGCATTCAGGGTTCCCGCAGCGGCGGGAGGGTGCGAGTCGGCGTGGGCCGACCGGGTGACGAACGGAAAAGCCATCCGAGGGCCGGGGAAACACCAGAGGCCGGGAAGCTGATGCTTCCCGGCCTCTGGCCTTCAGTAGCGGGGACAGGATTTGAACCTGCGACCTCTGGGTTATGAGCCCAGCGAGCTACCGAGCTGCTCCACCCCGCGTCGGTGAACACAACAGTACGCCATCCGGAGGGGTGCGTCGAACCACTTACGTGCTGTCGGCGTGTGTGAGGGGCTCCCACACCACGTGCCGCCGCACAGCCAGGCCGGTGCCGTGGCTCCGAGCTGGTACCTGGGGTGGAACTCGTAGCTCGCGTGCTTGAGGTTGCGGCAGATCTCCTGCGAGAGCCCGCCGGGGAGACGGGCAGCTTCCCGGCGGACCCCAGAGAGAAGTAGGCGGGCACACGCGTCATCGCACCCGGCCCCGCGCCCCGCCGCCGCGCACGGCCGGACTGGTCCGTTCGGGCGACGCGGCCCCGGGATCGGGCCGCCGGGACCGCCCGCGCCAACCCCGCTTGACTCAGGCTGGTTTGGCGCTGGAGCACCCCGAACAGAGCCGTCCCGCGGCGGTATCGTCGTGAAACCCACGACGTCGCGACGCCCTCCGGGAGTGACCAGCAATGTCAGCGATCACCGAGCTCAGCGAGCTGAGCGGCGAGTACGTCCTCGACACCGCCCGCACCCGGATCGGGTTCGTCGCCCGCCACGCGGTGGGCCCGCAAGTGCGCGGCCACTTCGAGGAGTTCGAGGGCAGCGCGCGACTCGACGGCGCCGACCCCGCCAAGTCCACCGTCCGGCTCACGATCCGGTCGGAGAGCATCCAGAGCCACAACAAGCTCCGCGACGACCCCGTGCGCGCCAAGTTCCTCGACACCGGGAACCACCCCGACATCACCTTCGCCTCCACCGAGGTGCGGCGCGTCGACGACACCCACTACAAGGTCACCGGGGACCTGACCATCCGCGGCACGACGAAGCCGCTCACCCTGGACGTCGAGTCCACGGGCGGCGAGAACGACCCGGCCGGCGATGTCACGGTGGGCTTCAAGGGCAGCGTCCGGATCGACCGCAGGGACTGGGGCGTGAAGGCCAACCCCGTGGACACGCTCTTCGTAGGCTCCCGGGTGACGGTGGAGTTCGAGGTCGCCGCGGTCCGCCGCGCCTGACGGCACCCCGACAGCACCCGACAGCACCTCCGCAGGTCACACGCCGGACTTCGTCCGATCGATTCGAGACGTGCCCGAGTCGCTGTGGCTGGCCTCCGGATGCCGCGGGCAGGATGGTCGAAGGCGCACCGACGCCGGCTTCCCCAGCCCCCGGAGGCGACCGTTGAGACCCGACGCCCGGGCATGTCCGAACGCGCCCGCCCGCCGCTCCGCGACGCACCACACCTCCAGGCACATCCGCGACGCCGGCGCCGCCCTTGCACCGCGCAGTCGTAGCAGTCGTACGTGTGATCAGGAGGTACACCCACGGCCCAGGTGGTGACCGAGGACGAACAGGCCGCACAGCGCAGAGTCGGTTCGGCGGTGCGCAGCGACAGCGTGCTCACCGGCGGTGGTCTGGCGATGTGGCGCGAGTACCGGACCGGCCCGTGGACGCTGTCCGCGGCGGAGCTCTCCCGGGACATGGACGTCCTCAAGGTGCCGCACACCATCGTGGTCGCGTTCCGCCCGCCGCGGGGGCGCGACGAGGCCCCGCGCAAGGGCCAGGAGGTCCGCGTCCCCTTCCCGGACCTGGACCGGCTGGTCCGCTGGATGCCGCAGCTCCGCCAGCAGATCGACGAGATCCCCGACGCGCACTTCGGCTTCCCCTTCCCGTACTGCGAGGCTCGCCCCACCGGCATGGTGATGAAGCTCCTGCCGTCCCTCGCGGCGGAGTGGCCCACCTGGACGGCCGAACAGGCCGCGGCGATGGGGCTCCTGTGCGCCCGCTGCGGATTCGACCTGCGCACCTGCGGCGTCGAACAGCGCCTGGCCCACGACATCGGCGGCGAACCGGGCCGGCCACGCCTGGAGTGCGGCCCGTGCCGCGGCGACGGCTTGTCCGCTCTCTCCGGCCCGCCCCACGACCATGTGCCCTGAACGCGCGACCACCCGGGACCGCGGCCTCCGCCTCACGCCGAGGGCGGACATCGACGAAGCCCCCGGTCGGCGTGTGGCTGACCGGGGGCTTTCTCTGTAGACCGTGTGGGACTCGAACCCACAACCAATGGATTAAAAGTCCACTGCTCTGCCAATTGAGCTAACGGTCCGCGTTGGTGCACCCCCGAGCATAGCGGGACGGGCCTCGACATCCGATCGGGTATCGCCGTTTACGCCGAAGGGCCCGCCCGACTGGAGTGTCGGACGGGCCCTTCGGCATCTGAACTACCGGCTACCGGCCAGCGGTCAGCCGTTGCGCTTCCAGCGCGGCTTGTCGTCGCGGCGGCCGAACGAACCCGTGCCGGAGCCGGAGCGGTCGTCGCGGCGGTTGTACGACGGGCGGTCGTGGCCACCGGAGCGGTAACCGCCCGAGGGGCGGTCGTCGCGGCGGTCGCGGTTGAACGGACGGTCGCTGCCGCGGTGGCCGCCGGACGGGCGGTCGTCGCGGCGGAAGCCGCTGGAGGGACGGTCGTCGCGGCGGAACCCGCCACCACGGTTGTCGTCACGACGCTCGTCGCGACGGAAGCCACCGCCTCGGTTGTCGTCACGGCGCTCGTCACGGCGGAAGCCGCCACCGCGGTTGTCGTCACGACGGTCACGGTTGAAGCCGCCACCACGGTTGTCGTCGCGGCGGAACCCGCCACCACGGTTGTCGTCACGACGCTCGTCACGGCGGAAGCCACCGCCGCGGTTGTCGTCACGACGGTCACGGTTGAAGCCGCCACCACGGTTGTCGTCACGACGGTCACGGTTGAAGCCGCCACCACGGTTGTCGTCACGACGCTCGTCGCGACGGAAGCCACCACGGTCGTTGCGGCGCTCGTAGTTGCCGCGCTCGTCACGCTGCGGACGACGGTTGTCGTACGAGGAGGAACGCTCGGCGGCGGGGGCCGGCTGCTCCGGCACCGACACGGCGGCCTCGACGACCGCCTCCGCGGCGGCGGTGGCCTCGGCGACCGCCGCCTCCGGGTCGTCACCGCGCTCGCGGGCGGCACGCGCGGTGAGGCGGTCGGCCTCCTCGCGCAGCTCGGCGGCGCGGCGCGTGGCGCGCTCCAGCTCCTTGGTGAGGTCCTTGACCTCGCGCTCGGCCTGGGTCGCGGCGTTGCCCGCGGAGTCGGCCTGCACCTCGGTCATCGAACGGGCGCCGGTGATCTCGGCGACCTCCGGGTCGAAGGTGCCGCCGCCGTTGATGATGTGGCGCGTGGCGTCGACGCCCGCGTCCTCCATGAGGCGGAAGATCTGGCGGCGCTGGTGCGGGAGGGAGAGGGAGACGACCGTGCCGGAGCGGCCTGCGCGGGCCGTGCGGCCCGAACGGTGCAGGTAGTCCTTGTGGTCGCCGGCCGGGTCCACGTTCAGGACCAGGTCGATGCCGTCGACGTGGATGCCGCGGGCGGCGACGTCGGTGGCGACGAGGGCGTTGACGTAGCCCTTCTTGAAGTCCTCAAGGACACGGGTGCGGGCACCCTGCGTCATGCCGCCGTGCAGCGCGTCGGCCTTCACGCCGGAGTCGCAGAGCTGCTCGGCGATGCGGTCGGCGCCCAGCTGGGTGCGGACGAAGATGATCGTGCGGCCCTTGCGCGCGGCGATGGCGGCGGTGACCGGCGCCTTGTCGCGCGGCTTCACGATCAGGATGTGGTGCGTCATGGTCGTGACGTTGCCCTGCGCGCTGTCGACCTCGTGCGTGACCGGGTCGGTCAGGTAGCGCTTGACCAGCGTGGAGATCTCGTTCTCCATCGTGGCGGAGAACAGCATGCGCTGGCCGCCCGCCGGGACCTGGTCGAGCAGCTCGGTGACCTCGGGCAGGAAGCCCAGGTCCGACATCTGGTCGGCCTCGTCGAGGACGGCGATCTGGGTGTTCTCCAGCGAGCAGGCGCCGCGGTTGATGATGTCGCGCAGGCGGCCCGGGGTGGCGACGAGGATGTCGACGCCGCGCTCCAGGGCGTAGATCTGGTTGCCCATCGACGTACCGCCGCAGACGACCTTCATCTTCAGGCCGAGCACGTCGCCGTAGGGCTGGAGGGCGTCCGCGACCTGCATCGCGAGCTCACGGGTCGGCGTGAGGATGACGCCGCGGGGCTTCTTCTTCTCGGTGCGGCCCTCGGCGGCCAGCGTCGCCAGCATCGGCAGACCGAAGGAGAGGGTCTTGCCGGAGCCGGTGCGGCCGCGGCCGAGGATGTCCTTGCCGGCCAGGGCGTCCGGGATGGTCGCGGCCTGGATCGGGAAGGGGGTGGTCACGCCGTTCTGCGCGAGCTTGCGGACGACGCCCTCGGGCAGACCGAGGTCCGCGAAGGTGGTCTCGGGCTCGGCGTCGGAGGCGTCGGCCTCGACGGCGTCGGTCTGGGAGGCGTCGGCCTCGGTGACGTCCTGGACCCGGACGGTCTCGGCGGTGTCGGCGACGGCCTCTACGGCGTCGTTCTCGACGGACTCGACGATCTCGTTCTCGGGCAGGACGGCGTGGTCAGAACTGGAAATGGACATGCGAAATGCGAAACCTTCCGGAGTCTCGGCACGCGCCCGTCAACTCCGTGATTTCGCAATGGACCGCCTCGATGCGGTCAGCCACGGCAAGGGAGAGTACGCGCCACGCGGCGCTCTTCTGTGTCGGCGCCGGGCAAATGGGATCAAACGATCTACCACCATACGCACCCTCCACCCCGGATGGCAAACCGCCCCTCTCCTGGGTACCCCGGAGGGGTGTCCATCCGCCCCCGCTAACGCGGCCCCGCCTGGGGCGACGGCTCGCGCGCCACGATCTCCTCGTCCCGCCGTTGCAGCTGCGGGTCCTGCCCCGACCCCTCCGACGAGGACGGTTCCGGAGTGGTCGGATCCGGTGTCGGGGTCGGCGTGGGCTTCGGCGGGTCCGGCGTCGCGGTCGTCCGCGTCGGCGTGGGCCGGGGACGCGTCGGGGTCGGCTTGCCGGGTCCGCCGGGCTTCGGCGGCTTCTCGGACTCCGTGGCCGCCGAGGACTCCGAGGGCTCGGCGGCCCCCTGCTCCTTCTCGCCCCCGCGGAACGACCGGCCCTTGCCCTTCTTCTTCCCCTTGCCGCGCTCGCCGTCACGCCCGCGCCCGTCCTCCGCGTCGACGTCACCGCCCTGGGTCACGGGACCGCCGTCGGGGGCGGCCGCACCGCCGTGCCGGCCGCCGGAACGGTCGGGCGCCGGGCCGTTCCCGTCGTCACCGATGCTCATGCAGCCCGCGGTCGCCGCTACGGCCACCGCGACCGCGGCCCAACGGACGGGAACGTACAACTGGCGCACGGCCGAGCACCTCCTGAGGCGCTGAGAGTCAGACGACCTGCCCAACTCCCGCGGTACGCAAGAGGACACGGACGGCGCGTCCCGGAGACCCGCCCCGCGCCGGGCACCGCACACCAGCCCGTACGCCCTCACTCACCCGTACCCCAGCGCGTGCAACCTCTCGTCGTCGATCCCGAAGTGGTGGGCGACCTCGTGGACCACTGTGATCTCCGTCTCGGCGACGACGTCCTCACGCGACTCGCACATGCGCAGCGTCGGCCCCCGGTAGATCGTGATGCGGTCCGGCAGCACCCCGGCGTACCACTCGCCCCGGTCGGTCAGCGGAGTCCCCTCGTACAGCCCGAGCAACTCGGGATCCTCGGCCGGTGGCTCGTCCTCGACGAAAACGGCCACGTTGTCCATCAGCCGGGTCAACTCCGGCGGAATCCGGTCGAGCGCCTCGCCGACCAGTTCCTCGAACTCCTCGCGCGTCATCTCCAGCACACCCCCATTGTCAGCCACACCCCTCGTCCCGTCCCGGCATACCGACCGCCGCACATGGGCATACGGGACGAATGGCCCGCGACTTCACCGTCGTCCTCCAGGGCGTACGCAGGGCGGGCCACGCCCTCGTAGGCCACTACCGCGATCGCCGCACCCACCCCGTCAACGAGCTGGTCAGCCCGCCCCACCCGTACGCCCGCGCCCTCGGCCTGATCACGGTCGTCCTGCTCGGTGCCTGGCTCGGGCTCCTCATCGTCGGCAGCGTGCGCGCGCCCGTCGGCCCGATGGACACCCGCATGACCCTGCGCCCCTCCGTCTCGGGCGGCACGAAGATCAACGTCTCGCCGCTCGGCGCCCTCGAACTCCGCTCCCACACGGCCCCCATCCGCCTCGACGTCGACGTGGACCGCCTCGACCCGGTGCGCTCCCAGGCCCTGGTGAACCACCCCGAGCGGCTCTCCGGGCTCCAGGACGAGGTGGCGCGCGACGTCGGCCACGGCGCGCTCGACCTGGCCGTACGCTCCTGCGTCGCCGTCGTCTCCGGCGCGACCGCGCTCGGCCTCGCCGTCTACCGCCGTCCGCGCCGCGCCCTGGCCGCCGGCGGTCTCGCGCTCGCCCTCCTCGCGGCGTCCGGCACGGCCGCGTACGCCACCTGGAACCCGAAGTCCGTCCTGGAGCCGAAGTTCTCGGGCCTGCTCAGCAGCGCCCCCTCCGTCGTCGGCGACGCCCGCAGCATCGTCAGCGAATTCGACGTCTACCAGCAGGAATTGGCGCGCCTGGTCACCAACGTCACCAAGCTGTACGACGTGACGTCCACGCTCCCCGCGTACCAGCCGGACCCCACCACGATGCGCGTCCTGCACGTCTCGGACATCCACCTGAACCCGGCGAGCTGGAAGATCATCTCGTCGCTCGTCGAGCAGTACGACATCGACGTCATCGTCGACTCGGGCGACACCATGGACCACGGCTCCGCCACCGAGAACGGCTTCCTCGACCCGATCGCGGACCTCGGCGTGCCCTACGTGTGGGTGCGCGGCAACCACGACTCGCACACCACACAGCGCTATCTGGAGCGGTTCAAGAACGTCCACGTCCTCGACGACGGCAGGGCCGAGACCGTCGCGGGCCTGCGCTTCGCCGGCATCGGCGACCCGCAGTACACGCCGGACCGCTCGGAGAAGGCGGGCGGTGACGCGGTCGAGCACATCGCGGGCATACGGCTCGCGTCCGCGCTGCGGGCCGAACGGGCGGCGGGCACCCCCGTCGACGTGGCCGTCGCCCACGACCCGACGGCGGCGCGGGAGACCGACGGCGAGGTGCCGCTCGTCCTCGCGGGGCACATCCACCGTCAGGAGATGGAGGTCATGGAGAAGGGCACGCGGCTGCGCGTCGAGGGATCGACGGGCGGCAGCGGGCTGCGCGCGGTCGACGACAAGTACCCCGACCCGGTCGAGGCGTCGGTCCTCTACCTGGACCGTACGACCAAACGGCTGCAGGCCTGGGACGAGATCAGGCTGGGCGGCCTCGGCCTCACGAAGGCGGAGGTCAGCCGCCATCTCCCCAAGGAGAACCGCCCCGGCGCGCCCCCCGCCACGACCTCGCCCACCCCCTCCTCCGACCGGTCTGCGGAGGGCCGGTCCCCGGAGTCCGGATAAGCGTTTTGGCGATACCTCCCCGCATCCCATATGCTTCTCACGTCCCCGACGCGCTGCAAAGCGCCCAGGCGGGCCTCTTAGCCCTCATCGTCTAGTGGCCCAGGACGCCGCCCTTTCAAGGCGGTAGCACGGGTTCGAATCCCGTTGGGGGCACGCAACACCTTGTGCGAGACTAGTGCTCGCACAACGCTTGGTCCTGTGGAGCAGTTTGGAGTGCTCGCCACCCTGTCAAGGTGGAGGCCGCGGGTTCAAATCCCGTCAGGACCGCTTGCGATTCCACGCGGATCGCGTGGCTGGGTAGCTCAGTTGGTACGAGCGATCGCCTGAAAAGCGATAGGTCGCCGGTTCGATCCCGGCCCCAGCCACTTCTCACGGAAGCCCCGCCACCGGCGGGGCTTCTGCCGTTCCCGGCCCTGTCACTTCCCCGCGTGGGCCGGCACCGAGACCCGGCCGCCCGGATGGCGGTGCCGCCACACCCAGAAGACCGTCGAGGACACCAGCGCCCACGCGCCGAGCACCAGGAACGGGAACGCGTGCTGGTGGCCGCCGAAGTAGACCGCCGTGTGCTGCGCGTTCACCGATGCCCCCGGCGGCAGCCACTGCCCGATGTGGCCGAGGACGGAGGGCAGCAGGGGCCACGACACCGCGCCGCCGGACGACGGGTTCCCGAGGAGCACCATCAGCCCCCACGTCGGGAGCATCGCCCAGCGCCCGAACAGCGTGTTGAACATCGTGAAGACCATGCCCGAGGCGAACATCGTCAGCGCCAGGATCAGCCAGGACTCCACGAAGGGCAGGTCCAGCGCGCCCAGCCACCAGTCCACGACCGCGGCGATGACGAACGCGCCGAGCAGCGCGTACAGCGCGGTGAACCCGATCCGCTCGGCCGGGTTCAGGCCGCGCGCGTGGACGCTCAGCTGGATCGCGCCCACGAAGCCGATGATCACGGCGGCGAGGGAGATGTAGAAGATGGCGAGGCCGCGCGGGTCGCCCTCCTGGAGCGGCTTGACGTCCTTCACCGTGACGGGGACGCCGACCTTCTCGCCGACCTTCGGCGCGGTCTCCGCGAGCACCTGCGCGACGGAGGCGCCGGACGCCCCGGAGACGTCCAGGGTCACCTTGTCACCGCCGCGGGCCACGTCGAGGATCGCGAAGACCTTCTGCTCCTCCACGTCGACCCGGGCGGCTTCCCGGGTGTCGTACCGGCGCACCTCCAGGGAGGCGTTCAGCGCCTTCTCCATGCCGTCGAGGAAGGCCTTCCCGCGGGCCGAGTCGCCCTTGTCCTTGGCGTCGACCACCGCGGTGGGGATGTGGTGCGGGGTCGGCTTCGCCATGGAGAACGTGTACGAACCGGCGAAGAGCCCGGCGGCCGCCGCCAGGATGAACACCAGCACGATCGCGGGCAGGAAGGGCGACTGCTTGAACGCGTCCCACCGCTCGCTCCGGGTGGGGACGCGCCCGTGCGCGCCGTGCTGATGCGCACCACCGTCCTGGTGCGGCTGTGCACCGTCCTGGCGCGGCTCCGGCTCATGATCAGGCATACGAATACGCTAAACCACGTATACGCATCCTTCTCACTTGGTAACGGGCGAATGCTCGGTAACGGGTGAATCCTCGGTAACGGACGATTCGGACCTGTCGTTCTCGCGCCTGCGCCACCCGCGTACCCCGAGCACCGCCCCCACCAGCACCACGACCCCCACGAGCAGCACCGAGTCCGGCACCGCGCGGCCGAGGTTCCCCGCCCACTGCTCCGCCGCGAACGAGTCGTCCACGCCCAGCAGTCCGGGCAGCGCCGTCGTCCCGTCGTACGCGAGGAACAGCGCGCCCAGCGCGATGAAGAAGAGGCCGGACAGCAGCGACGTCGTGTGCAGTTCGAACCGGCCGACGCGGAACGTCCGGCCCCGCAGCCACCTGCGCCGCCCCAGGTCGAACCGCTCCCAGAGCAGGGCGAGGACGAAGAGCGGCACGGCCATCCCCAGCGCGTACACGGCCAGCAGCAGCCCTCCGTAGACCGGGCTTCCGCTCACCGCGGCCACCGTCAGGACGCTGCCGAGGATCGGGCCCGCGCAGAACCCGGCGAGCCCGTACACCGCGCCCAGCGCGTACACGGAGAACGCCGTCGTCGGGCGGATGCGGCCCGAGAGCTCCGCCATCCGCCGCGAGGCGAAGCCCATGCCGAGGATCTGGAGCACGCCGAGGCCGATGATCAGCCAGCCCGCGACGAGCACCAGCTGGTCGCGGTGGCCGAAGAAGAAGCGTCCCGCGTAGGACCCGGCTGCGCCGAGCGGCACCAGGGTCGTCGCGAGTCCCGCGTAGAAGATGCCGGTGCGGGCGACCAGGCGCGAGGTGGAGTCGACGGAGTAGGCGAAGAAGGCGGGCAGGAGCAGGGCGCTGCACGGGCTGACCAGGGCGAGGAGTCCGCCCAGGAACGCGGCGAAGTACCCGACGTCGGCGGTCACTCGGAGCCCCCGCCCTTCTTGCCGGCGGGCTTCGCGCTCTTCGCCGCCGACTCGATGGCCTGATGGAAGACCTGGTCCGGCTGGGCGCCCGAGATGGGCCGTCCGTTGATCACGAAGGAGGGCGTCGCGGCGGCGCCGAGGCCGTACGCCTCCTCCTGGTCCTTCTTCACGGCGCTCTTGGCCGCGTCGCTCCCCGCGTCGGTGACGAACCGGCCCACGTCCTTGACGCCGGCGTCCTCGGCGAGCTCCTTCAGGCGGTCGTCGCCGAAGCCCTTCTCCTTCGAGCCGTCGGCGTACGCGGCCTCGTGGAACTGCCAGAACCGGCCCTGCCTGCCCGCCGCCCACGCGGCACGCGCGGCCCGCTCGGAGTCCTCGCCGAAGATCGGGAAGTTGCGCCATTCGATGCGCAGGGTGCCGTCCTCGACGTACTTCTTCACGAGGCCCGGCTCGGTGTCGCGGGCGAACTTGCCGCAGAAACCGCACTTGAAGTCGGCGTACTCGACCATCACGACGGGTGCGTCCGCACGGCCCTGCGCGAGCGGGTCCTCGGCGTCGCGGCGGGCGAGCTTCTCCAGCTCGGGGTAGACGCCGGCCTGCGATTCGGTGGAGGGCGCGGCGCCCGCGGCCTCCTCCTTGACGGTGCCGCCGTTGGAGGATTCGGCGGGCTTGGTCGCCGTGTACGAGGCGACGCCGAGCAGCACCGCGGCGACGGCGACACCCGCGCCGATGGCGATGTTGCGGCTCTTCTTGGGCTTGTTGGGCATCAGAGCGGTCTCTCTTGTCCTGTTGTACGTCTTGTACGTCGATGAAGGGGCCCCTGGCGCGGAACAGGGGCCTCCTACACGCGCAGGACCGAGAGGTCGACGGGTGAGAGCGGGACGGGCTCGGGCGGGCCGCGTACCGGCGTGCGGTCGAGGAACGCCTGGTCGGCGCCCCAGGAGCCGGTCGCGCCGTGGGCCTGGCAGAGCGCGGGGAGCAGTTCGTGGGGGGAGTTCGTGCGCGGCGGCGCGGCCGGGCCCTGCTCGCCGTCTCCCCGCGCGCCCTTTCCGCAGCCCGGCTGTTCGTGGCCGTCGATCGCGGAGGCCGCGGGGCTCGCGGTCACCGTCGCCGTCGCCGTCGCTGTCGCTGTCGCTGTCGGCGCGGGCGCGGGCGCGGGCGCGCAGAACAGCCCGAGCACGATGAGAAGCACCCCGGCCAGGGGGCTCCAGAGCGTGCGCGCGCGGGACGACATGCCCGGAATCGTACGTGCCGCGGCGGTCCGCGCGGGAAATCGGTTCGCCACTGCCGAGTCGCGGGTGAGATCCTGGACGCCGTATGTCTACGCAGCCCGCCCTTGCCCTCGACGCCCTCGCCCCCCGACTCTCCGAGCTGTCGCTGCGCGACGAGCACCGGATCGGCCGGCGGCTGGAGGGTGCCCGCCGGATCCGTAAGCCCGAGGCCCGCGCCGCCGTCCTCGCCGAGATCGCGGCGGACGTGGAGAAGGCCGAGGCGCGGATGGCCGAGCGCGGCTCCCGCATGCCCGTGATCACGTATCCGGAGCAGCTGCCGGTCAGCCAGAAGAAGGACGAGATCGCCGACGCGATCCGCGACCACCAGGTCGTGATCGTCGCCGGTGAGACCGGTTCGGGCAAGACCACGCAGATCCCGAAGATCTGCATGGAGCTCGGCCGGGGCGTGCGCGGCATGATCGGCCACACGCAGCCCCGCAGGATCGCGGCCCGCACGGTCGCCGAGCGCGTCGCCGAGGAGCTGAACACGCCGCTGGGCGAGGCCGTCGGCTGGAAGGTCCGCTTCACCGATCAGGTCGGCGCCGACACGTTCGTGAAGCTGATGACGGACGGCATCCTGCTCGCCGAGATCCAGACGGACCGCGAGCTGCGCGCGTACGACACGATCATCATCGACGAGGCCCACGAGCGGTCGCTCAACATCGACTTCCTCCTCGGCTACCTCGCCCAGCTGCTGCCGAAGCGCCCTGACCTGAAGGTCGTGATCACCTCCGCGACCATCGACCCGGAGCGCTTCTCGCGGCACTTCGGGGACGCGCCGATCGTCGAGGTCAGCGGACGCACGTATCCCGTGGAGGTGCGTTATCGCCCGCTCCTCGAAGAGGACAGCGATGACTCCGACCGGGACCAGATCACCGCGATCACGGACGCCGTCGAGGAGCTCCAGGCCGAGGGCAAGGGCGACATCCTCGTCTTCCTCTCCGGAGAGCGCGAGATCCGCGACACGGCGGACGCGCTGAACAAGAAGAACCTGCGGTTCACGGAGGTCCTCCCCCTCTACGCCCGCCTCTCGCACGCCGAGCAGCACCGCGTCTTCCAGCAGCACACGGGAAGACGGATCGTCCTCGCGACGAACGTCGCCGAGACGTCCCTGACGGTCCCCGGCATCAAGTACGTGATCGACCCGGGCACGGCCCGCATCTCCCGCTACAGCCACCGCACGAAGGTGCAGCGCCTGCCCATCGAGGCGATCAGCCAGGCCAGCGCCAACCAGCGCAAGGGCCGCTGCGGGCGTACGTCGGACGGCATCTGCATCCGGCTGTACAGCGAGGACGACTTCCTGTCGCGCCCCGAGTTCACGGACGCGGAGATCCTCCGTACGAACCTGGCGTCGGTCATCCTCCAGATGACCGCGGCCGGCCTCGGCGACATCGAGAAGTTCCCCTTCATCGACCCGCCGGACCACCGCAACATCCGCGACGGCGTGCAGCTCCTCCAGGAGCTGGGCGCGCTCGACCCGGCGCAGAAGGACCCGAAGAAACGCCTCACCCAGCAGGGCCGCAAGCTCAGCCAGCTCCCCGTCGACCCGCGCCTGGCCCGGATGGTCCTGGAGGCCGACAAGAACGGCTGCGTGCGCGAGGTCATGGTGATCGCGGCGGCGCTCTCCATCCAGGACCCGCGCGAGCGCCCTGCCGACAAGCAGGCGCAGGCCGACCAGCAGCACGCCCGCTTCAAGGACGAGACGAGCGACTTCCTCGCCTACCTCAACCTGTGGCGGTACGTGCGGGAGCAGCAGAAGGAGCGCGGCTCCTCGTCCTTCCGGCGCATGTGCAAGGCGGAGTACCTGAACTTCCTGCGGATCCGCGAATGGCAGGACATCTACACGCAGCTGCGCACGGTCGCCAAGCAGATGGGCATCCACCTCAACGAGGACGACGCCCCCGAGCAGCACATCCACATCTCCCTCCTCTCCGGTCTCCTCTCCCACATCGGGATGAAGGACGTGAAGGAGTCGAAGGAGAGCAAGGAGAAGGACCCGAAGCAGCGGGGCGGCGGGCGGGGCGAATACATCGGCGCCCGCAACGCCAGGTTCGCGGTCTTCCCGGGCTCCGCGCTCTTCAAGAAGCCCCCGCGCTTCATCATGTCCGCCGAGCTGGTGGAGACCTCGCGCCTGTGGGCGCGGGTGAACGCCCGCATCGAGCCGGAGTGGGTCGAGCCGCTCGCCCAGCACCTCCTGAAGCGCACGTACAGCGAACCGCACTGGGAGAAGGACCAGGCGGCGGTCATGGCGACAGAGAAGGTGACGCTGTACGGCGTCCCGATCGTCACCGACCGCAAGGTCAACTACGGCCGCATCGACCCCGAGGTCTCCCGCGACCTGTTCATCCGCAACGCGCTGGTCGAGGGCGACTGGCGCACGCACCACAAGTTCTTCGCCGCCAACCGCAAGCTCCTGACCGAGGTCGAGGAGCTGGAGCACCGCGCGCGGCGCCGCGACATCCTCGTCGACGACGAGACGCTCTTCGACTTCTACGACCAGCGGGTCCCCGCACACGTCGTGTCGGGGGCGCACTTCGACTCCTGGTGGAAGAAGAAGCAGCGCGAGGAGCCCGAACTGCTCGACTTCGAGCGGTCGATGCTGATCAACGAGAAGGCGGGGGACGTCTCCAAGGACGACTACCCCGACTCGTGGCGGCAGGGGCAGCTCAAGTTCAAGGTGACGTACCAGTTCGAGCCGGGTGCGGACGCGGACGGTGTGACGGTCCACATCCCGCTCCAGGTCCTGAACCAGGTCACCGACGAGGGCTTCGACTGGCAGATCCCGGGCCTGCGCGAGGACGTGGTCATCGAGCTGATCCGCTCCCTGCCGAAGCCCATCCGCCGCAACTACGTGCCCGCGCCGAACTTCGCGAAGGCGTTCCTGGAGCGTGCGGTGCCGCTGCAGGAGCCGCTGCACGTCACGCTGGCGCGGGAGCTGCAGCGGATGGTCGGCGTGCCGGTCTCGCCGGACGACTTCGACCTGACACGCGTGCCCGACCACTTGAAGATCACGTTCCGGATCACCGACGAGCGGCGCAAGAAGCTCGCGGAGGACAAGGACCTGGAAGCCCTGAAGCTCCGCCTCAAGCCGAAGGCCCGCAAGGCGCTGTCGCAGGCGGCTGCGGCGACGGCCGAGCGGACGGGCGGGGCGGCCGTGGAGCGCACGGGGCTCACGGACTGGACGATCGGCACGCTCACGCGCGTCTTCGAGACGCGCCGCGCGGGCCAGCCGGTGAAGGCGTACCCGGCGCTCGTGGACGACGGCGACACCGTCTCCGTACGCCTCTTCGACACGGAGGCGGAGCAGCTCCAGGCCATGTGGCGGGGCACGCGGCGCCTCATCCTGCGCAACATCCCCGTGAACCCGGGCAAGTTCGCGTCCGACAAGCTGAGCAACCAGCAGAAGCTCGCCCTGTCCGCGAACCCGCACGGCTCCATGCAGGCCCTCTTCGACGACTGCGCGATGGCCGCCGCGGACAAGCTGATCGGGGACTTCGGAGGGCCCGTCTGGGACGAGGAGTCGTACCGCAAGCTGTTCGACAAGGTGCGGGCGGAGATCGTCGACACGACGGTGCGTGCGGTCGGACAGGTGCAGCAGGTCCTCGCCGCGTGGCAGGCGTGCGAGCGCCGGCTGAAGTCGGCGCGGAGCCAGGCACTCCTCGCGAACCTCGCGGACGTGCGGGAGCAGCTGGACTCCCTCGTCAAGCCGGGCTTCGTGACGGAGACGGGGCTGCGGCGCCTGCCGGACCTGATGCGGTACATGGTGGCGGCGGACCGGCGCCTGCAACAGATGCCGACGAACGTCCAGCGGGACACCGCGCGCATGGAGAAGGTCCGCGAGATGCGCGACGAATACCTGTGGCTGCTCGAACAGATGCCGCGCGGCAGGCCGGTGCCGCAGGAAGCCCTGGACATCCGCTGGATGATCGAGGAGCTCCGCGTCAGCTACTTCGCGCACGCGCTGGGCACGGCGTACCCCGTCTCGGACAAGCGGATCGTGAAGGCGATCGACGCACAGGTGCCGTAACCGGACGACCGCACAGGGTGAGTTCGACCGCCGGGCCTGCGCTGCTGTACAGTCTCATCTCGCAGCACAACGCAACACCAAGTGCCGCGAGCAAGGTCCTGTGGAGCAGTTTGGAGTGCTCGCCACCCTGTCAAGGTGGAGGCCGCGGGTTCAAATCCCGTCAGGACCGCAGCAGAAGAAGGGCCGCACCCCACGGGTGCGGCCCTTCTTCGTGTGCCCACGTCTTGACTGGGTCACATTCCGCCGGTACCCCGGACACCAGGGAGTCGCGGGAGGCTCCTCAGGAGGTGACGCATGTCCGCTTCTTCGGCGTCCGCGCGGCACGAGGCGCGCGCCCTGCTGCGCGCGCACCTCGCGGCGGCCACCAGATACCGCCACCTGACCCGGCACTGCCCGATCTGCCACCGGCTGCTGAGGCTCGCCCTGGAGCCCTCTCAGCGCGCCTCCGGCGAGCGCGGGGCCCCCGAGGCGGCCTTCGTGAGCGAGAGCGCCGCAGCCGCCCGCACCGAGGCCGGGGACGAAAGTCCCCCCGACGCATGACCAAAGACGACCCGCGGGCCCCCGACCCGGTGGGAGGCTGAGAGGCGTAGGGACCCTCGCCCCTCTAGCGCAGGCGTGTCGTGCGCAACAAGCTTCACGACGTGTGACGGGTGTCACCGAACAAGTTTTAGGAACCCCGGAACTTACACCCTCCCTACAAAGGGCCAATTTAATATGTGCAATTGCACCACCCCCCGGACGCGCCCCCGGCGCGCTCTCAGGAGCTCCGCACCGGACTCCCCAGAGACCAACAAGGGCGCGCAGACCGCGCCCACCAGCGCGTCCTCGGCGCACAAAAAAGATCGCGCTGGACCCGGCGGAGTCCAGCGCGATCGAAGACGACGCACCCAAGTGAGTCAGGCGTGGGCCCCGTTGGGGCAGGACCCTCGTCGCGTGTAGCCAAATGTCGGACGTACGGCCAGGTTGGGGGACCCGGCAGCAGTGGTGCTCTTCGCCCGAGTTGTGCGGGTTACTGCAGGTTGAGCGGTACGTCAGGCCTCGCTGCGCTGCTGCGGGATACCCGCGAGCAGTGCGCGGACCTCAGCCTCGCGGTACCGGCGGTGTCCGCCGAGCGTGCGAATCGACGTGAGCTTGCCAGCCTTGGCCCAGCGCGTCACCGTCTTCGGGTCGACGCGGAACATCGTGGCTACCTCAGCCGGGGTCAGCAGCGGCTCGGCATCAGGGGTGCGAGCGGTCATGAGCGGCCTCCTCGGGAGAACCGAACCTTCTCGGTTCATTCCTCTAAATTCTGCACCTTGACCCGCGTTGCCCGAAATGGCGGACGCGAGTCGAGTCGGTTATAGGACGAACGGCTTGTCCTCGGCACTACAACTACACCATCCGTCCAGCCGCGTCGGCCAAACCGATGGAATTGCCCTCCCAGGTGTTCATCACCGACGGAAGCCGATGGACCATGCCATAGCGGACAGTCACGCCACAGTGACGATCAGTCACAGAGCGATCAGGAGTCAACAGACCCCCCATAGAGTGCAATGCTGAGCAATCCGCCCATAGTTGGGCGGAAGGAGCCCTCCCCGGACTCCTTGTCCTATTTTGGCACGAGGAGGGGTGATGGGCGCAAGGGTGCACTTAGTGCGGTCCGTCACGCTTGAGACAAAGGCCCGGATCGGGACCTACGTCCTGACGCCGGGCCGACCGACGACCTCAGTTCGCGAACTGAAGGTCCCGGACCGCCCGCCATCGCTCCACGAGCCTCGCATACGCCTCGCCGGCCGCCTCGCCGTCGCCGGCGCGCAGTGCCTCGATCCCCTCGGCGACGTCCGCCGCCGAGTGGTCCTCGTCGAGCTCGTCGGCGGAGACCGCGTGCACGAGCCCGCCGTAGTCGAGTTCGACCAGGGAGCGCGGGTGGAACTCCTCCAGCCACCGGCCGACGTCCACGAGCCCGTCGATGATCGGCCCCTCGTCCAGCGCATCCCGCAGCGCCCGCAGCCCGCGCGCGACCCGGCGCCGCGCCTGCACCATCGGCGTGCGGTAGCTCAGCCCCGGCGGCTCGCCCTTCTCGTGGCTGCGCTCCTCGTCGGAGACGAGCACGAACCAGTGCAGCGGCACCTGCCACGTCGACGTACGGATCCAGGGGCGCGCGTCGGGGTTGCGCGCCAGCCACTGTTCGTAGTCCGCCACCGTCTGACGGCGGAGCACCGGGGGCAGCACGGCGTCCAGGACCGTCGGGGGCAACTGGCCCGCCAGCTCCTCCATGGCCTGCCAGCCGCGCAGCCGGGTCCGCCACGGGCAGACGTGCAGCACTCCGTCGACCTCGGCCACGAACGCGTCGTCGCTCTCGTGCACCGGCACGGGCACCGGTGGCGTGGGCAGCAGGCCGGCCAGCGAGCGGCGGAGCTCGTCCTGGCAGGAAGGCAGGTCGGGGCGGCGGGCGTAGCGCGCCCAGTGGCCGCGCTCCGGCTCGGGAAAAGCGGCCAGCGGCTCGTACACACGCAGGTAGGACGCGTATGGGACCGTCACCGAAGACACCTTGGGCACGGCTCCTCTCTCCCCCGCGGACGCGCCGGAAAACGTGATCCTCGGCACCGGGAGGCCAAGGTCGGTGGACAGCCTCTAGTCTCATGCCCATCGGGCCCCGCCACCCGTACGGGAGCCCTCCCAACCGCCGCACTTGACCGGGAGTCACCACAGTGACCGAAGCAGACAACGGCGTCCTGCACACCCTGTTCCACTCGGACCAGGGAGGCCACGAGCAAGTAGTGCTCTGCCAGGACCGCGCCAGCGGCCTCAAGGCCGTCATCGCCATCCACAGCACCGCCCTGGGCCCCGCCCTCGGCGGCACCCGCTTCTACCCGTACGCGACCGAGGAAGAGGCCGTCGCCGACGTCCTGAACCTGTCGCGCGGGATGTCGTACAAGAACGCCATGGCCGGGCTCGACCACGGCGGCGGCAAGGCCGTGATCATCGGCGATCCGGACCGGATCAAGAGCGAGGAGCTGCTGCTCGCCTTCGGCCGCTGCGTCGCCTCGCTCGGCGGCCGCTACGTGACGGCCTGCGATGTCGGTACGTACGTCTCCGACATGGACGTCGTCGCGCGCGAGTGCCGCTGGACCACAGGTCGCTCCCCCGAGAACGGCGGCGCGGGCGACTCCTCCGTGCTCACCGCGTTCGGTGTCTACCAGGGCATGCGGGCCAGCGCCGAGCACCTGTGGGGCGACCCGTCGCTGCGCGGGCGCAAGGTCGGTGTCGCGGGCGTCGGCAAGGTGGGCCACCACCTGGTCGAGCACCTCCTGGAGGACGGCGCCGAGGTCGTCATCACGGACGTCCGCGAGGAGTCGGTGAACCGGATCGTCCACAAGCACCCGTCGGTGACGGCGGCGGCGGACACCGAGGCGCTGATCCGGACCGAGGGCCTGGACATCTACGCGCCGTGCGCGCTGGGCGGCGCGCTGAACGACGACACCGTGCCCGTCCTCACGGCGAAGGTGGTGTGCGGCGCCGCGAACAACCAGCTCGCGCACCCGGGTGTGGAGAAGGACCTGGCCGACCGGTCGATCCTCTACGCGCCGGACTACGTGGTGAACGCGGGCGGCGTGATCCAGGTCGCCGACGAGCTCCACGGGTTCGACTTCGACCGGTGCAAGGCGAAGGCGTCGAAGATCTTCGACACCACGCTCGCCATATTCGCTCGCGCAAAGGAGGACGGCATTCCGCCGGCCGCCGCGGCCGACAGGATCGCTGAACAGCGGATCTCCGAGGGGCGCTGACGCGCGAGGAAACAGCCCGGAATCCGATCTTCCGACGCTCTGTGACGTTTTGACAGGGCCCCGTCGACGCACAGGAGAGACAAGACTCACCCCCGTCGGCGGGTCGCCCGCCAAGAAGAGGTTAAAATCGCAGTTGACCAGCGAGGACGGGGCTCCTCGAGGGTCGTGCGCCGAGGCGCGTCCTGCGGGCGACGTACCGTATGGCCGCAGGAGCAGGTACCGTGGAAGCCCTACGGACCGGTCTCTCCACGGAGAGCCCGTTCCAGATCATGAACGCGTGTCAAGACTCTGGGGCCGTCGAGCCCCGTATCCGAGGGGGTCGAGCCATGGGGCGCGGCCGGGCAAAGGCCAAGCAGACGAAGGTCGCCCGCCAGCTGAAGTACAGCAGCGGCGGGACTGATCTGTCGCGTCTGGCCAATGAGCTGGGCGCTTCGACTTCGCAACAGCCGCCGAATGGCGAGCCGTTCGAGGACGACGACGAGGAAGACGACCCGTACGCCCAGTACGCGGATCTGTACAACGACGACGAGGACGAGGACTCCGACGAGTCCGGTCCGTCGTCGCAGCGCCGCGGCGCTTGACCTCGTTGCTTACGCAGCATCTGTTGCCTACGCGGCATTCGCAGTTCACGTAGCAACTGCACTTCACCCGGTCCGGGGTGGTCACCACACCGGACCGGGTTTTGTGCTGCCCCCGGAGGGCAGCACCACCTTCTACTCGCTGTAGTCGCCGACCAGCTCGGCGCCGGTCGTGTGGTCGCCGCGGTCCGTGATCTCGCCCGCGACCCAGGCGTCCACGCCGCGGTCCGCGAGGGTGGTGAGCGCCGCGTCCGCGGACTCCTCGGGGACGATCGCGATCATGCCGACGCCCATGTTCAGCGTCTTCTCCAGCTCCAGGCGCTCGACCTGCCCGACCTGGCCGACCACGTCGAAGACCGCGCCGGGGGTCCACGTCTCGCGGTCCACGACGGCGTGCAGGCCGTCGGGGATCACGCGGGCGAGGTTGGCCGCGAGGCCGCCGCCCGTGACGTGGCTGAAGGCGTGGACGTCCGTGGTGCGGGTCAGCGCCAGGCAGTCCAGGGAGTAGATCTTGGTGGGCTCCAGGAGCTCCTCGCCGAGCGTGCGGCCGAACTCCTCGACCCGACGGTCCAGGGCCCATCCGGCGCGGTCGAAGACCACGTGCCGGACGAGCGAGTACCCGTTCGAGTGAAGACCCGATGACGCCATGGCGATCACCGCGTCACCCTTACGGATGCGATCGGGGCCGAGAAGCCGGTCGGCCTCGACCGCGCCGGTGCCGGCGCCCGCGACGTCGAAGTCGTCCGGACCCAGCAGACCCGGGTGCTCCGCGGTCTCGCCGCCGACGAGCGAGCAGCCCGCGAGGACACAGCCCTCGGCGATGCCCTTCACGATCGCCGCGACACGCTCGGGGTGCACCTTGCCGACGCAGATGTAGTCGGTCATGAAGAGCGGCTCGGCGCCACACACCACGATGTCGTCCATGACCATCGCGACGAGGTCGTGGCCGATGGTGTCGTACACGCCCATCTGGCGGGCGATGTCGACCTTGGTCCCGACGCCGTCGGTGGCGGAGGCCAGGAGCGGGCGCTCGAAACGCTTGAGCGCGGAGGCGTCGAAGAGCCCGGCGAAGCCGCCGAGCCCGCCGAGGCCCGCGACCTCGGGACGCCGGGTCTTCTTGACCCACTCCTTCATCAGCTCGACGGCGCGGTCGCCCGCTTCGATGTCGACGCCCGCGGCTGCGTAGCTGGCACCGGTGGTCTCAGGCATAGGGGGTGAGAACTTTCGTGTCGTTACTACGTGGGCTTACGGGCGACGGATCGCGTCGGCCGCTGCCGTGGCGGCAGGGCCTGCCGCCAGCTCCGTCTCCAGGAGCTGCTTGCCGAGCAGCTCGGGGTCGGGCAGATCCATCGGGTACTCGCCGTCGAAGCAGGCCCGGCAGAGGTTCGGCTTGTCGATGGTCGTGGCCTCGATCATGCCGTCGATGGAGATGTACGAGAGGGAGTCGGCGCCGAGCGAGGTGCCGATCTCCTCGATGGTCATGCCGTTGGCGATGAGCTCGGCGCGGGTCGCGAAGTCGATGCCGAAGAAGCACGGCCACTTCACGGGCGGGGACGAGATCCGGATGTGGACCTCGGCGGCGCCGGCCTCGCGGAGCATCTTGACCAGGGCGCGCTGGGTGTTGCCGCGGACGATCGAGTCGTCGACGACCACGAGGCGCTTGCCCTTGATGACTTCCTTGAGGGGGTTCAGCTTGAGACGGATGCCGAGCTGACGGATCGTCTGCGAGGGCTGGATGAAGGTCCGGCCGACATAGGCGTTCTTGACCAGGCCTGCGCCGAAGGGGATGCCGGAGGCTTCCGCGTACCCGATCGCGGCGGGGGTGCCGGATTCGGGGGTCGCTATGACGAGGTCGGCCTCGACCGGGGCTTCCGCGGCGAGTTTCCGGCCCATCTCGACGCGCGAGAGGTAGACGTTCCGGCCCGCGATGTCCGTGTCGGGGCGCGCCAGATAGACGTACTCGAAGACACAGCCCTTGGGCTTCGCTTCCGCGAATCGGGACGTTCGCAGTCCGTTCTCGTCGATCGCGACGAACTCACCGGGCTCTATCTCGCGGACGTAGCTGGCGCCGCAGATGTCGAGCGCGGCGGACTCCGAGGCGACGACCCAGCCGCGCTCCAGGCGGCCGAGGACCAGCGGGCGGATGCCCTGCGGGTCGCGGGCCGCGTACAGCGTGTTCTCGTTCATGAAGACGAGGGAGAAGGCGCCCTGCACGTCCGGGAGGACCTTGGTGGCTGCTTCCTCGATGGTCAGCGGCTTGCCGTCGTCGTCCACCTGACCCGCGAGGAGGGCCGTCACCAGGTCGGTGTCGTTGGTCGCGGCGACCTGGGTCGCGCGGCCGTTCTCCTTGGGCAGGGCGGCGACCAGCTCGGCGAGCTGGGCGGTGTTGACGAGGTTGCCGTTGTGCCCGAGCGCGATGGAGCCGTGCGCGGTGGCACGGAACGTCGGCTGGGCGTTCTCCCAGACGGAGGCGCCAGTGGTCGAGTAGCGGGCGTGACCGACCGCGATGTGACCCTGGAGCGAGCCGAGAGAGGTTTCGTCGAAGACCTGGGACACGAGGCCCATGTCCTTGAAGACGAGGATCTGGGAGCCGTTGCTTACCGCGATTCCCGCGGATTCCTGACCCCGATGCTGGAGGGCGTAGAGCCCGAAGTACGTGAGCTTTGCGACCTCTTCGCCCGGAGCCCAGACACCGAAGACGCCGCAAGCGTCCTGGGGGCCCTTCTCGCCGGGAAGCAGATCGTGATTGAGTCGACCGTCACCACGTGGCACGCCATCGAGTGTAGGCGAGATCGACCACTGGTCCGAATTGGGGATACGGACCCTGCACGGACCGTAATCGCGAACGGGGCGCGCCCGCTGCCCGCACCGGCCGAGTGCGAAGCGCGTGTGAACAGACCGGCCCTTTCGTTGACACCTACAAGCGCCCTCGGACAGGCTCCGGCGCATGCAGTCCACCGGTGACCCGACGGTCACACTCGTGGGGCGCCGCCACGTTGACCTGGTCCGTGTCGCGAGCGCCATCTGTCGCGCTGCCTGAACGCACCCTTCCGCACCCCTTTCCCCCCGGCTTCCGCCTGCCCTCGTTCAGGAGCGCATTGTGTCTTCCCACAAGCCCGGTCACACCTCCGACAGGTCCGTTTCCCAGCTGTCCCGGCGCGCCTTCGGAGGCGTCGTCGGCGCCTCCGCGACCGCCGCCGCGGTCGGTCTCCCGGCCACCGATGCGCAGGCCCGCGCCGGTGCCGAGGAGCGGCCGTTCCGGGCGGCGGCGCGCCGGGGCGGACGGCGGCCGAACATCCTCTTCGTCCTCGGCGACGACCTCGGCTGGGCCGACCTCTCGTCCTACGGCTCGCCGCACATCCGGACGCCGAACCTCGACCGCCTCGCCCGCGAGGGCGTCCGCTTCACGGACGCCTACTCCGGGTCGGCGACCTGCTCGCCGACCCGCTTCAGCCTGTACACGGGCCGCTTCCCCGGGCGTACGAAGGGCGGTCTCGCGGAGCCGATCGCGGACAGGTCCGTGGGCCTCGACCCGACCCACCCCACGCTCGCGTCACTGCTGCGCGACGCCGGGTACGCGACCGCGCTCATCGGCAAGTGGCACTGCGGCTACCTGCCGGACTACTCACCCACCAAGTCCGGGTGGGACGAGTTCTTCGGGAACTTCGGCGGGGCCCTGGAGTACTACTCGAAGCTGGGGCTCGGCGGGGAGTACGACCTCTACGAGGGCGCCGTCCGGGAGGGCGACGCCGAGTACAAGGACCTGCGGTACTACACCCGCGTCCTGACCGAGCGGGCGAGCGCGTACGTGCGACGGGACCACGGCGGCAAGCCGTGGCTGCTCAACCTGAACTTCACCACTCCCCACTGGCCGTGGATAGCCGACGGCGACGAGGAGCAGAGCGCCGAGATCGTCCGCCGCATCAAGGCGGGCGAGAAGGGGGCGCTGCAGCACCGGGACGGCGGTTCCGTGGAGAAGTACAAGGAGATGGTCGAGGATCTGGACCGTTCGATCGGTGAGGTGCTGCGCGCCCTGCGGAAGTCGGGGCAGGAGCGCGACACCCTCGTGTTCTTCGCGTCGGACAACGGCGGCGAGCGCTTCTCGTACAACTGGCCGCTGTCCGGCAACAAGGGCTCCCTCAAGGAGGGCGGTATCCGAGTGCCGACCATCGTGCGGTGGCCGGCGCGGATCGACGGCGGGCAGGTCAGCGACGAGCCCGTCTACACGCCCGACTGGACGGCGACGCTGCTGGAGATCGGCGGCGCCAGGCCGGACCGCGCCCACCCGCTGGACGGCGCCAGCCTCGCCCCGTACCTCCTGAAGGGCGAGCGGCTCGCCGAGCGGGAGCTGTTCTGGCGGGTGCGGGGCGAGCGGGCGCTGCGGCGCGGCGACTGGAAGTACTACCGGGGCAAGGACGGCGCCGACCAGCTCTTCCACCTCGCCGAGGACCGTCGCGAGCAGGCCGACCGGGCCGCCGCGGAGCCGCGGCTCCTGGCGGAGCTGCGGCGTGCGTGGGAGCGGACGGACAAGGAACTGCTGCCCTACGCCTAGTCCTTGGCCCGGCCCTTGGCCGCGGTGGTGTTCGCCGTGACGACCGTGCCGTCGTCCGCGGTGAGCTTCAGCGTGCCCTGCTGCACCTCGTGGCGTGCCTCGCCGTCGAAGAGCTTCAGGAGCTTGCGTTCGGTGGTCATCGCGTCGCCGGGGCACATCTTCCGGGTGGTCGCGGGCTTGCCGAAGGTGATGCGGCCGTCCTCCGCCTCGGCCTTGGCCGAGACGTCGTTGCAGCCGAGGTTGCCGCGGACCTTGCCGTCGTCGCCGAAGGTGAGGTGGACCTTGCCGGACACGGCCTTCGGCAGGGTCGCGGCGGTCTTGCCGTCGCCGATGCCGTTCACCGTCCATTTGGTGCCGGTGAGCGGCGCGTCGGGCTCGGCGGGCTGCGAGGTGAAGTCCACGCGGTCTCCCTTGGCCGTGGTGAGGGTCATGCGGTCGCCGTCCACCTTCGCGGTGAACCTGCCCGCGCCGAGTGCGCGCGTGAGCTTCTCCTCGAACTTCATGCGGCCGCCGCCCTCGCAGGCCATCATCGTCGTCTGTGTCTCGCCGAAGTCCACGGTGTCGCCCTTGACCGACACGGTGGTGCCCGCGTGGTTGCAGCCGTAGCTGCCGGCGGCCCTGCCGTCCTTGCCGATCTTCAGGTACGCGCCTTCCGGGGCGTCGTGCTTCTTGCCGCCCACGGTGAGGCTCTCCACGTTCCAGCGGACGCCGGTGAGTGCCTGCTCGGTCGTCACGGTACGGCCGCCGGAGTCGCGGTCGGAGCCGGCTCCGGACTCGCTGCCGCATGCCGTGAGCAGCAGCCCCGCGGAGGCCAGCGCGGTCAGGGTGAGGGTCACTCGCTGCGTGTGCATGGCAATGTGACGGAACAAGTGGGGGTACCGGTTCCATCTCTCCGTCCCGGCGCCCGCGGGGTCACCCCATGATCGGCAGCAGCCCCGACAGGTCCGCCCGCTCACCGCTCGCGCTGACCTGCGCCGCGTCGACGGCGGTCGCCCAGTCCGTGCGTCCGGTCGCGAGGCGGATCCAGGTGAGCGGGTCGGCCTCGACGACGTTGGGCGGGGTGCCGCGGGTGTGCCGGGGTCCTTCGACGCACTGCACGACGGCATACGGCGGAATCCGCACCTCCGTCGACGCGCCGGGCGCCTTCACCGCGAGGGCGTCCGCGAGCAGCCGGGCGCAGGCGGCCAGGGCCTGCCGGTCGTACGGCACGTCGAGGCCCGGCACGGCGTCGTTCAAGTCGTCCGTGTGGACGGTGAGTTCGACGGTACGGGTGACGAGGAAGTCGCCCAGGGTCATGGCGCCGAAGCGCGAGGGCACCAGACGGTCGTCGGACGCGGCGGCCAGGGACTCCTCGAAGCCGGTGAACGTGCGCGTGAAGAGGTCGTCGAGGTCCGCGCCCGCTGTCTCGGCGAGCGCCCGGGTGTCCTCGTCGACCCGCGCGGCGGCGGTGACCGTGGCGAACGGCCAGTCCATGAGCGGCACTTCGTGTCTGGCCGGTTCCGGCATGCCGAGGTAGCGGTGGACGGTGCCGAGGACCAGGGCGAGGTGGGCGGCGAGTTCGTGCACGGTCCAGTCGCCGAGCCGGGTGGGGCGGGCCAGCTGCTCGGGCGTGAGGGTGTGCACCGCGTCCCGTACGTTGCCGAACTGGGCGAGCACGGCGGTGCGGATCTTGGTGGAGTCGTACGAGCGCGTGCGCTTCTTGGCCGGTGGCATGAGGCCGAGCCTAAGCGTTTCCGGGGTACCCCTGTAGTCCCTTTTCGACCAGGTCGAAGGCGCGCTCGGCGGCCTCCGCGCAGCCCTTCGCGATCTCGTCGTCCGGGTCCCCCGCGAGGGTGCGTTCGTGGTTCTGCATGATGAGCGCGTTCCGGGCGCCGATCAGCTGGGCCGCGGCGACCCGCGCGAGAAGCATGTCGCCGGTCTCCTCGGCGAGCTCGTCGGCGAGGAGCTGGACGCTGCGCATGTGGAAGATGACCACGCGGTGCGCGAGCGTCGGTGTCTCCTTGATGAGCTGGCGCACCTTGAGGGTGCGCGGGTCGCCGCCGAGGCCGATCGACGGGTCGCGCCGGGGGATCTGCTCCAGGAACTGGCGGCGCGCCGCGGCGACCGCGGACTCGCCGGGGCGCCGCTCGCGGACCGCGCGGGCCGGGTCCTCCGCGTGGTCCTCCATGGGGCCGACGATCACGTCTTCCTTGGTGCCGAAGTAGTTGAAGACGGTCATCTTCGACACGTCGGCCGCCTCGGCGATCTCCGCCACGGAGACGTGGTCGAAGCCCCGCTCGGCACAGAGGTCCACAGCGACCTGCCAGATCCGCGCGGCGGTCTGCCGCTTCTTGCGCGCGCGCAGCCCCAGCTCCTCGGTCATGCAGGTCACGGTACCGGGGTGGTCTCTTCCCGCACGGTGAACGTCTCGCGGTTGCGGGGCACGCCGACCCCTCGCCAGCTGAACGGCACGCCCCGGGCCGTGTCCAGGTCGGGCCCGTCCATCAGCTGGAAGTGCACGTGCGGCTCGGTGGAGTTGCCGGAGTTCCCGCACCGGCCGAGCTCCTGTCCGACGGTCACCCGGTCCCCCGCCCGCACGGTGAGCGAGCCCTGCTTGACGTGCGCGTACACGGCGTACGTCCCCTCACCGATGTCGAGGATGACGTGGTTGCCGACGATGCGGCGGGCGCCGCCCAGCGACCTGCCGAAGCCCTCGACGACGATCAGGTACAGGATTCCGGCGAGGGAGTTGCGGCTGAGGTGGTCCCGCTGACCGTCCTCCGCGTGCACGACGGTCGCGTCGGCGACCGCCAGCAGCGGCGCCCCGAAGGCGGGGAACGCACGGTTGCCGCGCGCGAGAGGCCAGAGCCAGGCGAAGGCGGGCCTGCCCGGCCCGTCCGCCGGCTCGGCGACGATGTCGATGGCGTAGGCCTGCCCGCAGCTCCGCGTGCCATGGCTCGGCACCTTGTCGGCGGGACTGTTGAGCGCGGACCAGCGGCCGGTGACCGGCGGTTCGATCTCGACCGTCGAAGGCTGCGAAGCCTTGGCCTCGCGGCGCGCGTCGGCGCCGAGCGCGAAGGAGAGGCCGAACACGCCGACGGCCGCGGCAAGGCCGAGCCAGCTCGGATAGGGCGGGTCGCCGGTGAAGACGACGATCAGATGGGCGGCGATGAACAGCAACAGCAGACGTTGCAGCAGTGCCGCCGCCTTGCGTTGGCCCACGGACATGACTTCCCCCTCGTACAGGTAACGGTCAGGACACCGGCTTGGCCGCCGTGAGCGCCACGAGCAGCGGCACCACCCGCCCGGCGGGCACCTCGTAGCGCCCGCGCCCGGTGCTGTGCAGCCAGCCCGCGCCGGTCAGCTGGCGCAGGTGGTGGTAGATCTGGCCGGTCGTGCCGACGTCGTCGAGCGCGGCCAGCTCGGCGGCGGTGCGCAGGCCGCCGAGGATCTCCCGCAGCAGCCGCAGCCGTACGGGGTTGCCGAGCGCGGCGAACGATTCGGCCGCCTCGGACCAGTCGCCCTCGAAGACGGACTCGGTGAGCAGGCCGTACTGCCACTCGTACCGGTGCCCCGTCGGCACCCGTACCGACCCGGTGAACAGGACGGCGCCGTCCGCGTCCTCCGTCACCGGATGCCGCGCCTTCAGCGCGTCGAGGGCCCAGAAATCGCCCTCTCCCACGGCGGGCGCGGCCGGTTCCGCGCTCTCCAGCTCCGCCATGCGCCGTTCGAGCTCGGCGACGCGCTGTTCCAGATCCATGCCTCGAACTTACGTAATTACGTAATTCCGTGCAACCCCTGCAGTGTCCGCGTGGCGTGTCCGGGTACGCCGAAGCCCCCGTCCGGACCTGGTCCGGACGGGGGCTTCGGGCAGAGACGGGACGGCTCAGGCGAAGAGCCCGGGAAGCGTCCCCTCGTGGGCCTCGCGCAGCTCGCTCAGCGGCAGCGTGAACTCGCCCTGTACGTCGACGGCGTCACCGTCGACGACCCCGATGCGCCGCACGGGCAGACCCCGCGCCCCGCACATGTCGGTGAAGCGCAGCTCCTCGCTCCGCGGCACCGAGACGACCGCGCGGCCCGCCGACTCGGAGAAGAGGAACGTGAACGCGTCCAAGCCGTCGGGGACGACGAGCCGCGCGCCCTTGCCGCCGCGCAGGCACGACTCGGTGACGGCCTGCACGAGACCGCCGTCCGACAGGTCGTGCGCGGCGTCGATCATGCCGTCGCGCGACGCGGAGATCAGGATCTCGGCGAGCAGCTTCTCGCGCGCCAGGTCGACCTTGGGCGGCAGTCCGCCGAGGTGTCCGTGGATCACCTGCGACCAGGCCGAACCGCCGAACTCCTCGCGCGTCTCGCCCAGCAGGTAGAGGAGCTGGCCCTCTTCCTCGAACGCCATCGGCGTGCGCCGCGCGACGTCGTCGATCACGCCGAGGACGGCGACGACGGGCGTCGGGTGGATCGCCGCCTCGCCGGTCTGGTTGTAGAGCGAGACGTTGCCGCCGGTGACCGGGGTGCCGAGCTCCAGGCAGCCGTCCGCGAGGCCGCGGACGGCCTCGGCGAACTGCCACATGACGTCCGGGTCCTCGGGCGAGCCGAAGTTCAGGCAGTCCGAGATCGCGAGGGGCTTGGCGCCGGAGGCGGCGACGTTGCGGTACGACTCGGCGAGCGCGAGCTGCGCACCCGTGTACGGGTCGAGCTTCGCGAACCGGCCGTTGCCGTCGGTGGCGATGGCGACACCGAGGCCCGTCTCCTCGTTGATCCGGATCATCCCGGAGTCCTCGGTCTGCGCCAGCACGGTGTTGCCCTGCACGAAGCGGTCGTACTGGTCGGTGACCCAGGACTTCGCGGCCTGGTTCGGCGCGGCGACCAGCTTCAGGACCTGCTCGCGCAGCTCCTCGCCGTTCGCCGGGCGGGCCAGCTTGTTCGCGTCGTCGGCCTGGAGGGCGTCCTGCCAGGACGGGCGGGCGTACGGACGCTCGTAGACCGGGCCGTCGTGCGCGACCGTGCGCGGGTCGACGTCGACGATCTTCTCGCCGTGCCAGAAGATCTCCAGGCGGTCGCCGTCGGTCACCTCACCGACGACGGTGGCGATGACGTCCCACTTCTCGCAGATCTCCAGGAAGCGCTCGACCTTCTCGGGCTCGACCACGGCACACATGCGTTCCTGCGACTCACTCATGAGGATCTCCTCAGGGGTGAGCGTGGAGTCGCGCAGCGGCACGTCGTCAAGATCGACGCGCATGCCGCCCGAGCCGTTGGACGCCAACTCGCTGGTGGCGCAGGAGAGTCCGGCGGCGCCGAGGTCCTGGATGCCGACGACGAGCTTCTCGGCGAAGGCCTCCAGGGTGCACTCGATGAGGAGCTTCTCCTGGAAGGGGTCGCCGACCTGCACGGCCGGCCGCTTGCTCGGCTTCGTGTCGTCGAAGGTCTCGGAGGCCAGGATCGAGGCGCCGCCGATGCCGTCGCCGCCCGTGCGGGCGCCGTACAGGATGACCTTGTTGCCGGGGCCCGACGCCTTCGCGAGGTGGATGTCCTCGTGCCGCATCACGCCGATGGCACCTGCGTTCACCAGCGGGTTGCCCTGGTAGCAGGCGTCGAAGACGAGCTCGCCGCCGATGTTGGGCAGACCCAGGCAGTTGCCGTAGCCGCCGATGCCAGCGACGACTCCGGGGAGCACGCGCTTGGTGTCGGGGTGCTGGGCGTCGCCCATGCGCAGCGGGTCCACGACGGCGACCGGGCGGGCGCCCATCGCGATGATGTCGCGGACGATGCCGCCGACGCCGGTGGCCGCGCCCTGGTAGGGCTCGACGTACGACGGGTGGTTGTGGGACTCGACCTTGAAGGTGACCGCGTAGCCCTGGCCGACGTCGACGACGCCGGCGTTCTCACCGATGCCGACGAGCATCGCGTCGTTCTCCGGCACCTTCTCGCCGAACTGCCGCAGGTGGACCTTGCTGCTCTTGTACGAGCAGTGCTCGGACCACATGACGGAGTACATGGCGAGCTCGGCGCCGGTCGGGCGGCGGCCGAGGATCTCGCGGACGCGCTCGTACTCGTCTTCCTTCAGGCCCAGTTCGGCCCAGGGGAGCTTGACGTCGGGCGTCTCGCTCGCGTGCTTGACGGTGTCCAGAGTCATGCGTTGACCAGCTTCTTCAGGATCGAGGTGAAGAATCCGAGGCCGTCGGCGCGGCCGGTCCCGATCAGCGGCTCGACGGCGTGCTCGGGGTGCGGCATGAGGCCGACGACGTTGCCCGCCTCGTTGGTGATGCCGGCGATGTCACGGAGCGAGCCGTTGGGGTTGCCGTCCAGGTAGCGGAAGGCGACGCGGCCCTCGGCCTCCAGCATGTCCAGCGTCCGCTCGTCGGCCGTGTACTGCCCGTCGATGTTCTTCAGCGGGATGCGGATCTCCTGTCCCGCCGTGTAGTCGGCGGTCCAGGCGGTCTCCGCGTTCTCCACGCGCAGCTTCTGCTCCCGGCAGATGAAGTGCAGGTGGTTGTTGCGCAGCATCGCCCCGGGCAGGAGGTGCGTCTCGGTGAGCACCTGGAAGCCGTTGCAGATGCCGAGGACCGGCATTCCGGCCTTCGCCTGCTCGATGACGGACTCCATCACCGGCGAGAAACGCGAGATGGCGCCGGCCCGCAGATAGTCGCCGTAGGAGAACCCGCCGGGCAGCACCACGGCGTCGACCTGCTTGAGGTCCTTGTCCTTGTGCCACAGCGGCACGGCTTCGGCGCCCGCCACGCGGACGGCACGCTGGGTGTCGCGGTCGTCGAGGGTTCCCGGGAAAGTGACGACTCCAATTCGAGCGGTCACTTCGCGGCCTCCTCGGCCTTCCGCGTCTCCTGGCCTTCTTCGACCTTTACGACGAAGTCCTCGATCACGGTGTTGGCGAGGAAGGTTTCCGCCAACTCGTGGATACGGGCGAGGGCCGCGGCATCCACGGGCCCGTCCACCTCGAGTTCGAAGCGCTTTCCCTGACGTACGTCGGAGATGCCCTGGAAACCGAGGCGCGGCAGTGCACGCTGCACCGCCTGGCCCTGGGGGTCGAGGATCTCCGGCTTGAGCATGACGTCGACTACGACGCGTGCCACTGGCACTCCCGGTGTGTGGTGCTGGCGTGTGCTGCTTGCTGGGTGCTGAGCAGGTTCCTTCAGACTACCGGCACAAAATTTCTACTCGCGTAGACTCGTAGCAACCTACGAGATGACGGTCACGTTCCGGTGCTCAAACAGGTTTCGAACCGAGAACCTTCACCATGAATCCATGAAAGATCACGCAACGTCATTGCAACCTGACACGCGGAGGTATTAGGCCAGGCTTCACAATGCAATGCCGGGCACTGTACAAAGGAAAAGGCAATAGTCGATACTTTGCCGAAAACATCCATGCAGTCGGCATCACAGTCGGCAACACCGCATGTCAACGCGGTACACGCGGGAGAGCCGCGCGAAGGGACCGATATTCGTGGCGCAACGTGTCGTGGTCACTCTCTTTGACGACATCGACGGCGGGGAAGCGGCGGAAACGGTCGCGTTCGGTCTTGACGGCACCTCGTACGAGATCGACCTCAATCAAACCAATGCAGAGAAACTGCGCGGGGCACTTGCCCCGTACCTGGAGGCCGCCCGCAAGCGGTCGCGGTCCGGCGCCGCGTTCCGGCACACCGCCCTGTCCCCCGACCCGTCGGCGGTCCGCGCCTGGGCGCGCTCGCACCACATGAACGTCCCGCCGCGCGGCCGCATCCCCAAGAAGGTCTACGAGGCGTTCGAGGCGGCCAACTGAGCGGTCGGCCGGACCAGCAGGTCCACGCCGCATCCGAGCTCGATCCGCGCCCCTCGGGACAACCGACTTGCGCTGCACCCCCGCTGGTCAGCTAGAGTCTGGAGCACGCCGAGGGGCGAGGCCGAAAGGCCGGGCCTCACGGAGTCGTGCGGGTGTAGTTCAGTAGTAGAACATCCCCCTTCCAGGGGGAAGGCGCAGTGTGCAATTCCTGTCACCCGCTCTGCACCGCTCACCGACCGGTCCTCCGGTTGCGGTAAGCTGGTGCTCGCGCCGATCAGTGAGAGCTGGTCGGAGGCAATGCGAACGTAGCTCAGTTGGTAGAGCGCAACCTTGCCAAGGTTGAGGTCGCGAGTTCGAACCTCGTCGTTCGCTCCATGTGAGAGGCCCCGGTCGATTCGACCGGGGCCTTCTTCGTGTCCCCTCGGTTCCCTTGGTCCCCATGGTCGGCCACGTGTTCTGACATTTGTCATACGGGCCGGTGACAGCGCGCACTGCCGACCGCTTCCCGGCCGGGAGACGCTCGAACCATGACTGACCAAGTGATCGACGTGACCGATCTGCGGCGCGTGTACGGGGGCGGTTTCGAGGCGGTACGCGGGGTCTCCTTCGCCGTGGGCCGCGGCGAACTGTTCGCGCTCCTCGGCACCAACGGCGCCGGCAAGACATCCACCCTCGAACTCCTCGAAGGGCTCGCCGCCCCGGCCGGCGGACGCGTGCGCGTCCTCGGGCACGACCCGTACACCGAACGCGCCAAAGTACGGCCCCGCATCGGCGTCATGCTCCAGGAAGGCGGATTCCCCGCCGAGTTGACCGTCCAGGAGACGGCCCGCATGTGGGCGGGGTGCACCAGCGGCGCCATGCCCGTCGGCGAGGCCCTGGACATCGTCGGGCTCGCCAAGCGGGCCGGGGTGCGCGTGAAGCAGCTCTCGGGTGGCGAGAAGCGCCGGCTCGACCTCGCCATGGCTCTCCTCGGCAGGCCCGAGGTGCTCTTCCTCGACGAACCCACCACCGGACTCGACGCCGAAGGGCGCCGCGAGACCTGGCAGTTGGTGCGGGACCTGCGCGACAACGGCACGACCGTGCTGCTCACCACGCACTACCTGGAAGAGGCCGAGGAACTCGCCGACCGCCTCGCGATCCTGCACGAGGGGCGGATCGCCGCCGCGGGACGCGTCTCCGACGTGGTCGCGAGTCAGCCCTCGCACATCTCCTTCGAGCTGCCCGACGGCTACTTCGTCGGCGACCTGCCGCCCCTCGGCGAGCTGGGCGTGACGGGCCACGAGACGTCGGGAAGGAGGGTCCGGCTGCGTACGAACGAACTCCAACGCGCCGCCACCGGGCTGCTGCTGTGGGCCAGGGACGCTCGGGTCGAGCTCACCGGACTCGACGTGCGGGCCGCGTCCCTGGAGGAGGCGTTCCTGCGGATCGCGCGCGCCGCCGAGAGCGGGAACGACGACGGATACGGGCGCCGTGCGGGCAGGAAGAGCGGCCCCGAGAACGGCTCCGAGGACGGCTCCGAGGACAAGGAGATGGCGGTATGAGCACGATGCCCATGACGACGCCCGCAGGGCGCATGCGGGCGCTCGCGCGCTCCGAGATGACGCTGCTCGGGCGGAGCAAGGGCACGCTGTTCGCGGCCCTGTTCGTACCGCTGGTCATCCCGTTCAGCATGCGGCAGGCCGCCGACGGCATGGACCTGAAGGGCACGGGACTCGACGTCGGCACCGTCGTGCTGCCGAGCGCCCTCGGCTTCTCCCTGCTCTTCGCCGTGTACTCGGCGCTGACCGCCGTCTACGTCGCACGTCGCGAGGAACTCGTACTGAAGCGGCTGCGCACCGGCGAGCTGCGGGACCCCGAGATCCTCGCGGGCGCCGCACTGCCCTCGGTCCTCATCGGCGTCGTGCAGTGCCTCGTCCTCTCCGTGGGCTGCGCGGTGCTCCTCGACGCGGGGGCGCCGAGCGCGCCGCACCTCGTCCTCCTCGGCGTCGTCGCGGGCCTCGTGATGTTCGCCGCGCTGGCCGCCGTCACCGGGAGCTTCAGCCGGTCCACCGAGTCCGCACAGGTCATGACCATGCCGCTGATCTTCGTGTCGATGCTCGGCTCCGGACTCTTCGTCCCCCTGGAGGTCATGCCCGACAAGCTCGCCTCGGTCTGCGAGCTGCTGCCGCTGTCGCCCGTCATCGAGCTGATCCGCGGCGGCTGGGCCGGAAACCTCTCCGCAGGTGACGCGCTCGGCGCCGCCACCACCGCGGTGGCCTGGACCGTGCTCGCGGTGTTTGCTGTACGGCGGTGGTTCCGGTGGGAACCCCGGCACTGAGGGAGGCGACGGACGTGGTCGGCCGGATGCGGGCCTGGCAGCGGAGCTGGCACGGGCGCAGCAAGATCGAGAAGGTCGAGTTCCAGTCGACGGTGACCTGGCACCTGATGCCGTGGATCTTCCTCCTCAGCTGGGTCTCGGTACCGCTCGGCCTGAGCCTGCGCCACGACCTCAGCCCCCGACTCTTCGGCTGGGCCCTGATCGTGTCGGGCGCCGCGCAGTGCCTGCACGCCAGCCGGTCGCTGCGCCGCTCCGTCGACCACTACCTGCGGCGGGCCCCGCTGCCACGCCGCGACCTCGTCGTCGCGGGCGCCCTCATGACCGTCACGATGGGTCTGGCCGTGAGCCTCCAGGCGGTGGACGGGGTGCGCTCGGAGATGCTGGGCATCACCGCCCTGTTCGTACCGATACCGTTCGCCCAGTCGCTCGCCTTCTCCGCCACGGTCCGGGGCTATGCGGCCCGTATGGCGCTCGTCCTCGTCGTGGCCGTCGGCGCGTTCGCCGTCGCCGGGGCGCGCGGCGGGCAGCTCGTCGCGATCGGCGTGATCATCGCCTTCGCGGGTTTCCTCGCGCTGATCTCCACGCGCTGCGGCGCCTGGACGCTCTCCGTGATGTGGGAGGCCGACCGGGCGCGCGAGGTCGAGGCGAGGCTCGCGGTCGCCGAGGAACGGCTGCGGTTCGGGCGGGACCTGCACGACGTCATGGGCCGCAACCTCGCCGTCATCGCCCTCAAGAGCGAACTCGCGGTGCAGCTCGCGCGCCGGGGGCGCCCCGAGGCCGTGGACCAGATGGTCGAGGTGCAGCGGATCGCGCAGGAGTCGCAGCGGGAAGTGCGGGAAGTCGTACGCGGCTACCGCGAGGTCGACCTGAAGGTGGAACTCGCGGGCGCGCAGGGCGTGTTGGAGGCGGCCGGGATCGAGTGCCGGGTCATCGGGTCCGGGGCGGAGCTGCCCGCCTCGGTGCAGTCGGCGCTCGGGTGGGTCGTGCGGGAGGCGGCGACGAACGTGCTGCGACACGGGGACGCGGGCCGGTGCGACATCGCTCTCGCCGTGAGTGAGGAACGGGCGACGTTGAGCGTGGAGAACGACGGAGTACCGGAGGCGCCGTCGCCTGCGAGGCGGGCAGCTGAGCCTGCGGGGCGCAGGGCCGGGCCTGCCGGGCGTGGGGCCGATCTCTCGGGGGATGGGCCGGCTCTCGCGGGGAGCGGCTCCGGTCTCGCGGGGTTGCGGGAGCGGCTCGCCGCGGTGGGCGGGACGCTGGACTTCACGTCCGGTGACGGGGTGTTCCGGCTGGCGGTGCAGGTACCGCTGCCGCCTCCGCGGGACCCGGGCCAGGACCAGGACCATGCTCCTGACCTGGCGGAACCGACCGAGGCGGCGGCATGAGTCTTCGTGTGCTGTTGGCCGACGATGAGCACCTCATCCGCGGGGCGCTCGCCGCGCTGCTCGCCCTGGAGGACGACCTCGTCGTCGTCGCCGAGGCCGCGTCGGGGCCCGAGGCGCTCGCCATGGCGCGGGCCCACCGGCCCGACGTCGCCGTCCTCGATCTGCAGATGCCCGGCGCCGACGGTGTGAGTGTGGCCACATCCCTGCGCGACGAACTCCCCGACTGCAGGACCATGATCGTGACGAGTCATGGCAGACCCGGACATCTGAAACGGGCCCTCGCGGTGGGCGTACGAGGCTTCGTGCCGAAGACCGTCAGCGCCCAGCGGCTCGCCGAGATCATCCGGACCGTGCACGCCGGAAACCGTTACGTGGACCCGGAGTTGGCCGCCGACGCCATTTCCGCCGGGGACTCGCCGCTTACCGCACGCGAGGCCGAGGTGCTCGAACTCGCCGCCGACGGAGCGCCCGTCGCGGAGATCGCCGAGCGCGCCGCGCTCTCCCAGGGAACCGTCCGCAACTACCTCTCCTCGGCCGCCACCAAAATCGGCGCCGAGAACCGTCATGCCGCGGTGCGTCTCGCACGCGAGCGAGGTTGGGTATAGTTGTCCTCGCGCCACGGCGCAACGCGGACGTAGCTCAGTTGGTAGAGCGCAACCTTGCCAAGGTTGAGGTCGCCAGTTCGAACCTGGTCGTCCGCTCCAGAGGAAAGGCCCCGGTCCATCGGACCGGGGCCTTCTCCGTTCCCAGCAGCTGTACCCCTGCCTACCAGGGCGTGCCGGTGAGCCGCTCGTACGCCTCGATGTACTTGGCGCGTGTGGCGTCCACCACGTCCTGCGGCAGCGCGGGCGGCGGCTGCTCGCTTCCGCGGTCCCAGCCCGAGGCCGGCGAGGTCAGCCAGTTACGCACGAACTGCTTGTCGTACGACGGCTGCGCACGGCCCGGCTCCCACTGGTCCGCGGGCCAGAAGCGCGACGAGTCCGGCGTCAGGACCTCGTCGGCGAGGATGAGCTCCTCCCCCGCGTAGCCGAACTCGAACTTCGTGTCGGCGAGGATCAGACCGCGCTCGCGTGCGATGTCCCGCGCCCTGCCGTAGACGGCGAGGGTCGTCTGACGCAGCTGCGCCGCGGTCTCCGCGCCGACCTGGCGGGCGACTTCCTCGTACGACACGTTCTCGTCGTGCTCGCCGACGGCGGCCTTGGCGGCGGGCGTGAAGATCGGCGCGGGCAGCTCCGAGCCGTCGACCAGGCCCTCGGGCAGGGCGAGGCCGCAGACCGTGCGCGACTCCTTGTACTCCAGGAGGCCCGAGCCCGTCAGATAGCCGCGGGCGACGCACTCGACCGGGACCATCTCCAGGGACTTGCAGACCAGCGTGCGGCCCTCCCAGTCGGCGGGTGCGCCCTTCGGCAGCTCCGTGGAGACGACGTGGTTCGGGACGAGGTCGGCGAGCTGGTCGAACCACCACAGGGAGAGCTGGGTGAGGACGCGGCCCTTGTCGGGGATCTCCGACGGCAGCACCCAGTCATAGGCGGAGAGGCGGTCGCTGGCGACCATGACGAGCTCGCCCGCCTCGTTCTGGTACAGCTCGCGCACCTTGCCGGTGTGGAGGTGGACCAGGCCCGGCACCTGGAGCGGCTCGGGCTTTTCTACGAATCCGGACACGGTTCCCTCCCGTGGTTCTGGCCAAGTGAGGTCGATTCTCCCGTATGGGAGGTGTGGTTTTGGCCAGGGGTTGAGTCGGGCGGTGGAGCGGACATCGACCGGGGCGTGGAGTGGCGGTCAGTCACGTTTGCAGATGCGGTCCAGGAGGTTGGCCGTGGCGCGCTGGATACGGGCGTCGACATGGCCTGGACGGTCCAGCGCCGGGGACCAGGCGAAGGTGCCGGACGCGAAGACGAGGGCGCCGGACGGGGCGCGGTAGAGCGACGACTCCTGGTGGCGGACGACGCCCTCGGTGTCCTCGTACGGGGAGTGGGCGAGCAGGATGCGGCCCTGGTGCTCGGGGAGCGCGGTCCGGGGGAAGTAGCGGTCGGCCTCGCCCGCGACCAGGCCGTCGATCTCGTCGCCGTCGTGCGCCCCCGTGGCCTCCCACAGCCAGTGGTCGGCGTTGCGGACGACGAGGGGCCGCGGCTCGGGAACGCGGCCCGCGTACTGGATGCCGAGGAGCTGCTGCTCGGCCGCCTTGCCGCCGTCCCGCTCGCGCCAGAGCGCCGGTTTGCCGGGGCCGCGGCGCTTGCGGCAGGTGAGGAGACGGTCCTCGACGCCGGACGCGGAGGGGCTCAACTCCACCTGCCAGTACATGGTGTTGGCGGAGAGGAAGACCAGTGACGTGCCGTGTTCGCGGGCCTGTTCCGTGGTGCGGCGCATGCTCGGCGACCAGTACTCGTCGTGGCCCGGGAAGACCAGGCCTCGGTACCGGGTGGGGTCGACGCGGCCCGCGTGCAGGTCGCGGGCGTCCGCGTACGCCAGGTCGTATCCGTACCGCTCGGCCCAGCGGATGAAGTCGTAGGCGTGGCCCACGTGCAGGGGGAGGCCCGCACCCGCGTACGGCCGGTCGAAGGAGACCGTGACGGCGGCCTCGCTCTCGCCGAGCAGTCCGCCCTTTTCGTCCCACGCGTGGTACAGGCTGGCGCCCGTGCGACCGTCCTCGGGGTAGAGGTTGTACGCCTGCCAGGTGACGTCGGGCAGGAGCAGCAAGAGGTCGGCGGGGTGGTCGTCGCGGACCGTGAAGGGGACGTGGGATCGGTACCCGTCGGCGGTGGTGAGGACCGCCACGTACGCCCCGACGTTCCAGTAGCTCGGGATCTGCAGGCGCCAGGAGAGCCACCAGTGGTGGCAGGAGACCGTGCGGTCGGCGGTGAGCGGGGCCGGCTGGACGATGCCGGAGAGTCGGGGGCTCGTGGTGATCTTGCTGGCGCCGTCTCCGCCGTAGTGCCCGATGCGGTAGATGTCGACGCTGAACTGCTGGGGCGGGTCGACGGTGACGTGGAAGTCGATGGCCTCACCGGGAGCGGCGGCTCCGGTCGACGTGAATCCCTTGATCTGGCAGTGCACGTCGTCGGCGTTGATCGGACCGCCGGTGCGCGGGGCCGGGATGTCGGCGGCGCCGGGGGCCGGGGCGTGGTCGATGTACCAGGGCACGACGCGGCCGGTGTCGTCGAAGTAGTGCTCGGTTCCGCGCAGCCAGGGCAGTGGGCCCTGGCCGAAAGGGTCCGATACGGCGTGCGCCAGCGCACCCGATTCCCATCGGCGGTTCGGCTCCGACCTCATACGTGCCCCTCCCTCGCTCCCCCGAGCCTGCGCCGCCCTGTGGTGCATACGGTCCGGCAGCCGCTCCCAGCACATCACATTACGCACGCGCCCCGTCACCGTTCGTCGCGAATTGATATGAACGGAGCGTGATGCTCCGGGAGGGGTGGGGGTGGAAGTGGGGGTGGCGGGTGGTGGCAGGTGGTGGCAGGTGGTAGTGGGTGGTGGCAGGTGGTAGTGGGTGGTACCGGGCGATATCGAGGGGAATCAGGCTGGATCGTGCTGGATCGGGCTTTATCACCGGCGGTGCAGCGTTCGCGGTCCCAAGGGGCGGGGCGGGGGTGTGGGTGTTTTCGGGGGTGTCCTCAGGGTGTGCTTGGGGGGTCTTCGTGGGTGTGCTCGGGGGTCTGCGGGGTCGGACACCGGCGCTCAGACCAGACGGACCGGTTTCTCGGGGCGGATGCCGAGGCGGGTGAGCCAGTCCCGCAACGGGGACGGGTCGCCGTCCTCGACGAGGCTCAGGACGCGCGGCGCGAGATCCGCCGCGCGCTCGCCGCCCACCAGCAGGGCGGGGCCGTCGAGCCAGTCGAGGCCGGGGGCGGCACCCGCGGTGTCGACGGCCGCGCAGCACACCATCGCCGTGACGTGGTCGACGAGCAGCTCACGGCCGGTGCGGGGCGGCTGCAGCGGGAAGAGCGGCAGCGCGCCGTCATCCCAGAGCGCTTCGTCCGGGCCCTGCCCGGTGGGGGCGGGACGCGGGGGCGCGGCGGCTTCCTCGCGGGCGATCTCGGCGGTGAGCCCCGCGGCGAGCAGACCGCCACGGCTCCCCTCATCGGCCTCGTCGGCACTCTCGTCGACCTCGGGGAAGAGGGAGGCGGCGCGCTCGGGGGCGTCCAAGGCATCCAGGGCGTCGGTGGCCCCGGCGGACTCGGCAGACTCGGCGGTCCCGACGGACTCGGCGGTCCCGACGGACTCGGCAGCCCTGCAGGGCGCCTCGATCGAGGCCTGGTCACTCTCCGTGAGGCTTTGCGGGGCCGTCGTCAGGTGGGTCAGGACCCGGTCGAGGGTCGGGGTCTTGGGCGCCGAGGCGGTGCGGTCGACGGGCCCGTCGGCCTCCAGCGTGTCCAGGACCCGGTGCAGCCGCGCCGCGTCCATGCGCCATTTTCGGTCGACGACCTCGTCCGGGTACTCCTGCCACGCCACCGGCGCCCAGTCCGGCCCCGACTCCGCGGGCCCACCGTGGAAGAGGCGGGCGGCGAGCAGCGACGCCGCCTCGTCCACGGAACCCGGCTCCTCCAGGAGGTCGCATGCGGGACGCTCGCCGAGCCGGGAGGCGAAGCCCTCCGCCAGCCGGTCCCTGCGGGAGAGTTCCGTCAGCGCGGAGACCACGCCCGCGTCGAGCCGCGAGGGCCAGCGCCCCATGCGCCAGGCGGGCAGGGCGACCCGGGTGAGGAGGCGGTCCCAGCCCGCGTACGCGAGGCCGACCTGCTCCTGTGCGACGATCCGCACGCCGTAGTCCACGGTCTGCGCCCGCTCCGCCGCGGCCGCGGCGACCCCGCGCTCCATCTCGGCGGCGTGGACCCGGCAGTGGCGCAGCAGGAGCCGGGCGACCCGCCCGACGCCGCCGAGCGCCACCCGGGCCAGCGGCCCGCGTCCCGGCGCCGAGGCGACCGCGACCGCCGCGTCGAGCCCGCGCACGAAGCGCCGGGCGGCGGCTATGTCGGGGTGCGCCGAGGGACCCGTACCTGCCACGACGGGCGCGAGCACCGCGCGGAGCTCGCCGACGCGCATCCACCACAGGAACGGGGAGCCGATGACGAGAACGGGCGCGACGGGGCCGGTGGCCCCGCCTTCGCCTCCGCCGGGACCGGTGGCCTCACCCGCGGTGCCGGGCGCCCGCGCGTTCCGGGCTTCCGACGCTCCGGCCCGACCCCGTCCCGCCGGCGCCCCGTGCGCCGGATGCGTACGGTCCTCGAGCCAGCTGTCGCAGTCCGGGGTGAGCGCTATCGCCGAGGGGGCGGGCACGCCGAGCCGGTCGGCGAGGTCCCGCACCAGGCGGTACAGATCGGGCGCCGACTCCTCGGCGATCGGGACGGTGGGGCTCAGGGCGGGCCGCGCCCGCGCGACGACCAGCCCGACCGCGCCCGCGGCGAGCAGAACGAGCAGCGCGATGACGGTCACGGTCCAGCTCGCGACGTACCAACTTCCGCCACCGGCATGCCCCGTGGCCCCCGCCGCGAACAGCACGACGGCGACGGCCGCGGGCAACAGGGCGACGGCCAGTGCCCTGCTGCGCAGACGCAGCACGGCGAGGGCCCGGGAGCGCGCGGCCTGCGCGCCCACCTCCACACCCGTACCTGACACGACCGATGGCACCCCCTGCTGCCTACTGTTCGGTCGCCGCCGGCCGGAGCCGACGGCGCACTGCAACGGCGTTGGTCTTGCTCACTCCCCCACTGTGGCACCCGCCGCCGACATCGCAATGCCGGTGGTCTGTTTGGCTCTGGGCGCCTTGAACGCTTTCGCCGCACCCTAGTTGGGGTCCCGGTCGTCGTCAGCCGGATGGGCCACCGGTCACCCGATGGAATGGCTTTGGCTAAAGCTGGCTGCCGAAAGGGCCCCGGATCCAGTGTCGGATCCGGGGCCCTGGGGGCTTCGGGGGTGGCCGAAAGGTCACGCGGAAGCCGCGTGCGGGACGCCTCGGCGGCTTGGGCGCTCGAAGACTCGGCCGCTCAGCCGCTCAGCCGCTCAGCTGCTTAGCCGCTCGGGCTCGGTGGGCTAAGCGGAAGCCTCCGCGGCGGCCTTCGCCGCGATGTCGGTGCGGTGCTGGGACCCGTCGAGACGGATACGGGACAGCGCGGCGTACGCCCGCTCGCGCGCCTGCGTCAGGCCCGCGCCGGTCGCCGTCACGGACAGCACGCGTCCGCCCGCGCTGACGATCGCGTCGCCGTCGCGCTTCGTTCCGGCGTGCAGGACGTACGCATCCGGGGCATCCTGCGCCGAGACCTCGTCCAGGCCCTCGATGGGGTCGCCCGTACGCGGCGTACCCGGATAGTTGTGCGAGGCGACGACCACGGTCACCGCGGCGTCGTCGCTCCAGCGCAGCGGGGGAAGGTCGGCGAGGTTGCCGGTCGCCGCCGCCATGAGGAGCCCGGCGAGCGGGGTCCTGAGGCGGGCGAGGACGACCTGGGTCTCGGGGTCGCCGAAGCGGGCGTTGAATTCGATGACGCGGACGCCACGGCTCGTGATCGCGAGCCCCGCGTACAGCAGCCCCGCGAACGGGGTGCCGCGGCGGCGCAGCTCGTCGACGGTCGGCTGCAGCACGCTCTGCATGACCTCGTCGACGAGCTTCGGGTCGGCCCACGGCAGGGGTGAGTACGCGCCCATGCCGCCCGTGTTCGGGCCCTCGTCGTTGTCGAGCGCCCGCTTGAAGTCCTGGGCGGGCTGGAGCGGGACGACCGTCTCACCGTCGGTGACCGCGAAGAGGGACACCTCGGGGCCGTCGAGGAACTCCTCGATGACGACGCGCTCGCAGGCGAGGGCGTGGGCGCGGGCCACGTCGACGTCGTCCGTGACGACGACTCCCTTGCCGGCGGCGAGTCCGTCGTCCTTGACGACGTACGGCGCTCCGAAGGCGTCGAGTGCCTCGTCGATCTCGGCGGGGGTGGTGCAGACGTACGACCGGGCGGTCGGCACGCTCGCGCCCGCCATGACGTCCTTGGCGAAGGCCTTGGAGCCCTCCAGCTGCGCGGCCTCCTTGGAGGGGCCGAAGCAGGGGATGCCCGCGTCGCGCACGGCGTCGGCGACACCGGCGACGAGGGGGGCCTCGGGGCCCACGATGACGAGCCCCGCGTCCAGCCGCTGGGCGAGGCCCGCCACGGCGGCGCCGTCGAGGGCGTCGACGGTGTGCAGCTCGGCCACTGCTGCGATGCCGGCGTTGCCGGGGGCGCAGTGCAGCTCGGAGACGTCGGGGTCGAGGGACAGAGAGCGGCACAGGGCGTGTTCGCGGGCACCACTGCCGATGACGAGGACCTTCACGGGGTCAGGGTAGCCCGCGCACGCCTTCCCGTTTCGTACGGGCCACCCACTGGACGCGCTGCCCCCTCCTGTACGTTCCTCCAGTTCCCGGCGCGTTCGGTGCCCTTCGGATGCGGGCCCGCTCCGGACCACCCCGCCGCTTCGCGGCGGCGCGGCGGCGCGGCGGCGCGGCGGCGCGGCGGCGCGGCGGCGCGGTTATTCGTTCGGGTATTCGTCGACCACCGTCGCGCCCAGCTCGCGCACGATCAGGTCGTGGCCCGACAGGGCCGACTCGACCAGGTCCGGGTCGTCGTCCTCGGGAATGTCGTCCTCGGGCGAGATGTGCTCCCGGGGCGGGGCCGCGACCGGAGCGGGAGCCGGAGTCGGCTCCGGGGCCGGAGCGGGCGGAGAGTACGGGGCCGGAGCCGCCGGGGAGGGGGCCTGTTGCTGGGGCGCGGCAGCGCGCGGAGGCTGGGGGGCGCCACCGCCGAAGCTCCCCGCTCCCGACGGCACACCACCGCCGCCGAAGTTGCCGGCCGCAGGCGGAGGCGCCGAGCCGCCGGACGGGTCGACGATCGCCTCGACCTTCCACTGCACCCCGAACTGCTCGGACAGCGCCTGCCGCAGCACGTCCTCACTGCCGCTGCTCGCGAAGTTGTCCCGCGCGCCCGCGTTGACGAAGCCGATCTGCAGGGTCGTCCCGTCGAACCCCGCCACCTGGGCGTTCTGGCTGAGCAGGATCCACGTGAAACGGCGGCGGTTCTTCACCGCTTCCAGGATGTTCGGCCAGAGGGAACGCGGGTCGGGCCCGCCCGCGGGTGCCGACGCCATCGGTGCGGCGGCCTGCGAGGGCTGGGGGGCGGCGGCCGGAGCGGCAGCAGCCTGCGGGGCCGGGGCGGAGGCGGCCGGTGAGGCACTGCCCGCGGACGCAGCCGTCGGCCATCCGCCCGGGCGGGGCGTGGACGACGTCTGGGCGGCGGGAGCCGAAGCCGTGGGCCAGCCCCCGGGCCGACGCTCACCCGTGGGTTCAGCAGCGGGGGCCGGAGCAGCAGGAGCGGCAGGGGGCGTCGCCGCGGGCGGCGGAGCACTCGCCTGCGGAGCCGGGGCCGCGGCAGGAACCGCCGACGGGGCCGCCTCAGGCGCTCCGCCTGCGCCCCGCACGGCCGCCCGCGCAGCCGCGGGCCCGCCGCCCGGAGGCACCGGCGGCCCCTGCGGGGCAGGCGCGGAACCACCCGCAGGGCCCACAGGCGGCATGGCCGCCCCGGGCTGCTGCACGCCCGCATGAGCCTCGGGCCCGGGAACGTACCCCATGGAGGGGCCGGGCCCCTGCCCACCGGGCACGAAGTTCCCGCCGCGCTCCAGGCGCTCGAGCCGGGCCATGACGGAGCGCTCGTCGTCGTAGGCCGCGGGGAGCAGCACGCGGGCACAGATCAGCTCCAGCTGGAGGCGCGGCGAGGTGGCGCCCCGCATCTCGGTCAGGCCCTCGTTCACGAGGTCGGCCGCACGGCTGAGCTCGGCGCCGCCGAAGACACCGGCCTGCGCCTGCATGCGCTCCACGACGTCGGCGGGGGCGTCGATGAGCCCCTTCTCGGCGGCGTCCGGCACGGCGGCGAGGATCACGAGGTCCCGCAGCCGCTCCAGGAGGTCGGCGACGAAGCGGCGCGGGTCGTTGCCGCCCTCGATGACGCGGTCCACGACCTCGAAGGCCGCGGCGCCGTCTCCGGAGGCGAAGGCCTCGATGACGGAGTCGAGCAGCGAGCCGTCCGTGTACCCGAGGAGGGACGTCGCCATGGCATACGTCACACCGTCCTCGCGAGCGCCGGCGAGGAGCTGGTCCATGACGGACATGGAGTCACGCACGGATCCGGCACCGGCCCGCACGACCAGCGGGAAAACCCCGTCCTCGACGGCCATGTCCTCGCGGCCGCAGACCTCGGCGAGGTAGTCGCGGAGGGTGCCGGGGGGCACGAGCCGGAACGGGTAGTGGTGGGTGCGCGACCGGATCGTGCCGATGACCTTCTCGGGCTCGGTCGTCGCGAAGATGAACTTGAGGTGCTCCGGGGGCTCCTCGACCACCTTCAGGAGGGCGTTGAAGCCCGCCGAGGTGACCATGTGGGCCTCGTCGATGATGTAGATCTTGTACCGGCTGGATGCGGGACCGAAGAAAGCCTTCTCGCGCAGGTCACGCGCGTCGTCCACACCACCGTGCGAAGCGGCGTCGATCTCGATGACGTCGATGGAACCCGGCCCGTTCCGCGCCAGGTCGCGGCAGGACTGGCACTCGCCGCAGGGCGTGGGAGTGGGACCTTGCTCACAGTTGAGGCAGCGGGCCAGGATGCGCGCGCTCGTCGTCTTGCCGCAGCCGCGCGGGCCACTGAACAGGTAGGCATGGTTGACCCGGTTGTTCCGCAGCGCCTGCTGCAGCGGGTCGGTCACATGCTCCTGCCCGATGACCTCGGCGAACGACTCCGGGCGATAGCGGCGGTACAAGGCGAGAGACGACACGCATACGAGGTTATAGGCGACCACCGACAACGCGGACCGCACCGGAACGCAAAGCGCCCCCCACGCACCCGCCAGAGCCGACCTACCCTTGCTGCCTTCCGGCCCTGGGGGAGTTCAGTCAGATAGCGCCACGTGAGGGGCTGGCCCCCACAGTAGCGGATCCCGGGGCGTGGAAGCGACGCCGGGAGGAACGGTTCAGCCCCCGTGACCCCCTCGAGACTCCCTCGGGAGTCCCGCGAGTGGATCGTGTTCGCGAGCACTGCCCAACGTCTTGTATTGTTTGCGGCGGAGGATTCGCCTAGTGGCCTAGGGCGCACGCTTGGAAAGCGTGTTGGGGGCAACCCCTCACGAGTTCGAATCTCGTATCCTCCGCCGGCAGAAGGCCCGGACCGTTCAGACGGTTCGGGCCTTCGTCGTTTCCCGGTTCCCGTTTCGGCCCGCTCGGATCGTTCAGCCCGCCGCCCGTAACCGTCCGCGCAGCGCTTCCTCCAACGTGGGGGCCGGGCGGAGGCGGGCTGTGAGGTGGAGGACGCGCAGCGTGCGCAGGATGAGTGGGTGGGGGCAGACCAGGAGCAGGTCGCCGTCTCGTTCCTCCAGGCGGGTGCGGGCGCGGCAGAGCAGGGCCAGGCCGGAGCAGTCGAGGAACGTGGTCGGCGTGAGGTCGATGACGAGCAGCGTCTCGGGCGGCGTGGTCGCCGCGTCCAGGATCGGCAGGATCTCCAGGGCCGCCGCGATGTCTATCTCGCCGTGGAACTCCATGACGAGGTGGTCGGGGGCCCGGTGGACGCGCAGTTGTCCGCCGGGGAGCGGAACGCCGTGGATCATGGCGGCATCCTCCCTGCGTACGGCCCACGTCCAGGGGGGCCGATGGGGCGGGTGGGACGAAGAGCCACCGGGGTCCTGGGTGACGGCGTGCGGAGTGCGGGGGGGGCGACTTACAAGGGTGGAGTCACTGAGCGCGGGATGTGGGGTGTGTCGGAGGCGCGGGGTTTCCCATGGTGATATGCCCCCGTCAACGTAGTGTCCAACATTCCGTCTTGACGAAGTCGAAGTTTGTGCACCGCGTCAGAGCCGGCGCCTGAGTTGACGTCGAGTGACGGTCGGCTGGAATCTGCACGGCCCTGTTGTGGCGTCTCGTGTGGTGCCGGGGCCGCCGCCAACGGCCCACGGTGGCCCGGACGTCGAGGGCCCGGCCACCGTGGCGGCGGCCGGGCCCCTCGCGTCGTCGTTCAGCGCCTCACCTGCCGCCCGCCTGCCAGAGGGTGACGGCCAGGGCGGTGCAGGAGGTGATCGCTGCCAGGGAGGGCAGGGGCCAGCGGCTGCGTTCCAGGGCGTCGAGGCGGTCCTCGTGCTCGGAGAGGGTCTTGTCGGTCTGGTCGGCGCGCTGGAGCAGGAGGGCGAGGTCACCCCTGGTCGTGGCGAACCCGACGTCCACGGAACGGCGCAGCCGCTCCAGCTCCAGGGGGACGCTCCCCGTCTCAGCTCCGGCCATCGTCCACCCCCCGCCTCCGCAGCCACGGGGGCAGCAGCGCCTCGACGGCCGGCACGGCCATGAGGCGGCTCAGCGCCGCGGCGAAGGCCACGAGGCCCGCGAGCACCGGGACGTCGGCGACGCCCGGGTCGGCGGCGAGCAGCGGCAGGGCGGTGATGAGGGTGACGAGTGTCTGCACGGCGGTGCGCAGCCCTCTGCGCGTGGCATCGGTCATGACCGCGGCACCCGCAGCCGGTTCCAGCTGGCCCGGCCCGGCACCCCGTCCGCGTCCGCGCCCCGGTAGCCGAGCTTGTGCTGCCAGGCGGCGTACGAGGCGCGGTCGGCCTCGGTCCAGACGGGCCCGGGTCCGACCTCGTACCGCCCGCAGCCCTCCTTGACCAGGCGCCTCCCGACGGAGGTGAACAGCGCGCTGTGACGGCCGATCGCGAAGAACGCGGCGCCGGGGAACGGCTCGTACGCGGGACCGTCTTCGCCGCCCTCGCCGCCCGGCGCGTCGGAGCCGAGCCGCTTGGCGACCCGCCCCCGCATCACCGGCATCGAGAACGTCGGGTCGATCTTGCGTCGGGTCCACTCCTTGTGGCCGATGACGCTCGCGCCCGACCAGCCGTGCGCCCGGCACAGCGCCGCCGAGAGGCGTTCGACCGTGTCGAGCTGGACGGCGGGGAACGGGTCGCGGCCGTTGCCGAGGTTCTCGATCTCGAAGCCGTAGAAACGGGCGTTGCCGTCCACGGCGTCGGGCCCCGGCCGGGACGGCAGCGCCTTCGACCTCCGCACGGCGTCGAGCGCGGCGGCGGAACCGTTGCCCGCGTGGTTGGTGCGGCCGTATCCGATCAGGTGGAGCGTGCCGTCCTTGCTGATGAGTCCGATACAGAGCGGACCCGGCAGATCCGGCATGCCCCGGCGGCAGAGGGCGAGGCTGTCGCGCCCTGCCGTGTGGTGCAGCATGACGCCGTGCACGGGGCCCCAGGGGCCCTTGTGGTTGCGGTTGTGCGTCCTCCAGTTGCCGTGTTCTCTCATGCGGACGCCCTCGCCGCGCAGGGCGCGGACGAGGGCGTCGGGGGACAGAGGTGTGGCCATGAGGCCTCCCCGGTGTGCGTCAGATCAGGTCAGATCAGGGACGTGATGGTGAGGTAGCGGTTGCTGAGGGTGAGGGTGCCTGCCGTGGTGCGGTAGGCACCGGTCACGGTGTAGGCGGCGCCCGGGGTGAGGCCGGAGAGCGGGTACTGCATGCTCGCCGTGACCTGGTTCGTGCCGCCGACGAGGGCCGCGCGGGCGTCGGAGGCGGCGCTGACGACCCGGGTGCCCTGCTTCACGTTGGCCGAGAAGTACGCGAGACCGGCCGCGCTGTTGTTGAAGCGGGCGCCGACCGTGAGGACCGCGGTGCCGTACGGCGGGGCGATGAACGTGATGGTGAAGGGGTCGGTGGCGCCGGTGAGCGTCTCGACGTACGCCGTCGACGTCGTCGTGCCGGTCAGGGTGCTCGACCAGTACACGGGGCCGAGGGAGAGCGGGGCCCACTGCTTGGCGGCGGTGAAGTAGTAGTGCCGGCCGGGGTTGTTGAGCCAGGCGATCATGCCGGGGATCGGGTCGGTCACCTTCGCGTCGCGGGCGGCGGCGTCGGCGAACCGCAGCACGGTGCGGCCGTCGACGGCCTCCGCGAGCGACTGCAGGTGGACGGGGATGTCGGCATTGTCGGCGGGCTGGGGGTAGGGGAGGTTGCCGAGGGGGGTGAGAGCGACCATGGTCTTCTGATTCCTCCGGGTCCAGGGGTCAGGGGTTCAGGGGTTCGGGCGCGTTGCGGGTCAGCCCCCGAGGGGCGGTTGCGTCATGTCGCTCAGGCCCGTCCCCTCGTCGTCCGCCGCCACCAGCGGGTCGTCGATCTGCACGGGGCCCGGCGGCGGTACGTACGCCTCCGTGAGCGTCGTTTCCTCGTTCACTCCGTTCCTCCCGTCGTCTCCAGAAGCGTCCGGTAGCTGATCGCCTTCGCCGTGAGGTCGCCGAGCGTCGCGTACTGGGCGGCGAGTCGGACGTACTTCCGCTGCACTCCGTAGGCGGGGTCGACCGGGACGTCGGGGACCAGCCCCTCGTCGGCCGGTACGCCGTTGTAGGCGGTGCCGCGCAGGGTGAGGGTCTGCTGCGGCGCGCTGCCCGCGGCGTGTGTGGTGCGGATGCCCACCACCCAGGCCAGGGTGTCGAGTTCGGCGCCCGCCGTGTCGACGACGCGGACCACGTCGCCGAGCTGGATGCGCGGGTCGTGCAGGACCTCGACGTCGCCGAGGAGCGGCACGGGGTAGCGCCCGGCGGTGAGCATGGCCTTCGACAGGGCGGACGCGGTGTCGACGGTCTGCACCCAGTCACCGGAGGGGGCCGTGTACTGCTGCTTGCCGTAGTACTTCTGACTGGTCGTGTTCCGCCACGCGTACGAGCGCAGCTTCGGGTCGGCCGAGCGCTTGAGCGGCTGGAGCCGCACGGAGGGCTTGCCGTCCTTCGTGACCGTCCAGACGCTGGCCGCACTGTGGTTGGCGAACCGCACGAAGTACGTCGGCCCGTCCCGCCAGCAGCTCACCGTGACCTCGCCCTTGACCGACGTCCCGCCGGTCTTCGCGGTGCCGAAGCGCACCTGGTGCCCCTCACCGGAGACGGAGTCGTCCAGGACGCCGGGCGGGCCGACCTCGGTGTCGTCCTCGGCCATGGCGTACTGCACGACGATCGCCGAGTTCGGCTTGATCTCCCGTACCACCGTGTCCAGGATCGGCTCACCGGCCACCGCCTTGATCCCGTTCCAGTCCTGGTAGGGCTGCTCGCAGTAGTTGCGGCAGGCGTCGATCTCCTCGGTGACGGTGAGCGAGGAGATGTCCCGGCGCGTGGTGACGGTGAGGTCGGGCACGGCCGGCACCGTGGTGAACCGAGAGGGACCGCGCCAGCGGAACACGCCCTGTTCGTCGAACTCGGCGGTGGACATGCTGGCCCGTGCGATCTCGGTGATCACGTCCCACTGGGAGCCGGACACCTTGGGGATGTCGAAGAGGGGCAGTTCGGGGGTGTCGAGGACGGCACCCTTGGTCCACTGGCCGCGCTGCTCCCACTCCTCCCACGGATAGCTGGCGGTGTCCGTCCAGAGCCGGTCGGTGACCTGGATGCACTCGACGGCCATGTCGGTCTTGAGGTTGACCTGCTGCAGCTCGGAGATCGGCTGCCAGGCGATCTCCTTGTCGAAGGTCACCGTCTGCCCCACCCGGTTCCTGCCGTCGGGCTGGGTGAGGCGGGGCTGCACGGTCGGAGCGACGACCGTGCCGGTCGAGGACGTGTCCACCGTGAAGCCGAGGTGCCAGACCCCCCGCAGCGAGGCGAGCGTGTCGAAGACCCAGGGGTTCGTCGTCTGCTCGCCGACACCGTTCGTTCCGGAGCTGATGTGCACCTTGCCGGTGGCGATGTCGAAGGTCGCCTTGAGGTAGCCGGTGCGTGTCCCGTTCTGGTCGAACACCGCCGACATCTCGATCATGTTGCCCCGCGCGAGCGCCGTGTTGACCCAGCACTCCACCTGGAAGACCTTGCCCGGCAGGGTGAACCGCGAGCGCGGCATCCACGACGCCTCGAGACCGGCCGCCTTGGGCATGAGGGCCATCTCGAAGGGCGCGCCCTCACGAATCCAGTCGTACGTCGACGGGCTCGGTACGTACTCGGGCTGGCCGTGGGTCGCGTTGAACCCGCCGTGCAGGGAGGCGTACAGCGCGGTGAACGGCTGCGTGTCGGCCGGGTCGATGTCCGGGGCCCGCGGCGGGGGACAGCTGTGGATGCCGCCCTGGCGCAGGAGTTCGTCGACGCACCAGGTCGCGGTGGCGACCGGCCGCCCGTAGTAGTAGCCGTGGTACGGCCGGGGCAGGGAGGCGGGCCCCCGCAGCCGCTCCGCCCCGTCCAGCGCCTGCACGGTGACGGTGTCGCTCCCGGAGGCCGCCGTGCGCGAACGCACCGTGCCGCGGAAGGCCGGCACGGTGCGCCCACCCGCACCGGATGTGTGGACGACGGACTGTCCGGGACGTACGAGATCACCCGTGAGCCGGTCGGCCCAGGCCGAGTACAGCCGCGGCGCGGGAACGCCCTCCGCACCGCCGAGCAACAGCTCCAGCTGGGCGGAGGCGCTGCCGGAAACGGCCCGCATCGCCTCGGGAAGGTCCGTGGCGTACGCCCGCTCGACCTTCCACGACTGGACCTGCGGGCCGATCTCCTTGCCGCCGAGGCGCGTGGAGTGGGCCGGTACGCGCTCCGGCGTGGACAGGGCCCGGTCGAGGACCTCGTCAGAGCGCTGCATCGCGGACCTCCACGAGGTCGAGGCTGACGTTGCGGTACGGCAGCCTGGCCGCGGGGACGTCCGTGTACGCCGTGACCACCATGGCCGGGCAGCCGTCGCCGAGCGCGTGCGCGACGGGCTCCTCGTCGAGGGTGAGGCAGCCGCCCGCGAGCCCGAACAGGCCGACGGCGCCGGGCCGTGCGACGGGTGTGACGAAGGCGGCGCCCGCGGGGGCGACCGCGGTGACGGACGCGCCGATGGCGTGGCTGCTGCTCAGGTACTTGCCGTCCGCCGCCTTCCAGTCCAGCTGGGCGGTGGCGACGGCCGGGTCCCAGCCTTCGGGGAGCAGCCAGGACGCCCGCATGCCGGGCACGACGGGCCAGCCGGCCCACACCCCGTGGATCCACCCGACGGCGGCGGCCGCGTCCCGGCAGTCGACGGTCGTGACGCCGTCGGCGTTCCTGGCCAGCGCGATGTCGCCGTTCATGGTGAACCAGTGGTCCCAGCCACCGGGGATGTCCGACTGACCGGCCGCCTGATAGGGGTCGAGCAGGTTGACGGAGGCGGGGTCGAGGACGACGAGCGGGCCGCGGCCGGTGCCGACGCGGCGGGCGAGCCGGGCGAGGTGCTGGGCGTCATCGGGCTCAAGCCACTCGAAGGAGAGCTTGAGACGGCGGATGGTGCGGGTCGGCGCGAAGGTGGTGACGCGCCCTTCGAGCGCCTTGAACTCGGTGACGTTGAGCTCGGCGGTGCGGTCCCAGCTCTTCGCCGCCTGCCGGATCTCCCGGAGCCGACCGGGGGCTCCGATCCACAGGTTCCTGGCCATGAACTCCTCCTGTTCTGTTGTGACTCGGTGGATCGGGGGTCAGCGCCGTGCCAGGGCGCGCCGGCCCGCGAACACGGCGCGGGCGATGGTCTGCGAGTCGACGTCGACGTGGACGGGCCGGTCCGCGAGGCGCTCCATGGCCTCGGCGAGACGGCGCAGGGCGACGGCGTTGCCGCCACCGTTGCTGATCATCCGTTCGAGGCGCGACAGCGGGATGACGGCTTCGTGCTCACCCGCCTCACCGACGAGCGCGAGCGTGCCGCCGTTGCGGGCCTGCACGATGCCGCCCTGGGCGAGGTGCGGTACGGGCACGTGAAGTCGCGGGAAGCCGAACGACTTCCCTCCCCACTTCGGCACCCAGCTGGGGATGGAGATCTTGATCCCGGCGAGAACGCCGAACACGCCGTTGAGGGCGGAGGCGAGCCCCTTGATGGGGGTCAGGATGAGATTGCCGAGCCCCTTGACCAGCGGCTTGATGAAGTCGACGGCAGCGCGGGTGCCGGACTTGATGCCCTTCCACGCGGCGTTCATCCCGCGCTTGAGGGCGGCGGTGACCTTGTCCATGTTCACGAACTGGGCGATCAGCGGGGCGGCGAGCGTCATGATCAGCCCGAAGGGGCTGGCCGCCATGGCGAGATTGAGCCCCTTCTGCGCGGTGCTCGCCCCCTTGAGCCCCTTGCCCAGGTTGCCCATGGACTTGCCGCCCTTGTCGGCGTTCTTGCCGGCCTTCCCGACGGACTTCTCCACGGCGTCGGCCTGACGCTTCACGTCACGCAGGGCGGTCTTTGCCTTGTTCGCCGAACTCCGCAGCTTGTCGAGCGAACTCTTGAACTTGTCGGATCCCTTCTTCGCCTTGCCCAGGGACCCGTCGGCGGTACGGAGTCCGCTGTGCAGCTGCTTGACCGCGCCGCTGCTGCTGTTGGCGGACGTACGCAGCTTGCCGACCGCGGTGGCGGCGGACGTGGTGGACTTGCCGAGCTTGCCGACGGCGGAGGCGGCGGACCCGGTGGGCTTGTTCAGCTTGCCCACGGACCCGGCGGCGGAGCCGGTGGACTTCCCCAACTTGCCGACCTGGGTGGCGGCCTGACTCGCGGCGCTGCGCATGCGGCCGAGTTGGGTGGCCGCGCTGCTTACGGACTTGTTCAATGCCATGGGTGTCTACTCCTCAGGATTTCCACTCCTTGCACGCCGGATCAGAAGCGGGCATTGAGCCGGGCGATCTCGTCCTCCAGCGCCTGGACGCTGACCCTGGCCTGGCGCGCCTCGCGGTTCAGCGCGTTGACCTGACTGCTCCGAAGGCCTTCGAGCTGACTGTCGTGCCGACTGGCAGTCGACCGGAGGTCGGAGAGGTCCGCCTTACGGGCGATTTTGCGGTTGAGTTCGCGGGAGAGGTCGGTGATGCGCCGGTCGGCGCCGGTGGCTTTGGTCTCGGCTCTGTCAGCCGTCGTCTGCGCTTTTCCGGCCGCCGCCTTGAGTTGACTCGGTAGCTCACCCAGGCCTTCAGCCTTCTTGTTCTCAAGGTCCTGAAGGGGGTCCCAGATGGTCTTCTCCAGCTTGATTCCGGTGAGCTCGCCACTGATGCCATTGGCGGCGAAGGCTCCACCGTTCATCTCGCTCTTGAGCGCGTTGAGCTCGACCTTTTTCACGAGCTCCCGCTCGGTGAAATCCTTGAACCACTTGACGACGGTGGGATCGGGCGTGGCCGCGCCCTTGCCCGGTGCAGGTGTGCTCGGTTCGGCCATGATCAGCTCCCAGAAACAGGTGACGGCCCTGGGCGCCGTCTGTCGGGGCGCACAAGGCCGTCAGTGGTGATCCGATGGGTCAGGCGATGTCGAGTGTCCAGCGGCGGGCATCGAGGAGGAGGTACCCGGGGCCGGCCACACGGATGGTCTCCTGGGTGTGTTCCGGTTCGGAGAGTTCCTCGCCGGCGCCGGAGTCGGCACGGAACAGCGTCAGGCAGCCAGGGGACTTCCCCTGGTTCCACACGATGCGCAGGGTTTTCGCGGAGCCGTCCGCGAGCCGCAGCACCCACGGACCGCGGCCGGCCATCTGGCCGACGGCGAGAGGGACGTCCTCATCGGCCAGCCTGGTCACTTTCCACGGACCGATACCGGTGGACCCACTGGAGCCCACAGAACGCCGTTCAACGTCCAGGGAGTTGTATCCCGCAGGCAGGATGATGCGACGTTTACCCGCATTCCATATCCGGTACGAAACCCCCTGTGCGACGGTCGAATCCGTGCGCTGGGCCGCATAGGCCACCACGGAGGCTCCGAACACTCCCCGGATCTGCAGTGGTATCGGTCCGGTTTCCCCGGCCTCGCGCACGAGCACCTCCTTGCTGCGCCACGAGGACCAACTCGTCATCTGCACTTTCACGCACACCCCTCCACAGGTCGTCTGCCGTCCGGCAGATCATGGCCCCTGGGGAGGCCGCGGAAAAGGTCAGGTGAAGAAAGCGGCCAGCTGCTGCGGGGTAGGTTTCGCCGGAGTCGCATTCGCGGAGGCAGTGGGTGACGGATACTCCGCCTCGGACTCGTCGGCGGCGCTCTCGGCGTCCGGGCGCGGCAACGGCTGCGGCGGGTCCAGCGGATCCGCGTCCTCGTCCTGGTTGACCGTGGCGAACATCCAGTTCGCCTGAGCCAGTTGGTCCACCGCGTGGGCCAGCAGGTAGTCCCCCACCGACCACTCCGCCGCCTCCCCCTCCGTCTCCCGCGCCACCGCCCCCTCCCGCGGCAGATGCCGGATCAGAACGGCGAGGCGGCGGGAGGAGAGGCGGCCGCGGTGCCAGTCCAGGAGGTCGAGGCCGTAGAAGCGGAGCAGGTCGGCCTCAAGAGCCTCGGCGTGTTCGTCGACGAACGCGCCGAGGCTCAGCCTTCCCCCAGGCCGAGCCCGGTCTCCTTGCCGTACGCCTCGAGGATCGCCGCGATGTCCTGCATCGTGACCTCGTGCCGCTCGAAGCGGGCGAACTGCTGCTCCCCGAGGAGCAGTTCGAGCAGCCCGTCCACATCGTTGTCGTCGAGGTCACGGAGCTTGCGCGCGGTCGCGCGGGTCAGTTCGGTCGGCAGCTCGAAGCTGTCGGAGTCGAGCTCGAAGGTCCACGCCCGGCCGAGCGCTTCGAGGCGCTGGGCGCGGGCGGCGTTGACGTTGAAGCCGGACACGGGTCTCTCCTTCGGCAGGGCGACGCCCGGCCGTGCTGGGGGCACGGGCCGGGCGTCGCTGGGATCCTATGCGGTCGCGCGCAAGCGCAACCGGCGATTTTGCGCAATCAATCAAGCGGTCGCGCAGGGGCTCTGCGTCCCGGACCGCTTACACGTACGACGTCGCCAGTTCCTTGATCCGGAAGCTGGCCAGCGGAGCGTTGTCGTCCTTGGCGAGCGCCGTGAACGTCACGCCCAGCTTCACCGCGCCGGTCCGGGTCAGACCGATCTCCTCGGTCTCGGTGACCTGACCACGCGGCACGACGAACCGGTACTTCGCCGCACCGTCGGTGAACTCGATGCCGAGCGCACGCTCGTCCGGCGCCGGGGTGTTGGCGAGGTCGTACGTGAACTCCTTCAGCTCCGGCTCGGCCTGCGCGTCGAGCGTCGCCGGCACGGTGGCCGCCTTGACCTCGCCACCGCCCATGAAGAAGGCCAGGTTCGCCTTGTTCAGCTGCAGCAGCTGGAACTTCACGGTCAGGTCGCGGTCGGAGTAGATGAACCGCGCCGGGCTCACCGACTGCCAGGTGTCGACCGGGTCGATCTTGTCCTTCTTGTTGAACTTGATGCCGTCGGTCGTGGTGTAACCGAGGTCCGTCCACTTCCCCTTGTCCCAGTCGGTGGCGATGGTGGCCGGCCCGTCGGTCCCGACCGGCGCGATCAGCACCCGTCCGGTACCGGCGACGCGGATTTCCTTGCCGTTGTTGCCTGCCATGCGAACTCCTCAGATGTTGTTTCGTTCGGGTACGACGAAGGCCCCGCCGGATGGCAGGGCCTGGGGGTGCGGCTGCGGGGTGGTGCTACGCGGGGCGGATCGAGACCCGCACCGTCGACAGGTACCGGTTGCCCGCCGGGCGGTTGTAGTCGGGCAGCCAGCGCGGCCCGTCCGCCTCGGAGACGTCGGTGACGACGGCCCCGCCGTACGAGGTGCCGGTCAGTTCGAGCACACAGGCACGGGCGGCGAGGGAGATGCCGTGCGCGGTGGACTTGTCCGGGCCGTAGACCTCGAAATCGAGCAGCGGCTGGTCGAGATGCCGGTCGTCGACCCACGCGCCGCCGACGCGGGAGACGAGGACGGCCTTCTGGGTGCCGTCGAACCCGGCGGGCGGCTTGTTGTCGACGACCGAACCGGCCAGCTCTGCCCGGTTCTTGAGGAAGTCGACGACGAGCCGTTCCGCGTCGGGGAAGGTCAGGATGGACACATGGACACTCCCTGTCATGAGAAGGGAAACGAGTGGGGGTGACACAACTGCGGGCAACACAAAGCGGCAGGTCCGCCGCCCCGGTGCGGGGCGCAGCTCTGCCGCTGCTCCAAGTGTGATCCAGGGTCCCTGATCCCGCAACTGAACCGGCGGGGAGGGGTGTTGGGGCTGGTCGGAGACGCGAGAAGGGTCCCGCACCGACCGGTGCGGGACCCTCTTCACGTACGCCTGGATCTGCTCCTAGGACTGTGCCCTCGCCGCCCGCCGCACGCACCGCTCCGCGGCGAACACGTCCTCCAGGCGGTACATCGAGCGTCGCCCCTGCCTGCCCGCGGCCTTCAGGTGGCCGAGCTGGACCCACTTGCGGATGGTCGCGGGCGAGACATCGGCCTCGGTGGCGGCGAGGTCGCCCGAGATGAGAGGTGCGTTCATGCCGTGGCTCCCGTCTCCCCGTCGAGCACACCGTCGTCGAGTACGTGCCGGCAGGGCGGGTTCACGCACATCGCGACCCCGCGTTCGGGAAAGGCGCGCAGCGACACCGAGTCGCAGGCCGGGCAGCGACCGGGCAGCCGCACCAGCTGTTCGGGGTCCCCGAGGGCGCGGGCGCACCGGTTGGCCATCCGGCGGGTCTCCTCCTCGACGTGGACGGCGAGGTCGGGCAGGTCCCTTTCCCGCACTACATCGAGGAGTTCGGCGAGGCGGCGCAGGCGGACCGGCACCGGGGCGGCGGAGATGCGGCGCAGGCCGAGCCGGTCGCGTACCGCCTCCTCCAGCTCGACCACCCCGTCGCCGATGTCGCGAAGGGCGTCGGAGACGTAGAGGCGTACGGGAGCGGTGGTGGACGCGGACGGACCACCGCCCCGCACCTCTCGGAACGTACGTCCGGTGCCGGGCGCCAGCTCCTCCAGGAGCAAGGGGTACCGGCGGCGCAGCGAGTCGATCCAGAGCGCGGCGCGGTCGACGGTGCTGCCGCTCATCACGAGCTCCTCGGCTTCTCGGTGGACCTCGGCTTGCGCGGCTTGACCTCGCGTCCGTTGCGCCACAGGCGCCCCCCGCTGACCCCGTCGAACCACGTGTGCGACGGGTCGACGATGGCTTCGCACTCACGGCGAATGGGGCACTGATTGCAGGCGCGCAATACCGGCGCGGCTTCTGCAGGGGTGCGAGTGAAGACGTACTGCTGGGGGAGATCCACACAGGCGGCGTTTCTGCGCCAGTCGAGAGCCTCGTCCCGGTGGGGCCCGGAGACTCGTGTGTCAGTAAACGCGCTGTTCAGAGCAGGTGCGAGCAGATCTGTCCGATTGGGCATGCGCATCCCCTCCGCAGGTATGCGAACATTAGTTCGAAGACGTCGATGCGTGATCAGAGTTCCACGCTACGTGCGCACGCGCAACTAAAAACGGGAGGACGAGAGGTCGGAGGAGGAGATGCGGGTGGCCGGAAACAGATGCGGCGACGGCCCCGGACGCGCGGCGGATGCGCTCTCCCGCGCCCGCGTGCGCCGGATCTTCACAACAACGTGCGAGCGCGCACATATTTCGGTGCGCGCGCGATCGGTACGCTCACCCTGCGACGAGGGGAGAGCGACGACATGGTGTCCAGCCCGCGGGCCAGCGCCCGCAGCGACCAGGGGTACCGACCCGGCAGCGATCACGAACACGGCCGTGAGGGTGGCCGGAACCGAGCGGACGAACTGGAGGAGTTCGCCGAGTGGATCGAGGGCGTGATGCGCGAGCGCGGTTACGACATCGACAGTCCGCGCGGCGGCGGCAAGTCCAAACTGGCGGACGACGCGGGCGTGCACCGGGCCGCGGTCAGCCGACTGATCCAGCGGCAGAGCATGCCGGACCTGGAGACGATGCGGCGCCTCGCCGCCGTCCTCGGGGTCCCCCTGCGGGACATGCTGATCCGCTCCGGCCGGCTGTCCGAGAACGATCTGCCGATCATGGCGGCGCGGGGCGGGGAGCCCGAGACCCCCCGACTGCTGAGCCCCGAGGAAGCGGCCCGGAGAATGGGGGTGCCCCCGGAACTGCAGGAGGTCTTCGTGAGAGTCACGAAGGCGTTCCTGCCGCAGGTCGAGTAGACGAACAGGTGGGGGCCGACTCACGGCCGACTTACGCAGCCCGGGGGCACAGAGGGAGTGCGAACATGCCGACTGACGAAGCGGAGGGGCCGTCCGGGGGCGCACGGCGTCGCGGTGCGGGACACCAGGGCGCCGAGAGCGGGACGAGGGCGTCCGAGGAGCTGGCCTACCTCGTCGGCGGGCTGCTGATCGAGCTCGGTTCGAAGATCCAGGAGGCCGGGATCGACGGCGTCCGGATACTCACCGAGGAGGAGGCGCAGCAGAGCCAGCTGCGCTGGTTCCAGGAGGGCTGGGCGGAACACGCCCGCGCCACGGAACACGCGCGGACGGCCGACGACGGCCCGGGAGCCGGTTCGCCGGCCGGTCATGCCGGTCACGCGGACGAGGAGGCGCCGACCGCGGGATCGCTGCTCCGGTTCCCTTCGAGTGCGCCGCGAGGCACCCACCCGCTCCCGATCGTGGGCACGGACGAGGCCCGCGGAACGAGGGACCTGATGGCGCACCGGCCACGCAGGCGCCGGGAGGACGGACCCCACCGCACCGGCCCCGACGCATAGCATCACGTATCCTCCGCTTTCGCCCGTCCGGACGGGCGAGTACGCCAGTACGCGAGTACGCGGAAGAGAATGGACAGCTGGTGTCGCGCATAACACGGTTCGTACTCCACGAGTGGCGGAGCGTCGTCGCGACCCCGTGCCGCAGGCTCCGGGAGCGTGGCCCCCTCGGCGTCTCGCTCGCCGTCTTCGCCTGCGTCGCCGTGATCGGCCTGCACGAGTTCCAGCAGACGGCCGCCGGAGCGGGCGTGGTGCGCGTGCTCAGCGAGGTTCGGGCCGACCAGCCGGTCTGGCTGACGCTGCTCCGCACGCCCGTCTCCCTCTTCGTGCCCGCGGTGGACCTGCCCGCGTGGGGCGGCCTGCCCCGCCTGTTCCTGGCGTTCGCCCTGGCCGAGCTGCTCTTCGGACGCGTACGGACGCTGGTGGTGGCGTACGCCGTCACACTCGCCGGAACGCTCGGGGCGCGGGTCATGATCGCCCTGGGCCCCGGCCGGCTCGGCGTCCCCGCGGAGGCCGCGCACACGGTCGACACCGGGGCGTCGGCGGCGATCGTCGGCCTCTTCGCCTACACGGCCGTGGCGGTGCGTTCGCCCCTGCTCTTCCTCGCCGCGGTCGTGCCGACGGTGACCGGGTCGATCGCCGAATTGAACCTGGCGGGCAGGGAACACTTGATCGCGGTGGCCGTGGCGATGGTCCTCGGCATCGTGTCGCGGGGCGACCGTTGTCAGTGGCCGCTGCCAGGATCGAGGGCCCCCGATCAGCACGCCGCGCAGGACGGGAAGGCCGGAGATGACGGGGAAGCCGGACAGGGTGATTCTCGACGCCGACGACCCGCTGGCCATGGCCGTGACGGGCGCGATCCGCAGCGGTGACGTCACGACGCTGCGCGACCTGCTCGACGCGCACGCCGGACTCGCCACCGCGGGCGTCGAGTCGCACGGCGAGGGGGCGGGCACGCGCAGCATGCTGCACCTCGCCACGGACTGGCCCGGCCACTTTCCGGCGGCCCCCGAGGTCATCTCGGCCCTGGTCGCGGCGGGCGCCGACCCCGACGCCCGGTTCGTCGGCGCCCACCGCGAAACGCCCCTGCACTGGGCCGCGAGCAACGACGACGTCGCGGCGGTGGACGCGCTGGTCGCGGCGGGCGCGGACATCGAGGCGGACGGCGCGGTCATCGGGGGCGGCACGCCGCTCGCCGACGCACGGGGCTTCGGCCAGTGGCGGGCTGCCCACCGGCTCCTCGGCCTCGGAGCACGGACGACCTTGCAGGACGCGGCGACGCTGGGCCTCCTCGACCGCGTCACGTCCTACGTCGAAGGCGCCCGCGTCCCGCAGAACGCCCACGCCGCCCCCGACATCGAACAGCACGACATCACCCGGCACGACCTCACCAGCGCGTTCTGGGGCGCGTGCCGCGGCGGACACCTGGCGACGGCCCGCTACCTCCTCGAACGGGGCGCCGACCCCGACTGGATCGGGTACGACGGCATGACACCCCTGGACATCGCGGTCGAGGCGGGAGCCGTCGACGTCGCGGAGTGGCTGCGGGGGACAGGGGCCAGGAGACGGCGGACGGGGACCGGCGAGACCCGGGGCCCGGCCTAGCCGGCCGCGGGAGCCGCGTAACAGTGCAGGACGACCCGCTGCCCCGGCTCCCACTCCCGCTCGACGACGCCCAGCGACCGCCACCCCATGCGTTCGTAGAGCGCGGTCGCCGACCGGTCGGAGGACACCACGTCGAGGACCGGATGCAGGCCGCGCCCCCGCGCCTCCCGCGCGGCCCTCCCCATCAGCAGGGCCCCGATCCCATGGCCGCGGGCGTCCGGCGCGACGTACAGGCGACTCAACACGGCCACCGCCTCCGTCTCCCCCGTCGACCCCGCCGCCCCCGTCGCCTCTGCCGCTTCCGACACCGCCTCGCGCCACAGCCCCGGCGCCTCGTCCCCCGGCCCCGGGCGGGCAAGACCGACGTGCCCGACGACCCGCCCGTCGAGCTCGGCCACCCACGCGCCGATCGCGTCGGTGCCTTCCAGCCAAGCCCGCGGCTCCGCGGGCCAGTTGACCGGATACCCGTCGGCCTTGTGCACGGCCGCGAGCACACCGACGCAGGCCTCCAGATCACGCTGGCCGGAACGTTCCCGCAACCGGAGGACGGGGTGCCCGTCTGCCGCGTCGGCGGCACGGTCTCGTCTCATCGAAGCATCGAATCACAGCGGTCGGCCGCGTACGGGCCGCACGCCCAACTAGACAATTCGACAACAACGGCATGGGAGGCCGGTGGCCGGAACCGGTCAGGCGAGCGCCACCAACTCCCGGTAGCCGGCGCTCCACATGTCCTCGTCCCCGTCCGGGAGCAGCAGCACCCGGTCCGGGCGCAGGGCGTCGATCGCGCCCTCGTCGTGCGTGACCATCACGATGGCTCCGGGGTACGTCCCCACCGCGCCGAGCACCTCGTCCCTGGACGCCGGGTCGAGGTTGTTGGTGGGCTCGTCGAGGAGCAGGACGTTCGCGCCGGAGTGGACGAGTCCGGCCAGCGCGAGCCGCGTCTTCTCCCCGCCCGACAGGACCGACGCGGGCTTGTCCGCGTCGTCCCCGCCGAACAGGAAGGACCCCAGCACGCGCCGGACCTCGCCGTCGGTCAGCTGCGGGGCCACGCCCGCGAGGTTCTCCCGGACCGTCCGCGTACCGTCCAGCGTGTCGTGCTCCTGCGCGAAGTACCCGAGCCGCAGCCCGGTCCCCGCCACCACCCGCCCCGCGTCCGGGAGTTCACGCCCGGCGAGCAGCCGGAGCAGCGTCGTCTTCCCGGCACCGTTGAGGCCGAGGACGACGAGCCGGCTCCCCCGGTCGACGGCCAGGTTGACGCCGTGCAGCACCTGATGGGTCCCGTACGACTTGCTCAGCGACACCGCGCCGAGCGGCATCCGGCCGCACGGTGCGGGCTCGGGCAGCCGGATCCGCGCGACCTTCTCACTCCGCCGCCCCGGCTCCGTCCCCGCGAGCATGCGATCGGCGCGCCGGTCCATGTTCTTCGCGGCGGTGGCGGTGGCGACGTGGGAGCGCATCTTGTCGGCCTGTGCGCGCAGTGAGGCGGCCTTCCGTTCGGCGTTGGCGCGTTCGCGGGTACGGCGCCGCTCGTCGGCGGCGCGCTGGGCGCGGTAGGCGTGCCAGCCGGTGTTGTGGACGTCGATGGTGGCGCGCTGCGCGTCGACGTGCAGGACACGGTTGACGGTGTCGGCGAGGAGCCCGGTGTCGTGGCTGATCAGCACGACACCGCCCGGATATCCGGCCAGGTACGCGCGCAGCCAGGTCACCGAGTCGGCGTCCAGGTGGTTGGTCGGCTCGTCGAGGAGCACGGTGTCGTGGTGCGCGAACAGGATCCGCGCGAGCTCGACGCGGCGGCGTTGGCCGCCCGACAGTTCGCCGACGGGCCGGCCCATCACCCGCTCGGGCAGCCCGAGCCCGGCGGCGACCCGGGCGGCCTCGGCCTCCGCGGCGTATCCGCCGTACGCCTGGAAACGGTCGTCCGCGCGGGCGTAGGCGGCCATGGCCCGCTCCTGCGCCGCCGGTCCCACGGCGTCGGCCATGGCGGCCTCGGCGGTGCGCAGCGCCGCGACGGCCTCGTCCAGGCCACGCGCGGACAGGATGCGGTCGGTGACGGTGACGGCGGGGTCGGCGGCGCGCGGGTCCTGGGCGAGATGCCCGACGGAGCCGGTACGGGTGACGGTGCCCTCCGCCGGGGCGGTCTGCCCCGCGAGGATCTTCATCAGGGTGGTCTTGCCGGCGCCGTTGCGCCCGACGAGACCGACGCGGTCGCCGGGGGCGATGTGGAAGGAGACGTCGGACAGCAGGAGGCGGGCGCCGACGCGCACGTCGACACCTCGAACGGTGATCATGGGATAACGCTCCGCACTAGCGAATGGACACACGGGTGGCGTGGAGGCGTGTGTCCTGGCTAGGAAATGCGGGGCGTAGACATGGGGCGAGGCTAACGCGGACGGCGACGACGCCGCACTTTCTTTTACGGGGAGCGCCCCCGTCGTCGGTCCCGGGCCGTCCCACCCGCTTCCGCTGCGACCCCGGCCTCTTAGTCCATGAGGGCGGCATCCGGCGCCGACGCGATCGATGCGGGCCCCGCCCGGGGACATGCCCTAGATGAGCGTCCCGCCCACCCCGTCACGCCGCCACACCCCGTGGCCCCGGGCGCTGCTCACCCTCCTCACCGTCCTCCTGGTCACCCTCGCCCCGGCGTGCACCCCGGCCACCGCCGCACCGCCCCCCGCCGCCCTCTCCACGGAAACCGGCGGCAGCGAGATCCAGCACGACCTCACGGACGCCGCCCTACGCCTCCGCCTCCCCACCCGTCGTGCCACCCACATCCCCACCGCACGGCCCCGCACCCCTGCGCCACCCCGCCCCGCCGCACGTCCCGCACCCGCCCCGCCCCGTCTCCTCCCCCACGTACCCACCCCCCGCTCGGTCGTCCTGCGCTGCTGAGGGAGCCCGCCTCCGCCCCGGCCATCCCCACCACCGCAACGCAGAAGGACACCCCCATGCCGATCGACCCCCACGCGGCCCTGCAAGCCCTGCTCCGCGCCGAAGCGGTGCGCGCGACACCCCCCGAAGCGCCGCCCACCACCACGTCCGAGCACGACGCGGACGACCCCCAGCCCGGCCGGCCGGGTCAGCAGCCCACACCCGGCGAGAACACCTGACGCGGCGCCGTCCCCGGACGGCTCGGCGCTACCGCCTGCGCCGAGCCGTCCCGAACACGGACCGCGAGATCTCCCGCCCGATCTGCGTCCCCATGGACCGCAACAGCGACTTGAACATCCCGCTCCCCACCACCTGCTCCACCACGGAGCCCCCTCCCCCGCCCCTTCCCCTGCTCGGAGGCGCCTCCGAAGCCGCGGGCCGCTCCGCCTCCCGCGCGCTCAACTTCTCGTACGCCGACTCCCGGTCCACCGCCTCCGCGTACCGCGGATAGAGCACCGACGCCCGCACCGCCCGCTCCAGCGCCCCGGACTCGACGGGCCCCATCAGCGACTCGGGGGCCCGTAGCCGGGTCGCCGCGACCGGCGTGGGCGCACCCTTGTCACCGAGTACGGTCATCACCGCCTCGCCCGTACCGATCCCGGTGAGGACCTCCTCCAGGTCGTACGCCGAATCCGGGAACGTCCGCACCGTCGCCCTCAGCGCCTTCTGGTCGTCGGGAGTGAACGCCCGCAGAGCGTGCTGGATCCGGTTGCCGAGCTGCCCGAGCACGTCCGCGGGCACGTCCTTCGGCGTCTGCGTCACGAAGAAGACGCCGACGCCCTTCGAACGGATCAGCCGCACCGTCTGCGTGATCGCCTGGAGGAACGCCTTGGACGCGCCGTTGAAGAGCAGGTGGGCCTCGTCGAAGAAGAAGACGAGCTTCGGCTTCTCCACGTCGCCGACCTCGGGCAGGTCGTTGTAGAGGTCGGCGAGCAGCCACATCAGGAAGGTCGAGAAGAGCTGCGGCTTGTCCTGGACGTCGGCCAGCTCCAGGACGGACACGAGGCCCCGCCCGTCCGGCGCGAGCCGCAGGAACTCGCTCGTGTCGAACTCGGGCTCCCCGAAGAAGTCGCCCATGCCCTGCGCCTCGAAGGCGGTGAGCGCCCGCAGGATGACCCCGGCCGTGACGGTCGACAGGCCGCCGATGCCCTTCAGCTCCGGCTTGCCCTCGTCCGACGTGAGGAAGGTGACGACCGCGCGGAGGTCCTTCAGGTCGACCAGTTCCAGCCCCTTCTGGTCGGCGTAGTGGAAGATCAGTCCCAGCGACTGCTCCTGGGTCTGGTTCAGCTGCAGCACCTTGGAGAGAAGGACAGGGCCGAAGCTGGTGATCGTGGCCCGGACGGGAATCCCCGTGCCGATGCCGCCGAGCGCGTAGAACTCGCTCGGAAACCCCGTCGGCTCCCACTCCTGCCCGACGTCCGCGACCCGCTCCGCGACCTTGTCGCCCGCCTCGCCGGGGGCGGAGATCCCCGAGACGTCGCCCTTGATGTCCGCGAGGAACACGGGGACCCCCTGCGCGGCGAGCTGCTCGGCGATCAGCTGCAGGGTCTTGGTCTTGCCCGTGCCGGTCGCACCGGCGACCAGGCCGTGGCGGTTGAGCATGGGCAGCGGGACGCGGATCTGCGCGTCGGCGAGGCACTCCCCGCCCCACAACAGCGCGCCGAGTTCCAGGGCGGGCCCGGTGAAGTCGTACCCGGCGGCGATCTCCGCGGCCTCCACAGGCAGCGGTCTCCCCGCGTCCGCGCCTCTCGCGCCACCCGCGTCCCCGCCTGTGTCCGCACGTGTGTCCGTACGTGTGTCCGCACCCCCGGAACCGTCGCTTCCACTCGTCACCCCCATACCCGGCGCGGACTCGTTCGGGCGGTTCACATGGCCCGGCGTGGACGGAATCGGCTGGCTCTCGCTCACTTCGTCCCCTGTTCCCGGCTGAGGCGTTCCCGCTTTGACCCGATTTAGGGCGTCATTTCCCAGGCTCGCACTCCGTCTCCATGGCTGCGCCCGGAGAGCCTTGCCCGGTAGGCTTTCCGTGTGATCTTCAAGCGCATCGGAAACGGCCGGCCGTACCCCGACCACGGCCGGGAAAGCACCCGGCAGTGGGCGGACGTCGCGCCGCGCCCGGTCCGCCTCGATCAGCTCGTCACCACCAAGGGCCAGCTGGATCTGGAGACCCTCCTCGCCGAGGACTCGACCTTCTACGGCGACCTCTTCGCGCACGTCGTGAAGTGGCAGGGCGATCTCTACCTCGAGGACGGCCTGCACCGCGCGGTCCGCGCCGCGCTCCAGCAGCGCCAGGTGCTCCACGCGCGCGTGCTCGAACTCGACTGACCGGCCGCCGGGAGGCGATCGCCGCCCGCATTGGCCCTTTCGGGTTGCAGTGGGCCCCGGGTAATGATCATTTAGTAGGCATCACCGCCCCGCCGCACTACGCTGCGCCCATGAGCATGCTCACTCCCCCCGGCATGGGCGGCAAGTACCGCATCACGGGGGACAAATATCCACGGATGCGCCGCCCCAGCGGTCGCCGCAGGATCGTGCTCGCGGTCATCGCGTCCGTCGCGGCCGTCGGCCTGCTCGGCTGGGGCACGCTGCAGCTCATCGACGTGTTCACGGGCGGCAGCAAGGCGTCGGCCGCGGGCCGGGCCTCCCGGGACTGCGCACGGGCCGCGGATGCCTCCCGGACATCGCAGCAGCGGCAGAAACCGTTGCCCACGCCGAAGCAGATCACCGTCAACGTCTACAACGCCACGCCCCGCGGCGGTCTCGCCAAGAACACCGCCGGCGAGCTGAAGAAGCGCGGCTTCACCATCGGCAAGGTCGGCAACGCGACGAAGGCGTACGACAAGAAGGTCAAGGGCACCGGGCTGCTCCTCGGCGCAAGGTCGGCCACCGACACCGCGCTGCCCGTGCTCGGCACGCAGCTCGCCGGCGCCGAGCACCGCTCCGACGCCCGCAGGAGCGGCGAGGTCGACCTCGTCATCGGCGACAAGTTCAAGAACCTGACGAAAAAAGAGGACGCCGACAAGGCCCTGGCCGCACTGGCCAAGCCCGAGCCGACGCCCTCCGCGTCCGGAAAGAACTGCTGACTACTCCGCGGTCCCGTACATGCGGTCGCCCGCGTCGCCGAGCCCCGGCACGATGTACCCCTGCTCGTTGAGCCGCTCGTCGACCGAGGCCGTCACGACCGTCACCGGCGTACCCGCCAGCTCGCGCTCCATGACCTCGACGCCCTCGGGGGCGGCGAGCAGCACCACGGCGGTCACGTCGTCCGCGCCGCGCTTGATGAGCTCCTGGATCGCCGCGACGAGCGTGCCGCCCGTGGCGAGCATCGGGTCCAGGACGTACACCTGACGCCCGGAGAGGTCCTCCGGCATGCGCGTCGCGTACGTGGAGGCCTCCAGGGTCTCCTCGTTGCGGATCATGCCGAGGAAGCCCACCTCGGCGGTCGGGAGCAGCCGCACCATGCCGTCGAGCATGCCGAGACCGGCACGGAGGATCGGCACCACCAGCGGGCGCGGGTGCGACAGCTTCACGCCCGTCGTCCGCGTCACGGGGGTGTCGATGTCGACCTGCTCGGTGCGCACGTCCCGGGTGGCCTCGTACGCGAGCAGGGTGACCAGCTCGTCGGCGAGGCGCCGGAAGGTCGGGGAGTCGGTGCGCTTGTCGCGCAGCGTGGTGAGTTTGTGCGCCACCAGCGGGTGGTCGACGACGTGGATCCGCATGACATCAACAGTAACCGGGCTCGGGCCCCACGCCTCTCGCTGGCATCAACACCGCCATCCGAGGGAAGGTGGAGACGTACGAACCGAGGTGGTGTGGCGCATGACGGAGCACAGTCCGGAAGACGAGACCGACACCGAGCGCCGTCGACGACGCGCCCAGTTCCTCCGTGAACGCACCGAGGCCATCGAGCTGCGCGAGCGCGTGAAGCCGCGCCGCGCCCGGGCGGCACGCATGCGACAGCAGATGCGCATGCGCACGTTCCGCTGGTAGCGACCCGTCGGCCGCCCGCCCGGCGGCGGGCCCGGCGAGGCCGCGGAGAAACGCGACGCGGAACACAGCGGCCGGAAGACCTCTCCTGACGGCGCCGTTTCTGCCACGATTCCGAATGGGCGGGGCTTCGTACCGCACTCCCCGCTCCCCGACCTCGCCGGGGGGACCCCAAACCGCCAACCGGCACTGCCTATGACCAGTGGGAGAGTCACGGTGTACTTCGCCGCACTGCTCGCGCGCACCGAAGACGGGTGGGAAGCGAGCGACACGGAGCTCGACGATGTGGAGACCCTGTCGGATCTGGCCGACCTGGCCCGTGAAGCCACGGCCGATTACGACGACGACACGGTGCTCGTCTTCATCGAACAGGAAGACGCGTGGTTCGGCGTCGTCCGGGTCGACGGTGAGGAGGACCCTCGTATCTACGTGTCCGACGCGGCCGCGGCCGCCCGCAGCTCGTACGGCGAGATCCTGCTCACCGACGAGATGCTCGGCCGGACCCCCGACGACGACGGGGCGGTCGACCTGGACGCCCTGGACCTCGACGGCACGGAGGACGGCGAACCGGAGGCGTCGGACGCCGACGCCGCCGGCGAACCGGTGTCCGACGACGACTCCGGTACGCCGGGTGCGCCCGCCGGGCCGCTCGGCGACTCGGAGATCCTCGCCGACCTCGGGGTGCCCGAGAAGGATCTGCTCGCCTTGGAGAGCGGTGACGCGCTCAGCGAGATCGCCGACATCCTCGGAGCGGCGGAGGTGCTGGAGACCGTCCGCTAGGTTCCCCGTGTGACCGACCCGATCAATCCGACCCCATCCGATCCCGTACGCGACCGCTGGCGGGCGCCCATGCGGCTCGCTCTGGCCGAGGCCGAGCTGGCCGGCCAGGGCGGTGACGTTCCCGTCGGCGCCGTCGTGCTGTCCCCGGACGGCACGACGGTGATCGCCGCCGGGCACAACGAACGCGAGGCCGGCGGCGACCCCACCGCGCACGCGGAGGTGCTCGCGCTGCGCAGGGCCGCCGCGCGGCTCGGCGAGTGGCGGCTGACCGGCTGCACCCTCGTCGTGACCCTTGAGCCGTGCACCATGTGCGCGGGCGCGCTCGTGCAGTCCCGCGTGGACCGGGTCGTCTACGGAGCGCGCGACGAGAAGGCGGGAGCGGCGGGCTCGCTCTGGGACGTCGTACGCGACAGGAGGCTCAACCACCGGCCCGAGGTCGTCCACGGCGTCCTCGCCGAGGAGTGCTCGGCACAGCTGACGGACTTCTTCCGGCACCGCTGAACCGCCGAAATCCGGGGCCGGTCCCAACGGATTTCTGTCAGCGGCCCACCTTGGGCTAGAGTTCCTCTCGGTAGCGTGTCCGAGCGGCCGAAGGAGCTCGCCTCGAAAGCGAGTGAAGGGTAACCCCCTTCCGTGGGTTCAAATCCCACCGCTACCGCTCTTGACACGAAGGGCCCGTCCTGAGGGACGGGCCCTTCGTCGTACCCCGGTACCCACCCCGCGGGCAGGACAGAGAGAACCCCGGCACCTGTACGGCACCGGGGTTCTCTCTTGCGTCAGGACGGGGGAAGCGGCATCGGGGGGACAAGCCGCTCCCCCCGACGAGGACCGGCCCTCAAGTCAACGCCGCCGTCAGGGGGGAAGCAGACGGCGCGGACCCCGCAGTGGGACCAGTCCCTCGCCCTGCGGATTCCTGCCAGATCCGCCGGGCTCACCACCCATCCTGCTCCCCGGGCCGCGCCCGGAGCTCGGGCAAAGGACCTCTGCTGCCGGGCCGTTGGTCCTTAAAAACCCCGTCAGGACCGTCCGGGTTAGACTCGCCGCCGTCACAGGGGTCACACGGGGCACGGCAAGGGGAGGCCAGATCGTGGCAGTGCAGTGGAAGAAGCTCGGCCTGTTCGCGGTGGTCGTCTTCGTGCTCTACGTGATCATCACCGACCCCGCCAAAGCCGCCGACTACGTGCAGATAGGGTTCGAGGGCATTTCGAGCGCCGCTCAGAGCATCGGCGACTTCATGACGTGGGTCGCCAACGGAGGCAAGGACTGAGCGGCTGTCCAGCCGCAGCTTCCCCCCTCTCCAAGGAGTGCCCGTGATCCGCCATCTGGTCCTCTTCAAGCTCAACGACGGCGTCCGACGCGACGAGCCGCGCGTGGTCGAGGGCGTCGAGGCGTTCCGCGCCCTCGGCGACCAGATCCCGGAGCTCAGGTTCTGGGAGTGCGACTGGAACATCACCGACCGCCCCATCGCGTACGACTTCGCCATCAACTCGGCGGTCGACGACGTCGATGCGCTGAAGCGGTACATCGAGCACCCGGCCCACCAGGCGGGCGTCGCGCTGTGGCGCGAGTTCGCCACGTGGGTGATCGCCGACTACGAGTTCTGATCCCGTCCGCCACGAGTCCCGAGCCGCTCGCCCCACCGGCCCCCGGAAGGCCCCGCACCGCGAAGGTGCGGGGCCTTCCGTCGTCGTACGCCCCAACTTGCCCTCAACACGTAGTTTTCGGGTGCTTGCACACAGTGCACATGTCTTGTGATGCTATGACCGCTTTTGACGGATGAGTTGACCGAGGTCGACCGCGCGTCGACCGAGCTTGACTGAGCCTGACCGACAGTGCCTGTCTGAGAAGGGGTGGCGTTGACCGTGCCGGCCAGTACTGCGCCCGAAGCGCCGCCCGCGAGGACCACCCAGAGCACCGGGAGTTCGGGAAGCACCGGAAGCACGACCAGCACCGGAAGCACGCGGGGTGCCGACACCCGCGCCCTCACCCAGGTCCTCTTCGGCCAGCTCAAGGACCTGGAGCCGGGCAGCCCCGAACACGGCAGGGTGCGCGGCGCGCTCATCGAGGCCAACCTGCCCCTCGTGCGGTACGCCGCCGCCCGCTTCCGCAGCCGCAACGAGCCGATGGAGGACGTCGTCCAGGTCGGCACCATCGGTCTCATCAACGCCATCGACCGGTTCGACCCCGAGCGCGGCGTGCAGTTCCCGACCTTCGCGATGCCGACCGTGGTGGGCGAGATCAAGCGGTACTTCCGCGACAACGTGCGCACCGTCCACGTACCGCGGCGCCTGCACGAGCTGTGGGTGCAGGTGACCGGGGCGACCGAGGACCTCACCACCGCCTTCGGGCGCTCGCCGACCACCGCGGAGATCGCCGAGCGGCTGCGCATCACCGAGGACGAGGTGCTGGCCTGCATCGAGGCCGGCCGCTCGTACCACGCGACCTCGCTGGAGGCGGCCCAGGAGGGCGACGGACTGCCCGGCCTGCTCGACCGGCTCGGCTACGAGGATCCCGCACTCGACGGCGTCGAGCACCGCGACCTCGTACGCCACCTCCTCGTCCAGCTGCCCGAGCGCGAGCAGCGGATCCTCCTCCTGCGCTACTACAGCAATCTGACGCAGTCCCAGATCAGCGCGGAGCTCGGTGTTTCGCAGATGCACGTGTCGCGGTTGCTCGCCAGGAGCTTCGCACGCCTCCGGTCCGCAAACCGTATCGAGGCGTAACCGGTTCGAGTGGAGTGCCGTCGGGGCTGTTCCCGACGGCACTCTTTGCCGATAAGCCCCGGACCCCCTCTTTCCTGCACGAATGTCACCCTTGTTTGTCGACAAGTAACTACAGCGTGTTGCCGACATGTGACATTCTGCTGGAACCGCGTTTGCCGTAGCCCCACCTCCGGTATTCAGGTGGAGGCTGCGTTCCTCCGACGGAGCGCTCGCCGCGACCGTCCGCGACCTCAAGGGGGTGGCATGTCCGCAGACCAGGGCAGCTCGAAGGTGCTCACGCTCACGCTCGTCAAGAGCCCGAGCGAATCCGCGCCCGACGCGCTTCACAGCTCAACAGCCTCGGAAGCCATCGACACCCGGACCCTGTCCCGCTCCCTCTTCCTGCGGCTCGCCACGCTCGCCCAGGACAGCCCGGAGCGCGTCTATGTACGCGACACGCTCATCGAGCTCAACCTGCCGCTCGTGCGGTACGCGGCCGCTCGCTTCCGCAGTCGCAACGAACCGATGGAGGACATCGTCCAGGTCGGAACGATCGGCCTGATCAAGGCGATCGACCGTTTCGACTGCGAACGCGGCGTGGAGTTCCCGACGTTCGCGATGCCGACGGTCGTCGGCGAGATCAAGCGCTTCTTCCGGGACACCAGTTGGTCGGTGCGCGTGCCGCGCCGCCTCCAGGAACTGCGGCTCGCCCTCACGAAGACCAGCGACGAGCTCGCCCAGCGGCTCGACCGCTCGCCGACCGTGCCCGAACTCGCCGCCGCGCTCGGCGTCTCGGAGGAGGACGTCGTCGACGGCCTCGCCGTCGGCAACGCGTACACCGCGTCGTCGCTCGACTCCCCGACCCCCGAGGACGACGGCGGCGAGGGGTCGCTCGCGGACCGGCTGGGGTACGAGGACACGGCCCTGGAGGGCGTCGAGTACCGCGAGTCGCTCAAGCCGCTGCTCGCCAAGCTGCCGCCGCGCGAGCGCCGCATCATCATGCTGCGCTTCTTCGCCAACATGACGCAGTCGCAGATCGGCGAGGAGGTCGGCATCTCGCAGATGCACGTGTCCCGGCTCCTGACCCGGACGCTCGCGCAGCTGCGCGAGGGGCTCATCTCGGACTGAGCGCCAACGCGGCGCGTGCTGAACCGTGTTGCTGACGGGGTTCCTAATTGACGACCCGTCAGCCACACTGGCGCGATGCGACGTGGCGTACGGAACGTGCTCGGAGCGGGTGCCGCCGTGCTCTGCCTCGGCGGGCTGGTGTCCGCCTGCGGCGACGGCGGCGGTGACGGTTACGTGGCGACCGGGGCGGTACCCGAGCGGGCGCGGGGACAGGCCGTGGGCCCTGACCGTGACGTGAAGCTGGTGCCGCTGGACGAGGCGGACGGTGACGGCGACTCCGCTGCCCGCGGGGGTGAGGGTTCGTCCTCCCCGGCGGGGCCCCGTGGTGCAGGCGGCTCGGAGGGGAAGCCGCCCGCCACGGCGGGGAGTTCGGAGTCAGGCGAACCTGTGGAGGCCCGCTCCGGCGGCTCGGGGGCGTCGGCTCCGCGTACGGGTACGAGTACGGGTGCGGGTGCGGGCACTGGCGCGGGCTCTGGCCCTGGCGCTGGCGATGGCAGACCTGGAACGGACGCTCCCGACCCTCAGAAGCCGAACCCCGAGCCCGAGCCGACGCCCGACCCGCGGCCCGACCCGCCCAGCGGGCCCGCCGCGCTCTCCGTCGGCGACCCCGAGCGGAAGCCCGCGGACAAACGCTGGTGCGAGAACGTCACCGTCACCTTCCGCAACACCGGTGGCTCACCGGTGCGTTCGGGCACGGTGACCTTCGGGACGCACGTCATCGGCGCGCTCGGCGTCGACTGGGCCACGATCGAGTCGACCGTGGAGCTGCCGGCGCCGATCGGACCCGGACAGAAGAAGCTGAAAACCTGGCCGGTATGTGTCGACGCGTGGCGGGTTCCACTCGGTATGCACGTGGAGACGCGAGACGTCGCGGTGAAGTGGCGCTAGCCCGTACCGGAGGCGGTGTGCGTCCGCGGGTGCGTGGGGGTCGGCCGCGCAGTTCCCCGCGCCCCTGACCGTCACCGCCGCTCGGGCCCACCCGGAAGGCCGGGCTCAGCCCGGACCACCCAAGGGACGGGCTCCCTTGCACGTCCGCGGGCACATCGTGGTTGCTCGCGCAGTTCCCCGCGCCCCCGAACTGCGCCCCACCCAGGGCCATTGAAAGGCCGGGCTCGGGCCGGACCGCCCAGGGGCGCGGGGAACTGTGCGGTCAGCCCCCACGCGCCCGCGGCCGAAGGCGGAGGCGCGAGAGATCCGCTAGGCCAGCGCCAGCCAGGCCACGCCTGCCACCACCGCGATCGCGAGGATCACGCCGACGATCAGGCCCACACGCGGGCCGGAAGAGGAAGGTGCCGCCTGCGCGCGGCCGCCGCGCGGTGCCTCATCGACGAACGCGCGGAACATCTGCGTGCTGCCTGCGGGATCGGGGTTGCCCTGGTTGCCCTGGGGGTTGTGTGCCATGGAGCAGGACCCTAGCGAATCCACGGCCATCGGCCCAACCCCCTCTGGCCAGCGACTTTACGAGCGGAGCCCCAACGCTTTGCCGACTCTTTAGTCCGATGGGCCCTTTTTAATTTGCCTGCGGCAACCAACCGCTTCTATCGTTGCCCTAAGCAACAAAAAATTGGAGGTGCCGTGGCCGCGCAGCGTCAGTACGAAGAGCTGGCCCGACAGCTCAGCGCCATCGGTGCCGTGAAGCGCGGTCTCGGCCGGGGCCTGCCGCACGACTGCCCCGCCGGATCCGCCGCCGTGCTCATCCTGCTCGACCGCCACGGAGCGATGCGGATGAGCAGGCTCGCGGAGCTGCTCGCCGTCGACACGTCGGTGACCAGCCGCCACGTCGCCCATGTCGCGGACAAGGAGTGGATCGTCCGCGATCCCGACCCCGCCGACAAACGCTCCCGGATCCTGCGGCTCACCACCGGAGGCAAGGCCAAGGTGGACGAGCTCTCCGAGCTCTCCATCCGGACGCTCACCCACTACCTGCACGACTGGACCGACGACGAGGTCGTCCAGCTCAGCACGCTGCTCGCGCGTCTGCGTGACAGCTTCGGGGACTGCCGCGCGGCTTCGGCCCGGCTCTCCCCTTCCCCCCACGACGTACAGACCACGTCGGAGACCACCCGTACACCCGCGTAAGAAAAGGAAGTCCATGGCAACAACCACACCAGCCGGTGTGCGGGGCAGCCATGCCAAGCACGGAGCTCACCACGGTCACAGCGGTGAGAACGCTCCGATGACGCACCGGCAGATCATGGAAGCGCTGTCCGGGCTGCTGCTCGGCATGTTCGTGGCGATCCTCTCGTCGACGATCGTCTCCAACGCCCTGCCCGAAATCATCGGCGACCTCGGCGGCGGCCAGTCCGCCTACACGTGGGTCGTCACCGCGTCGCTGCTCGCGATGACCGCGACGACGCCCCTGTGGGGCAAGCTGTCCGACCTCTTCAGCAAGAAGGCGCTCGTACAGATAGCCCTGATCATCTACGTCGGCGGTTCGGTCGTCGCCGGTCTCTCGCAGAGCGCAGGGATGCTGATCGCCTGCCGCGTTGTGCAGGGCATCGGCGTGGGCGGTCTCTCCGCCCTGGCGCAGATCGTCATGGCCGCGATGATCTCCCCGCGCGAGCGCGGCCGGTACTCCGGCTACCTCGGTGCGACCTTCGCCGTCGCCACCGTCGGCGGTCCGCTGCTCGGCGGTGTCATCACCGACACCTCGTGGCTCGGCTGGCGCTGGTGCTTCTACGTCGGCGTGCCCTTCGCGATCATCGCGCTCATCGTGCTCCAGAAGACGCTGAAGCTTCCCGTCGTGAAGCGGGACGTCAAGGTCGACTGGGCCGGCGCCTTCTTCATCAGCGCCGCCGTCTGCCTGCTCCTCGTCTGGGTCACCTTCGCCGGTGACAAGTACGACTGGATGTCGTGGCAGACCGCCGCCATGGTCGGCGGCTCGGTGCTGCTCGGGCTGATCTTCGTCTTCGTCGAGTCCAAGGCCAGCGAGCCGATCATCCCGCTGCGGCTCTTCCGCAACCGCACCATCACGCTCGCCTCGCTCGCCTCGCTCTTCGTGGGTGTCGCGATGTTCGCGGGCACGGTGTTCTTCAGCCAGTACTTCCAGCTGGCCCGGGGCGAGTCCCCGACGATGTCCGGCGTCATGACCATCCCGATGATCGGTGGTCTGTTCGTCTCCTCCACCGTGTCCGGCCAGGTCATCACCAAGACGGGCAAGTGGAAGGCGTGGCTGGTCAGCGGTGGCGTGCTGGTGACGGCGGGCCTCGGCCTGCTCGGCACCATCCGGTACGACACCGAGTACTGGCACATCGCGATCTTCATGGCCCTGATGGGTCTCGGCATCGGCATGATGATGCAGAACCTCGTCCTCTGCACGCAGAACCAGGTCGAGCCGCAGGACCTCGGTGCCGCCTCCTCCGTCGTCACCTTCTTCCGCTCGCTGGGCGGCGCCATGGGTGTCTCTGCGCTGGGCGCGATCATGGCCACGCGGATCACCGACTACGTCAAGGACGGCATCACCGACCTCGGCCCCAAGGCCGCCGCGCAGTTCGGCCACGGCGGCACCGGCGGTGGCGGCATCCCGGACCTGGAGAAGATCCCGGAGCCGTTCCGCACGGTCATGGAGAGCGCGTACGGCCACGGCATCGCCGATGTCTTCCTCATCGCCGCCCCGATGGCGCTGATCGCCTTCCTGATCACGCTGTTCATCAAGGAGGTCCCGCTGCGGACCTCGGGCGCGCTGGCCCAGGCCGCTTCGGAGACGACGGACGGCACGGCTCCGGCGGACAGCGCCGCGGCCACGGCCACCGCCACCGCCGAGCAGCCCGTGCTCGCCTCCGTCGCGTCGGGCGCCGAGCCCGGCCCCGAGGGCACGCAGCGCCTCGCCGCCGTGGCGTCCGCCGCGCAGCCCGGCGCGGGCTCCGGTGAGCTCCCGCAGATCACGGGCGGCGTCCCGGTACGCGGCTTCGTCCGCGGCGCCGAGAGCGCGCCGGTCCCGCAGGCCGCCGTCACGCTGATCTCCCTCGGGGGACGGCAGCTCGGCCGCTCGGTCGCGCAGGGCGACGGCTCCTACTCCGTCGACGCCCCGGGCGCGGGTTCGTACGTGCTCATCGCGTCGGCCGACGGGTTCCAGCCGCAGGCGTCCACGGTCGTCGTGGGCGAGGACGCCCTCGCGTACGACATCCTGCTCAGCGGCACCAGTGGCCTCAGCGGTCTGGTGCGGGACGCGGACAGCAAGCTGCCCGTGAGCGGCGCCATGGTCATCGTGACCGACGTGCGCGGTGACGTCCTCGCCACCGGACTCTCCGGCGAGCAGGGCGAGTTCACCTTCGCCGAGCTGGTCCCCGGCACCGTCACCATCGCGGTGAACGCCGCGGGACACCGCCCGCTGGCGCTGCCCGTCGAGGTCGGCGGCACCGGGGTCACCCGGGTCGAGGTCGAGCTCAACTCCGGCGCCCGGGTGCTCGGCACCGTGCGGGCGGGCGGCGCGCCGCTGAACGACGCGCGCGTCACCCTCGTGGACGCCGCGGGCAACGTCGTCGCCACCGCGACCACCGGGACGGACGGGGCGTACGCCTTCACCGACCTGGACAGCGGCGACTACACGGTCATCGCGACGGGGTACCCGCCGGTGGCCACGGGTCTGACGGTGGCCGGCAGCGGCATCGACGGCCACGACATCGAGCTCGCCCACCCGGGCGAGTGACGGCTCCGGCCCGTGGCCGCGCCCCGAGCGGAGGCGCGGCCACGGGCCGGTTGCGGAAAGGCCCCCGGGCCGGCGGTGGCACACATGGCAGGGGACGGCCAGTCACCGCCGCCGGGGGCCGTCCGCGTATCGAAGCGTGCACTGAGCCCGGACGGGCTCGGACTGTGAGGCTTCCCGGAGCGGGAAGCCCGGCAAGGAGATGAACGGGATGGCACTGAACGCTCGGATCCGGACGCGTGACGGATGGGCCGTGCCCCACGCGGTCGTCACGGTGACGGACATGACCGGGGCGCAGGTACTGCGCGCCGAGGCGGACGACGAGGGTGTCGTACGGGACGGGGCCGCCCTCGCGGCCGGGCCCTACACCGTCATCGTGACCGCCGTCGGGTACGCGCCCGTCGCGTCCACCGCGCTCGTCACGGCGAGCGGTCGGGCGGAGGTCGGCAACGTCGTCCTCGCCCGGCAGGGCGGCACCGAGCTGCCGCCGCCCGGACCGTGGACCATCGACCCGGCCCACTCGACCGTGGGCGCGGTCGCCCAGCACCTCGGGATCACCAGCGTGCACGGCCGGTTCACGGAGTTCGGCGGGCGGATCGAGATCGCCGGGGCCGCCGACGACATCGAGAAGTCGCGCGTCGAGGCGGTCATCCGGTCGGCGTCGATCGACACGGGCAACGGCATGCGCGACGGTCACCTGAAGTCGCCGGACTTCCTGGACGTCGAGCAGTACCCGGAGATCACGTACCGGTCGAGCGGTCTGTCGCCCGCGGGCACGGACCGCTGGACGGTCCACGGCGAGCTCGGCATGCACGGCGTCGTGCGCCCGGTCGACCTGGACCTCACCTACCTGGGGACCGGCGCGGACCCGTGGGGCGGCACGCGTGCGGCCTTCCGGGCCACGGCGGAGCTGCGCCGCGAGGACTTCGCGATGAACTACAACCAGGTGGTGCAGGCGGGCATCTCGGCGATCGGCACGACGCTGAAGGTGACGCTGGACATCCAGGCCGTGCAGGGCGAGGCCCTGCCGCAGGCCTGACGACGCCCCGGCACGCCACGGTCTAGGGGTTCTTGGCCAGCAGGGACTCGATGCCCGCGATCATCAGGTCCAGTGCGATCGTGAAGTCGCGGGCCCACATCTCCTCGACCGTGTCGTCGCCCCGCGCGGCCATCAGCTCGTCCGCGCTCTCCAGCACCCCGTGCTCGGCGAGCTCCTCGCGGACCGTGCCGATGGCCTCGCGGTAGTACGCCTCCGGGGACATGCCCGCCTCCGCGCACCGCGCGAGGTAGTGGCCCTCGATGGTCCCGAAGCCGTACACGAACTGGAAGACCGCGGAGATCGCGCCGTTCTGCGTGTACGCGGGCAGCCCGGTGTTCCCCACCGCCTTCTGGATGGCGAGGGCGAAGGCCAGCCAGTTGGGGCCGATGTTGAGGAAGCGGCCGACGAGCGGGGACACCCAGGGGTGGCGGATCAGCGTCGCGCGGTACTCGTCGGCCAGGGCGCGGAGCTGGTCGCGCCACTCCTCGGGGGCCGTCTCCGTGTCCGGGAGCCGCATCTCGCCGCACACCGCGTCGAGGGCGAGCTCCAGGAGGTCGTCCTTGGTGTCCACGTACCAGTAGACGGACATCGCCGTGACGTTCAGTTCGCCGGCGAGCCTGCGCATGGAGAACTTGTCGAGTCCCTCCGCGTCCAGGAGCCGGACCGTGGCCCGCGTGATGCGGTCCCGGTCGAGTCCGCTCGGCTGGTCGACCTTGCGGCCGCCGCCGCGTGGCGCCTTGTCCTGCAGCCAGACACTCGTCTTCGCCGCGGCTTTCGTGCGGCCGGCTGCCTTCGTCATGGCGCACCTTCCTCGTTGGTCCTCGGGTCAACCGGAGCCGGGCGGTCCGCCTCCACCTGATGCTATGCCGCTGTCTTACCCACGGAGTCTGCCCTCTCCGCCCTGCGCAACAACGCCGCCGCCAGGACGCCTCCGGCGAACACCGCGGCGGCGCCCACCAGCTGGCTCGTCTCCAGTCCCGAGGAGAACGCGTCGGCGATCCGTTCGCGTTCGCCGGACGACTTCGCCGCCGCCATGGCCGCGGGGAACGACGCGGCGGAGACCGCGACGAGGGACGCGAAGCGGGAGTTGAGGACCGCGCCGAGCACGGCGACGCCGAGGCCGTTGCCGAACTCCGCGAGCGTGCCGTTGATGCCCGCGCCCACGCCCGCCTTCTCCGGCGGGATGGCGCTCATGATGGCGTTGGCCATGGCCGGCATGGCGAGCGCGATGCCCGCGCCCATGATGATCAGGCCGAGCAGCATGCCGTCGTAGTTGTCGCCGCCGAGCACCGCTATGACCGCGAGGCCCGCCGCGTTGAGGCTCATGCCGGTCACGATCGTGCCGGGCGTGCCCATCTTGGCGTGGAGCTTCGCGCCGACGCCGATCAGGTTGAGGGCCACGATGGTGACCGCGAGCGGCGCCGTGCGCAGGCCCGCCTCCAACGGCTCGTAGCCGAGCACGAACTGGAGGTGCTGGGTGAGCAGGAAGAGCGAGCCGCTCAGGCCGAAGGCGACCAGGATGGCGCCCGCGACCGCGCCGACGAAGCGCTGGTTGCGGAAGAAGTGCATGTCCAGCATCGGGTACGGGATGCGCAGCTCCCAGAGCGCGAACGCGCCGAGGACGAGCACGCCGACCGCGGCGGAGACCAGGACCTGCCCGGACGTCCAGCCGTGCTCGGGCCCGGAGATGATCGCGTAGACCACGGAGGCCATGCCGATCGTCGAGAGCAGCGCGCCCACCAGGTCGGGGCGGTCGCCCTGGGGATTCTTGGACTCGGGGACCAGCTTCAGGACGGCGGCGAGGCCGAGCAGCGCCACGGGGATGTTGATCAGGAAGATCGAGCCCCACCAGAAGTGGTCGAGCATGAACCCGCCGAGCAGCGGACCGGCCGCGAAGCCGAGGGAGTTGATGGTGGCCCAGAGGCCGATCGCCTTGACGCGCTCCGCGTCGTCGAAGATCTGCACGACGACGGCGAGCGTGGTGGTCATGAGGAGCGCGCCGCCGATGCCCATGCCCGCGCGGGCGGCGATGAGCTGCCCCGAGCTCTGCGCGAGGCCCGCGGCCAGCGAGCCGATGCCGAACAGGGCGAGGCCCGCGGCGAGCATCTTCTTGCGGCCGTAGCGGTCGGCGGCGCTGCCCGCGGTGAGCAGCAGGCCGGACTGGACCAGCGAGTACGCGTTGATCATCCACTGGATGTCGGACGTCGACGCGTCCAGTTCCCTGGTGAGGGAGGGGATCGCGACGCTGAGGACGGTGTTGTCGAGCAGCACGGTGAGCTGCGCCAGGCAGATGACGCCGAGGATCAGCCAGCGCTGCGGGTGCCGTGGTGAGGCGGTGGGGTTCTCGGCGGTCGTTGCCGTCATCTGCCCTCCCTTTACGGGTTCCTGCTGTTCTACGGTGTACGAGGCGGGTCCGCGACGTACACCGTAGAGCAGTTCCCGTACGGCGTACAAGGGAGTTGTGTGCCGGGCGGCGTCAGGTCGGAGAACGTGGCGCGACCGCGGAGAGAACGAGCCGCGTCCGCAGCGTGAGCCGCACGCGTCTCACATGTCTCACGAAGGGACGGGCACCGCGGGCTTGATCAGATACCCCGCCCCGCGCCGCGTGTGGATCATCGGCTCACGGCCCGCGTCGATCTTCCTGCGCAGATACGAGATGTACAGCTCGACGACGTTGGCCTGGCCCCCGAAGTCGTAGTTCCACACCCGGTCGAGGATCTGCGCCTTGCTGAGCACGCGCCGCGGGTTCCGCATGAGGTACCGCAGCAGCTCGAACTCGGTGGCGGTCAGGTGGATGGAATCCCCGCCGCGCGTCACCTCGTGGCTGTCCTCGTCGAGCGTCAGGTCCCCGACCACCAGCGTGGACGCACCACGCTTGTCGGCGGCCCCGGCCCGCCGGATGAGCCCGCGCAGCCGCGCCACGACCTCCTCCAGGCTGAACGGCTTGGTGACGTAGTCGTCGCCGCCCGCGGTGAGCCCGGCGATCCGGTCCTCCACCGCGTCCTTCGCGGTCAGGAACAGCACGGGCACGTCCGGCATCTCCCGGCGCAGCCTGCCGAGCAGGGACAGCCCATCCATGTCGGGCAGCATCATGTCGAGCACCACGGCGTCGGGCCGGAACGCCCGCGCGGCCCGCACGGCGCCCGCCCCGTCCTCCGCGCTGCGGATCTGCCAGCCCTCGTAGCGCAGGGCCATGGACAACAGCTCGGTGAGCGACACCTCGTCGTCCACGACGAGCACACGGACGGGGCTCCCGTCCGCCCTGAGCAGTTCGGTACGCGCCTGAGGCGTGGTCGTGGTCATGCCCCACACCCTGCGGGGCGCCCCTGAGAGCTCTCTTGCGCGAACCTGTGAATTCCCTGAGAAAGCCCGCCGCCCCTCCCGCCGCCCTCCTGCCGCCCCCGAGGCCGCCCTCACTCCACCCCGAACACCCGCGCGGCGTTCCCGTACAGCACCCCGCGCAGCCACGCGTCACCGAACCCGAGCCGTTCCAGGGACTCCAGCTGATGGACGTACGGATACGGGATGTTGGGGAAGTCGCTGCCCAGCAGCACCTTCCCGCCCAGGTCGGCCAGCCTCCCCCGCTCCCGCGCCGGAAACGGCATCAGGCCCTCGCTGAAGTCGGTGAACGCCATCGTCGTGTCGAGGCGCACCTCTTCGTACCGTTCCGCGAGCGTGAGGAACTCGGCGTACTCCGGCATGCCGAGATGCGCCACGACGACCGGAAGGCGCGGGTGCCGGGCGAGGAGCGCGGCGACCGGTTCGGGGCCCGTGTGCTCGCCGGGCTCGGGGCCGGACCCGCAGTGCATGACCACCGGCACCCCGGCCTCGGCGAGCAGCCCCCACACCGGGTCGAGCAGCGGGTCGTCGGGGTCGTACCCGCCCACCTGCACATGCGCCTTGAAGACCCGGGCGCCCGCCTCCACGGCCTCCTTCACATACCGGTCCACGCCCGGCTCCGGGAAGAACGTCGCGGTGTGCAGACAGCCGGGCGTGCGGCGCGCGAAGTCGGCGGCCCAGCCGTTGAGCCACTCCGCCATGCCCGCCTTGTGCGGATACAGCATCGAGGTGAAGGCGCGCACCCCGAACTCCCCGAGGAGCGCGACCCGCCGCTCCTCCTCGTGCCGGTACGTGATGGGCCACTCCACCGCGCCCGACGCCCCGAACGAGTCGAAGTACGCCCACACCTTCCGCAGCACCCGCTCCGGCATGAAGTGCGTGTGTACGTCGATCAGCCCGGGAAGCCCGAGCCGCTCCCAGAACCCGCGCACGGCGGCGGCATCGGCGCCGACATCGGTGCCGGTGTCCGTACTACGGCTGCTGCCGCACAAAGCCGTGGCTCCTCTCGACCTTCGCGACGTGCAGGACGTATTTCTCGTACCAGTCCTCGCGACCCCGGCGCTGGGCCACGCGGTGCTCCAGGTTGCTGCGCCAGGCCTTGATGGACTCCTCGTCGCGGAAGTACGAGACGGTGATGCCGAGGCCGCCGGGCGTGCGGGCCGACTCGGTGCCGAGGTACCCCGGCACGTCCACGACGAGTTCGTCCATGCGGTCGGCCATCTCGCCGTAGCCGTTGTCGCCTTCGGTGCGCACGGAGGAGAAGACGACGGAGTAGTAGGGCGGTTCGAAGGGTCCGACAGGACCGGTGGCGTGATCACTCATGTCGCCACACTCGGGCCCGCACCGCACCCGCGTCCACCCTTTTCGGCCCACTCTTGCCCAACGGTCGACCGGACTTGACCATTCGGTCAGCAAACCGGCCGACACCCCAGAAAGGCCCGCACCGCCCACGACCTCAGAAGAGCCCGTCCTGCCGACGACCTCAGAACAGCCCGTCCTGCTCGGCGCCACCGCTCGTGGTCTCCACCGGCCGCACCGGCACGGTCACCCCCGCCCCCGCACCCGCGGCCACCAGCTCCCACCCCACGAGCATCCGCGTGTCGACCACCAGCACGCCCCCGCCGGCCACCTCCAGGTGCAGATCGGGTCCGGCCGCCGCGACCAATCGCCCCGCGACCGCCCCGCCGTCGACCAGCTCCCGCACCACGCCATCCGTCGCCGCCGGACCGCCCCGGCCGTCGAGCCCGAACGCCCCCGAGTGGTCGACCGCGGCGAACGGCACCCGCTCCAGCGCCTCCGCCCACCCGCCGAGCGCCACGGCCCGACCGTGCAGCTCGGCGAGCTCCCGCTCCCGCTCGCCCCATCCGGGCAACGCCCCCCGAAGCCCACGTTTGCGGGCGTACGGCACCCGGTCCGGCACCCCGAGCGCCGCCCGCAGCAGCTCCTCCGTACGCCGCGCCGCCATCAGCGGCCCGCGCCCCAGCCAGCAGAACGCCACGGCCCCCTGCTCCAGAAGCCGCCCCGCGCCCCGCTCCTCCGCCGTGATCCCCACCTTCACGACACCGGCCCCGAACCACGCGAGGTAGACCCGGTACGTCCGCGGATCGTCGGGCACCCCGTCCGCCGCCACCGAGAACGCCCGGTCGAGCCGCGCGCACTCCGGACACCGCGCCCGCGTCGCTGGACCCGGCACGACGGCCCGCAGCGGACACGGATTGCCCCGCGCCCCCACGCACCGCCGCTCCCCGACGGCCCGGAACCCGATGTCCCGCCCGTACGCGAGCACGCTGCGCCGCCCACCGTCCCACCGCAGCTCGGGCACCCCGTCCGGCCACCCGAGCCCCGCACAACGCCACTCCACCGCCGTCACTCCCCGCGCCCGGACAACGCAAGAGGCCCCCGGATCATCTCCGGGGGCCTCTTGTTCATGTGCACTCGGCAGGATTCGAACCTGCAACCTTCTGATCCGTAGTCAGATGCTCTATCCGTTAAGCTACGAGTGCTTGTTTTTTCTTTTGTTCTCGTCTCCGCTTCCCGGCCCTTCGGCCCGTTCGCGGCGACAGGAAGAACATTACATGACTGCCGCCGCCATGTGAAATCCGTTGTCCGGACCCCTTGTGAGCTGCGGAAACTTCCTCGACAAGCACTTCTTCGACAAGCACCGAAGCCCCGGTCCAGGAGGACCGGGGCTTCGGATCAAGCTGCGGAGGCGGAGGGATTTGAACCCTCGATGGGATTTAAGTCCCAAACCGCATTAGCAGTGCGGCGCCATAGACCGGACTAGGCGACGCCTCCAGCTTGCACACCTGCGCGAGCGGGGGTGCGTGCAGATGATGACACAGCCAGTGGGTGTGTCACCAATCGCGGCACCCACGGTACTAGGCGTGCAGCCCGCAGGGCAAAGCGTTACGGGGCACCGCAACATCCCGGGGCGAACGGCGTTAGTCCCGTAGAGCCAACCGTCCCGACGTACCCGTGGAGCCAGAAATGCTGCGTCGTCTCGTCCTCACTGCCGCCGCCTCCGTCGCCGCGCTGTCCGCCCTGCCGGCCACCGCCCAGGCCACCGCGGACGCGCCCCTCTCCCCTCCCACCGACCACCTCACCGTCACGGTCACCGGTTCGGGTGGCGCGGGCGACGGTACGTACGAACTGAACTGTCACCCGACGGGCGGCACCCACCCGGACGCGGCGAAGGCGTGCGAGCGGCTCCGGGAAGTCACCGTCTGGGGGACCGACCCGTTCGCGCCCGTGCCCAAGGACTCGATGTGCACGATGCAGTACGGCGGACCCGCCACCGCGCACGTCACGGGAACCTGGCAGGGCCGGCCGGTCGACGCGACGTACGACCGCAGCAACGGCTGCGAGATCTCGCGGTGGGACGGTCTCGTACCGGTGCTGCCCGCGACCTCCGCGTGACCAGGCGGTACTGAAAACTCACATCTTCTGCGTGCGACCTCCCTCTCATCCGGCGTCGCGCCCACAACCACTCCCCGTAGACTCCCTCCCGTGACACGCCACGGGCCGAGGGGCAAAATGGCTCGGGCGAGTCGGCAAGCAGCGGTAACCAGGGAGGAAGCGTCGTCGTGAGCAGCAGGCCATCCCGAGGCGCTGCTCGCCTCGCAGCCATACTCGACGCCCTCCCGGACGCGCTGGTCCTCGTCAACGCCAACGGCACGGTCGTGAACGCCAACGCCATCGCGCTGGAGGCGTTCGAGGCACCCGGCACCGCGCTCGTGGGGCGCGGTCTGCTCGACCTGCTGCCGCAGTTCGACTCCCGGCTCATCCCCGGCTCCATGCGGCGCCCGGACACCATCGACGAGCGCGGCCGCACGAAGCCGACCCGGATGATCGCCCGGCGCACGGACGGCATCGAGTTCCCCGTCGAGGTCACGAGTTCCCCGCTGGAGGACGGCAGGGCCGCCTACGACCAGCACGGGTACACGGGCGACGAACTGCTCATGCTCGTCGTACGCGACCTTTCGGGCACCGTGGACACCGAGGCCGAACTGGCGCGTTCGCAGCGGCAGACCGAGATGATCCTGCGCGCCGCGGCCGAGGGCGTCGTCGGCACGGACACCGACGGACGCGTCGTGCTCGTCAACCCGGCCGCCGCCCAGATACTGGGCTTCCGGGCGAGCGACCTCGGCGGGCAGGAACTGCACCCGCTGGTCCTGCACTCTCGTGCCGACGGCGAGCCGTTCCCGTACGAGGAGTCCCCGCTCGCCGACACCCTTCGCTCCGGACGCAAGCACCGGGTGCGCGGGCAGGTCCTGTGGTCCAAGAGCGGCGCCAAGGTGCCCGTCGACCTGACGACGTCGCCCGTGCGCGACGGCGACCAGCTGGTCGGCGCGGTGATGACCTTCACCGACCGCAGGCCGTACGACGAGCTGAACGAGAAGTACGAGGCGGCCCTCGCCCGGCACGAGGAGGAGCTCGCCGCCGCGGCGGCGGAGCGCGCCGCCGAGATCAAGGCCGCCGAGGAACAGCGGGCCGAGGAGCTCGCCGCCGAGCAGGAGCGGTACGCGGCGCTCGCCGAGCGCGAGAAGGACCGCTTCGAAGAGCTCGCCGAACGCGAGAAGACGCGCTACGAGACGCTGGCCGCGCGCCACGAGCAGCTGCTCGCCGTCCTCGGCTCGTCGCTGCGCGGGCCCCTGGACGAGCTGCGCCGCGAACTGAACGCGCTCGCCTCGGACGACGCGGGCCAGCTGTGGCCCGAGGCCAACCAGGTCCTGCACCACCTGTCCGCCGGGTACGCCCGGATGACCACGCTCGTCGACAACGTCCTCGGCTACCAGCTGCTCGACGCGGGCGACGAGCAGCTCTCCCGTACGCCGGTCCTGCTCGACGCGGTCGTCGCCGCCGGAGTGGAGGGCGCGGTCGAGCTGATCGGGCCCGGACGCGCCCAGTTCGCGGTGCACGCCCCGCCGATCGAGCTCATGGCCGACGCGGGGCGGCTCGCCACGGCCCTCGCCCACCTCGTCGCAGACGTGGCGGGCATCGACGCGACCGGCAACGCGCGCTCGGACGTCGGCGCGGGCGTCTCCGGCGGCTATGTGGACTCGACGATCGTCGTCGCCGCCGCCCAGCGCGGCGAGGTCGTCCGCATCGAGGTGCGGGGGCCGTTCGCCGGTGGTGACCCGGTGCACGAGCCGATCGTGCGGGGCATCGTGCGGGCGCACGGAGGCGTGCTGCAGACGCACGAGGTGCCGGGCATGGGCGGTAGTGCGTATGTGCTTGAGGTGCCGATCGGGGCGGTTGGTGCGGGTGGCAGGGCCGGGGCGGCCGGTGCAGCTGGTGCGGTCGGTGCAGCTGGTGCGGGTTCCGGCGAGGGTGACGGTGGGGCGGTCGTCGTTCCTGCGCAGGCGTCTGGGCCCGCGGGTCCGGGTGCGGGCGCGGGTGCGGGTGCGGGTGCGGGTTCCGGCGCGGGTTCGGGTGCGGGTGGGCGTCGGCGGGCTCGGCGGCCCTCGACGGACTCCTTCCTGGAGAGCGCGGCCGCGGGCGCGACGGACACGGACGCCGGGACGGCGGGTGCCGGGGAGGCCGGTGCCGGGGCAGGTGCCGCGCCCGGCGGTACGGGGCGGCGTCGGGGGCGGCGAGCGGCGGAGGCCTCTCCGGAGAGCCTCGGCGGGTCCGTGGCCACGGATCTCGTGGGCCCGCGGATGGGCGGGCCCGGTGTGACAGCGCAGGACCCGTCGCCGTCGCCGTCGTCGTCTCCGTCGCCGTCGTCGTCTCCGTCGCCGGAGGCGTCGGGTGGTGCCGCCAGTGGCGGTACGGGACGACGACGCGGTCGGCCGAGCGCGGCCGAGGGTGCCGTGATGACGGCGGCGGAACACGCGGCCGGATCCGCCGCGTTGGGCGAGACGGTGCCGCCGCAGGGCGTGCCCGTGCCCGGCACGGCGACGGGACGGCGTGCCCGGCGCGTCGGCGAGCAGCACGCGCTGCCCGCGCTGGCCTCCGGCCCCGCGGAGGTGCCCGGTGCGGGGCAGGACGAGGGCGCGGGGAAGCCCACGGGACGGCGTGCCCGGCGTGCGCTGGCCGCCGCCAAGGAACGTGCCGCCGCCGAAGAGGCGAACAACGGACGCGTCTTCGCGCTGCCGCCCGCCACGGCCGACCGCGTCCCGGGTCAGGAGTACGCCGGTCAGGAGTACTCGGGTCAGGAGTACGCCGGTCAGGAGAGCGCGGCCGTCCAGGGTGACGGCGTACAGGCTGCCCAGAGCGGCGGCGTACAGGGCGGCGCCGGGCACCATGCGGCGGCCGTACCCGGGGCGGACGACCACACCCCGCCGCAGCCGCACCCGACGCAGGCCCCGACGGGCCGCCGCTCCCGCCAGGCCGCTCCGGCGCCGACGGCCCCCTCGGACCAGGCGACACCCGCCCAGGAACCGCAGCCGTGGCCCGACGGCACGACTCCGCCCGGTGGCGTGCCCGCGCAGGGCACCCCGCCCTCCGCCGGTACTCCCGCCCACGGCATCCCGACGCCGGGCCGGGGCGCCGCGCTCCCGCCCGAGCGCGGCACGCAGGCACGGGCGGCCCAGCCGCTGCCCGCCGAGGCCGCGCCCGGGACGTCCGGTGACCCCAACTCGACGCAGGGGCGTGCCATAAGCGTGCGTACGCTCGGGCAGGGCGTGCCGTTCGGCCAGCGGATCGCCGAGCAGCAGGCGGGCCGGCAGCAGGGTGCGCCGCAGGGCGGTGCCGCCGTTCCCGGTCAGGGCCGACCGCAGCAGCCGCAGCAGTCGCACCAGGCCGCCCCGCAAACGCAACAGGCACCACAGGCGCAACAGCCGCCCCGGGCCCCCCATGGTGCCCGGTCACCGCAGCCCGCCCAACCGCCGCAGCCCGGCCAACCGCCGCAGGCTCCGCAGCCCCCGGCGGCCGCCTCGGCGGGGCCGATGCCGGTGCCGGCACCGGAGGCGCCCGCCCCCGGCGGCCCCACCGCCGCCCCCCAGTCACAGCCGCAGACGCTCGGCGGCTCGGGGCGCAGGCGCAGGCTGTCCACGCCGCCCGACCCCGCGGCCGACGAACGCCCCGAGACCTCGGCGCGCCCGCACCCGCTGCCTCAGCCGCTGCCCCAACCCCAGCCCCAGCCCCAGCAGCCGGGGGCTCCGGCGCAGGCGCAGCACCCGCAGTCCCGTATCGCGTCGGCGTCCGAGGGCGCCGGTCGTTCGTACGCGATCGGCGCCCCTGACGAGGACGCCGACGAGGGCCCGGAGCCGCTCGACGGGCCCGGCGGTGCCGTGGAGGTCGCGAACCAGCCGCAGCCCCAGCCCATGGACGACGAACTGCCGCCCGAGCCGCTGGACAACCCGCGCCGCCTCCTGGTGTGGCCCGCGCCGGACGTCACCACGCAGCAGGCGCTGAGCGACCGCGGCTACCGGCCGGTGATCGTGCACTCCCGCGAGGAGGTCGACGCGCAGATCGCGGCGTTCCCCGCGGCGCTGTTCGTGGACCCGCTGACCGGGCCGATCACGCGCACGGCGCTTCAGTCGCTGCGGCAGGCCGCCGTGGCGGCCGAGGTGCCCGTCCTCGTGACGGCGGGTCTCGGGCAGGCGACGCGCGAGGCGGCGTACGGCGCCGATCCCGCCGTACTCCTGAAGGCCCTCGCACCGCGCGACAGCGAGCAGCACCCCTCGCGCGTCCTGCTCATCGAGGAGCACGAGGAGATCGCGCTCGCCCTGACGGCCACGCTGGAGCGGCGCGGCATGCAGGTCGCGCGGGCCGAGAGCGACGCGGACGCGGTGACGCTCGCGGCGCAGATGCGGCCGAACCTGGTGGTGATGGACCTGCTGCAGGTACGTCGCCGCCGGGCCGGGATCGTCGACTGGCTGCGCGCGAACGGCCAGTTGAACCGCACTCCACTGGTCGTCTACACCGCGGCCGTCGACGAGACGGAACTCCCGAAGCTGGCCGCGGGCGAGACCGTCCTGTTCCTGGCCGAGCGGTCCACGAGCGCGGAGGTACAGGGCCGGATCGTGGACCTGCTGGCGAAGATCGGCACGAACTAGCACGCCCCGGCGCGAGCCGACACGGGCCAGCGGGATGGCACGACCCGGTGCGAGCCGGCACGAACCGGCGGGCTGACGTCGCGTCAGAGTTTCGTGACGTCCAGTTCCCCGTCGGCGTACTGCCTGCGCAGGACCTTCTTGTCGAACTTGCCGACGCTGGTCTTCGGGACCGCGGGGATGACCGTCCAGCGCTCCGGGAGCTGCCACTTGGCGATGCGTCCGGCGAGGAAGTCGCGCAGGGACGCGTAGTCGGCCGTCGCGCCTTCGCGCAGCACCACGGTGGCGAGGGGGCGCTCGCCCCACTTGTCGTCGGGGACGGCGACGACCGCGGCCTCGGCCACGTCCGGGTGGGACATCAGGGCGTTCTCCAGCTCCACGGAGGAGATCCACTCGCCGCCCGACTTGATGACGTCCTTGGCGCGGTCGGTGAGCGTCAGGAAACCGTCGGCCGTGATGACGCCGACGTCGCCGGTCTTCAGCCAGCCGTCGTCGCTGAACTTGTCCTCGGGGCGCAGGACGTCGCCGCCCGCGCCGCCGTAGTAGGCGCCCGCGATCCAGGGGCCGCGCACCTCCAGCTCACCGGCCGACGTACCGTCCCACGGCAGGTGTTCGCCGCCGGGACCGACCAGGCGGGCCTCGACGGATGCGGGGAAGCGGCCCTGCGTGAGCCGGTAGCCGAACTCCTCCTCGGTGCCCGCCGCGTGGGCCGGCGGGCGGGCGACCGTGCCGAGCGGGGACGTCTCCGTCATGCCCCAGGCGTGACAGACGCGCATGCCGAGCTTGTCGAAGGCCTCCATGAGGGAGGGCGGGCAGGCGGAGCCGCCGATGGTGACCTGGCCGAGGGAGCTGACGTTGCGCGGCTTCGCGGTGAGCTCGGCGAGCAGACCCTGCCAGATGGTGGGGACGGCCGCCGCGTGCGTGGGCCGCTCCTTCTCGATCATCTCGGCGAGCGGCGCGGGCTGCAGGAAACGGTCCGGCATCAGCATGTTCACGCCGGTCATGAGGGTGGCGTGCGGCAGCCCCCACGCGTTGACGTGGAACTGCGGGACGACGACCAGCGTCGTGTCCGCGTCCGTGAGCCCCATCGACTGGGCCATGTTGACCTGCATGGAGTGCAGGTAGATGGAGCGGTGGGAGTAGACGACGCCCTTGGGGTCGCCGGTGGTGCCGGAGGTGTAGCACATGGCGGCGGCGGTGCGCTCGTCCAGCTCGGGCCAGTCGTACGCGGTGGGCTTCCCGGCGAGCAGTTCCTCGTACTCGTGCACCTGGGCGTGCGACCCCGCCAGGAGCGAGCGGTCGCCGGGACCCGAGACGACGAGGTGCTCCACGCTGGTCAGCTGCGGCAGGAGCGGCGCGAGCAGCCCGAGGAGGGAGCCGTTGACGATGATGACGCGGTCGGCGGCGTGGTTGACGATCCACACCAGCTGGTCGGCGGGCAGCCGCAGGTTGAGGGTGTGCAGTATCGCGCCCATACAGGGCACGGCGTAGTACGCCTCGACGTGCTCGGCGTTGTTCCACATGAAGGTCGCGACGCGCTCGTCGTCCGTGACGCCGAGGTCCTCGCGCAGGGCGTGCGCGAGCTGCGCCGTGCGCTCCCCGATCTCGCGGAAGCTGCGCCGCTGCGGCTCGCCTTCACCGGTCCAGGTCGTGACCTGCGAGGTCCCGTGCACGGTCATGCCGTGCCTGAGAATGCGGGTGACGGTCAGCGGTACGTCCTGCATCGTGCTCAGCACGGCGTCCTCCTGATGCGACATCGCCTGGACATCGCCTGCGCGGCGGTAAGGGGGCTGCGCTGATTCTGCGCGCATACCGCGCGGTATGTCACTAGTCCAGAGGATGATCGATCATCGCCGCACCGCGCCCACGAGGTCCGCTCAGCGGACCGGCGTCAGCTCCGGGTCCTCGCGGAGCTTGCCGAGCGCGCGCGAGACCGCGCTCTTGACGGTGCCGATGGACACCCCGAGCACCTCGGCGGTCTGCGCCTCGCTCAGATCCTCGTAATACCTGAGGACGACCATCGCCCGCTGCCGCGCCGGCAGCTTCATGATCGCGCGCCACATCGCGTCGCGGAGCACCTGCTGCTCGGCCGGGTCCCCCGCCGGCGTCACCTCCGGCTCCGGCAGCTCGTCGCACGCGAACTCGTCGACCTTCCGCTTGCGCCACTGCGACGTACGCGTGTTCAGCAGGGCGCGGCGCACATAGCCGTCGAGCGCCCGGTGGTCCTCGATCCGGTCCCACGCCACATACGTCTTGGTGAGCGCGGTCTGCAGCAGGTCCTCGGCATCGCTCGGGTTCGCGGTCAGCGAGCGGGCGGTGCGCAGCAGTACGGGCTGGCGTGCCCGTACGTAGGACGCGAACGACGGGTAGGCGGAGGGCCCGTTGGCCCTCGTCGGACCCGTGCCCCGCGTCGCGGCCTTCGATGCGCTGGTGCACACGGTCACCATGGATGCGGTCATGGCTCCACGCTAGAAGCGCCCCCTACTTCAGCGGATCGGCCGCAGGTCCCGAAGCCGTGTCCGCCTCAGGTTGTACGAGTGGGGCTGGCTCCACCTCCTACAGGTGGAGGAGACGGAGCGGCCCCTGAGGGTTCACCCCTGAGAACCGCCCCGGCCCGCCGCGCCCCCGGGACCCGCGCCCGGTCTAGCCGATGCGCGCCACGGGCGCGTGCATCAGGTTGCGGTCGATCACCAGCGTCCGCCCGCCGTGCTTCTCCTTCTTGTTTCCCGCGTACTGGTGGATACGCCGTGCCGGACGCCACGCGTCACCCGCCAGCGCGGGCTCCCGGTACAGGTGGGGCTTGGTGTGCCAGCGCGCGAACCACATCACCGACGGCAGATCCCGCACGCCCGCCCGCCGTGCCGCCTCCATGTGCCGCACCCCGGAGTCGGCGCTGCTGTAGAACCCGGGAACGTAGCCGAGACGGCGCACCTCGCGGTCCCAGGACCTGACGAAGGAGAGCGTCGTCGCCGCGCAGCCCTTCTTCCGGTAGGTGTACGCCTCCATGTCCAGGTAGAGCGGACTGCGCTGCCGGACCCCGATGGCCTTCGCCGCGCGTACCGCGTCGCCTCCCTCCTTCTTCCCCTGCTCCCAGGGGCGCTTCCCGATACGGACGTGCTTCTTGTTCTTCGCGACGACGCACGGCGACTGCGACCCCACGTACACCGGCAGGACCCGCCAGCCCATCTCCTTCACGGCACGCATCCAGGCGTGGTTCAGATGCGGCTGCCGCCGGCAGGCCCGGCCACGGCCGCCGTAGTACACGCCGACGGCCCGGTACTTGGAGTCGCGCCAACGCCGCATCGTGTCGGTGGACTGGGTGAGGCAGGTGTCGAAGGCCCAACCGCGGAAGGTCGTCACCCCGGCGGGCGCCCCAGCGGCGGGGCGGTCGGAGGTGGTGGAGCGGTCGGACGCGGTGGAGCGGTCGGACGCGGCACCCGGCGGTGACGCGGTCAGGTCCATGGTCATGGCCGTCAGGACGAGGACGAATCCAATGATCATCTTTCGGATACGCATACGGCGAGTGAAAGCCCGCCGACCCGCCCCGCCGCCGGGACACGCGCCACGTTCAGCCGTCCGACCCCAGAATCAGCCCCGATGTGGGGACTCCCGTGCCCGCGGTGACCAGCGTGCGCGCGGCGCCGGGTATCTGGTTCACGGAGGTGCCGCGCACCTGCCGGACCGCCTCCGCTATGCCGTTCATCCCGTGGAGGTAGGCCTCCCCCAGCTGCCCGCCGTGCGTGTTCAGAGGCAGCCGCGCCCCGGCCACGAAGTCCGCGGCCTCCCCCGGCCCGCAGAACCCGAACTCCTCCAGTTGCATCAGCACGAACGGGGTGAAGTGGTCGTAGAGGATCCCCACGTCGATGTCCGAGGGAGCAAGACCCGACGTACGCCACAGCTGCTTCGCCACCACCCCCATCTCCGGCAGTCCCGTCAGATCGTCGCGGTAGAAGCCGGTCATCTGCTCCTGTGCCCGGCCCGCGCCCTGGGCCGCCGCGGCGATCACTGCCGGCGGCTGCCGGAGGTCACGGGCCCGCTCCGCGCTCGTGACGACGATCGCCTGGGCGCCGTCCGTCTCCTGGCAGCAGTCCAGGAGCCGCAGGGGTTCGACGATCCAGCGGGAAGCGGCATGGTCCTCCAACGTGATCGGTTTGCCGTGGAAGTACGCCGCCGGGTTCGTGGCCGCGTACTTCCGGTCCATGACGGCCACGTGCCCGAAGACCTCCGGCGCCAGGCCGTACGTGTGCAGGTAGCGCCGGGCCGCCATCGCCACCCAGGAGGCGGGGGTCAGCAGGCCGAACGGGAGGGCCCAGCCGAGCGCGGCGCCTTCGGCGGAGGGTTCGCGCCGCTGCACCCCGGAGCCGAATCTGCGCCCGGAGCGTTCGTTGAACGCGCGGTAGCAGACGACCACCTCGGCCACCCCGGTCGCCACGGCCAGGGCCGCCTGCTGGACGGTGGCGCAGGCCGCGCCGCCGCCGTAGTGGACGCGGGAGAAGAAGGACAGCTCCCCCATGCCTGCCGCCTGGGCGACCGTGATCTCCGGGTTGGTGTCCATGGTGAAGGTGACCATGCCGTCGACGTCGTCCGGGGTGAGGCCTGCGTCCTCCAGTGCCGCGCCGACCGCCTCCACGGCCAGTTTGAGCTCGCTGCGGCCCGAGTCCTTGGAGAACTCCGTCGCCCCTATGCCGACGATCGCGGCCTTGCCTCCGAGGCGGTCGCGGGAGCGGATACTCATGCGGGGCCTCCCGTTCCGGGGCGCTCGGGCCCCTGGGGCACGGCCACCGTGACCGTGCCGGTGACGTGGTTGCCGATGCCGTTGGCGCCGACGACCCTGACCACGGCCGTCGCCTCTTCGGGAGAGGACTCGACCTGCTCGACGGTCCCGCGCAACACCATCGTGTCGCCGGGATAGTTGGGCGCCCCCAGCCGGATCGCCACCTTCCGCAGCACGGCCGTCGGCCCGAAGTGGTCCGTGATGTACCGCCCGACCAGGCCGTTCGTCGTCAGGATGTTCATGAAGATGTCGGGGGAGCCCTTGGCCCGCGCGAGCTCCGCGTCGTGGTGCACGTCCTGGTAGTCCCGGGACGCGATCGCCCCGGAGACGATCAGCGTGCGGGTGATCGGGATCTCCAGCGGAGCGAGCTCCTCACCTTGCGCCGTTCTCGTCATACGCCCCCCCTTGCGCTGTGATCAACTCGCCCAGTTCCTGCAGTACTTCGCTTCCGCACCCCAGATACGCGTCCAGCTGGCGCCCCCACAGAAAGTGCCGGTGCACGGGGTGGTCCAGGTCGGCTCCCGCGCCTCCGTGCAGGTGCTGGCCCGCGTGGACGACGCGTTTGCCCGCCTCCGACGCCCACCACGCGGCGGTGAGCGCGTGCGTGCCGTACGGCAGGCCGGCGTCCCTGCGCCAGGCCGCCTCGTAGGCCGTGACACGTATGGCCTCCGTGTCCATATGGGCGTCGGCCGCCCGCAGTTGCACGGCCTGCTTCGCGGCGAGGGGACGGCCGAACTGTTCCCGCTCGTTCGTGTGGGCCACCGCGCGGGCCAGCGATCCCGCGCACACCCCGGCCTGCAGCCCCGCGAACGCGGTCCGCGCGCCCGCCAGCACGTCCTCGTACGCCCCGGGGCCGCCCGGACCCCCCAGACGCTCCCCGGGCGTGCCGTCGAGGACGAGCCGTCCCGCCGCCCATGGCGCGGTCAGCTCCACCGGCTCCACCCGCGCGTCGGCGACCCGCACCAGCCACAGGGTGCGGTCGTCCGTCGCCACCAGGACGACCGACGCATCCCGCAACCACGGCACCCACCCGACTGTCCCGGTCAGCGTCCCGTCCGCCGCCGTTGTCCCGTACGCCGAGTCCGCCCCGCCCGCCGACGCCGTCACACCGCCCCGCGCCGGAAACGCCCCCGTCGCGACCGCGCTCCCCTGGCGGAGCGCGGGCAACAGCCGGTCCCGCTGTTCCGCTGTGCCGTGCGCGGCGACCGCCAGCACCCCGAAGACACAGCTCGCCGCGAACGGAACCTGCGCCGTCACCCGCCCCTGCTCCTCCAGAAGCAGCACGAGCCCGAGCAGCCCGATGTCCTCCACCGCGCCCGGCAGCCCGGCCGCGCACAACGCCTTCCACAACTCGGCGTCCGCACCGGTGCCCGCCGCCGCGAGCCGCTCCGGTGTGGCCAGGTCGGCGAAGATCTCCGCGGCGAGGTCACGCGCGGCGGCCTGCTCCTCCGTGGGCGTGAAGTCCATGTCAGCCCCCGCCTCTCACGTCGCCCGCGTCACCCGCGCCGCCCCGGAACACCGGGAGCTCCACGTCCGCGTCCACTCGCAGGAACTCCAGCCGCACGGGCATCCCTATCCGCACCTTGTCGTACGGCACCCCGACGATGCTGCTGACGATCCGGACGCCCTCGGCCAGCTCGACCAAGCCCACGGCGTAGGGCGGGTCGAACGCGGGGAAAGGCGGGTGGTGCATCACCACGTACGAATAGACCGTGCCCTCACCGCCCGCCTCGACCGTGTCCCACTCGGGCGAGCCGCAGGCGTTGCAGCCGGGCAGCCAGGGGAAGCGGAGCGTGCCGCAGCCACCGCAGCGCTGGATCAGCAACCGGTGTCCGGCGACACCCTCCCAGAACCCCGCGTTGTCACGGTTGATGACCGGACGTGGCCGCCTGGCCTTCGATTCCGGCTTGGCCTCCGGCTTCGGCTCCTGCACCGGCGTCAGCTCCGGCTTCGGTCCGGGCTCCGGTCTCCGTTCCGCCGGGGCGTACTTGAGGATGCGGAAGCGATGTGTCCCCGCGAGCTCGCCCCCCGCGTGGACGTCCATCCGGGTCGTGACGAAGTGCCCCGTCCCCAGCTTGGTCGTCTTGCGTTCCGACACCGACTCGATCACCGCGTCGAACGTGACCTCGTCGCCGGGGCGCAGCGCACGCACGTACTCCTGCTCGCAGTCCGTGGCGACCACCGAGGTGTACCCGGCGCCGTCGAGCAGGGCGAACAACGCGTCGTACGCCGACGAGCGGCCGTCGTGACCGGAGAGGCCGCCCATCGTCCAGACCTGCAGCATCGTCGCGGGCGCCACCGGGTCCGCCCCCGCATAGGCGGGGTTGGTGTCGCCCAGCGCCTCGCACCAATGCCTGATCATGGGCGCGTTGACCGGGTCCTTGCCACGGCCCGCCTCCGCCGCGACCCTGCCCTCGAACGCCCGCAACTCCCCGTAAGGGATCTCCTCCGCCGTCGTCCCCCGGTCGAGTCCCGTGCCCTTCACCGCCGCCCCCTCCGCATGCCGAGCCGCATCGTCGCGACGATCTCGCGCTGCACCTCGCTCACCCCGCCCCCGAACGTATTGATCTGCGCGGCCCTGTTCATCCGCTCCAGTTCGCCGTCCCCGAGACCGCCCGGCGAACCGGCCCTCACCAGCCCCGCCTCGCCCGCGATCTCCTGACACATTCGGTACACCTCAACCGCCGACTCGGTTCCCACGAACTTCACGCCGCTCGCGTCGCCGGGGGCCAGTCGGCCCGCCTCCACATCCCCCACCAAACGCCAGTTGAGCAGGCGTAGTGCCGCGAGCCGCGCATGCGCTTCGGCCAGCCTCGATCGCACCCACGGGGCGTCAATCCGGCGCTCGCCCGTCACCGGATCGGGTGTACGTGCCCGGTCGAGCGCCGCCTCGTAGAAATCCTCGGCCTGCATGCCGATGGCGGCGAGCGCCACCCGCTCGTGGTTGAGCTGATTGGTGATGAGACCCCAGCCGCCGTTCTCCTCGCCGACGAGGTTCGCGGCCGGTACGCGGATCCCGTCGTAGTACGTCGCCGTCGTCGTCAGTCCGCCCACCGTGTCGATCGGGGTCCAGGAGAAGCCGGGGGCGTCGGTCGGGACGAGGATGATGGATATGCCCTGGTGTTTGGGGGCGTCGGGGCCAGTACGGCAGGCCAGCCAGATCCAGTCGGCGTTCTGCGCGTTCGAGGTGAAGATCTTCTGACCGTCGATCCGCCAGTCGGTGCCGTCGCGCACGGCTCTGGTCCGCAGTGCCGCCAGGTCGGTGCCGGCGGACGGTTCGCTGTAGCCGATCGCGAAGGCGAGGTCGCCGCTGAGGATGCGGGGCAGGAAGGCGGCCTTCTGCTCCTCCGTCCCGTACTTCATGAGGGTCGGCCCGACGGTGTTCAGAGTGACCATGGAGACGGGGGCACCGGCGCGGCAGGCCTCGTCGAAGAACACGAACTGTTCGTCGGCGCTGCGGCCTTGGCCGCCGTACTCGACGGGCCACCCGAGGCCGAGCATGCCGTCGGCGCCGATCCGTCGCAGGAGGCGACGCCGCCCCTCGGTGTCCGTGCCGTGGGGCGGCCCGTCCGGCATCACGTCCCGGAAGTACGTGCGCAGGTCGGCGCGGAGTCGGCGTTGGCGTTCGGTGGGGGCGAGGTGCACGGGGGGCGGACCTCTCCTTCTCATACCGATGGGTTCCTGACGGACCCCTGGCGGGGTTCCTGACGGATCCCTGACGTGATTTCTGACTGTCCGTCAGAAAACGCGCCGGTGTCAAGAGATCCGCAGCGGTCCACCGCGCCGCACCCCTGAAGCCCCACCACGCCCCGGACAGGCCGGTCCGGGGGAACCGAAGTGCCCTGGACACACCTGTGCGGCGGCACCGAAGTACCGCCGCACAGGGTGCGTCACACCCCACAGTTCACTGATGCACCGCCCCGGGAGGCGTCCCGATCACCTCCCGGGGCCACCGGCTCACCAGAGCTGGGCGAAGTTGACCGCGACGTTCTCGTTCGACTGGTCGATCGCCGTGAACGCGGAGCCGTTCACCTGCGCGGTGTTGTTCTGGTTGGAAGCACCGTTGCCGACGGCCTGCTGCTGCGTGGTGGACGAGTTGCCCGAGTTGTCGTCACCGACGCCGCTTCCGTTCACGGTCGCCACACCGGCGTTCGATCCGTTGTTCGCGAAGGCGCCGTTGTCGGCCGACGCGACGCCCGAGAAGAGCGCGGCAGCCAGCGGCACGGCAGCGGCGGCGGCGATGATGCGGGCGGTACGGATGCTTGCCATGTCTTTTCCTCCAGAGCAGGTGGCACGCGTCGGCCGGAGCCGGACGTACCGGAAGTACGGCTGTTGTCCGGGCAGTTGGCCGACCGCCTCGGAGTGCTGCACAACGTCGCGAGTCCAGAGTTGCCCACCGAATCCCCGGCGAACCACCCCGGAAGCCGCGATTCGCCCGCAAGCGTGAGGTCATGTCGATAAACCCGCCGCGCGCCCCACGGGCTGATCCACGACCTCTGCCGAGCGCCGCCGGGTCGCAGTTCACCCCAAGCGCCGCAAGCGCAGAAGCGTTACGCCACCAGTCGCCTGCCACCCCGTCCGCCGGGGCGCCGCCCTACCGGAGCACCCCATTCCGGGTCTTCCCCCCGTCGCATCCTCTTCCCTTCTTCGAACAGGTGTACGAGCATGGAGCCATGGCCACCACCGACCGCCATACCACCACCCTCGCGCTCGCCCACGCTCTGTCCGCCGCCGAGCGCGGGCTCGCGGTGATCCCGCTCTCGCGCTCCAAACTTCCCGCCCTGCGCTCCCCCCACCACGGCGACCCCCACCCCACGGCTCTCTGCCACGGCGAATGCGGCCGCCCGGGACACGGGGTGTACGACGCGTCGACGGACCCGCGACGCATCCGTGAGCTCTTCGCCGCGGCCCCCTGGGCCAGCGGGTACGGCATCGCCTGCGGGTTGCCGCCGCACCATCTGATCGGCATCGACCTGGACACCAAGACCGGTACGGACGCGTCGGCGGGCCTGCGCGAGCTGGCGCTGCGCCACCTCTTCACGATCCCCGGCACCGTCGTCGTGATCACGCCCAGCGGAGGGCGCCACATCTGGCTGGCGGGCCCGCCGGACGTCGTGATCCCCAACTCGGCGGGCCGGCTCGCCCCCGGCATCGACATCAGGGGCGCGGGCGGCTACCTGGTGGGCCCCGGCTCCCGTACGGAACACGGCGTCTACAGCACCGTTCCCGGCACGGCCCATCTGCCGCCCGCCCCCTGTCCGCCCGCCCTACTGCGCCTGCTCACCCCCTCGCGCCGCGCACACCGGCACACACCCCCGCACTCCGCGCCGTCGCCCGGAACGCATCCGTCCCCGGATCCCACCCCGCACCAACAGGGCCAGGGCCTGGTCCAGTTCGTACTCGCCGCACACGAGGGCCAACGCAACACCCGCCTCTTCTGGGCGGCCTGCCGCGCCTACGAGAACGGCATCGGCGAAACCCTGTCCCCGCACCTCATCGACGCCGCGGTCTGCGTCGGCCTCACCGAACGCGAGGCCCGCTCGACCATCGCCTCAGCGGCCCGCCTCACGGGCCATGCGTGAGCCACGCGCATGAGCCACGCGCGCGGGGAGCCAGAAACGCGCGGGAACACGAAAAAGGGTGCCTCTTCGAAGAGGCACCCTTTCTGGTCGGCAACCACACCGGACCACAGGCGGTGGGTGTGGGATTTGAACCCACGGTGGCGTGAACCACGACGGTTTTCAAGACCGTTCCCTTAGGCCGCTCGGGCAACCCACCCCGCGCCGTCGTCCACCGGCAACAGGACCGGAACCGGACGGCGCGGGGACAAGACTAGCGGGTCAGCTGTCGCCCTTGCGCTGGCCCAGCGTCACGTCGACCGTGTGCTCCTTGCCGTCGCGCTCATAAGTGATCTTGACCTTGTCGCCGGGCTTGTGGGTCCAGATCTGGCCGATCAGGGTCGGGCCGCTGTCGATCACCATGTCGTCCAGCTTCGTGATGACGTCGCCGGGCTTCAGGCCCGCCTTGTCCGCCGGGCCGTTCGGCGTGACCGGCTCCGAACCGCTCACGGCCTCGCGGGAGATCGTCGCGCCGTTCGCGCCCTCCTGCTGGAGGGAGACCGAGGCACCGATGACGGGGTAGACCGGCTGGCCGGTCTTGATCAGCTGCTGCGCGACCTGCTTGGCCTGGTTGACCGGGATCGCGAAGCCCAGGCCGATGGAGCCGGACTGCCCCTGGCCGCCGAGGCCGCCGCCGCTCTCGGCCGGCTTGATCGCGGAGTTGATGCCGATGACCGCGCCGCGCGCGTCCAGGAGCGGGCCTCCGGAGTTGCCGGGGTTGATGGAGGCGTCGGTCTGCAACGCGCTCATGTACGAGCTCTTGCCGCTCTGACCGCCGTCGCTGGAGGTCACCGGGCGGTGCTTCGCGCTGATGATGCCGGTGGTGACCGTGTTCGAGAGGCCGAAGGGCGCGCCGATCGCGATGGTCGAGTCGCCGACGGCCACCCGGTCGGAGTTGCCGAGCTTGAGCGGCTGCAGGCCGGAGGGGGCGTTCTTGAGCTTGATGACCGCCACGTCGTACCCCTCGGCACGGCCGACGACCTCCGCGGCGTACTTCTTGCCGTTCGAGAACGTCACCTGGAGCTTGCCGCCCTCGGCTGCCGACGCCACGACGTGGTTGTTGGTGAGGATGTGGCCCTGCGTGTCGTAGACGAAGCCGGTGCCCGTGCCGCCCTCGCCGCCGCCGCTCTGCGCCTCGATGGTGACGACGCTCGGCAGCGCCTTGTTCGCGATGTCGGAGACCGAGCCGGGCTCGCGCTTCAGGTCGGCGGGCGTGTCGGGGGCCGAGACCGTCGTCGAACTCGTGTCGCTGTCACCGCGCTCGGCCGCCCAGTAGCCGACGCCGCCGCCGATGCCGCCCGCGATCAGGGCCGCCGCGAGCACCGCGGCGACCAGACCGCCGCGCCGGCCGCCGGGCTTCGGTTCCTGCGGGTGGTACGAGGCGCCCCAGCCCGAACCGGAGCCGCCTTCCGTGGCGTACGACGGCACAGCGGGCGGCTGCGGCGGCGGCCAGTTCCCGGCACCGGACGCGGCCTGCGGGGCGGCCTGCGGCGCGCCGTGGTGGGCCGCGCCGTGCGGTGCGCTCTGGTGGGCCGCGCCGTGCGGTGCGCTCTGGTGGGCCGCGCCGTGCGGCGCTCCGTGAGGCGCCGCCGAGGGGGCGTGCGCGGGAGCGGACGGCGCCGCCTCGGGCCCCTGCTGCCCGGCGGCCCCACCGGACGCGGAGGCTCCGGCGGCACCGCTCACGGAACCGGATCCTGTGAAGTCTGCGGGAACAGCGGGAGCGTCCACCGGCGCGGGGGGCGCGGACGGGGCCTGGGGTACCTCGTTGCCCTCGTTCTCGGTGCTCACAGCTCTTCTCCTCGGTCCATGCTGTCGTTGCGTGCGTTCTCGGTCACGGCCTTGCGGTGTCGGCTGTGCGGACCCTGCGGCTGTACGCGGCCGTCACGCGGTCGCACGGTCACAGTCGCAGTTGTCTGCAGTCAGCTTTTCCCATGGGCTGTCAGGGCACCATAAGCCGATCCTGTGTGTCCGGCGCCCCGGCAGGGCCTCGCCCGGCGAGCCTCCGGGTACCCCGTGATGGCACCATGACGCGGTGACCCTCGCACGACAGCACCAGATTCAGGTCGTCGCCCACCGCGGAGCGTCCGAGGACGCTCCCGAGCACACGCTGGCCGCCTACAAGAAGGCGGTCGAGGACGGTGCCGACGCCCTCGAATGCGATGTACGGCTCACCGCCGACGGCCACCTCGTCTGTGTCCACGACAGGCGCGTCAACCGTACGTCGAACGGGCGCGGCGCCGTCTCCGCCCTCGAACTGGCCGACCTCGCCGCCCTGGACTTCGGCTCCTGGAAGAAGCACCACGGAGAGGCCGAGGAGGACCCCGACTGGGCGTCCGCCACGGGCGAGGACACCGGGGCGGACACCTCGGTCCTGACCCTGGAACGGCTCCTCGAGCTCGTGGCCGAAAGCAATGCTTCGGGCCGTCGCGTACGCCTCGCGATCGAGACCAAACACCCCACCCGCTGGGCGGGACAGGTGGAGGAGCGCCTGCTCCTGCTCCTGAAGCGGTTCGGCCTGGACGCGCCGCCCCCGGAGGGCCCTTCGCCGGTACGTGTCATGAGCTTCTCGGCGCGTTCCCTGCACCGTGTCCGGGCCGCTTCCCCGACGCTGCCGACCGTTTACCTGATGCAGTTCATCTCGCCGCGCCACCGCGACGGACGCCTCCCCGAGGGAGTGCGCATCGCTGGTCCGGCCATGCGGATCCTGCGCAGCCACCCTTCGTACGTCGCGAAGCTGAGGCGTGCGGGACACCAGGTGCACGTATGGACGGTGAACGAGCCGGAGGACGTCGAGCTCTGCGCCGAGCTGGGTGTCGATGCGATCATCACCAACCGCCCCAAGCAGGTTCTGTCACAGCTGAATCAGCTGGGACTCCATTAACTCCGGTTACAGGGAGTGCACCGGCGCGTTCGGTCCGTATTCGATCGTCACGAGTGCGTCACCGGACGTGGGTTGGCCGGTTTCCGGTCCAGTCCATTGGGGCATCCACACCGTGGCGTGGGGCGAAGGAGGTCTCGGGGGTGGCGTTGGTGGTGGCACGGGAGGTGCCCACGTCGTCGAGCATGGCCGTTCCCCATGGCCCTGCGGGCGTGGGGGAAGCAAGGCATCACATGCGCAATCAGCTGCGCATGAGCGGGGTGTCCGAATCGGTCGTCGACGATGCCGTACTGATCCTGTCGGAATTGCTCAGCAACGCCTGCCGGCACGGCAGGCCGCTGGGCCGAGGAATGGTCGGCGACGGCGACGTGCGCGTGGCGTGGCACGTCGACGAGGCGGGCCGTCTGACGGTCGAGGTGACGGACGGCGGCGGCCCGACCCGCCCGGTGCCGGCCACTCCGTCGGTGACGGCGCACGGCGGCCGGGGACTCAACATCATCACGGCGCTCTCCGACGCCTGGGGCGTCCGCGACGACGTGCACGGCGAGGTCACCGTGTGGGCCGTCGTGCAAGGAGGGCACCACCACGAGGATTTCGCTACGCGCGTCGCCGCCCCGTCGGCGGCCGCGATATCCGAGCTCGCCTTCGTGGACCCCTTCGACGATCTGGACTGAATCCGCGAACGGCTAGGCTCGCGCCCGTACGGAAGAGTGCAACAGAGCCGCAGCCGGGAGACACCCAGATGGCCAAGAAGCGCCCTCAGACCAAGGGCAAGCAGCAGTCGCAGGTCAAGGACGGAGCCCGCACCGGCGGCGCTGAGAACTATCCGGTCGTCGGCGCCCGTGAGCCCTGCCCGTGCGGCTCGGGCCGGCGCTACAAGGCGTGTCACGGCCGGGCCGCCGCGCACGCGGTGACCGAGCTGGTCCAGCGCCCGTTCGAGGGGCTGCCCGGCGAGTGCGACTGGATCGCGCTGCGCGAGCTGGTGCCCGCTGCCACGGTCGAGCTGACCCTCAAGGGCGGGCTGCCCGACGGCATTCCGTCGGTGTCCCTCGCCACGGTGCTGCCGATGGCGTGGCCCGCGCTGCGCCGCGACGACGGTTCGGTTCTGCTCGGTCTGCAGAACGACACTGCGTCCGGCGACATCAGCCGCGACCTGGCCGACACCTTGCAGCGCGCCCTTGAGGCCGAGCCGGGTACGCCGGTGAAGGGCCGCCGCGCTCCGGCCGACGGCCCGCGACTGCAGGACCTGATCGACCCGGAGGGCCGTTTCGAGCCGGTCGTGCACGCGGGCTTCGAGTTCTGGGTGCCGGACGCGGAGAACGCCACGCCGGAGGTGACCGCCTCCCTCGAACGGGCGAACGATGCCGCCATTCCGACGGTGAAGCTGACCGGCGTGGACGCCGCGTACTGGTGCGAGACGCCGGACAAGAACCATCTGCGCTGGGTCATGCCGCACCCCGAGGAGCAGCTCCTCGACGCGCTGGCCCGGCTGCACGCGGCCGGTACGTCGAGCCTCGGCGAGGGCACCCGCCTCGTCGGTTCCTTCCGTGCGCACGGTCTGACCGTCCCGGTGTGGGACCTGCCGACCGGTGTCTCGGCGGCGGATGTCGAGAAGCCCGCGGCGGAGTTCGCCGAGCGGCTCGCGACGGCACTCTCCTCGCAGACCCCGCTGACCGCGGACGAGCGCCGCGCGCGCGGGGGCCTCACCAACCGCCAGGTCACCCTCAGCTGACCTCACCGCACCCACGCGTACCGTCCCGTAGCGACTGACGCGCCAGTCAGTCGGCACGAGTGTGAACGGAAGCGGTGACTCCAGTCACAACTCCCCGTAGCGGTAAGTAAATCCCTGTCCGGATAACTGGGATCGAATTTGCCAAGAGCCGATCTCTTGTTACCGTTCAGATAGCCCGGTTGCTGGTGCATCCCCCGTCGCCAGCAACCGGGCCCTTTCGTGCCCTGGACCCGGTCGACGGTTCAACTGCCCTGCGAGGGCGCCGAGTTGCTGCCCGAGCGCAGCAGCAGCCCGCCCGTCTCGCCCGCCGCGTACTCCGCCACCGCCGAGTACGCCGCCGCGCCGCCCGCCGTCCGCTCGTGCGGGGTCTCGCACGCTGCCGGTTCGTCCCCCGCCTCCACCTCGCAGTGCATCTGCACGGTGCGTCCGCCGGGGCCCATCAGGGTCAGGACGGCGGTCAGCTCGTCGCCGGTGGCATTGCGGTAATAGGTACGCGCCCAGGTGTCGCGGCCCAGGGTGAGCACACAGGTCTGCGCCTCGATGCCGTCGGGCGAGGAGAGTTCGGGGCCGCACCGTGAGGTGGTCTCCGCGCGCGGCTCCGAAGGGGCGTTCGAAGGGTCGGTTGTGGGGGTGGGGAGGGGCGACTTCGCGTCACCGTCGCCCACGGGCCCCGCGGACGCCCCGGCGAGCGGCAGGAGAACCGTGACGGCCGCGACGCCCAGGAGCATGATCAGGCGGGGTTGCATGAGCCGAAGATAACGACAGTGGGCGCGCGGCCCGCTCGCCGCGCGCCCAATTCCCCTACAACTCGGGCGCGCTCACACCCGTACGAGTGAGGGCGTCGACGACGGCGTCCACGACCGCCTCGACGTCCGGCACCCAGGGGGCGGCGGAGCCGGGCAGCGGCGCGCGCTCCCAGCGGACCGGGCCCTGGCCGGTCACGGAGGGCGGCAGGGCGATGTAACCCCCCTCGCCGTGGAAGCGGAGGGAACCCGGGACGTAGTCCTTTGCGTAGAGGAGCTCGCCCAACTGGGCCATGGAGTACGGCGCGACGAGGATGTGGAGTCTGGCGTCGGTGGCGACCACCGGGCCGAGCCGGATGCCCGCCTCGTCGAGCGCGGCGAGGGCGCGCGCCCCGGCTTCCGCGGGGAGGCTGACGGCGCACGGGGCGCGGTCTCCGGTGGCGAGGACGATGGGCGCGCCGGGTCGGTTGGTCCACCACCAGCGGACCATCCGCTCGTCGGTGGTGGCGGCGAGGAGGCCGGGGTCGAGGGGGTGCGCGCCCGGTACCGCGCAGTCGGGGTCGGGGCAGGCGCACCGGGTGCCGTCGCGCCGGTCGAGACCGACGCCTGGCAGTACGGGCCACCGCCATGCGGTCGCGAAGGTCAGAGCCGCGCCGAGCTGTCCGGCGCTCCGGCCGGGCTTCCTTCCGATTCGCCAGGACAGGAGCCTGCGTCGCCTTCCGAGGATCTCGCGCATGAGCGCTCGTTCCTTTCCGTTGCACGCCGGCGTTAGCCGGGGAGACTGCGGGCCACATCACACCATGTGTGGATCACTTCGCTGTACGTACGAGCTGGCACATCTGCACCCAGCCTGCGGCATGGGGAACCACTCTGAACCGAGCGTTGACGTGGCGTGGGGTGGCGGCGCCTGGCGTTTGCCGTCCCGCGATATTGCTTGCCGCCTCCGCCACGGGAGGATGGGGCACGGTCGTCGTGAGTTAGGACGCCCGGGCCCTTCGACAGGTTCCGGATCGGTCCCAACTGCCCCTGGCCATCACTGAGTACGTACCCAGCGCGACCACTGCAACGCTTTACCGAACAACGTCAGTCGATCCTAATATGCCTCAACCCGGCGCTGTTTTCAGCCAACTTTTCAAGATCTTTTAGGATTCACGGAATTCCCCCGAACACCATGAATCCCGGCAGGACAATGCTGGACATCCCCTCACCAGTGCGTGTACATCTGGAGGCATTGCTAGCGGCGCATAGTGACATGGGGGTTTGCGATGCTTTTGAGCATTACGCACCGGCCGGAAAGCCGTCAGCCATGAACGCCCCTCACCTTCCGAAAGTGGCCGGAATCGATTCCACAGTTCCGCCACCGGCACACACTGTCGCGCCCACCGCGCAGACCACACCCGCCGCGGCACGCCCGGCGGGCACTCCCGTCGCCGGCGCACCCGGCGCGGTGATCCAGGACCGGCTCGCGGGCTGGGTCTCCGACCTCACCACGTTGCACGAACTCACCGAGCGGCTCGCCCGCACGGCCACCCTCGACGAGGCGCTGCGCGAACTCCTGCGCGCCGGAGCGGCCCTCGTGGGCGCCCGGCGCGGCCTCGCCGTCATCGAACCGGCCGACGGACTCGGCCCCGAGACCACGATCGGCCTGGGCCTTGGCCGGGCCGACCTCGGGCACATCGAGACGGTGCCGCGCCGCGCCACCTCGTACGGCAGGATCCTGGACGCCGACGAGGACAGACCCGGCACCGTGCCGGACGAGATCGCGCAGCCCGACCTGCTCGCCGACGAGAGCCTCGACCCCCGCCACCGCGAAGTCGCCGCCGTCCTCGGCTACGCCGCGAGCTACGCGCTGTCCCTGAGTACCGAGACAGCAGGCCGGATCGGTGCCGCCGTGTGGCTGTACGACGAGCCCGCCGAGCCGGACGAGCGCCGACGCCACCTCGTCGGGCTCTACGCGCGCCAGGCCTCCGAGCACGTGGCGCGGCTGCTCGTCCTGGACCGCGCCCGCACCAGCGAGGCCACCCTCCGCGACGAGCTCATGCCCTCGCGGCTGCCGCGGGTGGCCGGGGTGCAGCTCGCCGCCCGGCACCGCACCGGGCCGCGCGGCGGCGGCGACTGGCACGACGCGCTGCCGCTGCCCGACGCGGCGCTCGGCCTCGCGGTCGGCTCCGTCACCGGCTCCGGTCCCAGCGCCGTGGCCGCGATGGGGCGCCTGCGCGCCTCGCTCCGGGCATACGCGGTGATGGAGGGCGAGGACCCCGTGGCCGTCCTCTCCGACCTGGAGCTGCTGCTGCGGCTGACCGAGCCCGCGCGGTCGGCGACGGCACTCTTCGCGTACTGCGAACCGGCTCGGCGCAAGATCGTCCTCGCCGGTGCCGGGCACAGCCCGCCCCTGATCATCGGGGAGCGGCGCACGGAGTATGTGGAGACGTCCCTGTCCGCGCCGCTCGGCATGCTCGCCTGTTGGGAGGCGCCGAGCGTGGAGCTCGCCCCGGAGCCCGGAGAAACGGTGCTTCTCTACACCGACGGGCTCCTGCACCGAACCGGCGACCCGATGGACCGGGCCTTCGCACGGCTGCACGCGGCGGCGGCGAGCGTTCCCAAGGGCATCAGGGACGACCCCGGGGCCATCGTCGACCACGTGCTGCACACCGTCCTGCCCGACGGGCTCGACTCCGTGGACAGCGACGAGGACGTCGTGCTCCTGGCGGCACGCTTCGAGTGACACGGCTTCGCGTGACCCGTGGGCACGCGCGCGTGGAGGGCTTGCGGGTGAGACTCCGGGCACGCTGTGTAAGTGGCCTTCCGGCCCTGGGACCCCTTCCGTACGCCCGTACGATGGAGGGTGGCCCAGTGTCGTACATAGGAGGCAGATCGTGTCGGAGGCGCTCAACCCGGCGACCCCGGAAGAGACCGAAGAAGAGCCGATCAAGCAGCGCAAGAACGGCCTGTACCCGGGCGTTTCCGACGAGCTCGCCGAGAACATGAAGTCCGGCTGGGCCGACACCGAGCTGCACGACCTGCAGCCGGTCGCGCAGGCCGGGAACACCGCCGCCCGCCGTGCCGCGCTCTCCGCGCGCTTCCCCGGCGAGCGTCTGGTGATCCCCGCGGGGAACCTGAAGACCCGCTCGAACGACACCGAGTACGCGTTCCGCGCCTCCGTCGAGTACGCCTACCTCACCGGCAACCAGACCGAGGACGGCGTCCTCGTCATGGAGCCGGTCTCCGACGGGCACAAGGCCACGATCTACCTGCTGCCGCGCTCCAACCGCGAGAACGGCGAGTTCTGGCTGGACGGCCAGGGCGAGCTCTGGGTCGGCCGGCGCCACTCCCTCACCGAGGCCGAGAAGCTCTACGGCATCCCCGCCTCCGACGTGCGCGAGCTGGCCGACAAGCTGCGCGAGGCCACCGGCCCCGTCCGTGTCGTGCGCGGTTACGACGCCGGTATCGAGGCGGCCCTGACCGACAAGGTCACCGCGGAGCGCGACGAGGAGCTGCGGGTCTTCCTCTCCGAGGCCCGCCTGGTCAAGGACGACTTCGAGATCGGCGAGCTGCAGAAGGCCGTCGACTCCACCGTCCGCGGCTTCGAGGACGTCGTGAAGGTCCTCGACAAGGCCGAGGCCACCAGCGAGCGCTACATCGAGGGAACGTTCTTCCTGCGCGCCCGCGTCGAGGGCAACGACATCGGCTACGGCTCGATCTGCGCCGCGGGCCCGCACGCCACCACCCTGCACTGGGTGCGCAACGACGGCGCCGTCCGCTCCGGCGAGCTGCTCCTGCTCGATGCCGGAGTGGAGACGCACTCGTACTACACCGCGGACGTCACCCGCACGCTGCCGATCAACGGCCGCTTCGACGCGCTGCAGAAGAAGATCTACGACGCCGTGTACGAGGCGCAGGAGGCCGGCATCGCGGCCGTGAAGCCGGGCGCCAAGTTCCGCGACTTCCACGACGCGTCGCAGCGCGTGCTCGCCGAGAAGCTGGTCGAGTGGGGCATCGTCGAGGGCCCCGTCGAGCGCGTCCTGGAGCTGGGCCTGCAGCGCCGCTGGACGCTGCACGGCACCGGGCACATGCTCGGCATGGACGTCCACGACTGCGCCGTCGCGCGCACCGAGACGTACGTGGACGGCACGCTGGAACCCGGCATGTGCCTGACGGTCGAGCCCGGCCTGTACTTCCAGGCGGACGACCTCACCGTGCCCGAGGAGTACCGCGGCATCGGCGTCCGGATCGAGGACGACATCCTCGTCACGGCCGACGGCAACAAGAACCTGTCGGCCGCGCTGCCGCGTACGTCCGACGACGTCGAGGCATGGATGGCACGGCTCAAGGGCTGAGCCTCACCTGTCGTACGACGACGAAAGGCCGGTCCCCCTCCGGGGGACCGGCCTTTTTCAGTGGGCTTCAGTGGGCTTCAGTGGGTGACCCTCTCGTCCTCGCCCGCGACCTTCGCGGTGCTCAGGGCGATGCGGTTCCACGTGTTGATCGTGAAGATCAGCGCGAGCACACGGGCCAGCTCGGACTCGTCGAAGTGCCGAGCGGCCTCTCCGTAGACGTCGTCCGGGACGCCGCCCTGCGCCACCAGGGTGACCGATTCGGTCAGGGCGAGGGCGGCCTGCTCCTTCTCCGTGAAGAAGGTGCGGGCCTCGCGCCACACACCGACCATGTGCAGCCGCGCCTCGTCCTCGCCCGCCTTGCGTGCGTCGGAGGTGTGCATGTGGAGGCAGTACGCGCAGCCGTTGAGGAGCGAGGCGCGGATCTGGATGAGCTCCACGAGGGCCGGGTCGAGGCCGTCGCGGGCGGCGGCGTCGAAGCCGATGAGGGCCTTGAAGGCCTTGGGGGCGGCCTTGGCGAAGTTGAGCCGGGGAGCGGCGACCGTGGTCCGAGCGGTGTTCGTGGCGGTGTTCGTGTTGTTCGTGGCGGTGTTCATGTTGTTCGTCATGACCATGAATCTAGGCGCGTGAAAGACCTCCAGTAGGGTGCATTTCCATGCCGGAATCATGGGTCAATGTGGCGGAGCGCATCGGCAGTGACCTGCATGTCGATCTGTCAGGTCCGGGCAGTCGCCGGGCCGTTCTCACTCGGGCGCTGCGTGATGCCGTGCGTGAGGGCAGGCTCGCCCCCGGCACGCGTCTGCCGCCCTACCGTTCGCTCGCCGCCGACCTCGGTCTTGCGCGCAACACGGTCGCCGACGCCTACGCCGAACTGGTCGCCGAGGGCTGGCTGACGGCGCGGCAGGGGTCGGGGACGCGCGTGGCCGAGCGTGCGAGGGCGCCCAGGCGCCCGCGGCAGCCGAAGCCCGTACCCGCGCGTCCCGAGGCGCCCGCGTACAACCTGCGCCAGGGCCGGCCGGACGCCTCCTCCTTCCCCCGCACCGCCTGGCTCGCGGCCGCCCGGCGGGCCGTGAACGGCGCGCCCAACGACGCCTTCGGACCCGGTGACCCACGTGGCCGCGCCGAGCTGCGCGGGGCGCTCGCCGACTATCTGACGCGGGCGCGGGGCGTGCGCGCGGACCCCGAGCGCATCGTGGTCTGTTCGGGGTTCGCGCACGGGCTGCGGCTGCTGTTCGCGGGCGCGCGGGGGGCGGGTGGCGGTGTGCTGCGCGGACCGTTCGCCGTGGAGTCGTACGGGCTCGGGTTCCACCGCGAGATCCTGGAGGACTCGGGCGTACGGACGGTGCCGCTGGGCCTGGACGAACACGGCACGCGCGTGGAGGAGTTGACGACAAGGGCTGCGGAGTCGACCGGGAAACGGGCTCCACGCGTGCGTGGCGTGCTGCTCACGCCCGCCCACCAGTTCCCGACCGGTGGCCCGCTGCACCCCGCCCGGCGCGCGGCGGTCGTCGACTGGGCGCGCACCAGTGGCGGCGTCCTCCTTGAGGACGATTACGACGGGGAGTTCCGTTACGACCGCGAGCCGGTCGGCGCCGTGCAGGGCCTGGACCCCGAACGGGTCGTCTATCTCGGCTCGGTCAGCAAGAGCCTGTCCCCCGCTGTGCGCATCGGCTGGATGGTCCTGCCCGAGCACCTCGTGGAGGGCGTCCTCGCGGCCAAGGGAGAGCGGGAGGCGTGGGCGAGCGTCCTGGACCAGCTCACGCTCGCCGAGTTCATCGCCTCCGGCCAGTACGACCGGCACATCCGCCGGATGCGGCAGCGCTACCGGCACCGCCGCGACCGGCTCGTCGCCGCCCTCGCCGAACGGGCCCCGCACATCACGGCCACCGGCATCGCGGCGGGCCTGCACGCGGTGCTGCGGCTGCCACCCGGAACGGAGGCGTCCGCGCTCAAGGCGGCGGCCTGGCAGGGCGTCGCGCTGGACGGACTCGCGACGTTCCGCCACCCGCGGGCGACGATGCCCGCCGCGGACGGACTGGTCGTCGGATACTCGACACCGACGGAGCACGCGTACGGGGTGGCGCTGGAGGCGCTGCTGCGGACGCTGCCACCGGCGTCCTGAGAAATACGTCCGGCCCGGTGATCGTTGAGTGGGAACTTGCAGGGCTTCCAGCACTGAACGATCACGGGGGACCGGACCATGAGCAATGCCTTCAACCAGCGCGTCATAGAGGAGTTCCGTGCCAACGAGGGGCGGGTCGGCGGCCCCTTCGAGGGCGTGTCCCTGCTCCTGCTGACCACGCGCGGCGCGAAGAGCGGGCTGCCGCGGACGACTCCGGCGGTGTATCTGCCGGATCCCGGCCGGGACCGTCTGGTCGTCTTCGCCTCGAACGGCGGCTCCGACAAGGCACCCGGCTGGTACCACAACCTCGTCGCGGACCCCGCTGTCGTCGTCGAGGTGGGCGGCGAACGGTACGACGCCGTGGCCGCGCCCGTCGACGCGGGCGAGCACGACGAGCTGTGGCGCCGCCAGATCGAACGCGACCCGAACTTCGCGGAGTTCCGCGCACGCGCCCCGCGCACGATCCCGGTGATCGCGCTGACCCGCGCGGCTCACTCCCCGAAGTGCGCTCCCTGAAGCCGTGACGTCTACGCCGTCAGCAGCGGCATCATCAGCGGCGCGTCCTCGCGCCACTTGAGGATCTTGTCGAAGCTGATCACCGCACCGCCGCCCCTGCCCGGCTTGTTGCCGAGGTGGACGTGGTCGGCGAGCTCCTCGATCAGGCCGAGGCCACGGCCGTGCTCATCCGTCTCCGAGGCGACGGGCCGGGGCGCCGGACGTGACGTACCGGGAAAGCCGGGCCCGGAGTCGGTCACCTCGATGCGGCACTTCTCGCCGTCGAGGTAGGCCGTGACCCGGTAGCCGCCCGGCGTGCTCCCGGGGGCGCCCGCGCCCCCGTGCTCGACGGCGTTCGCACAGGCCTCGCTGAGGGCGACCGACAGGTCGTAGGAGACGTCCGGGTCGACGCCCGCGGTCTCCATCGTGCCGATCAGCAGACGGCGGGCGAGCGGGACGCTCGCGGCTTCGCGCCGCAAATGGAGAGACCACCACATGCTCATGCTCCAGCCTCCTGGCTGCGGCTCGACATACCGATACGTATTGCCGCCCGCGCCCCCGAATAAGCGCGCGATGGACGTGATGCCGCCCATACGGCGGACGCGCGCCACCCGCCACTCGGTGTAGGACGCCGGGACGGGGACGGCCTGGCATGCCCCGTCTGTTCCCCGCCCATGCCCCACCTATCACCTGGAACAGGACCTTCCGGACCTGCCGTGTGCACGGGGAGGGGCCAGTGCGATGATGGCCCGGCCATGACTGCCCCCCACCAGCGCCAGCCGCGCGACGGAGCCGACTTCCGGCTGTTGCGGGCCGCGACGTTCGCCGCGGTCTGCGTCGCGCTGTCCGCCGGGGGCCATGTGCTCGCTTCCTGCGCCTCCGTCCCGCTGTGGACGCTGGGCGTGGGCTTCCTCGCCGTCTTCGCGGTCGCGCTGCCGCTCGCCGGGCGGGCCCGGTCGCTGCCCGGCATCGCGGCGCTCCTCGCGGCCGGACAGCTGGGCCTGCACGCGCTGTTCGGGCTCGGCCAGCACGGCACGGCGGCGACGTCCGCCGCGGGCGGCGACGCCTCCCTGGTGGAGCGGGCCGCGCGCCTGGTCTGCGGGGCGGGCGCCGCGACGATCACGCCGGCGCAGGCCCACCGGATCCTCACCACCGCCGGGCTCGGGCCCGGCGGAACGGGGCGTTCCGGAGCGGCAGGGGCCGTCGCGGACGGTTCCGCGGGCCACCAGCACGGCAGCTCCGCCGTCGCCGCCGCGGACTCGGCCCTGGACTCGATGACGGGCGGTACGCCGGGCAGCGGGGGCATGGGGTCGATGGGCGGCATGGGGCTCGTGCCGTCCCTTCCGATGCTCCTCGCGCACGTCCTCGCGGCTCTCGCCGCCGGGTGGCTGCTGCGGCGCGGCGACCTCGCGCTGCTCCGCCTCGTCCGGCTCGCCGACGGGGCGCACGGGGTGGCCGAAGGGGCGCTCGTACGTTCCCTGCGCTCGGCGCTCACTCTCGTACGCGCCCTGCGGGCAGGCCTGCCCGGCGCACCCGAGACGACCGGGCCGCGCGCACCGCGCACCGCGCTGCTCGTCCCCGCGAAGCCGCGCACGGTCGCGCTCGAGGACGCGGTGATCAGGCGCGGCCCCCCGGCCGGCGCCCGCGACGTCGAACTCGCCGCCTGAAGCGACACACTCCACAGCGCAGTACGGAGGGGTCGCTCGGCGCGCACGCGCGCGTGCCCCCGCGGCCGCCGCATCCCCGTCCCCGCGTACTACGCACCCCGTACCCGGCACGGCGCCCCGCGCGTCCCCTGCCCGGTCACCACTGACGAAAGTGGAGTGTTCCTGTCATGAAGATGTCCCGCATCGCCGCCGTCGGCACCGTCGCCGCCTCCGCCGTTCTCGTTCTCTCGGCGCCCGCGTTCGCGCACGTCAGCGTCTCCGCGGAGGGCCAGGCCGCCAAGGGCGGCTACGCCACGGTCAACTTCAAGGTGCCGAACGAGATGGACGACGCCTCGACCAACAAGCTCGAAGTGTCCTTCCCGAGCGAGCACCCGCTCGCCTCCGTCATGACGCAGCCCGTTCCCGGCTGGACCGCGAAGGTCACCAAGGCCAAGCTCGACAAGCCGCTGGAGATCCACGGCGAGAAGATCGACGAGGCCGTCTCCAAGGTCACCTGGACCGCCGACGGCAAGGGCATCCAGCCCGGCACCTTCCAGAAGTTCCCGGTCTCCATGGGCCAGCTCCCCGAGGACGCCGACGAACTCGTCTTCAAGGCCGTCCAGACGTACGACAACAAGGAAGTCGTCCGCTGGATCGAGCCGCAGCAGAAGGGCCAGGAGGAGCCGGAGCACCCGGCCCCCGCCCTCGCCCTGACCGCCGCGTCCGACGGGCACGGCGCCGCCGCCGACCCCGCCAAGGCGGACGACAAGGGCGGCAAGACCGAGAGCGCGTCGGCGGACTCCTCCGACAGCAGTGACACCACCGCGCGCGTGCTCGGCATCGTCGGCATCGTCATCGGTGTCGCGGGCGTCGCGTTCGGCGTGCTCGCGGGCCGTCGCCGCGCCACGAGCTGAGCCGCAGGCTGAGCCCCCTCGGGGTGCGCCGACGCGGCACACAGCCGCCCCGGCGCACCCCGGCCCCCTCACATCTGGGACATTTTCGTATGCGCACCAAGAGCACCAAGAGCCCCAAGAGCACCGACAAGAAGCTCGCCGCCGCTGCCCTGCTGGCCGTGGCCGCCCTCACCCTGACCGCCTGCGGCGGCGGTGACGACAAGAAACCGGTCGCCGAGGTCTCCGCGGAGACCGACTCCGGCAAGGCCGCCACGGTCCTCGACAAGCCGTACAAGAAGCCGAACCTCGTCCTCACCGACACGCACGGCAAGAAGTACGACCTGCGCGAGGAGACGAAGGGCAAGCCGACACTGATCTACTTCGGCTACACGCACTGCCCCGACGTCTGCCCGCTCACGATGAACAACATCGCGGTCGCCAAGAAGGCACTGCCCAAGGCCGACCAGGACAAGCTCGAGGTCGTCTTCGTCACCACCGACCCCGAGCGCGACACCCCCGCCGAGCTCGGCAAGTGGCTCAAGGGCGTGGACGCCGACTTCGTCGGTCTGACGGGCGACTTCGCCACCATCCAGGCCGGCGCACGCCAGCTCGCCATCAGCATCGAGCCGTCCAAGAAGGACAAGAACGGCAAGATCGTCTCGATGCACGGCACGCAAGTCCTCGCGTTCTCGCCGAAGAACGACGCGGGATACGTCCTCTACGGAGAGGACGCCACCGCAGGCGACTACACCAAGGACCTCCCCAAGCTCCTCAAGGGACAGACCCCGTGAACCACCGCACCACCAAGCACCGCGCACTCACCGGCGGAGCCCTGGCACTGACCGCCGCCCTCGCCCTCACCGGCTGCGGTGACGACTCGGGCTCCGGCTCCAAGAACACCGCGAAGAAGCCCGCGATCGAGGTCAGCGGGGCCTACGTCCCCGAGCCCACCATGGCCGACATGGCGGCGGGCTTCTTCACGCTGGACAACAAGGGCGCCGCCGACAAGCTCACCTCCGCCACCAGCGACATCGCGAAAGCCGTCACGCTGCACAGCACCAAGGGCGGCGCGATGAAGGAGGAGAAGTCCTTCGACGTGCCCGCGAACGGCGAGCTCTCCTTCGTGAGCGGCGGCAACCACGTCATGTTCGAGAAGCTCGACCACAAGCTCAAGAAGGGCGAGAAGGTCGCTCTGACACTGCACTTCCAGAAGTCGGACCCGATCACGGTCGAGGTTCCGGTCAAGGAAGCGACGTACAACCCCGGGCAGCACGACAGCAACGCCTCGCACACGTCGCACAAGTCGCACTGAGGGACGGACCGTTGATGCAGACCATCGCTCCCCGCTCCAGGCCCCCGCGCCTCTGGCAGCTTCTGCTGGTGCTCCTCGCCATGACCGGGCTCTTCCTCGCCGGTGCCGCGCCCACGTCCGCGCACGCCGCGCTGACCGGCAGCGACCCGAAGCAGGGAGCGGTGGTCGACCGGGCCCCCGACCAGGTCAAGCTCACCTTCTCCGAGAAGGTCGCCATGTCGGACGGGTCCGTGCGGGTGCTCGACCCGTCCGGCAAACGCGTCGACACCGACAAGACGACCGACCTGGGCGCCAACACGTACGGCGTGAAACTGCGTCCGGGCCTGCCCGACGGCACCTTCACCGTCGCCTACCAAGTCGTCTCCGCCGACAGCCACCCGGTCGCCGGCGCCTACACGTTCTCCATCGGCGCGCCCTCCGACACAAAGGTCGCGCTGCCCGACCAGGAGGCGGGCGGCGGCCTCGTCGGCGGCCTCTACGACACCGCGCGCTACCTGTCGTACGCCGGGTTCATCCTGCTCGTCGGAGGTGCCGCGTTCGTCCTCGGCTGCTGGCCGCGGGGCGCGGGGGTGCGGCCCGTGCAGCGGCTCGTGACGGCCGGCTGGGTCACACTCACCGCCTCCACCCTCGTCCTGCTGCTCCTGCGCGCCCCCTACACGGGCTCCGGGAAGCTCGGGGACGCCTTCGACATGGCCAAGCTCGGCGACGTCCTGAACACCAAGACCGGCGCGGCCCTGGTCTCCCGGCTGCTGCTGCTCGCCGCCGCCGCGCTGTTCATCGCGGTGCTCTTCGGGGCGTACGTGAAGCGTGAGGGGCCCGGTCAGGCCGCCGAGAAGAAGGACCTCACCTTCGGGCTCGCCATCGGCGGCACTGTCGTCGCCCTCGGCATCGCGGCGACGTGGGCCATGGCAGAGCACGCCTCGACCGGCATCCAGGCGGGCATCGCGATGCCCGTCGACGTGCTGCACCTGCTGGCCGTCGCCGCCTGGCTCGGCGGGCTCGCGTCGCTGCTCGTCGCGCTGTTCCGGACGACCGCGGTGGAGGCCTCGGCCGTGCAGCGGTTCTCGACCGTGGCGTTCACCAGCGTCGTCGTGCTCGCCGCCACCGGCACCTACCAGGCGTGGCGGCAGGTCGGCTCGTGGTCTGCGCTGACCGGCACCTCGTACGGGCAGCTGCTCCTCGTCAAGATCGGACTGGTCGTCGTCCTGGTGGGCGTCGCCTCCGTGTCGCGGCGGTGGACCGGGCGGATCGCCACCGAGGCGAGCGGTCTCGCCCCGGAGGCCGCGGCCGCCGTGGTCGTCGAACAGCGCACGAAGCAGACGTCCGGGCAAGCGTCCAGGCAGACGTCGAAGAAGCCCCAGAGAAAACCGGCCGCGAAGCCCGCCATGAAGCCGGTCACCGTGCCGGCCTCCGGACAGGACGGTGACGACCCCGAGCGCTCCGCCCAGCTGGCGCGCCAGCAGGCCGCCATGGACAGCGCCCGCGAGAAGCGCATCCGTGACGCCGACCCGTACCGCTCCGGTCTGCGCCGCTCGGTGCTCGCCGAGGCGGGCATCGCCGTGGTCCTGCTGGGCGTGACGACGTTCCTCACCGCGACCGAGCCGGGCCGTACCGAGGAGGAGGCCGCCAACGCCACGACTGCGGCGGCCGCGCAGCGCTCGGGCCCCCTCCAGCTCAAGGTGCCGTTCGACACGGGCGGCACCGACGGCAAGGGCACCGTGCAGCTGGACCTCGACCCCGGCCGCACCGGCAGCAACACCCTGCACCTTTATGTGAAGCGGCCCAACGGCAGCGCCTTCGACGTCCCCGAGGTGAAGGTCTCCCTCACCAACGAGGCCAAGGACGTCGGCCCGCTGCCCGTCGCTCCGGACCACATCGCCACCGGACACTGGAGTGCGAACGGCGTGCAGGTCCCTATGGCAGGCACATGGAAGATCGCGGTGACGGTGCGGACCTCCGACATCGACCAGGTCACCGTGAAGAAGAACGCGCAGATCGGCTGAACGGAACAACCACCATGGCGGACAACGGGATTTCCAGGCGGCGGCTGCTCGGCACCGCCGGCGCGACGGGCCTCGCGCTCGGCGCGGCGGGCGGTGCCGTCGGGTACGCGGCGGCGCCCTCCGACACCGCGGATGCCGCGGCCGCCGGCGCGAAGACGGAGCTGGCCTCCCTGGGCTCCGATCAGGTGATGTTTCACGGGAAACATCAGCCCGGCATCACCACGCCTCTGCAGTCCCGCGGCCATCTGATCGCTTTCGACCTGACGGCGGGAGCGGGCCGAAAGGAGGCATCGGCGCTGCTGCGCCGCTGGTCGGCCACGGCAGAGCGGCTGATGGCGGGCGAGCCCGCCGACGGCCGGGACACGGCCGTCGCCCGGGACGCGGGCCCGTCCTCGTTGTCCGTCACGTTCGGATTCGGCGCCTCCTTTTTCTCCCGCACAGGTCTGGAGAAGCAGCGCCCGGCCGCGCTCGACCCGCTGCCCGACTTCTCCTCCGACCACCTCGACAAGGCGCGCAGCAACGGCGACCTGTGGGTGCAGATCGGCGCGAACGACCCGCTGGTCGCGTTCCACGCCCTGCGCGCGATCCAGCAGGAGGCGTCGGGGACGGCGCGGGTGCGCTGGCAGATGAACGGCTTCAACCGCTCGCCGGGCGCCACCGCGCGGCCGATGACCACCCGCAACCTGATGGGCCAGGTCGACGGCACGAACAACCCGAAGCCTTCGGACAAGGACTTCGACGAGCGGATCTTCGTGCCCTCGAACGGTGACCCCGCGTGGATGGCGGGCGGTTCCTACGTCGTCGTACGCCGCATTCGGATGCTCCTCGACGACTGGGAGAAGCTCGGCACCAAGGCGCAGGAGGCGGTGATCGGCCGGCACAAGTCGGATGGCTCCCCTCTGACCGGCGGTACGGAGACCACCGAGCCGAAGCTCGACAAGACGGGCCCGGACGGCAAGGTCGTCATCGCGGCCAACGCGCACGCCCGCATCACCCGGCCCGACCAGAACGGGGGCGCCGCGATGCTGCGCCGCCCGTTCTCGTACCACGACGGCTTCGACGACAAGGGCGAGCCGGACGCGGGGCTGCTCTTCGTCTGCTGGCAGGCGGACCCGATGCGCGGCTTCGTCCCGGTGCAGCGCAAGCTCGACCGGGGGGACGCCCTGTCGGAGTTCATCCGGCACGAGGCGAGCGGGCTCTTCGCGGTGCCGGGCGGGGCGGGGAAGGGCGAGTATGTGGGGCAGCGGCTGCTGGAGGGGTGAGCCGGGTCGCTGGGTGAGACGCGTGAGCCACGCCACGCGCGGCGCATTAGGGTGACGGTATGTCGGCGACGCGCTATACGTACCTGGGCCCCGAGGGCACCTTCACCGAGGCGGCTCTCCGTACGCTGCCCGAGGCGGCCACCCGGGAGCTCGTCCCGATGGTCTCCGTCCCCGCCGCGCTGGACGCGGTCCGCAGCGGTGAGGCGGCGGCCGCGCTGGTGCCGATCGAGAACTCGGTCGAGGGCGGCGTCACGACCACCGTCGACGAGCTCGCCAAGGGTGCGCCCTTGATGATCTACCGCGAGGTCGTCCTGCCGATCGCCTTCGCGCTCCTCGTGCGGCCCGGCACGAAGCTGAAGGACATCAAGACGGTGACGGGTCACCCGGTGGCCCAGCCGCAGGTCCGCAACTGGCTGGCCGCTCATCTGCCGGACGCCGTGTGGGAGTCGGCGGCGTCGAACGCGGACGGTGCCCGGCTGGTCCAGGAGGGCCGGTTCGACGCGGCCTTCGCGGGTGAGTTCGCGGCGGCCACGTACGGCCTGGAGGCACTGGTCAGCGAGATCCACGACGCGGCGAACGCCGAGACCCGCTTCGTGCTGGTCGGCCGTCCGGCCCGCCCCGCCGCGCCGACGGGCGCCGACAAGACCTCGGTCGTCATCTGGCTGGGCGACGACCACCCCGGTGCCCTGCTCGAACTGCTCCAGGAATTCGCGGTCCGCGGCGTCAACCTGATGCGGATCGAGTCGCGGCCCACCGGTCAGGGCATCGGCAATTACTGCTTCTCGGTGGATGCCGAAGGGCACATCACGGACCGCCGGGTCGGCGAGGCCCTGATGGGGCTCAAGCGGATCTGCCCGCAGGTGCGCTTCCTCGGGTCGTATCCGAGGGCGGGGGTGGCGACGGAGGACGTCACGCCGCCGCGGCCCGGTACGACGGACCCCGAGTTCATGGCCGCGTCGGACTGGCTGACGCGCTGCCAGGACGGACGTTTCTAGCCGCCCCCGCGCTCGTACTCCGGTCCTACCTGCAGATTTACGTTATCCACAGAAGTTATCCACAGGCTTGTGTCTCGACCTGGGGACAAGTCGACAACGAAGCGTGACATGGTCGACAAATCGCCCTGGAGCGCCCAAGAACGTCCACAGTCCCGCACGTCACCCCTCGTCCACTCTTTTCCATTGATCAACTCTTTGGAGCGAGGTATTTCCACTCGAAAGTGGGTGTGCGGGTGGTTTGGGAAGGGATTCCCCGGGCGCATGAACAGCTCACGGAATGGGATGTTCCAACATCCACAGATCTTTCGCACACCCTGTGGATAACCGTCCGGACCCCCTGATTCCTGTGGACAACAGCGGTGGACGGGCAGCCCAAGTTCCGCTCCCCGCAAGGGGTTCCGGTCAAAGCGGCGCGCACACTCTGCCCCGTTTCGGGGAATGCCGCCCTTTTTATTGACCCATAAATTCACATTCCGGCAAAACGGGCATAACGTACGCAACGGAATATCGAGTCGTGGGCCGGAACCGGGCGACGGTAGCCTTGAGGGGTGATTGACCTTCGCCTGCTCCGTGAGGACCCCGACCGTGTTCGCGCCTCCCAGCGCGCCCGTGGAGAGGACGTCGCGCTCGTCGACGCCCTGCTCTCCGCCGACGAGCGGCGCAGGTCGTCCGGCCTCCGCTTCGACGAGCTCCGCGCCGAGCAGAAGGCGCTCGGCAAGCTGATCCCCAAGGCGGCGCCCGAGGAGAAGCAGGAGCTCCTGAAGAAGGCGGGCGAGCTCTCCGCCGCCGTCAAGGCCGCCGACGCCGCCCAGGACGAGGCCGATGACGAGACCAAGCGGCTCCTGCAGCAGCTCGGCAACCTCGTCCACCCGGACGTCCCGGTCGGCGGCGAGGAGGACTTCGTCGTCCTCGACACCATCGGCACCCCGCGCGACTTCGCCGCCGAGGGCTTCGAGCCCAAGGACCACCTGGAGCTCGGCGAGGCGCTCGGCGCCATCGACGTCGAGCGCGGCGCGAAGGTCTCCGGCTCGCGCTTCTACTACCTGACAGGTGTCGGCGCCCTCCTGGAGCTGGCCCTCGTCAACGCGGCGATCGCCCAGGCGACGGAGGCCGGGTTCATCCCGATGCTGACGCCGTCGCTGGTCCGTCCCCGCGCGATGGAGGGCACGGGCTTCCTCGGTCAGGCCGCGGAGAACGTGTACCACCTGGAGAAGGACGACTACTACCTGGTCGGCACCTCCGAGGTCCCCCTCGCGGCGTACCACATGGACGAGATCATCGAGGCGGGCAAGCTCCCGCTCCGGTACGCGGGCTTCTCGCCCTGCTACCGCCGCGAGGCCGGCACGTACGGCAAGGACACCCGCGGCATCTTCCGCGTCCACCAGTTCGACAAGGTCGAGATGTTCTCGTACGTCGACCCGGAGGACGCGGAGAACGAGCACAAGCGTCTCCTGGAGTGGGAGAAGCAGTGGCTTACCGGCCTCGGTCTGCCCTTCCAGGTGATCGACGTGGCGACGGGTGACCTCGGCGCGTCGGCCTCGCGCAAGTACGACTGCGAGGCGTGGATCCCCACCCAGGGCAAGTACCGCGAGCTGACCTCGGCCTCGAACTGCGACAGCTTCCAGGCCCGCCGCCTGTCGGTGCGCATGCGCGACGGCAAGAAGGTGCAGCCTCTCGCGACGCTGAACGGCACGCTGTGCGCCGTCCCGCGGACGATCGTGGCCCTCCTGGAGAATCACCAGCAGGCCGACGGCTCCGTGGTGGTGCCCGAGGTCCTGCGTCCGTACCTCGGGGGTCGAGAGATTTTGGAGCCCATCGCCAAGTGAGCCACCCAGCTCCGGTCACGCCCTCCTTCCCGTACAAGCTGGTCGCGACCGACCTCGACGGGACGCTGCTGCGCCCCGACGACACGGTGTCGGAACGTACGCGCCACGCGCTCACCGCGGCGACCGCGGCGGGCGCGGCGCACATCGTCGTCACCGGCCGTGCGGTGCCCTGGACCCGCCACATCCTCGACGACCTCGGCTACGACGGCATCGCGGTCTGCGGTCAGGGCGCGCAGGTCTACCACGCGGGGGAGCACCGTCTTCTGACCTCGGTGACGCTCGACCGGCAGCTGGCCGGTCTGGCGCTCGCCAAGATCGAGGCGGAGATCGGCCCGCTGGCGCTCGCGGCGAGTCGTGACGGCATCGACGGCGAGGTCCTGGTCGGCCCGGGGTACACGGTCCAGGACGGCCCGCTGCCCGCGACGCCCTTCACGGACATCGCCGACCTGTGGGCGGCGCCGTTGAACAAGCTGTACATCCAGCACCCCGGTCTGGGTGACGACGCGCTCACCGACGTGGCACGCCAGGTCGCGGGGGATCTCGTCGGCGTGACCATGGCGGGCGAGGGCATAGTCGAACTCCTGCCGCTGGGCCTCTCCAAGGCGACGGGCCTCTCGCTGGCCGCGCGGCGCCTGGGTGCGAAGGCCGTGGACACGATCGCGTTCGGCGACATGCCGAACGACATCCCGATGTTCGCCTGGGCGGCGCACGGCGTGGCCATGGCCAACGCCCACGACGAACTCAAGGCGGTCGCCGACGAGGTGACGACGTCGAACGAGGCGGACGGCATCGCGGTGGTGCTGGAGCGGTTGCTGGGCTGAGGCCCGCTCCGGTCCTGTTCCGCCGAGTTTTTGGCCCCCTCTGGGGGGGGCGGCCCGCGCAGCGATGCGGATTCTGCGCGCTCGAAGCGGCCGCCCCGGGCAGTTCCCCCGTGCGCGGACTCGACGGAGCGGACAACCGCTCCGGAGCCTCTCACGACTGCCCTGCCGGGAACTCGACGGACCGTGGTGGCGGTCGCGCCGGCTCCTCTCCCAGAAGGTGAGCGCCGGGTTCCCCCGGCGCGGTGGCACCAACTACTCTGCCCGCGCGCCGACTTCACCGCCACCGAATAAAAGTCGGTCACTTCTTCAAGAAGCCGGTTACTCCTCGCCCGCCAGCGTCAGCGAGCGGAGCTTCTGGCCGGCGTACCAGGTGGTGGCCACCGTGACCGCGAGCAGCAGGACCGCCCCGGTCGTCAGCCCGACGTCCGAGGTGATCAGGTCGCCCTTGCCGACCTTCTCCGCCACCGCGAGGGACCACTGCTGGACGCTGAGGGTGCGCGCTCCGGAGACCAGCGAGCCGAAGAGGGCCTCCCACACCAGGGCGTAGACGAGCCCGAAGACCACGGCGTGCCGGGTGATCGTGCCGAGGAGCAGGAAGATCGCGGCATACGTGATCGAGGCGACGAGGGCCGCGATCGTGTAGGCGACGGCGATCTGCTGGCCGTTGCCGTTGAGGATCATCCCCGCGACGAACGTGGGGATCGCGGAGAACGCCATGGTCACGGCGATGGCGACGATCAGCTTGGTGAAGATGATCGCGGGCCGCTTGATAGGCTTGGAGAGCAGGTAGACGACGGAGCCGTCGTCGATCTCCGGGCCGATCGCGCCCGTGCCCGCGATGACGCCGATGATCGGCACCATCGTGGCGAGCGCGAAGCCGCCGAGGACGTCGACGGCCACTTGGTCGTCGGCGCCGCTGAAGCCGCGTACCGCCGCGGAGATGGCGATCAGCAGAACGGGCAGGGCGAAGAGGATGAGTGCCCGGCGGCGGCCGAGCAGGGCCCGGTAGGTGAGCCGGGCGACAGTGGGGTCGTACATGAGGGCTCCCTTCAGGCCGCGACGAGGTAGGAGAAGACCGACTCGAGGGACTCGTCCGAGGGCGAGACCGTGAGGAGCCGGATGCCGTGTTCCCGGGCGACCCGGGGCAGCAGCGTGGTGAACCGCGCGAAATCGACCGCCTGGACGCGCAGGGCGCCCTCCTTGAGGTCGACTTCGATGCCGGCCGTCGAAGGGTCGGCGATCAGCGCGGCGGCCAGGGCGCGGTCGTCGCTGGAGCGGATCAGATAGCGGTGGGGCCGGTCGGTCATGAGCCGGCGGATGCGGCGGAAGTCGCCGCTGGCCGCGTGGCGTCCGGCGACGATCACCTCGATGTGGGAGGCCAGTTGCTCCACCTCCTCGAGGATGTGCGAGGAGAAGAGGACCGTGCGGCCCTGGCCCCCCATGGTGCGCAGGAGCTCCATCAGCTGCATGCGCTGGCGCGGGTCCATGCCGTTGAAGGGTTCGTCGAGCAGCAGCACGGCCGGGTCGTGGACCAGTGCGGACGCCATTTTCACGCGCTGGCGCATGCCCTTGGAGTACGTGGAGATCTTGCGGTCCTGCGCGTACTCCATCTCGACCGTGGCCAGCGCCTTCTTGGCGGCCCGTTCGTCGAGTCCGTGCAACTCGGCGTTGGCGACGACGAATTCGCGGCCCGTGAGGAAGTCGTACATGGCCTCCCTCTCGGGGACGATGCCGATGTCCTTGTAGATCTGTTCGTTCCGCCAGATCGGCTTGTCGTCGAGGGTGACGCTGCCGGTGGAGGGGGCGAGGAAGCCGCCCATCATGTTGATGAGGGTTGATTTGCCCGCGCCGTTCGGGCCGAGGAGGCCCGTGACGCCGGGGCCGATGTTCATGGTGATGTCGTTGACGGCCACCACGTTCCCGAACCAGCGGGAGGCATGGTCAATATTGATCGTGCTCACAGCCCGACCTTTCGGTAGCGGCGCATCATCGCGCCGTAGCAGCCGGCGATGAGGCCGAGGACGACGACTACGTAGACAACGCCCACGCCGGACGAGGGGCCTTCCCCTCCGGGGAAGGCGGAGGTCGCGCCGAGGAACGCGGTCTGCACGCCGTCGATGAGCGTGATCGGCGAGAAGAGCCCGAGCCAGCTGATGGCGTCGGCGCTGCTGTCCTGCTCGAACGCGATGGCCTGGACGGTGGACACCGCTCCGTAGGTGATGGTCAGGACGGCGATGACGGCGGCGATGCCGAAGCCGCGGCGGGGGGTGATCGCCGAGATGACGAGCGCGATGCCGGAGAAGAACAGGGAGAGAAGCGCCACGGAGACCAGTCCCTGTGCGAAGCCCTTGCTCTGGTCGGTGAAGTCGAGCTTGGCGAGCAGGGCTCCCGCGTAGAGCACGAGGAGCGGGGCGGCCGTGAGGACGAAGAGGGCCGAGGTCATCGCGGCGAACTTCGCCAGGACGTAGTCACCGCGCTCGATGGGCCGTGAGAAGTAGAGCGGGACGGTCTTGAAGCGCAGGTCGCGCGACACGGTCTGGGGGGCCTGGGCGGCCAGGAAGAGGCTGATGACGGCCTGCATGACGATGGCGTAGCGCGTGTAGTCCACGGGGAGGTCGTCGGCCTTGGTGGCCACGGCGACAGCCACCATGATCGCCGCGGGCACGCACATCACCGCGAAGAGGATCATCGGCAGGACCTTGGACTTGGCGGAACGCCCCAGTCCGTACGCGCCGCGCAGACTCTGCGAGAAGAGCGAGCGGCGGGCGTAGGCGCGGCCGAGGCGGGGGCCGTCGTAGTTCCGGTAGCCGATGTTGTGGATCTGGGTGGACTCGGTGCTCATCGCGCCCCTCCCTCCTTCTGCTGTGCGGCGGCGGTGGCCGCCCATGCGGCCGCGCGTTCGGTCTCGGGCTCCTGCCGCGGCTCGTCCTTGAAGACCTCGGCGATGTGGTGCCTGCGCTGTTCCATGCGGACCAGGCCGAGGCCGAGGTCGGCGACGAGGTCGCGCACGATGTCGTACGTCTCCTCGCCCTCCGCGGTGAGCAGGATCGTGTGCCCGGCGCCGGGCAGTTCGCCGCCGGTCTCGGTGTCGATGCCACGTGCCTGGAGCGCGTCGCGCAGCGCCCGGGTGCCGTCGGGGTGTTCGTCGTTGTCCGTGACCTCGACGGCGAGTGTCGTCGTGGTCTGCGTGAAGTCGGTGGTGGAGCTGGACCGCAGGAGCTTGCCGCCGTCGATGACGACGACGTGGTCGCAGGTGCGCTCCAGCTCGCCGAGGAGGTGCGAGGTGACGAGGACCGAGATGCCGAAGTCGGTGTGGACGCGGCGGATCAGGCCGAGCATCTCGTCGCGTCCGACCGGGTCGAGGCCGTTCGTCGGCTCGTCGAGGAAGACCAGCTGGGGGTCGTGGACGAGCGCCTGGGCGAGCTTCACGCGCTGCTTCATGCCGGTCGAGTAGCCGCCCATGGGGCGGTACCGCTCTTCGTAGAGGCCGACGTGGCGCAGGGTGTCCGCGGTGCGTTCGCGGGCGGCGGTCGGCGGGAGGCCGGACATGCGTGCCATGTGGACGACGAACTCGGTGGCCGAGACGTCGGGGGGCAGGCAGTCGTGCTCCGGCATGTAGCCGACGCGCTCGCGGATCTCGCCGCCTCGGGTGGCGACGTCGAGTCCGAGCACGGCGGCGCGGCCCTCCGTGGCGGGGGACAGACCCAGCAGGATCTTGATCAGTGTGGACTTACCGGCTCCGTTGGCTCCGACGAGTCCGGTCACACCGGGCCCGATGTCCATGGAGAGCCGGTCAAGCGCGGTCACCCTGGGGAACCGCTTGCTCAGGCTTTCGGTCGCGATCACAGTCACGGTTCGAACGTAGTGGCGCACACCACAACGGGTCGTCAGACCATGGGCCTGACCCGCTCTCACTCTGGAGTATTACGGGCCCGTAAGGGTCGTCCTGAAGTCGACCCCTGAGGGTTCTTCCGGACCTTCCCCGCGGGGTTGGACAGAACTATTGACGTAGCCGCCGGGCATTGTCACATTCATCAGTGTCAAGTTACGACCGCGTACGGCGATGGACCGGACACGGGAAGACCGGACTCGGGACGGACGGTGGCATGACCTCAGCAGTGACAGGCGAACTCTCCGCGGAACTGCGGGGGTTCAGAGAGGTTCAGACCCTGGCGTACGCGTGCGCGGAGGCGGTCGCGGCACAGCTCAAACCGGGTGTGACGGAGCGCGAGGCGGCGCGGATGCAGCGCGAGTGGCTGCGCGAGCGGGGCGTACGGGACTGGTTCCATCTGCCCTTCGCCTGGTTCGGCGACCGTACGGCGTTCGTGAACTTCCGTGTCCCGCTGCAGTTCTTCCCGACCAACCGCAGGCTGGAGCCGGGGATGCCGTTCATCCTCGACATGGCCCCGGTGTACAAGGGGTTCACGGCGGACATCGGCTATTCCGGCTGTCTCGGCCTCAACCCGGTGCACGACAAGCTCCTCGCCGACCTGGAGGCGCACCGCGAGCTGATCCTGCGCGAGGTCCGCGAGCGCCGCCCGCTCCGTGAGATCTACGAGGACGTGGACCGCCTCATGGTCCGCCAGGGATACGCGAACCGGCATCGGGCGTATCCCTTCGGCGTCATCGCGCACAAGGTCGACCGGGTCAGGGAACGCCGTTTCACGCCGCACCTGTTCGGGTTCGGTACGCAGTCGCTGAAGGGCCTGGCGAGCGACGCCCTGCACGGGCACAGGGACGGCTGGTCGCCGCTGTGGTCCCCGTACAAATTCTCCGACCACCCGCCCCGAAAGGGGCTCTGGGCGGTCGAACCGCACCTCGGCTTCCGGGGTACGGGCGCGAAGTTCGAGGAGATCCTCGTCGTCACCGACTCCAAGGACCCCGAACAGAGCGCGTTCTGGCTGGACGACGATCTGCCGCATGTGCGGCGCTGGGCTGAGGAGAGGGCCGCCGCATGACGACCGGAGACAGCACCAAGGGCACCGGCGAGGGCACGGCCGGAGGCAGGGGCCTGCGGGACGCGCGTGAGCGGTGGGTCCGGACGGGCGGCGTGGAGCTGTGCGTCGCCGAGCTCGGCGACCCGGAGCGGCCCACGATCGTGCTTGTACACGGGTATCCGGACTCCAAGGAGGTGTGGTCCGAGGTCGCGGAGCGCCTGGCCGACCACTTCCACGTCGTGCTGTACGACGTCCGGGGGCACGGCAGGTCGACGGCTCCGCGGCCGCTGCGCGGCGGCTTCACCCTGGAGAAGCTGACCGATGACTTCGTGGCGGTCATCGACGCGGTCAGCCCGGACAGGCCGGTGCACGTGGTCGGGCACGACTGGGGTTCGGTGCAGTCCTGGGAGTTCGTCACGGTCAAGCGGACGGAGGGCCGCATCGCGTCCTTCACATCGATGTCGGGGCCCTCGCTGGACCACTTCGGCCACTGGATCAAGAAGCGCGTCTCCCGGCCGACGCCGCGCAAGGTGGGCCAGCTCCTCGGCCAGGGCGCCAAGTCCTGGTACGTGTACCTGCTGCACACCCCCGCCCTCCCCGAGCTCGCCTGGCGCGGTCCGCTCGGCAAGCAGTGGCCGAAGATCCTGCAACGCATGGAGAAGGTCCCCGCGGGCGACTATCCGACGGCGTCGCTGCCCCAGGACGCCGCGCACGGCGCCTGGCTCTACCGGGACAACATCCGCGCGCGACTGCGCAGGCCGCGCACCGATGCGTACGCGCACGCACCCGTGCAGCTCATCACGCCCTCCGGGGACATCTTCCTGTCCGAGCGGCTCTACGACGAGCTGGAGATGTGGGCCCCGCGGCTGGTCCGGCGCACCCTGCCCGCCAAGCACTGGGTGCCGCGCACCAGGCCCGACCGGCTGGCCGCGTGGATCGGGGAGTTCGTCACGTCCAACGAGGAAGGCCTGCCCACCCGGGACAGCGCCGCCACCGGGAAGCACGCCGACCGCTTCGGCGGTCAGCTCGTCCTGGTCACCGGGGCGGGCAGCGGCATCGGGCGGGCCACCGCCTTCGCGTTCGCCGAGGCGGGCGCGCGCGTGGTGGCCGTCGACCGGGACGCCGAGAGCGCGGCGCGCACCGCGGAGATGTCCCGCCTGATAGGCGCCCCGGACGCCTGGGGTGAGGCGGTCGACGTCTCCGACGAGCAGGCCATGGAGAAGCTGGCCGCCCGGGTCGCCGCGGAGTACGGCGTGGTGGACGTCCTGGTGAACAACGCGGGCATCGGTCTCGCGGGCTCCTTCCTCGACACCACGGGCGACGACTGGAAGAAGGTCCTCGACGTCAACCTGTGGGGCGTCATCCACGGCTGCCGCCTCTTCGGCAAGCAGATGGCAGAGCGCGGGCAGGGCGGCCACATCGTGAACACCGCGTCGGCGGCGGCGTACCAGCCGTCCAAGTCCCTTCCCGCCTACAGCACCTCGAAGGCCGCGGTCCTGATGCTCAGCGAGTGCCTGCGCGCGGAGCTCGCGGACCAGGGCATCGGCGTCTCCGCGATCTGTCCGGGCTTCGTGAACACCAACATCACGTCGACGTCCCGGTTCGTCGGCGTCGGGGCGGACGAGGAGAAGCGCCGCCAGAAGAAGTCCGCCCGGCTGTACGGCCTGCGGAACTATCCGCCGGAGAAGGTCGCCGACGCGATCCTGCACGCCGTCGTCAAGAACCAGGCGGTGGTCCCGGTCACCCCCGAGGCGCGCGGCGCCCGCTTCATGTCGCGCCTCAGCCCGAAGGCCCTGCGTGCGATCGCCCGACTGGAGCCGCCGTTGTGAACACGGAGAAGGGGCCGGGCACAGGCGCCGAGGAGCACTACGCGATCGTTCCGCGCCGGGTCTCGTTCGAATGGGACGGGACACCGCTGCACTGGATACCGGACGAGCCGACCGCCACGCACGTCATCAACGTCCTGCACCTGCTGCTCCCCGCGGGGGAGCGGTGGTTCGTGAAGGTCTTCAAGGAAGGCCTGCCGCTGATCACCGATCCGGTGCTGCGGGCCGACGTGAAGGGATTCATGGGCCAGGAGGCCACGCACAGCGTGCAGCACGCGCACGTGCTGGACCACCTGGCGGCCCAACACCTCGACACGACCGCCTTCACGAAGTACGTCGACTTCCTCTTCGAGAAGCTCCTCGGGGAGCGGCCGCCGCTTGGCGCGCCGGTGCCGACGCAGGAGTGGCTGCGTTTCCGGCTGTCGATCATCGCCGCGATCGAGCAGTTCACGGCGGTCCTCGGCAACTGGGTCCTGCACGCCGAGGGCCTCGACCGCGCGGGGTCCGACGAGGTGATGCTCGACCTCCTGCGCTGGCACGGCGCGGAGGAGGTCGAGCACCGCGCGGTCGCCTTCGACATGTTCCAGCACTGCGGCGGACGGGGCCTGCCCCGATATGCCCGACGCGTCGCGGGCATGACGGTCACGGCGCCGGTGATGCTGTACCTGTGGGTGTGGGGCACTGCCTGTCTGATCCGCCACGACCCTCGACTCGCTGGCCGTCCGCGGTACTCACTGGCCGAGCACAACCGGGCGGTCGGGAAGGGTCTGCTGCCCACCTGGCGTGAGCTCGGCACGGCGATACCGCGCTACCTGCGACGGTCGTACCATCCCTCGCAGGAAGGCTCGTTGCGCAAGGCCGTCGAGTACCTGGCGCAGTCGCCCGCGGCGCGGGTGGCGGCGGGCGCCATCGGCCGGACGGCCACCGCATAGGGGGCGCCGCGTGGGTCGGCCCCCGCCGCCCGGCCCGGCTTTCGGCGCAGGGTTTCGGCACGAGTCAGCACGGAGGACGGGCAGCGTGGAGTACCGCATCGAGGATCTGGCGCACCACAGCGGCGCGACGGTCCGGACCATCCGCGCCTATCAGGACCGCGGTCTGCTCCCCCGCCCGGAGCGCCGCGGCCGGGCCAACGTGTACGGGGACGCGCACCTGGCACGGCTGCGGCAGATCGCGGACCTGCTGGATCGCGGTTACACCCTGGCCTCCATCAAGGAGCTCCTGGAGGCCTGGGACGCCGGGCGCGGCCTCGGCGGGGTGCTCGGGCTGGTCGCCGAGGTCGACGGGCCGTGGACGGACGAGAAGGCCGACCGGATCACCCGGGCCGAGCTCGACGCGGCGTTCGGCGGCACTCCGGACGAGGCGGCGGTGGCCGACGCGGTCGCGCTCGGTGTGCTGGAGCCGGTTCCGGGACGCGAGGACGAGTACTTGGTGCCGAGCCCGCAAGAGCTGTCCGTGGCCGTGGAGTTGTACGCGGCCGGTGTACCACTCCTCGCAATATCGGGGCATTTGCGGGAGTTGAGGGGCCAGGTCGAGCACATAGCCGCGCGTTTCCTGGAGTTCACGACCGAGCACGTCTTCGCGCGCTACCTCGACCATCATCCGCCGACGGAGGCGGACGCGGCCGAAGCGGCTTCCCTCGTACGCAAACTGCGCCCGCTCGCCCAGCAGTCGGTGGACGCCGAACTCGCCCGTGCCATGCGGCTGTTCGCCACAAAGCATTTGCGTCAGCACTTGGAGACGGGGGAGGCGCCGCGCGCGGCGGAGGAGCCGCACTATGTGGCCCTTCCGGCATCCACAATGCAGGCCGTGCGAGCGCTGGTTGGCGAGGACAACGCCGCTGCGTTCATCGCCGCGGCCGCTGAACGCGAAGTACAGACACGCCGGTTGGACGCCTTTGCCGGAAACCCGGGCAGAATTAGCTGAATTGGGCAAATGCCGCCAATGGCACGGCAGTTGTCCCCAGAATCGCCAACTGGCCTGTGGATAACTTGACTTGGCTGTGGATCAAACCTTTGGGCCGGAATCTCTCGATGAAAAATCGATGGACGAAAATCGAGTGCGCGGAGAACGGATGACCGAGACGCTGAACCCATGAAAGAAGGACGTCCCGCAGGAAAGGGACCCCGCACCGCGGACGAACAGCGCACCGTGAAGGTGTCCAAGTACCTGTCGAGACACCTGCGCCACAGTCCGGAACGGATCGGCCTCACCCTCGACGCGAACGGCTGGGTGGAGATCGACGCGCTTCTCGCCGCGGCCGCAGCCCACCGTTTCCCCGTCACCCGGGCAGAGCTCGACCACGTCGTGGCCGTCAACGACAAGCAGCGCTTCGCCGTCGAGGGCGGCCGGATCCGCGCGAGTCAGGGCCACTCCGTCGAGGTCGATCTGGACCTGCCCCCGGCGGCCCCGCCCGCGTACCTCTACCACGGGACCGTCGCCGCCCACCTGGCCGCGATCCGCGCCGAAGGCCTGCGGCCCATGAACCGGCACGCCGTGCACCTCTCGCCCGACCGCGAGACCGCGACCCGCGTCGGTGCCCGCCGGGGACGGCCCGTCGTCCTGTCCGTCGACGCGGGCGCCATGCACCGCGCCGGACACGTCTTCCAGGTCAGCGCCAACGGAGTCTGGCTCACGGCCGCGGTGCCGCCCGGCTTCCTGCGGTTCCCGGAGCCGCGCTGAGAGCCCCCCGGACGAGACCGGGCCCCCCGGGGGGCCGCTTCAGCCCCGGGGGCCGCTTCAGCCCAGTTGGGCGGTCGCCTCGGTGGCGATCCGCTCGAACACCGACTGGTCGGCGGCGAAGTCGGAGCCGGGGATCGGCCAGTGGACGGCGAGCTCGGTGAAGCCGAGTTCCTGGTGGCGGCCCGCGAAGTCCACGAAGGCGTCCAGCGACTGCAGCGGGCCGTTGCGGTCCGGGGTGAAGCCCGTCAGAAGGATCTTGTCGAGTTCGGTCACGTCGCGGCCGGCCTCCGCGCAGGCCTTGCCCAGCTTGTCGACCTGGCCGCGGATCGCCTCGCGGGACTCCTCGGGCGTCCCCGACTCGTAGAGCTTCGGGTCCCCCGTGGTCACCCATGCCTGCCCGTGCCGTGCCGCGAGCCGCAGTCCGCGCGGGCCGGTGGCGGCGACCGCGAAGGGCAGCCTCGGCCGCTGCGCGCAGCCAGGGATGTTGCGCGCCTCGCGCGCCGAGTAGAAGGTCCCCTCGTACGTCACCGCGTCCTCGGTGAGCAGCCGGTCGAGCAGCGGCACGAACTCGCCGAAGCGGTCGGCGCGCTCGCGCGGGGTCCACGGCTCCTCGTCGGCCTTGAGCAGGGTCGTCGCGTCGAAGCCGTTGCCGCCCGCTCCGATGCCGAGCGTGATCCGTCCGCCGGAGATGTCGTCGAGTGAGATGAGTTCCTTGGCGAGCGTCACGGGGTGCCGGAAATTGGGCGACGTGACGAGTGTCCCGAGGCGCAGCCGCTCGGTGACCACCGCGGCGGCCGTCAGCGTCGGCAGCGCGCCGAACCACGGGCCGTCGCGGAACGTGCGCCAGGCCAGGTGGTCGTACGTGTACGCCGTGTGGAAGCCGAGCTCCTCGGCCCGCAGCCACTGATCGCGGCCGCCCTCGTTCCAGCGGTTCACGGGGAGAATCACGGTGCTCAGGCGCAGACTCATGCCTCAGAGCTTACGGGGGCCCGGAGTGCGCCCGCCCACTCAGATGTGCGCCCCAGCGCACGCCCGTGCAGCCTGGTGCGGGACAATCGACGGCGTGACCTCAGCTACCCCTGGGCCCCGGGCCCCGGCCCCCTTCGCCCCCGCAGCCGGCAGCCCGGCCGCACCGCGGCCGCGGTGCCGGCTGATCGCGACGGACCTGGACGGAACGTTGCTGCGCGACGACAAGACGGTCTCCGACCGTACGGTCGCCGCCCTCGCCGCGGCGGAGGCAGCGGGGATCGAGGTCTTCTTCGTGACCGGCCGCCCGGCCCGCTGGATGGACGTCGTCAGTGCCCACGTCCACGGCCACGGCCTCGCCATCTGCGGCAACGGCGCCGCGGTCGTCGACCTGCACGGCGGCCCCGGCACGCACAGTTTCGTCAAGGTCCGCGAGCTGTCGCGGGCGTGCGCGCTCGACGTCGTGCGCCGGCTGCGCGCCGCCGCGCCGGGCACGTCCTTCGCGATCGAGCGGACCGGGGGGCTGCACCACGAGGAGACGTACCCGCCGCTGCACATGGAGCCGGGCGAGAGCGTCGCGCCCGCGGAGAAGCTCCTCGCCGAGACCCTCGCGGACCCCGCGGTGGCCGAGCAGCCCGTCCTGAAGGTGCTCGCCTTCCACCCCGGTCTCGCGCCCGACGAGTTCCTGGTCCTCGCCCGCGCCGCCATCGGCGACCGGGCGACGGTCACCCGGTCGAGCCCCAGCGCACTCCTGGAGATCAGCGGCCCGGGCATCTCCAAGGCGAGCACCCTGGAACTGTGCTGCGCCGAGCGCGGCATCACCCCCGAGGAGGTCGTCGCCTTCGGAGACATGCCGAACGACATCGAAATGCTCGCCTGGGCGGGCACGTCGTACGCGATGGGCAACGCACATCCGGACGTCATCGCCGCGGCTTCCGGGCGCACGGTCGCCAACAACGACGACGGAGTGGCGGTCGTGATCGAGCGCATCGTGGCGGACCGGCGGGCTTCGGACGGCGCCTGACGACGGCCGACGGCGGCTCGATGACGGTTGACGGCGGCTGGCGGCTGGCGGCTGGCGGCTGGCGGCTGGCGGCTGGCGGCTGGCGGCTGGCGGCTGGCGGCTGGCGGCTGGCGGCTGGCGGCGGCTCAGGGTTCACACAGTGACCCCACGCTCCGCCAGACAGAAGGTACCGACCATGCCTGCAGTGACTGTCGAGAACCCGTTGACCCTGCCCCGAGCCGTAGCGCAGGCCGGGGCGGCACGGGTCCCGTCGGGCCCGTGCACCAGGCGGTGCGGTGCCCCGTACGGCCCAGACGCCTACCGCCGAACAGGGGCGGCCGGCACAGCGCCGGAGCGAGCTCAGTACGGCGCTTCCCACACCACCGTCGTGCCGCCGCCGTCCTCACCGATGCCCGCCCCGTACCAGCTGTCGCCGCCCAGCGACTCGGCACGCCTCTTGAGGTTCTTCAGGCCGCTGCGCCGACCGCCCTCCGCGATGCCCACCCCGTCGTCGGCGACCGTCAGACGCACGCCGTGCTGCCCGTCCGCGAGGACCACGGTCGAGTCCACCACGACGTCGATACGGGCGGCCTGCGCATGCCGGAAGGCGTTGGACAGCGCTTCCCGCAGCGCCGCGATGAGGTTCTTGCCCGTCAGTTCGCCGACCACCGCGTCGACCGGACCGACGAAGTGATGTGAGGGCTTGAAGCCCAGGGGCACGGCGGCCATGTTGATCTCCCGCAGGACGCGCGTGCGCAGCCCGGACGGCGCCTCCGCGGGGCCCTGCTGCAGCGCGAAGATCGCCGTGCGGATCTCCTGGATCGTCACGTCGAGCTCGTCGACGGCCCTGCCGACACCGACCTGCACCTCCGGCACGACGGACCTGCGCTGGGCACTCTCCAGCATCATCCCGGTGGCGAACAGCCGCTGGATCACGAGGTCGTGCAGGTCTCTCGCGATCCGGTCGCGGTCCTCGTACACCGCGAGCCGTTCCCGGTCCCGCTGGGCCTCGGCCATCATCAGCGCGAGCGCGGCCTGCGAGGCGAACTGGGTCGCGAGGGTCCGCTCGGCCTCGCTGAAAGGGCGCGCCCCACGCGCGCGGGGCGTCACGAGTGTCCCCAGGACGCGGCCGTCGCTCTGGAGGGGCAGCATCATGACGGGCCCGTAGGCGCGGGCGATCTCGGTCATGATGCGGGGGTCGGACGCCGCGTCGTCGATGAAGACCGACTCTCCTTCGAGGAGGTCGGCGACGATGCGGCTCTCCGGGGGGACGACCAGGCCCAGTGCCCCGTTGGGCTCGTCGGAGGAGACCGCGACGACCTCCATGCCGCCCTCGTCGTCGGGCAGCAGAACGATGCCTGCGGCGGAGTCCGCGAGGTGCCTGGCCTGCTCGGCGACGACCGCGAGCGCCTCCTCGGCGTCGCTGCCGGACAGCAGCGCGGTGGTGACGGCCACGGAGCCGTCGATCCACCGTTCGCGCTGCTTGGCCGCTTCGTAGAGGCGCGCGTTGCCGATGGCGATGCCCGCCTCCGTGGCGAGGACACGGACCATGTGCACGTCGTAGTCGTTGAATTCGGCGCCGTCGCGCTTCTCGGTCAGGTAGAGGTTTCCGAAGATCTCCCCCTGGACGCGGATGGGGACGCCGAGGAACGTCCGCATCGGTGGATGGTGGGCCGGAAAGCCGCAGGAGCGCGGGTCGGCGGAGAGGTCCGCGAGGCGCAGCGTCCTCGGTTGGTGGATGAGGGCGCCGAGGAGCCCGCGGTGCCCGTCCGGCAGGCGCCCGATGCGTTCCGCGGTCGCCTCGTCGATGCCGTGGTACACGAAGTCGGAGAGGCCTTCGCCGTCCTCGGCGACGACGCCGATCGCGGCGTAGTGCGCGTCCGCGAGTTCGGCGGCGGTCTCGCAGATGCGGTCCAGGGTGGTGTGCAGTTCGAGGCCGGTGCCGACCGACCGCATCGCTTCGAGGAGCTGCGGCACCCGCGACGTCAGCTCGGGGGACAGCCCTTGGAGGCTGTGGGTCGCCCGCGCCGCCGCGGCTTCCACCGAATCCGGTGAGCCGTCGGGGAGCGGGGAGTCGGCGGAGGCCGAGGGTGCTGACATGCCTTTGAGCCTAGTAAGTCCTATTTACAGGGGAAAGTCGAAACCGTTCGCAGCCACCCGCACCGTGTCCGGCAACCGTTCGCCACGAGCCGCCATCACCCGGCCACCAGCAGATCCGCCGCCCTCTCCACGTCCAGCATCCGCCGCAGCGGCCCCTCCTCCGCCGCCAGCTCCGCGTAGGTGCCACGCTGCACCACCCGGCCCGCGTCCAGGACGATCACCTCGTCCACGGCGTCGAGCCCGGCCAGCCGGTGCGTGATCAGCAGCGTCGTGCGCCCCTCGGTCGCGGCCAGGAGGTCAGCGGTCAGGGCGTCGGCGGTCGGCAGGTCGAGGTGTTCGGCGGGCTCGTCGAGCACGAGGACGGGGAAGTCGGCGAGGAGCGCGCGGGCCAGCGCGAGCCGCTGCCGCTGTCCTCCGGAGAGCCGTGCTCCGTGCTCACCGACGAGGGTGTCGAGCCCGTCGGGCAGCGCGTAGGCCCAGCGGTCGAGCCGCGCGCGCTCCAGGGCGTCGCGCAGTTCGTCGTCCGTGGCGTCCCTCTTGGCGAGCAGCAGGTTCTCGCGCACGGAGCTGTCGAAGATGTGGGCGTCCTGCGCGCACAGGCCGACCATGCGGCGCACGGTGTCCCCGTCCAGCGCGGCCGCACCATCGCCTCCGAGCGCGCGCGTCCCGCCGAGCGTGTACGTCCCTCCGTACGCGCCGAGGAATCCAAGGAGCACCTGCGCCAGCGTCGTCTTGCCCGATCCGGAGGGACCGACGACGGCGATCCGACGTCCCCGTTCCAGCGTGAGGCCGACGCCCGCGAGCGCGTCCCGGTCCTGACCCTCGTACCGTGCGCGCAGTCCCTGGACGCGCAGCGGGAAGGGCGTCTGTGGCGCCTCGGCGGGCTCGGTGGGCTCGGGTACCGGTACGGGTGCGTCGAGGACTTCGTAGACCCGCTCAGCGCTCTTCAGGACCCGCTGGCGGTACTGCACGGCGAGCGGCAGGCCCATCACCGCTTCGAAGGCGGCGAGCGGGGTGAGGACGACCGCCGCGAGGGCGACACCGCTGAGCCGCCCGTCGTGGACGGCCTGCACGCCGACGAGCGCGGCCGCGGCCACGGTGAGCCCGGTGACGAGGGCGCCGAGTCCGTCGCCGAGGGCGGTCGCGGTGGCGCCCCGGGAGGCGATGCGGGTCAGCTCGGCATCGGCCTCGCGGGCCTTGGCGGTACGCCGCTTCAGCGCACCCGCGACGGTCAACTCGGCCGTTCCCGTGAGCAGATCGGCGACACGCGTGGCGAGCACCCCGCGCGCGGGAGCCAGCTTTCGCTCCGCACGGCGCGCCACGGCACCGCTCACCAGCGGTACGGCGACACCCGCGGCGAGCAGCCCCGCGGCGAGCACGGCGCCCGCCTCGGGCAGCAGCCAGGCGGTGAACCCGACGGCTCCCGCGCCGACGACGGCCGCCGAGGCGGCGGGAAGCAGCCAGCGCAGCCAGTAGTCCTGCAGCGCGTCGACGTCGGCGACCAGCCGCGAGAGGAGGTCGCCGCGCCGCGCCCCGCGCAGTCCCGCCGGGGCGATCCGTTCCAGGCGCCGGTAGACGGCGACCCGGGTGTCGGCCAGCATCCGCAGCACGGCATCGTGCGAGACGAGGCGCTCGGCGTACCGGAAGACGGCACGGCCGATGCCGAAGGCGCGGGTCGCCGTCACGGCGATCATCAGGTACATCACCGGGGGTTGCTCCGAGGCCCGCGAGATGAGCCACCCGGAAGTGGCCATGAGCCCGACGGCACTCGCGAGCGCGAGGCTTCCCAGGAGCAGCGCGAGCGCCAGCTGTCCGCGCCGTGCCTGGGCGGCGTCCCGGACCCTGGCCAGCACCCCGGTCCCCGAACGGGATGCCTCCGACCCGCTCCTGAGCCGGCTCTTCGGAACGCCAGGCGTCACCACGTCCCCGGCGACGCCCTCTGCGCCACGAACCGCCGACCCGGATTCGGCGCGGGCAGCCGGTGAGACGACTCCGCCGCCGTCACCAACCGGTGAGGCCTCCCCTTCCCCGACTTCCAGCCGCACCACACGATCCGCCACGGCCAACAGCGCGGGCCGGTGAACGACCAGCAGCACCGTCCGGCCGACCGCCAGCCGGCGCACCGCTTCCACCACGCCCGCCTCGGTCCCGCCGTCCAGCGCGGCCGTCGGCTCGTCGAGGAGCACCACGGGCCGGTCCGCGAGGAACGCGCGGGCCAGCGCGAGGCGCTGCCGCTGTCCTGCGGAGAGCCCGGCACCGTCCTCTCCGAGAAGGGTCTCCACCCCGTCGGGCAGCGCGTCCACGAACTCCAGCGCACCCGCGTCCCCAAGCGCCTCCCGCACCTGCGCGTCGTCCGCGTCCGGCCGCGCGAGCCGTACGTTCTCCGCGACGCTCCCGGCGAACAGGTGCGGCCGCTGCGGCACCCACGCGACGCGCTCGCGCCACCGCTCCGGCGAGACATCCGCCAGATCGACGCCCCCGACACACACCCGCCCCTCTACGGGCCGCACGAAGCCGAGCACCACGTTCAGCAGCGTCGACTTGCCCACTCCACTGGGCCCCACGAGCGCCACGGTCTCCCCGGGTGCCACCTCGAAGGACGCCTTCGAGACCGCATCGGCCGTCCGCCCCGGATACCGGACCGTGACGCCCTCCACGCTCAGGACACCGGACGGCGCCGCCGCCGTCCCGGCAGCCGGCAACGGGGTCTCCAGGACCTCGAAGATCTCCTCGGCGGCCGAGAGCCCCTCCGCCGCCGCGTGGTACTGCGCACCGACCTGGCGCAGCGGCAGGTAGGCCTCAGGGGCGAGGACGAGGACGACGAGTCCGTCGTACAGCTCCATCTCGCCGTGGACGAGCCGCATGCCGATGGTCACCGCGACCAGCGCGACCGAGATCGTCGCGAGCAGTTCCAGGGCGAACGACGAGAGGAAGGCGATGCGCAGCGTCCGCATGGTGGCCTGCCGGTACTCACCGGTGATCTTGCGGATCGACTCTGCCTGCGCCTTGGCCCGGCCGAACACCTTCAGCGTCGGCAGTCCCGCGACCACGTCGAGGAAGTGCCCCGACAGGCGCGAGAGGAGCCGCCACTGGCGGTCCATCCGGTTCTGCGTGGCCCAGCCGATCAGAATCATGAAGACCGGGATGAGCGGCAGCGTCACGACGATGATCGCCGCCGACACCCAGTCCTCGGTGACGATGCGGGCGAGCACCGCCACCGGCACCACCACCGCGAGCCCCAGCTGCGGCAGGTACCGCGAGAAATAGTCGTCGAGCGCGTCCACGCCACGTGTCGCCAGCGAGACGAGCGAACCCGTCCGCTGTCCGGTCAGCCACCCCGGTCCGAGCTCCCCCGCCCGCTCCAGGAGTCGTCCCCGCAGCTCGGACTTGACCGCCGCGCTCGCCCGGTGCGCGGCGAGCCCGGTCAGCCAGGAGACCAGCCCCCGCCCCGCCGCGACCACCGCGAGCAGCACCAGGGGAGTGCTCAGGTCACCTACGGAACGCCCTTCCTGGAAGGCGCCCACCACGATCTCGGCGATGAGCATCGCCTGCCCGACGACCAGGCCCGCCCCGGCCAGCCCCAGGACCACGACCGCGACAAGGAAGAAGCGAGTGGCGCGGGCGTACCGGAGCAGGCGCGGGTCGATCGGTTTCACGTGAAACACACCCTCCAACAGAAACGGTGAACGGCCTCAGTGCGCGGCATCGTCAAGCAAGTCAGTGCGCGGCGTCCGCGATGTGCTGCGTCCCGATCCGCTTGCGGAACACCCAGTACGTCCACGACTGGTAGAGCAGCACGACCGGCGTCGCGATGCCCGCGCACCACGTCATGATCTTCAGGGTGTACGGGCTGGACGAGGCGTTGGTGACCGTGAGGCTCCACTCCTCGTTCAGCGACGACGGCATGACGTTCGGGAAGAGCGTGAGGAAGAGCATCGCGACGGCCGCCGCGATCGTGATCCCCGACAGCGCGAACGACCAGCCCTCACGGCCGATTCTGATCGCCGCGATGGCTCCCACCAGGGCGACCGCCGCCACGATCATCGCGATGAGGCTCTTGCCGTCGCCCTTGTCGGCCTGGGTCCAGATCATGAAACCGAGGGCGAGAACAGCCGTGACGAGTCCCAGGCCGAGCGCCGTCTTGCGCGCCCGCATCCGGATGTCGCCCACGGTCTTCAGCGAGGCGAACACCGCGCCGTGGAACGTGAAGAGCGTCAGGGTGACCAGGCCGCCAAGGATCGCGTACGGGTTGAGCAGGTCCCAGAAGGTGCCCACGTACTCCTTGTTGGCGTCGATCTTCACGCCTCGCACGATGTTGCCGAACGCGACGCCCCACAGCACCGCCGGGATCAGCGAGGTCCAGAAGATCGCGTGCTCCCAGTTGGTCTGCCAGCGCTCCTCGGGTCGCTTGGCGCGGTACTCGAAGGCGACACCGCGCACGATCAGGCAGATCAGGATGATCAGCAGCGGCAGGTAGAAGCCTGAGAACAGCGTCGCGTACCACTCGGGGAAGGCGGCGAAGGTCGCGCCGCCCGCGGTGAGCAGCCAGACTTCGTTGCCGTCCCAGACGGGGCCGATGGTGTTGATGAGGACCCGCTTCTCGACCCGGTCGCGGGCGAGCAGCTTGGTCAGAACGCCGATCCCGAAGTCGAAGCCCTCCAGGAAGAAGTAGCCGATCCACAGGACGGCGATCAGTACGAACCAGACGTCGTGGAGTTCCATGTCCGCGTCGCTCCTTCCTTCAGTACGAGAAGGCCATGGGCCGGTCGGCGTCGGAATCGGAATCGGAGTCCGAACCGGTGCCCTTGCCCGAGCCGGGACCGCCGATCTTGGTGGGCGGGTTGAGGTCCGCCTCCGTCAGCTCGGGCGGGCCCTTCCTGACGTACTTGAGCAGCAGCTTCACCTCGATCACGGCGAGGATGGCGTAGATCAGCGTGAATCCGATGAGTGAGGTGAGCACCTCGCCCTGCGAGACCCCGGGGGAGACCGCGTCCCGGGTGCGCAGGACTCCGTAGACCACCCAGGGCTGCCGTCCCGTCTCGGTGAAGATCCAGCCCCAGGCGGTGCCGATGAGGGGGAAGATCAACGTCCACTGCGAGAGCCGCCACCACCAGGTGCCGAGCTTCGGCGAGAGCTCCGTGTTCTTGGTGAGCATCAGCTTGGGGATGTCGTCGGCGCCTGTGCGGTGCTCGGGCGCGAGCCAGAACTTCTTACGCGTCAGCCACAGGCCCGCGGTGCACAGCGCCATCGAGACCCCGCCGAAGCCGATCATCCAGCGGTACGACCAGTAGGCGGTGGGGATGTTGGGCCGGTAGTCGCCGGGCCCGTACTTCTCCTGCGCCTGCTTGTTGAGGTCGTTGATGCCGGGGATCTCGGCGTCGAAGTTGTTCTTGGCGAGGAAGGACAGGACACCGGGCACCTCGATGGCGACGTCATTGTGACCCTTGGCCACATCGCCGTACGCGAAGAGCGAGAACGGCGCCGGCTTCTCTGTCTCCCACAGCGCCTCGGCGGCCGACATCTTCATCGGCTGCTGCTCGTACATCACCTTGCCGAGGGTGTCGGCGCTGACGACGGTGAGCAGGGTGCCGACGAACGCGGTGACCAGGCCGAGCCGCATCGACATCCGCATGGTGCGGATGTGCTGCTTCTTGCGCAGGTGGACGATGGCGATGCCGGTCATGAAGGCGCCGCCGACCAGAATGGCCGCCGAGATGACGTGGAAGAAGTTGACGAGCGTCGTCTCCTGGAACAGCACCTTCGCGAAGTCGGTGAGCTCCGCGCGCTTCGTGCCGTCCCGTTCCACGATCTTGTAGCCGACCGGGTGCTGCATGAAGGCATTGGCGGCGATGATGAAGTACGCCGACAGGATGGTGCCGATCGAGACGATCCAGATCGTCGCGCAGTGCAGCTTCTTCGGCAGCTTGTCCCAGCCGAAGATCCACAGGCCGATGAAGGTCGACTCGAAGAAGAAGGCGATCAGCGCCTCGAAGGCGAGCGGCGCCCCGAAGACGTCACCGACGAAGCGGGAGTAGTCGGACCAGTTCATGCCGAACTGGAACTCCTGCACGATGCCCGTGACAACGCCCATGGCGATATTGATCAGGAACAGCTTTCCCCAGAACTTCGTCGCCCTGAGGTAGTGCTCCTTGCCCGTCCGCACCCATGCCGTCTCGAGGATCGCCGTCAGCGCGGCGAGCGAGATCGTCAGGGGGACGAACAGGAAGTGGTAGACGGTCGTGATGCCGAACTGCCATCGCGCCAGGGTTTCCGGCGCCAGAGCCAGGTCCACTGCGTCTCTCCTTACTCGCCGTGCCCACAGCGATCAGTCGTCCCTTTTTTCCCACCGATCTCGGGACGAACCGGGGCACGCTTGTGAACGCGTTCACATTCACAAGCATTATGTCGTACGGGCCGTCGAAACCCGAAAGGGGGTCCCCCTTACCGACGGAAACGGTCGATCCGCGCCGTCGGAGCATCGAAGGAGGACACGGAAGAGGCCCCGGACACCGCCCGGGGCCTTCCCAAGAACTTCAACATATTGTTGAATCCGCGCCATGCAGATACGGATCTCCTGGCCCGCAGGCCACGTCACCGCGACCCTCGCCGAGACTCCGACCAGTCAGGCGCTCGGCAAGGTCCTGCCGCTCTCCGCCACCGCCAACACCTGGGGCGAAGAGGTCTACTTCGACACGGGCGTCAGCGTCCCCCGCGAATCCGACGCCCGGCAGGTCGTCGAGCCCGGCACGGTCGCCTTCTGGACCGACGGCGACGCCCTCGCGCTCCCCTACGGGCCGACCCCGATCTCACACGGCGCCGAGTGCCGGCTGGCGAGCCCCTGCAACCTCCTGGGGCAGATCGACGGCGACCCGGGGACGCTGGCCTCGGTGCGCGCCGGCGACCCCGTACGGGTCGAACGCGTCTGAGCGCTCCACAGGCCGGGCTTCCGCAGGTCCCCTACGGAGTAAGCCCTACAGCTCCTTGCGGAAGGCCTCCGCCGCCTGCAGGAAGATGTCGTTCGCCTCGGTCTCGCCGATCGTGGCCCGCATTCCCTCGCCCGCGAACGGCCGCACGACCACGCCGGCCTTCTCGCACGCCGCCGCGAAGTCCGCCGTACGGTCCCCGAGCCGCAGCCACACGAAGTTCGCCTGCGTCTCGGGCACCGTCCAGCCCTGCCCGCGCAGCGCCTCGACCACCCGCGTGCGCTCGTTGACCAGCGAACCCACCCGGCCCATCAGCTCGTCCTCGGCGCGCAGCGACGCCACCGCCGCGTCCTGCGCGAGCTGACTCACGCCGAAGGGCACCGCGGTCTTGCGCAGCGCGGCGGCCACCGGCTCGTGGGCGACCGCGAAGCCGACGCGCAGCCCCGCGAGACCGTACGCCTTCGAGAACGTACGCAGGACGCAGACGTTCGGGCGGTCGCGGTAGATCTCGATGCCGTCCGGCACCTCGGGGTCGCGGATGAACTCGCGGTACGCCTCGTCCAGGACGACCAGCACGTCCTTCGGCACGCGGTCGAGGAACCGCTCCAGCTCGGCCCGACGGACGACGGTGCCCGTGGGGTTGTTGGGGTTGCAGACGAAGATGAGCCGGGTGCGGTCGGTGATGGCGTCGGCCATCGCGTCGAGGTCGTGCACCTCGCCGTCCGTCAGCGGTACCCGCACCGATGTCGCACCGCTGACCTGCGTGATGATCGGGTACGCCTCGAAGGAACGCCACGCGTAGATCACCTCGTCGCCCGGCCCCGAGGTGGCCTGGAGGAGCTGCTGGGCGACGCCGACGGAACCGGTGCCGGTGGCGATGTGCGACGTGGGCACCCCGAAGCGGTCGGCCAGCTCGCTCATCAGGGCCGTGCACGCCATGTCGGGGTAGCGGTTGAAGGACCCGGCGGCGGCGAGTGCGCTCTCCATCACGCCGGGCAGCGGCGGATAGGGGTTCTCGTTGGAGGACAGCTTGTAGGCCGCGGGACCGTCGGCCGCCGCAGCGGGCTTGCCCGGCTTGTAGGTGGGGATCCCCTCAAGCTCGGCGCGCAGCCTCGGGTTCGTCTCGCTCACCGCAGTCCTCCTCTGGGCCGTTCACACTCTTGCCGTCACATCAGTTCGAATACTGCTCACCTTATGAGGATTCGGCCCCGCTGCGAATGGGCTGCCGGAATCCGCGTACGAACCCTCCGGATCCGCCCCCTTCGCGAGGCGCGCGGAGAGGGGGGAGCGCCCCCTGCTCCCCCACGCGCCGGTGGCTCACTCCGTGGCGCGCGTCCCTCGTGAAGGTGAGTTGAGACCTCTTCGAGACCTGACACCTTTGGCAGGCCCGCGCGTGACGATCAGGGGCAGCAACCCCTTGAACCCCATAACTCCCTTGCATTCCAAGGTCATTGACCCGCTCCAGCCATGCAGAAACGTGCCTGTCAACGAGTGAATATGCGCCCCTGCTACCCACCCCCATGAGCCCTACTATCGGCCTGCCATGACAGCAGCAGGGAAGCACCAGGTGAGCCGAGCGGAGACCGCACGCCGGGGCAACCGGCAGAGTCGAGCGGGCATCAGAGACGTCGCCGCCGCCGCCGGTGTCTCCATCACGACTGTCTCCGACGCCCTCAACGGCAAGGGTCGGCTGCCCGACGCCACCCGACGCCACGTCCGCGAGGTCGCAGAACGGCTGGGCTACCGCCCGTCCGCCGCGGCCCGCACCCTCCGTACCGGCAAGTCCGGCCTCATCGGCCTGACCGTGACGACGTACGGGGATGAACCTTTCACCTTCACCGAATTCGCCTACTTCGCCGAGATGGCCAGAGCCGCCACATCGGCCGCCCTCGCCCGGGGCTACGCCCTGGTCATCCTGCCCGCCACCTCCCGTCGCAGCCCCGTGGACGTGTGGTCCAACGTCGCGCTCGACGGCACCGTGGTCGTCGACCCCTCCGACCACGACCCCGTGGTCAGCGAGCTGGTCCGACAGGGCCTGCCCGTCGTCTCCGACGGCCGCCCGGCAGGGTCCCTGCCGGTCACCGCCTGGGTCGACAACGACCACGAGGCCGCGGTCCTGGAGATCCTCGACCACCTGGCCGCCGCCGGCGCCCGCCGGATCGGCCTGCTCACCGGCACCACCACGGACACGTACACCCACCTGTCCACGACCGCCTACCTGCGCTGGTGCGAACGCGTCGGGCAGGACCCGGTCTACGAGTCCTATCCCGCGCACGACCCGTGCGCGGGCGCCGTCGCCGCCGACCGGCTGCTCGCCAGGCCCGACCGGCCCGACGCCGTCTACGGACTCTTCGACCCCAACGGCACCGATCTGCTCGCCGCCGCCCGGCGGTACGGCCTGCGCGTCCCCGACGACCTGCTGCTCGTCTGCTGCAGCGAGTCGACGGTGTACGCCACCACCGAACCGCCCATCACCACGCTCTCCCTCAAGCCGCGGCGCATCGGCACAGCCGTCGTACAGCTGCTGATCGACGCCATCGAAGGCCTCGACTCGGGCCGTCCGGTCGAGCAGGTGATACCGACCGAACTCATCGTGCGCACCTCGTCCGAGCGACGGCCGCCGCGCACGACGGTCAGCCCGCCCCGCTCGCCCGGCTCCGGCTGATCGCTCCCGCCCCCACCCCGACGCGGGCAGAGGCAGGCATCCAATCCGCCACCAGCGGGGAAACCTCTGCCCAATTCGGGAGAAAACCGCGGTGAAACAGGGTCCGGCACCGATTCACCACCCCTGGTGCACCACACAGCGGGAGCCGCATTCCTATGATGGGCGGACGACACCGCGGGCCGCTGCGACCAAGCAGTCCGATCTCGGTGCAGATGCGGCGCAATGGTGGTGGAGGGGTCGATGACTCAGGGGGCCGGTCAGGGACCCGATGTGCGGACGGCGACGCTGCGCGACTTCCGCGTTCCCGCGTACATCCATGAGACGACCGGACCCGCCCCGGTGAACCCCGGCGCGCCAGGCACCGCGCCGGACGAGGGATACACCCCGACCCAGCGCGACCTGCCCGTCATCAACCGCGGCGACACCGTCCAGGTGCAGGTCATGCCGGAGCCCCCGCAGCCGCGGGCGAGCGAGGAGTACGGCCCGCTGTTCGTCGTCGGCGACGTCCACGGCTACCTCGCCGAGCTCGTCGCGGCCCTCCAGGAGCAGGGCCTCCTCGACGCCGAGGGCAATTGGTCCGCGGGCAACGCGCGCCTCTGGTTCCTCGGCGACTTCACCGATCGCGGGCCCGACGGCATCGGCGTCATCGACCTCGTGATGCGTCTCTCCGCGGAGGCCGCCGCCGCCGGCGGCTACTGCAAGGCGCTCATGGGCAACCACGAGCTGCTCCTGCTCGGCGCCAAACGCTTCGGCGACACCCCGGTGAACTCGGGCGCCGGCACCGCCACCTTCCAGGCCGCCTGGCTCCTGAACGGCGGGCAGAAGACCGACATGGAGCGTCTGGAGGACCACCACCTCCAGTGGATGGCACGCCTCGACGCGATGGAGGAGGCCGACGGCCACCTGCTCGTGCACTCCGACACGACCGCCTATCTGGATTACGGTGACTCGATCGAGGCGGTGAACGACACCATCCGGGAGACCCTCACGCGCAACGACGCGGACGAATGCTGGGACCTCTTCCGCAAGTTCACCAAGCGCTTCGCGTTCCGCGACGAGTCGGGCCCCTCGGCCGTGCGCGAACTCCTGGACATGTACGGCGGCACGCGCATCGTCCACGGCCACAGCCCCATCCCCTACCTCCTGGGTGACGTCGGCTCCGAGGACGAGTCGGACGGCGCGGGTCCGGTCATCGAGGGACCGCACGTCTACGCCGACGGTCTGGCCATCGCCATGGACGGCGGAGTGACCATGGCCGGAAAGCTGCTGGTCTGCCAACTCCCGCTGTCTGTCTGACCGTTCAGCGAGCAGGCGCCCCCCTACACGATCACGCTGGCCAGGGGGGCAATTTCCGGAAACCCCCTGTCACCGCGTGCCGTCACGGCTCTACCATCGGCTTATCCGTAGCAGGCTCCCCTCCGTTTCTGCCCAACGGCTCGTAGCCATGCGAGCCTCAGCCCTACGGAGCATCGGGGGATGCACATGAACAGCGCTCCACACCTGCTCAATGAGGACCGCCCCGAGTACGAGCGGATCCTCGACGAGGCGCTGCGCACCGCACCTGACCGTCCCGAACTCGCCGCAGTGGGCCGGCGGCTCAACACCGAACAACTGCGCACCATGGCCCTGAACGCGACAGCACTGATCACGGCCGCCGCCGCGGCCGAGTACGCGCACTACGTGAAGGTTCGCGAGGAGTTGCGCGAACCTCGACCGACATCCACCTCGATCCGCGAAGGGAGCGGACAGAGCGCCGCGGAGTCGGGCTCCGGCGGCGTAGGCCTCGCCACCACGATGGGCGAGGTCGCCGAACCGGCGGCAGCCGCGGGCGCCGGGGCGATCGCCGTGGTCGCGGTCCTCGCACCCGTTCTCGCGGGGACGGCCGCCGCGATATTCCTGCTCGTCGGCTACATCCTGAAGATGCTCAACCCCGAGCCCGCCTTCGCGGACACCCTGCTCACCGCGGGATGGCTGTTCGGCGCGCTCACCGCGGGGGGCATCCTGGTCGCAGCGGTCGGTCTGCTCCTGACCGCCCTGCGCAACGGGTCCACCTCGCTCCCGGCGGGGCTCCACGGCGAGCGGCACGAGGAGGTGTCCCGGGCCAGGGAAGACTGGGGCCGGGCGCTCCTCGAGCGGGGCGTCGTGCCGTTCCTCCGGGAGGCCCTGACGGAGCCGGGCAGTGCTCCCGCCCGTACGACGTCGGGGAAGCCCGGCGGCACCGGCGCAGCCGGCCGCATGCCCCAACTCGGCTACCACAGGCCGGGGTTCAGCAGCCCGGAGGGCGGCCCGGCGGGCCCGCGCCCGAGCTACTCGAGCCCCGACTTCTCCAGCCCCGACTTCGGCGGGCCCGACCACAAGCCGGAGTAGCGGGTCGGCCGAACCGCACCGCTACGGGGCTGTACCACCCGCTTCGTGGCCCCGCCGCCCCTCTGGGGCGGGACCACGGAGCTTCGGTCGGCGATCGCTCTCAGTCGACGATCGCTCTTATTCGGCGATCGGCAGATAGACCCGGTTGCCCGCGGCTGCGAACTCCTTGGACTTCTGCTCCATGCCCGCCTCGATGTCCTCGGAGCCGAGGTCACCGCCATGCTGGCGCCGGATGTCCTGCGAGATCTTCATCGAGCAGAACTTCGGCCCGCACATCGAGCAGAAGTGCGCCGTCTTCGCGGGCTCGGCCGGCAGGGTCTCGTCGTGGAACTCCCGCGCCGTGACCGGGTCGAGGGCCAGGTTGAACTGGTCCTCCCAGCGGAACTCGAAGCGTGCGTCCGAAAGGGCGTCGTCCCAGTCCTGCGCGCCCGGATGCCCCTTGGCGAGGTCCGCCGCGTGCGCCGCGATCTTGTACGTGATGACGCCCGTCTTCACGTCGTCGCGGTTGGGCAGGCCCAGGTGCTCCTTCGGCGTGACGTAACAGAGCATCGCCGTGCCCCACCAGCCGATCATCGCGGCGCCGATGCCGGAGGTGATGTGGTCGTAGGCGGGCGCGATGTCCGTGGTCAGCGGGCCGAGCGTGTAGAACGGCGCCTCTTCGCAGATCTCCTGCTGGAGGTCGATGTTCTCCTTGATCTTGTGCATCGGGACGTGACCGGGGCCTTCGATCATCGTCTGTACGTTGTGACGCTTGGCGATCGTGTTGAGTTCCCCGAGTGTCCGCAACTCGGCGAACTGCGCCTCGTCATTGGCGTCCGCGATCGAGCCGGGCCGCAGGCCGTCACCGAGCGAGTACGTCACGTCGTACGCCGCGAGGATCTCGCAGAGCTCCTCGAAGTGCTCGTAGAGGAAGCTCTCCTTGTGGTGCGCGAGGCACCAGGCGGCCATGATCGAACCGCCGCGCGAGACGATGCCGGTCTTGCGGCGCGCGGTGAGCGGTACGTACGGCAGGCGCACGCCCGCGTGGACCGTCATGTAGTCCACGCCCTGCTCGGCCTGCTCGATGACCGTGTCCTTGTAGATCTCCCAGGTCAGCTCCTCGGCTTTGCCGTCGACCTTCTCCAGGGCCTGGTAGAGGGGGACGGTGCCGATCGGCACGGGGGAGTTGCGCAGGACCCATTCGCGAGTGGTGTGGATGTTGCGGCCGGTGGAGAGGTCCATGACCGTGTCGGCGCCCCACTGGGTCGCCCAGGTCATCTTGTCCACCTCCTCCTCGATGGAGGAGGTCACCGCGGAGTTGCCGATGTTCGCGTTCACCTTCACCAGGAACTTCTTGCCGATGATCATCGGCTCGATCTCCGGGTGGTTCACGTTGGCGGGGATCACCGCGCGGCCCGCGGCGACCTCTTCCCGCACGATCTCCGGGTCCATGCCCTCGCGGATCCCGATGAACTCCATCTCGGGCGTGATCTCGCCGCGCCTGGCGTACGCGAGCTGCGTCACCGCCTGACCGTCGCGGCCGCGCCGCGGCTGGCGGGGGCGGCCGGGGAAGACCGCGTCGAGGTTCTTGAGCCCGCCGCGGGGCGAGGTGTGCTTGATGCCGTCGTCCTCGGGACGCGGCGGACGGCCCACGTACTCCTCCGTGTCGCCGCGGGCGATGATCCAGTTCTCCCGCAGCGGCGGCAGCCCGCGGCGGACGTCGGTCTCGGCCGACGGGTCGGTGTACGGACCTGAAGTGTCGTACAGGGTGACGGCCTTGCCATTGGTGAGGTGCACCTGGCGGACCGGCACACGCAGGTCGGGGCGCGAACCCTCGACATACGCCTTGTGCCAGCCGATGGACTTCCCGGCCTCGTCGCTCCGGACCTGACCGTTCTGGTCCTTCTGGTCGTTCTGCGTCGAGGCAGGCGTGCGTGCGTCCGATGTGGTCATGAGACCTACTCCCTACGCCGGCATTACCCGGTAACAGGTTCGGCGGTCGACGCAGCGAATCCCGTACGGCTCGTGCACTTTTGTGCCGCTTCGTACGGAGGTCAGCGCCCTCTCAGCCCGGTGCTCCGAGCTCCCGCGATTGCAAAGGTGGCTCCACGCTAGCGTCATGTCGGGCGCGCTGAACAGAGGGCCCCTCCCGTTCTTGCGATGATCGGGCAGTGACCACCACAGAGCCGCCGCCCCCGCCACCCCCGCAGCCGCCCGTCTCCGGGACGCCTCCGGAGGGCCATGGACACGGCCACGGACACGGGCATTCCCACAGCCACGGCCCGGCCGCGCCGGTCTCCCAGCACCTCCGCAAGGTCATCGCGGCCGTACTGATCCCCTTCGCCACCGCCGTAGTCGTCGGACTCGTGGTGCTCTGGCCCGGAGGCACGCCGAGCCACGAACGCACCGGCGTCGGCTTCGACCGGCAGACACAGGCGGCGAAGGTCACGAAGGTGCAGGAGCTGCCCTGCAAGGACCTCAGCCCCTCGCAGACCCCGCCGAACGGCGACACCTCCACCGCCGAGGGCCAGTCCGCGCAGTCCACGGCCACGGGCATCTGCAAGAAGGCCACCGTCGAGGTCACCAGCGGTGAGGACAAGGGACGCACCTTCACGGAGATCATCCAGCCGGACTCTCCGCGCCAGCTGAAGCAGGGCCAAGAGGTGGTGGTCGCCTACGAGCCCAAGGCCCCCGAAGGACTGCAGTACTCCGTCACCGACGTGAACCGCAAGATCCCGATGGCGCTGCTCGCCGGAATCTTCGCGCTCGCCGTCGTCGTCGTGGGCCGGCTCCGTGGCGTGATGGCCCTGGTCGCCCTCGCCATCAGCTTCATGGTCCTCACGTTCTTCATCCTGCCGGCGATCCTTCAGGGCTCGAATCCCCTGGTCGTGGCGGTGATCGGAGCGAGCGCCATCATGTTGATCGCGCTCTATCTCTGCCACGGCCTGACGGCCAGGACCTCCGTCGCGGTACTCGGCACGCTCATCTCCCTCCTCCTCATCGGCCTGCTCGGCTCGCTCTTCATCGGCTGGGCCGCTCTCACCGGCAACACTGATGACAACACCGGCCTCATCCACGGCCTGTATCCGTCCATCGACATGAGCGGTCTACTGCTCGCGGGCGTCATCATCGGCTCGCTCGGCGTCCTCGACGACGTGACGGTCACCCAGACCTCAGCGGTATGGGAACTGCATCAGGCCAACCCGACGATGGGCTGGCGCGGCCTGTACCGCGCGGGCATCCGCATCGGCCGCGACCACATCGCCTCGGTCGTCAACACCCTCGTCCTCGCCTACGCGGGCGCCGCGCTGCCCCTGCTCCTCCTCTTCTCCATCGCCCAGTCCAGCGTGGGCACGGTGGCCAACAGTGAGCTGGTCGCCGAGGAGATCGTGCGCACTCTGATCGGCTCCATCGGCCTGGTCGCCTCGGTACCGGTGACGACCGCGCTGGCCGCCCTGGTCGTCTCGGCGGACCGCTCCACCATCCCCGACCGCTCCACCGTGCCCGGCCGCTCCACCGCCCCCGGCCATTCCACTGCCCCCGGCCGGCCTTCGACGGCCGGGGCGACCCGAGCTTCCCGCGGAGGGAAGGGACGGCGCCGCAAGCGTTAGCTTCCGAACTCACAGAGCGTCGGCCTCGCGAAAATGCACCAAAATGCTGTCGCCCTGCGCCCGTTGACGTCAGTAGTTCAACCCGCGCTCTGGGCCTCCGCGAGGATGCGGTCGAGCGTCTCGTCGAGGTGCGCATCGAAGTCGGCGAGCGCCCGCTCCTGCCCCAGCGGCACCAACTTGTCCGTCCGGTCGAGGAAGGCGAGCAGCGGGGGGATGCCCACCCTGAACAGCGCCTGGTCCCCGCCGACCTGAAGTCTGATCAGGGCTTCGTCCAACATCATGGAATCGGTGGGCTCGACGCGCACATCTCCGTCCCCGCACGGCCTGCCCACCCCGTCGATCAACAACTCCCGCCCGAAGGCCCAGGTCACCGGGGCATCCCCCGGCAGGTGGAACGTCAGCCGCACGGCATAGGGATCCCCGAGCTCGTAGCGCAGCTCCACCGGGATGCGGAACGACAGCTCCTCGGAAACGAGGAAGCTCATCATGACCTCTGCCTGTACCGTCTCGGTCTCGCCCATCGCGCGCCCTACCCCGTCACTTGGCCCTCATGGCCCTCAAGCGGCCAGGAACCAGCTCCCTGACACCCTCCGCATCTTGCTTAACGTGAACGCCGCATCACAAGGAGTGAGTTTTCAGATGCTGATAGAGAAAGCGAGTGTCCCTAGTAGCTTTCCGATCTCCCGTTGCAACTTCTCAGCTGCCGGCAGCAGTCGGTCGGCCTGCGAGGAGGAGACAGAAATGGCCATGGTCGCCGCGGTGTCGCCGGCCATGATCGGGACCGCCGCGCAGAGTGTCCCGAGCGCGTACTCCTGCCGCTCCAGGACGGGCCGCATGCGCTCCATGGAGTCGAGCCGCCGGATGAACGTCCGATCGTCCCGGACCGTGTAGCGCGTGATCGACTGAACCGGGTAGCGGTCGAGGTGGTTCTGCCGTGCCTCGTCGTCGAGTTGGCCCAGCAGGCACTGTCCGATCGCGTGGGCGTGCCCGGTCTCCCGGAAGTCCGCCCACTCCTCGACGGCGGGGTTTCCCGGGGTGTCCGCGACAGCCACGACATCGATCTCCCCCTCTCGGTAGACGGCGAAGTACATGGGGACGCCGAGGGTGTCCCGCAGGTGCGCCAGAGTCTCGTTGATCCGTGCGTGCCGCTTCTGTTGAGCTCCGCTGCTGCTCAGCCGCTCGGCTGCCTCACCGAGCACGAACAGGCCCTTGTCCCGGCGCAGATACCCCTCGTGGGTCAGGGTGCGGAGCAGGTGGTACGCGGTGGGGAGGGCGAGGCCCGCTTCTCGCGCCAATTGCTTGGCGGGTGCCCCGCTCTGGTGCGACGCGGCGGCTTCCAGGAGCCGCATCGCCCGCTGCACGGAGCCGATGAGGGTGGGGCCGACGGCGGGGTCGGTGCTTGTGTCGACCGGTGAGCTGGTGGTGTCCACCGGTGAGCTGGTGGTGTCGACCGCGGCCAAGGTTCACTCCCGAAGCGCGTGAAGCCCGCCCGCCCGTGCCCGGTAGCGAGGGAGGAGCGGTGTACGTACGTGCGCCCGTCCGTGGGGGGTCGACCCCCACGTCGGATTTCGGACTCTAATCCTCGGCAGCCGTCTTACGGTGCCTCACCGGGAAACTTCCCCCGTCCGAGGGAACTTTCGGGGAAATTCACCAGTCCGTGCGGGAGGAGGACGAGCCGGATATGAACTTCCGTACGACATAGATGAGTCCGCCGACCAAGGCTACAAATATGAGCGCCTTGAAGAGCAAACCGACCACGAATCCGACCACGGTCGCTATCAAGCTGCCGAACACGACGAGTGCGACGACCGGAACGGCCACCCACTTCACCCACCACGGCATTCCCGCAAAGATCTCCTTGGTTGCCATCGTCCTTACCTCTCTCCGCTCTGCTTCCTGAATCTCCGCAGGGTTCCCGGCTTCTTGCATTCGATGCTAGAGCGCCGACGGGCTCCGCGGGGGCCTCGGATCCCTTGTCCTCCCCTGATCCAACCCCTAGGGAACCCCGAGGTCGCAGCCCTGAGGAGGTCGACCTGAGGGGGAGAGCGGAGCAGTCCGTGGTGGACGGCGGACGAGGTAAGGGCTCGTCAGGACTCCGGGGGAGAGAACACGACCAGCACCCTCAAATCCTCGCTGATGTGGTGGAACTTGTGGGCGACACCGGCCGGCACATAGACGACGCTGCCCCGCGCCACCTGCGTCGTCTCCATTCCCACAGTGATCGCCGCGCGACCGCTGACGACCATGTACACCTCGTCCTGCCGGTGCGGCTGCTGCGGGTCGGTGTCGCCGGCGTTCAGCGCGTACAGCCCGACCGACATGTTTCTCTCCCGCAGGAACTGCAGATACGCGCCGTCGTTCGCGGCGCGCTCCGCCTCCAGCTCGTCCAGTCGGAAAGCCTTCATCGCCTTCGTACTCCCCTTGCTGATGACCGTGTTGCCGCTGCTCGCCGTGGGCTGCTCGCGGTCCTTCGCGGGCTTTCACGGGCCGACCGTTCCGGGCCCGTGTCTGCCACGATCAGACACATGAAGAATTTCGTAGTCAAGACGATCGCCAACGCTGCGGCCCTGGCCGTCGCCGTGTGGCTGCTCGACAAGATCACCCTGACCGGGGACAGCACGGGCAAGAAGGTCGGCACGCTCATCGTCGTCGCCCTGCTCTTCGGGCTGGTGAACTTCCTGGTCAAGCCGGTGGTGAAGGTCCTCACCTTCCCTCTGTTCATCCTGACCCTCGGCTTGATCACCCTCGTGGTCAACGCCCTGATGCTGCTGCTCACCTCGTGGCTCGCCGACAAGCTCGATGTCAGCTTCCACGTCGAGGGCTTCTGGACCGCCGTTCTGGGCGGCCTGATCATCTCGATCGTGTCTTGGGCGCTGCATGTCGTCCTGCCCGACGACGACTGACTGACCGAGCAGTCCGGGGTGTGTCCGAGAATGGTGGAGGCGGCGAGCGAAGGCCTGCTCGACGCTGTACGTGCAGCAGTGGAGAGGCGGGCGGCATGACGGAATCGGGACGCAAGGGCGGCAGCGGAGCCGGCCTCGGCGACGGCACGCGGGCGGCCTCCGGTGACGACACGCGCATGGCCTGCAGTGACGGCACTCGGGCGGTGCCGGGCGGCAGTACGCACGCGGTCCCCGGCGAGGACACACGGGCGGCCTCCGGTGACGACAGCCGTGCGGTCCTCGGCGACGGCACGCGGGCGGTCCGGGTCGGGCTGCCCGCCCCGGTGAAACACGAGCCGACGCTGCCCGGTCCTGTCTTCGCCGCGCACTTTCATCTGCCGGGCGACCCCACAGGCGGCTACGCGTACGGGCGTGACGAGAACCCCACCTGGACACACCTGGAGCGCGCCATAGGCGAGCTCGAGGCGCCGGACGCGGGGTCGAACGCGGGGTCGGACGTCGAGACCTTGGTCTTCGCCTCCGGCATGGCGGCGATCTCGGCGGTCCTTTTCTCGCAACTGCGCGCGGGGGACGCGGTGGTCCTGCCGGACGACGGCTATCAGGTCCTTCCGCTGGTCCGCGAGCAGCTCACGGCATACGGCATCGAGGTGCGCACCGCCCCGACCGGCGACGACGCGCAGCTCGACGTCCTGGACGGTGCCAAGCTGCTGTGGATCGAGACGCCGTCCAACCCCGGCCTCGACGTGTGCGACGTGCGGCGCCTGGCCGAAGCGGCACACGCACGTGGCGTGCTGGTGGCGGTCGACAACACCCTGGCGACGCCGCTCGGCCAGCGTCCACTCGAACTCGGCGCGGACTTCGCCGTGGCCAGCGGCACCAAGATGCTCACCGGTCACGGCGACATCCTCCTGGGGTACGTCGCCTGCCGTGACGCGGAACTGACGACGTCGGTGCGGCGCTGGCGCAAGATCGTCGGTGCGATTCCGGGTCCGATGGAGGCCTGGCTCGCGCATCGCTCGCTGGCCACGCTCCAGTTGCGGGCCGACCGGCAGAACGCGAACGCCCTCGTCCTCGCCCAGGCCCTGCGCGAGCGCGCCGAAGTGGCCGGACTGCGATATCCCGGGCTGCCCGACGACCCCTCCCACAAGGTCGCCGCGCGGCAGATGCGCCGCTTCGGGTGCGTGCTCTCGTTCACGCTGTCCACGCGGGAGCGTGCCGAGCGCTTCCTGGAGTCGCTGCGACTGGTCGACGACGCGACGAGCTTCGGCGGTGTGCGGTCGACGGCCGAGCGCCGCGGACGCTGGGGTGGCGACGCCGTTCCGGAGGGCTTCATCCGCTTCTCCGCGGGCGCCGAGGATCCCGACGACCTCGTGGCGGACGTGCTGCGTGCGCTGGACGAGTCGGCCGAAGCGGCCGACTGAGCGGATTCGGCAGTCGCGCCGACCGGTGCGAGGAGCAGCCGGTACGGCGCGGAAGCCCGCCGGTGAGGCGGGGGAGTCAACCGTGCGGCGCGGAAGCCCGCCGGTGAGGCGGGGGGCCAACCGTGCGGCGCGGAAGCCCATCGGGACGGCGGGGAGGCCTACCGCGCGGGGCAGAAGCAGCCCCGTGCGAGGGACTCGCTGCGGCTACGCACAACGAACGGTCCGAGCCTCCCCCCTCGTGGCTCGGACCGTTCCGGTTCTGCGCGCGGAGAACCGCGCCAACAAGGCTAGTTGACTCTGTGTCAGTGTCCAATCACAGTAGCGACAGAAAGCTATCGGCATATTTATGGTTGGACGCACCCTGAGGGCACGAAGGGGAGGCGCGTCGCCATGGATCTGGCCCTGCTGCGCACCTTCGTGACGGTGCACCGGGCCGGGTCCTTCACGCGTGCCGCAGCGCTGCTCGGTCTTTCGCAGCCCGCGGTCACCTCTCAGATACGCACTCTGGAGCGGCAGTTGGGCCGCCCGCTCTTCCTGCGTCAGGCCCGCGGGGTGACGCCCACGAGCATCGGCGACGAACTCGCGCACAAGGCCGCACCCCATCTGGACGCTCTGGTGGAGATTGCCGAAACCGGACTCGACTCGGGCTCTGCGGTACGCACCCTGCACCTCGCGGGACCCCCGGAGTTCACCGCTGAGCGTGCCCTGCCTGCCCTCACTGCCCTGACCTCTCAGGACGGCCACAGCTACGCTCTGCGTACCTCGTTCGGCAACGCGGAGGAGGCCCTGGAAGGGCTGGCAGCAGGTCACCACGACCTGGCCATCGCCACGGCTCGGCCACGCGGCCCGCTGCTCACCGCGACGCCGCTCTGCGACGAGGAGCACGTCCTGGTCGCAGAGCCGTGCTGGGCGGCCCGTATCGCGGACGGAAGGCTGGGGCGCCGGACAGCGGCGTCGTTCCGGGACATCCCGGTGGTCGAGGTCCACGAGTCGCTGCCATTCGTCTCCCGCTACTGGACGGCTGTCTTCGACGCACGCCCCACGGCGTCGGGCTTCGTCATCGTGCCGGACCTGAGGGCCGTCCTAGCTTGTGTGACCGCAGGCGCGGGGCTTGCCGTGCTGCCCCGCTACTTGTGCGCGCCGGCTCTGGAACGGGGCGACATCGTGGCGCTGCACGACCCCGCCGTGCCCCCTCTGCGTACATACTTCCTGTCGGTGCGCACCGGGACACTCGTCATGCCGCATATCGCGCGGGCGCACGAATGGTTGGTGCGTGCCGCAACCGACTGGGCTTGATGGGGGCGCGGCTGGTTCACGATGTTTCACGTGGAACAGTCCGGGCCACATTTCCCCCATGACCGTCCGACCCGTGGTCAAGCGCACCGCACGTGCCGTCCTGCTGGACGGAGACGACCTGATCCTGATCAAGCGCACCAAGCCGGGCGTCGATCCGTACTGGATCACTCCGGGAGGCGGTGTGGAGGCGGAGGACGACTCTGTCGTCGACGCGCTCCACCGTGAGGTCCATGAGGAGCTGGGCGCCAAGATCACCGACGTTGTGCCGTGCTTCGTCGACACCGTCGAGCACATTGGTGAGGACGGCGGCGCGACCGGCGTAAAGGTGCAGCATTTCTTCGTCTGCCGCCTGGAGTCCATGGACCTCGGTCAGCGGCACGGCCCCGAGGTCGAGGAGCCGTGCGGCGAGTACGAGGTCGTGCATGTGCCGTTCACCAGAGTCGGAATCGCCTCGGTCCATCTCGTACCGCTGTCCCTGCGGCATTATCTGGACGGCAACATCGAGGGCGTCCGCGCGATGCACGCCCCCGACCTGGGCTAGGTCTGCCTAGTCCGAGGCCACCAGTTCCTCTACCGAGTCGTGGCGGATCCGGCCTTCCGGAATGCCGATGTCCCGCAGGGCGTCCACGCCGTTGCGGATCATGCCGGGCGGTCCCGAGAGGTACGCGTCGTACTCGTTCCACGGGCCGTACTCGCGGACGGCGTCCGGCAGTTGTGCCCGCTGGTCGACGATCGGCCGGACAGCGAGCCAGGGGTGGGACTGCTGTAGGCGCAGCATCGTGTCGATGTCGTACAAGTCATGGTCGGTGCGTGCTCCGTAGAAGACCTCCACGGGGCGCCGTCTGCCGTGCTCGGCGACGTCCTCGACGAGGGCCTTGATAGGTGCGATGCCCGTGCCACCGCCCAGACAGAGCAGTCCGCTGTCGGTGGTGTGGTCGACGGTCATCGAACCGGTTGCCGGGCCGAGCCGCAGGATGTCTCCGGGGCGGGCGTGGTGCACCAGGGCGTTCGAGACCCAGCCGGCCGGCACGGCCTTGACGTGGAAGGAGAGCAGTCCGTCCGGGCGTGGGGCCGACGCGAAGGAGTAGTGCCGCCAGACCCGGGGCCACCAGGGGGTCTCCAGGCTCGTGTACTGCCCTGCGAGGAAGGGGTACGGCTGGTCGGGCCGGACCGTGACGACAGCGATGTCAGGGGTCCTGAGATCGTGCGAGACGACTTCGGCGAACCACCAGGCAGGGGCGCGCAGCTCGTCCTCGGCCGCCGCGTCGATCATGATCTGGGAGATCGTCGTGTACGTCCGGACCCAGGCGGCCTCCGTCTCCTCGTTCCAGGTCGCGCTCGCGTACCGGCTCAGCGAACCGATCAGGCACTCGCCGACGGCCGGATAGTGCTCGGCCTGGGTGCCGTACTTCCGGTGTCCGCGCCCGAGGTTCTTCAGATAGGCGACGAGCACGTCGGTGTGGTCGATGTGCTCGGCCGCGGTCAGCAGTGCCTTGAGGATGCGGTCCCGCTGGGTGTCCATCGCCGCGGGGAACAGGGCGCGGAGATCCGGGTGGCGGGTGAAGAGCAGCGCGTAGAAGTACGAGGTGACCTTGTCGGCGACGGGCTCTATCTCGGCCATCGTGCGCTGCACCAGGAGGGCGTCCGCGGAGACCTTCCCCTCCGGTTTCGCCTGCTGGACGGATATCGGGGGCGCGGTGGACTGGGCCTGCGGGGGCGGCACCCGGTGTTGTGCCGCCTGCGGGGGTCCCGGAGCCTGTGGTCCCGGAGCCTGTGGTTCAGGAGCCTGCGGGGCCTCACGGGGTTCGGGAGCTGTTGGGGCTTGCGAGGCTCTACGGATATCCGGAGCCACCGCGGCCGCGACTTCCCGAGCCTCACGGTTCTCCGGAGCTTCCGGGGAAGTGGTTATTCGCTCGTCCTCCGGTCCCTTCGGTGGCTTGCGCGGGGTGAACCAGCCGCCGCCCTCGCCTGGCGTGCCGTCATCGGCCGACGTGGTGGTCGGAGCGTCCATGTTGTGCCTCGCCTCGAACATCTCTCGGTCGGTCTGGGCACTCCCTGCCGGAAGCTGCCTGCTGTCCCCGCTCTGCGTCTGCCCCTTCTGGCCGCGCTCTTCCCGCTCTTCTGCCCCGGTGGTCGATAGGGCCACATTGAACCCCGGGCCCCCGGACCCTACGGACAAGTAGGTCGAAAATGTGACATTGCCCGCAGTCCCCTCATCGCAGCATCCCATTCCTCGCAGACGCCTCGGTCGCATAACAGGAAGTACGGGTTCTCGATCTCTATGCCCCGTTAGGCTTCATTCACCTGCGCGCCGCGCTCCGGAGTGTGAGGAGACGCACCCGGCACAGACCTTGATCGACCATACCGGCAGCCGCCGAACGCACAAGTCCCCGTCTCCTCGGCCTCGAATTCAAGGGGACTGCCTGTCAATTGCCTCAATTACCGGTCGTGCCGGACCAATTCGTACGCCTTGCGCAGATCACGCCCGACGTAGGAGTGGGTGGCCAGGCTCACCAGCCGTTGATCCGCATTGACCGCCACGGAAACCGGCACTGCTCCGAACAACTCGAGGTCGGAAAGCGAGTCGCCGTACGCGACACAGTCGCTCCTGCCCACCCCGAACTCTTCACAGAGACGGTCCGCGATCTTCACCTTGGCCGCGGCGTCGAGAATGCCCGTCGGATTCACGGGTTCGGTGAACGGCACGGTCGGGAAGAGCGACCCGTGCGCGGCGTGCGCACCCCACCCGGCGAGCCTCTCCACGAAGAAAGACGGTGAGAGGGAGATAACCGCGCAGTAGTCACCGCCGTCACGGATCTCGGCCCAGGTCTCCCGGATCCCGTCGAGCCAGGGCGCTCCTTCGAAGGCTGCCGTCACCTGCGCCTCCGTGAGCTCTGCCCACAGGGCGTGCACGCGCTCGGCGTACTCGGGCGAGCCCAGGTGCCCCGCCACGAACTCCCGTTCCAGTTCCGCAATCTCCGCGTCCAAGCCGAGCTGCCGCGATATCTCCACCGGAGCTGCTGTGCCGTGCAGCAGCGTCCCGTCCAAGTCGAAGAGGTGTAGGCGTGCCATGTAGGCCGAGGCTACTGGTCGCGGTTGGCGCTCGCCGTGATGTTTCACGTGAAACGAGCAGCTGAACCGTGGCCGAAAGCTACGTGGTTCTGCCCACAAACGGCTGGACGCAGAGGATGTACGTCAGACAGCCTGGCCCGCGTGTCGACACCTTCCCTCTCCGCACCGCCCATCCGCCGACTGACCCCCCGCGATCTGCAGGTCTGTGCCGATCTGTCCGAGGACCGGGGCTGGCCCCGTGAAGAACACAAGTGGGGCCTGCTGCTGTCGGCCGGAACGGGCTACGGCATCGACGCCCCTGACGGCAACGGCCTCATGGGCGCCTACGTAGTGACCCAGTACGGCCCTCCCGGGCGTCCCGCCCTCGCGGCGATCGGCATGGTCCTCGTAGCCGAGCGGTACGCCCGCCGGGGCGTCGGCCGCAGACTGATGCAGAACGCGGTCGAGGAAGCGGGCTCCATCCCGCTGACCCTGCACGCGACCCCGAACGGCCGCCCCCTCTACGAACAGCTGGGATTCGAGGTGATCGGCCGGGCCGAGATGGTCATGGGACATTTCACCCCGGCCGGAAATACGGACGCCCAGACTGATGTCGCCACCCGGCCGGCCACCGCGGAAGACCTGACGTCCATCCTCCGCCTCGATACCGAGGTCTTCGGTCACGACCGCATGCATGTGATCACCCGGCTCCCCGCCTTCACGGATCAGCTGCGGGTCGCGGAGGCCGACGGCGAGATCGTCGGATACGCGGGTGCCTGGCCCAACATGGCGACTCATGTCGTGGGTCCGCTCGTCGCGCGGGACACCGAGACCGCGAAGGCCCTGATCACCTCCCTCGGCGCCGGTACCGACCGGCCGCTCCGCACCGACATCGACGTACGGCACGAGGAACTGCTGGCCTGGGTGAAGGAGAACGGCCTCGAATCCGTCGCCTTCAACGCCGTGATGGCGTACGGCGTGCCGGAGCTGCCCGGCGACTGGACCCGTCGCTTCGCGCCACTGACCGTCGCGGCGGGTTGATCCCACCACGGGTCGCAGCCCTCCTCCCCCAAGCAGAAGGCCCGCTCCCGGGTGCACCGGTAGCGGGCCTTCTCGTACGCCCCTACGCGTACACCTCGGACTGCTAGACGAGGGCCTCGACGGCGGCCGTCGCGAAGCCGTGGTCCTGCTCGGGCGCGCCACCACCGACACCGACCGCACCGATCAGTCGGCCGTCACGGTGGACCGGAACGCCGCCCGCGATGAAGAGCAGGGGGCGGTCGAGCGCGGTGGGAAGGGTGTGGAAGAGACCGCCGGGCTGGACCGCGTCCACCAGGTCGGCGGTCGGAGCGTTCAACTGGAGGGCCGTGTACGCCTTGCGGGTGCTGGTCTCACCGGAGATCAGGACGGCCCGGTCGTCGCGTCGAAAGGCGAGGAGGTGGCCTCCCGCGTCGAGGACGGTGACGCTGACCGTGACACCGGCTTCCTCGGCGGCACGGTGGGCCGCGGTGACGAGGGCCTCGGCATCCCCGATGGTGAGCGGGGCAGCAGCGGTGGGGGTGGTGGTGCTCATGAGGGGGTTCTCCTAGCGGGGTTGTGCTGGGGGGACTGAAGGGGGCTGTGGGGGAAGTGGTTCGGGAGCGTGGGGTCAGTGGTGGACGGGCGTCCGCTGCTCGACAGGTACCGCACCGGCCACGATCGGGCCGGGCGCCGTGGAGCGGCGCTCGAGGGCGGCGGAGACGAAGGCCAGGACGAGGGCGGAGGCAGCGAGCACCGCGCCGACCCAGTTGGGAGCGGTGTAGCCGAGGCCGGCGGAGATGACGAGGCCGCCGAGCCAGGCCGACAGCGCGTTGCCCAGGTTGAAGGCGCCGATGTTGACGGCGGAGGCGAGCGTCGGGGCGCCCGAGGCGTAGTCCAGGACGCGCTTCTGCAGCGGCGGCACCGTCGCGAAGCCCAGTGCTCCGATCAGCAGCACCGTCACGGCGGCCGTGACCTTGTTGTGCGCGGTGAGGGTGAACAGGGCGAGCACCAGGGCGAGGGAGCCGAGCGACACGTACAGCATCGGCATCAGCGCGCGGTCCGCGAACCGGCCACCGACGAGGTTCCCACCGACCATGCCGAGCCCGAAGAGTACGAGCAGCCAGGTGACCGAGGAGTCCGCGTAACCGGCGACGTCCGTCATCATCGGCGTGATGTAGGTGATGGCCGCGAAGACGCCGCCGAAGCCGAGCACCGTCATCGCCATGGCGAGCAGCACCTGTACGTTGCGGAAGGCACCGAACTCGTCACGCAGCCGTACGCCTTCGGGCTTGGGCAGGTCCGGTACGAGCCGGGCGATGCCGAACAGGCCGAGCACGCCGAGGGCGGCGACGATCACGAAGGTGATCCGCCAGCCGATGGCCTGGCCCACGAGCGTCCCGAGCGGAACGCCGACCACGTTGGCGACCGTGAGACCGGAGAACATCATGGCGATGGCTCCGGCCTTCTTCTCGGGGGCCACCAGCTCGGCCGCGACGACCGAGCCGATGCCGAAGAAGGCACCGTGGGCGAGCGAGGCGACGACGCGGCCGGCCAGCATCACGCCGAAGACGGGAGCCACGGCGGAGAGCAGGTTGCCGACGACGAAGAGGCCCATGAGCAGCATCAGCATCCGCTTGCGCGGGATCCTCGTGCCGAGAGCGGTCATCAGGGGGGCGCCGAGCACGACGCCGAGGGCATAGCCGGTCACGAGGAAGCCGGCCGTCGGGATGGAGACACCGAAGTCACCCGCGACCTCGGGAAGCAGCCCCATGATCACGAACTCGGTGGTTCCGATTCCGAAAGCCCCGATCGCGAGGGCCAGAAGCGCGAGAGGCATGGATCTACCTTCCAAACGATTGCAGGTGCGCTTAACGTGCGTCCACAATAGTTGCAGACGCGGGCTATATGCAACCGCTGGATATTGCATCGGTGGACTACTCTGGGTGCAGCCGCTCCGGGACGGAGGACCAAGAGCCATGACAGCGACAGACCCCGCACTGACCGCGCTCGCCCAAAGCTGGTGCGCCCTTTCCTTGCTCCACGGCAAGATCGAGGCGCATGTAGAGCGCGCCCTGCAGGCCAAGCACGGCCTGAGCGTGCGGGAGTACAGCCTTCTGGACGTGCTCAACCGCCAGCACGACGGCGAGGGTGGCCACCTGCAGATGAAGCAGGTCGCCGATGCGGTGGTGTTGAGCCAGAGCGCGACCACACGCCTGGTGACCCGGCTCGAGGAGCGCGGCCTACTGGCCCGCTATCTGTGCCCCACGGACCGCCGTGGCATCTACACCGACGTCAGTGAGGCCGGTGCCGCGCTTCTCGCGCAAGCGCGCCCCACGAACGACGCGGCATTGCGCGAGGCGCTCGACGAGGCCGCGCGGAACCCGGAGCTCGCCCCGCTGGTCAAGGCTGTCGAAACACTGCGCGCGTAGGTGCCCATAGGCTGCGCACCACACGCCTAGGTGCCCCCTTAGGCTGCGCACCATGGGAGATCTTGAGATACGCCCCGCCGTTGCCGCGGACCTGCCTGCCATCGTGGGCATGCTCGCCGACGACCCCTTGGGGGCGACACGTGAATCACCGGACGACCTCACTCCGTACGTCACGGCATTCGAGCGACTGGACGGCGACCCGAACCAGCATCTGGTCGTAGCCGAACGCGAGGGCCGCGTCGTCGGCACGCTTCAGCTCACAATCGTTCCGGGACTCTCCCGTAAGGGTGCCACCCGCTCGATCATCGAAGGGGTGCGCGTGCATGCCGACGAGCGCGGCAGCGGGCTCGGCACCCGGTTCATCGAATGGGCCATAGCGGAATCCCGGCGCCAGAACTGCCAGTTGGTGCAGCTGACGTCCGATGTCACACGCACCGACGCCCACCGTTTCTACGAACGGCTCGGATTCCAGGCCTCGCATGTCGGGTTCAAGATGCCCCTCTGAGGCCACCTCAGCCATGACAGCCGTGCGGCCGGGCCTGTTTCACGTGAAACAGGCCCGCCTCCTCGATCGCATCGCGACAGAGCAAAGACCCGGAGGAAAAACCGCAGAGTTAGAAGCCGCGCCACCCCTGCGGGTCCACGCCGCCCGGGATCGGTGCCCCTTCGTCGTACGGCTCCCGGGTGAAGACGAACGACCCCAGGTCGAGGTGGCTCACCGAACCGTCGGGCCGCCGCACGGCCTCCAACAGCTCCCCCGCGTAGTACCCGTTGAGCCCCGTCCAGGTGCCGTCACCGTTGGGCCGGAACCGAGCCTGGCGCCCCCAACCGGACAACGGCCCCAGCTCCACACCGCCCTCGGCCGTCAGACGCAGCACGAGCACCTGAGTCCCCCAGTACCAGGGGCCCGCCAGCTCCAACACCTTCTGATCGACTTCGGACAGCGGCCGCCACGGCTCGGGAATCCGCGGCTCGGCCTCGGAAACGATCTTCACGAGGTCGATGGCCAGCGCCGCCACCGGCGGTCCGGACGTGCAGTTGGCGAGCGCGACAGCGGCCACACCGTCCGCCTCGCTCACCCACAGGGCGGCCAGGAAGCCCGGCAGTGACCCGCCGTGCCCCGCCAGGCTGCCCTTGTCCCACCGCAGCAGGTCCACTCCCAGGCCGTACGCCCTGTCCCATTCACCGGTCGGCAGCGGTGCTGCCGGAGTCCGCATCTCCCGTACGGAATCGGCGCCGAGGACCCGGTCGTCGCCCGTCACCAGGAAGTGCCCGAACCGCACGAGGTCGGCCGTCGTGGACCAGAGTTGCCCGGCCGGAGCCATCAGGCCCAGGTCCTCCGCGGGCTCCGGCATCATCACGTCCGCCCACGGGTGCACGGCCCAGCCGTCGGCGTGCGGAGCCTGGGGCTGCGCACTGGTACGGGTCAGCCCCAGGGGCTCGAGCACCTCGCGGCGCAGCACGTCCTCCCACGGAGCGCCCCGCAACGCCTCGACCAGCGAACCCAGCAGCGTGTAACCGGGGTTGGAGTAGTGGTGGCGCCTGCCGACGGGATGTTTGAAGGGCGCCTCGCCGAGGACGTCCGCGAGCTCCGGTCGATCTGTCCCAGGGGTGCGCTCCCACCACTCGCCGGGGGTCTCGGCGGCCAGCCCGCCGGTGTGCGCCAGGAGTTCGGCGATGGTGGCCTCTCCTGCTCCGGTGCCCGGCAGGTGCTTCTCCAGCGGGTCGTTGAGGTCCAGTACGCCCTCGTCGCGCAGCCGCATCACCAGTACGGCGGTGAAGGTCTTGGTGATCGAACCGATCCGGTACTGGACGTTCTCGTCCGGCTCGTGCCCGTCCACCATGCTGCGGCCGCCGGCCCACACCAACTCGCCGTCCCGGGCCACCGCGGCCACCAGCGAGGGAGACCGGCCCTCTGTCTGAGCGGTGGCGACGCGGTGCAGCAGGGCTCGGCGGGTGGAGGGGAGCAGCTCTTCACGGGGTGTTGTCATGGGACCAGTTCACCCGGGTGACGCCCGTCCGTCGAGCGAATTCGGCCCCTCTCAGCATGCCGAGGACCTGTCGCCCCCCCCCAGGACCTGTCAGTCAGCACGCCCAGGATCCGTCAACACTCCCAGGGCTGCGATCCGGCGTGGCGCCGCGTGAGGACGTTGATCCTGTTGAGCATGTTGGCCACGCCGATGGCGAGGACGAGTGCCGCCAGCTCCCGCTCGGTGAAGTGCCGCGCAGCCTCGTCCCAGACCGCCGCCGGCACCGGATCGGGACGGTCCGCGAGTCGGGTGGCGGCCTCGGCGAGGGCGAAGGCGGCGCGTTCCGCAGGCGTGAAGCACGGGAGACTCCGCCAGGCAGCCACCGAAAGACACTGCATGTCTGTGGCGCCCGCTGCGACGGCACTGCGCGCGTTCCCCTCGACACAGACGCTGCTTCCGTTGATCTGACTCACGCGCAGCTGCACCAGCTCGATCGTCGCCTGGGACAGCCCCTGCTTCCTGGAGATCTGGGACAGGCTCAGCAAGGCTGTCATGGCCTCAGGGATGATCAAGGCGGGGTTCTGCATACGAGCCTGCATGAGTTTTCTCCTCAAGCGTCTGCCCGGCGCCGCTGTTGGCCGCAGAGGCGTCGTTGTGGTCCGTCATTGCACCGACGAATCGCGACGCGGAGATGTGAGTGGCCGGGGCGACCACAGGCCGACGGCCGTCCCGTCGCGTAGGTGCTGCTCGTAGGTGGTGACCTTGCCATGGATGACCTCCAGGCAGGCGTTCAGGTCGTCGATCTTCGTGCGTACATCGCGCTCGTGCTCCCGTAGCAGCGCCAGGCGTTCCCGCTCGTTGCCGGGGCCGGACCGCACGAGCGCCGCGAATTTCTTGATCGTGGCGATCGGCATGCCGGAGACACGGAGCCGCCCGCACAGCAGGAGCCAGTCCACATCCGCCTGCTCATAGATCCGTTGTCCTCCGCCGGTCCGCGGGATCTCGCGCAGGAAGAGCCCTTCCCGCTCGAAGAACCGCAGGGCGTGCACGCTCAGGCCGGTCGCCTCGGCGACCTTCCCTATGGACAGGCCACCCCCGCTACCGCCGTTCTCCACGGGCACAGCGCCCGGATACTCGCTCATGAGGGGACCGTACGCCGCGCATCAGACGGCTCTTGACCTAGCGCACAGTCTAGGTTTTAGCGTCGAGAACATGATCACCGAACAGCGGAGGCTCGGTACGGGCTTCGGCGCCCACAGCACGGCCGACGATGTCCTCGCAGGGATGGACCTGGCGGGCACCACGGCTCTCGTGACCGGCGGCTACTCGGGCCTCGGGCTCGCCACGACCCGCGCTCTCGTCCACGCCGGCGCCCACGTCGTGGTCCCCGCTCGGCGCCCGGAAACGGCCGAACACGCTCTGCGCGGTCTGCCGCGGACCGAGGTGCACGCCCTCGACCTCGCGGACCTGGACAGTGTCCGCGTCTTCTCCGAACGCTTCGTCGGCACCGGCCGCCCACTCGACATCCTCATCAACGGCGCGGGTGTGATGGCCTGCCCCGAGACACGCGTCGGTCCCGGCTGGGAGGCGCACTTCGCCATCAACCACCTCGGGCACTTCGCGCTGGCCCACCGCCTGCGTCCCGCCTTCGCTCCGGACGGCGCCCGCGTCGTCACCGTCGCCTCCTCCGGACACTTCCTCTCCGACATCCGCTGGACCGACCCGCACTTCGACGCCAGCTACGACCGCTGGCTGGCCTACGCCCAGTCCAAAACCGCCAACGCCCTCTTCGCCGTGCACCTGAACCGCCTGGGCGCCGACCACGGCCTGCGCGCCTTCGCCGTGCACCCCGGCAGCATCCTCACCCCGCTGCAGCGCCACATCCCGCGCGAAGAGTGGCTCGCGCAGGGCTGGGTGACTCCGGGCGGGACACCCGCCGTCGGCTTCAAGAGCCCCGAGCAGGGCGCGGCGACGACTGTGTGGGCGGCGACCTCACCACTGCTGGAGAACCGGGGAGGGGCGTACTGCCAGGATTGCGACATCGCCGAACCGGCCCTCACCGACGACATGCTGATCGGTGGCGTAAAGCCGTGGGCCGTCGACCCCGGGGCGGCGGCGCGGCTCTGGGACCTCTCCTGCGAACTCACCGGGCTCAGCGCGTTCTGAGCCCGGAGTTTCCCGGGGATCGAACGGCGGGGATCAGGCGATCTCCCAGGCCGCCTCGATCATCCGGAAGATCTCGTCCACGGCGGCCTGCGGGTCGGATGCCTCGCGGGCCAGGGCGTAGGCGTCGACCACGAACCGCGCGATCGCGCGGCAGGCCGTCGTGGTCCTGGACAGCTCGGGATCGGCGGCGATGGCCGTCGCCAGGGACTCCGCGTGGCGCAGCCGCATCGACTCCTCGTACTCCCGCAGCGCACGGGTCTCGTCGATCATGCGGTAGATCGCGGCGGTCCCGTCCGCCGTGCAGTGCCGGACCATCGCGTGGATCTCGTGGCGCAGCGCGGGGATGAGCGGCTCATGGGGCCCCCTGCCGGTGACGGCCTGTGTGAGGCGCTGCTCGAAATGGTCGTCCCGCTCGAACACCAAAGCCTCTTTGGAGGCGAAGTGGGAGAAGAGCGTGGTGACGGCGACGTCGGCCTCGGCTGCCACGTCCCGGATGCCCACCGTGTCGTAGCCGCGCTCCAAGAAGAGCCGCATAGCGGTGTCGGCGATCTTCTGACGGGTGGCGGCCTTCTTTCGCTCCCGCCGTCCGGTCGGTGTGCCCGGTCCGGGCTGGGCGGTGGGCCTGCTCGGCAAGGCAGATCCGGACGGCGTCGTCGGGGCGGTCATGGCATTGACGCTATCAAATCCAAAGGTGCAACTGTTCCGAAACACTAACCGTTAGTGTTACGTTCGGCGGCATGAAGAGAGTCAGCTTCGCCGAGTTCGGCGGTCCCGAAGTCCTGCACCTCACCGAGGCCGAGGAACCCCACGCGGGCCCCGGCCAGATACGGGTCGCTGTGCGCGCAGCGGGGGTGAACCCCGTCGACTGGCGGATTCGCGAAGGCCAGTTCCACCAGCCTGATCAGCGCGATCAGTCCCGCCAGGCTCGCCAGACCCATCCGAGCGTCCTGCCCTCAGGAACGGGGCAGGACGCCGCCGGACTGGTCGACGAAATCGGCCCGGGCGTCACCACGGTCGAGGTCGGCGACCGCGTGTTCGGGCGCGGATCGAGCACGTACGCCGAATTCGCCGTGCTGTCGGCCTGGGCCCGCATGCCCGAGAACCTGACCTTCGAAGAAGCGGCCGGGTACCCCTCCGTGGTGGAGACCGCGCTGCGCATCATTCGTCAGTCCGGTGTGCAGCCCGGACAGACGCTGCTGGTCAGCGGCGCGTCCGGGGGCGTCGGATCAGCGGTACTGCAGATCGCCCGTGATCGTGGCATCACGGTGATCGGCACGGCCGGAGCCGCCAACCAGGACTACCTGCGCAGCCTGGGTGCGCTCGCCACGAGCTACGGAGAGGGCTGGGTCAAGCGAGTCCGACAACTCGGCCACGTCGACGCCGCGCTCGATCTGGCCGGCTCGGGTGTGATCCCCGAGCTCGTCGAACTGACCGGAGACCCCCAGAAGGTGATCTCCATCGCCGATCTGACCGCACCGGAACACGGCGTCCGGTTCTCCGGCGTGACCGGCAACGTGCCGCAGGCCCTCGCCGAGGCCGCCGACCTCATCGCGCGGGGACGACTCCACATCCCGGTCGAGAAGACGTACCAGCTCACCGAGGCGGCCGCGGCCCAGGCAGACAGTCAGGCCGGACACACACGCGGACGCCGGGTCATCGTCATCTGATTCCCCCCCCGGGTCTACATGTGGGCACGTCAGGTCTGTGCCATGTCCACGAAGCGCGAGTAGTGCCCCTGGAAGGCGACGGTGATCGTCGCCGTGGGGCCGTTACGGTGCTTGCCCACGATGATGTCCGCCTCGCCCGCGCGCGGCGACTCCTTCTCGTACGCGTCCTCGCGATGCAGCAGGATCACCATGTCCGCGTCCTGCTCGATCGAGCCGGACTCACGCAGGTCGGAGACCATGGGCTTTTTGTCGGTGCGCTGCTCGGGACCACGGTTCAGCTGCGAGAGGGCGATGACCGGCAGCTCCAGCTCCTTGGCGAGGAGCTTAAGGTTTCGCGACATGTCCGAGACTTCCTGCTGGCGGCTCTCGGCCCGCTTGGATCCGCCCGACTGCATGAGCTGCAGGTAGTCGATGACGACGAGTTTCAGGTCGTTCCGCTGCTTGAGGCGGCGGCACTTGGCGCGGATCTCCATCATCGACAGGTTCGGGGAGTCGTCGATGTAGAGGGGGGCGGCCGAGACGTCCGGCATGCGCCGGGCGAGGCGCGTCCAGTCCTCGTCGGTCATCGTGCCGGAGCGCATGTGATGCAGGGCCACGCGCGCCTCGGCGGAGAGCAGACGCATGGCGATCTCGTTGCGCCCCATTTCGAGCGAGAAGATCACGCTCGGCATGTTGTGCTTGATCGAACAGGCCCGTGCGAAGTCGAGGGCCAGCGTGGACTTACCCATGGCGGGACGTGCCGCGATAATGATCATCTGGCCCGGGTGCAGGCCGTTGGTGAGCTGGTCGAGGTCGGTGAACCCGGTCGGCACGCCGGTCATCTCGCCTGACCGCGAACCGATCGCCTCGATCTCGTCGAGGGCGCCCTCCATGATGTCGCCGAGCGGGAGGTAGTCCTCGGTGGTGCGCTGCTCGGTGACCGCGTAGATCTCGGCCTGGGCGCTGTTGACGATCTCGTCGACGTCGCCGTCGGCCGCGTATCCCATCTGGGTGATCTTCGTGCCGGCCTCGACGAGGCGGCGCAGCACCGCCCGCTCGTGGACGATCTCCGCGTAGTACTCCGCGTTCGCCGCTGTCGGCACCGTCTGCACGAGCGTGTGCAGGTACGACGCGCCACCGACCTTGGTGATCTCGCCCCGCTTGGTGAGCTCGGCCGCGACGGTGATCGGGTCGGCCGGCTCGCCCTTGGCGTAGAGGTCCAGGATCGAGGCGTAGATCGTCTCGTGCGCCGGCCGGTAGAAGTCATGGCCCTTGAGGACCTCGACGACGTCGGCGATCGCATCCTTGGACAGCAGCATGCCGCCGAGCACCGACTGCTCCGCGTCGAGGTCCTGCGGGGGAACACGCTCGAACGACGAGCCTCCGCTGTCCCAGCCGCCCTCCCGGCCACGATCGTGTTGTTCGTCGCGGCTCCGACCGCCGCCGCCGTCGCGGCGCTGGCGGGAGACGGGCAGACGGTCACTGGGACCGCTGTCGGCCCAGGGGTCGTCCAAAGGCTCGGAGATACTCACCGGGCCACCTCCTCCCGTCCGCCGCGCGGACCTCGCCGTGCCCCTCTTTCGTACGGCACGACACTGACAAATAAGCGGGCCCAACTCCGGTTCTGACGCGTCGGTTCTCCGGGGTTTCCGAGGTCGTACGACGAGGCGGGCGCCGGACCACGGTAGGCCTGTGGGCACCGTCAGCCAATCTGGTTATCCACAGGCGGTGTGGATGACGGGCCCGATGCTGTGGAGAACTCCGCCAAACCTGTGCACGGCCCGGTGGACAGGCCTGTGAACAAGCCCTCAGCAGGTTCCTGAAAACCACCCTGACCTGCTGGTTTCCCGTCCACCGGCTGTGCAGAAGAAAAACTTTCCCAGTCGGCCCAAGATCGCCGCAAACGGCGCGCGACGACCCGCCCGACAGGCGACTGAGTAAGGGTCCCAGTGCCATTGCATCTCTTACCTGTGGAAGATTAGATTGGTGTGTATGACACAGGCTCCCGCGGCGCCCAAAGCCGCACGGCGAAGGCACGACCGAGAGATCATCGCGCTCGCCGTCCCCGCGTTCGGCGCGCTCGTGGCCGAGCCCCTTTTCGTCCTCGCCGACAGCGCCATCGTCGGGCACCTCGGCACCGCCCAACTGGCCGGCCTCGGCGTCGCCTCGGCGCTCCTCACCACCGCGGTGAGCATCTTCGTCTTCCTCGCATACGCCACCACGGCCGCCGTCGCCCGTCGGGTCGGCGCCGGAGATCTCCAGGCCGCCATCCGGCAGGGCATGGACGGCATCTGGCTCGCGCTGCTCCTCGGCGCGGCCGTCATCGCGGTCGTCCTGCCCACCGCCCCCGCTCTCGTCGACCTTTTCGGCGCCTCCGACACAGCGGCCCCGTACGCCGTCACGTATCTGCGGATCTCCTCGCTCGGCATCCCCGCCATGCTCGTCGTGCTCGCCGCCACGGGTGTACTGCGCGGACTGCAGGACACCAAGACCCCGCTGTACGTCGCCATCGGCGGCTTCGTCGCCAATGGCGTCCTGAACGTCGGTCTGGTCTACGGCGCGGACCTCGGCATCGCCGGCTCCGCCTGGGGCACCGTCATCGCCCAGTGCGGCATGGCCACCGTGTATCTCTACGTCGTCGTACGCGGCGCCAAACGCCACGGCGCCTCACTGCGCCCGGACGCCGCCGGCATCCGGGCCTGCGCGCAAGCTGGTGCGCCGCTTCTCGTCCGTACGCTCTCGCTGCGCGCCATCCTGATGATCGCCACCGCCGTCGCCGCCCGCCTCGGCGATTCCGACGTGGCCGCCCACCAGATCGTTCTTTCCCTGTGGAGTTTGCTGGCCTTCGCACTCGACGCCATCGCCATCGCCGGGCAGGCGATCATCGGGCGCTACCTGGGAGCCGATGATCCTGACGGCGCCCGCGCCGTCTGCCGTCGCATGGTCCAGTGGGGCATCGCATCGGGGGTGGTCCTCGGCCTGCTGGTCGTCCTCGCGCGGCCCGTGTTCATCCCGCTCTTCACTGGCGACGGAGACGTCCAGGACGCGGCCCTGCCCGCCCTCGTCGTCATCGCGCTCGCCCAGCCCATCTGCGGCATCGTCTTCGTCCTGGACGGCGTCCTGATGGGAGCGGGCGACGGCCCGTACCTGGCTTGGGCAATGATCGCCACGTTGGCCGTCTTCACGCCCGTCGCCCTGCTCGTACCGACCTTCGGCGGCGGGCTGACCGCTCTGTGGGGCGCGATGACGCTGATGATGGCGGTCCGGATGCTGACGCTGTGGCTGCGTTCCCGCTCCGGCCGCTGGCTCGTCACGGGCGCCACGCGCTGAGCGCGACAAGCGGGCCCGCGCTCTGTTTCACGTGAAACAGAGCGCGCACCACGTTCCACGAAACACGTTGGGCCGCACCCAGAGGGTGCGGCCCAACGATTGCTTCAGCTCTGCCAAGCGCAGTGCTTAGGCGGAGACGACCTCGACGTTGACCTTCGCGGCAACCTCGGGGTGCAGACGCACGGACGTCGCGTGGGCGCCCAGGGTCTTGATCGGCGAGCCCAACTCGACACGGCGCTTGTCGACCTTCGGACCACCGGCAGCCTCGATCGCCGAAGCGATGTCGGCCGGGGTGACGGAACCGAAGAGACGACCGGCGTCGCCGGAGCGGACGGCCAGGCGGACCTTGACGCCCTCGAGCTGGGCCTTGATCTCGTTGGCCTGCTCGATGGTCGCGATCTCGTGGATCTTGCGAGCACGACGGATCTGCTCGACGTCCTTCTCGCCACCCTTGGTCCAGCGGATCGCGAAGTTCCGCGGGATCAGGTAGTTGCGGGCGTAGCCGTCCTTGACGTCTACGACCTCGCCGGCGGCGCCGAGGCCGGAGACCTCGTGGGTGAGGATGATCTTCATTAGTCGGTCACCCTTCCCTTATCGCGCGGTGGACGTGTAGGGCAGCAGCGCCATCTCACGGCTGTTCTTCACGGCCGTGGCGACGTCACGCTGGTGCTGCGTGCAGTTGCCGGTCACGCGGCGGGCACGGATCTTGCCGCGGTCGGAAATGAACTTCCGCAGCATGTTCGTGTCCTTGTAGTCCACGTACGTGACCTTGTCCTTGCAGAAAGCGCAGACCTTCTTCTTAGGCTTGCGCACAGGCGGCTTCGCCATGGTGTTTCTCCTGTGTGATCAAGAAGTGGGGTTACGGCCCACCCTCGGCCCGGAGGCCGAAAAGCCGTGAGGCTTAGAAGGGGGGCTCGTCCGAGTAGCCGCCACCGGAGCCGCCGGAGCTTCCGCCCCAGCCGCCACCGCCGCCGCCCTGCTGCTGGCCGCCGCCGGCCGGCGCACCGGTCGCCCAGGGGTCGTCGGCGGGAGCACCGCCGCCACCCTGCTGCTGACCGCCGCCGGAGCCACCGCCCCAGCCGCCGCCCTGCTGGCCGCCGCCACCGCCGCCGTAACCGCCCTGGCCGCCTCGGCCGGTGGTCTTGGTGACCTTGGCCGTGGCGTTCTTCAGGCTGGCGCCGACTTCCTCGACGTCCAGCTCGTAGACCGTGCGCTTGATGCCCTCACGGTCCTCGTAGGACCGCTGCTTCAGCCGGCCCTGCACGATGACGCGCATGCCTCGCTGGAGCGACTCCGCGACGTTCTCCGCCGCCTGACGCCAGACCGAGCAGGTGAGGAAGAGGCTTTCGCCGTCCTTCCACTCGTTCGTCTGACGGTCGAAGGTGCGGGGGGTGGACGCGACACGGAACTTCGCGACCGCCGCACCGGAGGGGGTGAAGCGCAGCTCGGGGTCGTCGACAAGATTGCCGACGACCGTGATGACGGTCTCGCCTGCCATGGGGAACCTCTCGGCGGGATTGCTGCTGGCTGCTTGTTGCTGCTACTCGATTCCCGGGTGCTGCTGAGCTGGAAGCTCAGTGCATCTCGGGACGGAGGACCTTGGTCCGGAGGACCGACTCGTTCAGGTTCATCTGTCGGTCGAGCTCCTTGACGACCGCAGGCTCGGCCTGCAGGTCGATGACCGAGTAGATGCCCTCGGGCTTCTTCTTGATCTCGTAGGACAGACGACGACGGCCCCAGGTGTCGACCTTCTCGACCTTTCCGTTGCCCTCACGGACGACGGAGAGGAAGTTCTCGATCAGCGGGGAGACAGCGCGCTCCTCGAGATCGGGGTCGAGGATGACCATCACTTCGTAGTGACGCATGTGGAACCCACCTCCTTTGGACTCAGCGGCCACGGTCGTTCCGTGGCAGGAGGGTCGTGATGCGTACGCAACGGTATCGGCCGCCACTGACAATCGGCTCCCGCGAGCGGGGTTCATGTCGTGGCCAGGGCAGACACCGGTGCAGACGGTACAGAGTACCCGCACCGAGGCTTCCGGTTGAAATCCGGCGGGGGACGGGCAGAATCTGTACACATCGGGTGTCTATGGCGCTACGATGCGCCGCCTTCCGCAGGAGGTGCCTCTCATGGCACAGGTAATGCGACCGAACTCCGCCCTCTTCGCCACGGACGGCAAGGCTCATCCGCTCCAGGACGCGCTGCTCGGCGTGACCCTGGTGCTCGGAGTGATCGCCTTCGTGACGGCGATGTTCCACAACCTCCACCTGATCAGCTCGTGGACGGGTCTGATCGGGATCGTCACGGGCGCATACGGCCAGTTCATCTCGGTGACGACGCGTGAGCGCTTCGGCCTGATCCTGGGTCTCGGAGCCGCCGCGATCGGTTTCTTCCTTGGCATGGCGCACGGCGGGCTCTTCGGCGGTGTCGTCGGCTGACGCCCTCGACGCACCCCGGTCGCGCGAGCGGCCGGGGGCCTTAGTTCCGTACGCCCAGACGGGTCGCTCGCAGGGCGCAGTAGGCTTCGGCGCGAGAGCCGGAGCCCCTGAACCCATGGGGACACACCAGCCCGAGGAGCGCCCCGAATGAGTCTGACCCTGAGGACCATCAGTCGCGAGCAGCATCTGGCGTATATCCAGACACTGCCGTCGGCGAGTCATTGCCAGGTCCCGGCATGGGCTGACGTGAAGAGCGAATGGCGCTCGGAGAACCTGGGTTGGTTCGACGACAGGACCGGTCAGCTGGTCGGTGTGGGCCTGGTGCTCTACCGGCAGCTGCCCAAGCTCAAGCGTTATCTCGCGTACCTCCCCGAGGGCCCGGTCATCAACTGGTACGCCCCGAACCTGGACGAGTGGCTGCAGCCGATGCTGGCGCATCTGAAGCAGCAGGGCGCCTTCTCCGTGAAGATGGGTCCGCCGGTCGTGATCCGCCGCTGGGACGCTCCGGCGATCAAGGCGGGCATCCAGAACCCCGATGTGAAGCGGCTGCGGGACACCGAGGCCACGCACATCGAGCCGCGTGCCTTCGAGGTCTCCGACCGGCTGCGCCGGATGGGCTGGCAGCAGGGCGAGGACGGCGGCGCCGGCTTCGGTGACGTCCAGCCCCGCTTCGTCTTCCAGGTGCCGCTGGCCAACCGCTCGCTGGACGAGGTCCAGAAGGGCTTCAACCAGCTGTGGCGGCGCAACATCAAGAAGGCCGAGAAGGCCGGCGTCGAGGTCGTCCAGGGTGGGTACTACGACCTCCCCGAGTGGCAGCGCCTCTACGAGATCACCGCCGTACGCGACAAGTTCCGTCCGCGTCCTCTCGGCTACTTCCAGCAGATGTGGCAGGCCCTCAACTCCGAGGACCCGAACCGCATGCGGCTGTACTTCGCGCGGCACAACGGCGTGAACCTGTCGGCCGCCACGATGCTCGTCGTCGGCGGGCACGTCTGGTACTCCTACGGCGCCTCGGACAACATCGGGCGCGAGGTCAGGCCCTCGAACGCGATGCAGTGGCGGATGCTCCGCGACGCGTACGCCATGGGTGCCACCGTCTATGACCTGCGCGGCATCTCCGACTCCCTGGACGAGACCGACCACCTCTTCGGCCTGATCCAATTCAAGGTCGGCACCGGTGGCGAGGCCGCCGAGTACATCGGCGAGTGGGACTTCCCGCTCAACAAGCTGCTGCACAAGGCGCTGGACATCTACATGTCGCGCCGCTGATCCCGCACAATTTCCTTCCATAACTCTGATACACCGCAGACACGAGAAAGGTTCCGGGATCCAGCCATGGCGCTCACGCTCTATGTCGACACCGCGCGCTGGCGGGCACACCAGAAGCACATGCTGGAGCAGTTCCCGGGCATCGTCCCGGTCTGCAAGGGCAACGGCTACGGCTTCGGTCATGAGCGCCTCGCCGAGGAAGCCACGCGCTTCGGCTCCGACGTGCTCGCCGTGGGCACCACCTATGAGGCCGCTCGGATCAAGGACTGGTTCAGCGGCGACCTGCTGGTCCTGACCCCGTTCCGGCGCGGCGAGGAGCCGGTGCCGCTGCCCGACCGCGTCATCCGTTCCGTGTCGTCGATCGACGGCGTGCACGGCCTCGTGGGCGCCCGCGTGGTCATCGAGGTCATGTCCTCGATGAAGCGCCACGGCGTCAGCGAGCAGGAGCTTCCGCAGCTGCACGCCGCCATCGAGGACGTACGCCTCGAAGGTTTCGCGATCCACCTGCCGCTGGACCGCACCGACGGCTCCGACGCCGTCGAGGAGGTCATCGGCTGGATGGACCGTCTGCGCGCGGCCCGCCTGCCGTTGCACACCATGTTCGTCAGCCACCTCAAGGCGCATGAACTGGCCCGCCTGCAGCAGCAGTTCCCGCAGACGCGGTTCCGTGCCCGCATCGGCACGAACCTCTGGCTCGGCGATCATGAGGCCACCGAGTACCGCGGTGCCGTCCTCGACGTCACCGCTGTCGCGAAGGGCGATCGCTTCGGCTACCGCCAGCAGAAGGCCGCGTCCGACGGCTGGCTGGTCGTCGTGGCGGGCGGCACCTCGCATGGTGTGGGCCTGGAGGCGCCGAAGGCGCTGCACGGCATGATGCCGCGGGCCAAGGGCGTGGCGCGGGCGGGTCTCGCGACCGTCAACCGCAACCTCTCGCCGTTCGTCTGGGCAGGTAAGCAGCGCTGGTTCGCGGAGCCGCCGCACATGCAGGTCTCGATCCTCTTCGTGCCCTCGGACGCCCCGGAACCGAAGGTCGGCGAGGAGCTGGTGGCGCATCTGCGGCACACCACGACGCAGTTCGACCGGATCATCGACCGCTGAGGCGGATCGATCCAGCACGCGGAAGGGCCGGTACGACGACGCTTCGTACCGGCCCTTCCGCGTGTGCGCGGCTTCCTCAGCGCGGCACGTCTGCTGCCGACCCCCACTTCACGGTGGGGGCCTGTGCGGTGTGCAGGGCGGCCCTGCCCGCGTAACGGGCGGTGCCCAGCACGAAGACGTCCCGGGAGCCGTCCAGGACGCCTCCCGAGGGGTCGTCGTCCCCTGCCAGCCGCACCACGTCCCGCTCCGGCATCAGAATGTCGCGCACCACCACGGCGCACAGGTACAGCGTCCCCACGAGGTGCACGACGATGGCGAGCTGGTACCCCTCGGTCGGCAGCCCCTTGTGGGCGTCTCCGCTCGTCGTGTACGCCAGATACAGCCAGATGCCGAGGAAGTACGCGACCTCGCACGCCTGCCAGATGAGGAAGTCGCGCCAGCGTGGCCGGGCGAGAGCGGCGAGGGGGATCAGCCACAGGACGTACTGCGGCGAGTAGACCTTGTTGGTGAGGATGAAGGCGGCGACCACCAGGAAGGCCAGCTGTGCGAAGCGCGGGCGTCGTGGCGCGGTGAGTCCCAGGGCCCCGACACCCAGACAGGCGAGCAGCATCAGCGCGGTGGCCAGGGTGTTGACCGTGTCGGTGGTCAACGGGGAGTCCATCCGCTGGGAGAGGATCAGCCAGAAGGAGCCGAAGTCGACGCCGCGTTCCTGGCTGAAGGTGTAGAACTTCGACCATCCGTCGCTCGCGAGCAGCATCACCGGCAGGTTCACGACCAGCCAGGCGCTCACCGTGCCCAGCAGCGCGGTGCCGAACGCCCGCCATCTGCCCGCACGCCAGCACAGGATCAGCAGCGGCCCCAGGATGAGCACCGGATACAGCTTTGCGGCCGTGGCGAGCCCGAGGAGCACTCCGAAGGCGACGGGACGCGAGCGCGACCACATCAGCATCGCGGCGGCTGTGAGCGCCACGGCGAGCAGGTCCCAGTTGATGGTGGCGGTCAGCGCGAAGGCCGGCGCCAGGGCGACAAGGAGTGCGTCCCAGGGGCGGCGCCGGTGGGTGCGGGCGACACACACGGCGATGACCGCGGTGCAGGCCATCAGTATCCCGGCGTTGACCATCCAGTAGATCTTTTCCTGGTGCTGGATGGATCCGCTGCCGGGCGTCACCCAGGACGCCATCTCCATGAACACCCCGGTGAGGACCGGGTACTCGAGGTACTCCATGTCACCGGGCAGCCGGTCGAAGTACGGCACCAGACCGTCGGCGAAGCCGCGTCCCTGATAGAGATGCGGGATGTCGGAGTAGCACGCGTGCGTGTACTGCGAGCTGGCCCCGAAGAACCAGGCACCGTTGTAGCACGGCATCTTCTGGATCATCCCGAGCGCGAACATCCCGAGCGCGAGGAGGGCGATGACGCGCACAGGGGTCCACCAGGACGCCGCGAACAGCACTCTCCGGCCGACCGGGCCGCCCACCAGCTCACTGCCGGACCGGGCGACCTCGTCCTCTCTCGTGGGACGTACCGGCTCCTGCTCCTGCGGGCTCACCGGCTCGTACGCGCTCGTGCGCGGCGTCTCTGCGCTGGGGTCTGCACTGGGCATGCCTGCCATCCTGCCGTACGCGACTGGGAACACGGAGAGGGCCGCCGCACCCATCGGTGCGACGGCCCTCGTTTCACGTGAAACGTCCGTGGGGGAGCGCCCCCGGCAACCCGCCGGGCTGCTCCGGCAACCTCGGCTCAGTCCGAAGGACCGCCGAAGATTCCGCCCCCTCCATTGCCATTGCCATTTCCGCCGTTGGGGCCACCACCGCCGATCGGGTCCTCCGTCGGAGGCGGCGACTCCCCGCCGGTTCCGCCGTCGACGCCTCCGTCGGCACCGCCGTTCTCCTGACCGCCGTTGTGCTTGCAGTCCCAGTCGAACGGGTCACAGGACTCACCGGGATCCGGCGACTCCGTCGGCGGCTTCGAGGACTCCGTCTCCGTGGGCGTCGGAGAGTTGGTCTCCTCCGGCTCTTCGGTCTTCGTCGGCGTGGGCGGCGGAGGCGGAGTCTCACCGACGACCTTGCCGATCGGCCCGGGCACCGGGAAGTTCACGACGGGCTTCCCTCTGAGCGCCTTCTCCATGTAGTCGTGCCAGATCTGCGCGGGGAACGAGGCGCCGTGGATCTTCTCCTCGCCACCCGTACCGAACATCTCCAGGAACTTGCGCTTCTTGTTGCTCTCGTCGTCGTCGAGCCGGTACATGCTGACCGCGGTCGACAGCTGCGGGGTGTAGCCGACGAACCAGGCGGACTTGTTGCCGTCGGTCGTACCGGTCTTGCCGGCGACCTGGCGGCCGACGAGTTTGGCGGACGTACCGGTGCCCTTCTCCACGACGGTCCGCAGCACGTCGGTCACGTTGTCGGCGACCTCAGGGCTGAAGGCCTGCTTGGTCTGCTTCTCGTGCCGGTAGACCGTGTCGCCCTCGTGCTCGACTTCCTTCACCGAGTACGGCTCGTTCTGCTTGCCGCTCGCCGCGAAGGTCGAGTAGGCACCGGCCATCCGGATCGCGCTCGGCGACGAAGTACCGAGGGAGAAGGACGGGTACGTGGCGCCGGCCATGGAGCTGTCGTCCTTGAGACCGGCTTCCATGGCCGCCTGCTTCACCTTCTCCAGGCCGACGTCCATGCCGAGCTGCACATACGCCGAGTTGACCGACTCCCTCATCGCCTCGCGCAGGTCGATCTGGAAGCTGGGACGGTTGTAGGACTGGTTGCCGTCGTTCTTCTGGTTCCACTGCTTGCCGTCGCGGTCCGTCCAGACCTGACCGTTGTACTTCTGGATCTTCAGCTCGTTCTTGCCGCTGTAGAGACTCTTCGGGTTGACGATGGTGCGCTCGGACTCGCTCTGCTCCTCCGGCCCGTCGGGATCGCGCACGCCGTACTTGAACGCAGCGGCCAGCACGAACGGCTTGTACGTCGAACCGACCTGGGCACCGGTCTGGTCGGCGTTGTTGGTGAAGTGCTTGGTCGCGTCCTCACCGCCGTAGATGGCCTTGATCGCGCCGTCCTTCGGGTCCACGGAGGCGCCACCGAACTGAACGTGCGTGTCCTTCTCCGGACGCACCTTCGGCTTGATCTTCTCCTTGCGGACCTTGTTCACCGCTTTCTCAAGCTCCTCGACCTTCTTCCTCTCGAAGGTCGTGTGGATCTCGTAGCCGCCCCGCTGGAGCTGCTCGGCGGTGATGTTGGTGTTCCTGATGACGTACGCCTTGGCCAGGTCCACGAGGTAACCCGTCTGGCCCGCCAGGTCCATGTTCGACCGCGGGTTCTGCAGCTTCGGGAACTTCGTGTACTTGGCCCGCTGCTCGCTCGTCAGGTGGCCGTCCTTGACCTCTTCGTCCAGGATCCACTGCCAGCGCTTCTTGGCGCGCGCGGTGTTGTCCTGCTTGTTGGCCGCGGGATCGATCTCGGGGTAGCCGGCCGGGTCGTAGTACGTGGCGCCCTTCAGCACGGTCGCCAGCAAGGCGCACTCGCTCGGATCCAGTTCGCTGGCTTCCTTGTTGAAGTACGCCCGGGCCGCCGCCTGGATGCCGTACGCCCCACGCCCGTAATAAGCGGTGTTGAGGTAGCCGGCCATGATGTCCTCCTTGGACACCGTCCGGCCGACCTTTATGGAGATGAAGAGCTCTTTGAACTTCCTGGTGAACGTCTGCGACTGATCGCCGAGCCGCGCGTTCTTCACGTACTGCTGGGTGATCGTGGAGCCACCCTGGGTCTGCCCGCCCTTGGCCATGTTGACCAGGGCACGGGTGATGCCCATCGGGTCGACGCCCTTGTCCTTCTCGAACGTCTTGTTCTCCGCCGACATGACGGCGAAGCGCATCTCCTTGGGGATGTCGTCGTAGTCGATGATCTGGCGGTTGCGCTCACCACCGGTCGCGACCATCTGCTTGCCGTCGGCCCAGTAGTAGACGTTGTTCTGGGCCTTGGCCGCCTTGTCGACCTCCGGCACCTCCACCAGGGCGTACGAGATGCCGGCGACCGCCATCAGACCGCCGAAGAAGCCGAGGAACACGCCGGTGACCAGACGCCACGAGGGAACCCAGCGGCGCCCTCCGGACTTGCCCGCTCGCGGATAGTCGATGAACCGCTTCTTACGGGGCGGCTCCGCACCCCGGCCCCTGCCACGGCCCGGCCCGGACGATCCGCCGGACCCACCGCCACGACGACCGCCACCGCCACCCGCGCGCCCGCCACCGTCGGGCGCCCTGCGGCGTCCGCCGCCCGCGCCGACCGAACCGCTGCGCTGTGCGGCGCGCCGGGCCTCGGCCCTGCCGCCATAAGGGCGGCCCCCGTCGTCGGGTGCCCCGGAACCGGGCCCCGGCCCTCCGTAGGAGGCAGAGGGTGATCCTGTGTCGCCCCGCGGTGCCGCGCGTCGACCCGACGGCGCCCCTGGGGTGCCGCGCCTGGCCGCGGCGCGTCCGCCGCCCTGCGGCTGCGGCGGTTTGCGACGGTGCTCGCTCATCGAACGATTACTCCTCGGGCAGGCGCAGCTGTCCACGCCTGGAAACGGCGGCTGGTTTCCGGTCCCCCCGAAGTGCGGAAGCGCCCGTTCCTGAACGCGCCCGCACTACACCGAGGACCACGACGCTCCCTGACGTCACTTGGTTCCCGGCGGCATGCATGGCGCACAGACTACGCACCGTCAAAACCCTCTTAGAGCCGAAGTTCACCCCAAATCAGGCAAGTTACTTCCTACGAATCGGTGATGTGACGCCGTTCACCGTGCCCCCTCTTGTCTCAACCGGATCGCCGTTCTATCGTCTCGATGTATCGAGTCGATACATCAGCTCGGCATAAAGGCCGTACTGAGGGACCGCGGAAGACGGGAGGCGAAGATGAGCAGGCGCTCCGGCATCCTGGAATTCGCCGTCCTCGGTCTGCTCCGCGAATCCCCGATGCACGGCTATGAGCTGCGTAAACGACTCAATACGTCGCTGGGGGTGTTCCGTGCCTTCAGCTACGGGACGCTCTACCCCTGCCTCAAGACGCTGGTCGCCAACGGCTGGTTGATCGAGGAGTCGGGCAGCGCCCCCGAAGACGCCCTCGCAGCTCCGCTCGCGGGGCGTCGCGCCAAGATCGTCTATCGATTGACGGCGGAAGGTAAGGAGCACTTCGAGGATCTGCTCTCGCAGACCGGCCCCGACGCGTACGAGGACGAGCACTTCGCCGCCCGCTTCGCCTTCTTCGGGCAGACCTCGCGAGATGTCCGGATGCGGGTGCTCGAAGGCCGCCGCAGCCGCCTCGAAGAGCGCCTGGAGAAGATGCGCGCCTCCCTGGCCCGTACCCGGGAGCGCCTGGACGACTACACGCTTGAGCTGCAGCGGCACGGCATGGAGTCCGTGGAGCGCGAAGTGCGCTGGCTGAACGAGCTCATCGAGAGCGAGCGAGCGGGACGGGACCAGCAACGGCCCGCCCCCGGCAGCTCCGCTCAGCAGAACAGCACATCTGGGGAGTCGGCGGGCCTGCCCCGGCGGCGGGAGAACGACCCGCCGCCGGATCCGTCCGATGACCCCGCCAAGTGAGACCCAGCGTTCCGCCGGGTCTCATCCGGAATACCGAGATCACACAGGGAGCAACCGGAATGGGTTCGGTTCGCGTAGCCATCGTCGGCGTGGGCAACTGCGCCGCCTCGCTGGTCCAGGGCGTCGAGTACTACAAGGACGCAGACCCGGACACCAAGGTCCCGGGCCTGATGCACGTCCAGTTCGGCGACTACCACGTCGGTGACGTCGAGTTCGTCGCCGCGTTCGACGTCGACGCGAAGAAGGTCGGCCTCGACCTCTCGGACGCCATCGGCGCCAGCGAGAACAACACCATCAAGATCTGCGACGTGCCGAACAAGGGCGTCACCGTCCAGCGCGGCCACACCTACGACGGCCTGGGCAAGTACTACCGCCAGACCATCGAGGAGTCCGACGAGGCCCCGGTCGACATCGTCCAGACCCTCAAGGACCGCCAGGTCGACGTCCTCGTCTGCTACCTGCCCGTCGGTTCCGAGGACGCCGCGAAGTTCTACGCGCAGTGCGCCATCGACGCCAAGGTCGCGTTCGTCAACGCTCTCCCGGTCTTCATCGCCGGCACCAAGGAGTGGGCGGACAAGTTCACCGAGGCCGGTGTCCCGATCGTCGGCGACGACATCAAGTCGCAGGTCGGCGCCACCATCACGCACCGCGTGATGGCGAAGCTGTTCGAGGACCGCGGTGTCCGTCTCGAGCGCACCATGCAGCTCAACGTCGGCGGCAACATGGACTTCAAGAACATGCTCGAGCGCGACCGCCTCGAGTCCAAGAAGATCTCGAAGACGCAGGCCGTCACCTCGCAGATCCCGGACCGCGAGCTGGGCGAGAAGAACGTCCACATCGGCCCGTCCGACTACGTCGCTTGGCTCGACGACCGCAAGTGGGCGTACGTCCGCCTCGAGGGCCGCGCCTTCGGCGACGTCCCGCTGAACCTGGAGTACAAGCTCGAGGTCTGGGACTCCCCGAACTCGGCCGGCGTCATCATCGACGCCCTGCGCGCCGCGAAGATCGCCAAGGACCGCGGCATCGGAGGCCCGATCCTCTCCGCGTCCAGCTACTTCATGAAGTCCCCGCCGGTCCAGTACTTCGACGACGAGGCCTACGCGAACGTCGAGAAGTTCATCAAGGGCGAGGTCGAGCGCTAAACAGCCCTCTCCTTGTCGCTTGTCGAGGGTCCCCGGGCATTCCGCCCGGGGACCCTCCTCGTATGTGAGGCTGTGATCCATGGCTGTCGTCGGTGACCTGCGGATACTGCTGCGACTGCGGGACTTCCGACGGCTGCTCGCCGTACGGCTGATCTCCCAGGGCGCGGACGGTGTCTACCAGCTCGCACTCGCCACGTACGTCGTCTTCTCCCCGGAGAAACAGGCCTCGCCCGGAGCGATCGCCTCCGCCATGGCCGTGCTGCTCCTCCCGTACTCCCTCGTCGGCCCCTTCGCCGGCGTCCTGCTGGACCGCTGGCCGCGCCGCCAGGTCTTCCTGTACGGCAACCTCCTGCGGGCCGCCCTGGCGTCCCTGACCGCCGTCCTGATGCTGAGCGACGTCCCCGACTGGCTCTTCTACGCCTCCGCCCTCTGCGTCACCGCCGTCAACCGCTTCGTCCTCGCGGGGCTCTCGGCCGCCCTGCCCCGGGTGGTCGACGCCGACCGGCTGGTCCTCGCGAACTCCCTCTCACCGACCGCGGGCACGCTCGCCGCGACCCTGGGCGGCGGCCTCGCCTTCGTGATCCGTCTGGTGGCCTCGGACTCGGATGCGGCCGTGGTCCTCTGCGGCGCCGCCCTGTATCTCTGTGCGGCGCTCGCCTCGCTCCGCATGGCACGCGAACTGCTCGGCCCGGACCCGGACCTGGTCCAGCCCCGGCTCGCGACCGCGCTCGCCGGCACGGCACGCGGGCTGAGAGCGGGGGTGCGCCATCTCACGCAACGCCCCGCGGCCGCCCGCGCGCTGGCCGCGATGACGGTGCTGCGCTTCTGCTACGGCGCGCTGACCGTCATGGTCCTGATGCTGTGCCGGTACGCCTGGACGTCGACGGAAGCCGACGGGCTCGCGCTGCTCGGTCTGGCGGTGGGGATCTCCGGTGCGGGGTTCTTCGTGGCAGCCGTGGTCACGCCTGCGGCGGTGGGACGCTTTGGCCCAGGCGGCTGGATCGTCACCTGCGCGGCAACGGCGGCGCTCCTCGAACCCGCACTCGGTCTCCCTTTCGAACCCGCCCCTCTCCTGGTCGCCGCCTTCCTCCTCGGTCTGACGACCCAGGGCGCGAAAATCGCCACGGACACGGTGGTGCAGTCCTCGGTGGACGACGGCTTCCGCGGCCGGGTCTTCTCGATCTACGACGTGCTCTTCAATGTCGCGTTCGTGGGCGCGGCAGGAGTGGCGGCCCTGATGCTGCCACCGGACGGCCGCTCGGTCCCGCTGGTGCTGGTGGTGGCTCTGCTCTACGCGGCGGTTGCTGGCGGTATGACCCGTTTCGGCGCGCAATAAGTGTCACATCAGTGACACAGAGCCCCTCTGGGCTACAGAGATGTCGGTGGACCCGGATAACTTACGGGCGTCGTATTCGCGCCATCGCGCTCTCGTTCGAGGGGGACCCCCAAAGTGACCACTCCGCCGCCCCAGGGCCAGACTCCGTACCCGCCCCAGGGCCAGAACCCCTATGGCCAGCCCCAGGGCGGTGTCGCTCCGTACGGTCAGGCTCCCCCGGCCCCGTACCCGCCGCAGCAGGGCCAGCCGGGCGGGCCGACGGCCCCCTACCCGGCCTTCAACCAGGGCGGGCCCGTGCCCCCGCCGCCTGCTCCCCGTCGTGGCGGTGGCGCCAAGAAGCTGCTTCTGCGCATCGGCGGCTTCATCCTGGTCGCGATTCTCATAGGCGTCGGCAAGTGGTACATGGGCAAGAGCGACGCCGAGTCCACCAGCGTCGGCAGCTGCATGCACAACAAGGGCACGCAGATCCGGCCAGAGCTGGAAGAGGTCGACTGCGGCTCAAGTGATGCCGAGTTCGAGGTCGTCGAGAAGTTCGACGGTACGAGCGACAGCTCCAAGTGCGAGACGGTCAAGACGTCCGAGGTCGCCTATTACCAGTCGGGCAAGGGCCACAACGTCGTACTCTGCCTGAAGAAGGCGTAACGAGAACGAAGGATGGGCGTTGCTTCACGGTTTCACGTGAAACAACGCCCATCGGCATATTTCGGGGAGTGGGTGTTTCACGTGAAACACCGTCGGCCCCTCAGCTCTGTGCGGCCCACCACTCCTTGAGCGCCGCGACTGCCGCGTCCCGTTCCATCGGGCCGTTCTCGAGGCGCAGCTCAAGGAGGAACTTGTAGGCCTGACCGATCACCGGGCCCGGCTTCACGTCCAGGACCTTCATGATGTCGTTGCCGTCCAGGTCGGGACGGATCGAGTCCAGCTCTTCCTGCTCCTGGAGGCGGGCGATGCGCTCTTCCAGGCCGTCGTACGCACGAGACAGGGCGTTCGCCTTGCGCTTGTTGCGGGTGGTGCAGTCGGAGCGGGTCAGCTTGTGCAGGCGCTCCAGGAGGGGGCCCGCGTCGCGTACGTAGCGGCGTACGGCCGAGTCCGTCCACTCTCCCGTGCCGTAGCCGTGGAAGCGCAGGTGGAGCTCGACCAGGCGCGAAACGTCCTTCACGAGCTCGTTCGAGTACTTGAGCGCCGTCATGCGCTTCTTGACCATCTTGGCGCCGACCACCTCGTGATGGTGGAAGGAGACCCGACCGTCGCCCTCGAAGCGCCGCGTCTTCGGCTTGCCGATGTCGTGCAGCAGCGCAGCGAGCCGCAGCGTCAGGTCGGGGCCGTCCGTCTCCAGATCCATCGCCTGCTCGAGGACGATCAGCGAGTGGTCGTACACGTCCTTGTGACGGTGGTGCTCGTCCCGCTCCAGGCGCAGGGCGGGGAGCTCAGGGAGCACTCGGTCGGCGAGGCCCGTGTCGACGAGGAGAGCGAGACCCTTGCGCGGGTGCGCGGAGAGGATCAGTTTGTTCAATTCGTCCCGTACGCGCTCCGCCGAGACGATGTCGATGCGCTCGGCCATCGCCTTCATCGCTGCGACGACGTCCGGAGCCACCTCGAAGTCCAGCTGCGCGGCGAAGCGCGCGGCCCGCAGCATCCGCAGCGGGTCGTCGGAGAAGGAGTCCTCGGGCGTGCCAGGGGTGCGCAGCACACGGTCCGCGAGGTCGTCGAGCCCACCGTGCGGGTCCACGAACTCCTTCTCCGGGAGCGCGACGGCCATCGCGTTCACGGTGAAGTCACGGCGCACGAGGTCTTGCTCGATGGAGTCGCCGTAGGACACCTCGGGCTTGCGCGAGGTCCTGTCGTACGCCTCCGACCGATAGGTGGTCACCTCGATCTGGTAGCCGTCCTTCTGACTGCCGACCGTGCCGAAGGCGATCCCGACCTCCCACACCGCGTCGGCCCACGGCCGGACGATCCTCAGCACGTCCTCGGGGCGGGCATCGGTCGTGAAGTCCAGGTCATTGCCGAGCCGGCCCAGCAAGGCGTCCCTGACCGAGCCGCCGACCAGGGCGAGGGAGAACCCGGCCTCCTGGAAACGGCGGGCGAGGTCGTCCGCGACAGGGGAGACGCGCAGCAGTTCGCTGACCGCGCGGCGCTGCACCTGGCTCAGGGCGCTGGGATTCTCTTCATTGGCGTTCGGCACAACAGAAAAGGGTACGTGCCCCGCGCGCCCGCGGCCGACCCGAATACCGCCGCGCCCGCCGGGCCCCGCGCAGCCGCCCCGGCGCGTCTTCCCATCACGTGGAGCAGTCCGCGGCACTTCGTCACAGCGCGCATCGTTACCATGCGTGGACGCACAACCGACGACCACTGACGACGAGGGACGGGCGAACGCGTGGCCGAGGCGGCAGACTTTCCGGGGACGAGCCCCTCACCTGCCCGCCGGTGGCTGCGGCGCACCGCAGCACTGCTGGTGGGAACCCCTTTGCTGGCCGGACTGCTGCAGACGCCGGTGGGCCCCGTGGCGCATGCCTCAGGACCCGGCGCCAAGGCGGAGACCGCGGCGTCACGTGTGAAGGCCGATGCCACCGGCTCCCGCACCGTCGATGTCTCCCTGAACGCGCTCACCCCCACCGCCCCCGGTGAGGACGACACCCTCACGGTCTCGGGCACGGTCACCAACAACGGCAAGCAGACAGTGACGGCGGCACAGGTCGGGCTCCGCGTCGGGTCGCCGCTCGGCAGCCGCAGCGAGATCGACAGCGCCGCGAAGCGCACGGGCTTTCAACCAGGTGTTGACGGTTCGGAGGTCGGCGGGAAGTACGTCGAGAAGATCGCCAAGCTCACGCCGGGCGTGCGACAGGACTTCAGCATCTCCGTGCCGGTGAAGGCGCTCTCACTGAGCACCAGCGGCGTCTACCAGTTGGGTGTCACCCTCACCGGCCAGAGCGCCGCTCAGCCCTACCCCCAGGTGCTCGGCATCGAGCGGACCTTCCTGCCGTGGCAGCCCGACGCCCCGGACACCAAGACGAAGACCACGTACCTGTGGCCGCTCACCACCTCAACGCACCTCACGGCGAGGACCGGCTCCGACGAACAGCAGACGCCCGTCTTCAAGAACGACGACCTCGCCGACGAGCTGGCCCCCGGCGGACGCCTGGACCAGCTGCTGTCTCTCGGCAGCCGTCTGGACGTCACGTGGGTCATCGATCCGGACCTGCTCGCCTCGGTCGAGGCGATGACGAAGAACTACCGGATCGAGAACCCCGACGGAAAGACCACCCGGGCGGGCAAGCAGCAGTCGGTCGCCGGCCAGTGGCTCAACGACCTCCAGACCGCCGTCAAGGACAAGAAGGTCGTCGCGCTCCCCTACGCCGACCCCGACCTCGCCTCCCTCGCGCACACCGGCAAGGCGGTCAGCGGCTCCCTCGGTCATCTCAAGGAGGCCACCGAAGCGGGCTACAAGGCGGTCACCACGATCCTCCAGGTGACGCCCAGCACCGACTTCGCCTGGCCCGCCGACGGAGCCATCGACCCGTCGATCGTCGACGTGGCCACCTCCGCCGGCGCCCACACGGTCATCGCCCGCAGCGACAGCCTGCGCGAGACCAACGGCCTGCAGTACTCGCCGTCCGCGGCCCGGCCCATCGGCGGCGGCACCACCGCGGTGGTCGCCGACGCGCGGCTTTCCACCGCCTTCCAGGGCGACATGACCGTGGGGGAGAACTCGACTCTGGCCGTCCAGGAGTTCCTCGCCCAGAGCCTGATGATCAACCTGCAGGACCCCGACAGGCAGCGGAGCATCGTGGTCGCTCCGCAGCGCATGCCGTCGGTCAGCCAGGCGCAGACCATGGCGAAGGCGCTCAGCTCGCTCGCGGAGGGAAAGTGGTCTCAGTCGCAGGGCCTGACCGCCGCCGCGAAGGCCAAGCCCGACCCGCAGGCCACCACCCGGGTGCCCTCGGCCGCCGCCTACCCGGCCGCACTGCGCAAGCAGGAACTGCCTCGTACCGCCTTCGAGAAGATCCAGAACACCAAGAACACGCTCGAACGCTTCCAGGTGATCCTCACCGCCAAGGACCGAGTGGTGACCCCCTTCGGGCGGGCCATAGACCGCGAGATGTCGACATCCTGGCGCGGCCGCCCGCGAGAGGGGGGTTCCTACCGGCAGAGCGTGTGGGCGTATCTCCAGGAGCTCACCAAGCAGGTGTCGCTGGTCCAGAGGTCCGACGCGAAGCTCTCCGGCCGCAGCGCGACCATCCCGGTGTCCGTGCAGAACAACCTCGTGCAGGGCGTCGACCACCTGGTCCTGCGCCTCTCCTCCAACAACCCCACTCGCCTGAAAATCGGCGGCGGGCAGTTCGAGGAGAAGCAGATCAAGATCGCGGGCGGGCATTCCCAGTCCGTGAAGTTCACCACCACGGCCAATGCCAATGGCCCGGTCCCTGTGTACGCGCAGCTCTACACCGAGGACGGAGAGCCCTACGGCGACGCCGTGCGCTTCGACGTCAACGTCACCGAGGTCACCCTCACCGTGATGCTTGTCATCGCGGGCGGACTCCTGCTGCTCGTGCTCGCGGGCTTCCGCATGTACACCCAGCGCAAGCGTGCGGCCCGCAAGCGCGCGCAGGAGGGTCCGGACGAGGGCCCGGCACAGGGTTCACAGGACGGTCCGGACCACGGTCCGGAGGGTGAATCCGGCGGCGGCCCCGCAGCGGACGACCCCGAGCACCCGAGTGACCCGACACCGGACACCGCTCCCGAAAGCACCGACCCGTCGGACACGGGTGAGAGAGTGGACCGTTGAGCGATGTCGTGGCCGGTGGGCCCGGGGACGATGAGGTGGGGTAACCATGAACGCGCCGTACGACGGTGACCGTGGCCAGGGCTCGGGCGGCTCCGCCTCGCCCGGAGGCCCGCCGCCCGGCTCCCCCGAGCACGGGCAGGTACCCCCGCAGCCCGCGCCTGACATCTATCTCCAGGACGCCTACGACCAGGATCCCTACCGGGCACAGGACCTCTCCGCCCAGGACCCGGTGTCCGAGGCGCTCTACGACCGCGCGGCGCACCCTCCGCCCCCGCCCGGCACATACCAGCAGCAGCCTCCGCTCTACGCCCAGCCGCCCTCCCCGCAGCACGCACCCGACCCGCGCGTGTGGGCACAGACCCCGGCTCCCGAGCCGGAGGGCCCGACCCGGCACCTCCCGTACGGCGACGACGCCCGCACGACCCAGTTCGTGGGCGTCGACGACCTGGTCACCCAGGCCGGCGAGGAGCGCCACGAGCCGGACGCGTTCGCTCACCTCTTCCGTGACCAGCAACCGGGCGGATACCGCGGCCAGCAGTCCGCCTACCAGCAGGACGAGTACCAGCACGACGAGTACCGGCAGCAGGGCGGCTACCCACAACCCGGCCACCCGCAGGCCGGGTACCACCAGAGCGGATACCCGCAAGGGGCGTATCAGCAGGGCGGCTACCCCGAGAACGACGGCTATGGGCAGGGGGACGGCAACGGCTACCCCCAGGGCCAGGGCTACCCCCAGAGCAACAACTACCCCCAGGACCAGGGCTACCCCCAGGGCAACGACTACCGACAGCCCGCACACGGCGGACAGACGCCGGCCGACCAGCCGATCGTCCCGAACCCCGCGGCCGCCCCGGCAGCCGCGCCCGTGGCCGCTCCCGCGCCCGCGCCCGCGCCCGCGCCCGCGCCGGCACCCTCGGCCAAGTCGGGCGGGCGCGCATCCAGCCTGCTGAAGTCGAGCGCGCTCATGGCGGCGGGGACGATCGTCTCCCGCCTCACCGGCTTCCTGCGCACCCTGGTCATGGCCGCCGCGATCGGCGTCGGCACGCTCAACGACTCGTACCAGGTCGCCAACGTCCTCCCGACGATGATCTACGTCCTCGTCGGAGGCGGCGCCCTGAACGCGGTGTTCATCCCGCAGCTCGTGCGGGCCATGAAGAACGACGAGGACGAGGGCGAGGGCTACGCCAACCGCCTTCTGACCCTCGTGATGGTCCTGCTCGCGGCCGTCACCGTCATCTGCGTGATCGCGGCACCCGCGCTCATCCGCATGATGTCACCGACGATCGCCGACAACCCCGCGAAGATGGACGTCGCCGTCACCTTCGCCCGGTACTGCATCCCCACGATGTTCTTCATGGGCCTGCACGTCGTGCTCGGGCAGATCCTCAACGCCCGCGGCCGCTTCGGCGCGATGATGTGGACCCCCGTCCTCAACAACATCGTGGTCATCGCGACGTTCGGCGCCTTCATCTGGGCCTTCGGCAGCTTCACCGATTCCGAGGTCGACGCGAGCAGCATCACGCCCGACGGCGTACGGCTCCTCGGCATCGGCACCCTGCTCGGCCTGACCGTGCAGGCGCTGTCGATGCTGCCGTACCTGCGCGAGGCGGGCTTCAAGCTGCGGCTCCGGTTCGACTGGCGCGGACAGGGCCTCGGCAAGGCCGCGCGCCTCGCCAAGTGGACGTTCTTCTTCGTCCTCGCCAACCAGCTCGGCATGATCGTCGTGACCCAGCTCGCCACCAGCGCCGGCGCGACGGCCGAGGACCACGGCTACTCGGGCACCGGCATCACCGCGTACAACTACGCGCTGCTGCTGTGGCAAATGCCGCAGGCCATCATCACGGTCTCCGTGATGACCGCGGTCCTGCCCCGCATCTCCCGCTCCGCGAACGACGACGACCCCGCAGCCGTCCGGGACGACATCTCGTACGGCCTGCGGACCTCCGCCGTGGCGATCGTGCCGTGCGCGTTCGCCTTCCTCGCCCTCGGCGTTCCGATGGCCACCCTGCTGTACGCGGGCTCCGGCTCGGGCGCACAGAACATCGGCTACACCCTGATGGCGTTCGGGCTCGGCCTGATTCCGTACTCGGTCCAGTACGTCGTCCTGCGCGGCTTCTACGCCTACGAGGACACCCGCACGCCCTTCTACAACACCGTGATCGTGGCGGCCGTCAACGCCGCGGCCTCGGCCCTGTGCTTCTTCGTCCTGCCCGCCCGGTGGGCCGTGGTCGGCATGGCCGCCTCCTACGGCCTCGCCTACGCGGTCGGCGTCGGTGTGGCCTGGCGTCGGCTGCGCGTGCGGCTGGGCGGCGATCTGGACGGCGCCCAGGTGGCACGTACGTACACCCGACTCTTCGGTGCCTCGATCCCGGCGGCGATCGTCGGTGGCGGCATCGGCTTCGCCATCCTGAGGGTGATGGGCACCGGGGCGCTCAGCTCCTTCGTGGCGCTGGTCGCCGGGGGCATCGCACTTCTCGGTGTCTTCTTCGTGGCCGCCCGCAAGATGCGGATCGCGGAGCTCAACTCCATGGTCGGCATGGTCCGCGGCCGTCTCGGTCGGTGAGATGAGCGGGCCCGCACAACCATCGTCGGCCACCGTGTGTCGTGCATAGCGCCGGACTGTGGGCACAATTGGCTTTGGCGTCCGACGAACGCAATGGATGGGGAGGCAGGAACGACGGTGGCGGAACGGAGCACGGCTGCCGTCGACGTGGCAGACACCAGCGGCGACGAGCCGCTGACCGCAGAGGCGGAACAGGCCACGGCCGACGGGGTGGCCCAGACCCGGGAGCGGGACACGGCAGCAGAAGAAGAGGCGGCGGAGACCGACAAGTCAAAGAGCCGCGGGGTCTCCTCACCCCCAGAACTGCACAGTGGCCACAAGCTCGCCAGACGCTACCGGCTCGAGGAGTGCGTCACCCGTCTGGACGGTTTCAGCAGCTGGCGTGCCGTCGACGAGAAACTCCGCCGTGCCGTCGGGGTGCATCTCCTGCCCGCCGACCATCCGCGGGCCCGCTCGGTCCTCGCGGCGGCCCGTTCCTCGGCGCTGCTCGGCGACCCGCGCTTCGTGCAGGTCCTGGACGCCGTCGAGGAGAACGACCTCGTCTATGTGGTCCACGAGTGGCTGCCGGATGCCACGGAACTCACCGCGCTGCTCGCCGCGGGACCGCTGGAGGCCCACGACGCCTACCAGCTGGTCAGCCAGGTCTCCCAGGCCATGGCCGCGGCACACCGTGAGGGTCTCGCGCACCTGCGCCTGACCCCGGGCGCCGTGCTCCGCACCTCCACGGGTCAGTACCGCATCCGCGGCCTCGCCGTGAACGCGGCGCTGCGCGGCATCAGCTCCGAGACTCCCCAGCGCACGGACACGGAAGCGATCGGCGCTCTCCTGTACGCCTCGCTCACCCAGCGCTGGCCGTACGAGAACGATGCGTACGGACTCTCCGGGCTTCCCAAGGACGTAGGCCTGATCGCCCCCGATCAGGTGCGTGCGGGCGTCCATCGCGGTCTGTCGGAGCTCGCCATGCGCGCGCTCGTCAACGACGGCGCGACCGCTTCCCGCCAGGACCCTCCGTGCACGACGCCGGAGGAGCTGGTGAAGGCGATCGGCGACATGCCCCGCATCCGCCCGCCTGAGCCGGTGTTCACCGCGCCTCCCGAGTACCAGCGCACCACGTACCAGCAGGGCACGTACGGCCGTCCTGCGGCCCATCCCGGCGTCACCCAGCCCGTACCCACTCCACCGCCCCCGCTGCAGAGCCGCACCGGCAGGGTCCTGAAGTGGGGAGTCTCCGCGCTGCTCATCGCCGCGTTGGGCCTCGGCAGCTGGCAGCTGGCGGACGCCCTGATGGACCGGGAGAACTCCGGGGACCCAGGGACGACGCACACCAACGACGGCGACGACAAGGGGCAGCCGAAGCCGACGAAGCCGATCCATATCGAGAACGGTCAGGAACTCGTCGTCGGGGGCAAGACACAGGACCCGTCGAGCGTCAGCCACACGTACGACAAGGACGCGTCCTCGCTCTGGCGCACCAAGACGTTCAGAGAAGGCCCGAGGCTCGCCCCCTTCAAGGCCGGCGTCGGTATCGTCTACGACCTCGGCTCGGAGCAGGACGTCTCCGAGGCGTCGGTGGCCCTCCGGTACGGCGGTGACCGAACCAAGATCTCGCTGTACGCCACGGACTCGCTGACCCCTTCGGCGGACATCGAGTCCATGAAGGAGATCGGGACCGCCACCACGACGAGTCAGACCTTGAAGCTCAAGGCCAAGAAGCCGGTGAAGTCGCGGTACGTGCTTCTCTGGATGACCGAGGTGCCGAACTCCCCTGTCGACGGGTATTACGGCGCGGGATACAAGCAAGCCATCACGGACGTGAAGCTCAAGGGCTGAGGGCTCGGCCCGCCGCGGCGCACTGGGGGAGGGGGTTCGACGATGGACAGCACCACGCACGGAGATATGAGCGATCAGGACCTCCTCGCCGCTCACGTCGCCGGCGACACGGACGCCTTCGGCGAGCTGGTGCGACGCCATCGCGACCGGCTGTGGGCCGTGGCACTGCGCACACTCGGGGACCGCGAGGAAGCGGCCGACGCGGTCCAGGACGCCCTGGTCTCCGCCTACCGCGCGGCACACACCTTCCGCGGGCAGTCGGCCGTTACCACGTGGCTGCACCGGATCACCGTGAACGCCTGCCTGGACCGGGCACGCAAGGCGGCCTCCCGCAAGACCTCCCCCATCGACGACGCCGAGCGCCTCGAGAGCCTCCTGGAGCCCGAGGAGTCGGCTGCCGCTCCCGTCGAGCGCGGCGACCTCCACCGGGAACTGGTGGAGGCTCTGGGCACCCTGCCGCACGATCAGCGCGCCGCACTCGTCCTCGTCGACATGCAGGGTTACCCGGTGGCCGAGGCCGCCCGCGTCCTGGAGGTGCCCACAGGCACGGTGAAGAGCCGCTGCGCCCGAGGCAGAGCCAGACTCCTGCCGCTGCTCACTCATCTCCGCACGAATCCGCCTCCGGACAACGGGAACAGCGGTGACGGGGAGAGCGGCGAAGGGAGAAGTGGGAAACCCGTCTCAGGAAGGAACCGGACGCAGGGGACATCCGTCCCACCGGCAGCAGGGCCACGGGATACAGGACCAAGCGATTCAGCTGCCGTGAAGGGCGGAGGTGGGCGAGCGTGACAGATACGACCGACTCGGCCGGACACCCGGACGTCGCTGAGATCTCGGATCTGAGCGAGGGCCTGCTCTCCCCGTCGCGCACGAGCGATCTACGTCGGCACCTGGACGGCTGCGAACTCTGCGCCGACGTCCACGCCTCCCTGGAAGAGATCCGAGGCCTGCTCGGCACGCTGCCAGGGCCGCCGCGCATGCCGGACGATGTCGCCGGGCGTATCGACGCGGCGCTGGCAGCCGAAGCACTGCTCGACTCCACCACCTCCGCAGGTCTGCTTGCGGAGGGCCAGGCATCCGAGCCGGTGTCCGTCGCCTCTCCTGCGCCAGCCTCGTCCTCCTCCCCTGGTTCCTCTTCGTCTGCCGGGACACGTGTTTCACGTGAAACAACGTCTAACCCTGCCTCCTCCGGGGGCCCCGATCGTCCCGCGGGCCATGCCCGCGCAGCCACAGGCCCGGGTCGCGGCAGCCGATCGCGCGGCACACGTCGGCGTACGGCAGTGCTCGGCGCTGTCTTCACCGCCGCCGCGATCGGTCTCGGGTCCCTGCTGATCCAGACCATGGGCGGCGACTCCGACGGGACGACAGGAACGGCCTCCGAGCGACAGAACTCGGCGAGCAGCTCGTTTTCCGGGCAGAAGATCGGGGGCCGCGTCGCCGATCTCCTCAAGAAGAACGGCTCCGACAAGACCGGCGGGAAAACGGACACCTCGACGCCGTCCTTCGACACCCGCTCCAGCCCGGAGTCCCCCGAGAAGAACTCTCCGAAGACCGCGGTCCAGGTGCAGGTGCCGGAGTGCATCCAACGCGGTATCGGCGACAGGACTCCGCTCGCCGCCGAAGAGGGTTCGTACGAAGGCAAGCGTGCCTACCTAGTCGTGGTGCCCCATGACACCGACAGCACCAAGGTGTCCGCGTACGTCGTCGACGCGGCCTGTGTGGGCAAGTCCTCGCCTCCCGCCGGCAAGGTCCTGATGACGCACGCTTACCCGCAGAGCTGACTGCAAGGTCTCTTCCGGGTCTCTTTCCCCGCTCTGTTTCCGCTGGCTTCCGTGTGCGTGGACCCGGACGGGAATGCATGCCCCGTAGGATCCGTTGGGTGGGGTGAGAGTCCTGAGACAGGCACCCACCAGCAGTACGCAGCAGTCCCCAGAGACGAGGAATCAAGCCGTGACCGACGTCCGTAACGTGATCATCATCGGCTCCGGGCCCGCCGGCTACACGGCGGCGCTCTACACCGCGCGCGCGTCGCTGAAGCCGCTGGTGTTCGAGGGCGCCGTCACCGCAGGCGGTGCGCTGATGAACACCACCGAGGTGGAGAACTTCCCCGGCTTCCAGGACGGCGTCATGGGCCCCGAGCTCATGGACAACATGCGCGCCCAGGCCGAGCGCTTCGGCGCCGAGCTTGTGCCGGACGACATCGTCGCCGTGGATCTGACCGGTGAGATCAAGACCGTGACGGACACCGTGGGCACCGTGCACCGCGCGAAGACCGTCATCGTCACGACCGGCTCCCAGCACCGCAAGCTCGGCCTGCCCAACGAGGACGCCCTCTCCGGACGCGGTGTCTCCTGGTGCGCCACCTGCGACGGCTTCTTCTTCAAGGACCAGGACATCGCCGTGATCGGCGGTGGCGACACCGCGATGGAGGAGGCCACCTTCCTCTCGCGCTTCGCCAAGTCCGTGACCATCGTGCACCGCCGCGACACCCTGCGCGCCTCCAAGGCCATGCAGGAGCGGGCCTTCGCCGACCCGAAGATCAAGTTCATCTGGGACAGCGAGATCGCCGAGATCAAGGGTGAGCAGAAGCTCTCCGGTCTGACGCTGCGCAACCTGAAGACGGGCGAGACGTCCGAGCTTCCGGTGACGGGCCTGTTCATCGCGATCGGCCACGACCCGCGTACCGAGCTCTTCAAGGGGCAGCTGACGCTCGACGACGAGGGCTACCTGAAGGTCGACGCACCCTCGACCCGGACGAACGTGCCCGGTGTCTTCGGCGCCGGTGACGTCGTCGACCACACGTACCGTCAGGCGATCACGGCGGCCGGCACCGGATGCTCCGCCGCTCTCGACGCCGAGCGCTTCCTCGCTGCCCTCGTGGACAGCGAGACCGCAGCCGTCACCGTCTGACCCCTCTTCCCCACCGCACCACCGAGTAAAAGGAGCCTCCCGTGGCCGACCTGCAGAACGTGACCGACGCCTCCTTCGAGGAGGTCGTCCTCAAGAGCGACAAGCCCGTACTCGTGGACTTCTGGGCTGCCTGGTGCGGCCCGTGCCGGCAGATCGCCCCCTCCCTCGAGGCGATCGCCAAGGAGCACGGGGACAAGATCCAGGTCGTCAAGCTCAACATCGACGAGAACCCCGGCACCGCTGCGAAGTACGGCGTCATGTCGATCCCGACCCTGAACGTCTACCAGGGTGGCGAAGTCGCCAAGACCATCGTCGGCGCCAAGCCGAAGGCCGCCATCGAGAAGGACCTGGCGGACTTCATCGCCGAGTAATCAGTGGCGATGTTTCACGTGAAACACGAATGGACCAGTCCCCGCCGGGGCTGGTCCATTCGCCGTTCAGAGTCCTGCTTCTCGGTCACAGCGGTCTGAGCACCGGTTCCTTCTGTACTGCCCCCAGCAGCCGGTCGAGTGCCAGCTCGACGTCTTCCTTCCAGGAGAGCGTCGTACGGAGTTCGAGCCGCAGTCGTGGATAGGAAGGATGCGGGCGGACCGTCTTGAATCCAACGGACAGGAGATGCTCCGCAGGCAGTACGCATGCGGGCTTCTCCCACCGCGCGTCTCCGAAGGCCTCGATCGCCTTGAAGCCCCTGCGCAACAGATCCTTCGCGACCGTCTGGACGATGACCCGACCCAGTCCCTGCCCCTGGTAGCCCGGCATGATCCAGGCAGTCATCAGCTGGACCGCGTCCGGCGACACGGGACTCGTGGGGAACGCCGTAGAGCGCGGAACGTAGGCCGGAGGGGCGTAGAGCACGAAGCCCACCGGTACATCGTCCACGTAGACGATGCGGCCACAGGACCCCCATTCCAGCAGGACGGCGGAGATCCACGCCTCCTTCTCCAGCTCGGGCGTTCCGGCTTTTACCGCGGCCTGGCCGCTGACCGGGTCCAGCTCCCAGAAGACGCAGCCTCGGCACCGCTCGGGGAGGTCCGGGAGGTTGTCCAGTGTGAGCGGTACGAGCCGGCGCCCCATGTAGGCGGTTCCTCACTTCCGTCGGCCGCCGCGCTGCGAGCGGCTGTCAGCGCATTGCGTTCCCTGAGCAGACTGCCGACGAAGCCGCCGACCGCCCCCAGCCCGAGGCCCGCGGTCATCAGTCCGGTGCGGCTCATCGTTCGCATGGCCCCCGCCTCCCCAATGAGGTGCCGTCAGGTGGATGCGCCATACCCGAACGCATCGTATCCACGATGAGATTGCATCGAAAGCGCAGGAAAGCAAAGAGCGGGCCGTGTTCCGGACAGACCGGACACGACCCGCTCCCGCGGTGCTGACCTGTGCGTATCAGGCCTTGCCGTCCTCGGGACCGTCGTTCTCCGAGGAGTCTTCGGCCAGACCGTTCTTCAGGACGGGTCCCTCTCCCGGAGCCAGTGTGCTGAGGATGCGCTCCAGGTCCTCCAGAGAGGCGAAGTCAACGACGATCTTCCCCTTCTTCTGGCCCAGATCCACCCTGACGCGGGTCTCGAACCGGTCCGACAGTCGCGTGGCCAGCGTGCTGAGAGCCGGGGAGACCCTGGTGCCGGCGCGCGGGCCCTTGGCCTTTGGAGCGCTCTGAGGCCGTGAGCCCATGAGCGTCACGATCTCTTCGACAGCACGTACCGATAGGCCCTCAGCGACGATCCGGTGCGCCAGCCGGTCCTGCTCCTCCGAGTCCTCGACGGAGAGCAGTGCCCTGGCGTGTCCCGCGGAGAGAACTCCGGCGGCGACCCGGCGCTGGACGGCCGGAGACAGCTTCAGCAGCCGCAGCGTGTTGGAGACCTGCGGGCGCGACCGGCCGATACGGTCCGCCAGCTGGTCATGCGTGCAGTTGAAGTCCTTGAGCAACTGGTCGTAGGCCGCAGCCTCTTCCAGCGGGTTCAGCTGAGCACGGTGCAGGTTCTCGAGAAGGGCGTCCAGGAGGAGCTTCTCGTCCTCGGTGGCCCGAACAATGGCCGGGATGCGCTCAAGACCCGCCTCACGGCACGCCCGCCAGCGCCGCTCGCCCATGATGAGCTCATAGCGCGCGGGACCCAGCTGCCGCACCACGACCGGCTGGAGCAGACCGACCTCCTTGATGGAGGTGACCAGCTCGGCGAGGGCGTCCTCGTCGAACACCACGCGAGGCTGCTGCGGGTTCGGCGTGATGACGTCGAGCGGCAGCTCGGCGAAGTGCGCACCGGCCACGGTCTGACTCTCGGACGCCTCTGCGGCTTGCTGTGGTGGCTCCGCCGTTTCATGTGAAACAGGGCTTTGTGAGACAGGGTTCTGTGAGACAGGGCTCTGCGGGAGCGATGTCACCTTCGCGGCAGCCACGCCACGCTCAGCGGTCAGTACCGGGACGGCCGTCGGTGAGGTCGAACCTCCGCCCGCGCTGTGCGGGGGCTGCTTCTCCGTCGGGGCAGCAGGGATCAAGGCACCGAGGCCTCGCCCCAGTCCTCTGCGTCGTTCGCTCACTGCATCCCCTCCGTCATGCTGTGCTGGTCGTTCTGAGCGCCCATGTGGGCGTGCTGGACGTCGTAGTGCACCCCGATCCCTCGCAGCGCGATCTCGCGTGCCGCTTCGAAATAGGAGAGGGCGCCACTCGACCCCGGGTCGTAAGTGAGAACCGTCTGTCCGTAGCTCGGAGCTTCGGAGATACGGACGGATCTCGGAATGCTCGTCCGCAGGACTTCCTTGCCGAAGTGGCTGCGCACCTCGTCCGCGACCTGCGAGGCGAGCCGGGTCCTGCCGTCGTACATGGTGAGAAGGATCGTCGACACGTGCAGGTTCGGGTTGAGGTGCCCCCGCACCAGATCGACGTTGCGCAGGAGCTGCCCAAGTCCTTCCAGCGCGTAGTACTCACACTGAATGGGGATCAGCACCTCCGCGCCGGCCACCAAGGCGTTGACCGTCAGGAGGCCCAGCGACGGCGGGCAGTCGATGAGGATGTAGTCCAGCGGCTGCTCGTACGCCTGGATGGCTCGCTGCAGTCGGCTCTCCCGTGCCACGAGTGACACGAGTTCGATCTCCGCACCGGCGAGATCGATGGTGGCCGGAGCGCAGAAGAGCCCCTCGACGTCGACGACCGGCTGGACCACGTCGGAGAGCGGCTTGCTCTCGACCAGCACGTCGTAGATGGACGGGACTTCGGCGTGGTGGTCAATACCGAGAGCCGTGGAGGCGTTGCCCTGGGGGTCCAGGTCGATCACCAGGACGCGGGCGCCGTGCAGAGCGAGTGAAGCGGCGAGATTGACGGTCGTCGTCGTCTTGCCCACTCCACCCTTCTGGTTGGCGACCACCATGACGCGGGTCTGCTCGGGGCGCGGCAGACCTTCGCCTGCGCGGCCGAGCGCTTCCACCGCCAGTTGGGCAGCACGACCGATGGGTGTGTCGTCCATCGGGGTCGGTGTTTCACGTGAAACATCCTCCCCCGCCGACTCGGTACGGGGACCGGGGACCGGATCGGTCATCGGTCCCGCGATGTTGGCGTCGGACCGCAAGGATTCACTCTCCTCGACATCAGGCTCGCAATGAACAGAGCCTCCCATGCTTTGAGGGTCGTGAACCAGCGAGGCCCGGTCTTCTGTGGACGAATCCACCTCTGTGGACAACTCCGTGCCCTTATCGAGGGAACCGAGTGGTCGACGGTCGCGGGGTTCCGCGGCGCGGCCGCGGCTGATGATGCCATGCAGCAGTGAGCGACGTTTCACGTGAAACACGATGCACGGCAGCCGGGGTGTCGCTGGTGCGACACCCCGGTATGGGTACGTTTGGCAGCTTTTGTGGAGTACGGCTCGTCGTCAGGACGGATCAGCGGCGGCGGCGTGCACGACCGGTACGCGCGGCCTTGGCGCGCTTCGCCGCGAAGCGCACACCACCGGGACTCTCCCCGACCTCGACCCGTACGACCGTGGACAGCGGGTCGACGACGCCCTCACCGACATGCAGCACGGAAGTGTCCACAGCACCGAGCTTGCTCAGAGAGGCGCCGGCCGCCTTCACCTCTTCCTCTGCGGTGTCGCCCTTGAGGAGCAACATCTCCCCGTACGGACGCAGCAGCGGGACTCCCCAGGCTGCCAGGCGGTCCAGTGGCGCGACGGCGCGGGCCGTGACCACATGGACGGGCGGCAGCTTGCCCAGGACCTCCTCGGCACGCCCTCGCACGACCGTCACATGGTCGAGACCGAGCAGTTCCACGACTTCGGTGAGGAAGTTCGTGCGCCGCAGCAACGGCTCCAGGAGCGTGATCTTCAGGTCGGGGCGAACCAGGGCCAGCGGGATACCCGGCAGCCCGGCACCGGAGCCGACATCGCAGACCGTGACGCCCTCGGGCACGACCTCGGACAGCACGGCGCAGTTCAGCAGATGCCGTTCCCACAGTCGCGGCACTTCGCGAGGGCCGATCAAACCTCGCTGGACTCCCGCGTCGGCCAGCAGTTCCGCGTACCGGACCGCGTCCGGGAAGCGCTCGCCGAATACCGTCCGGGCCTCTTCCGGCGCCGGGGGGAGCTCCGCTGCCTCCGTCACGGGGACCGTCCTTCCGTACCGCACTGGGGTGGCTGTCTATCAGGCTGACAAAGATCGGCCCCGCCTGCGAACAGACGGGGCCGGTTAACGCTGTGCCGATCAGGCGGGGAGCACTACGACGAAGCGCTGCGGCTCCTCGCCCTCGGACTCGCTGCGCAGACCGGCGGCCTTGACCGCGTCGTGCACGACCTTGCGCTCGAACGGCGTCATCGGCTTGAGCTTGGCCGGTTCGCCACTGCTCTTCACCTCGGCGGCGGCCTTGGCGCCCAGCTCCGAGAGTTCCTCGCGCTTCTTGGCGCGGTAGCCCGCGATGTCCAGCATCAGGCGGCTGCGGTCACCGGTCTCGCGGTGCACGGCCAGGCGCGTGAGCTCCTGAAGCGCCTCCAGGACCTCACCGTCACGGCCGACCAGCTTCTGAAGGTCGCGGCTGCTGCTGTCGCTGATGATCGAGACAGCGGCCCGGTCGGCCTCGACGTCCATGTCGATGTCGCCGTCGAGGTCGGCGATGTCCAGCAGACCCTCGAGGTAGTCCGCCGCGATCTCCCCCTCCTGCTCAAGGCGGGTCAGGGTGTCGCCGGCCTCAGCTGCGGCGGAGGTGGTGGTGCCTTCCGTCACTGGATGGGCTCCTTCTACTTCTTGGAGGACGGGTGCTTGGGCCGCTGCTGGCCCTTGCGCTGTCCCGACTTTGCTCGGCTGCGCTGACCGGAGCCGGGCGGGGTGCCCTGCTTGTTGCCACCGGCCTGCTTGGTCTGGGGGGAGTCGTCCTTGGGCTCGGCCGCGGTCTTCTCCAGCGAGGGCTTCGCGTCGGACGGCTCGGTCGCCTTGGTGGCGCCCGCTTCACCGGTTCCGGCCGCACCCTGGACGGCGCCGGACTGGCGCTTGGCCTTGCTCTGACGCTTGGGCTGCTGGCGCTTCGGGCCGCCGCTCGCGGGGGTGCCGTCCTCGGTCTCGGTGAGGACGGAGGACTCGCTCTCCACCACGGTGCCGTCGGCCTGGGCCGCGAGGCCCGCCTTGGTCAGACCGTTGATGAACTTGCGCTCGAACTCGTTGCGGTCCCGGCCCTTGGCGACAATCGCCTTGATCACGTTCGTGTTGCCACGCCCGCGCACCTTCTTGTGGTGGGTGACCTGCTTCTGCAGGCGCTCCAGGAACGCGGCCTGGGCCTTGGAGCCCGGGGTGGGGTTCCGGCGGATCACGAACATCTGCTGGCCCATGGTCCACACGTTGGTGGTCAGCCAGTAGACGAGAACACCGACGGGGAAGTTGATGCCGAAGACGGCGAACATGATCGGGAAGACGTACATCAGCATCTTCTGCTGCTGCATGAACGGCGTCTTGACCGTGGTGTCGACGTTCTTCGTCATCAGCTGGCGCTGCGTGAAGAACTGCGACGCCGACATCAGGACGATCATGACCGCGGTGACGACCCGGACGTCCGTCAGCGTGGCGCCGAGGGACGCGACCTTGTCAGCGCTGTCCGTGAACTTCGCGGCCAGCGGGGCACCGACGATGTGTGCCTTCCGCGCGCTCTCGAGGAGCGGGCCGTCGATGACGCCGATCTCCTTGCCCGTCGCGATGCCGTTGAGCACGTGGTACAGGGCGAAGAAGAACGGAGACTGCGCCAGGATGGGAAGGCACGAGGAGAGCGGGTTGGTACCCGACTCCTTGTACAGCTTCATCATCTCTTCGGACTGGCGCTGCTTGTCGCTCTTGTAGCGCTCCTGGATCTTCTTCATCTCGGGCTGCAGCGTCTGCATGGCCCGAGTGGCCTTGATCTGCTTCACGAAGAGCGGGATCAGGCAGATCCGGATCAGGATCACCAGGGACACGATGGACAGGCCCCAGGCCCAGCCCGTGTCGGGACCGAAGATCTTCCCGTACACCGAGTGGAACTGGACGATGACCCACGAAACTGGTGTCGTGATAAAGCTGAAGAGACTGGCAATCGTGTCCACTAATCAGGCTCCTTGAGCATGGGACGGGGTCTCGGTCTCGGCGGCCGTGCCCGGGGGAAGATCTCCGGTCGGCTCGCTTGCGGCGGAGGTCCCGCCCTTGCGTTCGCGCCAGGAAGCGCGCAGCATCTCGTGCCACCGCGGACGCTTGCGCGGCGGAACATGGTCGACACCACCGAGCGACCACGGATTGCACCGCAGGATGCGCCAGGCCGTGAGCGCCGTTCCCTTGATCGCACCGTGCCGGTCGATGGCCAGGTAGCCGTAGCGGGAACACGACGGGTAGTACTTGCACACCGGGCCCAGGAGCGGACTGATCGTCCACTGGTACAGCTTGATCAGAGCCAGCAGCGGGTACTTCATCGCGCGCCCCCTCCCAGCAGCCGCTGCAGGGCGGCATCCAGGTCTCGGGCCAGCTGTGCATGGTCGGCGTCGCCCGCTCCGGGCAGCGCTCGTACTACCACCAGGCTACCGGGGGGCACCAGGGCCAGCCGGTCGCGCATGAGGTGACGGAGTCTGCGCTTCACGGTGTTGCGTATGACGGCTCCACCCACGGCCTTGCTGACGACGAAACCCGCACGTGTCGGGGGAGAGCTCTCCCCTGGCACGTGCGGGTCGGTTGCGCCGCTACGTAGATGGACGACGAGAAGCGGGCGTCCGGCCCGGCGTCCTCGGCGTACCGCGGTCGCGAAGTCTTCGCGCCGCCTCAGCCGATGCTCGGTAGGCAGCACGACGTCATGACCTGACTGAGATCAGGCGGACAGGCTGGCGCGACCCTTGCCACGACGGTTCGCGAGAATCGCGCGGCCGGCACGGGTGCGCATCCGCAGGCGGAAGCCGTGGGTCTTGGCGCGACGACGGTTGTTCGGCTGGAAGGTGCGCTTGCTCACTCGGGGGCTCCAGAAATGATTCGGTGGTGGCGGGACATCGCCTGGCTGTCACCGTGCGCCCACGAGAAGCTCGCGAATACGCACCGAGTGCACCGCTTCACAATCACAGATCGTGATCTTTGCCCATCGGAGGCAGGCGGCAGCAGCCATCGACAACTCGACCTGGTCACGGTACGCGGGGCTACGCCATCCGGTCAAACCGACCGTGATGGAGAGACACTGTGCACAGCCTGTGGACAACAACTTGAACCGTACCCGTCGCCCTGACTACCGTGACGGAACTCCGATTCGTTCCCTTCCTTCTCCCCATCCCTATTTCCGTCCCAGGAACCACACGTTCGTGGGACCCGTGAGAGAGCGTGCCCTGTGGCTGACGTACCTGCCGATCTTGCCGCAGTGTGGCCACGAGTTCTGGAACATCTGCTGGGTGAGGGCCGCGGGCAGGGCGTCGAAGCGAAGGACGAGCGGTGGCTCCGGAGCTGTCAGCCCCTGGCGCTCGTCGCGGACACCGCGCTGCTCGCCGTTCCGAACGAATTCGCCAAGGGCGTACTGGAAGGCCGCCTCGCGCCGGTGGTCAGCGAGACCCTGAGCCGGGAATGCGGGCGCCCGATCCGCATCGCCATCACGGTCGACGACTCCGTGGGCGAGCCGGGCCCCCCGGCCCCGCCCGTCCAGCATCAGTCCGCGCCGCAGCAACCGTCCCACCAGCAACCGTCCCACCAGCAGCCGTCTCATCAGCACCGCTATGAAGAGCCCGAGCTGCCGCCCGGCTCGGGGCAGGGACGCGACACGTACGACGGCTACGGACGGCGCTCCTCGGATGAGCACCAGGGCGGCTCCCGGTCGGACCAGATGCCGACCGCACGGCCCGCCTACCCGGACTATCAGCGCCCGGCCCCCGGCGCCTGGCCGCAGCCCCAGGACGATTACGGCTGGCAGCAGCAGCGGCTCGGCTTCCCCGAGCGCGACCCGTACGCGAACCCGGTGCAGCAGCCTCAGCACGACTACCGCTCGCAGCCGCCCCAGGAGCGCTCGCCGTACGAGCAGCAGCGCTCCGAGCCGCAGGACCGGCGCGAGCGTCATGACATGTCCGAGCAGCACGGCGGCCCCCGTGGCGCTGGGCACGGCGGCCATGGTGTGCACCGGGGCGGGCCCGTCGGCCCCACCTCGTCGAGCGGCGCCCCCGGCCCGCTGGCCGCACAGCCGGCGCCCGCGACGGGGCCGGGCGAGCCCACCGCGCGCCTCAATCCGAAGTACCTCTTCGACACCTTCGTCATCGGTGCGTCGAACCGTTTCGCCCACGCGGCCGCGGTCGCCGTCGCCGAGGCGCCGGCGAAGGCGTACAACCCCCTCTTCATCTACGGGGAGTCGGGGCTCGGCAAGACGCACCTCCTGCATGCGATCGGGCACTACGCCCGCAGCCTCTATCCCGGCACGCGCGTGCGGTACGTGAGCTCGGAGGAATTCACCAACGAGTTCATCAACTCCATCCGCGACGGCAAGGGCGACAGCTTCCGCAAGCGCTACCGCGAGATGGACATCCTGCTCGTCGACGACATCCAGTTCCTCGCGGACAAGGAGTCGACGCAGGAGGAGTTCTTCCACACCTTCAATACGCTCCACAACGCGAACAAGCAGATCGTCCTCTCCAGCGACCGGCCGCCGAAGCAGTTGGTCACGCTGGAGGACCGGCTGCGCAACCGCTTCGAGTGGGGACTGATCACCGATGTCCAGCCGCCGGAGCTGGAGACGCGTATCGCCATCCTTCGTAAGAAGGCGGTGCAGGAGCAGCTGAACGCCCCGCCGGAGGTGCTCGAGTTCATCGCGTCGCGCATCTCGCGGAACATCCGTGAGCTGGAAGGCGCGCTGATCCGGGTGACCGCCTTCGCGTCGCTCAATCGACAGCCCGTGGATCTGGGGCTCACCGAGATCGTCCTCAAGGACCTCATTCCGGGCGGCGAGGACGCCGCTCCGGAGATCACCGCGCCGGCCATCATGGCGGCCACGGCCGACTACTTCGGGCTCACGGTGGACGACCTGTGCGGATCCTCGCGCAGCCGCGTCCTGGTGACGGCCCGGCAGATCGCCATGTACCTGTGCAGGGAGCTCACCGACCTCTCCTTGCCGAAGATCGGTGCGCAGTTCGGCGGCCGTGACCACACGACCGTGATGCACGCCGACCGCAAGATCCGCGCTCTGATGGCCGAGCGGCGCTCCATCTACAACCAGGTAACCGAGCTCACCAACCGCATCAAGAACGGCTGACAGCCTCCGCAGAACGTCGCCGAGGGCGCTCCAGGACTCCTCCTGGGGCGCCTTTTTGGTGCCCTTTCAGCATCGGCTCGTGCGCGTGGCGGTCATCCCACGCGCGCGTGCGAGCCGTCTGTGTTCGATTTCGCCTGCTCAGGCGGGTGTTCTCCACAGATTGGGCAACTTTTTTCCCTCCACACCCTGGGGACCGGGAAGTTGTCCAGACGCTGTCCACAGGGGACCCTGCTGAGAGATCATCAGGCCAGGTCAGGTGTCTGTGGATTCGTGGACGAAGACTGTCCACAGGCTGTGGAGAAAAATCTCGTCCACAGGCTGTGCATGAAGTTGTCCACCGGCGACCCACAGGACGGCGAGCGTTGTCCCCAGCTTTCCCCAGCTTCTCCACACGGCTGTCCACTGTTCGGCAACGCGACGCGCCCTCTCACCGAGTCGAGTGAAAGGCGTCACACCAAGGTGGTCGGTTGGCCTGTGGGGAAGCTGGGTAAAGCTGGGGACAGCGCTGGGGAGAAGTGACCCCTTCCTGTGCACCGGGTGTGCAGAACTTTCGCCCGTCCACAGAAACGCCGGGTTGTCCACGGGTGCCGCCCACAGGGTCGGTGGATAAAAAACCGGGCCTGACCAGCGCTTTCGCTGTTATCCACGGTTTCCACAGCCCCTACTACTACTCCCAACTAGAGAGACCGGGGAAATGGTTTCGAAGCTGGGGCTGTGCACAACTCTCGCTCCGGAGCTCCGACACCTCTCGGCACGACTTGACCCCGACAGGCACCGACTGTCAGTGCGGTGCGTCAGACTGGTCCCCGGTGTCCTTCCCACGGCATGGCTGAGAGACACCGAGTCAGACGACGAGGGCCACAGGCCCAGCGGGCGAGAGCAGCCAGCAACAGCAGGAGGCGGCTTAGGTGAAGATCCGGGTTGAACGCGACGTACTCGCGGAGGCAGTGGCCTGGGCGGCGCGCAGCCTCCCGGCCCGGCCGCCCGCGCCCGTCCTCGCGGGCCTGCTGCTGAAGGCCGAGGAAGGCGCACTGAGCCTGTCGAGCTTCGACTACGAGGTCTCGGCGCGCGTCTCGGTGGACGCGGAGATCGACGAAGAGGGCACGGTCCTCGTCTCGGGCCGCCTGCTCGCGGACATCTGCCGCGCGCTCCCCAACCGCCCGGTGGAGATCTCCACAGACGGTGTACGGGCGACGGTGGTCTGCGGCTCCTCGCGATTCACACTCCACACCCTCCCTGTGGAGGAGTACCCCGCACTGCCGCAGATGCCGACCGCCACGGGCACCGTCCCGGGCGAGGTCTTCGCTTCTGCCGCTTCTCAGGTGGCCATCGCCGCGGGACGCGACGACACGCTGCCCGTGCTGACCGGTGTCCGCATCGAGATCGAGGGCGACACGGTCACCCTGGCCTCCACCGACCGCTACCGCTTCGCGGTCCGCGAGTTCCTGTGGAAGCCGGAGAACCCCGAGGCGTCCGCTGTGGCCCTGGTGCCCGCCAAGACGCTCCTGGACACCGCCAAGGCGCTCACGAGCGGCGACACGGTCACCCTGGCCCTTTCCGGCTCGGGTGCCGGCGAGGGCCTGATCGGCTTCGAGGGTGCGGGACGGCGTACGACCACGCGTCTCCTCGAGGGTGACCTGCCGAAGTACCGCACGCTGTTCCCGACCGAGTTCAACTCGGTGGCCGTGATCGAGACCGCCCCCTTCGTGGAGGCCGTCAAGCGCGTCGCCCTGGTCGCCGAGCGGAACACGCCGGTGCGGCTCAGCTTCGAGCAGGGCGTGCTGATCCTGGAGGCGGGCTCCAGCGACGACGCACAGGCTGTGGAAAGGGTCGACGCCCAGCTGGACGGCGACGACATCTCGATCGCCTTCAACCCGACGTTCCTGCTCGACGGCCTCAGCGCGATCGATTCTCCGGTCGCCCAGCTGTCGTTCACCACGTCGACGAAGCCCGCTCTTCTGAGCGGCAAGCCGGCCGTGGACGCCGAGGCGGACGAGGCGTACAAGTACCTGATCATGCCCGTACGTCTGAGCGGCTGAGCCCACAGGTGTGTGCGTGCGTCCGGGCGTAGGCTCGGACGCAGGTACGAAAGTGCCGTAACGCCACCTCGCTAGTGAAGGAACCTCTGATGGAGCTCGGTCTCGTCGGCCTCGGCAAGATGGGCGGCAACATGCGCGAGCGCATCCGCCGCGCAGGTCACACCGTCATCGGATACGACCGCAACCCGGATCTCGCGGATGTCCCCAGCCTCGAAGCGCTTGTGGGCAAGCTCAAGGGCCCGCGGGTGGTGTGGGTGATGGTCCCGGCAGGGGCCGCGACCCAGGCCACCATCGACGAGCTGGGCGAGCTGCTGGAGCCCGGCGACATCGTCGTGGACGGCGGCAACTCCCGCTGGACGGACGACGAGAAGCACGCCGAGGAGCTGAAGGCCAAGGGCATCGGCTTCGTCGACTGCGGCGTCTCCGGCGGCGTCTGGGGCCTCCAGAACGGCTACGCGCTGATGTACGGCGGCGACAAGGACGACGTCGCGAAGGTGCAGCCCATCTTCGACGCCCTGAAGCCTGAGGGTGACTTCGGTTCCGTCCACGCGGGCAAGGTCGGTGCCGGCCACTTCGCGAAGATGGTCCACAACGGCATCGAGTACGCGATGATGCAGGCCTACGCCGAGGGCTGGGAGCTCCTGGAGAAGGTCGACTCGGTGACGGACGTCCGTGAGGTCTTCCGCTCCTGGCAGGAGGGCACGGTCATCCGGTCCTGGCTGCTCGACCTCGCCGTCAACGCGCTGGACGACGACGAGCACCTGGAGAAGCTGCGCGGCTTCGCGCAGGACTCCGGAGAGGGCCGTTGGACGGTCGAGGCCGCCATCGACAACGCCGTGCCGCTGCCCGCGATCACGGCCTCCCTCTTCGCGCGGTTCGCCTCGCGCCAGGACGACTCCCCGCAGATGAAGATGATCGCCGCGCTGCGCAACCAGTTCGGGGGCCACGCGGTGGAGTCCAAGAGCGAGCACTGATCCACAGCCTGTGCGCAACCTCGACGGTTGTGCACAGGCTTCAGTAAGAGAAGTAGGCCGGGGGAGGTCGGCGCACACCATGCACGTCACGCATCTGTCGCTGGCCGACTTCCGCTCGTACGCCCGGGTCGAGGTCCCTCTCGATCCGGGCGTCACCGCGTTCGTGGGCCCCAACGGCCAGGGCAAGACCAACCTCGTCGAGGCCGTCGGCTATCTCGCCACGCTCGGCAGCCACCGGGTCTCCTCGGACGCCCCGCTGGTGCGGATGGGCGCCGAGCGCGCCGTCATCAGGGCCCAGGTCCGCCAGGGCGAACGGCAGCAGCTGGTCGAGCTCGAACTCAACCCCGGCAAGGCCAACCGCGCCCGCATCAACAGGTCCTCGCAGGTCAGACCCCGTGACGTACTGGGCATCGTGCGGACAGTGCTGTTCGCGCCCGAGGACCTGGCGCTGATCAAGGGCGACCCCGGTGAGCGGCGTCGTTTCCTCGACGAGCTCATCACCGCGCGGTCGCCGCGCATGGCGGGGGTCCGCTCCGACTACGACCGGGTCCTGAAGCAGCGCAACACCCTCCTGAAGTCGGCCGCCCTCGCACGGCGCCACGGCGGCCGCTCCATGGACCTGTCCACCCTCGACGTCTGGGACCAGCACCTCGCCCGCGCGGGAGCCGAGCTGCTCGCCCAGCGGCTCGACCTGATCTCCGCACTGCAGCCGCTCGCCGACAAGGCGTACGAACAGCTGGCACCCGGTGGGGGCCCGGTCTCCCTTGAGTACAGGCCGTCGGCTCCCGGCGACGGCCACACGCGTGAGGCGCTCTACGAGCAGCTGACCGCCGCCCTCGAAGAGGCCCGCAAGCAGGAGATCGAGCGCGGTGTCACCCTGGTCGGCCCGCACCGCGACGACCTGCTGCTCAAGCTGGGCCAGCTCCCCGCGAAGGGGTACGCCAGCCACGGAGAGTCCTGGTCGTACGCGCTGGCGCTGCGGCTCGCCTCGTACGACCTGCTCAGGGCCGAGGGCAACGAGCCGGTGCTCGTACTCGACGACGTCTTCGCGGAGCTGGACGCCCGCCGCAGGGAGCGGCTCGCGGAGCTGGTGGCCCCCGGCGAGCAGGTCCTCGTCACCGCCGCCGTGGACGACGACGTGCCGGGCGTGCTCACCGGTACGCGCTTCAATGTGACGGACGGCACGGTGGACCGCGTATGAGCGCCGAAGAGCCCTTCGAGAGCGCCTCCGGAGCAGGTTCCACGGGCACCCCGGAAACGCCCGCCCCGAAGACCCCCGAGCCCTCCGGCGTCGACCTCGCCCGGGTCGCCCTGCGCGCCGCGAAGGAGCAGGCACGCGCGCGTGGTGATGCCGCGCAGCAGAAGAAGCAGGCCCGGCGCGGCGGACTGCGATCCGGCGCGCGCTCCGACGGGCGCGATCCGCTGCCGCTCGGCTCCGCGATCAACCGTCTGATCACCGAGCGCGGCTGGGAGACGCCCGCCGCCGTGGGCGGTGTGATGGGGCGCTGGCCGCAGATCGTCGGCGGCGACCTGGCGAACCACTGTGTCCCCCAGCGGTACGACGAGGACGAGCGCGTCCTCACCGTGCAGTGCGACTCGACGGCCTGGGCCACCCAGCTGCGCCTCATGGCCCCGCAGCTGGTCGCGCGCCTCAACGAGGACCTCGGCCACGGCACCGTGCGCCTCATCAAGGTCCTCGGCCCCGGGGGCCCCGCGCACCGCTTCGGCCCCTTGCGCGCACCCGGCAGCACGGGCCCCGGAGACACCTACGGCTGAGGCCGTCGGCGACGGTAGCTGGGGGTTGACGTCCCGAAGCGCTGAGTGCCGCTGTGAGCGTTCTGGAGCCCTGGGCCCCATATGGGGAGTCGGCCGCAGCCGGTTCAGGGCGGCACATGAGGACTCAGGTACCGGCAAACCCCCATCACTGTCAGCGCTACCGGTAGACTGGAAGCTAATCCCGCCCCACTTGTGGGACGCACCGAGCAACGCTGACTATCGCTGAACGACGCAGCCGCTCCGGCCACCGCCGGGAGCTTGGCTTGTGCTGTGCCAGAAAGGGCGCTTCGTGGCCGATTCCGGCAACCCCAACGAGAACATCCCGTCCACCGCCGCAGGCGAGAACGGCGAGGCCCCGCCCTCGTACGACGCCAGCGCGATCACCGTCCTCGAGGGTCTGGACGCGGTCCGCAAGCGACCCGGCATGTACATCGGCTCGACCGGTGAACGTGGCCTGCACCACCTGGTGCAGGAAGTCGTCGACAACTCCGTGGACGAGGCCCTCGCGGGGCACGCGGACACGATCGACGTCACGATCCTCCCCGACGGCGGCGTGCGCGTGGTCGACAACGGCCGTGGCATCCCGGTCGACATGCACCCCGTGGAGAAGAAGCCGGCCGTCGAGGTCGTGCTGACCGTTCTCCACGCGGGCGGCAAGTTCGGCGGCGGCGGATACGCCGTCTCCGGTGGTCTGCACGGCGTCGGCGTCTCCGTCGTGAACGCACTGTCGACCAAGCTCGCGGTCGAGATCAAGCGCGACGGCTACCGCTGGACCCAGGACTACAAGCTGGGCGTCCCGACGGCGCCGCTCGCCAAGCACGGAGCGGTCGAGGACTCGGGCACCACGGTCACCTTCTGGGCCGACCCGGACGTCTTCGAGACGACGGAGTACTCCTTCGAGACGCTGGCGCGGCGTTTCCAGGAGATGGCGTTCCTCAACAAGGGTTTGACGATCAAACTCACTGATGAGCGCGAGTCGGCGAAGGCCACAGCGGGTGCGGACTCGGCCGAGGCGACCGACGACGAGGCCGCCGAGGCCCGCACGGTCACGTACCACTACGAAGGCGGCATCGTCGACTTCGTGAAGTACCTCAACTCCCGCAAGGGTGAGGTCATCCACCCGACCGTCATCGACGTCGAGGCCGAGGACAAGGAGCGCCTCCTCTCGGCCGAGATCGCCATGCAGTGGAACTCGCAGTACACCGAAGGTGTGTACTCCTTCGCGAACACGATCCACACGCACGAGGGCGGTACGCACGAGGAGGGCTTCAGGGCCGCACTGACGGGCCTGGTCAATCGCTACGCGCGCGAGAAGAAGCTCCTCCGCGAGAAGGACGACAACCTCACGGGTGAGGACATCCGCGAGGGTCTGACCGCGATCATCTCCGTGAAGCTGGGCGAGCCCCAGTTCGAGGGCCAGACCAAGACCAAGCTGGGCAACACGGAGGCCAAGACCTTCGTCCAGAAGGTCGTGCACGAGCACCTCACGGACTGGTTCGACCGGAACCCCAACGAGGCCGCGGACATCATCCGCAAGGGCATCCAGGCCGCCACCGCGCGCGTCGCCGCCCGCAAGGCGCGCGACCTGACCCGCCGCAAGGGCCTCCTGGAGACGGCTTCCCTGCCGGGCAAGCTCTCCGACTGCCAGTCGAACGACCCGACGAAGTGCGAGATCTTCATCGTCGAGGGTGACTCCGCCGGTGGCTCGGCGAAGTCCGGCCGCAACCCGATGTACCAGGCGATCCTGCCCATCCGAGGCAAGATCCTGAACGTCGAGAAGGCCCGCGTCGACAAGATCCTGCACAACCAGGAAGTCCAGGCGCTCATCTCCGCCTTCGGCACCGGTGTGCACGAGGACTTCGACATCGAGAAGCTCCGCTATCACAAGATCATCCTGATGGCGGACGCCGACGTCGACGGTCAGCACATCAACACGCTGCTCCTGACGTTCCTGTTCCGCTTCATGCGGCCGCTGGTCGAGGCCGGGCACATCTACCTGTCGCGCCCGCCGCTCTACAAGATCAAGTGGTCGCGGGACGACTTCCAGTACGCGTACTCGGACCGCGAGCGCGACGCCCTGGTGGAGCTCGGCCGCCAGGCCGGCAAGCGCATCAAGGACGACTCGGTCCAGCGCTTCAAGGGTCTCGGCGAGATGAACGCCGAGGAGCTGCGCATCACGACGATGGACCAGGAACACCGCGTGCTCGGACAGGTCACCCTGGACGACGCGGCGCAGGCCGACGACCTCTTCTCGGTGCTGATGGGAGAGGACGTCGAGGCACGGCGCTCGTTCATTCAGCGCAATGCCAAGGACGTTCGCTTCCTCGACATCTGAGTCGGCCCGTACAAGCCGCACCTCGAAAGGACTTTGACCAGCAATGGCCGACGAGAACACCCCTGTGACGCCCGAAGAGGAACCCGCCGTCCCCGGCGTGGGCATGCGTGTCGAGCCCGTCGGGCTCGAGACGGAGATGCAGCGCTCCTACCTCGACTACGCGATGTCCGTCATCGTGTCCCGCGCGCTGCCCGACGTACGGGACGGCCTGAAGCCCGTCCACCGCCGCGTCCTGTACGCGATGTACGACGGCGGCTACCGCCCCGAGAAGGGCTTCTACAAGTGCGCCCGCGTCGTCGGCGACGTCATGGGTACGTACCACCCGCACGGCGACTCCTCCATCTACGACGCCCTGGTGCGCCTCGCCCAGCCGTGGTCGATGCGGATGCCGCTGGTCGACTCCAACGGCAACTTCGGCTCCCCGGGCAACGACCCGGCGGCCGCCATGCGGTACACCGAGTGCAAGATGGCGCCGCTGGCCATGGAGATGGTCCGTGACATCGACGAGGAGACCGTCGACTTCACGGACAACTACGACGGCCGCAACCAGGAGCCGACGGTCCTGCCGGCGCGCTTCCCGAACCTGCTGATCAACGGCTCGGCGGGCATCGCGGTCGGCATGGCCACCAACATCCCGCCGCACAACCTCCGCGAGGTCGCGGCGGGCGCGCAGTGGGCCCTCGAACACCCCGAGGCCTCGCACGAGGAGCTCCTCGACGCCCTCATCGAGCGCATCAAGGGCCCGGACTTCCCGACCGGCGCCCTCGTGGTGGGCCGCAAGGGCATCGAAGAGGCGTACCGCACGGGCCGTGGCTCCATCACGATGCGCGCGGTCGTCGCGGTCGAGGAGATCCAGAACCGCCAGTGCCTGGTCGTCACCGAGCTGCCGTACCAGACCAACCCGGACAATCTCGCGCAGAAGATCGCCGACCTGGTCAAGGACGGCAAGGTCGGCGGCATCGCCGACGTCCGCGACGAGTCGTCCTCGCGCACCGGCCAGCGCCTCGTCATCGTCCTGAAGCGCGACGCGGTCGCCAAGGTCGTCCTGAACAACCTGTACAAGCACACCGACCTGCAGTCGAACTTCAGCGCCAACATGCTGGCCCTGGTCGACGGCGTGCCGCGCACCCTCTCGCTGGACGCGTTCATCCGGCACTGGGTGACGCACCAGGTCGAGGTCATCGTCCGGCGCACGAAGTTCCGGCTGCGCAAGGCCGAGGAGCGTGCGCACATCCTGCGTGGCCTTCTGAAGGCCCTGGACGCCATCGACGAGGTCATCGCGCTCATCCGCGGCAGCCAGACCGTCGACATCGCCCGCGAGGGCCTCATGGGCCTCCTGGCGATCGACGAGATCCAGGCGAACGCCATCCTCGAGATGCAGCTGCGCCGCCTCGCCGCCCTGGAGCGCCAGAAGATCGTCGCGGAGCACGACGAGCTCCAGGCGAAGATCAACGAGTACAACGCGATCCTGGCCTCCCCCGAGAAGCAGCGCCAGATCATCAGCGAGGAGCTCGCGGCGATCGTCGACAAGTTCGGCGAGGACCGTCGCTCCGCTCTGGTGCCCTTCGACGGCGACATGTCCATGGAGGACCTGATCGCCGAAGAGGACATCGTCGTCACCATCACGCGCGGCGGCTACATCAAGCGCACCAAGACCGAGGACTACCGCTCGCAGAAGCGTGGCGGCAAGGGCGTGCGCGGCACGAAGCTGAAGCAGGACGACATCGTCGACCACTTCTTCGTGTCGACGACGCACCACTGGCTGCTGTTCTTCACGAACAAGGGCCGTGTCTACCGCGCGAAGGCGTACGAACTGCCCGACGCCGGACGCGAGGCCCGCGGACAGCACGTCGCGAACCTGCTCGCCTTCCAGCCGGACGAGCAGATCGCCGAGATCCTCGCGATCCGTGACTACGAAGCGGTGCCCTACCTGGTGCTCGCCACAAAGGGCGGCCTCGTAAAGAAGACACCGCTCAAGGACTACGACTCGCCCCGCTCGGGCGGTGTCATCGCCATCAACCTCCGTGAGACGGAGGACGGTTCGGACGACGAGCTGATCGGCGCCGAGCTGGTCTCCTCCGAGGACGATCTGCTGCTCATCAGCAAGAAGGCCCAGTCGATCAGGTTCACCGCAACGGACGACGCGCTGCGCCCGATGGGCCGCGCCACTTCGGGCGTCAAGGGAATGAGTTTCCGCGACGGCGACGAACTGCTCTCGATGAATGTCGTTCGTCCAGGTACGTTCGTGTTCACCGCCACCGACGGTGGGTACGCAAAGCGAACCAACGTCGACGAGTACCGCGTTCAGGGTCGCGGTGGCCTCGGCATCAAGGCCGCCAAGATCGTGGAGGACCGCGGCGAGCTCGTCGGTGCCCTGGTGGTCGAGGAGACCGACGAGATCCTCGCCATCACGCTGTCCGGCGGTGTGATTCGTACGCGAGTCAACGAGGTCAGGGAGACGGGCCGTGACACCATGGGCGTCCAACTGATCAACCTGGGCAAGCGCGATGCCGTGGTCGGCATCGCACGTAACGCCGAGGCCGGGCGCGAGGCCGAGGAAGTCGACGGGGACATCGTCGTCGACGAATCGGACGCCGCCGAGCCGGCCACCGGTACGGACGAGGGCGTGGACTCCTCGGCCGAGTAGCGCGAGGAGTGAGTCATCGTGAGCGGAGCCACGGGCGCCGGGACGAATCGAACCGGCACCACCGGCACGGATGGTGCCCGTGGCTCCGCCACTGATGCACACGACTCCGACGAGTCTCATGGATCCCAGGGGGGGACTGTGACGGACACCCGAGGGCCAGGGACTTCTGGTCAGACTTCCGACCAGTACGACACCGCGTACGTGGCGGGCAAGGGCAAAGGCAAGAGCAAGAACAAGGGCAAGGGCAAGCCGGGGGTCGGCTCGGGCGGGTCGAACGGCTCTGGTGGCGCGAGCGGGGCGGGTGGCACGAGCGGTGCCGACGGTGTGAGCGGCACCAGCGGTGTGAACGGTCCTGGGGGCGCCAGTGGGGCGTTGCCCGGGGAGCGTCAGCCCCAGCAGCAGTCGTCCCAGCCCTACCACCCGCCGCAGGCGTACCAGCAGGGCTCCCAGACGGGCTCGGTGCGCCGGCCGCGCACGGGAGCGCGCACGACCCCGCGCACGCGCAAGGCGCGCCTGCGGGTGGCCAAGGCAGACCCGTGGTCGGTGATGAAGGTCAGCTTCCTGCTCTCCATCGCGCTCGGCATCTGCACGATCGTCGCGGCGGCCGTCCTGTGGATGGTCATGGATGCGATGGGTGTCTTCTCGACGGTCGGCGGCACGATCTCCGAGGCCACGGGCTCGAACGAGTCCAACGGCTTCGACCTCCAGTCCTTCCTGTCGCTGCCGCGCGTCCTGATGTTCACGACGATCATCGCGGTCATCGACGTCGTCCTGGCGACCGCTCTGGCGACGCTGGGCGCCTTCATCTACAACCTCTCCGCGGGCTTCGTGGGCGGCGTCGAGCTGACCCTGGCCGAGGACGAGTAGCGCTCGCTTTCCCGCGCGCGGGTATCGATTTTGGGACTGGCCCCCAGGTGCGCTAACCTTCAGAGGTCAGCGCGCGGGACACACACCGCAGCGCGGCGGGGCTATAGCTCAGTTGGTTAGAGCGCATCCCTGATAAGGATGAGGCCACAGGTTCAAATCCTGTTAGCCCCACCAGTACAGAACCCCCAACCGTGACCGGTTGGGGGTTCTGGCGTTTCCACGGGCGTTTCCAGGGGTGTGTCCGCGGTTGGCGGCGGGGGTCTCGGAGGAATGTGTCCCAGGGGCTGTGCGCAGACCGGGGGTTTCCTTGCGTGCGCCACGTCCAACAGTGGCCAGACGCCTCACGCCAGACGCCTCACGCCAGACGCCAGACGCCAGCGCAAGAAGCCCCGCCCGGCCCGCGCACGCAATAAGACCCCCGGCCTGTGGTGGCCGGGGGTCTTCTGAAATTCAGGGGGGCGTGCGCCCTGAGGCCGGGTCCGGGGTTACGGCTCCGGGGCGAGGCCTGGTTCCTGTGCGGTGGCATCAGTCTCGGCCTCGGTGTCCACCGTGGGCAGGTGCCGGCAGCTGGGGGACGAGCCATGGGCCTCGGCGCGGATGCGCTGCTTCATCGTCGGGGGCAAGGACCGTTCGTACGCGGCCGACCAGAGCGCCATCGTCGGCGTCGGTGCGCACACCGTGGCGTTGCGTGCGTTCGTGGTCTCCTGTGCCGTCGTGGCCGCGCTTGCCGTCGTGGTGAGCCCCATCGTGGCGAAGAGCGCGAGGAAAGCGGTGACGATCGTGGTCCAGAGCTTCATGGCCTTGGCCTTGCTGCCGGTCATTGCCCCTCATTTCGGGTTGGGCGATTTGCGTACTTTCCTCATCATGTGTATGCGGCGCCGAGAGTGGTGGACCGACGCTCGTGGCGCGTCGATGTTCAGATGAACACCACCCGGATGGCCCCAAGCGTGCCGAGAAAGGGTCAAAGCGGCGAAAGTCACAGTGGATGGGGTGCCCGGCGGAACGCCTGGCGGAGCTGTCGGGTCCGTTTCTACTGCTCTCCGCGGGCCCTGAGTTGAGGCCCAACCAGGTCACCGATCGATATCGCTCGGTGTGTATAGTCGGGCGCCAGAAGTCCCCTACGTCAAGGAAAGACGAGGTCGCGCGGTGAAGAAGCTTCTCCTGGTCGCACTGGCCGCCATCGGCGGGCTCCTCGTGTACCGCCAGATCCAGGCGGATCGCGCCGAGCAGGATCTGTGGACGGAGGCGACTGACTCCGTGCCCACGGGTTCGTGAGTACCGACACAGTCACTTCACAAGCCCCGGTCGCTTCTGCGGCCGGGGCTTTGTGCTGTCCGGCTGTTCACCCCTCCTCTTTCGCTCCTGCGAATAAATCGGTTGCGGGTGTGAATGGCGGGGGTGGTGGGGTGGCGCGGTTGCGACGGTCGTCGGTCTGTGGTGGTGTCCGCGCCGCGTCGGACGGGCAGGACGGTCGGGACGGGTGGGACGGCTTGGTTCGGTTCGGCGAGGGGTGACGCGCGATGGGGCGGCGGCTGAACGGGTGCCAAGGGCTGCGTTTCGGCTCGGGGCGGGCCGCTCCGGCCGTGGCGGTGGCCGCCGCGCTGTGCGCGGTGGGACTGTTCCCCGGGCCGGCCGGAGCCGTGGGTGTGTCCGACCCTTCGTCCCCGTACGCCTTCGCTGAAGGAGCCGAGACCGTCGAGGGCGCGAGGAGCAACGTCGAAGGACGCCGACTGACTCCCGGCAGGGCGTACAAAAGCTCCCTCCCGCGCGTGGGACAGCGTTTTTACCGTCTGGAGCTGACAGCGGTGGAGAACGCGTACGTATCCGTGACGGCCCTCCCGAAGGCGGACGCCGACGTCTCCTACGCCGACGGGGTCGAGGTGTCCGTCCAGGACTCCGACGGCAACAACTGCAGTCCTCTGGATGCGGAAGAGGCGCGGTTCGGCTCTTCGGAGAGCCCGCGTCCGATCACCGCAACGGCGGCGCGCAGGGTCGGTCACGGAGAGAAGAGCTGTACGGGCGCCGGTACGTATTACGTGCTCGTCGAGCGGACCAGGTCCTCGGGGACCGTCCGGTCGACGACCACGCGGGAGGACTGGGACCTGGAACTCCACGTGGCGTCAGAACCCGTGCCGCGGAGGCAAGGTGGGACGGCGCCGCCACGAGCTTGGGATTCCGCGTCGCCCGTACCGCCTACGGGGGAGCGCACCCTGCGCGAGGGCGGCACGAGCTTCAACGACGCGCGAGGACTGGGGAGGGGGGTCTGGGGGGCCGCTATAGAGCCCGGAGAGACCCTCTTCTACCGCGTACCCGTCGACTGGGGGCAACAACTCTCCGTCGCAGCGGAGCTCGGCAGTTCGAGCGGGAGGGGGACCGGAACCGGGGCGACGGGGGCCGGGCCTGGACGGGACAGGGGATACGTCTCGTCCGCATTGGTCACATCACTCCACAACCCTGTGCGCGCCGAGGTCGAGGACTCCGACACCGCGTACGACGGCGAGCAGAAGTCGTCGTCCCTGAAGCCGCTGCCGCCGGTCGCGTACGAGAACCGCTTCGCTCTCACCGATGAGGTGGCCGCGATGCGGTTCGCCGGCTGGTACTACGTGTCGGTCCATCTCAGCCCCGATGTCGCGGAGAAGTTCGGCGAGGCGCCGCTGGACCTGACGCTGCGGGTGGACGTCGACGGATCGCCGCGGCGGGGGCCTGTTTACGCGGGGTCACCTCGGCCCGCGGACGACTTCGGCGTGTCCGAGCAGGATGCGGAGGCGGCGCAGCGGGGGGAGACAGCGGCGGCCGGGGATGACGACGGGGGCGGCGGCGGTGAGCGCGATCACGAGCTGATGGCGGTGATCGCCGCCGGTGGGATCGGGGCCGGAGTGGTGCTGCTCGGAATTCTCGGGGTGTGGACGCTGGTCGCGCGACGCGGGGCGAGGGCGAGTGCGCGGTTCGGGCCACCGCACGAGCGGTTCTGATCACCGCAGGAGCGGCGCTGACCACCGCGGAAGTGGTGAGCGGACTTGTGGGCAGTCAGGATTTCTGTCAGGGAGTTCGGCCAGGACCTCAGAGCTGCGTGAGTGCCCAGACGCCGATAGCGAGGCAGGCCAGCGCCACGAGCAGCATCGGGACCGCCACCTTCGCGGGAGGTCCCGGACGCCGTTGGGGGGCGGGGAGGGCGGTGGCGGGCGCAGGGGTGGGGGGTGCCGCCCGGAGCTGTGAAATTGGGGGGTTCGGAGATGGAACCTGGGCGGCTTGAGCGGTGTACGGATACGTAGAAGCTGCTGCGGCGGGGGTGAGGGCCTGGCTGCGGCGGGCTGACGACGTCACGGCTTGTGCGGAGGCGTACGTGGGATCAGGCGCGGGGGGCGTGGGCCCGGGACCGGGGTCGGGTGTCCGTAGTGGCATCGGAGTGGGGGGAGTTGACGGCTGGGGAGGTCGGGAAGAGGGCGGGCGCGCGGGCAGCTGTGTGGGTGACTGTGCGGGTGGATCCACAGGTGCGGTGTGCGGTGACTGGGGAGAGTAGCGGGGCTGTGGCGGTTGCGGCGGCTCGGGCTGCACGGGCGGGGGCAGTGGGAAACCGTTTGTGTGTGACGGCCCGGGGGCGGCGGGCGTTGCAGGGGTGGGCGGCCCGGATGTGGGCGGCCCGGATGTGGGCGTGGGGTCCGTCGCCGGTGGCGGGAGGTGCGGAGGCGGGAGGTGCGGAGGCGGGGGCGGTGCAGAGGGCGCTTCGGGCACTTCGGGTGCGGTGGTGCGGCGTGCGTGGCGAGGTGCGGAACGGGGGCGCGGGTGCGGGTGCGGGTACGAGTCGGTGGCATCGACGGGGCCGTGCGGGCCGAAACCGGCGGGCAGTGGCGCGAGTTGGTCGAAGATCTCGATGAGCTCGTCGTCCGGGCCCGGTTCGGGCAGCATCTCCGCGGCGGAGGCGAGGGCCTTGCGCGCACCCGTGGCGGTGCGGAAGCGCGTCTGGGGATCCGGCTGGAGGAGAGTGGCGATGACTTGCCACAGCGGCTCCGGGATGCCCTGCGGGGCCCGTGGCGTGCCGTGTTCGGCGAAGTACTCGATGAGTGCCTTGGCGTCCGGCTTGGCGCCTTCCAGGAGGTACAAAGCGACCAGGCCGACGGCGAAGAGGTCGGCGGTGAAATCCGGCTCTGCGCCCAGCATTTGTTCGGGCGCGAAGTAGCCGGGCGTACCCACGACATAGTCGGTTTCCGTCAGCCGGGGCTCGCCCTTGCGCATCGAGATGCCGAAGTCGGAGAGGCGCAGATGAGGACGCCCCGCGCCGGTGGCTTCCAGCAGGATGTTGGCCGGTTTGATGTCACGGTGGACGACGCCTTCGGCGTGGACGGCCGCCAGGCCGGAGAGGAGCTGGTCGAGGAGGGTGCAGACGAAAGGGGGCGGGAGCGGGCCGTAGTCCCCGATCACGTGCGCCAGCGAGCCGCCGGCGACCAGATCCATGGTGAACAGGACCTTGTCGTCGTCGGCGGCCCAGCTGGCGGGCGCGAGGACATGGGGGTGGTCGATCCGCAGTGCCTGTTCCCGGACGAACCGCAACAGCGCGTGTGCGTCGCTCTGTTGGAGGACCTTGGCGGCCACGTAGCGGCGGCGCCTGTGATCCCAGGAGCGCCAGACCGCCCCGACTCCCCCGTGTCCGATCGGGTCGACCAGTTCGTACCGGCCGGCGAAGACCTCACCCATGGTCGCGCTCCGCTCCCCCTCCGGACCGTGCGCGGCCCGGTCGACGGCTCAGCTACGGCTCAGCTCTGGTGCGCCTCGTAGTGGGCGACCGCGTCCGCGGTGCGCCCGGCGCCGTACACCCGGAGGAACTCTGCCAGCTCCGGGTGGGTCGGGGCGAGGGAGTCGGCGGCATCGATGATGTCGCCGGCCGCCGCGACGGAGCGCAGCAGCGACTGGATCTCGCGCACCACGCGCTTGACCGTGGGGGCACCCGAACTGGTCGCGGTCTGCGCCGTGTTGGTGAGGACGGAGCCGCCCTGCGACTTCTTGATCTCGTCCATGCGGTCGGTGGCCTCGGCGGCGCTCACGCTGCCGTCCGCGACCTGGCCCGCCAGCTCCTGGAGGAGCTGGACGCGCTGGACGACCGCGGGATTGCCGATCTTGGCACGCTGACCGCTCATCAGCTGGGACAGCATGGGCGCGGACAGGCCGAGGACTCCGGCGAGGCGTGCCTGGTTCAGGCCCAGATCATCGATGAGGCGACGGAAGAGCGCCCCCAGCGGCTCCCCGTACCAATTCCGCTGGAGCTCTCGTGCTCTCGCGGTGGTGTCTTGTTGTGCGGCGTCCATTGCGTCTCCCCATCGCTTCCCCTAAGACCGTGGTTCGCTGCCGCGAACCACGTCGAGCATCTTACGGAGAGTGGTCGTGGACCGGGACCCCCAATCCTTTTGCGGGATCCGGGGGGTGACCCGGTACTCTGGTCTGCGATGCGCGTCGGGACGTGATTGTTCCGGTTCGGCGTACCGTCGCGGGGCCTTAGCTCAGTTGGTAGAGCGCTGTCTTTGCATGGCAGATGTCAGGGGTTCGACTCCCCTAGGCTCCACCCGAGATATGCCCTCCGACCTGCGGAAACGTAAGGTCGGAGGGCATTTTTCGTGACCGGTTGCCGGTGGTCAGTCGAGCCAGACGGACTCCCGCATGAGGTCGCGTCCTCGCAGCTCGTTCGACTCCCGCCAGGCCTGGATGCGGTGGGGGACGATGCGGAACCAGTTGTACGGGGCGCTCTGCTCGCGCGGATCGAAGTCGGTGCGTGCGGCGAACCGGTCGGCCTGCCCGCTCGGCGGTTCGTCGATCTCGAAGGTCTGGACGGCCCCCTCGATCATGGTCACGTCCCGGGACGTCCCCAGCGCCAGCCGGGCGGCCCCGGTGGCGGTCAGGTTCCTGCCGGTCGGGCTGTCGGCCGGGGTCGCCACCCACAGCGCCTCGCCGTCCCAGTCGAAGGAGAGCGGAACCAGGTACGGAGTGCCTTCCGGGGAGGCGCTCGCCACCCACACGTCGATGTCGTGGGCGAGCCGGTGCTCGGTGTCGTCGCGACGCTGGGCGCGGGAACGCGGCGGGGTGCTCATGGGTGCTCCTGTGGGCCGAGGACGTGGTGTGGCCCCCAGCCTCACCCGGGCAGGGTGAGGTCCGACTCCGTGCTCGGCACGGAAATCACCACGGACCACGGTGGCCCTGGTCGCGTCATGCGGGATGGCCCGCGGTGATGTCGCCCGCGTCGTGCAGTGTCAGTGGTGAAACGGTTTCGGGTGAGTTCGGGTCCGGGGCGTGGGCCGCGATCGGGTCGAGGAGAAACGCGACGTGGTCGCCTCCGTCACACCGGTCGTGGATACGGCCGACGAACCAGGTGAGGGAGTCGGACAGGACGAGGGTCCCCTCCGGCCCCTCCTCCAGGGGCAGCCCGGCGAACTTGTCGGTCCTGTCGCTGCAGAGCGACCCGAAGCGCTCCGCGAGGTCGTGTCGGGCCCGTGGCAGCTGGTGCACGGCGAGAGCGCTCGCTGCCAGGGCCAGCCGGTAGGTGTGGTTGGCCTTGGAGAGCCATACCGCGAACCTGACGGGCTCCAGGGAGCACTGGCTCGCGAAGCCGACCAGACAGCCCGCGCGCTGCCCGTCCGCGACGGCGGTGACGACGTACACGGACGAGTCCGCGAGCGCGGTGAAGGCCGCGATGCCCTTCTGCACGTCATCCAGACCGTCCGTGTCGCCCGGACCGTCCGTGCCGCTCAGACCAGTCGCGTCATTCAGATCATCAGCGTCGTGCAGACCGTCCGTGTCGTCCTGGCCGCTCACGTCGTCCGCGTTGTCCGTGTCGCGGGCCACGTGCTCACCGTCCCTCGTCTCGTACGACACGCACCGTCTCCAGAGAGCTGTCGGCCGCGTCGGGAAGGTTCATGCCGGCGCGTACGCCCGACCGCAGATAGGTCAGGACGGGCTCCGTCAGCCGCTCGCCGGGCAGGACGACGGGGATGCCCGGGGGGTACGGGGTGATCATCTCCGCGGCGATGCGTCCCGCCGCCTCGTCCACGGGTACGTCCTCGGGGTGGGCGAAGTAGGCGTCGCGCGGCAGGTCGGCCTGAGGCATACGCAGGTCGGCGGGGCTGGGGACGTCGACCTTCGGGGCGTCGCCCAGTTCGTCGGCGTGCCTGGTCAGATCGCGCAGCGCGTCGAGGAGGCGTGTGGTGGTGGCCTCGTCGTCGGCGTGGGTGAGCTGGGCGCTGATCCGGCGGTGGTCGAAGAGGTGCATGTCGATGTGGTGGTGCTCGCGCAGCCAGTCGGCCGCGGCGTACCCCGTGGTGCCGAGCGCGGAAAGGTCCATCACGACGGGCAGTGGGTCGAGGTCGGCAGCACGGCCCGGGCCGCAGTAGTCGTCGGCGTCGTCGACGTGCAGGCCGTCGATGTCCTCGATCGCCGCACGCGTGCGGGCGGCCAGGTCCAAGGCGTCGCCGAGGAGCCGCTCACCGTGCTGGACCATCTGGCGACGCCACCCGTCCAGCCCGGCGTAGAGCAGGACGGAAGGACTGGTGGTGCCGAGGAGGTCCGCGCGGGACGCGAGGACAGCGGGGTCGATCAGGTCGCCCTGGAGGTGGAAGACCGAGCCCTGTTCGAGGCCGCTGCCCATCTTGTGGACGCTGGTCACGCAGATGTCGGCGCCCGCGTCCATCGCCCAGGTCGGCAGATCGCTGTGGAAGGGCAGATGCGCGCCCCAGGCCTCGTCGACGATCAGAGGCTTGCCGCGCCGGTGGCACACGTCCGCGATGTTGCCGAGGTCGGCAGCGGAGCCGTAGGGCGTGGGGCTCGTGACCAGCGCGCCGTCCGCGTCGGGGTGGGCGGCGAAGGCCTTCTCGAACGACTCGGCCGGGGGCGGATGGGCGATGTGGCGCTCAGGGTCCCAGGCGGGTTCCACCCAGACAGGCTCGACGCCCGACAGGATCAGGCCCGCGATCACGGACTTGTGCGCGTCACGCCCGACCAACAGGCGACGGTGCGGCGCGGTCACCGTCAGCATGGCCGCCTTGACCGACAGGGAGCTGCCGCAGGTCGAGAAGAAGGTGTGCTCGGCGTGGACGGCGTCGGCCATCAACCGTTGGGCGCGTTCCAGGATCTGATGGCGGCTCAACCGGTCGTCGAGTCCGCCCGTGGCGAGCACGTCGCCGAGAAACACCGCTTCGCCGAGCACCTTCCTGACCCGGGGGTCGGCGCCCCGCGCCTGCTTGTGACCCGGTGGGGTGAAGGCGAGCTCGTCGACCTTGTGGTAGCGCTCCAGCGCTTCCAGGACAGGTGCCTCGTCGTGGTTCAAGCTTTGGTTCGCAGCCATGCCAGGAGCAGTTCCCCTTCCTCCGTGCACCAACCAGGGACCACCCGGGTGGGACAACCCGGGACCACTCGGCGACGGTGTTTCACGTGAAACAACGCGGGGCGGGCAGACCAACCGGTCCCCCGCCCCACGACGTCGTACGCGGCGTCAGCCCCGCTTGTCCTGGTCCTTCGCCTCGGCCTCGGCTTCCGCCTGCTTGGCCTGTACCTCGGGGTCGAGGGCGGCCTGGCCGCTGCCGTCGACCGAGGTCAGCGGCGTGCTGTCGGGTACCTCCGTGGCCGCGGGCGGCTCGACCAGCCAGTCGGGGTTGGCCTGCTTGTCCCACCACTTCCACGCGGCCACGGCGCCGCCTGCGAGCAGACCGAGGACGGCGAGCCGCTTGGCGAGGCGGCCCCTCTTGGCCCTGCGCTCGTGCTTGCGGGCCAGACGCTGGATCTCCTTCGCCGAGACCTGCCCGCGCAGTGCGGCGAGAGCCGCCGTGCCGCGCGAAGTGGCCTCCTCACGGACGGGCTGGGCGGCGGCGACCGCCTGCTCGATGCGGGGCCTGGAGTAGTCGGCGGCCTGGCGGGCGGCCTTGCGGGTGCGGGCAGCGGCTTCGTGCGCGGCGTGGTCGACCTTCGGCGGCACGTGGGTGCGGGCCTGCTCGACACGGGGGGCGACGTGGGCGCTGTACTGCACGCGGGCCTGTTCGGCGGCCTGCTGGGCAGCAGAAGACACCTTGGGTGCGAGTCGTACGCGCGCTTCGTGGGCGTAGTGAGTGGCCCGGTCCTTGGCCGTGTCGGCGTAAGGTGCCACCGCGTCCGCGGCGTGACGCACGCTGTCCTTGGCCGAGCCGGTCGCGGCGCGCACGCTGTCGATGCGGGTCACGGGATCCTCCTCCTCGGTGGCGTATAGGTATGTCACCTTTCCACCCTTTCAGGGATCATGCCTTTCGGATCGCTCCGATGACATGCGAGGGCGGGCATCCGGGTCATGGAAGCTGACCCCGGCATCCTGAGTTCCTTTTTCTGAGCGTTTCAGTCTCTGAACCAGGCAAAATCTCTGCAGCGGAGAGCTCTCGGCCGACAATGCCACGGATCGGTCCGGCGCGCGCCCAGTCGGTGGCTACTCGTCCCAATCCGGTCCGTGCGAGGATCGGGGGGTCACAGAAGACAACGGAAGGCAGATCGTGGCTGAGCAGCTTTACGCCACCCTGAAGACCAACCAGGGCGACATCGAGGTCCGGCTTCTGCCGAATCACGCGCCCAAGACGGTCAAGAACTTTGTTGAGCTCGCCCAGGGCGAGCGTGAGTGGGTTCACCCGCAGACCGGCAAGAAGACGACGGACCGGCTGTACGACGGCACGGTCTTCCACCGCGTGATCAGCGGCTTCATGATCCAGGGCGGTGACCCGCTGGGCAACGGCACGGGTGGGCCGGGCTACGAGTTCGAGGACGAGTTCCACCCGGACCTCGCCTTCGACAAGCCGTACCTGCTGGCGATGGCCAACGCGGGTCCGGGCACCAACGGCTCGCAGTTCTTCGTGACGGTCGCGCCGACGGCGTGGCTGACGCGCAAGCACACGATCTTCGGCGAGGTCGCCAACGACGCCGGCAAGAAGGTCGTGGACGCCATCGCGGCCACCCAGACCAACCCGCGCACCGACCGCCCGGTCAACGACGTGGTCATCGAGTCCGTGGTCATCGAGACCCGCGACGCCTGACCTGCGCGTACCCGCGCGTACCGCGAGGGAACCAAACCGCCCCGCCCATCCGTAAGGAAGGGCGGGGCGGCGCGTTGCCACGTGTGCCGTCGCAGTGCCTTCGTACGGAGATTGAGGGGACCCCATGGACCAGGCGCCAGGCAGCCCGAAGGAGCCTCAGGGGGCGTCGGGTGTGCCCTCCTGCTACCGGCACCCGGACCGGGAGACCGGCATCACCTGCACGCGCTGCGAGCGACCCATCTGCCCCGAATGCATGATCAGTGCCTCGGTCGGCTTCCAGTGCCCCGAGTGCGTCCGCGGCGGTTCGGGCACCGGCCACGCACCGACGGCCAACCAGCCCCGCACGGTCGCGGGCGGCACGGTCGCCGCCGACCCGCGTTTGGTCACCAAGATCCTTGTCGGGCTGAACCTCGCCCTGTTCCTCGTGCAACTGGCGGTGGGGGACACCTTCACCGACCGCTTCGATCTGCTGGGCCGGGCCTTCGTCCCGGAGTTCGGCACGGTCGAGGGTGTCGCCGAGGGGCAGTGGTACCGCCTGGTGACGGCGATGTTCCTGCACAGCAGCTACATGCACATCGCGTTCAACATGCTCAGCCTGTGGTGGATCGGCGGTCCGCTGGAGGCCGCGCTCGGCCGCGTCCGCTACCTCGCGCTCTATGCGGCGTCGGGCCTCGCCGGCAGCGCGCTGACGTATCTCCTCGCGGAGCCGAACCAGCCCTCGGTCGGAGCGTCCGGCGCCATCTTCGGCCTGTTCGGTGCGACCGCCATCCTGATGAAGCGGCTCAACTACGACATGCGGCCGGTCATCGCGCTCCTGGCGATCAACATGGCGATCACCATCTGGTGGCCCAACATCGCGTGGCAGGCGCACGTCGGCGGGCTCGTCGGCGGTCTCATCGTCGGTTACGCGATGGTGCACGCGCCCCGCGAGCGGCGGAGCCTCATCCAGTACGGCAGCTGTGCGCTGGTGCTGCTGGCGACGGTGGTCATGGTCGTCGTGCGGACCGCCGAGCTCACCTGACGTACCGACGTTGTCCACAGCGTGTGGCGGATCTTGTGCATGCTGTGGGGAACAACCGTGCCCCCTGTCGCTGACCTGGGTTTCCCCAGGAAGGACAAGGGGCGAGCGGCGAACAGAGTTCCGGTCGGCCAGTCACACCGGCGTCAACCGGCCGAAGGTTATCCACAGATCTTCAGACCTTTTCCCCATGTGGATAGCGCTGTGGATAACTCAGGGCAGGGCTTGCGCTCGGCCGGGGAAGGCTACTTCCACTGGGTGGAGACACCGAACCCCGCGGCGATGAAGCCGAAGCCCACCACGATGTTCCAGTTGCCCAGCGGATCGATCGGCAGCTTCCCGTCCGTGACGTAGAAGACGACGATCCAGGCGAGACCGATGAGGAACAGCGCCAACATCACCGGAGCCACCCAGCTGCGGTTGGTCAGCTTGATGTTCGTCGCCTTCTTCGCGGGCGGCGGCGTGTAGTCGTCTGCCTTCTTGCGGATACGTGACTTCGGCACGAGGGTCTCTCCTGTCGATGCGCTGCGTGGCCGCGCAGGTAACTGTTGTCTGGCGCCGGGCGGGACGTCACGGGGAGCTGAAGCCTCCCCCGGGCGTCCGTTAGCGTAGTGCTTCCGCGGCGTCGAAGGAGATAAGGGTACGTTGAGCAATTCTGCCGACTCCCACAAAGGCCCCGTTCGTCGCCCCCGATGGCGTCCGGTTCGGGTGCTTACGGGTGCTGTTTTCGCTCTCGCCGGGCTGATCTTCTTCACCAGTTTCAACACGGCCAAGGGCACCAACATTCGTACCGACGCCTCACTGCTGAAACTCTCGGACCTGATTCAGGAGCGCAGCCACAAGAACGGCGCCCTCGACGAGTCCAACGGCAACCTCCGCGACGACGTCGAATCGCTCGCCCAGCGCGACGGCGGCGGCACCAAGGCGGACGAGGCCCGGCTCGAGGCGCTCGAGGAGAACGCCGGCACCAAGAAGCTCAAGGGCAAGGCGGTCACGGTCACCCTCGCCGACGCCCCGCCCAACGCCACCGCCAAGCTCCCCGGCTACCCCGAGCCCCAGCCCAACGACCTGGTCATCCACCAGCAGGACCTCCAGGCCGTGGTCAACGCCCTCTGGAAGGGCGGTGCCAAGGGCATCAAGGTCATGGACCAGCGTCTGATCTCCACCAGCGCCGTGCGCTGCGTCGGCAACACTCTGATCCTCCAGGGCCGCGTCTACTCCCCGCCGTACAAGGTGACCGCGGTCGGTGACCCCGACAAGCTCAGGACCGCCCTCACGGCCTCTCCCGAGATCCAGAACTACATGCTCTACGTCAACGCGTACGGTCTCGGCTGGAAAGTGGACGACGACGGAGCGGTGACTCTTCCCGGCTACTCGGGCACAGTGGATCTCCACTACGCGAAGCCCGTGGAGTAGCCGCGAGCAGCCGCACCTGGGGGGACCCGTGTCCGTGCGCGTGCTGGTCAGGACGTTCAGCGAACTGTGCATCACCGTCGGCACGCTGATCGTGCTCTTCGTCGTCTACGTCCTGTTCTGGACCGGCGTGAAGGCCGACAACGCGATGGACAGTCAGATCGACGCTCTGCAGGACCGGTGGGCCCAAGGAGCCGTCTCCTCGGGAACGTCCGCCGAGAGCTCTACGGACTCGCCGGACGAGCCCGCGCCCTACAAAGACGGCAAGGCTTTCGCGGTCATGTACATCCCGCGGTTCGGTTTCACGTGGAACAAGCCCGTGCTCCACGGCACCGGCACCGACGTCCTCAAGAAGGGCCTCGGCCACTACGCCTCCACCGCCCGCCTCGGCCAGAAGGGCAACTTCGCCGTGGCGGGCCACCGCCGCACCTACGGCGACCCCTTCAAGGACTTCCCGGAACTGCGCCCCGGCGACGCCGTGGTCCTCACCGACGGCGCGACCTGGTTCACGTACCGCATCGACAAGAAGCCCTACAAGACGCTCCCCGGCGACATCGGCGTCATTGACCCCGTGCCGCGCAAGTCCGGCTACGACGGGCCGGGCCGTTACCTCACCCTTACGACCTGTGAACCAGAGTGGGGCCACAGTCACCGGCTGATCGTCTGGGCGCATCTGGACGCGACCCAGCCCGTGGAGGCCGGGAAACCGGAGGCACTGCGCCGTTAGTCTGGTGCGGTACGGCGAGGGAGGCCTGGCCGTACGCGACGGAAGGGACGGCATGTACGGCTGGATCTGGCGGCATCTGCCGGGAAACGCATGGGTGAGGGCACTGATTTCCCTGGTGCTCGTCCTCGCGGTGGTCTATGTGCTGTTCCAGTACGTCTTCCCCTGGGCGGAGCCCCTGCTGCCCTTCAACGACGTCACGGTGGACGGCCAGTGAGCGCCGTCGGCGGCATGAGCCGCAGCCGCATCCTCGTCGTGGACAACTACGACAGCTTCGTCTTCAACCTCGTCCAGTACCTGTACCAGCTGGGCGCCGAGTGCGAGGTGCTGCGCAACGACGAGGTCGAGCTGCGGCACGCGCAGGACGGCTTCGACGGCGTGCTGCTCTCGCCGGGTCCCGGCACCCCGGAACAGGCGGGCGTCTGCGTCGAGATGGTGCGCCACTGCGCCGCGACCGGCGTGCCCGTCTTCGGCGTCTGCCTCGGCATGCAGTCCATGGCGGTGGCGTACGGCGGCGTCGTGGACCGTGCTCCCGAGCTCCTGCACGGCAAGACCTCACTCGTCCGGCACGAGGGCAAGGGCGTCTTCGCCGGCCTCCCGTCCCCGTTCACCGCGACCCGCTACCACTCGCTCGCCGCCGAGCCCGCCACCGTCCCGGCCGACCTGGAGGTCACCGCGCGCACGGAGGACGGCATCATCATGGGCCTGCGCCACCGGGAACTCGCGGTCGAGGGCGTCCAGTTCCATCCGGAGTCCGTGCTCACCGAGCACGGCCACCTCATGCTGGCCAACTGGCTGGCGGAGTGCGGGGACACCGGCGCCATCGCCCGATCGAGCGGGCTCGCCCCGGTGGTGGGCAGGGCCACGGCGTGACGGCCCTGCGCCCCGAGCGCGACTCCTCCGGAGCCCCGTACGACGCGAACGACGCGTACGGGGAGGACGGTGCGCTCGAGGCGGCGGTCGATCACCTGGAGGACCCCCTGACGGACCCGTTGCCGGGGCAGCACCCCTCGCCGTGGTTCCGCAGCGGCAGCGCGGAGCAGGAACGGCGGACGCCGACGGGGCAGCAAGCCCCCACTGAGACACCGGCACCCCCGGAGCCGCAGGCACAAGAGTGGCAGCAGGAGCCGCCGCAGGCCCCGGAGCCCACGTACGAGCAGCTGTACGGCGCCTACGCCCCGGAACAGCCCACTCGCGTGCCCGACGACGAGACCATGGGCCTGCGCACCGCCGACACGCGGCGAATAGCACAGGCAGCCCCCACCCAGCCAGGCCCTACACCGCCGACCCCCACCGAAGGCCGGGCCGCCCGCCGCAAGGCCGCCAAGAAGGGCGGCACGCGCCCCACGGCGACCCGTCCGGGCGGCGCCCCCCTGTCCCGCGTAGAGGCCCGCCGCGCGGAGCGTGCCCGCAGGCCTTCACCGGGCGCGGTGATCAGCCGGGGACTCGGCGAAGTCTTCATCACGGTCGGCGTCCTGATGCTGCTCTTCGTCACGTACCAGCTCTGGTGGACGAACATCCGTGCCCAGCAGCAGGCCGACGGAGCCGCGCACGACCTCCAGGAGAGCTGGGCGGAGGGCAAGGGCAAGCCCGGCAGCTTCGAGCCAGGACAGGGATTCGCGCTCCTCCACATTCCGCGCCTGGACGTCGTCGTGCCGGTCGCCGAGGGCATCGACAAGCAGAAGGTCCTCGACCGCGGCATGGTCGGCCACTACAACGAAGGCGCCACCAAGACCGCGATGCCGGAGGCCAAGAAGGGCAACTTCGCGGTCGCGGGCCACCGCAACACGCACGGTGAGCCGTTCCGCTACATCAACCGCCTGGAGCCGGGCGACCCGATCGTCGTGGAGACGCAGGACACGTACTTCGTCTACAAGATGGCGAGCATCCTGCCGCAGACCGCGCCCAGCAACACGAGCGTGATCGGCCCCGTCCCGCCGGGTTCGGGCTTCACCAAACCCGGCCGGTACATCACACTGACCACCTGTACCCCGGAATTCACGAGTAAGTATCGAATGATCGTCTGGGGCAAGATGGTCGAGGAGCGACCGCGCGACAAGGGCAAACCGAGCGCGCTCGTGAACTAGAACGGTGAGAACGGGGCGGAACCAGTGGCAGCCACGACCGATGACGAGAAGCAGGACGAGGCGCCCGCGTCGGCCCCCACACCACGGCGCCGCGGCCGCGGCCCCATCGCCACGGCGGTCAGCGTCTTCGGTGAACTCCTCATCACCGCGGGCCTCGTGCTCGGGCTCTTCGTCGTCTACTCCCTGTGGTGGACGAACGTCATAGCGGACCGCGAGGCGCACAAGCAGGGCAACCGCGTGCGCGACCACTGGGCGGCGGGGCCCGGCTCCATCGACACCAAGGACGGCATCGGGTTCCTGCACGTACCCGCGATGGGCAACGGCGAGGTGCTGGTCAAGGCGGGCACGAGCCACAAGATCCTCAACGACGGCGTGGCCGGTTACTACAAGGACCCCATCAAGTCGGCGCTGCCCGAGGACAAGCAGGGCAACTTCACGCTGGCCGCGCACCGCGACGGACACGGCGCGAAGTTCCACAAGATCGACAAGATCGACAAGGGCGACGCGATCGTCTTCGAGTCCCGGGACAAGTGGTACATCTACAAGGTGTACGCGAAGCTCCCCGAGACCTCGAAGTACAACGTGAAGGTCCTGAACCCCGTGCCCAAGGAATCGGGCGCGAAGAAGCCGGGCCGCTACATCACACTCACGACCTGCACGCCCGTCTACACGTCCCGCTACCGGTACGTCGTGTGGGGCGAGCTGGAACGCATCGAGAAGGTCGACAGCAAGCGGACACCTCCGGCGGAGCTGAAGTAACCCGGGCGAGCTCGGCGACAACGGAGAAGCCCCGGTACCGCTCAGCGGTACCGGGGCTTCTCCGTGTGCGTTGCGTGCGGGTCAGATCAGTCCCACCAGCGGTCGTCCCGGTGGCCGTTGTTGCCGCTGGTCAGGCCGCCGATGCCGCCGATGCCGCCGCCGTCCCCGCCGCCGATGCCGTTGTCTCCGCCGCCGCCCGCGGTGGTCAGGTTGATCGCCGTGCCGGGCTTCGCCTTCTCGCCGGCGTTGGGCTGGGACAGGACCACCAGGGCGTCGTCGTCCTGCGGACCCGTGATGGTGCCGACGCTCAGCCCCGCGTCCTCGATGGCCTTGCGCGCGTCCTTCAGCTTCTGGCCGGTGAGAGGCGGGACCGTGGCCTCCTCTTCCTCCGCCGCCTTGGCGACCTGGACGTTCACCGTGGAGCCGGAGTCGGCGGGCGTACCGGCCGCGGGCGTGGTCTTGATGACCTTGCCCTCCTCGACGTCCTCACTGGCGACGTCCTGGCGGGCGGGCGTGAAGCCGTTGTCCGTGATCTGCTTCGCGGCCGCTTCGTAGTCGAGGCCTGTGACGTCCGGGACGGTCTGCTGCTTCTTCTCCTTGGCGACGGTGAGCGTGATCGTCTCGCTCTTCTCGGCCTTGGAGTCGCCCGCGGGGTCCTGACGGATGACCTTGCCGGGGGTCCGGTCGGACTCCTCGGTCGCCTTCTCGATGTTGGTGAAGCCCTTGTCCTCGAGCTGGCTCTTGGCCTCCTGGAAGCTGAGACCCTGCACGTCCGGGACGGAGATCTTCGGGGTGCCCGTCGAGACGGTCACCGAGATGGTCTCGCCCTTCTTCATCTCGGCGTTCACCCCGGGCTCCTGACTGCAGACCTCGCCCTTCGGGAACTTGGCGCACGCCTTGCGCTCGCCGACCTCAAACTTCAGGCCGACGTTCGTGGCCGACTCCTTGGCCTCGCTCTCGGTCTCGCCGATGAGCTTGGGAGCCTTCATCGTCCCGTCGTTCCCGCCGTCGTCGCCGAAGACGGACTTGCCGATGAGGATCGCGCCGACCAGGACCAGGATGCCGGCGAGGACGAGCAGCCACGTCGAGACGTTGCTCTTCTTCTGCCGGCGGCCGCGGCCCTCGTCGTAGCCGTAGCCCCCGTCGTCCGGGTTGACCGGCGGGAGCATGGAGGTCTGGCCGCCGCCGTTCTGCGGGCGGAGCATGGCGGTCTGCTGGTCGTCGGGGTGACCGCCGTAACCGACCGCCCCCATGGCGGCGGTGGCCGCGACGGGCTGGCCGTCCAGACAGGCCTCGATGTCGGCGCGCATCTCGTCGGCCGACTGGTAGCGGTAGTCCGGGTCCTTGGTGAGGGCCTTCAGGACGATGGCGTCCATCTCCGGCGTGATCTCGCCGTCGAAGACGCTCGGGGCCTGCGGCTCCTCACGTACGTGCTGATAGGCCACGGCGACCGGGGAATCGCCCACGAACGGCGGCCGGACGGTGAGCAGCTCGTAGAGGAGACAGCCGGTGGAGTAGAGGTCGGAGCGGGCGTCGACCTGCTCGCCCTTGGCCTGCTCGGGCGAGAGGTACTGCGCGGTGCCGATGACCGCGGCGGTCTGCGTCATCGTCATGCCGGACTCGCCCATGGCGCGGGCGATGCCGAAGTCCATGACCTTGACCTGGCCGTTGCGCGTCAGCATGACGTTCGCCGGCTTGATGTCGCGGTGGACGATGCCGTTGCGGTGCGAGTACTCGAGGGCCTGGAGGATGCCGATCGTCATCTCCATGGCCCGCTCGGGCAGCAGCTTGCGGCCGGAGTGCAGGAGCTCACGCAGCGTGGAGCCGTCGACGTACTCCATGACGATGTACGGGATCGAGACCCCGTCCACGTAGTCCTCGCCGGTGTCGTAGACCGCGACGATCGCCGGGTGGTTCAGCGAGGCGGCCGACTGGGCCTCCCGGCGGAACCGGGCCTGGAAGGACGGGTCGCGTGCGAGGTCCACCCGCAGCGTCTTCACCGCCACGGTGCGGCCGAGCCGGGTGTCGTGCGCGAGGTACACCTCGGCCATGCCACCACGGCCGAGCACCTGGCCCAGCTCGTACCGGCCGCCGAGGCGACGCGGCTCTTCCATAGCTAATCCAGCCCTCTCCGTCGGTCCCGACCGCACCGTTGTGTGGTCCGGCGGTGTGCTGTCCGGGCATACGGTACCCGGCTCCACTTACGTGACCCGGCCGCGACCGTCACCCGATACCGGACCGGTACCGCAACGTGCACCGATGTGGAGGGGCCGTGACGGGGGTCACTTCTTGCTGTCGATGACTGCCTTCATCACGTTCTTGGCGATCGGCGCCGCGAGGCCACCACCCGAGATGTCGTCACGGCTGGCGTCGCTGTCCTCGACCACCACGGCGACGGCGACCGGCGACCCGGAGTCCGTCTTCGCGTACGAGATGAACCAGGCGTACGGGTTCTTGCTGTTCGCGACGCCGTGCTGCGCCGTACCCGTCTTGCCGCCCACAGTGACGCCCGGGATCTGGGCCATGGTTCCGGTGCCGGACTTGACGACCGTCTCCATCATTTCCTGGAGCTTCTGCGCGTTCTCCTTCGAGAGCGGCTCGCTCATCTCCTTCGGCGAGTGCTTCTCGACGACGTCGAGGTTGCGCGCCTGCAGCTCGCTGACCATGTACGGCTCCATGAGCGTGCCGTCGTTGGCGACCGCGGAGGCGACCATGGCCATCTGCAGCGGCGTCGCGGCGGTCTCGAACTGGCCGATGGAGGACAGCGCGGTCTGCGGCTTGTCCATGTCCTCGGGGAAGTTGGAGGCGTTGGTGCGGACCGGGATGAACTGCTGCTCGTTGAAGCCGAACTTCTTCGCCGTCTCCAGCATCTTGTCCTTGCCGAGATCGGAGCCGATCTTGCCGAAGACGGTGTTGCAGGAGACGCGCAGGGCCTCGCGCAGCGACGCGTTCTTGCAGGGCAGGTTGCCCTCGTTCTTCAGCGGCGTCGTGGTGTTCGGCATCGTCCACGGAAGGGGCGAGTCCGTCTTCTCGTCGACGCCGTCGTACAGGCCGTGCTCCAGGGCGGCCGCCGCCGTGACCACCTTGAAGGTGGAGCCGGGCGGATAGGTCTCGCGCAGCGCGCGGTTGACCATCGGCTTGTTCTTGTCCTTGTCCAGCTTCAGGTACTTCTCGGCTTCCGCGCTGGTGTTGCCCGCGAAGTCACCGGGGTCGTACGACGGCGTGGAGGCCAGCGCCAGGATGGCGCCGGTGGACGGGTCGATCGCGGCGACGGCACCCTTGCCGCGGCCCTTCAGGCCTTCGTACGCGGCCTTCTGCGCGGCGGAGTTGAGGGTCGTGACGACATTGCCACCCTCCTTCTTCTCGCCGGTCAGCATGTCGAGGGTGCGGCGGAAGAACAGCCGGTCGTCGTTGCCGGTGAGGATGCCGTCGTCGATGCTCTCCAGCTGCGTGGCGCCCATGCGCTGCGAGGAGTACCCGGTGACGGGGGCCCACATGGGCCCGTCCTTCCAGGTGCGCTTGTACTTCAGGTCGTTGCCCGGGGTCGCCTTCGAGCCGGTGATGGGCTTGCCGTCGACGATGATGTCGCCGCGCGGCTGGGAGTAGCGCTCGATGGTGACGCGGCGGTTCTTCTCGTGCTTCGCGAGGGTGTCGGCCTGGACGTACTGGAGCCAGTTGTCCCGGGCGAGCAGGGCGAGGATGAGCAGCCCGCAGAAGATCGCGATCCGGCGCAGGGGCTTGTTCACGGTCGGACCACCTGGGTCATCTCGGCGTCAGGGTTGGGGGCTGGGGAGGGGGCGGGCCTGCGCGCGGTGTCGCTGATCCTGAGCAGGATGCCGATCAGGGCCCAGTTGGCGATGACGGAGGAACCGCCGTACGCCAGGAAGGGCATCGTCATACCGGTCAGGGGGATGAGGCCCATGACGCCGCCGGCGACGACGAAGACCTGGATGGCGAAGGCGCCGGAGAGGCCGATCGCGAGGAGCTTGCCGAACGGGTCGCGGGCGGCGAGCGCCGTACGGACGCCGCGCTCGACGATCAGTCCGTAGATGAGCAGGATCGCCATGATGCCGGCGAGTCCGAGCTCCTCGCCGAAGGTGGCGAGGATGAAGTCGGAGTTGGCGGCGAACTTGATCAGGTCCGAGTTGCCCTGGCCGAGTCCGGTGCCGAGAGTGCCGCCCGAGCCGAAGGCCCACAGGGCCTGCATCGCCTGCTCGGAGTGGCCGACCATGCCCTGCTGGCTCAGCGTGTACTCGCGCATGGGGTCGAGCCATGCGTCGACGCGCTGCTTGACGTGCGGCTCGAAGGAGGCGACGCCGACCGCGCCGACCGAGGACATCATCAGGCCGAACACGATCCAGCTGGTGCGCTCCGTGGCGACGTACAGCATGACGACGAACATGCCGAAGAACAGCAGCGACGTACCGAGGTCGGTCTCGAAGACGAGGATCAGGATCGACATCGCCCAGACGACGATGATCGGCCCGAGGTCACGCCCGCGCGGCAGGTACAGGCCCATGAAGCGACGGCTCGCCAGAGCGAGGGCATCTCGCTTCACCATCAGGTACCCGGCGAAGAAGATCGCGATGACGATCTTCGCGAACTCACCGGGCTGGATGGAGAAGCCGCCGATGCGGATCCAGATCTTCGCGCCGAACACGTTCATGCCAAGGCCCGGCACGAGCGGCAGGAGCAGCAGCACCAGGGCGCCGACCATGGAGATGTACGTGTAGCGCTGCAGGACGCGGTGATCCTTGAGGAGCAGCAGCACGCCTACGAACAGGGCGATGCCGATCGCGGAGTACATGAGCTGGTTCGGGGCCGCGACGCTGAAGTTCGGCAGTTGCTGCAGCCGCTCGGACTGGTCGAGGCGCCAGATCAGCACCAGCCCCAGACCGTTCAGGAGGGTGGCCAGCGGCAGCAGCAGCGGGTCCGCGTACGCCGCGAACTTGCGGACGACGAGGTGGCCCACCGCCGCGAGCAGACCGAGGCCCGCTCCGTAGCCGAGCATGCCGGACGGCACCTTGCCGTCGAGCGCGAGGCCCACGTTCATGTAGGCGAACAGCGGGATGACGACGGCGAACACGAGCAGCGCGAGCTCGGTGTTGCGCCTGCTCGGCGCCCCGATCGCGCCGATCGTCGACGTGTGTGTAGTACTACTGCTCATGGCGTGCAGAGGCCCCCAACGGCTGGTTACTGCTTACCGCACAGCGGGACCAGCTTCTGCTCATCCTCGGAGAGGCTGGGGCCGGGTGTGGGAGTCGGTGCGGTCTTGGACTTGTTCTTGTCGGTCGGGTTGTTCTTGTCGTTCTTGTCGGTCCTGGCGTCGCCACCGGGGGAGGAGGTCGGGTCCGGGGACGGCGCGGTGCGCAGTCCGGTGGAGCCGCCCGCTTCGCCCTCGCCGGTCTTGGCGTTGTTCTCGCGCTCGACCTCGCGACGCTCGGCGTCCTTCTTGCACGCGGTGGCCTGCAGGCTCAGCTCGTCGATCTTGCTCTTGGCCTCGTCGAGGCTGTCCTCGACGATGTTGGCCTCGACCTGCTTGCGCTGGTACGGCGGCAGGTACTTGAGTTCGACCTCGGGGTGATCCTTCTCGACCTTCGAAAGGCTGACCCACGCGAGGTCCTGGTCGATACCGCGGTACAGGGCTACGTGCTCGTCCTTCGTGCCCACGTAGTACTGCGTCTGGGTCCAGCGGTAGCCGCCGTAGAGACCGCCGCCGATGACGGCGAGAGCCAGCACTCCGTAGAGCGATCTCTTGAGCCACTTGCGGCCGCCGCCGGGCTTCACGAAGTCCTCGTCGCCGTAGGCGCCGAAGCTGCCCTCGGGGGCGTACCCCGTGGTGTCCCCGCTGCCGGGTGGGCCGAAGCCGCCTCCGCCCTGGGGGGCCTGCGGCGGCACGGGACGGCCGAGGCCGGACGCGCGGCCCGCGGGCGTCTGCATCGCGCCGTCGTCCTGCGACTGGAGCTGGTTCTCGGCGACAGCGCCGACGACCACGGGGGTGTCGGACAGCTGGCCCGCCAGGGTGTCGCCGCTGTCGATGTCCAGGACGTCGGCGACGATCACGGTGATGTTGTCGGGGCCTCCGCCGCGCAGCGCGAGCTGGATGAGCTCCTGCACGGTCTCCTGGGGGCCCTGGTAGGAGGCGAGGGTGTCCTCCATGGTCTGGTGGGACACGACTCCGGAGAGGCCGTCCGAGCAGATCAAGTACCGGTCGCCGGCGCGCACTTCGCGGATCGAAAGATCGGGCTCCACGTGGTCGCCGCTGCCCAGCGCCCGCATGAGGAGCGACCTCTGCGGGTGGGTGGTGGCCTCCTCCTCGGTGATGCGGCCCTCGTCGACGAGGCGCTGCACCCAGGTGTGGTCCTGTGTGATCTGCGTCAGGACGCCGTCCCGCAGGAGGTACGCGCGCGAGTCACCGACGTGCACGAGGCCGAGGCGCTGACCCGTCCACAGGAGAGCGGTCAGGGTGGTCCCCATGCCTTCGAGCTGGGGGTCCTCCTCGACCATCACGCGCAGCTGGTCGTTGGCCCGCTGCACGGCGGTGCCCAGCGACGTGAGGATGTCCGAGCCCGGGACGTCGTCGTCGAGCGTGACGAGCGTCGAGATGACCTCGGAGCTCGCCACCTCACCCGCGGCCTGGCCCCCCATGCCGTCGGCGATCGCGAGGAGACGCGGGCCGGCGTAACCGGAGTCCTCGTTCCCCTCCCGGATCATGCCCTTGTGCGATCCGGCGGCGAAGCGCAAAGACAGACTCATGCGCACCTCGCCCGTCGGCTCCGGGTACATCCGCACGGTGCCCACCCTCCGGTCGGGAGCGCGCCGGCGTCCAGTGCCTGGACCGCCGTTTCGGCTCGCTCGCTCCGCTCGCGCTCTGTCATGACGTAGTACTACTTCCGCAGCTCGATGACGGTCTTGCCGATGCGGATCGCCGTGCCCAGCGGAATGGGCGTCGGGCTGGTGAGGCGGGTCCGGTCGAGATACGTGCCGTTGGTGGACCCGAGATCCTCGACGATCCACTGACCGTCACGGTCCGGGTAGATCCTGGCATGCCTGCTGGAGGCGTAGTCGTCGTCCAGGACGATCGTGGAGTCGTGCGCACGGCCCAGCGTGATGGTCTGGCCCTGCAGCGCGACCGTCGTCCCGGCGAGGATGCCCTCGGAGACGACCAGCTTCGTGGGGGCGCCGCGCCGTGAGCGGCCACCACCGCCCTGCTGGCGCTGCTGCGGAGGTGCGGCCTGCTGCTGGCGGGCGGCCTGCGGGGGCCGCTCGCGCCGGGAACCGCGCTGTGTGACGCGCGTTCCGAACAGGTCGCTGCGGATGACCTGGACGGCCACGATCACGAACAGCCACAGAACGGCCAGGAAACCTAGCCGCATGACCGTCAGGGTCAGCTCTGACATTGCCCCCGCTTCACCCTTCGGCTTGCCGGTAAACGATGGTGGTTTGGCCCACGACGATCCGCGAGCCGTCGCGGAGCGTAGCGCGGGTGGTGTGCTGCCCGTCTACCACGATGCCGTTGGTAGACCCGAGATCCTGGATCGTCGAGGGCGTTCCGGTCCGGATCTCACAGTGCCGACGGGATACGCCGGGGTCGTCGATCCGCACATCGGCGTCGGTGCTGCGACCCAGCACCAGCGTCGGGCGGGAGATCTGATGGCGATTGCCGTTGATCTCGATCCAGCGCCGCACCTGGGCGCCCGGAAGTGGTCCGGCACCGGGGCCCGCGGGCCTGTTCGGAGCCGGGGACTGCCCGCCGGGGCGACCCGCGCCGGGTGGCGGCGCGGCGGGCATGGGAGGTGCGCCTCCGGGAGCGCCGGACGGCGGCTGCGGATAGCCTCCCGCGGCCCCTCCGCCGCCACCCGCGCCGCGGCCGGGAGCCGCGGGGCCGCCGGGGGCCGCGGGGGCGCGCTCGGGAGCCTGGGAGGTGCTGGAGGCCAGGGTGCGGCTGCGCACGCGGTACAGACCGGTGTCGAGGTCCTCGGCCTTCTCCAGGTGGACCTTGATGGGCCCCATGAAGCTGTACCGCTGCTGCTTCGCGTAGTCACGCACCATGCCGGAGAGCTCGTCGCCGAGCTGGCCCGAGTACGGACTGAGTCTTTCGAAGTCGGGGGCGCTCAGCTCGACGATGAAGTCGTTCGGGACGACGGTCCGCTCGCGGTTCCAGATCGTCGCGTTGTTGTCGCACTCCCGCTGGAGTGCGCCGGCGATCTCGACGGGCTGGACCTCGGACTTGAACACCTTGGCGAAGGTGCCGTTGACCAGACCTTCGAGTCGCTGCTCGAACTTCTTCAGGACTCCCATGGGGCACCTCCTCCGTCGTAGTCATCCTGGTACTGCTTACTGATCGTATCCACGCGCCGGGAAATCGGCTGGTTCCCCCTGTCCGCCCAGTCGACGAGTGTCGCCTCTCACAAGACATGCCCGCACCAGCGCCCAAGGATCCTCCGGGACCCCTGATCAAGCCCTGATTCCGGCCTCGGAACCCCTTACGGGCAGCTGCTCGGGACGTCTGCTCGAGCCTCCTTTTACAAGGGATCGTAGAGGGGGCCCGAAGCCAGTGTCCCGCACCTGGCTGTGGACCTCGCCGAGCCCGGCCGGGAGCTCGGCCGGGAAGAGGTGAATACGGGACCGGGGTGCCGGGCGGGTCAGGTCCGGTCCATGGGGCGGGCGAGCCCCGCCCGAGGCGCGCGCGAGGCTTCTCGTGCCGGTTGCCCGCCGAATACGGATGTGAATCCACCCGCTGCAGCGTGCTAATCTTCTGGATGTCGGCAGGCGCTCGCACCACACAGTGAGAGACCCAAAGACAGCACCCATGCGCGGGTGGCGGAATAGGCAGACGCGCTGGATTCAGGTTCCAGTGCCCGCAAGGGCGTGGGGGTTCAACTCCCCCCTCGCGCACAATGAGGAAGCGGCCCTCCTCCGGACGAAAGTCCGGAGGAGGGCCGCTTCTTTTTGCGTCCGCCTCTGCGCGCGTCAGGCAGGCCGGTGATGTATGTCACCGAAGTTATCCACAGGCTCTGACGGTCGTCGACGAGCGGCGGTACCTTCGAGGCCGGATTCGGGGACGGCCGACGGTCGGCGGGGGGCGATGAACATGGTGGAGCACGGCGGGAGGATTCCCGGGCAGCGTGGCGAGCGGCTTCCGCGGGTGCGGGGGTTCGCCGAGTGGCCCGCGCAGGGGTCGCCGAAGGCGGAGGGCAAGGCGGTGCGGCGGCGGGTGCCCCGTGCCGCGCACGCGGAGTTCGAGGCGGACGGTGCGCGGCCCGATGCGGTGTCCGCCGTGGAGGAGTCCAACCGCGGTCGGCTTCCTGAACTCACGCCGATCCGGGTCGGCAGGATGACGGCGTCACCGTTCGCGTTCCTGCGGGGGTCCGCGGGCCTCATGGCGTACGACCTCGCACGCACCCCGGCAACCGGTATCGGCGCGCAGATATGCGGGGACGCGCATGCGGCGAACTACGGGTTGTACGCGGACGCGCGGGGCGGCCTCGTCATCGATTTGAACGACTTCGACGAGACGGTGCACGGCCCCTGGGAGTGGGACCTCAAGCGCCTGGCCGCGTCCCTGGTGCTCGCGGGGCGCGAGGCGGGGGCGAGCGAGGACGCCTGCGAGGAGGCGGCGCTGGACGCCGTCGGGGCCTATCGCCGCACGATGAGGCTGCTCGCGAAGCTCCCGGTCCTCGACGCGTGGAACGCCATCGCGGACGAGCAGCTGGTCTCGCACACGGACGCGCGTGATCTCCTCGGCACCCTGGAGCGGGTCGCCGAGAAGGCGCGGCTGAACACCAGCGCCCGCTTCGCGGCGAAGTCGACGGAGAAGGTCGTCAGTGGGGACGGCGCCGAGGGACGGCGCTTCGTCGAGGCGCCGCCCGTGCTGCGGCGCGTGCCGGACGCGGAGGCCGCCTCGGTGGCGGCGGCACTCGGTGAGTACAGGAGCACGCTGACGGAGGACAGGCTGCCGCTCCTCGCGCGGTACGCGATCCAGGACGTGGCGTTCCGTGTCGTCGGCACGGGCAGTGTCGGCCTGCGGTCGTACGTGGTGCTGCTCCTCGACCACCGGGGCGAGCCGCTGGTGCTGCAGGTCAAGGAGGCGCGGCCGTCCGCGCTGCTGCCGCATCTGCCGGTGGCCGGCTTCAAGGCGCCGGAGACCGAGCACGAGGGGCACAGAGTGGTGCTCGGGCAGAAGCGGATGCAGGTCGTCAGCGACTTCCTGCTCGGGTGGACGACGGTCGGCGGGCGGCCTTTCCAGGTACGGCAGTTCAGGAACCGCAAGGGCAGCGTCGACCCCGCCGAGCTGGCCGCGGGCCAGCTGGACGACTACGGCCGCATGACCGGCGCCCTGCTGGCCCGCGCACACGCGCACAGCGCGGACCCGCGCCTCATAGCGGGGTACTGCGGGAAGAACGAAGAGCTGGACGAGGCGATGGCGCGGTTCGCGACGGCGTACGCGGACCGTACGGAGGCGGATCACGCGCTGCTGGTGCAGGCGGTCAAGGAGGGGCGTGTGCCGGCGGAGTCGGGGGTGTGACGGCGGAGAGTCGGGCGTGGCGTGGGCGGGTTTCCTGGGCCGGGCCTTGTGTGGCCTAGGCTGGACGAGTGACGACCCCGGAAGCCGAGCCGACGCAGCCCGAGACGCCTGATACTCCCCCGGAGGGAGCGCGGCAGCCGGGTTCCGAGGGGCGGCTCAAGGACCAGCTGAAGGCGCGGCTCAGGGAGAGGTCCGAGGCGCGGTCGGAGGGGCTGGGAGCGCCGGATGGCCGCGACGGGGCGCAGGCCGCCGAGGAACCTCCCGCGGAACGGCCCGAGGAGCGGCTCGAAAGGGCCGTGCGCGCCGCCGAGCAGGCACTGATCGAGTACGAGATCGCGCTGGAGACCTTCCGCGTGGAGGTGGAGAACTTCTCCCGCCTGCACCACCAGAAGCTCGGCCCGATGTACGCGCGCCTCGACGAGCTCGACGCGCAGATCGCCGAGGCCACCGCCGCCCGCACCGGCGACCCGGAGGACCGGCGCAAGGCGGAGGAGGCGCGGGCGCGGGTGATGCCGATGCCCGGAGTCGAGGAGTTGTTCCACGGCTGGATGGACGGCGACGGGCTCTACCCCGAGGCCGCCGCGATGCTGACCGAGCAGTCCGTGCGGCCACCGCAGCGGGTACGCCCCGGCGAGGAGGCCCGCAAGCTCTACCGCGAGCTGGCCCGCAAGGCACATCCGGACCTGGCGCAGGAGGAGGGCGAGCGGCAGCGGCGTGAGGAGTTCATCACGCGGGTCAACGCCGCGTACGCGCGCGGTGACGAGGCGATGCTGCGGGAGCTGTCCGAGGAGTGGGCGGCGGGTCCCGTCCCCGTGGAGCAGCGGCTGACGCGCAGCGAGGAGCTGTACGCCCGGCTCGAGTGGCTCGCCCAGCGCAAGGAGCTTCTGACGGTCCTCGCCAAGGAGCTGGAGGAGAGCGCGATCGGCGGCATGCTGCGGCTCGCTCCCGACGATCCGGACACGCTGCTCGACGAGATCGCCGAGCAGCTGCTCGCGCAGGTCTCCGAGCGTGAGGCGGAGCTGGCGCGACTGCGCGCCTGACGGGGTGTGCGACTGCGCGCCTTACGGGGGGTGTGCCTTCGGGTAGCGTCGGGGGCATGGTTTTCGGATCTCAGGTGCCCACGGTCGGTGTCGACGACCTCACGAGTGGCGACTTTCTGCTGGACGTCCGTGAGGACGAGGAGTGGCAGGCGGGCCATGCCGCGGGTGCGCTGCACATCCCGATGAGCGAATTCGTCGCGCGGTACGGCGAGTTGACCGAGGCCGCGCCGCAGGACGGCAAGGTCAACGTCATCTGCCGGTCCGGCGGGCGCTCCGCACAGGTCGCCATGTACCTGGGGCAGCAGGGCATCGAGGCGTTCAACGTCGCCGGTGGCATGGAGGCGTGGGCGGCCTCGGGGCGGCCCGTGGTGGACGCCAAGGGGCAGCCGGGCACCGTGGTCTGACCGCGCGCGGTCAGCCGAGTGCGTGGGCGGCCAGCAGGTCGCCCAGCGTCTCCTCGTGGGCGGCCGCCGGGCCGAGGGAGAGCTCCAGCTGTTTGGCCCAGGCGTGGTAGCGGTGCAGGGAGTAGTCGGTGTCCGCGCCGAAGCCGCCGTGCAGGTGCTGGGCCGTCTGCACGACCCTGCGTACGCCGTCCGAAGCCCAGATCTTCGCCACGGCGACGTCCCCGGTCGCGGGCAGGGCGCCGTCCGCGCCGGTGCTCACGCGCCAGGCGGCCTGCCAGAGGGTGACCTCCATCGCGCGCAGGTCGATGTAGCGGTCGGCCGCTTGCACGGCCACCGCCTGGAACGTGGCCACGGGGTGGCCGAACTGTTCCCGCTTGCTGACGTATTCGCTCGTCATGCGCAGCACGCCCTCGCCGAGCCCGAGCGCGAGCGCACAGGTCCCGGTGGCGAGCAGGTCGCGCAGCCGGTCCCACGCGCCGTCGGCCTCGATGACGTCGGACGCGGCGACGCGCACGGCCGCCAGGCGGAGCTCGCCCAGACGCTCGCCACTGGTGGAGATCTGTTCGGCGATGGTCAGGCCGTCGTGGGGGCGGGGGACGAGCGCGAGGACGGTGTGGCCTTCGGGGGTGTGAGCGGGCACGATCACGAGATCCGCGTTCTGCACCCAGGGCACGCCGGTCTGGAGCCCGTCCAGGACCCAGCTGTCGCCGTCGCGCTGCGCGGTGACGGCGAGGTCGGCCGGGTCGTGGCCGGTGCGGCCGTTGGCGGCGACCGTCAGGACCAGGTCGCCGCGCACGACCGAGGGCAGCAGCCTCCGCTTCAATTCGGCGCTCCCGTCGGCCCGGATCGCGAACGCGGCCGCGCTGCTCTCCAGGAGAGGCACCCGGGCGAGCACCTTCGCGGACTCGCGCAGCACCAGGCACAGGGCGATGACGTCCAGGCCCACGCCGCCGTGTTCCGGAGCGACGAGTACGCCGAGGAGGTCGGCGTCGGCGAGCCGGGACCACAGGGCGCGGTCGAAGTCCTCGGCGACGGCACCGGGGGTGAGGGCGGGACTGGGCACCCCGTCCGGCTCGACGTCCGCGAAGAGCGCCTTCGCCGCCTCGACCACGGCCTGCTGTTCCTCGGTGAAGGTGAAGTCCACTGCTCGTCCTCCCGCGCCCCGGTCGGCCGACGTATCCGTCGCCTCTTCCGCCTCTTCGTATCTGACGGAGCGTCAAGATAGAACAGGTTCTATGGGAAGGGAACAGGCAGTGGGGCGCGGCCGGGGCGGGGAGGGATCGTAGAGCGGGGCAGTGACGAGGGTCCTTGGCGCGGGTCAGCGGTCGAAGTCCAGCTCCACGGTGTCCGTGGCCGGGCGGGACTGGCACGCCAGCACATACCCGGCCTCCGTCTCCTCCGGCTCCAGCGCGAAGTTGCGGTCCATCCGCACCTCGCCCGAGACGCAGAAGGCCCGGCACGTGCCGCACACCCCGCCCTTGCAGGCATACGGAGCGTCGGCGCGGTTGCGCAGCACCGTCTCCAGGAGGGTCTCACCGGGCTGCACGGGCCAGGTGCCCGAGCGGCCGTCCAGGGTCGCCGTCACCGTGCTGTGTGCGGGTGCCGGGGTCGAAGGGGCCGAGGCGACGGCGACGGCGCCTCCGTCGTCCACGTGGAAGATCTCCTCGTGGACCCGGCGGCGCGGGACGCCCAGGGCACGCAGCGTCCGCCCCGCACCCTGCACCAGGCCGAACGGCCCGCACAGGAACCAGCCCTCGATCTCCGACACGGGCAGCAGCGCAGGCAGGAGCTGCGAGAGGCGTTCCTCGTCGAGCCGTCCGGAGCCGAGACCCGCCTGCTGCTCCTCGCGGGACAATACGGTGACCAGCTGGAATCGGTCGGGCCACCGGTCCTTGAGGTCGGCGACCTCCTCCAGGAACATCGTCGACGCGGCGGTGCGGTCGCTGCGTATGAGACAGAAGTCCGCCTTCGGCTCCCGCTCCAGGAGCGTGGTGACGATGGAGAGCACCGGTGTGATGCCGCTGCCGCCGACGATCGCCGCATAGCGCCCGGGGGCCGGGTCCAGCGTGAACCGCCCGGCCGGCGTCATCACGTCCAGCTCGTCGCCGACTGAGACTTCCTTGAAGGCGTACGTGGAGAAGGCGCCGTCCTCGACGAGCCGCACCCCGACCCGCAGAAACCGGGGCTCCTCGGGGGCGTCGACGGGCGGTGCCGCGCAACAGATCGAGTACGTACGCCGGATCTCCGTCCCGTCCGCGAAGCGGCGGATGGCGAGGTGCTGGCCCGGCGTGAAGCGGTACTCCTCGCGGAGCGGTGGCGGCACGTCGAACGTCAGCGTCACGGAGTCGTCGGTGAGCCGGTCGACCGCCGCTACCCGGAGCGGGTGGAAGCGGGCCATCACAACTCCTTGAAGTGGTCGAAGGGCTCCCGGCAGGAGGCACAGCGGCGCAGTGCCTTGCAGGCCGTGGAGGAGAAGCGGCTGAGCAGTTCGGTGTCGGTCGAGCCGCAGTGCGGGCAGCGGATCGACAGGCTCAGCGGAACGGGTCCGCCGGCCGCGTGGGAACGCGGGGGAGCTATGCCGAACTCGGCCAGCTTGCGGCGCCCCTCGGCGCTTATGTCGTCGGTCGACCAGGCGGGGGAGAGCACCGTGCGCACCGCGACCTCGGCGACGCCGTGGTCGTGCAGGACCTGCTCGATGTCGGCGGACATGGCCTCTATCGCGGGGCAGCCCGTGTAGGTGGGGGTCAGCTCGACGTCGACCTTGCCCGGGGCGAGGACCCGCACGCCGCGCACCACGCCGAGCTCGGCCAGCGTCAGCACGGGCAGCTCGGGGTCGGGCACCGAGCCCGCGAGGGCCAGGAGCTCCGCCTCCAGCGCGGTGGGCGCGGTGGTCACCATGACGCCCCCGGGTGGCTGCGGTGCAGGTGCTGCATCTCGGCGAGCATCCGGCCGAACGACTCGGTGTGCAGGCCCTCGCGGCCTGCGCCCGCTGTCCACGCGCCGGTCTGCGGGCCCTGCGGCACGGTCAGGGTCGCCCGCTCGACGACTGAGGTCACCGACGCGGTCCACCGCTGCTGGATGGTCGGCCAGTCGGCGTCCAGTCCGGGCACCGGCTTGAACATCTCGCCGGTGAACCGCCACAGGGCGTCGACGCCCTTCTGCATCCGCTGGTGGCTCTCGTCCGTGCCGTCGCCGAGCCGCAGGGTCCACTGCTCGGCGTGGTCCTGGTGGTAGGCCACCTCCTTGACGGCTTTCGCGGCCAAGGGGGCGAACGGGCCGTCCCCGGACGCCAACTCGGCGTACAGCAGCGACTGGTAGGTCGAGAAGTAGAGCTGGCGGGCGATGGTGTGGGCGAAGTCGCCGTTCGGCTGCTCGACCAGCTGGAGGTTGCGGAAGGAGCGCTCCTCGCGGAGGTACGCCAACTCGTCCTCGTCCCCGGCCATGGAGAGCAGGAGGCGGGCCTGACCGAGCAGGTCGAGGGCGATGTTCGCCAAGGCGACCTCCTCCTCGAGGACGGGGGCGTGCCCCGCCCACTCCCCCAGCCGGTGGGAGAGCACCAGCGCGTCATCGCCGAGGGCCAGGGCGGGGAGGAGGACCGCGGCGTCGGTCGAGGCGGCGGGCGGGGTGGTGGCCGGGGTGGTCACGGAGGCTCGGGAGCTCACAGGTGCTTCACCCCTTCCGGGATTTCGTAGAACGTCGGGTGGCGGTACGGCTTGTCGCCGGCCGGTTCGAAGAAGGAGTCCTTCTCGTCCGGCGAGGACGCGGTGATCTCGGCGGACGGCACGACCCATATCGAGACGCCTTCGCTCCTGCGCGTGTACAGGTCGCGGGCGTTGCGCAGCGCCATCTCCGCGTCCGGCGCGTGCAGGCTGCCCGCGTGCGTGTGGGAGAGCCCGCGGCGGGAGCGGACGAACACCTCCCACAGCGGCCAGTCGGTCGTGCTGCTCATGCTGTCGCCTCTCCGTGCTGTGTGGCCGTGCCCTGCGCGGGCGTCTGCTTGCGCGCGTAGGCAGCGGCTGCCTCGCGGACCCAGGCGCCCTCCTCGTGGGCGCGGCGGCGCTGGGATATGCGCTGGTCGTTGCAGGGGCCGTTGCCCTTGAGGACGTCCCAGAACTCGGTCCAGTCGATGGCCCCGAAGTCGTAGTGACCCCGGGACTCGTTCCACGCCAGGTCCGGGTCGGGGAGCGTCAGGCCGAGGGATTCCGCCTGGGGGACGCAGATGTCCACGAAGCGCTGGCGCAGCTCGTCGTTCGAGTGGCGCTTGATCTTCCACGTCATGGACTGCTCGGAGTGCGAGGACTCGTCGTCGGGCGGGCCGAACATCATCAGGGACGGCCACCACCAGCGGTCCACCGCGTCCTGGGCCATGGCGTGCTGCGCCTCGGTGCCGCGGCTGAGGGCGAGCAGCGACTCGTACCCCTGGCGCTGGTGGAAGGACTCCTCCTTGCAGACGCGGACCATCGCCCGCGCGTACGGCCCGTACGAACACCGGCACAGGGGGACCTGGTTGGTGATCGCCGCGCCGTCCACGAGCCAGCCGATCGCACCCACGTCGGCCCAGGTCAACGTGGGGTAGTTGAAGATCGACGAGTACTTCTGGCGGCCGGAGTGCAGCTTGTCGAGCAGTTCGTCACGGCTCGCGCCGAGGGTCTCCGCCGCGCTGTACAGATACAGGCCGTGGCCGGCCTCGTCCTGCACCTTGGCCATGAGGATCGCCTTGCGCCGCAGGGAGGGGGCGCGGGTGATCCAGTTGGCCTCCGGCTGCATGCCGATGATCTCGGAGTGCGCGTGCTGGGCGATCTGGCGCACGAGGGACGCGCGATACGCGTCCGGCATCCAGTCGCGCGGCTCGATGCGCTCGTCGGCGGCGACCGCCGCGTCGAAGACGGCCTGGTACTCCGCTGCGCGCGCGGCAGGGTCCGCGGCGGGCGCGGCCTCGTCCGGCTCCGTGCCCGCCGCCTGGTGTGCGGCTGCTGTCGCCATCTCGGTCCCCCTCGACCTGTGAGCGAACCGCCCGACCGATCGTTCGGTTCGTTGAATTCAATGGTGCGGTCCTCCGCCATAAGGTGTCAACCCTGTGGATAACTTCACGGACGCTGTGCGTGGTGGGCAGGCGTGAGTACCGTTCCGGCGGCAGGGTTCGGTGCGGGAACGGGGAACGGGGCGGAATGGACCGGAACGACGAGGGCTCCGGTGAGGGGCCCGGTGAATCTGTCGGGGCCGAAGCGGGTGGCCCGGAGGCCGAGCGGCCGGTCCGGGTCGGGATCGCCGGGCTCAGGCTCGGCTACCAGATCGCCGCCGCGTGCGCCCTCGCCGTCGTCGCCGCGGCCGCCTGCGTCCACGTGGCCATGCTGTTCCTGCACGTCGCGCCCTCGAACACGCTGACCAAGCAGCACGGGGACGTGGTCGACGAATGGATCTACCCCGAGTTCGAGCAGAACTGGAAGCTCTTCGCGCCCAACCCGCTCCAGCAGAACGTCGCCGTCCAGGCCCGTGCGGAGCTCCGCACGGCTGACGGGGGCGTGCGGACCACCGACTGGTACGGCCTCTCCGCCATGGACGGTGCCGCCATCGACGGAAGCCTGCTGCCCAGCCACACGCAGCAGAACGAACTCCGCCGCGCCTGGGACTTCTACGTGGGCTCGCACGACTCGCAGAATCGTCCCGTCGGCCTGCGGGGCCAGCTCTCCGAGCGCTACGTCCGCCGCATCGCGTACATGCGGCTCGACCGCGAGGAGCCGGGACGCGAGGGCGACGAGATCGCCCGTGTGCAGTTGCGCTCGAAGACGACCAACGTGCGGCCGCCGAAGTGGAGCGACGAGAAGGTCTCCCTCAAGCCCACGTACCGGGTGCTCCCGTGGTGGACGGTGGAGCCGGACGACCTGCCGCTCGCCGAAGGAAGGGGCCGCGTGGACGCCGATACGAAGAGCCACGCAGGCGTCGGTACGAAGGGGCGCGCGGACACCGAAGCGGAGGGTGCTGCCCGATGAGCCGCTTCGAGCACCCTCTGGCGCGGGGCCTCAGCAATGTCACGGGCTTCGCCCTGGGGCCGTACCAGACCGCGGTGATCCGTATCGGATTCGCCGGCACCTGGCTGTTCTTCCTGCTGCGCGAGCTGCCCCACCGTCACGAGATGTACGGGCCCGACGGTCCCTGGAACTGGGACATGGCGCAGCAGCTCATCGCGAACAACGGTGCCTTCACCGCGCTGATGTGGTCGGACGGGCACCTCTGGTTCGAGATCGTCTACGCGGTGGGCATCCTCAGCAGCGTCCTGCTGCTGCTCGGCTGGCACACGCGCGCGATGTCCGTGCTCTTCATGATCGGGGTGCTGTCGCTGCAGAACCGCAGCATCTTCATGGGGGACGGCGGTGACAACGTCATCCACCTGATGTCGACGTATCTGGTCTTCACGCGCTGCGGCCAGGTCTGGTCGCTGGACGCGCGGCGGGCGGAACGCGCGCGTGAGGGCGGGCAGGACCCGGCCGGTCCTGCCGGGCCCGTCCTGTGGTGGGTGCTCGGGCTCGCATTGTCCGTCGTGACGTTCATGGGGGAGCTCAGCGGTGGCTGGCTGCTGCTCTTCTGGGGGCTGTGGCTTGCGCACGGCCTCTGGTGGGCCGTGGGGCGGCGGGCCCCGGGGAGCGAGCTGCGGAAGCTGCTCGATGTCGTGGCCAACCTCGCCCACAACGCGGGCCTGCTGGTGATCATGGTCGAGGCCTGTCTGATCTACGCGACCGCCGGCTGGTACAAGATCCAGGGGAGTCGCTGGCAGGACGGCACGGCCGTGTACTACCCGCTGAACCTCGACTACTTCTCCCCGTGGCCCGCGCTCTCCGAACTGCTCTCGTCCCACGGCATCATGGTGCTCCTGGTGACGTACGGAACGGTCGCCGTACAGGTGGCCTTCCCCTTCGCCCTCTTCAACCGCCGGGTCAAGAACGTCCTGCTCGTGGCCATGATCGTCGAGCACTCCGCGATCGCGGTCGTTCTGGGGCTGCCGTTCTTCTCGCTCGCGATGATCGCGGCCGACGCGGTGTTCCTGCCGACGTCATTCCTGCGGCGGCTCGGCCGGTGGGCGGCACGCGTGCGTGAAGGGGCGTTATCCCGGCTTCCGCTTTCTCGCGGCAGTGATGTGCCGGAGCAGCGGTCCGGTGACGCCGAGGGTTCCGCGAAATTCGTGGGGACTGGGGACTCCGCCAGGTCTGCGGATTCCGGGGACGCCACCGAGTCCATGGCTTCCGGGGACTCCGTGGCCGGGGCGCGGGGCGAGGAACCCACCGGCCCCGCCCACGTAGGCTTCACGCCATGAACAGGACGGACGGGGCGGACCCCGAGGGCGCCGTGCGCGCCTGGCGCGGGCTCGCCGATACGTCCGTGCTGCTGGACGGTTTCCACGCGGTCAAGCACGCCCTGCGCTTCGACGCGCGGGTGCCGGTGGCGCTGACCAGTGACCGGCCCGCTGTCCTGGCCCTGGCGGATGAGCTCGCGCCGGATGTGAAGGACGCGCTCGACGAGCTCCTGACCCAGGTCCCGGACGACCGGCTGCGCGCCCTGGTGCCGCGGCTGCATCCCACGGCCATGGCCGCCCTCGCGGTACGTCCTTCGCGCGCGGCCAACCTGGAGGCGCTGCGGAGGCCGTCCCGGTCCGCGCCGGTCGTCGTGCTCGACGATCCGCGCAACCTGGGCAACGCCGGCGCGGTGATCCGGCTCGCCGCCGGGTTCGGGGCGACCGGGGTCGTGACGACCGGCACGCTCGACCCATGGCACCCCACCGTGGTGCGGGGCGGCGCGGGCCTGCACTTCGCGACCGCCGTGGAACGCGTGGAGGTGGCGGACCTCCCGCCCGGCCCTGTCTTCGCGCTCGACGCGGAGGGCGATGACATCAGGGGGCTGAAGCTTCCGGACGACGCCGTGCTCGCCTTCGGCTCGGAGCGCAGCGGGCTGTCGGCCGCACTGCGTGAGCGCGCGGACCACCTGGTGTCCCTGCCGATGCGCCCGCAGGTGTCCAGCTACAACCTGGCGACGAGCGTCGGCATGGCGCTCTTCCACTGGTCGGCGGGCAGGCCCCCGGGGCCGGAGGCCTGACCCGCCGCGCGTCATGCGAGACGCGCAAGCCGTCACGCGTCCTTGCGGATCTCCACCACGCGGAAGCGGTTGGCCACGAAGGCGCCGTCGCACAGTGCGGCGTTCGCCGCGGGGTTGCCGCCCGAGCCGTGGAAGTCCGAGAACGCCGCCGTCTGGTTCACGTAGACACCGCCTGTGAGGTTCAGGGACAGCTGGGCGCACTCTTCGAGGCAGGTCTCCTCGACGGTGGCGGAGAACTCCTCCGACGTCGTGTACGCCCCGACGGTCATCGCTCCCTTGTCACGCACCGTGCGGCGCAGCAGCTCCACCGCGTCCTCCCCGGAGTCGACGGCGACCGCGAAGGAGACCGGGCCGAAGCACTCGCTCAGATACGCGGCCTCGGCGTCCGGCTTGGCGCCGTCCAGCTTGACGATCACCGGGGTGCGGACGACGGCGTCCGGGAACTCCGGGTTGGTGATCTCCCGCGAGGGGAGGGCGACCTCGCCGAGGCCCGCGGCGGCTTCCAGGCGGGACTTCACGTCCGGGTTGACCAGAGCGCCCAGGATGCCGTTCGCCCGCGCATCGTCGCCCAGCAGGCCGTTCACCGAGGCCGCGAGGTCGGCGACCACGTCGTCGTACGACTTCGCGCCCGCGTCGGTCTGAATCCCGTCCCGGGGGATCAGCAGGTTCTGCGGGGTGGTGCACATCTGGCCGCTGTACAGAGACAGGGAGAAGGCCAGGTTGGCCAGCATTCCCTTGTAGTCGTCCGTCGACTCGACGACGACGGTGTTGACGCCGGCCTTCTCCGTGTAGACCTGCGCCTGGCGGGCGTTGGCCTCGAGCCAGTCGCCGAAGGACGTCGATCCGGTGTAGTCGATCAGCTTGATCTCGGGGCGCACGGCGAGCGTCTTGGCGATGCCCTCGCCGGGCCGCTCGACGGCCAGGCAGACGAGGTTCGGGTCGAAGCCCGCCTCGGCGAGGACCTCACGGGCGATGCGCACCGTGAGCGCCAGGGGCAGGACCGCGCGCGGGTGGGGCTTGACCAGGACGGGGTTGCCGGTGGCGAGCGAGGCGAACAGTCCGGGATAGCCGTTCCACGTCGGGAACGTGTTGCAGCCGATCATGAGCGAGATGCCGCGCGCGACGGGCGTGAACCGCTTGTTCAGGGCGATCGGATCGCGCTTGCCCTGGGGCTTGGTCCACTCGGCGGCGTCAGGGGTGCGGGACTGCTCGACGTACGCGTAGGCGACCGCTTCGAGGCCGCGGTCCTGCGCGTGCGGGCCGCCCGCCTGGAAGGCCATCATGAAGGCCTGGCCGCTGGTGTGCATGACCGCGTGCGCGAATTCGTGCGTGCGGGCGCTGATGCGCGACAGGATCTCCAGACAGACCACGGCGCGCACCTCCGCGCCCGCGTCGCGCCAGGCGCGCATCCCGGTGCGCATGGCGGGCAGCAGGGTGTCGATGTCCGGGTGGGGGTACGTGATCCCCAACTCCGGGCCGTACGGAGAGACCTCGCCGCCGACCCAGTCGTCCGTGCCGGGCTGGTCGAGGTCGAAGCGGGTGCCCTGGAGGGCGTCGAAGGCGGCCTTTCCCTCGGGCAGGCTCAGGCTGCCGTTCTCCCCGTACGCCTTCGGGTGCTCGGGGTGGGGGGACCAGTACGCACGCGTGCGGATGGTCTCCAGCGCCTGGTCGAGGGTGGGCCGGTGCTTGGCGATCAGCTGGGGCGCGGTGAGTTCGGCGGCCATGACGGGACCAACTCCTCCTCGGGCAGCTCTTCGTCGAGCTGGCGAGCTGGGCAGGGACGGTGGGCAGGAACGCTCTGACAGGGCTAGAGTAACCGAACGATCGGTCGGGACAAGGGGGTCCGCCAAAGCTGTGGACAACTTCTCGACGGCCACCCCCGGACCCTGCGGCCGACGGGCCGTGCGGGAGGATCGCGAACATGACAGCACTCGAGCTCAGCAGCGCCGTTGCCGTGGTCGGCACCGGAACCATGGGGCAGGGCATCGCGCAGGTCGCCCTGGTCGCGGGGCACCCCGTGCGGCTGTACGACGCCGCGCCGGGCCGCGCGAAGGCGGCGGCCGACGCGATCGGTGCGCGCCTGGACCGGCTCGTCGAGAAGGGCAGGCTCACCGCCGAGGACCGCGCCGCGGCCGGCGCCCGGCTCACCCCCGCCGAGAGCCTCGCCGAGCTCGCCGGCTGTGGTCTCGTCGTCGAGGCGATCCTCGAACAACTCGACGTGAAGCAGCGCCTTTTCCAGGACCTCGAAGAGGTCGTCGCCGAGGAATGTCTGCTGGCCACGAACACGTCGTCCCTCTCCGTGACCGCGATCGCGGGCGCCCTGCGCGCACCGGGCCGCTTCGTCGGCCTGCACTTCTTCAACCCGGCCCCCCTGCTCCCTCTCGTCGAGGTCGTCAGCGGCTTCGCGACGGAGGAGACCGCCGCCACGCGCGCGTACGAGACGGCCAAGACCTGGGGGAAGACCCCGGTGCGCTGCGCGGACACCCCCGGCTTCATCGTCAACCGCATCGCACGGCCTTTCTACGCCGAGGCGCTGCGCCTGTACGAGGAGCGGGTCGCCGACCCCGCCACGATCGACGCCGTCCTGCGCGAGTGCGGCGGATTCAAGATGGGTCCCTTCGAACTCACCGACCTCATCGGCCAGGACGTCAACGAAGCCGTCACACGCTCCGTGTGGGAGTCCTTCTTCCAGGACCCCAAGTTCACGCCGTCCCTCGCGCAGCGCCGCCTCGTGGAGTCCCGCCGCCTCGGACGGAAGTCGGGCCAGGGCTGGTACGCGTACGGGGACGACGCCCCGCGCGCGGAGCCGCACACCGCGCCGCCCGCACAGGCACCGGAGTCCGTCACCGTGCACGGCGACCTCTTCCCGGCGGAGGCGCTGACCGCCCTCATGGAGGAGGCGGGCATCCGGGTCGGACGCGGCGAGGGCGTCCCCGAGTACCCCGGCTCCATCGAGCTCCCCGGCGGGGCCCGGCTCGCCCTGGCCGACGGCACGGCCGCCGACACCGACGCCGAGCCCACCATCCACTTCGACCTTGCGCTGGACTACCGCGCCGCCACCAGGATCGCCCTCGCCCCCTCGAGCAGGGTCGACGAACAGTCCCTGAACGAGGCGATCGGCCTCTTCCAGGCGCTCGGCAAGAAGGTCAGCGTCATCGGGCACACCCCCGGCATGATCGTCGCCCGTACGGTGTGGATGCTCGTCGACTTCGCCCTGGACGCCGTCGGGCGCGAGGTCGCGGACGCCGAGGACATCGACACCGCCATGCGGCTCGGCGTCAACTACCCGCTCGGACCCATCGCATGGGGCCGCCGCCTCACCGCGTACCGGGTGGCAGAGGCGCTCGACGCCCTGCACGACGAGTACCCCACCGGGCGCTACGCGCCCTCCCAGGCACTGCGGCGCCAAGCCGTGCGAGAGGAGTACTCATGACCATCGCCCGGCGCGACACGTACACCCCGGAGACGCTCCTGAGCGTGGCCGTGCGGGTCTTCAACGAGCGCGGCTACGACGGCACGTCCATGGAGCACCTCTCCAAGGCCGCCGGCATCTCCAAGTCGTCGATCTACCACCACGTGGCGGGCAAGGAGGAGCTGCTGCGCCGCGCCGTGAGCCGGGCGCTCGACGGGCTCTTCGGGATCCTCGCCGAGGACGACGCGCGCGTGGGCAGCGCGGTGCGGCGTCTGGAGTACGTCACGCGCCGCACCGTCGAGGTGCTGGTCGCCGAACTGCCCTACGTGACACTGCTCCTGCGGGTGCGCGGCAACACGGACACCGAGCGCTGGGCCATGGAGCGGCGCAGGGAGTTCGATCAGCAGGTGGCGGCGCTCCTCAAGGAGGCAGTCGCCGACGGTGACCTGCGCTCCGACGTCGAACTGCGCCTCGCCACCCGGCTGCTCTTCGGGATGATCAACTCCATCGTGGAGTGGTACCGGCCGGAGAGCCGGGGTGCCGCCAACGGCGAACAGATCGCCGACGCGGTCGTGCAACTGGCTTTCGCGGGCCTGCGCACGGACCGCTGAGCCCGGGGCCCAAGGCGGGCTCTCAGCCGTCCGGCTCCATGTCGTCCTCCTCGAAGACCAGCAACGTACGCGTGCTGAGGACTTCGGGGATGGACTGCAGCCGGGTCAGCACCAGCTCACGCAGGGCTCGGTTGTCCGGCGTGTGCACCAGGAGCAGTACGTCGAAGTCGCCGCTGACCAGGGCGATGTGGGACGCACCCGGAAGTGCGCGCAGATGCTCGCGCACCGTGCGCCAGGTGTTCTGGACGATCTTCAGCGTGATGTAGGCGGACGCGCCCTGCCCGGCGCGTTCGTGATTGATGCGCGCCCCGAAGCCCCGGATGACGCCGTCGTCGATGAGGCGGTTGATGCGCGCGTACGCGTTGGCCCGTGACACATGGACCCGTTCGGCCACGGAGCGTATCGAGGCGCGACCGTCCGTGTGCAGGATCTGCAGGATGTCGCGGTCTATGGCATCCAGGGGCCGGGGATCCGGAATCTGTGGCTCGGGACGGTCGCCGTCCGGTCCGTCGGCCATTCGTTCAGGTGCCATGTCCCCCCGCCTCCCTACCATGGACGTACTGCATCCATCCCAGGCTGTGCAGAACCGTTTGTCCACAGCCTGGAGGCGCCTGTAGCCAAAATGTGCCGACGACCGAACAATCGGTAGGTGAGGCGCATCACGTCGCGTGCCTCTTATGCCGCTCCCACGAGGAGACCGCTTCCCCCAGGAGGTGCCGTCATGACGGTCATGGAGCAGCGGGGCGCCTACCGGCCCACCCCGCCCCCCGCTTGGCAGCCCAGGACCGACCCCGCGCCGCTGCTGCCGGACGCGGAGCCCTACCGCGTCCTGGGCACCGGCGCCGCCGACAAGGTCGACCCGGAGCTGCTGCGGCGGCTCTACGCGGAGCTGGTGCGCGGCCGTCGGTACAACACGCAGGCGACGGCGCTGACCAAACAGGGCAGGCTCGCGGTCTATCCCTCCAGCACCGGGCAGGAGGCGTGCGAGATCGCCGCCGCCCTCGCCCTGGAGGAGCGGGACTGGCTCTTTCCCAGTTACCGGGACACGCTCGCCGTGGTCGCCCGCGGCCTCGCCCCCGCGAGCGCGCTGACCTTGTTGCGCGGCGACTGGCACACCGGATACGACCCGCGCGAGCACCGCATAGCGCCGCTGAGCACCCCTCTTGCGACCCAGCTCCCCCATGCCGTCGGCCTCGCGCACGCGGCCCGGCTCAAGGGCGACGGCGTCGTCGCGCTCGCCATGGTCGGTGACGGCGGCACCAGCGAGGGCGACTTCCACGAGGCGCTGAACTTCGCCGCAGTGTGGCAGGCCCCCGTCGTCTTCCTCGTGCAGAACAACGGCTTCGCGATCTCCGTGCCGCTCGCCAAGCAGACGGCGGCCCCGTCCCTGGCCCACAAGGCCGTGGGGTACGGCATGCCGGGACGCCTGGTCGACGGCAACGACGCGGCGGCGATGCACGAGGTGCTGAGCGAAGCGGTCGCCCGCGCGCGTGAGGGTGGCGGCCCCACGCTCGTCGAGGCGGTCACGTACCGCATGGAGGCGCACACGAACGCCGACGACGCCACTCGCTACCGACAGGACACCGACGTCGAGGCCTGGCGCGACCACGACCCGATCCTGCTCATGGAGCGGGAGCTCACGGAGCGCGGACTCCTGGACGACGACATGAAGCGGCAGGCAAGCGACGACGCCGAGGCCATGGCCGCCGACCTGCGCGAACACATGAACCAGGAGCCCGTGCTCGACCCCATGGACCTCTTCACGCACGTGTACGCCGAGCAGACCTCCCAGCTCAGGGAGCAGGCGGCACAGTTGCGGGCCGAGCTCGAAGTCGCCTCGGAAGAGGCCGAGGAGGAAGCCCGATGACCACGGTCGCGGCGAAGCCGGCCACCAAACCGGCCACCATGGCGCAGGCGCTCGGGCGCGCGCTGCGGGACTCGATGGCCGAGGACCCGTCCGTCCACGTCCTCGGAGAGGACGTCGGAGCGCTCGGCGGTGTCTTCAGGGTGACCGACGGGCTCGCGGCGGAGTTCGGCGAGGACCGCTGCACCGACACGCCCCTCGCCGAGGCGGGCATCCTCGGCACGGCGGTAGGCATGGCGATGTACGGGCTGCGGCCGGTCGTCGAGATGCAGTTCGACGCGTTCGCGTACCCCGCCTTCGAGCAGCTGATCTCACACGTGGCGCGGATGCGGAACCGCACGCGGGGCGCGTTGCCGCTGCCCATCACCGTGCGCGTGCCCTACGGCGGCGGCATCGGCGGCGTCGAGCACCACAGCGATTCCTCCGAGGCGTACTACATCGCGACCCCCGGCCTGCACGTCGTCACGCCCGCCACGGTGTCCGACGCCTACGGCCTGCTGCGCGCCTCCATCGCCTCCGACGACCCCGTCGTCTTCCTGGAGCCGAAGCGGCTGTACTGGTCGAAGGCCGACTGGAACCCGGAGGCACCGCAAGCCGTTGAACCGATAGGCCGCGCGGTGGTGCGGCGCACCGGGCGCAGCGCCACGCTCATCACGTACGGACCGTCCGTGCCCGTCTGCCTGGAGGCGGCGGAGGCGGCCCGCGCCGAGGGCTGGGACCTCGAAGTGGTCGACCTGCGCTCCCTCGTGCCGTTCGACGACGAGACGGTCGCCGCGTCCGTGCGGCGGACCGGGCGGGCCGTCGTCGTCCACGAGTCGGGCGGCTTCGGTGGTCCCGGCGGCGAGATCGCCGCGCGTGTCACCGAGCGGTGCTTCCACCACCTGGAGGCGCCGGTGCTGCGCGTCGCGGGCTTCGACATCCCGTACCCTCCGCCGATGCTGGAGAAGCACCATCTCCCGGGCGTCGACCGGATCCTGGACGCGGTCGCGCGGCTGCAGTGGGAGGCGGACAGCTGATGGCCCAGGTCCTTGAATTCAAGCTGCCCGACCTCGGGGAAGGGCTGACGGAGGCGGAAGTCGTCCGCTGGCTCGTCGACGTCGGCGACGTCGTGACCGTGGACCAGCCGGTCGTCGAGGTCGAGACGGCCAAGGCGATGGTCGAGGTGCCGTGCCCCTACGGAGGCGTGGTCACCGCCCGCTTCGGCGAGGAGGGCACGGAACTGCCGGTGGGCGCGCCGCTGTTGACGGTCGCGGTGGGAGCGGGTTCTGGCGGGGCGCCTGAGGAGCCTGCTGATCGGGCCATGCAGGCCGCCGCGGAGCGCGCGGCCGCGGAACAGACGGCTGCGGAGCAGGGCGGTGCGGAGTCCTCCGGGAACGTGCTGGTCGGGTACGGGACGACGGCGGCACCTGCGCGGCGGCGCCGGGTGCGGGCGGTGCGGGTCTCCGCGCCACCGACTTCCGCGCCCGCCGATCCGGCTCCGGCTCCTCCCACCGCTCCGGCTCCAGCCGCGCCTGCCTCGGCCGCACCTCCCTCAACCTCCCCGGCCGCAAAGGCTCCCGCCCCCGGGGCGCCCGCTCTCGATGGGCCAGTTCCGGTGATCTCTCCGCTGGTGCGCAAGCTGGCGCGGGAGAACGACGTGGACCTGCGCAGTCTGGTGGGGTCCGGGCCGGACGGGCTCATCCTTCGGGCCGACGTCGACGCCGCCGTCGAGGCGCGCCGGGCGGTGGCACAGGCCGGGACGTCCGACGAGGAACGCACACGCGCGCTCAAGGCAGCCGTCCGGGAGGACGACGAACTGATCCGCGCCGGACGTCATGAGGCGCGGCAGCGCGTGGAGGCCGGGGAGGAGCCGCGCAGGACAGGCCTCTACTCCCGGCACCCGCTGACCGGACTGCGCGGGCTCGTCGCCGACAAGATGTCCCGCAGTCGCCGCGAGATACCGGAGGCGACCTGCTGGGTCGACGCCGACGCGACCGAGCTGCTGGCGGCCCGCAAGGCCATGAACGACGCCATGACCGACCGCGAAGGACAGAAGGTGTCGCTGCTCGCGCTCCTCGCGCGGATCAGCGTGGCCGGACTGACCCGCTTCCCGGCGCTCAACTCCGCCGTGGACATGGAGGCGCGAGAGGTGCGGCAGTTCGCCGACATCCACCTCGGCTTCGCCGCGCAGACCCCGCGCGGCCTGGTCGTTCCCGTGGTGCGGCACGCGCAGTCGCGGTCGACCGGCTCGATCAACGCGGAGCTGATACGGCTCACGGAGTCCGCGCGCGCGGGAACGCTCACGCCGGGGGAGCTCACCGGAGGCACGTTCACGCTCAACAACTACGGGGTGTTCGGGGTCGACGGTTCCACGCCGATCATCAACCACCCCGAGGCGGCCATGCTCGGCGTCGGCCGGATCGTGCCCAGGCCGTGGGTGCACCAGGGCGAGTTGGCCGTGCGGCACGTGGTGCAGTTGTCGCTCACCTTCGACCACCGGGTGTGCGACGGCGGTACGGCGGGCGGCTTCCTGCGGTACGTGGCGGACTGCGTCGAGCAACCGGCGGTGTTGCTGCGGTCGGTGTGAGGAGCACGGGCGGGGGCCCTGGTGGAGGCGCGTGACGTAAGTCCCGTGCCTGTAGGGCCCTTCACGGGGGTGTCAATGATCCTTCGTATGCCCATACTCGGGGTGTGACCACGAAAGAGGGCGGCCCGTACGACGCCGTCGTGCTCGCCGGGGGCGGCGCCGCCCGCCTCGGCGGTGCGGACAAGCCGGGGGTGCGGGTCGGCGGCCGTGCGCTGATCGACCGGGTGCTCGCGGCGTGCTCCGGCGCGGGTACGACCGTCGTGGTGGCCGCGCCGCGGCCGACCGTGCGCCCCGTCGTCTGGGCGCGCGAGGAGCCCGCGGGCGGTGGCCCCCTGGCCGCGCTCGACGCGGGGCTCGCCCGCACGACGGCGGAACAGGTCGTCGTACTCTCCGCCGACCTGCCGTTCCTGGGCGAGCGGACCGTTCGCCGGCTTCTCGACGCGCTGGCCGGGAGCGGGGCGGACGGCGCGGTGCTCACCGACCCCGACGGCCGCGACCAGCCACTCGTCGCGGCCTATCGGCGTGACGCACTCCTGCGGGGGATCGCCGCGCTCGACGAGCGGGACGGCCACGGGGGCGGCGGGCTCGCCGGGCTGCCGTTGCGGCGGCTCACCGGGCGGCTCGCCCTCACCCGGGTCGCGGACCCTCTCGCCGCTTTCGACTGCGACACCTGGGACGACATCGCGTCCGCCCGGGCGCGGATCAGGGAGCATGGCAACGTGTTGGATGAATGGATTTCCGCAGTCAAGGACGAGCTGGGCATCGAGCTCGACGTCGACACCGGCGCCCTCCTGGACCTCGCTCGCGACGCCGCGCACGGCGTGGCCAGGCCCGCGGCACCGCTGACCACGTTCCTCGTCGGGTACGCGGCGGCGCAGGCCGCGGCGCGCGGCGGAGCGGCCGGTGGTGCCGAGGCGGTGGCCGAGGCGACGCGCAAGGCCGTGGCTCTCGCGGCCCGCTGGGCGGACGAGGACCAGCAGAACGCGAAGCCGGGCGCCGCGCAGCCCGAGTCCGCGCAGCCGGGCGCCGCCCAGGCCGAGTCAGAGGGGCCCGGCGCCGCCCAGCCCAAGTCCGCGTCGTCCGCCCCCGCGAGCCCCGGCGCCGCCCAGCCCGGCTCCCCTCGGCCCGCCCCCGCGCAGCCCGCTCCCGGTACGCCTCCGAGTGCCGGATGACCGGGCAGCCCGCGTCGGACGCCGAGCTCGACGAGGCGCTCGCCCTGGTGAACGGGCACCGTGACGCCTACAACGGCCACGACGCCCACGAAGACCCCGTGCACCGGCCGACCTCGGCTCCGGCGCAGGCCGCACCCGCCCAAACGGCCCCGTCCGTCCCAGCGGCCCCGCCCTCCGCAACCGCCCCGCCCTCCACCCCCGCCGCCCACGACACCACCACCTGGCCCGCCGCCCGCGCCCGCGCCGAACGGGCCGCGCCCGAGCCCGGCACCGAGCCTGTCGACGTACCCCTGCACCGGGCCCTCGGCATGATCCTCGCCGCGCCGCTCACCGCCCTCACGGACCTGCCGTCCTTCGACACCTCGGCGATGGACGGCTGGGCCGTCGGCGGGCCCGGACCCTGGACGGTACGGGCCGACGGAATCCTCGCCGGACATGCCCGGCCTGACGCCCTCTCCGACGGTGAGGCGGTCCGTATCGCGACGGGAGCCCGCATCCCGCCGGACGCCACGGCCGTGCTGCGCAGCGAACACGGCAGGACCGACGACAAGGGCAGGCTGCACGCCCTGCGTGACGTGATCACCGGCCAGGACATCCGGCCGCGCGGCCAGGAGTGCCGGTCCGGCGACCATCTCCTCCCCGCCGGTGCCCTGGTGACCCCCGCCGTGCTCGGTCTCGCCGCGGCCGCCGGGTACGACACCCTGCCGGTGTTCCGCAGGCCCTGTGCCGAAGTCCTCGTCCTCGGCGACGAGTTGCTGACGGACGGACTGCCGCGCGAAGGGCTCATCCGGGACGCACTCGGCCCGATGCTGCCGCCCTGGCTGCATGCGCTGGGCGCCGAGGTGACGGCCGTCCGGCGCCTCGGTGACGACGCCGAGGCCCTCCACGACGCGATCACCTCGTCCACCACCGACCTGATCGTCACCACGGGCGGCACCGCGTCAGGACCGGTCGACCACGTCCACCCCACCCTGCGCCGGATCGGCGCCGAACTGCTCGTGGACGGCGTCGCGGTGCGCCCCGGGCACCCCATGCTGCTGGCCCGCGTCGGGGCGGGGCGGCACCTCGTCGGTCTGCCCGGCAACCCGCTCGCCGCCGTGTCCGGCCTCCTCACGCTGGCCGAACCCCTGCTGCGTACGCTCTCCGGCCGCGCGGCGGGCTGTGGCGGGCCCTCCACGTACACCGCCCCCCTGCGCGACGGCGTCCAGGGGCACCCGCACGACACCCGCCTCGTCCCCGTCGCCCTGCGGGACGAACGTGCCGTGCCGCTGCATTTCAACGGCCCCGCGATGCTGCGCGGGATCGCGGCGGCCGACGGGCTCGCCGTCGTGCCGCCCGGCGGGGCGCGGGCGGGCAGGGAGGTGGAGGTCCTTGACCTGCCGTGGGCCGTTCCCGAGGTGGGCACCGGAACGGGCGTGGGCGCGGCTTTGTACGGTGGTCCGATTGACGGGGGCCAAGCCGAAGACAGCGCAGGATCCGGAGCCGGTGTCGGCACCGGATCCGGGGCCGGGCCCGAGGTGGGGGCTGGGCCCGCGGATGGGGCAGTCGTAGACGGCGAGGAGCGTTTCACGTGAAACTTCCCGGGCATGACGCCATGGCGCGTCACCCCGAAGAGCAGCACACGACACACCGCATCAAACTGCCCCAGCGCACGGTCGAGCGGCCGTTGCGCCAGGTCACCCGCCGTCTCGCGATGGCGCTGTTCGTGCTTGCCCTGACGACGGTCCTCGTCTACATCGACCGCGACGGCTACCACGACAACTCGGACGACCGCCTCGACTTCCTCGATTCCGCGTACTACGCGACGGTCACGCTCTCGACCACGGGATACGGAGACATCGTCCCGTACAGCGACAGCGCGCGGCTCACCAACATTCTCCTGGTCACGCCGTTGCGCGTGCTCTTCCTGATCATCCTGGTCGGCACCACTCTCGAAGTGCTCACGGAACGGACGCGCGAGGAATGGCGTCTGTCCCGCTGGAGGTCCAACTTGCGTGAACACACTGTTGTCGTCGGCTTCGGCACGAAGGGGCGTTCCGCGATCCAGACGGTCTGCGCGACCGGTCTGAAGCCGGAGCAGATCGTGGTGGTCGACCCCAGCGCGAAGGTGATCGACGCGGCCACGGCGGAGGGGTACGCGGGCGTCGTCGGCGATGCGACGCGCAGCGACGTGCTGCTCCGCGCCGAGGTGCAGCGGGCCCGCCAGATCATCATCGCGACGCAGCGCGACGACACGGCGGTACTGGTCGCGCTCACCGCCCGGCAGCTGAACCGCGGGGCGAAGATCGTGGCGGCGGTGCGGGAGGAGGAGAACGCGCCGCTGCTCCGGCAGTCCGGAGCGGACGCGGTGATCACCAGCGCCAGCGCGGCGGGCCGGCTGCTCGGTCTCTCCGTGCTCAGCCCGAGCGCGGGCATGGTCATGGAGGACCTGATCCAGCAGGGCAGCGGCCTCGACCTCGTCGAACGCCCGGTCATAAAGGCCGAGGTGGGGCTGAGCGTGCGGGAGACGGACGACCTGGTGGTGAGTGTCGTACGAGGGCACCGCGTGCTCGGATACGACGACCCGGCCGTCGGCAAACTGGAGCTGACGGACCGGCTGATCACGATCGTACGAGCGTCACCCGGCACGGCGGTCGCCCCGGACATCAAGCCGCTGCGCCCGAACTGAGCCGGAAAGGCGGGCGCGGGCCCGCACCGTCATCGACTGCCACCCCCGCGGCGCGGGCCCGCACCGCCATCGACCGCCACGCCCGGGGTGCGGGCCCGCACCGCCATCGACTGCCACGCCCAGGGCGCGGGCCCGCACCGTCATCGCTGCCACGCCCGGCCCTTCGCCCCGTACGCGAGTAGCCTCGCCAGCATGTATGCGATCACGATCCCCGAACCCGGTGGCCCCGAAGCGCTCGTCTGGGCCGAGGTCCCCGATCCCGTACCCGGCGAGGGCGAGGTGCTCGTCGAGGTCGCGGCGAGCGCCGTCAACCGCGCCGATCTCCTGCAGCGGCAGGGCTTCTACAACCCGCCGCCCGGCGCCTCCCCGTACCCCGGCCTGGAGTGCTCGGGCCGCATCAGCGCGCTCGGCCCCGGCGTCTCCGGCTGGGCGGTCGGCGACGAGGTGTGCGCGCTGCTCTCCGGCGGCGGCTACGCGGAGCAGGTCGTCGTCCCCGCGGGCCAGCTGCTGCCCGTGCCGGACGGCGTCGACCTCGTCACGGCGGCCTCGCTGCCCGAGGTCACCTCGACCGTGTGGTCCAACGTCTTCATGATCGCCCACCTCAGGCTCGGCGAGACGCTGCTCGCGCACGGCGGTTCGAGCGGCATCGGCACCATGGCGATCCAGCTCGCCAAGGCCGTCGGCGCGAAGGTCGCCGTCACGGCGGGCAGCAAGGAGAAGCTGACGTTCTGCGGCGAGCTGGGGGCCGACGTCCTCATCAACTACCGCGAGCAGGACTTCGTCGAGGAGATCGAGCGCGCCACGGACGGGGCCGGCGCGGACGTCATCCTCGACAACATGGGCGCGAAGTACCTCGACCGGAACGTGCGCGCTCTCGCCGTGAACGGTCGCCTCGCGATCATCGGCATGCAGGGCGGCGCCAAGGGTGAGCTGAACATCGGCGCGCTGCTCACCAAGCGGGCCGCCGTCACCGCCACGTCGCTGCGCGCCCGCCCGGCCGCCGAGAAGGCGTCGATCATCGCGGCCGTACGGGAGCACGTCTGGCCGTTGATCGGCGGGGGCCACGTGCGGCCCATCGTGGACCGGACCGTGCCGATGCGGGACGCGGCGGCGGCTCACCGGGTCCTGGAGGAGAGCAGCCACATCGGCAAGGTGCTGCTCACGCGGTAGCGGAGCACGGACAGCGGGTGGGGCACTGCTCCGCCCGCTGCACTCCGCCCGAGATGCCGGACATGCCCCGTCGTGTGACGCTGATCCCGTGAAGGCATCCTGGGCGAGCCGCAGCACGGCCCCCGCGATCACCCTGGTCGGCGCGGCGTTCCTCGCGGCCCTGACGGCGTACGCCCCCGCCCCCACGGCGCACGCGGCCGTCACCACGGTCGAGGAGACCGCGCGCGCCGGAAGCGCCGCAGGTGAGGGCCGCGAGCGGCCGGGAGGCATGCAGCCGCCCATCCTGGACCCGACACCCGTGCCGCACACCCCACCCCCGGTCGCCCCGCCCCCACGACAGCCGGTGCCGACCCCCGTCGCGCACCGGGACACCGCGTCCGACCCCACCGAACGCCCCCCGGTCGGCCCCGTGCTGCCCAACCTCCGCGTCCTCCCCCTCGGTGGTGGACTCGTCCTCATCGGGCTCGGACTCGGCTTCCTGGGCCTCCGGCTCCGCCGCGGCTGAGAGACAGCTCGCTGAAGGCCGGCCCTGAGGGTGGATCAGCTGCGTGAGGGGGCACCACCGATGTGTGACGTACGGGTGCGAGAGAATGGCGGCATGGAGATGCCGAGGAACGAACGGTCGCCGGAGAGCCCCCAGGTCCTGGTCGTGGGCCAGGACGGAATGGCACTCGGTGGCGGCGGAGACGACGAATCCCGCGAGGTCCCGGTGACGGAGATGGTCGAACAGCCGGCCAAGGTGATGCGCATCGGCAGCATGATCAAGCAGCTGCTCGAAGAAGTGCGGGCGGCTCCTCTCGACGAGGCGAGCCGGGTCCGTCTGAAGGAGATCCACGCCAGCTCGGTCAAGGAGCTCGAGGACGGCCTCGCCCCCGAGCTGGTCGAGGAGCTGGAGCGGCTCTCCCTGCCCTTCACCGAGGAGGCGACGCCGAGCGACGCGGAGCTGCGGATCGCGCAGGCCCAGCTGGTCGGCTGGCTCGAAGGCCTCTTCCACGGGATCCAGACGACGCTGTTCGCGCAGCAGATGGCGGCGCGGGCCCAGCTGGAGTCCATGCGGCGGGCGCTGCCGCCGGGTGTCGGCGGCGGTGAGGACGAGGACGAGAGCGGCGGCATCGCGGGCCGCACGGGCGGCCCTTACTTGTAGACCCGTAGACCCGTAGACCCGTATATCCGGACAGCGCGGAGGGGCTCGGTACGCACACCGCGTACCGAGCCCCTCCGCGTGAGAAGGCCTGCGAAGCCGGGACTAGGCCGGGTTGCCCGTGGACACGTCGAACTGGATCTCCAGGTTCTTCGGGTCGACCTCCGTGCCTTCCTTCGGGGTCTGCCGCATGACCGTGTCCTCGCCGTACGCGTTCTCGTTGACCTTGCGCTTGTCGTGCTGCCAGCCGGCCGCCTGCAGGCAGGACAGGACCGACCTCCAGTCCTTGAACGTGAAGTCCGGGACCTTGATCTTCTCTTCGTCGTTGTAACCGACATCGGGCTCGGTGCACTTCTCGGTCTCGATCACCTGGGCCCGGTCGGGCCCCTTGTGACCGGCGACCGGCTGCGTCGACTTGTCGCCGCCGGCTTCCTTGCCGTCGTCACCGCCGCTGAGCGACAGAGCGGTGATCAGGCCGCCGATGGCGAGGAGCGCGACGACGATCGAGCCGACGATCACCGGCATGTTCCGCTTGCCGCCGCCCGCGCCGCCGGAACCGGACGGCGAGGCCGTCGTGGCGGGCTGCGGCGAGAGGTTGTACGGCGGCGGGGTGTGCGCGCCCTGCTGCTGCGGGGCGTAGGCGTTGACGGGCGGCGGGGTCTGGTAACCGCTCTGCTGCGGGTAGCCGTAGCCCGGCGTCGGCGCGGGGGACGGGGTCGCGGGGCCGTAGGAACCCGGCTGGTACGGCGTCTGGACGGCGCCGCTCTGGGGCATCGACGTGTCGACCGGCGGGAAGACCGCCGAGCCGACGCCCGCGCCGCTCGCCGTCGGTGCGCCCGGCACGATGCTGGGGGCCGCCGCCTGGAAGGACTGGGCGACGCGCAGGCACTCGTCGCGCATGGCCTCGGCGGTCGGGAAGCGCTCGTTCGGGTTCTTCTTCAGCGCGCGGGCGACGATCGCGTCCACGGCCGGCGGCAGGGAGCGGTTGATCGAGGAGGGCGCGACGGGCTCCTCCTGGACGTGCGCGTACGCGATGGCGAGCGGCGAGTCCGCCTCGAAGGGCAGCCGCCCGGTGACCAGCTGGAAGAGCATGATGCCGACCGAGTAGAGGTCGGAGCGCGCGTCGACGCCGCGGCCCAGGGCCTGCTCGGGCGAGAGGTACTGCGGGGTGCCGACGACCATGCCGGTCTGCGTCATGGAGGTGACGCCGGACTGCATCGCGCGGGCGATGCCGAAGTCCATGACCTTGACGACGTTGCGCTTGGTCATCATGACGTTGCCGGGCTTGATGTCGCGGTGGACCAGGCCCATCTCGTGGCTGATCTCCAGCGCCGCCAGGACATCCGCGGTGATCTTCAGCGCCTGGTCGCTCGGCATCGCGCCGAACTGGGCGACGGACGCGTCGAGCACGGAGCCGAGCGGCTTGCCCTCGACGTACTCCATGACGATGTACGGCATCGTCGTGCCGTCCAGATCGTCCTCGCCGGTGTCGAAGACCGACACGATGTTCGTGTGCGTGAGCTTCGCCACCGACTGGGCCTCGCGGCGGAAGCGCTCGCGGAACGACTGTTCGCGACCGAGTTCGGTGTGAAGTGTCTTGATTGCGACTTGGCGGTCGAGGACGGTGTCGTACGCGAGATGCACCGACGCCATGCCGCCCTCGCCGAGCAGATCGCGCAGTTGGTAGCGGCCACCGGCCAGCGAACGCCCCGCGTACCGCCCCTGTGCGCCGTCCTGGCTGCTCATCTCGTGCGTCCCCCATCGGCGCGGCTGCCGGACGGCTCCGCGGCTGCTGATCGATTACCGCTATTCCAGGCCAAGTCTGCCCCAGGACGATGACGCGTCAAGCTCGGTGCCCGTTCCGTGACCGTACGCGCAAGAAGCGTCTCGGAAGCGTTACAAGTTTGCGCATGGGACCCCCGGGCGGCTTTGATGTCCGGTCCACCTCGGACCGGCGGGGGGCGCGAAGGCTGTAGCGTGGCCGACTGAGTACCCGGTATCTCCACGTACTCGGCACCAAGTACCACGACCAGAAACGACGGCGAGGACTGATGGCACAGACGCAGCGCGCTCAGGGCCCGTCCGACCCCGAGGCGTCTGGCGGCGGTATGTCAGACGCGCCTGAATTGTGGGGGAACGGCGGGCTCGTCGGCGACGGCCGGTACCGGCTGACCCACAGACTCGGCCGGGGCGGCATGGCCGAGGTCTTCGCGGCCGAGGACGTGCGTCTCGGCCGTACGGTCGCGGTCAAGCTGCTCCGCTCCGATCTCGCGGAGGACCCGGTCTCGAAGGCGCGTTTCACGCGTGAGGCGCAGTCCGTGGCCGGTCTCAACCACCACGCCGTGGTCGCGGTGTACGACTCCGGTGAAGACGTCGTCGGGCCGAATGTCGTCCCGTACATCGTCATGGAGATCGTCGAGGGCCGGACGATCCGCGATCTGCTGCTCAACGCGGAGGCGCCGGGTCCGGAGCAGGCGCTCATCATCGTGTCGGGCGTCCTGGAGGCCCTGGCCTATTCGCACCAGCACGGCATCGTGCACCGCGACATCAAGCCCGCGAACGTGATCATCACCCACACCGGCGCGGTGAAGGTGATGGACTTCGGCATCGCCCGCGCCCTGCACGGCGCGCAGTCGACGATGACGCAGACCGGCATGGTCATGGGCACGCCCCAGTACCTGTCGCCGGAGCAGGCGCTCGGCAAGGCCGTTGACCACCGCTCCGACCTGTACGCGACGGGCTGTCTCCTCTACGAGCTGCTCGCGCTGCGGCCCCCGTTCACCGGTGAGACGCCGCTCTCCGTCGTCTACCAGCACGTCCAGGACCAGGCCGTGCCGCCGTCCGAGGTCTCGGACGCGGCGCCGCCGGAGCTGGACGGGCTCGTCATGCGCTCCCTCGCGAAGGACCCGGACGACCGGTTCCAGACCGCCGAGGAGATGCGCGGCCTGGTCCAGTACGGGCTGCAGATGCTGGCCGAGCAGGGCAGTCACACGGGGACCTGGAACACCGGCCCCGTGGCGATGCACGAGGGGGGCGGCACCCCGGCGATGGGCGTCGCGGGCACCACGGCGATGGCGCACCCGGACTCCGGTACCGCGCAGATCCCGAGCCCGATGCTGCGTCCCCCGGGCGACGACGGCGGCTTCGACGGCGGGCACCGCGGCGGCACGGGCGGACGCCGCGGCAGGCTGTGGATCGTCGCCGTGCTCGCGATCATCGCCATCGCGGTGGGTGTGGCGTTCGCGCTGAACGCGAGCGACAAGAAGGACAAGAAGGACCCGCCGAAGACTCCCGCGACGAAGCAGTCGCAGTCGAAGGAGCCGAGCAAGAGCGCGGACGACGAGACGCAGGACGAGACGTCGGACCCGGACACGGGCACGGGCGGCGAGACGGACTACACCGAGCCGACGAACCGGCCGACGAACCCGACGTATCCGACGACGCGTCCGTCGACGCCGACGGGGGACCCCTCGACGCCGACGGGGGACCCGAGCACCCCCACCCAGGACCCGACCAAGCCGACTCAGGACCCGACCGAGCCCTCGGACCCGCCGACCGATCCCGGTGGCGACGACGAGGGTGCGGGCAACGGTGGCGGCGGCGAGGGCGAAGGGGCCTGAGCCGGACCGGCGCCTGGCGGCCTACAGGATGTGCTGCAGCTGGCGGTCGTGGCCGGTGTGCAGCGTGTGGACCGTGGTGAACTGCGGCTCTATCCGCAGGTAGACCGGGTCGAAGAGCTCGCCGTCCACGTAGTGCGGGGTGGACCCGAAGAGTTCGAGCTCCGCGTTGGTCGGCTCGACCCGGTCGCAGACGCCGACGAGCTGGACGGTCCACTGGACGTCCTTCGCGCTCGCCACGTTGAGGTTGTCCGCGCCGTACGCGACGACGCTGCCGACGCAGGCCTGGTGGTAGCCGTATCCCTTGTGCATGCGGAGCAGGATCTTCCCGTCCACGACGATGTGCCGGGCCGCGGCGAGGAAGGGCAGCGCGCGCATGCTGGTCGCCACCCGGCCGTAGTCGGTGCGGCGGAGCAGTTCGAAGGCGAGCCGGTCGTCGGTGGGCATGCACCCACCTTGGTTCATCGACAGGGCGTCGGAAAAGGGGATCCCGCCCCCATCAACGAAGGACGTAAGTCCCTGAACCGGCGGGTTCGCCTGTCCGTCGCGCCCGGGGGCGCGTCAGTGCTGCTTCTCCGCCTGCATGCGCGCCACGTACGCCGCGGCCTGGGAGCGCCGCTCCATGCCCAGCTTGGACAGCAGGCTGGAGACGTAGTTCTTGATCGTCTTCTCGGCGAGGTGCAGCCGCTCACCGATCACGCGGTTGGTCAGGCCCTCGCCGATCAGGTCGAGGATCTTCCGCTCCTGATCGGTGAGGTTGGCGAGACGGTCGTCGCCCTTGGCGTTGTTGCCGTCACGCAGCCGCTCCAGGACCCGGGCGGTCGCGACGGGGTCGAGCAGGGACTTTCCCGCGGCCACGTCGCGCACGGCGGTGAGGAGCTCATTGCCGCGGATGGCCTTGAGGACATATCCCGAGGCACCGGCCATGATCGCGTCGAAAAGGGCCTCGTCGTCGGCGAACGAGGTGAGCATCAGGCATTTGATGTCCTCGTTCTGCGAACGGATCTCGCGGCACACCTCGACACCGCTGCCGTCCGGCAGGCGCACGTCGAGAACCGCCACGTCGGGGCGGGTCGCCGGGATCCTGACCAGGGCGTCCGCCGCGGTGCCGGCCTCGCCGACCACTTCGATGTCGGCCTCGACGGACAGCAGCTCATGGACTCCCCGCCGGACCACTTCATGGTCGTCGAGGAGAAAAACCGTAATTTTTCCATCTTCGCGCACGGAGCCAGTCTCACACACGATCTCTTTGCGTGCCTGTGCGGAACCCTTCGGAACCCTTCCCGTCCCCGGGGTGGCCGGGATAACGTGCCGGTGTTCCGGCCCCCTGCCAGGCTGTGATCAGTGCTGTGACCAGGAAGTGTTCCCGGTTTTCTCGGGATACTCGGAAATCCGAGTATGTCGACTGACTGACCGTTTACTTGGAAATCCAAGCAAATTCGCAGGTCAGATGGGGTTTCACAGAAATGGGACGCACTGGGTAACGTGCTTTGTGCAGGGCGCTCGCCGGGGCACCTGTCACGCCTGTTCCCGGCTGAGTCGCACCCACCCCGTGCGCGGGCACGGACCAGGCGAGCCGTACTGGTTTTCCCGGTAACCCCCGGGGGCCGGACCGACGGAGGAGCACACGTGACCGTGGAGAGCACCGCCGCGCGCAAACCGCGCCGCAGCAGTACCGGCGGCGGCAAGCGCGCAAGCGCCAAGAAGCCCGCGCCGCAGAAAAGCACCGAGCCCGAGCTCGTCCAGCTGCTCGACCCCGAGGGCAAGCGGGTCAAGGACGCGAGGAACGCGGTGTACGACGCGTACGTCGCCGACATCACCGCGGAAGAGCTGCGCGGTCTCTACCGCGACATGGTCCTCACCCGCCGCTTCGACGCCGAGGCCACCGCACTGCAGCGCCAGGGCGAGCTGGGCCTGTGGGCCTCGCTGCTCGGCCAGGAGGCCGCCCAGATCGGTTCGGGCCGCGCCACCCGCGACGACGACTACGTCTTCCCCACCTACCGGGAGCACGGCGTCGCCTGGTGCCGCGGCGTCGACCCGACGAACCTGCTCGGCATGTTCCGCGGCGTGAACAACGGCGGCTGGGACCCGAACAGCAACAACTTCCACCTGTACACGATCGTCATCGGCTCGCAGACCCTGCACGCCACCGGCTACGCGATGGGCGTGGCCAAGGACGGTGCGGACTCGGCGGTGATCGCGTACTTCGGCGACGGCGCCTCCAGCCAGGGCGACGTGGCGGAATCGTTCACCTTCTCCGCGGTCTACAACGCGCCCGTCGTGTTCTTCTGCCAGAACAACCAGTGGGCCATCTCCGAGCCCACCGAGAAGCAGACCCGGGTGCCGCTGTACCAGCGCGCGCAGGGTTTCGGCTTCCCCGGCGTACGGGTCGACGGCAACGACGTCCTGGCCTGTCTCGCGGTCACCAAGTGGGCGCTGGAGCGCGCCCGCAACGGCGAGGGCCCGGCGCTGATCGAGGCGTTCACGTACCGCATGGGCGCGCACACGACCTCCGACGACCCGACCAAGTACCGCAACGACGACGAGCGGGTGGCCTGGGAGGCCAAGGACCCGATCCTGCGGCTCCGGGCGTACCTGGAGTCCGAAGGTCACGCGGATGAGGGATTTTTCGCGGAACTCGACGACGAGAGCGAAGCGTTGGGCAAGCGAGTGCGAGAGGTGGTGCGGGCGATGCCGGATCCGGATCTGATGGCGATCTTCGAGAACGTCTATGCCGACGGGCATGCCCTCGTGGACGAGGAGCGCGCCCAGTTCGCCGCCTACCAGGCGTCGTTCGCGGACGCCCCCGCGGCAGGGGAGGTCAAGTAACCATGGCTGTCCAGAAACTTCCCATCGCCAAGGCGATCAACGAATCCCTGCGCACCGCGCTGGAGAACGACCCCAAGGTCCTCATCATGGGTGAGGACGTCGGCAAGCTCGGCGGCGTCTTCCGGGTGACCGACGGACTGCAGAAAGACTTCGGCGAGGAGCGGGTCATCGACACCCCGCTCGCCGAGTCCGGCATCGTCGGCACGGCCATCGGCCTCGCCCTGCGGGGGTACCGCCCCGTGGTGGAGATCCAGTTCGACGGTTTCGTCTTCCCGGCGTACGACCAGATCGTCACGCAGCTCGCGAAGATGCACGCCCGTGCGCTCGGCAAGATCAAGATGCCCGTCGTCATCCGCATTCCGTACGGCGGCGGCATCGGCGCGGTGGAGCACCACAGCGAGTCCCCCGAGACGCTCTTCGCGCACGTCGCGGGCCTCAAGGTGGTCTCTCCTTCGAACTCGGCGGACGCCTACTGGATGATGCAGCAGGCCATCCAGAGCGACGACCCGGTGATCTTCTTCGAGCCGAAGCGGCGCTACTGGGACAAGGGCGAGGTCGACAAGGAAGCGATCCCCGGCCCCCTGCACAAGGCCACCGTCGCCCGCGAGGGCACCGACCTCACGCTCGCGGCGTACGGCCCGATGGTGAAGGTCTGTCTGGAGGCGGCCGCGGCCGCCGCGGAAGAGGGCAAGTCCCTGGAGGTCGTCGACCTGCGCTCGATGTCGCCGGTCGACTTCGACTCCGTGCAGGCGTCCGTCGAGAAGACGCGGCGGCTCGTCGTCGTCCACGAGGCCCCGGTCTTCCTGGGCACGGGCGCGGAGATCGCGGCGCGCATCACCGAGCGGTGTTTCTACCACCTGGAGGCGCCCGTGCTGCGGGTCGGCGGCTATCACGCCCCGTACCCGCCGGCGCGCCTCGAGGAGGAGTACCTGCCGGGCCTCGACCGGGTGCTCGACGCCGTCGACCGCTCGCTGGCGTACTGAGGGAGAGGGTCGTGACGACGATGACAGACACCGCTCTTGCCGAGTTCAAGATGCCCGACGTGGGCGAGGGACTCACCGAGGCCGAGATCCTCAAGTGGTACGTACAGCCCGGTGACACGGTCACCGACGGCCAGGTCGTGTGCGAGGTCGAGACGGCCAAGGCCGCCGTCGAACTCCCCATTCCGTTCAACGGCGTCGTACGGGAGCTGCGGTTCCCCGAGGGCACCACGGTCGACGTCGGCCAGGTGATCATCGCGGTGGACGTGTCGGGCGGAGGCGCCCCGGTCGCCGAGCAGGCGACGGTGCCCGAGCCGGCGCCGACCGCGGAGTCCGTGGCGGCTGCCGAGCCCGAGGCGGAGTCCGCCGCTCCGGAGGGCCGCAAGCCCGTGCTCGTCGGGTACGGGGTCGCCGAGTCCTCCACCAAGCGCCGGGCCCGCAAGCCCGCCGCGCCGGAGGCGCCCGCCGCTCCCGCCGCGGTACCGGCACCGGCCGCCTCGGCACCGACACCCGCACCGGCACCCGTGCCCGCACCGCAGTCCCCGTCCCTGAACGGGCACAACGGCGCCCGGCCGCTCGCCAAGCCGCCGGTCCGCAAGCTCGCCAAGGACCTCGGCGTGGACCTCGCGACGATCACGCCGTCCGGCCCCGACGGGATCATCACCCGCGAGGACGTGCACGCGGCGGTGGCCCCGGCCCCGGCCGCCGCACCGGCCCCGCAGGCGCCCGAGCCGGTCGAGGCACCCGCCCCCGCGGTGCCGTCCCCCGTGGCCGGTGCGGACGCCCGCGAGACCCGCATCCCGATCAAGGGTGTCCGCAAGGCCACCGCGCAGGCGATGGTCGAGTCGGCGTTCACGGCGCCGCACGTCACGGAGTTCGTGACGGTCGACGTCACGCGGACGATGAAGCTGGTCGAGGAGCTCAAGCAGGACAAGGCGTTCGAGGGGCTGCGGGTCAACCCGCTGCTGCTCGTCTCCAAGGCCCTGCTCGTGGCGATCAAGCGGAACCCGGAGGTCAACGCGGCCTGGGACGAGGCGAACCAGGAGATCGTCCAGAAGCACTACGTGAACCTGGGCATCGCCGCGGCCACCCCGCGCGGTCTGATCGTGCCGAACATCAAGGACGCGCACGCCAAGACCCTGCCCGAACTGGCCGCGTCGCTCGGTGAGTTGGTGTCCACGGCCCGCGCGGGCAAGACCTCGCCCGGCGCCATGCAGGGCGGCACGGTCACGATCACGAACGTCGGTGTCTTCGGCGTCGACACGGGCACGCCGATCCTGAACCCCGGCGAGTCCGCGATCCTCGCGGTCGGCGCGATCAAGCTCCAGCCGTGGGTCCACAAGGGCAAGGTGAAGCCCCGTCAGGTGACGACGCTCGCGCTGTCCTTCGACCACCGCCTGGTGGACGGGGAGCTCGGCTCGAAGGTGCTCGCCGATGTGGCGGCCATCCTGGAGCAGCCGAAGCGGCTCATGACCTGGGCGTAGGGACGTACACGAAGAGGGCCCCGCCGCGACGTCGCGGCGGGGCCCTCTTCGTGTACCGGCTGAGTCGTCACGCGACCTTGAAGCCGTAGTCAAGGAGCTTCTTGGCGTCCTTGGTGCGGTTGGCGAGCGAGGAAGAGGTCAGGACCGTGCCGATGACCGTCTTGCCGTTGCGGGTCGCCGCGAAGACGAGGCAGTACTTCGCCTCGGGGCCGGAGCCCGTCTTCACGCCGATGGCGCCGCGGTAGGAGCCGAGGAGGTTGTTCGTGTTCGTCCACGACATGTTGCGGTAGCCACCGGACTTCGTGGTGACCTTCTGCTTCGTCGACTTCGTCTTCACGACCGTACGGAACGTGGAGTACTTCATCGCGTTGCTCGCGAGCTTCGTCAGGTCGCGCGGCGTCGAGTAGTTGGCGCCGTGCCCGATGCCGTCGAACGAGTCGAAGTGCGTGTTCCGCATGCCGAGCGTCTTGGCGGTCGAGTTCATCTGGCCGATGAAGTTCTTCACGCGCTTGGCGCGGGTCGAACCCTTGCCGAACTTGTCCGCGAGCGCGTACGCCGCGTCGCAGCCGGACGGCAGCATCAGACCGTAGAGGAGCTGGCGGACGGTGACCTTGTCACCGACGATCAGGCGGGCCGACGAGGCGTAGTTGTTGCGGACGATGTAGTCGCTGTACGCCTTGTCGATCTTGACCTTGGAGTTCAGGTTCAGGTTCCGCTGACCGAGCACCACGCGTGCCGTCATGATCTTCGTCGTGGAGCCGGTGGAACGGCGGGTGTCGGCCGTCTTCGTGAAGAGGGTCTTCCCCGTGGCGTTGTTCATCACATAGCCGCCCTTGGCGACGATGGACGGCTTCGGCGGTGCGGCCGCGTGGGCCGGGCTGGTGAGGGCGCCGCCGGCGAGCATCGCGCTCGCGGTGACGAGGACGGCGGTCGCGCGACGTGCGCCCTTGATGCCGGTATTCAAGACAAATGCTCCAAATGCCCTTGGGCTGCGGCTGCATGAGGGTGCCGCTCACTGATTAGACGAACGAGAGGGGCGGATGGATGCGCTGATGTGCCGGGGAAATTCGGCCGGGCGGGAGGGACCGTCCATGCCGGGGATGCTCGCCATGTGGACAGCGGTACCCCTGTATACCTGTTGTATCTATGCTGTGCCCATGCCAGCCGCCACCGCTCTCACCCCCGCCACCCCCACCGCTTCCGCGGCTTCCGCCGCGCCCGCCAAGCGTCTCCCCGCCGCCGAGCGCGTCTACGCCCACGTCAAGCAGGCCGTCCTGGAGCGCCGCTACGAAGGCGGCACGCTCCTCACCGAGGGCGAGCTCGCCGAGGCCGTGGGGGTGTCCCGCACCCCCGTGCGCGAGGCGCTGCTGAGGCTGGAGGTCGAGGGGTTGCTGCGGCTCTACCCGAAGAAGGGCGCCCTCGTGCTGCCCGTCTCCGCGCAGGAGATCGCGGACGTCGTCGAGACGCGGCTGCTCGTCGAGACGCACTCCGTGCGCAAGGCGGTACCCGCGCCCGCGGCCCTGATCGGCCGCCTCGAAGAGCTCCTCGACCGGCAGCGCGCGCAGGCCGCCGTCGGTGACCTCGCCGAGGCCGCCGTCACCGACCGCTGCTTCCACGCGGAGATCGTCCGCAGCGGCGGCAACGAGATCCTGTCCCGCCTCTACGACCAGCTGCGCGACCGGCAGCTGCGGATGGGCGTCGCCGTGATGCACTCGCACCCCGACCGCATCGCGAAGACCCTCGCCGAGCACGAGGAGATCCTCGACGCGCTGCGTCGCGGCGACGCGGACGCGGCGGTCGCCGTGGTCACCCGGCACGTCGGCTGGTTCCAGAACCTGGCGCGGGGCGAGGTCCGATGAGCTCCGCCGCCGCCCCCGTCTCCCTGCCCGGTGATCCCCCCGGCGGCAGGAAGGCCGTCCTCGTCTGGTCCATCGGCGTCGCCGTCTACTTCGTCGCCGTCATCTTCCGGACGTCCCTCGGCGTCGCGGGCCTCGACGCCGCGGACCGCTTCCACGTCAACGCGTCGGCCCTGTCGACGTTCTCCATACTCCAACTGCTCGTCTACGCGGGCATGCAGATACCCGTCGGCCTCATGGTGGACCGGCTCGGCACCAAGAAGGTGCTGACCATCGGAGTGGTCCTCTTCACGGTCGGCCAGCTCGGCTTCGCGTTCTCCCCCTCGTACGCGATGGCGCTCGCGTCCCGCGCCCTGCTCGGCTGCGGCGACGCGCTGACGTTCATCAGCGTCCTGCGGCTCGGCACCCGCTGGTTCCCGGCCCGGCGCGGCCCGATGGTCGCCCAGCTCGCGGGTCTCGTCGGCATGGCGGGCAACCTCGTCTCGACGCTCGTCCTGGCCCGCCTCCTGCACTCCGTCGGCTGGACGGCCGCCTTCGCCGGGAGCGCGCTGTGCGGTGTCGTCGTCCTCGTCCTCATGTCGCTGTTCCTGAAGGACCACCCCGAGGGCCACGAACCGGAGCCGGTGCCGCACACCGGGGTGGCGTTCGTGCGCGAGCAGATCGCGCTGTCCTGGCGGGAGCCCGGCACCCGGCTCGGCCTGTGGGTGCACTTCACGACGCAGTTCCCCGCGATGGTGTTCCTGCTGCTGTGGGGCCTGCCGTTCCTCGTCGAGGCGCAGGGCCTGTCCCGGGCGACGGCCGGTGAACTGCTCACGCTCGTCGTGCTGTCCAACATGGTCATCGGTCTCGTCTACGGCCAGATCGTGGCCCGGCACCACGCCGCGCGCCTCCCGCTGGCGCTCGGCACCATCGGGACGACGGCGGCGGCGTGGGGCGCGACGCTCGCCTGTCCGGGCGAGCACGCACCGATGTGGCTGCTGATCGTCCTCTGCGCGGTCCTCGGCGCCTGCGGGCCCGCCTCCATGATCGGCTTCGACTTCGCGCGGCCCGCGAACCCGCCGGAGCGCCAGGGCACGGCCTCCGGCATCACCAACATGGGCGGCTTCATCGCCTCCATGACGACCCTGCTGGCGATCGGCGTGCTGCTCGACGCGACCGGCGACAACTACCGGATCGCGTTCTCCGCCGTCTTCGTCCTGGAGGCGCTCGGCCTCGTCCAGATCCTGCGGCTCAAGTCGCGGGCCGTGCGCAGGGAGCGGGAGCAGCTCGTCGCGAGCCGCGTCGAGGCCGTGCACGTACCCGCCTGAGCCGTCCCGCCTGAACCGTCCGTCCGGAGCCGTCGGTTCGAGCCGCTACGGCGTCACCGCGAAGTTCCGCAGGATCGCGTCCGCCAGCTCGTGGTCGCCCTCGGCCTTGACGCGGTCCGCGACGGACGCGTACGTCACGCGGCCGCAGGCCAGTCTGAAGTACGTCTCCCAGTCGAGGCCGAGGGTGACGAGCGGGCCCAGGGAGGGCGCGTTGTCGACGGTGCCCTTGCCGTCGGCGTCGATGCGGACCGTGCGCAGGAACTCGACGGGCCCGCTGACGTCGAAGACGACCGCCGAGTTCGCGGGGGCTCCGGCCTTCTCGCCGACGACCTTCGGGAGGCCCTTGAGGAGCAGGTCCCGTGCGACGTACGCCCCGGGGGAGTCGAGGTTGCCGGGCTTGCGCAAGGTCGTGCGGAGGTCCTGCTCGTGCACCCACACGTCGAAGGCCCGCAGCCGCATGGCCAGTTCGAGGGTCTGCTCGGAGCCGAGGGGGCCGCGGATCTTGGTGGAGGGGTCCCGCGACTCGTTCCGCAGCTGCCGGGAGCGGCGGATGATCGTGTACTCCAGCTCGGAGGTCATCTCCGGTGCGGTGTGGTGGCGCCGCACGTCGACCTGCATCTCCATGTACCGCTGGCCCTCGGTCTTCACGTGGTACAGGTCGCGGGGGAGGGTGTGGATCGGGCGGGGGTCGCCCAGCATCTCGCAGTCCAGGCCTATGACATGGGAGACGATGTCGCGCACCGACCAGCCGGGGCAGGGGGTGGCCCAGTTCCACTCCCCCTCGGCGAGCGGCGACACCAGCTCGGATATCGCTTCGACGGAGTGCGTCCAGGCGTCGGCGTAGGTTTGCAGGCTGGGATGGAGACTCACGGGACCCCTTGCGGTTGTACGCGGGCGGTGGGTGTCTGAGACGTTAAGTTACGCTGCCCGCAGGCACCCCGGCAGTGCTTTCGTGTGACGATCGTAGGCCCGTGTTGCCGACTCGAATGCCAGGACGGTGGTAGTGTGCGCGCCTCTCTCATCCAGATCGCCGTAGACGAGGACGAAGCGGTCAATTCCCGTCGGTCGCGGGTCGCTTCACTGGTACGTGAAGTGAGTGCGCGGGACGGGTCGGACCTGGTCGTTCTCCCCGAACTGTGGACCACGGGTGCGTTCGCGTACGAGTCCTTCGCGGACGAGGCGGAGCCCCTGGAGGGCCCCACGTACGAGGCCATGTCGAAGGCCGCGAGCGAGGCGGGCGTGTGGCTGCACGCGGGCTCGATCCCCGAGCGCGACCCGGACGGTCCCCTCTACAACACCTCGCTCGTCTTCTCCCCCGCGGGTGAGCTCGCCGCCGCGTACCGGAAGATCCACCGCTTCGGCTTCGACAAGGGCGAGGCCGTCATGATGGCGGCCGGCTCCGAGCTGGCGACGTTCCGCACGCAGGACACGACGTTCGGCCTCGCGACCTGTTACGACCTGCGCTTCCCCGAGCTGTTCCGGGGGCTCGTCGACGCGGGCGCCGAGATGTTCGTCGTGCCTGCGGGGTGGCCCGCGCGGCGGCTGGAGCACTGGCTGCTGTTCGCGCGGGCGCGGGCGGTCGAGGACCAGGTGTACGTGCTTGCCTGCGGCACGGGTGGGGCGCACGCGGGGGTTCCGCAGGCGGGGCACAGTGTCGTCGTCGACCCGTGGGGCGAGGTGCTCGCGGAGGCGGGTGACGGCGAGGAGGTCCTCACGGTCGACCTCGATCCCGGAAAGGTCTCGGCGACCCGTGAGCAGTTCCCGGCCCTGAAGGACCGGCTCCTCGGACAGGCGCCGCCGCAGCGGGGTGCGCGGGGCGCCTAGCGGGGTTCTCCTGCGGCGGGGTGCGCGACCGCGGGGTCTCCTGTCAGTCGTCGTCCCCCTCGCGTTCCTTCTCCGCCAGGCGGATCACACAGACCGCGACAGCGAGGAGGAGCGCGGGGTCGGCGTCCTCGCGCACGACCTGGAGGCCGTACGTCTCGCGTACGCGGAACCAGCGGCGTGAGATGTCGGCGAGCAGTTCGCCGTCGTACTCGATGGCGAACTCGCGGTCGAGGATCTTGCCGCTGACGTCGAGCGCCGTGCCGTCGACCAGCTCGACGCGGTAGTGGTTGCGCAGCAGCGACAGGCGCTTGCGCTTGACCGTGGCGAGTGGCTCGCCCTCCCGCTCGATGACCATCGTGTCGCGCAGGGCGAGCATCTTGGCGTGGATGTCGATGAGCACCCTGCCCTGCATGTCCTTCAGCTCGAAGGTCTCGCGCAGGCGCATGGCCTTGCCGTCGACGAGGAAGACCTTGCGGCCCTGGTCGTCCTCGATCCAGTAGTCGTCACCGATGCCGAGCACGCGGTCGCGTACGAGAAGTCTCATGGCGCCATGACTACCCCGAACCGTCCCACTTCGGACACGGTCGCGGGCGGCGTGGCGTCAGTAACCGCGGGGCTGCTGGTCGGGGTCGACGACGGTCGTCTGGGCGACCGGCGGGACCACCGCCCTCCTGCGACGGGCGATGCTGGTGAAGACGGCGACACCGATGAGGCCCACGGCCATCATGATGAGACCCGTGACGGTGACGTTGAGCCCGTCCATTTCCCAGTCGGTCGCGAACGTGAGGATGGCACCCACGGCGATCAGAAGTATGCATCCGCCGAGGCCCATATGGACCGCCTCCCTGCGTAGTGGCTACGAAGCCTCCGGGTACCCGGGAGCTCCGCGGCCACACAGGGAGAATCGTTGGCCACAGGGCGAGTTGGGGCCGAGGCGGGGCTCAGCCCTCCAGGAACGCCACCAGCGCGTTGGCCAGCAGGTGCGGGTCGTCGGCGCCGCACAGCTCGCGCACGCTGTGCATGGAGAGGATCGCGACGCCGATGTCGACCGTCTTGATGCCGTGGCGTGCCGCGGTGATGGGCCCGATGGTCGTGCCGCACGGCATGGCGTTGTTGGAGACGAACGACTGGAAGGGGACGCCCGCCTTCTCGCACGCGGCGGCGAAGACCGCACGGCCCGAACCGTCGGTGGCGTAACGGTTGTTCACGTTGACCTTGAGGATCGGTCCGCCGTTGGCGCGCGGGTGGTGCGTGGGGTCGTGCCGCTCCGCGTAGTTGGGGTGGACGGCGTGGCCGGTGTCGGAGGAGAGACAGACCGTCCCCGCGAACGCCCGCGCCCTGTCCTCGTACGAGCCGCCGCGCGCGAACACGGACCGCTCCAGGACGCTGCCGAGCAGCGGGCCGTCGGCGCCGGTGTCGGACTGCGAGCCGTTCTCCTCGTGGTCGAACGCGGCGAGCACGGGGATGCACGGGAGGTCCTCCTGGGCGGCGACGGCGGTGAGGGCGGCGGTCGCGGAGTGCACGGACAGGAGGTTGTCCATGCGGGGGCCGGCGACGAGCTCGCGGTCGCGGCCGAGGAAGGCGGGCGCCTCGATGGCGTACGTCATGAGGTCCCAGCCGGTGACGTCGCCCTCGTCGAGTCCGGTCTCCTCCTCCAGGAAACGGATCAGGTCGCCCTCGTGGACGTCGTGGCCGAGACCCCAAATGGGCTGCATGTGCTTCTGCTTGTCGAGCTTGAGCCCGTCGGTGTGCACGGACCGGTCCATGTGGATGGCGAGCTGGGGGACGCGCAGGAGCGGCCGGTCGATGTCCACGAGCCGCGTGGTGCCGTCGCGCAGCGAGAGGCGACCGGCGAGGCCGAGGTCGCGGTCGAGCCAGGAGTTGAGCAGCGGACCGCCGTAGATCTCGACGGCGACCTGACGCCACCCGTGCGAGCCGGCGTCCGGCTGCGGCTTCACGCGCAGGTTGGGGGAGTCGGTGTGGGCGCCGACGATGCGGAAGGGGGTGTGCGCGGAGGCGCCCTCGGGGACGTACCAGGCGACGATGGCGCCGCCGCGGAGCACGTACTTGCCGCCGGTCGTGCCGTCCCAGGCCTCGGTCTCCTCGACCTGCCGGAAACCGGCCTTCTCAAGACGCTCGGCGGCACTCGCCACGGCGTGGTACGGCGTGGGGCTCGCCGCGAGGAAGGTCATGAGGTCTTCGGTGTGGCCACGGTCGAAGGGCCCGGAGGGTGTGCGCATGCCAGCCAGCCTAATGGGGCGGCTGTCCGGGTGGCGGGGCGATCAGAGGCGGTCGATCTCGGTGAGGTCGATGTCGATCGTGAAGGGGACGGCGAGCTTGAGCCGGTCGTGGTGGATGCCGGTGGGCGCGTAGGCGCCGGTGTGCGGGTCGAGTTCGTAGGTGTGGACCGCGGGCCGGTCGTTCTCGTCCATCGTGACCAGCCAGTAATGCCGGATGCCCGCTGCGGCGTACTTGCGGGGCTTGGTGTCCTGGTCACGCTCTTCGGAGTCGGGCGACACGACTTCGACGGCGAGCAGGACGTCCTCGGCCTGGTAGCGCGTCTGCGTCTGGTCGGCGTCGGCCTCCGCGGCCACGACCACGAGGTCGGGCTCAGGCGCCTGCTTGCGTCCGAGGACGACGGCCATCTCGCGGCGGACCCGCAGGTGCTCGGGGACGGTGGCGCGCACCCCGTTCACCAAGAGGTCCATCGCCAGCGTGTGGAACTTGCGCTGCGGACTCACGAAGATCAGGCTCCCGTCGATCAACTCTGTGTGCGGCGGGAGGTCGAGGCTGAAGAATTCGTCCGTCGTGTAGCCGTCCTGAGGCGGCATCGGCCACGCCGAGCCGTCGGGTTGGAGCGCGTGCGGCGCTTCGGTGCGGGGTTCGGCGGTCATGGTTCCTCCCATGGACGGGATTCTCGGCCGTTCCGTCAGCGTACCCAGGGCCTACGACGATGCCGCCACCCGAAAGGATCGAGTGGCGGCATCGCGCTGACGTGCGAACCGAGCCTGTACGGCCCGTACGGACTAGAACGCCGCCTCGTCCAGCTCCATCAGGTCCAGCTCCACGCCCTCGGCGAGCTTCCGCTCGGTGGCGACGGTCGGGAGGACGTTCGCGGCGAAGAACTTCGCGGCCGCGATCTTGCCCTCGTAGAAGGCCTTGTCCTTCGCGGAGGCCGTGGCCAGCTTCTCGGCGGCCACTGCGGCGCCCCGGAGCAGCAGGTAGCCGACGACGACGTCGCCCGAGACCATCAGGAGGCGGGTCGTGTTCAGGCCCACCTTGTAGATGGACTTCACGTCCTGCTCGGTCGCCGCGAGGTCGGTCAGCATGACGCCGACGATGGCCTCCAGCTCGACCGCGGCCTTGGCCAGCTCCTCGCGGGCGCCGGCCAGCGCCTCGCCGCCCGTGCCGACCGCGAGGAACTTCTTGATCTCCTCGGCGAGGCCGTTCAGCGCGGCGCCCTGGTTGCGGACGATCTTCCGGAAGAAGTAGTCCTGGCCCTGGATGGCCGTCGTGCCCTCGTAGAGGGTGTCGATCTTGGCGTCACGGATGTACTGCTCGATCGGGTACTCCTGGAGGTACCCCGAGCCGCCGAACGTCTGGAGCGACTGCGCCAGCTGCTCGTAGGACTTCTCCGATCCGTAGCCCTTCACGATCGGCAGGAGCAGGTCGTTGAGGGCGTGCAGCTGCGACGCGTCCTCGCCCGCCGCCTCCTTGACCTGGATGTCGTCCTGGACGGCCGCGGTGTGCAGCACCAGGGCGCGCATGCCCTCCGCGTACGCCTTCTGCGTCATCAGCGAGCGGCGGACGTCCGGGTGGTGCGTGATGGTGACCTTGGGGGCCGTCTTGTCCATGAACTGGGCCAGGTCGGGGCCCTGCACGCGCTCCTTGGCGTACTCGAGCGCGTTCAGGTAGCCCGTCGAGAGCGTCGCGATGGCCTTCGTGCCGACCATCATGCGGGCGAACTCGATGATCATGAACATCTGGCGGATGCCGTCGTGCTTGTCGCCGATCAGCCAGCCCTTGGCGGGGTGCTGGTCGCCGAACGTCATCTCGCACGTGTTGGACGCCTTGAGGCCCATCTTGTGCTCGACGTTCGTGGCGTAGACGCCGTTGCGCTCGCCCAGCTCGCCGGTCTCCCAGTCGAACTCGTACTTCGGCACGAGGAAGAGGGAGAGGCCCTTGGTGCCGGGGCCCGCGCCCTCGGGGCGGGCGAGGACGTAGTGGAGGATGTTCTCCGACATGTCGTGCTCACCGGACGTGATGAAGCGCTTCACGCCCTCGATGTGCCAGGAGCCGTCCTCCTGCTGCACGGCCTTGGTGCGGCCCGCGCCCACGTCCGAACCGGCGTCCGGCTCGGTCAGGACCATCGTCGAGCCCCACTGCTTCTCGACGGCGATCTGCGCGATCTTCTTCTGCGCCTCGTTGCCCTCGGCGTGCAGGATGCCGGCGAACGCGGGACCGGACGAGTACATCCAGACCGCCGGGTTCGAGCCGAGCAGCAGCTCCGCGTACGCCCAGATCAGGGAGCGCGGGGAGGTCGTGCCGCCGATCTCCTCGGGCAGGCCGAGGCGCCAGTACTCGGAGTCCATGAAGGCCTGGTAGCTCTTCTTGAAGGACGCCGGGACGGGCGCGGTGTTGGTCGCCGGGTCGAAGACCGGCGGGTTGCGGTCCGCGTCCTCGAAGGACTCGGCCAGCTCGTTCTCGGCAAGGCGGCGCAGTTCGTCGAGGATGCTCTTGGCGGTGTCGACGTCCATCTCCGCGAACGGGCCGGTGCCGTACAGCTTGTCGCGGCCGAGCACCTCGAAGAGGTTGAACTCGATGTCGCGGAGATTCGACTTGTAGTGGCCCATGGCGAAGGCTCCGTAAGCAGGAAAGGGATGAATACCAGCAAGTAGCTACGATGATGCTACCCGTCGGTAATAAGGCGCAACCCCTAACCGCCCATCTGTGACGTCCGTGACTCAGTACGCTTACGCGCATGTACGGCTACGACCAGAACCCCGGCGCCCAGCAGCAGTACGCCCCGCCGGGCGCGCAGCCGCCACCGCAGCAGATGCAGGGCATGCCCGGCGGTGGCTACGGCCAGCAGCCTCCGCTCTACCCCGAGCCCTCGCCGCCGTCCCTCGCGGACGCCGTGCGCGCCTTCACGACGGGGTCGATGTCCGCCGAGGACTTCCAGCAGATCTTCGCCACGTCGAAGGTCTACTGCCCGCGCGGCGACAACCCCGGCTTCCTCGCGCTGCACAACACGCAGCAGCCCGTGATCCCGATGTTCACCTCCCTCAAGGAACTGCGCCGGTACGCGGGCAAGGACTCCAAGTACTTCGTCATCACCGGCGCGGAGGTCATCGACCTGCTGCCCACGGGGTACGGATTCGTCCTCGACATGGAGGGCGAGCACCGCATGGTGTTCGACGCGAAGGCCGTGGAGCAGATGGTCGACTTCGCGATGCGACGCATGTACGGGTGACGCGCGCGCGTTGATCCATGGGTGGGCGGGGGCCGCCGCCGATGCTCTGACCTATGCCCTCGTCCAGGATCTCGCGTCGCCGCCCCACCGTTCTCGTGACCACCGCCGTGTGCGCGGCGGTGAGCGCGGCCCTGCTCGGCACCGCTCCCGCGGAGACCGCCGCTCCCGCCGAGAACGGCGCCGACCGCGCCCGCCGTCTCTTCCTCGACCACGGCCCCAAGGCCGCCGTCATGACCGCCGCGCACCGCGGCCAGTGGCGCAAAGCCCCGGAGAACAGCATCGGCGCGCTCCGGGCGGCCTTCGCGGACGGCGCGGAGATCGTCGAGGTCGACGTCCGCGTGACCAAGGACAGAGTCCCCGTCCTCATGCACGACGCGACCGTCGACCGCACCACGAACGGCAAGGGGCGCGTCTCCGACCTCACCCTCGCCCAGCTGCGCGGCCTCAGACTGCGCGCGGGGCTCGGCGGCCGCCACGCGCCGCTCACCGGAGAACGCGTCCCCACCGTCGCCGACGCCATGAAGGCCGCCCGCACGCTCGGGCTCGTCAACCTCGACCAGGCCTGGGAGGACCGCGAGGCCGTCTGGCGGGTCCTGGAGGAGACCGGCACCGTCCGCAACGGCCTCTTCAAGTCCGGCGCCCCGGTGCCGGAGGTGCGCGCGTTCCTCGGCCGCCACAAGGACGCGCTCTACATGCACGTCGTGGAGGACGACAACGCGGCGTCCGTCGGGGAGTTCGGGAAGAGCAGGCCGCCCGCTTTCGAGGTCGTCTTCGACGACGTCCGCGACAAGGTGGCCGCGCCCGCCTTCGTCCGTGGGCTGCGGGCGACCGGCCGCATCTGGTTCAACACCATGCGGGACGGCTTCGCCGCCCGCTTCACGGACGAGGCCTCCCTGATCGACCCCGCGCGCGGCTGGGGCAAGCTCATCGCCGACCACGGCGCGACGATCCTGCAGACCGACAACGTGGAGACGCTCAGGTCCTACCTGACCACGGGCGCCGCGGGCCGGGTGCCGCCCGGCGCGGTCCGCGTCCAGGCGGAGGGGTACGTCCCTGGCGGCGAGGGCAAGGCGTACCACGACACCGACGACGGGAACCGGGGGGACGGGCCGGGGCGGCGCGACGAGAACGTCGACGTGTGCGACCACGACGGTGCCGTGGTCGTGTGCTGGATGCGCGGTTCGGAGTGGCTCACGTACGCGATCGACGTGCCGAAGACCGGGCGGTACACGCTCAAGGTCCGGGTGTCGTCCCCGTACGAACCCGCGGGGACCTACCGGATCGCGTACGACGGCGGCAGGCCCGGCAAGGCCGTGCGGGTCGCGGGCACCACCGCCCACCACGCCTTCTTCCTCCAGGACAGCCGTGACCCGCGGCAGCTCACCCGCGGCCGGCACACCCTGCGCCTCTCCCTGGACGAGGGCGCCTTCCAGAACTGGAACCTCGACTACCTCCAGCTGGAGCCCTGAGGGAATTCCCGCCGGGCCCCGCTCGTTCCAGGTGGCAGAAAGTTCTACGTTCAACTAAAGTGAGTGCACAGGAGGTACCGACCATGCCTGCAGTGACTGTCGAGAACCCGCTGACCCTGCCCCGAGTGGTGGCGCAGGCCGACGCGACGCCGCGCCCCGTGCTCACCGTGACCACGGCGCCGAGCGGCTTCGAGGGCGAGGGATTCCCGGTGCGCCGGGCCTTCGCGGGAATCAATTACAAGCACCTCGACCCGTTCATCATGATGGACCAGATGGGCGAGGTGGAGTACGAGGCGGGCGAGCCGAAGGGCACGCCCTGGCACCCCCACCGGGGCTTCGAGACGGTCACGTACCTGATCGACGGGACCTTCGTCCACCAGGACTCCAACGGTGGCGGCGGCACCATCCAGAACGGCGACACCCAGTGGATGACGGCCGGCAGCGGCCTGCTCCACATCGAGGCGCCGCCGGAGTCCCTCGTCATGTCCGGCGGCCTCTTCCACGGCCTCCAGCTGTGGGTGAACCTGCCCGCGAAGGACAAGATGATGAACCCCCGCTACCAGGACATCCGCGGCGGCCAGGTCCAGCTGCTCACCACCCCGGACGGCGGCGCGCTGCTCCGCGTCATCGCCGGTGAGCTCGACGGCCACGAGGGCCCCGGCATCACGCACACGCCGATCACGATGATCCACGCGACCGTGCGGCCCGGCGCCGAGGTGACGCTGCCCTGGCGCGAGGACTTCAACGGCCTCGCGTACGTCCTCGCGGGACGCGGCAGCGTGGGCACCGAGCGGCGCCCGGTCCACATGGGCCAGACCGCCGTCTTCGGCGCCGGGTCCTCGCTGACCGTCCGCGCGGACGAACGCCAGGACGCGCACGCCCCCGACCTGGAGGTCGTGCTGCTCGGCGGACAGCCGATCCGCGAGCCGATGGCGCACTACGGCCCGTTCGTGATGAACAGCCGGGCGGAGCTGCAGCAGGCCTTCGAGGACTTCCAGAAGGGCCTGCTCGGCACGGTCCCCGCCGTGCACGGCATGTAGCCACGTCGTGGGCGGGCAGCCGTACATAACGTGCGGCGCCCGGAGCGACGTGCTCGGGTAGGAGGAGTGAGTACCCTCCTGCCCGAGCCCGTGCGCCGCATCGCCGCCTGGTGCGTCGTCCTCCTGCTCGTCACCGGCGTGGCCGCCGTGGGGATCTGGCTGTGCGTCACCTTCAAGACCGCGGTGACCCCGGTCCTCCTCGCGCTGCTCGGCACCGCGCTCCTCGGACCGCTGTACCGGCGCCTGCTCAGGATGAAGGTGCAGCGCTCCCTCGCGGCGGGCCTCACCTGCGCGGCCGTCGTCGCCGTCGTCGGCGGCGCCGGCTACATCGTCGTCAAGGCGCTGATCGACAGCGGCGACCAGATCCTCGCCTCCCTCAAGCAGGCCGCCACGGACCTGTCGAAGTACTTCGGGGCGGCCGGGACCTCGCTCGACGACATGGCGTCCAACGCCAAGGAACTCTTCGGCAAGTTCGGCGGAACCGCCGCGTCCGGAGTGATCAGCGGGCTCAGCACCGTCGGCGAGATGATGGCGATGGCCGTCCTCGCGCTGCTGCTCGTCTTCTTCTTCCTGCGCGACTCGGAGCGCGCCATGGGCACCCTGCGCCAGCTCGCCCCGGGCGACAGCGCCGACTCCATCGAGGCCATGGCGCGGCGCGCCTTCGAGGCCATCGAGGGATTCATGCGCGGCACGACGATCATCGCGTTCATCGACGCCCTGTGCATCACCGTGGGGCTGCTGATCCTCGGCGTCCCCGGCGCCTGGGGCCTCGGCGCGCTCGTGTTCGTCGGCGCGTACATCCCCTACCTGGGCGCGTTCCTGTCCGGCGCCGTCGCCATCCTGGTCGCCCTCGCCGACCGCGGCTTCGCCATCGCGCTGTGGGCGCTCGGCGTGGTCCTCGCCGTCCAGCTCCTCGAAGGCCACATCCTCCAGCCGATGATCCAGAGCAGGACCGTGCAGATGCACCCGGCGGTCGTGATGCTGGCGATCACCGCGGGCGCCTCGGTGGCCGGGATCCTCGGCATGCTGCTCGCGGTGCCGCTGACGGCGGCGGCGTTCGGCATCGTCTCCGAGCTGCGGGGACGCTACTCCGGAACGTCGGCGTCCGCGTCCATGGCCAAGTCGTCCACGTCCACGAAACCGCCGGAGGCGCCCGCGTCCTCGTAGAGCTCGAACCAGATGCTCTTGCCGTCGCCGCGCGGATCCACGCCCCACGCCCCGGCGAGCAGCTCCATCAGGACCAGGCCACGACCGGACGAGGCGAGCTCGCCCGGGTGGCGCTTGTGCGGCAGGTCGTCGCTGCCGTCGGCGACCTCGGCCCGCAGCCGCCGCGCCCCGGGCTCACCGGTGACCTCGGCGACCATCAGGGCGTCGCCGTCCGTGTGCACGAGGACGTTCGTGAGCATCTCGGAGACCATCAGGACCGCCGAGTCGACCTGGTCGTCGTCCGCCCAGTCGTGCAACAGGTCCCGCAGGTGGCTGCGGGCCCCCGCGATGCGCTCCGGCTCGGCCTGCGCGACGGTCAGGACGGTGCGGCGGGCGTCCGTGCGCCGCTCCGGGTGGCCCGTCCTGCTCAGCAGCAGCACGGCTATGTCGTCCTCGCGGCGGTCCGCGAAGGGGCCGGTGGTGTGGTGCGAGGAGGGCCCGTGCACGGCCTGCACGAGCGCGTCGGCGAGCTGCTCCAGGGCGTCGGGCTCGCCCTCCCCCGCGTACTCCTCCAGGGTCGCCCTGATCCGCGACCAGCCGGTGTCCAGGTCGTGGCCGCCGGTCTCGATGAGGCCGTCGGTGCAGATCAGCATCGTCTCGCCGGGTTCAAGGACGAGCCGGGTGGTGGGGTAGTCGGCGTCGGGATCGATGCCGAGCGGCAGGCCCCCCGCGGCGGGGCGCAGCAGAACCGTTCCGTCGCTCATGCGTATCGCGGGCTCGGGGTGGCCCGCACGCGCCATCTCCAGGACGCCGGTCGCCGGGTCGGCCTCCACGTACAGGCAGGTCGCGAAGCGCGGGTCGTACTCGTTGGCCTCGTCGGCGCCCGTGCCGCTCGACCCGTAGGTGATGGACTCCGTGATCCCGGAGAGGAAGCGGGTGGCGCGGGAGAGGACCGCGTCGGGGCGGTGCCCCTCGGAGGCGTACGCGCGCAGGGCGATCCGCAGCTGCCCCATCAGGCCCGCCGCCCGCACGTCGTGCCCCTGCACGTCGCCGATGACGAAGGCGATACGGCCGCTGGGCAGCGGGATCATGTCGTACCAGTCGCCGCCGACCTGCAGCCCGCCGCCCGTCGGCACATAGCGGGCGGCCACGCTCATCCCCGGGATCTGCGGCCCGAGCATCGGCAGCATCGACCGCTGCAGCCCCTCCGTCAGCTCCCGCTCGGACTCCGCGACCCCGGCCCGCGACAGGGCCTGCGCCAGCATCCGCGCCACCGTCGTCAGGACGGAGCGCTCGTCGGGCGTGAACGAGACGGGATACGTGAACGCCGCCATCCACGCCCCCATCGTGCGCCCGGCGACCGTCAGGGGCAGGAACGCCCACGACTGCCGCTCGAAGCGGCTGGCCAGCGGCCAGGCGGCGGGATAGCGCCTGCGGTAGTCCTCCGGGGTGGAGAGGTAGACGGCACGCCCCGTGCGCACCACCTCCGCGGCCGGGTAGTCCGTGTCCAGCGGCATCGCGGAGAAGGGGCCGTCGTCGCCGGGCTCGTGGCCGTGGTGCCCGATGATCGTCAGCCGCTCGCCCTCGACCCCGAAGACCGCGAGGCCGTCCGGCGAGAACCCCGGCATGGAGAGCCCGCCGGCGACCCTGAGGACCTCCTCCGTGGAGCGCGCCTCGGCGAGCGCGCGCCCCGCGTCGAGCAGGAACGCCTCGCGCGAGCGGCGCCAGTCCCCGGTGACGGGGGTGCGGGCGGCGGTCCCCGGCGCGGGCTCGGTGACCTCCTGCAAGGTCCCCACCAGCTCGTACGCCTCGGTCGCGCCGTGCATCACCGGCTTGGAGCGGCTGCGCACGGTCCGCAGCACCCGCCGCCCGGTCTCGTCCATGATCCGCAGCCGGGCCTCGGCGAGGGTGCCCTCGGCGACGGCGAGCTGGACGGTTCCGTAGATCTCGTTCCAGTCGACCGGGTGGAAACGGGAGCGCACGCCCGCCTCGGAAAGGGTCTGGGCGCGGGCGGGCAGGCCGAGGAGCCGGGCCGCCTCGGCGTCGAGCGTGACAGTTCCGGACGCGTTGTCCCAGCGCCACAGACCGGTCGCGATCGCGGCCAGGACGTCCCGTACGGGAGGCAGGGAGTCGTCCCCCACCTGCAGGAGGGGATCGTCGGTGCGCATTGACCCACTTTAGGAAGATGTACACGGTAGGCGCCACCGAGCCCCGTCGAGCCAGGCCGGTCCCGGGGCCCTCACCGGGCCCTCGGGAGGGTGGCCGGCACGGATATCCGGAAACCGATCTTCGGCCGGACGGTAGCCTTGTGGGGGTCTGCTCTCTCCCCTATTCGCGAAGACTGGATGAACGACGATGCATCGGTACAGGTCCCACACCTGCGGCGAGCTCCGCGCCTCTGACGTCGGCACCGACGTCCGGCTGAGCGGCTGGCTGCACAATCGCCGAGACCTGGGCGGCATTCTCTTCATCGATCTCCGCGATCACTACGGCATCACGCAGCTGGTGGCCCGCCCCGGCACCAAGGCCGCCGAGGTCCTGGACAAGCTGTCCAAGGAGACCGTCGTCCGTGTCGACGGCAAGGTCGTCTCGCGCGGCTCGGACAACGTGAACCCGGAGCTGCCCACCGGCGAGATCGAGATCGAGGCGAGCGAGGTCGAGGTGCTCGGCGCTGCGGGCCCGCTGCCCTTCACGATCAACGCCGAGGACGGCGTGAACGAGGAGCGCCGCCTGGAGTACCGCTTCCTGGACCTGCGCCGCGAGCGCATGCACCGCAACATCATGCTGCGCAGCGCCGTGATCGCCTCGATCCGCTCGAAGATGGTCGCCCTCGGCTTCAACGAGATGGCGACGCCGATCCTCACCGCGACGTCCCCCGAGGGCGCCCGTGACTTCGTCGTCCCGTCCCGCCTCAACCCGGGCAAGTTCTACGCGCTCCCGCAGGCCCCGCAGCAGTTCAAGCAGCTGCTGATGATCTCGGGCTTCGACCGCTACTTCCAGATCGCGCCGTGCTTCCGCGACGAGGACGCCCGCGCGGACCGCTCGCCGGGCGAGTTCTACCAGCTCGACGTCGAGATGAGCTTCGTGGAGCAGGAAGACGTCTTCCAGCCCATCGAGAAGCTGATGACGGAGCTCTTCACGGAGTTCGGCGGCGGTCGCGAGGTCACGTCGCCCTTCCCGCGCATCCCGTTCCGCGAGTCGATGCTGAAGTACGGCAACGACAAGCCGGACCTGCGCGCGAAGCTCGAACTCGTCGACATCACGGACATCTTCGCCGACTCGGAGTTCAAGGCTTTCGCGGGCAAGCACGTGCGCGCGCTGCCGGTGCCGGACACGGCGTCGCAGTCCCGCAAGTTCTTCGACGGCCTGGGCGACTACGCGGTCGAGCAGGGCGCGAAGGGCCTGGCCTGGGTGCGCGTCGCCGAGGACGGTTCGCTGAGCGGCCCGATCGCCAAGTTCCTGACGGAGGCGAACGTCGAGGAGCTCACCAAGCGCCTCTCCCTCGCCCCCGGCCACGCGGTCTTCTTCGGCGCGGGCGAGTTCGACGAGGTCTCGAAGATCATGTCGGCGGTCCGCGTCGAGGCCGCGAAGCGCGCGGGCCACTTCGAGGAGGGCGTCTTCCGCTTCTGCTGGATCGTCGACTTCCCGATGTACGAGAAGGACGAGGACACCGGCAAGATCGACTTCTCCCACAACCCCTTCTCGATGCCGCAGGGCGGCATGAAGGACCTGGAGGAGAAGGACCCGCTCGACATCCTCGCCTGGCAGTACGACATCGTCTGCAACGGCATCGAGCTCTCCTCCGGCGCGATCCGGAACCACGAGCCCGAGGTCATGCTCAAGGCGTTCGAGATCGCGGGCTATGACGCGGAGACCGTCGAGCACGAGTTCGCGGGCATGCTGCGCGCGTTCCGCCTCGGTGCGCCGCCGCACGGTGGCATCGCGCCGGGCGTCGACCGCATCGTGATGCTCCTCGCGGACGAGCCGAACATCCGCGAGACGATCTCGTTCCCGCTGAACGGCAACGCGCAGGACCTGATGATGGGGGCGCCGACGGAGCTCGACGAGTCGCGTCTGCGGGAGCTGAACATCTCCCTGCGGAAGCCGGCGGCGCAGTAGCGGTTTCCCCTGCGACGGGGTGACGTCGCAAGAAGGCCCCGGAACCTATGGTTCCGGGGCCTTCTGCTCTGGAGGTCTTCCAGGGCTCTGGAGGTCAAGCCGCTGTCGTCGGGGAGGAGTTCGCTTCCGCCTCGGCCCATTCCGTCACGAGCCGTTCGTATACGAGGCGTTCGTCCGGTCGGAGGCGTCCGCCCGCGCGCAACCACAGCGCACGGATTTCCTCATTGACCTCGTCGGCGGTGCGTCGCCGGTCGGGGGAGGGAGTCGTGGCCATGTCGTGAAGCTTACGTACACAGGTGTGAAGGCGGCGTCAATTTAAGCCTCCCCTGCGCATGACTTAGCTCACCGTGACGCGTATCTCCCGTTTCGAGTGGGCAGTCGAACCGAGCGTGATTCAAGGGGCAGTCGAGTCCAACCGCGCCTGGGGACCGTCGCTGACGCGCTGAAGCCCGTGGGTGAAAGTCTCCTCGCGCACCCGCTCAGAATCGCCCGTACGCGTCTCCGGCCCCCCGTCACCCCGCAGCTTCTCCGCGAACTCCCGTTCTGCCACGCCGCGTCGGGCGATGAGATCAAGATACGCGGCTTCGCCGGCCGTCACGCCGATCACGTACGAATTGACGGCGCTGTGGACCAGTTCGGTCGCTGTCTCAGGCCACTCGGGCGCTCCGGCTGCTCGGGCCGCTCAGGCGGCGGGCTTGCTCATGAGCTCCACGGCCCGCGAGAAGCTGTCCGCGCCGTGACCGGCGTCCACGACCCGCCGGAAGATGTCGTGCACGGCCTCCGGGAACGCGGTGTCCACGCCGGCGTCGGATGCGGTGTGGACGACGTGCTCCATGCTGGCCAGGCCCATCGCGGTGCGGTCGACGTCGCCCGCGTGGTTGCCCGCGTCGATGCGGGACGCGTAGAAGTCGACGAAGTGGCCCATGCCGGCGAAGTTCTCCGTGACGTACGGCGCGATCTCCTGAGCGGTCAGGCCATGGGCGCCCGCGATGGCGGCGGTCTGCCAGAAGGCGATCATCGCGGGCCAGAAGACCGCCATGTTCAGCTGGTACATGAGCGCGGCGAGCCCCTGGTCCTCGCCCCGGTAGTCGGTCGTCCCGGTGATGACTTCGAGTGCGGTGCGGTGCCGGTCGTACGCCTCGCGAGGCCCGCTGTAGAACGTCGAGGCCTCCGGGGTGCCGATGAGCGGCGGCGGGCAGAGGACGCCGCCGGTGAGTTGCGTCCCGCCGAGCCCGGCCACCCAACGGGCCCCCGCCCGTGCCTTCTCCGGGGTGTCCGAGCTGAGGTTCACGAGGGTGCGGCCGGCGACGGCGTCCTTGGCGGGCTCCAGGATCTCGTACATGGCGTCGAAGTCGGTGAGGCTGAGGATGACGAGCTCGTTGGCGAGCAGGGCGCTCTCGACGCTGTCGGCGAGTATCGCTCCCCGCTCCACGAGGGCGTCGGCGCGGGACGGGGTGCGGTTCCAGAGGGTGACGTGGTAGCCGCGGTCGAGGTAGGCGGCGGCCATGGCCTGGCCCATGGGGCCGAGGCCGATGACGGTGACGGACTGCTGCGGTGCGTTGGGCATGGGTGACTCCGACCTCTCTAGAACGATCGCTCTATCTAGTGCGTGGAGAGAACGTAGCACGCCTCTAGAACGAACGCTCTACTTAATGGCGGGTAGGGTGGGGACATGGTCCAGAACAGCTCAGCGCTCGACGCCCTCGGCACCCGCGACCGGATCGTGGTCGTCGCCGCACGCCTCATCCAGCGGCAGGGCTACGTGGGTACGGGCATCAAGCAGATCGCCAAGGAGGCGGGGGCGACGCTGGGCTCCGTCTACCACTTCTTCCCCGGCGGGAAGGAGGCGGTCGCGGTGGCCGCGATCGGTTACAGCGCGGAGGAGTTCGCGGAGTTGCTGCGGGCGGGGCTGGCCGGCGACGACGCCCCGGGCGCCGCGATCGAGCGTTGCGCGGGTGAACTCGCCGTGGGGTTGCGGGAGTCGGGGTGGGTCGACGGTTGCCCGGTCACGGCGGCGGCCCTGGAGACGCTCGGCACGGACTCGGAGATCCAGCGGGTGTGCGCGGAGGCGCTGCGCGGCTGGGAGCGGATCGTGGAGGAGCGGCTGCTCGGGGCGGGGTTCTCGGTGCAGGACGCGCGCGAGGTGGCGACGACCGTGATCGGCGCGCTGGAAGGCGCCGAGGTCACGGCGCAGGTCGCCCGCAGCGAGGAGCCGTTGCGGGCGGTGGGGCGGCAGTTGGCGCGGTTGGTGGGGGCGTACGGGGAATGACGCCCGCCTCGTAGGCGGGCGTCTGGGCTTACTCGCTCCCCCAACTCACCGCCTTCTCCCGGTCCTTGCGTTGTTGGGCCTCTACGAACAGCAGGAATGCGCGGCCGTTCGGGGCGCTGACCCGGAGCAGGGTGTCGACACGGCGCTCGATGGGCCGGGTCTCCGTGACGTCCGGCGTGATCACCTCGACGGTCGGATTCTCGGGGAGCGCCACGCCCAGGAGCCGGAAGACGGGCGTCAGGAGCTCGGGGCGATCCTGGAAGATCCTGTGCGAGGCCTCGTGTTGCGATGTGACCATGTGAGGAAGCTGGGCGGATCACGGGCCGAGTTTCTCAACTCGGGGAGCGATCACTGCTGGCTTGCCTTGATGGCCCGCAGTAGCTGGTTCAGGGTGGCTGGGGCAGTCGTCAGTTCGACGCTGGGCTCGTCGCTTTCGCGGAGGTAGATGTAGGCGTCGGTGCTTGCCAGTTCGACGCAAGCGTTGCCGTCGCCCCCGCCGGAGAAGGTGGACTTCTGCCAGTGTTGAGGGGTGGACATGGCGGGCCTCACAGTTCCTTCGCCAACTTGTGGATGAAATCCCGTGACCGTTCAGGGGTGAGCGCTAGCTCCTCCACCCTACGGAAGAGTGTTCGGAACCGAGCCAGTTGGGCCTGGGAGTCCAGGAACCCGGTGCCGTGTGGCGCATCCCGTACGACGGTGTCCAGCTGGGCAACGGTGCCGCCTGCGTACACCATCGCGCTGCTGGAACCGGCGAACCCGTCCAGGTCGAATGGGATGACGCGCACGGTGACGTTGTCGATGTCGGAGAGTTCGAGGACGTGAGTGAGCTGAGTCCGGGCGGCCGAGCGGTCTCCGACCCGGAAGCGGAGCGCAGACTCGTGGATGACGGTGTCATAGGGGATGGCCCGGGGAGCCTCGATGACGGTACGACGCCTCATGCGGTGGCTCACGCGTGGTTCGAGTTCGCTCTGGGGGAGCTCAGGGACCCTGAACGAGAAGAGCGCGCGGGCGTAGTCCTCCGTCTGGAGGAGGCCCGGGATCTGGAGGAACTCGACGTCACGCCGGAACGTGGCGTGGTGTTCGAGTTCGGAGATGTCCAGGAACGCGGTGGGCAGCGAGCCCCGGTACTCCTCCCACCACCCGCGTGAGCGTTCCGTCGCCATCAGCAGCAACGCGTCGATCAGCTGCTCGTCCCGACAGGCGCAGTGCGCCGCCAGCCTGCGCAGTCGGTCTTCGCTGATGCCGGATCTGCCCGCCTCGATCTGACTCATGTGCGCAGAGCTGGAGCCGAGCAGTCCCGCGACCTCTTTGGCCGACATGCCTGCGGCTTCGCGCAGTCGGCGCAGCTCCGTACCCAGGCGTACCTGGCGGGCAGTGGGCTCGTTCCGCATCGTCATCCGGGTCTGTTCTCCTCAACGGCGCTGACGTCAGGCGTGGTTGAGCCACCCCTTCGGGTGTCAGATTACGCGGCCGCCTTGCGGGGGTATGAATTTCTACCCTACCGTCAGTGACGCGTCGCACACGCTGCGAGAACCGGGATCCCGGAAGCGCACCACCCCGCCATGCCGTGACGAGGGTGCCACTGCCACCGCCCAGAACCCGCCGCGCCCGGTAACTCCCCCCCTGACCACAGGAGTTCTCGCATGCCCGGAAGCGAAAGCGAACCCTGGGAGTACACCCTGTACATCCCCCACGACCTCCGCGCCGTCACGATCTGCCGCCGCTCCCTCCGTCTCATCCTCGCCCTGCACTGCTTGCCGCAACTCATCGACATGGCCGAGCTGTTGACGACGGAGCTCGTGTCCAATGCCGTGCGGCACACCAAGGGCCCCGCCGCCCTCCGCGTCCGCTACGCCGACGGGGTGCTGCGGATCGGTGCGTGGGACGCGGACCCGACGCCGCCCGCCCCGCCTCCGCGCGTCGCCGACGCGGAGGCCGAGCAGGGACGCGGGCTCGACCTCGTACGGGCCTGCGCGGACGGCTGGGGCTGGCACCCCGAGGCCACCGACTCCGGCAAATACGTCTGGTGCGAACTCAACGCCGCCTAGCTCGTTGATCATGCCGAACAGAAAGAAGAACCGATGGTCGGCTCGTCACACGAGGCACTGCACCGGATCTTCGCTCCCGGAGCCCCGGGACATCGCGATCCTCAACGCGGACCTCACCGAGATCGAACCCATCGAGCGGCGGTGCGACACCCTGTTACGGGTGGACACCGATGAGGGCAACTACCTGTTCGTCACTGGCCGCCGGCCTGGAAACCATCGACCCCGACAGCGCGGCGGTTTTCGCCCAGCTCACCGAGTCAGGCCTGGTCGACCCCCGGACGCAGAAAATCTGGAGGGACCTGATGACGACGACCAACTACTTCTTCCGCCACGAGGTCGCCGAGAAGGTGCGGGAAGTAGGGCGCGAGGAGGCGCGGGCCGAGGAGCGGGGGCGAGTCATCCTGCGCACGCTCGACTGGCGCGGCGTCGAGCTTTCCGAGACGGAGCGGGAGCGGGTGAGGTCCTGCGGTGACCTGGACCGTCTCGCGGTGTGGCTCGACCGTTCCTATGAGGTGCCCGACGCGGCTGCGCTGTTCGACGGCGACGGCGACGAAGCCTGACGTACGGGAAAGTCCCGGTGCTGCCCTCGTGTGTCAGGGGGCGGCACCGGGACTTTCCCGGCAAAGCGCTGCGTACCGCTACGCGGTCGGCTTCTCCTCCAGGCGGGGGAACAGGACCGCGCCCTTCGTGACCGTCGCGCCCGCGGGGAGCGTGCCCCACGTGGCGGCCGCGCGGACGTCCTGGTCGGCGAGCGCGCCCAGGAGCGGCTCCGCGCCGAGGGAGTCCCAGAGCTTCCGGGAGGTCTCCGGCATGACCGGGTTCAGGAGGACCGCCACCGCGCGGAGGGACTCCGCCGCCGTGTAGAGGATCGTCGCCAGGCGGGCCTTGCCCGCCTCGGAGTCGTCCTTCGCGACCTTCCACGGCTCCTGCTCCGTGATGTAGCCGTTGACCTGCTTCACGAAGTCGAAGATCGCCAGGATGCCGCCCTGGAAGTCCAGCTCCTCGCCGATCGCGCGGTCGGCGGTCGCGACGGCCTTGGCGAGGCCGTCCTGGACCGCCTGCTCGGCGTCACCGGACGCCGTCGCCGCGGGCAGCTCGCCGCCGAAGTACTTGCCGATCATCGCCGCGACACGGGACGCGAGGTTGCCGTAGTCGTTCGCCAGCTCGCTCGTGTAGCGGGCCGAGAAGTCCTCCCACGAGAAGGAGCCGTCGCTGCCGAACGCGATCGCGCGCAGGAAGTACCAGCGGTACGCGTCCACGCCGAAGTGGGAGGTCAGGTCCTGCGGCTTGATGCCCGTCAGGTTCGACTTCGACATCTTCTCGCCGCCGACCATCAGCCAGCCGTTGGCCGCGACCTTGCCGGGCACGGGCAGGCCCTGCGCCAGCAGCATCGCCGGCCAGATCACCGCGTGGAAGCGGAGGATGTCCTTGCCGACGAGGTGCACGTTCGCGGGGAAGGTCGAGTCGAACTTCTCCTGGTTCGCGCCGTAGCCCACGGCCGTCGCGTAGTTCAGGAGGGCGTCGACCCAGACGTAGATGACGTGCTTGTCGTCCCAGGGGACCTTGACGCCCCAGTCGAACGTCGAGCGGGAGATGGAGAGGTCCTGGAGGCCCTGCTTGACGAAGTTCACCACCTCGTTGCGGGCCGACTCCGGCTGGATGAAGCCGGGGTTCGCCTCGTAGAGGGCGAGGAGCTTGTCTCCGTACTCGCTCAGCTTGAAGAAGTAGTTCTCCTCCTTGAGGAGCTCCACCGGCTTCTTGTGGATCGGGCACAGCTTCGTGCCGTCCTCGGCCTCGATGAGGTCGCCGGGGAGCTTGTACTCCTCGCAGCCCACGCAGTACGGGCCCTCGTAGCCGCCCTTGTAGATCTCGCCCTTGTCGTAGAGATCCTGGACGAACTCCTGCACGCGGTCGGTGTGACGCTTCTCCGTCGTACGGATGAAATCGTCGTTCGCGATGTTCAGGTGCTCCCAGAGGGGCTTCCAGGCCTCGGTGACGAGCTTGTCGCACCACTCCTGGGGGGTGACGTCGTTCGCCTCGGCCGTGCGCATGATCTTCTGACCGTGCTCGTCCGTGCCGGTGAGGTACCACACCTTCTCGCCGCGCTGACGGTGCCAGCGCGTGAGCACGTCCCCTGCAACGGTCGTGTAGGCGTGGCCCAGGTGAGGAGCGTCGTTTACGTAGTAGATGGGGGTCGAGACGTAGTACGCCTTCGCGTCTGCGCTGTCTGCGCTCGTCCCCTGCTTCTCGGATCCAGTGGCCGCCATGGTCGAAATCCTAACGGCCCTGTGAAGATCCACTCACCTCGATTCCAGGGGGTGGACCGAGGGCCTCCGGTGCGGCCGGTGGGTTCCGGTGCGGCCGGTGGCTTTCGGTGCGCCCCCTGGAGTGGGGTGCCTCGGGTTACGGACGCCAGGACGCCAGCAGGCCCTCGTACAGCTCCTTGTCCGTGAGCTCCCGAGGGGTCGGGCCCGCGTGGAAGAACGCCGCGTTGTCCGCCTTGAGCTTGCGGAGGTAGTCGAAGCCCTTCGCGTCGTGGTCGCCGAACGCGACGAACTGGAAGAACAGGGGGTGCGCGGCGGCGTCCGCCAGCGCCTGCGTCGCCACGCCCCTCGTGTCCGGGGGGCCGTCCGTCTGGAAGACGACCAGCGCCGGCTCGCCCTTGTGGTCCGACTTCTCGTAGTGGGCCACGACCTCTTCGATCGCGCGGTGGTAGCTGGTGCGGCCCATGCGGCCCGCGGCGGCGTGCATCTCGTCGATGCGGTTCTCGTGCTCTTCGAGCGTGAGGGTGCCGGTGCCGTCGATCTCCGTCGAGAAGAAGACGACGTGGACGGTGGCCTCGGGGTCCGTGTGGGCGGCGAGGGCGAGGATCTGTTCGCCGAGGCTCTGGGCGGAGCCGTCCTTGTAGTACGGGCGCATGGAGCCGGAGCGGTCGAGGACCAGGTAGACCTGGGCTCGGGTTCCTGTGAGGTCGTGCTTCTTCAGGGCGGTGCCTGCGGCTCGGTATGCGGTGGCCAGCGCCGGGGCTTTGGAGCGCACCCGTGCTGCCGGGACGGCGGGCTTTCCGCTCCCCGGGGCGGGGTGGCCGTCACCCTCCGGGCCGGCCTCAGCGGTGGCCTCAGCCTGTGGCTCGGGGTCGGCCTCCGGGCTGAACTCAGCCTGCGGCTCGGGGTCGGCCTTGGCGGTGGCCTCAGCCTGCGGCTCGGGCCTGTCCTCGGAAGCGCCCTCTTCATCGGCACCCTGCACCGGGGGCTGTGCCCACCCGTCCCGCCCAGCGGGACGATTGCCCACAGCAGGAGCGGCCTCCGTCTCGGCGCCGTCAGCCTTCGGCGCGGGCGCGGGCGCGGGCTCGGGCTCGGCGGTGGCGGTCTCGGTCCCCGCGGCGTCAGCCTTCGGTGCCGCCGCGGGCTCGGCAGGAGCGGCCTCCGTCTTGGTGCCGTCTGCCTTCGGCGTCGCCGCGGGCTCGGCAGGAGCGGCCTCCGTCTTGGTGCCGTCTGCCTTCGGCGTCGCCGCGGGCTCGGCGGGAGCGGCCTCCGTCTTGGTGCCGTCAGCCTTCGGTGCCGCCTCGGGTTCAGGGTCCGGAGTTGCTGCGGGTTGCGCCGGGGCGGCGTCAGCCTTCGGCTCGGGTTCGGCCTCAGGGGCGGTCTCGGGCTCCGGCTCGGGGGTCGGCTCAGCCTCCGGCGCGGGCTCGGGCGTGGGCTTGGCGGTGGCGGCCTCGGGTTCGGCGGTGTCGGCCTTCGGCTCGGGGTCGGTGGTGGCCTCGGTCTCCGTGACCTGTGCCTCCGGCTCGGGCGTGGGCTTGGCGGTGGCGGCCTCGGGGTCGGCGGCGTCAGCCTTCGGCTCGGAGCTGGCCTGCGAGCTGGCCTCGGCCTCCGGCTCCGTGGGAGTCGGCTCGGCGTTCTCCCCGCGTGCGGGCGTGCGTTCCCGGGACGGGGACGGGACCGTGACGTTGTCGAAGGCTGCTGCCACCAGGTCGTCCACCGTCGGAGTGGGCTCCTTGCTGGGGGAGGGGAGCTTCGCCTTCGGGGGTGGGGTCGGCTCCGGCGACGGGGACGGGACCGTCACCGATACGGGGGGAGCCGTGTCCTGCTCCGGGCCGGAGGGCGAGTCCTTCTCCGGGGCGGAGGGAGAGGGAGAAGCCGAGCTCTGCTCGGTCGACGTCGCACGCTCAGGCTCCCGTGCCTCCGGAACGCTCTCCTTGCGTGACCGTCCGAACGCGTTCCGCAGGCGGTTCAGAATGCCCATGTGCGCAACCCTTCGCGTGAGTTGATTCCCGAAAATCCCTGGCCAGGGCGGACACGTAAGGTTAGCCGCCGCTGTACGCGATCTTGGGCAGGGTCATCAGCCGTCACCCACGCGAGCCACCCCCGCGAACCTACCGCGCGAGCCACTCCACGAACCGTCGTGCGGAGGCGTCGACAAACCCGCACCACAACTCCCTCCCATGCGCCACGGATTCACCGTCCGTTCACCCGCAGGCCGCCGCCGTGCCGAACCCCGCGCCTAGCCTCACGGCGGAATCAAGCCACAACGACGGAGGACTCGTGCCCAAGCTGCTGCCGATCATCACCTCGCATCAGGGGAGCGGCGGCCGTTCCGCCCTGACCTGCCGGTTCCGCTGCGGTGACGCCTGCTTCGGCGAGGTGCCCAACACCAGTGACAACGCGTACGTCGGCGACGTCATCGCCGGTGCGCTCAGCCGACGTTCGATGATGCGCGCCGCCGCCGTCGTGACGGTCGCCACCGCCGCGGGCGGCGCGGTCCTGGCCGGGCCGGGAGCGGGAGAGGCCGTCGCCGCCGCGCCCACGGCCGCGGAGCGCGGCTACGGGCACGGCAAGAACCGTAGGAACAAGGGAGCCCGCGGGCTCCGGTTCACCCCCGTCGCCCCCAACACCGCCGACACCGTCACCGTCCCCGACGGGTACGAGCAGAACATCGTCATACGGTGGGGCGAGCCCATCCTCCGCGGCGCGCCCGCCTTCGACGCCGAGAAGCAGACCGCCAAGGCCCAGGCCGGGCAGTTCGGGTACAACAACGACTTCCTCAGCCTGCTGCCGCTCCGGCGCGAGCACGGCCGGCAGGTCCTCGTCGCCAACCACGAGTACACGGACGAGGTTCTGATGTTCAAGGGGTACGACCCCGCGAACCCCACCCGTGAGCAGGTCGAGATCGCCTGGGCCGCCCACGGTCTGTCCGTGGTCGTCGTGGAGGGGGAGAGGAGGAGCGGGGCGCTGCGTGCCGTCTCGCGGCACCAGCTCAACCGGCGGCTGACCGCCACCAGCCCGTTCCGGCTCTCCGGCCCCGTCGCGGGCAGCGAGCTCGTCCGCACCAAGGCCGACCCGCGCGGCACCACCGTTCTCGGCACCCTCAACAACTGCTCGGGCGGCACCACCCCGTGGGGCACGACCCTGCACGGCGAGGAGAACTTCAACCAGTACTTCGGCAACGCGGACAAGGTCACCGACCCGAAGACCGCCGCCCGCCTCAAGCGGTACGGCGTGACCGGTGCCGCCTCCGAGCGGAAGTGGGAGAGGTTCGACCGCCGCTTCGACCTCGCCCAGGAGCCCAACGAGGCCAACCGGTTCGGCTGGGTCGTCGAACTCGACCCGTACGACCCCGATTCGACCCCGCGCAAGCGCACCGCGCTCGGCCGCTTCAAGCACGAGGCCGCACAGCCGCGCCTCACGCACGACGGCCGTCCCGTCGTCTACATGGGCGACGACGAGAAGTTCGACTACTTCTACAAGTTCGTCAGCAGCAAGCGCGTCGCCAAGGGCACGTCCCGCGCCGCGCACGAGCACAACCTGACCCTGCTCGACGAGGGGACGCTCTACGTCGCCAAGCTGACCGGTGACTCGCCCGCCGACCAGATCGACGGGAAGGGGACGCTTCCCGCCGACGGCGAGTTCGACGGCAGCGGGACCTGGATTCCGCTCGCCACCGCCGGGCCCGGCGGCAAGGCCGTCAGCCACGTCGACGGCATGACCGCCGAGGAGGTGTACGTCTTCACGCGCCTCGCCGGTGACAAGGTGGGCGCCACGAAGATGGACCGGCCCGAGGACATCGAGCCGTCGCCGCACACCGGCAAGGTGTACGTGGCCCTGACGAACAACTCCGACCGCGGCAAGGCGGGCAAAACGGGTGCCGACGAGGCCAACCCGCGCAACCTCAACAAGCACGGGCAGATCCTGGAGCTGACCGAGCGCCGCAACCGCGCGGACGCGACCTCCTTCGGCTGGTCGCTGTTCCTCGTCGCCGGTGACCCGAACGACCCCGCCACGTACTTCGCGGGCTTCCCCAAGGAGCGGGTCTCCCCCATCTCCTGCCCGGACAACGTCGCCTTCGACCCGCACGGCAACCTGTGGATCTCCACCGACGGCAACCAACTGGGATCGCACGACGGCCTGTTCGGCGTCGCCACGCGCGGTGACCGGCGCGGTGAGCTCAAGCAGTTCCTGACGATGCCGACCGGCGCCGAGACGTGCGGGCCGATCATCCAGGACCGGCGCGTCCTCGTCTCCGTGCAGCACCCGGGCGAAATCGACGGCGCGTCCGTGGAGAAGCCGGCGAGCGCCTGGCCCGACGGACCCGGCAAGATCGTCCGCCCGGCGGTCGTCTCGGTGTGGCGCGAGGACGGCTGCGACATCGGCGTCTGAGACGCCGACAGTACGGAAACGGGGCATCCCGCTCGGTGCGGGGTGCCCCATCGTCGTACCGCTGTCGGATCGTGCTCAGCCGTTCTGCTTGCGGCGGTACAGCGCGAAGCCGAGGCCCGCCGCGCCCGCCGCCGCCATGCCGCCGCCCGCGGCGATCAGCGGGGCGTCGTCGGACGAGGACTCGGAGCTTGACCGGACGCCTTCGGCTCCGGCCTTGACGCCGCCCCTCGGGACGACCCGCTGCGATTCGTCGCGCGGGTGGGAGTGGGGCCGCGGCTGCGGCTTGGTGCCGTGGTTGTCGTGGCGCTCGTGGTGGCCGTTGCCGTTCGTCCGGCCCTCGGTCCAGCCCTTCATGGTGCCGTCGGGGTTGAGGACGAAGTGGGCGCCGTTGTGCCGGCCGTACGCGGGCTTGTCGCCGGTCTGCTTCAGCGTGTCCCAGACCGACTTCTTGCCGGTGTCGGGCGCCTTGGCGATCATGTCGGCCTCGTAGCCGTCCGAGACCTTGTAGACCTTCGCGTCGAAGCCGCTGCCGCCGAGGTTCTTGTACTCACGCACGAAGACGCGCTTGTGGTCGGGCTTCGGCTGCGGCTTCGGCGGAGTCGGCTTGGCCTTCATCGTGATGGCACCGCTCGGGGTGAGGGTGAAGGTATTGCCGTCGATGGTCGTCGACGCGGACTTCTCGTAGGCGGTGAGGGAGCCCTTCGCGGCACCGCTGAGGGAGATCGTCGCCTTGGCGGTGCGGGCGGAGGCGTTGACCTCTACGTTCGCGGTCCAGCCCTTGCCGAGGTCCGTCGTGCCCTTCGACTCCCAGCCGCCGGGGACGGGGGGCTGCTCCTTGTCCTTGTCCTTGTCGGACTGGTCGGTGTTGTCCCGGTCCTTCGTCTTGTCCTGGTCCTTCGTCTTGTCCTGGTTGTTCTCGTCCTGCTTCTGGTCCTGGTCCTGCTTCTGCTCCTGCTTCTGGTCCTGCTTCTGGTCCTGGTCCTGGGCGTTCTGCTGGTCGTCCTGCGCGACCTGGCCGCCCTGCGGTGTCGAGGGCGCGTCCACCGCGAACGCGGCCGTGGTGGGGACGGCGAGCGCGGCGATGGCTCCGGTGGCGATGGCGGCGGTGCGGAAGGTACGGCGGGTGGCGCGCATGGCGGTGACTTCCCTCGTCTACTCAGGCTATGGGTCGGACGAGCTGTCCGTGTTTGTGCCCCTTTGCGGTGGCGACGGACATGAAGTTACGGGCGCCATGTGTGCGTCATCCGTAGGGAACGTAACAAGTGCGCCCAGGACGTGACCCAGTACCGTAAAGCGACTGAAAGTGCAGGTCAGAGGGGGTTCTGGCGAAAGTCACCGGCTCGCGGGGACCAACGTCCCGCCGGGCGCCCCGCCGGTCGTCCCCCGGCCGTCGCCGGACCGCAGCAGCCACTCCACATAGGCGGGCGCCTGCCGGGCCGCCTCCCAGTAGGCCGCCTCCAGCTCCCCGTACACCGCGTCGAGCTCCTCCTCCGTGCGCGCCGCCAGGATCAGGCGTACGCCGAGGGGGTCGCCGTACAGCGGACGTACCGCCATGTCGGTCCTGCCGCGCGACGTCGGCTGGCAGAGCGCGACGACCTCGCCCGTGGCGACGAGGGACGCCGCGGTGAGGTAATCGCCGTGCAGGACACGCGGGTTGAGCCCGGCCGCGGTCAGGACGCGGCGCAGGCCGTCCCATTCGCCGTCGACCGTCGGGTCGACCATCCAGCGGTCCTCCGCGAGGTCGGAGAGGCGTACGACGGGCCGGTCCGCCGCCGGATGGTCCGCGGCGAGGGAGACGAACTGCGGCTCACGGTCGAGGAGGACCCGTCTTCGGAGGCTCTCCGGCAGCCGCAGCGGGCAGCCCTCCACCTCGTGCACGAACGCGATGTCGAGGTGGCCGGTCTCCACCATGCGCAGGAGCGCGTTGGCGGACACGTCCATCTGGAGCGACATCTCGGTGCCGGGGAGGCGTGCGCGCAGCTTGCGCAGCCAGCCCGGTATGGCGCGGCTCGCCGTGGAGCCTATGCGCAGCTGCGGGCCCTCGGCGGTGCGCGCGGCGGCCGCCTTCGTCTCCGCGACCAGCGCCCGCATCTCCGTGACGAGAGGCCTGGCGCGGCTGAGGACGACCCGGCCGAGCTGGGTGGGGCGGCATCCCGTGCGCTCGCGGGAGAAGAGCTGGCCGCCGAGCGCGTGCTCGATGCGGCGCAGCTGGGTCGTCAGCGACGGCTGGCTCATGCCGAGCTGCCGCGCGGCCTTGTGCAGGCTGCCGGTGTCGGCGATGGCGCACAGTGCGCGGAGGTGCCTCACCTCGAGCTCCATGGCCGATGAGCGTAGAGGCGGTACGGCCGCTGCACCAGACGCTCAAACCCCATGAGAACCGGCCGTTCTGGGCAGGCCGGGTCATGGCGATAGCTCCGGGCTATCGCGAGTTGCCATCATTCCCACGCGCCCCACGCTCCCCGACACTCACAGCTACCGAACCGTTCACCTTTCATCGACCGCCCCCACGCGGTCGTGGAACGAGTAGGAAGCCCCCCACACATGAACAAGCGTTACCTGTCTGTCGCCGCTGCCCTCGGCCTTGCCGTCGCCGGACTCGGCGCGACGTCGGCCACGGCCACGCCTGCCGGCTCCGCGCCGGCGCCGGTCTCCGCCACCTCGTCGTACGCCGCGTACGAGGGTTCTGCCGCCGAGGCCAAGGCCAACAAGGCGTTCTTCGAGGCCGTCGTGAAGGCGGTCGCCGAGAAGCGTGCGGCCAATCCGGGTGCGAAGTCGGTGACCGTCACGTACGACGCGTCCGGCGCGCCCACGTTCGCCCAGCAGATAGCCAGCTCCACGTCGATCTGGAACAGCTCGGTCTCCAACGTCAAGCTGCAGGAGGGCAGTTCGGGCGCGAGCTTCTCGTACCGCGAGGGCAATGACGCGCGCGGCTCGTACGCGAGCACGGACGGCCACGGCAAGGGGTACATCTTCCTGGACTACGCGCAGAACAAGGAGTACGACTCGACGCGGGTCACCGCGCACGAGACCGGGCACGTGCTGGGGCTGCCCGACACGTACGACGGGCCGTGCAGCCAGCTGATGTCGGGCGGCGGGCCCGGCCCGTCCTGCACGAACTCGAAGCCGGATGCGACGGAGCGGGCGAAGGTGGACCAGCTCTGGGCGAACGGGTTCGCCAAGGCGCTGCACAAGGTCCGCTAGGCGGCCCGCGCGTTTCTTGGGTTTCGCGGGGAGCTGCGGGCCGGTCGTGGCCGGTCGCGCAGTGCCCCGCGCCCCCTTCACCTATCCTGTGGGGACGCCACCGCTCGTGCCGCGCCCACCTCTTGGCGTAGGGGCTCCAGGACGCTGTCCTGAGAGTCGTTCGTGAAGTTCACGTGGCCCTTTTCCAGGACCACCGACGCCCGCAGCCGGTCCGCCAGGGCCCGCAGCTCGCGTGCCACTTCGGCCACCTCCTCCGGCCGCGGCGCAGCCGCTCCGTGCCGGATGCGGACCCTCGCCGCCGTCGTCGCGTCCAGGATGCGTTCGACCGCGACCACCAACGGCCACCACGCCGCCGCCCGCGTCCCCGTGGGCGGCGGCTCGGTGAGGGCGCGCTGGAACTCGGAGCGGATGACGGACAGGTCGCGGTAGAGGCCGCGGCGCATGCGGGCGCGGGCCGCCGCGTCGCCGTCGCCGAACGCGCACTCCACGTACCGCGCCGTGTCCGCGACCGCGTCGGCGAGCCGGTCGCCGATCCGCGTGCCCCAGCTCTCCGGCCAGAGCAGGTACCCGGCGACGAGCGTGATGCCGCAGCCGATCAGGCTGTCGACGAGGCGGGGTACGACGAGGCCGAGGCCCTGGTGGTTGAGGATGTCGGAGAGGAGCAGGATCACCGGGGTGATCGCGGCTGTCTGGTAGCCGTAGCCCCGGGTGGTCAGGGCCGGGATCAGCGGGGCCAGGAGCATCATCACCGGGACGTCCCACCAGCCGTGGGGGACCTCGGCCAGGACCGCCGCCGCCACCACCAGACCCGCCGCCGTGCCGAGCGCGCGGAGGACCGCCCGCGAGAAGACCGAGCCGAAGTCGGGCTTCAGGACGAACGTGACGGTCAGCGCCACCCAGTACGACCTGGGTACGTCGATGATCGAGACCAGGGACTGGGCGAGGCCGATGCAGAGGGCGAGGCGCAGGCCGTAGCGCCAGGAGGCGCCGGACAGGACGACGTTGCGGGCGGCGCGGCGGGCGCGGACGCGCAGGTCGGCGGGGCGGCCGAGGCGGTCGTCGGCCTCGATGACGCCGAGCGGGTCGGGGTCGGCGAGGGTCTCCGCGGCGTGCAGTACGGCGTGGTCGAGGGCGCGGGCCGCGTGGTCCTGGGGTTCGGGGATGCGCGCGGCGGCGCGGGCGGGCGCCTCGGCGGGGTCGGTGCGCGGGGTCTCGCCCCGCTCCACCGCGTCGGCGAGCGCGCGGACCGCGACGGGCACCTCGGGCGGCAGGCGTACGCAGGCGTGACGGGCGGCCTGGTCGGCCGCGGGGGCCGCCTCGATGATGGGGGTCAAGGCGTTCAGCTGGGCCACCAGGCGCACCAGTTCGGGGTTGCGGCCGTGGTCGCGGGTGCGGCGGGCGAGGACGAGGTCGTAGCTCTGGTTCAGGGAGGCGGTGACCGCGGTGCGCGCTTCGTCGTACGCGTCCGTGCCCGCCGCGTCGAGGAGCGCGGCCACCGAACGGTAGGACGCGGCGACGGCGGCACGCTCGGGGACGCCGGAGCGCAGCGGCCAGGCGAGCAGGGCGAGGGTGAGGACGAGGAGGCCGCCGCCGGTCATCAGGAGCGGCGCGAGCCACCACTGCCCCGGCATGGGCAGCCCGGCGCCGACCACGCAGTTGAGCAGCAGGAGCAGCCCCGACACGGAGGCGACCGCGCCGATCGTCGACATCATCCCGGAGACGAGCGCGACGAAGGTGACAGCGCCCACGGCGACCCACCCGTGCCCGAAGACGAGCGAGCCGAGGGTGACGCCGAGGGCGCCGAAGAGCTGCGGGACGGCGATGTTGAAGATCCGCATGCGGTAGGCGTCGGCGGTGTCGCCGATGACGCCGGAGAGGGCGCCCATGGAGGCGAGGGCGCCGTACGAGGGCTGCCCGGCGAGGATGCCGAGCGCGAGGGGGAGCGCCATCGCGACGGAGGCGCGGGCCACGGCCGCCCAGGGGATGGGCGCGGACTGCGGTTTGAGGGACCTGACCAGCCAGTCGGGTGGGGTGAGCGGGCCCAGTGGGACCGGACGGGCGGGGCGGGACTCTCGGGGCATGCGCCCATTATCGGCGCTTTACGTGACTTGCCCTGGCCGGAGGATCAACGCTCTGTTTCGGCTTTGTGCAGGGTCAGTGTGACGACGAGGGCACGGTGGTCGGTGTTCCCGATGTTCAGGAAGCGGGCGTCCCGGGCGGAGAAGTCGGGCGTGGCGAGGACGTGGTCGATCTGCGCGCCGAGCGGGGCGGGCGCGGCGGCGGGCCAGCTCGGGGTGCGGGCCGCGCCGGAGAGGCGGGCGGCGTCGCGGAGCCCTTCGTCGAGGACCTTCCGGAACGCCGCGTGGTCCTGCGTGGCGTTGAAGTCCCCGGCGATGATGGTGGGCGTGCCGCCCCCGGAGGCGGCGTACTCCTGGATCCGGCGCAGCTCGGACTGCCACAGGCCGACCCCGCGGGGCAGCGGCGGCATGGGATGCGCGAGCTGTACGCGTACGGCGTGGCCCCGCACGTCGGCGACGGCGCCCGGCATGCCGAGGGTGCCCTCGACGCCGTCCGCGCTCTTCAACGGCACCTTCGCGAGGATGACGGAGCCCTCCGCGCCGGACGCCTCGACCGACTCGCGGTAGGGGTAGTCGGCGCGGGGCAGCTCTTCGCGGAGCAGCGCGGAGCACGCGAAGTCGCACTCCTCGACGAAGAGCAGGTCGGGCCGCTCCTCGCGCACGGCCTCGATCAGCCCTTCCGTCCCGCCCCCGAACTCGACGTTGGACGTCAGCACCCGCACTTCGGCGACGGCGGGCCCGCTCGGCGCGTCGGTGTTCCCGTACGGCTCCACGTACCAGGCGACCACCCCGAGCGCGACGACCGCCCACACCGTCCCGACCCGCCACCGCGCGAGCACGGCCAGCAGCAGTCCGGCACCGGCGGGCACGAGCAGCCACGGCAGGAACGCCAGGACCTGCGGCACGGGGGTGACTCCGTCGGAGTCGGCCACCCGGAACCCGGCGACGACGCTGACCCCGGCCAGCAGCAGCCCGGCACCCCACGCGGCAACCCGCCCCACCCGCCTCCGCCGCCGCGGTTCCGGCGTGTCCAGGTCCCCCTCGACGTCGCCCCCGACGGCCACACTCTCCGCGCTGTCCAAGAAGCCACCCCTCACACCGGTCACCCGCATCCTCCCCCAGAGACGGGACACGGCGGACGGCGGTTGCCCGACGGCCGCCGCCCGGGGTCAGGCGCGGCGGCGCACCCGCGGCCCCAGCCACGCCGCCACCGCAACCACCACCATCACCCCGATGATCACCCACGCCGTCACCCGCAGCGTCTCCGTCAGCGCGTCGTACACCGCGCCCGCCGCGTCATGGGAGATGTCCGAGGGGAGATCGTCCAGGGTGAGGGCCCGGCCGATGGCCACCGCAGCCGCCAGGATCGCCGCGCCGACCGCCATGCCGAGGGCCGTGGCGAGGACCGCCCTGCGTCGCCGGCCGGCGAGGAGGATGCCCGCGGCGGCCAGGATCGCCGCCGCGACCGCGGGCCAGACGCCCGCCACCTGCAGCGCGTGGAAGCTGTGCCACAGCCAGCCCAGGTCCTTGGACTGCAGGACCGTGATGTCCGTGTGTTTCACCGGGATCTTCGACGCGAACGGCACCCCATCGTCCACCAGTTGCTGCTTGACCTGCTGCGTGATGGGCGCGAGGTCGATGGTGACCTCGCCGCTCGAGTCGTCGTTCAGGGCCGACTGCACGGCGTCGTGCGCCGCGCGGTTCGCCGCGTTCCAGGCCGTCTTGTACGACGCCGTCTCCGTGAACGACGCCACCGCGTCCCGTACGAACGACTCGACGGTGCCCTGCAGCGGGCCCACGTCGATCTCCTTCATCACCGACCCCGTGACCTCGTCGGCGACCGCCGCGCGCACCGCCGGGTCGGAGGCGAGGGGCGCCATCGTGGCGACGTAACTGTCCCGGTCCCCGATCTCGTACGTCGCCCAGATCGAGAGCACGCCGAGCGGAACCAGGACGCAGGCGAGGACCAGGAGGGCGGCGGACAGCGGACCGCGGACGGATTTCGGCACGCCTCCAAGGCAAGACCCCGGTCACGCGGGGCGCGACCGGGGCGACTGCATATGGGGCAACACGGGCTACTTACGGTTGTACAGACGCATCGTCACCGGCCCGAACACCGCCACCAGGAGCAGCGCCCAGCCGAGCGTCCACGCCAGCTCCGTCGTCGGCGACGTGCCGTCCATCAGGGCGCGCACCGCCGACGAGCAGTGGGTGATCGGGTTGTTGTTCACGAACGCCTGCAGCCAGCCCGGCATCGTCTCCGGCTTCACGAAGATGTCGCTCAGGAACGTCAGCGGGAAGATCACCATCATGCTGACGCCCATCACCGACTTCTCCGTGCGCAGCAGCAGCCCGAACATCGTCCAGATCCACGAGAACGCGAAGGAGAAGACGAGCAGGACCGCGATCCCCGCCACGACGCCGACGAAGCCGCCGTCCGGGCGGAAGCCCATGATGAGGCCGACGGTCAGGATGACGACCGACGCGATGGCGTAGCGCAGGGCGTCGCCCAGGAGGTAGCCGACCATCGTCGACGGGCGCCAGATCGGCAGCGTACGGAAGCGGTCGAAGACGCCCTTCTCGATGTCGGTGTTGACCGACACGCCCGTATACATCGTGATCATGACGACGGACATCACGAGGATGCCGGGCAGCAGGTACTGGATGTACTCGGACGGGGAGCCGGCGAGCGCGCCCCCGAACAGGTACGTGTACATCAGCACCATCATGATCGGGAACGCCGTGACGTCGAAGAGCTGCTCCGGCACGTGCTTGATCTTGAGGATGGCGCGCCAGCCGAACGTGAGGCAGGCGGACAGCGCGGTGGGCCTGGCCGGCCGCTCGGTGGCGATGAGCAGTTCGGCGAGGGACTCGGTCCTGACGGGGGCGAGGTCCTGCGTCTCGGTGGTGCCGGCTGCGGTGCTCATGCCGTGGCCTCTTCCTTCAGGTCCGCGGTGGGGGTCTGGTGCGAGGCGTCCGTGCCGGTCAGGGCGAGGAACACCTCGTCGAGGCTCGGCTGGCCGAGGGAGAAGTTGTCGACGGTGATGCCGGCGCGGGCGAGCTCGGCGAGCGCCCGGGAGGCCTGCTCGGCGGCGCCACCCCCGCTGGACCCGGCACCCGCCTCGTCCGTCCCCACCCGCGCCGTCAGCGCGACCGGATCCGGTTCGAGCTGCACCTGCGCGTCGAGCACCGCGCCGAGCAGCCGCGCCGCCTCCTCGCGCTGTGCGGCCTCCCGCAACCGCACATGGACCGAGCCCGCGCCGACCGACGCCTTGAGTTCGCCCTTGGTGCCCTCCGCGATGACCTTGCCCCGGTCGATGACGGCGATCCGCGCCGCCAACTGGTCGGCCTCGTCGAGGTACTGCGTGGTGAGCAGGACCGTCGTGCCGTGACCGACGACCGCGCGCACGATGTCCCACACCTGGTTGCGGCTGCGCGGGTCGAGCCCCGTCGTCGGCTCGTCCAGGAACAGCAGGTCGGGGGTGTTCAGGATGGACGCGGCGATGTCGATACGGCGCCGCATGCCGCCCGAGTAGTTCTTCACCTGCCGCGCCGCGGCCTCCGTGAGCCCGAACGCGTCGAGCAGCTGCCCGGCACGGCCGCGCGCCGCCTGCTTGGAGTGGCCCGTGAGGCGGCCCAGCAGGATCAGGTTCTCCAGGCCGGTCAGATCCTCGTCGACCGACGCGTACTGCCCGGTCAGGCTCACCCGGCCGCGTACGGCGTCCGCCTCCCGCACGACGTCGTGCCCGAACACGTGCGCCTCGCCCCCGTCGGGCCGCAGCAGGGTGGCGAGCATCTTGACCGCCGTGGTCTTGCCCGCCCCGTTCGGCCCCAGTACGCCGTAGACCGTGCCGGCCGGGACGGTGAGGTCGATGCCGTCGACCGCGCGGTTGTCGCCGAAGGTCTTCACCAGACCCGCGGTCTCGATGGCCATGCTGCTCATGTCCGCCCGCCTTCTCACAGGAGCAAGAGGTAAAGGATTCGTCATGAGGGCAGACCGGGCCCGCCCCGGAAACTCATCGCTCGGCTCATCGCTTCAGCTCTTCGATTTCAGCTCATCGATTTCAGCGTAGGGAAGCTTCCGGTGGAGCGCTCGGCCGATCGGGTGTTACCTGGATGAGGGGGCGAGGAGGCTGATCATGCGAATCGCTCTGAGCGTGGCGGCGCTGCTGACCTTCGGGACCGTCGCTGCCACCGCAACCGCTACCGCCGCTCCCGCCCACGACAACGACAGCGTCATCTGGGGCACCGTCGTCTCGGGGCCGGACCTGAAGGTCAGGGACGAGCCGAGTACGCACGGCAAGATCCTGGCGAAGATGCCGTACGGCAGCGAGGACCGCGTCAAGTGCGCCGTACGCGGCATGTCCGTGCACGGCAACCCGCACTGGTACTGGCTGGAGGGCGAGCGGGGCTGGGTGAGCGCGGAGTACGTCGACACGGGCGGCCGTCACGTGCCGAGCTGCGGGTCGTGGTCCGAGGACCCGTGCCCGAAGTGGCGCGACCGTGACCACCATGACCACCGCGACCACCAGGACTGCGGCCCCTGTTCCTACCGCAACCACTGATACGCACGTCGTCGTCGGGGGGCCGAGAAGGGAACCGTCATGGCACACACCGCACCCGTCCGCTACGCGCCCCGCTCCCCCCGGACGACCGCGACCTCCGCGTCCCGCTGGGCGGGCCTCGCCCTGCTCGCGGGGATCGTCTACGGCCTCTGGGCCTGCGCGATCCGACGCGACGGCGGGCCGATCACCACCGGGAACGTCATGCTCGGGGTGGTGACCGGCCTGATCTTCGCCGCCGTCATGTTCGCCCTGCACCGCCTCGCGCCCTCGCTCCCGCGCGAACTGCGCGCCCTGTCCTGGGCGGCGTTCGCGGGCATCGCGCTCGGCTTCCTCTGCAGTCTGGGCGGTGCGAGTGTGCTGAGGTCCACCGTGATCGCGTCGGTGGTCGCGGCGGGTGTCTTCGCGGTGATGTTCTACCGCTACTACACGACCGAGTGAGCCGCGCTCTTCCCGCGGGCGCCCTCGCCGAGCCGGTGTGCGGCGAGCGCTGAAACCCCCAGCACCAGCGCGGAGTTGACGGCCACGGCCACACTCACCCCGGACAGGACGCCCCGCGGATCCGCGGGGCCCCCTGTCCGGGCCGCCACGATTGCGCTCATCACGGGGATGCCGAGCGTGATGCCGACCTGCTGGGTCATGGTCGCGAGACCGGTCGCCAGACCCTGCTCGGAGTCGGCGACACCCGACGTGGCGGTCACCATGAACCCCACGATCAGAAGCATGTTGCCGACACCGCCCACGAACGTCGCGGCAAGCAGCGGATACAGCCATCCGCCCGACGTACCGAGCGCGACCAGCGACACCGTGGCGGCGGCCTGCACCACACCCCCGCCGAGGATCGTCGCCCGCCCGCCGAACCGGCTCACGGCCCGCCCGCCGAGCAGCCCGCCGACCACCGTGCCGACGCCGAGGACGCCGAACGCGAGCCCCGTGGCGAGAGCGGAGTAGCCGAGGACTTCCTGCAAGTAGAGCGTCATGAGGAAGACCAGCGAGGTCTCCGTCGCGAAGGCGATCAGGCCGGCGGCATTGCCCCAGACGACGGACCGGCGCCGCATGATGCGGACGGGTACGAGCGGCGCGGGCGACCGCTGCTCCACGAACCAGAAGGCGACGAGCAGACCGCCGCCCGCGAGCAGCGAGGCGAGCGCGTGGGGCTCGGTCCAGCCGGTCTCCCCGGCCCGCGTGAGCCCGTGGACGAGGGCCAGCAGCCCGCCCGTGACGGTGACCGCGCCCGGCAGGTCGAGCCGGTGCCTGCACACGATCCGCGAGTCGGTGAGCAGGGCCGGCGCGAGGGCGACGACCACGGCCGCGACGGGCACGTTGATGAAGAACGCCCACCGCCAGGAGAGCAGTTCGGTGAGGAGCCCGCCGAGGACGGCGCCGGTGGTGAAGCCGGCGGACATCAGCGCGCCGTTGAGTCCGAGGGCCCGGTCCCGCAGCGGCCCCTCGCGGAACGCGGTGGTGAGCAGCGCGAGCCCCGCCGGGGTGACGGCCGCCGTGGCGAGTCCTTGCAGCACCCGCGCCGTGAGCAGCACGTCCGGGGAGGTGGCGAGACCCCCGAGGGCCGAGGAGAGGCCGAGCAGCGCCATGCCGCCGATGAAGAGCCGCTTGCGTCCGAAGAGGTCCGCGACACGGCCGAAGAGGAGCGTGAAACCTGCGGCTGCGAGCGCGAAGGACGTGGCGATCCACTGAAGATCGGCGAGGGAGAAGCCGAGCCCTTCGCCGACGACGGGCAGGGCGACGTTCAGGATGGAGAAGTCCACGGCGACCATGAACTGGGACCCGAGGAGAAGGGTGAGGACGAGCTTCTGCCGCCCGGTCATCACAGGGCCTCCAGGTCCACCGCGCGGGCCATGGCACGGTAGCCCGCGTCGTTCGGGTGCAGGTGGTCGCCGCTGTCGTACGCGGGGGCGATGCGCTCGGGGTCCCGCGGGTCGGCGAGGGCCCTGTCGAAGTCGACGTACGCGTCGTACTCGCCGGACGTCCGCACCCAGTCGTTGAACTCGTCGCTCACGGCGGCGGCGTGCTTGCCGTAGTGGTCGGAGCCGCCGAGGGGCAGGAGGGTGGCGCCGACGACCCGTACGCCCTTGGCGCGCGCCTTGCGTATCAACTCCCGGTGCCCTTCGATGAGTTCGCGGGCGGAGACGACCGGAGCGGGCTTGTAGGTCGGCTTGTCGGTCTCGCTGAACCCGATGTCGTTGAGGCCTTCGAGGACGACGACCGTGCCCACGCCGGGCAGGTCGAGGGCGTCGCGCGAGAACCGGTTGGCGCTCTTCTCGCCGTACCAGGCCGAATCGTTGAGGACCATGTTGCCGCCGATGCCGGCGTTGAGGACGGGCTGTGACTTCCCCGCCTTGTCGAGTCTCTCGGCGAGGGCGTCGGACCAGCGGCGGTTGCGGTCGGTGGAGGAGGCGAACCCGTCGGTGATGGAGTCGCCGAAGAGGACGACGCCGTCGCGCTTCTCCGGGGCGCGGGAGCTGCCGACGTCCACGCCGGAGAGGTAGTACCAGGACTCGGTCGACTCGCCGAAGGCCCGGCCGCCCGTGTCGGAGGTGTGGTTCCCGGCGGCGCGGTAGCTGGTCGCGAAGGACTGGGCGTGGAAGGTGGCGGGCCCGGTCGTGCCGGAGAGGTGGAGGGTGACGGTGACGGACTCGAAGGGTTCGAGTCCCAACCCGGCGGCGTCACTCCGCAGGTGCCCGCGAGCGGGAATGGTGACGCCCGACTCTCCGCCGAAGGTGAGCCGCGTGACCGATCCCTTCTCCACGGCCGCACCCTTCCCGGCTCGGGCGATGGTCGCGCTCTCGATCCGCAGCGGAGAGCTGCCGTACGCGTTGGAGAGCCGGATGCGGGCTCCGTCACCGCCTTCGGTGACGCGGACGACCTGGCGGAGGGTCTGGTCGTCGAAGCCGGCTTCGGACCAGTTGGGCTTGAAGCCGGTGCTGGGGCGCTGTGGGGCGCTCGCCCAGGCAGCGGTCCATGAGACGCCGTGATGCGCGGACGAGGGCGGAACGGCCTGGGCTCCAGCGGTGACGGCGAGCCCGGCGGTCAGGGCGAGAGCGGCGGCGGTGGCGGTGACGGTGGTGGCGAGGGACGTGCGGGCACGCGAAATCATCGAAGGCTCCGGCTGGTCGAGGAGTGACGAGGAGGGAGAAGGCGTCCGTTCGGCGGTCCGCCGTCCCGACTCCTCAAAGATCCGCCGACGGCGATCCGTCATCAACGGCGATCCATGAAACGATCGACGCGCTCAGGCTTATCGATGCAGGTCACAGGGGGTACTGCGATGGAGCGGCAAGAGCTGGAGACCTTCTTGACCCTGGCCGAGGAGCTGCATTTCGGGCGTACGGCGGAGCGGCTGCTGCTCTCGCAGGCGCGGGTCAGCCAGACGGTGAAGAAGCTGGAGCGCAAGATCGGTGCTCCGCTCTTCGAGCGCACGAGCCGTGTGGTGCGGTTGTCGCCGCTGGGGCGTCAGCTGTACGACGATCTGGCGCCGCTCCACAAGGAGATGGAGGCGGCGGTGGCCCGCGCGAAGAATGTCGCGCGGGGCGTCGGCGGTGAGCTGAACGTCGGCTTCCTCGGGGCGGGCGCGGGCACGCTGACGGCCCCGATTCTGACGCTGTTCCGGGAGCGCAGTCCTGGGGTCGAGGTGCGGATGCGGGAGACCCAGTACCAGGATCCGCTGGGCGCGTTGCGGGGTGGCGAGATCGACGTGCTCTTCACGTGCCTGCCCGTCCAGGAGCCGGACCTGGCCGTCGGCCCGGTCGTCATCAACGAGCCGCGTCTCCTCGCGATGCCGGTCGGCCACCCGTTGGCAGGGCGGACCTCCGTCTCCCTGGAGGAGTTGGCGGGCGAGACGTTCTTCGGCGTCGTGAACGGCGCGCCCGCGTACTGGTGGGACTTCCACGTGCCGCCGCGTACGCCCAGCGGGCGCGAGATCCGCCGGGGCCAGGCGGTGGCGTCCTTCCAGGAACTGATGACCCTGATCGCGGCGGGCCAGGGCATCTCACCGGTCGTGGCCTCCGTGGAGAAGTACTACGCCCGGCCCGGCGTCACGTTCGTGCCCCTCGACGACGTGCCGTCCGCGGAGGTCGCGCTGATCCACCGGTTGGTGGGTGTGGGGGCGGATGCGCGGGTGGAGGGGTTTGTTCGGGTGGTACGGGATGTGGTGGGGGCGAATGGGGGGCCGGCGGCGTACTAGGTCGGGGGCGGGCGGTGACTTCGGTGGGCCCGCGCCTTCGATGCTTGCCGGGGCCGCCCGGGGTTTTGCGGAGTGTGGCGGTTCCGGGCCGGGAGTAAAGGGCGCTCCGCTGCGCTGCGCGTCGGCTGCGCCGATTCCGCTGCGCTCCACCCTTGACTCCCGTCCCTCCACCGCGAGCTGCTTGTTGACCCGGACGGCCAGGGGTGGGGGCAACGGGGACCGCTGGCGCAGTCATCGGCTTTCGCTGCCGGGTGCGGCCCGGTCCATCGTGGGCGGCGGGTCACGGTCACGGGCCCGCCTACCGCGCGGCTTGGCCGCTCGGGTCATCGGCTCGCGTGGCCGGGTGCGGCCCGTCCCAACGCAAGCCACCCTCACCGTCCGGGTCGGGTCATCGGCTCTCGTTGCCGGGTGCGGTCCGGTCCATCGTGGGCGGAAGTCACGGTCGATGAGCTGTATCCGGCCGGGGGCCGCCCCCCTCCGGCACCTACTTCGGGAAAGTTGCGAATGCCTTCGCCGCGCGCCCCCCTGCCAAGCCGCACACGCCCCCCTGCTCACGGGCTTACCGCGCCGGATTCGCGACATCCATGACGTAACTGACGGCGCACAGGGAAGCGAGAAGGGGGCGCGCGGCCGACCGATTCGCAACTTTCCCAAAGTAGGTGCCGGAGGGCGCGGCGCCCCCCGGGCCACAGCTCATCGAGCATGGCTCCCGCCCACGTTGGGCCGGTCCGCACCCGGCAACGAAAGCGGCCGACCCGCCCCGAACAGTGAGGGCCACTCACGATGAGCCGGTCCGCACCCGGCAGCGCGAGCGGATGACCCGAGCGGCCAAGCCGCGCGGTAGGCGGGCCCGTGACCGTGACCCGTCGGCCACGATGGACCGGGCCGCACCCGGCGATGAACGGCAATGACCCACCCACCCGGATCCGCCGCCTCACCCCTGGCCGTCCGGGTCAAGAAACAGCTCGCGGTGGAGGGACGGGAGTCAAGGGTGGAGCGCAGCGGAATCGGCGCAGCCGACGCGCAGCGCAGCGGAGCGCCCTTTACTCCCGGCCCGGAACCGCCACACTCCGCAAAACCCCGGGCGGCCCCGGCAACCATCGAAGACGCAGGCCCACCGAAGTCACCGCCCGCCTTCCCAGGCACCCCCTGCGCCGACATGCAGGATGCCCCCATGACCGCTCTGAGCTATTCCGCCGCATTCATCACGTTCTTCTCCGTCGTCGGCCCCCCAAAGGTCCTGCTCGCCTTCGCCGGCCTCGCCCAGACCCACCCCACGACCGAGCTGCGCCGAATCGCCCTGATCTCGTCGTCGGCGGCGATCCTCGTGGGCCTGGTCACCGGCATCGCCTCGCCCTGGCTCCTCGACCTCTTCCACATCTCGACCCCCGCGCTCCAGGTCGCGGGCGGCGTCATCTTCTTCATCTACGCCGTCGGCCTCGTCCTCGGCGTCCACCTCGGCACGGAGGCCTCGGGCCCCGACGCACCGGACCTGGTCAGCGGGGTGCGGCAACTGCTCATGCCGTACGTGGTGAGCCCCCTCGCGATGACGGCGGTACTGATCGAGGGCGCGGCCCGCGACTCGTGGACGTGGCGGTCCACGGTGGTCGGCGCGTACGTCACCGTGATCGTGATCGACCTGCTGTGCGTCGTCGTCCTGGCCCGCATCCTCAGCCGCACGCACCACGCCACGATCGAACTCCTTGGCCGCCTCCTGGGCCTGCTGCTCGCGGCCGTGGGCGTGGACCTGGTCCTGGACGGCCTGACGTCACTCGGCGTCCCGGCGGACCGCGCCGGCCACTGAATTCAGGGTCCCGCGACGTCGGAACGGTCGTTGCAGAGCGCCCAGATGACGAAGACGCCGATCGCGATGGAGATCAGCGCCCACACGGGCGTGTACGGCAGCCACAGGAACTGCGCCACGATGGCCAGCGCGGCGAGCGCGACGCCGGTCGCCCTGGCCCAGCTCGCACCCTTGAGAATGCCCCACCCGACGACGGTCACGAGGATGCCGAGGACCAGGTGGATCCAGCCCCACGCGGTGAGGTTGAACTTGTAGACGTAGTCGCCGACGCGTTCGTACACGTCGTCCTTCGCGATACCGGCGATGCCCTCGAAGATGCCGAGGATGCCGTTCACCATCATCAGGACACCGGCGAACATCGTCCCGCCGGACGCCCAGAGCGCGGAGCCGCTCTCGTCGTGGCGGTGATCGGCGGGCTTGTCGGGCGCGGTGGCACTGCTGCTCATGGCGCCGCCCCATTTCTTCCGTAGGGACACACAGGGGACTTTCAGCGTCGAGCGGGGAGGCGCGCGCGGCCAGCGGTGTGGGCCGAACGGGTGACGGACGAGTTACGTGATGCGCGTCATCTCAGAGCGACGCTCTGATCACCCTGTGCGCAGGGGTCGAACTGCGCGACCTCACGGCGTCACTGATCGGGCAGGTGGAGACGACCAGAAGGGTGCCGCCCAGGGACTTCGCGGAACGGGTGGACGCGGCGCCGTCACCCGTACCGCCTTCACCCACCTCGTCGCGGCAGCACAGTCAGCGGAGATCTGACGCGACCCGCGAGGTGACCGCCTCGGCCATGCGCCGGATGCCCGGCGAACGCACCGGGCAGGGCCGGGACCTGGCCGTGGTCGGCGCAAGGCAGAAGTGCAGGTAGTCCTTGTCACGGTGGAGAGCCGTGAGCCCCGCACCCGGCTCCGTGCAGTACGCCGCGTGGGCCCGCTCGTACGCCGTGCAGGGCAACTTCTCCACCCACGTGTAGCGATCCGCGCCCGGAGCCACCGTTTTGCCCGCGTCGGCGACGAGGCCCCCCGAGGCGCGGGCCTGCGCCTGGTAGATGGCGTTGACGCGGCGCACGCGGTCCGGCGTGATCGCGTCGGGTCCCTGGAGGACCCACACGACACGCGTCCGCCCACCCCCCGCGCCCCGGATCTGCGCGGCGAGGCGCCGCGCGTCCGCCGCGTACCGGTCGAAGTACTCCGCGCGCCGCTTGTCGTAGGTGATCCCCTTCATGCACGGCGTGTAGCCCCACGCGTTGCCCCAGAACTGGAGGATGACGTAGTCGGGCCGTTGAGCGCGTACGAGAGCCGCCGCCTTGTCCTTGTCGGGGACGAGGGAGGCCTCACCCGTGCCGTCGAGGTAGTCGCAGAGGGTCGTGCCGGAGTACGGCGCGCTCCGGTACCGAGCACCGAGGCGGCCCTTGAGGTGCTGTCCGAGGACGACCTGGTTCTCCATGGCGAGGGAGTCGCCGAGGTAGAGGACCTTGGGGGCGCGGACAGGCTTGCCCGGGGCGTTGCGCGCCGCGCGTTCACGGGGCGTCGTGGACGGCCCGGCGGACGAACCCGAGCGCGCCGCGGACTCCGACGCCTGGGGAAGATCCGCCGGTGCCGCGTCCCCGGACCCGGGGTCCCCGCACGCGCCCAGCAACAGCAGCCCGGCGACGACCCCCGCGCCCCAAAGACTCCGCTTCCGCTTCCGCATGCGGCAACTCCCGCCCCAGACAGCCGAAATGGCCCTAAGGCAAACACACGCGCGGCGGGGAGGGAAGACCCTCACGGGCCAAGCCGACGCCGAGGTTATCAACGTTGGGCGCGCGCGAAACGGTCCGCCAGCGCCCGGAACGACTCCTTCGGCTCCCAGTGCCAGGGGGACCCCGGGTCCTCCGGACGCTTCCGCAACACCTTGGCGAGCCCGTAACTGGCGACGTCCAGGTCATGACGGGGCGAGTCGGGCCGGTGCGGCAGCTCGGGGCTGACGAACTGGTAGACCAGCGCCGCGTGCAGGTTCATGGACTCGAAGACGTCGAAGACGTCGGAGAGGTAAGCGGCCTGCGTACGTTCGCTGCGTACGAGCCCACCCGTGATCACCGGAGGCTCCACGGAGTAGTCGATGGACTCGTACCATCCCATGCCCCCGTCCTGCGGAGCCCCTTCGTACGTGCACGAGCCGCACTCGGTGATGGCGACGGGCTTGCCCCAACGGGCGTGCGGGGAGAGGTCTTTCACGTAGCCCCGCGCGTTCGCGTGGTACCCGTAGTAGTTCACGCTGACCAGGTCGAAGAGGGACCAGTCGACGTCGTCGTCGTGGGCGGCGCCGTACGTCAAAGGGCCTCGGAAGACGCGGCGACCGGTCTTCGCGGCGAGCCCGACGAAGCGTCGGACCTCCCGGACCATGCGCTCAGGGTCGTAGTTGCCCCTGAGGATGTTCCGCACCCGCTCCAGCGCGTCGGCGCCCGGCACGATCCCGGGCACGAACAGCACGAACTCGCACCCGACGCTGAGGTACACGCGCGCCCCTTGCCGCCGCATGCGTTCGGCGTGCCGGCCGGTCTCGGCGAGGTGGTCGAGGATGTCCCGCTCCGGGACGTCGGCGAGGCGCGGCTGCAGCCAGACGTGGAGCCCGCGCTCGGCGGCTTCGGAGGCGGTGGCGGCGAGGCGGTCGACGCCGGTGCCGTACACGGAGACGGAGTCGGCGTGCAGCTCGTGCCTGATGGCGCGCAGATCGCGCCGCATGCGGTCCGCACTCCACGCGGTGGCGGGCCCGTCCCCGTCCCCCACCTCGTAACAGACGCCCCGATACGCCAACCCGCGCCGGGGCGGAGTGTGAGCACCGACGGCGGCCCCGGCCTCGCCCGCGCCCGCCCCCAGCACCCCGGTGGCCACCGCGGCCCCTACGGCCGCACTCCCCGCCAGAAACCGCCCCCGACTGATCCCGCCGACCGCACTGATCCCACCGACGTCGTCCCGCACAGCGCCTCCCGTGATCCCGAACCGGCGGCGGCCCCAACCGCCGCCGTCCGGTGATCCCGAGCATGCCGATCAGCGCGGGGCGCGCTCATCGCACTTTGGTCTACGCGTGGCCGCCGAAGGTCGGCACCGACGACCCCGCGGGACGGGTCAGCGGGCCACGAACTGGGTGAGGATCGCCTGGACCTCGTAGATGTCGACGCCCTTCGTGAACGTCTTCTGCATCGGCGCGGGGTTGCCGGAGATCCAGATCTTCAGCTCCGCGTCGAGGTCGAAGTGGCCCGCGGTCTCCACGGCGAAGTGCGTGATGCTGCGGTACGGCACCGAGTGGTACTCGACCTTCTTGCCGGTGATCCCCTGCTTGTCGACCATGATCAGTCGACGGTCCGTGAACAGCATGGTGTCGCGTATCAGCGTGTACGCGGCGTGCACCTGCTCACCGTGGCCGAGCAGCCGCGCGTACTCGTTCTGCGCCTTCATCGGGTCTACGGTGTGCGCGTTTCCGAACAGTGCCATGGTCAGGCCCCCCTGGTAGAAGTACGAATCGTCCCGGATGGAATGCGGGATCTCGCCACTGTACGGGGGTGAGCGGGGCAGCGTCGAAGGTCTGTGCGACGTGGCCGGGCGGCAACCCCGTCCGGGAAATCCACGTCTCCCCCTACGGAGAAGGGGGACGCCGATGACGAGGGAGTCGAAGCCGGAACCCGGGGCCGAAGCCCGCTGGCTCGCCACCCAACGCCCCTCCCGCATCCGCGAAGTGCAGGCTGGGCGGCCCGCGTGGACCCGGGTCGACCTGCTCGACGTCGAGGAGGGCGGCGCCCGCGCCTTACGGGACGCCCTCGAAGTCTTCGGTGTCCAGGTCACCTACGTACGGGTGGGCCAGCCCCGCCACCTGATCGCGGCCCTGGACGACCCTGACGCCCCCTACGTGATCATCGCCTGCCACGGCGACGAAGGCCGCATCCTCCTCCCCGAACTTGCCCCCGAACTGGCGCGGTTCCAGCCGTTCGACGGCGAGATGGGACCGGCCGAGGTGCGCACGCACGTCCGTCTCTCCGGCAGTGTCGTCATCCTCACCGGCTGCGACGCCGGCGACCCGGAACTCGTCGACGCGTTCCTCGACGCGGGCGCGAGCGCCTGCGTGGCCCCCAGGGGCGCCCCCTTCGGCTACGCGAGCGTCTTCGCGCCCCTGTTCCTCTTCTACGAGCTGACCGAGCTCCGCACCCTGGAGCAGGCCGTGGCCCGCCTCCGCGCCCACGACGACGAGCTCTCCATGTGGCACATCCGCACCCGCTGACCGCGCCGAACGGCTCCTGCACAGGTCCTAGAAGTCGTCGGCGCCATTGCGCAGCTCGTACGTCCAGTAGCCCGTCAGCGCCTTCGCCGGGTCGACGGCGATGCCGGCGCTGCCGGGGGCCCTGACCGCGGCCATGCCGCCGCCCTGGAGCGTCACCTGGAAGGCCGAGACGGGCTCGTTGGTCTCGTCGACGCCGCCGTCCGAGATCTTGACCAGCGCGTACGCGGGGGCGCCCGCCTTCAGGACGACCGGGGACGCGGGCTTGCTCTTGGCGACGGCCGGCACGTCCTGCTTGTGGCTCTCCAGGAACTGGATCTCCGGGAAGCCGGTCATCTTGCAGCTGTGGCCCGACGTGTTCTTCGCGGTCAGGACGATGTGGGTGTAGGGCGGGCCGCCGTGGCGCGCGGCGCTGATGGTGACGTCCTTGGTGGTGCAGACGGGCGCGGCGGCCGCGGCGGTCCGCTTGCCGCCGGGCTTGGCGGCAACCGTGGCACCCGCGGCCTTGACGTCGTGGGACCCGCCGACGGTCACCGTGGTCTCGCCGTTGGCCTCGGACTTGGCCCCGGCCTTGGACTCCGCCTTGGTCCCGGTCGCCGCGACCGTCGCCCCGGCCGGCTCCGCCGCCTTCGTGTCGGAGCCGCTGCCGCAGGCGGTGAGGGAGAGGGCGAGCACGGCGGCGCCGGTGGCGGCGAGAGCGGTGGAGCGGCCGAGGACAGTGGTGCGGCTGCGGAACGTACGCATGGGATTTCCCCCGAGGTGAATGGTCATGAACTGCTGGGAGTCAGCGCCTGACCTGCAGGCCTGCCGACACGCACCACTCTGACCGGCCCCGCTCACGTTCCGCTGCCGTACCGCTCACGTCCCGCTGTCGCGCCCCTCCGGGGCCGCGCCGGTGGGGTCGGTCAGCGCCGGGTCAGCCTGTCCGTCGACCACCTCGCGCGCCACGTCGTTCAGCGGCCGCCGCTGGGACCTGGCATGCGAGCGCAGCGCGTCGAACGCGTCGTCCATGGTCAGCGACCTGCGCGTCGCGAGCACGCCCTTGGCCTGCTCGATGACCACGCGGCTGGTCAGGGCCCGCTCCAGCTGGCCGGTGAGCGTCCGGCCCTGCTCGGCCTCCTGCGCGCGGTGCAGCGTGACGGCGGTGAAGTCGGCGAGGGACTGGCCCAGCGCCCGCGCGTCGGCCGAGGGGACGTTTCCCCGGTCGGAGAAGAGGACGAGCGCCCCGAGCGTACGGTCCGGCACCACGAGAGGCAGGGCGACGACGTGCGTGTGACCGAGCGCCAGGGCCCGCGGGACGTAGCGGGGCCAGTGGCGTCGCAGCGGCGTGTCGTCCAGCGACAGCGGCGCCGTGAGGCGCGCGTCGGTGCGGCGCGGGCCGTGGCCGGGGCCCTCCTGCCAGGAGAGCGCCTCGTGCTCCAGGCGCGTCACGTCGGAATCGGAACCGTTCACCCGCGCCTTCTCGCGCCCGCCCGGCGTGTACACCACGGACGCGGCGCGCACCTGGAGCAGGGCCGGGCTGCGGTCCGCCAGAATCGCGAGGGTTTCGGATACGTCCGGTGAGCCTTCCGTCGCGCTGCCGGCCAGGGCCACGAACACGTCGGCCAGCTGCTGTTGGGGCGTCATGCCGAGCTCCTCAGGAATTCAGGGATACGGATCTCCGTTCAGGATCCGCCGGGCGATGGCCGCGGTCGTCGTCTCGTCGGCGAACGCCCGTGCCTTGATCAGTGCCAGTGCGTCGGCGATGCCGCAGCCGATCCGCACGGAGAGGACGCCCACCGCCTGCTGCACGACGTCCCTGTGGTCCGTGCCGCCGTACAGTTCCGGATCGGCGTCCGGCCCCAGCAGCACGATGCGGGTGAGGGCGGCGGTGACCTCCGCGAGGTCGGTGGACCTCAGGAGCCCCGCGCGTGGGTCGAACACCGCCAGGGAACCGAAGCAGCCGGCCTGCGTCTCCAGGGGGACGGCGAGCACCGACGTGAAACCCATGGAGGTGAACACCGGGCCGTACCCGGGCCAGCGCCGCTCGATCTGCGCGCCCGCCGAATGGACCGGACGGCGCTCGTACGCCGCGTCGCGGCTCGGCCCCTCGCCCAGGACGAACTCCAAGTCCTGGGCGGACAGGGCGGGTTCGTCGGAGACAGCGACCGCCAGCTGGTTCTGCGCGGAGTCGACCAGCGTGATCGCGGCGCTTGCCGTGCCCAGCGCCTCCGCCACGCCGGTCATGAAGCGGGGCCGGCTCCCCTTGCCCCGGACCCACGCCGACGTACGGTCGGCGAAGGCGGCGTGCAGGACGGCGAAGGAGCGGTGGCAGGCGGCCGACCGCCGGTGGGTCTGGGCGACGTGCGTGTGGAACTTCCTGCAGTCGGGGTCTGGATCGGACGCCGCGAGGTGTTCGTGCCGGGCGGCCGAGGCCGCGGCCCTCTCCGCCCGGTCGAGCGCGCGGGAGGCACGTCCTCGTGCGGTCGACACCAGGCCGAGGGCTTCGTCGTACCCCTGCGGCTCCATGCCAGAAGCGTACGCCCGCAGCCTCGTTCGGCGGGGGAATCCGGCTCTCTTCCATCATCAGGACGACCCCGCCGTTGTGACCGCCGTGCAGGTCGCGGACGGTGTCGCAAGTCGCCTGGATGGCGTCCGGCGGCGGAGCCGGTTGATACCCGGGTCGGGCGGCCCGTCCTCGTAGGCGCTGGTCCGCAGAAGGTCCGTGTACTGGACGACGATGCTCGACACCACAAGCCCCGTGATCGTTCAGCATCAGGGCCCTTCACAGGTGAGGGATCGCAGAAGCACCGGACGCTGTACCGTCCGTGCATGGCCGATCTAGCCTCCCTGATCCAGCTGCTCGGAGCCGGCAGTGTCGGCGCCGTCGTGACGCAGTACGTGTCGGCCGGCCCGGAACGCCGCCGGGCTCGTGCCACCGCCCGCGAGGCCATGGCGACCCTTGAGCAGGCGCACTGGGCTCACGGCAGGGACAACGAATGGCCGCAACTGCGCACAGCGGTCCACGCCTTCGAGTCGGCCGCCATGGCGGCGGGAGTGCCTCGCGAGGTCTCGGGCTGGTACGTGAAAACACGCGTGGCCATCTACCTGGAGAGCCGCCGCGAGTGGGAGCGCAACCCTGACCCGGAGTTCGGCGGAGGCGTGTCCACGACGTACATGGACGCGTTCTCCGGAGCCACGGAACTCGTCTACCAGTCCCTGTGGCACCCACAGCGTTCCCGCCTGACCTGGCGACGCCGCCTGAAGAGGTCGAAGGAGCGCACCAGGACGGCCGCCGCGAACGCCCCCACGATCCTCCGCGACATCGAGGACCGCCCGACGGCGCTCTGAGCGGCATCCCCGAAGACCACGCCGCGCTCCTGCGCGTCCTGACATGTCCCAACCTGGTACATGGACTAACATTGGTACATGTCCATGAAGCGTACGAACGTCTATGCCGATCCCGACGACTTGGCGATCATCAAGGAAGCCGCCAAGCGCCGAGGCATAAGCGAGGCGGAGATCATCCGCCAGGGCATCCACCTCGCTGCCATGGCAAACCGTGTCTGGGACGAGCCCCTGTTCTCGCGCACTTTCACAGGCTCGGGACGCACGCCGTCCAAGGCCGAGGTCCGCGAGACGGTCGCTGACGCGGTACGGAGTGATCGCGACACGGACTCCGGAACCGCCGCGTGATCATCGTCGTCGCGGACACTTCCGGGTTGCTGGCCGCTCTGGACTCCACGCACCCCGAACACGAGGCGGCGAACGAGGCGATCCTGGCTGCCGGCCTCCTCGTCATGTCCCCGCTTCTGCTCGCCGAACTCGACCACGTAGCGACGCGCGAACTCGGCAGGGAGGCCGCGCTCAGCGCGATCGACGACATCAGGCGGTGGATGGGTCGAGGCCGCGTCATCGCCCCCGAGATCACGGACGATCACTTGGGCGCCGCCCAAGCGGTCAGGGCGCGCCACGGCGCACTGGACCTCGACCTCACGGACGCGGTGAATGTCGCGCTCGCCGCCGACTACGACACGGACGCGATCCTCACCCTCGACCGCCGGGACTTCCGCGCCGTACGACCCCTGGGCCGCCACAAGGCTTTTCGCGTACTGCCCGACGACCTGCCTCTCTGACGGAAAGACCAGGGCTGTGCACGCCAACTGCCCGTCGCCACGTACGAACGCAGCGGGGCAGCAAGAAACCCCCGGGTCCATGACCCGGGGGTTCGAGTAAGAGCGGGTGACGAGAATCGAACTCGCACTCTCAGCTTGGGAAGCTGAGGTGATCTATGGGCGCTTGTCTTGCTGACCTGCGGTGGAGCTGTGCTGGTGCGCGAACGGGCGCCCCCTTGCTGCCCGGTGTTCCCCGTGATTCCCCGCAGGATCTGGCACGGATTTGGCACATGACCTGTGACCTACCTCAAGGCCGCGTCGGTACCGCCGTAGCCGGACGTGCGCCACGAGCAGTCGCGAAAAGTGCCCCCAACTCTTCTGCTATATATGTAGAGTTAGCCTATGGAGCAACCCTTTCGGATCACGTCGGCGATGCTCGACGTCATGGAGGCGTTCCTGACCTCCGGCGAGCTGCACGGGTTCGCTGTGGCCAGAGCTGCAGGAAGGCCGACGGGCAGTGTGTATCCCATCCTTGCCCGCCTGGAACAGGCCGGATGGCTGGAGAGCCGTTGGGAGGATGAGCACCCTGAGGAAGGTCGCCCTCGGCGGCGCTTCTACTCCCTCACCAGTGACGGGGCCGCAGCAAGCAGGGCCACCGTGTTGGAGAGGCGAGGCGAACTACCCTCCGCACGGAGTGGGGGCAGACTACGGCCTGCCCTACGGCTGATGCTCCGTTGGGGGTACGCCTGGTGAGCGCGCTCGAGATCCTCGTCCCTCTCGTGCTAGGTGCCGTCGTCAACGAGGCGATTGACGTCTGTCCCTGGCTGGCTCGTAAGTTGGTGCGTTGGTCTGCGCGGCGCATCACTGATGCTTCGATGGCTCAGCGGTACGAAGAGGAGTGGCTTGCTGGCCTCGAAGATCGCCCTGGAAAGCTGCTGCAACTGATCTCTGCGATCTCCATCGTTGTCGGAGCGTCCTGGCGGATGCGAGACATCTTCCGTACAGCGGATACAGGAGCCGGCGCGAGGGAGCGAAGGCGGAGGCCCCGTTCTCATGTGCGGCTAGCATTTCCGGACAGCCTTGGTGGGCTTCGCTCGTACTGGGGCTACGCAACGTCTGTGCTGTCGCCAGCCGTTTGGATGACTGAGGGCGTGGCGTTGGCCCTAGTCCTTGCTGGCGCGAGCGTCCTGTACTTCGCATTTCAGGTGCCGACTTACTGTGGTGCTGCGACTCGTGATGGCACGGGATGCCGGAACAACGCACGCGGTCTGTTGCTGGGATGCCGTATTCACCAGCACCGCTGGGCCCGGCTGAGAAGGCTTCGGCGCACGGCTCGCTGAGATTCCATTCTGGCCAGCCCTGCGAACGACCGGCCCTTGATCTCGTGCGGGCCGGTTTTTCGTGTGCTGCCGCTTCTGAACGAGAACCGGTGACAGGCGCTTTAGGAGTTTGATCCCCTGTCGCCCTGGATGGAGCCCGGCTCAGCCACCGGTGCCGCATCTGGGTGCCGAGGGTCGCCGTCGTCCGGGGGCGTTGATGTCAACGTTGGATGTCAGGGTAAGAGCTCCGGCATTGGGCAGGGCTCCACGGGCTCGTCCAGCCGGTCGGCCCAGGTCCACCAGACATGCCGACCGCTACACCTCCACAACGTCTGGCAGATCCGCCAGCCATCGTCCGCCCGCCTGGAGAGGATGAAGTGCACCTCCCGGTCACGGGATTAGCGCATGTCAGATCAGTTCTCCGGGCTTCGGCATAACCCTTCCAGCGTGGCAGATCAACTCAGGGTGCCCAGGCCAGAGCGGGGTGGGGGTGGTCACCTGTGGGTGCCGACTGTCGGCGTTGGTCGCCCTCGGACGGCCCAGGGACGGCCCAGGGATCCGAGCGCGCCGACCCTCGAGCGCCGACACGGGCAAGTACGGCAGAGGATCACCTTTTGCGAAAATCGAGACACCTGCGCAGGTTGGGTGTTCAATCTCGTCACATGGGGCCGCGGTCGAGCCCGCGAAGAACGTGCAAGGCGAGGAGAGACCAATGATCCTACGTGAGTTCCTCTACGTCGACACCGATAAGGTGCGCGCCCTACTCGCTCAACTCGACGGCGGAATCGCGGAAGAATCGCGCGAAACGGAACGCAAAGAGAAGAGAACCACTTTCGGCCCGCGCTCGGCAGCTCAGCAGCTACAGGGAACCGGCAGTGAGAGCTACACAAACAAGTCCCTCGGCGACGCACTCTTCCCAACACTTGAAGAAGCGTTGGAATCCGAACTCCTTCTACATGACATCTCAGAGGAAGCATCGGATGCCGACGCCTGGGAATCAGGTAGCTTGAAGACCAAATACCCCCCGGGATCACTCGTCCGAATCACAGCCCCAGGGTCCCTATTCGACACCAGGTATGCGGCCGCCGCGTTCGCAGCCTTCGGCCATGTGAATGTCGGACTTAAGGGAATCGGGGCCTCGCCGTCTAACGAGCCACAGCGGACAGGAAAGGGTAAGCAGAGCCAGCAACGCCCGAGGGCAGCAAAGAACGGAGAGGTCAGCGCCGTCCAGCTGGAGGATGCAATCCCGGACTTCCCAGCGGTCAACGGAACGGACGGGAACACTCTCCGATCTTTCGTGCAGATCTCAAAGGGGGTATTCACCCCAGGCTTGCACATGAACATGACCCCAGCCGAGGGCGCCCTGATCAGCGCACGCCTCCAGGAGGGGCGTCAATATCTCGATACAGAGGCAGAGATTCTTTTCGCCCGCTACGGCACGGAGCGACACGATTGGACACTAGTCGGCAGCATCGGAAGCTACGGAACCGAAGAAACCGAACTGCCCGATATGAACTTCTACAATCCCGGCGGAGACATTAATCGTGGACTATTCGCCGAGACCATGAATGCTCAAATGCGTAACCTCGGTAGGATCGGCTTTATCGACCTGCCTCAGCATCCTGGTTTTTCCCTTATCCCGTTCGCTGTCTACAGAGGTATTCCTCGCCGTACAGAATTGGTGCAGGTGCAGCCGTAGGTCGGCGGAGCGGCTTTGGGGTGGCGCTGCTTTGGCGCGAGTGATCATGGCCCCGTAAGCTTCCGGCGCGTCGGGCAGTCTGTGGACCTGCCCGGTAAAGCACGACGTTGGGGCCATGATCTTCGAGGCTCGCGCCAAAGTGGCTCCGTAAAACCGCGTAACCGACCGCCCCAGCCACGACGTACGCCTTCTCTGGCATCAGGCGGCTGCATGCTTTGAGCGCGGCACGGGCGCCGGCCGGGCTGGAGCGGGGCGGAGACAGGAGCGCAGGCCCGGCCGGGGGCCGTACCGCGCGCGGGGAGCGGAGCGAGCCGCCTTGAACCAGTAGAGAAAGTTGTAACTCAGCCCGGCTGCCGGGGCTTGAAGTCGTGTGCGCAGGCTGGGAGTTCTGCCGCCCGCCAGTGTGCGAGGGGCAGGAAGAGGACTGGTCTTCGTACGACCGCGGCCTCCCGTGCGACGGCTCGCCTCCGACCGCTTCGCCCGGCGCCACCGTGAGCAGGGCAAGTCCGCCTTCATCGTCGAGGCCGACGCTGCGGGCAGTCACCCCCAGGTGGACAGCCTGGAGGTCAAGGAGGAGAAGGCCAGTCAGGACATCTCCACCCGGCTTGGCTCGGTGCGGCGGGTGCTCGCTCGTCGGCGGCGGTATCTGCTCGACGGCCGGCCGGTCGAGTTCGCCGCCTCGTACCTCCCGCTCGACATCGCACGCGGTACGCAGATCGCCGAACCCAACCCCGGTCCCGGCGGCATCTACGCCCGCCTGGAAGAACTGGGCCACCATCTCGACCACTTCGACGAGGAGATCCGGGCCCGGATGCCCGCACCGTCCGAGGTGAAGACGCTCCGGCTGGCCTCCGGTGTACCCGTGATCCACTTGGTCCGCACCGCGTACGACACGGAAGGGCGGGCTGTGGAGGTCTGCGACACCGTCATGGCGGCGGACGCCTACGTCCTGTCGTACCAGCTCCCGGCCACGTGAGGGACTGACACGGATGTGGCACGCGACGGCTGAGCGGAAGCGGACAGCAGAAAGGCCCGGGTCGATGACCTGGGCCTTCTTCGTGGAGCGGGTGACGAGAATCGAACTCGCACTCTCAGCTTGGGAAGCTGATGTTCTACCACTAAACTACACCCGCGAAAGACGCCGTATGAACCGGTGTCGTAACGTCGCACACTCTACCTCATCCCGGGCCCCCGGCGCTCTCGCCGCGGGGCCCGAGTGCTGTCCGGGAGGGGGACGTGCCGTGCGTCCGCAGGGAGTTGGGGCGTACCGTGGCACGCGGTCGTGCCGCCTGGATGAGCGTCCCTTTCATACCGTAATGTGGCCTTTCGTCGTCGGCTCGGAGGCGAGCGTGAGACGAGTTGGTACGGGTGGTACGGGTACGTACGAGCTCACCTACGACTGGGGAAGGGACTCGAGGACTTGATGGAGCACACCGTCGTCCGATGTGCCGAAGGGCACGTGTTCAGCACCGCTTCGTTCCCGATGCAGAAGGCGGACCGGCTCGGTCCCGGCCGGCTCATCCGCTGCCCGCGGTGTGCCCGGCTCCGGCACGCCGTGCCGGTGACCCTGCAGCGACGGTAGAACACGAGCACCGAGGCGCGCGGGTCCGTCCGATTGGGGGCGGCCCGCGCGCTCTGCGTATCCTCGGTGCGTGCTTCTCTCAGACAAGGACATCCGGGCCGAGATCGACTCCGGACGGGTGCGGATCGACCCGTACGACGAATCCATGGTGCAGCCCTCGAGCATCGACGTGCGGCTGGACCGCTACTTCCGGGTGTTCGAGAATCACCGCTACCCCCACATCGACCCCTCCGTCGAGCAGGCCGACCTGACGCGGCTCGTGGAGCCCGAGGGCGACGAGCCGTTCATCCTCCACCCCGGGGAGTTCGTGCTCGCCTCGACGTACGAGGTCATCTCCCTGCCCGATGATCTCGCCAGTCGGCTCGAGGGCAAGTCCAGCCTCGGGCGGCTCGGGCTCGTCACGCACTCCACCGCCGGGTTCATCGACCCGGGCTTCAGCGGGCACGTGACCCTTGAGCTGTCGAACCTGGCGACTCTGCCGATCAAGCTCTGGCCCGGGATGAAGATCGGGCAGCTCTGCATGTTCCGGCTCACCTCACCCGCCGAGGCCCCCTACGGGTCGGAGCGGTACGGATCGCGTTATCAGGGACAGCGGGGCCCCACCGCCTCCCGTTCCTTCCTCAACTTCCATCGGACCCAGGTGTGACATCCAGCATGAGTGACGTGCGCGAGAACCTTACGTACGACAAGTTCGGCCATGCGGTGCGCGAGCTCGCGCAGGCCGTCGCCGACGACGGGTACCAGCCCGACGTGATCATCTCCATCGCCCGCGGTGGCGTCTTCGTCGCGGGCGGCCTCGCGTACGCACTCGACTGCAAGAACATCCACCTGGTGAACGTCGAGTTCTATACGGGGGTGGGAACGACGCTCGAGATGCCGGTGATGCTCGCGCCCGTTCCCAACGTCATCGACTTCACCGACAAGAAGGTGCTGATCGCCGACGACGTCGCCGACACCGGCAAGACGCTGAAGCTCGTACACGACTTCTGCCTCGACCACGTCGCCGAGGTGCGGTCCGCCGTCATCTACGAGAAGTCGCACTCCCTCGTGAAGTGCGAGTACGTGTGGAAGCGCACCGACGAGTGGATCAACTTCCCGTGGAGTGTCGAGCCTCCCGTCGTGAAGCGGCAGGGGCAGGTTCTCGACGCCTGAGCAGGCGTGAACGAGCAGGGCCCGGGGGACGGAAGTCCCCCGGGCCCTGCTCGTTCGTGCGCCCTGTTTGTTCGTGCGCTCTGCTCGTTCGTGCCTCGTACTTCTAGAACGTGCCCAGCTTGATGATCGACAGAATCGCCAGCAGCTGGATCGTCGACGCGCCCAGCGCCTTCGGCCACGGCAGGTCGTGGGACTTGCTGACCATCGTCGTGAGCAGCGCGCCCGCCGCGAGCCACGTCGCCCAGCCGAGGAGCTGGACGAAGGGCTGGCCGCCGCCGAGGAACATCGCCACGATCACGCGCGGCGCGTCCGTCAGCGACATGATCAGCATGGAGAGGCCGACCGTCGGCTGCCACGCGCCGTTGCCGCCGAGCTGGCGGGCGAGGGTGTGGGTGACCACGCCCAGGACGAACGCGCTGATGGTGATCGCGACGCCGGTGGTGAGGACGAACGGGACCGCCGACGACAGCGTCGCGTTGATCGCGTCCTCGCGCGCCTCGTCGAAGCCGAAGATCGCCAGCGTGCCGTAGAGGAACGTGACGATGAGGGCGGGGGCCCACATCGCGTAGTCCCGCATCTGGAAGAACGTCGGGCCGGGGCGGAGTACGACGCCGCGGAGCAGGTCCTTCCAGTGCAGGCGCGGGCCCACGGGGGCCGCGCTCGCCTGGCCCGCGCGGTACGTGTCGCCCTGGGTGTACGGGTCCTCGCCGATGGAGAAGGCCTGCGTGTGCCCAGGGTTGTTCGCCGCGTACGGGTCGTAGCCGCCCTGGGGCGCGCCATGGCCGCGGTCGTCGGGGCCGCCGAAGTACTCCGGCTCGCCGTGGTTGCCGGGGCCGCCGCCCGCCTGGGGCCACTGCTGGTTGCCGCCGCCACCGCCGCCGTAGGGCCGGCCACCGCCCTGCGGTGCGCCGCCCCCGTACTGCGGGGCCGACGGCGCAGGCGGGTAGCCGTACGGCTGCTGCCCTCCCTGCTGCGGGGCCTGCTGTCCGTACGGCTGCTGCCGCGGTTGTTGATGCGGTTGCGGTTGCGGTCGCGGTTGTTGTTGCGGTCGCGGGGCGCGGTTGTCCCGGCCGCGTCCGATCCTGAATCCAGCCACGAATCGAACGTACCTGGTCTGCGGGGGTGGGGTCGTCCCTCCTCGGGAGGAGACGCGGCTTTGCGGCCGACCTGTGACAACCCCTAGGGGTACCCGGAGGGGTCCCCCCGGGTACCCGTACGCGTGCTAGCGCGCCAGCGACGCTCCGTACGTCAGCGGGCCCGAAGACGTCGGCAGGCCCAGCGAGTTCGGGGTGACGACCGACGCGCCCGTCGTGCCGGTCGCCAGGTGCGGGAGGTTCCAGACGCCGCCCGCCGACGCGTTCTCGCCGGGCGCGGCGGCCGAGAGGTCCGGGCCGCCGTCGCCGTTGTGGTCCGCGAAGCCGAGCGCCGCGCCGAACCGGTCGCCCGCCTCGGCGCCGCCCGGGACGCCGGGGGAGTTCTGCTGGTACGAGACCGCGCCGACCGCCTTGCCGTCCTCGGTGAGGATGCCGTTCGCGCCGCCCCTGAGGACGGTGACGGCGCCCGCGCCGGCCGCGCTGCCGATGGCCTCGCCCGGGGCGCCCGCGATCAGGTCGTCCCTGCCGTCGCCGTCGATGTCCGCGGCGGCCAGCGCGTCGCCGAAGTCGTCACCCTTTTCGGCGACACCCGGGACGCCCGGGGTGTCCTGGTTGAGGGTCTGGCCCTCCCACACGAGGCCGTCGCCGTCCCCGTAGTGGATGTGGATGCCACCGCCCTCGGCGAGCTCCTCGGGGCCGCACGGGTCGTCGATGTTCTCGTCGGCGATCTCACGGCAGTTGCCGAGCGCGAGGTCGTCGTGGCCGTCGCCGTTGAAGTCGCCCGCGGCCAGCGCGTTCGCGGCGCTGTTGTCGCTGCTCCAGGTCAGGTCGAGGTCGCCGGGGACCTCGTCGTTCTTGTCGTAGCGGTAGAGCTGGACGTGGGACTGGGTGCGGGTGGCGTTCTGCTCGTAGTACGCGACGGCCAGCTCGGGGAGGCCGTCGGAGTCGAAGTCGCCGGTCGTCAGGACGGGGGCGCGGCCGTCCATGCGGCGGGCCATGCCGGGGGAGGTGTCGGCGGTGTACGGGTTGGCGTTGAGGACGACCTGGTCCTTGCCGCCGATCGCCAGGTCGACGTCCGTGTCGCCGGTGAAGTCGGCGGCGGCCAGCGCGTTCCCGTACGCGTCGCCTGCCTTCGCGCCCCGCCCCGCCGTGTTGGCCAGCGCGAAGCCGTCGCCCGTGCCGTAGAGGACGGTGACGGAACCCGCGTCCGTCCTGCCGTCGATGTCCTCGCCGGGCGCGCCGATGACGAGGTCGGCGTACTTGTCGTCGTCTATGTACGCCGTGGTGACGGCCGCGCCGAAGCGGTCGCCGGTCTCCGGTGTGCCCGGCACCTCGACCGTGGCCTGCGTGATGCGCCGCACGTTGCTCGACCCCGGGCCGTCCGTGCCGCCGAAGACGACGCTCACGTATCCCGCCTTCGCCTTGCCGTCGACGGTGCCGGCGGGCACGCCCACGGCGAGGTCCGCGTATCCGTCGCCGTCGAAATCGGCCTTCAGGGGGGTGGCCGGGGCGGCCGGGGCCGCGGTGGCAGTGGCCGTGAAGGGGAGGGTCAGGCCGGTCGCGGCCAGGACGGTCGCCGCGGCCAACGCCAGGGTGTGGGTACGTGCGCGCATGGGGGCTCCGGGGAGAAGTAGGAGGTCAGGAGGAGAGGCCCGCCCGCACCGGCGGTGCGGGCCCGGTGGTCAGCCGTGAGGGCGACCGGTCATGTATCAGTCGGCGAAGTTCATGCCGAGCCGCGGCGTTCCCGTCGCCGAGATCCCCACGGTCGACGTGTAGACGCCCGCGGAACCGGCGAGGGAGCCGTCCTGCTTGCTGATCAGGGGGTAGAACGCGCCGTTCGTGCCGTTCTCGCCGTACGCGCCGACCGTCACGTCACCCCGCCCGTCGCCGTTCAGGTCGTCGACGTGGACGTCGGAGCCGAAGAAGTCGTTCGTCTCGTTGGAGTTGGGCACGCCCGGCGTGTTCTGGTCGAGGAAGACCGCGCCGTTCGTGGAGAGGCCCGAGCCGTCCGCCTTGCCGTAGATGACGGTGACCGCGCCCGCGTCCTTCACGCCGCCGACGTCCTCGCCCGCCGCGCCGACGACCAGGTCGAGGTGGCCGTCGCCGTTGATGTCGCCGAGGTCGAGCTCGTTGCCGAAGGAGTCGCCCTTCTCGCCCGCCCCCGGGACGCCCTCGGTGTCCTGGGTGAAGACCTGGGTCTCGCCGTACGGGCCGTTGGCCGCGCCGTGGGCGACGTACACCGTGCCGCCCTTGTTCGCGCCGGCGATCTCGTCGTCCCATTCGAGACCGATGACGATGTCGCCGTAACCGTCGCTGTCCGTGTCGCCGACGTCGGTGATGATGCCGCCGGGCAGCCGCTGCTGGTTGGTCGTCTTCAGGCCGTCCGGGGTGCCGGGCACCCACAGGTTGGCGTTGTAGCCGTCGCCGGTGGAGTAGCCGTCGACGATGAGGTCTTCCCTCTTGTCGCCGTTCACGTCGCCGGAGTGCAGGTTGAAGGGGCCGGCACCTTCGCCGCTCTGGATGGCGGGCTTGATCGTGTAGTGGCCGCTGCCGGTGCCCGTGGAGCGGGAGATCTTGCCGTTCACCACGTCGATGGTGGCCGCGCCGGACCGGGCGCCGACGGCGAGGTCGGTGCTGCCGTCGCCGTCGAAGTCGCCGGCCTCGATGGGCGCGGCGAAGAAGTCGTGGCCGCCGGGGCGGGGGTCCTTCAGCGTGGTGCCGCCGGACAGGCCGTTCGGGGAGCCCCACAGGATCTGCGCGGTGCCGCCGTCCTTGTCGCTGCCGACGTCCTCGCCGGGCGCGCCGACCGCCAGGTCGTCGTAGCCGTCGCGGTCGAAGTCGCCGTACGCGGTGTCGTAGCCGAAGAGGTCGCCGGTCTCGGCGGAGCCGGGGACGCCCGCGCTGTTCTGGCTGAAGGTCTTGTGGCGCAGGGTCGAGCCGCCGTACGTGACGGCGACCTGACCCGCACCGTCCTTGCCCGCGACGTTCGCGTTGAACGCGGAGGTGGCGAGGTCGGCGACGCCGTCGCCGTTGAAGTCGGCCTCGTGCGAGGGCAGCGGCTCGGCCGGTGCGGCGGAGGCGGTCGCTCCCGTGGCGGCGAGCAGTCCACCGGTCAGCGCGGCCGTGACGGCCGTCGCGGCGGCGAGCCGCGTACGTCTGGGGCGGCCGGTGGTGGAGGTGCGCTTGTGCTTGGCCATGCGGTTCTCCTGCAGCGTGCGGGGATGCCTGGCGGGCATCCGCAGTCGATGGGGTGCGACGGGCGTGTTCACCGGACATTGGCCCGGGCGTCACGCCACGGTCGGCGAAGGAGAGACCGATGGTGGCGGGCAAGGGTTGTACGGGGGCGCCGAGTTGTCTCACGCCTCGGTCGCCGGGCGGGCCGGGGTGGAGGTTCCGACCGGCCCGGTGGTCAGCCGCGGGACGGGCCGGGTTGGATCGCGGCCCGTCCGGCGTTCGAGGACGAACTCGGCGGAGCCGGTGATGCGACCGCGCCGGAGTCCGACCGTGGCGAGTGGGCGACGGCGCCCACCTACCGCCCGAGAACCGTCCCGTACTCACGCGCCCCCGCGAGCCCCAGCTTCCCCGGCGTCACGGACGTGACCTCCGGCCGCGGGCCCCCGTCCTTCGGGCTCCGCGCGTACCAGACGCCGCCCTTCCGGCCGTCCTCGCCGGGTGCGCCGACCGCGACGTCGGGGCGGGAGTCGCCGTCGTAGTCGCCGGTCGCGACGGACGCGCCGAGGTGGTCGTCCGCCTCCGCCGTGCCCGCGACGCCCGCGGTGTTCTGGCTGACGGCGGGGCCCGTGAAGGGCTGGCCCGCGCCGGCCGAGGCGAGGGTCCAGTACGTGCCCGCGTTCCGGGCGGTCCCGACGGCCTCCGCGTCCGCGCCGACGATCAGCTCGGCGCCGCCGTTCCCGTCGAGGTCGTCGGCGGCGAGGTGCGCACCGAAGTTGTCGTCGGCCTCCGCCGTGCCGCCGACCTCGGGCGAGGACTGGGTGGTGCACGCGGTGCCGCCGTCGCCGAGCGCGCCGTCCTTCTTGCCGTAGACGGTGAGGATCGCGCCGCCGAGCCGGTCCTCGCAGTGGGTCTGCTCGGTCTCGGGGTTGGGCTGTACGTTGCCGACGGCGAGGTCGGTCGTGCCGTCCCCGTCGAAGTCGCCGGTGGCGAGCGACGTGTTCGTGCGGTCGGAGGTCCGCCACGTCTCCTTCCACTCGCCCGACGCGCGGTTCATGACCGTCGTACCGCTGATCTCCATGCCGTTGTACGAGACGGCGAGGTCGTCCCCGCCGTCGCCGTCGAAGTCACCGCTCGCGAGGGCGGTGGAGCCCGCGAAGTGCCAGCCGGCGACCCGCTCCAGCGTGGCGGGCGAGCCCGCGGTGAACGGTCCCGGCCGCATCCGCACGGAGCTGGACTCGTCGAAGTGGGCGTTGAAGGCGATGTCGTTGTCGCCGTCCTTGTCGAAGTCGCCGGTGGCGAGCTGCGCCCCGTACCGCGAACTGTCGAAGTTCCCGTTGGCGGCGGTGAAGCCGCCCTTGAGGCCGCCCGCGCCGCCCCACACGACGGCGACGGTACCGACGCTCAGGCCGACGGTGGTGTCCTCGTCGGGCGCGCCCACGACCAGGTCGCTGTAGCCGTCGCCGTTCATGTCGTCGGACGCGACGGCGTACCCGAAGCCGTCGCCCGCCTCCGCGGTGCCCGGCACCCCGGCCGTGGACTGGCTGACGGTCGTCGACCCGTGCTTGCCGAGGCCCGACGCGCCGCCCCAGACGACGTTGACGTACCCGGCCTCGGCCTTGCCGTCCACGGTGGCGCTCGGCACGCCGACCGCGAGGTCCACGTAGCCGTCGCCGTTGTAGTCGCCGCGGATCTTGGAGGGGGCGTCGACGGCCGCGGCGCTGCCCGCGGTCACGCCGGTGACGCCGAGGGCGGTGGCGGCGCAGAGGGCGGCGGCGCCGAGGAGGCGGTTACGGGTGTACGTGGCCATGGAGAGGTCTCCAACGTGTGTGAGGGATGCGGGAGTTGACGTAGGTGAAGTGCGGTGTGGGCCGGATCAGCGCAGCGTGCGCCCGAACCCCGCCCCCGCGCCGCCGGCCCCGAAGTCCGTGCCGTTGAACGAGGCCGCGTAGGACGCCGTCAGGCCCGTCGACGTGCCGCGCAGGACCCACACGGCGCCGACGTCCCGCGTCGTGCCGATGTCCTCGCCGAGCGCGCCCGCGGCCAGGTCGGCCTTGCCGTTCTTGTTGATGTCCTTGAGGCGTACGGACGTACCGAAGCCGTCGCCGTCCTCGGCGATGCCGGGCACGCCGGCGGTCTCCTGATGCCAGGCGCGGCCCGCGGTGAAGGCGCCACGCTCCGACGTGAGCAGGGTGACGCTGCCGCTTTCGGCCACCCCGTCGACCGTCTCACCGGGCGCGCCCACCGCGAGGTCCGCGAGACCGTCGCCGGTGACGTCGCCCGCGGAGACGGCCGCGCCGAACCCGTCGCCCGCCTCGTCGGCACCCGGCACACCCGCGCTGCCCTGGTGGTACGTCACCGGGGTACCGAACTTGCCGTCGCCGCCGCGTCGCACGGTGACCGAGCCGCCACTGCCGCCCGCCGCGTCGCGTGCGTTGCCGGTGATCAGGTCGTCGTAGCCGTCGCCGTCGACGTCGCCCGCGGTGGCCGCGTCGCGCGTCGCCGTCGGGTCGCCGCCCTCGGCGAGGACCTCGGCCCGGTAGCCGTAGTCGCCTACGCCGCCGTTCATGTGCGCGGTCCAGGCGCCGCCGTCCGCGCGCTCGCCGTACAGGACGAAGCCGACACCGTCCTTGTACTTGAAGTTGCCGGCGACCATGCCGTCCAGCCGGACGCCTTCGGGCAGGAAGTCGACCTCCAGGCCGTGCACGTGCCCGTTCTCGCCCGCGCCGGTGTAGTAGTACCAGTTGTCGCCGCTGATGACGGCCAGTTGGGGCGAGCCGTCGTAGTCCAGGTCGGTCCAGACGGCGGCTTCGCCGAAGCGTCCTGTGGTGTCGGCGGGGGAGTTCAGGGCGCGGCCGCCGGAGGTGAAGGGGGTCCGGCCGCCGTGGACGACGGTGACGGAGCCGGACGGCTTGCCGGTGACCTGCTCGCCGGGGGCGCCGACGATCAGGTCGGCGAAGCCGTCGCCGTTCACGTCCCCGCTGGTGACGCTCTCGCCGAACTCGTCGCCGGGCTCGGTGACGCCGGGTACGCCGGGGGTGTCCTGGCTGACGGTGACGGACCGGCCCTCCGACACCCCGCTCGCCGAACCGAAGGTCACCGTGACGGAGTTGGAGTCGGGGGACCCGATGGCGAGGTCGCGGTAGCCGTCGCCGTTGAAGTCGTCCTTCAGGGCGGGGGCGGCGCTCGCCGTACCGGCCAGGGGCAGCGTGAGTCCGGCCGCCGCGAGGGCCGCGACGGTGGCGGTGACGGCCAGGTTTCTTACGCGCACGTGGATCTCCCGGAGGGTGGGCCTTTGGGTATGGCTTCCGGGGGTGTGACTCGTGAGGCGTATGAAGGGTTGTGTGACAGTGTGCGCGCGGTAGCCGTCGGGTGAACGGCAGTTGGTCACGCCGCGGCGGAGGAGACGAACCGTGGGCCGGGCGCCACGGGGCTTCCGTCGCGGCCCGGGTACACGACGACGAGGCCCCGACTGTCCCCTCGTACGTCCCGTTCTCGTCCCACCGGGGCCGGGTTGGGCGGTGACTTCGGTGGGCCGGTGTCTTTGATGGTTGCCGGGGCCGCCCGGGGTTTTGCGGAGTGTGGCGGTTCCGGGCCGGGAGTAAAGGGCGCTCCGCTGCGCTGCGCGTCGGCTGCGCCGATTCCGCTGCGCTCCACCCTTGACTCCCGTCCCTCCACCGCGAGCTGTTTCTTGACCCGGACGGCCAGGGGTGAGGCGGCGGATCTGGGTGGGTGGGTCATTGCCGTTCATCGCCGGGTGCGGCCCGGTCCATCGTGGCCGACGGCCAGGGTTGCGTGACCGCCCGCCGCGCGGCCGAGCCGCTCGGGTCATCCGCTCGCGCTGCCGGGTGCGGACCGGCTCATCGTGAGTGGCCCTCACTGTTCGGGGTGGGTCGGCCGCTTTCGTTGCCGGGTGCGGACCGGCCCAACGTGGGCGGGAGCCATGCTCGATGAGCTGTGGTCCGGGGGGCGCCGCGCCCTCCGGCACCTACTTTGGGAAAGTTGCGAATCGGCGGGCCGCGCGCCCCCTTCTCGCTTCCCTGTGCGCCGTCAGTTATGTCATGGATGTCGCGAATCCGGCGCGGTAAGCCCGTGAGCAGGGGGGCGTGTGCGGCTTGGCAGGGGGGCGTGCGGCGAAGGCATTCGCAACTTTCCCGAAGTAGGTGCCGGAGGGGGGCGGCCTCCGGCCGGATACAGCTCATCGACCGTGACTTCCGCCCACGATGGACCGGACCGCACCCGGCAGCGAGAGCCGATGACCCGACCCGGACGGTGAGGGTGGCTTGCGTTGGGACGGGCCGCACCCGGCAGCGAAAGCTGATGACTAACGAAGCGGTCCCTGTTGCCCCCACCCCTGGCCGTCCGGGTCAAGAAACAGGTCGCGGTGGAGGGACGGGAGTCAAGGGTGGAGCGCAGCGGAATCGGCGAAGCCGACGCGCAGCGCAGCGGAGCGCCCTTTACTGCCGGCCCGGAACCGCCACACTCCGCACCACACCGGGCGGCCCCGGCAACCATCCGGTGCGGGCCGAAGTCAACTGCTTCCTGGCGAGGTGGCGAGGTGGCGAGGGTAAATGTGTGTGGTCGAAGGTGCCGCTCTCTCGGAGGGCAGGTTGAATTCCTCACGGGTCGTGCCCGGTTGTGTGGCGTGCGATATGAGGGCAGAGAGGGCACCGGGGGTGAGGGTGAGTATGTGGTCGGGGTCGTCGCTCTCGCGGAGGAGCAGGTTGCTCTTGTCGCGGGCGAGTTCGACGCACTGGCTTCCGTCGGCCGGACCGGAGAAGGAGGACTTCTGCCACGGGGGCACGGCTCAGAGCTCCTTGATCAGGCGGTGAATGAGGTCCCGCGAGGGAACGGGTTCGAGCGATGCGGACTCCACTTTACGGAAAAGTGTTCGCATCGCTTCTAGTTGGCCGGACGCGTCCATGAATACCGGCCCATACGGCGTTTCACTCTGGACGGTGTCCAACGTGGGTACCGCGCCGCCCGCGTACAGCATCATCGAGCTTGCTCCACCAAAACCGTCCACGTCGAATGGGACCACTCGCATGGTGACTTCGGGGCGCTCGGATTCGCCGAGCAGCGCGGCCAGCTGTGCGCGGGCCACGCGACGGTCTGCGACGCGGGTGTGCAACACGGACTCGTGCAGTACCGCTTCGTATGGAGTCGCCCCCTCACCGGACAGGGCCAGCTTGCGGCGCATCCGGTGGGCCAATCGCGGCTCCAGTTCACTGGCTGGGAGCTGCGGCACGCGATAGCCGAGTACGGCACGCGCATACTCCTCGGTCTGGAGCAGCCCCGGAACATGTGCAGTGTCAATCACTTGCATGAACCGAGAGTGGTGCTCCAGCTCAGCCAAGTCGGCGAAAGCGGGCGGTAGTACGTCCCGGTACTCCTCCCACCATCCTCGTGTACGTTCCGTGGCCATGGCCGCGAGCGCATTGACCAACTCGGCGTCCGCGCAGCCGTAATGCGCCGCGAGTCGACGCACCCGCTCCTCGTTGATCCCCGCGTTGCCCGCCTCGAACTGGCTCATCTGGGCCTGCTTGACCCCGAGCAGCCCCGCGGCCTGACCGGACGAGAGGCCGGCGCTTTCCCGGAGCTTGCGCAGCTCGGCTCCGAGGCGCCGCTGCCGGGCGGTTGGCTGAATCCTTGCTGGCACGCGACTGCTACCTCCGCCAACGACCGTGTCGGAACGTGGGGTTGATGCACCCCATTCGGGTGTCAGAGTACGCGAGCGACTTGCGGGGGAGAATATTTTAGCCCTACTGTCAGTGACGCGTCGCACACGCTGAGGTCCCGGATCAACGGAAGCGCACCGCACCGCCATGCCATGGCGGTTGCGCCACAGCCACCGCCAGGTGACCGCCGCAGCAGGCCAACATCCGTATCTCACAACGGAGTTCACCGATGCCGGAAACCGAGACCTGGACCTACACCCTCGCCATCCCCAACGATCCCCTCGCCGTCCCCGTGAGCCGCCACACCCTCCGCCTCATCCTGAGGGCATACGGCCTGCCCCACCTCGCGGACGCCGCCGAGCTCGTCGCCACGGAGCTGATCGCCAACGCCGTACAGCACACCAAGGGCCCCGCCGCCCTGCGCATGCAGTGGGCGGACGCGGTGCTCCGCATCGGGGTGTGGGACACGGATCCCACGCCGCCGTCCCCGGCCAGGGGGGCCACGGGGTGGGGTGAGACGACGGGCAGAGGGCTCGGGCTCGTACGGGAATGTGCGGACGGGTGGGGGTGGTGCGCGCGGGAGCGTGACGAGGGGCGGGGGAAGCTCGTGTGGTGTGAGCTGACGGGGGACGTGGCAGCTGCCTGAACGGCGAAGACCCCGCCCCCTCCGAGAGGAGGGAACGGGGTCGGGCCACTTCAGCGGGCCGGCGGCTACTTCACCGGTTCCGGCTCCGGCTCGTCCGCCGACTCCGCCTCGTCCGCCGGATCCGCCGGCGTCTTCACCGAGTCGAGCAGCAGCTGCGCGACGTCCACGACCTGGAGGGACTCCCTGGCCTGGCCGTCGTTCTTCTTGCCGTTGACGGAGTCCGTCAGCATGACGAGGCAGAACGGACACGCGGTGGACACGATGTCCGGGTTCAGGGACAGCGCCTCGTCGACCCGCTCCGTGTTGATCCGCTTGCCGATCCGCTCCTCCATCCACATGCGCGCACCACCGGCGCCACAGCAGAAGCCGCGCTCCTTGTGGCGGTGCATCTCCTCGTTGCGGAGGCCCGGGACCTTGCCGATGATCTCGCGCGGGGGCGTGTAGATCTTGTTGTGGCGGCCCAGGTAGCACGGGTCGTGGTAGGTGATGAGGCCCTCGACCGGCGTCACGGGGATCAGCTTGCCCTCGTCGATGAGGTGCTGGAGCAGCTGGGTGTGGTGGATGACCTCGTAGTCGCCGCCGAGCTGCGGGTACTCGTTGCCGAGCGTGTTGAGGCAGTGCGGGCAGGTCGCGACGATCTTCTTCGCCGTCTTCGGCTTCTTCGTCGACTCGTCCTCGTCATCCTCGCCGAACGCCATGTTCAGCGTGGCGACGTTCTCCTGGCCGAGCTGCTGGAACAGCGGCTCGTTGCCGAGGCGGCGGGCCGAGTCACCCGTGCACTTCTCGTCGCCGCCCATGATCGCGAACTTCACGCCCGCGATGTGGAGCAGCTCCGCGAACGCCTTCGTCGTCTTTTTGGCGCGGTCCTCCAGGGCGCCGGCGCAGCCGACCCAGTACAGGTACTCGACCTCGGTGAGGTCCTCGATGTCCTTGCCGACGACCGGCACCTCGAAGTCGACTTCCTTCGTCCACTCCAGGCGCTGCTTCTTGGCGAGGCCCCAGGGGTTGCCCTTCTTCTCCAGGTTCTTGAGCATCGTGCCCGCCTCGGAGGGGAAGGCCGACTCGATCATCACCTGGTAGCGGCGCATGTCGACGATGTGGTCGATGTGCTCGATGTCGACCGGGCACTGCTCGACGCAGGCACCGCACGTGGTGCAGGACCACAGGACGTCCGGGTCGATGACGCCGTTCTCTTCGTGCGTGCCGATGAGCGGGCGCTCGGCCTCCGCGAGAGCCGCGGCCGGCACGTCCTTGAGCTGCTCCTCGGTCGCCTTCTCCTCGCCCTCCATGGTCTTGCCGCCGCCCGCGAGCAGGTACGGCGCCTTGGCGTGCGCGTGGTCCCGCAGGGACATGATGAGGAGCTTCGGGGAGAGCGGCTTGCCCGTGTTCCAGGCGGGGCACTGCGACTGGCAGCGGCCGCACTCGGTGCAGGTGGAGAAGTCGAGGATGCCCTTCCAGCTGAACTGCTCGACCTGGGAGACGCCGAAGACGTCGTCCTCGCCCGGGTCCTCCCAGTCGATCGGCTTGCCGCCGGACGTCATGGGCTGCAGTTCGCCGAGCGCCGTACCGCCGTCGGCCTCGCGCTTGAACCAGATGTTCGGGAAGGCCAGGAAGCGGTGCCAGGCCACACCCATGTTGGTGTTGAGGCCGACCACGATCATCCAGATGAAGGAGGTCGCGATCTTCAGGCCCGCGAAGAAGTACGTGAGGTTCTGGAGGGTGGAGAGGTCCATCCCCGCGAACCAGGACACGAACGGGTACGAGATGAAGAACGACGCCTCGTAGCTGCCCACGTGGTGCTGGGCGCCCTCGAGGGCGTGCAGCGTGAAGATGCAGACGCCGACGATGAGGATGACGGTCTCGACGAAGTACGCCTGGCCCGTCTTGGAACCCGCGAAGCGGGACTTGCGGCCCGGCCTGTCGGGACGGTTCAGCTGCCGGATGACGATCAGCGTGAGGATGCCGAGCACGGTCATCGTGCCGATGAACTCGACGAACATGTTGTACGGCGCCCAGTCACCGATGATCGGCAGCATCCAGTCGGCCTTGAAGAGCTGGCCGATGGCGTTGACGATCGTCAGCAGCAGCGAGAAGAAGCCCACCGCCACGAACCAGTGCGCGAAGCCGACGACGCCCCACTTGTTCATGCGCGTGTGACCGAGGAACTCCTTGACCACGGTGACGGTGCGCTGGAAGGGGTTGTCGGTCCTGAGTCCGGCGGGCACGGGCTGGCCGAGTCGCACGAACTTGTAGATCTGCACGATGGCACGGCCGAACAGCGCGACGCCGACCGCGATTAGGACCAGCGACACGATGATCGCGGCGAGTTGCATTTGGGGGCTCCTCGGGCCTGCGAGGCGAACTATTACTAAGCGGTAACTTATGCAGTCCGTCTGAGACTACCCACTTACTCCGCCGCACTGTAGCCAGCAAGGCGGTGATCTGCGTCGCTCAGGCAACCCTTCGCGCGTACGGACGGGTGCCGGGCGCCGTGTTGTGCCCAGGGGCGCGGGGAACTGCGCGACCAGCCACGACGCGCCCGCAGTCGAACAACACACCCCCGGAAGGGCCCCTCCTTGCGCGTAAGTGCTGGATAAGACTTGAGTGCCCCCGACTCACATCTGTTGACGCCGGCGCAGCGCTCATGCATGCTTGAGTCAGATCCACTCAAGAAGTACATCTGGAGGAACCGAAATGGCACGTGCGGTCGGCATCGACCTGGGCACGACTAACTCCGTCGTCAGCGTTCTCGAAGGCGGCGAGCCCACCGTCATCACCAACGCCGAGGGCGCCAGGACCACGCCGTCCGTCGTCGCCTTCGCGAAGAACGGCGAGGTGCTCGTCGGCGAGGTCGCCAAGCGCCAGGCGGTCACGAACGTCGACAGGACCATCCGGTCGGTCAAGCGCCACATGGGCACCGACTGGAAGGTGGACATCGACGACAAGGGATTCAACCCCCAGCAGATCTCGGCGTTCATCCTGCAGAAGCTGAAGCGCGACGCGGAGTCGTACCTGGGCGAGAAGGTGGCCGACGCGGTCATCACTGTCCCGGCGTACTTCAACGACTCCGAGCGCCAGGCCACCAAGGAGGCCGGTGAGATCGCGGGTCTGAACGTCCTGCGCATCGTCAACGAGCCCACCGCCGCCGCCCTTGCCTACGGCCTCGACAAGGACGACCAGACCATTCTGGTCTTCGACCTCGGTGGCGGCACCTTCGACGTCTCGCTCCTCGAGATCGGCGACGGCGTCGTCGAGGTGAAGGCCACGAACGGCGACAACCACCTCGGTGGTGACGACTGGGACCAGCGCGTCGTCGACTACCTGGTCAAGCAGTTCAACAACGGCCACGGCGTGGACCTCTCCAAGGACAAGATGGCGCTCCAGCGCCTGCGCGAGGCGGCCGAGAAGGCCAAGATCGAGCTGTCCTCCTCCACGGAGACCACGATCAACCTGCCCTACATCACGGCCTCCGCCGAGGGCCCGCTGCACCTGGACGAGAAGCTCACGCGCGCCCAGTTCCAGCAGCTCACGTCCGACCTCCTGGAGCGCTGCAAGACGCCGTTCCACAACGTCATCAAGGACGCGGGCATCCAGCTCTCCGAGATCGACCACGTCGTTCTCGTCGGTGGCTCCACCCGCATGCCCGCCGTCGCCGAGCTCGTCAAGGAGCTCACCGGCGGCAAGGACGCCAACAAGGGTGTGAACCCGGACGAGGTCGTCGCCATCGGCGCCTCGCTCCAGGCCGGTGTCCTCAAGGGTGAGGTCAAGGACGTCCTGCTCCTCGACGTGACCCCGCTGTCCCTCGGCATCGAGACCAAGGGCGGCATCATGACGAAGCTGATCGAGCGGAACACGACGATCCCGACCAAGCGGTCGGAGATCTTCACCACCGCCGAGGACAACCAGCCGTCCGTCCAGATCCAGGTCTACCAGGGCGAGCGCGAGATCGCGGCGTACAACAAGAAGCTCGGCATGTTCGAGCTGACGGGCCTGCCGCCGGCCCCGCGCGGTGTCCCGCAGATCGAGGTCTCCTTCGACATCGACGCCAACGGCATCATGCACGTGACCGCGAAGGACCTGGGCACGGGCAAGGAACAGAAGATGACCGTCACCGGTGGCTCCTCGCTGCCGAAGGACGAGGTCAACCGGATGCGCGAAGAGGCCGAGAAGTACGCGGACGAGGACCACGCCCGCCGCGAGGCCGCCGAGTCCCGCAACCAGGGCGAGCAGCTCGTCTACCAGACCGAGAAGTTCCTCAAGGACAACGAGGAAAAGGTCCCCGGTGACGTGAAGACCGAGGTCGAGGAAGCCGTCAACGAGCTGAAGGAGAAGCTCAAGGGCGAGGACACGGCCGAGATCCGCACCGCCACCGAGAAGGTCGCCGCCGTCTCGCAGAAGCTGGGCCAGGCCATGTACGCCGACGCCCAAGGCGCGCAGGCCGCGGGCGGTCCCGAGGGCGCCGCCCCGGGTGCCGACCAGGCCAAGGAGGACGACGGAGTCGTCGACGCCGAGATCGTCGACGACGAGAAGCCCGGAGACGCGAAGGGTGGCGCCGCCTGATGACCGAGGAGACCCCGGGCTTCGGCGAGAACGCCGAGAAGCCTGACGTCCCCTCCGGCGCCACCCCTGATGACGCGGCGCCGAAGGCCGCCGAGCCCTCCACCGAGGAGAGCCCGGCGGCCCCGGCCGGGGACGCAGCAGCGAGCAAGACGTCCGCGCAGGACGCGCAGGACGCAAGCCTGACTGGCCTGACCGCCCAGCTGGACCAGGTGCGCACCGCGCTCAACGAGCGCACCGCGGACCTCCAGCGGCTGCAGGCCGAGTACCAGAACTACCGCCGTCGTGTGGAGCGGGACAAGGTGGCGGTGAAGGAGATCGCCTCGGCGAACCTCCTCTCCGAGCTCCTCCCCACCCTCGACGACATCGGCCGCGCCCGTGAGCACGGCGAGCTGGTCGGCGGCTTCAAGTCGGTCGCCGAGTCGCTCGAGACGGTCGTCGCCAAGCTGGGCCTCCAGCAGTTCGGCAAGGAGGGCGAGCCCTTCGACCCGACGATCCACGAAGCCCTGATGCACAGCTACGCCCCGGACGTCACCGAGACGACCTGCGTCGCGATCCTGCAGCCCGGGTACCGCATCGGGGAGCGCACCATCCGCCCCGCGCGGGTGGCCGTCGCCGAGCCGCAGCCGGGCGCGCAGACCGTCAAGGGCGAGGAGCCCGAAGGCTCTGCGGGCTCCGCCGCGGAGAAGGCGGACGAGAAGGAGACCGGTGGCCCGGACGAGGGCTGACGGTCACGACATGAGTGAGGAGGGACGTCGGGGATGAGCACCAAGGACTTCATCGAGAAGGACTACTACAAGGTCCTCGGCGTCCCCAAGGACGCCACCGAAGCCGAGATCAAGAAGGCGTACCGGAAGCTCGCGCGCGAGAACCACCCGGACGCCAACACCGGCAACACCAAGGCGGAGGAGCGCTTCAAGGAGATCTCCGAGGCGAACGACGTCCTCGGTGACCCCAAGAAGCGCAAGGAGTACGACGAAGCGCGTGCTCTCTTCGGCAACGGCGGATTCCGGCAGGGCCCCGGAGGCGGCGGCGGTTCGTTCAACTTCGACCTGGGCGACCTCTTCGGAGGCGGCGCCCCGGGTGGCGGTGGAGCGGCCGGCGGCGGCTTCGGGGGCGGCCTCGGTGACGTCTTCGGGGGCCTGTTCAACCGCGGCGGTGCGGGTGCCGGAGCCGGCACGCGTACGCAGCCGAGGCGCGGCCAGGACATCGAGTCCGAGGTCACGCTGAGCTTCACGGAGGCGGTGGACGGCGCGACGGTGCCGCTCCGCATGTCCTCCCAGGCCGCCTGCAAGGCGTGCTCCGGCACCGGCGACAAGAACGGCACACCGCGCGTGTGCCCGACCTGCGTCGGCACGGGCCAGGTCTCGCGGGGCGGCGGCGGAGGGTTCTCCCTCACCGACCCGTGCATGGACTGCAAGGGGCGCGGGCTGATCGCCCAGAACCCCTGCGAGGTCTGCGGCGGCAGCGGCCGCGCCAAGTCGTCGCGGACGATGCAGGTGCGGATTCCGCCCGGCGTCTCGGACGGGCAGCGCATCCGGCTGCGCGGCAAGGGCGCGCCCGGCGAACGCGGCGGCCCGGCCGGTGACCTGTACGTGGTCGTGCACGTCGACAGCCACCCGGTCTTCGGCCGCAAGGGCGACAACCTCACGGTCACCGTCCCGGTGACGTATCCGGAGGCGACGCTCGGCGGCGAGGTGAAGGTGCCGACGCTGGGCGGCCCGCCCGTCACCCTGAAACTGCCCGCCGGTACGCCGAACGGCCGTACCATGCGGGCCCGGGGCAAGGGCGCGGTCCGCAAGGACGGCACCCGGGGCGACCTGCTCGTGACGGTGGAGGTGTCGGTTCCGACCTCCCTGTCGGAGTCGGCGAAGGACGCCCTCGAGTCCTACCGCAAGGCGACTGCGGGCGACGACCCGCGGGCAGAACTGTTCCAGGCCGCGAAGGGAGCGTGACCCCATGGACAGGGTCGGCCGTCGTCGTAATCCGTACCAGCTGACCGATGAAACGCCGGTGTACGTCATCTCGGTGGCGGCCCAGCTGAGCGGTCTCCATCCGCAGACCCTGCGGCAGTACGACCGTCTCGGTCTGGTCTCCCCGGACCGCACCGCGGGCCGCGGCCGACGCTACTCCGCCCGCGACATCGAACTGCTGCGCACCGTGCAGCAGTTGTCGCAGGAAGAGGGCATCAACCTCGCCGGCATCAAGCGCATCATCGAGCTGGAGAACCAGGTCGCGGCGCTCCAGTCGCGGGTCGCGGAGCTCTCCGCGGCCGTGGACGGCGCCGCGGCGGCCATGCAGCAGCGCGAGGCGGCGGTGCACGCCTCGTACCGCCGCGACCTCGTCCCGTACCAGGACGTGCAGCAGGCGAGCGCGCTGGTGGTGTGGCGTCCGAAGAGATCGACGGAGCAGTAGGTCTCGATCTCCGGTTTCGTACCCTGATACAGGGCCGGGAGGTGACAACCTCCCGGCCCTGTATCGCTGTATAGGGAGGGGAACCGTTCATGGCCATGGTGGGGTTGTTCTGGATCGCCGAGGGCGACGTGTACGTGGGCGCGAAGCCGGCCGGGCTCGCTCCGGGCGTGCGCCTGACCACGGAAGGCGTCCTGGCCCTCGGCGACCGGCAGTCCGGCATGTGGCCCTGGGAGGACGTACACGCGCTGACGATCGACGACGTCCCGGTGAAGTCCCTGAAGCGGCACGTGGGCGCGGCGGTCGACATGGTGCTCACGGTGGGCCTCGGGGGCGGCGACGAGGCACCGACGATGACGGTCCGTGTCACGGACGCGACGGGCACGGAGACGGAGCTGACGGCGTACACGGCGGCGGCGGTCGGCTACTCCCAGACGGAGTACGACCTCTCCCGCGCCCTCCTGTCCCGCCTCACGGAGGGCGCGGGCTCCCTCCTCACCACCCTGACCGCGATGTCGGACTGGGGCCGCCGCCGCGAGGGCGGGTCGCCCCGGGCGGGGGAGCGGGAGGCGTTGTTGCGGGAGTGGTGCGGTCTCCTGTCGTGACATGAGGGCGCCCCGGTCGGCTACGGGGGAGCAGCTGACCGGGGCGCCCGGGGAAGCGGAAGGGGGGCCGACTAGGTGCCCCCGCCGCTGCCCCCAGCCTGCCGGGCGGCGAGGAGCGGCGGTAGCGCCATCTTGTTGCGGTGCAGTGGGCTGAGGAGGAGACAAAACGGCCTGTTTCCGGCATTGGGCGGCACATTCCCGCTAGCCTCCGGACGGACGCCATCTCTGGGCCGCGCGCACCGCTGTGGCCGCGCCCCAGACGGCGAGGGCGGCGGAGCAGGCGAGGGCGCCGAGGCTGATGGGGGCCACGCTCCAGGGGTCGGTTGCCGCGACGCTCCGTACTGCTGCCGACAGCCACCAAGAGACGACCACTCCTGCGGCGGACGCAAGCACGGCCGGGAGGAAAAGCGACCATGCCGCTGCCGCGCGGTAGATGCGCGTATTGGCGGAGAGGACGCTGAGGGGTGCCAGGTCACGGCCGAATCGGAGGAATTCCGCCAGGGCTCCCGTGCCGGTGGCGAGGACGATGACGCCGATCCCGACGAGGGAAAGAAGGCGTAGCCAGCCGACGGCGGTGTTGAGTTTTCCGACGCTCCCGTAGTTGTTCACCTGTTGCACGGTGGGGGCCATGGAGAGTTCTCGGTGGGCGATTCTGCTGATTTCCGTCATCGAGAGCTGCCGATGGTCGTCACCCACGATCAGCAGGCCTCGAGAAGCCGCGGACTCACGGGGAAGTTTCCCGACACCGCCCGGGTGCGCGGCAATGGACGCTCCACCCCATGAGCCGATGGCCTCTTGCAGGCGGGCGTCCACGGGGCCCGGCACTGCCGGGGTGTCGGCGGACCGGCAAGGGAGACCCACCTCCCGAAGTGCGGCGCAGGAACCGGCCACCTCGATGCGGCCGTGCTCCTTGACGGGCACCGCGGCCGACAGGGCGTGTACTCCTTCGGGCAGGGCGGCTTCGAAGGCGCGGAGCCGCTCCGGCGTTGCGTAGGGCCGCACCTTGAGGATGCTTGTCCCGACCCGATCCCGTGAGTCCATGGCCGCCTGCCCTGCCTCTGTCATCGCACCTGCCCACACCTGGGCCTGGACCGCGACGGCGATGGCGATGACCAACGAGGCGACGAGCCGGGTGGCCGCCCGTGGGGAGGCACTCATCCGACGCCCGGACACGAGCAGGGAAGGGCTGCCCAGACGCTCCCCGAGCCGGGCGAGCAGGGGGCTGAGCCGGCCCATTGCCATGCCGACGATCGGGGGCAGGGCGGCGAGCGTGACGAGGCAGCCGACGGCGTACAGGGGGACGGTCATGCCGGTGGGGGCGAAGTCGACGATGCGTGCCGTGAACAGAAGGGCCGGTGGGAAGACCCACAGAGGCCACGTGCGGTGTCGCGCCGAGACACTCGTCGGTCGTGTCGACCGCGTACGGCGTGCGGCCGGTTGCAGGAGGACGACGCACGTCAGTACACCGAGCAGCACGGCGAACTGAGAGGCGCACACGGAAAGCAGCGCGCTTCGTGCGTCGTCGGCGGCAAGAGTGAAATCCACGACGGGAAAGGACGTGTTGCGCAGAAACAGGGGCAGAAGCGCGAGCGAGCCGACGACAGTGCCGAGCCCCACAGGGGCGATCGCTTCCCCGAGAGTGAAACAGGTGCGCGCCGCTTTGCCCGCCCCTAGGGCCGTGAGCAGAGCGGTCCTTCTGTCTCGGGAAGCGGCACCGGCTCTGGCGGCAATGATCAGGAAGACGGTGGCAGGCAGAACGAATAAACCGGAGTAGGCGGAGTACAACTCGGACGCCCCGAAGAAATGGGCGTGCTCCCCGGTGAGTCCAGGAATATCCGGATCTCCGAAACCGGATATCTTCATCATTTCCGAGCGGTCAAGCATACGGCTGTCGGGGCGCGCGTAGACGAAGAATTCGGAAGGTGACTCCAGCCCTTCTTCGCCGATCATGCCGCCGAAACGGCCGTACTCGCGTCCTACGCCCGCCTCGCCACCGGCAGCCTTCAGCAGTGCGGGCGACACAAAGGCTTCACCCGGGTCGGGCCAGCGTGGCAACCCCGGAGGCGGTGCCGCACCGTCGGAGACCGGCTCCACGTAGGTGATGTCATACGGGTGGCCGTCGTGGGAGGAGATCGACCATTTCAGCAGGGCACGTGCGGGTTCACCCGGGTGAACGGTCAGGAGCCGAGGTGACCTGTCGGCACTTCGGTCCGCGCGTCCGTCGAACGACGACTGGGCGAGGACCAGTCCGCCGATCGCCAGGCCCAGCAGGGCCGTGGCAAGGGTCAGTGACCAGAGCCTGATCCGCCCGGCTTCCGCGCGCCGGGCAGCGGAGACACCGATCCGGAGCAGCCGACGGAGGAGCCCACCGCCGTCCGTAGTGCCCCTCTCGGCTGCGGCAGCCTTCCCGGATGCGGCCTCCGCGCTCGGTCTGCCCGCGGCGCTCACGCCGCTTCCTCGCTGGTCCCTGCCGGGTGCAGTGTCTCCTCGGCGAGAGTCACCTGCCGGTCGGCACGACCGGCCATGTCGGGGTCGTGCGTGACAAGGAGCAAGGCGCAGTCCCGGCTGCGGGGCAGTTCGAACAGCAGGTCTGCCACCGCGTCACGGTGAGCCCGGTCGAGGGAGCCGGTGGGTTCGTCGGCGAGGAGGAGAGGGGGGTCGTTGATGAGCGCGCGGGCCACCGCAGCCCGCTGCCGCTCACCTCCCGACAGGGTCTCCGTTCCGCTTGAACTCGTCGGCACCCCGAGGTCGTCCAGCAATTCAGCTGCTCGTTCATAAGCCTCCGTGCGCCGCATTCCGCTGAGGAGACCGGCCAGGGCGACGTTCTCGAGCGGCGACAGCTCCGGCAGCAGCTCACCGAACTGAAACACCATGCCGACGTTGTCCCGCCGGTGCCGGGCGAGTGCGCGAGCGGACATCCGCCCCACGTCGGCCCCGACGACGCGGACGCTTCCGGCATCGGGCTTCACCAGGCCGAGAACGCACATCAGCAGCGTGCTCTTGCCGCTGCCGCTGGCCCCGGTCACCGACATCGACTCGCCGGTCCGTAACCGGAGATCCACCTGAGCGAAAAGAAGCCGATCCGGAACACGGCACGCGAGGCCGCTCAGTTCGAGAGCCTCACGGCCCGTCATCTCTTCCATGGTGTGTGTCCTGCGTCCTTCCCGTCGTGCCGTCGGCCATTGCTCCTCTGGGAACCGCAACGGCGTGAGCATCAGCGCAGGACGGGAAGGGCGTCGAGCGGCTCGTCCTGCCCTACTGTTGTGGTCGATGGGGAGGCGTCCTGTAACGGAGGCCGCCTCCCCATCACCATTCGCTTCTGCGGTCACTCATTGAGCCGGTGATCCGTGATGGCGTGACCCTGGAAGCTGTCCCACCCGCTGCAGTAGTCGGGCAGGGCGTTGCGCTCTTCACAAACCTGAGCCAACAACCACCGCTCTGATCCGATGAGGTCCTACCAGGGAGGGACCTGGGGCAGGGCAAGAGAGATGCTCAGATGCGCCTGCCCGCCCCCTCGCTGGTGCCATTCACCATGCTGGAGCCGTGCGGCGGGCCGCCAGCGTCAGCTTGTTGTTCTGTGGCAAACGGAGGGTCGGCCAAATGGTGCTGAAGGGTGACTTAGCGCACTACGCTCCTGGCTGCTCATCGGGCAGGTGATGCCATGGGGCATGGGCACGGACTTGGGAGGGGCATCGGTAGGGCGGCGGTGAGGGCTGCACGCTCAAAGGGCCCGGTCGAGGATTCCTGCCCGTGCGATCAGAAAGCCGAGTTGGGCGCGGCTGTTGCTGCCGAGAGTGGCGGCGAGTTTGGCGATGTGGACGCGGGCGGTGCGGATGTTCATGCCGAGCCGGTCGGCGATCTCGGCGTCGGTGAGGCCTTCGACGAGCAGGCCGGCGATGGCCCGCTGCCGCGTGGTGATGCCGCCCTCCGAAGGCTGCGGCGCCGTTTGCGGCCACATGGGTGTGGCCAGGCGCCACAGGCGCCAGAAGGTGGTGGCGAAGTACTCGACGAGCGCCGGGTGGCGGAGTTCGAGCGCGACGCTGCGGTCCTTGCTCGCGGGGATGAACGCCACGGTCCGGTCGAAGACGAAGAGGCGCTCGGTGACCTCGTCGAGGGTGCGGGCCTCGGTGTCGCCGTCGAGTTGTTCGTAGTACGCGAGCACGGGCAGAGAATGGCGCGTTGTGTGCTGGTAAAGGGTCCGCATCCGGCATCCACGGGACAGGATCGCCTGGTCCCGGGGGAAGACTTCGGCCAGTGTCTCGGGCGGCCGGGTGCCTCCTGGCTGGACGGCGAGGAATTCCTCGGTGGCCTCGTTCATGGCCCGGTCGATCGCCGTGTTGATGCGGGCGAGACCGTCCAGGACGGTGATGGACGGGGCGTCGGCGCCGGGGCCGATGCGCAGGTCGAGGGAGGCGAACGGCTCGAAGGCGGCGCTGAGCCGCAGTTCACGGCGGCGGGGTGTCCGGGCGCGGCTCTCGATGGACCGGAGCAGACGGGGCAGTGCGAGGGCGGAGGCGGTCGGGTGCAGCCATTGGAGGTCGTCGCGGCTCGGCTGCAGGAGGCCGAGGTCGACGAGGCAGGGAGCGGGTGCGGCGGCGCTGTTGTGGATCCGGCCTTCGCGCAGGGCGCGGGCGTAGACGGACAGTCCCGCCTCGCAGAGCTCTTCGGCGGTGTGCGATAAGTGCTTCGTGGCCATGCGAGCCCCCTCCTGCCTGGTTGAAGCGTCGCGATTCTATGCAGGCTGTGAGCGGCCGGGCCGGATCCCGCGGGTGGAGTGACTGCTTCTGGACGGGGGTGTCACCGGTCCTGATCGAGGATTGCCGACTGGCCGATGAGGTAGCCGAGTTGGGCGCGGCTGTGGCTGCCGAGGATGGTGGCGAGTTTCGCGATGTGGACGCGGGCGGTGCGGATGTTCATGCCGAGGCGTTCGGCGATCTCGGCGTCGGTGAGGCCTTCGACGAGGAGGCCCGCGATGGTCTGCTGCCGGGCGGTGATGCCGTTGTCGACCGGTGGGTGCGCCGCCTTCGGCCACATGGGGGTGGCCAGGCGCCACAGGCGCCAGAAGGTGGTGGCGAAGTACTCGACGAGGGCGGGGTGGCGCAGTTCGAGGGCGATGCCGTCGTCTTTGCTCGCCGGGATGAATGCCACGCTCCGGTCGAAGACGAAGAGACTCTCGGTGACCTCGTCGAGGGTGCGGGCCTCGATGTCGCCGTCCAGCTCTTCGTAGTGGGCGAGTTCGGGAAGGCACTCGCGGGTCGTGTGCACGCGCAGGGTCCGCAGCCGGGCGCCGCGGGACAGGATCTCCTGCTCGCGGTCGCCGATCCGCGCCTGTGTCTCGGGCGGGCGGATCGCGCCGGGCTGGATGACGAGCACCTCGTCACGGGCCTCGGCGATGGCCTGTTCGATGGCCCCCTCGATCCGGGGGAGGCCCTGGAGGACGCGGATGGCGGGGGCCTCCCCGTCGGTCGGGGAGACGCTGTCGAGTCCGAGGAAGGACTCGAAGACCGCGGTGAGCTTCTCCTCGCGGCGGCGGTGCTGGGCCACCCGGTTCTCGATGGTGCGCAGGAGCCGGGGCAGGGCCACGGCGGGCGCGGTCGGGTGCAGCCACCGCATGTCGTCCGGGCCGGGGTGGAGCAGGCCGAAGTCGATGAGGCAGGGCGCCGCTTCGGCGTCGACGGCGCGGATCCCGCCGTCGCGCAGAGCACGGGCGTAGACGGCGGCTCCCGGCTCGCAGAGGTTCTCCACTCCGTGCGGTATGTGCTCCACGGGCACGTTGCGCTCCCTGCGAGTTGGTTGAAGGGCCGGTGATTCTATGCGCCGTTGTCCCGGTTCAGCACCCCGGACCGCCCGATGAGGTAGCCGAGTTGGGCGCGGCTGTTGCTGCCGAGGGCGGCGGCGAGTTTGGCGATGTGGACGCGGGCGGTGCGTACGTTCATGCCGAGGCGTTCGGCGACCTCGGTGTCGGTGAGACCTTCGACGAGGAGACTCGCGATGGCGTGCTGGCGGGTGGTGATGCCGTTGTCCGAGGGGAGCTGTGCGGTCTGCGGGAACATCGGGGTGCCCAGGCGCCACAGGCGCTCGAAGATGCTGACGAGGTAGTCGATGAGGACGGGGTTCCGGAGTTCGAGTGCCTTGCTGCGGTCCTTGTTCGCCGGGATGAACGCCACTCTCCGGTCGAAGATGAAGAGCCGCTCGGTCACCTCGTCCAGGGTGCGGACCTCCCTGTCCCCCCGCAGCCGTTCGTAGTGGGCGAGGACGGGCAGTGAGTGCCGGCTCGTGTGCTGGTACAGAGTGCGCATCCGGCCACCCCTGGAGAGAAGGCGTTGTGCGATCGGGCGCGACTGTTCCAGCCCTTCGGCCAGCCGGACTCCGCCCGGCTGGATGGCGAGCGACTCCCGGCTGGAGGAGTCCAGCGCTTCGGCGACGGCCTGCTGGATCCGGGGGATTCCGTTCAGGACGGTGACGGAAGGGTCCGTGACCGGTGTCCGGCCGTCGCGGGCGATCGTCATCAGTGGTGCGAACTGCTCGGCCAGACGTGTCTGGCGGCGCATTTCCCGGGTGATGCGTTCCTGGAGGGCTTCGCGGAGCCGGGGCAGGGCGACGGCGGGCGGGGCGGGACGGAGCCGGGCGGGGTCCTCCGGGTCCGGGCGCAGCAGCCCGAACCGGACCAGGCACGGCGTGGGTTCGGCGTCCTCACGCGGTACGTGACGCTCCCGCAGGGCACGTGCGTACAACTCCGAACCCGCCTCGCACAGCTCGTCCGGCCGTGGGAGTGGGGTTCGGGGGTCACTTCGGGTGGCCCGGGTCGAGGATGCCCGACTGGGCGATCAGATAGCCGAGCTGGGCGCGGCTGCCGCTGCCGAGAGCGGCGGCGATCTTGGCGATGTGGGCGCGGCAGGTACGGACGTTCATCCCGAGCCGCCGGGCTATCGCCTCGTCGACGTGGCCCTCCACGAGGAGTTTGGCTATGGAGCGCTGGACTCCCGTGATGCCGTCGGTCGACGGAGCGTACGGCGCCTCCTCGAGCAAGGGGGCCGCTCGCTGCCAGAGTTGCTCGAAGACGTTGACCAGGTACTGGACGAGCCCCGGGTGGCGGAGCTCGAGGGCTGCCTGGCGGTCTTCGCGGGCCGGGATGAAGGCGACGGTTCTGTCGAAGATCATCAACCGCTCGATGAGCTCCTCGAGAGTGCGCACCTCGACTTTCCCTTGCCGCATGTGCTCGGCATAGGCGATGGTGGCCTGACTGTGCCGCGCGGTGTGCTGGTAGAGCGTCCGCATCCGGATGCCGCGGTCGAGGATGCGCTGACTCTGCTTCACGGCTTCGGTGACGATCTCCTCGCTGCGGCCCCCGCCGGGCTGCACCGTGATGACCTCCGACTGGCACTCGGCTATCGCGACTTGTATGGCCGCGTTGATGCGACTCCCGCCCTCCAGGACGGTGATCGAATGCACGGCGGGCCGGTCCTGGGCACTGATGGCCATAAATGGCTCGAAAGTGTCGGAGAGTTCGTTCGCGAGGGTCCTCCGCTCCTGAATCTCCCGCTCGATGGGCCGAAGACGCTGCGCGAGGGCAGACGTCGGCGGAACGGGGCGGAGCCACTCGGCGTCGTCGGGATCGGGATCGAGAAGAGCGAACTCCATCAGGCAGGGAGCGGCTTCCGCTTCCGCTCGCCGGATGCGTCCGGCCCGCAGCGCCGTGGCGTAGAGCCGCTTTCCCGCGTCACATAGTTCGGCCATGGCGTGTGGATGTGCCCTAATTGGGCTGTTTGTTGTCATAGCTCCACCCCCCAGGGTCCTGAACGTGCAGGAACATGATGCATCGGTCCTGTGGTGTTCGCATGGCTGAATGAGCCATCGTCTTTGAAGGCCGGGGGAGAGTCGCTATGGAAGTGAGGACGAAGCCCGCTATGCGCAAGGGAATGCTTCGCTCGGTACTTGTCTGTGCCTTCTCCGTTGGGTTGGCTGCCAGCGCCTTCAGTGGTCTCGATGCGCTCTCGGACGCCGATGCCGCTGCAACGCACGCGTCGGAGTCGGGTGTGACGACCCAGGATGTCATCTGGAGCTCTTCCGCCAAGGGGGACGTCGTATGGGCGTCCGGCGGTAAAGGCGATGTCATTTGGTCGTCCGTTCCCAAGGGAGGCGCGGCATGAGCACCCCTCCCGACGACCGCACTTTCCGTCGTGAAATGGCCACCGCCTATCGATCCGGATGGCACTTCATCGACCTTGTGACCGCGATCCCCCACCGCGGCGACTCGTTGATGGTGACCCTGCTCGGGGAGCCGATCGTCGTCACCCGTGACGACGAGGAGGAGATCCGGGCCTACCGGTGCCTGCGGCGGCCCCGTGGGGCGCCCCAGCCCGTGCGGTGTGCCATTCGGTACGGGATGGTCTTCGTCAATCTCGACCGGCGCGACCACCAGATGGTCGGGCAGCAGGGCCAGCAGGACCCGGACGCCGTGAGCGTCCCGGACAACATCACAGCCACCCCCCGCAGTGCCTGACGCGATTCCCCCGTCGTTGTAAATCGCGCAGGTACTTCCCCCAGCAGCGGCGCCACCGTGGACCTGAACACGGTGGCGCCGCTGTGGTGTGTAGCGGGGGAGGGCCCGGGTACTCAGACCTTGCCCAGCGCAGCCGTCAGGCTGATCTCGATCAGGACCCGGTCCGGGTTCGGGGACGGGCGCCGCCCGTAGCGCTCCTCGTAGCGGCGTTCCGCTTCCGCTATCTCCGCCGGGTCCGTGCGGATCTCCGCGAGCCCCTCCAGCGTCGCCCAGCGCCTGCCCTCGAACTGGCAGACCGCCACCCGCGCCCCGGGGCCCTCCGTTCCCGCCGCCGCCAGGACGTGCGCGACCTTGCGGCTCGTCTTGCGGGCGAGGACCCGGGCGACCCGCGCCTCCGGGTCGTACGTCACGCCGACCGGCACCACGTGCGGCGTGCCGTCCGGGCGCAGGGTCGTCAACGTGCAGACGCGCCGTTCCCGCCAGAAGCTGAGGTAGGGCTCGGGAGGGGCGGAGAGGTCGATGCGCCGGCTCGGAGGGGTGTCGGGTGTCGAAGGTGTCGTGGGTGCCATGGGGCGGAACTTAGCCGCCCGTAGGCCGCCCGGACTTTCCGGGGCTCCCTTGAGTGGAATAGACTCAACTTTGTGTACGTTGGACAAGTCAGGACCCGGGAGAGTGCCGGGCCCTGTAGCCGGACCCCGTAAGGAGGAGAGACACGCGTGGACGCCGAGCTGACCAACAGGAGCCGGGACGCGATCAACGCGGCCACCAGCCGTGCGGTCAAGGACGGTCACCCCGACCTGACCCCCGCTCATCTGCTGCTCGCGCTGCTGGAGGGCGAGGACAACGAGAACATCGTCGACCTGCTCGCCGCGGTCGACGCCGATCAGGCCGCCGTCCGCGCGGACACCGAGCGGGTGCTCGCCGCGCTGCCCAGCGTGACGGGGTCCACCGTCGCGCCGCCGCAGCCCGACCGCGACCTGCTGGCCGTCGTCGCGGACGCCGGACAGCGCGCCAAGGAGCTCGGGGACGACTACCTCTCCACCGAGCACCTGCTCATCGGCATCGCGGCCAAGGGTGGCAGGGCGGGTGACGTACTCACCGAGCACGGAGCCGGCAGCAGGAAGCTGCTGGACGCATTCGAGAAGACCAGGGGAGGGCGCCGGGTGACGACACCCGACCCCGAGGGCCAGTACAAGGCCCTGGAGAAGTTCGGCACCGATTTCACCGCCGCGGCCCGCGAGGGCAGGCTCGACCCGGTCATCGGGCGGGACCAGGAGATCCGGCGCGTCGTGCAGGTGCTGTCGCGGCGGACCAAGAACAATCCCGTTCTCATCGGTGAGCCCGGCGTCGGCAAGACCGCCGTCGTCGAGGGGCTCGCACAGCGCATCGTGAAGGGGGACGTCCCCGAGTCGCTGAAGAACAAGCGGCTCGTCTCCCTCGACCTGGGCGCCATGGTCGCCGGCGCGAAGTACCGCGGCGAGTTCGAGGAGCGCCTCAAGACCGTCCTCTCCGAGATCAAGGAGAGCGACGGGCAGATCATCACGTTCATCGACGAGCTGCACACCGTCGTGGGCGCCGGGGCCGGCGGGGACTCCGCCATGGACGCCGGCAACATGCTCAAGCCCATGCTCGCCCGCGGCGAGCTGCGCATGGTCGGCGCAACCACCCTGGACGAGTACCGCGAGCGGATCGAGAAGGACCCGGCCCTGGAGCGCCGCTTCCAGCAGGTCCTGGTCGCCGAACCGAGCGTCGAGGACTCCATCGCGATCCTCCGCGGGCTCAAGGGACGGTACGAGGCCCACCACAAGGTCCAGATCGCCGACAGCGCGCTCGTCGCCGCCGCGACGCTCTCCGACCGGTACATCACCTCGCGCTTCCTGCCCGACAAGGCCATCGACCTCGTCGACGAGGCCGCGTCCCGGCTCCGCATGGAGATCGACTCCTCGCCCGTCGAGATCGACGAGCTCCAGCGCGCCGTCGACCGGCTCAAGATGGAGGAGCTCGCGCTCAGCAAGGAGACCGACCCGGCGAGCAAGCAGCGTCTGGAGAAGTTGCGGCGCGACCTCGCCGACAAGGAGGAGGAGCTGCGCGGGCTCACCGCACGCTGGGAGAAGGAGAAGCAGTCCCTCAACCGCGTCGGTGAGCTGAAGGAGAAGCTCGACGAGCTGCGCGGCCAGGCCGAGCGCGCCCAGCGCGACGGCGACTTCGACACGGCGAGCAAGCTCCTCTACGGCGAGATCCCCGCCCTGGAACGCGACCTCGAAGCCGCCTCCGAGGCCGAGGAGGAAGCGGCGGCCCAGTCCAAGGACACGATGGTCAAGGAGGAGGTCGGCCCCGACGACATCGCCGACGTCGTGGGCTCCTGGACCGGCATCCCCGCCGGGCGCCTCCTGGAGGGCGAGACGCAGAAGCTGCTGCGCATGGAGGACGAGCTCGGCAAGCGGCTCATCGGGCAGGGCGAGGCGGTACGCGCCGTCTCCGACGCGGTGCGGCGCACGCGCGCCGGGATCGCCGACCCCGACCGGCCCACCGGCTCGTTCCTCTTCCTCGGCCCGACCGGCGTCGGCAAGACGGAGCTGGCCAAGGCCCTCGCGGACTTCCTCTTCGACGACGAGCGGGCCATGGTCCGCATCGACATGAGCGAGTACGGCGAGAAGCACAGCGTCGCCCGTCTCGTCGGCGCGCCGCCCGGGTACGTCGGGTACGAGGAGGGCGGCCAGCTCACCGAGGCGGTGCGGAGGCGCCCGTACAGCGTCGTCCTCCTCGACGAGGTCGAGAAGGCGCACCCCGAGGTCTTCGACGTGCTGCTCCAGGTGCTCGACGACGGGCGGCTCACCGACGGGCAGGGGCGGACGGTCGACTTCCGCAACACGATCCTCGTCCTGACGTCCAACCTCGGCAGCCAGTACCTGGTCGAGCCGCTCACCTCAGAGGAGGAGAAGAAGCAGCAGGTCCTGGAGGTGGTGAGGGCCTCCTTCAAGCCGGAGTTCCTCAACCGGCTCGACGACCTCGTCGTCTTCTCCGCGCTCACCAAGGACGAGCTGGCGCACATCGCGGAGCTGCAGATCAACCGGCTCGCGAAGCGGCTGGCAGAGCGGCGGCTCACGCTGGACGTCACGCCCGAGGCGCTGGCCTGGCTGGCGGACGAGGGCAACGACCCCGCGTACGGGGCGCGACCGCTGCGGCGCCTCATCCAGACGTCCATCGGTGACCGGCTCGCCAAGGAGATTCTGGCGGGTGAGGTGAAGGACGGCGACGTGGTCCGCGTGGACCGTTTCGAGGACGGCCTGATCGTGGGCCCGGCGTCCGGTTCCCCCACGGGCAAGTCGTTGTAGGCGGCATCCCGTCCGCCCGGGGCGCAAGGTGCCCGTCTGCGGGCAGTGGTCCGTCCTCGCACGGCCTGTCCGCAGACGGCGAACGGCAGAAACCCGGCAGACGAGGGGCCGGGCTTGCCCCGGGGGCCCCCTCCTGAGAGAGGATGGGCCCATCCATACGAAGGGACAAAGTACGTGAGCATCGACCCGTCCTCGATTCCGAATTTCGGGGGACAGCCCGAACCGCAGCAGGGCGCAGGACCGGCGGGCCCCGTCGTCCCCGACCAGGACCTGGTCAAGCAGCTCCTGGACCAGATGGAGCTCAAGCACGTCGTCGACGACGAGGGTGACCTCGCGGCGCCGTGGGAGGAGTTCCGTACGTACTTCATGTTCCGGGGCGAGGACGACCAGCAGGTCTTCTCGGTGCGGACGTTCTACGACCGGCCGCACCAGATCGAGGAGAAGCAGCGGCTTCTCGAGTCGATCGACGACTGGAACCGCCGGACGCTGTGGCCGAAGGTCTACAGCCACACGCACGACGACGGCACGGTCCGCCTCATCGGTGAGGCCCAGATGCTGATCGGCACCGGCGTCTCGCTGGAGCACTTCGTGTCGTCGACCGTCAGCTGGGTGCGCGCCGCGATCGAGTTCGACCGCTGGCTCGTCGAGCAGCTGGGCCTGGAGTCCGAGGTCGACTCCGCCGAGGGGGAGACCAAGCCGGGCGACGACGAGGCCTGAGGGCCGCCCGTACGCGCGTGAGAGCCCGGCGGAGTGGGGTACAGCCCACTCCGCCGGGCTCTCGGCGTTCGGTGAGCCTCAGCCCGCCAGGGACTTGAGCCGCGTCACCGCCTCCTCCAGAACCGCCGTCTTCTTGCAGAACGCGAACCGCACGAACGGCGCGCCCGCGTCCCGGTGGTCGTAGAAGACCGCGTTGGGGATGGCGACGACGCCGGCCCGCTCCGGGAGCGCCCGGCAGAAGGCGAAGCCGTCGCCGTCGGCGAGGCCGAGCGGGGTGATGTCGGTCGTGACGAAGTACGTGCCGGCCGGCCGATAGACGTCGAAGCCCGCCGCCGTCAGGCCCTCGCTCAGGAGGTCCCGCTTGGCGCGCATGTCCGCCCGGAAGTCGTCGAAGTAGGAGCCGGGGAGGGCGAGCGCTTCCGCCACGGCGTACTGGAACGGGCCCGAGGCGACGTAGGTGAGGAACTGCTTCGCGGAGCGGACCGCCGAGACCAGCTCCGGCGACGCGGTGACCCAGCCGACCTTCCAGCCCGTGAACGAGAACGTCTTGCCCGCCGAGCCGATGCTGACCGTGCGCTCGCGCATGCCGGGGAACGTGGCGAGCGGGATGTGTTCGGCGTCGTCGAAGACGAGGTGTTCGTAGACCTCGTCGGTGACGACGAGCAGGTCGCGTTCGACCGCGAGGCGCGCGATCTCGGTGAGCTCGGCGCGGGTGAGGACCGTGCCGGTCGGGTTGTGCGGGGTGTTCAGGAGGATCAGGCGGGTGCGGTCGGTGACCGCGTCGTGCAGTTCGTCCAGGTCGAGGCGGAAGCGGCCGTCGCCGGGGCGCAGCGTGACCGGGACGCGGGTGCCGCCGGCGAGGGCGATCGAGGCGGCGTACGAGTCGTAGTAGGGCTCAAGGGCGATGACCTCGTCGCCGGGCTCGACGAGGGCGAGCAGCGACGCCGCGATGGCCTCGGTCGCGCCCGCCGTCACGAGGACCTCGCGGTCGGGGTCGTACGAGAGGGCGTACCGGGCGAGTTGGTGCTCGGCGATCGCCGTGCGGAGCTCGGGCACACCCGGCCCCGGCGGGTACTGGTTGCCGCGCCCGTCGCGCAGCGCCCGCACCGCCGCCTCGCGGACCGCCTCGGGGCCGTCGGTGTCCGGGAAGCCCTGCCCCAGGTTGATGGCGCCCGTGGACACCGCGAGGGCGGACATCTCGGCGAAGATCGTCGTACCGAACTCGGCGAGGCGACGGTTGAGCAGCGGGCGCCCGCTCCCGGAAGTGGAGGTCATGGCCGCCATCCTGCGCCGAACCTCTGGAGTTCCTCAACTCTGCTTTGCGCCGGTGCGGGCAGGGGCATCCCCCTGTCACGCACGGAGCACGGCCCACGGGGGGACCGGCTTCGGGGGAACGGAAGGAGTGTGGGGGCCATGTTCGTGGCTTTCGTCTTCGTGGCGGTGCTCGTGCTCGCCCTGGTCGCGGCGGTCGGTTACGGGGGACGCGGCCGGCGCGGGAACCGGGCGCGGTGGAGCGGTTCGGGGGCGGCGTCCGGTTCCGCGGGCGGCGGCAGCTGGTGGGCGGGGAGCGGTCACGGGAGCGGCGGGCACGACGGCGGGTCCTCGTGCGGCGGTGGCTCCTCGTGCGGAGGCGGGTCCTCCTGCGGGGGCGGTGGTTCCTCGTGCGGAGGCGGCGGGGGCGGATGCGGCGGAGGCAGCTGACACGGGGCAGCTGGTCCACCGGTTCCACGGAAACGCCCGGCGGGGCGACTCAAACCCCCGCCGGGCGTTTCTGTGTGGTGCCATGTGGCTGTACTGAACAGTTGAACTGTGTGGCCCTCATGGGGATGGAAACCACACGTAGTTGGGTAAAAGTGCTGTGGCAGTGTCGCCGACCATGATTCCCTCTTAAACGTCAGCACCGCCCTCGGACGTCCGGTACAGGTTTCGCCGACCGGCGCAGGTCTCTCGGACCGGCGCAGGTTTTACGGACAGCTTTCTGGAAACCCGTAAGACGTTCTCGTGGGCACGAGCCGGCATACCGACCGCCCGGAGCCTCTTCCGGGTGCGCCGGCCCCACCTCCATTGCGTGTTAGCGGAGCCGACCCATGCTCACGACCCTGAAGACTGGCTATACCGACACGCGCGCCGCGGATCTCGCCTGGGCCCTGGGGCGCGAGCCGTTGCCCGCGCTCGCCACCCTCGACCTCGAACTGGACGACGCGAGAATGCAGTTGAGGCTCCTCGGAGCGTCGCACCAGGTCCTCCTGGAGGAGGAGCGGGGCGGCTGTTCCGAGACGGTGGCCTGTATCCCCGGCAGCAGTACGCCGCTGCCGCTCGGCGTATCCAAGCGCGTCGGCGAATGGGAGTACGAATTCGCCGCGCGGGTGGAAACCCTTTCGCACGGTCAGTTCGCGGGCCGGGCGCAGGAGTTGCTCGCTCTCGTCGCGGAGCACCCGCACGGACTCGCGGGCGTCTTCCCCGGCAGCCCGCACGCGTTCACCGCGCTCCTCGCGCAGCGGCACGAAGGATCCCTGATGTGGCGTACGTGGCACGCGTACCCGCAGGAGGGCCAACTCGTCGCGACCCGTACACGGGTGGGGGTGCGCACCCCCGTTTACACCCATGTGGGGGACCCGGTGTGAGCGTGCGGTGACGTAGCGTTCCAGGCGTGATCGAGTCGACGGTGCGCCTGCCGGTCTCGCCCCGGACGGGACGCTTCCTCGTCCTCGCGGGCGTATTCGTCTGCGCTGCCTGCGGTCTCGTCTACGAACTGGAACTCGTCGCCCTCGCGGCGTACTTGATCGGCGACTCGGTCACCCAGGCGTCCGTCGTGCTCTCCGTGATGGTCTTCGCCATGGGCATCGGCTCGCTCCTGGCCAAACGGCTCAGGCACCACGCGTCCGCCTGGTTCGGCCTCCTCGAATCGGTCCTCGCGCTGGTCGGCGGGTGCAGCGCCATGGTGCTGTACGCGGCGTTCGCGTGGTCCGGCGGCAGGGACGAGCTGTGGGCGGGCGGTTCGCGCTATCTGCTGGTCGCGTTCTCCCTGGCCATCGGCATCCTCATCGGCGCCGAGGTGCCGCTCCTCATGGTGCTCATCCAGCGCATCCGCAGGCAGGACGCGGGCGGCGCCGTCGCCGACCTGTTCGCCGCCGACTACGTGGGGGCGCTGGTCGGCGGGCTCGCCTTCCCCTTCCTGCTCCTGCCGCTGTTCGGACAGCTGACGGGCGCCCTGTTCACCGGATCCGTCAACGCCATCGCGGGCGGCGCGCTCGTGTTCGGCCTGTTCAGACAGGACCTGAGCGTCCGTGCCCGCTGGGTGCTCCTCACCGTCAACGTCGTCGTCCTGTCCCTGCTCGCCTCCGCCGCCGTGCTCGTCGACGACTTCGAGCGGGCCGCCCGGCGCGCCGTGTACGGCAGGGACGTGCGGGTCGCCGTGCAGACCGACGTCCAGGAAGTCGTCCTCACCGGCGGGCGCCTCGGCTCCCTCGACCTCTTCCTCGACGGCCGCCTGCGCATCAGCGGACGCGACGAGGCGCGCTACCACCGCGGCCTCGTCGCCCCCGCGATGCGTGGGCGCCACGCGCGCGTGCTGATCCTCGGCGGCGGCGACGGCCTCGCGGCGCGCGAGGTCCTGCGCCACCCCGGTGTGCGCCGCGTCGACGTCGTCGAACTCGACACGGGCGTCGTCGACCTCGCACGGCACGACCCGGCCCTCAGCGAGCTCAACGCCCACGCCTACCGCGACCCGCGCGTCCGCGTGGTCCACGCCGACGCGTTCCGCTGGCTGCGCCTGGCCCGCACGCGGTACGACGTGGTGATCTCCGACCTGCCCGACCCCGGCATCACCCCCAGCACGAAGCTCTACTCCCAGGAGTTCTACGGCCTGACCACCCGCGTCCTCGCCGACGGCGGCCGCCTCGCCGTCCACGCGGGGCCCCTGGCGACCAGGCCCCGCGTCTTCTGGACGGTCGAGGCGACGCTGCGCGCGGCGGGGCTGCGGACGGTGGCGTACCGCGTGGGCGGCAGGGAGTCCGGGTTCGCCCCCGGGCCCGACCGCACGGCGGGCGGGCCGACGGCGCCCCGCGACTGGGGCTTCGTGCTGGCCTCGCGGACCCGCCCGGTCCTGCGCAGGGCGGCGGGCTCCGCGGTGGTGCGCGCCGGGGAGCCCGCGGCCGAGCTGACGCGGCAGCGGGGTCTCGCGCCGTCCACCCTGATGCATCCGCGTTACGCGAACTGACGTACACGGACCGGCGAACTGTCGCACATGGTGGCGGACACGTGGGTAGGCTCAATTGCCATGGAGCATGAGGTGTTCGTCCCGGTCTCCGCAGAGCGGCTCCGGCAGGTCCTCGCCGACCCCGAGAGGGTCGCCGGGGCGGTGCCCGGACTCCAGCGCGACGAAGGGGGCGAGGGGGAGACGGCGGGGCCGCTCTCCGGGCGCCTGAAAGTCCGCGTCGACGGGCACTCGATCACCTACCGCGGCTCGGCGCGTACCGAAGCCCGCAAGGACGGGACGTACGCGCTGGAGGCAGAGGGCGAGGAGGTGCGCGGCTCCGGCACCGTGAAGTTCACGCTGACCGTGCGGCTCGAACCGGTCCCCGAGGGCACGAACCTCGTGTTCGGCGGGAGCGCGACCGCCGACGGGCGGATCACCGAGGGTTCTCCACAGGCCGTGGAGTCCGCGGTGCGCCGGCTCCTGGACCGGTTCGCCGAGGCGCTCGGCGCGGGGGCGCCGCCCGACACGGCGCCCGAGGAGCCGGAGGCACCCCCGACCCACACGGTGACCGTGTTCCAGGCCGAGGTGCCGCCGCCGTCCCTCGACCCGCTGAGCGACGTCGACGACGACCTCGACGGTGTGGACGACCTCGACGACGTGGACGACGACGGCATCAACCTCGACGACACGAACGTTCTGGACGACGTCGACGACATCGAGGACCTGGAGACCATCGAGGACCTGGAGGACCTGGAGACCATCGGCGTACCGCCCGCCGAGGCCGCCCACGCCCGCCGCACCATGATCGGCCGCAGCGCCGAAGAGGTCGACCACGCCCCGCCCCGCGGCCGGTACGCGCCCGCGCCCGCCCCCGAGTCCCTCGCCGCCAGCGCCACGCTCCGCTGGGCCGCGCCCGCCGCGGCCCTCGCCCTCGCCTCGGCGATCGTCGTCGGCCGGGCCCTGCGCCGTCGCCGGTGACCGTCCACGTCATAGGCTCGGCCCCGTGAGTACCGAAGACGTGACCCTCACCGCGGGCGACGCGGAAGTGACGGTGCAGCCGGGCAACGGCTGCCGCATCGGAAGTCTGCGCGTCGGCGGCGTCGAGCTGCTGCGCCAGGGGAAGAAGTACGGCTGCTTCCCGATGGTGCCCTGGTGCGGCCGGATCGCCGACGGACGGTTCCGCGACGGCGCCGCCGTCCACCAGATGCCGCTGAACTCCCCGCCCCACGCCATCCACGGCTTCGCGCGCGACGCCGAGTGGCGCACGGCCAGGACGTCGAAGACCGAGGCGGTCTTCACGTACGACCTGACCGACCCCTGGCCCTACCCGGGCCGCGTCACCCAGATCGTGGAGCTCACCGAGGACGGCCTGACGCTGCGGATGGGCGTCGAGACGTACGGCGACTCGTTCCCCGCGCAGGCCGGCTGGCACCCCTGGTTCAACCGGGTCCTGGAAGACGGCGGTGAGCCCGTCCGCATCGACTTCGACGCCGCCTGGCAGGAGGAGCGCGGCGACGACCACCTGCCCACCGGCCGCCGCGTCGAGGTACGGCCGGGCCCCTGGGACGACTGCTTCGGCATGCCCGACGGCGTCGACGTGACCCTGACCTGGCCCGGCCGGATCGCCGTGAACGTCAAGAGCCGCGAGCCGTGGGTCGTCGTCTACGACGAGCAGGACGCCGCGGTCTGCGTGGAGCCCCAGACGGGCCCGCCCAACGGCCTCAACACCGACCCGCGCCTGGTCACGCCCATCGAGCCGCTGGAGACGGCGACGACCTGGACCTGGCGTCGGCTTTAAGCTCATAGGCATGACTGACGTACGCGGCGAGCTGCTGCAGCAGATCAAGGACAAGGCCGTCGTGCACGGCAAGGTGACGCTCTCCTCCGGCCTGGAGGCCGACTACTACATCGACCTCCGCCGGATCACCCTCGACGGCGAGGCCGCCCCCCTGGTCGGCCAGGTCCTCCTCGACCTCACCGCCGACCTGGACTTCGACGCCGTGGGCGGTCTGACCATGGGCGCCGACCCGGTCGCCGGCGCGATGCTGCACGCGTCCGCCGCCCGCGGCAAGCGCCTGGACGCGTTCGTCGTCCGCAAGGCCGCCAAGGCGCACGGCATGCAGCGCCGCGTCGAGGGCCCCGACATCAAGGGCCGCCGCGTCCTGGTCGTCGAGGACACCTCCACCACCGGCGGCTCGCCGCTGACCGCCGTCGAGGCCGTCCGCGAGGCGGGCGCCGAGGTCGTCGGCGTCGCCACCATCGTGGACCGGGCCACCGGCGCCGGCGAGAAGATCACCGAGGGCGCGGGCGTGCCCTACCTCTTCGCGTACTCGAAGGACGACCTCGGCCTGGACTGAGGGCCGCGTCTGGAAAGATGGGGGCGACGATGACGTCGCCCCCATAGGTCAGGGCCAAGCACACACCCGCACATCACAAGGAGCGGACACATGCCCATCGCAACCCCCGAGGTCTACGCCGAGATGCTCGACCGGGCGAAGGCAGGCAAGTTCGCCTACCCGGCGATCAACGTGACGTCCTCGCAGACCCTGCACGCGGCCCTGCGCGGCTTCGCCGAGGCCGAGAGCGACGGCATCATCCAGATCTCCACCGGTGGTGCGGAGTTCCTGGGCGGCCAGCACAACAAGGACATGGTGACCGGCGCGGTCGCCCTCGCCGAGTTCGCGCACATCGTCGCCGCGAAGTACGACATCACGGTCGCGCTGCACACCGACCACTGCCCCAAGGACAAGCTCGACGGGTACGTCCGCCCGCTGCTCGACGTCTCCGCCGAGCGCGTCAAGGCCGGCCGGAACCCGCTGTTCCAGTCGCACATGTGGGACGGTTCCGCCGAGACCCTCGCCGACAACCTGGCCATCGGCCAGGAGCTGCTCGCGAAGGCCGCCGCCGCGAAGATCATCCTTGAGGTCGAGATCACCCCGACCGGCGGCGAGGAGGACGGCGTCACGCACGAGATCAACGACGAGCTGTACACGACGGTCGACGACGCGCTGCGTACGGCGGAGGCCCTCGGCCTCGGCGAGAAGGGCCGCTACCTGCTCGCCGCGTCCTTCGGCAACGTCCACGGCGTCTACAAGCCGGGCAACGTCGTCCTGCGCCCCGAGCTCCTCAAGGACCTCCAGGAGGGCGTCGCCGCGAAGTACGGCAAGCAGTCGCCCTTCGACTTCGTGTTCCACGGCGGCTCCGGCTCCACCGCCGAGGAGATCGCCACGGCGCTGGAGAACGGCGTCGTGAAGATGAACCTCGACACGGACACGCAGTACGCGTTCACGCGTCCCGTCGCGGACCACATGTTCAAGAACTACGACGGTGTCCTGAAGGTCGACGGCGAGGTCGGCTCGAAGAAGACGTACGACCCGCGCACCTGGGGCAAGGCCGCCGAGGCGGGCATGGCCAAGCGTGTCACCGAGGCGTGCGCGAACCTGCGCTCCACGGGTACGAAGCTGAAGTAGCCCTCGCGGTTCCTTACGGGCCCGGCACCCTTCCCTGGGTGCCGGGCCCGTACGCGTATGGCGCAGACTTGAGCCCATGGCCATTCACAAGGATCTGCTCGGGGGACCGCCCCCGACCCACCTGCCCGACGACCCCGAGCCGCGCGAGCTGCTCGCGAACGGTGCGGCGCCCGCCGACGTCGCCGCGAAGTACCCGACGTCCTCGCTCGCCTGGGCGCAGCTCGCCGACGAGGCGTATGAGCGCGGCAGCGTCGTCGAGTCGTACGCGTACGCCCGTACGGGCTACCACCGCGGGCTCGACGCCCTGCGCCGCAGCGGCTGGAAGGGCCACGGCCCGGTGCCGTGGGAGCACGAGCCCAACCGCGGCTTCCTCCGCGCGCTGCACGCGTTGGCGCGGGCGGCGCAGTCGATCGGCGAGCAGGAGGAGTACGAGCGCTGCGCGGGCTTCCTGCGTGACTCGTCGGAGACGGCGGCGAAGACGCTCGGCTGACGTGGGCGCAGGCCCCGGGGTGCTGCCACCCCGGGGCCCCTGTCGCGGGAGCTCCGCCCCCGGACCCTCGCATCGGCCTGAACGGCCTCGCCCTCAATCGCCGGACGGGCTGAAACCATCCCCGGCGCCGGTCCCCCTCAGGCCAGCCTGCGCAGCATCCCCGCGTCGTAGGGGGTCACCTCGTCCAGGCGGTCCGTCAGCGCCTTGTTCGCCCACTCCGGGTCCGCGATCAGGGCGCGGCCCACCGCGATGACGTCGAACTCGTCCCGCTCCATGCGGTCGAGGAGCAGATCGATGCCCGTCGACGCGGACTCCTTGGCGAAGCCCTGCGGGCCGACGAACTCCTTGTCGAGGCCGACCGAGCCGACCGACAGCGTGGCCTTGCCGGTGAGCTTCTTGACCCAGCCCGCGAGGTTCAGGTCGTCGCCCTCGAACTCGGGGAGCCAGTAGCGTCGCGTGGAGGCGTGGAACGCGTCGACGCCCGCGGCGGAGAGCGGGGCGAGCAGCGCCTCAAGCTCCGCCGGGTCCGTGGCGAGCTTCGCGTCGAACGCGTACGCCTTCCACTGCGAGAGCCGGAAGATCACGGGGAAGGACGGGGACACCGCGGCGCGCACCGCTTCGACGATCTCTGCGGCGAAACGGGTGCGGGACGCGAGGTCGCCGCCGTAGCCGTCGGTGCGTCGATTCGTGCGGCTCCAGAGGAACTGGTCGATCAAGTAGCCGTGTGCGCCGTGGAGTTCGACGCCGTCGAAGCCGATGCGCTCGGCGGCGGCCGCACTGTCCGCGAAGGCCTTGATGACGTCGTCGATGTCGGCGCCGGTCATCGTGTGGCCCTTGGTGTCGCCGTCCAGGCCGAGGCCGGAGGGGCCCACCGAGGGGGCGGCGGGGACCGGGCCCTGGCCCTGGTCGCGGTCCGTGCCGATGTGCCACAGCTGCGGGACGATCCTGCCGCCCGCCGCGTGCACCGCCTCGGCGACGCGCCGCCAGCCCGCGAGCGCGGCCTCGCCGTGGAAGCGGGGGACGCGGTGGCTGCCGCCCGCCGAGTCGTGGTCGACGTACGTGCCCTCGGTGACGATCAGGCCGACGCCGCCCGCCGCACGGCGCGCGTAGTACTCGGCGACGTCGGCGCCGGGCACGCCGTCCGGGGAGAACTCACGGGTCATGGGGGCCATGGCGATGCGGTTGCGCAGGCTGAGGCCGTTGATGTCGAAGGGGCGGCCGAGGAGGCGGGCGGCGCGCGAGGTGGCGGTATCCGTGGCAGTCATGCGGCCATCGTACGCCCCGCGACAGCAGTGTAAGAGTTTTGGTCGTGTCATTTCGGAGGGTGGTGAGCGCGGGGCTAGTACCGTGGACGCATGAACTGGCCCGCGACCGAGCGTCTCGGTCTGACCCCCGCGCCCGGCGGTCTCGCCCTTGTCCAGGACCTCCTGAACACCGCGCCCGCCGACCGCCCCGACTCCGTCGACCTGCTCGCCGACGGAGCGCTCGACCGCGCCCAGGGGTGGGCCGACCCGGCCGTGCGCGGCTGGGGGGCCGGGACGGGGCGGGGTGACGTGCGCCTGACGCTGTCGGCGGACGACCTGCCGAAGCTGCGCTGCCTGCGCGACCAGGTGCGGCGCGCGCTCGCCGCGGGCGACTGCGGCGGGGAAGCCGTGCGGTTCACCTCGGCGCCGGTCGTCGTCGGGCTCGCGGGCGACGGCACCCTCACCCTGGAGCCGGAGGGTGCGGGCGCGCGCTGGCTGGCCTCCGCCGTGCTCGCCGAGGGGCTGCTCGCCCAGGCGTCCGGCACCTGGCGCCGCCTGAAGATCTGCCGCAACACGGCCTGTTCCGCCGCGTTCTACGACCGCTCGCGCAACAACAGCGGCGTCTGGCACTCGGTCCGCGGCTGCGGGAACGCCGCCCATCTGCGCGCCTGCCGGGAGCGGCGCCGCGGTCACGCGGGCGCGGAGTCAGGGGCCGAGGAAAGTGGTGTCACCGTTTAGCTGCTGTCCGGCCTGAGTGTGCCTTGCCGATTCCGGGAAAGTTGCAGAAGATTCCCGTGGGGACCGGGGCCCCCGTGCCGGTAACGGCAGGGGCGGACCGCTACCCGGAGTACGTATCGAGGAGACAGTGATGTCCCCCAAGACGCATGAGGCAGCCCCCGAGGAGCGCGCGGCGTCCCCGGCGGAGCACGCGGCGTCCACCGAGGCAGGCGAGGTGGAGAGCCCGAACCTCGACTTCGCGGGCACCACCCCGTACGAGGACTACGTGCAGGCGGACGTCCTCACCCATCTGCAGCACCTGCGCTCGGACGACCCCGGCGAGATGGTCTTCCTGGTCACCACCCAGGTCATGGAGCTGTGGTTCACGGTGATCGTCCACGAGTGGGAGACCGCGGCGCACGCCCTGCGCCGCGACGACATCCCCACCGCACAGAACGCGCTCAAGCGCAGCCTGCGCGAGCTGGAGGCCCTGAACGCCTCCTGGCGCCCGCTCGCCCAGCTCACGCCCGCCCAGTTCAACTCGTACCGCGGCGCCCTCGGCGAGGGGTCGGGCTTCCAGTCCGCGATGTACCGCCGCATGGAGTTCCTGCTCGGCGACAAGTCCGCGTCGATGCTCGTCCCGCACCGCGGCGCGCCCCGCGTCCACGCGGAGCTGGAGAAGGCGCTGCACGAGCCGAGCCTGTACGACGAGGTGCTCGGCCTCCTCGCCCGCCGCGGCCACGCGATACCCGCGTCCGTCCTGGAGCGCGACCTGACCAAGCGCTACGACCCGTCGCCGGAGGTCGAGGCCGTCTGGACCGAGCTCTACTCCGGTGACGAGCACGCCGACCTGGCGCGGCTCGGCGAGACGCTCACGGACGTCGCCGAGCTGGTCTGGCGCTGGCGCAACGACCACCTCGTCGCCACCCGCCGCGCCATGGGTTCCAAGACGGGCACGGGCGGCTCGGCGGGCGTGGCGTGGCTGGAGAAGCGCGCCACGAAGAACGTGTTCCCCGAGCTGTGGACTGCGAGGAGCCATGTCTGACGTGCGCGATCAGCTGCGGGCCGAGGCGGCGGTACGGGACGGCAAGGACGAACTCGCCGCCAAGCGCAAGGAGTTCGTGCTCGACGAGACGGTGTACCTGGACGGCAACTCGCTGGGCGCCCTGCCCGCGAACGTCCCGGGCCGCCTCGCCGAGGTCATGACCCACGAGTGGGGCAGGCTCCGCATCCGTTCCTGGGACGAGAGCGGCTGGTGGACGGCGCCCGAGCGCATCGGCGACCGCATCGCGCCGCTCGTCGGCGCGGCCCCCGGCCAGATCGTCGTCGGCGACTCCACCAGCGTCAACGTGTTCAAGGCGCTGGTGGCCGCCGTCCGCATCGCGCGGGAACCCGACAGCTCTTCCGCCCTGTCCGGGGGGCGCGACGAGATCGTCGTCGACGCCACGACGTTCCCCACGGACGGGTACATCGCGGAGTCGGCGGCCCGCCTCACCGGCTGCCGTCTGATCCCGGTGGCGCCCGCCGACGTCCCGGGTGTCCTGGGCGACCGCACCGCCGCCGTCCTGCTCAACCACGCCGACTACCGCACCGGCCGCCTGCACGACCTGCCGGGCCTCACGGCGGCCGTCCACGCGGCGGGTGCCCTCGTCGTCTGGGACCTGTGCCACACGGCGGGCGCCCTCCCCGTCGGCCTGGACGAACACGGCGTGGACCTCGCGGTGGGCTGCACCTACAAGTACCTGAACGGCGGCCCGGGTTCGCCCGCGTACCTCTACGTGCGCGAAGCCCTTCAGCCCCGCTTCGACTCGCCGCTGCCCGGCTGGAACTCGCACGCCGAACCCTTCGGTATGCGGCCCGGGTTCGAGCCTGCGGACGGCGCGCTGCGCGGCCGTGTCGGCACGCCGGACATCCTGTCGATGCTCGCCCTGGAGGCGTCCCTCGACGCCTGGGACGGCGTGTCCATCGACGCGGTCCGCGCCAAGTCCCTCGCCCTGACGGACTTCTTCCTGCGGTGCGTCGGGGCGTACGTGCCGACGGGCCGCGTCGAGTCCCTCACCCCGGCCGCACACGCCGAGCGCGGCAGCCAGGTCGCGCTGCGCTGCGAGGGGGCGGGTGATGTCATGAAGCGGCTCGTCGAGCAGGGCGTGGTGGGGGACTTCCGCGCGCCGGACGTGCTGCGGTTCGGATTCACGCCGCTGTACGTCTCCTTCGCCGACGCCGAGCGGGCGGCTCATGTCCTCGCGCGCACGCTGGCCTGATAGCGTCCGGCGGATCTTGCCCCCACTCTTCCGTAGGCCGGGAGGGCGGGGGCCCGAACGCCAGCCGCACTGCTGTGGAGAGGTTGCCGCATGACGGACGACGCCGCCGTGGCCCGCGATGCCGCCGAGGCCGAAGCCGCCTTCTCGCATCCCGCCGTGAAGCCGGACGCCACCGTCGCGTACGGCGATCACCCCGACCAGGTCGTGGACCTCTACGCCCCCCGGGGCGACACACCGCGCCCCGCCCCCCTCGTCGTCGTCCTGCACGGCGGCGCCTGGCGTGCGCCCTACGACCGGCAGCACGTCACCCCCTTCGCCGACTTCCTGGCCCGCCGCGGCTTCGCGGTGGCCAACATCGAGTACCGCAGGGGCAGCCCGATCCCCGCCCAGGGCGGCAAGAGCCCCGTCGCCGGGCGCTGGCCGGAGACCTTCGACGACGTGGCCGCCGCGTTCGACGCGCTCCCGGCGCTCGTACGGGACGCGCTGCCGTCGGCCGACCCGCGCCGCACCGTCGTGACCGGGCACTCCGCCGGCGGGCACCTCGCCCTGTGGGTGGCCGCGCGCCACCTGCTGCCCGCCGACGCGCCCTGGCGCACCGACCGGCCCGCCCCGCTGCGCGGCGTCGTCGCGCTCGCGCCGATCGCGGACTTCCGCACCGCCGAGGCCCTGGAGGTCTGCGGCGGCGCGTCCGCGCAACTCCTGGGCGGCGCGGCCCGCTTCGAGGAGCGGCTGCCGTACGCCGATCCGGCCGCGCTGCTCCCCACCGGCATCGCCACGACCGTCGTGCAGGGCCGCACCGACATCGTCGTGCCGCAGGCCGTGTCCGAGGCGTACGCCGACGCGGCTGCCCAGGCGGGCGAGGTCGTGGGCCTGACGCTCCTGGAGGACGTGGGGCACTTCCCGCTGATCGACCCGGCGGCGGACGCGTGCGCGGTCGTCGCGGAGGAGATCGCGCAACTCGCGTTCTGACGAGCCCGTCCGTTGCGCTCCGACGACCACGGGTTGATCACCCGTGAGGCCCCGGGACACCCGTAATACCTGAGAGCTACGTGCCGCTGTATACCCCAGCGTGATGTGGGCTACAGAGACCGATCCATAACTTCCTTTCCGTGAGCGCGAGTCGGAACGCCGGCCCGCGAACCAGCGGAAAGGCAGGACGTGATGAGGTTCCGGGCCGGGCGGCTGCGCCGCACCCTGCTGTCCTTCGGTGTCGCCGCCGCCGTGGTGGTCCCGCTGTCGGGCGCCGCCCGCCCGGAGATCCCGGCCCCCGCCCCCGCCTCCCTCGGCCGCGTCACGGCGGCGACCCTCCCCGGCGCGTACGCGGCGAACCGGGCCAACGCCACGGAGGCTGCGGCCCAGGCGGCGCGGTACGGCGCGAAGGACCGGGCCGCGGCCCTGCGCGCCATGGCCTCCCCGCACCGGCAGTTCCTCGCCTTCGACGGACGCGGCACCGGCCGCACCGCCGAGGTGTTCGGCGACCTGGCGGACGCGGACCGCGTCGCCGTCCTCGTACCCGGGTCGGACACGTCCCTCGACTCGTACGGCAGGCTGCGCTCCGGCGCCCTGGCGCTGCGCGCCGAGCTCGACCGGCACGCGGCACCCGGACGGGGCACGGCGGTCGTGGCCTGGCTCGGGTACGAGACGCCGGGCACCGTCAGCCCCGCCGTCCTCACCACGGGCCGCGCGGACGGCGCCGCGCCCGCCCTGCGCTCCTTCGTCGGCGAGCTCCACGGAATCAACGCCCACGCGCGCGTGTCCCTGCTCTGCCACTCGTACGGCTCGGTGGTGTGCGCCAGTGCCGCGACGGGCCCGCGCGTCCTGGACGTCGCCGACATCGCGCTCTACGGCAGCCCCGGCACCGGCGTCGACCGGGCCGCCGACCTGCACACCCGGGCCCGGATCTGGGCGGGGCGCGGCTCCGGCGACTGGATCGCCGACGTGCCGCACACCAGCGCCGACGTCTTCGGCACGACCGTCGGCTTCGGTACCGACCCGGTCTCCGACGGCTTCGGCGCCCGCGTCTTCGCGGCGGGCGGCGGCGGCCACAGCGACTACCTGGAGCCGGGCTCGGTCCCGCTCGGCAATCTCGCACGCATCGTGCGCGGCGACGCGACGGAGGTCACTCATGCGTGAGCACCGCCTGTCCGCCCTCGTCCGGCGTGTGGACGCCGCCACACCGCCCGGCAGGGACCGCGCCGTCGACGCCCTGCGGGCCCTCGCCATTCTCGGCGTGGTGGGCGGCCACTGGCTGGTCACCGCCCTGGTCCCGGACGGCGGCACGCTGCACACGGCGAGCCCGCTGAGCGGCATGCCGTGGCTCGCCCCGATCTCCTGGGTGTTCCAGACGCTGGCCGTGTTCTTCCTGGTGGGCGGGTTCGTGGCGGCGAAGGGTTACGCGGCGGCGCGCGAGCGCGGCACCGGGTACCGCGCGTGGCTCGCCGCCCGGCTCGGCCGACTCTTCGGGCCGGTCGCCGCCGTCCTCGCGCTGTGGACGGCGGCCACCGCGGGTCTGCTCCTCTCGGGCGCGGACCCGGCCACCGTCCACACGCTGGTCAAGCCGGCGCTCTCGCCCCTGTGGTTCCTGCTGGTCTACGCGGCGCTCACCGCCGCCACGCCGCTGGTGCGGCGGCTCAACCCGCTGTGGCCGCTGGCCGTCGTTCTCCACGTGGACCTGGTGCGGTTCGGTTTCGGCGGCCCCGCCTGGCTGGGCTGGATGAACGTGGCGGCGGGCTGGCTCGTGCCGTACACGCTGGGCGCGGCCTGGTCGCGGGGCGAGCTGACGCGGAACGCGGGGCGGGTGCTGCTGGTGGGCGGGGCGGCGGCCACCGCGGGGCTCGTCCTGTGGGCCGGCTATCCGGCCTCGATGGTCGGCGTGCCGGGCGCCACGGTGTCGAACCTCGACCCGCCGACCCTGGCCGCCGTCGCCTTCGGCGTCGCCCAGTGCGGCCTGGCGGTGCTGCTGCGGGAGCCCCTCGGATGGTGGCTGCGCAGGCCCGCGGCGTGGACGGCGGTGGCCGTCGTGAACCTGTCCGCGATGACGATATTCCTCTGGCACCAGACGGCAATGATGGCGGTCACCGCGCTCGGCCTGCCGGCCGGGAGTCCGCTGCCCGGCCTGCACACGGCGCCGGACGGATTCGGCTGGGTCCTGGCCCGCGTGGCCTGGTTGCCGGTGTTCGGGCTGGGGCTCGCGGTGTGCTGGTCGGCGTTCCATACGTACGAGAGGGGTGGCCGGAGCCCGGCGTCCGCCGTGCGGGGACGGCGCGGGGGCAGGGGTGCGGCGGGGGAGACGGTGCGGCGTGCCTAGGGTTGATCTTGTGGCAGAGGCGGACCGCGGGAGCGGTGACGGGGAGCGGTTCGACCGGGCGGTCGCGGGCGGGCTCAAGAGGCTGCGCCGTGATCTGGTGACGGCGGCGCGGATGCCGCTGCCGCCGTTCCGGCAGCCCCGGGTGCTGCGCTGGTTCGCGCACGTCGTGGTCGTCGGCGTCGCCGTCACCACGGCCGTCGGGAACCTCGACCAGTGGTCGCAGCGTTACCACCTCGGACACACCGTCGGCACGCTGATGGCGCTGCTGCAGGCTGCCGCGCTGCTCGTCGCACTGGTGCGTCCGGTGCCCGCGTGGTGGCTGTCGCTCGTCGTGAACACGACCGCCTCCCTCCTGACGACGGTGCCGCTCCTCCAGGGGCCCGAACCGTGGCCGTGGGGGCCGCCCGCGCTGTTCGCGCACGGCACGGCGACGCTGCTGCTCGCGCTGCGGCTGCCGGCCAGGGCCGCCTGGGCGGCCTGCGTGCTGAGCGTCGGCGTCCCGCTCGTGCTGCAGCAGACGAGCAGCCCCGGGCCCTACGACACCACCGTGCCCCTCGCGGCCCTCGTCTTCGGCGCCGTCACCCTCGTCGGCACCCTCCTGCGCGGTCGCCGCGAGGCCCGCACCCGGCTCGTCGAGCAGGAGACCATCACCGCCGAGGAACGGGCCCGCCGCACCCTCCTGGAGGAGCGCAGCCGCATCGCCCGCGAACTGCACGACGTGGTCGCCCACCACATGTCCGTCATCTCCATCCAGGCGCAGGTCGCCCCGCACCTGGTCGAGGACCCGCCCGACGAGCTCAGGGAGAACCTCGCGGGCATCCGGGAGAACGCCCTCGAAGCCCTCACCGAGCTCCGTCGCGTCCTCGGCGTCCTGCGCTCGGAGAACCCCGGTGACCCGGAGGCCGCCCCGCAGGCCCCGCTGCCCACCCTGGAGCGCCTGGACGTCCTCGTGGACAACGCCCGCGCGGCGGGCCTGACCGTGCGCCGCGAGACGGCGGGCGAGCCGCGCCCGCTGCCGCCCGGCGTCGACCTGTCGGCGTACCGCATCGTGCAGGAGGCGCTCAGCAACGCGATCCGGCACGCGCCCGGCTCGACGGTGCGGATCGGCCTCACGTACGCGCGGGCCGGGGTGCACGTCCGGGTCACCGACTCGGGCGCGCGCACCGCCGCGCCGCCCTCGCCGGGCGCGGGCCACGGGCTGCTCGGCATGCGGGAGCGCACGACGATGCTGGGCGGCGACCTCGCCACGGGCCCCACGCAGGACGGCGGCTACGAGGTGTCGGCGTTCCTGCCGACCGCGACCCCGACCACCCTTACGACACCGACCACCGACGGAGAGACCACGCCATGACGATCAAGGTCCTGATCGCCGACGACCAGATCATGGTCAGGCAGGGCTTCTCCGTCCTGCTCAATGCCGAGCCGGACATCGAGGTGATCGGTCAGGCCGTCGACGGCGCGGACGCGGTCGCCAAGGTCGCCGCACTCGTGCCGGACGTGGTCCTCATGGACATCCGCATGCCCGAGCTGAGCGGCATCGAGGCGACCCGCCGCATCACGGGCGAACTGCCCGGCGCCGCCGACGTGAAGGTCCTCGTCCTGACCACCTTCGACCTCGACGAGTACGTGTACGACGCGCTGCGCGCCGGTGCCTCCGGGTTCCTGCTCAAGGACGCGTCGGCGGACCAGCTCGCCGAGGCGGTCCGGGTCGTGGCGGCCGGGGACGCGCTGCTCGCGCCCGGCATCACCCGGCGCCTCATCGCGGAGTTCTCCCGCATGGACGGCGGGACGCGCGGCCCGCTCAAGCCCCGCGTGGGTGAGCTGACCGGGCGCGAGACGGAGGTGCTCGCCCTGATCGCGCAGGGCCTGTCGAACGCGGAGATCGCGGCGCGGCTCGTCGTCGCCGAGCAGACCGTGAAGACGCACGTCGGCCGCATCCTGGTGAAGCTGGGCCTGCGCGACCGCACGCAGGCGGCGGTGTACGCGTACGAGACGGGCGTGGTGCGCCCGTCGGGACGCACCTCCTGACGGTCGCGAGTAGTACCTGCGACGGACCCCGCGGAACCCGTCTTGCTGTGGACGACCGGCCCGCCACGTGCCCTTACCTTCGTAGACGTGACCGATACGACTGAGCAGCTCAAGGCCAGAGGCCCGAAGAGCCCCGAGTTCCACCTCGTGCGGGAGGCCTTCGGCGGCCTGCGCGAGGCGCTGTTCCACGACGCCTTCGCCTACCGGCTGCTGCCGCCCAGGACGACGGAGGGCCGCCTGGCCCGTCTCCTCCCGCGGCGGATACGCGCGTACGCCGTGTGGACCCCGCACGCCCTGGTGGTCGCCGCGGCCCTGATCACCCTGTCCCTCGCGTACAACGTGGGCTACGGCACCGACGCCGTCGCGCACCTCCTCACCGGCTTCATCCCGGCGGCGGCGGTCCTGATGACGCTGGTCAGGCCGGTCGGCGCCTTCTGGGTCTCGCTCGTCTCGACCCCGTTCACCGCGGTGCTCGGCAACACCTGGGACGGCTGGCCGTGGACGCCCGCCGCGTTCTTCGCGCACATCGTGGTGATGGTCGTCGTCGCGGCGAGGACCGGACCGCGCACCGCCCTGTGGATGTGGCTCGCCACGGCGGCGTACGGCGTGGTCACGGAGGTCTGGGTCGGGTCGCCCGGCGCCTCCGACGCCCCGATGATGCTGTTCGTCTCGGCGCTCGCGCTCCTCGTCACCACGGTGGTGCACGTGCGGCGCGAGGCGCAGCGCGAGGTCACCGTGCAGCGCACCGTCACCGCCATCGAGCGCGACAAGCGCACCCTCCTGGAGGAGCGCACCAACATCGCCCGCGAGCTGCACGACGTGGTCGCCCACCACATGTCGGTGGTCGCCATCCAGGCCGAGGCCGCGCCCTACCGCGTGGAGAACCCGCCGCCCGAGCTGGAGCAGGCGTTCGTGACGATCCGCGAGAACGCGGTGTCCGCGCTCACCGAACTGCGCCGCGTCCTCGGTGTCGTACGGGCCGAGGACTACGAGGCGCCGGACGCCCCGCAGCCCACGCTCGCCGACCTCGACCGGCTCCTGGACAACGTCCGTGACGCCGGTCTGACCGTCGACAAGGTGGTCACCGGGGCGGTCCGCGAACTGCCGCAGGGCGTGGAGCTCTCCGCGTACCGCATCGTGCAGGAGGCCCTCAGCAACAGCCTGCGCCACGCGCCCGGCGCGGCGGCGCGCGTCGAGGTCGGCTACGTCCTCGGCGGCCTGGGCCTGCGCGTCGTGAACGGCCCGGCGACCGGCCTGGTCAAGCCGTCCCCGGGCGCGGGCCACGGCATCACCGGCATGCGGGAGCGCGTGACGATGCTGAACGGCGAGATGACGGCGGAACCGGCCGCCGACGGCGGTTACGAGGTCACGGTCTTCCTGCCGGTGCCGCCCGTGGACCGCATGAACCCGGCGGGAGAGGACGCATGACGATCAAGGTGCTCATCGCCGACGACCAGATGATGGTGCGCGAGGGCTTCTCCGTCCTCCTGAACGCGATGCCCGACATCGAGGTCGTCGGCGAGGCCGTCAACGGCCGCGAGGCGGTCGAGCGGGTCCGGGAACTCGCCCCCGACGTCGTCCTGATGGACATCCGCATGCCCCAGCTGAACGGCATCGAGGCGACCCGCGAGATCATCGCGTCCGAGGGCAACGCGAAGGTCCTCGTCCTGACCACGTTCGACCTCGACGAGTACGTCTACCAGGCGCTCCGCGCGGGCGCCTCCGGCTTCCTCCTCAAGGACGCCTCCGCGCGACAACTCGCGGAGGGTGTAAGGGTGGTGGCGTCCGGCGAGGCGCTTCTCGCGCCGACCGTGACGCGCCGCCTGATCACGGAGTTCTCGAAGCTGGCGGAGACGCCGCGGCTCTCGGCGACCGTCCAGGCGCAGCAGTACGGGGAGCTCACCGAGCGCGAGACGGAGGTCCTCGTCCTCATCGCGCAGGGCCTGTCGAACGCGGAGATCGCCTCCCGGCTCGTCGTCGCCGAGTCGACCATCAAGACGCACGTCAGCCGGGTCCTGGTGAAGCTGGGGCTGCGGGACCGCACGCAGGCGGCGGTGTTCGCGTACGAAGCGAGGCTGGTCACACCGGGGTGAGGCTGGTCATGACGGAATGAGGCTGGTCATGGCGGGGTGAGCGGGTCTAGCGTCCCCCCATGGACGCAGCGCTCGAAGCGGCAGAGGTGTTCACCCCCTCCTCCCCGGAGTTCGTGGCCGACCCCTGCCCGGCGTACGCACGCCTGCGCGAGGCGGGCCGCGCCCACTACTGCCCGCCCACCGGGCAGTGGCTGATCCCGCACCACGCGGACGTCGCGGCCCTGCTGCGCGACCGGCGCCTCGGCCGCACGTACCTGCACCGCTTCACGCACGAGGAGTTCGGCCGCACACCCCCGCCGCCCGAGCACGAGCCGTTCCACACCCTCAACGACAACGGCATGCTCGACCTGGAGGCGCCCACGCACACCCGCATCCGCCGCCTGGTCGCGAAGGCGTTCACCCCGCGCACGGTCGCCCGGCTCCGTCCCTACGTCGAGCAGTTGGCGGACGGCCTCGTGCGCGACCTCGTGGCGGACGGCGGCGGCGACCTCAAGGCCCGCGTCGCCGAACCGCTCCCGGTGGCGGTCATCGCCCAGATGCTGGGCATCCCGGAGGGCGACCGGGACCTGCTGCGCCCCTGGTCGGCGGCGATCTGCGGCATGTACGAGCTGAACCCGTCGCAGGAGACGGCGGCGCGAGCGGTCCGCGCCTCCCTCGAATTCACGGCGTACCTGCGCGAGCTGATCGCCGCACGCCGCGCGAACCCGGCCGAGGACCTGATCTCGGGCCTGATCGCGGCGCACGAGGACGGCGAGTCCCTCACCGAGCAGGAAATGATCTCCACGTGCGTGCTCCTGCTCAATGCGGGGCACGAGGCGACGGTGAACGCCACGGTCAACGGCTGGCACGCGCTGTTCCGGAACCCGGCGCAGCTGGCCGCGCTCCGCGCCGACCCGGCCGGACTCGTGCCCACGGCGGTCGAGGAGCTGATGCGGTACGACACGCCGCTCCAGCTCTTCGAACGGTGGGTCCTCGACGACATCGAGATCGACGGCGTGACGATCCCGCGCGGCGCGGAACTGGCCCTCCTCTTCGGCTCCGCCAACCACGACCCCGCGGTCTTCGACGCCCCCGCCGAGCTCGACCTCTCCCGCCGCGACAACCCGCACATCTCCTTCAGCGCGGGCATCCACTACTGCATCGGCGCGCCCCTGGCCCGCATCGAACTGGCGGCGTCCCTGCACGCCCTGCTGCGCCGCGCCCCGGCCCTGCGCCTCGCGGCGGACCCGCCCCGCACCCCGAACTTCGTGATCCGAGGGTTCGAGGAGCTCCTGGTGACGGTGTGACGGGACCCGCGGGCCCCCTCACCGCGGCAACGTGAGCCCCCACGCCCGAGCCCGCACCGTCCACGTCCGGGTCCGCACCGGGCCCGCCACCACCGCGTCCGCCCGGTAGCGGAAGTCCGCCCCGGACACCGTCACCGTCCGCGCCCGGACCCGTACCGGCGACGCGTCCGCCCCCGCCGAAGGGGACGGGCGGACCTCCACACGGGCCAGGCCGCCGCCCCCGGCCGTGACACGGACGCCCTCGACGGGCTGGTCCAGGCCCACGAGCGTGACCCCGTCCGCCTCGATCCGGAGCCGGGCCGGCGGTACGGGACGGGACGGGCGCGCGGGGCGCGCCGCGAGCGTGCGGACGAACGACTGGCACGAGCGCAGCCACGCGTGCCCCTCCGCCGCGACGCCCGCCCTCCCCGCGATCACCCTCGCTGAGGCGCCCGCGCCCACGGACGAGGAGACGTCCTCGGGCACGGACGAGGACCTGCCCGCCCCCACCGGCGGGATCCGGAGATCACCGAGGACGACCCCGTCACTGTCGTCCACCAGCAGGTCGAGTCTGCGCTCGGCACCCTCCAGGACCGCCCGCGCCGCGGCCACCGCCCCCGCCGGCACCCCCAGCCCGCGCGTCAGCGTCAGCGATTGCGCGGCGCCCACGGGGACGACGGAAAGCGCGCACCCGGCGAGGTCCCGCTCCCGGTGGAGCGCCGCCACCGCACGCAGCAGCGCCCGATCGTCGCCGATCACCACGAGCCGTCGCGTACCCCGCCTGGCCAGCGCTTTCGTGAAGTCTTCGGGGCCGTCGGGGAGACAGACCCGGACCGCGGCGCCCGCGCCGAGCACATCCTTCGCGATCCGTACCGACTCACCGTCCGTGCGCCGGGCGACCGGGTCGATGACGACTAGGAGCTGGTCGCGAGCCGACAACGTGCGCCCTTTCTTTTAGCCGTTCTTTGAGACCTCGGGTAGCATCTTTGTGCAAGAGCCCCTTGCGCTATTGCGCCAGGGGCTTCGTCTATTCCGGGGCAGCATCCAAGGCACACCCATACGGCGGCTACGGCCCCAGACCTTGGACATGCCCCGCCCGGAAGGGGTGTACGCCTGTGCCCGCACTTGTGCTGCTCGGTGCTCAGTGGGGTGACGAAGGCAAGGGAAAGGCCACTGACCTGCTCGGTGGCTCCGTGGACTATGTAGTGCGCTACCAGGGCGGCAACAACGCCGGCCACACGGTCGTCGTCGGCGACCAGAAGTACGCGCTGCATCTCCTCCCTTCCGGGATTCTCTCCCCGGACTGCGTGCCCGTCATCGGCAACGGAGTCGTCGTCGACCCGTCGGTCCTGCTCTCCGAGCTGAGCGGTCTGAACGAGCGCGGCGTCGACACGTCGAAGCTGCTGATCAGCGGCAACGCGCACATCATCACGCCGTACAACGTCACGGTCGACAAGGTCGGCGAGCGCTTCCTCGGCAAGCGGAAGATCGGCACGACGGGCCGCGGCATCGGCCCGACGTACGCCGACAAGATCAACCGCACCGGCATCCGCGTCCAGGACCTCTACGACGAGTCGATCCTGAAGCAGAAGGTCGAAGCGGCCCTGGAGCAGAAGAACCAGCTCCTGACCAAGGTCTTCAACCGGCGCGCGATCGAGTCGGAGCAGATCGTCGAGCAGCTCCTGGAGCACGGCGAGAACATCAAGCAGTACGTCGCCGACACGACGCTGATCCTGAACAACGCGCTCGACGACGACAAGGTCGTCCTGTTCGAGGGCGGCCAGGGCACGCTCCTGGACGTGGACCACGGCACGTACCCCTTCGTCACCTCCTCGAACCCGACCGCGGGCGGCGCCTGCACGGGCACGGGCGTGGGCCCGACGAAGATCACCCGGGTCATCGGCATCCTGAAGGCGTACACGACCCGTGTCGGCGCGGGCCCGTTCCCGACGGAGCTGTTCGACGCGGACGGCGAGGCGCTGCGCACCATCGGCGGCGAGCGCGGTGTGACGACGGGCCGTGACCGCCGCTGCGGCTGGTTCGACGCCCCGATCGCCCGCTACGCGACGCGCGTCAACGGCCTCACGGACTTCTTCCTGACGAAGCTCGACGTCCTCACCGGCTGGGAGCAGATCCCGGTCTGCGTGGCGTACGAGATCGACGGCAAGCGTGTCGAGGAGCTCCCGTACAACCAGACCGACTTCCACCACGCGAAGCCGATCTACGAGATGCTGCCCGGCTGGTCCGAGGACATCACCAAGGCGCAGACCTTCTCCGACCTGCCGAAGAACGCGCAGGGTTACGTGAAGGCGCTGGAGGAGATGTCCGGCGCGCCGATCTCCGCGATCGGTGTGGGTCCGGGCCGCACGGAGACGATCGAGATCAACTCGTTCGTCTAGTCGTAGAGCTCTGTGGGAGGGGCGTCCCGGCACTGTCGCCGGGGCGCCCCTCCGCGCATACCCGCAGGCCCTCCGGGGTCGCGCACGGCAGGTGGCCGTGGGTGCGGATGACGTCGATGCCGGTGCCGCGCGCGTAGGCGAGGAACCCCGCGGCGAGGGAGTCGGCGGGCGGGAGGCCGTAGGTGTAGGCGTACTCGATCTCGCGGTAGGGGTAGCCGGTCTTCAGGAGCTGGTCGGTGGACGGCGCGTGGCCTTCCAGGTCGAGCCGGTGCAGGCCCTTGAGGCCGGAGGCGGCGCGGAGTTCGCTGTAGCCGATGGCGCCGGGGATGCGGCCGACGGCGTCGAGGACCTGGTCGGTGGAGTCGAGTTCGCAGCGGGTGACGGGCACGGACGGGTCGTCCTTGCCGAGGCAGTCGTTGGAGGACGCCTTGATCTCGAAGGTGCCGCCGAGGACGCGGCGCTGGAGCGTGTCGCGGGTGCCGGAGCTGGAGCCGCGGCTGACGAGGACGACGGGCAGGTCGGGCCCGCCGAGCTCCTTCCAGTTGCGTACGTCGCCCCGGTAGATCCGACGCACCTGCGGCAGGGTCAGATTGCGCGTCGGTACGCGGTCGTTGAGGACGAGCGCGAAGACGGAGACGGCGACGCGGGTCTCGGCGAGGCGGGGGAAGCCGTCGGACCCCGGCCCGTCGGAGAAGGCGAGCAGGGCCGGTGCTCCTTTGTTCCTTCCCTTGCCGGTGGACTTCCGCCCCGCGTCGTCGAGTTCACGCAGGCCCGCCGCGCTGCCGTGGGCGCTGACCGTGATGTCGGAGCCGGGGCAGTCGCCCTCGTACTTGTCGGCGAGCTCCTCGACGACCGGCGCGAACGCCGTCGAGCCGAGCACCGTCAGCTCGCCGGTCGCGCACTCGATGGGCGGCGGCGGGTCGTCCTCGCGGAGCACGATGATCGAGGCGAGGGTGACGACGGACAGGGTGAGCAGCACGGTGAGGAGCTGTGCGGGCCGGGACAGCAGTGGCGGCTTGTCGTCGAGGGTGGTGGACCGGTTGGGCTGCACGTCGCCCGCCTGGATGCCGCCGGAGAGGGTGACGTCGCCGCCGACGGGTCCGCCGGTGAGGAGGACGAGCAGCTTGTAGTGCTGACCCCGGTTGAGCGGGACGCGCGGGATGTGCAGGGTGCTGCCCTCGTACCGCAGCCCGGCCGCGGCCGTGAAGTGCTCCATCAGGTGGTCGTCGCCGGACGGCGCGGTGACGGCGAGACCGCGGACGGTGCGTCCCGTGAAGACGGCGGTGAGCCCGTGCAGGGCACGCCCGCTGTAGTCGGCGTCGGAGACGGCTTGGGAGCCGTCGTTCTCGACGCGCAGCAGGACGAGCGTGGCGTCGGACATCTCGGGGGTCTCGTCGAAGAGACCGAGGCGGGCGTTGGCGCCGCCCGTCCGCACGTTGTCGCCTATGGCGGTGTCCAGCTGGACCCGGTAGCCGAGCCGCTTGCGCCGGGGCACGCGCCGCTCGTACCAGAGCGCGCCGACGGTGGCGGCGAGACCGAGGACAGCCGTGAGCACGGCGATGGTGTTCTCGGCGCTCAACCAGTCCATGGGCGGTGACGGTAGGCGGCGCGGAGCGAGCGGGCGGCGGCTTCGCGGTCCTGTCGGCAGTTGTTGCCGGAGGGTTCAGTTCCCCTTGTCGTACGTCAGCTCGCCGCTGCCGTCGGTGTTGGCGCGCCGGAGCTTGCCGTTGCCGAGGATGGTGATGACGCTCGGGTCGCCGGGCGTGCAGGACGTCATGGGCTCGCCGACGGTGACCTCGGTGGGTCCGATGCGCAGTCGCTCGCCGGACGCGGACACGAGTTTCCCCTGGAAGACGCAGTGGTAGGTGCCGCCTCCGTCGGCGGGCCCGTCGGCCGTCACGGACAGCACGGTGTCGCCGACCTCGCCCTGCTGGAGGGTGAGTTCGCGGGTGCTGTGACCGTTGTCGGTGTCGAGGCCGCCGGACCAGGTGCCGAGGTATTTGTCCGGGATGGTGCCGTCGTCGCTGTCGGACGGCGACGGTCCGGGGGAGCTCGACTCGGGCCCCGGCGTGGAGGGCCCCGGGGTCTTCGGTGCGCTGCTGGCGCTGTTCCCGTTGGCGGAGTCGTCACCCCGCTTGTCCTCGGCGCTGTCGCCGTTCATGACGGCGTAGACGGTGCCGCCCGCTCCGAGAGCCACTATGAGCGCGACGACGACCAGCGCGGCGGTGGACCGCCCACTGCGCCGCGCGGGCTCGGGCGGCGGGACGGGCCCGTACGGGGGAGTGGGCCCGTAGGGAGGCGTGGGCCCGAACCCGGGCGGGGGCGGCTGGTGGGGGTACCCGTAGGCGGGGTGCTGGACCGGGGCCTGCCGCGGCGCCGGGGTCTGCTGCGGGTAGCCGTACACCGGGGCGCCGGGCGGGGGTGTGGGAGGGGCCTGCCCGGAGACCATGGTGGGCAGGTGGTCGAGGGGGGCGGTGCCGGGCTTGCCGGGCGGGGGAGGGGTGGCGTCCTGAACAGCGCCACGCTCCCCACCGGACCCCGCTGCGACTCCGTCCGCGCCCCCCACGCTCTCTACGCCCTCCCCGCTCTCCCCGCTCTCCCCGCTCTCCTCGGGGTCCTCGGCGTCGAGCAACTGGACGGCGTGCCGACCCAGTTGGGCGACGAGGGCGCCGGGCAGCCAGGGATCGAGGGTGTGTCCGTCGTCCCCCAGCGCGTCGGCGGCCCCCGTACGCTCGAGCACCTCGTCGAGGGAGGGCCGGTCGCCCGGCTCCTTGCGGAGGCAGGCGCCGATCAGCTCGGCGAGCCCTTCGGGAAGCCCCTCCAGGTCGGGCTCCTCCTGGGCGATGCGGAACATCAGCGCGTGCACGCCGCTGTTGGCGGTCCCGAAGGGCAGGGCGCCGGAAGCGGCGTAGGCGAGCACGGACCCGAGACAGAAGACGTCACAGGCGGGCGTGATCCGATCCCCCCGCACCTGCTCGGGGGCCATGAACCCGGGCGACCCGACGAGCGCGCCCGTGCGGGTCAGCCCTCCGTCGGTGACCGTCTCCAGGGCGCGCGCGATGCCGAAGTCGATGACGCGGGGCCCGTCGATGGTGATGAGGACGTTGGACGGCTTGAGGTCGCGGTGGACCATGCCGGCGGCGTGGATGTCCTTCAGGGCATGAGCGAGCCCGGCACCGAGGATGTGGACGGACCGCTCGGGCAACGGCCCGTGATCGTGCGAGACGACGCTCTGGAGGGAGGGTCCGGCGACGTACCCGGTCGCGAGCCACGGGATGGCGGCCTCGGTGTCGGCGTCCAGCACGGGCGCGGTCCACGCACCCCCCACTTGCCGGGCGGCCTGCACCTCCTGCCGGAACCGGTTCCGGAACTCCTCCTGCTCGGCGAGCTCCTGCCGCACGAGCTTCACGGCGACCGTACGGCCCCGCTCGGACCGGGCGAGGTACACATGCCCCATGCCCCCGGCCCCGAGCCGCGCCAACAGACGGTACGCGCCGATCCGTTGCGGATCCCCGGGCACGAGCTTCTCCATCGCCGCACCGACCTCCCCCATTGGTGTGCAACAGAGTGAGGATAGTGCGGCGGTACGACAGGATGTGCCGGGACCGCTCCCTACGGTTCCGTAACGGCCCCGGAGGACCCCGCATCCGTGTCGAGGACGTCGTCCAACACCGTCGCCAGGCGTTCCAGTACCCGTGCCGTCTCCGCGAACTCCGCGTCGCCGAGTGCGTCCGCCAGGCGGGCCGCCAAGTCCGCGTGGCCGGGCTCGATGCGGGAGACGGCGGCCCTGCCCTCCTCCGTCGGGCGGAGGAGTTTGGCTCGGCGGTGGGCCGGGTTCGGCGTGTATTCGGCGAGGCCCTCGCGGACCAGGAGGTCCGCCACGCGCTGCACGCTCTGGCGCGTGATGCCCATCGTGCGGGCGACGCCCGCGACCGGCAGCGGGTCGCGCAGCACCGCGCCGAGCACCTGCCACCAGGCCGCGGTGAGCCCGGCGGGCTTCGCCAGTTCCTCGGAGGCGGTGAGGAACCGGCCGTTGAGGCGGAAGACGGTCAGGGCGGTGCGGCTCAGGAGGTCCTGGCGGTTGTCGCTCACGAGTTCAGCGTCTCGTACGCCGCCGGGTCCGAGTCGTGGAACAGGCGGTACCACGCGTCGAGCTTCTCGGCGTCGAGTACGTCGCCGAGGCGGCCGAAGATCTCGCGGGCGAACGCGACCGGTTCCGTCGGGCCCGCCGTGATCAGGTCGCCGTCGGTCACCGCGTCCGACTCGACGTATCTCTCGCCGCCCTTGTAGCCGGTGGCGGTCAGGTACATCGGTGCCGCGCTCGTGTGCGTGCGGTCGTCGAGCAGGCCCTCGCGGGCCAGGCCCGCCGTGGCTCCGCAGATCGCGCCGACCGGGACGCCCGCGGCCAGGAACGCGCGGGCCGTGCGGGCGAACGGGGCGAGGTCGTCGCTCGTGTCCCACAGGTCCGCGCCCGGCAGGATCAGCAAGGAGCTGTCCTCGGGGCGCAGTTCGGCGAGGGAGAGGTCGGGCTGTACGCGCAGGCCGCCGATGGAGACGACGGGTTCGGCCGTCGGGGCGACCGTGCGGATCTCGTAGCCGAAGCGGGCGAGCCAGGCCGTGGCGTGGCCCGTCTCCCAGTCGGCGAACGTGTCGTAGAGGGCGAGGTGCACGGGCTTGCGGGACGTGGGGGACATGTGAGCCTCCGGGGTGCGAGCGGGTGGCGTGCCTTGCGCTTCTGCTTGTGTAAGCATGCTGTCTTAATGGCAGCATGCTGTCAATGGGGTTGAGGCGAAGGCCTGGAGGCGTTCGTTAACGCTCGCCGGGGGCGGGCTTAACCTCCCGCTCCCTAGCGTCCTCGTCATGGACAGCACCCTGACCCTCTGCGCCCACCTGGGACTCGACCTCGCCGCCGTCGCCCTGCTGACCTTCGGCGTGTTCTATCCGCGGCACCGCAGGCGCGAGCTCGTTCCCGCGTATCTCGCCCTGAACGTCGCCCTGTTCGCGATCGTCGCCGGGCTCGGCACCGTCGGCGGGGACGGCGGGCTCGCCCTCGGGTTCGGGCTCTTCGGCGTGCTCTCGATCGTGCGGCTGCGCTCCGACGCGCTGCAGCACCAGGAAGTCGCGTACTACTTCATCACCCTCGTCCTCGGCCTGCTCTGCGGTCTGCCCGCGCTCGGTCTCCCCGTGGCCGCGCTCCTCGCCGGCGTCCTGCTCGTCGTGATGTACGGCGCCGACCACCCCCGCCTCTTCGCCCGCGACCGGCGCACCGTCGTCACCCTGGACTCCGTCCACCGCGAGGAGGAGTCCCTGCGCGCCGAGCTCGCACGGCGGCTCGGGGAGCCGCTCGGATGGACCGTCCAGGAAGTCGATTACGTACGCGACCTCATGGTCCTGGAAGTACGTTTCCGCCAGCCGGAACCTTCCGTGACCTCCCGGGAGTTGACGGTACGACGACGCACGACCCGGTCCCGCACGATCGCCCCCAGCCACCCGAAGGAGACCGTGTGAACCCCGCCGTACGCGCCATCGGCCGCGCCGCCACCGCCGCGCACCCCATCGCGCTGGACGAGGTCAACGCCAGGGCGGAGCTGCTCGCCCGCTTCGACAACAGCTACCTCGTACCGGTCGAGATCTTCGAGGACCTCGCCGCGCTGCTCACCGACCCGCGCCGGGCGGGCGGGCCCTTCCGGGCGCTCAGCATCGGCGGTAAGCGCTGGTTCCGGTACCACTCGACGTACTACGACACCCCCGACCTCGGCACCTTCCACGACCACCGCCAGGGCCGCCGCCTGCGCTACCGCATACGGGAGCGCGTCTACCGGGACAGCGGCGAGCGGCAGTTCGAGATCAAGCTGAAGAGCGGGCGCGGCGAGACCGTCAAGCACCGGCAGCGCCTGGAAGGCGACGACCACGCCCTCGACGCGGTGCGGCTCGGGTTCCTCGCGGGCGTGCTGCGCGGGTCGTACGGCATCGAGGCACCGGACGGCCTCACGCCCTCGCTCGTCACGGACTACCAGCGGGCCACCTTCGTCGCCGACGGTCAGCGCATCACCTGCGACGCGGGGCTCGTCGTGCGGGACACGGCGACGGGACGCAGCGCCGCCGCCGACAGCGGACTCGTGCTCGTGGAGACCAAGACCAAGGGGCATCTGACCGACGCCGACCGCGTGTTGCACCGGTTCGGGGTGCGGGCGGCGGACTTCACCAAGTACTGCGGGGGGTATGCCGCGGTCAGGCCCGAGCTGGGCATCAACAAGTGGGCGCGGGCGGTCCGGACGGCGTTCCCGCGGGGTGCGCGCGCGGGGGTGGTGTGAGGGGGAGAGGGAAGGCGAGGGTGACGCGGGCGCCCGACCCGGGTGCTGCGGGTCCCGTGGTGAACGTGCCGCCCGCCTCCTCGGCCGTGCGGCGCGCGATGTCCAGGCCGAGTCCCGTGGAGCCCGCGCCGCTCGTGCCGCGGTCGGGTGCGGCCCCCGGGTCGGGAAAGCCGGGCCCCTCGTCGGCCACGGTCAGCTCCGCCCGCCCGTCGGGTGTGCGGCGGACCGTGAGGGAGAAGGCCGTGCCGTGCGGGGTGTGGTCCAGGACGTTGCCGATGAGCGCGTCGAGGGCGGCGGCGAGTTCGTCCGCGGGGACGGGGACGGGAACGGGGACCCCGGCGTCGGGCGTATCGGTGTGCACGGTCCGGCTCTGGTCCTCCGCCAACGGTGCCCAGAACGCCGTACGTTCCCGTGCCACCGCCGCCAGGTCCGCGCGCGGCGCCTCGCGCAGGGGGCGCCGTGCCTTGCGGATCACGTCGTCGACGCTGCGTTCCAGCGCCGAGACGTCCGCCGCGATGCGGTGCGCCTCGTCCGGGTCGCTGAGGGTCTCCGCGTCCAGGCGCAGGGCCGCCACGGGGGTGCGCAGCCGGTGCGCGAGGTCGGCGGCGTTCTCGCGCTCGGCGGTGAGGAGCTCGTCGATACGGGCGGCGAGGCGGTTCAGCTCACCCGCGATCAGGCGCAGTTCGGGCGGGCCCTCCGGTTCGGCGCGGGCCGTCAGGTCTCCCGCGGCGAGCCGGTCCGCGGTACGGGCGAGGCGGCGCGTCGCCCCGACCAGACGCGCGCCGAGCCGGTCGGCGAGCAGCAGTCCCAGGAGCACGAGGCCGACGCCGATGCCGGCCAGCACGAGCCACGACGCGAGCGTGCCCGCGTACAACTGCCGTTCACTGAGCGTCACTTGAACGACGGCCGTGCCGTCCTTCGCACCCTGCACGGGGACCAGGACGAGACGGCCGCCGGAGCCGGGCTCGTAGGTGAAGGCGCGGCCGGTGCGGGCGAGGCGTACGGGGTCGGTGACGGCGGATCCCTGCCCGGCGGCCCGCGGGCCGATGACGCGTCCGTCGCCGAGGATGAGCGAAGTGCTGGGCAGGCCCTCCCCGTTGACGCTCTCCACCGTCTGCTCGGCCGTCTCCCGCTCGTCGGTCGTGGCCAGGACCGGGCCGAGGGCGTGGGCGACCCACTGGGCGCGGGCGGTGGCCTCGGCGGTGGCGCGGTCGGCCGCGTGGCTCCGGGTGAGGAGCGTGAGGGGGACGAGGAGCGCGGTGAGGACGAGGGCGGTCGTGGCGGCGGTCAGGAGGAGCAGGCTGCGGCGCATCAGGCGGGGTCCTGGTCGCAGGGGGTCCGGTCGCCGGAGGGCTGCTCCCCGGGTGCCGCCAGCTTGACGCCCACCGTGCGGACGGTGTGCAGGTAGCGGGGGTGCTGGGCCGTCTCGCCGAGCTTGCGGCGGAGCCAGGACAGGTGGACGTCGACGGTCTTGTCGGCGCCGCCGAGCGGCTGCTGCCAGACCTCGGCGAGCAGTTCGCGGCGCGAGACGACCTGGCCGGGGCGGCGGGCGAGGTAGGCGAGGAGGTCGAACTCGCGGGGCGTCAGGTCGACGGAGGCCTCGTCGAGGGTCACCTCACGGGAGGCCGGGTCCACGGAGAGGCCGCCCACGCGCAACGGTTCCTCGGTCTCGGTCACGCCGAGCCGACGCAGTACGGCCTTGATGCGGGCGTCGAGTTGGGCGGCGCCGAACGGTTTGACGATGTAGTCGTCGGCGCCGGCCTCCAGGACGGTGACCATCTCCGGCTCGTCGTCCCGCGCGGTCGCCACGATGACGGGGACGTCGCTGACGGCACGCAGCATGCGGAGCACCTGCGCCCCGTCGACGTCCGGCAGCCCCAGATCGAGCACGACCAGGTCGGGCCTGCTGGTCACCGCGGCGTCGAGCCCGGCCATGCCGCTGGGCGCCGTCGCCACGGCGTGCCCCTTGTCGCGCAGGGCCCGCACGAGCGCGCCGCGGAGCTGGGGGTCGTCCTCGACGACGAGAAGATGCGCCATACAACCACCGTAGTCAGGGCCGGGGTACGCGCCGTGGCGGGGTCTTGCCGAGCTCTTAACCGGGCGTTAGGAAACGATGCGGCACAGTGGCGGAATGAGGAAGTGGCGGAACGCGGTCGTGACGGCGGCGTGGGTTGCCGTGGGGACGGCGGCGGGGGCGCTGGGCGCGTGGCAGTTGGCGAGTTCTGACGGGGCGGGGGGCGCGGCGCACAGTCGTCCGCTGGATGAGGCGGCGGTACGGGCTGCCTTGACGGCATCTACGCCGACGCGCGCGTCACCCTCCGCGTCCGCGCCGCCGTCCCCCTCCTCGACGCCGCCGACGCCGACGCCTTCCGCCGACCGTTCCACGGTCCGCTTCACCGGTGGCTCCGCGACGGTGGAGTGCCGGGCGGACGGCACGGTGCGGCTCGTCTCCTGGAGCCCGGCGGACGGGTTCCACATCGACGACGACGTGGAGCGGGGGCCGGGGGCGGTGGCCCGCCTGGAGGCGGAGCCGGGCGACGACGACGATCAGCCGGACCTCCCGTACGAGATCCGCTGCGCGGACGGGACGCCGAGAGCGAAGGTCCTCCCGGACAGGGACGACGACTGAGGCAGTGCCTCCCGTGCGGGTCGGTGGGGGCCGGTCGCGCAGTTCCCCGCGCCCCCAGGTAGTCCTTCCCCACCCGGAACCCATGAGGGAAACTCCCACGGGGGCGCCCAGGAGCCCTCCCCAGGGGCGCGGGGAACTGCGCGGCCCACCCACCCCCACCCCCACCCGCGCCCCGCGAGCGACCGCCCCCGACACTCTGTCGGGTTCACGACGTCACGTACGACAAGACGCCCATGTCCCGTCCACTCCGTGGACATCTACCCTCGGCCCCATGACCCCTCAGCCGAATCCCCAGGTCGGCGCCGCCGTGAAGGCCGCGGACCGCGCACACGTCTTCCACTCCTGGTCCGCACAGGAGCTCATCGACCCGCCGGCCATCGCCGGTGCCGAGGGCGCCTACTTCTGGGACTACGACGGAAACCGCTACCTCGACTTCACCAGCGGACTCGTCTACACCAACATCGGGTACCAGCACCCGAAGGTCGTCGCCGCCATCCAGGAACAGGCGGCGACGATGACGACGTTCGCCCCCGCCTTCGCCGTGGAAGCCCGCTCCGAGGCCGCACGCCTCATCGCCGAGCGGACCCCCGGCGACCTGGACAAGATCTTCTTCACGAACGCCGGCGCCGACGCCGTCGAGCACGCCACCCGGATGGCCCGTCTGCACACGGGCCGCCCCAAGGTGCTCTCGGCGTACCGCTCGTACCACGGCGGCACCCACCAGGCCATCAACCTCACCGGCGACCCCCGCCGCTGGGCCTCCGACACGGGGGCCGCGGGCGTCGTCCGGTTCTGGGCGCCCTTCCTCTACCGCTCCCGTTTCTACGCCGAGACCGAGCAGCAGGAGTGCGAGCGCGCCCTCCAGCACCTGGAGGACACCATCGTCTTCGAGGGGCCGCAGACCGTCGCCGCGATCATCCTGGAGACCGTGCCCGGTACCGCCGGGATCATGGTCCCGCCGCCCGGCTACCTCGCCGGAGTCCGCGCGCTCTGCGACAAGTACGGCATCGTCTTCATCCTCGACGAGGTCATGGCCGGCTTCGGCCGTACCGGCGAGTGGTTCGCCGCGGATCTCTTCGACGTCACCCCCGACCTGCTGACCTTCGCGAAGGGCGTGAACTCCGGCTACGTGCCGCTCGGCGGCGTCGCCATTTCCCGGAAGATCGCGGAGACCTTCGCCGAGCGCCCCTACCCGGGCGGCCTCACGTACTCCGGCCACCCGCTGGCCTGCGCCGCCGCCGTCGCCACGATCAACGTCATGGCGGAGGAGGGCGTCGTCGAGCACGCGGCGAACCTCGGTGCCTGCGTCATCGAGCCGGGCCTGCGCGAGCTCGCCGAGCGCCACCCCTCCGTCGGCGAGGTGCGCGGCGTCGGCATGTTCTGGGCGCTCGAGCTGGTCAGGAACCGCGAGACGCGCGAGCCCCTGGTGCCCTACAACGCCACCGGCGACGCGAACGCCCCCATGGCCGCGTTCGGGGCCGCCGCGAAGAAGAACGGCCTGTGGCCGTTCATCAACATGAACCGCACCCACGTGGTCCCCGCGTGCACCATCACGGAGACCGAGGCGAAGGAGGGACTCGCGGCGCTGGACGCGGCACTCTCGGCGGCGGACGAACACACCGTGTAGCACCCCTCACCTGGGGTGACGGACGGATCGGGGCAGTGACGCACGCCCCCGTCCCCGGAACCCCGACCGCGTAGTCTGACGTGCTCGTAACCAAGACATCCGAGACGAGCAAGACGTCCGGGACGAGCAAGACGACCACGTCAGACTCCGCGGGGGAAACCAGATGCCCGGCACCGACGGCCCCGCCGTCATCCGCAGCACTCTGCGCCAGCAGATCGCCGACGCCCTCCGCGACGAGGTCCTGGCCGGCAGGCTGGAGCCGGGGCAGGAGTTCACGGTGAAGGAGATCGCCGAGCAGTACGGCGTCTCCGCGACCCCCGTCCGCGAGGCCCTCGTGAACCTCACCGCGCAGGGCCTCCTGGACGCCGACCAGCACCGCGGCTTCCGCGTCCACGAGCACACCCTGGACGACTACCGCGGCATGCTGGAGGCCCGCGGCCTCATCGCGGACGGCATCTTCCGCGACCTCATGGCGCACGGCGCCCGCAGGGACACGGCGGACGCCCTGTTCTCCGTCCGCCGCCGCGGCGAGGAAGCCGCCCGCGCCGCCTGCGCGGGCGACCTGACCGTCCTCATCGGCTACGACCTCCGCTTCTGGCGCGAGCTCAGCGCCCTCTTCGGCAACGCCTACCTCTCCGACTTCCTGCACCGCCTGCGCCTGAAGTCCTGGGTCTGCGCCGTCACCCACCTCCGCCGCTGGAGCGACATCAACGGCGGTGACCTGCGCGGTCTGCTCTGGTCCCGGCACACCGAGCTCGTCGACGCCCTCGTGCGCAACGACCCGGAGGCGGCGCACGCGATCGTCAGGGAGTACAACGCGCACTCCCTGTCCCTCATCGAGCGACTGGCCGCTGCATGAGCGGGGACCTGAGCGTGGACCTGTCCGTCGTCGTGCCCGCGTACAACGAGGAGCAGCGCCTCGGCCCCACCCTCGACGCGCTCCGCGACCACCTCGAAACGACCCACCGGGGGGCGTGGGAGCTGATCGTCGTCGACGACGGCTCCACCGACCGGACCGCGGAGATCGCCGCCGAGGCGTCCGCCGCGGACCCCCGCGTCCAGCTCCTGCGCGGCGGCCGCAACCGCGGCAAGGGCCACGCGCTGCGGCTCGGCGTCCTCGCCACGTACGGCCGCCGCGTCCTGGTCACCGACGCCGACCTCGCCGCGCCCATCGAGGAGCTCGATCACCTCGACAAGGCGCTCACCGACGGCCACGCCGCCGCGATCGGCTCCCGCGCCCGCCCCGGCGCGACGATCGACACCCACCAGCACCGGTTGCGCGAGCTCCTCGGCCGTACCGGCAACTTCCTCATACGGTCGGTCGCCGTCCCCGGAATCCGCGACACCCAGTGCGGCTTCAAGCTCTTCGACGGCGACCGGGCCCGTGAGGCGTTCGCCGCGTCCCGGCTGCACGGCTGGGGCATCGACGTCGAGATACTGCAGTACTTCAGGCGGGCGGGCTGGCCCGTCGCCGAGGTGCCGGTGCGCTGGTCCCACCAGGAGGGATCGAAGGTCAGGCCGCTGGACTACGTGAAGGTCCTCGCCGAGCTGACGTCCCTCAAGGTCCGCATGGTCCGCAGGGCCGACGTCCTGGTCGCGCTCCTCTTCCTGGCCCTCTCCGTCTTCCTCTACTCCAGCCGCTGGACGGCCCCCGCCCACCGCTACATCCCGGACTCCCTCCAGGACCAGAACCAGTGGGAGTGGTTCTTCGCGGTGACGGCGGACAACGTCCGCCACCTGAACAACCCCCTCTTCACGACCCTGCAGAACGTGCCGGACGGCGTGAACCTCATGGCCAACACGGTCATGCTGGGCCTGTCCGTGCCGCTCGCCCCCGTCACCTGGCTCCTCGGGCCCGCGGTCGCCCTGAACGTGGCGATGACGGGCGGCCTCACCGCCACCGCCGTCAGCTGGTACGCGCTGATCCGCAGACGTCTCGTCCCGCACCGGGGCGCCGCCGCCGTCGGCGCGGCCCTCGCCGCGTTCGCGCCCCCGATGGTCAGCCACGCCAACGCCCACCCGAACTTCATCGTCCTCTTCATGATCCCGCTGATCATCGAGCGGGCGCTGCGGCTCTGCGAGGGCACACGGGTCGTCCGCGACGGCGTCGTCCTCGGGCTCTGCACGACGTACCAGATCTTCCTCGGCGAGGAGCCGCTCCTCCTGGCGGCGCTCGGCATGCTGCTCTTCGCGCTCGCGTACGCGGCCGTGCGACGTGACGTGGCACGCGCCGCCTGGCGCCCGCTCGCGCGCGGCCTCGGCATCGCCCTCGCGGTCACGGTCCCTCTGGTCGCGTACCCCCTCTACTGGCAGTTCTTCGGCCCGCAGAGCTACAAGAGCGTGCTGCACGGCGACAACGCGGGCAACAGCCCGCTCGCCTTCCTCTCCTTCGCCGAGCGCTCGCTCGCGGGCAGCCACGAGACCGCCGACCACCTCGCGATGAACCCGACCGAGCAGAACGCCTTCTACGGCTGGCCGCTCGCCGTCCTGGCCTTCGCGATCGTCGTACGCCTCTGGGAGCGCACGGTCGTCAAGGCGCTGGCCTTCACCGTGCTCGCCGCCGCGCTCCTGTCGCTCGGGCCGAAGTTCCGCGTTCCGCTGACCGACATCGTCCTGCCGGGCCCGTGGGCGGCGCTTTCCGGCCGACCTCTGTTCGAATCCGTCATCGAGTCGCGGGTCGCGATGGTGTGTGCCCCGGCGCTCGGCATGCTGCTCGCGCTGGCGCTCTCACAACTGCTCCTCGCTCCCCGGCGCGCACACCGGTTCGCGGGGGTGGCGGCCGTCGTCCTCGCGCTGCTGCCGGTCTTCCCGGCGCCGCTGAAGGCCGTGGACCGGGTCGATGTGCCGCCGTTCATCGCGCAGGGCACCTGGCGGACGTATCTGGGCAAGGGCGAGACCCTCGTCCCGGTGCCGGTCCCCGACCCCGCCAACGCGGAGGGCCTGCACTGGCAGGTAGCCGCCGGCCTGGGCTTCCGCATCCCCGGCGGCTACTTCAACGGCCCGTGGGGCCCGGACCGCGTCGGCATCTACGGCCCCTCGCCCCGCAACACCTCCAACCTCCTGCGCGACGTCCGCTCCTCGGGCCGCGTCCCCGAGGTCACGCCCGCCTGGCGCGAGGCGGTGCGCCGGGACCTGGAGTACTGGAAGGCGGGCCTCCTCGTCCTGGCGCCGCAGCAGAACGACGGACAACTGCGCGCGACCGTGGACGCGCTTCTCGGCCGTCCCGGAAAGTGGGTGGACGGCGTATGGATATGGGACCTGCGCAAGGGCAGTTAGGGGACAGGGGCGCGGCTACGCTGCCTGCACGCGGGACTGCGTCACGTCCGTGGGCGCGTTCCCCGTCCCTGCCGTCATCCTGTGTCCCGGCCCCCCACCCGACCCGAGGAGACCTTCTTGGCCTGCGACCTGTGGCTGGTCCCGCTCGTCGACGTCTTGTGCCACAGCGCCGACAACCCGTTCGCGGAAGAGCTCGCCGTCTACGACAAGGCACTGCACGAGGCAGGCCTGCCGCCCGTGCCCGTCTTCGCCTACATGCCGGGCCTGTCCGGCGACGTCGCCCCGGTCGCGGGCTTCGACTACGACGCGCTGCATTTCCTGCGCCGCGCCTACCTCCTCCAGATCTGCGGCCTGGAGGTCACGCCCGTGGACGAGCTGGGCGGGGACTACGAACAACTCCTGGAGATGTTCGACGCCACGGCGCAGCGGTCCCACCTGGTCTGGCACTACGACCACGCGGGTGCGTACGTCCCCGTGGACTTCCCGGTCCCGCTCTCCAACGACGAGCTCCTCGCGGGCGGCGGCCCGCTCGGCTCCTCGCAGGCACTCCTGCGGGAGCTGGAGTACGTCGCCCCGTCGATCGGCATAGACCCGGCGAACCCTCCGCTGGCCCCGGCCCCGCCGTCGGCCCCCACCTCCCTGGAGGAGCCGGCGGCCCCGCCCCCGCCGGACGAGAGCCCCTTCGCGCGGGAGCGCCACGTGTGGCTCGGGCTGCACGCGGCGGCGACGCGGAGCCTGGCACAGGGCTCGATGATCATCTACAGCTAGCGATGAGTTCGGGCGGCCCGTCGGGTCTGACTGTCGTACGCGCGTACACACAGGAGGAGCCACGTGAACCAGAAACAGGAGAAGCAGCGGCGGCAGCAGCTGCTGAAGGTCCAGAACTTCATGGTGTCGCAGGACGGCTTCGGCACCGGTGAGGGCCAGAGCCTGGAGCGGCCGTTCGGCCACGCCGACCCCCGGGAGATGTCCGCCTGGGCGAGTGCGACGGCGAGCTGGCCGAACCGTGAGGACGCCGGCGGGACCCGCGGCCTCGACGACTACTTCACCCGCGACTTCAGCCACAACATCGGCGCGGAGATCATGGGCCGCAACAAGTTCGGCCCGCAGCGCGGGCCGTGGCAGGACCACGAGTGGCGCGGCTGGTGGGGTGACGAGCCCCCCTTCCACACCCCCGTCTTCGTCATGACCCACCACGAGCGCCCGTCGTTCACGCTCTCCGACACCACGTTCCACTTCGTCGCGGGCGACCCGGAGACGGTCCTGGAGCAGGCGAAGGAGGCGGCGCAGGGCAAGGACGTCAGGCTCGGTGGCGGTCCGACGACCGTCCGAGAGTTCCTCGACGCGGACCTGGTGGACACGCTGCACGTGGCGGTGTCGCCGATGAAGCTCGGGGCGGGGGTACGGCTCTGGAACTCACCGGAGGACCTGACCGACCGCTACCACCTGGAGGTGGTGCCGAGTCCGAGCGGAGTGACGCACCACCTGTTCTGGCGCAAGTAGCGGGCTTCCGGGGTCACCGGGGCTCGGGCGGCCGCTGCCGGGGCATGTTGGGCCTGGCCCCGGGCGGCAGCGGAAAACGCCCGGGGGAGGCGGGTGCCTCGCGCGGCGCCCCGCCCGGGACCATCGCCTGCATGGCGAGCGGCACGGGCCCGGCCCGGAACTCGACCATCCAGTCGGAGGTCTCGGCGCGGACGAGCTCGGTGACGTCGTCGCTGAACCTGCGCAGCACTCCGAGGCACCGCTCGGCGGCTTCCCCGGCGGTCCCTTCGGTGGGCCCGAGAACCTCCCGCACGCTCTCGGAGGCCCAGTCGAACTGCAGAACCTGCAGCCGCCGCTGCACGGCCTGCGCGGTCGCCACGTCCCGCATCCACCCGGACGTGAGCCCGAAGAACCGGTCGCACCCCACGCAAGCGACCCCCAGGAGCAGCGACACGAAGCCCCACCCGGCGAGCCCACCGGCGGCCCCCGGGCCCCCTGCCCCCGCTCCCACCCCCGCGAGATCGAGCAGCGGAAACACACCGGCGCCCACGGCGCCCAGGGCGGCGCCCACGCGCAGCAGGCGCGCCGCCCGGCGCTTCCTGCCACGGTCGGTGAGGTACCAGTCGGCGGTGTTCAGGGCACCCCGCTCCACCCATCTGTAGAGCTCGTCGAGGCGCCCGGCGGGGTCGCCCCAGTCGCCGAGGGGAAAGGCACGCCCGGTCAAATCCCGCGAGGGAGAGCCCTCAGCGCCCTGCCCTTGCCCCCGCCCCCCAGAAGAACCCCCCTGGCCCTCGGGGGACTCGGGGGGCACCCCCTCGGGCTGCATCTCCGGCTGGCTCACCCGGTACTCCTCCAACGAGATCACGCGTATCGACACCACTTCCTACCGCCCAATGGGTGGCCATGAGCCCGGATTCACGGCTTTTCCGCCCGGAAGAGCTGCTTGATCAGGTATAGGAGGACGCTGGATCTCACTCGAAAGAGTGCTGGGGCGACCCGCCCGCCGACCACGTAGGCTCGTTCCTGGCGGCAACCCCGCCAGATGGACCCGCATAAACGGACCCGTACGAAACGGAGCTGATCGTGATCCCCGGTGGTGGCCAGCCCAACATGCAGCAGCTGCTCCAGCAGGCCCAGAAGATGCAGCAGGACCTCGCGGCGGCGCAGGAGGAACTGGCGCGCACGGAGGTCGAGGGCCAGGCGGGCGGCGGCCTCGTCAAGGCGACCGTCAACGGCTCCGGCGAGCTGCGCGGCCTGGTGATCGACCCGAAGGCGGTCGACCCCGAGGACACGGAGACGCTGGCGGACCTGGTCGTCGCGGCGGTCCAGGCGGCGAACGAGAACGCGCAGGCGCTCCAGCAGCAGAAGCTGGGCCCGCTGGCGCAGGGCCTGGGCGGCGGCGGCATCCCGGGCCTTCCCTTCTAAGAAACCCCCCGGCCAACTACGGTACGTAGAAGCCGGACACCCTAGGCAGCACTACAGCAGGAGAGGCGTTCCGTGTACGAGGGCGTGGTTCAGGACCTCATCGACGAGTTGGGCAGGCTGCCCGGCGTCGGTCCCAAGAGCGCGCAGCGGATCGCCTTCCACATCCTCCAGGCGGAGCCGACGGATGTTCGGCGCCTGGCGCACGCGCTGCTGGAAGTGAAGGACAAGGTCCGCTTCTGCGCGACCTGCGGGAACGTCGCGCAGGAGGAGCTCTGCAACATCTGCAGGGACCCCCGCCGCGACCCTTCGGTGATCTGCGTCGTCGAGGAACCGAAAGACGTAGTCGCAATCGAGCGAACCCGCGAGTTCCGGGGCAAGTACCACGTCCTGGGCGGCGCGATCAGCCCGATCGAGGGCGTGGGCCCGGACGACCTGCGCATACGGGAACTCCTGGCGCGCCTGGCCGACGGCACGGTGACGGAGCTGATCCTCGCGACGGACCCGAACCTGGAGGGCGAGGCCACGGCGACGTACCTCGCGCGCATGATCAAGCCCATGGGCCTGAAGGTCACCCGCCTGGCCAGCGGACTCCCTGTCGGGGGAGATCTGGAATACGCGGACGAGGTCACCCTGGGCCGCGCCTTCGAGGGGAGACGACTCCTAGATGTCTGATGCCACGCTGAACACCGTGACCGACAACCCGGACGACTTCGCCGTCCAGATCTCCGACCAGATCGAGAGCTTCATCGTCTCGGTCAGGGAGGTCGCGAAGGGCGTGGAACCGGACTCGGCGGTTCCCTTCCTCCTCCTGGAGGTCTCCCAGCTCCTCCTGGCGGGCGGGCGCCTGGGCGCGCACGAGGACATCGTCCCGGAGGAGCGCTACGAACCGGACCTGGGCCCGGAGCAGGACGTGGACGACCTCCGCGAACGCCTCGCCTCCCTCCTCGACCCGATCGACGTCTACTCCGAGGTCTTCGACCCCTACGAGCCCCGCAAGGCCCCCGTCCCCTGCCGCATCTCGGACGACCTGGCGGACGTCGTCGCGGACCTCTGCCACGGCTTGGCCCACTACCGCGCGGGCCGCACGACCGAGGCCCTGTGGTGGTGGCAGTTCTCCTACTTCTCCAACTGGGGCTCCACAGCCTCCGGCGCCCTCCGGGCCCTCCAGTCCTTGGTGGCCCACGTCCGCCTGAACCAGCCCCTGGAAGACCTGGACGGCCTGGACACGGACGAGGACCTCCAGGCGGACGGCCTGGAGGAGGAGGCGGGGAGGGTCATGGCGGAGGAGATCGCGGGGCCGCTGGGGTTGCGGACGGTCAAGTAGCGCGGGCCCGGCTTCTACTCGCCCAGTGCCGCCAGCAACTGGCTCGGTACGACGTACGGCGCCGTCGGAGTCGGTTCCGAGTACCAGAACAGCGGCCACGTGTTGCCGGCCAGGGCCGGGACGCCGATGTACGTCACCGTGCGGCAGCCCGCGCCGCCGAACCGCTGTACGCCCAGCGGCCAGCCGTGGTCCCGCGCCGTCCCCGGGGCCACGAGGAAGTACATCCAACGGAACCCCGTCGCCTCGCAGATGACGGGACCCGCGTTCCCGTCCGCCTCCGCGACGAGCCGCGCGGCGACCTGTTCCCCTCGTACGCCCTGGATGCGGAGGGCGTCGAAGTGGACGCCTGAGACGCGCAGATGGTGGCCCGCCAGGGGGACCCACTCCGGCCAGTGAATTGCGTTCGTCATGGTCACAGCGTGGTGCGTGCGGGGTTACGCTCGGTAGTGACTCAGGGGGTACGCGCGTCCGTGTATCCGATGGAGGTGGTCGCTGTGTCCGTGCAGTACAACCCGACCTGGCGGTACAGCGGGAATCAGCTGAAGCGGTGGCGTATGAAGGCGAACGTCACGCGGGAGGAGCTGGCCGCCGCCTCCAACTATTCGCCGGACACCATCAAGGCCATGGAGCAGGGCGTTCGGATGCCGACCGCCCGGGTCCTGGACGTGGCCGATGGGATGTGCGGGGCGGCTGGGCTGCTTAGTGCGGCGAAGGACTACGTGAAGGCGGAGAAGTTCCCGCCGCGCGCACAGGACTTCATGGAGTACGAACAACAGGCGATCAGTCTGTGGTGGTACGAGGTCGCGCTGGTGCCGGGTCTGTTGCAGACCGAGACATACGCCAGGGACCTGATCGGCAATCGTTGCCCGCCGTTGGACGAGGAGACGGTGGACGAGCGAGTCGCCGCGCGTGTCGAGAGGCAGGCGCTACTGGTACGCACCCCGCCGGTAGCCTGCAGCTTTGTGTTGTACGAGGCAGTGCTGCGTGGACCACACGTGGGCAAGGAGCAGTTGCTCCACCTCTTGGAGGTAGGGCGTCGCGGCAACGTCAGGGTCCAGGTACTTCCTTTCGACCGCGCCATTCCTTCTGCTCTTCTGGGAGCGATGGTGTTGCTGGAAACCAGCGAGCGTGAGCGGTACGCGTTCAGTGAAGGCCAGTTGGCCTCGCAGCTGACGTCGGAGCCAGAAGTCGTCGGTGTATACACGGAGCGGATTAGCATGCTCAGGGCAGAGGCCCTCAGTGCTGCCGAGTCGGTCCGGTTCATCGAGCGGATGGTGGGAGAGCAGTGAGCGAGCGGTTGTCGTGGTTCAAGTCGAGTCACAGCGACGACGAGGGCGGCGCCTGCCTGGAAGTCGCCCTCGAAACGCACGAATCCGACCCCGCGCTCCTTCGCGTCCGGGACTCGAAGCTTTCCTCCAGCCCCGTGCTCACCCTGTCCGCCCCCGCGTGGCTCGCCTTCATCGCAGCAGTTCAGCCCGGGGCTTGAGCCTCGGGACCCGAGCTCTTTCCTGGGTCTGGTTCACCGATGAAATGAACCCAACCAACCCTCCCCATAGCGGAGTTGCGGGTTCCGTCACCCTCAGGAGTGACGTTCCGTAGTCAGCTTGCGTCGGAGCGTAAAGCCGCTCTAGGTTCGCGGCAATAGAACGGCCCCGGTCGGTGCGCCAACACCGGCTCCGAGGCCTAGTCCTACGGATCGATTAGAGGTATCGACCGTGGCTTACACCAACCCTAATGCTGCCTTCCCCTCCCGTCCCACCCGATGGCCAAATCGGGGTACGGGAAGCGCCTCGTGGGTGACGTAGAACCGGACCCCGAACCCGACTTCGCACATTTGCTTCCCCGCGACGCCGAAGTCGCGACGTTCCTGCACCACCTCCCCAACGGCGCCGCGATGGGTTACAAAGCCCTCGCCGCAGCCCACCCCCGCTACGGCCAGCAGGCCATCCGTACTTCTGTCCGACGCCTCATCGAGGCCGGTCACCTGCGGTGGGTCAAGGAGCACATCACCGTCGAGGACAACTCGATGCGGTGGGTTGACCAGGACGTACTGGTCCAAGGAGCCCAAGACCCCGGAGTGGTGGGCCGAGTTCGTACGCGAGCGGCACGGGCGGGAGGTAACCGACGCCTACCAGTCGGGGCTGGCCAGGGTGACCGAGCCGGAGCCGCAACCGACCGCACCCCTGGACGCTGAGCCCAGCGCCGCGCACCGCACCCTCGCCAAGGCACGCGCCCGCGTCACCCGTGCCGTGATGATCTGCCCGTTCTGCGAGGAGCCGGACACCTCCGTGGAGCTGGTCAATGGAATCTGTACCGAGTGCTGCCCTCTGGAGGACTGGACCGGATACGTCCCGGACACGTTCCTCGCCCGCCCGCGCCCCGCCGGGGACGACGGCGTGGTCGACGTGACCGCGCGGGTGGCGGAGCTGCGTCGGGCCGCCGGGTTGCCGACGGGGCAGGGGGGGGCGTATGAGCGTGCAGGGCGTGCCGGTCCGGGCACCTTGGAGTCAAGGAGGCGACGCCATGACCCCCAGGACCACCGACCGGCCCCAGATGTCCGTCGAGGAATTCGAGGAGCTGGCCGACCGTGCGCCCGAGACGGTGCGGTTGGAGTTCATCAATGGAAAGGTCCAGGTCAAGCCGGTGCCGGACGGTTCTCACGGCCAGATCGTGATGTGGCTGCTCAAGCACTGCATGCAGCAGCGGCCCGAGCTGTCCCTTTTCCCCGAGCAGGGTCTCAAGATCGAGGGGTACCGGAAGGGCCGGGCCCGCCCGGACGGCGTGCTGGCGCCGGACGAGAACTTCGTGGGCCACCTCCGGGATTCCGGTGTATCTCCTCGTCGACCGGGGCGCGGGTGAGGTCCGGGTATGCGCGGATCCGGTGGGCGGGCGGTACCGCAGCCTCGTCCGGCGAGCGTTCGGTGACGCCGTCGAGCTCCCCGATCCCGTCGGTATCACCCTGCATACGGCCAAGCTCAAGGAGTACACCGCCTGAGCCCCCGGCCAGAACCTGTGACCCACCCCACTTTCCGGAGTGCCCTGCTCCGAACCGGGCATGTGCCAAGCCGAGCGGTCGGAACGTACGCCCCGGGACGCGGGACGCACGCATGCCGGGGTGATCGAGTCGTGAGCGGGACATCTCACGATGCGATATCGCCCTGGCGAATTTCGGCCGCTCGTTAGACTGAGCCGACCGCAGTAGTGCGGTAAGAGACGGACTGAGCGAGGAGCGCACGTGAGCCTTGTCGTGCAGAAGTACGGAGGCTCCTCCGTAGCCGATGCCGAAGGCATCAAGCGGGTCGCCAAGAGGATTGTCGACGCCAAGAAGAACGGCCATCAGGTCGTTGTCGTGGTGTCCGCCATGGGTGACACGACGGATGAGTTGATCGATCTTGCCGGGCAGGTGTCGCCGATCCCTGCCGGGCGCGAATTCGACATGCTGCTGACCGCTGGTGAGCGGATCTCGATGGCCCTGCTGGCCATGGCGATCAAAAATCTGGGCCACGAGGCCCAGTCGTTCACGGGCAGCCAGGCCGGCGTCATCACCGACTCCGTCCACAACAAAGCGCGGATCATCGATGTCACCCCGGGCCGCATCCGGACCTCCGTCGACGAGGGCAACATCGCCATCGTCGCCGGGTTCCAGGGCGTCAGCCAGGAGGGGAAGAACATCACGACCCTCGGGCGAGGTGGCTCGGACACGACCGCCGTCGCCCTCGCCGCCGCTCTCGACGCCGAGGTCTGCGAGATCTACACGGACGTCGACGGTGTCTTCACCGCCGACCCGCGTGTGGTGAAGAAGGCCCGGAAGATCGACTGGATCTCGTTCGAGGACATGCTGGAGCTCGCCAGCTCCGGCTCCAAGGTGCTCCTCCACCGCTGCGTGGAGTACGCCCGCCGTTACAACATCCCGATCCACGTGCGGTCCTCGTTCTCGGGGCTGCAGGGCACATGGGTCAGCAACGAACCGCAAGGGGACCGCAAGGTGGAGCAGGCCATCATCTCCGGTGTCGCGCACGACACCTCCGAGGCCAAGATCACGGTCGTCGGCGTGCCCGACAAGCCGGGCGAGGCCGCCTCGATCTTCCGCGCCATCGCGGACGCCGAGGTCAACATCGACATGGTCGTGCAGAACGTGTCGGCCGCCTCGACCGGCCTGACCGACATCTCCTTCACCCTCCCCAAGGCCGAGGGCCGCAAGGCCATCGACGCCCTGGAGAAGACCCGTGCGGCCATCGGGTTCGACTCCCTTCGTTACGACGACCAGATCGCCAAGATCTCGCTCGTCGGGGCGGGGATGAAGACCAACCCCGGCGTCACCGCGACCTTCTTCGAGGCGCTCAGCGACGCCGGCGTGAACATCGAGCTCATCTCGACCTCCGAGATCCGCATCTCGGTCGTCACGCGCGCCGACGACGTCACCGAGGCCGTCCGCGCCGTGCACACCGCCTTCGGGCTCGACTCCGACACGGACGAGGCCGTGGTTTATGGAGGCACCGGCCGATGAGCCGTAAGCCGACGCTCGCGGTCGTCGGAGCGACCGGGGCCGTCGGCACCGTCATGCTCCAGATCCTGTCGCAGCACGCCGACATCTGGGGCGAGATCCGTCTCGTCGCCTCCCCGCGCTCGGCCGGCAAGAAGCTGGCCGTGCGCGGGGAGGAGACCGAGGTCATGGCCCTGTCCGAGGACGCCTTCGACGGGGTCGACGTCGCCATGTTCGACGTACCCGACGAGGTGTCCGCGCAGTGGGCGCCCGTCGCCGCAGCCAAGGGCGTCGTCGTGGTCGACAACTCCGCCGCCTTCCGGATGGACCCGGACGTCCCGCTGGTCGTCCCCGAGGTCAACCCGCACGCCGCGCGCGTGCGGCCGCGCGGCATCGTCGCCAACCCGAACTGCACGACCCTCTCGATGATCGTCGCCGTCGGCGCGCTGCACGCCGAGTTCGGGCTGCGCGAGCTGATCGTCTCCTCGTACCAAGCGGTGAGCGGGGCGGGCAGGGACGGCGTGGACACGCTGCGGCGGCAGCTGCAGCTGGTCGCGGGCAGCGAGCTCGGCACCAGCCCCGGCGATGTGCGCAGGGCCGTCGGCGACGACACCGGCCCCTTCCCCGAGCCCGTCGCGCTGAACGTCGTGCCGTGGGCCGGGTCCCTCAAGGACGACGGCTGGTCGTCGGAGGAGATGAAGGTACGGGACGAGTCGCGGAAGATCCTCGGGCTGCCGGGGCTCCGCGTCGCCGCCACGTGCGTGCGCGTGCCCGTCGTCACCACGCACTCCCTGACCGTCCACGCCCGCTTCGAGGACGAGGTGACGGTGGACCGGGCGCGCGAGATCCTCGCGACCGCGCCGGGCGTCGTGCTCTTCGACAATCCGGCCGCGGGGGAGTTCCCCACCCCGGCGGATGTCGTGGGCACCGACCCGACCTGGGTGGGACGGGTACGGCGGTCGCTGGACGATCCCACCGCGCTGGAGCTCTTCGTGTGCGGGGACAACCTGCGCAAGGGGGCCGCGCTGAACACCGCTCAGATCGCGGAGCTGGTGGCCGGGGAGTTCACGGCCGGCTGAGGCAGCCGTAGCCGCGTCTCCGGCGGTATTGGTACATACCACCCCAGGGCCGAGCCCTATGTGGGATCTGTGTAAGTTCTGTGTCCAACTCAGTGGTCGTGCGTCCTTGAACTGGATCATCTCCGCGTTCGAAGATTCGCTTCTGATCACTGCAACCGGCGACAGGCGGGGGGACGTCTTTAGCGGTCGCCCTTAGGGGCGGCCCGAGCGCCGGAATAATGGGCATAGGGGAAGAGCTGGTACGCATGGGGGCATTTGATGCATCGTCACGAGCGGTGCCCGCGCGACCTGCCGCAAACGCAACGACGGATGCGTACAACCCTGACGGGGGGAAGCGTGTCCAACAAGCGTGGCAGAGGTACTCGACTTCACAGCGGTACAGGCGAGAGGCGCGGCGACACTGCGCCCCACTCGCCGTCCCCGCGCGACCGGTGGCATGCCGGTGATCGCACCCATGCCCGCGGCGCGTCCGACCCGCATTCCGGCGCAGCGCGAGGGCGCTGACGACACGATGACCGCGGGCACAACAGTCGACCATCTCACCGAGACCTACCGCGCCCACTACAGGTCGCTGCTCGGCCTCGCCGCGCTGCTCCTGGACGACACGGCGTCCTGCGAGGACGTCGTGCAGGAGGCGTTCATCAGGGTGCACTCGGCGCGCAAGCGGGTGCGGGACCCGGAGAAGACGCTGGCCTACCTGCGCCAGACCGTCGTGAACCTCTCGCGGTCGGCGCTGCGCCGGCGCATCCTCGGGCTGAAGCTGCTCTCGAAGCCGATGCCCGACATGGCGAGCGCGGAGGAGGGGGCGTACGACCAGCTGGAGCGCGACGAACTGATCAAGGCCATGCGCGGCCTCCAGCGGCGCCAGCGCGAGGTCCTCGTGCTGCGGTACTTCGCCGACATGACCGAGGCGCAGGTCGCCGAGACACTCGGCATATCGCTGGGCTCAGTGAAGGCGTACGGCTCGCGCGGCATCGCGGCCCTGCGGGTCGCCATGGAGGCGCCGGCATGAGTGAGCGCAAGCGTGATGAGCAGGGCGGATTTGAGCGGCATGGCAGGAACGACGACGTGAACCACGGTCCTGTAGGCGATTCCGATACCGGGTCCGGGGCGGGGCCTGAGGCGGGTCCGGGCCCTGGGGCGGGTCCCGAGGCGAAGCCCGAGCCCGAGCCAGGGGTGGAGCCGGGGTCGGGGCCTGGGTCCGAGGCTGGGTCCGGGTCCGGGTCGGACGAGGGTGCCGGTGTCGGTGCCGGTCTGGACCGGCTTCGCGCCGTGGTCGGGGGCTCCGGCGCGGAGGGCGAGCGCGGCTCCGAAGGTACGCGGACGCAGGACGTGCGGGACGAGCAGGACGCGCAGGGCGTGCGAGACACGCAGGGTGTGCGGGACGCGCAAGGTGTGCAGGGTTACGAGGGTGACCTCGGGTCCGACGAGCTCGCGCTGCGGCGGTTGATGCGGCAGGCGGTGCAGGAGATCGAGCCGGGCGACCGCGCTCTCGAACATCTGCGGCAGGCCGTTCCCGCGCGGCGGGCCCGCAAGCGTCAGGCCGTCGTCGGCCTCGCCGCCGCCGCGCTCTTCATCGGCACCGCCGTCCCCGCCCTCGTGCACGTCACCACCTCCAACGGCGACTCGGACGACCGCACCTCGATCGCCGGCAACAGCCAGGACGCGCAGGGCGGCTCCGGCCAGGGCAAGGGACCCGACGGCGGCGAGAAGGACACCGGGGCGAAGCCCGACAAGTCCAAGAGCAAGGACAAGAAGGACAAGAAGGGCAAGAAGGACGGCAAGGGGGAGGGCGGCACGGGCGGCGGCGGTACGGGATCGCCCGACCCCTCCACCTCCGAGGTCGCCACCTCGCCCGTCTGCGACGCCACCCAGCTCGGCGCCACGGGCAGCACGAACCCGGCGGACGCCAACGGAGCGGTCTACGGCTCCTTCCGCGTCTCCAACATCTCCGACAGCAGCTGTACCGTCGAGGCGGCGGGTGCCGTCGCGGCGGTGGCGCAGGGCGCGGCCGACCCGGCGAAGGTCGGCGTGGTCGACCACACGGCGGGCGACGCGGCGGCCGGACTGCCCGACCCGTCGCTCGAGGCCAGCCCGCTCGTGCTGCAGCCCGGCGCGGCGTACGAGGTGAAGTTCGCCTGGCTCCCCTCGGACAAGTGCCCGACGGACAGCGGCGAGCCCACGCCCAACCCGACGCCCTCCGAGGGCGGCGGCAGCGGGACGCCGGAGGGCGGTACGCCCGACGGTATGAGCGCGCAGCTCGGCCGGGCGGACGGCGGCGTGGCCGACGGCAGCGTCGTGGTGTCCCTGACCGCGGAGGCGGGGGCGCCGTCCGCCGGGGCGACGATCACCAACGCGTGTGCGGGGACGGTGTACCGGACCGGGGTGCTGCCCGCCTCTTAGGGTCGGTTTTCAGGGGCGGTCTACCATCGCGTCCTGGTGACGGCGCAAGAAGACGGGAAAGCAGATGGCTCTCGAAGCAGGCCAGCGGGTGATGCTGGCGGCGGACACCCCGTTGACCGAGTCGGCCGAGGTGTCGGGGGTCGTCGTGGGGGTCCTGTCCCTGGCGGCGGGCACCGCCGGCACCGTCGAGCAGGTGGTCGGCCACCAGGACGAGAGCGACGACGTACGCGAGTACGAGCGGCTCAAGTCGCTGCTCGACGCCTTCGGGGTCGAGATGCCCACGGAGAGCAGGAAGCGGCTCGAAGAGAAGGTCGCCGCGCTGGAACCCGCGTGGACCGCCTTCCAGGAGCGGGCGCCGCGGGTGAGCGTGCGGGTCCGCTTCGACAACGGGTTCATCCTCGACGGGGCGGACGGGGACGTCTTCGTTCCTGCCTGAGGCGCGGATCCTAGGCGGTGGCTTCGGTGCCGGTCTCGGTCTTGGTCTCGGTCTCGGAGGGTTCCGGGTCCGGGAGCAGGCCGAGTCGTGCGTCGCGTGCGAACTCCGCCTCCCGGCGGAACAGCCGGAACCACATGAAGACGACGAAGCCCGCGAAGACGAACCACTCGCCGGTGTAGCCGAGGTTCTGGAACGCCTTCAGGTCCAGGCCCGTGTTGTTCGGCGCGGTCGCCGGGACCGCCTTCATGCCCGCGTCGGCCTTGTCGAGAGTGATCCACGCGTCGTACAGGTCGTCGCGTACGAGGTTGACCAGCGACGCGGAGCTGATCGCGCCCAGCTGGCCCTCGGGCAGGCCGCCGGCCGCGCTGACGCCGTTGGAACCCGGGCTCTCCGAGGCCTGGAGTGCGCCCTTGACGGTGACCTCGCCCTTGGGGGCGGCCGGGGCCTTCGCCGCGTTCGCGTCGCCGGGGAGCCAGCCGCGGACCACGGGCAGTGACTTTCCGTCGTCCGTACGGAGCAGGGTCAGCACGTAGAACCCGCGCTTCTCGTCCAACTCACGATCCGGTACGAGGAGTTGCCTGCCGTAGCGGCCCGTTGCCGTGGCCTGCTCGCCGGAGGTTTCCTTGTCGACGGGGAGGAGGGAGCGGAGGGGGCGGGCCGCGGCGTCACCATGCGCTTCCGCGGACTGTTCCTTCGCCTGCTCCTTGGCGGACTCGTGATCCTGTACGCGGTCCTCGAAGCGGCCGAGCTGCCAGGAACCCATGAAGATGCAGAAGGGGATGGCCAGCACGACGAAGACGTTGATTCCCCACCAGCGGGGCGTCAGCAGAAACCGGTACACACCCCCACGGTACGGGGCCCCCACGGGGCGCCTGCCCCTGGGGTCCGCCACTCTCCCCGCCCACACGACCGGCCTCCCCCAGACCCACCCCGCCGCTCCGCGGCGGAGCGGTGGGGTGCCGGGTGGTGTCGGGGCTAAGGGAGGTGGCGGGAGGCGAAGTCGAGTTCCAGGGCGACCTGCTTGATGCGCTCGTCCACGACCAGTGACCCGTGCCCCGCGTCATACCGGTACACCTCGTGCGTCGCGCCCCGAGAGGAAAGACGGTCCACGTAGTTGTCGATCTGGCGGATCGGGCAGCGCGGGTCGTTCACGCCCGCGGAGATGTAGACGGGGGCCTTCACGTCGTCCACGTACGTGAGCGGGGACGACGCCCGGAACCGCTCGGGCACCTCCTCCGGCGTGCCGCCGAGCAGTGTGCGGTCCATCGCCTTCAGCGCCTCCATCTCGTCGTGGTACGCCGTCACGTAGTCCGCGACGGGCACCGCCGCCAGGCCGACCGCCCAGAAGTCGGGCTGCGTGCCGAGGCCGAGCAGGGTGAGGTACCCGCCCCAGGAGCCGCCCGCGAGGACGAGCCGGTCGGGGTCGGCGAGGCCGGACGTCACCGCCCACTCACGGACCGCCGCGATGTCCTCCAGCTCGATGAGGCCGACGCGGTGCTTGAGCGCGTCGGTCCACTCCCTGCCGTACCCCGTGGAGCCGCGGTAGTTGACGCGGACGACCGCGTACCCGTGGTCGACCCAGGCCGCGGGTCCCGCCGCGAAGGAGTCGCTGTCGTGCCAGGTGGGGCCGCCGTGCACCTCGAAGACGGTGGGGAGGGGGCCGGAGGAGCCGGCCGGGCGCTGCACCAGTGCGTGGATGCGGCCCCCGGGACCGTCCACCCACACGTCCTCCACGGGGACGGACTTCGGCGCTTTCATGCCGGGCGGGTCGAGGACCACGCCGCCCGCCGTGGACCGGACCACCGGCGGTTCGGCCGCCGACGACCACATGTACTCCACCGAGCCGTCGGGGCGGGCCGTCGCCCCTGAGACGGAGCCCGCGGGCGTGTCGATCCGCTCCAGCTCGGCCGTCGCCAGGTCGTAGCGGAACAGTTCGCCCCGGGCCTCGAAGCCGTGGGCCACGAGGAGCGCGGAACCGTCCGGGTACCACTCGGCGCTCACGTCGCCCGGCAGGCCGAGCACCAGGTCGTTCTCCTCGCCCGACGCGACGTCCCACACCATCGGCTCCCAGCGGCCGCGCCGCTGGTGCCCGACGAGCAGGCGCGTGTCACCGTCGACCGGGGCGAAGCCGAGGACCTCCAGGCCCAGCTCGACCGTGCCGCCCTTGGTGTCGTCGAGCTCGGCGACGGTCGAGCCGTCGGGCCTGATCACCCGGAGGGCGGAGTGCATCGCGTCGCCGTGCTCCGTGTGCTCGACGGCGATCAGCGTGCCGTCGTGCGAGAGGTCGCCGACGCCCGCCGACTCCCGGTGGCGGTACACCTCGACCGGGGCGGGGCTTCCGGGACGTACGACATGGATCGTCGAGCCGTCGTCGTCCGTCGAGCGGCCGACGACCACCGTCGCGCCGTCCCTGCCGAGGGCGAGGCCCGCGGGATAGGAGGGCTCCAGACCCGGCACCGCGGGCTCGTCCGCGCCGCCGCCGAACGGCTGGCGCCGCCAGACGCCGAACTCGTCGCCGTCCGTGTCGTCGAACCACCAGATCCACTGGCCGTCGGGCGACAGCGCGCCGTCCGTCGTGCCGTTCGGCCGCTCCGTCACCTGCCGCTGGACGCCGGTCGCCCTGTCCCATGCGTACAGCTCATACGTCCCCGTTGCGTTGGACACGAACAGGGACCGGTCCGGAGCGTCCTCCGCCCAGTCCGGCAGGGACACCCGCGGCGCCCTGAACCGCTTCTCCCAGTCCGGCATATCCGGCTCACTCGACATGTCCGGCATGCTGGACCCCGCCCCCGTGACGTCCTCTGCACCCGGCCCGCTCGTCGCACCCGTCTCGCTCATGCCCCCCATAGTGCCTGCCCCCGCCCACAATCCGCTGGCGGGAGTCCCCAGCCTGTGGATAACTTTCCGTCCATGTACTCCCCAACGCCCGCCGACTGGCGCGAGACCAACCGGAGACGCTGGGACGAGAGGGTCCCCCTCCACCTCGCCAGCGACTACTACGGCCTCGACGCCTTCCGCGCCGGCAAGGACCCCCTGCGCGACCACGAGCTCGCCGAGGTCGGCGACGTACGCGGAAAGTCCCTGCTGCACCTGCAGTGCCACATCGGCCTCGACACCCTGTCCTGGGCGCGGCACGGCGCGTCCCGCGTGGTCGGGCTCGACTTCTCCGAACCGGCCGTCGAGGCGGCCCGCGAGCTCGCCGCCGAACTCAACCTCACCCCTGAGCAGGCCACCTTCGTCGCCGCCGACGTGTACGACGCGGCGGAGGCGGTGCCCGACGCCTCGTACGACATCGTGTACACCGGCGTGGGCGCCCTCGGCTGGCTGCCCGACATCCAGCGCTGGGCCGAGACCGCCGCCTCCCTGGTCGCACCCGGTGGCTTCCTCTACCTCTCCGAGTTCCACCCGCTCACCGACGTCCTGGACGACGCCACGGGCTCGCGCGTCGAGCACGACTACTTCGCGCGCGACGCCTGGGTCGACGACACTCCTGGTGGATACGCGGACACGACGACGCCCACCGTCCACAACCGCACCGTCGAGTGGCAGCACCCGATCGGCGACGTCGTCTCCGCGCTCGCCGCCGCGGGCCTGCGCATCGAGTTCCTGCGCGAGCGCGACCAGACCCTCTTCCAGCGCTTCGGCGCGCTCGAACTCCGCGACGGCGTCTACCGCTTCCCCGGGGACCGGCCCCGGATCCCCCTCATGTACTCCCTGCGGGCGAGCAGACCCGGGGGCCGGTGACCGCTACGGGAGAGGGGAGGGCGGGCGCAGCCAGCCCTCCTGACGCGGCGCGAACTCGCCGAGCTTCGTCCAGTCCCACGACTGCAGCACCTCACGCCCCTGGTCGTCGTCCGGCCTGATGACGGCGACGACGACGTCCGGCGTGTGCCGGGTGAGGAGCAGCGTCCGCAGCCGGTACGCGACGTCCGAGCCGCGCTCCGCGGGCGCCACCATCACCTCGCTCAGCAGGAACACCCGCCCCGAAGAGGTCTGTTCGACGACGGCGGGCGACAGGACGTGGCGGAAGGCCTCCCACCATTCGCCGCCCCGGTCGGCGCGGTAGCCGTAGAGGCAGCCGACCAGGTTGCCCGCGACGTGCGCCACGACCATGTCGAAGTCCGTCTGCTGTACGTCGTGTTCGAAGCGGCGCAGGAAGTCCGCCCGGACGCCGCTCGCCCCGCCACCGGTCTCCGCGCCACTGGTCTCCGTATAGAGGTCGGCGACGGCCTCCCGCTGCCCCTCCGCCTGCCAACGGCTCAGCCGCCGCAGGAACATCTCCGCCATGTGCGCCTCCCGCTCCGCCCTGTGAGGGCGACTCCCCCCGCACCCTGAATTCGCTTGGTGAGCTTAATCCTGGAAGGACTGGGCAGGCGGGACAATGGATATCCGGTCCGTGCTCCCGAGCGAAGGTGAACCAGTGCTGACACCCACACAGTTGACTGCGGCATCTGTACAAGAGGAAGCGCGCACGGCTGTTGCTCCTTGGGATGAGATGTCCAGCAGCGAACTGCCGTGGGTCGAGGACGCGGGAAGCGTCGCGCCCAAGGACGCGCGGGACCTGTCGAAGATCTTCTTCGACAAGCTCCAGGTCCTCGAGGAGGGCACGCACGAATACCAGTACGCGCGCAACACCCTGATCGAGATGAACCTGTCGCTGGTGCACTTCGCGGCCGGCCGTTTCCGCGGCGGCAGCACCGACATCGACGACATCGTGCAGGTCGGCACGATCGGCCTGATCAAGGCCATCGACCGCTTCGACCTCTCCCGCGAGGTCGCGTTCAGCACCTTCGCGCTGCCGTACATCAGCGGTGAGATCAAGCGGTTCTTCCGCGACACCACGTGGGCCGTGCACGTTCCGCGCCGCCTCCAGGAACTCCGCGTCGACCTGGCGAAGGCCAAGGAGGCGCTGGGCGCGGAGCTGGACCGCGAGCCCACCGTCCGTGAACTCGCGGACCACCTCGACCTCACCGAGCAGGAGGTCAACGACGGCCTCGTCGCCGCCAACGGCTACACGGCGGGCTCCATCGACGTCCCCGTCAGCCAGGACGACGGCTCGCAGGGCCGTGACTACGCCGACGTGCTCGGTGAGGACGACCCCGCCCTCGACCTCTTCGAGGACCTGCACGCGCTCGCCCCGCTCATCGAGCAGCTCGACGAACGCGAGCGGCACATCATCGGGATGCGCTTCGGCCAGGAGATGACGCAGGCCCAGATCGGCGAGGTGCTCGGGATCTCCCAGATGCACGTCTCACGGCTCCTGACCCGCACCCTCGCCAAACTCCGCTCGGGACTGCTCACCGAACACTGACCCCACGGGCCGGATCGTCCCTGCCGCGCCCGCCCGTGAGCCGTACGTCGGCGGTCAGCGGGCGCGGTGACACCGCCGTCCTCGTCTCGGCCACCGTCTGCCGGGCGAGACACCGCAGCACCGCCTCCGGAGAGGCGTCCGGCGCCAGGGACAGCGTGATGCGGGCACGCACCCCGCGCGGACCTCCACGCGAGCGCCGCGGCCCCGCGCGCAGCCGCACGCGCGCGTGGGCGACGCCCTCGATCCCGCGCGCCCGCTCGGTCATCGCCGCCGCCAGCGCGGCCCCGGCCAGGGTGACGTCGGGCTGCCCGAGCGGCAGTTCGCGCAGGCGCCCGCCGCGCACCTGCGCCCACACCCACCACAGGAGCAGGAGTACGCCGACGGAGAGCCCGGCGATCACAGCCGGTGTCCACCAGCCCTGGTCGCGCCATCGCCCGAGCTCCGCCCCGTCGACCCACACCCGGTCCGCGCCGAGCCGCGGCGCGTCCGACGGCAGCCGGTCGCGTACGACATCCGTCGCGGTGGCGAGCACGGCGCCCGCGCCGAGGAGCGCGGCGCCCAGACAGAACAGGGCGGTGCGGTTGGCCCCGGTACGGAGGCCGCTCATCCGTCGACACCTCCCCGCGCGGGCGCGCGCCACGCCGGTTCCGTGCGCAGCCCGACCCGCAGCCGTGGCGGCCTCGCCGTCCCGCAGGACGCCAGGGTCCGCTCCGCCGTCTCCGTCAACGCCGCACGCGCCGCGTCGATTTCACCGAACGCGAGTCCGGCGCGCACGGTGACCCTCCGCCGTCCGACGCGGACCCGCGCGCGCGTGATGCCGGGCAGGCCGGACACGGCCTCCCGCAGCAGCGCCGCCACCGTGCCCCGGTCGACGACCGCGTGGACGCCGGACAGCGGCGGTCGCATCGGGAGCCGGCCGCGGGAGCCGGGCGTGACGGCGAGGACCATCAGCCACACGCCGAGACAGAACACCGCGAACGCCGCCGCGGCGCCCGGCCACACGCCCCGGTGCGGCCCGTGCGTGACGAGCCACTCCGTGAAGTCGGCCCGCCACCGCGCGGGCGCGCGTCCCGCCGCGTGCACGGAAAGGACGTCGTACAGGAGCACGCCGCAGGCGGCGGCAGCGACGACCGCCGCCACCGCCACGGGCACACGGCGCGCGGACCACGGCCGCCGCGCCCGCACCCCGCCGGTGGACTCAGCGGCCTCCGGCTCCCCGAACTCCGCCGCCCGCACGTTCAGCTCCCGCACCCGCACCCGCGCCGACGGCACGGTGAGGCCGGTGAGCCGTGCCGTGCGACCGGCGACGTGCGACCGGACGCGTTCACCGGACTCGTCGAGCGGCGCGGGATAGGGCAGCGTCACGGCGACGTCGACCCGGGCCCTGCGGCCGCGGACCGACGCCGTGCTCCGGTCCGTCCGCACCTCACCGGGCGCGAGCGCCTCCGTCGCGGCCCGTTCGGCGATCCGCCGCACCGCGCGGTCGGCGACCTTCGTCGCGCCGCGGTCCGCCGCGGGAACGCTCATCGCCGCCCCCGGCCCCGGCCGCCGCTGAGGAAGCCCCGTACATCCGTGCCGTCCTCCACGAGGCGCCCCACCCCGAAGCCGACGGCGCCGAGCGCGCCGACCAGCAGGAACGCCCCGAAACCGCCGAACCACGCGGCGAACCCCAGGGCCATCCCGGCGACCAGGCCCACCAGAGCTGTGCTCACCGGTTACTCCACGCGCGTCTCGCCGGCGGAGTCCGCGCTGTCGTCGTCGGGCAGTCGTACGTCGTTGACGGCGACGTTGACCTCGACGACCTCCAGCCCGGTGATGCGCTCCACGGCGGCGATGACGTTCTCCCGCACCTCGTGGGCGACGTCCGTGATGGGCACGCCGTACTCGACGACGATGTCCAGGTCGATCGCCGTCTGCCGCTCGCCGACCTCGACCTTCACCCCGCGCCCGACGTTGGGGCGCCCGCCGGGGACCCGGTCGCGGACGGCGCCTATCGTGCGCGAGAGCCCGCCGCCCATGTCGTGCACGCCGGGGATCTCCCGCGCGGCCGTCCCGGCGATCTTCACGACCACCACGTCGGCGATGGACGTCTTGCCGCGGGTCGCGGCCGGCTCCGCGGCACCGGTGCGGCCCGTCACGGTCGTGCTGCCCGGCACGCTCTGCACGGCGCCGGTGTAGCCCTGCTCGTCGCCGCGTGACGCCGTCGCGGCCGTCTTCGTAGTGCTCTCCTGAGTCGCCATGAAAGGCATCTCCTCGTCGTCAGGTCGTGGGGGACTGCTCAACCCCTAGGACCCGTGTGCCCCGGATTCGTTACGCGTCTCGCGCGAACTTTTCCGCCGGAGCCCGCGCCCGTGCCGCGTAACGCGAGTGGCCCGCGGCGTGTCACAGGTGTACGACTGGAGCGAGAGGAGCCACGTGTGCCGCGCGACGACGGGTTGCTGGCCGTACGGGCCGCCGAGGGCGACGAAGAGGCCTTCGAGCAGCTCGTGCGCCGTCACGCGCCCGGCCTGCTGCGGCTCGCCACGCGGCTGCTGGGGAGCCGGACGGAGGCCGAGGACGCGGTGCAGGACTCCTTCGTGAGCGCCTGGCGGAAGGTGCCGGAGTTCCGCAGGGACGCGCAGTTCGGCACGTGGATGCACCGCATCGTCACCAACCGGTGCCTGAACGTGCTGCGGGCCCGCCGCCCCGCCCTCGACCTCGGCGAGGTGCCCGAGCCGCAGGCTCCGGAGCACGAGGCGTCCCCGGCCAGGGTCGCCGAGTCGCACGCGGCCGTGGAGGACCTCGGCAGGGCGATGGAGGGACTGTCACCGGAACAGCGCGTCTGCTGGGTGCTGCGCGAGCTCAACGGCCTCCCCTACGACACCATCGCCGAGACGGTGGGCATCAGCCCGGAGGCGGTCAGGGGCCGTGTCTTCCGGGCGCGGCGCCATCTGACGGAGGCGATGGCCGCATGGCGCTGAACGAGGAGCACGGGCCGATGACGGACGAACCCACGACGGACGGACCCGACGAACGGCTCCCCTGCGGCCGTGCGCTGTGGGACGTCTGGGAGCACGCGGAGAGCGGCGCCCGCGATCCGCACGCCGAGGCCTGCCCGCACTGCACCGAGGCACTGCGCACGCTGTGGCGCCTGGAGGACGTCGTGTCCGTCGCGCGGGACCGCGAGGGGGATCCGCGGGAGTACGAGTCCGACGCGTCCGCGCTCGTCGGCCGCGTCATGGACGTGGTCCGCCTCGAACTGCGCCCCGGCCGCACGCTTCCACTGGGTGAGGCGACGGAGGACCTGTGGATCGTGGAGGCCGCCGCGGCCAGGACCGTCCGCGCGGCCGCCGATTCCCTGCCGGGGGTACGGGCGGGCAGCTGCCGCATCGAAGCGCTCGCCCAGGAGGAGGGCACCGCTCCCGCGAGCCGGTGGCCGCGCGGTCCCGTGCACATCCGCGCGGAGGTGGCGGTGTCCCTCACCTGGAACCTCCAGGAGGTCGCCGGGCGGGTCCGCCGGGCGATCCTGGAGGCGGTCGACACCGAGCTCGGCATGCGCGTCGCGGCTGTCGACGTGACGGTCGCCGACATCCTCGACGAAGCCGCCGACGACGACGGCGACACCACGGAAGGACGGTTCCCGTGACGGAACGACTCGCTTCCAGTGCCGCAGTGGCCGAGGCCGTCCAGGAGGCCGTCCTCGGCACGCGGGGCGTCGCCTTCCTCCGTCCCGGCCTCGCCGACCTCCTCCGCGCCGCCGCCCCGCGGGGACGCGGCGCCACCGTGTCCCCGCGCTCCTCGGCGGTCCGCGTGGGCCGCGACAAGGGAGGCGCGGGCTGGCACGCGGAGGTCTACGTCGTCCTGCGGCGAGGCCATCGGACCCTCGACGTCACCCGCGAGCTGCGTGCCGCGGTGACGGAGGCGGTGGACCGGCTGACCGGCGAGCTGTCGCGGGTCTCGGTGACGGTGACGGGACGCGTGTGAGGCGGCGCCTGCCGCCTAGGCGAAGGTGACGTCCCCCGTCGCGTCGGCCAGCGTCTTCGTCTGCGCCGTACGCGAGTCCACCGACGTCATGGCCACGGTGACCGAGGCCTCGGTGCCCTTCTCGACCCCGCCGATGAAGGTGTGCCGCCAGGGGTGGGCCGTGGCGGTGCCGTCGCAGGTGCCTTCCAGGATCTGCTCCCTGGAGGTGCTCGACGTCGCCTTCTTCGGGACGGGCAGCTCGGGGAGGCCGAGCCACTGGTAGAGGCCGGACACCGCCTGCTTCTCGTCCGCGTTCAGCTCGCGTTTGTGCTGCGTCCGCAGCGTGACCCTGAGCCGTACGGGCCCTCGGACGCCCTCGCACGTGTACGTGCCGGTGACGACTGCTCGGGTGCCGTCCGGGGTGAGCCGTGCCGTGGGCTCCAGGGTGACCTCGTGCCGGTCGGCGGCGTTCGCCGCGCCGGGCAGCAGGGCCGTCGCCGCGGCCACCGCTGTCACGAGGACTGTCTTCACGTATCGCTGCACCGTAGGGACCGGCCCTTCCGGGAGGGAGTGGGGTACGGCCTCATGGAACCCCGTGCCCGCCGGTCCGCCCGGTAGCCACACGGGTGCGTGCCGTGCCCCTGGGGGCGTGGTTCACGCGGCCAGCGGTACGCGGGCGACGATGCACTTCCCGCCCTCGGGAAGGCGTGTCACGGACACGTCGTCGGCGAGCTGGCACACCGATGGCCAGCCGTGTCCGCCGCTCATGAGGAGGCTCGTGCGCGGGCGGGACCGTGGGACCACGTCGCTGCCGTCCTCGACGGCGATCTCGATGAAGCCCGGCCGTACCCGGCATTCGAATCCGCGCAGGCCGCCTCCGTGCCTGAGCGCGTTGGTGACCAGTTCGGAGGTCACCAGAACCGCGTCGTCGACAGCCATTTCACTGGCGTCGTTGTGCCCCTGGCGCAGTAGCGCGCGTACGACGTCCCGGGCGGCGGCCGGGGTTCGGGGGCGGGTGAGGACGCAGGTTTCCTGCGTGCTGTCGGTTGTCACAGCGCATCACTCCCACCGATGGTGTGGGGACTGTTCACTCTTCGGTTGCCCGAGGAGTCCACCGCCACACACGTGGTCCGGGCGGTTCGCCCGGTCGGCGCCCCGAGGGCGCCGCCGGGCGAGTGATGCCGGTCGGCTGGATCAGCCGTTGTGGGCGCCGTTGCCGGCCAGGAGCGAGAGGTCGTCCAGGACGTGCGACAGCGGCTCGTCGCCCTTGGCCTGGGTCGAGTTCTCGGTGCACTGCTGGTTCTGCGGCGCCGAGAGGATCGGGATGTCCTGGATACCGACGTTGACCAGGGCCACGATGTTCTGGATGTTGGCCTTGGCCGGGAGGCCGATGCAGGGCTTGTTGAGCGAACCCTGGATGAGCGCCATCTGGGGGCTCATGTTGCCGTACGTCGCGGAGTTGCCGAACGACTGCATGGCGTTGTTGCCGCTCATGGTCTCGGTGCTGCTGTCGTCGCCGATGGCGAGAGCCGTGGGCGCTGCCGCCGCCGACATGCCGACGACGGAAGCCGTGACCGCAGCTGCAGCCATAACCTTCTTGATCACAGGTGTTCCTCTCTGAGTTAGCCCCGTCCTCGGAGCGCCCTGAGCAACTACCGGGGACGGGATGAGTTGCTGGAATTCACTCCTATGGCCCAATACGCGGCCCCGCGGCGGTGAGAAACAGTGATCTGTGAATAATCAGACGATTATTTCGGTGCGGGCTTTTCCCGGGTGGATCCGTCGTCATGGGGGCCACTGATCGATCCGATGGAGTGAATGCGCGGAACCAAACGCGGGGCGGGGAGTTGAACAGGCCGCAGTAACGTGAGCGTCTGCCCCAGAAAAGGAACCCAAATGCTTAAGAAGGCTATGGCGACGGCAGCAGCCGCCGTCGCCGTTTCCGCTGGTATCGCCGCCCCCGCGATGGCCATCGGCAACGACAGCGGCACGGAGTCGATGAGCGGCAACGGCGCCAGCCAGTCGTTCGGCAACTCGGCGACCAAGGGCGACATGAGCCCGCAGCTGTCCCTGGTCCAGGGCTCGCTGAACAAGCCCTGCATCGGCCTCCCGGCCAAGCTCAACATCCAGAACATCGTGGCCCTGGTCAACGTCGGCGTCCAGGACATCCCGATCCTCTCGGCGCCGCAGAACCAGCAGTGCACCGAGAACTCGACCCAGGCCAAGGGCGACGAGCCGCTGTCGCACCTCCTGGACGACCTCTCGCTCCTGGCCGGCAACGGCGAGCACAACGGCTGATCTGCCGCACCGCAGTAATTGCTCGGGCCGCCCGAATTCCTTCCTCCTCGGGTGGCCCGAGCTTTTTCATGCCTTGTCATCGCATTCGAGTGAACTTCCGAAAATTGTCAACTCCGCGGTTCCCTATGCTTCTTCCGCTCGTTGACCAGGACTCAGGTCGCCGTTCAGGCGTGACCCGAAAGAAGGGAAAAGCTGTGAAGCTCAAGAAGAGCGCAACGATCATTGCCGGCGCCGTCATGGCTCTGAGCATGGGCGCCCCGGCGTTCGCCGACGCCGGTGCGGAGGGCGCGGCCGTGGGCTCCCCGGGCGTCATCTCCGGCAACAACATCCAGGTGCCGGTCCACGTTCCCGTCAACGTGTGCGGCAACACCGTCGACATCATCGCGCTCCTGAACCCGGCGTTCGGCAACCAGTGCGTGAACGACTGACGTAGGCGCCCAGCTGTTCCCGCTGTGCCTCAGCCGGCCCCGGCAGCCCTTTCGGTGCCGGGGCCGGCTTCACCCTCCGACAGAGAAAGACCAATAGATTGCGACAGGCCCTCAGCAAAGGAATGCTCTCCGCCGCGGCCGCCACGAGCATCCTGTCCCTGTCCGGTGCCTCCGCGTTCGCCGCCGGTGGGGCGAACGGACAGGCGTCAGGTTCGCCAGGCTTCTTGTCGGGCAACAACGTGCAGGCGCCGGTGGAGGTGCCGGTGAATGTCTGCGGCAACAGCGTGAACGGCGCGGGGGCCGGCAATCCGGCCTTCGGGAACTCGTGCGGCTCCTCTTCCCACGCGCACGGTCACACGCACTCCGGGCCGGGGGCGTCGCGTTCGGTGCCGAGCGCCCCGAAGGCGGCCTCGCACACCACCGACGGCTCCGCCCGCCCGACGGGCTCCACCGGTTCCTCCGCCGTCGGCGACGCGGCCCGCTCGCCCGGCGTGCTGGCGGGCAACAACGCGAAGGCACCCGCCGACGTGCCGGTGAACGCCTGCGGCAACACCGCCGACGTGGTGGCCGGCCTCTCTCCCGCCATGGGCAACGGCTGCAACGCCGAGGCCGGTGCCGGTACCTCGTCGCACCACCACGGCCAGCACCACCCGGGCCGGCACCAGGACCCCCACCGGCAGCCGCCGTCCGGCGTCGTCCCCCCGGCGGGGCACACCCCGCAGGGCCCCGGCACGCACCCCCGGGCGATGCCCCCGGGCCACCCCGGCGCCAACGGGCACTCCGAGGCGTCCTCGTTCACCGCGCCGGGCCACGCGCCGCACGGCGACCGGGCGGCGCGACCGGTCCACGCCGCTTCGGCACACGCCGCTCCGGCCCCCGGCGACATGCTCGCGGCGACGGGCGTGGACGGCACACTGCTCGGCGCGGCGGGAACCAGCGTGGCCCTGCTGCTCGGCGGCGCGATTCTGTACCGGCGCGGAATGCCGGCGCCTGGGCGCTGAACGGAATAGCGGGGGCGGGAACGGCAATACGCCGGCAGGGAAGCAGACGGAATTGCTTCCCTGCCGGCGCAAGGGAGGTAGAGACCTGCCTCTTTGAATGTCGCTCACCCACGGCATAGAAGCCGACGGCTGGCGGAAAGCGACCGGGCCTGTCCCATGAAGCGCATCAAGTGCATCACCGCACGGCCCGCGCGGGAAGAGCCATTCACCCATTCGCCCGCGGTGTCACTCATAAGAGAGCCGTTTTGGTGGCTCGGCTTCGGTGGAGCGATCACGGACACGGAAGCCGAGCCCGGTGGCGTCGGCGCGTCACCTGAACCGAGGCTAGAGGCAACGGAGTTGGGCACCGGGTCGCCACGCCCCCGCGCGTCCCGGTGCCACCCGTTCAGCGTGCGCCCGCCACCGTCCGGCGCGCGTGCTCCTCGTACGACCGGACCGGCCGGGGTGTCCGGCGTCCGCGCCCTACGTGCCGTTCGACGCCCCGCACCAGGCGGTCGGCGGTGAACGCGGCCCCGTACACGAAGCGCATGGCGGGCCCGAAGCTCGACGCGGTCGTCAGGCCCGCGAGGAAGAGGCCGGGCCGCGAGGTCTCGAAGCGGTCGCTGACGTAGGGCGTGCCGTCGGAGAGGGAGCGCAGCCCGCCGCGGAGCTCCGGCGGCAGGACGCCGATGCGGTCGGTCGTGGCGCGGAAACCGGTGGCGGCGATGACGTGGTCCGTCGCGAAGCTCAGGCCTCCGCCGCCCGCGGCGACGGTGTTCACCCGGACGCGGCCTCCGACGGCGTCGGCCGACGCGATCCGGTGGCCGACCCGCACCTCGACCCGCGGTTCGACGCGGTCCCTGACCCACCACGCCCCCGCCGGGCCCAGCGCGTCGGCGGCGACGCGGGCGCGGGTCCGCTCGGGGAGGAGCCGGAAGGCGCCGGGGGTGTCGGCGTAGAACTTGTTGCGCCAGCCGCAGCCGAGGCCGGTGTGCGGGGCGCGCAGCGACTCCCACCACGGCCGCTGCCAGGCGGGCGGCACGGTGTTCCAGCGCACGCGCGGGGACCGGGCGAGGATCCGCACCCGGGTGCCCTGTTCGGCCAGGAGCGCGGCGGTCTCCAGGGCCGCCTGCCCGGCGCCGAGCACCGTCACGTCCCGGCCGCGGAAGTGCGCCAGGTCGGCGTGGTGGCTGCTGTGCGAGACGTGCTCGGTGCCCAGCCCGCGGACGGCGCGGGGGATCTCGGTGAAGGGCAGCACGCCCACGGCCAGGGCCACCGCACGCGCGTGGTGGGTCTCCCCGTCCTCGGTCCGTGCCTCGTAGCCGTCGGGGGCGGCCCGGACGGAGGCGATGAGGCGTTCGTCGACGGGTGGGGACGCCTGCTCGGCGAACCAGAGGCCGTAGGACGCGAAGTGCTCGATGGGCAGGGGCCTGCCGTGCTCGGCGGGCAGGTTCTCGCGGGCGCAGTACGCGGCCAGGCCGAAGCGGCCCGCGGGGTCGGACAGGTCGGACGCCCACGGCTCCGACTTCAGGAACATGCCGCGCGGCATGTGGTCCCGCCAGGACGCCATGGGCCTGCCGAAGATCCGTACGTCCAGGCCGGCCGCCGCGGCGTGTGAGGCGACCGAGAGGCCGTAGGGGCCCGCTCCGACGATCAGCAGGTCATGCATCGGTGACTGCTCGCTCTCTGGTGGGCGTGCCGGGGAGTACGGCGGGCGCGTGCTCCCGCGCCCTGATCGACAGGGACGTCAGGATCCGGTGGGTCCGGTGGCGCAGGGCTGCGCCGATCCTGCGCGTCACGTGGCGGCGCCACAGGCGGCGCAGGGCGGCGCCCGGCGCCGGGTCGTCGTCGGCGTGCCAGGCGAGTTCGTTGCCGGGCGACGGGCGCGGGCCGGGGCGGGAGAGGGCGCGCAGGGCGGCCAGCGGGGCGTAGTTCTCGACCAGGAACGTGCGGCCGGGCAGGGGGTCGGGGGCCGGGGCGGGGCGGTGGGTGAGGTCGAGGTGCAGGGCGCGTACGACGTCCGTGTCCGTGCCGTCGGCGAAGAGGCGGAACTGGGCGCCGGGCCGCGGGTTGAAGTCGATGAGGTGGTAGTCGCCGGTCTCGGCGTCCCTGCGGAAGTCCAGGTCGAAGATCCCGCGGTACTCCAGGGCGGCCACGACCTGCGCGGCGGCGGACCGCAGCGCGGGGTTCTCGGCCCACTCACCGCTCACCGTCAGGCCGGCCGAGCGCGGCCAGGAGCGGTGCTTGCGGCCCGTGCCCCCGCCGCGTACGACACCGTCGCGGCCCGCGCAGCCGTGCACGAACCAGTCCGCGTCGCGGGCGCCGGGCACGAACGCCTGGAGGAGCAGGCGGCTGCCCGCCTCCGCGCGGCGCTCGAACAGGTCGGAGGCCTCGCGCGGGGACCGGATCACGGTGGTGCTGCGCAGGCCGGCGTCGCGGGGCAGCAGCCAGGGGCGGCTCCACTTCGCGACGACGGGGGACCCGAGGCGGTCGACGGCGCCCGCGGCCTCGGCGGCGGACTCCGGCGCCAGCGTCGTGGGGTGGGCGACGCCCGCCTGCGCGCAGACCTGCGCGAGGGTCGCCTTGTCGGCGACGCGCTCGGCGACGTTGCCCGCCGTGCGGGGCAGCAGGAAGCAGTCGGTGAGCTCGTCGTACAGGGCGCTGACGGCGAGCGCGCTCGCGTCGTCCAGGGGGATCAGCACGGCGGGTCCGGACAGGCGGCGCGAGACCCGGCGCAGCACGGCGGCGACCTCGGCGAGCGACGCGCCGGGCATGGGGGGCGCGTGCATCCGGTGGAGGTGGCGGGAGCGCTGTACGGGGCTGCGCCGGTCGTCGGCGACCAGGTGGACCTCGACGCCGGCCCGCCCCAGCGAGCGTACGGCGCCGAGCGTCCCGTGGTGAAAGGGATTCCTGTCGATCCGCAACAGGACGGCAGGAATACGTGTATCCAGAGGCTGCAACGTCACCCTCGATTGTCGATCGCCCATGCGGGCGATGTGGTGGAACACAGGATTAGAAGCACGATTGGCGCAATAGAAATACATATGACGGAGTGTCAGTGAGCTGTTCGAATGAGCACGGCCGGAGGCCGGAAAAAGAGGAGCAGGCATGGGATCACACACCCCACAACGTCTTCGACGCCGTGGACGTGTCGCTTTCGTCGCCACGGGAATCGTTTCTTCGCTCGCGTTGGCGACCGTGCCGGGGCATACGGCGGATGCGGAACGTGACGGTGAACCACCCGGGGGCGTCTCCGCGGCCCCCGCCTTCGGCGCCTATCTCGACTACGGTCCGCGCGGGGTCGAGCGGATGACCGAACTCAGCCGGTGGCTCGGGGGCGCCGAGCTGAGGGTCGGTCACACGTACCTCCCGGGCGACCTCTGGAGCAACATCGAGGGCGCTCCGAACTTCCTGGAGAAATGGGCCGAGTGGCGGAAGGCGAAAAGCGACAGGCTTTTCGTGCTCAACGTCCCGATGCTCGAACGCAACGAGGACGGCGTCGGCGACGCCGAGGTCGCCGGGATGCTGAAGAGGGGCGCGACCGGCGCCTTCGACGAGCACTACCGGGTGCTCGCGGAGCGCCTGGTCGACCTGGGCGTGCCGGACACGGTGGTCGTGCTCGGCTGGGAGATGAACGGCACGACCTACACCCATCGCTGCGGTCCGGACCCGGAGTCCTGGAAGAAGTACTGGAACAGGATCGTCACCACGATGCGTTCGGTGCCGGGACAGAAGTTCCAGTTCGACTTCACGCCGAGCAGAGGCCGGGACGCCGTTCCGTGGACGCAGTGCTATCCCGGGGACGACACGGTCGACATCATCGGCATGGACTCGTACGACCAGCCGCGCGGAATGTCATTCGACGAGCAGGTGAAGGAGCCCTATGGACTCCAGCACCACGTGGACTTCGCGGCGGCCCACAAGAAGCCCATCTCTTATCCGGAATGGGGTCTGTTCCGCAACGGCGACAACGAGGAGTACATGCGCCGCATGCTGGAATGGATGAAGGAGAAGAAGCCGCTGTACAACACCGTCACCGACTACTGCCCGCACGGCGTGTGGCAGTGCAAGGAGAATCCGGAGTCCGCGGAGATCTACCGCAAGCTCCTCTCGGGCCGTGACGCGCTGCCGACCGATCCCGTGAACCCGCCGAACTGTTCGCCCGTGGAATTCGGCGAATGGGTCGAGAAGTGGCTCGGCGGCAAGCTGTGTCTGCGGTTCGACTGGTGGAAGGACCCGGAGAAGTCCTGACCCCCGGCCGGTCCGCGGTGGCGCGAGCCGTCACGTCGAGGCTCCGCCACCGCGCCCGTTCCCGGCGCGCCCGGCCCCGCCGCTCCGCCGCTCCTCGCGCTCCCGCAGCCGCCGCTTCGCCCACTGGCGGGCCGCCGCGCCCCACGCCACCGCGGACACCAGGGGCGCGGTGCGCCTGCGGGCCAGGAGGATCCGCTGGTTGACGACGGGTTCCGGGCGCCAGTGGTGCTTGTACGGCTCGTCGCCCCGCAGCAGGCTGAGCGCGCGCGGGTGCTCACCGCCGGTGTGCCGGGTGGACGCGTCGAGGAGCATCGTCGCGACGTCGACCTTCCGCTCCCTGAGCCGGGGATGCGCCCCGTACAGGTAGCCGCCCGCCAGCGTGTCCGAGAGCAGCGTCAGGTCCGCCGCCATCACCTCGCCGTCCAGACTGAACTCGGTGACCACCGCCTCGCCCGCCGCGACCATCGGGCGCATCGAGCGCAGCAGGTGCTCGTGGAAGCGCGGCTGGAGGTGCTCGGAGGTCACCTTGCGGCCCTGCCACTGGAGTTGATGCAGCCGCAGCAGCGTGCGTACCGAGTTCTCCACCTCGTCGGCGGGTACGACCCGGCTCTCCACGCCCAGCGCCGACAGCTTGCGCATCTTGGCGCGGGTGCGCTGCGCCCGCGGCGTCGGCAGCCGCTTGAGCAGGCCCTCCATGGGCAGCGGGGGGAGTTCGAGGCAGGGGGAGGCCGCGAGGGTGCGGCGCGGGCCCGGCCAGCGCGCGTGGAGGTGCTCGACGCAGGCGCCCGGCCTGACCTCCCCGAAGTCGATCAGCGCGGTCCTCGCCAGCGCGTACAGGCCGGCCAGGAGCGCCTCCGTGCCCTCCTCACGGCACGCGTCGTCCACCAGGACGTCCGTGAAGTCGGAGATCGCGCCGCCCAGCGGTTTCAGCGCGGGCAGCGGCCGGTCCACCCGCATCAGCGGCGCCGCGGCGATCAGCCGCGCGCCGTCGCGGACCAGGAGGACGCGCAGCCGCCCGGGACTCCCGTACGACCGCCACCAGGACGACAGCCAGGCGTGGCTCTGGAACGGCGTCGCCGCCCCGCACGACCGGTGGAGGCGGCCCCACGGCTCCGCGAGCGCGTCGAACTCGTCCTCGTCCACGCAGAGTTCGGCCGCGGTACGGGTGTCGGGCGTGGTGCGCGGCTCCGTGCGCGCCGCCGTGCTCACGGGGCGCTCCGCACCAGCGCGGACGCGGGTCCCGGCACGGAGGGGCCCGCCACCGCCTCCGTACGGGCGCGCGGGCGGACCAGGAGCGCGAGGCCGCCGAGCAGCCCGCCCGCGCACCCGCCGACCAGGGTCGTCACACCGGTGGAGAGCGACGCCGGGTCGTTGGGCGGCAGGGCGCGCGAGAACGGGATCAGCTTGATCCGCGTGCTGTCCTTGGAGTGGTTGGCGCCGGTGGACAGCGACCGGGCCACCGCGTTGGCGGTGATCGCGGCGGACGACGGCTTGTCCGTGGTCGCCGAGACCGCGATCATCGGCGCGTCCGGCGACGTGGCGACCTTCACCTTGTCCTGCAGCTCCGTGGCCGACATGCCCGCCGCCACCTGCGCGTCGCCCAGCACCGCGAGCTGCGTGGCGACCCGGCCGTACGCCTGCGCGAAGCCGAGCGCCGTCGCCGGGTCGCCCTTCTCCTGCGGGACGGCGACGACGTAACTCGTCGCCGTGTACTGCGGCGTCTGCAGCGCGCCGTACCCGGCACCGGCCAGGGCGCCGAGGACCGCGCAGGCCGGCAGCGCCGACCAGCGGGGGAGCCGCGCGGCACGCTCTCGCAGGGCGAGGGTGCGCGGGCGCTCGTTCACGGAGTCGCTCATCGAGGGGTCACCTCCAGGGTCGGGCCGGGGGCAACTGACGCGTATACGTCCATCAGTTGGCCGGCGCTTCGGCTGATGCTGTAGTGCCGCACCGCGGCCGGTGCCTCGCGGTGCGGCGGGACGTCGCCGCGCAGGCCGTGCAGCGCCCGCGCGAAGGAGTCCGGATCGCTCGGGCAGTACGCGGCACCGGACCGCTCCGCCGCGTCGAGGCCCTCGACGGCCGGGCAGGAGGCGTACAGCACGGGAAGGCCGCTGGCCAGGCCCTCCACCAGGGCCAGGCCGAAGGCCTCCTCGGGCGAGGGGGAGGCCAGCGCGTCCATGGCGGACAGGAGCGACGGAAGGTCCGGCACGTCGGCGCCCTGCCCGCGGCTCTCCTCGTGCGTGGACTCGCCGACGAACCGCACCCGCCCCCCGAGCCCGAGCCGGTCCGCGAGACGGCGGAGCTCCGGCTCCTCGGGACCGCTTCCCACCAGGACGACGACCACGTCGTCCGGCAGCTGCGCGGCGGCCCGCAGCAGCACGTCGAAGCGCTTGCCCGCGGCGAGCCGTCCGACGCCGCCGACGACGAACGCCCCGTCGGGCAGCCGGAGATGCCGCCGCGTGTGCGCCCGGCTCGCCGGGTCGAAGCGGAAGCGCTCCACCTCGATGCCGTTCGGGACCACCCGGATCCGCTGCCGCGGCACGCCCCACCGGTGCAGCCGCGCCCCCACCGCGGGCGAGACCGCGACCGTCACCCGGCCGAGCCGCTCCCCGGCCAGATACAGGGCGCGGACCCCCGCGGTCAGCGGCCGGCCCTCCATCTGCGAGTCGCCCAAGGAGTGCTCGGTGGCGACCACCGCGCGCACCCCTGCCATGCGGGCCGCGATGCGCCCGTACAGACAGGCGCGGTAGAGGTGCGTGTGCACGACGTCGTACCGGCCCGCGCGGATGATCCTGACCAGACGTGGCAGCGCCGCCAGGTCACGGTTGCCGGACATGCCCAGGTCGGTGACGCGGATGCCGTCGGCCGCGATGCCCTGGGCGACGGTGCCCGCGTTGGTCAGCGCGACGACGTCGGAGTCCGTCGGCAGGTGGCGCAGCATCAGGCGCAGCTGCTGCTCCGCGCCGCCCACACCGAGACCGGTGATGATGTGCAGGACCCTCATGCGGACGTCACCGCCGCACGGACGAGGGCACGGCGCCGCAGCCGGTTGGTGCGCAGCTTCAGGCGGAGCCGCCAGGCGGTGTCGTCCTGCCCGATGTGGACGCGGGGCAGGGCGTACGGGCCGGTGAGGGCGCCGGGCGCGATGGCGCAGGCGTACCGGTACCCGGCCTCGCGGACGGCGGTCAGCACGCGCTCGTCGACGGTGCCGTACGGGTAGCAGAAGCCCTGCGCCTCGGTGCCGGTCAGGTCGTGCAGCGCGGCCCGGCTGCCGCTGACCTCGCGGCGCAGGACGCGGTCGTCGGCGGCGGTCAGGTCGACGTGGGTCAGACCGTGTGAGGCGATCTCCATGCCGCACTCGGCGATGTGCCGGATGCCGTCGGCGCCGAGCAGCGGCTTGCGGGGGCCGAGCGGGTCCCACGCGTTGTCGCCGTCGAGGCGGCCCGGCAGGACGAAGACGGTGGCGGTGCAGTCGTACTGCTGGAGAAGCGGCAGCGCGTGGTCGGTGAAGTCGCGGTACCCGTCGTCGAAGGTGAGGCCCACCAGGTTGTGCTCCTGGCCCTGCGCGCACGCCTCCAGGAGGTACTTCATCGAGACGCCGCGCAGCCCCTGGCGCCGCATCCAGCGCAGCTGCGCGCCGAGCCGCTCCGGGGAGACGGTGATCCCGTACGGATCGTCGGACGGGTCCGCGACGGAGTGGTACATCGCCACCCATGCCGGGGTGCGGGGCGGCCGCAGCCGCAGGAACGGCTCCGTGCCGGACGGCGCGGGCGGAGTGAGGTCAACGGACATGACGCAGCTTTCTGCTGACGGTGCGAAGGGCGGACGGCCAGGGCTGCGCCCTCAGGAGCAGCCCGATGAGCACGAAGGAGACGGTCACGACGGTGAAGCTCGCGAGGACCGCGAGTGCGGGGTGCGCGACCCGCTGCGCGCACAGGGCGCCGAGCACCGCCGCGCACCCCGCGGCCACCAGGAGACGGCCCAGCTGTCCGGCGAGGGCCCGTGTCCTGATCGGCACGGTGCGCGGGCCCATGCCGCGCAGCAGGAGCAGCGCGGTGACGCAGATGCCGGTCGCGTTGGCCGCGGCGATCCCGTGGACGCCCCACGTGCCGACGGTCAGGAAGCCGATCCCCGCGGTGGCGACGACGCCGACGAACATCGCGTAGAGCGGGATCCATGTGGTGCGGGCCACCGAGAAGTGCGCGCGGGCCAGCGCGCCGACCAGGGTGTGGCCGAGCAGGCCGAAGGCGTAGACGCGCATGACGGACGCGGTGGCGGCGGTGTCGCGGGCGGTGAAGGCGCCGCGCTGGAAGAGCAGTTCGATGAGCGGGGGAGCGGCGGCGACGACGGCCGCCGCGCCGAGCAGCACCACACAACCGGCCAGGACGATGTCCCGCTCGACGCGCTCGCGGGCCCGCTCCGTCTCGCCCTTGGCGAGCGCCCGCGCCACGACGGGGAAGGTGACCGTGCAGATCATGAGCGAGAGGGCCATCGGCATCTGCGCGACCTTCTGCGCGTAGTTCAGGTGCGAGATGGCCCCGGCGGGCAGCGACGAGGCGAGGAACCGCTCGATGAGGACCTGCGACTGACGGCACAGCGCGAACAGCAGGACGGTCCAGATGATCGCGGTCTGAAGGGTCCTGTCCGGGGAACCCGCCGAGGCGGACGCGGCCCCCGGTCCGGGCCGGTACGGGCGCCGCAGCTGCCGCCACAGCGACGGCGCCTGTACGACGACCATGAGCACCCCGCCCACCGCCACACCGGCCGCCGCGGCCCGCACCCCGAACGGCGCCGCGAGCGCGAACAGGGCGGCGATGATGGCCGCGTTGTAGGCGACGTAGACCGTGGCGGGCGCGACGAACCGCTGGTGGGCGCGGAGCGCGGCGCTGCAGTAGCCCGTGAGGCCGAAGGTGAGGGCGCAGGTGGCGGTCAGCCGGGTGCAGTCGACGGCGAGCCGCGGGTCGGGCAGGCCGGGGGCGAGCACCGCGACGAGGTAGGGGGCGGCCGCGATGAGCAGGACGGCCGTGCCCACGAACCACAGGGTCATCCGGGGCAGCGAGGCCCGGACGAGCTCGCGGACCGGGTCGAGGGGCGGGCCGTCCGCGCGGCGCGCGAGGGCCAGGCTGAACGCGGGCACGAGGAAGAAGGCGAGGCCGTCCTCGATGAGCAGCGTCGCCGCCAGCTCGGGGAGCGTCCAGGCGACGAGGAAGGCGTCGGTGTCGGTCCCGGCGCCGAAGAAGTGCGCGAGTGCCTGGTCGCGGACGAGCCCGAGGAGCGATCCCGCGACGGACAGCGCGGCGGTGACCAGCGCGGCCTTGGCGAGGAACGAGCCGCCTGTCTTCTCGGCGGGCTCCGGGGCCGGCGTCGGGGCCGGGGGCGCGACCGTCGCGGTGGGCGCGGTGGTTCCGGCGGTGGGCGGCGCGTCCGGCTCGGGAGCCACCTCCTGCGGCACGGTCGTCATCGCGTACCCGCCTCTCCGTGAACGGCCGCCGGTTCCGCCGTGCCCGCCGTGCCCGCCGCGGGACGCTCGCGGGCGCCGACCGCCCACCAGGCGGCCATGCCGAGGGCGATCGCGGTCAGGACGGTGGAGGGCCCGCCGATGTCGGCGTACACGAAGTCGATCAGCTGCCAGACGAGCAGTCCGCACGCCACCAGCGCGCAGTCGAGCCGCGGCCCGCCCGCCCCGTCCCGCCCCGCGCGCTGCCCATTCCAGCGGCGTACCGCGCACACCAGGAGCGCCGCCCAGGCACCGGCCAGCGTGCCGAGGCCGAGCAGCCCCTGCTCGCTGAGGACCAGCAGGTACATGTTGTGCGGGGACAGCAGCGGCTGGCGTACGAAGCCGCTGCCCGCGCCCGCCGTGTCGCTGCCGGAGGACAGGGCGAGCGAGGCGTGGCTGTCGCGGTGGTCGGGGAACCCCTTCAGGCCGACGCCGGTCACCGGGTGCGCGCGCCACATGTCGGCGGAGGCCGCCCACATCGTGTAGCGGTCGGTCACCGACTGGTCGGGGGTGTCCGTGACCTGGGTGATGCTGCTGAGGCGGTCCTGGAGCATCGCCGAGCCGACGCCGAGACCCGCGACGAGGACGACGGCGGCGGCGCCCGCGACCAGCAGGACCCGGGCCGCGCGGCGCACCCCGGCGAGCACGAGGACCACGACGCAGGCCGCCGCGGTGGCGATCCACGCGCCACGGCTGAAGGACAGGGCGAGCGGCACCGTCAGGAGGCCCGCGCACACGACCGCCACCGTGCGTTGACGCGGCACGTGCGGCCGGAAGGCCAGCGCCATCGCGCAGACCAGGCCGTACGACACGACGGTGGCCATCCCCATGACGTCCGTGGAGCCGAACGTGCCGACGGCGCGGATGTCCTCGCCCATGTACGAGGCGCCGGTGCCGGTGAGGTTCTGGTGTACGCCGATGACGCCCTGCCACAGGCCGAGTCCCACGAACGACCAGGCGAGGAGGCGGAAGTGGTGGGCGTCGCGGACGAGCATCAGGACGGCGGCCGGTACGAGCACGAAGATCTGCAGGTAGCGGGCGGCCCCCGCGACGCCGGTCGCCGCGGACGAGGCGCCGAAGGCCGCCACGGTGATGCCCACGACGGGCAGTCCGAGGAGGACGGCCGCGGTGCGGGTCAGCGGCCGCCGCCGGGAGCGCACGGCGCGGACGACGCAGTATCCGACGACGAGGGCGGACACCGCGTCGGCCGCGCCGCCGGTCCCGCCACCGCCGGAGGACACGCCCTCGGCGGGCGCGGGCAGGGCGAGCAGCGCGATCATGAGCACCACGGGAAGCACCGGGGCGTTCCGCCGCAGTCCGGGCGGCAGGGCGTCGCGCAGGTCCTGCAGGCGTGCTCCGAACGGGACGGCGGCGGACGGGTCGTGGGTCACCGTGGTCAGCTCCCCGTGCGGCGGACGAGGCAGCCGAGGGTGCGCAGCAGGATGCACAGGTCCTGCCAGAACGACCAGCTGTCGATGTAGGCGTTGTCGAAGCGGCACCGGTCCTCGATGGAGGTGTCGCCGCGCAGCCCGTGGATCTGCGCCAGACCGGTGATGCCGGTGGGCATGCGGTGCCGGTGGGCGTAGTCCGGGTAGGTCTGGCTGAACTGCGTGACGAAGAAAGGCCGTTCGGGGCGCGGGCCGACGAGGCTCATGTCGCCGCGCAGCACGTTCCACAGCTGGGGCAGCTCGTCGAGCGAGGTGCCGCGCAGGAACCGGCAGAACGCGCTCATCCGGTGCTCGTCGGCGACGCTCCACCGGGTCGCCGCCTCCTGCGGGTCGGCGGGCCGGTGCGTGCGGAACTTGAGGAGGGTGAAGAGCCGCCCGTCCTTGCCGACGCGCTCCTGACGGAAGATCACGCCGGGCCCCTCGACGGTCCGCAGCACCAGCGCGCAGGTCGCGAGGACCGGTGCCGCCGCGAGCAGCAGCACTCCGGAGACCGCGATGTCCAGGAGCCGCTTGCCGACGCCGGTCCGGCCGGTCCCGGCGGGCGTCAGGGGGCGGCAGGCGAACCCGGCCACGTACTGCCGTGGCCCGTCCGGTGCGGGCACGGGGCCCGCGCGGTGTGCTTCGAGCTCCCACAGGTCGCAGCCCAGGCCGTGCAGGACCGGCAGCCATCCGGCGGGTCCGGGGCCGTGCCCGGTGACGATCAGCACCGCGCCGACATCGTTCTGGATCACGGCGCGGTGGAGTTCGTCCTCCGTGCAGAGCACGGGGAGTTCGGGACCGGACCCCGCCTGCGCCTCGGCGCCGTCCTCCGTGTCCTGCGGCGGGTCCGCGGTCTCGCTGACGATGCCGACGGGGCGCATGCCGCAGCCGGGGCGCCGCAGCAGCGCGGCCGCCACACCGCGGGCCTGGCCGCTCGGCCCGAGGACGAGGACCGGCCGGGGCCTGCGCACAGTGGTGGTCCGCCGGTGCCGGTGGACGAGGGCGCGTCCGCAGAAGCTCAGCAGGCACTGGAGGGCCGCCATGCCGAGCAGCGTCCGTGGGGCGAGCGGTCCGACGGCGGGCAGGGTGGTGGCGAGAACGGCGGTGACCGACCAGGCGAGCACGGTCCGCCCGGCGAGCGACGGCAACTGGCCGAGCGTGTCGGGCAGCGCGGCGTACTCGTACAGCCGGCCCTGCGCGTTCAGTGCCAGCACGCCGAGCACGAGGAGCGGGGCGAGGACGGCCTGCCGGAGGGGGTCGTCGAGCGGGAGCAGGGCGGCCAGGGCGGCGGCGCAGTCGACGGCCACGAGCGCGGCGGCCGAGCGCCGTCGCCGGGCGGGGCGCCGCGCCGTCGCCCCGCCGCGCAGGACCGTCGCTTCGCGTGGCGCGACGACGAAGGTGCCGGGCGGGGCCTGGGTGTCCTGCCGTGACTGAGCCGATGAGGAAGCAACGGTCCGTTCCGCACTCACGTCGTGCTGCACTCCCTGTACTCGGTGGGCGCCGTGCCCAGAAGCTCGCCGTACACCGCGTCGACCGCGGCCGCGGCGCGCCGTGCGTCGTGGTGGTCCAGTACGTGCTCGCGGCCCCGCCGCCCCAGCTCGTCCCGCAGCCGCCCGTCCCGCAACAGGGCGACCAGCGCCCCGGCAAGGGCGCCGGGGTCCTCGGGCGGTACGAGGGAGTGCGGGCGGTGGGACGGCGGCAGGCTCTCCCGCGCCCCGTCCACGTCGGTGACCACGACGGGACGGCCGCAGGCCATGGCTTCGAGCGGGGCCAGTGCCATGCCCTCCCAGCGGGACGGCAGGACGACGACGTCGGCCGCCCGGTACCAGGGCGCGGCGTCGGCCGCCGCGCCCGCGAAGGCCACCCGAGGCCCGGCCCGCTCCCGCAGCCGTGCGTCGTCGGGCCCGTCCCCGACCAGGACGAGGCGGGCGTCGGGCACCTGCGCGGCCACCGCGGGCCAGGCGCGCAGGAGCACGTCCTGCCCCTTCTGGCGGCAGAGCCTGCCGACGCACACCACCAGCGGGACGTGGGTGGGGTCCTGTCCGGCGGGCGCGAACCGGTCGGTGTCCACGCCGTTGGGGATCACCTGGTACGAGCCGGAGATCCCGGCGCGGCGGCCGGTCACCCACTCGGCCTCGCTGACGCAGACGATGCGGGCCGCCCACCGCGCGGCCCTGCGCTCCCACAGGCGGGCGAGGAACGCGGCGGGACCGCCGACCGCCTCGAAGGACCAGGCGTGCGGCTGGAACACGGTGGGGATGCCGCCGCGCAGCGCGAGACGCGCGGCGAGCCCGGCCTTGGCGCTGTGGGCGTGGACGAGGCCGGGACCCACGGTGTCGATGACGCGCCGCAGTTCCCGCACCTCGCTCCCGAGACCGCGGCCGGGGGAGCGGGACGCCGTCCAGGGGTGTACGTGGACACCGGCGCCGAGGGCGCGCAGCGCGCCCGGCAGGAAACCGTCCGGGGGGCAGGCCACGTGCACGTCGGTGCCGGTGGCGGCCTGCGCGGCGGCCAGGTCGACGACGACCCGTGCCACGCCGCCCTCCACGGGCTGGCTGACGTGCAGGACCCGTGGGGGGTGGGGTGCTGAAGGCAGAGGCATGCGCGTCTCCTTCGAGTGGGGTGCGGGGCCACCGCCGGAGCGGAGCGGGGCAACGGGTGCTAGCGCTTCGCGGCGACGGCGGCGAAGACCACGCCCACCCACGCCGGGTCCTGCGAGGCGAGGTGGACCGTGAGGTCGCCGCGCCGCTTGTGGCCCGCGGCCAGTGGGAAGACGTCGGAGTCGTAGCCGAGGGTGTTCGGGTACGCGGGGGTCCTGCGGGCGGGGGCCCCCGGCTCGCTGATGGTCGAGTTGAGCGCGTCACCGGCCGGGTTGGCGGCGTCCGTCAACGGCACGGGGCGGGTGCGTCCGGACGAGGCGGCCACCGTGTCGCCGCGCCGCCCGCGGTCGCCGTCGTACGCGACCACGCCGACGGTGCCCGCCGTCCCACCCGGCACGCCGCGCAGCCGCACCGCGTGCCGGTGGCCGCGCCCGCCGGTCGCGTCGAAGCCGTCGTACACGGCGAGGGCGCGCAGCGGTTCGGCCGCGTTCTCGTACGCCACGACCAGCGTCCAGCCGCCCCAGGCACCGGCTTTCGAGTGCCCCTTGGCGACGTTGACCTGCGCCACGGTGTACGTGCCGCCGCCCGCCGAGCGGACGAGCCGGGTCACGTCGGCTGAGGCCTGGAAGGCGTCGGCGCCGTCGGTGACGCGGTGGCCGACCGGGGTGTCGGCGATGACCGGCTTGTAGGCGCCGCCGGGCTCGGCGATCAGCACCCGCCCGTTGTCCTTGGGGGGTTTCTGCTCACCGGCCCGCAGGTTGCCGCCCCAGTACAGCCGCGCGTAGGAGACGCGGGAGTGCGGGGGCAGCCGGACCTCGCCCGTGCTGGAGTTGTAGGTGTTCGGGTCGTCGTCGACGTCGACGTAGAACATGTCGGAGTCGTCGTTCGCACCCGGAAGGCCGCCTCGCGCACGGGCGCAGGACTCCGCCGTACGGTCCACCGCGCGGCGGCAGGTGATCGCCGAGTTGGCGGCCCGGACGATCCCGCCGTGCTGGAGCGCTCTGTAGCGCTGCGCGAAATCGATGCGCGTCTTCTCGGTGCCGGGCGGGGCGGCCGAGCCGGTCCCGGTCGCGGTGAGGCACGCGGCCAGTGCGAGGGGGATGACGAACACGCGACGCAGGCCCAGGGAGTGACGCATGACGGCGTTGGCCTTCCGAGTGTGTGAACTCTGAACCACAGCGGAGATAAGGGCGATTCACCCTGTTTGCAGGAGTCTGAGGGCATATAAGTGGAATGCCCTAAAGGAGAGCGCAACTGTAGCCGTTGACGCGGGAGGCTCGGCCGACCTCCGGGCGTGTGTCGGATTGGTGAAGGCCCGTCACGGGCGGTTGCCGCCGCGCATCACCCGTCTGGGCGCACAACTCGACACCGACGTCGGCAGTTGATCCCTCCAGACGGGCAGCCCGCCCGTACGTCGCATCATCACCAAGGAGCAGCACTCCATGTCCCGTACCACCAAGGCTCTTGCCCTGTCCGCTGTCGCCGCCGCCGCCGTGGCCGGCTCCGCGGGCGTCGCCGCCGCCGACAGCGGCGCGCAGGGCGCTGCCACCAACTCCCCCGGCGTGATCTCGGGCAACAACGCGCAGGTTCCGATCCACGTTCCCGTCAACGTGTGCGGCAACAGCGTCAACGTCATCGGTCTGCTGAACCCGGCGTTCGGCAACACGTGCGTCAACGACTGACGCACCGTCGGTTCAGAGCGGCCGTCCCCGCCAAAGCGGGGGCGGCCGTTCCGCGTTCCTGTCCCGGTGCGTCTGCGGCGGGACCGCCGGTGCCCCGAATGGAGTGCCGTCGCCGAACGGCCGATAGCCCGTCAGATCCCTGCTCCACCTGCGCAGATGCCCGTATGCACCTCGACTCGCCGATACGCTCCGAAGTCGCTCGGTTGCGGACGGCGCGTACCGCTTTCACGGTGATCACAAGATCTGATGCATCACCGAAAGGGACACACCATGCGCGCTCTGCCTGTACGGCGCCTCGCGACCACCACCCTGTGCGCGGCGCTGCTGCTCGGCACGGCAGGACCGGCCCTCGCCTCGGTCGGCGACGCCCCACACGACCCGGCCAGGACCGTCACCAGCGCGCCCGCGGCGCCGGACCCGATGGCCCAGGTCCAGCAGCTGAGCACCATCGGAAAGGTCCTGACCCCCGTCACCGAACTGCTGACCGCCGTGCTCAAGGCGCCCGGAAACAAGCTCTCCGCCGACGAGGCCAAGAAGCACGCCGACGCGGTGAAGGCGGCCCTCGACGCGGCGGCCAAGCCGCCGGCCAAGGGGGCCACCAAGACGGCTGACGAGACGGCCGCGAAGACGACCGACGAAGCGGCCGCGAAGACGGTCGAGAAGGTGGCGCCCCAGGTCGCCGCCCGGGTCGCCGAGGCGCCGCTCGACGCCAAGGCCGACGCGGTGGCCGCGCTGCAGAAGGCGGTCGACGGCCTCCTCAAGGCCGCCACCGCGGGTGACGCCAAGGCGGTCGTCGCCCAGGTCCCGGTGGTCGTCACCGGCCTCGTCAACTTCCTCGTCGCCTCGGTCCTGGGCGGCGGACTTCCCGCGCCGAACCTGCCGGGCCTGCCGCCTCTGCCCAAGGTGCCCGCCGAGGGCCCCGGGACGACGCCGGAACTGCCCAGGACGCCCGCATTGCCGCGGACGCCCGCGCTCTGATTCGTGTTCTGAATTCGAGTGGGATCAGGGAAGTTTCAGGGCCAGGGGTTTCCGTACCGTCTCGCGCTCGTTAGTCCCGGAGTAAGAGACAACAGGCGAACGATGCCTGAACGGTGCTCCAAAAGGCGGCACGCATGTCGCCGAGGAAAGGAACATGATGAAGGCCCTGAAGGCTGCTGCAGTTCTCGCCGGTTCGATCGCCGTGGCCGGCTCCGCCGCGCCCGCGTTCGCCGCTGACCTGACACCCACCAGCCTGAACGGTGGCCTCGAATCCATCGCCGGCCAGACCCCGCACCTGCTCGACACCAAGCCGGTGAGCACGAACATGCTCGACACGGAGAACAAGGACTCGGTCGTCAGCACCGTCGCGGACACCACGGACGGCCTGAACTCCGCGGGCGGCCCCACCGAGCTCCTCGGCGGACTCCCCCTCGGCAAGTAGAACGCGCTTCCTTCCCCGGCGGAACAAACGTTTCTGGCCGGGACCCGGACACGCGCATTGCCAGCGCCCCGTGCGCGCAAGGGCCGGTCACCTCTTCCACGGACCGGCCCTTCGGCATGTCCGCACGCCGCGTTCGTACCCCGTGTTCGCACGAGCCGTCAGCTCCGCGGCCGACCGGGTGACCCCATCGTGTGATGGCGTTTCCGCGCTGGGCCACACGGGTGACAACGGGCCCGGAGCCGTACGCACACGTCTATACGGTTCCCCCCATGACCTCAACTTCCAGCGAACAGCGCCCCTTCCGAGCAACTGATCTGGGAACCGTGGCTGTTCTCGCCTGGAGCGGCGAACACCCCGAGGACGAGAAGGACATGCCCTTCCTGCTGGCCTACTCCCTCGGAGACACCGAGGGCGGCCCGGAGGCCACCGCCGAAGCGATGAGCCGCCTCCTCGAGGACGCCGGACTGCCCATCGGCGGCCCGCTGCTCGACGGGGCACGCAACCCGTCCCTGCCGGTCAGCCTCCTCGTCGAGGGCGACCACGCCGTCGTCAGCATGCCCCAGCTCAACGCCCAGTGCGTGGCACCGCCGGAATGGCTGGCCGCCGTCAAGAAGCGCGGCCACGCCTACTTCATGGCCACCACGCGCGCGTGGCCGGACGCCAAACCGGGCGAGCCCGTCTCCGAGGAGCGACTCACCGAGTTCGCCGGGGCCGAGGAGACCATGCTGAGCGCGGCGCACTGCCTGCTGCCCGCCCGCAGCCTGCGCCGATGAGCCGCACCACCGACCTGCCGCACCGGGTACCGCTCCAAGCCGTCGGCGCCCCCGGTGCGGCGCGCACCGCACCCGCCGCGCCCGTCCCCGCCGCAGGCCGACGGCTCGGCCTGCTCCTGGCCGTCACCGGCGCGGCAGGGCTCCTCGCCGCCTGGGTCATCACCCTCGACAAGCTCCACCTGATGAAGGACCCGGACTACGTCCCCGCGTGCAGCCTCAATCCCGTGGTCGCCTGCGGCAACATCATGCGGAGCGAACAGGCCGAGGCCTTCGGATTCCCCAACCCGATGCTGGGACTGGTCGCCTACGCCGTCGTCATCTGCGTCGGCGCCGGGCTGATCGGCGGCGCACGCTTTCCCCGTTGGTACTGGCTCACTTTCAACGCCGGCACGGCATTCGGTGTCGCGTTCTGCGGCTGGCTGCAATTCCAGTCCCTCTACCGGATCAATTCACTGTGCCTCTGGTGCTGCCTCGCCTGGGCCGCCACCACGCTCATGTTCTGGTACGTGACAGCGCACAGCGTACGGTCCCGATTCCTGCCCGCACCCTCATGGCTGCGCACCGCTCTCGGTGAATTCACGTGGGTCTTTCCCGCCCTGCACCTGGGCGTCATCGGAATGCTGATCCTGACGCGCTGGTGGGACTTCTGGACCGCCTGACAGGACCCGTCGACGAAAGGACGCCATGGGCTCCTCGTTCCTCGACCGCATGACCCGCCGCCACCTGATCGGTACCGCCGCCGCGGCGTGCCTGGCGGCGGCGGGCATCACCCGCGCCGTACCGGACACGCCCCCGCAGGACCCGTCCGGCGACACACCGTTCGACGAGACGTACCGGGGGCGGCGCATCCAGGGCGAACCCACGGCGCACCAGGGCGGCCACGCCTCCGCGGGCTGGCGGATCACCGTCGACGGACGGCAGCTCGGCCTCATGCGCCGCGCGGACGGCAGCTACCTGAGCATGGTGGACCACTACCAGTCGTACGCGACTCCGCTCGCGGCCGCGCAAGGAGCCGTCGACGAGCTCGGCCCCCTCCGCGCCCTCACCGGCCGCACACACTGAGGGGGCGGTCATGACCCACGTGCGCAGGAACCAGCGCAGCCTGAGCAGGGCGGAGCGGCGCCGCTTCGTCGACGCGGTGCTGAAGCTGAAACGCCGGGGTGAGTACGACGAATTCGTCCGCACGCACATCGACTTCTACGTGTCGGACGGCGACGACCGGCTCCGCGTCGCCCACATGACGCCGTCGTTCTTCCCCTGGCACCGCCGCTTCCTGCTGGAGTTCGAGCGGGCCCTGCGGCGCGTGGACCCCGCCGTCACCGTCCCCTACTGGGACTGGACGAAGGACCGCGGGCGCGGCGGCACGCTCTGGGGGGCCGATCTGATGGGCGGCAACGGACGCCGGGGCGACCGGCAGGTCATGACCGGTCCCTTCGCGTACCGGAACGGGCACTGGACCATCAAGGAGGACGTCACCGACGGCGAGTTCCTCACCCGCGACTTCGGCCGCCCGCAGGACCCCATCGACCTGCCCACGGCACGGGACGTGGCCTGGGCCATGGACGACCCCCGCTACGACGTGCCGCCGTGGGACTCGACGGCGCCCGAGGGCTTCCGCAACAAGCTGGAGGGCTGGACGTCGGCGCGGGGCAAGGAACGCTGGCGCAACCACAACCGCGTCCACCGCTGGGTCGGCGGACACATGCTGGGCGGCGCCTCCGTGAACGACCCGGTCTTCTGGCTGAACCACGCCTTCGTCGACCTGCTGTGGGACCGGTGGCAGCGCCGTCACCCCCGCTCCGCGCGCTACCTCCCGGAGCGGCCGCCCGAGCCCGGTCAGCGGCAGTACCGACGCATCGTCGCCCGACACGAGCCGATGCCGCCGTGGGACGCCGGACCGGACGAGCTCCTCGACCACGAGGGGCTCTACGCGTACGGGGATTAGCGCCGCGTGCGCGAAGCCCCCGGTGGAACGCGCACCGGGGGCTTCGTCGGGGTCCGGTCAGTTGCCGTAGCCGGCGCCGCCGCCGTGGTGGCCGCCGTGGTGGCCCTTGCCGCCCCCGTCGTTGGCGCACTTGTTGCCGAAGGTGGGGTTCAGCAGGCCGATGACGTCGACGGTGTTGCCGCACACGTTCACCGGGACGTTGATCGGGGCCTGGAGCAGGTTGCCCGAGAGGACGCCGGGGGAACCGATCGCGGCGCCCTGCGCACCGGCGTCCGCCGTGGCCATGCCGGCACCGCCGATGAGGACGGCTCCGGTGCTGAGGGTGACAGCGGCTGCCTTCGCGATGCGAGACATCACGTTCTCCTTTGACTCGGATAGAGCGGCTGCCTACACACAGCCGCGTAATTCCTAACGCCGTTCGTCAAGGCGAGGTCACGGCATAACACGTACCGAATGCCGTGCAGGAGATCCGATTTCAGGAGTGCGAGGAGATATTGCTGAAAGAGATTCCGTCCGGCGAGAAACGGATCTCCTTCTTGATGAAGTAGGCGGTACCGTCCGCGCGGAACCCGGAAGCGATCACGGTGTGCCGCATCGAGTCCTTGCCGAAGGAGATGGTCTCCCCCGCCCAGCCGGGCGAGGGAGCCTCGGAGTTGTAGTCGGGGGGATTCGGCGCTGCCTGCGCCGACGGCGCTCCCGCCACCGTGAGGACGGCGGCCGTCGCCACTGCGGACATGAGGAGATGACGTGCCTTCACGAGGCATCCCTTCCCTGGGCCTTGCCGCGAGGAGTACGAACGTGTCTTACTCTGCGCGCCCGGTGCGCGGGCGTGGGAAGCGCCCCGGCCGTGCCGGGGTGAGGAATGCGGTCATCCAACCCGATCAGCTCAAAGTACCGGCCCTTTTCAGTCCCAGACGGTGGTGTCGCTGAACTTGGCGTGCTTCGGGGTGCCCTTCGCCGGGGCGGTCGAGGGCTCCGGGGGCGTGGGCGTCGCGGGGGCCGTGGGGAGCACGGCGTCGTCCGTGGCGTCGATGCTGGTCGTGGAGGTGCTCGGGGCGAACAGTTCGTTGCCCGCGAAGGCGGCCTTCACCGAGCGGGAGGAACCCGCCGTCACCGCGACCGAGCAGCCGAAGGTGCCGCGGGCGGTGGTGCGGGCGTGGCAGCGCGCGGGCGTGCCGGCGGTCGCGTCGGTGACCTGGACGGTCAGCGGGATCCGGGCCAGCGGGAAGGTGAGCGTGGAGCCCTCGACGAGCCGCCCGGTGACCTTCACACGTGCCGTCGTTCCCGTGCTGATCTCCTCCGCCGACAGTTCGGTGATCGCGGAGGTGGCGCGGGTGCTGTCGGTGCGCGTGAAGGCGGACGGTGCGGCGGCAGGCGCGGTGGGCGCGGCTGTGGGCTGAGGCTCGTGGCCGGTCAGGGCGGTGGCCGTCGTGGCGGTCCCGACGGCGAGGCAGGCGACGGCCAGGGCCATGGTGGACAGCAGGGTGCGGGGGGCGGGCATCGGAACTCCGTTTCGGGCGGGTGCTGCGGGATGCGTGGGGGAGAAGTGCGGATGCGGGGAGTGGGCCACACCGGCAGGCCCCGAGGAAGGGCTCCTCGGGGCCTGCTGCCCTACGGCCCCTCCGGTGGAGCCGCCGGGTCAGGAATGCGAACCGGTCGCGTTACCCGTCGCACCGGTGGAGTCGGCGGTCTTCGAGACCTTCAAGAAGTAGGCCTTCCCGTCCTTGAAGCCGCTCAGGGTGTGGGACGACGAACCGCCGTAGACGGTCGCCGAGTTGTCCGACTTCCCGTAGCCCGGACCACTGTCGGCGGACGCGACGGCGGCACCGCCGAGGACGACCGGGACGACAACAGCTCCAACAGCGATCGCCTTGGCAAGCTTGCGCATGTGACGCATTCCCTTCGGTTGACGCGAGCATCCGAGTGACCGGGAGCCCGAGGACGGGGAGCAGGAGGTGCCCTGCCGGCCACGGTCAGGGCCCGCCCGCTGGGCCCCGCCGAGACCACCGTGTGCGCGTCCGGGCGAATATGCCTGCCGAGCATGCCGGGGCCGCCGTGGTGCGATCGTCAGTTCGCCTCGGTCACCCTTTGTTGACCTGCGGTGACGCAAGGTCACCCCTCTGTCCGGGGGATTTCTCCCGCGTGCACTAAAGGGGTGAACGCTGTCGACGGGGCCCGGCTGGGGGAGAAACGCAGGACGGCGTGTGCCGCCGTGGGCGGCACACGCCGTCCGGTGTTGCCACGCAGACTCAGCACACGGGCCGGGGCCCCGCACCTGCGTCAGGAGTGCGAACCCGTGCCGCTGCTCCAGGCGCCGTGCGGACCCGCCGTGCGGGTCACCTTGTAGAAGTAGGCCTTGCCGTTCTTGAAGCCGCTGACGATCTTGGTGCACGAACCGCCGTTCGCGCTGGCCGAGTGGACGGACTTCTCGTAGGCCGGGCCGTCGTCGTGCGGGGCGGCGGAGGCGAGACCGGCACCACCCAGCACGAGGGGAGCGGAGAGGGCGACCACGGCCGCGGCCTTGGCGAAGCTGCGCATCAGACTTCCTTTCGAGGAACGGGTGCACGCGGGCACGGGTGTGTCGCGCGCAGACCCAAGCTGGACCGGATCTGCGGCGTCCGCTCGCGGCCGGACCATCCGTGCCAGGTCCGCACGTGTGAACGACAACGGGCGCGTGCGGCCGTGACCTGGGGTGACGCGGGTGATGACGTGCTGTGGGACAAGTAGTCCGGGCGGGTGGCCGCCGGCCGCGGCCGGGCGTCCCCACGCGTACACGGCACGGAAGATGAGCTTCCCGAGTGAGGGCGGCGGCGAACCCGTGACCTTCGCGCGGTCCGACAGGTTTTGAGGACATGACATCAGCACGACGACTCATCGCCGCCGTCTCGCTGGCCGCCGGAGCGGCGGCCCTGGCCGCGCCGGCCGCGCAGGCGGCCGCTCCCGTCCCCGCCTCCGACGACGGCAAGATCTCGCTGCTCAGCACAGTCGACGGCATCGCGACGGCCGGCATGCCCGAGGAGCAGCGCGCCCAGATGCCGAGGCTCGCGAACCAGCTCGCCGGCCTCAACCGGCTGAACGACCTGAGCCAGCTGCACCAGCTCACGGACCAGGTGGCCCCCGTCACGAACCTGGTGCAGTGACGTCGTCCGTCACCGTCACAGGAGCCGCACTCCGCGCCTGGCCAGGTAACTCACCGGATTGATGTCCGATCCGTACTCGCGGCGGGCCCGCACCTCCAGATGGAGGTGCGGGCCCGTGGCACGTCCGGTGGCGCCGCTCCTGCCGAGGAGAGCACCGGCGCCGATCCTCGCGCCCTCACGGACCGCGATGCTCGACAGGTGCGCCACGAGGGCGTAGTGCCCGTCCGGCATCCGCACCGTCACGGCGTTGCCGTACGCACCCGACCACCGCGCCACGAGCACGACGCCGGAGCCCACGGCGTAGACGGGCGTCCCGCGAGGAACGCCCAGGTCGATGCCCGTGTGGTGTCCGGCCAGCCAGTCGCCGCGGATGCCGTAGCGCGCGGTGACCCTGAACCCGCGGCGCAGCGGCAGCGCGTACTGCTGCGGGGGTCCTTCCCGTGGGCCCCGCGTCTCCTCCGTGCCGAGACGGTCGTCCGCCGCCGCCAGTGCGGCCTCGAACTCGGGGTCGTACTCACCGGCACAGACGTGGTCGGACGCGCCCGGCATGTCCCACTCGTCCGGCGGCCCGCCGTCCGATCTGGCCGTCGCGCGCGTCGCCGTCAGCGGCACCGCCCCTCCGACCAGCAGCCCCACGGCCGCGCCCAGAGCACGGCGCCGGGTGGTGGCTGCTTCCACCGGGTTCGCTATGTCGTCGTTCATGTCCGTCAGCACAGTGGTGCGGGGCCCTGATCGCATCTCGGGGTGCGCCGCCTGGCGTACGTCCGGCAGCACGTCGCCCCCTACGCGGGTGGGGACACGCCCTCGTCCGAACTCCGGTCCGCGGGCGGCGGCCAGTGCGGCCGGGCGGGCTCAGGCAGGGAGCGCAGGGCCTGACCGACCGAGGTGTGCGACGAGAACAGGGCCGTGCTGCCGCTGTGTTCGAGCAGCGCGGCGAGGCGGCGGCCCACGCCCGCGAGCATCAGGGCGCCGGCTCTGCGCCGCAGGAGCCAGTGCAGGGCGAGCAGGCAGTTCAGACCACGCGAGTCGCAGAACGTCAGGGCGGTCACGTCGAGGATGATGTGGCTCCGGCCCGCGTCGACCGGGACGGCCAGCGTGTCCATGAAGAACTTCTCGGACGCCCGGTCGAGTTCGCCGCTGAGCCGCAGCACGGCGCAGACGTCGGAGTGCGCGAGGCCCGCGATGGACAGACGGTGCGGCGACATACCCCTCACACCTCCGGGGCCGACAGCGGGTGCGGAACCGACCGTGACCGACCAGGACCGAACCGGATCGGACGATCTGCTCTCTGCGGGTATACAGGATCGGCGGAGAGACGTCAGCCCACCGGACGCGTCACGGCCGAGACCCGTACCCGTACGGCCACCGGACCGCTCCGGTCGGCGCGGTCCCATCTGCTGAACTCGCGCCGGTCCCGCAGCGTGGCGCACTCCGCACGTACCGACCTCCCTTACGTTGAGGCTCCTCCCGAAGATCACACAGGAGCCCGCGTGAAGATCGATTGTGTCGGTGGAGGGCCCGCCTCCTTGTACTTGGCCGTCCTCGCCAAACTCCGGGAACCGGCTCACGAGGTCACGGTCCACGAGCGGCACGCGGAAGGCACCAGTTACGGCTGGGGCGTGACGTACTGGCCAGACCTCCTGGCGGACCTGCATGCCCACGACCCCGAGTCGGCCCGCCTCATCGAGGAGCAGTCGGTGTGCTGGCGGGGCGGGTTCGCGTACGTCGGCGACCGCACCACCGCGCACGACGGCGACCCCGGCCACGCCATCGGCCGCCACCGGCTGCGTACGATCCTCGCCGACCGGGCCCGCTCCCTGGGCGTGCGCCTGGAGTTCGGCAGGGAGATCGGCGGTCGCGCGGACCTGCCCGACGCGGACCTCGTCGTCGCGGGCGACGGGGCGCACAGCGGGCTCCGCACGGAACACGCGGCGGAGTTCGGCACCCGCGTGACCACTGGTGCCAACCGCTTCATCTGGCTCGGCACCACCCGGGTCTTCACGGCGTTCACCTTCGCCTTCGTCGAGACCGGGCACGGCTGGATCTGGTGCTACGCGTACGGCTTCAGCGACGAGCACAGCACCTGCGTCGTGGAGTGCTCCGCCACCACCTGGTCGGCCCTCGGCTTCGACCGGCTCGGCCACGCGGAGGCCCTGCGCCTGCTGGAGGAGCTCTTCTCGGACCTGCTCGAAGGCCATGAGCTCCTCGGCCGCAAGGACATCGAGAGCCACGCCCAGTGGCAGGCCTTCCCGACCGTCACGAACGCGGCCTGGTCACACGGCAACCTCGCGCTCATCGGCGACGCCGCCCACACCACGCACTACTCCATCGGGGCCGGCACCACCCTCGCGCTGCGCGACGCGATGAGCCTGGCCCGCGCGGTGGGCTCCGTCGCCGGACCGCGGGAGCTGCCCGCCGCCCTCGCCGCGTACGAGCAGGAGCGCAGGCGGGCCCTGCTCCCGGTGCAGAGCGCCGCACGGCACAGCGCCCAGTGGTACGAGAACCTGCCGCGCTACATGGCCCTGGCGCCGCACCAGATGTTCGCCCTGCTCGGCCAGCGCCACTCGCCTCTGCTGCCCTACGTGCCGCCGCAGCTGTACTTCCACGTCGACCAGGCCCTCGGCCGCCTCCAGCCCCTGCGCCGGCTGAAGCAGAGCCTCGGCCCCCGCCTCGCCCGCACCCTGCAGAGCCGCCGCACACCCGGCCGCTAGACGGAGTGCTGGTCGCGGGCCAGTCGGGTGAGTGTGCGGACCAGGCCGTCCGGCGGGAGGCGACCGTCCGCGTGCAGGATCACCTCACTCGCCGGACCGAGCCCGCGCGCCCGGTGGACGACCGCGTCCGCGTCCCCGGAGGGGGTGCTCACGTCGATGACCAGCGCGTCCGGCAGCAGCACCCGGGCGCGGGCAAGGGCCAGGGAGCTGTCATGGGTGTGGGAGAGGACGCACACCTCGGGGATGCTCTCGATCCGGGAGATCAGCTCCGTCGCCCGCTCCCGCCCGACCAGCACCAGCACGGTCAGCACGCCTCCATTTTCCTCCGGCCCGCCGTCCGTGTCCTGAGGCACGGAAGAGCACCGGCGCGGACGGTGTCGCGTCCGCCCGCGCCGGTGCTCCGCGACAGACCTCAGCCGTGGACGGACCGCGAGCTGTTCCGCATGGACTTCATGCCGGTCTCGACCACCGTCAGACCGGTCTTGCCCGCGTCCAGCATGTCCCGGCCCGTCTCGGTCGGGTTCATCAGGGTCTCGCCGACGACACGGCCCACGGTGCGGGTGCCGTCACCGGCGACGGGGTCGGCCTGGGCGGGAGCGGCGGCGGCGACGGAGGCGGCGGCCGCCGTCAGGGTCAGGGCGGTGAGCATGCGCTTCGAGGTGTTCATGGTCTCTCAAACGGCGCTGAGGGCGGGAAGGTGCGCCCGACATCGTCAGCAACCCGGGCAATTCCACCGTCCGAGCGACCCGCGTACGTCCGTCAGAAGTGCAGCATCGACATCAGCTCGGGGCTGCGCATGCCGGTCGACATCTCGGGGAGCCGCTGTCCCGGCCGCATCCAGCCCGCGCGTTCGGCGGCCGTGACCGCCGCCGCCTCGGCCTCGTCCGCCGCGGCGTTCAGGGTTTCGTCCGCGCCGAGCCCCTCCCGCCCGGCCGCGGCCGACGCGGCCCGCGACGCCCCGAGCGCGGCACGGCAGGCGGCGACGGCGAGGTCGCTGTCGCCGTCGTGCTGCTGCCCCATCTGCGCGGCCTGCGCCGCGGCCGCCGCCGCGTTGCGCGCGCAGCGCGAGTCCGCCGCCGGGTCCGGGGCGGACTCCGAGAGGACGGCGAGGGCCTGGAGGGACACGCGGGCGGCGTGCGCGGCCTTCCACACGACGTGCTCCGGCGCCTCGTGCCGCTCGACGTGGTGGCAGACCGAGGCGGCGCGGAGGGCCGCGCTCCTGGCACGTGCGGCGTGGCTGCGTTCCGTCATGGCCGTCTCCCTGTCCGTCGGCGGATCGTGCCGGATGTGCGGCAGGGTGACAGGTCGGGCCTCAACTGGCCATACGTACGCCCGTAGTGAGGAGGAACCTCAGGTCCGTTCCACGGGCGGGAGCAGCAGGTCCCTCTCCGGGTGCTTCTCGCCCATGACGCTCCCCTGGATGCCGAGGTCGCGTCGCGCCGCCTCGTGGAAGTCGTTGATGGCGCGGAACGCGGCGCGGTTCCGGTCGCGCCACTCGGCCAGGGTCCCGGTGATCCGGCCCGTGGCCTGCCAGTCGATCTCGGCGATCAGGGCGTTGAGGTCGTGACCTGCCTCGATGGCGTCGTCGCCGCCGAGGAGCATGACGCGTTCGAAGGCGCTGCCCCAGGTGCGGCCCGCGTCGGCGAGGTCGGCGCGGAGTTCCTGCTCCGACCATTCGGTGTGGCGCCCGTGCTCCCGGAACTCGTAGAGGCGGACGGCGTGGGCGACCCGTGCCTTGGCCGCGTCGACGTAGGCGCCGTACGCCTCCACCTTCCTGTCGTCCCAGCGGGTCAGGAGCTGGTGCCGGTTGCGGGAGCGTTCCATCAGGTAGTTGGTCGCGTGCGTCGACAGCGCGCCGAGCAGGACGGCCCCCACGGTCACGAGTTGCTCTCCGGTACCCAACCCGCCCCCAGCCGTGCCCTCTTGAGATGACCGGACGATCTTACGAGAGCGGGCCGGGTCGTGCTCGTGTTCAGACGAACATCCCCAGCGCGTCGTCCAGTGACCATGTCTGCCAGCTCATCGCGAAGAAGGCGACGAACGAGGCGAGGGCCATCATGAGGTTCTGCCCCTGCTCGGCCCAGTCGTGGATCATCAGGACGAGGTAGACGAGGTTGAGGACGAATCCGCAGACCAGGGCGACGGGGGTGAGGAAGCCGACGATCAGGCCGAGGCCCAGGGCCAGTTCGGCGTAGGCGACGACGTACGCCATCACGCGCGGCCGCGGCTTGACCACCACGTTGAAGCCCTCGCGCACCGCGGACCACCGGTGTTTCTCGGCGATGCCCGCGGCCCACCCGATGCCGCCCCCGCCGAACCACGTCTTCTTGTCCTTGTGGCGCCAGCTCTCCAGCCACCACAGGCCGATCCCGATCCGGAGTACGGCCACCCACTCGGCTCCGCCGAGCCAGATCGTCTGCATCGCGCGACCTCCCTACGAACCTGACGGGGCGTCAGTTCAGCGGATCGGGGCGTGACGCGCAAGGGGCCGAGTTGCAGGCGGACGCTTGCCGCCGGCGGAGTGAGCCCATAATCTCGATCCGACGCCAAATCTGATGGATCGTCAGATCAGTAGGGGGCACAACAGTGGTCAGCAGCGAGGACGGCACCAAGGAACTCCCCCGGGTCATCAGCGTGGACGACCACGTGATCGAGCCCGCGCACCTCTTCGAGACATGGCTCCCCGCCAAGTACCGCGACCGGGGCCCCAAGCCCTTCACCGCGGGCATCGGCGAGCTGGAGTACGTCGGCGGCAAGTACCGGTTCACGACCGACCCGGCGGGACAGATCACCGACTGGTGGGAGTACGAGGGCAGCATCTTCCCGTACAAGCGGATCATCGCCGCCGTCGGCTTCTCGCGCGACGAGATGACGCTGGACGGCATCACCCGCGAACAGATGCGCAAGGGCTGCTGGGACCCCAAGGCCCGGCTCGCGGACATGGACCTCAACCACGTCGAGGCGTCCCTCTGCTTCCCCACCTTTCCCCGCTTCTGCGGCCAGACGTTCTCCGAGGCCAAGGACAAGGAGGTCGGCCTCGCCTGCGTCCGCGCCTACAACGACTGGATGGTCGAGGAGTGGTGCGGCGACAGCGGTGGGCGGCTGATCCCGCTCTGCCTGATCCCGCTCTGGGACGTGGGCCTCGCCGTCGCCGAGATCGAACGCAACGCCGCACGCGGGGTGCGGGCCGTCACCTTCAGCGAGATCCCGACGTACCTGGGCCTGCCGTCGATCCACTCCGGGTACTGGGACCCGTTCTTCGCGGCCTGCGAGGAGACCGGGACCGTCGTGAACATGCACATCGGCTCGTCGTCGCAGATGCCGGCCGCCTCCCCGGACGCGCCGCCCGCGGTCCAGGCCTCCCTCTCCTTCAACAACGCGATGGCGTCGATGATGGACTTCCTCTTCAGCGGCGTCCTGGTGAAGTTCCCGCGGCTCAAACTCGCCTACAGCGAGGGCCAGATGGGCTGGATCCCCTACGCCCTGGAGCGCGCCGACGACGTGTGGGAGGAGCACCGGGCGTGGGGCGGCGTGAAGGACCTGATCCCGGAGCCCCCGTCGACGTACTACTACCGGCAGATCTTCTGCTGCTTCTTCCGCGACAAGCACGGCATCGAGGCGATCGAGACCGTCGGCGTCGACAACGCCACGTTCGAGACGGACTACCCCCACGTCGACTCCACGTGGCCGCACACCAAGGAGGTCGCCGCCGAGCACGTCGGCCATCTTCCGGAGGAGACCGCGTACAAGCTGCTGCGCGGCAACGCGATCCGCATGCTGGACCTGCCGTTCGACCGGGCCGGGCGGTAGGGGGCGGGGGAGGGGCGGATACGGTTCATTCGACCGTGACGGAGAGGCAGGCAGTCGAATGAGCACCCCCCTTTCGGAGACGATGGTCACGCTCGGGCGGCGGTACGTGCGTGACGCCCCCGGCACCGTCGGCAAAGCGGCGCTCGCCGCCCGGTTCCTGAACGCGCACCTCCGCGAGAACCCTCGCCGCCGCGTCGTCGCCGACCGGTACGGCCACCGCTTCGCCGTCGACACCCAGGACCTCATCCAGCGCTACGTGTACCTGTTCGGCGCCTGGGAGCCGCACATGACACGGTGGCTGCGCGGGTGCCTCGGGCCCGGGGACGTCTTCGTCGACGTCGGCGCGAACGTGGGGTACTTCGCCGTCCTGGGGGCCGGGCTCGTGGGCCCGGCGGGGCACGTCGTGGCGATCGAGGCCTCGCCCGCGTTCCACGAGCGGGTGCTGCTGCACGCCGAGCTGAACGGCTGCTCCAACGTCCGCGCGGTCAACGCCGCCGTCTCGGACGCGCACAAGCGGCTCACGTTCATCCTCGCCAGCTCGCACAACATGGGCGCGAACAGCATCGTTCCGTACGACGGACCCGCCGAGTCCACCTTCGACGCGGACGCCGCACCGCTGCCCGAGCTCCTGGAGGCCGACGAGCTGGCCCGCGCGCGCGTGATCAAGATCGATGTGGAGGGCGCGGAGGGGGGCGTCGTCCGCGGCCTGGCCCCCGCGCTGGGCAGCCTCCGCGAGGACGTGGAGATCGCTGTGGAGGTGACGCCTGACCGCATGGAACAGCTCGGCGACTCGGTGGACGAGCTGATGAAGACGATGGGGGAGGCGGGCTTCCACGCGTACCGGCTGATCAACGAGTACGCCCCCGAGACCTACCCTCCGGCGATCCGGCACCCCGCGCCGCCGGTGCGGTGGCGGGAGCCGATCACCGAGGAGACGGAGCTGGTGTTCTCCAGGGTCGACGCGGAGACGCTGTGAGGCGTTCCTGGCCCGAGCGGAGTCAGTCCGCCTTCGGCGGGAAGCTCCACCGCAACGCGGAGAGCGACCGTGCCCGCTCCGCCACCACCGCCATGCGCGCGTCCCGCTCCGCGGTGTCGGTGTGGGCGCTCTGGCCCGTCACCTGCCCCTCCCACTTGCGGTAGAGCAACCCCACCTCGGACGAGAACCAGCCGCGCGCGACGGAGTTGAGCGCGAGCAGCAGGCCCGTGTCCTCCGAGGCGGGCAGCGCCATCCAGCCGCCCAGGGCGACGAGGAGGTCACGGCGGACGAAGAGGGTCGCGGGGTGGACCGGCGCGCGGTAGTCGTGGCCCGACCAGTAGTCGATGACGCTCATGCGCTCCACAGGGCCGTGCTCCGGGTCGCCGGGGAAGCCGACCGTGGAGCCGTCGGGGAGCAGGTCGAGCACCCGTGAGGTGGCCCAGCCGAGCTGCGGGTCCGCTTCGAGCGCCGCGAGGTCGCGGGCCAGCGCGCCGGGGGCGAGCCGGTCGTCGGCGTCCAGGACCTTCACGTACTCCCCGTCGGCGTGCGCGAGCGCCATCGTGCGGGCGACACCGGGACCGCCCGGCCGCCCCTGCCGGAACGTGACGCGCTCGTCGTCCGGGACGTGCGGCGCGACCTGGTCCGTCCTGCCGTCCTCCTGGATCAGCCAGTGCCACTCCCACCCGTCGGGGAGCTCCTGCGCGAGCAGCGACGCGTACGCGTCGGACAGGAACGGGGCAGACGGCGCGTGGACGGCGGTGACGATGATGATGCGCCGGCGCACGGCACTCACCACCTTTCCAGGGGAGTGGTGAAGACGGCTTCCGTGCGGTCGCCGGGCAGGGTGACATGGGCGACCTCGACGACGCGGCCCTGCGTGTCGTACGACGTCTTGCGGAGCAGCAGCACGGACGTGCCGGGCGGCAGCTCCAGTTCCGCGGCCTCCTCCGGCGTGGGCGGCCGTGCGGTGATCCGCTCCTCGACGCGGTCCAGCTCGATGCCGACGGTGGACAGCTGGTTCTGCGTGCCGCCGGGCCACGGCTCCTTGGTGTCGTCCAGGAGGTCCGGGTTCCCGGCGATGTGGTCGCGGACCAGGTAGGAGGTGGCCAGGTTGAAGGGGGCGTTCTCGGCGGCGTACCGGGTCCGGTACGAGCGCTCGATCAGGGGTGTCCCCTCCGGGACGTCGAAGACGGACGCGAGGTGTGCGTCCGCGCGGACCTCGCGGTACTCCGCGTGGAACACGAGGTCCTGGAGTTCGAGTCCGGTGTCGTGCTCGGTGGCGCCGGTGCGCGCCCTGCGCTCTTCCGGCTGGTGCACGCGGTTCTTCTCCCACTGGTGGCGGGAGTTGTCGCGGACGACACCGGCGCGCGGCCTGCGGACGAAGTTGCCGCGCCCGTGCTCCTTCTCGATGAGCCCTTCCTCCCGCAGGAGGCGGAGCGCGTCGCGGAGCGTCGGGACGCTGCGCCGGTACTGCTCGGCGAGCTTCGTCTCGGCGGGCAGCCGCTCGCCCGGCCGCAGCAGGCCCGCGCGGATGGAGCGGCGGATGTCGTCCGCTATCTGCTCGTATGCCTTGGGCATCGCGCTCACCATCCGTCGTCGGGGACCGTTCCGTCGGGACCGGCCCACACCCTACGACTCCTCAAGAGGAGTTGACGACCGCGCTGGAAAGTTTCCGTACGAAACGATCTCTTGCCTAAAAGGTAAAAGCGTCGACGCAAATGGAAGGGCCCGATCGCTGGCGACGGGGGATGCACCAGCGATCGGGCTCTGTTCCAACAGTAACAAGCCCGAATGGATAGTGGGAGTCAACTCCGCGAATAAAGTATGGAGTTGTGATCGGGATCACGTACCCGGGCGATCGCCGGAGAAGGCGTGCGGCGTGCCCGAACGGGCAGGATCCTGGCCGAAAAGGCCCGTGTGAAGCCCGTGTGGGGCCCGTCTGTTACTCGTCGCACGGCGGCTCGTACGAGAGCCGGGGCAGATACTCATCCCATTTCTCGCGGGTGAGAACACCCCGAGTGGTCGAGCAAATCCGCTTAACCGCTTCCTCGGTGTCCAAGTTCCACAACCGGACGGTATCCGTGCCGCTCGCCACCCCCAGCATGTCGCTCTGCGGGCTGAAGGACAGGAAGCTCCCCATCTTGGTGTTGGGGCTCATCGACTGGCCGATGGGGGACGTGTCGGTGGGGTCGGCGACGTTCCAGAGCCGCACCGTGTTGTCGTTGCCGCCCGTCGCCAGGGTGTGGCCGTCCTTGCTGAACGTCAGCGCGACGACGGCGTCGGTGTGGCCGGTGAGAGAGGCATCGAGCCGGGCGGGTTCGCGCGGGTCGCCGATGTCCCAGAGCCGCACCGTGCCGTCGTCGCTGCCGCTGGCCAGCGTGCGCCCGTCCGGGCTGTAGACGACGGTGTTGACGGGACCCAGGTGCCCCTTGAGGGGCGGCTGGAACGGCACGGCCCGCCGCGGATCGGTCACGTTCCACAGCCGTACGGTGCCGTCCGCGCTGCCGCTGACCAGCGTGCGCCCGTCCTGCCCGAACGTGAGGGAGTTGACGTACCCCTGATGGCCGGTGAGCGGCTCGCCCAGCCTGCGCGGACGGGTGGGCGAGGTGATGTCCCAGAGCTGGATGGTGCGGTCGGTGTAGGGGGTCGCGAGGGTGCGGCCGTCCCTGCTGAAGGCGAGCGCCGCGGCGAACCGGGTGCGCAGCCGGACGGGCGGCCCGTAGGGGACGGGATGCTTCGGGTCGGCGACGTTCCACAGCTGCACGGCACGGTTGCCCGTCAGCACGGCGAGCGTACGGCCGTCCGGCGAGAACACCGGCGCCCGGACGTTGCCCTCCCCGGGACGGAACGGCTTGCCCAGCGGAGTGGGACGTTCCGGCCGCTGTACGTCCCACAACCGGACCTTCTCGTCCCGAGAGGCTGTCGCCAGCACCTTCCCGTCGGGCCGGAACGCCCCTATCCGTCCGAGCATGTCCCCCGTCGAGATCGACCAGAGGCGCACCTTGTTGTCGCCGCTCCCGGTGGCGAGGAACCGTCCGTCGGGGCTGAACCCCAAGGCGTACATCTCCCCGCTGCTGCCCGAGAGGGACTCGCCGACCTGCGACGGATGCGACGGGTCGCGGACGTTCCACAGGCTCGCCGTGCTGTCCGCGCTCGCGGCGGCGAGCATGGTGCCCGACGGATTGAAGGCGACCGACCAGAGCGGACCGGTGTGCCCGGTGAGCGGCGTCCCGAGCGCCTTGCCGTGCTCCGGGTCGGAGACGTCCCACAGCCGGATCGTGTTGTCGGCGCCACCGCTCGCGAGGGTGTCGTCGTCGGGGCTGAAGGCCACGGAGTGCACGGTGGTCGAATGCCCGCGCAGCACCGTGTCGACGGGCTCCGGCCTGTTCGGGTCGTCCGTGTTCCACAGGTGGATCGTGCCGTCGTCCCCGCCGGCCGCGAGGGTCCGCCCGTCATGGCTGAACGCGACCGACCGCACGGCCTCGGTGTGCCCGGTCAGCTTCGCGATCCGCTTCGGCTCGCGCGGCTCGTCCACGTCCCACAGGCGGACGGCCTTGTCCTCGTTGGCGGCGGCGAGGGTCTTCCCGTCCGGGCTGAACGCGAGCAGATAGATGGCCCCGCCCTGCCCGGTCACCGGGCTGCCGAGGAGCCGGGGATGCCGCGGGTCCCGTACGTTCCACAGCCGGATCGTGCCGTCGTCGGACGCGCTCGCGAGGGTGTTGCCGTCCGGGCTGAAGACCGCGGTGCTCACCCAGCTCTTGTGCCCGGTGAGGGGCTTGCCCAGCGGTTCGGGGTGCGTCGGGTCGGAGAGGTCCCACAGGCGTACGGTCCGGTCGTAGCTGGCCGTGGCGAGGAGCCGCCCGTCCGGGCTGAACGAGGTGAGGTAGACGGCGCCCTTGTGGCCGAGGAGCGGGGTGGCGAGCGGCGCGTTCACGATCGAGATCAGCCGGTTGCGGGTGCCCTCGTCGCCGGGGCGCAGCCGGTGCGCCACCAGGTCGAGCTGCGCGGACAGGGACGGGTCGGTGTGCTGGGCGCGGTCGGCCTCGGCGACGACCTGCTCGAACACCGCGTCGTCCCGCTGCTGCCGGGCGACGACAGCGGACACGACGGCGACCATCGCCAGGACGACCAGTGTCGCCACGGCGCCCCGGCTGATCCACACCATGCGCCTGCGCAGCCGCGCGGAGGCGGCCAGGAACTCCATGGCGCCCTTGGTCAGATACGTGTCGCCGGCGGTCCGTGCCCACTCCCGCGCCTGTTCGAGCCGGGACCCCCTGTACAACAGCGACGAGTCCCGATCGGAGTCCTCCCAGGACTTGCCGTCCTCCTCGAGACGCTGCCGCAGCAGATGGTCGTTCCTGTCCTCGTCGATCCAGTCGCGCAGTCGCGGCCAGGCGTGCAGCAGCGCCTCGTGGGTGATCTCCACGGTCTCCGCGTCGAGGGTCACGAGCCGGGCGCGGACCAGTGCTTCGAGGGACTCCTCCGTCTTGTGGGGATCGGTCGACTCCTCGGCCAACTGCCGACGCGTACCCCTCCGCCGGGTGGCCTGGGTGTCCTCGCCCAGCCGCACGAGCCGCAGCAGGAGCAGCCGTGCCGCCGTCCGCGCCGCCGGGTCGAGCCCGGACCAGGCACGCTCGGCGGTCGCCGCGACGGCACCCTGGATGCCGCCCGCCGCCCGGTACCCGGCCAGCGTCAGCCGCCCCGTCTTCCGCCGCTGCCAGGTGGCGAGCAGCGCGTGCGACAACAGCGGCAGCACACCCGCGTCGTGCGCCCCGCGGGGCCCGTCCGTGCTCACCTCCCGCACGATCAGCTCGGCGAGCCCCGGTTCGAGTTCGAGCCCCACGGCCTTGGCGGGCCCGGTGACCGCCTTGCGCAGCTCCGACGTCGTCAACGGCCCGAGGACCATGTGCCGGTGCTGCAGCGCGTCGGCCAGCTCGGGATACCCGAGGCACTCCTCGTAGAAGTCGGCCCGTATCCCGAGAACGACGAGGGCCGGTGCGTGCGTCTCGCCCTCCCCGGGCGAACAGGCGGCGTGCAGCACCCGGATGAAGGCCCGCCGGTCGGCTTCGTCGGGGCAGAGGGTGAAGGTCTCCTCGAACTGATCGACGATGATGACGGGTCGGCTGACGGCGACGGTGTCGGGGCTGCTGGAACCGCCCACCTCGGCACCGGAACGCTCGCCGGACGCCGCGCCGCCCTCGCGCTCACCGGCCGCCGCGCCGTCTCCCCGGCCGCCCGACGCCGTGCCGCTCTCCCGGCCGCCCGACACTGTGCCGCTCTCCCGGCCGCCGGACGCCGCGCTGTCCTGCCGCCCGGCTGACGCCGCGCCACTCTCTCGCCCGGCCGACGCCGTTCCGCTCTCCCGCTCACCCCACGCGGCTACGGCTTCCCGCACGCTCTGCGCACACGCGCGAGCACGGTCGTCCACCGCCGGCTCGTCCTCCCCCGGCTCGCCCTCCCCGGCAGGCAGGACACGGGCGAGCTCGGGGATGTTCCGGGTGAGCTCGGTGAGGGGATCGGCACCGGGCACGAGCTGCAGAACGGGCCCGGCGACCCACGCGCCCCCCTCCTCCCGGGCCAGCGAGGCACCCCCTTGGAGGGCCGGCACGAGACCGGCATTGAGGAGGGACGACTTCCCGGCGCCCGACGCGCCCACGAGCATGACGAGACCGCCCGACTCGGCGGCGCGGAGCTGGGCGAGGAGGGCGTCGGTGCTCCGCTCACGCCCGAAGAACCACTGGGCGTCCTGAGACCGGTAGGAGGCGAGCCCACGATAAGGACAGACACCGGCAAACCCACCCGCGCCGGGGCCGCCCCCGTCCCCACTCCCTGACGGCTCTCCCCTGTCAGGGGTGCCGTCGGGACCCGTGGCTGTGGCTGACCGCTCGCCGACGGGATCGGCGACGGCGCGCTCCCAGAGGCGGTGCCACTGGGCCATGTCGTAGAGACCGGGGGAGACGGGCGCGGGCCGCTCGCGGCGCGCGTCGGGGATGAGGACGTGGAGCACCGCGGCGAGCGCGGCGAACTGCGCCGGTACGTTCTTGGCCCGCCGCCAGTCACTGATCCGCTGGGCGGACACGCGTACGGGTCGCCCGCGCTCGTCGACCCGCTGGAGGCGGACGACCGCTTCGGCCACACGCTTGAGGGGCGGGTTGCCGGCTTCCTTGTACAGCAGCGCGAGACGTTCCGCGAAGCTTGTGCGTGCCCCTGAGTCGGAACTCAAGGCCTCCACCCCTTACTTCCGCCGCACTTGGTCATCCGGACCGGAAAACTCACTTTATACGGCTGACCTGCGGCGAAGGAGTCCGGACGGATCCGGTGCCTCCTCTGCGGTACCCGCAACTGGCAGGATCTCATCGCAGTAGCGAACCAACCACGCAGCGTCCTGGCAGGTCACCGGCTCACTGCTCACGAAGGCGCCTGACACCACCGATCGTTCTGAGCCTGGCTTGTGCCGGAGTGATGACGGGGCCGCCGCGTGGCTCCGAAGACTTGTGCAGACGGCCATACCCGGACCGCATTCACATCGAACGCGAATCCGGACTTTCCCTGATCCGCGCCGATACGCGGGAGCACCACGGGTCGGCGCCCTCCGCGTCGATCGGTGCCGGTCCCCACGAGGGGAGGGACCGGCACCGATACGACGTGGAGTACGAGCTCTACTTGCCGTCGTCCTTGCCATCCTTGGCGGCCTCGGCGAGCGTGTGCGCGACGAGCGCGTTGGCGTGCCCGTGCCCCAGGGAGTACTCGTCCTTGAGCCATGCCACGAGCTCCATGTGCTTGCGCAGCGGCGAGGCCCGAATGACCTCTTTCCACTCGGCGACGGGCCGCCCGTACTTCTTCTCGATGGAGGGAAAGTAGGCGGCGGGTCCCTTGGGGGCGGTCTGGGTCATGGCGGGGTCCTCTGCGTAGGTCTGACTGATCACTCGTCACGAGTACAGACGGCCTCGTACGAAACGCCTCATCGCGCCTGAGAGGTGACTTGCCCCACAAGCCAACCCACCCCAGGCGCCTCGGTGGATTCGGCTACTGACGGACTGAACCTCCTGAACGCCGACGTCCCGAACGCCCTCGACCCGTCGCAGGGCAGGCAACCACCCCGCCCTGCGTCTTCGACGGTGACCGGGGCCGCCCGGTGTGGACCGGAGTGTGGCGGTTCCGGGCCGCGAGTAAAGGGCGCTCCGCTGCGCTACGCGTCGGCTCCGCCGATTCCGCTCCGCTCCACCCTTGACTCCCACCCGGATCCGCCGCCTCACCCTGGCCGTCCGGGTCAAAGGGCAGGTCGCGGTGGAGGGGCGGGAGTCAAGGGTGGAGCGCAGCGGAACCGGCGGAGCCGACGCGGACGTAGTGTCAGGCGTCGGGCTTGCGGGAGAGGCGAGTCTTCTGCCGCAGCGTAAGGGTCTGGGTGCCATCGTCCAGGGTGCGCAGAAGTTCCTGCCCAGCGAGGTCGTGGGGGAGCTGAGGACATGCCCGGTGGGAGTGTCCGGTGCGGTTACCTGCCGCGTCGTACGCGCAGCTGGTCGTGGCACCCGTCGGTGTCGTGCGGCGCACGGGTCGGCCCACGGCGTCATAGGTGTGCCGGACGGTACGCCCGGTCGCCTCAGCGGTGAGGCGGCCTGCGGCGTCGCCGAAGACGTCCCCATTGCTGTTCGCCCTCACCCGCAGGTTGGCGATGGCGCTACACGCACATCACTGCGCGGATGAGGAACCGGCTCATGGAGCAGCTCACCGTTCAGTGGGAAGAGGCGTTGGACGCACGTCTGGCCATGCGTCCGCGATCACCGGTGCGTGTGCTCGATGCCTTGCTGAGAGCCCGTCCGGGGTGATGACGGGGAGTGCATTTCCTTGATCCACTCCCCGTCTACTCCCGAGAGGTTCACACAACGAGTCAGGGCCAGCTCCCTCAATTGAAGGAGCTGGCCCTGATCTGGTGTTTCAGCTGTCGGGGTGGCGGGATTTGAACCCACGACCTCTTCGTCCCGAACGAAGCGCGCTGCCAAGCTGCGCTACACCCCGATGTCGTTGTTCCACTGGCCTGTCCTCGCGGGCAGGTCGTGGCGACATCGATTACTTTAGCGGACCGGCGGCCGGAGACGAAATCCGGTTTTCGTAGGGCCGCTCCCGGGGCCCCGCGGGACCGGACGCACGCGGTCGAGGCCGACGATCAGGAGGGCCAGGGCGTAGAAGGCGAGGCCGAAGATGACGCCGTTGGCGAGGACGCCCGTGTAGCCGTGCAGGTCGACGTCGAGGAATGGGTACGGGTAGCGGGACATCGGGCCGGGGGACAGGAGTGCGCCGCGGGTCAGGGCGAAGGCCAGGTAGGCCAGGGGGTAGAGCAGCCACAGGGCCGCGTGGCGCGGGCGGAGGCCGCCCGGGCGGGTGAACAGGAGCCAGTCGAGGGCCACGCCGAGCGGCGTCACCGTGTGCAGGAGCTGGTTGGACGCCGAGTGCCAGCTGGAGAGGGCCGCCGCGCCCTCCGTCATCGAGAAGCCGCTCGCCTCGTCGGCCAGGACCAGGTGGTACACCAAGCCCGTGATCATGATGAAGAGCAGCGTGCCCGCCGTCACCCAGGGCGGGAGCGCGGGCCGGCCTCCCCACGAGCGCCACGCCGCGAGCCCCAGCACCACCGCCACCAGCACGTTGCTCTGGACCGTGAAGTAGCTGAGGACGCGCGGCGGGTCCCCGATGACCAGGTCGATGACGACTCCGGTCACCGCGGCGAGCACGATCAGCGCACGGAACGCGGCCACGAGGGGGCGGCGGACCGGGGGCACGACCGCCCCCGCGGGAACGCGCGCGTCCCGTCGTCCGCTCGTACCCCTGCCCCGGCCCCCACTCCTGTCCCTGCCCCGGTCCCTGTCCTTCGAAGAAGTCGGCGCGATCATGCTTCCACCGTAAGCACGACCTCCGGAAGCGTGCCTTCCGTGTGTACAGGCCGTGAGTACGGGGCCGGGTGTACGGGACGGTTGTACGGGCCGGGTCTCTCAGTCCCGCGCCGTCAGCGTCAGCAGCGTCGCCTCCGGCGGGCACGCGAACCGCATCGGCGTGTAGCGGTTCGCCCCGCACCCCGCGGACACGTGCAGGTACGACGTCCGGCCCTCGGACTCGTGCCGGGAGAGGCCCTTCACGCGGTCCGTGTCCAGGTCGCAGTTGGTGACCAGGGCGCCGTAGAAGGGGATGCAGAGCTGCCCGCCGTGCGTGTGCCCCGCGAGGATCAGCGGGTAGCCGTCGGCCGTGAAGGCGTCCAGCGAGCGCAGGTACGGCGCGTGCACAATGCCCATCGAGAAGTCAGCGCCCGCCTCGGGACCGCCCGCCACCTCCGCGTACCGGTCCCGCTTGATGTGCGGGTCGTCCAGGCCCGTGAACGCGATCTCGTAGCCGTCGATCTTCAGCGCGCCCCGCGTGTTCGTGAGGTTGACCCAGCCCGCCGCGTCGAAGCCGTCGCGCAGGCCCTCCCACGGGTTGCGGGGCACGCCCACGGCCGGAGCGTTGCCGTTCAGGCCGTGCCTGCCCTGCACCTTCTCGATCAGGTAGCGGCCGGGGTTGCGCGGCTTCGGGCCGTAGTAGTCGTTGGAACCGAAGACGTACGCCCCGGGGAACTCCATCAGCGGCCCGAGCGCGTCCAGCGTCTCCGGCACGCCCTCCGGGTCCGACAGGTTGTCGCCCGTGTTGATCACGATGTCGGGCCGCAGGCCCGCCAGCGAACGCAGCCACCGCTGCTTCTTGCGCTGCCCGGACACCATGTGGATGTCGGAGACCTGGAGGACCCGCAGGGAACGCATCCCCGGCGGCAGCACGGGCACCGTCACCCGCCTCAGCCGGAAGGAACGGGGCTCGATGCCCACTGAATAGGCGAGACCGGCCGCGGCCGTCGCCGTGATGCCCAGGGGTACTGCGTATCGCGCGCGCATCACCCCATCGTCTCAGACCCGGGCAGTGGCCTTGAGGGGTGGCCGGGGGCGGACGGGGCGCGGCCCGGAGGCGGTCCCGGAGCAACCCGCCCGCGTGTCAAGGGAGTCGAGGCCCGGGAAATCCGTGCGCGGAGAATCGTCCGCACCTGCCACAATCAACGCATGACCACGCTCAAGTCGAAGCTGCACGAAGACCTCACCGCCGCGATCCGGGGGCGCGACGAGCTGCGCTCCTCGACGCTCCGGCTGACCCTCACCGCCATCACGAAGGAGGAGGTCTCGGGCAAGACGGCCCGCGAGCTCTCCGACGACGAGGTGCAGAAGGTGATCGCCCGCGAGGCCAAGAAGCGCCGTGAGGCGGCGGAGGCCTTCGCCGAGGGCGGCCGTGCCGAGCAGGCCGCGAAGGAGAAGGCGGAGGGCGAGATCCTCGCCGAGTACCTGCCGAAGCAGCTCTCCGACGACGAGCTCCAGGAAATCGTCGCCCAGGCCGTCGCCGAGGCCAAGGCCGCCGGCGCCGAGGGACCGCGCGCCATGGGCCAGGTCATGAAGATCGTGAACCCGAAGGTCGCGGGCCTGGCCGAGGGCGGCCGTGTCGCCGCCACGGTGAAGAAGCTCCTCGCGGGCTGAGTCTCCACCCGGTACGTGGATGAGGGCGCCCCCTGCTCAGGGGGCGCCCTCATCCACGTACAGGCCTCACGTCAGCCAGAGCCCGTGAGCCGGCCGGAGCTACCTCCGCCAGCCACCACCGATCCCGCCGCCGAAGCCGTTTCCGCCGCCGAAGCCGTTTCCGTTCCCGCCGGGGATGGAGATGTCGGGCCACGGGTTCCCGCCACCGCCACCGCCGTGGCCGCCTCCGCCACCGTCACCACCAGGCTTGCCGTCATCGTGGCCACCGCCGCCACCGTGGTCGTCCTCGTCCTTGTCCCCGCCGGGGATGTGGACGGTCTGGAAGTTCGGCGCCGGCTTGCCCGCGAGCGCGCCGCTCATCGCATCGCGCCAGATCGGGCCCGGCACCTCGCCACCGAAGACCTTGCCGTAGGGGACGCCGCCGATGGTGATGTCGACCATGCGCCGCTTGTGCATCGGGTCGCCGACCCAGACCGCGCCCGACAGGTTCGGCGTGTAGCCCACGAACCAGGCGGCGTAGCGGTAGTCCGTCGTACCCGTCTTGCCCGCGCTGGCGCGGGAGCCGAGACCGGCCTGCTTGCCCGTACCGTCCTCGACCACGCCCTTGAGCAGCGTGTTGATGGTGTCGGCGGTCTTCTCCGACATCGCGCGCGAGCACGTCGACTTCGGCACCGGCAGCGACTTGCCGCCGAGCGTGGCGATCGACTCGATGGCGATCGGCGTGCAGTACGTGCCGCGCGAGGCGAACGTCGCGTACGCGCCCGCCATCGTCAGCGGCGACATCTCCTGCGTGCCGAGAGCGATCGACGGCGCCTGGTCCATCTTCTTGCCGTCGGCGCGCTCGACGCCCATCTTCGCGGCGAGCTTCGTCACCGGGCAGATGCCGATGTCGCCGATGAGCTGCACGTAGTACGTGTTGACGGACTTCGCGGTCGCTTCCCGCATGCCGTACGGGCCGACCTCTGACTCGTTCTCGTTGGCCAGTTTCGCGCCGCCCGAGTTCACCCACTGCTTGCCGCCACAGGTGGAGACCCGCTCCGGGTAGGGCATCTCGTACGGGGACGAGTAGCTCTGTCCCGCCGACTTGCCGCCCTCCAGGGCCGCCGCCGCGACGATCGGCTTGAACGTCGAACCGGGCTGGTAGCCCGCGCCGCCGCCCATGGAGTCGTCCACGGAGAGGTTGATCGTGGTCTCGTCCTTCTTGAAGCCGTAAGGGCGCGACTGGCCCATGCCGCGGATCTTGCCCGTGCCCGGCTCGACGATGGCGGCGGCTGTCGCCACGTCGTCGGTCTTGTTCACGTGATTCTTGATCGACGCCTGCACCGAGTCCTGCGCCTGCGGATCAAGGGTCGTGCGGACCTTCAGGCCGCCCCGGTTCCAGACCTTGGCCCGGTCCTCCTTCGTCTTGCCGAAGACCGGGTCGTTGAGGAACACCTCGCGTACGTAGTCACAGAAGAAACCGGCGCCGCGGACCGAGGTGATGCAGCCGTTCTTCGGGCGGCTCACGTTCAGCCCGAGGTCGGTCTTCTTGGCCGCGTCGGCCTCCGCCTGCGTGATGTCGTGCGTCTCGGCCATCCGCTGCAGCACGATGTTGCGCCGCTTGGTGGCCTCGGCCGCGTCGTTCACCGGGTCGTACCGGCTCGGCGACTGCACGATGCCGGCGAGGAGCGCGGCCTCCTGGACCTTCAGGTCCTTGGCGTGCTTGGAGAAGTACCGCTGGGAGGCGGCCTCGATGCCGTACGCCTGCTGCCCGAAGTAGGTGATGTTCAGGTAGTTCTTGAGGATCCGCTTCTTGCCCAGCTCCTCCTCGACCTGGATCGCGTACTTCAGCTCGCGGACCTTGCGGCCGATCGTCTGCTGCGTGGCCTCGGCGACCTTCGTCGGGTCGTCGCCGGCCTCCTCCACGAACACGTTCTTCACGTACTGCTGCGTGAGCGTCGACGCGCCCTGCGAGACGCCGCCGCTCTGCGCGTTCTGGTTGAGCGCGCGCAGGATGCCCTTGAGGTCGACCGCGCCGTGCTCGTAGAAACGGGCGTCCTCGATCGCGACGATCGCCTTCTGCATGTACGGCGAGATGTCCTTGAGCGGGACGACCGTGCGGTCACGCGAGTAGACCGTGGCGATCGCACCGCCCTTGTTGTCCAGGATGGTGGTGCGCTGACTGAGCGGCGGCTGCTTCAAGTTGGCGGGGATCTCGTCGAACCCCTCGACCGAGCCCTTGGCCGCGAGGCCCAGCGCCCCGAAGGCGGGCAGGGCGATCCCGGCGAGCACCGCACCCGCCAGAACGCTGACTCCGAGGAACTTCGCGGCCTGCTGAGTAGGTGACAGACCACCGCCCGAGCGCTTCTTTCCCATGAGTGCAGCCTACGTTCTGATTCGCCGGACAGGCCTTAATGCCTTGGCCTAAGCTGCTCCCAACTGTCACAGCAGAGTGGTTCGGCACCAAGCCCTGCTCGCTCCCGCATCCGACGGAATCATGTCCGAATTCGCCTTATGTGGCGCCCGGCGTCCGTTGTGACTCAACTGAACTGTCCCGGAATGCCGGGTTCCTCACGGATGTCGCCCGCTCACTCCGTCGGGTGATCTGCCGCTTACCCATAGTCCGTTCGGGCCATCCAAGATTGGGCCCGAAGGGGGTGTTGCGCTGTGCCCACCTTCCGTAACGTCCTCAACTGGCGGCGGTGCATATGCCGCTGCCGCCGTGGGGGAGCCTCGATTCGGGAGAGGACGGCGCCGGTATGGGCTGGGTAACCGACTGGAGTGCGCAGGCGGCCTGCCGCACTACCGATCCGGATGAACTGTTCGTTCAAGGAGCAGCGCAGAACAGGGCCAAGGCGGTGTGCACCGGATGTCCGGTGCGGACCGAGTGCCTGGCCGACGCGCTGGACAATCGCGTCGAGTTCGGCGTGTGGGGTGGCATGACGGAGCGAGAGCGCCGCGCACTGCTGCGCAGGCGTCCCACCGTCACCTCATGGCGCAGGCTCCTGGAGACCGCACGCTCGGAGTACGAGCGCGGCGCGGGCCTGCTGCCCGTGGACTTGGAGGACGAGGAGACGTACGAGAGCTACGCGGCGGTCGGGTAGACCGGCGGCGGTCGAGCAGACCGCGCAACCGGGCATCCGGGCCGATGAACCCCACGTTCCGTCAGCCTGCCAGCCGGTCCCCTACGGCCCGGAGCCCCGCAAGGTCATGCACATCTCCGGGGAGCGCGGCCACTTCGGCCACCGCCACCTCGGGGTGGAGCGCGGTGAAGCGGTCACGCGTGCGCTGCTCACGGTCGAGCAGCTGCATGCGCTCCGCGTGCAGCCGCAACAGACCCGCTGTCAGTTGCTCGACGGACGGGCTCTCGACGGACAGGTCGGGGGAGTCGGACGGCGCGGGAGTCTCTGAAGTCGCGTCATTCTCAGGGGAGTTACGAACAGCTACCTTCCCGTCCTCCTGATCCACAATGCCGCCCTCCTCAAGATTTTCCGCGGCGGCCAGGGCCCGCTCGGCCGACAGCTGGGAGGCGCCGCTGCCGTGCACCCGGTTCAGCACCAGCCCCGCGAGCGGCATGTCGTCCGCGGCCAGGCGCTCCACGAAGTACGCCGCCTCCCGCAGCGCGTCCCGCTCCGGCGACGCGACCACCAGGAACGCCGTGCCGGGCGCCTGCAGCAGCCGGTACGTGGCATCGGCGCGCGTACGGAAACCGCCGAACATGCTGTCCATGGCCGTCACGAACATCTGCACGTCACGCAGGAGCTGACCGCCGAGCAGCTTGCCGAGGGCCCCCGTCATCATCGACATGCCGGCGTTCAGGAACTTCATCCCGGCCCGGCCGCCCACCTTCGCCGGGGCCATCAGGAGCCGGATCAGCTTCCCGTCCAGGAAGGACCCGAGGCGCTTGGGAGCGTCGAGGAAGTCCAGGGCCGAGCGCGACGGCGGCGTGTCCACGACGATCAGGTCCCACTCGTCCCGGGACCGCAGCTGCCCCAGCTTCTCCATCGCCATGTACTCCTGCGTGCCGGCGAAGCCCGCGGAGAGCGACTGGTAGAAGGGGTTGTTGAGGATCGCCTTCGCGCGCTCCTTGTCCGTGTGCGCCTCCACGATCTCGTCGAAGGTGCGCTTCATGTCGAGCATCATGGCGTGCAGCTCGCCGGACCCGCCCGAGCCATCGGCCGTCTCGACGGGCTCGATCGCCTTGACCTGGCGCGGGACGTTGTCGAGCGAGTCGATGCCCATGGACTGGGCGAGCCTGCGCGCCGGGTCGATCGTGAGGACGACGACCTTGCGGCCCCGCTCCGCCGCCCGCAGCCCGATGGCCGCGGCCGTGGTCGTCTTGCCGACGCCTCCGGAGCCGCAGCAGACCACGATCCGGGTCTTCGGGTCGTCGATCAGGGCGTCCACGTCGAGCGTGCGTTCGGGGGTCAGGGTGCGTGCCGGTTCCTGGGGCGTCTGGTCCCTGGTCGTGCGGTCCCTGGTCATGAGATCCCTTGCTTCCGCAGTTCCGTGGCGAGCTCGTACAGGCCCGCGAGGTCCATTCCGCCCGCGAACAGCGGCAGTTCGTGCAGCGGCCGGCCGAACTCGGTCAGCTGGGCGCGCTGGTCGCGCTCCAGGGCGTACCGCTCGGCGTACTCCGCGGCCTGTTCCAGGAGCGGGTCGACCAGCCGCTCCGCGCCCCCGCCCCGCCGCGCCCCGCCGAGCCCGGCGGCGGACAGCGTCTTGGCGATGGCGGTACGGGGCGTGCGGTCGAGCACCGGTTCCAGGGAGGCGTCGCCCAGCAGGGCCGGGCGCACCATGTTGACGATGACGCGGCCCACGGGCAGCTGCGCGGCCCGCAGCTCGGCGATCCCGTCCGCCGTCTCCTGGACGGGCATCTCCTCGAGCAGCGTCACGAGGTGAACGGCCGTCTCCGGGGACTTCAGGACCCGCATGACGGCCTGCGCCTGATTGTGTATCGGCCCGATCTTCGCGAGCCCGGCGACCTCGTCGTTCACGTTCAGGAAGCGCGTGATGCGACCGGTCGGCGGGGCGTCCATGACGACGCAGTCGTACGTGTACCGGCCGCGCTTGTCCTTGCGGCGCACGGCCTCACAGGCCTTGCCGGTCAGCAGCACGTCCCGGAGTCCGGGCGCGATGGTGGTGGCGAAGTCGATGGCCCCGAGCTTCTTGAGGGCGCGTCCCGCTCCCCCCAGTTTGTAGAACATCTGGAGGTAGTCGAGCAGCGCGAGCTCGGGATCGATGGCGAGGGCGTACACCTCCCCGCCCCCGGGAGCGACGGCGATCTTCCGCTCCTCATAAGGCAGCGCTTCGGTTTCGAAGAGCTGCGCGATGCCCTGCCTGCCCTCGACCTCCACGAGGAGGGTGCGTTTGCCCTCCGTCGCGAGGGCGAGCGCGAGGGCCGCGGCCACCGTGGTCTTGCCGGTACCGCCCTTGCCACTGACGACCTGGAGCCTGCTCACCCTTCCGAGCCTAACCAGTCGCCGCCCGGACCACGCAGGAGCCCACCCTGAGCAGCCCCTCACAGCGACTACAGTCGGCCACATGACCAAGTGGGAATACGCAACCGTGCCTCTGCTCGTCCACGCCACGAAGCAGATTCTTGACACCTGGGGCGAGGACGGCTGGGAGCTGGTCCAGGTCGTGCCCGGACCGAACAACCCCGAGCAGCTCGTGGCCTACCTGAAGCGGGAGAAGCAGGCGTGAGCGGGGCAGTCGAGGCCCGCCTCGCCGAGCTCGGACTGACGCTGCCGGAGGTCGTGCCGCCGCTGGCGTCCTACCAGCCGGCCGTCCGGTCCGGCGTGTACGTCCACACCGCGGGCCAGCTCCCGATGGTGGAGGGCAAACTCGCCGTGACCGGCAAGGTCGGCGCCGAGGTGACCCCGGAGGAGGCCAAGGACCTGGCCCGTACCTGCGCGCTGAACGGCCTTGCCGCGATCAAGTCGGTCGCCGGTGACCTGGACCGCATCGCGCGCGTCGTGAAGGTCGTCGGTTTCGTCGCGTCCGCCACGGACTTCACCGGCCAGCCCGGCGTGATCAACGGTGCGAGTGAGCTCCTCGGCGAGGTTCTCGGGGACAAGGGCGTGCACGCCCGCAGCGCCGTCGGCGTCGCCGTGCTGCCGCTGGACGCTCCGGTCGAGGTCGAGTTCCAGGTCGAGCTCACCGAGGCGTGAAACGGTCCCTCCGGAGTGGCCGTTCTCACCAAGCGGCGCTCCGTAGGGCCCGATTGTTGCCTCTCGAACATCAGCTCACCAGGAGATAGCCTCCGCCCATGGCAAATGGGCAGTGGTACCCCCCGGAGTGGCCCGACCGCATCCGCGCCCTCGCGAGCGGCGAGCTGACGCCGGCGACGCCGCGCCGTGCCGCGACCGTCATGCTGCTCAGGGACGGGCGTGACGAGGCGGGGAACGGCGCGCCGGAAGTACACATGCTGCGCAGACGCGCCTCCATGGCCTTCGCCGGAGGCGCGTACGCGTACCCCGGCGGCGGCGTCGACCCGCGCGACGACGACCACCTGGTGCGTTGGGCGGGCCCCACGCGCGCGTCCTGGGCGGCCAGGCTCGGTGTCGACGACGAGGCGGAGGCCCAGGCGATCGTCTGTGCCGCGGTCCGCGAGACGTACGAGGAGGCCGGTGTCCTGCTCGCGGGGCAGACGCCGGACACGGTCGTCGGCGACACCACGGGCGACGACTGGGAGGCCGACCGCGAGGCGCTGGTGGCCCGCGAGCTCTCCTTCGCGCAGTTCCTGGACCGCAGGAACCTGCACCTGCGCAGCGATCTGCTCGCCGCGTGGGCGCGCTGGATCACTCCCGAGTTCGAGCCCAGGCGCTACGACACGTTCTTCTTCGTGGCCGCGCTCCCCGAGGGCCAGCGCACGCGCAACGCCTCCACGGAGGCCGATCGCACGGTCTGGATCCGTCCTTCGGAGGCGGCCGCCCGATACGACGACGGCGAACTCCTGATGATGCCGCCCACCATCGCGACCCTGCGCTCTCTGAGCGCCCACCCGACGCCCCGTGCGGCCCTCGCCGCGGCCCCGGGCCAGGACATGACGCCGGTGCTCGCCCAGGCCCGCCTGGAGGACGACACGCTGGTGCTCTCCTGGCCGGGGCACGACGAGTTCACCAAGCGGGTGGGGGCGGGCGGGGAATGAAGGGTCGACCCCCGCTCGGCATCCGCCCGCCCCAGACAGGAGTCCCCTTCGCATGACCGATGCAGCCGCCCTCCCCGGGCAGCCCCGCGGCGGGGTCCTCAGCGGCCCCGCCACCACCCGCGCGGTCAACGTTCTCGCGCCCAACCCCTCCGCGATGACCCTGGACGGCACGAACACCTGGCTCGTGTCCGAGCCGGACTCACCGCTCGCCGTGGTCATCGACCCGGGCCCCCAGGACGACGCCCACCTGAGCCGCGTCATAGAGACGGCCGAAAAGCTCGGCAAGCGCGTCGCCCTGACCCTGCTCACCCACGGCCACCCCGACCACGCCGAGGGAGCCGCCCGCTTCGCCGAGCTGACGCGTACCCCCGTGCGGGCCCTGGACCCCGCCCTGCGCCTCGGCGACGAGGGCCTGGCGCCCGGCGACGTCATCACCACGGGAGGCCTGGAGATGCGCGTCGTGGCGACGCCCGGCCACACCGCGGACTCGCTCTGCTTCCACCTGCCCGCGGACCAGGCGGTCCTGACGGGCGACACGATCCTCGGCCGCGGCACCACGGTCGTGGCGCACCCCGACGGCCGCCTCGGCGACTACCTGGACTCCCTGCGGCGGCTGCGGTCCCTGACGGTCGACGACGGCGTCCACACGGTCCTGCCGGGCCACGGGCCGGTCCTGGAGGACGCACAGGGGGCCGTCGAGTTCTACCTGGCCCACCGCGCCACGCGCCTCGCCCAGGTCGAGACGGCCGTGGAGAACGGTCACGCGGAGGCCTCCGACGTCGTCGCGCACGTGTACGCCGACGTGGACCGCTCCCTGTGGCCCGCGGCGGAGCTCTCCGTCAGGGCGCAGCTGGACTACCTGCGGGAGCACGGGCTGATCTGACGCGGCTGGGACACCGCCCGTGCACCGCGCGGACAACGCTCGGGACAACGCGAATGGGTCCCGCCTCCCAAGGGGCGGGACCCATCCACGTACAGATACAGCGTCAGCGCGACCGCTTGGCCAGCCGCTCCACGTCCAGCAGGATCACGGCACGGGCCTCGAGCCGCAGCCAGCCGCGGCCCGCGAAGTCCGCGAGCGCCTTGTTGACCGTCTCGCGGGAGGCGCCGACCAGCTGGGCCAGCTCTTCCTGCGTGAGGTCGTGCACGACGTGGATGCCCTCCTCGGACTGCACGCCGAAGCGGCGCGACAGGTCGAGCAGTGCGCGGGCCACACGCCCCGGCACGTCGGAGAAGACCAGGTCGGACATCTGGTCGTTGGTCTTGCGCAGGCGCCGGGCGACGGCGCGCAGCAGCGCGGCGGCCACCTCGGGGCGGGCGTTCAGCCACGGCTGGAGGTCGCCGTGGCCCAGGCCGAGCAGCTTCACCTCGGTGAGCGCGGAGGCCGTGGCGGTCCGCGGGCCCGGGTCGAAGAGCGACAGCTCACCGATGAGCTCGCCGGGGCCGAGCACCGCGAGCATGTTCTCGCGCCCGTCGGGCGAGGTGCGGTGGAGCTTCACCTTGCCCTCGGTGACCACGTAGAGGCGGTCTCCGGGGTCACCCTCATGGAAAAGAGCATCCCCGCGCGCGAGCGTCACCTCACTCATGGAGGCGCGGAGCTCCGCGGCCTGCTCGTCATCGAGCGCCGCGAAGAGCGGGGCGCGCCGCAGAACGTCGTCCACGAGTTCTCTCCTTGTCGACCTGCTCAGGGGATCTTGATTCCCCCGCATATCAGGGGTCCGTGTTCCCCATTTTGCCGGACGGTCCAAACAGTGTGATCAGTCACAAGTCTGCCGCACCGGCGTCGCAAGCTGTGCGGGAGGGGGCCAATTGGGGGCCGATCCCGGGGGTCAAGGACGAATGTCAGTGCTGGGCTCTAGGCTGGCCGGGTGTCCAAAAAGCCGGTGAGAGCGCAGGCCGAGGGGGCTGAGCAGGTGGCCGCACCCCGCGATTCCGCTGTGGGCGAACATGCGTCCTACACCCCTGACAAAGCGACAAATCGGACAGGTTCCCTGATGTCCCCGGCGATGAGGTCGGCCCTGTGAGCACGAAGAAGACGACGGAAACGACGACAGCGGCGGCGACGCCCGCGAAGAAGAAGTCCGCGGCAGCCAAGAAGACCAGCGCGGCGAAGAAGGTGACCGCGGCGAAGACGTCCACGGCGGCCAAGAAGACCGCCGCCAAGAAGACGACCGCGGTGAAGAAGGCGCCCGCACCCGCGAAGACCACTGCGGCCAAGACGTCCGCCGCCGAGAAGACGCCGGAGTCCCACGCCGCCCTCGTCCGCCGTGCCCGGCGGATCAACCGGGAGCTCGCGGAGGTGTACTCGTACGCGCACCCGGAGCTGGACTTCGAGAACCCCTTCGAGCTCCTGGTCGCCACGGTCCTCTCCGCCCAGACCACCGACCTGCGCGTGAACCAGACGACCCCGCGCCTCTTCGCCAAGTACCCGACCCCGGAGGACCTGGCGGCGGCCGTCCCCGAGGAGGTCGAGGAGCTGATCAGGCCGACCGGCTTCTTCCGCGCCAAGACCAAGTCGATCATGGGCCTGGCGAAGGCGCTGCGGGACGACTTCGGCGGCGAGGTCCCGGGCCGCGTAGACGATCTCGTGAAGCTGCCGGGCGTGGGCCGCAAGACCGCGTTCGTCGTGCTCGGCAACGCGTTCGGCGTCCCCGGCATCACCGTGGACACCCACTTCGGCCGTCTGGTGCGGCGCTGGAAGTGGACCGAGGAGACCGACCCCGTGAAGGTCGAGACGGCGGTCGCCGCGCTCTTCCCGAAGAGCGAGTGGACGATGCTGTCGCACCGCGTGATCTTCCACGGGCGCCGCATCTGCCACTCCCGCAAGCCCGCGTGCGGCGCCTGCCCGATCGCCCCGCTCTGCCCGTCGTACGGGGAGGGGGAGACCGACCCGGAGAAGGCGAAGAAGCTGCTGAAGTACGAGATGGGCGGATTCCCCGGCCAGCGCCTCAAGCCGCCGCCGGACTATCCCGGCAAGCCGGCGCCCCCGCTCGCCGCCGGATGAAGTGACACCGACGCAGGTGTGGAACGAACCGCAGGGGAAAGAGCGTTGTCCAGAGACGGACGGGGGTGCCGATGACGCACGCGAGCGAGACGACGAACGCCACCGATAACGGCGACACGACCCGAGCGACCCACGTGAGCGGGGCAACCCACGTGAGCGGGGCGACCCACGTGAGCGGGGCGACCCACGTGAGCGGGGCGACCCAGAGAAGCGGGGCAAGCCACGCGAGCGACGCGGCCCGCGCGAGTCGGGCTGCCCAAGGGGAGTTGCTCAGCACCGCAGGTCTGCCCTCCTGGCTCGACCCGGTCATCCACGCCGCGCAGACCGTCCAGCCCCTCCAGCTGAGCCGGTTCCTGCCCCCGGAGAGCGGCGCCGGACGCCAGTCCGCCGTACTCATCCTCTTCGGAGAGGGCGAAAAGGGCCCGGAGATACTCCTGATGGAGCGCGCCGGCTCCCTCCGCTCGCACGCGGGCCAGCCCTCGTTCCCCGGCGGCGCCCTCGACCCCGAGGACGGCGACCCCCAGGGCGAGGGCCCGCTGCGTGCCGCGCTGCGCGAGGCCGAGGAGGAGACGGGCCTCGACCCCCGCGGCGTCCAGCTCTTCGCCGAGCTGCCCCGCCTGTTCATCCCCGTCAGCGACTTCGTCGTCACCCCGGTCCTCGGCTGGTGGCGCACCCCGACGCCGGTCGGCGTCGTCGATCCGAACGAGACCGCCCGGGTCTTCACGGTTCCCGTGGCAGATCTCACGGACCCCGAGAACCGGGCCATGGCGATCCACCCCAGTGGTCACCACGGCCCCGCCTTCCTCGTCGAGTCCGCCCTGGTCTGGGGTTTCACGGCCGGCGTGATCGATAGAATCCTGCACTTCGCGGGCTGGGAGCGCCCCTGGGACCGCAGCAGGCAGGTCCCGCTCGACTGGCGCGCATGACAAGGTTGCGGGGTACGGCGACCGCGATGCGAGGCGAGGATTGAATCGGTGAACGTGCTGGACGTCCTGCTGCTGCTCGCCGCCGTGTGGTTCGCGGTCGTGGGGTACCGCCAGGGCTTCGTGGTCGGCATTCTCTCGGTGATCGGCTTCCTGGGCGGTGGCCTCGTCGCCGTCTACCTCCTGCCGATCGTCTGGGACGCGCTCAACGACGACGACGCGGCCACGGTGAGCACGACCGCGGCGGTCGTCGCCGTCGTCATCGTGATCGTCTGCGCCTCCATCGGGCAGGCCTTCACCACGCACCTCGGCAACAAGCTGCGCAGATACATCACGTGGCAGCCGGCCCGCGCCCTGGACGCGACGGGTGGCGCCCTGGTGAACGTGGTCGCGATGCTCCTCGTCGCCTGGCTGATCGGCTCCCTCCTGGCGGGCGCGACGCTGCCGACGCTCGGCAAGGAAGTCCGCAACTCCAAGGTGCTGCTCGGCGTCGACCGGGCCCTGCCCGGCCAGGCCGACACCTGGTTCACGGACTTCTCCTCGGTCCTCGCGCGCAACGGCTTCCCGCAGGTCTTCAGCCCGTTCTCGGACGAGCCGATCACGGAGGTCAAGCCTCCGGACCCCAAGCTCGCCAAGAGCCCGGTCGCCACGAAGGCGAAGCGCTCCATCGTGAAGGTCCGCGGCGAGGCCCGCAGTTGCGGCAAGGTCCTCGAAGGCACCGGCTTCGTCTTCGCGGAACGCCGCGTGATGACGAACGCGCACGTGGTCGGCGGCGTGGACGACCCGACGGTCCAGATAGGCGATCAGGGTCAGATCTACGACGCGAAGGTCGTCCTGTACGACTGGGAGCGCGACATCGCCGTACTGGACGTGCCCACGCTGCGGGCACCCGCCCTGCAGTTCACGTCCAAGGACGCGGCGAGCGGCGCGGGCGCCATCGTCGCGGGCTTCCCCGAGGACGGGCCCTACGACGTGCGTCCCGCGCGCGTACGCGGTCGCATCACGGCCAAGGGCCCGGACATCTACCACCGGGGCACCGTGCGCCGTGATGTGTACTCGCTCTACGCGACCGTCCGCCAGGGCAACTCCGGCGGCCCGCTGCTCACGCCCGACGGCAAGGTCTACGGCGTGGTCTTCGCGAAGTCCCTCGACGACCCGGACACCGGCTATGCGCTGACGACGGACGAGGTGCGCGAGGACATCGAGAAGGGCCGCACCGCCAACCAGGAGGTCGACAGCGAGGGCTGCGCGCTCTAGAGCGGCGGTCGGGGGCCCGGAGGAGGAGCGGGGTCAGTCGCGGGTGTGCCGGAGCCGCGCGGAGACCCAGCGGGCCCTCCGGCGGAGAATGCGGGGAATGCCCATTTCCTGAGGGGGGCCGTGATGACCCGGGTCCTGCGGCACGCCCCTCTCACGGCTGTTCAGCGCTGCGGCCGAGCGGCGATTGCGTGCTACGTCACTGTAGTCGTGCGTCCAGCCCATACCCCGACGTGTGCCCGTGCCTCATGGTCGGTAATCGCGCTCAGGGGCCCCAATTGGCCTATGCGCGAGGCAATTGGCGTTCGTAGGACAGGCGTTCGTATGAACCCGTCGACGATCCGCCTCACGGGCCGTCGGCGATGCGCCTCACGGGCCGTCAGCGATCGGGCTCGGGGTCCTTCAGCCAGTTCACGAGCTCCGTCGAGAACGCCACCGGGTCCTCCTCGTGCGGGAAGTGGCCGAGCCCGTCGAACAGCCGCCAGCGGTACGGCGCTTCGACGTACTCGCCCGAGCCCGCCGCGCTCCTCGTCCGCATCACGGGGTCGAGCGAACCGTGCAGATGCAGCGTCGGCACCCGCACCGGGCGCTTCATGCGGCGGTTGAACTGGATGCCGTCGGGGCGTGCCATCGACCGGACCATCCAGCGGTACGGCTCGATCGAGCAGTGCGCCGTCGACGGGATGCACATCGCCCGCCGGTACGTCTCGACCGCCTCGTCGTCCGGCAGGCCGGGCCCGGACCAGTCCCGCACCAGACGGCCCACCAGGGCCCCGTCGTCGGCGACGAGTTGACGCTCCGGCACCCAGGGCCGCTGAAAGCCCCACACGTACGACGCCGACGCGGTCTGCTTGCGGTCCGACAGCATCGCCGAACGCCAGCGCCGCGGATGCGGCATCGAGGAGACGGCGAGGCGGCGCACCAGCTTGGGCCGCATCACGGCCGCCGTCCACGCGAGGTACCCGCCCAGGTCGTGCCCGACGAGCGCGGCGTCCGGCTCACCCAGGGAACGTACGACACCGGTGATGTCGAGAGCGAGGTTCGCCGGGTCGTAGCCGCGAGGCGTGCGGTCGCTGCCGCCCACGCCCCGCAGGTCCATCGCGACGGCCCGGAAACCGGCGTCCGCGAGCGCCACCATCTGGTGCCGCCACGTCCACCAGAACTGCGGGAAACCGTGCAGGAGCAGGACCAGCGGCCCGTCCCCCATCTCGGCGATGTGGAAGCGCGCGCCGTTGGCGGCCACATCCCGGTGGGTCCAGGGTCCCTCGATGCGTACGACCGAGGCGGAGGATTGGGCCGATTGGGCGGCGGGGTCCGTCATGAGGACGAGCGTGCCACAGTGGCCCCCGTCTCACCGATTCGTACGTCGACGGCACCCGTGGGGCCCACTGCGCGGGGATGCGGCTTGACGTTCCCCAGTACGGCAGCCGTCTCCTTGGCCGAAGCGGCGACCTTCTGCGGGCCCTTGCCCTTCTTGGCCTTCTTCGCGAAGACGACGCCGATCAGCGCGAGCAACCCGGCCACCAGCACGTTCGCGGCGAAGGACAGCAGGAAGCAGACGGCGAGGTTCCAGCCGCTCCAGGTACGGATGCCGTACGCGAGCGCGAAACTCAGCATCGGCAGCGAGAAAATGAGGACCGCTCCGGCCGCGGCGAACGCGCCGCCGCCGATCGCACCGCGCTTCACGTCCTGCCGCAGCTGCGCCTTGGCCAGCGCGATCTCGTCGTGGACCAGCGCGGACATCTCACCGGTCGCCGTGGCGACCAGTTGGCCGAGGCTGCGCTCGGCGCCGACGGGGCCGTCGGGTGAGCTCATCGCGTTCTCCCCTTTTTCTCTTCTGATCTCTTCTGAGAAGTGTCTGCTCAGATCATGCCGGACCGTTGCCATCCTCGCGTTCCCCACCCGCTACTTCGGCAAGCCTTCGGTGTTCCGCGGCCTTCTTCTCGTAGATGGCGGCCATCCGATGGTGGTACTCCGGGTCGTCCATCTCGTAGATGTCGGGGACACCGCTGAGGTCGTCGTCGCGCTCCTCGTCCTCCCACAGCTTGCGGTACCTGGCGTTGCGCATCTTCAGCAGGATCCCGGAGAACAGCGCCGCGATGAGAGAGCCGGTCAGGACGGCCGCCTTGATCTCATCGGTGAGCAGCGGATCCTCGGTGAAGGCGAGCTCGCCGATCAGCAGCGAGACGGTGAAGCCGATGCCCGCCAGTGAGGCGACGGCGAACACATCGGGCCAGGCCAGGTCGTCGTTCAGCTCCGCCTTGGTGAAGCGCGCAGCGAGCCAGGTGCCGCCGAAGATGCCGACGGCCTTGCCGACCACCAGGCCGAGGACCACGCCGAGCGTCTCCGGCTGGGTGAAGACGTCGCCGAGCGCGCCACCCGTGACCACGACTCCGGCGCTGAACAGGGCGAACAGCGGCACGGCCAGGCCCGCGGAGAGGGGACGTACGAGATGTTCGATGTGCTCGCCGGGGGAGTGCTCCTCGCCGGCGTCCTCCTTGTGGCAGCGCAGCATCAGGCCCATGGCGACGCCCGCGATGGTGGCGTGGATGCCGCTGTTGTACATCAGGCCCCAGATGGCGAGCGCCAGCGGAACGTAGATGTACCAGCCGCGCACCCGCTTCCTGAGCAGCAGCCAGAACACGACGAGGCCGAGGACGGCGCCGCCGAGCGCGGCGAAGTTGAGGTCGCTGGTGAAGAAGACCGCGATGATCAGGATCGCGAAGAGGTCGTCGACGACGGCGAGGGTGAGCAGGAAGGCGCGGAGCGCGGACGGCAGCGAGGTGCCGATGACGGCGAGGACCGCGAGCGCGAAGGCGATGTCGGTGGCGGTCGGTACCGCCCAGCCGTCCAGTGAGCCGCCGCCCGCGGTGTTGGTGAGGAAGTACACGAGCGCGGGCACGGCCATGCCGCAGAGCGCCGCGACGACGGGCAGTGCCGCCGCCCTGGGGTCGCGCAGGTCGCCCGCGACCAGTTCACGCTTGAGTTCGATGCCGGCCACGAAGAAGAAGACGGCGAGCAGCCCGTCGGCCGCCCAGTGCTGGACGGAGAGGTTGAGGCCGAGCGAGCCGGGGCCGAGGTGGAAGCTCCGGACGGAGTCGTACGATCCGCCGGCCGTGTTGGCCCAGATCAGCGCGGCGACGGCGGCGACGAGCAGCAGGACACCACCGACGGTCTCGGCGCGCAGGGCTTCCGCGACGAAGTTCCGCTCGGGGAGGGAAAGGCGTCCGAGCACCTTGCGGTCGTTCTTGCTGGGGACGGGCGCGGACACGTGAGTCGACCTCCGGTCGGGTAGGCAGGGCTGAGCACATGCCGACCAGACTTCCCGGCGCACCTTGGTACTTCTCGCGCGTCGTACCGCCGTGTGATCTTGTCGCGACGTTGACGCGTTCCTTAGCTTACCTAACGTACGCCCGGACGAATCCAGTGATCTTCACCTTAAGTGCAAAAAGGGCACCCGGCGCGCTTGGCGCCGGGTGCCCTTGCCGTCTGGCGGAGGGAATCAGTCCTCGCTGGGAGCGGCCGGAAGCTTCGTCTGGATGAGGTCCATCACGGAGGAGTCGGTGAGCGTGGTGACGTCACCCAGCTCGCGGTTCTCCGCGACGTCCCGCAGCAGACGGCGCATGATCTTGCCGGACCGGGTCTTCGGCAGTTCGGCCACCGGCAGGACCCGCTTCGGCTTCGCGATCGGGCCGAGCGTGGCGCCCACGTGGTTGCGCAGGTCCGCGACGAGCCCCTCGTCCTCGGCGTTCGCCGTGCCGCGCAGGATCACGAACGCCACGATGGCCTGGCCCGTCGTCTCGTCCGCCGCGCCCACGACCGCCGCCTCGGCGACCGCCGGGTGCGAGACGAGCGCCGACTCGACCTCCGTGGTGGAGATGTTGTGGCCGGAGACGAGCATCACGTCGTCCACTCGGCCGAGCAGCCAGATGTCGCCGTCCTCGTCCTTCTTGGCCCCGTCGCCGGCGAAGTACTTGCCCTCGAAACGCGACCAGTACGTGTCGATGAACCGCTGGTCGTCGCCCCAGATGGTGCGCAGCATCGACGGCCACGGCTCGGTCAGGACCAGGTAACCGCCGCCGCCGTCCGGCACCTCGTTCGCCTCGTCGTCGACGACGGTGGCGGAGATGCCCGGCAGGGCGCGCTGGGCGCTGCCCGGCTTGGTCTCGGTCACACCCGGCAGCGGCGAGATCATCATCGCGCCGGTCTCGGTCTGCCACCAGGTGTCCACGATGGGACAGCGGTCGCCGCCGATGTTCTTGCGGTACCAGATCCACGCCTCGGGGTTGATCGGCTCACCGACCGACCCGAGCACCCGCAGGCTGCTCAGGTCGAACTTCGCGGGGATGTCGTCGCCCCACTTCATGAAGGTGCGGATGGCCGTGGGCGCCGTGTAGAGGATGCTGACCTCGTACTTCTGGATGATCTCCCAGAAGCGGCCCTGGTGCGGGGTGTCGGGGGTGCCCTCGTACATCACCTGCGTCGCACCGTTCGCCAACGGGCCGTACGTGATGTACGAGTGGCCGGTGACCCAGCCGATGTCGGCCGTGCACCAGTAGACGTCGGTCTCCGGCTTGAGGTCGAAGACGGCGTGGTGGGTGTACGCCGCCTGCGTGAGGTAGCCGCCGGAGGTGTGCAGGATGCCCTTCGGCTTTCCGGTGGTGCCCGAGGTGTAGAGGATGAAGAGCGGGTGCTCCGCGTCGAAGGCCTCGGGGGTGTGCTCGGCGGACTGCTTCCGCGTGATCTCGTGCCACCACACGTCGCGGCCCTCGGTCCACGCCACGTCCTGCTTCGTGCGCTGTACGACGAGGACGTGCCGGACGCCGTCGACGCGGCTCACGGCCTCGTCCACGGCGGGCTTGAGCGCGGAGGGCTTGCCCCGGCGGTACCCGCCGTCGGAGGTGATGACGACCTTGGCGTCGGCGTCCTTGATGCGGGCGGCGATGGCGTCCGCGGAGAAGCCGCCGAAGACCACCGAGTGGGCGGCGCCGATGCGGGCGCAGGCCAGCATCGCGACGACCGCCTCGGGGATCATCGGCAGATAGACGGCGACGCGGTCGCCCTTCTGGACGCCCAGCTCGGTCAGGGCGTTGGCGGCGCGGCCGACCTCGTCCTTCAGCTCGGCGTAGGTGATTGCCCGGCTGTCGCCGGGCTCACCCTCGAAGTGGATCGCGACGCGGTCGCCGTTGCCCGCCTCCACGTGGCGGTCGACGCAGTTGTACGCGACGTTGAGCTTCCCGTCGGCGAACCACTTGGCGAACGGCGGGTTCGACCAGTCGAGCGTCTCGGTCGGCTCCGTGGCCCAGGCCAGCCGACGGGCCTGCTCGGCCCAGAAGCCGAGCCGGTCAGCCTTGGCCTGTTCGTACGCCTCCGCCGTGACGTTGGCGGCGGCCGCCAGCTCCGCCGGCGGCGCGAAGCGACGCTCCTCCTTCAAGAGGTTGGCCAGGCTTTCGTTGCTCACGACATCTCCCTTGCGCTGCTTTGCCGGAGGCGACCGTTGTGTCCGAAGCCACAGCTCATCAGACACAACCCGTGGTGACAAGGGTCTGCCGAAAATTGGTTTAGACCTTTACTCGTGCGTGCCCGACGGGTCACCCGGTGGGGTGACCCGTCGGGAGCATGCGGCGGGGTTGCCCGTCGGGATCATGCAGCGGGGTGGCCCGGAGGGGTCACCCGGACGGAGTTCGCTCGACCTCGGCCTGCGCTGTGGGCGCCACCTGGTCGAAGACCTCGTCGGGAAGCGGCTCGGCGCCGCTGCCCTCCGTCAGCAGATAGGACTGCGCCTCACCGACGTGGAAGTACATACCGTGCAGTTCAAGATCACCTTCGGCAAGTCGGCGCGCCACCGACTCGTGCGCCCTCAAGTGCTCCAGTTGCTGCACGACATTGGTGAGGCAGAGCTGCTCGACCGCGTCGGCGGGCGCGCGTCCGGCGAGACGTGCCCACGCCCTGTCCTGCGCGCCCATGCGCTCCAGGCTCGGCAGGCCGTGCCGCAGCCACCGCTTCAGCGGCGTCTGGGCGCCGCCCGGCGGTGTGTTGAGCAGCGCCTGCATGGCGCCGCACCCGGAGTGCCCGCACACGGTGATGGACCGCACCTTCAGGACATCCACCGCGTACTCGATGGCGGCGCCCACCGAGTCGTCCCCGCTCTCGGCCCCCGGCAGCGGCACCAGGTTGCCCACATTGCGGACGACGAAGAGGTCACCGGGACCGCTCGACGTGATCATCGACGTGACGACGCGGGAGTCCGCGCAGGTCAGGAAGAGCTGAGCGGGCTGCTGCCCCTCACGCGCGAGCCGGGCCAGCTCGCCCCGCACATGTGGTGCCGTGTTCCGCTGGAAGGCGCTGATCCCGCTGGCCAGTTGGTGCCCGCTGGGCCGGCGCCCCTCCTGTCCCTCCTGACGCTCCTCCTGCGGCCGGTCGCAGTGGTGGTTGCGCCACGGCGCCCACGGCCTGCAACAGGAGTGGGAGGCACCCACCAGCTCGCGGCTCCCCGGCCCCGAGCCCCCGGCGGGCACGGAGATACGGGTCCCGGCGCGGCCGGTGACCTCGACGCTGCCGCCGTGCGCGGTGTGCGCGTCCTGCCAGCACTGCAGCGATTCGTACGCGGCGTGGTCCATGAAGGATCCGTCCAACTCCACGATCACGTCGGCCCCGTGGGGCACCTGGTGCAGTGCTTTGCTGAGGCGCGGCACCGCGAGGAACGTCAACTGGCCGCGCACCCGCACGTGATGGACGCCGTCGTCCTCGCAGTGGGTGATGCGGGTGCGGGCGAGCCGGTGCAGCGAGACGCCCACGGCGACGGCGACGCCGAGCGCCACGCCTTCGAGGACGCCGAGGAAGACCACGCCGAGGCTCGTGACGGCGTAGACCACGATCTCGCGGTGTCGCGTGATGGTGCGGATGTGGTTGAGGCTGACCATCTGGATGCCGACGACCATGACGAGCGCGGCAAGGGCGGCGAGGGGGATCAGTTCCAGGACGGGCACCAGGAGCAGTGAGGCGACCACTACCCAAACGCCGTGCAGCATCGTGGAGTTCCGGCTCACGGCGCCCGCCCGGATGTTGGCCATGCTGCGCACGGCGACTCCGGCGACGGGGAGCCCGCCGAGTGACCCGGACACGATGTTCGCCGCGCCCTGGCCGAGCAGCTCGCGGTCGAGGTCGGAGCGGCGCACGCCCGGGTGGAGCTCGGCCTGCCCGGCGATGACCTTGTCGACGGCGACGGCCCCGAGCAGCGACTGCACGCTGCACACCAGCGTGATGGTGAGCACGGCGGCGACGAGGCCGAGCGCGGGCCCTTCCGGCAGCCCGACGAGCGCGTGGCTGCGCCAGGACGGCAGGTCGACCTCGTCGACCCGCAGCCCGGCCAGCGCGGACACGGCTGTCGCGGCGGCGACGGAGACGAGGGCCGCGGGCAGGACGCGGGTGAAACGCCCGGCCCGCCCGGGAATCCGTGGCCAGAGCAGCAGGATCGCCAGGGTGAGCAGGCTGATCGTCAGGGCAGCCAGATGCAGGTCGGCCAGTTGGGCGGGGAGCGCCCGCAGGTTGTCGAGCACGGCGCTCTGCGGGGTGCCGCCGAGCACGATGTGCAGCTGGGCGACGGCGATGGTGACCCCGATGCCGGTCAGCATGCCGTGGACGACGGCGGGGCTGACGGCGAGCGCGGTGCGGGCCACGTGCAGGCGGCCGAGCCCGAGTTGGGCGATTCCGGCCATGACCGTGATGGCGCATGTGGTCTGCCAGCCGTACCGGTGGATGAGGTCGGCTGTGACGACGGTGAGGCCGGCGGCGGGGCCGCTGACCTGCAGCGGTGATCCGCCGAACGCTCCGGCGAGGATGCCGCCGACGGCGGCGGCGACGAGGCCCGCCTGGAGCGGTGCTCCGGTGGCGAGGGCGATGCCCAGCGACAGCGGCAGGGCGATCAGGAAGACGGCGATCGACGCGGAGAGGTCGGCACCGGCGATGCGGAACCTCTTGCCGGGTGGCGGGGCGTGGGGGTTGTTGGCGCGAGGCGTGTGAGCCGAGTCAGGGGTGCGAGTGGGGACGCAGGCAGACATGTTTCCCGTCTCCTCCGGGGCAGCGCGGTCGCGGGACAAGGGGTCCTCCGGAGGTCTCCGGAGGGCATTGCGCGGCCGTGGGTCACGGCGTGCAGCGGCGGGATTTCTCAACTCTCGGTAAACGGATCGTAATCCAGAGTAAAGGTCTGGGACGGATTTTCAGGGCAAATGGTGCAATCGGTCACCCTGATGAGTGAATAAAGAATTTAATCGGCTCGTCGGAACATCGGATTCCGTATGCCGTGCGAGGTTCGGTCCGAACTGTCCCGACTTGCACGGAAGTAGGTGGGCGGAACATGGCCGCCACCCGGAGGATCACCGCGAGCCTGACCGCCCTGGCGGCATGCGGAGCGGCACTGGCCGGCTGCGCCGACGGCAGCACCGGAGCGAAGGAAGGCGCACAGGGTCCGAAGAAGGGCGCCGGTGCCCACGCCCCCAAGAACGCCGTCCGCCTGATCGGTGACGGCTCCACGGCGTTCACCGGCAAGCAGCCGCATCTGCCCAGACCCGCCCGCCTGAAGCCGGGCCAGAAGCCCCCGCAGTTCGTCGTCTTCTCCTGGGACGGGGCGGGGGAGGACAGTCAGAAGCTGTTCTCGCACTTCCGCAAGGTCGCCAAGCGGAACGACGCGACGATGACGTACTTCCTGAGCGGCGTGTACATGCTCCCCGAGGGGAAGCGGAAGCTCTACAAGCCGCCGCAGCACATGGCGGGCAGCTCGGACATCGGCTTCAACGACCGCAAGGGAATCAAGGACACCGTGGAGCAGCTCCGCGGCGCCTGGCTCGAGGGCAACGAGATCGGCACGCACTTCAACGGCCACTTCTGCGGCAAGGGCGGCGGCGTGGGCGAGTGGTCCGTCGAGGACTGGAAGGACGAGATCAATCAGGCGAAGTCCTTCGTGAAGGCCTGGAAGACCAACACCGGCTCGAAGAAGGCGCAGCCCCTGCCCTTTGACTACGACAAGGAACTGATCGGCGCCCGCACGCCCTGCCTCGAAGGCCAGAAGAACTTCATGCGGGCCGCCCGCGAACTCGGCTTCCGCTACGACACCAGCGGCGTCAACAACCAGGTCTGGCCCAAGAAGAAGGAAGGGCTGTGGGACCTGTCGATGCAGCTCGTGCCGGTTCCCGGCCGCAAGTTCGAGACGCTCACCATGGACTACAACTTCATGGTCAACCAGTCCGGTTCGACCTCGCACGGTGATCCGTCCCAGCACGAGTACTGGGGCGACCAGATGCGGGACGGCCTCCTCCAGGGCTTCGAACGCGCCTACAAGGGCAACCGCGCGCCGCTGATCATCGGCAACCACTTCGAGTCCTGGAACGGCGGCACGTACATGCGCGCCATCGAGGAGACCATCGAGGCGGTCTGCACCAAGCGCGACGTGCGCTGTGTCTCCTTCCGGCAGCTCGCGGACTGGCTCGACGCGCAGGACCCGAAGGTCCTCGCGAAGCTGACCGGGCTGCCGGTCGGCAAGGCGCCGAAGGAAGGCTGGACGGCGTTCCTCTCCGCGCAGCCCGCACCGGCCCCGAAGGGCGTCCCGGGCGCTCCGGCGGAGAAGCGGTAGCGCCCGGCGTCACGGTCCGGGCCTGGATTTCGGGCTTGGATTCCGATCGTTTCCGGGCTCAGGCCGTGGCGGTCATGTGCTCGCGGAGCACTCAGGCCGTGGCGGTCATGCGCTCGCGGAGCACGAAGTCGGGGTCGACCTGGGCGGCCAGGTCCGCTCCCGTCCGTTCGTTGCCCCAACTCTGCGCGTTCTTCAGGTGGAAGTGGACCATCTGGCTGGTGTACCGCTCCCAGTCCCGGCGTTCGTACGAGGCGTCGACCGCTCCCTGCAGTGCCTGCAGGGAGCGGCGGTTCTCCTCCTCCAGGAGCTCGAAGCGCGGCGGACGCCCCTTCTCCATGGCGCGCACCCAGTCCGAGTGTCCGACGGTCACCAGGAGGTCGTCCCCGACCTGCTCGCGCAGGAAGTCGACGTCGTCCTGGCCCTGCACCTTGTTGCCGACGACCGCGAGGCTCACGCCGAAGTCGCGGGCGTACTCCTTGTACTGGCGGTAGACGGAGACCCCCTTCTTCGTCGGTTCGGCCACCAGGAACGTCATGTCGAACCGGGTGAACATGCCGGAGGCGAAGGAGTCCGAACCTGCGGTCATGTCCACGACCGCGTACTCGTCGCGGCCGTCGACGAGGTGGTTCAGGCAGAGCTCCACCGCTCCGGTCTTGGAGTGGTAGCAGGCGACACCGAGGTCGGCTTCGGTGAACTGCCCGGTGACCATCAAACGGACGGTGGCGTCGTCGAGTTCCACGGTCCGCGCGCACGCGTCGAACACGGGGTTGTCCTCGCGCACCCGCAGAAGCCGCGAGCCCTCGCCGGGCGGCGTCGTCTTGATCATCGTGTCCGCCGAGGCGATGCGCGGATTGGAGCCCCGCAGATACTCCTTGATGAGTGGCAGGCGCGCCCCCAGGGCGGGCAGTTCGGCGGCCTCCGCCTCGTCGAGGCCCAGGGCGGGTCCCAGGTGCTGGTTGATGTCGGCGTCCACCGCGATGACGGGCGCGCCGGTGCCGGCGAGGTGCCGGATGAAGAGCGAGGACAGCGTGGTCTTGCCGCTGCCGCCCTTCCCTACGAAAGCGATTTTCATAACCACAAAGCGTAGCGGCTCGCTCACCCTGCGTGGGTCGCGCGCGTGAAGAAGACCACTCCTTCGTGGAGCGAGGCCCGGAAGTACGTAGGGTCGTACTCATGAGTACGACAGCCGATCCTCTTGCCGCCCTCGGGGCACTTCCCGGCGTGGCCGACTCCGTGGACTCCGTGCGCAAGGCCGTGGACCGGGTCTACGGACACCGGGTCATGCGGCGCCGCAGCAACGAGATCACCTCGGAGGCCGCGCTGCGCGGCGCCCGGGGCTCGGCGGCGCTCTCCGGCGCCGACTGGGCGCTCGAAGAGGTGCGTCGGCGTACCGACTTCAGCGGTGACGGCGAGGAGCGCACGGTCGGCGCGGCGCTGCGACTCACCGCGGAGGCGGGCCAGCTCCTGTCCATCTGGCGGCAGTCGCCGCTGCGGGTCCTGGCGCGCCTCCATCTGGTCGCCGCGGCCGACTCCGCGGAGGGCGCGGGCCGCCCGCGGCTCGCCGGTGAGCCCGTCGACGAACCGCTGATCGAGCTTCCCGTGCCGGACGCGGACGAGGTGGCGGGCCGCCTGGAGGGACTTTCACAGCTGATCATCGCGGGCAGCGCGGCGCCGGCGCTGGTGACGGCGGCCGTCGTCCACGGCGAGCTGGCCAGCCTCCGCCCCTTCGGCTCGTACAACGGTCTGGTGGCGCGCGCGGCCGAACGCATCGTCCTGGTGGGCAGTGGGCTCGACCCGAAGTCGGTCTGCCCGGCCGAGGCGGGCTACGGCGAGCTGGGGCGTGCGGCCTACGTGGCGGCTCTCGACGGCTACGCGTCCGGCCGCCCTGAGGGCATGGCGGCCTGGATCGCCCACTGCGGCAAGGCGGTCGAACTCGGCGTCAGGGAGTCGACGGCGGTTTGTGAGGCGCTGCAGCGCGGGGCGGCGTGAGAAGCCAAGGGCGGGCGAGGGCCTGAACAGGGTTGCGGCGGTACGGAATCCGTACCGCCGCTGGCATGTTCACCGGGTTACCAAGCGTCCTCGAAATGTTGCCCATCAGGTCGGGACGTTGCCCGTCACCTGGTGCGGCTGGCCCGTAATCGACGGGTCGACGTCGCGTGGGTGCTCGATGTCCATGCTTCGGTCCGTGGGGCCTTTACTGCGTTTGAAGGTGATCCTCTCGGATGTCCTTGGTCTCGCGGGCCGTTGACTCCTTTGTACTCCTGTCCTGGGGTAAGCGGAAGTCCTGGCTGCACTTCTTTACTTTTAGGTTCAAATAGGCATGAACCGGGCAGGCCGTGCTCCGGGGCCGGCGGGGCGCGGTCAGCCCGCCGTCGCGCGGCGCCGGCTGGCGAACCAGACGAGACCCGCCGTGGCCGCTGCGGCGCCCACCGCCGCGGCTGCGACCAGCGCGGGGCGGCGCGGCGCGGGGATGCGCTGCTTCAGGCGCACCGGGCGGTGGAAGTCGAGGATCGGCCACGCGCGCGTGAGCGCCTCGCGGCGCAGCGCCCGGTCCGGATTGACGGCGAACGGGTGGCCGACCGCCTCCAGCATCGGCACGTCGGTCGCCGAGTCGCTGTAGGCGTAGCAGCGGTCGAGGTCGTACCCCTCCGATCGCGCGAGCTCCTTGACCGCCTCCGCCTTGGTGGGGCCGTACGCGTAGTACTCCACCTCGCCCGTGAAGCAGCCGTCGTCCCCGACCACCATGCGGGTCGCCACCACGCGGTCCGCGCCGAGGAGTTCCCCGATCGGCTCGACGACCTCGGCGCCCGATGTGGAGACGATGACGACGTCGCGGCCCGCGGTGTGGTGCTCCTCGATGAGGGACGCCGCCTCGTCGTAGATGATCGGGTCGATGAGGTCGTGCAGCGTCTCGGCGACGATCTCCTTGACCTGCTCCACGTTCCAGCCGCGGCACAGCGCGGACAGGTAGGAACGCATCCGTTCCATCTGGTCGTGGTCCGCGCCGCCCGCCAGGAACACGAACTGCGCGTACGCGGTGCGCAGTACCGCTCTACGGTTGATCAGGCCGCCTTGGTAGAACGACTTGCTGAAGGTGAGAGTGCTCGACTTCGCAATGACCGTCTTGTCCAGGTCAAAGAACGCGGCAGTGCGGGGCAGGGAGTGGTTTTCCACGAGGCCGAGCATAGGCGCCCACCATTCGGCGTAAGCTGAGGCGCGTGGGTTTGCCTGAGAAGGCTCTCGGGTACACCATGGAAGTCACGGATCGTTCGCGACCGTGCTAACCCGGTCTGGCTCCTCCCCCCCCGAGTCGGACCGTGGGGACGACCCCCGCTCTCCCCCCCGGCGGGGGTCGTCGCATGTCCGGATGGGTTTTTGAACCCTCCGTCGATCCTCCTTCGGCCCTTGAGTCGTTCTGGTCGCCGTCTCGACCGTCTCGCGCCTTGCCCAAGGTTCGTGACTGTGCGTAGTCGCGAGGCTGCTCTGTGGAAGCCATAGCGAAGGCTGCGGGATGTCACCGGTATGGGTGATGGGTTTATTCACAGGCTCCGCCTTGTCCACAGTTATTGACCAAGATCCACATGTTTTCCGGCGCCGTCGCACGCTGATTCCGCCCGTTCCACTCGCGAAGTTCATGGCCGGATTGCTTTGCCCGGTTCTTCGCGGATGACGAGCGCGGCATTAACAGGAGTCATGTGCCATGAGGGGGACGAGGATCGTGGGCGGAGTCTTTTCGAGTGACGTGGCCGCGCAGGCCGAGGGCGGGCCGGGTGGACCGCTGATCGTCACGGAGGACGTGGAGCTGCTGGATGACCTGCTGCGGCTGTGCGCCGCGGCGGGGGTACTCCCCGAGGTGCATCACGGGGGCCCCGAGCGCCGGGGGAGCTGGGACGCGGCCCCACTGGTTCTGGTCGGGGACGACGCGGCGGACCGGGTGCGCGGAGCCGTGCGACGGCGTGGCGTCGTGTTGGTTGGGCGGGATCAGGACGATCCCGGTGTCTGGCAGCGGGCGGTGGAGATCGGCGCCGACCACGTCCTCGTCCTGCCGGACGGTGAACAGTGGCTCGTGGACCGCATCGCCGACGTCGCCGAGGGCGTGGGGCGTCCCGCTCTCACCGTCGGCGTCATCGGCGGGCGCGGCGGGGCAGGGGCCTCCACCCTGGCCTGCGCCCTCGCCGTCACGGCGGCCCGCGAGGGGCGGCGCACGATGCTCGTCGACGCCGACCCCTTGGGTGGCGGCCTGGACGTCGTCCTCGGTGCCGAACAAGCCGAAGGGCTCCGCTGGCCGGCCTTCGCCGCCTCACGGGGCAGGGTCGGTGGCGGCGCGCTGGAGGAGTCACTGCCCCACATGCACGCGCTGCGGGTCCTGAGCTGGGACCGGGGAGAGGCGGTGGCGGTCGCCCCCGAGGCCGTGCGCGCCGTCGTCGCCGCGGCCCGGAGGCGCGGCGGCGCGGTGGTCGTGGACCTGCCGCGCCGCGTCGACGAGGCGGTCGCGGAGGCCATGGCCCAGGTGGACCTGGGGCTGCTCGTGGTCCCCGCTGAGCTGCGTGCCGTGGCGGGGGCCCGACGGGTGGCTTCCGCGGCGGGCATGGCACTGCGGGACCTACGGGTCGTGGTGGCGCGGGGCCCGGCACCAGGCGGGCTCGACGTCGAGGAGGTCGCGGGACTCCTCGGGCTTCCGCTGGCCGGGGAGGTGCCCTGGGATGCGGGCCTGACGGCGCAACAGGCCTCCGGGACGCCTCCGGGTGGTGTGGCACGCGGGCCGCTCGCACGGTTCTGCTCCGCCTTCTGGGGCCGGGTGCCGGCCGACGCCGTGGGCGGGGGCGTATGAGTGCCGTCGTGGGGGCCCGGATGCTGGACGGAGTGCGGCAGTGGCTCGCCGAGAGCGGCACCGAGCCGACCCCCGCCCGGGTCGCCGAGGCCCTGCGTGCCCAGGGGCGGGTGCTCGGTGACACGGAGATCCTCGGCGCGGCGGAGCAACTGCGCTCGGAACTGGTGGGGGCAGGCCCTCTGGAGCCACTGCTCGCGGACGCCTCCGTGACCGACGTGCTGGTCTCCGCACCCGACCGGGTGTGGGTGGACCGGGGCGGCGGCTTGGAGCTCACGGACATCACGTTCCGGGACGCCGCGGCCCTTCGCCGGCTCGCGCAGCGCCTCGCGGCCGTGGCGGGCCGCCGCCTCGACGACGCACGTCCCTGGGTGGACGCACGCCTCCCGGACGGCACCCGTCTGCACGCCGTCCTGCCGCCGGTGGCCGTCGGTTCGACGTGCCTCTCCCTGCGGGTCGTACGTCCCAAAGCCTTCACCCTCACGGAACTGGTCGAAGCGGGGACGATCCCGCCGAACGGCGACGGAATCCTGCGGTCCCTGCTCGAAGCCCGCCTCTCCTTCCTGATCAGCGGCGGCACCGGCACCGGCAAGACGACCCTGCTGAGCGCGCTGCTCAGCCTGGTCGGTCCCATGGAGCGGATCGTGCTCGCCGAGGACTCGGCGGAGTTGAAACCCGACCACCCGCACGTGGTGCGCCTGGAATCCAGGCCCGCGAACCAGGAAGGGGCAGGACTCGTCGGCCTGGACGACCTGGTGCGCCAAGCCCTGCGGATGCGCCCGGACCGCCTGGTCGTGGGCGAGGTGCGCGGTGCGGAGGTCGTGCACCTGCTGGCCGCGCTGAACACGGGGCACGAGGGAGGCTGCGGCACGGTTCACGCCAACGCCGCCGGGGACGTACCCGCCCGTCTGGAGGCCCTCGGCACGACCGCGGGCCTCGACCGTGCCGCCCTGCACAGCCAGATGGCGGCAGCCCTGTCCGTGGTGATCCATCTCGTACGCGACCGGACGGGCCGCCGCCGCATGGCCGAGGTGCACGTCCTGGAGCGGACCGCGTCGGGTCTGGTGGTGACGGTACCGGCACTGAGGTGGGGCGAACGGGGCTTCACCCGGGAGCGGGGCTGGAGCCGCCTGAACACCCTTCTCGCAGGCGGGGGCGAGGGCCGATGACCACGTTGACGGCTGTGTGGACAGCGGCGCTGACGATGGGCGCGGGGGCCGCGGTCTGGCTGCTGGGCCACCGGGACCAGGAGGCGAGCCGCCTCCGAAAGCTCCTGGCACCACACGCCCGGCAACCGTCCCCCATGCCGCGGTGGCAACAGCTGATCACGGCAGCCCGCGGCCGGTTGCGTCCCGAAGGGTGGTGCCTGGCGGCGGGGGCGACGGTGGCGCTGCTGGGTGAGTCGGTGGTGCCGCTCGCCGTCGGTGCGGCCGGGGTGCCATTGGCGGCGGGTGTACGACGGGCCCGGGACGCACGCCGGGAGCGGGAGTGGCGCAGGGCCGCCGTGATCGCGTGGCTCGGGGAGCTGGCGGCCGAGGTGCGGGTGGGCCGCCAGCCCGGAGATGCGCTGCGCCTGACGCTCCAGGACTCCGTCGACGCCGGCGCAGGCCCGGGAGCCGCCCGGAGCACGGTCCTGGCCGCGGCACGGTTCGGCGGTGATGTGCCGGGCGCGCTGCGCTCAGCGGCCCGGGAGCCGGGCGCCGAGGGCCTCCTGGGGCTGGCGGCGTGCTGGCGGGTCGCGGTGGACCGAGGCGCGGGTCTCGCCGCCGGGCTGGGCCGACTGGAGGCCGCCCTGCGCTCCGAACGCGACCAACGCGCAGACCTGCGGGCCCAACTGGCGGGCGCCCGGTCGACCGCCGTGATGCTGGCCGCCCTCCCCGTACTGGGCCTGTTGATGGGCAGCGCGCTGGGAGCGGAACCACTGCGGGTGCTGCTCCACACCGGACCGGGGCTGGCGTGCCTGGGCGTGGGCGGAGTCCTGGAGGGCGTCGGGGTGTGGTGGGCGCTGCGCATCGTGCGAAGGGCGGAGGAGCGGTGAACGTTGTCCACAGCCTGGGGGTGATGGTGTGGGTGGCCGCGGCCGTGCTCTGGCTGACGCTGACGGGTCTGGCCGCGCGCACGGAGAGGACACAGCGAAGGCGGGCGGAGAGAGCCTGGCCCCGAGCAAAGCCACCGGAGAGTGAAGACCGGAGGCCACCGCACCCGAACCGCTGGGCGCGGCAACGGCTTTGGCTGACGGCGTCCGGGGCGGCGAGTGCGGCGTTTGTGCTCGTGGGTGGCGTCCTGGGGGCGTTGGCGGCGCCGGTCGTCGGATACCTGGCCTGGCGCCATGTACGGCAGCGACGTGCGTCGTCTCCGGCGGGGCGTGACGAGGCGCAGGAGGCCGCCCGCCAACTGCCTTTGGTGGCCGACCTCCTGGCGGCGTGCATCGCGTCCGGCGCGAGCCCGCTGGCTGCGGCGCACGCGGTGGGGGAGTCCTTGCAGGGGCCGGTCGGTGTCCGGCTTTCCCGGGGCGCGGCCGAGGTACGGCTGGGTGGCGAACCATCGGACGCATGGCGCCATTTGGCCGCGATACCGGGCGCCGCGCCGCTGGCCCGCCTCCTGGAGCGCGCGGGCGACTCCGGCGCGCCGACGGCGGACCCGGTGGCCCGCCTCGCCGCGGACGCCAGGGCGAACCGCGCCAGAGCGGCGACGGCCGAGGCACGCAAGGCGGCGGTCCTGATGACGGCCCCGGTCGGTCTGTGCTTCCTGCCGGCGTTCGTGGCGGTCGGGGTGCTGCCGGTGGTGATCGGGCTGGCAGAGGGGTTGTTGCAGGCGGGCTGAGCGGCTGACTGAGCCGAACGAACACGAAGTGGGACCGAGCAGAACATGACGGAGGTTGCGATGACGGGGGTCGGTATGACGAAGAGCGCGAAGCGGGGGCGCATGCTGCGAAGGCTGGGCGCTCCGAGGCGGAGGGCCCGGCGGTCGCTGACGCCATTGGGCTCGGATGCGGGGATGGTGACATCCGAGTACGCCATGGGCTTGATCGCGGCGGTGGGTTTCGCCGGTCTGCTCTACAAGGTGGTGACGAGCGGTCGGGTCAAGGCGGCGCTGCAGGGGCTGGTGGAGAGGGCGCTCGATGTGCCGTTCTGAGACGGGCCTTCGACGCGGGCGGTGCCGCGCCCGACTCCGGACGCGTCACACGCGCTTCTCGGACCGGGGGTTCGTGACGGCGGAGGCGGCCGTGGTGCTGCCGACGCTGGTGCTCTTCACGATGGCGTTGATCTGGACACTGCTGGCGGCCTCCGCGCAGATCCAGTGCGTGGACGCGGCCAGGGCGGGAGCGCGTGCGGCGGCCCGGCAGGATCCCGACGACGTGGCCGTTTCCGCGGCTCGGCAGGCGGCGCCGCGCGGGGCGAACGTGTCCGTGCGGCGCGACGCCGGCCTCGTGCGGGTCGAGGTGGTGGCGGACGCGCCGGGCCCGGAAGTGCTGGGCCTGGGCTTGCGTCTGCGGTCCGAAGCGGTGGCGTTGGCCGAGGAGAGCGTGGGGGTGACCGTATGAGAGTTGCTACGTGGCGCGGTGCGGGTCGCGATCGTGGGGCCGCCACGGTGTGGGTGGTCGTCGTGACGGCCGTGCTCGGCGTGATCTGCGGTGCGGTGCTCGCGATGACACAGGCCGTCGTCGTCCGGCACCGGGCGGGCGGCGCGGCGGATCTGGCGGCGCTCGCTGCGGCGGACCGGTGGGCGGCGGGTTCCGAGGAGGCGTGTGCGGGAGCGGGGCGGGTGGCTGCGGCGCAGGCGGCGCGGGTTGTCCGGTGCGGGGTGCGGGGCCAGACCGCGGAGGTCTCGGTCTCCTCCTCGGCGGGGCCCTTCACCGCGACGGTGCGGGCCCGAGCGGGCCCGGCGACACCTATGCCGCTGCTACGGCGCCCTACCGGGTAGGAGCGCCAATCCGTCCGACCGTTTACCCCGACCCACAGACCAACCCAAGGGGTTCCCGGCCCCCCCACGCGCAGTTACACGCCCTCGCCGACGCCCGCGTCGCGCAACAGCACCGAAAGCAAGCGCACCGCCCCCCGCTTGTGCAGCGGATCGTTGCCGTTGCCGCACTTGGGGGACTGGATGCACGACGGGCAGCCCGCCTCACATTCGCAGGAGGCGATGGCCTGGCGCGTGGCCGTGAGCCACTCGCGGGCCGTGTGGAAGGCGCGCTCGGCGAAGCCCGCCCCGCCGGGGTGGCCGTCGTACACGAAGACCGTGGGAAGGAGCGTGTCCGGGTGCAGTGGGACGGAGACGCCACCGATGTCCCATCGGTCACACGTGGCGAAGAGCGGAAGCATGCCGATGGACGCGTGCTCGGCGGCGTGGAGCGCGCCGCCGAGGATCTCGGGGGTGATGCGCGCGGCGTCGAGCTGGTCCTCGGTCACCGTCCACCACACCGCGCGCGTCCGCAGCGTACGAGGAGGGAGGTCCAGTTTGGTCTCGCCGAGTACTTCACCCGTGATGACGCGGCGACGCAGGAAGGAGACCACTTGGTTGGTGACTTCGACGGAGCCGTAGCAGAGGCGCCCCGCGCCCCAGGGGATCTCCGTGTCCGTTTCCAGGATGGAGATCGCGGTCGTGTCGCGGGCGGTCGTGGAGTAGGGCGGCGCGGCCTCCTCGACGAGGGCGACGGAGTCGTCCAGGTCGAGGTGGCGGACGAGATACGTACGCCCCTGGTGGAGGTGGACCGCGCCCTCATGCACGGTCGTGTGCGCGGCGGACGCGTCGACCGTGCCGAGGAGGCGTCCCGTGCCCTCCTCGACGATCTGGACGGGCTTTCCCCCCTCGCCGCGGATGTCGGTGAGGTCGGCGGCCCGCTCCCGGCGGGTCCAGTGCCAGGCCTTCGTCCGGCGCCGGAGGAGCTTCGCGGCCTCCAGCTGCGGGAGGAGCTCTTCGGTGGTGGGGCCGAAGAGGGCGAAGTCCTCCTCGGTCAGGGGCAGCTCGGAGGCGGCGGCGCAGAGGTGGGGCGCGAGGACGTACGGGTTGTCGGGGTCGAGGACCGTGCACTCGACGGGCTGCTGGAACAGCGCTTCGGGATGGTGGACGAGATACGTGTCCAGCGGGTCGTCCCGGGCGACGAGGACGGCCAGCGCGCCCTGTGCCGAGCGCCCCGCCCGCCCGGCCTGCTGCCAGAGCGAGGCCCGCGTGCCCGGATACCCGGCGATGACGACCGCGTCGAGGCCGGACACGTCGACGCCGAGTTCGAGGGCGGTGGTGGCGGCGAGGCCGAGGAGTTCCCCGGAGTGCAGGGCGCGCTCCAGGGCGCGGCGCTCCTCGGGGAGGTAGCCGCCGCGGTAGGCCGCGACACGCCGGGGCAGGGAGCGGTCGACTTCGGCGAGGCGTTCCTGGGCGATCACGGAGATCAGTTCGGCGCCGCGCCGGGAGCGTACGAAGGCGACCGAGCGGACTCCCTGGACGGTGAGGTCGGTGAGGAGGTCGGCGGTCTCGGCGGTGGCGGTGCGGCGGACGGGGGCGCCCTTCTCGCCGTGGAGCTCGGTGAGAGGGGGTTCCCACAGGGCGAAGACGAGGTCGCCGCGGGGTGAGGCGTCGTCGGCGACCTCCTTCACGGGCAGGCCGGTGAGGCGTTCCGCGGACGCCGAGGGGTCGGCGCAGGTGGCGGAGGCGAGGAGGAAGACGGGCTCGGAGCCGTAACGGGCGCAGAGACGGCGCAGGCGGCGCAGGACCTGGGCGACGTGGGAGCCGAAGACGCCGCGGTAGGTGTGGCACTCGTCGATGACGACGTAGCGCAGGGAGCGCAGGAAGGAGGACCAGCGCGGGTGGGAGGGGAGTATCCCGCGGTGCAGCATGTCGGGGTTGGTCAGGACGTAATTGGCGTACTGCCGGACCCATTCGCGTTCTTCGAAGGGGGTGTCGCCGTCGTAGACGGCGGGGCGCACCGCGTTGCCGAGAGGGGCGGCCAGCGCGCGGACGGCGCGGCGCTGGTCGGCGGCGAGGGCCTTCGTGGGGGCGAGGTAGAGAGCGGTGGTGCCGCGTCCGTTCGGGGCCTCGGAACCGTCCAGGAGGGCGGAGAGGACGGGGGTGAGGTAGGCCAGGGACTTGCCGGAGGCGGTGCCGGTGGCTACGACCACGGATTCGCCATCCAGGGCGTGCTCCGCGGCGAGCGCCTGATGCGCCCAGGGGTGCTCGATACCGCACGCCTGGACGGCGGATATGACCTCGGACCGGATGCGGTCGGGCCAGACTGCATACCGAGCCTCACGTGGGGGCAGGTGCTCCGTATGAGTGACGCGCGATGCACGGCTCGGCCCCGCGGTGAGCCGGTCGAGAACGGTCCGCGGGGACGTGCGTGCCGGGGCGCCCGCAGGGGGTCCTCCGGAAGGAGAAATTTTGGCCATCGGCATCGAGTGTGTCACTGGCGGGATGGACAATGGTCCGAAGGCGTCGTGCACGCCTGCCGGTAAGTGATTGAATGCCATCGCGGCTGGCGATCCGACCTGGGGGCTCTGCCGAGGTGTCCCGAGGGATGACCGCTCGATAGCAAGGTGCTGGAGGATCCGTGGACCTGTCCCTGTCGACCCGTACCGTCGGCGATCGTACGGTCGTCGAGGTCGGTGGCGAAATCGATGTATATACCGCGCCCAAGCTGCGCGAGCAGTTGGTCGAGCTGGTGAACGACGGCAGTTTTCATCTGGTCGTCGACATGGAGGGCGTGGACTTCCTCGACTCCACCGGGCTCGGCGTGCTGGTCGGCGGCCTGAAGCGTGTGCGTGCCCATGAGGGCTCGCTGCGCCTGGTCTGCAACCAGGAGCGCATTCTCAAGATTTTCCGTATCACCGGTCTGACCAAGGTGTTCCCCATCCACACCTCGGTCGAGGAAGCGGTCGCGGCCACCGACTGAGTGGCTTCGGCCGAGCGCCGGACCTCCCGGGCCCCAGGGCCCGGGACGGCAGTACAGCAGGGGACCGGGCCTGCGGCCCGGCCCCCTGACAGCACGTGCGTATGTCGAGGGGGATGCATGGCCACCGTTGAGCTCCGCTTCAGCGCCCTGCCCGAGCACGTCAGGACCGCCCGTCTGGTGGCGGCCGCGGTGGCGCGCAGGGCCGGGGTGGACGAAGCCGTTCTCGACGAGGTCAGGCTCGCCGTCGGCGAGGCCTGCACGCGCGCCGTCGGGCTGCATCAGAGCAGCGGAGTGACGGCGCCGGTGCGGGTCGCGCTGATCGAGGACGAGAAGCAGTTCTCCATCGAGGTCGGCGACGAGGCTCCCCGTGCGGCGCCCGGTGACCGGGTGCCCGGCGGGCGTCTCGACGACGGCGAAGAGGCGGATGCCGAGGGCGAGGACGAGATGGGCCTCGCGGTCATCAGCGGCCTCGTGGACGACGTGGAGGTCACGGCAGGTGAGGCGGGAGGCCTCATCCGCATGAGCTGGCCGACGACGCCGGCACCGCTCGTGCCCTGACCCGCCCCGCCTCAACGCGGACCCCGCCCGGCCCGATACGCTCCGTCCCACCCCCGTTCTGCCTCCAAGGCCCTGTCACCACCACGGTGAACTGGGCCTTTTGTTTTTCCGATCATTTACGGCCCTAGATCGACGATCTTTAACCGATCTTTCGCCGGTCAACTGTCAACGGTTTTGAGGCATTACCGCTTTCGGGGTCAATCCAGACGCACGATCATTTGCTGAGAAGCAATCTCAGGTCAATTCCGTTTGTGGCGCTCTGTTTTGATCAGGTTCCGCTCCCTACAATCCGTCCACATCTTGAGCTCAGCCCAAGCGTCAAGGAGGACGAATGGCGGGGCTTTCTACCCCTCATCAGTTTGACCATCCCACAACCTTCGCAGCCGCAGTCCTGACAGATGACAACCGTCTCATCGTGATGGTGATCGCAGCCGTCGCGCTGGCGGCGCTCGTCGTCGCGGGTGTGCTCGTACGACAAGTGCTCGCGGCGGGCGAGGGCACCGACAGCATGAAGAAGATCGCGGCAGCGGTCCAGGAAGGCGCGAATGCCTATCTGGGCCGCCAGTTGCGCACTCTCGGCGTATTCGCCGTCGTGGTGTTCTTCCTGCTCATGCTGCTGCCCGCGGACGACTGGAATCAGCGCGCCGGACGATCGATCTTCTTCTTGGTCGGAGCGGCGTTCTCGGCGACCACCGGCTATATCGGTATGTGGCTCGCCGTACGCAGCAATGTGCGCGTGGCAGCCGCCGCCCGAGAGGCCACTCCGGCAGAAGGTGAACCCGAAAAGGATCTCACCGCTGTCTCGCACAAGGCCATGAAGATCGCTTTCCGCACGGGCGGCGTCGTCGGCATGTTCACGGTGGGGCTCGGTCTTCTGGGCGCCTCCTGTGTGGTGCTCGTCTACGCGGCCGACGCGCCGAAGGTGCTCGAAGGTTTCGGCCTCGGTGCCGCACTGATCGCGATGTTCATGCGTGTCGGCGGCGGCATCTTCACCAAGGCCGCCGACGTCGGCGCCGACCTGGTCGGCAAGGTCGAGCAGGGCATTCCGGAGGACGATCCGCGCAATGCCGCGACCATCGCCGACAACGTGGGCGACAACGTCGGCGACTGCGCCGGTATGGCCGCCGACCTCTTCGAGTCGTACGCCGTGACGCTCGTCGCCGCGCTGATCCTCGGCAAGGTCGCGTTCGGCGACTCCGGTCTCGCCTTCCCCCTGCTCGTCCCGGCCATCGGCGTCGTGACGGCGATGATCGGCATCTTCGCCGTGGCGCCCCGGCGCTCCGACCGCAGCGGGATGAGCGCCATCAACCGCGGCTTCTTCATCTCCGCGGTCATCTCGCTCGTCCTCGTGGCCGTGGCGGTCTTCGTCTACCTGCCGTCCACGTACGCGGACCTGGACGGTGTCACGGACGCCGCGATCAAGGGCCACGACGGGGATCCGCGGGTCCTCGCGCTCGTCGCCGTCGCCATCGGCATCGTGATGGCCGCGCTGATCCAGCAGCTCACCGGCTACTTCACCGAGACCACCCGGCGCCCCGTCAAGGACATCGGGAAGACCTCGCTCACCGGCCCGGCCACCGTCGTCCTCGCCGGTATCTCCATCGGTCTGGAATCGGCCGTCTACACCGCGCTGCTGATCGGGCTCGGCGTGTACGGGGCGTTCCTGCTCGGCGGCACGTCGATCATGCTCGCCCTCTTCGCGGTCGCACTCGCCGGTACGGGACTGCTGACCACGGTCGGCGTGATCGTCGCCATGGACACGTTCGGTCCCGTCTCCGACAACGCGCAGGGCATCGCCGAGATGTCCGGTGACGTCGAGGGCGCGGGCGCGCAGGTCCTCACCGACCTGGACGCCGTCGGCAACACCACCAAGGCCATCACCAAGGGCATCGCCATCGCGACCGCGGTCCTCGCGGCCTCGGCGCTCTTCGGGTCGTACCGCGACGCCATCGCGGAAGCGGCCAAGGACGTCGGCGAGAAACTCGGCGACGGCGCCCCGATGAACCTCGTGATGGACATCTCACAGCCCAACAACCTGGTGGGCCTGATCCTCGGCGCCGCGGTCGTCTTCCTCTTCTCGGGGCTCGCGATCAACGCGGTGTCGCGGTCGGCGGGCGCCGTGGTCTACGAGGTGCGGCGGCAGTTCCGTGAGAAGCCCGGGATCATGGACTACACCGAGCAGCCCGAGTACGGGCGCGTCGTCGACATCTGCACCAAGGACGCGCTGCGCGAGCTGGCCACGCCGGGGCTGCTCGCCGTGCTCACGCCGATCGCGGTCGGCTTCTCGCTCGGCGTCGGCGCACTCGGCTCGTTCCTCGCGGGCGCCATCGGCACGGGCACGCTCATGGCGGTCTTCCTCGCCAACTCCGGCGGTGCCTGGGACAACGCCAAGAAGCTCGTCGAGGACGGGCACCACGGCGGCAAGGGCAGCGAGGCGCATGCCGCGACCGTCATCGGCGACACGGTGGGCGACCCGTTCAAGGACACCGCGGGTCCCGCGATCAACCCCCTGCTGAAGGTGATGAACCTGGTGGCGCTGCTCATCGCGCCCGCGGTCATCAAGTTCAGCTACGGGGACGACGCCAGCGTCGCGATGCGGGTGCTGATCGCGGCGCTCTCCATCGCGGTCATCATCGGCGCGGTCTACCTCTCCAAGCGGCGCGGCATCGCCGTCGGGGACGAGGGCAACTCCGAGCGGGTGGCCAAACCGGCCGACCCGGCGGTCGTCTCGTAGCGACCGGGGTTCCGTGACCCGGCTCGGTGACTCCGAGTCGGGCTCTGCCCAACACGCGGGCGGACGGCGCTTTTTGATGCGCTGTCCGCCCGACGTGTGTCCGCAGAGAGATCCGTGAGCCTTCTCTCGCGCCCCGTTCCCGTACACCGCTTGGTGCAAATGGCTGCAATAGGGGAGGTACGGAGCCCCCGGCATGCGGATGTCGCCCAGTTGGCGTGTAAGTTCCGGGGCCGAGAGCCATGGAAGGGACCAATCCGGTGAACAAGAAGCTTGCAGCCGCACTGTCCGGCGGTGCGGTACTGGTACTCGCTTTGTCAGGGTGCAGCAGCGACGACGGCAACAAGAAGCTGGACGACTGGGCCAAGAAGGTCTGCGACTCGGTGCAGCCGCAGTCGAAGAAGATCGCGGACGCCAACGCCGCGATCCAGAAGGAGACCTCCGACAACAGCTCGCCGGGTGACGTCCAGAAGACCGACTCCAAGGCGTTCAAGGACATGTCCGACGCCTACAAGTCGATGGGCGACTCCGTGAAGAACGCGGGCGCGCCCCCGGTCGACGACGGCAAGAAGAAGACGGACGACGCCGTCAAGGAACTCAACGCCATCTCCAAGTCGTACGGCGACCTGAAGAAGCAGGTCGACGGCTTGGACACCAAGAACCAGGCCGACTTCGCCGACGGCCTCAAGGACGTCGCGGGCGAGCTGGACAAGCTCAGCAAGAGCGGCAACGAGGCCCTGGAGAAACTGCAGGAGGGCGAGGTCGGCAAGGCGATGGGCAAGCAGGACAGCTGCAAGAGCGCGTCCGCCACGCCTTCCGGCAAGAGCTGACCCTTCCGGCCGTAGGCGCCGCTCTTCCGGCCCTACGTTCCGTACGCTCCCCGACGTTCGTGATGCCCTCGGCGCCCACGCGGCGCCGAGGGCATCGGCGCGCCGGGCGGGCCACAATGGAGGGGTGAGTAACGCCACCCTTCCCCTGCCCTCGTCCGACCGCGCCGACGTCGCCGCCGCCCTGCGCGACGCCCTGCTCGCCGCCGACTTCACCGCCGACGGGCTGCTCGAGCTGCTCGGGGCCCCCGCCTACGCCGCACTGGCGCGCAGCGAGACCGTGCCCGCGCTGCGGGCCACCCGCGGGGACGGGGCCCTCTCGGCGCTCGTACGCCTCTTCCTGCTGCAGGAATCGGTGCCCCACGCGCGCGTGGCCGACGTTCTCCCCGTCGACGTACTCCTGGAGAGCCACTGGCTGGCCGAGCGGGACGGCGAGCTGTGGGCGACGGTGGACGTGCGGCCGTACGGCGGACCGGGCGGCGAGGACTGGTTCATCGTGTCCGACCTGGGGTGCGCGGTCGGCGGCGCCGGCGGCATCGGCAAGCACGAGGAGGGCGTCGTCCTCGGCGTGGGCGGCGCGTCCACCACGCTGGCCGGCATCACGGTGCGCCTGCCCGTCGCGAGCGCCCTCGACCTCGGCACGGGCTCCGGCATCCAGGCCCTGCACGCCGCGCAGCACGCCACGCGCGTGACCGCCACCGACCTCAACCCCCGTGCCCTGCGGTTCACCCGGCTCACCCTGGCGCTGTCCGGGGCCCCGGAGGCGGACCTGCGGGAGGGCTCGCTCTTCGAACCGGTGGGCGACGAGACGTACGACCTGATCGTCTCCAACCCGCCCTTCGTGATCTCGCCGGGTGCCCGGCTCACGTACCGGGACGGCGGCATGGGCGGGGACGATCTGTGCCGGTCGCTCGTTCAGGAGGCGGGGGAGCGGTTGAACGAAGGGGGGTACGCGCACTTCCTGGCCAACTGGCAGCACGTGGAGGGCGAGGAGTGGCAGGACCGGCTGCGGTCCTGGGTGCCGCGCGACTGCGACGCCTGGATCGTGCAGCGCGAGGTGCAGGACATCACGCAGTACGCGGAACTGTGGCTGCGCGACGCGGGGGACCACCGCACGGACTCCGCGGAGTACGCCGCGCGGTACGACGCGTGGCTGGACGAGTTCGAGGCGCGGGGCACGCGTGCCGTCGGATTCGGCTGGATCACGCTCAGGAAGACGGTCGCCGCCGAGCCGTCCGTCACCGTCGAGGAGTGGCCGCACCCCGTCGAGCAGCCGCTCGGCGACACGGTGCGGGAGTTCTTCGAACGGCAGGAGTACCTGCGCGCGCACGACGACGCCGCGCTGCTCGCCGCGCATTTCAAGCTCGCCGACGAGGTCGTGCAGGAGCAGGTCGGACTGCCGGGCGCCGAGGACCCCGAGCACGTCGTGCTGCGCCAGAACCGCGGGATGCGCAGGGCCACCAAGGTCGACACCGTGGGCGCCGGGTTCGCGGGCGTCTGCGACGGCTCGCTGAGTGCCGGGCGCATCCTGGACGCCATCGCGCAACTGGTCGGCGAGGACCCGGTGTTGCTGCGGGACCGTACGCCCGCGCAGATCAGGCTCCTCGTGGAGCAGGGCTTCCTGCTGCCCGCGTCGGAGTAGGCGCCGAGGGCAGGGGCCGACGGAGGCTGGCGGGGGCCGGTCGGGGTTCGATCAGGCCAACATCCCCGCCCGCCGTTCACCCCGATTTCGTTCTCCCGCTTCCCGTGCGTGTCAGCCTCCCCGCAGGGGAACTCGGCACGGGGAGGCAGGACCATGGAGAGCGGGCCAGCGATCTTCGCCGGAACGGTGTTCGCACTGTTCGGCGCAGGACTGCTGATGTGGACGGGTGTGCGTGCCGCGCACCGCGCCCCCGTCGCCCAGGGTGTGAACCCCGTCGCATCGGTGACGTTCGCGACGCTCGCGGGAGCGGTCGCCCTGCTCCTCGGAGTGTGGTGCTTCACGCGGCTGTGAAGCGGAGGCAAAGCGGCTGGAGAACGGCCGCGACGCGCCCCCGGCGGCGCACGCCTCCCAGTGATCACACAGGCCTCGTACGGGCTCCGGCCGTGCGAGGTGCTGAAACAGCGGGTCGCCACTCCGGGCGGCAGGAATGGCGGTAGTCGGGTTACCGTTCGAGTGGCCGTTGCGGGCTTTTCCCGTTTGACACGGGGGCGGGATGTACCGTCACACTCCGCAGCGACAGCGCAACGCAAGCCATGCGGGCACTGTCACCGCACTGCCACGAGCATTGCCGTCGCGCAATGCGAGTGAGGGGTGCGAAGCGGCAGTGCGACCGAGCACTGCTGCCGCGCACTGCCACCGAGCGCCGACCGGAGAGAAGAGCGAAGTTGTCCCCGACCAGCGAGACCGCACAGGGCGGCCGCCGACTCGTCATCGTCGAGTCGCCTGCCAAGGCGAAGACGATCAAGAGCTACCTCGGCCCCGGCTACGTAGTCGAGGCCAGCGTCGGGCACATCCGCGACCTCCCCAACGGCGCCGCGGAGGTGCCCGAGAAGTACACCGGCGAGGTGCGCCGCCTCGGCGTGGACGTCGAACACGACTTCCAGCCCATCTATGTCGTCAACGCCGACAAAAAGGCGCAGGTCAAGAAGCTCAAGGACCTCCTGAAGGAGTCCGACGAACTCTTCCTCGCCACCGATGAGGACCGCGAGGGCGAAGCCATCGCGTGGCACCTCCTCGAGGTCCTGAAGCCCAAGGTCCCCGTCCACCGCATGGTGTTCCACGAGATCACCAAGGACGCGATCCGCAGCGCCGTCGCCAACCCGCGCGAGCTCAACAAGCGCATGGTCGACGCCCAGGAGACCCGCCGCATCCTCGACCGCCTCTACGGCTACGAGGTCTCGCCGGTCCTCTGGAAGAAGGTCATGCCGCGCCTGTCGGCCGGCCGTGTGCAGTCCGTGGCCACCCGCCTCGTCGTCGAGCGCGAACGCGAGCGCATCGCCTTCCGCTCCGCCGAGTACTGGGACCTGACCGGCACCTTCGGCACCGGCCGCGCCGGTGACGCCTCCGACCCGTCGCAGCTCGTCGCCCGCCTCACCACGGTCGACGGCAAGCGCATCGCGCAGGGCCGCGACTTCAACTCCGTCGGACAGCTGAAGGCCAACAGCGCGGGCACCCTCCACCTGGACGAGGCCAACGCCCGCGCGCTGGCCGCCGCCCTCCAGGACACCGCCTTCTCCGTGCGGTCGGTCGAGTCCAAGCCGTACCGCCGCTCGCCGTACGCCCCGTTCCGTACGACGACGATGCAGCAGGAGGCCTCGCGCAAGCTGGGCTTCGGCGCGAAGGCCACCATGCAGGTGGCCCAGAAGCTGTACGAGAACGGCTTCATCACGTACATGCGTACGGACTCCACGACCCTGTCGGACACGGCGGTCGCCGCCGCGCGCTCGCAGGTCACGCAGCTCTACGGCAGCGACTACCTGCCGGACAAGCCGCGCACGTACGCCGGGAAGGTCAAGAACGCGCAGGAGGCGCACGAGGCGATCCGACCTTCGGGTGATCGTTTCCGCACGCCCGCCGAGACCGGCCTGACCGGTGACCAGTTCCGGCTCTACGAGCTCATCTGGAAGCGGACCGTCGCCTCCCAGATGAAGGACGCGACGGGCAACTCCGTCACGGTCAAGATCGGTGGCCGCGCCTCCGACGGCCGCGACGCCGAGTTCAGCGCGTCCGGCAAGACCATCACCTTCCACGGCTTCCTCAAGGCGTACGTCGAAGGCGCCGACGACCCGAACGCCGAGCTGGACGACCGCGAGCGCAGGCTGCCGCAGGTCAACGAGGGCGACGCGCTCTCCGCCGACGAGATCTCCGTCGACGGTCACGCGACCAAGCCCCCGGCCCGCTACACCGAGGCCAGCCTCGTCAAGGAGCTCGAAGAGCGCGAGATCGGCCGCCCGTCGACGTACGCGTCGATCCTCGGCACGATCCTCGACCGCGGATACGTCTTCAAGAAGGGGACGGCCCTCGTGCCCTCCTTCCTGTCGTTCGCCGTGGTCAACCTGCTCGAGAAGCACTTCGGGCGCCTCGTCGACTACGACTTCACCGCCAAGATGGAGGACGACCTCGACCGCATCGCGCGGGGCGAGGCGCAGGCCGTGCCGTGGCTGCGGCGCTTCTACTTCGGTGAGGGCGAGGGCTCCGGCGGCGCCGCCGACGCGGGCAACGGCGACGGCGACCACCTCGGGGGCCTCAAGGAGCTCGTCACCGACCTCGGCGCGATCGACGCCCGCGAGGTGTCGTCCTTCCCCGTCGGCAACGACATCGTGCTGCGCGTCGGGCGCTACGGCCCCTACATCGAGCGCGGCGAGCGCGACTCCGAGAACCACCAGCGCGCCGACGTCCCCGACGACCTGGCGCCCGACGAGCTGACCGTCGAGTACGCGGAGGAGCTGCTCGCCAAGCCGAGCGGCGACTTCGAGCTCGGCGCCGACCCCGAGACCGGCCGCCAGATCATCGCCAAGGACGGGCGCTACGGGCCGTACGTCACCGAGGTGCTCCCCGAGGGCACCCCGAAGACCGGCAAGAACGCGGTCAAGCCGCGTACGGCCTCCCTCTTCAAGACCATGTCCCTCGACACGGTCACTCTGGAGGACGCCCTCAAGCTGATGTCCCTCCCGCGCGTGGTGGGCACCGACGCCGAAGGCGTCGAGATCACCGCGCAGAACGGGCGGTACGGGCCGTACCTGAAGAAGGGCACCGACTCGCGCTCCATCGACACCGAGGAGCAGCTCTTCACCATCACGCTGGAAGAGGCCCTGGAGATCTACTCCAAGCCGAAGCAGCGTGGCCGCGCCGCCGCGAAGCCGCCGCTGAAGGAGCTCGGCGAGGACCCGGTCAGCGGGAAGCCTGTCGTCGTCAAGGACGGCCGCTTCGGGGCGTACGTCACGGACGGCGAGACGAACGCGACGCTGCGGGCGGCCGACTCCGTCGAGGACATCACCCCCGAGCGGGGCTACGAGCTCCTCGCGGAGAAGCGGGCCAAGGGCCCCGCCAAGAAGACCGCGAAGAAGGCGGCCAAGAAGGCGCCCGCGAAGAAGACCGCCGCCAAGAAGACGGCGGCCAAGAAGACCACCGCCGCGAAGAAAACGGCCACCAAGAAGACTGCCGCCAAGAAGACGGCCGCTTCGAAGGCCGCTGTTTCGGAGGAGTGACAGCGTCTCCCGAAGCGGGCGCCACCCGGACCTGACGGTCGTTTGTTCGGGTGGCTCCGCGGGGAGTCGGTCCGTCCAGATAGGCTGGACGGATGACGCGTGCCGAGCAGCCAACGGCCGGAAACCCGGCCCCCGACGACGCCCTGGTCGCAGATTCCCGAGAGCGTGCCGTCCGCGCCTTGCTGCGCGTACCGCAGCTGAAGAGGTTGTGGAGCGCCCATCTCGTCGGCAGTGTCGGCGACGCGCTCGCGCTCCTCGTCCTGGTGATCCTCGCGCTCCAGTCGGCCATCGCCGAAGCCGCCTTCGGGGGCGGCTATCGAGGTGTCGCCCTCGCCGTGACCGCCGTCTTCGGAGCACGCGTCCTCGCGACGCTGCTCTTCGGAGCGGTGCTGCTGGGACCGCTCACCTCGCTCACCTCACCGGGCGGGCCGCTCGACCGCCGCTGGACCATGGTCGGCGCCGACGGAGTGCGTGCCGCGCTCCTCGTCGTCGCACCCCTGTGGATCGACTGGACCCCGGACAACGCCCTCGCGATGATCCTGGTGACGTCCTTCGTGGTCGGCGTCGCCGAGCGCTTCTGGACCGTCGCCAAGGAGAGCGCGGCGCCCGCGCTGCTGCCCGCGCCGCCCCTGGAGGGCGCGACGGTACGGCCGCTGCCGGACCACATGGACGCGCTGCGGCGCCTGTCCCTGCGTACGGGATTCCTGTCGCTGCCCCTCGCGGCCGCGACCCTTGTCGCCATCACCCTCATCGGCAACCTGCTCGGCGCCGGTCTCGACTGGTTCGAGCTGCACCAGGCCGGACTCACCTCCTTCGTGGCCGCCGGGCTCTTCGCCGCGTCCCTGTCGATCCTGTACTTCCTCGAACTTCCCCGTACGCAGACGCCCCGCGCGCGCAGCCCGCTCGAAGGCCTGCGCAGGCCGCGAACCGGCACCGGCACCGACAAGGGCCGCACCGGCGGCATCCCGCTGTTCGTCGCGGCCTGCGCCGCCGTCTCCGGGGCCGTCGCGGCGGCCGTCGCCGTCGCCGTGCTGCACGCCAAGGACCTCGGCGGCGGACCCGTCACGTACGGCCTGATCGTGCTCGCCCTGACCGGCGGCACCGCCGTCGGCATCCGCACCGCGCCGTCCCTGCTCCCCACGCTGTCGCGCCGCAGGCTCCTCGCGCTGGCCATCGCCCTCACCGGCATCGCGCTGCTCGCCGCGGGACTCGTGCCCGACGTGACGACCGTGCTGCTGCTCCTGGCACTCTCCGGGGTCAGCGCGGGCGTCACCGCGAACATCGGCCACGCGCTGCTCGACCAGGAGGTCGAGGACTACCGCAGGGCCCGTACGACGGAACACCTCCACGCGGTCGTACGCCTCACCCTCGCGCTCGGCGCGCTGATCGCCCCCGTCGTGGCCGCCCTCATCGGGCCGCACCGCATGGTCAACGGCAAGTTCGTCTTCGACCACGGCGGCGCCGCGTTCACGCTCATGCTGGTCGGCGCGCTGCTCCTGCCGGTGGCCGCGCTCGTCCTGGCCAAGGCCGACGACCGGCAGGGCGTCCCGCTCCGGCACGACCTGCTCGACGCGCTGCGCGGCGGGGACGACCCGGCGCAGGCGCCCTGCGCCACCGGCTTCTTCATCGCCCTGGAGGGCGGCGACGGCGCCGGCAAGTCCACGCAGGCCGAGGCGCTCGCCGAGTGGATCCGCGCCAAGGGCCACGAGGTCGTCGTCACGCGCGAGCCGGGCGCCACGCCCGTCGGCAAGCGGCTGCGCTCGATCCTCCTCGACGTCTCGTCGGCCGGTCTGTCGCACCGCTCCGAAGCACTCCTGTACGCAGCCGACCGCGCGGAGCACGTCGACACCGTCGTGCGCCCCGCCCTCGAACGCGGCGCCGTGGTCATCTCCGACCGCTACATCGACTCGTCCGTCGCCTACCAGGGCGCGGGACGTGACCTGTCGCCGACCGAGATCGCCCGCATCAACCGCTGGGCGACCGGCGGCCTCGTACCGAACCTGACGTGCCTGCTCGACGTGTCGCCCGAGGCGGCCCGCGAGCGGTTCACGGAGGCGCCCGACCGCCTGGAGTCCGAGCCCGCCGAGTTCCACGCGCGTGTGCGCTCCGGATTCCTCACGCTGGCCGCCGCCGACCCGGGGCGGTACCTGATCGTCGACGCGTCCCAGGAGCCGGAGGCGGTCACGACCGTGATCCGGCACCGGCTCGACCTCGTGCTGCCGCTCTCCGAAGCCGAGGTGAAGGCGCAGGAGGAGGCCCGCAAGGCCGCCGAGGAGGAAGCCAGGCGCAAGGCCGAGGAAGAGGCCGCGCGCAAGGCCGAGGAGGAGCGTCTGGAGCGCGAGCGCCAGGAGCAGCTCGCCAAGCTCCGTGCCGAGGAGGAGGAGCGCAAGCGGCGCGAGCTGGAGGAGGCCCAGCGTCGCGAGGCCGAGCGGCAGGCCGAGGAGGCCAGGAAGCGTGCCGAGGAGGCACGGCGCAAGGCCGAGGAGGAGAAGGCCAGGCTCCTCGCCGAGGAGAAGCTGCGGGCGGCCGAAGAGGCGCGGCGCAAGCGCGAGGCCGAGGAAGAGGCGCGGCGGCGCGCCGAGGCGGAGGAGCGGCGGCTCGAGAAGCAGCGGAAGGCCGAGGAGGCGCTGCTTCGGGCGGAGGAGGCGCGGCGGCTGGCCGCGGCGGCTTCCGCGGCCGCGGCTACGGCGGCTGCGGCTCCGGTGGCTCCGGCGGCTCCCGCACGCAAGACGTCGGCGGCTCCCGCCAAGACGGGCCCTGCCTCTGAGCAGAAGGCGCCTGCTCCTGAGCAGAAGGCGCCTGCTCCTGAGCAGAAGGCCCCCGCTCCTGAGCACAAGGCCCCCGCTCCTGAAAAGAAGGCTCCGGCCGCGCCGTCCGTGCCCGACAACGAGACCACCGTGCCGACGCCCGTGGTGAAGCCCCAGCCTCCGGCCGGTGCCGCCGACGAGACCGCCGTGCTGCCCGCGATCGGTGCCGAGGGGCCGAGCGCGGAGGACACCGCCGTGCTGCCGCAGCCGCCCGAGCCCGCGGGTGCGGCGGACGAGACGGCCGTGCTGCCCGCCGTGGGGCAGGACAAGGTGCCGCCGGGGTACTTCCGGGACGAGCGGCCCGCCGCCGGGTCCGCTTCCTCGCTCGACGGCGCCAACGACCGGACGCGTGAGCTGCCGCAGGTCGACGAGCGGGGCGTGCCCCGGCACGAGGCCTCCGACTGGGCCGAGGAGACGCCGCTGGACGACCTGCCGTCGCTCGCCGACGAACTGCTCGGGTCGCACGAGGACGAGGACGACGCGGGTGACGACGACGGCGGCCGACGGAAGCGGCGTGGCGGCCGACGAGGCCGCTGAGCACCGCGGCCGGGCCGGATTGTCAGAGGCGTCCCTCACAATGGCAGTCCGGCAGATCGGTCGGTTGGGCGGACCGGTCGCTCGGGCGGACGGATCGGTCGGGCGGACCGGTCGGTCGGGCGGACGGGTTCAGGTCGGTCCGGTCCGGGTCGGTTCGGCAGAACAGCATCAGAGCGCAGCGTGAGGCGGTGATCCCATGAGCGTGTGGGACGACCTGGTGGGGCAGGAGCGGGTGAGCGAGCAGCTGGGTGCCGCCGCCCGGGACGCCGACGCGCTCGTGACCGCCGCCGGGACGGACACACCGCCGCCGGAGTCGTCGAAGATGACGCACGCCTGGCTGTTCACAGGCCCGCCCGGCTCCGGGCGGGCCACCGCCGCGCGTGCCTTCGCCGCCGCCCTGCAGTGCACCAGCCCGGACCGCGCGCTCGGCGGCGCCCCGGGCTGCGGGTTCTGCGACGGCTGCCACACCGCCCTGATCGGCACCCACGCCGACGTGGAAGTGGTCCGCACGGACATGCTCTCCATCGGTGTGAAGGAGACCCGCGAACTCGTCCGGCGCGCACAGCTGTCGCCCGCCGTCGGCCGGTGGCAGGTCATCGTCCTGGAGGACGCCGACCGCCTCACCGAAGGCGCGGGAAACGTCCTCCTCAAGGCCGTCGAAGAGCCCGCCCCGCGCACCGTGTGGCTGCTCTGCGCGCCCTCCCTGGAGGACGTGCTGCCGACGATCCGTTCGCGCTGCCGGCACCTGACGCTGCGTACGCCTCCCGTGGACGCGGTCGCCGACATGCTCGTACGCAGGGACGGCATCGAGCCGGACGTGGCGGCGGCCGCGGCACGCGCCACCCAGGGGCACATCGACCGCGCCCGACGCCTTGCGACCGACCCACGCGCGCGTGAGCGCAGGAACGCCGTCCTGAAGCTGCCGCTGCGGGTGGAGGAGATCGGCGGCTGTCTGAAGGCCGCGCAGGAACTCATCGACACGGCGACCGAGGACGCGAAGCAGGTCGCCGAGGAAGTCGACGTCAAGGAGACCGACGAGCTGAAGGCGGCGCTCGGGGCGGCGCAGGGCGGACGGATGCCGCGGGGTACGGCCGGTGCGATGAAGGAGCTGGAGGACAAGCAGAAGCGGCGCAGGACGCGTACGCAGCGCGACAGCCTCGACCTCGCGCTCACCGACCTGACCGCGCTCTACAGAGACGTGCTCGCCCTGCAGCTCGGCTCGCAGGTGGCCATCGCCAACACGGAGGTCCAGGACATGCTGCAACGCCTCGCCCTGGCCGCCTCGCCCGAGGCCACGCTCCGCCGCATCGAGGCGATCAGCGCCTGCCGGACCGCCCTCGACCGCAATGTGGCGCCGCTGCTCGCGGTGGAGGCGATGACGGTGGCGCTGCGGGCGGGCTGAACGGTCGCACGTCGGCTGTGGGTTGACGACTGCCGCCTTCACTCGTACGAGCGCGTTGTGTGACCGTCCGGGCGCGGAGAGTTACTCTCGCGGGATGGACAACAGCAGTCGCGGTCGTGGCGGTCGCCGCAGCCGTAGCCCCCGTAACCGTCTCCGCAGCCGTCAGCTCCCGCTCCGTACGGGCGGCATCCTGCTCGTGGCGGCGGGGCTGCTCATCTCAGGCTGCTCGAACGGGAGTTCACCCGCGGATGCCTCCCTGGCGTCGCTGTCCCGCTCGACACCGGCGGAACTCGCCCCGTTCTACGGGCAGAAGCTGAGCTGGCGCGACTGCGGTGCGCCCGGGTTCCAGTGCGCGTCGCTGAAGGTCCCGCTCGACTACGCGAAGCCCGCGGCGGGCGACATCCGGCTGGCGGTCTCACGCAAGCAGGCCACGAAGAAGAAGGGCCGCCTCGGCTCACTCCTGGTCAACCCGGGCGGCCCCGGCGGCTCGGCGATCGGATACCTCCAGTCGTACGCGGCCCTCGGCTACCCCGCGTCGGTCCGGGCCCGCTACGACATGGTGGCCGTCGACCCGCGCGGCGTCGCCCGCAGCGAGCCCGTGACGTGCCTCGAGGGCGAGCGCATGGACGCGTGGACGCAGACCGACGTCACGCCGGACGACCGTCGCGAGGCCGACGCGCTGCGCACCGCCTTCCAGTCGTTCGCGTCCGGTTGTGAGGAGCGGTCGGCGAAGGTCCTGCCGCATGTCTCCACGGTCGAGACGGCCCGCGACATGGACGTCCTGCGGTCGGTCCTCGGCGACGACAAGCTGACCTACGTGGGTGCCTCGTACGGGACGTTCCTCGGCGCGACGTACGCCGAGCTGTACCCGGAGCGCGTGGGCCGTCTTGTCCTGGACGGCGCGATGGACCCGTCGCTGCCCGCGCGCCGCATGAACCGCGACCAGACCGCCGGGTTCGAGACGGCGTTCCGGTCCTTCGCGAAGGACTGCGCGACGAAAGGCGAGGAGTGCCCCCTGGGCGCGGGCAGCCCCGAGGACGCGGGAAAGCGCCTCAAGGCGTTCTTCGGCGAGCTTGACCGGCAGCCGCTGCTCGTCGGGGGGAGCGGCGGCCGGCGGCTCGGCGAGGCGCTCGCCACGACGGGCGTGATCGCGGCGATGTACGACGAGGCGGGCTGGCCCCAGCTGCGGGACGCGCTCACCTCGGCGATGAAGAACAAGGACGGCTCGGGCCTGCTCGCCCTCTCCGACGGCTACTACGAGCGGGACGGCGACGGGAAGTACGCGAACCTGATGTTCGCGAACGCGGCCGTGAACTGCCTGGACCTCCCGCCCGCGTTCGCCTCCCCCGCGGAGGTGCGCAAGGGCGTCGCCTCCTTCCGCGAGGCGTCCCCGGTCTTCGGCGAGGGCCTGGCATGGTCCTCGCTGAACTGCGCGTACTGGCCGGTCCGCGCCACGGGCGAGGCCCACCGCATCGAGGCGAAGGGCGCGGCGCCGATCCTGGTCGCCGGCACGACCCGCGACCCGGCGACCCCCTACCGCTGGGCCAAGGCCCTCGCCTCCCAGCTCTCCTCCGGCCGCCTCCTCACCTACGAGGGCGACGGCCACACGGCGTACGGCCGCGGCAGCGAGTGCGTCGACTCGACGATCAACGCCTACCTCCTTGAGGGGACCGTCCCCGAGGACGGAAAGCGCTGCTCATAGCCCTACGCGGGGGGTGTGCGGACCACCCCGAAAAACTGTGTAGACTTGGCCGCGTTGCTGATCGCACGATGGTGCGGACGGCGCGCCGCCTTAGCTCAGATGGCCAGAGCAACGCACTCGTAATGCGTAGGTCTCGGGTTCGAATCCCGAAGGCGGCTCAGAGAAAGGCCAGGTCAGATACCAGCTGACCTGGCCTTTTCTGTTGCTCGGGGCATGACGCGTCACACGGCCGAAGCATCATGGATTTGCTTGCGTGAGCGATGCGTGAGCGGAGCCGCCTGGTGCACTACTTCTTGGGCTTCTTCCGCTTGGCCTTCTTCTTGGCCTTGGCCTGGGCTTTCGCTTCGTCCTTCGCCTTCTTGGCGGCCTTGCGGGCCTTCTCCGCCTCGGTCTTCCGCTGGAGGGGGACCAGCTTGGCGGTGGCCTCGGCGGCGCTCTTGCCTACTTGGGGCAGGACGCTCTGGTAGATGTCCCGCGTGATCCGGGTGTCGCTGTGCCCGAGGGTGTCGGAAACGACCTTCACGTCGACGCCGGCGGCGAGCATCAACGTCGCCGCTCCGTGGCGCAGATCATGCAGCCGGACCGGAGGAAGACCCGATGCGACGACGAGCCGTTCGAAGAGGTCGGTCACCTTGCCGGGGTGAAGCCAGGAGCCGTCTTCCTGGGTGAAGACCATGCCGGTTTCCACCCAAGCCGATCCCCACTCCTCACGTGCCGCGTCCTGGCGTTCGCGGTGTCGCTTCAGGACCCCGACGGTGTCGTCGTCGAGCGCGACCACGCGGAAGCCGCTGTCCGTCTTCGGCTCGGACGTCTCGACATCCCACCCGTCCTGTACGAGCTGGGAGGAGACGGTGAGGGAATGGGTGTCGAGATTGGTCTCCGACCACGGCTGCCCACACGCCTCGCCTCGCCGCAGACCACGAAAAGCGATCAGGTGCCACATCGCGTACAGCCGGTCCTCGGCGACGAAGTCGAGGAAGGCGCCGGTCTGTTCTGGCGTCCAGACCATGACCGGTGAGGGCTTCTCGCCGGTCCTGCGCCACCTGGCCACCCGCTCGTCCGTCCACACCAGAGCCTTGGGCTTGCGCACGGGGTCGAGTTCGACGTGCGCCGCCGGGTTGAAGATGAGGATCTGCTGGCCGATCGCGTCGTTCAGCGCGGCCCGGAGGGTGGCCTTGATGTGCAGCCTGGTCGCGGGCCCGGTCACGCGCCGGAACGGCGGCATAGCCTCGATCGCCGCCTTCATCGCCTTACGGCGGGCACGGTTGTCCGGGCCCTTCCACGGGACAGTTGCCAACTCATCCACTGCCGCACGTCGCTGGGCGTTCTGCTCCAGGATCTCGGCGTTGGCATCCGCGATGGCCGTGAACATGTCGCTGAGGTGGCTCACGCGGAGACGGTCGAGACGGTGATGCCCGATGCGTGGCTTGAGGTGGACGCGGACATCGGTCTCGTACCGGCTCAGCCCCGACTTGCGGATGCGCTTCCCGGCGAGCCACTGGTCGAGCCATTCCTCGACGGTCAGACGGCCGATGAGGTCCTGACCGGACCTCAGACGCCGCCGCGTCTCCTCCACATCAGGCAGCGGCGCCTTCTCGTCACCGACCTCCTCCAGCATGGCCGCGATCAGCTCCATGCCCTCCGGGTCATCGGAGTCGGTGAGGGCCAGTAGGGACCTGACATGGTCGAGGTCGGCCTGGGCGGCCTTGAGGCTCTCGTAGCCGGCGCGGCTGAAGGAGCGGCGGGTGCCGTCTTCGCGGGGCGGGAGTTCCTGGCGTATGGAGTACGAGCCGTGCTTGCGGCTGGTGAGCTTGGGGCAGGACTTGCCGAGCGGCCTGCCGGTCTTGGGGTCGCGGCAGTAGCAGCGGCGGTGGGTGGAGCCCTTCAAAGGCCGTTCTCCTCGGTGGTGCTGGGGTAGGTGCCGTGTGGGTCGGCGTCGGCAAGTTCGGGCGGCAGAAGTGGTGGTGTGCCGCCGCCGTCGCGGATGAAGGCGCGGGCGCTGCGAAGCCGGTACTTGGCCCTCTCGGCCCTTTCGGCGTAGTCGTCCCGGGCATGGGCGGCTTCCTCGCGTTCGGCCTGGTTGGGAGCCGTCTCAACCTTCCAGCGCTCGTGCTTCTCGCCTTTCAGGGCGGCCAGAGCGGCGCGTTCGTGGCTGGCGTGGGCACGGAAGGCGCGGAGCATCTCGTCCTCGACGTCGAAGCTCTCCATGTCGCCGGTGAACCAGCGCATGGCCTCCCAGGCCGGTTCTGGGTCGCGGAGCGGAAGCCGCTGGACGCGGTCGACGTAGCCGACGGGGTAGAGCAGGCAGATCGGGTAGGTGCGCAGGGCTTCGGCCAGGACCATGACCTCGACCAGGGGAATCGTGGAGCGCCGGCCGGACTCCATGTTGGCGATCACGTTGCGCGGGATCGGATAGCCGATCTCCTCACACCTGTCGGCCAAGTCCTGGGCGCTCATGCGCAGCTCCTTCCTCCTTCTGCGGACCTCGGCGGCCACGGTGGCCAAGACCTGGTCCGCCCACTCAGGGACGTCGTCCTCGTCATCTCCAGGATCGAAACCGTGTTGTGTCATAGAGACACATTAGCTTGGCGATGCTGGTTAGTGAGGGCCTGGAGCCGGACGTGATGACGCGTTCGCCGAGGGCTCAGTCATGAACGGAGCACCGGATGCGCAACACCGAGTCGGTCGAGCAGTCGAAGGGCATGACGCGGGAGGAGCTGCTGGCCCTGCCCGCCGCCGTTGACCTGGACACTGGCAACCGAGCCCTGGGCCTGGGGCGGAGTAAGGGCTACGCCCTGGCCAAGCGCGGCGAGTACCCGTGCAAGGTCCTGCGGCTGGGCAAGGCGTACCGGGTGGTGACCGCCGACCTGCTGGACCTGCTCGGCCTGGCAGCATGACCGCGCGTGCGCGTAGCAGACGATTCTGCGCGGAGCTGACACAGAAACGCTGGACTGTTGCCAGGCGTGGACGTACTGTCCGTGTTCCCTCGCGATGGCCAAGGAAGCGAGAGAGCCCCCGGCGCACCAACGCCGGAGGCTCAACACACTCCACTGCCCGCATTCCAACGAACGACCTGCGTGACCCGGGCCTGCATGCCCGAGATCACCGGATGAGGAGCTGCCCTGTGCAACCTACGACACCCGAGCCCTATTCCGCACCCAGCAAAGCGGTATGGCCAACGGCAGCCGCACCCGGCCAGCCGCGCCGCCTACCCGAAGCCACAGAACCGGCCGACGACAGGGCGCTGGCCCCGGCGAATCAGCCCGCCGAGGAAGTGGTGCCGGATCCGGAGCCGACGTACGGCTCTGGGCTGCTGGATGAACTGCGTGCCCAGATAGCGCGGTTCGTGATCCTGCCCTCCGAGCAGGCGCTGGACGCGGTCACGCTGTGGGTGGCGGCGACGCATCTGCAACCCGCGTGGCAGCACGCCCCGCGCCTGGCAGTGGTGGGACCGGCGAAGCGGTGCGGCAAGTCGCGGCTCCTGGACGTACTCACCGAGACGGTCCACGAGCCGATGCTCACCATCAACACCACGCCGGCGGCGGTCTTCCGCTCGATCAGCGACGAGCCGCCCACCCTGCTGGTGGACGAGGCGGACACCATCTTCGGCACCCCGAAGATGGCGGAGAAAAACGAGGAGATGCGCGGCCTGCTCAACGCAGGTCACCAGCGCAACCGGTTCGTCACCCGCGTGGTCGGCAACGACCACACGCCCCACAAGTTCGCCACCTTCGCCATGGCCGCCCTGGCCGGGATCGGCGACCTGCCCGACACGATCATGGACCGGTCGGTGGTCATCCGCATGCGCCGCCGAGCGGAGGGCGAGAGCGTCAAGCCCTTCCGCTCCCGCCGCGACACCCCGGCCCTGCACGACCTGCGCGACCGGATCGCCGCGTGGGCGAGGCCGCTGCTCGACGAGGCAGCCGACCTGGAACCGGAGATGCCGGTGGAGGACCGCGCCGCCGACACCTGGGAGCCGCTCGTGATCGTCGCCGACCTCGCCGCCGGCCCCTGGCCCCGGCTCGCGCGCGCCGCTTGCGCGCGAATGGTGGCTGCCGAAGTGGCGGCGGAAGAGGACCACCCCAGCGGAGCGCGGATCCTCGCCGACATCCGCCGCGTCTTCGTCGCCCAGCGCGAGGCCGACAGTCTCCCCACCGAGGAACTGCTCCATCAGCTGCGCCTGGACCCGGAGAGTCCCTGGGCAGAGTGGGGGCGAAGCGGCCTGAGCCCGCGTGAGCTCGGCCGCATACTGCGGGAGTTCGACATCCGGCCCAGCAACGTCCGCCTCGCCGACGGAACCCAGCGCAAGGGCTACACGCGCAACAAGTTCCTCGACGCATGGCGGCGCTACTGCCCGACCGTTCACCCGGTCGGCGCCGACCCCACAGCCAGCTAGCGCCCCCGGGCCCGCATCCCCCGGTTGCCGTCCTTGCCGTCCCTGCCGTAAAAGCGCAGGTCAACGCCCATGCGCGCAAGACGGCAACCGGGGGTCAAGACGGCAACGCGATCAAGAACGCCGCACGACCGCCGGTCAGGACACCGCCCGCATCCGTCTTGTGCCGTCCTGGACGTCCCCGCCGTATCACCGCAGGTCACAGCCCTTCCAGCCGGGACGGCACACGGAACGGCAACGTCCCAGCCCTGACCCACACGTGAGGGCGGGCACCGGCACCAGGCACGCCCTGGTCCGGCGCCCGCCGCAGGCGGAAACGCGAGAGCGCGCCGCTAAGACGGCAACCGACGCGGTTGCCGTACCGGCCCTGACCTGCGCTTGCAACGGCCAAGACGGCAAAGACGGACTACGCCAACACCCCCCTCGCACACACCGCAGGAGCCCCACCATCGCCATGGTCACCCCCGCGATACCCACCCCCGCCGCAGCCAGACCACAGCCGAGCCATCGTGCAGACGATGACGAAGCACCTCCCCGCGAACGGCGGCAAGTGATGACCAAGGAGGCTGCCGAACGGTACGCGCTTGCCGCTGCCGGAGCGGTCATCGTCGCCCTCACCGCCGGCGGATTCTGGCTCTCCTACGCACACCTCGCCGAGGTCGCAGGGCAGCACGGTCTGGGCCGGTCCCCAGCCCGCCAGTGGGCCTGGCCTGCGACCTTGGACGCGTTCATCGTCGCGGGCGAACTATTGATGCTCCGCGCGGGCCTGCGCCGGGTCACCGACGGATGGGCCATCGCTCTCACGGCCACCGGATCGGTCGGGTCCATCGTGCTCAACGTGGCCGGGGTCTACGGCACGCGCCAAGCAGACACCGTGCCGCTCCTCGACTACGTGGTCGCCGCCGTACCCCCGACCGCCGCGCTGCTGGCCTTCGGCGTTCTGATGCGACAGATCCACCAGCTCGTCGCCGAGCCCACCCCTGGAGGCGGTGCCCCCATGCCAGGCACCGAGCGAGCCGAGGCCGAGCCTCCAGCAGCCGAGGAGTCTCGGACGGAGTCCGTGCGAGACGAGCAGGACGAGGACGACGGCGAGGTTCGGGCTGAGCTCGAAGCGCCCGATGACCACGGCGAAGCGAAACGTCCCCGTCGCGTCGGCCGACCGGCCACCAACCTCGACGAGCTGGTCGATATCGCACGGCCGCTGTTCACAGCGGACGAAACCCCCACCCGCGAGGCGGTCCGCAAGACCATCCGCGCCGCCGGACACAGCATCGGACAAGACCGGCTCACCCAGGTCATGACCGCCCTGCGCCCGCAGCCGGCGGGTACGACCGGAACCGCCGACAGGCGCTGACCGGAAGTGTCCGCAGGTCACAGCCCCTTATAGATCAGGGCGGTATCGGCACCGAAGCCGGTGGGCCGGACGGAACTGCAGAGCAACTGCAGTGACCGGCGCCAGAAATGGTCAGCGGACCACCCCAAGAGTCGGGCCCTGGGTCCGCCCCACAGATCCGGTCAACCCGATCGCGGATATAGCCACGAGCGACAGTGCTCGGGACTCGTGTCGCGGCGCCGGTCCGGAAAGCCTCCGGACCGGCCCCGCCACCTGCCATCGCTGCCTGGGACCAGCTCACGGTCCCCAACCCCGAGCGCAAATTGATGCCCTTCGCTAGCCAGCTACCCCGCCAGAACACGCCATGGAGAACGCGCACATGCACCACCAGCAAGACGAACCCCGCACCGGCCAGCAGGAGATGACCACCACCGCCACCAGCGCAGCAAGGTATGGCGTTGGACCGTCCAAGGGCCGGTCCAACGCAGATGCCTCCGCCCCGGGGGTGGCGGAGGCTCTCGGGCACCAGGGGGTGCCCGAGCAGGAGAAGCCCACCGACGCCACCGACGCCGCCGTGCCGCTGCCGCGTGCCGCCGACGCCGCCGCGCTGCGTCGTGCCGCCCGCCGCCGCAAGCGCAAAGACGAGCAGCGCAAAGAGCGTGTCGACGTGCGCTACAGCGTCGACGAGAAAACCGAGATCCTCGCCAAGGCCCGGTCGCTGAACATCGCCGGCGCCCACTACGTCGGCGCTGTCGTCATGGCCCACGTCCACGGCGACCTCACCCTGCCCGGCCAGCGCACCCCGCTCGATGACTACATCGATGAGCTGACCGCCCTGCGCCAGCGGGTCGCCAAGATCGGCCACCTCGTCAACCAGGTCGCCAAGAAGCTAAACTCCGGCGGCCATCCACACCCTGGGGACACCACCATCGTGGTCCAGGCCGAACGCACCCTGGCCGCGGTGGGCACGGCCGTCAGCCACATCGCGGCTGCCGCCAACCAGGCCGTCACCAGCAAGGCGGCCTGATGATCGCGAAGATCAGCAGTGGCAAGGACACCGCCGGCCTCATCCGCTACCTGTACGGCCCCGGCCGGGCCAACGAGCACACCGACCCGCACCTGGTCGCTTCCTTCGACGGCTTTGCACCCGACCCCGGCCGCACGGACGACCCCGCCGCCACAAAGAAGCTCCTCGTGGAGGACCTCGACCTGCACGTGAAGCAGGCCAGGCGCCTCGGCCGTGCGCCCGAGCGGCACGTGTGGCACTGCTCCATCCGCGCCGCTGAGACCGACCGCCACCTCAGCGACGAGGAGTGGGCCGACATCGCCCGCCGCATAGTGGCGGCCACCGGCATCGCCCCCGAGGGGGACCCTGACGGGTGCCGCTGGGTTGCCGTCCGGCACGCCGACGACCACATCCACATCGCCGCCACAAAGGTCCGAGGCGACCTCCGCCCAGCCCGCCACTGGAACGACTACCTGACCGCCGACAAGGAACTCGTCGCCATCGAGAAGGAGTACGGCCTCCAGCAGGTCGTACGTGGCGACCGCACCGCCGCCAAGCGGCCCACCCGCGCCGAGAAGGAGAAGGCCCAGCGAGCCGGCCACGAGATGACCGCTCGCGAACGCCTGCGCTTCACTGTCCGCACCGCGGTCTCGGTCGCCACCAGCACCGAGGAGTTCCTCGGCATCCTCGCCGCCACCGACAGCGTCCTAATCGAGATCCAGCGCTTCCCCTCCGGCGACATCCGCGGATACAAGATCGCCATCGAAAGCGACACCAACGCCGCTGGCGAGCCCATCTGGTACTCCGGCTCCAAGCTCGCCCCCGACCTGTCCTTCCCCCAGATCCGCGACCGCCTCACCGCCACCGACCAGCCCACCCAGACGGCGGGGCAACACCAACCCAATACATGGCACCAGGCGATCGCCGCCACCGAGCACATCCCCGACCGCCTCGACCAGGGCAACGACGCAGTCGCCCAGGCCCACATCGCCGCCTTCGGCGAAGCCCTCGACGCCCTGCCCCTCCTGGCCCCCAAGGAAATCCGGCCCCACCTACATGAGGCCGCCGCCGCCTTCGCACGTGCCACCCGCTCCCGCATCCGGGCCGAGCATGAGCACGCCCGCGCCCTGCGCGGCGCCATCCGGGCCATGCGCAGCCAGCCGGCACCGCGCGACGGTGCCCTGCTGGCCATGTTCCTCGACGTGGCAATCCTGGCGGTCATCGCTGCCGGACGCTGGCATCGGCTCCGCCAGCACGACCAGCAGGTCATCGCCGCCCGCCAAGCGCTGGTGCACCTGCAGGCCGCCTACGACCAAGCCGCCGCGGTCCCGCTGGCCGCCCTCGTCCATCGCAAGCCGCCGGCCCCCACGGTCGAACGGCTCGTCGCCTTCGTCTACGAGGCCGTACCCGCACACGCCCAGCAGGTCCTCGACGACCACGCCTGGGCGGCACTCGCCACCGCCCTCGTCGACGCCGAAGCGGCTGGACACGAACCCGCCACGCTACTGAAGCAGGCAGTCGACCAGCGGCCACTGGACGACGCCCGCTCCCCGGCACGCGCCCTCACCTGGCGCGTCCAACGCCTCACCCAGCACCCCACCCCTGGCGGCCGAGCACGAGCCGCCCAATACCGGACGGTCACAGGCGCCCGAACGGACCTCACTGCCCAGGTTCAGCCACTCCCTGCGCCGCAGCCAGCCACGACACGGGGACACAGTCGTCGCTGACCGCCGCACGCGGAACGTCGCCAACCCACTGCGGGCTCTGACCTCCCATAGGAGAGGTCAGAGCCCGCAGTCGTGGGGAGGCCCCGCTCTTTACGAGGCCCGCCCATCACGGGAGACCTGCGGTCTGCCGACGGCATCATCCGTAAGGGGGCAAATGAGACGGGGCGCTTCAGGCGGCCTCGACCTCGCGACGGGGGAGGCTCATCGGCTCGAAGCGGGCGAAACATAGCCGACGATCGCCGGTTGGGCAAACCGGCGATCCTCCGGACCATTGGTGCCTCCACCCGCCCGACTCCTGTGAGGAGCACCCGTATGCCCACGACCACAGCCCGCCCCGAGATCGTCGCCCTGCTCTGCGACGCAGACTTCAAGTACCGGCCTGACACCAACACCTGGACCCATCGCGACGGACGCCCGTTCAGTAAGGAGGAGCAGGCCCTCGTCTTCAGGGCCACCCGCGTCGAGCTCGGAGAGGTGAGCGAACAGCTCGCGCGGTACCGGGAGTACCTGCGCACGGTGGACGAAGCACCGGAGACTCTGCAGCGCTTCCTCGCCCCGTTCATGGAGCAGCTCACCGCGAAGAACCTCGGCAACGCCGTTCGACTCATGAACGAGCACGACCGGACCGAGTTCGATCGACTGCTCCGCCTCATCGCCGAACCGATTCGTCCCTTCACCCCCTACACCTTCTAATGAAGGCCAGCGTCACTCAATGACAGGGGTGACGTGTGAGAGACGCCAGAGCACAGCAACGCTGAAGCCGGGCCTCCCGAATGGGAGGCCCGGCTTCAGAACGTGGAGCCGGTCTCAGATGGCCGGGGCGCGCAAGAGCCGGTCCCGCGTGCTCTCCGGTAGAACCCGGCGCAGCACCGGTGCGTTAGAGCTGAGTGACGCCGCGAATGCGGCGACGAGGTTGTGCGGCACGCTGGCACCGAACGACGCAGCCCACACATACGGGGCGCCCATCGCCGGCTCAGCCCACGCCTGCCATCCGAACGGCCCTGTCTCATCCGGCTCGGTGGTCAGGGCGCGGGGGTCGGCGTCCTGGATGAGGGGCGGGACCTCGCCGAAGCTGAGGCGGGAGGTGAAGGTGGCATGCATCGCCGTCGAGTGAGGCTCGTCGGCGTCGCGGAGCCAGCCCTGCGTGGTGACCGCATCGAGAACCACCTCGGGACCGGTCAACGCGGCGGTGGGGTGGCCGCATTCATCGAACGCGAGAAGGAAGTCGGTGAGGACCTCACCCGGGATGCCGGCGGTGAAGTAGGCGGACCATTCGGCGAGCGGACTGCTCGCGTCGGAGCGGGCGGAAACCTGCCAGGCTATCGGCAGCCCACCGAGTTGAAATGGCTCGTCCGGCAGCACCCACTGGGCCCACCGGAGGGCATCAGGGCTGATGTGGAGGACGGTGCTGCGCAACACCTCCCTGTCCTCCAGCGGCTCGTCGAGCTCGCGCCGCCCGCGGGCGATCGTCAGGCTCGTCCAGCCAAGGCCGGCGAGAGTGTCTGCGACGGCGTCGTAGAGACGCCCGTCGTCGCCGGCCAGGTGCCGGGGGCCGACCCAGTACGCGGACAAGGCGCCGCGCGGAAGGGACGGGTCGAGCGGGAAGTGCGGGTTCAGGAGCGCCTCCAAGAGCATGGGGTTCAGTACTGACCGGAGCCATCCTCGTCTTACTCCGAATCGTGTTGCCTTGCCGTGGGATCTTCGGGAAGGTCGTCTACGTTGACATGCACTGCCCACCGTGGCCAGCCCTTTCCGGTGCGTTCCTGTCTGCCCCGGGCGAACTCCAGTCCCACGGATAGCACATGCGGCGATGCGGCCCGGTCGCTACCCCTGAACAGCTCACGTCGCCGCTGCGGACCCGTTTAGCGGCTTGATCAGTGCGCGACGGTTTCCTGCCTTGGGCATGCCCATCGGGATCGAGCAGATCGCGGAGTCCTAATCGCAATCCAGGACCTCGCGGGCCGCCGGTCCCCCTACACCCAAGGGGCCGTCGGCGGCCTCAGCCCCAAACACATGCCCGTACTCGCCAGCGCACTTCGGCCCTGTAGGCCCCTGGTCCACTAGAGCAGCCGATGTATGACCGAGCGGCCGGGCAGGCGGCGCCTGCCCGGCCGCTCGGCGCATGGCCCGGCTACGGCCGAACCTGGATGAGAGCGTGAGTGCCGCTCGTACGCCACGCCACACCGGACTGCTCGAGGGTGTCCAGTGTTCCGCGGTCCAGGCCGACAATGACGTCGGACTTCAGGGTGCGGAGGGCTGCGACGGCCCCTGGGAAGTACGCGGTGAGGTCGGCGAACGGCGCCGTGGCGTCCCAGAGCCGGTCGCCCACCAGGCGGCGGTAGTTGAGGTCGCCCTTCAGGAGGGTGATCGTGGCCGCCTCGAACTCGCTCCGGAGGTCCTCGGGCATCTCCTCGTACGGCAGCGGAGCGCAGAAGAAGGGATGGGTACGGACCTCCAGGCGCCCTGACGCCATGGCCTTCCACAGTCGGCCGCCGATCGTGCCGGCTTCGCCGGGTGCCTCGGTGAGGCGGCGGAGGCAGTCGACGACGTCTGCCGTCATCGCGTCGGACACGTAGTACGGGCTGGGCTTTACATGGAGCACGACCCGTTCGGCATGCTGGCATTCGAGGAGGTGGTCGATGAGGATCAGGTCCGGGATCAGCTCGCGTCCGGCGTTGTCCGCCACCACGGCGACGGTCGAGGGGGCACCGGCGGGCAGGAGCTGCCAAAGCACGCCGCTGTCGTCGGCGACCAGCGCGGAGGCAGCTTCGCCCGCCGCTGGCTTCCCCGCCGAGACGCGGAAGCCGAGGTCCGCGCGGTTGCCCCAGAGCGAGGCGTGGAGCAGCGCCGTGGCCCGCACGTCGGCAGGTGCGTCGGCGAGCGCGTCCAGGGCCCGCAGCTCCTCCTCCACCGCCTCGCCGCGCAGTTCGGCCTGCTTGAACGGGGCGAAGGGATCGACTCCCTGCCACGGGCCGGTACCGAAGTACTCGATGGCGCCAAGCAGCCTGCGGTAGAAGTAGCTCTCCGCCCACAGGAACGGGGCGTCGAACCACGATCGCCCGAAGTGCTTCCGCCCCCAATCCGCCCACTGCTCGTGATCGTGCTCCGCTGGGGCGAGCGGTTCGACGACGCCGGCGGTGATCTCGTCCAGCAGGGCATCGAGGGCCTCGTGCTGTCGGCGGCCGTACGGAAAGGCGTCTCGCACCTGCTGGATCAGGGCCGGGTGGCGTTTGGCCAGGACGCCCCAGGCGAACGAGCCGGGCTCGTTGCTCAGGATGACCGGCGCGTCGCGGTCGGCGGCCGGGCCGGAGCTGCTGTCGGCCCTTCCGTCCGAGGTGCTGGGAATCTTCTCTGTCATGGTGTGCAAGCCCTTCGCTTGTCGCTCATGAGTCCTTGATCTCCAGGGACACGACCCCCGCCGCACTGCCGATCAACACCTCGCCCGTACGAGGTTCGAAGGCCGCGCAGTGCAAGGAGGCATCCACCCTGACCTTGGCGATCTGGTGCTGCTCGCTGAGTGACCACAGGCGCACCGTTCCATCCGCCGCGGCCGACACCAGGCGGTCCCCGTCGTCGAGGAAGCCCAGCATGAGGATGCGACCGGTGTGCCCGGAGAGGTGGGAGGTGAACCTGTCCGCAGCCAGGTGCCGTACCGCGATATCACCGGTTCCCGCCCCGACCGCGACGCGATGTCCCGGTCCGTCGACCGTGACGGCGCGGGCCCACCCGCTGGGGCTGGAGAACCGGCCCTTGAACTCGCCGGTGAGGGCGTGCCACACGCGTACGGAGCCGTCGCCGCCACAGGCGGCTAGAAGGTCTCCGCTGTCGTCGAAGGCGAGCGAGCGCAGTCGGCCAGCGTGAACATCCTGGCTCCACAGCAGGGCCCTGGTGGAGAAGTCCCAAACCCGGATGTGTCCGTCGCCCGTACTCGCGGCAAGGCGGGATGCCGAGCGAGCCATCGCCACGGCCCACGTACGCGGGGTGTCCTGGTTCAGGGTGAGGGACCACTCTGTGTCGAGCAGCGACCAGACCCTGACCGCCCCGTCGCCGCAGGCCGCCGCGACGTGCTCACCGCCGCCTGCCAGGGACCAAACACGCCCATGGGCCGCCGCGAGCCTCCTGCTGACCGTCCCGGTCGAGGTGTCGATGACGCCGATGCCGCCGGCACCGTCGCCGACCACGGCGGTACGGCCGTCGGCGGCGAACTGCGTGGACCACACGGTGTTCGAGCCGCTGGCCAGCGTCCTGAGCCTGCTCCTGCCCACCGTCCAGATGCGAACAGCCCCGTCTTCGCATCCCGCTATCACGGTGCCGTCGTCTGTTCTGGCGAGTGAACGCACCCAGTCGACTCCCGGTGGGGGCTGAGCCTCACCCGCCGGACCTTCCGCCGAGAAGGCTTGGATCCTCGGCTCTTCGGTGGCAGCGACGATGACATCGTCGTGCGAGGACAGAGCAATGGCACGCACGCGCGCCTTGAGATCGGCGATCCGACGAACGAGAGCCAGTTGACCGTCCGCCGCGTCCCACACGGTGATGGAGCGGTCACCTGATCCGGAGGCCAACAGAGAGGAGCCGGGGGCGAAGGCCACGGAACGTACCCAGTCGCGGTGAGCAGCGCGTTCCTCCAGGAGACGACCTGTACGCAGGTCGAAGAGGCGGACGAACTCGTCCTCGCCGGCCACGGCCACAAGCGACTGGGAATCTCCTCCGATCGCCACGGACCAGACGGGAGTGCCGACGGTACGCATCGATCGCACGAGCACGAGCCTGTCCACGTCCCACACGTGCACAGCTCCGTCCTCGGCCCCGGAGAGCAGGAACGGGCCGGAGGGGGAGAAGGCGAGGCTGCGGATGCGGCGATTGTGCCCGGGCAACACGCCGATGGGGTCTCCGGTGTCGGTGCGCCACAGTCGGATCGCTCCGTCGTCTCCCGCCGAAGCGAGGACCAGCCCGTCTGAGGAGAGCGCGGTGGCGAACACCCACCCGATGTGCGCCTGGTGGGCTCGGAGCAGCCGGCCGGTGTTGACGTTCCAGAGCCTGACCACTCCGTCCTCACCACCCGACGCGACCATGTCGCGAGCGGCGGAGACGCTGACAATCGCACCAATGTGGCCGGGGGCCGCCGCTTCCGTGGTGTCGTCCTCGGGAGGCAGTAGCCACTTCGGGGCGAGCACGGCCTCCGCACCAGTGACGCGTTCGGGGGTTCGCGTGGCCTGGGGCTGGGGTGAGCGCCGCAGCACGATGGAAAGCGTCGAGGCGATGTCAGCCGGGCTTTCCAGTCCGTTCAGCAGGTACCCGGCGCCGGTCAGGGCGCGGGCGGTCAGCCACTCCTGACGCTGGGGGTGGCCGGCCTCGTGCCGCCCGGGCAGAGCGTCGAGGACGGCGGCGTCCGCGGTCAGGTGCTGGTGTCCGACGATCGCGACCTTGCGGATCACGTACGACGGGGACGCCAGGAGGCTGACGAGCTCGGCGTCGAGCTCGGCTTCACGCAGGTGGTAGGGAAGATGGCGCCACAGATAGCCCTCGGTCTCGTCCAGCGTCTCCCACGCGCCCTCGGTGCCGTGCCGGTATGACTCGATCAGGGACCGGTGAAGGGCCGCCCAACGATCGCCGATCAGGTGGCGCAGGTAGGACCGGAACACATCGTGCAGCACGATGGCGTCCCGGTCCGCGAGATAGGCGCTGATCAGGGACCGGTCGGACAGCAGTCGGCAGAACTGCCTCACCACGTGAGGCGCCCATCCGTGCGCTGTTCGCCACCAGTGGGTGAGCACCGACACGGGGATCGGCAGCGACGGCGGGAAGACCGCGAGCGAGAGGTACCGGTCCCGCAGGTCCGAGTGCCCCGCGATCGAGACGCTCTCCTCAAGGCTGCGGAGACTGGACGCGAGTGCCTGCCCGATAGCGTTCTTCCGCTGGTCCGAGTCCCAGACGTCGAATGCCTGGGGGCCGTACGCACGGATCGCCGCGCTCGTCTCGGCGACCACACGACCGGCCGGGGCACCAGAGACGACCTCCTGTGCGACGTTCGCCCCGACGATCGACGCCAGCAGGGGCCATCCTCCACACGCGCCGGCGAGGCGCGCGGCTTCGGCCTCGTCCAGGTTGCCGACATTGCGGACGAGCAGCTCTCTGATCTCGCCCGACGCCATGGGACCCAGCCGTACGACCCTGGCGGCGCTGGGGCACACGCGCACGTTCCTGGTGGTGACAAGCCGTACGCAGTCCTCCCCACCTAGCAGGAAAGGGCTGAGGTCGGCCGCGGACCAGACGTTGTCGATGACGAGGAGCGCACGCCGTCCTTGGAGCAGACGAGCCAGGTGGAAGCCGGCCTGCTCCGGATCCGCGAAAGAAGGGCGGCTGCCGTCCAGATGAACGCACAGGTCGGAGATCAGCTCGACAACCCTCGCCGCCGTGCACTCCTCGCCGGTCTCCACCCACAGGAACTCCGAGAAGGAGTTCCGTACACGAGGGTCTTGGCACACCTGCGTCGCGAGCGTCGTCTTCCCGAACCCGCCGGGACCGCAAAGGGCGACTGTGGAGGCGCTGTCGTCCGTCGACGCCTCCCGCAGGACGGAGACGAGCCCCTCGAAATCATCTGACCTGTGCACCAAGCCGGGCTCCGGGACGGGTATCGGGAGGTATCTGTCCGGTGCGGGCGCGGCTGAGGACATCGGAGCACCAACCGTGTCCCAGAAGCGCTGCCGCACCTCCGCGTCGCTCCGCTCCAGCGCCGTATCCAATAACGCCTGGGAATCCGGGGTGAGAACGATCTCCTCGCCTCGGGCCTCCCAATTGGACACCGTCCGGTCGCTGACGCCGAGGTAGGCGGCGAAGCGACGCACGCTCCGACGCGTCGCGAGCCGCAGAGCGCGCGCCTCCCTTCCGGTCCAGCGCTGCACTGTGGCCACCGAAGCTCCTCCGACCGACACCAACGACGGTAACAGCGTAGGGCGGTCTGACCAGGGGCGTAGGGCCTTCGCTGCGACAGGAGTTCAGCACCGGTTCGACACCCGGGCCGTCCCGGCCGACGTAACCGGCGGTCCCACGATCGCCCACGCGAGCGACGGCGTTGCCACGCGAGTGCGGCACGACGGCAGCCCGCTGTCCCGCACCGCTCGGCAGTCTGCTCACCACGGAGCGCTGCCGCTCCGCGTGGACGACGAAGGGGTGGGTCTCAGGTGATCGAAGCAAAGCAGCATGGCGGTGCGGGCGGATGGTCCGAGAGGCAGATCGCCTACTACCGAGCGCGAGCCGACGAGTACGACGACTCCTACAGCGACCGCATGCACATGCCCCAGCTCGCGAACGTCCTCGACGACCTGCCGATCCGCGGCGACGTCCTGGAGCTGGCGTGCGGTACCGGCCAGTGGACCCGACTGATCTCCGACCGCGTACGCAGCCTGACCGCCCTGGACGCCGCGCCGGAGATGCTGTCCGCGGCCCGTGAGCGGATGCACGGGGCCGCGACTCGCTTCATCGAGGCGGACGTCTTCAGCTGGGAGCCGGATCGCCAGTACGACACCATCTTCTTCGCCTTCTGGCTGAGCCACGTGCCGCCCGTGGAGATGGAAGCCTTCTGGGACCTCCTGAGGTGGACGCTGGCGCCGGGCGGCCACGTGGTGTTCCTCGACGACGCACCTGCCAAGGCGGGGATCGAGGAGGCCGTCGCCGAGGCCCAGGTGCCCACTGTGCGCCGCAGGCTCGCCGACGGATCCCACCACCAGGCCGTGAAGGTGCTGCGTGACGCCGCCGACCTCACCTCGCAGCTGTGCGACCTGGAGTGGGAAGCCCAGATCGAGCCGGTCGACCAGTACCACATCGCTGGTGTCGCGCGCCCCTGGACGAGCGCATGACGAGCATCAGCGGCTACCCCGCCCGGCCGAGCGTCCGCGCCGGCGAAGTGCTCCGGCTGCACATCGCCGCATCGACCTCGCACTTCCACGTCGACTTCTACCGCTGGGGCGCGACGCCCCACCACGCCGGCCATGTCGAGTGGCCCGGCGGCACCGCAGAGTCCGGCACGTTCGACGCGGACTGGCGGTGGCCCGCCTACGAGTTCCTCGTGCCCCCCGAGTGGAGGTCCGGGGTCTACATCGCGACGCTAAGCACGGAGCCGACATCGGACATGCCGCCGATGGACTCCCGTGAGGCGCGGATCCTCTTCGTGGTCACACCCTCCGCGCCGTCTGGCCGCAAGGTCCTCTTCAAGATCCCGACCTTCACCTACCACGCCTACAACACGGCAGGGGGAGGCAGCCTCTACAGCGCCGCCCAGGTCACGATGCTCCGCCCCGGAGGCGGCGTCGGCGGCCCCGTCAAGGGCCTGCCCGACCCGTACGACACCGCCTCCCCGCGGCAGACCTTCGCTCACTGGGACGCCCCCTTCATCGCGTGGATGGAGGAGAACCGGATCGAGAGCGACTTCTGCACCGACCTGGACCTTCACGAAGGCCAACACCTCCATGACGGATACCGCCTCCTGGTCGCCGCCGGCCACGACGAGTACTGGAGCGCCGAGATCCGCCGAAACGTCACCGCGTTCCGGGACAGCGGAGGAAACATCGCCAACTTCGGTGCCAACACCTGCTGGTGGCGAGTACACGTGGCGCCGGACGGAGCCGGGCTGCGCTGCCACAAGTTCCCGCCCGGAGCCTCGGCCGGGAAGGACCCGGACAGCTCGTACGGCTGCCCGGATCACTGGTGGGAGTCGGAGCCCGAGAACTCCCTTCTCGGGGTGAGCTACCGAAACGGTGGTGGCCACTGGGACGGCCCGCGCACTCCCCTCGGGTTCACCGTCACGGATGCGAACCACTGGCTCTTCTCCGGCACGGGCCTGCGGACGGGCGACGTCGTCGGCCGCGACGGCGCGCTGGTCGGCTACGAATGCGACGGGGCGGCGTACGAGCTCGACACGTCCGGCCGACCGCGCCCGACAGGCCGAGACGGGACTCCCAAGGACTTCGAGATTCTCGGCATCGCGCCGCTGCCCGGCGATTGGAACTTCGCGGCTCGGGAGGCGATTGACAGCCCTCGGGCGGCGACCCTCGGCCTCTACACGGCGAACGGCACAGTCTTCACCGCCGCCACGACCGACTGGGCCCGCCTTCTGGCCACCGACACACAGGTCTCGGCCATCACCCGCAACATCTTCACCCGTCTCTCCTGACCGAAGGGATCGTCGTGTCTGGAAACGTACGGCCGCTCAATGTGATCATCGGCGTCAACGGCATCGGCATGGGCCACTCGGTCAGACAGAGCGTGATCGCCCAGTACCTCCGCGACCGCGGGCACGAGGTGCGCATCGTCACCAACGGCGGCGCCCGCGTGGAGTACTTCCGGGACCTCGGCTTCCCCGCTTGGGACGCGTGGATGCCGACGCTCCTCGCCCGCGCGGACCGCATATCCGCGAGTGACGCCGTACGCGCGAACATCTGGCAGGCCCCCGCCGGCCTTGCCAAGCACATGCGCCTGCGCCGGATCGTTCGCGAGACCGGCGTCCCCGACGTGTTCATCACCGACTACGAGCCCAACACTCCCCGCCTCGCGTACCACTTCAACAGACCCCTGATCTCCGTCGATCAGCAGAGCAAGTACCGGCACCTCGACCTACCGGCCGTTGGCCGTTACGCCCGGACCGCCGACGAGCAGCGTCTCCGCTACTTCGCGCCCCGCGTCGACCGGTCCTTCATCTGCTCGTACGTCCCACTGGAGGCGGACGACCGAAGGCTGGAGTTCATCGCCCCGGTCATCCCCGACTCAGTGCGTTCCATGCCGGTCACGATCGAGCCCCTCGCCACGGCCTACTTCTCTCGCTACTTCGACCACGGGCCGGAAGAGTCCGTCCGAACGCTGACCAGGGTCTTCCGCCAGTACGTCCCGGACCGCGGTCTGCGGATCTACGTGCAGCCGACCGAAATCGGAAACCTGCGTCAGTACGCCGATGGCAAGATCGAGATCCGCACGTTCGACCGCGAGGCGTTCATCAGGGACATGGCGCGGTCCGAGGCTGTCTTCTCCAACGCCGGCTTCAACCTCATCAGCGAAGCCTTCGTCCTCGGCAAACCGGTCCATCTGATCCCGCTGCCCACGTACGACCAGCACTGGTGCGCCAAGGTCGTCCACGAGGCGGAACTGGGCACATCGGCGCCCCGCATCGACGGCGGAGCGGTGCTCGACTTCCTCAACCGAAGCCGGGAACTCCGCGCGAACGTCGCACGCCACCGGGACGAGCACCTCGCGGTCGACCCTCGGGAGCGGATCGCCTCCTACCTGGAGAGTCTGCCCACAGCCGCTTCGGCGATCCTCGCGCCGTCCAGGCGGTAGGCCCATGGGGACGCCACTGCTCGCCACGTACCTGCACACCGCCGTGACCGTCTCCGCCGTCGCGGCCTGCTACCGCTTCGCGATCTCGCCCACCGTGCGGGCCATAGCGCGCCGCCCAAGCCGGTTGATCCTCATCGCGAGCATCACACCCGCCGTACCGCTCGCCTTCCAGTCCTCACCCGATCCCGGGCCGTTCCGGTGGTTCGCCATGGTCGTGATCGCGCTGCTCACGTGGCAAGGCGCGACGAGCGACTACGACGTGACGGAGCCGATCGGACCGCAACGCCTGGACAAGCGGCTCCTTCTCGTGCTGGGTGCCGCCTCGTGCTTCTGGCCCCCGGCTCTCCTCGCCTGGATGGGCGTGTACTGCGGCAAGCTCCGAGGCTGGAAGCACCACGCGATGATGCCGTTGCGGCTGCTCAAGGCATACCTCGCCTGGTTTCTCGTGGCGACGTTCTTCGAGACCCCGGGCTCCCCGGCGGCACTCCTGCTCGTCCTTGGCTGCGTCTCACTCTCCCACTACGTGAAGCCGGCCTGGAGCAAGGCCCGACTCGGGCCGCGACCCTGGTCATGGGCCTGGCACAACCGCACCCACTACCTCATCACTTCGGCGTACTCCTGGGGCTGGGCACGCTTCCTGCGCCCCGAGACCGTGTCCCGCGTATTGCGCCGCGCACGCGGCCTCGATCGGCCGGTCAACGTCCTCGCGATGGTGATCGAGGCAGCGGGGCTGATCGCGTTCCTCGATCGCCGTCTCCTGCTCGCGGTCCTCGCAGCGACGGCCGTCTTCAATGTCGCCGTCGCTCTAGCCTCCGGCATCCTCTTCTGGGAGAACATCGGCACCAACATCGCTCTCGCGATCACCGTCGGGTTACTCCCCGCTGCGGAGTACGACGCGGCCTTCGGTTGGCCAGCCGCGCTGCTGGCACTCGCGGTGCTCGTGCTCAGCGCCGCCGACCTGCTGTGGCAGCCCTGGCACCTGGGGTGGTGGGACTCTCCTTTCACGGCCCGTGTCCACTGGCAGGTGGAGACCGCGTCCGGCGAACAGCAGGGCCTCTACAACGGCTTCATGTGCCCGTACGAGCGGGAGTTCGGCCGCGTTCTGGGCTACTTCCTGACGAGCGAACCGGTCCTCCACGACCACCTCGGCATCGTCTGGGACCGGCGGCTCCGCGACCTCATCGTCCACGCGGACGGGGACCAAGAGACGCTGCGCCACCTCAAGAAGACCTACGGCCGCGTGCATAAGGACGAGCAGCAAGCGAACGAGCACGTCGACTTCCTGACCACGATGTTCAGCCGCCTCAACAACGGTTTCCCGAAAGGCCCGTTGCCCCGACCGCTGCGCTGGCTCAAAGCGCCCGGCGGCCAGCTCTACCGGTGGGGCTACCTGCCGCCCTACCGCGGCGACGAAGTCGTCCGCCGCATCACCATCCGGTACGAGGAGCGCTGCTACCGCCCCGCGACCGGCGACTTCGTCCTGCTCGCCGACGACGTCCTGCACGAGATCGACCTCGTACCCCCGAAACCCGACCACGGGAGCACCTCATGCGCAAAATCTTCATCGACTGCGGCGCCAACCTCGGAGTCGTGCTGAACCGCTTCATGCACGAGCTTCCGGATCACGACTTCTACGCCTTCGAGCCGAACGCGGAGCTGGTCCCTTCCATCCGCCGGCACGTCGAGCAGGCCCAGGGCTCCGCCCGTATCGAGATCTCCCAGAGCGCGGTGTGGACCCATGACGGGACGATCGACCTCTTCCTCGGCCACCACGAGAGTTCCACCGTCATGCCGGGCAAGCGGGTGCCGCCAGTGTACGACCAGCAGATCGACTACACCTCGCCGATCTCGGTACCGGCCATCGACTTCAGCGCCTGGCTGCGGCGGACGGTCAGTCCCGGTGATCACGTCGTCGTGAAGATGGACATCGAAGGTGCCGAGTACCCCGTCCTCACCAAGCTGCTGGACGACGGGACGATCAACCTCATTTCCGTCCTCTACATCGAGTGGCACTACGACCGCTTTCCCACCATGAGCCGTGCCGAGCACGACCACGTCGCCGCGGCGGTCTCCGCTTGTGTCGACGTCCGCGACTGGGACTGATACGAGGAAGGGGCCACGCCATGCGCACCAAGCACATCTACCTGATCAAGCACGGCGAGACTGAAGAGAACCTGCAGGGCATCCACCAGGGCCAGGCCGTCGGAGGCAGGCTGAGCGAACGCGGCAGGAACGACATCCGCGCGGTCGGTAACGGGCTCGCCGCAACCGGTATCACCGTGGACCAGATGCTCGTCAGCCCGATGTCCCGCTGCCGCGAATCGGCGGCGCTGCTGACCGCGGTGCTAAGGCCGACCGACGTACGCGTGGACGAGCGCCTCGCCGCCAAGAACAGCGGCCACCTCGGTGGCCGGCCCAGGGAGCTCGCCGCCTCTGAGGCAGCACGCCATGGCGTGCCCATCCACCAGCTCCGCACGCCGGGCGGCGAGTCATCGGAGGACGTACAGGCCCGCTATGTGGACCTGTGGAACCAGGTCCACACCGGGCCGCATCGGACGACCGTCCTCGTCGGGCACGGCGGGGGCATCGCCTGCCTGCTGCTGTGGCTGACGGGGAACGGCTTCGATCGCTACCTCCAGCACGTCCCTGGGTCAGCCGGCGTCACGTGGGTCGAGGCAGACGACACGGCTTCCCACATCCGGCTGATGAACGTGCCGGCCGCGAGCCTGCCCAGCCTTCTCGACCCCCGTACCGCCCGATGAGAGCACGGACGGTACGGGCTCGGGAGACACGGTCAGGCGTCCGGGGAACCGCCGAAGCGCGCCCGGTAGGACTCCAGGTCCTCCTCCGTGATCTTCGCGAAGAGCACGGGCGGCACGGTGAACGCGGTGCCAGCCGGGACGGCGTCCAGGGACTTGGCCTGCTCGGCGGTCACCCAGGTCGCGGTGTCGTTCTCCAGGGCGAAGGCCCCGCGCATGGCGGCGGCGGTGGTCGGGATGAACGGCTCAGAGACGACCGCGTACAGGTGGATCAGGTTCATCGCGGTACGGAGAGTCAGCGCGGCGCCGTCGGCATCGGTCTTGATCTCCAGCCAGGGCGCCTTCTCCTCCAGGTAGGAGTTGCCCGCGGACCACAGGGCGCGCAGCGCGGCGGCCGCCTTACGGAACTGGAGCGCCTCCATGTGCTCCTCGTACTCGGCCAGCAGGCGCGCGATCTCCTCGCCGAGCTTCGCCTCCACCTCGCCAGCGGCGCGGCCGGCCGGGACTTCGTCGCCGAACCGCTTCCGGGAGAAGGACAGCACGCGGTTGACGAAGTTGCCGAGAGTATCGGCCAGGTCCTTGTTGACCGTGGCGGTGAAGTGCTCCCAGGTGAACGACGAGTCGTCCGACTCGGGGGCGTTGGCGATCAGGAAGTAGCGCCAGTAGTCGGCGGGGAGGATCTCCAGGGCCGCGTCGGTGAAGACGCCACGCTTCTGGGAGGTGGAGAACTTGCCGCCGTAGTACGTCAGCCAGTTGAAGCCCTTGACGAAGTCGACCATCTTCCACGGCTCACGGACACCCAGCTCGGTGGCCGGGAACATCACCGTGTGGAAGGGGACGTTGTCCTTCGCCATGAACTCGGTGTAGGTGACGTCGTCCGCCTCGTACCACCACGACTTCCAGTCGCGGGTCTCGCCGTCCGTGGCGGCGTCCGCCCACTCCTTCGTCGCGCCGATGTACGCGATCGGGGCGTCGAACCAGACGTAGAAGACCTTGCCCTCGGCGGCCAGCTCCGGCCAGGTGTCGGCGGGGACGGGCACGCCCCAGTCCAGGTCGCGGGTGATCGCGCGGTCGTGCAGGCCCTCGGTCAGCCACTTCCTAGCGATCGACGAGGACAGGTGCGGCCACTTCTCGCTCACCGAGTCGATCCACGCCTCGACCTCGTGCTGGAGCTTGGACTGCAGCAGGAAGAGGTGCTTGGTCTCGCGGACCTCCAGCTCCGTGGAGCCGCTGATCGCGGAGCGCGGGTCGATCAGGTCGGTCGGGTCCAGGACGCGGGTGCAGTTCTCGCACTGGTCGCCGCGGGCCTTGTCGTAACCACAGTGCGGGCAGGTGCCCTCGACGTACCGGTCCGGCAGGAAGCGCCCGTCGACGGGCGAATACACCTGGCGGATCGCGCGCTCCTCGATGAAGCCGTTCTCGTGCAGCTTGCGCGCGAAGTGCTGGGTGATCTCGACGTTCTGCTGGGAGGAGCTCCGGCCGAAGTAGTCGAAGGCCAGCTCGAAGCCGTCGTACACGGCCTTCTGCGCGTCGTGGGCCTGTGCGCAGAACTCGGCGACGGAGAGCCCGGCCTCCTTGGCGGCCAGCTCGGCCGGCGTGCCGTGCTCGTCGGTGGCGCAGATGTAGAGGACGTCGTGACCGCGCTGGCGGAGGTACCGGGAGTGCACATCCGCCGGAAGCATCGACCCGACCATGTTGCCCAGGTGCTTGATCCCGTTGATGTAGGGAAGCGCGCTGGTGACCAGGTGTCGAGCCATCCTCGGATGCTCCATTTCGTACGTACGGCGCCGGTGACAGTGCCACGGCGGGCCCAAGTCGGGAGGCTGCAGCCGATGCGATCACTCGGATCGCACGCTGGTGTCACGCATGGTGACGGAACGGGTCTACAAGCCAACGCCATCGTATCGAACCGGGGCTTTCCCCATCCCACGGGTTTTCTGACCGGTCTGGGCGGAGCGCGAAAAGCACTCGGCCGTCCAAGACAGGCGGCCAAGCGAGTCTCGTACGGCCGAGGCGCTTTCCATCTTAAAGCCACCGCCGGGCCACGGGTCCGCGCCCGCCGTACACATCCGCACGCTTACACAACGAGGTGGAGAGCATGATCGAGAAGCGTGAGACGCAGCGGCTCCGCGTCGTCGTCGTGGGGCAGGGGTATGTCGGGCTCCCGCTCGCGGTGAGAGCCGCCGAGGTCGGGCACCAGGTCGTCGGCTTCGACGTGGACGCGCGGCGGGTCAAGCGGCTCATGCTCGGAGAGTCCTACATCGAGGACGTCACCGACGCGCGTCTGGCGCCGCTCCTCGCTGCCGGCGCCTACCGGCCCACCATCGACCCCTCCGACTGCGCGGGATTCGACGTAGCGGTCGTCACGGTGCCCACGCCGCTCCGCGACGGAGCTCCGGACCTGTCGCATGTCGAAGACTCGGCGCTGCTGCTGGGCCACCACCTCACTCGCGGGGCGACCGTCGTCCTGGAGTCGACGACATACCCGGGCACCACGGAGGAAGTCTTCGGCCCCCTCCTCGAAAGCACCTCTGGCCTGACGGCGGGCTCCGACTTCCACCTTGGCTACAGCCCTGAGCGCATCGACCCTGGCAACCCCAAATGGAGACTGGAGAACACCCCGAAGATCGTCTCTGGTATCGACACGGCGTCCCGGGAAGCAGTTCGCCGCTTCTACGCGTCCCTCGTCGACAAGGTCGTCCCGGTGGCCAGCTGCAAGGAAGCCGAGCTGACGAAGCTCCTAGAGAACACCTTCCGACACGTGAACATCGCGCTCGCTAACGAGCTGACCATCTTCGCCCACGAGCTGGGCATCGATGTCTGGGCCGCCATCGACGCGGCGTCCACCAAGCCGTTCGGCTTCATGCGCTTCACTCCGGGACCGGGAGTCGGAGGCCACTGCCTGCCCATTGACCCCTCGTACCTGTCCTGGCGCGTCCAGCGGACCGTGGGCCGCAACTTCCGCTTCGTCGAGCTCGCGAACGACGTCAACAACCACATGCCCGACTACGTGGTCCGGCGCCTCGTCGACGGGCTCAACAAACGCAAGAAGTCGGTCAACGGCTCCCGAGTGCTGCTGCTCGGCCTCGCGTACAAGGCCAACACCGGGGACGCCCGCGAGACGCCGGCGGCGCGGATCGCGGAGCTGCTCATCGGCATGGGCGCGGAGGTGCAGGCGGCCGACCCCCACGTCAGCGACGACGCTCATCCTCGCGCCGACGGCCTGGCGAACCTCAAGCGAGTCGACGTTACCCCCGCCAGCCTCGCGGCGACCGACGCCGTCGTCCTACTCGCCGACCACGACGCCTTCGACTACCCCCTGATCACCGCGCACGCCCCCTACATCCTCGACTGCCGCCACCGGCTCGTCGGCGCACACGTCGACTCTCTCTGAAAGGCAAGCCACGTGAAGATCGTGATCACTGGCGGCGCCGGATTCATCGGCAGCAACCTCGCCCGAGCCCTGACCGAGCACCCCAAGATCACCCAGGTCCGGGTGGTCGACAACCTCTCCACCGGCCGCGAGGCCAACATCGCCGGCCTCTGCGTCGACTTCTTCGAAGGCGACATCCAGAACGCCGACCTCCTGGACCAGGTGTTCCGCGGCGCGGACGCCGTCGTCCACCTCGCCGCGCTGCCCTCCGTACCGCGCTCGGTCCGAGACCCCTTGGCCAGCCACCACGCCAACGCGACCGGAACCCTCCAGGTCCTCGAAGCCGCACGCCGCGCGGGCGGCCTGCACGTGATCGCCGCCTCCTCGTCCTCGGTCTACGGCGCGAACCCTCGCCTACCGAAGCACGAAGACCTCACCACGGCCCCGCTGAGCCCGTACGCGGTCACCAAGCTCGCCACGGAGGCGTACCTGGGCGCCTACCACCACAGTTTCGACCTGCCGGTGCTGCCCTTCCGCTTCTTCAACGTCTACGGTCCCGGACAGCGCGCCGACCACGCCTACGCCGCGGTCATCCCGAAGTGGATCAGCGCCACACTCACTGGCGAGCCCGTGACCGTGTACGGCGACGGCACCCAGACCCGCGACTTCACGTACGTGGGCACCGTCTGCCGCATCCTCACTGACGCCCTACTCCGCCGGATCGTCGAGCCTCGCCCTGTGAATCTGGCCTTTGGGACTCGCATGTCCCTGCTGGAGCTGATTCCGGAGATCGAGGCGGCGACTGGTCACCCCGTTCGGCGGGCGCACGTCCCTGCCCGCACCGGCGATGTCCCCCACTCCCAGGCCGACAGTAGCCGCCTGCGGGCACTCTTCCCGACGGTGGCACCTGTAGGGCTTGAAGAAGGGATCTCCGCGACAGCGCGCTGGCTCAGCGCCTCGGGCTCACCCGGCCGCAGCGGCTCCCCGGACCAGACCGCGCACGGCGAGGCCGACCAGGAATTCGCCCCTGCTCTTGGGCGGCCTCTGTAGGGGCGGCCCCAACCGCGAGGCGGCACTACGGCATTGACCGAGACGTAAGTCGGCGCCGCTCCGAGCGGTGCGCCTCTCACGCTACGAGAACCGACGCGGCCCGGATGCTCGCCGGGCGCGCGCAGGTCGGCGTCCGCGTACGTCTGTGCTTCGGCGACTCCGCCGGCGGAGCGGTCGCCGTCCGGGGCCGGGAGGAAGGAATCGGCGACACGCTCGCAGCGAAGATCCGCGCCTCCCTGACCTACTACCGTCCCCTTCTGGGCAAGCCGGGGTGCGAGGTACGCCTTCACGACACCACCTGTACACCTCGCTCTTCCTCTACGACGAGAACCTGCTGGTCAACCCTCACGTGTGGGGACGCCCAGCCAGCGCCAACCCGCTGCTCCACCTCAGACAGGGCATCGAAGGCGGCTGGTTCGACAACTACGCTCAGAGCTTCGACGCCGTCTGGGCCGGCGCACGGCCGTGGACACCCGACCAGGAGGGGGCCGCCGCACATGGGCAGGACTGAGTACTACAACGACCCGAACGCCCCCAAGGCCAACACCCTCATCCCCGCCAGCAACCTGCTGGTCGTCGACGACAGCGGCGCCATCCTGCTCCAGCGCCGCCGTGACACCGGCCAGTGGGCGCTGCCCGGCGGCGCCCAGGACATCGGCGAGACCGCCGCCGAGTGCGCGGTACGTGAATGCCTGGAGGAGACGGGGATCGTCGCCGAGATCACCGGCTTCCTCGGCGTCTACACCAACCCCAACCACATCGTGGCGTACACCGACGGCGAGATCCGCCAGCAGTACGAGAACACCTACATCGGACGCCCCGTCGGCGGCGAGCCCACGATCAACAACGAGGCCGACGGCGTCCGCTTCGTCCAGCCAGCCGACCTCGACCAGTACGACATCCACCCCAGCATGCGCCAGCAGATCGGCGACTACCTGGCAGGCACCTATCCCTACCTTGGCTGAGCCGCCAGCGCAGCCTTCACCCGTCCCACGGCGCCGAAGATCTCCGGCGCCGCACGGCGGATGAACCGCCCGACCACGCTGTCGTCCCCGTAGCGGCCTCGGATCTCCGCGACGCGCTCCTCGGCGGTGGTCCGGCCGCCGTCGGGCGTGGTCGTCATGTCGCAATACACGAGCGCATCCACGAGCAGCGGCTCCTCCAGCAGGGGGAACTCGCTCTCCAGAACCGCCCTCAGCCCACGCTCTTCGGCCTCCAGCAACGCGAACGAATGGTTCGCGACCAACCGCACCAACCGCTCGTCCGCACCATGCTCGTCACGCAGGAACCGGGCCCCGTCGAGCGGATGGAACCCTGTCAGAGCGAGGCGGGGTGCGTAGCCGACGTCATGAAGCGTCGCGGCGGCTGCCAGCAGGGCACCGTCCTTCCCCAGCACCGGGGCAAGCTCAGCGGCCCGCGCAGCCACTACTTGCGTATGCACCCATCGCCGTCGGAGCGTCGAGCTGAGCTCCTTCTCCGCAACCTGCTCTGCCCATTGCCAGATCGAAACGCCCACGCCCTGCCCCCTTCACCGAGACCTATCAGCAAACCGGTGGTGGCCCCAGGGCCATCGCAGCGGTGGCGATCTGCGGCCAGGGGCCCCAGCTCAAACAGCGTGGCCACGCACGAGTGACGGTCGGGTCTGCCGCATTTGGGTGACACCTGCCCTGGCTCGCTGAGACGTCGACTGGAAGGATGTTGCAATGCCCAAGCCGTATCTGAAGGAGTTCCGCGCGACGTCGTTCAGTAGTTCTCCCGTACATACTCGTACGTTCGGTCGAACAGCTCCCCCTTGATCGGCAAGCTGTACTCCTTCAAGACGGAACGCAACTCGCGACGAACGCGTTTGTCGCCCGCGTCGCTCGCGCTCCAACCGGCATAGGCGACCTCGACGACGATCGAGTCGATCCGCGAGACTATGTCGGGGACGATCTTATGCAGCCCAGGCGGTGTGTTCTCCGCGACGATCTGAGTGAGCGCCCCACGCTTGGGATCGGCCAGCCGGTCGAGCGCTCCCTGGTCGCCCTGTTCCGCTGCCCGATCCGCGGCGACCACGTCCTGAGCGATCTTCAGGGCTTCCTCGAGGAAGGCCAGCGAGTCTTCGACGTTCTCGATCGCTTTGGCACGGAGCTTCTCGATCCGCTCCGCCAGCGACCGATACGCCGGGCTCTCCGTATCGGCCAGCCGACGCCTGAGGCGCGCCTCGATGGAGTCGAGGACCTCCTGGTACACGTCGTCGGATTTCGACTCCGGAGTTTGTCGCTCGGAAAGCTTGAGCTGCTCGGCGATCTTCTTCACCAACGCTAGGCCGGCAGCGTCGAGCGTGACTGTCTTCGACGGCATCGACTTCACTCCCACATCGGTCATGTGGCCGTGAATCAGGTCGGTGGTCTTCGCGCCGAGACGTGTCCAGAGGAAAGTCTTGGAGACATCCTTGGGTCGGATCGACTCGTATACCTTCGCGAGCCAGAAGTACTGCCCCTTGAATGGCCGGAGCATCGGGTGTGGGTCGAGGAACTCCCACACCGTCTGCAACGCGACGTACGTCTCGATGAACTCGGTGCGCTGCGCACCGCCCTCGGGGATTCGCTCGTGGGCCTCGGCGAGCGACTCGAATGATGAGTCACTCGTGTCAATGCCGTCGAACAGATGGAGTAGACGCGTGAGGTCGGTGACGAATTTCCCCGCCAGCTTGGAGGCGTCGGTAACGTTGAGCTCGTCCTCTTCGTCGTCCTTCACCTTCGGGCCGACGACTGCCTTGCCGATGGCCCTCGCGAGACCGATGTAGTCGACGACCCGCCCGAAGTCCTTGCGCTGACCGGTGACCGGGTTTTTCCACGGACGGTTGGGCCGCGTGATCGTCTGGAAGAGATTCGTGTCCTTGGCGGGCTTGTCGAGATACAGCACGCCTTCGATGGGTGCGTTGAAGCCGGTCATCCACTTCGCGGTGACGACGATGAACGACATCGGGTCATCGACCTTCTTGAAGCGGCGCTTAAGCGCCTCCTCCTGCTCCGGAGTGAGCAGGTACTTCTTGTGCTCCTTGGGGGTCTCCTTGCTGTCGGCGACGTGCATCACCACACCGACCTCACGGAGTCGTCCGTCCGGCATGACTGCGGCACGGCGCTCCAGCTCGGCCTCGATGGCCCGGGTGTACGCGATCACAAGGCGCTGGTTGTAGGCCACGACCTGGGCCTTCTGCCCCAGAGGCGCGACATAGGTAAGGAAGTGGTCGACGATGTCGGCACACACAACCGTAACGCGCTCGGGGTTGGAGAGGATCGTCTCGATGTGAGAAGCCTTTCCCGAGAGGAAGACCTTCTCCTCCTCGTCCAGGCCCTCCTCCGCGGCCAGCTCGTCGAATGCCTCGTCCAAGGCTTCCTTGTCGAGGTTGAACCCGACAGACCGGCCCTCCACGATCACTGGCTTGGTGAACCCATCAGCGATGGATTGCTCCGGCGTATACCGCGACATCACAAAGTCGGGGTCGTCAGGGTCGCCGAACAGCTTGAACGTCGAACGGTCCTTGTCCTCGATCGCAGTACCCGTCGCACCGAAGAACTTCGCGTTTGGCACCGCCGCGCGCCACGCATCGCCGAACTTCCCCTCCTGCGAGCGGTGCGCCTCGTCAACGAGGACCACGATGTTCGACCGGTTGTTCAGATGGCCGGCCTCAGCGAACTTGTGCACCGTCGTGATGACCACACCGGGCTCACCGCTACGCAGCAGAGCGTGCAGCTCCCGCCGGTTGCGGGGCACCGACATCCGCGGCATGCCGGCAGTCTCGAACATCTCCGCCGTCTGCCGGACCAGATCCTTGCGGTCGGCGATCACGATTACTGTCGGCGCGCTCCCGAATTTCTCCGTCACCGCGTCATCGCGCAGCAAACGGGCGGCGGCGAACGCCATGAGCTCGGTCTTGCCCGACCCCTGGTGATGCCAGATCAGTCCGCCAGGACGGCCGGCAAGCACCTTGGCCTGGATCGCCAGAGCCGCCTCGAACTGCGGGTAACGAGGCAAGAACTTGATGTCGACCTCGGAGGCATCCCGAGCGTGACGGAACATCACCAGGTCCTTGAGGATCGGCAGGATCGTCTCCGGCCGCAGCAACAAGCGCGCAGCCCGCTCGACACGAGCGGGTCCCGTGACGGTCTTCGGGTCGTCCGAAGTAGATCCCCACGGGGCCCAGATCTCGGAGTCGGGGTCCGGAACTGCACGGATCGGAGCCATGCGGAGCTCCAGGCCCTCGGTGGCGACGTTGAAGACGTTCGTCGCGAAGAAGTTCGGGTACTCCTCCTCGTACACATCGTGAAGGTCCTTCGCGGCGTTGACCCACGAGATCTGGTGCTTCACAGGCGTCTTGGTCTCGGCTACGACCAGCGGGAACCCGTTGACGTAGTAAACGATGTCGAACCGGCGCGGTTTGGTCGCACCGTTGACGGTGACCTCGTCAGCGACAGTGAAGCGGTTGTTGTCGAGGTCTTTGAAGTCGATCAGCCGACGAGGCACATGCCTACCGTCGATCGTCGTGAATGAGTGGTCGCCACGAAGCATTACGGTCAGCCGCTCGTTGGCTGCAACGAGACCGTTGTGCGCATCGAGGACAGCCTGATTGAGTTCATGTAGAACGAGGTCCGCAGACTCCGGGTCGTAGACCAGCTCCGGGTTCAGCGTGAGCAAGGCTTCGCGCGCCCAGTCCTCGACGATGACGTCGTGCTCATCGCGCGGTAGATCGTCCCCTTGGAGACGCTCCCAGCCGGCCTCCTCCGCCCACTCGAGCAGTGAACGCTGGATCGTGCTCGCTTCCGTCCACCCCATGTCAGGACACCTCCGCGAGTAGAGCGTCGTACGCTTCCGGGATCTCGATTTCCTGGTTCAGGAGGGAGGCCAACAGCGCCGAACGGAAGGCGCGGAGATTGGCAAGTTCCAGGTCCAGGTCTGCTACTGCGAACGCGACAGCATCACAGTGCTGAACGTACTTGGCTTGTTCCTCAAGCGATGGAATCGGTAGACGCAGAGAACCCAACAGGGCCTTATTGATCTTCCTCATTGATGCGGTCCCGCGCGCTGATGCTGTGATAGTTGAGCGCACCGACGGGGAGCACAATAGATGTGCTAGAAACGGCGTCTGGCAGACCTCGGGCTTTGTTTGAATTCGCCAGATAAGGTCAGGTAGGTAGGTCTGAGGTGCTACATTTCGCGCGATGGCGGCATAGCCGACGCGATCGAATGAACCGCTGGCTCTAGTGATAAGAAGGTCACCCTCTGTCACTTGATGGGCGTTGGTGTAACCCGTCAGATCAGCGAGCCGCTTTGCTTCGGTGCCTACGAAAGCGCCAAGTTGGATTGCACTCAGTTTCAGGACAGCCGGATCTCCGGTTCGCGGCTTTTCGTCCGAAGTCTGAACGCTCTTTCCGCCTTGAATTCCGGAAATGACGCTGCGTAGTTCGCGTTCGGCGCCTTCGGGATGTGCGTCGCGAACGACTGCCAGCAATGAGGCTGCTTTCTGCCTCTCTGCATCCAACCCGTAAATCTGTGTGTCCACCGATGCCATAACGTCGACGATGCGGCGTTGCTCCGGCAAGGACGGGAGGGCAACTTCAATCGTCAGAAAATCGGCAGGCTTGACCCGTTCCCGTCTGCCGCCCATGCCGGTCGACAACGCCTGGAGTTGCTCCCACAGGCGTTTTGTGGTCGTAAGGAGACGGAAGTATTCGGGAAGCATTCGTTCGCCGCAGGTGAACGTGGGAAATTCTTGCGACGCGTAAACCTCCCCCAGATTGTTAGGAGCAACGGTGATCGCTCCTTCGAACGCCTTCAAGCGGCTGTAGACGATCTGGTTCGGCCGGATGCGATTCAGCGTCTTGTACGAGGTCTCATCGCCAGCAATCGGATCCCGGAGCAGCAGGCCCCGACCGCGGTTCAAGACGCCGACGATGTTGTAGGAGGCCGTCGCCGTGACCGGGACCGCGTCGACGTCGAGCGCGACGACCTCGTCGAGCCGGACTCGCTCCCACTCACTCACTGGACACCCCGAACACGCTCAGGTCGACGCCTGCCGCTGCGAGCCGCTCGAACATGACAGCCTCGGTGTCGATGCGATGCTGTCGGGCGTCGGCATACGCCACGAGCGCGGTGCCCAGATCAGCCGTCTCTTCTGCAGCGACCTTGATGTAGCGGCCGATGTTCAGGTCGAAGCCGTTCTGCTCGATCTCCTCGAGCGGAACTAGCCGGACGTTCGCACCGCTTTCACCCGCTGAGTCGCTACCTGTCTGGTAGGCCCCGATGACAGCTCTGACGTCATCCTCGGACATCAGGTTCTGCTTCTTGCCCTTGGCAAACCGCGCCGAGCCGTCAATGAAGAGCACGTGATCCTTGCGCTCAGCTGGCTTCTGGTCGCGGAAGATCAACAGACATGCTGGGATATCGGTCGAGTAGAAGAGCTTGGGTGGCAGCCCGATGACGGCTTCCAGGACGTCCTTCTCGATGAGGCCCTGGCGGATCTTCGCCTCCGCGCCTCCGCGGAATAGCACGCCGTGGGGCATCACCACACCGACGCGGCCGGATCCGGGCTTCATGGACGAGACCATGTGCTGGACGAAGGCGTAGTCGCCGTTCTTCGCGGGCGGAACGCCGCAGATTGCTCGCGGGTCCGAGGACCAGCGGTCCGCTCCCCAATCCGCCAGCGAGAAGGGCGGGTTGGCGATCACGACGTCGAACTGGCGGACCGCACCGCTGGGGGCCTTGAACGCCGGAGCGCGGAGGGTATCTCCGCGCTTGATGTCGAAGTCCTCGATCTCGTGCAGGAACAGGTTCATCCGGGCGATCGAGGCCGTCGTCAGGTTGATTTCCTGGCCGTACGCCCTGAGTGTGCGGTGGTCCTTGCCGGACTCGCGCAGCTGGTTGATCGTTGCGACCAGCATCCCGCCGGAGCCGCAGGACGGGTCGTAGACGGACTCGCCGGGCTCAGGCTGGAGGATCCCGACGAGCAGGTTCACGACCTCACGGGGCGTGAAGAACTCGCCAGCCTTCTTGCCCGACTCGTCGGCAAAGTTCTTCAGCAAGTACTCGTAGCCCGCGCCGAGCAGGTCGTGCGAGACCGTCGACGGATCGAGCCTGATCTTGTTGAATGCACGGATGAGCCCCAGCAGTGCCGACTCTGGGATGCGCTCCTGGTTGCCCCACGAGGCGTCGCCGAAGACGCCGGCGAGCGAGCGGGGGTTGGCCATTTCGATTCGCTGGAAGGTCTTCGCGATCTCCGCACCGAGGTTGGTGACCCTCTCGGTGACCTCGCTCCACAGCGTGCCCTCGGGCAGCTCGAACCTGTGGAAGTCAGCCTCGATCTCGTCGTCGAGGTCGTCGCCGTACGCATCGAACGCCGCGTCGTGCTCGTGAACCCAGGTGTCGCTGATCCACTTCCAGAACAGCATCGGGAAGACGTAGGTCTTGAAGTCAGCGGGGTCGACGGGGCCGCGAAGCGCGTTCGCGGCGTCCCACAGCCGGGATTCGAGCTCGTGCTGGGTGATCGTCACGGAGATGAGGTCCTTCGTTGAAGACGGTGCCTCGATTATGGAGGAGGGCACCGACATTGAGGGAGTCCGCTACGGGGCAGTGATGCCCTCCAGGCGATGACCAGCCACCCATGCTTCGAACCGAGCGTGATCGCCGACACACTGAGACTTCTTCTCGCGTCTCCGCGCCCGAGTCACAGGGAACGAGCGGGCCATCTCCTCGGAGCTGAACATAGGAGGCTCAAGAAGGAGGGTGAGGAGCCGCAGGTGGTCTGTTCGGTGAGCTCGGGTAGGCCGTCACCGGGCTGGCGCTGCGTGAGCGGTGCGTGAGCGGACGCGGTGGGCCAGGGTGGATTGGGTGGCACCTGGGTTCGCAGCCGTAGGTCTCTGACCTCGGGAGAGAGGATCCGTGGTGCCTTCCGCCACGAGCCGGGATGATCTTGCAGGCCCTCGTGATGCGTAGTCTCGGGTTCGAATCCCGAAGGCGGCCCCAAAAAAGGCCAGTCAACTCGTGACTTGGCCCTCCGTCTACTGCCTCGCCTCCCCGAGGGCCGGGTCTGCGACGTGTTCGCCGGCCTCTACACCGCGCTCGGCGACAGCGTTGCGAGCGAGTGTTGGACCGCCACGAAGGCCAAGCTCCTCGCTCGCCTCCTGATGCCACCCGCCCCCGCTCGCAGCACCGCCAGCCCAGGAGGACTGCACGTGCCCACCGTCGGCTTCGACCGATCTGCAGGCGACGAACTGACCGACGCCAACCGGCGGCTCCCAGCTGCCCTGCTGACCGCATCCGCGAGCTGCTGTCCGCTTCCACTGGGGTCGTCCGTAGCTCACTCGCCTCCGGCATCGCCGGCCGCCCCCCTCTCCGATGTGACCTCGTCGTCATTGTTCACGACGTAAACCTGCCGGCCTTCGTGCCACCCTGCAGGGGCCGCCCGAGCTGAGCTGCCCTGACCCGCGTGCGAACTTGCTACCGCGAGGCGCCCACGGATACAGCGCGCCGACAGGCCACCGTCCCAGCACCAGGCGCTGGGAGGAGTTTGGGAGATGGTCTCCCCTCAGAGGCCAACCGAGACCCCGCCACACCAGTCCAGGTCAAGCTTCTGAGCTGCACTTTCAGCAGAAACAGAGGTGTCGATCTTGTCCGGACCTCATTCGGGACGAAGCGGTTGTGGGTTCGAATCCCGTCACCCCGACAGAGAAGTGCCAGGTCAGGGACTTGATCCACTAGGTGGTTCGGGCCCCTAATTCATTCCCAAAGATCGTTTGGACTGGGGGAAGGTCATAGTCGGGTCTCGCGACGGAGAGTGCACTGGGCCGCGTCAGGCGGGTAAGGCCCGATCCAGGGTGCGTACGCGTTTGAGAAACCAGCGGTGTCAGTGGTGCCGTCTACCCTTGTGGGATCAGTGACCCCAGGAGGTCCGGGTTGGCAGGATTCAAGATCAACAGGCGCGCCATCGAGAAGATGCAGCGGGAGATCGCCAAGGAGTTCGAGCGAGCGAACCGCAAGCATCCCGTGCGCGTTCCCGTCGAGGTCGAGGGGCCGAGCCTCGGGACACTGGCGCTGTCGAGCGCGAGCGGGATTGAGAGCGACCCGTACCTCTCCCGGCTCCTGATCTGGCTGTACGACGCCTCCCGCCGCAGCCCTGGTCACTTCGTCGACGTAGCCGATTTCCTCGAATCTGAAGGGCTCCCGACGACCGAAGCCGCAGAGATGGCGCTCCGGCTGAAGAGGCTCGGGCTCGTACAGGTGGTAGAGACCTTCGACAGCACCGACTCGGAGGTGTATCCCTCGGACGACGGTGTGTTGGAGGGCAAGCGGTTGCTGGACCTCCGGACTGACGCAGTCGCTCGTTTCCGTCACGCCTGCGAGGTGCTACTGCAGTGGGTACTGCGTACCGGCGGCAGGGACGACGCCGTCGCGGTCCTGTCGTACGCGGACGATCCCCAGTGCAGCTTCGCCGGGGATCTTCTGGCCGAGGACGAGGTCCTCAGCGCCCTGGATTACCTGGCCGAAAACGGCCTCGTTCAGATCCATTCCACGGACAACGGTGCCATAGTCCGGATCACCGCCAACGGCACACGTTGCGTACTCGCCGGAGGAAGCGTGAACGACTACCTGAGCCGTCGGCCGAACGGCGGCGACACCTACAACATCACCAACTCGCAGGGCTTCGTCGCCGGCTCTCAGCAGCACGTCCTCCAGAACAACCACGTCGGCCTGGACACCTCCAAGCTCGCGGAGTTCGCCCAGATGGTCAGGCAGTTCGCGCCGAACCTGGGCGCTGCTGACGACCAGCAGAGCCAGATCATCTTGGACGCCGAGGTGCTGGAGGAGGCAGCTAGCGCCGACCAGCCCGAACCGGGCAGGGTCCGCGCCGCGTACGAACGGCTGCAGACAGCACTCACGGACATCGGGACGGCGACTCCCGGGCTGGCCATGCTCGTGCAGGCGGGCCAGAGTGCGTTCCAGGCGGCTTTCGGCGGCTGATTTCGCGCCTGGGCCGGTGGTCGGACCCGGCTGCCCGCGTCCCGAACGGACTCCGGCCTCAAATGGACCGGCGTAACTTGCTGACGGGCCCAGGCACAGCGATCGTCGAACTGGCGGGGTGGGTCCACCCTGGATGTGGGCCCACCTCGTCTCGACCCGCGGTTGGTTGTGCGGTCAGGTCTTCCGGCTCCTGGACGTTGCCGGAGACTTCTTCGCGGGGGTTGTTGCCGCGGCCTTCGCCGCCGCAGTCTCTGGGGAGAAGCCGGCGGCCTTGAGGATATCCATCGCGTCGAAGATGGACTGCAACTGCTTGGTCAGCAGTGTCACCGTGAGGAGTTCCTGTGATTCGGGAGGCAGCTCCTTCAGTGAGGACTTGTAGATGCGCACGGCCTGCTTGTACAGGGACTGAAGCCGCTCGGCCGCGTAGGCCGTGCACTTGTCGGGGTTAAGGGTGACCGAGTAGTGGCCGCGGTACCTGACGAAGCTTTTCTTTTCAGCTCCGCACTTGACGTCTCGGATCCAGCTCTTGCCTCGCTCAAACTGGCCCCGGGTGTTCCGGCCGATGGCCCGCTCCGGAGGGAGGCCGTCCTCTCCGGCCTTTGCCACCCGACTCCAGATGTCCTCTCCACTGTCGTGCGCCGCTTGGCGGCGCGTCGTCGTCATGCTTACTCGCCTTCTTCGTCCTTCATCAGGCGCGCGAGCGCCTTGTCCGGGTCAGTCTTTCCGGTCTTGATGGCGGTCTCGCACCAGTCGAGCAGCATGCGCGCCTTGTGCACGTTGTCGAGGACCGCCTGCTTGGTTTCCTCGGTGTAGTCCTGGGTGTGGACCTCGGGGATGATCCGCTGGAGCGAGACGGAGAAGGAGGCGAACGCCCCGATCAACCGCAGGATCTCCATCGGGGCTTCGCTGTATTGAACGCCCAGGGGAGCGGCTTCTTCGTCGAACTCCTCCTCCACCTCTGCGGCGTCGTCCGCCGAGACCAGCTCTGCTTCGGCTTCCGTTGCCTCGTCGACTTCGCGCCAGTGCTCGTACTGTGCCTGGCGCATCAGGTGCCGGGCGTGCTGGTCGGATGCGAGGCGGGCTCGGACGTCCGGGCGCCCGAGCATCTCGGTGACCGCCTTGGCCGCATCTTCCTCCGTGTGGAGTAGGCGACGGGTGTGGGCAAGACGCTCCGCTTGGTTGGTCGGCGTGTGGACGGCACGGTTCGCGACCTTCTCGGCCTCGTTCACCGTCCAGCGGTGTTCCTTGGTGAAGGGGTCGTAGGGATCCTTACGGATCAAGGTGTACCGGCTAGGTACGTAAGCCAGGGTTGCGTGCACCGAGAAGCTCACATCCTTCCGGCGCTTCGCTTTCGGCCACTGCCGAGCCACGTCGTAGTAGCTGCGCAACGTCTCGGGATTGGCGCCGATCTGGTGTGACAGCATCTTGAGCACTTGCGTCACCTCGCCGTGTCCACGGCTGTGCCCATCAAGCGCCTCAATGACGAGATCTCCGAGAGCCCACTGGATCCCGGACTTCTCCTTCATCAGCTTCCGCCCGCGGCGGACGATCTTCTCCCACGCGGTCTTGGTGTACCCGCCAGGGACTGTCAGGGTCGTCACGAGGAGCCTCCTCGCGTGTCGGATACGGGGCCATGCGTACCTGTCGGCGCATTCCTGTGACACCTAGCCCAATTTACTCCGCTTAGGTGGATAATAACTCTAATGCCGGAATCGCCGCCTATAGGCGGTGGGGGCGACTATTGGGGGTGCCGGGTGTCCCACGGAAGCTATCCGGCCGACTACTCCTATGAAGAACGTGCCTTGCTGGTCGCTCGGGGGCGCATCTTGGTAGCACTGCGCAATCAAGCCCGACAGGAGCTCGGCTGGCACGTGCTGGAAGTGATCACCTTCCATGGGTTCGACACCCTCCACCGCCTCGCTCATAGAATCGCGAGCCCTCTCAGCCTGCGGTGGTACGTCCACCGCTGGTAGCCGAGTGCCTTGCGGATCGCTGAAGCGTTGAAGTCGATGCCCAGCTCGGCTGCAGCCTTCTCGGCCGGAACCACGTGCTTCTCAACCCAGTGGTGGTGTAAACGCAACAGCGGGTGCCGCCATGCTGGCAGGTTCGTTTCGCTCACCGGTGCCCCCACGTTCAGCAGGGTAGTGAAGTACTGGCATACGGGCGTTTCGGCCCCCGCTATGTTGCTGGGCACCGAAGCAGCCGGGGGGCTGGGTGTCGGTAGATCTCGAGCTCCTGCCGTTCCCTTGTCGTGCCAGCGCTCAAGGGGTGGCTTGGCGGCCAGGCATGGCTCTGTACCCCGCTTCCTTGGCGGCCCGATCGGAAGCGACCTTGCGTGAGCGCTGCGTGAGCGGACTGGGTGGCACAAGGGTGGACCCGGCGTCACGATGATCATGGTCGGATGCCTCTGACCTGGGGGAACGGGATTCTTGGGCACGGCTCGGCACCAGCCGGGATGATCTTGCGGGCCCTCGTAATGCGTAGGTCTCGGGTTCGAATCCCGAAGGCGGCTCATCTGGAACCCCAGGTCAGATCCAATCTGACCTGGGGTTTTCTGTGTTCGGGGGGTAGGTCGTCAGAGGACCGGTTCCGGGAGCGGGGACGGGATCGGGGCCGGGCGGGAGAACGACGTGTGGCAGTGGTGGATCAGTTGGCGCAGGGCCGGGTTGTCCGTGGTGGACCAGGACAGGGAGAGGACCGGCTCCGTGGGGATGTCGGTGATCGTGCGGGTCGTCAGGTGGGGGCGGTGCTGGGCCACCAGGGAGTCGGAGAGGATCGCCACTCCGAGGCCACGGATCGCCAGGTCCGCGATCGCGCTGGGGGCGCCGGCCTGGAACGCGATCTCCATGTGGACCCCCGCCGCCGCGCACGCCTCGTCGAAGACCTTCCGCACTCCGGTGCCCGTCGGGAGGCTCACCACCGAGTGCTGGGTCAGGTCCGCGAGGGTCACCTCGGGTTCGGCGCAGAGGGGGTGGGCCGGGGGCATGGCCGCGACCAGGGGTTCGCGGATGATCTCGTAGGACTCCAGGCTCGGCGGGGGTGTGCCCGCGGTGCTGATCAGGGCCAGGTCGGCCGTGCCCGCGCGCAGGCGTTCCATGAGGCGGTCGGAGGTGTCCTCGAGGAGGGTGATCTCCACGCCGGGGTACTGGTGGTGGAAGGCTGACAGGGCGTCGAAGAGCGGGGTGACCGTGCACGCCGTCACCATGCCGACGACGAGCCTGCCGCGGATCAGACCGTTCACCTCGTCCACCGCCTGTCGCACGGCGTCCACGGCGGCCAGGGCCGAGCGGGCGTGGCGCAGGGCGGCGCGGCCGGCCGGGGTGAGTTTCGTGCTGCGGCCCGAGCGGTCGAAAAGGGACGTGCCGAGATCGTGTTCCAACTGCCGGATCTGGGCGCTCACTCCGGACTGGCTGATGTGCACGCGCTCCGCGGCGCGCGTGAAGTTCTCCTCTTCGGCCACCGCCACGAAGTATTCGAGCTGCCTTAGTTCCATGGCTCTTAATTCTAGTAAGGCGGGCGGTCAGGTGTGTTGCTTCTGGTTGAATTCCGGTTGAGGGGGCGTCGAGGATCCGTCCAGTAGCGGCGTGTCAAGTTCTTTGCTGGATTTGGCTTGATCATGTGTGAGTCTGGCGTGCGTGGTCGCTGTCACAGTGGCCCCAGGGGGTACCTGGGCGGTAATTTAAGTAAACAACTATTCCTGTTTCCGGTGTCGTTGCGAGTTCCGTTTACGGCTGGGTGCGGCGGTGGGAATTTTTGATTCCGCTTTGCGGGGGCGAGGGATTACCTCCGCGTGCGGGCGAACTCTGAACAGGGGGCGACGGGTTCATATGTATGCGAAAGAGAAGAAACCTTGGGAAATTCGGCCGCATTCTCTGCCGGTCGAGCGGATAGCCGTCGACCAGTTGTGGTCGGCCGACTCGCCGCGTCTCGTCGGTGAGAACGCCGACCACATACGGGTCCTGGCCGAGGCCGGATCCGATCTGCCGCCGATCCTCGTCCACCGGCCGACCATGCGCGTCATCGACGGAATGCACCGGCTGCGGGCCACCGTGCTGCGCGGCGAGCGCGAGATCGCCGTCCGGTTCCTCGACGGGTACGAGTCCGACGTCTTCGTCGTGGCCGTTCAGGCCAACACCACCCACGGGCTGCCCCTGACACGGGCCGACCGCAACGCCGCGGCGACGCGGATCATCCAGTCCCATCCGCAGTGGTCCGACCGCATGATCGCCTCGTTCGCCGGGCTCTCGCCCAAGACGGTCGGGAGCATCCGGCGCCGGCTCGGCGACGATCTGCCCGCCGCGCCGGTGCGGATCGGGCGTGACGGACGTACGCGGCCGGTCGACAGCAGTGTGGCGCGGGCCGCGACCGGCGAGTTCATCCGGACCCATCCCGACGCGACCCTGCGGCAGATCGCCGGGGCCGCCGGAGTCTCCCGGTCCACCGCGCGCGACGTGCGCAGGAGGCTGGCGGAGGGGGAGACGGGGGACGGGGCGGCCGTTGTGGCGGGGGTGAGGGCCGGTGCCGGTCGGCACTTGCAGCCGCAGTCGCAGCGGCAGCCTAAGGGTGTGCCCGGCGCACCCGACGCGTCCGGCGCACCCGGTCTCTCGGTCGTCGGTGAGGCGCCGGTGGGGGCTTCCACAGCAGCCAGGAGCGCCCTCACCGTATCCGTGTCCGCCCGGGTCACGGCCGACGCGGCCGCAGCGGTCGACACTGCCCATACGACCGATGCGACCGTGTCGTCAGGGGCGCGGACGACGACCACCACCCCCGCCGAAACCGGCAGCGCCGCCGACCTCATCCCCATCCTGAAGCGGGATCCCTCCATCCGCTTCACCGACTCCGGACGGCTGCTCCTGCGGCTCCTCGACGCCGCCACGCTGCCGCCGGACGAGTGGAGCCGGCTCATCGAGAGCGTGCCGGCCCACTGCGTCGACATGGTGGCGAACGTGGCGCGCGCCTGCGGAGAGGTCTGGCTCAACGTCGCGCAGGAAGTGGACAGTCGGGCCGCCCAGCGGTGACGGGGCCGGCCGCGTGGCGTCAGGTGCGTATCAGCGTCTTCGTGCGCATCAGGAAGTCCGACAGGTAGCCGTCGTGCGGCAGCCCGGGGCGCATCCAGTGCGTCGGGTGGTCGCCGACGTACAGGTTCGCGATCGTGGGATCGGCGAGGAGGCGGTCCAGTAGGGGTTCCCGGTGGGTCAGGGCGGTCAGGACCAGGGTGTCGCGGAGGGGGGTCAGGCCGTCCGACGGTGTCCACGGCGCCACCCATACGCAGGGGAAGGGGAGTTCCGCGCCGAGCTGCGGCGCGTCGGCGCGGGCGAGCTGGTGGACGGCCGGGCGAAGGACCGCGCTCCCGTCACCCAGTTCGTCGGCGACCGTGTCCGCGCCCAGCCACGGCCGGGTCCCCTCGGCGCGGCGCCCCACGTACTCGGCGAGTGCCCGCGCGCCCGCCGCGGGCTGCACCGGCAGCACCGCCTTCGGGTGCTCCGGCGGCAGGCTCGGCAGCGCCGAGAACCGCTCCGCGAGCGCCTCGCACAGCGGCGTCGGGTCGCCCTCCACCAGCACGGCCGTCGCGTTCACGCAGCCCGTGCCGCCGCGCCCGGCGACGGAGTCCACGATCGTGTCGAGGTGGTCGCGCCAGTCCACGTCGGCCGTGAGGAGGACCTTGGAGCGGCCGGGGCCCTGGAGCAGGACGGTCGGGTCCGCGCCGTACTTGCGGACCACGTCCTCGCCGCCGTACACGAGGCCGAGGTCGGCGCCCCGCAGGACCGCGTCGGCTCCCGCGTGGTCCGTGGGCAGCAGCGCGATCTCGTCGTTCCCGAAGCCCGCGAGGCGCAGCGCCGAGACGAGCCGGTGCGGGGTGAACGGTTCACGGCGCGAGGGGCGTACGGCGACGCGGAAGCCGAGCGCGAGCGCCTCGGGCCACAGGCTGTGGGTGCCGGGATGGTTGCCCGCCGCGTGCACGGCGAAGACGTCGCCACGCCGCGTGTGGGCGGCCCGGCCGCTCCGGACCAGCGGGTCGCGCCAGTCGGTGACCGCGCCCGCGGGCCGCGCCCGGTCCAGGCCCGTGCCGATGTCACGGAGCCGTTCCGCGATGCGGTCGACCGCCGAGGCGACCTCCGTGAGGGGGACGCCGCCGACGCGGCTGACGAGGAGGCGGTACTCCGCCACGCCCAGCCCCGCGACGGTGCCGGTCGCGAAGAGGCCGGCCGCGGCGGCGATCCGGCGTACGCGCTCGTCCGGCGGAGCGGGTTCCGCGCGGCGCAGCGCCGAGTGGGCGCGGCTCACGAACGGCGGTGGTACGAGGCTCAGTTCGGCGGCGGGTGCGCCCGTCACGTCCGGGACCACCTGGCGGTTCCTGGCGCGGAACTCGCCGCGCGGCCCCAGGGCGTCCAGCTGGAGGGGCTGCTGAACCGGCTCCTCGGAGGCAGAGGCGGGCATCAGTACACCCCCTCCACCACGTCCTCGTTCTCGAATCTGCTGACCGGCGCGATGTCCGCCACGGAGTCGCCGGGGCCGCCGTCGAGCGGTTCGACGCGCGTGGCGAGGTCGCGTTCGAGGTTGTTGGGGAGCAGGAACGACTTGCTGACGTGGCTGGCCACGACCCGGCCGCGCTCCCCGTACGGGACCGGCCGCATCGTTTCCGGGTCGACGACGGAGAAGGTGACGTACGGGCTGAGCGTGTCGAAGACGCAGGGGTCGTCGTCGCCGAGGCCGGGGCGCTCACCGGCGAAGCCGAGGATCATCGTGCTGCCGTAGTTCCCGGAGAAGACGGTGTCGGGGAAGATCTCCGTCCGGTACACCTGGCGGGAGTCGGGGTCGAGCTGCGTGCCGCCCCAACGGATCGCCCTGACCTTGTCGTTGATGAGCTCGACGAGTTCGTCGCGGCGCGCGATGCGGTCCAGGATCGGCGGGGTGACGGTGAGGATGCCGATGTCCTGGGAGCGCAGTACGTCGGCGGCCTGGTCGACGACGTGCTCGGCGTAGTCGTCGGCCTCGCCGCCGCGGCCCCCGGATATCAGCCGCTTCACCCAGCGCGGGTCGAGGTCGATGGTGAACCCGTGGCGGCCGTGCGTCGTTGCCGAACCCCGGAAGAACTCGCCGACGATGTGCGGGCCGCTGGGAACGATTCCCAGCCAGTTTGCGCCCCGCGGGAAGCCGTGGGCGTCCAGTTGCTCGCCGGTCCAGTGGAGCAGCCGGCGGCGCCAGTCGCCGTGCAGGACGACTCGCTTGGGGGCGCCGGTGGTGCCGCCGCTCTCGAACACGCCGCGTACGTCCGGGTTTTCGCCGTAGCCGCGCGGGATCAGGTCCTCGGCGCGGACGGTGCGCAGTTCGGAGGCGACGTTCGGGAAGCGTACGAGGGCCGCCAGCGAGGTGATCTCGGTCCGCGGGTCGAAGTCCAGGGACTTCGCGCGTTCCAGCCAGTAGGGGGAGCCGGTGTCGGGGCCGAAGTGCCACTCCATCGCGGCCTTGATGTATTCGTCCGGGTCGGGCCGGACGCCGGGCGGGAGGTCGAGGATTTCCCAGGTATTCGACGTGTTCGACGTCATGTTGTCGCTTTCCTTTCCGACGTGCCGCCCGGCGATTTCTCTCGTAGACCTGATGACTCTCGTGTCTCTCCCGGCCCTCTCGGAATAACCGTCGCATTGGAACCGGCGCCTTTCCGCGGTGTCAACACCGCTCCGGCCGTCCCGTCGAACGCGGGGCCGAGCGCCTGCAGCGAGGCGAGATCGTGCAGCCCCTCCACCGTTCCTTCCGCTTCGAACGTGGCGCGTACGTCGGGTTGCCTGCCGATCAGGGCGAGGGCGGCGTTCGGGGGCAGCTCGTCGAGCGGCGGGCGCTCGTCCGTTTCCCAGAGCATCACCGCGCCCCACCGGTTCCGCTCCCGGTCCGCGAAGTAGATCTTCAGCCGCAGGCCCGGCACTTGGGTCCACCGGTCGAGGGTGTGGTCGCGCAGGTGCTCGCGCATGGAGTCGATCGTCTGCGGGGTGCCGTCCAGGTGCCACCAGGCGACGTCCACCCTCATGGCAGCACTCGCAGGACGTGACGGTTCGTGCGCGGTGCGTGACTGTGCATGGGTGCCTCCGTCTGCGGTGGGTGGTCGGGAGGGGCGCGGTGAGGACACGGGCCGAGAGGCGGTGGGGCGGGAAGCCAGTGAGCGTACGGGGGACGCGGCTCCGTCGCCCGGGTGGCGACTGAGGAATTCCTCAGTCGCGCTGTCGCGGGGCCCCCGCGGCAGCGGACAGGCGCAACCCATGTGCACACCGGGCGCGAACCAGATCCATTGCTTCTAGTAACCAGAACCAAAGGGAGTTGGACTTGTCAGTTCCGCGCGACCAAGCTGGTCGGTGCTGGAAATCAGCTCTGAACGAGAGGCCCCCCTGTGTCCGAATATGAGAAGGCATACAAGCCGGAAGACATTACGCGTCTGTTCGTGGAGCGCGCCAACAAGGGCGACGCGACCGGCGTCGCGGAGCTCTACGCGGAGGACGCCGTTGTCGCCTTCCCGCCCGGGCAGATCACGCAGGGGCGCGAGGCCATCCGCAAGCTGTGGGAGATGGCGATGACGCGCAACCCGAAGTTCGAGCCGGAGGAGCCCCTTCCGACTCTGATCAACGGTGACATCGCGCTCACGTCCACCCCGCCGAAGGACGGCACCGGTGCGCGCGCCCAGGTCGTGCGCCGTCAGCCCGACGGTTCGTGGCTGCGCATCCTCGACCAGCCCGAGTTCATCCAGCCCAAGTAACCGAGACCAGCCGCGTATCGACTGTCGAGCATCGAGTATCGGGGGAGACCCGTCATGGCCAAACGATGGTGGACGTTGGTGGTCGTCTGCGCGTCGACCTTCATGCTCCTGCTCGACGCCACCATCGTCACGGTCGTCCTGCCGCAGATCCAGGACGGGCTCGACAGCAGCTTCGCCGACGCGCAGTGGGTGGTCGACGCCTACTCGCTCACCCTCGCCGCGGCGCTGCTGGTCGGCGGCTCGCTGGCCGACCGGTTCGGCTACCGCAAGCTGTTCCTGGTCGGCCTCGCCGTCTTCACCGTCAGCTCCCTGTTCTGCGGCATCGCCTCCTCGCCGCTCATGCTGATCCTGTCGCGGGCCGCGCAGGGCATCGGCGGGTCCGTCATGTACGCCACCTCGCTGGCGCTGCTCGCGCGGACCTTCGCCGGCAAGGAGCGGGGCGTCGCGTTCGGCGTCTGGGGCGCCGTGACGGGTCTCGCCTCCGGTCTCGGGCCCGTGTTCGGCGGGCTGATCGCCGCCCACATCAGCTGGCGCGGCATCTTCCTCATCAACATCCCCATCGGCATCCTCGCCATCCTGGTGACGCTGTGGAAGGTCGACGAGTCGCCGTCGCGGGGCAGGCTCAAGCTGGACTGGCCGGGCTTCGTCCTCTTCACCAGCGGTCTCGTCGCGCTGATCTACGGTCTGATCAAGGCCGGTGAGACCGAGTGGGGCAACACGGACGTCGTGATGTGGCTGGGCGCGGCGGTCCTGCTCCTGGTCACGTTCCTGATCGTGGAACTCCGCTCGGCGGAACCGCTGTTCGACCTGTCGCTGTTCCGCACCCCGACGTTCGTGGGCGGTTCGATCGCCGCGTTCACCATGAACGGCTCGCTGTTCGCGATGCTTCTCTACCTGGTCCTCTACCTGCAGAACGGACTCGGCTACTCCGTCCTGGAGTCCAGCGTCCGGCTCCTCGTGATCAGCGTGTGCGCCCTCGTCGCGTCGACCCTCGCGGGCCGCATGAGCAGCAAGCTGCCGGTGAAGTGGCTGATCGGACCGGGTCTCCTCCTCGTCGGCATCGGCCTGCTCCTCATGTCGGGGAACGACGCGTCGAGCGGCTGGACCCACCTCATCCCCGGCTTCGTCGTCGCCGGTATCGGCAGCGGCATCGTCAACCCGCCGCTCGCGTCGACCGCCGTCGGCGTGGTCACGCCGGACCGGTCGGGCACCGCGTCGGGCATCAACATCACCTTCCGGCAGGTCGGCATGGCGGCCAGCATCCCGGTGCTCGGCTCCGTCTTCACGGCATCGCTCCACGACGACGTCCTGCGGAACCTGTCGGGCGTCCCCGAACTGGCGGGCAGCGCCCCGGCGATCGCGGCGGCCGTCGAGCACGGCAACGTATCGGGCCTCGACGAGAAGGTGCCCGCGCCGCTGCGCGACCAGGTCGCCACCGCTCTGCACTCCGGTTACGCCGAGGCGCTCAACGACCTCCTGATCATGACCGGTGTCCTCGCGCTGGCGGGCGCGGTCTTCTCCTTCTTCCTGATCCGCGCGAAGGACTTCCTGGCCGCCAAGCCGCCGCCGCAGGACGCGGGCGTCGAGACGGGCGAGCCGCAGCCCGTGAAGTGACGTAACCTCAGCGCCCGGCGTAGAGCGTGGGGTTACGTTCCCGAGTGCGGGCGGGCCTGAATGCGGTCCAGCGCGTGCTGGATGACCGCCTGCGCCGCGGGGTCGATCGTACGGTCGTCGGGCCACGCCAGATACAGCCGGCCGTGCATGTCCGGATCGGCGAACGGGACGAGCCGCAGCTCCTCGTCGGTCGGCCGCACCGCGCCCCGCGGCAGGATCGCCACGCCGAACCCGCGCGCGGCCATGTCCACCAGGACCTGCGGATCGCTCGCCGAGAACGCGATGGGCGCGTCGATGCCGGCCATGGCGAGGGAGGCGTCGAGCTGACGCCGGGTACCGCTGTCGCTCGGCAGCGAGAGCAACTGCCGGGACGCGAGCTCCTTGAGCAGCACGGATTCCCGCTCCGCGTACTCGTCGTCCGCGCGCAGCACCGCGACGAGCGGGTCGGCCAGGATGACCTCCGTGCGCAGGAACGACGGGGGCTCGCCGGCCAACCCGAGGAAGGCCATGTCGAGTTCACCGTCCTTCAGCGCGTCGACGAGGTCGTCGGTGCTGCCCTGGCGCAGCGCGACCTCCACGGTGGGGTGCTCCGCCTGGAACTCCGCGAGCATGCCGGGCACGTCCAGGGTCGCGACCACCGTCACCATGCCGACGTTCACCTGGCCCCGCAGCAGGCCCGCCACCTGGTCGACCGCGAGTCTGGCGTCGCGGATCGCGGCGAGCGCGGCCTTGGCGTAGGGGAGCAGGGCCTCGCCGACCGCGGTGGGGCGGACCGTGCGTCCGGACCGGTCGAGCAGTTCGTACCCGAGTTCCCGTTCGAGCCTGCGGATCTGCGCGCTCACTCCCGGCTGCGTCACATGCAACCTGGCCGCCGCTCTGGTGAAGTTGCCGTCCTCGACGACAGCGACGAAGTACTCGAGTTGGCGTATCTCCATAACTGACCGATCTAGGCTTCAGTACGAACAGATATTGGACGCCCGGTAAACGCCGGGACAATACTGACGGGGTCGCTCGATCAGTGTCCGCTCGACCGAGTGGGGCGCGGGAAAGGGCGACCAATCAACGGCCGGGCAGCGGCCTTTCTTCACGGGGATACTCGAGGTTTTCCGAGTCATGCATGCTGAGTTTTTTCGGCGTGCCAAAATTTTCTGAGGAATTTTACAGCAGTGCCGTCGTGCTGTGAAGAGTTCGTCCGCGCCGAACGGGCCACCGTACGTCCATCGAGGGGAGCCATCCATGGGAACCACGGGAGTTGGAGGCGCCGATTCCGGCGGCGCGGTCATCTGGGTGACCGGGCTTGCCGAGGCCGGCAAGACGACGGTCGCCCGTGAACTGGTCCGTCAACTGAACCAGCGCGGACACCAGCCGATTCTGCTCGACGGCAATGAGGTGCGGACGGCATTGTCCATGATGACCTCCGGATTCGACCGCGAAAGCCGGATAAAGACGTCCATGACCTATGCGCGCCTCTCGCAGCTGCTCGCGGAGCAGGGGCACCTCGTGGTCGTCGCGACCATCTCGCTGTTCCACGAGGTGCAGCGGCACAACCGGGAGAACCAGCCCGACTACTTCGAGGTGCTGCTCGACGTGCCCGTCGAGGAACTCAAGCGACGCGACAGCAAGGGCGTCTACAGCGGGAACGACGAGAAAGACGTGGTCGGAATCGGTCAGTCCGCCGAGTTCCCGACCGACCCGGATCTCGTCGTCACCAACTACGGAGACGTCGACCCGAAGGCCGCGGCCACGATGATTCGCCTCGCGCACGAGGATCGTTTGTCGGCGCGGGTGGCCTAGCGGAGCGTATTCGCGTCGCTTATTCGTGGCGCTCGGGCTTTCCCTGCGTAATTCAGATCTCAGTGTTTCATCGAAACGTTTCATTGAAGCGTTTCAGTGGGGCGTTCCATTGAATCTTTTCGGTAACTCATAAGGAGCTGTGCCGCATGACGACGTCGACCACCAAGCTCAAGCACGGAGACTTCACCGACCTGGCGAAGGACTACTCGAAGTACCGCGAGGGGTACGCGACTTCGGTGCGGGACGCGCTCATCGGACTCGTGGGCCGCCCGGCCGCCGAGCTCGACGCCGTCGACGTCGGCGCCGGCACCGGTCTGTGGACCCGCATCGTCGCGGACGGCGGATTCCGTTCGGTCACCGCCGTCGAGCCGAACGACAACATGCGGGCCGAAGGCATCTCGGACTCCAAGGGCTACTCGATCTCCTGGCGTGCCGGAAAGGGCGAGGAGACGGGGCTCGACGACAACTCGGCCGACCTGATCAGCATGGCGTCCTCCTTCCACTGGGTGGACTTCGAGGTGGGCACCGCCGAGTTCTGCCGCGTCCTGCGGCCCGGCGGCTGGTTCGTCGCGCTCTACAACCCGCGGCTGATCGAGGTCAATCCGGTCCTCGTGGACATCGAGAACGAGCTCAAGCGCCTGATGGGCGAGCGCAAGCGGATCACCTCGGCCCACCCGCAGATGATCAAGGAGCTGTCGGACAAGTTCAACGCCAGCCCGCGCTTCGACGACGTCGTCGTCCTGGAGGGCCGGCACTCCGTCGAGCAGACCGTCGACCACTACATCGGCCTGTGGCAGTCGGTGAACGACGTGCGGGTCCAGCTCGGCGACGCCAAGTTCGAGCAGTTCCTCGACTACATCCGCGAGCGCCTCGCGGACGCGGACAAGCTCGAGGTCACCTACCTGACCAGGGCGGTCGCGGCCCGCGCCAAGAAGTGACCGGCGAGCGACAGGACTGACGAGAGACAGGACTTCTGACATGACCGAGGACTCCGCCCGGGAACTGCGCCCGGACGAGCTGGCGCGGCGCAGCGCGCGCCTGCTGGGCGAGGACGACATCGTCGTGGCCGGTGACCCGGGTTCCGGGCAGGCGCTCGTGGCCAACATCGTGTTCGAGCTCGGCTTCGACTACCTCGACCCGTATGTCGAGTCGCCCAACGAGGCGGACGGCGCGTCGCAGTCGGTGGAGAGCCGTCTCGACTACTACCGGCAGCGTCTCGCGGCCACGTCCGAGAAGAGCCAGGCCGCTCTGGACCGGGCGGCGAGCGGCGCCGTCGCCAAGAGGTTCATCAAGACGCACTTCTACCCCGAGGTGTTCGCCGAGTCCTCGGTGAACTCCGCGATCCTGGTGGTGCGGGACCCGCGCGACACCATCTACTCGTCGTACAAGTGGTTCTCGTCCTTCGGCGGCTCCTGGATACCGGACGCCGCGGACATGATCGGGAAGCTCACCTACCCCGACTTCCTCGACCGCGTCAGGCTCGGGGACGGGGAGCCCTCGATCCCCGGCTGGGCCCGCTTCTACCGGAGCTGGCTGGAGGCGGCGCCGGACTTCTCGAAGTTCGCCGTCGTACGGTTCGAGGACCTGAAGTCCCACCCCGTGGGCGCCATCACCGCGATGCTGGCGGCGCTGGGGCTCGCGGTGCCGCCGGAGGTCGTCGAGCAGGCCGCCGAACGCAGCTCGTTCAAGGCGATGCGGGCCCGTGAGGACGCGGCGTCCGCGGGCGAGGACGACACCACGAAGAACGCGCGCATCATGCGGCGCGGTCAGGTGGGCGAGTGGCGCGAGTGGATCGGGGAGGGCGACCTGGCGGAACGCTTCGCCCACCCGGGTCTGGTCGCCACGGCGGCGCGGTTCGGGTACGACGCGACGCCGACGAAGTAGCCGCGTACGCGCGAGCAGTGGAGAGGGCCGGGTCATCCGTCACGTGACCCGGCCCTCCGCCGCTCTGCTGTCCGGCGCGGGAGAGGCAGCCTCCGCGGTTATGACGGCCACCGGGTGGGGAGCGATCGACCATGGTCGAGAAAGTGCTGACAGCTGAGGAGGTCGCCGCCCGGCACGGGCTGCGGCCGCTGCCGGTGGAGGGCGGACTGTACCGGCGGACCTGGGCGGGACCACCCGACGCGTCCGGGCGCCCCGCGGGCTCGGCGATCATCGTGCTCCTGACGACCGCCCCCGGCGACTTCTCCGCCCTGCACCGCCTGCCGACCGACGAGGTCTGGCACTTCTACGAGGGCGACGCACTGGAGTTGCTCCTCCTCGCCCCCGACGGCAGCGACCGCACGGCCGTCCTGGGGCCCGGGGGCGCCGTGCAGCTGGTCGTCCCCGCGGGCACGTGGATGGGCGCGCACGTCCCGGTCGGCGGCGGGCCGCACGGCTGGGCGCTGTTCGGGACGACCATGGCACCCGGTTTCGTCGAGGAGGATTACGAGGGCGGGGACGCGGAGGAGCTGAGTGCGCGGTATCCGGGGCGGGCCGGGCTCATCCGGCGGCTGTGCCGGGCGGGGGAGCCGCTGCGGATGACTTCGGGTGACGACAAGGAGGGTGCCGGACGTGGTGAGTGAGGCGGGTTCGCCGCGGGACGAGACGCTGCCCTGGCTGGGCGGCCGGGTCGCGCTGGTCACCGGGGCCAGCGGGGGGATCGGCGCCGGGATCGCCCGGCGGTTCGCGCAGGCGGGCGCGGCGGTCGTCGTGCACTACCGGCGGGGCAAGGAGCGGGCCGAGGAGGTGGCCGGGGGGATCGTCGCGGCGGGCGGTGACGCCGTCGCCGTACCGGCGGACCTCACGCGTGAGGAGGAGTGCCACCGCCTGGTAGAGGAGGCGCGGGCCTGGCGGGGACGGCTCGACGCGCTGGTCAACAACGCCGGGATCCAGCCCTTGCAGGAACTGGCCGGCATGTCGGCGGCGGACTGGCGTGAGCTGTCCGAGGCGAACGTGACGAGTGCGTTCTGCTGCACGCAGGCGGCCGCGGAGGTCATGGGGGAGCAGGACGGCGGCGGTACGGTCACGCAGATCGCGTCCATCGAGGGCTCGCACCCGGCACCCGGTCACGCGCACTACAGCGCGTCCAAGGCCGCCCTGATCATGTTCGCCCGCTCCGCCGCCCTGGAGTACGGACCGCGCGGCATCCGCGTCAACAGTGTCTCGCCGGGCCTCATCGACCGGCCGGGACTCGCGGGGGACTGGCCCGAGGGCGTGGAGCGGTGGGGCAGGGCGGCACCGCTCGGCAGGCTCGGCACGCCGGAGGACATCGGCAGCGCGTGCGTGTTCCTCGCCTCGGACGCGGCGTCCTGGATCACGGGGACGGATCTGGTGGTGGACGGAGGGGTGGGGGCGCGGCCGACCTGGTAGCGCGGGCGCGTGCGGCGTGCGCAGGGCCGTGCGTGTTCGTACGTCTCGCGGTGCAGGGCGCGTCCCGCGGTGTCGGGGCGAAAAGGGCCTGGCGCGGGCCGGGGCAGCCTCGCAGCAACTTGTGAGGATCCTGTCAGGCCGCCGTCGCGATCCCATTTGCCCCACCGGAATCCGTCGGGCCGTGCCTATCCTCGACGCCATGTGCGCTTTTGTCCTGGTCGCGGAGGACGACGAGAAACAGGCCGAGCTGGTCCGCCGCTACCTGGAACGCGAGGGCCACGAGGTCGCCGTCGTCCACGACGGGTCAGCCGCCCTCGCCGAGGTGCGGCGCAGGCTGCCGGACCTGCTGATCCTCGACGTGATGATGCCGGGCACCGACGGCCTCGAAGTCACCCGCTTCCTCCGGGACGGCAACGGTCCCGCCGAGCTGACCCGCCTCCCGGTCCTGATGCTGACCGCCCGCACCACCGAGGACGACCTCCTCGTGGGCCTCGACACGGGCGCCGACGACTACCTCACCAAGCCGTACAGTCCCCGCGAACTCATGGCCCGGGTCCGGACCCTGCTGCGCCGCGCGGGCGGCATCCACCCGCCGCTGCCCGGCACCGACCGGCGGATCCTGCGGGTCGGCGGCCTCGTCGTCGACCCGCTGCGGCACGAGGTGACGGTCGACGGGCGGCACGTCGACTGCACGCCGGGCGAGTTCGACCTGCTCACCGCCCTCGCGGAGGAGCCGGACCGGGTCTTCACGCGCCCGCAGCTCCTCGACCGGATCCACGGGTCGTCGGGTTACATATCCGCGCGCACGGTCGACGTGCACGTGCTGAACCTCCGCAAGAAGATCGAGTCCGACCCGCGGCGTCCCGACCGTCTTCTGACGGTGTTCGGGGTGGGGTACAAGCTGGCGGGGTCGGGCGCGGGCGCGGGTGCGGGCGCGGGTGCAGGTGTGGACGCTGGTGCTGGTGCTGGTGCTGGTGCTGGTGTCGTTGCGGGTGCCGGCCCCGGCGCGGGGGCGACGCGTGGCGCGTGACGTTCCGCTGCGCAAGAGCCTCCTGGCCCGGCTGCTCGCCGTATCCGTCCTGGTCTCCATCGGCTCCATCGCCGCCACCGCGTGGCTCGCGGCGCAGACCACGTCCGGCGCGCTGCGGCAGGAACAGGGACAGGTTCTCGCCGACGACGCCCGTATCTACGACAGGCTCCTGGGCGTCGGCGCGACCTCCCCGCAGTGGCGTGGCGCCGACGGGGCCGTCCGCGAACTGTCCCGGCAGACCGGCCGCCGCATCGCCCTCACCACGCAGGAACGCAAGGTCATCGCGGACTCGGCGGCCCCGCGGGGACGGGGCGGCGCCGAAAAGGAAGGGGGTTCGGGCAGCCCCGCGTCATCCGCCGGAGGCAAGGCCGGGCGAGACCTGAAGAACACCCCTGAAGCCACCGACACCCCCCAAGCCGACGCCAAGTCCGCCGCGCCCCTCCCCCCGACCGCCTCCGCCGTCCTGGACCCGCTCTCCGTCGACAGCGCGCTCGCCCCGGGTCGTACGGACGAGACCGCGGCGGACGAAGGCACCGCCGGCGCCGCCGACCGCATCGACCCGCGGGCGGTCGGCCCGTACCGGCTCACCAAAACGGAGCGTACGCGCCTGAAGGACGCCGCCGACCGGCGCGCGGCCTGCCTCACGGACCTCGGCATGACTCCGCGGGTCGTCGTCGGACCCGGCGGCCGCCCCACCGTCCGCCTCGACCACGACCCGGGCGAATTCCTGCGCTCCCAGTGCCGTACGCCTCCTCTGGAGATGCCCACCGAGACCGAGCAGAAGGCCCTCAAGAAGCTCAACGCCCTGACCGGCGCCTGTCTGAAGCGGCAGGGCCTCGACCCCGTGCCGGTCGGCCTCGACCTGGAGGGGCGGGGCGGTCCGAAGCCGGTCGCCGCCTCCGTACCGTCGATGCCGGTGGCGGAGCGCGCCGTACCCGACGTACCCGGCGAGCCCGACAGCGGTGTCCGGCCCGGTGGCGAGCCCACGGCGATCCGGCCGGGCGCCGGGTCCGTCGGTCCGGAGTCCACCACCGCCGCCACCGCGTCCTGCGTCGACACCGCGCGCCGCGAACAGCTCGGCCCCTACGTCTCGTCGCCCGCGCTCCTCTTCATCACCAGCTCCGACGGCACCCGGAGCGCCCCGGCCTTCAGCCTCTCGCGGGCCAACACCATCCGTCTCGCCGGGCTCGCCGCGGCCGTCCTGGCCGTCACGGTGGCCGTCACGGCGCTGGCCGCGACCCGGCTGACCCGGCCGCTGCGCGCGCTCACCGCCGCGACACGGCGCATGAAGTCGGGGGAGTCGAGCGAACCGGTCCCGGCGAGAGCCACGCGGTCCGCGGGCGAGATCAGCCAACTCGCCGAGGCCTTCAACGACATGGCGGCCCACCGCACGGCCCTGGAGGAACAGCGGAAGGCCATGGTCAGCGACGTGGCCCACGAGCTGCGTACGCCGCTGTCCAACATCCGCGGCTGGCTGGAGGCGGCGGAGGACGGGGTCGTCGACACCGACCCCGAACTGGTCACCTCGCTCCTCGAAGAGGCGTTGCTGCTCCAGCACATCGTCGACGACCTCCAGGATCTGGCGGCCGCCGACGCCGGAACGCTCCGGCTGCACCGCGAGCCGGTGCGGGCCGCCGAGATCGCCGACCAGGTGGCGGCGGCGCACCAGGCGCGCGCGGACGGGGCGGGGGTACGGCTCCGGGCCACGGCGTTCGGCGACCCGTGGGTGACCGCCGATCCGCTGCGGCTGCGGCAGGCGATCGGCAACCTCGTCTCCAACGCCGTCCGTCACACCCCGGAGGGCGGCAGCGTCCGCATCAGCTGCCGTACGACGCCGGAGGCGGTGCTGATCGAGGTCGCCGACACGGGTACGGGAATCGCGGCCGCCGACCTTCCGCACGTCTTCGACCGCTTCTGGCGGGCGGACAAGTCGCGGACGCGGGCGACGGGTGGCAGCGGGCTGGGGCTGTCGATCGTGCGGAAACTGGTGGAGGCGCACGACGGAGCGGTGTCGGCGCAGAGCGTCCCGGGGAAGGGCTCGCTGTTCACGGTGCGGCTGCCGGTGGGGTGAGGGCGGGCACGCGGGAGTGGTGGGGCGTGGTGGGGAGCACGTGGTGACCGCGTGCAGGGCAGGGCGAAAGCCCCGGTCGGTCACCTCCGCCGACCGGGGCTCTCTCTGCCCCCGGACCCAGCCGCGGCGGCGACACTCCCCCGAGCAACGCGCTGTGCGCGAGTACCGGCGGGCCAGGTCCGATGAAGAGATCACATCAGGCCACGCCAACAGATCGCTAACATGTGGCCAACGGTCCTGCGGTACGGCGCGACCGGGCGCGACACGGCGCGACATGGCACGGGGAGAAGGCGTTGAGCGAGCGGTGCGGACTGCGGTTCGGTCTGCTCGGGGCTCCCGCCGTGTACGACGCGGAGGGCGTGCCGCATCCCGTGCGCAGTGCGAAGGGGCGCGCGTTGCTGGCCGCGCTCCTCCTCGAACCCGACCGCGTCGTGTCCCTCGGCGCTCTGAAGGACGCCCTGTGGGGCGACTTCCCGCCCGTCTCGGCGCAGGCGTCCCTCCAGAACCATGTGACGCGGCTGCGGCGGCTCCTGGACGACCCGGGGCGGCTGCACGCGGTTCCGCCGGGGTACCGGCTGCGGGTCGGCGAGGACGAGTTGGACGTACGGGTCTTCGAGCGCCTCGTGGCACGGGCGCGGGCGGCGCACGCGGAGCGGGACTGGGCGCGGGTGGCGGAGTGCGCCACGGACGCGCTCGCGCTGTGGCGCGGCACGCCGTTGAGCGGGCTCCCCGACTCGCTGGACGGCCACCCGCTCGTACCGCGCCTGGAAGAGGCGCGGCTCCTCGCGCTGCAGTGGCGGTACGACGCCGAACTCGAACTCGGCACGGGGCTGACGGCGCTGGCACCCGAACTCGCGGCGCTGGTCGCGGAGCACCCCCTCCGTGAGGTCTTCCACCGCCAGCTGATGCTGGTGCTCCACCGCACGGGCCGCCAGGCGGAGGCTCTCGCCGTCCACCGCGAACTCCGCCGCCGCCTGATCGAGGAACTCGGCACGGAGCCGGGGGAGGCGGTACGGGAGGCGCACCGGGAGGTGTTGCGGGGGCGGGCGGCTGTGCCTGGGCCTGCGGCTGGAGCTTCTGCGGTGCGGGTGCCTGCGGCTGGGGCTTCTGCGGTGCGGGTGCCTGCGGCTCGGGTGCCTGCGGTGCGGGTGCCTGTAACTGTCGAGGCGGCGGCGGGGGTTGCGGAGCCTGATGCGACGGAGCCGGAAGCGTCTGCTGCTGCCGTGTCGGACGAGTCCACCGTGTCGGACGAGTCCACCGTGTCGGACGAGGCCACGGTGTCGGTCGAGTCCACCGGCCCCGCCGAAACCACCGGCCCCGCCGAGATCACCGGCCCGGCACAATTGCCCCCTGCTCCCGCCCACTTCACCGGCCGGGAGGAGGCCGTGCGGGAGCTGAGGCGCGCCCTGCGCGGCGGGGCACGCGTCGCTGTCGTGTCCGGGATGGCCGGGGTCGGGAAGAGTGCTCTCGCCGTGCACGTCGCGCACGCGTTGCGCGCGGAGTTCCCGGACGGGCAGCTCTACGTCAACCTGCGCGGCGCCACCCCCGGCATGACCCCGCTCACCCCCTCCCAGGCCCTCGCCACGCTCCTGCGCGACCTCGGTGCCGAACCCCGGCGTGCCCGGGACGGCGCCGAAGACCCCGCCGCCGCGAGCGCGTTGCTGCGGTCGCTGCTCGCGCCCACCCGCACCCTCATGGTCCTCGACGACGCCGCCACGGCCGCACAGGTGCGGCCCCTGCTGCCCGCGGGCGACGGGTGCGCGGTCGTGGTCACGAGCCGCTCCCCGCTGACCGCCCTCGACGGCGCGGAACGCTTCCCGTTGGAGCCGCTCTCCGACGGGGACAGCGCCGCGCTCCTGCGCGCCGTCTCCGGTCGTGCCGGGCTCGATGCCGGGCACCCCCTCGTCGAGCTCGCGGGCCGTCTCCCCCTCGCCCTGCGCATCGTCGCCGCCCGCCTCGCCGCCCGGCGTGCCCTCACCCCGGACGCCCTCGCCGAACTCCTCAAGGTCAGCGGTGGCCGCCTGCACCACCTCGAGTACGACGACCTGAGCGTGCGCCGCTCGCTCGCCGTCGCCCTCGACGCCCTGCGGACCTCCGAGCGTGAGACCGACCGCGACGCGGCCCGCGCCCTCGCCCGGATCGGCGCGCTCGACCTCCCCACGTACGGAGTGCCGCTCCTGGCCCGCCTGCTGGGCACCGACGAACTGCGCGCGGGCGCGGCCCTCGACCGCCTCGTCGACGTCGCCCTCCTCGACGAGACGTCCTACGGCCGCTACACCCCGCACGACCTCGTACGCGACTTCGCGAGGGAGACGGCGGCGGGCGCGGCCACGGAGACGGGCACGGCGACGGACACGGAGACGGGCAAGGCAATGGAGACGGGGGCGGGCAGGGGAACCGGCCCCGTAGGGATGGGTACGGGGGCGGGCCTCGTCGAGGAAGCCTTCCGGTGGTACGCGGAGTGCGCCCGCCGCACCCTCCTCGCCATCCTCCCGGACGGCCTCGACCGCACGGACCGCCTCCGCGGCGTGGACGCCGCGCTGACGCGCCCCGGCCTGCCCGCCCCCGACGAGGGCCCGCCCCTCACCGCCGAGTCCGCCTTCGCCTGGGGCGACACCGAACTCGCCAACGTCCTCGCCCTCACCGAACGGCACTCCGACTCCGCGGGCCTGCTCCCGGTCCTGGTCCGCTGTCTCTTCCCGTACCTCCAGCGCCGCGGCCGACTCACCGAACTCGCCGCACTCGGCACGCTCGCCCTGGACGCCGCCCGCCGCCAGGGCGACACCGCCGCCGAGGCGCAGGCCCTCACTGACGCCGCGGGCGTGCACTTCATGTCCGGCCGCAGCAGCGAGGCGCTGGCCCTGAACGACCAGGCCCTCACCCTCTGGCGCACACTCGGCTACGTGTCCTGCGTACGCCGCGGCCTCAACAACCGCGGCCTCCTCCTCGAAGGCCTCGGCCGGCACGCCGAGTCCGCCGAGTCCCTCCACCGGAGCCTGGACCTCGCCAGGGAACTCGCCGACCCGCTCAGCGAGGCGATCACCCTCAGCCATCTCGGCAACCTGTACGAGCACACGGACGCCCGCGCCGCCATCGCCCACCACGAACGCAGCCTCGCCATCGGCGACACCCTCGGGCACGCCGTCGTACGCCAGTCCGCCCACTGCAACATCGGCTACGCCCACCTCACCCTCGGCGAACCCGCCGCCGCCCTCGGCCACTTCGAGGAGAGCCTGCGACTGCACGGCGAGTACGAGGACTGGCACGGCGCCTCCCAGGCCCGCCTCGGTCTGGTCCGCGCCCTGCGCGGACTGTCCCGCACCGCGGACGCGACCCACGAGTGCGCCGCGCTGCTCGACCGCGCCGAACACCGCGGCGACACCCACATGACGGGCCTGGCCGGGCACCAGCGCGGGCTCCTCCTCCGGGCGGAGGGGCGCGAGGAGGAGGCGTACGAACAGTGGCGGACGGCGCTGGCGGCGCTGGACGGCACGGACAGCAGGGTGGCGGACGAACTCAGGACCCTGCTCGCGCAGTAGCGCTGCCTGGCAACTGGCAACTGGCAACCGGCCACCTGTTACTTCGCGTCCGCGTAGCACTCCACTTACTTCGCGTCCGCGTAGCACTCCACGATCGCCGTGGTGAACGGGAAGCGGACCGGTGTCTCCCCGAACGCGATCCGGCCCGCGAGATCCCCCGCCTCGCGCACGGCCAGCGCGACCGTCTCCGCCTCCTCGGCGGGGCAGTGCACGATGACCTCGTCGTGCTGGAAGAACACGAGCTCGGCCCGCAGCCCGCCCTCCGCGATCGTCCTTCGCAGGGCGGCCAGCATCAGGAGCGCCCAGTCCGCCGCGCTGCCCTGCACGACGAAGTTGCGCGTGAAACGGCCCCGCGCACGGGCGTTGGTGGAGGCGTACCCGGGAACGAACTCCCCGTCGCCGGAGCCGAATCCGCCCAAGTCACCCGGGTTGCCCGGACCGCTCGGTGCTTCCTCCTGCGGGATGCCCGCCTCGTCGTCCTCGCCCGCCCCCGCCGCCGGGGGACTCGTCCGGCCCAGCCAGGTCCGTACGAGCCTGCCCTCCTCGCCCGCCCTCGCCGCGTCGTCGACGTACGCCACGGCCAGCGGGAAACGGCGGCGCAGCGCGGCGAGATTCTTCAGGCCGTCGCCCGACGTCTGCCCGTACACCGCGCCCAGCAGCGCGATCTTCGCGTGGTCGCGGTCGCCGGAGAACGCGCGGTCCGAGAGGCGGGTGTACAGGTCCTCCTCGCTGCCCGCCACCTCCATCAGGCCCCGGTCCCGTGAGATCGCGGCGAGGACCCTCGGCTCCATCTGGTCGGCGTCGGCCACGACGAGCCGCCAGCCCGGGTCGGCGACGACGGCCCTGCGGATGACCTTCGGGATCTGCAGCGCGCCGCCGCCGTTCGTCGTCCAGCGGCCGCTGACGGAGCCGCCCGGGGTGTACTCGGGGCGGAAGCGTCCGTCGTGCACCCAGTCCTGGAGCCAGCTCCAGCCGTGGGCCGTCCAGATGCGGTACAGCTTCTTGTACTCGATCAGGGGCTTCACCGCCGGGTGGTCGAGCCCCTCCAGCTCCCAGCGCCGCGTCGACTTCACCCTGATGCCGGCCTGCGCGAAGGCCTTCACCACGTCGGCCGCCAGATCGGGGCGGACGCGGCGGCCGAACGCGGCGGACACGTCGTCGGCGAGCTCGGCGAGGCGGCGGGGTTCGCCCCGGCCCGCGTACCGCTCGCCGAGCAGTTCGTTCAGGAGCTGCCTGTGCACGTCGGCACGCCAGGGCAGCCCCGCCGCGTTCATCTCGGCGGCCACGAGCATGCCCGCGGACTCCGAGGCCGTGAGCAGCCGCATCCGGCCGGGGTGGGCGGTGGCGTCGTGTCTTCGCTGCTGCTCGGCGTGGACCTCGACGAGGTCGTCGACCGTGACGGGGACACCGCCGGGGCGCGGCTCGAAGAGGGAGTCCTGTGTGCCGGGCTCGGCGGCGCGGGGCGGGGGGTCCGGCGGCACGGGGGTGTTGCGGAGCCGGGCGAGCGCGGCGGCGGCGGAACGGGGCTCGCCGAGGCGGCCTTCGTGGCCGAGGAGGAGGAGTTCGGCGGCCTCGATGTCGTAGCAGCGGGGGACGCGGACGCCGGCGGCGAGGAGGCGGGGATAGATCTCGGCGGTGGACCGCCAGACCCATCGGTCGACGTCCGGGCGCGAGCGGACGGCTTCGGCGAGGTCGGGCTCCCGGACGGCGGGGCCCGCGGGCAGGGCGTCGCTGCCGAGGGGGACGAGGTCGGCGCCCCGTCCTTCCCCCACGGCGACGACCCACCGCTGACCACCCATGCACGGAGTCTCGCACCCACCACTGACATCGGGCGGGGACCGGGGGACACCCCTACTCCCACTGGACGGTGCGGGGCGAACGAGTGGGCGGGTGGGGAGCAAGCACCCGACGCGAAGCGGCGGGCCTGTGACCCCGCCCCGTCCGGAGGACCCCCGCTCGCGCGGCCGCAGACCCACTGCGAAGCTCAACGCATGCGAGTCGCGCTGGCACAGACCGACTGCGCCCTGGGAGACATCGGCCGGAACCTGGACACCGCACGGGACCACATCGCCCAGGCCGCGACCCAGGGCGCGGACCTCGTCGTCTTCCCGGAGCTGAGCCTGCACGGCTACCACCTGGGCGGCCTGAAGAAGGACACGTCGGTCACGACGGACGACCCGCGCCTGCTCGCCCTCTCCGCCCCCGGCGGCCCCGACGTCCTGGTCGGCCTCCACGAGCACACCAGCCTGCGCGCGTACAACACCGCGGCGTACTACACGGGCGGCCGCCTCCTCCACGTGCACCGGAAGCTGTACCTCCCCAATTACCTGGCCTGGGAGGAACGCAAGCACGTGAGCCCCGGCCAGCACCTGCGCGCGTACGATCTGCCCGGCGGGCACGGCCGCGCCGCCACCCTCGTCTGCAACGACGCCTGGCAGCCCGTGCTGCCGTGGCTCGCCGTGCAGGACGGGGCCGAGGTCATCGTCGTACCGACGAACAGCGCGGCGAGCCTGGACCCGGAGGCGATGGACACCGGTCTGTACTGGGACACACTGCTCTCGTACACCGCCCGCATGCTCCAGTGCTGGGTCGTCTTCGTGAACCGCGTCGGCAACGAGAACGGCGCCTCCTTCTGGGGCGGCTCCCGCGTCGTCGACCCGCGCGGCACGGTCGTCGCGCAGGCCCCGAAGTGGGAGCCGGGGCTGGTGACGGTCGACATCGACGTACACGAGGCGCGCAGACAGCGCCGCGCCGTACCGCTCGTCGCGGAGGCGCGGCTCGGCCTGGTGGACCGTGAGGTGCGGCGGCTGATCGACGAGGGCGGCGACAGCTGATCCATCCACAGCCTGTGGATGGAGCGGGTGGGGTCGCTCCGCCCGCGCCGCCTACCCTGATCCCATGGATTCGGTGATCGACAGAGCGTTCGCGGCGGCGCTGTACGGCGACGGCGACGACGGTCTCGACACCGGCGCGTCCCTCCTCGCCGCCGCCCCCGAAACGGACGCCGACCTGCGCAGACGCGGGGAGGAGTACCTGCATAGGGCCTGGCGGCACGGCTGGCAGCCCGCCGATGTGCTGCGTCTCGTCCGACGCGACCTGGACGACCCGCACGTACGCCTCGCCGCGGACCTCATCCGCGCCCAGACCGCCCGCTACGCCCATCTGCCGCCCCGCTGGCCCGCCCAGCTCGCCGACCTCGACGCGAACACCGGGCCCGGAGGCGATCACAGGGACCGGTTCACCCGCGCCACCGTCCACCTCCAGCTGTACCGCCTCCTCCTGCGCCTCCCCCCGATCGAACCGGCGGGCCCCCTGCCCGGCGACACCGTCCCGGGACCGGTCCACGGCGAGCCCCGCACGCTCACCCGTATCCGCGCCCTCCTCGCCAAGGCCGAGGCGACCGGCTACCCGGAGGAGGCCGAGGCGCTCACCGCCAAGGCGCAGGAGCTGATGGCACGGCACTCGCTCGACGACGCGCTGCTCGCGGCCCGCACCCGCGCGAAGGACGTCCCGACGGCGTGCCGGATCGGCGTGGACGCCCCGTACGAGACGGCGAAGGCGATCCTGCTCGACGCCGTCGCCGCCGCGAACCACTGCCGCGCGGTGTGGAACGAGGCGTACGGCTTCTCGACCGTCGTCGGTTTCGACGCCGACCTGGAGTCGGTCGAGCTTCTCCACACCTCCCTGCTCGTGCAGGGCACCGCCGCGATGACCAGGGCGGAGGCCGGGCAGCGCGCCGCGGGACGCAAGCGCACGAAGACGTTCCGGCAGGCCTTCCTGATGGCGTACGCGCACCGCATCGGCGGCCGGCTCGCGGAGGCGGGCGAGCACGCGGTGCGGGAGGCGGCGACCGAAGCGGCGGAGGCGTCCCGGGACGCGGCGGCGCTGCTCCCCGTCCTCGCCGCCCGCGACGTCGCCGTCACGGACCACGCGGAGCGGATGTTCCCCGAGACGACCACGACGCGCGTACGAGGAGTGACGGACGCCGAGGGCTGGCACCACGGCACGGCCGCCGCCGACCGCGCCCACGTCACCCCGCGCGACCGCGGCCCCGCACTGCCCTGACCCGGCGCCCACGCCTCTACTTCAAGAAGTCCGAGCAGACGTACGGGCCCGACTCCGCGCCCTCCGCGGCCCGCACCGTCACCCGCACGTCGTCCGGCCGGGTCCGCCCGCGCTTGTCCAGGACCGCCTGCGCGCGGGCCAGGCTGCACACGAGCTGGCCGGTGAGGTTGCGGTCGTCCAGTGCGGTGGGGTCGAGGAGGATGTCGGGGACGCTCACCGTGAGGTGGTCGCCCTTGCCCGTGACGTCGAACCGGCCGCCCTCCACCAGCGTGGTCAGCCCGGCCTGCTGCTCCGCCTTCGAGGGGCCGGACATCAACAGCTTGATGACGTCTGCCGGTACGCGGACCGCGCGCGTACGGGTGACCCCTTCCAGCCGGCCCGTCTCGGAGACGAAGTAGATCCGCAGGCCCTTGGTGAGCCCGCCCGCCGCCTCGCCCGCGTCCACCACACCGGTGGGCCGCACCCCGCACCCCGCGAGGACCAGTCCGGCCAGGACCGCGGACAGGCCCGCGCGTACGTACCTCATCCCGCGGCCCCTTCCCCGCTCCCCCCGGCCCCTTCCCCTCATCCCCCGGCCCCTTCTCCGCGCCGCCACGGCATCCGCAGTGTGAACACCGCGCCGCCGTCCGGCCTGTTGGCCACCTCGATCGTGCCCCCGTGCAGCCGCGCGTTCTCCAGCCCGATGGCCGTGCCCAGACCGCTGCCCTCCGAGCGGGTCCGCGCGCTGTCCGCCTTGTAGAAGCGGTCGAAGACATGGGGGAGCACGTCGGGGGCGAGGCCCGGACCGCGGTCGGCGACCTCCACCGTCACCCAGTCGCCCCCGGGCGACGCCGCCAGCGTCACCGTCACCGGCTCCGCCCCGTGCCGCAGCGCGTTCCCGACGAGGTTCGCGACGACCACATCGATGCGGCGCGGGTCGACCACCGCCCGTATGCCGTCAGGGAGTTCGACCCGTACCCGTTCCGTCCAGCCGCGCAGCGCCAACGTGTTCCGCACCGTCCCCGCGAGGTCGACCTCGCCGACGTTGAGGCGTGCCGCGCCCGAGTCGAAGCGGGACATCTCCATCAGGTCGTCCACGAGCCGGGAGAGCCGTGCCGTCTCAGCGCTGACCGTGCGGGCGGCGTGTGCCGCGTCCGGCGGGAGCCGGTCCGCGTCCTCGTCGAGGACGGTGGCGACCATCGTCATCGCGGCGAGCGGTGTCCGCAGCTCGTGCGAGACGTCGGCGACGAACCGCCGCGCCTTCGCCTCCTGCTCGCGCAACTCGGCGACGGACGTTTCGAGCGCCTCGGCGGTGTGGTTGAAGTCCCGTGCGAGGTCGGCGAGTTCGTCCCGGCCCTTCGGAACGGTGACCCGCGAGGTCAGGTCCCCGGCGGCGTGCCTGCGGGTCGCCCGCCCCAGTTCCCGTACGGGTCGCAGCACCGTGCGGGCGGCGAGCAGCGCGAGCGCGACGGTGAGCAGCAGCACCGGCAGCAGACCGTCCCGCACCGCGTCGAGGATGCCCGCCGTGTCGTCCTGCTCGGCGCGCAGCGAGCTGATGGCGTAGACGTCGAGCCCGGACGGTGTCCCCGAGTCGAAGGTGACCGGCGTGCCGACCACCAGGTAGGGGCTGCCGTGCCGGTCGACCCGCTGGAGGCTCATCCGGTTGTGGGTGCGGACGGCGTCGCGGAGTGCGCGGGAGATCCGCGTACGGTCGGCCGACGCGTCCGACGACGCCCGCAGCGTGCGGTACTCGGCGACGACCACCGTGTCCCCGAGCCCGTCCGCGATCCCCGTCGCGAAGCGGGTGAGGGAGACCTCGTCGGGCGGCACGGCGAGGTCGGCGGCGGCCTGGTCGACGCGGTTCCTGAAGTCGGTGCGCACGGCGTCCTGCTTGCGTTCCAGGACGGCGTTGCGGGACTCGCGGTAGGCGAGCCCGGTGGCGGTGACCGCGCTGACGACCGCGACGAGCACGAACCCGATGAGGAGCCGCCCCCGCAGCCCGCCCCACACCTTCCACGGCGCCCGCGGATTCGGCGCGTCCTTTCGGGGCCCGGATCCCCGTCTCATACCGGCCCGAACCGGTACCCGAAGCCCCGCACCGTCTGCACGAACACCGGCCGGGCGGGCACGTCCTCGATCTTGGCGCGCAGCCGCCCGACCGCCGCGTCCACGAGCCGCGAGTCCCCGAGGAAGTCGTGCTCCCACACCGAGCGCAGCAGCTGTTCGCGGCTGAACACCTGCCCCGGCGACGCGGAGAGCTCCAGCAGGACCCTCAGTTCGGTGGGGGGAAGCGGGATCGGCGTGCCGCGCTTGGACACGGTGAGTCCGGCACGGTCGATGACGAGTCCGGCGTACGTGTCCTCGCCGGGCCGCACCCGCACCGGTTCGGCCCGCCGCAGCGCCGCCCGTATCCGCGCCTCGAGGACGGGCGCGGTCACGGGTTTGACCACGTAGTCGTCGGCGCCCGCCTCCAGGCCCCGCACGATGTCGCTGTCGTCGCCGCGCGCGGTCAGCATGATGACGGGGATCGTCGACCCCGAGGCGCGGATCCGTCGGCAGACCTCGAAGCCGTCGATGCCGGGCAGCATCAGGTCGAGGACGGCGAGTTCGATGTCCTGCCCCGCGGGCCTGGCGAGCAGCGCGAGGGCGTCCTCACCGGTGGCGGCGGTGTCGACGGCGTACCCGTGACGGCGCAGCACGAGCTCCATTCCGTCGCGCACGGACGCGTCGTCCTCGATCAGCAGGACGTGGGGGACTCGGGGCATGCCGACGATTATGGGCGAGGGTTTGCCCGGTTCAGGGCGGGTCGGGGCGGGGATCCACGCCGGACGGGGCATTGTTACGTGCTCATCATGTGGCGTTACGCGTCCATCACGCGCCCGTGCAGCGGCCACCATGTGGCGGCGGCACATTGCGGCCATGAACAAGTGCTCCCACACGGCAACGGGCGCGACCGCCCGGCGCCGCCTCCGCCTCGCCGGCCTCGTCGCCCTCCCCGTCCTGGTGTTCTCGACCGCCTGCGGGGGTGACGGGGACGGCGACGGTGGTGGGGCGAAGGACGCCGGTGTCGCCTCGGTGCCCGACGAGTCCGGCGCGCAGGGCCAGGGCAAGGGCGAGGACGAGTCGAAGGAGAAGGGCGAGGCCGACGGGAAGGGCGCGGGCAAGGGTGCCTTCTACGACGCCCAGCTCGAGTACGTCCAGTGCATGCGCTCCAAGGCCGGTCTGAAGGACTACCCGGACCCCCTGCTGAGCGGCTACCTCGACTGGCCGAAGATCGACGAGCTCGTCGACCCGGATGGGGGCGGCGAGGAGTACAAGGGCGGCAAGGACGGCGTCTGTGCCCCCGAGCTGCGGGCCGCCATGAACCTGGAGCCCGAGCGCGACGCCCAGAAGGACTACGAGTCGATGCTCGCGCACGCCACGTGCATGCGGGAGAACGGCATGACGAAGTTCGCCAACCCGACCATGTCCGGAGGCAACGTCATGCCGGGCGGCGAGCCGAACCCGACGGACCCGTCGATGGACCGCCGCTCGCCCGCGTACAAGGCGGCCCGCGAGGCCTGCAAGGACAAGCTCCTCGAAGGCCTGGACGGAATGCAGTGATGCGACGCCGTACGGGGCTTCTTCTGGGCGCGGCCGTACTCACCGCCGCGGCGGCCGGGGCCGCTCTCCTCACCGTCACCTCCGACGAGTCGGGCGCGGGAAGCGGGGACGCCGCGCCCCCTGCCGCCACCGCCGAGGTCACCCGCACCGACCTCGTGCGGTCCGAGACGGCCGACGGGAAGATCGACTTCGCGGGACGGCGTGCCGTGAAGTCGCCGGTCGAGGGGACGGTGACGGTCGCCGCGCGGGAGGGCGCCACCGTCGCGCGCGGAGAGACCCTCTACGAACGGGACGACAAACCGGTGACGCTCATGTACGGGCCCGTACCGGCGTTCCGGGAGATGAAGGCGGGCGATCGCGGCAGCGACGTGCTCCAGCTGGAGCGCAACCTGGCCGCCCTCGGCTACGGAACGGGCCTCTACGTAGACCCGCGTTACGACGCCGCGACCGAGGCCGCCGTCAAACGGTGGCAGAAATCCCTCAACCGCACACCGACGGGCCGGGTCGGCGAGGGAGACGTGGTCTTCCAGCCCGACCGGGTCAAGGTGGTCTCCGCGGACGCGGCGCTCGCGGACCAGGTGGGACCCGACGGTCCGGTCCTCACGGTCGCCTCGACGCAGCCGGTCGTACGCGCCGAGCTCGACGAGTCCGACGCGCAGTTGACCGCGCGGGGCACCAAGGTCGAGGTCACGCTGCCGAGCGGCAGAACGGAACCGGGCCGCGTCTCGGGCACGGCACGACCGGAGGAGCAGGACGGGGCCGGGGGAGGCGGGTCCGGCGACGGCATCACGGTCGAGGTCACGCTGGACGGGGGCCGGTCGGCCGCGGCGGGCGAGGACGCGAAGGCCACGGCGACCGTGAAGTTCGTGAGCGAGTCCCGCGAGAACGTCCTCACCGTCCCGGTGGAGGCTGTGGTGGCCCTGCGCGGCGCGCACGGCGGCTACGGCCTCCAGACGGTCAGCGGCGGCACCTCGCGCATGGTGCGGGTGAAGACGGGCATGACCGCCGACGGCAGGATCGAGGTCAGCGGCTCCGGCATCACGGAGGGGACGAAGGTCGGGGTGGCGACGCCATGACGAAACCCACGACTACGAAGCATGCGACTACGAAGCATGCGGCTTCGAAGCGCACGACTACGAAGCATGCGACTACGAAGCATGCGACTACGAAGCATGTGACCTCCCTGGTCGAACTCCGGGACGTCACCAAGGCGTACGCCGGGGGCGTCCACGCCCTGCGCGGCGTGAACCTCACCGTCCGCGCGGGCGAGCTCCTCGCGATCGTCGGGCCATCCGGCTCCGGCAAGTCGACGATGCTGAACGTCATCGGCACGCTCGACAAGCCCACGTCCGGCACGGTCCGCGTCGCGGGCCACGACGTGGGCGCACTCTCCGATGCCCGCCTGTCGGCGCTGCGCGCCCGCCACATCGGCTTCGTCTTCCAGCACTTCCACCTCGCGGCGGGCCGCGACGCGGTCGACAACGTCGCGGACGGACTGCTCTATGCGGGCGTGCCCCTCAAGAAGCGCCGCGCCCGCGCCCGCGCGGCGCTGGAACGGGTCGGGCTCGGCCACCGCCTCGGCCACCGGCCCGCCGAACTGTCCGGCGGCGAGAAGCAGCGCGTGGCGATCGCCCGCGCACTCGTGGGCGAGCCGTCCCTCCTCCTCGCGGATGAGCCGACGGGCGCCCTGGACACGGCGTCCGGCGCGGTGGTCATGGAGCTGCTCCACGAGCTCAACGCGACCGGCACGACGGTCTGCGTGATCACGCACGACCACGACATAGCCGCCGCCCTGCCGCGCCGCGTCCGTTTCCGGGACGGCGAAATCGTGACGGACGCGGCCCGATGACCGAAGAAGGACCGATGACAGGAGAAAGGGCAAGGGACCGGGTGAAGCCCGCCCGCCTCTCACCCGGCGACATCCTGCGCGTCGGCGCGGTGGGCCTGCGCGCCCGCCGCACCCGGGTCGTCCTCTCCGCGCTCGGCATCGCGATCGGCATCGCCACGATGGTCGCGGTCGTCGGCCTCTCCCAGTCCAGCAAGTCGGACCTGATGGCGAAGCTCGACCGGCTCGGCACGAACCTCCTCACCGCGGAGGCGGGCAAGGACGCGGTGGGCCGGCACGTGCCGCTGCCCAAGTCGGCGGTGGCGATGGTGGAGCGCATCGGTCCGGTCCGGCACGCCACGGCCACAGGGAACGTGGACACCCGCATCCGTCGCAGTGATGTCGTCCCCCAGGAACGGACGGCGGGCGTGACGGCGCAGGCGGCCCGCACCGACCTCCTGACGGCCCTCAACGCGCGCGTAAGGCAGGGCCGGTGGCTGGACCGGGCCGGCGAGCGGCTTCCCGTCACCGTTCTCGGTTCGGTGGCGGCGGAACGGCTCGGCGTCCGGGCCCCCGGCGAGAAGATCATGATGGGCGACTCGTACGTGGTCGTCGTCGGCATCCTGGAGCCGGTCGAGCTGGTCCCGACGCTGGACCGCGTCGCGCTGGTCGGCTTTCCGGCGGCCGAGAAGTACTTCGGCTTCGACGGACACCCGTCGATGATCTTCGAGCGGTCGCCCGACGGCACGGTGGAGGACGTACGGGAGGTCCTGGCCCGCACGGTCAGCCCCGGTGACGAGGGCTCCGTGAAGGTCTCGCGCCCCTCGGACGCGCTGGCCGCGAAGGCGGCGACGGACGAGGGCCTGACGGCACTCATGCTCGGCCTGGGCGCTGTGGCGCTGCTCGTCGGGGGCGTCGGGGTCGCCAACACGATGGTGATCTCCGTCCTGGAGCGTCGCGCGGAGATCGGTCTGCGCCGCGCGCTGGGCGCCACGAAGGGGGCGATACGTCTCCAGTTCCTGACGGAGTCCCTGCTCCTGTCGGCGCTGGGCGGGGCGGTGGGCGCGGTGCTCGGGGCGGCGGCGACGTACGCGTTCGCGCTGAGCCGGGAGTGGGTACCGGTGGTGCCGCCGTGGTCGCTGACGGCGGGTTTCGCGGCGACGCTGGTCATCGGCATGGTGGCGGGCCTCTATCCGGCGGTACGGGCGGCACGGCTGCACCCGACGGTGGCGCTCAACGCAACGTGACCCGCTCCGCGGGCGCCCCCTCACGCTTCCCTCTGACCCCGCCCTCTCATGCTCCCCTTTCTCGCTCCGCCCGATATGCCCCGTATCATCACAGAGTGACCTGGCTCCGCGCGCTGAAAGAGACAGCTCGCGCGGGCCTGACCGTCGAGCGCAAACGTCTGGAACCCCTCGTCGCCCTGCGCGGCGCCGCCGGCCTCGCCGTCGTCATCGGCCTCAGCCTCACGCTGTTCGGGCCCGCGGTGGCGGCGAGCTCCGCGTTCGGCGCGTTCCAGGCGGCCATCGCCACGTTCCAGCGCAGCTGGCGGCCGCGGCCCGAACTGGCGCTCGCCTCCGGCACGAGCCTCGCCGTCTCGACCTTCCTCGGCTACCTCACCGGTTCCCATCTGCTCCTCTTCCTCGCCCTGCTCTGCCTGTGGACGTTCCTGGCGGGCATGAGCTGGGCGGCGGGACCCACGGTCGGCATCATCGCGTCGTCCAACGTCGCGATCATGCTGGTGACGGTCACGATCCCGACGTCCGTCGCCGCGGCGGCGGGCCACGCGGCGATGATGATCGTGGGCGGCTGCGTGCAGGCGGCGCTGGTGATCCTCTTTCCGGTACGCCGATGGGGCGCCCACCGGGACGCGCTGGCGGACGCGCTGGCGGCCGAGGCGGACTACGCGCGCCGGCTCCGCCACGATCCCGTGGCCCCGTTCGACCCCGAACCCCTCATGGCGGCGCGCGACGCGGCGACGATCACCGCACGTCAGGCCCGCACGCGCCCCGCCGAGCTGCACGGGGCGCGGGGCGTCGCCGAACGCATCCGCCCGGTGCTCGCCTCCCTGGCGGACCCGGCGGTGGGCGTCCCCGTGGAGGGCAAGGAGCGGGACCGGGTCAGGGAACTCCTGGCGGCGGCGGGCGCGGTCCTGGACGCGGCGGCGCGGGCGATCCGGCACGGCGAGCCGGTCAAGATCCCCCCGGAGGCGGAGGCCGCGCTCCGGACCCCGGACACGGGGGCGATCCTCACGGGCCCGGCGTACCGCGCGGCAACCCGCCTGGGCGCGCTCCTGAAGGACGTCCTGGAAACAGCGGGCACCTCCAACACCCCAACGCCCCCTTCACCCCCGCCCCCTGCGCCTGCGGGGCCTGCGCCTGCGGAGCCCGCTCCTGCTGGGCCTGCGCCTGCGGGGCCTGCGTCTGCGGGGCCTGCTCCTGCGGAGCCCGCTCCTGCGGAGCCTGCGTCTGCGGGGCCTGCTCCTGCGGAGCCCGCTCCTGCGGAGCCCGCTCCTGCCGGGCCTGCTGCCGCGGAGTCTGCTCCTGCGGGGCCTGCTCCTGCCGGGCCTGCTGCCGCGGAGTCTGCTCCTGCGGAGCCCGCTGTCGTGGATCCCCCTCCCACCGGCCGCGCCCCCGCAGACCCCCCTCCCACCCCTCCTCCCCCCGCAGAGTCCGCACCTCCGAAGGCGGCCCCCGCCACGGCCCCCGGGGCCGACCCCGACACAGCCCACAGGGCCGCCCCCACCACGGCCCCCGGGGCCGCCCCCGGCACAGGCCCTGCCGCGGCCCCCGACACAGCCCCCGGCACCGCCCCCACCCCAGCCCCCGCCGTGCCCCACGCCCCCCTCCTCCGCCCCACCCTCTTCGCGCTGGTCCCTGCCGCGATCCGGGCCGTGCGGGGGGAGTTGCGGCACGAGTCGCCGATCACTCGGCATGCCATCCGCGTGACCGCCGTGGCCGCCGCCGGGTATCTGCTCGGGCACTTGCTGCCCCTCGGGCACGGCTACTGGGCCCCCATGGCCTCCGTCATGGTGATGCGGCCCGACTTCTCCCAGACGTACTCCCGCGCGGTCGCCCGTTTCGGCGGCACCCTCGTCGGCGTCGCCCTCGCCACGGGCCTCGTCCAGCTCGCCCACCCCGGCACCGGCCTCTCCGCCGCGCTCGCCGTGCTCTGCGCCGGGATGATGTACCTGCTGATGCGCACCGGACAGGTCGCGGCCCAGGCCTGCGTGGCCGCGTACGTCGTCTTCCTGCTCGGCATGGGCGGCCAGCAGTGGACGCAGACCGTCCCGGAGCGCGTCGTCCTCACCCTGCTCGGCGGCGTCCTCGCGATGATCGCGTACGCCCTCTACCCCGCCTGGGAGACCCCCCGCCTCCGCACCCGCCTCGCCGACTGGCTGATCGCCGACGGCCGTTACGCGGCCGCCGTCGTCGACCGCTACGCCCACCCCGCCGGCAAGGCCTGTCCCGACGTCCGCGAGGCTCTGCTCGCCGCCCGCGACGCCCGCGTCGCCTGGCAGGAAGCCGTCGACCGGGCCAAGAACGAGCCGGTGCGCCACCGCGGCCTCTCCCGCGCCGCGGCCGCCGACGCGGAGGAGACCCTCGCCCAACTGGGCCGCGTCGCCATGCTGATGGAGGCGCACCTGCCGGAGCGCGGCGACACCCCCGTCCCCGCGGCGGCCCGCCTCGCCGAGGCGCTGCGCAAGTCGACCGAGCAGGGCGCCAAGGCGTTGCGCGAACGCCGGGTGCCCAAATGGGAGGCGGTCCGCGCCGCACTGGACGAGTGGGACGGCGAGGGCGTCCCCGACCGCGTGGTCCGCAGAGGCGCGGGGCTGCTCCTGGAGACCCTCGACGAACTGTCCGACGCCCTGGACACCTCGCCTCCGCCGATGCTGGTCGACGGTACGTCGACGAAGCGCCCGGACGACGACGGGCCGCGGAACCCGGAGGGTCCCGCGGCCCGTTGAAGGCACAGAGTGGGTACGACAGGTACGGCAGGTACGGCACTGCCTCAGGTGCCGCCGCTCAGGACTGCGGCATTCCCGCCGTCGGCAGCCCCTCGGGGAGCTTGCCGCCCTCCGTCTTCAGGAACTCGTCCGTGCCCGCACTGCCCCAGGCGACCTTCATCGACTTGGCGTCCACGGACTCGATCCGGCCCGCCGTACGGTCCCCGTCGCCCTTCGGGCACTTGAGGGAGAGCGTCTGCGAGCCCGTCTCGCCGCCCACGCTGCCGTTGCACAGCACGTCCTCGCCGAGGAGCGTCGCCGTCTTGCCCTCGACCGCGAGGACGAGCGGCTTCCCACCGGACGTGGCGATCCACGAACCCTCCAGGCTGCCGCCCTTCGAGCCGGAGCCACCGGACCCACCGGAGCCGCCGTCGGACGAACCCGAGGAACCGGACGAGCCCGACGAGCCCGACGATCCGCGGTCCTTCTTGCCGCCACCGCCACCGCCATCGCCGTCCCCGTCACTCCCGCACCCGCTCAGCACCAGCGCAGCGGCGAGGCCCGCCACCGCCGTACCGAGCACCCGGCCATTACGGACGTACGTACGCACTTGAAGTCCCCCTGGTCGACGCAGTGTGCGCCGGGCGGTCACGGCCCGGCCAAATCGCGCGCCAAGCTACCAGGACGACTTGCGCACGCCGGGGAGAAATCCGGCGTGCGCTTGCTCACGCAGGTTGACCCTCGACAGCCCGAACGCCCCGACGTATCCGCGCGGGCGCCCGTCGACGCTGTCCCGGTTCCGTACCCGCGTCGCGCTCGCGTCCCGCGGCTGCCGCGCCAACTCCCTTCGTGCAGCGAGCCGTTGCTCCGGAGACGTGCCCGGCCTGCGGATGAGTTCCTTGAGCTCCGCACGCCTCGCCGCGTACCGCGCGACGATCACGCGCCGCTGCTCGTTCTTCGCGATCTTGCTCTTCTTGGCCATCAGATCCTCACCCCGCGCGCACGGATCCTGGCGACGGCCGCCTCGATCCCGATGCGGTCGACGGTCCTGATCCCCTTCGTGCTGAGCCGCAGCCGCACGTACCGGCTCTCGCTCGGCAGCCAGTACCGCTTGCGCTGGACGTTGGGGTCGAAGCGGCGGGACGTACGCCGATGCGAGTGGGAGATGTTGTTGCCGAAGCGGGGTTCCGCTCCGGTCAGCTGGCAGTGGGCGGACAAGGTGACGCACCTCTCGGTCGGAAAGCGGCGATGGACAGGACTCCCTGTTGAAAACGAGAGTCATTTTCATATACTAGCCCCATGGCCCGCAACGAACTCCGCCCCGTCATCAAGCTCCGCTCGACGGCAGGGACCGGCTATACGTACGTCACCCGTAAGAACCGGCGGAACAACCCCGACCGCCTCACCATCCGCAAGTACGACCCCATGGCCCGCCGCCACGTCGACTTCCGAGAGGAGCGCTGACCGTCATGCGCAAGGACATCCACCCCCCGTACGGCCCGGTCGTCTTCCGTGACAAGGCCGCGGGCTTCGCCTTCCTCACCCGCTCGACGGCGGCGGGGAGCGAGACCGCGACCGGCGGCAGGACGATCGAGTGGGAGGACGGCCACACCTACCCCGTGATCGACGTCGAGGTCTCGTCCGCGAGTCACCCCTTCTACACGGGCACGTCCCGTGTGATGGACACGGCGGGCCGCGTCGAGCGCTTCGAGCGCCGGTTCGGCAAGCGCTGATGGCACCCACGGACCCGCCGCCCATGGACTCGTCGCTCCCCATGGACTCGTCGCGCCGTATGGACGTCGTGATCGTCGGCGGTCTGCACGCGGTCGCCCGCAAAGCGGCCGTCGACGAGCTCCTCGCGACCGTCCCCGACAGCGTGGCCCTCCACCACGACCTGTCGACCGCCGTGCACGGCACCGTCGTCCGCACGGTCCGCGACACCACCGGCGTGCTCTCCACCGGCGACGCGCCCCTCGTCAACGACTGCGCGTGCTGCGCGCTCCGCGAGGACCTGATGCCCGAGCTGGACCGCCTCGCGGACGCGGGCCTCACCCGGCTCGCGGTCGTCGAGCTGTGGGACTCGGTCGAGCCCAAGGCGATGGCCGAGGTCGTCGCCGCGCACGCCGGGGACGCCCTCGTCCTCAGCGGCGTCGTCACGGCCGTCGACCCGGCGCTGCTCCTGCCCTGCCTGAGCAACGGCGACGACCTCATGGACGCCGGTCTCGCCGCCGCCCCGAGCGATCAGCGCACCGTCGCCGACACCTGGGCGCGCCAGCTCGAGTACGCACCCGTGCTCGCCGTGGCGGAGGGCGACGACGCCGACGGCGCCGAGCCGGACGACGAGGACCGCGCCCTCCTCGCCCAGCTCCACCCCACGGCGCGACAGGTGCCGGTCGGGCGGGGCGAGCTGGCCGCCGCCGCCCTCGCCGGGTTCGACGTCGAGGCCGCCGCGGCGGCGCAGCATCCCGCCTGCGCACTGCTGCCGGCCGAGGCGGACGCGTGCGGGGTCGTGACCCTCGTATGGCGCAGGGAGCGGCCGTTCCATCCGGAGCGGCTGTACGACGCGCTGGAGGACCTGACCTGCGCCGCCGCCCGTAGCCGGGGCCGGTTCTGGCTCGCCGACCACCCGGACACGCTGCTCGGGTGGGACGCGGCGGGCGGCGCGCTCTGCGTCGAGAGCGCCGGGCCGTGGCTGGCCTCGCTGCCGGACGCCGCGTGGGAGATGGTCCCGCCGGTGCGCCGCGCGGCCGCCGCCCTCGACTGGCATCCGGAGCACGGCGACCGCTGCAACCACCTGGTGTTCACCTCGCCGGGCCTGGATCGCGACGGACTCGAACAGGTCCTGGAGTCCTGCCTGTTGACGGACGAGGAGTACGCCGCCGGGCGCGACGCCTGGAGACACCTGCCCCCCGCCTTCGACACCCTCCTGGAGGTCTGACCTTGTCCCCGCGCAAGCCCCCGCGCCCGCAGAAGCCGAAGCCCAACCCCCTGGACCAGGCCGGGATCACGTACGTCGACTACAAGGACACGGAGCTGCTCCGCAAGTTCATCTCGGACCGGGGCAAGATCCGCAGCCGCCGGGTGACGCGTGTGACGGCCCAGCAGCAGCGGCGGATCGCCGCGGCGGTCAAGAACGCCCGCGAGATGGCGCTCCTGCCGTACGGGTCGCCTCGCTGACCGGACCTGTTCTCCCCGCACCGGCCTCCTGCCGGCACCTCCGGGTGCCGCAGGGGGCCGGTCTCGTGTCCGAGGGAACAGGAAGGGCGCCGCGTGCGTCTCTTCCTGTGCGAGGTACCGACAGGCTTACGAGGTACCGACAGGCCTGCGAGGTTTCGACAGGCCGACGAGGTGCCGGCAGGGCTGTAATCAGGGGAACACCCGGCGTGCACGTGCATCTGCCCATGCATCTGCATGTGAACACAGCTATGATCCGGGACAGTTGACCACTGCATCTAGAGCCACACACGGCACCGCATGACCCGGGGAGCGACCTGTGCACCACGCGTTTAACGGCATGGCGGCCACGGAGCTTCACGGGGTCGTCTGGCAGAAGAGCAGACACAGCAACTCGCAGGGCTCGTGCGTGGAGTTCGCGAAACTGCCGGGCGGCGACGTCGCCGTGCGCAACTCGCGGTTCCCGGGCGGCCCGGCGCTCGTCTACACGCGCGCCGAGATCGAGGCGATGCTGCTGGGGATGAAGGACGGGGAGTTCGACCACCTGATAGGCGGCTGACTCGACCCGGACGGGCAGTGGCGCCGGCCCTGGCGGCCGGCGCCGTTCGCGCGGTCCCGGGCTCAGCCCAGGCTGAACAGCGCCCAGACCACCTTGCCGCGCAGCGCGCCGGCGAGCGGGTGCCAGCCCCAGCTGTCGCTGAACGAGTCCACGAGGAACAGGCCCCGCCCGGACTCCGCGGAGAAGTCGTCGTCCGTGTCGCGCGCGACCGGGCTCTCGTCACTGGGGTCGCGCACCGCGCACACGAGCCGCGTCGCCCAGTGCATCAGGTGCAGCCGCACCGGCGGCTCCTGGTGATCGCGCGGGGTGTCGGCGGGCAGCGCGTGCCGCAGCGCGTTGGTGACGAGTTCGGAGACCACCAGCGCGATGTCGTCGAACCGCTCGTCGAGGTCCCACTGGCCCAGTGTCTTGCGGGTGAACTGCCGGGCGCTGCCCACTGCTTCGTAGCGGGCGGGGAGGGCGACGGAGGCCGCGTCCGAGACGGCGGAGGGGTCGATCGGAGGTAGCCCCTGCCTTAACGGCTCGAGCATGGTCGATCCATTCGTCCCCATGCGAGGCACTCCCCGGTTTCGCGGTACGTAGCGATGGAGCGGTGGCGCGGTCGGTCGCCGATGGTGCGGTGGTACGCGGTCGGTACAGCAGTGGCGCGCGGACCATGGTTCCGAATGCGCACAGCAGATGCAAGGGCAGATGCACGTGCACGCGCCGGACTTGGTCGATCCCGTGCCACTTCTTGCCCATTTCTTCCCGCGACTTCTTGAGGAGACCTTTCGGACCGTTTCTGTTTCTGTAACCGGACGTGTACCGCCCGAAGCGTTTAATGGCAGACTGCTGGCTTCCAGTCGATCGGGAGGATTGAGCGAAGTGACCGCAGGGGAGTCGAGCGGCTCGGTGGTACGGCGCATCCTGCTGGGCTCGCAGCTGAGGCGGCTCAGGGAATCCCGCGGCATCACCCGCGAAGCGGCCGGGTACTCCATCCGTGCCTCCGAATCGAAGATCAGCCGCATGGAGTTGGGACGGGTGAGCTTCAAGTCCAGGGATGTCGAGGACCTGCTGACGCTCTACGGCGTCACCGACGACGCCGAGCGCGGCGCGCTGCTCTCGCTCGCCAAAGAGGCCAACCTCACGGGCTGGTGGCACAGTTACTCGGACGTCCTGCCCGGCTGGTTCCAGACATACATCGGTCTCGAGGGCGCGGCCTCGCTCATCCGCGTCTACGAAGTCCAGTTCGTGAACGGCCTGTTGCAGACCGAGGCGTACGCGCACGCGGTCGTCGCCCGTGGCATGAAGGGCGCGAGCCGGGCCGAGATCGACCGCCGCGTCGCCCTGCGCCTCGAACGCCAGAAGCTCCTCACCTCCGAGCACGCGCCCCGCTTCCACTGCGTCCTCGACGAGGCCGCGCTCCGGCGTCCGTACGGCGACCGCGAGGTGATGCGGGGACAGATCCAGCACCTCATCGAGATCTCCGAGCGCCCCAACGTCACCCTCCAGGTCATGCCGTTCAGCTTCGGCGGGCACGCCGGTGAGAGCGGCGCCTTCACCATGCTGAGCTTTCCGGAGTCCGACCTCTCGGACGTCGTGTACGTGGAGCAGCTCACCGGCGCCCTCTACCTCGACAAGGCGGAGGAAGTCGCCCAGTACGAGCGGGTGGTCGCGCAGCTGCAGAAGGACAGCCCCGATCCGGTCGGAAGCCGGGATCTTCTTCGCGGTCTGCTCCAACTCACCTGAAACATAAGTACTATGACGCGAGATCAGGTGTCTGCTTCCGTTTGCGGCCGTCTGCTGCCGCGGCAAGGGGTCCGCTCATGTCCTTCTTCACCGACCTGGCTCATCAGTACATCGACGGGGAGTGGAAGGCCGGGTCGGGTTCCTGGGACATCATCGACTTCAATCCGTACGACGGGGAGAAGCTGGCGTCCATCACGGTCGCCACGGCGGACGAGGTCGACCAGGCCTACCGCGCGGCCGAGCGGGCGCAGCGGGACTGGGCGGAGACGAACCCCTACGCGCGCCGTGCCGTGTTCGAGCGTGCCCTGCGGATCGTCGAGGACCGCGAGGAGGAGATCGGCGAGGCCATCGTCGCCGAGTTGGGCGGCACCCGCCTCAAGGCCGCCTTCGAGCTCCACCTCACCAAGGAGTTCCTGCGCGAGGCCATCCATCTCGCCCTGCGCCCCGAGGGCCGCGTCCTGCCGTCCCCGGACGAGGGCAAGGAGAACCGTCTCTACCGCGTCCCGGTCGGCGTGGTGGGCGTCATCAGCCCCTTCAACTTCCCGTTCCTCCTGTCGATCAAGAGCGTCGCTCCCGCCCTCGCCCTCGGCAACGCCGTGGTGCTGAAGCCGCACCAGAACGCGCCGGTGCTCGGCGGCAGCCTGGTGGCCAAGGTCTTCGAGGACGCGGGCCTGCCGGCCGGCCTGCTCAACGTGGTGATCACGGACATAGCCGAGATAGGCGACGCCTTCCTCGAGAACACCGTGCCGAGCGTCATCTCCTTCACCGGCTCGGACCGCGTGGGCCGGCACGTCGCGACGGTCTGCGCCTCGCACTTCAAGCGCTCCATCCTGGAGATGGGCGGCAACAGCGCGCTGATCGTCCTGGACGACGCCGACATCGACTACGCGGTCGACGCGGCGGTCTTCAGCCGCTTCGTGCACCAGGGCCAGGTCTGCATGGCCGCCAACCGCATCCTCGTGGACCGGTCCGTGCTGGCGGAGTTCACCGAGAAGTTCGTCGCCAAGGTCGCGGGCCTGAAGGTCGGCGACCCGGCCGACCCCGCCACCCACATCGGCCCGCTCATCAACTCCTCGCAGGCGGACGCCGTCACGGCTGTGGTCGAGCAGGCCGTCGCGGCCGGCGCGAAGGCGCTGCTGCAGGGGCGCACCGACGGCAACCTGGTCGCCCCCTCGGTCCTCACCGACCTCCCCGAGGACTCCCCGGTCCTCACGCAGGAGATCTTCGGCCCCGTCGCCCTGCTGCTGCCCTTCGACGGCGAGGACGAGGCGGTCCGCATCGCCAACGACACTCCGTACGGGCTGAGCGGCGCCGTGCACACCGCCGACACCGAGCGCGGCGTACGCATCGCCAAGCGCGTCAGGACCGGCATGATCCACGTGAACGACGGCACCGTGCACGATGAGCCGATCGTGCCGTTCGGCGGCGAGAAGAGCAGCGGCCTCGGACGGCTGAACGGTGAGTCGACGGTGGACGCGTTCACCACGCAGAAGTGGATCTCGGTGCAGCACGGCAGGTCGCGCTTCCCGTTCTGATCCGCCTCAGTCGTCCGTGGGACACCGGAGCCTTGCGGACAGAACCTGACCGCAAGGCTCCGTAACGTCTGGGGTGTCGAGAAGCCCGGCGGATGAGCCGGGTGGAACAGCCCGTGACAGCGGGCGGGAGAGAGGCGGACACCATGGTCACCCACGTCAGCGCGGAAGCACACGGCGACGAGCGCGGCGCCCTGATCGCCTTCGTGGAGGCACAGCGCGGCGGCGTCCGCCGCTCGGTCATCGGCCTCACCGACGAACAGGCGAAGGCCCGCCCGAGCGCCAGCGAGCTCACCCTCGGCGGCCTCGTGAAGCACGTCGCGGAAGTCGAACTCAACTGGCTCCGCATGGCGCAGCGGAAGCCCAACGAGAGGGCCCGCACGCAGGAGACATGGGGCGAGGGGTTCCGCCTCGTGGAGGGCGAGACGCTCGCGGAGACACTGGCGTTCTGGGACGGTGTCGCCCGTGAGACCGAGGCGTTCATCCGCGAGGTGCCGAGCCTCGACGACACCTTCCCGCTGCCCGACGCGCCGTGGTTCCCGAAGGACGGCGCCGTGTCGATGCGCTGGCTGATGCTGCACCTGGTCGAGGAGATCGGGCGGCACGCGGGCCATGCCGACATCATCCGGGAGTCGCTGGACGGGAAGACGGCCTTCGAGCTGGTGGCGCTGGAGCGGGGCTACCCTAGTCAAAATTGATGACCCGGGGGGGCCGAATGGAAGGGCGCGGTACATGTCAGCGATCCGGCTCCTTGTCCTGGGGGCCGTGCGTCAGCACGGCCGCGCCCACGGCTACCAGGTGCGCAACGACCTGGAGTACTGGGGCGCCCACGAGTGGTCCAACGCCAAGCCGGGCTCGATCTACCACGCCCTGAAGCAGCTGGCGAAGCAGGGCATGCTGCGCGCGCACGAGGTCGCCCCCTCCACGGCAGGCGGCCCGCCCCGCACGGAGTACGAGATCACGGAGCAGGGCACGGAGGAATTCCTCACCCTGCTCCGTGAGTCCCTGACGATGTACGACCAGCGGCCGGACATCCTCACGGCCGCGCTCGGCTTCATGGTGGACCTGCCGCGCGAGGAGGCCGTCGCTCTCCTCAAGGAGCGGGTGCGGCGCATGGAGGAGTGGCGGGCCTCCGTCACCGAGTACTACACACCCGCGGAGGGCCCCGGGCAGCTGGGGCACATCGGCGAGATCATGAACTACTGGGTGCACTCGGCCGACACGGGCGCCGAGTGGACCAAGAGTCTCATCGCCCGCATCGAGGGCGGCGCGTACACCTTCGCGGGCGAGGGCGAACCCTTCGTGGCCGTGCTCGCGGACGGACAGGAGAACCCGTACGCGACGGGGGACCGGACCTCCCCGGAGAACAGCTAATCAAGTTTGACGAATGAGCGGGTCTCGGTTACCTTCGCACTTCTAGTCAAGTTTGACTACAAGATCGTCGAGGGGGGCCGGATGACGGACGCGATCGTCGTCGAGGGCGCACACAAGACGTACGGGCGGAAGAAGGCACTGAACGGCCTCGACCTGCGGGTCGAGCGCGGCACCGTGCACGGGGTGCTCGGACCGAACGGCGCGGGCAAGACCACGGCGGTGCGGATGCTCGCGACCCTGCTGCGGCCCGACGCGGGGCGCGTGGAGGTCGCGGGCCACGACGCGCGGCGCAGCCCCGACGAAGTGCGCAGGCGCATCGGGCTGCTCGGCCAGCACGCGGCGGTCGACGAGGAGCTGAGCGGCCGGCAGAACCTGGACATGTTCGCCAGGCTCCACCACATCGGCGCCCGCCACGCGCGCGTGCGGGCCGACGAGCTCCTGGAGAGGTTCGGTCTCGCGGACACCGGACGCAAGGCCGTCAAGCAGTACAGCGGCGGGATGCGGCGCCGCCTGGACCTCGCGGCGTCCCTCGTCACCGACCCCGAGGTGCTCTTCCTCGACGAGCCCACCACGGGCCTCGATCCGCGCGGTCGCGCGGAGGTGTGGGACTCGGTGCGCTCACTGGTCGGCGGCGGCACGACCGTGCTCCTGACGACGCAGTACCTGGAGGAGGCGGATCAGCTGGCCGACCGCATGTCGGTGATCGACGAGGGGCACGTCGTCGCGGAGGGCACGGCGGACGCCCTGAAGGCGAAGCTGGGCGGCGACCGCATCGACGTCGTGGTCCGGGACGCGGCCCAACTGGCCCGTGCGGCCGCTGTGCTGCCTCCCGGAGCCACGGTGGACCCGGACCGCAGAATGGCCTCCGCGCCCGTCACGGACCGCATGGAGGCCCTCACAGCCGTCGTGCGGGGCCTGCGGGACGCCGGCATCGACGCGGAGGACGTGGCGCTGCGCAGGCCCACGCTGGACGAGGTCTTCCTGAGCCTGACGGAACGTACGAAGGAGCCCGTGTGAGTACGCCGATGAGCTGGGCCGTGACCGACTCCTGGACGATGACACGGCGCGAACTCGCCCACTGGGCACGGCAACCCGTGCAGGTCCTCGTGGGACTCGTCTTCCCCGTGATGATGCTGCTGATGTTCACCTACCTGATCGGCGGCGGCAAAGGCATCGCGGGGGAGTACGCCGAGTTCCTCGTCCCCGGCATGTTCGCGCTGACGATGGTCTTCGGGCTCGACGCGACGATGGTCGCGGTCACCCAGGACCTCAACAAGGGCGTGATCGACCGGTTCCGCTCCATGCCGATGGCCAACGGTGCCGTCCTGGTGGGGCGTTCGGTCGCCGACATGCTCCAGTCGTTCGTCTCGCTCCTGGTCATGATGGGCGTCGGGCTCGCGATCGGCTGGCGCTGGCACGGTTCGTCCGGGGCGGTCCTCGGGGCCGTCGGGCTGCTCCTGATGCTGCGGTTCGCGATGCTGTGGCTCGGCATCCACCTGGCGATGGTGGCGGGGAGGCCGGAGCTGGTCATGACCGTGCAGATCCTGGTGTGGCCGGTCGGGTTCCTCTCCAACGCCTTCACGGTCCCCGAGAACATGCCGGGCTGGCTGGGCGCCCTGGTCGAGTGGAACCCGCTCTCGGCGACGGCGACGGCCACCCGTGACCTCTTCGGCAACGACCCGGGGGTGGCCGGCACGTCCTGGGCCGCCGAACACGCGGGGCTCCTGGCGGTGCTGTGGCCCGTGGTGCTCGTAGGGGTATTCCTGCCGTTGGCGGTCCGCAGGTTCACGGCGCTGAGCAGGTAGCACCGGCCGCCAGGCTTTCCCGCTTGCACCTCACGCGACGTGAGGACACAGGGTGGTCCGCGTACCGAGAGAAGAAGGGCGGACGCCATGAGCTGGTCCGTGGGACAGGTCGCCGCTTTCGCCGGAGTGACCGTGCGCACGCTGCACCACTACGACGAGATCGGACTGCTGGTGCCCGGCGGGCGCAGCCACGCGGGTCACCGGCGCTACGGCGACGACGACCTCGACCGGCTGCAGCAGATCCTGTTCTACCGGGAGCTCGGCTTCCCCCTCGACGAGGTGGCGGCCCTCCTGGACGACCCGGACACGGACCCGCGGGAGCACCTGCGCCGCCGGCACAGGCTGCTGACCGCGCGGATTCACCGGCTCCAGGAGATGGCCGCCGCCGTCGAGACCGCCATGGAGGCGAAGAAGATGGGCATCAACCTCACGCCCGAGGAGAAGTTCGAGGTCTTCGGAGACCACGATCCCGACCAGTACGCCGAGGAGGTCGAACAGCGCTGGGGCGACACGGACGCCTACCGCGAGTCGCAGCGCAAGGCCGCCTCGTACACCAAGGACGACTGGAAGCGGATCAACGACGAGTTGAACACGGTCCACGCGCGCGTGGGGGAGCTTCTCGGCCGCGGCGTGCCCCCCGACTCCGAGGAGGCCATGGACGCCGCGGAGGAGCACCGCCGCCTCATCACGGCGAACCACTACACCTGCTCGCACGAGATGCACACCTGTCTCGGTGAGATGTACGTCGCCGACGAGCGGTTCACGGCCTTCTACGAAGCCATCAGGCCCGGCCTGGCGGTGTACCTAAGGGACGCGATCCTCGCGAACGCGGCACGCAACGGGTGAGGCGCATGCGGCCCGGCTATGTTCCAGTTGTCGCACAGTACGGCCGGAGAAGGGCACTGGAACCTGGCCGGGCCGCCCCGCGTTGATAAATTTGGGGGGCTGCATCTGCCGCCGCCCCGCCCCCTCACCCCTCAGGAGCCCGGAACCGTGACGACGCTTGCGCTCGGACCAAGCTGGTTGGATCCGGATTACCTGCTCAACCAGTTCGGTCTCTGGGGCCTGCTGGTGATCGTCTTCGCCGAGTCGGGCCTGCTCATCGGCTTCTTCCTGCCCGGTGACTCGCTGCTGTTCACCACGGGCCTGCTGATCACCACGGACAAGCTGGACACCCCGCTGTGGCTGGCCTGCCTGCTGATCTGCATCGCCGCGATCCTCGGCGACCAGGCGGGTTACCTCTTCGGCAAGAAGGTCGGCCCCTCGCTCTTCAACCGCCCGGACTCCAAGCTCTTCAAGCAGGAGAACGTGGTCAAGGCCCACGACTTCTTCGAGAAGTACGGCCCCAAGTCCCTGGTCCTGGCCCGCTTCGTGCCGATCGTGCGCACCTTCACGCCGATCATCGCCGGTGTCTCCGGCATGCGGTACCGCTCGTTCATCACGTTCAACATCATCGGCGGCGTCATGTGGGGCGCGGGCGTCACGCTGCTCGGCGCCTGGCTCGGCAACATCGAGTTCGTGCACAAGAACATCGAGGCGATCCTCATCCTGATCGTCCTCATCTCGGTGGTGCCGATCGCCATCGAGTTCCTGCGGGCGCGCAGCAAGTCCAAGAAGGCCGCGTCCGACGAGGGCGCGGGGGCGCCGGGCACGCCGCCCGCGCAGCAGCGCGGCCGTCACGCCAAGCGCTGACGCACTCCGGAACAGGTCTCAGAAGCCGCGCGTCCGCTTGGCCGCGCGGCGGTTCGCCGCCGAGGCCGCGCCCGGCACCTTCAGGATCAGCCGGGAGACCTCGCTCCCCAGGTTCACGCCGATCGCGATGGCCAGAGCCGTCGCGACGGCCTTGGTGAGCGAGTTCATGCCCGTGTTCAGGTCGTTCTGCGCCAGCGCGAGCAGCCCGAAGTACGTCGCGCTACCCGGCAGCAGCGGCCCGATCGCCGCCGTCACATAGGGCAGCGACGACGCGAACCTGTACCGCGAGAAGAGCTGCCCGAACAGACCGACCAGACCGGCCGCGACGGCCGTCGCGGCGACGGGCGAGAGCTCCAGCGGCGTCTGCGCGAGCGCCCCGAACATCACCCAGGCGATGCCGCCGTTGAGGGTCACCATCAGCACGGTGTTACGTTCCTGCTGAAGCAGGATCGCGAACGCCAGACTCAGCGCCATCGACGCCAGGATCTGGATGACCGGCCGCGACGACGTCACGCCGAACTTCGTCTCCGGGGTCAGGTTCGTCGCGTCGAGCATGACGCCGAGCGACAGCACGAGCAGCACACCGCAGACGATGCCCACGATGAGGTACATGACTTCCAGGAGACGTGCGGCCGCGGTGATGTAGTAGCCGGTCAGACCGTCCTGCACGCCCGCCACCAGGGCCCGCCCCGGGATCAGCGCGAAGAGCCCACCCGTGATCACCGCCGAGGCCATGGACGCCTCGGTGTGCACGAAGCTGAGCGCCACGCCCATCCCCGCGGGCGGCATCGCGGCGCCCACGAACTGGTAGAACTCCGGAAGTCCGCGCCCCGCGCACAGCCAGGCGAGACGGTCGCCGAGCATCGCGCCCACGGCGGCCACCAGGAAGACCAGCGCGCCACCGCCCACGAGCACCGAGGCGGAGCCCGCGAGGAGCCCGCTGGCGGCCGTCAGGGCCCATCCGGGATAGGGGTGACGGTTACGCCGAATGCCCGCGAGCCGGCGGTAGGCCTCCTCCAGGGAGATCTCCAGATCCGGGTCGCTGATGTCGTCCACCAGGTGGAAGACCGCCGCGAGACGCGTGTAGTCGGTGCCACGCCTGCGGACCGTCCTGGAAGCCGTGACCGGGTCGTCGACCAGGGAGGGCTGGTGCGAGATCGACAGGAGCGTGAACGTCACGTTCGGCTCGCAGCGGTCGAGGCCGTACGAACGGCAGACCGCGAACATCGCCGCCTCCACGTCCTCGGCGCCCTCACCGCCCGCCAGGAGCAGCTCGCCGATACGCAGGGTCAGGTCGAGCACGCGCGGCACGGCGGGCCCGCTGTCGTCCTCCTGCTTCTGCGCGGGCTCCGGAGCGGGCCGCTCGGTGACCGGCATGCGCAGCATCGTGCGCATCTGGTCCTGCCACGGCACGTCCTTGGTGAGCTTCACCAGGGGTATGCCCTGCGCGGGCGTGAACGCCTGCGGGGCGTTGCGGGAGGTGTAGGTGTGCGGCGTGGTGAACGCCGACTTCTCGGTCTCCTGCGTCGTCGACGACGGCGTCGCGAGGCCGGTGGGAATGGCGAACTCGGACGTCGTCTGGGACTCGTCCTCAGGGGCCGGTGGCTGCGCCATCACGCCGCTGGGCTGCACGAACGCGCTGCGTGATTCGTCCGACTGCGGCTTGCGGTCCTCGGCCTCCTGCTCGGCCACTGATGCCCTCACTTCTCATACGACTCGTACGCACCCTCCGTATGGCCAGTATGGGCACAGATACACGAACGGGCCGCGCGACCCCCGTGGGTCGCGCGGCCCGCCCGGGGCGAGTGGCTCAGTGGCCGCCCTCGTCCTTGAAGCGCTTGTAGGAACGCTCGATCTCGGCCTCGGCGTCCGCGCGGCCGACCCAGTCGGCGCCCTCGACGGACTTGCCGGGCTCCAGGTCCTTGTAGACCTCGAAGAAGTGCTGGATCTCCAGGCGGTCGAACTCGGAGACGTGGTGGATGTCGCGCAGGTGCTCCACGCGCGGGTCCGAGGCCGGGACGCAGAGCAGCTTGTCGTCGCCGCCCGCCTCGTCGGTCATCCGGAACATGCCGATCGCGCGGCACTTGATGAGGCAGCCCGGGAAGGTCGGCTCGTCCAGGATGACCAAGGCGTCCAGCGGGTCACCGTCCTCGCCGAGGGTGTTCTCGACGAAGCCGTAGTCCGCGGGGTAGCTGGTCGACGTGAAGAGGCGACGGTCCAGACGAATCCGGCCGGTCTCGTGGTCCACCTCGTACTTGTTCCGCGAACCCTTCGGAATCTCGATGGTGACGTCGAACTCCACGGGTGGCTCCTCCATGATCAGCACATACTTCGGGTGATTAAGTGTCCCTCACGCAGATGTGTGATCGCGAAAGGGGCTGGTCGTCGTGCCGGAGCTCAAGCCTTGGCAGCGGCCTCGACAGCTTTTGAGACAGCTGGCAAAGCCTTCCGCCACCAAGCTCTCCGGGTTCTCCGGGAAGCTCACGACCTGGCAGCTCACAGCTGGGTCCGCCGCCTTCGGCCTGGTCATCGCGGCCGGGGCGGTGGCCGCGGCCGGCCCTTGGGACTCCTCCGGTCAGCGTACGGCGGAGCGGGACCGGGCCGCTTCCCAGGACGCCTGGGGTGGCGCAGATCACGCTGGTCGGGCGCCCGGAAGCGAGCCGGAGGCGGCGCCGAGCGCCCCTTCGGTGCTCGCGGGGCTCGGCGCGCCCGCGGGGGTGGCACCGGCACCGACGGACTCCGCCCTGGCGGAGGTGCTCGATCCGCTCATGCGGGATCCGGCGCTCGGCCCGAAGCGGTCCGCCGTCGTGCTCGACGCGGCCTCCGGGAAGCCGGTGTACGGCAAGAACGCGGGCGACGGCCTGACGCCCGCGTCGACCATCAAGATCGCCACGGCCGTCGCGGCACTGTCCGCGGTGGGCCCCGACCACCGCATCGCCACGAAGACGGTGATCGAGCCCGACGCCTCCGGGGCGCCCGACGTCGTCCTGGTCGGCGGCGGCGACCCCACCCTCACCGCCCGCAAGGACGGCCGCTACACGGACACGGCGGCGAGCCTGCGCACGCTCGCCGAGGACACGGCACGCTCCCTCGAGAGCCGCGGCATCGACAAGATCAAGCTCTCGTACGACACGTCGCTGTACTCCGGACCCGTGCAGCACCCGATCGGCCCGAACGAGAACATCACGCCGGTCACCGCCCTGATGGCCGACGAGGGCCGCCTGGACGACTCCACGAGCGGCCCCGCACCGCGCACGGCCGACCCGGCCGGCGAGGCGACGAGGAAATTCGCGCAGTTCCTCGGCGACAAGGGCATCACCACGACCACACCCCCCGACACGACACCCGGCCCCTCCAAGGCATCGGACCGCGCCGAGGCGCTGGCGAAGGTCGAGTCGCCGCCGCTGTCGGCGCTGGTCGAGCGGATGCTGACGCACAGCGACAACGACATCGCCGAGGCGCTGGCCCGCCAGACGGCGATCGCCGCGAAGGAACCGGCGAGCTTCGACGGCGCGGGCAAGGCGGTGCGCGACGCCCTCTCCAAGCAGAAACTCCCCCTCTCCGGCACGAAGTTCGCCGACGGCAGCGGTCTGGACCGCGCCGACCGCGTCTCCGCGGAGCTCCTCGCCGCGCTCCTGGACCACGCGGCGGACCCGGGCCGTCCCGGACTCCGTCCGGTCGTCACGGGCCTGCCCGTGGCGGGCTTCACCGGCACGCTCGTCGACCGCTATCCCAAGGACTCCCCGGGCACGGGCGTGGTCCGCGCCAAGACCGGCACGCTGACGGGCGTGAACAGCCTCGCGGGAACGGTGGTGGACGCGGACGGCCGCCTCCTGGTCTTCGCCTTCATGACCACCGGCACGACGGACCCCCAATCGGCCCAGAAGGCCCTGGACCACATGGCGTCCACGGTGGCGAACTGCGGCTGCCGCTAGAAGGCCCCGTCAACGGCTGATCGCCGGGTCCTGGAACCCGGACGCCCAGGGTTCGCGCCCCAGCGGCGCGGAGAACTGCGCGAGCACCCCCACCGGACCCGCGCACGAAGGGCCGCTGATCGCCGATCTCTGAACGGCCGCCGCCCAGGAGTCGCCGCTCAGGGGCGCGGGGAACTGCGCGAGCCCCCCCCCGCCGGACCCGCACGTGAACACCGAGGCCCACCCACCCCACACGCTCCCTAGGGGCAGGCCCCAGGGCAATGTCAGGGGTGCCAGCCCCTCCACAGGAGGGAGCCAGCACGTACCGTTGACCGCATGACGAGCATCGGTGGTGCCGAGATGGTCGACTGGAATCTCGCGGTGGCGACCGCGACCCGCCTCGTGAGGCCGGGCCCGGAGGTGAGCCGTGACGAGGCGCGAGCCGTCGTCGCGGAGCTCCGTCGGCACGCCAAATCCTCGGAGGAACACGTCCGTTCCTTCACGAGGATGGGGACGGAGGCCACCCACGACACCCCCGTCCTCGTGGTGGACAGGGCCGGCTGGGTCCGGGCGAACGTCGCGGGGTTCAGGGAGATCCTCAAGCCCCTCCTGGACAAGATGCAGGACCGCCGCACGGGCCCCGGCAACGCCGTGCTGGGCGCGGTCGGCGGCAAGGTGACGGGCGTGGAGCTCGGCATGCTCCTGTCGTTCCTCGCCTCCCGCGTCCTCGGGCAGTACGAGACGTTCGCCCCGGCCACCCGCGAACTCCCCGCGGGAGCGAACGGCGGCGGCAGGCTCCTCCTGGTCGCCCCGAACATCGTGCACGTGGAGCGCGAGCTCGACGTGGACCCCCACGACTTCCGTCTCTGGGTCTGCCTCCACGAGGAGACGCACCGCACGCAGTTCACCGCCGTGCCGTGGCTCCGCGACCACCTGGAGGCCGAGATCCAGTCGTTCCTCGGCGAGACCGAGGTCGACCCGATGACGGTCCTCGAGCGCGTCAGGGAGGCCGCCCAGACGTTCGCGGGCGGCCGCACCGACGCGGCGGACGGCGAGGAGTCCGAGGGCGGGCGCTCCCTCGTCGAGCTCGTCCAGACTCCCGCCCAGCGCGAGATCCTCGCCCGCCTGACGGCCGTGATGTCCCTGCTCGAAGGCCACGCGGACTTCGTGATGGACGGCGTCGGCCCGGACGTCGTGCCGTCCGTCGGCGAGATCCGGGAGAAGTTCCAGCAGCGCAGGGCCCGCGGCGCGAGCCGCCTCGACCAGGCGCTGCGCAAGCTCCTCGGCCTCGACGCGAAACTGCGCCAGTACCGCGACGGAGAACGCTTCGTGCGCGCCGTCGTCGACCAGGTCGGCATGGACGGCTTCAACCGCGTGTGGACGTCGCCGAACACGCTGCCCACGAAGGCGGAGATCGCCAAACCCGCGGACTGGGTCGCGCGGGTGCACCGTAAAGGAGACTGAGAGGCCGGATGCGGCCGATGGCAGGAGAACGCCCCCGTAATCACCCGTCCGAGGGACCGTAGGCGATGGGTAGGCGTGCAATGCTCGGGTAACGGCTCGGCTCTGTCACCATCGACACACTCTGAGTGACCGAACGCGTGGGAAGTGAGGCCCCCCGAGGGCCGGACGACCCGAGTGGGTCCTGAGTGACTGGCCCGAGCTCACCCCCCGAACTTCACGAAGGGAACCGGACATGGGTCCCCATCCTGCGGTCGCGGCGATACGCCTGGCGGTCCGCCGCGTACTCCACGACGTCCTGACCGACCTCCAGCGCACCCCCGACGCGCCCCCGCCGCACGACCGGCGCGCCGCGCACCCCCCACGCCCGCCGCACCCCCCACACACGCCGCACGACCAGGCCGCGTCGCCGCTCGTGCTCGTCGCCTGCTCCGGCGGCGCCGACTCCATGGCGCTCGCCTCCGCGCTCGCCTTCGAGGCCCCCAAGCTCGGCTTGCGCGCCGGCGGCATCACCGTCGACCACGGCCTGCAGCCGGGATCCGATCTGCGCGCCGCCGAAGTCGTCGTGCGCCTCACCGCGCTCGGCCTGACCCCGGTCGACTCCGTGGCCGTGGACGTGGGCCGCGAGGGAGGCCCCGAGGCCGCCGCCCGCGACGCGCGCTACGCGGCCCTGGACGCCGCCGCCGAACGGCATTCGGCAGCCGCCGTCCTGCTCGGCCACACCCGGGACGACCAGGCCGAGACCGTCCTGCTCGGCCTCGCCCGCGGCTCCGGGATCCGCTCACTGTCCGGAATGGCGGCGACCTCGGGGGTCGCCGGCCGATACCGCCGCCCCTTCCTGCACCTCGACCGGCAGACCGCCCGCAAGGCCTGCATGGTCCAGTCGCTGCCCGTCTGGGACGACCCGCACAACGCCGACCCGGCGTACACCCGCTCCCGCCTGCGCCACGAGGGCCTGCCCGCCCTGGAGAAGGCACTCGGCAAGGGCGTCGTCGAGGCGCTCGCCCGCACGGCCCAGCTGTCCAGGGACGACGCCGACGCCCTCGACACCTGGGCCGCCCAGGCCGAGACCACCGTGCGCGACTCCACCGGCCTCCTGGAGTGCGCGAAGCTCTACGCGCTGCCCCCCGCGGTGCGCCGCCGCATCGTCCGCCGGGCCGCCATCGACGCGGGCGCCCCCGCGGGTTCGCTCTTCGCCCGGCACATCGAAGAGGTCGACCGCCTGATCACGGGCTGGCGCGGCCAGGGAGCCATCAACCTCCCGGGCAAAGTCGTGGCTCAGCGCCAGGGTGGCAGACTGGTGATCCGGCAAGGCTGACGAGAGCCCCGTGTGACTGACGGGCCGAGTCGGCCGGTGGGACGACCGAAAGTGATGCGGGTGGACGCGAAAGACATGGGCACCGACCTCCAGTCGGTGCTCATCACCAAGGAAGAGATCGACGCGAAGCTGGCCGAGCTGGCCGCCAAGATCGACGCGGAGTACGCGGGCAAGGACCTGCTGATCGTCGGCGTCCTCAAGGGCGCGGTGATGGTCATGGCGGACCTGGCGCGCGCCCTGTCCACTCCCGTCACGATGGACTGGATGGCCGTCTCGTCGTACGGCGCGGGGACCCAGTCCTCCGGCGTCGTGCGGATCCTCAAGGACCTGGACACCGACATCAAGGGCAAGCACGTCCTGATCGTCGAGGACATCATCGACTCCGGTCTGACGCTGTCCTGGCTGCTGTCCAACCTCGGCTCGCGCGAGCCCGCCTCCCTCGAGGTGTGCACGCTGCTGCGCAAGCCGGAGGCGGCCAAGGTCGCGATCGACGTGAAGTGGATCGGCTTCGACATCCCGAACGAGTTCGTCGTGGGGTACGGCCTCGACTTCGCCGAGAAGTACCGCAACCTCCCGTTCGTCGGAACGCTCGCTCCGCACGTCTACGGCGGCTGACTCCCGTAGCGCGTACGACGCAGGGGAACCCTCACCCGTTTCCCGACGTTGGAGCATGCGAAGGCCGGATTGCCAGCAGTCCCGGGCAGCTTCGGGTCACAATGCTGGGGTACCGTCCGAAGAACAGTCTTTATCAAACTCACTATGGCAGGAGGGACGGGGCGTCATCGCTCCGTATGGATGGACGTGAAGCGATACTTCCGTGGGCCAGTCATGTGGATCGTGCTGGCCGTCCTTGCCGTGGTCGTGTTGATGCAGGTCGTCGGCTCGTCCGGCGGCTACAAGACGGTGGACACCGGCCAGGTCGTCCAGGCGATCAACGACAACAAGGTCGAGTCCGCCAAGCTCACCACCGGTGACGAACAGATCATCAAGGTCGAGCTCAAGGACGGCCAGAAGGTCAAGGACAGCAGCAAGATCCAGGCGAGCTACATCGGCGACCAGGGCGTCGACCTCGCCAAGACCCTGCAGTCCAAGTACCAGACCAAGGACATCCCGGACGGTTACACCGTCTCGCCGTCGAAGCAGAACCCGTTCGTCGGGATCCTGCTCTCCCTGCTCCCCTTCGTCCTCATCGTCGTCGTCTTCCTGTTCCTGATGAACCAGATGCAGGGCGGCGGCTCCCGGGTCATGAACTTCGGGAAGTCCAAGGCGAAGCTCATCACCAAGGACACCCCGAAGACGACGTTCGCCGACGTGGCGGGGTCCGACGAGGCGGTCGAGGAGCTCCACGAGATCAAGGAGTTCCTGCAGGAGCCGGCGAAGTTCCAGGCCGTCGGCGCCAAGATCCCCAAGGGTGTGCTGCTCTACGGCCCGCCCGGTACCGGCAAGACGCTCCTCGCGCGTGCCGTCGCCGGTGAGGCCGGAGTCCCGTTCTACTCGATCTCCGGTTCCGACTTCGTCGAGATGTTCGTCGGTGTCGGTGCCTCCCGTGTGCGTGACCTCTTCGAGCAGGCCAAGGCGAACGCCCCGGCGATCGTCTTCGTCGACGAGATCGACGCCGTCGGCCGTCACCGCGGTGCCGGTCTCGGCGGTGGCCACGACGAGCGCGAGCAGACGCTGAACCAGCTGCTCGTCGAGATGGACGGCTTCGACGTGAAGGGCGGCGTCATCCTGATCGCCGCCACGAACCGCCCCGACATCCTCGACCCGGCGCTGCTGCGCCCCGGCCGCTTCGACCGGCAGATCGCCGTCGACCGCCCGGACATGCAGGGCCGCCTGGAGATCCTCAAGGTTCACCAGAAGGGCAAGCCGGTCGCCCCGGACGTCGACCTCTCCGCGGTCGCCCGTCGCACGCCGGGCTTCACCGGTGCGGATCTGAGCAACGTCCTCAACGAGGCCGCGCTGCTCACCGCCCGCAGCGACAAGAAGCTGATCGACAACAGCATGCTCGACGAGGCGATCGACCGCGTCGTGGCGGGCCCGCAGAAGCGGACCCGGATCATGTCCGACAAGGAGAAGAAGATCACCGCGTACCACGAGGGCGGACACGCCCTGGTCGCGGCGGCCTCACCGAACTCGGACCCGGTCCACAAGATCACGATCCTGTCCCGCGGCCGGGCTCTGGGTTACACCATGGTCCTGCCCGAAGAGGACAAGTACTCGACCACGCGCAACGAGATGCTGGACCAGCTGGCATACATGCTGGGTGGGCGCGCGGCCGAGGAGCTCGTCTTCCACGACCCGACGACGGGCGCGGCGAACGACATCGAGAAGGCCACGGGCACGGCCCGCGCGATGGTCACGCAGTACGGCATGACCGAGCGGCTCGGCGCGATCAAGTTCGGCGGCGACAACACGGAGCCCTTCCTCGGTCGCGAGATGGGCCACCAGCGCGATTACTCGGAAGAGGTCGCGGCGCTGGTCGACGAAGAGGTCAAGAAGCTCATCGAGACCGCGCACAACGAGGCGTGGGAGATTCTCGTCGAGAACCGCGACGTCCTCGACAACCTGGTCCTCCAGCTCCTGGAGAAGGAGACCCTCGGCAAGGAAGAGATCGCCGAGATCTTCTCGACCATCGTGAAGCGCCCGGCCCGCCCCGCGTGGACCGGCTCCTCGCGGCGCACGCCCTCGACCCGCCCGCCGGTGCTCTCCCCCAAGGAGCTGTCGCTGACGAACGGTGCGAACGGCGCGACCCCCGCGGTGACGTCGGGCAGCACGGAGCAGCCCCTCGAGGTGGCCCCGGAGGACCGCCCCGAGAGCTGACCCGCGCGCCTCAGCAGGCCCGGAATGGATGCCGCGCCCCCCTGGTTCTAGCCTGGGGGGCGCGGCTTATTTCGTACGCCCGCGTGTGACGCACAGGAACGAGGCACAAGATGACCGACCCGGTGACGCTGGACGGCGACGGCCTGATCGGCGAGTTCGACGAGAAGCGGGCCGAGAACGCCGTACGCGAGCTGCTCATCGCCGTGGGGGAGGACCCCGACCGGGAGGGGCTGCGGGAGACTCCGGGGCGCGTCGCACGGGCGTACAAGGAGATATTCGCCGGGCTCTGGCAGAAGCCCGAGGACGTGCTGACGACGACGTTCGATCTCGGCCACGACGAGATGGTCCTGGTGAAGGACATCGAGGTCACCTCCTGCTGCGAGCACCACCTGGTGCCGTTCCGCGGTGTGGCGCACGTGGGGTACATCCCGTCCACCTCCGGCAAGATCACCGGTCTGTCGAAGCTTGCCCGCCTCGTGGACGTGTACGCGCGCCGGCCGCAGGTGCAGGAGCGCATGACGACGCAGATAGCGGACTCGCTGATGGAGATCCTGGAGCCGCGCGGCGTCATCGTCGTCGTGGAGTGCGAGCACATGTGCATGTCGATGCGCGGCATCCGCAAGCCCGGCGCCAAGACCATCACCTCCGCGGTCCGCGGCCAGCTGCGCGACCCCGCGACGCGCAACGAGGCGATGAGCCTGATCATGGCCCGCTGAAACGACGGCGGGATCCGGGTGGTCGGGAGTCTTTCGTTCCGCTCAACTCGCTTTCCGTGTGCGGCTGTTGTGGCCGAAAGCGGTGGACGATGGGGGCGGTGGCCGAAAGACTGCGTGTATGACGAATACGAGCACGCAGCCTCTGCCCACCCGCAAGCTCGGCGGCCTGGAGGTCTCCGCTCTCGGCTACGGCGCCATGGTGCTCTCCCCGGGGGTCTACGGCGAGGTCGACGACGAGCGCGGCGAGCGGGCTCTCCTCGCGGCGGTCGACGCGGGCGCCACGATCATCGACACCTCCGACGGGTACGGCGTCGACGGCCACAACGAACGCCTCATCGGCAAGGCCCTGCGGGGGCGCCGCGACCAGGTCGCGATAGCCACCAAGTTCGGCTTCCGGCTGCCGGAGGGCGTGGAGCCGCACCCGTTCCCCATCGGCTACGCCTTCGGTGAGCTGGCGGTCAACGGCGACCCGAAGCACGTACGCGGCTATGCCGAGGCGAGCCTGCGGGGCCTGGAGACGGACCACATCGACCTGTACTACCCGCACTTCCCCGACCCGCAGGTCCCGATCGAGGACACCGTCGGCGCGGTCGCCGAGCTGATCCGGGAGGGGCTGGTGCGGCACCTGGGCCTCTCGAACGTCACGGCCGCCCAGCTGCGGGCCGCGCACGCCGTGCACCCCGTGTCGGCGGTGCAGATCGAGTGGTCGATGTGGAAGCCCGCCGAGCCGGAACTCCTCGCTGCGGCGCGCGAGCTCGGCGTCGGGCTCGTGCCGTGGTCGCCGCTGGGCGCAGGCTTCCTCACCGGCACGGTCGGCCAGGTCACGGAGGGCGACTTCCGGCAGAACGCGCCGCGTTTCGACGCGGCGAACCTGAAGGCCAACAACGACCGCTTCGCGCCCGTGCGGGGCGTCGCGGAGGAGCTGGACATCACCCCGGCGCAGCTCGCGCTCGCCTGGCTGCTGCACCAGGACCCGAACGTCGTGCCGATCCCCGGCAGCCGTACGCCGAAGCACATCGAGGAGAACCTCGCGGCCGCGCACGTACGGCTGGACGCGGACGTCCTGCGGCGTCTGGAGCGGATCCTGGGGGAGACGGAGGTCGAGGGCGGCACGCTGCTGTAGCGCCCGTCGGCGCCTTTCTGGGGGCGTGGCCTACGCCGCGGCCGGCGTCTCGCCGTTCTCGTCGTCGTCCTCGGGGAGCTTGCAGACCCGCTCCATGAAGAAGCCGGCCGCTATCACCGCGATGCCCATCAGAACCGAAAGCCCTGCGTACACCGCCTGGTCGCGGCGGGGCGGGATGTCGAGGGACTCGAGCAGGAACACACCCGTCCCGCCGTACATCCCCGCGACCAGGGCCGCGACCAGGGCGCTCGCCTGGCCGAAGACGACGGCGCGGGCGGCCATCATCGGCTCGACGCCCTTCGCTCCGGGGCGCCGCTCGCGCTGGGCCTTCAGCCGGGAACGCAGGGACAGCGCCGTCGCGAGGAGGGTGACGGCGATGACCGCGAGCACGATGGGCGCGGCCAGCGGAACGCGCGGCAGCGTGCCGACGGAGTCCCAGAGGCGGGCGCCCGACCAGGACAGCACCCCGGCCACGAGGAAGAGGCCGACCAGTGTCCTGATGCGCAGTTCCTTCACGGGTGACCCTTCATCGGCTTGCTTGTCTCGACCGCCTTCTCCAACGACTACTCCGGCAGTCGGAGTTCCAGGTCGGCGCGGGGAGCCACACCGTCCAGGGTGACCGCGTCGAGCAGCTTCGCGACCGGGCCCCGGCCGGTCAGCTGTGCCTCGGGTTCCACATCGTGCCAGGGAGCGAGGACGAAGGCGCGTTCGTGGGCGCGCGGGTGGGGCAGCGTGAGGGCCGGGTCCTCGGAGACCACGTCCGCGTACGCCACGATGTCCACGTCGATGGTGCGGGGGCCCCAGCGCTCGTCCCGTACGCGGTGGAAGGCCTCCTCGACCGCCTGCGCGCGCTCCAGGAGCGAGGCGGGCGGCAGCGTCGTCTTCACCACGACGACCGCGTTGAAGTACGAGGGCTGGGTGCCGGGGTCGACGCCCCAGGGCTCGGTCTCGTACACCGGGGAGACCGCCTTGACCCGCAGGCCGGGGGTGTCCTCCAGGGCGTCGACGGCGCCCTGCAGCGTCTCCAGGCGGTTGCCGAGGTTGCTGCCGAGGGAGATCACGGCACGCTTGGGGTTGGACAGGGTCGAGTCCGCGGCGTCCACCTGCGCGACGACGGAGGTGGGCACCGGCTGGACGGTGGGGTCGCTCTGACCTGCTTTGAAGGGCACAGTCATACTCGGCTCCGGGTGATGGTGACGGTCACGTCGTCGAACGGGACGGTGATCGGGGCGTCCGGCTTGTGGACGCAGACCTCGACCTCCAGAACTCCGTCGTGCTTGAGACACGCCTGGGCGATGCGCTCCGCGAGCGTCTCGATGAGGTCGACGGGTTCGCCCTCGACGACGGCCACGACCTCTTCGGCCACGATTCCGTAGTGCACGGTCTTCGCCAGGTCGTCGTCGGCCGCGGCCGCTCGCGTGTCCAGGCCAAGCACCAGGTCCACGATGAAGGTCTGGCCCTCTTCGCGCTCCCGCGGATAGACACCGTGGTGCCCGCGGGCCTTGAGGCCGCGCAGCGCGACACGATCCACGCGAATCACTCCTGCAATCGTCGGTATCGGCAGGCCTGCACCGAGTGCGGTCGGCACACCAGCCTCGTTCGAATCTACCTGCGCGCACTGACAGCACTCGCCCGCGGGCCCCGTCGAGCGCCTCGGCGCACACTGGTCGAACGGCGCCTACCCACTCAGGTGGGGGTCTCCTCACCCTCTTCGTCATCGGTTTCCGCGAGGACCGGCGAGGCGTGGTGCGACCACAGCTTCCAGCCGTCGGGTGTGCGGCGAAACACATTCGTGGCGACCACGAGCTGGCCCACGAGCGGGCCGAGCTCGCCGCCGGCCTCCGGGGGCGGGCCGCCGCTGAGGATGTTCTCGGTGCACGTCACCAGAGCGGTGTCGCCGGCCACGCCGACCTTCAGGTCGGTGAGGAAGAACTGGATGTACTCGGTGTTCGCCATGATCAGCGCGTACGACCTGAGGACCTCGCCGCGGCCCGTCAGGACCGGCCAGCCGGGGTGGACGCAGGAGACCGCGTCACCGGCCGTTTCGCCGTTCCGCGCGCTCTCCGTGCCCTCGGCGTCCTCCGTGTCCCCGGCACCCTCCGGGGTGTCCTCGGAGTCCAGCCAGAGGTCGGACACCTCGTCGAAGTCGCCGCGTTCCAGCGCTTCGTAGAACGCCGTGTTGGCGAGCTGCACCTGCTCGACGTCGGTCCTGGCGGCGGTCACCGAGGGCCGCCAGCCGCGCCGGTCACCGCGCGGGCGACGCGGACCGCGTCGGCGGTCGCCCGCACCTCGTGCACACGGACCGCCCAGGCGCCCTGGTGGGCGGCGATGGCGGAGACGGCGGCGGTGGCGGCGTCGCGCTCGCGGGCGGGCGGCGGAGCGCCCTCGGGGCCCGCGAGGACGCGGCCGAGGAACCGCTTGCGGGAGGCGGCGACGAGGACCGGGTGGCCGAGGTCGCGCAGCCGCTCCAGGTGGGCGAGGAGCGTCAGGTCGTGCTCGGCCTCCTTGGAGAAGCCGAGGCCCGGGTCGACGACGATGCGCTCGGGGGCGATGCCGCCCTCGATGGCGGCCTCCACGCGCGCGTGGAGCTCGTCGACGACTTCGGAGAGCACGTCGTCGTAGTGCGGCTCGGCGTGGATGTCGGTGAGGAAGCCGCGCCAGTGCATGACCACGAAGGGGGCGTGCGCGGCGGCGACCGCCGGGACCATGCGCGGGTCGGCGAGGCCGCCGCTGACGTCGTTGACGAGGACGGCGCCCGCCGCGAGCGCCTGCTCGGCGACGGTGGCGCGCATCGTGTCCACGGAGACCGTGACGCCCTCCGCGGCCAGGCCGCGCACGACGGGCACGACGCGCTTGAGCTCCTCGTCCTCGTCCACGCGGGGTGCGCCGGGGCGGGTGGACTCGCCGCCGACGTCGACGAGGTCGGCGCCCTGCGCGACCAGGTCGATGCCGTGCTTCACGGCGGCCGTCGTGTCGAACCAGCGGCCGCCGTCGGAGAAGGAGTCCGGCGTCACGTTCACCACGCCCATGACCGCACAGCGGTCCCACTCCGGCAGCCCCTGGACCGATCCCCGCCCGCGCAACGTACTCATGCCTCCAGCCTAGGCCCGGAAGCGGCGCGATTACGCCGCCTGGACCTCCCGCTCCGCGGCCCGGTGCGGGCAGGGGCGGCGCTGGGGCGTGCCCCGGCGCAGGAAGCGCGGCAGGGCGAGCGTGACGAAGCCCTCGGCCTGCATCGCGGCGAAGCCGATGCGGGGGAGGTCCTTGCTGGAGCGGTAGACGACGAAGCGGGGCTCCCAGCGGGGGCGGAACTTCGCGTTGAACTTGTACAGGGACTCGATCTGGAACCAGCGGGAGAGGAAGACCAGCAGGCCGCGCCAGGCGCGCAGGACCGGGCCCGCGCCGATCTTCTCGCCGCGGGCGAGGGCCGCGCGGAACATGGCGAAGTTGAGGGACACGCGGGCGATGCCGAGCTTCGGGGCCGCCTGGAGGGCGGCGACGATGAGGAGCTCGTTCATGCCGGGGTCGGCCGCGCGGTCGCGGCGCATGAGGTCCAGGGAGACGCCGTCCTTGCCCCACGGGACGAAGTGGAGGACAGCCTTCAGGTCGCCGTAGGGGCCAGGGTCCTCGTCGGCCTTGTGCGCGGTGGCGATCAGACAGTCGCCGTCGTCCGGGTCGCCGATGCGGCCGAGGGCCATGGAGAAACCGCGCTCGGTGTCGGTGCCGCGCCAGTCCTCGGCGGCCCGCTGGATCCGGGTGAGCTCCTGTTCGCCCAGGTCACGGATGCGCCGTACGCGCGTCTCGTAGCCATTGCGCTCGATCCGCTTGACCATCTGGCGTACGTTGCGCATCGCACGCCCGGACAGGGAGAAATCCGCGACGTCCACCACCGCCTCGTCGCCCAGCTCCAGGGCGTCCAGGCCGGTCTCGCGGGTCCACACCTCGCCGCCCGTCTCGGAGCAGCCCATGACGGCCGGCGTCCAGGAGTGGGCCTTCGCCTCGTCCATGAAGCGTTCGATCGCGCCGGGCCAGGCCTCGACGTCGCCGATCGGGTCGCCGCTGGCGAGCATCACTCCGGAGACGACGCGGTAGGTGACGGCGGCCTTGCCGCTGGGGGAGAAGACGACGCCCTTGTCGCGGCGGAGCGCGAAGTGGCCGAGGGAGTCGCGGCCGCCGTGCTTGTCGAGCAGCGCGCGCAGCTTCGTCTCGTCGTCCTCGGTGAGGCGCGCGGCCGGGTGCTCGGGGCGGAAGGCCAGGTAGACGGTGGTGAGGGCGGTGAGCATGCCGAGGGCGCCGAGGGAGAAACCGACCGTCCAGGACGTGCGTCCGTAGTAGTCGACCGGGCCCTCGAAACCGAAGAGTCCGTAGAGGACGTGCTCCAGGCGGTCGGTGATGCTGGGGTCCCCGATGGTCTTGCCGGGGTGGACGCTGACGATCACCAGACCCAGCAGAATCGATCCGGCACCGAGGAGGACGAAGTTGGCGAGGGCACGCCAGCGGCTGCGCGGGTCGGGCAGGGCGGTGAACTCACTCCGATGGCGCAACAGCAGCGCCAGCAGCGCGAGGGAGATCACGACGCCGATGACCGAGTGCCGGTACGCGAACTGCGCCACGGCGCCCGCGGGCAGCAGCACCACGGCGGCCCGCCAGGCCCGCCGCTTGTGACGCCGCAGACCGTGGGCGAGCAGGAGCAGCAGGATGCCGGAGCTGAGCGCGAGCGCTGCCGCGAAGGGACCGAGCGCGCCGGGCAGGACCTCGGCGATGGCGTGCATGCGGCTGTGCCGGAAACGGGGGAAGACGCCCGCCGCGACGTTCAGGAGGCCGACGAGGGTGCAGGCTCTGGCGACCCAGGTGGGCACTGCCTCGGGGCGCGGCCCGCGCAGCACCTTGCGCAGTCGGCCGTCGCGGTGGCGCACCTCACTGTCCGGAACCCCGCCCGACATTTCCCCATCTATCCTGACAGACATCGCATCCCGTAGTTCTGCGAGAGAGCTTTAATCCGGTGCCAAAAGCGCATCCGGCTACATTGCGCCCTCTAGGACGGTCCTTCAGGGAGACGGGTTCATTCCCGACCGGAAACGGCTGGAAATGCTGTGGCAGGCCCGGTGGGCCCCCGGCATCTCCGCCGGCCGGGCCGTCCAGGGTCCGGTCGAGCCGGGGCACATGCCCGGCACAGGTTAGAAAGCGCAGGCAGAACTCCCCATGGGTCTCACGAGCAACAAGGTCCTCGCCCTTGCGGTCTTGCTGGCGGTGCTGTTCATCGTCGGCACGATCTGGCTCTGGCCGCGGCTCGCCCGCCGTAGCTGGAAGGCGGTGGCGGGCCGTGTCGGGCTGCTGCTCGCCACGCAGGTCGCGGTCTTCGCCTCGGTGGGCCTGGCGGCCAACCAGGCCTTCGGCTTCTACGCCACGTGGGCGGACCTCTTCGGCCAGGAGACGGCTCCCGGAGTGGTGGTGGACCACGATCCGGCCAAAGGAGCAGGGCCCGTCAAGGTCGTCGGCACCCAGACGGTGAACGTGCCGGGCGGCGGCCGGCCCTCCGTCGGCGGGCAGATCCAGAAGATCGAGATCGGCGGACAGGTCTCCAAAATAGGCAGCCCCGCCTACGTCTACCTGCCGCCCGAGTACTTCCAGCCGCAGTACAAGGACCGCAAGTTCCCCGCGTCCGTGGTGCTCACCGGATACCCGGGCACCGCCGAGGCGCTCATCAAGGGCCTGCACTACCCGCAGACCGCCCACAAACAGGCGGCCGACGGCAAGATGCAGCCGATGATCCTCGTCATGATGCGGCCGACCGTGGCGCCGCCGCGCGACACCGAGTGCGTCGACGTGCCCGGCGGACCGCAGACCGAGACGTTCTTCGCCAAGGACCTGCCCCGAGCGATATCCAGCCACTACAGGGTGGGCGGCAAGGGACAGAACTGGGGCGTCATCGGCGACTCCACGGGCGGCTACTGCGCGCTGAAGCTCGCCATGCACCACCCGGCCACCTACGGCGCGGGAGCGGGCCTTTCCGCGTACTACAAGGCGCCCATCGACGTCACCACGGGTGACCTCTTCCACGGCGACAAGGAGCTGGAGCGCCACGCCGACCTGGACTGGTACCTGGACCACATGCCGCCGCCCAAGACATCCCTCCTCGTGACCACGAGCAAGAAGGGCGAGGGCAACTACCGCGACACCCTGAAGTTCATCGACAAGGTGAAGGCGCCCACGCGCGTCTCGTCGATCACGCTCGAGAGCGGTGGGCACAACTTCAACACCTGGCGCCGTGAGATCCCCGCGACGCTGGAGTGGATCAGCGGGCGGCTGAGCGCCGACTAGGGCACAGGCCTCCCTAGCTCCTGATCGCCGCCACCGTCTCCAACTCGACCTCCGCGCGGGCGATGTCCCGCGCGTCCGCAGCCGTCGAGCGGCGCAGCGCCTCGTGCAGCCGGGCCGGTGTCAGGACGCCCAGGAAGCGGCCCTCGCTGTCCTTGTCGATGACCGCGATCCAGCCCGCGTCGTGCTGGAGCATCGTCGCGAACGCCTGCTTCAGGCTCGCACCGACCGGCAGCCACGCCTCCATGCGGCGGGCGTGCTCGCGGACCGTCCCGCTCCCCGCGCGCGCGTGCTCGGCGGAGATCCAGCCGTGCAGGTTGTTCCCGCCGTCCAGGACGACGGCCCAGCGCGCGTCGAGCTCTTTCGGCAGCGTGTCGTCGAGGTGCACCACGGGCGGCTGTTCCAGGTCGCCCTCCTCGATCGGTGTCACGGAGAGGCGCTTCAGGCCCCGGTCCGCGCCGACGAAGTCCGCCACGTAGTCGTTCGCGGGCGCCCCGAGGACCGTCGACGGGCTGTCGAACTGCTCGATACGGCCCTCTCCGTAGACCGCGATGCGATCCCCGAGGCGGACCGCCTCCTCGATGTCGTGTGTGACGAAGAGCACCGTCTTGCGCACCGCCTGCTGGAGCCGGAGGAACTCGTTCTGCAGGTGCTCGCGGACGACGGGGTCGACCGCGCCGAAGGGCTCGTCCATCAGCAGCACCGGCGGATCGGCGGCCAGCGCGCGTGCCACGCCCACGCGCTGGCGCTGGCCTCCCGAGAGCTGCTCGGGGTAGCGGTCGCCGAAGACGGCGGGGTCGAGGCCGACCAGGTCGAGGAGTTCGGCGGCGCGCTCGCGGGCCTTGCCGCGCTTGACGCCGAGGAGATGCGGGACGGTCGCCGTGTTCTCGAGGACCGTCTTGTGCGGGAAGAGACCGACCTGCTGGATCACATAGCCGATACGGCGCCGCAGTTGCACGGGATCGATTCCGGATATGTCGTCGCCGTCGACGAATATCCGGCCCTCGCTCGGCTCGATGAGCCGGTTCACCATTTTCATCGTCGTCGTCTTGCCGCAGCCCGACGGGCCCACGAGCGTGACCAGTTCGCCCTCGGCGACCTCGAAGGACAGATCGTCGACGGCCGTGGTGCCGTCCGCGTACCGCTTGGTGACGTGCTCGAACCGGATCATGGTTCCCCATTGTGGAGGGCGGCGAGGGGCTTTGCGTGACGGCCGTGTTGCGGCCGTACAACGACTCACTGCGATTGTCGGTGGTGCGCGTTAGGGTCGCCAGACACGGGGGGACGTGTGTACGGCATACGTTCGGGATTTCGGGGGAGGTGGGGCGCGTGGCCGAGCAGAACTGTCTGGTGACGAACGACTGGATCTGCGGGGAATATCTCCGCTCCCGCAGCCAGGAGTTGATCGACGCGACCCTTGAGCACGTCGGGATCACCGTCGCCTCCGTGGCGATCGGGGTCGCCGTCGCCCTGCCGCTCGCGCTGCTCGCACGGCGCTTCCGCTTCCTCGCGGGTCCGATCCTCGGCGTGACGACCGTGCTCTACTCGGTCCCTTCCCTCGCCATGTTCTCGCTGCTCCTGCCCTTCTTCGGGCTGTCCGTCTCCCTGGTCGTCACGGGCCTCGTCCTGTACTCGCTGACGGTTCTGGTGCGGAACATCCTGGCCGGCCTCCAGGCCGTCCCCGAGGAGGCCAGGGACGCCGCCAAGGGCATGGGGTACGGCCCGTTGAGGCTGCTGTGGGAGGTGGAGCTGCCGCTCGCGCTGCCCGCGCTCCTCGCCGGCGTGCGCATCACCACGGTCTCCACGGTCGCCCTGACCACCGTCGGCGCGATCGTGGACTACGGCGGCCTGGGCACCCTCATCCTCGACGGCCTGGACACGACCTTCAAGGCGCAGGTCCTGACCGCCTCGGTGCTCTGCGTGCTCCTCGCCGTCACCGCCGACCTGCTGCTGCTCGGGCTCCAGCGGCTGCTGACGCCGTGGACGAGAGCCCATCGCACACGGACGAGCCGGGCGTCGCGCAAGGCGGCCGTGACGAAGGTGGCTGAGCCCGCATGAACGCGATCACGGGGGCGTGGGACTGGCTGACCACGGGCGCCAACTGGCAGGGCGAGAAGGGCGTCTGGCACCGCCTCGCCGAGCACCTGTACTTCAGCGGGGTCTGCCTCGCCGTGGCCTGCGCCATCGCGCTGCCCCTGGCGCTGTGTCTCGGGCACATCGGCAAGGGCGGCGCGCTTGCCGTCAACATCTCCAACGTCGGCCGCGCGGTGCCCACGCTGGCCCTGCTTATCCTGCTGACGCTCACGCCCCTCGGCGAGCACGGTGACGCGCCGACGCTGATCGCGCTGGTGCTCTTCGCCGTCCCGCCGCTGCTGACCAACGCCTACCTCGGGATGCGGGAGGTGGACCGCGCGGTGGTGGAGGCCGCGCGCGGGATGGGGATGAGCGGCGGGCAGCTGTTCGCGCGGGTCGAGCTGCCGCTGGCGTACCCGCTGATCATGACCGGCATACGGTCCGCGGGCGTGCAGGTCGTCGCGACGGCCACGCTCGCCGCGATGGCGGGTGAGGGCGGTCTCGGCCGGATCATCACGGCCGGGTTCAACCTGCAGAACACCCCGCAAGTGGTCGCGGGCGCCGTCCTGGTGGCGCTGCTCGCGCTCCTCGTGGAGGGGGTCCTTGTGGTGGCGGGGCGGCTCTTCGATCCGATGCGGCGGTAGGCGGCGGCCGGTGACGGTGGGAGTCGGTCCGTGGCGGTGGGCGTCGGCCCGCGGTCGGCTGTGAGTTCCGAGTTTCTTTCTTTCCTTTCGAAATGGTGGTTCACCGATGAACAGCACAACGCGTCGCGCGCGACGGATGGCAGGGGCGGCCGCGGCCGTCGTGGCGCTGACCGCGGGTCTCGCCGCGTGCGGCGGGGACAGCCTGGAGGACGACGGCAAGGGGTCGGACAAGGCGGGCGGTGACAAGAAGGGCTCGCTCGTGGTGGGTTCCGCGCGGTTCACCGAACAGAAGGTGCTCGCCGAGCTCTACGCGGGCGTCCTGGAGAAGGCCGGTTACGACGCCGAGGTCAAGACCGTGCAGAACCGCGAGATCTACAAGCCCGAACTCAAGAATGGCTCGATCGACGTAGCTCCCGAATACGCGGCGACCCTCGCGGAATTCCTCAACCTGGAGAAGAACGGCCCGAAGGCCGACACGGTTGCCTCCAGCGATCTGGACGCCACGGTGAGCGCGCTCGAGAAGCTCGCGGAGCCGGAGGGCCTGAAGGTGCTCCCGGCCGGTGAGGCGGTCGACCAGAACGCGTTCGCGGTCTCCAAGGAATACGCGAAGGAGCACAAGCTCAAGACGCTCTCGGATCTCGGCAGGTCCGGTGAGAAGGTCAAGATCGCGGCGGGCGACGAATGCGAGTCCCGCCCGTTCTGCGCGCCGGGACTGAAGAAGAAGTACGGCATCGACGTCACCGGAATCGACCCCAAGGGGGTCGGCACCACGCAGTCCAAGCAGGCCGTCAAGAACGGCACGGACCAACTGGTGCTGACCACGACGACCGACGCGACGCTGAAGAACTACGACCTCGTCATCCTCGAGGACGACAAGAAGCTCCAGAACGCGGACAACATCCTTCCCGTGGTGAACGCGAAGGAGGCCGGCGGCAAGGAGATAGCCGAGGCCCTCGGCAAGCTCACGAAGACGCTCACGACGGACGACCTCATCGAACTCAACCGGAAGGTCGACGAGGAGCGTCAGAAGGAAGCGGATGTCGCCGCCGAGTATCTGAAGTCGAAGGGCCTCATCTGAAGATGATCAAGAAAAGCGCCGGGAAGTTCCCCGGTCACAGCGGAAGTTGATCGCTGAATCAGAGCGGAAGAGGGGTGGGGAGTTGCGACGAGTCACGACCGCGGTGACTGCTTTTTGCCGGGCGGGGCACCACACTTCGCCTACGCGCGGTAAGTTTCTGGCCATGCCACGTGGACGCCACCGCCATTCCCCACCCCTGCACCGGCTGCTTCCTCCTACGACGGTCGCAGGCGTTTCGATTCTCAGCGCCGGCGGCGCCTGGATGTTCGCGGAACCCGTCGTGCTCCGCGGGCTCGTCGCGGCCGCGGCCGCCGCTGCCGTCGTCGGCTCGGTCGTCATGCGCCGCTGGGACCAGACGGCCGGCAAGCGCGTCGCCGAGCTCACCCGCGCCCGCGCGAGCGACGAGTGGCGCCACGAGGAACGGATGGCCGAGGCCGAGTCCGACCTCGAGGAGTCCCGCGAACTGCGGGGCAGACTGGAGACGAAGCTGCGCGCCAAGCGTGCGGAGCTCGCGGCCCTGCGCAACGAACACGCCGCGCTCCTGCGCCGGTACGCCACGGCGGAGACGGAGCGGGCCAGCGCTCTGGAGGGGCGGCGGCTGCTCGCCATCGAGGCGACGTCTCCGGAGGCGCCCGCACTGCCTTCGCCTTCGTCGGGGGCGGCCTCGGGATCCGGCGCCGAGGACCTGGTGCCCGCGGTGCGCTCGGGGGCGCCGGGGCGTGTTCCCGGCGCGTCGGCGCCGCGGACGGAGCCGTCTTCGCCCACGGAGACCGGTCCGCGTACGGAGGACGCCCCGCGTACGGAGACTGCCCCGCCCAAGGACGCTTCCGCCGCGCGTGCGCAGGCCTCCGGCAGGCCGGGTGCGTCCCCCACGCCCTCCCTCTTCCTGCGGGCCAACGCGGCGCTCGACCGCATGTCCCGGACCAAGCCACCGCAGGCGGCGCCAGGAGCCGCGCCGGACGCGGAGGACGAGTCGCGGGGGAAGCCCGGGGCGGCCGATGGATACGCCGGGCACGAGCGCGCGGTCGCCGTCGCGCCGCCCGCGCAGTCGCGCCGTCAGGCTCCGCAGGGCGGGTTCGACTTCTTCGGCACGAAGAACGTGGCCCCGGCCGCGCTGGAGTCCGTGCAGAACGAGGACCTCGCCGACGTGGTGGGCGAGGAGGCCCTCGCGGTCCACAAGGCGGAGACCGAGGGCGAGTTCAAGGACGCGCCCGAGGGGGACGCGGCACGTGGCGTGGGCCAGGTCATCGACCTGACGGCCCATGACGAGACGGAGCAGATCGACGTGGGGGAGCTGCGGACCGCCCTGCGGGCGTAACGCTTGGCTGCTGTTCGGCGGCGGCGCAGCGTGACCATCGGTGGCGGCGGCGCGGGGTGACCAGGGGCGCGGGGAACCGCGCACCCGGCCACGACGCGCCCGCAGCCGCCGGACGCGCCCGCAGCCGCGAGGACGGGCCCGCCACGAAAGGCGGGGGCAGCGCAGCCGTGTCCCCGCGCGTCAGGTCATCCAGCGGTCAGGGATGGCCTCCCTGCGGCCCGTTCGGGAGCGGTCCGCCTGGGCGTGGAGGAGTGTCGCCGCCTCGTCCGCGGGGCGCAGGCGGGCCGCCACCGTCTTGTTGGCGCCCGTGTCCACCCGTACGTCCGCGACGCCCTTGAACCGCTCCCAGGGGCCCTGGGAGAGCCGTACGCTCTGGACCTTCGCGTGCGGGACGAGGGACAGGCGGCGTCTGAGCAGACCGTGGCGGGCCGCGAAGACCTCGTCGGTGACCGCCAGGCCGTAACCCCTCCACCACAGCGGCGCACACCACGCCGCACGCGCGGGAGGCCGCACGAGCTCCGTCGGCTCCGGCACGCGCACCCCCGGCAGGACCCGCCCGATCACCTCGTCGGCGAGCTCCCGCGGCGCGACCGGGACCAGCACGCTGTTCGCCGAGCCCGCCACGTCCAGCTCCACCCGTACCCAGCCGCGCCGCCGCCACAGCAACGGCTGCACCACGTGCACCGTCTGCACCCGGCCGGGCGGCACCGTCTCGTGGGCCTTGTCGAGCAGCCCGTGGTCGATGCGGATGCCGTCGGGCGATTCGCCCACCGTCCAGTCGTACTCCTTGATGAAACGCCCGCCGCTGCTCGCGAAGGCGCCGCCCAGCATCGGGACGGCGGCCCCGAGGGTCGTCCACAGGCTGTGGGTGCCGAACCAGATGAAGGCGGGCACCAGGGACGCCGCGAGGAGTGCCCCCCAGGGCGCGCCGGTGAGCAGCAGGGAGTGGGCGAGCATGCGCGGCTGGACGTGCAGCAGTCCCCGGACGGGCGCCTCGCCGACCTCGCGCGCCTCCTCGGGGACGAAACCGGCCGCCCGCGCGAGGAGTTCGGCCCGCAGTTCGGCCGCTTCGCGCTCGCCCAAGTAAGCCAGCTCGTCCTTCTTCTCCGCCCCGACCACGTCCAGTTTGAGCTTGGCGACCCCCGCGATGCGGGCGAGCAGCGGACGTGTCACGTCGACGGCCTGGAGCCGGTCCAGGCGGATGTGGGCGGTGCGCCGGAAGAACAGGCCGGTGCGGATGCGCAGCTCGGTGTCGGTGACCGAGAAGTGCGTGAACCACCAGCTCAGGAAGCCGTAGAGGGCGCCGCCGACGACCACGGCGACGCTGCCGAGGAGGAGGGTGGTGGCGGTCAGCGCGGAGAGGCGCTGCTGCGTGCCGTTCGGGTCGTGGACGGCCCAGCCCACCAGGACCGCGCAGGGCGCCCAGGCGCGGCGCAGCGGCGTGACGGGGTGCAGGCGCCGCTCGGGCACGGTGTCGTCCGCCCCGGGGCGGGCCGCGTCCGCCGCTTCCCGTACGCCGTTCACGGCGCCGTCGTCCCGTGCGCCCTTCACAGCCCCGCCGATCGGGCTTCGCCGAGTTCCGTCAGCCGGTCGCGCAGCCGTTCCGCCTCCTCGGGGAGGAGCCCGGGGATACGCGCGTCGGTGGCCGCCGCGGCGGTGTGCAGCTGGACGCTCGCGAGTCCGAAGCGGCGCTCCAGGGGCCCCGAGGTCACCTCGACGAGCTGCATCCGGCCGTACGGCACGACCGTCTCCTCGCGCCAGAGCACGCCCCGGCTGATGAGCAGGTCGTCGGCCCGCTCCGCGTACCGCCACGAGCGCCAGTTGCGGCCGAGCACCGGCCAGCCCCAGGCGACGACGGCGAGCGGTATCAGCGCGAACGCGGCCCAGGCAGGGCCCACGAACAGGCCGAGCGGGATTCCGACGGCCGCCGCGAGCGGCACGAACCAGACCACCAGCAGGAGCCGGCGCAGCCTCAGCAGTCCCCGCGGCAGTCCCGTCCACACCGGCTCGGTCCGCTCCCGAGCCGGCCCTGCGGGCCCCGCTGTCCCCGTGTTCATGGCTCAAGCGTACGTAGCGCCGCTGACACGGCGGCGCGTGCGAGAGACTGTGGCCATGAGTCCCACGACGGAGACCACCACGGAGACCACGCTCGGCATCGGCGGAGCGGCCGAGAGCACCGACATGGTGCTCAACATCGGCCCCCAGCACCCGTCCACGCACGGCGTGCTCCGCCTCCGCCTGGTCCTGGACGGCGAGCGCATCCAGCACGCGGAGCCGGTCATCGGCTACATGCACCGCGGTGCGGAGAAGCTCTTCGAGGCGCGGGACTACCGGCAGATCGTGATGCTGGCCAACCGCCACGACTGGCTCTCGGCGTTCTCGAACGAGCTGGGCGTCGTCCTGGCCGTGGAGCGGATGCTCGGCATGGAGGTCCCGGAGCGCGCCGTCTGGATGCGCACGCTCCTCGCCGAGCTCAACCGCGTACTGAACCACCTGATGTTCCTCGGGTCCTACCCGCTCGAACTGGGCGGCATCACGCCGGTGTTCCACGCGTTCCGCGAGCGCGAGGAGCTCCAGAACGTGATGGAGGAGATCTCCGGCGGCCGCATGCACTACATGTTCAACCGCGTCGGCGGCCTCAAGGAGGACCTGCCCGCCGGATGGACCACCCGCGCGCGGGAGGCGGTCGCGTCGGTCCGGTCGCGCATGGACGTGTACGACCGGCTCGTCCTCGGCAACGAGATCTTCCGGGGCCGCACGCGCGGCGTCGGCGTCCTCACTCCGGAGGCGGTGCATGCCTACGGAGTGAGCGGGCCCATCGCCCGCGCCTCCGGAGTCGACTTCGACCTGCGCCGTGACGAGCCGTATCTGGCGTACGGCGAGCTCCAGGACACGCTGAAGGTCGTCACGCGTGAGGAGGGCGACTGCCTGGCCCGCTTCGAGTGCCTCCTGGAGCAGACCCACAACGCCCTGGATCTCGCGGACGCCTGCCTGGACCGGCTCGGCGAGCTTCCGCAGGGGCCGGTCAACCAGCGCCTGCCGAAGGTCCTGAAGGCCCCCGAGGGCCACACGTACGCGTGGACCGAGAACCCCCTCGGCATCAACGGCTACTACCTCGTCAGCAAGGGCGAGAAGACGCCGTACCGCCTCAAGCTGCGCTCGGCCTCGTACAACAACATCCAGGCGCTGACCGAACTGCTCCCGGGGCAGCTGGTCGCGGACATGGTGGCCATCCTGGGGTCGCTGTTCTTCGTGGTCGGCGACATCGACAAGTAAGGCGTCGGCGGCAGGCAGGGCGTCATTCGGCGAGCAGTGGGTCCAGAGCGACACCCACGGGCTGCAGCAGCCACCCGAAGTCGCCGAGTCCGCCGGGCGCGGTCAGCTCGGCGGCCTCTCCCGCGCGCGTGAGGGCGCGGACGTACGCCGTCGGGTCGCTGGAGGCGAGCGCCAGCGGCGGGCGCCCGCCGCGCACCCCGAGGGCGCCGAGCGCGGCCCGCTGGGTGAGCAGCGCGGCGCCGTCCCCCGCGCAGGCGTCGAGCGCCACATGGGCCGTGATGTCGCAGCTGCCGTCGGGCAAGGGCGCCGTCTCGCGGCCCTCCCTGAAGCCCGTCAGCGTCCCGAAGGGCGGGCGTGCGTCACGGGTGTGGGCGTAGTCGACGGCGACCGCGAGGCCGCGCTTCACAGCTGCCGCGGCGGACGCCCACGCCTCGTCCCTGGGGCGACCGATCTCCGCGCGCAGGCCCGGCTCGGGGCCGAGGGGCCACCAGCGCGCCAGCCACTCCGCGTCGGGCCCGTCCACCGGCCCGCCCGGCGTCTCGGCGCCGTCACCGTCCACGAGCACCCGGCGCGGCACCCCGTCGGCGGCCACCTCGACGACGTCCACGGGGACGTTGTCCAGCCACTCATTGGCGAACAGCAGACCCGTGACGCCGACCGGTGGGGTGCTGCGCCACTCGATGCGCGGGTCGAGGTCCGCCGGGCGCTCGGCGAGCTCCACGGCGTACACACGCACGCGTGCCGCCACCTCCGGGGGAAGCGCGGCGAGGACGGCCGTGGTGAGTTCGCCGCGACCCGCCCCCATGTCCACGAAGGCCACCTCGTCCGGGTGACCGAGTGCCGCGTCCAGGCGGGACAGCAGACGGGCCACGGCGCCCGCGTAGAGGGGCGAGGCGTGCACGGAAGTCCGGAAGTGACCGGCGGGGCCCTCGGGGCGGCGGTAGAAGCCCTGAGGGCCGTACAGGGCTGCCTCCGTGGCCTCGCGCCAGCCGCGCGCGACGGCGGTGCGCTGCGCTTCCTTGTCGTTCGTCACAGACCGCAGGCTAAGCGGGCCTCCACCTTGGGGAGTACATGTACCTGCTACGGATCGGACCTTCGGTTGACCCGGGGGCGCCGATGGCCTGCCTACGCTGGGTTACGTGCAGCGCCTCTATGACTTCCTCCGCAGACACCCGACATGGGTCGACGGCTTCTGGGCCTTCGTCCTGCTCGGGATCTCCGGGATCGGCCTGGTCTCCATGGCCGAGGGGGCCGGGCGCGGTCCGCAGGCCCTGTCGGTCCCCGTCGCCATCGGGTTCGCCCTGGTGATGACGCTGCGCCGCCGCGCCACCGAGAAGATGCTGGTGCTCGCCGCGGTCCTCGGATTCCTGCAGCTCGTCTTCAACGTGGAGACGATGCCCGCGAACTTCGCCATGCTGGTGATCGTCTACACCGCCGCCGCCGACGGACCCCGCTGGGCGTCGCGCTTCGCGCTGATCGGCGGGCTGTGCGCGGCCCCGCTGGCGATGATGCGCTGGCCCGCGGAGAACACCAGCGCCTTCGGGCTCGTCCTCTTCACGATGTTCCAGATCGTGCCGTTCGCGCTCGCCTGGGTCCTCGGCGACTCCATCCGCACCCGCCGCGCCTACTTCGCGCAGCTTGAGGAGCGCGCCGACCGCCTGGAGAAGGAGCGCGAGGCGCAGGCGAAGGTCGCGGTGGCGGCCGAGCGGGCCCGGATCGCCCGCGAGCTGCACGACGTCGTGGCGCACAACGTCTCGGTGATGGTGGTCCAGGCCGACGGCGCCGCGTACGTCATGGACACGGCTCCCGACCAGGCGAAGAAGGCCCTGGAGACCATCTCGGGCACCGGCCGCCAGGCCCTCGCGGAGATGCGCAGGCTGCTCGGTGTGCTGCGCACCGGGGAGCCCGAGGAGAGCGGCGAGTACGTCCCGCAGCCCGACGTCGAGCAGCTCGACGAACTCATCGAACAGGTCCGCACGGCGGGCCTGCCCGTCGACTACAAGGTGGAGGGCACCCCGCGCCCCCTGCCCAGCGGCGTCGAGCTCACCGCGTACCGCATCGTGCAGGAAGCCCTCACCAACACCCGCAAGCACGGGGGTGAGAACGCCGGGGCGAGCGTGCGCCTCGTCTACTTCGACGACGGCCTCGGGCTGCTGGTCGAGGACGACGGCAAGGGCGCCCCGCACGAGCTGTACGAGGACGGCGGGGCAGACGGCAGCGGGCACGGCCTGATCGGCATGCGCGAGCGGGTCGGCATGGTCGGCGGCACACTCGACGCGGGGCCACGTCCCGGCGGCGGCTTCCGGATCAGTGCGCTGCTGCCGCTGAAACCCGCACACTGAGCACATCGCCCCACAGGCTTTTCGACCCCACAGCCCTTTGGAAGGACCCTTGATGTCGATCCGTGTGATGCTCGTCGACGACCAGGTGCTGCTGCGCACCGGGTTCCGGATGGTGCTCGCCGCCCAGCCGGACATGGAGGTCGTCGCGGAGGCGGGCGACGGCGTGGAGGCTCTGGAGGTGCTGCGCGGGACCGAGGTCGACGTGGTCCTGATGGACGTCCGCATGCCGAAGCTCGACGGCGTGGAGACGACCCGGCGCATCTGCCAGGACGCGAACCCGCCGAAGGTCCTGATCCTGACCACGTTCGACCTCGACGAGTACGCCTTCTCGGGGCTGAAGGCCGGGGCGTCCGGCTTCATGCTCAAGGACGTGCCCCCGGGGGAGCTGCTCGCCGCGATCCGGTCCGTGCACAGCGGTGACGCGGTGGTCGCGCCGTCCACGACGAGGCGGCTCCTGGACCGTTTCGCGCCGATGCTGCCGAACGCCGGCGGGCAGCCGCAGCACAAGCACCTGGAGCGCCTCACGGACCGCGAGCGCGAGGTCATGGTGCTGGTCGCGCAGGGCCTGTCGAACGGCGAGATCGCCGCGCGGCTCGTCCTGTCGGAGGCGACCGTGAAGACGCACGTCGGACGCATCCTGACCAAGCTGGACCTGCGGGACCGGGTGCAGGTGGTGGTCCTCGCGTACGAGACGGGGCTCGTGCGGGCCGGGGGCGGCTCCTAGGGCGTACGAGCCCTGCGGGGCAGGCCGAGCGCTGGGGCGGGCTAGCGCAGCACGCCCTCTATGAAGTCGCTGCCCAGGCGGGACACGACGCTGATGTCCAGCTGGTGCTGGACGTAGCGCCCCCTGCGGCGCGTGGTGATCAGGTCCGCCTTCTTCAGGACGCTCAGGTGCCGGGATATCTCCGGCGCCGTCATGCCGTGCGCGTCGGCCAGCTCGCTCGTGGTGTACGCCCCGCGCGCGAGGTGGCGGCACAGGCGCATCCGCACCGGGTGGGCGAGCGCGGACATGCGGCGGGTCAGCTGCTCCACGGTGGGCGGCGAGGTGAGGCCGGGGGTGCTGATCGGGTACGTGATCGACGCCTGCCAGCCCCTGCGGTGCAGCACCCACAGATGCGGCCAGCCGAGGCTCGTCGGCACGATCGTCAGGCCTCCTGAGCCGGTGGTGGTCCGGCCGTCGGACATCTTGTCCACGGTGATGACCTGACCGCTCTCGTCCAGGGACACCGCCCCGGAGATGGCCTTCAGGGCCTCCGCGAGCCCCTTGCGCCGCAGCAGTTCGGTCTTGTGCCGGGCGTCCGCGGCCAGTTGGTGGTGCACGCGGGCCCAGGTGTCGGCGAAGAAGGCCTCGTCGCAGTCCTCCATGAGCGTGCGGAACCACGCGCGGACGACGGGCGGATCCTCCAGGAGCCGCTTGGTGAAGCGCACCTGGTGCGGGCCGCGCGCGGCGGCGAGGTCCAGTGCGCGCCGCTGCACGGCGGGGTCGGAGAGGAGCTTGCGGTCCGGTTCCGTGTACGTCGACTGGCAGGTGAACTCCAGGGCCGCGTCCACGAACTGTTCGTCGCTCAGCTTGTCCAGCTGGTCGAGCTCCTCGGCGAGCGTGGCCCCAGGGAGCTCGCTCTGGCCGGGCAGCCCGGCGAAGGGCGCGAACACGTCCGAGAACGTCGTGCGCCACAGGAAGTCGGCCTCGCAGAGGCGGTCCGCGAGGCAGGGGTCCAGGCGCGTGGACACGGCGGTCACCCAGCCCTGCAGCCCCGGGTGGTGGCCGGGCTCGGACAGGGCGTGCAGCGACATGCCGAGTTCGGACAGGGGCGAGGGCACGACGTGGATGCGCTCCAGGGCCAGCCCGCTGATGTCGATGCTCACGCTCATGGCCCCATGGTGCACCTCGCCACCGACAGCGTGGCCGCCGATTGACGGCGCTCGTCAATCGACGCGACGCGGACGGCGGGAGGGGCGCAGGCTTGTGGTCGCAGGGAGGCCGCGGCAGCGCCGCCGTGGCCGGCCCCCGGCTGTCATCCCCGACCCCATCCGTCGCTGTCGACGACCGAGCAGGGGCACGACCAGCCCATCGATGTCCGTTAAGTACTATTTATACCGAGAGGTTGTCCGTCATGAGCGTCACCCAGCAGTTCCTCCTCGACTCCTACCGCGCCGCGCAGCACGGCGGGCCGACGCCGCCCGCGCCCGGACAGCACGACTGGCAGGCGGTCCGCGAGGTCCGCGACTACGGCCGCTTCCGCGCGGTCCTGGCCGAACGTCCCGCACGCGGCCGGGTCCGCGCCGCCCTGGCCCGCCTCACCCGGGGATCCGTCGTACGAACTCCGCGACCGCTTCCCTGACGTCATGGGCCGCCCACTTGAGGCCCTCTTCGGTCACGGTGACCTCCGTGACCGAGAGGCCGGGCGGCCCGTCCGGGAACCAGCGCCCGAACAGCAGCGTGCCGGTCTCCTCCGCCTGCCCGAGACACGCCTCGTTCAGTACGTCGGGGGCGTACGGCAGCCACACCTGGAACTGGTGCGTGTGCGGGCGCTCCGGATGCACCCGCGACCAGGACACCCCCGCGGCCGCGAACCCCTCGTGCAGCGCGTCGGCCACCACGCGCGCGTGGGCGACGTACTCCGGCAGCCGGGGCAGCGTGTGCTTCAGGCCGACGAGGGCCGAGACCGCGACGGGGAACTGCTGGAACAGCTGCCCTCCGTAGCGGTGGCGCCACACCCTCGCCTCCTCGACGAGCGTGCGCGGACCGGCCAGCGCGGCGCCGCTCAGCCCCTCGAGGGACTTGTAGAACGACACGTACACGGAGTCGGCGAGACCGGCGATCTCCGCGAGGCCGCGACCGAAATGCGCCGTGCACTCCCACAGCCGCGCGCCGTCGAAGTGCACGACCGCGTCCCTCTCGCGGGCCGCCGCCACGACCGCCTCCAGCTCCTCCCACTCCGGCAGGACGAAACCCGCGTCCCGGAGCGGCAGTTCGAGCATCAGCGTCCCGAAAGGCTCCTCGAAGTCCCGCACTTCGTCCGCCGTCGGCAGTCGCGGCTCACGCGTCGGATGCACCGTCCGCAACCCGCTGACCACGGAGAACGCGGACCCTTCGTGCACTTCGGGATGTGCCTTGGGGTGCAGTGCCACCGTCGCGTTCCCCGTACGGCCCGCCCAGCAGCGCAGCGCGACCTGCTGCGCCATCGTGCCGGTCGGGAAGAACGCGGCGTCCTCCGTGCCGAGCAGCCGCGCGACCTCGCCCTCCAGGGTGGCGACGACGCCGTTGCCGTACACGTCGGTGGAGGCCTCGGGGCCGACCACGTCGGGAGCCGCCGCGGCCAGCGCCGACAGGCGCTCGGTCAAGGGGACGTTCAGGACGGAACGGTGCAGGGTCCGGGCGGCGCCCACGGCGGCGGCACGTCGGCGGGCTGCCTCGAGTTCGTCGGCGTCGGGCGTGTCGGGCGTCGCCTGAGGGTCCGGCCGGTCTTCTACTGCGCTTTCGAAGGGCATCCTCCGAGCATGGCCCGTTCACCGCTCACCGGTCATATGAATAACCACAGCCTGTGGACAGCCGAAGACGCGGCGCCAACCAATCGCGTTAACATGACGAGAAATCGTCCGGTACCCCGAGCGGACTGGAACGGAAGGCGCCGCCGCGTGAACGCATCGCATCAGCCAGACCCGCGGGACCGCCCCGCGAGGCTCACCGTGGGAGTCGTGGGAGCGGGCCGGGTGGGACCCGCGCTCGCCGCGTCACTGCAGCTCGCGGGCCACCGTCCGGTGGCCGCGTCCGGCGTGTCCGACGCGTCGGTGCGAAGGGCCGCCGCCCTGCTCCCCGACGTCCCCCTCGTCCCGCCCGCCGAGGTCCTCGAACGCGCCGACCTGGTGCTCCTGACCGTCCCCGACGACGCGCTCCCCGGCCTCGTCGAGGGCCTCGCCGAGACCGGCGCCGTCCGCCCCGGCCAACTGCTCGTCCACACCTCCGGGCGGTACGGCACACAGGTCCTCGAACCCGCCCTGCGCGCCGGAGCCCTGCCGCTCGCGCTGCACCCCGCCATGACCTTCACCGGCACCGCCGTCGACGTGCAGCGCCTCGCCGGATGCTCCTTCGGGGTGACCGCCCCCGAGGAGCTTCGGCTCGCCGCCGAAGCCCTGGTCATCGAGATGGGCGGCGAGCCCGAGTGGATCGCCGAGGAGAACCGCCCGCTCTATCACGCGGCCCTCGCGCTGGGCGCGAACCACCTGGTCACCCTGGTCGCCGAGTCCATGGACCTGCTGCGCGACGCGGGCGTCGCCGCCCCCGACCGCATGCTCGGACCGCTGCTCGGCGCCGCCCTCGACAACGCGCTCCGCTCGGGCGACGCGGCACTCACCGGACCCGTCGCGCGCGGGGACGCGGGCACCGTCGCCGCCCATGTCGCCGAGTTGCGCGAGCACGCGCCGCAGACCGTCGCTGGGTACCTCGCGATGGCCCGCGCCACCGCCGACCGCGCGCTCGCCCACGGCCTGCTCAAGCCCGAGCTCGCCGAGGACCTCCTCGGGGTCCTCGCCGACGGAGGCGACGGGGGCCGCGGCGCCACCGGAACCGGCGGCGGACCCGAAGGGGGAAACCGATGAGCACGCGCACCACGCTGCTGCACACCGCGGAGTCACTCCGCACGCGCGCGCGTGCGGGCCGCCGGGCCGTCGTCATGACCATGGGTGCCCTGCACGAGGGACACGCCTCCCTGGTCCGGGCCGCACGCCGCGTCGCGGGACCCGAGGGCGAGGTCGTCGTCACGGTCTTCGTGAACCCGCTCCAGTTCGGCGCCGGCGAGGACCTCGACCGCTACCCGCGCACCCTCGAAGCCGACCTCAAGATCGCCGAGCAGGCCGGGGCGGACATCGTGTTCGCCCCCTCCGTGGACGAGGTGTACCCGGGCGGTGAACCCCAGGTCCGCGTCGGCGCGGGCCCCATGGGCACCGTCCTCGAAGGCGTCACGCGCCCCGGGCACTTCGACGGCATGCTCACCGTCGTCGCCAAGCTGCTGCACCTCACCGCGCCCGACGTGGCGCTCTTCGGGCAGAAGGACGCGCAGCAGCTCGCCCTGATCCGCCGCATGGTCCGCGACCTCAACTTCCCGGTCGAGATCGTCGGCGTCCCCACCGTCCGCGAGGAAGACGGCCTGGCCCTCTCCAGCCGCAACCGCTACCTCGCCCCGGCCGAGCGGCGCACCGCGCTCGCCCTCTCCCAGGCCCTCTTCGCGGGCCGCGACCGGCACGCCGCCCAGGAGGCGCTGCGCGCACGGGCCGCCAGTGCCCCCGCCTCACGCGCGCGTGCCGTCGCCCTGAGCGAGATCGGCGAGTCCCGCGCGGCGGCCGACGCACACGCCGTGGCGGAGTCCGCCGAGCCCTCCGCGACCGGCGGACCCGCCGCCGTCGTCGCCGCGGCCCGCCTCGTTCTCGACGAGGCCGCCCGCCTGGTCCCCCCGCTGGAGCTGGACTACGTGGCGCTGGTGGACCCCGCCGACTTCACCGAGGTCCGCCCCGACCACCGCGGTGAGGCCGTCCTCGCCGTGGCCGCCCGGGTCGGCTCGACGCGCCTCATCGACAACATCCCGCTGACGTTCGGAGTCCCCGCATGAGTGCCACCGGCATACGGCTGCATGCGCCCGCCCCCGGCTGGTCCCTCGACGCCGACATCGTGGTCGTCGGCTCCGGAGTGGCCGGGCTGACCGCCGCCCTGCGCGGCGCTGCCGCGGGACTCAGGACGGTCGTGGTGACCAAGGCCCGCCTGGACGCGGGCTCCACGCGCTGGGCGCAGGGCGGTGTCGCCGCGGCGATCGGCGAGGGCGACACACCCGAGGAGCACCTGGACGACACGCTCGTGGCGGGCGCGGGCCTCTGCGACGAGGAGGCCGTGCGGACCCTCGTCACCGAGGGCCCCGGTGCCGTACGCCGCCTCATCGAGACCGGCGCGCACTTCGACAGGGACTCCGAAGGCGCCATCGAGCTGGCCCGCGAGGGCGGCCACCACCGGCGCCGCATCGCGCACGCGGGCGGCGACGCGACCGGCGCGGAGATCTCCCGCGCCCTCGTCGAGGCGGTCCGCGCGCGCGGCATCCCGACGATCGAGAACGCGCTGGTCCTCGACCTCCTCACCGACGCCGACGGTCACACCGCCGGTGTCTCCCTGCACGTCATGGGGGAGGGCCAGCACGACGGCGTGGGCGCCGTCCACGCCCCCGCGGTCGTCCTCGCCACCGGCGGCATGGGCCAGGTCTTCTCCGCGACCACGAACCCGTCCGTCTCCACGGGCGACGGCGTCGCGCTCGCCCTGCGCGCGGGCGCGGAGGTCTCCGACCTCGAATTCGTGCAGTTCCACCCCACGGTGCTGTTCCTCGGCACCGACGCCGAGGGCCAGCAGCCGCTGGTCTCCGAGGCCGTGCGAGGCGAGGGCGCGCACCTCGTGGACGCCGACGGCGTGCGCTTCATGGTCGGACAGCACGAGCTGGCCGAGCTGGCGCCCCGCGACATCGTCGCCAAGGGCATCATGCGCCGCATGCAGGAGAAGGGCGCCGACCACATGTTCCTCGACGCCCGCCACTTCGGCGCCGAGATGTGGGAGAACCGCTTCCCGACGATCCTGGCCGCCTGCCGCGCGCACGGCATCGACCCCGTCACCGAGCCCATCCCCATCGCCCCCGCCGCGCACTACGCCTCGGGCGGCGTCCGCACCGACCGGCACGGCCGCACCACCGTCCCGGGGCTCTACGCCTGCGGGGAGGTCGCCTGCACCGGCGTGCACGGCGCCAACCGGCTCGCCTCCAACTCCCTCCTCGAAGGCCTGGTCTACGCCGAGCGCATCGCCGACGACATCGTGGCGCAGCACGCGGAGAACACCCTCCACGCGCGCGTGCCGGCTCCCGTCACACCCTCCGGGCCCCCGACGCACCCCCTCCTCCCGGCCGAGGCCCGCTTCGCCATCCAGCGCGTCATGACCGAAGGCGCCGGAGTCCTCCGCTCCGCCTCGTCCCTCAGCGAGGCCGCCGCACAGCTGGCCCGCATCCACGCCGAGGCGGCGGGCGCCCTCGCCGAGCACGGCAAGACGGCCGAGCCCGGCGTCGACACCTGGGAGACCACCAACCTCCTGTGCGTCGCCCGCGTCCTGGTGGCCGCCGCCCAGCGCCGCGAGGAGACCCGCGGCTGCCACTGGCGCGAGGACCACGCCGACCGCGACGACGCGGCCTGGCGGCGCCACATCGTCGTACGCCTCAATCCGGACAGGACCCTGGCGGCGCACACGACCGAGACCCACGACTTCCCTCCGACCCGTCCCAGTCCCCAGGAGCAGTGACCGTGAGCACCCCCGACGACCTCCCCCTCGCCGCCCCCTCAGCCGCAGGCGGTGGCTGCGGCGACGCCTGCGGCTGCGGCGGTGACGACGCCTACGACGCCCTGGAGTGCGGCCTCGACCCCGCGCTCGTACAGCTCCTGACCGAAGCAGGACTCGATCCCGTGCAGATCGAGGACATCGCGCACATGGCCATCGAGGAGGACCTGGCGGGCGGGGTGGACGTCACCACGGCGGCCACCATCCCCGAGGACGCCGTCGCCACCGCCGACTTCGCGGCGCGCGAGGCGGGCACCGTCGCGGGTCTCCGCGTCGCCGAGGCCGTCATCTCCGTGGTGTGCGAGGAGGAGTTCGAGGTCGAGCGGCACGTCGAGGACGGCGACCGCGTCGCCGCCGGTGACGTGCTCCTCAGCGTCACCACCCGCACCCGCGACCTGCTCACCGCCGAACGCAGCGCGCTGAACATCCTGTGCCGTCTCTCCGGCATCGCGACCGCCACGCGCGCGTGGGCCGACGCCCTCGACGGCACGAAGGCGAAGGTCCGCGACACCCGCAAGACGACGCCGGGCTACCGCGCCCTGGAGAAGTACGCGGTCCGCATGGGCGGCGGCGTCAACCACCGCATGTCGCTCGCCGACGCGGCCCTGGTCAAGGACAACCACGTGGTCGCCGCGGGCGGCGTCGCCCAGGCCTTCGAGGCCGTGCGCGAGCAGTTCCCTGAGGTGCCGATCGAGGTCGAGGTCGACACGCTCCACCAGCTGCGCGAGGTCGTCGACGCGGGCGCCGACCTGATCCTCCTGGACAACTTCACGCCCGGCGAGACGGCGGAGGCCGTCGCCCTCGTCGACGGCCGCGCGTTCCTGGAGTCCTCGGGCCGCCTCACCCTGGAGAACGCCCGCGCGTACGCCGAGACGGGCGTCGACTACCTCGCCGTGGGCGCCCTCACCCACTCGTCCCCGATCCTCGACATCGGCCTCGACCTGCGAGAAGCGGTGCGCGACTGATGCTCCTCACCATCGACGTGGGCAACACCCACACCGTCCTCGGCCTCTTCGACGGCGAGGACATCGTCGAGCACTGGCGGATCTCCACGGACGCGCGCCGCACCGCCGATGAACTGGCCGTGCTCCTCAACGGCCTGATGGGCATGCACCCCCTGCTCGGCGACGAGCTCGGCGACGGCATCGACGGCATCGCCATCTGCTCGACCGTCCCCTCGGTCCTGCACGAACTGCGCGAGGTCACGCGCCGCTACTACGGAGACGTGCCCGCCGTCCTCGTCGAGCCCGGCATCAAGACCGGCGTGCCGATCCTCATGGACAACCCCAAGGAGGTCGGCGCCGACCGCATCATCAACGCGGTGGCGGCGGTCGAGCTCTACGGCGGCCCGGCGATCGTCGTCGACTTCGGCACCGCCACGACCTTCGACGCGGTGTCCGCGCGCGGGGAGTACGCGGGCGGGGTCATCGCTCCCGGCATCGAGATCTCCGTGGAGGCTCTCGGTGTACGAGGCGCTCAGCTCCGGAAGATCGAACTGGCCCGACCGCGCAGCGTCATCGGCAAGAACACGGTGGAGGCCATGCAGGCGGGCATTCTGTACGGCTTCGCGGGGCAGGTCGACGGGGTCGTGAACCGGATGGCCCGCGAGCTGGCGGGCGCGGGCGGCGATCCGGACGACGTCACGGTCATCGCCACGGGTGGCCTGGCCCCCATGGTCCTCGGCGAGGCGTCGGTCATCGACGAGCACGAACCGTGGCTGACGCTGATCGGGCTCCGGCTCGTCTACGAGCGGAACGTTGCCCGTAGCTGACCGATTGCCGCCGATCGGTGCTCGGCCTGTGTGCACTACGCCGCCGCTTCTGCAAGAGTCTGCGCTGGACGGGGACTTGAGTGGGTGTGGGGCGGGCTGGGGCGGATGAGGCACAAGAAACGACTGTGGTGGGTGGGTGTTGTGGCGGTGGCCGCGGTGCTCTTCGGCTCCGCGCCGGCGGCGTACGCGGCTTCGCCCGCCTCGGCCCCCCTTGCGGGGGCCGGGGCGGGGGTCCTTCCCTGGCTCGCCGTCGCGGCGGTCGCCGCGCTCGGTGTCGGCGCGGTGGCCTACGCGCTGGCTCGTCGCCGCGCGGACTGACCCTCCGGGGTGCGGGGCCCCCGCGGCGCCTCCTCGGGCCGGAGCCCAAGCCCGCCGCTTCGCAACGGATCACTCCCGCCCGCCCGCTCGTTCGCCCCGCGACGTTCAGCGGGAGGAGGGGCATCCCCACCGGGCCGCAGCCGCCCACGCGCCGGAGGGGACGTGGGGGCCGCCCCCACCCAAGGCGACCCGCCAGAATTGGCGTTAAGCGGATTTTGTCCGATTAGCGCGTATCGTCAGTCCATGCCCACGCCATACGGATCCCGGGGCGGCATGGCCTTCAGCGCGGAGGAGCTTCGTGTGCTCCGTCGCGCCCTGGGTCTCGCCCTGCACCCCAGCCCCGTCCGCGACGAGGACGTCCAGGACTGTCTCCGGCTCGCCGAATCGGTCGACGAAGCGGTGCGCGAGGGCGCCAGGCTGCGCGCGTTCCTCGTGGCCGACCTCGCCCGCTACCGTGCCGCCCTGCCCGGCACCGCCGCCGGCTACCTCGCCCTCCTCGACGACGTCCTGAGCGGCGGCTACCAGCCGACCCCCGACGACCTCGCCGCCCTGCGCGCCCTGCGCGGCAACGCCACCGCCGCCGCACTGCTGGACCGGTGCCGCGGCATCGCCGAGCGCGCCGTACGCGCGCGCCTCGCGGGCCGGGCCGTCCCCGTGACCGCCCCCGCGGCCCCCCTGTCCCCCCTCCCCATCCCGGCCTCCCGCACCCGCCTCCTCGCCCTACCGGGTGGGGCGGGCGCCACAGGTGCCACGGCCGCTGCGGGAGCGACGGGGGCCACGGGTGTCACCGCCGCCGCACCCGGACCGCGTCAGCCGTCCGAACGCCCCGACCCCGCCTCTCCGCGCCCCGTCCCCACCCCCGCCGAGGTCTTCCCGCCCAAGCGGCGGCCCGAGGCGCCCGGCACGCCAGCCGCTCCCGGCACGCCAGCCGCTCCCGCGGACCCGCCGCAGCAGCTCGTCGCGGGCTAGCTACTCTGGAGGGCATGGACTACGTTTCCGCGCTCGTGCCCCCCGTAGTGATGGCCGTGTTCTTCACGGGGCTCATCGTGACGATCGTGAAGACCCAGGGCGGTGCCAACAAGGCCAAGGAGGACGCGGCCGTCGACGCCGCGATCTCCCGCGCCGAAGCCGTCCGGCAGACCCCGAAGACCGGCAGCGCCTGACCCGCCCCCCTCGGGGCCCGGCGTACGACTCGTGTGTCCTTCGAGTCGTACGCCCTTTTTGTTGCGGAAGTTGCATAAATTAGAGGTACGCCACGTCCCTCACGGATCACGCCAATAGTGACGTCTCCCACTATTGTTCTGCTGTGCCTCGTCCATTGGGAGAACTCGAAGACTCAGTCATGACGCGGGTGTGGAAGTGGAACCGCCCCGTGACCGTTCGAGAAGTCCTGGAAGACCTTCAGGAGGAACGGTCCATCGCGTACACGACCGTGATGACCGTTTTGGACAATCTCCATCAGAAGGGCTGGGTGCGTCGCGAAGCGGAAGGCCGCGCCTATCGATATGAGGCGGTCTCCACTCGTGCCGCCTACGCAGCCGCACTGATGAACGAAGCCTGGTCCCGGAGCGACAACCCCGCCGCCGCACTCGTCGCCTTCTTCGGCATGATGTCGGCGGAACAGCGGGAAGCGCTGAGCGACGCGATGCGTATCGTCCAAGGCCCCGAAGTCGCGCAACGCTCCGAAGTCGCCCAACCCCCTGAAGTCACCCGACCCCCCGAGAACCCCGCCTCCGTCGAGCGCGATGCAGAGCGATAGCGTCCGCTTCATGCCAGCAGAGGTCCCCGAACGCAACGAAGTCAGCGAACTCAGCGCAAAAGCGGTCTCCGTCCGGAGGGCGCGAACCTCCGATGTGCCGGGCGTCCGCCGCCTCCTCGACTCCTACGTCCGCGAGCGCATCCTCCTGGACAAAGCGACGGTGACGCTTTACGAGGACATCCAGGAGTTCTGGGTGGCGGAACGCGACGACAACGCGGAGTTGGTCGGCTGCGGCGCTCTGCACGTCATGTGGGAAGACCTCGCCGAAGTACGCACACTCGCGGTGAATCCCGAGGTCAGGGGTGCCGGAGTGGGGCATCAGCTGTTGGGCAAGTTGCTGCAGACCGCCGGGTGGCTCGGCGTCCGCAAGGTTTTCTGTCTCACCTTCGAAGTCGACTTCTTCGCGAAGCACGGCTTCGTGGAGATCGGCGAGACTCCGGTCGACGGAGATGTCTACAGCGAGCTCCTGCGTTCCTATGACGAGGGCGTCGCCGAGTTCCTCGGCCTCGAACGAGTGAAACCGAACACCTTGGGCAACAGCCGGATGCTTCTGCATCTGTGATCGTCACCCGGTATTCCCGACCGTCCCCTGCCCAGGTGGGCTATGTCCGAAACGCGCACGTTTCCAGGGTTCTAGGGGTGCCCGGTCTCTCCCAGGGGTTTGTGTTTTTCCAGCAAAAGCGGTTTGCTTTCCGACGTACTGCAGTACTGCATATAACAGGGGCCGGTGAATCGACGGCGCGTGTCGTGCGGCTTGCGGCCCGGTCTCACAGTTATCGATGAAAGGAAATCCGGTGGCACAGAAGGTTCAGGTCCTTCTTGTCGATGACCTCGACGGTGGCGAGGCAGACGAGACCGTGACGTTTGCGCTGGACGGCAAGTCGTACGAGATCGACCTCACCACGGCCAACGCGGACAAGCTCCGCGGTGCCCTTGAGGACTTCGTCAAGGCCGGCCGGCGTACCGGTGGCCGTGCGGGCGGTCGCGGCAAGGCGCGCGCCGCCGCCACGAGCGGTGGCCAGGACACGGCCGCCATCCGTGCCTGGGCGAAGGAGAACGGTTTCGAGGTCAACGACCGCGGCCGCGTTCCCGCGTCCATTCGCGAGGCCTACGAGAAGGCCAACGGCTGACGGCTGCGACGCCGCAGCCGGACCCGGTGGCACTGCGTTGCCGCCGTGTCCACGAGCCGTACGAGACCGGAGCCCACGGCGGGATCGCTGTGGTGCGCCGTCCCTCCTTCCCCCACCCCGGGCAGGGACGGGAGCGCGGGCAGCGTCGGCTCCACCTCACAGCCGGGCTCCGGGGGTCGCAGCCAGACGGCGGCCCCCCGCGAGCCGGACCACCCCGGGGGCGTCGGCGCGACGATCCGCCCGCCCGCCCCGACCGCGGTGAGCCCGAGGGGGATGTCCCCCCACTCCAGCCAGTCGAGCAGCCCCGGCAGCTCGTCCGCGCTGCCGGCGCTCACCCAGAGGCGCATCGTTTCCCCGCGCAGTGCCACCGGCGCCTTCGGTCCGAGGTGGCGCAGCGCCGCGAAACCCGCCTCCGCGGGAAGTTCCAGGACGTCGAAGCGGAGCCCCGTGAGGAGCCGCGCGGGTCCTGGCTCGGGGGCGGTCGCCCAGCCGAGTTCGTTCTCGTACCACTGCCGCACCGGGTCGCTCTGCTCGACCGGTACCCGGGGCTGAGGAACTGTGGGGGCCATGTCGGGGCAACAGTCGCGACGGCGCCCGGGTTACGCAGGGTGGCGGCATGTGTGCGGTGTGTGGCCGGAAAGAGGGCGTGAGGACGTGTTCGGCGGCGCAAGGGTGTTCGCCCGTAGCTGAGGGAACCGGGGCGCGCCGCATGGAGTGTCAGTCCTTACGGGTAAGACATCCCTAGTGGGGAGGGGCGACACGCGGTCCCGGGCGCCACACGTTCGCCATCGGCGTAGTGCTGGTGGGGGTAACTGCCTGGCCTGCGGGAACATCGTCTCGCACCATCGGGTTGGAGCAGTTGTCGGCGTTCGGGGTCAGGAGATCCTCCGAGTTGGGGTCCGGGTGTCGGCAGTTGGAATGAGCGGTCCCCGCTTGCGGGACTAAGCTGCGGAAGGACAGGGAGGGGACCGACCCCTTTACTGCCTGACCGCTCTGAGGAGCGATTAACGATGTTCGAGAGGTTCACCGACCGCGCGCGGCGGGTTGTCGTCCTGGCTCAGGAAGAAGCCCGGATGCTCAACCACAACTACATCGGCACCGAGCACATCCTCCTGGGCTTGATCCACGAGGGCGAGGGTGTCGCCGCTAAGGCCCTGGAGAGCCTCGGGATTTCGCTCGAGGCGGTCCGCCAGCAGGTGGAGGAGATCATCGGGCAGGGCCAGCAGGCTCCGTCCGGTCACATTCCCTTCACCCCCCGTGCCAAGAAGGTCCTGGAGCTGTCGCTCCGCGAGGCCCTTCAGCTGGGCCACAACTACATCGGCACGGAGCACATCCTGCTCGGCCTGATCCGTGAGGGCGAGGGCGTCGCCGCCCAGGTCCTGGTCAAGCTGGGCGCCGATCTCAACCGGGTGCGGCAGCAGGTCATCCAGCTGCTCTCCGGCTACCAGGGCAAGGAGACCGCCACCGCCGGCGGTCCTGCCGAGGGCACGCCCTCCACGTCCCTGGTCCTCGACCAGTTCGGCCGGAACCTCACCCAGGCCGCTCGTGAGTCCAAGCTCGACCCGGTCATCGGGCGCGAGAAGGAGATCGAGCGGGTCATGCAGGTGCTGTCCCGCCGTACGAAGAACAACCCGGTCCTGATCGGTGAGCCCGGCGTCGGCAAGACCGCCGTCGTCGAGGGTCTCGCCCAGGCCATCGTCAAGGGCGAGGTGCCCGAGACCCTCAAGGACAAGCACCTCTACACCCTCGACCTGGGCGCCCTGGTCGCAGGCTCCCGCTACCGCGGTGACTTCGAGGAGCGCCTGAAGAAGGTCCTCAAGGAGATCCGCACCCGCGGCGACATCATCCTGTTCATCGACGAGCTCCACACCCTGGTGGGTGCGGGTGCCGCCGAGGGCGCGATCGACGCCGCCAGCATCCTCAAGCCGATGCTGGCCCGCGGTGAGCTGCAGACCATCGGTGCGACGACGCTCGACGAGTACCGCAAGCACCTGGAGAAGGACGCGGCGCTGGAGCGCCGCTTCCAGCCCATCCAGGTCGCGGAGCCGTCGCTGCCGCACACCATCGAGATCCTCAAGGGCCTCCGCGACCGGTACGAGGCGCACCACCGCGTCTCCATCACGGACGAGGCCCTGGTGCAGGCCGCCACGCTGGCCGACCGGTACATCTCGGACCGCTTCCTGCCGGACAAGGCGATCGACCTGATCGACGAGGCCGGTTCCCGGATGCGCATCCGCCGGATGACCGCGCCGCCGGACCTCCGCGAGTTCGACGAGAAGATCGCGGGCGTCCGCCGCGACAAGGAGTCCGCGATCGACTCGCAGGACTTCGAGAAGGCCGCCTCCCTCCGCGACAAGGAGAAGCAGCTCCTGGCCGCCAAGGCCAAGCGGGAGAAGGAGTGGAAGGCCGGCGACATGGATGTCGTCGCCGAGGTCGACGGCGAGCTGATCGCCGAGGTCCTGGCCACGGCGACCGGCATTCCGGTCTTCAAGCTGACCGAGGAGGAGTCCTCCCGTCTGCTGCGCATGGAGGACGAGCTCCACAAGCGCGTCATCGGCCAGAAGGACGCCGTCAAGGCGCTCTCGAAGGCGATCCGGCGTACGCGTGCGGGTCTGAAGGACCCGAAGCGTCCCGGTGGCTCGTTCATCTTCGCCGGTCCGTCCGGTGTCGGTAAGACCGAGCTGTCCAAGGCGCTCGCCGAGTTCCTCTTCGGCGACGAGGACGCGCTGATCTCCCTCGACATGTCGGAGTTCAGCGAGAAGCACACGGTCTCGCGTCTCTTCGGTTCGCCCCCCGGCTACGTGGGCTACGAAGAGGGCGGCCAGCTGACCGAGAAGGTCCGTCGCAAGCCGTTCTCCGTCGTCCTGTTCGACGAGGTCGAGAAGGCCCACCCGGACATCTTCAACTCGCTCCTGCAGATCCTGGAGGACGGTCGCCTGACCGACTCCCAGGGCCGCGTCGTGGACTTCAAGAACACGGTCATCATCATGACGACCAACCTTGGAACCCGTGACATCTCGAAGGGCTTCAACCTGGGCTTCGCGGCCCAGGGCGACACGAAGTCCAACTACGAGCGGATGAAGAACAAGGTCAGCGACGAGCTGAAGCAGCACTTCCGCCCGGAGTTCCTGAACCGCGTGGACGACGTCGTCGTCTTCCCGCAGCTCAGCCAGGACGACATCCTCCAGATCGTCGACCTGATGATCACCAAGGTGGACGAGCGCCTGAAGGACCGGGACATGGGCATCGAGCTCTCCCAGTCCGCGAAGGAGCTCCTCTCGAAGAAGGGCTACGACCCGGTGCTCGGCGCGCGTCCGCTGCGGCGCACGATCCAGCGCGAGGTCGAGGACACCCTCTCCGAGAAGATCCTCTTCGGCGAGCTGCGTCCCGGCCACATCGTGGTCGTCGACACGGAGGGCGAGGGCGACAACGCCACGTTCACCTTCCGCGGCGAGGAGAAGGCGGCGCTGCCCGACGTGCCGCCGATCGAGTCGGCCGCCGGTGGCGGCGCGGGCCCGAACCTGAGCAAGGACGCGTGACGCCCGCGCTGGGCTGAACGTTCGAAGGGGCTGCCCCGGACCGTTTCGTACGGTCCGGGGCAGCCCCTTCTCTGTGCGCGGGGGTCAGGCCGTGATCGTCACGCCCTCCGGTACGTTCCGTACGCGCGGCAGGCGCGGGTTGACGCGCAGGACGCGCAGGCCGGGGAAGCGGGCCAGCCACGACATGTCCGGGTCGGGCAGTTCCGCGTTGATCCACAGGTGGGTGAGCCGCTCGGGGACGAGGCCCGCGAGGAGCTCGTCGGTGCGCATGACGCCGGCCACCTGGATGCGGGGGCGCCCGCCGAGCCCGCGCAGGGCGGCCAGCTCGGCCGCGTCGGACACCGGGAAGTACAGGCCCGCCGGATCGAGGTGGGCGATGATCTCGCGCGCGTACCGCTCGGTGTCGAAGTGCCGCCAGGGGCGGGCCAGCTCGGTGCGGATCGCGAGGGACGAGCGGCCGCGCAGCCGGGCGAGGTAGTCGATCGCGGCGTCCTCCTGGACGCGGGTCGCCGTGATGGCGAGGAGCAGCGCCTGCTGGTCGCCGGGCACCTGCTCGGGGTCCGGGAGCTGCTCCAGGACGATGGGTCCGACCCAGCCGAGGCTGCGGGCGCCCTGTTCCGTCGTGGGCCGCAGCAGGTTCTTCGTGCGCCGGTGGACGAGTTCCTGGACGGCCGGGTCGAGCTCGCTGACGTGTTCCAGGCAGGCCGCGGCCATCAGGCGCCGGTGGTTGACGTGCGGCCTGCGCAGGCCGGGGGCGGCGGCGAGCAGGCGCTCCAGGAAGGCCGCGCACTCGTCAGGGCGGGCGTGGGCGGCGGACATCCGGATGACCTCCTCCCACTCCGGCTGGTGGGCGTGGTCGACGAGGGTGTTGAGACGGCCGCGCGCCACGATCTCCTTGGCGGCCAGGTAGTCCTGGAACGTGCGGTGGATGAAGTCGACGGAAACGCCCGCCTGCTCGCGCAGCAGCCCGGTGCGGTGCAGCAGATGCCGGAAGATCTTCTCGCCGTCCCCCGCGGCACGGGCCGAGGGAATGGCGGGCAGGGCGCCGTTGAGGACGTCGATGACGCGGGAGCGCGGCAGCTCCGACAGACCCTCGTCGAGCATGGCGTGGGCGAGTTTGCGCAGAAGCAGCTCGCGGGCGCCCTGCTGGAGCCGTACGTCGTCGGCGTACAGCACGTCCCTTTCGGGGTCACGGCGCTGGAGCAACATCTCCAGGGCGGCGTCGTAGAGCTCCTTGCGGCCCTTGGGCAGGGAGCCGGAGCGGTCCCGGTTGAGGGCGCATATGAGGCCGCACATCAGGGGGTTGGTGGCGAGGCGCCGCAGCTCGCGGTAGATCCGTACGGAGTGCAGCAGGCGCTGCTCGTACTCCTTGAGGGCGTCCCGGTCCCGCTGCTCCCTGCACTGCTCGTCGCCCATGGCCGCGGTGTGCCAGTCGCGGATGAAGTGGGTGACCTGGTCGCGGGACATGGGGGCCAGCGACAGCTCGGTGAACCCCTCCTCGGCGAGGCGTTCCTGCGAGAGCCAGCCGTCCTCGACGGCGGAGGGCCGCGAGGTGACCAGGCAGGCGGTCCCGGAGAAGATGCGCAGGAGCCTGCGGAGCTGGTCGCGCAGGGCGCCGCGGGTCTCCTCGGGTGCCTCGTCGATCCCGTCGACGAGGAGCAGGGCGCGACCGGCGAGAAGGGTCCGCACGACCCACCCTTCGGGCGCCTGGTCCGCCAGGGGGTGACGGATGGCGTGCAGGAAGTCGTCGGGCGCGGGAAAGCCCTCCCGCGCGAAGCGGCGTACGGGAAGGACGAACGGCACGCGGGCGCCGTCCCGGGCCGCGTCGACGGCCAGCCACTGCACGAGCGTCGTCTTCCCGGAGCCCGCGACGCCGCGCAGCAGCACGCGCTCGTGCCCTTCCAGGGCGCGGTCGGCGAGCAGCACGGTACGCTGCTGCCCGCCTGCCCCGGTGGCCGGTCCGCCGCTGCTCTCCTCCGCCTGGAGGCTGAGATACGTGTCCTCCAGGGGCCACCTGTTGGGCGCGTTGGCGAAGTCGACGCCCACGATGGTCAGCCAGCCGTGCTGCCGCACGACTTCTTGGGCATACGCGACCTCGAACTCCGCGTCCTCGCGGGACGGTTCGCTCCGTCGGGCGGCGGCCGCCACCTCGGCGTCGTTGAGGTCGACGAGCTGCCGGATGCGGCTGGCGCGCTCGGGCATGTGGCGCTGGATGTACGGGGAGCGGCGCACGAAGTGGTGCAGCACGTGCAGACAGACGGCGACGAGCAGCTCGTCGTGGAACCAGGCGGCGTCGGGGCTCAGCCCGCGGTCGGCGCCCTGTACGGCGCCGCGCAGCCGCCGTGCGTAGTCCTGCGGGCCGAGCCGCACGGCGTCGGCGTCGGTGAGGTCGAGCTCCCCGATGGCGAGGAGGGTGCGGGTCAGCACGTCGGCGACGGCCGGGAGCTCGCCGGTGGGCGCGGTGTGCCGCTCGGCGGCCAGCTGGATGAAGTCGGCGGCGGTGCGGTGGACGTGGTCCGGGTCGGTGGTGGCGTCGGGTCCGCGCCAGGTGGTGAGGGCGGCGATCAGGTCGGGGGTGGTGGGGGGCCGGGAGGGGGTGCGGAAGAACCGTTGCACGAGGGGCATGGTGCGGGCCGACGGGGTGCGTACTACGGGCTCCATGGGCATCGGGGTCCCTGGTTCGCGGGTGCGAGCTGCGGGGGATCAACCGTAGGTCAATTCCCGGGTGACAGAGGGCTGTTGAGCCTAATACGACCCGGCAACCGCTGGGCTTCGGCCGCACTCACGTCCGTGTGCACCACGACTTCGGTCAGACGTGGGAAGGCCGAGAGCCAGGCGAGGCCCTCGACGGGGTGAGGAGCTTCCAGCGTGAGACGAATGAGCTGCTCGGGCACGATGAGCTCGGTGAGGTCCTCGACACGGTAGGCACCGGTGACATGGATGTCCGGCCAGCCGCCGATGGCCTGCAGGGCGCGGAGGTCCTCCGGGGCGTGGACGGGGACGGTTGGCCGCAAGGACAGGTACGCGAGCACGTCCTGGGCGTAGAGCTCGCGTTCGAAGACCGCCCAGTGCTGGGCCAGGGACAACTGGACCCAGCGGTCGGGGTGATCACGGAAGCGTGTCAGGAAGTGCAGGGCCTGGGGGCTGCCGACCTTGGCGGCCGCGACGACCACCAGGCGGGCGTGTCTGTCGTCGACCTCGTCGGGGCCGGGCAGCAGGTGAAGCGCGAGATCGCGGCCCGCCTCCGCCAGGTTGGCGGCCTGGAGGTCCGTCTGCGGCGGAATCAGCGTCCGCACTCCGTCTTCGACGCCCTGCCGCACGGCAGGCGCAAGCTCCGCCGCGTACGCCGCCCCCGCCGCCGCAAGCAGCTTCCCCCGCGCCGTCCCGCTCGCCACCAGCCGCTGAAGCATCCGTTCCGCCTCCCTGGGCCGCGCGTGCGCGACCGCCAGCAGGATGACGTCCTCCCACTCCGTCCGGTCCGCGTTGTTCACGAGCAGGTCGAAGTCCAGCTCCTGTACGGCGAGACGGGCGCCCAGGTAGTCCTGGAACGTGCGGTGCAGGAAGTCCACGCGGCCGTGCGCAGGCTCGCGCAGCAGCCCCGACCGCAGCAACAGCGAGCCGTACACCTCCTCGCCACAGCCGTCGAGGTTCATCGAGGGAGCGGCCTCCCCGAGGATGTGCACCGCCTCCGAACGGTCCATCTCCGCACGGCTGTTGCGGATCAGCCACCACGCGAGCTTCTGGAGCAGCTGCACCTGCGTGGCGAACGGCAGCCGTGCCGTGGCCCTGACATCCCGTTCGACGTCCCTGCGCTCAAGGAGCATCGTCAGCGCGGCCTCGTACAGGGACTTCCTGTCCTGCGGCAGGAAACCGCGCCGCTCGCGGTGGAGCGCGCAGAGCATGCCGCACATGAGCGGGTTGGTGGCGAGCCGGTTCAGCTCGGACGCGCCCCGCACGGCCGCAAGCAGCGCGGTCCCGATGCCCTCGTCGGCGCCTGCGGCGCGGTGCCAGCGCCGCACGAACGTCTCGACGTCGTCGCGGGTCATCGGTGACAGCGTGAGCTCGGCGAAGCCGGTGGTGTCCAGCCAGCGGTCCGGGACGGCGGAAGGGCGGGTCGTGATGAGCCACAGGTTGCCGGGGAAGGTGCGGGTCAGATCGCGCAGCCACCGCTTGGCGGACTCGCGCCGGTCCTCGGAGATCTCGTCGAGCCCGTCCACGAGGAGCACGCCGCGTCCGGCCCGCAGCACGCGGTCCACCCATCCGGGCGGCTGGCCTCCGGCGACCAGACATCCGACCGCGGAGAGGAAGTCGGCCGGAATGGGGAGTTCCGCGTCCGGCCGTACGATCCGTCGCATCGGCAGCACGAACGGCACACGCCCAATGAGATGGGTCAGCCCGTGCTCGTACGTCCGGTCGGCGGCCGTCACGGCGAGCCACTGGACGAGGGTCGTCTTGCCGGAACCGGCGACTCCGCGCAGCAGTACATGGTCGTGCTGGGCGAGGACCTGTTCGGCGGCGACCTGGGTCGCGCCCTCGCCGGGGCGGTCCCTGGTCGCCTCCAGACTGAGGTAGGCCGTGTCGAGGGGCCACTCGCTGGTGCCCGCGTAGACGTCGAGGCCGTAGATGGTGAGGGTGCCGTGGTGTGAGGCGATGTACGACGCGTACTGCGCCTCGAACGCGGCGTCCTCGGTTGACTGCGACGGCAGCCGTTCGAGGAGCACGTCGACGGCTTTGACCAGCTGTGCGAGCTGTTGGCTCTGTTGCGTCTGCTGCCGGGCCACGTACGTCGACCGCTGCGTGAAGAAGTTCAGGATGTGCAGGGACGCGGTGTGCAGCAGGCGGTCGAGGAACAGTTCGGCGTCGCGGCTGAGCGCGAAGGTCGCGACGGTCACGGCCGAGTGGGAGCGGAGGGTCCGCGCGAACTCGTCGGGGCCGAGCGCGACGGCTTCGTAGTCCTCGATGGTGAGGGTGCCGAGGGCGGCGAGGGAGTGGGCGAGGGCGGTCCTGACGGCGACGGCTTCGGCGGCGTCCACGGGGATTTCGCCGGGTCCGGCGGCTTTGAGCGCCCTGCGGACGAGTTCGTCCGCGATCTTCTCGACGTCCTTAGGGGTGACGTCCTTCTTCTCGCCCTTGAACGAGACGAGCCCGGAGATCCGCACGGGTTTGGTGACCAGCGCGGCGCCGGGCTGGTCCTTCACGAAGAGCTTCTTCACGAGGGGCGCGACCGCGCTGGACGCGAGTCGGGCGCCGAGGGCGCTGGGGTCGACCATAGGTCGAGGTTAGGTCAACGGGCCCATAGGGAGAGGGGGTTAAGGGCTTCCGGTTCGGTCGGCCTGAGGACGATGACGCGTCCCCAGGGCATTTGTGCAACGGGCTGTTGCACAAATGGTCCCGGCCACTTGGGCCAGGGGGGACGACCTTCGTGCCCCATCCCTCCTGTACCTGCCGATCAAGGGCGAGATGTGCGGTCGGACGAGGTGAGAGTGCGTATGAGGGCGGCGAAGGCGGTGGGGGTGGTGGTGAGTGTGGTGGCCGGGGCGTCGCTCTCTTGGAGGTGGATCCGGCCGGTGGGGTGTGCGGCCACGTAGACGCAGTTCGCGCCGGCTCCCTCGCTGAAGGAGGACTTCTGCCAGATGAGTTCAGTCATCGTCGGGCTCCGCTGTGGGCGTAGTGGATGTGCTGGATGAGACCCAGGGAGTCTCGGTCTTCGAGGCGATCCGGTGTGCTCTCGTTCACGATGGGTGCCAGGGCGCTGGCGCCCAGGGCGGCGATGGTCGCTTGGTACTGGGAGATCGCCTCGCTGTCGTGCAGGGTCATCCCGGCGGCGGGGTGCTCGACAAAGACCGTTTCCAGTCCCGGCACTCCCGGTGAGAGGAGCAGGAAGGGGGCGCTGCGCCAGGCCTGCGTCCCTTGGTCGAACGACAGGATCTGGATCGTGACATGTGGGTTGCTGGAGCTACGGATCAGGTGCGCAAGTTGGTTGCGCATGATCTGAGGATCGCCGACGACCATGCGTAGGGCGGCCTCATGAATAACGACGTGCAGCTGAGGCGGGTGCTCCCCGGCAAGGATGCGCTGGCGCGCGAGGCGGAAGCGCACCAGCCTGTCGATCTCGGCGGGTCTGGCGCTGGGCCTAGCGTTCTGGAACAGCGTGCGCATGTACGACTCGGTCTGGAGCAGACCGGGGACGAGCAGCGTCTCGTAACTCGCGATGCTGGTCGCTCGATTCTCCAATTCGGCGAGATCAAGTAGCTGCTGGGGCAGCTCCTTGCGGTACTCGGACCACCAACCCTTGCCGTTGCTTTCCGACAGATGCACCAGTTCGCTGACATAGGTCTCACTAGTGCACCCGTACTTGGCCACGAGGGTGCGGAGACGTTCTGTTGGGATGCCGGTCCTGGCTGCCTCGATGTGCGTCATGTGAGGTCGTCCCACACCGATCAGAGCGGCCGCCTCGATGAGGTTGAGCCCCGCGTTCTCGCGCAGCTTTCGGAGCTCGACGCCGAGCCGTCGCTGGCGCTCGGTGATGTGCTGCCGCAGTGCCAAGGGTGGACCTCCCGGGAGTTCAGCTCAGTTTGGCGTCTCAAGGGTGAAGGTTCCACCGATTCGGCCAAGAAGGTTGCACTAGTGGGACCGCACTCCCTACGTTGAGTGAGGCGACGCTCACGCAACCATGTCGGAAGCCTCGCTGTCGACGCATTCCCCCACCCCGCCCGCCCACAGAAGCGCACCGCCCGATCCAACCCCCCGTGCCGGACGGGAGGTTGCTCGCGAGGAGCGGTAGGCCACTGCGGTCGGGCCACGTGGGGCCGGTCATCCAACTGTCGAACCAGCGAACCCCCACGCCATGGAGGCGTCTCATGGGCGTACCCCCGCATGACCTCACGTCGGACACCTACACCCTCTTCACCCCCGGCAACGCCCACTCCGCCAAGATCTGCCGCGACTTCGTCCAACGCACCCTGGAAACCCTCGGCCTCGGCCACCTCGGGGACACCGCCGCCCTCTGCACCTCCGAGCTGGTGACCAACGTGCACCAGCACACGTAGAGCGACGTCCACCTGCGGGCCGCCGTCGCCACCACCCATGTACGCATCGCCGTGTACGACGGCGGCGACCAACTGCCCAAGCCCCGCAGGCCCGACGCGGCCGAGGAAAGCGGGCGCGGGCTCTTCCTCGTGACCGCGCTGTCGGACGTGTGCGGGGGTGACCCCCGCGAGCGCGGGCAAGGGCGTGTGGTTTCAGCTCAATCGGTGAGCGATCCGTAGACCTGTACGTCGATGTGGGCGGGCATGGCGTCCAGGCCCACCGCCACCGCCGGGACCGTCAGTTCCGTCAGGGAAGGGTGGTGGGCCAGGGCCGAGACGTCGAGAGGGGCGTGGCGGTCGGGGGTGCCCTCGGGGCGGTTCTGCAGGAACAGGCGCTTGAGCCTCGGCGCGAGCGCCGCGATGCGGGTGGCGGCTACTGTCCACGACGCGTCGGGGACGAGTTGCAGGTCGGCCAGGCCGGGCAGGGCCAGGTCCGGTGGGGCCAGGGTGAGGGCGTGCGTCGGGAGGTGCAGGGCCAGGGGGCCCGGCAGGGCGGCGAACACCTCCCAATCCGTCGCCGACAGCACATCGTCGTCGTCGAACGTCACCCGCTCCAGCGCCGGCCACCGGGTCGCGAGGTGCAGGTCGACCAGGGAACCCCGGGAGCCCACGAGGCCGAGGAAGCGCAAGGGGGCCTCGGCGGGGAACGGGGCCAGGCTCCACGGTTCGTACGCGCCGACGACGCTGAGTCCGTCCAGCTGGTCGAGGGCGCGCAGGGCCTCCGGTGTCAGCAGAGCCGGCGGGAACCTGTTGAGCAGCAGGAACGTGGGCTCGCAGGCCGCTATGAAGCGGGAGGCCACGGCCGGGGTGACGCCCGGTCTGATGTCCAGCTTCCGGGGGCGCAGGCCCAGCCGGTCCAGTTCGGCGACCTGCTCGTCGGTGCGCAGGGTGAAGTGGATGTCCGTGCCGTCGAGCCGCGCGATGATCTGCTCCGCGTACGCACGGCGGTCGTACCGTTGCCACCCCCACATCAGCTGGCTGCGGACCCCAAGACTCCGGTGCCGCGCGAACCGGGCGAGGAAGGGGATCGCCGCGTCCGAGTCGACCCGCGTCCCGGTGATCGTCACGTGCGTGGCCTCGTCGTCCGACAGGCCGTCCGGTCCCGGCAACAGGTCGAGCACCATCGGTCCGACCTTCGCCAGCGCCTTCGCGTCCGTCACGTCGCGCGGCGGGATCAGCGCCGCCGTCCGCCGCTCCACCTCCTCCCGCACCGCGGGCGCCAGCTCCGCCGCGTGCTCCAGGCAGGCCGCCGCGAGGAGGTGGATGCGTTTGCGGGCCGCCTCGTCCGGGTGGCGGTCTCCGTGCGCGAGCAGGTCGCCGAGGATCTCCGCCCGTTCGCGCGGGCGCGCCTGCGCCACGGCCATGCGGATGACGTCCTCCCACTGGTCGTCCGCCGCGTGCCGGGCGAGTACGCCGAAGTCGCCCTCGTCGACCGCCGCCCGCGCCCCCAGAAAGTCCTGGAAGGTGCGGTGGACGAAGTCGACCGTGCCGGGTCCGGGTTCGCGCAGCAGGCCGCTGCGGTGCAGGAAGTGCGTGTAGACCGCCCGCGCGTCGCCGAGCGGGGCCAGCTCCGGCACCGCGGGCAGCGCGTCCGCGATGATGGCCTCCGCCCGCGAACGGTCCATCTCCGTACGGCCGTTGCGGATCAGCCAGTACGCGAGGCGCTGGAGGAGCTGGAGCTGTGGCTCCTCGCGCAACTCCGGTACGGCCATGTGGCGTTCGCGGTCGCGGCGTACCAGCAGCATGGACAGAGCCGCCGTGTACAGGTCCTTGCGGCCCAGCGGCAGAAAGCCCCGCCGGTCCCTGTGCAGGGCGCAGATCAGGCCGCACATGAGCGGGTTGGTGGCGAGGCGGCCCAGATCCGGCTTCGACCGCACGGCGTCCAGGAGCTGACCCTCGTACGCGGCGAGTTCCGCGTCCTCCTCCGGGACGCCCGTGGTCGCCGCGGTGTGCCAGCGCTCGATGAACGCCGTCACCTCCTCCTGCCGCATCGCGGAGAGCGTCAGCTCGGTGAAACCCTCGTCGGTGAGCCAGTCCTCGCGTACGGCCGCCGGGCGTGACGTCACCAGCCAGCGGTTGCCGGGGAACGCGTCGATGAGGTCGCTCAGCCAGGCCCGGGTCCGGTCGCGCTCGGCGTCCGGGATCTCGTCGATGCCGTCGATCAGGACGAGGGCGCGGCCCGCCGCCAGGACGCGCGCCTCCCAGCCCTTCGGCTGGGTCCCCGCGAGCGGGCAGCCGACGGCGGTCAGGAAGTCCGCGGGGGCGGGGAGACGCTCGCCGTGGCGGGTGAGGGTGCGCAGGGGGAGTACGTAGGGGACGTGGTCGTCGAGGTACGCCATGGACGGGTGTGTCGAAGACGGGGCCGGGCCCGCCACGTCCCGCCGCGTCGCACTCACCGCGAGCCACTGCACCAGCGTCGTCTTGCCGGAACCCGCCTCACCCCGCAGCAGGACCCGGTCGTGCGTGGCGAGCGCCTGGTCCGCCGGGACCGGCGGCGCGTGCTCGACGATCTCCACCTCCTCCGCGTGGTACTCCGCCCCCGACAGGAACCGCGCCGTCGCCACCCGCCCCGGCTCCACCGCCTCCAGCGACATGTACGCCGCGTCCAGCGGCCACTTCCCGGGCGACCCCGTCAGATCGATGCCGAAGATCGTCAGCTTGGAGTGCTTCTTCGCCACGTACGCCAGATAGCGCCGCTCGAAGGTGACGTCCTGCGCACCCGCGGTCGGCCTGCGGGCGATCAGCTCGTCGACCTTCGCGATCAGCTCGTCCTGGCCCCGGCTCTGCGCGACCAGGGTCGCCGCGACGAACGTGGAGCGCTGGGTAAAGAACTGCAGGATGTGCAGGCACGCCCACTCGGTGACCGAATCGAGGTAGAGGGCGGCGTCGGCGGAGAGGCCGGACGCCGACGCGCCGCCGATCAGGGTGCGGGCCAGTTCACGGTGGCCGAGTCGGACCGCCTGGACGTCGTCCATGTCGAGGTCGCCGAGCGAGAGGAGCGCCCGGGTCAGGGCGTCGGTGACCGCTTCCGCCTCGTCCGGCGGGAAGGAGCGCTCGCCGGGAGCGGACAGGGAGGCCGTCACGAGCCGCTCCGCGAGGCGTCGCACGTCCCGGCGGCCCAGCGTGCGTTTCTCCCCTTTGAAGGAGACCAGGGAGGAGAGCCTGACCGGCTTCTCCACCAGGCCCGCGCCGGGGCCTTCCCGTACGAACAGGCGCTTGACCAGGGGGGCGACGGCACTCGACGCCAGGCGGGTGCCCATGACCGCGGGATCCATGGGCGTGAGCGTAGTGGGGGTCACATTCGGGGCGGGGTGGATCTCGGGCCCCGGTGACATGCCGCACAGGCGATTTGACCGGTACTAGGCGGAATAGGAGATACGACGGGGTCCCCGTCCGGGACCTTCGGCCCGCAACCTCCGGGACCTCGGGCGCGTCCGGCGTCGGAACGTGTGCTCCTGGTGCGGGTGGGGAGCTGCCACGACGTGCGGTTAAACGTGTGGAGCCGGATGAAATTCCGTTACCTGACTGTGGGGTAATTGTCCGGATTTGAGGGTGTCAAGCGGTCTAAATCCCTGCCTCTCGCTACGGCTTTCGGTAGTAGATGGGGGGTTTGGGCCCCGGGGCGGGTGGGGGTTACCAAGGGATGGCCGACCCGGCGAAGCGTGGTCAGCGGGCGAACCGCCCGCCCCGCCTGCCGGGTCCGTTCATGCCCCCCTCGGTCGTACGCGTCAGGCGTCGCCGCAGTCGTCATCGCAGTCGTCACGCCGTCGCAGGCGTCACGTCACCGCAGCCGTCACACCCCGGAGGACATCCCCATGTCGAAGCGCACCAAGTCCCACCGTCCCGGCCCGTCGTTCTTCCGTACCCGCGTGGCGGTCGTCGCCGCCGGCGTCGGAGTGTCGACGGCCCTCGGTGCGGGGGTCTCGGTCGCCGCCGGTGACACCAAGAGCGGTGGCGCCCTGCCCGGCGTCGCCGTGAACTCCGTCCAGGCCCAGGCCGCCGCCCAGGCGAAGAAGGCCGCGGACGTCAAGAAGGCCGCCGCCGCGAAGGCCGCCGCCTGGGTCGACCCGGTCAAGAACTACACGCTCTCCGCCAGCTTCGGCCTCGGCGGCACCATGTGGTCCCACAAGCACTCCGGCCAGGACTTCGCCGTGCCGGTCGGCACCGCGGTCGGCGCCGTGCACGGCGGCACCGTCGTCAAGGCCGGCCCGAACGGCGCCGGTGACGGCCCCGCGTACGGCAACGCCGTCGTGATCAAGCACAGCAACGGCACGTACTCCCAGTACGCGCACCTCTCGCAGGTCGACGTCCGGGTGGGTCAGGCCGTGGGCACCGGCCAGCGCATCGCCCTCTCCGGCAACACCGGCAACTCCAGCGGCCCGCACCTGCACTTCGAGATCCGTACGACGCCGAACTACGGCACGGCCGTGGACCCGGTCAAGTTCCTCGCGTCGGTGGGCGTGAAGGTCTGACGACCAGACCCACCATGACCCCTCAGGCGCCCGTGTGCGCCCGTGTCACCAGATCGATGGCGACCTCCAGGATGGCCTTGCGCTTCTCCTCGGGGTCGCCTTCGACGTCCTTGAGCACGAACATCCCGCCGTGCATGGTGAACAACGCGCTGAAGCACCGCACCTGGTCGGTCATCGGCGCTTCCGGGTCCTTCAGGATCTCGTAGATCCCGAGCATGCGGTCCTTGAAGCTCTCGCCGGTCTTCAGGTCGCGCACCGTCGCCTGGTTCTCCTGCATGAAGCGGAAGAGCGGCGCCGCGTCGACGAGGATCTCGCTGTACCGGGTGAGGGTCTTCTGCTTGGTCTCCAGGGAGACCGGCCGCGGCTGCTCGTGGCCCCAGGCGATCAGCTCGTCGATGGGCCTGGTGAGGTCATCGAAGATGCTGGTCAGGATGGCTTCCTTGGTCTTGAAGTGGTAGTAGAGCGCCGCCTTCGTGACCTCCAGGCGCTCGGAGATCTCGCGCAGCGACGTCTTCTCGTACCCCTGCTCGGCGAAGAGCTCGAGGGCCACGTCCTGGATCCGCTGGCGCGTGTTCCCGCGGCGCTGCTGCTTGCTCGTGCCTGTGCCCGTGCCCGTGCCCATCGGGGTGCTCCTCGGCTCCACTGAACTTCGAATAACTTACTTGACGCCCGGCTAGTTACGGGTCTACCTTCCCCAGTGTAATCAACTAGCCGGGCGGCAAGTAAGCGTCGGGGAGCCCGGCATCGTGCGGGGAGTGGGGAACATGCCGGAGAAACGGACCGAGGCGGTACCGCGGAAGACCCAGGCGGTACAGCAGGAAGCGGAGCCGCAGCCGCGCAGCGTGCGCGTCGTGCTGATGGCCCTGATGATCACGATGCTGCTCGCGATGCTCGACAACATGATCGTGGGTCCCGCGATGCCGACGATCGTCGGCGACCTCGGCGGCATGGAACACCTGTCATGGGTCGTGACCGCCTACACACTGGCGACCGCGGCCTCCACCCCCATCTGGGGCAAGCTCGGCGACATGTACGGGCGGAAGGGCTCCTTCCTCACCGCGATCGTCATCTTCCTCGTCGGCTCCGCGCTGAGCGGCATGGCGCAGAGCATGGGCCAGCTCATCGGCTTCCGGGGCATCCAGGGCCTCGGCGCGGGCGGTCTGATGGTCGGCGTCATGGCGATCATCGGTGACCTGGTGCCGCCGCGGGACCGCGGCAAGTACATGGGCATGATGACCGGCGTCATGGCGGTCGCGATGATCGGCGGACCGCTGGTCGGCGGCTCCATCACCGACCACTTCGGCTGGCGCTGGGCCTTCTACATCAACCTGCCGCTGGGCGCCGTCGCCCTCGCCATGGTGACCTCCGTGCTGCACCTGCCCAAGAAGAAGGCGCAGGGACGCATCGACTACCTCGGCGCGGCCCTGCTCACCGTGGGCATCAGCGCGCTCGTGCTCGTCACCACGTGGGGCGGCTCGGAGTACGCCTGGGGCTCGGCCGTGATCATGGAGCTCATCGGCATCGGCGTCGCCTCGCTCATCGGCTTCCTCTTCGTACAGAAGAAGGCCGCCGAACCGATTCTGCCGCTGCACATCTTCCACAACCGCAACTTCACGCTGATGGCTGTGATCGGCTTCATCACCGGCTTCGTGATGTTCGGCGCGATGCTGTTCCTGCCGCTCTTCCAGCAGTCGGTGCAGGGCGCGTCCGCGACCAACTCCGGTCTCCTGCTCCTGCCGATGCTGCTCTCGATGATGGCCGTCTCGATGGTCGCGGGCCGCGTCACCACATCGACAGGCAAGTACCGCCTCTTCCCGATCGCGGGCACCGTCCTGATGGTCACCGGCTTCTACCTGCTCGCCCAGATGGACACCGGCACCTCGCGCCTCACCTCGGGCCTGTACATGGCGGTGCTCGGCGCCGGCATGGGCTTCCTGATGCAGATCACGATGCTCGTCGCGCAGAACAGCGTCGAGATGAAGGACATGGGCGTCGCCTCGTCCTCGGCCACGCTCTTCCGTACGCTCGGCTCCTCCTTCGGCGTCGCGATCATGGGCGCGCTCTTCAACAACCGCGTCCACGACGTGATGGCCGAGCGTGCGGGCAAGCTCGGCGGCAAGGTCACCGAGACGTCCGCGCAGCTCGACGCCGAGCACCTGAAGATGCTGCCCGCCGCCATTCGGGACGCCTACCAGCACGCGGTGTCGGCCGGTACGCACTCGGCCTTCCTGCTCGGCGCCGCCATCAGCGTCGTGGCCCTCATCGCGTCGTTCTTCGTGAAGGAGGTGCCGCTGCGCGGCTCGGGCCCGGCTGACAAGCCCGCCGGAGACGCGGACAAGCTGGCCGGGAACGCGGACGGGGACTCCGCGCGGGCGGCCGGACGGACGACGGTCGCGGAGCCGGTCTGATCCCACCCCCGCCCCGGCGGACGACGGCCCCCGACGCGCGATGCGCCGGGGGCCGTCGTCCGTATACGTGCGTCCTCAGAGGTTGTCGGGCAGCTTCAGCACCGGATAGCTGCCCGTGTTCGTGGGCGCGTGCTCCGGCAGCCAGAGCACCGCGACCGCGCCCTCGGACGGCACATCGGGAGCCGCGCCCGCGGGGCGTACGTTGCGGAAGGTGAGCCGCGCGCCGAGCACCCGCGCCTGGCCCGCCGCGATCGTCAGACCGAGGCCGTGCCCGTGACCCGCGCGGTCCGTGCTGCCCGTGCGGAACCGGCTCGGGCCCTCGTCCAGGAGCGCTTCGGGGAAGCCGGGCCCGTGGTCGCGCACCCGGACCACGCGGCCCTCGACGCTGACCTCGATGGGCGGCCTGCCGTGCTTGGCCGCGTTCGCGACGAGGTTGCCGAGGATGCGCTCCAGGCGGCGCGGGTCGGTGGTGACCTCCGACTCGTGCACCACCGTCACCGTCACGTCCGTGGACAGGACAGACATGCGCCGGGACACGAACTCGCCCAGCGTGATGTCCTGCAGCTCCGCGCGCTCGGCGGCGGAGTCGAGACGCGCCACTTCGAGCACGTCCTCGACGAGGGTGCGCATCGCCTGCGCGCGGTCCCTGACCAGCTCGCTCGGCCGGCCGGGCGGCAGCAGCTCGGCGGCCGTCAGCAGCCCGGTCACCGGAGTGCGCAGCTCGTGCGCGATGTCCGCGGTCACCCGCCGCTCGGCCTCCAGGCGCTGCTTGAGCGCGTCGGCCATGGCGTCCACGGCGCTCGCCACGTCGTCGGTCTCGTCCTTCACGACACCGCCGATCGCCTCGCGGACGCTCACGTCCGTCTGGCCCTGCGCGACCTCGCTCGCCGCCGTCGCCGCCTTGCGCAGCCGCCGCGACAGCTGCCCGCCGATGAGGACGCCGAGGGCACAGCCGCCGAAGACGACCGCGATCGAACCGATGACGAGGGCCTGGTCGAGGTCCTTCATCACGGTGGCGCTGCGGTCGGTGAAGCGGGAGTGCAGCGACAGGACGTGGCCGTCCGCGAGCGGCACGGCGGCCCAGATGTCGGGCACGCCGTCCGGTTTCTGCTCGACGTACGTGGCGCGGCGGCCGGTGAGGACCTTCTGCCGCAGCTCCTGGGGCAGCTCGGGGTCGTCGACCTTGGTGCCGAACTGCAGCGTCTGGCGCTGGGACGCGGAGGAATAGAGGCGCAGCGCGAACTGGATGCGCTCGTCCTGCACGTCGCGCGCGTTGTCGAGCATCGAGACGCGCGCGGCGTTGTGCACGACCAGGCTCAGGGCGATCGCGACCAGCGCGCCGACCAGGGCGATCGCGGCGGCGATCTTCCAGCGCACGCCGGTGCGCAGCTGTACGCCGTGGCGACGGAGCCGCCCGCCGAAGCCCCGGCCGGTCCGGGAGCCCCCGCTGGACCGGAAGCCGTCGTCGGACCGGGAGCCCCCGCCGGGCCGGAAGCCGTCGTCGGCCCGGGAGGTCCCGCCGGGCCGGAACACCTCGCGGACACGCCCGGCCGCTCTGCGCCCCCCGTTCATATGCGCTGTCCCCTGTGTTTCCTGTGTTCCCTGATCGTTGCCGGGTGCGGCACGGGTCCCGCTCACGCCTTGAGCTTGTAACCGAAGCCGCGGACCGTCTCGATGCGGTCCTGGCCCACCTTCGTGCGCAGCCGCTGCACGTGGACGTCGACGACGCGGGTGTCACCGCCCCAGCCGTAGTCCCACACCCGCTCCAGGAGCTTGTCGCGGGAGAGGACCGTGCCGGGCGCGGACGAGAATTCGAGCAGCAGCCGCATCTCGGTCGGCGTCAGGGCCACCGGCGCCCCGCCCCGGTGCACCTCCATGCCGACCGTGTCGATCTCCAGGTCGCCGAAGGTCAGCACCCCGCCGTCCTCCGCGTCGCCCTCGTCGTGGCCGCCGCCCGCCGAGCCGGGGCCACTGGCGTGTCCGAAGCGGCGCAGGACGGCGCGGATGCGGGCGACCAGGACGGCGCCGTCGAACGGCTTGGTCACGTAGTCGTCGGCGCCCGCCTCCAGGCCGAGCACGACGTCGATGGAGTCGGCGCGGGCCGACAGCATGATCACGGGGACCGTCGACTCCTCGCGGATGCGGCGGCACAGCGAGACGCCGTCCATGCCGGGCACCATCACGTCGAGCAGCGCGATGTCCGGCCGGTCGGCGCGGAACGCCTCCAGGCCCGCGAGACCGTCCGGCATGGCGGTCACGGCAAAACCGTCGCGCTCCAGGGCGAGCTGGGTGGCCTCACGGATGACGTCGTCGTCCTCGACGAACAGGACGTGGGTCTGCTCTGCCATCGGGTGCTCTCAGTCCTTCTCGGTGCGTCGGGTGCGTCGGATGCGTCACGAACGGTCGTCACGGGATGCGTCAGTCGACGGACGGCTCGGTCGGCCCGTCGCCCACCGCGTTTCCGAAGTCGTTGCGCGTACGCCCCGACTCCGTGAAACGGTTCGTCGACCAGCGGTACGTGATCACTTCCTCGCCGGAGGGATACGCCACCGAGTCGCCCGACTCGTACAACTGCTTCGTCACGACCAGGTCGCCCCGGTCGATCTCGGCGTAGACGGAGGCGGGCTCCTCGGCCTGGAAGACATTCTCGTACCCATCGCCCTGGGCGCGATAGACGTAACTACCGATCCCCACGGCGTCACCGCAGGTCAGCACGTTCACCACGACATCGGACGCGGATCCTCCGGTCAGGTTCCCGTACGACACGTCGACCGGGTAGGCCTTGCCCACGCACGGCTTCAGGTCCCGCTTGATCGACGGGCTGACCTTCGGGTCCTCCTTGACGAGCCGCACCGCGTCGATCTTCTTCGCGGGCACGGACGCGGAGGGCGATGAGGACGGCGCGGTGGAGACGACGGGCTCGCTGTGGGCGGGACCCTCGTCCCGCGCGCCGGATCCGCCCGTCGAACAGGCGGAGAGCAAAAGGCCGAGGGCGGCGAACCCGGCCGTCGCCGCGCTCACCGCCTGCACGTTGGGTCCGACCCGGGGGCCTAGGCCGCGCAACTCTCCCGCTCCTCACGTTCGAGCGCGCGCGCGTCCAGGTCACGGCTCTCCAGCTCCTGACGGAGCCTGGCGAGCGCCCGGTGCAGCGTGCTCTTGACCGTTCCGGCCGACATGCCGAGGGCGGCGGCCGTCTCCTCCGTGGACATCTGCTCCCAGTGTCGCAGCACGACCACGCTGCGCTGCTTGGGTGCGAGCACCTTCATGATGTCCATCAGCAGCGCGCGGTCCGCGTGCTGCTCGGTGGAGTCTTCCACGCTCGCGTCGGGCAGCTGCTCGGTGGGCACCTCTTCGAGCTTGCGGGCGCGCCACCACTCGGTGCGGGTGTTGATCATGACGCGGCGCAGGTAGGCGTCCGCGAGCCGCTTGTCGGCTATGCCGTCCCAGCGGCCGTACGTCCGCACGAGAGCGGTCTGCAGCAGGTCCTGGGCGTCCACGGGGTCCGGGACCAGGCGCCGGGCACTGCGCAGCAGGGCATCCTGCCGAGTGCGGACGTACTCTTCGAACTCGAGCACCTCGCCGTGCGCCATATCAAACCGCCTCCGTTCCGTCCCCATTGCCGACCGCCGTCCCTGCTGTGCGGTACAGGTAAGAAGCTACGGAGGCGTTGTCACGAGGTTGTGCGGAGCAGCCAGCGGCGGACGCACGGCTGTACGTAGGTTGTGTAACAGAAGTAGGCCCTGAGTAAATGCCTGCGTTTACCAGGGCCTCAAGCGCCCCGGCCATCGGGTCGAAGGCGCACAGGTCGGGGAAACCGTGCGATAACCGGTCAGGTGAGAGGCAGTCGGTACAAACCGTCCGGCAGCGGCTCCACGAGACCGTCCGCGACCAGACCGTCCAGCGCGCGGGCCCGCTGCACCGGCTCGTCCCACACCCGGTCGAGCACGGTCTGCGGCACGGGCGCGACGGCCTCGCGCAGGACGGCGAGCAGCTTGCCCCGCACCTGCCGGTCCGTTCCCGCGTACGTCTGACCGCGGCGCGCCGGTCCTTCGTGCGCGGGCTTCCCCGCCACCCGCCAGGCACACTGCGCGGCGATCGGACACGCCCCGCAGTTCTCGTTCTTCGCCGTGCAGACCAGGGCGCCCAGCTCCATGGACGCCGCCGCCCAGCGGGACGCGGTCTCCTCGTCCTCGGGCAGGAGGGCGCGGGCGAGCTTGCGCTCGGCGGCGGTCGTCGCGTTCGGCGGGTACTGCACGCCGGTCACGGCCCGCGCGAAGACGCGGCGCACGTTGGTGTCGAGCACGGCGTGCCGCTGCCCGTACGCGAACGAGGCCACGGCCGCCGCCGTGTACTCCCCGATGCCGGGCAGCGCGAGCAACTGGGCGTGCTGCCGCGGTACGTCGCCGCCGTGCCGTTCCGTTATGGCGACGGCCGCGCCGTGCAGCCGCAGGGCGCGACGCGGATACCCGAGCCGCCCCCAGGCGCGCACGGCTTCCCCGGGCGCTTCCTTGGCGAGGTCGGCGGGGCGGGGCCAGCGGGCCATCCACTGCTCGTACACGGGCAGGACGCGGCTGACGGGCGTCTGCTGGAGCATGAACTCGCTGACCATCACGCCCCACGGCCCGGCGTCCTCACGACGCCACGGCAGATCACGGGCATGCGTGTCGAACCACGCGATGACGGGACGGTGCAGGGACTCGCCTGCGGGCTCGGGGGCGTCCCCGGGGACGGGGCTGTTCGGCAGGGGCTTCGTGGGCGCAGTCATGGCACGTCCGATCCTGCCACGGCCCCGCCGACACACGAGCCAACCGCGCGGCTCGCGCTGCGGTTTTCGCCGGGCCGGCCGCTCGCCGGCGACTTCCTGGGGCCGCGGGTACGGGGCGTCCCAGAGGCCGGGGAACACCGTGCCCGCCCGCGCAGCACCGGGAGCGCGGGGACCATCCTGGGCGCACGGGCAACGGCACGACCAGCCACGACGGGCGGGGTGGGTCAGGGGGCGCGGGGTACTGCGCGAGCGTCCACGGTGGGCCTGTGGTCGGCGGCGAAGGCCGGGCAGGGGAGGCGGGTGCGGCTGGTGTTGCGGGTTGCGCCGGGTGGGCCGCTCGGCATCGGTGCAGGCCAGCCTTCTGGTGGGCGCGGGTGTGGGGTGGGTCAGGGGCGCGGGGAACTGCGCGACCAGCGACGACGTGCCTGCGGTCGGGGTCAGAGCGGGGTGGGTCAGTGGGTGCGGGGTGTTGCGCGGGTGGCCATGGTGGGCCTGTGGTCGGCGGTGAAGGTCGGGCAGGGGAGGCGGGTGCGGCTGGTGGTGCGGGTCGTGCCGGGTGGGCCGCTCGGCATCGGTGCAGGCCAGCCTTCTGGTGGGTGCGGGTGTGGGGTGGGTCAGGGGCGCGGGGAACTGCGCGAGCGGCCACGACGGGCCTGCGGTCGGGGTCAGAGCGGGGTGGGTCAGGGGCGCGGGGAACTGCGCGACCAGCGACGACGGGTCTGCGGTCGGCCTCGGAGCGGGGTGGGTCAGGGGGCGCGGGGTGTTGCGCGAGTGGCCATGGTGGGCCTGCGGTCGGAGGCCGTCGGGCGGGACCTGACGATCGGCAGAGGCGGGGAACCGCCGGCGGCCAGTAGCGTCGGCGGCGTGGATCAGGGAACGGGGAACCGCGCAGGGAGAAGCCTCGGCAGAGGTACAAGAGGCGTGCTGCTCTGGATCGCACTCGCCACCCCCGTCGTGAGCGTCGACCGACTGGGCCTCAACGAACCCCGCTCCGCCGGACAGCAGCTCGCCGGGCTCGTCGTGCTCGCCGCCGCCGTCACCCTCCGCCGAGCCCACCCCCTCCCCGCCTTCCTCCTCACCGCCGCCCTCGGCCTCGCCACTGCCCCCTCCCTCTTCACCCTCGCCTACGGCCCCGCCTTCGCCGTCCTCGCACTGTTCCTCGGCCGCCGCGCCGACCGCGCGAGGACCGCGCTCATCGGCTTCGGCGGCATCGCCGTCGTCGGCACGCTCAAGGTCGCCGTACGCGGCGTCGACCCGACCGTCGAGTGGGCCGTCCTCATGGCGACGCTCGTCTTCGGCGCGGTCTTCCCCTGGCTCGCGGGCCGCTACTGGCGCCAGGGCCGGGAACTGGCCGCGGCCGGCTGGGCCCGCGCCGACCAGTTGGAACGCGAGCAGCGCATCGTCGCCGACCGCGCCCGGCTGCGCGAACGGGCCCGCATCGCCCAGGACATGCACGACTCCCTGGGGCACGAACTGAGCCTGATCGCCGTACGCGCGGGGGCACTCCAGGTCGCCCCCGACCTGCCGGACCCGCACCGCGCGGCCGCCGCCGACCTCCGCGCGGCCGCCTCGCAGGCCACCGACCGACTGCACACCATCATCGGCCTGCTCCGCGAGGAGGGCGACGAACAGGCGCCACTGGCCCCCGTGGGCGAGAGCGTCGAGGCACTGGTCGCGCGCGCCCAGCAATCGGGGCTGCGCATCACGTACGTGGATGAGCGGGGTCGTCCGGGGGCGCAGAGAGGCCCGGCGCGCCGGGAGTCGACCGAGGGGACCGAGCGGACCGAGGGGACCGTCCACCGCGTCGTCCAGGAAGCCCTGACCAACGCCGCGAAGCACGCGCCGGGCGCCCACGTCACCGTCACGGTCACGCGGGACGGCCCCGCGACGAAGGTGACCGTCACCAACGGCCGTAGCGGAGCGCAGGGTTCCGATGTTCCCGCGCCCCCGTCCGGCGGCGGCTCAGGCCTCCGCGCCCTGCGCACCCGTGTCACGGACCTCGACGGCACGCTCGAAGCGGGCCCGCACGGCGACGGCTTCCGGGTCACCGCCCGTCTCCCCGACCGGGGCATCACCCCACGGCCCGCCGCGCCCACCGCGCCCACCGCACCCCGCCTCACCGAGGCCCGCCGCCGTACCGCCCTCGGCTTCGGCGCCGCCGTCGCCACGGGAGCGCTGCTCGTCGGAGGCACCTTCGCCTGGTACGCGTACACCCGCACGCACTCCGTCCTCGACCCCACCGACTACGCACGCCTCCGCGTCGGCGACCCCCGCGCCGAGGTCGAACGCGTCCTCCCCGACCGGACCGTCGCCGACCCACCCCTCGAACGCGCGCCGACCCCGCCCCCGCGGGGCGCCGACTGCGCGTACTACCGGTCGAGCGGCGAACTCTTCACCTCAGTGGCGCACTTCAGGCTCTGCTTCGAGGGCGACGACCGGGAGGCCCGTCTCGTGGACAAGGCGGTCATCCCGACCACCCAGGACCAACAGAACCAGGATCAACAGAACAGGGAGCGTGTGCGATGAACGAGGTGCGACCTGCGGCGGACGGCTCCCCTGCCATCCGCGTCCTCCTCGCCGACGACGAGGCCATGATCAGGGCCGGCGTGCGCGCCATCCTCGCCGCGGGGCGGGACATCGAGGTCGTCGCGGAGGCCGGCGACGGGCGGGAGGCCGTGGCGCTGGCGCAGGCCCACCGGCCCGACGTCGCGCTGCTCGACATCCGCATGCCGCTCCTCGACGGCCTGACCGCGGGGGAGGAGATCGTACGGACGGCGCCCGGCACCGCGGTGGCGATGCTGACGACGTTCTCCGAGGACGCGTACATCGCGCGCGCCCTCGCCGGCGGAGCCACCGGCTTCCTGCTGAAGTCCGGCGACCCGCACGAACTCATCGCGGGCGTACGGGCGGTGGCGGGCGGCGCCGCCTTCCTCTCGCCGAAGGTCGCCCGGCACGTCATCGACGGCTTCGGCGCCCGCCGCATGGGCCGCGGCGCCACCGCCCGCGCCCGCGTCGAGGCGCTCACCCCGCGCGAACGCGAGGTGCTCGGCCTGGTCGGCGCGGGCCTGTCCAACCCGGAGATCGCCGCGCGCCTGCACCTCGTCGAGGGCACGGTCAAGGCGTACGTGAGCGCGGTCCTCGACCGGCTCGGGGTCAGGAACCGCGTTCAGGCGGCGATCGTCGCGTACGAGGCGGAACTCGTCCCGGAGACGGACTGACTCCGCGCTCCGGGACGGGGCGTCCGGTTCAGTGGGGCCGCTGCGTGTCGTCCCGGCGGATCGTCATGGTGGGCGGGTCGTACGCGCCGGGGTTGTGGACCGGCGGCTGGTGGGAGGGCGCCGGTGCCGGCGCCGGGGCGGATGCCTGAGCGGGGATGTGCGCGCGGCCTCGACCGCGTCCCCGGCCGGGACCCGGGCCCGCGAACCACGTCACGATCCCCGTGGACGACCCGCGCATCGCCAGCGTGATCCGCGCCACCGGACGCGTCGCGACGCGTACGAGCAGGAACACGATCAGCGCGCCGAAGACGAGACCCACCGCCACGTCGTGCGGGTAGTGGACACCGACGAACACCCGCGAGAAGGCCATGAGAACGGCCATCGGAACGGTCAGCGCCGCGATGCGCGGCCAGGCCAGGGCGAGACCGATGGCGGCGGCGCCCGCGATGGTCGAGTGGTTGCTGGGGAAGGACCAGTCGCCGTGCGGCGGGCACTCGACGAGCGGCGTCAGCGCGCCGGACACCGCCCGGCACGGACGCTCCTCGTCGATCGCGGACTTGGCCAGTTCGCTGCACACGTACGCCACCGCCGTGGCGAGAGGAGCGAGCACCGCGACCGCCAGGGCACGGGGATCCCCGCGCCTGGCCCGCCACCAGGCGACGATGAAGAGCACCCCGAACAGCAGCAGTCCGAGCTCCGTCCACACCTCGGCGAGGTGCTGGAACCACGAGGGTGTGTCGTGGGCGAACTCGGTGATATCGCGGTAGAGATCGTCGGTCATGGTGTCCATGATTACGGACGGTACGTAGTGCGGCCGAATCGTCACACCTGGCGATCGTCCGATCACGCACCTGACGATGGACAGGGGACAAGAGGCGTCCCGGGATGATGATCCGGAAACTTTGTCGCTCAAGGCGGCGGGTGGGGCGGGAGAAGCGGCGGTTCTCTCGTAAGGTTTGGGCGTGGGATCTCTGCGCAATCCGGTCGGGCCGCTTCCCTCCACCATCTACTGGCGTCGGAGGGCCGTTCTGCTGTCCGTACTGGGCCTCCTGGTGCTCCTCGTCGTCTGGATCGTCACCTCGGGTGGCGGGGGCGGCGGCAACAACGCGGACGGGCCGGGCGGCAACGGCCCCGCCACGTCCATCACTCCGGGCCCCGGCGAGTCCGGCCCCGCGATCAGTGAACACCCGGGCGGACGGGACGAGTCGAGCGAGGGCTCCGGCTCGGGCTCGGGCGGTTCCGGTGGTTCGGGGGGCGGGTCGGGCTCCGGTGGATCGGGCGGCTCCGGCGGCGCGGAGGGCACCGGCGGCGGGGGCTCCGGTGACGACGCGAAGGGCGGCGGAGGGTCGGGCGACCGGCTTCCGGCCGGTACGAAGCTCCCCAACTGCACCAGTGACGACGTGAAGTTGACGGTGCGCAGCATCGAGAACCGGTACGCGGTCGACGAGAAGCCGAAGTTCGAGCTGATCGCCGAGAACAGCGGCGGCAAGGCGTGCAAGGTCGATCTCGGCGGCAAGGGCACGGTGCTGACGATCACTCAGGCCGAGGGCGACGACGAGTTCTGGTCCTCGGCGGACTGCCCCGAGGACAGCGGGAGCCTGCTGCTGCGCGTGCCGGCGGAGGGCCGGATCACGCACTCCGTGCAGTGGGACCGGCGGGCCAGCGAGCCGCAGTGCGCGACGCCTTCGGCGGGGAAGGCGTCTCCGGGCACGTACCTGGTCGAAGCGGATGCCCCCGGCCTCGGCAAGGCCCAGGCCTCCTTCGTCCTCGAAAAGGACTAGCCCGCGCGGAGCGGTGCCGCCCGCCGGAGGCTAGACGTACCGCTCCAGGATCGACGACTCCGCCAGCCGCGACAGGCCCTCGCGGACGCTCCTCGCTCGGGCCTCGCCGACGCCGTCCACCGTCTGGAGGTCGTCCACGCTCGCGGCGAGGAGCTTCTGGAGGCCGCCGAAGTGCTCGACCAGGCGGTCGATGATCGCGCCGGGGAGGCGGGGGACCTTCGCGAGGAGGCGGAAGCCCCGCGGGGACACCGCGGAGTCCAGCGCCTCGGGGGAGCCCGTGTAGCCGAGCGCCCGCGCCACCGTGGGGAGTTCGAGGAGCTCCGCGTGCGTGAGGGAGTCCAGCTCGGCCAGCGCCTCGTCGACCGTGCGCGACCGCTTGGCCGTCGGCTCGGGCACGTAGTCCCGCACGACCAGCTCGCGCTCGGGCTCGACACCCGCGATCAACTCGTCCAGCTGGAGGGCGAGGAGACGCCCGTCCGTGCCGAGCTCCACCACGTACTCGGCGATCTCCGTCGCGATGCGGCGCACCATCTCGAGGCGCTGCGCGACGGCGGTGACGTCCCGCACCGTCACCAGGTCCTCGATCTCCAGCGCCGACAGCGTGCCCGCGACCTCGTCGAGCCGCAGCTTGTACCGCTCAAGAGTGGCGAGCGCCTGGTTCGCGCGGGACAGGATCGCCGCCGAGTCCTCGAGGACGCGCCGCTGGCCGTCCACGTACAGCGCGATCAGCCGCATGGACTGGGAGACGGAGACCACGGGGAAGCCGACCTGCTTGCTCACGCGGTCCGCCGTGCGGTGCCGCGTGCCCGTCTCCTCCGTGGGGATCGTCGGATCCGGCACGAGCTGCACACCGGCACGCAGGATCTTCGTGATGTCCTTGTCGAGGACGATGCCACCGTCGAGCTTGCACAGCTCACGCAGGCGCGTCGCCGTGAACTCGACGTCCAGGATGAAGCCGCCCGTGCACATCGACTCGACCGTCTTGTCCCAGCCGAGGACGATCAGGCCGCCCGTGTTGCCGCGGAGGATGCGCTCCAGGCCGTCCCGCAGTGCCATCCCGGGCGCGACGGCGCTCAGGGAGGCGCGCATCAGCCCATCGGCACCGGAGCCCGAACCCGGCTTGCCGGGAACCGATGCCCGGTCGTTGGCTGCCACTGCACTCCCTCGGTCGCAGGTTCTCCAGGCCTTCGCCGGCACCTTGCTTCGTACGGATGGGCGAGACCAGGGCAAAGTCTACCGGCGCTGTTCCTCCTCCCGTGGGGCCTCTCGGCGACGCGACCTCGGAAGGACACGGAGGGCGTCCCCCATGTCGGCGACTTCGATGACCTTCATACCGGCGGGGATCTTCCCGGGGTCGGCCGGCACGAGGGCGTGGGTGAAGCCCAGACGGTGCGCCTCGGCCAGTCTGCGCTGGACGCCGGTGACCCGTCTGACCTCGCCCGCCAGGCCCACTTCGCCGATCGCCACGAGGTTCTTCGGCAGCGGAGTGTCACTCGCGGCGCTGGCCAGGGCGAGGGCGACGGCGAGGTCCGCCGCGGGCTCGGAGAGCTTCACGCCGCCGACCGTCGCGCTGTAGATGTCGCGCTTGCCGAGCGCGGTGATCCGGCCGCGCTGTTCCAGGACGGCCAGCATCATCGAGACGCGGGAGGTCTCCAGGCCGGACGTGGTGCGGCGGGGGGAGGGGATCTGCGAGTCGACGGTGAGCGCCTGGACCTCGGCCACCAGCGGGCGGCGGCCCTCCAGGGTGACGGTCAGACAGGTCCCGGGAACGGGCTCGGCGCGCCGGGTGAGGAAGAGGCCGCTGGGGTCGGCGAGTCCGGTGATGCCCTCGTCGTGCAGCTCGAAGCAGCCGACCTCGTCCGTCGTCCCGTACCGGTTCTTGACGCCGCGGACCAGACGCAGGCGCGCGTGCCGGTCGCCCTCGAACTGCAGGACCACGTCGACGAGGTGCTCCAGGAGGCGGGGGCCCGCGATGGCGCCGTCCTTGGTGACGTGTCCGACCAGGAGCGTGGACATGCCGCGCTCCTTGGAGGCGCGGATCAGCGCGCCCGCGACCTCGCGGACCTGCGCCATGCCGCCGGGCGCCCCGTCGATCTCGGGGGAGGCGACCGTCTGGACGGAGTCGAGGATCAGCAGGGAGGGCTTGACCGCGTCCAAGTGCCCGAGGACCGCGGCGAGATCGGTCTCGGCGGCGAGGTACAGGTGGTCGTCGATGGCGCCGATGCGGTCGGCGCGCAGCCGCACCTGGCTCGCCGACTCCTCACCCGTCACATAGAGCGTGCGGTGCGCGTCGCTCGCCGCCTTCGCCGCGACGTCCAGGAGCAGCGTGGACTTGCCGACACCCGGCTCGCCCGCGAGCAGCACCACGGCGCCGGGGACCAGACCGCCGCCGAGCACCCGGTCCAGCTCGGGCACGCCGGTGGAGCGCGCGGTGGCCTGCCGCCCGTCGACCTCGCCGATCGGGACGGCGGAGGAGGTGACGCGGCCGGGGGCGGTGGTGCGGACCGCGGGCGCGCCGTACTCCTCCACCGTCCCCCACGCCTGGCATTCGGGGCAGCGGCCGAGCCACTTGGCCGTCTGCCAGCCGCACTCCGTGCAGCGGTAGGACGGACGGTCCTTGGTGGATTTCGTACGGGCAGCCATGGTCGAAACCGTAGCCGAGCCCACTGACAACGCCGCCGAGCCCACCGACGAAGACCCCACGTCCGTCACGTGTGCGGGCCGGGCCCACGGAATCGGGGCTTCCTGTCCCCTTTTGAGGGATCTGTTCACCCGTAAGGATTAAATGTGCTCAAGGGGGAGGAAGCGCGCTGCATCATCCGCATAACTTCGCACGGGTGATGAGCAGCAGTCCGGAATCTCCCACGAACACGACCGGCGCACACCGGGCGCACCGTGATGCGCGCAAGCGCGTGGTGCCCCGCCCGGCGCCCCGGACCATGCCTCCGGCGCGCTACGAACCGTGTCTGGACGGCCTGTTCACGTACTGCCTGTCCGTGCTCTGCGACCACGACGCGGCGACGGCGGCGCTGGGCGACGTGCTCCACCACGCCGAGCGCCGCGGCGCCCGCGGCCCCGCGGCCGAGAGCGAGCTGAAGACCTGGCTCTACGCCCTCGCCCGCTGGGTCTGCCTGCGCCGACTGGCCGAGGCGAAGCGCAGCCGGGAGGGCGGCGGCAGGCACGCGCAGGGGGCGGCCGGAACGACTTCGAACGGCGCCGACGGCGACAAGACCTCAGGTGCCCCGACGGACCCGGGACCCACAGAGACCCCGTCGGCCCCCACCGCCCCCGCTGCCGCCACCGCCCGCGCGGCCACAGAGGCCCCTGCCGCCCCGGCCCCCACCACAGACGAAGAAACCACTCGCCAACGCCGCCGCGAACTCGCCCAGCTCGCCTGGCCGGAGGCCGCAGGCACCACCCCCGAGCAGCGCGAGGCCCTCGAACTGGCCGTCCGCCACCAGCTCACCCCCGCACAGGTCGCCGCCGTCCTCGGCATGGACCTCACCAAGGCCCGCGGCCTGCTCGCCTCCGCGGCCTGCGAGGTGGAGCGCACCCGCGCCGCCCTCGCCGTCGTGGAGACCGGCAGCTGCCCCATCGTGGCCCGCCTCACCGGCGACAACCAGCTCCTGCTCGGCACCGCCCTGCGCCGCGAGCTCGTCCGGCACGTCGACGACTGCCCGCGCTGCCGCCGCACCGCCGAGCGCGCCGGCGCGACCGCCTGGCCCGGCACCGCCGTCAGCCCGGCCGCGCTCCCCGTCATCGAGGCCCCGCGTGCCGCGCTCCACAGGGCGATGGCGCACGTCCCACGCGCGCGCGGTGGTGGCCCCCGCTATGACCGGCGCGGTTTCCCGATGGACCCCAAGGACCACGCGGCCCGCCGCGACCGTTTCCGCGCGCGTGCCGTCACGACGACCGTCGTCGCCACCGTGGTGGCCGCCCCGGTGCTCGCGCTCTGGGCCGCGTACCGGGGGGCGCCGCTCACCGGCGAGGGCCACGACGGCCGTTCGGTCACCGCGAGCGAGGACGGCGGCGCCGGAGGCATCGGCGGCGACCGCGTGGACGGGTACGAGAACGCGGGCAACGCCCGCAAGGGCCCCGAACCCCGCTTCACCAAGGGCAGCCACTCACCCGACGTCTCCGTGGAGGTCATCAGCGGCGGATCGGGTTCGTCGACCGGTCCGGGCCGCCTCACCGTCGAGGCGCAGCCCAGCGGCGACACGACGCTCATCACGCTGACGGCGTCGGGTGGTTCACCCGTCCACTGGTCGGCGAGCGAGAGCGCGTCGTGGCTCTATCTGAGCCGCTCGTCGGGGACGCTCGCGCCGGGCCAGTCGGTCACCGTCCAGGTGTACGTCGACCACAACCGCGAACCGGCCGGGCACTGGCGCGCGAGGGTCTCCATCGCCCCCTCGGGCGCGATCATCGCCATCGACGGTTACGGGGACGGGCGCCCGCCGGGCCGCCCCGGACCGGGCCCACGGCCCACGGACCCCCGTCCGTCCGACCCCGGTCCCTCGAACCCGGGCCCCTCCGACCCCGGCCCCTCGGATCCCGGCCCGTCCGACCCGGGCCCGTCCGACCCCGACCCCACACCGACCCCGACGGACCCGACCCCCACCCCGACGGACCCGGGTCCGGGCTCGGGCGACACGTCACCGCCCCAGGGCGACAGCGGCGGCGGCACCGGCCCGAGCTAGGCCGGTGCCGGAAGTGCCGCCCGCCCCACAGGCCTCAGCGCTTTACGGGATCCGCCGGATGCGGTGCGAGCAGCGGAAGCTGGGAGGCCAGGCGCTCCTCGCACAGCTCCACGAGCCGGTCGTACCCCTCCTTGCCCATCAGCTCGATCAGCTCGGGCCGGTAGGAGACGTACACCGGGTCGCCCGCACCGTGCGCCGACGTCGCCGACGTGCACCACCAGTGCAGATCGTGGCCGCCGGGACCCCAGCCCCGCCGGTCGTACTCACCGATCGACACCTGCAGCACGCGCGTGTCGTCGGGCCGGTCGATCCACTCGTACGTCCGGCGCACCGGCAGCTGCCAGCACACGTCCGGCTTCGTCTCCAACGGCTCGCGGCCCTCCCGCAGCGCCAGGATGTGCAGCGAACAGCCCGCGCCGCCCTCGAAACCGGGGCGGTTCTGGAAGATGCACGAGCCGTTGTACGGACGGGTCTGACGGTCGCCGTCCTCGTCCGTGGAGACCCAGCCGGTCTCCCGGCCCACGTCGTGGTGCTGCCAAATGTCGGGCGTGAGCCGCTCGACGTACCCGGCGACCCGCTTCTCGTCGTCATCGTCCGAGAAATGGGCACCCAGCGTGCAGCAGCCGTCGGCGGCACGACCCGGCTGGATGCCCTGGCAGCCGCTGCCGAAGATGCAGTTCCAGCGAGAGGTCAGCCATGTCAGATCGCAGCGGAACGTCTGCTCGTCGTCCGCGGGATCAGGGAACTCCACCCAGGCACGGGCGAAGTCGAGCCCCTTCTCGTCCGGCTCGGCCCGCGCCACCTTCGCCGGCTTCCCGGACTTCCCCGGCTTCTCCCTCTTCGCCACCTTCCCCGGCTTCTCCGGCTTCCCCTTCTCCGTCGGCTTCTCCGACTTCTCCGTCGGCAACTCCGACGCGGCCTGCTGGATCGACGGCTTCCCCGACTTCGATTTGTCGGTCTTCGCCTTTTTCGTCTTTGGCACGTCTCCAGGGTATGCGTGCGGTCGACCGGCCGAGGCCGGTCGATCGCCCCATCCGGCGTAGCGTTCCGTACATGAGACTCGGTGTCCTCGACGTGGGGTCGAACACGGTGCATCTGCTCGTGGTCGACGCCCACCCCGGCGCGCGCCCGCTGCCCGCGCACTCCCACAAGGCCGATCTGCGCCTCGCCCAACTCCTCGACCCCGCGGGTGCGATCGGCCCCGAGGGCGTCGACCGCCTGGTGACCGTCGTCCGCGAGGCGATGGTGGCCGCCGAGGACAAGGGCGTGGAGGAAGTCCTGCCCTTCGCCACCTCGGCGGTGCGCGAGGCGAGCAACGCCGACGCGGTGCTCGCCAGGGTCAAGGACGAGACCGGCGTCGACCTGCGGGTCCTGACCGGCGAGGAGGAGGCCCGGCTCACCTTCCTGGCCGCCAGGCGCTGGTTCGGCTGGTCCGCGGGCAAGCTCCTCGTCCTCGACATCGGCGGCGGCTCCCTGGAGATCGCGTACGGCATGGACGAGGAGCCCGACGCGGCGGCCAGCCTGCCCCTCGGCGCCGGACGCCTCACCGCCGCCTGGCTGCCGACGGACCCGCCGGACCCCGCCGACGTGAAGGCGCTCCGCCGCCATGTGCGCGCGCAGATCGCGCGGACGGTCGGCGAGTTCAGCAGGTTGGGCGCGCCCGACCACATCGTGGCCACGTCGAAGACGTTCAAGCAGCTCGCCCGGCTCGCGGGCGCGGCACGCTCCGCCGACGGCCTCTACGTACAACGCGAACTGAAGCGCAAATCCCTGGAGGACTGGGTTCCGCAGCTCGCGGCGATGACCACACAGGAGCGCTCCGAGCTGCCCGGCGTCTCCGAGGGGCGGGCCGGACAGCTGCTCGCGGGGGCGCTCGTCGCGGAGGGTGCGATGGACCTCTTCGGGGTCGAGACCCTGGAGATCTGCCCGTGGGCGCTGCGCGAGGGCGTGATCCTGCGCAAGCTCGACCACCTCCCCGCATCGTGACGGGCCCCGACCAGGACGGTACGAGGCCACCTCCCCGGCGCCCCGACGCGGCCCGTACGCTGTCTCTCGTGGCAGAACCAGTGGTGCGCATCCCGGATGCGAAGGTCGCCCTGTCGACGGCCTCGGTCTATCCGGAGTCGACGGCGACGGCCTTCGAGATCGCCGCACGCCTGGGCTACGACGGCGTCGAGGTCATGGTCTGGACCGACCCCGTCAGCCAGGACATAGAGGCCCTGCGCAGACTGAGCGACTACCACCGCATCCCGATCCTCGCCGTGCACGCGCCCTGTCTGCTCATCACGCAGCGCGTCTGGTCCACGGACCCGTGGACCAAGCTGCAGCGAGCCAAGGCCGCCGCGGAGAAGCTCGACGCGTCGACCGTCGTCGTCCACCCGCCGTTCCGCTGGCAGCGGCAGTACGCCCGCGACTTCGTCGACGGAATCTGGCGCATGGCGGACGAGACGGACGTACGGTTCGCCGTCGAGAACATGTACCCCTGGCGTTACCGCGACCGCGAGATGCTCGCGTACGCACCCGACTGGGACGTCACCAAGGACGACTACCGCCACTTCACCGTCGACCTCTCGCACACCGCGACCGCCCGCACCGACGCGATGGACATGGTCGAGCGCATGGGCGACCGGCTCGGCCACGTCCACCTCGCCGACGGCAAGGGCTCCGCCAAGGACGAACACCTCGTACCGGGCCGCGGCACACAGCCCTGCGCCGAGCTCCTGGAACGCCTCGCGGTCAACGGCTTCGACGGACACGTCGTCATCGAGGTCAACACGCGCCGCGCGATGTCCAGCGCCGAACGCGAGGCCGACCTCGCCGAGGCCCTCGCCTTCACCCGCCTGCACCTGGCGTCCGCCGTGAAGGTGCCGCGCTCATGACCGCCGCCGGCGCGCCGTCGGAGGCCGCCGCCCCGCGGCGCCGGGGACGTCCCTCCCGTACGCAGACGGGGAACGGCCCCGCCACGCGCGACCAGATCCTGCGGGCGGCCCGCGAGGAATTCTCCGAACACGGCTACGCGAAGACGTCCGTACGCGGCATCGCCAAGGCCGCGGGCGTGGACCCGGCGCTCGTGCACCACTACTTCGGTACGAAGGAGCAGGTTTTCGAGGCGGCCATCACCGTCGCCTTCGCCCCTGCGCTGCAGGCGCCCGCAGCGATCGACGACGGGCCGCTCGACGGGGTCGGCGAGCGCCTCACCCGGTTCGTCCTCGGCGTCTGGGAGGACCCCGCGACGCGCGCCCCGCTGCTCGCCATCGTGCGCTCCGCCGTCGACAACGAAACGGCCGCCGCGATCTTCCGCCGCCTCATCTCCACCCAGCTCCTCGGGCACATCGCGGGCCGCCTCGGCCTGCCGGACGCGGAACTGCGGGCCGAGCTCGCGGCCGCGCAGCTCGTGGGCATCGCGATGCTGCGGTACGTGATCCAGGTGGAGCCGCTGGCCTCGGCGGACGTGGAGCACCTCGTCGCGCGGGTGGCTCCGGTGGTGCAGGGGCATCTGACGGGGGCGTGAGCGCGGGGCCGCGCGCCCCGGAGCGCGTGAGACGGCCGTCCCGCGATTCGGACAGCCTGTCCGGATCCTGGAGCCGCGGCGTACGCTCGACAGCAGTCACATCTCTCCGTGGAAGCGCGGAGACACAGACCCGCAGACAGATCGCTCAGATCGCTGAAATCCCTGAAGGAGCGAGCGACCATGCCCGAGCTCAGGTCCCGCACAGTCACCCACGGCCGCAACATGGCGGGCGCCCGCGCCCTGATGCGCGCCTCCGGTGTACCCGGGGCCGACATCGGGCGGAAGCCGATCATCGCCGTGGCCAACTCCTTCACGGAGTTCGTGCCCGGCCACACGCACCTGCAGCCCGTCGGCCGCATCGTCTCCGAGGCGATCCGCGAGGCCGGCGGCATCCCGCGCGAGTTCAACACCATCGCCGTGGACGACGGCATCGCGATGGGCCACGGCGGCATGCTGTACTCGCTGCCGTCCCGCGACCTGATCGCGGACTCCGTGGAGTACATGGTCGAGGCGCACTGCGCCGACGCCCTGATCTGCATCTCCAACTGCGACAAGATCACCCCCGGCATGCTGATGGCCGCCCTGCGCCTCAACATCCCCACGGTCTTCGTCTCCGGCGGCCCGATGGAGGCCGGCAAGGCCACCCTGGTCGACGGCACGGTCCGCAAGCTCGACCTGGTCAACGCGATCAGTGACGCGGTGAACGAGAGCATCTCGGACGAGGACATCCTCCGCATCGAGGAGAACGCCTGCCCGACCTGCGGCTCCTGCTCCGGCATGTTCACGGCCAACTCGATGAACTGCCTGACCGAGGCCATCGGCCTCTCCCTGCCGGGCAACGGCTCGGTCCTCGCCACGCACACCGCCCGCAAGAAGCTCTACGAGCGGGCCGGGCGGACGGTCGTCGACATCACCAGGCGGTACTACGACGGGGACGACGCCTCAGTCCTGCCGCGCAGCATCGCCACACACGCCGCCTTCGAGAACGCCATGGCCCTGGACATCGCCATGGGCGGCTCCACCAACACGATCCTGCACCTGCTCGCCGCCGCCCGCGAGGCCGAGGTCGACTACGACCTGAACGACATCGACGCCGTCTCGCGCCGCGTCCCCTGTCTCGCCAAGGTCGCCCCGAACGCCGCGCCCACCACGACGTACTACATGGAGGACGTGCACCGCGCGGGCGGCATCCCCGCCCTCCTCGGCGAGCTGTACCGCGGCGGCCTCCTCAACGAGGACGTGCACACCGTCCACTCGCCGTCCATCAAGGAGTGGCTGGACACCTGGGACATCCGCTCCGGCTCCGCGTCCGACGAGGCGAACGAGCTGTGGCACGCGGCGCCCGGCTGCAAGCGCTCCGCCGAGGCCTTCTCTCAGTCCGAGCGCTGGGACACCCTCGACACGGACGCCGCGGGCGGCTGCATCCGCGACGTCGCGCACGCCTACTCCAAGGACGGCGGACTCGGCGTCCTCAAGGGCAACATCGCCGTGGACGGCTGCGTCGTGAAGACCGCGGGCGTCGACGAGTCGATCTGGACCTTCGAGGGCCCCGCGGTCGTCTGCGACTCGCAGGAAGAAGCCGTCGAGAAGATCCTCAACAAGGTCGTGAAGGACGGCGACGTCGTCGTCATCCGCTACGAAGGCCCCAAGGGCGGCCCCGGCATGCAGGAGATGCTCTACCCGACGTCCTTCCTGAAGGGCCGCGGCCTGGGCAAGACCTGCGCCCTGGTCACCGACGGCCGCTTCTCCGGCGGTACGTCGGGCCTGTCCATCGGCCACGCGTCCCCCGAGGCGGCGGCCGGCGGCACGATCGCGCTCGTCGAGGACGGCGACCGCATCCGCATCGACATCCCCGCCCGCTCGATCGAACTCCTCGTCCCCGAGGAGGAGCTGACCGCACGCCGCGCGGCGCTCGGCGGCGTGTACGCGCCGAGGGCCCGCGAGCGCAAGGTCTCCGCGGCCCTGCGCGCGTACGCGGCGATGGCGACCAGCGCCGACAAGGGCGCGGTCCGGGACGTGTCGAAGCTGGGCTGACACACGGAAACTTTTCGGGGCGCGGGTGCGTCCTTGGTGTGAGACACGCACCGAGGGCGCACCCGCGCCTCCGTGTACGGGGTGCGTACGGGGTACGGGGGAGAGCACTGTGAGCGAGAACGTCATGGCGCCGGAAGAGACCGAGGCGGTCGAGGCGGTGGGGACCGTCGAGGCGGCCGAGCCGGGGGAGACCGCCGAGGCCCTGGCCGCGGGGACCTACTCGATCGTCGCGGACGTCAACGTCCGTTCAGGTCCGGGCACGTCGTACCGCAAGGTCGGCCGCCTCAGCGCGGGCTCGCGCGTCACCATCGCCTGCCAGAAGCCGGGCGAGACGGTGACGGGCCCGACCGGCACGTCGAAGATATGGGACCGCATCGGCAGCGGCCGGTACGTCTCGGACACGTACGTGCGCACGGGCAGCAGCGGATACGTGGCACCGCGCTGCTGAGAGCCTGTCCTTGATTCCTGCGCCCGGCCGCGGGGTCCGGCAGGACGTGTGCGCTCAGCCGGACTTCGGCGGCTTCGTCGCGTCGAAGGCGAACACCGTGTTCTTGGCGGCGGCCACGACCACCACACTCCCCTCGACGCTCACGCGCGCGCTGGCGCCCACCTCGCCCGCGAGGCCGTCGGCGCGCGGATTCGTGGACCACCGTTGCTCACCCTTGCGGCTGGTGAGTGCGGCGACTCGGCCGCTGGCCGAGCTGAAGTACAGCAGTCCGTCGCCGTCCCCGGACACCGGCCCGGACAGTCCCTCCACGCCGGTCTGCCGCGACCACTTCTTTCTGCCGGTCGCCGGGTCGAGCGCGGTGACGAGCCCGGTCCGCCCGGTCACGAAGACGGTGCCGTCCGCCATCCCGGGCGTCCCGTCGTACGTCTTCGGCAGCCGCGTGTACGTGGCCTCGTCCGTGTCCCGGTCGACCCGCGTCACTCCGTCGTAGCCGACCATCGCGGGTCCCTCGTGCCGCTCGTGAAGGAGTACGAGGCTGTCGCCCGACGTGCCGACCGGCACGGCGGGCCCCCGGACGGCGACGGGCTCGCCGAGGCTGCCCGACGTGAGGTCGACGGCGCGCAGGTCGGGGTGGCGCACGTCGGTGGCGGCCAGTTCGGCGCGCGGCGCGCACATCGCGTACAGCCGGGTGCCCGCCGTGACCGGGGCGCACTGCCTGCCCGCGGGGAACGGCTGCTTCCAGGTGACCTTGCCGCTGTGCGCCCGCCGCGCCTCGAAGCGGCTGTTGGCCGCGTCGACCGTCACGACGGTCGTGCCGACGACGACGGCGTCCTGCGTACGGTTCGTCACGGCCGTCGACTGGGCGCCGGACTGCACGGACCACAGTTCCCTGCCCTTGTCCGCGTCGATGGCGACCACTTCGGTGGCGGGGTTGGCGGGGTCGTCCTGGGCGGCGAGGCGGAAACCGAGCACGGTGTCGTCGGTGACGCCCACCATGTGCATGCCCTGCATGGGGACGCCGGGGCTTTTCTCCGTCCAGACCCGGGACCCGTCGGAGAGCCTGATCCGGGTGGCGACGACACCGCCGCCCCCGCAGAACAGCGCGTCGCCGCGTGCCTCGCAGCGCAGTTCGTCCGGGATGTCGGCCCGGCCGCCCGGCACGGTCTTGCGCCACGGCTCGAACCCGCCGGGCAGCCGCGCCCCGGCGGCGGCGATGTCCTGGCCCTGGTCCCCGGTGCCGCCGCCGGGCCCGTCCGAGTCTCCCGCCCGCAGCACGGCGACTCCGCCACCGATGGCGGCGACGGCGAGGGCGGCGGCGAGCGCGGGACGCCAACGGCGACGCAGCCGACGCCCGAGGGGCGCCGGGGTCCCGGTCTCCGCGGCGTCCGGAACGGCGGTCGGCGCCGGAGCGACGGGCGCAGGAGCGGTTGGAGCCGGGGTGGCGTCATCCGCGGGCAGGTGGTGCTGCGTGTCGGTCTCACGCGTGCAGCGCGGCCCCGCGATGACCGCCCCCGCCGCACCGCCGAGATCGGACGGCAGATCCCGCAGCCGTACGAGAAGCTCGTCCGCGGAGGGACGGTCGTCGGGGTCCTTCGCGAGGCACGGCTCGACCACGGCCCGCAGCGCACCCGGAACCTCACCCAACGAGGGCGGCTCGTGCACGACCTGGTACGCCGTCATGTACGGGCTGTCCGCGTCGAAGGGCCCCTGCCCCGTCGCCGCGTACACCAACAGCGTGGCCAGCGAGAAGACGTCGGAGCGCGGCCCGACACCGCGCGGCGTCTGCAGCTGCTCGGGCGACATGAACGGCGGCGTGCCGATGACCCGGCCCGTCATCGTCAGGGTCTGCTGGTCCGCGGCGCGCGAGATGCCGAAGTCGATGACGCGCGGGCCCTCGGGGGAGAGGACCACGTTGGACGGCTTGAGGTCCCGGTGCACGACGCCGGCGCGGTGGATGTCGCGCAGCGCCTCGGTGAGCCCGATGGCCAGCCTGCGCAGCTCGGCGCCGCCGAAGGGTCCCTGCTCGGTGATGCGCTGGGCGAGGGTGGGGCCCTCGATGAACGTGGTCGCCATCCAGGGGTGCTGGGCCTCGGGATCGGCGTCGATGACGGCGGCGGTGAAGGCGCCGCTGACCCGGCGGGCGGCGGCGACCTCCTGCCGGAAGCGGATCCGGAACTCGTCGTCGTCCGCGAACTGCTGATGGATCAGCTTGATCGCGACGGGTCGTCCGGAGGCGGAACGGCCCAGGAACACCGTCCCCATGCCGCCAGAACCGAGACGCGCCTCGAGCGGGTATCCGCCGATCTCCTCCGGGTCACCTCCACGGAGCGACATGCTCACCGACCTCCCCCGCGTTCACCGATGCAACGTTTCGCTGCCCAAACTAGCGGCCGGGCCGTGCGCCCTGGCAAGGCGGGGGACGAATAGGGCGTGCCTGCACGCGCGCCGGGGACCTCGCGGCGCGACACGCAATAATCAAGGGGTGACCGAAGACCCCGCCCCCCAGCCCTCCTCAGGCACACCCACCCCCTCCGGCACGGCCACCCCTTCCGGCACGGCCCCGGGCCCGCAACCGGAACCCCTCCGCTTCTTCGGGACGACCTGGGTGGCCCACGACGGCGGCTACGGCGCCCGCCGCGTCGGCGTGGCCGTCGGCTCACTCGTGGCGGCGGCCGCGGGCTGCTTCGTGCTGCGCTTCGCCTACGAGGGCCTGGCCATCGCGGCCGTCGGTACGTTCGTGAACCTCCTCGTCGTCGTGATGTTCGCGATCTGCAGCGCCCTCGCCTTCCGCCGCACATGGGAGGGGTTCTCCCGCCGCCACGACCCGGCGTCCCAGTCCTCGACCCGAGGCCTGATGACCATCGGCTTCGTCGGCACCCTCCTCGCGTACTTCTTCCGCTCCCTCGCGGAGGCTCCGGGCGAGAAACTCCATCGCGAGGAGTACGAAACGGCCCGCACCCAGTACGAAAAGCGCACGTCCCGCCGCACGGGAAACCCTTCCCGCAAGAAGCGCAAGCGCTGAACGCGAACCTGCGATGCCCTAGGCCCCGCGCCGGCGCGGGCAGACCCTAGTACTGGTTCGGCTCCGTACTGAGTGGGCTTCCCGCCGGGGTCGGAGCCGTGCCCATCTCACACCGTCCCGGGCCGCCCCCCCCCGGGGCCCGGCAGTTCCCACGCTGCGCGCGGCGTAGCCCCATCGCCGACCCGGCAGCAGGCACTCCGTGTGGCCCGCCCGGGTAGCCGCCATGCGCCGACGGCCCCACCACCCCCGCCGCGTCCCACTCCGCACCCACCTCACCCATTTCGCCACGCACTCCCCGTCCCTGGTCCTCCACGGCGCAGTGCTCCTCTGCCGACGCGTCCGGGAAGACGTTCATGAGCCCCGCGCGCTCCCAGCACCGACTCGTGGCCACCCCTCGATTCCCCCACAACACCCGCCCCGACCGGGTTGACGACCCCGACCGCCGGGAGGATTATTCATCGCATGATGAATAAAAGGAGTCCGGCGGCCGAGTCCAAGGCACCCGCACCCGCACCCGCACCCGCGGCCACCGCCGTCCTCGCCCGCGACCTCACCGTCGTCCGAGGCCCCCGCACCGTCCTGCGCGGCCTCGACTTCACCGTCCCCCGAGGCCAGATCACCGGACTCCTCGGCCCCTCCGGCTGCGGCAAGTCCACGCTCATGCGCGCGATCGTCGGAACCCAGGCCAAGGTCACCGGCACCCTGCAGGTCCTCGACCACCCCGCGGGCGCCCCCACCCTCCGCTCCCGCATCGGCTACGTCACCCAGAGCCCGTCCGTCTACGACGACCTCACCGTCCGCCAGAACCTCGACTACTTCGCCGCCGTCCTCGACCCCGGCACAGGCACCGCCGCCGACCGCCGCCGCGACCAGGTCACCCGCGTACTCGACGACGTCGCCCTCACCTCGCACGCCGACTCCCTCGCCGGCCGGCTCTCCGGCGGCCAGCGCAGCCGCGTCTCACTCGGCGTCGCCCTCCTCGGCACCCCCGAACTCCTCGTGCTCGACGAGCCGACCGTCGGCCTCGACCCCGTACTCCGCCGCGACCTGTGGCAGCTCTTCCACGCCATCGCCACCGACCGCGCGGCGACCATCCTCGTCTCGTCCCACGTCATGGACGAGGCCGAACGCTGCCACCGCCTCCTCCTCATGCGGGGCGGCGAACTCCTCGCCGACGACACCCCCGACGCCCTGCGTTCCCGCACCCACTCCGACACCGTCGAAGGGGCCTTCCTCCACCTCGTGGACGAAGCAGACGCACGCCACACCCCACGCCACACCCCCACAGCCCCCGGCAACACCAAGCCCAGGAGCACCCCATGAACGCCTACCGCACCTTCGCCACCGCCGCGCGAGTCCTGCGCCAACTCCGCCACGACCCACGCTCCATCGCGCTGATGATCCTGGTCCCCTGCGTGATGCTGCTCCTCCTGCGCTACGTCTTCGACGGCAACCCGCAGACCTTCGACTCCATCGGCGCCTCACTCCTCGGCATCTTCCCGCTCATCACGATGTTCCTGGTCACCTCCATCGCGACCCTGCGCGAACGCACCTCCGGCACCCTCGAACGCCTCCTCGCCATGCCCCTGGGCAAAGGCGACCTCATCGCCGGCTACGCACTCGCCTTCGGCGCCCTCGCCGTCGTCCAGTCCGTCCTCGCCACCGGACTCGCCCTCTGGGCCCTCGGCCTCGACGTCACCGGCTCCGCGTGGCTGCTCCTCCTGATCGCCCTGCTCGACGCCCTCCTCGGCACCGCACTCGGCCTCTTCGTCTCGGCCTTCGCAGCCTCCGAGTTCCAGGCCGTCCAGTTCATGCCGGCCGTGATCTTCCCCCAGCTCCTCCTCTGCGGCCTGTTCGCCGCCCGCGACACCATGCAGCCGCTCCTGGAGTGGATCTCCAACGCCCTCCCCATGTCGTACGCCGTCGACGGCATGAACCAAGTCCTCCGCAACCCCGACATCACCGGGGACTTCATCCGCGACATCGTCATCGTCGCCGGCAGCGCCCTCCTCGTCCTCGCCCTCGGCGCCGCCACCCTCCGCCGCCGCACCACCTGACGCCCCCCACCACGCGTCCCGCCCACCGGACACCACGCCTCCCTCAGCCGCACCGATGCGAGGATGGCCCCCGGACGAAGCAACCCCGGAGGCCCCCGCCCATGAGCAGCAACACGAGCCAGAAAGTCGCAGTCCTCGGCACCGGAAAGATCGGTGAAGCCCTGCTCAGCGGCATGATCCGCGGCGGCTGGGCACCCGCGGACCTCCTGGTCACCACCCGCCGCCAGGAACGCGCCGACGAACTCCGCACCCGCTACGGCGTCACCCCCGTCACCAACGCCGAAGCCGCCAAGCAGGCCGACACCCTGATCCTCGCCTGCAAGCCGCAGGACATGGCCAAGCTGCTCGACGAACTCGCCCCCCACGTCACCCCCGACCGCCTCGTCATCAGCGCCGCCGCCGGTATCACCACCGCCTTCATCGAAGAGCGCCTGACCGAATCCACCCCCGTCGTCCGCGTCATGCCCAACACCCCCGTCCTCGTCGACGAAGGCATGTCCGTCATCTCGGCCGGCAGCCACGCCTCCTCCGCGGCCCTGGCTCACGCGGAGGCCATCTTCGGCGCCGTCGGCAAGACCCTCCGCGTCCCCGAGACCCAGCAGGACGCCTGCACCGCCCTCTCCGGCTCGGGCCCCGCGTACTTCTACTTCCTCGTCGAAGCCATGACCGACGCAGGCATCCTCCTCGGCCTGCCCCGCGACAAGGCCCACGACCTCATCGTCCAGGCGGCGATCGGCGCATCCGTGATGCTCCGCGACAGCGGCGAACACCCCGTGAAGCTCCGCGAGAACGTCACGTCCCCCGCGGGCACCACGATCAACGCCATCCGCGAACTCGAGAACCACGGAGTACGCGCCGCCCTCATCGCAGCCCTGGAAGCCGCCCGCGACCGCAGCCGCGAACTGGCCTCCGGCAACAACACCTGAATCCCGGGCGGTCGCCTACCGCGCGGCCGCGCCCCGCACCGTCTCCGCCGTCACCACCTGCGCGAAGCCCCCACCGTGCAGGGAAACCGCCGTGGCCCGCGCCAACTCCTCGGCCCCGCACCGCCAGCCAAATGGCCCCGCCAGGTCGAAGGTGTACGTCGCGTCCCACGCGAACACCACCTCGTACCCCAGGTTCCCTCCCATCCGCGCCGTCGTCTCCGCGCACATGTTGGTCTGGATCCCGGCCACCACGAACTGCCTGATCCCCTCCGCCTTGAACCAGGCGTCCAGATCCGGCGTCCCGTAGAAGGCCGAGTTCACGGTCTTCGTCACCAACAGCTCGGCCCCCGCCCCCTTCCCACGCCGCTCCTCGACGTACTCCTTGAAGTCGTTGCCCACGTACCCGGTCCGCAGCGGCGACTTCGGCTTCGGCGAGTCATGCCGGACGAAGACCACCGGCCGTCCCGTCGCCTGCCATACGTCGATCAACGACGCGATGTTGTCGTCGGCCGCCGGATTGTTCCGCGCCCCCCAGAACTCCTCCTCCTCGAACCCCTTCTGCACGTCCACCACGACCAGCGCTGCGTTCTCCGCGATCTCCATGCCCCCGATGCTGCCGCCCGGCGCACCTCCGCCCCAGAGGCGCAAAAGCCAGCGATCGATGGTTTACTGCCAAGGTGCCGCATCACCGGGTGCCGAATCACCCCGCTCCAGCGCGGGAACCAGCCCCCCAGCGCATCGCCCTCCTCACCTTTCCCGGCATCCGCGCGTTCGACATCTCCGTCATCACCGAGGTCTGGGGCACCGACCGCACCGACCGGGGCGCACCCGCCTTCGACCTGCGCCGTGTCGCCGCCGACCCCACGCCCGTACCGATCCGAGGCGGCCTGACCCTCACCCCCGATCGCACCCTCGACTGGCTGACCGGCCTCACCGGCACGGACCTGATCGTCGTCCCCGGCCTGGACGACCACCTCACGCCCGCCCCACAGCCCGTCCTCCAAGCCCTGCGCGAGGCGCACACCCGAGGCATCACCGTCGCCGCGCTCTGCGGCGGCGCCTTCACCCTCGCCCAGGCAGGACTGCTCGACGGACGCAGAGCGATCACCCACTGGAACCTCGTCGACCTGCTCCGCGCCCATCACCCCCTCGTCACCGTGGAACCCGACGCCCTCTTCATCGAGGACGACAACATCTGGACCGCCGCGGGCACAGCGGCCGGCATCGATCTGTGCCTGCACCTGGTCCGCACCACCCACGGCTCCGAAGCCGCCGCGACCATCGCTCGATCGATGGTCACCGCCCCCTTCCGCTCCGGCACCCAGGCCCAGTTCATCGAGCACCCCACCCCGCGGGCCGACCGCGACGCCGATGCCCTCGCCTCCGTCCGCGAATACGCCCTCCGTCACCTCCACGAACCGCTCACCGTCACCGACCTCGCCGACCGCGCGGGCATGTCGGCACGCTCCTTCGCCCGCCATTTCACGGCGGCCACCGGCACGACCCCGCTCCGCTGGCTCCTGGAGCAGCGCATGGCGGCCGCGCAGAAACTCCTCGAACGCACCGACCTCCCCATGCCCGAGGTCGCCCGCCGCGCGGGCTTCGGCAGCGAGGTCACGATGCGCCAGCACTTCGCATCGCGCCTCGCCACCAGCCCCCGCGCCTACCGCGCCGCCTTCACCGGCGGCAGCAGCCCGATCGCCCGATAGGCCCCGTCCACCGTCGGCTTGGCCATGCCCCGCGCCCGCTCCGCTCCCCGCCGCAACACCTCCTCCAAGTACCCGGGGTCCGCCACCAGCTCCTTGTGCCGCTGCTGTACGGGCCTGAGGAGTTCCACCACGGCGTCCGCGGTGTCCTTCTTCAGCGCGCCGTACGACTCATATGCACCGCTCAGGGCTTCCGGGTTGCCAACCTGGCAAGACGCGAGGATCTCCAGCAGGTTCGAGACCCCCGGCTTGGACTCGGGGTCGAACACGATCTCGCTGCCGCTGTCCGTGACGGCCCGCATGATCTTCTTGCGAATCACGTCCGGCTCGTCGAGCAGATACACGATCCCGGCCCCGGCCTCGTGGGACTTGCCCATCTTCGACGTCGGGTCCTGCAGGTCCATGACCCGCGCGGCCACCTTGGGCGGCGTGGCCCGCGGCACGACGAAGGTCTGCCCGTAACGCTGGTTGAACCGCACCGCCAGGTCCCGGGTCAGCTCGACGTGCTGGGTCTGGTCCTCACCGACCGGCACCTCGTCCGCGTCGTACGCCAGGATGTCCGCGGCCATCAGTACGGGATAGGTGAGGAGCGACAGCCGCACGCTCCCGCCCCGCGCCCGTTCGAGCACGGACTTCTCCTTGTACTGGATCATCCGTCGCATCTCGCCGTCCGTCGCGACGCACTCCAGCAGATACGAGAGCCGGGCGTGCTCGTCCACGTGGCTCTGGACGAAGACGGTCGCCCGCTCGGGATCGATCCCCGACGCGAGCAGCAGCGTCGCCGCCTGCCGACTGAGCCTGCGCACCCGCCCGGGATCGTGGTCCACGGTCAGGGCGTGCAGGTCGACGATGCTGAAGAGGGAGTCGGCCCGGAACTGGTCGACCTCGGCCCACCGCCGGACGGCTCCCAGGTAGTTCCCCAAGGTCAGGTGCCCGGTCGGCTTGATCCCGCTGAAGATCCTCGTCATTTCTCCGCCTCCTGGTCAGGACCGCCGGCCCGGCGACCGGGCTCCGGGTCCTCCAGGGGGAGAACGAGAAACGGCCGCCGAGGCGGCGGCCGTTGAGTACATGCGTATGTACGGCCGCCCTCAGGCGGCCCACCACAGTTGGGCGTACGCACGTGTAGTCACGTGACCCAGAGTAGACCTGACTCAGGCCCGTCGTCATGAGTTGACACTCCGGTGGGGGCTACGTAGTGTTCTCCGAGTTGCCCGACGTGAGCGTCGACCACATGGTCGGTCCCCGGGCGGCCATTCCGCAAGAACCATTACAACGATCGACGTCGTGTGCCCTCCCGGGTCTCGCCTTCGCTTCGTTTTCATGCGTATTTGCGAAATGAGGAATCGGCGTTCGAAAGGACGCCCCCGATTAGGTCGGGAGCCAGGGTTCCGCTAAAGTCTCACTCGTCGGAACGGCCCAACAGCCGCAAAGACAAACCCCGCTGACCGGGGATCAGGCCCGAAAGGATCTGATAGAGTCGGAACCGCCGGAAAGGGAAACGCGAAAGCCGAAAGGCCGGAGCGGGAACCGGAAAGGCACCGAGGAAATCGGACACGAAAGAGTCTGATAGAGTCGGAAACGCAAGAACAAAAGAAACACCGAAGGGAAGCGCCCGGAGGAAAGCCCGAGAGGGTGAGTACAAAGGAAGCGTCCGTTCCTTGAGAACTCAACAGCGTGCCAAAAGTCAACGCCAGATATGTTGATAACCCCGGCTCACTTCGGTGAGTTGGAGGTTCCTTTGAAAAACACAGCGAGGACGCTGTGAACGGACGGGATTATTCCTCCCGACCGTTCCGCTCTCGTGCTGTGTCACCGGATTACCGGTACACATTCACGGAGAGTTTGATCCTGGCTCAGGACGAACGCTGGCGGCGTGCTTAACACATGCAAGTCGAACGATGAACCACTTCGGTGGGGATTAGTGGCGAACGGGTGAGTAACACGTGGGCAATCTGCCCTTCACTCTGGGACAAGCCCTGGAAACGGGGTCTAATACCGGATAACACCTTCCCTCTCCTGAGGGAGGGTTAAAAGCTCCGGCGGTGAAGGATGAGCCCGCGGCCTATCAGCTTGTTGGTGAGGTAATGGCTCACCAAGGCGACGACGGGTAGCCGGCCTGAGAGGGCGACCGGCCACACTGGGACTGAGACACGGCCCAGACTCCTACGGGAGGCAGCAGTGGGGAATATTGCACAATGGGCGAAAGCCTGATGCAGCGACGCCGCGTGAGGGATGACGGCCTTCGGGTTGTAAACCTCTTTCAGCAGGGAAGAAGCGAAAGTGACGGTACCTGCAGAAGAAGCGCCGGCTAACTACGTGCCAGCAGCCGCGGTAATACGTAGGGCGCAAGCGTTGTCCGGAATTATTGGGCGTAAAGAGCTCGTAGGCGGCTTGTCACGTCGGTTGTGAAAGCCCGGGGCTTAACCCCGGGTCTGCAGTCGATACGGGCAGGCTAGAGTGTGGTAGGGGAGATCGGAATTCCTGGTGTAGCGGTGAAATGCGCAGATATCAGGAGGAACACCGGTGGCGAAGGCGGATCTCTGGGCCATTACTGACGCTGAGGAGCGAAAGCGTGGGGAGCGAACAGGATTAGATACCCTGGTAGTCCACGCCGTAAACGGTGGGAACTAGGTGTTGGCGACATTCCACGTCGTCGGTGCCGCAGCTAACGCATTAAGTTCCCCGCCTGGGGAGTACGGCCGCAAGGCTAAAACTCAAAGGAATTGACGGGGGCCCGCACAAGCAGCGGAGCATGTGGCTTAATTCGACGCAACGCGAAGAACCTTACCAAGGCTTGACATACACCGGAAAGCATCAGAGATGGTGCCCCCCTTGTGGTCGGTGTACAGGTGGTGCATGGCTGTCGTCAGCTCGTGTCGTGAGATGTTGGGTTAAGTCCCGCAACGAGCGCAACCCTTGTTCTGTGTTGCCAGCATGCCCTTCGGGGTGATGGGGACTCACAGAAGACCGCCGGGGTCAACTCGGAGGAAGGTGGGGACGACGTCAAGTCATCATGCCCCTTATGTCTTGGGCTGCACACGTGCTACAATGGCAGGTACAATGAGCAGCGATACCGCGAGGTGGAGCGAATCTCAAAAAGCCTGTCTCAGTTCGGATTGGGGTCTGCAACTCGACCCCATGAAGTCGGAGTTGCTAGTAATCGCAGATCAGCATTGCTGCGGTGAATACGTTCCCGGGCCTTGTACACACCGCCCGTCACGTCACGAAAGTCGGTAACACCCGAAGCCGGTGGCCCAACCCCTTGTGGGAGGGAGCTGTCGAAGGTGGGACTGGCGATTGGGACGAAGTCGTAACAAGGTAGCCGTACCGGAAGGTGCGGCTGGATCACCTCCTTTCTAAGGAGCACTTCTAAACCAGGCTTGCCTGGTTCAGAGGCCACTACGTCGGCAAACGTCCGACGGTGGTTGCTCATGGGTGGAACGTTGACTACTCGGCCTGAACCTGGGCCGGAGGCTGCAAGTACTACTCGTCAGAGTGTGGAAAGCACGATCTCCGGACAGAGTCCGGCCGGGCACGCTGTTGGGTATCTGAGGGTACGGACTTGTTCCCGACCTCAATGCCGACCCCAGTGCACTCGGGCTACTGGTCCGGGGTGATGGGTGGTTGGTCGTTGTTTGAGAACTGCACAGTGGACGCGAGCATCTGTGGCCAAGTTTTTAAGGGCGCACGGTGGATGCCTTGGCACCAGGAACCGATGAAGGACGTGGGAGGCCACGATAGTCCCCGGGGAGTCGTCAACCAGGCTTTGATCCGGGGGTTTCCGAATGGGGAAACCCGGCAGTCGTCATGGGCTGTCACCCGCTGCTGAACACATAGGCAGTGTGGAGGGAACGCGGGGAAGTGAAACATCTCAGTACCCGCAGGAAGAGAAAACAACCGTGATTCCGGGAGTAGTGGCGAGCGAAACCGGATGAGGCCAAACCGTATGCGTGTGAGACCCGGCAGGGGTTGCGCATACGGGGTTGTGGGATCTCTCTTTCACAGTCTGTCGGCTGTGAGACGAGTCAGAAACCGTTGATGTAGGCGAAGGACATGCGAAAGGTCCGGCGTAGAGGGTAAGACCCCCGTAGTCGAAACGTCAGCGGCTCGTTTGAGAGACACCCAAGTAGCACGGGGCCCGAGAAATCCCGTGTGAATCTGGCGGGACCACCCGTTAAGCCTAAATATTCCCTGGTGACCGATAGCGGATAGTACCGTGAGGGAATGGTGAAAAGTACCGCGGGAGCGGAGTGAAATAGTACCTGAAACCGTGTGCCTACAAGCCGTGGGAGCGTCGGGATGGAGCTTGCTTCATCCTCGTGACTGCGTGCCTTTTGAAGAATGAGCCTGCGAGTTTGCGGTGTGTTGCGAGGTTAACCCGTGTGGGGAAGCCGTAGCGAAAGCGAGTCCGAATAGGGCGGTTTAGTAGCGCGCTCAAGACCCGAAGCGGAGTGATCTAGCCATGGGCAGGTTGAAGCGGCTGTAAGAGGTCGTGGAGGACCGAACCCACCAGGGTTGAAAACCTGGGGGATGACCTGTGGTTAGGGGTGAAAGGCCAATCAAACTCCGTGATAGCTGGTTCTCCCCGAAATGCATTTAGGTGCAGCGTCGTGTGTTTCTTGCCGGAGGTAGAGCACTGGATAGGCGATGGGCCCTACCGGGTTACTGACCTTAGCCAAACTCCGAATGCCGGTAAGTGAGAGCGCGGCAGTGAGACTGTGGGGGATAAGCTCCATGGTCGAGAGGGAAACAGCCCAGAGCATCGACTAAGGCCCCTAAGCGTACGCTAAGTGGGAAAGGATGTGGAGTCGCAGAGACAACCAGGAGGTTGGCTTAGAAGCAGCCACCCTTGAAAGAGTGCGTAATAGCTCACTGGTCTAGTGATTCCGCGCCGACAATGTAGCGGGGCTCAAGCGTACCGCCGAAGTCGTGTCATTCCAGCACATACCCCCAACGGGGGCTGGGATGGGTAGGGGAGCGTCGTGTGCCGGGTGAAGCTGCGCCGGAAGGCAGTGGTGGACGGTTCACGAGTGAGAATGCAGGCATGAGTAGCGATACATACGTGAGAAACGTGTGCGCCGATTGACTAAGGGTTCCTGGGTCAAGCTGATCTGCCCAGGGTAAGTCGGGACCTAAGGCGAGGCCGACAGGCGTAGTCGATGGATAACCGGTTGATATTCCGGTACCCGCTGTGAAGCGTCAAACATCGAGCCCATTAATGCTAAGGCCGTGAAGCCGCCCTGGAGCCTTCGGGCAAAGGGGAGTGGTGGAGCCGCTGACCCAAGGTGGTAGTAGGTGAGTGATGGGGTGACGCAGGAAGGTAGTCCAGCCCGGGCGGTGGTTGTCCCGGGGTAAGGGTGTAGCCCGTCATCTAGGTAAATCCGGATGACATGTGGGTGAGACCTGATGCCGAGCCGATTGTGGTGAAGTGGATGATCCTATGCTGTCGAGAAAAGCCTCTAGCGAGTTTCATGGCGGCCCGTACCCTAAACCGACTCAGGTGGTCAGGTAGAGAATACCGAGGCGTTCGGGTGAACTATGGTTAAGGAACTCGGCAAAATGCCCCCGTAACTTCGGGAGAAGGGGGGCCATTCCTGGTGATGAGTTTTGCACTCTGAGCTGGGGGTGGCCGCAGAGACCAGCGAGAAGCGACTGTTTACTAAAAACACAGGTCCGTGCGAAGCCGTAAGGCGATGTATACGGACTGACGCCTGCCCGGTGCTGGAACGTTAAGGGGACCGGTTAGTGCGCTTTCGGGCGTGCGAAGCTGAGAACTTAAGCGCCAGTAAACGGCGGTGGTAACTATAACCATCCTAAGGTAGCGAAATTCCTTGTCGGGTAAGTTCCGACCTGCACGAATGGCGTAACGACTTCTCGACTGTCTCAACCATAGGCCCGGTGAAATTGCACTACGAGTAAAGATGCTCGTTTCGCGCAGAAGGACGGAAAGACCCCGGGACCTTTACTACAGTTTGATATTGGTGTTCGGTTCGGCTTGTGTAGGATAGGTGGGAGACTGTGAAGCGGGCACGCCAGTGTTCGTGGAGTCAACGTTGAAATACCACTCTGGTCGTGCTGGATGTCTAACCTCGGTCCGTGATCCGGATCAGGGACAGTGTCTGATGGGTAGTTTAACTGGGGCGGTTGCCTCCCAAAGGGTAACGGAGGCGCCCAAAGGTTCCCTCAGCCTGGTTGGTAATCAGGTGTTGAGTGTAAGTGCACAAGGGAGCTTGACTGTGAGACCGACGGGTCGAGCAGGGACGAAAGTCGGGACTAGTGATCCGGCGGTGGCTTGTGGAAGCGCCGTCGCTCAACGGATAAAAGGTACCCCGGGGATAACAGGCTGATCTTCCCCAAGAGTCCATATCGACGGGATGGTTTGGCACCTCGATGTCGGCTCGTCGCATCCTGGGGCTGGAGTCGGTCCCAAGGGTTGGGCTGTTCGCCCATTAAAGCGGTACGCGAGCTGGGTTTAGAACGTCGTGAGACAGTTCGGTCCCTATCCTCTGTGCGCGTAGGAATATTGAGAAGGGCTGTCCCTAGTACGAGAGGACCGGGACGGACGAACCTCTGGTGTGCCAGTTGTCCTGCCAAGGGCATGGCTGGTTGGCTACGTTCGGAAAGGATAACCGCTGAAAGCATCTAAGCGGGAAGCCTGCTTCGAGATGAGTATTCCCACCCCCTTTGAGGGGTTAAGGCTCCCAGTAGACGACTGGGTTGATAGGCCAGATCTGGAAGCCCGGTAACGGGTGGAGGTGACTGGTACTAATAGGCCGAGGGCTTGTCCTCAGTTGCTCGCGTCCACTGTGTTGGTTCTGAAACCACGAACAACCCCATGCATGGTCACGCATGGTGCGGTTGACAGTTTCATAGTGTTTCGGTGGTCATAGCGTGAGGGAAACGCCCGGTTACATTCCGAACCCGGAAGCTAAGCCTCACAGCGCCGATGGTACTGCAGGGGGGACCCTGTGGGAGAGTAGGACGCCGCCGAACTTTTTTTGGGAAAACCCCCGCACCTCACGGTGCGGGGGTTTTCTGCGTTCCAGGGGAATTTATGGAGAACGATTAGGGTCGGAAGCATGCGATACGACCTCGTCATCTTCGACAACGACGGCGTTCTGGTGGACAGCGAGCCGCTCTCCAATACGATCCTGGCCCGCTACCTGACCGAATGCGGGCACCCCACCACGTACGAGGAATCCCTGCGCGACTACATGGGGTCCGCCATGCACCGCATTCACGATCTGATTCTCGAGCGGAGTGGCCGGCGGCTGCCCGACGACTTCGACGAGGTCTTCCACGGGCGTGTGTTCGCCGCGTTCGAGCGGGAGCTGCAGCCCGTCGACGGCGCCGTGGACGTGTTGGAGAAGCTTGCCGGGGACGGCGTTGTCTACTGTCTGGCCTCTTCCGGGAGTCACGAGCGGATTCGGGTCGGGCACCGCAAGGCTGGACTCGACAAGTGGTTCAGTGAGGACCGGGTCTTCAGTTCGCAGGACGTCGGGCGTGGCAAGCCGGCGCCCGACCTTTTCCTGTATGCCGCCGAGCGCATGGGCGTGGCGCCGGAGAAATGTGTCGTCGTGGAGGACAGTCCCCTCGGGGTGCAGGCCGCTGTCGCCGCCGGAATGGATGTCCTCGGGTACACCGCCATGACGCCCGCCGAGAGGCTCGTGGGGGCGACTGAACTCTTCAGTGACCTGCGGGAGTTGCCTGACCTGCTCGTATGACGACGGCCGGGCTGCGGGGCCGACATTTGTCATGAGGAGGTCCGGACGATCGTTTCTGCCGGTGGGCGGGCCCCGGGCGCGAAGCTGAGGTCGTCGCGGAGGAACCCGATCATGCGCCAGCTCGCCACCGACGCCCCTGTCGCGGTCCTGCCCCGTCCCCTGGAGCGGATGTTCTCGGTCGTGTGGGGTGCGGCGCTGTTCGGGGAGGCGGTGCTGCGGGTCGTGGGGGCCTACACGCTGCCCGTCGACACGATGGTGTGGCTCGGTGGGCGATCGCGGCCGTGACGCTCACGCTGACCGTGTCGGCCAGTGGTGCGCTGGTCGTCGCGCCGATGGAGCGGATGGTCGGGAAGGCCGCCGAGGCGCCGGGCGGAGTGGGCTGCGAGGGCTTCGAGGGGCGCGTGGGCCGCTGAATCTGGTCGAGTGATCTATCTACCCACGGGTAGTCCGGGGCCCTACGCTCTGCAGCCATGACCGAAGTGCTGCGGCGCGGCAGGGCCTCGTTGGCGTTCGCCTTCCTGGTGCAGGGCGTGACCTTTGCCCTGCTCGTGACGCGGATCCCGGCGATCCAGGACCGTTACGGAATATCCGACGGGTTGCTGCCCGTCTTCCTCGCGGCGGTGCCGATCCTGGCGGGGGTCGGGAGCGTGGGCGCCGAGCAGCTGGTCAAGAAGGGGCCGCCGAGCGCGGTGCTGCGGTGGTCGCAGCCTGTCGTGCTGCTGGCGCTGCTGGGAGTGGGCGCGGGCGACGCGCTGTGGCAGGTCGCCGTGGCGCTCGGGGCGTTCGGTCTCGCGGTGGGTGCGCTGGACGCGTCCATGAACATGCTCGGGGTCAGTCTTCAGCGGGCGTACGGGCGGAGCATCATGCTCGGGTTTCACGCCGCGTACAGCCTCGGCGGGATCATGGGGGCGTCGCTGGCGTGGGCCGGGGCGCACTGGGACCTGTCGCTCTTCGTCTCCTATCTCCCGGTCGTTGGAGTCTTGTTGCCGGCCGCGTTGGTCGGAAGTCGGTGGTACGTCGACGGGAAGGGTGTCGCGTCAGGGGCAGGCGAGGTGGGCGGGCGCGGGGGCGGTGTCGTGTTCAAGGCGCTGCTGCCGCTCTGCCTGGTGATGACCTTCGCCTACATCGGCGACTCGACCGTCTCCAACTGGAGCGCCAAATACCTGGAGGACGTGCTGGGGAGCTCGGAGGAGGTCTCCACCGTTCCGTACAACGTCTACATGGTCATGACGCTGGTGGGGCGCGGGCTCGGGGATGTGGGCGTGCGGCGCTTCGGGGCCGTGGCGGTGGTGCGGGCCGGGTCCGTGGTGGCGGCGCTCGGGTTCGCGGTCGTGGCGGCGGCGCCGGGGGCATGGGTCGGGATCGCCGGGTTCACGGTCCTCGGCCTCGGGCTGTGCGTGATCGTTCCGCAGACGTTCGCCGCGGCGGGGAGGCTGTTCCCGGATGCTTCGGATGTGGCCGTCGCGCGACTGAACATCTTCAACTATGTGGGGTTCCTGATCGGTTCGCCGCTGGTGGGAGCACTTGGGGATGCCTGGAACTACCGGGGGGCCATGGTCGTTCCCATGGTGTTGGTGCTCTTGACCTTGCTGTACGCCCGTTCCTTCGCCCCGGGACCGGACCGGTACGGTGACGGGCATGAGTGGCCGCGCACAGCTGATGTGGGACGAGGCAGTAACGGGCTATGACTTCGGCCCGGGTCACCCGATGGACCCGGTCCGGCTCGGGCTGACCCGAAGTCTGGTCGGCGCTTTCGGGCTCGACCGGGATGTGGAGGTGGTCTCGGCCAAGCGCGCCGGTGACTCGACGCTGCGGCTCGTGCACCGCGGGGACTACGTGGACGCGGTGAAGGCCGCCTCCGTGGATCCGGCGTCCGCGCGGGGGGAGTACGGGCTCGGCACGGAGGACGACCCGGCGTTCGCCGGGATGCACGACGTGTCGGCGCTCATCGCCGGCCAGTCCGTAGGCGCGGCCGAGACCGTGTGGCGCGGGGACGCGCTGCACGCCGTGAACTTCGCGGGTGGGCTGCACCACGCGATGCCCGGCAGTGCCTCCGGGTTCTGCATCTACAACGACGCGGCGCTGGCCGTCGCCCGGCTCCTGGAACTGGGCGCGGAGCGCGTCGCGTATGTGGACGTCGACGTGCACCACGGCGACGGGGTGCAGGCCGCCTTCTGGGAGGACCCGCGGGTCCTCACGGTCTCGCTCCACGAACATCCGCGGACGCTCTTCCCGCAGACCGGATGGCCCGAGGAGACGGGAGCGGACGGAGCGGCGGAGGGGACGGCCGCGAACATCGCGCTGCCCGCCGGTACGGGGGACGCGGGATGGCTGCGGGCCTTCCATGCCGTGGTGCCCGAGCTGCTCGCCGAGTTCCGGCCGCAGGTCCTCGTCACGCAGCACGGTGCGGACACGCACTTCGAGGATCCGTTGGCGCACCTCGCCGTGTCGCTGGACGCGCAGCGGGCGGTGCAAGTGGCGTGCCACGAGCTGGCCCACGAGTACGCGGACGGTCGGTGGGTCGCGCTCGGCGGCGGGGGGTACGCCGTGGTGGACGTGGTGCCGCGGTCCTGGACGCATCTTGTCGCCATCGCCGCGGGGCGGCCCGTCGAGCCGACGGCGGACATCCCCGAGTCCTGGCGGCAGGAAGTCTTCGCGCGGACGCGGCAGTTGGCGCCGGGGCGGATGACGGACGGCCGGTGGCCGGTGGACTGGAAGGGGTGGGAGTCGGGATACGACCCGGCTGACCGCCTCGACCAGGCGGTGCTTGCCGCGCGGCGTGCCGTGTTTCCGCTGCGGGGGCTGCTGGCGTAGCAGCGCGTCCAAAGGCCCGGGGGCGCCTCAGCGGAGGGGCCAGCCCCGATTGTGCCCGTGTTAGCCCAACTGTGGGTGGTTTCCGGGGTTTTGGGGACGGCCGGGCGTGGATGCGCCAGCATCGGCAGCGTGTTGAGCACCGGCGCCCTGCGTGCGCACCTGTTGGCGGCTCGGTTGGCCGGGCCCGTGGCGACCTCTCGGGAGGAGAGCCTGCGGAGCTACCGGCTGTTCGCGGCCCGCGACCCGCGGATACTGCTCGGACTGGACCCCGAGTGGAGCTGGGGCTCGGGCGACCTGTTGCGGCTGATGTCGGACAAGTGTGGAGTGTCGGCCGATCCGCGGTGCACCTCGGGAGCCGACGTCATCGATCCGGAACGGACGTTGGCGGCGCTCGACGCGTTCGCGGAACGGCTCGCGGCCGCCGCGCGGAGGCGGCTCCCCGTCCTCTTCGGGACCGGTCACCCGCATCGGCTGCTCGGGTTCTACGTCGCGTTGGCGGACGCCTTGTCGGCGGCCGGATGTCCCGTCCTCACCCCCGCGCAGGGCAACAGTGTCGACATAACGACCCGGTTTGGCCTACGCACGTACAACCTTGACTACGTACAAGGAGTCGCGCTGGTGCGCGAACCCGGCGTGCGCCCGACCGGGAGTGAGACCGGCGCACACACCCACTCGCCGCTCCCGGTTCGAGCCGCTCTGGATGCGGCGGCGGAGGCCGGCGGACCGCTTCCCGGGTTGGTCGTGGGGGACCACGGATGGGTCTGCGGAGCAGGTCAGCTGGGGTTTGAGGCGATCGGTCTGGCGGATACGGACGATCCCGCGCTGTTCGTCGGGGAGGCCGAGGGGCGGGTGTCCGTCGTCGTTCCGCTTGATGACGCTGTGCGGTCTGATTACTACCGACCGCTTACTCGCTATGTACTCAATCGAGCGTGTCTGTCACAGTAGGCGGCCGATGGCTGCTCCTCTTCCCCACTCGCATCATCCGCCCCTAGTCTGGGGAGTGAGCGCGCAGCGACGAAGAGTCACCGGAAGGGGAAGCCGGTGCCCGTCATGTGCGGAAGGTTCAGGTGGGGTGTCATGGCTGCAGACCAGAGGCCGCTGAACGAGGTTCAGTTTCTGACCGTGGCGGAAGTCGCCTCGGTGATGCGAGTGTCCAAGATGACCGTGTACCGGCTGGTGCACAGCGGTCATCTGCCCGCCATCCGGGTCGGAAGGTCCTTCCGGGTTCCGGAGCAGGCGGTTCACGAGTACCTCCGCGAGTCCTATGTGGGGGTCGAAGCAGGTTGAGCGAGGGGCCCCGAGGGCCCGTCGCGCAGGGGTCATGGCCCCTCGATTACGTCCCTCACGCCGGGACGGGTAGGCTAGGCCGACGTAGGTCGTGTGGGCCCAGTCTGCTGCCCCGCACCGAGTGAAGAGAAGTGAGCGAGGGTAGTCGTGGGCTCTGTTATCAAGAAGCGGCGTAAGCGGATGGCCAAGAAGAAGCACCGCAAGCTGCTGAAGCGCACTCGCGTTCAGCGTCGCAACAAGAAGTAGGCGACCGCTGTAACAGCGCGTTCTGAAGCCCTCCCGTCATCCGGCGGGAGGGCTTCGGTGTTTTCGGCCGTCTCCGGGTGCACGGACATCACAGCGCAACGTCCACCCGATAGCGTGGTCCGGGACACAGCCGACGCCGCTGAGGCGAGGGTTTGGGGAAAGGCAGGCGCTGATCTTGGGCAAGGTCGTGCTCGTGACCGGGGTGGCCCGACAGCTGGGCGGACGGTTCGTCCGGCGCATCCAGCGAGACCCCGACGTCGACCGGGTGGTCGCCGTCGACGCGGTACCGCCCGAGCACCATCTGGGCGGCGCCGACTTCGTCCAGGCCGACATCCGCCAGCCCACGGTCGCCAGGATCCTCGCCGAACACGGCGTCGACACGGTCGTGCACATGGACGTCACGGCGACCGCCCTCGGCGGCCGCGGAGGCGGGCGTGGCTCGGTCAAGGAGACCAACGTCATCGGCACCATGCAGCTGCTCGGCGCCTGCCAGAAGTCGCCGACGGTCAAGCGGCTCGTGGTGAAGTCGAGCACCAGCGTGTACGGGTCGGCGCCCAAGGACCCCGCTGTCTTCACGGAGACGACGCCGCCCAAGTCGCTGCCGAGCGGTGGCTTCGCCAAGGACACCGTCGAGGTCGAGGGGTATGTGCGCGGCTTCGCGCGGCGCCGCCCGGACGTCGCGGTGTGCGTGCTGCGCTTCGCGAACATCCTCGGCCCCGCCGCGGACTCCCCGCTCGCCGAGTACTTCTCGCTGCCGGTCCTGCCGACCGTGTTCGGCTACGACCCGCGCCTCCAGTTCGTCCACGAGGACGACGCGGTCGAGGTGCTGCGGCTCGCCTCGCACGAGCCCCGGCGCGGCACGCTCAACAGCGGCACGTTCAACATCGCGGGCGACGGCCAGCTGCTTCTGTCCCAGTGCTCGCGGCGGCTCGGCCGCCCCACGGTGCCGATGTTCCTGCCGGCCGTCACCTGGGTCGGCTCGGCGCTGCGCACGCTCGGCGCGACGGACTTCTCGCCCGAGCAGATCAGGCTGCTCACCCACGGCAGGGTCGTGGCCACCCGGCAGATGCGCGAGACACTGGGGTTTGAGCCGAAGTACACGACCGCGGAGACCTTCGCGGACTTCGTACGCAGCCGGGGCCCCGGGCTGCTGCCACCAGGTGCCCTCGCGAGGGCAGTCGACCGGATCGCCGCGCTGCCCCTCGCGGGCGGCCACCCGAGCGCCAACTGAGGAGAGCGTCAACGATGGCGGACGCCAAGGTCATTCCGTTCGACGACGACCGGTCGCGCGGCAGCGCGCAGCGCACCTCGCGCCGCAGGTCCGCGCCCCGGCGCAAGGGGGACCCCGTGGCCGGGGTCGCGGCGCTGCCCGGACAGCAGGAGGGGCAGCCGCAGGGCGCGCAGCAGCTCGCGGAGGAGCAGCCGGCGCCCGCCGAGCCGCAGGGCCGGGTGCCGGGGCCGCGGGCCGGCGGCGGTGACGGCTGGGACCGGCGCATCGCGGGCGGCCTGGCGTTCCTGCGGCGGCGGCTGACGGGGGAGTACGAGGTCGACGACTTCGGTTACGACGAGGAGCTCACCGACCAGGTCCTGATGTCGATGCTGCGGCCCTTCTACGAGAAGTACTTCCGGGTCGAGGTGAAGGGCATCGAGAACATCCCCGCCGACGGCGGGGCGCTGATCGTCGCCAACCACTCCGGGACGCTGCCGCTGGACGGCCTGATGATGCAGGTCGCGGTGCACGACAACCACCCCGACGGCCGGCACCTGCGGCTGCTCGCCGCGGATCTCGTCTTCATGCTGCCGGTGATCAACGAACTGGCCCGCAAGGCAGGGCACACGCTGGCATGCGCGGAGGACGCGGAGCGGCTCCTGGAGCGGGGCGAGCTGGTGGGCGTGATGCCGGAGGGCTTCAAGGGCATAGGGAAACCGTTCAGCGAGCGCTACAAACTGCAGCGGTTCGGCCGCGGCGGCTTCGTGTCGACGGCGCTGCGGACGGGCTCGCCGATCGTGCCGTGCTCGATCGTCGGGGCGGAGGAGATCTACCCCATGATCGGCAACGCCAAGACGTTGGCGCGGGTCCTCGGCATCCCGTACTTCCCGATCACGCCGACGTTTCCGTGGCTCGGTCCGTTGGGGGCGGTGCCGTTGCCGACGAAGTGGACGATCCAGTTCGGCGAGCCGATCCCGACGGACGGGTATCCGCCGGAGGCGGCGGAGGACCCGATGCTGATGTTCAACCTGACGGATCAGGTGCGGGAGCAGATCCAGCACTCGTTGTACAAGCTGTTGGTGCAGCGGCGGTCGGTGTTCTTCTAGGCCGAGTTCGTCCGGGCCGAGTTCGTCCGGGCCGTCTTCTTCTTGGCCGTGTTCTTTTGAGTGCGGGTACGTGCCTGGGGGCGCCCTCCTGTGTGGAGGGCGCCCCCAGGCACGTACGGGTAGGGACTAGTTCGCGTCCTCACCCTTGATGCCGAGTTCCGGGAGCTCGAGGCCCGGCAGGAGCGGGGGCAGGGTGACGTCCGGTTCAGCCGGGGAGCTGTGCTGGCCGGGTTTGCTCTTGCCGTCCGAGGGCTCCGGGCTGGTCTTCTCGTCCGGTGGTTCGAGAAGGCCGCCGGTGGTGCCGCCGAGCAGGCCGTCGTCCTTGCGGTCCGACGTGGAGGGCTTGGGCCTGCTGTCGCTGCCCGCGCCGCCGGTGTGCGAGCTGCCGCCGCCCGAGGGGTGGGAGGTCCGGCCTTCGGCCTTGTCGGAGCCGCTGGGGCTCTGTGACGTACGCCCGCCGGAGCCGCCCTTCTCCGGTGCGCTGGGCAGGAGGGAGCGCAGCGGGTCGACCTCTTCGTCTATGGCGTCGAAGACGGAGTTCACCTGCTCTCCGACGTCGCCCAGCTGGACGGGCAGGCGGCCCTGGAGGTCGGTCCAAGCCTCGCGGTGCGACCGGGAGAACGCGGAGAGGGCCTGGATGGGGCCCAGGGAGCCGTCGCGTTCGTACGCCTCGAGGAGCAGGCGGTGGCCCTCCGCGGCGTCGTGCCGCATGCCGGAGAGAGCGCGCCTGACCTCACCGAGGGACTCGTGGTCCAGCGGGCCGGAGCGGCCCCGCTCCATGAGCCTGCGAGCCTCGTTCAGGCGGGTCGACGCGTGGTCCAGATAGATCTGGCCGCGGTCGGTGTCGTCGTCGGCCAGGCCCAGCTTGAAGTCCTCCATGCCGCGCTTGAGGCCGTACAACGAATCGCCGGGGAGTGCGTCGGAGCTGGCCGCGGCCACTCCGCCGAACGCGCCGGCGGCGACGCCGACCGTGAGGCCGCCCGCCGCGATGCCCTTGGACAGACGGGTCCGCGGCCGCAACTTCCGCAGGGCACCCGCTCGGTGGGCACCCTTGCGGGACCGCTGCTCGGGCACGGTGGGACTGCCGCCCTCGAGGAACATGGCTTCCATCGCGGCCACGAGCTGGGCGCGCTGGACGACCTTGACCTCGGGGTCCAGGGCGGGCTTGGGCAGCGCGTCGAGACCGTCCGCCAGGGCCAGCAGGTGGCTCTGCTCGGACGGTCCGGCGCGGCCGGTGGTTTCGGGGGACTCCACGGGTGCGGCCGCGGGTACGGGCGCGGAGTCCACGGACTGCTCGGCCGCCGGACCCTGGTCGGAATGCTCCTCCAGGGCCTGGGCGAAGGCGTTCGCCCGCCGGTGGGCCGATACGTTCGCGATCACTGGCGGCACCTCCTCTCGTCAAGACGGTCGACTCCCCAGGGGGTCCTGAGGGTTGCATGTCCTGACCATTTCCACACGATCGAGTGAGCGGAGCCAGCCAGGTAGCGACCACAGGGAGCCTGCATCCCGCACAACGAGCGTCGCGGCACTTGGGTTACGGACGAAAGATGATCGGACCGCGACAATTCCGTGGCGCCCATCCGGCCGCCACGGAAGGTGAGTTGGGCACTGCGGAGCGCTAACGGGCGTCGTCGGGCAGGAGTCGGGCGAGCGTGCGCACCGCGCGGTACTGGAGGGTCTTGATGGCGCCCTCGTTCTTGCCCATGACCCGCGCGGTCTCGGCGACGGAGAGGCCCTGGAGGAAGCGCAGGGTCACGCACTCCTGCTGCTGGGGGTTGAGGCGGCGGACGGCTTCGAGGAGGGCGGCGTTCGAGAGGGACTCCAGGACGGAGTCCTCGGGGCTGCGCTCGACCTCGTTGGCGTCGAGCATTTCGCCGGTGGTCACTTCGAGGCGGAATCGGCTCGATTTGAAGTGGTCGGCGACCAGGTTGCGCGCGATCGTGACCAGCCAGGCGCCGAAGTCGCGGCCCTGCCAGGTGAAGGTGCCGATGCGGCGGAGGGCGCGCAGAAAGGTCTCACTGGTGAGGTCCTCGGCGGTCGCCTTGCCGCCCACGCGGTAGTAGATGTAGCGGTAGACCGTGTCGCTGTACTGGTCGTAGAGGCGTCCGAAGGCGTCGGACTCGCCGGCCTGGGCGCGTTCGACCAGGTCCATCATGCGGGCGCTGTCGCTGTCCGCCGCGGGGCGGCGGGGGGTGGGGGCCGAGGTGGCGGCAGCGGAACCGGAACGGGCCCGTCTGCTGACTGCCGCGCCGCTGTTCGCCAGGGCGTAGCAGGGCCCGGCGGGTGCGGGGACGGCAAGGGCGGGGACGGCGGGGACGGCGTACGCGGTGGGGACGAAGCCGCGCAAGCGGTCGATGACCGTTGCGCGCAGCGTAGCCAGGCCCGAGGCGTCAACCCCGACGTGTGGGTACACGGGACTCCCAGAGGCAGAGCTTCCATCACGTGCAGTGCGGGACCATTCACCCGTCGTAGCGACGTGTGGGGTCCGTTATGCGTCTGAGGAGAATAACGCTTCGTACAGGCAGCGCTACACCCAGTTGCTCAAATCATCGATTACGTCGCTTCTGTTACCGATTGACGCCCGGTCAAGTACCGCAGAGTGAGCAACTGTTGATCGAATCGGTTCACATTCCGTGTCGGCCTGAGGCGTGTTGTGGCCGAGTGCTACCGGCGTGACTGGCGGGCGGCACAGCGGGGTAGGACCGACGGAATCAGTGGTGGGGCGCGGAATCAGTGGCGGCGGCGGTGCAGGGCCACGGCCGCGGCGGCGCCGCCCGCGAGTGCGCCGACGCCGGCGGCGGCCGGGATGCCGACCTTCGCGGCCTTGCGGCCGGTGCGATAGTCCCGCAGCCGCCAGTCCCGCTCGCGGGCATGCTTGCGCAATTTGGCGTCAGGATTGATCGCGTACGGGTGCCCGACGAGGGAGAGCATCGGGATGTCGTTGTGCGAGTCGCTGTACGCGGCGCAGCGGCCCAGGTCCAGGCCCTCGGCGGCGGCCAGCGCGCGGACGGCCTCGGCCTTCGCGGGCCCGTGCAGGGGTTCGCCGACGAGCTTTCCGGTGTAGACGCCGCCGATGGACTCGGCGACGGTGCCGAGGGCGCCGGTCAGGCCGAGGCGGCGAGCGATGACCGTGGCGATTTCCACCGGCGCCGCGGTGACCAGCCAGACCTTCTGGCCCGCGTCGAGGTGGGCCTGGGCGAGGGCGCGGGTGCCCGGCCAGATGCGCTCGGCCATGTACTCGTCGTAGATCTCCTCGCCGATGGACATCAGCTCGGCGACCCGGTGGCCCTTGACGATGGACAGGGCGCTGTCGCGTGCGTCCTGCATGTGCTCGGGGTCCTCGACGCCCGCGAGCCGGAACCAGGCCTGCTGCCAGGCGAACCGGAACAGCTCCTGGCGCTCGAAGAACTTGCGCTTGTAGAGCCCGCGGCCGAAGTGGAAGATCGCGGCGCCCTGCATCACGGTGTTGTCGAGGTCGAAGAAGGCGGCGGCCTTGTCGTCGCCGACGACGGGGAACTCCGGTTCCCGCTCGCCTTCGTCGGGCGCGGTCCGCGCGGCGAGGGCGTCGAGCTCCTCCTGCTCCTGGGAGGACTTGCGCGCGGCCTCGGCAGAGGCCTCGCCTGCCAACACGCTCCGCGCCGTGGCGGAGCGCCTACGGGGGGTGAGCCATCCGAGAGCGGCCATGCGGTGAGCATAGCCAGTTTGTTCGGTGGTTCCGGAGTCGGGAGGAATCGGGCCTGTGAACTCTCTGTGTCCGGGTCGTGGGAGGGCGGGCGAGAATGGCGGCATGAGTCCGATTTTTCGTCGCAGCAGCAGTCGTACGGAGAAGAAGAAGCCGCAGGAGCGGCTCGTCACACTCATCGGGAAGCCGGGGTGCCATCTGTGCGATGACGCACAGTCGGTGATCGAGAAGGTCTGCGGGGAGCTCGGCACTCCGTGGGAGAAGAAGGACATCACGCGGGACGAGGAACTCCACCGGGCCTACTGGGAGCAGATCCCGGTCGTTCTGGTGGACGGGGAGCAGCACACCTTCTGGCGCGTGGACGAGGCGCGGCTGCGGCGCGAGCTCGGCGGGTAGGGCCGTCCGGCACTGACCGGTCAGTCCAAAGTGCCCGCGAAGTCGATTACGCTTTGGGGCGGTTTTGGTCTCGGGGGCGATGATCGTGAGGAGAGTGTGCGGTTTTGCCCCCATCAAATGAGCAACGATGCCGTCCGTGCGCCGGTTCCACGATCGCGCGCCGGGAGCGCGTGACCCCGGTCACGTTGGCCGGGCAAATCGGACACCATCTTTGTGCACGCGTTCACAAAGACATAGCCTGCATTCGACGGGGCGGTCTGGGGACGAGTGACCGCCTGCAGCCCCGCTCTACCCGCAGGAGCACCGTGGCAACTGGCCGAACTCACCGACCGGCGACCCGCAGCCGAGGGATTCCCGAGGCCACCGTCGCCAGGCTTCCGCTGTACCTCCGAGCCCTCACCGCACTGTCGGAGCGCTCGGTGCCCACGGTCTCCTCCGAGGAGCTCGCGGCCGCCGCGGGAGTCAACTCCGCGAAGCTGCGCAAGGACTTCTCGTACCTGGGCTCCTACGGGACGCGCGGCGTCGGCTACGACGTCGAGTATCTCGTCTACCAGATCTCCCGTGAACTCGGTCTGACCCAGGACTGGCCGGTTGTCATCGTCGGCATCGGCAACCTCGGCGCCGCGCTCGCCAATTACGGCGGGTTCGCCTCGCGCGGGTTCCGTGTCGCCGCGCTCATCGACGCCGACCCCGCGATGGCGGGCACCCCGGTCGCCGGCATGCCGGTGCAGCACACCGACGAGCTCGAGAAGATCATCAGCGACAACGGCGTCTCGATCGGCGTGATCTCGACCCCCGCCGGCGCGGCCCAGCAGGTCTGCGAGCGGCTCGTCGCCGCCGGTGTGACCTCCATCCTGAACTTCGCGCCGACGGTCCTTTCCGTGCCGGACGGCGTCGACGTGCGCAAGGTCGACCTCTCCATCGAGCTGCAGATCCTCGCCTTCCACGAGCAGCGCAAGGCCGGTGAGGACGCCGCCCCCGAGGGGCCCGTCCCGCCCGTCTCCGCCAAGCAGCAGCGCAAGGGACCCGACGGGGACGTCCCCGCCGTGATGCCGGCATGAGTCTCCTGGTCGTGGGGCTGAGTCACCGAAGCGCCCCGGTGAGCGTCCTGGAGCGCGCCGCGCTGTCCGTCGACGCGCAGGCCAAGCTCCTGCAGGACACCCTGGCCGCCGAGCCCGCCACCGAGGCGGCCGTGCTCGCCACCTGCAACCGCATCGAGCTCTACGCCGACGTGGACAAGTTCCACGCGGGCGTCGCCGAGCTGTCCACGCTGCTCGCGCAGCACAGCGGCGTCGGCCTGGAGGAGCTCACCCCTTATCTCTACGTCCACTACGAGGACCGTGCCGTCCACCACCTCTTCTCGGTGGCGTGCGGACTCGACTCGATGGTCGTCGGCGAGGGCCAGATCCTCGGCCAGATAAAGGACGCCCTGGCGCGCTCGCAGGAGCTGCACACCGCGGGCAAGCTCCTCAACGACCTGTTCCAGCAGGCCCTGCGGGTCGGCAAGCGCGCGCACTCCGAGACCGGCATCGACCGGGCCGGGCAGTCGCTCGTGACCTTCGGCCTGGAGCAGCTCGCCGCGGGCGCGCCCGTGGAGGCCTGGGCCGAGGGCAAGCGGGCGCTGGTGATCGGCGCCGGATCGATGTCCTCGCTGGCCGCGGCGACGCTCGCGCGCGCGGGCGTCCGCGAGCTGGTCATCGCCAACCGCACCGAGGAGCGGGCCCGGCGCCTCGCGGAGATCCTCGCGGACTCCGGCACCGAGGCCCTGGCACGCGCCGTCCCCATGGCCGACGTGTCCGACGAACTGACACGTGCCGACGTCGTCGTCTCCTGCACCGGCGCGACCGGACTCGTCCTCACGGCCGAGGCCGTCGCCGCCGCCGTGGGCCGTGCGACCCCGCCGCCGGCCGTGCGTGACACCCTCGCGCCCTCCGCCGACCAGGCCGGCACCACCGGAGGCGACGCCACCGGGTTCGAACAGCACGCCGCGTGGCTGGAGAACGCGCAGGGCGAGGGGCCGGCGCCGGCCGCCGCGCGCGACGGCGACGCCGCCGACGGGCGTACGGCGTCACTCGCGCTCCTCGACCTCGCCATGCCGCGCGACATCGACGCCGCGGTCCACCGCATCGACGGGGTGCGGCTCGTCGACATCGAGTCGCTCGCCGAGGCGTCCGCGGACGCCCCGATGGCCGACGACGTGGAGAAGGTCCGCGGCATCGTCTCCGACGAGGTCGCCGCCTTCGGTGCCGCCCAGCGCGCCGCGCACATCACACCGACCGTGGTCGCCCTGCGCACCATGGCCGCCGACGTGGTGGCCGGTGAGATGGCGCGGCTCGAAGGACGCCTGCCCGGCCTGGAGGACAAGCAACGCGCGGAGATCACGCAGACCGTCCGGCGCGTCGTCGACAAGCTGCTCCACGCACCCACGGTGCGGGTCAAGCAGCTGGCGAGCGAGCCCGGCGGCGCCGGATACGCGGACGCCCTGCGCACGCTCTTCGACCTCGACCCGCAGACGGTCGCGGCGGTCAGCAGGGCCGACCACATGAACAACGAGAACGACGACCCGAATAGAGGCCGGGCATGACCGAGAGGGCCTATCGACTCGGGACCAGGCGCAGCAAGCTGGCCATGACCCAGTCCGGCCACGTGGCCGAGGCTGTCCAGAGGCTGACGGGGCGACCCGTCGAGCTCGTGGAGATCACGACGTACGGCGACACCTCGCGCGAGCACCTCGCGCAGATCGGTGGCACCGGCGTCTTCGTCGCCGCGCTGCGCGAGGCGCTGGCCAGTGGCGAGGTCGACTTCGCCGTCCACTCGCTCAAGGACCTGCCCACCGCGCAGCCCGCCGAGCTGACCCTCGCCGCCGTGCCGGTCCGCGAGGACCCGCGCGACGCGCTGGTGGCGCGCGACGGTCTGACGTTCGCGGAGCTGCCCGACGGCGCTCGCGTGGGCACCGGTTCGCCGCGCCGCATGGCGCAGCTGAACGCCTACGCGCGCAACCACGGCATGTCCATCAAGACCGTGCCGATCCGCGGGAACGTCGACACCCGCATCGGATACGTGCACAAGGGTGAGCTCGACGCCGTCGTCCTCGCCGCCGCCGGACTCAACCGCGTCGGCCGGGCCGACGAGGTGACCGAGCTCCTGTCGGTCGACACCGTTCTGCCCGCCCCCGGCCAGGGGGCACTGGCGGTCGAGTGCGCCGCGCACAACGCGTCACTCGCCGCCGCGCTCGCCGAGCTCGACGACCCGTACACCCGGGCCGCCGTGACCGCCGAGCGGTCCCTGCTCGCCGCCCTGGAAGCCGGCTGCAGCGCGCCCGTGGGCGCGCTGGCCGACCTCTTGGCCGACGGGCAGATTGTCAAGGAAATGCGCCTGCGCGGCGTCGTCGGTACGACCGACGGCTCGTCGCTGGTGCAGCTGTCCACCACCGGTCCCGTGCCCGAGACGGAGACCCAAGCCATGGCGCTGGGCCGCGAACTCGCGGCCGAGATGCTCGCCAAGGGCGCGGCCGGTCTGATGGGGGAGCGAGCACTTTGAGCCCCACCTCGAACCTTCCCGGCCTTCCCGCACACGGGCACGTCACCTTCCTCGGTGCCGGACCCGGAGATCCGGGACTGCTGACCCTCCGCGCCGTCGAGGCGCTGGCCCGAGCGGATGTGCTGATCGCCGAGCCGGATGTGCTCGACGTCGTCCGCGTGCACGCCAGGGGAGGTGTGGACACACCCCAGCCTGCGGCTGACGACGCGTCAATGACCGCCGACGCGACGCCGTTCCGAGCTGCGGCCAATCTTGTCATGGAGGCCGCGAGAGGCGGCAGGCGGGTCGTGCGTGCGGTGAGCGGCGACCCCGGCCTCGACACGTACGCGGCCGAGGAGATGCTCGCCTGCGCCTCCGCCGGCATCCCCTTCGAGGTGGTGCCCGGCATCGCGGCCGCCGTCGGTGTGCCCGCGTACGCGGGTGTGCCGCTGCGGGACGCGCAGGGCACGGACGTCCGCTTCGTCGACGCCCGTACCGCCTCCGACCGCTGCTGGAGCGAGGTCGGCGTGTCCGACGGGACCGTCGTCGTCTCGACGGCCCTGGACTCCGTGGCCGCGGCCGCCGGTGAGCTGGTCGCCGCGGGCCGCAAGCCGGACACCCCGATGACGGTGACCGTCGCCGGTACGACGACGCGCCAGCGCACCTGGACCGCGACGCTCGGCACCATCGCGCAGGTCCTCAAGCAGGCGAAGGTGCTGCCCTCGCCGGACGGCGGCCGGCCCGTCATAGCCGTGGTCGGCGAGTGTTCGGCCCCCGCCCAGCGCGACCAGCTGTCGTGGTTCGAGTCGAAGCCGCTCTTCGGGTGGCGCGTCCTCGTGCCGCGTACGAAGGAGCAGGCGGCCTCGCTCTCCGACCAGCTGCGGTCCTACGGCGCCGTGCCCCACGAGGTCCCGACCATCGCGGTCGAGCCGCCGCGCACGCCCCAGCAGATGGAGCGCGCGGTCAAGGGCCTGGTCACCGGGCGGTACGAGTGGATCGCCTTCACCTCCGTCAACGCCGTCAAGGCGGTGCGGGAGAAGTTCGAGGAGTACGGGCTCGACGCGCGTGCCTTCGCCGGGATCAAGGTCGCGGCCGTCGGTGAGCAGACCGCCGCGGCGTTGGTCGCCTTCGGCGTGAAGCCTGATCTGGTGCCGAGCGGTGAGCAGTCGGCCGCGGGGCTCCTGGAGGACTGGCCGCCGTACGACCCGGTCTTCGACCCGATCGACCGGGTGTTCCTGCCGCGGGCCGACATCGCCACGGAGACGCTGGTCGCCGGGCTCATCGACCTCGGGTGGGAGGTCGACGACGTCACCGCCTACCGGACGGTGCGGGCGTCGCCGCCGCCGGCGGACACGCGTGAGGCGATCAAGGGCGGTGGGTTCGACGCGGTGCTCTTCACCTCGTCGTCCACGGTGCGGAATCTTGTCGGCATCGCCGGGAAGCCGCACAACGTCACGGTCATCGCCTGCATCGGGCCCGCGACGGCGAAGACCGCGGAGGAGCACGGGCTGCGGGTGGATGTGATGGCTCCGGAGCCGTCGGTCCACAAACTGGCCGAGGCCCTTGCGGAGTTCGGTACGGCGCGGCGTGCGGCGGCGCTGGACGCGGGCGACCCTGTCACGCGGCCCAGTGAGCGTCGGCCCGGTTCGCGTCGGAGGCGTACGGCACCCTGAGCGGTCCGGCACCGTTGATCACCGGCTTCGCCGAGTTCGTCCTCAAACGCCGGACGGGCTGAATTTCCCTGGTCCCGGCTGAGAACTTTCAGTCGGGACCAGAACCTTTCGTGAGGTGAGAGAGACAGTGACCAAGTACGGATCGTTTCCCGGGGCGCGGCCGCGGCGGTTGCGGACCACGCCCGCCATGCGGCGCATGGTCGCCGAGACGCGACTGCATCCGGCCGATCTGATCCTGCCCGCGTTCGTGCGCGAGGGGATCAGTGACCCCGTGGAGATCGGGGCCATGCCCGGGGTCTTCCAGCACACCCGCGACAGCCTGAAGAAGGCCGCCGTCGAGGCGCTGGAGGCCGGGGTCGCCGGGATCATGCTGTTCGGTGTGCCGGAGGAGTCGAAGAAGGACGCTCTGGGCACGGCGGGCACCGACCCGGACGGGATTCTGCAGGTCGCGCTCCGCGACGTGCGCGACGAGGTCGGCGACGACCTCATCGTCATGTCGGACCTGTGCCTGGACGAGACCACCGACCACGGGCACTGCGGTGTCCAGGACGACCAGGGGCGCGTGGACAACGACGCGACCCTGGAGCGGTACGCGGAGATGGCGCAGGTGCAGGCCGACGCGGGCGCCCACGTGGTGGGCCCGAGCGGCATGATGGACGGTCAGATCGGCGTCATCCGTGACGCGTTGGACCAGGTCGGCCACGAGGACGTCTCCATCCTCGCGTACACCGCGAAGTACTCCTCCGCCTTCTACGGCCCGTTCAGGGAGGCCGTCGGGTCGTCCCTGAAGGGGGACCGCAAGACCTACCAGCAGGACCCGGCGAACACCCGCGAGTCCCTGCGGGAGCTGGCCCTCGACCTCGAAGAGGGCGCCGACATGGTGATGGTGAAGCCTGCCGGCCCCTACCTCGACATCCTCGCCCGCATCTCCGACGCGGTCGACGTGCCGGTGGCGGCGTACCAGATCAGTGGCGAGTACGCGATGATCGAGGCCGCCGCCGAGCGGGGCTGGATCGAGCGGGACAGGGCGATCATGGAGTCCCTGACGGGGATCAAGCGCGCGGGCGCCAACATGATCCTCACGTACTGGGCGACCGAGGTCGCGCGCCAGCTCTGAGATCCGCGGCCGGACGACCTTGACCTCAAGTTGGGTTGAGGTCGGAGGGTGGTGTGCATCGACGTACGTTTCCACGTTCCGAGGAGCACACCATGCGCGCTGTCGTCCTGCACGAGTTCGGACCCGCCGAGAACCTGCGGTACGAGACCCTGCCCGACCCCGTCGCGGGGCCGGGCCAGGTGCGGATCGCCGTGCGGGCGGCGGGAGTTCACTTCGTCGAGACCGTCATGCGCCGGGGCGAGGCGTCCGACATGGCGCCACCCCTGCCCGACCTGCCCGCGGTCTTCGGCGGTGAGGTCGCGGGGACGGTGGAGGCCGTGGGGCCCGGCGTCGACGCCGCGTGGCTCGGGCGTTCCGTCGTCGTCCCGCGCGCGGTCCCCGGCGGGTACGCCGAACTGGCCGTCGCCGACGTCGGGCAGGCGCATCCCGTCCCCGACGGGCTCGGCTTCGAGGCCGCGGTGACCATGGTGATGACCGGGGCCACGACCATGGGGCTGCTCGGTGTCGCCCGACTCCGGTCCGACGACGTGGTGCTGGTGACCTCCGCCGCCGGGGGCGTGGGGCGGCTGGTCGTGCAGTACGCGCGCTCCCTCGGGGCCACGGTCGTCGGCGCGGCGGGCGGGCCCGTCAAGGTCGACGCCGTACGTGCGCTCGGCGCCGACATCGCCGTCGACTACGACCGGCCCGGCTGGGAGCGCGATGTCGCCGAGCGTCTCGGCGGCGGGCGGCGCGTCACCGCCGTGCTCGACGGGGTGAGCGGGGAGAAGGGTGCCGCCGCGTTCGAACTGATCGCCGACGGCGGGCGGTACGTCGTCATCGGCTGGTCGTCGCAGGACGCCTTCGAACCCGACCCGAAGGTGCTCGCGGAGCGGGGCATCACCTTCACCAACGCGCTGCTGCACCTGCTCGAGAACCCCGGCGACGGCCCGGCGCACGAGCGCCGCGCCCTGGAGGCCGCCGCGAAGGGGGAGTTGGTGCCCGCGGTCCAGACGTTCCCGCTGGAGCGGGCGGCCGAGGCGCACGCCGCCATCGAGCGGCGGGAGACGACGGGGAAGGTGGTGCTGGTTCCGTAGCTGTGCCGCCCCCCCCGAGTCAGTCCTTCTCGAGCAGCAGCGTCAGGCGCGAGAGGCCGTCGGCGCCGTGGCCCCGCTCCACCGCGCGGTCGAGGAGGTCCTGGAGCGGCTCGAACAGCTCCGTGCGCAGGCCCTGTTCGGCGAACGCGCGCGTGAAGTTGGGGAACGCCGCCTTGTTCATGGCGAGGTTGGACACGTCCGTGAGGTGCCGGCCGGAGTCCAGCGCCTCGGCACCGCCCGCCACCAGGCCCCGCGTCATCGCGACGATCCAGCCGGTCAGGAGCGGCGCGAACTCGCGGGCCGGGATGCCCTCGCTGCGGATCAGCGCGTTCGCCTGCGCGACGCCCATCACCATGCCGTACATGCCGGTGAGCAGCGACAGGTCGTAGAGGGCGGCGAGGCCGGGGTCCTTGCCGACCCACTTCGTGTCGGCCAGCGCGGCCAGCGTCGGGCGGTGCACCTCGAAGGCGGCCTCGTCGGTGCCGCTGTAGAGGATGTACGCGCCGGGCGTCGCGATCATCTGCGGGACGGCCATGATGCCGCCGTCGATGTACGTGACGCCGTGCGCCGCCGCCCAGTCGGCCAACTCCCGTGCCTGGCCCGGCGTGCCGTTCGTGAGGTTCACGACGGTGCGGCCGGTGAGGGCGTCGGCCTCGGGTTCGAGCAGGGCGCGTACGTCGTCGTTGGTCGTGAGGCAGACGATGACCGGGCCGCCCGCCGTGACGGCGTCCCGCGCGGTCGCGGCGGGGGTGGCGCCCTGGGCCACGAGCGGACCGGTCCTGGACTCCGTCCGGTTCCATACGGTCGTCGGGTGCCCGGCCTTGATCAGGGCCGCGGCGAGGGCGGTGCCCATCAGGCCGAGGCCCAGGACGGAGACGGGGCTGTGCGCAGGGGTGTCGGGCACGGGGGAGCTCCTTCGAGGCGTCCCGTCGGACGTTCCTCCGGGTACGTGATCGATCCTCGTTCGGCTCCACAGGCCGGACAAGTACCGACTTTTTTGTGCGGTACTCACCAAAAGGTGCGTGAGCCGGCCGGAGCTCCCCGTGCCGGGCGGGTCAGCCGAACTGGCCGACCTGGTAGTCACCGGCGGGCTGCTGCACGATGACGTTCAGGCGGTTGTAGCTGTTGATGAGGGCGATCAGCATCGTCAGGCCGGTGAGCTGCTCCTCGTCGAAGTGCTTGGCGGCGTTGGCCCAGACCTCGTCCGATACGCCGCCCGCCGCGTCGGCGATGCGCGTGCCCTCCTCCGTCAGCTCCAGGGCGGCGCGCTCGGCGTCGGTGAAGACCTTGGCCTCGCGCCACGCGGCGACCAGGTGCAGGCGTGTCGCGTTCTCCCCGGCGGCGATCGCCTCCTTGGTGTGCATGTCGAGGCAGAAGCCGCAGCCGTTGATCTGGCTCGCGCGGATCTTGACCAGTTCCTGCGTGGTGGCCGGCAGCCCCGTGTCCGAGACGACCTTGCCGACCGCGGTGAGGTGCTTCAGGGCCTTGCCTGCGGACGGGCTGGCGAAGACGTTCAAACGGGCTTCCATGATGTGCTCCTGTGCCGTTGGCCGGTGATTCTCGGTGGTACACAGTGAGGACGGACGAGCCCGGCCGGAATGTGACAAGAGCGGATGTGACCTGCGTCTCCCCCTCCTCTCAGCGGCTCGGGGAAACCGGATGCGGTGCGGTGCGCCGGTTGGAGCACGGGAGCGGAACCGTGCTGTGCTGGTCCGTCGTCCGCGCCACGAGCCTCGCCGCGCCCTCGTCCCGGATGCCGGTTCCGTCGGTGCAGGCCGTCAGGGAGAGGGCGCCGAGGGCCAGGGCCGTGACCGTGACGCTGCGGACAACGGGGGCGATCCGGGAACCGGTGAGGGGCATGGCTGGTCCTTACTGTGTGCCGGATGCGGAGTGCTTGGATGAGCTGGAGGGCACAGCTTGTGCCGTGGCGGTCCCTGGACGCCACGGCTGTGGGGGAGTTGGGGACGCCGGAACGTCCGTACCGGCTCTGAACTGGGGGAACGACATCCCCTTGGAATGCGTGAATGGAATGGTGGAGGGCGGAGATGGCGACTCTCGCGGAGCTGCTGCGGGAGCTCAAGGACCGGTCCGGGCTCAGTTACGGAGTGCTGGCCAAGCGGCTCCACATGAGCACGTCGACGTTGCACCGGTACTGCAACGGGGACGCCGTGCCGACCGAGTTCGCTCCCGTGGAGCGGTTCGCCCGCCTCTGCAAGGCGTCCCCGGACGAGCTCGTCGAAGTCCACCGGCGGTGGATCCTCGCGGACGCGGCGCGCGGCAGGAAGGCGGAACCGGAACGCGCCGAACCCGCGCCGGCACGGCCTGAACCCGCGCAGACGCCCCCCGGACCAGGACGGGAAAACCCCGACGCCGAGGCCGAGTCGGTCACCGACCGGCCGCGGCGCTCCCCGGCCCACAGGCGGCGCCCCCTCATCCTGGCGGCAGCCGTCGCCGCGGTCGTCGGCATCAGCTCCGTCGCCCTCGCCATGAACGGCGACAGCGACAGCGGCAAGAAGCGGGACACCGGCGCGGCGGCCTCGCCCCGCCCCGGCGACTCGCCCGACGCCGCCCCCACCGGCAAGGACAGGAAGAAGGGCGACGACCAGAAGAAGGACGACGACGAGAAGGAGGACGGCGCCTCCGCGTCGCCTTCCAGGAGCGGCGGCCCCGATCACAAGACCACCCGTGGCCCCGGCAAGGGTCCGGCCTCCGCGGGCGGCAACAGCGGCAGCACCTTCGACGTACCCGTGACGGTGCGCACGAGGCCGTACGCCATGGACGACCCCTGCATGCAGGACTTCCTCGTGAACCGCAAGGCCTCCGAGGTGCCGGAGCAGCCCGCCGTGCAGGACGCGGCAGGCTGGGTCGGCGACCTGGGCGCCGTCCCGGCGGGCCGGCAGCTCATCGAGGTCACCGTGCAGGGCACGGGCGACGAGACCGTCGTCCTGCAGGACATGAACGTCCGGGTGCAGAGCACCAGCGCGCCGCTGGCCTGGAACAACTTCCAGATGGCGACCGGCTGCGGCGGCGACGTCGACCCCAAGTCCTTCTCCATCGACCTCGACGACGGGTCGCCGCAGGTCAAACCCCAGTCGGGGCAGCGCGACTTCCCGTACAAGGTCAGCGAGAAGGACCCCGAGGTCTTCTTCATCATCGCCAACACCGATCTGCACGACGTGCGGTGGTACCTGGAGCTGGAGTGGTCCAGCGGCAAGCGGCACGACTCCCTGCGCATCGACGACCAGAGCAAGCCGTTCCGCACCAGCGGCAAGAAGGGGCGCCCCACCTACGGCTGGCCGCCCGGTTCCGACAAATGGTCCAGGCAGCTGCAGGACGGCTGACCGGCAACGGCCGGGTCCGCATCCCGGAATGGCGTGTGTAGCCCGCACGTACGTGCTTAGGGTGCGGGCACAGCCGCCAGAGCCGAAGGAGCCGTCGCCGTGACCGTCACCGAGCCCTCCCGCACCGCAGCCCCCCTGCCGCCGCTCGCCGCGCGCGCCGCGGCCGTCGGGGGCTCGCCGGTACGGGACATCCTCGCGGTCACCGCGCGGCCCGAGGTCATCAACTTCGCGGGCGGCCTGCCCGCCCCCGGCCTCTTCGACGGCGAAGGCATCGCGGCGGCGTTCCGCGCGGTCCTCGAAGAGACGCCCGAGCGAGCACTCCAGTACGCGACGACCGAGGGCGAGCCCGCCCTGCGTACCGCCATAGCCGCCCGTACGACCGTCCGGGGGCTGCCAACCGGAGCCGACGACGTGCTCGTCACCACCGGATCGCAGCAGGCGCTCTCGCTCCTCGCCACCGCGCTCGTCGAGCCCGGCGACACCGTCCTCGTCGAGAACCCCTGCTACCTCGCGGCCCTCCAGGCCTTCGCGTTCGCCGGCGCCCGCGTGGTGCCCGTGCCGTGCGACGAAGCGGGCATCGACCCCGCCGCCCTCGAAGACCTCGTCGCCCTGCACCGCCCCAAGCTCCTGTACACCGTCCCCACCTTCCAGAACCCGACGGGACGCACCCTGCCCGCCGACCGGCGCGCCGCCATCGCCCGCGTCGCGGAACGGCTCGGACTGTGGATCGTCGAGGACGACCCGTACGGCGAGCTGCGCTTCGAGGGGGAGCGGGTGCCGTGGATCGCCACGTACCCCGGCGCCGGGGACCGGACCGTGCTCCTGTCCAGCTTCTCCAAGGTCATGGCGCCCGGCCTGCGGCTCGGCTGGCTGCGCGCCCCCGCCGGGCTCCTGCGCGCCTGCGCCGTCGCCAAGCAGGCCGCGGACCTGCACACCCCCACCGTCAACCAGCTCGCCGCGGCCCGCTACCTGGCCGACCGGGACCTGGACGCGCACGTCGCGCACGTGGCCGGTGTCTACCGCGAGCGGCGCGACGCGATGCTCGCGGGCCTCGCGGACGCGCTCCCCGAGGGGTCCTCCTGGATCCGTCCCGAAGGCGGCATGTTCGTGTGGGCGAAGCTCCCCGACGGATACGACACGACGGAGCTGCTGCGGACGGTCATCACGCACGACGTGGCCTATGTGCCGGGCGCGCCGTTCTTCGCCGGGGAACCGGACCGGTCGACCCTGCGCATGTGCTTCGTGACGCAGTCCCCCGACGAGATCGCCGAGGGACTGCGCAGGCTCGGAGCCGCGCTCCGCGGCGGGCTCAGAGGCGCTCGGGCGTCCTGATGCCGAGCAGCGCCATGCCCTGGTGCAGCGTGCGGGCCGTGATGTCGCACAGGAACAGACGGTTCTCGACCTGCGCCGGGGTGTCCGCCTTCAGGACCGGGCACTTGTCGTAGAACGACGTGTACAACGACGCCAGCTGGTACAGGTACGCGGCCAGCTTGTGCGGCGCGTACTCCGCGGCGGCCTCCGCGACCGTGTCGCCGAACGCGTCCAGGTGCAGACCCAACGCCCGCTCGGCCGGGGCGAGTTCGAGCTCCGGATGCGCGGCGGGACGCGCGCTGTCGCCCGCCTTGCGCAGGATCGACTTGATGCGCGCGTACGCGTACTGGAGGTAGACCGACGTGTCGCCGTTCAGGGAGACCATCTGGTCGAGGTCGAACTTGTAGTCGCGGTTCGCCGACGTCGACAGGTCCGCGTACTTCACGGCGCCGATGCCGACCTGGAACGCCCGCTCCTGGATCTCCTCCTCGGTGAGGTCGCGCGCCTTCTCCCGCACCACCTCGGCGGCGCGCTGCACCGCCTCGTCGAGGAGGTCCTGCAGGCGCACCGTCTCGCCCTCACGGGTCTTGAACGGCTTGCCGTCCGCGCCGAGCACCGTGCCGTAGCCCATGTTGTGCGCGGTGACGTCGTCGTTCAGCCAGCCCATCCGGCGGGCCGCCTCGAAGACCATCTTGAAGTGCAGCGACTGGCGTACGTCCACCACGTACAGCAGCGTCGACGCGTTCAGGCCCAGGACGCGGTCACGGATCGCGGAGAGGTCCGACGCCGCGTACCCGAAGCCGCCGTCCGCCTTCTGCACGATCAGCGGGACCGGCTGGTCGTCCTTGCCGCGGATCTCGTCGAAGAACACGACGAGCGCGCCCTCGGAGCGGACGGCCACGCCCGACTCCTCCAGGAGACGGGCGGTCTCCGGCATCATGTCGTTGTACGCGGACTCGCCGACGATCTCGTCGTCGCGGACCTCCATGTCCAGCTTCTCGAAGACCGAGTAGAAGTAGACCTTCGACTCGTCGACGAACCGCTGCCACAGCTCCAGCGTCTCCTTGTCGCCGGACTGCAGGGCGACGACCCGCTTGCGGGCCCGCTCCTTGAAGTCCTCGTCCGTGTCGAAGACGGCACGCGACGCCTTGTAGATCCGGTTCAGGTTCGACATGGCCTGCTCGCCGTCGACCTCGTCGGCCGGGGCCAGCTCGCCCGGGTTCTCGATGAGGTACTGGATGAGCATGCCGAACTGGGTGCCCCAGTCGCCGATGTGGTGGCGGCCGATCGTCTTCTCGCCCGTGAAGTCCAGCATGTGGCGCAGCGCGTCGCCGATGACGGCGGAGCGCAGGTGGCCGACGTGCATCTCCTTCGCCACGTTCGGCTGCGCGTAGTCGATCACCGTCGTGCCCGCGTGCGGGTTCAGCGGCACGCCGAGCCGGTCGCCGTCCGCGGCGCGGGCCGCGAGCGTCTCCGTGATCGCCTTGTCGGTGACCGTGACGTTCAGGAACCCGGGGCCCGACACCTCGACGTCGGCCAGCAGCTCGCCGTGCGTGATCCGCTCGACGACCTGCGCGGCCAGCTCACGCGGGTTCGCCTTGGCCTTCTTCGCGAGTGCCAGGATGCCGTTGGCCTGGAAGTCCGCCCGGTCGCTACGTCGCAGCAGCGGGTCGGCGGCGCCGGCCTCCGGCAGGGCAGCCGAGAGGGCGTCCGCGAGGCGCTGGTGGACGGAGGCGGTGAGGGACGTGACCGAGGCCATGAATGGGTGCCGTTCTGCTCGGGTGCCTGGGTGTGCTGAAGCTACGGAAACCGAGTATCCCACGCGGTGAAAAGCGGTTTTCGCGGTTAGGGGGCGACCTGGGAGAATGGCTCCGTCAAGCGGTACTCGCGTAGAAGAAACACGTAGAAGAAAGGCGTGCCGATCGTGGCTCAGAGCACCGATACCACCGACTGGGTCTCCCGCTATGCGGATGAGGTCATCGCCGAGTCGGAGCGTCGTGCCGCGGGCGCGAAACAGGACGGCACGGACGGTACGGACGGCACGGAAGGCGCCGCCGCGCCCGTGGTCGTCGTCGCCTCCGGACTCTCCCCCTCGGGCCCGATCCACCTCGGCAACCTCCGCGAGGTCATGACCCCGCACCTGGTCGCCGACGAGATCCGCCGCCGCGGATACCAGGTCAGGCACCTGATCTCCTGGGACGACTACGACCGGTACCGCAAGGTCCCGGCCGGCGTCCCCGGCATCGACGAGTCCTGGGCCGAGCACATCGGCAAGCCGCTGACGTCCGTCCCGGCGCCCGCGGGCTCCGCGTACCCGAACTGGGCCGAGCACTTCAAGGCCGCGATGACCGCGTCCCTGGACGAGCTCGGCGTCGAGTACGACGGGATCAGCCAGACCGAGCAGTACACCTCCGGTGCCTACCGCGAGCAGATTCTGCACGCCATGAAGCACCGCGGCGACATCGACGCGATCCTCGACCAGTACCGCACCAAGAAGGACCCCGCCAAGGCCGGCAAGGGCAAGCAGCAGCAGAAGCCCGTCGACGAGGCCGAGCTGGAGGCCGCCGAGGGGTCCGGCGCGGCCTCCGAGGACGACGGCAGCGGCGGCACCGGCGGGTACTACCCGTACAAGCCGTACTGCGGCCAGTGCGAGAAGGACCTGACGACCGTCGTCTCCTACGACGACGAGACCACCGAGCTCGTCTACACCTGCACGGCGTGCGGCTTCGGCGAGACGGTCCTGCTGAGCGAGTTCAACCGCGGCAAGCTGGTCTGGAAGGTCGACTGGCCGATGCGCTGGGCGTACGAGGGCGTCGTCTTCGAGCCGTCCGGCGTCGACCACTCGTCCCCGGGCTCCTCCTTCGTCGTCGGCGGCCAGATCGTCCGCCAGATCTTCGACGGCGTGCAGCCCATCGGCCCCATGTACGCCTTCGTGGGCATCTCGGGCATGGCCAAGATGTCGTCCTCCAAGGGCGGCGTGCCCACCCCGGCCGACGCCCTGAAGATCATGGAGGCGCCGCTGCTGCGCTGGCTGTACGCGCGCCGCAAGCCCAACCAGTCCTTCAAGATCGCCTTCGACCAGGAGATCCAGCGGCTCTACGACGAGTGGGACAAGCTGGAGGCGAAGGTCGCCGACGGCTCCGCGCTGCCCGCGGACGCCGCAGCCCACTCGCGGGCCGTCCGCACGGCCGCCGGCGAGCTGCCGCGCACCCCGCGCCCCCTGCCGTACCGCACGCTGGCCTCCGTCGCCGACATCACCGCCGGCGCCGAGGACCAGACGCTGCGCATCCTGCGGGACCTGGACCCCTCCGACCCGATCACGTCCCTCGACGAGACCCGGCCGCGCCTCGACCGCGCCGAGAACTGGATCACCACCCAGGTCCCGGCCGAGGCCCGCACCATCGTCCGCTCCGAGCCGGACACGGAGCTGCTGGCCTCCCTGGACGACGCGGGCCGCGAATCGCTGAGGCTGCTTCTCGAGGGCCTCGACTCGCACTGGTCCCTGGACGGCCTCACCCACCTCGTCTACGGCGTGCCGAAGGTGCAGGCGGGCTTCTCCGCGGACGCGACGGCGAAGGAGCTCCCGGCGGAGATCAAGGTCGCCCAGCGCTCCTTCTTCGCCCTGCTCTACCGCCTCCTGGTCACCCGCGAGACCGGTCCGCGCCTGCCCACGCTGCTCCTCGCGGTCGGCGCGGACCGCGTGCGCAAGCTGCTGGCCGCGTAGGACCGCTCGCGGGCGGCGCCCGCTGCATCCTTCGGACTACCTCCGGTTCGGCCGGAGGCAGGACGTGAACGGCCGATTCCCGGCCGATGGTGGACGTATGAAAGAAATCATCGCCATCGTCGGCTGGGTCGTCGGCATCCAGGGAGCACTCGGCGTCGCGGGACGGACCTTCGGGGACGAGCCCTGGGGGATGCTGAAGAAGTGGTGGGACGTGCCCACGCCCCTCTACGCCGCGCTCATCGTGGTGGGCGTGGCCCTCGCGGTCTACGGCGAGACGGCGAAGAAAAGGCGGAAGGCACGGGCCTGAGCCCGCGCCTTCCGCCTGCCCGCGCTCTCCGCCGGGTGACTACGCGATGTGGTCTTCCATCAGTTCGTTCTCCAGGCGGGCCGTGAAGCGGTCCATGTAGTTGTTCAGCTCACGGGACTGGAGACGCAGACCGAACGCCGCCTCCGCGTTCGCCGCGAACGCGCCCGGAGTCGGCATGCCCTCGCCCTCTATCGAGTGCCGGAACACCTGGTACAGGTCCTCGTCGGTGGGGGCCGGGGCGGGGGCCGGACCCTGGACCGGGGCCTGGTCCTGGGCCGGGCCCTGGAAGGGGAGTTGGGGCTGCTGTTCGGCGCCGTCGCCGAGGGGCCGGGTGCCGCCCGCGCCGTTCGGGACGGGGAACGGCTGCTGTTCCTCCTGGGCGTGGGGCGGTCCGTCGGGCGCCTGCTGCCGCTCCTGCTCCGCGTACCACTCGTCGTACGGGGCCACGGGGGCGTACGACGCGTTGTGCGCCGCGAACCAGGGGCTCGCGTGGTTCGCGATCGGGAGGGCTTCCTCCGGGGGCGCGGACTGCTCCGGCTCCGGCTCCGGGTCCGGGTCCGACTGGGGCGGCTGGGCGGGGGACGGGGCGGGTGCCTGCTCGGGCTCCGGGGCCGCGGTGAGCTGGGGGTGCTGCGGTGACTCCGCCTCGGGCGCCTTGGTCATCGAGACCTGCGAGACCTGCGAGGTCTGCGGGGCGGGCGGGAGCAGGACCGGGTCGATGCCCGCCGCCGCCAGGCCCGCCGGGGCCGTCTCGGCGAGCGGAACGCCGTACCGGGCCAGACGCAGCGGCATCAGGGACTCCACCGGCGCCTTGCGGCGCCAGCCGCGGCCGAAACGGGCCTGGAGGCGCGCCTGGTAGACGAGGCGCTCCTGTTCGAGCTTGATGACCTGCTCGTACGACCGCAGTTCCCACAGCTTCATGCGGCGCCACAGCTTGAACGTGGGGACGGGGGAGAGCAGCCAGCGCGTCAGACGCACGCCCTCCATGTGCTTGTCGGCGGTGATGTCCGCGATCCGGCCCACCGCGTGCCGCGCCGCCTCGACGGCCACGACGAACAGCACAGGGATCACCGCGTGCATGCCCACGCCCAGCGGGTCGGGCCAGGCCGCCGCCGCGTTGAACGCGATCGTCGCCGCCGTCAGCAGCCACGCCGTCTGGCGCAGCAGCGGGAAGGGGATGCGGAGCCAGGTCAGCAGGAGGTCCAGGGCGAGCAGCACGCAGATGCCCGCGTCGACGCCGATGGGGAAGACCACCGAGAAGTCGCCGAACCCCTTCTCCTCGGCGAGCTCGCGCACGGCCGCGTACGACCCCGCGAAGCCGATCCCGGCGATGACGACCGCTCCGGCGACGACCACTCCGATGAGTATCCGGTGCGTGCGTGTCAGCTGCATCGCGGCCACCCGCGAACCCCTCCCTGTGCAAGACCGTGTGTCGGCTTGAATCGGCTTGTGACGGCTGGTGGCGCCGTGCGGCGCCGTAGTGCGAGCGACAGCCTGGCACATACGTGCGGAACGCTGTGTGCCGGTAGGTGTGCGGGGGCGTGTGCCGGTACGCCGGGAGCCCGGCCCGTGAGGGGCCGGGCTCCGTCAACCCGCCTGTTGACAGCGGGTGTTGGGCATGTGCGGGAGCGTCAGGACTTGCTGCTGCCGCTCTTCTTCTTGGCGTCGGAGTCGTCGGCCGTGGAGTCGTCGGACGTGGCGTCGTCCGACTTCTTGTCATCGGACTTCGCGTCCTCGGAGTTCTTGTCGTCCGACTTCTTGTCGTCCGTCTTCGGCTTCTCGCTCGCGCCCGACGACGCCTTGCCGCCGCCCCCGTTGGCCGCGACGACCGCGTCGGCGGCCTCCTTCGCGGCCTTCTGCGCGTCCTTGCCCAGCTTGCCCGCGTCCGGGGTCTTGTCGCCCGCGAGGCCCGCACCGTTGAAGTCGACGGTGATGACCGCGTTCTCCACGCGCGTCACGAACGTCTGCTGCTTGAAGGTGTCCTTGTCCTTCTTCAGGTCGTACCGCACGAGCGTCGCCTGCTCGCCGACACCCTGCACCGGCTCCGCCTTGACGTTCTTCGCGTCCTTCGTCGCCTGCGCGTCGGCGACCTGCTTCGCGAAGCTGTCCTGCGCGCGCTTGGCGCCACTGCCCAGCGACGCGTCCGACTCGAAACGCATCAGCGAGACGCGCAGCCAGCGGAACTGCGAACCGTCCACGCCGTTGTTGTCGAGGCTGTCCCAGGAGCAGCTGCCGCGCAGCGCAGTGTCGCTGGACGTGCCGGCCTTGCCGGACTTGTCCTTCGCCTGCGGCACGAGGTCCTCGAGCGTCTTCTTCGACAGGACGTCGCAGGGCTCGGGAAGCTTGGCGTACGCGGCCTTCTCCACGCTCTCGGACTCGTCGCCGGACTTGGCCGACGCGGAGGCCTTGGCGCCCGAGTCCTTCTTCGACGCGTCGGATCCGGAGTCGGAGCCGGAGTCGGAGGAGCAGCCGGCGACGAGGATCACCGGTACGGCGGCCGCGCAGACGAGGAGGCGGCTGCGGAGCTGTCGCTTTCGCTGTGCAGGTCGGTGCATGGTTCCTTCACTCTGTTCGTCTCGTGACGTCCAGTTCGTCTCGTGACGTCGTCGGGTCCGAGGGGCCACGGTACGCGCATGGGACGGCGGACGACTCCGCTTCAGGGGAGCGGGGGCCCCGCCCTTGCCCGCCCCGGCCGCTCCCTACTCGTCGAACTCGCCGGCCAGGCTGTCGGCCAGGTCCTGCGCTTTGTCCTGCATTTCCTTGCTGTCGGGGACATCCGTGCGACGGCCGGGCTGCTCGTCGTACTCGATGGTCACGATGACGTTCGACGTGCGGAACACCACAGTCACGGTGCGGTGACGGGAGGCGGAGGTGGCGGTGGTGAGGACGTCGTCGAGGAACGCCTCGTCGCCGAGGTCGGAGAGGGTGCGGGGCTCCAGGCCGGGGGGCGGGGTCGCGGGCTCGGAGGAGGCGGTGCCGTCGAGGAAGCGGGCGTTCTTGCCGCCCTGCGGCTTGGCACCGGCCTTCTCACCCTCACCCTTGTCGTCCTTGTCGTCCTTGTCCGGGCTCTCACTCGCGCCGCCCTTGGTGCTCTCTGTGCTCTTCGGGCTCTCTGTGCCCTCCGTGGGCGCGTCGGACGGGCGGGAGAGGCCCGCCTCGCGCAGCTTCGTGGCGTAGACCTCCGCGGCGCGCGCGTCGTCGCTGACCGAGCCGTCGTACGACACGACGCGCTCGAAGTCGATGAGCAGGTGGTGCGAGGCGCCGGTCGACTCGATCTTCCAGTTGCAGCCCACACGGCGGTCCGTGTCGTACGTCACCGTCGGCGTGCCCTCGTACGCCTTCTCGCGCTGCTCGGGGTCCGTCATCTCCGGGATGCCGGGCAGCATCGAGTCGAGGGTGTCCTCGTCGACCTCGCCACAGGGCTCCGGGAGGGTGCGGTACTTGCCGGGCTGCGCCGGGGCGTTCGCGCTTCCGCTGTCGCCCGGCTTGGAGTCGTCGCTCCCGTCATCGCTGCCGGACCCGCCGCTGCAGCCGGTCAGCACGACCGCGAGGAGCGCGGCGACGCCCGGTACACAGGCCTTGGCCTTCAGCTGCACCGTATGGCTCCTCTCGCCTGGCTCTGCCTGGTTAATGGGTTGCCGCTGGTGGGCGGCCGGTGGACACAATGTGTATCGCACGCGCTGCCGTGGACGCCGGTCCGTCACCCCTTTCGTTGACCTTGGCGCCGGTATTTGCGCTTCTAGGCTTGTAGTTGTTTACGGGGGAATGAGGACGATATGTCGTATGTAGAGGTTCCCGGGGCGAAGGTTCCGATACGGATGTGGACGGATCCGGCCACGGTCGAGGACTCGGCGATGCGCCAGCTCCAGAACGTGGCCACGCTGCCGTGGATCAAGGGCCTGGCGGTCATGCCGGACGTCCACTACGGCAAGGGCGCGACGGTCGGCTCGGTGATCGCCATGCGTGGCGCGGTGTGCCCGGCGGCGGTCGGCGTGGACATCGGCTGCGGCATGTCGGCGGTCAAGACGTCCCTGACCGCGAACGATCTTCCCGGTGACCTCTCGCGGCTGCGGTCGAAGATCGAGCAGGCGATTCCGGTGGGGCGGGGCATGCACGAGGACCCCGTGGGGCCGGGGCGCTTCCATGGGATGGCCACGGCTGGGTGGGACGACTTCTGGGGGCGGTTCGACGGGATCGCCGAAACGGTCAAGTTTCGTCATGAGCGTGCGTCGAAGCAGATGGGAACGCTCGGCGGAGGAAACCACTTCATCGAATTCTGCCTGGATGAGTCAGGTTCGGTCTGGCTGATGTTGCACTCCGGCTCCCGCAACATCGGCAAGGAGCTCGCCGACCACCACATCGGGGTGGCGCAGGGGCTCGCCCACAACCAGGGCCTTGTCGATCGGGACCTCGCGGTCTTCATTGCGGACACCCCGCAGATGGCGGCGTACCGTACCGACCTGTTCTGGGCCCAGGAGTACGCGAAGAAGAACCGCGCGATCATGATGGCGCTCTTCAAGGACGTGGTCCGCAAGGAGTTCAAGAAGGCCAGGCCGACGTTCGAGCAGGAGATCTCCTGCCACCACAACTACGTCAGCGAGGAGTGCTACGAAGGGATGGACCTGCTGGTCACCCGGAAGGGCGCGATCCGTGCCGGCAGCGGGGACTACGGCATCATCCCGGGCTCCATGGGCACCGGCTCGTACATCGTGAAGGGTCTCGGCAACGAGGCGTCCTACAACTCGGCCTCGCACGGCGCGGGCCGCCGGATGAGCCGGGGCGCGGCGAAGCGCCGCTTCTCGACGAAGGACCTGGAGGAGCAGACGCGGGGCGTCGAGTGCCGCAAGGACTCAGGCGTCGTGGACGAGATCCCGGGCGCGTACAAGCCGATCGAGCAGGTCATCGACCAGCAGCGGGACCTCGTCCAGGTCGTGGCGAAGCTGAAGCAGGTCGTCTGCGTGAAGGGCTGAGGTTCACGCGGAGCGTCCGCCGTCCGTCACTTCGCGTGGGTGACCGCGTAGATCATGATGAACGCGACGATGTGGATGCCGAAGAGGAAGTACGCCAGGTACCACCACACCAGGCGTTCGTTCTTCGCCTCTGCGGCGAGCGAGCGGGCCTCGTGTTCGTGGGTGAGGCGTTCCAGGGGGTCGGAGGAGTCCGCGGAGTACGCGGGGCGGCCGGGGTCGTCGCCGGGAAGGCGCATCGTCAGGACTCCCTGTGGACCTTGCTGTTGGAGGCCTGGGCGCGGGGGCGGACCACCAGAAGGTCGATGTTGACGTGCGGAGGCCGTGTGACCGCCCACGTGATCGTGTCCGCCACGTCGTCCGCGGTGAGCGGCTCGGCGACGCCCGCGTAGACCTTCGCGGCCTTGTCGGCGTCGCCGCCGAAGCGGGTCAGGGCGAACTCGTCCGTCTTGACCATGCCGGGGGCGACCTCGATGACGCGGACCGGCGTGCCGACGATCTCCAGGCGGAGGGTCTCGGCGAGTACGTGCTCGGCGTGCTTCGCGGCCACGTAGCCGCCGCCCCCCTCATACGTGCCGTGCCCGGCGGTCGACGACAGGACGACCACCGTGCCGTCGCCGCTCGCGGTGAGGGCGGGCAGGAGGGCCTGGGTGACGTTGAGCGTGCCGATGACGTTCGTCTCGTACATCTGGCGCCAGTCCGCCGGGTCGCTGCTCGCCACGGGGTCCGCGCCCAACGCGCCGCCCGCGTTGTTCACCAGGACCGCGATCTTGCGGAACGCGGTGGCGAACTCGTCCACGGCCGCGCGGTCGGTGACGTCGAGGGCGTACGCGACCGCGTCGTGTCCGGCGTCGGTCAGCTCGGCGGCGAGCGCCTCGATGCGGTCCTTGCGGCGCGCGGTGAGGACGACGCGGTAGCCCGCGGCGGCGAGGCCGCGGGCGGTGGCGGCGCCGATACCGCTGCTCGCGCCGGTGACGATCGCGATGCGGGTGGCTGCGGCGGCGGTCATGGGCGCTCCTCGGGCGGGCAGGCAGTCAGGCAGGTGGTTCGGTCAGGATATGCGTGCGATTCAGCGGCCCCGCGGCGCGTACATGATCACGGCCATGCCCGCGAGGCAGATCAGCGCCCCCGCGACGTCCCACCGGTCGGGCCGGTAGCCGTCCGCGGCCATGCCCCAGGCGATCGAGCCCGCGACGAAGATTCCGCCGTACGCGGCGAGGATGCGGCCGAACTCGGCGTCGGGCTGCAGCGTGGCCACGAAGCCGTAGACGCCGAGCGCGAGCACGCCCGCGCCGATCCACGCCCAGCCCTTGTGCTCCCGCACGCCCTGCCAGACGAGCCAGGCGCCGCCGATCTCGAAGAGTGCGGCCAGGACGAAGAGTGCGGCGGAGCGTGCGATGAGCATGGTCGACAGGGTGGCAGAGCGTACGCGCGTACGTGCGGTCGTACGAGCGGTGTCCGACGCGCGGGACGAGGGTGTGGGGCCACGTGCCGGTGTCAGCGGTCCGTGTCCGTGCTCAGCGTGACGCGCCAGTCGTTGCACGCGTGCCAGTTCCCCTTCGGGTACTCGACCGTCGACTCGCCGCGCAGCGTGAAGCCTGCCTTGCGGCACACCGCGTTCGACGCGCCGTGGTCCGTCGCAGGGAACGCGTGCAGGTGGGCGTGGCGGCCCGCCCCTCTGGCCTGCTCGATGACGAGCCGCGCCGCGTCCGCCGCGACGCCCATGCCCTGGAACTCGGGCAGGACGCCCCAGCCGGTCTCCCAGACCTGCTCGCCCTGCCAGGTCGTCTCCCAGTACCCGATCGAGCCCGCGGTGTGCCCGTCCACCGCGATGCGGAACATCTGACCCTTGCCGTCGCCGAGCGCGAGGTAGCGGCGGTGGCGGTCCGCGACCTTCTCCTCGGGCTCGGGGCCGCCCAAGTGGGCCGTCATCTCCGGGGTGTTGAGACGGTGGAGGAGCGCCAGGCCGTCGTCCTCGGACCAGGGTTCGAGTCGCAGGTCTCGTGCCGGTGATCGCTTCATGTCCTCACGGTAGGCGGGGGGTCTGACAACGGCCCGCCCCCGGGGCTCAGTGCGGTGCGTACGCCGTCGGCGGGACGCCCACCGTCGTCGTGAAGTCCCGTACGAGGTGGGCCTGGTCGGCGTACCCGAGCGTGGCCGCCAGGTCCGCCCAGTCCACGTCCCGCTCCGACTCGGCCCGTTCCAGGGCCTCGTGGATGCGGTACCGCAGGATGATCCATTTCGGTCCGACGCCGACGTACGCGGAGAACAGCCGTTGCAGCGCCCGCACCGACATGCCCTCCTCGCGCGCGAAAGCGTCCACGCGCCGGATCGAGCGGTCGCCTCGGATGCGGTCGACGAGGGTCGCCGCCAGGTCGGCCTGCGGGTCCCGCGTGGGGGCGAGGTTCAGCAGAAAGGCGTCGAGTGCCGCCACGCGCGCGTGCTCGTCGGCGGGGGAGAGGACCGCTGTCACGGCTTCGGCGGCCTGCTTGACCGTGTGCGGGAACACGTCGTCCAGGGGGAGCCTGTGGCCCGTCAGGTCCGACAGCGGGCGGTCCGGCGCGAACGGGCGGAACCCGCCGGGGCGGAACTGCACCCCGCACACCCGCCCGCGCCCTTCCAGCTTCTGTGTGAAGAGGCTCAGGCCGACGCCGGCGACCTCGCCGAAGGCGGTCTCAAGGGCTTCGGTCGCGTACCGCTGGAAGACGATGTTCACCGACGGGTGCGGGACGACGTGCGTGGCGTAGGGCTCGGGCAGGTCCCAGTCGATCAGCCAGTAGTGCTCCACGTAGGGGTGGAGCGGTGCGGCGGCGGCGTGGCGGCGGAAGCGGACCCTGGAGAGGAGTCCGGACGCGTCCACGATCCCCCGGGTGTCGCGGCGGGGGCCGTCACCGGCTGCGGGGGCGTCTGGCATGGAGGGATGGTAGAGCCCGTGCGGCCCGTCCGCCCGGAGTGTCGCGTTTCTTCAAGCCGCGGGTCCCTCGCCCTTCGTACCGTCGGCGCATGGACACTTCACGCACTCCCACCGCCCCCTCCGATCTCCGGATCAGCGAGCTGCTCGCCCTGGCCGTCGAGCGCGCCGCGCCTGTCGTGCGCGGCCTTCCCGACGACTGTCTCGGCGCGCCCACCCCGTGCGCCGACTACGACGTGCGCGCCCTGGTCAACCACCTCTTCCATGTCGTCGTCCAGTTCCAGGAGCTGGCGGCCAAGCGCGACGCGGACTTCTCCGGGACGCCCGACCACCTGGCGGAACACGGCGACGACTGGCGGGAGCGCCTTCTGGAGGAGGCGGACAAGCTCGTCGGGGCCTGGGGCGAGCCCGGCGCGGACGAGGGCACCACCGGGGCGATGGACATGCCCGCCGGAACCGTCGGCTGCATGGTGCTGCTCGACCTGACCGTGCACGCGTGGGACCTGGCTCGGGCCACCGGGCAGGAGTACGCACAGGGGGACGGGGACGGCGACCCCGTCGTGGTGCGGCTCACCGGCGCCGTCGAGGGCATGGCGCCCATGGCCCGGAAGATGGGCGTCTTCGGAGAGGCCGTCCCGGTGGACGAGGCCCGCACCTCCGCCTTCGAGCGGCTGCTTGCGTCGACGGGGCGCGATCCGTACTGGACGCCCGGCCGGGTGCGGGCGTCTCGGGAATAGCCGGTCCGGGCTCCTCGTTCCGTGGGTATAGTTGAACCGTCAACAAACACGCGGACCCGCGGAGAGTGAGCAAGCCATGCAGTTCGGGATCTTCAGCGTCGGCGACGTGACCACCGACCCGACCAACGGCCGCACGCCGTCCGAGGCCGAGCGGATCAAGGCCATGGTCGCCATCGCGCTCAAGGCCGAGGAGGTCGGCCTCGACGTCTTCGCGACCGGCGAGCACCACAACCCGCCCTTCGTGCCGTCGTCCCCGACCACGATGCTCGGCTACATCGCCGCCCGTACCGAGCGCCTCGTCCTCTCCACCTCGACCACGCTCATCACCACCAACGACCCGGTGAAGATCGCCGAGGACTTCGCGATGCTCCAGCACCTCGCGGACGGCCGCGTGGACGTGATGATGGGGCGTGGCAACACCGGGCCCGTCTACCCGTGGTTCGGCAAGGACATCCGCCAGGGCATCAACCTCGCCATCGAGAACTACGCCCTCCTGCGCCGCCTCTGGGACGAGGACGTCGTCACCTGGGAGGGCAAGTTCCGTACGCCGCTGCAGTCCTTCACCTCGACGCCCCGGCCGCTCGACGGCGTCGCGCCCTTCGTCTGGCACGGCTCCATCAGGTCCCCGGAGATCGCCGAGCAGGCCGCGTACTACGGAGACGGCTTCTTCCACAACAACATCTTCTGGCCCGCCGAGCACACGGCGAAGATGGTCGAGCTGTACCGCTCGCGGTACGCGCACTACGGACACGGCACGCCCGAGCAGGCGATCGTCGGGCTCGGCGGCCAGGTGTTCATGCGGAAGAACTCGCAGGACGCGGTGCGCGAGTTCCGTCCCTACTTCGACAACGCGCCCGTCTACGGACACGGTCCCTCGCTGGAGGAGTTCACCGCGCAGACCCCGCTCACCGTCGGCTCCCCGCAGCAGGTCATCGAGCGGACCCTGTCGTTCCGCGACACCGTGGGCGACTACCAGCGGCAGCTGTTCCTGATGGACCACGCCGGACTGCCCCTGAAGACCGTCCTGGAGCAGCTCGACATCCTCGGCGAGGAGGTCGTCCCCGTGCTGCGCGAGGAGTTCGCCAAGAACCGTCCGGCCGATGTCCCGGACGCCCCCACGCACGCCTCCAGGACCGCCGCGGCCCAGCAGGCCACCGCACAGGAAGAGGTCACCGCATGAAGCTCGTCGTCGTGTCCGCAGGGCTGAGCGTGCCCTCGTCCACCCGGCTGCTCGCCGACCGGCTCACGGCCGCCACGACTCGCCACGCCGCCATCGACACCCAGGTCGAAGTGGTCGAGTTGCGGGACCTGGCGACGGAGATCGCCCAGCACCTCGTCACCGGGTTCCCGACCGCCCGGCTGGCCGCCGCGCTCGACACGGTGGCCGGCGCCCAGGGGCTGATCGCCGTCACGCCGGTGTTCTCGGGGTCGTACAGCGGACTGTTCAAGTCGTTCTTCGACGTGCTCGACAAGGACGCGTTGACCGGGAAGCCGGTGCTGATCGGCGCGACCGGCGGCACGGCGCGCCACTCGCTGGTCACCGAGCATGCCCTGCGCCCGCTCTTCAGCCATCTGCGTGCGCTGGTCCTGCCGACCGCCGTGTACGCGGCGTCGGAGGAGTGGGGCGAGGAGGGCCTCGCGGCGCGGATCACCCGTGCGGGGGCGGAGCTGGCGCGCTTCATGGCGCCCGGGAGCGAGGCGGCGCCGTCACGGGGCGCGGCACCCGACACCGACACGGCCGCGGCGATCGCGCCCCGCTCGCTGACCGGTGCGATCACCTCGGTGGACCCGGCCGACGGCTTCGAGGTCGTCCCGTTCGAGCAGCAACTCGCCGCGCTGCGGCAGTCGTAGCCGGAACGGTCAGGGCCACACCAGGCAGTACGCCTGGTGGCCCGCGTCGTGCAGGCGGTGGCTGAAATCCTGCCATTCGTGCAGGAGTTGGTACACGTTGAAGGCGTCGCGCGGGCCGCCGCGGTCCGGGACCGTGGACCATATGAACGCCGCGGCGCCCACCGACTCCTCGCCGATGCCGCGCAGCGGGTCGACGACGGTCATGGGGAGCTTCACCACGGCGTAGTCGGGGTGGAGGACGACCAGTTCGAGCGGGGGGACCTTGTGCAGGGGTATGCCCTCGATGCCGGTCAGGACCATCGCGGCCATCGTCTCCGGCTTGATCTTCGTGAACATGCCGCCCATGCCGAGCTCGTCCCCGCCGAGCTCCTCGGGCCGCATCGAGATCGGCACGCGGGCGGCGGTCGCGCCGTCCGGGGCGCCGAAGTACTTGTACGTCACCCCCACCCCGCCACTCCTGCTGCTCACCCGGTCCCGCCTGGACTCGCCGGAAGCGCCGGGCGTCTGGTCGGACGCCTGCGCCGGTTCCGCTTCCGCTTCGCGTCGGTGCTTGCCCCGCCGGGCACGCCGGGGGCCCAGGCCGTCGGTCCCCTCGCCCAGTCCGCCACCGCGATGCATATCTCCACCCGACTGCTTTGCCAGGGCGGCACGGCCCTGTCTTTTCTAGGCCTCGCGGCCCCCGCCACGCAACCCGATCATCGTGTCAGTGACCTCCCCCACGCTCACCCGCTAAAACGTGGAGTGAAACACCTGTCCGCAGGATGTCCGCGCCCTCTGACACCATGGCTCGTGTGAGCTTCCCGTATAGCGCCCCAGTTTCGCAGACTCTTTTCGACCGTGCGGCGGCCGTGACGCCCGGCGGTGTGAACTCTCCCGTGCGCGCGTTCCGCGCTGTGGGTGGTACGCCCCGTTTCATGGTGTCCGGTGCCGGTCCGTACCTGACTGATGCCGACGGCCGTGAGTACGTCGACCTCGTGTGCTCGTGGGGTCCGATGATCCTCGGGCACAGCCACCCCGAGGTGACCGCCGCCGTGCAGGAGGCCGTCGCGCGCGGCACCTCCTTCGGCACGCCCGGCGAGGGCGAGGTCGCCCTCGCCGAGGAGATCGTGGCCCGCGTCGAGCCCGTCGAGCAGGTGCGGCTCGTCTCCAGCGGCACCGAGGCGACCATGTCCGCCATCCGGCTCGCGCGCGGCTTCACCGGCCGCGCCAAGGTGATCAAGTTCGCGGGGTGCTACCACGGGCACGTCGACGCGCTGCTCGCCGCCGCCGGTTCGGGCGTGGCGACGTTCGGCCTGCCGGACACGCCGGGTGTCACCGGTGCCCAGGCGGGCGACACGATCGTCGTGCCGTACAACGACATCGAGGCCGTGCACGAGGCCTTCCACAAGTACCCCGGTGAGATCGCCTGTGTGATCACCGAGGCGTCGCCGGGCAACATGGGCGTGGTGCCGCCGCGCCCGGGGTTCAACGAGGGCCTGAAGTCCGCCTGCGCCAAGAACGGCGCGCTGTACATCTCGGACGAGGTGATGACCGGCTTCCGTACGTCGAAGGCCGGCTGGTTCGGTGTGGACGGCGTGACGCCCGACCTGATGACCTTCGGGAAGGTCATGGGCGGTGGCTTCCCCGCCGCGGCCTTCGGCGGCCGCGCGGACGTCATGGCGCACCTCGCCCCGGCGGGCCCCGTCTACCAGGCGGGCACGCTGTCCGGCAATCCGGTCGCGACGGCCGCGGGCCTCGCGCAGCTGCGGCTCCTGGACGACGCGGCGTACGAGAAGGTGGACGCGGTCTCCGCGGAGCTGCGCTCGCTCGTGACGGAGGCGCTGGGCAAGGAGGGCGTCGCCCACCGGCTGCAGAACGCGTCGAACATGTTCTCCGTCTTCTTCACCGACCGCGAGGTCCGTGACTACGAGGGCGCGAAGGCGCAGGAGTCGTTCCGCTTCACCGCGTTCTTCCACTCGATGCTGTCGCAGGGTGTGTACCTGCCGCCGTCGGCCTTCGAGTCCTGGTTCGTGTCCACCGCCCACGACGAGCGGGCGATCGAGCGGATCGCCGCCGCCCTGCCGGGTGCCGCGCGCGCGGCCGCGGAAGCCACGGAGGTCTCCGCATGACCGGCACTCCGGCGGGCGACGAGCTGACCGTCGTCCATGTGATGCGCCACGGCGAGGTGCACAACCCGGACGGGATCCTGTACGGGCGGCTTCCCGACTACCACCTGTCCGAGCTGGGCCGCCAGATGGCGGACCGGGTCGCCGAGCACCTCTCGCAGCGCGATGTCACGCACGTCGTGGCATCGCCGCTGGACCGCGCCCAGGAGACCGCCACGCCGATCGCGAAGGCGCACGGCCTGGACCTCGCCACGGACGCGCGGCTCATCGAGGCGGCCAACGTGTTCGAGGGCAAGACCTTCGGTGTCGGGGACGGCGCGCTGAAGAACCCCGACAACTGGAAGCACCTCGTCAATCCCTTCAAGCCCTCCTGGGGCGAGCCGTACGTCGAGCAGGTCGTGCGGATGATGGGCGCCCTGGACGCGGCGAAGGACGCGGCCCGCGGGCACGAGGCGGTGTGCGTCAGCCACCAGCTGCCGATCTGGATCGTGCGCAGCTTCGTGGAGAAGCGACGCCTGTGGCACGACCCGCGCAAGCGGCAGTGCACGCTCGCGTCGCTGACGACGTTCACCTACCGCGGCGACAGGATCGTTTCGGTGGGATACACGGAGCCGGCACGGGATCTGGTGCCCGCGCATCTCCTCGCCGGTGCCAAGCCGGTGAAGGGCAAGGGCAAGGCATTCGGCGCCTGAGGGCACCTGCTTTTCCCTTTAGGGCATCGCTTGAGGCCTCCCTGAACATCCCTGATTATCGACGTCGCGTAATCGCGCAGCGACTGTATGTCCTCTTCCGGTAAAACAAGACAAATAACTGCGACTTACCGGAACCCCGGTGATCGTCGCGCCCTCTAACTGGTCGTCCGTCTTGCATGGCAGATAGAGCAGGGCCGGACCCAAGGGCGCGACGATTGGGGATGGAATGCGCGACATCAGCCGCAGGGGAATGCTCGGACTCGGAGCCGGGACGGCCGCCGCTTTCGGGCTCGCGGCATGCGGCTCCGGGGGCGGCGGCGATTCGTCGGGGCCCGCGGGAAAGGCCGGGGACGAGCAGGGCGGCGCGAACAAGCAGCCCGCCAAGCCGATCGGTGACGGCTCGACCTCGTACACCGGCAAGCAGCCCCACCAGCCGGGCAAGCCCGTGCCGCTGCAGCCGGGCGAGACGCCGCCGCAGTTCGTGATCTTCTCCTGGGACGGTGCGGGCGAAGTGGGGAACGGACTGTTCCCGCGCTTTTTGAAGCTCGCCAAGGAGCACGAAGCGCACATGACGTTCTTCCTCTCGGGGCTTTATCTGCTCCCGGAATCGAAGAAGCGGATGTACCGTCCGCCGAACAACGGGGTCGGCGCTTCCGACATCGGTTATCTCACCGACGGTCACATCAAGGACACTCTGAAGTACGTGCGTGAGGCATGGCTCGACGGCCATGAAATCGGCACGCACTTCAACGGGCACTTCTGCGCGGGTACGGGTTCGGTCGCCAACTGGACTCCCGCACAGTGGCAGGACGAGATCGACCAGGCCAAGTCCTTTGTGAAGAAGTGGCGTACGAACACGGGTTGGACCGACCTGCCTTCGCTGCCCTTCGACTACGACAAGGAACTCGTCGGCGGCCGCACCCCGTGTCTGCTCGGCCAGGACAACCTGCTGCCGACGGCGAAGAAGCTCGGCTGGCGCTACGACGCGTCCTCGCCCGGCGGCCGCCAGCGCTGGCCCCAGAAGAAGATGGGCGTCTGGGACCTGCCGCTGCAGGCCGTGCCCTTCCCCGGGCACTCCTTCGAGGTCCTGTCGATGGACTACAACATCCTCGCCAACCAGTCGAAGAACTCCACGAAGGCCCCCTCGTACAACTACCCGGGCTGGCGCAAGCAGGCCACGGAGGCGTACATAGCCGGCTTCAAGCGGGCCTACGAGTCCAACCGTGCGCCGTTCTTCATCGGCAACCACTTCGAGGAGTGGAACGGCGGCATCTACATGGATGCCGTGGAGGAGGCGCTGAAGCACATCGCGGGCAAGAAGGACGTGCGGCTCGTCTCGTTCCGCCAGTTCGTCGACTGGCTCGACGTGCAGGACCCGAAGATCCTCGCCAAGCTCCAGGGCCTGGAGGTCGGCCAGCAGCCCGCAGGGGGCTGGAAGAGCCTCCGCTAGGCCTCTCGGGGCGCCTGAAGTGGGCGATTCGTTCGGTGGAGGGGGTGCGGAAGATCCCCGAAATGGACATGCGAAACTTTTCACATGAGTGTTGCCTGCCGTGCCCCACACCGCGTCGATAGCAGCAGTCACCGTCGCAGCCGTGCCGTCCTGCTCACCGCAGGCGCCGCGGTCGCGGCGCTGGCTCTCACCGCTTGCAGCTCAGGCGGCGTGTCGGGCGGTTCCGGAAACACCAACTTCGTCGCCGGGTCCGATGGCATCGCCACCGTCGAGAAGGGCGACCGCAAGCCGAACCCGTCGCTCGACGGCGAGACCCTCGACGGCAAGAAGCTGGACATCACCGAGGCCTACAAGGGCAAGATCGTCGTCATCAACGTCTGGGGTTCCTGGTGCGCTCCGTGCCGGGCCGAGGCGCCGAACTTCGTGAAGCTCGCCAAGGAGACCAAGTCCAAGGGCGTCGAATTCGTCGGGATCAACACGCGTGATCCCGAGCGCAGCCCGGCGATCTCGTTCGAGAAGCAGCACAAGGTTCCCTACCCGAGCCTGTACGACCCGACGGGGAAGCTGATGCTGCGCTTCCCCCAGGGTTCGCTCAACCCGAACGCCATCCCCTCCACGCTCGTCGTCGACCGGGACGGGAAGATCGCGGCCCGTGCGCAGCAGCCGCTGAGCGAGGAGAAGCTGCGGAAGATGATCGACCCCGTGCTCGCGGAGAAGTGATGTCGGCGCTCGCGGCCGTCACCGGTACGAACCAGACCGTCATGAGCGGGGCCCTGCTCCTCGCGATCCCCGTCGCCCTGCTGGGCGGACTCGTCTCCTTCTTCTCGCCCTGCGTCCTGCCGCTCGTGCCCGGCTATCTGTCGTACGTCACCGGGGTCGGCGGCCAGGACCTCGGCGAGGCGCGGCGCGGCCGGATGGCCGCGGGAGCCGGTCTCTTCGTGGCCGGGTTCACCGTCGTCTTCGTCTCCGCCACCGTCTTCTTCGGCGCCCTCGGCCGCACGCTCAAGGAGCACCAGAGCGTCATCAACACGACGCTCGGCGTGGTGATGATCGCGCTCGGGCTCTTCTTCATGGGACTCATGCCCTGGCTCACGCAGCGCGAGTTCCGCTTCCACAAGCGGCCCGCCGTCGGGCTGGCCGGCGCGCCGGTCGTGGGCGCGCTCTTCGCCGTCGGGTGGACGCCGTGCATCGGCCCGACCCTCGCCTCGGTCATGGCGCTCTCCGCCGACAGCGCCAACGCGGAGCGCGGCGCGATCCTCGGTGTCGCGTACTCCCTGGGGCTCGGCATTCCGTTCATCCTCGCGGCCGTCGCCTTCCGCAAGACGCTCGGCGCGTTCGGCTGGGTGAAGCGGCACTACGCATGGGTGATGCGCGTCGGCGGCATCATGATGATCGCGACCGGCCTGCTCCTCGTCACCGGTGCGTGGGACAGCATCGTCCAGGACATGCAGGTCTGGACCAGCAGCTACACGGTGGGGATCTGATCCATGAGCAAGACGGAAGCGCCCGCGGGCAAGACCGGAACCCCTGACGAGCAGGGTGAATTCGGTGCCGCCGGTGCCAGCATGTCCACCGCCCCCCGGGACCGGGACCGCGAGGACCCGGCACCCAACCTGCCGCGGCTCGGCGTCATCGGCTGGCTGCGCTGGTTCTGGCGGCAGCTGACCTCGATGCGGGTCGCGCTCATCCTGCTCCTGCTGCTCTCCCTCGGCGCGATCCCGGGCTCGCTGATCCCGCAGAACAACGTCGACGAGCTCAAGGTCCAGGACTTCACGGAGCGGCACACCACGCTCGCCCCGATCTACGACAAGCTGCAGCTCTTCGACGTCTACAGCTCGGTGTGGTTCTCCGCGATCTACATCCTCCTGTTCGTCTCCCTCATCGGCTGCATCGTGCCGCGCACCTGGCAGTTCGTCGGCCAGCTCCGCGGTCGCCCGCCGGGCGCGCCGAAGAAGCTGACGCGACTGCCCGCGTACACGACGTGGCGCACCGAGGCCGAGCCCGAGCAGGTGCACGAGGCCGCGCTCACGATGCTCAGACAGCGCCGCTTCCGCGCGCACACCGCGGGCTCCGGCGCGGGTGCCTCGGTCGCCGCGGAGAAGGGCTATCTGCGTGAGGCCGGCAACCTCATGTTCCACATCGCGCTGATCGTGATGCTGGTCGCGTTCGCCGCCGGACAGCTCTTCAAGTCCGAGGGCGGCAAGCTGATCATGGAGGGTGACGGTTTCGCCAACACCCTCAGCCAGTACGACGACTTCAAGTCCGGCAGCCTCTTCGACTCCTCGAACCTGGCGCCGTTCAGCTTCAGGCTCGACGAGTTCGTCGGTACGTACGAGAAGTCGGGCCCCAACCGCGGCACGGCCCGCACCTACCGGGCGGACGTCACCTACAGCGAGGGCGCCGACGGCCCCGAGAAGAAGAAGTCCATCGAGGTCAACAAGCCGCTGGAGATCGACGGCTCGAAGGTCTACCTCATCGGGCACGGCTTCGCCCCCGCCGTCACCGTCCGCGACGGCAAGGGCAAGATCGTCTACCAGGCGTCCGTGCCGGTGCTTCCCATCGACCAGAACGGCACCGCGACCGGCGCCATCAAGGTCATGGACAACTACCGCGACAAGAACGGCAAGCCCGACCAGCTCGGCTTCAACGCCTTCTTCGTGCCGACCTTCGCGGGCGTCGGCAAGGGCCAGATGTTCTCGCAGTTCCCCGCCGCGGAGTACCCGGTGCTCGCGCTGTCCGCGTACCACGGCAGCCTGGGCGTCGACGCCGGTGTCCCGCAGAACGTGTACCAGCTGGACACCCGCAAGATGAAGAAGTTCAAGGACGCCGACGGGCAGCTGTTCAAGCAGCGGCTGCGCCCCGGCGAGACCATGAAGCTCCCCGACGGCGCCGGGTCGATCACCTTCGAGAAGAATCTCAAGGAGTGGGCGACCTTCCAGATCTCGCAGCAGCCCGGCACCGGATGGGCGCTGGGCGGCGCGATCGCCGCCGTCGCCGGTCTCGCCGGTTCGCTGTTCATCCAGCGCCGCCGCGTGTGGGTGCGGGCGGTCAAGGGCGCCGACGGCGTCACCGTCGTCGAGATGGCGGGCCTCGGCCGCAGCGAGTCCGCCAAGGTTCCCGAGGAGCTCGCCCAGCTCGCCGCGCACCTGCACGATCAGGCGCCGACCGCGCCCGAGTCCGACCCCAAGCCGGAAGCCTCTTCCGACTCCGACCCCGATGTCGTACCTGCCGAAGGGGCTGAGAAGTGAATCTCGCCACCACCCTGGCCGCCGAGCCCAACGAGAACCTCGCGCACATCAGCAACGTGCTGATCTACTCCGCGATGGCCGTCTATCTGCTGGCGTTCTTCGCGCACATGGCGGAGTGGCTCTTCGGCAGCCGCAGCAAGGTCGCCCGCACCGCCGCGGCGCTCACCCCGAGCAAGACCGCAGCTGCCGCGCCCGCCGTCACCGCCCAGGCCAAGGGCGGCACCGCCACCCTGGAGCGGCCGAAGGTCGTCACCCGGTCCGTGGCCGGTACGCGTGACGTGCCGGACGGTCCCGGCGCCTCCGCCGGGGACGAGAAGGGCGACCTCTACGGCCGCATCGCGGTCTCCCTCACGGTGCTCGCCTTCCTCCTGGAGTTCGGCGGCGTCCTCACCCGCGCCCTGTCGGTGCAGCGCGCGCCGTGGGGCAACATGTACGAGTTCAGCATCACCTTCTCCACCGTCGCCGTCGGCGTGTACCTGGTGCTGCTCGCGCTGAAGAAGCCCATCGCCTGGCTGGGCCTCCCGCTGGTCACGACGGTCCTGCTCGACCTCGGCCTCGCCGTCACCGTCCTGTACACCGACAGCGACCAGCTGGTCCCGGCCCTCCACTCGTACTGGCTGTGGATCCACGTCTCCACCGCGATCTTCTGCGGCGCGGTCTTCTACGTCGGGTTCGTCGCGACGATGCTCTACCTCTTCCGCGACAGCTACGAGACGAAGCTGGCGGGCGGCGGACAGCCCGGCAAGTTCGCCACCTCCGTCCTGGAGCGCCTCCCCTCGGCGGCCTCCCTCGACAAGTTCTCGTACCGCCTGAACGCCGCGATCTTCCCGCTCTGGACGTTCACGATCATCGCGGGCGCGATCTGGGCGGGCGACGCGTGGGGCCGCTACTGGGGCTGGGACCCCAAGGAGGTCTGGTCCTTCATCACGTGGGTCGCCTACGCCGGTTACCTGCACGCCCGCGCCACGGCGGGCTGGAAGGGCCGCAAGGCCGCCTACCTGGCCCTGATCGCCTTCGGCTGCTGGCTGTTCAACTACTACGGCGTGAACATCTTCGTCACCGGCAAGCACTCGTACGCCGGAGTCTGAGCGAAGCGCATCCGGAAGAAGCCGGTTCCCGTGACCCAGGTCACGGGAACCGGCTTCCGTCGCATCAGGGACGCGGATGGCTAGTCCGCCGTGATCGCGTCCAGCTGCCCCCGCAGGTACACGTGCGAGTCGACGCCGCGTACGTCCGTGCCCGGGTCGCACTCGTAGAAGTACACGAGGGACATCAGCTCCTCCGCGGGCAGGTCGGAGGGTGGGGGCAGGACGCGGTGGCGGCCCGACTGCCAGCGGCCGTCGGTCCAGCGGGCCATCAGGTCGCCGATGTTGACCGTGAACGCCTCCGGGTCGAAGGGGGCGTCCTGCCAGCCCTCCTCGTCCGTGAAGACCTGGAGGCCGCCCCGGCCCGCCTCGCGGTCGAGGACCGTGACCGTGCCGAAGTCCGTGTGCGGGCCGATGCGGAACTGGCCCGGCTCCGGCTCGCCGACGGTGTCGCGGCCCGGGTACCAGTTGATGTTGAAGCCCCACGTGGGGTGCCCGGTGTGGCGGGTGAAGAAGTCCTCGGGCTCGCCCAGCGCCACGCCGAGGAGTCCGAGGAGGCGGTCCGAGAGCGTCCGCATCTCCCGCAGATACATCGTCACCAGGGCCCGCAGCTCCGGCGTCTCCTCGGGCCACGTGTTCGCCGCGAACCACTCCGCGTCGACCGCCGCGTCCCCCGTCGGCTCGTCGGCGGCGAAGGACAGGGACTCCTTGAGGTCCGGGGGAGCGGCCGTGCCCTCCGCGTAGCTGTTCGCCTCTGCGCCGGGGCCCAGCCAGCCGCGACCGCCGACCTTCACCGCGTACGGCCGCTTCGCCCGCTCGGGGAGGCGGAAGAAGCCACGCGCCGAGGCCCGGATCGCCGCGCGCAGCGCCGGGTCGACGCCGTGCCCGGTGACGAGGAGGAAACCGGCGCTGCGCAGCGCCTCGTCGACGGTCCGTGCCGTCCGTGCGCGCGCCTCGGCGTCGCCGGAGAGCCAGGGCCGCAGGTCGATGGTCGGGATGCCGGACGCGCTGTTCGCCGATGCGCTGCTCATGTCGTCCATCGTGCCCGCCCGCGCCCTCTGTCAGGCCTCATCGGCAGCACCGATGGAGCCATCGGAAGGACGCCCCACTGGCGCTTGGACCAGCGCGTACGTCCGCTCGTAGCTTCATGGACATGACCTCCACCAAGCTCTCCGAGCGCCTGGGCACGGCCCAGCTCACCGCCGCCATGATGCTGTCCGGCACCCTCGGCATCTTCGTCGTCGAGTCCGGCGCCTCCGCCTTCGACGTCGTCTTCTTCCGCGTCCTGTTCGGCGCCCTCGCCCTCGGCGCGTACGCGTTCGCCCGCGGCTACTTCCGCGACCACGGCCTCACCCGCAAGAAGCTCGGACTCGCCGCTCTCGGCGGGGTGTTCATCGTCTTCAACTGGGTGTTCCTCTTCACGGCGTACGAGGCGACCTCGATCTCCCTGGCCACCGTCGTCTACCACACGCAGCCGTTCTTCCTGGTGCTGCTCAGCGCCCTCGTCCTGCGCGAGCGCCTGTCCCGCTCCCAACTGGGCTGGCTGGTCGTCGCGTTCGCGGGGCTCATCCTCGTCTCGGGGGTGAGGTCCGGGGACGCGGGATCGCTCGCCGGCATCGGGCTCGCGCTCCTCGCCGCCGTCCTCTACGCCCTGTCCACCCTCGTCACCAAGCGCGTCACCGGCGTTCGGCCGCACCTGATCGCCCTGGTCCAGGTCGTCGTCGGCATCCCGCTGCTGCTGCCCTTCACCGACTTCGGCGCGATGAGCGGCACCGGCGCGGGATGGGCCTGGCTCGCCGGGCTCGGCGTGATCCACACCGGCCTCATGTACGTCCTGATGTACGCGGCGTACGCGAAGCTGCCCACCGCCAAGATCGCCGTGCTCGCCTTCACCTACCCGGCCGTCGCGATGGTCGCCGACTGGGCGGTCTACGGCCACGGCATCGGGCTCGTGCAGGCCCTCGGCGTCCCGCTGATCGTCGCCGCGAGCCTCAAGGTCACGCTGGCCCGGACGGCGAACCCTGCTCCCGCACGAGCCGCACGGCCTGCTCGACGAACAGCCGCACCTGCGGAGCGAGACGCTTCCCCGACCGCCACGCGAGCTGCGTCCACAGGGTGAACGGCGGCTCCCAGTCCAGCCGGACGAGCGTGCCGGCCGCGAGCTCCCTGGCCACCGTCACGGCAGGCAGCAGCGCGACACCCAGACCGCCCGCCACCCCCTGCTTCGTCGCCTCGATGGTGCCGAACTCCATGAAGGGGGGTGGCGTGCCGGTCTGTTCGCGCAGTTCACTCTCGAAGAGGTCACGGTAGGGACAGCCGGGTTCGGTGCCGACGAGCTGCGCCGACGCCAGGTCGCCCGTGGTGAGGGCGTCCGCGCCGCGCCCCGCGAGGGGATGGGTGGGCGCGCAGACGAGGACCAGCGGCTCACGGGCGAGGACCTCGGTCTCCAGGCCCTGGTGCTCGGTATCGGGCTCCATCAGGAAGCCCACGTCGTACGTCCCCTGCCGCAGCGCCTGCCGGGTCTCGTCGCCCAGCGTGGGGCGCAGCGAGAGCCGCACCTTCGGGTAGCGGTGGTGGAAGAGTTCGAGGAGCGGCGGCAGCCGGTAGGAGGTCAGCGATTCCATGGTGCCGACCGCGATGGTGCCGGAGGGTTCCTCGGCGCCGACGACGGTGGCCCGCGCCTCGTCGGCGAGGTCGATGATCTGCCGGGCGTAGGGCAGCAGCCGCTCGCCCGCCTCGGTGAGCCGGATGCGGCTGCCGAGCCGGTCGAAGAGCTCCGTGCCGAGGGAGGTCTCCAGGGCGCGGACCTGGCTGGTGACGCTGGACTGCGCGTACTTCAGCTCGGTGGCGGCGCGGGTGAAGCTGAGGACGGTGGCGACCTTCTCGAAGGTCACGAGGAGCCGCAGTTCCACGGTCCCTCAGCCCTCGGTGCCCTTGTCACGGTTGTTCTCGTCGCGCTTGTTCTCGTCGCGGTTGTTCTCGTCCGGGCGCTCCTCGCGCAGGGACTTGAGGAACTCGGGGTTGTCGTCGGGCGCGACCCAGCGGGTCCTGCCGCCTCCCGAGGTGCCCGGCGCTTGCCGCTTCTTGCCGGTGACGAACCAGGCGACGGGGCCGAGAAGGACCTCTCCGAAGAGGAGGACGATGATGACCCACACCACCTTGGGCAGATGCCTGACCTCCTTCTCCGGAGTGTTCAGGACATCGATGAAGGCGTAGATCCACACCGCCAGGACCAGCAGGAACGGCAGATACCTGAGCATGGTGGCGCGATCCCCCAAGCGGTTGCGGCGGGTGGCGTGCGTGCCCCCGGTGACGGGGCCAGGGTAACCGGTGCCGGATACTGGAACGCATGGCTTACGACGATCTTCGCTCCCTGCTCCGGGCACTGGACCGCGAGGGCGATCTCAAGCGCATCAAGGCCGAGGTCGACCCGTACCTGGAGGTCGGTGAGATCGTCGACCGGGTGCAGAAGGCCGGCGGTCCCGCGCTCCTCTTCGAGAACGTCAAGGGCTCCGCGATGCCCCTGGCGATGAACGTGTACGGGACGGACCGCCGCCTCCTGAAGGCGCTCGGCCTGAAGTCGTACGACGAGATCAGCGAGAAGATCGGCGGGCTGCTCAAGCCGGAGCTGCCGCACGGTTTCGTCGGGGTGCGCGAGGCGTTCGGGAAGCTCGGCGCGATGACGCACGTACCGCCGAAGAAGGTGAAGTCCGACAGCGCGCCCGTCCAGGAGGTCGTCCTCACCGGCGACGACGTGGACCTGGAGCGGCTGCCCGCGCTGTTCACCTGGCCCGAGGACGGTGGCTCCTTCTTCAACCTGGGCCTGACCCACACCAAGGACCCCGACACCGGCGTGCGGAACCTGGGTCTGTACCGCCTGCAGCGGCACGACAAGCGCACCATCGGCATGCACTGGCAGATCCACAAGGACAGCCGCAACCACTACCAGGTGGCCGCCCGCCGCGGCGAGAAGCTGCCGGTCGCGATCGCCTTCGGCTGCCCGCCCGCCGTGACGTACGCCTCCACGGCGCCGCTGCCCGGTGACATGGACGAGTACATGCTGGCCGGGTTCATCCAGGGCAAGCGCGTGGAGATGGTCGACTGCAAGACGGTGCCGCTCCAGGTGCCCGCGCACGCCGAGGTCGTCATCGAGGGCTGGCTGGAGCCGGGCGAGATGCTTCCCGAGGGTCCCTTCGGCGACCACACCGGCTTCTACACGCCGCAGGAACCCTTCCCCGCACTCAAGATCGACTGCGTGACGATGCGGAAGCGGCCGCTGCTCCAGTCCATCGTGGTCGGCCGCCCGCCGACGGAGGACGGCCCGCTGGGCCGTGCGACGGAGCGCTTCTTCCTCCCCCTCCTCAAGGTGATCGTCCCGGACATCGTCGACTACCACCTGCCGGAGTCCGGCGGCTTCCACAACTGCGCGATCGTCTCGATCGACAAGAAGTACCCGAAGCACGCGCAGAAGGTCATGCACGCCATCTGGGGCGCACACATGATGTCCCTGACGAAGCTGATCATCGTGGTGGACAAGGACTGCGACGTGCACAACCTGCACGAGGTGTCCTGGCGCGCGCTCGGCAACACGGACTACGCCCGCGACCTCACCGTCGTCGAGGGCCCCGTCGACCACCTCGACCACGCCTCCTACCAGCAGTTCTGGGGCGGCAAGGCGGGCATCGACGCGACGAAGAAGCTGCCCGAGGAGGGCTACACCCGGGACGGCGGCTGGCCGAACATGGTCGAGTCCGACCCGGCCGTCGCGGCGAAGGTCGACCGTCGCTGGAAGGAGTACGGACTCTCGTGAGTTCAGCATCAGCCGCGATCCCGCAGCCGGGGCGCACCAAGGCATTTCTTCGGCTCGTGATGATCGAGCACTCCGTGTTCGCGCTGCCGTTCGCGTACATCGCCGCGCTGACCGCGATGTACCGGCTCGACGAGAACATCCACTGGGGGCGGCTGCTCCTGGTCACGATCTGCATGGTGGGGCTGCGGACGTTCGCGATGGCGGCGAACCGGATCATCGACCGCGAGATCGACGCCCGCAACCCGCGCACCGCCCACCGCGAGCTCGTCACGGGCGCGGTGTCGGTGAAGTCGGCGTGGACGGGCGCGCTGATCGCGCTCGCCGTGTTCCTCGCGTCGGCCGCGCTGCTCAACCCGCTCTGTCTGGCGCTGGCGCCCGTCGCGGTGGTGCCGATGGTCGTCTATCCGTACGGCAAGCGGTTCACGAACTTCCCGCAGGCGATCCTCGGCCTCGCCCAGGCGATGGGCCCGGTCGGCGCGTGGATCGCGGTCACCGGCGAGTGGTCGGGCCAGGCGGTGATCCTCGGGCTCGCGGTCGGCGTCTGGATCGGCGGCTTCGACCTGATCTACGCCTGCCAGGACGTGGAGACGGACCGCGAGGTCGGCGTGAAGTCCGTGCCGGCGCGGTTCGGCATCCCCGCCGCGATCCGGGGCGCCCGCGCCTGCCATCTGGTGACGACGGCGCTCTTCGTCTGGTACGCGGCGTCCACCGACGCGGGCGTGTTCTTCTGGCTCGGTCTCGCGATCGTCGCCGGAGCGTTTGTCTACGAGCACTCGATCGTGCGCCCGCACGACCTCTCCCGTCTGAACCGTGCCTTCTTCCAGGTGAACGGATTCATCGGGATCGCCCTGTTCGCGTGCGCGCTGCTCGATCTGCTCGTACGCGGCCTCACCGTCTGAACGGCCCGAAGATAGGCTTCGCAGCGTGAACCCAGGAGATACACAGCGTAGGCCTTGGATCGTGGGGGTCTCGGGTGCCTCGGGCACTCCGTACGCCGCCGCCGTGCTGCGTGCGCTGCTCGCGGCGGGGGAGAGCGTGGACCTCGTCGTGTCCCGGGCCTCGCGGCTGACGCTGCTCGACGAGACGGGCATCGCCTTCCGGGACGCGCACTGGCGGGACGACCTGCGGCAGTGGCTGGGGCGCGGCGCGGACGGCAAGCCGGGGGTGTTCGACCCGGACGTGTCCGACGTGCGGTACTGGTCGGCCGGTGACCTGGCGGCGGGACCTTCCTCCGGGTCGTACGCGACGAAGGGGATGCTGATCGTGCCGACGTCCACGGCGTGCGTGGCCGGGGTGGCGCTGGGGCTCTCGAAGGATCTGCTGCAGCGGTCGGCGAGCGTGACGCTGAAGGAAGGCCGACGGCTCGTGGTCTGCGTACGCGAGACGCCGCTGAACGGTCAGACGCTGAAGCACTTGGTGAGCCTGGACGAGGCGGGCGCGATCGTGCTGCCCGCCTCTCCGGCGTTCTACGCGGGGGCGACGCACATCCAGGATCTGGTGGACTTCGTCGCCGGGCGGGTGCTGGACGCGGCGCGGGTGCCGCACAGCCTGTACCGCCGGTGGGAGGGAGAGCTGGGCTCCGGCTCCCAGGGGGGTTAGCGCTTCTTGGCGGCTCGCTTCGCGCGGGCCTTGGGCGCGGCGGTCTTGTGGGCACGCGAGCGGTTGGCCAGGTCCTGGAGCTCGCGCATGCGGGCGTAGGCCATCTCGATCGAGTACACGGGTGACTCACTCCTGAAGGATCGTCGTTGATCTGCTGAGATTGAGAAAGATTCGCAGGGTCTAGACCCTGTTGCGCCTTAGATTCTACACATAGACTCGCGGTATCGCTGAATAATGAAAGGCATCGCACCTATGGACGCCGTGGACAGGCAGCTCATCCAGGCTTTGCGGGAGAACGGACGGGCGTCGTACGCCGAACTCGGCCGGCTCGTCGGCCTCTCCGGGCCCAGCGTCACGGACCGGATCAACCGCCTGGAGGCGGCCGGTGTCATCACGGGTTACCGCGCGACCGTCGACTCCGCCTCGCTCGGCCTCGGCGTCATCGCCCTCATCGGCATCTCGCTCTCCGACGCCGCCGACCACGAGGACGTGGCGCGGCGCCTGAAGGACCTGCACGAGATCGAGGACTGCTGGTTCATCGCGGGCGACGACTCGTACATGCTCAAGGTCAGGGCCAGCGACGTGGACGGTCTGGAGAAGACGATCCGCAGGCTCAGCGGCACGCGGGGCGTCTCCCGCACGCGGACGACCATCGTGCTCTCCACCAAGTGGGAGAACCGGGTCGGAGAGCTGCCCGAAGAGGAGTGAGCCCCGGGGCGTACCGTTGGCGAGAGTTTGTGGCAGGTCGTAGGGAGAGGTAAGGGCGAGGCATGGACGCAGGACTCAAGCGCGAGCTGGAAGACAAGGTCCGGGCCGGGGAGCGGTTGTCCCGCGAGGACGGCATCGCGCTCTACGAGTCGGACGACCTGGCCTGGCTCGGCGGGCTCGCCCACGAGGTGCGCACCCGCAAGAACGGCGACGTCGTGCACTTCAACGTCAACCGCCACCTCAACATGACCAACGTGTGCACCGCGTCCTGCGCGTACTGCTCGTTCCAGCGCAAGCCGGGCGAGAAGGACGCGTACACGATGCGCATCGAGGAGGCCGTCCGCCTCGCGAAGGCGATGGAGGGCGAGAACCTCACCGAACTGCACATCGTCAACGGCCTGCACCCGAACCTGCCGTGGCGGTACTACCCGCGTTCGCTCAGCGAGCTCAAGAAGGCGCTCCCGAACGTCTCCCTGAAGGCCTTCACCGCCACCGAGATCCACCACTTCGAGACGATCTCGGGGATGCCCGCCTCCGAGATCCTCGACGAGCTGATCGAGGCGGGCCTCGAATCGCTCACCGGCGGCGGCGCGGAGATCTTCGACTGGGAGGTCCGCCGGCACATCGTCGACCACCGCACCCACTGGGAGGACTGGTCGCGCATCCACCGCCTCGCGCACGAGAAGGGTCTCAAGACCCCGAGCACGATGCTGTACGGCCACATCGAGGAGCGCCGCCACCGCGTCGACCACGTCCTGCGCCTGCGTGAACTGCAGGACGAGACCGGCGGCTTCCAGGTCTTCATCCCGCTGCGCTACCAGCACGACTTCGTCGACATGCAGGACGGCAAGGTCAGGAACCGCCTCCAGGCGCGGACGACCATGGCGTCCGGCGCGGAGGCGCTGAAGACCTTCGCGGTGTCGCGGCTCCTCTTCGACAACGTCCCGCACGTCAAGGTCTTCTGGGTCATGCACGGCCTGCACACCACACAGCTCGCCCTGCAGCACGGCGCGGACGACATGGACGGCTCGGTCGTCGAGTACAAGATCACGCACGACGCGGACAACTTCGGCACGCCGAACAAGCTGACCCGCGAGGACCTGCTCGGCCTGATCCGCGAGGCCGGCTTCCGCCCGGTCGAGCGGAACACGCGGTACGAGGCGATCCGGGAGTACGAGGGTCCCGACCCGCTGCTGCGGGAGACCCCGCAGGCCATGCGGGTCTGAGCGGGCCGCTCGTATCGTGTCGCTCACTTTTCGGCTGGATCCGCCGGTCGACCCCGCGCTGCGTGACGGCGTCCTCGCCCTGTGGGCCGACGTCACCAACGCGGGCGGGGCCGTCGGCTTCGTGCCGCCCACGACGCCCGAGGAGGTACGCCCCGAGTTCGTCCGGCACCTCGCCGCGATGAGCGAGGGCCGGACCCGCCTCCTCGTGGGGTTCGACGAGGACGGGGCCGTCGCCGCGACCGCGTTCCTCACCCACAACACGCACCGCCTCATGCGGCACTGGATATGGCTCTACACGGTCATGGTCCACCCCCGGCACCAGGGCAAGGGGTACGGCCGCGACCTGATGGCGGCCGTCGAGGACGCGGCCCGCACGCTGGAGGGCACGGACGCGATCCGGCTCACCTGCCGCGGTGGCACGGGCCTGGAGCACTTCTACGCGTCGTGCGGCTACAAGGAGGTCGGTCGGGTGCCCGGCGCCATACGGGTCGCGCCGGGCGACGACCGCGACGACATCATGTTTCTGCGGCAGCTCCGGTAGACCGTCTCTCGTCGAGCGGGCCGACCCCCTTGCGGGGGGCCGAGTTCTCCATGCTTCACTGGAGAGGCTCGTCCTGCTCGGGCCCATTTCGGAACGGAAGAGTGGATTGACATGCTCCGCTACACGCTGATGCGCCTCGGGATCTTCGTGGGTTGCTTCTTGGTCGTCTGGGGCCTCGTCTACTCCGAGATCCTGCCGCGCGGCCTCGGCGACTCGAACCTGCTCTGGGTGCTGCTGCTCGCGCTGGTCGTCTCCGCGCCCATCAGCTTCGTCGTCCTCCGCAAGGAGCGGGACCGCGCCTCGGAGACCGTCGTGGCGCGCGTGGACCGCGCCAAGGCGAACCTGGAGGCGAACCGCACGCAGGAGGACGAGGCGGACGACGTGGCGCGGGCGCGGGCGCAGGCGCAGGGTTCGTAAGCTACGTCACACACTTTCGGGGACCCCGGTTCCGGAGCAGCGCTCCGGGGCCGGGGTTCCGTGCGTTGTGGGGTGCCGACCGCACCCTCGCGCACCCTTACCTCAAACAAGACCTTTGATGTTCTCAAAGCACGAGTGTTAACGTGTTCGACATGAAGACAGCAGCAGCGCACCGCAACGCCATGAGCGTCCCGCTCGTGGCGCGCCTGCATGTCGACCTCTGCCGCTGCATGTCCGCGGCCTGTCACATCTGAACGTGACCCCCGCTGCAGCGGCCCCGCTGACCCTTCGCGGTCGCCGCTCCCGTACGTCCCCCTCCCCCTGAACTTTCCTCACCGGAGTGTGTCCGTGTCCGCGAATTCCGCGACGCCCGCCGACAAGGCGAGCCAGCCCGAGAAGCCCCAGTCCGGCTTCCGGATACCCAGGTTCCTCAAGCTTCCCTTCTGGGCCCAGATCCTCGGCGGCCTCGTGCTGGGCGTCCTGCTCGGCTGGCTCGCCCGCAGCCAGGACATCTCCTGGCTCGTCACGACCCTCTCCAAGGTCGGCGACACCTTCATCGGCCTGCTGAAGCTCGCGGTCGCCCCGCTCGTCTTCTTCGCGATCCTGGTGTCGATCACCAACCTGCGGAAGGTCAACAACGCCGCACGGCTCGCCACCCGCACGCTGCTCTGGTTCATGATCACGTCGCTGATCGCGGTGGCCATCGGCCTCACCATCGGCCTGATCACCAACCCGGGCTCCGGCACCGGCCTCACCCCGAAGGACGGCAAGGCCCCCGACCACGCGGGCTCCTGGATCGACTTCCTCACCGGGATCATCCCGACGGACGTCATCACGCCCTTCACCGACCTGAACGTCCTGCAGATCGTCTTCATGGCCGCCGTCGCCGGTATCGCCGTGCTGAAGATCGGCGACAAGGCGCAGCCGATCCTGGAGCTGAGCGAGTCGGTGCTCGCCCTCCTCCAGAAGGCCCTGTGGTGGGTCATCAAGCTCTCCCCGATCGGCACCATCGGCCTCATCGGCTTCGCCATCGCGGACTACGGCTGGAACCTCATCAGCAAGTACGCGACGTTCACCGCCGACATCTACATCGGCTGCGCGCTGGTCCTCTTCGGCGTCTACCCGCTGCTCCTCGCGTTCGTCGCCAAGGTCAACCCGCTCCAGTTCTTCAAGGGCGCCTGGCCCGCGATCCAGCTGGCGTTCGTCTCCCGCTCCTCGGTCGGCACGATGCCGATCACCCAGAAGGTCACCGAGCGCCTCGGCGTCCCGAAGGAGTACACGTCCTTCGCCGTGCCCTTCGGCGCGACCACGAAGATGGACGGCTGCGCCGCGATCTACCCGTCGATCGCCGCGATCTTCGTCGCGCAGATCTTCGACGTGAACCTGGGCATCAAGGAGTACCTGCTCATCGCGTTCGTGTCGGTCGTCGGCTCCGCCGCGACGGCGGGTCTGACCGGCGCCACGGTCATGCTGACGCTGACCCTGTCGACGCTCGGCCTCCCGATGGAGGGCGTGGGCCTGCTCCTCGCCATCGACCCGGTCCTCGACATGATGCGCACCGCGACGAACGTCGCCGGCCAGGCGCTGGTCCCGGTCATCGTCGCGGCCCGCGAGAAGATCCTCGACCGCGAGGCGTACGAGCGTGCGTCGGCGTCGGCGCTGGAGGACTTCGACTCCGCGGACTCGCCGGAGGACGCGCGGCCGTCGCGGACGGTGCCTGCGACCGCGTGAGGCGGTCCACGACGCTGGGACTTCTTGCGTCCCTTTGACCCTTGCCGGTCATGGGAACCCCACCCCGGAACAATTCCGGAGTGGGGTTCTTTCGTTGAGAAGCCCGGCGACAAGGCGAGCCAGTTCATCCACGACCCGGAGATCCGGGGCCGTGTCCGAGAGCTGGGAGGGTGAGTCCGCGGCTGTGGTCGACTGCGGCAGCCTCGTCGTCCTGACGGGCGGGCTTTCCGGGCAGCACGCACAGGACGTCCTGTATTCCTTTCTGCTCGCTCAGCCGGTGGCCGAGGGAACTCTTCGAGCAGCATATGAACGAGGACGTGCACGGGCCGCTCCGGGACGAGACCGCGGAGAAGCTCGGGGAGAGAGTGGAGGTGCTGATCGCCCCGGTGGGCGGTTGAGCGGCTTGGGCGGCCGCGGTTCCGGTAATCGTGACCCGGTCCCCGTTGACCGTACGCTGACGTGTGAACGGACAGCGTGGGAAGGCGGGGGCCGGGGTGGGCGAGAAGCGGCGGCAGAAGCGGCCGGGGCAGCCGAAGCAGGTGGGGCAGCCGAAGCAGACGAGGATGCCTCGGGCCGTGCGTGAGCAGCAGATGCTGGACGCGGCGGTGCGGACGTTCGGGCAGCGGGGGTACCGGGCCGCGTCCATGGACGAGATCGCGGAGCTCGCCGGTGTCTCCAAGCCGCTCGTGTACTTGTACCTGAACTCCAAGGAACAGCTCTTCAGCGCGTGCATCCGCCGGGAGGCGGCGGCGTTGGTCGCGGCGGTGCGGGGAGCCGCGGGCGGGACCTCGGTGCCCCCGGTGCCGGCCGACCGGCAACTGTGGGACGGGCTCACCGCGTTCTTCACGCACACGGCCGAGCGGCCCGACGGGTGGGCCGTGCTGCACAGTCAGGCGCGAACACAGGGGGAGCCGTTCGCTGCGGAGGTCGCCGCGATGCGCGAGGAGATCGTCTCGTTCGTCACGACGCTCATCGCGGAGGCGGCACGGTCCGCCCACGGTGACCCGTCCCTGCCCGAGCGGGAGGTCGCCGGACTCGCGCAGGCGTTGGTGGGGGCGGCGGAGTCGTTGGCGGGCTGGGCCAATGTGGAGGACTCCGTCTCCGCGAAGGAGGCGGCGGCGACGCTCATGAACTTCGCGTGGGCGGGGCTCGGGGGACTCATGGAAGGACGTCGCTGGGTACCGTCCCCCGTCCCGGCGCCGCTCCCGGTTCCGTCGTCGTCCCTGTGAGATGCAGTCTGCCCTCCGGGCCGCGGAGTTCGAAGGTGTGCGGGGTGGGGGTGGAGTAGGTCACGGTGGAGGGGAGGGGGACAGGGGCCTTGAACTCTATGCGGGTGTGGGTGGGGGTGTGGCTCGGGGTTCGTTGGTCTTCCCGTTCCGCCAGGCAGCGGGCCGCGGTCCACATGCCGTGGGCGATCGCTCGGGGGAAGCCGAAGGGGCGGGCGGTGAGGGCGTGCAGGTGGATGGGGTTGCGGTCACCGCTGACGGCGGCGTAGCGCCGACCGAGACCGGCGGGTAGCTGCCACGGTTCGCTGTGGGTGTGGGTGCGGGTGCGGGCGTGGTCCGGCGCTGAGGCCGGGGTGGTGGTCGGTGCCGTCTTGTGGCGGGCCAGGTAGGTGCTGCGGGACTCCCAGAGCAGCTCGCCGTCGGCGGAGGCGGCCTCGGTGAGGAGGGTGGCCTCGGTGCCGCGGCGGTGGGGGGTGAGGGCGGTGGTGCGGACGGTGAGGTGGAGTGCGTCGGTGGGCCTGATCGGCCGGTGCCGGTCGATCTCGATGCTGGTGTGCACGAGGCCGAGCAGGGGGAGCGGGAAGTCCGGTGCGGTCATGAGCCGCATGCTGAGCGGGAACGCGAGGACGTGGGGGTAGGTGGGTGGCAGGACGCCGCCTGGGCTCGCCTCGAACCCGCAGACGCGCCGGTAGGCGGCGAGGTGGGCGGGGTCCGGGGTGCGGGTGGTGGTGAGCCGGGTTGTCGGTGCCGGGGTGGACGGGTCGACGGGGTGGGGACGGGGTCGCCTGAGGACGGCTCGGAGGAGGGCCAGGGCGGTCATTGCGTCCTTCCGGTGGTGGCGGAGCATTTGGGCTCCGCCTGCGGGTCGGCGGGGGCGGGGGCGCCTTGGGTTCGTCTGCGGGGCGGGGCCGCGGGGTGTGTACGTACTCGCCATCCCTGCGCCGCGTGGAATGTTCCTTGCCGCCTTCGTGTGCTCGGTGCTCCGTGCGCACATACCCCCACGTCCCCTCGCGCGCGCTTGCGCCCGCGGCCCGGTGGAGGTGGGGGGCGCTCCTGCCCGCGACGGCGTCGCAGGGGCAACGGTTACGCGCCGAGCACGCTTTGGGCGCACACCCGGACCGTCTGTGCGTTGAGGCTTCCCTGGGCCAGCCAGGACGTCGTCTCGGCGACGTCGACGGGAAGGCCCCCTTGCGCGAGGGAGTTCATGCGGCGGCCCGCCTCGCGGATGAGGAGGGGAACCGCCGCCGTCATCCTCGTCTCGATGAACCCCGGCGCCACCGCGTTGACCGTCACCCCGTGCTCCGCGAGCGCACGGGGCCCCAGCGACCGTACGAGTCCGATGACGCCCGCCTTGCTCGCCGCGTAGTTCGTCTGGCCCGCGTTGCCCGCGATGCCGGCGATGGACGCCGTGGCGACGACGCTGCCGCCGCGTCGGATCGTGCCGGTCTTGAGGAGCGTGTCGGTGACGGTGAGGACGGAGGTGAGGTTGACGTCGATGACCGACGTCCAGCGGTCCCGCTCCATGTTGGCCAGTTTGCGGTCCCGCGTGATGCCCGCGTTGTGGACGAGGATGTCGAGGCCGTCGGGCAGTGCCGCGGCGATCCGCTCGCCCGCGTCGGGCGCCGTGATGTCGAGGGGCAGTGCCGTGCCGCCGTCGAGGCGGTCGGCCAGGCGGGCCAGGTCCGGCCGGGCGGACGGTACGTCGAGGAGCGTGACCCGGGCGCCGTCGCGGGTGAGGACCTCCGCGGCCGCCGCGCCGATGCCGCGCGCCGCACCCGTGACGAGCGCGGTGCGGCCGGCGAGGGGGCGGTCCCGGTCGGCGGGCGCGGCCACCGTCTCGGTGGGGCCGGTCTCGATGACCTGGCCGGTGACGTACGCCGACTTGGGGGAGAGCAGGAAGCGGAGCGTCGACTCGGCGGTGGCTATCGGGCCGCTGACGCGGACGAGGTTGGCGGTGCGGCCGCGGCCGAGTTCCTTCGCGAGGGAACGTACGAACCCGTCCAGGGCCTGCTGCGCCGCGGCCTGATGGTGGTCCGCGGGGTCGGGCGGGGAGCCGAGGAGCACGACGCGGCCGTTGTCGGCCACGTCGCGGACGACGGGGTGCAGTGCCGCGTACACCTCGGTGAGTGTGCGCGTGTCCGTGACGGCCGTGGCGTCGACGACAACTCCCGTGGGGCGGGCGGAGGTTGTCGTGACGGTCAGCGACGTCGGCGTCAGCAGGGTGGCGAGGTCCGGAGTGTAGGGGGAGGCGGGGGAGAGGGGGAGGAGCAGCAAGTCGCCGGTCAGGGAGGGGTGTTCCGGGGCCCAGCGGCGCAGTTCCGTGGGGCGGGGCAGGCCCAGGCGGCGGGTGAGGAAGCGGCCGGGTCCGGTGGCGGTGAAGGTCAGGTAGCGGTCGGCCATTGTCCAACTCCCAGCTCGGTCGTAAATTTACTTCTGAGTAAGGTTACTCAAGGGTCAGGAGCTGGTCGAGACATGAGTCTTCCCTCTGTGCGCCGCGTCGCCGTCCTCGGAGGCACCCGCATTCCGTTCGCCCGCTCCGACGGGCCGTACGCCACCTCGTCCAATCAGGACATGCTGACCGCCGTCGTCGACGGACTGGTCGAGCGGTACGGCCTTCAAGGGGAGGGGGCCGTCGGTGAGTTCGTGGCGGGGGCCGTGCTCAAGCACAGCCGGGACTTCAACCTCGCCAGGGAGGTCGTCCTCGGATCCGCCCTGGACTCCCGTACGCCCGCCTACGACCTGCAACAGGCCTGCGGAACCGGGCTGCAGGCCGTCGTCGCCGTCGCCAACAAGGTCATGCTCGGACAGGTCGAGTCCGGCATCGCCGGCGGCTCCGACACGGCGAGCGACGCGCCGCTCGGCGTCAACGACGAGCTGCGGCGGGTGCTGCTCGCGGCCCGGCGCGCCACGTCCCTGGGCGGGCGGCTCCGGGCCCTCGGCGGCGTACGGCCGCGGCACCTCGTGCCCGACATCCCGCGCAACGCCGAGCCGCGGACCGGGCTCTCCATGGGCGAACACGCCGCCGTGACCGCGCGGAAGCGGGGGATCACGCGGGCGGCGCAGGACGAGCTCGCCGCGGCCAGTCACCAGCGGCTCGCGGCGGCGTACGAGCGGGGGTTCATGGACGATCTCGTCGTGCCGTACGCGGGGCTCACCCGGGACCAGAATCTGCGGCCCGGGTCCACCGTGGAGCGACTGGGCCGGTTGAAGCCCGTGTTCGGGGTCGCGGGCGGTGGGGCCACCATGACCGCCGGGAACTCCACTCCGCTGACGGACGGCGCGGCCGTCGTGCTGCTGGGGAGCGACGAGTGGGCCGCCGGGCGGGGGCTCGAACCGATGGCGCATCTCGTCGCCTGCGAGACCGCGGCGGTGGATTTCGTGCACGGAGACGTCGCCGGGGGCGAGGACGGGCTGCTGATGGCTCCCGCGTACGCCGTGCCCCGCATGCTGGAGCGCGCCGGGCTCGGTCTTGACGACTTCGACTTCGTGGAGGTGCATGAGGCCTTCGCCTCGCAGGTGCTCGCCACCCTCGCCGCCTGGGAGAAGCGGGGGCTCGGCACGGTGGACCGGGAGCGGCTGAACGTCGCCGGGTCCTCGCTCGCGACCGGGCACCCCTTCGCCGCCACCGGTGCGCGGATCGTCGCCACGCTGGCCAAGCTCCTCGCCGAGCGGGGACGGCCCGGGCGCGGGCTCATCTCCATCTGCGCGGCGGGCGGGCAGGGGGTGACCGCGATCCTGGAGCGGCAGGAGGCGTGACGCTGGGTGAAGGCCGTCACGGAGGGTGAGCCAGGGCCTGCGCCGAACGGGCGAGGGGCGTGGGGCGCGTTTAGGGTGAGCCGAGGGGCACACCCTGGGAGGTTGCCGTGCGCGGAGCTTGTGCAGTCGCCGGCGTCACCGTGCTGGTCGTCGTGGGAGCGGGCATGGCCGCCGCCGACGACGACGACAGCGGGCGGCCCGATCTGGCGCGCTACTACACGCAGAAGATCAAATGGGGCACCTGCAAGGGCGACACCGAAGCCATGGCGGAGGCCACGGGCGGCGCCGAGGACGTCCGGTGCGGGCACGTGAGCGTGCCGCTCGACTACGCGGACCCCGACGCGGGCGACGTCGACGTCGCGATGATCCGGATGAAGTCCAGCGCGAGCGGCAAGCCGCGCGGCTCCCTGCTGCTGAACTTCGGCGGGCCCGGCGGACCCGGCGTCTCCGCGCTCGCCGGGGCCCAGAAGGACTTCGGCTTCCTCAGCAAGGACTACGACGTCGTCTCCTTCGACCCGCGCGGTGTCGGCCTGAGCGAACCGGTCAGCTGCGGCGACGCCGACCGGAGCACGGATCCCTCGTCCGGCGGAACGGGCGACGCGGCCGCCGTGCTCGCGGAGATGCGCAAGGTCGCCGCGGAGTGCGCGAAGAAGTCGGGGCCGGTCCTGCCGCACATGGGGACCGTCAACGTCTCCCGCGACCTCGACGTCATGCGTCAGGCCCTCGGCGACAAGAAGCTCAACTACCTGGGGTTCTCGTACGGCACACGGCTCGGAGCCGTGTACGCCGCGCAGTTCCCGAAGAACGTCGGGCGGATGGTCCTCGACGGCGTCGACACGCTCACCGAACCCGTCGCCGAGCAGTCCCTCGTGACCGCCGAGGGCCGCCAGACCGCCCTCGACAACTTCCTCACCTGGTGCACGGGCAACGCGGGCTGCGTCTTCGGCACGGACTCGCGCAGCGCCCGCAAGGCCATCGTCCGGCTCATCGAGGACATGGACCAGATGCCGCTGCGCTCCACGGACGGCGCCGAGTTCACCGGGCAGGACGTCGTCGGCGTACTCGGCCAGGCCCTGTACAGCAGGCAGGCGTGGCCCGCGCTCTCGCAGGCGCTGGGAGCGCTGCTCGCCGACGGCGACCCCCGGGCGCTGATCCGGATGAGCGGGGGGCTCGGGCACCGGCCGACGGGGCAGGATGTGCCCGCCGACAACATGGCCGCCGCTCTCATGGGCGTGAACTGCGCCGACGACCCCGACCGGCCCGACGCCGCACACATAGAGAAGGAAGTCGGCAGGCTGCAGAAGCAGTTCGACGACGCGTCACCCGTCTTCGGCAAGTCCATGCTGATGCCCGTCCTGCTGTGCTTCGGGCGGCCCCCCGGGACGCGGTACATCCGGGACGACGTACGTGACGTGAAGACGCCCGAGCTGCTGCTCGTCGGCACGCGCGGCGACCCGGCGACGCCCTACCGGTGGACGGAGGAGACCGCGCGCCGACTCGGCCCGCAGGCCGTCGTCCTCGACAACAAGGGCGACGGGCACACCGGTTACCTGGGCTCCACGTGCGTGCAGGACAAGGTGAACGGGTTCCTGCTGTACGGGGAGACGCCCAAGAACGGGGAGTCCTGCGCGGCCGATGACGCCGGGTGAGGTGACCGTCGGCGGGTCAGGCCGGGGTCAGCCGTCTGTGGGGCTGGTGCGGCTGGTGCGGCGCTCTGAGCGGGCGGGTGGTCGCGTGCGGTCGGTCCTCGCGGGGTGCCGCCATCTCCGTGGGCTTCTCCGGCGTCTGCGTCACCGACTCCACCGAGATGCCGAACCAGTTCAGGTACGCCAGCGTCCGTTCCGCGTCGGCATAGTGCCGCCACACCCGGTCGCCGCTCACCGTGCCCGCCTCCGCGAGCGCCCGCGCCGCGGCCGGGCGCATCGCCGTCGCCGTGCCCCGGGTCACCAGCTCCTGTACGCAGTGCGCCGAGCGGTACGGGGAGGCGCCGCCCGTCACCCACAGCAGCTTCGGCTCCGGGGTGCCCGCGGCCGCGAGCGCACCCCAGCGCGCGGAGGAGAACGTCATCTCGTGCGTACGGTGCGCCAGGCGGGCGCACGCCAGACCGGCACGGCCGCGGAGCGCCTTGGCCTCGTCGGAGCCGATGAGGTCCAGGCGGGCGTCCACATGGCGCTCGACGCCGGTCACGTCGAAGGAGAGGAAGGAGGCCGTGCGGGTCGGCCCGTCCGGCGTGGACAGCGCCGCCAGGAGGGCCGTGGCCGCTTCACCGTAGCGGCGCGGGGAGCACACCCCGGACACCTCCACGGCCACGCCCAGCGCGAACAGGGCCCGCAGGGTCGCCGTGTCGGCAGCCTCCGCGGGGACGCGCACGACGAGGTTGGGGCGGTCGATCTCGTCGCGCAGGGCACGGGCCCGCGCCGCCCAGGCGTCGGCGCCGTCCGCCGGGCCCGCCGGGAGGGGGACGGAAACGAAGCCCTTCGTTCCGCCGCTCGCCCGGTGGCGGGGGAGGAGCTGGTCGCAGACCCGCCCGATCTCGGCGGCGTGGCCGGCCGCGGGGTCGCCCTGCGGGGCACCCATGCGGGCCCCGGCCACCTCGCCCTGCGCGAGGGCGCGGCGGACCTCGCGCGCCGCGCCCCCGGCGGCGGCCGACACGTCGATCCACACGTCGACGCCCTCGGCCCGCAATCGCTTCCAGGCGTGATTCATCGCCCCCACCCTCTCCCCGTCTCTCTCGTGTCTCTCGCGTCGAATGTCGTCACATGCCGCACGTGTGTCACCGGAGTCAGCTCCGCTCCAGGACCGCGCAGGTCCAGCTGAAGCCCGCGCCCACCCCCACGAGCAGCACCCGGTCGCCGCTCCGCAGCGTGTCGTCCTCCAGGAGCTTCGCCAGGCCCGCCGCCTGGTCTCCCGCGCCCAAGTGGCCGACCGTCAGGCCGAATTCCTGGAGCGTCACCTCGGCCTGGATGCCGAGCGGGGCCAGGCACTGGAGGCGGGAGAGGCGGGCGCCGAAGAACGGGACGACCACAGCCGTCATCTCGTGGATGTCCGCCTCCGCCTCCGCGAGGCACGTCTTGACGGCGGACACCATGCCCGTCTCGTTGCGCGTCGTGATCTCCTCATGGGAGCGCCCGCGCAGGAACCCCTTCTTGCGCGCCACCAGGTCGAGCGGGCCCGTCCCGCTGCCGCTCGGCAGGAACGGCTCGTCGCCCCGGTGCAGGCCTTCCAGCATCGGCTGCGAGTACGACGACGTGGCGACCAGTCGCAGCGCGCCCGGCGTGCGGGACAGGACGACGGCCGTCCCCGCGTCGCCGAACGCGAGGCCACGGTCGGTGCTCCAGCGGGGGAACGCCGGGTCCGCGAACCGGTCGCCCGTGGTGACCAGCGCCGCCCGCGTCGCGGGGATCGCGGTGAGCCGGGCCGCCGCGTTCTCCAGGGCGCTCATCCCGCCGTTGGACATCTGCCGCAGCTCGTACGCCACACAGTCGCCGTGGCCGAGCACCCGGTCCTGGACGTACGCGGCCGTGTTCCAGAACTCCAGGCCCTGGTACCAGCAGTCCGCGTGGATGAGCAGCCCCACGTCCTGCGCGTCCCTGCCGCTGCGCGCGAGCGCCGTGCGGCCCGCGGCGACGGCGAGCTCGGGCCCGCTGCGCCCGTCGCTCACCGACACGGAGCGCTGCTCGCTCCGCTCGACCTCCTCGGCGGGCAGCAGACCGAGGTCCACCGCCTCCTGACCGGTCTGCGGCTCCCCGAACTCGGCGGCCGCGCTCTCCACGTAGATGTCGCTCCAGCGCATTCCCCCACCCCTCTCTGTCGCTCGTGCGCCGCGGTCAGCGGTTGGTCCACCGCGGGCTCGGGCCGAACCTGCGGGCCGCGGTGTACTGCTCGTACGGCATGCCGGGCGGCATGTTGAGCACCTCCAGCTGGAATCCGCCGACGCCGCGGAAGTAGACCCAGCGGTCGCCGTGGATCGGGCCGCCGTCCTCGATGAGCTGCGGCTCGCCGAGCACCTCGGCGCCGTCCGTCGCCGCGAGCCACGCGGCGGCCCGCTCCACGTCGTCGACGAAGAACGCCAGGTGGTGGCCGCCCACATCGCTGTTGCGGGGGCGTTCCGTGCGGCGGCCCTCGATCTCGTGGCTGCTGAGCTCGACGGTGGTGACCGGGCCGAGGCGGATCGCCGCGGTGTCCTTGCGGAAGGGGGCCTGGACCGCGTACTGGCGGCGGGCCGTCCGCGCGTCCACCGATTCGGTGGTGCGGTAGGCGAGTTCGCCGCCCATCGGGCCCGTGAAGAAGGCGACGGCCTCGTCCAGGTCGGCCACCGAGTAGCCGACGTGGCCGACGCCGAGGGCGCCGGGCAGGCCGCGCGGCCAGTCGCCCGCCGGGCGGTAGACGCGTGCCGCGGTCTCCTTCTCGTACGGCAACTCGGGGGCGAGCTCCCGGAGTTCCAGGCGCATGCCCCAGTCGGTGAGCAGGTGGATCCAGCGGTTGCCCGCCGTCGGGCCGCTCGGGACGGTCTGCGGCTCGCCCAGGACGCGGACGTGCGGGGACCGCTCGGCCTTGGCGAGCGCCACGTCCAGGTCGCTCACGTGGATGCCGATGTGGTGGCCGCCCACGTCCGTGAACTCGGGCGCCTGGGTGCGCTGTTCGGGCGCGGTGTACTGGAACAGCTCCAGGTTGCTGTCCGGGCCCAGCCGCAGCATCGCGATGTGCGTGCTGGCCCGCGGGTGGACGCCCAGCTGGCGGGCCATCCAGTCGCTGTCCGGCTCCTCGACCGGGCCGAGCCGGTAGAGGACGTCGGCACCGAGCACCGTGGTGCAGAAGTCCACGGCCGCGTCCAGGTCCGCGACGGTGTAGGCGTAGTGGTCGACGTTGCGGGCCGTGGGGATGGACAGGGTGTCCGCGTCGGCCCGGGATTTCGGCGGGGCGGTGGGTGACATGCTCTGCTCCAGGGTTGGGGGCGGGCGGCCGGGGTCAGACGGTGCCGGCGTGGGCGGCGTTGGCGACGGCCGCGGAGAGCGCCATGCCGCCGTCGACGAGGATCGACGTGCCGGTGGTGTAGGCGGCGGCGGGCGACGCCAGGTACGCGACGAGGGCGGCGACCTCGTCGGGGCGGCCGGGGCGGCCCGCGGGGATGGCGGGACGGGCGATGCGGGCGGCGTCCAGTCCCGCCGGCACGTTGTTCATCGGCGTCGCGGTCTCGCCGGGCGCCACGGCGTTGACGGTGATGCCGTGCGCGGCGAGGTCGAGCGCCATGGCCTTGGTGAGCGCGCCGAGTCCGCCCTTGGCGGCGCAGTAGGTGCTGCCCTCGCCGATCGGGATGTGCTCGTGGATGCTGGTGATGTTGACGATGCGGCCGCCGCGGCCCTGCGCGATCATGCGCTCGGCGGCGACCTGGCTGAGCCGGAACGGGCTGGTCAGGTTGACGTCGAGGATGCGCTGCCAGTCGTCGAGGGTCTCCTCGACGACGGAGGCACGCCGGTTCAGGCCCGCGTTGTTGACCAGGACGTCGATGCCGCCGAACGCGTCGACGCGGTCCCGCAGGGCGTCGCCCGCGGCGGCGGGGTCGGTCAGGTCGAGCCCGAGGGTCTCGGCGCGTACGCCGTGCCGCACGGCGAGCCCGTCGGCGATCTCCTTGGCGGCGTCCGCCTGCCGTCCGTAGCCGACGACGAGGTCGAAGCCGGTGGCGGCGAGCGCTTCGGCCACGGCGGCGCCGATGCCCGAGCTGGCGCCGGTGACGACGGCGATGGGGCGGTTCATACGGGTGTCCTTCCTGGTGGATTGTGGGGGGCCGGGAGCCCCTGACGCAGCCGGGGGAGGAAGCGTCAGGGGCGGTTGCCGGCCACGTCCCCTTCAGGGGCGGGGAGTCAGCGACAGGGCCACCTTGGGAGCGGCCCGACGCCCCCTCTCGAGGAGCTCGAACGCCTTGTCGACGTCGGCCAGCTCGAAGACGTCGGCGATCATGCCCTTCGCCGACAGGACGCCTTCGGAGAAGAGCCGCAGCGCCCGCTCGTAGTAGTCGAGCCCGTGCCGTACGCCGGTCATGGTGACGCCGCGCAGTACCAGCTCCGAGGCGTCGACGGCCGGCAGCGGGTCGTTGGGCACGCCGACCGCCGCGATCCGGCCGCCGACGTCGGCGACCCGCAGCGCTTCGAGGAGCGCCGGCACCGCGCCGGACGCCTCGATGACGACGTCGTAGTCGCCGTCACGCGCCTCACCGGGCAGGAAGGCGTGCTCCGCCCCCATGCGCAGTGCGGCGCCGATGCCCGCGTCGTCGATGCCGACCACGTCGACCGTGCCCGCGACGCGGCGCGCCATCTGCACGGCGAGCAGGCCCATCGTGCCGGTGCCGAAGACGAGGACGCGTTCGCCGGGGAAGACCCCGACCTTGTCCAGCGCCGCGAGCACCGTGACCGCGGGTTCCGCGAGGGCCGCCGCGAAGTCGTCGACGCCCGGCGGGACCTTCGTCAGGGACTGGGCGGGGAGCCTGATGAACTCCGCCGCCGCGCCCTGCTGCCCGTAGAGGCCGACCTCCTTGAGCTGCGAGCACTCGTTGCGGTGGCCGCGCTGGCAGGCCCGGCAGCCCCCGCAGGAGAGCATGGTCTGCCCGACGACGCGGTCGCCGATCTCCAGCTGCCGGGAGTACTGGCAGTTCCCGGCGATCGCCACCACACGCCCGACCCACTCGTGGCCGAACACGTGGGGCATGGTGGCCCTGCCGTCCCGCACGTAACTGGCCGTGCCGTGCAGGAGTTCGAGGTCCGTGCCGCAGATGCCGACCGTGGTGGGGGCGACCAGGACATAGCCGAGCTCGGGGCCCGGTATCTCCACCTCCACCTGGCCGACCTTGTTGACGTCCATGACCGCGGCGGCCTTCATGGAGCCGTTCGGCCAGCGGCCGCACAGGAGGTCGTCCGTGGGCGGCAGCACTTTTTCGTGGTGATCAGCCAACGTGTCTGCTCCTCAATCAGCGCCCGTCTTCGGTCGGCGGGCGGAAAATCGGGGTCTGCTCGCCCGTCGGCAGCTCCGGCACCCGCACGGGGAGCAGGGAGGCGACGTCGGCGGGCAGCACGCGTACGGCGAGGAGGTCGAGCCCCTCGGCCCCCGCGGTGACCGTCACCGCGGCGCGTGCCTCGACGAGCAGCGCGCCACCGGCGTCGAGCACGCGCCCGCCGGGGTCCGTGCCGGTCGAGACGTCCACCGACGCCGACCCGGCGACGGCGTACAGCGCGGCCTCGGTGCCATGGGCCGGCTCGTGCGCCCAGGAGGCGCCGGGGGAGAGGCGGATCTGCTCGAAGGACTCGCACTCGCTGTGCAACATGCCGCGGCGGGCCAGGCAGCGCCAGGTGCCGCTGGAGCCGCGCAGGGAGGGCGGGGCGGGTTCGCTGACGATCACCGGTCGGACCCCGGCGACGCGACGGCGACCTCGGCGTGGAAGAACTCCAGGCCGTTTCCGCGGTCCGCGCCGATGCGGGCGCGGGTGCCGAGCGGCAGCGTCACGGCCGTGCCCGGATTGAGCTCCGCGGTGTCGCTGCCGTTCTCGACCCAGCCGGTGCCGGAGAGCACGAACACCATGTGCTCGCGCCCCTCGGCCGCCAGCTCGACGGTGCCCGAGGCGTCGACCGTCTCCAGGGCGAGCGTGCGCAGCGGGCCCGTGAAGACACCCGCGGGGGAGATGGTGCGCTCGGCTCGTAGGTCGTGAAGGCGTGCGGTGGACACGGGGGGCTCCTCCTCGGAGGCGACGGGGGTGTGGGCGGGCGCGGTCGCGCCGAGCGCGTCGCTGAAGCGGGGCGACCGCATCTCGATGACGAGCCAGGCCAAGTCGCTGTCGCCCGTGTTGCGCAGGCCGTGGACGGTGCCGAGGCCGGTGAGGACCATCGAGCCCGGGGCGATCGGGTGGGCGGTGCCGTTCAGATAGATCTCGCCGGTCCCGGAGAGGATGAAGTAGACCTCCTCGGTCCGGGTGTGCAGGTGCTCGCCGCTGACGCCGCCCGGCGGGACGCACGCCCACTCGACGGCCTCCCAGCCGCCGCGCAGGTCCGCGCCGGACGCGAGGGCCTTCCACCGGGTCACGCCGGTGGTGCCGTGCACGCCGTGGATGTGGGCGGGGCCGCTGACGTCGCCGATGATCACGTCACCGCCGCCGTACGCGGAGAGGGTGTGCGCCTCGGGGGCCGGTGCGTAGGCGGTCTCAGACATGCTGCCCCTCCACGAGGTCGCGCCCGCGCCCGCGTCCCGCGACCCGCAACTCGGCGACCGCGTCCAGGAGTTCCCGCTCGGTGACGTCGTTGACGAAGGTGACGTCGCCGATGCCCACGGGGAGCGGCAGGCGCTGCTGGCCGTTGCGGTGGCGGACGGTGTCGAGCAGGGCGGCCGTCAGGAGTTCCGGCTGGTCGAGGAGGTCGTCCCAGGCGGGGAGTTCGAGGCCGTGCATCACGTCGTAGACGCGTCGTGCGTCCGCGTCGTCGATCAGGCCGCGGCGGCGGGCGAGTGCGGTGGTCAGCGCCATGTCGACGCAGACGGCCTCGCCGTGGAGCAGTGCGGGCAGGGCGCGCATCTCGACGGTGGGGCTGAAGGTGTGGCCGTAGTCGACCGAGCGCTCCAGCTTGGTCTCCCACAGGTTGGGCTGCAGCTCTTCGAGCATGCCCTGGATGGCGCGGTGCACGACCTCGCGGGCGGCGTCCTCGCCGGCCTCGCTCTCGCCCTGGAACTTCTCGTTCAGGAGCAGCGGTCCGTGGCTCTCCAGGACGTCGAAGAGGCGGGCGTCCTTGATCAGGGCGATCTTGAGGATCTCGGCCAGGCCGTTGCCGATGTGGCGGCGGTCGAGCGTGGCGAGGAAGGTGCGGTCCAGGAGGGTGAGGTCGGCGGGGAAGTAGGTGCCGAGCCGGTTCTTGTGGCCGTTGAAGTTGACGCCGGTCTTGGCGCCGACGCCCGCGTCGACCAGGCCGATGAGGGTGGTGGGGACGCGGATGAACGGGGTGCCGCGGCGGTAGAGGCTGCTGGCCAGGCCGACGATGTCCATGAGGACGCCGCCGCCGATGACGATGAGGGGCTCACGGCGCCGGTCCACGCCGAACGCGTCGAGTTCCTCGACGATGCGGGCCGCGGTCTCGAAGCTCTTGACGGTCTCGTCGGCGGGGACGACGCAGATGACGTGCTCGACGTCGTGGTAGTCGAAGTAGGCGCGGATACGGTTGCCGTGGAGCAGGTCGACGTCGGAGTCGAGCACGACGAACCGGCGCAGACGCTTGCCGGGGGCCGCGGCCGGTTCCAGGAGGTCCGTGCGCTCGAAGTCGAACAGGCCGTCGGCGACGCGCACTTCGTAGCTGACGGGCTTGGCGGTGCGGACGACCCACGAGTCGACGCGCTCGCTGTAGGCGTACAGCCCGGCGCCGTGCTGAGCCGCGACGGCTGCGTCACCGGCGGTGCCGGCCGCCCCGTACCCGACGGTCTGGACGCGCTCGCTGGGTCGGCCCAGAAGTGCCGAATTGTTCCCGGACACAAGTCACCTCAACTGGTTCGGAGTGAGCCTCTCGGTTGTGGAGAGCGGCTTAATCTATGCATTCTCAAGCAATCAACGGCAAGTGCGATCGGCCATTTTCTGGACTTGGCGAAGTAGGAGTGCGTAGCGCTCAGAGGTGGGAGCGGAGAACAGAACGACTGCTACGTTCTGCCGTAATCACATAACTCGCAGGAGGATCTACGTGCGTGCCAGCACCCTGCCCCGGTACGGGGGCTGCTGACCGTGGCCGAGCTGCCCCGCCCCACGCCGGGCCCGGGTCAGATCCTGGTCCGCGTCGCGGCGTCGGCCGTGAACCCGGTCGACCTGGAGGTCCGCTCGGGTTCGCATGCCGAGAACGTCGGCCACGGCTTCCCGATGGTCCTCGGCTGGGACCTCTCCGGCGTCGTCGAGGAGTGCGGCACCGGGGTGGACCGGTTCGCCGCGGGGGACCGGGTCGTCGCCATGTCGGCGCAGATGGCCACCGGCGTCGGCACCCACGCGCAGTACGTCGCGCTCGACGCGGACCTGGCCGCGAAGGCCCCCCGCACCGCCGAACTCCGGGACGCCGCAGCGCTGCCGCTCGCCGGGCTCACCGCCCACCAGGCGCTCGAAGCCCTCGCACCGCAGGACGGCGGCACCCTGCTCGTCACCGGTGCGACCGGCGCCGTCGGCGGGTTCGCCGTCCAGCTCGCCGTCGCCCGCGGCCTCAAGGTGCTCGCGTACGGGCGGCCCGGCGACGCCGACCGGCTGCACGCCCTCGGCGCCCACGAGGCGTACTCCGACGAGCGGCCCGTGCCGCCCGGCGCCGCCGACAGCCTCCTGGAGACGGCGGGACTGCCCGGCTCGATCGCCGGGGTGCGGGACGGCGGCAACGCCGTCTCCATCGTGCCGACGGCACCGCCCGTCGCGGAACGCGGCATCGACGTACGCATGTCGTTCGTGGAGCAGGACGGCGAGCGCCTCGCACAGCTCTCGGCCCTGGTGGACGAGGGCGTGCTCACCCTGCGGGTCGCGGAGACGTTCCCACTGGCCGAGGTGGGCGAGGCGCACCGGCGGCTCGCGGCGGGCGGCTCCCGCGGCAAGCTCCTGGTCTCTCCCTGGGACTGACCCGGCCCCGGCGCCCGTCGTGACGTGACCGCGCCCAGGTCCGTGCCCCGACCCGTTCCCCGACCCGTGCATTGGAACAGCCATGCCGTTTGCCCTCTTCCCCCTGATGCTCTGCGTCTTCAGCGTCGGCAGCGCGGAGCTGGTCGTCGCCGGTGTCCTGCCGGCCATCGCCGGTGACCTGGACGTCTCCCTGTCCGACGCGGGGCTGCTCGTGACGGCGTACGCGCTCGGCGTCGTGGTCCTCGGCCCGCTCGTCACCCTCGCCAGCAGCCGGGTGCCCCGCACCCCGCTGCTGCTCGGCCTGATGGGGCTGTTCACGGCGAGCAACGTGCTCGCCGCGCTGGCCCCCACGTACGCGGTCCTGATGACCGCCCGCGTGCTCTCGGCGATCACCCACTGCACGCTGTTCGCGGTCTGCATCGTCGTCGCGGGGTCGCTCGCGGAGAAGGGCAAGGAGGCCTCGGCCGTGTCGCGGGTCGCCGTCGGCCTCAACCTCGCCACCGTGCTCGGCGTGCCGCTCGGCGTCCTCCTGGAGGAGCACTTCGGCTGGCGCTCGGCGTTCTGGAGCATCGCCGGTCTCAGCCTGATCGCCCTCGCCCTGGTCGCCTGGCGGCCGCCCGCCGCGCCCGTGCCGGTCGCCGGTGAGTCCGGTGGCGTCGCCGCCGAGCTGCGGGTGCTGCGCAACCGCACCGTCCAGATCGCCATCCTGCTCACCGCGCTCGCCATGGCGGGCGTCTTCACCGCGTACACCTTCGTGAACCCGATCCTCACCTCGATGGGCGGGTTCGACGACTCGACGGTGAGCTGGCTGCTGCTGCTCGTCGGCTGCGGCTCCCTCATCGGCAACCTCATCGGCGGCAAGCTCGCCGACCGCGCGCTGATGCCCTCGCTCGTCGGCGTCCTCGCGGTGCTCGGCGCCGACCTCGCCCTGATGGCGCTCGGCGGCGAGGTGCCCTGGCTCCTGCTCGTCCTGCTCGTCGTCTTCGGTGCCGCCTACTTCGCCGTCATGCCGGGGCTGCAGGCACGCATCCTCAAGGGTGCGGGAGACGGCGCGCCCACCCTCGCCATCGCCATCAACATCGGCGCGTTCAACATCGGCATCGCCTTCGGCGCCTGGTTCGGCGGCCAACTCCTCGGCTGGGACCTCGGGTTGCGCGTCGTCATCGCCGCTTCGGCGCTCCTCTCCTGGCTCGCCATGTCCCTCGCCGCCAACGAGCTGCGGAAGGACCGGCGCGCCGAGCGGACCGCCGCCGTCCCCAGCCCTGTGGACCCCGCGCCCGTCCCGCGCGTTCCCGCCACGGCCGACGCCTCGACCGACTGAGGCAGGCCCCCGTCGTCCGAGGCCCCACCTGCCGCAGCAACCACCTGTGGCACCCGACTTCTCTGGAGTAGCACTGATGAGTGAGCTCACCCGGCGCAAGGTCCTGCGGCGTTCCGCGGTGGCGGGCGGCGTGGCCCTCGGCGCGACGGTCCCCGGTGCGGGCCTCGCGCAGGCCGCGCCCGTACGGGCCGCGTCCGTCCGCGCCGAGTCCGCCCCCGCCCCGTCGGCCGTCACCGTGCGCCCCGACGACGCCCGCTACCCGGAGCTGATCCGCGGCACCAACCAGCGCTGGGTCGGCAGCCCCGACTACGTCCGTCTGGTGACCAGCGCCGACCAGGTCGTCGACGCCGTCAAGGAGGCCGTCGCCGCGGGCAAGCGCGTCGCGGTGCGCAGCGGCGGCCACTGCTACGAGAACTTCACCACCAGCTCCGACATCAAGGTCGTCATCGACCTGTCGCAGCTCGCGTCGGTGACGTACGACGCCGGGCAGCGGGTCTTCGTCGTGGAGCCCGGCGCGTGGCTCTCCGACGTCTACAGCACCCTGTTCAAGCGCTGGGGCGTCACGCTGCCCGGTGGCTCCTGCCCGTCGGTGGCGGCCGGCGGCCACATCGTCGGCGGCGGCTACGGCGCCCTGTCCCGCCTGTTCGGGCTCACCGTCGACCACCTGCACGGCGTCGAGGTCGTGACGGTGGACAAGGACAAGACGGTGCGCAAGGTGGTCGCCACCCGCGACAGCACCGACGCCCGGCTGCGCGACCTGTGGTGGGCGCACACCGGAGGCGGCGGCGGCAACTTCGGCATCGTCACCAAGTACCTGCTCCGCACCCCGGGCGCCACCGGCTCCGACCCGGCGAAGCTCCTGCCCCGCCCGCCCGCCGAGCTCCTCACGTCCACCGTCACCTGGTCCTGGGACGGTCTGACGCAGACGGGCTTCAAGCGCCTGGTGAAGAACTTCGGCGACTGGTTCGTCGCCCACGGCGGCCCCGACGCCGCCCACCTCGACCTGTTCAGCCAGCTCAAGGCGGCCCACAGGGCGGCGGGCGCGATCACGATGGTGACGCAGCTCGACGCCACCCGCTCCGGTGCCGAGGCCGACCTGGACGCGTTCGTCGCCGCCGTCGGCGCGGGCGTGCCCGTCAAGCCTCAGGTCAGCACGCAGCGGCTGCCGTTCCTGCACGCCACCAAGTGGCCGGGGTTCGCGGGCGGCGACCCCACACTGCGCTTCGAGGACAAGTCCGCGTACATGCGGGCGGGCTTCCCCGACGACCAGCTGTCCGCCGCGTACCACCACCTGACCCGCACCGACTACACCAATCCGGCGGCGCTGCTGCTGATCGCGGGGTACGGCGGGCGCGTCAACGCCGTCGCGCCGGACGCGACCGCGGTGGCCCAGCGGGACTCGGTGATGAAGCTGCAGTACCTCGCTTTCTGGCAGGACGCCGCCGAGGACGAGCGGCACCTGGCGTGGGTCCGCGAGTTCTACCGGGACGTCTACGCCGCCTCCGGCGGTGTCCCCGTGCCGGGCCGCGTCAACGACGGCTGCTTCGTGAACTACGCGGACGTCGACCTCGGCGACCCGGCGCACAACACGTCGAAGACGCCGTGGCACGCCCTCTACTACAAGGACAACTACCCGCGCCTGCAGCGTGTGAAGGCCGCCTGGGACCCCCGCGGCATCCTGCGGCACGCCCAATCCGTCGAGCCCGCCGCCGACTGACCCCCTGATCTCCGCGGTCCCTCCCCGGGCCGCGGTGCCGCGCCGGCCACGACCGGCGCGGCTTCCCCCTCCCGCACGACAGCAACACGACGACAAGGAGAAAGCGATGCCTTTCGCTTCGACGCACGGCTCCAAGGTGGAGTACTTCGAGACCGGTACCGGCCCCGGCCTCGTCCTGGTCCACGGCACCGGCGGCGACGCGGGAACGTACGACCAGCTGCGCGACACCTTCAGTGACCGCCGCACCGTCGTCGTCCCCAACTACTCGGGCAGCGGCGCCACCGAGGACGAGGGCGGCCCCCTCACCCTGGACCTGCTCATCGCCCAGATCGACGCGGCCATCGAGGACAGCAGCGCCCAGGGACCCGTCGACCTGGTCGGCTGGTCGCAGGGCGCGCTCGCCGTCGCCGCCTACGCGGCCGTGCACCCGGAGAAGGTGCGCCGCCTCGTCCTGCTCACCGGCTGGATCAAGAACGACGCGCGCCAGCAGCTCTACTTCGACCTGTGGCACCGCCTCGACCAGCTCGACCACGAGACGTTCGGCCGGTTCCTCCAGCTGAACGGCTGGACCACGACGCAGGTCAATTCCTTCGGCGTCGCGGGCGTCGAGGAGATGGTCTCCGGCGGCATCCCCGCGGGCATCGGCCGGCAGATCGCGCTCAACCTGGAGCTCGACATCACCGAGCACCTGCCGAAGATCACCGCGCCGACCCTGGTCATCGGCGCCACGCACGACAACATGATCCCGGTCCAGCACTCCCGCGCGCTGCACGAGGCCATCAAGGGCAGCCGGTACGCCGAGCTGGACGCCGGTCACTTCGCGGTCTTCGAGAAGCCCGCCGAACTGGCCGAGCTGATCGGGGAGTTCCTCGCGGAGGAGGAGGCGGAGGACGAGGCGAAGGCCGGTACCGAGGCGGCCTGAGCCGCCTGCCGGACAGAGCCACGTCCGCACAGAGCCCGGTGGGGGCGGTGAGAGCCGCCCCGCCGGGCTCTGTCGTATGCCTCCGCTACCGGGCAGGAGGCGTCGGCGTGTGCCGGAGCCGGTTCACCAGGGACGCCGTCTCCGGTTCGAAGGACGCCATGTCGAGGGCGAGCGACAGCTCCTTGGCGAACGTGCCCTGCGCCTGGGCGACCAGCTTCTTGCCCTCGGGGGTGAGGTGGGCGAACATCACCCGCCGGTCCTCCTCGCCGACCGTGCGGGCGACCAGGTCCTCGTTCTCCAGGCGGGTGACGAGGCGGCTCATCGTGGACTGGCTCGACCCCACCGAGTCGGCGAGCTCCTGCATCCGCAGCGCGCCGCGCCCGAGGACCGAGAGGGCCGTGAACTCCGATGCCGTCACGCCGTGTTGGCGCTGGAGCTTCTTGTCGAGCGTCGTGCTCACCCCGTTCACCAGGAGCAGCAGCTGCCTCCACAGTTCGAGTTCGCCACTGAGCCTTCCGCGCGCGGCAGTCGCCATGCCGTCGTTCACCGTCCTGTTCTCGCCTGCGCCCGAACCCCGGCCCCCTTGGAGGCGGCTCGGCGCCCCACGGTGTCGTCACAGCAGTGTGAAATACTTGCCTTTGCAAGCATAGGTCAAGGTGCGTCACGAGACCAGCATGTGGACGCACGCAAGGGCCGGCGCACCCCTTTCGAGGTGCGCCGGCTCTCCTGCGTCACTGCCGCGGGCGCCGCTACGGACGCCGCTCGGCGCGCGGCTTGGCGAACCTGCGCATCAGCGGCATCTCGACGCCCTTGTGCAGCAGCCACGCGAAGGCCATGCACACCACGAAGTACAGGGCCATGACGCCCATGCCCCCGGCGAACCCGAACTGACGGGTCTCGCCGATCAGCGAACGGACGTGCACCAGGAGGACGTTGTGCACGATGTAGAAGGCGAATGACACCTCGCCGAGCCACACCATCACGCGCCCGCGGAACGGCGAGCGGTCACCGCGCAGGTCGGTGGCGGCGACGGCCGGGATGAGCAGCGCGAACGGGATGAGCGCCGCCGCGTTGAGGCCGAAGAGCCACGGGGTGGCGTTGGCGGCCGCGTACCCGACGACGACGAGACCGCAGGCGGGCAGCATGCCCAGGTTGATCCAGCGGCCGGTCATGAGGATGCGCGCCATGACGATGCCGAGGACGAAGTCGAGGGTGCGCACCGGCGGCAGCATGTAGACGGCCCAGTACTGGACCTCGGAGACCGGGAAGCCGTTGGACATCGTGCCGTCGGGCAGCAGCAGGTAGCCGAGCGCCGGGATCGCGGTGATGGTGGCGATCAGGCCGCAGGCCCACGCCCACAGGCGCTCGGGCCGTATCGCGGAGATCCAGCGGTGGAGCAGGGGGAAGCAGAGGTAGAAGAAGACCTCGCAGGAGAGCGACCAGCTGGGCGGGTTGATGCTCAGGTACGTGTGGTAGTCCGGGATCCACGTCTGCAGCAGGAGCAGGTTGGGCAGCCACTGCTGCCAGGTCGCGGTCGCCGCCGCGAACAGCACCATCGCGCCGATCCAGCCGACCACGTGGCTGGGGTAGAGCTTGACGAGGCGGCGGCGCCAGAACCTGCGGGGCGTGTCGTCCGGGCGGGCGGAGTACGTGAGGATGAAGCCGCTGAGCAGGAAGAAGAACGTGACGCCCATCCACCCCGTCTTGCTGGCGGCGGCGTGGAAGAAGTCCGAGACGTCGCCGCTGAAGGGGTTCAGGGGCGGCTCGGTGGTCAGGGACGCGTGGAAGAGGAAGACCATCACCGCCGCGATGAAGCGCAGGCCGGTCAGCGAGGGGAGCCGGGCGAAGCCGGCGGGTCTGATGTCCGGGGCGGGGGCTGTGCCGGTCGTACTGGCCGTACTGCCGAGGGGTGCGACGTTCGTCGCCATGGGGACCTCCATGAGTCCGTGTGTCTGTGAGTCCGTGAGTCCGTGTGTCCGTGAATCCGTAAGTCCGTGACCGGGAAGAAATTGCATCCTGATGCAAGGACTAGAGCTGTTGTCTCGCGCCCGTCGCCAGCTCCCGCTGGATCTCGTCGAACGAGCGGTTCTTCGTCTCCGGGACCGTGCGCACCACGAAGACCAGCGCCGCGCCGCAGACCGCGGCGAAGAACCAGAAGACGCTCGCCTCGCCGAACAGGTCGGCGGCGGGCAGGAAGAGCTGACCGACGACGAAGTTCGCGGACCAGTTGACGAGGACGCACAGCGCGACCCCCTTGGCGCGTACGTCCGGCGGGAAGACCTCGGCGGCGAGGATCCAGAACACCGGCCCGATGCCGACCGCGAAAGCGGAGACGTACAGCCCCATGGAGACGAGGCTGACCGCGTGCGACGCACCGCCGAACGCGCCGTTCAGCGCGCACCCGAGCGGCACGAGCGCCGCCGCCATGCCCACCAGAGAGAGGACGAGCAGCGGTTTGCGGCCCGCCCGGTCGACCAGCGGGATCGCGGCGACCGTCATCAGCAGGTTGGCCACGCCGATGGCGACCGAGTACATGATCGAGTTGGTGGCGGGGAGCCCGGCGCGCTGCATGATGCTGGGGGCGTAGTAGATGATCGTGTTGATCCCCGCGAACTGCTGCACCGCGCCGATCGTGACGCCGATCAGCAGCGCACGCCGTACGACGGGCACGGCGAGCATCCCGCGCAGGGTGCGGTGGCTCCCGCCCCTCCCGTCCTCTTCGCGGGCCGTCACCTCGCCGCCCTCTCTCCGCCGCCGGAGCCACACCGGGCTCTCGGGGACGAAGAAGAGACCGACCAGCATCAGGACGGACGGGATCAGCCCCGCGCCGAACATCGCACGCCAGTTGGCGTCCCCGGCGAACCAGAGGTTGATCAGGTACGAGACGAGGATGCCCGCGGTGAGCAGGATCTGGTTCACCGTGATGAGACGGCCGCGCAGCCGGGGCGGTGCCACCTCGGCGAGGTAGAGCGGGACGAGCGAGGAGGCGGAGCCGACGGCGAGCCCGAGGATCACGCGGGCGGCGACCAGGGTCCAGAAGCCGGTGGCCAGGGTGGCGAGCAGCAGCCCGAGTGTGAAGGCGGCGGCGATGACGATCAGCGTCCTGCGCCGTCCCCAGCGGTCGGCGGGCCCGCCGCTCCCCAGGGCGCCCGCCGCCGCGCCGAGCAGCAGGGACGAGATCACCGCGCCTTCCTGGAAGGACGTCAGGTGGAAGTCCTCCTTGAGGAACAGGAGTGCTCCCGAGATGACGCCCGTGTCGAAGCCGAAGAGCAGTCCGCCCAGGGCGACGACGCCGACGGTGAGCGCGAGCCGCCAGGCAGGAATGGCTGGTTCCAGTCCTTCGGGCGCCTCCGGCCCCGGAGGGGTGAGGGAGGTCGCCTCGTCAGATGTCACGGTCACCGGCGGCACTCGCTTTCTTGGGTCTGCGCAGGGGTCTGCGTACGGGGGATGGGGGTGTCACACGCCGTACCTCGTCCGGTACACCGCATAGCGGCTGTGCAGCTCGCGGCGTGAGAGGCCGAACTCGGCGGGCTGGAAGGGGCGGGCACGGCGGGCCTCGCGGGCCGTCCCCGCGACGAACGTCGCGACGACGCGGTCGAACATCGGCGTCGCCGTCACGCCCGCGAAGGCGAGCACGGCCCGCACCTGCCCGGCCGGGTCCGCCACCAGGTCGTCGAAGCGCAGGTCGAGCAGGCGTCCGCGCGGTACGTCGAGCCGGGCCCGCTCGGCCGCCACGAGATGCCGCTCGACGCGGTCGGCCCACTCCTGCCCGGCGGGCCGCACCTGACGTGTCGTGCGGCCACGCAGCGCCGTCGCGATCCCGGCGCACGCGGTGACGGTGTCCGCCGGATCGCGGTGCACCTGGACGACCTTGGCATCGGGGTAGACCCGCAGGAGCTGCTGCAGGTGGCGGGCGTGGAAGGAGTCGCGCAGGACCAGGCGGGAGGCGGGGACGCGCCAGGTGAGGGCCTGGAGCTGGGCGCGGTGGAACGCGTACGCCTCGGTCGTGTCGGCCGTCTCCAGCCAGGACGCGTACCCGGGCACCCGCCAGGAGAGCGTCGCGGCCATGCCGTGGAACGCGTTGCCGAGCAGCCGGTGGCAGCCGCCGGGCCGCGTGGCGCCGATGAGCAGTCCGGAACCGCGCCCGGCGGTGGCGAGCGCGGTGTCCCGCGCGACGCTCCCGGCCCGCTCGATGGCGGCGCGGCGCCGGCGGATCGTGGTGGGGCGGCCCGCCGGGTCGTGGAGTTCCGCGAGCGTCGGGGCGTCGAGCCCGGGGTGCTCGGCGAGGGCGTTGTGCAGCATCGCCGCGCCGCTGCCCGGCAGTCCGGTGACGAAGATCGGGGCGCGGATGTCGTTCAGTGCGATCTCGGGCCGGTCCCGCAGCAGCCTGATCATCTGCTGCTGCTTCAGGAGGGCCGCGACGAGCGCGGAGCGTGCGGCCGCGCGGCCCTCCGCATGCAGGCCGGCCTCCGTGTCGAGGGAGTGCAGCAGCCGGTCCAGCGCCGGCAGGAAGCGCAGCGCGACGGCGTCTCCGCCACCGTCCTCGCGCACCCGGTCCAGGAGGTCGTCCACGGCGAGCACGTCGCGGTCGCGCGGGCCCGGGTGCGCGCCGGGCGCCCCGATCTCCGCCGTCCGCGGCAGGTCGCCCGTGATCCGTCGCGGACGGCCGGTGCGGCGCCCCCAGACGGGACCGCCCCCGGTGCCGCCCCAGGGAACGGCCGACTCGCGTGCGAGGACCGCGGGTTCACTCCGTCTGCTCACCGAACCGCCTTCCTGATACGTGCGTCACTGACCGCTCCCGCTCCTGTGATGTCTTCGCGTACGTGTCGCCCGGCCTCAGTGCTTGGACAGGCCCGGCAGGACGAGCGCCCAGAGGCGGGAGAGGTGCCCCTCCACGCTGCCCTCGCCCTCGCCGGCGGCCGGCGGCCCGTGCAGCCGCTCCCGCAGCCGGGACTCCGCACCCGCCAGGAGGTACTCGGCGAGCAGCACCACGTCGTGTTCGGCGACGTCGGCGCCGAGTCCGGCTCCGCCCGCGCGGTCGAGGGTCTCCGCCACCGCGGGCAGCCAGAGACCGGACCACGTGCCGTCGCCGTCGGGGACCTCGCGCCACAGCCGGACGGCGGCCCGCACCACTTCGTCCTCCTCCAGGAGCCGCGCGAGCGCGAGGGTGAGCGCGACAACGCTGTCGAGCGCCGGTTCCGTGCCCGCGCCCGCCTCGGCGACGCACGCCCGGACCGCGGCGTCGCCGCGCGTCCGCACCGCTTGTGCCAGCCCCGCCTTGGACGAGAAGTGGAAGGTGAGGGCGCCGACCGAGATGCCCGCGGCCCCGGCGACCCGGGTGAGGGACGTGCCCTCGTACCCGGTGTGCTCGAACTCGTGGGCCGCCGCGCGGACCAGCGCCTCCCGGGTCCTCGCGGCCCGTTCCTGCTTCACCATCTCGCCCTTCCCTGTCCCCGGAGCCCGGCAATCCGCTCCGGTCCTGCACGCCACAGCCACTGTGGGCACTGGGCGCGTCGCCGACAACGCCGACTTCCGAAAGTCGCCCCTCGTGCCGCACGGCGGGGGCCGGACTTGGCCAAGTAGCGCTCTTCCGCACTTCCATCCGCACCCCGGACTTCAAAAGAAAACGAACGTTCTCTATTCTTGGAGGGGTCAGGCGCCATCACGGGGAGGGAATGCCATGACAGAGCTGCAGGATCACCGGCTGCCCGAGCTGATCGCGGACGGGTCCATCACCTCGTACGCGGAGACCGTCTTCGGCCATCTGCGCCGAGCGGACCAGCGGCGCTGGGCCGCCGCCTACGTACTGGGACTGCTCACCACGCCCGGCAGGAAGTCGGTCAAGCGGCTCGCGGCACAGCTGCACGCGGGCCCCACGGCCGCCCAGTCCCTGCACCAGTTCGCCAACGCCAGCCCCTGGGAGTGGGACCCGGCGCGGTACGAACTGCTGCGGCTCGCCGAGCGCCGCACCCGGGTCCGCGCCTGGACCGTCGGCGTCGCGGTGCTGCCCAAGCGCGGCAACCACTCCTGCGGCGTGCACCAGCGGTTCGAGCGGGCCACGGGCCGCACCGTCAACTGCCAGATGGGCATAGGGCTCTTCGCGTCGTCGGACACCGCGCACATTCCCGTGGACTGGCGGCTGCGGCTCCCCAAGGAGTGGGACGAGGACGCGGAGCTGCGGGCGCGGACGCGCATCCCCGACACCGTGCGGCACTGCTCGCCCACCGAGCACGTCCTGCACCTCGTCGACTCCCTCGCCCCGCACTCGGGCCGCGAACCGGTTCCCGTGGTCGCCGACACGAGCCACCACCCGACGTCGGGCGCGCACCTGGCCACGGAGCTCACCGCGCGCGGGCGCCACAGCGTGATCGCCGTGCCGCACGGCCTGCGGGTCGTGCCGGAGGGCCAGCGCGTCCTCGCGCCCGGCACGCCCGACGGCGTCCTCACGGCGGGGCGGCTCCTGCAACTCCTGTCGCCCAAGGGGGCGGTGTCGGCGGCGGTGGACTTCCGGCACGGCGCGCCGCGCGCCGACCGGCTGGTCTCCGCGCTGGTGCGGCTGCCCGGACGGCGGGGTGTCTCGCCGGGCGTGTACCGGGTCTTCGCGCGGCGCCGTCCCGGGTCCCCGGGTGTGGGGCGCATCTGGCTGACCAGCCTGGTCAACCCGCGCCTGCACGATCTGCTGCCACTGGTGCAGGCGCACTCCGGCACCGTCTCCGCCCTCGCGGACCTCACCGAGAACTACGGCCTGCGCGACTTCGAGGGCCGCTCGTTCCCCGGCTGGCACCACCACATGACGCTGGCGTCCGCGGCGTACGCGTACCGGCGGCTCGTCGCGGGGGACCCGGCGGAGCAGTGGCCGCAGCGGCGCATCGCCTGAGGACGGCCACCGCCCGCCGGGTGACGCGGGGTCAGCTCGCCCGGTCGAAGTCGACGGCGCTGTACGCGCGCAGCTTCGTGAGCCGGTGCGTGGAGCCGATGCGGCGGATCGTACGGGAGCGGGAGCGCATCACCAGGGACTCGGTGGTGGCGCTCGCCGCACCGTAGCGCACGCCGCGCAGCAGCTCGCCATCGGTGATGCCGGTGGCGACGAAGAAGACGTTGTCGCCCTTGACCAGGTCGTCCGTGGCGAGGACACGGTCGAGGTCGTGGCCCGCGTCGATGGCGCGCCGGCGCTCCTCGTCGTCCCTGGGCCGCAACCTGCCCTGGATGGTGCCGCCCAGGCACTTGATGGCACAGGCCGAGATGATGCCCTCGGGGGTGCCGCCGACGCCGAGCAGCAGGTCGACGCCGCTGTCCTCCTGGACGGCGAGGACGGAACCCGCGACGTCGCCGTCGGAGATGAGCTTGATGCGGGCGCCCGTCGCACGGACCTCGTCGATCACCGCCCGGTGCCGCGGCCGGTCGAGGACGACGACGGTGACGTCCTCGGGGGCCAGGTTCTTCGCCTTGGCGACGCGGCGGACGTTGACCGACGCGGGCGCGTCGATGTCCACGTAGTCCGCGGCTTCGGGTCCTGTCACCAGCTTGTCCATGTAGAAGACGGCGGACGGGTCGAACATGGCGCCGCGGTCGGCGGCGGCGAGGACGGCGACGGCGTTGGGCATGCCCTTCGCGGTGAGGGTGGTGCCGTCGATCGGGTCGACGGCGATGTCGACCTCGGCGCCGGTGCCGTCGCCGACGCGCTCCCCGTTGAAGAGCATCGGGGCTTCGTCCTTCTCGCCCTCGCCGATGACGACGACGCCGTTCATCGAGACGGTGGAGACGAGGGTCCGCATGGCGCGCACGGCCGCGCCGTCGGCGCCGTTCTTGTCGCCGCGGCCGACCCAGCGGCCCGCGGCCATGGCGGCGGCCTCGGTGACCCGGACGAGCTCCAGGGCGAGGTTGCGGTCGGGAGCCTCCGCGGCTACCGCGAGCGGGGAGGACGTCGGGACGGGGGAGGTGAGCAGAGGCACCGGTGAGACCTTCCGATTCCGTGAACGGGCAGCTTCCGTCCGGACGTTACGTCCCCCGGCCGCCGCGACACCCGCCCGGACCGCGAGCTCCCCACGCCTTTGGCAACTCCCCGAGGCCCCGCCGCCCCCGGCGCACGCGGGCCGGGGCACCCCCCTCCTGTGCCCCGGCCCACGCGTACGACAGCCGTACGACCGCCCTGCCTCAGGCCGCCGTCCACCCGCCGTCGACCGGTACGGACCCGCCCGTGACGAACGACGAGCGGTCGCTGAGCAGCCACGCGGCGGCCTGCGCCACCTCCACCGGATCGGCCATCCGCTTCTGCATGGAGCGGGAGACGAAGCTCTCCTCCAGGGACGGCGTGTCCGCGAGCACCTGGTCCATGAGCTCCGTGCGGGTGCTCCCCACCACCAGGGCGTTCACCCGGATCCCGCGCCGCCCGTACTCGTCGCCGCCCGCCTTCGTCAGCCCCAGCACGGCGTGCTTCGCCGCGATGTACGACGCCGTGGCTCCCGTCGCGACCACGCCCGCCGCGCTGGAGGTGTTGACGACCGCGCCCCCTCGGCCGTCCGCCAGCATCGCGGTGATCTGCGCCTTCATGCAGTTCCAGACACCGCGTACGTTGACGTCGATCACCTGGTCGAAGACGGCGTCGTCGGTCTCGTGCAACGGGGTGCCCGCGGTGGCCCACCCCGCGTTGTTGAACCCGCCGTCCAGCCGGCCGTACGTCTCCACCGCCGCGTCGACCACCCGCCGTACGTCCGCCGGGACCGTCACGTCCCCGGCGACCGCGAGGGCCTGCCCGCCGGTCTCCGCTATCTCCGCGGCGATCTTCTCGATCAGCTGCTCACGGCGTGCCGTGAGGACCACGGCGGCGCCCTCCGCGGCGAACAGCCGTGCCGCCGCCGCGCCGATGCCGCTCGAAGCGCCGGTGATCATGACCGTCTTGCCGGCCAGCATGCCGTCTCCGCCGGGCGTCGTGGTGTCGTTCATCGTCTTGCCGTCCCCCTGGTTGTGGTGATGCGTGTGGTGGTGCCGAACCTCACAGCGCGACGTTCGCGGGCCAGACAGTGCCCGCCGCGGCCTCCGCGTCGAGAGTGCGGATGAGCTCCTCGTCGATCGCGTCCAGCGAGCCGACGATGTGCCGGACCGACAGCTCCTCCATGAACGTGCGCTGGAAACTGCAGGGATGGCCGATGAACGGCACGCCGAGTCCCTTCGCCGTCTCGGCGACCCGCGCGACGTCGTCCACGAACAGGACCTCGTCGAGGCCCAGCGAGAACACGTCCTCGGCGATCTCCCTGATGCCGGGGCGGAACGAGTCGGTGCAGACGTAGCCGGGGCCGTCGAAGAGGTGCGCCCACGGTCCCAGGTGCGTGTCGAAGTGGGGCTTGCTCAGGCCGCCGTAGCAGACGACCTGGAGGCCCAGGCCGCGTACCCGCTCGATGAGGTCGGCGGCGCCCGGGTTCGGCCGCACCGGGTGCTCGGCGACGTAGCGGTCGCGCTCGGCGAAGTAGAGCTCCAGGGCCTCGTCGCCCGTGATGTCGAGGCCGGCCGCACGGGCCATCTCGCCACCGGCGACGCGGCGCGGCTGGGACAGGATGCGCCGCTCGGTCCCGGCGTCGTACACGCCTCCGCGGCTGGTGATGAAGTTGCCGATGACCGGGCTGAACGTGTCGTTGAGCAGAACGCCGTCGATGTTGAGCGCGACGAGGCGCAGGCGGTCGAAGTGCTGGTGCATGGAACGTCCTTGGCTGCTGGTCGGTCAGGAAGGTGCTGCGGTGGGTCGGAGGAGGTGCCGTCAGGCGTTGACCGCGGCTTCCCTCGCCTCGCTCACGTCGATGGTGTCGGCGGCGTTCCCCGTGGCAATGGCGGGCATGAGGAGCCGCCACATGGCCCGGGTCCGTTCGGGCAGGTCCTCGCGGCCGCTCGCGAGCAGGGAGTACGCCTGGAGGCCCGTACACGCGGACACGATGAACTCGGCGAGCGTGCGGACGTCGACGTCCGCACGGACGTCGCCCGCCGTGCGGCCGTCGGCGAGGCACTCCTCCATGATCCGGGCCCACTCCCGGTAGGGCGTGGCGTCGTCGAGTCCGAAACCGGTCTGCTCGCTGGTGAGCCGGACACCCGCGCGCAGCATCGGGTCCGTCTGGAGCTTGTGCGCCCACACGAACGTGATGTCCACCAGGCGTTGCAGGCCCTGCGACTTCAGGGCGGGCACGATGCTCGCGGGCTGGGCGCGCATCACCGCCAGGGCCAGCGCCTCCTTGTTGGGGAAGTGGAAGTAGACGGCTCCGAGCGTCACACCGGCGCGGTTCATGATCTCCCGCATGCCGGCACCGCTGTACCCGCGCTCGTCGAAGACCTCAGCGGCGGCGCGAAGGATCTCCTCGCGCGTTTTCTGGGCCCGCTCCTGCTTCGGTTCCGGCATCCGGACGGCCTCTCTCGACAAACAAAAAGAACGCACGTTACTTTACGCGTCATGGTTCTGGGTGACCAGAGCCCGCGCACTTCGATCGGGCATCACACATCCCTGGGGGGGACCCATGCCTTTCGTTTCGCATGCACAGAACACCGCGCCGAGCGCTGCGCGCACCACTGCTCGGACCACACCGGCGACACAACTGCGGCCCGTGCCGCAGGAGTACGTCCACAAGCTGGACGCCGCGGAGGTACTGCTCACGGGCTGGGCGCCCGCCGGTGAGGACCGCGTGACGGTCACCGCCCGGTGGCCGCGCGGCCACGCCTTCTACGCGCCCGTCACCGGACGGCACGACCCGATGCTGCTCGCCGAGACGCTGCGGCAGAGCATCCCGCTGATCTCGCACGCCCTCTACGACGTGCCGCTCGGCCACCACCTCATCTGGCAGCACTTCACCTTCGAGGTCGCGCCCGGGGCGATGTTCCTCGACGTCGGCCCGATGGACGTCGAACTCCGCATCGCCTGCGGCGACATCGCCCGGCGCGGCGGTCGTCTCGCCGCCCTGACGATGGACATCGAGATCCTGCGCGACGGCCGTCACCTCGGTACCGCGCACACCCGGTTCAGCAGCCACGCCCCGGCGATCTACCGCAGACTCCGCGGCGACCGCTGCACACCCTCCGGCGACACGATTCCGGCCGGGCCCCCTGCGCCGCCCGCCCCGGTGGCCCGCGCCCACGCCAAGGACGTCGTGCTCTCACCCACGCCGGAGCCGCTCTCGCCGCCGCTTTCGCTCCCGCACCAGTGGCAGTTGCGCGTCGACCAGACGCACCCCATCCTGTTCGACCACCCCGTCGACCACGCACCGGGCATGCTCCTGCTCGAAGCGGCCCGCCAAGCCGCCCACGCCGTCCAGGACCCGCTGGGCGGAGCCGTCTTCCCGATCCGCTTCGAGTCGGCGTTCTTCCGCTACGTCGAGTTCGACGCGCCCTGCGTGATCACCGCCCACGTCGAACCGTCCGCCTACCCGGAAGGCCACTTGGGCGTCTCGGTCACAGCCCTCCAGGAGGACAACGAGGCCTTCTCCTGCCGAGTGACCCTGGCCCGCGCAACCCGGTGACCCCGACCCGCGCGACCCGGTGACCCCCGGGCCCGGCGGACGGAAGACCCGCCGGGCCCGGCACCAGGACAGCGCTACCGGCCGATCAGCCTCTGAAGCGTGGCCCGCCACGCATGGCCCCACGTCACCTTCCCGCCGGGCAGGCCGCGTTCGCCGTTGCGGCCGATGTCGATGAGGGACAGGGACTGGAGGGCCGCCCATCCCTTGGCGCGGCGGATCATCGGGTCGTCGGCGCGGCCGTACGCGGTGAAGAAGCGGGGGGCGGACCCGGCCGGGAGGATCAGCCATGCTGCTCCGAGGTCCGTCGCCGGGTCGCCCGCGCAGAGTTCACCGAAGTCGAGGACGCCGGTGAGGGCGCCGTCGGCGACCACGACGTTCGCGGGGTGCAGGTCGCGGTGGAGCCAACTGGGCGGGCCCTGCCACGCGGGTGCCGCCACGGCGTCCTCCCAGAGGGCGCGGAGGGCGTGCGCGTCGTCCGGGCCGATGCCGGTGTCCTCGGGTGACAGGTCCGCGAGGCGTCCGGGGAAGTCGGCTGCGAGGGGCGCCGACGGGCAGCCCCTGCCCTGGTGCCGAGGTGCCGTCGCGGGCGCGGCATGCGCAGCGCCAAGTCCTCGCCGAGGCGCCGCAATTCGTTGTCCCGGCCCCGGGCGGTCCGGCGGATCTCCAGGTCCGCCAGGTCCGGGTGCTTCTCCTTCAGGAGGGCACGCCGCAAGGGTTCCGTGATCTGGCTCTCGGGTGCTCGATGACTACTCCTCGGCGGCGGGCGAGTACGCGTGTGGCGGTCGGCTCGCGGGAGCGTCCACCGTGAACCGGACCTCGTGCACGGAGTTCCGCGCGCCCGGCGGCGGCTGGACCCGGCCCGCCGCGTCCGTCGCGCGCGAGCGGACCGTGTGCGGCCCCGGTGCGAGCGTTCGGTGCAGGGAGAAGGCCTGCCAGGCCGGGTCGGCGCCGGGGACGTCGAGCGTGGCGGGCTCCCAGGGGCCACCGTCGAAGGAGAGGTCGAGGCGGACGACCGCCGTCGTGCTCCACGTACGACCCCTGAACGCCCGGCCCGTGCAGGGGAGTCGGGCGTCCTGCTCGGGCGAGAGGATCTTGCTGTTGACGTCCAGCGCGCGCACCGGCTGCGGGGTGTCGTACCCGGGGAGCGTCCGCGTGTAGAGGGTCGTCGTGAACATGTGCTCCGGTCGCTCGTCCGTCAGGACGACCCGGGTCAGCCACTTCACCGAGTTCGTGCCGAACATACGCGGCACGACCGCCCGCAGTGGGTACCCGTGCCGGACGCGCAGCGGCTCGCCGTTCATGCCGTGCGCGAGGAACACGTCACGGCGGGCGGTCTCCAGGGGGAGGTCCTTCACGTACGAGAGTCCGTCCTCGCCCTGGAAGGAGCCGGTGTCCGCGCCCTCGAAGAGCACGTGCCGTGCGGCGGGCAGCGGGCCCGCGCGGTCCAGGAGCGCGGCCAGGGGCAGACCCGTCCACTCGACGTTCGTCACCGCGCGCGTGGGCGTGTCGGGCCGGTACGGGCTGCCGAAGCACTCGTGGACGGCGGTGAGGTGGTCCGACGGCAGGGCGAGGAGCGTCGCGAGGTCGAGGCGCAGGGGCCGGTCGACCAGGCCCTCGACCGTCAGGCTCCAGGCCGCGGGGTCGATGTCGGGGCAGCCGCCGAGGTGGCTGCGGACGAAGACGTTGTCGACCGGGGTGATGAAGTCGGGGCCGGGGGCCGGGTCCCCGTGCGAGGGGTCATCGGGCGGCGGGACCAGCGGCGGCGTGGAGGAGGAGGCGGGTGCGGGCGCGGAGGCGGGTGCGGGCGTAGAGGTGTGTGCGGTCATCCGGCGGCTCCCTTTCCGATGCCTCCGGAGCTGCCGGGGACTCCGGAGCTGCCGGGGGCGCCGGGGCCATCGGGTTCGGCGCCCGGCTCCGTCCCACCGCGGTGCGGCGCCGTGTCGGACGCCTTCATCGCCAGGACGAACAGGGCCAGCATGGTCAGGGACAGGGCCGTGGGCGTGATGAGCATGACGAGAATTCCCCCCGGGTTCTCGAAGTCGTGCAAACCTCGAGATCCTAGGGGGACTTCCCCGCGTGGCCCCACTCATTTTCCGCCCCGGCCCGCCGCGCCGCCGCCCCGCGCCTCAGCAGTTGCCGCGCGCCTCCTTCCCCGCGAACCGCTCCGCCAGCCACTGCGCCGCGTACGGCGACTGCGTCATCACGGCGCTGACGTGGTCACCGACGGGCACCGTGTGCCACTCGACGTTCGCGCCCCGCGCACACCAGTCGGCGCGGACCTTGGTGCCCACGGCGTACGGGATGAGCTCGTCGGCGAACGCGTGGTACTGGTACACGGGCGCGTCCGGCCTGGCCCCGCCGACCCGGGACTCGGTCAGACGCTGCTTCCAGTCCGGCTGTTCGAGGGGGTTCTTCGTCGTCATGGACGCGATCGTCTTGAACGAGCCGAGCACCGAGCCGTCCGCGACGCAGGAGTCGCGCAGCGCGCCGATGAGCTTCCTGCCCTTGTCGTTGAGGTAGGAGTCGAGCCTCAGCTCGGGGAAGGCCGCGTCCTGACCGATCGCCGCCATGAAGATCAGGCCCGAGCCGTACAGGCCGTCGTTGAACTTCGCGACCTTCAGCAGGTCACCGGGTACGCCACCGGTCGCCGTGCCCTTGACGTCGAGTTCGGGGGCGTACGTGCCGTGCAGCTCGGCCGCCCACGACGAGGCCTGGCCGCCCTGCGAGTAGCCCATGATGCCGACCGGCGTGTCCTTGCCGAGGCCCGCCTCCGGCAGCCGGATCGCGGCGCGGGCGGCGTCCAGCATGGCCTGGCCCTCCGCGCGGCCCACGGTGTAGGTGTGGTCGCCCGGTGTGCCGAGGCCCTCGTAGTCGGTGACGGCCACCGCCCAGCCGCGCAGGGTGAGCTGCTGGATCAGGTTGCCTTCCAGCGTGGTGCCCTTGGGGAAGCCCGCGCTGGGTGCACAGCGGTCGGCGACTCCGACGGTCCCCACGGCGTAGGTGATCAGGGGGCGGGGGCCCTTCCTGCCGTCCTGGGGCACGATGACCGTGCCCGACACGGTGTTCGGCTCGCCCTTGGCCGTGGTCGAGCGGTAGTGGATCTTCCAGGCCTTGGTGTCGGTCGGCTGGTGGGGCAGCGGGTGGAAGCTGCTGGGTTCGGAGGACACGATGTCGCCGGGGGAGTCGGCGGTCGCGGGGGCCGCGGGGGCCGCGGGGGCCGCGGGGGCGGCGGCGGTCGCGGTGGTCGTGGGGGCGCCGGTGGGTGCGGCGGCTTGTGCCGCGGTGAGCGGGGTGATGGCCGACAGGCCGAGCGCGGCCACCACGGCCCACGCCGCGGCGCTGGTACGTGTGTGCATGCGGCTCTCCCAACTTTCCTCAGGGGCAGGGGTGTTCTGTCAACGACCGTAGAGACCGGCGGGTAATCGCCGGGATGACCGGGACGCTCACCTTCGTTGACCTCGGCTCGCAGGTATCCAGGCCGCCGTCTCGGCGCTACGTTCGCAGAGGGGGAGCCGCGGGGCTCGGAGCGATGGGGGTGTGGCGGATGCTCGATGACGCCATGACGGCATTGGCGGCGGAGGGCTCGACCGCCGTCGTGCAGGCCGCGGGGACGGAGGCGTGGCGGGACGTACGGGGACCGGTGGCCCGGTGGTTCGGCCGCGGCGACCCGGCCCGCGAGCAGGCCGAGCTGGCCCGTCTGGACCGGACGGACGCCCACCTCAAGGGGGTGGAGGGCGAGGTGGGGCGGCGGCTGCGCGGCGAAGAGCAGATCTCCTGGCGCACGCGCTTCGAGATCGCTCTGGACGACCTGGACGACGGCGTGCGCCGGGCGCTCGGCGACGGACTGCGGGAGCTCGTGCGGGAGCTGCGGTCCGTCCTCGCGCGGGGCGCGCCCACCGTCGGGCACCTGACGGCGTCCGGCCCCGGCGGGCAGGCCGTTCTCGGCTCCGTCGTGAACCACGGCAGCCCGGTCAACATCGGCGAGATGCACGGGGATCTGTGGCTGGACCGCCCTTCCCCGCCGGATCCGGCCGAGGGCTGAGCGGACCGGCGGGTGCCAGGCCGTTCACACGGCACAGCCCGCACATCGTCGGAGTGCTGCCCCAGGAGGCGCACTGCTTCCAGGACCGCGGCGTGGGCAGACGCCTCGCGCGCGAGATGGCCGACGGCGGCACCGCCGTGCTCGGCCAGGTCCTCGCCGGCACCGGAGGCGTCGGCAAGACCCAGCTGGCCGCGCGGTACGCCCGCGACCTGCTGCGCAGCGGCGAGGTCGACCTGCTCCTGTGGGTGACCGCGGTGAAGCGCGAGGCGGTCGTCGCGGCGTACGCACAGGCCGCGGAGGATGTCCTCGGCATCACCCTCGCCGACTCGGAGCAGGCCGCCGCCCGCTTCCTCGCCTGGCTGGAGCCGCGCCCGCCCGGCGGCGACGGGGAGCGGGGCCCCGGCTGGATGGTGGTCCTCGACGACCTCGCCGACCCGGTCGACCTGCTCGCCGACCCCGTCACGCCCCGCATCGCCCTGTGGCCGCCCGCGGGGCCGCACGGCAGGACGCTGGTCACGACACGGCGCCGCGACGCCGTCCTGACCGGACACGGGCACCGCTGCATCGACGTCGGCCTGTTCGACCGGGCGGAGTCGGTCGCGTACCTCACCCAGGTGCTCGCGGGGGAGCGCGGGGACAGCGGCAACGGCGCGCGGGCGAACGTGGCACAGCCGCCCGACTGCATCGCGCGGCTCGCCGAGGACCTCGGGGACCTGCCGCTCGCGCTGTCGCAGGCCGCCGCGTACCTCCTGGAGACCGGCCTGGACTGTGCCCGCTACCGCGCCCTCCTCGCCGGCCGCACCCGGGCCCTGGCCCGCCTTCTCCCCGAGCCGGGCTCCCTGCCCGACGCGCAGACCGTCACCCTCGCCGCGACCTGGTCGCTGTCCGTCGACCGAGCCGACCGGATGCGGCCGCGGGGCCTGGCGAGCCCCCTGCTCGTCCTCATCGCCCTGCTCGACCCGAACGGCATCCCCGCGTCCGTGCTCACCGGGAAGGCCGCGTGCCGCTACCTGGCCCGGCACCGCACCGGGCGTGACGGGCCCGATGAGCCCGATGAGCCTGCCGCGGAGGACACCGTCGAGGCCTTCGACGCCGTCGACGCGCTCCGCGCCCTGCACCGCATGCATCTCGTCGATCACACCCCCGGGGTCCCCCATCAGGCCGTACGCGTCCACCAACTGGTCCAGCGCAGCATCCGCGAGACCCTCTCCCGCGACCGCCTCGACGAGGCCGCGGTGGCCGCCGCCGACGCGCTCGTCGAGGCCTGGCCCGAGGTCGAGCGGGACCCCGCGCTTGGCCGGGCGCTGCGGGCGAACACCGACGCGCTGCGGCGGGTGGCGGACGGTGCGCTGTGGGCGGGGCAGGCGCACGACGTGATCTTCCGGTCGGCGAACAGCGTCGCGGCGGCAGGTCACTACACGCACGCGATGGAGCAGTTCGGGACCCTGGCGCGGCAGGCGGCGCAGCGCCTCGGGCCCGACCACAGGGACACCCTCAGGGCGCGGCTCGAACGCGCCGAGATGTGGGCGATGTCCGGTCACCCGCTGGTCGCCGCCGACGAGCTCCGGCAGGTGGTCGGCGACACCGCGCGGGTGTGCGGGCGCGACGACGCGGACACGCTGCGGGCCCGGCACTCCCTCGCCCACGCGCGGGCACTCGCCGAGGACGTGCCCGGGGCCCTCGTGGAGTTCGAGCAGGTCCTCTGCGACTTCCAGCGCGAGCTGGGGGACGAGGCGCCCGAGACGCTGGGCGCCCGCAGCTTCCTCGCCCTGTGGTGGGGGGCGGCGGGCGACACGGCAGGGGCGATCACCGCCCTCGAACAGCTCGTCGCCGACCGCGAGGAACTCCTCGGCCGCGACCACCCCGAGCTGTTCTGGGCCCGCCACAACCTCGCCGCGTACCGGGGGCGGTCGGGGGACACGGCCGGTGCCGTGAGCGCGTACGAGGACCTGTTCGCCGACCGGGAACGGGTGCTCGGCCCCGACCACACCGACACCCTGGCCAACCGTGCCGAACACGCCTACTGGTTACGGGAGTCGGGCCGCAACACCGAGGCGCTGTTCGCGCTGGAGCGGCTCGTCGTCGACATGGAGCGGGTGCTCGGTACGTGCCACATCGAGCTGTTCGGCGTGCAGCGCAGCCTCGCCTGGTGCTGGGAGGAGGCGGGTGACACCGCGGGTTCCGTCCTCGCCCACCGGCAGCAACTCGACGACGTCCGCGGCGCCTTCGGGCCCGACCACGCCCAGACGGCGGAGGCCGCCGTGACGCTGACGCACGCGCTGATCGGCCGCGGACGGGAACTGCGCGACGGAAGCAGGACTCCACCATCCGACCCCGAACGGAGAACCGCCATGCCGGAAGAGACCAGCCAGCCGCGGCCCGCCCGCCTGGAACAGGCCCTCGCCTGCTTCAACGAGGCGCGCGGCCTGACCGACCCCGAGGAGTCGCCGGGCGTCTACGGCATCATCCTGCACGACATCGCCGACACCTACCGCGACGCCCACGACCTGAAGGAAGCCGTCGAACACTTCCGGCAGGCGGTCTCGTACAAGCAGCAGGCGGACAACCCGAGCGACCTCGCCACGACGATGACGGCGCTCGCCAACACGCTGGTCGCGATGGGCGAGCGGACCGAGGCGCGGGAGGTGCTCGAACAGCTCGCCGCGGAGGTCCCGAAGATCGGGGACACCGAGCGGCGGGCCGCCGTCCTGCACAACATGGCCCTCACCTACGAGGAGCTGGGCCGCATGGGCGTCGAGCGCGCCTACGCCGACGCGGTGTCCGCCTGCCGGGCGGTGCTCGCCCTGATCGACGGCGCGTCCGACCCGGGCTGGTACGCGTCCGTGCTCAAGGACATGGGTGACGTCTACGACGCGCAGGACATGCTGCCGCAGGCCCACGCCGCGTACGAGGAGGCCGTCCGCTACACCCGCCGCATCGAGTCCACGTCCACCTCGCTGATCACCGTCCTGATCGCCCTCGGCCGCACCAGCAGGCGGCTCGGCAAACGGGAGGGGGAGACGACGGTGTCCGGTGACGGCGCGGCGGTCAACGGCGCGCGCTTCGCCGCCGCGCCGTCTCAGCCGCGCGGAGCCTCCCCGGATGCCCTGTCGGACGCGGCCCCGACGCCGGACGCGCCGCCGCCGGACGCGCCCGCGCCGGGCGACGACGAGTCGTAGGGAAAGGCGCCGGGCGGGCGTTCCGTCTCCGTGCGGTAGGCGCCCGGCGTCGTACCCGTCCAGCGGCGGAACGCCCGGTGGAACGCGGTGTCCTCGGAGAAGCCGAGCCGGGCCGCGAGCTCCGCGATCGGTTCGTGGCCCTCCACCAGACCCGCGATCGCCGCGTCGCGCCGCACCGCGTCCTTCAGCTGCTGGTACGACGTGGACTCCTGGGCGAGCCTGCGCCGCAGCGTCGCCGGGCTCACCGCGAGCCGCGCCGCGATATCCCCGAGGGAGGGCAGCCGCGGCGAGGAGCGCAGGGCGCCGGCGAGGACGCGGCGCACCTGCTCGGCGACCGTCGTGCCGTACTCGCGGCGGCTGAGGAGTTCGAAGGGGGCCCGGCGCAGCATCTCGTCCAGTGCGTCCTCGTCCCTGACGAGCGGTGCGTCCAGCCAGTGCGGGGCGAAGCCCGCGCCGGTCCGCTCGGCGCCGAACCGCACGGGGCACCCGAAGAGCAGCTCGTACTCGTCCTTGTGCGGGGGCGGCGGATGCCCGAACTCGGCCCACCGCAGCGGGATGCGGCGTCCGATCAGCCAGCTGCACAGCCGGTGCCAGATGATGACGAGGCACTCGGCGAGGAAGTAGTCCTGTTCGAGGTCGCTGCACACGCCGAACACGGCGTCGCCGCCACGCCGTTCGAGGACGAGGTCCGGCCCGCCGGGGAACAGGCCGTAGAACGTCACGCCCCGCTCGACGGCCGACCCGAGATCGCGGCAGCCCAGTGCGGCCCGGCACATCATCGCGAACGTCCCCGGCCTGCTGACGGCGGAACCGAGCCCCAGGAACTCGTCCTGCGTCGCGCGGTACAGCTCCCGGAAGAGTCGCGCGAACTGGGGCGCCGTGACCCGGGCCAGGTCGTCCCCGAGCAGCAGCGGCGGGATCTGCGCTCCCCGCAGCAGCGGCACCGTGTCGACCCCGTGCCGCTCCGCGCCGCGCAGCACGGCCCGCACGTGGTGCACGGTGATCGTCCGCCTCGCCATGTGCACGACGTTAGCGCCGGGAGGCCCGCCCCAGAACACCGCGAACCGAGAACGGCTGAGCGCCCCGGCCAGTGGTGCTGACGTTTCCCGTCATCCCCGGCGCCGGGGTGGGCTCCTTAGCGTCGTACGCATGCAGCAGACGCGGAAGGACCCGACAGAGCCGCCGTCCGAACTGCCCGGCACCCTCGCGCTCCTCGCGGAGTGGGCGGCGGAGCGCCACACCGACCTCCCCGCCCTGCGCTTCCGGCGCGACGGGGAGTGGACCGAGACGACGTACGCGGAACTCCGCGACGCCGCACGCCGGGTGGGCCGGACGCTGCTCGCGCTGGGCGTCCCGCCCGGCGGCCGCGTCGCCATCCTGGCCGAGACGCGCCCCGAGTGGACCTGCACGCATTTCGGCGTCCTCGCGGCGGGCGCCGTCGTGGTGCCGGTCTATCCGACGGCAGGGGACGACGAGGTCGCGTGGGTCCTCTCGGACTCGGGCGCGGAGGTCGCGCTCTGCGAGGACGCGGCACAGGCGGCGAAGGTGGAGCGGCTGCGGGACCGGCTCCCCGGGCTGCGGCACGTGCTGCTCATGACGGAGCCGCCCGGCGGACCCGGTCCCGCGGACGAACTGCTGGAGCGAGCGGCCGCCTGCCGGGACACGGACCTCGCCACCATCATCTACACGTCGGGCACCACGGGACCGCCCAAGGGGTGCCTGCTCACGCACGGCAACCTGCTGGCCGTGCAGGCCGCCACCCTCCCGCTCGTGGACGGCGGCCCCGGCGAGTCCACGTACCTCTATCTGCCGCTCGCCCATCTCCTCGCGCAGCTCATCGAGTTCACGACGCTCATCGCGGGCGGCACGCTCATCTACTTCGGCGGGCGCGTCGAGGACGTCGTGTCCGAACTCGCCGAGGCGCGGCCCACGCATCTGCCGTCCGTGCCGCGGCTGTTCGAGAAGGTGCGGTCCGTGGTGCTGTCGCTCGCCGAGGCGCGGGAGGGCGGGCGCGAACGGTTCGAGGAAGCCGTCCGTATCGGCGTCCTCGCCGCCGAGGGCGCCCTGCCCGACGAGCTGCGGGACGCGTACGAAGCGGCCGACAAGGCGCTCTACGGCCTGGTCAGGCAGGCACTGGGCGGCCGGGTCCGGTGGGCGCTGACCGGCGGCGCGCCCATCGCGCCGGACACCGTCGACTTCTTGCGGGCCTGCGGCATCGCCGTCTACGAGGGGTACGGCATGACGGAGTCGGCGGGCGTCCTCACCCTCAACCATCCGGAGGCGGTGCGGTACGGGACGGTCGGCCGGCCCGTCGACGGGGTCGAGCTGCGGATCGCCGACGACGGGGAGGTCCTGGCCCGGGGCGCCATGGTCTTCCGGGGCTACCACAACAACCCCGAGGCCACCCGCGACGCGCTCGACGCCGACGGATGGCTGCACACGGGCGACCTGGGCGCGCTCGACGAGGACGGGTTCCTCACGATCACCGGCCGCAAGAAGGACCTCATCATCACCTCGGGCGGCAAGAACCTCACCCCCTCCCTGACCGAACTCGCCATCCAGTCATCGCGGTTCGTCTCCCGCGCCGTGATGGTCGGCGACCACCGGCCCTACCCGGTCGCGCTCGTCACGCTGGACGCGGAGGAGGTCGCGGGCTGGGCGGAGCGGGAGGGCGTGACGCTGACCGCGCCCGCCTCCCGCGACCCCCGCGTGCGCGCCCTGGTCCAGGAGGCGGTGGACGCCGCCAACGCCACGGCCTCGCGGCCCGCCCGCATCCGCGGTTTCACCGTCCTCGACGAGGACTTCACGGTGGAGGGCGGCCTGCTCACACCGAGCCTGAAGGTGCGCAGGAAGGCGGTGACGGAGCGGTACGCGGAGGTGGTGGAGGAGTTGTACGAGCGGGGGACCGCGCCTCGATAGAGGCACCCCGCGCTACTGCACCCCCGCCAGCCGCAGCAGCGCCGTCGTCGCCGCCGCGCCCACCACGACCACGGCGAACGGCGCCCTGCGCCAGGCGAGCACCCCGCCGGCCAGCACCCCGGCGGGCCTCGCCCATCCCGCGAAGCCCTGCCCCTCGGTGAGCGCGCCGGTGGCGAGCAGCGCGACGAGCAGCACGGTGGCGCCCACCGTCAGCAGTTCCTGCACGCGGGCGGGGAGTTCGACGCGCCCGTGCAGGACGGGCCCGGCGAGCCGGAAGACGTACGTTCCCGCGGCCAGCGCGAGGACGCAGGCGAGCGTGGCGTTCATGAGGCGCTCCTCGAAGAGGCGGTACGGGGGCGGCGGGGCCCGCGGCGGGCCGCGAGCAGCCCCAGCAGGGCGAGGAGTACGGGCACCCCCGCGGGCAGCAGCGGCGCGGAGGCCACCGCGACGACCGCGCCGACGGCCGAGGCCCGCCGTGCCGCGCTGTCGCCGCGCAGGGCGGGCAGCACCAGTGCGAGCAGCACCGCGGGGAACGCGGCGTCGAGCCCGAACCGGTCGGTGTCGCCGAGCGCGGACCCGGCGAGGGCGCCCGCGAGCACGGAGAGATTCCACGCGACGAACAGGCCGACCCCGGATATCCAGAACGCCGCCTTGCGCTGCCTGCGGCCCTCCTGGGCGAGGACGAACGCGGCGGTCTCGTCGGTCACGAGGTGCGCGCCGATGAGCCGCGCGGTCCAGGACCGGCCGAGGTCGTCGGCGAGGGCGAGGCTGAACGCGGCCGTACGGGAGTTGAGCAGCAGCCCGGTCGCGGCGGCGGCCACGGGTCCGCCGCCCGCGGTCAGGACACCGACCGCGCTGAACTGGGCGGAGCCCGCGTACACGAGCAGCGACATGAGGACCGGCACCCAGACGGGCAGTCCGCCGCCGACGGCGATGGCGCCGAAGGAGACGCCGACGACGGCGTCGGCGAGCCAGACGAGCGCGATGTCGCGCAGGACGCCTGGCGGCAGGTCGGAGAAGCGGACGAGACCGGTGGCCCCCTCGCCTGTTCGGTGGGACGGGTCGTCTGTTCGGTGTGGCGAACACATGCGTCGTAGGATGGGCGGAGAGGATCGCGTTCGTCAAGCCGAACGAACGGTCCCCTGTACCGAACGCACGGGGAAGAGGCGAGGGAGAGCAGACGATGACCGACGGGTCCGGCGGGTCCCGCATGCCCCGCGAGTGGGTGGCCGCGGCGCTGCGCCGCGAGCGCACCAGGGCCGGGCTCTCCCTCTCCGAGCTGGCCAAGCGCGCGGGCATCGCGAAATCCACGCTGTCCCAGTTGGAAGCGGCCACGGGCAACCCCGGCATCGAGACGCTCTGGGCGCTGGCCGTCGCGCTCGGCGTGCCGTTCAGCGTGCTCGTGGAGTCACCGGCGCCCGCGGTGACGGTGATCCGCGCGGGCGAGGGCCCGACCATGCACGCGGAGAACTCCTCGTACGCGGGCACGCTGCTCTCGGCGGGCCCGACGGGCGTGCGCCGCGACATCTACCACGGCGCCCTGGAGCCGGGCGCGCCCCGCGAGTCCGACGCGCACATCCCGGGCTCGGTGGAACACCTGGTCATCAGCACGGGCCGCCTCCTGGCGGGACCCCGGGGCGAAACGGTGGAACTGTCCCCCGGCGACTACATGTCGTACCGCGGCGACGTCCCCCACTCGTACGAGGCCCTGGAGCCGAACACGACGTTCGTCATGATCATGCAACACGTGTGAGGCCGGGCCGCCCGAGGCCCGGGGCCGACAAAAGGCAGGAGCCCCGTCGTCCTCCGCTTGCGCGGGGGAGCGGGGCTCCTTGGGTACTGCTCATCAATCTCCGGATCTGGTCACCGGAGCAACCACACGCCCCACTCGCGTGGGGCGCCCGATTACATCGGGGTGACGTTCTCCGCCTGCGGGCCCTTCGGACCCTGCGTCACGTCGAAGGAAACGGCCTGGTTCTCCTCGAGGGAGCGGAAGCCGTTCGCGTTGATCGCGGAGTAGTGGACGAAGACGTCCGGGCCGCCGCCTTCCTGGGCAATGAAGCCAAAGCCCTTTTCAGCGTTGAACCACTTCACGGTTCCGGTAGCCATAAGCCCTCCTTGGGCCAAAGGGTTGCCCTGCTCCAGAACCAGCGATTGTTTAAACAACTGCATAAGTCTGAAAACGACGAGAGCCCACGGAGTTACATGCTCCGCAGGCTCTGTACTGCAAGGGAAACCAAACTGCAACTTGCGGCGAGCTTAGCACGCAGGCAGGGGAATGCAATAGGGGGCAAGATCACGTCACCCGGAGGTTTGACGCGTCCCCCAGTGGGGTTGACGGGGCGCGTCCCGGCCCCGGCGCCCCAGCCGTACCGCAAGGGGGCTAGCCTCGCCGATGTGGACAATTCTCCCCTGAACGCCTTCGCGGGGGCAGGCGCCGAACAGCCGCACGACTCCCGTCGCATTCCCCGGCCGCGCGTCGGCCACATCCAGTTCCTCAACTGCATGCCTCTTTACTGGGGCCTCGCACGGACCGGGACCCTCCTCGACTTCGAGCTCACCAAGGACACCCCCGAGAAGCTCAGCGAGCAGCTGGTCAGGGGCGAGCTGGACATCGCGCCGGTCACCCTCGTCGAGTTCCTGAAGAACGCCGACGACCTCGTCGCCTTCCCCGACCTCGCGGTCGGCTGCGACGGCCCCGTCATGTCGTGCGTGATCGTCTCGCAGGTGCCGCTGGACCAGCTGGACGGCGCCCGCGTCGCGCTCGGCTCGACGTCCCGGACCTCCGTACGCCTCGCGCAGCTGCTGCTCGCCGAGCGGCACGGAGTGCGTCCCGACTACTACACGTGCCCGCCCGACCTGGGCCTGATGATGCGGGAGGCGGACGCCGCCGTCCTCATCGGGGACGCGGCGCTCCGCGCGAACCTCATCGACGGACCGCGGCTCGGTCTGGACGTGTACGACCTCGGGCAGATGTGGAAGGAGTGGACGGGCCTGCCGTTCGTCTTCGCCGTCTGGGCGGCGCGGCGCGACTACGCGACGCGCGAGCCGGAGGTCGTCCGCGCGGTGCACAAGGCGTTCCTCTCCTCCCGCGACCTCTCCCTGGAGGAGGTCGGCAAGGTCGCGGAGCAGGCCGCGCGCTGGGAGTCCTTCGACGCGGGCGTCCTGGAGCGGTACTTCACGACCCTCGACTTCCGCTTCGGCGGCGCGCAGCTGGAGGGCGTGACCGAGTTCGCCCGCCGGGTCGGCCCGACGACGGGCTTCCCCCCGGACGTGCGGGTCGCACTCCTGGAGACGTGACCGGGAATTCACCGACCGCGTTCCCATTCCGGCCGCCCCGGAATATCGCCGCCGTCGCAATAGTTCTTTGCGCCCGAATTGAGTAAGGCATCCGGGCATCCGGCATCCAGGCATCACCATGAGGCGAGGTCGGTCCCTGTCCGATAATTGGCCGAGGCGCGCGAGGTGTCGGGCGCCGTGCCTGGGGGAGGCCAAGGTCATGCATCCGCTCGAAGCCGACGAACCCACCGTGATCGGGCCCTACCGGCTGCTCGGCCGGCTCGGCTCCGGCGGCATGGGACGGGTCTATCTGGGGCGCAGCGCGGGTGGCCGCACCGTCGCGGTCAAGGTCGTGCACCCGCACTTCGCGCTCGACGAGGAGTTCCGTGCGCGCTTCCGCCGCGAGGTCGACGCGGCACGCAGGGTCGGCGGCGACTGGACGGCGCCCGTCCTGGACGCGGACCCGGACGCGTCCGTCCCCTGGGTCGCCACGGGGTACGCGGCCGGGCCCTCGCTCACCGAGGCGGTGCGGGACGGCGGGCCGCTGCCCGAGCACTCCGTACGCGTCCTCGGCGCGGGCCTCGCCGAGGCGCTGGCGCACGTGCACGGCCTGGGGCTCGTCCACCGGGACGTGAAGCCGTCGAACGTCCTGCTCACCCTCGACGGCCCCCGCCTCATCGACTTCGGCATCGCACGCGCCACCGACGGCACCGCCTCGCTCACCTCCACCGGCGTCTCCATCGGCTCGCCCGGCTACATGTCACCCGAGCAGATCCTCGGCAAGGGCGTCACGGGCGCCGCGGACGTCTTCTCGCTGGGGGCGGTCCTGGTGTACGGGGCGACGGGGGAGTCACCGTTCCCCGGCGACTCGTCGGCGGCCCTGCTCTACAAGGTCGTCCACGAGCAGCCCGAACTCGGCGCGCTCCGCGGCGAGCTGCGCGACCTCGCCGCCGCCTGCCTGGCCAAGGACGCGTCCGCGCGCCCCGCCCCCGGTGAACTCGCCCGCCGTCTCGCCCCGCAGGGCGCGGCGCCGCTGGTGGCGGCGGGCTGGCTGCCCGGTCCCGTGGTGGAGCGGGTGAGCCGGAGCGCGGTGCGGCTCCTCGACCTGGACACGGGGGCGGGCGCGGGGGAGCCACCCGCTCCGCGGGAGGCTCCCTCGGGCCCGGTGGCGTTCAACTCCCCGTCGGTGGAGGGCAGCTTCGGCCCCCCGGACCCGTCGTACGCGCCCGCGCCGACTCCCGCACCGGTGTCCGCCCCCGCCGCACCCGGCAAGTTCTCCGTCTCCGTGGCGGCGACCTCCGTACCCGAGGGCCCGGACGGGCGCGGCCGCAAGGTGAGTTGCACGGTCGCGCTCGCCGTGGCCGGAGCGCTGGCGGCCGTGACGGTCGGCTCGGTGTTCGTCCTCGGGATGCTGCGGCAGGACGACGACTACGCGGGGGGCGACCAGGGCGGGCAGCCGCCGGCGTCGTCCGGCAGGCCGAGCGCCCCGGGGGACTCCGCGGCCTCGGGCAAGGTCCCCGCGGCGTACCTCGGCACGTGGCGCGGCGACGCCGACGCGAGCGGCGGCCGGGTCCCCCTCGGCACGTTCACGGTCACCCTGCGCCAGGCGACACCGGGCGACCGGCTCGGCACGGTCCTGCAACGCGACCCCATCGGCAACACGTGCACGGACGTCCTCACCCTCAAGTCGGCCGGGAAGACGCAGATCGTCGCGGTCGGCAAGGGCGCCGAGGGCAACGGCGGCCAGTGCGCGCAGACCCCCCACACGGTCCGTCTGCGCCTCACCGGCGAGACCCTCGTCTACACGTCGGACGACCCCGACGCGGGCGACCCCAGGGCGCGGCTGTCCCGGGTGGGGTGAGGCGGCGGTTCCGCATCCTGCCGCGGAGGTCGTACGCGCCCGCGACGGCCACCACGCCCAGGACGGTCGCCACGAGGGCGACGACCCAGACGTACGGGTACTGGCTGCTGATCCAGCAGTACTCGCCTGCTGCCGAGCACGTGCCGCGCCGTCGGCTGTTCTTCGGGCGGACCGTCTCCATCAGTACGGAGAGGAGCATGAGCGCCGCGAAGGCGTTCGGCAGTGCCAGCGCGGTCCAGAACGACGAACGCAGCTTCTCCTTGCGCCAGTTCGTGCGGAGCAGGGCCATGACCATGAGTGCCCCTGCCGCAGGCAGGAGGAGTCCTGCCGTGGCGGCGAAGCCGTAGCCCTCGCCGGGCCAGCCCGGCGCGTGGTCGTGCCACAGCTCACCGGCCCAGCGGATGGGACCGAGGGCGAGCGCCGTGCCCCCGGCGATCACACAGGCGCACACGAAGAGACCGAACCTCAGGGAGCGCAGCCGCTCCCGAAAGCTCCGCCTCTCCCGCTCACCCTTCTTCTTCCGCTCCCCCGACCGGCCAGAGGTCCGCGCCCCGGGCACATGCTCGTACCGCAGCGCGGGCCCCGCCGCGCGCCGCCGTGAACTCCCCACCGCCAACCCCTCCCTGCCGCCACGGCATGCGTCACGGCATCCGTTACAGCGGCGTCGTCACCGTGGAGATCTCGCCCGTCCCGAGGTGCAGCATGCCCTTGCCCGGCGCCACCGGCCCACCGACCATGCTGCGCGAGATCCTGAGCCCGATCAGATCACCGCTGGAGCTGTCCTGCGGCGAGAGCAGAATGCCGCGCCGCCCCTTCTTCGCGTCGACCTGCCACCCGGAGAAACCACTGCAGACGTCCTCCTCGTCACCGGCGAGGACCATCGCGAGCCCCAGGTCGGTGCCGCGCTGGATGATCCGTTTGAAGTGGCTCGCCGCGTCCGCGTCCTCCAGGATCTCGGCGTCGTCGATGAGCACGACGACCGGGTCGTCCGTCGACGCGTCCGCCTCGTCGATGAGCTCCTCGAACTCGTCCTCGTCGATGTCGTCCCCGGTGAACACCTTCAGCACGCCCTCGGTGCCTTCGAGCGCACGCAGCGGCGACTGGCGCGGCGCCGCGACGACGAGACGTACACCCTGCGTACGGAACGAACGCGCCATGTTCATCAGGACCGTCGAGCGCCCCGACTTGGCCGGGCCCGCGATGACGAACGCCGGCACGCCCTGCGCGAGGTCGGGCCCGTGGCCCATGACCTCGTCGCCGCCGATGCCCACCAGCGCCCACAGCTTGGAGCGCGAGGCGTCCGGGTCGCGCAGCTCCCACGCCTCCTCGAAGGTGATGCGGCTCGGCAGCGTGTCGACGCGGAACGGGCGGCGGTGGCGCGGCACGTCCGCGTCGCGCGCCGCGGCCCGCTCGCCGATCGCGGCGATCGCGGCGGCCTGCCCCTGACCGGTGGAGTCCTCCGACAGGAGGGCGAACTGCGTCTCCGTGCCGCTCTCGTTCCTGAACGCGCGGCCCGGCGCGATCTCCTCGGGGACCTTGCGGGCCGGGATGCCGAGCATCGAGAAGTCGGAGCGGTCGGCGAGGCGCAGGCCGTACTTGTCCTCGGTGAGGGACGAGATGCGGCCGACCAGGATCTGGCGGTCACCCGTCATCACCATGTGGAGGCCGACGCTCGCGCCCTCCCGCATGATCGTCGTGATCTCGTCGGTCAGCGCCCCGTGGTCGACCTCGCCGAGCGTGGGCAGCCAGCCCTCCCAGCGGTCGAGGAGCGTGACGATGTGCGGCAGACGCTCGTCCTCGGGGGCGTCGGACCGCTGCTCGCCGATGTCCGCGTACCCCTTGTCCGCCAGCAGGTCCTGGCGGCGGGTCAGCTCACCCTTGAGGCGGTTGATGAGGCGTACGACGCGCTCGGTCTGGTTGCGGCCGACGACGGCGCCGCAGTGCGGCAGCCGGGTCAGCGCGTTGAGCGCGCCGTTGCCGCAGTCGATGCCGTAGAGGTGCACGTCGGCGCTGGAGTGGGTGCGGGCCAGCGAGCCCGCGATGGTGCGCAGGACCTGCGAGCGTCCGGAGCGCGGGGCGCCGCCGATCATCAGGTGACCGAAGCTCGCGAAGTCCACGACGACCGGGCGGCGCGCCTGGTCGGCGGGCAGGTCCTCGACGCCGTACGGGGCGGGCGTGAGCGCGCCCGGGGCCGTGCGGGGCGCCGGGGCGGGGATCTCGTCGAGCAGCAGGGTCTCGCCGAGCGCGGGCAGCCACGGACTGTGCTGGGCGGGGATGCCCATGACCCGGTTGGCCTCGATGATCTCGTCGACGAGGACCTTCAGGTCGGTGATCTCCTCCTCCTCGCGGGCCTGCGCCTTCGGCTTCACCAGCGTGGCGCGGCCGAGGGCCGCCCAGTCCAGGGAGTCGACCCAGGGCGCGAGCAGCGTCGGGTCGACGGCGCCGGGACGGCGGCCACCGACGCGGCCCGACTGGAAGGGGACGAGCGAGGCGTGCCCGAGGCGCACGTAGGCGCGACCGGGCGTGTTCTTGCTGATGTGCCCGGCCTCGGGGGAGTCGATGACGTCCGTGGACTCGCCGCCGTCCGTCACGCGGAGCGCGATGCGGAGGTTGGTGTTGGCGCGGATCTCGGGCGACACGACACCGGAGGGCCGCTGCGTGGCGAGCAGCAGATGAATGCCGAGCGACCGCCCTCGCTGGGCGATGTTGACGAGCCCCGTCACGAAGTCGGGCAGGTCGCGCACCATGGAGGCGAACTCGTCGATGACGATGAGGAGTCGCGGCACGGGCGCGTGCGACGGGTCGCGCCGCACCAGATCCTGGTAGTCCTCGATGTCCTTGGCGTCGGCGTCGGCGAGGATGTGCTCGCGTCGCTTCAGCTCGGCGCCGAGCGATTCGAGGGCCCTCTCCACGAGGTGCGCGTCGAGGTCGGTGACCATGCCGACGGTGTGCGGCAGCTTCACGCAGTCCTTGAAGGCGGACCCACCCTTGTAGTCCACGAGAACGAAGGTCATGTTCTCGGGCGTATTGGCGACGGCGAGCGCGGCCACGATGGTCTGCAGCAGCTCCGACTTACCGGAGCCGGTGGTACCGGCGATGAGGCCGTGCGGTCCGTCCTTGCGCATGTCGATGCCGAAGGGCCCGTCGTACGACTCACCGATGACCGCCATCGTCGACTGCCCGCCCGCCTGCCACCTCGCGGTGATCGCCCCGGCGGTCGGCGGCTCCAACTGCAGCACGTCGAGGAGCCTGCTGGACCCGGGCAGCGCGGAGTCCTCCGTCTCCCCGCTGATGTCGCGCAGCGGGGAGACGGAGCGGGCGAGGCGCAGGCACCAGGCGGGCGTCACGAAGTCGGGCCGTACGTCGAGGAGCCGCTCGGCGCCGCTCATCTCGACGCGCAGCCGCAGCTCGCGCGGGGCGCCCGCCTCCTGCGGGTCGGGCGCGGTGGTGTGCCAGGCCTGGAAGGAGGGGAAGCCGCCGGGGGCGTGCTGGGGTGGGGCGGACGCGTTCATGGGACGCTGATGGGCCTGGCCGTAGGCGTTCGGGTCCGGCTTCGGCTCGGCGACCACGAAGGCCTGGCACTCACCTGGCAGGAACCGTTCTTCTGTGTCGAGGCAGAGCGCGTACATGTGCACGGCGGGCCCCTCGCGCAGCAGTCGCACCACACCGGGCAGCGACCGCAGCCGCCGGGACCCGTCCCACACCACGACGATGTCCGGATCGGAGAAGTCGGCGCCCTGGCCCCGGTTCTCCTCGGCGGCCTTGATCCTGGCGTCGAGGATCTGGGTCAGCTCACCGATGCGGGCGCCGACTGTCTCGGCGTCCGTCCCGATGAGTACGTTGATGTCCTGGCCGCCGGAAGGACGGGCGTGCGGCAGCCACCGCACCCAGTCCCAGCTCTCCTTGGACGTGACCTCGGTGAGCACGTAGAACTGCACGTCCATCGGGCTGTGCAGGGTCGCGGTCTGCGCGACGGCCCAGCGCCCGAGCGCGGTGGCGGAGTCGTCGGGCCCCGCGATGCCGATGACCCCGAGCCCCTTCAGCGGCAGCGCGACAGGCGCGTCCTCGATCTTCCACGTCACCTGGCGCCGGTGGTCGTCCTTCTCCGGGTCGTCGAGGACGACCTCGGAGGGCAGCTGCCCGGTCCCGAAGCGCAGCAGCAGATGGTCACCGTCGGTCCGCCGCCGCTCCCACAACCGCGTACGCGGCCCGGTGGCGAGGGCGAGCACCGAGGCGGGATCGGGCACGGCGTTGCGCCGGTCGATCCGCTCGGCCACCAAGGCGTCCCGCGCATCCCGCTCGATCCGAGCCTTGGTCTCCTTGTACTCCCTGACCTGCTTGGCATGGGACTTGCGCCCGTGCTTCTTGTCCATGAAGTAGTTGCCGAACAGCATGATGGGACTCAGACCCGCCATGATCAGGTAGTACCAGCGATTGAAGATCATCGCTGCGACGACGGCACCGACCAGCGGAAACAGCGCCATCAGCCACGGCAGCGGCCGTGCCTCGAACTCACGGGGCGGGCTGGGCAGCCGAAAAGCGGTCTGCCGCTCGGGCGGACGCAGCCGCGGAGGCCGGTTGTAGTCGAGCCCGGCACCGTCCTCGGACCACTTGAGGGCGGCGTTGGGAGGCGTGTAACGGACAAGTTCGAGCAGCGTGTTTCCCAGCGCGATCTGAGCGCCGAGCGGCCAGGCGACGGTATCGAGCCGCCCGTCGCCGCCTCTGGCTCTCTCCTTCACCAGCTTGGCGCGGGCCTCCTTCCGCTCCTTCCACTCCTTGCGGGCCTGCCGCTCCCGCTTCTCCCGCGCCTTGCGGTCCTTCTTGGACTCGCCCTCGAGCGGCACCGCCGCCGCGACCGGCTCCTCCTCCTCTTCCTCCACGCCGAAGGGAGCGCCGTCGAGCGTCACCCCCTCCCTCTCCTCCGGGGTGCCGTGGAGGGTGGCCTGACAGGTGCCGTCGGTTGCGACTGACAACGTCAGGGCGCGGGCGGGCAGTTCCGGATCGTCGACGCGGATGTACGCGGCGGGCCCGCTGCCGATGTCGTACCGCCCGATCCCGAGCCGGTGCACGGCGCCGGCGGCGGCCCCGCTCGCGACGCGCAGCTCGACGAGCCCGGACGGCTCACCGGGCAGGCACCCCGCGGGATCGTTGAGGCTGACGACGGCACCTTCGCGCAGCGGCGAGGTGACGACGGTGGCGGAAGGATCGACGGCGTACCCGTCCACGTAGATGACCGGAGCACCACCCCCGGGCGCCTGCTGCCCGTGCCCGATGGGGATGACCTGCGCGCCGCTGTGGCCGACCTGCCGGGCCAGTTCCACCGCGATGTCCTGCACGGTGGACTCGGGATCGGCGTCGAGAACCACGTCGGCGGAGTCCCCGCCGAACGGATCGACGACGGTCAGAGTCAGGCGCACGATCGTCCTCCCCGGAGCTGAACAATGCGCCTGACGATATCCGCTCCCCCCTTCCCACAGGCAACGCCCCGTACCCACCCACCCCTCGGCACTTCCCGCCCCACAACGCCTCTCCCTTCACATTTCTTCACATCCGGTCGCACTCGGTTCTTCACATCTCTTCGCAGTCGCTCATAGCAGAGCTGTGACTGAACCGGGCTGTGCTCCCACCAGCCCCACCCGTAAGCTGCTGGCGCAAGAGCGGACGATCACACCATCCGCGTTACGGGAGCCACGGGGGTTGGCCCTGCGGCGAGTTGATTGGGAGAGAGCCTCATGGCCAAGGACCTTGATGTCACATATCAGGACATGCGAGACGCGGCCAAGCACGTGGTCAAGGAGAAGGACAAGCTCAACGAGAAGCTGGACGGCCTGAAGAAGTACATCAAGAACCTCGTCGAGACGGGCTTCGTCACGAAGAGCGCCTCGAAGGCGTTCGACGAGAACTTCGACGAGTTCGTCGAGGGCGCGAAGAAGACGATCGACGGCCTCGACGGCATGGGCGACTACCTGACGAACGCCGCGGACAAGTACGAGCAGATCGATGACGAGCTGGGGCGGGCTGCGCGCAAGTAGCCAGGGCTCGGCTCCTTCGGGGCGGAGGCGGCGGGGCAAGCCCGGCGCCTCCGCCCCGCCCTCGTTGTTCGCATACGAGAAGCTGCAGGACCACGGCGTGAGAGAGGGGACGGCTCGTGGGGGAGTACGCGAGGATCGACGACCTGAACGTCATCCGCGAGATGGGTGTCGGACTGGGCAAGATCAAGGAAGCGTTCGACGGCCTGGGCAAGCTGAAGGGCCAGTACGAGGACGACTTCGGTGAACACGACCTGTCGTGGCAGTTCGGGGACTTCGTGGACAACTGGGACAAACATCGCGAGGAGCTCGGCGACGAGATCAAGCGCCTCGGCGACATCGCGAAGGCCGCTGCGAAGACGTACGAGAAGATGGACAGCGAGCTGGCCAAGGCGCTCCGCGACTCCGACAAGAAGAAGTCCTGATGGCCGGCGCACGCCCAAGGGACTGGCAGCCGCTCGCCGACCAGGACCCGGTCCCCGGTGATCCGGACCGCCTGGAACAGCTGGGACGCAAACTCCGCAAGACGGCGAACGAACTCGAACGCCAGGTACGCCACCTCAAGGCGGCGTCCGAGGTGACGTCGTGGGACAGCGACGCAGGAAAAGAGTTCCGCGAGAAGGCCAAGAAGTGCCGCGGCCGTCTGGAGGCCGCGCACAAGCGCTACAAGACGGTGGCCGACGCGGTCGGCGACCGGATCGTGGACCACGGGCCGGACTACGAGTCCAACGCCGCGGCCACTCCCGGCAATTACGCCACGGAACTCCACCGCGCCCAGCGGATCGCCGAGATCGCCCGGCAGGAGGCGCGGGAGGCCGAGGCGGACAAGAGTGCCGCCGAGAAGAACCTGGACGGCCTCTCCGGCAGATCCGGAAAGGGCGACGGCGCGAAGGGGGACGACAAGGGCCGCAAGGAGAAGCTGGAGGACCAGGCGGAGGCTGCCGCCAAGTCCTTGGAATCGGCCCGCAACAAGCTGAAGAAAGCGCAGAGCATCCGCGACGAGGCGGCCCGCAAGGCGCGAAACGCCATCGACGACGTCATCTCCGACGATGCGCTCAAGGATGGGTTCTGGGATGACTTCGCTCAGGTCGTGGACGTCGTGGCGAACTGGACGGAGAACATCTCGAAATGGGCCGGCATCGCCGCTCTCGCGGTCGGCTGGATTCCGATCGTGGGTCAGGGACTGGCGGGATTCCTGGGGGCCGTTTCCATGGTGGCCACCATCATCAACATCGCCTGTACGGCGATCCAGGTCGGCATGGGTGATGAGTCGTGGACGGCGCTCGCCACCGCTGCGGTCGGCCTGCTGATGATGGGCGCCGGCAAGGCGATGACGAAGGTCAGCGGGCGGTACGCCAAGGGGCTGGTCGACCGTATGCAGGCCGCAAAGAGCGGTAAGTTGACCGGCCGGCAGCTCAAGCGGAACCGCCAGAAGTTCAACCGTGACGCGGGAGTCGTCAAGGGGCTGGAAAAGGGTGACATCGGCAAGTCCATCCGGGAGCCCGTGACCGAGCTCTTCAAGGGTTCGACCTGGAAGGACGGTTTCAAGGGTGGGTACCGTGAGATGGGCCGGGTTTTGAAGGAACGCGGCAACGGAAGCTATATGAAGGGGATCGGCAAGTCCTTCACCTTGGCTGATTCATCCGCGGCATCATCCCTCAGTGAGGCCAAGGACCTGGGCAAGGGTCTCAAGGACGTCGGATTCGACGTCAACAAGCTGTCGCGCAGGGCGACACAGCTGAGCGTGGCCGGCAGTGGAGTCACCGCCGGCGGCCTATTTATCGACGAGGTGTCGTGATGGAGCAAGAGCAGCAGAGTAAAGACGGCAACTCAGCCGCCCCGGAAGATGACTTCCTCGTCGAATTCGACTTCGACGGCAACTGGCTCGGGCTCACTCTGCACGAGGGCACCAGGGCAGAAGCCCGAAAGGTGGCCGCGGACTTGGTCGAGCAGTTCGACCCGCTGCGCCTGGGGGTCAGCAAGGCAGTGCTTCAGCGGGAATTGGAGGAGCACGCGCTGTCGGTCCACGAGTCCGGCCCGCTGCTGACCGCGGTCGCCTATACCGACAGCGGCGTGTTCCTGGCGGACATGTCGGTCCTCGCCTACGGAGAGGACGGTGTCACACGGCCTTCCCCGAAGGAGTACGAGGGGATGCTGCTGAAGTGGTCCTACGCAGAAGTGAAGGGCGACCCCCAGATCACCGAGGTCGAGTTGCCGATCGGCCCTGCCGTCCGGGTGCAGGCCGTGCTCGTCGAAAAGCGACGCTTCGGCTGGGGCAAGAAGCTCAGTGAATGCGTCAGGTACTGGGTCTGGCCGACCGGACACGAAGAGATCCTGCTGGTCGAAGCTCGGTGGCTCAACTTCGAGCGGACGGACGAACTGACCGATCTCGTGGACCGGGTCATGCCTTCCCTGCGTCTGGTGCCCGTCCCCGCGGAACCCGGCCCGTCCGCACCCGAATCCCCCGGCGAGCTCTGATATGCCCCTGCGTACCGAATGGGACACCCCGCCCAGCGACTACACGATTTTCGTCCCCGCGGGCTGGTTCCAACTGCACCTCGACCCCGAGGAACGTGACCGCGGTATCGCCGCACTGGCCGACCGCCAATTCGAGGGCATCGACAACGCGCCTCTCCTCAAAGAACGCCTGATGCGGGACCTGCAGAAGCAGGCGAAGGCCGCCCATCGCCAGGGCGGCGTCGAGCTGTACATCTCGCTGCTGACCGTCGATGGCCTGCCACTGGCGTCGTCGCTGCTCGTGAGCCTGATCCCGGACGGATATCCGGGCTGCGGCACGGCCCACGACCTGGCCCGCAGGCTCGGGGACACGGGGCGTCCCGCCGAAGTGCGGAAGCTGGAGGCCGCGGGTGACGCCGTCCGGACCGAGAAGACCGAGGCGGCCGACCCCGAGCACCAGATGGGCAACACGCTCGCGACGACAACGGTGACTTACAACGTCCCCGTCCCCGCGAGCAGACAGTGGCTGAACCTCACCTTCTCCACCCCCATGGAGGGCTTGGCGCGACAGATGGTGGAGCTTTTCGACACCGTGGCCGGCACGCTTCACTGGGAATAGGGAGGCCGGGCTGCGGGGCCCGGATCATCGGTTCACGGACTGGACTTCCTTGACCGCGACGTCCTGTTCGAAGGTGGAGAGGCCTGCAGGCAGGTCCGGTTCGCGGGGAGCGCCGTCAGGGTTCGCGGAGTCCGTCCAGGTCACCTTCCAGGTGACCCGCGCTTGCAGCGGGTAGGACCCGCCACCCGTGGACTTCTTGAAGGCGATGCTGCAGTCCGCCTTGGACGTGTCCACCTGGTAGCCGGACTTGCCCGAGCTGAGGTCGTACTCGCAGGTCCTCGGGTCCGCGAAGTCGGTGCCCGCGTCGACGCGCAGGGCGACGGGCGTGGCGACCGTGGTCGCGGCGAGGTCCACACCGAGATGGTTGAAGCGTGCCGTCACCCAGACCCGCTCAAGGGGAACGTCGAACTTGACGTGCGTGGGCAGGTTCACGATCTGGTTGTCGGCCGCGGGGCGCAGCGTGACCGGTGGCGCGGGGAGCTTCGTCTCGGCGTAGGCAAGCCCTGCCAGGGCAAGAGGTGAGATGGCATCCGCGGGCGGCTCGCCTGCCTAGACCCACTGCACACCCTTGACCGTGGTGCATTTCTCCATGTCGCCGAGCTCGATGTTGCCCGACTTGAGCTGGTCGACGGCGTAGGTTCGGAACCACCACGCGCCCTTGTCGCCCTCGTGGAAGTCCTTGCCGTCGTTCCAGCCGGGAAGCGTCTTTCCGGTACCGGGGTCGATGGGAGCCGTCTTCTTCTGCTCTTCCTTGTACTGCTCGGGTGTGAATTTCGGTTGGGTCCAGCACAAGGGCGGCTTCCACGGTCCGCCGCTCGGGGCGATGGGGCTGGACGCCTTCGTACCCTTGAAATCGGTCTTGTACTGGACCTGGGCGCCGATCGAGCCACCGCCGGACGAGCCTTCGCCTCCGCCACCGCTTCCGCCGGCAGGCGGCTTTCCCGAGCTTCCGGTGCCATCACCCGCGGCCGCGGCACCTGCTGATCCGATGGTCAGCAGGGCTGTCACACTCAGGACCGCCGCGGATCGAGACAGGCGGGTCATCGACATGCCGCCGCCCCTCCTTCTCCGCGGAAGGACTGGACCAGCCAGGTGTCGTGCTCGGTCTTCCTGAGGGTCGCGGTGTTGAAGATGAAGTCCTCTGGGCTCGGCTTCGTCTTCCTGGTCTTTCCAGACGTGACGTCCTTCGCGTCCGCCCTTGAACGGTCCTCGCAATAGGTGACGATCACGAGGTCGTCCGTGTTCTTCGTGACCTTCCGGTCGTAGTACCGGTAGGTCCCGGTGATGGTCCGGCCTTCCGACTTCGCCTTCTTCACATCCGCGACGTAGAACTCGCGTGCCTCGCCTCCGTAGTACCGCGTGAGGTAACGGGAGTTGGTGTCGAGATCGACGTAGAGACGCTGCCGGGCCATGAGGCTCTCGGCCTGCTCCTTGAGGATCTGGTCCTTGGCCTTGTCGCCCGTCGTGTTGGACTCGATCTCGACGTCGAGGTCGTCGGGAAGGCCGAAGTCGGCCATCTTGGCCGGCGCGGTCGGAGTGGCTCTCGCGCTCGGTGAGCTCGTGTCTTCTCCCTGCCCGGCTCCCTTGATCCGGTCGTCCGGTTCGGAGTCGCTGCTGCAGCCTGTCAGTACCAACGCGACCGCGGCGGCAAGGGTGGCGGTCGCGGGCATGGTGCGGCGGTTCACGATCGGACCCCAGGTGGGGCGAGGGGAGGTGTCTCCAACGGGGCGACGCTACCCAAGGGGGTCTGCGCTACTCCAGTTGCTATTGCGACACGGAGCAGCACCTTCACTGAGGTGTGCAAGCCTCGGGTTCGTCTGTCCGCGCCCCCGCAGGAGACCTCAACGGTTGATCGCCTGAATTTCCTCGACCGTGACGTCCTGGACCGCCTCGATCTTGCCGTCGGGCATGGGCACCGCCCCGGTTTGGCCCGTGCCCGTCCAGCTGATCTCCCACGTGAGGGAGGCCTTGAGGGGGAACGTGGAACCGGCGGACGAGCGGCCGTAGACGATGCCGCAGGGCGGGGTCTCCTTGGACTTGCCCTTCGCGTACGGCTCCCCGATCGTGTCACCGACGATGAGGCACTCACCGTTAGCGGGGAGCGTGGTCGCGTCCGCGGTGCCGGGATCGAGCGTCAGCGACTTGGGCTTCGCGGTCGTCGTCGCCTCGAGGTGGAAGCCGGGGACGTCGATCGCCGCCGTCGCCTCCACGTCGTCGAAGGCCGCCTTGTCGAGCCAGGCCCACGTCGGCAGCTTCACCTTGGTCGCACCGTCGGGGGCGAGGCTGACCTTCGTCTTCGGCAGTTCCATGTGCTGGTAGGCGAGCGCCGCGAGCATCTCCGGCTTGATGGCCTCCTCGTACTGGGGCGGCGGCGCCTCGCCGTTCTCGACCCAGAAGGGGATGTCACTGCACGACGTCCGCTTGAGGTAGTCCGGCTCGTCGGGGTTCTCGACCGCCGCCCAGAACATCCCCTCGCCGTCCTTGTCGACGTTGTAGTCCTTGTAGCCGGGGGTGTCCGTCCAGCCGTAGTCGTCCTCGTAATGACGCTGGAGCTCATTGATCGCCGCACCCGCGTGTCCGGACATGCCGGGCGCGTTCGCGGCGTCCTTGAGCTCCTTCGACATCTTCTTCTTGAATTCCTTGGCGCCGTACATGGGGGCGTACCAGCAGGGCGGCGGCGTCCAGTTGACGTCTGAGGAGGTCACGTTGCCGCCTCCTCCGCCCTTGGCCACGGAGCCGGAGTACGTGACTTTTGCGGCGGCGTAGATGCCTGTGCCGGATTTGTCGGTGCCGCCTTGCTGTTCGGTGCTTCCGCCCTCGCCGTTGCTGCTGGGCTCCGCGGCGTACGCCGGGTGTGTGAGGGCGAGCGCGCCGACGGCGAGTGTCAGGGCCGCAGCACCGGTAGCGAGCGTCGTGCGCCGTGATCTGTTCACTGGCATTGCTTCGCCTTCGTCTCGACGAACACCTTGGAGGCCTGCCACAGGCCGTCACCCGTGGGGTACTTGACCATCACGATCTTGAAGTGGTCGTAGTCCTTGATGCTGGGCTTGCTCTTCAGCACCTTCCCGGTCTTGACCTCTTTGCCGTAGAACTTGCTCGAGTCCACACAGAAGGCGACCTCCACCGACTTGCCGTTCGGAGCGGACCGGGTGGTGGCCTGGTAGTGGCGCCGCGTTCCAGTGGCCGTCCAGCCGCCCTCGATCCGGTCGTCGATCTGCACCTTCGCGTAGTGCAGTCCGCCGCCGGTGGAGTACGCGGACACCGCCGCATCCTTCGAGGTGCGCTTGTCGACGCCCCGGTAGATCGCCCGCATGAAGTTCGCGGCGTCATCCATCGCCGCCGCCTCGTTCTTGTCCTTCGGCCTGTCCCAGTCGAAGACGAGGTTCATGCTCTTCGGCAGCGACACGTCGACGCCGTCCGGCTTGTCCGCGACCGGTGCGCCCGACGGGTCGGCCGACTTCTTCGGCTTCGCCGAGCCGTCGTCGGCTCCGGCGATCTTGTCGTTGTCCTTGGAGTCACTGTCGCTCCCGCCGCCGCATCCCGTCAGGAGCAGGGCAGCGGTCGCGGCGAGCGCGGCGGTGACGGGCAGGGTGCGGCGGTTCACGGTCGGCTCCCGGTGGGGCGAGGGGTGTCTCCAGCGTGCCGACGTTAACCGCGGGGTTCTTGGTTCCGCCAGGGTCGATAGCGGGGCAAGTCGCCTGATTCCAGCGGACTGTCACCGTGTCGTGACGCTGAGAACCCGGGTCAGGAACCCGTCACCAGTGCAACCACACGAGACAGGCGGCAGAGTGCGAGCTCAGGTGTCGAGGTTCACGAAAAGGCTTCGGGCGAACTCGTCGAACTCGTCGATGTTGGATGTGATCCACCCGATGTCCTCACCCACCGTGCGCACGATCACGTCGATGCCGAGGGGTTCCAGGCGCCAGGCGTAGTTCACCGAACAGCACATGGCGCCGGCCTCGGACGCGACGAAGTAGCGGATGGAGCGCTTGCCGCGCCCCAGACGCTCGGTGTCGAAGTCGATGACCTCGGGGTCCTGAACGGCGCCAGGCGCGTCCTTCTGGACGAGCTCGTCCAAGGTCGCGTCGACGTCGTCCTCGCTCGGGCCCGCGTGGACGAGGAAGGTCAGGAACTCCCTGCGGGGGTCCGGTACGTAGAGGAAGACCTGGTGGACCGAGACGGTCCGGGGAAGCTGCTCCGCCACGGAGTCCAGCTCGAAGGCCAGCATCTTGACCTGTTTCTTGTCGACCGGCTCGTCGTCGACGAGCGACCAGAGCAGCTCCGAGGTGCGGCGGGCCCACTTCTTGCGTTCCCGTGCCACCCCGCGCCCGTCGCCCAGGAGGGGCATGGCGAGCCAGACGGTGGCGTCGCTGTCCGAGTCGAGGGAGAAGGTGACGGTCACTCGGTCCTCCGGGGGAACGTAGTCATGGCGGCGGCGAAGCGCTCGACGAGGATCTCGTTGCGGTCGCTTCCGTGCCATGGCGGTGAAGCCATGACCCGGCTGGGCGCGACGTCGCGATCATGGTGCCCGCCCCCGCCCCCGCCTCGCCCCGTCCCGTTCTCAGGGAGTCCAGACGCTCAGCGTGCGCGCCAGGTTCTCCAGGTCCTCCGCCGCCCGTATGACGTGAGCGATGTCCTCCGAGGCCGTCCAGATGACGACGTCCGCGCCGTGCTCCTCGACCTGCCACGCGTACCGCACGCAGGCCAGCAGGTGTGGGGAGTCCTCCTGCGGGACGTAGCGGAACGTGGTCATGCCCTTGCCGAGCCGATCGGACTTGACCGTCTTCACGACCGGGGGCTCGACCGCGCTCTTGTCGTCCGCCTCGGTGAGGGCACGGAGCGTCTCCTCGCGGGGGCCCGCCGCCGGGCCGAGTGCCGCGCAGACGGGGAGCGGGACGTCCGCCGGATGGTCGAGGTGCAGGAAGAGCCAGTGGTCCGAGCCGGGTGGGGCGAGGGCCTCCGCGGTGCGCTGCAGGGTGCCTGCGACGAAGTCGACGCCGTTGGGGCCGGGGTCGAGGTCGAAGTCCTCCCACAGTTCCTCGGCAATCTCACGGGCCCAGGCACCGATGTCGTCCCAGAGGTCGAACGGAGCGCTCAGCCCGGCTCTCGGAGGGACGATGACCCAGGGGTCCGCGTCAATGTCTCCGATGTCGAGAACGCTCCAGAAGTAGTTCTGCACTTCGTTGGTCACCCTCGGCTCCAGCGGAAGGTTGCCATCACCGCGTCGAACCACTCGACGAGCGCTTCGGCCAGCTCGTCCCGAGGATCCCCGCCCCCGACGGTGGAGAACGCGGCTACGAACCAGCGGTCCGGGTCACCTGGTACGGACACCATGTACTCCACCCGCCGAGAGGCGAGCTCGGCGCCCTTCTCGGGTGACGCCTCGGCCACGTGCTCGCGGCGTACGGCGAGCGCGTGGTCGATCTCGCCCGAGCTCAGGTCGGCGTTCTCCACGCCGTCCCTGGCGAGCAGTTGGACGGCCACCTCGGTCGGCTCGACTGCGCCGGGCGGCCGACCAGGAGCTCTGGGCACGTGGCATTCGGTAACGAGGAGCGACGCGCCGATGTTGAAGTCGCCCTTCGGCCGAACCGGCAGATAGAGGTCCAAAGCTTTGTTCTTTTGGGCATTGGCTACCGAAGCGCGAAAGCGACGTTCCCATTCGCGTTTGTAGGGGCCGATCTTGTCGGCCGGCGCATCGGCGGGGATACGGGCGTACGCTTCGTCGAGGACCCCGCGGATCGCGTCCTCCGTTCCTTGACGGAGAGGGATATGAGCCCAGTCGCCGGGGAGTATGAGGCGGTAGCCAGTGACCGGCGGGATTGTTTCCGCGGCCTCGCCTGTGCCGACAGGTGCCGCATCCGGTTCGATCTGTTTAGGCAGCACGGAGTCGTTCCTTGCGGTTGAGGTACCAGATACCGATGAGACCGGAGACGCAAATGACCACAGCGGCCCAGAGAATCCAGACGGCGGCACCGACGGCGAAGAGCAGCGCATAGAAGAGGTAGAGGAGGAGAGCCCATTTGATGAGACCCCGCTCACCTCGGAGCGCGTCCCAGTCGCCTGGTCGCCGGTACAGGTAGATCAGGGCGATCGGTACGAGCGCATAGAGGGGCCACTCCCATGTCGGCCACGACACCACATACCTGTCGAAGAAGTCCTTGGTCGCGGGAGCCGCAAACATACGGAGCATGGAGAGCAGGAAAACGCACTTGAAGACGCCGACCTGCCACGCCATGCGCCGCTGCCTCACCGCTGACTGCCCGTCCGGCTCGACGCCGTTGTCGGAAATCATCGAATCGCCTTCCTCACCACCGTGAACCCACAGGACGTGTCATGCGGTCCTTCATACGGCTGTACTCGCCGTCCGAAACGCTGTCTCCACTCTTGTCGCCAAGGTCGAGAGTGGTACTCACACCCCATGCGGAACGGACCTCGCCCGCATGCCGTTCCGCCTGCGTGGCGTTCTGACTGAGCTGGGTGTTGTCGGGATACCGGTCCCGCCATTTTCTGATGTCCTTCAACTGGCTACCGAGCTCGGCATCACCCAGCACGCTTCTCTTCTCCTGCGCCGTGACCTGGGGCATAGCCGCTTCCTTGACTTCTTTGCCCGCCTTCTGCCCCTCCGCCCTTGACTTCTGGAGCGCGTTCAGGTGGCGTGCGCGGTTCTTCCTCCGGTCGTTGCCCGACCTGCCCCCACCCTTACGGCTGCCTTTCTTGCCGTTGTCGATCGTCGATTTGCGCGCCTGATTCGCAGCTGTCTTGGCGGTGTCGTCGGCCGTTCCTGCCGCGATCTTGCGTGAGCTCTGCTGCAGAGCCTTGATCGCCTTACCGGCCTTGATCCCCTGACGGGCCAACTTGAGGGCGCCGAGGTCCATGAGGACGTCGAACCATGAACCGTTCCCGGTTGCGGCCTGCAAGAGGTGAATTCCGGCGACGATACCGGTCAGGATGAGCGCGACGACGCCGAGTCCAGGGAAAAGCAGTGCTGCCATACCCAGCGCTGTGGCGGCCCAGCTCAGGGCGTCAGCCAGGGTGCTGAGCCAGTCGAGATCTCCGATCGCCGCCTTGACGTCATTCCACCAACTGTCTTCCATGTCGTCGTCGATGGACTTGCGGATCTTGCCGGCGTAGTGGCTCGCACGTTCGTCGTAATCCCCGGCCGCGGAGTTGAGACGCCTGCGGGCGTCCGACAGGTCTTCTTTGGCCTTCTTGAGGGCGGGGTCCTCGGAGTCGGAACCCTTGTCGTCCTTCTTGTCCTTCTCTTCGCCGTCCTTGGCCTTCTTGTCGTCGTCCGGCTTGTTCTCGTGCGCATCGATGATGCGCTGGGCTTCCTTGGCGTCGTCGAGAGCCTTGTCCGCCCGCTTCTGGAAGCCTTCCAAGTCCTCGGCCCAGCCGGACAGATGGTTCTTGACTTCGCGGTAGCGGTCCTCTGCCTCGTCGAGCTTGCGGCCGAGCCCACGGGCGTCCTCAGCCAGTTTGTCCGCGTACTGGCCTTTGAGGTTGTCGGCATCGGCCATGGCGGTGAGCGCGGCCGCCTGCGTGCGCAGGTACTCGGCAATCTTCTTCATATGCTTGACCTGACCGCGGACCCCCTCGGGATCGCCCGGTACGGGATCGCTCTCGCGCAGTGGTTGCCAGTCCTTGGGCCGTGCCATCTCTCCCCCGAAGCCGTGATCGTGCGCCGCGGCTGTGCCGCGCTACTTGTCCTTCTTCTTGCCAGTTTTTGACAACTGGTCCTCAAGCTTCTGGAAGGCGTCCCGGGTGCCCTCCACCTGCTTCCCGACTTTCTCGAGGTCTTCGAGAAGCCGTTTGCGGTTCTTGTCCCAGTTGTCGACGAATTCGCCCATGGCGTCCTTGATATCGGAAGCGCCGACCGCGGTTTTGACGTCGTCCTTCCAATCGTCGAGGTTCTTGAACTCCTTCTCGATGGCATTCAATTGTTTCGCCGACTTGTCGAGCAGCTGGAAGTCGACGACCAGGTCGGATCCGGACATGTCACTCCGTGGTTCAGGCTCGGCGTACTGCCTTGTGCGCGCACTACTTTGCCATGATCACTCTGGCCTGTAGGTCTCGGTTCCGTGGAAGTCCCGAGGGAGTACGACGGCACGGCACGATTCGGCGTGACCGAATGATCACGGCTGCCGTGGGCGCGCCGTAGGACTTTCAGCCACGCGCCCTGCGCGAGAAGTCCCCCCGCCCCACCCGCCCCGCAAGCCCATCCTCCGCGTCGTTGCCCAGCAAGGATCCGTACCCCGTCGCCGCCCACACGCTCGAGTCGGCTTCCGCCTCGAAGTAGGGGATGGGGCGGCCGTCCGGGGGTGCCGTGTCGGTGAGGACCTCCGGGGCGCGGCGGGTGCGGATCGCGTGGGCGCAGGCCGTGCAGGGGGTTGAAGAAGCAGAGGGGGAGCGGGTCCGGGGTGCCGGCCAGGGCGTCGCGGCCCTCCGTGACCAGGGCGAGGACCCCGGCCAGGTCGGGCAGCCCGCGCGCGGAGTCGAGCACCGTGCCTGCGGCGGCGTACGCGTCAAGGGCCCGCTGGAGGCCCGGCGTCGTCCCGGTGTCCGCCGCCCGCGCCGCCTCCCCGAGCGCGAGGACCTCCGCCTCCGCGCGGCGGCGCAGTTCGGCCTCGTCGGCGGCGCGTGCCGCGGCGAAGACGGCCTGGGGGAGGGCGAAGGGGGCGGCGGCCGATCCGGCGTGGCGGCGGCGTGCGGAACGTACGAGGAAGGCCGCTGGGAGCGCGAGGGCGAGCGCGGGGATCGCGACGGCGGCGATGAGGGGCCAGGAGGGGCCGCCGCGGTCCTCTCGGCGGCCGTCCGGGTCGCCGTCCCCGGCCAGGCTCTCGTCCAGCTTCTTCCTCTCCTTCTCGTACTCCGCCGTGCCGTTGCCCCGCTCGATCACCGTCACGGCCTCGGCGGTCAGGTCCGCGAGGCTCGCGTCGTCGAGTTCGTCCATGAGGCCGACCGCGTCGGCGGCGTCCTCGGCCTGGTGCGCCTCGCCGGGCCACTCGTGGCCGCGGATCGAGTCGGGGAACTCGCCGTCGGTGGTGAGGAGGATGAGGTCGTCGTCCGGTGGAGCGTCGACGTCCGTCGCGGGCCTGCCGTCCGCCGAGGGGGCGCGGTCGGCGCCGTCCTTGAGACGGTCGCGTACGACGCCCGCGAGCGTGTCCGCGTCCCCGTTGTACGCATCTCCCTTGGCCAGCGGTACGAGGACGACCTTGATGGGCAGACCTGTGGCCTCGATCTGCCGGACGAGTTCCTTCTGGCGGGCCGGGGGCACGGCGGACGCGGCGTACGAAGGGTCGACGTACACCGGGGATTTCGTCAGGGCCCGGGCGATCGCCTTGCCGGGGGCGGGCGGGGCGGCTGGAGCGGCGAGCACGGGTCCGGCGGACGTCAGGAGGGCGAGAACGGCGGTGCCGGTGATCAGCGCGGCGGCTCCGGACGCCCCCACCGGGCGGCGACGCGCGGGCGAAGCGGTCGGACGGTTCGGGTCACTGGACACCGGCGTACTCCCGTACCTGGCGGATGAGTTGTGGAACGCCCTTGCGCGCGGCGGGCATCGGTCCCGCGGCGTCCTCGTACGGGACGCGACCCGCGCCGCGTCGGCCCCCGGGCGCCGGCAGCGTGAGGCGGCGCGTGTGGGCGAGGTCCGGCCGCTCGGTGACGAAGGCGCGGCAGGCGTCGCAGACGGGGATGGTGCGGCGCCGGCTGTCCTCCGGCGCGTACCGCGCGTCGCGCCAGCCGGTGGCGGGGCCGTGCAGCGGGTTGAGCGCGCAGCAGGGCTTGTCGGTGTCGCGGTTCGCGAGCGCGGCGCGGCCCATGCGGGCGAGAGTGACGGCGGCGGCGAGGTCGGCGGCCGGTACATCGTCGTCCACGCGCCCGTCGGGCCCGTCGGCGTCCCGGTCGGCGAGCAGGGTGGCGGTGTCGAGGCAGTCCCACACGCGGGTGCGCAGAGCTGAGGGCAGCGCGGCGTCCGGGTCGAACTCGCGGGACAGAGCGGCGAGTTCCTCCTGGGCGGTGCGGCGGAGGTAGGAGGGGGAGGGGTCGGTCGGGGCGTCGAAGCCGACGAGCGTCCTGCTCCTCCCCGCGGTCCCTCGGCCATTTCCGGCCCCTCGGCCGCTCCCGGTCCCTCGGCCATTTCCGGTCCCTCGGCCGTTCCCGGTCCCTCGGCCGTTCCCGGTCCCCCGGCCACTCTCGGGCCCTACGCCACTCCCGGGCCTAGGCCCGGCTCCGGCTTCGGGCCAGGGTCGGATGAGGCGGATGCCCGCGGCCGCGGGACGCAGCCCCGGCACCGTACGCCCCAGGATCCCGAGGACGCCCGCGACCACGCCGAAGACGATCACGGCCGCGATCGCGCCCACCAGCAGGCCGGGCCAGAAGTCGGTGCTGAAGAGGCGGGGCAGGGCGGTGTCCTCGACAGGGTCGGGTGCGTCGGTGCCGATCGACGACGTCTCGGGGGTGTCCGTGCGGGGCGAGTCGTCGAGGAACGTCAGGAGCCTGCCGAGGCGTTCGCCCAGCCGGTGGTCTTCGGAACGCTCGTCCGACGCGTCGTAGCTGATGCCGTCGGGCAGGTCGAGGGCGACGCGGTTCGCGTCGATGCGCACGTCGTACGTGACGACGTCGATGTCTCCCGAGAGGGGATCGGCGACGACGTACACGCCGGACCTGCCGAGCCCGCGCTGGACCGCGTCGGCGAAGGCCTCGGGGTCGCCGGCGGACTCGTCCTCGGGCATCTGGGGCACGAGGACGAGGTATACGGAGCCGTAGTCGGCGTCCTTCATGCGGGAACGGAGGCCGTCGAGCTGCCGGTCCGTGAGGGGCCGAGGGCTCTCGGGGTCGCTGTAGACCGGGTCGCGGCGCAGCCCGTCGGTGACGCGGTCGACGCGTGATGCCATGTCGGCGGCGGTGGGCGGGGGCGAGGCGCTGGAGGTGGTCTCGTCGAAGAGAGCGGTGGCGGTGAGGGCGACGGCCGCGGCGAGGACGAGGGCGAGGGCGGCTTCGGTCCAGTGGGGCAGGCGGGTCCGGGTCCGGGGCTGAGGCCGGGTCCGGTTCCAGTTCCAGCTACGGGTTCGGGGCCGTGACTGGGGCTTGGCGGTTCCCTCCTCCCCCTTGCTCAGAGAGACGACGTCGACGGCGGATGTCCGCGGCTGTCGGCGCCGCCACCACCGGCGTACGTAGGGGGAGATCAGCAGGACGAGCAGCGGGAGCCCGGTCAGCGCGATGCCGGTGAGGAAGGACTGGTTGCGGCGGTCGGTGGGACCGATGTGCAGCTCGTCGGGCTCCTCGCCGCGTTCGTCGCCGCTCGCGCCGTGTGACCCGTACTTCTCGCGGGCGGCCTCCGCCCGCTGCGCGGCCTTCTCCGGACCCATCGCGACGACGTCGGCGAACCGCTCGAAGCTGAGCAGGGGCCCGGCGTCGTACGGGAGTTCATGGAGCTGGACCGACCAGGCGTCCTCGGCGGGCGCGCGTACACCGAAGGCGACGGCCTGGGAGACGGAGTGCTCATCGATGAGCACGTACAGCCCGTCCCGCCCGAGTCGGTCGTGCACGGCACCGAGCAACGCCTTGCTCTCCATGCTCGCCCCGGGTTCCGGCATCACGAGCACGTAGGTCCGCACACCGGTCCGCCTGGTGACGCCCTCGGCGATCCGCGCGTAATCGGGGGCGGTGGAGCGGGGAACGGCGCGGGGGAGCTGGTCGGTGACGTAGACGGGGTTCTCGCGGAGGTGAGCGGCGAGGACGGCGGCCTGGGTGGACGCGTGCGGGGGTGGGCTGGGGGCGGCGAGGGCGGGAGCGGCTGTGAGGAAGGGGAGGAGAAGGAGAAGGGGAAGCAGGAGGGAAAGCAGGTGGGGAAGGGGGGTGAGGAGGGTGGCGGGCCCGGCGGCCGGGGGGCGGGGGTGACGGCGCCCGGCGCGGGGCCCGCTCTCCGCGCGCAGCGGGGCGCCGCCTCGGCCACGGTGAGCGGCCCTCGCTTCGTCACGCAGGGAACTCCGCACTCCGGTGCCCCGAGCAGTGACAGCTCCCTCGCCCCGGGCGTTCCCCATCCCGTTGCCGTGGCGAACCGGACCACCCCACGCGAGCTCCACGCCCTCCGCCTCCACGGCCACAGCGTCCCCCTCGTTCATTCGCCGCACTTTACTGTCGCGACGGACGGAGGACCATGGGTGGTGGGGAGGGCGGTGTGAGGGTGGCGTGCGGGTGCCGGGACGGCGTACTGAGCAGGAACGAACAGCCCCGATCGTGGCCCCGATCACGCCCCGACCACCGTCGGTGGGACACGAAAACGGAACGGTCGGCGGCGGGCGGCGGGCGGCGGGACAGGCACCACGCTGCGGGATGCGGGGGCGTCCGCGTCCACCCGGAGGCGCGGCCCAACTGCCACTCTCGTCGAGACCCCAACCCCAACACCAACACCCACGCCCACGCCAACATTCGGAACGAGAATTCCCGCGCGGCGTCCGCCCGGCATCCCACATGATGGCCCGATGCCGCCCGAAGAGACCCCCACCCCCGCCCCCGCCCCACAGCCCACCCCCCGCAGAACCGACCCCCCGCACGCCGCCGCCGACGAACGCGCCTCGCTCACCGCCTTCCTCCAGTACCAGCGCGAGACGCTCGCGATGAAGTGCGCGGGGCTGACCGCCGAGCAGCTCAAGGAGCGGGCCGTACCGCCCTCGGACATGTCACTGCTCGGGCTCGTCCGGCACCTCGCCGAGGTCGAGCGTTCCTGGTTCCGGAACGTGCTGAACGGTGAGGCGGCGCACGCGCACTGGCAGGGCCGGGTCCCGGGGGAGCCCGCCGACTTCGACGTGGCGGACGCGGACCCCGACGAGGCGTTCGAGACGTGGCACGCGGAGTGCGCCCGCTCCCGCGGCATCGTGGAGGCCCTGAACGGCCCAGGCTCCCTCGACACCACCGTCGACTTCCGCGGCGACACGTACTCGCTGCGCTACATCCTCACGCACCTGATCGAGGAGTACGCACGCCACAACGGGCACGCCGACCTGCTCAGGGAGCGGATCGACGGCGCCACCGGCGAGTAGATCCGGGAGCGCGCCCCCGAAACGGCCCCCGTAGGCTGACGGCCGAGAACAGCCGAGAACAGCCGAGAACAGCCGGACCGGGGACGGAGAGGGTGCCAGTCATGGCCCGCTACACAGCACCGCAGACCATCGCGCGCGGCGGCTTCAGCATCAAGGTGCCGGAGACGTGGTGGGAGTTCGACGTGCGCCCCGAGTCGCGCGACGCGGCGATCCGCCAGATGATCAACGACCGCGTCCGGGCCCGCCCGGAGCTCGCCCCGCACCGGGAGACGTTCGAGGCGTTCCTGCGCAAGGCGTCGAAGGACGCGTGGCAGTCCGGAGCGCTGTACTGCGGCTGCATGGCGGAGAGCTTCGGCGGCGATACGCCGGTGACGGGCTCGGTGACCGTCTCCCTGGTCGGTGCCCGCACGCCGGACGGCGACGTCCTCCCCACCGACCCGGACCGCATCGTCGCCCAGCTCGGCGTCCGTGAGGCCAGGCGGGAGGGGGACGCGTGGCGGAAGGTCGAGACGGTCGACATCCCGGGCGTCGGCCTCGCGGCCCGCACGTACGGCATCGAGGACGTCTCCGTCCCCGGCGACGAGCGCACCATCCGCGTCGTCCTCATGCAGACCTTCATCCCGGTCCCCGGCCAGGAGGGCAAGGTGGCCCTGGTCTCCGGCAGCAGCCAGCTCCTCGAACTCGCGGACTCGTTCTTCGACATCTTCGACGCGGTGACTTCTACGTTCCGCTTTGTGGAGTAGAAAGAGCCGCCCTTCGCCATCTTCGCGCCGACCGGAAGCCCCGTGATGCGTGCACTTGCTGACGCTGTGTTCGAAAGGGGATGACACGTGAGGGGCTGTCGACTTCCCGAAGAATTTCGGGACGGTCAGCCCTCGGTCCGGAGCGCCGCAGACTCGCGCCCCGGACCGCGCACGCCTCAGCGGCGGTTCATCGCCCGCTTGATCTTCTTCCCCGCCGTCGACTCATCCAGCGTCTTCCACAGCTTCGCCGAGCTGAGCGACGTGTAGACGCCGGGGGCGCCCTGCGCGCCGCAGCCGTCGCCGTAGGAGACGACGCCGATGAGGATCGGGGCCTCGCGGCCGGGGACCTTGCGGAAGATGGGGCCTCCGCTGTCGCCCTGGCAGGAGTCCTTCGTCTCGACGCCCGCGCAGAAGTTGACCTTCGCGTCATACTCCTTGTAGCTCGTCCCGCATTCGGCGTGGGACAGGATCGGCACCTTCACCTGACGCAGGCGGTCCGGCGTGTGCGTCAGATCCGTGTCCGTGTTGCCCCAGCCCGCGACCGTCGCCTTCTGGCCCGGTCGGATCAGCGCGTCCGTGCCCTGCGTGGGGAGCGCCACGGGCGAGATGCCGCGGACCGGCTTCTCCAGCTGCAGGAAGGCGACGTCGTACGCCTCCTTGCCCTTGAGGTAGCGCGGGTGCACGACCACGCCGCCCTTGGCGATGTCGCGTATCTGGCCCTGTCGCGAGGACAGGACCGTGCGGCCCACGGCCACCTGGAGCGTCTTCGGCTTCACCGGCTTGCCCGCGTCGTCGACCAGGCAGTGCGCCGCCGTCACCGCCGTGTCGGGAGTGACCAGGCTCGCGCCGCAGAACTGGCGGTCGCGCGCACCGCCGGGGCCCTTCTCCAGGACCGCCGTCATGAACGGGTAGGCGTCGTTGGGCACTTCCGTGCCGCCGATGATCGCGTGCGCTGCGGGGGCCGAGGTGGCGACCATCGCCAGTGCCGCGCCTGTCGCGGCGATACCGGCGGCCATGGAGGACTTGCGCGTGGGGGTTCTCATGGGGGGTTATGTCTCTTTCGTGCGTCCGTGTGAGAGGAATGACGAATCACTGGAGAGAGGGGGAATGCGTGCGAAGGGTTCATTCTTTTCGTTCCTCGGAATCCTCCGCGTACAACTTCCGCAGCGGAGTCGACAGTTCGGGGGCACTCGCGCCGGCCGCCTGCGCCGCCGCGAGTGCCCGTACGTACGCCAGCGCCTCCTCGCGCAACGCCCGCTTCTCGTTGCCCTGCCGGTGGCCCGCCAGCCACGTCACGATGGCCAGGGGGATGAGCGCGCCCGCCAGGTAGCCGACGGGGGCTTGCTGCGTGTGTCCCCAGCCGATCCCGATGCCTCCGGCGATCAGGAGGATCCAGCCCGCCTCGTCGTGCCAGCCGCCCTCGTCCGCCCTTGCCTCATATTGGGATACGGCCGCTGATTTCGCTGGAATCGGGATATTGGGGTTGGGGGTGCCGCAGTCGGGCCGGGGTGGGGGGCTACCGGCGAACTCGTACGACGGGATCGGCGCCACCCCCTTCCCCGTCCCCCCGTCCGAGCGCCCCACCAACCAGTCCGGCACCTGCGTCACCGGCGCCCCGTACGCCGTCGCCGCCGCGATCACCTCGCGGTACCCGACAAGAAGCGGATGCCGCAACTCCCGTTTCCAGCGCCGCCACACGAGCGCCCAGAGCCAGACCGTCAGGGTCAGCAGGAGGGCCCCCGGGCCGAACCGGACGATCGGGGAGCGGTCCGCCAAGGACGGGACCCCCGAGGCGGCGAGGGGCCAGCAGATCGCTGCGATGATCGCCAGCGCGCCCAGCCAGGCCGGCGCGCTGTTGCCCGCTCCGCGGACCGCCTTCCGGCGTTCACGCAGGAGCGCCGCCGTCGACGCGTCGTCCGTGTAGTCGAAGCCGTGCCGGGCGCCGATGTCGCGGGCGGCCGCGAGAAGTCTCGGGTCGGCGGCCAGAGTTGCGTGGGTTATGGGGAGGAGTGACGGGTGTTCCGTGGGTGTGCCCATAGTGGCGTCGTGTCCCTTCGCGCGTGGGGAACCGGCCCGGCCCTCCGAAGCGTCGACTTGGAGGCTGACGGATCATGGCACAGGGCAAATCCCGCCCCTTGAAACCCCTCGGATGCTCCTCGGAGACCTCTCGGCAGCCGCCGGAACCGAACAGTGTCGATCGCGCGTGGATAACGATGACAGCGGTGAGGTTCGCGATCTTTAACGCGCCTTGAGGGGCTTATGTGCTGCTGATACGGTGCGATGACTTGACACCGGACCTGGGACTGAATAGCCCGTCCGAGACCGGGTGAGAAACCCGCGAGTGTCACAGATGACGATATTTGACCGAATCTTCTTGGGTGTGCGGGGAGCAGTTGCGTGAAGATCCAGGAGCGTACGGGGGCGGGCAACAACCGTTCCGCCGCGCCGGCTCAGCCGGCGGTCGGTGAGCGACTTCCCGCGCCGCCTCGCGAGCGCAAACCGGCGCTCGCCGCTCTGGCCGTCCTCCTCATCCTCGTCGGTGCCCTCGGCGCCACCGTGCTCGTGCTGCGCGCGGGCGACCGGATCGAGGTCGTGAAGGTGACCAAGCCGATCGCCGCCGGTGAAGCCGTCGACGAGAAGACGAACATCACCGGCGTGATGGTCGCCGAGGACGACTCCATCAACTACGTGAAGTGGGAGCAGCGCGGCGTCCTCGCGAAGCTCAAGGCGAAGAGCGACATCCCCGCGGGTGCCGTCGCCGTCGGCGAGATGTTCGCCAAGAAGGCCGTGCTGCCCGCAGGCAAGGCCTCCGTCGGCCTCTCCCTGAAGGAGGGGCAGTACCCCTCCGACATCAAGAGCGGCGACACCGTCGCCGTCTACCCCGTGCTCTCCGGCACCTCCACCGGCAAGGGGTCCAGCGGCGGCAGCTCCGCGAGCGGCACCCCCCTGGTCGCCGACGCCAAGGTGAACACCATCGCCGCCAAGAGCGACGCCACCGTGAGCACCGGCAACCTCAACATCACCCTCGTCGTCCCGCAGGAGGAGGCCGCGGCTCTGGCGAGCGCGGCGTCCGAGGGCAAGGCCGTCGTCGCCCGCGTCTCCGACGCCGACTAGAGTCGAGTACAAGAGACATGGCGCTCATCGCTCTCGCCGCCGACAAGGGTTCCCCCGGTGTCACCACAGCGGCCGTCGCACTCGCCGCCGTCTGGCCGCGCCGCGTGCTGGTCGCGGAGACCGACCCCGCCGGTGGCGACCTGGTCTACCGCAGTGCCGCCGCGCACGGCGGCCCGCTCAACCCCAACACCGGCATGCTCTCCATCGCGGCCACCGCGCGCCGCGGCCTCGTGCCCGACCAACTCTGGGACCACACACAGCCCTTGAGCGGCGGCCTCGAAGTCCTCGTCGGCCTCGGCATCGCCGAGCAGGCCGCAGGTCTCGCGGGGCTCTGGCCCACCCTCGGCCGCGCCTTCTCGCAGCTCGCGGACTCCCCGAACGCGCCCGCCGACGTGATAGCGGACTGCGGCCGGATCAGCGGCGACGGCCCGGTCGTCGAACTGTTCCCGCACGCGGCGCTCGTGCTGCTCGTCTCGCGCACCGAGCCCGAGGCCATCGCGCGCGTCCGCGACCGCGCAGCGGCCCTCGCCACGAAGCTGCACGGCGGCCCGAGGGGCGCCGCTTCCCTGGCGCAGCCGCTCATCGGCGTACTCCTGATCGCCGACCCCTCGACATCCGCGAAACTCGTCCACCAGGTCAACGACATGCTGATGGCCGCGCAGACCGGTGCGCGTGTCGTGGGCACCCTCGCCGACGACCCCGCGGGCGCCGACCAACTGGCCGGGCGCCGCCGCGGACGGCTCGACAAGTCGCTGCTCATCCGCTCGGCGCGCAAGGTGACCGTCGACCTGTACCAGCAGTACGGCGCCGCCTGGACCAACCCCGTCGCGCAGCAGCCCGGGACGGGCCGATGAGCGCACCCGTCGATCACCAGCTCGTCAAGCGGTTCCGGCAGGACGCCGGTGACCGCATCGCCGAGCAGCGCCGCCTCGACCAGGTCTCCGGCGTCACCCCGATGTCGGGCGAGGACGAGCGGCACTACGCCCGCGCCGTCATCGCGCAGATCCTGGAGGAGTACGCGCGCGCGGAGATCAACGCCGGGCGCACCCCTCTCGACGCGGAGACCGAGGAGCAGTACGCGGCCGCCGTGCACGCCGCGCTCTTCGGCGTCGGCCGGCTCCAGCCGCTGCTCGACGACCCCGAGGTCGAGAACATCGACATCAACGGCTGCGACCAGGTGTTCGTCGGGTACGCCGACGGCCGCGAGGTCAAGGCCGACCCGGTCGCCGAGACCGACGAGGAGCTCGTCGAGCTGATCCAGGTGCTCGGCGCCTACTCCGGTCTGTCGTCGCGTCCCTTCGACTCCGCCAACCCGCAGCTCGACCTGCGGCTGCCCGACGGTTCGCGTCTGTCGGCCGTCATGGACGTCACGCGCCGCCCCGCCCTGTCCATCCGCCGTGCGCGCATGGGCAAGGTCTTCATGTCAGACCTGGTGGGCAACGGGACGCTGACGCCCGAGATCGGGCACTTCCTCGCCTGCGCCGTCCGCGCCCGCAAGAACATCATGATCGCGGGCGCGACCAACGCCGGAAAGACCACGCTCCTGCGCGCCCTCGCCAACGAGATCCCGCCGCACGAGCGCCTCGTCACCGTCGAGCGCGCCCTCGAACTCGGCCTCGACCAGTTCGCCGACCTGCACCCGAACGTCGTCGCGTTCGAGGAGCGGCTGCCCAACTCCGAGGGTCAGGGCGAGATCTCGATGGCGGAGCTCGTGCGCCGGTCCCTGCGCATGAACCCCTCCCGCGTCATCGTCGGTGAGGTCCTCGGCGACGAGATCGTGACCATGCTCAACGCGATGTCGCAGGGCAACGACGGCTCGCTCTCCACGATCCACGCCAACAGCTCCAGCGAGGTCTTCAACCGTATTTCCACTTACGCGCTGCAGGCCTCCGAGCGGCTTCCCATCGAGGCGAGCCAGATGCTCGTCGCGGGCGCCGTCAACTTCGTCGTCTTCATCCAGCGGCGCAACAACTACCAGTCCGGCGGCAAGCTCCAGCGCATGGTGACCTCCGTCCGCGAGGTCAACGGCGTCGACGGCCGCGTCCTGTCCAGCGAGGTCTTCGCGGAGGCCCCCGACGGACGGGTCGTCGCCCACGCGCCGATCGCCTGCATGGACGAGCTGGCCGCGTTCGGCTACCGCCCCGCCGGGCAGTGGGGGTGAGCACGACATGAACACACTCGCCGCTCAGGGCGGCCTCGGCTCCATGGGCGGGCTGTTCTCACTGCCCGTCCTGTACGCACTCGGCTGCGGCGTCGCCGCCGGCGGCGGCCTCGCGCTGCTCGCCGTCGCGATCCGCGGCCTGCCGCCCAAGCCCGCGCACGAGAAGCACCGGGCCAGCGAGCGCGCGAGTGAACTGGTCCGCTTCGTGGGCCGGCGCGGCTCCGCCGCCATCGGCGTGGGCCTGGTCGTGCTGCTCCTCACCCGCTGGGCCGTCGCGGGCATCGCCTCCGGCATCCTCGTCTTCTTCTGGGACAAGCTGTTCGGCGGCGCGGCCGAGGAGCGCGCCCAGATGAAGCGCGTCGAGGCCCTCGCCGCCTGGACGGAGTCGCTGCGCGACACGATCGCGGGAGCGGTCGGCCTCGAACAGGCGATCCCCGCATCCGCTCGCGCCGCCGCCCCGGTGCTCCGCCCGCACCTGGACGCGCTCGTGGACCGCCTCCGCGCACGCACCCCGCTGCCCGAGGCCCTCCAGATACTGGCCGACGAGATCGACGACGCCTCGGCCGACATCATCGTCGCCGCCCTGATCCTCAACGCCAAGCTGCGCGGCCCCGGCCTGCGCCAGGTCCTCGGCGCGCTCGCCAAGTCGGCGCGCGAAGAGGTCGACATGCGCCAGCGCGTCATGGCGCAGCGCGCCTCGACCCGCCGCTCGGTGCAGATCGTCGTCGCCGTCTCCATCGCCTTCGTGCTCGGCCTGTCCATCTTCAACCGCGAGTTCGTCGAGCCGTACGGCACGCCCGTCGGCCAGCTCGTCCTCGCCATGGTCTGCGCGCTGTTCGCACTCGGCTTCTGGTGGCTTCGGAAGCTGTCCACGGTGGAGACCCCGGACCGCTTCCTCGTCAAGGACGAGCCGGGCGTCCAGTTCGTACGTCCCCGGGGTCCCGGCGGCGCACCCGTGCCCGGCGGCCCCGAGCAGGCCCCGCAGTTCGGCCGCCCCGGCGCCGCCCCGCAGACCCTGCCGGGGTACACCAACCCGTCCGAGGGGGTACGGCGATGAGCCTGACCATGCCCGTAGTGATAGGCGCGGTCCTCGGCCTCGGCGTCTTCGCCCTCATCCGCGCCCTGATGCCGTCCAAGCGCAGCGCGATCGCCACTGTCGCGCGCATCGACGCGATGCGGGCGCGCGGCGCGGCGTACGAGTCGCACCGGGCCACGGGGGACACCGAGAGCCCCGGCCGGTTCGGCACGATGCGCGGCCGCGTGGGTCAGCGGGTCGCCGAGTTCTACCTCCAGCAGGGCTGGGAACAGCGCTCCCTCCGCGCCGACCTGGCGGTCCTCGACCGCAGCTGGGAGAAGTTCCTGGCGACAAAGGTGCTGCTCGCCGCGGCAGGCGTGTTCTTCGGCCCGTTCCTCTTCGCCGTGATCTACACGCTCGGCGTCGGCCGCAGCCCGATCATCCCGGTGTGGCTGGCGCTGATGTTCGGCGCGCTCTTCTTCTTCCTGCCGGACCTGGAGGTACGCAGGGACGCGGCGGACAAGCGGCGCGACCTGCGCCGCGTCATCGGCGCCTATCTGGACCTGGTGTCGATGAGCCTCGCGGGCGGCCGCGGTCTCCCCGAGGCGCTCATGGCGGCGGCGGAGGTCTCCGACGGATGGGCGACGCAACGTATCCGAAGCGCTCTGGCCGACGCCCGCATCACCGGCGTCAGCCAGTGGCAGGCCCTCGGCTCGCTCGGCGAGGAACTCGGCGTCGAGGAGCTGAAGGACCTGTCGGCGTCCCTGGCGCTGGTGGCGGACGACGGCGCGAAGGTGCGCGAGTCCCTCGCCTCCCGCGCGGAGACGATGCGACACCGCGAACTGGCCGAGATCGAGGGCAGTGCGGGCGAGAAATCCCAGTCGATGCTGGTCGCGCAGCTGCTTCTGTGCGCGGGCTTCCTGGTCTTCCTCATCTTCCCGGCGGCGATGCGCGTGTTCCAGGTCTGACGCGCGTGTGCCAGGACCAGGTGGCGCCGGCGACAACGGGGGTCGGCGCTTCTTCCCCCCACCAACTCTGAGAGGACTACTCATCATGAACGGACGGAACTTCAGTCACCCGGCTGTCGACTTCCTCGTGGCCTTCCTCAAGGGCCGTGTGGAGCGGGCCCGCTCCGGCGAGCTCGACCGCGGCGCGTCCGCGGTCGAGTGGGTCATCATCTCGGCGGTCGTCGTGGCGATCGTCGGCGTGGTCGCCGCGGTCATCAACGCGGCGCTGAAGGGCGGCGCGGACAAGGTCAGCGACTGCATCGAGGGCGCGGACGCGGGCAGCACCTGCTGACCGTCGGACGGTTCACTGTTCGCGGCATCGTGAGAGGCGACGGGGTTCGAGTGCGGAGATCGCGGAGACCGCGGGGACTGCGGGGACTACGGGGATTCGTACGCCGCAGGGTGGAGGCAGCCTCCACCCGCGGCGAATCCGGCATGACCGCGATCGAGTTCGTGCTGCTCACCCCGGTGCTGTTCTTCATGATCTTCGCGACGGTGCAGTTCGCCCTGTACTTCTTCGCTGACCACGTCGCCCAGGCGGCGGCGCAGGCGGGCGCGCGCAAGGCCCGTGCCACGGCCGACGAGAACGCGGGCGGCTGGCGGGGCGAGGCGCGTGACGTGGCCGACGCGTACATCCGCCAGCTCGGGCCGAAGCTCGTGCTCGGCCCGGACGTGAAGACGATCCAGCCGGAGCAGAACACGGTCGGCGTGGAGATCACGGCACGGGTCCCCACGGTCTTCCCCGGCCTCGACCTGGACGTGCACGCGCGGTCGGCGGGTCCCGTCGAGCGGTTCGTGGAGGACAACGGCTGATGCGGAACGTACGCCTTCGCCTGCGCGACGTTCGCCCGCGCGCCGTCCGGCTGCGCGACGACCGGGGCCTCTCCACGGTCGAAGTGGTGATCCTGGCCCCCGTGATGATCCTCCTCATCCTGGTCCTCGTGGCCTTCGGCCAGCTGGTCGACGGCCGCGGAGCCATCGACGGCGCCGCACGCGACGCGGCACGCGCGGGCTCGATCCAGAAGGAGCACGGCACGGCGCTGGCGGAAGCGCGAGCGGCGGCGCGGGCCGACCTGGCGGACGTCTGCTCGGGCCCGGTCTCGGTGGTCCAGAAGAGCCAGGGGTTCGACGAGAAGATCGACCCGTTCTTCACGGTGGAGGTCAGCTGCGAGGTCAGGGGACTCGCCATGCTGGGCCTGGACATCCCGACGACGCTGGAGGCCACCTTCAGCTCCCCGCTGGACCCGTACCGGAGGCAGGCGTGACACGCCACACCGTCACCGTCGCCGCCGTACGCGACTGGATCGCGTCCCGCCGCGCGCGCCTCGACGACCGCGGCTCGGGCGCCGGCGCGGTCATCGTCTTCGCGATCGTCTTCCTCGCGCTCGCGGCGTTCGTCATCGACGGCGGCCTGTCCATCTCCAAGCGGGAACGCGCCGCGGACATCGCGGAACAGGCCGCGCGCTACGCGGCCCAGGACCTCGACCTGGAAGACATATACGAGGGCGTCAAGGGCGCCCCCATCAACTTCCAGAACTGCGACGCGCGGGTGGCGGCCTACGTGACGGAGGCGGGCCTCAAGGGCGCGGACGTGGCCAACACGCGCTGCGTGACGGCGAACGCGCAACAGGTCGAGGTCGAGGTCCAGATGACGTACAGCCCGGTGTTCACGGGGATGTTCTACGGCGGGGACGTGACGGTGAAGGGACGGGCGGTGGCGGAGAACGAGGTGGGCTGAGGCCCCGCGCAGGCTACTTGCCGCCGTCCTTGCCCTTGCCGCCGCCCTTCCCCTCCTTCTCCTTGACCGCGTCGTTGATCTTCTTCGTCAGGTCGTCCTCGAGCTTCTTGAACTCGCGGACCACCGCGTCGGACAGATCGGCGAGCTGGTCGAGCTGCTGACCGATGTCCTCGCGCCCGTCCTCCCAGTTGGACTCGAAGTCGTCCAACGAGTCGTAGACGCCGCCGTCACCGATGTCGTCCTTGTAGGACTCGAAGGTCTTCTTCGTACGGTTCATACGGGTCTTGATGGAGCGCAGCCTGCTGCCGTAGTCCTCAAGATCGGTGAGCGGAATCGAGAGGTCGCTCTTGCCTTTGGCGCCCATGATTGTTGTCCCCTCCCTCAGGTGCCCGAACAGCTTAGGTGTCGGCCGGTCTCCGGGTCGTAGTAACGGAAGCCGTCGCAGTGCAGGCCCGTTTCCGGGTCGAAGTACTGGCCGGGGGCACGCAGGGGGGTGTACGCCGTGCTGTTCGCCGGCCATGCCGTCGTTCCCCAGTGCGTGCTGCGGGTCCGCCATGTGACGGTGCCCCGGTCGTCGACGAGTTCGGTGGGTGTGCCGGTCAGGTCGGTGACGAACGTGAAGGAGCGCGAGTCGACCGAGTGGATGCGCTCCGTCTGGGCGAGGGGCTGGCCGCCCTCGTGGTCCCAGGTCAGGCTCACCGGGCGCGGCAGGTTCCGGGCCGTCGTGGTCTGCTCGCAGAGCGTCGTGCCGTCCCAGGTGAAGTCGGTTCGCTCGTCCACCGTGTCCTTGTCGTCGCCGGGTGCCAGCCGCTGTTTCGTGATGCGGCGGCCCAGCGGGTCGTACGTGTAGAGCCAGCGCGTGCCGTCCGGGGTGACCACCGACGTGAGCCGGTCCTCCGCGTCCCACGTGTACCGCCAGCACTGCCCGGCCTTCCGTCGCAGGACGACGCGGCCGAGCGCGTCGTGTTCGTAGCGGGTGCTTCCCGCGCGCGTGAGGAGTGTTCCCGTGTACTCCCTCGGGCCCGTGGACTCGTGGCCGGGGTGGATGTCGGGCCAGGCCGCGTACGTCTGGTTGCCCGCGGCGTCGTAGGCGTAGGTCTCCGTCCAGTTGTGGGCGTACACCGCCGTCACCCGGCCCGCCGGGTCGCGGTCGAAGTGGCGTCCGCCGGAGAGCTGGTCGCCGAGGGCGGTGACGGCCCCGTCGGCGCGGTAGGTGTACGTGCGGTGCTGGACCGGGCTGCCGTCCGGTGCCGTCACCGTCTGGGCGGTGAGGCGGCCGACTTCGTCGTAGGCGCGTTCCAGGGTCACGCGAGCGTCGGTCCCGACCCGCCGCTTCACCTCCCTGCCCGCCGCGTCCCGCTCGAACTCCACCGTCCCGCCACCGGACGTGGTGAGTCGGGTGCGGCGGCCCGCCGCGTCGTACTCCCAGCTGCTGGTCGCCCCCGTCGGAGTCGTCCGTCCCGTACGACGGCCCGCCTCGTCGTACGCGTACGTGAGCGGCCCGCGCCCGTCGACCGTCTCGGCGAGCAGGCGACCCGAACCATCCCGCTCCAAAGTGAGTCCGCAGTCGGGGCGCACCGCTTCGACCAGGTTGCCGAGCAGGTCGTACACGAAAGTGGTGACCGCCTCGGCGCTCTCCTTGCGGACCAGCCGGCCCAACGCGTCGTGGGAGAAGGAGATCGACTCTCCGTCGGCGCTCGTCCGCCGCACCAGGCGGCCCGCCGCGTCGTACGCGTAGGACAGGGTCCGGCCGTCGAAGTCCGTCTCGGCGGTCACGCGGCCCGCGGCATCGTGCCGGTATGTCCAGGACATGCCCCGCGGGTTGTCCACGCGGGTGAGGCGCAGGGACGCGTCGTAGTCGAAGTGGTGGCGCGTTCCGTCGGCGCCGACACGTGCGGCGAGCAGGTCGAAGTGGGTGTACTCGAACGACGTGACCTGGCCCAGCTGGTCGGTGTGGGCGACGCAGTTGCCCTCTCCGTCGTACGTCCAGGACTCCACCGCGCCGTCAGGGGCCGTGCGCCGGACGAGCCGCCCCTCCGGCGACCACGCCAGGTGCGTGGTGTGACGGAGGGGGTCGGTGAGGGCCGTGGGGCGCCCCAGCGCGTCGCGCTGCCAGACCGTGACGGCGCCCAGCGGGTCCGTGACCTTGAGCGGCAGGCCCGCGCCGTCGCACCGCACGGTGGTCGTGTGGCCGGCCTCGTCGGTCACCGAGAGCGGGTGCCCGGCGGGCGTGTAGGCGTGGTGGACGGTGACACCGGACGGCTCGGTGACCGACGTGCAGTTGCCGCGCTCGTCGTACGTGTACTGCCACTTCGTGCCGTCGGGCAGGTCGACGGCCGTCTTGAGGTTCAGGTCGTTGTAGGTGACGCGAAGGACGGCGCCGTCGGGCCGCGTCACCCGGGTCGGCAGGCCCAGTTCGTTGTTGACGTACGCCGTGGTGTGCCCGAGCTGGTCCGTCGTGGCGGCGACGTGGTGCAGCGCGTCGTACGTGGTCGTGACCGTGCCGCCGAGCGGGTCGGTCTCCGCGACGACCAGGCAGTGGTCGTCGACGGTGAAGCGGGAGGTGGCGCCCTCGGCCGTGGTCACCTCGGTGACGCGGCAGCCGGGCCGGGCGGGGTCGGGCACGTCGTACGTGAAGGTGTGGGCCATGTGCCCGGTCATGCCCCGCCGGGCGACACAGCGGTCCCGGTCGTCGTAGGCGTACGTGGAGCGGCTGTTGTTCGTGTCCTCCCACGCGGTGAGGCGCAGCCGTTCGTCGTACGTGAACCGCGTCGGCAGGCCGGAGGAGTCGGTGACGGCGGTGAGGTTGCCGTCGGTGTAGCCATACCGCTTGACGACGAGATCGTCGCCGCTGCCGTCCGCGGCCGCGCCCGCCACGCTGAGCAGGGTGACGCGCCGGTCCTCGACGGTCAGCATCACGTAGTAGCCGCCGCTGTGGAGGATCGCGCGCGGGGTGCCCTCCGTGTCGTAGTCGAAGTCGACGGTGTTGCGGTTGCGGTCCGAGACCATGGTCAGCAGGGCCACGCCGTCGTCCTCGCGGGGCGCGGTGAAACGGCGGGCGATGCCGGTGACCGGGTCGGTGATGCGGTAGCCGCCGTCGGCGAGGCGTTTCAGGGGCCACCGGGGGCCGGACTCGGGCAGGACGAGTTCCGCGGGCGTTGCCGTGGATCCCGCCGGGTGCGGATACGTGAGGAGCATGCCGTCCTCCGTCACGAACACGACCCCGTCCCCGTCGACTTCGAGACGCTGGTCGATCGTGGAGGTCCACATCGGCCCGAACCAGCCGCCGGACCGGTAGCCCGAGGCGACCCGCCGGGTGAAGTCCAGTGGCAGCGTGCCGGGCAGCGAGAGGTCCGTCTCCTCCAGGAACACCTGGCCGGTGGCGACGTCGACCGGGCCGCCGCATCCCTTGATCCTGCTCCTGACGCGGTCGTACGCGCCCTTCCGCCCCTCCTTGACCGCGGTACGGGCCGACTTGGATCCCCTGAGCCCGTCCTTCAACCCCTGAACCCCTTTCCGGGAGTGGCCGCGTCCCGTCCGGGCCGACCTGGTCCTTCGCGTGTCCTGCGCGCCTTGCATGCCCAGTATCGGCACTTCATTTGAAGGATCCACGGTGGTGCGGGGCGACGGAAGTGAATGGTGCGCGGGCGCGACGCTCCCGTGCCGGGACTGTGACAGGGGAATCCGTGTGTGGCCGGGGAGCCGAAGCCCCGGGATCCGTACCGGAACTGTGACGGGAACCCCCGATCCGTACAACCGCGAGCTCAGCGCGGTCCGCGGGCGGCGCACCCGGCCCACGAAGGAAACGGGCCTATCGGGTGCGGCGGGAGGAAGCGGGCCGCGGGGCCGGTGGCCGGGGCCGTACGGGCCTGTCTGACGTCCGACCCCTTCCGTAACATCACCTCAGTAGGCTCACCCGCCCCCTCTGACCATCCACTCCTCCCCACAGGACACCAGGACACCTGCCATGGCGCGCACCACCTCACGCTCGACGAGCCCGCCGAACCCGCAGTCCCCGCGGAACCGGACGCCGCAGCCGTTGCCGCGGCGCCGGCGCACGGTCGGGGACTTCGTCAAGGCCTTCCTCGCGTTCGTAGCGCTCGCCGTGCTCCTCGTCGGCGTACCGGGAGCCCTCGTCGTCTTCGTCGGGTGGCCGCTGCCGGGCGGCACGCCCTCACTGAGCTGGCTGCAGCAGGAGATCACCGTCAGTACGTTCATCAACGTACTGACCGTCGTCGTCTGGTTCGCCTGGGCGCAGTTCACCGCCTGCGTGCTCGTCGAGATAAAGGCCGCCCTCTCCGGCGTCGGCATCCCGGGCCGGGTGCCGGGTGCCGGCGGCAGCCAGATGCTGGCGCGGCAACTCGTCGCCGCCGTGCTGCTCGTGGGTGCCACCGCGGCCAGTTTCGCGCCGGGCCTCTCGCAGTTCGGGCAGTCCCTGGAGGGCAACCAGAAGCATGCGTCCGCCGCGAGCGCCCAGCAGACCCCCGGTCTCTTCGGGCAGGAACAGCAGGCCGCGGCGTCCGCCGCCGACGCGCTGGCCGCGCAGGCCGACCAGGCCGCCGCGCACGCCGGTGGCGGCAACGCCGCCAGGGACGGGGACACGAAGTACTACCGGATCCAGCCCCCCGAGGGACGCCACCACGACTCGCTGTGGGAGGTCGCGGAGCGGCACCTCGGCGACGGCCGCCGGTACAAGGAGATCTACCAGCTCAACAAGGACCGTGAGCAGCCCGACGGTTCGAAGCTCAGCGAAGCGAGCCTCATCCGGCCCGGCTGGATCATGGAGATGCCCGCGGACGCGCACGGCGGCGAGCTCGTCGAGATGCCCGACGAGGCGCCCAAGGTCTCCGAGGACGTCAAGGAGCAGATCTCCGACTACTCCAAGACGGGCGACCAGCGGCAGGGCGGCGGCGCCCAAGAGGGCGGCGGCCAGGAGCAGGGCGGTCGGCAGCAGGGCGGCGGCAGCTCCGTCGACCACGACACCGCCCACATCGTCCTGCCCGAGCAGCGCCCCGCCGCGCCGGAGAAGCCCGCCATGCCGCAGGCCCCGGCCACCCCCGAGGCGGAGACCCCGCGGGCGCCCGCCGCCACCGCGAACAGCGGCTCCGAGGGCTTCGACTTCGGACTGCCCGAAGCGCTCCTCGGCGCCCCCCTCCTCGCCGCCGGCCTGCTCGGCGCCCTCGGCCGCCGTCGCCGCCACGCCCTGTGGCAGTCGGCCATGGGTGCCGTCGGCGGACGCGGAGGCATGCAGCCGCCGACGCCGACCGGCGCCGCGGCCGACGTGCAGGACGCGCTGCTCGTCGGCGCCGACCCCGAGGGCGTACGCCTCCTCGACCGGTCGCTGCGCGGCCTCGCCGCCTCGCTCACCGAGGAGAACCGTCCCCTGCCGACCGTGTACGCGGCCTGGCTGACCAACGGTGACCTGCACCTGCAACTCGCCACACCCGCCGGACGCCCGCCCGCGCCCTGGCAGCTCGGCCAGGACCAGACGTTCTGGGTGCTGTCGCGCGCCGACGCCGAACGGTACGAGGACGTGGACACCGCCGCGCCCTACCCCGGCCTCGTCTGCCTGGGCACCCTGGACGACTCGCGGCTCCTCCTCAACCTGGAGGCCGTGCCCGGCATCGTGTCGCTGAGCGGCAGCGCCGCCGACCGTGCCGCCGTCTTCGCGTCGGTCGCCGCCGAACTCGCCACCAACGGCTGGTCGGACCGCATGACGATCACCGTCGTCGGCTTCGGCCAGGACCTCACCCCGCTCGCGCCCAACCGCCTCCGCCACCTGGAGGACGTCGAGGCCCTCATCGAGACGATGGAGGCCGAGACGCGGCAGCGGCGCGGCGCCCTCGGCGCCGCCGGGCACGACTCCGTGCTCACCGGCCGCACCGGCCCCGCCCAGCACACCCGCTGGGCCCCGCACCTGGTGCTGCTCGCCGCCGAGCCGACCGCCGATGACGCCGTCAAGCTCGCCGAACTCGCCGCGGACGCGAGCCGTCTGGGCATCGGCTACCTCGTCGGCGCGGAGACGGGTGACCTGCCCGGCGCCGCCTGGGAGATGGAGATCACCCGCGACGGCAAACTCCTCGCACCGCTGCTCGGGCTCGAACTGGCCGCGCAGTCGCTGCCCGAGGCCCAGCAGCGCGCCGTCGTCCAGCTGTTCACGGACGCCGACCCGGAGGGCTCCGGCAACCCCACGGGCCCGGACGACGGCCCCACGGGCGCCGCGCCGCCGTTCCTCGTCGACGTCACGGAGCAGGGCCGCCCCGCGGTCTACGCCCGCCTCGTCGGCACGTACGAGATCATCGGCCTCGAAACCCCGGACGGCGAGCGCAGCCCGCTGCTCCACGAGGCGCTGGCCCTGCTGCTCCTGCACCGCGAGGGAGTCCACCCCCGGGTGCTCGCCTCCGCGCTGTGGCCGCGCGGTGTCACCGACGACGTGCGGGACGCGCTCCTCGACCGGCTGCGCGACTGGCTCGGCAACGAACCCGACGGCTCGCCCCGGCTGCGCACCGACGACACCGGCAGGCTCACGCTCGCCAAGTCGGTGGTCTCCGACCTGGACGTGCTGCGGTCGCTCTACCACGAGGCGACGCAGGGCCGCGGGGCCGGCAACCGCGCGGTGCGCGGCCGGATGCTCACGGACGCCCTGGTTCTCGTGCGCGGCCCGCTGCTCGCCGACCGCCCGCGGGGGCGGTACGGCTGGCTCACGCACGAGATCATCGACGCACAGCTCCCGCTGCTCGTCGCCGACATCGGACTCGCGCTCTCCGAGTTCCACCTGGAGAAGGGCCGCGCGGAGAAGGCGATCGAGGCGCTCGACGCGGCGCTGGGCTCGGCGCCCGGCGACGAGCGGCTCTGGAACGAGCTGCTGCGCGCCACACACGCCACGGAGGACCCGGCCCGCCTCCAGCAGGTCGCCGCGGACCTCATGGCCCGCAGCGGGGCGCGCGGCCTCCCGCCGCGCACGGAGGCGCTCCTGGACGAGCTCCTGCCGACGTGGCGCAGCGGCGTGTCGGCGGCGGGCTGAGCCTACGAGGGAAGCTGTAGCCGTTGCTGTTGACACTCATCCTGGGGGGCGCCCTGTGGGGCGCCTTCGCGGGCCTCTTCGTGCCGAGGGCCGCGTACCGCCTGTCGGTGCCGCCGGGCGAGCCGTGGCGCGCGGAGTGCCCGGAGGGGCACGCGCTCGGTTCGTGGCTGGGCCTCGCCCGGTGCGGGAGGGAGGGGGGAGCGGGATACGGCCCCCGGACCTCCGCCACGGCCGTCACCACGGCCCTGGTCTGCGCCGCGCTGGCCGCGACCACGGGCACACGCCCCGAGCTGGCGGTCTGGCTCCTGCTCGCCCCCGCAGGCGTGCTCCTCGCCCTGGTCGACTTCACCGTGCACCGCCTGCCGGACGTCCTGACGCTCCCGCTCGCGGCCGCGTCGCTCGCGCTGCTGGCAGCGGTGACGCTCGTACCGGAGCAGGCGGGCTCATGGATGGCGTCCCTCTACGGAGCCCTCGCGTTGGCAGGCGCGTACTTCGTCCTCTTCCTCATCAACCCCAACGGCATGGGGTTCGGCGACGTGAAGCTGGCGCTCGGTCTGGGCGCCGTGCTCGGCTGGTACGGCTGGGGCGTCCTCCTCGTCGGCACGTTCGCGGGCTTCCTGCTGGCCTCGCTGTACGGCGCGGCCCTGGTCGTCGCCCGCCGCGCGAGCCGCAAGACGGCGATCCCGTTCGGCCCGTTCCTGATCGGCGGCGCCTTCGTGGGGCTGCTGCTGGGGGGCTGCACCGCCTGACGTCGGACGTTCCCCACCCCTGGCGTACGCTGGCTGGGTCCGTCCACAACCCTTACGAAACTTACGAAAGGGACGCCCCGGTGACCGAGAAGGCCGACCTTCAGTCCGTCCTCGACCGCGCCGCCGCAGGTGGGCGGATCACTCCGGAAGAGGCGCTCGCCCTCTACCGCGACGCCCCGCTGCACGCGCTCGGCGCCGCCGCCGACGCCGTGCGCCGCCGTCGGTACGCCGGTACGGAGCACATCGCGACGTACATCATCGAGCGCAACATCAACTACACGAACGTCTGCGTCACGGCCTGCAAGTTCTGCGCCTTCTACGCCGCTCCGAAGGACACGAAGAAGGGCTGGAGCCGCGACCTCGACGACATCCTGCGCCGCTGCGCGGAGACCGTCGAGCTGGGCGGCACCCAGATCATGTTCCAGGGCGGTCACCACCCGGACTACGGCGTCGAGTACTACGAGAAGCACTTCTCCGCCATCAAGGAGAACTTCCCGCAGCTGGTCATCCACTCCCTCGGCGCGTCCGAGGTCGAGCACATGGCCCGCATCTCCAAGGTCTCGGTCGAGGAGGCCATCCAGCGCATCAACGCGGCGGGCCTCGACTCCTTCGCGGGCGCCGGCGCCGAGCTGCTCCCGGCCCGCCCCCGCAAGGCCATCGCCCCCCTCAAGGAGTCCGGCGAGCGCTGGCTGGAGATCATGGAGATCTCCCACAACCTGGGCGTCGAGTCCACGTCCACGATGCTCATGGGCACGGGCGAGACGAACGCCGAGCGCATCGAGCACCTCCGGATGATCCGCGACGTGCAGGACCGGACGGGAGGCTTCCGCGCCTTCATCCCGTACACGTACCAGCCCGAGAACAACCACCTCAAGGGCCGCACGCAGGCGACGATCTTCGAGTACATCCGCATGATCGCGATCGCCCGGATCTTCCTCGACAACGTCGCGCACATCCAGGGCTCCTGGCTGACGACCGGCAAGGAGGCGGGCCAGCTCACCCTCCACTACGGAGCGGACGACCTCGGCTCGGTCATGCTGGAGGAGAACGTCGTCTCGTCGGCCGGCGCCAAGCACCGCTCGAACCTCCGCGAGATGATCGACATGATCCGCACGGCGGAGCGGGTCCCGGCGCAGCGCGCCACGACGTACGAGCACCTCGTCGTGCACGACGACCCGGCGAACGACCCGGTCGACGACCGTGTCGCCTCGCACATCTCCTCCACGGCGATCGAGGGCGGCACGGCTCACCCGGAGCTCAAGCTCCTCGCCTCCAACTGAGCGCGACCGAGCCTGCCTTGCTCACTCTCCACGTCGCCGAGCACACCCCGGAGACGGCGGTCCTGGTCTCCGGCGCGAGCGTCGCGGCGGTCGGTCCGTACGACGACCTGGCCGCGTCGCACCCGTCGGCCCGCGTCCGCCGCTGGCCCGGCATCCTGACGCCGGGCCTCCTCAATCCATACGCCCCCGAACTCCTCGAGGCGACGTACCACCCCGACCCGCGCGAGGCCGACACGCTCGGCGTCGATCCCATCGGCGGCGAACGCGCCCGCGCGCTCTTCGCCGCGGACCCCGCCCGCCTCGGCGCGAGCGCCCGCCGCGGCGTCCAGCGCCTCCTGGCACACGGCACGGTGGCGGTGGCCGGCGACCTCCGCGCCCGCCCGGCGATCGACGCGCTCCGCAGAGCCTCCCTGGCCCAGGCCCACCGCCCCCCGTCCCTCCCGGGCCCCCCATCCCTCTCCCCGTCCCCTCTGATCCTCCTCCCACCCCTCTCGCCGGGCTCCCCGGCCCGCTTCGCGATCTTCGACGTCCAAGACCGCCGAGACCTGGTGAGCCGCGGCGCGAGCACGTGTGTGGCGACGGTGGTGGAGGGCCGGTTGGTGTACAGGGCACGGTGAGGAGAGGGACTGAGGGGCGGGCTGGGGGGGGACTAAGGGCTTGCGGGCCGCGGTGGTTTTTTTGGGGGGGCGCGAGCCGGAGGGAACCCCTGGGGGTTCGGGCCGCGGCGGTTTTGGGGGCGCGGGGAACTGCGCGAACAACCAAGACGAACCGGCACTCGCGAACGCGCCCGCGCGGGGCAGACGCTCCCGCGCAACAGCCCGCCGCAGGCGATCACAGCCCGCCGCAGGCGAAAGAGCCCGCCGCCAAGGCAGAAGACCGGCCTGACACAATGGGCCGGGTGACCCGAGCCACCTTGGACAAGCAGCCGCACGACGTCGCCACCATGTTCGACGACGTCGCAGAACGCTACGACCTCACCAACGACGTGCTCTCCCTCGGCCAGACCCGCCTCTGGCGCAAGGAAGTCGCAAAGGCAGTGGACGCCCGCCCCGCCCAGAAGGTCCTGGACCTCGCCGCCGGCACGGCCACCTCCTCCCAGCCCTTCGCCCAGGCCGGCGCCTACGTCGTCCCGTGCGACTTCTCCCTCGGCATGCTGCGCGTCGGCAAGCAGCGTCACCCCTGGATGCCGTTCACCGCGGGCGACGGCATGAAGCTGCCGTTCAAGGACGACTCCTTCGACGCCGTCACGATCTCCTTCGGGCTGCGCAACATCCAGGACACGAGCGCCGCGCTCCGCGAGATGTACCGCGTGACGAAACCCGGCGGCCGCGTCGTGATCTGCGAGTTCTCGCACGCGACGTGGGCCCCGTTCCGCACGGTGTACGAGGAGTACCTGATGCGCGCGCTGCCCCCGGTCGCCCGCGCCGTCTCCTCGAACCCGGACGCGTACGTCTATCTCGCGGAGTCGATCCGCTCCTGGCCGGACCAGCCGGCGCTGGCCGCCCTGCTGCAGGACGCGGGCTGGTCGAAGGTGGCCTGGCGGAACCTGACGGGCGGCGTCGTGGCGCTGCACCGCGGCTTCAAGCAGAGCTGACCACTCAGAGCTGTGACCAGACAGGGCTGACCACTCGGAGCCGACCATTCAAAGCTGACCACTCGGCGCTGACCGACAGACCCCTTTCGTAACGCTCCAGTTGAGACTCGGATTGCGCGGACCCGAGGGAACCGGCCACCGGGCAAGATGTGTCCGTTGATACGACCCTGCCGTTTACTTATACGGCGCTTACGGGCCGGTCCGCATTCCTTGCCGAACTCCTGCATCCACGGAGCGTCTTGATGGCGTCGTACTGTCCACACTGCGGGGTACCCACCCCCGATGAGGCCCGCTTCTGCATGAAGTGCGGCCGCGAACGCCTCCCGGCGCCAGAGGCGAAGGAGACTCCGGAGACCCCGCCGGAGCAAGCCCCACCCGCACCGAAGACCCCACCACCACCCGCCCAGGCCCCCGCACTGGCCCCCGCTCCCGCCCACGCCACCCCCTCGCCCACCCCTCTCGCCGCCTTCCTCACCCGCACCTTCCGCGGCGACTGGGTCGGCTCAGTACAGGCCGCGCTCTGGCCCGTCGTCCTGCTGCTGGTCGGCGCCGCCGCGCTCGCGACCCCGGCGTACGGCCAGGACGACGACGCCGTCTTCGGCTTCACCGACCGGCTCCGCATCGCCCTCGCGCTCCTGCTCCAATCGGTCGGCGGCGGCTTCGAGTTCACGGGCCGCGAGGAGGGCCCGGACTTCGGCTCGGGGTCCGGAAGCGACGGCCTGAGCCTGGACTCGGGCACGGACATGGGTACGGGTTTCGGCTCGGGCTCCGACTCCACGGCCACGACCGTCGAAGGCACCGCCTCCCTGCACCTGGTCCCGCTCACGATGACCGCCCTGTGGATCGTGGCGCTCTACATCGGCGTACGCGTGCTCCGGACCCGTATCACCACCCGCGCCGCAGCCCAGAACAGCAGCACCCCCACCCCCACCTCCACACCCGCCCCGACCCCCACCGCAGGCCTCGAAGCCGCCGTGCGCGTCGCCCTGTTGGTGACCCTCGGCGTACTCGCACTCGCGCTCTTCGCGCAGCCCGAGATCGAGGGCGTACAACTGTCGTCGTCACCGGTACTCGCCGCGCTCGGCGCACTCCTGCTCGGACTCGTCGTCTCCGGCGCGGTGTTGCTCCGCGCGGACACGCAGCTCTGGACGAAGGTGACCGCGCGCCCCGGAGCACAGTCCCTCATTCGGGCGACAGGCACGGCACTGCGCGCACTGGTCGTCGTACTCGTCCTCTGCTCGGTCGTCGCCTTCATCAGCCTCGCCCAGGTGGACGACCTGTCCGAGATCACGGACCTCGACGACTCCGGCGTCTCACCGCTCCTGGTCGCGCTCCTGATCCTGCCGAACCTCGCGGTGACCGCACTCGGCATCGGCTGGGGAGCGGGTGCGGAGGCCTCGGTGCGCGGCAGTACCTCGATGTACGGGAGCAGGCGCGAGAGCGGGTCGTTCGGGCTCTCCGAACTCGGTGACGTCACCAATGACTGGGCGATCGTGGGCGCGTTGGCGCTCGGTCTGGTCTGCGCGCTGACGCTCGGCGTACTCGCCGCGCGGCGCTGCGTGGGCCGTGGTGAGCAGCTCCTCGCCGCGGGCGTCTTCTTCGGATTCGTCCTGCTGCTCGCCGGGTTCAGCGGGATCGGCGTCGAGGTGTCCGGGCAGGCGTTCGACAGCGGTTCGGGGTTCGGCGGATCGAGCAGCGGTGGCGGCGGTGGTGTGGAGACGGGCCTGAGCGTCCCGGAGACGCTGCTGTTCGGCCTGCTCTGGATCTTCCCCGCGGCGCTGCTGGGCCCCTACCTCCTCCAGATGACGGGCCGCCAGTCCGCACCCCCCACCACCCCACCGGCGTACGCGCCCCTCCCCGCGGCCCCCCACACGCCACCGGCTCACACCCCACCGGCTCAGACCCCTGCAGCCCAGTCCCCAGCCGCTCAGACCCCTCCGGCTCAGACCCCTCCGGCCCTGACGCCCCCGGCCCAGACACCCCCCGCTCCGAACGCCCCCACCCAAACGGCCGCCACCTACACCCCCCACCCCGGCTACCCGGTCCCGGGCCCCCACCCCCTCCCCACCAAGCCGCGCAACCGGGCCACCGTCTGGGTGGTCACCATCGCCGTGGCCCTCGTCGTCGGAGGCGGCGCCACCGCCGGCGCGCTGCTCTGGCGGGACATGGGGGACGACAAGACAAGCGGCGCGGACAACGCGAACAAGGACAACAGGCCCGCCGTCAGCCGCTCCGACGATCCGGTCACCACCCCGTCGAGCACCCCGTCCGAGCACCCGACCGACGCCCCGAGCGCCGATCCGGCCCCGGCCGCCTCGCCCGGCCCGGTCCCCGAAGGCACCGAACGCATCACCGACCCCGAAGGCTTCTCCTTCGCCGTGCCCGAAGGGTGGTCCCGCCGCCCCGTCAACCCCGAGCGACCCGGGCAGATCACCTATGCCGGTTCGACGGGGCGCGAGGAGTTCCTCGTCGGCGTCGTGGCCGAGGCCCCCTACACCTCGTACGAGAACTTCAGGAACATCGAGCGGCACACCAAGACCGCGCCGGACAAGTCGGACTACGACCGCATCCGGATGGAGGAGAACACCTTCCAGGGGCGTGACGGGGCGATCTGGGAGTACACGTACACCGACAAGGGCGGCCGTACGATCCACGCCCTCAACCAGAGCTACGTCGCGGAGAACGGCACGGAGTACGCGATCCAGCTCTCCTGGCGCGAGGACTTCTGGCCCGCGGGCGAGGGCGCGAAGACACACACGACCGCACTGGACACGTGGCGCCTCACGGACTGACGCCGGTTCGGTGGCTCGGGCCTGCGGCAGCCCTCAGGCTTGCTGCAGGCTCGCTAGAGCGGGAACCAGCAAGCGCGCGCGTAGAGCGCACGCGAAAGCTCGCGTAGAGCGCACGCGCTCCACACGTGCTCAGAGGGTGAGCCGGAAACAGCGCGCCGTCCGCCGCGACGACTCGACGCCCGGTATCCGCGGGGGAGTGGTGAACGACTCGGCCGGCTCCATGCCGAGCCGCCGCGCGACCGCGATGGACCGTTCGTTCTCGGTGTCGATCATCGCCACGACGCTCGGTACCCCCGCGGCCCGCACCCGCTCGACCGTCGCCTCCGCGGCGACGGTCGCGTACCCCTTGCCCCAGGCCGCGCGGCCGAGCCGCCAGCCGATCTCGATCTCTCCCACCGGTCCCCACGTCCTGGGCCAGGGCTGGGCGCCGGTGAAGCCGATGGGCGCGCCGGCCGAGTCGAGCATGGTCCACAGGCAGTAGCCCAGTTCGGCGTCGTGTCTGCGCTGGCGGGCGGTCAGCTCCTCGTACACGGAGAGCTCCGCCGACAACCCGCCGAAGAACCGCATGACCTCGGGGTCGTCGAAGAGCCGGTGCCAGGCAAAGGCGTCCTCATGTGTGGGGACGCGCAGCTCCACGGTGGGGAGGAGCGGCGCGGGCAGGGTATCGGTCTGCTCGGTCACGTGTGGCCCTTCGGCTGGCTGATCAGTACCGCCTCATAGACTGCCCATATCCCGTGCCTGTCGGCACACAGATTTCGAGCCTTGGGGAGAACCCGCCGTGACCGAGCCCCTCTCCGAACACACCGCGGACGTGATTGTCGTCGGCGCCGGCCCCGCCGGTTCGACGACGGCGTACTACCTGGCGAAGGCCGGTCTCGACGTACTCCTCCTTGAGAAGACCGCGTTCCCACGGGAAAAGGTCTGCGGTGACGGGCTCACGCCCCGCGCCACCAAGCAGCTGGTGTCCATGGGAATCGACATCTCCGAAGAGGCGGGCTGGCTGCGGAACAAGGGCCTGCGCATCATCGGCGGCGGTGTGCGGCTCCAGTTGGACTGGCCGGAACTCGCCTCCTACCCCGACTACGGCCTCGTCCGGAAGCGTGACGACTTCGACGAGCAGCTCGCGCGGCAGGCACAGAAGGCGGGCGCACGTCTGTACGAGCGGTGCAACGTCGGCGAGCCCGTCCTCGACGACCGGACCGGTCGCATCACCGGCGTGCACGCCAAGATGGGCGAGGAGAAGACGCCGGTCACCTTCCACGCCCCGCTCGTCGTCGCGGCCGACGGCAACTCCTCGCGGATCTCGCTCGCCATGGGGTTGCACCGACGCGAGGACCGCCCGATGGGCGTCGCGGTCCGCACGTACTTCACCTCGCCCCGCCACGACGACGACTACCTGGAGTCCTGGCTGGAACTGTGGGACCGCCGCGGCCCCGGCGAGGACCGCCTCCTGCCCGGCTACGGCTGGGTCTTCGGCATGGGCGACGGCACGTCCAACGTCGGCCTCGGCATCCTCAACTCCTCCAAGTCGTTCCGCGAGCTGGACTGGCGCGAGGTCCTCAAGGCCTGGTGCGCGTCGATGCCGGAGGACTGGGGCTACACCCCGGAGAACATGACGACGCCGATCCGCGGCGCCGCCCTGCCGATGGCCTTCAACCGTCAGCCGCACTACACGAAGGGGCTGCTGCTCGTCGGCGACGCCGGCGGCCTGGTGAACCCCTTCAACGGCGAGGGCATCGCGTACGCCATGGAGTCCGGGCAGATCGCGGCGGACGTCATCGCGCAGGCACACGCGCGTGCCACCCCTGCCCAGCGTGAACTGGCGCTGCAGAACTACCCGAAGACGCTGAAGGAGGTCTACGGCGGCTACTACACGCTGGGCCGTGCCTTCGTGAAGCTCATCGGCAACCCGAAGGTCATGAAGATCGCGACCCAGCGCGGCCTGACCCACCCGGTCCTGATGCGGTTCACCCTGAAGATGCTGGCGAACCTGACGGACCCGATGGGCGGCGACGCGATGGACCGCATCATCAACGGCCTCAGCAAGGTGGCTCCGAAGGCGTAACCCGGGGGCGGCACCGAAGGCGTAAGCCCGGTAGGCGCTCCGAAGGCGTAACCCCGGTGGGCGGTCCGCGCAGTACGGTGCAAAATGGACGCATGATATTTATTGCCGTCAAGTTCACCGTCCGGCCCGAGCACAGCGACAGCTGGCTCGAGCGGACCGCCGCATTCACCGCCGCCACGCGCGCGGAGCCGGGCAACATCTTCTTCGAGTGGTCCCGCTCGGTGGAGGACCCGAACCAGTTCGTGCTCCTGGAGGCCTTCGCCGACGGGGACGCGGGCGCCGCGCACGTGAACTCCGACCACTTCAAGGCCGGTCTGGAGACGATGGGCGAGCTCATCGCGTCTGTCCCGCAGATCGTGAACACCGAGATCGAGGGCAGCGGTTGGTCCGAGATGGCGGAGCTGAAGCCGAAGAACGCGTGAAGCAGACCTCACGGAACGCCTGAGAAGGCGTCTCAGGGCACACCAAGGGCCGGAACCCCTCCAGGGGGGTTCCGGCCCTTGGTCGTGGCTCTAAGAGGCCGTCAGAGGACGCGCACGGCGCCCGAGGCCGGGTAGCCCGAGAGGTCCTGGATGACAACACCCTTGCTGGGGTTGGCGGCGTCCAGGTACTGGCCGTTGCCGATGTACACACCGACGTGGTACGCGGAGCCCTTGCCGCCCCAGTACAGGATGTCGCCGACCTGCAGGTTCGAGGTGCCCACCTCGGTGCCCATCGTCGACTGGTCCTGCGAGACGCGCGGAAGGTCCACACCCGCCTGCTTGAACGCGGCCTGCACCAGGCTGGAGCAGTCCCAGGCGTTCGGGCCCGAGGCACCCATCACGTAAGCGTCGCCCAGCTGAGCCTTGAGGAAGCTGATGACACTGCCGACGCTGCCGCTCGCGGGGGCGACGGAGTCGGAGGCGCTCGTGGAACCGCCACCGGACTGCGTGGAGAGGTTCGTGCGCTCGGCGGAACGCGAAGCGCGCTCCTCCTCGGCCTTCTTCTTCGCGGCGGCCTCGGCCTTGCGCTCGGCCTCGGCCTTCTTCTCCGCCTTCGCGAGGTCTTCCTTGGCCTGCTTGGCGGCCTTGGAGGCGGCGGCGTCCTGCTCGGCGCGCGACTCGTAGGTGTCGGCGGCCTGCTGGGTGGCGTCGGCCGACTGCGCGATCTGAGCGGACAGATCGGTGGAGAGGGTGGGCATCTCGATGGTCTCGGACACCGACTCGGCAGCGTTAGCCGTACCGGCCGCCGCGGCCACTGCCAGGGTGCTGAGGACGCCACCGGCAACTCCGGCACGCAGGGCAATCTTCGAGGCGCTGCGACGGGGCTTCCGGTGGCTGGGTATGTGAGCGGTGTGGGACATGAGAACAACTGCTAGCAGGGACCCACGGTTCCCTTCAAGAAACGTGTGCTGCGCCACAGTTGCGGTTTCTGAGCTCGAATCCCGGGCGTGTCGCTTCTTATTGACGCCGTAACGGGCAATGCGGACAGTGTCGATCACGCCTGTGATCATGGGTTTTCTGCGATACGCCCGAATTGCCCTCGGTCTACCACCCGTTGAGTCCGTTGGCCAAGCCCGGTTTATTCACGGAAGTGGCGGGTGTGGCACAGGTCACAGCGTGGGCTCCTGGGGATCTCCCTGAGATCTCGCTGAGACATCCCTGAGATCTCCCGAAGATTCCGGCACTGGTTCATAGGGGTCACCGCCCCGGCCCGCAGGGGCCCGCCGGACTCCTCCACTCCACCGCGACCGCCGCTCGTGAATCCGCGCACGCGTCCACATGCGTCCACACGCCTGCCGCCAAAGTGTGAACGCGGCTCTCTATCAAGCGAACCCGTCCAGCGCCAATTTGCTTGTGGCTGCCATCGCTTGATAGTGCGACACGTCTTCGACCAGCAACGACGCGCTGAGATGTCACCTCTAGTGATCACTCAGGCGCTTCGCGTACGAAGGTCACCGCTCATCCGACTTCATGATCCTTCGTCAGGTGGTGGAGATCACAAAGCCGTTGTCGTACCCCGTGTCGCAGATCACAGACCGCCGGGCATAGGATGCGGGGCAGTTGGGCTTGTGACCTGCTTCACATGTAAGCGATCTTCGAAGGGGAGCAGGGCGCGGTCCGATGCAACCGCCAACAGTCAGTGCCGACTGAGAGGAGCGAGGAGCGTGAACGCCTATGCGCCCATCCTCGTGCTGGGAGCCCTCGGGGCAGGCTTTGCGATCTTCTCCGTGGTCATGGCCACGCTTATCGGTCCAAAGCGGTACAACCGCGCGAAGCTAGAGGCCTATGAGTGCGGCATCGAGCCGACGCCGACGCCGGCAGGCGGCGGACGATTCCCCATCAAGTACTACCTGACGGCGATGCTCTTCATCGTCTTCGACATCGAGATCGTCTTCCTCTATCCCTGGGCCGTCACCTTCGACGCGCTGGGGATCTTCGGGCTCGTGGAGATGCTGCTCTTCGTGCTCACCGTCTTCGTTGCGTACGCGTACGTATGGCGGCGCGGCGGCCTGGAATGGGACTAAGGGTCTGAGGGGTCAAAGAGCATGGGAATCGAAGAGAAGCTGCCGAGCGGGTTTCTGCTGACCACCGTCGAGCAGGCCGCGGGCTGGATGCGGAAGTCGTCCGTCTTCCCCGCCACGTTCGGCCTCGCCTGCTGCGCCATCGAGATGATGACGACCGGTGCCGGGCGCTATGACATGGCGCGCTTCGGCATGGAGGTGTTCCGCGGCTCACCGCGCCAGGCCGACCTGATGATCGTGGCGGGCCGGGTGAGCCAGAAGATGGCGCCGGTGCTCCGCCAGGTCTACGACCAGATGCCCAACCCCAAGTGGGTCATCTCCATGGGTGTTTGCGCGTCATCGGGTGGAATGTTCAACAATTACGCCATTGTGCAGGGTGTCGACCATGTTGTCCCGGTCGACATCTATTTGCCCGGCTGCCCACCGCGCCCCGAGATGCTGTTGGACGCGATCCTCAAGCTCCACGAGAAGATCCAGAACACCAAGCTCGGCGTGAACGCGGAAGAAGCCGCCCGTGAGGCGGAGGAGGCGGCCCTCAAGGCGCTCCCCACCATCGAGATGAAGGGGCTGCTGCGGTGAGCGACGCGCACGACGAGCACCTGAACGGCAACGGCGTCCCCGCGCCGCGCGACGAGGCCGGCGAGGTCATCGGCGTACGCAAGGGCATGTTCGGCGCCAACAACGGCGGCGACACCTCCGGCTACGGCGGGCTCGTACGGACCATCACCCTGCCCGGCGCCTCCTCGCGGCCTTACGGAGGCTGGTTCGACGAAGTCGCGGACGAACTGGAAGGCGCCCTCGAAGAGCAGGGCCTCGTCCCGGAGAACGCGATCGAGAAGACGGTCGTCGACCGCGGCGAGCTCACCTTCCACATCGAACGCGAGCACCTCGTCCGCGTGGCAAGGACCCTGCGCGACGACCCGGCGCTGCGCTTCGAGCTCTGCACGGGCGTCAGCGGGGTGCACCTCCCCGGCGACAAGGGCCGCGAGCTGCACGCCGTCTACCACCTGCGCTCGATCACCCACAACCGGCTGATCCGGCTCGAAGTCGGCGTCCCCGAGGCCGATCCGCACGTGCCCTCACTGGTCGCGGTCTACCCGACCAACGACTGGCACGAGCGCGAGGCGTACGACTTCTTCGGCCTGATCTTCGACGGCCACCCGGCGCTCACGCGGATCATGATGCCGGACGACTGGCAGGGCTTCCCGCAGCGCAAGGACTACCCCCTCGGCGGCATCCCCGTCGAATACAAGGGCGCCCAGATCCCGGCTCCGGACCAGCGGAGGTCGTACAGCTGATGTCTGCCACTCAGGGAACTTCCCACGCTTCCCCCCGCGAGACGACCGAGGGGACCGTATATACGGTCACCGGCGGCGACTGGGACGAGGTCGTCCAGTCGGCGGCCAAGGCCGACGACGAGCGCATCATCGTCAACATGGGCCCCCAGCACCCGTCCACGCACGGCGTGCTCCGCCTCATCCTGGAGATCGAGGGCGAGACCGTCTCCGAAGCCCGTTGCGGCATCGGATACCTCCACACCGGCATCGAGAAGAACCTCGAATACCGCACGTGGACGCAGGGCACGACGTTCGTCACGCGCATGGACTACCTGACGCCGTTCTTCAACGAGACGGCGTACTGCCTCGGGGTCGAGAAGCTCCTCGGCATCGAGGACCAGATCCCGGACCGCGCCTCGGTCATCCGCGTGCTCCTCATGGAGCTCAACCGCCTCTCCTCGCACCTGGTGTGCATCGCCACCGGCGGCATGGAGCTCGGCGCCACAACGATCATGATCTACGGCTTCCGGGATCGTGAACTCGTTCTCGATGTCTTCGAACTCATCACGGGCCTGCGCATGAACCACGCGTACGTCCGTCCCGGCGGACTCGCCCAGGACCTGCCCCCCGGCACGGTCGACCAGCTCCGCGAGTTCGTGAAGACCATGAAGAAGAACATCCCGGAGTACGACAAGCTCGCCACCGGGAACCCCATCTTCAAGGCCCGCATGCAGGACGTCGGCTACCTCGACCTCACCGGCTGCATGGCCCTCGGCGCCACGGGCCCGGTCCTGCGCTCGGCGGGACTCCCGCACGACCTGCGCAAGTCCCAGCCCTACTGCGGCTACGAGAACTACGAGTTCGATGTCCCGACCGCCGACACCTGCGACTCCTACGGGCGCTTCCTGATCCGCCTGGAAGAGATGCGGCAGTCACTGCGCATCATCGAGCAGTGCATCGACCGGCTCGCCCCCGGGCCGGTCATGGTCGAGGACAAGAAGATCGCCTGGCCCGCCCAACTGGCCCTCGGGCCCGACGGACTCGGCAACTCGCTCGACCACATCAAGAAGATCATGGGCACCTCCATGGAGTCCCTCATCCACCACTTCAAGCTGGTGACCGAGGGCTTCCGGGTCCCGCCCGGCCAGACGTACACGGCGGTCGAGTCGCCCAAGGGTGAACTCGGCGTGCACATCGTCTCCGACGGCGGCACCCGCCCCTACCGGGTCCACTTCCGCGACCCGTCCTTCACCAACCTGCAGGCCATGGCGGCCATGTGCGAAGGCGGCCAGGTCGCCGACGTCATCGTCGCCGTCGCGTCCATCGACCCCGTGATGGGAGGCGTCGACCGGTGACCACCACTCCTTCGGAACAGGGCACGGGCGTCAGCCTGGGCATGCCCCAACTCCCCGCCCCCGACTACCCGGCCGACGTGCGGGCCCGCCTGGAGGTGGACGCCAAGGAGGTCATCGCCCGCTACCCCGGGTCCCGGTCCGCCCTCCTCCCGCTGCTGCACCTGGTGCAGTCGGAGGAAGGCCACGTCACCCGCACGGGCATGCGGTTCTGTGCCGAGATGCTGGGCCTGACCACCGCCGAGGTCACGGCCGTGGCGACCTTCTACACCATGTACCGGCGCAAGCCGTCCGGTGACTACCAGGTCGGTGTCTGCACCAACACGCTGTGCGCCGTCATGGGCGGCGACGCGATCTTCGACGAACTCAAGCAGCACCTCGGCGTCGGCAACGACGAGACGACCGAGGACGGCAAGATCACTCTTGAGCACATCGAGTGCAACGCCGCCTGCGACTTCGCCCCGGTGGTGATGGTCAACTGGGAGTTCTTCGACAACCAGACCCCCGAGTCCGCGAAGCAGCTCGTCGACGACCTGCGCGCGGGCGTACCGGTCGAGCCCACGCGCGGGGCGCCGCTCTGCACGTACAAGGAGACCGCCCGGATCCTGGCGGGCTTCCCCGACCAGCGCCCCGGTGCCGTCGAGGCGAGCGGCGGGGCCGGCCCCGCCTCACTCATCGGACTCCGTCTGGCCAAGGGCGAGGAGCCGCAGCCGCGCGTGGTCCACCCCCGCGCGGGAGGCCCCCAGGACGAGGCCCCCGCCGAGCACCTCAGCTCGCACGACGCACCGCAGGAGACCTCGGCGTCCGACCCGGCGCACCCGGCAGGGCCCGCCGCCGAGGAGGGGGAGTGATGACCTTGGCAGCCGAGATCGACCACGAGACCAGCCCCGAGAAGCTGCTCGCACCGGTCCTTTCCGCCTTCTGGGACGAGGAGAAGTCCTGGACGCTGGAGACCTACCGGCGGCACGAGGGGTACGAAGGCCTGCGCAAGGCGCTCGCCATGGCCCCGGACGACGTCATCGCGTACGTGAAGGACTCCGGCCTTCGGGGCAGGGGCGGCGCGGGATTCCCCACTGGAATGAAGTGGCAGTTCATTCCGCAGGGAGACGGCAAGCCGCACTATCTAGTTGTCAACGCCGACGAATCGGAGCCGGGAACCTGCAAGGACATCCCGCTCCTTTTCGCGAACCCGCATTCCCTCATCGAGGGGATCGTCATCGCGTGCCATGCGATCAGGTCGTCGCATGCCTTCATCTATCTGCGGGGCGAGGTCGTCCCCGTCCTGCGCAGGCTGCACGAGGCCGTCCGCGAGGCCTATGCGGCGGGCTACCTCGGGAAGAACGTGCTGGGCAGCGGACTCGATCTCGAACTCACCGTGCACGCGGGCGCGGGCGCGTACATCTGTGGTGAAGAGACCGCACTGCTCGACTCGCTCGAAGGCCGCCGCGGCCAACCGCGACTGCGTCCCCCCTTCCCTGCCGTCGCGGGCCTCTACGCGTGCCCCACTGTCGTCAACAACGTCGAGTCCATCGCGTCCGTTCCCGCGATCCTCAATCGGGGGAAAGACTGGTTCAAGTCGATGGGCAGCGAGAAGTCGCCGGGCTTCACGCTGTACTCGCTGAGCGGGCACGTCACCAACCCCGGACAGTACGAGGGGCCGCTCGGCATCACACTGCGCCAGCTCCTCGACATGAGCGGCGGCATGCGCGCCGGGCACCGCCTCAAGTTCTGGACGCCGGGCGGCTCCTCGACGCCGATGTTCACCGACGAGCACCTCGACGTCCCTCTCGACTACGAGGGCGTCGGCGCCGCCGGATCGATGCTCGGCACCAAGGCGCTGCAGTGCTTCGACGAGACCACGTGCGTCGTGCGGGCCGTGACCCGCTGGACCGAGTTCTACGCCCACGAGTCCTGCGGCAAGTGCACTCCCTGCCGTGAAGGAACGTACTGGCTCGTGCAGTTGCTCCGTGACATCGAGGCCGGCAAGGGCGCCATGTCCGACCTGGACAAGCTGAACGACATCGCCGACAACATCAACGGCAAGTCCTTCTGCGCCCTGGGCGACGGCGCGGCCTCGCCGATCTTCTCCTCCCTCAAGTACTTCCGTGCGGAGTACGAGCAGCACATCACCGGCAAGGGCTGCCCCTTCGACCCGGCCAAGTCGACTCTCTGGGCCGACCGGCCCGCTGAAAGCGCGCAGGTGAACGCATGACAGTGACCACCAACAACGCTCCCTCCGGGGGCGGGGAGGCGGCGGTTCCGCCCGAGGATCTCGTCTCGCTGACCATCGACGGCATCGAGATCAGCGTCCCCAAGGGGACGCTGGTGATCCGGGCGGCCGAGCTGCTCGGCATCGAGATCCCGCGGTTCTGCGACCACCCGCTGCTCGACCCGGCGGGTGCCTGCCGGCAGTGCATCGTCGAGGTGGAGGGCCAGCGCAAGCCGATGGCGTCCTGCACCATCACCTGCACCGACGGCATGGTCGTGAAGTCGCAGCTGACCTCGCCCGTCGCGGAGAAGGCGCAGCGCGGCGTGATGGAGCTGCTGCTCATCAACCACCCGCTGGACTGCCCCGTCTGCGACAAGGGCGGCGAGTGCCCGCTGCAGAACCAGGCGATGCAGGTCGGCGACTCGGACACCCGCTTCGAAGGCAAGAAGCGGACGTTCCAGAAGCCGGTGCCGATCTCCACCCAGGTGCTGCTCGACCGCGAGCGATGCGTGCTCTGCGCGCGCTGCACCCGCTTCAGCAACCAGATCGCGGGCGACCCGATGATCGAGCTCATCGAGCGCGGTGCCCTCCAGCAGGTCGGCACCGGCGAGGGCGACCCCTTCGAGTCGTACTTCTCCGGGAACACCATCCAGATCTGTCCGGTCGGAGCGCTGACCTCGGCGGCGTATCGCTTCCGCTCCCGCCCGTTCGACCTGGTGTCGTCGCCCTCGGTGTGCGAGCACTGCTCGGGCGGCTGCGCCACGCGTACGGACCACCGGCGCGGCAAGGTCATGCGGCGGCTCGCCGCGGACGACCCCGAGGTCAACGAAGAGTGGATGTGCGACAAGGGACGCTTCGGCTTCCGTTACGCGCAGCGCCCCGACCGGCTCACCACGCCCCTGGTGCGGAACTCCTCGACGGGTGAGCTGGAGCCGGCGAGCTGGCCCGAGGCCCTGGAGATCGCGGCCAACGGTCTCGCCGCCGCACGCGGCCGGGCCGGGGTCCTCGTCGGCGGCCGCCTCACCGTGGAGGACGCCTACGCGTACAGCAAGTACGCGCGCGTGGCGCTCGACACGAACGACATCGACTTCCGTGCGCGCGTGCACAGCAGCGAGGAGGCCGACTTCCTCGCGGCGCGGGTGGCGGGCCGGGGCCGGGACCTCGACGGGACCGGCGTCACGTACGCCCTCCTGGAGAAGGCGCCCGCCGTCCTGCTCGCCGGATTCGAGGCCGAGGAGGAGGCGCCCGGCGTCTTCCTGAGGCTGCGCAAGGCCTGGCGCAAGCACGGTCAGCGCACCTTCTCCCTCGCCCCGTACGCGACCCGTGGCCTGGAGAAGGCGGGTGGCACGCTGCTGCCCGCGGCGCCGGGCACCGAGACCGAGTGGCTGGACGCGCTCGCCGCGGGCGTCGGCCTGGAGGCTCCCGGCACCGAGGCGTCCGAGGCGCTGCGCGCCGAGGGCGCGGTCATCGTCGTCGGTGAGCGGCTCGCGGCCGTGCCCGGCGGACTCACCGCCGCGGTGCGGGCCGCCTCGGCGACCGGCGCCCGGCTGGTGTGGATTCCGCGCAGGGCCGGGGAGCGCGCCGCCGTCGAGGTGGGCGCCCTGCCGTCACTGCTGCCCGGCGGGCGCCCGGCCACCGACCCGCGCGCGCGGGACGAGGTCGCGGCCGCCTGGGGCGTCGCCGAACTCCCGCACCGCTACGGCCGTGACACCGGCCAGATCATCGAGGCCGCCGCGACCGGCGAGCTCGGTGCCCTTCTGGTGGCGGGTGTCGAGGTCGCCGACCTGCCGGACCCGGCACGCACGCGTGCGGCGCTCGACGAGGTCGGCTTCCTGGTCTCCCTGGAGCTGAGGCCCAGCGAGGTGACGGACCGGGCCGATGTGGTCCTGCCCGTCGCCGCCGTCGCGGAGAAGCCGGGCACCTTCCTCAACTGGGAGGGCAGGGCGCGGATGTTCGACGCCGCGCTGAAGCCGGACCAGATGACGCGCAGGCTGGCGCCCACCGACGCGCGCGTGCTGCACATGCTCGCCGACGCGGGTGACATCCACCTGGGCCTGCCCGACCTGCTGACCCTCCGCCGCGAGCTGGACCGGCTCGGCGGCTGGGACGGGCCGCACGCCTCGAACCCCTTGGAGACCGGCACCCAGCCGCCGCGGCCCGCCGTCGGCGAAGCCGTCCTCTCGGGGCACAGGCTGCTGCTCGACCAGGGCCGCCTCCAGGACGGCGACGAGGCCCTCGCCGGTACGCGGCACGCCGCCCACGCGCGCGTGTCCGCGGCCACCGCGGCGGAAGCGGGCGTGAAGGACGGCGATCTCCTGTCGGTCTCCGGACCGGCGGGAGCGACCGAACTCCCGCTGCAGATCACGGAGATGCCCGACCGCGTGGTCTGGCTGCCGCTGAACTCGACCGGGGGAGGCGTCACGTCGGACACCGGCGCCCGTCCCGGTGACCTCGTCCGCATCGGCCCGGCGGTCCTGCCGGAGCCCACTGAGGCCCCGGAGGTGACGTCGTGACGCACACCCTGGTGCCGCTTGCGGCGGAAGACCTGTCCATGTTCGGCCGCGACCCCTGGTGGCTGGTCGCCTTCAAGGCGGTCTTCTGCTTCGCGTTCCTGATGGTGACGGTTCTCCTCGCCATCGTCTGGGAGCGCAAGGTCGTCGCCTGGATGCAGCTGCGCATCGGCCCCAACCGGAACGGCCCCTGGGGTCTGCTGCAGTCCCTCGCGGACGGCGTCAAGCTGATGCTCAAGGAAGACGTGATCGTCAAGCGCGCGGACAAGGTGGTCTACATCCTTGCCCCGGTCATCGCTGCGATCCCGGCCTTCATGGCGATCGCGGTGATCCCGTTCGGGCCAGCGGGCAACGAGGTCTCGATCTTCGGCCATCGCACCACGATGCAGCTCACGGACCTGCCGATCGCGATGCTCTACATCCTCGCGGTCGCCTCGGTCGGCATCTACGGCATCGTGCTCGCGGGCTGGAGCTCCGGATCGACGTACCCGCTCCTCGGCGGCCTGCGCTCCTGCGCGCAGATGATCTCGTACGAGATCGCGATGGGCGCGGCCTTCGCCTCCGTCTTCCTCTACTCCGGGTCGATGTCGACGTCGGCGATCGTCGAGGCGCAGGCGGACCGCTGGTACGTCCTGCTGCTTCCCGTCTCCTTCATCATCTACATCGTCACGATGATCGGCGAGACGAACCGCGCGCCGTTCGACATGCCGGAGTCCGAGGGCGACCTCGTCGGCGGCTTCAACACCGAGTACTCGTCCATCAAGTTCGCGATGTTCATGCTCGCCGAGTACATCAACATGGTCACCGTCTCGGCGGTGTCGGCCACGCTCTTCCTGGGCGGCTGGCGGGCGCCGTATCCGATCAGCACGTTCTGGGAGGGCGCGAACCACGGCTGGTGGCCGATGCTCTGGTTCGTGATCAAGGTCCAGCTGCTGCTGTTCTTCTTCATCTGGCTGCGCGGCTCGCTGCCCCGCGTCCGCTACGACCAGCTGATGAAGCTCGGCTGGAAGGTCCTGATCCCGGTCTCCGTCGTCTGGCTCATGCTGGTCGCCACGGTCAGGGCGATGCGGAACGAGGACTACGAATTCACCTCGATCGCGCTCTATGTCGGCGGCGGGGTCATCGCGCTGCTGCTGCTCTCCGTCGTCGTCGACATCTTCCGCGACAGGCGCGAGAAGGAAGCCGCCGCCGAGGAGGAGAAGCCGGTCGCCTTCGACCCCATGGCCGGCGGATTCCCCGTGCCGCCGCTGCCCGGCCAGAGCCTGCCACCCGTCCCGCGCCGACGCTCGCGCCAGGAGCGGGAGCTGATTGTCAGTGGTGGACCGGATACTCAAAGTGACGGAACCCGAAGTGACGGAAAGGAGGCGTCCGATGGCTGAGTCGAACCAGGAGTCGCACGAGTCGAACCAATCGAACCAGGGGTTCCAGAACCCTGTCGCGGGCTTCGGCGTGACCTTCAAGGCCATGTTCAAGAAGCGGCTGACCGAGCAGTATCCCGAGCAGCAGAAGACCACTGCTCCCCGCTTCCACGGCAGGCACCAGCTGAACCGCCATCCGGACGGCCTGGAGAAGTGCGTCGGCTGTGAGCTCTGCGCCTGGGCCTGTCCCGCGGACGCCATCTATGTGGAGGGCGCGGACAACACGGACGAGGAGAGGTACTCGCCCGGTGAGCGGTACGGCCGCGTCTACCAGATCAACTACGCCCGCTGCATCCTGTGCGGCCTGTGCATCGAGGCGTGCCCCACGCGCGCGTTGACGATGACGAACGAGTTCGAGCTGGCCGACAGCAGCCGCGAGAACCTCATCTACACCAAGGAGCAGCTGCTCGCCGGCCTCGAAGAGGGCATGGTCGACTCGCCGCACGCGATCTTCCCCGGCACGGACGAGCAGGACTACTACCGCGGCCTGGTCACCGAGGCCGCGCCCGGCACCGTGCCGCAGGTCGCCGTCTCCAAGGGCGAGACGCCGCAAGAGGCGGCCGCGGACTTCGGAGACGGCGAGCCCGCCTCGGAGAAGGTGGTCGGCCGATGACGCAGCTCGCCGCCTACTCGACCTCGACCGGCGAGGCCTTCCAGTTCTGGGTGCTCGGCACGGTCGCGGTGATCGGCGCCCTGTGCACCATCCTCATGAGGAAGGCCGTGCACAGCGCGCTCTGCCTGGCCGGGACCATGATCATCCTCGCGGTGTTCTACCTGGCCAACGGCGCGTACTTCCTGGGCATCGTCCAGATCGTCGTCTACACCGGCGCGATCATGATGCTCTTCCTCTTCGTCGTCATGCTCGTCGGCGTCACCGCGGCGGACTCCCTGAAGGAGACCATCAAGGGGCAGCGCTGGCTGGCGCTCCTGTGTGGGCTCGGCTTCGCGGTGTTGCTCTTCGCGGGCATCGGGAACGCCTCCATGAAGGAGTTCAACGGCCTCGGCAAGGCGAACGCCGGCGGAAACGTGGAGGGCCTCGCGGGGCTCATCTTCACCAAGTACGTCTTCGCCTTCGAGATCACCGGCGCCCTGCTCATCACGGCGACGGTCGGCGCGATGGTGCTGACCCACCGCGAGCGCACGGAGCGCGCCCAGACTCAGCGCGAGCTGTCCGAGCAGCGCGTGCGCGAGGGCAAGCACCTGCCGCCGCTGCCCGCCCCTGGTGTGTACGCGCGGCACAACGCCGTGGACATCGCGGGCCTGCTCCCCGACGGCACCCCGTCGGAGCTCACGGTCAACAAGACGTTGCGTGACCGCGGCCAGATCCGCGACGTGTCGAACGAGGCGCTGGACGACCTGCGGGCGCTCGAACAGCGCTCCACCGACCGTCTGGAGCGGCCCGACGTGCGGAGCGGCGACATCGGGCGGACCGAGGAGGCGTCGAAGTGAACCCCGTCAACTACCTGTACCTCGCCGCCCTGTTGTTCACGATCGGTGCGACCGGCGTGCTCATCAGGCGGAACGCGATCGTGGTGTTCATGTGCATCGAGCTCATGCTCAACGCCTGCAACCTCGCGTTCGTGGCGTTCTCCCGGATGCACGGCAACCTCGACGGCCAGATCATCGCGTTCTTCACGATGGTCGTCGCCGCCGCGGAGGTCGTGGTCGGGCTCGCGATCATCGTGTCGCTGTTCCGTTCCCGCCACTCGGCCTCGGTCGACGACGCCAGCCTGATGAAGCTCTGAGGGGTCGCTGAATCGTGGAGAACTTGATTGCGCTGCTCGTCGCGGCGCCTCTGCTCGGAGCGGCCGTACTGCTGTGCGGCGGGCGGGCACTGGACCGCGCGGGCCACTGGCTCGGCACGCTGCTCGCGGCCGCCTCCTTCGTCATCGCCGTGGTGCTTTTCTCGGACATGCTCGGCAAGGGCGCCGAGGACCGCTCCCTGTCGCAGCACCTGTTCAGCTGGATCCCCGTCGAGGGCTTCCAGGCGGACGTCGCCTTCCAGCTCGACCAGCTGTCGATGACGTTCGTCCTGCTGATCTCCGGTGTGGGCACCCTGATCCACATCTACTCGATCGGGTACATGGAGCACGACGAGCGGCGCCGCCGCTTCTTCGGCTACCTGAACCTGTTCCTCGCGGCGATGCTCCTCCTGGTCCTCGCCGACAACTACCTGCTCCTGTACGTCGGCTGGGAGGGCGTGGGCCTCGCCTCGTACCTCCTGATCGGCTTCTGGCAGCACAAGCCCAGCGCGGCCACCGCCGCGAAGAAGGCCTTCCTGGTCAACCGGGTCGGCGACGTGGGCCTGTCCATCGCCATCATGCTGATGTTCACCACCTTCGGGACGTTCGCCTTCGGGCCCGTCCTGGAGGCCACGGGTGACACGTCGGAGGGCAAGCTCACCGCCATCGGCCTGATGCTGCTGCTCGCCGCGTGCGGCAAGTCCGCACAGGTGCCGCTGCAGTCCTGGCTCGGCGACGCGATGGAGGGCCCGACCCCGGTCTCGGCCCTGATCCACGCCGCGACGATGGTGACCGCCGGTGTCTACCTGATCGTCCGCTCCGGCGCGATCTTCAACGGGGCACCGGACGCGCAGCTCGTCGTCACCGTCGTCGGAGCGGTCACGCTCCTGTTCGGTGCGATCGTCGGTTGCGCGAAGGACGACATCAAGAAGGCCCTCGCCGGCTCGACGATGTCCCAGATCGGGTACATGATCCTGGCCGCGGGCCTCGGCCCCATCGGCTACGTCTTCGCGATCATGCACCTGGTGACGCACGGCTTCTTCAAGGCCGGGCTCTTCCTCGGCGCCGGTTCGGTCATGCACGGCATGAACGACGAGGTCGACATGAGGAAGTACGGCGGCCTGAGGAAGTACATGCCGGTCACCTTCGCCACCTTCGGCCTCGGCTACCTCGCGATCATCGGTTTCCCCGGTCTGTCCGGCTTCTTCTCCAAGGACAAGATCATCGAGGCGGCGTTCGCCAAGGGCGGCACGGAGGGCTGGATCCTCGGCTCGGTGGCGCTCCTGGGCGCGGCCATCACCGCGTACTACATGACGCGCGTGATGATCATGACCTTCTTCGGAGAGGAGCGCTGGCGTAACCGGCCCACGGCCTCCCCGGCCCAGCCGGACGTCGAGCCCGCCGCCGAGACACGGGGCGCGCACGACGAGCCGCACCCGCACGAGTCCCCGAAGTCCATGACGATCCCGATGATCGTGCTCGCCTTCGGTTCGGTGTTCGCGGGTGGCTTCTTCAGCATCGGCGACCGCTTCACGCACTGGCTCGAGCCGGTCACCCAGCACGACCACGGCGACTCGCCGCTGAGCGCGGCCACGGTCACGGGCGCCACCATGGTGGTCCTCGTCATCGGCGTCGCCCTCGCCTACGTGCAGTACGGGCGCAGGCCCGTCCCGGTCACGGCCCCGCGCGGCTCGGTGCTCACCCGTGCCGCCCGCCGCGACCTCCTCCAGGACGACTTCAACCACGTCGTCCTGGTGCGCGGCGGCGAGCACCTCACGCGGTCCCTGGTCTACGTGGACCACACCCTGGTCGACGGCGTCGTCAACGGCACGGCGGCCTCGGTCGGCGGCCTCTCCGGGCGGCTGCGCAAACTGCAGAACGGCTACGCCCGCTCCTACGCGGTCTCGATGTTCGGCGGCGCTGCGGTGCTCATCGCCGCGACCCTGCTGATGAGGGCGGTCTGATACCGATGTCCTTTCCCCTGCTGACAGCGACGGCGGTCCTGCCCGCGGTCGGCGCGATCGCCACGGCAGCCGTCCCGGCCGCCCGGCGGACCGCCGCCAAGTGGCTCGCCCTGCTCGTCTCGCTCGCCACGCTCGGTCTCGCGCTGACCGTGCTCGTACGGTTCGACCCCGACGGCGACCGCTATCAACTGACCGAATCGCACGCCTGGATCAGTGAGTTCGGGGTGCGCTACGAGCTCGGGGTCGACGGCATCGCCGTCGCGCTCCTCGCGCTCACCGCGCTCCTGATCCCCTTCATCATCCTGGCGGGCTGGCACGACGCCGACCCCCTGGAGACGAAGTCGTCCCGCTGGCGCCCGACCCAGGGCTTCTTCGCCCTGATCCTGGCCGTCGAAGCGATGGTGATCATCTCCTTCGAGGCGACGGACGTCTTCCTCTTCTACATCTTCTTCGAAGCCATGCTCATCCCGATGTACTTCCTCATCGGCGGCTTCGGTGACCGCGCCCACGCGGGCACGGACGAGAACGCCTCGGCGCAGCGCTCGTACGCGGCCGTGAAGTTCCTCCTGTACAACCTCGTCGGCGGCCTCATCATGCTGGCCGCCGTGATCGGGCTCTACGTAGTGGCGGGAAACTTCTCCCTCCAGGAGATCTCCGCCGCGCGCGCGGACGGCTCGCTCGACATGGCGACCAACACGGAGCGGCTGCTCTTCCTCGGCTTCTTCTTCGCCTTCGCGGTGAAGGCGCCGCTGTGGCCGCTGCACACCTGGCTGCCGAACGCGATGGGGGAGTCCACCGCCCCGGTCGCCGTCCTGATCACCGCGGTCGTGGACAAGGTCGGCACGTTCGCGATGCTGCGGTTCTGCCTCGGCCTCTTCCCGGAGGCGAGCGACTGGGCGACGCCGGTCGTCCTCGTCCTCGCGCTGATCAGCATCATCTACGGAGCGCTGCTCGCGGTCGGCCAGCGCGACATCAAGCGCCTGGTGGCGTACGCGTCGATCTCGCACTTCGGCTTCATCATCCTCGGCATCTTCGCGATGACCTCGCAGGGCCAGTCCGGCGCGACGCTCTACATGGTCAACCACGGCATCTCGACCGCCGCGCTGATGCTGGTCGCCGGCTTCCTGATCTCGCGGCGCGGCTCGCGTCTGATCGCCGACTACGGAGGGGTGCAGAAGGTCGCACCGGTGCTCGCCGGTACCTTCCTGATCGGCGGCCTGGCCACGCTCTCGCTGCCCGGCCTCGCACCGTTCGTCAGCGAATTCCTGGTCCTCGTCGGCGCGTTCGCGCGCTATCCGGTGGTCGGGATCATCGCGACCGTCGGCATCGTGCTGGCCGCGCTGTACACGCTCGTCCTCTACCAGCGGACGATGACGGGGCCCGTGAAGGCGGAGGTCTCGGCCATGCCCGACCTGCGGGTGCGTGAACTGGTCGTCGTCGCCCCGCTGATCGCCCTCCTGATCGGCCTGGGCGTCTACCCGAAGCCGCTCACCGATCTGGTGAACCCGGCGGTCGAGCACACGATGTCCGACGTACAGAAGAAAGACCCCAAGCCCGATGTGGAGGCGGCCAAGTGAGCGCAACAGCCGTCCACAGCCTGTGGACAACGGCGGCCGACCCGATCGACAAGATCGACGCGCCCACCATCGAGTACGGGCAGCTGTCGCCGGTGCTGATCGTCATCGGCGCGGCCGTCATCGGAGTGCTCATCGAGGCCTTCGTCCCGCGCAAGTCCCGTTACTACGCCCAGCTGTTCCTCTCCGTGGTCTCCCTGGCCGCCGCCTTCGCCGCGGTCGTCGGGCTCGCGGCCCGCGGCTTCGGGACCACCAAGGCGCAGATCGCCGCGATGGGTGCCATCGCCGTCGACGGACCAGCCCTCTTCCTCCAGGGCACGATCCTGCTCACCGGAATCGTCGCGATCTTCACCTTCGCGGAGCGGCGTCTCGACCCGGTGGCGCACGGCAACCGCGTCGACTCGTTCGTGGCGCAGGCCGGGTCCGTCCCGGGCAGTGAGGGCGAACAGGCCGCCACCAAAGCCGGTTTCGCCACCACCGAGGTGTTCCCGCTGGCGCTCTTCGCCATCGGCGGCATGCTCGTCTTCCCGGCGGCCAACGACCTCCTGACGCTCTTCATCGCACTGGAAGTCTTCTCCCTGCCGCTGTACCTGCTGTGCGCCCTCGCCCGCCGCAAGCGCCTCATGTCGCAGGAATCCGCCGTCAAGTACTTCCTGCTCGGCGCGTTCGCATCGGCGTTCACGCTCTTCGGCATCGCGCTCCTCTACGGATACGCGGGCTCCGTGTCGTACGCGACGGTCGCGGACGTCGTCGAGGGCAACGTCAAGACCGTGGACCCTGCGCTCGCCGACACCATGGGCAACGACGCGCTGCTCCTCATCGGCGTCGCGATGGTGGTGATGGGGCTGCTCTTCAAGGTGGGCGCGGTGCCGTTCCACATGTGGACCCCGGACGTGTACCAGGGCGCCCCGACACCGGTCACCGGCTTCATGGCGGCGGCGACGAAGGTGGCCGCCTTCGGTGCCCTCCTGCGCCTCCTCTACGTGGTCCTTCCCGGGCTGCGCTGGGATTGGCGGCCGGTCATGTGGGGTGTCGCGGTCATCACGATGCTGGGCGGCGCGATCATCGCGATCACGCAGACCGACATCAAGCGGCTCCTCGCGTATTCGTCCGTCGCACACGCGGGTTTCATCCTCGCCGGTGTCATCGCCACCACCCCGGACGGCATCTCCTCCGTCCTCTTCTACCTGGGTGCCTACTCCTTCGTGACCATCGGCGCCTTCGCGGTCGTCACGCTGGTGCGGGACGCGGGCGGCGAGGCGACGCACCTCTCCAAGTGGGCGGGGCTCGGCCGCAGGTCCCCGCTGGTGGCAGCGGTCTTCGCGGTCTTCCTCCTCGCCTTCGCCGGCATTCCGCTGACCTCCGGGTTCGCCGGGAAGTTCGCGGTCTTCAAGGCGGCGGCGGAGGGCGGCGCGGGCCCGCTGGTCGTGGTCGGTGTGCTGTCGTCGGCGATCGCCGCGTTCTTCTACATCCGCGTGATCGTGCTGATGTTCTTCAGCGAGCCGAAGGCGGACGGCCCCACGGTCGCCGTGCCCTCGCCGCTGACGATGACGGCGATCGGCGTGGGCGTCGCGGTGACGCTCGTGCTCGGTGTGGCCCCGCAGTACTTCCTGGACCTGGCGAACCAGGCGGGAGTCTTCGTCCGCTAGCCACGGTCCTTCGTCTGCACGCTGCCGCCCGGCATCCCGAGAAGGGGTGCCGGGCGGCGGCCTGTGGATAACTGTCCGGGGTGTCGGTGGGGAGCCCTATCGTGGAGGCAGTGGTCGAGGTAGTGGCCGAGGCAGGAAGCACGGCGGGGGACAGGGCGATGGATGGGACTCAAGGCATGAGCGAGGTGACGGCGCCGACAGTGGCGCCGGGCGCGGCGACCGGCACCGTGACGGAGAGCGACGCGCTGCGCACGCTCCACCGCGTCTTCGGGTACGACGCCTTCCGCGGCGAGCAGGAATCGATCATCGACCACGTGGTGGCCGGCGGGGACGCCGTCGTCCTCATGCCGACCGGCGGCGGCAAATCCCTCTGCTACCAGATCCCGGCCCTGGTCAGGCCCGGCACCGGCGTCGTGATCTCCCCGCTCATCGCGCTGATGCAGGACCAGGTGGACGCGCTGCGGGCGCTCGGTGTGCGGGCCGGGTTCATCAACTCCACGCAGGACTTCGACGAGCGGCGCGTGATGGAGGCGGAGTTCCTCGCGGGCGAACTCGACGTGCTCTATCTGGCACCGGAGCGGCTGCGCCTGGACGCGACTCTGGACCTCCTCGGGCGGGCCAAGATCTCGGTCTTCGCCATCGACGAGGCGCACTGCGTCGCCCAGTGGGGCCACGACTTCCGCCCCGACTACCTCGCCCTCTCCCTCCTCGGGGAGCGCTGGCCGGACGTGCCGCGGATCGCCCTGACCGCGACGGCCACCGACGCCACGCACCGGGAGATCACGCACCGGCTCGGCATGCCCGACGCCCGGCACTTCGTGGCGAGCTTCGACCGGCCCAACATCCAGTACCGCATCGTGCCGAAGGCCGAGCCGAAGAAGCAGCTCCTCGCCTTCCTGAAGGAGGAGCACGCCGGCGACGCCGGGATCGTCTACTGCCTTTCGCGCAATTCGGTGGAGAAAACCGCCGAGTTCCTCTGCAAGAACGGCATCGAGGCCGTCCCGTACCACGCGGGTCTGGACGGCGGCACGCGCGCCGCGCACCAGTCCCGCTTCCTGCGGGAGGACGGCCTCGTCGTCTGCGCGACGATCGCCTTCGGCATGGGCATCGACAAGCCCGACGTTCGCTTCGTCGCCCACCTCGACCTGCCCAAGTCGGTTGAGGGGTATTACCAGGAGACGGGCCGCGCGGGCCGCGACGGACTGCCGTCGACGGCCTGGATGGCGTATGGCCTCCAGGACGTCGTGCAGCAGCGGAAGCTCATCCAGGGCGGCGAGGGAGACGAGGCGTTCCGGCGCCGCGCCTCCTCCCATCTGGACTCGATGCTGGCGCTCTGCGAGACCGCCCAGTGCCGCCGCGCGCAGCTCCTGACCTACTTCGGCCAGGAGGCGGGCGCGGAGTCCTGCGGCAACTGCGACACCTGCCTGACCCCGCCCGAGACGTGGGACGGCACGGTGGCGGCGCAGAAGGTCCTCTCCACGGTCGTGCGCCTGCAGCGTGAGCGGGGCCAGAAGTTCGGTGCGGGCCAGATCATCGACATCCTCCTCGGCAAGAAGACCGCGAAGGTCATCCAGTTCGACCACGACCAGCTCTCGGTCTTCGGCATCGGCGAGGAGCTGGCGGAGGCCGAGTGGCGTGGCGTCATCCGCCAGCTGCTTGCCCAGGGCCTGATCGCGGTCGAGGGGGAGTACGGCACGCTGGTGCTCACGGACACGAGCGGCTCCGTCCTCGGCCGTGAGCGCGAGGTGCGCCTGCGGAAGGAGCCGAAGCGGGCACCGGCGGCGCGGGCGGCCAAGAGTGACCGCAAGGCGAAGTCGGCGGCGGCGGTCGCCGAGCTCCCCCAGGAAGCGGTCCCCCTGTTCGAGGCACTGCGCGCCTGGCGCGCGGCCCAGGCAAAGGAACAGGGAGTCCCGGCGTACGTGATCTTCCACGACGCCACGCTCCGAGAGATCGCCACATTGCGTCCCACGTCCGTGGGGGACCTGGCGGGCATCAGCGGAGTCGGCGAGAAGAAGCGGGCGACGTACGGGGATGGCGTGGTCGGAGTTGTCGCCGAGTTCTTGGGCGGGGCGGCTGCGGCGGCCGGGGCGGTTGCGACAGACGGGGCGCCTGCGGCGGGCAGGGCGGTTGCGACGAGTGGGGCGCCTGCCATGCCGGAGGCACCGCTCAGTGATGAGGAGGAGCCGGACTGGGGGGCCGAGGAGCCGGACTGGTAGGCGCCCCCTGCCTACGAAGATCACGTGGGTGCGGCGGTCTCTGGGGCGGCGCTCATCGGCGCTTCCACAGGGCGGAGTTTCGCGGGTCGGAGCGGCGTATCGGTCGGGAACCACCGAGGCGTGCACGTACGTGTGATGGGATCACGCGTGGTCCAGCGCCTCCCTCACCGCCCGCAAGGCCGCCGCGTCGTCCGCCCCGAGGGAGCGGGCTTCGGCTACGAACTGTGCCGCCAGCACGGCGAGTTGCCCGGGGTCAGGAGTGGCCGTGCCCGCCGGAAGCGGGGCGACCCTCGTGCCGGCGCCGCGGCGCGTGTGGATGAGGGAGGCCGCTTCCAGCGCGCGGTAGGAGCGGGCCACCGTTCCTGCTGCCAGGCCCAGGTCGGCGGCGAGTTGGCGGACGGGTGGGAGGCGTTCACCCTCGGCGAGGCGGCCCGTGGTGATGAGGGCGGCGAGTTGCGCCCGGATCTGTTCGTAGGGCGGGACGGGGCTCGTGGTGTCGACCCGGACGGCGGGGCCTCTGGCCGGGCCCGTCATCGGCGGCCCGCCCGGGGAGCGACGATCGTGGTCAGGGACCACGCCATCGTGGATGCCGCGGACAGGGCCACGGGGACGAGTATCCAGGCCGACCCGGACGCGCCCATGCAGTCGAGGCCCAGAAGCGAGCCTGCGGCGAAGGTCGTCGTTCCCAGCAGGGGAGTGGAGACCAGCAGCCCCCAGGCCGCGGTGATCGCGAGCGCCCGGTCACGGCGTGGCTGTTCCTCCGAGGGGCGGCGGGCTATCCGGCGCAGGGACCACGCGCACGCGGCTGTGCCGAGGGCGAGCGAGGCCAGGACCGGGCCTCCGTAGAAGAGGCCGGGCCAGGGGCCGACGGTCTGGGTCATGCCCTGGCAGGTGGCGGACAGGGTGCGTCCGGCTCGGCCCTGGTCGTCGGGCGAGGCCATGACGGCGGCCGTGACGACGAGGGCGATGAGGGCCAGCGCCTGTGCGACGAGCAGGTGTGTTGTCCGGCGCGGTACGTAGTCCCTGACTCTGCGCGGGGTGAGGCCGGCGCTGCGGATCGGGCCGCGGGGCGGAGGTGTGAGGGCGTCGCCGAGCAGTACTCCGGCGACGGCGCAGAGGCCGAACGCCGGTATGGCGTACAGGATCCCGATGCCCAGGCCGTCGTCGCGGGACGCCACCGCCCAGGCCGCGGCGGCACCTGCGGCGAGGCCGGCCCACCGGGCGTACAGATCTACGCGGGCGCGCGCGGCTTCCTCTGGCGGGAGAGGAGGGGCAGGCGAGGGGGATGAGGGAGGTGAGAGCGCTGACGCGGTACGGGTCGTGGCGGTACTCGTGTCGGTGTCGGTGTGCTGCATGGTGAACCCCCGAGTGATCGGTGCCGGGTGGTCGGGCCCGGACCTGTACTCAGCGCCCGTTTGTATCAAGCGCTGAGTACAAGTTCACCTCACTCGGAGTTTTGTGTCAAGTGTTTGGTACAAGCTCGTGGAGTGGGGGTCAGCGCGCTGCCGCGATCCGGCCCGTCACCTCGCCCAGTCCGACCTTCGTGCCGTTCGGGCCCGGTGCCCAAGCCGAGAGCGTGACCACGTCGCCGTCCTCCAGGAAAGTCCGCTTGCCGTCCGGAAGTTCGAGGGGGTCGCGACCGTTCCAGGTCATCTCGATCAGCGAGCCGAACTGGCCGGGCTCGGGGCCGCTGACCGTGCCCGAGCCGTACAGGTCGCCGGTGCGCAACGAGGCGCCGTTGACCGTCATGTGCGCGAGCTGCTGCGCGGCCGTCCAGTACACCGTGGAGAACGGCGGTTCCGAGATGACCTGGCCGTTCAGGGTGACGGTCATGCGCAGGTCATAGCCGCCCGGCTCGTCCGCCGCGGACTCCGCGGAGTCGTCCAGGTAGGGCAGGAGCTGGTGCGTGCGCTCGGGGGGTGCGATCCGCGCCGAGTCCAGTGCTTCCAGCGGGGTGATCCATGCCGACACCGACGTGGCGAACGACTTGCCGAGGAACGGGCCGAGCGGCACGTACTCCCATGCCTGGATGTCGCGTGCGGACCAATCGTTGAGGAGGGTCAGTCCGAAGACGTGCTCCCGGAAGTCCGCGAGGGGGACGGCGGTGCCCTGCTCCGATGAGGCGCCGACGACGAACCCGACCTCCGCCTCGATGTCGAGCCGGACGGACGGGCCGAAGACGGGGACCGGGTCCGCGGGTGACTTGCGCTGGCCCGTCGGGCGGACGACGTCCGTGCCGGACACCACGACCGTGCCGGACCGGCCGTGGTAACCGATGGGCAGGTGCTTCCAGTTGGGCGTCAGCGGTGACGGCGCGTCCGGCCGGAACATCTGCCCCAGGTTGGAGGCGTGGTGCTCGGAGGCGTAGAAGTCGACGTAGTCCGCGACCTCGAAGGGCAGGTGCAGGGTCACGTCGGAGAGGGGGTGCAGCAGGGGGCGTACGGCCTCACGGTGGGCGGGCACCGTCACCCATGCCGTCAGTGCGCGCCGCACGTCGGACCAGGCCCTGCGGCCTGCGGCGAGGAGCGGGTTCAGCGTGGTCCGGGCGAGGAGTGAGACGTAGGGGGAGCCGAGCGCGGCGGCCGCGGCGCCCGCGTCCAGGACGTACGAGCCGAGCCGTACCCCCACCCTGCGTCGGCCGTCCGCCTCCCCGGCCAGGGAGAACACGCCGTAGGGAAGGTTGTGGGGGCCGAAGGGGTCGCCCTCGGGAAGTCCGAAGGGATCGCCTCCGGGAAGGTCGGCGGAGTCACCGGCGGCGGGGTCGAGCGGGGTCTGCTCGGACATGCGTACCTGCCTCGCTTTCCATAGGGATGTGCCACACGTTACGTGTGGATACCCCAGTTGCGGCAGTGTCTAAAGAGTCAGCAATGTGCGGATAAGACCCGCTGAACCCTTCGATTCCACCTCGTGTGCGGCGCACTTGGCGCTCGCATATGACTACCCGGCACGGGCGGCGCGGCATAGTCGGAACGAGGCATGCCGGAATGTAATCCTCCACTTTTCGGTGAACCGGCGGGCACCGGATACGGTCCGGGCTCACCCGCCCGTATGCGCACCTTGCCAAGCAGCTTCCGGCCGGGCCCAGGATCCGTATTCTCTGGATCATGTCCGCCTCCCTCGCATATGCACTCATCGCCACTGACCTGGACGGGACGCTGCTGCGCGGCGACGACACGGTCTCGGACCGGTCGCGGCGGGCGCTGGCCGCCGCCGGCGGGGCGGGCGCCCGGCACCTCGTGGTGACAGGCCGTCCGGCCCCACGCGTGCGGCCGCTCTTCGACGCACTCGGGTACGACGGCCTGGCCGTGTGCGGTCAAGGAGCCCAGCTGTACGACGCGGGCGCGCACCGGATGGAGTGGTCGGTGACGCTCGACCGCGAGCTCGCCGAAGTCGCGCTCGGAAAGATCGAGGCAGAGGTCGGGCAGGTCCACGCGGCCGTGGACCAGGACGGCGTGGAGGGCCTCACGCTCATCGAGCCGGGGTACGAGATGCCGCACCCCACGCTGCCCGCGGTGCGGGTGCCTGGGCGGGACGTGCTGTGGGAGGAGCCCATCAGCAAGGTGCTGCTGCGCCATCCGACGCTGGCCGACGACGAGTTGGCGGCGGTGGCGCGGGGCGCGGCGGGCTCGCTGGCGTCGGTGACCATGTCAGGGCCGGGCACGGTGGAGCTCCAGCCGTGCGGGGTGACCAAGGCGACCGGGCTCGCGCTGGCCGCCGAGCGGCTCGGACTGACGGCCGCCGACACGATCGCCTTCGGGGACATGCCCAACGACATCCCCATGTTCCTGTGGGCCGCGCACGGCGTGGCCATGGCCAATGCCCACGGGGAACTGAAATCGGTGGCCGATGAGTTGACCCTCTCGAACGAGGACGACGGCATCGCCGTCGTCCTCGAACGTCTCATGGGGTTCTGACGTCTTACGAAGGCTCTAGCCGGCCGTCCGCCGGATCCGCTTCTCCCAGGTGCGGTGAAAGACGATCTCGTCACCGTCCTTGCACACCACCTCGTTCGACGTGATGAAGTCCGCCGCGTCGCAGGTGATCTCCGAACGTGTCTCCACGCGCGTGTCCCAGCCGAGGTCGGGCCGGTGCAGTCGGATCGTCCAGTCCGAGCGGGTGCGGGCGCTCAGCGGGTCGCCCTCCTGGATCGTGTACGTCTCCAGGGCGTCCTCGGTGAACTCCAGCCCATCGGGGTACACGCGCGTGCCGCCGTACCGCGGGTCGACCTCGAGCCGCCACTCGCCCTTGGCGACATCGCGTACGACCAGGCGCTCGGGCCGCTGCTCGTCCAGGGTCGCCGGATACACCACGCCCAGCGGCTCCGACTGCTCGGCGGGTGCGAAGGTGATCGACGGGTCCAAGTCGCCGTCTCGAACCGGAAGTTCCAGGGTGCTGCCGACGGGCTCCAGGGTGAAGCCCACCGAGTCGGCCTGCGGCCAGATCCAGGGCCAGTAGGCCGAGGACACGGCGAGCCGGATGCGGTGGCCCGGCGGGAAGGTGTGGCCGATGCCGTTCAGCTCGAACGTGACGTCCTCGGTGGCGCCGAGGGGCCAGGCGTCCGCGCGGTCCCTGCCGTTCCGTGCGGAGAGGTTCAGGACACCCCGGGTGACGAGGGTGGACGAGCCGTCCGGCGCGACGTCACAGAGTCGTGCGACGGCCTGGCCGTACGGCACGTCCATCCGCAGCCGCAGGGTCACCTTGGGGCGCCCCAGGATGCGTACCCGCGCGGGCACCTCGAACTCGAAGCACGCCGACTTCGCGTCCTCGTCCCGCTGGTCCGGCGGCAGGTCCGCGTCGTTGCCGAAGGGGAAGTAGCGGCCCGCGTCCAGGCCCGTGTGCTGGGGGGAGGCGACGACTACGGGGGTGCCCTGGAGGGCGTACGGGACGGGGGTGACGTTCGGGGACGGCCAGGAGGGGTCGCCCACCCAGCCGCCGGACAGCTCCCGGTAGACCGTCGCCGGCGGGTGGGAATCGCTGATCCAGGAGCGCAGCTTCGGCTCGGCCATCACTCCGGAGTCGATGCCTTTGAGGTGGTGGTCCCACCAGCGCAGGGTCTCCTGGAGGAAACCGATGGAGGGTCCCGGGGGCAGCCCGCGGTCCGGGTACTGGTGCGACCAGGGACCGATGAGGCCGCGCACCCTGTCGTCGGGGAGGTGCTCGACGAGGCGCAGGACTGTGTCGCGGTACGGGTCGTGCCAGCCGCCCACCGCGAGGACCGCGGCGCCGATCGCGGAGTAGTCCTCGCAGACGCTGCCGTGCCGCCAGTAGTCGTCCCGGGTCTGGTGGTCCAGCCAGGTGTGGATGAAGGGCTCCACGGCCGCGAGGCGCGTCAGCCACATGTCGCGCCAGGCGTCGCCCACGAAGTGCGGGTCCGGCGGACGCGAGACGAAGGCCAGCATGGTCGCCGCCCACGCGTGCATGTCCACCGCGAGAACGGACCCGCCCATGTAGTGCACGTCGTTGTCGTAGCGGTCGTCGGCCGAACAGACCGTGACGATCGCCTTGAGCGGCTCGGGGGCGAGCGCCGCGATCTGCAGGGAGTTGAAACCGCCCCAGGAGATGCCGAACATGCCGACCTTGCCGGTCGACCACTCCTGGGCGGCCAGCCAGTTCACCACCTCCACGCCGTCGGCCAGCTCCTGCGCCGAGTACTCGTCGGTGGGCAGGCCCTCGCTGTTGCCGTGCCCGCGGACGTCGACCCGCACGGAGGCGTAGCCGTGGCCCGCGTACCAGGGGTGCCGCTGCCAGTCCCGCGGCGCCGTCCAGTCGCTGAGTCGGTACGGGAGGTACTCGAGGAGCACGGGCACGGGTTCGTCGGTCACGGGGCGCCACACGCGCGCGTAGAGCGTGGTCCCGTCGGCGAGGGGTACGCGGAAGTCCTCGCGGGTCGTCTCGTACGGGTAGGAGTCGCGGATCTGCATGAGTGGAACCTCAGTGGACGGGGTGTCCTCAGTGGACGGGGTGCATGGTGCGGCGCAGCCACGGCGCCAGGGCGATCACGGCGATGCCCGCGACCACGGCGACGGCGCCGTTCACGCCGAAGTACGCGGGATGGGAGACCTCTCCGTAGACCTTCACGACCTGCGCCTGGATGCCGTTGGCGAGCGCGAGGGAGAGGAACCACAGCGCCATGGTCTGGCTGGCGAAGGCCTTGGGGGCGAGCTTCGTCGTCGCCGACATCCCGGACGTCTCCAGGAGGACGTCGCCGAGCCCGAGCAGCAGGTACGAGCCGACGATCCACCAGGCCGCCATCTTGTACGTGTCGTCGGCGTGCCCCGAGGTGGGCAGCACCATGAGGAGGAACGACAGGCCGCCCAGGATCACGCCGAACGCGATCTTGTTGGACGCGTGCGGCTGGCGGGGTCCCATCCGCGCCCAGACGGCGGCGACGACCGGCGCGAGGGCCACCTCGAAGGCGCCGAGCGCGGACGCGTACCAGCTGGCGGGGAAGTGGTATCCGAGGATCGATGTCTCCGCGTTCGACGCGGCGAGGAGCATCATCGTCGAGTACGCCTGGAAGAGGATGAAGTTGAAGACCACGGAGGCGGCGAAGAGGACTACGTAGGGGCGCAGTCTGCGCCGTTCGTCACCCGTGACGCGCGGGCTGCGGAACATCACCGCGAAGTAGATGACCGGCGCGATCACCGAGATGAGGGTGAGCAGGTCGACGAAGCGGTCCATGGTCAGCCAGCCCACGGCGGCGAGCAGCCCCGCGAGGGCGGCGGCCACGAGGCAGCCGGCGACGATCATGAGGACGGCCCGGCGCATCGCGTCCCTGGGGAGCGCGAACTCGGCGGAGGCCTTCCGTCCGGCGAGGTGGCGCCGTCCCAGGACGTACTGGACGAGACCGAAGGTCATGCCGATCGCGGCCGCCGAGAAGCCCCAGTGCCAGCCCTTGTGGTCGCCGAGCCAGCCGGTGATCAGCGGGCCCGCGAAGGCGCCCACGTTGATCGCCATGTAGTACAGCGCGAAGCCGGCGTCGCGCCGCTGGTCCTCGGTGCGGTAGAGCTTGCCGACCATGGAGGCGACGTTCGGCTTGAGCAATCCGGTGCCCGCGCTGATGAGGCCGAGGCCCACCCAGGTCATCGTCGCCGTCGGCACGGCCATCGAGTAGTGCCCGCAGGCGATGAGGACGCCGCCCCACAGCACCGCCCGGTACGAGCCGAGGATGCGGTCGGCGAGCCAGCCGCCGGCCACGGAGACGAGGTAGACCAGAGTGCCGTACGCCGCTGATACCGACGCGGCCGTCCCGGCATCCATCCCCATGCCGTCGTTCGTGACGGCGTCGGCGAAGTAGAGGACCAGGATGGCCTGCATGCCGAGGAACGAGAAACGCTCCCAGACCTCCAGGCCCGAGAGCGTGAGCAGGCCGCGCGGCTGCCCGAAGAAGGCGTGGTCGTCGCCCGGCGCTGGGTCACCGGGCGGCTCGGCAGGCGGCTCGTACTCGGCCGTAGTACGGGACAAAGGGGGCTGCTCCCGATCGTTACGGTGGTTGTGGTGCGGGACGGGCTTGTCGGTCGTATGGGCTGATCAAGAACATACCGGTGACCTTCGGCCACCGCGCGGGCTGGTCTGCCGAGCGGGCCGCGGAGGCCGGTGCACCGTGCCGACCTGGGCCGCGACGTGCGACGGGCGGGCAGGTGCTCGCCGTGATCGAAAGTCGACCGGATACGCTGACTTGAGTGATGGCAGCGACACATCGACAAACCCGTGTCATCGAACGAGAACCAATGATCGACCGAGTTGGCCGTGTGATCGTCAGCAGACAGGAGAACCTCTCGTGACCGTCGTCGGGCCTTTCGGGCTGAGCGTGCGGGACCAGGCTCTCGAAGCCGATGTCCAGGTCGGATTGGCGGCTGTCGAGGAGGGACTGCTCGAAGCCACCAAGAGTGAGGTGCCCTTCATCACCGAAGCCGCCCAGCACCTCGTCCGTGCCGGGGGCAAGCGTTTCCGTCCGCTGCTCGTGATGCTCGCTGCCCAGTTCGGTGACCCCTACGCGCCGCGTGTGGTGCCCTCCGCCGTTGTCGTCGAGCTGACGCACCTCGCGACGCTGTACCACGACGACGTCATGGACGAGGCGGACGTACGCCGCGGCGTCGCCAGCGCCAACCAGCGCTGGGGCAACTCCGTCGCCGTCCTGACCGGCGACTTCCTCTTCGCCCGCGCCTCCTACATCCTGGCCGACCTCGGCCCCGAGGCCGTCCGCATCCAGGCCGAGGCGTTCGAACGCCTGGTCACCGGCCAGATCCTGGAGACCGCGGGCCCCGCGGAGGGCCGCGACCCGGTCGACCACTACCTGGACGTGCTCAGGGGCAAGACCGGCTCCCTGGTCGCGGTGGCCTGCCGGTTCGGCGCGATGATGTCCGGCGCCGACGAGACCGTCGTCGACGTCCTCACCCAGTACGGGGAGCGGCTCGGCGTCGCCTTCCAGCTCGCCGACGACGTGCTCGACATCGCCTCCGACTCGCACGAGTCCGGCAAGACGCCCGGCACCGACCTGCGCGAGGGCATCCCCACGCTGCCGGTCCTGAGGCTGCGCGAGCGGGCCGCGCGGCTCGGTCTCGCCGAGGACATCGCCCTGTGCGAGCTCCTCGACTCCGACCTCACGGACGACGCACGGCACGCGGAGGCCCTCCACAGGCTGCGTGCGCACCCCGCGCTGGAGGACGCCCGCAGGGACACCGTGTGCTACGCGGAGGGCGCACGCGCCGCCCTGGGGCCGCTGCCGGAGGGCGACGCCAAGGCGTCCCTGCTGGAGCTCTGCGACCTGGTCGTGCACCGGGCGGGCTGAGCCCGATCCCCTACGGGATGGGGGAGGTGCCGCCGTTTCATGTCATCCCGTGGCAGTACGTGGAGTTGCCCCCGGGGTCTGACGCTTCTCGTTGGCCGATTTGGTCGGATGGAGTCCAGCGAGAACAACCACTCCTGACCAATTCGGGTGAGAATGGCGGCACAGGGTGGACGCAGGCACGTACAGGTAAGGCCGCCGCCGACCACGGAGGTAAGGCAGACAATGGCACCGTACGAACCGGAGAAGGACACCAGCGAGGCCGGGGAGCTGCGCGCAGGACGCCGCAAGGCGGCCCGTTACGCCGTCCCGATCGCGGTGGCGGGGGTGGCGGCGGCGACCATCGGGCTCGTCCCGGCGCTCGCCACGTCGGGCGACCCGGACCTGCCGAAGGTCACCGCGCAGGAACTCATCGAGAAGATCGCCGCGTCGGACACGCAGCAGCTGTCCGGCAACGTCAAGATCAGCACCGACCTGGGACTGCCGTCGATGGGCGGCATGGCGGGCGGCTTCGGCGGAGGCGGCGGTGCGGACCGGGGCGAGGACGGCGAGGACAAGGGCTCGGCGGCCGACCCCAAGAGCAAGCTGATGGAGCTGGCGTCCGGCACGCACACGCTGCGCGTCGCGGCCGACGGCCCCGACAAGCAGAAGGTGTCCGTCCTCGGGGACGCCTCCGAGTACAGCGTGATCCACGACGGCGACGAGGTGTGGGCGTACGACAGCGCGTCGAACGAGGCGTATCACGCCACGGAGAAGGGCGCCTCTTCAGAGAAGGGGTCCTCTTCGGAGAAGGGCTCTTCTTCGGAGAAGGGCGACAAGGGCGGGCTCAAGGGGCACGACGGTGAGCTTCCCGCCACCCCCGCGGACTTTGCCGAGCAGGCTCTGAAGGCGGTCGACGACACCACGTCCGTGAAGGTCGACGGCACCGCACAGGTCGCCGGCCGTGACGCGTACCGGCTGGTGATCAAGCCGAAGCAGTCCGGCTCGACGGTCGGCCAGATCACGGTCGCGGTGGACGAGAAGACCGGCACACCGCTCAAGTTCACTCTGACCCCCGCCTCCGGAGGCGCGGCCGTCGTCGACGCGGGCTTCACGAAGGTCGACTTCGACAAGCCGTCGGCGTCCACCTTCGACTTCACGCCCCCGAAGGGCACGAAGGTCACCGAGGCCGACGAGCACGGCAAGGAAGGCCGCGACTTCCGGGACAAGGGCGGCAAGGACGGTCAGGAGTTCGACAAGGGCGACCTCAACGAGCCGAGGATCATCGGTGAGGGCTGGAGCACCATCGCCGAGCTGAAGCTGCCGGGCGGCCAGGGCCTCCCGACGGCCGGTTCGGGCGATGTCCCGCCGGACGCGCAGAAGCTCCTTGACTCGCTGGGTGACCAGGTCGACGGCAAGTTCGGCTCCGGCACGGTCTTCTCGACCCGACTCATCAACGCCCTCGTCACCGACGACGGCACCGTCTACGTAGGAGCGGTCACGAAGGACGCGCTGGTAAAGGCGGCGAACGACGCGCACTGATGCGGCACGCGCGGCACGTCTCGCGCGTTGACGTAGGGAACGGCGGATGGAAGGTGCCTGTCGGCGCATGCCGGGGCACCTTCCGTCCGTCTCGTCGCACGTGGGCAAGAGGGAGGCAACGTGCCGGGTACCAACGGCAGCTCGGTGGGTGCGGTGGGCTCGGTGGAGCGCGCGCGCCCGGCGGGTGCAGCGGGCTCGGCGGGTGCGGTGGGCTCCGTGGAGCACGTCATCGAGACGCACGCGCTGACCAAGCGGTACGGAAAGCACCTCGCTGTCGACCGGCTCGACCTCACCATCCCCGTAGGCAGCGTTTTCGGTTTCCTCGGGCCGAACGGCTCGGGCAAGACCACCACGATCCGCATGCTGATGGGCCTCATCGAGCCGACCTCCGGCCGCGCCCAGGTCCTCGGCCGCCCCATGCCACGCTCCACGCGCAGTGTGCTGCCGCACGTAGGGGCGCTCATCGAGGGACCCGCCCTGTACGGCTTTCTGTCGGGCCGCGACAACCTCCTGCGGTACGACTCCGCGGACCCGACCGCCGACCCGCGGACGCGCCGCGCACGGGCCGAGGCGGCACTGGACCGGGTCGGGCTCACCGCGGCCGCCGGCAAGAAGGCGAAGGCGTACTCCCTCGGTATGAAGCAGCGGCTCGGGCTCGCGGCGGCGCTGCTCCAGCCGCGCAGGCTCCTCGTCCTCGACGAACCGACGAACGGCCTCGACCCGCAGGGCATGCGCGAGATCCGCACCCTGGTGCGGGAGCTGGCGGCCGAGGGCACGACCGTCTTCCTCTCCTCGCACCTCCTCGACGAGATCGAACAGGTCTGCACGCACGCGGCCGTGATGACGCGGGGCCGCCTCATCACGCAGGGTCCTGTCGCGGAGCTCGCGGCCGGTGCGCGCGGCAGGCTCGTCGTGACGACACCGGACGCAGGCGACGCGGCGCGCGTCCTGAAGGAGCACGGCGTGACGGACCTCGTCGTGTCGGACGACCGCGTCACGGGCGAACCACCGGCTCAGGACGGGTCCGGCCAGGAAATGGAGCTGGCCGAGTTGAACGCGGCACTGGTCGGTGCGGGCGTACGCGTCCGCGGCTTCGGACTCGAACGGGCCTCTCTCGAGGATGCGTTTGTGGCACTGACGGGGGAGGGGTTCGATGTCGCGGGCTGAGACGGTCGAGGCGGCCGGGGTCACGGAAGGCGAGAGCACCTCCGACCCGGCGTCGGCGGGTGCCGGGCGGGAGACGCGGTGGATCTGGACGCTCGGCCTGTTCCGCAGCGAGCTGGGGATCACCTTCCGCCGCTGGCGGACCCTCGCACTGCTCGGCGTGCTGGCCGCCGTGCCGATCCTCGTCGGCATCGCTGTCAAGATCGAGACCAGCGACGGCTCCACGATCGGCGGAGGCGGTGAGGAAGGCGGGCCCGCTTTCATCGCACAGATCACCAACAACGGCCTGTTCCTGGTCTTCACGGCCCTCGCCGCGACCCTGCCGGTCTTCCTGCCGATGGCGATCGGTGTCGTCGCGGGGGACGCGGTCGCGGGTGAGGCCAGCGCGGGCACGCTGCGCTACCTGCTCGTCGCGCCCGCGGGGCGGACCCGGCTGCTCCTCGTGAAGTACGCGACCACGCTGACGTTCTGCCTGGTCGCGACTCTGGTCGTGGCCGCGTCCGCGCTCGCGACCGGTGCGCTGCTCTTCCCGCTCGGCGAGGTCACCACGATCTCCGGCACCCGTATGAGCTTCGGTGAAGGGCTGCTGAGAGCCCTGATGATCGCCTTGGTGGTCGCCGTGTCACTGATCGGGGTGGCGGCGCTCGGGCTGTTCGTGTCGACGCTCACGAGCAGCGGCATCGCCGCCATGGCGACGACCGTCGGCCTGCTGATCACGGTCCAGATCCTGGACCAGATCCCGCAGCTCCACGCCCTCCACCCGTACTTCTTCTCGCACTACTGGCTGTCCTTCGCCGATCTGATGCGTGAGCCCGTCTACTGGGACGACATCATCAAGAACCTGCAGATGCAGGGGCTGTACGCGGCCGTGTTCGGCTCGGCCGCGTGGGCACGGTTCGGGGCGAAGGACGTCATGGCGTAGGACGTGATGGCGTAGGACGTGGCATCGCAGGTGAGGGAGTCCCAGGCGCGGGGGCGCAGGCGCGTGGTGGCGTAGAGGTCCCCGTTCGCCTCAGCTGTCGTAGGGGTAGCGGGCCAGCGGCGGCTCCTGGGCGAAGAAGGTCTTGGCGCGCGCCAGGGCCTCGGCGTCCTCCAGGACGTGGCCGGGCCTGGTGCCGTTGCCCAGCAGGACGCCGCCGAAGTGCATGGGGAAGAAGGCGGCCGTGTTGCGGAGCGTGCCGATCAGCGGCTCGGCGACCTCCTCCTCACGGTGCGCGAGTGCAGTGACGCCCCACAGGGTGCGGCCCTTGAGGGTGTCCTGGAAGGCGACCTCAGGAGTCTCCAGCCATGCGTCCCAGTAGTCGAGGTAACGCTTCACGGTGGCCGAGAGGGAGTACCAGTACAGGGGCGACACGATGACGATGTCCGTGGCCTCCAGAGTGGCGTCCAGAAGCTCCGCTTCGTTGTCGCCGACGGGGCGGGGGCGTGCCCGGGGGCGGCTGTCGTCGTGGCGCCGGTCCTCGAAGTCGGGCAGGGGCAGATCCGCCAGGTTCAGCCAGCGCTGCTCTACGTCGGAGGGGAGCTGCTCGGCCGCCTTGCGGGCCAGGATCTCGGAGTTGCCCTCGGGGCGTGCGCTGCCGAGGACGAAGAGGAACTTGCGGGTCATGGAAATCCCCCTGGATGCAGGTGCTTGCACGTGCACTATATGCACACGCAAGCAACGCGGTCCAGGGGGTATCTCGCTCGTGGGTTGCAGGCTGCAGGCTGCAGCGGCCAGGGGGATATCTCGGTCAGGGGCTGCGGCGGTTCAGGGGGATATCCCGATCAGGGGCTACAGCACCCACAGTCTCCGCGCCTATGAAGACAGTCCCCACACCGCGTACGCGACCGCGTCAGTGTTGCGGTCGAGCGCGGTCCCGTCGATGTTCGACACGCCGTCGCAGGACGAGTGGTAGCACTTGTCGAACGCCTCTCCCGGCGTCCCGCCCCACTTCTCCGCCTGCTCGGCCGACTTGGTGGTCTCGGCGCCGCTGAACAGCCCGCCGACCGGCACGCCCGCCTGCTGGAACGGCGCGTGGTCGGAGCGTCCGTCACCCTCGTCGTCGGGCTCCGTGGCGACGTTCTTGCCCGCGTAGTAGTCCTTGAAGGTCTTCTCGATCGTGGGGTCGTCGTCGTAGACGAAGTAGCCCGCGTTCGGGGAGCTGAGCATGTCGAAGTTCAGGTAGGCGCTGATCTTTGAACGGTCGCCACCGGCCAGGCTGTCGACGTAGTGCGAGGAGCCGACCATTCCGATCTCCTCGGCGCCCCACCACGCGAAGCGCAGGTGCTTCTTGGGCTGGTACTTCTCCCGGGCCACCGTGAGCGCGGTCTCCAGGATGGCGGCCGAGCCGGATCCGTTGTCATTGATGCCGGGTCCGTCGGAGACGCTGTCGAGGTGGGCGCCGGCCATGACGACCTGCCCGTCGTCACCGCCGGGCCAGTCGGCGATCAGGTTGTAGCCGGTCTTGCCGCCTGCCGTGAACTCCTGGACGGAGGTGGTGAATCCGGCTCCGTCGAGCTTCTTCTTCAGCTGGTCGACGGACGCCTTGTACCCGGCGCTGCCGTGCGCCCTGTTGCCGCCGTTGGCGTCCGCGACGGACTGGAGGTCGGCGAGGTGGGCCTTGACGTTGTCGACGGAGATGTCGGGGGCGGCGGCTGCCTTGGAGGTGGCCTTGTGGGCAGCTGTCTGCGGGACATCCGTCTTTGGGGCAGCCGCCTTCGGAGCGGGTGCCGCGTTGGATATCGCGGTGGTCGTCAGGAGTCCGGCGACGGCTATGGCTGCGGCCGCGGCGGTACGTCCGGGAACGGAGAGTTTCATGTGGGGGGCTCCGGTTTCCGTGGTTGTCGTACGAACTCGCGCGCACTGTGCGTGGGTTGGGGGGTGGGGGGAGTCGCGCACGAGTTCGGAGTTGCCTGATGGTGCTGGTGGGACTGAGGTGACGTCAAGACCGCAAAACGGGCGTGGGATTCCGGATAGCGTGCGCCCGGGTGCGTGGAGCCTCGTCGGGCACGTCTGTCCGTGCGGCTCGTGTCGGACCCGTGCTGCCCAAGTTTTCTACGGGCGTACGTGGACGACCCACCCTGGCGCGTACGTGTCGGGTACGCGGTGGCGGGGCCAGGAGCGGGCCCAGGGCGGGGGTTCCGCTTCGCGCATGACCAGGGCGGTGGGACGGCGTGCGTCACCGGCGCGGCCGGGGAAACAGCCCGCTACGTAGGCGACGGGAATGACGGAGGTGTTGCCGCGCAGGACGCAGGGGGGAGGCGCCCCGTTCCGCGGGGTTTCGTGGGTGGAGGGTTTCCCTCCGACGCCGTGCTCGTGCAGGACTTCGGCGACCCGGGCCCAGTCGCCGCGGGCACCCGCCTGGATCTTGGCGTTGCCGTGGGCGAGGGGGAGTTGGACGGCGAGATGCCCGGCGAGGGCCAGCCCCAGAGCGGCGAAGCCGATACGTGGCCGACGGGACGCACGGACGGCGTCGACGAGCGCGAGTACGCCGAGGGCGGCGACCGGGGCCAGCAGGGCGTGTGCAGGGGCGAGGAAGCGTGGGGCGGCGTAGGGGACGAGGGCGAGGTAGGGGAGGGCGACGGACAGGGCGGCGACCGTGGCGAGCAGACACCCGCGGAGGGTCGTGGTGCCGGACTGGGGTGGCCCACCCTGGTGCTCCCGGCGCGCGTCGCGGGCCGTGTGGGGAGTGCCGCGATCTCCACTGCTCCGCGTTCTTCGCCCTCCGCTACGCGTGTCCGGACTGGCGGCACGCGTTCTTCGCCCTCCACCGCGCGTGCCCCCACTTCCGGCGCGCGCACTCCAGAGCCCCACTGTCACCAGCAAGGGCAGCACGAGCCACCACTCCGCCGAGAGTGGGCGGACGGTGTCGCCGTCGCAGGGGCGGCAGAGGAGCGGCCCGTCCATGACGGTGAAGTGGTGGACGACGGAGAGCAGAGGACGCAGCTCCCCCTGCACTTCACTGGCCTCCGTCAGCCGGGCGCGGACCCCGCCGAACCGGACGTACGCCTCGACGATCCACGGCAGCACGCCTGCCGCGAGCCCACCCAGCACAGCGAGGACGCGGCTCCAACTCCGCCAGTCCGGCACCAGCAACGTGGCGGCCAGGAGAGGCGCGCCGAGGGCGACACCGTCGTTGGGTCGCATCAGGATCGCCAGGGCGAGGCCGCCGACGACTCCGGCGCAGGTCACGGGGGACTGACGTGACCGCAGGAAGAGTCCGACCGCCCCGACGGCGCCCATGGCGGTGTAGTGGTTGGGCATCGCCGCGCCGGCGTAGAACAGCACGAACCACAGCCCGCCGTAGAGCGCGGCGGCGACCGCGGCCGCCGAAGGGCGGCCGAGGAACCGCAGCCAGGGCCGGAACCCCGCATAGAGAGCGGTCGTCGCGAGCAGCGTCAGCCACACCCTGAGCAGCACGACGGAGTCGCTCCAGGCGGCCACCGGCGCGATGAGGAACGGCACGCCTCGCGTGCGCGGCGCGCTGAACGGAGTGGCGGGGGCGTACGGCGAGAAGTGGCTCGCGTAGACGGTCTCGTCCCAGCCGAGGGGCAGGGTGAGCGGTACGAGGACGAGGGACAGCACGGCGAAGGCACCGCAGACGCCCAGGAGGAGGTGATGGGGGCGCGGCTGCGGTGCCATGAGGCGGCCTTCCTGGTCCGATGTGCCGGGGTCACCTGTGCGGCGGCGTGTCAGTGCACACAGAACTCGTTCCCCTCCGGGTCCGTCATGAGCACCCACTCGCCTCCCGGCTCCTTGACGTGCCGTTCCACGGTGGCGCCGAGCGCTTCAAGGCGGGTCACCTGGTCCGCACGGGTCCCCGGCTCGCTGTGCACGTCGATGTGGAGTCGGTTCTTGCCGGTCTTGGCCTCGGGCACGCGTTGGAAGAGGATCCGGCGGCCGAGACCGGTACCGCTCGCCTCGTCGTACGGGTCGTCGGGGTGCCGGACGGCGATCAGGTCCCGCCAGGCACGGCGGCCGCGGAACTCGAGGGTCGCGGCTTCGGGGGCGGCGCCGAGGCCGAGCAGGCGCTCGATCAGCGCGCTGTTGTCCTCGATCTCGTAGCCCAACGTCTCCGCCCAGAAAGCGGCTTGGGCGTGCGGGTCGGCGGCGTCGATGACGAGCTTCCAGTGCAAGGTGGTCATGGTAACCAGTTATAGCGGTTACGCGGGTCCCCTGCACGTCTTTCGCGATGAACTGTCGTCGATGCCCTGCTGCCGCCGAACTGCCGCCACCTAAGGGGCGTTTGCGGGGTGGGTCGGGGTGATCCCGGATCGTGCGGCGGTGAGGCAGGCGTCACTCTGGAATTGCGCGGGAGTCCGGACTCGCACGGCGGACCGCGGATGGCGGCCGCGAACCGATGGCCGCGAACCGAGGGCCGAGAAAGGAGGGCTGAGAACGGAGAACCGCGATCCAACGAGCGCGAACCGAGGGCCGCGAACCGAGAACTGCGGTCCGACAAACGCGAGCCGAGGGCCGAGAACCGGGGCCGCGAATCGCGAAGTACGAATGACGACAGGAGGGGGGAGCGGAACATGAGGCACAGGCGCTCACTCGTGCGCGTCGCGGACGCGGCCACCTACGTCAACCTCTTCGCCCTGACCGGCATCGCCACGGTCCTCATCACCCGTGCCTTCCTGGCCCAGGCGGGCTATCCCAAACTGGGCGGGGGCGGCGACAGCTCGCTGCACATCGCCCACATGCTGTGGGGCGGGCTGCTGATGATGGCCGCGATCCTGCTCACGCTCGGCTTCCTCGGCGTAGGAGCCCGGCTCGCCGGCGCCGTCGTCGGCGGCATCGGCTTCGGTCTCTTCATCGACGAGGTCGGCAAACAGATCACGGACGAGCCGGGCTACTTCTACCAACCGGCCGCCGGGATCATCTACCTGAGCTTCGCACTGCTGCTCCTCCTCACCCACCTCATACGCCGCCGCGCCGCGCAGAGCACCGGCCTCGACGCGCGACAGCGCTCCGTGCACGCCGCCGACCTCGCGTTGACCGGTGTCGCCGACGGGCTCACCGCCGAGCAGCGCCGCGCGGCACTGCGCCTCGTCGAGGGCTCGGACAGTGAGGTGGACGCGGCACTCGCACGGCTGATCGCCGCCGCACCGGACCGTCCGCCCGCGGCGCCCGCGTGGTGGCGGAGGTGGGCATCCGGCGTGGGACGCGCACTGCGATGGCTGGCGCGGACCAGGATCGCGCTCGCTCTGGCCGTGCTCTGCCTGCTGACCGAAGCTCTGCTGTTCTCCGTCTGGATGTCCGTGGACCTCTTCGCAGGACAGCTGACGCGGGAGCCCCAGCCGGGCGCCCACCTCGCGGTCGCGCTCACCGAAGTGGTCTCGGCGGTCCTGGGGATCATCGGGCTGATACGTCTGCGCAGCGACCGGGCGACGGCTTTCCGGCTCTTTCAGGCGGCATTGCTCGCGGACATGTTCATCGGCCAGATATTCAAGTTCACGATGGACCAGTTCGCCGCGGTGGTGGAGCTGGGCGTCGACCTGGCCCTGCTCTGGGTGATATCCGCGTTCCTCAGCGCGCAGCGCACCCCGACCGGAGCCAACCAGACCCCCGCCTCCACCCCCGTACCCGCCCCCGCGACGACCCGCACGGTGTAGTCGTCGTCACGGGCGGCCACGGTCTCCCGTTGCTTCACCCGCAAGTTCAGGTCCTGGGCGGTGAGTGGGAGCGGACTGCGTGCCTCCCGCCTCAACCACCGACGCCGTCGCCCCCGTCGCCCCCGTCGCGGTTGCCGTGGCCGAAGACGTACCCGCCGCCGTCGCCGCCACCCGCGCCGCCGCGAGGCGGGACGCGTTGCGGCGGGCCGTGCGGAGGGCGTCCCAGGTCAGGAGGGAGAGGGCGAGCCAGACCAGGGCGAAGCCCGCCCAGCGCTCGGGGGGCATGGCCTCGTGGAAGTACAGGATGCCGAGAAGGAACTGGAAGACGGGAGCGAGGTATTGGAGGAGACCCAGCGTCGAGAGCGGTACACGGATGGCCGCCGCTCCGAAGCAGACCAAAGGCGCGGCGGTCACGACGCCGGTCGCCGCGAGCAGCGCCGCGTGCCCCGCACCCTCCGTGCCGAAGACGATGTCGCCCTGTGTGGCGAGCCACACCAGGTAGCCGACGGCCGGCAGGAACTGGACGGCGGTCTCGGCGGCGAGGGACTCCAGGCCGCCGAGGTTGACCTTCTTCTTCACCAGCCCGTACGTCGCGAAGGTGAAGGCGAGGCAGAGGGAGATCCACGGCGGCCTGCCATAGCCGAACGCGAGGACGAGCACCGCGGCGAAGCCGACGCCGACCGCCGCCCACTGCACCGGCCGCAGCCGCTCGCCGAGGAGCAGGACGCCCATGGCGATGGTGACGAGCGGGTTGATGAAGTAGCCGAGGGAGGCTTCGACGACGTGGCCGGAGTTCACGGACCAGATGTAGACGCCCCAGTTGACGGTGATGACCGCCGCGGCGATCGTCACCAGTCCCAGCCTGCGCGGCTGGCGGAGCAGCTCGCGCGCCCAGTCCCAGCGACGTATGAAGAGCAGCGCGATGCCCACCACCACGAGGGACCAGGCCATCCGGTGGGCGAGGATCTCCGCGGCGCCCGCCGGTTTGAGGAGCGGCCAGAAGAGGGGGACGAGGCCCCACATCCCGTAGGCGGCGAAGCCGTTCAGCAGCCCGGCACGCTGCTCGCTCTTTACCGACTTCCCGGCTGCTCCGCTGTCCACGGCTCCTCCTCGATGCACGGCAGTCCCACTGCTGCCGCACTGAAGGTAGCGCCGCGAGCCCTCGCCTGTCATGCCCGTAAACGGGAGACAGTCATGACTGGCGGTTCAGGCCTTCGAGCGCCGCCGCGATGGCCTCGGACATCGGCGTCGTGGGGCGGCCGATCAGGCGCGCCAGCTCCCCGGTCGTCCGGGCCAGGCGGCCCCGCGCGATCCCCGCGTCCACATCGACGAGGACAGCGGCCAACGGCTCCGGCAGGCCGGCGCCGGTCAGTACGGCGAGGTGCTGCTCGGCGGGAACGTTCGCGTACGAGATGTCCTTGCCGCTCTGGGCGGCGATCTCCGCGGCGTATTCGGCGAAGCTCCACGCGACGTCGCCGCTCAGTTCGTACACCTGGCCCTCGTGGCCCTCGCCGGTCAGGACGGCGACGGCGGCCGCTGCGTAGTCGGCGCGGGAGGCGGAGGCGACCCGGCCCTCGCCCGCGGAGGCGACGACGGCGCCGTGCTCGAGGACCGGGGCGAGGTGCTCGGTGTAGTTCTCGTGGTACCAGCCGTTGCGAAGGAAGGTGTAGGGCAGGCCGGAGTCGAGGATGAGCTGTTCGGTGACGTTGTGCTCGGCCGCCAACTCGAAGTCGGCGTCGGGACCGCCGAGGATGCTCGTGTAGGCGAGGAGCGCGACGTTCGCCGTGCTCGCGGCGTCGACGATCGCGCGGTGCTGCGGCACGCGCTGCCCGACCTCGCTGCCGGAGATCATCAGTACCCGCTCGCCTGCGGCGAAGACGCCGGACAGGGTCTCCGGGGCGTTGTAGTCGGCGATCCGCAGCTCGATGCCGCGCTCGGCGAGGTCCGCGGCCTTGCTCTTGTCGCGTACGACGGCCGCGATGTCCCCGGCGGGGACCTGGGCGGCGAGCAGCCCCTCGATGACGAGACGGCCGAGGTTTCCGGTGGCTCCGGTGACGACGATGCTCATGTCTGGAATCTCCTGTTGAGTGGCGGTTCAGTCGATCTGCCACTCACTCTAGGAGGGGCGCTAACTTTACGAAAGTACCCACTTCAAAGTAAGGTACTAGCATGAACGTAAGCACGTGGAATGTCGCCGGTGAGGACATGTGTCCCCACCGGCTCGTTCTGGAACATGTGACGAGCCGGTGGGGCGTCCTCGTCCTGCTCGCCCTGGAGGAGCGCTCGTACCGGTTCAGCGAGCTGCGGCGGCACATAGGCCGCGTCAGCGAGAAGATGCTGGCGCAGACATTGCAGACCCTGGAGCGCGACGGCCTCGTGCACCGCGACGCCAAGCCGGTCATCCCGCCCCGCGTCGACTACTCCCTCACGGCGCTCGGCCGCGAGGCGGCAGCGCAGGTCAGGGCCCTCTCGGCCTGGACCGACCGGCGCATGGGCGACGTACAGAAGGCACGGGAGGCGTACGACCAGAAGGCGCGGCAGGCATACGACGAGGCCCGGTCCTGAGGGTCAGGACCGGGCCTCGCGGGCCTCGCACGTGGGAAGGTCGGGACTAGCCGACGACCGTCCATGTGTCGCCGCCGGCGAGCAGCGCGGCCAGGTCGCCCTTGCCGTTCTGCTCGATGGCGGTGTCGAGCTGGTCGGCCATGAGCGTGTCGTAGACCGGGCGTTCGATGTTGCGGAAGACGCCGATCGGCGTGTGGTGCAGCGTGTCCGGGTCGGCGAGCCGGGAGAGTGCGAAGGCCGTGGTCGGCGACGTGGAGTGCGCGTCGTGGACCAGGATGTCGCCCTCGTTCTCCGGTGTGACGGCGACGACCTTGAGGTCACCGGTCACCGCGTCACGTACGACACCCTTCGACCGTTCGGTGCCGAAGCGGATGGGCTGCCCGTGCTCGAGACGGATCACCGCCTCCTCCGCCTGCTGCTTGTCCTTGAGGACCTCGAAGGCGCCGTCGTTGAAGATGTTGCAGTTCTGGTAGATCTCCACGAGCGCCGTGCCGGGGTGTTCGGCGGCCTCGCGCAGCACCTCGGTGAGGTGCTTGCGGTCGGAGTCCACCGTGCGCGCCACGAACGACGCCTCGGCGCCGATGGCCAGCGAGACCGGGTTGAAGGGTGCGTCCAGGGAACCCATCGGCGTCGACTTCGTGATCTTGCCGACTTCCGACGTGGGGCTGTACTGGCCCTTGGTGAGGCCGTAGATCCGGTTGTTGAACAGCAAGATCTTCAGGTTCACGTTGCGGCGCAGGGCGTGGATCAGGTGGTTGCCGCCGATGGACAGCGCGTCGCCGTCACCGGTGACCACCCACACGCTCAGATCCCGCCGCGACGACGCGAGGCCGGTGGCGATGGCCGGGGCACGGCCGTGGATGGAGTGCATCCCGTACGTGTTCATGTAGTACGGGAAGCGGGAGGAGCAGCCGATGCCCGAGACGAAGACGATGTTCTCCTTCGCCAGACCCAGCTGCGGCATGAAGCTCTGCACCGCGGCCAGCACGGCGTAGTCACCGCAGCCGGGGCACCAGCGCACCTCCTGGTCGGACTTGAAGTCCTTCATGGACTGCTGGGCCTCGGCCTTGGGCACCAGGGAAAGCGCTTCGATCGTGCTCCCGGTCCCCTCCGGCCCGGCCGTTTTCATGTCAGCCATCGATGGCCTCCTTGAGAGCCGTGGCGAGCTGCTCGGCCTTGAACGGCATTCCGTTGACCTGGTTGTACGAGACTGCGTCCACCAGATACCGCGCCCGGATCAGCGTGGCGAGCTGACCGAGGTTCATCTCGGGGATCACCACCTTGTCGTAACGCGCGAGGACGTCGCCCAGATTCCGCGGGAACGGGTTGAGGTGGCGCAGATGGGCCTGCGCCACGGACTCACCGGCGGCGCGCAGCCGCCGCACGGCAGCGGTGATCGGCCCGTACGTCGAACCCCAGCCGAGGACCAGCGTGTCGGCGTCCCCGCCGGCGTCGTCGACCTCCACGTCGGGCACGACGATCCCGTCGACCTTCGCCTGACGGGTGCGGACCATGAAGTCGTGGTTGGCCGGGTCGTACGAGATGTTGCCCGTGCCGTCCTGCTTCTCGATGCCGCCGATCCGGTGCTCGAGACCCGGCGTGCCCGGGATCGCCCACGGTCGGGCCAGGGTCCGCGGATCGCGCTTGTACGGCCAGAACACCTCGGTGCCGTCGGCCTCGGTGTGGTTGGCCCCGGAGGCGAACTGGATCCGCAGGTCGGGCAGTTCGTCGATCTCGGGGATGCGCCAGGGCTCCGAGCCGTTGGCGAGGTAGCCGTCGGAGAGAAGGAACACCGGCGTCCGGTACGTCACCGCGATCCGGGCCGCCTCCAGCGCCGCGTCGAAGCAGTCCGCCGGGGTCTTCGGCGCCACGATCGGCACCGGCGCCTCGCCGTTGCGCCCGTACATCGCCTGGAGCAGGTCGGCCTGCTCGGTCTTCGTCGGCAGACCCGTGCTCGGCCCGCCGCGCTGGATGTCCACGATCAGCAGCGGCAGTTCGAGGCTGACGGCCAGGCCGATGGTCTCCGACTTGAGCGCCACACCGGGACCGGAGGTCGTCGTCACGGCGAGCGAGCCGCCGAAGGCCGCGCCCAGTGCCGCACCGATGCCCGCGATCTCGTCCTCGGCCTGGAAGGTCCGCACACCGAAGTTCTTGTGCTTGGACAGCTCGTGCAGGATGTCCGAGGCGGGCGTGATGGGGTAACTGCCCAGGTAGAGCGGCAGATCCGCCTGTCGGCCCGCCGCGATCAGGCCGTACGAGAGGGCCAGGTTGCCGGAGATGTTGCGGTAGGTGCCGGTCGCGAACGCCTGGGCGGCCGGGGCGACTTCGTAGGAGACCGCGAAGTCCTCGGTGGTCTCGCCGAAGTTCCACCCCGCGTGGAACGCCGCGATGTTCGCCTCGGCGATCTCCGGGCGCTTGGCGAACTTGGCGCGAAGGAACTTCTCGGTTCCCTCGGTCGGCCGGTGGTACATCCACGAAAGGAGCCCGAGCGCGAACATGTTCTTCGAGCGCCCCGCGTCCTTGCGGGAGAGGTCGAACTCCTTGAGGGCCTCCACGGTCAGCGTGGTCAGCGGCACCGGGTGCACGCTGTAGCCGTCCAGGGAGCCGTCCTCCAGCGGGGAGGTCGCGTAACCGACCTTCTGCATGGCGCGCTTGGAGAATTCGTCGGTGTTGACGATGACCTCGGCGCCGCGCGGCACGTCACCGATGTTCGCCTTCAGCGCCGCCGGGTTCATCGCCACCAGAACGTTCGGGGCGTCGCCCGGCGTCAGGATGTCGTGGTCGGCGAAGTGCAGCTGGAAGGACGACACGCCCGGCAGTGTTCCTGCGGGCGCGCGGATCTCGGCGGGGAAGTTCGGCAGCGTCGACAGGTCGTTGCCGAAGGACGCCGTCTCCGAGGTGAACCGGTCACCCGTGAGCTGCATACCGTCACCGGAGTCTCCCGCGAAGCGGATGATCACCCGGTCCAGACGCCGCACGTCCTTGTCACCTGCGGCCTTGCGTTGCTCTCCGACGACAGCCCCGTCGGCCTGCTCGGCTTCGCTACTGACCTGGCTGGTCACTGAACTGGACCTCCCTCGAGGCGACTGAGCGGATCGCCGGGACGACCGGCGCTCCCAAGGTCCACCCTACGTCTGTAAGGGTCGCCTTCCTGGGGTTGTTCGCATGGTGGATGCACTTCTGAGACACCGTGTTGCACTGATTTGCCATGGTTTGCCTCGCCCCCCGGTCCTTCGTGGATGACGCTCCCCGCTCATCCTTTGGTTCTACGACTTGCGTCCCTGGGGCCTGCTTCCGGCCGACTCCGGCTGCTTGCGACGATCGGTCACGCTCCGTGGCTTCCCCTGATCCCGCTCCTGATCCCGCTGCTGTTTCCCGCCCCGGCCCGTCCTGATTCCACTGGTCGCGCCCGTGCATTCGGTGGTGCGCCGAGGGCTCCCGGGCGTGTCCCGCGGTCCCCCCGATGGCTCTGACGAGGGGTCCGACGGCACCCGACCGGGGCTCCAGTGGCACCCGACCGGGACTGTGGCCACAGTTCCGGATCGGCAGCTTCCGCTGGTTTCCACGTATCTGACAGGGTGTCAGTTATTCATGAGTTGAGATAGGTGAGGACCGCAAGCACACGGCGGTGATCCCCGTCACTCGGCGAAAGACCGAGCTTCAGGAAGATGTTGCTGACGTGCTTCTCGACGGCACCGTCGCTCACGACGAGCTGCCGGGCGATCGCCGAGTTGGTCCGTCCTTCGGCCATCAGGCCGAGTACCTCACGTTCGCGCGGAGTAAGCCCCGCGAGCACATCTTGCTTGCGGCTGCGGCCGAGGAGCTGCGCGACGACCTCCGGATCGAGCGCCGTGCCGCCGTCCGCCACCCGCACCACGGCGTCGACGAACTCCCGCACCTCGGCGACCCGGTCTTTGAGCAGATAGCCCACGCCGCGGCTCGAACCGGCGAGCAGTTCGGTGGCGTACTGCTCCTCGACATACTGCGAAAGGACCAGGACCCCGAGGCCGGGGTGCTGGTGACGCAGGTACACGGCGGCGCGCACGCCTTCGTCGGTGTGGGTCGGCGGCATCCGCACGTCGGCGACGACCACGTCGGGCAGCGTGTCCTGCGCCGCGAGATCGGTGATCGTCTTGATCAGGGCGTCGGCGTCTCCCACGCCGGCGACCACGTCGTGCCCGCGGTCGGTCAGCAGCCGGGTCAGGCCCTCCCTGAGCAGCACTGAATCCTCGGCGATGACCACCCGCACTTTGTCCTCCACTTTTCGGCCCCCCGGCACTTTTTTCTGGCCCCCGGGCACTTTTGGCCCCCCGGCGCGCTTGTCTGGTCCGCGTCCGGCCGACGGTGGTGGCACCGGCCGGACGCATGGCGCCGACGCGTGGCGCCGAACACTTGGCACCTCAGTATCGCGTGCTCCACCCCGACCCACCGCCCCGCTCGCCGGACTGCCCTGCCTCATTCGGGCGCGGGGGGGGCACCTTCGGGGGGTACGTGGTGGGGTGGCGAGGGAGTGGATGGGTGGGAGTGGGGTGGCGTGGGAGGCGAGGGCTGTGCAGGTGCAGGTGCAGGTGCTGGTGCTGGGGGGAAAGGCAGGTCAGTAGGGGGCTCCAGCCGGGCAACTTCGGGTCGGTACCGGGGTCAGCTCAGAGGCGAGGCGCAGCCCAGCTCAGGGCTGGGCTGAGGGGGCGAGGCGGGGCTGAGCTCCGCACCGGGCCAGGGCCCGACCCGTTGGACGGGGACCGACTCGTTGTACGGGGCCAGGAGCCACCCCCGCCGCTCAGGGCCAGAGGCCAGCCCCCCGTCGCCCCGCTAAGAACCAGAGGCCAGAGGCCAGCCCCCTTCGCCCCGCTAAGAACCAGAGGCCGGTGGTCAGACGTCACGCCTACGGCTGGCGCCACGGCAGTTCCGCCGTGACCGTCGTCGGGCCGCCCTGCGGCGAGTCGACCACCAGGATTCCGTCGACCGCGTCGAGCCGCTCCGCGAGCCCCGCGAGGCCGGAGCCCGCCGATACGTCGGCGCCGCCCGTCCCGTTGTCGGTCACCTGGAGCATCAGCCGGTTCTCGGCCCGCCAGACGTCGACGCCCGCGTTCCGCGCCCCGCTGTGCTTGCTGATGTTCTGCAGCAGCTCGGAGACGGTGAAGTACGCGATGCCCTCGATGGCCGCCGCGGGCCGGCTCGTCAGGTCCACCTCCACCTGGACCGGCACCGTGCACCGCGCCGCCAGCGCGGAGAGGGCGGCGTCCAGACCGCGGTCGGTGAGGACGGCGGGATGGATGCCGCGGGCCAGATCGCGCAGCTCCTGCAGGGCCACCTTCACCTCGCCGTGCGCCTCGTCCACCATCCGCGCCGCCGCCTCCGGGTCCTCGGCCAGCTTCTCCTTCGCCAGGCCCAGGTCCATGGCGAGGGCGACGAGGCGGGCCTGTGCACCGTCGTGCAGGTCGCGCTCGATGCGCCGCAGGTCGGCGGCGGCCGTGTCCACGACCACGCCCCGGTCCGACTCCAGCTCCACGACGCGCGTCGCGAGCCGCGAGGGCCCGAGCAGCCCGTACACCAGCACGCGGTCCACGGTCGTCAGGGCCCGCAGGATCCACGGCGTGGCCAGCGTGACGAGGAGGCCCGTCGCTGCGGTGATGCCGATCTCGAAGGGGTTGTCGAGGTAGATGCGGTGCCCGTCGTCCCCGCCGTACAACTGGATGCCGTCCTGTCCTCCGTACATCGGGAAGAGCCAGAACCACAGCGGATAGGTGAGCATCAGCCAGCCGTACGCCCAGAAGACGATCGCCACCGTGAAGGAGAAGACCGACCACGGAAGCATCAGCAGCGAGTACAGGACGTGCCGCCAGGACGCGCCGCTCTTGAGGACCGCACCCATGTACGCCATCGGCCCGCCGCCCTTGGGGCGCAGCGGTTCCGGCGCGGCGACGTCGAGGCCGAGCAGTCCGCGCGCCCGCGTCCGCTCCAGGGCGCCGATGCCGCGGCAGCCGGCGAGACCGGCCGCGAGCACCGGAATGCCGATGAAGGTGATCAGCAGGCCCACGCCGAGCGAGAGCATGGTGACGGCGAAGACGAACGACGTGATGCCGATCGGCAGGCTCAGCATGGTGTAGCCGAACTCCCGCCACGTGCGGGCCTCGACCGGGGCGCGCAGTCCGACGGGCAGCCGGTGGGGCCGCCGCTCCTCGACATCCGTTCCCCGGAAGTCCGGCCGGTCCATGTGCGTGTACCCCTGTCCGTAGTCCGTGGCCATCGCTGCCGTCCGTTTCTGCGTCTGTGTATATGCGCGCTCGGGCGTAGACCCGGGCTCGGGCGCATATCCGGGTGCGGGTGTCTAGCTGGGCCCAGGCGTATATCCGGGCTCCGGCCTATATCCGGGCTCCGGCCTATATCCGGGCCCGAGTCGGACCTGGGTCCTCGGGTTCGCGGCTGTCTGCCCGCCGTGCTTGCTTACAGACTCGTCGACGCGGCACCCCCGGGCCATGCAGCCGGTCGGCGTCTTGAACCGGGGGTTTTCCCTACCCCCGAACCTTGTGCGGGCCCGGAGCCGCATCCGTCGAGCGGTCGCGCCACGGCAGCTCCGCCGTGATCGTCGTGGGGCCGCCCTCGGGCGACTCGATCACGAAGAGCCCGTCGACCGCGCCGAGCCGGTCGGCGAGCCCCGACATGCCCGTGCCGCCGTCGAGCCGCGCCCCGCCGCGCCCGTCGTCCCACACCTGGATGAGAAGCCGCTCGTCCGCCCGCCAGACGTCGACGCTCGCGTTCCGCGCCCCGCTGTGCTTGCTGATGTTCTGCAGCAGCTCGGAGACGGTGAAGTACGCGATGCCCTCGATGGCCGCCGCCGGGCGCGCAGGCAGGTCGGCGGTCACCTTGACCGGCACCGTGCAGCGCGAGGCGACCGAGGAGAGGGCGGCGTTCAGGCCGCGGTCGGTGAGGACGGCGGGGTGGATGCCGCGGGCCAGGTCGCGCAGCTCCTGCAACGCCAGCTTCACCTCGCCGTGCGCCTCGTCGACCATGGAGGCCGCGGCGTCGGGGTCCTCCAGGAGCTTCTCCTTGGCGAGGCCGAGGCCCATGGCGAGGGCGACGAGGCGGGCCTGCGCGCCGTCGTGCAGGTCGCGTTCGATGCGGCGCAGGTCGGCCGCGGCGGTGTCCACGACCACGCCCCGGTCGGACTCCAGCTCGGCGATCCGTCGCTCCAACTCGTCGGACGGCGAGAGCAGTCCGCGTACCATCGCCCGGTCCGCGTTGGTGAGCCCACGCGCGATGAAGGGCAGCACCGGCCAGAGCACGAAGAGTCCGACGGCGACGACGGCGAAGGTCAGCACGCCCCAGGGCAGCCGGATGAACCCGTACAGCATGGTGCGCCAGCCCACCGGGTCCTTCAAATTCGACCACAGCCGCCCGAGGAAACCCTGCCCCCGGTGCCCCGGCATCGGACTCGGCTCGTCCACGTGCAGGCCCAGCAGCTTCCTGGCCCGCGCCCGCTCCGCCCTGCCCAGGACGCGCGCGCCGAGCAGCCCCACCGCGAGCAGCGGCAGACCGACCACGGTGACCGTCATGCCGATGCCGATGGACAGCACGCTCACCGTGTAGACGAACCCGACGATGCCCATCGGCAGGTTCACCAGGAGGTGGACGATCTCCTTCCAGGTGTAGGCGTCGTACGCGAAGCGTGCGGGCGGCGGCCGGTCGTCGTGCAGAGGCGTGGTGCGTGCGGTCATACGCGCCAGGGTGCCCGGCCCGCCGCCGCGGCGCCATGAGGGGGACCGCCCGGACGGCCGGGGGATAACCCCACCCCGGTCCGCGCCCCGATCCCGACCCCTGGGGGCGACCGATGCGTGACGCTCTGCTTACCGAACCTTTAGCAGGCCCTAGACTCCCGTGCGTACAGATCGTCGAAAAGGGCCAGGAAGGTCAAGGAGTTCAGGGAGTGAGGGGCTGACGTGCACGTGACGAATGTCGCGGCGAGCTACTACCAGTCGTACTCCGTCGTCGGACTGCTCGCCGTCGTCGGCGTGCTGTTCGTCGCAGTGGCCTTCGGCGCGGGGCGGCTGCTGCGGCCCGTGGTGCCGACCCCGGAGAAACTCCTGACGTACGAGTGCGGCGTCGACCCCGTCGGCGAGGGCTGGGCCCACACCCAGGTCCGCTACTACGTCTACGCGTTCCTCTACGTGATCTTCGCCGTCGACTCGATCTTCCTCTTCCCCTGGGCGACGATCTTCGCCGCGCCCGGCTACGGCGCGACGACGCTCGTGGAGATGTTCATCTTCCTCGGCTTCCTCGCCGTGGGCCTGCTGTACGCATACAAGAAGGGCGTCCTGACGTGGACGTGACCCCGGAAACCGAAGGGCAGCAGCCGCGGCCCGTGCTGCTCCCCGAGCCGAAGAGGCTGGGCGCGCTCGCCCGGCTCGCGCCCGAACCCATGAAGGTGGTCCTCAACTGGGGCCGCCGGTACTCCCTCTGGGTCTTCAACTTCGGCCTCGCCTGCTGCGCCATCGAGTTCATCGCCGCGTCCATGGCACGGCACGACTTCATCCGGCTCGGCGTCATCCCCTTCGCCCCCGGGCCGCGCCAGGCCGACCTGATGGTCGTCTCCGGCACGGTCACGGACAAGATGGCGCCCGCGGTGAAGCGCCTGTACGAGCAGATGCCCGAGCCGAAGTACGTCATCTCGTTCGGCGCCTGCTCGAACTGCGGCGGCCCCTACTGGGACTCGTACTCCGTGACCAAGGGCGTCGACCAGATCATCCCGGTCGACGTGTACGTCCCCGGGTGTCCGCCCCGCCCCGAGGCGCTGCTCCAGGGCATCCTCAAGCTCCAGGAGAAGATCGCGCGCGAGTCCCTGGAGGAGCGGTACGGCAACGGTTCCGGCGCCCGCCCGTCGGCGGCCGCCCTGCAGAGCGGCCTCGTGCGGCCGCCCGCGCCGGGGGAGGGCACGGCATGACCGGCTGGCTGCCGAGCCCCGTCGAGGAGCTCTTCGGCGCGGAGGCGACCGCCGAGGAGTCGTACGACGTCCTGACCGTCGACGTCCCCCCGTCCTCCTGGACCACGGCCCTGAACACCGCCCGCACCACCCTCGCCTGCACCTACTTCGACTGGTTGAGCGCGGTCGACGAACCCGGCACGGGCTTCCGCGTCGCCGCCCACGTCGTCGCGCTCGCTCCCGTACGCCGCCTCCTCATCCGTACGACGGTCGCCCACGAAGCCCCCGTGCTCGCCTCCGCGGTCGACGTGTACGCGGGCGCCGCCTGGCACGAGCGCGAGACCCACGAGATGTTCGGCGTGACGTTCGAGGGCCACCCCGGACTGACCCCGCTGCTCCTGCCCGAGAGCTTCGAGGGCCACCCCCTCCGCAAGGACTTCGTGCTCGCGGCCCGCGTCGCGAAGGCCTGGCCGGGGGCCAAGGAGCCGGGCGAGTCGGAGCACGGCGGCCCCAAGCGCCGCCAGATGCTGCCGCCCGGCGTACCCGACCCGAACGAATGGGGTCCCCTGAAGGGCCAGCTCCCGGCGGCCCCGGCCCGCCCGGCCCGCGGCGCGGGCCGCGCCGCGGGTGCGGGTGCGGGCTCTCGCGCGGGTGCGGGCGCGAGTGAACGCCCGCCGCGCCGGACCCGCTCGGTCAGCCAGGGCTCGGCGAGCCAGGCGGCCCCCGAAGCACCGGCACAACCCGCGGCGACTGCGACTCCGGAGACGCCGGACGCTCCCGCCCGCCCCGCGCGCCGCACCCGCAGCGCGAGCCAGGGCTCGGCATCCCAACGACCGGCCACCCCGGAACCGACGACCCCGGCCCCGGAACCGACGACCCCGGCCCCGGAAACCGCCCCCGAGCCGAAGGCCACCCCCGAGCCGAAGTCCGACGCCCCGTGGCACCACGCCCGTCCGGCATTCGCGGACCCGGAGCAGCCGAAGCCCACGCCCGAGCCGGAGACCCCCCGCACCAAAGAAGCTGAGAAGACCAGGGAAACCAGGGAAACCAGGGAAACCAGGGAGACCAGGGAGACCAGGGAAACCGGACAGGCCGGACACACAGGACAGGCCGAAGACGCCGGTAACGCCCCCGGGGACACCGGCAATACTCCCGGAGACACCGGCGACACCCCCGGAGGCACCGAGTGAACGACGCCCTCGACGTCGCCCTGCGCCTTGTCATCGTCTTCGCCGTGTTCCTGGTCCTCCCCCTCGTCGTCGGCCAGACCGAGCACAAGGTGATGGCCCACATGCAGGGACGCCTCGGCCCGATGCACGCGGGCGGCTTCCACGGCTGGGCACAACTCGTCGCCGACGGCGTCAAGTTCGCCCAGAAGGAAGACGTCGTCCCCGCCGAGGCCGACCGCCGTGTCTTCCAGCTCGCACCCGCCATCGCCTTGCTGCCCTACCTCCTCGTCCTGATCGCCATCCCGATCGGCCCCGGCGAGGGCGCGGTCGGGGAGGTTGTCGACGCGGGCATCTTCTTCGTGCTCGCGGTGATGGGTGTCGGAGTACTCGGCTCGCTCATGGCCGGCTGGGCCAGCGCCAACAAGTTCTCCCTCCTCGGCGGCCTCCGCACCGCCGCCCAGCTCCTCGCGTACGAACTCCCGATGCTGCTCGCCGCCGCCTCCGTCGCGATGGCCGCGGGCACGGTCTCCCTGCCCGGCATCGTCGACGCCTTCGAGTGGTGGTGGCTGCCCTGGCAGATCGTCGGCGCGCTCGTGTTCTTCGTCGCGGGCCTCGCCGAACTGCAGCGCCCGCCCTTCGACATGCCGGTCGCCGACTCCGAGATCATCTTCGGTGCCTACACCGAGTACACGGGCCTGCGTTTCGCCCTCTTCCTCCTCGCCGAGTACGCCGGAATCGTCGTCCTGTGCGGCCTGACCACCGTCCTCTTCCTGGGCGGCTGGCACGGACCCTGGGGCGCCGACGGTCTCGGCTGGGTCTGGACCCTGCTGAAGACGGCCGTCCTCGCCTTCGTCGTGATCTGGCTGCGCGTGTCCTACCCCCGTCTCCGTGAGGACCAGCTCCAGAAGCTCTCCTGGACCCTCCTCGTCCCGCTCGCCCTCGCGCAGATCGCGCTCACCGGAATCGTGAAGGTGGCGATCAACTGATGCCCCCGATCCCAGGCTCGGGCCTCGCCAAGGGCCTCGCCGTCACCCTGCGCACGATGACGAAGAAGACCGTCACCGAGCAGTACCCCGAGCACCAGCCCGAACTTCCGCCCCGCACCCGCGGCGTCATCGGACTCTTCGAGGAGAACTGCACGGTCTGCATGCTCTGCGCCCGTGAGTGCCCCGACTGGTGCATCTACATCGACTCCCACAAGGAGACGGTCCCGCCCGCCGCCCCCGGCGGCCGCGAGCGCAGCCGCAACGTCCTCGACCGCTTCGCCATCGACTTCGCCCTCTGCATGTACTGCGGCATCTGCATCGAGGTCTGCCCCTTCGACGCCCTCTTCTGGTCGCCCGAGTTCGAGTACGCCGAGACCGACATCCACGAACTCACCCACGAGCGCGACAAGCTCCGCGAGTGGATGTGGACGGTCCCGGCCCCGCCCGCCCTGGACCCCGCCGCCGAGGAGCCGAAGGAACTCGCCGCCGCCCGCAAGACGGCGGAAAAGCTGGCCGCGACCTCGGCAGTCGCTGAGGCCGACACGAAGGGCGAGGAGTCGTGACCATCGCCGCCGAAACACAGGGCTTCCTGTCCCCGACAGGCGTCGAGATCGCCTTCCTCCTGGTCGGTCTCGTCACCCTCGGCGCGGCCGTCATCACGGTCACGACCCGGCAGCTGGTCCACGCCGCGCTGTGGCTGGTGGTCGCGCTCGGCGGGCTCGCCGTCGAGTACCTCCTCCTGACCGCCGAGTTCATCGCCTGGGTCCAGGTCCTCATCTACGTCGGTTCCGTCGTCGTACTCCTCCTCTTCGGACTGATGCTCACCCGGGCGCCCATCGGCCGTTCCCCGGAAGCCGATTCGGGCAACCGCCCGGTCGCGCTCGCGGTGGCCCTCGTCGCCGCGGCCGCCCTGGTCTGGGTCGTCGTGGACGCGTTCCGCACCACGGTGATCGACCTGGGCGGCGCCGCCCAAGGCTCCACCGACGTGACCGGCTCGATCCTCTTCCGGCACTGGGTGCTTCCCTTCGAAGCCCTCTCGGTCCTCCTCCTCGCCGCCCTCGTCGGCGCGATCGTCCTGTCCCGCAAGAACACCGCCCAGGACCAGACCCAAGGCCGGCCCCAGGACCAGACCCGAGCCCGGCCCCAGGACCAGGAGGAGAACAACTGATGCACCTCCACCTCGCCTATCCCGCGGTCCTGGCCGTCCTTCTCTTCTGCGTCGGCCTGTACGGCGTCCTCGCCCGGCGCAACGCGATCCTGGTCCTGATGTCCGTCGAGCTGATGCTCAACGCCGTCAACCTCAACCTGGTCGCCTTCGACGTCTGGCTCCGCGACTCCCTCCACGCAGGGCAGGCCCTGACCCTCTTCACCATCGCCATCGCCGCCGCCGAGATCGGCATCGGCCTCGCGATCGTCCTGGCCGTCTACCGCAACCGCGGCAGCTCCGCCGTCGACGACCTCCGCGACACCGCCGAGCGCCCTGACGATGATCCGGGCGACGCCCCGGATGACAGCGACGGCAACCGAGACGACGGTCCGGGCGCCCCCGACGCAGAGGCCGCACCGGCGCAGAAGGCTGAGGCCACCGCGTGACCACGACCACCCTCGCCGTCCTCGTCCCTCTCCTTCCGTTCCTGGGCGCGGCCGCGGGTCTGCTCCTCGGCCGGCGCATCCCCGGTCTCGTACGCCCCCTCGCCGTCCTGCCCACACTGACGGCGCTCCTGCTCGCCGTGCTCGTGGCGGTCCGTCAGGGCGGCGGCACCGGCGGCGGAACGGCCCCGGTCGACGCCGCCACCGAGCTCACCCCGACCGGCTCGGTCCCCATCGAGCTCGCTCTGCACATCGACGGCTTCGCCGCCCTCGTCGCCGTCCTGGTCGGCGTCGTCGCGTCGTGCGTGCAGATCTACTCGACGGGCTACCTCCGCGAGGACCCGCGCTACCCCTCGTACGCCGCACTCGTCTCCCTCTTCACCTCCGCGATGCTGCTCGTCGTCTACTCCGGCGACCTGATGGTGCTCCTGGTCGGCTGGGAGATCATGGGCATCTGCTCGTACTTCCTCGTCGGCCACTACTGGGAGACTCCCGAGGCGCGCGCCGCTTCCCTGAAGGCCTTCCTCGTCACCAAACTCGGCGACGTCCCCTTCCTGATCGGCCTGTTCGCACTCGCCGCCGACACGGGCTCCTTCCGCATCACCACGATCCTGTCGACGGTCGCGGACAACGGCCTGGACCACCCGACGCTGATCGCCCTGCTGCTGCTCGCGGGCGTCGCCGGCAAGTCGGCGCAGTTCCCGCTCCACACCTGGCTGCCCGACGCGATGGCAGGCCCCACGCCCGTCTCCGCGCTGATCCACGCCGCGACGATGGTCGCCGCCGGTGTCTACTTCGTGGCCCGGCTCCTCCCCGTCTTCGCCCTCTCCGGCGCGGCCCTGGTCGTCCTCGCCGTCATGGCCGCCGTCACCATGGCCGGCTCGGCACTCGCCGCGCTCGCCCAGGACGACATCAAGCGCGTCCTCGCGTACTCGACGATCGGTCAGCTCGGCTACATGACCGGCGCCCTCGCCGTCGGCGACCGCGGCGCCGCCGTCTTCCACCTCCTGTCGCACGGCGCCTTCAAGGCGCTCCTGTTCCTCGCGGCGGGCGTGATCATCCACGCCGCCGGCACCAACTCGCTGGCCGCCATGTCCCGCATGGGCGGTCTGCGCGACCGGATCCCCGACGCGTACTGGACGATGACCGTGGCGCTCCTCGCGCTCGCCGCGATCCCGCCGTTCAGCGGCTTCTTCTCCAAGGAGGCGGTGCTCGGCGCCGCCGAGCACACGGCCACCGGCCACGCCGAGTCCGTGCCCACCGCGGCGGGCTGGATCGTCCTCGTCGCCGGTCTGCTCACCGCCCTCCTCACCGCCGCCTACGCGACGCGCCTGTGGCTGCTCGCCTTCCACGGCCGGGGAGACCGGGCCCCCGACCACGGGCGCCAGCCCGTCGCCATGACCGCCGTGCTCTGGGTGCTCGCCGTGCCCTCCCTCGCCTTCGGTCTCGCCGTCGGTGCCCTGCCGGACTGGTTCGACGGCCACTCGCTCGCCCCGACGCTCGCCACCTCCGTGCTCGGCACGGGCGTCGCGCTCGTCGGTGCCCTGCTCACCTATGGCGCGTGGCGGCACACGACGGCTCTCGCCGCCCGCGTCCCGATGGGCGCGGTCGCCGCGACCCCGGACGGTGACGGAGCCCAGGTCGAAGCGGAGGCCATCGCCACCCACACACCCGCGTACGGAGACGTCGCCTCGGCGCCGGACCCGGCCGACCCCGGCCGCCTGCTGCTCGGCCCACTGCACCGGCACGCCGCCGCGGGCTTCCACCTCGACGCCGTCTACACCGCCCTGTTCGTACGCCCCGTCCGCGCCGCGGCGAGCCTGGTCCGCTTCCTGGACCGCGAGGTCGTCGAGACGTACGTGCGCGGCGCCGGCGCCGCACCCCGCTGGCTCGGCGCGGCCGTCCGCCGCGCGCAGACCGGCAACGTGCAGACCTATCTGAGCGCGCTGCTCGCAGGCACGGTCGTCCTGGCCGTCGCCGCCGTCCTCGTCGCCACCGCCGGAGCGTGAGCAGCCGTGATCGGTATCAGTGAGTCCGTGATGCAGTTTCTTCTGGCGTTGATCGTCGTCGGCCCGCTCATCGGCGCCGTGGCCGCTCTCCTGCCGGCCCCGCCCGGACTGAAGGGAAAGTCGCCCGACCAGGCCGTGCTGCGCCACGGCGTGAGCGTGACCGGCGTGATTCTGCTCGCCGCGATCGTCCTCGCGCTCGGCTTCGACCACGACCAGCCGTCGAAGATGCAGGCCACGACCGATATCAGCTGGATCCCCGCACTCGACGTGCGCATCCATCTCGGCATCGACGGCATCTCGCTCCCCCTTCTGGTCCTGACCGCGCTGCTGACGTTCCTGTGCGCGCTGTACTCCTATTGCAAAATGCCGGCCGGGCCTTCCCCCAAGGCCTTCGTCGCACTGATCCTCATGCTCGAGTCCGGCACCCTCGCGACCTTCGCCGTCCTCGATCTGCTGTTGTTCTTCCTGGCGTTCGAGGTGGTGCTCATCCCGATGTACTTCCTCATCGCCCGCTGGGGCGGTGAGCAACGCGTCCAGGCCGCCTGGAAGTTCATCCTCTACACACTGCTCGGCTCCGTCGTCATGCTGCTGGGCCTGCTCCTCATCGGGCTCAAGTCCGGCACATTCGACATGGTGGCACTCGCCACTGACAACGGCCGGAACCTGACCACATCCGTGCAGGTCATCGCGGTTCTGGCGATCGGCATCGGGCTCGCGGTCAAGACGCCGATGTGGCCGCTGCACAGCTGGCTGCCCGACGCCCACACCGCCGCGCCGACCGTCGGATCGGTGTTGCTGGCCGGCGTCATGCTGAAGATGGGTACGTACGGGTTCGTCCGGATCGTCCTGCCCATCGCGCCGGACGGAATGCGGGAGTTCGCGCCGTACCTCGCGGCCTTCGCGGTCGTCGGCATCATCTACGGCTCCCTCGCCTGCCTCGCGCTCGCCAAGCAGGGCGCGAAGGGCGACCTCAAGCGCCTCATCGCGTACTCGTCCGTCGGCCACATGGGCTTCGTCCTGCTCGGCATCGCCACGATGAGCCCCACCGGCGTGAACGGCGCCCTGTTCGCCAACATCGCCCACGGCCTCATCACCGGCCTGCTCTTCTTCCTGGTCGGCGCGCTGAAGGACCGCACCGGTACGACCGACCTCGACACCCTCGCGCAGGGCTCCGGCGCCGCGCTCTACGGCAAGGCGCCGCGCCTCGGCGGACTCCTCGCCTTCGGCGCCGTCGCCTCGCTCGGCCTGCCGGGCCTCGCAGGGTTCTGGGGCGAAATGCTGGCGCTGTTCGGCGCGTTCGAGCCCGCCCCCGACCTCAGCCGGCCCGCCTTCCTCACCTTCATGGCGATCGCCGCCTTCGGCACGCTGCTCACGGCCGCGTACATGCTCATCGTCGTACGCCGTGTCTGCATGGGCCCGATGCCGCAGACCACCACGGCCGACGAGCCCGCGCCCAAGGCCCTCCCCGACGTCCGCGGCTACGAGTTCGCCGCCTGGACCCCGCTCGTCGCCCTCACCGTCCTCGCCGGACTCTGGCCCGCGGCTCTCCTCGGCCTGACCGACCCGGCCGTGCAGAAGCTCCTCACTGGAGGCAAGTCGTGACCGTGGCCGCCGAAAGCGCCGCAAGCCTCGTCCAGTCCGTCGACTGGCTCGCGATCGCGCCGCCGACCATCGCGGCGGTCGTCGGCCTCGTCGTGCTCGTCGCCGACCTCTTCGTGAAGGACGGCAGGAAGGCGCTCCTCGGCTGGATCTCCGTGGCGGGCCTGGCCGCCGCCGCGCTCGCCCTGCTGCCGCTCCTGAACGACGACCGTTCGACCTTCTGCCTCACCGGCGGCGGCACGCACGCGTGCAGCTACACCGCAGACCGCTTCACCCTCGTCATCCAGCTCCTCGTCCTCGTGGGCGCCCTGCTCGCCGCCCTGCTCTCGATGAGCACCCTCAAGGACTCCGGCGACGAACTGCCCGCGGGGGAGTACTGGTTCCTGCTGCTGTCGTCCGCGGCGGGCGCCGCCCTGCTGCCCGCCTCCCGCGACCTCGCGACGCTCGTCGTCGCCCTCGAAGTGGCCTCCCTCCCGGCGTTCGCCCTTGTCGGCCTCAAGCGCGGCGACAAACGCTCCTCCGAAGCGGCCCTGAAGTTCTTCCTCTCCTCCGTCACCGCCACCGCGGTGAGCCTCATGGGCGTCAGCTTCGTGTACGCCGCCACCGGCACCCTGCACCTCACGGAGATCGCCACAGAACTGCAGGACCTCCAGAACATCGACGGCCAGCTGCACACCCTCGCGCAGACGGGCGTCGCCCTCACCCTCGTCGGCTTCGCCTTCAAGGTGGCGGCCGTGCCCTTCCACTTCTGGGTGCCCGACACCTACGTAGGCGCGCCGCTGCCCGTCGCCGCCTACCTCTCGGTCGTCGGAAAGGCCGTCGGCTTCACCGGCCTCATCCTGGTCACCGTCGTGGCCTTCCCGGCGTACGCGGACGTCTGGGGCCCGGCACTCGCCGTCCTCGCCGCACTCACCATGACCGCGGGCAACGTGGCGGCCCTGCGCCAGCAGGCCACGCGCGCGTACAGCGCGGTGCGCCTCCTCGCCTGGTCCTCGGTCGGCCAGGCCGGCTACCTCCTGGTGCCGATCGCCGCCGCCGGTTACGCCGACGACACCGCCGACGCCGAGAAGGCCATCGGTTCCACCGTCGCCTACGCCCTGATGTACGCGGCCGTGAACCTCGGCGCCTTCGCCGTCGCGGCACTGGTCGGACGTACGCAGCGCCTGAACCGCGTCAGCGACTACCGCGGGCTGTACGCGCGCAAGCCCCTGGCCGCCCTCGTCCTCGGTTTCTTCCTGCTCTGCCTGGCCGGTCTGCCGCCCGGCATCATCGGCCTCTTCGCAAAGGTCACGGTCTTCTCCGCCGCCGTCGACGCGGGCCTCGGCTGGCTCGCCGTGGTGATGGCCGCGAACGTGGTGATCGCGCTCTTCTACTACCTCCAGTGGACCGCGCTCCTGTTCCGCGCCCCCGAAGGCGAGCCGGTCGAGCACCGTGTCCCCGCCCCGCTCACCGCGGCCATCGCGCTCACGGCGGTCCTCGGGATCGCCCTCTCCGGAGCGCCCCAGCTGATCCTGAGGTTCTCGGACACCGGTCTGTTCTGAGACAGACCGCGACCGGTCGCGGCACGGCGCGCGGCCTTCACCCGCGCGGCCTACATCGCTCATGCGTGCACAAGGGAACTAGTGCTCCCCGCCTGGCGTTGACCAGTACGGGAGGGTCCACTGAACAGTGGAAGCACCAGTCAGCAGAGGGTTCCCCCACGCACCACCAGGAGGGCGTACCGTGCACCGCCGGCACAACGGATTGAAGACCGCCGTACTCCTCGGGGGACTGTCCGCGCTCATCCTTGTCATCGGCAGTTTCTTCGGGCGTACGGGCCTGATCGTCGCGCTGCTCGTGGCGGTCGGCACCAACGCGTACGCGTACTGGAACAGCGACAAGCTCGCCCTGCGCGCCATGCGTGCCCGCCCGGTGAGCGAATTCGAGGCCCCCGAGCTGTACCGCATGGTCCGCGAGCTCTCCACACAGGCCCGCCAGCCCATGCCCCGCCTGTACATCTCGCCCACCGAGGCGCCGAACGCGTTCGCGACGGGCCGCAACCCCCGCAACGCGGCGGTGTGCTGCACCGACGGCATCCTGCGGCTCCTCGACGAGCGCGAGCTGCGCGGCGTCATCGGCCACGAGCTCAGCCACGTCTACAACCGGGACATCCTGATCTCCTCGGTCGCGGGCGCCCTCGCGTCCGTGATCATGTTCCTGGTCAACTTCGCCTGGCTGATCCCCGTCGGCCGCTCGAACGACAACGAAGGCCCCGGCATCTTCGGGATGCTCCTGATCATGCTGCTCGGCCCACTGGCGGCCTCCATCATCCAGCTCGCGATCAGCCGCTCCAGGGAGTACGAGGCCGACGCGTCCGGGGCGCAGCTCACCGGCGACCCCCTCGCCCTCGCGAGCGCGCTGCGTAAACTCGAAACAGGGACGAAGCAGTTGCCGCTGCCGCCCGAGCCCCGACTCGAGACCGCGAGTCACATGATGATCGCGAACCCCTTCCGTCCGGGACAGGGCATGTCCAAGATGTTCTCCACGCACCCGCCGATGGCGGAGCGCATCGCCCGACTCGAGCAGATGGCAGGTCGCCAACAGTGAAGACAATCCTCAACGTCATATGGCTCGTCCTCTGCGGCTTCTGGATGTTCCTGGCGTACCTCGTCGCGGGCGCGCTGCTCTGCATCACCATCATCGGCATCCCGTTCGGCCTGGCCAGCTTCCGCATCGGCCGCTATGCCCTGTGGCCCTTCGGGTACACGACGGTCGAGCGCCGCGACGCGGGCGCGCCGTCGTGCGTGGGCAACGTCCTGTGGCTGATCCTCGCCGGCTGGTGGCTCGCCATCGGCCACATCGTCACAGGCCTCCTGCTCTGCGTCACGATCATCGGCATCCCCCTGGGCGTCGCCAACTTCAAGCTGATCCCCGTCTCGCTGCTCCCCCTCGGCCGCGACATCGTCCGCACCGACCAGCCCTTCGCCGCGCGCCGCTGAAAGGGTCTGGGACGCCTGGTGGTCCGGTCGGCCCACGGAGCCCAACCTGTGGGCGCGCGACGGCACAGGCGCGGACGGAAGAGCCCACTGGCTGGCCGTCGCCCGCGAGTACGCGCGGCAACTCGCCCCGGTTCGCGCCCCCACCACGACGTACCACCTCGACGGCCGCCACATCACCGACGAACCCGCCTTCTACTGCGCACTCGGCGAGGCGGTGCACGGCCCCGGGGGCTACGCCGGGCGAAGCCCGGACACGCTGCGGGACATGCTGACGGACTGCCTCCGCCACACCACGGCCACCCCGTCACCCCGCACCCTGATCTGGCACACCGCCCACACGGCCCGAACCTGCCTGGGCGTCACGCCCCGCACGGACGACCGTGCACGGACCTTCGAGGAACTCCTGACGCTGCTGAGACAGACGAACATCGAGGTAGTCCTGGCATAGAGCCCCAGGCCCCAGGCCCAAGGCCTCAGGCCCAAGGCGCCAGGGGTAAGCCCAAGGGCCAGAGGCCAGGCAGGACCCGCTGTGGCATGCGCCGCACCTGACCGATCACCGCAACCGCGCCTCTACGTAGAGACGTCCTACAGGACAACACCGCACAAAGCTCACCGCGCGGGAAAGGCCGGGTCATCACATGGGCATCATCAGCTGGATCGTCTTGGGACTGCTGGCCGGAGCCGCCGCCAAACTGCTGCTGCCCGGCCGCGACCCGGGCGGCTTCATCGGCACGACCGTCATCGGCATCGCCGGTGCCTTCGTCGGCGGCTGGATATCAGCCCGCTACCTGGACCGCCCGATCGCCGACGACTTCTACGACGGCGCCACCTGGGTGGCGGCCATCGGAGGGTCGCTCGTCCTGCTCGTCGCCTACCGCATCCTCTTCGGACACTCTCGGCGCTGAGACGCCGTCCCACGTCTGCGGCCAGCAGCAAAGGGCGGGCGCCCCCGTCAGGGGTGCCCGCCCTCAGCCGTCCGTACGACGGCGAACGCGACCTACCGGTAGTTCACGAACTGCACGGCGAAGTCGAAGTCCTGCCCCTTGAGCAGCGCCTGCACGGCCTGCAGGTCATCCCGGCTCTTCGAGCTGACCCGCAGCTCGTCGCCCTGGACCTGCGCCTTGACGCCCTTGGGGCCCTCATCGCGGATGATCTTGGCGACCTTCTTCGCGTTCTCCTGGGAGATGCCCTCTTCGATCGAGGCGAAGATCTTGTACTCCTTGCCGGACAGCTGCGGCTCACCCGCGTCCAGCGACTTCAGCGAGATGCCCCGCTTGATCAGCTTGGACTGGAAGATGTCGAGGATCGCCTTGACCCGCTCCTCGCCGTTCGCCTCCATCAGGATCTTCTCGCCGGACCACGAGATCGAGGCACCGGTGCCCTTGAAGTCGTAGCGCTGCGAGATCTCCTTGGCGGCCTGGTTGAGGGCGTTGTCGACCTCCTGCCGCTCGACCTTCGAGACGATGTCGAAACTGGAGTCGGCCATGTCCTGTGGCTCCTTGTATCGGGGTATGCGTACTCAGCGGATACACGGCCGACTGACGCGGGCCGCATCCGCAAAGCCTAGCCACCGCCCCCGGACGGGGTGGCGATCAATCGGGTGGCGAAGCACCCCCGTGCATCAGGTATCGTTTACGTCGTTGCCACGGAGCGCCGCGAAAGCGGAGTGTGGGCAGCAAACCCGGCGGTGTGCCCGAGCGGCCAAAGGGAGCAGACTGTAAATCTGCCGGCTCAGCCTTCCCAGGTTCGAATCCTGGCGCCGCCACATGAAGGTAAACCCCCCTCCGATCTGCGGAAACGTTGATCTGAGGGGGGTTTCTTCGTGTCCGGCGGCGGGGCGCGACCGCAGCGGGTCGGGGAAGGCGTCAGAGCGGGTCCAGGCGGCCGCGTACGACCGTCGTGGACTCCGGGAGCAGGTCCGTGCCGATGAGGGTCGCCTCCTCGGGGACACGGAGCGTGAGCAAGCTGCGGACGCGCTCCAAGGTGCTGAGGTCGATGCTCGGGTGGAGCGTCTCGATGGTGAGTTCGCAGAGCTTCGGGAAGAGGCCCAGCCAGCCCCACGTGGCCCCCATGTCGGCCTCCACCCACAGGTGAGTGAGGCGCTGCCCCGGGCACGTCGCCACGAACTCGTCCACCGTGAACTCGCCGGTGATCTTGATGTGGGAGCGTCCGCCGTAGCTGCGGAGCGCGCGCAGCTCGCGCAGGTTCGACACCGGGAAGTAGAGACCGTCCTCGGCGAGGTGCGCGACCACCTCCTGGCCGTACAGGTCCGTCTCGTACCTGCCCCACGCGCGTGCGAGCTCATTACGGACCCGCAGGTCCGGATGGTCGCGGTACTTGGAGAGCAGCTCGATCGCCGCGTCCGTCCCCAGCGGCGTGGCCGTGAGCACCGTGAAGTACGCCTCGTCGGCCGCCGCCCTGTAGGCCTCCTCCTCCGCCGCGGCCTCCGCCCTCTGCAGCTCCGTGGCGAACGGGCCCGGGGCGCTCGGGAGCGGCGGCAGCCGGCGCGGGCCGGGCAGCAGCCCCAGCACGAACGGCCCGATCGCCGTCAGGGCGCGTGCTTGGTCCGGTGAGCGGGGCGGGATGAGGGCGGCCGCCCGCTCCTGCACCTCCGCCCGCACCGCGGGCGCCAGCTCTGTCGCGTGCTCCAGGCAGGCCGCCGCGAGGAGGTGCAGACGGTCCCTGCCCCGCCGGGAGGCGTCCTCGCGCCGGATCAGGCCGGTGAGCAGGCGCGTGCGCTCCGTGGGCCGAGCATGGGCCACGGCCATCCTGATGACGTCCTCCCACTGGTCCAGGTGCGCGTTGGCGATCAGGAAGTCGAAGTCGAGCTCCTCGACCGCCGCCTTCGCCCCGAGATAGTCCTGGAAGGTGCGGTGGACGAAGTCCATGGAGTCCGCGCTCGGCTCCCGAAGCAGGCCACTACGGACGAGCAGATGCTTGTACACCGCCTCCGGGGTGCCCTGTTCGGCGACCTTGGGCATGGCGGGCAGGACCTGCCGCAGCAGCTCCACCGCGTCACAGTGGGTCATCTCCGAACGGCCGTTGCGGATCATCCAATAGGCCAGCTTCTGGATCAGCTGGATGTGCTCGGCCTCGCTGACATGAATGGGCCCGCTCTTGTAGACACCGCGTTCGCGGTCGCGCCGGAAGAGCAGCATCGACAGAGCCGCGTCGTAGATCTCCTTGCGCCCCTCGGGGAGGTACCCGCGGCGGTCCTGGTGCAGGGCGCAGATCAGACCGCACATCAGAGGGTTGGTCGCGAGCTGGCTCAGGTCCTGCTGGGCCCGCACCGCACGCAGCAGTTCGGTGGCGTAGCGATCGCTGATGCCGGCCGCCTTGTGCCAGCGGTGGATGAACTCGGCGATGTCGTCGCGCTTCATGGGCGCGAGGTCGAGCTCGGCGAAGTCGTCGTCGGTCAGCCAGCGCTCCCGCACGGCGGACGGCCGCGAGGTGACCAGCCAGCGGTTGTCGGGGTAGGCGCTCAGCAGCTCCCGCAGCCAGCGACGCGCGTCGTTGCGGTCGTCCTCGGGGATCTCGTCGATCCCGTCGATCAGGATGAGCCCGCGCCCCGCCTGCAGCACCCTGTCGATCCACCCGTGCGGCTGCCCCCCGGCGATCTGGCAGTCCACGGCCGACAAGAACTTGTCGGGCGTCGGAAGAGGTGCGCCGCTGCGCGTGAGAGTGCGCAGAGGGAGGACGATCGGCACGAGACCGTAGAGGTAGAGCAGTTGCTCGTCGAGCGACCGCTTCGCCGTCGAAACCGCAAGCCACTGAATGAGGGTGGTTTTGCCGGATCCGGCGAGTCCGCGCAGGAGCACACGGTTGCGGCCCGCCAGGACATGATCGGCCGGCACCAGGGAGGGCGTGCCGCTCAGTCCGTCGGCGGCCGCGTTCAGCCGCAGATACGCCACGTCGAGCCGCCAGCTCTCCGGCGCGCCCGACAGGTCGAGGCCGAAGATGCTCAGCTTGCCGTGCTTGGTCGCGATGTAGTGCGCGTACCGGTCCTCGAAGGGGCCGTCGGCCGGGGACGGGGACCGGGTGATCAGCGAGTCGATCTTCCGGGTCAACTCCTCGATGCCGCGGCTCTGTTCGAGCAGGGTGCGCGGGACGAAGGTGGAGCGCTGGGTGAAGAAGTTCAGGATGTGCAGGCAGGCCGTGTCCAGGACGCCCGCGTGCAGCGTGACCGCGTCGTGGGACAGGCCAAGTGTCGCCGTCCTGTTCTGCGCGCGCAGATGCTGGGAGAGCGCCAGATGGCCGAGGCGCACCGCCTGCACGTCGTCCATCTCTAGCGTTCCGAGGGACCGCAGCGAGTCGGTGACGGCGTGGATGACGGCCTGCTTCTCGAACGACGGAAGCAGCTCCTCCACCCCGGTCGAGTGCGCGGCCCGCTTCACCAGCTCTTCCGCGATCTTGTGCAGGTCCTTGTCGGAGAGCGTGCGCTTCTCACCGCGGAAGGAGACGAGGTGGGCCACGCGAACGGGCTTGTCGACCAGATCGGCCCCGGCGCCCTCGGCCTGGAACAGCTTTCTGATCAGCGGCCCCACGATGCTCGACGCGAGCCGGGCTCCGATCACGGCGGGTTCCATGCGGGCCAGAATAGGGCCGCGCCCGCGCGGGAGGCGGCCAACTGAGCTCATACGTGGTGTAGTTGGCGTGCGAGGTGTTGACGTGCGGGTGGCGCGGGCGTGCGGCCCGGGTGCCTCCTCGTACGTACGTGCGTCCGGCCTGCGCGTCTTCTCGTACGTGCGTCCGGCCCGCGTGTCTTGTCGTACGTGCGTCCACTCCGGCCTGCTTGACGCAGGTGCGTCCGGCGCGCGCCGGTACGTTCCGCGCGGGCCGATGCGGCTCGGGCGGCCGCGATGGGCACACTGATCACATGTCGTCCCGTCGCAGAAACTGCCCGGAGTGCCGCCGCGAGATCGCCGTCGTCGCCGGACGCTTCGCCCGCCACGACCCGCCCGGCCCACGCGGCAGCGGCGACCTGGTCTCCTGCCCCGGGTCCCGCAGGCAGGCCCCCCTGGGCGCCGCACAACCGGCTCTGGACGGCTACACGGTCCCGGACTGCCCCGGACAACTCCCGCTGTTCTGACGGGGCGCTGAGGGGCACTCAGGGGCGCTCAGAGGCTCCGCGGTGCTCTGAGGGGCCTTCAGAGCCGTTCTCGGCCACCTTGCCGCCGCCTCCGCCCGCGCCAGTCGCCCGCGCCGGCCCCCGCGTCAGTTTCCCGCGACCGACTTGACCGCCACCGACACCGGCACGGACCCGCTGACCAGCTCCAGTGTCAGCCCGGCCGTCGCCGGCGTCTCCACGAGCTCCGCGAGGACCGCCGCCACGTCGTCCCGCGGAACAGGGCCGCGCCCGGTCGACGCCTCCAGGCGCACGAGGCCCGTGCCCGCGTCGTCCGTCAGCATCCCGGGACGCAGGATCGTCCAGTCGAGGGCGGCACGCGCGCGTACGTCCGCGTCGGCCTCGCCCTTGGCCCGCAGATAGGCGTCGAAGATCTCGTCGCCCTGGTGCGCGGGATCGGCGCCCATGGACGACACGATGATGTAGCGCCGCACTCCGGCCCGCTCCGCCGCGTCCGCGAAGAGGACGGCCGCGCCCCGGTCCACGGTGTTCTTGCGGTCGGCGCCGCTGCCGGGCCCCGCGCCCGCCGCGAAGACGGCCGCGTCGGCGCCGCGCAGATGCCCCGCGACCTCGTCGACGGACGCCGACTCCAGGTCGCACAGCACCGGTTCGGCGCCGGCCTCGCGCAGATCGGACTCCTGCCCGGCGTTACGGATCAGCCCGGCGACTTCGTCACCGCGCGCGGCGAGCAGACGCTCCAGCCGCAGCGCGATCTGACCATGACCTCCAGCGATGACAATGCGCATACTCCCGACCGTACGGCAGGGCGGACGCAAGCGCTCAACACGCGCGCGGGGGACCACCGACAGGTCTCCACGCACCCGGCCGGAGACGACCGCGCACGCGGGCCATGCCGCGCACGCGGGCCGTGCCGCCCTAGGCCGACGGCTCGTCCCCCGCGGGCCGCCCCGGCGCCGCCCCCGTCGACCGCCCCTGACGCGGCAGGTCCAACGCCACCGCCGCCGCCGAGTCGCAGTACTCGCGCACCGCACTGGTCCGCGCCACGACCCGGCCCCGGTGCACCACGATCCGGCTGTACGCGAGCGACAGCGCACCCGAGAGTCGGTCACCGCGCACGGCGAGCAACTCGGCCGGGAAGCCCGCCTCCACGCGGACCTCCGGCAACCCCATGGCCGCCCGAGCGGCCCCGCTGACCGCGCCGTACGCGTCCTCCGGACGCAGACCGCTCCGCGAGGCCAGCAAGTACGCGGCCTCCAGCGGATCCCCGCGCCCCACCGGGTTCGACACGTCCCGCATGGCCCCGCTGCCCGCAGCGACCCGCACCCCGGCCGACCGCAACAGGCGCACCGGCGCCGCCCCGCGCCGCTCCGCGCTCCCGCAACCGCCCTGCGGCAGACAGACCACCGTCACCCCGGCCGCGGCCAGTTGCTCGGCGGCGCGCGAGGCCACGTCCTCCGGCAGCCGTCCGAGCCCCGCGCACGGACCGAGCGTCACACCGGCCCGCAGGCCCCCCGCCATCGCGGCGAGCCGTCCGAGGCGCGCCGGATCGTCACCGTCCGTGTGCAGGTCGACGGGGCAACCGTGCTCCGCGGCGATCTCCAGGACCGCCTCCGCGTACCCCGTGGGATCGGGGTCCAGGTCGGGGCAACCGCCCACTACGGAGGCGCCCATTTTCACCGCGTCCCGCAGCATCGCCAGGCCGTCCGCGCCCGCGACGCCGGTCAGCAGCCGCGGTACGGCGACGGCCGTCAGGTCGACCAGGCCCCGGAGCGAGCGCCGCGCCTGCAGCACCGCCTCCAGTGGGCCGAGCCCCTGCACGTCGCCGATCCGCACGTGCGACCGCAGCGCCGTGGCGCCGTGCCCGAGCTGCAGCAGCGCCGCCTCGGTGGCCCGGCGCTGGACGTCCGGCGCGTCGTACGAGACCGGGCCCGCCGTGTCCGCCGACAGGGCCGTGTCGCTGTGGGCGTGCGGCTCGGCGGCCGCGGGCAGCAGGAGGTAACCGGCGAGGTCCACGCGCGCGGTGTGCGCGCTCAGGCTGCCCGCCGTGCCGACCGCCTCGATGCGTCCGCCGCCGAGCCGGACGTCCACGGTCCGGCCGTCGGTGAGCCGGGCGCCGCTGAGCAGCAGGGCCCCGGAGTCGGCGGCGGGACCGGAACCGGAGGATCCGGAGGCGCCGGAGGAGTGGGGCTGCTGCGGCTGGCTGTCGGGCATCGCGCTCCTCGGTCTCGGGGGCGGCTGCAGTCGTCGAGGCGTCAAGATCACGCAGCGCGTGTCGAGCCTAGGACGGTGAAAGGCCCGCTTCGAGGAGGAGCGGAATAGTCGTACCGGTGTGGTGTGAGGGCACGGACGAGGTGTTCACAGACCCCTGAGGCGGGCCGTTCGCTGCCCTCGGACAGCCCCGGCGAAACGGATTTGGGCGATCGGCGACCAACCGTGTAATGTCTTCATCGCTCGCCCCAATAGCTCAGTCGGTAGAGCGTCTCCATGGTAAGGAGAAGGTCTGCGGTTCGATTCCGCATTGGGGCTCTGATGTCGAGTGATCCTCGCCCTCGGGCGAGGGGATCCGGCATCGCAGCGGTGTAGCTCAGTCGGTAGAGCAAGCGGCTCATAATCGCTGTGTCACCGGTTCAAGTCCGGTCACCGCTACTAACGGTAGCCGATTGTGGGGTCGGTCCTTCGATCGGCTACTCTTTTATGCGTTCATCCGTCCATCCGTCCGTCAAGGAGCACTCACGTGGCTGCCACCGACGTCCGCCCGAAGATCACGCTGGCCTGCGTGGAGTGCAAGGAGCGGAACTACATCACCAAGAAGAACCGGCGTAACGACCCGGACCGTCTTGAGATGAAGAAGCACTGCCCGCGCTGCAACGCGCACACTGCGCACCGCGAAACGCGCTAAACACAGGCTCGTACACGAGGCCGTCCCCGATTCTTGGGGGCGGCCTCGCGTCGTGTTCCGCGAAGCCATCCGCAACGAAACCATCCGCAGGAGGTGCCGAGTCCATGGCGCTCGACCAGTCCTTCGTGGGGCGTTCCTATCCCCCCACTGATCCTTATGAGGTCGGCCGGGAGAAGATCCGCGAGTTCGCCGAGGCCGTGGGTGACACCAATCCCGCGTATGCCGACACGGAAGCGGCCAAGGCGCTCGGTCACCCCGATGTGATCGCGCCCCCGACTTTTGTGTTTGCGATCACTTTCAAGGCCGCGGGACAGGTCATCGAGGATCCGCAGCTGGGGCTCGACTACAGCCGCGTCGTGCACGGCGACCAGAAGTTCGCCTACACCCGCCCGGTGCGCGCGGGCGACCGGCTCACGGTGACCTCGACCATCGAGGCCATCAAGTCGATGGCGGGCAACGACATCCTGGACATCCGCGGAGAGGTCCACGACGAGGCCGGCGAGCACGTCGTGACCGCGTGGACCAAGCTCGTCGCACGGGCGGCGGAGACTGCGGCGGAAGGGGCCTGAGGCGATGACGGCGAAGATTGCGTACGGCGACGTCGAGGTCGGCACCGAGCTGCCGGCCCAGACCTTCCCCGTGACACGCGCCACTCTCGTGCAGTACGCGGGTGCTTCCGGGGACTTCAACCCGATCCACTGGAACGAGAAGTTCGCGCGCGAGGTCGGACTCCCCGACGTCATCGCGCACGGCATGTTCACCATGGCCGAGGCGATCCGCGTCGTGACCGACTGGGTGGGTGACCCGGGAGCCGTCGTCGAGTACGGCGTCCGCTTCACCAAGCCCGTCATCGTCCCGAACGACGACAAGGGCGCCACCATAGAGGTCAGCGCCAAGGTCGCGGCAGTACTGGACGACAACCGCGTGCGAGTCGACCTGCTCGCGAAGAGCGGGGACCAGAAGGTTCTCGGCATGTCGCGGGCCGTGGTGCAGCTCGCCTGACGACGGTCTGGGTAAGGGGCGTCCTCCATGGGGGGCGCCCCTTACGTATGCCGTGACGTCGGCCCACCGCCCTGGTTGACGACTTAGTGATTGGCCACTAACTTACTCGCATGGTCAGGATGAGCGCAGAGGAGCGGCGCGAGAGCGTCGTCCGCGCGGCGATGGTCGAGTTCGCCCGCGGTGGCTACAACGGCACGTCCACCGAGGTGATCGCCAAAAGGGTGGGTGTCTCGCAGCCGTATCTCTTCCGCCTCTTCCCGGGGAAGCAGTCCATCTTTCTCGCCGCCTCCGGGCGGTGCTGCCAGGAGGTCACGGAGGTCTTCCGCAAGGCGTCCGAAGGGCTTGAGGGGGAGGAGGCCCTGCATGCCATGGGGCAGGCCTATCAGGCTCTCATCGCCGAGGATCCGGACAAGCTCCTCATGCAGATGCAGATGTACGTCGCCGTGGCCTCCGCGGAGGCGTCGGGCGACCGGGAGTTCGGCGACGCGCTGCGGGCCGCCTGGATGGAGATGTACGACACGGTCCGCCTCGCACTGGGGGCGGACGTCGACGAGACGACGCAGTTCCTGGCGTACGGGATGTTGATCAACGTCCTGGTGTCGATGGGGTTCCAGCCGGACCACCGGGTGTGGACCGGCTTCTACGACTCGGCGCAGCCCAAGGGGTGAGCCGTGCCGCGGGGCAGGGGGTCTCCTTCTGTGCCCACAAAAGTTAGTCATCAATAACTAACCACAGGGGAAGCAATGACGGACCAGAAAGCGCGGGCACAAGCGCCGACCGAAGAGACGACATCGCGCGGGGGGATGGTCTGGGCCCTCGTCATCACGAGCGTCGCCGGGTTCATGGCCGCACTCGACAACCTCGTCGTCACCACCGCCCTGCCCGCCATCCGCGAGGACCTCGGGGGCGCCCTGCACGACCTCGAATGGACCGTGAGCGCCTATACCCTCACCTTCGCCGTGCTGCTGATGTTCGGCGCGGCCCTGGGGGACCGTTTCGGGCGCCGTCGACTCTTCACCGTCGGGATCACGGTCTTCACCGCCGCCTCCGCCGCCGCGGCGCTCGCGCCCGGCCTGGACGCACTGATCGCCGCCCGCGCGGTGCAGGGCGTCGGCGCCGCGATCATGATGCCGCTCACGCTGACCCTGCTCACGGCGGCCGTACCGCAGGCCAAGCGGGGCATGGCGTACGGCATATGGGGCGCCGTCAACGGCCTCGCGGTCGCCAGTGGCCCGCTGATCGGCGGCAGCCTCACCGAACACGTCTCCTGGCAGTGGATCTTCTGGCTGAACGTCCCGCTCGGGCTTGTCCTGCTGCCGCTCGCCCGGCTCCGCCTCGCCGAGTCCCACGCCCCCGGCGCCCGCCTGGACGCGGTCGGCACCCTGCTCGCGAGCGGTGGTCTCTTCGGCATCGTGTACGCCCTGGTCCGCGGCCCCATCGACGGCTGGTCCAGCGCCACCGTCCTCGTCAGCCTGAGCGCGGGCGTCGTCCTGCTCGGCGGCTTCGTACGGCACGGGATGCGCCACAAGGCGCCGATGCTGCCGATGCGCCTCTTCCGCAGTCGTGCCTTCGCGGGCATCAACGCGGCGAGCCTGCTGATGTTCCTCGGGATGTTCGGCTCGATCTTCCTGCTCAGCCAGTACATGCAGATCGTCCTCGGCTACTCGCCCACCGAGGCCGGGCTGCGCATGCTGCCCTGGACCGGCATGCCGATGCTCGTCTCGCCGCTGGCCGGCTACCTCTCCGACCGGATCGGCGGCCGTCCGGTCGTCGCCGCGGGCCTCTTCCTCCAGGCCGTGGGCCTGGCCTGGTACGCCGTCGTCGTGGCACCCGACGCCTCGTACGCCGCCCAGCTGCCGGCGCTGATCATCAGCGGCGTCGGGATGTCCCTGTACTTCGCGCCGGCCTCCAACCTGGTCATGTCCAGCGTGCGACCCCAGGAGCAGGGCATCGCGTCCGGCGCCAACAACGCGCTCCGTGAAGTCGGCGGCGCCCTCGGCATCGCCGTGATGTCCTCGATCTTCTCGGCGCAGGGCGGCTACGAGTCCGGATGGGACTTCGTGAACGGCATCGAGCCCGCGCTGTGGGTGGGCTCCGCGGTGGTGGCCCTCGCGGCGGTCGCGGCGCTGTGCATCCCGTCACGTCGACGGACGGCCGGAGGGGCCGGGACGCCCGCCGCACCGCAGGACGAGCTGATCGCCGTCTGAGAGACGTACGACGACGTCTCAGGGGCGTACGACCGACATACGAGAACGGCCCCGCCCCGACCGGCAGGGCCGTTCTCGTACTCTTGAGCACGTGCAGGAACTCCACGATGCCCCGCTCGCCCCGCTGACCACCTTCCGGCTCGGCGGTCCCGCGACCCGTCTGATCACCGCGACGACCGACGCCGAGGTGATCGCCGCCGTCCGTGAGGCCGACGACTCCGGAACCCCGCTGCTGCTCATCGGCGGCGGCTCGAACCTGGTCATCGGCGACAAGGGCTTCGACGGCACCGCCCTGCGCATCGCCACCCGGGGCTTCGCGCTCGACGGCACGAAGCTGGAGCTCGCCGCCGGCGAGGTCTGGACGGACGCAGTCGCCCGCACCGTCGAAGCGGGGCTCGCGGGCATCGAGTGCCTCGCCGGAATCCCCGGCTCCGCGGGCGCGACGCCGATCCAGAACGTCGGAGCGTACGGCCAGGAGGTCTCCTCGACGATCACCGAGGTGGTCGCGTACGACAGGCAGACCCGCGAGACGGTCGTGATCGCGAACGCCGAGTGCGACTTCTCGTACCGGCACAGCCGCTTCAAGGCCGATCCCGACCGCTTCGTGGTGCTGCGGGTCCGTTTCGAGCTCGAGGACGCGCAAGGGATGAGCGCGCCCCTCAAGTACCCCGAGACGGCACGCACGCTCGGCGTCGAGGCGGGGGAGCGGGTCCCGGCCGCGGTCGCCAGGGAGACCGTGCTCAAGCTGCGCGCGGGCAAGGGCATGGTGCTCGACCCCGAGGACCACGACAGCTGGTCCGCCGGGTCGTTCTTCACCAACCCGATCCTCACCGAGGACGAGTTCGCCGCCTTCCACGCGCGCGTGACCGAACGCCTCGGCGCGGACATCACCCCACCCGCCTTCCCGACCGGCGACGGCCGCGTGAAGACCTCCGCCGCCTGGCTCATCGACAAGGCGGGGTTCACCAAGGGCTACGGAGAGGGCCGGGCCCGCATCTCCACCAAGCACACACTGGCGCTCACCAACCGCGGCGGCGCGACCACCGAGGACCTGCTGGAGCTGGCCCGTGAGGTCGTCGCAGGGGTGCGGGACGCCTTCGGGGTCACCCTCGTCAACGAGCCGGTGACGGTGGGCGTCAGCCTGTAGGACACGCGCGCCACGCAGGGCGGGTCAGTAGGCCACGCCCACACCCCGCCGCACGGTGTCCCGGTCGTCGATCATGCCGAGCATCGCGTGCGCCACGTCCGCGCGCCCGATCACGCGCCCCGAACGTGGCGAGCCACCCACCACCTTGCGGTAGCGGCCGGTGACGGGCTTGTTCGTGAGGCGCGGCGGGCGGACCGAGGTCCAGTCCGTCGCGCTCGCCGCCAGCTCGGCCTCCATGGCCGTCAGGTCGGTGTAGACGTCCCTGAGGACCCGGCCGACCACACCCAGCAGGGCGCGGTCGAAGAACGGCGAGTCCGCGGGCTCCGGGCCCACCGGGGCCGCGCTCACGACCAGCAGCCGCCGCGCGCCCTCCGCGTCCATCGCCCGCAGCACACCACGCGTCAGCTCCGTCGCGAGGCCCCGGGCCGCGTCCGCGCGGTTGCGGGCGCCGAGCCCGGAAAGGACCGCGTCCCGGCCCGTGACCGCGGGGCGCACCGCCTCCGGATCCCGGACGTCAGCGCGGAACACCTCGAGCCCCTCACCGGTCACCGTCAGGCGCGCCGGGTCCCGCACCACCGCCGTGACCTTGTGCCCTGCCGTGAGCGCCTGCCGGACGATCTCCTGACCGACGCCACCGGTCGCACCGAACACCGTGATCCTCATCGCGCACCCTCCCAAGGTGGGTAAGTATTCACTCACCCACTAGAGTGAGTAAGCACTCACCCCTCCGTCAAGTCAGGTTGGACGGCCCATGCAGCAGAAGCCCACCCGGGCCCGCATCCTCGACGCGGCCCACGAGCTCATGTTCACCCGCGGCCTGGCCCGCGCCACCACCAAGGAGATCGCCAAGGCGGCGGGCTGCTCCGAAGCGGCGCTCTACAAGCATTTCGCGAGCAAGGAGGAGCTGTTCGTGAGCGTGCTCAAGGAGCGGCTGCCCCGCCTGAACCCCCTCCTGAGCGAGCTCGTCGAGAAGCCGGGGGAGCGCAGCGTCCTGGAGAACCTCACGGAGATCGCGAGGCTGGCCAGCGACTTCTATGCGGAGAGCTTCCCGATCGCGGCCTCCTTGTACGCGGAGACGCAACTGAAGCGGCGCCACGAGGACTCCATGCGCGAGATGGGCACGGGCCCCCACATGCCCATCGAGGCCCTGGACGCCTACCTGCGGGCCGAGCGGGACGCCGGCCGGATCGCTCCCGACGCCGACACGTTCGCGGCCGCCTCACTCCTCATGGGCGCCTGCGCGCAGCGGGCCTTCGCCTACGACGCCACGGTCGGCAAGCGCCCCCCGCAGCCCGTCGAGGAGTTCGCCGCCGCCCTCGCCCGCACCCTGCTCAGGGGCATCACCGGCGGCTGAGAACCGTCAGCCCGCCAGCCACTCGTCCACCCCGGCCAGCATCTTCCGCTGTACGTCGACGGGCGCGGCCGAGCCGCGGACCGACTGCCGGGCGAGCTCCGCGAGCTCCGCGTCCGTGAAGTCGTGGTGGTCGCGCGCGATGTCGTACTGGGCGGCGAGCCGCGACCCGAAGAGCAGCGGGTCGTCGGCGCCGAGGGCTATCGGCACCCCGGCCTCGAACAGCGTGCGCAGGGGGACGTCCTCCGGCTTTTCGTAGACCCCCAGGGCGACGTTGGACGCCGGGCACACCTCACACGTGACGCCCCGGTCCGCGAGGCGCTTCAGGAGCCGCGGATCCTCGGCGGCCCGCACCCCGTGCCCGATGCGCGCCGCGTCGAGGTCGTCCAGGCAGTCCCGCACCGACGAGGGGCCGGTCAGTTCACCGCCGTGCGGCGCCGCGAGCAGACCGCCGTCGCGCGCGATGGCGAAGGCGCGGTCGAAGTCCCGCGCCATGCCGCGCCGCTCGTCGTTGGAGAGCCCGAAGCCCACGATGCCCCGGTCCGCGTACCGCACCGCGAGCCGCGCCAGCGTGCGGGCGTCCAGCGGGTGCTTCATGCGGTTCGCGGCGACCAGGACGCGCATCCCGAGGCCGGTCTCCCGCGAGGCGCTCTCGACGGCGTCCAGGATGATCTCAAGGGCCGGGATCAGGCCGCCGAGCCGCGGCGCGTAGGACGTCGGGTCGACCTGGATCTCCAGCCACCCCGACCCGTCGCGCAGATCCTCCTCGGCGGCCTCGCGCACCAGGCGCTGGATGTCCTCCGGCTCGCGCAGACAGGAGCGCGCGGCGTCGTAGAGCCGCTGGAAGCGGAACCAGCCGCGCTCGTCCGTGGCGCGCAGCTTCGGCGGCTCGGCACCGGTCAGCGCCTCCGGCAGACGCACTCCGTACTTGTCGGCGAGCTCAAGCAGGGTGGCGGGCCGCATCGACCCGGTGAAGTGCAGGTGGAGATGGGCCTTCGGCAGTTCTCGTACGTCCCGTACACGCTCGTCTCGTACACGCTCCATTCGAGGATCTTGCCGTATGCACCTGGTGTCCCGGTAGCTGCTTTCCCCCTTCGGGTCCCCGTCCGAACGAAGAAACGGGCCGTCTCTCCGAAGGAGAGACGGCCCGCACGTGCCGGTGCAGGTCCTAGTCGCGGGCCTCGGCGAGCAGCTTCTGGATCCGCGAGACACCCTCGACGAGGTCCTCGTCGCCGAGCGCGTACGAGAGGCGGAGGTAGCCCGGCGTCCCGAAGGCCTCGCCGGGAACGACCGCGACCTCGGCCTCCTCCAGGATGAGCGCGGCCAGCTCGACGGAGTCCTGCGGGCGCTTGCCGCGGATCTCCTTGCCGAGGAGGCCCTTCACCGAGGGGTACGCGTAGAAGGCGCCCTCGGGCTCGGGGCAGACCACGCCCGCGATGTCGTTGAGCATCCGCACGATGGTCCGGCGGCGCCGGTCGAAGGCCTCGCGCATCTTCTCGACGGCGACCAGGTCACCGGAGACGGCCGCGAGCGCGGCGGCCTGCGCGACGTTGGAGACGTTGGACGTGGCGTGCGACTGCAGGTTCGTCGCGGCCTTCACGATGTCCTTCGGGCCGATGATCCAGCCCACCCGCCAGCCGGTCATCGCGTACGTCTTGGCGACACCGTTGACCACGATGCACTTGTCGCGCAGCTCGGGAAGGATGGCGGGGAGCGAGGTGAACTTCGCGTCTCCGTAGACGAGGTGTTCGTAGATCTCGTCCGTCATGACCCACAGGCCGTGCTCGACGGCCCAGCGGCCGATCGCCTCGGCGTCGGCCTCGCTGTAGACGGCGCCCGTCGGGTTCGACGGCGACACGAAGAGGACGAGCTTCGTGCGCTCCGTGCGCGCGGCCTCGAGCTGCTCGACCGAGACGCGGTAGCCGGTGGTCTCGTCGGCGACGACCGGGACCGGGACACCGCCCGCGAGACGGATCGACTCCGGGTAGGTGGTCCAGAACGGCGCGGGCACGATGACCTCGTCGCCCGGGTCGAGGACCGCGGCGAACGCTTCGTAGATGGCCTGCTTGCCGCCGTTGGTCACCAGGATCTGCGACGCGTCGACCTCGTAACCCGAGTCGCGGAGGGTCTTCGCGGCGATCGCCGCCTTGAGCTCGGGGAGGCCCCCGGCCGGCGTGTAGCGGTGGAACTTCGGGTTCTTGCAGGCCTCGACGGCCGCTTCGACGATGTAGTCCGGAGTCGGGAAGTCGGGCTCGCCCGCCCCGAAGCCGATCACCGGACGTCCCGCGGCCTTGAGGGCCTTGGCCTTGGCGTCGACAGCGAGGGTCGCGGACTCGGAGATCGCGCCGATGCGCGCGGACACCCGGCGCTCGGTCGGAGAAGTAGCAGCGCTCATGGCCCCATCGTTCCAGACCCGAAACGGCCCCGGTGCGCGGGTTTCCCAGACCGTCGCGGTCCTTTCTGTTCGACGGGGCGCCGCAGAGCACGTACACTCACTGCTCGTTGGCCCTCACCGGCCGCTCTCTCTCAGCGCACTCCGTGCACATGGGCGGATGCGGTAGGTTGGGGGAAACAAAGGGTCGTAGCTCAATTGGTAGAGCACTGGTCTCCAAAACCAGCGGTTGGGGGTTCAAGTCCCTCCGGCCCTGCTACACACTCCTTCGCCAGGATGTGTGCGCATGTACGTACTGCAATGCACCGCCGTGCGGCTCAACCGGGCGCGGCACGGCCACGACCCGGAATCAGGTGAGGACGAGTGACGGACGCCGTGGGCTCCATCGACAAGCCTGATGCCCAGGACGAGTCGACGGAATCCAAGAAGGCCCGCAAGGGCGGCAAGCGCGGCAAGAAGGGCCCCCTCGGCCGTCTCGCGCTCTTCTACCGTCAGATCATCGCGGAGCTCCGCAAGGTCGTCTGGCCGACTCGCAGCCAGCTCACGACCTACACCACAGTGGTGATTGTCTTCGTCGTCATCATGATCGGTCTCGTGACCGTGATTGACTATGGCTTCAGCCACGCTGTCAAGTACATCTTCGGCTGAGCCGAGAGCGAAGGGCGCCGTTCCCGGCGCCCCTTTCGCGCGTTCCACCCCTCTGTATCCAGGAAGAAGCAGCCACCGTGTCTGACCCGAACCTGAACGACGCCGTCGAGCCTCGCGAAGAGAGCGCGGAGTCCGTGGAGGACCAGCTCGACATCGTCGAGGCGGCGGACGCCGAGGACCCGGACCAGGCCGACGCTGCCGACGCCGCCGCGGGTGAGCCCGCCGAAGAGGCCGCCATCCACCTCGAGGGCGATGCCGAGGCCGTAGCGGAGTCCGAGGAGGACGAGACCGCCGCCGCCGACGTCGCCGACGAGGAGGACGCCGAGGCCGCCGCGGACGAGCCCGAGGAGGAGGCCGAGCCGGTCGACCCGATCGTGGCCCTCCGCGAGGAGCTCCGCACCCTGCCCGGCGAGTGGTACGTCATCCACACCTACGCCGGTTACGAGAACCGCGTGAAGACCAACCTCGAGCAGCGTGCCGTCTCGCTGAACGTCGAGGACTTCATCTTCCAGGCCGAGGTGCCGCAGGAAGAGGTCGCGCAGATCAAGAACGGCGAGCGCAAGACCATCCGTCAGAACAAGCTCCCCGGCTACGTGCTGGTGCGCATGGACCTGACGAACGAGTCCTGGGGCGTCGTCCGCAACACGCCGGGCGTCACCGGCTTCGTCGGCAACGCCTACGACCCGTACCCGCTGACCCTGGACGAGATCGTCAAGATGCTCGCCCCGGAGGCCGAGGAGAAGGCCGCCCGCGAGGCCGCGGAGGCCGAGGGCAAGCCGGCTCCGGCCCGCAAGGTCGAGGTCCAGGTGCTGGACTTCGAGGTGGGCGACTCGGTCACCGTCACCGACGGCCCGTTCGCGACGCTGCAGGCCACGATCAACGAGATCAACGCCGACTCGAAGAAGGTCAAGGGCCTCGTCGAGATCTTCGGCCGCGAGACCCCGGTCGAGCTCAGCTTCGACCAGATCCAGAAGAACTGACGTTCCCTGGAACACACGCCTCCGAACAGGTCAGACAGGCTGTCAAAGCCGGTCTGACCTGCTCGGTTTTTAGCCGCGCGACTATACCCGTTATCGTTGTGCGGTATGCCTCCATCCGGATGACCGGGTGGTCGGCTGAAAACTCTCACTAGGACCCGGAGAGAGCAATGCCTCCCAAGAAGAAGAAGGTCACGGGGCTGATCAAGCTCCAGATCCAGGCTGGTGCCGCCAACCCGGCCCCGCCGGTCGGTCCCGCGCTGGGCCAGCACGGCGTCAACATCATGGAGTTCTGCAAGGCCTACAACGCCGCGACCGAGTCGCAGCGTGGCTGGGTGATCCCGGTGGAGATCACGGTCTACGAAGACCGTTCCTTCACCTTCATCACCAAGACGCCGCCGGCCGCCAAGATGATCCTGAAGGCCGCTGGTGTCGAGAAGGGCTCCGGCGAGCCCCACAAGACCAAGGTCGCCAAGGTCACCGAGGCGCAGATCCGCGAGATCGCGCAGACCAAGATGGAAGACCTCAACGCCAACGACCTGGACGCCGCGTCGAAGATCATCGCCGGCACCGCCCGTTCCATGGGCATCACGGTCGAGGGCTGAGCCTCCTCCCCCCGTCTGACCTTTCTCAGTGGTAGGGCCAAGCGCTGGCCCGAACCACGACTCCATACCTGAACAAACCAGGAGCAGAAGTGAAGCGCAGCAAGACTCTCCGCGCTGCGGACGCCAAGATCGACCGGGAGAAGCTGTACGCCCCGCTCGAGGCCGTCCGTCTCGCCAAGGAGACCTCCTCGACCAAGTTCGACGGCACCGTCGAGGTCGCCATGCGTCTGGGTGTCGACCCGCGCAAGGCCGACCAGATGGTCCGCGGCACCGTGAACCTCCCGCACGGCACCGGCAAGACCGCCCGGGTCCTGGTCTTCGCGACCGGTGACCGTGCTGCGGCCGCGGAAGCCGCTGGGGCCGACATCGTCGGCGCCGACGAGCTCATCGACGAGGTCGCGAAGGGCCGCCTGGACTTCGACGCCGTCGTCGCCACCCCGGACCTCATGGGCAAGGTCGGCCGCCTCGGCCGCGTGCTCGGTCCGCGTGGTCTGATGCCGAACCCGAAGACCGGCACCGTGACCCCCGATGTCGTGAAGGCTGTCAACGACATCAAGGGCGGCAAGATCGAGTTCCGCGTCGACAAGCACTCGAACCTGCACTTCATCATCGGCAAGGTGTCCTTCGACGACACCAAGCTGGTGGAGAACTACGCCGCGGCCCTGGAGGAGATCCTCCGTCTGAAGCCGTCGGCCGCCAAGGGTCGCTACATCAAGAAGGCCGCCATCACCACCACGATGGGCCCCGGCATTCCGCTGGACTCGAACCGCACCCGCAACCTCCTCACCGAGGAGGACCCGGCCGCCGTCTGAATCTGACGGCAGCCGCGTCGCGTACGCGTTCTGTGGACGGGCCCCGCAACCTTTCGAGGTGCGGGGCCCGTCCTGTTTGTGTACGGGCCTTTCGGATACGTGTGTCAGTGGGCTGCGCTAGCGTGCAGGCTCCATGAATGCCAAGGGGTGGGACAACATGAACAGCACGACCATGCGCCGTGCCGGTCTCTCGATCGCGGTGGTCGCCGCGCTGACCGGCCTCACGGCCTGCGGTTCGGGTGACTCCTCCGACAAGGCGGACGGCGGCGAGGACAAGGGCGGCATCAAGCTCAGCCCGATAGCCGCCCTGCGGACCGTCGAGAAGTCGACCGACAAGGCGGACACCGCCCGGGTCGACGGCACGACCACGATGGGCTCGCTCAGCTCCATGGACATGAAGGGCGTCATGGGCTGGTCCGACGGCATCACGGGCAACGTGACGGTGACCTTCACCGGCGGCACCCAGGCCCAGCAGATGAAGCAGCTGGGCGCCACGGAGCTCGACTACCGCTATCTGAAGAACGGCTTCTACGCGAACATGGGGGACACGTTCGCGTCCCAGGCCGGCGGTGGCAAGCACTGGGTGGAGTACGACTACGAGACGCTGGCGGAGCTCAGCGGCGCCGCGGGCGAGGCCTTCAAGGACCAGATGCAGAACACCACCCCGAACCAGTCGGTGAAGATGCTGCTGGCCTCCGGCGACGTGAAGCGCGTCGGCGAGGAGGAGGTCCGCGGGAAGAAGGCGGTCCACTACTCGGGCAAGGTCGACGTCGCGGACTTCACCGCCAAGAACTCGGACCTGGACGCGGACAAGCTGGCCCAGCTGCGGAAGCAGTTCGAGCAGGCAGGTCTGAGCACCGAGACGATCGACATCTGGGTGGACGAGGACGACCTGCTGGTCAAGAAGAGCGAGAAGGGCGAGACGAAGAACGGCACCTTCTCGCAGACGGCCTACTACAGCGACTACGGCACCGAGCTGAACGTGGAGAAGCCGCCGGCGTCGGACACGATGAGCTTCAAGGACCTGATGAACAAGCAGCCCGCCGTATGACGCCCGCGCCGGCCGCCGTATAACTCCCGCGCTGGCTGTCCCACCCCTCGGGTACTCTCGGTCACACAAACATGTGTCGATCATGTGTTCTTTGTTCCAAGGCGTTCCAAGGGGTGGGGTCATGACTGCAGGTGTCGTTCGGGGACGCAGAGGGCGTCAGCGGGTGGCGGGGGCCGTGCTGAGCACCGCGCTGCTCTGTGTCGGCGCGGTGGCGTGCGGGGGCTCGGACGACAAGTCCGACAACGCGGCGGACTCGGGGAAGACCCAGTCGCGCTCGCAGGTGACCGAGGTCATCACGGCGGCGTACAAGAAGACCTCGGCCGCCAAGTCGGCCAAGGTCAAGATGACCATGTCCACGCCGCCCGGTGAGATGGGCAAGGCGATGGGCGGCGCCGGCGAGATGAAGATGACCGGCGTCATGGGCTGGGACCCGACCGTCATGGACGTGACGGTCTCGGGCTCCGCGCTCACCGAGGGTGACCCGGAGGCTCCGGAGAAGATCCGGATGCTCTGGAGCGACAACGTCATGTACATGAACATGGGCGCCAAGGCGGCCAAGGACATGGGCGGCAAGAGCTGGGTCAAGATGGACCTCAAGTCCATCATGGAGAAGGCCGGTGACGACAAGCTCGCCAAGCAGATGACCGGCGGCCTGGACAGCATGAACCAGGACCCGGCGCAGCAGCTCGCCATGCTCCTGGACTCGCCGAACCTGAAGCACCTGGGCTCCGCGCAGATCGACGGCGCGCAGGCCCAGCGCTACAAGGGCCGGCTCACCGTCAAGGAGATGGCGGAGTCCAACAAGGGCCTGAAGGACGTGCTCAGCAAGAGCGAGCGCGAGCAGCTGTTCAAGAACATCGAGAAGTCGGGCATCAAGGGCTACGACACCGAGGTCTGGGTCAACGAGGACGACTACCCGGTCCGCATGGACATCGACATCAAGACCCCCGAGGGCACGGTGAAGACGTCGCAGACCTTCTCCGACTACGGCGCGACGGCCAAGGTGACGCCGCCGCCGGCCAAGGACACCTTCGACATGATGAAGATGTTCGAGGAGCTCGGAAAGCTCGGCGAGGACGGCAAGGGCGCCGGTTCGGACAGCGCCTTCTGACCGGATTTGCTTGACGCGACCCCGTTCGCGTACTCTTCCACAGAAGCCAAAGACCGCTGGTCGTTGCCGTGTTCTCGCTAGAGGGTGCGGTGGCCGAAGGATCCGCTGAAACGGCGGACGACCCGCGCAGGTGACTGTGGATGTGCTCCTGGATCGTATGCGATTCGGTTGAGCTCACGCCCCGTGCGCCTGCGCCGGGGCGTTTCGTTTTGTCGGCCCCTTCTGAGCGGTCCTCATCACCCGGAAGGAGGCCGACGCTCTATGCCGACGCCCGACAAGGCTGCCGCGGTAGCCGAGCTCACGGACAAGTTCCGCAGCTCGAACGCCGCCGTGCTGACCGAGTACCGGGGTCTCACCGTGGCCCAGCTCAAGCAGCTGCGCCGTTCGCTCGGTGAGAACTCCGAGTACGCCGTGGTGAAGAACACGCTGACCAAGATCGCGGCCAACGAGGCCGGGATCAACACGCTGGACGACCTGTTCACGGGTCCGACGGCGGTCGCCTTCGTCACCGGTGACCCGGTGGAGTCGGCGAAGGGTCTTCGTGACTTCGCCAAGGAGAACCCGAACCTCGTCATCAAGGGCGGTGTCCTTGACGGCAAGGCGCTGTCCGCCGACGAGTTCAAGAAGCTCGCGGACCTCGAGTCCCGCGAGGTTCTGCTCGCCAAGCTGGCGGGCGCCATGAAGGGCAAGCAGTCGCAGGCTGCCGCGCTCTTCCAGGCGCTTCCCTCGAAGTTCGTCCGCACCGCGGAGGCGCTTCGTGCCAAGAAGGCCGAGCAGGGCGGTGCCGAGTAATTCGGCTCGCACATTGACCGCCGCCTGAGGCGACGGTCACCGCGGGCCCAACGTACGCCCGCCTTCATATACACCCGGCACCAGCCGAATTAGTGGAAGGATCGCCCATCATGGCGAAGCTCAGCCAGGAAGACCTGCTTGCCCAGTTCGAGGAGCTCACGCTCATCGAGCTCGCCGAGTTCGTGAAGGCCTTCGAGGAGAAGTTCGACGTCACCGCCGCCGCTCCGGTCGCCGTTGCCGCTGGTGGCGCCGCTGCCGCCCCGGCCGAGGCCGAGGCCGAGCAGGACGAGTTCGACGTCATCCTCACGGGCGCCGGCGAGAAGAAGATCCAGGTCATCAAGGTCGTGCGTGAGCTGACCTCCCTGGGCCTGAAGGAGGCCAAGGACCTCGTCGACGGCACCCCGAAGCCGGTCCTCGAGAAGGTCGCCAAGGACGCCGCGGAGAAGGCCGCCGAGGCCCTCAAGGGCGCCGGCGCCTCCGTCGAGGTCAAGTGACCTCACGAGTCGTCTGACTCTCTTTCCCGTCCGTACGGCTGAGGCTGTAACGCACGGGTCGCCAAAGGCGATCACCCATGTGGGTGGTCGCCTTTCGGCGTTCACCGGCGTCCCGCGGAGGGTGCCTTGCGATGTCGGTCCCGGCGAGTATGGTGATCTTCGTCGTGCCTCGGGACGGCCCGTGACGGTGACGATCTCTGAGTGATGTCGGGGCTGGGGGGCCTTGACGAACCGCACGCAGCGCGCAATTCTCAGGACGCGTCGTCACAACGATCCGGATCCGAGGCATGGATCGGCGGCGAAGAGGGCAGTATCGATGTGCATCGAGGGCGTGGCTTGCAGCAGGGGTTGAGAACAACGAGGGTCTTCAAAAACCCGCACTGGACATCAGTGGGCCGAGTGGCTACACTGACCCTTTGCGCTGCCTGTTAGCTGCCTCCTGCCCGTCACCAGGGGCATGCCCATGCTTGAGCACTGTGGATCCGAACCTCCCTGACCTGGGATGTCCGTCTCTGTGTCCAGCCTGGGACCGGTACGCGCGTAGTGAGTCCGAGCCCTCGGAAGGACCCCCTCTTGGCCGCCTCGCGCACTGCCTCGACCGCGAATACGAACAACGGCGCCAGCACCGCCCCGCTGCGCATCTCCTTTGCAAAGATCAAGGAGCCCCTCGAGGTTCCGAACCTTCTTGCGCTGCAGACCGAGAGCTTTGACTGGCTGCTCGGCAATGACGCGTGGAAGGCTCGTGTCGAGGCGGCTCTGGAAAGCGGACAGGACGTCCCCACCAAGTCCGGTCTGGAGGAGATCTTCGAGGAGATCTCCCCGATCGAGGACTTCTCCGGGTCGATGTCCCTGACGTTCCGCGACCACCGTTTCGAGCCTCCGAAGAACTCGATCGACGAGTGCAAGGAGCGCGACTTCACGTTCGCCGCCCCGCTCTTCGTCACCGCCGAGTTCACCAACAACGAGACCGGCGAGATCAAGTCTCAGACGGTCTTCATGGGCGACTTCCCGCTCATGACGAACAAGGGCACCTTCGTCATCAACGGCACCGAGCGTGTCGTTGTGTCGCAGCTGGTCCGTTCGCCCGGTGTGTACTTCGATTCCTCCATCGACAAGACGTCCGACAAGGACATCTTCTCCGCCAAGATCATCCCGTCCCGGGGTGCCTGGCTGGAGATGGAGATCGACAAGCGCGACATGGTCGGTGTCCGCATCGACCGCAAGCGCAAGCAGTCGGTCACCGTTCTGCTCAAGGCTCTCGGTTGGACGACCGAGCAGATCCTCGAGGAGTTCGGCGAGTACGAGTCCATGCGCGCCACCCTGGAGAAGGACCACACCCAGGGCCAGGACGACGCGCTGCTCGACATCTACCGCAAGCTCCGTCCGGGCGAGCCGCCGACCCGTGAGGCCGCTCAGACGCTGCTCGAGAACCTCTACTTCAACCCCAAGCGCTACGACCTCGCGAAGGTCGGCCGCTACAAGGTCAACAAGAAGCTGGGTGCGGACGCTCCGCTCGACGCGGGCATCCTCACGGTCGAGGACATCATCGCCTCGATCAAGTACCTGGTGAAGCTGCACGCCGGTGAGACCGAGACCGTTGGCGACAGCGGCACGTCGATCGTCGTCGAGACCGACGACATCGACCACTTCGGCAACCGTCGTCTGCGCAACGTCGGCGAGCTCATCCAGAACCAGGTCCGCACGGGTCTGGCTCGTATGGAGCGCGTCGTCCGCGAGCGCATGACGACCCAGGACGTCGAGGCGATCACGCCGCAGACCCTGATCAACATCCGCCCGGTCGTGGCGTCGATCAAGGAATTCTTCGGCACCTCGCAGCTGTCGCAGTTCATGGACCAGAACAACCCGCTGTCGGGTCTGACGCACAAGCGTCGCCTCTCGGCGCTGGGTCCCGGTGGTCTGTCCCGTGAGCGGGCCGGCTTCGAGGTCCGTGACGTGCACCCGTCTCACTACGGCCGCATGTGCCCCATTGAGACGCCTGAAGGCCCGAACATCGGTCTGATCGGTTCGCTCGCCTCGTACGGCCGCGTCAACGCGTTCGGCTTCGTCGAGACGCCGTACCGCAAGGTCGTCGACGGCCAGGTCACCGACGACGTCGACTACCTGACGGCCGACGAGGAGGACCGCTTCGTCATCGCGCAGGCCAACGCGCCGCTGACGGACGACCTCCACTTCGCCGAGGCCCGCGTCCTGATCCGTCGCCGCGGCGGCGAGATCGACTACGTCCCCGGTGGCGACGTCGACTACATGGACGTCTCGCCGCGCCAGATGGTGTCCGTCGCGACCGCGATGATCCCGTTCCTGGAGCACGACGACGCCAACCGCGCGCTCATGGGCGCGAACATGATGCGTCAGGCCGTGCCGCTGATCACCGCCGAGGCTCCCCTCGTCGGCACCGGCATGGAGTACCGCTGCGCGGTCGACGCCGGTGACGTGATCAAGGCCGAGAAGGCCGGTGTGGTCCAGGAGGTCTCCGCGGACTACGTCACGGTCACCAACGACGACGGCACGTACACCACGTACCGCATCGCCAAGTTCTCCCGGTCGAACCAGGGCACCTCCGTCAACCAGAAGGTTGTCGTCGACGAGGGCGCCCGCGTGATCGAGGGCCAGGTCCTGGCCGACGGTCCCGCGACCGAAGAGGGCGAGATGGCCCTCGGCAAGAACCTGCTCGTGGCGTTCATGCCGTGGGAGGGCCACAACTACGAGGACGCGATCATCCTGTCGCAGCGCCTCGTGCAGGACGACGTCCTCTCCTCGATCCACATCGAGGAGCACGAGGTCGACGCCCGTGACACCAAGCTCGGCCCGGAGGAGATCACCCGGGACATCCCGAACGTCTCCGAGGAGGTCCTCGCCGACCTCGACGAGCGCGGCATCATCCGTATCGGTGCCGAGGTCGTCGCCGGTGACATCCTCGTCGGCAAGGTCACGCCCAAGGGTGAGACCGAGCTGACCCCCGAGGAGCGCCTGCTCCGCGCGATCTTCGGTGAGAAGGCGCGCGAGGTCCGCGACACCTCCCTGAAGGTGCCGCACGGCGAGATCGGCAAGGTCATCGGCGTCCGCGTCTTCGACCGTGAAGAGGGCGACGAGCTGCCGCCGGGCGTGAACCAGCTGGTTCGTGTCTACGTGGCGCAGAAGCGCAAGATCACGGACGGTGACAAGCTCGCCGGCCGCCACGGCAACAAGGGTGTCATCTCGAAGATCCTTCCGATCGAGGACATGCCGTTCCTCGAGGACGGGACTCCGGTCGACATCATCCTGAACCCGCTGGGTGTGCCGTCCCGAATGAACCCGGGACAGGTCCTGGAGATCCACCTCGGCTGGCTCGCCAGCCGCGGCTGGGACGTCTCCGGCCTCGCGGACGAGTGGGCGCAGCGCCTGCAGGCCATCGGCGCCGACCAGGTCGACCCCGGCACGAACGTCGCCACCCCCGTCTTCGATGGTGCGCGTGAGGACGAGCTCGCCGGTCTGCTGCAGCACACCATCCCGAACCGTGACGGCGAGCGCATGGTGCTCCCGTCCGGCAAGGCGCAGCTGTTCGACGGCCGCTCCGGCGAGCCGTTCCCGGACCCGATCTCGGTCGGGTACATGTACATCCTCAAGCTGCACCACCTGGTCGACGACAAGCTCCACGCTCGTTCGACCGGTCCGTACTCGATGATCACCCAGCAGCCGCTGGGTGGTAAGGCACAGTTCGGTGGCCAGCGCTTCGGTGAGATGGAGGTGTGGGCGCTGGAGGCATACGGCGCCGCGTACGCCCTCCAGGAGCTGCTGACGATCAAGTCCGACGACGTGACCGGCCGCGTGAAGGTCTACGAGGCCATCGTCAAGGGCGAGAACATCCCCGAGCCCGGCATTCCCGAGTCCTTCAAGGTGCTCATCAAGGAAATGCAGTCCCTGTGCCTCAACGTGGAGGTGCTGTCCTCGGACGGCATGTCCATCGAGATGCGCGACACCGACGAGGACGTCTTCCGCGCGGCGGAGGAGCTCGGCATCGACCTGTCCCGGCGCGAGCCGAGCAGCGTCGAAGAGGTCTGACGGGTTGGCCGGCCGGACCCCGTGTCCGGCCGGCTCTCCCCGGACCCGTTCAGACCATGATTGAGACTCGACCCCGAAAGAGGGATTGACGACAAAGTGCTCGACGTCAACTTCTTCGACGAGCTGCGGATCGGCCTTGCCACCGCGGACGACATCCGACAGTGGTCCCACGGCGAGGTCAAGAAGCCGGAGACCATCAACTACCGCACGCTGAAGCCCGAGAAGGACGGACTCTTCTGCGAGAAGATCTTCGGTCCGACCCGGGACTGGGAGTGCTACTGCGGCAAGTACAAGCGTGTCCGCTTCAAGGGCATCATCTGCGAGCGCTGCGGCGTCGAGGTCACTCGCGCCAAGGTGCGTCGTGAGCGGATGGGCCACATTGAGCTGGCCGCCCCTGTCACGCACATCTGGTACTTCAAGGGCGTCCCGTCGCGCCTCGGCTACCTGCTGGACCTCGCCCCGAAGGACCTCGAGAAGGTCATCTACTTCGCGGCGTACATGATCACGTTCGTGGACGAGGAGCGTCGCACCCGCGACCTGCCGTCCCTGGAGGCGCACGTCTCCGTCGAGCGTCAGCAGATCGAGAACCGTCGCGACTCCGACCTGGAGGCCCGCGCCAAGAAGCTCGAGACCGACCTGGCCGAGCTCGAGGCCGAGGGTGCCAAGGCCGACGTGCGCCGCAAGGTGCGCGAGGGCGCCGAGCGTGAGATGAAGCAGCTGCGCGACCGTGCGCAGCGCGAGATCGACCGTCTCGACGAGGTGTGGAACCGCTTCAAGAACCTCAAGGTCCAGGACCTCGAGGGCGACGAGCTGCTCTACCGCGAGCTGCGTGACCGCTTCGGCACGTACTTCGACGGCTCGATGGGTGCCGCGGCGCTGCAGAAGCGCCTGGAGTCCTTCGACCTCGACGAGGAGGCCGAGCGCCTCCGCGAGATCATCCGTACCGGCAAGGGCCAGAAGAAGACCCGTGCGCTCAAGCGCCTCAAGGTCGTCTCCGCGTTCCTGCAGACCAGCAACAGCCCCAAGGGCATGGTTCTGGACTGCGTGCCGGTCATCCCGCCGGACCTGCGTCCGATGGTGCAGCTGGACGGTGGCCGCTTCGCGACCTCCGACCTGAACGACCTGTACCGCCGCGTGATCAACCGCAACAACCGCCTGAAGCGCCTTCTCGACCTCGGTGCGCCCGAGATCATCGTGAACAACGAGAAGCGCATGCTCCAGGAGGCCGTCGACGCGCTCTTCGACAACGGCCGTCGTGGCCGCCCGGTGACGGGCCCCGGCAACCGTCCGCTGAAGTCGCTGTCCGACATGCTCAAGGGCAAGCAGGGCCGCTTCCGTCAGAACCTGCTCGGCAAGCGTGTGGACTACTCCGCGCGTTCCGTGATCGTCGTCGGTCCGCAGCTGAAGCTGCACCAGTGTGGTCTGCCGAAGGCCATGGCGCTGGAGCTCTTCAAGCCGTTCGTGATGAAGCGCCTGGTCGACCTGAACCACGCGCAGAACATCAAGAGCGCCAAGCGGATGGTCGAGCGCGGCCGCACGGTCGTGTACGACGTCCTCGAAGAGGTCATCGCCGAGCACCCGGTTCTGCTGAACCGTGCGCCCACGCTGCACCGCCTCGGCATCCAGGCCTTCGAGCCGCAGCTGGTCGAGGGCAAGGCCATCCAGATCCACCCGCTCGTCTGCACCGCGTTCAACGCGGACTTCGACGGTGACCAGATGGCCGTGCACCTGCCGCTCTCCGCGGAGGCGCAGGCCGAGGCCCGCATCCTGATGCTGTCCTCGAACAACATCCTCAAGCCGGCCGACGGCCGTCCGGTCACGATGCCGACCCAGGACATGGTCCTCGGTCTGTTCTTCCTGACCACCGACGGTGAGCTCCGTGACACCAAGGGCGAGGGCCGCGCGTTCGGCTCCACGGCCGAGGCGATCATGGCGTTCGACGCCGGTGAGCTCGCGCTGCAGTCGACCGTCGACATCCGCTTCCCGGTGGGCACCATCCCGCCGCGCGGCTGGACCCCGCCGGTCTCCGAGGCGGGCGAGGACGGCGTCGAGGAGCGGCCGTACCAGCAGGGCGACAGCTTCCGGCTGCGTACGTCGCTTGGCCGTGCGCTCTTCAACGAGCTGCTGCCCGAGGACTACCCCTTCGTCGACTACTCGGTCGGCAAGAAGCAGCTCTCCGAGATCGTCAACGACCTCGCCGAGCGCTACCCCAAGGTCATCGTGGCGGCGACGCTCGACAACCTGAAGGCGGCGGGCTTCTACTGGGCGACCCGTTCCGGCGTCACCGTGGCCATCTCCGACGTCGTGGTCCCCGCGGCCAAGAAGGAGATCGTCGCGGGCTACGAGGCCCAGGACGAGAAGGTCCAGAAGCAGTACGAGCGCGGTCTCATCACCAAGGACGAGCGCACGCAGGAGCTCATCGCGATCTGGACCAAGGCGACCAACGAGGTTGCCGAGGCGATGAACGCGAACTTCCCGAAGACGAACCCCATCTTCATGATGGTTGACTCGGGTGCCCGAGGAAACATGATGCAGATGCGTCAGATCGCCGGTATGCGTGGTCTGGTGTCGAACGCGAAGAACGAGACCATCCCGCGTCCGATCAAGGCCTCGTTCCGTGAGGGCCTGACCGTTCTCGAGTACTTCATCTCCACGCACGGTGCCCGTAAGGGTCTGGCGGACACGGCTCTCCGTACCGCCGACTCCGGTTACCTCACCCGTCGTCTGGTCGACGTCTCGCAGGACGTCATCATTCGCGAGGAGGACTGTGGTACCGAGCGCGGTCTGAAGCTCAAGATCGCGGTCAAGGGCGAGGACGGTGTGCTCCGCAAGACGGAGAACGTCGAGACCTCGGTGTACGCCCGCATGCTGGCCGAGGACGTCGTCATCGACGGCAAGGTCATCGCGCCGGCCAACGTCGACCTCGGTGACGTCCTCATCGACGCCCTGGTCGCCAACGGCGTCGAGGAGGTCAAGACCCGCTCGGTCCTGACCTGTGAGTCCGCGGTCGGCACCTGTGCCTTCTGCTACGGCCGTTCGCTCGCCACCGGCAAGCTGGTCGACATCGGTGAGGCGGTCGGCATCATCGCCGCCCAGTCCATCGGTGAGCCCGGCACGCAGCTGACGATGCGTACCTTCCACACCGGTGGTGTGGCCGGTGACGACATCACCCAGGGTCTGCCCCGTGTCGTCGAGCTCTTCGAGGCTCGTACGCCCAAGGGTGTCGCCCCGATCTCGGAGGCGGCAGGCCGCGTCCGTATCGAGGAGACCGAGAAGACCAAGAAGATCGTCGTCACCCCGGACGACGGCAGCGACGAGACGGCGTTCCCGATCTCGAAGCGTGCCAAGGTCCTGGTGCGCGAGGGCGACCACGTCGAGGTCGGCCAGAAGCTCACCTTCGGTGCGACGAACCCGCACGACGTGCTGCGGATCCTCGGTCAGCGCGCGGTCCAGGTCCACCTGGTCGGCGAGGTCCAGAAGGTCTACAACTCGCAGGGTGTGTCGATCCACGACAAGCACATCGAGATCATCATCCGGCAGATGCTGCGCCGCGTGACGATCATCGAGTCCGGCGACGCGGAGCTGCTGCCGGGCGAGCTCGTGGAGCGCTCGAAGTTCGAGACCGAGAACCGTCGTGTGGTCACGGAAGGCGGCCACCCGGCCTCCGGCCGTCCGCAGCTGATGGGTATCACCAAGGCCTCGCTGGCGACGGAATCCTGGCTGTCGGCCGCCTCCTTCCAGGAGACGACCCGAGTCCTGACGGATGCGGCGATCAACGCCAAGTCCGACAGCCTCATCGGCCTCAAGGAGAACGTCATCATCGGTAAGCTCATCCCGGCCGGTACGGGGCTCTCCCGCTACCGCAACATCCGGGTCGAGCCGACCGAGGAGGCCAAGGCCGCGATGTACTCGGCCGTCGGCTACGACGACATCGACTACTCGCCCTTCGGGACGGGGTCGGGTCAGGCCGTTCCGCTGGAGGACTACGACTACGGGCCGTACAACCAGTAGGACCTGCGTTTGTTGAAGGGCGTCTGCCTCCTTTGGGGGTGGGCGCCCTTTGGCGTTCCCGAGACCTAAGATGCGCGGCGTTGGCGCGTCAACCGTAGTGCCGGGCAGGCAGGGGGAGTTGGGGAAGTGGAGACGGCTCGGCTGTCCTTCGGTCTGGCGGCGGCGGTACTGGTCCCGATGGGACTCGCATGGCCCGGATCGCGCCCTTGGCGGACGGTGCTCTTCACGCTGGCCTACGGGGTGTATGCGGCTGCTCCGTACGCCGATGGCCAGAGACCGTGGGTCGCGCTGGCGGTGGCTGTGCTGCTGTCCCTGGGTTGCGTCCTGTGGAAGCACCCCGCAGGTATGCCGGAGGTGGGCTTCACCGTGACGATGCCGCTGATGGTGGGGCGGTTGGCCCGTACGCGCCGGGCGAGTGTCGCGGTTCTCGTGGGGGCCGTCTTCCTGGCTCTGTGGGCCGCCGGCGCAACGGTGGTGCCTCTGATGAGGGAAGCCGCTCTGAGTGATGAGATCGCGGTCTTCCTTTCGGCCGCGCTGGTCTCCGTATTCGGCGGTGGGGCTCTGGCGAGGTCGGTGACCGGTCCCGTACGCCGGGAGATTCTGGCACTGCCGGACAGTCCGGAGCGGCGTGCTGCTGTGGAGTTCATGAGCGCAGGACGGGCGATCGGGCTGCTGGAGCGGGGGCTTCTCTTCGCCTTCCTCGCCGCAGGCCAGCCCGAGGCCGCAGCTCTGGTGCTGGCGGCGAAGTCGCTGGCTCGGGTCCCCACGAGTGAACACGGCAAGCACGCGTCCGAGTACTTCCTCATCGGTACGCTGGCCAGTGTCATCGCCTCGCTCGGGATGAGCATGGCTGCTCGCTCGGCGGTCGGGCTGCCCATCCTCTAGGAGAAGCTGCCTTGGAGCTGAGAAGGCACCCACTGATCCAGAAGCTGCTGTCCCTGAATCTGCCGTCCTCGGACTACGTGGTGGCGGGCAGCGGGCCGCTGCTGGCGCACGGCATCAGGGAGCGTGTCGGAGACCTGGATGTCGTCGCTCGTGGGGCCGCGTGGAAGATCGCGGAGGGTTTGGCCGACCCTGTGGTCGCTCCGTCCGGTCACGGCCGCGTGGTGCCACTGTTCGGCGGCGCCATCGACGTCTTTGACCGCTGGTTGCCCGGCACGCCCGAGCCGGACGTCCTGATCAAGGATGCGGAGTGGATGTCGGGCATCCCGTTCTGCCCCTTGTCCCAGGTCCTCATGTGGAAAGAGCGCTCGCTGCGACCGAAGGATCAGGCGGATGTCCAATTGATCAAGGACTTTCTGCATCGGACTTGATCTGCAGATGTCCGGCGTGTCGCCCCCCATCGCATTTGTTTTGACCAGACTCGATGAGGTAGGTACGCTCAGACCTTGTGCCTGGGGTGTGCCTGGGCTCGCGCGCGTGTCATCAACCGCTGCGGGAGTCCGAGAAAGGCCACCGTAATCTGCGCTCCTTTCCGCCCTGTGGCGGGAGTCCGCAGCATTCGACACACCCGACCGCGTGGGTCGGCGAAGTTCCGGGTTAGCTTTACTATTCGGCACACAGAAACCGGAGAAGTAGTGCCTACGATCCAGCAGCTGGTCCGTAAGGGCCGGCAGGACAAGGTCGAGAAGAACAAGACGCCCGCACTCGAGGGTTCGCCCCAGCGCCGTGGCGTCTGCACGCGTGTGTTCACGACCACCCCGAAGAAGCCGAACTCGGCCCTCCGTAAGGTCGCGCGTGTGCGTCTGACCTCCGGGATCGAGGTCACGGCCTACATTCCGGGTGAGGGACACAACCTGCAGGAGCACTCCATCGTGCTCGTGCGCGGTGGCCGTGTGAAGGACCTGCCTGGTGTTCGTTACAAGATCATCCGCGGCTCGCTCGACACCCAGGGTGTCAAGAACCGCAAGCAGGCCCGCAGCCGCTACGGCGCCAAGAAGGAGAAGTAAGAATGCCTCGTAAGGGCCCCGCCCCGAAGCGCCCGGTCATCATCGACCCGGTCTACGGTTCTCCTCTGGTGACCTCCCTCATCAACAAGGTGCTGCTGAACGGCAAGCGCTCCACCGCCGAGCGCATCGTGTACGGCGCCATGGAGGGCCTGCGCGAGAAGACCGGCAACGACCCGGTCATCACGCTGAAGCGCGCGCTCGAGAACATCAAGCCGACCCTCGAGGTCAAGTCCCGCCGTGTCGGTGGCGCGACCTACCAGGTCCCGATCGAGGTCAAGCCGGGCCGTGCGAACACGCTCGCCCTGCGCTGGCTCGTCGGTTACTCCCGCGCCCGTCGCGAGAAGACCATGACCGAGCGTCTGCTCAACGAGCTCCTCGACGCCTCCAACGGCCTCGGTGCCGCTGTGAAGAAGCGTGAGGACACCCACAAGATGGCCGAGTCCAACAAGGCCTTCGCGCACTACCGCTGGTAGTCGCTACCCCCATCGAGACCGAGAGAAGACTGAGCCGACATGGCTACCACTTCACTTGACCTGGCCAAGGTGCGCAACATCGGCATCATGGCCCACATCGACGCGGGCAAGACGACGACCACCGAGCGGATCCTGTTCTACACCGGTGTGTCGTACAAGATCGGTGAGGTCCACGACGGCGCCGCCACGATGGACTGGATGGAGCAGGAGCAGGAGCGTGGCATCACGATCACCTCTGCTGCCACCACCTGTCACTGGCCGCTGAACGACGTCGATCACACGATCAACATCATCGACACCCCGGGCCACGTCGACTTCACCGTCGAGGTGGAGCGTTCGCTCCGCGTGCTCGACGGTGCCGTGACGGTGTTCGACGGCGTTGCCGGCGTCGAGCCCCAGTCCGAGACCGTGTGGCGTCAGGCGGACCGTTACGGCGTCCCGCGTATCTGCTTCGTCAACAAGCTCGACCGCACCGGTGCCGAGTTCCACCGCTGTGTCGACATGATCGTCGACCGCCTCGGTGCGACCCCGATCGTCATGCAGCTGCCCATCGGCGCAGAGGCTGACTTCAAGGGCGTCGTCGACCTCGTCACCATGAAGGCCTTCGTCTGGTCCGCCGAGACCAAGATGGGCGAGGCCTACGACATCGTCGACATCCCCGACACGCACACCGAGGCTGCCGAGGAGTACCGCGGCAAGCTGCTCGAGGCCGTCGCGGAGAACGACGAAGAGATGATGGAGCTGTACCTGGAGGGCCAGGAGCCCACCGAGGAGCAGCTGTACGCGGCGATCCGTCGCATCACCATCGCCTCCGGCAAGGGCGGCGACACCACCGTCACCCCCGTCTTCTGCGGTACCGCGTTCAAGAACAAGGGCGTCCAGCCCCTGCTCGACGCGGTCGTGCGCTACCTTCCCTCCCCCCTGGACGTCGAGGCCATCGAGGGCCACGACGTCAAGGACCCGGAGCTGGTCGTCAAGCGCAAGCCGTCCGACGACGAGCCGCTGTCGGCCCTCGCGTTCAAGATCGCGAGCGACCCGCACCTCGGCAAGCTCACCTTCGTCCGGATCTACTCCGGTCGCCTGGACTCCGGCACCGCGGTGCTGAACTCCGTCAAGGGCAAGAAGGAGCGCATCGGCAAGATCTACCGCATGCACGCGAACAAGCGTGAGGAGATCGAGTCGGTGGGCGCCGGTGACATCGTCGCCGTCATGGGCCTGAAGCAGACCACCACGGGTGAGACGCTCTCCGACGACAAGGCTCCGGTCATCCTGGAGTCCATGGACTTCCCGGCCCCGGTGATCGAGGTCGCCATCGAGCCGAAGTCCAAGGGCGACCAGGAGAAGCTGGGTGTCGCCATCCAGCGTCTCTCGGAGGAGGACCCCTCCTTCCGCGTCCACTCGGACGAGGAGACCGGCCAGACCATCATCGGTGGTATGGGTGAGCTCCACCTCGAGGTGCTCGTCGACCGCATGAAGCGCGAGTTCCGCGTCGAGGCGAACGTCGGCAAGCCGCAGGTGGCGTACCGCGAGACGATCCGCAAGGCCGTCGAGCGCGTCGACTTCACGCACAAGAAGCAGACCGGTGGTACCGGTCAGTTCGCCAAGGTGCAGATCGCGATCGAGCCGATCACGGACGGCGACGCGTCGTACGAGTTCGTCAACAAGGTCACCGGTGGCCGCATCCCGCGGGAGTACATCCCGTCGGTCGACGCCGGTGCGCAGGAAGCCATGCAGTTCGGCATCCTCGCGGGCTACGAGATGACGGGCGTCCGCGTCACGCTCATCGACGGTGCCTACCACGAGGTCGACTCCTCGGAGCTCGCCTTCAAGATCGCCGGTTCGCAGGCCTTCAAGGAGGCCGCGCGCAAGGCGTCCCCCGTGCTGCTCGAGCCGATGATGGCCGTCGAGGTCACCACGCCCGAGGACTACATGGGCGATGTCATCGGCGACATCAACTCCCGCCGTGGCCAGATCCAGGCCATGGAGGAGCGCAGCGGCGCTCGCGTCGTGAAGGGCCTCGTGCCCCTCTCGGAGATGTTCGGCTACGTCGGAGACCTCCGCAGCAAGACGTCGGGTCGCGCAAGCTACTCAATGCAGTTCGACTCCTACGCCGAGGTTCCGCGGAACGTCGCCGAGGAGATCATCGCGAAGGCCAAGGGCGAGTAACTCACCCGAGTTCACGCTTTAGGCTTGACACCATCCGCCGGGGTTCGACCCCGCAGGGCGAGAACCCCGGCGGCTGGCTTCCCAGCAAAGATCACCTGGCGCCGATGAAGCAAGGCGTACAGAACCACTCCACAGGAGGACCCAGTGGCGAAGGCGAAGTTCGAGCGGACTAAGCCGCACGTCAACATCGGCACCATCGGTCACATTGACCACGGTAAGACGACCCTCACGGCCGCCATTACCAAGGTGCTGCACGACGCGTACCCCGACCTGAACGAGGCCTCGGCCTTCGACCAGATCGACAAGGCTCCCGAGGAGCGCCAGCGCGGTATCACGATCTCGATCGCGCACGTCGAGTACCAGACCGAGGCGCGTCACTACGCCCACGTCGACTGCCCCGGTCACGCGGACTACATCAAGAACATGATCACGGGTGCCGCGCAGATGGACGGCGCGATCCTCGTGGTTGCCGCCACCGACGGCCCGATGCCGCAGACCAAGGAGCACGTGCTCCTGGCCCGCCAGGTCGGCGTTCCGTACATCGTCGTCGCCCTGAACAAGGCCGACATGGTGGACGACGAGGAGATCCTGGAGCTCGTCGAGCTCGAGGTCCGTGAGCTCCTCTCCGAGTACGAGTTCCCGGGCGACGACCTGCCGGTCGTCAAGGTCTCCGCTCTGAAGGCCCTTGAGGGCGACAAGGAGTGGGGCAACACCGTCCTCGAGCTCATGAAGGCCGTGGACGAGTCCATCCCGGAGCCCGAGCGCGACGTCGACAAGCCGTTCCTGATGCCGATCGAGGACGTCTTCACGATCACCGGTCGTGGCACCGTCGTCACCGGTCGTATCGAGCGTGGTGTCCTCAAGGTCAACGAGACCGTCGACATCATCGGCATCAAGACCGAGAAGACCACCACCACGGTCACCGGCATCGAGATGTTCCGCAAGCTGCTCGACGAGGGCCAGGCCGGTGAGAACGTCGGTCTGCTCCTCCGTGGCATCAAGCGCGAGGACGTCGAGCGCGGCCAGGTCATCATCAAGCCCGGTTCGGTCACGCCGCACACCGAGTTCGAGGCCCAGGCCTACATCCTGTCGAAGGACGAGGGTGGCCGTCACACCCCGTTCTTCAACAACTACCGCCCGCAGTTCTACTTCCGCACCACGGACGTGACCGGCGTCGTGACCCTCCCCGAGGGCACCGAGATGGTCATGCCGGGCGACAACACCGAGATGAGCGTCGAGCTCATCCAGCCCGTCGCCATGGAAGAGGGCCTGAAGTTCGCCATCCGTGAGGGTGGCCGGACCGTCGGCGCCGGCCAGGTCACCAAGATCAACAAGTAAGTCCTCCCGACTTGCTTGCGGATCGGGGTAACCCGGTTGCTCTGAACTGAGCGCATCGCAGTACACGCAGTAGCGGAAGGGCCCGTACGACTTCGGTCGTACGGGCCCTTTTGTGTTGGCCAGGGGGCCCGTGTGGCCTCAGAAGCCCAGGTGGGTAGCGGAACATGCCGCCTGGGACGGTGACGTCGCCGCCCTTCGGGTCGACGTCTTGGTGGGCGCGGCCGTGGACGTACAGGGTCTCGGCCGCCCTGACCAGCTCTGCGGCCTTGCGCTGGACTGCGGCGAGGAAGGCCGGTGACACAGTTCGGGCGGCTTCCTCTGCCGCGAAGGCGAAGGCGTACTCCCAACTCCAGCTCAAGTCCGTTGGTCAGGCAGTGCACGGAGGGATGCGGCAGTCGCGGCACCGGCCCGGTTCCGGGGCTCGGTAGGCGCGGTCGCAGGTTTCGCAGTTCTGGAGTGGGTGGGGGGTGCGCTGCGGGGGGTGGAAGCGGGGTGGGGGTGGGAGCAGGGCTGTCAGGCGGTGGGACAGGAGTGCGGCGGGGTGGCGGGGGCCGTCGGGTGGGAGGGCGTGGGTCAGGGCGTGGCGCACGGAGGCGGGGGATGCCTCTCGTTCCAGCCAGGCGGCGACGCCAGGGGTGAGGTGGGCCGTATCGCGGGCGGTGAGGAGCAGGTGGGGGGCTTCGCGGCACAGCTCCGTGAGGGTGGCGGTGGCCTGTTCGAGCAGTGCCGGGGTGGGGTGTGCCGGGTGCGGTACGGCGGGGAGGGGGCGGGGGTGTGTGCGGGGTGCGTGGGCGGGTGGCGTCTCGCTGGTGCGGGGTGGGACCGCTGCGATGGGGGCGGGCTGCCTCCGTGGCGGGGTGGGGGTGCGTCGGGCGGTGCCCTGCGGCTGGTTGCAGGAGATCGTGCGGGTGACGATGCGGCCGGACGCGGTGCGTTCGCGGTCCCGGCGCAGGTAGCCGTGGGTCTCCAGCTCGCGCAGGGCCCCGGCGATGCGGGTCGCGCCCTCCGGGAAGCGCTTGGTGAGGCTCTTGATGTCCACGTGGGCACCGGCGGGCAGCGACTGGATGTGGCAGCCCAGGCCGATCGCCAGGAGGGAGAGCTCCTGGTGCTGGGTGAGGTGGTTGCCGACCACCGTGAAGCGGGTGGTGTGGCGGGTGTTCTCGTGCGTGACGCCGGACGTGGGTGCGGAGGCGGTGGGCCGTCGACGCGTGTCCGTTCGGCTGCGGGGGTGCCGGGTCGCCCGTGCGTGGGATTGATTGCCGCCAGGGGCGGACTGGGGGCGCGGGGGCGCGCTAGGGTTTTGGGTGTCCATCGGGAAGTTGCCTCTTCCTCGGTGGTCAGGCCCTCGCCTCGGGATTGCCGTCCCGGCGGGGGCCGTCGCATGTCTGGTGTTGTTGCTCGGCTACTGGGGCTGAGAGTAGGGCCATTGGGGGGCCGGAAAGCCAGCCGAGCCGGTGATGTTCACTCGCCGGAGTGAGTCGGCGGTGGCGGGGCCTGGTGGGGTTTGGTGGGGTGCTTTTTCTCCGTCTCACGTTCCTTGGGGAAAGGCGCCTGCGGTACCGGAGCACGGGGAGTCGGGTTCCGGTGGCGTGAGGCCCAGTTCCGCCCACACCGTCTTGCGCGGGAAGCGGTCTTCCTTCACTCCCCAGCGGTGTGCCAGCGCTTCTACGAGGAGCAGGCCGCGCCCGGATTCGGCGTCTGGGGAGGGGAGTTGGGGTGCGGGGAGCCTTTCGGGGTGCGTGTCCGTGACCGCGATGCGGAGCGTTTCCGCCGTGGCGTGCAGTGCGAGTCGGAAGTCGCGGCCCGGTGCGCGGCCGTGGGTCGCGGCGTTGGCCGCCAGTTCCGCGACGATGTGGCGCGCCGGGTCCAGGGGGAGCCCCCACGAGTGGAGCTGCTCGGTGGCGAGGAGTCGGGCCAGGCGGGCTCCTCGGGGCGTGGGGGAGAGCAGGACAGTGAAGTGACGGGTGGTGTGGGGGAGCGCGGCGGTTTCCTGGTTCACGTCACTCAGCGTGGTCTCCCGCTCGTACGCTGCGCAGTGTCTTGGCGGCTGCGTACAGTCACTGTCCTTCGTTTGTCCAGGGCTGTACAGGCTGTCCAGCGGTCTCTGTGGGTACGGCGCTGACCGTACGTAGCGGCTTGGTGGGACGGGAGGCGGGCGTATGGAGCGGTCGGCGGTTCCGGAGGGTGAGCGGGAGCGGGAGTCGGAGGAGCCGGGGTGGGAGGTCGACCCGGAGGACGAGCAGGGCGTGGCGATCGTCGCGTTCGTGGGGCGGCAGCTGCGGGCCCGCCGGGAGGCCGCGGGGATGCGGGCGGCGGAGTTCGCGGCGGCCATGGGGTACGGGGAGGGGCTCGTCTACAAGGTCGAGGGCGGGACGCGGATCCCTCGGGCCGAGTATCTCGACAAGGCGGATCAGGTCCTGAGAGCGGGCGGTTCCGTCGCGGCGATGAAGCAGGACGTGGCGGAGGCCAGGTATCCGAAGCGGCTTCGGGACCGGGCCCGCAAGGAAGCGAAGGCCGTTGACCTTCAGTGGTACGGCGCTCATGACATCCACGGGTTGTTGCAGACCGTGGAGTACATGAGGGCTTTGTTCGAGATGCGGCAGCCTGCGTATGACGAGGCGCAGATCGAACGAGCTGTGGCGTCACGCATGGCCCGGCAGGCGATCTTCGACCGGTGTCCGGCTCCGGCCCTCAGTTTTGTGCTGGAGGAGGTAGCGCTGCAGCGCCCGCTGGGGGGGCAGAATGGTTCTGCGTCGGCAGCTTGAACGCCTCCTGGAAATCGGGCAGTTGCGCACCGCCTCACTCCAGGTCATGCCTACACGCAGGGAAGAGCATGCGGGCGTGGACGGGAGTATCGAGATGCTGAAGTTCCGGGATGGATCGGCAGTCGGGCGTTCACCAGGTGTGGCCGCAGGGCGGCTGGTGGACGAGCCTGAACAGCTCCGAATCCTTGAACTGCGCTACGGCATGATCCGGGCCCAAGCCCTCACTCCGAGGGAGTCGCTGGCCTTCATCGAGCAACTGCTGGGAGAAACATGAACCGTCAGGTCTCCGCTGAGGGCAGCGCCGAGCTGGAATGGCGTAAGAGCAGCTACAGCAGCAACGGCAGCGAAGCCGACTGCGTAGAGGCCGCCGAGATAAACGATCTGGTGCATGTCCGTGACTCCAAGAACACGCAGGGGCCGATCCTCACCGTGCAGGGGGCCGCGTGGTCGCACTTTGTGAGGTACGCCTCCGGGAGCTGATCCCATGAAGCTCGCTTGGCGCAAGAGCAGCTACAGCAGCAACAGCAACGAACCCGACTGCGTCGAGGTCGCCCACACCCCCGGCACCGTGCACGTCCGGGACTCCAAAGAAGCCCAAGGCCCCCGCCTCGCCCTCAGCGGCGCCGCCTGGACCGCGTTCCTGGGATACGCCGCCCCACGCTGACCCGCGACGGCCGTCACCGGCGCGTCGGGCCCCGCCCGGGTTTGATCTCCGTCACCCAGCGGGTAAGGTCTTCCGCTCGATTGGCACCACACGTGCCCCGTATGGCAGACTGTCATGGTTGCTCGGTTGAGTGCCGATGCTGCGCGCCTCCCGCCGGGAGGACCGGAAGCGAGTCCCACAGTACTCGTCGCCTTATCTGTCGCAGGGCCCGCAAAGGCCCGCAGGCAGCGCTTTGGCGGACGTACGGGAATCTTTCGGGAAGTGCGGTGCGGTTGCTCGGCCAGGCGCCCGGTGGGTTTCTTCCCCCGGACCCGCGGTCAGCGAGGGCCGCAGCCCCTAGCAGGGAACTCCTTCGGGAGAACTGTGTGAGCGGGACTGCGACACGCCCGACCGCGTGGGTCGGAGGAGGTAGAAAAAAGGGCCTCCCGGGAGCCAGAGCGTTCGAGACGAAGGACTACTAAGTAGCCATGGCGGGACAGAAGATCCGCATCCGGCTCAAGGCCTACGACCACGAGGTCATCGACTCCTCGGCGAAGAAGATCGTCGAGACGGTGACCCGCACTGGTGCGTCGGTCGCGGGCCCGGTGCCGCTGCCCACTGAGAAGAACGTGTACTGCGTCATCAAGTCGCCGCACAAGTACAAGGACTCTCGCGAGCACTTCGAGATGCGCACGCACAAGCGCCTGATCGACATCCTCGACCCGACCCCCAAGACCGTTGACTCGCTGATGCGCCTGGACCTTCCGGCCGGCGTTGACATCGAGATCAAGCTCTGAAGGGCGCGAAGAAGATGACCAAGCAGATCAAGGGCATCCTGGGCGAGAAGCTCGGCATGACCCAGGTCTGGGACGAGAACAACCGTGTCGTCCCGGTGACCGTGGTCAAGGCCGGGCCCTGCGTCGTTACCCAGGTCCGTACGAATGACAGCGACGGCTACGAGTCGGTCCAGATCGCCTTCGGCGAGATCGACCCGCGCAAGGTGAACAAGCCCCTCAAGGGCCACTTCGCCAAGGCCGACGTGACCCCCCGTCGCCACCTCGTCGAGATCCGTACCGCTGGTGCCAGCGAGTACACCCTCGGCCAGGAGCTGACTGCCGAGACGTTCGAGGCCGGTATCAAGGTCGACGTCACCGGCAAGAGCAAGGGCAAGGGCTTCGCCGGTGTGATGAAGCGTCACAACTTCCACGGCGGCAAGGCCTCCCACGGTGCCCACCGCGTGCACCGCAAGCCCGGTTCCATCGGTGGCTGTGCCACCCCCGGCCGTGTCTTCAAGGGCATGCGCATGGCGGGTCGCATGGGCAACGAGCGGGTCACCACCCAGAACCTGACCGTCCACGCCGTTGACGCGGAGAAGGGTCTGCTGCTCATCAAGGGCGCGGTCCCCGGTCCGAACGGCGGCCTCGTCCTGGTCCGTACCGCGGCCAAGGGGGCCTGAGGTAACCCATGAGCACCATTGACATCCTTTCGCCGGCAGGCGACAAGACCGGGACGGTCGAGCTCCCCGCGGAGATCTTCGACGTCGAGAAGATCAGCATCCCGCTGATCCACCAGGTCGTCGTCGCGCAGCTGGCCGCGGCCCGTCAGGGCACGCACAAGACCAAGACCCGCGGTGAAGTCCGTGGTGGTGGCAAGAAGCCTTACCGCCAGAAGGGCACCGGCCGCGCGCGCCAGGGTTCGACCCGTGCGCCGCAGTTCGCCGGCGGTGGCGTCGTCCACGGCCCCGTGCCGCGTGACTACTCCCAGCGCACCCCCAAGAAGATGAAGGCTGCCGCCCTGCGTCACGCCCTCACCGACCGGGCGCGCAACTCCCGCATCCACGTCGTCTCCGGCGTGGTCGAGGGCGAGATCTCGACGAAGGCCGCGAAGAGCCTGCTCGGCAAGGTCAGCGAGCGCAAGAACGTGCTCCTGGTCATCGAGCGCTCGGACGAGCTGTCGCTGCTCTCCGCCCGCAACCTGCCCCAGGTCCACATCCTGGAGCCGGGCCAGCTGAACACGTACGACGTGCTCGTCTCGGACGACGTGGTCTTCACCAAGGCCGCGTTCGAGTCCTTCGTGTCCGGCCCGAAGGCCACTGACACCGAAGGGAGCGAAGCCTGATGGCCATCCGTCACCAGAGCATCGCGTCCAAGGCCGCGAAGGCCGCCAAGGCCGCGCGCGTCGCCAAGGCGAAGCGCATCGCGACCGAGGGCAAGATCGCCGTTGAGCCCACCCCGCTGAGCAAGTCCTTCTCGGACCCGCGCGACGTCCTCGTCAAGCCGGTCGTCTCCGAGAAGTCGTACGCGCTGCTCGACGAGGGCAAGTACACGTTCATCGTGGCTCCGGGCGCCAACAAGACCCAGATCAAGCAGGCCGTCGAGGCGGTCTTCTCGGTCAAGGTCACCGGCGTCAACACGATCAACCGTCAGGGCAAGCGGAAGCGTACGCGCACCGGTTTCGGCAAGCGTGCCGACACCAAGCGCGCCATCGTGACCCTTGCTGAGGGCGACCGTATCGACATCTTCGGCCAGGCCTCCTAACGGAGCGCCCTGGTCCGAATATCGGACGAGGACTGAGAAATGGGAATCCGCAAGTACAAGCCGACTACGCCGGGCCGTCGTGGCTCCTCCGTAGCCGACTTCGTCGAGGTAACGCGGTCCACGCCGGAGAAGTCGCTGGTTCGCCCGCTGCACAGCAAGGGCGGCCGTAACAATTCCGGTCGTGTGACCGTTCGCCACCAGGGTGGTGGCCACAAGCGCGCCTACCGCGTGATCGACTTCCGTCGCCACGACAAGGACGGCGTGCCGGCCAAGGTCGCGCACATCGAGTACGACCCCAACCGCACGGCGCGCATCGCGCTGCTGCACTACGCGGACGGCGAGAAGCGCTACATCCTCGCCCCGCGCGGCACGCAGCAGGGTGACCGGATTGAGAGCGGCCCCGGTGCCGACATCAAGCCCGGCAACAACATGGCGCTGCGCAACATCCCCGTGGGTACGACGATCCACGCCATCGAGCTGCGGCCCGGCGGCGGCGCGAAGTTCGCCCGCTCCGCGGGTGCCTCCGTGCAGCTGCTCGCGAAGGAAGGCGCCATGGCGCACCTTCGCATGCCGTCCGGTGAGATCCGCCTGGTCGACGTCCGCTGCCGCGCCACCATCGGCGAGGTCGGCAACGCCGAGCAGTCGAACATCAACTGGGGCAAGGCCGGCCGCATGCGCTGGAAGGGCGTCCGCCCGACCGTGCGTGGTGTCGTGATGAACCCGGTCGACCACCCGCACGGTGGTGGTGAAGGCAAGACCTCCGGTGGTCGTCACCCGGTCTCGCCGTGGGGCAAGAAGGAGGGTCGTACTCGTGATCGCAACAAGGCGAGCAACAAGTACATCGTCCGTCGCCGCAAGTCGAACAAGAAGCGCTAGGAGCGGGTTTAGATGCCGCGCAGTCTCAAGAAGGGGCCCTTCGTCGACGACCACCTCGTGAAGAAGGTGGACGCCCAGAACGAAGCAGGCACCAAGAACGTCATCAAGACCTGGTCCCGGCGCTCGATGATCATCCCCAGCATGCTGGGTCACACGATCGCGGTGCACAACGGCAAGACCCACATCCCGGTGTTCGTCACCGAGTCGATGGTCGGCCACAAGCTCGGCGAGTTCTCGCCGACTCGCACCTTCCGCGGCCACGTCAAGGACGACCGGAAGTCGAAGCGCCGCTAGTGCGGGGTGGAACGACTATGACTAACACCGAAGGGACAACCATGGAAGCCAGGGCCCAGGCGCGGTACATCCGCGTCACGCCCATGAAGGCCCGCCGCGTGGTGGACCTCATCCGTGGCATGGATGCCACGGAGGCTCAGGCGGTCCTGCGTTTCGCCCCGCAGGCCGCGAGCGTGCCGGTCGGCAAGGTGCTGGACAGCGCCATTGCCAACGCCGCGCACAACTACGACCACACCGACGCCTCTTCGCTGGTCATCAGCGAGGCGTACGTGGATGAGGGCCCGACCCTGAAGCGGTTCCGTCCGCGTGCTCAGGGCCGTGCCTACCGGATCCGTAAGCGGACCAGCCACATCACCGTGGTCGTCAGCAGCAAGGAAGGAACCCGGTAATGGGCCAGAAGGTAAACCCGCACGGGTTCCGGCTCGGTGTCACGACCGACTTCAAGTCGCGTTGGTACGCCGACAAGCTGTACAAGGACTACGTCAAGGAAGACGTCGCCATCCGTCGGATGATGACGTCCGGCATGGAGCGCGCCGGCATCTCGAAGGTTGAGATCGAGCGCACCCGTGACCGCGTGCGTGTGGACATCCACACCGCCCGTCCCGGCATCGTCATCGGCCGCCGTGGCGCCGAGGCCGACCGCATCCGCGGTGACCTCGAGAAGCTCACGGGCAAGCAGGTCCAGCTGAACATCCTCGAGGTCAAGAACCCCGAGGTCGACGCTCAGCTCGTGGCCCAGGCCGTCGCGGAGCAGCTGTCCTCCCGCGTCTCCTTCCGTCGTGCCATGCGCAAGAGCATGCAGTCGGCGATGAAGGCGGGCGCCAAGGGCATCAAGATCCAGTGTGGCGGTCGTCTCGGCGGCGCCGAGATGTCCCGCTCGGAGTTCTACCGCGAGGGCCGTGTGCCCCTGCACACGCTCCGCGCCAACGTGGACTACGGCTTCTTCGAGGCCAAGACGACCTTCGGCCGCATCGGCGTGAAGGTCTGGATCTACAAGGGCGACGTCAAGAACATCGCCGAGGTCCGCGCCGAGAACGCCGCTGCCCGCGCCGGCAACCGCCCGGCCCGTGGTGGCAACGACCGCCCGGCCCGTGGTGGCCGCGGTGGCGAGCGTGGCGGTCGCGGTCGCAAGCCGCAGCAGTCGGCTCCGGCCGCCGAGGCCCCCAAGGCCGAGGCGCCCGCCGCTGCTCCGGCTGCTGAGAGCACCGGAACGGAGGCCTGACCGAAATGCTGATCCCCCGTAGGGTCAAGCACCGCAAGCAGCACCACCCGAAGCGCAGCGGTATGTCCAAGGGTGGCACGCAGGTTGCGTTCGGCGAGTACGGCATCCAGGCGCTGACCCCGGCGTACGTGACGAACCGTCAGATCGAGGCAGCTCGTATCGCGATGACGCGTCACATCAAGCGTGGCGGCAAGGTCTGGATCAACATCTACCCGGACCGCCCCCTCACCAAGAAGCCTGCCGAGACCCGCATGGGTTCCGGTAAGGGTTCGCCGGAGTGGTGGGTCGCCAACGTCAAGCCCGGACGCGTCATGTTCGAGCTGTCGTACCCGAACGAGAAGATTGCTCGTGAGGCGCTCACCCGCGCTGCTCACAAGCTTCCGATGAAGTGCCGCATCGTCCGGCGCGAGGCAGGTGAGTCGTGATGTCGGCCGGTACCAAGGCGTCCGAGCTGCGCGAGCTGGGCAACGAGGAGCTTGTCAACAAGCTTCGCGAGGCCAAGGAAGAGCTGTTCAACCTCCGCTTCCAGGCGGCGACGGGCCAGCTCGAGAACCACGGCCGGCTCAAGGCCGTCCGTAAGGACATCGCGCGGATCTACACCCTCATGCGTGAGCGCGAGCTGGGCATCGAGACGGTGGAGAGCGCCTGATGAGCGAGAGCAACGTGACTGAAGAGACGAAGGCCGCCCGCGGCTTCCGCAAGACCCGTCAGGGTCTGGTCGTCAGCGACAAGATGGACAAGACCGTCGTCGTCGCTGTCGAGGACCGCGTGACGCACGCGCTGTACGGCAAGGTCATCCGCCGTACGAACAAGCTCAAGGCGCACGACGAGCAGAACGCTGCCGGCGTCGGCGACCGCGTCCTCCTGATGGAGACGCGTCCGCTGTCCGCCACCAAGCGCTGGCGCATCGTCGAGATCCTCGAGAAGGCCAAGTAATTCTCCGAGGGGCACCCCCCTCGGAGTTCGTTCCGCCAGGCTCCCGGGGCAGTTCGCCGAACTGCCCCGGGGGAACCGGCAGACAATCAGGAGATAGACGTGATCCAGCAGGAGTCGCGACTGCGCGTCGCCGACAACACGGGTGCGAAGGAAATTCTCACCATCCGTGTTCTCGGTGGCTCGGGTCGCCGCTACGCGGGCATCGGTGACGTCATCGTCGCCACCGTGAAGGACGCGATCCCCGGTGGCAACGTGAAGAAGGGTGACGTCGTCAAGGCGGTCATCGTTCGCACCGTCAAGGAGCGCCGCCGTCCGGACGGCTCGTACATCCGCTTCGACGAGAACGCCGCCGTCATTCTGAAGAACGACGGCGACCCTCGCGGCACCCGTATCTTCGGCCCCGTCGGCCGTGAGCTGCGCGAGAAGAAGTTCATGAAGATCATCTCGCTCGCGCCGGAGGTGCTGTAAGCATGAAGATCAAGAAGGGCGACCTGGTCCAGGTCATCACCGGTAAGGACAAGGGCAAGCAGGGCAAGGTCATTGCCGCTTACCCGCGCGACGAGCGCGTCCTGGTCGAGGGTGTCAACCGGGTCAAGAAGCACACGAAGGCCGGCCCGACCGCCAGCGGCTCGCAGGCCGGCGGCATCGTGACCACCGAGGCCCCCGTCCACGTCTCCAACGTCCAGCTGGTCGTGGAGAAGGACGGCAACAAGGTCGTCACGCGCGTCGGTTACCGCTTCGACGACGAGGGCAACAAGATCCGCGTTGCCAAGCGGACGGGTGAGGACATCTGATGACGACCACCACCACTCCGCGTCTCAAGACGAAGTACCGCGAGGAGATCGCGGGCAAGCTGCGTGAGGAGTTCTCGTACGAGAACGTCATGCAGATCCCCGGCCTGGTCAAGATCGTGGTCAACATGGGTGTCGGCGACGCCGCCCGTGACTCGAAGCTGATCGACGGCGCCATCCGCGACCTCACCACGATCACCGGCCAGAAGCCGGCCGTGACGAAGGCCCGGAAGTCCATCGCGCAGTTCAAGCTGCGCGAGGGCCAGCCGATCGGCTGCCACGTCACGCTCCGTGGCGACCGCATGTGGGAGTTCCTGGACCGCACCCTGTCGCTCGCGCTGCCGCGCATCCGCGACTTCCGTGGTCTGTCCCCCAAGCAGTTCGACGGCCGTGGCAACTACACCTTCGGTCTCACGGAGCAGGTCATGTTCCACGAGATCGACCAGGACAAGATCGACCGCGTCCGGGGTATGGACATCACCGTGGTCACCACGGCGACCAACGACGCTGAGGGCCGTGCGCTCCTTCGTCACCTCGGCTTCCCGTTCAAGGAGGCGTAAGCGAGATGGCGAAGAAGGCTCTCATTGCCAAGGCTGCTCGTAAGCCCAAGTTCGGTGTGCGTGCGTACACCCGCTGCCAGCGCTGCGGCCGTCCGCACTCCGTCTACCGCAAGTTCGGCCTCTGCCGCGTGTGCCTTCGTGAGATGGCTCACCGTGGCGAGCTCCCGGGCGTGACCAAGAGCTCCTGGTAGTCCTCCCTTTTCAAGGGTTCAAAGGACTCCTGGATCTCTCGGTAAGTAAAGGGTCGGCAGAGGCCCGCCTCTCCATGGCTTAGGCTAGGAGGGTTGGGCGTCTGCCGCCCTGACCGACTTACTACGCCGTAGGTCCCCGCGCCGCACCCGTCCCGCCTCTGAGTGGGGAGAGGGATGGCGCAGATAGGAAACCCCGGCGAGAGAGGCCGAAGGCCAATTCATGACCATGACTGATCCGATCGCGGACATGCTGACTCGTCTGCGTAACGCGAACTCGGCGTACCACGACACCGTGGCGATGCCGCACAGCAAGATCAAGTCTCACATCGCGGAGATCCTCCAGCAGGAGGGCTTCATCACGGGCTGGAAGGTCGAGGACGCCGAGGTCGGCAAGAACCTCGTTCTCGAGCTGAAGTTCGGCCCGAACCGTGAGCGCTCCATCGCGGGCATCAAGCGGATCTCCAAGCCCGGTCTCCGGGTTTACGCGAAGTCCACCAACCTGCCGAAGGTCCTCGGCGGCCTCGGCGTGGCGATCATCTCCACGTCGCACGGTCTCCTGACCGGCCAGCAGGCAGGCAAGAAGGGCGTAGGTGGGGAAGTCCTCGCCTACGTCTGGTAGTCGGGAACGGAGGAATAGCTAATGTCGCGTATTGGCAAGCTCCCCATCACGGTTCCCGCCGGCGTGGACGTCACCATCGACGGCCAGACGGTCGCGGTCAAGGGCCCCAAGGGATCCCTGAGCCACACCATCGTCGCGCCGATCGAGATCGCTAAGGGTGAGGACGGCGTCCTGAACGTCACCCGCCCGAACGACGAGCGTCAGAACAAGGCCCTCCACGGCCTGTCCCGCACGCTGGTGGCGAACATGATCACCGGCGTGACCCAGGGTTACGTGAAGAAGCTCGAAATCAGCGGTGTCGGTTACCGCGTCCTGGCGAAGGGCTCCAACCTGGAGTTCTCGCTCGGCTACAGCCACCCGATCCTGATCGAGGCGCCCGAGGGCATCTCCTTCAAGGTCGAATCGGCGACCAAGTTCTCGGTCGAGGGCATCGACAAGCAGAAGGTCGGCGAGGTTGCGGCCAACATCCGCAAGCTGCGCAAGCCCGACCCGTACAAGGCCAAGGGCGTCAAGTACGAAGGCGAAGTCATCCGCCGCAAGGTCGGAAAGGCGGGTAAGTAAGCCATGGCATACGGTGTCAAGATTGCTAAGGGCGACGCTTACAAGCGTGCTGCCATCAAGCGTCGTCACATCCGCATCCGTAAGCACATCTCGGGTACGGCTGAGCGTCCGCGCCTGGTCGTGACGCGCTCGAACCGCCACATCGTGGCCCAGGTCATCGACGACATCAAGGGTCACACCCTTGCGTCGGCTTCGACCCTGGACACCACGATCCGCGGCGCCGAGGGCGACAAGTCCGCGGCCGCCAAGTCGGTCGGCGCCCTGGTCGCCGAGCGCGCCAAGGCCGCCGGTGTCGAGACTGTCGTGTTCGACCGTGGTGGTAACCAGTACGCCGGGCGCATCGCCGCCCTGGCGGACGCCGCCCGCGAAGCCGGACTCAAGTTCTGAGTCGGTTCCGTAGCTAGCGGAAACAGAGAGAGGTAATTCCAATGGCTGGACCCCAGCGCCGCGGTGGCGGTGCCGGTGGCGGCGAGCGGCGGGACCGGAAGGGTCGCGACGGTGGCAACGCCGCCGCCGAGAAGACCGCGTACGTTGAGCGCGTTGTCGCGATCAACCGCGTCGCCAAGGTTGTGAAGGGTGGTCGTCGCTTCAGCTTCACTGCGCTCGTCGTAGTGGGCGACGGTGACGGCACCGTGGGTGTCGGTTACGGCAAGGCCAAGGAGGTGCCGGCCGCCATCGCCAAGGGTGTTGAGGAGGCCAAGAAGCACTTCTTCAAGGTCCCCCGTATCCAGGGCACCATCCCGCACCCCATCCAGGGTGAGAAGGCCGCGGGCGTCGTCCTGCTCAAGCCTGCTTCCCCCGGTACCGGTGTTATCGCCGGTGGCCCGGTGCGTGCCGTGCTCGAGTGCGCGGGCGTGCACGACATCCTGTCGAAGTCCCTGGGCTCCGACAACGCGATCAACATCGTGCACGCGACCGTGGCGGCCCTCAAGGGCCTGCAGCGTCCCGAGGAGATCGCGGCTCGCCGTGGTCTGCCCCTCGAGGACGTCGCCCCCGCGGCTCTGCTTCGTGCGCGTGCGGGAGCGGGTGCGTAATGGCACAGCTCAAGATCACGCAGACGAAGTCGTACATCGGCAGCAAGCAGAACCACCGCGACACCCTGCGTTCCCTTGGTCTCAAGGGCATCAACACGCAGGTCGTCAAGGAGGACCGCCCCGAGTTCCGCGGAATGGTGCACACCGTCCGCCACCTCGTGACGGTTGAGGAGGTCGACTGACATGGCGGAGCAGAACCCGCTGAAGGTCCACAACCTCCGGCCCGCCCCGGGCGCCAAGACCGCCAAGACCCGTGTGGGTCGTGGTGAGGCGTCCAAGGGTAAGACCGCTGGTCGTGGTACCAAGGGCACCAAGGCCCGTTACCAGGTTCCGGAGCGCTTCGAGGGTGGCCAGATGCCCCTCCACATGCGTCTCCCGAAGCTCAAGGGCTTCAAGAACCCGTTCAAGACCGAGTTCCAGGTCGTGAACCTCGACAAGCTGAGCGCGCTGTACCCGGAGGGTGGCGAGGTCACCGTCGAGGGTCTCGTCGCCAAGGGTGCCGTTCGCAAGAACAGCCTCGTCAAGGTGCTCGGCCAGGGTGAGCTCACCGTGGCGCTGCAGGTGACGGTCGACGCCGTCTCCGGCTCCGCCAAGGAGAAGATCACCGCCGCCGGCGGTACCGTCACCGAGCTCGTCTGATTCATCCAGACGTGTCGATGACATGAGCGATTCCCAGCCGGGGATGCCCCACAAAAGGGGCATCCCCGGTTGGTCGTTCCTAGGGGGGCACGGTCGCCGGTAAGGTGGCGTGCACTGTCTAAGCTCCGTGCGGTCTGCCCGCACGGTTTTCTTGACTGATACGTATTCGTCGAACCTCAGACCACCACCTCTGACGCACGCGCGCGGGGGTCGCAGGAGGCACCGTGCTCACCGCGTTCGCCCGGGCGTTCAAGACGCCCGACCTGCGCAAGAAGCTGCTCTTCACACTCGGCATCATCGTGATCTATCGGGTGGGTACGCATGTGCCGATTCCCGGTGTCGACTACCGGAACGTCCAGACCTGTATCGACAACGCCAATGCGAACCAGGGCCTGTTCGGTCTCGTCAACATGTTCAGCGGTGGCGCGCTGCTCCAGATCACGATCTTCGCGCTCGGCATCATGCCGTACATCACGGCGAGCATCATTCTGCAGCTGCTGACCGTGGTGATCCCGCGCCTCGAAGCCCTCAAGAAAGAGGGCCAGGCCGGCACCGCGAAGATCACGCAGTACACGCGCTATCTGACCATCGCGCTCGCGATCCTCCAGGGCACCGGCCTCGTGGCCACCGCCCGCACCGGCACCCTCTTCCAGGGCTGCCCCGTGGCCAGCGAGATCGTGCCCGACCAGTCGATCTTCGTCACCATCACGATGGTCATCACCATGACCGCCGGTACGGCGTGCGTCATGTGGCTCGGTGAGCTCATCACGGACCGCGGCATCGGCAACGGCATGTCGATCCTGATGTTCATCTCGATCGCCGCGACCTTCCCGAGCGCACTGTGGGCCATCAAGCAGCAGGGTGACCTGGCGAACGGCTGGATCGAGTTCGGCACCGTCATCGCGGTCGGTCTCGTGATGGTCGGCCTGGTGGTCTTCGTCGAGCAGGCACAGCGTCGCATTCCGGTCCAGTACGCGAAGCGAATGATCGGCCGCAGGTCCTACGGCGGTACGTCGACGTACATTCCGCTGAAGGTCAACCAGGCGGGCATCATCCCTGTGATCTTCGCCTCCTCGCTGCTCTACATTCCGGCGCTCGTGGCCCAGTTCGCGGGCGGCAACTCGGGATGGAAGACGTGGATCGAGGCGAACCTGACCAAGGGTGACCATCCGATTTACATCGCCACGTACTTCATCCTGATCGTCTTCTTCGCCTTCTTCTACGTCGCGATCTCCTTCAACCCCGAGGAAGTCGCCGACAACATGAAGAAGTATGGTGGCTTCATCCCGGGCATCCGGGCTGGCCGTCCGACCGCTGAGTACCTGAGTTACGTACTCAACCGGATCACCTGGCCGGGTTCGCTGTATCTGGGTCTGATCGCTCTTGTGCCGACGATGGCGTTGGTTGGCTTCCAGGCAAACCAGAACTTCCCGTTCGGCGGGACGAGCATCCTCATCATCGTGGGTGTGGGTCTGGAGACCGTGAAGCAGATCGAGAGCCAGCTCCAGCAGCGCAATTACGAAGGGTTCCTCCGCTGATGCGAATCGTCCTCGTCGGGCCGCCCGGTGCGGGCAAGGGAACGCAGGCCGCGTTCCTCGCCAAGAACCTGTCGATCCCGCACATCTCCACGGGCGACCTCTTCCGTGCCAACATCAGCCAGGGCACGGACCTGGGCAAGCAGGCGAAGGCGTACATGGACGCCGGGAACCTGGTCCCCGACGAGGTGACCATCGGCATGGCGAAGGACCGCATGGCGCAGCCGGACGCCGAGAACGGCTTCCTGCTCGACGGGTTCCCGCGCAACGTGTCGCAGGCGGAGGCGCTGGACGTCGCGCTCAAGGCCGACGACGTGAAGCTCGACGCCGTCCTGGACCTGGAGGTCCCCGAGGACGAGGTCGTCAAGCGGATCGCGGGCCGGCGGATCTGCCGCAAGGACTCCAGCCACGTCTTCCACGTGACGTACAGCAAGCCGAAGCAGGAAGGCGTCTGTGACGTCTGCGGCGGCGAGCTCTACCAGCGCGAGGACGACAGCGAGGACACCGTCCGCAAGCGCCTCGAGGTCTACCACACGCAGACCGAGCCGATCATCGACTACTACCGGACCCAGGGTCTGGTCGTGACGATCTCGGCACTCGGCAAGGTGGACGAGGTCACCGAGCGCGCGATGGACGCGCTCAAGGGCGACAAGTAGTTCAGTACGCTGATTCCGGCCGCGGTGCCCCTCGGGGGACCGCGGCCGTAGTGTTGTATACGTCGGTTGTCGGACGGAAGACGGAGAGCGGAACCCCATGGTGCAGATCAAGACCCCCGAGCAGATCGCGAAAATGCGTGAGGCGGGCCTTGTCGTCGCCGCGATTCACGCCGCGACCCGTGAGGCCGCGGTGCCCGGCGCCACCACGAAGGATCTGGACGAGGTCGCCCGCAAGGTGATCGCCGAGCACGGGGCGAAGTCGAACTTCCTCGGGTACGGCGGGTTCCCCGCCACGATCTGCACGTCGGTCAACGAGGTCGTCGTGCACGGCATCCCCGACGACAAGACCGTCCTGAAGGACGGCGACATCATCTCCATCGACGCGGGCGCCATCGTCGACGGCTGGCACGGCGACGCGGCGTACACCGCGTTCGTGGGCACCGGTCACGCTCCGGAGCTGATCGAGCTCTCCCGGGTGACCGAGGAGTCCATGTGGGCCGGTCTCGCCGCCATGAAGCAGGGCAACCGGCTCGTCGACATCTCCCGCGCCATCGAGACGTACATCCGCCGGCAGCCGAAGCCGGGCGGCGGCAAGTACGGGATCGTCGAGGACTACGGCGGCCACGGCATCGGCACCGAGATGCACATGGACCCGCACCTTCTGAACTACGTCGAGCGCCGCCGCGGCAAGGGCCCCAAGCTGGTCCCCGGCTTCTGCCTCGCCATCGAGCCCATGGTCTCCCTCGGCACCCCCCGCACGGAGGTCCTGGAGGACGACTGGACCGTCATCACCACGGACGGGACCTGGTCCTCGCACTGGGAGCACACGATCGCGCTCACGGAGGAGGGCCCGATCGTCCTGACGGCCCCGGACTGCGGCAAGGCGAAGCTGGCGGAGCACGGCGTGACGGTGGCCCCGGACCCGCTGGGCTGAGGCGGGACCCTCCTGCTTAAGGATCTTCGTCGTGGGGCAGACTTTCTCGATTCGTCTTTCCGAGTGCACTGACGTAGACTGACGCGTCGGCTCTCGTGCATCCGTGTGTCTGCATACGGAGCATGTAGTCGATCAAGGTAGTCGATTCGAAGGGCGAAGCGTGGCCAAGAAGCAAGGTGCCATCGAGATCGAAGGCACTGTCGTCGAGTCTCTTCCGAACGCCATGTTCAAGGTGGAGCTCCAGAACGGCCACCAGGTCCTGGCACACATCAGCGGCAAGATGCGCATGCACTACATCCGCATCCTCCCTGACGACCGGGTCGTGGTGGAGCTGTCTCCGTACGACCTGACGCGTGGCCGGATCGTCTACCGGTACAAGTAGATCTTGCCCGCATCCCGCTCGCGCGGGGTGGTGGCACTGACCCGGAGAACCTCACCCAATGAAGGTCAAGCCGAGCGTCAAGAAGATCTGCGACAAGTGCAGGGTGATCCGCCGTCACGGCCGGGTCATGATCATCTGCGACAACCCGCGCCACAAGCAGCGCCAGGGCTGACGCACGACTGCAGTTCGCAGATTTTCGCGCGACGCACGTAATCAATACGCAGAGCACGTCCCTCTTCAGATCCATCGGTAATGGAGGGCGACACCCCCGGTCGGAGGCCGGGGACCCAGCCGGTACCTAGTACGGCCACTGGGAGTGGTTCTGCCGAAGACCTCCGAAGAATCAACAGGAGCCATGAATGGCACGCGTTGAAGGCGTTGACCTCCCGCGCGACAAGCGCATCGAGGTCGCCCTCACCTACGTGTTCGGCATCGGCCGCACGCTGGCCCAGCAGACGCTGGACGCCACCGAGGTGGACCGCAACACCCGCGTCCGCGACCTGACCGAGGAAGACCTCGTCAAGATCCGTGAGTACGTGGACGCCAACATCAAGACCGAGGGTGACCTCCGTCGCGAGATCCAGGCCGACATCCGCCGCAAGGTCGAGATCGGTTGCTACCAGGGTCTCCGTCACCGTCGTGGTCTGCCCGTCCGCGGTCAGCGCACCAGCACCAACGCCCGCACCCGCAAGGGCCCGCGTCGCGCCATCGCCGGTAAGAAGAAGCCGGGCAAGAAGTAGTCCTCGCTCAGCGGTCTATCGACAGCTGACGCTGCAGGACCGACCACCTCCCGTAGGAGTTATAGATGCCCCCCAAGGGTCGTCAGGGCGCTGCCAAGAAGGTGCGCCGCAAGGAAAAGAAGAACGTCGCCCACGGGCACGCTCACATCAAGAGCACGTTCAACAACACGATCGTGTCCATCACGGACCCGACCGGCAACGTGATCTCGTGGGCCTCCGCCGGCCACGTCGGCTTCAAGGGCTCGCGCAAGTCCACGCCGTTCGCCGCGCAGATGGCTGCCGAGTCGGCTGCCCGTCGCGCCCAGGAGCACGGCATGCGCAAGGTCGACGTGTTCGTCAAGGGCCCGGGTTCCGGTCGTGAGACCGCCATCCGTTCGCTCCAGGCGACCGGCCTCGAGGTCGGCTCGATCCAGGACGTGACGCCCACGCCGCACAACGGCTGCCGTCCGCCCAAGCGTCGTCGCGTCTGACGTTCGTACGTCGCTTGACTTGAGGTCTTCGGGCGGTACGGCTCTTCGGGGCCGTGCCGCCCGTACCCTTGAAACACCTCAGGGCATCAAATAGTGGGTGCCCCTGAACTGAAGGAATCACTTCATGCTGATCGCTCAGCGTCCCTCGTTGACCGAAGAGGTCGTCGACGAATTCCGCTCCCGGTTCGTGATCGAGCCGCTGGAGCCGGGCTTCGGCTACACCCTCGGCAACTCCCTCCGCCGCACCCTGCTCTCGTCGATCCCCGGCGCTGCTGTCACCAGCATCCGCATCGACGGCGTCCTGCACGAGTTCACCACCGTGCCGGGTGTCAAGGAGGACGTCACCGACCTCATCCTCAACATCAAGCAGCTGGTCGTGTCCAGCGAGCACGACGAGCCCGTCGTGATGTACCTGCGCAAGCAGGGTCCGGGCCTCGTGACCGCCGCTGACATCGCCCCGCCGGCCGGTGTCGAGGTGCACAACCCCGACCTCGTCCTCGCCACGCTCAACGGCAAGGGCAAGCTGGAGATGGAGCTGACCGTCGAGCGCGGTCGCGGCTACGTCTCCGCGGTGCAGAACAAGCAGGTCGGCCAGGAGATCGGCCGCATCCCGGTCGACTCGATCTACTCGCCGGTCCTCAAGGTCACGTACAAGGTCGAGGCGACCCGTGTCGAGCAGCGCACCGACTTCGACAAGCTGATCGTCGACGTCGAGACCAAGCAGGCGATGCGTCCGCGTGACGCCATGGCCTCCGCCGGTAAGACGCTCGTCGAGCTGTTCGGTCTCGCCCGCGAGCTGAACATCGACGCCGAGGGCATCGACATGGGTCCGTCCCCGACCGATGCCGCGCTTGCCGCCGATCTCGCGCTGCCGATCGAGGAGCTGGAGCTCACCGTTCGGTCGTACAACTGCCTCAAGCGCGAGGGCATCCACTCCGTGGGTGAGCTCGTGGCCCGCTCCGAGGCGGACCTGCTCGACATCCGCAACTTCGGTGCGAAGTCGATCGACGAGGTCAAGATGAAGCTCAACGGCATGGGTCTCGCGCTGAAGGACTCGCCTCCCGGCTTCGACCCGACCGCCGCGGCCGACGCGTTCGGCGCGGACGACGACGCGGATGCCGGTTTCGTGGAGACCGAGCAGTACTGATGAACTGCCCGAGGGCGTCCGCCCTCGGGGCCCTGTCCCCGGTACCTGATACGGCCGGGGCAGATCACTAGGAGAAACACCATGCCGAAGCCCACCAAGGGTGCCCGTCTGGGCGGCAGCGCCGCGCACGAGAAGCTCCTGCTGGCGAACCTCGCCAAGCAGCTCTTCGAGCACGGCCGGATCACGACGACCGAGGCCAAGGCCCGTCGTCTGCGTCCGTACGCGGAGCGTCTGGTCACCAAGGCGAAGAAGGGCGACCTTCACAACCGCCGCCAGGTGCTGTCCGTCATCACCGACAAGAGCATCGTGCACACGCTCTTCACGGAGATCGGCCCGCGTTACGAGAACCGCCCGGGTGGCTACACCCGTATCACCAAGATCGGTAACCGTCGTGGCGACAACGCGCCCATGGCGATCATCGAGCTGGTGGAGGCCCTGACCGTGGCCCAGGAGGCCACCGGTGAGGCCGAGGCCGCGACCAAGCGCGCCGCCAAGGACGCCGAGGCCACCGACGCCAAGGTCGACACGGCCAAGGCCGACGAGGCTGCCGAGGAGTCGAAGGACGCGTAAGCGTTCTGCCGGGGACTGCGCGTCATCGGCTGCGGCCTCGCCGTGGCTGGCCGCGCAGTTCCCCGCGCCCCTTCAGGGCGCGCCGCGGGCCTCCCCCTTGCCGGGGTAGGCCCGCTTTTTCGTTGCCTGAGAGGATCCACGTGTGAGCGATGAAGTAGAGCCCGGGTTCGTGCGGGTGCGGTTGGATCTTTCGTATGACGGCAGGGACTTCTCCGGCTGGGCCAAGCAGAAGCAGGGGCAGCGGACCGTCCAGGGGGAGATCGAGGCCGCGCTGCGGACGGTGACGCGGTCGCAGGAGACGTACGAGCTGACCGTCGCGGGGCGGACCGACAGCGGCGTGCACGCGCGGGGGCAGGTAGCCCACGTCGACCTGCCGGAGAGCGTGTGGGCCGAGCACAGCGACAAGCTGCTGCGCAGGCTCGCCGGACGGCTGCCGCACGACGTGCGGGTGTGGAAGGCCGCCGAGGCGCCCGCCGGGTTCAACGCCCGGTTCGCGGCCGTGTGGCGCCGGTACGCCTACCGCGTGACCGACCACCCCGGCGGCGTCGACCCGCTGCTGCGGGGACACGTGCTCTGGCACGACTGGCCGCTGGACCTCGACGCGATGAACGCCGCCGCCGAGCGGCTCGTCGGTGAGCATGACTTCGCCGCGTACTGCAAGAAGCGTGAGGGTGCGACGACCATTCGTACGCTGCAGGAACTGCGGTGGGAGCGGCGGCCGGACGGGATCTTCGAGGCGACCGTGCGGGCCGACGCGTTCTGCCACAACATGGTGCGCTCGCTGGTCGGCGCCATGCTGTTCGTGGGGGACGGGCACCGGCCCGTGGAGTGGCCGGAGAAGGTGCTCCGCGCGGGCGTGCGGGACTCCGCCGTGCACGTCGTGCGCCCGCACGGGCTGACGCTGGAGGAGGTCGGCTACCCGGCCGACGAGCTGCTCGCCGCGCGCAGCAAGGAGGCGCGCAACAAGCGGACGCTGCCCGGGGCCGGGTGCTGCTGAGTTCCGTGGGTCCGACTACTGGGGGGCTTCGGCGGCGGCCGAAGCCTGGACCTGGCCCCGCAGGTGGATTCGCTGGAACGCGAAGCGGGCGAGGTCGTCGCCGACGCCGTACGCCTTGCGGTCGCCCGTCGTCACGTCCTTGCCGCTGGTGTAGCCGGTGGTGGTGAAGTAGGCGTAGCGGCCGTAGGCGTTGTAGGTGCCGCGGCACACGCCCGTGCGGCAGAAGGCGGGCACGCCCTTGCCGGACAGCGAGTTCACGAGGCCCTTCTCGGCCTGCTCCTTGACCTTCTTCGCGTCCGCCGCGGTGTCGAAGACGGCGACGCCGATCGTGACCGCGACACCGTCCCTGATGTAGCTGGCGCGGATCATGCGCGTGCAGTCGTTCCTGGCGAGGACCGAGGCGAGGGCGGGCTGGGCGACCGACGTGCACTTCGTGGTGCTGTCGGTCGCGCCCTTCTTGTAGAGGCGCTCGCCGGTCCGCCACGACTTGCCGGGGAACATGCCCTCGGGGGTCAGCGGCGCCTTGTCCTTCTTGGCGCTGGAGATGAAGTCCTTGGGGTCCGGCGGGGGCGGCGGCGTGGTCGCCTCGAAGGACGGCTCCGCCTCCTTGCTCGCACCGGGGATGTCCGCGGCCGTCGGCAGCTCGCCGGCCGGCTTGTTCGACGCGGAGGATTCGTCGCTGTTCGCCGTGACGACGGTGATGGCGACGGCGGCGGCGATGCCGACGGTCGCGAAGACTCCGCCGCCGATCAGCAGCCACTTGCGACGGCGGGTACGCGCCTCGGAGGCCTCGGCGAGCGCCGCCCAGTCGGGCGTGGGCCCGCCGCCGGGCCCGCCCGTTCCGCCCGGACCCCACTGAGGTCCCCCTTGCCCAAAGCTCATGGGGCGCATCTTAGACGGGCTTCCCGGGATGTTGAGCGGGGGTTGTGCGGGGGCCCAGGCCTAGCCTGAAGCGTATGAACATGGGCAATTCGGCGGTTTGCGGGTGGTTGCTGCGCCCGGCCGAGTCGTACGTCCGGTGGGTGCTCGCAGTGGTGCTCGTCGCCGCGGTCGTCCGGGTGGGTCTCGCCTCGCCGCAGGGCGGGATGGACAACGCCATCGTGGTGCGGGCCGCCGAGGCCTGGCTCGACGGGCGCTCGCCCTACGCCGACCGGCACTTCCTCTATCTCCCCGGCGCCGTGCTCGCGGCGGTGCCGCAGGCGCTGCTGCCCGCGGACGTGGTGCGATTCCTGGTGCCCGCGGGGGTGACGGCGGGACTCGTCGGGGGGTGGGTGTGTGCGCTGCGTGTGTACGGAGTGCCTTTGCGGAGTCGGTTCGCCGGATACGGGCTGCTCGGGCTCGCGCTCGGCTTCGCGCCGTTCGGGCACCTCGTCCAGCTCGGCAACTGGACGGCGGGTTCCGCGCTCGCGCTGCCGTGCGCGCTGCTCCTCGTGTGCCGAGGCCGGTGGGTCGCGGCCGGGCTCGTCATCGGGGCGGCCGTCGCCGTGAAGCCGCTGCTCGCGCCCGTCCTCCTTCTTTTCGTGTTCGCGCGCAGGTGGCGGGCGCTCGCGGCGGCCGTGGGCGTGCCCGCGCTGGTGTCGGCGGTCGCCGCGCTCGCCATGCCGGACCCCGCCGGGTTCTTCACGCGGACGCTGCCCTTCCTGCTGCGCGGCGAGGACTCCTTCGTACGCCTCTATGAGGCCTCGCCCGCCGCGGTGCTCGCGCGGCTCGGGGTGCCGGAGTCGGGCGCCGCGCTGCTGGCCGGGGGTGCGGCGGCGGCCGGGGTGTGGTGTGCGTGGCGGCGGTGGGGGAGAGGTGAGGAAGAGGGCGGGGCGGCGGCGAGGGTCGTGGAATGCGCCGTGATGCTGATGCTTTCGGCCTTTCTCGTCTCCCGGCCCTCGTACGACCACTATCTGTTGGTCGTGCTTCCGCTGCTGCTCGCGGGGGTCCTGGCGCCGGGGGCGGCCGCGCGCGGTCCGTGGTTCTGGGTGGCGCTGGTGCCGCAGGTGCCGGGGTTCACGTGGCCGTGGCTGGAGCCCGGGACGCGGCGGGCCTTCAAGGACGCGGTGACGCTGTGCGTGCTCGCGGGCACGGTCGGGTGGGCATGCGCACGGGCCGTCACGCCGGTGAGCGCGGGCCCGCCCGCGGCGAGGGAGTCGTCGGTGCCGGGGTCCAGGACCGCGTTTTGACCGGTACGGGCCACCGCGGGTACTCTCGACGATTGATACGTATTGGTGTCCTCGATCTCACGCGAAAGGGCCCTTACGTAGGTTCCCTGGAGCAGTTACCAGTGGCTCGCATACGGGCAGCGTCCCCGGCACTGTGAGCCCCAGCTGCATGATCGCTTCCTGGGTGCCGTGTGTCTGGACCCCATCCACTGAAGAAGCGAAGGCTACTAAGTGCGTACGTACAGCCCCAAGCCCGGCGACGTGACCCGCCAGTGGCACGTCATCGACGCTCAGGACATCGTCCTGGGTCGTCTGGCGACCACCGCTGCCACCCTCCTGCGTGGCAAGCACAAGGCGATCTACGCCCCCCACGTCGACACCGGTGACTTCGTCATCATCATCAACGCGGAGAAGGTGCACCTCTCCGGCAACAAGAAGACCCAGAAGATGGCGTACCGCCACTCCGGTTACCCGGGTGGTCTGCGTTCCGTCCGTTACGACGAGCTGCTCGAGAAGAGCCCCGAGAAGGCTGTCGAGAAGGCCGTCAAGGGCATGCTCCCCAAGAACACCCTGGGCCGTCAGATGCTCTCGAAGCTGAAGGTCTACGCGGGCGACCAGCACCCGCACGGCGCTCAGCAGCCGGTCCCGTTCGAGATCACCCAGGTCGCGCAGTAGTTCCGGCCACCCCCTAAGACGTAAAGAAATCTGAGGAGAATCGTGGCCGAGACCACCGTTGAGCAGCCGGTCGAAGAGACCGAGGGTGTCGACGTAGAGCAGTACACCACCGAGTCCGAGGCGCCCGTCGAGGGCGAGTACACCTCGGAGTCGAACGCCGCGCGCTTCGGCGACCCCCAGCCGGCCGCCGGCCTGGGCCGTCGCAAGAACGCCATCGCCCGCGTCCGGATCGTCCCGGGCACCGGCAAGTGGAAGGTCAACGGGCGCACGCTCGAGGACTACTTCCCGAACAAGGTCCACCAGCAGGAAGTCAACGAGCCCTTCAAGGTGCTCGAGCTCGACGGCCGCTACGACGTCATCGCCCGCATCGCGGGTGGCGGCGTCTCCGGTCAGGCCGGTGCGCTCCGTCTCGGTGTCGCCCGTGCGCTGAACGAGGCCGACGTCGAGAACAACCGCGGCGCCCTGAAGAAGGCCGGTTACCTCAAGCGTGACGACCGTGCGGTCGAGCGCAAGAAGGCCGGTCTCAAGAAGGCCCGCAAGGCCCCGCAGTACAGCAAGCGCTAATCGCTGCCTGCTCGTACTTTCGTTCGCCCCGGCGGCACTCACCGTGCTGCCGGGGCGTTCGTCTATTCAGGAACACCCTGATCAGGAACCCCCTGAGGCAATCGTTTTTCTTGAACGTTCGGAGGACAGCAGTGGGACGACTCTTCGGCACGGACGGCGTGCGCGGTGTCGCCAACGCGGATCTGACGGCCGAGCTCGCGCTCGGTCTCTCCGTGGCGGCGGCGCACGTACTGGCCGAGGCGGGCACCTTTGAAGGCCATCGCCCGGTGGCGGTGGTCGGGCGTGATCCGCGCGCGTCCGGGGAGTTCCTGGAGGCAGCGGTGGTCGCGGGTCTCGCGAGCGCGGGCGTGGACGTCCTGCGCGTCGGTGTGCTGCCCACCCCCGCGGTGGCGCATCTCACCGGTGCGCTGGGCGCCGACCTCGGTGTGATGCTCTCCGCCAGCCACAACGCGATGCCCGACAACGGCATCAAGTTCTTCGCCCGCGGCGGCCACAAGCTCGCCGACGAGCTGGAGGACCGCATCGAGTCCGTCTACGAGGAGCACCGCACCGGTGCCCCGTGGCAGCGGCCCACCGGTTCGGGTGTCGGCCGCGTGAAGTCGTACGACCAGGGCCTCGACCAGTACGTCGCCCACCTCATCGGGGTCCTCCCGAACCGTCTCGACGGGCTGAAGATCGTCCTCGACGAGGCGCACGGCGCCGCCGCGCGCGTCTCGCCCGAGGCGTTCTCGCGGGCCGGTGCCGAGGTCATCACGATCGGCGCCCAGCCCGACGGCCTGAACATCAACGACGGGTGCGGGTCCACGCACCTCGACCTGCTCAAGGCCGCCGTCGTCGAGCACAAGGCCGACTTCGGCATCGCGCACGACGGCGACGCCGACCGGTGCCTCGCCGTGGACCACACGGGTGCCGAGGTCGACGGCGACCAGATCCTCGCCGTGCTGGCCCTCGCCATGCGGGAGCACGGCACGCTGCGCCACGACACCGTTGTCGCCACGGTCATGTCCAACCTCGGCTTCAAGCTCGCCATGGAGGGCCAGGGACTCTCCCTGGTGCAGACCTCCGTCGGCGACCGTTACGTCCTGGAGTCGATGAAGGAGCACGGCTTCGCCCTCGGCGGCGAGCAGTCCGGGCACGTCATCGTCCTCGACCACGCGACGACCGGCGACGGCACGCTGACCGGGCTGCTGCTCGCGGCGCGCGTCGCCGAGACGGGCCGCTCCCTCGCGGACCTCGCGAGCGTCATGGAGCGGCTCCCGCAGGTCCTCATCAACGTGCCCGACGTCGACAAGTCGCGTGTGAAGACCTCCGCCGAGCTGTCCGCCGCGGTCGTCGACGCCGAGCGCGAGCTCGGCTCCACCGGTCGCGTGCTGCTGCGTCCCTCCGGGACCGAGCCGCTGGTGCGGGTCATGGTGGAGGCCGCCGACATCGAGCAGGCCCGGTCCGTGGCCGGCCGCCTCGCCGACGTGGTGAAGTCCGCGCTGGGCTAGACGCGCGCCGACTTCGCGGTGCGCTCGCGCTGCGCCGCCCAGAAGAACTTCTGGGCGAGCAGCGTGAGCGTGCCCGCGAGGATGATGCCGAGCAGGTTCAGCAGGAGCTGCTCGGTGGAGCCCCAGGCCTGCTTGTACTCGTCGTAGCTGAAGGCGACCGCGGCGTTCGCGGCGGCCGGGACCGTCGTCACGGAGATGGCCACGCCCACCAGTGCGCCCGACTTCGCCGAGGTGAGGGAGAGCGTGCCCGCGACGCCCGCGAGGACGGCCACCACGAACGAGAACCAGTCGGGCCGGTAGATGAAGTTCGTGTTCGGACGCTCGGCCTTCAGGGCGTCGTGCGTGAACAGGTCCATCGCGTCCATGAGGTAGCTGAACCCGACGGTCACCGCCATCGCCGCCGCGAAGCCGACGAGCAGCGCGATCAGCGAGCGCAGCGCCAGGCGGGGAGCGCGCCGTACCAGGGCCGTGCAGAAACCGGCCAGCGGGCCGAACTCCGGGCCCACCGCCATCGCGCCCACGATCAGGATCGCGTTGTCGAGGACGACACCGCACGCCGCGATCATCGTGGCGAGCGTGATGAACGCGACGTACGTGACCGAGAGCGTCGACTCCTCGTGGGTCGCGTCGGCCAGCTGCTCCCACAGGACCGCGTCCGCGCCCTCGCCGGGCGCGTCGTCGGCGGCTTCCTCCGCGCGCCGGGACAGCGACAGGTCGATGGTCTCCACGGCGATCGAGCCCGACTCGTCGATGCCGAGCCCGCGCAGGCCGCCGATCAGCTCGTCGCCCGCCTCACGCGCCACGTCGCACATGACGACGTCACCCGCGGGGTTGCGGGCCGCGCCAGGGAGCACCGCGAGGTGGGTGGTGCCGACCGTCCCCTCGATCAGGTCGACGACGTCGTCGGTTCGGTCCGGGGGCGTGATCAGGCGCAGGTGCAGCATGGACGCAGGTTAGCCGGGCCGCGGCGCCCGCGATCCGCGTCGGCGCTCCTACAGTTTGCGCAGGCTGAGGCGTTGCACCTTGTGGTCGGGGCCCTTGCGGACGACCAGGGTGGCGCGGCTCCGGGTGGGCGCCACGTTCTCCACGAGGTTCAGTTTGTTGATGGTCCGCCAGGTGGTGCGGGCGTAGTCGAGCGCCTCCTCCTCCGACACCTGCGTGTACTTGCGGAAGTACGACGACGGGTTCTGGAACGCCGTCAGGCGCAGCTTCTTGAAGCGGTTCAGGTACCAGCGCTCGATGTCGTCCGCGCGGGCGTCGACGTACACGCTGAAGTCGAAGTAGTCCGCGAGGCCCACGCGGGTGCGGCCGTCCTTGCCGGGGAGCGCGGGCTGCAGGACGTTCAGGCCCTCGACGATGAGGATGTCGGGGCGGCGGACCGTGAGACGCCGGTCCGGGACGATGTCGTAGATCAGGTGCGAGTAGACGGGCGCCGTCACCTCGTCCTTCCCCGCCTTGATGTCCGCGACGAAACGGGTGAGCGCACGGCGGTCGTACGACTCGGGGAAGCCCTTGCGCGACATCAGGCCGCGGGCCTCCAGCTCCTTCGTGGGCAGGAGGAAGCCGTCCGTCGTGACGCGCTCCACGCGGGGGTGCTCCGGCCAGCGGGAGAGCAGTGCCTGGAGGAGCCGGGCGACGGTGGACTTGCCGACCGCCACGGAACCGGCGACTCCTATGACGAAGGGCGTGCCGGACTGGGACCCCTTCTCGCCGAGAAAGGTGTTGAGGGCGCCGCGCAGGCCGTCCGTCGCGCCCACGTACAGGTTCAGCAGGCGCGAGAGCGGCAGGTAGATGTCGCGGACCTCGTCCAGGTCGATGACGTCACCGAGGCCGCGGAGCTGTTCCACCTCTTCCGCCGTCAGGGGGAGCGGCGTCTTCTCGCGAAGCGCGCTCCACTCGGTGCGGGTGAGGTCGACGTAGGGAGTCGCCTCCGGCCTGGGCCGGTGGGCGCTCCGGGGTGCCGTCGGGGGCACGGAGACCGAAGAGATCACAGTCCATTGTTACGGCTGTCCGAACAGGACGGGGGGTGGGGTGGGGGGTGGGGTGTGTCACGCTGAGCCGGTGATTATTGGGGTTGGCATCGATGTCGCGGAGATCGAGCGGTTCGGCGCCGCGATGGAACGGACGCCCGGGATGGCGGATCGGCTCTTCGTGGAGAGCGAGTTGCTGCTGCCGGGCGGGGAGCGGCGGGGCATCGCCTCGCTGGCGGCGCGGTTCGCGGCGAAGGAGGCGTTGGCCAAGGCGCTGGGGGCGCCCGCGGGGCTGCGGTGGACCGACGCCGAGGTGTACGTCGAGGAGAGCGGGCAGCCCCGGGTCCGGGTGAAGGGGACGGTGGCCGAGCGGGCCTCGGCGCTCGGTGTGCGGTCCTGGCACGTGTCGCTCAGCCATGACGCGGGGGTCGCCTCCGCGGTGGTGGTGGCGGAGGGCTAGGCGGGCTCCGTTCGGCGGGGACGCCTCGCGCGGGGGCAGACTGGGCGTATGCGTACTGCGTACAGCGTGGAGAGCGTCAGGGCGGGCGAGCGGGTCGTCATGGACCGGGGGCCCGAAGGTGTGTTGATGCAGCGTGCGGCGGCCGGTCTCGCCGCCGAGTGCGCCCGGCTGCTCGGCAAGGTGTACGGGGCGAGAGTCACGCTGCTCGTGGGCAGCGGGGACAACGGGGGTGACGCCCTGTATGCCGGTGCCCGGCTCGCCCGGCGCGGCGCCGGGGTCAGTGCCGTGCTGCTCGCCCCCGAGCGCGCGCATACCGGAGGGCTCGCCGCGCTGCGGGCAGCCGGCGGCCTCGTGGTGGGCGCCGACGAGGCGCGGGCCGAGGGTGTGGTCGCGCGGGCCGGGCTCGTCGTGGACGGGATCGTGGGGATCGGGGGCCGGGGCGGGCTGCGGGAGGACGCCGCGCGGCTCGTGGCGGCGGTGCGCGACGCCGTGGTCGTCGCTGTGGACCTGCCGAGCGGCGTCGACGCCGACACGGGTGAGGTGCACGGGGACGCGGTGCGGGCCGATGTGACGGTGACGTTCGGCGCGTACAAGCCGGGTCTTCTCATCGATCCGGGCCGGGAGTACGCCGGTGTCGTGCGGCTCGTCGACATCGGGCTCGCACCGGCGGACCTGGGGCGGGCGGAGGCGGAGGCGCTGCAGTTCGCGGACGTCGAGCGGCTGCTGCCGGTGCCCGGCGGGGAGAGCGACAAGTACCGGCGCGGGGTCGTGGGCATCGTCGCCGGGTCCGAGCGGTATCCCGGCGCCGCCGTGCTCGCCGTCGCGGGCGCGCTGCGCGGGGGCGCGGGAGCCGTCCGGTACGTGGGTCCCGCCGCGGACGCCGTCATCGCGCGGTTCCCCGAGACCCTGGTGTCGACGGGGCCGCCCTCCAAGGCGGGGCGCGTGCAGGCGTGGGTCGTGGGCCCCGGGCTCGGCGAGGACGCGGAACGGCTCGGCGAGGTGCTCGCCGCGGATGTGCCCGTGCTGATCGACGCCGACGGGCTGCGGCTCGCCGGGGAACGGGACGTACGGGAGCGGCGGGCCCCGACGCTCCTCACCCCGCACGCCGGGGAGGCCGCCGCGCTGCTCGGCGTGGCCAGGGAAGAGGTCGAGGCGGGGCGGCTCTCCGCCGCACGGGAGCTGGCGCGGCGGTACGGGGCGACGGTGCTGCTGAAGGGGTCGACGACGCTGGTGGCCTCGGGCGAGGGCCCCGTACGGGTCAACCCGACCGGGACACCGTGGCTCGCCACGGCGGGCAGCGGCGACGTGCTGTCCGGGCTCGCCGGGTCCCTCCTCGCGGCCGGTCTCGACGCGCGGGACGCGGGGTCCGTGGGCGCCTACCTCCACGGGCTCGCCGGGCGGTACGCGTCGGAGGGGGCACCCGTGGGGGCGCACGACGTGGCGAACGCGATTCCGGCGGTGTGGCGGGAGGTGGGGCGGCCCGATCGGGGGTGAGCGGGCCGGGCCCCGGTCGGGGCCAAGGCCTGCGGGAGCAGGGGGTGTCGGCGGGCTCTGAGACACTTGTCCGCGATGAACGAGACAGCACCCTTCCGTGTCCGGGCCGAGATCGACCTCGCCGCCCTCCGCGCCAACGTGCGCGCGCTGCGCGCCCACGCGCCGGACGCCGCGTTCATGGCCGTGGTGAAAGCGGACGGTTACGGCCACGGGATGGTGCCCTGCGCCAGGGCCGCACGTCAGGCCGGCGCCACGTGGATCGGCACCGCCACTCCCGAAGAAGCCCTGGCCCTGCGCGCCGCGGGGCTGCCCGGCCGCATCATGTGCTGGCTGTGGACGCCCGGCGGGCCCTGGCGGGAGGGCGTCGAGGCCGACCTCGACATGTCGGTCAGCGCGCTGTGGGCGCTGGAGGAGGTGACGGCCGCCGCGCGTGCGGCGGGGCGGACCGCGCGTGTCCAGCTCAAGGCCGACACGGGGTTGGGGCGGAACGGCTGCATGCCCGCGGACTGGCCCGATCTCGTCGACCGCGTCCTGCGTGCCGAGGCCGAAGGCCTGGTCACGGTCACCGGGCTCTGGTCGCACTTCGCGTGCGCCGACGAACCCGGGCACCCGTCGATCGCCGCGCAGCTCACCGTCTTCCGCGAGATGGTGGCGTACGCCGAGGACCGGGGGCTGCGTCCCGAGGTGCGGCACATCGCCAACTCCCCGGGCATGCTGACGCTTCCGGAGGCGCACTTCGACCTCGTGCGTCCGGGCATCGCGATGTACGGCGTCTCGCCGAGCCCCGAGGTGGGCACCTCGCAGGACTTCGGGCTGCGGCCCGTCATGACGCTCGCCGCCTCGCTGGCCCACGTGAAGCGCGCCCCGGCCGGCCACGGCGTCAGCTACGGCCACCATTACGTCACGCCCGGCGAGACGACCCTCGGCCTCGTCCCGGCGGGCTACGGCGACGGGATCCCGCGCCACGCCTCCGGCACGGCCCCCGTCCTCGTCGACGGCAAGCTGCGGACCGCCGCGGGACGCGTCGCGATGGACCAGTTCGTCGTGGACCTCGGCGGGGACGAGCCCGCAGTGGGCGCGGAGGCCGTGCTGTTCGGCCCCGGCGACCGGGGCGAGCCGACCGCCGAGGACTGGGCGCAGGCCGCGGGCACCATCGCGTACGAGATCGTCACCCGCATCGGATCGCGCGTCCCGCGCGTCTATGTGAACGAGCGGCCTGAGGACTGACCGGATACCGACCGGGAACTGACGGGTAACCGACCGGGACCGATCGGAACCGACCGGGAACTGACGAGGAGCGGCACGTGAGCGAGAGCAGCACGGGGGCGGCCGCGGCGGAAGCGGTGTCGGAGGCCGCCGCCGCGGCCGGGAACTGGCGCCGGGCGGGCGTCGCGGGCGCGGCGATAGGCGTCCTGGCCGCGGGTGCGGCCGCCGGCGTCGCCATAGAGCGGCTCACCGTCGGCCGCGGCATGCGCAAGAAGGCACGGCTGGCGCTCGACGCGTCGGGGCCGTACGGCTCGCTGCGCGGCATGCCCGGCACGGCATACGCGGACGACGGCACGGAGCTCTCGTACGAGGTCGAAGAGGTCGAACCGGCCGAGGACGGCGGCAGGGCCGGAGCCGGCGGGGACGGCGACCGCGCCCCGCGGCGGCGCCGCCTCTTCGGGCGCCGGGACCCCGCGCCCCTCACCGTCGTCTTCAGCCACGGCTACTGCCTGAGCCAGGACTCCTGGCACTTCCAGCGGGCCGCCCTGCGCGGTGTCGTCCGCGCCGTCTATTGGGACCAGCGCAGCCACGCCCGTTCGGCGCGTGGGGTCGACCAGGTCGAACACGGTGTGCCGGTCTCCATCGACCAGCTGGGGCGCGATCTGAAGGCCGTCATCGACGCCGCTGCGCCCGAGGGGCCGCTCGTCCTCGTCGGGCACTCCATGGGCGGCATGACGACCATGGCGCTCGCCGACCAGTTCCCCGAGCTGATCCGCGAGCGCGTGGTGGGCGTCGCCCTGATCGGCACGTCGTCGGGGCAGCTCGGCGAGGTGAACTTCGGCCTTCCGGTCGCCGGGATGAACGCGGTCCGGCGGGTGCTGCCCGGGCTGCTGCGGGCGCTCGGCTCGCAGGCGGAGCTGGTGGAGCGGGGGCGGCGGGCCACGGCGGACCTCTTCGCGGGTGTCATCAAGCGGTACTCGTTCTCGCGCAAGGACGTGGACCCGGCGATCGCGCGGTTCGCGGAGCGGATGATCGAGGCGACGCCCATCGACGTGGTCGCGGAGTTCTACCCGGCCTTCGCCGAGCACGACAAGGCGGCGGCCCTCAAGCACTTCGCCGAACTGCCGGTGCTCGTGCTCGCGGGCGACGAGGACCTGGTCACCCCCAGCGAGCACAGCGAGGCCATCGCCCACCTGCTCCCCGACGCGGAGCTGGTCCTGGTCCCGGACGCGGGCCACCTGGTGATGCTGGAGCACCCGGAGGTCGTCATGGACCGCCTCGCTGACCTGCTCGTGCGGGCGGGGGCCGGGCGGGGGGCCGGGCGGCGGGCCTGAGCGCAGGCGGTGGGCCCGAGCGCGTGCTCCCAGCCGCTACCGTGGGCGGTATGGAAGCACCGCACCACGAGGCTCCGGCCGTCACACTCAAGATCACCGTCAACTCCCCCGAACAGATGGGCGAGTTGGGGCGTCGTCTGGCCAAGCTGCTGCGCCCGGGCGACCTCGTCATGCTCACCGGCGAGCTCGGCGCCGGGAAGACGACGCTGACCCGTGGCCTCGGCGAGGGCCTCGGTGTGCGCGGCGCCGTCACCTCCCCGACCTTCGTCATCGCCCGCGTGCACCCGTCGCTCGGCGAAGGACCCGCGCTGGTCCACGTCGACGCGTACCGCCTCGGTGGCGGGCTCGACGAGATGGAGGACCTGGACCTCGACGTCTCGCTGCCCGAGTCCGTGGTCGTCGTCGAGTGGGGCGACGGCAAGGTCGAGGAGCTGTCGGACGACCGGCTGCGGGTCGTCATCGACCGTGCCGTGGGCGGCACGGGGGGTGACGCGGCGGACGGCGCGGCCGACGAGGTGCGCGACGTGACGATCACCGGGCTCGGCGCGCGCTGGGCCGACGCGGATCTGGCGTCGCTGGGCGCCTGACGGCCCTCGCGCCCCGCGCCCGCAACCCCGCCCCGGGCCTCTGGTCCGGGGCGTTTCTCGTACGTTCGACCGAACGTTCCGACAAGACGTCGGCAAAATGTTGCGTTGCGAGCGTCGGGCGTGGTCACATGGATACCGGTCTTGGTTAGGTCTACCTAACCACGTCTGCCCCCGGAGCCCCCAGGAGGCATCCATGACGGCTACAGAACGTGACGCCTGCGCTCAGCCGCGCGGGAAGAGGCTGCCCGGACCATCGGCCGCCGTGGACTCCTCGCACTCCTCGGAACCCTCGAACCTGTCGATGAGCGATCTGCTCGCGTCGTGCGCCGCCGCGAGCGCCGTCTCCACGCCGCCGAGCGACCCCGAGCCCGCGCGTGCGTCCACGCCCGTGAAGCGGCGCTGAAGCGGCACTGATCAGGGAACGACGACGACCTTCTTGTCGCGCAGCGCGAACTCCCACATCGCCTTGGCCTGCTCGCGCGACTGACGGATGCCGCCCGTCTTCTTCGACGGGTCCGGCTTCGGCGTCGAACCGTCGACCGCGGCGCTGAAGCCGATCGCGACGCCGTCGGTGAGCGTGAAGATCACGACGTTCTCGACCGGCACACCGTCCGTGCCCGGGACACGAGCTGTCCGGGACGTGACGGCGTACGTGCCCGGGGCCGGGTCGACCGTGCCCGGCGTGACCTTGAACGTCTGCTTGGCCTTGCCCGACGCCTCGACCAGCCAGACGCGGTCGTCCTCGAGCGAGTACACGACGCGCTCGCCGGTGCCGGACTGCGCGGGCACGGCGGCGGGGTTCTTCTTGTCCTTGGGGGAGCGCGACGCGGAGGCGGACGGCGACTTGTCGGCCTTCTCCGAGTGGTCCGGCGCGCTGGCCGATGCCTGGAAGGCGAGGAACCCGACCGCGGCGAGCGCGGCAGCGGTGAGCCCGGCCACGAATCCCGAGCTGCTCCTTGACACCTTGCGCCACCCACCTCTTCGTACTGCGTACGGCTACGGAGTGACGGTAGCAGCAGCCGTGCCCCATCCCCCGGCAGCCGCACCTCATCCCGGTGCGGGCCGTGCGCGGCGCCCGGGAGCCGTAGGCTGTTCGCGTGCTCTTGCTCGCTCTGGATACCGCAACGCCCGCTGTCACCGTCGCCCTCCACGACGGCTCCTCCGTCGTCGCGGAGTCGAGCCAGGTCGACGCCCGCCGCCACGGGGAACTGCTGCTTCCGGCCGTCGACCGTGTGCTCGCCGAGGCCGGCCTGAAGCTCGACGCCGTGACCGGCATCGTCGCCGGCGTGGGCCCCGGCCCCTACACCGGCCTCCGCGTCGGCCTGATGACCGCCGACACCTTCGGTCTCGCGCTCGGCGTCCCCGTGCACGGCGTGTGCACGCTGGACGGCCTCGCGTACGCCTCGGGCATCGAAGGCGGCCCCTTCGTGGTGGCCACCGACGCCCGCCGCAAGGAGGTCTACTGGGCCCGCTACGAAGACGTGCGCACGCGCGCGGGCGAGCCCGCCGTGGACCGTCCCGCGGAGATCGCCGCCCAGGTCGAGGGGCTGCCTGCCGTCGGCGTGGGCGCGCTGCTCTACCCCGACACGTTCCCCGACGCCCGCGCCCCCGAGCACGTCTCGGCCGCCGCGCTGGCCTCACTCGCCGCGGAGAAGCTGGCCGCGGGCGAGGAGCTCCTGGAGCCCCGGCCGCTCTACCTGCGCCGCCCCGACGCGCAGGTCCCCAAGAACTACAAGGTGGTCACCCCGAAGTGACCGAGGTGACCCAGGTGACGGACTCCGCCGTGCTCCGCGAGATGCGCTGGTGGGACATCGACGCGGTGTTCGTCCTGGAGAAGGAGCTCTTCCCGGACGACGCGTGGTCGCGCGGGATGTTCTGGTCCGAGCTCGCCCACGCGCGCGGGCCGCAGGCCACCCGGCGGTACGTGGTCGCCACGGACGGCGACCGTCTCGTCGGGTACGCGGGCCTCGCCGCCTCAGGGGACCTCGCGGACGTCCAGACCATCGCGGTGGCCCGCGACCACTGGGGCACCGGCCTCGGCGCCCGGCTCCTCACCGACCTGCTCCAGGCCGCGACCGCCTTCGAGTGCGCCGAGGTCATGCTGGAAGTGCGGGTCGACAACACCCGGGCGCAGAAGCTGTACGAACGCTTCGGCTTCGAGCCCATCGGCTTCCGGCGCGGCTACTACCAGCCCGGCAACGTGGACGCCCTGGTCATGCGCCGCACCGATCCCTCCACCCCCGCATCCGGCGTACAAGGAACCGAGATCCATGGCTAGCACGCGCGACGAACCCCTCGTCCTCGGCATCGAGACCTCCTGCGACGAGACGGGCGTCGGCATCGTCCGCGGCACCACGCTGCTCGCGGACGCCGTCGCCTCCAGCGTCGACGAGCACGCACGCTTCGGCGGCGTCGTGCCCGAGGTGGCCTCCCGCGCCCACCTCGAAGCGATGGTGCCCACCATCGACCGCGCCCTGAAGGAAGCGGGCGTCAGCGCGAAGGACCTCGACGGCATCGCGGTCACCGCGGGCCCCGGCCTCGCGGGCGCGCTGCTCGTCGGCGTCTCGGCCGCGAAGGCGTACGCGTACGCCCTCGGGAAGCCGCTGTACGGCGTCAACCACCTCGCCTCGCACATCTGCGTCGACCAGCTGGAGCACGGGCCGCTGCCCGAGCCGACGATGGCGCTCCTGGTCTCGGGCGGCCACTCGTCGCTGCTGCTGTCCGCGGACATCACGTCCGACGTCCGGCCCCTCGGCTCGACGATCGACGACGCGGCGGGCGAGGCCTTCGACAAGATCGCACGCGTGCTGAACCTCGGCTTCCCCGGCGGCCCCGTCATCGACCGGTACGCGCGCGAGGGCGACCCGAACGCGATCGCCTTCCCGCGCGGTCTCACCGGCCCCCGCGACGCGGCGTACGACTTCTCCTTCTCCGGCCTGAAGACGTCCGTCGCGCGCTGGATCGAGGCGAAGCGGGCCGCGGGCGAGGAGGTGCCGGTACGTGACGTGTCGGCGTCCTTCCAGGAAGCGGTCGTCGACGTGCTGACCCGCAAGGCCGTACGGGCCTGCAAGGACGAGGGCGTCGACCACCTGATGATCGGCGGCGGCGTGGCGGCCAACTCGCGGCTGCGCGCCCTCGCCCAGGAGCGGTGCGAGAAGGCGGGCATCCGGCTGCGCGTGCCGCGGCCCAAGCTCTGCACGGACAACGGCGCGATGGTGGCGGCCCTCGGCGCGGAGATGGTGGCCCGCAACAGGGCGGCGTCGTCCTGGGACCTGTCGGCGGACTCGTCGCTCCCGGTGACGGAACCGCACGTGCCGGGGCACTCGCACGACCACGATCACGTGCATGAGGTCAGCAAGGAGAACCTGTACTCGTGACGGTCGCGTTGATGTGGGAGGCGCGGGCGGCCGAGGGGCGCGGTGACGACCTGCTGGCCTGGGCGAAGTCCCAGAAGCTCGACGGCGCCCCGGTCCGCCGCGAGACGTTCCGCGCGCCGCAGGACCGGGTCCTCGTCATCACGTGGTGGGACGCCGCGTACGACGCGGAGCTGCCCGAACTCCCGGAGCCGGCGGGGGAGCTCGTGACGCGGGCGGTGCACCGGTGGCGGTTCGAGTCGGTGGAGCGGGTCTAGGTCTTCTCGTACGTCAACAGGTACCTCCAGAACAGGAGGTGGCGCACGCTGCTGCCCGGCAGGAGGCGGGCCGCCTCCCTGCGGATGTCGGGGAGGCGCATGTCCGGCCGCTGCACGGGGGGCCTGAGCGGGGGCGTGCGCTCGCCGCGCAGGCGCTCCGAGGCGTACACGGCCGCTCGCGCCGCCGCGTTCGCGGGGGACGCCACGACGTCCCACCAGGTCGCGCCCGCGTAGCAGCCGAGGACGAGCAGCGTGCCGCCCGGGGCGAGGGCGTCGCGGAGGCGGGTCACCGTGTCGAAGGGCATGTGGTGCAGGCTCGCCAGGCAGGTGATGACGTCGTAGTGGGCCGCGGGCAGGGCCTCCTCCGTCACGTCCGCCCGGCGGAAGCGCGGGCCGCCGCCCACCGCCCGCGCCTCGGCGATGACCTCCGCCGACGGGTCCAGCGCGTCGACCTCGTAGCCGCGGGCCGCGAGACGGCGGGCGAAGCGGCCCGTGCCGCAGCCGACGTCGAGGGCGGTGCGGCCGCCCGGCGGCAGGTTCCGGAGGAGCAGCGGGTGGTAGTGGTCGTTGTGGTCGAAGGGCATGCGGGGGAGCCTCGCACAGCCGCCCGGATCGATCACGGAACGCTTCTCGGCCTGCCCAGCAGTCCGTCGACGACCGCCCCGAGCTGGCCCGTCACGTCGTAGTCCTCGGTGAGTTCGGACCAGCGGCCCGCCAGCGCCGCCAGATGGGGGAGCTCGGTCGCGTCCACGTCGGCGAGCAGGTCCGGGAAGTGCCGCTTGCGGCCCGGGTCCTCGGCGCGGCGTTCCATCGCGTGGCGGAAGGCGAGGTCTCCGTAGACGCAGTGCCAGATCGTCCGGTACGCGCGCACAGCCTCCTCGGGAGTGAGTCCGCACGCGATGCCGCACGCGATGATCTCCTCGACCATCCACAGGGCGCCCTCGTCGGTGAGGTCGCCGAGGCTGAGCACCTCGACCACCCAGGGCATCCGCGCCAGCGTGCCGTGCATGTGCAGGGAGACGGCGAGAAGACGGTCGCGCGGGTCGTCGGGGAGTTCGGGGCGTGGGACCGTGGCGGCCGTACCGGCGAGCGTGAGCATCAGGAGCTCGTCCTTGTCCCGGACGTGGTGGTAGAGCGCCATCGGCGTCGTGCCGACCTCCTTGGCGACCCGGCGCATGCTCAGGCCCGCGACGCCCTCCGCCTCCAGGATCCGGCGGGCCGTCGCGACGATCGTCTCCGGGTCGATGCGGCGGGGGCGGCCCACACCGCGCTTCTTCGCCGGCGCCCCGGTCTTCTTCGCGGGTGCCGTCTGCTCGCTGTCCTCTGCTGCCACCCGGTCATTGTCGCGCCTGCCCCCGGACGGCGGGACACAGCCCTTGCGCTATTTCTATACGCGTATAGTAATGTCCGTCGCATGGTGAACGTGAACCCGAACCCGAGCCCGAACGCTCAACCCGGGCGTTTGCTGCTGCCGGTGCTGCTGACCGTGCAGTTCCTCGTCTCCCTCGACATGTCCGTCGTCAACATCGCCCTGCCCGACATGGGCGACGACCTCGGCTTCGCGCCCGATGCGCTGCTGTGGGTCGTCAACGCCTACGCGCTGGCCTTCGGCGGTCTGCTCATGCTCGGCGGGCGCCTCGCCGACCTGATCGGACGGCGCACCACGCTCACGTGGGGCTTCGCAGTCTTCGGTGTCGCGAGCCTCGCGGGCGGGCTCGCCCTCGCGCCGGGGCAGCTCATCGCGGCGCGCGCGGTGCAGGGCGCGGGCGCGGCGGCGCTCGCACCCGTCGCGCTCGCCCTGATCACCGTGAACTACGCGGCGGGGCCCGCGCGGTCCCGCGCGCTCGGCCTCTGGGGCGTCTCCGGCGCGCTCGGCGGCGCCGTCGGGATCATGGCGGGCGGCGTGCTCACCGACTGGGTGGGCTGGCGCTCCGTGATGCTGATCAACGTCCCCGTGGTGCTCGCCGCACTCCTCGCCGCCCGGCACGGCGTGCCCGCAGACCGCCGTACGGGACCCGCGCCCCGCCTCGACGTCACCGGCGCCCTGCTCGTCACGGCGGGGGCGACGCTGCTCGTCCTCGGCCTCGTGCGCACGGAGACGCACGGCTGGACGTCGGGCACCACCCTCGGCACGCTCGCCGCCGCCGCCGTGCTGCTCGCCGCCTTCGTCGCCGTCGAGGCCCGCAAGCGTGAACCCCTGCTGCGGCTGGGCCTGCTCGGTCCGGCGCACCGGCCCGTGCTCTCCGCGAACGTCTTCGCCCTGCTGATGTCCTCGGGACAGTTCGCCGCGTTCTACTTCACCTCGCTCCACCTCCAGCAGGTGATGGGGTACGGGCCGACGGCGGCCGGCGCCGCGTTCCTGCCGTTCTGTGCGGGCGTCGTGGCCGGGTCGACGGTCGCGACGCGCACGGTCGGGCGGTTCGGCGAGCGGGCACTGCTCGTGGCGGGCGGGCTGCTCGGCGCCGCCGGGTTCGGATGGTTCGCGCTGACCGTCGAGGCGGGCGGCACGTTCCTCGGCTCCATCCTCGGGCCCTCGCTGGTCGCGAGCGTCGGCATCGGCCTGTGCTTCGTACCGCTCGGCACGGCGGCCACCGGCGGCGTCGCGCCCGAGGAGACCGGCATGGCCTCCGGGCTGCTCAACAGCTCCCGCCAGCTCGGCGGCTCCCTCGGCCTCGCCGTCCTGGTCACCGTCGCGGCGAGCGCCACGGGGGAGGAGTGGGGCAGGGGCGCCCTCGCCGACGGGTACGCGGCCGCCTTCGCGGTCTCCGCGGGGCTCCTGGTGGCGGCCGCCCTCGCGACCGCGGCCCTGCACGGGCGTCGTACGCCTCCTGCCGACACCCCGGCCACACCGCCGCGACCTGCGGAAACAGCCGTCGGAAAAGAAACTTCGAGAAATCTCGGCGACGATGTCGAAACGGGCGTCTCCCGTTCGACGCAGGGGTGAGAGGCGAGGAGAAGCCCCGCCGCCACCCGAAGGGGAGACCACCATGCCGCGCTACCTGACGATGATCCGCATCGACGAGAACAACGCGCCCGAGGGCGGCCCGAGCCCCGAACTCCAGGAGCGCATGGGCGCGCTCCTGGAGGAGATCACCAGGGCCGGGGTCATGCTCGACACCGCGGGCCTGCGGCCGACCTCCGAAGGCACCCGCGTGACCTGGGACAAGGGCGAACTGTCCACGACCGACGGCCCGTTCACCGAGACCAAGGAGGTCATCGGCGGCTACTCCATCTGCCAGGCCAAGAACATGGCGGAAGCCGTCGAGTGGACCAAGCGGTTCCTCAAGACCCACGAGGACTACTGGACGATCACCGCGGAGGTCCGGGAGATCGAGGGCTGAACCTCGCCCCTGTTGCCTTTGCGGCGGTGGCGCCGGGGTGCTCTGATGGATGGCCGTGAGCCATCCCCCGGAGCACCCCCGCCAGGCCATCGAAACCGTCTTCCGCATGGAGTCGCCACGCATCATCGCCGGTGTCACGCGGATCGTACGAGACGTCGGCATCGCCGAGGAACTGGCCCAGGACGCCCTCGTGGCCGCCCTCGAACAGTGGCCCGCACAAGGCGTCCCCGACAACCCGGGCGCCTGGCTCATGGCCACCGCCAGGAACCGCGCCGTCGACCTGGTGCGCCGCCGCGAGCGCTACGCGCGCAAGCTCGCCGAGGTCGGCCGCGACCTGGAGACCGCCCCGGCGCACGCGGGCCCGCTCGAACCGCCCGACCCCGACGCCATCGACGACGACCTCCTGCGGCTCGTCTTCATCGCCTGCCACCCGGTGCTCTCCACCGAGGCCCGCGTGGCGCTCACGCTGCGCCTCCTCGGCGGCCTGTCCACCGCGGAGATCGCCCGCGCGATGCTGGCCCCCGAACCGACCGTGGCGCAGCGGATCGTGCGCGCCAAACGCACCCTCGCCGCCCGCGCCGTCGCCTTCGAGGTCCCCTACGGACCCGACCGCGACGCCCGCCTCGGGTCGGTCCTCGAAGTCATCTACCTGATCTTCAACGAGGGGTACGCGGCCACGGCGGGCGACGACCTCGTGCGCCCCGCCCTCTGCGAGGACGCGCTGCGCCTGGCCCGGGTGCTCGCCGCCCTCATGCCCGAGGAGTCCGAGGCGCACGGCCTGGCCGCGCTCCTCGAACTCCAGGCCTCGCGCACGGCGGCCCGCACGGGCCCGGCCGGCGAACCGGTGCTGCTCAAGGACCAGAGCCGCGCCCACTGGAACCAGATGCTGGTCCGGCGCGGTTTCGCCGCCCTGGCACGCGCCCAGGCCACGGCGCCCTCACCCGCCGGCGCCCTCGGCCCGTACGCGCTGCAGGCCGCGATCGCCGCCTGCCACGCCCACGCGCACAGCTACGAGGAGACCGACTGGCAGCAGATCGCCGCCCTCTACGGCCTGCTCGCCGCCCGCGCCCCGTCCCCGGTCGTCGAGCTGAACCGCGCGGTCGCGGTGGCGATGGCGCAGGGCACGGAGGCCGGGCTCGTCCTCGTCGACGCGCTGACCGCCGAACCCGTCCTGAAGGACTACCACTTGCTGCCCAGCGTCCGCGGCGACCTCCTGGAGCGGCTCGGACGCGCCGACGAGGCCCACGCCGAGTTCGAGCGCGCCGCGTCGCTGGCGCGCAACGAACGGGAACGGGAACTGCTCCTGGCGCGGGCCGCCGACTGCTGGGCGGGATCGGGGCGCGGGGCCAGGCCCGCGGAGAGCGCCTCGTGAGGCGGCGTCTATGCGGGTGGGGGCGCCGGGTGGCCGATCAGCATCGTCGGGGCGCCCGACACCCGCGTCAGGAAGACGGTCGCCGCGTTCCCGCCCTGCGGCTTCACCTTGCGCCGCAGCTCCTCCGGCTCGACTGCGGAGCCGCGCTTCTTCACGGTGAGGATGCCGACCTCGCGCTCGCGCAGCAGGGCCTTCAGCTTCTTCACGTTGAACGGGATGCGGTCGGTGATCTCGTACGCCGTCGCGTACGGGGTGGCGTGCAGGGTGTCGGAGGTGACGTACGCGATGGTCTCGTCGACCAGTCCGCCCTCGACCCGGGCGGCGACCTCGGCGACCAGGTGGGCGCGGATGACGGCGCCGTCGGGCTCGTACAGGTAGCGCCCGACGGGACGCACCTCCGGGTCGGGCAGCATCGTGGCGAGCGGGGTCCACAGGGAGGCGCCGCCGGGCAGGAGCGTGGCGCGGTGCGAGGCGGGCGTGTCCGTGCCGAACCAGAGCACGGCCTCCTTCACGTCGCCGCCGTCCGAGATCCACTCGGCCGCGGCCTCGGCGGGGATCGCCTCGTGCGGGATGCCGGGGGCGATCTTCAGCGCGGCGAGCGGGGCCGCGAGTGCCGCACCGACCGCCCAGGAGAGGGGTGGTGAGTACGCCTCCGGGTCGAAGATCCGGCCGCGGCCACCCCGCCGCGCGGGGTCCACGAAGACGGCGTCGTACGCGGACGTGTCCACCTCGGCGACGTCCGCCTCGCGCACCTCGATCAGGTCGGCGAGCCCGAGCGCCTCGGCGTTGGCGCGGGCGACCGCGCAGGTCAGCGGGTCGCGGTCGACGGCGAGCACGGAGATCCCGGCGCGCGCGAGGGCGATGGCGTCGCCGCCGATGCCGCAGCACAGGTCGGCGAGTGAACGTACGCCCAAGGCCTTGAAGCTCTCCGCGCGGTGCGCGGCGACGGACGCGCGCGTGGACTGCTCCACGCCGTTCGGCGTGAAGAACATGCGGACCGCGTCCTCGGCACCGAACTTGGCGGCGGCCCGGGTGCGCAGCCGGGCCTGGGCGAGCGCCGCGGAGACCAGGGGCGCCGGGTGGGTGCGGCGCAGCCTGGTGGCGGCGGCGAGCTCATCGGCCGGTGCGACGTCCCGCACCTCGTCGAGCAGGGCCCGGCCCTCTTCGGTGCGCAGGGCGGCGAAGGCGGCGAGGGGGTCGCCGAGGTCGGTCTCGTGGGCGCTCGGCGTGTTCGGGTCGTTCACCCGCCCCATTGTGGGCCAGTCGGTGGATGGTGCGCGTCCGGCGGCGGTGTCGGGCCCTCGACACGGCCTTGAGCTGCGAGGATCCGGCGCCATGCAACTAGTACGACAAAAGGAAGAATGCGCCAGAAGGCGGAAGAATCAGGCGCGCGCTCTGGTGGCCGCCCTCTCCGTAGCGGCGATCGCGTCCGGCTGCGCCTCCGGGGGCGGCTCCGCGAAGCCCGCCCACGGCCAGGAGCCGCTCAACGCCCCGCCCGCCCGCGCCCTCGACTCCTACGCCCAGAAGCTCGCCGCCACCCAGGTCGCCCGCACCATGGCCGCCAAGCGCTGGGGCCTGGCCAAGACCCCGCTGCCCGCGCCCCCGCCACCCGCGGTCAAACCCCGCATCACCACCCGCAAGGGGTTCGAGGTCAAGGGCCAGGCGAACCTGCCGCCGGTCTTCACGACGATCCCCACCAAGGAGAAGGTCGTCTTCCTCACCATCGACGACGGCGCCGAGAAGGACCCGGCGCTGCTCAGGATGATGAGCGAACTGCGGCTCCCGTACACCGCGTTCCTCAGCGACTACCTGGTCAACGAGGACTACACCTACTTCAAGAAGATGCAGGACCGCGGCGTCACCCTGAACAACCACACGCTCAACCACCGCTACATGCCCGGCCTCTCGTACGAGGGCCAGCGCCGCGAGATCTGCGGCATGCAGGACGTCATCAAGAAGCACTACGGCAAGCGCCCCGAGCTCTTCCGCCCGCCGTACGGCAACTACAACCGCGACACGCTGCGCGCCGCCAAGTCCTGCGGCATCAAGGCGGTGCCCCTGTGGGCGTCCGAGGCCTTCGCCGACCACATGGAGTGGCGCGAGTGGGACCGCGACCTGCACCCCGGCGACATCATCCTCACGCACTTCCGGGGGCGCGAGGACTGGAAGGGCACCATGCCCGACATGGTCCGCAAGGTCATGAAGACGGTCACCGACAAGGGGTACGCGGTCGCCAGGCTGGAGGACTACCTGTGACCGCGCGGGCGCGGGCGCGCCGCCGCCTCCTCGCCGGGGCCCTGCTGTGCGGAGTGCTCGCGCCCGCGCCGCTCACGGGGTGCGCCGAGTCGGTCGACCCGATCGAGAGGCTCGGCAGGAAGGCCGCGCAGAAGGTGCCGCGCTCACCGGACAGGGGGGTGGCGGGCCCGGTCGCCTGCGCCGGGGACCGGGCTGCGGTACGGCCGCCCTGGCTCCCGCGGGCGGAACCGGCACCGCCCGCCGTACGTTGCCCCGAAGGGGTGCTCCGCACCCCTTCCGACTGAAGCCCGACGCAGTGGATTGGCACTCCGCTTGACCGAGTGCTAATCCCCGTCCTAGTCTCGCTTCTGGCACTCCCCACTGGAGAGTGCCAGACAGCGACGGGCAGGTCCGGCACCCGCGACGACGGATCCACCTGGTCGCCACACCTCAGACTCTTAACCCCGTGAGATCTCCGAAGGGGGAGACCGGATCGTGACGACCGCAAGCTCCAAGGTTGCCATCAAGCCGCTCGAGGACCGCATTGTGGTCCAGCCGCTCGACGCCGAGCAGACCACGGCCTCCGGCCTGGTCATTCCGGACACCGCGAAGGAGAAGCCCCAGGAGGGCGCCGTCCTCGCCGTGGGCCCGGGCCGCTTCGAGAACGGCGAGCGCCTGCCGCTCGACGTCAAGGTCGGCGATGTCGTGCTGTACAGCAAGTACGGCGGCACCGAGGTGAAGTACAACGGCGACGAGTACCTCGTCCTCTCGGCTCGCGACGTCCTCGCGATCGTCGAGAAGTAAGCCACCGCTTCACCCGCATCACCTGCTTCACCAGCAGATTTGCTTTTGAGCTGCGCCCCTGGTCACCCCGCTGATTGCCGGGCGGCGAGGGGCGCAGTTCGTTCACCGAGTTTTCGAGAGGGCTGAATCGCTCCCATGGCGAAGATCCTGAAGTTCGACGAGGACGCCCGTCGCGCCCTTGAGCGCGGCGTCAACAAGCTTGCCGACACGGTCAAGGTGACGATCGGCCCCCGCGGCCGCAATGTCGTCATCGACAAGAAGTTCGGCGCCCCGACCATCACCAACGACGGCGTCACCATCGCCCGTGAGGTCGAGGTCGAGGACCCGTACGAGAACCTCGGCGCCCAGCTGGTGAAGGAGGTGGCGACCAAGACCAACGACATCGCGGGTGACGGCACCACCACCGCCACCGTGCTCGCCCAGGCCCTGGTCAAGGAAGGCCTGCGCAACGTCGCCGCCGGCGCCTCCCCGGCCGCCCTGAAGAAGGGCATCGACGCCGCCGTCGCGGCCGTCTCCGAGGAGCTCCTCGCCACCGCCCGCCCGATCGACGACAAGGCCGACATCGCGGCCGTCGCCGGTCTGTCGGCCCAGGACCCGCAGGTCGGCGAGCTCATCGCCGAGGCGATGGACAAGGTTGGCAAGGACGGTGTCATCACCGTCGAGGAGTCCAACACCTTCGGCCTGGAGCTCGACTTCACCGAGGGCATGGCCTTCGACAAGGGCTACCTGTCGCCGTACATGGTGTCCGACCAGGAGCGTATGGAGGCCGTCCTCGACGACCCGTACATCCTGATCCACCAGGGCAAGATCTCCTCGATCCAGGACCTCCTGCCGCTGCTCGAGAAGGTCATCCAGGCCAACTCCTCGAAGCCGCTCCTGATCATCGCCGAGGACGTCGAGGGCGAGGCCCTGTCGACCCTGGTCGTGAACAAGATCCGCGGCACCTTCAACGCCGTCGCGGTGAAGGCCCCCGGCTTCGGCGACCGCCGCAAGGCGATGCTCGGCGACATGGCCACCCTCACCGGTGCCACCGTCATCGCCGAAGAGGTCGGCCTCAAGATCGACCAGGTCGGCCTCGACGTGCTGGGCACCGCCCGCCGCGTCACCATCACCAAGGACGACACCACGATCGTCGACGGCGGCGGCAACAAGGCCGACGTCGAGGGCCGCGTCGCCCAGATCAAGGCCGAGATCGAGGCCACGGACTCCGACTGGGACCGCGAGAAGCTCCAGGAGCGCCTCGCGAAGCTCGCCGGCGGCGTGTGCGTCATCAAGGTCGGCGCCGCCACCGAGGTGGAGCTCAAGGAGAAGAAGCACCGTCTGGAGGACGCCATCTCCGCGACCCGCGCCGCGGTCGAGGAGGGCATCGTCTCCGGTGGTGGCTCCGCGCTGGTGCACGCCGCCAAGGTGCTCGGCGACTCGCTCGGCAAGGACGGCGACGAGGCCACCGGTGTGGCCGTCGTCCGCCGCGCCGCCGTCGAGCCGCTGCGCTGGATCGCCGAGAACGCCGGCCTCGAGGGCTACGTCATCACCTCGAAGGTCGCCGAGCTCGACAAGGGCTTCGGCTTCAACGCCGCGACCGGTGAGTACGGCGACCTGGTCAAGGCCGGCGTCATCGACCCGGTCAAGGTCACGCGCTCCGCGCTGGAGAACGCCGCGTCGATCGCCTCGCTGCTCCTGACGACCGAGACGCTCGTCGTCGAGAAGCCGGCCGAGGAAGAGGCGGAGGCCGGTCACGGCCACGGCCACGGTCACTCCCACTGACCTGAGTCGCCCGAGGCCCGGCTCCCTGTTGAGGGAGCCGGGCCTCAGGGTTTTGCGGGGACGCGTCTGCCGGGTGGCCCTTCGCTGCCGGGCGCGGACCGTGGTCCGTCCTCGCGCGGTTCCCCGCGCCCCTTCAGGGGCGCGGGCTACTGCGGGCCGTACTTGCGGCCCGTGCGAGACGTGACGCCGCCCAGCAGGGCACGCGGCGTCACCTTCACCACGCCCATCAGAGCCTTGTAGCGCGGGTCCGGGATCGACACCGTCTTGCCGCGGGCGAGGTCGCCGAGGGCGACCGTCACGAGCTTGTCCGCGTCGAGCCACATCCAGCTGGGGATGTTGGACGTGCCCATCCCGGCCCGCTCGTGGAACTCCGTCCGTACGAAGCCGGGGCAGAGCGCCATCAGCCGCACCCCGGACCCGGCCAGGTCCTTCGCCGCGCCCTGGGTGAACTGCACGACCCACGCCTTCGAGGCGCCGTACGTCCCGCGCGGCACGAACGCCGCGACCGACGCGACGTTCACGACACCGCCCCGGCCGCGCTCCCGCATCGCCTCCGTCGCGGCCGACGTCAGCCGCAGCACCGCCTCGCAGTGCACCTTGAGCATGGTCAGCTCGTCGGCGAGCGAGACCTCCAGATAGCGGCCCTTGTTGCCGAACCCCGCGTTGTTGACCAGCAGGTCGACCGCGTTCCTGCGGTCGGCGAGCCGCTTCTCGACGGCCTCGATGCCGCCGTCCGTCGCAAGGTCCGCGGTCAGCACCTCCGCCTCGATGCCGTGCCGGTCGTGCAGCTCGGTCGCCTGCTCCCGCAGCCGTTTCGTGTCGCGGGCCACCAGCACGAGGTTGTGCCCGTCACCCGCGAGGCGCCGCGCGAAGGCCGCGCCGATGCCGGAGGTCGATCCTGTGATCAGAGCCGTAGTCATGGCCCAAGGCTAGTGAGATCGCGTGACCACCGCGTCGCCGCGCTGCGCCACGTACTGCCGCGCACGCTTCGCCGTCCCGGGATGCAGCGCGTCCCCCGCCGCGAGCAGCTCGGGCAGCAGGTTCTTCTCCCTGGTGACGGCACGGAACTCAAGGGCGACGGTGACGCCGTGTGCCGGCCGGTGCACGATCTCGATCGGGTCCCCGGCCCGTATCTCACCGGGCTCGACGACCCGCAGATACGCGCCGCAGGCCCCCTCGTCCGTGAACCGCTTCACCCAGCCCTTCTCGTCGAGGTGGCCCTGGAACGTACGGCAGGGGATGCGCCCGCTCGTCACTTCCAGCACCAGATCCGCGCCGATCCGCCAGCGTTCGCCGATCAGCGCGCCGTTCACGTCGACGCCCGACGTCGTGAGGTTCTCGCCGAAGGAGCCGTCGGGCAGGGAGCGGCCCAGGGTGCGCTGCCACGCGTCGAGGTCCTCGCGGGCGTACGCGTACACCGCCTGGTCGTCGCCGCCGTGGTGCCGCAGGTCGCCGATCTCGTCACCGGCCACCCCGCTGCCGCCGACCCCCTTCGGACCGGGCGCGGCCACCCGCACCGGACCCGGCACCGGCCGCTTGTCGATGCCGGTGCTGCCGGTGGGCGAGGCCGTGTACGCGACATCCTTGCGGCGGCCCACATTCACAGAAAGAAGCTCCATGGCAGGCAGGCTAGGCCAGTTCACCTCAAAGAAGCGACGCGTTATTTCGCGATGGGTCCAAGCGTCGCTTATGCTCGAACCATGATCGAGGCCCGTCACCTCCGTGTCCTGCGCGCCGTGGCCGCCACCGGCTCCTTCTCCGCCGCGGCACGCGAGCTCGGCTGCACCCAGCCCGCCGTCAGCCAGCAGATGAAGGCCCTCGAATCCTCGGCGGGCACGCCGCTGCTGATCCGCACCGGCCGCGAGATGCGTCTGACACAGGCGGGCGAGGCCCTGGTCCGGCACGCCGCGGGCATCCTCGCCGGGCTCACCGCGGCCGAGGAGGAGGTCGCCGCCATCGCGGGCCTGCGTGCGGGCCGGGTCCGGCTCGTCTCCTTCCCCAGCGGCAGCTCCACCCTTGTCCCGTGCGCCCTCGCGGCACTGCGCGCGGCCCACCCCGGCACCCGCGTCTCCCTGGTCGAGGCCGAGCCCCCGCGCTCGGTGGAGATGCTGCGCGAAGGGGACTGCGACGTCGCGCTCGCCTTCCGGTACGAAGGGGCGACGGCCGCCGAGGAGTGGAGCGATCTCGTCGTGCGCCCGCTGCTCGCCGACCGGCTCGTCGGGCTCGTGCCGGAGGGGCACCGGCTCGCCGGGGCGGACTCGGTCACCATCGGCGAGTTCGCCGACGAGTCGTGGATCGCGGGGTGCCCCCGCTGCCGCAGGCAACTGGTGGAGGTCTGCGAGAGCGCGGGCTTCGTGCCGCGGATCGACTTCGCGACCGACGACTATCCGGCGGTGATCGGCCTGGTCGGCGCCGGTCTGGGAGTGGCGGTGCTGCCCGAGCTCGCGATCGAGTCGGTGCGCCCGATGGGCGCCCGCACCGTGACGGTGGAGCCGGCCGTGCAGCGGGAGATCGTCGCGCTCACGCTGCCGGACCTGGCGCAGGTGCCGGCCGTCGCCGCCACGCTGGACCACCTCGCGCGGGCCGCCGCCCGCTGATCCCGGCTGATCCCCGCTGATCCTTCCGCCGCGGCGGAAGGGTTGTTCGAAGAAACGTTCCTTCAGCTGTGCGACACGGCGCTGCCCGCCGAAGCGGCCGCCGTGACGAGCCGATTGCGCGCGCGGCCCATGAGCTCCTCGCGCTCGTCCTCGGTCAGCCCGCCCCACACGCCGTACGGCTCGCGCACCGCGAGTGCGTGAGCGGCGCACTCCGCCCGCACCGGGCACCGCATGCAGACCTCCTTGGCGGAGTTCTCACGTGCGCTGCGCGCCGCTCCCCGCTCGCCCTCCGGGTGGAAGAAGAGCGAGCTGTCGACCCCGCGGCAGGCCGCGAGGAGCTGCCAGTCCCACAGATCTGCGTTCGGTCCGGGAAGGCGGGAGAAATCTGCCATTGCTGGTCCCCTTGATGCCGTTCTGACGCGGATACGGTGCCCACGACCGTACATCTACTGTCTAAGGAGATGAAAATATGACTCATTGCGAATCTAGCCATAGACACCAGGAAAAGGGAAGAAAAGGCGCTAAATGGGGCATAGCTTGTGATGAAACGTTGAGGGTCTCCGGCGCGCTCTCCGCTGTGTCGGCGCCCTCACGTAGAGTGCCGAAGGTGTCCGACTGCCCCGTAACTCTTTCGGGTGACCGTCGTTGAGAGTGCGGAGGCGGTTGAAAGAACAAGCGCTCGGGCAGGTGTCCGAGAGCGTCAACCGCACAGGTGACGAATAAGTACCAGCCTGGAGGCTCAAGGTGACGCGCAGCAGCTGTGAGAGCCGCGGAGGACAGTCATGACATCGGTCCTCGTCTGCGACGACTCCCCGCTTGCCCGAGAGGCGCTCCGCCGCGCGGTCGCGACCGTGCCCGGCGTCGAGCGCGTGACCACGGCGGCCAACGGCGAGGAAGTCCTCCGCCGCTGGGGCGCCGACCGCTCGGACCTGATTCTGATGGACGTACGCATGCCCGGTCTCGGCGGTGTGGAGACCGTCCGCCGGCTGCTGTCGGCCGACCCCGGTGCGCGCATCATCATGCTCACCGTCGCCGAGGACCTGGACGGCGTCGCGCTCGCGGTCGCCGCCGGTGCCCGCGGCTATCTGCACAAGGACGCCTCGCGCGCCGAACTGCGCGCGACCGTCACCCAGGCGCTCGCCGATCCGACCTGGCGGCTCGCCCCGCGCAGACTGCGCTCGGCCGAGATGGGCGCCGCGCCCACCCTCACCGCGCGTGAGATCCAGGTCCTCGAAGGCATGAGTCACGGCCGCTCCAACGCGGAGATCGGACGTGAGCTCTTCCTCTCCGAGGACACCGTGAAGACGCACGCCAGGCGGCTGTTCAAGAAGCTCGGCGCCTCGGACCGCGCGCACGCCGTGGCGCTCGGTTTCCGCTGGGGTCTGGTGCGCTGAGTGTGCCGTCGCGGGGGCACGGCGATCCCCGCCCGCCGTCCGGCGGGCGGGGCGACGTACGCCCGGCGACGCCTGTTTCGCCGCCGATGCCGCATCCTTGAGATGTGGAGTTCCTCGGGGACGAGTCGATCGAGCGGGAGGGGAGGGCGCAGGAGATGAGTTCCGGCGCACCTGCTCATAACGCTTCAGTGCACAACTACGGACGCGGTGCCACGGATCAGCCGCCGCCAAGGCACCATGGACCGATGCGCGATGACAAGACGACGGTGATCGGTGCCCTCGTTCTCCGCGCTGTGGAGGGTGACGAACAGGCCACGCACGACCTGCTGGCCCACGTCCACCCCCTGGCGCTGCGCTACTGCCGTACCCGTCTGTCCCGGCTGCCCGGTGACGCACGGCACTTCGTCGAGGACCTGGCACAGGAAGTCTGCGTCGCCGTCCTCCTCGCCCTGCCGCGCTACAAGGACACGGGCCGCCCCTTCGAAGCGTTCGTCTTCGCGATCGCGGCGCACAAGGTGGCCGACCTGCAGCGCGCCGCGATGCGCCACCCCGGGTCCACCGCCGTGCCCTCCGACGAGATGCCCGAGCGGCCCGACGACTCGCTCGGCCCCGAGGAGCGCGCGCTGCTCAGCAGCGACGCCGAGTGGGCCAAGAAGCTCCTCGCCAACCTCCCGGACAACCAGCGCGAGCTGCTGCTCCTGCGCATCGCCGTCGGCCTCACGGCCGAGGAGACCGGGCAGATGCTGGGGATGTCACCGGGAGCGGTGCGGGTCGCACAGCACCGCGCACTGAGCAGGCTGCGGGCGCTCGCGGAGCAGTGACCCCGGAATTTCACGGGCTCGGGTCGTACGTGTGAACGTACAAAGCTTGCTGATGATCTTGCTCGTGGAATGAGACACCCTCGGAGCCCGTTAGCATGGACATCCGCACCGATCAAGGCCATTTGGGGAAGGTGTCATGACTGCAAACGGCGGTTCTTCGACTGGGGTGCCCGATAAATTCGCGACACTCGGGCTGACCTACGACGACGTGCTGCTGCTGCCGGGTGCGTCGGACATGGCGCCCGACCAGATCGACACTTCCTCGCTCGTCTCGAAGAACGTCAGGGTGAACGTCCCGCTGCTGTCCGCGGCGATGGACAAGGTCACCGAGTCCCGCATGGCGATCGCCATGGCGCGGCAGGGCGGCGTCGGTGTGCTGCACCGCAACCTCTCCATCGCGGACCAGGCCAACCAGGTCGACCTCGTGAAGCGCTCCGAGTCCGGCATGGTCACCGACCCGATCACGGTCCACCCGGACGCGACGCTCGCCGAGGCCGACGCGATCTGCGCGAAGTTCCGCATCAGCGGCGTCCCGGTCACCGACGCGGCAGGCAAGCTGCTCGGCATCGTCACCAACCGTGACATGGCCTTCGAGTCGGACCGCACGCGCCAGGTGCGCGAGGTCATGACGCCCATGCCCCTCGTCACCGGCAAGGTCGGCATCTCCGGCGTGGACGCCATGGAGCTGCTGCGCCGCCACAAGATCGAGAAGCTTCCGCTGGTCGACGACGCGGGCGTCCTCAAGGGCCTGATCACGGTCAAGGACTTCGTGAAGGCCGAGAAGTACCCGAACGCCGCCAAGGACGGCGAGGGCCGCCTCCTGGTGGGCGCCGCCGTGGGTGTCGCGGGCGACGCGTTCGAGCGCGCCCAGGCCCTCGTCGCGGCGGGCGTCGACTTCATCGTCGTCGACACCGCGCACGGCCACTCCCGGCTGGTCGGCGACATGGTCGCCAAGATCAAGTCCGACGCCCCGCGCGTCGACGTCATCGGCGGCAACATCGCCACGCGCGACGGCGCCAAGGCGCTCATCGACGCCGGTGTCGACGGCATCAAGGTCGGCGTCGGACCCGGCTCCATCTGCACCACGCGCGTGGTCGCCGGCATCGGCGTACCGCAGGTGACGGCCATCTACGAAGCGTCGCTCGCCGCCAAGGAGGCCGGTGTCCCGGTCATCGGCGACGGCGGCCTGCAGTACTCCGGGGACATCGCCAAGGCGCTCGTCGCCGGCGCGGACACCGTCATGCTGGGCTCGCTCCTCGCGGGCTGCGAGGAGTCCCCCGGAGAGCTGCTCTTCATCAACGGCAAGCAGTTCAAGTCGTACCGCGGCATGGGCTCGCTCGGCGCCATGCAGACGCGTGGCGACCAGCGCTCCTTCTCCAAGGACCGGTACTTCCAGGAGGGCGTCGCCTCCGACGAGAAGCTGGTCCCCGAGGGCATCGAGGGCCAGGTGCCCTACCGCGGCCCGCTCTCGGCGGTCGTCCACCAGCTGGTCGGCGGACTGCGCCAGTCGATGTTCTACGTCGGCGGGCGCACCGTCCCCGACCTGCAGGCCAACGGCCGTTTCGTCCGCATCACGTCCGCGGGTCTCAAGGAGAGCCACCCGCACGACATCCAGATGACGGTCGAGGCGCCGAACTACAGCCGTACGAAGTAGTCTCCTGCGCTCCACGCGCGCGTGGAGGGGCGGTCCCGGAATCAGCCGGGACCGCCCCTTCCGTGTGCGTCGGGGATACTGGACAGGCAGACCAAGAGGGAAAGGCCCCACAACGTGACTGAGATCGAGATCGGGCGCGGCAAGCGCGGCCGCCGCGCGTACGCCTTCGACGACATCGCCGTCGTACCGAGCCGGCGCACCCGCGACCCGAAGGAGGTCTCGATCGCGTGGCAGATCGACGCCTACCGCTTCGAGCTGCCCTTCCTGGCCGCCCCGATGGACTCCGTGGTCTCCCCGCAGACCGCCATCCGCATCGGTGAGCTGGGCGGCCTCGGCGTCCTGAACCTCGAAGGCCTCTGGACGCGATACGAGGACCCGCAGCCCCTCCTCGACGAGATCGCCGAGCTGGACGCGGAGACCGCGACCCGGCGCCTCCAGGAGATCTACGCGGCCCCGATCAAGGCCGACCTCATCGGGCAGCGCATCAAGGAGGTGCGCGACGCCGGTGTGGTCACCGCCGCCGCGCTCTCCCCGCAGCGCACCGCCGAGTTCTCCAAGGCCGTCGTCGACGCCGGCGTCGACATCTTCGTGATCCGCGGCACCACCGTCTCCGCCGAGCACGTCTCCGGCGCCGCCGAGCCGCTGAACCTGAAGCAGTTCATCTACGAGCTGGACGTCCCCGTCATCGTCGGCGGCTGCGCCACGTACACGGCCGCGCTGCACCTGATGCGCACCGGCGCCGCGGGTGTCCTGGTCGGCTTCGGCGGCGGTGCCGCGCACACCACGCGCAACGTCCTCGGCATCCAGGTGCCGATGGCCACGGCGGTCGCCGACGTCGCGGCGGCCCGCCGTGACTACATGGACGAGTCCGGCGGTCGCTACGTCCACGTCATCGCCGACGGCGGCGTGGGCTGGTCGGGCGACCTGCCCAAGGCCATCGCGTGCGGCGCCGACTCCGTGATGGTGGGCTCCCCGCTGGCCCGCGCCACTGACGCGCCCGGCAAGGGCCACCACTGGGGCATGGAGGCCGTCCACGAGGACGTGCCGCGCGGCAAGAAGGTCGACCTCGGCACGGTCGGCACCACGGAGGAGATCCTCACCGGTCCGTCGCACATCCCGGACGGCTCGATGAACTTCTTCGGAGCGCTGCGCCGCGCCATGGCGACCACGGGCTACAGCGAGCTCAAGGAGTTCCAGCGCGTCGAGGTGACGGTCGCGGACTCGCAGCACAAGCGCTGACGCGTCGCTCGCACCCTGCGCGGAAGGGCCCCGGTACTTCGTACCGGGGCCCTTTTCGTCGTCACAGGCGGTGTGCGGCGCCCGCCGGGGTCGCGCCCCGGGTGTCCAGGAGGAGTTGCGCCTTCACGGCGAGGCCCTGGAGGTCGTACGTGCGGTGGTGCTGGAGCAGGATGGTGAGGTCGGCGTCGGCCGCGGCTTCGTAGAGGGAGTCCGCGCGCGGGACGGGGCGGCCGAGGACGCTCCAGTTGGGCACGTACGGGTCGTGGTAGCTGACGGCGGCACCGAGCTCCATGAGGCGGGTCGCCACCTCCTGGGCGGGGGCGCCCTGCTGGTCGGCGAGGTCCGGCTTGTAGGTGACGCCGAGGAGCAGGACGCGGGCACCGCGGACGGACTTGCCGTGTTCGTTGAGCAGGGTCGCCGAGCGCTGGATCACGTACTGGGGCATGCGGTCGTTGACCTGCTGGGCCAGCTCGACCATGCGCAGGGGGCGGGCGCCGCGGGAGGGGTTCGGGACGTCCAGGGGGACGCCGTGGCCGCCGACGCCGGGCCCGGGGCGGAACGCCTGGAAGCCGAAGGGTTTGGTCTCGGCGCAGCGGATGACGTCCCACAGGTCGATGCCGAGGTCGTGGCAGAGCACCGCCATCTCGTTGACCAGAGCCATGTTCACGTGCCGGTAGTTGGTCTCCAGGAGGTGCACGGTCTCCGCCTCGCGGGGGCCGCGGGCGCGGACGACCTTGTCGGTGAGGCGGCCGTAGAAGGTGGCGGCGGACTCGGTGCACGCCGGGGTGAGGCCGCCGATGACCTTGGGGGTGCCCGCGTAGCCGTGCGAGCGGTTGCCGGGGTCGAGGCGGCCGGGCGAGTACGCGAGGTGGAAGTCCCGCCCGGCCCGCAGGCCCGAGCCGGATTCCAGAATCGGACGGAGGAATTCCTCGGTGGTCCCCGGGTACGCGGGGGACTCGAGGATCACGGTGGTGTGCGGGCGCAGACGGGCGGCCAGCGCCCGGGCCGCTTCGGCCACCTGGCCGAGGTCGAGCGAGCGGTCGGCCGCCGGTGGAGTGGGGGCGCAGATGACAGCGGTGCGGACCCGGCCGAGCGCGGCCGGGTCGACGGTCGGCCGGAAGCCCCCCGAGAGCATCCGGCGGACGTCGGCGGCGGTGAGGGTGGACTCGGCGCCGTCGCAGGGCAACCGGCCGCCGGCCAGGTCCGCGGCGCGGGCCGGGTCGTAGCCGATGGTGTCGATGCCGCGTGCGACGGCGGCCTGGGCGAGGGGCAGGCCGAGGTGGCCGAGACCGATGACGGCGAGATCTGCGGGCATGGCGGTGGGCCGTCCTCCCAATAGCCGGAGTGGGACGAGTGCGCAAGCCCTGTGGACAAGGCGGACCAGCGCAATGTCAGACTAGGAGTAAATATGACCGATTTGCGGTATTGCACCGCGCGGGGCTCCGGAGTGTTGTCCACAGGCTGGGGCCGTGTTCAGCGGGCGACGGAGAAATCTGGGCATGATGTGAGTCCGACCACACCCGATCACAGCGGGAGGCAGCGGTGAGGACAGCGACACTGGGGCCGGCGGAGCGCGCCGAGTCACTGGCGGGAATGGCCGAACGGGAGCTGGACATCCTGGTCGTGGGCGCGGGAGTGGTCGGCGCGGGCACGGCACTCGACGCGGTGACACGCGGCCTGTCCACCGGCCTGGTCGAGGCCCGCGACTGGGCGTCCGGCACGTCGAGCCGGTCGAGCAAGCTGATCCACGGCGGCCTCCGCTATCTGGAGATGCTCGACTTCGCCCTCGTGCGGGAGGCGCTGAAGGAACGCGGTCTGCTCCTGGAGCGCCTCGCCCCGCACCTCGTGAAACCGGTCCCGTTCCTCTACCCCTTGCAGCACAAGGGCTGGGAGAGGCTGTACGCGGGATCGGGCGTCGCGCTCTACGACGCGATGTCGATGTCCCGCGGACACGGCCGCGGGCTGCCCATGCACCGCCATCTGACCCGCCGCCACGCGTTGCGCGTCGCTCCGTGCCTGAAGAAGGACGCACTGGTCGGTGCCATGCAGTACTACGACGCCCAGATGGACGACGCCCGCTACGTAGCGACGCTGGTCCGCACCGCTTCGGCGTACGGCGCGAAGGTCGCCAACCGCGCCAAGGTCACCGGCTTCCTGCGCGAGGGCGAGCGTGTCGTCGGCGCCCGGGTGCAGGACGTCGAGGGCGGCGGCGAGTACGAGATCCGGGCCAAGCAGGTCGTGAACGCGACCGGCGTATGGACGGACGACACCCAGGCGATGGTCGGCGAGCGCGGCCAGTTCCACGTCAGGGCGTCCAAGGGCATCCACCTGGTCGTGCCGAAGGACCGCATCAACGCGACGACCGGACTGATCCTGCGCACCGAGAAGAGCGTCCTCTTCGTCATTCCGTGGGGCCGCCACTGGATCGTCGGCACCACCGACACGGACTGGGACCTCGACAAGGCCCACCCGGCGGCCTCCAGCGCCGACATCGACTACCTCCTGGAGCACGTGAACTCGGTGCTCGCCAGGCCGCTCTCCAGGGACGACGTGCAAGGGGTGTACGCGGGGCTGCGGCCGCTGCTCGCCGGCGAGTCGGACGCCACGAGCAAGCTCTCCCGTGAGCACACGGTCGCGCATCCGGCGCCCGGTCTGGTCGTCGTCGCGGGCGGCAAGTACACGACGTACCGCGTGATGGCCAAGGACGCCGTGGACGAGGCGGTGCACGCCCTGGACCAGCGCGTCGCCGACTGCGTCACGGAGGACATCCCGCTGGTCGGCGCCGAGGGGTACAAGGCGCTGTGGAACGCCCGCGCGAGGATCGCCGCCCGGACGGGCCTTCATGTGGTGCGGGTGGAGCACCTGTTGAACCGGTACGGCTCCATGGCCGAAGAGGTACTCGAACTCATCGCCGCGGACCCGGCCCTCGGCGCCCCCTTGCAGGCGGCCGACGACTACCTGCGGGCCGAGGTGGTCTACGCGGCGTCGCACGAGGGCGCCCGTCACCTGGACGACGTGCTGACCCGGCGGACCCGCATCTCCATCGAGACGTTCGACCGGGGCACGCGCAGCGCCCGGGAGTGCGCCGAGCTGATGGCGCCGGTCCTCGGCTGGGACAAGGACCAGATCGAGCGGGAGGTTCAGCACTACGAGAAGCGGGTGGAGGCCGAGCGGGAGTCGCAGCGGCAGCCGGACGACCTGACGGCGGACGCGGCACGGCTCGGCGCGCCCGACATCGTGCCCCTCAACTAGAAGGACCCGGGGCGGGCCCGCAGGGCGGGCGTTCGGGCCTTATGGGGAGCGGGGGCAGAACTCGGCCGTGAGGACGGCCGATTCCAGAGCCGGGACGGTCGGCTTGTCCGTGTTGACCCGGAAGGTGACGACGTGTCGGCCGTCGCGGGTGGCGGCCGAGCGGACGTAACTGCCCGCGATGCGACCGTTGTGGCCCCAGACGGTCGTGCCGCAGGGAAGCGTCCGCGGAGAGAGGCCCATGCCGTAGTGGCCTTGTGCGGGACGGGTGTTGAGCATCTCCCGCAGCAGGGGTGCGGGCAGGAGCCGGCCGGAGAGCAGGGCGGCGTAGAAGCGGTTCAGGTCGGCGAGGGTGGAGATCAGCTCGCCCGCGGCGCCGGCCACGCGCGGGTCGAGCGCGGTGACGTCCCGCCCGTCGCCCGTGAAGGCGCGGCCGTGCGGGGAGGGGAGGGAGGTGCGGGCGCCGGGGAACGAGGTGCCGGTGAGACGGAGGGGGTGAAGGATGCGGCGTTCGGCTTCGGTGGCGTACGAGTTGCCGGTGACCCGTTCGATGACCATGCCCAGGACGACGTAGTTGGTGTTGGAGTATGCCCAGCGGCCCTTGGGGGACGGGCGGTGGGCGAGGGCGGTGCGGACGGCCAGGACGGGAGTGAGGGGGACGGTGCCTTTGGTGACGGCAGCGAAGTCGTGGAGACCGCTGGTGTGGGTGAGCAGGGCACGCAGGGTGATCGTGCGGCCGTCGACGCCCGGTCCGCGGACGAGTCCGGGCAGATGGTGTGCGACCGGGTCGGACAGGGACAGACGGTGCTCCGCGGCGAGTTGGAGGACGACCGTCGCGATGAATGTCTTGGTGATGCTGCCCACCCTGAAGTGGTCGGCGCGGGAGAGGGAGGGGCCGGTGCGGGCGAAGTGGAGATAGGGGCGCGGGCTCGGCGCGGCGGCGGGGTCCTGCCGTTCGGAGTCCGGCCGTGCGGGGCGTCGCACGGAGACGGGAGATGGCTGGTGGCGTAGGGTGCGTGCACCCGGGGGCGGTTCGGGCTGAGTACGACTCAGGAGTGCCGCGGCCGGGGCCTTGCCCCGGGTGGTGAGCAGCGGAAGAGTGGCGTCCGTGGCCGGTGCCGCGGGTTGCGGGCGGCCCGCCGTCAGGCCGATGAGCGCCGCCGCCAGCAGGATGGCCGGTATCGAGCGTGGTGTCGGCAAGGCGGGTCCCTCCTCGTGCGCGGTCCATCATGGGGCACGGGATGGGGGGCCGGCGGACCCTGGGCACCGACCGGTCCCCGAGTAAGGGACAATGAAGGCTCTGTCAGGGCGGGTTGCTCGGGTAGCAGCGGTAGCAGCAGAGGGGACGCATGTCGGACGCGGAGCAGACGGGTGACGCCCGTCGGGACAAGAGCGAACGTCTCCTCGCCGGCCGGTACCGGCTGGGAGAGGTGCTCGGCCGCGGAGGCATGGGCACCGTCTGGCGCGCCAAGGACGAAACCCTTGGGCGTACGGTCGCGGTGAAGGAGCTGCGGTTCCCCTCGAGCATCGACGAGGAGGAGAAGCGACGGCTCATCACGCGTACGTTGCGTGAGGCCAAGGCGATCGCGCGGATCCGCAACACCAGTGCCGTGACGGTCTACGACGTGGTCGACGAGGACGACCGGCCGTGGATCGTGATGGAACTCGTCGAGGGCAAGTCGCTCGCCGAGGCGATCCGCGAGGACGGCACGCTCACGCCGCGGCGCGCGGCCGAGGTCGGGCTCGCCGTGCTCGACGTGCTGCGCTCCGCGCACCGCGAGGGCATCCTGCACCGCGACGTGAAGCCGTCCAACGTGCTGATCGCCGAGGACGGCCGGGTCGTCCTCACGGACTTCGGCATCGCGCAGGTCGAGGGCGACCCGTCGATCACGTCGACCGGCATGCTCGTGGGCGCACCCTCGTACATCTCGCCGGAGCGCGCCCGGGGTCACAAGCCGGGCCCCGCCGCCGACCTGTGGTCGCTGGGCGGGCTGCTGTACGCGGCCGTGGAGGGCGTGCCCCCGTACGACAAGGGGTCGGCCATCGCGACCCTCACCGCGGTGATGACCGAGGACGTCGAACAGCCCGTCAACGCCGGGCCGTTGGAGAAGGTCATCTACGGCCTGCTCGCCAAGGATCCGGAGCAGCGGCTCGACGACGCCGGAGCGCGGGCGCTCCTCATGGACGTCATCCACGCCCCCGAGACGAAGCCGGTCCCCGAACCGGTCGAGGCGACCAAGGTCGTGCCGCTGCCTCCGGCCCCGCCCAACGCGCCGAAGGCGTCGAGGGTGCCGAAGCCGAGCAGGCTGACGAAGGCGCCGAAGGGTGCGGGTGCCGCTGCCGGTGCGACGGGTGCGGCCGGTGCCGCTCACGGGTCGGTCGGGTCCTCCGCCCCCACCGGCAGTGCCGGGACCGCGACGACGTACGGGAAAGCGCGTCCCGAGGGGCGCAAGGCCGGGGAGACGGCCGAGCGGCTGAAGGGCGCCCTGCAGTCCGTGCGCAAGGCGGCCGCCTCCGCCACCGCGCGCGGCACGGGCGGCGCTGGGGGCGCGGCCGGAGCCACGAACGGGACCGCGACCAGCGGGACCGCGGCCTACGGCTCCACGCCCAACGGGTCCGCGGGCGGGCCGCCGCGGGTGCCCGCCAAGGCGTCGCTCACCGACGTGGTGCCGCGCCGGACGCTGGTCATAGTGACCATGGTGGTCGTGCTCGCCGTGCTCGGCACGGTGCTCGCCCTCGCCCTCGGCGACGACAACGCGGACAGCAAGGACAACAAGGGCGGCGACAAGGCTGCGTCCGCCGGAGCGACCGGCGGGAACCCGGGCAAGGACGACGACAAGGACTCCGGCAAGGACTCAGGCCAGGGCACCGGCACCGGTACGGGCGACGACGGCAAGGATCCGGGCAAGGACGAGAGTTCCGGTCCGGACGACGGCAAGAGCGACGACCCGGGCAAGGACGACGACGCCAAGAAGCCGGAGGACGGCGCCGAGTCGACGTACAAGCACTCCCAGGGCTTCAAGATCGGGCTCCCGAAGGGCTGGAAGTACCAGTCCACGGGTCGGGCGGGCGCGCGGTTCGGCGGCCCCGACGGGCAGAAGCTGCTTGTCGGCTGGACGACGACGCCCAAGGACAACCCGGTGGCCGACTGGAAGAACCAGGAGAAGTTCATGGTCCGGCCGCAGTACGACCGGATCCGTATAGAGAAGGTCGGCTTCCGCGGCTGGAACACGGCCGACTGGGAGTTCACCTACGTGGACGGCGGGACCAAGTACCGGTCGATAGACCGCGGCTTCGTCGTCAACGGCGGACTCGGCTACGGAATGATGTACACGGCCAAGGCGGACGACTGGGGCAGCGAGAAGCGTCGCGCCACGTGGCGGACCCTGACGAAGACGTTCGAGCCGAAGTCCTGAGCCGGGATCTCGAATCCCCTCAATACGGTTCACCGACGGCACGTATCGTGAGTGCTTGCGGACCGTAAGCAGCCGCAACGCGCCGCAAGACGAACGGATTTGACCACCGGGCGGACGGGGAAGGCATCGTGGACGACTACGCGGGACGGGTGCTGGCCGACCGCTACCGCCTGCCGCTCCCGCCCTCCGACGTGTACGAATTCGCCGAGTCGCGCGCTTTCGACACGTACAGCGGTCAGGAAGTCCTCGTCCGTCAGGTGCCGCTGCCCGAGATCGTCGAGGCGGAGGTGGTCGGCGAGGACGGCCTGGACGATCTGGACGGCCTGCCCGACGGGTTCCTGCCGCGGGCGGGCGCGGGCGGCCCCGGAGGGCGGCGATCCGGGGCAAGGAGGCCCGGGACCAGGACCACGCGCAGGCCCACGGACCCGGCGGTGCGGCGCGCCATCGAGGCGGCGCAGACCGCCGCGCAGATACCCGACCACCCCCGGCTCGACCAGGTCTTCGACGTGTTCGCGGAGGACGGCTCGCTCTGGATAGTCAGCGAGTTGGTCGCGGCGCGGCCGCTGGCGGCGCTTCTCGCGGACCGGCCGCTGAGTCCGTACCGCGCGGCGGAGGTCGCGGCGGACGTCCTGGCCGCCCTGCGGGTGCTGCACGCGTACGGCTGGGTGCACCGGAACATCACCGCCCGGACCGTCCTGATCTGCGACGACGGCCGGGTGATGCTGACGGGGCTCGCGGCGGGCGCCGCCGAGGAGGCCCTCTGCGGGTACGACCCGCGGCCGGTGGAGGCGGGGGAGGCGACGGGCTCGGCGGGGTCGGTCGGCAATGTCGCGGAGTACGAGACGGGGCACGCGACGGGGCTCGGGAGGGGGTATGGCGCCGCGGACGAGGACGAGGACGGCGATGTGGCGCTCGAACCCGCGCCGGAACCCGAGTCCGAGCCCGCGGGACGGATATCGGACCCCTACGGAGTCGCGGACAAGAAGCCGTGGCACGGGGCGGTGCCGCGGGGCGGGGTTCCGGGGGCACGCGGCCGGGACGCGAACGAGGCTCCCCGTCGGAGCGAGGACCGCCGCGACAGCGAGGTGCCGTACGGGAACGCGCGCGGCGGGTGGGACGACGGAGACGGCGAAGGCACCCCCCTGCGCGGCCCCGCCACCGCCCTCGCCGCCGAACGCGCCCGGCTCGCCCGCATGGTGGTCGTCGGAGCCGTCACCGAGCGCTGGGCGCCCGAGCAGGCCGGGCCCGTGCACGAGAACTGGCAGCTCGCCGCGCCCATCGCCCCCGCCACCGACCTGTGGGCCCTGGGAGCGCTGCTCTACCGCGCCGTACAGGGACACGCGCCGTACCCGGAGGACAGCACCGCCGAACTCGTCCAGCTCGTCTGCGCCGAGCCGCCCGCCTTCGCCGAGGAGTGCGGCCCACTGCGCCCCGTCGTCGAGTCCCTGCTCCGTCAGGACCCCACTGAACGGCCCGACTTCGAGGAGCTCAGCGGCTGGCTGCGCTCCCTGGTGCGGTCCGCGCCCGAACCGGAGGCGGGGGCGCACGTGGTACCGGTCCCGCCGTACGACGCGGGCAGGCTGCCCGTGGTGCGCCGCCGGGGCGAAGTCGTGCGCAGGCGGAAGAGCCCCGCGAGGAACACCGAGGGGCACGGGCGGCACAAGCGCGGCCGGGGACGCGGCGGCAGGGCGCAGGGCAGCAGGCCCGGACACGACGTGCCCGACGTCTCGCCCCTCCAGGGCCACAGCGGCCCGCGCGCACCCCGTGAGGCGCACCCGCGCGGACCCGCGCGCCCCCGTTCGCTGGGCCGTCTGCTCCTGATCGCGATCCTGCTCGGACTCGCCGCGGCGATCGCGTACGCCATGGTCTTCATGCCCAAGTCCGACGACCGCTCAAGTGACCGCGCCGGGACAGCGGGTGAGGTCAGCTCGGCCCCCCGACCGGGCGACAGCAAGGACGGGAAGGACGGGGAAAAGGACAAGAGCGAGGACAAGAACGAGGGCAAGGAGAAGGACGGGTCGGGCAGGAGCCCCGGCTCGCAGAAGCCGCAGACGTCCGGCCCCGAAGTGCCGCAGGGTTTCGTCGTCCGCAAGGATCCCGAAGGCTTCCACGTGGCTGTCGCGGGCGGCTGGGACCGGCAGCCCAAGAACGGCAGGGGCCAGGTCCGTTACACACACGGCGGCTTCGAACTGCTGCTGGTGCCGGGCCGTGACACCACGGACAGCTACGGCGACGATCCCATGAAGTACCAGCGCGAGCACGAGCGTGAGCTGCAGCCTTTCCGCGACTCCTCCTGGGCGACGTCCAGCGGCATGCGCCGTATCGACGTCGGTGGACGGGTCATGGCGGAGGGTCAGTTCACCTGGCAGGACGACGCGGGCCGCGAGGTCTTCGTACGCAATCTCGCGATGATCGTTGGCGGCAGGTACCACGTGGTCCAGGTGCGGGGGCCGGAGGCCGAACGGGACGAAGTGACACGGCTGTACGAGCAGGCTTCGGCCACTTACCGGGTCACCGACTGAGGCGTATCCGGCCACGTATCCGGCCATCGGGACATGCACCGCATGCGTCACAGTGCGGTCTCCTAGGCCCCCCTGCGGTTCCCTGCACGCCTCCCGCTCCTTAACCTGGCCCAGTCAAGACCATTGTGGGGAAACGTGAATCAGATGCAGGGCCTGGTCCTCGCGGGCCGCTACCGACTCGCTGAGTCCATCGGCCGCGGTGGCATGGGACGGGTGTGGCGCGCACAGGACGAGGTGCTGCACCGGGCCGTCGCCGTCAAGGAACTGACGGCCGCGCAGTACGTGCAGGAAGCCGACCGCGCGGTCCTCTTCACGCGTACCCAGACGGAGGCGCGCGCCGCCGCCCGCATCAACCACCCCGCCGTCGTCACCGTCCACGACGTCCTGCAGTACGACGACCGCCCCTGGATCGTGATGGAGCTCGTCGAGGGCCGTTCGCTGGCGGACGCGGTCAAGGACGACGGCCGCGTCGAACCCGTCGAGGCCGCCCGGATCGGCCTGTGGACCCTCAAGGCGCTGCGGGCCGCGCACGCCGCCGGGGTGCTGCACCGCGACGTGAAACCCGGCAACGTCCTTCTCGCCGACGACCGCCGCATCCTCCTCACCGACTTCGGGATCGCCGCGATCGAGGGGGACTCCACGATCACGCGGACCGGGGAAGTCGTCGGCTCCGTCGACTATCTGGCGCCCGAGCGCGTCAGCGGAGCCAACCCGGGTCCCGCGTCCGACCTGTGGGCGCTCGGGGCGACGCTGTACACGGCGGTGGAGGGGAACTCGCCGTTCCGCCGTACGTCGCCGCTCGGCACGATGCAGGCCGTGGTGACCGAAGAGCCCGAACCGCCTCAGCACGCGGGGCTCCTCGCCCCCATCATCGAGGCGCTCCTGCGCAAGGACCCGGCCGCCCGGCCCACCGCGGAGGAGGCCGAGGCGCTGCTCGCCGAGGCGGCGGAGGGGCGGCGGCCGAGCGTGGCGCAGGGCCGGGCGCAGACGCATGCGCCGACCCGGGCGAACACGACGCCCACCCCGTACAACCAGGCCACGCCGTACGCCCAGGACACCCCGTACAACCAAGCCACCCCGTACAACCAGGCCATGCCGTACGCCCAGGACACCCCGTACAACCACGTTGGCCCGCACGACCCCACCGCCCCGCACCACCACGGCTCCAGCACGGCGGTCCAGGGCTCCCACGGCGGCCGCGAAGGCCACGAAACCTACGCCCACGCGTCGGCACCCGCCCCGGCCAAGCGGTACCGCCGCGTGCTCGCCGTCGCCGCCCTCGTGATCGCGGCCGCCCTGCTCGGCGGCGCCGGTGTCTTCGGCTTCCTGCGCCTCACCGCCGACGAGGGCGGTCAGGAGCAGCGCACGGGCCAGGACGACGGGAAGGCCCCGCGCGGCATCCCGGCCGACTGGAAGCGCGTGTACGACCCCGACGGCTTCAGCCTCATGCTGCCCGAGGGCTGGCAGCGCCGGGCGAACGGCACCCAGGTGGACTACACGCCGGACGACGGCCGGAGCTTCCTGCGGATCGGCGTCGACAAGTCCCCGCAGGCCGAGTCGCCGTACGCGCACCAGCTGCAGCTGGAGAAGGGCCTGCTGAACTACAAGGACTACAAACGGCTGCACCTGGACTCGAACACGTTCCGGGGGCAGCACGGAGCGCTCTGGGAATTCAGCTGGACGTCCGGAGTGAACAACAGGACGAAGGGGCCGCGCCGGGCCATCGAGCAGACCTACGTGAGCAAAGACGGCGTCGAGTACGCCATCTATCTCTCGGCCCCCGCCGCGGGCTGGGACAAGTCCCGACAGCAGTTCGACTCGATGCTCCGGGGCTGGCGGGAGGGCTGATACGGGCCCCGAGCGCCCCGTCGTACGGGTGGGGCGCCCGGGGGTGGCGGCCGGAACCAGCCGCCCGGCGGCGACACCCATTCCGTTCGCACACGTGTGGGGCATGATGGCCGCATGGGGAGCCTGGGAGACCACGCCGGAGCGGCAGGTGGAGGCAACGCCCGGGTGATCGCGGGCCGTTACCGCCTGGAGGCGCCGCTCGGCCGGGGCGGCATGGGGGTGGTGTGGCGCGCCACCGATCTGCTGCTCGGCCGCCGGGTGGCCGTCAAGGAACTCGCGCGCGACGAGACCCTCTCCGACGCCGAGGCGGAGCAGCGGCGCGAGCGGACCCTGCGCGAGGCGCGGGCCGTGGCGCAGCTGCGGCATCCGCACGTGATCGTGGTCCACGACGTCGTGGTGCAGGACGAGCAGCCGTACATCGTCATGGAGTTGATCGAGGGCGGTTCGCTGGCCGGGCGCATCGCGCGGGGCGGGCCGCTGGACGCGCACGCCGTGGCGCGGATGGGCATCGACCTGCTGGGCGCCCTGAGCACCGCGCACGATGCGGGCATCCTGCACCGCGACCTCAAGCCCGCCAATGTACTCCTGGAGCGGGGCACCGACCGTGTCGTGCTCACCGACTTCGGCATCGCGCAGCTCTCGGGGGCGACGACGCTCACGGAGGTCGGGTCGTTCGTGGGCTCGCCCGAGTACACCGCGCCGGAGCGGATGGCGGGGGAGCGGACGGGCCCCGAGTCCGACCTGTGGTCGCTGGGCGCACTCCTTGTCACCGCGCTCGCCGGTGAGTCGCCGTTCCGCCGCGACTCCATCGGCGGGGTCCTGCACGCCGTCGTCTTCGACGAGATCCGGCCATCCGCGGCCGTCGATCCGCTGCTGCCCGTGGTGCTCGGGCTCCTCGACCGCGATCCGGATCAGCGGATGGGCGCGGCGGAGGCGGAGGGGCTGCTGCGGGTGTACGTGGAGACGGGGCGGATGCCGGCGGTGGTGCGGGAGAGACCGGGGGCCGGGCTGCCGGGGCACTCCGGGCGGTCCGGGCTTCCGGGGCTGCACGGGCTGCCGGGGCGGTCGGGCCGGGGTGCCCCGACGCCGGCCGAGCGTGAGCTGCTCGCCGCGCAGGCCGCCGCGGGGCTCGTGAAGCCGGAGAAGCACGGCAGGACCTTCATGATCGCCGCGGCTCTGGTGGCCGCCCTCGCGGGTGCGGGGGTCTCCGCCGCGCTGCTGCTGACCAGGGACGGCGACGGCGGGGGCACACCGGCTCCCCCGGCCTCCGCCACGGCGACCCAGAGCTCGCCGACGCCGACGGTCACCGTGACGAGCCCCACGGCGCGGCCGTCCTCGCCGCAGGCGCCCCAGGGCTACCGCATCGCGAAGGACCCCAAGGGCTTCGCGCTCGCCGTCCCGGAGGGCTTCCGGCGCCAGGTGGAAGGGGCCCGCGTCTTCTACGAGTCATCCGACGGGACGTACCGGATCGGCATCGAGGAAGCCGCTGCCGGTCGGGGCGGCCCGCTCGCCGCGCAGCGCCGCGCCGATGCGAGCGGCCCGCGCGACAACCCCGGTTACCGCGACGGCAGGGTCTCCGAGACCACGCGCAACGGCAGGCCGGCCGCGCTGCGCGAGTTCACCTGGGACGGGCTCCGCGACGGGAAGGGCGACCGTCGCTCGTTCGACCTGTGCTGGGAGGAGGGCGGCCGGAGGTTCGACGTGTGGGTGTCGGCGCCGGTGGGGGAGGCGGCGCAGGCGCGGAGGTACTTCGACGCGGCGGTGGACACGTTCGTACGCCGGTGACGCCCCGTCCACGTGCATCACCCCGGTCACAATGCGGGGCCTGGCTGGAAACCGGGGTGTCCCGCGCGATAGGCATGGGGGCATGAGTAACGACGGGGGAGCCTCCTACGGGCCGTACGAACCAACCAGCTTCGGCCTCCAGCCGCCACAACAGCGGGGCGTACCGGGGCAATCCGGCCAGGGCGGTGCGGCTCATCCCGACAACCCGTACGCGCAGCCGTACGTCCCGCCGAGCCAGGGCGTGCCGAACCAGCCGCCCGTGTCCCAACCGTCGCCGTCGCAGCCGTCCGCGCAGGAACCCGGCACCGGCCGCCTGATCGCACACCGCTACCGGCTGCTCGGCAAGCTCGGCCACGGCGGCATGGGTACCGTGTGGCGTGCCAAGGACGAGACGGTGGACCGCGAGGTCGCCGTGAAGGAGCCGCGCGTCCCCGACCACCTGCCGGAGCGCGAGCGCGCCAACGTCTTCGAGCGGATGCGCCGCGAGGCCCGCGCCGCCGCCCGCCTCGACCACCCGGCCGTGGTCAACGTCCATGACGTGGCGGTCGAGGACGGCCAGCCGTGGATCGTGATGGAGCTCGTCCAGGGCCGTTCCCTCGGCGCCGCACTCCAGGAGGGCACGCTCGGCGCCCGCGAGGCCGCGCGGATCGGCCTCGACGTCCTGAACGCCCTCGACGCCGCGCACCAGGCGGGCATCCTGCACCGCGACGTGAAGCCCGACAACGTGATGCTCGGACGGCACGACCGCGTCGTCCTCACCGACTTCGGCATCGCCCAGATCGAGGGCGAGACCAACCTGACGGACACCGGCGGTTTCGTCGGGTCGCCCGAGTTCATCGCGCCGGAGCGCGTGCTCGGCCAGCGCCCTGGACCGGCGTCCGACCTCTGGTCGCTCGGCGTCGTCCTGTACGCGGCGACCGAGGGCGTCTCCCCGTTCCGCCGCAACAACACCCCCGCGACGCTCCAGTCCGTCCTGAACGCGACGCCCGCCGCGCCCGCCTCGGCGTCGGGCCCGCTCGCCGAGGCGATCAACCGCCTGCTGGCCAAGGACCCCGCACACCGCCCGAACGCCGCACAGGTCCGCGCCCTCCTGGAGGAGGCGGCCGAGCCTCCGCGGCCCGCGGTGCCGACGCAGCGCGTCACCGTCGTGGACGGCGCCGACCGGGGGCGCGGCAAGGGGATCTTCCTGAGCCGCAAGGCGCTCGCCGTCGTCGCCGGAGTGACCGTCGCGGCGGTGGCCGCGGGCGTGCTCGTGGCGCTGAGTCCTTTCGGGGGCTCGGACACGGAGGGCTGGGTGAAGCACGAGGCGAAGGCGGTCTCCGCCACCGTCGCCGTCCCGAAGGGGTACGTGGAGAGCAAGCCGCAGGCCACCGACACGGACAAGTCCTGGGTCCGGTACACCGACCCGAGCGGCGCCGTCTTCGTCACGCTCGACCTCGCGGAGGAGAAGGACACGTCCCTGGAGGTCGCGGGGACCGCGGCGGCCCAGGCGTACGCGGACGCGGAGAAGTTCGAGGAGAGCGGCGAGACGTCGTTCAGCGACATGGCGAGCGACCCCGCGCCCGTCGTGAAGACCAAGGAGACGACGTACAGGGACCGGAGCGCCGCCGAGAACACGGTCACGTACACCGACTCGCAGACCGAGCTTCCGCACGAGGCGAAGATCCTGTACTACCGGACCAAGTCCGGGGACATGTACCGGCTGTGGATCGACTATCCCGGCAAGGGCGACTTCACCGGGCGGGGCCGCGAGGTCGCCGAGACCGCCATCGCGGACCTGGAGCTCGACAAACTCTGAGACGTCGCTCGGCGCAGCGGCAACGGTCGTAACGGCCTGATCAGCGGCTTTGTCGCCAGCAATCACTGGCGTCATGTGCGGAGGCCGTGAACCCCCGTTACCGATGGGTACCCAAAAGCCTGGTGGAGGCCTACTCTCACGTGCATGACGGACTCGCAGGCCACCGCAGCGCCCCTCGGAACGAACCCGACCGCCCCGGCCCCCGACGGCGCCCGCACCGCCGCCGACGTGGTCACGCCCGAGCTGATCGCGCAGCTCACCCGTGACGTCATCGGGTCGGGACGGACGGCCAACCACTCGCCGCTCACCGGCGAGAAGCTGGCCGACCTGCCCGAGTCCACCCCCGAGGACGTCACCACCGCCTTCCAGCGGGCCCGCACCGCCCAGATCGCCTGGGCGAGGACGCCTGTCAAGCAGCGCGCCGCCGTCCTGCTGCGCTTCCACGACCTGGTGCTGCAGCGCCAGGCCGAGGTCCTCGACCTCATCCAGCTGGAGACCGGCAAGTCCCGGCTGCACGCGCACGAGGAGGTCCAGGCCGTCGCGGTCGCCGCCCGGCACTACGGCCGCAAGGCCCCCTCCTACCTGGCCTCGAAGCGGCACACCGGCGTCGTCCCCGTCCTCACCAAGGTCACCGAGAACCGCCAGCCGCGCGGCGTCGTCGGGCAGATAGCCCCCTGGAACTACCCGCTCGAACTGTCCGTCGGCGACGCGCTGCCGGCCCTCGTCGCGGGCAACGCGCTGGTCATGAAGCCCGACACGGAGACCTGCCTGACCGCGCTCTGGGCCCGCGACCTGATCATCGAGGCGGGCCTGCCCGCGGAGGTCTTCCAGGTCGTCATCGGCGAGGGTCCCGTCGTCGGCCCCGAGGTCGTCAAGCACGCCGACTACGTCTCCTTCACCGGCTCCACCCGCACCGGCCGCGAGGTCGCGCAGGGCGCCGCCGCCCGCCTGGTCGGCGTCTCACTCGAACTCGGCGGCAAGAACGCCATGCTGGTGCTGCACGACGCCGACATCGACAAGGCCGCGTCGGGCGCGGTGCGTGCCTGCTTCTCCTCCGCGGGACAGCTCTGCATCTCCATCGAGCGGCTCTACGTCCACGAGGCGATCGCGGACGAGTTCGTGGCGCGCTTCGCCGAGCGCACGAAGGCGATGCGGCTCGGCAAGTCCCTCGCGTACGGCGCCGACATGGGCTCCCTCGTCGGCGAACGGCAGCTGGAGACGGTGACCCGGCACGTCGAGGAGGCCGTCGCCAAGGGCGCCACGCTCGTCGCGGGCGGCGTCGCGCGCCCCGACATCGGCCCCTACTTCTACGAGCCGACGATCCTCGACGGCGTCGAGGCGCCGATGGCTGTCTGCACCGAGGAGACCTTCGGTCCGGTCGTCTCCCTCTACCGCTTCACGGACGAGAACGAGGCCATCGAGCTCGCCAACGCCACGCCGTACGGCCTGAACTCCTCGGTCTGGACGAAGGACACCGGCCGCGGCCGCAAGGTCGCCGCCCGGCTGCGCACCGGCACGGTCAACGTCAACGAGGGCTTCGCGCCCGCCTACGGCAGCGTGCAGTCCCCGATGGGCGGCATGAAGGACTCCGGTCTCGGCCGACGGCACGGCTCCGAGGGAATCCTCAAGTACACCGAGGCGCAGACCGTCGCGACCCAGCGGGTCATGCCGCTGGCGCCGTCCTTCGGCCTGGACGACGAGAAGTACGCGGCGTTCATGAGCACCAGCCTGAAGGTCATGAAGGCGCTTCGCCTCCGTTAGGGCCTGTGTCGGAAATGCGCTAGTTCTCAACGAGGAGAGTCAATGTCACAGGAGAGCTCTGCCCAAAACCGGAGCAGCGCCCAGGAACACGACTACGACTACGACGTCGTCGTCATAGGCAGCGGCTTCGGCGGGGCCGTGTCCGCGCTGCGTCTGACGGAGAAGGGCTATCGCGTCGGCGTACTGGAGGCGGGCCGCCGCTTCACGCGCGCGACGCTGCCCAAGAACTCCTGGGACCTGAAGAACTACTTGTGGGCGCCGGCGCTCGGCCTGTTCGGCATCCAGCGCATCCACCTGCTCGGCAACGTGATGGTCCTCGCCGGCGCGGGTGTCGGCGGTGGCTCGCTGAACTACGCCAACACCCTCTACGTGCCCCCGGAGCCGTTCTTCAAGGACGCGCAGTGGAAGGACATCACGGACTGGCAGGACGAGCTGCGCCCCTACTACGAGCAGGCCAAACGCATGCTCGGGGTGCGGCTCAACCCGACGATGACACCGTCGGACGTCCACCTGAAGGCCACCGCCCAGGCACTGGGGGTCGGCGACAGCTTCCACATGGCACCCGTCGGCGTCTTCTTCGGCGACGAGAAGGACGCGGACGGCTCTACAACGTGCAAGCCCGGCGCGGAAGTTCCCGACCCCTACTTCGGCGGCGCGGGCCCGTCCCGCAGGGCCTGCACCGAGTGCGGCGAGTGCATGACCGGCTGCCGCCACGGCGCGAAGAACACCCTGAACGAGAACTACCTGTACCTGGCGGAGAAGGCCGGCGCGGTCGTCCACCCGATGACGTCGGTCGTCGCCGTCACCGAGGACTCCCGGGGCGGCTTCGCCGTCGCGACCCTGCCGACCGACAAGAGGCGCAAGGGCAAAGGGCGTACGTTCACGGCCCGCAAGGTCGTCGTGGCCGCCGGCACGTACGGGACGCAGACACTCCTGCACCGCATGAAGGACACCGGCCTGCTGCCGCACATCTCCGCCCGCCTCGGCAGCCTCACCCGCACCAACTCCGAGGCCCTCGTGGGCGCCCAGACCACCGACCGCCGCTACCGCCAGAAGCACGGAACCCAGAAGGCCGACTTCACCAAGGGCGTCGCGATCACCTCGTCGATCCACCCGAACGGCAACACCCACATCGAGCCCGTCCGCTACGGCAAGAAGTCCAACGCCATGGGCAGCCTCACCGTGCTTCAGGTCCCGTACAGCGTGCGAGGCGGCAAGGCGCGGGTCGCCGGCTGGCTCGGCAACGTGGCACGCCACCCGTGGCTGATGGTCCGCTCGCTCTCCAACCGGCACTGGTCGGAACGGACCATCATCGGCCTGGTCATGCAGTCGCTCGACAACTCCCTGACCACGTACCGCAAGGAGAAGGGCGTCGGAAAGGGACTGCTCACCGCCCGGCAGGGCCACGGCGCGCCCAACCCCGACCAGATCCCCGAGGCCACCCGCGCGGCGACGCTCCTCTCCGAGGAGATCAACGGCTTCCCCGGGTCGAACGTCGGCGAGCTCATGGGCACGCCGCTGACCGCGCACTTCCTCGGTGGCTGCCCGATCGGCGACTCCGCCGCGACCGGCGTCATCGACCCGTACCACCGGCTCTACGGCCACCCCGGCATCTCGGTCGTCGACGGCGCCGCGGTCTCCGCGAACCTGGGCGTGAACCCGTCCCTGACGATCACCGCGCAGGCCGAGCGCGCCATGTCGTTCTGGCCCAACAAGGGCGGGGAGGACCCGCGTCCGGCACAGGGCACGCGGTACGTGCGGATCGCGGCCGTCGAACCGAAGACCCCCGCGGTCCCCGCGGACGCGTTCGGCGCGCTGAAGCTGCCGTTCCTGGGGATGCCGACGGTGCCGGCCAAGAAGTAGGCGAACCGGACACGCGTCTTGGGGCACACCCCCGGACACGGGTCTTGGGGCACACCCCCGGACACACGTAAGGACCTGCACCCCCCTCCGAGCGCAGGTCCTTCCGCGTGATCAGGCGGCCGATGTGGCCGGTGTCGCCGGGCCGATGTGGCCGAGTCGGCTAGACGGTGCCGTCGGCCTTCCCGCGGCGTACGGCGAACACGACGCCCGCACCGGCGACGACGGCGATACCGCCGATGACACCGACGGTCGGCAGCATCGAGCTGGAGCCGGTCTCGGCGAGGCTGCCGTCGACCGGCGCCGGGGTCTCCGAAGCGCTCCCCTGCGGCGCGGGCGCGGCCTGCGCGGTCTTGGACGGGGACGGCTTCGGCGTGGGCTTGGTCGACTCGTCGTCGCTGCCGGCCTTGACGATGGTCAGCGGCCGGTACTTGGACGACGTGTGCGTGCAGTCGAGTTCGGGGTCGACATAGCTGCCGAGACCGACCGTGTAGCCGTCGATGGCCGGAGCCTTGGCGCTGACCTTGGCCCGCAGCTTGACGACGGCCTTGTCCTCGGCGTCCAGCTCGACGGTGTCGTAGGCCAGGCCCTCACCGCGCGGGCTCTTGACCGTGGTCCACTCGTCCTTGTCCTGGTCAAAGAACTGCACGTCGGTGAAGTACCGCAGCCCGTCCTTCTTGTCCGGGTCCGCGCCGAGGTTGTTCACGAACGCGGTCCACTCGACCTCGCCGAGCGGCTCGTCGGTGGGGTTGGCCGCGCTCAGCTTGAATTGGTGCCAGCCGCTGCCCGCGACGATCTTCTTGGGCAGTCCGAGGAGGTCGATCTCCAGGACGGAGTCGGGGTCCGTGTCGCCGTCGTCGGACTCGCAGGCGGGAGGCGCCTCTTCGGCGTCCTCGTCCGGGACCTCGGGGACCTCGGGAGTCTTCGCGGTCTTCGGGACCTCGACCTCGGCCGTGTGCTTCCCGGGCGCCGGGGGCTCCGCAGGCGGGGTCGGCGTGCCGGGCGTCTTCTCCGGCTCGGGCGTCTGCGCGGGCGGCGTCGCGGACGGGGTCGGCGTGGCGGACTCCGTCGGGGCCCCCGCGGCCGGGGCGGGCGGAGTGGACGTGCCCTCGGCCGCGGAAGCGGCCGGGGCCGACAGCAGCGCGATCGGGGCTATGGCAGCCGTAGCGGCCGCGGCAGCCATGGCACGACGAAGCTTCATGAAGACCTCAGGAAGTCGGAGACGCGGGGTGGCTCTGGGTACTGACTGGTACTGACACGTGCTGGGTACTGACTGGTACTGCCTCTTGTTACTGCATGCATGACATGTGATCCCTGTGAATGGTTGTCCTCGCTTTCACATAATTCTTATGTGGTGTGCCTCACACCAGGCCGTGTTGTCGGTGGCCCGTGCTAGAACTTCCCCCGCTCTCAGGGCAGCTGACAGGGCATCCGGAGAACAGGGGGAGGGGACAGCGTGGCCATACCCGACGAGGTGTGGGAGAGGTTCGAGAACGACAGCGAGCGGGAGATCCGCTCGTCGGCGCCGAAGGAACCGTCCGCGCGGGCACGCATGGTGGCGGAACGGCTGCGGCGCCTGGACGAGGAGGCCGCGCGACGGCGGGTCGATGAGGCGGGCCGGTTCCGCCGCAGGCGCGCGAAGCGCGAGGCCGAGTCCGCGCGGTGGCGCCCGGACGACTGGCGGTCGATGCCGACGGGTGGGACGGGTGCCCGTGGTGGGAGGTCCGAGCGGAGCCGTCGCGTGTGGAGCGTGGTGATCGTCGTCGGCGGCATGGCGCTCGCGATCGTCCTGCTCAGCCCGTTCCGCTTCTGGATCTGGGGCTGGTGAGACAGCAGGACATCGCTGGTGAGGCGGTGGGGCGTCGCCGGTGAGGTGCGGGGAACCAGATTCGATCTTCCTCCGTCGTAGGTTGCGTCCGGAAACGGTGGATCGGCAGGATCGGCAGGGGAACAGAACGTGAAGTCAGCGGTGTCGCGCGTCGTGGCGGCTGTATCGGTCGTGGTCGCACTCGGAGCGAGTGTGGCCTGCAGCGGTGAGGGTGGCGGCGACGCCGGGAAGGACGCGAAGCCGCGCGCGAGTGCGGGCCCCTCGAAGCTGGAGAAGGCGGCCCTCGCCGCGGGCGACGTGAAGGGCTACGAGGTCGAGGCGCCGGACGAGTCCGGGTCCTCCGCCGCCGCGCCGCCCGCGGCGAAGCCGTCTCCCGCGGAGTGCGGCTCACTCGCGGCGATGCTCGACGTACGCACGGCGGGGAAGTCCAAGGACCACGTCCGCCGCGTCCTGACCGCCACCGACGACAAGGACTTCACGACGACCCGCGTCGGCCTGTCCTCCTACGCCGGGTCGGACGCCGAACAGATGATGGCGGACCTGCGGGCGGCAGCACGGTCCACGAAGTGCTCGGCCTTCCGGATCGGGGAGCAGCGCTACATCGGCGTACGGTCACTGCCCACGCAGGACAAGTCGGCCAAGGGCGACGAGTCCGTCTCGTACAAGATCGCCCACCGCAAGGGCGAGTACGTGATGCGGGAGAGCGTCACGGTCGTGCGCACCGGTGCGACGCTCGCCGTCTTCGACGCGTCGAATCTGTACGACCCCGAAGGCGTCCAGCGCGACAAGGACGCCGAGAAGGACGGCACGGGGGGCATCGGCGGCATCGGCACGCCCACGGCGGACCAGGACCCGAAGGTGGCGCCCGAGATCGTCACCGCGCAGCTCGACAAGATCTGACGTCCGTGTCTGGCGTCGGCAAGATCAGGCATCGGCAAGTTCCGGCGTCGGCAAGTTCCGGCGTCGGCAAGTTCCGGCGTCGGCAAAATTTGATGTCGGCAAAACCCAACGGGCCGTACAACCTTTTCGGCGGTTCCTGATCGTTACCGAAAACGCTGGTCAGAGACGTGTGGTTGCCGCTTTCATGTCGCCTCGGCGCGGGCCGTCGCCCGCGCCGTGAAACGTGAAGGTAGGAAACGTGAAGTCATCTGTGTCTCGGGCCGTCGTGGCCGCGTCCGTCACGGTCGCGCTGGGCCTGACCGCAGCGTGCGGCAGCGACAAGGGCAGTGGCGGCGACAGCGGCGGCTCCGACGACAAGAAGTCGTCCGGGCAGCAGGCCAAGCAGAAGCCGGCCGCGGAGAAGTCGACCGCGCTGTCCGCCACCGACCTGGAGAAGGCGGTGCTCGCCAAGGGCGACCTCAAGGGCTACAAGGTCGAGAAGATGTCCGCAGCGGACATGCCCTCGCAGACCGTGCCCGCCGACCCGGCCGCCTGCCAGCCGTTCGCCGACATGTTCATGTTCGCGACCCAGCCGTCGTCGAAGGCCCGTGTCGGCCGCACCATGACCGGCCCGGACGAGCTGGACGCCACGGTCATCTCGCTCGCCCTGCTCGCGCACGAGCAGCCCGACGCGGAGAAGGTCATGGACGGCCTGCGGGCCGCCACGAAGAAGTGCACCGCGTACGAGCACGCGGACTCGAAGTACCGGGACGTCGCCGCGCTGCCCACGCCGAAAGCGGGCGACGAGGCGGTCTCGTACAAGGTGGTCGGCCTCATCGAGGGCCAGAAGACGCCGATGAGCTTCACCGTCGTACGCAGTGGCGCGACGCTCGCGGCGTTCTACTCGATCAATTTGCTCAAGCCGAAGAAGTTCGGCGTGCCGGCGGAGATCGTCGAGGCGCAGGTGAAGAAGCTGGAGAACGGCGACAAGGGCGCCTGATCGGCGTGGGCTGATCGGCGTCGGTTGATCGGCATCGGTCACCGACAGAGCGAAGGGCCCCGCGGGACGGATCCGCGGGGCCCTTGGCTGTCGCACCGACGTCAGGGCCGCGTCGATGCCTCGGGACGGCGCCGGGGGGAGTGCGCCGCTCTGGTGGAGGTGCCGGTGGCCGACCCGGCGCATGAGGGGCGCTCGCGTGGTATCGACCACTGGCAATGAAGTTGTGGACGGCGGGATTCGCTGCCCGTCCTTCTACGCATCGTGCTGGATGGGTTGTTCGCTGCGCAACCGTTTGGACCACATCTGGGGGGGAAGGGCCGGGGATTCGGCCCGGGTGCCGGGACGGAGGCCGGCCGGCTCCGGGCGTCCCCGAAGCCGACCGTTCTCTTGGGTGACCGGGCTGCTGTCCCCTGCCGTCCGGTCACGTCACTGGAGCGAGGTCCCACGGCGCAAGGAGCGATCCCTGCGCCTCATCGCTCCAGTGGAGCCACGCGTGGTTCTTGCGGGCCCGCACCTGGCTGACACGGACATTGAGACCAACGAAGCGCCTCCGGGACCGGTCACGCGCCGTACGGGTGAGAGCGGATCCGAACTCAGATCCGCAGCTGCCACCGGGCCCGGCCCGGGAACGACGGCCGTCAGACGCGGCCCCGGCACAGCTCCAGGAGCGTCATCGCGAGCGCGGTGCCGGGCTTGCCGAGCGCGTCCCTGTAGTGGCCGAGGATCTCCATCTCGCGGGAGAGGTTCACACGGCGGCCGCCCGAGGTGATGCGGGCCTCCTGGATGACGGCCGAAACGGCCATGCGTTCCTGTACGAGACCGATGATCCGGTCGTCGAGCGCGTCGATCCGCTCACGTGCGTTCTCGATCACGCCGGCGGCCTCGGGGGTGCGGGCGCCGGTCTTGTCCGCGGTGGTGGTCGTCATCGTCATGGGGGTCTCCTTCGTCTGAAGAGGTGCCCCCGGATCGGCAGGACCCGCGTACGACAGAGCGCCCCGGGCCTTGTCGGCCCGGGGCGCCCGGTAAGTCGCTTGTCGGTGGGATCAAGCAGCTCGACCATGGCAGCCGGCAGGCCGGTTGCCATAGGTAAAGAGGAAGCTGAGGTGCTTGGTCACGCAGCCAGTATGCCCCCACGCGCGCGTGCCGGGTCAATCGGGACTCCCCGCGGCTCGGATGCTGAGACGGCCACCGTTGTGCGAGGGCACCCGCCGGGAGGGATGGGGGCCGCGTCGGTGTGAGTCGGGGCGACCGTCGGATACGACGAAGGCGCCGCGCCGGGCCCGTTAGAATTGACAAACACAGACCCCCTGCTCACGCACGAGCCTCTGCTCACGCACCGCTCAAGCTCAACGCCGGAAGGCCGCCGCCGTGCCATCAGCGCCCCCCGCTGCCGCCGCTCCCGACACCGTTCTGGTCGTCGACTTCGGAGCGCAGTACGCCCAGCTCATCGCCCGTCGCGTCCGTGAGGCCCGCGTCTACAGCGAGATCGTGCCGAGCACGATGCCCGTCTCCGAGATGCTCGCGAAGAAGCCCGCGGCCATAATCCTCTCCGGCGGCCCCTCGTCGGTGTACGCGGAGCACGCGCCCACCGTCGACCGTCAGCTCTTCGAGGCCGGCGTCCCCGTCTTCGGCATGTGCTACGGCTTCCAGCTGATGGCCACGACCCTCGGCGGCACGGTCGACAACACCGGCGCCCGTGAGTACGGCCGCACCCCGCTGTCCGTCTCCAAGGCCGGCTCCACGCTCTTCGAGGGCACCCCGACCGAGCAGTCCGTGTGGATGTCCCACGGCGACGCGTGCAGCGCCGCGCCCGAGGGCTTCACGGTCACCGCGTCCACGGACGTCGTGCCGGTCGCCGCCTTCGAGGATGACGAGAAGAAGCTGTACGGCGTGCAGTACCACCCCGAGGTCATGCACTCCACGCACGGTCAGCAGGTCCTCGAGCACTTCCTCTACCGCGGCGCCGGCCTCAAGCCGGACTGGACGACCGACAACGTCATCGACGAGCAGGTCGCCGCGATCCGTGAGCAGGTCGGCACCAAGCGCGCGATCTGCGGCCTCTCCGGCGGTGTGGACTCCGCGGTCGCCGCTGCCCTCGTGCAGAAGGCCATCGGCTCGCAGCTGACCTGCGTCTACGTCGACCACGGCCTGATGCGCAAGGGCGAGACCGAGCAGGTCGAGAAGGACTTCGTCGCCGCGACCGGCGTGCAGCTGAAGGTGGTCGACGCGCAGGAGCGCTTCCTCGCCGCGCTCGCCGGGGTCTCCGACCCCGAGGAGAAGCGGAAGATCATCGGGCGCGAGTTCATCCGTGTCTTCGAGCAAGCCCAGGCGGAGATCGTCGCCGAGGCCCCCGGCGACCAGCCGGTGGAGTTCCTGGTCCAGGGCACCCTCTACCCCGACGTGGTCGAGTCCGGTGGCGGCACCGGCACCGCGAACATCAAGTCGCACCACAACGTGGGCGGGCTCCCCGAGGACCTCGAGTTCCAGCTCATCGAGCCGCTGCGCAAGCTGTTCAAGGACGAGGTCCGGATGGTCGGTGCCGAGCTCGGTCTGCCGGACGAGATCGTCCAGCGCCAGCCGTTCCCCGGCCCCGGTCTCGGCATCCGCATCGTCGGCGAGGTCACCAAGGACCGCCTCGACCTGCTGCGCGAAGCCGACGCCATCGCCCGCGAGGAGCTGACGGCGGCCGGTCTCGACCGCGAGATCTGGCAGTGCCCGGTCGTGCTGCTCGCGGACGTCCGCAGCGTCGGCGTCCAGGGCGACGGCCGTACGTACGGCCACCCGATCGTCCTGCGCCCCGTCTCGTCCGAGGACGCCATGACGGCCGACTGGACCCGCATGCCGTACGACGTCCTCGCGAAGATCTCGACGCGTATCACCAACGAGGTCGCCGACGTGAACCGCGTCGTGCTCGACGTGACGTCGAAGCCGCCGGGGACCATCGAGTGGGAGTGACCCCCGCGGTCGACCTCCCCACGCCTTGCTGAGCGCCGGTGCCGCTCTTCCGTCTTCGTCACGGAGGGGCGGCACCGGCGTTCTCACGTCCGGCGTGTGACGCGCACCCCGGCACCCGGCTTCCAGAGCTGCACCGCCAGGTACTTCTCGTCCTCGATGAAGGTCCGCACGACCTCCGTCAGCTCGGTGCGGAAGAGGTGGAAGGCGTCCGGGTCCGGCGGATTCACCGTGTCCGCGTACCGCGCGACGGTCGCCGGGTCCCGCACCTCCACCGCCCGCCCCGCGATACGGACGTCGCCGCCCGCCATCTCCGTGCCCGCCCCCGGGTTCGCCTGCAGCGCGAAGCGCCCATCGCGGCGCAGGTCGAGTGCCTTGAGGGAGTTCGGCATCATGCCGAGCCACAGCTCCCCGTGCAGAAAGCGGACCTCGAGCCCGGTCGTGCGCGGCGCCCCGTCCTTGCGGAGCGTCGCGAGAACGTGGTGCGTGAACGCGCCGAACCGCTTCTCGACGGTCGCGGCGAGGTCGGGCTCTGCGGTGGCGAAGGCTTTCCACTTGCACGTCATACGACGAGTCTGCCGCCGATACCCGACACCTCCTGTCGCCTTTCACCGCCCCGCTCCCATCGCCCCTCACCGACCCTCCGAACGTGCCGCACCTCGCACCCTTGATCGCGTCGCACCTCTGTCCTCCTGTGCTTCCCGCCGGTAACTTCCGCCCCGTACGACCACGGATGGAGGACACATGCAGGCGCCCACACCGATACCCGTCGAGCGGTTGCAGTTCGCGATGCCGCCCGTCCACACCTCCGTGGCGGACGAACGGCGCCACCGCAAGGAGCGGCTCGCAGGCGCACTGCGGATCTTCGGTCGGCTCGGTTACGAGGACGGGGTCTCCGGCCACATCACCGCACGCGACCCGGAGTACACCGACTGCTTCTGGGTGAACCCCTTCGGGATGCCCTTCAAGCACATCACCGTGGGCGACCTCGTCCTCGCCAACGCGGACGGTCAGGTCGTGGAGGGGCGCCACCACGTCAACCAGGCCGCGTTCACCGTCCACGCCCAAGCCCACCTGGCACGACCCGACGTGGTCGCCGTCGCACACTGCCACTCCCTGCACGGCCGCCCGCTCTCCACGCTCGGCGAACTCCTGGACCCGATCACCCAGGAGGCCTGTGCCTTCTACGAGAGCCACGCGCTGTACGACGGCTACACCGGCGTCGTCGTCGACGCCGAGGAGGGCCGGCGGATCGCCACCGCGCTCGGCGACCACAAGGCGGTCATCCTGCGCAACCATGGCCTGCTCACGGTCGGGGACTCCGTCGACGCCGCCGCCTGGTGGTTCATCTCCATGGACCGCTCCTGCCAGGTCCAGCTGAGCGCACGGGCGGCCGGGCGCCCCGTGCTGATCGGCCACAAGCAAGCGGTGCAGACCCGCGAACAACTCGGCAGCGACCTGGTCGCGTGGATCAACTACCAGTACCTGTGGCAGGACATCAGCCGCAGCGAACCCGATCTGCTGGCCTGACCTCGGCGTCAACGCCGAGCCGCGCCATTCACCCCCGCTGACCTGACCCCGGGCATTCGTTCGCCCTCCAGTACGGCACAATTCCCTTTCTCTGCGGGGAAGTTCGCGGGAAGCCCCAGAGGCTTCGAGGGTGGGGAAGGCGGCGTACGCGGTGGCGGTGCAGGAGGCGGGGCAGGGCGTGCACGGGGGTGGCTGCACGTGCGGCGGCTGCCCGCACGGGGCGCGTGAAGGACACCGGCGTGCCGTGGCCGCGTTCCTCGCCCAGCGCGACGGGTTCGCGGCGGGGGAGGGACTGCCGGCGGCCGTCGCACACTCGGCGATGGCCTCCAGGCAGTGGGTGTCGGACGAGCTGACCCAGTCCGCGCGCACTGTCTCCGAGCGCGGCAGGGCCGAGGGCGAGGCCTGGCTGGGCCGCCTGTGGGCCCGCACGCTCGGCGTCGTCTGGAGCTCCTTCGGCGTACTCCTCCTCGTCCAGGCGCTCACCGCGATCGGCGCCGGCTGGTCGCACGCGCGCACAGCAGGCCTCCTCGCCGCCTTCGTCATGGGTGCCCTGCTGTCCGGCGCCGCATACGCGCACCGGGCACGCGGCGGAGTCCTCGCCCCGGTGATCGGCGAGGACAACCGGCTCTCCACCTCGCGCGTTGTGGCCGCCTCCTGGGTGCTCCTCGTCGTCTTCGCCGTACTCGTCCTCGCAGGCGAACTCGCCGCCGCCTCGGGACACACGGAACGCGACGAACTGATCGACGGCCTCCAACTCGCCCGTGCCGCGGGAACAGTGACCGTCCTCGCCGTGGTGTGCGCGGTCGCCGTCCTGGTGCGCAGGGTCGTCGGCCTGCGCGTGCTGGGCCAGCGCCTGCAGAAGGTCCGCGCGGACCGGCCCCGGGCCTCCGACCCACTCACGGACGACGCGGGCCGCGGCAGCTTCACCGACGCGCAGTACGTTCTGATCAGCGCCGTCGCCGTGATCTTCGCCGCCGTGCGCCTGGCCCGCCGCCCCGAGCAGCTGCCTGACCTGCCGTGGGGCCTCGCCCTGCTCGTGCTGGTCTCCGCCGCGACATACCTGGCGGGGAAGTACGCCGAGGGCGGCCGTCCCGTGATCCTCTCCGTCGTCCGCGCGCGGGAGGCCGGCGACCTCGACGCCCCCATCCGCACGGGCGACGACATCGAGATCCGCGGCGCGGGCTTCGTCCCGCCCGGCGCCGGGGACGCGGACCGGCTCGCCCGCACGGTCGTCCGCATCGGCGCCGTCCACGTCCACGTGCCACTCGTCCCCGTGCCGGGCGGCTTCACCAATCCGACCGACGCGGTCCTCACCGTCCCCGTCCCCGTCGACGTGGAACCCGGCCGCGTCGAGGTCCAAGTCGTCACGGCCGCGGGCGTCGAGACGAACCGCGTCACGATCGACGTAACGGACTGACCCACAACGTCCCCCCTCCCCACCCACGGCCTCCCAAGGCCTGCCCCGGGCCTGTTGCCCGGACCGCCGACGGAATCCCCCTGCACGCCACTGAGCAGCAGCCCCTCCTCGTACGTATCGTCAGATGACGGGACCACGCGAGAGGCGGCGGAGTGCCATGGCGCACGGCATGCGTACGAACAGCCACACCGGTCAGACCGGGCCCGCCGGTCACAAAGGCCGCACCAGGCGCGACGACTGGCGGGAGTTCGCCACGCGCTACGCCCTGCTCCCCCTGCGGATCTTCCTCGGCATCACCTTCATCTACGCGGGCCTGGACAAGCTCACCGACAGCACCTTCATGCAGGCGAGCGGTGCGGGCTCTATCGGCGCCCAGATGGAGGGCGTCCGCGACATTTCCGCGATCCCCGCTCTCGTCGACCTTTCCCTCAAGAGCCCCGTCGGCTTCGGCTACGCCATCGCCCTCGGAGAGCTGGCCGTCGGCATCGGCACCCTGATCGGACTGTTCGCCCGGGTCGCCGCAGTCGGTGGCGCGCTCATCTCGCTCAGCCTCTGGCTGACCGTCAGCTGGCACGAGGAGCCTTACTACTACGGCAACGATCTGGCCTACCTGATGGCCTGGCTGCCGCTGATCCTCGCCGGAGCCGCAGTCCTCTCCGTCGACGCCCTTCGCACCGCCCGCCGCCGAACGCCCCGGGGCCCGGACATGCCCGCTAGGACAGACCCTGGTCCCGCGGCTCCCTGACGCTGCCGCCACCACCACCGGAACGGGCCGCCCCTCTCGGACGTATCCCATGGATCGCCGCCGCCACACCCGCCAGGAACAGGCCGACCATCATGAGCGGCAGCGCGACGAACCACGGGGCATCCCAGGCACCGCCCGCGTCACCCGCGTACACGACCGCGACCGTCAGCAGGCAGAGCCCTGCGATCAGCTTGCCGGGGTGGAATTCATGACGTAGCACGGATCACCTTCGCTTGTCCGACGCCGACTTCGAGGCGCAGATCGATCGTGCCGCCGCCGTCGCCACCCGAGGGCGGCCGCAGCGTCACCGTCTTCTCCCGCCCCGGAGCGACGTCCAGGTCCTTGTCCCTGTCGCCCGGCAACGTGATGTCGCCGACGCCCACCTCCACGTCGAGCCGCACGGTGGCGTCCTTCGGCAGGATCACATCGATGCTGCCCGCGCCGATCTCGGCACCCGTCCGCAACGTCTCACCCTTGCCGACGTCGAGCTTGCTCAGATCGAGCGTGCCGCTGCCGAGCCCCACCTCGTACCGAGGCCGGACGTCCGCCACCGCGGTCGGTATCCAGTCCGTGTGCGTGTAGTGCGTCGTGATGTTCTTCGGCAGGGCCGCCGACGCGGCCAGGAGGCCGGCGGTCAGCACCGCCAGCACGATCGAGCCCGCCCCGGTGCGCCCGAGGAAGGCGCTCACCGCGATACCGAGACCGAACACCCCGAGCGCGCACGCGAGGCCCACCTGCAAAGAGGTGCCGAGCGGGTGATCTTCCCAGGTAAGCCCGGTCCCGAGGCCGCCCGCGAGCAGGGCGGTCAGGAACACCCAGCCGCCGATCCAGCGCGGCCCGCGGGGTGCGGGCGCAGGCCTGGGCTCTTTCGCCTCGCGATACACGCCCGCCCGGTGGCCCGCCACCCGGTACTCGACGGTGAGACCCTCGGGCTTGAGACCCTCCGGACCCCAGAAGTAGCCCGAGATACCGTCGTACGTCCCGTCCTTGATGATCGGGTCACGCCACCACGAAGGGCCCCCGGCGACGGGCGGTGCCTTTGCCTCCGGCGGTGCGTCCGCCGCGGCCTGCGCCGCCACCGGATCGGGATCGAGGGTGTCGCGCTGCTGCGACCAGTACCCGGCGCCCGCGAGGAGCAGGGCGAGCACGGCGGCGAACGTCAGCGCCCCGCCGTTGTTCAGCAGCGTCAGGAAGACGCCACAGCCGACGAGGGCGAACAGAACGGCGGTCAGCGCCTGGCCTTCGACCCGGCCGGAGAGGAGCCTGCGCGCCTCGTTCTCCTCCTCGTCCTCGTACGGCACGAAGAGCCACGCGAAGCCGTAGAACACCAGACCCAGCCCGCTCGTGAGCGCGAGCACGGCCAGGCCGATGCGGAAGATCACCGGGTCCATGTCGCAGTGCCGGCCGAGACCGGCGCACACGCCGCCGATCCTCTTCTGCCGACGGTCGCGGCGGAACTTGCGCTCCTCCGCGGGCAGGCCCGAGTCAGAAGCGTCCGCGGGACCGCCCGGGACGCCGTGCGCGGCGCGCGAGGCGCCGCGCACGGCGGCCTCGGTCTCCGTCTCGGCGGGCTGCTGATCTGTCATGTGTCCATGGTGACCGCCACGGGGCCGCCACGGCAGTCGGGACGACCCTGGACGAACCCTGATATCGGCCCTGAGAGGCTGCGGGCCGCACCCCTGACAGGGGCGAGGCAGGGGAACGGATCAGGGAAGTCTCGGGGGTCGACCCTGATGCTCCCACCCGCGCCCGCGTGTGAATATCGAGAACATGCCGGAAGCCGCTGCACCGCCCATCGACGACGTCCGACCGCTGCGCAAGCTCTATCGCAGCGGTGACGGGCGCTGGCTCGGCGGTGTCGCACGCGGTCTGGCCGGACACCTCGGACTACCTGTGATCTGGGTCCGCCTGATCTTCGTCGGCCTGTTCACGGCGGACGGCCTCGGCGGTCTGCTCTACGCGGCGTTCTGGTTCTTCGTCCCGCTCGGCGTGGGCGGAGTGGACGCCCAACGGCCGCCCGCGGCCGTCACGGCCGAGACAGCGCCGGACGGGCGCCGAAGACTCGTCGCCCGCAAACCCGACAAGGGGCAACTCGTCGCGCTCCTCGCGATGCTCGTCGTCGCCATGGTCTTCGTCAGCAACGTGGACCTGGACGGCTCGACGAAGGCGTACGTCGTACCGACGCTGCTCGTCGCCGCCGGCGTCGCCCTCGTCTGGCGGCAGGCGGACAACGCCCGCAGGGCCCGCTGGATGGCCGTCGGCCGTCGCAGGCGCACCCTGACGATCGCCCGCTCCGCGGCCGGAGTGCTGCTGGTCGGCGCGGGGGTGTCCGGCATCTTCGTGCTGCAGGGCTCCGCCGCGCACCTGGGCGCCGTGCTGCAGGCCTCGCTCGCCGTGCTCGTCGGCGTCGCGCTGCTCGCCGGTCCCTACCTCGTCCGCATGATGCAGGACCTCTCCGAGGAACGGCTCATGCGCATCCGCGCCCAGGAGAGAGCCGAGGTCGCTGCCCATGTGCACGACTCCGTGCTGCACACCCTGACTTTGATCCAGCGCAACGCGGAGAGCGCGAGCGAGGTGCGCCGTCTCGCCCGCGCCCAGGAGCGCGACCTGCGCGCCTGGCTCTACAAACCCGAGGGCACCGGCAAGGACGATGACGAGGAACCCGACACCCTCGCCGAGGCGGTGCGCCGCAGCGCCGCCGAGGTCGAGGACAAGCACGGTGTTCCCATCGAGGTCGTCGTCGTGGGCGACTGCCCGCTCGACGAGCGGCTGACCGCGCAGATGCAGGCCGCGAGGGAAGCGATGGTGAACGCCGCCAAGTACGGTGGCGAGGGCGGCGCGGTGCAGGTCTTCGCCGAAGTCGAGGGGGAGACGGTGTTCGTGTCCGTACGGGACCGGGGTCCCGGCTTCGATCTGGACTCCGTGCCGGACGACCGCATGGGCGTACGAGAATCGATCATCGGCCGTATGCAGCGCAACGGCGGCACGGCGCGGCTGCGCGCGGTGCCGGGCGGCGGCACGGAAGTCGAGCTGGAGATGGAGAGGACGGCGACGACATGAGCGACGCGACCGGGGCGAGCGGGCCCACGGAGCCGACCGGGACGGACGAGGGCGGCGGTGCGGACGGGCGTCGTGTGAGAGTCGTCCTCGTCGACGACCACCGGATGTTCCGCACCGGAGTGCAGGCGGAGATCGGCCGCACCGACGTCACCGGTGTCGAAGTCGTCGGCGAGGCGGCCGACGTCGACCAGGCGGTCACGGTCATCACGACCACGCGCCCCGAGGTCGTCCTCCTGGACGTGCACCTGCCGGGCGGCGGAGGCGTCGAAGTCCTGCGCCGGTGCGCGCCGTTGATGGCCGACGCGGAGAACCCGGTGCGGTTCCTCGCGCTGTCGGTGTCCGATGCCGCGGAGGACGTCATCGGAGTCATCCGCGGCGGCGCCCGTGGCTACGTCACCAAGACCATCACCGGCACCGACCTGGTGGACTCCGTCTTCCGTGTGCAGGACGGTGACGCGGTGTTCTCGCCGCGCCTCGCCGGATTCGTCCTGGACGCCTTCGCCTCGACCGACGCGCCTCCGGTCGACGAGGACCTGGACCGCCTCACGCAGCGCGAGCGCGAGGTCCTGCGGCTCATCGCGCGCGGATACGCGTACAAGGAGATCGCCAAGCAGCTCTTCATCTCCGTGAAGACGGTGGAGTCGCATGTGTCGGCAGTGCTGAGGAAGCTGCAGCTTTCCAACCGCCACGAGCTGACGCGGTGGGCGACGGCGCGACGGCTGGTCTGAGCGGGCGCTAGCGGCGGGCGGCGGTGGTGACCGGTAGCGAGGGGCCGAGGTTGCGCAGCGCCCAGCGGTAGTGGCCGACCGCCTTCGCGGCGCCGAAGAGGCCGGTCAGCCAGACGAGCAGGCCCGCGCCCATGCCGAGGATGACGTCGGCGTAGGTCTCTTCGCCCGGTTCGGCGTACGCGGCCGAGGAGAAGGACGTCCAGAGCCCGAGCGTGCACACGGCGAGGGACGACAGGAGCCAGAGGAGGCTGAGGCCGGGGGAGCGCAGCCGGGTCTCGGACGGGGGATGGCTGTCCAAGGCGAGCCAGGCGTGGGTGAGTTGGCGTATGCGCCGATCACGGCGGATGCCGAGGACGACGCCGATGACCGCGGGGGCCAGCAGCGCGAGACCCAGGACCATGAGGACCGGGCCCAGGAGGAAGGCGCTGGGGTCCTTGTCGTCGATGTACCGGATCGGCTGGATCAGCAGCGCCCAGCCGGTGACGCCGCCGAGTCCGCACAGCCACAGCAGCAGGAGCCGGCTCACTCCGAGGTGGCGTCTCTGCAGCTCCTGGAGGGCCATGGCGCGGTCGGTGAGCAGCGTCTGCCGGTCCGGCCAGGTGCGCAGGTACACGGGTGGCGGGGGCGGAGGCAGCGTACGGCTAGGCATGCGCGTGACAATACTGGCGGGGCCCGCAGGTCAGGACACGCGTGTGGCTCCGGCGAACGGCATCTGGTCGATGGGGGCGAGCCGGACGGGGGCGCTCGGGTTCGGGGCGTGGATCATCTGACCGTTGCCGACGTAGAGGCCGACGTGGCTGATGCCTGAGTAGAAGAAGACCAGGTCGCCGGGGCGCAGTTCGGAGCGGGGGACGCGTTGGCCGGCGGCGATCTGGGAGTAGGTGGTACGGGGTAGCGCGACGCCCGCGGAACGGTAGGCGGCCTGGGTGAGCCCCGAGCAGTCGAAGGCGTCGGGGCCGGTGGCGCCCCAGACGTAGGGGCTGCCGAGAGCCTTGTACGCGTAGGAGACGGCGGCTGCGGCGCGGGCGTCGGGCGCCTTCGCGGCTCCCAGGGCAGCCTCGCGGGCGGTGGAGCGGGTGGCGCGATCGTCCGAGGGGCCGGCGAGCTCGGCGCGCTGTTCGGCGGTGAGGCGGGACAGGAGGCGCTTCGCCTCACCGAGCTTTCCGGTGATCGTCTTCTTGTGCTTGCGCAGCTCCGCCTGGCGCGTGCGGAGAGCTTCGAGCCGGTCGTCGGCCCGGTCGCGCAGTCGGTCGAGCTCCCGCACCTGGTCCCGTACCTCGCCGACGGCCACGGCCTGGCGGCTGCCGGCGCGATCGGCACGTGACGCGCGGTCCAGGAACTGGTCGGGGTCGGAGGAGAGCGCGAGCTGTAGGGAGGGGTCGATGCCGCCCGCGCGGTACTGGGCGGCGGCGTACGAACCCAGGCTGTTGCGGGCGGTGTTGAGTTTCTCCGTCTTGCGGGCGGCTTCGTCGCGCAGGTTACCGAGTGTCTTTTCGGCCTTTTCCGCCTTCTCCTTGGCGCCGTTGTACTTCTCGGTGGCGGTCTCCGCCTCGCGGTAGAGCGAGTCGACCTTGGACTTCACCTCGGCGGGGCCGAGCCGGGGATCTGCGTGTCCCGTGCCGTCGAAGGCGGTGGCCGAGGCGGCGCCGGCGAGGGCGAGGGTGGCGGCGGTGCGGACCGTGCTGCCGCTGAGCGAGCGCTGTCGGGGCTTGCGGTGCGCTGGCACGAAGAAGGGCTCCTCACGTGTCCGGCGGCGGCCCGCACAGGGGGAGCAGGCCGCCGCCGGGTTTCTCGGCGGTGGTGACCGACGGCCGTCCCGGGTCGGACGGCGGTGGGGAGCCGGTCACCTGGTGGAGGACGCTAAACCTGGCCGTCACGGGTTGGTGATGGATTGTGCGCAATAGACGGAAGTGGGCGGAACGGTGTCCGGGCGTGACCGTGTGCGTCGTGGGGTGGTGGCCGTTTCGCTCGCGGGTCTGACCGATGGCTCGTTTCCTGCGTATCCGAAGACGGGGCGGTGCTACAGGGGCGCCTGCCGGGTGCGGCGGAGGGCCCGGCTAGGCTCCGGCCTCATGGACGTACTCATCCATCTCTTCGTCGGCCTGCACATCATCGGCATCGCCTCGCTCCTGGGCGGTTTCCTGACCCAGATGAAGCAGATGGGCCAGGGCACCGCGCGTTTCAGCCCCGCGATGCTGCACGGCGCGCTGACCATGCTCGTCACCGGTGTGGCCCTGGTGGGCCTCAACCAGGCGGACGACCACACGGTCAACAACGTCAAGATCGGCGTCAAGCTGGCCGTGCTGATCGTGATCCTCGCGCTGGTCTACGTGAAGCGCGACGAGGAGAAGGTCGACAAGGGCATGTTCGGGGCGGTCGGCCTGCTGACCACGGCGAACATCTTCATCGCTGTGCTCTGGACCTGAGCGGGCCGGGGGCGGACCTGAGGGGCCGAGCCGGTCCTGAGTCGGCCCTGAGCCGGTCCTGGGGCGGCCCCGATCCGACCCTGAGTTTTCGGCCTCTACGCGCGCGTGGCCCGTATCCCTCCCGGATACGGGCCACGCGCGCGTGGAACGGGCGCCGCCGCGTCAGGCGGGGCGGACCACGCTGTGGATCGGCATGTAGTAGATCGACTCGACGCGGACGTTCGCGCCCGGCTTCGGGGCGTGGATCATCTTGCCGTCGCCGATGTAGATCCCCACGTGGCTGATGTCGTCGTAGAAGAACACCAGGTCACCCGGTTCAGCGTCGGCGGTCTTCACCGTCGTGCCGACCTTCACCTGGTCCCACGTGGTGCGCGGCAGCGAGATCCCCGCCGCCTTCCACGCGTCCTGCGTGAGGCCGGAGCAGTCGTAGGAGTCGGGGCCGGTGGCGCCCCAGACGTACGGCTTGCCGATCTGGGCCTCCGCGAAGGCGATGACCTTCGCGGCCTTGGTGGCGTAGCCGCCGTCCGAGCTTCCGGAGCCCGAACCGGAATCGGAACCGGAACCTGAGCCGGTGCCGGAGTCCGAACCGGTGCCCTGGCCTCCCTCCCGCTCCTTCTCCCGCTGGGCCGCCTCCTCCGCCTTGCGCTTGCGCTCCGCCTCGGCGGCCTGCTCGCGCGCCAGCTTCTCCGCCTTGCGCTTGGCCTCCTGCTTCTTCTTCCGCTCGATCTCCGCGAGCCGCGCCTTCTCCTCGGCGGTCAGCTTCGAGAGGAGCTCGCGCGCGTCCCCCAGCTTCTTCTGGACGGTCTTCTTGCTCGTCCTGAGCTCGTCCCGGGAGTCGGTCAGCGTCTCCAGGCTCTTCGCGGCCTTCGTGCGCTGCTTCGTCGCCGACGCCTGCTCCGCCTGGTAGGCGTCGACCGCCTTCTTCTGGCGCGTGGTGAGCCGGTCCGCCAGGTGGTTCTGGTCGAAGTAACCCTGCGGGTCGTTCGCGAGCATCATCGTGGCCGTCTCGGAGACGGCGCCGGTGCGGTACTGCGCGGCGGCGAACGAGCCCAGCTCCTGGCGTGCGTCGTTCAGCTTGTCCGTGCGCCGCGCCACGTCGTCGAGGAGCCGGTCGACCTTCTTGCGCTGCTTCTCGGTGCGCTCCTTGGCCGAGTTGTACTTCTGGGTGGCGACCCCCGCCTGCTGGTAGAGCTCGTCGACCTTCTTCTGCACCTCTTCGAGGCTGGGCCTGGTGGGCGCCGAGGGCGCGGCCTGTGCGCTCTGCGACAGGAGGGCGACGGAGGTGAGGGCTGCCGTCGTGATGCCGATGGCGGGGGCCGTACGAATGCCGGCTGCCCGGTCCCGCGGCTTGCGGTGCGACGCCAAGGAGGCGACTCCTTCCGTAGACCGCCTACCGGGTTAGCTGTCGGGTTCGGGCGGATGGTTCGGAAGGCTGCCCTACGGTCCCGTACGAAGTACGGGACCGATTCACCCCAAGTTCTCGGTGGGTCCCCGGCTCCGAACACGTCGGACTCGGCGGAGGCCGCCCGTTCCCGGCGGGGTTCGCCGGTGGGGGGACGAGTGGCCCGCCGGGCACGCTAGCCAACTCGTGTGGTGCCTGTGAAGGTTGATGTTCGATATGCCCGATACATTTTCGTTATCTCTCGCGGGCGTGTGCGGCGCGCGGGCGGTCTTGTCGGAGTGTGATCGTCCGCGGGCAGGGCGTGACCCGGCCCGGCGTGTCCTGTGGCGTGGACCGGCGCGTCGTGTGACGTGGACCGGTCTGTCCGGAACCCGCAGCGGGTTGTCAGTGGGGCCGCCTAGACTCGGGAGGCGATGAGCAGCCTCTTTGATGACAGCTTCCTGGCGGACCTGCAGCCCTCCCGGGCCGCGGACGAAGCGCCCCCGCCGCCGCCCGAGGACAGCGCTCCGGAGCCCATTCCGGACGACCTGTTCGACGGGAAGTTCGACGCGCCCATGACCCGGGACACGCACTACCGCGACGGCGCCGCCCGCCCGGTCATCGACCCGGCGACGCTCCTCGACGGGCTGAACGAGAACCAGCGCGCGGCCGTCGTGCACGCGGGCTCCCCGCTGCTCATCGTCGCCGGTGCCGGATCCGGCAAGACCCGCGTGCTGACCCACCGCATCGCGTACCTGCTGGCCGAGCGCGGCGTGCACCCCGGCCAGATCCTCGCGATCACCTTCACGAACAAGGCCGCGGGCGAGATGAAGGAGCGCGTCGAGCAGCTCGTGGGTCCCCGGGCGAACGCCATGTGGGTGTCGACCTTCCACAGCGCCTGTGTCCGCATCCTCCGCCGTGAGTACAAGAAGCTGGGCTTCACGTCCTCCTTCTCGATCTACGACGCCGCCGACTCCAAGCGCCTCATGGCCCTGGTCTGCCGTGATCTGGACCTCGACCCGAAGAAGTTCCCGCCGAAGTCGTTCAGCGCCAAGATCTCGAACCTGAAGAACGAGCTGATCGACGAAGAGGACTTCGCAGGTCAGGCCGCTGATGGCTTCGAGAAGACCCTCGCCCAGGCCTATGCCATGTACCAGTCGCGCCTCCGCGAGGCGAACGCGCTGGACTTTGACGACCTGATCATGACGACGGTCCACCTGCTGCGTGCCTTCCCGGACGTCGCCGAGCACTACAGGCGCCGTTTCCGGCACGTGATGGTCGATGAGTACCAGGACACGAACCACGCGCAGTACGCGCTGGTGCGCGAGCTGGTCGGGCCCTCCGGCGGCGAGGGTGACGACCCCGCGGAGCTGTGCGTGGTGGGCGACGCCGACCAGTCCATCTACGCCTTCCGCGGCGCCACGATCCGCAACATCCTCCAGTTCGAAGAGGACTACACGGACGCGACGACGATCCTCCTGGAGCAGAACTACCGCTCCACCCAGACGATCCTGACCGCCGCCAACGCGGTCATCGAGCGGAACGAGAGCCGCCGCCCCAAGAACCTGTGGACCAACCAGGGCGAGGGCGCACGCATCACCGGATACGTCGCCGACACCGAGCACGACGAGGCGCAGTTCGTCGCCGACGAGATCGACCGCCTCACCGACGCGGGCGACGCGAAGGCCGGCGACGTGGCGATCTTCTACCGGACGAACGCCCAGTCCCGTGTTTTCGAAGAGATCTTCATCCGCGTCGGCCTGCCCTACAAGGTGGTCGGCGGCGTCCGCTTCTACGAGCGCAAGGAGGTCCGCGATGTGCTGGCCTACCTGCGCGTTCTCGCCAACCCCGAGGACGCGGTCCCGCTGCGCCGCATCCTCAACGTACCGAAGCGCGGCATCGGCGACCGTGCCGAAGCCATGATCGACGCGCTGGCGCAGCGCGAGAAGATCTCCTTCCCGCAGGCGCTCCGCCGCGTCGACGAGGCGTACGGAATGGCGGCCCGCTCCACCAACGCCGTCAAGCGTTTCAACACGCTCATGGAGGAGCTGCGGACCGTCGTCGAGTCGGGCGCGGGCCCGGCAGTCGTCCTGGAGGCCGTGCTCGAACGGACCGGCTACCTGGCCGAGCTGCAGGCCTCGACCGACCCGCAGGACGAGACCCGCATCGAGAACCTCCAGGAGCTCGCCGCCGTGGCCCTGGAGTTCGAGCAGGACAACAATCAGGCCGCGGACACCACGCAGGGCGGGGCGGACGCAGGCGAGGGCGAGGGAGGCGACGCCGGTGAAGGCGCCGCTCCGGCCGGCACGCTCTCGGACTTCCTGGAGCGCGTCGCCCTGGTCGCAGACTCCGACCAGATCCCCGACGAGGAGGACGACGGCTCCGGAGTCATCACGCTGATGACCCTGCACACCGCCAAGGGCCTGGAGTTCCCCGTCGTGTTCCTGACCGGCATGGAGGACGGCGTCTTTCCGCACATGCGCTCCCTCGGGCAGGTCAAGGAGCTGGAGGAGGAGCGTCGTCTCGCGTACGTGGGCATCACCCGCGCGCGTGAACGGCTCTATTTGACGCGGTCGTCCATGCGCAGCGCCTGGGGCACGCCGTCGTACAACCCGCCGTCGCGCTTCCTCGAGGAGATCCCGGACACGCACCTGGACTGGAAGCGGACCGGTTCGGTCGGCGCGCCGGCCGCGTCCGGGCCCGCCGCGGGCATCGCTTCGTCGCTGTCCTCGTCGCGGTCGCGGACCGGCGGCGCACAGGGCTTCGCGACGCGCCGCGCGTCGGAGAAGCCGGTCGTGTCGCTCGCCGTCGGTGACCGTGTCACGCACGACCAGTTCGGCCTCGGGACCGTGGTCGGCGTGAAGGGGACGGGTGCGAACGCCGAGGCGACGGTGGACTTCGGCGAGCCCAAGCCGAAGCGCCTCCTGCTGCGGTACGCACCGGTGGAGAAGCTGTAAGAGCCTGTCTGTGAACCCCCGCCGTCCGCGCTGAGCGAGGACGCAGCGGCGGTCGGTGCGTGCGATCGGTGTGCGGCGTCCCAGGTCATGTGGCGGAGCCACCTGTCCTGGGACGCCGTGCGGCATGGGGGTCCCCCTGCTCGACGCAGCCGAGAGCTTGGGGGAGCGCGTGCCGTGCGTCGGGGCGCGGGCGGGGGTTCACAGACAGGCTCTGAGACGCAGGCCGGCGGCCGGAGTTACGTTACGTCGGGTCGAGGCCGTGGCTGCGGAGCCACGGCAGCGGGTCGATCGCCGAGCCGCCTGCGGGCCGCACCTCGAAGTGCAGGTGCGGGCCCGTGGAGTTGCCGGAGTTCCCGGAGAAGGCGATGGTCTCGCCCGCCTTCACGGGACCGCTGGAGATCTTGTGCGTGGAGAGGTGGCAGTACCACGTCTCCGTACCGTCCTTCGCGGTGACGATCGCCATGTTGCCGTAGGCGCTGTTCCACTTGGTCGTCACGGTGCCGTCGGTCGCGGCGAGGACCTCGGTGCCGTACGACACCGGGAAGTCGATTCCGGAGTGCGCCGACATCCAGTTGACGCCCGCCTGGCCGAACTGCGCGCTGAGGCCGTGCTGTTTCACCGGCAGGGCGAACTTGGGGCGCAGCCGCTCCTTGCGCGCGGCTTCCGCGGCCGCCTTCTTCTCGGCGGCTGCCTTCTCGGCCTTGAGGTCGATGCGCTCCTGCGTGCGGCTGGCGCGGTCCGCGAAGTCGCCCGCGTCCGCGGAGAGGTTCGCCAGCTGCGTGTCCAGCTTGCTGTTGGCGGCGGAGGGCTGCACGGACGTGGCGTCGGGAGCCGATGCCGTCGTCGTCGAGTCCTGCGTGTCGTCCCCGCCGAAGTTCCCGACGGACGCGGCCGCCACTCCGGCGACCCCCATCACGCAGGCCGAGGGAACCGCGATGGTGAAGAGCGCGGAACGCTTGGCAGGGGTACGGCGACGGGTCCTGGAGCGGCCGCCCGCCGCGGGTCCGGCGTTCCTTCCGCGGGAGGAACGGGGCGCGGGGCTGGGGGAGTCGGCCGACTCGGTGTCCGCGGGTTCGTACGCCGCGTCGCCCTCGGTGTCGTACGTGTGGGACGCGTCGTGCGGGACGGGCGAGCCGAGCAAGTCGGTGGCGTCGTGCGCCTGGTGTGACTCGGGGGTGTCGTCGGCGGCGTTCCACGCCGTCGCGTCGTACGCACCCGTGTCGAAGGTCTGCGTGTCCCACTGGCCGGTCTGGGGGCCGTTCTGCGGGTCCTCGTGCCAGGCGGTCGTGTCCCACTGGCCCGTGGAGTCCGGGCCCTGCTGGGCGGGGATGCCTGCGACCTGCTGATGACCGCCGGTCGACCACATCGAGGCGGTGTCGTAGCTGCCGTCGTAGGTGGCCGCGTAGTACTGCTCGGCGTACGCGTCGTAAGTGGCCGTCTGCTGCGGGCTCGTCGTGGTCGCCCACTGGCCCGTGTCGTGCCCGTTGTCCGGCATGTCGCCGAAGAGGGGGTCGACCGCGAACGTTCCGGTGTCGAAACTGCCGGTGGCGAGGCTGCCGGTGTCGAAACTTCCGGTGGAATAGGTGTCGTGGCCGTAGCCGTTGTGCTGGGCACTCTGTTCGTCGTACGTCGCGTAGTGCGCGTAGTCGGCGCCGGGTGCCGAGGACGGGGGCATTGAGCTCCCCGACGGGTGACGGTCGTTCACCAACTTCTCTTTCGCCTCGGCAGCAGGGGCAGAGCAGTGCGGCGACTGTACCCGGCGGTATACGGGCGCGACAATCTTCCCCAGGTTTCGTGCTCGCAGGAAACGGGCATTCGGCCGCCTTTCGGCGGTCTGAGAACACGACCTTGGCTTTGCGTTCGAGATCCGTTCGATAGTTGGCGGCGGTCAGGCGACCGTCAGTCCGCCCGGTGCGCTCTGGGCATCGGCCCCCGGGTTCGCCAGGTCGAGTGCCTGGCGTATTCCGTTCGCGACTGCGGGGTGCACCGGCAGCGCGAGGTGGCCGATGCCGGTGACGCGGACGTTCTGCGCGGTCAGGTCGGGGTGGTCCACGCAGGCCGTCTCCAGGGGGTCCATGATCTGGTCGAGATCGCTCCAGAAACTCACGAACTGAGTGCGGCAGTCCGGCGCCGGTTCCTTGAGCTCCTCGATGACATCGGAGCCCGGACGCATCTGCCGGACGATGGGGTGCGCGTTCGCGAGCGGCACCACGCGGGTGCCCGCGTGCGGCGTGCCGAGCGTGACCAGGGTGCGGATGCGGGCGTCGCCGCCCTGTCGCTGCGCGTAGTAGCGGGCGATCAGCCCGCCGAGACTGTGACCGACGACGTCGACCCGGGCGTGTCCCGTGCGCTCGCAGAGTTCCTCGATGTGGCGGCCGAGCAGTTCGGCGGCGCCCCTGACGTCGCAGGTCAGCGGGGAGTAGTTGAGGGACTCGACGCGGCGCCCGCCCTGCTGGGACAGGGCGCGGCGGAGCAGCACGAACACGGAGCGGTTGTCGATGAAGCCGTGAAGCAGCAGAACCGGAGGCCTGTCGTCCGACGGGAGGCGGGGCGCGCCCGGGGGCGGCAGGACGGGTGTCACCCGACGTTCCTGGGCGATGCCGGAGGGATAGAGGAGGAGGTGACCGGCGAGGATCGCCACCTCCAGGGCTGTCGCCTTCAGAAGGGCCACGGACAGACCGGCCATCTTCGACGGGAGCGCGGGGAGCGGGAGCAGGGCCGTCAGCGCGGGGAGGTGCGGGAGCGAGGGGGGTGGGCCGAGGCCGACGATTCTCGGCAGCAGTGAGCCGAGTGGGCGAAAGGGGCGGGCCCCGGTGAACAACATCGTCGACCTCCCGATTGGCGCACGGAAGGACGCCTCTGTCCCCCGTGTGCCCTAGGGGGAGTCGTGGCCGAGGAGACGGCAGGTGCGATGGCTGTCCGGGCCACCCTTCCGAGGCGGCCCCGTGCCCCCGTTGCATCGCCGATGTGCGGTGTCACCACGCCGTGCGGCTGCCGGCGCGGTGGACCGGCGTCTCGTTGCGGCTCCCCTCGCGCCGGATCCGGATGCGGAGCGTGAGCCCCTCGATTGCGGACGGCGCGCAGCGAACGTGTCCCACGTGTGATTTCCCCCTCGCTCTCCACCGCGAAACTGCCGCTTGCGCGATGCTGGGGATAACGTTCGTTCACTTCCCCGGCCGGTGCGGTGCGGGGTATCTGTGCCGGGACAGACAGTTGTCGGTACGGATATCGGTACATGGAGGCAGTGATGGGTGTGGCAGCCGGGCCGATCCGCGTGGTCGTCGCGAAGCCGGGGCTCGACGGGCACGACCGCGGGGCCAAGGTGATCGCGCGGGCGTTGCGTGACGCCGGTATGGAGGTCATCTACACCGGGCTGCACCAGACGCCCGAGCAGGTGGTGGACACCGCGATCCAGGAGGACGCCGACGCGATCGGTCTCTCCATCCTGTCCGGGGCGCACAACACGCTGTTCGCGCGCGTGCTGGAGCTGCTGAAGGAGCGGGACGCGGAGGACATCAAGGTGTTCGGCGGCGGCATCATCCCCGAGGCGGACATCGCGCCGCTCAAGGAGAAGGGTGTCGCGGAGATCTTCACGCCCGGCGCCACCACCACGTCGATCGTGGAGTGGGTCCGGGGGAACGTGCGGCAGGCCGCGGTCTGACCCTTCCGGCGGAAGGGCCGTGAGGTGTGAACGCGGGTCGCGGGGGCGTGTGCGTCGCCACCCGCGACCCGCAGGTACGTGTACGTACCTGCGGGTGCCCGCGTCCTCGTGTCACGGCGGCTCGTGGCTGTGTCACTGCGGCTTGTGTCACGGTGGCTCGTGTCACGGGGGCGGGAGTTCGTCGCGGATCGCCGCGCGCAGGCGCAGCGTGGTCACGAGGCGCTGGAACGCCTCCGACCAGTAGCCGCCCGCGCCGGGTGACGCGTTCTCCGGCTCGTCGGGTATCGCGGTGAGCGCCTCCAGGCGTACCGCTTCCGACGGGTCGAGGCAGCGCTCCGCCAGGCCCATCACGCCGCTGAAGCTCCAGGGGTAACTTCCGGCGTCGCGCGCGATGTTCAGGGAGTCCACCACCGCGCGGCCCAATGGCTCCGCCCAGGGGACCGCGCAGACACCGAGGAGCTGGAACGCCTCCGACAGGCCGTGCGCGGCGATGAAGCCGGCCACCCAGTCGGCCCGTTCGGCTGCGGGAAGCGAGGCGAGGAGCTTGGCCCGTTCGGCGAGCGACACGGCGCCGGGGCCCGCGGCGTCGGGCGAGGCGGGGGTGCCGAGCAGCGCACGGGACCAGGCGACGTCCCGTTGACGCACCGCCGCGCGGCACCATGCGGCGTGCAGCTCGCTCCGCCAGTCGTCTGCCACGGGGAGTGCCACGATCTCCGCCGGTGTGCGGTTGCCGAGCCGGGGCTGCCAGGTGGTGAGCGGGGCCGCCTCCACGAGCTGGCCCAGCCACCATGAGCGCTCGCCGCGGCCGGCGGGAGGCTTCGGAGTGACGCCGTCCCGCTCCATGCCGGCGTCGCACTCGTGCGGAGCCTCCACCGTGAGGGTCGGGGTGTCGGAGGTGTGGTCGACGGCTACGCAGGAGGCAGCGCGGGTCGACATCCTGCCGGCCAGGGCCGAGTCGGGGAGCGCGGACAGCAGTTCCGCGGCGGTGGCGCGGACGTTGCGGCTGCGGTCCGTGAGGGCCTGCTCGAGGAACGGCTCGTCCACGGAGGACAGGCCGGTGCGCAGGGAGTCGAGGAACATCAGGCGGTCCTCCGCCCGCTCCGTCGACCACGTGGACACGAGCAGGTCCAGGGCCGTCCCGGCGTGGTGCGCGCGCAACGCGGTGAGGAGGGCGACGCGCTCGGCGAAGAGGCCTTCCTCCCAGAGGCGTTGCACCTCCGGGGCGTCGTCGGCGGACGGCAGGGTCACGCCGCCTCCCGGGGTGGCCCTGAGTGCGAACTTCCAGTCCGGGTTGAGACGGGCCAGCCAGAGAGCTCTCGGGCCCGCGAAGGTGAGGGCCTGGGGACGCAGGTCCGTGCGGCCGCGTGCCGCGTTCAGGAGCGCCGGCAGCAGCTCCGGCGGTGCGCCGTACCCCCGCGCGTTGGCCAGTGCGAGCCACTGGGGCAGGAGTTCCATCAGGTCGGGCGCCGCACCCCTGCGGCCGCCGCCGCCCGTGCCGGGCTGATCGGTGAGCAGCGTCGCGAGCCTGCGCCGGGCCGCTGGGGGCAGCGGTGGCCTCGGGTCGCCCGCCGCGGGCTCGGGCAGTGCGGCGGCCGGTGCTGCGCGCAGCCCCGCCCGGCGGCGCACCGTCTGCAGGGCCGCCGCGTCCAGGAGGGCGATCGGGGCTTCCTTGCCGGGTGTGTGCACGGAGGCCGGCAGCGCGCGGCGATCGGTGCCGAGCAGGGCTGTCGTGACCAGGTCGTCCCACGAGGGTTCGGTCGCCGCGCTGGTGACGTGGGCTCCGCCTGCCGTGGGCGGGGCGGGTTCCTGGGGGGTGTGCTCGGGCGCGTTCTCGGGGGCGTTCTTCAGCACAGCGACACCGTCTCTCCTGAGTCCTGCGGCCAGGCCGCCAGTGGGGTGAAGCCTCGGTGGCCGCACTCGCCGAACACCGTCAGCGGTGTGCCTCCGGAGAGGGCGATCAGACGCCACAGGCCCGGCCGGGACGCGGCGGACGGTGCGAGGGGGAGGGCGGAGCCGGTCACCGGATCGGCCAGTTGCCAGGAGTCCGGCGTGCTCGGTGTGCTTTGCGTGGCGTGTGTGCCCTGTGCGCCTTGCCTGCCTTGTGCGTCCCGCGCGTTCCGTGAACGGGCCGGAATCACCTCGGCGAGCGTCACCGGCCAGGACTCCAGCCACGGGTCGTCCCGGAGCGCCGCGCCGTAACGGGCGACGGCCTCTTCGGGACGTACGCCCGCCGGCCGCCGCGCGGTCGGCACCGGTGCCGCGAACTGTTCGCCCAGCTCCACGCGCAGCTGCCCCGCCCCCGCATACCCGGTCACCTCGGCGTCGAGCGCGAGGCCGACGGGCAGGGCGAGCGCGGGTGCCCGGCCCGCCGCCCCGTACGAGAGGAGGAGCGCGGTGCGGCCGGACTCCGTGCCGTACAGCCATATGCGGCGTGTGGTGAGTCTGCTGTCCGCCGTGTCGTACTGGGCGAGGACCACCCAGTGGTCGCGCACCGGCGGGCCCTCCGCCTGGGCGGGCAGGCCGACGCGGGACCGGACCGTGGCCGCGAGGCCGTCCGGCAGCCGGTCGCGGTGGAGCCAGCCCTGGTCGAGGAGGTGAAGCAGCGCGCACTCCTCCAGGAGGCGAACGGGCCAGCCGGGTCCGGAGGACGGTACGGCCCCCAACTCGCGCACGCGGGCGGCCAGACCCGGCGCCTGGGCGTCGACCATGCGGGCCGCCGTCTCCTCCCACAGGCCGTACCCCATCTGCTCCGCCGACGCCGTGCCGCCGCGGAGCAGGTCGGACAGGCGCTGCTCCAGCTCCGTCGCCCCGGCGGTGATGCGTTCGGCGCGCTTCTCCGCTCTTCTGCGCGCGGCCTCCGGGTCGGCCGGAGCGGAGGGCGTGGCGGACGGACTCTGTTTGCCGTCCGCTCTTTTGCGGCGCGCGGCCAGCCACTCCTCGGCCCAGGCCGGCGGCTCGCCGCCGTCCGGCACGGTGCCGTCCGATCCCGCCCACACCAGCAGCAGCCCCAGCGCGTGTTTGCACGGGAACTTACGGCTCGGACAACTGCACTTGTACGCCGGGCCCGCGACGTCCGCGATGTCGACAATCGTCTGATACGGCTTGCTGCCACTGCCCTTGTACAGTCCCCACACCGCCCCCTCGCCAGTACTGCCCGCTTCCGACCACGGCCCTGCGACGCCGAGTTTGCTGCCCGCCTTGCGTGACGGGGCATCAGGAGCCAGTGCCAGCACCTGATCCGCCGTCCAGCGCACCCCCTGCTGAGTCATGTCTCGAAGGTAGGTGCCGCCACTGACAATCGGTTCGAGTCCAGGCGTTCGCCCAGGTCAGAGTCGTGCGGACGGCGATTGTCAGTGGCGTGGTGCACGGTGGAGACATCTCCGGGCCAGATGTGTCCGGACGAGCTGGAGGGGGATCGCTCCATGACCGTTTCCGTCGACTCGACGACGTCCGCGACCGCGAATCCGGCGGCGCCCGCGCCCGGTTCCGCCGACGGTGCGGAAGCGCTCAGGCCGCATGCCGAGGACGCCTTCGCCGCCGAACTCGCCGCGCTGGCCGCCCAGGACGACCGGCCGCGGCCGCAGCGGTGGAAGCTCTCGCCGTGGGCCGTCGCCACCTACCTGCTCGGCGGGACCCTGCCCGACGGCACGGTGATCACGCCGAAGTACGTGGGGCCGCGCCGCATCGTCGAGGTCGCCGTCACCACCCTCGCCACCGACCGCGCCCTGCTGCTGCTCGGCGTGCCGGGCACCGCCAAGACCTGGGTGTCCGAACACCTCGCGGCGGCGGTCAGCGGCGACTCGACCCTGCTCGTGCAGGGCACGGCGGGCACGCCGGAGGAAGCGATCCGGTACGGCTGGAACTACGCCCAGCTCCTCGCCCACGGCCCCAGCCGCGACGCGCTCGTGCCGAGCCCCGTCATGCGGGCGATGGCGGAGGGCATGACGGCGCGCGTCGAGGAGCTGACCCGCATCCCCGCCGATGTGCAGGACACGCTGATCACGATCCTGTCGGAGAAGACGCTGCCCATCCCGGAGCTGGGGCAGGAGGTGCAGGCCGTGCGCGGCTTCAACCTCATCGCGACGGCCAACGACCGCGACCGCGGCGTCAACGACCTGTCGAGCGCCCTGCGCCGCCGCTTCAACACGGTCGTCCTGCCGCTGCCGGAGAGCGCCGAGGCCGAGGTCGACATCGTCTCGCGGCGCGTCGACCAGATCGGCCGCTCGCTCGACCTGCCCGCGGGCCCCGAGGGCATCGACGAGATACGCCGAGTCGTCACCGTCTTCCGTGAACTGCGCGACGGCGTCACGGCGGACGGGCGTACGAAGCTGAAGTCGCCCAGCGGCACCCTGTCCACGGCCGAGGCGATCTCCGTCGTCACCAACGGCCTGGCTCTGGCAGCCCACTTCGGTGACGGTGTGCTGCGCTCCGGAGACGTGGCGGCGGGCATCCTCGGCGCCGTCGTCCGGGACCCGGCGGCGGACCGCGTGATCTGGCAGGAGTACTTGGAGACGGTCGTGCGCGAGCGCGACGGCTGGAAGGACTTCTACCGCGCGTGCCGCGAGGTGAGCGCATGACAGGGGCGGCGGGGGCGGAGAGGGCAGCGGAGGTCGGGAGGGCGATGGGAACGGGGAGCGCGGCGGAGGCGGCACGGGCGCAGACCGCGACGGGGGCGCTGGACGCGGCCGGGGCGATGGCTGCGGCGGGGGTGATGGGCACGGCGGGGGCGCGGGTGCGGGGGCCGTTGCTCCTCGGTGTGCGGCACCACGGGCCCGGCTCGGCCCGTGCCGTGCGGGCCGCGCTCGACGCGGGGCGGCCGGACGTCGTCCTCGTGGAGGGCCCGCCGGAGGCCGATGCCCTCGTGGGGCTGGCCGCCGACGAGGGGATGCGGCCACCGGTCGCGCTGCTCGCGCACGTCGTGGACGAGCCGGGCCGCTCGGCGTTCTGGCCGCTCGCCGGGTTCTCCCCGGAGTGGGTCGCCATCCGGTGGGCCCTCCGGAACGGGGTGCCGGTGCGGTTCATCGACCTCCCGGCAGCGCACTCCCTCGCCCTCCGCACGGAGGACGGAGGCGAGGGACAGAAGGACGGTGAGGACGGCGGTGACGGTCGTGGCGGTGGTGAGCAAGGGGGAGTCCGGGTCGATCCGCTCGGCGTGCTCGCCGAGACCGCCGGTTACGACGATCCCGAACGCTGGTGGGAGGACGTCGTCGAGCACCGGGGGACGGCCGGCGACGCGTTCGCGCCGTTCGAAGCGCTGGGCGAGGCGATGGGAGCGCTGCGCGAGGCCTACGGAGACGGGGGGCACAGCCGCGACCTGGTGCGCGAGGCGTACATGCGGATCCAGGTGCGGGCCGCGCGGAAGGAGTTCGGACCGGACCGGGTCGCCGTGGTCTGCGGGGCCTGGCATGTACCGGCACTGCTGCAGAAGACCACCGTCACCGCCGACCGGGCCCTGCTCAAAGGGCTGCCCAAGGTGAAGGCCGAGATGACGTGGGTGCCGTGGACCCACCGCAGGCTCTCGCGTGCCAGCGGATACGGCGCGGGGATCACCTCTCCCGGCTGGTACGCCCACCTGTTCGGCGCGCCCGACCGGCCCGTCGAGCGCTGGATGACGAAGGTCGCGCGGCTGCTCCGCGACGAGGACAGACTCGTCTCGTCCGCGCACGTCATCGAGGCGGTGCGGCTCGCCGAGACGCTCGCCGCGATGCGGGGGCGGCCGCTGGCCGGACTCACCGAGACGACGGATGCGGTGCGGGCGGTGATGTGCGAGGGCTCGGACGTACCGCTCGCGCTCGTCCGGGACAAGCTCGTCGTGGGGGATGTGCTGGGCGAGGTGCCCGAGGCGGCGCCCGCGGTCCCGCTGCAACGGGACCTCACCAGACTTCAGCGCAGGCTGCGGCTGAAACCGGAGGCGCTGGAGCGGGAGTTGGAACTCGACCTCCGCAAGGAGACGGACGCCGCGCGCAGCAGACTGCTGCACCGGCTGCGGCTCCTGGGCGTGGCCTGGGGCGAGCCGACGGCGTCCCGGGGGAGCACGGGTACGTTCCGGGAGACCTGGCGGCTGCGGTGGGAACCGGAGCTCGCCGTGCGGGTCGCCGAGGCGGGGGTGTGGGGGACGACGGTCCTGGGCGCGGCGACGGGCAAGGCGTCCGCCGACGCGGTGGGGGCGGGAGCGCTCGCCGATGTCACCGCTCTCGCCGAGCGGTGTCTGCTGGCGGAGCTGCCGGACGCGTTGCCCGTGGTGATGAGGGTCCTCGCGGACCGTGCGGCGCTGGACGCGGATGTCGGACACCTCGCCCAGGCGCTGCCCGCGCTCGTGCGGTCACTCCGGTACGGGGATGTCCGGGGGACCGGCACGGAGGCCCTCGGAGAGGTTGCCCTCGGGCTCGCCGAGCGGATCTTCGTCGGACTGCCGCCCGCATGCGCGGGACTGGACGCGGACGCGGCTCTGGAGATGCGGCGTCATGTCGATGCGGTGCATCAGGCGGTGGGACTGCTGGGGGAGTTCGGTACGGGTCCCGGTTCGGGTTTCGGTTCGCGTTTCGGTTCCGGGGAGCCGCCGGGGGTTCGCGCGCGGTGGCTCTCCGTACTGCGGACGCTCGCCGGGCGGGAGTCCGCCGCGGGAGTCGTGCGGGGGCGGTGCGTGCGGCTGCTGCTGGACGGCGGGGAACTGGGGGACGAGGAAGTCGCCCGCCTCATGGGGCTCGCGCTGTCCCGAGGAAGCGCGCCGGCCGAAGGGGCCGCCTGGATCGAGGGGTTCGTCGGGGGCGGCTCCGGGGGCGGGATGCTGCTCGTGCACGACGGGCGGCTCCTGGGGCTGGTCGACGACTGGCTGTGCGGGGTGTCGGACGACGCCTTCACCGACGTACTGCCGCTGCTGCGCCGCACGTTCTCGGCGTACGAACCGGGGGTGCGGCGGACGTTGGGCGAGTTGGTGCGGCGGGGGCCGGTCGGAGGGGCGGCCGGTGCGGGTGGCGGCATCGGCGGTAGGGGCGGGGCTGGTGCTCTGGCGGGCGCGGGGCTGCCCGGCTTCGCAAGCGAGCTCGACCCCACGCGCGCGGACGCCGTGGTGCCGATCGTCCGCCTGCTTCTTGGGTTGCCTACGGGGGCAGGGGCAGGGGCAGGGACTGGGGTCGGGGTGGGGTGAGAGGCGGAAGCGGAATCGGGAGCGGAACCGGAATCGGGAGCGGAAGCAGGTATGGGGCCTCGGCGTGGTGCGGGCGGCGGGTGACGTCTGTGTGGGGTGGCGGGATGAACGGGCGGCTGGAGTGACTGGGGTGGGCGGGATGTCTGACGGGGTTGGCGTGGTCGTGGGTGTGGCCGAGGCGGCCGTCGGCGGGACCGTAGCGGCGGGCGGGGCCGGGGTCGGGGCTGAGGTCGGGGGCGGGGCCGGAGGCGTAACCGGGGCTGGAGTTGTGACGGGGGCTGGGGTTGGGGCTGAGGTCGAAGGCGGGGGCGAGACGAGGGTTGGCGTAGTCGGGGGCGAGTCCGTAGCCGGAGCTGCGGTCGGGGCCGGAGATGCAGCCGGGGCCGGAATCGGGGGAGAGGCTGTGGTCGGGGTTGAGGATCAGGGGGCTCGGGGGAGTGGGGAGCGGTTGCGGCGGTGGCGGCTTGTGCTGGGTGGGGAGGGCGGTGACGGGACCGGGTGTGTGCTTGGGGGGCGGGACGTCGGGATGGACGCTGCCCTTGGCGCGTTGTACGGGGGCGCGGACGGCAGGGACGACCGGGGGCGGCGGGAACGGTCGGCGGGGCTCGGGGCGTCCGCGCCGTCCGTGGCGCGCTGGCTCGGGGACATCCGGACGTACTTCCCCTCGTCCGTCGTGCAGGTGATGCAGCGGGACGCCATCGACCGACTGGGCCTCTCCACGCTCCTCCTGGAGCCCGAGATGCTGGAGGCCGTCGAAGCGGACGTGCACCTCGTGGGCACGCTGCTCTCCCTCAACAAGGCCATGCCCGAGACGACCAAGGAGACCGCGCGGGCCGTCGTGCGCAAGGTCGTCGAGGATCTGGAGAAGCGCCTGGCGACGCGGACCCGTTCCACGCTCACCGGCGCGCTCGACCGCAGCGCGCGCGTCAGCAGGCCGCGCCACCACGACATCGACTGGAACCGCACGATCGCGGCCAACCTCAAGAACTACCTGCCGGAGCACCGGACGATCGTCCCCGAGAGGCTCATCGGGTACGGGCGGGCCTCCCGGTCCGTGAAGAAGGAGGTCGTCCTCTGCATCGACCAGTCGGGGTCGATGGCCGCGTCCGTCGTCTATGCCTCGGTTTTCGGTGCTGTGCTCGGGTCCATGCGGTCGCTCGACACCCGGCTCGTCGTCTTCGACACGAACGTCGTCGACCTGACCGACCAGCTCGACGATCCCGTGGACGTGCTTTTCGGCACGCAACTGGGCGGCGGTACCGACATCAATCGCGCTCTCGCCTACTGCCAGTCGCAGATCACCCGGCCCGCCGACACGGTGGTGGTCCTCATCAGCGACCTCTACGAAGGAGGCATCCGCGACGAGATGCTGAAGCGGGTCGCGGCCATGAAGGCGTCCGGGGTGCAGTTCGTGACGCTGCTCGCGCTCTCCGACGAGGGGACACCCGCGTACGACCGCGAGCACGCGGCGGCACTCGCGGCCCTCGACGCGCCTGCCTTCGCCTGCACACCGGACCTCTTCCCGGAGGTGATGGCCGCGGCGATCGAGAAGCGTCCCCTTCCGATACCCGACGCCGAGACGACCGCCTACCCCAAGACGACCGCCTACCCCGAGACGACCGCCTGATCGCGGGAGCAACGGGAGCAAACGAGGGGTGTCCGACGCCACAGAGGCCGCCCGGCCACCACGGGCGCCGCGGCTTTTGCCGCGGTGACCGCATGATCTGTGACCGTCATCACCGCCCAAATGTGATCTGTGATTTAGGGACCTACGTCCCGCGGCGATAACCTGCGAGACGGACATGCCGCGTACCGGACTCCGTCCTACGCCTCCCCTGTGACAGCGCAGTCACGTTGCCCTCCGCGGCACGCCCACGCAGACAGCTGACCACAAAGCAGCGAGATCGCAGCGAGATCACGGAAAAGGGACGGACGCGCGTGGACCTGTTCGAGTACCAGGCGAGGGACCTCTTCGCCAAGCACGGTGTACCGGTGCTGGCCGGTGAAGTCATCGACACGCCTGAGGCGGCGCGCGAGGCCACCGAGAAGCTGGGCGGCAAGTCGGTCGTCAAGGCCCAGGTGAAGGTCGGTGGCCGCGGCAAGGCCGGCGGCGTGAAGCTGGCGGCGAACGCGGACGAGGCCGTCGCCCGCGCGACGGACATCCTCGGGATGGACATCAAGGGCCACACGGTCCACAAGGTGATGATCGCCGAGCTGTCCCCGGAGATCGAGGCGGAGTACTACGTCTCGTACCTCCTCGACCGCACCAACCGCACCTTCCTCGCCATGGCGTCCGTGCAGGGCGGCATGGACATCGAGGAGGTCGCCGAGAAGACCCCCGAGGCGCTCGCCAAGGTTCCGGTCGACTCCAACGAGGGCGTCACCATCGAGAAGGCCCGCGAGATCGTCGCGCAGGCGAAGTTCCCGGCCGACGTGGCCGAGGGCGTCGCCGAGGCCATGGTGACCCTGTGGGAGACCTTCGTCGCCGAGGACGCGCTCCTCGTCGAGGTCAACCCGCTGGTCAAGACCAAGGACGGCCGCATTCTGGCTCTGGACGGCAAGGTCTCGCTCGACGAGAACGCCGACTTCCGCCAGGCCGACCACGAGGCGCTCGAGGACAAGGACGCAGCCAACCCGCTCGAGGCTGCTGCCAAGGCCAAGGGCCTCAACTACGTCAAGCTCGAGGGCGAGGTCGGCATCATCGGTAACGGTGCCGGTCTGGTCATGTCGACCCTGGACGTCGTCGCGTACGCCGGTGAGGCGCACGGCGGCGTGAAGCCCGCCAACTTCCTCGACATCGGTGGCGGCGCCTCCGCCGAGGTCATGGCGAACGGCCTGGAGATCATCCTCGGCGACCCGGACGTCAAGTCCGTCTTCGTCAACGTCTTCGGTGGCATCACCGCGTGCGACGAGGTCGCCAACGGCATCGTGCAGGCCCTGGAGCTGCTCGCCTCGAAGGGCGAGAAGGTCGAGAAGCCGCTGGTCGTGCGCCTCGACGGCAACAACGCGGAGCTGGGTCGCAAGATCCTGAGCGACGCCAACCACCCGCTCGTGCAGCGTGTGGACACCATGGACGGCGCGGCCGACAAGGCCGCCGAGCTCGCGGCCGCGAAGTAAGGGACGAGGGAAAGAACAGCCATGGCTATCTTCCTCAACAAGGACAGCAAGGTCATCGTCCAGGGCATGACCGGTGCCACGGGCATGAAGCACACCAAGCTCATGCTGGGTGACGGCACGAACATCGTCGGCGGCGTGAACCCGCGCAAGGCCGGCACGTCCGTCGACTTCGACGGCACCGAGGTCCCGGTCTTCGGCTCCGTCAAGGAGGCCATGGAGAAGACGGGTGCCAACGTGTCCGTCCTCTTCGTGCCGCCGGCATTCTCCAAGGCCGCCGTCGTCGAGGCGATCGACGCGGAGATCCCCCTCGCCGTCGTCATCACCGAGGGCATCGCCGTCCACGACTCCGCCGCCTTCTGGGCGTACGCGAAGGCGAAGGGCAACAAGACCCGCATCATCGGCCCGAACTGCCCCGGTCTCATCACCCCGGGCCAGTCGAACGCCGGCATCATCCCGGGCGACATCACGAAGCCGGGCCGCATCGGCCTGGTCTCGAAGTCCGGCACGCTGACGTACCAGATGATGTACGAGCTCCGTGACATCGGCTTCTCCTCGGCCGTCGGCATCGGTGGCGACCCGGTCATCGGCACGACGCACATCGACGCGCTTGAGGCCTTCGAGGCCGACCCCGACACCGACCTGATCGTCATGATCGGTGAGATCGGCGGCGACGCGGAGGAGCGTGCGGCGGACTTCATCAAGGCGAACGTGACGAAGCCGGTCGTCGGTTATGTCGCGGGCTTCACGGCGCCCGAGGGCAAGACGATGGGCCACGCGGGCGCCATCGTCTCCGGCTCCTCCGGCACCGCTGCCGCGAAGAAGGAGGCCCTCGAGGCCGCCGGCGTGAAGGTCGGCAAGACGCCTACCGAGACGGCGAAGCTGGCGCGCGAGATCCTGGCGGGATGACGTCCGTCGGTTGAGCAGTGTCTGTGAGTGGGCCCGCACCTTTCCGGTGCGGGCCCACTTTTCTGCCTCCGCCTGTGGTGTTCTTCGGCTGCGGGCGGTGGGGGCCTGTCGCGCAGTTCCCCGCGCCCCTGACCGCGCCTGCGCCCCGCGCGCCTGATGTGCGCCCGGCGCCCGCGCCCCCGTGTGCCTGGATTGCGCCCGGCGCCCGGCCCCCATGCCCTTGACCGCCCCTGCCGCCCGCTACCTTGCCTGCGGGGCCAGGCGGTCCTGGCCGTTGGGGAGTTCTGCTCGGAGCTTTTCGCGGAGGGTGGTGTCCTCGTAGGTGAGGGGGCCCGGGCCCATGCGGGGCGGGACGCCGCTGATGGCGCGGCCGGGGGCCTGTGGGGGCTCGTAGTGGGTGGGGGCGTTCCTCAGGGTCAGGGCCGTCGCACCGATGATCAGAGCCGTGAACGCGATGGCCGCGCGGGTCCAGAAGCGCGCCCGGTACTCGCTTCCCGTGCGGACGCGGTCGGCCTTCGGGAGTCGTAGTTTCTCGGCCTTGCCGACCTCGGCGAGGCGCCGGTGGAGTGCCTCGGGGTCCGCCAGGTCGGGGAGTCGCTCGGCGATCGTCTCGCGCGCGTTCAGGAGGCGGTTCGCGGTGGCGGGCGTGCTCGCCTCCGTCTCGGCCGCGGTCTCGGGCAGGTCTAGGCCGACGCCGTCGTAGAGCATCAGGGCGCGGCGCTGGGCGGGCGGCAGGCTCAGGAGTACGTCCAGGAAGGCGCGGTCGGCCGGCTGGGCGGGCGGGGCGTCCGGGTGGCGCAGGCTGGGGCGGAAGCGGTGCCAGGGGGACATCGCGTACTCGTACGCCGCCGCGCGGACCCAGCCCGCCGGGTCACGGTCGACGGCCACCTCGGGCCAGCGCTGCCACGCCAGCTGGAAGGCGCGCTCCACCGACTCGTGGGCGAGGCCGCGCCGTCCGGTGAGCAGGTAGGTCTGGCGTACGAGGCCGGGGGCGCAGTGGGCGCAGAGGGCGTCGAAGGCCTGGGCGGGGGTCTGGTCCGGGGGCCGGGCGGCCTGAGGGCGCGTCACGCGGACGGGGAGCGGGCGAATGTGGCCGTTGGCAGCGGGGGCGGAGGCGGGGGCGTGAGCGTGGGCGTGGGCGGGGGACGTCATGGGAGCCGGCGTGAGCGGCTTCGCCGCGCGCTTGGCCGCTGGTTGCGGGCGTGAAGTCGACCTGGTGCCTGGGGAGGGCTTCGTGCGGAGGGGGTGCGTGCGCGCGGGGGGCGTGGGGCCTGCCTCGGTGGCGGCCTTATCGACGGTCGTCGTGGACGTTCTGATCGTCGTGGTCGTGGTCGTCCGCTCCTCCTGGTCTGCGTTCGCACCCGCGTTCGCCGTCAGGAGTTTCGCGTACGTCTCGCGCTTGCGGCCGCGCGGGGCGGAGCGGCCGGTTTCCCAGGAGCGGACCGTTTCGCTGGTGACGCCGATCCTCGCCGCGAGGTCGGCATGGCTCAGCGACTTCGCCTCGCGCAGCCTGCGGCGTTCCTTGGGGGACGGCAGAGGCGTGGCAGGGCTCTGGGGCATCTCGGAATCTCCGCACCGTGGGCCGACGTACGGCGGGCGGGCCGGGCGGAGCCGACCTGCCGTACGAAAAAGTACATAAACGTATATTGAGCGACACATCCGATATTCGCCTGTTACGGGAAGAAAGCGCGTGTCGTTGGGAGCATGGCCGGGTGACCCAGACGACCGATCCCCACGCCTCGTCGCCGCCCGTGGAACCGTTGCGCGGACGGGCCCGCGACCGTTCTCCCGCCCTGGCCACCTGTGTGCTGGGCGGGGCTGTCGCCGCGGGCCTGGGACTGGGCTCGTTCGCCGTGCTGGTGATGATGTTGTGGATCAGCTCGCCGTACCCGGACAGCGGGCCCGAGGGGGCGCTGCACGTCGCGGCGGGACTGTGGCTCCTCGCGCACGGCACGGAGCTGATCAGGACGGACACGCTGTCCGGCGCGCCCGCCCCGATCGGTGTGACGCCCCTGCTCCTCGTCGTCCTGCCGACGTGGCTGCTGCACCGGGCGGCGCGGGACGCGGCGGCGCCCGAGGAGCGAGGGCACCCGGGTGGCACGGCCTGGTCCGGGGTGGTGGCCGGATACCTGCTGGTCGGCCTGGCCGCGGCGCTCTATGCGACGGATGGTGAGCTGCGGCCCGACTGGATCAGTGTGGCCGTGCACCTGCCGGTACTGGCGGCGGGGGCGGCGGGACTCGGCGTATGGACGGCGCGCGGGCGTCCGCGCGGGCCGCTCCCGGCGTTCCTGCGCCGCCCGCTGGCCGCGCTGCCCGACGGGGTGCGTGGCTTTCTCCGTGCCCTTCTCGTACGGGGATTCCTCGCGCGGCGCCTGACGGCGACCGTCGTACGGGCCGGGGCGGCGGCGACCGGGGTCCTCGTGGGCGGCGGTGCGCTGCTCGTCGCGGTGTCGCTGGTGCTGCACGCGGGGTCGGCGCAGGCGTCGTTCCTGCAGCTCACGAGCGTATGGTCGGGGCGGCTCGCGGTGCTGTTGCTGGCCCTGGCGCTGGTGCCCAACGCCGCTGTGTGGGGCGCCGCCTACGGCCTCGGCCCCGGCTTCGCACTCGGCACGGGAGCCGTCGCCGGGCCTCTCGCGGCGGGCTCGGCGCCACTGCTGCCGCCCTTCCCGCTGCTCGCGGCACTGCCGTCGCCGGGTCCCGGGTCGCCGCTGACCTGGGCGTCCGCTGCGGTGCCCGTGTGCGCGGGGCTCGCGGTGGCCTGGTGCACGGTCCACGAGGCGGCGCCCGCGTTCGGTGACCGGGACGAGGCGTGGTCGCCGGGCCGCACGGCCGCGGGCGCGGCGCTGGCGGCCGTGATGTGCGGGCTGCTGACGGCGCTCCTCGCGGCCCTGGCGGGCGGGCCGATGGGCGTGGCGGTCCTCTCCGAGTTCGGCCCGGTGTGGTGGCAGACGGGAGCGGCGGCACTGAGCTGGGCGCTGCTGCTCGGAGTGCCTGCCTCCCTCGGTCTGCGGGGGTGGCGCCTGCGGAAGGGGCGCGGGGCCGGCGGGGAGCGGGGGCGGGCTCGGCCGGCGTGGCTCAGGGTGCCCTCGTTGCCCTCGTTGCCCTCGTTGCCCTCGTTGCCCTCGTGGCGGCTGCGGCTGCCGCGGCCCCGGAGATCGCCGCTGCCGGGGGAGGCGGCTGAGTCTGCCGTGGACGCCCTCGTGAACGTTCCCGCGCACGCTCCCGTGGACGTGGACATGGATGCCCCCGCGCACGCCCCCGTGAACCACCCGACCGAAGGTCAGGACAGCACGCCGGAGCCGACCGTGAGCCGCACCACGGACGTCCCGCCCCTCACCTCGCGCGACGAAGCCGCCCGCGAGGCTCGCTGGGAGGCGTTGAAGGAGGAAGGGGAGCGGCTCTGGGAGCGGCGCATGCCGCCCCCGGAGGCGCCGTGACGTCAGTCCTGTTCGCCCAGGAGCGGGCGCAGCTGCTTCGGCAGCAGGTCCTCGCAGGACGACTGCGACGCGCTCGTCAGGGCGTCGTCCACGCACGTGTAGTAGTCCCGGTACACGAGCTGCGCCGTGAACGTCCCCGCCACCATCAGGAGCGCCAGCGCGCCCGTGACCAGGCCGCTGATCGCGGCCGTCGTCTGCGGCCTCGTGCTGGTCGCCGACGGGTCGGACTGGGGCGGCCGGGCGGCCGTGGTGGGCGCGGTGGGCGCCGGAGCGGCCGGGGTCGGCGAGGGCGCCGTCGCGGGCGCCGTCGGGTCCGGTCTGCGCGGCTTCGCGCGCAGCGACTGGACCGCCCACATCACCGCGAGCGCGCCGAGCAGCAGCGCCACGTACCGCCAGCCGAACAGGGCGAAGAAGAAGCCCCACATGCCGGAGAGCAGCGCGTAACGCGCGCGGCGCTGGGCCGGGTCCGTGGGGTCCCAGCGCATGCCCGCCCCGCTGCCGCCCGCCGAGGAGGGGTCCTCCTTGCCGGGGCCGTTCTGCGGGCGGGGGCGGTCGCCGAAACCACCCTGCGAGCGGCCGGGCTGGCGGTCGCTCCACTGGCTGCCCCACGGCGATCCGTGGGGTCCCTGGGGCCCGTGACCGCCGCCGGAGTCGTCGCCGTCCGGGGCGGAGTCGCCCGAGGGGCGGCGCGGCTGCCACGGCCGGTCCGGTGTCCCCTCCGGTGGCGGCGCGAAGGGGTTGTCGTCGTCCTTGCCCGTTCCCTGGGCACCCGGGCCCGGGGACTCGGGTCCCTGGGACTCCGGGTCCTGCGGCGGAGACGAAGGGCGGCTACGGTCCGGCATCAGGTGTGCGTCTTCCCCTTGGTAGGGCCCTTGGCAGGGCCGTGGCGGAGCCGTCGCGCGGCTCGACAACGCGGCGTTCTTCGGTATTCAGGCGCTTCCCCACAGACGCTACCTTCCGCCCGCGCCCCCGTCCCGTGAGGGGCGGTTCCGTGTGCCGGTATCGTTGCTGGCGGTCGGCCGCTTCGTAGGGTTCCCCGTATCGCGGGCCCCGAAGCCTTCGTACGACCGTACAAAGGCATCCTCCGAGAAAGGGCCAGCTGTGGCCAAGAGCGCTGAGGTCGCGCGCCCCGAGCGCCCCGTCGCGCGCCCCGTCAAGCGCCTCGTCGTGCTGGTGTCCGGGTCGGGCACGAATCTGCAGGCCCTGCTGGACACCATCCGCGCCGAGGGCCCGGAGGGCTACGGCGCGGAGATCGTCGCGGTCGGCGCGGACCGGGACAACATCGCGGGCCTGGAGCGCGCCGAGCGCGCGGGCGTCCCGACGTTCGTCTGCCGGGTGAAGGACCACGCGACCCGCGAAGAGTGGGACGCGGCCCTGGCCGAGGCGACGGCCGCGCACGACCCCGACCTGGTGGTCTCCGCCGGGTTCATGAAGATCGTGGGGAAGGAGTTCCTCGCGCGCTTCGGCGGGCGGTTCGTGAACACGCACCCCGCGCTGCTGCCCAGTTTCCCGGGGGCCCACGGCGCGCGCGACGCGCTCGCGTACGGCGTGAAGGTCACCGGCTGCACCGTCCACTTCGTCGACGACGGCGTCGACACCGGCCCGATCATCGCCCAGGGCGTGGTCGAGGTCCGGGACGAGGACGACGAGAGCGCTCTGCACGAGCGCATCAAGGAAGTCGAGCGCACGTTGCTCGTCGATGTCGTGGGGCGTCTGGCCCGGCACGGCTACCGCATTGAGGGACGAAAGGTTCTTATCCCGTGACCGCCGAAGCTACGAACGCCGCGAACGCGACCGCGAACGCGCACGATGCGAACGCGAACGCCGCGCAGCGCCCCATCAAGCGCGCGCTGATCAGCGTCTACGACAAGACCGGCCTGGAAGAGCTCGCGCGCGGGCTCCACGAGGCGGGCGTCGAGCTCGTCTCCACCGGCTCCACCGCCTCGAAGATCGCGGCCGCCGGTGTGCCCGTCACCAAGGTCGAGGAGCTCACCGGTTTCCCCGAGTGCCTGGACGGCCGGGTCAAGACCCTGCACCCGAAGGTCCACGCCGGCATCCTCGCCGACCTGCGCCTGGAGGACCACCGCAAGCAGCTCACGGAGCTCGGCGTCGAGCCCTTCCAGCTCGTCGTCGTGAACCTCTACCCCTTCAAGGAGACCGTCGCCTCCGGGGCCACCCCCGACGAGTGCGTCGAGCAGATCGACATCGGCGGCCCCTCCATGGTCCGCGCCGCCGCCAAGAACCACCCTTCGGTCGCGGTCGTCACCGACCCGAAGCGGTACGCCGACGTGCTCGCCGCGGTCAGGGCCGGCGGCTTCGACCTGACGGCGCGCAAGCGGCTCGCCGGAGAAGCGTTCCAGCACACCGCCGCGTACGACGTCGCCGTGGCGAGCTGGTTCGCCGCGGACTACGCGGCGTCGGACGACTCCGGCCACCCCGGCTTCCTCGGTGCCACGTACGAGCGCAAGAACGTGCTCCGCTACGGCGAGAACCCCCACCAGGGCGCGGCCCTCTACGTCGACGGCACGGGCGGCCTCGCCGAGGCCGAGCAGCTGCACGGCAAGGAGATGTCGTACAACAACTTCACGGACACGGACGCCGCGCGCCGTGCCGCGTACGACCACGACGAGCCCTGCGTCGCGATCATCAAGCACGCCAACCCGTGCGGCATCGCGATCGGCGCGAACGTCGCCGAGGCGCACCGCAAGGCGCACGCCTGTGACTCGCTCTCCGCGTTCGGCGGCGTCATCGCCGTGAACCGCCCCGTCTCCAAGGAGATGGCCGAGCAGGTCGCCGAGATCTTCACCGAGGTCATCGTCGCGCCGGAGTACGAGGACGGCGCTCTCGAAGTCCTCACCAAGAAGAAGAACATCCGCGTCCTGCGCGCCCATCAGGCGCCGTCCAACGCGGTCGAGGTCAAGCAGATCGACGGCGGCGCGCTGCTCCAGGTCACCGACCGGCTGCAGGCCGAGGGCGACAACCCGGCGAACTGGACGCTCGCCACGGGCGACGCGCTCAACGAGGGTGAGCTCGCGGAGCTTGCGTTCGCCTGGAAGGCGTCCCGCGCGGTCAAGTCCAACGCGATCCTGCTCGCCAAGGACGGCGCGTCCGTCGGTGTCGGCATGGGCCAGGTCAACCGCGTCGACTCCGCGAAGCTCGCCGTCGAGCGGGCGGGCGAGGAGCGGGCCCGCGACTCCTACGCCGCGTCCGACGCGTTCTTCCCCTTCCCCGACGGCCTGGAGATCCTGACGGCCGCGGGCGTCAAGGCCGTGGTGCAGCCGGGCGGTTCGGTCCGTGACGAGCTGGTGGTCGAGGCGGCGAAGAAGGCCGGCGTCACGATGTACTTCACGGGGACGCGGCACTTCTTCCACTGAGCGGACTTCTTCCACTGAGCGGGCCTCTTCCGCTGAGTGGCCCCGACGCGGCAGAAACGACGGTGGCCGCGCCCCTCGCAGGGGGCGCGGCCACCGTCGTACGTGTCCGACTCGCTCAGTAGCGCGGGCGGTTGAACCACGCCGTGCCGCTGGGGACCACCGGCGCCAGGGTGATGATGACGCCGAAGACCAGCCAGATCAGCGGGCCGATGATCGCCGAGGCGAGACCCGTGTCCAGGCCGACGAAGAGGTAGATCAGGCCGACGATGGCGCCGAGCGCCCCGTACACCACCGTGGTGATGCGCACGCCCTGGCCGCCGCGGCTGAACTTCACGCCGAGCGTGATCGACAGCGTGGCGAGACCCGCGGCGATGAGTCCGAGGACGACGAACACGCCGGCCGCCGCGTCACCGATCCCCGCGTCGTCGAGGCCGAAGTCGTCGGCGCTGTCGGAGACGTCGTTGGCGATGGCGGCGAGGTAGAGGAAGCCGATCGCACCCAGGATCTGCACCGCCGAGATCAGGAACAGGAAGACCCGCGCGGTGACCAGGAGCCCCGGCATCGACTGCTGCATCATGTTGCCGCCCGGGTATCCGGGGTACGCCGGCTGCTGCGGGTAGCCGTAGGGCTGCTGCGGCGGGACGCCGGGCGGGCCCTGCTGGGGGTAGCCGTATCCGGGAGCGGCCGGGGGCTGCTGGGGCGGCTGCCCGTATGGGTTGTTCGGGTCGCCGTAACTCATGGCGGTCTTCCTCCGTCGGGTGGTGCGGGGACGACGCGGCACACCACGGAGGAAGGTTCTACAGATGCGGTCCGTCCCCCCGACACTGCCCGCGGCACTGTGCCGCATATCGTTCTTTAGGCTTGGCTTATTTGTCCAGCCGCATTCGGTATGTGTTGTGCAAGTGCAACCTCGCTGATCAGCGGGTGCACTTGCCGGGCGGACCGCTGTCGCGCCCGGGGAGCGCCCTGATTGGTACCGGGCGGGTCTCATCCGGGAAGATGGGGGCATGACCGCCCAGATTCTCGATGGCAAGGCCACCGCAGCCGCGATCAAGTCCGAACTGACCGCCCGCGTGGCGGCCCTGAAGGAGAAGGGCGTCACGCCCGGACTCGGTACCGTCCTGGTCGGCGACGACCCCGGCAGCCAGAAGTACGTCGCGGGCAAGCACCGCGACTGCGCGCAGGTCGGCATCGCCTCCATCCAGCGCGAACTGCCCGCCACCGCCTCCCAGGAGGAGATCGAGGCGGTCGTCCGCGAGCTCAACGAGGACCCGGCCTGCACCGGGTACATCGTCCAGCTCCCGCTTCCCAAGGGCATCGACGAGAACCGCGTCCTGGAACTCATGGACCCGGACAAGGACGCCGACGGCCTGCACCCGATGAACCTCGGCCGTCTCGTCCTGAACGAGCCCGCGCCGCTGCCCTGCACCCCGTACGGGATCATCCGGCTGCTCCGGCGGCACGACGTGGAGATCAAGGGCGCCGAGGTCGTCGTGGTCGGCCGCGGCGTCACCATCGGCCGGCCCATGCCGCTGCTGCTCACCCGCAAGTCCGAGAACGCCACGGTCACCCAGTGCCACACCGGCACCCGGGACCTCGCCGCCCACCTCAAGCGGGCCGACATCATCGTCGCCGCCGCGGGCGTGCCGCACCTGATCAAGCCCGAGGACGTGAAGCCGGGCGCCGCCGTCCTGGACGTCGGCGTCTCGCGCGACGAGAACGGCAAGATCGTCGGCGATGTCCACCCGGGCGTCGCCGAGGTCGCGGGCTGGATCTCCCCGAACCCGGGCGGCGTCGGCCCGATGACCCGCGCCCAGCTCCTGGTGAACGTCGTCGAGGCCGCGGAACGCGCCGCGCGCTGAAGCCGCGCACCGAACAGGAGAGGGACGAGGGTGATGAGCGAGACCACGGGCCCCGAGGCCGAGCGGGGCGGCAGCCCGGAAGCCGGTGAGGGCAGCACCGCGGACGTTCCCCTGGCCGAGGGCGCGGTCAGCGCGCCGGGTCCGGACGGGCAGCCGCGGAAGGTGTCGCGCCGCTTCCCGCTGTTCACGCGTGACACCGCGCGGCCCGAGGGCGGCGGCCGCGCCGCGGCGGGCGACGCGCCCGCACCGGCCCGGCAGTGGCCGCTGCTCAGCGTCGTCTCGCTGGTCGGACTCGGGCTGCTGCTCACCGCGTTCGACGTGTTCCGCGTCGGCACGCTGCTGATCGGCGTCGCCCTCATCGGCGGTGCCGTCCTGCGCTGGGCGCTGCCGGACGTCGGCATGCTCGCGGTGCGCTCGCGGTTCACGGACATGGTCACGTACGGGGTCCTGGGCGTCGCCATCGCGCTCCTCGCGATGATGGCGCAGCCCGAGCCCTGGCTGGTGATCCCGTTCCTGGACGACACGCTGCACTACACGATCTAGCCCCGCGCTTTCGCAGGTGCGCTGTGCGCGATGGTGGCCCGTCCTCCCCCGAGGGGACGGGCCACCGCCGTACGGACCGGGCCTTCCCCCGTGCGGTTCCCCCCGACGGCCGCGGTCCTGTGGTGCTGGTCCCACAAACTACGGGTGCCCCGCGGCTCCCGTCGTCCCGCGCCGGGTGGAACTCCCCCTGCTCCTCTGGCGGTAGACGGCCGGTTCCTACAACTTCCGCGGTACCGCGACTGGTTGACGTTCCGCCCCCCATATGCGCGTTACGCTGCGGCGATGCGGATCCGCCCCCTCGCTGTCGACGCATTGATCGCGGTCGCCCTGACCACGGTCGCCGTGCTGCTCGGCCAGGAGTCCGTCGCGCAGGGCTGGCCCGCCCTCGACCCCCTGGGATACGCGCTGGTCGCGCTCGTCTGCGTGCCCGTCGCGGTCCGCGGCAAAGCCCCGCTCGCCGTGCTGCTCGTCGTCCATCTGGCGTGGTTCGTCTACGTCACCGTCGGCTACTGGCCGGTCGTCGGCACCTTCGGCCCCATGCTCACCGTCTACACGGTCGCCTCCCTCTGCTCCTCACGCGTCTCCCTCGCCTGCGCCGCGCTGATGGCCGCCCTGTGGATCTACGCCGGCGCGATCAGCGAGGACGCCTCGATGCCGTCCGTCGTCGGCCAGGCCGTCGGCTTCTCCCTCGTCCTGTGGCGCTTCGGGTACGTCGCACGCCGGTCCGCCGAACTCGCGCGGCAGCTGAAGCGCGAGCAGGACGAGCGGGCCCGCCGCGAGGTCGCGGAGGAACGCGGACGCATCGCGCGTGAACTGCACGACGTCGTCGCCCACCACATGTCGGTGATCTCCGTGCAGGCGGGCCTCGCGACGTTCGTCTTCGGCTCCGACCCCGCGACCGCGCGCGCGGCGCTCGGCACCATCTCCGGGACCAGCGGCGAAGCCCTCGAGGAGCTCCGCCGCATGCTGCGGGTCCTGCGCGCCGAGGACGGCGACCACACCGGCGACGCTCCCGCGGCCCCGATGCCGGGCCTGGCCCGCCTGGACGACATGGTCGAGCGGGTCCGCGCCGGGGGAGTCGACGTCGAACTTCGGGTCACGGGAACCCCGCGGCCGGTGGCACCCGGCGTCGAACTGTGCGCGTACCGCGTGGTGCAGGAGGCGCTCACCAACGTACTGAAACACGCCCATGGAGCCGCCGCGACCGTCGAACTCGCCTACCGGCGCGGGCACATCGAGGTCTCGGTCATCAATGACGGGAAGGGGGTGATTCAGGACAGAGTACGGACGGGGAGTGGACACGGCTTGATTGGGATGCGGGAGCGGGCCAAGCTCTACGGCGGGGCGATCAGTATCGGCCCGCTGAGCGAGGGGGGATTCGCCGTGCGACTCACCCTGCCGACCTCGGCGCGGGCCGCGGCGCGGGGGGACGACGCAACGGAATGAGCCGGGTGACCGGATGAGCTCACGTATCAGGGTGCTCGTCGTCGACGACCAGTTCCTCATCCGCGCGGGGCTGGTGGGCCTGCTGCGCGCCGCGCCCGGCATCGAGGTCGTGGGAGAGGCGGGCGACGGCGAGGAGGCGGTGGCGCTCGCCGCGGAGACCCGCCCCGACGTCGTCCTCATGGACATCCGGATGCCGGGCATGAACGGCATCACGGCCACCGCGAAGATCCTGGGGCAGGCGGCCGAACCGGCGCCGCGCGTCCTTGTCCTGACGACGTTCGACCTCGACGAGTACGTGTACGGGGCGCTGCGGGCCGGCGCGTCCGGGTTCCTGCTCAAGGACTCCGGGCCCGAGCGGCTCCTCGCGGCCGTGGCGGCGGTCGGTGGCGGTGACGCGCTCTTCGCGCCCAGTGTGACGCGGCGCCTCGTCGAGGCGTTCGCCCGGCAGACGGCGGGTCCCGGCGCCGACGACGCGGAGACGCCGCCCGACCTCGGGGTGCTGACCCTGCGCGAGGTCGAGGTCCTGAAGCTGATCGCGCGCGGCCTCACCAACGCGGACATCGCGGAGCGGCTCTACATCAGTGAGGCCACGGTCAAGACCCACCTCAACCGCACGATGAGCAAACTCGACCTGGACAGCAGGGCGCAGGCGGTGGTGGTGGCGTACGAGACGGGGCTCGTGACGCCGGGGGCGGGACCGGAGAACGGGCAGTGATCACCCGCTGATCAGCAGGTGACGACCTTGCCGTAGGAGCCGCGGCCCCAGTTCCACTCCCACTGCTCCTTGTTCTGGTACGTCAGGCACGGCGAGTCGTTGCCCCAGTCGATGACGACCTTCAGGTGCATGGCGTGGCCGCAGAGGTTGGTCACCTTGACGTACTTGCGGTGCTTGACGACGTCCCGCTTGACGCAGGCGGGCGCGGTGCCCGAGGTCGCGGAGGCGGTGGCCGTGGCGGTGGTGGCCGCCGAGGCGGCGGGCGTCGCCAGGGTGGCGCCGAGGAGGGTGGCCGCGGCGAGTACGCCGCCGGCGAGGCGCTGTCGGTGCTTCATGTCGGGCTCCTTGGGGTCCGGGGTCTGCCGTGTACCGACTCTGCCGGGTACGTGGGCCCCCAGGGCCGCAAGACATGCGCTGAACAGCCGACATCGCCCTTTCGGGGACGGTGCCCGTCCTCACCCCCGAGAGAGGACGGGCACCGCCGTTCGGGCTGATCCAGAGTCATGCACCCGCCAAGTGCGATCAAGGGACGTTGATCCCTGTGGCACGGAGGTGACCATTCCGCAACGGGTGACGTGGGGCGAATCATGCATTCCGGAAGGTTCGGGAGGTCTCGGCCGGTGGCCGGGGTTCCGCATCGTGGAGGGGCGCCGCGGTGGGACACTGGGCCCTGGACCGCGCGGAGCGCGGGGAGTGCGGCAGAGGCCGCCGGTGGCCCGAATGCTCTCGTGCGCCCCTCATCCGGGAACTGACATCCCGGCTTCGCGCATCCCTCTGGGTAGTCCAGGCCGGGGACGGTGCGGGGTCGACACGGGGACGGCGCGGGGGCAGAACAGGAACGCACGGGGGGATAGGGGGAGCAATGCCTCGTTGGAAGGCGCTACCGGACGAGCTCGACCCGGAGGTCAGGGAGTTCGCCGGCCAGCTGCGCATGCTGGTCGACCGCAGTGGCCTGAGCATTGCGGCGGTGTCCGACAGGACCGGCTACAGCAAGACGTCGTGGGAGCGCTATCTGAACGGGCGGCTGCTCGCCCCCAAGGGCGCGATCGTCGCGCTCGCGGAGGTGACGGGGACGCCGCCCGTGCACCTCATCACCATGTGGGAGCTCGCGGAGCGGGCGTGGAGCCGCTCCGAGATGCGGCACGACATGACGATGCAGGCGATCCGCATCTCGCAGGCGCGGGCCGCCCTGGGGGAACTGGGCGCCGACCCGTCGGGGAAGGCGGACGGCAAGGCGTCCGGCAAGGCATCCAAGCCGGGGAGGTCGGGCGCCAAGAGGGACGCCCGAACGGACGCGAAGCCGGACCGAAAGACGCCGGGTCGTATGTCGCCGGGCGGCCAGGCGCCGGGCGCGACGGCACCCGGCGGGACGGCACCCGGTGGGACGGCACCGGGTGGGCAGGTTCCGGGGGGTCAGGCTCCGGGTCGGCGGGTTTCGGGGGGTCAGGTTCCGGGCGGGACGGGTCCGGGCGGGACGGCACCCGGTGGGCAGGTTTCGGGCGCACAGGCGCCGGGTGGGCAAGCTCCCGGAGGGCCGACTCCCGGTGGCCAGACTTCCGGCGGGCAGGCACCGGGTGCGCAGGCCCCCGGCGGGTCCTCTCCGGGCGGTCGGGCCGCGGATCGGCAGGCACCGGGGGATCAGGTGCCCGGCGGCCAGGTTCCTGGGGGAGAGGGCCCGGGTGGCCGAACTCCCGGCAGGCCGACTCCGGGCGGTCAGGCTCCGGGAGGGGTGGGGCCGGGCGGGCGCGCTTCGGCAGGAGCGGCGTCGGGTGGGCAGGCCGTGGGGCGGAGCGTGCCGGAGAACGCGTCCTCGCCGTGGCCCTCGCCGCCGTCGCAGCCTTCGCAGTCCTCCCTCCCCGGGAAGTCGTCTCCGTGGCCGTCGGTCCCGGAGGGCAGGGGCGCGGCGCGCAACGGGTCCGGCGGGGGCGTCGGGCCGGTGACCGGGGTGGCGGGGCCCGCCGGGGTTTCGCCCACGGTGGGGCCACCCTCGGTCGGTTCGTACGGGGCCTCCAGTTCGTACGGTGATGTGTCGGCGTCCGCGTTCGGTGAGGCGGGGAGCCCCGGAGGACCGAGCGGGCCCGGTGGTCCCGGCGGGTCGCCGGACCGGCAGCGGCGGCGACGCAAGCTGACGATGTTCCTCGCGGGCATCGTCGGCGCCCTCGTGGTCATCGCCGCCGCCGTCCTCATGACCGGGTTCGGCGGCGACAAGGGCGACGACAAGGCGAAGCCGTCCGTGACGCCGACCAAGAAGGACACAAAACTGCCCGCCGGGGTCGAGTGCAGCGGCAAGGACTGCGCGGGCAAGGACCCCGAGAACATGGGCTGCGGCGGCGAGCTGGCGAAGACGACGTCGCGGGCGACGATCGGGAGGACGCTGGTCGAGGTCCGGTACAGCAAGGTGTGCGGCGCCGCGTGGGCGCGGATCACCCAGGCGACGCCCGGGGACGAGCTGACGATCACGGGGCCGGGCGGCGGTGCCGAGGCCGAGCAGAACAGCACGGTGAACGAGGACTTCGACGCGTACACGCCGATGGTGGCGGCCAAGTCGGGAACCGCGGCGAAGGCGTGCGCGACGCTCACGACCGGCCGGACGGGCTGCACGGCGTAGCCGTCCCGGCGCCGATTGTCGGGCGAAACCCCTGGTCAGGGGCCCAAATCCAGGAGCCGGGCAGAAAGTTGAGAATTTGGGGGCATGACATGTGACTCCGAGGGCAGGCGAACCGTACCCCCACGGGAGTGGTCACACCCCCACGGCGGCCGCCACGCTCCCCCCCCTCGTGGCGGCCGCCCCCCTTTTTTCAGGGGGCGGCCGACGGAGCGGCGCACGAGGCGGCCGACCAAGTGGCCGACGCTGTGGGCCGGGCCACACCGACCCGGCGCCAAGGGGTGGCCGGGGCGCGATAGCCTGACGGCGGATCTCTCTTGATGCCAAGAGATCGATCATCGAGAGGCGATCGAGGACTCGACGAGGCGTCGGCGGGGATCCAGGAATCAGGGGATCCAGTAGAGGGACACGGGACCCCACCGCCAGCTGTCTTACGGAGATCGCCATGACCCGCACTCCCGTGAATGTCACCGTCACCGGCGCGGCCGGCCAGATCGGCTACGCGCTGCTCTTCCGCATCGCCTCGGGCCACCTGCTCGGCGCGGACGTGCCGGTCAACCTGCGCCTTCTCGAGATCACGCCGGCGCTCAAGGCCGCCGAGGGCACCGCCATGGAGCTCGACGACTGCGCCTTCCCGCTGCTGAACTCGATCGAGATCAGCGACGACCCGAACGTCGCCTTCGACGGCGCCAACGTCGCCCTGCTCGTCGGCGCCCGCCCCCGCACCAAGGGCATGGAGCGCGGCGACCTCCTGGAGGCCAACGGCGGCATCTTCAAGCCGCAGGGCAAGGCCATCAACGACCACGCCGCGGACGACATCAAGGTCCTGGTCGTCGGCAACCCCGCCAACACCAACGCGCTCATCGCGCAGGCCGCCGCCCCGGACGTACCGGCCGAGCGCTTCACGGCGATGACCCGCCTGGACCACAACCGCGCGCTCTCGCAGCTCGCGAAGAAGACCGGCTCCTCGGTCGCCGACATCAAGCGCCTCACCATCTGGGGCAACCACTCGGCCACCCAGTACCCGGACATCTTCCACGCGGAGATCGCCGGCAAGAACGCCGCCGAGGTCGTCAACGACCAGGCCTGGCTCGCCGACACCTTCATCCCGACCGTCGCCAAGCGCGGTGCCGCGATCATCGAGGCCCGTGGCGCCTCGTCGGCCGCGTCCGCCGCCAACGCCGCCATCGACCACGTCCACACGTGGGTCAACGGCACGGCCGACGGTGACTGGACCTCGATGGGTATCCCGTCGGACGGTTCGTACGGCGTTCCGGAGGGCCTCATCTCCTCCTTCCCCGTCACCACGAAGGACGGCAAGTACGAGATCGTCCAGGGCCTGGAGATCAACGAGTTCTCGCGTGCGCGCATCGACGCGTCCGTGCAGGAGCTCACCGAGGAGCGCGAGGCCGTCCGCGGTCTCGGCCTCATCTGAGTCGTACGAATTCGAGTCGCACGACTCGAGTCGCACGACTGTGCACGACGACCGCCCCGGCAGGGATCTGCCGGGGCGGTCGTCGTTGTTCCGCGAGGGTGTTCATCGTTTCTTGCCGTAGCCGAGCGTGACCACCGCCGCCGCCGCGATCACCACGAACGCCACGACGCGCAGCGCCGCCTCCATGCCGCCGAGGAAGCCGTCCGAGGCGTGCGAGGCCAGGGTCGTGCCGGTCACGGCCACACCGAGCGCGGCGCCGACCTCGCGCGCCGAGGTGCTGAGCCCTGAGCCGAGGCCCGCCTGGTGCGGCGGGAGCGAGCCGACGACGCTCAGCGTGAGTGCGGGCATGCACAGGCCCGTGCCCGCCGAGATGACCAGGAGCCAGCAGGCGTAGAGCGCGTACGGCGTCGAGCCGTCCGCGGTGGACGCGCCGAGCAGGCCGAGGCCGATCAGGAGCAGGCCTCCGCCCGCCACCGCGCGCGGCGGTCCCGACCAGCGCGCGGCGAGCTTGGGCACGAGCACCATGCCGATGGTGAGCGGGATGATCGCGAGGCCCGCGCGTGCGGCACCGTACCCCTTCTCGTACTGCAGGTACTGCGAGTTGACGTAGAAGAGCGAGAAGAGACCGAAGAAGCTCACGGCCGTGCCGAGCGTCGCGGCGCGCAGCCGCGGCGTGGTGAAGACCCGCGGGTCGAAGAGCGGGGCGCGCGAGCGCAGGGCGTGTGTCACGAAGAGCGCGACGAGGGCCGCGCCGAGCGCGAAGGCGGCCAGGATGCGCGCGGACGTCCAGCCGTACATCGGGCTCTCGATGATGCCGAAGAGCAGCGCGAGCAGACCGCCGGTGAGCAGGAGCGTGCCGAGGGGGTCCAGGGCGGGGGCCCCGGCCGTCTTGTCCGTACGGGGAACGGCCCGCGCCGCGGCGAGGGCGAGCAGCGCGGCGAGGGGCACCACCACCCAGAACAGCGCGCGCCAGGACAGGTACTGGCCGGCGAGCCCGCCGCCGATGTTGCCCGTGAGGCCGCCGAGCCCGGCGGCGAGCGTCCAGGAGGCGATGGCACGGGGCCGGTCCTCCTGTGCTGCGACGCGCATCAGGATCGACATGGTCGCGGGCATGATCAGCGCGGCGCCCGCGCCGGAGACGCCGCGTCCGGCGATCAGCATCGCGGGGGAGACGGCGAGCGCGCTGACGGTCGCGCCCGCGGCGAAGAGCCCGAGTCCGGTGAGCAGCGCGCCCTTGCGGCCGTACCGGTCGCCGAGCGCGCCGGCCGGGATGAGGAGCCCCGCGAAGACGATCACGTAGGCGTCGACCGTCCACAGGATTTCGCTGGACGAGGGGTGCAGTCCTGATGAGCTCAGCTGGGGGACGAGCAGGTTGACGGCGGCGACCATGCCCTGCGCGACGAGGACGCAGGCGCAGAGGATGAACAGCGTCGACCGCTTCAGCGGGGCCGGGGCCGGGGCGGGGTCGGTGGACGCGGGCGGGGCCACCGGTGTCGATGGTGTCGGGGATGTCGGCGGCTTCAGGGCAGGCGAGGGCAAGGCTCCTCCTCGGGAGCGTCGTGGATGCGTGTGGGATGCCCTGTCACCGTAGGCTCGCTCTTGACTTGCTTTCCAGTGCAACTTTCACAAGGGGTGAATGCGTGTGACGCAATCCAGTGGAGCGGGGGGCCTCGATCTCAATCTGCTGGTCGCCCTCGACGTCCTGCTCGAGGAGCAGAGCGTGTCCGGCGCGGCCCGCAGGCTGCATCTGTCGGAGCCCGCGATGAGCCGTACCCTCGGCCGCATCCGCAAGGCACTCGGCGACCCCGTCCTCGTACGGGCCGGGCGGCAGATGGTGCCGACGCCGCACGCGCTGGCCGTGCAGGCGGAGGTGAGCGCGGTGGTCGAGCGCGCACGGGCGCTCTTCGCGGGGCCCGGCGCCGTCGACCTGCGCACGGTCTCCCGCACCCTGTCGATCCTCGGCTCCGACGCGATCGCCGCGGCGTACGGCCCCGCGCTCTTCGCCCGCGCCGCCGAGGAAGCCCCCGGCGTACGTCTCCGCTTCCTCGGCGAGAGCCACGTCGACGAACCCATGCTGCGGCAGGGCACCGCCGATCTGGAGCTCGGTGTGATCGACACGACGGCGCCCGAGGTGCTCGTGGAGACGATCCGCGAGGACCGGATGATCGGCATGGCGCGGCCCGGACACCCGCTGCTGAAGGGGAAGTTGACGGCCCGTCGGTTCGCTGCCGCCGACCATGTGACCGTCTCGCGCAGAGGGCGTCTGTCGGGTCCGCTGGACACCGCGCTCGCCGAACTCGGCCTGGCCAGAAGGGTGGTGGGCAGCATGGCGACGTTCTCGTCGTCCGTCTTCGTGCTGCTGCGCACGGACCTGGTGGGACTGGCGGCGTCGTGGACGCGCCCTCTCTCGGAGGCCCTGGGGCTGGTCACCTTCGAGGTGCCGGTCGACCTGCCGCCCCTCCCGCTGGGCATGGCCTGGCACCCCCGCCACGACGCGGACCCGGCGCACGCGTGGCTCCGGGCGTGCGCGCGGGACCTCCTCGCGGCACAGGAGTAGAGCTGCTCAGGCCTGCGGGAGTGTTGCCTGCAGCGCCGCCGCCTCCTTCGACAGCTGCACCGCCGCCACCAGGCTCAGGCCCGGCTCGGCCTGGCGCAGGGCCTTGACCGCGTGGACCGAGTCGGCGGGGCCCGTGTGCCCGGCGGCGGCCATCTGGTTCAGGGCCCAGCGGCCGCGTACCTCGGTGTCCGGGACGGCGGCCGTGCGGGCGAGGATCTCCACCGCGCGTTCGAGCCCGGGGCGGTCCCTGTCGTCGGCCGTCGCGAGTGCCGCACGCAGCTCGTCCGCGACCGCGTCCGTGTCGCGCAGGGCGATCACCATGAGTTCCCGCTTGGTGCCGAACATGTTTCCCGCTCCCTGACGTCGCCGTTGTCGCCGCACATGGTCATTGCTGTCGTACTCACGAATGTAGTACTTCTTATACATGAGCGAGCAAGTGCACAACAGGTTGGCGATGGTGCGCGCCGAACGGAAGGTGTCGCGTCAGAGCCTGGCCGAGGCAGTGGGCGTCCACTACCAGACCATCGGCTACATCGAGCGCGGGCAGTACAACCCGAGCCTCGACCTGGCGCTGAAGATCGCGAAGTACTTCGCGCTGCCGGTCGAGGCCCTGTTCTCCCTCGAACCGTTCCGCCCGCTCACGGACGAGGTCTACGGGAGGGACCACTGATGAAGACCGACGAGCAGCCCACCATCACCGGCTACGACCGGCGCATGTACGCGATCATGAACCGCCGCGAGGGTGCCCCGCTGCACGCCACCGCGGCCCGCCGCAGGACCGTCGTCGTCACGCACATCGCGCTGACCGCGGTCGGCATCGCCTGCTGGCTCTACTCCGTCCTCGGCGACGAGCGCTGGGCGACCTTCGGGATGCTCGGCGTCCTGCTGCCCTGGTGTGTGGCGACCGGCGTGATCAACGGTGCCACCCGTGGCCTGCTCGAACTCCGCGTCCGCGTCCTCGACGAGCGGCAGCGCGCGGAGAAGAACCGCGTGGCGGCCCGTGCGCAGTACGTGATGATGTGGCTGCTGCTCGCCGTGACCGTCGGCACGGGTCTGGCCGGCTTCGCCGGGGTGGAGATCGAAGGGCTGATCTTCCCCGTGCTGTTCAGCGTGTTTGTCGTGCACTGGCTGATGCCGCTGTGGCTGGCGGGGCTCATGGCGGCGGACGACCTGCCGGAGGAGGACCCGGCGGAGGAGGGGGTCTGAGACGCGTGCAGTGACACGGCGCACTTTCGGCCATCGAACGTGCATGCTTTCTTCCGCTCAGGGCAGGTGCACCCGGCTACCGCGAGTGACAGGCGGGGCATATGACAGGAACGGAAGGCAAACGGGACGTGTCCGCACAACTGACCATCCATGTGGACGGAGAGTGGCGAGCCGCCACCTCCGGTGCCACCCGCGAGATCCTCGACCCGGCGGATGCCAAGCCGTTCGCCGTGATCGCCGAGGGCGGATCGGAGGACGCGGACGCCGCCATCGCAGCCGCCCGCAAGGCCTTCGACGAGGGCCCGTGGCCGACCACGCCCGTGGCCGAGCGCGCCGCACTCCTGCGCCGCGTCGCCGACCTGCTCGTGCGCGACCGCGAGAAGATCGGCCTCCTGGAGAGCCGTGACGCGGGCAAGACCCTCGAAGAGGGCCGCGTCGACGTGGACTGCGTCGCCGACGCCTTCCGCTACTTCGCCGACCTGGTGATCGGCGAGGGCGCGGGCCGCGTCGTGGACGCCGGCTCCGACGACATCCACAGTGTCGTCGTGCACGAGCCCGTCGGCGTCTGCACGATGATCACGCCCTGGAACTACCCGCTGCTCCAGGCCAGCTGGAAGATCGCGCCCGCGCTCGCCGCCGGCAACACCTTCGTCATCAAGCCCAGCGAGATCACCCCGCTGACGACGGTCGCCCTCGTCGAGCTGCTCGTCGAGGCGGGGCTGCCCGCGGGCGTCGCGAACATCGTGACCGGCCCCGGCCACACCGTCGGCGCCCGCCTCGCCGACCATCCCGACGTCGACCTGGTCTCCTTCACCGGCGGCCTCGTCTCCGGCACCAAGGTCGCCCAGGCCGCCGCGCTCGGCGTGAAGAAGGTCGCCCTGGAGCTCGGCGGCAAGAACCCCAACGTGGTGTTCGCCGACGCCTGCGCCACCGAGGAAGGCTTCGACACCGCGGTCGACCAGGCCCTGAACGCCGCCTTCATCCACAGCGGGCAGGTCTGTTCCGCCGGTGGCCGCCTCATCATCGAGGAGTCCGTCCGCGAGCGGTTCGTCGCCGAACTCGCCCGTCGCGCGCGGAAGATCAAGCTCGGGCGCGGCACCGAGGACGGTGTCGAGTGCGGCCCGCTCGTCTCGGCGCAGCAGCGCGAGAAGACCGAGATGTACGTCGCCTCCGCCCTGGAGGAGGGCGCGGTGCTCCGCTCCGGCGGCAAGCGCCCCGAGCCGAGCGACGTGCGCCCCGCCGAGGGGTACTTCTACGAGCCGACCGTGCTCGACCAGTGCCACCGCGAGATGAAGGTCGTGCGGGAAGAGGTCTTCGGGCCCGTCCTCAGCGTCGAGACGTTCCGCACCGAGGACGAGGCCGTCGCGCTCGCCAACGACACCGAGTACGGCCTCGCGGGCGCCGTGTGGACCAGCGACCAGGGCCGCGCGAGCCGCATGGCCCGCCGGATGCGCCACGGCACGATCTGGATCAACGACTTCCACCCCTACCTTCCGCAGGCGGAGTGGGGCGGCTTCGGCAAGAGCGGCGTCGGGCGCGAGCTCGGTCCCGCGGGCCTCGCCGAGTACCGCGAGTCCAAGCACGTCTACCAGAACCTGGCACCGGCGCCCGTGCGCTGGTTCGCCGGCTGACAGCAGCCGGACAGCACCGGCCGAAAGGGATACGCGCGGGGCGGGAGGTCCGCCCCGCGCGCACCACGTTCGAGCACCCCCCGCTCATTACGCGCAAGCACCTTGGCACGACCTCGCAGGAAGAGGAGCACGTACGCATGTCTGACCAGACCGAGTTCGACTACGTCATCGTCGGTGGCGGCACCGCGGGATCGGTGATCGCGTCCCGCCTCACCGAGAACCCGGACGTCACCGTCGCCGTCATCGAGGGCGGCCCCAGCGACATCGACCGGGAGGACGTCCTCACGCTGCGCAAGTGGCTCGGCCTGCTCGGCGGCGAACTGGACTACGAGTACACGACCACCGAGCAGCCGCGCGGCAACTCGCACATCCTGCACAGCCGTGCCAAGGTCCTCGGCGGCTGCTCGTCGCACAACACGCTGATCTCCTTCAAGCCGCTGCCGTCCGACTGGGACGAGTGGGAGGCGGCGGGCGCCACCGGCTGGAACGCCAAGGCCATGGACCCGTACTTCGGCAAGCTGCGCAACAACATCGTGCGCGTCGCCAAGAAGGACCAGAACCAGATCGCCACCGACTGGGTCGAGGCGACGAAGACCGCGCTGGGCGTCCCCGAGGTCATCGGCTTCAACGACAAGCCCTTCGACGAGGGCGTCGGCTTCTTCGACCTCTCGTACCACCCGGAGAACAACAAGCGCTCCTCCGCGTCCGTCGCCTACCTCCACCCCCACATGGAGTCCGGCGACCGCCCCAACCTCCACCTCTTCCTGGAGACCTGGGCCACCAAGCTGGAGCTGGACGGCAAGACCGCCCGCGGTGTCCACATCCGCACCAAGGACGGCGCGGAGAAGCTGTTCACCGCCCGCCGCGAGGTGCTCGTCTGCGCCGGTGCCGTCGACACGCCGCGGCTGCTCATGCTCTCCGGCATCGGCCCGAAGAAGGACCTCGAAGCCCTCGGCATCCCGGTCGTGCACGACCTGCCGGGCGTCGGCGAGAACCTCATCGACCACCCCGAGTCGGTCATCGTCTGGGAGACCAACGGACCGATCCCCGGCAACTCCGCGATGGACTCGGACGCCGGTCTGTTCGTGAAGCGGGACCCGGACCACAAGGGCCCGGACCTGATGTTCCACTTCTACCAGATCCCGTTCACGGACAATCCGGAGCGTCTCGGCTACGAACGCCCCGAGCACGGCGTCTCGATGACCCCGAACATCCCCAAGTCCCGCTCCCGCGGCCGTCTTTACCTGACGTCGGCGGACCCCGAGGTCAAGCCCGCCCTCGACTTCAAGTACTTCGAGTACGACGAGAACGGGGTCGACTACGACGGGCAGACCCTCGTCGACGGCATCAAGCTGGCCCGCAAGGTAGCCGAGGCCGAGCCGTTCAAGAAGTGGCTCAAGCGCGAGGTCTTCCCCGGCCCCGACGTCACCGACGACGCCGAGATCAGCGAACTCGTCCGCAAGGCCGCCCACACCGTCTACCACCCCGCAGGCACCTGCCGAATGGGTGCCTCCACTGATGAACTCGCCGTGGTCGACCCGGAACTGAAGATCCGGGGCCTGGCAGGAATCCGTATCGCGGACGCATCCGTCTTCCCGACGATGCCCGCCGTGAACCCGATGATCGGAGTACTCATGGTCGGGGAGAAATGTGCCGAGATCCTTGGTGGTGACGGCCGATGAGCGAGGCCACCGTGACGACCGCGGACCAGCGCGAGACGCCCGGGAACGGGCCCGTCTTCGCCGTCGAGAACCTCTGGAAGGTCTTCGGCCCCAAGGCCGAACGCATACCCGACGACACCTCGCTGCACGACCTGAGCCCCGCCGAACTGCGGGAACAGACCGGCTGCACCGCCGCCGTGCGCGATGTGTCCTTCGAGGTCAACAAGGGCGAGGTCTTCGTCGTCATGGGCCTGTCTGGCTCGGGCAAGTCCACCCTCGTACGCTGCCTGACCCGGCTCATCGAGCCGACCTCCGGAACCCTCGCCATCGACGGTGAGGACGTCCTCGCCATGGACAAGGCCCGCCTGCGCGAACTCCGCCGCCACCGCGCCGCCATGGTCTTCCAGCACTTCGGGCTCCTGCCGCACCGCACGGTCCTCGACAACGTGGCGTACGGCCTGGAGATCCAGGGCGTCGGCAAGGCCGAGCGCCGCGCGAAGGCCCTCGAAGTCGTCAAGAAGGTCGGCCTGGAGGGTCTCGAACAGCGCAAGCCCGGCCAGCTCTCCGGCGGCCAGCAGCAGCGCGTCGGCCTCGCCCGCGCCCTCGCCGTCGACCCCGAGGTCCTCCTCTTCGACGAGCCGTTCAGCGCCCTCGACCCGCTGATCCGCCGCGACATGCAGGAAGAAGTCGTCCGCCTGCACCGCGACGAGGGCCGCACCATGGTCTTCATCACCCACGACCTCAGCGAGGCCCTCAAGCTCGGCGACCGCATCGCCCTGATGCGCGACGGCCGCGTCGTCCAGGTCGGCACCCCCGAGGAGATCGTCGGCTCCCCGGCCGACGACTACGTCCGCGACTTCGTCCGCGACGTCGTCCGCGCCGACGTCATGAGCGTCCGCAGCGCCATGCGCCCGGCCGACGACGACGAGGAGAACCGCGGCGCGGCTCTCGCACCCGACGCCAAGGTCTCCGAGGCCATCGAGGCCGTCGCCCGCTCCGGCTTCCCGGTGCGTGTCATGGACGGCAAGCGCTGCCTCGGCGTGGTCGACCACGCGGGGCTGCTCGCCGTCGTCGCGGGCACGGCCCCGACAGCCTCCGGCAAGGGCGAGGTGGTCGCCTGATGGCCACCGCCACCGCCTCCAGTCCCGTACGAGATACCGGAATCGGCGCGCTCCTGCGTCACCGTGCCGTCGGCAAGCTCCTGCTGCTCGCCCTCGCCGCGGCGATCCTCGTGCCGATCGCCAACGCCAAGTGGGCCTCCGGCGCCTGGCCGGACGCGCTCACCGTCGACCTGACCGAGCCGCTCGGCAAGACGACCGACTGGATCATCGACAACCGCGACAGCCACCCGCTGTTCATCTACTTCCTGGGCCACGTCAGCAACGCCATCGTGCTCTCCGTGCGCGGCGTCTACCTCGTGCTGCTCGCCGCGGGCTGGGCCGGCGTGACCATCGGCGCCGGGCTGGTCGCCTGGCGCGTGGCGGGCGTCAGGCTCGCCGTCCTGGCGTCGTCCGCGTTCGCCGTGTGCGGCCTGCTCGGCATGTGGGTGCCGACCATGCAGACCCTCGCGCTGATGATCGTGGCCGTCCTCGCCTCGGTCGTCATCGGCCTGCTCCTCGGCCTCGCGGGCGGCCTCAACGACCGGATCTTCCGCATCCTGCGGCCGGTCCTCGACACCATGCAGGTGCTGCCCGCCTACGCCTACCTGCTGCCGTTCGCCCTCGTCTTCGGCATGGGCGTCCCCGCCGCCATCATCGCGACCGTCGTCTACGCCGCCCCGCCCATGGCCCGCCTCACCGCGCTCGGTCTGCGCGGCGCCGACGGCGGCGTCATGGAGGCCGTGACCTCGCTCGGCGCGACCGGCAGGCAGCGGCTCTTCTCCGCGCGCCTGCCCCTCGCCCTCAAGGAACTCCTGCTCGGCCTCAACCAGACGATCATGATGGCGCTCTCCATGGCCGTCATCGCCTCGGTGATCGGCGCGGGCGGTCTCGGTGACCGCGTCTACCAGGCGCTCTCCACCGTCGACGTCGGTCAGGCGCTCGCCGCCGGCATCCCGATCGTGCTGCTCGCCGTGGTCCTCGACCGGGTGACCGGCGCGGCCGGTGAGAGCTCGGGCGCGCACGCCGAGAACACGTCGCCGCTGCGCGGCTGGCGCGGCTGGTCGGTCGCCGCCGTCGCGACGGTCGCCGTCGCGCTCGCCGCCCGCTTCGCGGACCGCGTGGACTGGCCGACCGGCTGGGTCGTCAACATCGCCCCGTCCGTCAACACCGCCAAGGAGTGGATGGTCGACCACATCTACACCGGCGTGCCCGTCGTCGGCGGCACCGCGGACTGGGCGGCCAACTTCACCAGCTGGTTCCTGAACCCGCTCAGGGACGGCCTGCAGGGCCTGCCCTGGTGGTCGGTGCTCCTTGTCGTCGCCGCGCTCGCCTGGCTGATCGGCACCTGGCAGACCGCGCTCACCGCCGTCGCCGCGATGGCCGCGATCGGCGTGCTCGGCGTGTGGGACAAGTCCCTCGACACGCTCGCCCAGGTCCTCGCAGGCGTCGCCGTCACGCTGATCCTCGGCTTCGCCATCGGCATCGCGGCGTCCCGCAGCAAGCGGTTCGAAAGCATGCTGCGCCCGGTGCTCGACGTGTTCCAGACGATGCCGCAGTTCGTGTACCTCATCCCGGTCGTCGCCCTCTTCGGCATCGGCCGTGCCCCCGCGGTGGCCGCCGCCGTCGTCTACGCGCTGCCCGCCGTCGTCCGCATCACCACGCAGGGCCTGAGCCAGGTCGACGCCGCCGCGATGGAGTCCACGCGCTCACTCGGCGCCACGAGCTGGCAGCAGCTGCGCAAGGTCCAGCTGCCGCTGGCCCGGCCCGCGCTCATGCTCGCCCTCAACCAGGGCGTCGTCCTGGTCCTCGCCGTCGTCGTCATCGGCGGCCTGGTGGGCGGTGGCGCGCTCGGCTACGACGTCGTCTTCGGCATCGCGCAGGGCGACCTCGCGACCGGTCTGGTGGCCGGTGCCGCCATCGTCTGCCTCGGCCTGATGCTCGACCGGGTCACCCAGCCGACGGAACGCCGCGTCAAGAAGGGAGCGTGACATGCGAGTTCGTACGCGTGTCATGAGTGCCGTCACGGCCGGCGGCGCGCTCCTCGCGCTCTCCGGCTGCGGCGCCGCCGACATGAGCAAGCAGGCGTCGCCGTACGCGAACGCCGAGGGAGCCAAGACGGTGACCCTCTCGGTCCAGTCGTGGGTCGGCGCGCAGGCGGACGTCGCCGTCGCCGAGTACCTGCTCAAGAACGAGCTGGACTACCGCGTCGACAAGGTCCAGATCGACGAGGTCCCGGCCTGGGACGCCCTGAGCCAGGGCCGCGTCGACGCGATCATGGAGGACTGGGGCCACCCCGACCAGGAACAGCGGTACGTCAAGGACAAGAAGACGATCGTGCCCGGCGGCGACGTCGGCGTGACCGGGCACATCGGCTGGTACGTCCCCACGTACTTCGCGAAGAAGCACCCGGACGTCACCGACTGGCGGAACCTCAACAAGTACGCCGACCGGTTCAAGACGTCCGAGAGCGGCAGCAAGGGCCAGCTCATGGACGGCTCCCCGTCGTACGTGACGAACGACAAGGCGCTCGTGCAGAACCTCGGCCTGGACTACCAGGTCGTCTTCGCGGGCTCCGAGGCGGCACAGATCACGCAGATCGAGCAGTTCGCCAAGCAGAAGAAGCCGTTCCTCACGTACTGGTACAAGCCGCAGTGGCTCTTCGAGAAGGTGCCGATGACGGAGGTGAAGCTGCCCGAGTACAAGGAGGGCTGCGACGCCGACCCGGCGAAGATCAAGTGCGCCTACCCGCACACGCCGCTGCAGAAGTACTTCAACGCGGACTTCGCGAAGAACGGCGGCAAGGCCGCGGAGTTCCTGAAGAACTTCAAGTGGTCGGAGGAGGACCAGAACGAGGTCTCCCTGATGATCGCCGACAAGAAGATGTCGCCGGACGACGCGGCGAAGGCGTGGATCGACAAGAACGAGTCGAAGTGGAAGGCGTGGCTGCCCAAGTAGCGGCCGTCTGACGCTTCGTGGTGCCGGGCTCCGTACAGGCGTACGGGGCCCGGCACCGTCACGCCCGGCGCAGTCCGTCGCCGATCTCCCGCAGCGCCGCCATGGTGCGGCGCAGCAGACCGGGCCCGAACGTGACGCGGGTGGCGCCGAGTTCGCCCAGCTCGCGCGGGGAGGGCCCGTCCGGCATCGCCAGCGCGTTGACCGGCCCCTCGATGCCCGCGCGCAGGGCGGGGATCGCCTCGGGTGGCGCGAGGATCGGGTAGACGCAGTCCGCGCCCGACGCCACATAGAGGCGGGCCCGCTCGATCGCCCGCTCCGGGTCGGCGACCCCGCGGACGAACGTGTCGACACGCGCGTTGATCACCAGCCGGTCGCCCGCCGCCTCCCGCACCCGCGCCAGCCAGTCGGCCTGCTCGTGCGGGTCCCTGAGGACACCCGTGGAGCCCTTGCCCTCGTACGAGTCCTCCAGGTTGCAGCCGACGGCGCCCGCTTCGAGGACACGGTCGACCAGCTCCTCGGCCGTGAGGCCGTAGCCGGTCTCGGCGTCCATCGTCACGGGCACGCCGACGGCCCGGGTGATCCGGGCCACCGCCTCGAACATCAGCTTCGGCGGCACCTGCCCGTCCTCGTACCCGAGGGAGAGCGCGATGCCGGCGCTGGGCGTGGCGAGCGCCTCGTACCCCGCCTCCTCGAAGACGCGGGCGCTCGCGGCGTCCCACGGTCCGGGCAGGACCAGTGGGTCGCCGGGCGAGCGGCCGTGGTGCAGGGCGCGCAGCGCGGCGGCGGAAGGGGTCACCATGCCGGGCCTCCGGGCGCGATGCGGCGGCTGACCATCAGCCGGTTCCAGCTGTTGATGACGGTGATCACGCCGAGGAGATGGGCGAGTTCACCTACGGTGAAGTGCTCGGCGGCCTTCGCGTACGTGGCGTCGGGCACGAAGCCCTCGGTGAGGACGGTGACGGCCTCGGTGAGCGCGAGGGCGGCGCGTTCGCGCTCGCTGAACAGCGCGCCCGCCTCTTCCCAGGCGTTCAGGAGGGCGATGCGCTTCGGGGTCTCGCCGTGCTCCAGGGCGATGTCCACGTGCATGTCGAGACAGAAGGCGCAGGCATTGATCTGTGAGGCCCGCATCATGACGAGTTCGGCGAGGACGGGGTCGCCGAGGCCCTTCTTCGCGGCGGCGCCCAGCGCGCTCATGGCACTCGCGACGCCCCGGTCCAGGTGGGTGGTGCGGGCCAAGTGGGTGGTGCCAGGGCTCACTTGGCGCCCTCGGCCTTGTAGTGCCCCGGCACCTGGCGCGTGCTGACGCCGAAGCGGTTCCACGCGTTGATGACGGTGATCGCGGCGATGAGCTGGGTCAGCTCCGCCTCGTCGAAGTGCGCGGCGGCCTTCGCGTACACCTCGTCGGGCACGAAACCGTCGGTCAGGACCGTGATGGCCTCGGTCAGCTCGATCGCGGCGATCTCCTTCGCCGTGTAGAAGTGCTGCGACTCCTCCCAGGCGCTGAGCTGGATGATCCGCTCGACGCTCTCACCCGCCGCCAGGGCGTCCTTGGAGTGCATGTCGAGGCAGAGCGCGCAGCGGTTGATCTGCGAGGCGCGGATCTTGACGAGCTCGTAGATCACCGGGTCGAGGCCCTTACGGGCGGCCGCGTCGAGCTTGATCATGGCCTTGAAGACCTCGGGGGCGTGCTGGGCCCAGGCGAGGCGGGGGGTGTGCTCGTGGACGTGGGGTTCGGAGGAAGTACTCATGGTGTCGACGGTACGCACGGAGTAGCCCACGGGTATGGTCCATTTCCATGGGAGAAACGTGGGCCACTCTGGGTGTCGACCTCCACCTGGAGACGGGTGGTGACGCGTCGCGCCACGGCGTCCGCAAGGGCCTCACGGACGCGCTGCGGGAGGCGGTACGCGGCGGCCGTCTCGCTCCAGGCACCCGCCTCCCCTCCTCCCGCTCCCTCGCCGTCGACCTCGGCATCGCACGGAACACGGTCGCCGACGCGTACGCGGATCTGGTCGCCGAGGGCTGGCTCACCGCGCGCCAGGGTTCGGGCACGCGGGTCGCCGAGCGCGAGGTCGCGCCCCCGGTGCGGCCCGCGCCGCCGCGCAGGACGGGCGGGACGCCCACGTACAACCTGACTCCCGGCTCACCGGACCTCGCGTCGTTCCCGCGCGCGGAGTGGCTCAAGGCGGCCCGGCGCGCGCTGGCGGCGGCCCCGCACAGCGCCCTCGGGTACGCGGACCCGCGAGGCCGTGTCGAGCTGCGCACCGCACTCGCCGGGTACCTCGCACGGGCGCGGGGCGTGCACGCCGACCCGGACCGCATCGTCGTCACGGCCGGGTTCGTGCACGCCCTCGCGGTCCTTGGCCGGGTGCTGCGGGCGCGCGGGGAGCGGGAGGTGACCGTCGAGTCGTACGGCCTCGACCTGCACTGGAACCTGCTGCATCACGCGGGGCTGCGTACGGTGCCGCTCGCCTTCGACGCCCTGGGCACCGACGTGTCGGGCCTCGGCTCCCGTTCCGCAAGGGCGGTGCTGCTCACCCCCGCGCACCAGTTCCCGATGGGCGTGCCGCTCCACCCCGACCGGCGCGCCGCCGCCGTGGACTGGGCGCGGCGCGAGGGCGGGGTGATCATCGAGGACGACTACGACGGTGAGTTCCGCTACGACCGTCAGCCGGTCGGCGCGCTCCAGGGCCTCGACCCCGAGCACGTGGTCTACCTCGGCACGGCGAGCAAGTCCCTCGCCCCCGGCCTGCGCCTCGGCTGGATGGTGCTGCCGTCCGGCCTGCACGACGAGGTCCTCGCCGAGAAGGAGGCGGGGGGCGCGTCCTGCGGCGCGCTCGACCAGCTGACGCTCGCGGAGTTCATCACGTCGGGGGCGTACGACCGCCATGTCCGTGCCGCACGGCTGCGGTACCGGCGCCGCAGGGACCAACTGGTCGCGGCGCTGGCGGAACGGTCCCCGGAAGTCCGCGCGACCGGCATCGCGGCGGGCCTGCACGCGGTGCTGCGACTGCCGCCGGGCACGGAGCGGTCCATCGTCCAGGCGGCGAACTGGGAGCGCCTGGCGGTCCACGGCTTGACCGGCTTCCGCCACCCGCTGGCGACGGTGCCGCGGGAGGACGCACTGGTGGTGGGGTACGGGACGCCGGCGGAGCATGCGTGGGCGGGGGCGTTGGGGGCGTTGTGCCGGGTGCTTCCGTGAGGTTCCCTGAGCCTCCGTTGCCGTACATCACCGGCTCCGCCGCGTTCGTCCTCAAACGCCGGACGGGCTGGTATTCACATCCGCCGTCGCTTCACCGAACCGCGCCAGCGCCAACGCCCCGGCAACCGCCACCGCGAACCCCAGAATCGCCAGCCACCCCAACCCGTCCCGCGTCCGGTCGCCCAGCCAGACGACGCCCACCAGCGCGGGGCCGATCGTCTCGCCGATCACCATGCCCGCCGTGGCCGTCGTCACGGACCCGCGTTGCAGCGCCGACGTGAGCAGCAGGAACGCCGCGCCTCCGCCGACCAGCAGCGCGTACGTCGCCGGGTTGGCGAGCAGCGCGCCCGGCGACACGTCGTCGATGAGGCGCACGGTCACCTCGACGACCCCGAACCCGCACCCCGCCCCGAGTCCCAGCGCGAGCGCCCGCCCCCGGTCGGGCAGCCGCCCCGCGACGGCGCCGAGCACCAGCACGGCGACGGCGATGCCGAGCATCACCCACCGCAGGGTCGTCGATCCGGTGCGGTCGCCCTCGTCGCCGGACGCCAGGCCCAGCATCGCGAGCCCCGCGCAGACGACGCCGACCGCGCCCCACTCGACGCCGCTCAGCCGCACCCGCAGCAGCCGCGCCGCGACCACCGCCGTGACGGCGAGACTCGCGGCGAGCGCGGCGCCCACGGCGTAGATCGGCACGGAGCGCAGCGCCACGACCTGGAGCAGGAAGCCGAGTCCGTCCAGGGCGAGCCCGGCGACGTACCGCCACTGCCGCGCGGCCCGCAGCAGCAGCGCGGGGTCGACGCCGGAGCCGGTGCCGGGCGCGGTGGCGCGCGTGGCGACCGCCTGGAGAACGGAGGCCGTACCGAAGCAGACCGCTGAGCCGAGTGCGCAAATCATCCCAAGAGACACGAAGTGACTGTAGAGGAGGGTGAGTCAAGGGAGACCAAGGGAGACGTCAGGGACATCTGGTGCAGGCGGCTGGCACGGAGTGCCGGGGCCTACCTACGCTGACCCTGATCACGTACGACGTACGAAGCAGAGCTACGGGGGACGGCGCGACATGGCACAGAAGCAACCACGACGGCTGCGATCGAGCACCGTCGCACTCGGCGGCATGGGCGTCCTCGCGGCGGCGCTGACCTCCTGCGGCTCCGACCCGGACCGCCGCTGCGTCGACCGCGACAGCTACGACCTCGTCAACGGCTACCGCATCGTCGCCGACAGCAAGTGCGGCGGGTCGGGCTCGGCCGGTTCCGCGTCCAAGTCCCGCAAGGGTGCGTACGGCACGGGAAAGTCGTCGAGCCGCCCCGACCCCGCCTGGTACTACGACGCCGACGTCGACGGCCGTTACGCCGACTACGGCACGTTCAGCCGCAGCGAGGCCGTGGACCGTGACGGCTTCGGCTGCTCGGGCAGCGGCAGCGGCGGCGGCTGAGGACGGCACGGGACCGGAACCGGACACGTACGCCATGGAACGCCGCACCATCGCCCCGCGCCCCGGCTGGCAGCAGACCGTCGAGGACCAGGGCCTGATCTACCCGCTCACGCGCTATCCCGACGGCACCCTGCGCCCCTACTGGGACGAGAGCGCCTACTACGTGTTCTCACTGCCGGAGGTCGAGGCGCTGGAGGAGGTCGTCGAGGAACTGCACGCGATGTGCCTGGCCGCCGCCGCGCACATCGTCGAGCAGGGCCGTCTCGGCGACCTCGGCATCACGGACCCGAGGGTCGCGTCCGCCGTCACGGAGGCGTGGCACCGCCGCGCGGAACTCCCGTCGTTGTACGGCCGTTTCGACCTCCGTTACGACGGTACGGGCCCCGCCAAGATGCTGGAGTACAACGCCGACACCCCCACCTCCCTGGTCGAGGCGGCGAGCCCGCAGTGGTTCTGGATGGAGGAACGATTCCCCGGCGCCGACCAGTGGAACTCCCTCCACGAGCGCCTGGTCGACGCGTGGAAGAAGCAGGCCGCGCTCCTGCCGCCCGGCGGCCCCCTGTACTTCGCCCACTCGGCCGCCGACGAGCTCGGCGAGGACCTCATGACGGTGGCGTACCTGCGCGAGACGGCGGAACAGGCGGGCCTCGCCACGGACTCCATCTCCATGGAGGACATCGGCTGGGACCGGCTCTCGCGCCGCTTCGTCGACAAGAAGCTCCGGTTCATGCGGAGCTGCTTCAAGCTCTACCCGTGGGAGTGGCTGACCACGGACCGCTTCGCGCCGCACGTCCTGGAGACGCTGGACAACGGCGGCGGCACGGGTTCGACGCTCTGGATCGAACCGGCATGGAAAATGCTCCTGTCCAACAAGGCGCTGCTCGCCGTGTTGTGGGAGCTGTACCCGGGCCACCCGAACCTGCTCCCGGCCTACCTGGACGGTCCGCGCGAACTCGCTTCCGGCCGTGGTCACGTGGCCAAACCGCTGCTCGGACGCGAGGGCGCGGGCGTGACGGTGCACGAGCCGGGCGCGGCCCCCGTACCCCGCGAAGAGCGCTGCTGCTACCAGGAACTGGCGCCCCTCCCCGACTTCGACGGCAACCGGGTCGTGCTCGGCGCGTGGGTCGTGGAGGACGAGGCGGCCGGGCTCGGCATCAGGGAGTCGTCGGGCCTGATCACGGACGAGTACGCGCGGTTCGTCCCCCACGTAATTCTCTGACTCACGCACGAGCACGATTCACGCACCAGGAAGCACATGAGCATGCACAGCAACACCCGGTACCGCCGTCGTCTCGCCCTCGCGGCCGTCGCCACCCTCACCGCCGTGTCCCTGGCGGCGTGCGGCGGCGGCTCCGGCAAGAAGAGCAGGTCGGGCGGTTCCGACGGGGCCGCCGCAGGCTCCTCCGAGTCGACCGAGGCGCCGAAGAACCTCAAGCTGGGCCAGGCCGGTCCGGTGCAGGAGATCACCAAGTACAACAAGACCGGCAAGTTCTCGCTCACCCCGACGAAGGTCACCCTCGGCAAGCCGGCGGACCTCGACGAGCTGAACGACAAGAAGAAGTACAAGGACCTCAAGGTCGCGTGGATCTACGTCAAGGCCCAGCACGTGGGCGGCGCCGCGGTGAAGGAGCCGATGGTGATGAGCGACGTGAGCGGCGAGACGTCCAAGGGGCAGCCCGCGACGAAGTTCCTCCTGATCGGCGACCTCTCCAGCCGCCCCGCGGACTGCCACGGCAACGACGCGGCGAAGAGCCTGGAGGGCGACGACATCTGGAAGAAGGGCGAGACACGCACGGTGTGCGAGCCGTACCTGATCCCGTCCGACGCCACGCTGAAGGCGGTGACGTACTCGCAGGGCTACTACAAGGCGCCGGTCAAGTGGGCGGTGCGGTAGCGGTACGGAGGCTCGGGGGCACCGTTCCTGCGTTCACTTCACGTGACGGCCTATGAACTCCGCCCAGGCGGCGGGGGTGACGGCGAGCTGGGCCGACGCCGTCGAGCACGGACACGTACCCGCGAGGGACTTCCGGCTCACGCGCCCTCGGCGCACGCCTCCGCGGCGACCTCGACGCCGCCGAGGAACTCGGCCTACGCCCAGGAAACCCGGTCGTGAGCCGCCCGCGCCCTCAGCGACGCCGGCAGAGCGCCGTGTCCACGACCTCGTCCACGTGTGACATGACCGCCTCGTCTGTCGGCTGCACCGTCACCGCGACGTTGGCGGCGCGGCCGTCGTCCGTGGCCCCGCCCCGCGTCTCGTAACCCGGGTAGCTCCCGCCGTGGCCCCAGTACAGGCCGCCGCAGGACAGCGGCCTGCTCACGATCCCCAGTCCGTACCGGGCGCCCTTCCCGAAGTAGTCCGCGCGGACCGTCGTGCGCATCTGGTCGAGCTGGGGCTTCGGCAGGAGACGGCCCGGCGTGAGCAGGGCGGCGTAGAACCGGTTGACGTCGGAGTTGGTGGAGATCAACTGGCCCGCCGCCCACGTCCACGAGGGGTCCAGCTCCGTGATGTCCCGCAGGGGCGCACCCGGTGCCTCCTGGAGGTACCCCTTGGGGTGAGGCTCGCGGATCGTCGCGTCACGGGGCGCGGGGAAGTAGGTGTGGCGCAGCCCGAGGCGCTTGACGATCCGCCGGTCGATCTCCTCGGCGATGGTGTGCTTCGTGACCTTCTCGACGATCATCCCGGCCAGGACGTAGTTCGTGTTGCTGTACGCCCAGTCCTTCCCGGGGGCGAAGTCCGCCTCGTACTCCAGCGCGATGTCCAGCAGCTCGCGCGGCTCGTAGTACCGGGGCTGCAGATCGCCCTTCGTGTAGTTGGGCAGCCCGCTGGTCTGCTGGAGCAGGTGCCGGACCTTGATCTTCCGGCCGTCGATCCCGTCCCCGCGCACGAGCCCCGGCAGATACTTCTCCACCGGGTCGTCGAGCCGGATCTTCCCCTCGGCGACGAGCTGCAGCACGACCACCGCCGTGAAGGCCTTCGTGTTGCTGCCGATCCGCACCTGCCCGTCCCTGGGCACGGCGGCTCCGGTCGCCAGGTCGCCGACCCCTGCCGTGTAGTCCCGGGTCCGCTCCCTGTCCCGCTGCCCCGCCCCCCGTACGCTCGCCAGCGCGGCAGGCACGCCATCGGTACGCACCAGCCGGTCGAGCCCCCGCTGGACGGAGTCCGTCCCGGCGGCGGAGGCGCCCGACGCGCCGGGCGCCACCAACACACCCGCCGCCACGACGCCCACCGCCATCGCCGCCGTACGACGCAACCTCTGCCCTGCCTGCCCACGCACACGCACTGGCCCACTCCTGCACATCTGGATCCGTCGGGAACCCGGCGCTTCACGCCGGGCCCCCCACGCTTCCGGATGCGGCAGCCCGGGACGATCCTGCCAACCGCCCACTGTCCGTAGGGGTAACCCCCGTGACTAGCTCAGCACCGCCCGCAACTGCCCGAGCCCCCAGTCCAGATCCTCCTTGCTGATCACCAGCGGGGGAGCGATGCGGATCGTCGACCCATGGGTGTCCTTGACCAGCACCCCCCTCTCCATCAGCTTCTCCGAGATCTCCCGTCCCGTGCCGTACGACGGAGCGATGTCGACACCCGCCCACAGCCCGCGTCCCCGCACCTCGGTCACCGCCCCCGTGCCTGCCAGCAGCGCCAGCTCGGCGTGGAGATGCTCGCCCAACTCCGTGGCCCGCTGCTGGAACTCACCCGTCGACAGCATGTCGACCACCTCAAGCGCCACCGCGCAGGCGAGAGGATTGCCGCCGAACGTCGAGCCGTGCTCACCCGGCTTGAACACGCCGAGCACATCCGCGTCGGCCACCACCGCCGACACCGGCACGACCCCGCCCCCGAGCGCCTTGCCCAGCAGATACACGTCCGGCACCACACCCTCGTGCTCGCACGCGAACGTACGCCCCGTCCTGCCCAGACCCGACTGGATCTCGTCCGCGATGAACAGGACCCCGCGCTCCCGGGTCAGCTCCCGTACCCCGGGCAGATAACCGGCCGGCGGGACCAGCACCCCGGCCTCGCCCTGGATCGGCTCGATCAGCACGGCGACGGTGTCGTCGGTGACCGCCGCCCGCAACGCCTCCAGGTCGCCGTACGGCACGATCTCGAAGCCCGGCGTGTACGGCCCGTAGTCCGCCCGCGCCTCTTCGTCCGTGGAGAAACTGATGACGGTCGTCGTTCTGCCGTGGAAGTTGCCGGCCGCGACCACGATCCTCGCCCGGCCGTCCGGCACCCCCTTGACCTGGTACCCCCACTTCCGCGCGGTCTTCACGGCCGTCTCGACGGCCTCCGCGCCGGTGTTCATCGGCAGCACCATCTCCTTGCCGCAGAGCTCCGCGAGGCGCGTACAGAACTCGGCGAACCGGTCGTGGTGGAACGCCCGCGACGTCAGCGTCACCCGGTCCAGCTGCGCCTTCGCGGCATCGATCAGGCGGCGGTTGCCGTGCCCGAAGTTGAGCGCGGAGTACCCGGCGAGCATGTCGAGGTAGCGGCGCCCCTCGACATCGGTCATCCAGGCCCCGTCGGCCGAGGAGACCACGATGGGCAGCGGATGGTAGTTGTGCGCGCTGTGCGCCTCGGCGGCGGCGATGAGCCGCTCGCCGGCCGAGCGGCCACCGGCTCCGGCAGCGGATGTCGACGCGACTGAGGCAGACGATGACGTGAAGGGAGCTGGCGTACTCGACACGGGGTCTCCGTTCGTCCTGCGGCTGGGGGCGGGTGTGGCGCCCAATTCCTATCGTCGCTCGCATCGCGGACGAAGAAACCTGCCGGATCGGCGTGCCCGTTAGGGTGGCCCTGACAGCACGGTGACTGGCGCACGGGGAACCGACCCCGATGAAGCCGTGCGAGGCACAACCTTCGAGGTGCCGCCCGCCTGGGCACCCCGGGACCCGACCGGAAACTCACCGCTCGCCCCGGAGGACACCATGACTCTCCCTTCCTCTCCGTCTTCGAACCATCCCGCCCTCGCCGCCGAGGACCCCGAACTCGCCGCCCTGGTCGTCGCCGAGGAGCAGCTCCAGGCCGACACGCTGCGGCTGATCCCCAGCGAGAACTACGTCTCCACCGCCGTACTCGAAGCCTCGGGCACCGTCCTGCAGAACAAGTACAGCGAGGGCTACCCCGGCCGCCGCTACTACGAGGGCCAGCAGAACATCGACCCCGTCGAACGCCTGGCCGTCGCCCGCGCCAAGGCCGTCTTCGGCGTCGAGCACGCCAACGTCCAGCCCTACTCCGGCTCCCCGGCCAACCTCGCCGTCTACCTCGCCTTCGCCGAGCCCGGCGACACCGTGATGGGCATGGCCCTGCCGATGGGCGGCCACCTCACCCACGGCTGGGGCGTCTCCGCCACCGGCAAGTGGTTCCGCGGCGTGCAGTACGGCGTCCGTCACGACACGGGCCGCATCGACGTCGACGAGGTCCGCGACATCGCCCTCAAGGAGCGCCCCAAGCTGATCTTCTGCGGCGGCACCGCCCTCCCTCGCACCATCGACTTCGCGGCCTTCGCCGAGATCGCCCGGGAAGCCGGCGCCGTCCTGGTGGCCGACATCGCGCACATCGCCGGACTGATCGCGGGCGGCGCCCACCCCTCACCGGTGCCGCACGCCGACGTGATCTCCACGACGACCCACAAGACTTTGCGCGGCCCGCGCGGCGCGATGCTCATGTCCCGCGAGGAACACGCCAAGGCCATCGACAAGGCCGTCTTCCCCGGCCTCCAGGGCGGCCCGCACAACCAGACCACCGCCGCCATCGCCGTCGCCCTCCACGAGGCGTCCCGGCCCTCCTTCCGCGACTACGCCCACGCGGTCGTCGACAACGCCAAGGCCCTCGCCGACGCCCTGCTCGCCCGCGGCTTCGACCTGGTCTCCGGCGGCACCGACAACCACCTGATCCTGATGGACCTCACCCCCAAGGACGTCCCCGGCAAGATCGCCGCGAAGGCCCTGGACCGGGCCGGGATCGTCGTCAACTACAACACCGTCCCGTTCGACCCGAGGAAGCCCTTCGACCCCTCGGGCGTCCGCATCGGCACCCCCTCCCTCACCTCCCGCGGACTGCGCACGGAGCACATGGCGACCGTCGCCGAATGGATCGACCGCGGTGTCGCCGCCGCCCGAACCGAGGACGAGGACGCCCTGACGAAGATCAGGTCCGAGGTCGCCGACCTGATGGCCGCACACCCCGCCCCGGGCCTGCCGACCACCTGACCCGCCCCGCCCGACACACCGCGTCAGCCGCCGCGCCGGCCGCCGCACCAACCGCCGCTCCCGGCCGGGCGTGCCGTTCGGGAGCGGCGGCGCCGTGACGCCCGGCCCACGATCACGGGTCCCGCAGCTCCTGCCGGGGGCCCGGCTCGTGAGGCCGCCGTCGCCACGCCGACACCGCCGCCCAGCGCCCGGCCACCGGGCCCCGCAACAACAGCACGGCCACCGCGCCGGCTCCCGCACCCGGTATCGCCCACCACCAGTCCGTGCCGGAATTCCCGGGCCCGCCGCCGTCTCCCGCAGCGGTTGCCCCCTGCCCCTCCTCGCTCTTCCCCGGGGCCGACCGACCGCTGCCGGACCGCCGAACGCACTGTGTTCCTCGTCTCATTGGCGACGATCGTGAGCAGCCACGGCTCGAACGCCGCGCCGTCCCTGAACCGTCCGAGTGAGCAGTACGCCTTGAAGAACGCCTGCTGCACCACGTCCTCCGCCTCCGATCCCGCGCCGAGTGCCACCGCCGCCCTGAGTGCGATGCCGGTGAACGCGCGCACCCATTCCGCGTACGCCTCCGGCTCTCCGGCGCGCACGCGGGCGGTCACCGCACCCTCGTCGACGACGCGGCCCCCCTCCAGGACCTCCCCCTGTGCCCTCACACCTTTGCTGCACCGGCCGTGGCCGATCGGTTCCCACCCGTCACACACCTGTTTCCGAGCTATGAGAGTCACCTGAGAGAATGGGCGCCATGGCCTCTGAACGACCTCGTGTGCTCTCCGGAATCCAGCCCACCGCCGGCTCGTTCCACCTCGGCAATTACCTCGGTGCGGTCCGCCAGTGGGTGGCGCTGCAGGAGTCCCACGACGCCTTCTACATGGTGGTGGACCTGCACGCGATCACGATCCCGCAGGACCCCGCCGAGCTGCGCGCCAACACCCGGCTCGCCGCCGCCCAGCTCCTCGCAGCCGGCCTCGACCCGGAGCGCTGCACGCTCTTCGTCCAGAGCCACGTCCCCGAGCACGCCCAGCTCGCCTGGGTGATGAACTGCCTCACCGGATTCGGCGAGGCCTCCCGCATGACGCAGTTCAAGGACAAGTCCGCCAAGCAGGGCGCCGACCGCGCGTCCGTCGGCCTCTTCACGTACCCGGTCCTGCAGGTCGCGGACATCCTGCTGTACCAGGCCAACGAGGTCCCGGTCGGCGAGGACCAGCGTCAGCACATCGAGCTCACCCGTGACCTCGCGGAGCGTTTCAACGGCCGTTTCGGTGAGACGTTCACCGTGCCGTCGGCGTACATCCTCAAGGAGACGGCGAAGATCTACGACCTTCAGGACCCGTCGATCAAGATGAGCAAGTCGGCGTCCACGCCGAAGGGCCTCATCAACCTGCTCGACGAGCCCAAGGCCACCGCCAAGAAGGTCAAGAGCGCCGTCACCGACACCGACACGGTGATCCGCTACGACGTGGCGGAGAAGCCGGGCGTCAGCAACCTCCTCAGCATCTACTCCACGCTCACGGGCACCGGTATCGCCGAACTGGAGCAGAAGTACGCCGGCAAGGGCTACGGTGCGCTGAAGACCGACCTCGCCGAGGTCATGGTCGAGTTCGTGACTCCCTTCCGGGACCGCACCCAGCAGTACCTGGACGACCCGGAGACGCTCGACTCGATCCTGGCCAAGGGCGCGGAGAAGGCCCGTGCCGTCGCCGCCGAGACCCTCGCGCAGGCGTACGACAAGGTGGGCTTCCTGCCCGCCAAGCACTGAGTCACCGCACCCGGCACGACCAGAACCGCACCGCGCTGCCCGCCGGGCCGCGCCCCTGCCCATCGACACGACGACAGGAGTACGACGTGGGGACCGTAACGATCGGCGTCTCGATCGCGGTTCCGGAGCCTCACGGCAGCCTGCTCCAGGAGCGCCGTGCGGGTTTCGGGGACCCCGCGGCGCACGGCATCCCCACGCACGTGACCCTGCTGCCGCCCACCGAGGTGGACGCGTCGGCGCTGCCCGCGGTCGAGGCGCATCTCCTCTCGGTGGCGGCGGCCGGCCGTCCCTTCCCGATGCGCCTCTCCGGAACGGGCACGTTCCGCCCGCTGTCCCCTGTGGTCTACGTGCAGGTGGTGGCGGGCGGGTCGGCCTGCTCCTGGCTGCAGGAGCGGGTGCGGGACGCTTCCGGCCCGATGGCACGCGAACTGCAGTTCCCCTACCACCCGCACGTCACGGTGGCGCACGGCATCTCCGAAGAGGCCATGGACCGTGCGTACGAGGAGCTCTCGGAGTACGAGGCCGAGTGGCCCTGCACCGGTTTCGCCCTGTACGAGCAGGGTGCCGACGGCGTCTGGCGCAAGCTGCGCGACTTCGCTTTCGGCGGCACCGTGGTGCCCCCTCAGGCCCCGTCCCGCTCGGCACGGGGTACGCTGCCCGCTCGCTGACCGGGGAGCCCCGGCCGATCGTGCTGGGGGGGACCATGCGCAACGCGGCGGCGGCCGTTGCCGTACTCGCTCTGCTCGCGGTCGGCTGCGGGGCGCAGAAGTCCGGCGGGGACGCGGACGACGGGGCCGGCGAGCCCCGCGCGGACGGCCTTTCCTGGGCGTACGAGCGCATCGACGACCGGGACGGCGAGCTGATCGACGGGGCCGCGCGAGCCGCGGACGACATCTGGGCCCTGGGCAGCGACGACGTCGGTGACGGGCGGCTCGCGCGAGGGCATCTGCTGCACTTCGACGGCAAGGAGTGGGCACGTGAGCCCATGCCGGTCGACGGCGACCCGCACCGTTCGCGGCTCGACTCGCTGGGATCGGCGGGCATCCGCCTGAGCACCGTGGTGAAGGGCGCGACTTCGGAGACGCGACGGTACGCGCTCTGGGACGGTGCCCGTTGGGCGCCCGTGGACGGCGGCACGGAGGGGTCGGCCGGTGACGCTCCACGGGGACAGATCACGGATGTCGAGGTCATCACTCCGGACGACGTGTGGGTGCTCCAAGGCGGCGGTGAGGTGACGCACTGGGACGGTGAGCGGTGGACGGTGACGCCGATGCCCGCCGACGTCGTCGCCCTCGCGGGCTCGGCCTCCGACGACGTGTGGGCGGTCGGCTCCCGTACGACGGGCCCCGGCATCGGCGGCCGGGGCCGCGAGGTCAGGCAGCTCGCCGCCATGCACTACGACGGGTCGAAGTGGTCACTGACCAGGACGCCCGCATTGCGCTTCCCCGACCCGGTGCCGCCCGAGCCGTACGCGGAGCTCACCGGGATCGACGTCGCCTCGAAAACGTACGTCCGTGCCCGCGGAGGGCACTCCTACAAGGGGTACGACGGCGAAGAGGCCCGCCGCCCCGAGGCGGAGGCCGTCGAGCTGAGCTGGGACGGCAGCCGCTGGAAGGAATCCGAGCCCTTCCCCGGAGCGTGCGCGTACCGGCATCCCGTGGCCCGGGACGGTGACCGGGGCTTCTTCATGAACGGCAACCGGCACCTGACCACCGACGGTGCCTGCACCAGGATCACGAAGCGGCGGCTGCCGGAGGGGCAGGGCGCGCGCCCGGAGTCCCGGCAGCAGCTGTGGGTCAAGAAGATCGTCACCGTGCCGGGCACGGGCCGGGTGCTCGGCTTCGGCGCGGTCGAGGTCCTGCAGAGCGGCGCCGCCCCGCACAAGGCCGTCGTCGTCTCCCTGAAGCGTTAGGAACGGGCTGTGAAGAAGACCTCCGCCACTCTGGCCGTGCTGGTCCTCGCCGTGGCGGGATGCGGCGCGGACTCCGGCGATCGTCCCGAGACCAGTGCTCCCGCGAAGGTCCGCTCCTGGCAGCTGGAGCACGTCGACAAGACGGTCAGGGGCGAGATGACCACCGTCACCGCGGCGTCCGAGGACGACATCTGGGCCGCTGGCTGGGAGTCGGACAACGGCGACATGAGCGACCCCCGGGGCCAGTTTCTGATGCGCTACGAAGGCGGCGGATGGCAGCGGCGGAAGCCGCCCGCCGAGCTGGACGGGAACATCTTCCATCCGCGGCTCGACTCCTCGGGGCCGGACAACGTGTGGATCTTCGGATCCGGCGCCGACTTCGCGGTCGGCGTGGCCCGCTGGGACGGCGACCGCTGGCAGCGCGTGCCGCGGCCCCCGGGCTCGGGGACGGTCTCCGAGACGAAGGTCTTCGCACCCGACGACGTGTGGGTGCTGCTCGGCGAACGGCAGGCGCAGCACTGGGACGGCCGCCGCTGGACCACCCACGCGCTGCCCGCCGCGGCCAACGCGCTCGACGGCACGGCGGGGGACGACCTGTGGGCGGTCGGATTCCGTACGAGCGGGCCAGGAGTCGACGGTGCGGGAGGCGAGCTCAGCCAGCCCGCCGCGATGCACTGGGACGGCACGTCATGGACGTCCACGCCGACACCGTCCTACCGCTTCCCCGAGCCCGTACCGCCCGAGCCGGGAGCGTCCCTCGACGGCGTGGAGGTGGTCTCTCCGAAGGAGGCGTGGGCGTTCGGGTCGCACACGTTCAACCACGGCGAGGTCGAGGAGGAGCCGCCCATCGAGCACATCCTGTTGCGCTGGGACGGCTCCCGCTGGCACGAGCGGAAGGTCGCCCGAGGAGACGACTGCCTCTCCCGGAACATCGTCACCCATGGGGAGGACGGAGGGCTGCTCTTCGGAGTACGCCGTTACCGCTCCCCGGAGGGTCGCTGCACGAAGCTGTCCTGGCCGCACCTGCCCGCCGAGGGCGAGGTCACGGCCAAGGGCAGGCAGCAGCTCTGGCTCGACCCCGTCGTGCCGGTGCCCGGCACGAGGAAGTTCATCGGCGTGGGCAAGGTCTACGTGATGCAGAGCGGCAACCCGCTGACCATGCCCACGATCGCCACGTACGAGCCGCCCAGGAGCCCCTAGCGAGGCGCGACGGGCGCAGAGGACGAGCCGCCCGGCGGGCTCCTGGGGCGGCGCAGACGGGACATGCCGCGCGGCGGGCTCCGGAAGGAAGTCAGAGAGGCAGTCGGCGGAACACCGGCCTCGGCGCGTGCCGCAGTGCCGACATGACGAACCGCAGCGCCCCCGGCACCCACACCGTCTCCGAGCGCCGCCGCAGCCCGGTCTCGATGGCTGCGGCCACCGCGTCCGGGGTGGTCGCCATGGGGGCCTCCTCCATGCCCGCCGTCATCTTCGAGCGCACGAAGCCGGGGCGGACCACCATCACATGAACCCCCGTGCCGTGCAGCGCGTCGCCGAGGCCCTGCGCGAACGCGTCCAGACCGGCCTTGCTGGAGCCGTAGATGAAGTTCGAACGGCGCGCCCGCTCGCCCGCCACCGAGGAGAGCACCACCAGGGAGCCGTGCCCCTGCGACTGGAGGGCCCGCGCGCAGACCAGACCGGCCGAGACCGCGCCCGTGTAGTTGGTCTGGGCGACGCGCACCGCCGCGAGGGGCTCGTCCTCGTCGCGGGCCTGGTCGCCGAGGACGCCGAAGGCGAGGAGCACCATGTCGATGTCGCCCTCGGTGAAGATCTTGCCGAGGGACTCCTCGTGGGACTCGGGGTCGAGCGCGTCGAACGCGACGGTCCGCACGTCCGCGCCCATGTCGCGCAGTCCTGCGGCGGCCTTCTCCAGGGCCGGTGACGGGCGTCCGGCGAGCCACACGGTGCGCGTGCGGCGGGCGACGAGGCGCCGCGCGGTGGCGAGGCCGATCTCGGAGGTGCCGCCGAGGACGAGGAGGGACTGGGGGGTGCCGAAGGCGTCTTTCATGTGTACCGGTCTCCTAGGGGGCTCAGAGGGCGAGGCGGCGGGAGAGGTCCGAGCGGAAGACGCCGCGCGGGTCGAGCTCGGCCCGCAGGGCGCGGAAGTCGTCGAGCCGCGGATACATCGCGGCGAGCATCTCGGGCCGCAGGCGCGAGTCCTTGGCGAGGTAGACGCGGCCGTCGGCGGCGGCCACCTCCTCGTCGAGCTCGTCGAGGAAGGCGCCGAGGCCGGGCAGGTTGGCCGGGATGTCGAGTGCGAGGGTCCAGCCCGGCATCGGGAAGGAGAGCCAGCCCGGATCGCCCTCTCCGAAGCGCTTCAGTACGGCGAGGAAGGACGGGCAGCCGCGCTCCGAGATGCGTCGCACGATGCGGCGCAGGGCCTCCTCCTTGCCGTACCCGACGACGAACTGGTACTGCACGAAGCCGCTGCGGCCGTAGATGCGGTTCCAGTGGGGGACACCGTCCAGCGGGTGGAAGAAGGTGGAGATCTTCTGGAGCTCGCCGGTGCGGGAGCGGGGCGCCTTGCGGTACCAGAGCTCGTTGAAGAGACCCACCGACGCCTTGCCGAGCAGGCCCTCCGGGAGGAAGGAGGGGGCGGCGGGCAGCTGTCCGGGACGGAACGCGAGAGGGGCTCTACGCGCGCGTGCCCGTTCCGGGAGCGCGTCCAGAGGGGCGTGGTCGCCGCGGGTGAGGACCGAGCGGCCCATGGCCGCGCCGCGCGCGAGGAGGTCGATCCAGGCGACCGAGTAGCGGTATCGGTGGTCGGTCGCGGTGAGGCGGGCCATCAGGTCGTCGAGGTCCGTCGCCCGTTCCGTGTCGACCGCCATCAAGGAGGTCTCCACGGGAAGGAGTTGCACGGTGGCAGAGAGGATGACGCCGGTCAGGCCCATGCCGCCGGCCGTGGCGTCGAACAGGGCGCTGCCGGGCCCGACCGTGTGCACCGAGCCGTCGGCGGTCAGGACGTCCATCGCGAGGACGTGCCGGGAGAAGGATCCCGAGACGTGGTGGTTCTTGCCGTGGATGTCGGCGCCGATGGCCCCGCCGACCGTCACGTAGCGGGTCCCGGGCGTCACGGGGACGAACCAGCCGAGGGGGAGCAGGACTTCCATCAGGTGGTGCAGCGAGACGCCCGCGTCGCAGACGACGGTGGCCGCGGGGGCACCGGTGTCCGACGTCCGCGTGGTGTCGATGACGCGGATCCGGTCGAGGCCCGTCATGTCGAAGACGGCGCCGCCCGCGTTCTGTGCCGCGTCTCCGTAGGCACGCCCCAGGCCACGGGCGATGCCGCCGCGCTCCCCGCACTCGCGCACCGCCGCCGCGGCCTCCTCCTGGGTCCGGGGTCTCACCAGGAGGGCGGTCGTCGGTGCGGTGCGGCCCCAGCCCGAGACGGACACGGCCGCCGAGGGGACGGGCGGAGCGGCCGCCGGGGGGACGGATGCGGCGGGCGACGTCGGGGCCGAAGCGCGAGTACGGGAATCGGCGGGGGAGTCGGCAGGCATGCCTGTGACCGTATCGCCCATACCTGGGCGTTTCACTCATACCCATCCCAGCTCTCACCGAAATGGGTGATTGAGCGAGTGTCATCCTAGATTGACGTAATTATTCCGATGTTGCCTAGAAGAGTCGAGATGACCGGCCACCGACCGCTCTCGAACGTCTTCGGAATAGAGGCGACATGCACGACATGGACCACCGGTTGCTGTCGGCCCTGCGCGACTGCGGCAGCGACGCGCGCGTGGCAGCCGCCGCCCGCGCCCTGTCCCGCACCGGCGAACACGGCGCGCTCTGGATCGTCGCCGGCCTGACGGGCGCCGCCGTCGACCGCGAGCGCCGCGGCGCCTGGCTGCGCGGCACCGCCCTCACCGCCGCCGCCCACCTGGCCAGCATGGGCGTCAAGCGCGTCGTGCGCCGCCCACGCCCCGCCGCCGTCGGTGGCATCGAACCCCTCGTGCGCACCGCGGGCCGGCACTCCTTCCCCAGCTCCCACGCCACGTCCGCCGCCGCGGCCGTCGTCGCCTACGGCGCGCTGCGCCCCGTCGGAACCCACCTTCTGCCGCCCCTGGCCGCCGCGATGTGCGTCTCCCGGATGGTCGTCGGCGTCCACTACCCCTCGGACGTGGCCGCGGGCGCGGCGCTGGGCGCGCTCACCGCGCGCGCGGGTGCGGCCTGGATGAACGGAGGCCGCACCGATGCCTGAACCCGTCTCCACGCTCCTCGAACGGCCCGGACCGCCCCGGACACCGCGGCCGGGCGCCGTCGGCCTGCCCCTCGGCCTCCTGAAGACCGCACGCCCCCGCCAGTGGGTGAAGAACGTCCTCGTCGTCGCCGCCCCCGCCGCCGCCGGTGAGCTCTTCTCGCGCCACGCCGTCACACAAGTCGCCGTCGTCTTCGTCCTGTTCACCGCCGCCGCGTCCGCCGTCTACCTGATCAACGACGCGCGCGACGCAGACGCCGACCGCGCCCACCCCACCAAGTGCCGCAGACCGGTCGCCAGCGGACAGGTGCCGGTCCCCGTCGCGTACGCCGTGGGAGGGCTCCTCGCCGTCCTCGCGCCCACGGCGGCCACCGTCCTGTGCACGCCGCTCACGGCGGCGCTCCTGGCCGCGTACGTGGGCATGCAACTCGCCTACTGCATCAGCCTCAAGCACGTCCTCGTCGTCGACCTCACCATCGTCACGACCGGCTTCCTGATGCGCGCCATGATCGGCGGCCTCGCGCTCGACATCCCGCTGTCGCGCTGGTTCCTGATCACCACGGGCTTCTGCGCGCTCTTCATGGTCTCCGCCAAGCGCTACTCCGAGGCCGTCCAGATGGCCGCGAGTTCCGGGAAACCGGGCGCCACGCGCGCGTTGCTCACCGAATACACCACCGGCTACCTGCGCTTCGTGTGGCAGCTGGCCGCGGGCGTCGCCGTCCTCGCGTACTGCCTGTGGGCGATGGAGGAGGGCGGCACCGCCGACAACGGCTCCCTGCCCTGGCGCCAGCTGTCCATGGCCGCGTTCATCCTCGCCATCCTGCGCTACGCCGTCTTCGCCGACCGGGGCACCGCGGGAGAGCCCGAGGACGTCGTCCTGAGGGACAGGGCCCTCGCCGTGATCGGCGTGGTGTGGCTCGCCATGTACGGGCTCGCGGTCGCGGACTGGTGAGTCGTCGACCGGTGGCTGTGACCTCCCCGAGCGCACGGCTGCGCGCGCTCGGGCCCGAACTGCTCGGCTTCGCCGCCGCCGGGATCTGCGCGTACGCCGCCGACCTCGGCCTCTTCATCTGGCTGCGCGGACCCGTCGGCCTCGACCCGCTCACCGCCAAATCCCTCTCCTTCGTAGCGGGCTGTTCCGTGGCGTACGCCGGCAACGCCCTCGGCACCTACCGCGGGAGGACCGCGGAGATCTCGCGGCTGCGCCAGTACGCGGTCTTCTTCGCCGTCAACATCGCGGGCGCCCTCGTCCAGCTGCTGTGCATCGCCGTGTCCCACTACGGACTCGGCTTCACCTCACAGCGCGCGGACACCGTCTCGGGCGCCGGCATCGGTATGGCACTCGCCACTGTTCTGCGCTTCTGGGGTACCCGGACCTTGGTCTTCCGCGGGGCGGGCAGGACAACAGGCAGGACAGCAGGCACGGAGGCGTCATGGACTGGCTGAAGAAACTTCCCGGCATCGGGCCGCTCGTCGCGAAAGGCATGCGCACGCACGCGTGGCAGTCCTACGAACGGCTCGACGAGGTGCACTGGACGCGCCTCGCGGCCGCCATGACGTTCATCAGCTTCCTCGCGCTCTTCCCGCTGCTCACCGTCGCTGCCGCGATCGCCGCGGCGACGCTCTCGAAGAAGCAGCAGGACTCGCTGGAGAGCAAGATCTCCGAGCAGGTCCCCGGCATCTCCGACCAGCTGAACCTGGACGCCCTCGTCGAGAACGCGGGCACCGTCGGGCTCGTCGCGGGCGCCCTGCTGCTCTTCACCGGCATCGGCTGGGTCGGCTCGATGCGGGAGTGCCTGCGGGCCGTCTGGGAGCTGCCCGACGAGGAGGAGAACCCCGTCCTGCGCAAGGTCAAGGACGCGGGCGTGCTGTTCGGGCTCGGCGGCGCGGGACTCGCGTCGTTCGCCGCGTCCGCGCTCGCCTCGACCGCCGTCGGGCGGACCGCCGACCTGTTCGGCATCGACGAGCAGGGCTGGGGCACGGTGCTGCTCCAGGTCCTCGCGTTCGCCATCGCCGTCCTCGCGGACTTCCTGCTGCTGCTCTACGTCCTGACGCTGCTGCCCGGCGTACAGCCCGACCGGCGCAGGCTCATCACCGCCGCGCTGATCGGCGCGGCCGGCTTCGAACTGCTCAAGCTGCTGCTCGGCGGGTACATGAAGGGCGTCGCCGCGAAGAACATGTACGGCGCCTTCGGGGTGCCCGTCGCGCTCCTCCTGTGGATCAACTTCACGGCGAAGCTGCTGCTGTTCTGCGCGGCGTGGACGGCGACGCGCAGGGCGTCACGTACGGACGAGGAGGAGGCCGGTGACGGCGAGAAGGCGGCCTCCGTAGAGACCGCCTCCACCACCGAGTCCTCCGTAGAGACCGCTTCCGGAGCCACCGTCCACAAAGGCGGTCGTCGGCCTCAGTCCTGAGACGTACGGCGTCCCGACTGGCCCGGCAGCGGCAGCCGGCGACGGATCACGAAGGCGCCGCCCGCGAGCACCACGAGCACACCGCCCGTGATCGCGAGCGCGGTTCCCATGCCGCTGCCCCCGCTGTCGGAGGAGTGCGCGGCCTTCTCCGCGTCCGTGCCCTCACCGCCGCTGCCCGGGGCGCCCTTGCCCGCGCCGCCCGTGGCTCCCTTCGGGGCGACCAGCCGGCCCACGGGGTCGACCTTGCCCGCGGCCTTGAAGCCCCAGTCGAAGAGGCCGGCGGTCTCCTTGTAGACCGCGTGCGCCTCGCCTGAGGAGGGGTTCATGACGGTGACGAGGAGGACCTTGCCGTTCCGTTCGGCAACACCGGTGAACGTGTTTCCCGCGTTCGAGGTGTAGCCGTTCTTGACGCCCGCGATGCCCTTGTACGCGCTGATGCCGGGCGCGCCGGTGAGCAGCCGGTTGGTGTTCTGGATCTCGAAGGTGCCGCGCTTCGTCTTGCCCTTGTCCTTGCCCTTCTCGATCTTCTTGATCTGTCCGGGGAACTGGGCCGTGGCCGTCGCGCAGTACTCGCGGAAGTCCTTCTTCTGCAGCCCCGAGCGGGCGAACAGGGACAGGTCGTACGCCGACGAGACCTGCCCCTTGGCGTCGTAGCCGTCCGGGGAGACCACGTGCGTGTCGAGGGCCTGGAGCTCCTCGGCGTGCTTCTGCATGTCCTCGACGGTCTTCGGGACACCCTCGTTCATCGCGGACAGGACGTGCACCGCGTCGTTGCCCGACTTCAGGAAGACGCCGAGCCACAGGTCGTGGACGCTGTACGTCTCGTTCTCCTTGATGCCGACCAGGCTGCTGCCCGCGCCGATGCCCTCCAGGTCGGAGGGCGCGACCTTGTGCTTCTGCGACTTGGGGAACTTCGGCAGGACCGTGTCGGCGAAGAGCATCTTCAGGGTGCTCGCCGGGGGCAGCCGCCAGTGCGCGTTGTGCGAGGCCATGACCTCACCCGTCTCGGCGTCCGAGACGATCCACGAACGCCCCGTCAGGTCCTTCGGCAGCACCGGCGCGCCCGGCTTGAGCTTCACCTGGGTGCCCGCCTCACCGAGCTGCGCACCGCCGACGGTGGACATCTTGGCGGGCGGCTTCGGGTGGCCGTCGTCGTCCTTGGGCTTTCCGTCCGCGAGCGCGGGCGCTGCGGTCGACATGGTCAGCAATGCGGCGGAAGCGACCAACATGGCGGTCTTTTTTACGGCAGGCACGGACGAGAACGTACAGGGCGGGGCTGTGCAAGTCGCTCCCGAGGTCCGCTGTGTCCCCTCGTCCCCACCCCGGCGGCGGTGCGGCAGGGAGGCTCGCGATACTGAACGTATGAAGCTCAGCCGCCCTGTCTCCTGGTTCCTGCTCGCCTTCGGGGTGTGGAGCTGGTTCATCTGGATCACTTTCGTCAAGAACCTGTGGAAGGACGGCAGCGGGCTCGCCTTCGACGACGCGGACAACCCGACCGGGTACTTCTGGGTGCACCTGACGCTTGCCGTTGTCTCCTTTGTCTTGGGGACGGTGGTGGGCACCATCGGGTTCCGCGGAGTCCGTGCTCTGCGCAGAACGTCATAGCCGTGGTTGCCCTCATGGTCCTCGTGGGCCTGGCCGTCCTGACGGCCTTCGCGGCCCTCCACTGGTACGCGTGGCGCCGCCTCGTCCGGGACACCACGGCCGGGCCCGGGTTCGCCCGGCGCGCCGGGACGGTGGTCTTCGTCGCGGCTCCCCTGACGATGTTCGCGGCGCTCGTGGCCGAGCGGACCGGGGCGCCGTTCCTGCTCCAGCGGGTGCTTGCCTGGCCGGGCTTCATGTGGATGGCCCTGTCGCTCTACCTGTTGCTCGCGCTGGTCGTGGGGGAGCTCGCGCGTCCCCTGCTGCGGCGGTGGGTGGAACGGGAGGGGACGGTTCCGGAGGCCGCAGCGGAATCCGTACGTGCGGGTGCGGCGGAGTCCGCGGCGCCGGACCCGGCCGACACTGCCCCCGAGGCCGAAAAGCCTGCCCCCGCGGCTGCCTCGGCGTCCGGTCCCGCACCTGCTTCCGCGTCCGGCCCCGCACCTGCCCCGGAGAGGCCGACCGCCTCCCCCTCCCGCCGCCTCTTCGTCTCCCGCGTCGTCGGCGGCACCGCGGCGGCCGTGGCCGCCGGAACCGTGGGCCACGGAACGTACGGCGTGCTCCGTGGCCCCAAGGTGAAGCGCGTCACCGTGCCGCTGGCGAAACTGCCGCGCGCGGCACACGGGTTCAGGATCGCGGTGGTCAGCGACATCCACCTCGGCCCGATCCTCGGCCGCGGCTTCACCCGGCGCGTGGTCGACACCGTCAACGCCACGCAGCCCGACCTGATCGCCGTGGTGGGCGACCTGGTGGACGGCAGCGTCGAGCATCTCGCCCCCGCGGCGGCGCCGCTGGCCGGAATGCGCGCGCGGCACGGCGCGTACTTCGTCACCGGCAACCACGAGTACTTCTCCGGCGCCGAGCAGTGGGTCGATCACGTACGCGAACTAGGCCTGCACCCGCTGCGCAACGCCCGCACCGAGCTCCCCGGCTTCGACCTGGCGGGCGTCGACGACGTGGCGGGTGAGGACGAGGGCAAGGGCCCCGACTTCGCCAAGGCACTCGGCGACCGGGACCGCTCGCGGGCGTCCGTGCTCCTCGCCCACCAGCCGGTCGTCATCCACGACGCGGTCGAACACGGCGTGGACCTACAACTGTCCGGCCACACGCACGGCGGACAGCTCTGGCCCGGCAGCCTGATCGCGGACCTGGCCAACCCGACGCTCGCGGGTCTGGAACGGTACGGCGACACACAGCTCTACGTCACTCGCGGCGCGGGCGCCTGGGGCCCGCCGGTGCGCGTCGGGGCGCCCTCGGACATCACCGTCGTGGAACTGGCGTCACGCCAGGCCTGACGCGCCAGGGCCCGCGTGGTCCAGAACTGGCCAGATGTACGTGGTCCGGGGGTGCCGCAGTGACACGCGCGGTGACGCCGCGCAGCATTGACACATCGGAGGGGCACGGGGAGGCAGGGAGAACAGGGGCCATGGGGTGGGGGTACAGGGGACGTGCTGAGACGTGATGCCTTCAGATTGCCGCCGCACCCGGCGTCGGTGCCGCTGGCCCGGACACGGGTGCACGACCATCTGTCGGCCTGGGGACACACCGCGGACGACGGGGCGCTCGACGACACCGTGCTCCTCGTGTCGGAACTCGCGACCAACGCGATCGTCCACGGGTACGCGGGCGAGGGAGAGTTCGAGGTCGCGGTGACCGTGCTCGCCGACGGCGCCTGCTTCATAGAGGTGTCCGACGAGAGCCCCGCGGAGCCGCAGATCCGCAGACCCGACGCCTGCCAGGACGAACACGGCCGCGGCCTGTGCCTCCTCGATGCGACGGCGGAGGCATGGGGGGTGTGGCGGCGCGGGGGGTGCGGGAAGACGGTGTGGGCGCTGGTGCGGGGATGAGGGCGGGGCAGGGGCGTGGGTGGCGGTGCCGTCAGCCGGTGCGCGCCAGCTCGGGCCGCTTCAGGTAGTCCGTGAAGCCGACGATGTTCCCCCACGCGTCGGTGATCTCCACGGTCCAGCCGGTGGCCACGGAGAACGGTTCGCTCAGCAGGGGGATGCCCGCCGCCGCCAGTGCCTGGCCCTTCGCGCGGGCGTCGGGGACCTCAAGCCAGATGCGGGGGGAGGGCCACGGCGGCGTACGCGGCACGATGCCGTCCTCCACGCGCAGGAGCAGGCCCGGTGTCTCCTTGCCGACCTTCAGGATGGCGAGCCCGAGTTCGTCGATGCGGGCCGCGACGGGGAAGCCGGCCCGCTCGTAGAAGCCGACGGCCTCGCCGAGGTCGCCGACGGGGAACAGGACGTTGTCGAAGCCGAGCAGTCCGACCGGCTGGTTGTCTGACATTCCGTCAGGGTAGGAATGCGGGCCGTCGCACGGGCGCAGGCGCGCATGGAGCGCACCGTGCCCGTGCGATTCTTCGGCCGTACGGCCCCACGTGGCGCCTACCGGTTGATGGCCTGGATCTCGCCGGTCAGGCTGTCGTCGGTCCCGACGAAGCTCTTGATCCATCTGCGGGCGGTGGTCAGGGAGCTGCCCGCGTCGTAGAAGGCGACCGCCTTGGAGTTCGGGTCGGCCTCGATGATCGCCGCGTACTTCGCCCGCAACTCCTCCTGGCCGTCGTCCAGGATGCCCCGCAGCTTCGGGTCGCTCTTCGTCCAGCGCACGAAGTTCGCCCTGAACTCCGACGGAAGCTCGATCTTCGGGCGGTCGACGGCGTCGGGGGGAAAAGCGAGAGGGGGGAGGGGGGCTATTGGCAAGTGGAAAGGAACGCTCGGACTTCTTCGATGGTCGTCCGCCACTCGGAAATCTCGTTTCCGTCCTCGTCGACCGTGGCGCGCGGCTCGATCGAGAGCCACGGCTCGGCCGGACGGAACTCCTCGGTGAGTTCGGTGAGGAAGATGACCGAGTTCTGTACGTACACGTCCGTGCCGCGCCGGTAGAGCGGCCAGGCGTGGACGAAGTTCGCGGTCGCCGGCTCCGAGACCGACGTGACCAGGCACGAGTCGACCTCGTCCTGCGCCGCGTCGACGCGGCGCAGTGCGCGCAGCCAGCTGTCCCGGTAGTCGTCGGTGCTCCAGTAGGAGAGGTCCATCGGAAAGTCCTCCGAGAAATCCCCCACCGTGATCCTGCCGACGGCCTCGGCGGCGTTCGTGGACCGGTCCGTCGACGGTCCCGAGACCACCCGGATCGAGAAGGCGTCACTTCTTGATGTAGTTGAGGTCTGCGTCGTAGGTGCCAATTCTCTGCCCCTTCTTGTTGAACACCTTCCAGCCGTCGGAGACGTTGTGGCCGTCGACGTCGGGAGTGATGTAGTTCTTGCCGTTGGAGAACACCTCTTGGCCATGGGAGTGGAAAGGCGCCCGCTGGGGAGGAATTCGGGTCTTGTAGCCGAGTTCGGCCGCACGGTCCTTCGGCGTCGCGGCGTAGAGCTCCCGGCTCCTTTCGCTGCGCTTTCCGACCATGTCCGGGTGGTAGGGGTCCTTCTCCAGCGCGGGTGACGAGGTGTATCCCTTGGGAAGGATCTCGTCTTCGCAGGGGGTCAGCCCGAGCGGGTCGGACCACGTGTGCGGATTGTGTACGTAGGTGGCGTGGTTCGGGTCGGGGGTGAGCCCGAGCGGGTCGGGGGTGAGGTACCGAGCCGTCTCGGGGTCGTAGTGCCGGAAGTAGTTGTAGTGGAGGCCGGTCTCGGCGTCGTGGTACTGGCCCGGGAAACGGAGCGGCGTGTACGCGGTCGCCCCCCGGTTCCAGGCGGTCGCGCCCCAGAGGCTGGACCGGGTGCGCCAGGCGATGCCGCCCTGCTCGTCGAGGAGTTCGGTGGGGGCGCCGACGATATCGGTGACGATCGCGTAGAAGCGGCGATCGACCTCGTACTGTGTCGCGGTGGCGGCGTCGGACGTCCTCTTGGTCTCGGCCTGCGTCAGCGGGTGCAGACCCTTGTGCTCCCAGGTAAGGGTGACCGTGTCCACCGCGCCGGGCGCCTGATCCGCCGTACCGGGGACGTAGCTGGTCTGCTCGCACAGATTGGTCTCGTCCCACGTGAAGTCCACCTGTTCGACGACGTTCTCCCCGCCCGGTGCCAGCCGCTGCTTCGCCGTCCGCCGCCCCAGCGGGTCGTACTGGTAACGCCAGCGCGTCCCGTCCGGAGTGACCACCGAGGTGAGCCGGTCCTGCGCGTCCCACGCGTAGCGCCAGGTGTCCGGCTTGCGGGACAGCCGGGTCTTCTGCCGCAGGACGATGCGCCCGGCCCCGTCGTATGCGTAGCGGACGCCTCCGGCGGTGCGGATGCGCGTGCCGGTGTACGTGCGCGTGCCGACGGCTTCCCGTCCCGGCATGGGGGAGGGCCAGGAGGCGCTGGTCTGGTTCCCGGCCGCGTCGTAGGCGTACGACTCGGACCAGCTCGCCGCGTGGACGCCGGTGACCCGCCCTGCCGGGTCGAGGTCGAAGCGGCGCGATCCGTTCAGCAGGTCGTCGACGCCGACGAGGTGGCCGTCGGCGCGGTAGATGTAGGCGCGGCTCTGGACCCGGCCGGCCGCTCCGACGATCTCCTGGCCGGTCAGCCTGCCCATGACGTCGAAGCCCTGCGTGAAGGCGACGTCCTCGCCGAGCCTGCGGGACAGCTCCCGGCCGTCCGCGTCGTGGGTGAAGCTCAGGCGACGGCCGGATGTGACGAGCTCCGCGCGGTTGCCCGCGGCGTCGTACGTCCACGTGCTCACCGCGCCGGACGGCGTGGTCCTGCCGGTGCGGCGGCCCAGGGCGTCGTAGGTGTACGTCGACGTGCGCCCCGCGACCGTCTCCGACGTGATGTGCCCCGCGGCGTCGCGCTCCAGGGTGAGGACCACGTCGGGGCCGACCGCGCCGATCAGGTCGCCCGCATCGTCGTACGTGTACGTGGTGACGTCCCCCGCCGCGTCCTTCGCCACCGTGCGCCCCAGCACGTCCCGCTCGAACCGGATCGTCTCGCCGGACGGCACCGTGCGCGCCGTCAGCTGGTCCGCCGCGTCGTGGACGTAGTGGAGGACGCGGCCGTCGAAGTCGTTCTCCGCCACCAGGCGTCCAGCCGGGTCGTACTCGTAGCTCCAGGTCAGCCCCAGCGGGTTGACGACCCTGCGCAGCTTGAGCTCCGCGTCGTGCTCGAAGGTGTACCGGGCGCCGTCGGGGCCGGTGCGGGCCGACAGGAGGTCGAAGTGCGTGTACTCGAACGTCGACACGCCGCCCATGGGGTCGGTGTGGGAGGTGCAGTTGCCCTCCCCGTCGTACGTCCACGACTCGGTGCCGCCGTCCGCGGCGACGTGCCGGGCCATGCGGCCCTCGACGGTCCATTCCAGGTGTGTGACGGCGCCGGACGGCGCGGTCACGGTCGTCGGACGGCCGAAGCCGTCCCGCGTGTACCGGGTCGTACCGCCCGTCGGGTCGACCGTCCGCAGGGGAAGTCCCGCCGCGTCGCACTCGATCCGGGTGGTGTGGCCGAGCGGGTCGGTGACCGAGGTCAGCCGCCCGTGGTCGTCGTAGGCGAACCGGGTCAGCGCGGCGGTGGGGGAGAGGGTACTGAGGTGGTTGCCCCGCTCGTCGTAGGTGTAGCGCCAGATCCGGCCGTCGGACTCGACGACCTCGACGGGACGGCTGTGCTCGTTGTGGACGATCCTGCTGCTGGTCCTGTCGGGGTGGTGGACCGCGACGAGGTTGCCGAGCCCGTCCCACTCGTAGCGGGTGGTGCGGCCCAGGCCGTCGGTCCTGGAGACGACCTCGTCACGCTCGTCGAACGCGTGCAGGACGGTGTGGCCCAGGGGGTTCGTCTCGGCGACGATCAGACAGCGGTCGTTGATGACGAAGCGTGAGGTGGCACCCGTGGAGGTGGTCACCTCCGTGACGCGGTGGCCGGGCCGGTCCGGATCGGGCACGTCGTAGGTGAAGGTGTTGGCGAGATGGCCGGCCTCACCGCCCTGGGCGACACACCGGTCCCGGTCGTCGTACGTGTAGTCGTAACGGCTGCCGTTGGAGTCCGTCCATGAGGTGACGCGCAGCTCGTCGTCGTACGTGAACCGCGTCGCGAGGCCGGACGAGTCGGCGACGGCGGTGAGGTTGCCGTCCGTGTAGGCGTACCGCTTGAGCACGACATCCGCGCCCTCCGGCCCCGCACCCGCCAGGGCGAGAGCCGTGACCCGGTCGTCCGTGACGGCGAGGGTGAGGCGGTAGCCGTGGGAGTGCCGGAAGGCCAGCGGCCTGCCGTCGTCGTACTCGATGTCGACGGTGTTGCCGTTGCGGTCCGACACCCGGGTGAGCGGCGCCGTGTCGTCGTCGGGCGCGGCGAAGCGCAAGGTGCGGCCGCCGACCGGGTCGCTGATGAGATAACCGCCGTCGTCCAGCCGTTCCAGAGGTCTGCGCGGCCCCGCATCGGGCAGGACGGGGGCGCCCGGCCCCGCGGGGTGCGGATACGTGAGGAGCATGCCGTCCTCGGTGACGAAGACGACGCCGTCCTCGTCGAGTTCGAGACGCTGGTCGACCGTGGAGGTCCAGCTGGGGCCGAACCAGCCGCCGGTGCGGTAGCCGGAGGTCATGCGGCGGGTGAAGGACAGCGGGAGCGTGCCGGGCAGGGTGACGTCCGTGGCCTGGAGGTACATGTGACCGGTGGCGACGTCGACCGGGTCGCCGCAGCCCTTGATTTTGGTCTTGGCGCGGTTGTAAGCGCCCTTCGCCCCGTCCTTGACTGCGGTGCGCGCGGACTTGAACCCCTTCAGGCCGCCCTTGAGCCCCTTCAGCCCCTTGCCGAGTTTGGCGGCGGTGGTCAGGCCCTTCATGCCGGGCACGCAGTCCAGGGCGGCGAACGCCACATCCATCAGGCCCGCTTGGCCTTTCGCGTACTTGCTCAAGGTGTCGGCCAGGACGATGGCGCCCGCGACGATCACGATGGCGGCGAGGATCGGCCCGCCGACGATCATCGCGATGATCCCGACGACGGCGACGACGACCTTGCAGACCGCGACGATGGTGTCCCAGTTGTCGGAGACCCAGTCGCCGACCTCCTCCCACCACTTGCGGTTCGGGATACCCGCGTCGGACGCCTCGTCGATCTTCTTCTTCGCCGTGCCCGCGGCTTCCTCGCGCATCTTGCGGGCATCGGCGGCCATCTTCTTCGCCGCCTCCAGCGCGCTCTTGGCGGCATCCACGTCGCCCTGCGCGGACTTCTGCGCCTTCTCCGCCGAGTTCGCGTTGCGGGTGGCGGCGCGGACCTTGTCCTCGTCCGGCTTGGGCACGTCCTTGCCGCCACCGGGCTTGTCCTTGTACTTGTCGGCTTCCTTGCCCGCCCGCTCCACCCAGGAATCGGCGGAGGAGAGCCGGGACTTGGCGCTGCTCAGGTCTGCCTGTGCCTCGCGGCCCTTGACCAGCGCCTTGTCGGCCAGGGTCTGCGCGCGCTCCAGTTCCGGCCAGTACGCGGACAGCGCGTCGCCCGCCATCTCGTAGGACTTGCGGAGCTTCTTCAGCTTGTCCGGGGCGTCCTCGAACTTCTCCGTGAACGCGTCGGCGGTCTTGCCCACCCACTTCAGGATGGCCTCGTCGCCCGCCATTCCCTTGATGTCACGGAGGACCTTGCCCACGTCGTCGGCGAAGTCGTGGAGGTTCTTCGCCAGCGAGCGCACCCGGTGCGGATCACCCGGCGTCGGATCCTTCTCAAGATCAAGGACATGCCAATCCGACGGCCGGTGGCCCCCCATGCGCTTCCCCCGATGTGCGAACTTTCCCTGTGCGAATGCACGATATCCACGGCGCGGCCGGAAACGCCAAGGCCCCGCTCCGGAGGGGAGCGGGGCCAAGGGGACGTACAGGCGGAAGCCTGATCAGAAGCGACGCGTGATCAGCGCGCGCTTCACTTCCTGGATCGCCTTCGTGACCTCGATGCCACGCGGGCACGCGTCCGTGCAGTTGAACGTCGTGCGGCAACGCCACACGCCGTCCTTGTCGTTGAGGATCTCCAGGCGCTGCTCGCCCGCCTCGTCACGGCTGTCGAAGATGAAGCGGTGCGCGTTGACGATCGCGGCCGGGCCGAAGTACTGGCCGTCGTTCCAGAAGACCGGGCACGACGACGTGCAGGCCGCGCAGAGGATGCACTTCGTCGTGTCGTCGAAGCGCTCGCGGTCCTCCGCCGACTGCAGACGCTCGCGCGTCGGCTCGTTGCCCGTCGTCACCAGGAACGGCATGACATCGCGGTACGCCTGGAAGAACGGGTCCATGTCGACGACCAGGTCCTTCAGGACCGTCAGACCCTTGATGGGCTCGACCGTGATCGGCTTGCCCGGGTTGATGTCCTTGATCAGGGTCTTGCAGGCGAGACGGTTCTTGCCGTTGATCCGCATGGCGTCCGAGCCGCAGATGCCGTGCGCGCAGGAGCGGCGGAACGTGAGCGTGCCGTCCAGCTCCCACTTGACCTTGTGGAGGGCGTCGAGGACACGCTCCTTGGGGTCGATCTCCAGCTGGAAGTCCTCCCACGTGGCGTCCGCGGAGACCTCGGGGTTGAAGCGGCGCACGCGCAGGGTGATCGTGATGTACGGGGAGTCGGCGAAGCCCGCCTCGGGCTTGACGTCTTCCTTGTCGAGGGTCGGGGTAGCCATCAGTACTTACGCTCCATCGGCTGGTAGCGGGTCTGGACGACCGGCTTGTAGTCGAGACGGATCGTCTCCGTGCCGTCGTCGCCGACCTCGCGGTACGCCATGGTGTGGCGCATGAAGTTGACGTCGTCGCGGTTGGGGAAGTCCTCGCGGTAGTGACCGCCGCGCGACTCCTTGCGGGCGAGCGCGGACTGCGCCATGACCTCGGCCAGGTCGAGCAGGTTGCCCAGCTCGATGGCCTCCAGGAGATCCGTGTTGAAACGCTTGCCCTTGTCCTGGATCGAGACGTTGAGGTAGCGCTTGCGCAGCTCCGCGATCTTCTCCACGGCCGTCTTGATCGTCTGCTCCGTGCGGAACACCATGACGTTGGCGTCCATGGTCTCCTGGAGCTCCTTGCGGATCTCGTGGACCCGCTCGTTGCCCGAGGCGTCGCGCAGGCGCTCGACCTGGGAGACGACGAGCTCCTCCGGGTTCTCGGGCAGCTCGACGAAGTCGTTCTTCGCGGCGTACTCCGCGGCGGCGATGCCGGCGCGGCGCCCGAAGACGTTGATGTCGAGGAGCGAGTTGGTGCCGAGGCGGTTGGCGCCGTGCACCGAGACGCAGGCGACCTCACCGGCGGCGTACAGGCCCGGGACGACCGTCTCGTTGTCCGCGAGGACCTCGCCCTCGACGTTCGTCGGGATGCCGCCCATGGCGTAGTGCGCGGTCGGCTGGATCGGGATCGGGTCCGTGTAGGGCTCGATGCCGAGGTAGGTGCGGGCGAACTCCGTGATGTCCGGCAGCTTCGCGTCCAGCTGCTCCGGCGGGAGGTGCGTGAGGTCGAGGTAGACGTGGTCGCCCTCGGGACCGCAGCCGCGGCCCTCACGGATCTCCGTGTAGATGGAGCGGGACACGACGTCACGGGACGCGAGGTCCTTCATGACCGGCGCGTACTTCTCCATGAAGCGCTCGCCGTCCTTGTTGCGGAGGATGCCGCCCTCACCGCGGGCGCCCTCCGTGAGAAGGATGCCCATGCGCCAGATGCCGGTCGGGTGGAACTGGAAGAACTCCATGTCCTCCAGCGGCAGACCGCGCCGGTAGCAGGCCGCCTGGCCGTCACCGGTGAGCGTGTGCGCGTTCGAGGTCACCTTGAAGAACTTGCCGGTGCCGCCGGACGCGTAGATCACGGACTTCGCCTGGAAGACGTGGATCTCGCCGGTCGCCAGTTCGTACGCGACGACGCCCGCGCTCTTCTTGACGCCGTCGACCTCGACGATGAGCTGGTCGAGGACGTAGAACTCGTTGAAGAACTCCACACCCTCCTTGACGCAGTTCTGGTAGAGGGTCTGGAGGATCATGTGGCCGGTGCGGTCCGCGGCGTAGCAGGAGCGGCGCACGGCGGCCTCGCCGTGGTTACGGGTGTGACCGCCGAAGCGGCGCTGGTCGATGGTGCCGTCCGGGGTGCGGTTGAACGGCAGGCCCATCTTCTCCAGGTCGAGGACCGCGTCGATGGCCTCCTTCGCCAGGATCTCGGCGGCGTCCTGGTCGACCAGGTAGTCGCCGCCCTTGATCGTGTCGAAGGTGTGCCACTCCCAGTTGTCCTCCTCCACGTTGGCGAGCGCGGCGGCCATGCCGCCCTGCGCGGCGCCCGTGTGGGAACGCGTGGGGTAGAGCTTGGTGAGCACGGCGGTGCGGCTGCGCTTGGTCGCCTCGATGGCGGCGCGCATGCCGGCGCCGCCCGCGCCGACGATGACGGTGTCGTACTTGTGAATCTTCACGGAAGTCGCCTCGGCTTTAGCGGATGTTCGGGTCGAAGGTGAAGATCACCAGCGTGCCCAGAAGGATGGTGAACACCGTGGCGGTGTACAGCAGGCCCTTGAGCCACAGACGCGTGTTCGGGCGCTCCGCGTAGTCGTTGATGACCGTGCGCAGGCCGTTGGCGCCGTGCAGCATCGCGAGCCACAGCATCAGCAGGTCCCAGACCTGCCAGAACGGCGAGGCCCAGCGGCCCGCGACGAACGCGAAGCCGATCTTCGAGACACCGCCGTCGAGCACCAGCTGGATCAGCAGGTGGCCGAGGACGAGGACGACCAGGACGACGCCGGACAGGCGCATGAAGAGCCATGCGGCCATCTCGAAGTTGCCGCGGGTCGAGCGCGGGGTCTTGGAGGTGCGCTTGCGCGGCGCCTCGATGACCGGGGCCGGGTTGTCGGAGTCGTAGAGCGAAGCGCCCTCGACGGGACCGATACCGGACGTTCCGGACTTCTCAAGCGTGGTGTCAGCAGACATGTCCGGCATCAGCTCCCGAAGACTTCGCGTACGGCGTGGCCGAGGACGGGGTAGAGCGCCCCGATCATCAGGACGACCCAGATGCCGACGACGGTCCAGAGCATCTGCTTCTGGTAGCGGGGACCCTTCGACCAGAAGTCGACGGCGATGACACGCAGGCCGTTGAGCGCGTGGAAGAGGATGGCGGCGACCAGGCCGTACTCGAGGAGTGCGACGATCGGCGTCTTGTAGGTGCTGACGACATCGTCATACGCCTCCGGGGAGACGCGGACGAGAGCGGTGTCCAGCACATGCACGAACAGGAAGAAGAAGATGAGGACGCCGGTGACTCGGTGAGCCACCCAGGACCACATTCCTTCCCGGCCGCGGTACAGCGTTCCAGCCGGCACGGCAGAACCCTCCGGGAGCGGGGATTGGGGCCAGCCGGCTTGGGTGGTCGGACGGGCCCGGCCGGGTACGGTCCACCGGCCGCTCGTCATCGTATCGACGAGTTGTCGGTAGCCCTGCCCCGGGTCCGCAGGTGTGATCAAACAGGCAATCAAACAGGCACGTACGGGCTATCGGGACGGGTCTGCGATCGGCTGTCCCGTGCGGCGTGTCCGGGCACGTCGCCGAGGGTGAGGCGGGCCAGCCTGCCGCGGGCGAGGCGGCGCAGTTCCTCGGCGGCGACGGCCCGCTCGTCCTCCGGATCGTTGCCGAGGCGTGACCGGATGCCGGCGAGCAGCTGGCCGAGTGCCTCGCTCGGCGGGACGTCGTCGAGGCAGATGACGAACGTGTGTCCGAATCGGCTCTCGTAGGCGGCGTGGGCGGCGCGCAGGGCGGTGTGGGCCGCGGTGGAGCCGGTCCTGGGTGCGCCCTGGTGCGGGACCTGGGGCAGCACGGCGTCGAGCGGTTCACAGGCCAGGGCCTCGGCGAGGTCGGCGTCCGACAGGTCGTACGCGGCCTCGTCGGAGGCCGCGAGCAGGGCGTCCAGGTCGGGGTAGGGCCGGTGAGCGGTGAGGCGGCGGGCCCAGCGCCGGCTGCCGCAGCAGGTGAGGAGGACGGCTTCGGCCGCGTCCGGCGTGGCGGAGTTCAACTGGTGCGGGTGCGGGTGCAGCGTGCGCTCCTGGGCAGGGGGCGGCAGGGGTGGGGCCCTGTAGCGGTGGGGCCGGGTGGGTGTGGGGGTGACGCAACGGTATCGAGACGTGCTGTCAGCTGTGCGACGGGTGAGCGAATTTCACCCGAATGGGAGAGTTTGGCTCCACGATGTGGACGAGCCGCCTGTGGCGACGCGTCGTAGCGTGGCGGTATGGCTCCGACTCTGGATTCGACTCCGACGTCAGATTCGGCCCGCTGCGCGGCAGGTTCGGCCCGCTCCGCGGCGCGAGGTGACCGGTGAGGCGCGGCCCCGCCGCCGCGGCGGGCGGCGTCGCCGTCGCGGGGGCCGTGGTGCTGGCCGTCGGGTTCTGGCCGGGTGGCGACGGTGGCGGCTCCGACCGCGCGGCGCCGTCCGGCGGCAGGTCCGCGGCGGCGCCCTCGACGAGCCCCGGCAAGAGCTACGCGCTGTCCAAGGCTCCGGCGACCATCCCCTCCGTGCGCGAGCACACCGCGGCGCGCGGCCCCGGCTGGCGCCCCGACGAGGGCGAGGGCCGGGTCGTGGTCGGTGACGGCGCCCTCGCCGACGAGGCGAAGCTGCTCGCGGACGAGCTCAAGCTGAAGTACGGGGGAGACTCCGACCCGCGCAAGGGCGACGTGCAGCTGACGCTGGACGACGGGGAGAAGAGCGGGAAGAAGGGGGGCGACGAGTCGTACACCCTGACCGTCAAGGGCGAACAGGTACGGATATCCGCGCCCGCCGAGGCCGGCGTCTTCTACGGCACCCGCACCCTCAAGCAGGCGGTGAGCCACGGCAGGACCGCCCCCGAGGGCGTCGTACGGGACCGCCCGGCCAAGCCGCAGCGCGGCTTCATGATCGACGTGGCCAGGAAGCACTTCGACCTGAAGTGGCTCGAGGACCGCGTGCGCGACCTCGGCGACCTCAAGTACAACCAGCTCGGTCTGCACTTCTCCGACGACCAGGCGTTCCGCATCGAGTCGGACTCGCACCCCGAGATCGTCGCCTCCGACCATCTCACCAAGGACCAGGTCCGTGGCCTCGTGAAGCTGGCCGCGAGTCGCCACATCACCGTCGTCCCGGAGATCGACTCGCCGGGACACCTCGGCGCGGTCACCCGTCAGCACCCCTCCCTCCAGCTCCGCAACGCGCGGGGCGCGGTCACGCGCGGTGCCGTCGACATCTCGAAACCGGAGGCGGCGAAGATCGTCGACGATCTCCTGAAGGAGTACGCCGAGCTGTTCCCCGGCGCGTACTGGCACCTCGGCGCCGATGAATACCTCGCCCTCACGGCCAAGGACCCCGAGGCGTCCTACCCGCAGCTGGCCGCCGCCGCCCGCGAACGCTACGGCGCGGGCGGACGCGTCCAGGACCTGGCCACGGGCTGGCTCAACGACCGCGCCGACACCGTGCGCCCCTCCGGCAAGAAGCCGAGGGCCTGGAACGACGGGTTCTTCCGGGGCGGCAGCACCCAGGCCGCCGACGACATCGAGGTCGCCTACTGGACCGGCAAGGAGATCGGCGCGCGCGAGCCCGACGAATACCTGAAGGCGGGCCGAAAACTCGTCAACTACAACGACGAGTACCTCTACTACGTCCTCGGCCAGCCCCAGACCTTCCGCTACCCGACCGGGCAGCGGATCTACGAGAGCTGGACCCCGCTGGTCGTCCGCGGCACGAAGCCGGTGAGCGAGCGGTACGACGACCAGATCCTCGGCGGCACGTTCGCGGTCTGGGGCGACCTGGCGGACGCGCAGACCCAGGAGCAGGTGGCGTCGGGCATCCGCATGCCGCTGCGCGCCACCGTCCAGAAGCTCTGGGACCCGAGGAAACCGGCACTGGCCTGGAACGACTTCGTGAAGCTCGCGGACGAGCTCCGCTAGTCGGGGTCCGGTCGCCGCGTTTTTCCCTTTCGGTGGCGAACTTGCCGGTATCTGTGGTGTATTCGGCCGGGAACGACAAGATTGCGGCGCGGCGGGGGGAAGCGGCATGGGCTACTGGGGGTACTACGTCGTCGGCAGAAGCGAGCGCCCGCTCGTGGAGCTCGCGGCGGTGGAGGGCCTGCGCGACGAGCTGACCCTCCTGGACCGGCGGCCCGACGGGTGGCAGGTGTGGGAGATGCCGGGCGGCAACAACGGCGACGGGGACGGCGTGCCGGACGTCGGCAACATGAACACGCTGGCCCGCGAGTCGGGCGCGCCCGCGCTCTTCGGGTACGTCATGGACAGCTCCTGCGTGATCATCGAGGCGGCGGCGCCCGAGAGCGGTGCGTGGACGACGTGCCTGGCGCGGCGCGCGATGGCGGACTACATCGGCGGCGCCGCCGCCGACCTGACCGTCGAGGACTACTTCCTGGAGCCGCGCGACGCCGCCGAGCGCGCGGTGGCCTGGGCGGCGGAGTCGGGCAGGACGGTGCCCGCGGGCCCACTGCTCGACGTACTGAAAGCGGACGCGGAACCCTCGGCGGAGGAGCTCTTCTTCCGTTTCCTCGACCGGCTCGGTGTCGTGCCGCAGTGACGTTCCCGGGGCGGCGCACGCAGTAAGGGGCAGCGCAGGGTCCGTGACGGGGGATCCGTGCCGAAGGGTCTGTGACGGGACCCGTGACGGGGGAGACGTACGGCAATGAGCCTGGTGGAACTGATCGCGCAGGCCGATGAACGGGGCCTGGCGGCGAGCGGGCTGGCCTGCCTCGACCGGTGCGTGCCGGTGCTCGGCGGCGACGACGAGGTGCTGCGGCCGCTGTGGGCGAGGCTCGCGGAGGGCGGCGACTGGCGGGGCCCGCTGGCCGAGGCGCGCTCCGCGCTCGCAGCGGCGGCCGGCGTCGCGGGTGCGGGCTCGGTGCCGGGCACCGGGGCGGCCCACGAGGCGGCGACGCTGACCCGGCGCATGCTCGACGCGGTCCCCGCCGGTCCGTCCGGCGCGGAGGTCCGGGAGTGGGCCGACGGCTGCTCCGTCGCCGCCCTTCAGGTCCACCGCCTCCTCGACACCGCACCGGGCGACGGCACGGACGCGGCGGCCACCCTCACGTCCCCACTGGTCGCGGCGGAGCTCCGCCGTCAGGTACGCATCCTCGAACTCCTCGCGGACAAGGGCGCGGGCCCCGCGGGCGGACTGCGGCAGGCCCTGGACGTGTCGATGGAGGGCCGCCGCGTCCTGCGTGCGGTGATGTCGCGCCGCGCGCGTGTCCGCCGCTGAGTACCGGCCTCAGCCCTTCCTGTCGCCCGGCAGCTCGGCGGAGCAGGTCGCTCGCCCGTAGGCGCCGGACGCGGTGGCGCGCTGCCGGTGCTCTCCGCCGACGGAGAGCGCGCAGCTCACCTCGCCGCCCTGCTTGCCGAGGCGGATGCGGACGGCCGGGTCCTTGCCGAGCGGGACACGCACGGTCTTCTGCCACGGAAGCTCGACACGCGCCTCGCCGCCGCTCCCCGCGGCATCCTCCGCGACGTACGAGACGTCCGCGGCGCCCGTATCCGTCCCGGTGACGCGATACGTCACCGACGCCGTCGGCGCGGGCCGTCGCCCGGGTTCGTCCCCGCCGACGAAGCCGTAGACGACGAACCCGGCACAGATACCGAACAGCACCCCGCCCACGGCCAACACCCGCCGGTTCGATATCTCGCCGACCACGGTCGGATCGTCCGGATCTTCCGGAACGACGACTTCTCCCAGCTCGTCGCTTTCTCCGCTCCCCATCGCGTTTTCGGCCGCGCTCTCGGTCCGCATGTTCCCCCACCCCTGGATGAATCGGGGGCGGTTATACAGCACGGAGAAGGGTGAATACCAGGCTACGGAGAAATCGGACTTTTTCCCGGCGCCAAGGAAAAGCCTTCCCGTGCGCGGTGAGACACTTCAGATGCGCCGATGGTTGTACGTGACGCGGCACTTGTCCGTGTGAAAAGAAGCACTGGGCGAAGCCGTCACGGCGGCGGGCTTCCTTCCGCTTGTCAAGTGGAGGGCGCGGTGCGCGCTCTCGGAGGTCGAGGGTGAAGGGGTGGGGCCGTGGGTGGAGAGAGCGGATGTGAACAGGTCGTGGGAGCCGCGGAGATGAGGGGGCGGGCCCAGGGGTTTGTCTCTCGCGTGACCGCTCGGAATCGGCTGCCGCTCGATTTCTCCGTCGCCAGTCTCCGCATCGTCGACTTCCTCATCGACGGACTCCGCAAGGGCGGCAGGCCGCGGGCCGAGATCGCCGGGACGCTCTTCGGGCTCGGCGCCTATGTCGGGGAAGTCCTCGTGCGGCGGGCCGGTGCCGTGTGGGTCGACTTCGACCAGGATCAGCGGCAATTATTCGGGCAGTCCGTCGGTGTCCGGATGCCGGACGGGCGGGTGTGGAATCCCCTCGGGAAGGTCGTCAATTGCCTCGAACGAGGCGGAACGAACGGCTCCGAAGTGTCGCTCCAGAACTTTTACCTCACCTTGCCGGGCCGCCTGCGCCATGTGGCGTGAAGTCGGTGGCGTCGGCATGAGGTCGGTTTATCGAGGCTTCTTGAAATATGGGGAGCCGCGGCACAGTTGGCCGCGGTGCGGGTAAGTGTGGGCGAGCGGGTGCGGGGAGGCGTGGGCGCTGGGCAGGGCACGGGCACGGTCGGCGGTGTCGGCGGGGTGAAGAGGAGAGCGTGGCGCAGGGTGGGGTACATCGCCGTCCGACGGTTTCCGACGAGGAGCTGACGCGGGCTCTGAGGGCGGCGCGGGAAGGGGACGAGAGCGCTTTCGCCCTCGTCTATCGGCGCGTTCATCCCGGGCTCCTCGGACAGGTGCGCGGCCTCGTCCACGACGACGCGGAGGACGTGGCCTCGGAGGTCTGGCTGCAGATCGTGCGCGACCTGGACCGGTTCCGGGGCAGCGGCGCCGACTTCCGGCGATGGGCCGCGACCGTCGCACGCCATCGCGCGATCGACCACCTGCGGCGGGTCCGGAGCAGGCCCCTCGGCACGCTGATCGAGCGGGAACTGCTCGACATCCCCGCCGAGGACGACACGGCCGCCCGCGCCCTGGAGACGCTGTCGACGGAACGCGTGCTGCGCATGGTCGCCGACCTGCCGCCCGACCAGGGCGCGGCGGTCCTGTTACGGGTGGTCGTGGGGCTCGACGGCCCGTCCGCCGCGCGGGTCCTCGGCAAGCGGCCCGGAGCGGTGCGGGCGGCCACCCGGCGCGGAATCCTGCGCATGGGGCGGCAGTTGGGGCGCCCGCCGGACGGGGCGGAAGGCGAACGGGCATCCCCACCGCCGCGACCGCGGGGATGTCCCGTTCTCTGTCATGGTGCTTCGTAGGGGCGGGTCCGCTCCTACTCGTTGAACCACTCCGACGTGACCGTCGCCCCGCCACCGTTCCACTTCAGCGTCATCTGGTACCAGCCGTCGTTGCCGACGTTGTACGGGTGCTTGTCGCAGCCGTTGTCGCCGCCGTCGCCGTCGGTCCACAGCGTGGAGATGTTTCCGGCCACGTACTGCTTCTTCAGGGTGCCGGTGACACCGTTGCCGTCCGCCTTCGTGTCACAGATCTCGAAGACGTCGCCGTCGTCGATGAACTTCATGTAGCCGCGCCCGTCGGGCAGCTTGATCGTCTTGTCGCTCACGCGGACGTCGGCGGCCAGAGCCGGGCCCGAGGAGACGGCGAACAGCGTGGCGGCGGCAGCGCCGATCACGGCGGCACGGGTGAAGGTGGATCTGGCCATGGGGGGTCCCATCTGCTCGGTGGGGCCGCGTCGCGGCCCGGGTGTGGCGGATGGTTCCCGCCATGGCGGAAGGTTCGCGCCATGGCTGAGAGTGTGCTGGCGGGGCGTCCATGTTTCCTTGATTCCCGCTGGAGATCCTGAGACGGGTGGTGACAACGGTCGAGGAGTGGTGAACTCTCCTCAAATGGCCGGTCACGCCGCTAATCTGACGGCCCCTCATGCGTTGTCCGAACGGCCGCGTGCCGGTCGGCCGACCCGGCCACGGAGAGGCCCGTGCCTGACGAACTCGGATTCGACGAGCTGCTCGACGACGGCGGCCTGATCGCCCGGCTGCTCGGGAAGACCGCGGCCGGGCGCAAGCGGGAGCTGCTCTACGGCCACGGCACCGACCTGCCCGTCGTCCTCCTCGTCGGCGGACCCGGCATGGGCAAGGGACGGCTGCTGCGCTGCATACGGACCCGGTTCGGGCCGCGCGTGCCCACCGCGTACCTGGACTGCGCCCAGACCGACGCGCGGGAGCTGGCCGAGGAGCGGCCCGGCAGCCGCTCGGAGGTGACCGAGGCGCTGCGCAAGATCGCGCTGCAGTACGGCGACTGGGGCGGCGACGGCGGCGGGATCGCCGTGCCGCGGCTGTACGCCGGACTCGCGGCCGTCGCCGCCGGCGACCGGCTCGCCCGCGCCGCGCCCCTGGTCGACGAGGTGGGACGGCTCGAAGGAATCCTGCCGCCCGGCTCCTTCTGGCGCGGAGTGCTGAAAGGGACGGCGAGGAACTACGTGGGGTACGTGGCGGGGCTCGTCACCAGCCCGCTCGCCGGGCCCTTCCTCAACGCGCTGCTCGAAGGCCTCTTCGCCCGCGTCTCCACGGAGGGCAGGGCCGCGCTCACCGCCTGCTACGGCGAGTACCCCGGCGCGGGCGGTCACCCCCAGGCCGGACTCCGGGCGCTCGGCGAGGACTTCCAGCAGGGCGGCGAGGCGCGCAGGATCGCCGAGGGCTTCCTGTTCCGGGCGCTGCGGCAGGACATCGACGCCGCCTACCACGGGGTGCGCGGCCGCATGTCACGCGTGGGGCGCCCCGCCCTGCTCCTCGACCACGCGGACGGCTCGCTGGGCCGACGCCTGCTGAAACCGGCCCTCGAGGACCGGGAGCGGGGACACCACGACCGCCTCGTCGTCTTCGCGACGGCCCGCCGCGAGGACGGCGGACGCTTCCTCCACCGGGCCGGCAGCACCCACGAAGGCATGGCGGTCTGGCAGCCCTTCACCGGGACGCTCCCCGAGTGGAGCCGTCCGCCAGGCGGCGTCCCCGACCACGCGCCCCTGTGGCGCGGCGTCCTCCTCGTCCGCATGCCCGTGCTCACCCGCGACCGGCAGAAGGACGAGATCGCCCGGCTGCGGGGCGGCCACGAGCAGCCCGACAACGCCGTCCGGCTGCGTGTCCACAGCGGTGTGCACCGGCTGAGCGGCGGCCGGCCCCGGTTCGTGACCCGGCTCGGCGAGGCCACCGCCGCCACCGTCTTCCCGACGCCCGAGCAGTGCACCGACTGGGCGATCCTGGACGCCCGCGTCCGCGCGAGCGAGGACGAGCAGGGCCGCCCCGTCGACGACCGCCCCGTGGCCGACGTACTCGTCGACGAACTCGTCGACCGCGAGCGCCCCGAGGAGCTGCCGCCCGAACACCGAGGCCACTGGCTCGACCTGCTCACCCACCTGTCCGTCGCGCACGACGTGGAGTGCGCCCAGACCCTGATGCGCGCCGTCCAGGAGGACCGCACCGAGCGCCTGAACGCCTACCGCATCGCCGAACTCCTCGAGGACACCGGCTGGCCCCGCTGCCCCCGGCACTTCATCGGCGACCTCGGCCTGCGACGGTTGCTCACGCGGCGGCTGTACCGGCTGCGCGACGGGGGAGCCGCCTGGCACGCCGACCACGCGCTGCTCCAGGGCCACTACCGCGACCTCGGCGACCGCCACCCCGACCCGCTGTTCGTCACCGCCGCCGCCCACCGCATGCACCACCTCCTCGCCTCCGACGGCGCCGACCTCGTCACCCGCTACCTCGCGGACGCCTTCCGCACCCGCCCCGTCGACGAGTGGTGCGAGGAACTCCTCGCCATCGCCGACGCCGCACTGATCGGCACCGCCGACGACCGGTACGCGCGTGCCCTCGGCGAGACGCAGGTGCGCGGCGACACCCTGCGGCGCCGGGTCGACCGGCTCCTGCACGCCGTGTGGCTCACCGAGGACCGGACGCAGCCGCTGGAGGAGATCGTGCCCGGCGTGCTGCGCGGGCCCCTGCGGGAGCTCAGTGAGGAGCTGGCGCGGATCGCCGACGAGGCGGTGCGCCACCAGGGGCCCGAAGGGGCCGACGTGGCGCGGGCGGCGGACGGGGCCGCGCTCCTCATCCGCATGGCCCGCGACTGGGGGGACCGGGCCGAGGACAAGCAGCCGCTGAAGCGGTGCGTGTGCACGGAACACATCGGCTTCGGCTGACCGAGCGATTCCATACGGGCACCACCAGGCGTCACCCGAGGGAGGGCAGCGTTGAGGCAGTTCGGGAACTGGCTGTACAACACGTTCTTGGCCAACTGGATGCGCAGGATCCTCACGCTGCTCGGCCTCGTGGCCGCGGGCGTGCTCCTGTACGTGTTCCTGCCCCCGATCGGCGAGGCCGAGAGCTGCGCCGCGGGCGTCGAGAAGCACGGCGGCGAATGCATCGGCGTCAACGGCACCGGCTATGCCTTCGGGACGCCGGAGATCGACAAGGTGGCCCGGGCGATCGCCAAGGAGAACGAGGAGTTCGTCGGCGACAAACCGCACGTCACCGTCGCCCTGATGCTGCCGCTCCAGCCCGACATCGATGCCGAGCGCATACAGCTGCGCAGCGAGATCCAGGGCGCCTACCTGGCCCAGTACCGGGCCAACCGTGAGGAGAACACCCCGCTGCTGCGGCTCGTCCTCGCCAACCCCGGCGACTCGTACGCGCAACAGGAACGCGTCGTCGACCAGCTGGCAAAGATGGCGGACGACAAGAAGGACAACCTCCGCGCCGTCACCGGCTTCAACCTCAGCCTGGACGCCACGAAGAAGGCCATCGCACGCCTCACCAACGACCTGCACATCCCGGTCCTCGCGAGCCGCGTCAGTGCGGACGAACTCGCCAACCCCGAGGGCGGCGCCAAGGACCCCTATCCCGGCCTCGCCCGCATCATCCCGACCAACCGCCAGCAGGCCGACGCGCTGGCCAGCTTCCACGGCGAACTCAGGGACGACCAGACCGTGCTCGTCAGGGACAAGCGGGCGCACGACATCTACAACGACTCGCTCGCCAAGGCCTTCAGCCGCGACGAGGACGGGCCGCCGGGACCCAAGGACCAGACGTTCGAATCGCCCTCCATCACCGACCCCGGTGACACCGGCAACGACTTCACGCTCATCGCCCAGAACATCTGCCAGTCCACGGCACGCTACGTCTACTTCGCGGGACGCCCCGTCCACCTGCGGCTCTTCGCCCTGAAGCTGGCCGACGTGCAGTGCCGCGGCAAGAAGTACACGATCGTCAGCGGCTCGGGAGCGGCCACCCTCAACCGCTACATGAAGGACGGCGACTGGGAGCGGCTGCGCGGCGGCGGCAAGGAGCCCGTCGTCAGGGTGCAGTACGCGGCGCCGGGTCACCCCGACGCCTGGGACCACGAGCTGCGCCGCACGAAGGGCGCACGGGACCGCCGCGACCACTTCACCGAACCCCGGGCCGAGTTGGACAAGCTGCGCGCGCTGATCGACAAGGGCGGCGCCGGGGACATCGGGCCCGTCCCGCTGGAGGATTCGCGCACCATGCTGGTGTACGACGGCACGCGCACGATCGCCAAGGCGGTGCTGCTCGCCAACGCCCAGACCGAGGGCACGGTGCCGCCCCTGAAGCGCGTCTCCGACATGTGGCAGCGCCTCGAAGCGGTCAACCGCGTCCGCGGGACCAGCGGCTGGATCTGTCTGACCAACGCGGGGAACGCCTACGACAAACCCGTGGCCGTCGTCGAACTCGACCCGCGCACCGAGGAGCTGCGGTACGTCGGCGTGGGCTGGCCCGAGGGGAAGGCGCAGCCCGACGACTGCCGGGTGCCCAGCGACACCTGAGACACCCGGCTGGTGGCGCCGCTACGGCGTCAGCGACTGGCCCAGCTTCGCGCCCGCCGGAGTGCCCAGGAGGGTACGGCCGTAGTAGACCCCGCTCGCACCGGGAACGCCCGAAGGTCCGCTGTCCAGCTGGAGGATCGTGCCGTCGCCGGCGTCCTCGCCCTCGACACCGATCGCCAGGTCCGCGCGGCCGGTGCCCGACAGGTCGGCCAGCGTCACCGACGAGCCGAGACGGTCGCCCGCCTCGGTGGAACCGGGCACGTCCGGCTCGTCCTGCGAGAAGGCCCGCGCGCCCGTACCGGTCAGACCGGACGCCGACCCCTTCAGGAGCAGCGACGTGCCCGCGTCCGCGCGGTTCTTGTCGGCGCGGGTGATGTCCTCGCCCGGGGCGCCCGTCAGGACGTCCGCGTAGCCGTCGAGGTCGTAGTCGCCCGCCGCGACCGACCAGCCCATGGCGTCGCCCGACTCGGCGGCGCCGGGGACTCCGGACGTCGCCTGGTGGACCGTCTTCATGCCGGTCGTCGTGAACCCCGTCGACGTGCCGGGGACCACCGTGACCTGACCGCCCGCGTGGGCACCCGACTCGGCGGTGTACGGCTGGCCGATGACCAGGTCGTCGTAGCCGTTGCCGTTGACGTCGCCCACGGCGACCGAGCGACCACCGGGCACGGAGAGCACGCCGACCCGGCTGAGGCCCGAGCGACCGCCCCTGAACCAGGCGACCTTGCCCTTGCCCGCCTGATCGCGGTAGGTCAGCGCGACGTCCGCGTAACCGTCCCGGTTGAAGTCACCGGACGCGGCGTCGGGGTACGAGACGGCCGTGTCGCCCCTGGTGAGGCTGCCGCCCGACTCGTGCTCCGGGTCGAGCCGCGCGGCCCACGAGCCGCCGGTGCCGGTCGACGCGGCGAACACGTCCGCCTTGCCGTCGGCGTTGAAGTCGCCGGACGCGACCGCGGCGCCGAAGCGGGCGCCGGGGTAGTGGAAGTCGGGCGACAACTGCATGTCCGTGCCGGACGTGAACGTCGGCCCGTACAGCATCGTGACCGCGCCGCGGTCCTTGTTGGACGTGTCGTCCTCGCCCGGGGCGCCGATCACGAGGTCGGCGTACCCGTCCGCGTTCAGGTCGCCCCACGCGGTGGCCGCGCCCCAGTCGTCGCCGGTCTCGGAGGCGCCGGGGACGCCCTCGCTCGCCTGCGTCAGGGAGATCTTCGACGCGCCGACCGGTCCGCCGATGCCGCCGGGGACGACCGTCACGCTGCCGCGGTTCGAGGACGCCTTGGGGGTGCCCGCGATCAGGTCGGTGATGCCGTCGCGGTTGTAGTCGGCGGTCGGGGCGGCGGAGTTGCGGCCCGCGCTGCTGGCGAAGCGGCGTATCTCGCCGAGCTTCGCGTACAGGTTCTTGCCGGGGCAGGGCGTCGCGAAGCCGTCCTTGTGGCCGGAGACGGTGTTCAGCGACGCCTGGTCGCCCTTCTTCCACACGCCGGTGTCGTCCGCCGCGGTCAGCGTCACCTTGCCGGCCGGGTCGCCGCCGTACTGGCCGAGCTTCCATGCCGCCACGCGCGCCACCGACTCCACGGCGGCACGGCTCGGCTTCCCCGCGGGCTTGTTCGTCGCCGGGTCGCCCTCGAAGTCGCCGAGGACGGCGATACCGGTCGAGTCACCGTCGAAGCCTTCGGTGTGCGCACCCCGCACCGGCAGGTCGATGCCGCCCGCGCGGCCCTCGAAGACCTGACCGCACTTGTCCACGAGGAAGTTGTAGCCGAGGTCGTTCCCGTGCTCGACCTCCAGCTGGTACGTCATGATGCCGCGGACCAGCGCCGGGGACTCGGCGCAGCTGTAGTCGTCCGAGCCGGCCGTGTGGTGGACGAAGACCGCCTTGACCTTCTCGATGTACTCCGGCGGCGCCTTGACCCTGGACTCGTCGGCGCCCCACGCCGCGCGGCCGATCACGGGCGGCCGGGTGACCGTCGACGGCGGGGCCGTCGGCTTGGTGGGGGTGGGGTCCGGTTCGGCGGGGGTCGGGGACGGGGCGTCGGCGGCGAAGGCCGCGGGAGCCATGGCGGTGCCCTGGGCGGGCGTGCCGGAGGTGCCGGGCTTGGCGCCGGGCGTCCCCGTACCGCCGTCGAGCGCCGGGTTCTTCGCCTCCTCGGCCGTCACCCCCGGGTCCACGAGGTCGACCTGGAGCCCCTCGGGCAGCTCGGAGCTCGCCGACCCGTCGGCCGCGACGACGCGGACCTCGACGCCGTCGGAGGGACCGACCCACAGCGGATCGGACGCGGCGCGCCTGCCGCCCTCGCCCTTCCCCGCGGGTGGCCGCTCCAGGTCGAGGGCCCGCCAGGCGCTCCACACCTCGGAGCCGACGGCACGCGTGCGCACCTGCGCCGTGCCCGAAAGCTCCTCACCGGCCCCGTCCCACGAGACGCCGAGGAGGGAGAAGAGCTCGGTCGACGTGCGCGGCAGCTCCCGCTTCGTCGCGCCGTCGGCCTCCAGCGGAAGGTCGTGCACGCGCGTCGGCCGCTTGGCGCGCGGATCGAGATCCGGCCCCTCCCCGTCGCCGGGACCGGCCACCGCGTACGTCACCGCACCCGCACCGCTCAGTGCGACGGCTCCGATCGTCAACCACGCCCTGCGCCTGAGACTCAGCGGTCGGTACGCATGCGTGGTACGCGCCTTTTGGCGCGGTTTGCGCGGGCTCAATTGCCCCACCCCTCAGCGAAAAACTGGTGAACACAGCGAGTCCGTAAGACTGATCAAGCGATGAAAGGGTTGTAGGGGCGCGGACGATTTGTCGCGTGATCTATCCCGCACGCCCCAGCGGTGACATGGAGGCGGGCCGCTGCGCTGGGTCATGTGACAGTGGTGCGCGCTGATGCGCGTGTACATGACGCGGGCGGGGCTTGAAGTGGGGGAACGGGTGGGGAACCGAGTGCGGACCGGGGCGTGGGCGGCCGGAGGGCGGTTGCGCAGGACCATGGTCCGTGTCGTCGCGGTGGGCGCGGCCGTGGGCGGTCTCGCGTCCTGCGGCACGGACCGCGAGGTCACGTACGCCGGAGGCACCCTCGAAAAGCTCGTGCCCGAGGACGAGAGGCGCGGCAGGGAGCTCGCGACCGAGGCGATGACGCTGTTCCGGGACGCGGACTCCGTCCGCATCGGCGTCGAGATGGACACCCCGAAGGGCCACCAGAAGGTCTCGCTCCTCATGGACCGGAACAGCAACTGCACGGGGACCTTCGACGCGGGGCCCGCGCAGCGCGGCGACATCATCATGATCGCGGGCGGTTCGACGTACGTGCGGTTCAGCGAGGCGGCACTCGCGGAGATCCGGCGGATGGCGGCGGCCCGCGGCCCCGAGACGGCGGCGCGGGTCCGGGAGCGGACGGCGCTGGCGAGCGGGAAGTACCTGAAGATCCCGACGGGACCCGGCGGCGGCGCGAGGCGCGTGATGCCGGTGAACAGCTGCGACCTCGACAAGTTCACCGGTGCGATGCCGGGAAGCCCCGGCCCGAACGACGTCATCAAGGCCCTCCCCGCGACGCGTCGGCACGGCGCGGCCGTCATCCCGCTCGTCGAGAACGAGGAGGAGGGGGACAGGACGTCGGTGTACGTGGCGGCGAAGGGCAAGCCGTACCTCCTCGGCGCCGAGGTGGAGGAGAACGGCCGGACCATGGAGATGCGCATGTCGGAGTACGGGGAACCGGTCTCCGCGGTGGCCCCGACGGCCGCCGAGACGGTCGACATCTCGAAGGTCGGCCCGGCCGGCGGCGGTCTCTTCGAGGTCTGACCCGCGTGGCCCCCGGCGGACGTCCCGCTGTGACATTTCCGCCCCCTCCGACGCAGTCGACCGTGAAGGCACAGGCACGGGGACCTGTGCCCGAGCGGGCCGGATGGGAGCGGGTTGGGCCAGGGTGGGGGACCCCGTCGCGCACAGGCGCACGACGAAGAGCTGGGCAGGGCCGTCGCGGCGGCCCAGGAGGGCGACGAGGCGGCGTTCGCGGTCGCGTACCGCCTGGTCCAGCCGGGGCTCGTCGGCTATCTGCGCGGCCTCGTCGGCACGGACGGCGAGACGGCGGAGGACGTCGCCGCCGACGCGTGGCTGGAGATCGCGAGGGACCTCGGGCGGTTCCGCGGGGACGGCGCGGGGTTCCGCGGCTGGACCGCGACGATCGCCCGCCACCGCGCGTTCGACCACCTGCGCCGCCTGAACACCCGCCCGCGCCCCGCCCCGCTCGACCGCGAACTCCTCGAACTCCCGGACCCCGCGAGCACGTCGGCGGCGGCCCTGGAGGCGATCTCCACGGAACGGGTCCTGACCCTGGTCGCCGCCCTGCCCCCCGACCAGGCGGAGGCGGTCCTGCTCCGCGTCGTCGTCGGCCTGGACGCGCCGACGGCAGCCCAGGTCCTGGGCAAACGACCCGGCGCGGTACGGACGGCGGCGCATCGGGGGCTGCGGAGGCTGGGGGAGTGGCTGGGGGCGTCCGGGAGCTGAAGGCGGGATCGCGGACAGGGTGCGGGGCTTCTCAGCCGGCGCGGGGAGGCGTGAGCTCGCCGAGGTCGGGATCGATCTCGAAGGGGACGGGGCGGTGGAGAGTGCCGCGGAAGCAGGGACGGTGCGGCTGCTCGCCACTCCGAGCGCGGACAGCGCGGTGCCCGTCCGATGGCGGAAGATCGTCGCAGGAGGCCTTGAACGGCTCCGCGTGAAGTGAACCGAGCCGGCCGGGGCCGCCACCCCCCACAGGAGAGGCCCCGGCCGGTACACGGTACGAACCGCGTGCGGTCCGTACTCTCTTCAGCGCCGCGCGTGCGTTTTCTGTCACACCGCGTGCTGTCACCCGCTAGTTGCACGTTGTACAAACATGGACGTAGGCCTGTCCGAGCCCGTAGCGTGCTGGTTCGCGCCGGGGCCGGGCGCAGATCTCCGAGTGGCAGGATTGAGAGAGTGCTGGGGGACGACGCGGAGCTGACCGCCGCGGTGCTTGCGGCGCAGGACGGGGACGAGACCGCGTTCCGGACTGTGTACCGCGCCGTGCACCCGCGGCTGTTGGGGTACGTACGCACGCTGGTCGCCGACCCGGACGCCGAGGACGTCGCTTCCGAGGCCTGGCTGCAGATAGCGCGCGATCTCGACCGGTTCAGCGGTGACGCGGACCGGTTCCGGGGCTGGGCGGCGCGCATAGCGCGCAACCGCGCCCTCGACCACATACGCATGCGGGGCCGCAGGCCCGCCGTGGGCGGCGACGAGTCGGAGCTGGCCGGGAAACCGGCCGACGCGGACACCGCGGGCGAGGCGATGGAGTCCCTCGCCACCAGCGAGGCGCTGGCCCTGATAGCGCAGCTCCCCCAGGACCAGGCGGAGGCCGTCGTGCTCCGCGTCGTCGTCGGTCTCGACGCGAAGACCGCGGCGCGGACCCTCGGCAAGCGGCCCGGAGCCGTCCGCACGGCGGCGCACCGCGGCCTGAAGCGGCTCGCCGAACTTCTCGGTCCCGAGGGGGCCGATCCCAAGGAGGCGCTGGGCGCCGTACCGCCACAGAGAGAACCGCGCGGGTGCGCGGTGACGTCCGCCGGTGTGACGCAATCGCGTACGCGGACGCAGAAGGACATGTGATGGCCGACGAGCACCACAAGTGGCTGGACCGCGACGCGGCGGAGCGTCTGCTGCGCGGGGAGCCCCTCGAAGGCATCGATTCCTCCTCGGACGGGGATGCGGACACGGAAGTGGACGCGCAGGCGAATGCGCGGGCGAACGCGGCGGCCGAGCGGCTCGCGCGGGCGCTGTCGGCGCTGAGCGGCGCGGGCGAGCAGGGCGTGGCCGCTTCTTCCGGTGCAGCTGCTTCTTCCGGTGAGCCCGCGTCTTCCGGTGAACCTGCTTCCTTTGGTGAGCTCCCGGGCGAGGCCGCCGCGTTGGCCGCCTTCCGTGCCGCGCGCGCGGACGCGGCGGGCGCCGTCCGCGGCGGCAGCTCCAGGACCGCGCCCTTCGCGACGCCCGCGCACGAGGCCGCCGCGGGCGAGACCGTACGTCTGGGGCGCGCGGGCAACCGTCCGCGCCCCACCCGCTGGGGAAGACCCGTACGCCTCGGCGTCGCCGCGGCCCTCGCCGCCTGCATGCTCGGCGGCGTCGCGGTGGCCGCGGGAACGGGCGTACTTCCCTCACCCTTCGGCGGGCACAGCAGTCCGGGCCCCGCCGCGTCCGCGTCGCCCGGCACGACCCCGGAGGAGTCGCCGCCCACCCCGCCCGGCGAGACGCGCGAACCGTCCGAGGACCTCTCGCCCGACGAGACGACGGCACCCGACGACACCCCGACGTCGTCCCAGGAACCGGTGAGCAGCCCGACCCAGGAGGCCGAGGCGGACGACGAGCACACCGGCGTACCCCAGCAGCCGACCGGCGACAGGACGGCGCCGCCCCGCCGCGACGAGGCGCGCAAGTGGTACCGCAAGGTGGTCGTCGCCTGCCGCGCCTACCGCAGCGGCGACCTCCAGGGCAAGAAGCGCCGCCGCCTGGAAGAGGCGGCCAAGGGGCCGGAGCGGGTGGAGGAGTTCTGCGGCCGGATCCTCGGCGGCGGTGGGGCCGGTGGCGGCCGGCCCGGTGGCGGTGACCAGAGCGGCGGCCAGGGCGGCGGCGACGGCGGCCACGACGGGGACGACGGCGGCCACGACGGCGAGAACGGTGGTGAGGAGGACGGGGGCTCCGGCGGCGACGGCGGCCAGGTGCCGCCCGTCACCTCTCCCACCGCTCCTTACCCCGGCCCCACGACGTCGCGCAGCGCGCTGCCCTACTTCTCCTGACGTCCGCCGCCGCCCCGCTCCAGCAAAGGTGTGACGTTTTTCGAGCGTCCGGCGCAGTAAGTAGTGAGCCGACTGGTCATCGGCCCGCGCACGAGCCGGGGGTTCCCCCCGTACCTTCGGCTCCGTGCCACCGGCGTGGGCGGGATACGTTCCCCCGATCCCGCCCACGCCGCCTCACTTGTAGATGACGACCCGGTCGCCGGTCCGCACCTGCGCGAACAGACTCGCGATCTTCTTCTTGTCCCTGACGTTCACGCACCCGTGCGAGCCGCCCGCGTACCCCCTGGCCGCGAAGTCCGCCGAGAAGTGCACGGCCTGGCCGCCGCTGAAGAACATCGCGTACGGCATGGGGGTGTCGTAGAGCGTCGAGACGTGGTGCCGGGACTTCCAGTAGACGTCGAACGTGCCCTCGCGGGTCGGCGTGTACTGCGACCCGAACCGCACGTCCATCGTCGAGACCGCCCTGCCGTCGATCATCCACGTCAGGGTGCGGCTGCTCTTGGCGATGCACAGGACCCGTCCCGTCAGACACCGCTTGTCGGGTTTCGCGGGCGGCATCCCGCCTGCCGCGTACAGCTCGGACCGCGTCGGCTCGCGCGTCATGCCGAGCAGCCTGCCCCAGGTGACGGTGTCCGTGACGCCCGTGACGGCCAGGCCGCGCTTGGCCTGGAAGCCCTTGACCGCGGCGGCGGTGACGGGCCCGTACGTCCCGGTCGGGTTCCCGCCGAACCAGGCGATCTGCCGCAGCCTCGCCTGCAGCTCCCGCACCTGCTTGCCCTCGTCCCCCTGCTCCATGAGCGTCCTCCCGGGCTCGGGCGCGGGTGGGGGAGTGTGTGTCGGGGTGCGCGGCGCCGGATCCCGCGCCGGGGTCTTCGTGGGTTTCTGCGCCGTAGTCCGGTCCGGTGCCCGGTCCGGTGTACGCGTCGCCGTCCTTCCCGGCTTCCCGTCCTCGCCGCCCGGCCCCCCTTCCGCGTCCACCGCGACGGCCTTGCACCCCGCCACCAGGACCAGTGCCGCCACGGCCCCCGCAGATATCGCGCCCCTGCCCATCACGCCCCCGTGCTCATAGACGACTTCGTGGACTGCTTCGTGGACAACTCCATGGACACCATGCCCCACACACCTCGAAGTGTTTCCCGGTTTGCCGCGAGTGACGCGTCGCCGACGCGGGCGCAAGCTGGACGCATGACCCACAAGTCGGAATCAGGACTGCCCATCGAACCCGTGTACGGCCCCGGGGATCCGGCCGGCTGGGACCCGGCGGAGAAGCTCGGCGCCCCCGGCGCGTACCCCTTCACCCGTGGCGTGTATCCCACGATGTACACCGGCCGCCCCTGGACGATGCGCCAGTACGCGGGCTTCGGCACCGCCGCCGAGTCCAACGCCCGCTACCGGCAGCTGATCGAACACGGCACCACCGGCCTGTCCGTCGCCTTCGACCTGCCGACCCAGATGGGCCACGACTCCGACGCCCCGATCGCGAGCGGCGAGGTCGGCAAGGTGGGCGTCGCCGTCGACTCCCTCGACGACATGCGGGTCCTGTTCGGCGGCATCCCGCTGGACAAGGTCTCCACGTCGATGACGATCAACGCACCGGCCGCGCTGCTGCTCCTCCTCTACCAACTGGTCGCCGAGGAACAGGGCATCGCCGCCGACCGGCTGACCGGCACCATCCAGAACGACGTGCTCAAGGAGTACATCGCGCGCGGCACGTACATCTTCCCGCCCCAGCCGTCCCTGCGGCTGGTCGCGGACACCTTCCGGTACTGCCGCGCCGAGCTGCCGAAGTGGAACACCATCTCGATCTCCGGCTACCACATGGCGGAGGCGGGTGCCTCGCCCGCGCAGGAGATCGCGTTCACGCTGGCCGACGGCATCGAGTACGTCCGCACGGCGGTCGCGGCCGGCATGGATGTGGACGACTTCGCGCCGCGCCTTTCCTTCTTCTTCGTGGCGCGTACGACGATCCTGGAAGAGGTCGCCAAGTTCCGTGCGGCCCGGCGCATCTGGGCCCGCGTGATGCGGGAGGAGTTCGGCGCGCGGAACCCCAAGTCCCTGATGCTGCGCTTCCACACGCAGACGGCGGGTGTCCAGCTCACCGCCCAGCAGCCCGAGGTGAACCTCGTCCGCGTCGCCGTCCAGGGACTCGGCGCGGTCCTCGGCGGCACCCAGTCGCTGCACACCAACTCCTTCGACGAGGCCATCGCGCTCCCCACAGACAAGTCGGCCCGCCTCGCGCTGCGCACCCAGCAGGTCCTCGCGTACGAGACGGATGTGACGGCGACGGTGGACCCCTTCGCCGGGTCGTACGTCGTGGAGAGCATGACCGACGACGTGGAGGGCGCGGCACTCGATCTGATGCGGCGCGTCGAGGACCTGGGCGGCGCCGTGCACGCGATCGAGCAGGGCTTCCAGAAGGCCGAGATCGAGCGCAACGCGTACCGCATCGCGCAGGAGACGGACAGCGGCGAGCGCGTCGTGGTCGGCGTCAACCGCTTCCGCCTCGACGAGGAGGAACCGTACGAGCCGCTGCGCGTCGACCCCGCCATCGAGGCCCAGCAGGCCGCCCGCCTCGCCCGGCTGCGCGCGGAGCGGGACGGCGGCGCGGTGCGCTCGGCCCTCGCGGCTCTCCAGGAGGCGGCGAAGGGGGAGACGAACGTCCTGTACCCGATGAAGGAGGCGCTGCGGGCGAAGGCCACCGTGGGCGAGGTGTGCGACGCGCTGCGGGAGGTGTGGGGGGCCTACGTGCCGGCGGACGCGTTCTGAGGGGATGCGGCGGGCCGGACTTCTCCACCCCGGTGCCCGTGTCCGTCAAACGGACACACACGTCCCGTGCCGCACACCCGTGCGACACTCCGGCCATGCTGGGTGTCACCGATCTTCCGACCTATCTCGCGGGCCTCGCCCTGATCATTCTGCTGCCGGGGCCGAACTCGCTGTACGTGCTCTCCGTCGCCGCCCGCCGCGGCGTCCGCACCGGCTATACGGCCGCCGCGGGCGTCTGGTGCGGGGACGCCGTCCTGATGACGCTGTCGGCGGCAGGCGTCGCCTCGCTGCTGCAGGCCAACGCGCTGCTCTTCGGGATCGTGAAGTACGCGGGCGCCGGGTACCTGACCTGGCTCGCGGTCGGGATGATGCGGGCGGCGTGGAGCATGTGGAAGGCGCGGCAGGAGCGGACCGCGGAGAGTGCGGCGGGGCCGGAGCGGGGCGACGCGGCGGCGGGGGAGCGACCGTTCCGCAGGGCGCTGGTGATCAGCCTGCTCAACCCGAAGGCGATCCTGTTCTTCATCGCCTTCTTCGTCCAGTTCGTCGACCCGGGCTACGCCTACCCCGCCCTCTCCTTCATCGTGCTCGGCGCCTTCGCCCAGATCGCGAGCGTCCTCTACCTCACGGCTCTGATCTTCAGCGGTACGAGGCTCTCGGCCGCGTTCCGCCGCCGCAAGCGCCTCTCGGCCGGGGCCACGTCGGCGGCGGGCGCCCTGTTCCTCGGCTTCGCGGTGAAGCTGTCGATCAGCAGCGTGTGACCGCCGCCCGGTGACGCGTCGTGGCTCTCAGTGGTGCCAGGCCGAGCCCCCCACGTTGTGGATCATGCGCTGGAGGACCTTCAGCGTGCGGACGTAGTCCTCGTCCGTGATGCCCTCGTGGATCTGGGCGCGGACCGCCTTCTGGCGCTCGGCGACGCGCGCCCGGAGGGCGCGGCCCTCGTCGGTGAGGGTGATGCGGCCGGTCCCGGGGACCTCGCTGACGAGGCCGCGGTCGCGCAGGGCGTCGATGTTGTGCACCAGGGCGCCCTCACCGACCTCCAGGTAGCCCTTCAGGACGGCCACGACCTCGTCCCGGGGTCTGCCCTCGGGGGCCTGGAGGAGCTGGTTGAGGATCCACCACTGGGGCTGGGTCAGTCCCATCTCGGCGAGCATGGTGCGGATGTGGTGGACGACGGCCGTGCCGGCGGCGGAACTCCAGTAGCCGACGGGCTGGTCGACGAGGTCCCGGTCACTGTGCGAGTACGCGAATGCTGTCATGCCCCTGAACGTAGAACCTCAAGAAGACTTGAGGTCAAGGGGTGACGGGGACTCCACAACGCGCCAGGTACGCGGTGAGGCCGTCCCGCGCGTCCGTGCCCGCCCAGCCGACGTATCCGTCCGGGCGGACGAGGAACAGCCCCTTGCCGTAGGGCTCGTACGCCGGGATCGCGTGGGAGCGCACCAACTCGCCGGGAAGTGGCGGACGTTCCGTGTCCGTGCCCACCGCCAGCAGTGTGAAGTGCGGGCCCCGGAACGCGTCGAAGAGGGTGCCCGTGCCGTACGGGCCGTCCGGCGCCCGGTCACCCGCCCGCAGCGCGCCCTCCGGGACGTTCTCGCGCGTCTCCGCCGCCAGTGAACTCTCGCGGTAGCCGATGCCGAGCTGGCGCGTGGCCGCGCCGCGGCGCGCCTCGCCGCGGTGGATGCGGGTGGACAGGCCCAGCATCTGCGCGGCGTTGGGCAGCCGCTCCTCCTCGTACGTGTCGAGAAGGGCGTCCGGCCCCCCGTGCCGCAGCACCGCACCCAGCTTCCAGCCCAGGTTGTACGCGTCCTGGACGCTCGTGTTGAGGCCCTGGCCGCCCGCCGGCGAGTGGACGTGCGCCGCGTCCCCGGCCAGGAAGACGCGCCCCTCGCGGAAGCGGGCCGCCAGCGCCGCGCGCGGCCGGAAGTCGGAGGACCAGCGGACTTCGGTCACGTCGTCCGCGGTCAGGTGCGTACGGGCGGCGACGAGGTCGCGTACGCCCTGGGGGGACAGGTCGGGCGTCGTCCCCGCGGGGAGCTGCGCGGTCAGCTGGAAGTCGTGCGTACCGGCGAGCGGGCAGAGCGCCGTTTGCGGGCCGCTGTCGTCGGCCGCCGGGAACATGTGCCAGTTGTCGCGGTCCAGCGCGGGGACGCGGATGTCCGCCACGAGGACGGGGTTCGGGTCCACGGTCTCGCCGGACATGGTGATGCCCAGCTCCCGGCGGAGGGAGGAACGGCCGCCGTCCGCCGCCACGGCGTACGCCGCGCGCACCGACGTCCCCGTCGAGAGCCGTGCGGTGACCCCGTCGGCGTCCTGGGCCAGGCCCGTCACCTCCGTGCCGAACGCGACGTCGCCGCCCAGCTCCCGCAGGCGGGCCAGGAGGATCTCCTGCGTGCGCCACTGGGGGAGCATCCACGGCGTGGTGTACGGCGCGGTTTCCGTCGGCTCGGGTTCGTCGAACATCCGGTGTTCGCCCTGCCGTTCCCCGTCCCGCCACACCATGCCGACGGGGATGCGGCCACCCGACGCGAGGACCGCGCCGACGACGCCCAGGTCGTCGAAGATCTCCATGGTGCGGGGTTGCAGCCCCTTGCCGCGCGAGCCGGGGAAGAGGCGGGGGGCGCGCTCGACGACGAGCGCGGGCACGTCGCGGCGCGCCAGGTCGCAGGCGAGGGCGAGGCCGGTGGGGCCCGCGCCCACGATGAGCACGCCGGTCGGCACGGCGGTGCCGACTGTTTCCTTAACGTCGTTAAGTTCCATGCGTCGAAGCCTGAGCTTAACGGTGTTAAATTGTCAAGGTGGCGACGACGAAACTGGACCGGACCCGAGTGGCGCGCACCGCGCTCGACCTGCTGAACGACACGGGCCTGGAAGGGCTGACGCTGCGCGCCATCGCCCAGCGCCTCGACGTCAAGGCTCCCGCGCTGTACTGGCACTTCAAGGACAAGCAGGCGCTGCTCGACGAGATGGCGACCGAGATGATGCGGCGGATGAGCGAGGACTTCCTGTCCACGCCGGACGCCGACTGGCGGGTCGCGCTCACCGCCGCGATGCGGGGCCTGCGCGCCCACCTGCTGCGCTACCGCGACGGCGCGAAGGTCTTCAGCGGTACGCATTACACGGACCTGTCGTACGCGGCCCCCATGGAGGCCCATCTGCGGGTCCTCGCCGGAGCGGGATTCGCGCCGGACGCGGCCGCGCGCGCCTGGGTCACCGCGTACAGCTACACGATCGGGTTCGTCGTCGAGGAGCAGGCGGCGGGCCCGGCGCCCGGCCGCGGCGAAGGCGGCTACGACCTCGCGGCGCGCGCCGAGCGCCTCGCCGCGTACCCGCTGGCCGCGGCGGCGGGCGAGGTGATGTTCCGCTCGCACGACCGCGGCTTCGAGGAAGGGCTCGCGGCGATCGTGACGGGGATCGGCGCGACGCTCGCTACTTCGACGGGCCCGGAGTGAGGCTCCGGTTGAGGCCGTTGCGGATCAGCGGGGTCAGCCGCTCCTCGACGTACCGGTTCAGGAGCCACGCGAGGGCCAGCATGGCGACGATCGTCAGGCCGAACGTCGCGTGGGACGGCAGGCCCACGTGCCGGTGCAGCGCCTCGACCGTCACCCAGCCCAGGTGCTCGTGCACCAGGTAGAAGGGGTACGTCAGCGCGCCGGCCACGGTCAGCCACCGCCAGTTCGCCCGGTCCAGGTGCCCGAGCGCGATGAGGAGCACCGCGAGGAAACCGGCCGTGACCACCGCCATGATCCCGACGGAGGAGCGGTAGGAGAAGAAGTCCGGGTTCGGCGCGTGCCAGAGCCGGTCGACGGCGTAGTGCTGGCCGATCAGCCAGCTCACCCCGGTGATGCCCCACGCCGTGAGGTCGCGTCGGTCGCGGTGGATCAGGTAGATGCCGATGCCGCCGACGAAGAAGGGCGCGTACTCGGGCATCAGGACCAGGTCGAGGAGCGGCTCGTTCGCGGCCTCCGACATGGCCGCGGCCAGCGTCCACACGGCGCAGAACAGCACCACGCGCGCGCGGGTCGCGCCCGGCATGACCACGCACAGGGCGAACAGCGCGTAGAAGCGGAGCTCGGCCCAGAGCGTCCAGCACACGCCGAGCACCCGGTCCGCGCCCAGCGGCTGCTGCAGCATGGTGAGGTTGACCAGCGCGTCGCTCGGCGAGACCGCCGCGTAGGTGACGGCGGGCAGCGCGAAGACCGCCGTCACCAGGACGATCGCCGCCCAGTACGACGGCAGGAGACGGGAGGCGCGGGACGCGAAGAACGAGCGCATGGGTCTGCCCCAGCCGCTCATGCAGATGACGAAGCCGCTGATCACGAAGAAGATCTGCACGCCGAGACAGCCGTACGCGAACCACTCGCTCGCCGTCGGGAACTGTGCCTTGGGGGAGCTGCCCCAGGCCTCGGCGATCTCGCCGTCACGGCCGCCGTAGTGGTACGCGGCGACCATGAGCGCCGCGACGAGGCGCAGCCCGTCGAGGGCGCGCAGCCGCGGCTTGCCGCGCTTGGGTACGGCGGCAGCGGCCGGAACCGTACGTCGGGCATGTTCCGCGCCCGGTATGAGCTTCGGGAGCGTGGGTCCGGGAGTGGTCATCCGAGCGCGGTCCGCTTGAGCGAGCGCTGCACGGAGCGCGCACGGCGCGCGACGCGCCGGACGGCCGCGTTGCGCGGGATGAACGCGAGCTGCGAGGGGACGGCGCCGGGCAGGGCGAGCGCGGTGAGCCGGCGCCGCTTGAAGTAGCGCCAGGTGTGGGCGTCCAGGTTCCGGGCGAGGTAGCGCTCGGCCTCGGGGCGCAGCCGCGGATAGATCTGCGGCTGCATCGCGAAACCGACGGCCTTGAGGAGGTTCGTCAGCTCGCCGGTGCCGAGACCGGCCTCCTGTGCGGCGACCGCCGTGCCGTCGGTGATCTCGGGCAGCAGCGCGTCGACGATCGTGACGGGGACGCGGTTGCTGTTCTGGTAGGGCGCGAGGCGCTCCAGGAGGAGGTCCGTGCCGGTGCGGGCGGCGGGCAGGCCGTACAGCGCGGACGCCGTGAGCAGCGCCGTGGAGAAGCAGCCGACGACGAGCGCGGGCCGCATCCGCTGGTAGAGCACCTCGGCGAGCACGGGCGAGTCGAGCACGGTCAGCTCGACACCGATCGTCCGTGCCTCCTTCTCCAGGGCGCGCGACCAACGGGCCGGCGCCGTGGGGTGAGGCTTGAACACGACGTGCCGGTGACCGAGCGAGGCGGCGCCGCGCACCATGCGGATGTGCAGCTCCTCCTCTTCCTCGGCGGTGAGGATGGAGAGCGCGGAGAGGTACTGGCCGAGGACGAGGACGGGTGCCTCGCCGTCGGGCAGCTCCGGCAACTCCACCGGCTCCTCCGTCAGTTCGGCGAGCACCTTCAGGAACGCGTCGGTCGGTACGACCTCGGGGGCGACGCCGAACTCGGTGAGCAGGAGCGGGGTGAGCCCCGGCACCAGGTCCAGGTGGAGCAGGCGCCGCACGCGCGTGCCGACCAGCGGGTCGATCTTGTTGCGGGTGGGGCCGTAGCTCATCAGGCCGTCGGCGTAGACGTCCACGGGGACGCCCGTGAAGATCTGCGCGAGCGCGAGCGCCGGGTTGACCTGGATGGACTCGACGGCCAGCTCGATCTCGTCGTCCCCGAGGTCCCAGAGCATCCGTACGTAGCGCTCCCAGAGCACGACGTCGTCGCCGCGCGGGGCCCAGCCGCCGGGGTGGAAGGGGGCGATGGCCTCGTTCCAGGAGCGCACCTCGTCGAACCGGCCGCGCAGCCGCTCGAAGCCCGGCATCTCGTCGAGGGGCGTCGTCGTCTCGGGCGTCGCCGCGTTGTTGCTGACCAGGAGGATCCGCCGGTCGGCGGGCCCGAACCGGTCGGCGTCCAGGGCAGCGGCGAGCGTGGCGACGCCGTACAGCGTGGACGCGAGGAAGATCTGCGTCCTGCCGGGGGAAGGGGACGCCATTACGCGGCCACCTCCGCCGAGACCGGGCGCCGCCGCAGCCTGCGCAGCCGCGTCGCACGCTGGAGGTCCATGGAGTCGAGCGCGTCGTCGAGAACGCCCTGCGGCATCCGCTTCAGGGCGGCCGCACTCATTGACTTCAATTTCCGCGCCACGGGTGGCTCGAACCTTTCGATGGATCCCAAATGGTGGGAGATGATCGCGCAATATGTTCGTACGGCCTTCGGCAGCAGTTCGTCCGCGTCCCGGTCCGCCGCTGTTTCCTGTACGACCTGGTCGAATGCCTTGATGAAATCGAGCTGGCGTACGTCACCGATCTGGGTCAGTGAAGAGGCGACGCCGCGCCGGTAGAACACGCCGAGCAGACCGACCGCGGCGAAGGATTCCGCCTCGCGGTGCAGCCGCCAGATCCACGGCCTGTCCTCGGCGGTGCGCAGCCCGTCGGTGAAGTGGAGCAGTCCCGCGTCCGCGAGACGGCGGTGGTAGATGCCGGCCCAGGCGTACGCGTAGTCGACGGAGGTCGAGCGGTCGGCGGGCAGTATCACGTCGCGCGGGTTCATGACGACACCGCGCCTGCCGTGCGGGACGCGGTGCACGGAACGGGCCCGCGCGGTGCACTGCACATGGTCGGTACGGACGAAGTCGCAGCCCAAGTCCTCGATGGCGGCGACGAGTCGGCTGAAATACCCGGGTGCGAGCCAGTCGTCGCCGTCCAGGAAGGTCAGGTACTCGCCGCGGGCCGCGTCGAGTCCCGTGTTGCGGGCGGTCGCGAGGCCCCCGTTCGTCTCATGGCGGAGGTGGACGGCGCCGGGAAGCTCCCGCGCCGCACGCTCCAGGATGTCCGGGGTCTCGTCGCGCGAGCAGTCGTCGACGAGAATGAATTCGAAGTCGTCACGTGCGTTCGCACGCAGACTCCTCAGAGTGTCGGGCGCGTATTGCTGCACGTTGTAGAACGGCACGATGACGGAGAGCTTAACCACGTGGGTGACGTTAGGTGTCGGCCCGTCATTCGTGTCGACCCGCAGCGGTATGCCAGGTGAACGACGTGTGGCGGAATGGTTAACCGGGCCGCCAGGGAGGCATTTCCCGGGCCGATTCGCCATTCGTCGGCATGCTGTTAACCGTTTGTTGCACCTGAGTTGGGCCGCGAATCGAAATGCCTTCCTAGCGTCTGGGACGTGCAAGGAAGTCATCGAAACCCGCTGCGGGTCGCCGTACTCGCCGACTCCGATACGCGATGGAAATGGGGCGCTCTCACCGCGAACCGCATCGTATCGGACAGTCGGCTCAGCGGCTTCCTGCTCCGCGGCCGGGCCACTCCCACCCCCCGGCAGCTCGACGAGGTGGGCGTGCGCGCCGATGCGCTGCGCGAGGTCACCGCCGTCGAGTTCCTGCGCGAGATGGAGCGGGACGCACCCGACGTGATCGTGCTCGCCCTGGTGGGCGGGGCGGTCCAGGCGGTGCTGCACGGACTCGCCCGCATCACGCAGGACGCCCGCCTCACGGGTGGCCCGGCGCGCCGCTCCGTCGTCGTCACCGGCTATGTCGGCGTCGTCTACGAGAAGCTCGCCGACGGCCTCCTCCTGCGGCACGGCGCCGACGTCGTCCTCGCCAACTCGCGGCAGGACGCGGAACGCTTCCGCGCGGTGTACGAAGGAGTGGGCGCCGACGCGTCCGCGGTGACCGAGGCGGCGCTGCCGTTCCTCGGCGGAGCCCCGTACGACGAGCGCGACCGGCGCGACGGAGACGACCCCTACACCGTCGTCTTCGCCGCCCAGCCCTCCGTCCCCGAGACCGCCGCGCACCGCACCTACCTCCTGCGCCGCCTCGCCGAGCACGCCCGCATGCACCCCGACCGCGAGGTCCTGCTCAAGCTGCGCAGCAAGCCCGGCGAGCACACCACGCACATCGAGGAACTGCCCTACCAGAAGCTGTCGCAGCGCCTCGACGGCGGCCTGCCGCCCAACTGCCGGCTCGTGTACGGGCACATGGGCGAGGTCCTCGACCGCACCGACCTCCTGGTCACCGTCAGCTCCACGGCCGCCCTCGAATCCCTGCACCGCCGCATCCCCACCGCCGTCCTCACCGACCTCGGGGTGCGCGAGGCGCTCGGCAACCACCACTTCACCGGCTCCGGCTGCCTCGCCTCCTGGGACCAGCTGGACGCGGGCCACCTGCCCGTGCCCGACGAAAGGTGGCTGGCACGGCAGGGCGTCGCCGCCGACGGAGCGTACGAGAACGCCTTCGACGCGGCACGGGAGCGGGTCGCCGACCTCCTCGACACCGCGGCCGCGGGCGGCCTCCCGCCCATCGCGCCGTACTACACGCCCGCCACGGCCGGCGGCTACCTGCCCGGCATCCTCGCCCGCCACCACCTCGGCCCGGACGGCGCCCCGCTGCCGGGCGCCCCCACGGGCGACAAGGACCCCGGCCCCGTACGGCAGATCGTGCGCCGCGCCGCCCGCGGCGCCTACCGCCACGGAGTGCAGCGCGTGGCCCCCGTCATCCGCCGGATGGGCGAGCTGTGAGCCCTCACCCCTTCCAAGGAGCCCCCATGTCCCACCCCGGCCCAGCAGGTACGCAGGCCCGCCGCGTGCTCGCCGTCATCCCCGCCCGCGGCGGCTCCAAGGGCGTACCGGCCAAGAACCTCGCCCCCGTCGGCGGCGTGCCGCTGGTGGCCCGCGCCATCCGCGCCTGCCTGGCCGCCCGGCTCGTCACCGACGTCGTCGTCTCCACCGACGACCACGTGATCGCCGAGGCCGCCCGGCACGCGGGTGCCGAAGTGGTGCTGCGCCCCGCCGCGATCGCCGGGGACACCGCGACCAGCGAGGCCGCCGTGCTGCACGCCATGGACGCCCACGAGGCGCTGCACGGCAGTGCCGTGGACGTCGTCCTGCTCGTGCAGTGCACCAGCCCCTTCCTCACCGCTGAGGACGTCGACGGGGTGGCCTCGGCGGTCACCGAGCACGGCGCCGACACCGCCGTCACGGTGGCGCCCTTCCACGGCTTCATCTGGCGCGACGCGGCGGACGACGCCACGGAGGACGGCACCGGTCTGCAGAAGGGACTCGGCGCGCACCACACGGACTCCGTGGGCGGCACCGCGACCCTCGCCAACTCCACCCGGACCCGCGGCGGCTACGGCGTCAACCACGACAAGTCGTTCCGTCCGCGCCGCCAGGACCGCCCCCAGGACCTCCTGGAGACCGGCGCCGCCTACGCCATGGACGCGGCGGGCTTCCGCACCGAGAAGCACCGCTTCTTCGGCCGCACCGAACCCGTCCGCACCGACCCGGCCCGCGTCCTGGAGGTCGACGACCCGCACGACCTCGCGCGGGCCCGCGCGCTCGCCCCGCTCTTCGACGCGGACCTCCCCGAAGGCGACGCCGCCCTCCCGACCGCCGCCGACATCGACGCGGTCGTCCTCGACTTCGACGGCACCCAGACCGACGACAGGGTGCTGATCGACTCCGAGGGACGGGAGTTCGTCTCCGTGCACCGCGGCGACGGACTCGGCATCGCGGCCCTCCGCAGGAGCGGCCTGAACATGCTGATCCTGTCCACGGAACAGAACCCGGTCGTCGCCGCACGCGCCAGGAAGCTGAAGCTCCCCGTGCTGCACGGCATCGACCGGAAAGACCTCGCACTGAAGCAGTGGTGCGAGGAGCAGGGCATCGCTCCCGAGCGCGTGCTCTACGTCGGCAACGACGTCAACGACCTCCCGTGCTTCGCCCTCGTGGGCTGGCCCGTGGCGGTCGCGAGCGCCCACGACGTCGTACGCGGCGCCGCACGCGCGGTCACCACCGTCCCCGGTGGTGAGGGCGCGATCCGAGAGATCGCCACCTGGATCCTCGGCCCCTCTCTCGACTCCCTCCACAGTTAAGGAATTTCCTGCCATGAGCAACATCACCTCCATCGGCGCCAACTCCCGCCTCCGCCGCTTCGGTTCGAAGACGGCCGGTCCCGGTCAGCCCGTCTACATCACCGGCGAGATCGGCATCAACCACAACGGCGACCTGGAGAACGCGTTCGCGCTCATCGACGTGGCCGCCGACGCGGGCTGCGACGCGGTGAAGTTCCAGAAGCGCACCCCGGAGATCTGCACGCCGCGCGACCAGTGGGACATCGAGCGCGACACCCCCTGGGGCCGCATGACGTACATCGACTACCGCCACCGCGTGGAGTTCGGCGAGTCCGAGTACCAGGCCATCAGCGAGCACTGCGCCAAGCGCGGCATCGACTGGTTCGCCTCCCCGTGGGACACCGAGGCCGTCGCCTTCCTGGAGAAGTTCGACCTGCCCGCCCACAAGGTCGCCTCCGCCTCGCTCACCGACGACGAGCTGCTCCGCGCCCTGCGCGCCACGGGCCGCACGATCATCCTCTCCACCGGCATGTCGACCCCGAAGCAGATCCGCCACGCGGTCGAGGTCCTGGGCAGCGACAACATCCTGATGTGCCACGCCACGTCGACGTACCCGGCGCAGGCGGAGGAGCTCAACCTCCGCGTCATCAACACCCTCCAGGCCGAGTACCCGAACGTGCCGATCGGCTACTCCGGCCACGAGACGGGCCTGCAGACGACGCTCGCCGCCGTCGCCCTCGGCGCCACCTTCGTCGAGCGCCACATCACCCTCGACCGCGCGATGTGGGGCTCCGACCAGGCCGCCTCCGTCGAGCCGCAGGGCCTGACCCGCCTCGTCCGCGACATCCGCACCATCGAGGCGTCCCTCGGTGACGGCGTCAAGAAGGTCTACGAGTCCGAGCTCGGCCCGATGAAGAAGCTGCGCCGCGTCGCGGGCGTCGTGGCCGAGGCCGAGACCGCCGCGGACACCGAGCCGGTCGCGGTCTGAGCACGCGGCCCGCATCAACGGGAGACGGACACACGACGATGAGCCCCCGAGCCGGCCGAGCCGCCGACACCACATCCGCCCCCGAGGGTGCGGACTCCACGCTCGCCTTCGTGGAGAGCCCGGTGCAGCTCCTGAACGTCCTGGAGTGGGCGCACGCGGCGCATGCGACCGGTCCGGCCGGGGGACTCACCGTCGTCGTCCTCTCCCCGAACGACCCCATGACGCGAGGCCAGCTGCGCCGCATGGCGCAGCTCGCCCGCGACGAGGGCGTCGAAGTCCGCTGGGAGGAGGCGCGCGGCGGCGCGTCGGCGCCCTTCCACACGGTGGGCGGCCTCGCGGGCGCCCTGCGGCGGGCCGACCGGGTCGTCATCGGCGACCCGTTCTCCCGCTACGTACAACTCATGCTGACGATCACCCGGGCCCGCTCCCTGGTCGTCGTCGACGACGGCACGGCCACGATGGAGTTCATCGCCCAGCTGGCCCGCGGCGAGCGCCTCCAGCGCTGGCACCGCAAGGGCGGCCGTCCCGGCCCCCGCGACCTGCTCTTCGCCCCGGTCTCGGCGTCGGCGCGCCGCCGACTCACGCCGGGCGGTACGCGCACGGTGGAGGTCTTCTCCTCCATGCCGATCGACAGCGCACCGGACGGCGTGACGGTCACCGCCAACGCCTTCGCCTGGACCCGGGAGCGCTTCGGCCCTCCCCTCCTCACCCGCGGCTCCGACCTGGTCGGCACGTCCTTGGTGGAGACGGGCGTGGTCGACCCCGACCGCTACGTCGAAGCGGTCATCGCCCTCTCCCGCGCCCACGGCGCGACCCGCTACTTCGCGCACCGCCGCGAGAGCGCGGAGAAACTCCACCGGCTCGCGGTCGAGACGGGCCTCCAGGTGGTCCGCCCCGACCTCCCCCTGGAACTCATCGCCCGCCGCGGCCCCATCGGCCGTACGATCCTCAGCTTCCCCTCGACCGTCGTCCACACCCTGCCCCTGGCCCTCGCGGGCACGGAGGTCAAGGTGGCGGTCTGCGACATCGACCCGGCGTGGCTCACGGAGACGGCGTCCCCGCGCGCCCAGGGCTTCCTGTCGGGCGTGACGGGCACGGCTCGCGACGTCCACCGCCTGACATCCGTACGCCACACGGCACCGGCGTGACGCCTAGGGGGTGAACCTCTGGACGTACCGCCGCTGCCAGGGCGTCTCCACCGCGTGCCGGTCGTAGTGCTCCCGCACGTACGACACGGCCTCGGCCGCCGGCACCCCGTCGAGCACGGCGACGCAGGCGAGGGCCGTCCCGGTCCGCCCGCGCCCACCCCCGCAGGCGACCTCGACCCGCTCCCCGGCGGCCCGGTCCCACACCTCGCGCAGCACCTTCCGCGCGAGCTCCCGGTCGCTCGGCAACCGGAAGTCCGGCCACGGCAGCCACCGGGTCTCCCAGGCCACTTCGGGCGGCTGCTTTCCCAGCAGATACACCCCGAAGTCGGGCACGTCCCCGTCGGGCAACGGATGCCGGAGCCCCCGCCCCCGGACGAGTCGCCCGGAGGGCAGCCGCAGGACTCCTGCGGCTGCGCTCTCCCATGTACGTGTCTCACCGCTCGTGGTCATGCCTGGAGGCTAGGCGACCGCCGCGACCGGCACGTTCCCTTTCGTCGTGCGGAGCCCGAAGGCGCTGATCAGCGCGGCGAGCAGGACGGCGGCCACCGGTACCCAGAGCGCGGCCCGGTAGCCGTCCAGGAGGTCCGGGGGCGAACCCGACGCGGTCGCCGCGACGTTGACCGCCGTGACCGTCGAAAGACCCAGCGCGGCGCCGAACTGGAACGACGTGTAGAGCAGCGCACCCGCGACGCCCTGCTCGTCCTCGGCCACGCCTTCCGTGGCCACGATGGTCAGCGGGCCGTACGCGAGGGAGAAGGCGACGCCGACGGCGATCAGGCTCGGCAGCATCATCGCGTACGTCCAGTCGGCGCCGAGCGGCAGGAACAGCGCGTACGCCGACGCGGCGAGCAGCAGCCCGCCGAAGATCACCCGCTGGTTGCCGAAGCGACCGACCAGCCGGGGGGTCAGGACGGGGGAGAGGACGGCGTCGACGCCGAGGACGAGCATCGCGAAACTGGTCTGCAGCGTCGACCAGTCCCGCAGTTCCCGCAGATACAGCACCACCAGGAACTGGAAGCCGAAGAAGCCCGCGGCGAAGAGCAGCCCCGAGAGGTTGGCGCGGACCAGCGGACCGCACCGCAGAAGGCCGAGCCGTATCAGCGGGGCCGCCGCGCGGCGCTCGACCGCGACGAACACGGCCAGTAGGACGAGTCCCGCTCCGACGGTGAGCGCGGTCCACGCGAACCCGGCGTGCGTGGCGCGCTCCACGCCGAGGACGAGCAGCACGATGGCGGTGGTGATCGCGACCCCGCCCGCCACGTCGACACGCCGCTCCGGCCTCTCCGGGCGCGGCGACTCCGGCACGACGGCGAGGGCGGCGAGCAGGATCACGGCGGAGAGCACGACGGGCGCGAAGAACACCCAGCGCCAGCCCACCGAGGTGAGCAGACCGCCGACGACCAGGCCGACCGAGAAACCGCCGGCCGCGGTGCCGGAGTAGAAGAGCAGCGCCTTGTTGCGCCGCGGACCTTCCGCGAACCCGGTGGTGATGACGGAGAGCCCGGCCGGGGTCATGAACGCCGCGGCGACGCCCGTGACGAAGCGGGCGGCGATCAGCATCCACCCCTCCGTCGCCAGGCCGCCGAGCCCGGAGAAGAGCAGGAAGACGGAGAGCCAGAGGACGAACATCTGACGGCGCCCGAACAGGTCGGCCGCCCGCCCGCCGAGCAGCATGAAACCGCCGTACCCGAGGACGTAGGCGCTCATGACCCACTGCAGCGAGCCGGTGGACAGCCCGAGGTCGGCCCGGATGGAGGGGAGGGCGATGTTGAGCATCGCGACGTCGATGCCCTCCAGGAAGATCGCGCCGCAGAGGACGAGGAGGGTGCCCCACTCGCGGCCGGTGAAGGAGGTGCCGGGGGATTCGGGAGGGCGGGACGCAAGGTTCTGACTCATGCGGCCACCCTCGGCGGGAGCGGGCGGACGGAACAACGGCGAACATCGCAACGTTCGTTCAGCCAGGCTGACCGATCCGCAACGACCTGGGGGTACGTCGATGGAGCGTGACGAACTGGAGTGCTTTCTCCTGCTCGCGGAGGAACTGCACTTCGGCCGCACGGCGGAGCGCATGCGGCTGTCCAGGGCCAGGGTGAGCCAGCTCGTACAACGCCTCGAACGCCGCGTAGGAGCACCGCTCTTCGTCCGCAGCAGCCGCGTGGTCGCCCTCACCGCGCTGGGCCGTCGGCTCCGCGCCGACCTCGAACCGCACCACCGTGCCATCGAGGCCGCCCTGGAGCGTGCCGTGGCCGCGGCACGCGGCATCGACTCGGTGCTGCACGTGGGCTTCGCCAACCCCCTCACCGGTGAGATCGTGATGAAGACGACGGAGGCCCTGCGCGTCAGCCATCCCGGGATCTCCGTGGAGGTCTGCGAGGTGCCGCTGGGTGATCCGTACGGGCCGCTGCGCAAGGGCGAGTTCGACGTGCAGCTCACCGAGTTCCCGGTACGGGAGGACGACCTGGGCGGCGGCGCGGTGCTGCTCTCGGAGGACCGCGTGCTCGCCCTCCCGGCGACGCACCCCCTGGCGGCCAGGACCTCGGTGACCCTGGAGGACCTGGCGGAGGTCCCCCTCCTCACCATCGAGGGCCCGGTCCCCACGTACTGGCTGGACCACCACGCCCCCTCCCGCACCCCGAGCGGTCGCCCTGTCGCCCACGGCCCCGCCGTGACGAACCTGCAGGAGGCGCTCACGCTGGTGGCGGCGGGGCGGGGCGCGTTCCCGGCACCGGCCCACACGGCGACGTACTTCGCCCGCCCCGGCATCACCTACGTCCCCTTCGCCGACGCGGAGCCGACGGGCTACGGCCTGGTGTGGCGGCTCGGCCACGAGACGGGGGCCGTGGCGGCGTTCGCGCGGACGGCATGGGACGTCACGGCGCGGGGAGTGCCCGCGTGACCACTGGACATCGACGGAAGGAAGACACCATGGCGAAGACCGCGCTCCTGGTGATGGACGTCCAACGCGACGTCGTGGAGCTGGCGGACGACGGCTCGGGCTACCTGCCGCGACTGCGCACGGCGATCGACGCGGCACGGTCGGCGGGCATCCCGGTGATCTACGTGGTGATGGGCCTGCGCCCGGACGTGCCGGACGCGGCCCGCTCCACGCGCATCATCCGCACCGTCGAGGAGGCGGGGCTGTTCACAGAGGGCGCCCGAGGCAGCGAGATCCACCCCGACGTCGCACCGCTGCCCGGCGAGACCGTGGTGACCAAGCGGCGGGCCGGCGCGTTCTCGGGCAACGACATGGACCTGGTCCTGCGCACCCACGACGTCGACCACCTGATCCTCACGGGCATCGCCACCAGCGGCGTAGTCCTGCACACAGCGTGCCGCGCGAACGACACGGACCTCCCCTTCACCGTCCTGTCGGACGCGTGCCTGGACCTGGACCCGGAGGTCCACCGCACCCTCACCGAAAAACTGTTCCCGCAGTGGGCGGAAGTCACGACGGCCGCGTCCTGGGCGGAGTCGATCGCCCGATGATCACGTACGAATGGCGGGGCGCCTTCGAGGACCCCGAGGTCAACGCCCTGCACGCCGAGGGCTTCGGGCACCCGGTGCTGGACATCGGGTGGCACGAGCAACTGCACGGGCACAGCCTCGGGTGGGTCTGCGCGCGGGACGAGGACGGGGCACTCGTCGGGTTCGTCAACGTCGCCTGGGACGGCGGCGTACACGCGTTCGTCCTCGACACGGTCGTGGCGGGGCGGTGCCGGAGACAGGGGGTCGGCGCCGGACTCGTCGCCCGCGCGGCACAGGGCGCCCGGGACGCCCACTGCGAGTGGCTGCACGTCGACTTCGACGACGAACACCGAGACTTCTACCTGGAGGCGTGCGGGTTCCGGGAGACGGGGGCGGGGCTCATCGCGCTGTGAGCCCGCTGGACGAGGCCCGCGTGCTCTTGACGGCACGTACGGGGAGCGAAACGGGTGTGACGGGCGGAACAGCGCAAACCACCCCACTCGTGTTCTGCTGTATACCGCTGATCGCGTGGCCGCCCTCGCTGACAGCGGTCGCCCTCGCCTATTACAGGCGCCGGACGACGTACGCATCCTCCGAGGCGGCCCAAGAATCTACCCATCCCGATCGGCGGCCATGCGCCACGAGGCCAGTAATTCTTCCCCTATCGGGCTGAACTTTTGTTGATCGTGGGTTAGTTGGCCGTTGCATCGCCTTACCCTTCAGAGGGTGAACCAACTGATGTCCAGTGTGTCCGAAGAGGTGTCCGACGGCGTGCCCGGAGCGGAGTCCGCACTCGCGGCACCGCTCCCCGGCACGCTGCCCGAAGCGCTCCGTGCCGAACTGGTCGCCTTCCGTCGCGACCTGCACATGCACCCAGAGCTCGGCCACCAGGAGTTCCGTACGACCGCGGCCCTCAAGGCCCGCCTGGAGGAGGCGGGCCTCGAGCCCCGTGTCCTCGCCACCGGCACGGGGCTCATCTGTGACATCGGCCGGCCGTCCACCCGCCCCATGCTCGCCCTGCGCGCCGACATCGACGCGCTGCCCATCCCGGACACCAAGCTCGGCGTCCCGTACCGCTCGACCGTCCCCGACCGCGCCCACGCCTGCGGCCACGACGTGCACACCACCGTCGTCCTCGGCGCCGGGCTCGTCCTCGCCGACCTCGCGGAGAAGGGGCAGCTGCCCTTTCCGGTGCGGTTGATCTTCCAGCCCGCCGAGGAGGTCCTGCCCGGCGGCGCCACCGACGCCATCGAGTCCGGCGCCCTCGAAGGCGTCGGCAGGATCATCGCCGTGCACTGCGACCCCCGGGTCGACGCGGGCCGCGTCGGCCTGCGGCACGGCCCCATCACCTCCGCCTGCGACCGCCTCGAGGTCTCGCTCGACGGACCCGGCGGGCACACCGCGCGCCCCCACCTCACCACGGACCTCGTCACCGCCGCCGCCAAGGTCGCCACCGACGTCCCCGCCCTGGTCTCCCGCAGGGCCGACGCCCGCTCCGGGCTCGTCGTGACCTGGGGCCGCATCGAGACGGGCCACGCCCCGAACGTCATCCCGCAGCACGCCGAGCTCTCGGGCACCGTGCGCTGCCTCGACCTGCGGGCCTGGCGGGACGCGCCCGACCTCGTGCACGGCGCCGTCCAGGAGGTCGCCGACCTCTACCGCGCGAAGTCCGAGATCAACTACATCCGCGGCGTGCCGCCCGTCGTCAACGACGCCACCGTCAGCGACCTGCTGCGCGACGCGATGGTCGAGCGGCGCGGCCTGCACTCCGTCGAGGACACCGAGCAGAGCCTCGGCGGCGAGGACTTCTCCTGGTACCTGGAGCGCGTGCCCGGCGCCATGGCCCGCCTCGGCGTGCGCCACCCGGGAGAGCGCACCGTCCGCGACCTCCACCAGGGCGACTTCGACGTCGACGAGACGGCGATCACCGCGGGCGTCGAACTCTTCACCGCCGCCGCGCTGTTGGACGCGATGCAGTAGAGGCACGACGTGGGCGACGTACGGGCCAAAAGCACGAAGAGGTAACGGCACCGCGGAAAACCGTTCCCTCGCCTTTCTACGCGCGTTAATGTGCGCCGAAATCAGCGCCGTGCGCGGCGCGTTGGCGATCAAGGGGTGCTTCCTGTGCGTCGTCTCTCTTCGACATCCCGCAATTCCCGTACGTCCCGTACATCTCGCGCCACCACTCACCTCACCGCCGCCGTCGCCGTCCTCGCCCTCGCGGCGGCCGGCTGCGGCAAGACGAGCAACGAGGCCTCGCAGGAAGACGGAGGCAAGGAGAACGGCCCCGCGGGCTCCTCGTACAAAGGCAAGGGCATCGGTCTCGCGTACGACATCGGGGGCCAGGGCGACCAGTCCTTCAACGACGCCGCATACGCGGGGTACAAAAAGGCCCGCGACGAGTTCAAGATCGGCGGCGTGGACATGGAGCCGGGCGACGGCGAGTCCAGCGCCGACAAGATCCAGCGCCTCGAACAGCTCGCCCGGCAGGGGTACGACCCGGTCATCGGCGTCGGCTTCGTCTACGCGCCCGCCGTCGAGGCCGCCGCCAAGAAGTTCCCCAAGACCACCTTCGGGATCATCGACGACAACACCGTGAAGGCCGACAACGTCGCCGACCTCGTCTTCCACGAGGAACAGGGCTCCTATCTGGCGGGCGTCGCCGCCGCCAAGGCGAGCAAGGCCGAACACGTCGGATTCGTCGGAGGCGTGGACATTCCGCTCATCCACAAATTCGAGGCCGGATTCGTGCAGGGCGTGAAATCCGTCGACCCCAAGATCAAGATCGAGAAGCGGTATCTGACCGAGAAACCCGAGGAGGGTGGATTCTCCAGCCCCGACAAGGGACAGAACGCGGCGAGCGGACAGATCGAGTCCGGCGCCGACGTGATCTACCACGCGGCGGGGCTGTCCGGGCAGGGAGTCATTCAGGAGGCCGGCTCGCAGAAGAAGTGGGCCATCGGCGTCGACTCGGACCAGTACAAGCAGAAGGCCCTCGCCAAGTACAAGGACTACATCCTCGGCTCGGCGTTCAAGGACGTCGGCGGCGCCGTGTACGACCTCACGAAGTCCGTCGTCGAGGGCAGGCCGATGACGGGCGAGCAGCGGTACGACCTGAAGTCGGGCCGCGTCGGGTTCTCCGACTCGAACCCGAAGTACACGGCGATGAAGGATGTCGTCGCCGCCGTGGAGAAGGCCGAGAAGGACATCGTCAGCGGCAAGGTGAAAGTCAAGATCGTTCCGTAGCGCGCCGGTAGCGCACGGTCCGGGACGTTTTACGTAGTACTGCGTGTGGCGACTGGGCGCTCCCCATCTGGGGGGCGCCCACCCGTCGTTCGGCCCCCCGACACCCGGTGGCCACAGCTCGATAACGGACCGGACAGAAGGGTTCTTATGTCAGGTCTACGCGCGTTACGCTGCGGCGAAATCAGCGCCGGGTGAGGCGCTCGAACGTGCTTGTGCTTGCTTGTACTAAGGAGTTCGTCTCTATGCGCCGGGTGTCTCGAATAGCTGTCGCGGGCGCCGCGACCGCCGCTCTTGCCGTAACCGTCTCCGCCTGTGGTGGCACGTCCAGCGACGCCGCCGCGAGCAAGGACGACAAGAACAAGGGCGTCGCCATCGCCTACGACGTCGGCGGCGCCGGCGACCAGTCCTTCAACGACGCCGCGACCGTCGGCATGAAGAAGGCCGCCAAGGAGTTCAAGACCGGCGAGAAGGCCGTCGAGCCCGTCGACGGCGAGTCGGACGCCGACAAGACGCAGCGCCTGACCCAGCTGGCCAAGCAGGGCTACAACCCGGTGATCGGCGTCGGCTACGCGTACGCGCCCGCCATCAAGGAGGTCTCGGAGAAGTTCCCGAAGACCACCTTCGGCATCGTCGACGACGAGACGGTCAAGGCCGACAACGTCTCCGACCTGGTCTTCAGCGAGCAGGAGGCGTCCTACCTCGCGGGCGTCGTCGCCGCCAAGGCCACCAAGTCCAAGACCGTCGGCTTCGTCGGCGGCGTGGACGTCCCGCTGATCCACAAGTTCGAGGCGGGCTTCGCGCAGGGCGTCAAGGACACCAACCCCAAGGTCAAGGTCGTCAAGCAGTACCTGACCGAGAAGGCCGAGGACGGCGGCTTCTCCAGCCCCGACAAGGGCAAGACCGCCGCGCAGGGCCAGATCGAGAAGGGCGCCGACGTGGTCTACCACGCCGCGGGCCTCTCCGGTCAGGGCGTCATCGAGGCCGCCGCCGCCAAGAAGGTCTGGGCGATCGGTGTCGACTCCGACCAGTACAAGCAGGACGCCCTCGCCAAGTACAAGAAGTACATCCTGACCTCGGCGACCAAGGACGTCGCGGGCTCGGTGTACAACCTCGCGAAGGCCGTCGAGGACGGCACCGCAAAGGGCGGCGTCGTCCGCGCCGACCTCAAGTCCGGCGGCGTCGCGCTCGCCGACTCGAACCCCGAGTTCATGAAGATGAAGGATGTCCAGGAGGCCCTGAAGAAGGCCGAAGAGGGCATCAAGGGCGGCAAGATCAAGGTCAAGACCGCTCCGTAAGGCGCAACCGCCTTGCCGACTGCCGTAACGGCAGCGTGATTCACGTGCAACGGGGTGTGGGGGACGATGGTTCACCCGCGCCCCGTTCGCGCGAGCAACATCTCAACACCCCCAGCCGCGAAGGGATTTCGCGGCAGGGACTTCCCGGTACCAGCAGGGGCATTGCGCGCGTAGGCGGCCCCTTTCCTTCAGGCCCCCGAGGAGAGTGCGCCATCGACGCGTCCACCAACCCTCCGCCCGTCGCCGTCGAACTCGTCGGCATCACCAAGCGCTTCCCCGGTGTCGTGGCCAACCACGACATCCACCTGACCGTCCGCAAGGGCACCGTGCACGCCCTCGTCGGCGAGAACGGCGCGGGCAAGTCGACGCTGATGAAGATCCTCTACGGCATGCAGAAGCCGGACGAGGGCACCATCACCGTCGACGGCGAGCAGGTCGCCTTCGGCAGCCCCGCGGACGCCATCGCCCGCGGCATCGGCATGGTGCACCAGCACTTCATGCTCGCCGACCAGCTCACCGTCCTGGAGAACATCGTCCTCGGCAGCGAGAAGCTGCACGGCATCGGCGGCGCGGCCCGCCGCCGCATCGCCGAGATCTCCGAGCGGTACGGCCTCGGCGTGCGCCCCGACGCGTACGTGGAGGACCTCGGCGTCGCCGACCGGCAGCGCGTGGAGATCCTCAAGGTCCTCTACCGCGGCGCCACCACGCTGATCCTCGACGAGCCGACGGCCGTCCTCGTGCCGCAGGAGGTCGACGCGCTCTTCGACAACCTGCGCGAGCTGAAGTCCGAGGGCCTCTCCGTCATCTTCATCTCGCACAAGCTGGGCGAGGTCCTCTCCGTCGCCGACGACATCACCGTCATCCGGCGCGGCACGACCGTCGGCACGGCGGTCCCGTCGGAGACGACGCCCCGCCAGCTCGCCGAGCTGATGGTCGGCAGCGAACTCCCCACGCCCGAGACGGCCGAGTCGACGGTCACCGATCGCCCGATGATCCAGGTCGAGAACCTGAAGCTGCTCGCGGGCGGCGAGTCGCAGCGCGCCCTGCTCGACGACATCTCCTTCACGATCCACGAGGGCGAGGTCCTCGGCATCGCGGGCGTCGAGGGCAACGGCCAGACCGAGCTGATCGACGCGCTCATCGGCCTCAAGCACGCCGACTCCGGCGTGATCCGCATGGCGGGCGAGGACATCACCGCCACGGCGACCCGCAAGCGGCGCGAGGACGGCATCGGCTACATCCCCGAGGACCGCCACCGCCACGGACTCCTCCTGGAGTCCCCGCTGTGGGAGAACCGCATCCTCGGCCACGTCACCGAGAAGCCCAACGCACGCGGCTTCTGGCTGGACCCCAAGGGCGCCCAGGCCGACACGCGCCGCATCGTCGAGGAGTACGACGTCCGTACGCCCGGCATCGACGTGACGGCCGCCTCCCTGTCCGGCGGCAACCAGCAGAAGCTGATCGTCGGCCGCGAGATGAGCCACAAGCCGCGCTTCCTGATCGCCGCCCACCCCACCCGCGGTGTGGACGTCGGCGCGCAGGCGCAGATCTGGGACCAGATCCGCGAGGCCCGCCGCGAAGGCCTCGCGGTGCTCCTCATCTCCGCCGACCTGGATGAGCTGATCGGCCTCTCCGACACCCTCCGCGTGATCTACAACGGGCGGCTCGTGGCGGACGCCGACCCGGCCACCATCACGCCGGAGGAGCTCGGTTCGGCCATGACCGGTGCCGCCTCGGGTCACTTGGAGCACGTGGAAGAAGACGCCCCGGAGGACGAGGCCCGATGAAGAAGTTCGACAAGGAGCGCGTGCTCCTCGCGGTGGCCGGACCGGTCATCGCACTGATCGCGGCCGTGGCGCTGACCTCGGTCGTGCTGCTCGCCTCGGGCAAGAGCCCGATCGAGCCGTACAGCCTGATGCTGGAGCAGGCCACCTTCTCCGACGTCCAGGTGCTGATCCTCAACCAGGCCGGCATGTACTACCTGGCGGCGCTCGCGGTGGCCATCGGCTTCCGCATGAACCTGTTCAACATCGGCGTCGACGGGCAGTACCGGCTCGCCGCGATGGTGACCGCCGTCGTCGGCACGCACCTCGCGCTGCCGTCGTTCCTGCAGATCCCGATGCTGATGGCGGTCGCCATGCTCACCGGCGCCTTCTGGGCCGGCATCGCGGGCGTCCTCAAGACCACGCGCGGCGTCAGCGAGGTGGTCGCCACGATCATGCTCAACGCCATCGCGACGAGCGTCATCGCCTACCTCACCCTCACCGAGAACTTCGGCGTCCCGGTCGGCAACAACCAGACCACCGGCGTCATGGAGAAGTCCGGCTGGTTCCCCGGCATCAAGGTGGCGGGCGGCGAGATCTACGGCTTCGTGATCATCTCGGTGCTCGCGGGCGTCCTGTACTGGCTCGTCCTCAACCGCACCCGGTTCGGCTTCGACCTGCGCGCCACCGGCGCCTCCGAGTCCGCCGCGGCGGCCTCCGGCGTCAACGCCAAGCGCATGGTGCTCAGCGCGATGCTGATCTCCGGCGCGGTCTCGGGCCTCGCCGGTCTGCCGATCCTGCTCGGCGACACCCACACCTACAGCCTCTCGTTCCCCGCGGGCCTCGGCTTCACCGCCATCGGCATCGCGCTCCTCGGCCGCAACAACCCGGTCGGCATCGCCTTCGCGGCGCTGCTCTGGGCCTTCCTCGACAAGGCATCGCCCGCCCTCGACTACGCCCAGCCCGAGGCGTACGACAAGGAGATCGCGGTGATCATGCAGGGCCTCATCGTGATCGCGGTCGTCGTCTCCTACGAGGAGGTGCGCCGCTGGGGTCTGCGCCGCCAGCAGCGCCGCGTCGGTGAGGAACTGGCCGCCGCCGCACGGGCGAACGGCAACAACGGCAACAACGACTCCGTGAAGGAGGTGGCTGCCCGATGAGCTCGGCAACCGTCGCCAAGGCCCCGGCCGAGCAGCCCGCACCGGGCCGCCGCCGCGTCTCGCTCCCCGTCCTCCTGCTGATCATCGCGGGTGTCCTCGTGCTGACCTCCGTGGTCCGCATGATCACCGGCGCCGACGGCATCACGTCCACCGGACAGATGTCGACGGCACTCAAGCTCGCCGTGCCGATCGGTCTCGCCGGTCTCGGCGGCCTCTGGGCCGAGCGCGCGGGCGTCGTCAACATCGGCCTCGAAGGCATGCTGATCCTCGGCACCTGGTTCGGCGCCTGGGCCGGTTTCCAGTGGGGCCCCTGGGTGGGCGTCCTCTTCGGCATCGTCGGCGGCGCGCTCGGCGGACTGCTGCACGCGATCGTCACGATCACGTTCAACGTCAACCACATCGTCTCCGGTGTGGCCCTCAACATCCTCGCCCTGGGCGCGACGCGCTACCTGGCCACCTTCGCCTTCGAGGGCGAGGAAGGCGGTACGTCGAAGCAGTCGCCGCCCGTCGAGTCGCTCGGCAACTTCTCCGTGCCGGGCCTGTCCGACTGGCTCCAGGACCTCAACGACAAGCACTGGTTCCTCGTCTCGGACCTCGCGGGCCTCATCGGCGGTCTCATCACCGACCTGTCCCCGCTGACCGTGGTCGCGGTCGCCATGGTCCCGCTGAGCTGGTGGATCCTGTGGCGCACCTCGTTCGGCCTGCGGCTGCGCTCCTGCGGCGAGAACCCGGTCGCGGCCGAGTCGCTCGGCGTCAACGTGTACAAGTACAAGTACCTGGCCGTGGTCATCTCCGGCGGCCTCGCCGGACTCGGCGGCGCCTTCCTCTCCCTGGTCGCCTCCAACATCTACCTGGAGGGCCAGACCGGCGGCCGCGGCTACATCGGCCTCGCCGCGATGATCTTCGGCAACTGGATGCCGGGCGGACTCGCGCTCGGCGCGGGCCTGTTCGGTTACACCGACAGCCTGAAGCTCCGGGGCGGCGGCACCAACGTCCACGCGCTGCTCCTGCTCATCGCGATCCTGCTGGTCATCGGCGCGATCTACCTCGCCTGGCGCAAGAAGTACGTCCCCGCGGTGATCACCGCGGCCGTCTCCGCGCTGATGTTCCTGTGGTACGGCTTGACCGACGAGGTGCCCAACCAGGTCGTCACCGCCACTCCGTACGTGGTGACCCTGCTGGTCCTCTCGCTCTCCGCCCAGCGGCTCCGGATGCCGAAGGCGGACGGAATGCCGTACCGAAAGGGACAAGGCAAGTGACGACTGCTGCTGCCGCCGACACCGACTGGGACGCCCTCCGTGAGGCCGCGCGCGAGGCGATGTCCCGCGCGTACGCGCCCTACTCGGGCTTCCCGGTCGGGGCCGCGGCCCTGGTCGACGACGGCAGGACGGTCTCCGGCTGCAACGTCGAGAACGCGTCGTACGGCCTCGGCCTGTGCGCCGAGTGCGGTCTGGTCTCGCAGCTCCAGCTGACCGGCGGCGGCCGTCTGACGCACTTCACGTGCGTGGACGGCAAGGGCGAGATCCTGATGCCCTGCGGCCGCTGCCGCCAGCTGCTGTACGAGTTCGGCGGCGCCGAACTCGTCATGGAGACACCGTCGGGCGTACGGACGCTCGGTGACATGCTCCCGGACGCGTTCGGTCCGCAGCACCTCAACTGACGGACGGCCCCGCCCCCTTGACGATCTCGGGAGCGGGGCCGCCTTCATCTCCGGGCTCTATGCGCGTAGAGTCGCGGCGAACCCATATATGTACGTACGTACGCCGTTGTACCGCCGGAAGGACATGCCAATGGACGTCATCTCCGTCATCCGCACCAAGCGCGACCGGGGCGAGCTGAGCGACGAGCAGATCGACTGGGTCATCGACGCGTACACGCGCGGCACGGTCGCCGACGAACAGATGTCGTCCCTCGCGATGGCGATCCTCCTCAACGGCATGAACCGCAAGGAGATCGCCCGCTGGACCGCCGCGATGATCGCCTCCGGCGAGCGCATGGACTTCTCCTCGCTCTCCCGCCCCACCGCCGACAAGCACTCCACCGGTGGCGTCGGCGACAAGATCACGCTGCCGCTCGCCCCGCTGGTCGCCGCGTGCGGCGCGGCCGTCCCGCAGCTGTCGGGCCGCGGCCTCGGCCACACGGGCGGCACGCTCGACAAGCTGGAGGCCATCCCCGGCTGGCGGGCGCTGCTGTCCAACGCGGAGATGCTGAACGTACTGGAGGGCGTCGGGTCGGTGATCTGCGCGGCCGGCGACGGCCTGGCCCCCGCCGACAAGAAGCTCTACGCCCTGCGCGACGTGACCGGCACGGTGGAGGCGATCCCGCTGATCGCTTCCTCCATCATGTCCAAGAAGATCGCCGAGGGCACCGGCTCGCTCGTCCTCGACGTGAAGGTCGGCACCGGCGCGTTCATGAAGAACCTGGACGACGCGCGCGAGCTCGCCTCCACCATGGTGGAGCTCGGCACGGACAGCGGCGTCCGCACGGCGGCGCTCCTCACGGACATGTCGACCCCGCTGGGCCTGACGGCGGGCAACGCCCTTGAGGTCCGCGAGTCCGTGGAGGTCCTCGCGGGCGGCGGCCCGGCGGACGTCGTCGAGCTCACCCTCGCCCTTGCCCGCGAGATGCTCGACGCGGCGGGCCTGAAGGACGCGGACCCCGCGAAGGCGCTGGCGGACGGCTCCGCGATGGACGTGTGGCGCCGCATGATCACGGCACAGGGCGGCGACCCGGACGCGGAGCTGCCGGTGGCACGGGAGCGGCACGTGGTGACGGCCCCCTCGTCCGGCGTCCTGACACGCCTCGACGCGTACGACGTCGGCGTCGCCGCGTGGCGTCTCGGCGCGGGGCGTGCGCGCAAGGAGGACGTGGTCCAGGCGGGCGCGGGTGTCGAACTCCACGCCAAGCCGGGCGACTCCGTCGAGGCGGGGGCTCCCCTCATGACCCTGCACACGGACACGCCGGAGCGGTTCGAGTACGCGCTCCAGTCCGTGGAGGGCGCGTTCGACATCGCCCCGGCGGGCAAGGACTTCTCGGCGACGCCGATCGTCCTGGACCGCATCGGCTGATCCGGCTGATTCGTCTGCTGCGGGCGCGTAGGGGCTGGTCGCGCAGTTCCCCGCGCCCCTGACGGGGCTCGTACGGGTGAACGGGATCGGTGGACCGCCACCGGCCCCGTTCGGCGAGCCGATCACCTTGCCGGGCCCTTGCGGCCTGGATCTCGGCACCAGCGCGTTCCCCTGCGACTGAGCCCCGTGCGCCTGGCTGAACCGTCCCACCGATGAGTTCGGGCCGTCCGGCCAGTCACCCCTGCGTGGCTGCTTACGAAGAGAACCTCATCCGCATCGCGGGACCACTGGGCCCCGCCGACGTCCCGCACCTGAGCGAACGCGTCGCCGCATCCCGGCACGGACCGGACGGCGGTGACGTGATCTGCGACGTCTCCGCCGTCACCACCGCCGACCTCGCCACCGTCGACGCAATCGCCCGCCTGCACCTCGCCGCCCGCAGGGCAGGGGGCCGGATCCGGCTCAGGAACCCCACCCCCGCCCTGCTGGCCCTGCTCGGTCTCGTGGGCCTCGTCGAGCTCCTCGGGCTAGTCGTCGAGATGGAGGGGCATGCCGAAGAGCGGGAACCACCGGGGCGTGTCCAGGAAACAGTGGAAGCCGGTGATCCGGCCCTCTGAGATCTCGATGACCTGGATCGCCCACGGCGCGAACCCGCCGTTGTCGGGGTCCGGCTTGTAGTGCGCGAAGCCCGGCGTGCCGTTCACGTTCACCGGCACCAGACGGCTGTTGGCGCACGACGCGCCGATCGTCGTCATGAAGCCCGTGATGTCCTCCGTGCCGCGCAGCCACAGGTCGAACGGCGGCATCGTCATGACGGCGTCCTCGGCGAGCAGCGCGGTCAGGGCGGCCATGTCATAGCCCTCGAACGCGGCGACGTACCGCTCGAGGAGCTTCTGCTGCTCCTCGTCGAGCGGGTCGGAGACGGCCGTGTCGTCCTCCGGCCGCTCGGCGAGGGTGGCACGCGCCCGCTGCAGCGCGCTGTTCACGGAGGCGACGGAGGTGTCGATCAGCTCGGCGACCTCGCTGGCCTTCCACGCGAGGACCTCGCGGAGGATGAGCACCGCGCGCTGCTTGGGCGGCAGGCTCTGCAGCGCGGCGACGAACGCGAGGCGCACCGACTCCTTGGCGACCGCCGCCTCCGCCGGGTCGCCGACGGTCGGCAGGACGCGGGCGTCCGGGATCGGCTCCAGCCAGGTGTTGTCCGGGCGCGGATTGAGCGCGGCCTGCGCGAGCGGCGCCGCGGCGGTCAGGTCCATGGGGCGGGCGCGGCGGTTGCCCGCGTTCAGCATGTCCAGGCAGACGTTCGTCGCGATGCGGTACAGCCAGGACCGGACGCTGGAGCGGCCCTCGAACTTCTCGAAGCTGCGCCAGGCCCGCACCATCGTGTCCTGCACGGCGTCCTCGGCCTCGAAGGCCGAGCCGAGCATCCGGTAGCAGTACCCGGTCAGTTCGACCCGGTGTTTCTCCAGCGTGACGTCCAGATCGGCCGTCGTCCCTGCGATGTCGCTCATCCCAACCCACCCCTGCGCTGCGAGAGAGCCCTACGTGAGGCCCAACACATCGGAAGCTACCGCAGCCCACTGACAACGGCCCCCCGAGTGGGAAAACCCGCAGGTGAATCAGGAGAAGCCACAGAGGATCAGCAGGACCGTGCCGCGACGAACGCGCGCCGCTCCTGCACCCGTGCCGCGTGCGACCCCCACACGGTGACCGACACGACGCCGAGCACCGCGAGCAGGCCGAGCCCGACCGTCCCGGCCCAGCCGCCCGCGTGGAAGGCGACCGCGCCGAGCGTGCCGCCCGCGCTGGAGCCCAGGTAGTACGCGGACTGGTAGAGCGCGGACGCCTGCGCGCGTCCGGTCGTCGCCGTCCGGCTCACCGACGAGGACGCGACCGCGTGCCCCGCGAAGAACCCGGCGGTGATCAGCACGAGCCCGAGCAGCACCAGGACGAGCGAGGGGGAGAGGGAGAGCAGCAGGCCGCCCGCCGTCGTGCCCACCGCCAGGTACAGGGCGCCGCGCCGCCCGAGGCGTGCCACGAGCCGACCCGCGGCGGCCGACGAGACCGTGCCGACGAGGTAGACCAGGAAGATCGAGCCGATGACGCCCTGCGGCAGCGAGAAGGGCGCCTCGGTGAGGCGGTATCCGATCACCGTGTAGACCGCGCCGAACACGGTCATGAACAGCGCCCCGATCGCGTACAGCCTGCACAGGAGCGGGTTCGACAGGTGCGTGCGCACCGTGCGCGCCAGCGACTTGGGGCTGAGCGGTCCCGGGGCGAAGTGCCGGGGCGCGGGCAGCAGTACGCGGAACGCGACCGCGCACAGCACCGCGACGACGCCGATCACTCCGACGGCCGCGCGCCAGCCCCACGCCTGCGCGACCCAGCCCGTGACGATGCGCCCGCTCATCCCGCCGATGGAGTTGCCCGCCACGAACAGGCCGATCGCGGCGACCAGCGCCTTGGGCCGCACCTCCTCGGCGAGGAACGCCATCGCGGACGCGGGAAGCCCGGCGAGGGCGGCGCCCTGCACGGCCCGCAGCGCGATCAGCACCTCGACCGAGGGCGCGAAGGGCACGAGCAGCCCGACGGCGACGGCGACGGTCAGCGAGGCGGTCATCATCGCGCGCCGCCCGTAGCGCTCGCTGAGCGCGCTCAGCGGCAGGACGAACAGGGCCAGTGCGCCCGTGGCCCCCGACACCGTCCAGCTCGCCGTGCTCGCGCTGACGCCGAAGTCGGCGGAGACGAGGGGGAGGAGGGCCTGCGTGGAGTAGAGGAGGGCGAAGGTGGCGACGCCGGCGAGGAAGAGCGCGAAGCTCATCCGGCGGTAGCCGGGCCCGCCCGGAGTCAGTCGGGTATCGGCGGCGGGGGACGACGGGGCAGGGGCGACCGCATGGGTGACGGACGCCCCGCTACTGGCAGCAGGCATGTCCAGAAACGTACGGCTGCTTTTTTGATGCGTCCAATGCATGGAAACCCCATAATCGTTCCCATGCAGCATCAGCGGAGGTCACAGCCGCGCGTGTCACACGACAGTGACGTGGAGGACATCGTGACGCTGCTCGCGCCACGCCTCGCGTACTTCGCGGGCGTCGCCCGCACCGAGCACGTCACGCGCGCCGCCGAGCAGATGCGCATCCCCCAGTCGACGCTGTCCCGCGCCCTGGTCCGCCTCGAACGGGACCTCGGCGTCGACCTGTTCGCGCGCCGCGGCCGCACGGTCTCGCTCACCCCGGCGGGCCGCACGTTCCTCGGCTCGGTCGAGCGGGCCCTCGGCGAGGTGGAGCGCGCCGCCGAGTCGGTGCGCGCCGACGCCGACCCGGCCTCCGGCAAGGTCGCCTTCGGCTTCCTGCACACCATGGGCTCGGAGACGGTCCCCGGCCTCATCCGCGCCTTCCGCGCCGATCATCCGCGCATCCGTTTCAGCCTCGTCCAGAACTACGGCGAGGCGATGCTGGAGCGGCTGCGCGCGGGCGAGCTCGACCTCTGCCTCACCTCACCCGTGCCCGACGCCCCCGACCTGGTCGCCCGCCGCCTCGACGAGCAGCGCCTGCGCCTGGTCGTCCCCGACGACCACCGCCTCGCGTCCCGCAAGCGGGTCCGTCTCGCCGAGACCGCGGAGGAGGCGTTCGTGACCCTGGAGCCCGGGTACGGCCTGCGCCGCATCACGGACGACCTCTGCCGCGAAGCGGGCTTCAAGCCCCGCGTCGCCTTCGAGGGCGAGGAGGCGGAGACGCTGCGCGGCCTGGTCGCGGCGGGCCTGGGCGTGGCCCTGCTGCCGCCGCCCGCGGTGCCGCGTCCCGGAGTGGTGGAGCTGACGGTGACGGGCCAGCGGGCGGTGCGCGAGATCGGCGTGGCCTGGCTGGACGGCCACCCGGACACGCCACCGGTGGCGGCGTTCAAGGAGTTCCTGCTCAGCAGGAAGGGGAGACTGCTGGCGGGGATGAGCCCGTCCGGCGACTGAGGACGAACTCGGCGGAGCCGGTGATCGACAGCACCCCGTCGCGGGGTCACCTCCGCAGCGACCGCCCGAAGCCGGAGGCAAGAGGCATCCGCAGCCCCAGCGGCGGCGGAGCCGCCAGCGCGTCCTCCAAGGGGCGGGCGAAGTCCGCCCCGAACAGCGTCCCCATCACGAAGTCCGAGGCGAGCGCGAGGACTTCGGCCTGATGCTGCTGCAGCCGGTGCCCGTCCGAGTGCACCTCGAACCGGCACACGTCCCGGTTCGCCTTCTTCGCCCGCTCGGCGAACCGGAACGACAGCTCGGGATCGGTCCGTTCGTCGTTGGTGCCGTGCACGATGAGCACCCGACGCCCCGCGAGCTGCTTCACCGGCTCGGGCGGCGCCGCCACATCGTCCTCGGGCAGCCAAGGCGCCATCGCGAGCACGGAATTGACCGCCGCGTGCCCGCCCGCGCGGAGGGCCGCCCGGCCGCCCATGTCCACTCCGGCGAGACAGACGGGGACGTCGCCGTAGAGACGTACGATTTCGTCGGCGGCCCAGTTCGTGTCGCGGGCCAGCTCCGCCTGCGCGCCGTTCCACCCCCGGCAGCGGTAGTGCACGACGTGTGTGACGAGCCCCGCCTCGCGGCCGTCCTGCGCCAGTCTGCGGCCCAGCGCACGCACCCCGGCCCCGGCAAGCGGCGACGGCCTGCGGCTGGAGGTCTCCGCGCCGCCGGGGAGCAGAAGCACCACTCCGCCGACCGCCGAAGGCGCCGTCCCGATCGCCCGCCCGAGCCTGGCCGCGCCCGCCGGCCCCGCGGTCCCTTCCTGTGCCATGACAGAACAGTGTCAGAAGTGATGGTGTACGCCACCCTTCCGCAGGGTCACTGTTACGTATCGACCAGTGAGTTCTACGCGCGTAGGCGCTAGCATGCCGAAATGACGAGCCAGACACACACGACCGGTCACACGGACCGTGAGAAGCCCAGCGCCGAGCAGATCCGCCGCGCCCCGAAGGTGCTCCTCCACGACCACCTCGACGGCGGCCTGCGCCCCGGCACGGTCGTCGACCTCGCCCGCGAGAACGGGTACGAGGGACTGCCCGAGACCGACCCCGACAAGCTCGGGATCTGGTTCCGCGAGGCGGCCGACTCCGGCTCCCTGGAGCGGTACCTGGAGACCTTCGCCCACACCTGCGCGGTGATGCAGACGAAGGACGCACTCAAGCGCGTGGCCGCCGAGTGCGCCGAGGACCTCGCCGAGGACGGTGTCGTCTACGCCGAGATCCGGTACGCCCCCGAGCAGCACCTGGAGCAGGGCCTCACCCTCGAAGAGGTCGTCGAGGCCGTCAACGACGGCTTCCGCGAGGGCGAGCGGCGCGCGAAGGAGAACGGCCACCGCATCCGCGTCGGCGCCCTCCTCACCGCGATGCGGCACGCCGCCCGCGCCCTGGAGATCGCCGAACTCGCCAACCGCTACCGCGACGCGGGCGTCGTCGGCTTCGACATCGCGGGCGCCGAGGCCGGGTTCCCTCCCACCCGCCACCTCGACGCCTTCGAGTTCCTGAAGCGCGAGAACAACCACTTCACGATCCACGCGGGCGAGGCCTTCGGCCTGCCGTCGATCTGGCAGGCCCTGCAGTGGTGCGGCGCCGACCGCCTCGGCCACGGCGTACGCATCATCGACGACATCGAGATCGCCGACGACGGCACCGTCCGTCTCGGCCGCCTCGCGTCGTACGTACGGGACAAGCGCATCCCGCTGGAGCTCTGCCCCACCTCGAACCTGCAGACGGGTGCCGCCACTTCCTACGCGGAACACCCCATCGGGCTGCTGCGCAAGCTGCACTTCCGTGCGACGGTGAACACCGACAACCGTCTGATGTCCGGCACCAGCATGAGCCGCGAATTCGAGCACCTGGTCGGCACGTTCGGCTACTCGCTCGACGACATGCAGTGGTTCACGGTCAATGCGATGAAATCAGCATTCATTCCTTTCGATGAACGACTGGCCATGATCAATGACGTGATCAAGCCCGGCTATGCCGAGCTGAAGTCCGAATGGCTGTTCCGCCAGACCGTCTCGACCAGCGCTTCTGTCGGGAGCTGACGGATTCACGTCCGCGTCGCACGACGCGTGAGCGGCCGGGGTGCGCACACCCCGGCCGCTTTCCTTTTTGCGCCCGCCCCGTGATTGGGACTGCTTACGGTCGTTGAACCGCTCAAACCCCCCTCCCCACATCCGTAAGCAAAGACGCAAGGACGCATTGAAGATGAAGCAGTCTGCCGCCAAGTCCCTCGGTGTCGCCGCTCTCGGCGCCGCATTCGCCGCCGCGGGCGCCGGTGCCGCGAACGCCGCCCCCGCCGTCGCCGACCCCGCGGCCGCACTCGGCCCCGTCTCCTCCGTGGTCCCCGCCGCCGGCGCCACCCAGTCCCTCGCCGCCGGGCAGAACGCCCTCGGCAGCGGCCTGAACGCCGCCGAGCCCGTCCTCGGCAACGCCACGAGCCCCAAGCCGGGCGGCCCCACCTCCCCGGTCTCCGGTCTGCTCGGCGGCCTGCCCACCGGCGGCACCGGCCTCAACGGCCTGCCGCTCGGCTGACCGGACCCCGTCCGAACGCCCGATGGGGCGCCCCTCCCCGGAGGGGCGCCCCATCGTCGTACCGCGATCACCAGGCCTGGCGCGCCTTGCTCTCCGAGGGCAGCAGGATCCACATCGCGATGTAGAGCAGGAACTGCGGGCCGGGCAGCAGGCACGAGACCACGAAGATCACGCGCATCGTCGTCGCGGACGTGCCGAAGCGCTTGGCGAGAGCTGCGCACACTCCGCCGATCATCCGGCCGTGGGTGGGGCGGGCAAGGGCGGCCATGTCGGGCTCCTTCGTGAACCGTAGGTGCGGGGAGTCTCCGTGTACCCCGATACGACGACAGTACGTTCACGAACCAGGTCAAAGCATCGCTCTACGGTGCGATACCGACCCTGGGAATCGTCGGGGTCGGACCCTGAGACGTGTCCTCCCGGGGAAGGGGCACCCGGGGCCTCCCGTCACCACCGCGACGGAGCCGGGCCCTGGCCGCGGGCACGACGGCGACATGCGCGACGGCCACCCCGAAGGTGTTCAGGAGCAGCGAGTCGATGTCGACGACCTGACCGGGCACCCCGGTCTGCAGCAGCTCGATGCCGAGCGACAGCATCGCCCCGGCGGCGACCGTGCGCACCAGCGAACCCCACGGCGAGACCTCGAGCCGGCCGCCGGCCAGCGGAAGCAGCACACCCAGCGGGGCGAGCAGCAGCACGCTCTCGCCGATCCGGCGGGCCGCCTGCACACCGCCCAGCGCCAGATCCGCCTTGATACCGGCGAGCGGCTCCACGTTCGCGGCGCTCACCCAGGGGACGTCCAGCGGGCGCAGCGTGATCCACCCGACGAGCAGAAGATGTGCGACGAGGAGGAGTCCCCCCGCCGCACGGAAGCGGATGGCGGCACTGTGGCCGCCCGAGCCTTGACGCACGCCCCCCAAGACGCCCGGGGCGGCAGGATCGGTTCCGCGTACCCGACGACGGTTACTCGACGGTTTGCACGGGCGGAGCCTCGGTCCCCGGGCGGGACCGCACCTCCGGAGTGCACTCGTACCGCCGCAGGGGGCTGTTTCCCGGGCCTCCCATGACCACCGTGCCGCCGTCCGACGACGCGTTGTCGGCCAGCGTGCACACGATCTGCGCGAGCGCGAACGTCGACAGGTTCTCCGGCGGAGTGCTCAGCCGCAGCGCGTCGGCGGGGTCGCCCTTGCGCGGCCCGGAGGCGCCGGTGCCGCCGCGCACGTCCGTGGCGAAGCCCGCCTGCTTCTCCTCGTCCGAGGGGGCCTTCGCCAGCTCGTCGAGGAGGGCCTGCGCGATGCGCACCCGGTCGGTGGTCGCCTTGTCCGTGGGCAGCTGGACGTTGCGGTCGACGTTCACCAGCTGCGACGCGCACACCAGGAAGACCTCCACCGGAACCCCGCTGCCGGACTGCGACGCGAGGGTGGAGCCCGACGTCACACACGGCACCCGCGACGGCGCCGCGCCGTAGTCCGTCGGAACCTCGGTCGTCCTGATCCCGCACCCGGCGAGCACACCGGCGAGCCCCACGACGGCGGCCACGGCACGTAGACGGCGCCCGTTCACGCCTGGCCCCCTTCCGCGGCGGCGTCCCCGCCGTCGCGCGGCAGCCACAGCGTGAAGACCGCGCCGCCCTCCGGCGAGTTGGCGGCGGTGATCTCGCCGCCGTGGATGTGCGCGTTCTCCAGCGCGATGGAGAGCCCGAGGCCACTGCCCTCGGACCGCGGCCGGGACGCGGACGCCTTGTAGAACCGGTCGAAGACATGCGGCAGCACGTCCTCGGGGATACCGGGACCGTGGTCGCGCACGGCGATGACCAGCTGCGCGTCCTCCAGGCGGACCGACACGTTCACCGGGGAGCCGCCGTGCTTGAGGGCGTTGCCGATGAGGTTCGCCAGGATCACGTCCAGGCGGCGCGGGTCGAGTCGGACCATGATGCCGCGCTCGGCGTCCAGCTCGACCGCGTCCAGCCAGGCACGCGCGTCGATGCACGCCGTGATCTGGTCGGCGATGTCCACGTCGTCCAGGACGAGGCGCGCGGTCCCCGCGTCGAAGCGGGTGACCTCCATGAGGTTCTCCACGAGGTCGTTCAGGCGGCGGGTCTCGCTCACCACGAGGCGTACGGCCGGCTCGATCATCGGGTCCACGGACCCCGTCTCCGCGTCGAGCTCCTCCTCGAGGACCTCCGTCACGGCGGTGATCGCGGTCAGCGGGGTGCGCAGCTCGTGCGACATGTCGGCGACGAAGCGCCGGGACGCCTCGTCGCGGGCGCTCATGTCGGCGACCTTCTTCTCCAGGTTCTCCGCGGTCCTGTTGAACGTACGGGACAGGTCCGCGAGCTCATCGGTCCCCGACACCCGCAGCCGCGTGTCCAGCTTCCCCTCGCCGAGCCGCCGCGCCGCGACACCCAGCCGGTGCACGGGCTTCAGCACGGTCGTCGCGGCGGCCTGCGCGAGCAGCGCCGAGCCGATCAGCGCGAGCCCCGTCGCGATGGCCAGGGACCAGCCCAGCGAACTGAGGTCCTTCGCCTCCGGCTCCAGGGACTTGAACATGTAACCGGTCGGGCCGCCGCCGATCACCTTGGCGCCGCCCACCAGATGCGGGGTGCCGTGGTCGGCGGTCCGCTGCCAGTACAGGTGGTACGGGCTCTTGTTGCCCGACGTCAGCGGCTGCTTCTTGTTCACCGCCTGCTGCAGCGAGGCCGGCACCTTGGCGAGCGTGAAGGCGTCCAGGTCGGAGTAGCCGACGAGCTGTCCGCCGCCCTTCTTCTCGGCGACCAGGAGCACGCTGTAGCGCTGGCTGCTGTTCGCCATCTGCTCGGCGGTCGCCTGCAGTTCGGCCTGCGAGACGTCGGCGGGCAGCGCGCCCGCACGGTTCTGCATCTGCTGCCTGAAGTCCTTCAGCGCCGCGTCCTGCGCGCGCGTCAGGACCGCCTCACGGTTGAGCCAGTACGCGATGCCGGACGCGGAGACCGCCGCCGTGAGCGCCACGAGCCCGAACACCACGACGAGCCGGAGCCGCAGACTCGTGAAACGCAGACCCGCCAGTATCGCCTTGCGCGCCGCGGCCCAGCCGCGGAGCTTGTCGTGCGGTTTGGTCACTGAGGCGTGTCCAGCCGGTATCCGACGCCGCGCACCGTACGGATCAGGGTCGGCGACGAGGGCACGTCCTCGACCTTGGCGCGCAGCCGCTGCACGCACGCGTCGACGAGCCGCGAGTCGCCGAGGTAGTCGTGCTCCCACACCAGACGCAGCAACTGCTGCCGCGACAGGGCCTGCCCCGGCCTGCGGCTCAGCTCCAGGAGCAGCCTCAGCTCGGTGGGCGTGAGCTGCAGGTCCTCGCCGTTCTTCGTGACCGTCATCGCGGCCCGGTCGATGACCAGCGAACCGAACGTCGCCGCGTCGTTCGCCTCGCGCTCACCGCGCCGCAGCACGGCACGGATCCGGGCGTCGAGGACCCGCCCCTGCACGGGCTTGACCACGTAGTCGTCGGCGCCTGACTCCAGACCGACGACCACGTCGATGTCGTCGCTGCGCGCGGTCAGCAGGATGATCGGCAGCTGGTCGGTGCGCCGGATGCGACGGCACACCTCGAAGCCGTCGATGCCCGGCAGCATCACATCCAGCACGATCAGGTCGGGCCGCTGCTCGCCGAGCAGCTTCAGACCGTCCTCGCCGGTGGCAGCGGTGGCCACCCGGTGCCCCTGGCGCGTCAGCGAAAGCTCCAGGGCCGTCCGGATGGCGTCGTCGTCCTCGATCAGCAACAGGGAAGGCACGGACGTCATTCTGTCCCATGCCACGGCCCAGTTCGACTGCCGGAGGCTCCCCGGGCTCGTAATGGGCAGGTGAATGCCCGCACCCACACGTGACCTTCACAGGTGGAAGGCCTCCCCGGCCCCTGTGACAGGCCTGTGACAGTCGACGGACACCGCCATGAAGTCACTGCGGCAGAGTTCTGGTCACACGGAAGAAGCCGGACTCCACCGACGGGGGGCGCAAGATGAATACGCTGCACAGCACCAGCTCGAGCGCAGTTGTCACGCGTCTCCACGACGTCGGACGGGGGTCTGAGAAGTCCGGTGCCGTGAGCGGGCGGGGGTGCGCTCGCGGCACCGGGCGTCAGCACACCGGGTTCATGACGGTGGTTGACAGGGCTCACGGGGGAGCCGCGTACGGGGAGGGCTCGGGGGAGCGGAAGTCCCTGTCGGAGGCGGAGTTCACCGCCTACGTACAGGAACGACGCGCCTCCCTGTACGCAACCGCCTACCACCTGACCGGCGACCGGTTCGAGGCCGAGGACCTGCTGCAGAGCGCCCTCTTCTCGACGTACCGGGCCTGGGACCGGATCAGCGACAAGGCCGCGGTCGGGGGCTACCTCCGCCGCACCATGACCAATCTGCACATCAGCGCGTGGCGCCGCCGCAAGCTGAACGAGTACCCGACCGAGGAACTGCCGGAGACGGTGGGCGACACGGACGCGATGCGCGGCACGGAGCTGCGCGCGGTTCTCTGGCAGGCCCTGGCCCGCCTCCCCGAACTGCAGCGCACGATGCTCGTGCTCCGCTACTACGAGGGCCGTACGGACCCCGAGATCGCGGACATCCTCGACATCAGCGTCGGCACGGTGAAGTCCAGCATCTGGCGGTCGCTCCGCCGGCTGCGCGAGGACGAGGTCCTCAGCTTCGGCCGTGACGAGGAGGAGTCCTTCGGCGAGTTGGTCGCCTGAGGGGCCGGGGGAAACACGGGGGGAGTACGGGGGCCGTCGCTCCGGGGGGTTGCGACGGATGCACGGGGGACCCCACGGGGGAAACAAGTGGAGGACCGGAAGGCCAGGGGGGTCTTTCCGGTCCCTCTGCTTTTCCGGGACCGCTCCGGCCGCATGGGCTGCTCCGGCCGCTCCGGTCGTTCTACGTGGAGGCCTGCGCCCGCGCCTTCACGCACCGGCCGGCCGCCGCCGCGGCGACCCGTCCCAACGCCTCGTCCTTCGCACAGGGGTGAGCGCCCAGCGCGGTCTGCCGCGCCACGATGGCGCGCTCCTCCCGCATGAGCCGCCAGCCGCGCCGCAGCAGGAACGGCACGGACTTGCGGCCCTCCCGCAGGTCCCGCAGCAGCCGCCGCCGGAACGTCGTCGAGGGCCGCCCCCGCAGACAGATCGCGTCGGCCAGCACGCCGAGCTCCCGGCACCGCTCCACGATGTCCGCCGCGAAGATGCCCTCGGCGACGAAGAGCGGCGTGCGCTCGATGTCCAGGGCCTCCTGCCCGACGCGTGCGCTGACGGAGATGTCGTACACCGGTACGTTCGTGCGTCCCGTCCGGCACAGCTCCTCGATCGCGGCGACCGCCACGTCGGCGTCCCAGGAGTCCGGGGAGTCCCAGTCGATGTCCGAACTGCCCGGCACGAGCGGCAGCGTGGGGTCGCCGGCTTCCTTGTAGAAGTCGTCCAGACACAGCACGGGCAGTCCCGAGCGGGCGGCGAACGACGACTTCCCCGAGCCGGAGGGGCCCGTCAGCAGCACGACGCGGGTCGGTATCGGGGGATGGGAACCCAATTCTCTGAGCCTTTGCAGCCGGAGTGGACCGCATCTCCCGACACGGCGCGTCCGTGTGGACGGGAGCCATTATCAACCGAGGCGCCGGGAAGGGGGTGCCCCGCGAGTCGGCCTTTGGTTCCGGTGGCCCCCTTCAACTACGCTACGTGCTCGCATGATTACAGAATCGGACCACCCGACGACGCACGGATGTGAGCGGAACCCATGGCACGACACGCAGTGAAGAAGCTCCCCCGGACCGGTTCGCGCGCTCTGCTGCGGGCGGGGCTCACCGTGACGGCGGGGGCGGCGCTCGGGGTGGGGGGCGCGGCGAGTGCCGGTGCGGTGGAGCCGGGGCCCTCGGCCTCGCCGTTTCAGGGGCTTTCGACGGCAGTGCATCAATCGGCCGCGGGCGGGCTCGGGCCGGTCAAGGACCTGCAGCTGGACCCGCTGGCCAACACGAGCGCCGACCCCCTCGACAACACGCTCGGTACGCAGGTCGCGGACTTCAAGCCGGTCGACACGGGCTTCGTCACAGGACCGCTGACCTCGGGTGGCTCCCTGGCCGACCTGCCGGTGGTGGGCGGGGTGACCAAGCTGCTGCCGAGCTAATCGGCGGGCACCGCGGGTTCCCGCTCGGTGCGCAGCGGTACTTCGCGGATCAGCCATGCCGTCGCGAGCGCGAGTACGCAGAGGACGGCTGTGCCGGTCATGACGCCGTGCAGGCCGCCGGTGACCCCGGCCCGGAAGGCGTCCCGTGCCGGTTCGGGGAGGTCGTTCAGGAGTGCGGGGGTCAGTTCGCCGCCCGCGAGGCGGTCGCCGTTCCGGCCCAGGTGCTCCGTGAGGGTGTCGGTCAGGCGGCCGGTGTAGACAGAGCCGAGGACCGCGACGCCGAGCGAGCCGCCGATGGTGCGCAGCAGCGCGTTGGTGCCGCTGGCCGCGCCCATGTCGCGGAGCTCCGCGCTGTTCATGGTGATCAGGAGTGAGGGCTGCATCAGGCAGCCGAGGCCCGCGCCGAGGACGAACGTCAGGGCGGAGGGCACGGCGGTTGCGGTGCCCACGTCCACCGTCAGGAGCGCCAGGGCGCCCACTGTGGCGACGGCGCCGCCCGCGATCGGATACGCCCGGTATCCGCCGCCCTTGCCGACCGCCCGGCCGATGTACAGCTGGGCGCCCATCATGCCCAGCATCAGGGGGAGCAGCAGCAGGCCGCTCTCCGTCGACGACATGCCGCGGACGAACTGCATGTACTGCGGCAGGTAGCTGGCCGCCCCCATCATCGCCGCGCCCGCCAGGAAGGTCAGGACCTGCGCGAGCGTGAAGTTGCGGTCGCGGAACAGGCGGGGCGGGACGACCGGCTCGGGCGCGCGCCGCTCCACGCGGGCGAAGGCGGCGAGCGAGGCCGCGGCGAGCAGTGCGAGACCGCCGATCTGCGGCGACAGCCAGTCGTACGTCGTGCCGCCCCAGGTGCCGAGCAGCGTCAGCGCCAGGATGCCCGCCGTCAGGAGAGCGGCGCCCGCGCAGTCGATCCGGGCGGTGCTGCGCTCGCCGCGCAGCCGGACGAGGAGGCCGACGAGCAGGAGCGCGACCGCGCCGACGGGCACGTTGACGTAGAAGACCCAGCGCCAGTCGAGGTGGTCGGTGAGGAAGCCGCCGAGGAGCGGCCCGCCGATCATCGCGACGGGCAGCATGACACCGATCATGGACTGCGAGCGGCCCGCCTGCGCGGGTGTCAGGAGCGTCCCCATGAGGGACATCGCGCCGACGAAGAGGCCGCCCGCGCCGAGCCCCTGGAGGGCGCGGAAAGCGATCAACTGCTCCATGTTCTGCGCGAGTCCGCAGAGCACGGAGCCGACGAGGAAGACCGTGATCGAGGTCAGATAGCTGCCCTTGCGGCCGTACAGGTCGCCGATCTTGCCCCAGATGGGGGTGGAGACGGCGGCGGTGAGCAGGTAGGCCGTCACGACCCAGGAGAAGTGTCCGAGCCCGCCGAGGTCGCCGACGATCGTCGGGAGGGCGGTGCCGACGATGGTGCCGTCGAGCGTCGCCAGGATGATGCCGAGCAGCAGGCCGAGGACGGCGAGCCGGGAGGGCGGGTCCGGGGTTTCGGGCGGTGCGGGGGACGTCTCCTGGGCGGTGGTGGGTGCGGTGGGCTCCGTGCGCTGGTTCATGGCGTCCTCGCGGGTCGGTCGACGGTGCGTCAGGCGGCGTACGGGCGCACGGCCTTCGCGTCGCGCAGCGCGAGCGCCCACCACGCGAGCTGGTCGAGCATGGTCTTGACCGCGGCGTCACTCGCCGGCTCCGTGATCCCGTGCTCCTCGTCGAAGGAGCCCCAGGCGTTGTGCAGGCTGACGGTGTTGCGGATCGTCGCGGCGTTCAGCTCGGCCATCACGACCCGGAGGTGCTCGACCGCGCGGAGGCCGCCGGAGAGGCCGCCGTAGGAGACGAAGCCGATCGGCTTGGCGTGCCACTGCTCGTTGTGCCAGTCGATGGCGTTCTTCAGGGACGCCGGGTAGCTGTGGTTGTACTCCGGCGTGATGAAGACGAAGGCGTCGGCCGCCGCCAGGCGCGGGCTGACCAGCGCGAGGGCCTCGGCGGTGGCGGGTTCGGGCGGCGCTCCGAAGGCGGGCAGGACCGAGGGGAGCGGGGTCTCGGCGAGGTCGATGACGTCGACGTCCATGTCCTCGCGCTGGTCGAGGTGGCCCTTGATCCAGCGGGTGACGACGGGTGCGAAGCGGCCCTCGCGGGTGCTGCCGACGAGGATCGCGACGCGGAGCGCGGCGGGGCGGGAAGTGGATGCGGTCATGGGGGTCCCCCGGGGATGTGTACGGCGTATCGTTCGCGTACAACGTACACACCGATGTGTACGGCGTCTACAAGGGATACGGTGTACGCATGGCAGCACAGAAGAAGGCCGAGCCCGAGATCACGCTCTGGGAACGCCTGGAGCGCCCGACAGCCGCGCAGCGGACCGCGCTGACGCCGCAGAAGATCGCGGAGGTCGCGGTGAAGGTCGCCGACGCCGAGGGCTTCGCGGCGGTCACCATGCGCCGCCTCGCCGCCGAGCTGGGCGTGGCCCCCATGGCCGCGTACCGCCATGTCTCCGGCAAGGACGATCTGTACGCGCTGATGGTCGACCGGGTCACCGCCGAGGTCGTCGTCCCCGAGGACGTGACCGGCTGGCGCGAGGTGCTGCGCGCGTACGCCGTCGGGAGCCGCCACCTGATGCTGGCGCACCCCTGGCTCGCCCAGCTCCCCACGCCGCACTTCGCCCTGACGCCGAACCGGATGGCCTTGGCCGACCGGCAGCTGGCGGCGCTGGAGAACCACGGCCTGGACTCCGACACGATCATGACGGCGTTCCGCACCGTCGGTGCGTACGTGCACGGCGTCAGCCAGTCGGAGGTGGCGCTGCGCCAGTACATGCAGGACAACAACTGGACCAGTGGTGAAGAGGCGCGCGCCGGACTCGCGCCGCAGATGATGTACCTGATGGGCACCGGCCGCTACCCGGCCTACCGGCGCTACGCACTCGGTGCGGGCCGCAAGGACGACGCCGACTGGCAGTTCGAGACGGGCCTCGACTGCGTCCTGGACGGCATCGCGGTCCGGCTCGGCCTGGAATCGCGGGCGTGACGGAGCCCCGGCCTCCTGGACGGAGGGGGCCGGGGCTCCGTGGTGCGGGGAGTGGCTAGTACGCCGAGCCGGACGCGCCCAGCGACCCCGTGGGGTGCCAGACCGTCTTGGTCTCCAGGAAGGCCGTCAGGCGGTGCGTGCCGGGGTCGGCCGACCAGTCCACAGGCTGTGGACGGACGACGCGCTTGAGGTTGTCCGCCGCGGCGGCCTCGAGCTCCTTGGCCAGGACGGCGTCCTCGACGCCCGCGAGGTCGATCGCGTTCACGTCCTGGTGCGCGGCGAGCGACGGGGCGATCTCCGCCGTACGGCCCGACAGGATGTTCACGACGCCGCCGGGCAGGTCGGAGGTGGCGAGCACCTCGCCGAGGGAGAGCGCGGGAAGCGGGGAGTCCTCGCTCGCGATCACCACGGCCGTGTTGCCCGTCGCGATCACGGGGGCGATCACCGAGACCAGGCCGAGGAACGACGACTGCCGCGGGGCGACGACCGTCACCACGCCCGTCGGCTCCGGCGAGGAGAGGTTGAAGAAGGGGCCCGCGACGGGGTTGCCGCCGCCCACGATCTGGGCGACCTTGTCGGTCCAGCCCGCGTACCAGACCCAGCGGTCGATCGCCGCGTCCACCACAGCGGCGGCCTTCGACTTGGACAGGCCCTCCGCCTCGGCGACCTCGCGGACGAACTGCTCCTTGCGGCCCTCCAGCATCTCCGCGACGCGGTAGAGGATCTGACCGCGCAGGTAGGCCGTCCTGCCTGCCCAGCCGGCCTGCGCCTTGCGCGCGGCGACGACCGCGTCACGCGCGTCCTTGCGGGACGAGAGCGGGGCGTTGGCCAGCCAGTTGTCCTTCGAGTCCGTCACCTCGTACACCCGGCCGCTCTCGGAACGCGGGAACTTACCGCCCACGTACAGCTTGTAGGTCTTGAAGACGCTCAAACGGTCAGACATCGAGGTACGCCTCCAGGCCGTGACGACCGCCCTCGCGGCCGTAACCCGATTCCTTGTAGCCGCCGAAGGGCGAGGTCGGGTCGAACTTGTTGAACGTGTTGGCCCAGATGACGCCCGCGCGCAGGCGGTCGGCGACCGCGAGGATGCGGGAGCCCTTCTCCGTCCAGATGCCGGCGGAGAGGCCGTACTGGGTGTTGTTGGCCTTGGCGACGGCCTCTTCCGGCGTACGGAAGGTCAGCACCGAGAGCACCGGGCCGAAGATCTCGTCGCGGGCGACGGTGTGCGCCTGCGTGACGTTGGTGAAGAGCGTCGGCGCGAACCAGTAGCCGGACGAGGGCAGTTCGCACGGGGCGGACCAGCGCTCCGCGCCCTCCGCCTCGCCGGTGTCGGCGAGGGCGGTGATGCGGGCGAGCTGCTCGGCGGAGTTGATGGCGCCGATGTCGGTGTTCTTGTCCAGCGGGTCGCCGAGGCGGAGTGTGGACAGGCGGCGCTTCAGGGCGTCGAGCACCTCGTCCTGGACCGACTCCTGCACGAGGAGACGCGAGCCCGCGCAGCAGACCTGGCCCTGGTTGAAGAAGATGCCGGTGACGATGCCCTCGACGGCCTGGTCGATGGGCGCGTCGTCGAAGACGATGTTCGCGCCCTTGCCGCCCAGTTCGAGCGTGACCTTCTTGTCGGTGCCCGCGACCTGGCGCGCGATGGCCTTGCCGACGGCGGTCGAGCCGGTGAAGGCGACCTTGTTCACGTCCGGGTGGGCGGTCAGGGCCGCGCCCGCGTCGCCGTATCCGGGAAGGATGTTGACGACGCCCTTGGGCAGGCCCGCCTGGCGGCAGATGTCCGCGAAGAACAGGGCGCTCAGCGGGGTCGTCTCGGCGGGCTTCAGGACGACCGTGTTGCCGGTCGCGAGCGCCGGGGCGATCTTCCAGGCCAGCATCAGGAGCGGGAAGTTCCACGGGATGACCTGGCCCGCGACACCCAGGGGTGCCGGGTTCGGGCCGTACCCCGCGTGGTCGAGCTTGTCGGCCCAGCCCGCGTAGTAGAAGAAGTGCGCGGCGACCAGGGGGAGGTCGGCGTCGCGCGTCTCCTTGATGGGCTTGCCGTTGTCGAGGGTCTCCAGGACGGCCAGCTCGCGGCTGCGCTCCTGGATGATCCGGGCGATGCGGAAGAGGTACTTGGCGCGCTCGGCGCCCGGCAGCGCCGACCACTTCTCGAAGGCCTTGCGGGCGGCCTTCACCGCGCGGTCGACGTCCTCGGAGGAGGCCTGCGCGACCTCGGAGAGGACCTCTTCGGTGGACGGGGAGACCGTCTTGAAGACCTTGCCGTCGGCGGCCTCGGTGAACTCGCCGTCGATGAACAGGCCGTAGCTCGGCGCGATGTCGACGACGGAGCGCGACTCGGGCGCCGGAGCGTACTCGAAGGGGGAAGTCATGGTGATCAGTCCACCGTCACGTAGTCGGGGCCGGAGTAGCGGCCGGTGGCCAGCTTCTGACGCTGCATGAGCAGGTCGTTGAGGAGCGAAGAGGCACCGAAGCGGAACCAGTGGTTGTCCAGCCAGTCGGGACCGGCCGTCTCGTTCACCAGCACGAGGAACTTCACCGCGTCCTTGGTCGACCGGATGCCGCCCGCGGGCTTCACACCGATCTGCACCCCGGTCTGCGCACGGAAGTCGCGGACGGCCTCCAGCATGAGCAGGGTGTTGGCCGGGGTGGCGTTGACGCCGACCTTGCCGGTCGAGGTCTTGATGAAGTCGGCGCCCGCGATCATGCCGATCCAGCTGGCGCGCTTGATGTTGTCGTACGTCGAGAGCTCACCGGTCTCGAAGATGACCTTCAGGCGGGCGGTGCCGCAGGCCTCCTTCACGGCGCGGATCTGCTCGAACACCGTCATGTAGTCACCCGACAGGAACGCGCCCCGGTCGATGACCATGTCGATCTCGTCGGCGCCCGCCGCGACGGCCTCGCGCACGTCGCCCAGCTTCACCTCGATCGCCGCGCGGCCCGCGGGGAAGGCGGTCGCGACGGACGCGACCTTCACGCCGCTGTTCCCGACGGCCTCCTTGGCGGTGGCGACCATGTCCGGATAGACGCAGACGGCCGCGGTGCGGGGGGTCCCGCGGTCGGTCGGGTCCGGGTTCACGGCCTTCGCGCCGAGCGCCCGGACCTTGCCCGGGGTGTCGGCGCCCTCCAGCGTGGTCAGGTCGATCATCGAAATGGCCAGGTCGATGGCGTACGCCTTCGCCGTGGTCTTGATCGAACGGGTACCGAGCGAGGCGGCACGCGCCTCCAGGCCGACCGCGTCGACGCCGGGCAGCCCGTGAAGGAAGCGGCGGAGCGTGCTGTCGGACGCTGTCACGTCAGCGAATGCAGTGGGCATGGTCACGAGGGGAGCATATCTACGCGCGTAGCTGCTGTACAGGGGGAGTACGGGGGGAGGCCCCGGGGCGCCCGCACCGGCTTCAGGCAGAATCAGGGTATGAGCGACCCTCGAGACCCCGTGGCGGAGCCCGCCTACAAGGACCGCACCTTCCGGTCCCCGGCCGGCATCGCCGGCGGCGTCCTGCTGCTCGCCCTCGGCGCCTGGCTCGGCGTCGACGCGGTGATCCGCGGCGAGGGCCGCACCCCGTGGCTCGCGCTCGCCGGGCTGCTCCTCGCGGTGCCCCTTGTCGTCGCCTTCACGGTACGGCCCGTCGTGTACGCCAACGACGACCGGCTCCGGATCCGCAACCCCTTCCGCACCATCACGCTGCCGTGGGCGTCCGTCGCGTCGCTCCGCTCCGGCTACTCCAACGAGGTCCTCACCAACGACGGCGCCAAGTACCAGCTCTGGGCGATCCCCGTCTCGCTGCGCGGCCGCAAGCGGGCGGCGCGCAGGAAGTCGCAGGCCGCCGCGGCGGGCGACCCGACGGGCGGCCGTCCCTTCCTCGACCCCCACGCGCCGCCCACCCGCGCGCCGGGCGACCTCTCCATGGACGAGCTCCGCGAACTCGCCGAACGGCGCGCCCAGGAGGAGTCCGCGCAGGGCGAGCCGGTGGTGCGCTGGGCGTACGAGATCGTGGCGCCGTGCGCGGCGGGGGCGGTGCTCCTCGCGGTGCTGCTCGCGGTGACCTGAGGCGCGGTCGGTTGCCGTGGTGCCGGGCGTCCGCGCCGGGCCCGGTCACGGTGGGCCGTGCCAGCCCAGGAGCATGTGGCCGCCGCACACCGCCGACGTGAGCGCCGCCGCGGTCAGCACCGTCACGAGTACGTGTGCCCTCGCGCGCGCCAGCGCCGCGGCGACCGGCAGCAGCAGCGGGAAGCCGGGCAGCAGGAAGCGGGCCCGGGGGAAGTAGACGCCGCTGCTGCCGAGCACGATCACGAGCAGCAGACCGCTGAAGATCAGCAGGGGCAGCGGCTGTCGGTCGCCGACCGAGAGCACGAACAGCACGACGGCGCCCAGCAGGACGACCGTCACCATCGCCACGAACAGCGCGGGCCGCTCGGTGACGAACAGGTCCCGCATCCGCCGCCACGTCGCGACGCCGCCGTCCCACTCGTTGCGCCACAGCTTCTGTACGGCGAAGTACCCGTCCCAGCGGCCGAGGCGCAGGCCCACCCAGCCGACGTACGCGAGCCAGCCGAGGGGGGCGATGAGGGCGCCGATGAGCGGGCGGACGGGGCGGGGTGTGCGGGCGTCGGATGGGCGGGGCAGGGTGAGCAGGGCGCTCAGGGAGACCGCCGCGGCCACCGCCACGCCCGTGGGCCGGGTGAGACCCGCCAGTGCGGCGAGGGAGCCCGCCCACAGCCATCGACCGCTGAGGACCGCGTACAGCGACCACGCGCACAGCGCCGTGAACAGGGACTCCGTGTAGCCCATCCACTGCACGAGCGCCACGGGCAGGCTGCCCCAGAGCACGGCCAGGACGACCCCGGCCCTGCGGCCGTACAGCCGGTCGCCCACCGCGAAGATCCCCCACGCGGCGAGCACCGAGGCGCCCACCGACACCGAGAGGCCCGCGGCGCCCCGCGGCAGCCACGGCACGAGGGCGTCGCCCGCCCTGACGAGCAGCGGGTAGAGCGGGAAGAAGGCGAGGTTGTTGCCGTCGATGCGGGTGCCGAGCTCGTGGGCGTAACCGTTCTGGGCGATCTTCAGGTACCAGTCGCAGTCCCACGACTCCATGAGCAGGTGCCGTACGCTCCGGCGGTCGCGGTGGGCCCACACGGTGAACACCAGGAGGCCGAGCGCGCGGACGGCCGTGTACGCGGCGAGGGCGGGCCAGGCGTGGCGGAGGGCGGCGGCGGTGCGGGCCCTCAGGCACGGCGGCGTGGGCGCGGTGCCGTGCGGGGGCCTGGACGCGGGCGCGGGGACGCGGGTGGGGGCGGCGGTCGAGGGCTCGGAGAATCCGTACGGCACTGCGGCGGCTCCCGGAACGTGAAAGTGCGCTACCGGTCGTCCCTTCCTGGGAAGACCGGCAGCGCACCGGGTCACTGCGGCAGTCGCGTCGTGGAACCACTCGGACGGGTGGCCGGGGCGGCCGGGGTGGCGCGGGTGGTTGCGGTGGGTCGAGTCAGATGCCCGCCGCCGCGGAGAGGTCGCGCTTGATCGCTGCGAGCAGGTCTGTCGCGCGGGTGCGGGCCTCGGGCAGCGCGGCCCTGTCCGCCACCGGCACGACCACTTCGAGGTAGCACTTGAGCTTCGGCTCGGTGCCGCTCGGGCGGACGATGACGCGGGCGCCGTCGAGCGTGTAGCGCAGGCCGTCGGTGGGCGGCAGCGTCTCCGTGCCGCGCGTCAGGTCCTCCGCCTTCGACACGGGCAGACCCGCGAGCTCCGTCGGCGGCTGCTCGCGCAGGCGGCGCATCGCGTCCGCGATCAGAGACAGGTCCTCGACGCGGACCGACAGCTGGTCGGTGGCGTGCAGACCGTGCTCCAGGGCGAGGTCGTCGAGGAGGTCGAGGAACGTGCGGCCCTCCTCCTTCAGCTCGGACGCGAGTTCCGCGAGCAGGAGCGCCGCGGTGATGCCGTCCTTGTCGCGTACGCCCTCGGGGTCGACGCAGTAGCCGAGCGCCTCCTCGTAGCCGTAGCGGAGGCCGTCGACGCGGGCGATCCACTTGAAGCCGGTGAGGGTCTCCTCGTAGGGGAGGCCCGCGTGTTCGGCGATACGGCCGAGGAGGGAGGAGGAGACGATCGACTCGGCGAAGGTGCCGTGCGCTCCGCGCTTGACCAGGTGGGCGGCGAGGAGGGCGCCCACCTCGTCGCCGCGGAGCATCCGCCAGTCCGCGTCGCCGGGGCCCGTCTTGACCGCCGCCGCGCAGCGGTCCGCGTCCGGGTCGTTGGCGATGACCAGGTCGGGGGCGGGGGTGGTGCGGGCAGCCGTCGCGAAGGCCAGGTCCATCGCGCCCGGCTCCTCCGGGTTCGGGAACGCGACCGTCGGGAAGTCCGGGTCCGGCTCGGCCTGCTCGGCGACGAGTGCGGGCGCGGGGAATCCCGCGCGGGCGAACGCGGCGAGCAGGGTGTCCTTGCCGACGCCGTGCATGGCCGTGTAGACGGCGCGGGCGGTGCGGGGGGAGCCGGGGGACAGGACGGCGTCCGTGCGGGCCAGGTAGGCCTCCAGGACGGCCTCGTCGAGGGTCTCCCAGCCGGAGTCGGGGCGGGGTACGTCGTGGAGGCTCGCGACGGCGTCGATCTCCGCGGCGATCTCCGCGTCGGCGGGCGGGACGATCTGGGAGCCGTCGCCGAGGTAGACCTTGTAGCCGTTGTCGCGCGGCGGGTTGTGGCTGGCCGTGACCTCCACGCCCGCCACGGCGCCCAGGTGCCTTATGGCGAAGGCGAGGACGGGGGTGGGGAGGGGGCGGGGCAGGACGGCGGCGCGGAGGCCCGCGCCGGTCATCACGGCGGCGGTGTCGCGGGCGAAGTCGGCGGACTTGTGGCGGGCGTCGTAGCCGATGACCACGAGGCCGTCGGCCCGGCCCTTGCCCTTCAGGTACGCGGCGAGGCCGGCGGCGGCGCGGATCACCACGGAGCGGTTCATGCGCATGGGGCCTGCGCCGAGTTCACCGCGGAGGCCGGCGGTGCCGAACTGGAGGGTGCCGGCGAAGCGGGTCCTGAGCTCGTTGACGTCTTCGGCGTCGATGAGCTTGCCGAGCTCTTCGCGGGTCTCCGGGTCCGGGTCCTCGGCGAGCCAGGACCGGGCCTGCGCGATGAGCTCTGCGGTGGCGGGGGTGTCGTCCTGCACGGGGGCTTCAACCTTTCCTGGCGGGGGCGCCTCGGGCGGAGTCTGCGCCTCGGGGGCTTGTCGGTGGGTGCGGGGTGGTGGGGGTGGGCGCGCCTCGGGTTCGTCTGTGGTGCGGGGCCGCGGGGGTATGTACGTACTTGCCATCCCTGCGTCCCGACCGACATACCCCCATGGCCCCTCGCGAGCGCGGGCGCCTGCGGCCCGGTGGGGGTGCTCCTGCCCGCACAGGACGGTGCGGGGCGAACGGGCGGGAGGAGCACCCGCCCGCCCCCGCCGTGCGGGGACGCGCGGGGTGACCACCCCACCCGTTCGCGGAGCGTCAGACGCGGCCCAGGACCTGGCCCAGGAGCTCGCCCATGCGGGTCGCGCTGTCGCGGCCCGCCTGGAGGACCTCCTCGTGGTTGAGGGGCTCGCCCGTCATGCCCGCGGCGAGGTTCGTGACCAGGGAGATGCCGAGGACCTCCGCACCCGCCTCACGCGCCGCGATCGCCTCGAGGACCGTGGACATGCCGACCAGGTCCGCACCGATCGTGCGGGCCATGCGGATCTCCGCCGGAGTCTCGTAGTGCGGGCCGGGGAACTGCGCGTAGACGCCCTCTTCTAGGGTCGGGTCGATCTCCTTGCAGAGGGCGCGCAGACGGGGGGAGTACAGGTCCGTCAGGTCGACGAAGTTGGCCCCGACGATCGGGGACGTCGCCGTGAGGTTGAGGTGGTCGCTGATGAGGACCGGCTGGCCGGGGCGCATGCCCTCGCGCAGGCCTCCGCAGCCGTTGGTCAGCACGATCGTCTTGCAGCCCGCGGCGACGGCCGTGCGGACGCCGTGCGAGACGGCGGCGACGCCACGGCCCTCGTAGTAGTGGGTGCGGCCCAGGAAGACCAGCACGCGCTTGGCGCCGATCTTGAAGGAGCGGATGCGGCCGCCGTGCCCCTCGACCGCCGGCGGCGGGAAGCCGGGCAGCTCGGTGACGGCAAAGTCCGCCTCGGGCTCGCCCAGCGCGTCGACGGCCGGCGCCCAGCCGGAGCCCATCACGAGGGCGACGTCGTGGGTCTCGGCGCCCGTCAGCTCGCGGAGGCGCGCGGCGGCGGCGTCGGCGGCGGCGTACGGGTCGCCCTGGATGTCGTCCGGAATAACTGAAGCGTTCACGCGGACGAGAGTAGCGGCTCATGGCCTACGCGCGTAGATGACGATGCCCACGGGATTGCGATCGTTGTCTTGTCGTTTCCGACGAGAGGGGCGGCGCGGCGGCCCCCGGGGCTAGCAGGGGCGTTTGCGGAGTTCCATCACGTAGTCGTGCGGCGCGCCCGCCGATTCCGCCGCGTCCGCCAGTTCGCCCAGGTAACGGGCTGACGGGAGGCCTCCCTCGTAACCGTTGAGCACGTACACCCAAGCGGGTTCCTCGCCCTCCAGCGTGTCCACGCGGACCCGCATGCGCCGGTAGATGTCGAGGCCGACGCCCTCCCAGCGGTCCATGGAGTCCTCGTCCATGGGGGCGATGTCGTAGAGCGTGACGAAGACCTGGGAGCGCGGTGCCTCGACGAGCGTGGCGAGCGCGCCCTCCCAGCCCATGTGTTCCCCGCCGAACGTGAGCCGCCAGCCCGTCAGCCACCCGGTCGCGCGCAGCGGTGAGTGCGGTGCGCGGCGTGACATGAGCCGCGGATCCAGATTGCCGGCGTACGCGGCGTAGAGCGACATGTGGTCGAGGGTACGGCAGCAATCAAGTGCGCCCCTCCTGGAACGGGAGGACCGCCCGGACGGGGGGCGTGCCACGGACGGAGGCCCCCGGGGCGTGAGCATCTTGAAGCGTGCGGGACAATGGAGTACGTGACTCGGATCGTGATCATTGGCGGCGGACCCGGCGGATACGAGGCGGCTCTTGTGGCCGCCCAGCTCGGTGCGGAGGTGACCGTCGTCGACTGCGACGGTCTGGGCGGGGCGTCGGTGCTCACCGACTGTGTGCCGTCCAAGACTCTGATCGCCACGGCCGAGGTGATGACCACCTTCGACTCCTCGTACGAGGAGCTGGGGATCATCGTCGCCGACGACACCCCGCACATCGACACCCCCGCGCGCGTGGTCGGCGTCGACCTGGGCAAGGTCAACCGCCGTGTGAAGCGCCTGGCGCTCGCGCAGTCCCACGACATCACCGCGTCGGTGACGCGGGCGGGCGCGCGCGTGCTGCGCGGCCGGGGCCGTCTGGAGGGGCAGCAGGACGTCGACGGGTCGCGGAAGGTCGTGGTGCGCGCCGCGGACGGGAGCGAGGAGACCCTCGTCGCCGACGCCGTGCTGATCGCGACCGGCGGGCACCCGCGCGAGGTGCCGGACGCCCAGCCCGACGGCGAGCGCATCCTGAACTGGACCCAGGTGTACGACCTCGACGAGCTGCCCGAGGAGCTCATCGTCGTCGGTTCGGGTGTGACCGGTGCCGAGTTCGCCGGTGCCTACCAGGCGCTCGGGTCGAACGTGACCTTGGTGTCGAGTCGTGACCGGGTGCTTCCCGGCGAGGACCCGGACGCCGCCGCCGTGCTCGAGGACGTCTTCCGGCGCCGCGGCATGAACGTCATGTCCCGTTCCCGCGCCGCTTCCGCCAAGCGCGTCGGGGACCGGGTCGAGGTCACCCTCGCCGACGGCCGCGTCATCTCCGGCTCGCACTGCCTGATGGCCGTCGGTGCCATCCCGAACAGCAGCGGCATGGGCCTGGAGGAGGCCGGGGTCAAGCTGAAGGACTCCGGGCACATCTGGACCGACAAGGTGTCGCGCACGTCGGCCCCCGGCGTGTACGCGGCCGGTGACGTCACCGGGATCTTCGCGCTGGCCTCCGTCGCCGCCATGCAGGGCCGCATCGCGATGTACCACTTCCTCGGCGACGCCGTGCAGCCGCTGAACCTGAAGGCCGTCTCCGCGAACGTCTTCACCGACCCGGAGATCGCGACCGTCGGCTACAGCCAGGCCGACGTCGACGCCGGAAAGATCGACGCCCGCGTGGTGAAGCTGCCGCTGCTGCGCAATCCGCGCGCGAAGATGCAGGGCATCCGCGACGGTTTCGTCAAGATCTTCTGCCGTCCCGGCACGGGCATCGTGGTCGGCGGTGTGGTCGTCGCACCGCGCGCCTCGGAACTGATCCACCCCATCTCGATCGCGGTCGACAACAATCTGACGGTCGAGCAGATCGCGAATGCGTTCACCGTGTACCCGTCGCTTTCGGGGTCGATCGCGGAGGTGGCGCGTCAGCTGCACACGCGGAAGACGGCGGGCGAAGGCTGATCCTGTCGGCGGCCTGAAACAACTCTTTGCAGGTCACGCACTGTTGCCGCCCATTCGCGCGGCATAGGCGGGGAGAGTAAGCACCTATACCACTTCCCACCCTGCCGTGCGAACAACTTCTGTAATTCGGCGCAAACTGCTGAAAGCAGACGGTCGTTGGGGTTACTGTCAGTTTCGTGTTCGCTGCAGAACGTCGCCAATTGATCCTCGAAATGGTGCGGGCCAACGGGGCGGTATCGCTCCGTGAGCTCGCCCGCGTCGTCCAGACCTCCGAAGTGACCGTACGGCGGGACGTGCGCGCGCTGGAGGCAGAAGGACTCCTCGACCGCCGACATGGCGGTGCGGTATTGCCGGGCGGATTCACGCGGGAGTCCGGCTTTCCGCAGAAATCACATCTCGCGACCGCCGAGAAGACGGCTATCGCCGATCTCGCGGCGGGCCTCGTCGAAGAAGGCGAAGCCATCGTCGTCGGGGCGGGTACGACCACGCAGGAGCTGGCCCGCCGGCTCGCGCGGGTGCCCGGCCTGACCGTCGTCACCAACTCCCTCCTGGTGGCACAGGCGCTGGCACACGCCAACAGGGTGGAAGTCGTCATGACCGGCGGCACCCTGCGCGGCTCGAACTACGCGCTGGTGGGCAGCGGGGCCGAGCAGTCCCTCCAGGGGCTGCGGGTGTCACGGGCCTTCCTGTCGGGCAGTGGTCTGACCGCCGAGCGCGGCCTCTCCACGTCCAACATGCTCTCCGCGAGCGTGGACCGCGCGCTGGTCCAGGCGGCGGCCGAGGTCGTGGTCCTCGCGGACCACACCAAGCTCGGCACCGACACGATGTTCCAGACGGTGCCGACGGACGTCATCACCCGCCTGGTCACCGACGAACCGCCGGGGCACGACGACCGCGCCGCGACGGAACTGCAGGCCCTGGCCGACCAGGGCGTGCAGATCACGGTGGCGGGCGGTGCCGCAGGCCCTAGCTCCGCGCCCGGTGTCGACTCCGTCCCGGCGGGGCGCCAGCAGCGCCGGGACGTGCCCCTGCCGGGTCAGCGACGCAACCACGGGGCGGGACCGGGCCAGCAGTTGCGCAGTGCGCTCCTCGGGGAGCAGCCCCCCGGGGAACGGGCGGCGCGGGTCGCGGACCTGCGCCGCCGCTGATTCCGGCGGCGTCATCCCGGGCGGGCGCCGGTGTTGCGCCGGTGTCCGCCCGTCGGCCTTCAGCCCCCGTCGGCCTTCAGCCCCCGCAGGGTCAGCGTGAGCAGGCGGTCGGCCAGCTCCGGATCGTCCGGAGTCTCCTCGGCCGCCAGGGAGATCGCGTTGGTCAGCTGGAGCAGGTCGCCGATGGAGACATCGGGCCGTACGGTCCCCGCCTCCTGCGCGCGCAGCAGCAGGGCCGCCCCGGCCTCGCGCATGGGCAGGCTGCACTGCGCGAGCGCCGAAGTGTCGTCGTGCGACGCCGACATGAGCGCGCTCGACAGGCCGCGATACTCACCCGCATGAGTGATGATGGCGCGCAGCCACGCCACCAGCGCGGAGCACGGCTGCGGGTCGTCGAGCAGCGCGTGCGAACGCGCGAGCAGGTCGCACACCGCGTCCTTCCAGACCGCGCTCATCAGCGCGTGCCGGTTGGGGAAGTGCCGGTAGAGCGTGCCGATGCCGACGCCCGCGCGGCGCGCCACGTCCTCCAGGGACGCGCCCGTGCCGTGCTCGGCGAAGGCGGAGCGCGCCTCGGCGAGCAGCCGGTCGTAGTTGCGGCGGGCGTCGGCCCGCATGGTGCGCGCCGACTGTGCCGCCTGCTGCGGCGCTCTCGCCTGCTGGCCCGTGCCGGTCGTCATCCCCGCACCCTTCGTGAACGTACGCGTCCCCCAAGGATGCCACTGCCCGTGGTCAGGGATCCTGGCGGGCGAAGAAGGCGTCCAGCTCCGCGCGGGCCCTGCGCTCGCGGCGGTGCGGCGGCAGGGAGCCGCCGCTCAGGTTCCTGGTCAGCCACAGGACCAGCGGGTACGTGACACAGGTGCCGAGGACGAGTCCGCTCAGCACACCGGTGACCAGGTCACTCATGATCATCAACTCACCTTCGTACGAAACTTCTTGAGACCGCCCCCGGAGGGTGCCGCCGGCCCCGGGGCGCGGAAGCCGTCCCGCGCGGTCGCGATCATCGTGGCGCCGTTGTCCGGGACGACCGCGCCGTAGCCGAGCAGCCGCCAGCGGGCGTCGACCGCGTCGCTGTCGTAGTACGGCACCGGGCCGCCCGCCGACGGCACCAGGAGCGGCTCCGGCCCCTTGGCGCAGCCGTGGCAGGCGGCGACCTCCTCGACGCCCTCGGGTGCGCCCGGGTGTGCCACGCGCGCGTGGCCGCGGTCGTGCAGCGGGTTGAAGTAGCAGGGCGGGTCGGGCCGCAGCGGCCGCTCCGTGACCAGCGCCTCCAGGGCGCGCATCCCGATGCGGCTGAACTCGACGGCCGCGACGAGCTCGCCGAGGGCATGGGCCGCGTCGTATGCCGGGTCGGGGCTGCGCGGTCCTTCGCCGACCGGGGCGATCACCGAGTTGCTCGCCTGGATCGACGCGGTGACCGCGTACGAGGCGAGCTCCGCGCGCAGGTGCGGCGCGAGCGCGCAGGTGTGGCGGAGCGTGTCGCCGAGCGCGGACGCGTCGCCGAGCAGCCCGGCCTGCCGTTCGGCGTACGGCCGCAGCGCCTCCGGGTCGCCGTCCGGGTCCGGCGGCGGGGCCGACCAGTCGGGTGCGGGCAGGGGCAGCGCGAAGGTGTAGGGGCGGCGTCTGCCCAGCGGCAGGTGGGTGAAGCGGCGCAGGAGCGCGACGGACAGGGCCGTGGACAGGCCGAGGACGAGCCCGGCCTCGAAGCGCTGCCCGGCGTCCGCGGCGCCCGCGAACCATCCGGTCGTACCGATGACGGCTGCCGCCGCGAGCAGCCCGATGACGTCCCCCGTGCGTTTCACTGAAGTCCCCCCGTGGCCTTCGGCTCTACGCGGGGGAGGACGCGGGGCGGGGCGGGGGCGGTTGCGCTGGTGCCGGACGGAGTGCGAGTTCCCCGCGCCCCTGACTGGTCCTGCGTGACGCCTCACCGCACGCGCCCCGCACGCAACGGTGCGGGGCGCGGCGGACGACTCAGGGGCGCGGGGAACTGCGCGATCAGCCCTCCACCGGGCCGCAGTCGGCGGGAACGCCGACGGGCCGGACCGGAAGAGTTCCGGCCCGGCCCGTCGGTGTACGCGTCTGCTGCGGGTCAGTCCTTGATCTCGCAGATCACCGCGCCGGACGTCAGGCTCGCGCCGACCTCCGCGGTGAGGCCCTTGATCGTGCCCGAACGGTGCGCGTTCAGGGGCTGTTCCATCTTCATGGCCTCCAGGACGACGACCAGGTCGCCCTCGTTGACCTCCTGGCCCTCCTCGACCGCGATCTTGACGATCGTGCCCTGCATGGGCGAGGCGAGGGTGTCGCCGGACGCCGCGGGGCCCGACTTCTTGGCCGCGCGCCGCTTGGGACGGGCGCCGCCCGCCGCCGCGGTGCGCGCGATGGTCATGCCGAGCGAGGACGGCAGGGAGACCTCGAGGCGCTTGCCGCCGACCTCGACGACGACCGTCTCGCGGCCCGGCTCCTCGTCCGTCTCGGCGTCCCCGGTGGCCGTGAACGGCGGGATCTCGTTGACGAACTCGGTCTCGATCCACCGCGTGTGGACCGTGAACGGGTCGGTCGAGCCGGTCAGTTCGGGCGCGAACGCCGGGTCCGTGACGACGGCACGGTGGAAGGGGATGGCCGTGGCCATGCCCTCGACGTCGAACTCCGCCAGGGCCCGCGAGGCACGCTGCAGCGCCTGCTCACGCGTCGCGCCGGTGACGATCAGCTTGGCGAGGAGCGAGTCCCAGGCCGGACCGATGACCGAGCCGGACTCGACGCCCGCGTCCAGGCGGACACCGGGGCCCGACGGCGGCGCGAAGGTGGTGACGGTGCCGGGCGCGGGCAGGAAGTTGCGGCCCGGGTCCTCGCCGTTGATGCGGAACTCGAAGGAATGGCCGCGCAGTTCGGGGTCGCCGTAACCGAGCTCCTCGCCGTCGGCGATGCGGAACATCTCGCGGACCAGGTCGATGCCGGAGACCTCCTCGGTGACCGGGTGCTCCACCTGGAGACGGGTGTTGACCTCCAGGAAGGAGATCGTGCCGTCGACGCCGACGAGGAACTCGACGGTGCCCGCGCCGACGTAGCCGGCCTCCTTGAGGATCGCCTTGGAGGCGGCGTACAGCTCGGCGTTCTGCTCGGGGGTGAGGAACGGCGCGGGCGCCTCCTCGACGAGCTTCTGGTGGCGCCGCTGCAGCGAGCAGTCACGGGTCGAGACGACCACGACGTTGCCGTGCTTGTCGGCGAGGCACTGGGTCTCGACGTGCCGCGGCTTGTCGAGGTAGCGCTCCACGAAGCACTCGCCGCGGCCGAACGCCGCCACGGCCTCGCGCACCGCGGAGTCGTACAGCTCCGGGACCTCTTCGAGCGTGCGGGCGACCTTCAGACCGCGGCCGCCACCGCCGAACGCCGCCTTGATGGCGATCGGCAGGCCGTTCGCCTCGGCGAAGGCGACGACCTCGTCGGCGCCGGACACCGGGTCGGGCGTGCCCGCGACCAGCGGGGCGCCCGCGCGCTGCGCGATGTGCCGCGCGGCGACCTTGTCGCCGAGGTCACGGATGGCCTGCGGCGGCGGGCCGATCCAGTTCAGGCCCGCGTCGATGACGGCCTGCGCGAAGTCGGCGTTCTCCGAAAGGAAGCCGTAGCCGGGGTGGATGGCGTCCGCCCCCGCGTCCTTGGCCGCGGCCAGCACCTTGGAGATGTCCAGGTAGCTGGTGGCCGGAGTGTCACCGCCCAGCGCGAACGCCTCATCGGCTGCCCGTACATGCAGCGCGTCCCTGTCAGGGTCTGCGTAGACGGCTACGCTCGCGATCCCTGCATCCCGGCATGCCCGGGCAACGCGGACAGCGATTTCGCCACGGTTGGCGATGAGCACCTTGCGCACGATGGCTCCCTCCTTGAAACAAGCCGAGTTTAGGGACTGCCGACACGGCCTTACGACCCGTCCCCAATGGTGAGCTTGCCCACACGGAGTGTCACTCGAGACCGGCTAGGTTCGCGAAAACCCTTGTCGCACCGCGGTACGCAGGGTCCCTCCACGGCAGCGTAGCCCTCCGATGTGGTCAAGGTCTCTGTGAGTCAGCGCTGCGGACGCGCGGCTTTCTTTGTGGAGTCCCTACGAATGGCCCAATGATTCTTTGCCTGCGGCACAGCTCTTGTCCCGGGGTTTACCCGTTAGTAGCGTTCGCGATGGCTCGAACGTACTAGGGGTAACAGCAACAGCTTGAGCAACAGCAGAGGGAAGTGGGTGGGGCGCCGTGGCGCGCAGACCGGTGGCCTGGGTGGGCGCGATCATTCTCCTGGCGGAGGCGGTCGGCATCGCGCTCCTGAACTGGATCCTCGGCCACGTCGTCGACAACCAGAAGATGTCGCTCGCCGGTCTCGACCCGCACGCGATGACCGTGTCCACCTGGATCGCGGGCGGCCTCTTCGGCGGCTACCTCGCGCTGTGCGGCATCGTCCTGGCCCGCACGGCCGTGCGCGACCGCGCCCCGGGCACCTTCGGCCGCATCCTCCTCATCAGCTGCGCCGTCCTGCACGCGCTCCTGGGTGCCTTCTGCGTCGGCCTGCTGGGCTGGGCCGCGTTCGCGTTCATGATGGTGGTGCTCGGCCTGATCGTCCTGCCGCTCATGGCGTACGAGAGGAAGGCGCAGCAGGACGCCGCGGTGGGCGAGCCGCAGACGGCCTGAGCCGCCGCGGGCGCACGGGCTACTGGTGCCACAACTCCGTGATGCCCACGCCCAGTTCCACGAGGAGGCGGCGCAGCAGCGGCAGCGACAGACCGATGACGTTGCCGTGGTCGCCCTCGATCCCCTCGATGAACGGCGCCGAGCGGCCGTCGAGCGTGAACGCCCCGGCCACGTGGAGCGGTTCGCCGCTCGCCACGTACGCGGCGATCTCGGCGTCGGAGGGCTCACCGAAACGGACGACGGTGGACGCCGTCGCCGACGCGTACCGCCCGGAGACGGTGTCCCGGACGCAGTGACCGGTCTGCAGGACGCCCGCGCGGCCGCGCATGTCCTTCCAGCGGGCGGTGGCTTCCTCGGCGTCGGCGGGCTTGCCGAGGGCCCGGCCGTCCAGCTCCAGGACCGAATCGCAGCCGATGACCAGTGCGCCCTCGGCGTCGGGTCGCGCGGCGACCACGGACGCCTTGGCCTCGGCCAGGGCGAGGGCGAGTTCGGCGGGGGTCGGCGCGGACACCTTGTCCTCGTCGACGCCGCTGACGATGACCTCGGGGGCGAGGCCCGCCTGCCGGAGCAGGCCGAGCCGGGCGGGCGACTGGGAGGCGAGGACGAGACGGCGGGGCTGATCACTCATGCGGTCAGCGTAGCGAGCGCCTCAGCGGGGGTTGCGCCTCAGTGGGGGTGTGCCCCAGTGGACGCTGCGCCTCAGTGGGCGTTGAGCACGAACATCGCGATGACCATCGCCAGGGCGAGGACGAGGCCCGCGCGGCGCATCTTCGCCTGCAGGTCCCGCATGTCCTTCGGAGGATCGTTCTCCGGGTCCGACCACAGCATGCAACCGATACTGCGGCCTGGCGGGCCGGGGCGCCTGAGTACGCGTACTCAAGTTCCCCGGACCCGGACCGTCACGGTCGCCCTAGCCGGGCCAGTAGCTGCGGCCCCACGCCGTGGGGGAGGGGGCGGGCAGGCGGTGGCGGGCCACCCGCGCGGGATCCGCCCAGGAGTCGGACGGCGCGGGCGCGCCGGACGGTCCGTCCGTCACCGCCGCGGCGCGCACCTGGACCACCGCCAGGGCGGCGGCGAGCTCCTCCGGGGTCGGGTTTCCGCGTACGACCTTGATCATGAGCCCTCCCTGAGGGACTAGAGGGGGATGTTGCCGTGCTTCTTCGGAGGAAGGGATTCCCGCTTCGTCCGCAGCTGACGCAGGCCGCGCACGAGGTGGGAGCGGGTCTCGGACGGCATGATCACCGCGTCGACGTAGCCGCGCTCGGCGGCCGTGTACGGGTTGAGCAGGGCGTCCTCGTACTCCTGGATGAGCCGCGCCCTGACCTCCTCGACGTCGTCCCCGGCCTCGGCGATCGTGCGGCGGTGCAGGATGTTGACCGCGCCCTGCGCGCCCATCACGGCGATCTGCGCGGTCGGCCAGGCCAGGTTCAGGTCGGCGCCCAGGTGCTTGGAGCCCATGACGTCGTACGCGCCGCCGAACGCCTTGCGCGTGATGATCGTGATCAGCGGGACGGTGGCCTCCGCGTACGCGTAGATGAGCTTCGCGCCGCGGCGGATGATGCCCGTGTGCTCCTGCTCGACGCCCGGCAGGAAGCCCGGCACGTCGACGAAGGTGATGACCGGGATGTTGAACGCGTCGCAGGTACGGACGAAGCGGGCGCCCTTCTCCGACGCGTCGATGTTCAGGCAGCCCGCGAACTGCGTCGGCTGGTTGGCGACGATGCCCACCGGGTGGCCCTCGATCCGGCCGAAGCCGGTGAGGATGTTCGGCGCGAACAGCGGCTGCGTCTCGAAGAACTCGGCGTCGTCCAGGACGTGCTCGATGACGCCGTGCATGTCGTACGGCTGGTTCGCGCTGTCCGGGATCAGCGTGTCCAGCGCCAGGTCCTCGTCCGTGGGCTCCAGGTCCGCCTCCTCGGGGAAGGCGGGCGGCTCGCTGAGGTTGTTCGAAGGCAGGTACGACAGGAGCGACTTGACGTATTCGATCGCGTCCTTCTCGTCGCCCGCCATGTGGTGCGCCACGCCCGACGTGGTGTTGTGGGTGCGGGCGCCGCCCAGCTCCTCGAAGCCGACGTCCTCGCCCGTGACGGTCTTGATGACGTCGGGTCCCGTGATGAACATGTGCGAGGTCTGGTCGACCATGACGGTGAAGTCGGTGATCGCGGGGGAGTAGACGGCACCGCCCGCGCACGGCCCGACGACCAGGGAGATCTGCGGGATCACGCCGGACGCGTGGGTGTTCCGGCGGAAGATCTCGCCGTACATCCCGAGGGCCATGACGCCCTCCTGGATGCGGGCGCCGCCGGAGTCGTTGATGCCGATGACCGGGCAGCCGGTCTTCAGCGCGAAGTCCATGACCTTGACGATCTTCTGGCCGAAGACCTCGCCGAGCGCGCCGCCGAAGACGGTGAAGTCCTGCGAGAACACGGCGACCGGGCGGCCGTCGACGGTGCCGTAGCCGGTCACCACGCCGTCGCCGTACGGCCGGTTCTTCTCCAGGCCGAAGTTGGTCGACCGGTGCTGCGCGAACTCGTCGAGCTCGACGAAGGAACCCTCGTCGAGCAGCAGTTCAATGCGTTCGCGCGCCGTCAGCTTCCCCTTGGCGTGCTGCTTCTCGACCGCTCGGGCCGAGCCCGCGTGCTTGGCCTCCTCGATGCGGCGCTGCAGGTCGGCAAGTTTCCCCGCGGTCGTATGGATGTCGATGGCGCCGTCTTCGGCGGTGCGGTCTGACGCGGGCACGTTGGGCTGTTCCGGCTCGGACATCGGGATGCGGCTCCCTGCCTGCTCAAAGGTGCTTGTCTACGGCTGTGCGGCTGGCTACTGGTCCGTAGCGTATCGGCGCCGATACCGTTCGGCAGTGCGGCGTTTACCACACCTAAGGTGGCTTGCATGACGCCGTCAGATGCTGAAGACAACCGCTGGTCCGACCTCGACAGGCCGCCGCTCAACGCGGCCTCGCTCCGTCGGACCCTCCTCAGGGACGGCGGCCTGTGGTCCTCCCTGGACGTGGTGCCCGTCACCGGCTCCACCAACTCCGACCTCGCGGCGCGCGCGGACGAGCTCCCCGAGGGGGCGGTCCTGGTCGCCGAGGAGCAGAGCGCGGCGCGCGGCCGCCTCGACCGCCGCTGGTCCGCGCCCGCGCGCTCGGGCCTGTTCTTCTCCGTGCTGCTCAAACCGGCGGAGGTGCCGGTCGAACGGTGGGGCTGGCTCCCCCTCCTCGCGGGCGTCGCGGTGGCGACGGGCCTCTCCCGTGTCGCCGGCGTCGACACGGCACTCAAGTGGCCGAACGACCTCTTGGTAACGGTCGGTGACCAGGAACGGAAGGCGGGCGGCATCCTCGCGGAGCGAGCGGGCTCCGCGTCCGGCGGCGGCATCGTCATCGGCATCGGCCTCAACGTGACCCTGCGCGAGGACGAGCTGCCCGTGCCGACGGCGGGTTCGCTCGCCCTGGCCGGCGCGAAGGTCACGGACCGGGACCCGCTGCTCCGGTCCGTACTCCGCTCCCTTGAGCACTGGTACACCTCGTGGCGCGACGCGGACGGCGACCCGACGGCCTCCCGCCTCCAGGAGACCTACGCGGCGGGCTGCGCGACCCTGGGCCGCCGGGTCCGAGCGGAACTCCCCGGCAACCGCGCGGTGGCGGGCGAAGCGGTGGCGGTGGACGCCGACGGCCGCCTGATCCTGGCCACGCAGGAGGGCGTCCAGGAACCGGTGGGCGCGGGCGACATCGTCCACCTCCGCCCGGCGACCCCCTGAGGGGTACGGGACAAGGGGCACGCTCTTGGGGGCGCGGGGCACTGCGCGACCGGCCACGACGGACCCGCACCCGCCCGAAGGGCACCCGCACCCGCCCGAAGGGCACCCGCGGCGGATGCGAAGGCGGCCCGCGCGGCGCAGGGTGACCGATACCCCCGTCGTCAAGAAGCGCGTCCCGGGAGTCGGGAGTGAGCTGCGGCACACCTGCCGTAAAGTTGGCGCCGGTCGATACCTGACCGCGGCAGATCGGAAGGGCAGCAGGCGTGACCGTCGACGACACGGGATCGGGCGAGGGCGAGCACCCCGCCCCGGACGGCGGGGACGGCCGTACCCCGGGTCCCGTGGCCGGCCGCGGGAAGGACGGCTTCGGCGTGCCCGAAGTGTCCGACGTGGACGAGAAGAGCGAGGACGACGCGGCGAAGGACCCGCTCGCGCTCCGCCTCGAACAGCTCATCCTCGGCGCCGACCGCCGCTACACCCCCTTCCAGGCCGCCCGCAGCGCGGGCGTCTCCATGGAGCTGGCGTCCCGCTTCTGGCGGGCCATGGGCTTCCCGGACATCGGCCAGGCCAAGGCCCTCACCGAGGCGGACGTACTCGCCCTGCGCCGCCTCGCGGGCCTCGTCGAGGCGGGCCTGCTGAGCGAGGCCATGGCCGTACAGGTGGCCCGGTCCACGGGCCAGACCACCGCCCGCCTCGCCGAGTGGCAGATCGACTCCTTCCTGGAGGGGCTCACCGAGCCTCCCGAGCCGGGCATGACGCGGACCGAGGTCACGTACCCGCTGATCGAGCTGCTCCTGCCCGAGCTGGAGGAGTTCCTCGTCTACGTGTGGCGCCGCCAGCTCGCCGCCGCCACCGGCCGCGTCGTGCAGGCCGCGGACGACGAGGAGATGGTGGACCGGCGCCTCGCCGTCGGTTTCGCCGACCTCGTCGGGTTCACCCGGCTGACCCGGCGCATGGAGGAGGAGGAGCTCGGCGAGCTCGTCGAGGCCTTCGAGACGACCGCGGCGGACCTCGTCGCCGCGCACGGCGGACGGCTCATCAAGACCCTCGGCGACGAAGTCCTCTACGCCGCGGACGACGCGGGCGTGGCAGCGGAGATCGCCCTCCGTCTCATCGAGACGATGGCCAACGACGAGACGATGCCGGAGCTCCGCGTCGGCATCGCCTTCGGCACCGTGACGACCCGCATGGGCGACGTCTTCGGCACGACCGTGAACCTCGCGAGCCGCCTCACGTCGATAGCGCCGCGGGACGCGGTCCTCGTGGACGGCGCGTTCGCGGAGGAGCTGACCCGCACGGGCGACGCGCCCGCCTCCGAGACGCAGGCCGCGGAGGAGGCCGCCGCGGCGGAGAAGGAGGGCGAGGAGCCCCCCTCGTACCGTTTCGCGCTCCAGCCCATGTGGCAGCGTCCGGTCCGCGGTCTCGGCGTCGTCGAGCCCTGGCTCCTGGCGCGGAGAGGCTGAGGAGTCCCTTCCCTCCCGGACCGGCCCGGTGACATGATCCCGGGGTAACGGTCGTTAACCGGAGGTGGAGGAGCGTCATGGGTGACGAGCAGCGGTACGGGGAGTACGTGGCGGTCAGACGGCACGGCCACGTCGTCGAGCTCGTCCTGGACCGTCCCGAGGCGATGAACGCCGTCTCCTCGGAGATGGCCCGCTCCATCGCCGCCGCCTGCGCCGCCCTGTCCGAGGACTCCGACGCCCGCGTCGTCGTCCTGACCTCCACCCACGAGCGGGCGTTCTGCGTGGGCGCCGACCTGAAGGAGCGGAACTCCTTCAGCGACGACGAGCTGCGCCGCCAGCGCCCCACGACCCGCGCCTCGTACACCGGCGTCCTCGACCTGCCGATGCCCACCGTCGCCGCGGTGCACGGCTTCGCACTCGGCGGCGGGTTCGAGCTCGCGCTCTCCTGCGACATCATCGTCGCGGACGGGACCGCGGTCGTGGGACTTCCCGAGGTGTCCGTCGGTGTCATCCCCGGCGGTGGCGGTACTCAGCTCCTGCCGCGCCGCGTGGGCGCCGCCCGCGCCGCCGAGCTGATCTTCTCCGCGCGCCGCGTGGAGGCGGCGGAGGCAAGGGAGTTGGGCCTGGTGGACCTGCTGGTGGCGGAGGGTGAGGCCCGTACGGAGGCGCTGGCGCTCGGCGCCCGCATCGCCGCCAACTCGCCGGTCGGCCTGCGCGCGGCCAAGCGTGCCCTGCGCCTCGGACACGGCCTCGATCTGCGGGCGGGCCTGGAGGTCGAGGACGCGGCGTGGCGGACGGTGGCGTTCTCCGCCGACCGCGCGGAGGGCGTCGCGGCCTTCAACGAGAAGCGGAAGCCGCAGTGGCCCGGCGTGTAGCGGGCGGGTGGCGGAGCCGCGGGGGGGACAGCCCCGCCGCGCTCACGTTCTGTCATGTCTCGACCTTCCAAAATGCGGCAAACCTCCTAATCTGGGGAAATGGGAGAGGATGTCCGGCTGCGGGCCGTGGTCGAGCTGGCGCAGGGAATGGCCGCCGCGCACACTCCGCGCGAGTCCTGGCGGGCGGCCGCTCTCGGCACCTGCCGCGCGCTCAGCGGGAGCTTCGCCGCGCTGTCCGTGTGGGAGCGGGACATGGGCCGGCTGCGGGTCCTCGTGAACGCCGGGCGACGCGTCCACGGCGAGGAGGAGTTCCCGGAGAACGAGGCGTACCCCGTCCACCAGTTCCCGGAGATCACCGAGTTCCTGCACGAGCACTGGGCGGGCGGCGGCGAACCGCACGCCTGGGTCGAGACCGCCGAGGGCCCCGCCGACGCCCGTGAGCCCGGCTACTGCCACCAGCGCGTCGCCGCTCTGCGCCGTCGGGGCCGCGGCTGCTGCGTGGTCGCCCCGGTCGTGCTGCACGGGCGGGCGTGGGGCGAGCTGTACGTGGCGCGGCCCCCGGGCGAGCCCGTCTTCGAGCGGGCCGACGCGGACTTCGCGACGGTCCTCACCGCGGTGGTGGCCGCCGGGATCGCGCAGACCGAGCGCCTGGAGGAGGCGCGCCGCCTCGCCTTCACGGACGCGCTCACGGGGCTCGCGAACCGCCGCGCGGTCGACCTGCGCCTCGACGAGGCGGTGGAGCGGCACCTCGCCGAAGGCGCCGTGGTGAGCCTGGTCGTGTGCGACGTCAACGGGCTCAAGCGGGTCAACGACACCCGTGGCCACGCGGTCGGCGACCGCCTCCTCGAACGCTTCGGGTCGGTCCTCTCGCTCTGCGGCGCGATGCTGCCGGGGACGCTCGCGGCCCGCCTCGGCGGCGACGAGTTCTGCCTCGTCGCGGTCGGCCCCACCGCCGACGAGGTGGTACGGGTGGCGGACGAACTCTGCGTACGAGCGTACGAGTTGGAGCTCGGCGACGGGGTGGCGTGCGGGGTCGCGTCGACCGGGGACCCGATCGGCGCGGTGCGCTCGGCCCGCCGCCTCTTCCGGCTCGCCGACGCGGCGCAGTACCGGGCCAAGGCCGCGCGCGCGGCGAAGCCGGTGGTGGCGGGGCGCGAGGGCGTGGACGACCCGGTGGTCCGGCTCGCGGACGCGCCCGCGGGGGACCCTCGGACGGGGGAGCGGCGCGCGTTCCGGGGGCGGGGGCCGCGGCCCACCGGCGGCTGACGGCGGCTTTCGGCGCCATGAGCATGATCAGTTAGGGTGTGCCGCGCCCGCTCCGAGCCGGGCCGCGCGGTACGCGGGACCGCTGAAGCCCGCACGGGGGAGCGGACGTTGAGCGATCAGCACCATGGCCACGGGTACGCGACGTACGACGGGGATCCGGCGGCGTACAACGGCACCCCGGCCCCGTACGACCCGCCGCACCCCCGGCCCGCCCGCGGTGTCCGCGGTGCCGCTTCCCAGCCGCTCAACCTCGCCCGACGCTTCGGCAGCCCCGACCGGCCCGGCGCCGTCGAGGACCGCACCATCACCGCCCTGCAGTCCGGACGTACGCTCCTCGGGCTCGGCGCGACCGTGTGGCTCGTCTTCGCCTACCCGCTGCGTCAGGGGCGCGAGGAGTTCGTCATGGGCAAGGTCGAGGACCTCCTCGTCGCCGCGGGCCTCGCGGTCGTCGCGATCCTCGTCGCCGCCACGCTCTTCATCGGCCTCGCCGACGCCTCGCTGCGCCGCGTCTACCTGCGCCGCGCCGTCCAGCCGCTCGGCACGCTCCTCGCGCTCGCGGCAGGCGCGGGCGTGGTGTGGCTCTGCTGGTACGTGCTGCGCGAGGGCCTCGGGCTCACCGACAACCAGGGCGCGTTCCTGGAGGTCCTCTTCTACCACCTGCTCTCCTTCGCCGCCGGACTCGCCGCCCTCGTCGGCGTCCTGGTCGGCCTGCTCTACACGATCGCGCTGCTCGTGTACGCGGTGAACAGCTGCTTCCGCGCCGGGGCGATCCACGAGCTCCTGCCTCCCGTCCTCTCACCCGTGCTGCTGTGGGGCCTCGCGGTCCTGCAGTACTTCGACGACGCCGCGGTGGCCGCGCCTCCCGCCGTGCTCCACGCGTTCATGCTCGGGGCGCCGGTCTCGGTGACCGCGCTGTCCGTGTGGGAGATCCGCAGGCTCCGCACCCGCTACGGCATGACGTTCCGCGGGGCGCTGGGACGAGGCTGACCTCGCGGTAAGTGGCTCCCGTCGATTCCACCCGTGACACCTGGCGATTCAGTCCGTACGCTGCTGAATATGGATATGCACAGCGTGGGCACCGTGGCCCTTGGGACCTCCGGGACGACCGCGGCGGACGTCATCGCCGTCGCGCGCGGCAACGCACGGATCGAACTCACCGCCGACGCGCTGGCGGCCCTCGCCGCCGCCCGCGAGATCGTCGACGCGCTCGCGGCCAAGCCCGAGCCCGTCTACGGCGTCTCGACCGGCTTCGGCGCCCTGGCCACCCGCCACATCGGCCCGGACCTCCGCGCCCAGCTGCAGCGCAACATCGTTCGCTCGCACGCGGCCGGCATGGGCCCGCGGGTGGAGCGCGAAGTGGTGCGCGCGCTGATGTTCCTGCGGCTCAAGACGGTCTGCTCCGGCCACACCGGCGTACGCCCCGAGGTCGCGCAGACCATGGCCGACGTGCTCAACGCGGGCATCACGCCCGTCGTCCACGAGTACGGCTCCCTCGGCTGCTCCGGCGACCTCGCGCCGCTCAGCCACTGCGCGCTGACGCTCATGGGCGAGGGCGACGCCGAGGGCCCCGACGGGGAGGTGCGGCCCGCCGGCGAACTGCTCGCCGCGCACGGCATCACGCCGGTCGAGCTGCGCGAGAAGGAGGGCCTCGCCCTCCTGAACGGCACCGACGGCATGCTCGGCATGCTCGTGATGGCCCTCGCCGACCTGGAGACGCTCTACAAGTCGGCCGACATCACCGCGGCCCTCACGCTGGAGGCGCTGCTCGGCACGGACAAGGTCCTCGCGCCCGAGCTGCACGCCATCCGCCCGCACCCGGGCCAGGCCGCCTCCGCGGCCAACATGCTGGCGGTGCTCGCCGGTTCGGGCCTCACCGGCCACCACCAGGACGACGCGCCGCGCGTCCAGGACGCGTACTCCGTGCGGTGCGCGCCGCAGGTCGCGGGCGCGGGCCGGGACACGATGGCCCACGCGCGGCTCGTCGCCGAGCGCGAGCTGGCCGCTGCCGTCGACAACCCCGTCGTGCTTCCCGACGGCCGGGTCGAGTCCAACGGCAACTTCCACGGGGCCCCGGTCGCGTACGTCCTGGACTTCCTCGCGATCGCTGCGGCCGACCTCGGCTCGATCGCCGAGCGCCGCACCGACCGGCTGCTCGACAAGAACCGCTCGCACGGCCTGCCGCCGTTCCTCGCGGACGACGCGGGTGTCGACTCGGGCCTCATGATCGCCCAGTACACGCAGGCCGCGCTGGTCAGCGAGATGAAGCGGCTCGCCGTCCCGGCCTCCGCCGACTCCATCCCGTCCTCCGCCATGCAGGAGGACCACGTCTCCATGGGCTGGTCCGCGGCCCGCAAGCTGCGCACCGCCGTCGACAACCTCACCCGCATCGTGGCGATCGAGCTGTACGCCGCCACGCGCGCCGTCGAACTCCGCGAGGGCCTCACCCCCGCACCGGCGACGCAGGCGGTCATCGAGGCCGTCCGCAAGGCGGGCGTGGAGGGTCCCGGGCCGGATCGTTTCCTCGCGCCGGACCTGGCGGCGGCGGACGCGTTCGTCAGGTCGGGCGAGCTGGTGACGGCGGTCGAGCCGGTGACGGGGCCGCTGGCCTAGCGCGAGGGCCGTCTACCGGACCGGGAAACCGAAGGTGTAGCCCTGCGCCTTCAGCCGGGGGAGCAGCCGGCGCAGGGCCTCGACGGTCTGGGTGCGGTCGCCGCCCGCGTCGTGGAAGAGGAGCGTCGGACCGCCCGGCAGCTCACGCTCGACGGTCGCGACGATGGCGTCCGTGCCCGGCAGCTCGAAGTCCTTGGTGTCGACGTTCCAGCCCAGCGGGCGCATGCCGCGGTCGGCGGCGAGCTTGCGGCTGTACGGGGTGAACGCGCCGCCGGGCGCGCGGTAGTACATGGGGCGGACGCCGCCGGACGCCTTGGTGATCATGCGTTCGGCGTCGAGGATCTGCTTCGCCTGGTAGGCGTTGGACTCCTTGTCCATGCCGGTGTTGTGCGAGATCGAGTGGTCGCAGAGGCGGTGCCCGTCCGCGACGACCTTCTTCACGACGTCGGGGTGGGCCTGCGCCTGCGTCCCCACCATGCAGAACGTGGCCTTGACCCCGTTCTGCCGCAGCAGGTCGAGCATCTGAGGGGTCCACTTGGGGTCGGGGCCGTCGTCGATGGTGATGTTGATGCCGCGCTTGCCCTGCTCCGAGGCGTGCGCGATGGTCCTCGACACCGGCTTCACGTTCTGGCCCGGGTCGGCGGGCGCGGTGGCCTCCGGCGGCGCGTCGTCCACGTCACCGGCCTGCGCGGTCCACACGGAAGCGCCGGTGGCGAGCATCGTCACCCCGAGTGCCGCCCCGATCAACCTGCCGTACCAGCCCCGCCCGCCGCTGTGCCGTGCCATGCCCGCCCCTCTCACCAGATCCTCGTCGTTTCCCCCGGTCGCCGCCGTGCGGCCACCCGGCAGGACGAGTCAGGGAGGCGAGAGGATGCGTCTGTTACGGATCACGGACAATTCCGCAGGAGATCACTGACAATCCCGCCGGAGACCGATCATCGACATCAGCAGCTCGTGGGTCTCCGCGTCGGCCGCCGCCACGAGCCCGCGTCCGCCCTCACCGGGTGCCGCGCCGTCAACTCCGGTGACCACGCAGCCCGCCGCCCGGCACAGGGCGATACCGGCCGCGAAGTGCACGCTCCCCGACAGGTCCCCGCCGTCGGTGACGTACGCGGCACGCCGGCCCGCCGCGACCCAGGCGAGCGCCAGCGACGTCGACACGACCCGCGGCCGGAACCGCGCGGCGAACTCCGGGTGGGCCAGCAGGTCCACGCCGCGGAAGCCGGGCGCGCTCGGGAAGGGCGGGTCGAGGTTGACGTCGACGAGCCGGGTGCCGGGGGAGGGGACCAGCGGCGCGTCGGCCCCGCCGTCCCGCACCCACGCGGACGTCCCGTCCGTGTGGAACACCTCGCCGCCGAACGGGTCCGCCACCGCCGCCGTCACCCCCGCCGCCGTGTCGCGCAGCGCCACGTTGACGGCGACGAGCATGGTGCCGACGGCGTAGTTCAGGGTTCCGCACAGCGGGTCCACCAGCCACTCGCGCGCGGCGTCGGCGGCGCCGCGCCGCCCGCCCTCCTCGCCGAGCACGGTGTCGTCCGGCCGCGCCGCCCGTATGACGTCGAGGATCGCCTGCTCGGCCGCCACGTCGGCCTCGGTGGCGAAGTCGCCCGCGCCCTTGTCGATGCGGGCGAGCCGTCGGCCGTACAGGCCCCGTACGACATCCGCCCCGGCACGTGCCGCGGCGACCGCGACATCCGTGTCACCGGGACACGTCTCTGTGGTGATCATCGCCGCAGCGTAGCGACCCGGGGCGCGGCCACTCCCCGTGACAGGGTGGCCGGATGACAGCGAACCGGCCGCACCCGCCGTCCGACCTCATGACGGCGAAGGCACTCGTCTACGACCCCTGCGGATTCACCTGGTCACAGCCGCGGCCCGAGCCGGAGGGCGCCGACTACGCCGCCCACGCACTCACCCTCGACGGGGCGCGCGTCCGTTACCGCGAGGCCAGGACCACGCCGACGAAGCCCGGCCAGTTCGTCACCGTCTGGAAGAGGTCCGCCGCCGGGCCCATCCAGCCCTTCGACGACACGGACCCCATCGACCTCTTCGTCATCGGCAGCCGCGACCAGGGCCACTTCGGCCAGTTCGTCTTCCCCCGGGAGGCGCTGCGCGCGCAGGGTGTCGTGGCGACGAACGGCTCCGGCGGGAAGCGCGCCTTCCGGGTCTATCCGCCCTGGGTGACCACCGCCAACCGCCAGGCGGAGAAGGCACAGTCGTGGCAGGTGGAGTTCTTCCTGCCGTTGCGCGAGCCCGTGGACCTGGCCCGCGCCCAGGGGCTCTACCGGCGCACGGCTCAGTAGGAGACCTTGCCGCCGCTCGTGCGCTCTCTGCGGGCCGAGAAGGCGACGAATCCCGCGCCGAGGCTCAGGAACGCGGTGCCCCCGACGACGTAGGGGGTCGTGTCGAAGCCGCCCGTCTCCGCGAGGCGGTCGGAGGCCTCGGTGGTCGTCTCCGAAGCGGTCTCGGACGTGGTCCCGGATGCGGTCGTGTGCTGGGAGGCGGCGTTCTCGTTCCGGGGGGCCTCGTGGGTCGCGGGCGACGTCGCGTTGGCGGAGGGGACGAAGCACAGGGCGCCGAGGAGGGCTCCGGCGGCGGCGGTGGTCAGCAGTGATCGGCGTGCGGACACGGAATCGGATCCCCCTTGTGGCGCTGGCGAATTGGCCGTGTGGGGCGATGCTAATGAAAGGTGCGGGTCGCGGGAAAGTCGCGAGGTCCGGGGGCCGTACCCTCCGTCGTATGACTGGAGACGAGACATCACGGTTTGTACGGCTCAAGGTTGAAATGGTCGTCGAGGTGGGTGACGCGGAGAAGCTGACCGCCGCCGCCCTCGGCCACATCGCCGGGGACGAGCAGATGCCCGCCGAGGAGCGGGCGCACGCCGAGACCGCGGTCCAGGAGGACGTCGCCGAGGCACTCGCCTACCTCGTGGACCCCTTCGACCTGGTCAGCCAGGTGCCGGGCACCGAGCTCACCCAGGCTTCGTGGAGCAGCGAGTCGGTCGACTACGACCCCGACGCACCGGAGTGGGACCCGGACGAGGATGATGACGAGGACGACGACTTGTAGTCCGGATTGAAGAATGCGGAATCGGGAACCCCGGGCAGCAACCGCCGCCCGGGGTTCCGTCGTCTCACCCCGCACGGTCCGCCTCCCCGGCCCGAGGGGGCGACGGGAGCCCGAGGGGGGACGGGAGACAATTCCAGTACCGGGAACGTGGTGTTCCCCACACTCTTCGCGGTAGTGGAACGGGACGAACCGGGCAGGACGTTATGCGGGATTACGGGGGACTCTCGGGGTTGATTCTGGGATTCGGCAACTATGGAGATGCGTGTGATGACGGACAGTAGGCCTCGTAGGCTCGGACGTGGGCGCAGGAGCGCCGCGGCCGTGTCCGCTCTGGTGAGCGGCGTGCTCGTGCTCTCGGCATGCAGCAGCGACGACGGCGACAAGGCTTCGGGCGGCAAGGAGTCGCAGAACCAGGTCGACGAGGCGGCGGCGAAGAAGACCTCTGCCGCCCAGATCAAGATCGCGCCCAAGAACGGCTCCGACAACGCAAGCATCAACAGCGCGGCCGCTGTCACGGTGAGCGAGGGAACGCTCACGGACGTGACGATGAAGTCCGACGACGGCACCGCCGTCGCCGGCGAGATATCCGCGGACAAGAAGAGCTGGAAGCCCAGTGCCCAGCTGGAGCGCGCCACGAAGTACCGGATCTCGGCGACCGCCAAGGACTCCGAGGGCCGCAAGGCGCACGAGAACTCGGCGTTCACGACGGTCTCGAAGGCCAACAGCTTCATCGGCAACTTCACGCCCGAGGACGGCTCCACCGTCGGCGTGGGCATGCCCGTGTCGATCAACTTCGACAAGGCGATCACGAACAAGAAGGAAGTCCAGTCCGCCGTCAAGGTCTCGTCCAGCAGCGGACAGGAGATCGTCGGCCACTGGTTCGGCGCGAACCGCCTCGACTTCCGGCCCGAGAAGTACTGGCAGGGCAACTCCACGGTCACCCTGAAGCTGAACCTCGACGGCGTCGAGGGCGCCGACGGGGTCTACGGCGTGCAGCAGAAGACCGTCCAGTTCAAGATCGGCCGCAACCAGGTCTCCATCGTCGACGCCAAGACGAAGCAGATGAAGGTGACCCGGGACGGCAAGGTCGTCAAGACCATCCCGATCTCCGCGGGCTCGCCCGAGAACAAGACGTACAACGGCAAGATGGTGATCTCCGAGAAGTTCAAGGAGACCCGGATGGACGGCGCGACCGTCGGCTTCAAGGACGGCGACGGCAAGGGCGAGTACGACATCAAGGACGTCCCGCACGCCATGCGCCTGTCGAGCTCCGGCACGTTCATCCACGGCAACTACTGGGGCTCGCCGTCCATCTTCGGCGGCGCCAACACCAGCCACGGCTGCATCGGCCTCCAGGACGCCAAGGGTGCGAACGACAAGAGCACGCCGGGCTCCTGGTTCTACGAGAACTCGATCACCGGTGACGTCGTCGACGTCCGCAACACCGGCGACAAGACCATCGCTCCGGACAACGGTCTCAACGGCTGGAACATGGACTGGGCGCAGTGGAAGGCCGGTTCGGCGCTCTGACCCGCGGTTCCCGCGCCACGTCGCACGGAAGCGGCCCGCACCCCCTTGTGGGGCGCGGGCCGCTTCCGCGTCCGGCTCTCACGCCGCGGCCGGCGTGAAGACCGCGCTGACCTCGTACGGCCGGTCCATCGTCATCGTCACGTTCTCGTCCGTGATCTCGTGGCGCCTGCCGTCGACGATCCAGGCGCTGACGCGGTAGCCGGCGGCGGGCTTCGCCGTGAGGCCCACCGTGGTGCCGGGGGTGTAGGGCCCGTGGACGGCGGGGCGGACCGTGCCGTTCGGGCTCGCGGCGAGCGTGAGCCGGTGCCGGGCGCGGGTCGCCTTCAGCGTGCGGTAGCCCGCCACGACGGGAGCGGACCTCCGGGCCAGCGCGGCGTTGTCGTTGTTCTCGTCGCCGAGGGGCTGGCCCTCGATGGTGTTCTCGGTGTTCGAGTACTGGTTGACGGGCTTGCAGGGCTGCCCGCAGCTGTGCGCGTACGCCATCACGGTGTGGTGGTCGCGGCGCGGGGTGATCCATCCGGTGCCGCTGGGGGAGTTCAGGTACTCGCGGTAGCCCTCCGGCCCCGCCTGCCGTTCGAGCGTGGCGCGGTCGTGGAACAGGCCCAGGTTGTGGCCGAGTTCGTGGCCGAGGTTGTACCACTTGGTGAGGGACTCGACGTCGACGGCCGAGTACGCCAGCTCGTCGTCGAACTGGCCCTTCGTGGGGAGGCTGGCCTGGCCCGACGAGCCGACGGGGACGTCGTTGACCACGGTGACCAGGTCGACGCCGAGCTCCTCGCGTTTGCGGTGCGCGGTCGCGCCCAGCTCGCGGTCCTGCGGGTCGGAGAGCTTCTCCAGCATCTCGGCGGCCGTCTGGTCGCCGCTGTACCCGGTGTCGTACGTCTCGACGATGTCGATCCTCGCCGCGATGTCGCTGTCCGCGAGGGCCTGGTTCATGTAGGACTCGGCCATCCCGATGCGCGCCGCCATCGCCTGCTCCCCGCCCACCCGCCGTACCGCGGGTGGCGTGTACCCGGCGAGGACGTCGATGACGACGGGGTTCGCCGGATCGGCCGGGGCGCGGTGGGTGAGGGAGTCGTGCAGGTCGCGGGCCGCGCGGTCGTCGAGGGCGCCGTTGTCGGCCGCGGGGCGGCGGCGCGCGCCGGGGTCCTCCTCCGTGATCCGCAGGCGCGGGCGGTCGCCGTCGGACAGGGTGGTGAGGTGGTACGTGCGGGTGCCGAGGTCGATCATGGCGTCGACGACGGGCTCGGGGCGGAGGGGGCGGGTCTCCACGGCGGGGCGGGTGCCCTTCGCGGGCCGGCACACGTGGCTCGCCGAGATCACCGCCTGCTGGTCCGGCGCCCCCTTCACGTGGCCGAACCACGTGATGGTGTCCCCGTTCGCCGAGCGGCCGTCCTGGACGAGGGTGATCCGTACGCCGCGGAAGAGGTCGAGGGCGTGCTCGGGGGCCCGGCCGAAGCCGCCGGACGCGCACAGCCACTGGTAGTCGGCGACGTCGAGGGCGACGGTGCGCTCCCGCAGGACGTCCTTCCCGTGCGCGGCGGGGCGCGGGTCCGAGGGGCGTGGGTCCGACGGGTGGGGTTCGGCCACCGCGGCGGCCGTGGACAGGGTGAGGGCGGCGGCACAGAGGCAGGCCAGCCGGATCGAGCCGCGGGGGCGCGAGGAGGGCGTCGGGATCATGGCGCTTGTCGTTCCACTGCGGGGGTGGGCGGCAATCGCGGGCCCGGGTACGTCACCCGAGCGCGCGGCCGCGGCACTCACACGGCCGCGTCCGAATTGGCCGGATCCGGCCAATTGCCGTTAAGGCGTCATGAATTTAGGACAGCCTCAACTCTGTACTTCTGTCCCGCTATTGAGCACGTGTTCGCCCCTCGGCATACTTCGAGGTCCGAGGGGCCGTAGCCCCTTAACCTCCAGGGGGAGACTTGCACAGACAAGTGAAGAGAGCGTGCGGGGCCAGTATCGCCGCGGCGGTCGCCGTGGCCCTCGCCGCGGGCATGACCAGCCCCGCGGCGGCGGACCCGGCGACCGCGGGACAGTCGGCCACGGCAGGGGGCGGGCTCGGCAAGGGCGCGGGCAAGGACCGCGTCACGCTGATCACCGGTGACCGCGCCGTCCTCGACGCCGAAGGACGCGTGGTCGGCATCGACCGCGCCAAGGGCCGGGAACACATACCCGTACAGGTGCGGCGCAGCGGCGGACACACGCTGCTGATACCCGCCGACGCGCGGCGCCTGATCGCCGACGGCACCCTCGACCAGCGCCTTTTCGACGTCACGGAGCTGAACAAGAAGCGCAACCGTGCGGCGCAGAAGAAGGCCCTCAAGGTCATCGTCGGCTACAAGGGCTCGGCCGCCGCGGCGAAGGCCGAGGTGCGCGGCGCCGGTGACACCACCGTCCGCAGGAGCCTGAAGGCGCTGAACGCCGACGCGCTCAGCACGCCGAAGCGGGACGCGGGCGACCTGTGGGCCGCCCTCACCAACGGCGACGGCACCGACCGCGGCGCGGCGTCCGGGATCGCTCACGTCTGGTTCGACGGCGTCCGCAAGGCGAGCCTCGACAAGAGCGTGAAGCAGATCGGCGCCGACAAGGCGTGGGCCGCCGGGTACGACGGCAAGGGCGTCAAGATCGCCGTCCTGGACACCGGCGTCGACGCCACGCACGACGACCTCAAGGGTCAGGTGATCGCCGAGAAGAACTTCACGGAGTCCGCCGACGCCAAGGACCGCTACGGCCACGGCACGCACGTCGCGTCCATCGCGGCCGGCACCGGCGCCAAGTCCGGCGGGAAGTTCAAGGGCGTCGCACCCGGCGCCAAGGTCCTCAACGGCAAGGTCCTCGACGACGACGGCTACGGCGACGACTCCGGCATCATCGCGGGCATGGACTGGGCGGCCGCCCAGGGTGCCGACGTCGTCAACCTGAGCCTCGGCGGCCCCGACGCCCCCGGCGTCGACCCGCTCGAAGCGCAGGTCGACAAGCTCTCCGCGGAGAAGGGCATCCTCTTCGCGATCGCGGCGGGCAACGACGGCGAGCCCGGCTCGGTCGGCTCCCCTGGCAGCGCGGACACCGCCCTCACCGTCGGCGCCGTCGACGACAACGACAAGCTGGCGGACTTCTCCAGCCAGGGCCCGCGGGTCGGCGACAGCGCGATCAAGCCCGACGTGACCGCGCCCGGCGTGGACATCACGGCCGCCGCAGCGGACGGCTCGGTCATCGACAAGGAAGTCGGCCAGAACCCTCCGGGATACCTGACGATCTCCGGTACGTCGATGGCGACCCCGCACGCCGCGGGCGCCGCCGCGCTGCTCAAGCAGCAGCACCCGGACTGGAAGTACACGGAGCTGAAGGGCGCGCTCGCCGGCTCCACCAAGGGCGGCAAGTACACGGCGTTCCAGCAGGGTTCGGGACGTATCGCCGTCGACAAGGCCATCAAGCAGACCGTCATCGCCGACCCGGTGTCGGTGAGCTTCGGCACGCAGCAGTGGCCGCACACCGACGACAAGCCGGTCACCAAGAAGGTCACCTACAAGAACCTCGGCAAGGACGAGGTCACCCTCGACCTGACGGTGTCCGCCACCGACCCGAAGGGCCGTCCGGCCCCCGCCGGTTTCTTCACCCTCGGCGCGAAGAAGGTCACGGTCCCCGCGGGCGGCACCGCCTCCGTGGACCTGACGGCCGACTCCAAGCTCGGCGGCACGGTCGACGGCGCGTACTCCGCGTTCGTCGTGGCGGAGGGCGGCGGCCAGTCCGTGCGCACCGCGGCCGCGGTCGACCGCGAGGTGGAGTCGTACGACGTCACCGTGAAGCACCTCGGGCGTGACGGACAGCCGACGAAGCACTACATGGACTCGTTCGTCGGCCTGACCGGCAGCGCGAAGGGCACCGACCACGGCTCGTACGACCCGTCCGGCACCGTCAAGCTCCGTGTGCCCAAGGGCAGTTACGTCCTCGACGCCAACGTCGCGGTCGACCTGGAGGACCTCGGCAAGGGCATCGACTGGCTCGCCCAGCCGAAGGTGGACGTCACCAAGAACCTGACGGTGACGGTGGACGCGCGGACGGCCAAGCCGGTCGACGTCACCGTGCCCGCGACCGACCTCAAGGGCGTCCTCGCGGCACCCGACTACAGCGTCGACACGCCGGACTTCAGCGCGGGCTTCGGCTGGCTGATGGACGAGTACAAGAACTTCCGCACCGCCTCCATCGGTGCCGCCCCGACCGGCGTCACGCTCAGCCAGTCGTGGCCCGCCGTCTGGACCAAGGGTGACAACACCGAGTACAACGTCACCTCCGGCGGCAAGGTGAAGCAGCTCGCCACCGGCTACACCAAGCACTACAAGGCGGCCGACCTGGCCACCCTCAAGGTCGGGCTCGGCGCGGCCGCGAGCGGCAAGACGGGTACGCTGAGCGCGGCCCCCGAGCTGCCCGACGTCAGCGGCGGCTGGTCCGTCTCGGTCCCGACGAAGCTGCCGGCCGAGCGCAGGCTGTACGTGTCGACGGGCGACAAGGTCAAGTGGGGCCTGGAGTTCGAGCAGAACGGTCCGCCGAACCCGTCCGACCCGGAGGGCTGGCCGACCCTTGAGACCGCCTACAGGCTGGGCGCCCCGCAGACCTTCAAGCCGGGCGCGACGTACGAGAAGACGTTCAACACGGCCGTCTTCGGTCCGCGCGTCGGCGGCGTCTACGGCGTCTACCGGCGCGGCAACGAGATCGTGGGCGACCTGCCCGTCTTCGCCGACGGCCAGACCCACGCGGGCTACTCGCTGTACACGTCGGTGAAGACGACGCTGACCCGCAACGGCACGCAGATCGGTGAGACCACGGACCCGCTGGCCGGCGAGAAGCCGTTCAAGGTGCCGTCGGGCGACGCCGCGTACAAGCTGTCGACGTCCGTGAAGCGCAGCGTCAAGGTGGGCGCGGCCTCCACGCGCATCGACGCGAGCTTCAGCTTCCGCTCCAAGAAGGCCGACGAGGCGAAGCTGCCGGTCTCCACGGTGCGGTTCGGCGCGAAGACCGACCTGAGCAGCCGCGTGAAGGCCGACGAGAAGCAGTCCGTGCCGGTGACGGTCCAGGGCGCGGCCGCGGGCTCGAACCTCAAGTCCCTCGCCGTGTACGTCTCCTACGACTACGGCCAGACCTGGAAGAAGGTCACGGTCACGGGCGGCAAGATCTCCGTGAAGAACCCCGCGAAGAACAAGGCGATCTCGTTCCACGCCAAGATCGCGGACAAGAAGGGCAACAAGTCGACGCTGTCGATCTACAACGCGTTCTACGCGAAGTAGTCCTGCCCTGACGCGGCACCGAAGGGACCGGCGACCACGTGTCGCCGGCACCCGTCGGTGCCGCGTCTCGTCGGTTCACCGGCCGGTGCCGGGCGGGGTCCTCGACGGCACCAAGACCTCGACGACAGGCCTCGTCGCCGACTGCGAACACGCGGGCGACCCGTTGCCCGTGGTGGGGGCGCAGTGCGTCCTGGAACGCTTCAGGCTCGTGGCCGACCCGCGGGAGAGCCGACCGACGCGGAAGTGACGCGCGGGCTCAGCCCTCGGCGCCGTACGGCCTCGTGATGATCTCCAGGTTGTGGCCGTCCGGGTCCTCCCAGTAGACGCCTCGACCGCCGTCGTTCGTGTTGATCTCGTTGACCTGGCGGTGGTACGGGTCGGCCCAGTAGGGGAGGCCGCGACTCTTGATGCGGCCGAAGATCTCGTCGAACTCGTCCTCGGAGACGAGGAATGCGTAGTGCTGCGGCACGATCGGGCCGCCGTCGCCTTCGTAGTAGTCGAGGGTCACGCCGTTGGGGATCTCCACGGGAATGAAGGGCCCGTACTGGGGGCCCGCCTCCAGGCCGAGGATGTCCGCGAGGAACTGCGCGGACGCCTTCTTGTCCCGTGCCGTGACGATGGTGTGGTTGAGCTCGATCGACATCGTGCGACCTCCCGGTCTGCCGGTCCTGCCGTTGTCCGGTACGGGGACCACGGTAGGACCGGCGGGCCCGGCGACACATCGGTCGCCGGGCCCGCCGTGGTGCGCCACAGGCCCTAGGGCCCGGGGACGAGTCAGATCGTCGCCGTGTCGATCACGAAGCGGTAGCGCACGTCGCTGGCGAGGACCCGCTCGTACGCCTCGTTGATCTGGTCGGCGCGGATCAGCTCGATCTCGGAGCCGAGCCCGTGCGCCGCGCAGAAGTCCAGCATCTCCTGGGTCTCCTGAATGCCGCCGATCATGGAGCCGGCGAGGGTCTTGCCGCCGCCGATGACGGAGAAGAGGTTGAGGGAAACCGGCTCCTCCGGGGCGCCGACGTTCACGAAGGCGCCCTCCGAGCGCAGCAGGCCCAGGTACTTGTCCAGCGGCAGCGGTGCGGAGACCGTCGAGAGGATCAGGTCGAAGGAGCCGGCGAGCTGCTCGAACGTGGCGTCGTCACTGGTCGCGTAGTAGTGGTCGGCGCCCAGCTTCAGGCCGTCGTCCTTCTTGCGCAGGGTCTGCGAGAGGACGGTGACCTCCGCGCCCATGGCGTGCGCGATCTTGACGGCCATGTGGCCGAGGCCGCCGAGACCGACGACGGCGATCTTCTTGCCGGGGCCCGCCTGCCAGCGGTGCAGCGGGGAGTACGTGGTGATGCCGGCGCAGAGCAGCGGCGCGGCCGCGTCGAGCGAGAGCCCGTCGGGGATGCGGACGGTGAACGCCTCGTCCACGACGATGTGCGTGGAGTAACCGCCGTACGTCGGCTCGCCGTCCTTGCCGATCCCGTTGTACGTCGGGACGTTGCCCCGCACGCAGTACTGCTCCAGGCCCGCCTTGCAGTTCTCGCACGCGCGGCAGGAGTCGACCATGCAGCCGACCCCGACGCGGTCACCCACGGTGAACTTGGTGACACGGGGACCGACCTCGGTGACGACACCGGCGATCTCGTGGCCGGGCACCATCGGGTAGATGCCCTCGCCCCAGCCGTCGCGGGCCTGGTGAATGTCCGAGTGGCAGATACCGGCGTACTTGATGTCGATCAGGACGTCGAACTCGCCGACGGCGCGGCGCGGCACGGTGGTCCGCTCCAGGGGCGCCTCGGGGGCGGGAGCGGCGTAGGCGGAAACGGTGGTGATCTGCTCAGTCATGCCATCGAGGCTGCCACTGACCTGCGATGTCACCCAGACACCCGTTCTGCCTACGACCACTGTGCCTACCACTGGCGGGGACAGGCTCCCGGGCCTGCGCCCCCGTTTCCCGGCCGGCGAGCCTGGATACTGGACAGCATGGACGAGAACCCCGCGCTCCTCGACAGTCGGGCGGAGCTGAGCGAATTCCTCCGCACCCGCAGGGCGCGGCTGCAGCCCCAGGACGTCGGCCTGCCGAACTTCGGCCGGCACCGCAGGGTGCCCGGCCTGCGCCGCGAGGAGCTCGCCCAGCTCGCCGGGGTCTCCGTCGCGTACTACACCCGGCTCGAACAGGGCAACGGCCGCAACGTCTCCGGCGAGGTGCTCGACGCCATCGCGCGTGCCCTGCGCCTGACCGACGCCGAGCACGCCCACCTGACGCGGCTCGCGAAGCCGAAGACGCTCAAGAAGAAGCGGGCGGCGCGCCAGCAGCACATGCGGCCCGCGCTGCAGCAGCTCCTCGACTCCGTCCAGTCCGTGCCCGCGTACGTGGTGGGCCGCCGCACGGACATCCTCGGCTGGAACGCGCTCGCCGCGGCGCTCTTCGGCGACTGGGGCGAGCTCGCGCCGGCCGACCGGAACTGGGCGCGCATCTGCTTCCTCGACCCGCGTTCGCGCGATCTCTTCGTGGACTGGGAGCAGAAGGCGTCGGACATCGTCAGCTACCTGCGCATGGACGCGGGCTGCTACCCGAACGACTCCGAACTCTCCTCCCTGGTCGGTGAACTCTCCGTGAAGAGCGAGGAGTTCAGGAGCCTGTGGGCCACGCACGACGTCCGCGAGAAGGGCCACGGCGTGAAGCGCCTGCACCACCCGCTGGTGGGCGACCTGACCCTGTCCTTCGAGACACTGCGGCTGCCGGACGACTGCGACCAGTCCCTGCTGATGTACCACGCGGAGCCGGACTCGGCGTCCGCTCAGGGCCTGCGGCTGCTCGCCAGCTGGGGGCGGGACGCGTCGGCGGTGGGTTCGCAGCGGAAGTGAGCGGTGCGTGCCGGGTCCGGCTGATTTCGCGGGAGGCGGAACGCTCCACTCTGCACCGACGACCGTATCGCTCCTACGCTGGGGCCGTGAGCAGCCAAGAGCGCCAGAAGGCGAACGAAGCCCGCGTCATCCACCTGCGCCCGGTCAAGGCGGCGCCGAACCCCGCTCCGTCCAAGGAGCCCGCGGCGGGCAAGGAGCCGCTCTGGCGGGACGTCGTGGGCGACGTCCTGCGCAGTGAGCGGCTCGCGCAGGAGCGCACGCTCAAGGACGTGGCGGACGCCGCCCGGATCTCCATGCCGTACCTCTCCGAGCTGGAGCGCGGCCGCAAGGAAGCCTCCTCCGAGGTCCTCGCGGCCGCCGCCCACGCGCTCGGCCTCGGCCTGCCCGACCTGCTCTCCCTGGCCCAGACGCGCCTGGCCGGCCTTCCCCGCGCGAGGCCGGCCAGGGCGTCGTTCCAGGGCGAGGTGCGCCTGGCGGCGTGACGCGCCGCCTCAGGCGGCGGCGGGCAGCGACCGCCTGCTGAGCACCTGGTCGGCGAGCCCGTACACGACGGCCTCCTGCGCCGTGAAGACCTTGTCGCGGTCCATGTCGGCGCGGAGCGTCGCGATGTCGTGGTGCGTGTGGCGGGCGAGGACCTCCTCGACCTGGGAGCGGATCCGGAGCATCTCCTGCGCCTCCAGGGCGAGATCGGAGACCGTCCCCTGGCGCCCGCGGCTGGCGGGCTGCCCGAGGAGCACGCGCGCGTGGTCGAGGACGAACCGCCGCCCGGGGTCGCCCCCGGCGAGCAGGACGGCGGCGGTGGACGCGGCCTGTCCGACGCAGAACGTGGAGATCGGCGCGCTGATGAAGCTCATCGTGTCGTAGATGGCCATGAGTGAAGTGAAGGACCCGCCGGGCGAGTTGATGTAGAGGGAGACTTCGCGCTCGGGGGCCGACGACTCCAGATGCAGCAGCTGCGCGATGACGACATTGGCGACTCCGTCGTCGATCTCCGTGCCGAGGAAGATGATCCGCTCGGAGAGCAGCCGGCTGTAGACGTCGTAGGCGCGCTCTCCGCCCTGCGGGGTGCGCTCGACGACGGTGGGAATGGTGTACTGACTCATCGCTCTTCCTCCCGTTCTCAGATGCCGAGCCCGATACGGCGCTTCGACCCGGCGGGCCGTACGTCGTCCAGCGAGGCGACCACGTGGTCGACCATCCCGTACTCCTTGGCCTGCTCGGCGGTGAACCACCGGTCGCGGTCGCCGTCCCGCGAGATCGTCTCCTCGCTCTGCCCGGTGTGCTCGGCGGTGAGCCGCTCGATGGTCCGCTTCGTGAACTCCAGGTTCTCGGCCTGGATGGCGATGTCCGCGGTGGTGCCGCCGATGCCGGCGGAGGGCTGGTGCATCATGATCCGCGCGTTGGGCAGCGCGAACCGTTTGCCGTGCGTGCCGACGCTGAGCAGGAACTGCCCCATGCTGGCGGCGAACCCCATGGCGAGGGTCGCCACGTCGTTGGGGATGAGCCGCATGGTGTCGTAGATGGCGAGCCCGGCGGTGACGGACCCGCCGGGGCTGTTGATGTAGAGGGAGATGTCAGTCTTCGGATCCTCCGCGGACAGCAACAGCATCTGCGCGCACACGCGATTGGCGGACACCTCGTCGACCTGCGTCCCGAGGAACACGATGCGCTGGTTGAGCAACTGCGCGGCGAGGTGATCGTCGAACCGCGACGGCACGGTCTCCCCGTCCTCCCCCCGCACGTCCCGCTCCCTGTCCCGTACGCTCATGCCCATAACGCCTCCCGCTTCCCCGAAGCGAGGCCCAACGCCCCGCTTCACCACCACTGTTGCCCGCGCCGAAGCCCGCTGTCAGAAATCTCGGCCCGTGGCAGATTCGCTGAGGGCAGAGCGGCGGGGCAGGGCGGAGCCGGGCGCCGAGGTCGGGTCCCGGTGGAGGGTCTTCGTGGAGTGGATATCGCCCGTAAGTACGCTGCTGGGCGCGGGGATCGGCGTCGGCGCCACGCTGCCGGCCGACCGGAACCGGTGGCGGCGCGAGAGCGCGGAAAGTGAGACGGCGACGCGGCGACAGCTGTACGCCGAGTACACGGCGGCGCTCTCCCGCGTCCGCACGGCGCTGCACGAAGCGGCGCGGACCGCGGACGGCCCGGGGCCCGGCAGTGCGGAGCACGCCCGTGAGGTGCGTGCCCGCTTCCTGGCCCCCGGCGCGTACGAGCTCCGTCACCAGCTTGCGATCACCGCCCCGCCCGAAGTCGTCGCGGCGGCCAGATCCGCCTTCATCGGCGTGACGGCGGACAGCGAGGCCTTCGAGAGGCTGGAGGCGGAGAACGACGCGACGGTCGCGGAGCTACGCCGCGTGATGCGGCGCGATCTGGGGGTCGACTGAGGAACCCCGGCGATCAGCCGTGCGCCGACCGGTACTTGCGTACCGCCAGCGTGCGGAAGATCAGGACGATCAGGACCGAGTAGAGCAGCGAGGCCCAGACCGGGTGTTGCATGGGCCAGGCGTCGGACGGTGAGACCCCCGGGTTGCCGAAGAGCTGGCGGCAGGCCTGGACGATGGCGCTGAACGGGTTCCAGTCGGCGACGTGCCGCAGCCAGGGCGTCATCTGGCTGGAGTCCACGAACGCGTTCGAGATGAACGTGACGGGGAAGAGCCAGATGATGCCGCCCGACGTGGCCGCCTCCGGCGTGCGGACGGAGAGGCCGATCAGGGCGCCGATCCAGGTGAACGCGTACCCGAGCAGGAGCAGGAGCCCGAAGCCGGCGAGGATCCGGCCCGCGTTGGTCGGTTCCGCCGAGCCCGTCCGCCAGCCGACGAGCAGCGCCACGACCGCGAGGACGACGAGGGTGATCGCGGTCTGCACGAGGTCGGCGACCGTGCGTCCGGTCAGGACCGCGCCGCGCGCCATGGGCAGCGAGCGGAATCGGTCGACCAGCCCCTTCTGCATGTCGTCGGCGATGCCCGCCGCCGAGCCCGCCGTGGCGAAGGTGACGGTCTGCGCGAAGATGCCCGCCATCAGGAAGTCTTTGTAGACATCGGGGTCGGTGCTGTTGCCGATCTTCATGGACCCGCCGAAGACGTACGTGAACAGGACCACGAACATCACCGGCTGGATGACCCCGAACAGGACCATCTCCGGGATGCGTGACATCCGGATCAGGTTCCTGCGGGCGATGACCAGCGAGTCCCGCACGGACTGACCGATGCCGCCGGTGGGCCGGGGCGCCAGGGACTGCCTCGCCTCAGTTGCCGTGCTCACTTGTCGGCCTCCTTCTTGCGCTTGGTCTTTGCGGCGGCCCCGTCTCCGTCGGTGTCGTCCGCGGCCTCGGCGACGTGCCCCGTGAGGGAGATGAAGACGTCGTCGAGGGTCGGGCGGCGCAGGCCGATGTCGTCGATCTCCATGCCGCGGACGTCCAGCTCGCGGATGACCTCGGCGAGGAGCTTGGCGCCACCGGTGACGGGGACGGTCAGCTTGCGGGTGTGCTCGGCGACGGCGACCTCGCCCTTGCCGAAGCCGCGCAGGACCTCGGAGGCGGCGGCGATGTGCTCGCGGTCGTGCACCACGACCTCGACGCGCTCGCCGCCGGTCTGCGCCTTGAGCTCGTCGGAGGTGCCGCGGGCGATGACGCGGCCGTGGTCGACGACGCAGATGTCGTGCGCGAGGTGGTCGGCCTCTTCGAGGTACTGCGTGGTGAGGAGCAGAGTCGTGCCGCCCGAGACCAGTTCCTGGATGACCTCCCACAGCTGCTGGCGGTTGCGCGGGTCGAGCCCGGTGGTCGGCTCGTCCATGAACATCACGGGGGGCGAGACGACGAGCGCCGCGGCCAGGTCGAGGCGGCGGCGCATGCCTCCGGAGTACGTCTTGGAGGGGCGGTCGGCCGCGTCGGAGAGGTTGAACCGGTCGAGCAGTTCGGCGGCCCTGGCCTTCGCCTCCTTGGCCCGCATCTGATAGAGCTGACCGACCATCTGCAAGTTCTCGCGGCCCGTCAGATACTCGTCGACAGCGGCGAATTGGCCGGACAGCCCGATGGAACGGCGGACCTCGTTGGGGTGCTTCAGCACGTCGATGCCCGCGACGACCGCCTTGCCGCTGTCGGGCGTGAGCAGCGTCGTCAGACAGCGGACCGCCGTGGTCTTCCCCGCGCCGTTGGGCCCGAGGAGGCCGAGCACGGTACCTTCCGGGACATCCAGATCGACGCCGTCCAGAGCCCGTACGTCACCGAAGGTCTTCACCAGACCTTCGGCGTAGATGGCGCCTGGCATGTGGGTTCTCCCCTGTTGTGGATTCACTTCGGGTGGTTTCCAGCGTTCGGGCGAATTGCTACGCAAAAGCTTAGATTTGCCGGACTTCCGACGCCCGGCGACAGCTGGGGTGGGCGGACAGGTGACGAGGAGCACACCATAACGCGATACATCGCGTTGGCTCAGCTATTTTTCCGAAGTCGCGTGAGGGGCGAGGTCGCGTGAGGGACGGCGTCGGCGCCCCGCCTCAGTCGATGACCGTGTAACCCGCCGCCCGCAGCGCCGACCGCACCTCCACGCAGTGCTCCGGACCCTTCGTCTCCAGGTGCAGCTCGACCTCGGCCTCGGTCAGCCCGAGCCGGGGGTCCGTGCGCACGTGACTCACGTCCAGAACGTTCGCGTCCACCTCCGTCAGGACGCCGAGGATCGTGGCGAGAGCGCCCGGCCGGTCCGTCAGGCGCAGCCGCAGCGAGAGGTAGCGGCCCGCCGCCGCCATGCCGTGACGCAGGATCCGCTGCATCAGGAGCGGGTCCACGTTGCCACCCGAGAGCAGCGCCACCACCGGACCCTCGAACGCCTTCGGGTCGCTCATCAGCGCCGCCACCGGGCTGGCCCCGGCCGGCTCGACGACCATCTTGGCCCGCTCCAGGCAGAGCAGCAGCGCGCTGGAGAGCTCGTCCTCGGAGACCGTGACGACGTCGTCGACGAGGTACCCGACGAGCTGAAACGGTACGTCGCCGGGGCGGCCCACCTTGATGCCGTCGGCCATCGTCGCCGGGTTCCTGATCGACACCGGGTGGCCCGCGGCGAGCGACGGCGGATAGGCCGCCGCCCCGGCGGCCTGGACGCCGATCACCTTCACGTCGGGGCGCAGCGCCTTCACCGCCACGGCGATGCCCGCCACGAGCCCGCCGCCACCGATGCCCACGACGAGCGTGCGCACCTCGGGGCACTGCTCAAGGATCTCCAGGCCGACCGTGCCCTGCCCCGCGATGATGTCGGGGTGGTCGAAGGGGTGGATGAAAACCGCGCCCGTCCGGTACGCGTACTCCTGCGCGGCGGCCAGCGTCTCGTCGACCACCTGACCGTGCAGCCGCACCTCCGCTCCGTAGTCACGCGTCGCGGCGACCTTGGGCAGTGGCGCACCGGCGGGCATGAAGACCGTGGAGCGCACGCCGAGGAGCGAGGAGGCGAGCGCCACACCCTGGGCGTGATTGCCCGCGCTGGCGGCGACCACCCCGGCGGCGCGCTCCTCGGGGAGCAGACCCGCGATCCGTACGTACGCGCCGCGCAGCTTGAACGAACCCGTCCGCTGGAGGTTCTCGCACTTGAGGTGCACGGGCGCCCCGACCAGGCCCGACAGGTACCTGCTGCCCTCCATCGCCGTCGTCCGGGCCACTCCGGAGAGCATCTTCTGCGCACCGCGTACGTCATCGAGGGTCACCGTATGGAGGGACTTCGGCAAGGAGTGCGGCGTGCGGTAGCTCATGACGGCAAGTCTTGCAGCCCCTGCCCGAGTCCTCCTGGGACGACCAGGGATCGAGACCGTTATCGGGTGGGTTTGCGCAGCGCAGGTACGGTCCGCGCCCCGGCCGCGTACCCTGTCCCCCAACCCATCGCCCTCGCATGAAGTGAGCCCCCGGCCATGCCCACAACTCCGGACATGACGACCGCCAGCGATCCCGCCCTCCTGGACAGCCTGCAACACCAGGTGGCGGTCTTCGCCCGCCGCGCGGAGCAGACCCGTCTCGGCGGCGTCGGCCAGGTCCGCAACTCCATGGACCGCGCCGCGTACCTGCTGCTCAACCGCCTCGACAAAGAGGGGCCGATGGGCGTCAAGGCGCTCGCGGCGAGCATGGGCATCGACTCCTCGACGGTGACCCGGCAGGTCGCGCCGCTCGTCGACACCGGCCTCGTCAAGCGGACCTCGCACCCCGAGGACGGCCGGGCCGTGGTGCTCCAGCTGTCGCCGCGCGGCCAGGCCAGACTCGACGAGGTGCGCTCCTCGCGGCGCGAGCTGATGGCCGAGCTGACGCAGGACTGGGACCCGGCGGAGCGCGAGAGCTTCTGTGCGCTCCTCACCCGCTTCAATTCCGCCCTCTCCGCGCGGCAGACCTCCCAGGCGGCACCCGGGGGAGAGGGTCCGGCCACTCCGGAGTCTTGACCCCGGCCCCGCCTCTGGCCTCATATGAGACCGGGATCCCCCTTCCTTCCAGCCGGGAGGCACGGTGCGAGAACGGCAGGCGCTCCAGAGCGCCCGCCGTGCCCGGGAGTTCGAGGCGTTCGTCGCGGGCGCGGCAGGGCGGCTCCTGCATGCCGCGACACTGCTCACCGCCGAACCACCCGACGACAACCCACGCGCGCGTGCCCTGCTGACCGCGGCGCTCGCGCACACGTACGCGTCGTGGGACCGGCTGCGCGGCGAGGATCCGTACGACCGCACCCGCCAGCAGGTGGCCCTGCGCTTCGCGCGCGCTGCCTGGCGCCGCCACCGCGGCCACGGCGGGGTCCTGGGGCCGCTGAGCCCCCAGCAACGGCTGATTCTCGTCCTGCGCGTGTACGAAGGCGTGGCGGAGGAGCAGACCGCGGCGCTCCTCGGGCTGCCCGCCGAGCGGGTCCGGGTGATGTGCGCCCGCGCGATCACGGCGGTGCTGCACCCGCCGCGCGGGCCCGCGCCGGCCCGGGCACTGAGCGGGGCGGCGCCGTGATGAGCCAGTACGAGCGCAAGGAAGAGGCGATCCGGCGGATCCTGGAGGGCGCGACGCCCGCTGTGCCGCCCGAACTCCTCGACGACGCGGTACGGCGCGGCAGCCGGGCGCTGCGGCGCCGTACGGCGGCGCGACGGGCGTTCTGGACCCTGTTGTTCGTCGCCGCGGTGGTGTTCGTCGTGTGGGCGTCCGTCGCCCGGCCATGGGTGGAGCCGCCGACGGACACGACTCCACCCCTGACCCGCTGGTGACTAGCCCAGCGCCTGCTGCAGGTCGGCGACGAGGTCGTCCGCCGACTCGATGCCCACCGAGAGGCGTACGAGGTCACCGGGGACCTCCAGGGCGGAGCCCACCACGGAGGCGTGCGTCATGCGGCCCGGGTGCTCGATGAGGGACTCGACGCCGCCGAGGGACTCGCCCAGGGTGAACAGCTTCGCCCGGTTGCAGACCTGGACGGCCGCCTCCTCGCCGCCCTCCACCCGGAACGACACCATGCCGCCGAAGGACCGCATCTGCTTGGCGGCGACCTCGTGACCGGGGTGCTCCGGAAGACCCGGGTAGAGAACGCTGCTCACGCGCGCGTGACGGGTCAGCATCTCGGTGACCTTGGTGGCGTTCTCGCTGTGCCGGTCCATGCGCACCGCGAGGGTCTTGATGCCGCGCAGCACCAGCCAGGCGTCGAAGGGCCCGGCGACGGCGCCCATCGCGTTCTGGTGGTACGCCAACTCCTCGCCGAGCTGCGCGTCGTTGACGACCAGCGCGCCGCCGACGACGTCCGAGTGGCCGCCCATGTACTTCGTCATGGAGTGCACGACGACGTCCGCGCCGAGCGCCAGCGGCTGCTGGAGGTAGGGGCTCGCGAACGTGTTGTCCACGACGAGGCGCACGCCGGCCTCGCGGGCGATCTGCGCGACCGCGGCGATGTCGGTGATGCCGAGCAGCGGGTTGGAGGGGGTCTCCACCCAGATCGCCTTCGTGCGGTCGGTCAGCGCCGCGCGCACGGCCTCCGGGTCGGAGGTGTCGGCGACGGACCACTCCACGCCCCACCGCGAGACGACCTTCGCGAAGAGACGGAAGGTGCCGCCGTACGCGTCGTTGGGGATGACGACGTGGTCGCCGGGGCTGAGCAGCGTACGGAGAAGGCAGTCCTCGGCCGCGAGACCGGACGCGAACGCGAGGCCACGGCTGCCGCCCTCCAGCGCCGCCAGGTTCGCCTCGAGGGCGGTTCGCGTCGGGTTGGCGCTCCGGCTGTATTCGTAGCCGCCGCGCAGGCCGCCGACGCCGTCCTGCTTGTAGGTCGAGACCTGGTAGATGGGCGGGACGACGGCGCCGGTGAGGGGGTCGGCGGTGTTGCCCGCGTGGATGGCCACGGTTTCGAAGCTCTGCGTGCTGTGCGAGTCACTCATGCGGCCTGAGCGTAGTGCGCGCACGGGCCCTTCTGCCGGGTCGGTCCGGGTACGTCCCGGCAGGTTGGCCAATTGTCCGACGCGTCTGGTTCGCTTGTGTCATGGAGATTCTCTGGTTCCTGTTCGCGGTGATCATGATCGGTGCGGTCCTCGGGCCCGTACTGCTGCGCAGGCGCGGCGGAATCCGGCAGGTGGCCCCCGGCTCGCCGGACGCCGCGGACCCGGCGAACTACGGATTCCTCCGCCAGGAGGAGCTGGACATCCGCATGCCGGGACCGGACACCGACCTCCTCGAAGTGCTCGACCTCGTGCAGCGCACCCAGGAGTGGAAGGCCGCGTCGCAGCTGCTCGCCGGCACGGAGACGCACGGCGAGCGGCGCTGGCAGCGCGTGCAGGCCTTCGCGGGCGCGGCCTCGCTGGAGCTGCAGCAGCGGCCCGGCGGCGTCAGCGACAACCCCGGCGGTCAGTGGCTGCGGGTATGGCGCGCCGAGACGCCCAAGGACGCGGGCGGCGCGGCGGTGCACGCCGAGTTCCTCGTCCAGCAGGCATGGCGCACGGCGGAGCAGGGCACCGACGAGTTCCGGATCATCCTGGAGGAGGCGAAGGACGCGTGCGCGCAGGCGGCGCTGCTCGCCCCCGGTGACCCGGTCCCGTACATCATCGAGCTCTCCATCGCGCGCGGACTCGCGTACCCGCGCGAGGAGTTCGAGCAGCTGTGGCTGAAGATCCTGGACCGCGCGCCCGCGCACATGGGCGCGCACCTCGCGGCCCTGCACTACTGGTGCGAGAAGTGGCACGGCTCGCGCGACCTGGCGTACGACTTCGCGGAGGCCGCCGCTGCCCGCGCGCCGCGCGGCTCACTCCTCGCGGCGCTGCCCCTCTTCGCGGTGTACGAGCACCTGCCCGAGGTCAACCTCGTGCGCGGGTTCTACGAGAGCGAGGTCGTCACCAAGGCCGTCGAGGGCGCGCTGTTCGCGGTGCACTCCGCGCGCGCGGACGACCCCATGCTGGCGCACGTCCGGCACCTCCTGGTCTTCTTCCTGGTCCGCTGCCAGCGCTGGTCGGAGGCGATGAACCAGCTGGTCCACGTGGACGGCCACGTGGGCGCACTGCCCTGGACGCTCTCCGAGGACCCCGCCTCCGACTACGCGGTGTACCGGGCCCTGGCGGTCGCCGGATACGAGGCGAACGGCGGCAGCCCGGCGACGCTCCCGCACTGAGCGGGGCCGCCCCGGCCGGAATGCGTCACCCCGTCCATACGTTGACGAGGTAGACCCCAGTCACGCACGAGGAGAGACCGCATGATCTTCGGCCGCACGCCCGAGCTCCCCACCGCCGAGCAGGCCCTGAAGGGCCGGGCGACCCCGGAATTCGAGGTCCCCTCGCGCCACACGGTCCTCGGCAACCCGCTGCTCGGCCCCTACCCCGACGGCCTGGAGGTCGCGGACTTCGCGCTGGGCTGCTTCTGGGGCGCGGAGCGCAAGTTCTGGCAGACCGAGGGCGTCTGGACGACGTACGTCGGCTACCAGGGCGGCTTCACGGAGAACCCCTCCTACGAAGAGGTGTGCTCCGGCCTGACCGGCCACACGGAGGCGGTCCGCGTCGTCTTCGACCCGACGAAGGTCACGTACGCCGAGCTCCTGAAGCTGTTCTGGGAGTCCCACAACCCGACGCAGGGCTTCCGCCAGGGCAACGACGTCGGCACGCAGTACCGCTCGGCGATCTACACGCACTCCCCCGAGCAGGAGGAGACGGCGACGGCGTCCCTGGCGGCGTACCAGAAGGTCCTGACGGCCGCGGGCCACGGCACGATCACGACGACGGTCCTCCCGGCGGCCGACCGCACGTTCTGGCCGGCGGAGGCGTACCACCAGCAGTACTTGGACAAGAACCCCGACGGGTACTGCGGCATCGGCGGGACGGGGCTCCAGCTGGACAGCCCGTCCGAGACGAACTGGGGCCGTGCTTGCCCGACGGGGATCGCGCCCGCGCCGCAGACGGCGGAGCAGTAGGCGGGAACACGACAGAGCCCCGGCGCGCTTCGCGCCGGGGCTCTGTCAGGTCCGAGAAGTCAGGCGTCAGCCGGAGTACGGCTTGGCCGCGAGGATCTTGACCGAGGCGAACTTGCCGTTCGGCAGTTCGTACTGCGCGTCCTCGCCCACCCGCTTGCCGTTCACGCCGGTGCCCAGCGGGGACTGCGGCGAGTACGTCTCGATGTCGGCGCTCGCGTACTCACGGGAGGCGAGCAGGAACGTCAGCGTGTCGTCCTCGTCGCCGTCGAAGGCGATGGTGACGACCATGCCGGGCTCCACGACGCCGTCGTCGGCCGGGGCCTCGCCGACCCGCGCGTGCTCCAGGAGCTGGGTCAGCTGGCGGACGCGGAGCTCCTGCTTGCCCTGCTCCTCCTTGGCCGCGTGGTACCCGCCGTTCTCACGCAGGTCGCCCTCCTCACGCGCTGCCGCGATCTTCGCCGCGATCTCGGTGCGCGCGGGACCAGACAGGTACTCAAGCTCTTCCTTGAGCTTGTCGTACGCCTCCTGGGTCAGCCAGGTGACGTTGTCGCTGGTCTGGGTCACAGGTGCTCCTCGTAGGTACTGGGAATACAAAGCATCGCCCTACCCAGAAGAATGTTCCTTCTCGGGTGGGCGAAACCACGAGCCTAACAATTCAGGCGCCCAAGGGGGAGGACATAAGCCATCAGATTTGCGTAGGCGCAGGTCGACGCAGGTGGCGGCCGTGAAGCTGCCCGACGTCAGTCGGAGTGGCAGCCCAGAAGCTCGACGCTGGTGGCCTTCTTCGTCGTGCGGAGGGTGACGACGCGGTCGACGCGGTCCGTGTGCTCGTCGAAGCGGAAGTCCTTGCGGCCCACCTCGTCGCCCGACTCGGCCTGCGAGCGCAGGGTGCAGTAGCCCTTGGCCCCGGCGTCCTTGCGGACCTCCAGGTGCGCCTTGACGGCGTGGTCCGAGACGACGTCGAACTTGATGACCTCGCCGCTGAGCTTCGTACCGTTGATGTAGTCGTATCCGAACCAGCCGACGACGCCGAGCAGCACGACGCCGAGCACCGAACCGACGATCTTCAGCTTGCGGTCGGCGGCTTCGTCGGCCGTGCGCGAGCGGCCGTACCGCCCTTCGGGAAGCCCCGGTGCGTGCCCCTCGGGGAGCTTCGAGCCCGCCGCCGCCATGATCGTCCTCCAGGAACAGGGGATGCCGGAATTTTCCGCCCCCCGGTTCCGTCACTATAGAAGCCGCCTGATGCGCCGGAATCACGAGGGCGCCCAATACCTTGAGGATCGAGTCTTGACTGAGCAGCTGCGACTGATGGCCGTACACGCCCACCCCGACGACGAGTCGAGCAAGGGCGCGGCCACCATGGCCAAGTACGTGGCCGAAGGGGTGGATGTGCATGTCGTGACCTGCACGGGCGGGGAGCGCGGCGACATCCTCAACCCGAAGCTCCAGGGTGACACCTACATCCAGGAGAACATCCACGAGGTGCGCAGGAAGGAGATGGACAAGGCCCGCGAGATCCTCGGCGTCAAGCAGGACTGGCTGGGCTTCGTCGACTCCGGTCTGCCCGAGGGCGACCCGCTGCCGCCGCTGCCCGAGGGCTGCTTCGCCCTGGAGGACGTCGACAAGGCGGCCGGTGAGCTGGTCCGCCAGATCCGCTCCTTCCGTCCGCAGGTGATCACGACCTACGACGAGAACGGCGGATACCCGCACCCCGACCACATCATGACCCACAAGATCACGATGGTGGCGTTCGACGGTGCCGCGGACCCCGAGAAGTACCCCGAGAGCGAGTTCGGCCCGGTCTTCCAGCCGCAGAAGCTCTACTACAACCAGGGCTTCAACCGTCCGCGCACCGAGGCGCTGCACCAGGCGATGCTCGACCGCGGCCTGGAGTCGCCCTACGGGGACTGGCTCAAGCGCTGGGACGAGTTCGAGCGGGTCGAGCGCACGCTGACCACGCACGTTCCGTGTGCCGACTACTTCGAGACCCGCGACAGGGCCCTGATCGCGCACGCCACGCAGATCGACCCCGACGGCGGCTGGTTCCGGGTGCCGATGGAGATCCAGAAGGAGGTCTGGCCCACGGAGGAGTACGAGCTCGCGAAGTCGCTCGTCGATACTTCCCTCCCCGAGGACGACCTCTTTGCGGGCATCCGCGACAATGCCTAGCGTGAACGTACATCTGGCAATGACGCATCTCGTCCCTCTTGCCAAGGAGGTCGACGACGACAAGGTGACGCCCGGCGTGCTCGGCTTCATCGTCTTCGCGGTGATGGCGCTGGCCGTCTGGGGCCTCATGAAGTCGATGAACAAGCACATGCGCAAGGTCGACTTCAAGGACCCGGAGAGCGACACGGAGTCGGCGAAGGAGTCGGCCAAGGAGTCGGCCTCCCGGAGCTAGGGCTCCTGGAAAACCCGGACCCCTCCCGCCCGAAGGCGAGAGGGGACTGAGTTCTGTGCCTGTGCTGCCGCGGTGCTTCCGGTCAGTCCATGACCAGGTCGCCGAAGGAGGCGATGTTGGCCTCGTTGTGCACGGTGTTGATGTCGCTGCCGCTCTCGATGCCGTAGCCGACGCCGTCGTTTCCGTCGTGGCCGTTGGCGGAGGCGACGCCCGCGCCGCCGAGGACGGTGAGGGCGGCCAGGACAGTGGTGGCTGCAGCAGTGCGGATACGCATGAAGCGTCCTTTCCTTTGGGTGTGATCTCTGGGTGTGAAGATCGCGAGAAGGCTTGTCCGGCCGGTTCCGGCCGCACACCGCCTTCCGCTGAAACCCACCCGTCCGCATCGCTCATGCGTCCGATACGCGGAGCGCGTCCGGGGGGCGCACATGGGGTGGCGGGCCGTCAGCCGTGGTTCTTGCAGTGGTTGCCGGTCGCCGGGTTCAGCAGGCCGAGCACGTCGACGGTGTTGCCGCAGAGGTTCAGGCCGAGGTCGACCGGGACCTGGACGTTGTTGCCGCTGAGGACGCCCGGCGAGTTGCCCGTCGTGCCCACGGCGTCCGGGCCGTCGGCGATCGCGGCGCCGGCGCCACCGAGCACGGTGACGAACGTGAGAGCGGCTGCGGTGACGATGCTGCGCGTACGCATGGATACCTCTTCACAGAAGGAGAAGGCGGTCCATGTGAGCGTCACCCGGGACGGCCGCGCGCGCTCTCGGCCGTAGCCCGTCAGTGGTGACAACACTTCGTTTGGGGGAAAGCGGGCACCCACCCCCCGGGGGTGCCACCGGTGATTCAGCGCCGTTCCGGCACGTCCACCCCCATGACCTCCCGCGCATGCCGGCTCGGCACCATCCCCAGGCGCCACGCCTGCCAGCCCGCCTCCAGATCCGCGCCGCGCTCCAGGAGCAGCGCGTACGCCTCCAGGCACTCGGTGAGCTTCCCGTCGCGCGTCGGATGATCCTCGCGGGACAACTGGCTCAGCTCCTCCTGCGCGACCGCCGTGCCGATCTCCCAGCCGCCCGGTGAGGCGTACGGCAGCAGGGTGCAGCGCAGGAAACGGGCCCAGTCGCCGCCGCGGCGGTCGCCGTACGACGCGAAGAGCCCGATGGCCTCGTCGCACAGGCCGAGCGCCTGCTGACTGCGATTGTTGCCCGCGTCCACGACCACCAGCTCCAGGCACGTCCACGCCTCGCCGTGCGCGACACCGATGCGCTGGAAGTCGGCACGGGCGTCCACCAGGAGCTGCCGCGCGAACCCGGAGTTGCGCAGCGAACCGGTCTGGGCGGCCCGCTGGTCGCGGGTGACGCGCGCCGAGTGGTGCCGGGCGCAGGCCAGGCCGTACACGTCCCGCATCCGGGAGAACATCGTGCGGGCCCGCTCCAGGTCGCGGACCGCCTGGTCGAGGCTGCCCGCCTCCTCCAGGGCCTGGCCCAGGTAGTACAGGGACCACGCCACGCCGCGCGCGTCGTCGTTGTCGCGGTGCCGGGACACCGCCTGGCGCAGCCCGTCCACGGCCGGTGACGGATCGCCGTCGACGAGGCGGGCCCGCGCGAGCTGGGTCATGGCCCAGGCCTCGCCGCGCTGGTCGCGGGTGCGGCCGTACAGGTCGAGGGCGTCGCGCAGCTCGCCCTCCGCGCGCGGTACGTCGCCCATGCGCAGGCAGAGCTGGCCGAGCTGGAAGTGCGTCCAGGCCTCGCCGTGCACGGAGCCGCTCCGCCGGTGCAGGGTGAGCGCCGTCTCCAGCATGTCGAGGGCATGCGCGAGGTGGGCGCGGTCCCGCTCGACCGCCGCGAGGGCGTGCAGCGTCCAGGCGCGGTCACCTGCCAGTTCTTCGGCGGCCTGCAGGTCGAGCGCCTCGGTGAGCCGTGCCGCGGCCTCGGCCAGGTTGCCCTGGTGGTGCAGGGTGATGCCGAGGGAGCCGAGCGCGCGGGCGGCGGCGGCGTCCTGGTGGGCCTCGAAGTACAGGTCGACGACCGAGTTCAGCGTCGTACGAGACTGGTCGAGCTCACCCAGCTGGCGGGCGGCGATACCGGTGCGCCACTGGACGCTACGGCCGAGAAGGCCCTGGTCGATGGCCTGGGTGAGTTCGTTGATCTCACCGAGCCGGTAGAGGTCGCCGCGCAGCAGGCAGTAGTCGCACAGGGCGCCCAGGAGGTTGAGCACGGCGCGCTGGTCGACGCCCTCCGCGTGCCGCAGCGCCGCCGTGATGAACGTCGACTCGTCGTCGAGCCAGCGCAGCGCCGCGTCGAGGGAGGCGAATCCGTGCTGCCCGGCCGCGCCCTTCAAAAGAGTGTCGGCGCGGGTGGAGGTCTTGCCGTCGACGAGGCGGATCACGGTGTCGGCCAGCTCGCCGTAGCTGGCGATGAGGCGTTCCTGGGCGGCCGTGCGCTCGGCGGGCTCCTCCTCGTCGAGGAGCCGGGTGCGGGCGAAGGAGCGGACGACGTCGTGCAGGCGGTAGCGGCTGCCGGGCGGGGCCCCGTCGCCCCCGTGGTCGCGGGGGCGGGGCACTTCGACGAGGCCCGCGTGGGACAGGGCGGTCAGCTGCCGGGCCGCCTCCTGCTCGTCCGTGCCGAGCAGCGCGGCGGCGGCGGCCACGCCCAGCGAGGCGCGCCCCGCGAGCGCGAGGCGGCGCAGCAGCCGCCTGGCCTGCTCCGACTGGTCGGCGTAGCGCAGCCACAGGACGCGCTCGACCGGCCCGACCTTGTCCGCCGGGCCGTACGCCGACAGGTCCGACGCGAGCCGGCTCGGCGTCCGTGGACCGAGCGAGGAGCCCGCGGCGCGCAGCGCGAGCGGCAGCCCGCCGCACAACTCCCTTATCGTGTCGGCCGACTCGGCGTCGTAGGGCCCGGAGGTGTCCTGCGCGGACGCGCGGAGCAAGTCCTCCGCGCCCGCCTCGTCCAGCGCCTCGACCGGCAGGGAGTGCACCCACGCGGGCAGGTCGCCGGGCAGTTCGAGGGGCTCCCTGGCGGTGACGAGGACGAGGCTGTCGGAGCGCTCCGGAACCAGCGTGCGGACCTGCTCGGCGTCGCCGGCGTCGTCGAGCACGATCGTCACCGCGAGACCGGTCAGGTATTGGTGGTAGAGCTCGCTGAGCCGCTTGAGCTGCTGTTCCTGCGAGGCGCGCTCGCGGAAGAGGAGCTGCTCGCGCGGGGCGCCCAATCGATTCAGCAGGTGCAGCAGCGCGTCACGCGTGGACATCGGGGACTCCTGCGGGGTGTCGCCGCGCAGGTCCACGACGCACGCGCCGCGGAACTGGTCCCGCAGGTCGTGGGCGGCGCGCACCGCGAGCGAGGTCCGCCCCGAGCCCGGCACGCCGTGCAGCACGACCACCGTGGGCCTGGTGTCGGTGCTGGCGCGCGCCGCGTGCACCCACTGTGCGATCCGGCCCAGCTCGGCCCTGCGCCCCACGAAGGGTGCCGCCGTCTCGGTGAGTTGGGTGAAGGACTGCTGCAGGACGCTGCGCCTGCGCGCCGCGGCGCTCTTGTCCGTGCCGCGCAACTGCGGCGCGGACTTCTTCGCCGCGTGCGCGCCCGTCGACGCGGCGAGGACCCGCTGCTGGTCGAGGAAGGGCCGGATGCCGCGCACCTCCAGAGCCGTCAGCCACTGCAGCCGCAGCTGCTCGGGGCCGCCCGGCCTGCTGAGCTCGCCCGCGCGGCGGCTGGCCGCCGGGACGTGGGAGGCCGTCACCTTCAGGACGGTGGCCGCCGCGCCCGCCACGGCGACGACCGCACCGGTCCCGAGGGCGGTGCCGACGCTGGTCCCGAACGACAGGTCGGACACGCCTGCCGCGAGCGCCGCAACCACCGCGACGAGCAGCGGAGTTCCCGCGCCCTCCTTCGCGTACCGCTGCCGGAAGCTGAGCCGCCCGGCGTCCGCCTCGTCGAGCGCTCCGGTGTACGCGCCGTACTCCTCCGCCGCCGTCTGCGCCATGGCGTCGAGCGCGCCGCGTGCCCGCGACAGCAGCACGCTCCCGTCGAGGCGCCCGCCCGAACGGCGGACCTCCTCCTCCACGGCCCGCACCAACAGCCGCTCGGCCTCGGCCCGATGGCTGTCCCGCATATGGGTTCCCCCTCCGAGAGCAACAGTTCCCTGCGGCCACAAGTGTCCTGCGTACGGGGCGCGGAAGCGAGGGTGACTGCGGGCAACCGTCGTCGACGCGGTACCTCAGCCCCCGTACTCGCGCAGCAGATCAATCATGTTGCGGAGCATCGGTATCGCCGCGTCCCCGACTTTGTCCTTGTCGTTGAAGTGCATCAACTCGTTGCGTACTTCGCGCAGTTCGTCGAGGCGCTTGATGAAGGACTTGCGGTCCAGCGGCCACCCCAGCTTGTTCCACTGCTGCTCATTGCCGAGAACTTGCTGATAGTCCCCGTACGACAGCTGGTCGAAGGAGCTGAGATTGCGGAGTCCGTCCGGGTCACAGAGAGCGATGACGTCCTGGAGGTCCAGGCCCTGGGAGATGAGCCGGCGGAGTTGCCGGTCGAGATCGCCGATGAGCAGGAACGGCCGGGCCGTGGCCCCGTATTCGGCGGCCACATCTGCCACCGTGATGATTCCTGCGATCTTGTTCGTCTGGTCCTTGACGAGGAGGAAGCCGAACTGTTCCAGATAGGGCAGAACGTCGATGAGGTGGTCGGAGTAGCTGACGGCGTGTGCTTGGACGATGGCCCGGGAGAACGGGGCCTCGCTGTCGGAGTGACGTGCCAGGGCGATGGACTCCCAGGTGACGGCCCCCTGGAGGTTGCGTGGCCCGTTGAGTACCGGCAGTTGCGAGTACCCGTTGAGCCGCATCTTGGTGAAGGCTTCCTCGAACTTCGCAGAGGAAGTCACCGATTCCACGCCCCGAAGCGCCGAGGGCAGATTGCCCACCGTCTGCCCCTGGATGGGTTCGTCCCCCTCCTCTTCGTCGGAGTCCGCAGACTTCGGCGCGCCCGTCGTCCCGGTTCCCCCCTGTCCTGCCGCCGCCCCTTCCTGTTCCGGGCCCGACTCGGGCTCGGCTGTCGTCTCGTGATCGCCCTCGCTCTCCTCGGGCGGCCCCGTCAGGGTGACGCGGTCGTCGAGCCCCACGGCCGCGAAATCCGGGATGGTGGAGAGGCCGTGGTTGGCCAGTTCGGCGGAGACCTGCCCTCGACCACCAGAAGTACGTGCTCGGGGCGGGTGGGTGTGAGGTCGATGGTCTCCGCACGGTAGACGGTGACGTCCGGGCGGCGGTTCGTGAGCGGGGCGTCTTGCAGTCGAACATCGAAGTCCGTGTCGGCGTTCCAGTCGGGGCCCGCCGCGGCGTCCAGGGCATTGGCCGGGATCCGGGCCAGCCGGTCGTGCCGCATGGACGCGCTGGGGCTCACGACGACCATCCCGTCCACGATCTCGATGCCGGAACACTGTTCCTCGGACCAGGAGTCGTACTGTTCCGCGCTGATCTGCGTGTGCATCCACGCGGGCGCCACCATCTCGGCGGCCATGGCGTACCTCCTTCTCGAGGGCGTTCGCCGGGTCCGGTGCCGCTGGGCCCAGCGTATTGTTCCCGGAGCGGTGGGGCGCCGTGCTCCGACGGGTCGGGGGTGGACTCCGGCAGGATGGGGGCATGCCGAACCGACTGGCCCAAGAGACGTCCCCCTACCTCCTGCAGCACGCCGACAACCCCGTCGACTGGTGGCCCTGGTCGGCCGAGGCCTTCGATCAGGCGCGCGAACGGGGTGTGCCGGTGCTGCTGAGCGTCGGATACAGCAGCTGCCACTGGTGCCACGTCATGGCGCACGAGTCCTTCGAGGACGGGGCGACCGCCGCGCTCATGAACGAGAACTTCGTCAACATCAAGGTGGACCGCGAGGAGCGGCCCGACGTCGACGCCGTGTACATGGAGGCCGTGCAGGCCGCGACGGGACAGGGCGGCTGGCCCATGACCGTCTTCCTCACGCCCGACGCCGAGCCGTTCTACTTCGGTACGTACTTCCCGCCGGAGCCGCGGCACGGCATGCCGTCCTTCCCGCAGATCCTCGACGGCGTCCACCGGGCGTGGACGGACCGGCGCGGCGAGGTCGACGAGGTGGCGGGGAAGATCGCCCGTGATCTCGGGGAGCGGCAGCTCACCCACAACACCGACGAGAAGCCGGGCGAGGACGAGCTCGCGCAGGCGCTGCTCGGGCTGACCCGGGACTACGACGCGGCGCACGGCGGTTTCGGCGGCGCGCCGAAGTTCCCGCCGTCCATGGCGATCGAGTTCCTGCTGCGGCACTACGCGCGCGTGGGCGCCGAGGGCGCGCTGCAGATGGCGGCCGACACGTGTGAGCGGATGGCGCGCGGCGGCATCTACGACCAGCTCGGCGGTGGCTTCGCGCGGTACTCCGTGGACCGCGAGTGGGTGGTGCCGCACTTCGAGAAGATGCTCTACGACAACGCGCTGCTGTGCCGTGCCTACGCGCACCTGTGGCGGGCCACGGGGTCGGAGCTCGCGCGCCGTGTCGCCCTGGAGACGGCGGACTTCATGGTCCGCGAATTCCGCACCAACGAGGGCGGTTTCGCCTCCGCGCTCGACGCGGACAGCGAGGACCCGGCGACGGGTGAGCATGTCGAGGGCGCGTACTACGTGTGGACGCCGCAGCAGTTGGTCGACGTGCTGGGGGAGGACGACGCGCGGCTGGCGATGGACTGCTTCGGCGTGACGGAGGAGGGCACCTTCGAGAAGGGCGCCTCCGTGCTGCAACTGCCGCGCCCGGAGGGGCCGATGGCGGACGCGTCACGGCTCGCCGCCATCCGGCGGCGGCTCCTCGTGGCGCGTGCCGAGCGGCCCGCTCCCGGCCGCGACGACAAGGTGGTCGCCGCGTGGAACGGCCTGGCCGTCGCCGCGCTCGCCGAGGTCGGCGCGTACTTCGACCGGCCGGACCTGATCGCGGCCGCGGTGGGCGCGGGCGACCTCCTCGTACGTCTCCACATGGACCCGCGCGCCCGCCTCGCCCGCACCTCCAAGGACGGCAGGGCCGGCGCCAACGCGGGCGTCCTGGAGGACTACGCCGATGTGTCGGAGGGTTTCCTCGCACTGGCGGCGGTCACCGGCGAGGGCGTGTGGCTGGAGTTCGCCGGGTTCCTCCTCGACCACGTCCTCGCGCAGTTCGTGGACGCGGAGAGCGGCGCGCTGTACGACACGGCGGCCGACGCGGAGCAGCTCATCCGCCGCCCGCAGGACCCCACGGACAACGCGGCGCCCTCCGGCTGGACGGCGGCCGCGGGCGCGCTCCTCTCCTACGCGGCGCACACGGGCGCCGAACCCCACCGCACCGCCGCGGAGCGCGCACTGGGCATCGTCAAGACGCTCGGCCCGCGCGTGCCGCGCTTCATCGGCCACGGCCTCGCGGTCGCGGAGGCGGCGCTCGACGGCCCGCGCGAGGTCGCCGTCATCGGTGACGTCCTGGGAGACCTGCACCGCACGGCCCTGCTCGGCACGGCCCCGGGAGCGGTCGTCGCGGCGGGCCCGCAGGGCAGCACCGAACTCCCCCTCCTCGCCGACCGCCCGTTGATCGACGGCGTCCCCGCGGCGTACGTCTGCCGGGGCTTCGTGTGCGGTGCGCCGACGACGAATCCGGCGGAACTGGCCGAACAGCTGTCGTAGGGCACCGGTTAGGGTCCCCGCATGGTGCGTCTGAAGATTGAGATAGCCGTCCCGGAGAGCCATGTGGAGCAGGTCGTCGACGCGCTGCACGCGGCCGGGGCGGGGCGGGTCGGGGATTACGCGCGGTGCGTGAGCTGGTGGCCCGTGAACGGGACGTGGCTGCCGCTGCCCGGTGCCGACCCTTACGACGGAGAGGTCGGCGTCGTGCAGCGGGGCGCGGAGTGCCGGGTGGAGTCCGTGTGTGGGGAGGAGCAGGCGCGTGGCGTCCTCGAGGCGGTGCGGGCCGCTCATCCCTACGAGGAGCCCGTGATCAACTTCCTGCCGTTGTACGAGCCGTGAGGCCGGCCGTCCCCGCGTCGCCGAACTCCTCCAGCGCCCGCGTCACGATGCCTTCGAGGCGGTCGTGGTGGGCGCCCCGCCAGAACACGCGGTCGCAGGACCCGCACTGCGCGAACACGTCGTACGTGCCGCGGGTGCCGCCCTCCAGACGGTCCGCCACCTCGTCCTTCGTGGCCGCGCGCAGCGTGCCGTTGCAGGCGCTGCAGCGGGTCCAGGGGCGCAGCACGGGGGCGAAGCGCCCGAGGATGTCGCGGAGCTGGTCGTCGGGGCGGTCGCTGTAGACGTACGCGCCCGCCCACAGCTCCCTGCGCCGGAGCAGGCCGCGGTCGCGGCTCAGCAGGACGCGCCGCTCGGCCGCCGAACGCGCGGCGAGGGCCGGGTCGCCGATGTCCGTGCTCTCGTACGCCGCGTCGACGCCGAGGAGGCGCAGGCGGCGGGCGAGCGTGCCGAGATGGACGTCGAGGAGGAAGCGGAGCGGGGCGCCCGGCACCTCCTGGGGGCGGGTCACCGCGCGGACGGACACGCTCTCGCCCGCCGCGGGGACGTGCCCGGCGGGCACCTCGCGGCCGTCGACGACCAGCGCGCCGACCTCCGTCAGCGGGACGCCGAGGGACTCGACGACGTGCCCGAGCGTGGACGCGCCGTCCGTAACGGCCCGGCTGGGGCCGTTCCTTCGCTCGTGCGGGACGAAAATCCCCAGCTCGGGGGCGAAGTCGAGGAGGATCTCCGGACCGTTCATCATGCGGTCAGGATGGCATGCCCCGCGCGGGGGTCACCTCAGGTTTTCGCCGGTCCCGCGAACCCCGTCACCAGCATGTCCAGTGTCCGGTCGACCAGCGTCGGCAGGTCGTCCTCGTGATCGCGCTCCGCCCAGTACGCCGCGGTCTCGGTGAGCGCGCCGATCAGGCCCATGGAGAAGGCCCGCACCTCCAGGTCGCCGGCGTCGCGGCCGGTGCGTTCCGCGATCACCCGGCACAGGATGCCGCCGGTGACCGACATGCTCTCCAGCATCCGGGAGCGCACCGCGGGCACCTCGGTCATCAGCTTCGTCCGCAGCCGCGAGACCTCGGGCTCCTCCGCGAAGCCGAAGGAGACGGCCCGGCGCAGCACGAGCCGCAGCGACTCCACGATCGGCTCGTCGGCGGGCCGCGCCCGCAACTGCTCCTCCAAGAAGGGGTCGAACTCGTCCGTGAGGACGATGTCCTCCTTGGTCGGGAAGTAGCGGAAGACGGTGGACGGGGAGACCTCCGCCGCCTCCGCGATCTGCTCGACCGTCGTCGCCTCGTACCCCTGCTCCCGGATCAGCCGGTACGTCGCGTCCCGGATCGCGAGGCGGGTCTTGAGCTTCTTGCGCTCGCGGAGGCCCGGCTTGGGGGCGCCCGCGGGGGCGGAGGTGCGTACGGCCGTCATGACGTCATTGTCGGCCATCGCCTACGGCCCCGCCCTCGGCCGTCACCTGCCTGCCGCCGACCGTCCCCTGCCCACCGTCGGCCGTCTTCTGCCCGTCCCCGGCCGGCCCCCGCCCCGGCAGCAGCGCCGCCACGCACAGCGCCGTCACCAGCGCGGCGACACCGCTGACCAGCAGGACGAGGCTCATGCCCGCGAGGTACGCGGAGTCCGCGGACGCCACGAGCCCCGGCACGCCCAGCCGTTCGGCGATCCCGTGCGCGGCGACCACCGAGTCGCCGGCCGCGTCCGCCGCGGGGCCCGGCAGACCTTCGGTGTCGAGGCGGTCGGTGTAGGCCGCCGCGAGGAGCGAGCCGAGCAGCGCGATCCCGAGGGCGCTGCCCACCTGCCGTACCGTCATGAGCAGCCCCGAGCCGGACCCCGCCCGCTCCACGGGCAGCGCGCCGAGCGCCGAGTCCATGGACGGCACGACGGCGAAGCCGAAGCCGAGACCGGCCACCGAGAGCCACAGCGCGGTGAAGCCGTAGCCACTGTCGATGCCGGTGCGGCTGCCGAGGATCGCGGCGAACGCGAGGACGACGAGCCCGCCGCTGATCACCGCCCGCGCCCCGAACCGCCGCACGACGGGCTCCGCGCCCTTCGCGGCGACCAGCAGCCCGCCCATCATCGGCAGCATCCGCAGGCCGGTGCCGAACGCGTCGTTGCCGAGGATCGCCTGGAGGTACTGCGGCAGTACGAACATGAGGCCCGACAGGACGAACATGACGAGCGTCGCCGCCATCGCGTTGAGGAAGAAGGCGCGGTCGCGCAGCAGCGGCAGGTCGAGCATCGGCCGCGTCATGCGGCGCTCGCGCAGGACGAGAGCGGTGAGGGACACGGCGCCGCCCGCGAGCGTCCCGAGGACGAGCGGGTCGCCCCAGCCGCGTCCGGGCGCCTCGATGATGCCGAAGATGAGCCCGCCGAGTCCGGCGGCGGTCAGGGCCGTGGAGACGGCGTCGACCCTGGGGGACGCGGGATCGCGGGTCTCGGGCAGCAGGAACAGGCAGGCGGCGATCCCGATGGCGGCCATCGGGATGTTGATCAGGAAGATCGAGCCCCACCAGAAGTGGTCGAGCAGCCAGCCGCCGATGATCGGCCCGAGCGGGGCGCCGAGCGCGGAGGCGGCGGAGACGATGCCGACCGCTCTGGTCCGCTCGCCGGGCTCGAACAGCGCGGGCAGCACGGCCATCGCGAGGGGCATGACGAGGGCGCCGCCCATGCCCATGACGGCGCGGGCGACGACGACGAGAGAGACGTCGTCGGCGAGGGTGCCGAGCAGCGACCCCGCCAGGAAGATCCCGAGCCCGGCCATCAGCATCCGGCGCCGCCCGAACCGGTCGCCGAGGAGTCCGGCGGGGAGCATCAGTGCCGCGAAGACGACGACGTACGCGTCGGCCATCCACTGCTGCTCGCCCGTGCTCGCGCCGAGCCGTGCGGCCATCGTCGGCAGGGCGACATTGAGGATCGTCATGTCGAAACCGAGCACGAGCATGCTCGCGACCAGGGCGCCGAGAGCCCACCAGCGGCGGGGGTCCTGCCGCGCGTCGGCGGAGATGGTGACAGCAGCCATGAAATGAGAGTAGCTCTCAAAAGATGCTTACTGTCAATATCGGCCGGGTGCGGGCACGAAAAAAGTGGCCACGGTCGGACCGCGGCCACTCGGGTGGAAAACGGGGGAGGGGTCAGCCGTGCTGGTAGGCCACCAGGGAGATGCCGACGTAGTGGATCACGAAGGCCGCCAGGGTCAGGGAGTGGAAGACCTCGTGGAAGCCGAAGAACCGGGGGGAGGGGTTCGGGCGCTTGATTCCGTAGATCACGCCGCCGACGCTGTAGAGCACCCCGCCGACGATGACCAGGACGAGGACGGCGATGCCCCCCGTCCGCATGAAGTCGGGCAGGAAGAAGACGGCGGCCCAGCCCATCGCGATGTAGCACGGTGTGTAGAGCCAGCGCGGGGCGCCGACCCAGAAGACGCGGAAGGCGATGCCGGCGAGCGCCGCGCCCCAGATGCCCCACAGCAGCCACTGGCCCTTCGCCTCGGGCAGGAGCAGCAGGGTCAGCGGGGTGTACGTGCCCGCGATGATCAGGAAGATGTTGGAGTGGTCGAGGCGGCGCAGCACCGCGTCGGCTCTGGGGCTCCAGTTGCCGCGGTGGTACAGCGCGCTGGTGCCGAACAGCAGGCAGGCGGTGAGGGCGAAGATGCCGCAGGCGATCCGGCCGCGGGTGGAGTCCGCGAAGGCCGTGAGCACCAGGCCGGCGATCACCACCGCGGGGAACATGCCCGCGTGCAGCCAGCCGCGCATGGCCGGCTTCACCGGCAGCGGCATGGTGTCGGGGGACGGCACGAGTGAAGGGTTGTTGTCCGCGGAGTGCGGTGTCGCTTCGGGGACAGGGGCGGTCATGACGGCATGGTACCTACGGCCCCGTAAGTCAAACGTCAAGTGATGTCGAACGGTCGGGGGCCGGCGACGCGAACGCCAATCGGGCGGATCGGCGCCCACACCCCCGTACCCGTACAAGTGGCGATGCTCACGCCGCTCAAGTGTGAGGCCCTCTGGACAGATGCGCGTACGCGTCGGATGATCAAATGAGTGCGGTCGGCACCGGATGAGCGCCAAAGGAAGTACACGTGAAGCGTCCGGGTCGCAGCCCCCACGGGGCATACATCCAAAAACCCCTCGATTAGGAGCAATCGTGGCGCGCGACATCGCGGCTCCCCTTCTGGCAGAGCCCCTGGGCACTGCCCCGACCAACCACCAGGAGCTCGCCTCCTGGGTGAACGAGATCGCCGAACTGACGCAGCCGGACCGTGTGGTCTGGTGCGACGGGTCCGAGGCCGAGTACGAGCGCCTGTGCGAGGAGCTCGTCGCCAAGGGCACGTTCAAGAAGCTGGACCCGGTCAAGCGCCCGAACTCGTACTACGCGGCCTCCGACCCCACCGACGTCGCGCGCGTCGAGGACCGCACCTTCATCTGCTCCGAGAAGGAGGAGGACGCGGGCCCGACCAACCACTGGAAGGCTCCCGCCGAGATGCGGGAGATCTTCGCGGGGGAGCAGGGCGTCTTCCGCGGCTCCATGCGCGGCCGCACGATGTACGTCGTGCCCTTCTGCATGGGCCCCCTCGGGTCGCCGCTCTCCGCCATCGGCGTCGAGATCACCGACTCGGCGTACGTCGCCGTCTCCATGCGCACCATGACCCGCATGGGCCAGGCCGTCCTGGACGAGCTCGGCGACGACGGCTTCTTCGTGAAGGCCGTCCACACGCTGGGCGCCCCCCTCGCGGAGGGCGAGGCCGACGTGCCGTGGCCCTGCAACTCCACCAAGTACATCTCGCACTTCCCCGAGGACCGCGAGATCTGGTCGTACGGCTCCGGGTACGGCGGCAACGCCCTGCTCGGCAAGAAGTGCTACGCGCTGCGCATCGCCTCCGTCATGGCGCGCGACGAGGGCTGGCTCGCCGAGCACATGCTGATCCTGAAGCTCACCCCGCCGCAGGGCGAGAGCAAGTACGTCGCCGCCGCGTTCCCGTCCGCCTGCGGCAAGACGAACCTCGCCATGCTGGAGCCGACGATCCCCGGCTGGACCGTCGAGACCATCGGCGACGACATCGCCTGGATGCGGTTCGGCGAGGACGGCCGCCTCTACGCGATCAACCCCGAGGCGGGCTTCTTCGGTGTCGCGCCCGGCACCGGCGAGCACACCAACGCCAACGCCATGAAGACGCTGTGGGGCAACTCCGTCTTCACGAACGTCGCGCTGACCGACGACGGCGACGTCTGGTGGGAGGGCATGACGGAGGAGACTCCCGCCCACCTCACCGACTGGAAGGGCAACGACTGGACGCCGGATTCCGGCGTGCCCGCCGCGCACCCCAACGCCCGCTTCACCACCCCCGCCTCGCAGTGCCCGATCATCGCGCCCGAGTGGGAGGACCCCAAGGGCGTGCCGATCTCGGCGATCCTCTTCGGCGGGCGCCGCGCCTCCGCCGTGCCGCTGGTGACCGAGTCCTTCGACTGGCAGCACGGCGTCTTCCTCGGCGCGAACGTGGCGAGCGAGAAGACCGCCGCGGCCGAGGGCAAGGTCGGCGAGCTGCGCCGCGACCCGTTCGCCATGCTGCCGTTCTGCGGCTACAACATGGGCGACTACATGGCGCACTGGGTGAAGGTCGGCGCGGACAAGGCCGACCAGGCCAAGCTGCCGAAGATCTACTACGTCAACTGGTTCCGGAAGAACGCCGACGGCAAGTTCGTGTGGCCCGGCTTCGGCGAGAACTCCCGCGTCCTGAAGTGGATCGTGGAGCGCCTCGACGGCCGCGCCGAGGGCGTCGAGACCCCCATCGGCATCCTGCCGACCGTCGACTCGCTGGACACCGACGGCCTCGACCTGGCCAAGGACGACCTGGAGTTCCTGCTCACGGTCGACAAGGAGGTGTGGCGCGACGAGGCCTCCCTGGTTCCCGAGCACCTCAACACCTTCGGTGAGCACACGCCGAAGGAGATGTGGGACGAGTACCGCGCGCTCGTGCAGCGCCTCGGCTGATCCCCCGGCCGTCCCTCGACCCTCGGCGTTCCGTCTCCGGCCGGGCTCCCGCACAACGGCGTGCGGGGGCCCGGCCGTGTCACACACCCGCACCGGCCGTGTGACACACCCGCATCTTGAACACCTTGTCTTCACATCCCTCACACATGTTTCATGGGTCCGCATGTCGGCCCGCTGATCACTGCGGGCCGTCGAACGATCCTGTGGGGGGGACGAGTTGAAGAGATCTCCGGGCTTACGACGGGTGACGGGCGCCGCGCTCGCGGTGGCCCTCGGCTCGGCGGGGCTGGTCGCTGTCGGGGCGCCCGCGGCGTCCGCGGCGACACCGTCCGACGAGGCGGCGAAGCTGCCCATCGCGTCGTTCGGGGCGATGGTGGTCGACGACGCGCACGAGCGGGTCTACGTCACCGACGGACGCAGGAGCAGTTCCGGACCGAGCGAGGTCCTGGTCTACAACTTCGCGGGTCAGCGCGTCGGTTCGCTCGCCACCGACTGGCCGGCGTCCGGCATGGCGCTCAGCGCGGACGGCGCGACCCTGCACGTGTCGCAGTCCAACCGCATCCTGACGTTCGACACGGCGACACAGACCAGGACCGGCGCCGCGAGCACGCCCTACGACGTGACCTGTGGCCGCGAGGTGGCGTTCGCGGGCGGCAAGACGTGGTTCACGGAGACGCCGTACTCCGGCTCCTCGTACTGCGACCGGCCCGAGAACACGGCCCTGCTGTACGGGGTCAAGGGCACGTCCTCGGTCAACACCGGGTGGAACAGCCAGGGGCGGCTGCGCCTGGAGGCGGGCCCCGGCGCTCCCGACCGGCTCGTGATGGGCCAGGCGGGCGCGGGTCCCACGGCCGACGCGTTCCTCACCGCGTTCGACGCGAGCGGCGACACCCTCGTGCGGGGCCCCTCGCGGCGGTTCGCCGACGCCGAGGGCAAGGGCGCGATGGACCTGAAGGACATCGCGCAGAGCGTCGACGGCAAGCGCATCGCCGTGGCGGACGCCGCCTACGGCACGCGGCTGCTCGACGCCGGTGATCTGGCGGACGCCCCGACGGCGTACCAGCCGCTGCCGGAGGGCGCGAAGGCGTCGGCGGTGGCGTTCAGCGGCGACGGCAAGTACGTGGCACGGGGCGCGGCCGCCACCGGCAGCGCCGCGGACCTGCTCATCCAGCCCGCCGACCCGGAGGACGGCACCACACCGCTGGAGTTCGCCTTCGAGGGCGACCTCGACGGGACGCGGGTCGTGCCGCAGGGGCTCGGCTGGGCCAAGGACGGCTCGCGGCTCTTCGCCGTGACCTCCGACGGCGGCAACGGGCACTGGCTGCACGTCATCAAGCCGCCGGCCGCGCAGTACGACTCGCGCTTCACCGGCACCCTCACCACCATGCCCGCGAAGCCCGTCGTCGGCGAACCCGTCGGCATCCGCGGCAGGCTGGAGCTGGACGGGCCCGCGCCCGCCGAGCCCGTGAAGGTCGCCGCGGTCCGCAAGGACGCCGACGGCACGCATGAGGTGGCGGCCGCCAGGGTCGCGGCCGACGGCAGCTTCACTGTCCTGGACGTGCCGGACCGGGTCGGCGAGGCGACGTACACGCTGCGCTTCCTCGGCGATGTCACGCACCGCCCCGCCGAGGACGTCACGCTCACGGTGGACGTGGCCAAGGCGTCGACGGGGATCGAGCTGACCGCGCCCGCCGAGGCGACCCGCGCGGGCGGCGTCTCGATCACCGGCAGGCTGACCGGGCAGGGGCGCGCGCTGCCGTCCGGGATCAGCCTGAAGGTGACGCGGACCGACCGGTTCGGCACGACGGGCGAGCTGACGTCGGCGTCGGTCGCGGCGGACGGCACGTTCGGCGTCAAGGACCTGCCCGGCAAGCGGGGCAGGACGCTGTACACGGTGAGCTACGCGGGTGACGCCCTGCACGAGGGCTCGTCCGCCACGGCGACCGTGAAGATCACCGCCTAGGGCCTGTGCCCCCGGCTGTCGCCGGGTTGGTGGCACCCGGTCCGCGGCCTCCCCGGCCGCGGACCGGGGCCGATCAGGAGGCGCCGACGAGGCGCGAGGCGTCCGCGTGCGCGTCCATGCGCTCGGCGGCCAGGATCGCCGCCGCGGTGTCGGCGCGGGACGCCGCCACCACCAGGGCGCGGCCCGCGAGGGCGTGGGCGCGCTGGTGCAGGGCGGACAGGTGGGGTTCGTGGACGGCGGCTGCGACGGCGGACCGGGGCGGGAGAGCGCCGCCGCGCAGCCGTGCCACCTGCAGTGCGAGCTGCTCGGCGGCGTCATCGAGGGCGGCCGACGGGGACAGGGCGCGCAGCTCGTCGGTGAGGGCGAGCAGCGCCGCGAGGTGTCCGGCGAGCTGGATGTCCAGCTCCTCTTCGCGGGAGCGGTGCGGATAGCTCGCGTCGTCGGCCATCGTGTGGACCGACTTGGTGCGGATCGGCTCGTACATGGGATGGCCTCCAGACGGTTGCTTGAAAGCCATCCTAGCTTAGATCCTGTCTAAAGTTGAGTCGGGCCCAGTTCTGGGCGGTCGGTGCTGGTCAGGGCTGTCGTCAGGGCTGGCTGTACCCGTCCAGGAACGTGCCGATCCGGGTGACCGCCTCCGCGAGGTCCGTCGCCGTCGGCAGCGTCACGACGCGGAAGTGATCGGGCTCGGGCCAGTTGAAGCCCGTGCCGTGCACGACCATGATCTTCTCGGCGCGCAGCAGGTCCAGGACCATCTGCCGGTCGTCCTTGATCTTGAAGACCTTCGGGTCGAGCCGTGGGAAGAGGTAGAGCGACCCCTTGGGCTTCACGCAGCTCACGCCGGGGATCTGCGTCAGCAGGTCGTACGCCGTGTCGCGCTGCTCCAGGAGCCGGCCGCCCGGCAGGACGAGGTCGTTGATGGTCTGCCGCCCGCTGAGCGCCGCCACGACGCCGTGCTGGCCCGGCATGTTCGCGCACAGGCGCATGTTCGCGAGGATCGTCAGGCCCTCGATGTACGAGGACGCGTGCGCCTTCGGGCCCGAGATCGCCATCCAGCCGACGCGGTACCCCGCCACGCGGTACGCCTTCGACATGCCGTTGAAGGTGAGGGTCAGCAGGTCGGGGGCGACGGCGGCGGTCGGCGTGTGCGTGGCGCCGTCGTAGAGGATCTTGTCGTAGATCTCGTCCGAGCAGACCAGCAAATTGTGGCGGCGCGCGATGTCGGTGAGGCCGCGCAGCATCGCTTCGTCGTAGACGGCGCCGGTCGGGTTGTTCGGGTTGATGATCACGAGCGCCTTGGTGCGGTCGGTGATCTTGCGCTCGATGTCGGCGAGGTCCGGCATCCAGTCCGACTGCTCGTCGCAGCGGTAGTGCACGGCGGTGCCGCCGGACAGGGAGACGGCCGCGGTCCACAGGGGGTAGTCCGGTGCCGGTACGAGGACCTCGTCGCCGTCGTCCAGGAGGCCCTGCATGGCCATGACGATGAGCTCGGAGACGCCGTTGCCGATGAAGACGTGCTCGACGTCGGTCTCGATGCCGATGGTCTGGTTGTGCATGACGACCGCGCGGCGGGCGGCGAGGAGGCCCTTCGCGTCGCCGTAGCCGTGCGCGGTGCCGACGTTGCGGAGGACGTCTTCGAGGATCTCGGGCGGGCACTCGAAGCCGAAGGCGGCGGGGTTGCCGGTGTTGAGCTTCAGGATGCGGTGACCGGCCGCCTCCAGCCGCATCGCCTCCTCGAGCACCGGGCCCCGGATCTCGTAACAGACGTTGGAGAGCTTCGTCGACTGGATGACCTGCATGTCCGCGAGCTTACGGGCGGGTATCGCGGGCCGCCTCGTGTTTTCGGACACAAGGGGTGTCCCCGGGGGCCCGGCGGAGCGTGTAGTTCCGCTCGACGGCGTCCTGTCAGCGGTCAGTTGTGTCCGTTTGTGGTCTTGTCCTCACGGCGTGGCGCCCCAACAATGCGCATGACAACACCGAAGGAACTTCGGTCACTTAGTCATCTGAGGGGACCCCCACATGAAGAAGCCTCTCGTCGGTGCGTGCTTCGCGGCTCTGCTCATCGGAGCGACCGCGGCGCCCGCGACTGCCGCCGGCGACGGAACGTCCGCGAAGCCCAGGGTCAAGGCCGTCACGCTCGCCGGAACGGTGGCGCTCAGCAACTGCTCCGGCTCCGTGGTCCGCGTACCGGATTCCAGGCCCACCGACCCGGCCCTCGTCCTGTCCAACGGACACTGCCTGGAGAGCGGCTTCCCCGCACCGGGCGAAGTCATCGTCAACAAGGCCTCGTCCCGCAGCTTCACACTGCTCAACAGCTCGGGCGGCCGCCTCGGGACCATACGGGCCAGCAAGATCGCGTACGGCACGATGACCGACACGGACATGTCGCTCTATCAGACCACCAGCACCTACCGGGACATCGAGAGCCGTTACGGGATCAAGGCGCTGGAGCTGAACGCGGCGCGGCCCGAGCAGGGCCGGAAGATCACCGTCGCCTCCGGGTACTGGAAGAAGCTGTACAAGTGCAGCGTCGACGGCTTCGCGTACCGTCTCAAGGAGGGGAACTGGACCTGGAAGGACTCGGTCCGCTACACCCCCGACTGCCAGACGATCGGCGGCACCTCGGGCTCCCCGGTGATCGACGACGAGACCGGCAAGGTCGTCGCCGTCAACAACACCGGCAACGAGAGCGGCGAGCGGTGCACGGACAACAACCCGTGCGAGGTCGACGAGAACGGCAAGGTCACCGTGCGCGAAGGCATCAACTACGCGCAGCAGACCTACTGGATCGTGCCGTGCGTCGGCGCCGGCAACAAGATCGACCTGAACCGTGCGGGCTGCCAGCTGCCCAAGCCCTCGGCGCGGCGTTAGTCACCGGTGCGGGTGCCGTCCGAAAGCCCCTGCCGGGGTTCTCGGACGGCACCCGCACGTCATGCCCTTCAGTGGCCCTTCAGGCCGCCCGCACCAGCTCCGCCCTGCCGAACAGCAGGGCGTAACCGGACGGCAGCAGGTCCAGCAGGCGGTCGACGAGCTCCTCGTCCACCGCCCGCGTCAGGGCCGTGAGGACGGAGCTGACGTCCCATCGGGCGGTGGCGGGAGTCGCGCCCGGCAGACACTTCGCCACGCTCTCCACGAACTCCGCGGCCGTCAGCGGCCGGACGGCGGGGATGCGGTCCGCGACGATCCGCGCCGCCTCCGTCGGCAGCTGCCGTGCCAGCTCGACCCGTACGTCCCCGACGACGTGGCCGCCGAGGGCGGACAGGACGGCGCGTGTCACGCGCTCCGCGTCCGCCGCACCGTCGTACTGGCCGGTCTCCCGCACCGTCTCGATGAGTTCGCTCCACCTCATCGTGCCGTTCTCCTCCGTCTCGTCCGTCTCGTCAGCCGTCGATCTGCTTGCGGTCGTTTCCGCCGCTGATGTGGATCTTCCGGGGCTTGGCCCGCTCGGCCACCGGGATGCGCAGCGTCAGGACGCCGGCCTCGTACGAGGCGTCGATGCGCTCCGTGTCCAGGGTGTCGCCGAGGAAGAGCTGGCGCGAGTAGCTCCCGGTGGACCGCTCGGCCGCGATCATCTCCACACCCTCGGGGGCGGGGGAGCGGCGTTCGGCCCGCACGTTGAGCACGTGGCGCTCGACGTCGAGGTCGATCGACTCGGGGTCGACGCCCGGCAGGTCGAAGTGGACGACGAACTCGTCCCCCGAGCGGTAGGCGTCCATCGGCATTCCGGCCGGGCGGGAACTGCTGAAGACCTGCTGCGCGAGTCGGTCGAATTCGCGGAACGGGTCGGTACGCATGAGCATCACGGGTCACTCCTCTCCTCAGATGTTGGGTGCGATGCCCTACGTCTTTTATATAGCTCGGGGGGAGGAAAGTTGACAAGCCCCGGCTCACGTTGAGCCGGGGCCTGTCGTTCCGGACCGCTGTCCGGGCGGGTACGGGGTGAAGGTCAGGAGTCGGAGTAGCTGAGGTCGCCCACGGTCCAGGCGCTCACGTCCGCCAGGGCGATGCGGTACATCCCGCCCGTCTCCGGCAGGCCCAGGCTGCCCTGGAGGATCCGGGCCAGGTGGAAGTGGAGGTGCGTGGGCGGCTTGGATGCGACGGGCGGACCCGGATCCGCCTCGGGGGACACGAACGCGGCGGCGAAGGGGCCCAGCCGGTCGGAGTCCTTCAGGACTTCGGCGACGCGCCGCCGCCACAGGGCCTCGGGGGCCAGCCGCCCGGTGATGACGGCACCGCCGACGACCACGGTGAGGGACATCTGATTGCTGTGCTCGGACTCCACCAGGGCGGCGATGTCGACGAGCAGCTCGTCAGGGATCGACATGACTGGTCAGCTTACCGAGGTGCGCGACCGCCCGGTCCCATACCTCCCCTGTCCGTCTGCGAAAAACTGTCACGGCTGCGTCAGGCATGCGCGGCTCCGTTGCTAGGGTGCCTGCCGTAGCCAAGGAAAAGGTGCAGATGCCCCCGGAGACTCCCTCGCGCGACCAGGACCGGTTCGACGACGAAGACTTTCCCGCGTACACCATGGGCCGGGCCGCCGAGATGATCGGTGCCACGCCCGGCTTCCTCCGGGCGGTCGGCGAGGCCCGGTTGATCACGCCACTGCGGTCCGAGGGCGGCCACCGCCGCTACTCCCGCTATCAGCTGCGCGTCGCCGCGCGCGCCCGCGAGCTCGTCGACCAGGGCACACCGATCGAGGCGGCCTGCCGCATCGTCGTCCTGGAGGACCAGCTGGAGGACGCCCTGCGCATCAACGAAGAGCTGCGCAGCCGTCCCGCGGCCGGCACCGAATATCTGTGACGGCAAAAACAGAATTTCGCGTGGTGTGCCCTGAGGGTTAATCGGCCGACAGGCCCAACGATATGAAAACCCTGCACGTGTGGTCGTCGCGTGCTACTGTCGTTATCAGTTGCAGTTGTGGTTTCCAAAGACTCCAAGTGCTCCGTCGGCAATCCGCGCCGACAGGGCACTTTGTTTTGCCGGTCATGTCCGGACAGGGTAATCATCGCGGCGACGTGGAGTCCGCACAGTGCGGACTTCCGGGCAATTGCCCCGAAGGAGATATGACATGGCTACTGGCACCGTGAAGTGGTTCAACTCGGAAAAGGGCTTCGGCTTCATCGAGCAGGAGGGTGGCGGCGCGGACGTCTTCGCCCACTACTCGAACATCGCCACCCAGGGCTTCCGTGAGCTGCAGGAGGGCCAGAAGGTGACCTTCGACGTCACGCAGGGCCAGAAGGGCCCGCAGGCCGAGAACATCGTTCCCGCCTGACGCCTGACGCTGACGCGTATTTCGTAGCTGGGGCCCGCACCTTGGGTGCGGGCCCCAGCTCGTTGTGTTTTGCGGGGGCAGACCGGCCCTCGCCGCTCTTTCCCGGCCGTGACCGCGGTAAAACCCGGTGGCCGGAATTGTTTTTCATTTATCCGGCCGTTCCTGCGAATCTCGGCACCGAACTGTGCCCGGTGAGAATTCCTCGACACGCGCCGCATCGAGGAAGGTTCGAGGTCCACATGAACCGCTCAACTCGCACGAACAGCCGATACGCCCAGGGATACAAGGGCTCCGGCGCCCGCACGCGCAGGACCGCCGCCCCCCAGGGAGAGTTCACGCTTCCGGCCACCCTCACCCCGGCCCTGCCGCCCGTCGAGGACTTCGCCGCGCTCGGCCTGCCGGACGGCCTGCTCACGACCCTCACGGCGCTCGGCGTCACCACGCCCTTCCCGATCCAGGCGGCCACGCTGCCGAACACCCTCGCGGGCCGGGACGTGCTCGGTCGCGGGCGCACCGGGTCCGGCAAGACGCTCGCCTTCGGCCTCGCGGCACTCGCCCGCACGGCGGGGCAGCGCGCCGAGCCGCGCCGCCCCCTGGCCCTCATCCTCGTCCCCACGCGCGAGCTCGCCCAGCAGGTGACCGACGCCCTCACCCCGTACGCCAAATCGGTGCGGCTGCGCATGGCCACCGTCGTCGGCGGCATGTCCATCGGGCGGCAGGCGGGGGCGCTGCGCACCGGCGCCGAGGTCGTCGTCGCCACTCCGGGACGGCTCAAGGACCTCATCGAGCGGCGCGACTGCCGCCTGGACCAGGTCGCCGTCACCGTTCTCGACGAGGCCGACCAGATGACCGACATGGGCTTCCTGCCGCAGGTCACCGAGCTCCTCGACCAGGTGCGGCCCGACGGGCAGCGCATGCTGTTCTCCGCCACCCTGGACCGCAACGTCGACCTCCTGGTCCGCCGGTACCTCAACGACCCCGTCGTCCACTCCGTCGACCCGTCCGCGGGCGCGGTCACCACGATGGAACACCACGTGCTGCACGTGCACGGCGCCGACAAGACCGCCGCGACGACGGAGATCGCCGCCCGCGACGGCCGGGTCATCCTGTTCCTCGACACCAAGCACGCGGTCGACCGGCTCACCACGCACCTGCTGAACAGCGGGGTACGGGCAGCGGCCCTGCACGGCGGCAAGTCCCAGCCCCAACGCACGCGCACCCTCGCCCAGTTCAAGTCCGGCCAGGTCACCGCGCTCGTCGCCACGAACGTCGCGGCGCGCGGCATCCACGTCGACGACCTCGACCTCGTCGTCAACGTCGACCCGCCCGCCGACCACAAGGACTACCTGCACCGGGGCGGCCGCACCGCACGCGCGGGCGGCTCCGGCAGCGTCGTCACCCTGGTCACCTCCGCACAGCGGCGCGGCATGACCCGGCTGATGGCCGCGGCGGGCATCCGTCCCCACACCGCCGCAGTCCGCTCGGGCGAGGCGGAGTTGGCGCGCATCACGGGCGCACAGGCCCCCTCCGGCACACCGGTGACCATCCCGGCCCCGTCGAAGGCGCCCTCCGACCGAGGCGGCCCCCGCGGCCGACGCCCCCGCGACGGCCGAGCCCGCCGCGCCTACGCGGCCCGCACCCGCACGGACGCGGCGGCCTGAACCGCGCTTCCTCAGTGAGCGGCCCGGGGCGGGCCGGGCCTCGCGAGGGCCGCAACCCCGGGCAGCCAGCCAAGCACCAGACCCCACAGCGCCCCGAACAGGGCGCCGGCCAGGGGGAGCAGCAGCCAACCCCACAGGCCCGCCTCGACCATGCGGGCCGCGACCATGCCGCGCCAGGTGCCCGCCGCCGCCGTGCCCGCGATCAGCGCCGTCCAGCCCGCGAGCAGGCGGCGGACGCGGCGTGCGGCCGGGCGTACGCGCAGATGGCGGCGCATCCGGGCAGTGGCGGTCGCGACCAGGAGCAGCGCGGCGAAGTTCTCGCAGAGCTGCCAGGGCCAGTCCGTCGCGCCCAGCGGCGTCGCCCGCAGTCCCGGCAGCGCGAAGGGCACGCCGAGCGCGCTCGGCACGACCGACAGACCCGCCCGCGCCGTGAACGCGGTCAGCAGCGTCGCGCTGCCGTGCGCGAGGACGAGCAGCAGGCAGACGCTCGCCACCACGGCCGAGGCATCCATCCGGGCCCGCAACGCGCCGATCACCCTCGTCGTCCGCATGGCGCGCCACTGTAGGGCGCGAGAGGTGCCGGGGACAGGGGCCCGGCCGGAAAAAGTGAACAACGCTCAGGTCTGTTGCGGGGCGGGTGCCGCGATCTACCATCCCGGCCATGAAGTCCCCTGCGGCGCGGCCCACTTGGGTGACCGGAGCGGTCGGCGCGGTCGTGCTGGCCGTCGCGGCGGCACTGCTGGTCGCCGTGGGCCCGCGAGGTGCCGGTGCCGCGCCCGCCGACACCGCAAGCGGCCACCGCTGGATCACGGACCGGCAGGGTCGCGCACTGGTCCTGCGCGGCCTGTCCACCGCGAGCAGCACCAAGGGCGCGCCCGACGGCATGCCGTGGATCGAGGAGAAGGACGTCGCGCGTGAACGCCGCGAGCTCGGCACGAATTTCGTCCGCTTCCTCCTCCAGTGGCGCAAGGTCGAGCCGTCGCCGGGAACGTACGACAGGACGTATCTGCGGCAGGTCGCCGAGCGGGTGCGCTGGTACGGGAAGCGGGGCCACCACGTCCTGCTCGACATGCACCAGGACCTGTACGGGCCGCGCGTCGGCGGCAACGGCGCCCCCGCGTGGGCGACCGGGACCGACGGGCTGACCTCGGCCCCCACCGACCCCTGGGAACTCGGCTACGTCGAGCCGGGGACCGTCCGCGCCTTCGACCGTTTCTGGGGGACGGTCGAAGGCGACGGACGTGACCTGCGCAAGCACTACGTGGGTGCGCTGCGGGAGGTCGCCAGGCACTTCGCCGCCGACGACGCCGTCATCGGCTACGACCTGATGAACGAGCCCTGGGGCGGCAGCGTCCAGGGCCCCGCCTTCGAGTCAGGGCCGCTCGCCCGGCTCTACCAGGACGCCATCGACGCCATCCGCACCGTCGACCGCGACCACTGGCTGTTCGTGGAGCCGTCCGCCATCGGCTCCAACTGGGGCTTCGCCACGGGCCTGCCCCGCCTGGACGACCCGCGCGGCGACGGCGACGCGGCACGCATCGCGTATGCGCCACATCTCTACCCCCTCCCCATGGACCTCGGCGGCGGCTACACCGGCAGCACCAAGGCGCAGGTCGACAGATCGCTGCGGGCCTGGCGCGACCAGACCGAGAAGACCGCGCGACGCCTCGGCGCGCCCGTCGTCATCGGGGAGTTCGGCCTCGACGTGGGGCTGCCGGGCGCCATGGAGTACGTCGAGAAGGTGCAGCGCATGGCCGACGACATGGGGGCGGGCTTCGCGTACTGGTCCAACGACCCCGGCACATGGGCCCCGTGGGACGCGAAACTGCGTCCGACACGGCTGCTGCCCGTACTCGACCGCCCCGCCCCGCTGGCCGTCGCGGGGGATCCGGTCGCGTACCGCTGGGACGCGAAACGGAAGGCGCTGACGGTGAGCTGGCGCGGAACGGAGGGCGTGCGGGGCGGCACGGAGGTCCGGCTGCCGGCCCGGCACTTCCCGAGGGGCGGTCGTGCGCAGGGCGGGGAGGCGGCCTCCTGGGACCCCAAGTCCCGCATCCTCACCCTCACTTCGGGCCCGGGGACGCACTCTGTCCGCATCACGCCACATGCGTGAAAGGGAAGGGTTCCCACCCCTTGTACGCCCGCAACAGCGCCCCCAAGAATGCCCCTGACAATCGCACTTTTGGCGTACACGAGGGGGGCTCCACATCATGGGACAGAAGAGCAGAGCGGTCGCGGGCGGACTGCTCGCCCTCGCACTGGCCGGCGCGGGAGCGGCACCGGCGGTCGCGGGCAACGGGCAGGGTCAGGGGGCGGACCGGGCGCCGACGAAGGCCCCGGCGAAGACCAAGGCCGTCGACTTCGCGGGAACGGTGGCGCTCAGCAACTGTTCCGGGTCGGTGGTCCGCATGCCGAAGTCCAAGGCGGGCGACCCGGCACTCGTCCTCACCAACGGACACTGTCTGGAGACGGGCTTCCCCGGCGCCGGTGAGGTCATCGTCGACCAGCCGTCCACCCGTACCTTCAAACTGCTCGACGCGAAGGCCAATGACGTCGCCACGCTCAAGGCGTCCAAGGTGTCCTACACGACCATGACGGACACCGACATCACGCTCTACCGACTCACCCAGTCCTACGGCGACATCACCAAGAAGTACGGCATCAAGCCGCTGGAGCTGGAGGACGACCACCCGGTGAAGGGGCGCGCCATCACGGTCGTCTCCGGCTACTGGAAGAAGACCTACAGCTGCGACATCGACGGGTTCGTGTACCGGATGAAGGAGGGGGAGTGGACCTGGAAGGACTCCGTCCGCTACACCCCCGCCTGCCAGACCATAGGCGGCACGTCCGGGTCGCCCGTCATCGACCACAAGACCGGAAAGGTCACCGCGGTCAACAACACGGGCAACGAGGACGGCGAGCGCTGCACTCTCAACAACCCCTGTGAGATCGACCGCAAGGGCAGGGTGACGGTGCGGCAGGGCATCAACTACGCGCAGCAGACGTACGGGATCGTGCCGTGCGTCGGCAAGGGCAGCAAGATCGACCTGGGCCGCAAGGGCTGCAAGCTGCCGAGGCCGACGGCCACGAGGTAGCCACTCGGTCGCTGGTCAGGGGGTCCGGCGTACGGAGCGTCCCGCGAGGACGTCCGTGCGCCGGCCGTCCCGCATGACGAACCGCCCGTCGATCAGGACGTGCGGGATGCCGACGGGCAGCGTACGAGGAGCGTCGAAGGTGGAGCCGGCCGCGACGGTCTCCGGGTCGAAGAGGACGAGGTCGGCGCGGTAGCCCTCGCGGACGACGCCCCGGTCGGGCAGGCGGAGGCGGGCGGCGGGCCGGGAGGTGAGGTGCGCGACGGTCTCCTCCACGGACATCACCCCGAGCTCCCTGGCGTACTTTCCCAGGTACTGCGGGAACGTGCCGTACGCGCGCGGGTGCGGCTTGAACCCCTGCAGGATGCCGTCGCTGCCGCCCGTGTGCACGCGGTGCCGCATGATCTCCTGCACGTTCTCCTCATGGCCGACGTGCTGAAGGATCGTGGACCCGAGGTTGTCGTTGAGGAGCAGCCGCCGGGCCGTGACCCAGGGCTCCTCGCCGCGCTGGGCGGCGGACTGGGCGATGGTCTTGCCGACGCAGGACGCGAGCCCCGGGTCGCTGACGCCCGACACCTCGATGGTGTCCCACTCGATGGGCACGCCGTGGCAGCCGTCCGCGCCGATGACCTCCATGTGGTGGCGGATCTTCTCGGCGGTCGCGTCGTCCAGGAGCCGGGCGCGGATCGCGTCGGGCCCGCCCTCGCTCGCCCAGCTGGGCAGCATGGCGACGAGGGTGGTGCAGCCGGGGGTGTAGGGGTACGTGTCGAGGGTGATGTCGGCGCCGTCGGCGAGGGCGGCGTCGAGGAGGGTGAGGAGGTCAGGAGCCTTCCCCTTGTTCACCCCGAAGTTCATGGTGGCGTGGGCGAGGTGGAGGGGGCAGTGGGCGGTACAGGTGAGGTTCACCATCTCCTCGTAGGCCTGGAGGGCCCCGGCTCCGTAACTCCGGTGATGGGGACAGTAATAGCCCTTGTGCGCCGCGACGACCTTGCACAGCTCGGTGAGCTCGGAGTCGTCGGCGTACATGCCGGGCGTGTACGTGAGCCCCGACGACATGCCGACGGCGCCCTCCCGCATGCCCTCCGCGACGAGCCGCTTCATGCGGTCCAGCTCGGCGGGGGTGGCCGGCCGGTCCTCCCAGCCCATCGCATACATGCGGACGGTGCCCTGCGGGATGAGGTACGCGGCGTTCACCGCGATGCCGTGGCCGCCGTGGGCGGAGTCGAGGGCGTCGAGATATCCGCCGACGGTGCGCCACGTGAAGTCGATGTCGCTTCCGTCGCCGTTCCAGCCGGTGATGGCCTGGCGGACCTGGGCGAGCGTGCGGTCGTCCACGGGGGCGTAGGAGAGGCCGTCCTGGCCGATGACTTCCAGGGTGACGCCCTGGGCTGCCTTCGCGGAGTGGTCGGGGTCGCGGAGCAGGGCGAGGTCGCTGTGGGCGTGCATGTCGATGAAACCGGGTGCCAGCGCGAGGCCCTGGGCATCGAGATTGGCCTGCCCCGTGAGGCGGGGCGCTCTCTCCTCCCCCTCCCGGTGGATCGCGGCGATCCTTCCGTCCTGTACGCCGACGTCGGCGCGGTAGGAGGCACCTCCGGTGCCGTCTATGACGCGGGCGTCTCGGATCACCAGGTCCATGGGGGAGCCTTTCTGGGGTCGGCTGCGGGACGGTTGTGGCGCACCCGGCCTCCGGCCGGGTGTTTCTGTTCCCACCCGCACCACCCGTGCGACTTTCGTCGTCGGGTGCGGGTGGCCCAGGTGGGACGGTCCCGCCGTGGGCGGCGAACGGTGGGGAGGGGGTGGTGGCGCGAACGGGCGAAACAAACAATTCGGGACCCAGCGCGCGCTGCGCGAGGGGGGCGAACGGGCGGTCCTGCCCTTGTCTCCTGGGGCGGCTATGCGATGTGGGGTGAACGGGCGGGTGGGTGGATGTGATCCGCCGCGAAGCGGCGGGGCAGGGCAGCCCCCACGGGTGTGATCCGCCGCGGAGCGGCGGGGCAGGGGACCGCCCAAGACCCCCGGTCAGAAATACGTTCGGACGTAGGACGAGACCGTCCCATCCCCCTCCACCACAGGGATCAACTGCCACTTGTCGAACGCCGTGCACGGGTGCGAGAGGCCCATGCCCACCCAGTCGCCGACCGCCAGGTCCGCCTCCGGTGACGTGCGGAGCCAGCCGTGCTGGTCGGACAGGCCGGTGACCGTGATCCCCGTCGCCGCCCGCTCCACCCCGTCCCGGCGGACGACCTGCGCCTCGGGCAGGTCGAGGTCGTACGCCGCGTCCCGCTTCCCCGCGTTGGTGAACGCCTGCTCCGCGGACGGCCGCGACACGACCTGCGCCCAGAGCCGGAACGCGGGTTCGAGGGCGCCCTCCTCAGGGACCCGGTTGAACGGGGTCAGGTGCTTGTAGTGGCCGTCGTCGTGCGACACGTACGCGCCGGAGCGCAGGAGCTTCAGGACGGGCCGCGACAGTTCGGGGATCTCCGCGAAGACCGCCGCGACCGCGTCGAACCACGCGCTGCCGCCCGCACTGACCACGACCTCCGGCAGGTCCGCGAACCACCCGGACTTGTCGAAGTCGGCGAGCAGCGCGACGAGCCGCCGCAGCCAAGCCGTCACCGTCTCGCTGGACGCCTCCGGCACCTCCCCCTCGTACCCCGCGACACCCACCAGCCGCAGCGTGTCCGCCGCGGCGACCGCGTTGGCGATGTCGAAGCACTCGGCCTCGGTGCGCGCCCCGGTCCGCGCGCCGTCACCCGCGGCGAGCTCGACGACCACGTCCACCGGACGGCTCGCGCCCGCCTCGCCGAGGGCGGCGTGCATGAGCTCGACGCCGCGTACGGAGTCGACGTAACAGACGAAACGGAAGGAGGAATCCGCATCCAGCTCGCCCGCCAGCCAGCGCAGCGCCGCCGCGTCGACGAGTTCGTTGGCCAAGAAGATCCGCTCCACGCCGAACTTCCGTGCCACGCGCACCTGGTGGGGGACGGCGAGGGTGATGCCCCAGGCGCCGCGCTCCAGCTGGCGGGCGAAGAGCTGCGGGGCCATGGACGTCTTGCCGTGCGGCGCGAACGCGAGGCCGTGGCGTTCGGCGTACGTCTCCATGAGGGCGAGGTTGTGCTCCAGGCGTTCGGCGGAGAGCGCGAGGACGGGCGTGGTGAAGCCGCCCGTGAAGAGGTTCCGCCGCTGGGCGGTGAGTTCGCCGACCGTCAGTCCTTCGGCGTCCGGAGGAAGCCCCTTGAAGCGGTGGTCCACTCGCTCGTCCGCGAGGGCGGTGTCGACGACGTCGTCGGCGGCCATGGGCGCCTCCTCCAGGAGTGCATTCAAGAGCGCGTTGCAACATTTGCAACGCTCATTGCGTATGTCGCTTACTGCTGTCTAACATCCGAGCCAACGCCGGGTCAACGGATCAGGCGAGCCGGTGAAGGGGTTGGAAGATCGTGACCGCACAGGCACCCGTGGACGTCGTGGCGCTCGGCGAGTCCATGGTCACCTTCCTCCCCGCCCGGCCCGGCCGCCTCGCCGACGTGCCGTCCTTCGACCGCGGCATCGGCGGCGCCGAGTCGAACGTCGTCTGCGCGCTCGCCGCCGCCGGGCACACCACCCGCTGGGTCAGCCGCGTCGGCGCCGACGGTTTCGGCGACCACCTCGTCGAGGCGATCGCGCGCTACGGAGTGGACACCTCCGCCGTCGGCCGCGACCCGCACCGCCCCACCGGCATCTACTTCCGCACCGCCGACGACCGCGACACCGACGCCCACGAGGTCGTCTACTACCGCGCGGGTTCCGCCGCCTCCGCCATGGCGCCGGGCTCCGTCGACGAGGACGCCCTCGCCTCGGGCCGCATCCTGCACCTGTCGGGCATCACCCCCGCGCTGTCCGCCGACTGCCTCGCGCTCGTACGTCACCTCTGCGCCCGGCGCGCGGACCGCGGACCGCTCGTCTCCTTCGACGTCAACCACCGCCCCGGCCTCTGGAAGGACGACGCCCCTGCGGACCCCTCCGTCCTTCTCGACCTCGCGCGCGGCACCGACCTCGTCTTCGTCGGCGAGGACGAGGCCGCCGCGGCCTGGGGCGTCACCGGCGGACCCGACGCCATCCGCGCCGCCCTGCCCGAACCCGACACCCTCGTCGTGAAGCAGGGCAGCCGCGGCGCCACCGTCCACCGCCACGGTGAGGACCCCGTCTTCCAGGCCGCGCTGAAGGTCGACGTCGTCGCGCCCGTCGGCGCCGGCGACGCCTTCGCCGCCGGTTTCCTCTCCGCCACCCTGCGGGGCCTGCCCGCCGCGCAGCGCCTGCGGCACGGCCACCTCATGGCCGCCGCCGCCCTCACCGTCCCCGGTGATCTCGCACCGCCCCCCGCCCGCGCCCACGCCGACCGCCTCGCCGCCCTGGACGACGCAGCCTGGGAGACACTTCGTCTCGGCCCCGGCTGGACGGAACGCGTCCCGGAGGACACCGGGGCCGAGGAGGAGGTACGTACCCCATGAGCCAGACCGTCGACCGCGCGCTCTCGATCCTGCCGCTGCTCGCCGAGGGCCCCGCCGATCTGGGACAGGTGGCCGACCGGCTCGACGTCCACAAGTCGACCGCGCTCCGGCTCCTGCGCACCCTCCACGAGCACGGCCTGGTCTTCCGCCAGTCCGACCAGCGCTACCGCCTCGGCGCGCGCCTCTTCGCGCTCGCCCAGGAAGCCGTCGAGAACCTCGACGTGCGCGAGATCGCCCACCCCCATCTCCTCGCCCTCAACGAGAAGTGCGGCCACACGGTCCACCTCGCCGTGTACGAGGAGCAGGAGGTGCTGTACATCGACAAGGTCGAGAGCCGCTATCCGGTGCGGATGTACTCCCGTATCGGAAAGCCGGTGGCGATCACCGTCGCCGCCGTCGCGAAGCTGCTGCTCGCCGACTTCCCGGAGGCCGAGCGCCGCGCCATCGCGGAGAAGCTCGACTACCCCACCTACACGTCCCGTTCGACGCCGAACGCCGCCGCGTTCCTCAAGGAGCTGGCGGCCGTGCGCGAACAGGGCTGGGCCACCGACCTCGGTGGCCACGAGGAGTCCATCAACTGCATCGGGGCCCCCATCCGCGGTGCGGACGGACGCGTCGTCGCCGCCATGTCGGTGTCCGCACCGAATGTCGTCGTCACCGCCGAGGAACTCCTCTCCCTGCTCCCACTGGTGCGCCGCACGGCGGACGCCATCAGCCGGGAGTACTCCGGCAACGCCCCTCTGAAGGAAGCACGTTCATGACCGAGAAGACCGCCCTCACCCCGGCCACCCACACCACCCCGCCCGCGAAGTTCTCCCACGGCGTGAAGAAGGGCAACATCCTTCAGGTCGCGGGACAGGTCGGCTTCCTGCCCGCCGAGGAGGGCAAGGCGCCCACCCCCGCGGGCCCGACCCTGCGCGAGCAGACCCTCCAGACGTTCGCCAACGTCAAGGCGATCCTCGAAGAAGGCGGCGCGACCTGGGACGACGTGATGATGATGCGCGTCTACCTCACGGACGTGGACCACTTCGCGGAGATGAACGAGATCTACAACGCGTACTTCGAGGAGCAGGGCCTGAAGGCCCCCGCCTCCGCCCGCACCACGGTCTACGTCGGTCTTCCGGCGGGCCTCCTCATCGAGATCGACGCGCTCGCCGTCCTCGGCTGACGCACATCCCTCTCCACCGGCAAGCCGTACGTCGTCACGGCACGGCGCCCACCCCCGGGGCGCCGTGCCGCGATCCCCCCTGCTCCGAAAGCCCCATGCACTTACGAGGTCAACGATGTCCCCGTCCCACACCGCCGTGCTCGCGGCCGCCCCCGCCGCAGAACCGCCCCCGCACACCGGCGGACTGCTCGCCCTGATCGACGGCACGGCAGGCCTGCTGACCGTCGCCGCGCTGGGCATCGTCCTTCTCCTTTTCCTGATCATCAAGATCAGGCTGCAGCCCTTCGTGGCGCTCCTGGCGGTCTCCATAGCCGTCGGCCTCGCGGCCGGCCTCTCCGTCACCGAACTCTTCGGCACCGTCCAGAAGTCCGACGCCGTCTCGGTCATCGAATCGGGCATGGGCGGGATCCTCGGCCATGTGGCGATCATCATCGGCCTCGGCACGATGCTCGGCGCGATCCTGGAGGTCTCGGGCGGAGCGGAGGTCCTCGCCTCCCGCTTGCTGGGCCTCTTCGGTGAGAAGCGCGCGCCTCTGGCCATGGGCCTGACGGGTCTGATCTTCGGTGTCCCCGTCTTCTTCGACGTCGGCATCTTCGTCCTCGCGCCGATCGTGTACGCGGCGGCGAAGCGCAGCGGCAAATCGATCCTCCTCTACTGCCTCCCCCTGCTCGCGGGTCTCTCCATGACCCACGCGTTCCTGCCCCCGCACCCCGGCCCGGTGGCCGCGGCGGGACTGCTCAAGGTGGACCTGGGCTGGGTCATCCTCATGGGCATCGTCTGCGGTATCCCCGCGGTCCTTGCCGCCTGGGTCTACTCCGCATGGATCGGCAAGCGCATCTTCGTGCCCGTGCCGCAGGACATGGTCGAGGCGGCGGACGAGGCGAAGGCGGCGGTCGTCGCGGAGCAGCGCGCGGCGGGTGTGGCGCCGCAGGAGAAGCCGGTGCCGCTGGGCACCGTCTTCACGATCATCGGTACGCCCCTGTTCCTGATCCTCCTCGCCACGTTCTCCTCGATCGCCTTCGACCCCTCCACGTTCCGCTCGGTCATCGAGTTCTTCGGCAGCCCGTTCGTGGCCCTGACGATCGCCCTGCTGATGGCCTACTACCTGCTGGGCATCCGGCGCGGCTGGTCCCGCAAGTCCCTGGAGACGGTGTCCACGTCCTCCCTCAAGCCGGTCGGCAACATCCTCCTCGTCGTCGGCGCGGGCGGGATCTTCGGCGCGGTCCTGAAGGCGAGCGGCGTGGCCGCCGCGATCTCGGACACGTTCCAGGACGTGGGCCTGCCCATCATCGTCCTCGCCTACCTGCTCTCCCTGATCCTGCGCGTCGCCCAGGGCTCGGCGACGGTGGCGATCGTCACGACGGCGGGCATCGTCGCCCCCCTCCTCTCCGAGGGCGACTACTCCCAGGCGTTCGTGGCCCTGGTCATCATGGCCATCTCGGCGGGCTCCATCTTCGCCTCGCACGTCAACGACGGCGGCTTCTGGATGGTCGCGAAGTACTTCGGCATCAGCGAGCGGGACACGCTGAAGACATGGACGGTCCTGGAGTCGGTCCTGTCGGTCGCGGGCTTCGCGGTGGCGGCGGTCGTGAGCTTGTTCGTGTAGCGGTACGGAAGCGGTGGGGCACCCGGCGAACCTGCTGGGTGCCCCGTCTGCGTCAGAGCAGGTGTCGGTGAGGGGGGCCCGCAGAAGCTCTCCACGTCGTCGTCCACGACTGGCACCCGAGGCACAGGCACCCCCCGCCTCATCGCGGCCTGCGACGCCCGGCGTGGGTCCGCTCTGCGGCTGCTCGGCCGCGTGGCCCGCGCGTGCGGGGGCGACTGGGGGTTCGGGGCGGCGAGGGAACCCGGCGGTCGTACGCGGATGTGGGCGACCCCGCCGTACGGCGGGGGTGCGACCTACGCGGCATGAGGGAAGGTCGCGTGGCGTCACGTGCACGTCTCGGCGTAGGGGATGTCCGGGATGTGCTCCGCCCACTCCGTGGGGGAGAAGCCGCCACCGGTGCGGGCGCAGACGCGGTCGACCAGGTAGGGGCGGTCGATCCGGTAGGCGAAGGGTGGCGTGTGTTCGCCCGTGGCCAGGACCGTGCCGCTGTCCCGGGTGAACGCCAGCGCGCGGATCACGTCACCGCCGGTCGGCAGGGAGGAGACCAGGAGCCTGCTGGACGGCACGTCGTGCAGCGCCACCCGGCCCCCGTCGTCGCCCACGGCCAGGGTTCTGCCGTCCGGGCTGACGGCGAGGGCCGTGACCGGCGACCCCGAGCCGTCCCCGGTCACCGTGAAGGTGCCGGGGAGGTCCGCGATCAGGCGGGTTCCGTCGCCGTTCCACAGGGCGACCCGGCCCGAGTACCCGCCCACGGCGAGCAGCGTGCCGTCGGGGCTGAAGGCGACGCGGTGCGCGCCCCGCGACAGGAGCGGGTCGCGGGCGGGGCGGCGGCCGGAACGGAGGCCGTAGAGGCCGCCGCCGTCCGCCGCATAGGCCCCGTCGGGACGTACCACCAGGTGATCCGTGCCCGACGACCAGCCGCTCAGCAGGCCCTCCGGGGAGGGCGCCGCCGCACCGGCGTGGAGCTTCAGGCGCTCAAGGCGCACCGCGTTCTCACGGCGCGTCAGGAGAGCGGCGCCGTCCGGGATGAGGGCGAAAGCCGACACGTCCTCGCCGTTGCTGCCCGCGCGGGCCAGGACGTGCCGACCCCGCTCGCGTGCCTCGCGTACGTCCCATACGCGGACCGTCTGGGCGTGCCGCCGAACCCCGTGGCTGTGCCGGGCGCGGACGCCGAGCGCCAGCCGGTTCCCGTCGGCGCTGAACGACAGGAGCGCGTCGCAGCGACGGTCCGCCCGGTCGATGTCACCCTTCTCGGAGAGATGGCACTCCTCGGGGGCCGGATGGCGGGGCGCGGCCTGTCCGGTGCCCGTGGACCGTACTTCGAAGCGCATCTGGTCGCCTTCCCTGCGGGCGAGGGCCACGTGCTCGCCGTCGGGTCCGTACCGCGCCTCGACGACGGGCGCGCGCCGCCAGGACGGCGTGAGGGCGTTGCCCAGGGCGAGGGTGCGCACGGTCGTGCCGTCCTCCCAGTAACGGACGGCCCGGTCCTCCGTGTCGATACGGAGTTGCGCGGCGGAACCGCCGTTGAGGGAGTGCCGGAGGACCGGACGCCGCGGAGCCGTCGCGTCGGCCGTGCGGTACAAAAGGATCTCCTCGTCCGTGGTCACGCCGAGGAACGCCCCGTCGTCGCTGAACGCGACGCTCGCGTGGACCGGCGCGGCCCGCCACGACGCACCGGTCCGCAGGTTCCAGACGCGGACGTCGTCGCCCACGGAGGCGATGAAGCGCCCGCCGGGGTCGAGGACGATCCGGTGACCGAGGCGTTCGGTACCGCACACCGCCCGCCGGGCACCGGCCGTGAGGCCCGTCGGCGCGGCGGTGGCGGCAGGACCGCCCGCCGCCGCGCGGATCTCCAGGGCGCGCGGCCCTTCGCGCTCGTCGGCGCGGCAGAACGCCATGATCCGGTCGTCGCGGCCGACCACGGCCTCCGCCACGTCCGCGTACGGCGTCAGGGCGATCCGGCGCGTGACGTGCCCACTCCCCGTGCGCAGCACCCGCAGCGCGGTCAGGTCGTGGACGACGACGTGGCGTCCGGTCGGGGAGAAGGACGCGGGTTCGTACGAGGAGCGGAACGCGGGGCCGACGGGCTTCCCGGACCGCGCGTCGTGCACCCGTGAACGCCCGCCCTTGCCGAGGATCAGACGATCCCCTCCCGCCGACAGGTCCTGGATCTGCCGCCCGTGATGGCTGATCCGGGCCGTGCGCCGGTGACGTACGACGTCCCATACATGGATGTGTCCGGCGTCTCGGGTGAGGACGACGCGGCCGTCTGCGCTGAGGTGCGCGCCGTGGTACTCGTCGTCGCCCTTGCCCACGGGGGGCCGGAACGCGTCCTGTTCCCGCTGGGCCGCCGCGGCCACGAGCCCGGCCGCCGCCTCCGGCGTGGGATGGAGACGCCACGCCGCCACGTTCATCCGCATCGCGGCCACCGGCTGCGTGTAACGCAGGCTCTCGGCGCGGGACGCGAGCCTGCGCGAGGCCGTCTCGACGTCCCGTTGGATGCCGCTCCGGTGCTGCTGCCACGCGGTGACGCTCGCGAGGAGGACGAGGACGGTGAGCACGACGAGACCCGCCCGGGTGGTACGGCGTCTGCGCGTCCGGCGCCCCTCGGCGGCGCGCGCGGCAGCGAGGAAGCGCCGCTCGGGCGTCTCGCGGTCGGTGTGCGTACCGGACAGGGCCTCGGTGGCCAGGGCGAGTTGCGTGCCGCGGTAGAGGACCGCCGGGTCGTGCCCGCAGGACGCCCACGCGTCGGCGGCCTCGGCGAGCCGCTGCCGTTCGCGCAGCAGCGCGGCGTCGGCGTCGATCCAGCCGCGCAGCCGTGGCCAGGCCGACAGGAGTGCCTCGTGGGCGAGTTGGGCGCCCTCCTCGTCCAGGGTGAGGAGCCGGGCGTCGGCGAAGACGTCGACGACGCGACACGTGGTGTCCGTGTCGGGCAGCAGGGCCGCCAGGTCGTCGCGGGTGACACGGCGGCGCGTGCTCTGCCGTCCCGGGCCGATCCGCACCATGGACAGGAGGAGGTGCCGGGCCGCCGTCCGTTCGGCGGGCGCGAGCCGGCCGTACACGCGCTCGGCGGTCGCCTCGACGGCGCCCCGGATGCCGCCGGTGAGCCGGTAGCCGCCCACACTCATCCGGGCGTCGGGCTCGTCCCGCTGCTGCCAGGTGGCGAGGAGCGCGTGGGCCAGGAGGGGCAGCGCGCCCGCGTCGTGCGGCGGCCGGCCGTCGTCGCCGTGGACGCCCAGCTCGGCGAGGAGCAGCTCCGGGAGCCCGGGGTCGAGTGTGAGCCCCGTCCGCAGGGCGGGCCCTTCGATGGCCTCGCGCAGCTCCTCCCGCGTCATGGGGCCCAACGGAAGCTGCCCGTCCCGCAGGGCGGAGACCAGCTCGGGGTGCTCCAGGCAGGTGGCGTAGAAGTCGGCACGCACCCCGATGACGACCAGGACGGGCGCCCGCGCGTGGCCACCGTCGGGCCCGGCCAGCGCACTCAGGACCTCGATGAACCGCCGCCGCTCCCGCTCGGCGGCGCACAGCGTGAACACCTCCTCGAACTGGTCGGCGACCAGGACGAGTCCACCGGCGCGGAGGGCGACGGCGCGCGCGTCGTCGACGCACGACTCCCGGGTGACGGGAGCGTCCGTGGTGCCTGCCACCCCCGCGAGCGCCCCCGCCAAAGCGTCCAGCGGACGCGCCCCCGGCGAGAAACAGACCACCGGCCACGACCGCGACCCCGGCACCGGCAGCGCGCCACGCGCCACCGCCGGGACCAGACCGGCGTGCAGCAGCGACGACTTGCCCGCCCCGGACGGGCCGACGACCACCACCGGACCCGGCACCCGCAGCCGGTCGGCGAGCCGGGACGTCAGCGCCGCCGTGGCCCGTTCACGGCCGAAGAACCACGCCGCGTTCCCGGGGCCGAAGGCGGCGAGGCCCGGGTACGGACACTCCTCCCGTCCCCGCGCGCCCGGCTGCGGCGGGGCGAGCGCGATGAGCGCCCCTGCCGCGCCCAGCGCCTCGTCGCAGCCGCGGGCCACGTCCGCCGTGGGCGGTTTCTGCCCGGTCTCGACCTTGCTCAGGTAGCCGCGGCTGTAGTGCGCGACGCGTGACAGATCCGCCAACGACATCCCCCGGTCAACGCGCAGCCTCCGCAGGCACTCCCCGAAGGTCTCGCGCGTCGGGCGACGTAGCTGGTGTCCTCGCTGGTCAGATGGTGTTTCCCGTTTCCCGTCGGACAAGGCGACAGGCACCTCCTAGGCCGCCCGCCTCGGGTGCCCCACGCTGGGACCCGGCAACGCTGCGTGAGCGAAAAGCTACGCAGCGCCGCCCTCTGGGTGTGCTCGTTTCGCGCCCCTCACCTCTATGGAGTGATCCGCGGCGGACGCTCCACCGCTTCCACGAAAGGAACCCCCGTCATGCGTGTACGAAACGCCCTGTCCAAAACCCTGCTCGCCGCGACCGCCTGCGTCGCCCTGACGGCCGGTGCCGTCCCCGCCACCGCGCAGGACGTCCGCGGCGAGGCCGACCGCATCATGAACCTCAACCGGCTCGACTTCATCAACCACCCGCACAACCCGCCGTTCGACTGGAGCAACGACGGCTGCACGTGGTGGCCGGACGGCATCTTCTTCGAGGCCTGCGCGCAGCACGACTTCGGGTACCGCAACTACGGCAATCACGGGGCGCTGAAGCTGAGCGCCACGCCGGAGGTCAAGGCCTGGATCGACGAGCACTTCTGGCACCAGATGCGGGCGTCCTGCCTGGAGCACCACCGGCCGGGCGGCGCGCAGAACCTCTGCCTCGGCGAGGCGAAGCTCATGTACGACGGCCTGCGGGCCGGTGTGGCGGACGGCGCCTTCTACTAGGCCGTACGCCGCGACCGTACGGCCGCGGCCCCGAACCCGTCACGGGTCCGGGGCCGCGGCACCGCACACTTCGTCAGCCCGTGCAGTACTGCTGTTCCTTGCCGATGGAGCGGTACATGCAGTCCGCGTTCTCCAGGAGCTGCAGCACCGCGTCACGGTTGCGGCTCGTCTCCCGCTCGATCACCTCGTCGGGCGGGTAGAAACCGCCGCCGCCCGCGGACGACGGGTACATCTCGAAGGTGTAGCTGAAGATCTTCTGGCTGCCCCACAGCCAGTCGTTGATCGACCCGTCGGTGATGTAGAGGTCGCTGGACTGCTGGGGCGTGTAGCCGTTGCTCGCGGCCATCCTGCGGCCGACGGCGGCGTGCGCGTCGCGGTCGTCCTGGGTGAGGCCGGGGCCCGTGTCGCTGTATGTGTAGCCGTACGGCCACAGGACGAGCTCGCTGTACGTGTGGAAGTCGATGGACGCCCTGATCTGCTGCTTGCCGCCGACGACGCGGCTGCGCACGAAGTTGGCGACGACCTGCGTCTCGGGGGCGGACTCGGCGCTGCGGCCGCGGTACGTCTCGGAGCCCGTGGAGCCGGACGAGCCGCCGCAGCAGCCCCACCGGTAGGCCCAGTTGCGGTTCAGGTCGGTGCCGACGTTCGACGAGCCGGTGTTGGGCTGCCGGTTCTTGCGCCAGCTGCGGTACGAGCCGGTCGCGATGTCGTACTCGCCGCCGTCCGGGTTCACGTCCGGCACGATCCAGATCTCGCGCTCGTCGACCATCTTCTTGACCCGCGCGTCGGTGGCGTAGTCGTCGCCCAGCTCGCGCAGCAGGTAGAGCGCCATCTCCACCGTCAGGTGCTCGCGCGCGTGCTGGTGGTGGGTGAAGAGGACCTCGGGCTCGGCCTCGTCGGTGTTCACGTTGTCGCTGATCTTGATGGCGACGATGTCCCGGCCCGAGTAGGACTTGCCGATGACCTTCTTGCTGAACAGGTTCGGGTGGGCCGCGACGCGCTGGTCGATCTCCGCGTTCATCTCGGCGTAGTTGTGGTACCTCGCGTCGGCGGGCGGGAAGTCCTTGATCTTCACTTCCTCCCCGTTCGCCCGCTTCGGGGGCCCGGCCAGTGGCCTGAGTTCGTAGCCCGCCTTCCGGAGCGCCGCCGCCTCGGCCGCGTCCGCCGAGACCACCACCGCGCGGGCGTCGACCTCGTCGATCGCGACACCGGTGCGGGCGAGCGCGGTGCGGGCGGCGCGGTCGTCGCGCAGGGGGACCTCATACTGGCGCGTTTCTTCGTCGGCGGCGGTCGCCGCGCTGCGGGGGGCCGGGTCGGCCTGTCCTGTCGAGGCGTTGGCGGTCAGGGGAGCCGCCACGGCCAGGGCGAGAAGCGCCGCGAGGGCCGCGGATCTCCTGCCGCGTATGCGGAGTCGCATGAAGTCTCCTGAGGGGTGGGGGTTGTTCAGTGCGACGTGCGGGGCTGTCACGTGCGGGGTGCGCGACGTGCGGGCGTGCGATGCGCGGGGTGCGGTGCGCGACGTGCGGTGTGCGGGCGTGCAGGGCGTGATGCGCGGGCGTGCGATGCGCGGCGCGCGACGCGCGGATTGCCGGTCGCGCGGGCCCATCGTCGATGCGTGGCATGCACCGGTCAATGCTGTCTTTGGCCAACCTCTTGTGCCCGGGACCGCGATGCGCTTTCTTGATCGGCATGGCTGAAAGCACAGGCAGTGGCACCACCGCCGGCGAAGCGGAACCTCGGCTCCGCAAGGCGAGCTGGAAATACGTCGGGCCCGGCATCGTCGTCGCGGCCACCGGAGTGGGCGCGGGAGACCTGGTCGCGACCCTCATCGCGGGCAGCAAATTCGGCTACACCCTGCTGTGGGCCGCCATCATCGGCTGTCTGGTGAAGATCTCCCTCGCCGAGGCGACCGGCCGCTGGCACCTGGCCACCGGCCGCACCCTTTTCGAGGGCTGGCGCAGCCTTGGCCAGTGGACCACGTACTACTTCGCCGTCTACGTCGTCATCTGGGGCTTCGTCTACGGAGCCACCGCCATGTCGTCCAGCGCGCTCCCGCTCGTCGCGCTCTTCCCGGACGGGCCGAGCCTGAAGACGTGGGCGATCCTCTGCGGCCTGCTCGGCCTCGCCTTCGTCTGGTTCAACCGGTACGCCGTCTTCGAGAAGGCCATGACGGTCGTCATCGGCATGAAGTTCCTGATCGTCGTGTACGTCGCCATCCGCGTCGCCCCCGACCTCGGCAACGCCGTCGCGGGCCTCGTACCGGCCCTCCCCGACGGCTCGCTGCTCTACACGCTCGGCCTCATCGGCGGCGTCGGCGGCACCATCACCATGGCCGCGTACGGCTACTGGGTGAACTCCAAGGGCTGGACCGACATCACCTGGCTCAAGGTGATGCGGCTCGACAACCGCGTCGCCTACATCACGACCGGCGTCTTCGTCGTCGCCATGATGATCATCGGCGCCGAGCTCCTGCACTCCACGAACATCGCCCTCACCTCCGGCGACCGGGGCCTCATCGACCTCGGCAAGGTCCTTGAGGACAAGTTCGGCGCGGTGACCGCCAACCTCTTCCTCGTCGGCTTCTTCGCCACGTCCTTCGGTGCGCTGATGGGCGTGTGGCACGGCGTGAGCCTCATGTTCGCGGACTTCGTGGAGCGGCTGCGGCGCGAGCGCGGCGGCGCGGCGGCGGCCGACGGGGGCAACATGGTCGAGGAGGTCGCGGCCGGCCGTCGCGAGAAGTCCGCGCCGTTCCGGGCGTACCTGCTCTGGCTGACCTTCCCGCCGATGGGCCTGCTCTTCCTCGACGAGCCCTTCGGCCTCGTCATCGCCTACGGCGTCCTCGGCGCGTTCTTCATGCCGTTCCTCGCCCTCACCCTGCTCTGGCTCCTCAACTCCTCGCGCACGCCCCAGCAGTGGCGCAACGGCATCCTCAGCAACGTGATGCTGGCGGGGGCGGGCCTGCTCTTCCTGGTCCTGTGCGTGCAACAGGTGCGCGACCTGCCCTGGTGACGGGGGCGGGGGGAACCGGGACGCGCGCAGCGCCGCCGGGGGAGCGGCGGCGCTGTGGTCGTCCAAGCTGGTCCAGACCAATTGCGTTGTCAAGGCCCCAAACATCACTTGGTGCCCGGCGGTGCGCGCCCACCTCCACATGAACAGTGCGAAGTTGGGTGTTGAGGCGACCATGACGTGGATATGGTGCTGAGGCAGGAGTGCACGACCACCGGGGGTGTACGCGTTGCCGACCGCCATAGCCGTCACCGACCCCGACCTCGTGCTGCCGTCACCCGACCGGCACACCCCGTCGGCCGCCGTCCTCCAGTCGGCCGTGCGGTCCCCGCGGACGTACTCCCTGGACCAGGCGCTCACGGAGACGCACACCCTCGTCGAGCACCACGGCTACGTGATCGCGCTGTGCCCGTCCTCCGCGCCCGCGTCCGTCGCCCGGCGCCTGCACGCCGTCCGCTCCGTCCTGGAGAGCGACCGCATCGCCATCGTCCGCTCCGACCTGCCGCCGCTCGGCCTCGCCGTACTCGCCCTGCAGCTGCGGCAGTTGTCCGTCTGCGACTTCAGTCCGGGTGTCCTGGCCTCCGCGGCCCGCCTCCTGTCCCACTACATCTACGCCGGCGCCCTCCTCGGCTCCGTCGCCCGCCTCGACCGCGGCAGGATCGACGTCACCCTGGAGTCGCACGCCAAGTCCTGGCTCCCCGGCAGCCAGTTCGCGGCGCTCGCCACGCCGAGCCCCGAGCTCGTGAAGGTGACGGGCGGCGGCGAGGAGACCGAGCTGGCAGCCCCCGGCTTCGCCACGCGACTCCTCTACGCTCCCGGCCGCCTCGCCCCCGGCTGGGTGACCGGCACGCTCGCCCCCGCCTGGAAGGCGCAGGACGTCACCGAGACGCGGCTGCCCGCCGAGTCCGAACGCTGGTGGGCCACGGGCAGACTCGTCGAGTTCGCCGCGGCGATCCCCGACATCTCCGTCCTCTACCAGCTGGTGTCGTCCGTCCGCCGCGACGACTGTCACTGGTGCGGACTCGAACTCATCGGTGACCGCTGCGCGTTCTGCGCCGCGCCCCTGCCGCCGCCCGGCGAGCGCCCCGCACAGCCGACGCGCACCCTCGTCCCCGCGAGCCACCGGCTCCGCCCGGCCGCGGGCCCGGCCCCCGCGCCGGACACCACCGCCCTGGGCGGCGCCACGTAGCCCGCACCCGCCCGCCCCCGCTCCTCGTACGCGACCGACGACCGCACGTGCGCCACCCCGCTCACTGTCCGTAGCCAATCGCACTCGATCGAGGTAGTCCGGCTTATGAACTCACGCCAGCGCCGCGGCGTCATCCTGCTGGTCCTTTCGGTCCTGTGCGCGATCGGCGCGTTCGCGGGCGTCCTCTCGGTGATCCGCGACGCGAACTCGAAGGTCGGACCCGAGGTCCCCGCGTACAAGCTGAAGGGCGACATCGCGCCCTACAAGGAACTCACCGCCGACCAGTTCGAGAAGGTCGAGATGCCCGAGCGGTGGCTGTCCGACAACGCGGTCACCGACCTGCGCGAGATCCGCGGCAAGATCGCGGTCACCCAGCTGCGCGAGGGCTCGCTGCTGCAGTCCGACATGATCGTCAGACGCCCCGAACTCGGCCCGGGCCAGCAGGAGATCGCCATCATGATCGACGCGGCCACCGGCGTCGCGGGCAAGATCACCCCCGGCTCGAAGGTCAACATCTACGCCACGTTCAAGGGCGAAACCGACAACGCCGAGGACCAGTCCAAAGTCATCGTGGAGGGCGCCAAGGTGCTGGACGTCGGCAAACTGACCCCGCTCGAACCCGACCAGGACGACCGCACGCGCCGCAGGGCCATGGAAGCGGTTCCGATCACCTTCGCCCTCGGCACGGCGGACGCCCAGCGCGTCGCGTACGCCGAATCGTTCGCCACGCATGTCCGACTCGCCCTGGTCGGCGCGGGCGGCGACGCCACCGTGCCGCCCCGCGACCGGACATACACCCTCGACGAGGACAAGTAGGAGGTCAGGCATGACCACTCGGATCCTCCCCGCGGTCGGTGACATCGACGCGGCCCGTGCGCTGTCCACCCTTGCCGGGCAGCTTCCCGATACCGAGCCCGCCCTGCCCGTCGGTGACTCCACGGAGCTCCTCGACACCCTCGCGCGGCTCGCCGCAGAGTCCGTCGACGAGCTGCCCGAAGTCGTCCTCGTCCACGAGCGCATCGGGCCCGTCCCCGCCCTCGACCTCATCCGCGACCTCGTCCTGCGCTTCCCCGCGGTCGGTGTCGTCCTCATCACCGCCGACACCAGCCCCGGGCTCCTCACCGCCGCCATGGACTCCGGCGCCCGCGGCATCGTCGGCCTCCCGCTCGCCTACGAAGCCCTCGCCGAACGCGTCCAGGCCGCCGCCTCCTGGTCCACCGGGATGCGCAGGCACCTGGGCAACGGCAACGGCGGGGGGCTGGAGCTGTACGCGGGCGGCGGGGGCGGGGCGGGCGCGGGCACCGTCGTCACCGTCAGCGGAGCGAAGGGCGGCGTCGGCACCACCCTCGCCGCCGTCCACCTCGCCCTTGCCTCCCGCGCGTCCGGCCACAGCGTAGCCCTCGTCGACCTCGACCTCCAGTCCGGCGACGTCGCCTCCTACCTCGACGTGCAGTTCCGCCGCTCCATCGCCGACCTCGCCGCCATCTCCGACATCACGCCCCGCGTCCTCCAGGACGCCGTCTACACCCACGAGACCGGCATCGGCCTGCTCCTCGCCCCCGCCGACGGCGAACGCGGCGAAGAGGTCACCGACCGCGTCGCCCGCCAGACCATCGGTGCCCTCCGCGCCCGCTACGACGTCGTCATCGTCGACTGCGGCACCTACGTCACCGGCGCCGGAGCCACCGCCGTCGAACTCGCCGACCGCGCCCTGCTGCTCGTCACCCCCGACGTCGTCGCCGTCCGCGCCGCCAAACGGATGGTCCGCCTCTGGGACCGGCTGCAGATCCGCAAGGCGGAGGAGACCGTCACCGTCGTCAACCGGCACGGCAAGACCGCGGAGATCCAGCCCGTCCTCGTCGAACGCGTCACGGGAACCAAGACCGCACGGACCACCGTGCCCGCCAACTTCAAGGAACTGCAGGCAGCCGTCGACGCGGGCCGCATGCAGGACCTCGAAAGCCGCTCCTCCGTCAAACAGGCCCTCTGGGGCCTCGCGGGCGAACTCGGCCTCGTCGACCCGGACGCGGCGGGCACCGGCGGCAAACGCGGCCTCGCCCTGCGCAGGAAGGCGACGACCGGCGACCGCGGCGCCGTCACCCTCGAATTCGCCGGGATGTTCCCGCTGCTGCTCGCCGTCATGGCGATCCTCTGGCAGTGCGCGCTGTACGGCTACACGTACTCCCTCGCCGGAAACGCGGCGGACGAGGCGGCACGCGCGGCCACGGCGGCGTACGCGGCGGGCGAGGGCGCGGACGGGGCCTGCTCCGACGCCGCCCGGCAGCACCTCCCCGACGCCTGGCAGGACGCGTCGGTGTCCTGCACGGACGAGGGCACGGTGTGGAAGGCCCACGTCTCGGTGGACGTACCCGTGTTCTTCCCGGGCTTCGACGCGGGATGGCACGTGGACGGGGAAGCGGGGGCGGCGAAGGAGGGGGAGGACGGGTGAGGAGGTCATGGACACGGCCCCGGGCCCGCGCCGGGCACTGTCACCGTCACCCGCGCCGCCGCTGGGGCGACCACGGCGTCTCCATGCTGGAGTTCGCCGGCTTCCTGCCGATCCTGCTGCTCATCGGCCTCGCCGCGATCCAGCTCGGCCTCATAGGCTACGCCGCCAACCAGGCGGGCTCCGGCGCCAGGGCCGCCGCCCGCGCCGCCTCGCAGGGCGACTCCGGCGAAGCCGCGGGCGCCGCCGCCATGGACGACGGCCTGACCGCGTCCGTCGGCGTCAGCAAGGGCGGCGCCACGACGACCGCCACGGTCGAGGTCCAGGTGCCCACCCTGCTCCCCTTCATCGACACGGACTGGAGCGTCACCAAGGAGGCGACGATGCCGAACGACGACGCACCGGACACGGACTGACCCGGTACGGCCCGTATCCACGAGGGAGGTTGAAGGACGACATGAGTCTGCGCGACCGCGTGGCCCCCACCCACCAGACCGAGCCGAGCCGCGACGACGGCCTCGTCGCCGTCTACCGCTCCAAGCTCCTGGAGGAGATCGACCTCGCCGAGATGTCGTCGCTCACGGCCGCGGACCGCCGCGTCCGCCTGGAGCGCGTCCTCGGCCACATCATCAGCCGCGAAGGCCCCGTCCTCTCCACCTCCGAACGCTCCCAGCTGATCCGCCGCGTCGTCGACGAGGCCCTCGGACTCGGCGTGCTCGAACCGCTCCTCGCCGACACCTCCATCACCGAGATCATGGTCAACGGCCCCGACTCGATCTTCGTGGAGCGCGCGGGCCGCGTCGAACAGCTCCCCCTCCGCTTCGCCTCGAACGACCAGCTCATGCAGACGATCGAACGCATCGTGTCGACCGTCAACCGCCGCGTCGACGAGTCGAACCCCATGGTCGACGCCCGCCTGCCCACCGGCGAACGCGTCAACGTGATCATCCCGCCGCTCGCCCTGACCGGCGCCACCCTCACGATCCGCCGCTTCCCGCGCGCCTACACCCTCCCCGAACTCATCGGCCTCGGCTCCCTCGACGAGCACATGCTGATGCTGCTCTCCGCGTTCGTGCGCGCCCGCTTCAACCTCATCGTCAGCGGCGGCACCGGCACCGGCAAGACGACCCTGCTCAACGCGCTCTCCGGCCTCATCCCGGCCCGCGAACGCATCATCACCATCGAGGACTCGGCGGAACTCCAGCTCCAGCAGGAACACGTGATCCGCCTGGAGTCCCGCCCCCCGAACGTGGAGGGCAAGGGCCAGATCACCATCCGCGACCTCGTCCGCAACAGCCTCCGCATGCGGCCCGACCGCATCATCGTCGGCGAGGTCCGCGGCGGCGAGACCCTCGACATGCTCCAGGCCATGTCGACGGGCCACGACGGCTCACTCGCCACCGTCCACGCGAACACCGCGGAGGACGCCCTGATGCGCCTCCAGACCCTCGGCTCCATGTCGGAGGTCCAGATCCCCTTCGAGGCGCTGAAGGACCAGATCAACTCGGCCGTCGACGTCGTCGTCCAGCTCGCCCGGCACGGCGACGGCTCCCGCAAGGTCGCCGAGATCGTGCTGCTCGTCTCCCACGGCCGCCAGCACTTCCGCATCGTCCCGGTCTCCCGCTTCGTGCCCCGCCCGCTCGGCGCGGACCGCGTCGTGCACGGCCACTTCGAGCACCTGCCGCTGCCGCGCGAGGTCGCCGACAAGCTGTACGTGGCGAACGAACCGGTGCCACCGGCCTTCGGGGTGGCGGAGGCCATCGACGTACTGGACACGAGGGAAGCCATCGGATGAACGACCCCGCCCTCATCGCCCTGGGCGCCACCCTCCTGACGGGCACGCTCGCGGTCGCCGGCGTCCACACGTACGCGTCGGGCCGCGCCCAGCGCCAAGCCCTGGTGGACCGCCTCGCGCTCGGCCCCGGCACGGGCGACGGAGGCCCGCCCGCCCGCACCCGCCGCTTCGCCGCCGTCGACCGCCGCCTGCGCCGCACCCGCCTCGGCCGCGCGATCCACCTGCGCCTGTCCTCGACGGGCCTCGACCTCACGGCGGGGGAGTTCTTCACGTACGTCGTCGCGGTCGTCGCCGCCCTCTGGCTGATCGCGGCCGCGACCCTGGCCCCGTTCTTCGGCCCGATCGCCGGCGTCGTGGCGATATGGGGGGCCGTGGCGTTCCTCAACTGGCAGCGCCAGAAACGCATCGAGGCGTTCATCAACCAGCTCCCCGACGTGGCGCGCATCCTGGCGAACGCGACGGCGGCGGGCCTGGCGCTGCGCACGTCCTTGGCGATGGCGGCGGAGGAACTGGAAGCCCCCGCGGGCGAGGAGCTCTCCCATGTGGCCGACCAGTTGACGATGGGCCGCTCCATCGACGACACACTGGGCGAACTCGCCGCCCGCCTCCCCTCCCGCGAACTGGTCGTCCTGGTCACAACCCTCGTCCTGTCCAACAAGGCGGGCGGCACGGTGGTCAACTCCCTGCGGAACCTCACGCAGACCCTGGAGGACCGCAAGGAGACACGGCGCGAGGTCCGCACGATGCTCTCGGAGGTCAACGCGACGGCGTTCACGGTCCCGCTCCTGGGCCTGGGCTCCCTGCTCCTCATCAACTCGTCGAACGAGGGCGCGCTGGCGCGGGTCACAGGCTCACCGCTCGGCCAGACGCTGATCCTGATCTCCCTGGGCCTGTACGGCGTCGGCTTCTTCGTGATCCGCCGCCTGGGAAAGATCGAAGTGTAGGTGTCCGGTGGGAAGTCGAGGAAGGAGGAAGTCCCCGTGCTGAGCCTGCTCCTAGCGGCTGTGATGGGCCTCGCCGTGGCGGGCGTCTGCCTGGGCATCCGCATGTACCGCGCGGACGCGAAGCTGCCGACCGACCTGGCCGTGGCCCTGGAGGTCGGCGCGACCCGGGTGTCGGTGGCCGGCTCGGCGGTGGACCGCCTCGGCATGCGCTTCGCGCCCCTCGTCCTGCGGCTGATGGGCCCGAAACGGGTCGACGCCAAGCGCCGCCGGATAGACATGGCGGGCAACCCCGGCGGCCTGACGATCGACCGTTACGCCGCTCGGCGCGCGGTCTACGGCGTCTTCGGCCTCGTCCTCGGCCTGGTCTTTCTCACCAACGGCTCCCCGCTCTTCGGCCTGCTGACCCTCGCCTTCGGCGCGGTGGCGGCGGACGCGCTGATCTGGCAGGCGATCCGCGAACGCCGCGAGGTCATCGACCGCACGCTCCCCGACTTCCTGGACGTCCTGGCCGTCGTGGTCTCGGCGGGCCTGGGCTTCCGCCAGGCGCTGGACCGCGTCGCTGAACGGTACGAGGGTCCGTGGGCGGACGAACTCCGCATCACGCTGCGCCAGATGGACATGGGCGTGAGCCGCCGCCAGGCCTTCGACGACCTGCGCCGCCGCAACGCGTCCGAGCAGGTCGCCCAGTTCGTCTCGGCGCTCCAACAGGGGGAGGAGCTGGGCTCGCCGATCGCTGACACGCTGATCCAGATCGCCACGGACATGCGGCGCACGGACGCGCAGAACTCCCGCCGCCGGGCGGCGAAGACGATCCCCAAGGCGACGATGGTGACGCTCGTCTTCATGCTCCCCGCCACGATGATCCTGATCGCGGCGGGCATGTTCCTGGGCTCGGGCTCCGACTTCGGCTCCATTCTGGACCGTTGAGCGGAGGCGTATGGCGGGGGCCGCTGAGATGAACGCAATGAACGACTTCGCGAAAGCTCTTCGCGGATGCAACTCGATGTGGGACAGTCAGGACTGAGTTCACGGTTCGCGTGAGGGGACTTCGTGCATGGTGATCTCGACGAGGGGGAAGAGAACCCGCCAACTTGCGGGCCCGGCACGCCGGTTACCGCATACGTCGCGCAGAGTTGCTGCCGACGCACGCCGTGTGGCGTACGTTGCCTCTGACCACAAAGGGCGCGGTATCGGGTGGGAAAGAAGGGTCCGTCGTGCTGAAGGAACGCGTGCTCAAAGTCTGGGTCGACTGGTCGGTCTCCGTGGCGTCGCGGGTTCGGGGGGAAGGGCGGGATTCGGGGGCGGGGTTTGTGGAGTATGCGGGGCTGATGATTCTTATTGCGGGGATCTTCGTCCTGATCGACGGTCTGGGGCTCGACGGCCAGATCTCAGGAGCCATCCAGGATGCCGTCTCCGACGTGGTCGGCGGCTGACGCGGTGCCTTTCTCGCGCTGACAGTGGGCAGACGCTCCCCATCTACATCTGGCTGACGGGCATTCTGCTCTTCGCCGCCCTGGCCTTCTTTGCCTTCGCCCAGGCGGCGTCGGCGCGCAACGGTGCCCAGTCCGCAGCCGACGCCGCAGCGTTGGCTGCCGCGCAGGAGTCCAGGGATGAACTGGCGGAAGAGCTCGGTCTGTCCATCGGCGAGGGCGATGGCTGGCTCGACTGGCTCACGGGTGTCCCGCCCACCGATGCCGGGGCCGCCCGAGCGGCGGCCGACGTACTCGCCGCCGACAACGACGCACAGGTCAAAGACCTCACATCGACCGTGGTGAACGGGTCCCCCGGTTACAAGGTGTCGATCCGGACCAACTACACGGTGGGCGACTCCGTCATTCCCGGTACGGAGACACAGCACGCCAAGGCTGACGCCACTGCCGTCATCAAACCGCGTTGTGACATGGACCCCTCGAGCGATCCTGAGAAGGTCGTGGAATTCGATTGCGACGGCGGCGAATCCTTCGAGATCGACCCCGAAGACTTCGAGCCGGAAGATCTCCCGGACGCCTCCGTTCTCTTCTCTGTCCACCTGGCCGACTGACAAGCGATCGACGAGAGAAGGAAGCCGTAGCGATGAACATTCGGCGTACCGCGACGACCCGCAGGGCAATGACCGCTGTCGCGATCACGACTGGGCTGGTCTTCACGGTGGCCGGTTGCGGCGGCGGAGACGGTGACGGCGACGAAGCCGAGAAAAGCGCGACCTCGACATCGTCTTCTGGGCAGGGCAAAGGGGGCGGCGGTAAGGATGGGAGCGAACAGACGCCCGAGACGGACGAAGTCCTGGCTGAGGTCAAGGGTGAGGAAAACATCACCCTGACGGTCACCTCGGCCGTCCGGGATGCGGGCGGTTTTGTCACGGTCTCCGGCAAGGTGACGAACAACGGTGGAAGGTTCTGGGCAGCTGCCAACTGGCGTGGCGAGGAACGTGAGCTGAACAAGAATGGTTCCTCCGTGGCAGGTGCGAACCTGATCGACAACGTGGGCAAGAAGAAGTACCTGGTGCTGCGGGACACCGAGGGGCGATGCCTGTGCACGAAGTTCACCGGCGGCGTCAAACCCAGTCAGACAGCCGACTGGTTCGCCCAGTTCCCCGCCCCCCCAGAAGGAACGGACAAGGTCACCTTCCAGGTGGGGTCGATGCCGCCCGCCCCCATCGAGATCTCCCAGGGCGAGTGACCGCATGACCCGCCACCTCCGCCACCTCGCGGGCGCCGCCACCCTCACGACCCTGATCCTCATCGCCCCGTCGGCCCACGCCGACGAAGACCCCCCCGCCCCACCCGGCAGCACCACCACCTCCCCACCCCCGAAGGTGGACGCCAACAGTCCGGGGCTGAAGCTCGCCGACGGCGCCACGCTCGCGCCGGCCAAGGTGCTGGACATCAAGTCCGTCGTCGAGGACCTCGGCGGCGAGGAGCGCCGCGAGGACACCAACACCGACGTGAAGTTCGCGCTGCAGGCGGAAGTCCTGTTCCCCAAGGACAGCTCGAAGCTGAACCCCGAGGCGAACGCCCGCATCCAGGCGATCGCGGAGGAGGCCGAGGCCCAGAAGGCCACGGACGTCCGCGTCTTCGGCTTCACGGACAACCTCGGCTCCTACAGCCACGGCAAGAAACTCTCCCGCGAACGCGCCGAAGCGGTCCACGACAGGCTCGCGAGCCACCTCGGCCCGGACGTCACGTACTCCGTTCGCGGCTACAGCGAGGACTACCCCATCGCGGACAACGGTTCAGAGGAGGGCCGCAAGAAGAACCGCCGCGTCGAGGTGTCCTTCCCCCGAGGCACGACGGACGACGCCCCCGGCACGGAAACCACCGGCTGAGCCCCACGCCCGCCCTCGCCCCACCCCGCCCCCAATGCCAGGATTGCCCCATGAACAGCAATCCCGCAGACCAGGGCCGGGGCAAGAGCGGCGAGGGCCAGGTTCAGGGTCCGCGCCAAGCGCCCCGTACCTTCGACGACCTCGTGGCCGAGGCCGAGGCCGCGCCCACCGAAGGGTGGGACTTCTCCTGGTTCGAGGGGCGGGCCACCGAGGAACGGCCCTCGTGGCGATACGCGGAGGCGATGGCCCGACGGCTCGCCCGCGCCTCCGCGAGCCTGGACATCCAGACCGGTGGCGGCGAAGTGCTGGCCTCCGCCGCCACGCTTCCGCCGCTCGCCGTCGCCACGGAAGGCTGGCCCGCGAACGTCGCGAAGGCCACCGCCCTGCTGCACCCGCGCGGGGTCGTGGTCGTCGCGGCACCGGAGGACGCACCGCTGCCGTTCGCCGACGGCGCGTTCGACCTCGTCACCAGCCGTCACCCGGTGAAGCCCCGCTTCGACGAGATCACCCGTGTCCTGCGGCCCGGTGGTACGTACTTCGCGCAGCACGTCGGACCCGCCAGCGTCTTCGAAGTCGTGGAGTATTTTCTCGGTCCGCAGGCGGAGGACGTCAGGAACGCCCGCCACCCGGACCAGGAGCGCGCCGAGGCCGAAGCCGCGGGGCTCGAAGTCGTCGAGCTGCGCGCGGAGCGGCTGCGCATGGAGTTCCGCGACATCGGCGCGGTCGTCCACTTCCTGCGCAAGGTGGTGTGGATGGTCCCGGGCTTCACCGTGGAGGCGTACCGGCCGCGGCTGCGTGAACTCCACGACCGCATCCGGGCGGAAGGCCCCTTCGTGGCCCACAGCACGCGGCACCTCTTCGAGCTCCGCAAGCCGGAATAGGGGCGCCTAAAGCCGCTCGGACCCTGCAAGCGGGCGTAACGATCCAAATATCGCTACATCACCATGTACCCACCGAACTAGAAGCCTTGATTCCGCATCGTTATCAATACTGGCTCGTTCCGTCCCCGGGTGTCGCGTAAGTTCAGACCAAGGCTAATTCGCGTGAGCAAACCGCGCGTGCGGTGCCGCGCAGTGGAGGGGACCGCGCGGCACCGCGAGCCGTCACTCACCACCCCGCCCGCCACTGCTCCCGGCGCCGTCCGCGACGATCCGCGCGCCCCGGCGCAAATAGCGGCCCGGCACTCCGGCGCGTCAAGCACGCGACATCCGAGGGGTCCCTCTTCGGGGTTACCGCCACGCCCGGCCGAAATTCGCCCCCGAACCCGTAATTCCGCCGGTAGAACGGGATCGCGCAGTCGTCGGCCGGTCTCGGAGAGTAGTTGTGGGGCGCCAATGCACCCAGCAGCACTTACGAAGGGTTATGGTGGAAACCCCCCCTCGGGCCGGTCCGTCTCCCCCCCACGGACCGGCCCGATTTTTTGTGCCACCGGGGAGCGGCCGGAAATCCGCGGAAGATCGACATCCCGTTATCGTCAGGGACATGTCGAACCCATTCCCCCCACCCCCTGGCCCGCCCCACCAGCCCGGCCCTCCGCAGCAGGCCCCGGCCCAGCCCGGCCTCCCCACCTACCAGGGCCCCGCCCAGGACCCCGCCCACGCATACGCACAGGGGTACGGGCAAGGCTACGGACAGGGGTACGGGTACGGGTACGGCTACGGGGCAGGGCCGATGGGTCCTCCGAAGATGCCCGGCGTCGTCCGCGCCGCGCAGATCGTCATATGGGTGCTCGCCGGGCTCACCGTCCTCGGCAGCATCATCCTGATAGCCGCCGTCAACCCGGAGACGGGCGGCGCCGCGCTCGGCGTGAACGTCTGCCTTCTCGTCGCGGCCGGCATGGCCTTCCGGTTCGGCAGCGCGGGTCACGGCATACGGGTGACGTGCATCGTCCTGATGAGCGTGCAGATCCTCTTCGGGCTCGGCGGCACGGCCGGGGGCAACCCGGGCGGTCTGCTGCCGATGCTCGGCGCGATCGCCACGGTCATCCTGCTCTCGCAGAGCGCCGCCGGCGCCTGGTTCAAGCGCCCGCGCGCCTGACGGACCGACACGCCCGGCTCGGCCGGTACGCCCGGCGCGCCCGGCACGCCCGGGACAGACGTGAGGGAGCCCCGGGCGGAGCACGTGTCTCCGCCCGGGGCTCCCTCACGTCCGCCCCGCCGGATCAGCCCCGCCCGGCCCAGATGTTCGTGCCCGGCGTCGACACCGCGAACGTGTCGATCGCCGTCAGCTCCTCGTCCGTCAGCTTCGGGCCCGCGAGCGCCGCCACGTTCTCCTCCAGCTGCCGGACGCTGGACGCGCCGATCAGCGCCGACGTCATCCGCTCGTCGCGCAGCACCCAGTTGAGGGCGAGCTGGGCCAGGGACTGGCCGCGGCCGGCCGCGATGTCGTTCAGGCCGTTGAGGCGGCGTACGACCTCGTCGCTCAGGAGATCCGGGTCCAGGGACTTGCCCTGCGTCGCGCGCGAGCCCTCCGGAATGCCGTTCAGGTACTTGTTCGTGAGCAGGCCCTGCGCGAGCGGGACGAAGGAGATGCAGCCCATGCCCGCCGCCTCCAGCGTGTCGAGCAGCCCGTCGTCCTCCGTCCAGCGGTTGATCATCGAGTACGACGGCTGGTGGATGAGCGCCGGCACGCCCATCTCCCGCAGCAGCCGCGCCGCTTCCGCGGTCTGCTCGCTGTTGTACGACGACACGCCGACGTAGAGCGCCTTGCCCTGCTGCACCGCGGAGGCGAGCGCACCCATCGTCTCCTCGAGCGGGGTGTCCGGGTCGAAGCGGTGGGAGTAGAAGATGTCTACGTAGTCGAGACCCATCCGGTCGAGTGACGCGTCCAGCGACGACAGCAGGTACTTGCGGCTGCCCCACTCGCCGTACGGGCCCGGGTGCATCAGGTAGCCCGCCTTGGTCGAGATGACCAGCTCGTCGCGGTAGGGGGCGAAGTCCTGGGCGAAGAGCTTGCCGAAGTTGAGTTCCGCGGAACCGGGCGGCGGACCGTAGTTGTTCGCCAGGTCGAAGTGCGTGACGCCCAGGTCGAAGGCGCGGCGCAGGATCGCGCGCTGCGTGTCGAGGGCCTTGTCGTCGCCGAAGTTGTGCCAGAGACCGAGCGAGACGGCGGGCAGCTTCAGGCCGCTGCGGCCCGTACGGCGGTACTCCATCGAGTCGTACCGGTCCTGTGCCGCGCGATACATAGACGTGTCGTTCATGGGTACGAAGCTACTTCAGCGTCCTAGTACCCGACTGTGGAGGGACGCTTGAGCGGCGGTAGGGTGTCGCCCTCGGGGTTGCTCTGGGCGCGCCCCTGGAGATCGCCATCTGCTGGAGGCTGACACACGTGAACCTGCGCGACCTGGTGTACGGACTTTACGCACGCCGGGTGGAAGGCCGCCTCGACCACGACCAGGTGCCGAAGCACATCGGGGTCATCCTCGACGGCAACCGTCGCTGGGCGAAGGCTGCGGGCGGGACCACCGCACAGGGCCACCAGGCGGGCGCACACAAGATCGAGGAGTTCCTCGGCTGGTGCGCGGAGACGGACGTCGAGGTCGTCACGCTGTGGATGCTCTCGACCGACAACTTCGACCGTCCCGACGACGAGCTGAAGCCGCTCCTCGGCATCATCGAGGCCACCGTCCGCTCGCTCGTCGCCGACGGCCGCTGGCGCGTGCACCACGTCGGCGCGCTCGACCTGCTGCCCGCCCACACCCAGATGGTCATGAAGGAAGCCGAGGAGGCGACCCGCACCAACACCGGGATACTGGTCAACGTCGCCGTCGGCTACGGCGGGCGCCAGGAGATCGCCGACGCGGTCCGCTCGTTGCTCCTGGAGCAGGCGGACAAGGGCCGTACCCTGGAGGAGGCCGCGGAGAGCGTCGACATCGACCAGATCTCCAAGCACCTCTACACCAGCGGCCAGCCGGACCCCGACCTGGTGATCCGTACGAGTGGTGAGCAGCGGCTCTCCGGATTCATGCTCTGGCAGTCCGCGCACTCCGAGTACTACTTCTGCGAAGTCTTCTGGCCGGCCTTCCGCAAGGTCGATTTCCTGCGTGCGCTGCGTGATTACGCGGCCCGCCACCGCCGTTACGGGGGATGACTCCGCGGCGCCCCTGAGGTCGGGGCCACCCAGAGTTAACCAACGCGTCGTCATATGCCCTGGCATGGCTGCGCATGTTCGAGGGAATACCCCTTCCAGGTCGACGTCCGAGCAGTGTCCGACAGGGACGTCGTATCTCAGCGGACGGCATGGGCCGTCCGCCCGGGAGGTCCTTTGCACCAGGACGACCGTGTGAGCAGCGCGGGCGACGTGGAGGGCCGGTACTCGGCCCGCGCATCGCGGCCCGTGACCGGTCCGGTTCACAGCCGCCGGATCGCCCCCGGTATCCCTCCCGTCGCTCCCCGACCTCATCCGAGGGGGTACGTCCTTCCGTGGTGAACAGCACAAAGCGCCGCATGCCCGACAGGCGCACCTACGTTCTCGACACCAGCGTCCTGCTGGCCGACCCGAACGCCCTGACCCGCTTCGACGAGCACGAAGTCGTGCTGCCGATCGTCGTGGTGACGGAGCTGGAGGCCAAGCGGCACCACCCGGAGCTCGGTTACTTCGCCCGGCAGGCGCTGCGCCTGCTGGACGACTTCCGTATCCGGCACGGCCGCCTGGACGCCCCGATCCCCATCGGGGACCTGGGCGGCTCGCTGCGCGTCGAGCTCAACCACTCCGATCCCGGCGTGCTCCCGGCCGGCTACCGGTTGGGGGACAACGACTCACGGATTCTCGCCGTAGCACGCAATCTCCAGGCGGAGGGGTACGACGTCACGGTCGTCTCCAAGGACCTGCCGCTCAGGATCAAGGCGTCGTCGGTGGGGCTCCTCGCCGAGGAGTACCGCGCCGAGCTCGCCATCACGGACTCCGGCTGGACCGGCATGTCCGAACTGACGCTCTCCGGTGAACAGGTGGATCTCCTCTTCGAGGAGGACACCCTCTATGTCCCCGAGGCGGCGGAGCTGCCCGTGCACACGGGCCTCACCATCCAGTCCGAGCGGGGCAAGGCCCTCGGCCGGGTCACGGCGGAGGGCAACGTCCGGCTCGTGCGCGGCGACCGCGAGGCATTCGGGCTGAAGGGGAGGAGCGCGGAGCAGCGGGTCGCGCTCGATCTGCTCCTCGACCCGGACGTCGGCATCGTCTCGATGGGCGGGCGCGCGGGCACCGGCAAGTCGGCGCTCGCCCTCTGCGCGGGCCTGGAGGCCGTCCTGGAGCGCAGGCAGCACCAGAAGGTGATGGTCTTCCGGCCGCTGTACGCGGTGGGTGGGCAGGAGCTCGGCTATCTGCCCGGCACCGAGGCCGAGAAGATGGGGCCCTGGGCGCAGGCGGTCTTCGACACGCTGGGCTCGGTGGCGGGCAAGGAGGTCATCGAGGAGGTCACCGCGCGCGGGATGCTCGAAGTGCTCCCGCTCACCCACATCCGCGGACGCTCGCTGCACGACGCGTTCGTGATCGTGGACGAGGCGCAATCCCTGGAACGGAACGTCCTGTTGACCGTTCTGTCCCGAATCGGGGCGAACTCCCGTGTCGTACTGACCCATGACGTGGCGCAGCGCGACAACCTCCGCGTGGGGCGGTACGACGGCGTGGTCGCCGTCGTCGAGAAGCTGAAGGGGCATCCGCTCTTCGCGCACGTGACGCTCACCCGCTCGGAGCGGTCGCAGATCGCGGCCCTGGTGACCGAAATGCTGGAGGACGGTCACATCTGAGGCAGTACATGGCAGTTGCACCACTCAGGACGCCGTCCGGCAAAGCGAAGGAGCCTAGCCGGGCGGCGTCTTGCTGCACCCCTGTTTCCGGAAAACTCCTGGGGCAAACGGGGTGTGAGCTTTCCCACGCAACGGAGAATTGCCTTGCGGTGTCCGGCTGGGGCAGAGTCTGGGTCCTGTCAGGCCCCGCATGCGACACACGTGTACCCCCAGCGGTACGACAACTCGAGCACCACAGAACTTCATAGTGACTGTCGCATGCCGCCCGAAGCATCACGCGACGCTCCCGTCACGGGAGTTGTCCACCGGGTCCGTGCCTCCCGTGACCGATGGACCAGCGGAGGCCAGTGCCAGGGGCACGATTGCGTCCGCGAGGTCACCTATGCGGGCGATGCTGGAAGGAAACCGTGTGAGCCGGATTTCGGTCCGGGGATTCGCCGTGGCTTCTGCCACCGCGGTCACCACCGTCGGCGCTGTCGTGGGTGTCGCCTCGGGCGACACCCAGCCCTCGAACACGAACGACATCGAGGCAGCGGCAAGCGACGCGACGCTCCTCGCAGACATACCCGCGGGTCAGCAGGCCCAGGTCCAGACCGCGTCCCTGACGCAGCAGGCCGACGCGCAGGCCATGGCCGCCGACACCGCAGCGAAGAAGACCGCAGCGGAGGAGGCCCGCAAGCAGGCCGCCGCATCGGCGATCGAGAAGCAGAAGGCCGCGGAGAAGGAAGAGGCGGCCAAGAAGGCCGCGCTCAAGAAGGAGCGTGAGGAGAAGGCCGAGACCAAGGCCAGCCGCTCCTCCGCCCGCGACGCCTCCAGCTTCAAGCCCCAGGGCTCCTACACGGTCGCTCAGGTCCAGGCGATGGCACGGCAGATGGTCCCCGGGGACCAGTTCCAGTGCTTCAGCAACATCGTCAACCACGAGTCCACGTGGAACTACAAGGCGGTCAACGCCTCTTCGGGTGCCTACGGCCTCGTCCAGGCGCTGCCCGGTTCCAAGATGGCCTCGGCGGGCGCCGACTGGCAGACCAACCCGGCCACGCAGATCAAGTGGGGCCTGAACTACATGAACGACCGCTACGGAAGCCCGTGCGGAGCATGGAGCTTCTGGCAGGCGAACAACTGGTACTAGGCCCCTCGTGCGGCCGTACCGCGCTCAACCTCGCGAGGCCCCTCACCGTCCTACGGTGAGGGGCCTCGCCCGTGTACGGTCGGTCCGGACAGCTCCAGGGGGGAGTGGTGGGGAAAGACGGGGGTAGAGGACGGATCATGTCGCGAGTGCCAGGGTGGCTCGGCCGGCTCGGCGCCGGACTGAGCGGGATGGGCGAGCGGTTGAACGAGCAGCGCCGCGACAGGGACGCCGACTCGGACACCGACGAGCCGAGAGACGCCTCCACGGAGGACTACGACCAGGTGCCCGCGCCACCGGCGTACGCGCCGGCCATAGCGGCCAGACCCGACCCCGTGGACGCCGTGCCCTGGGGCATGCGCGTCGCCGCGGAGGCCGGCTGGCGGCTCCTGATCCTCGCGGGCACCCTCTGGGTCCTGATGAAGGTCATCAGCGCGGTCCAGCTGGTCGTGCTCGCGTTCGTGGCCGCGCTGCTGATCACCGCACTGCTCCAGCCCACGGTGGCCCGGCTCAGGAGAATGGGTCTGCCGCGCGGTCTCGCGACGGCGGTCACCGCGATCCTCGGCTTCGTCATCATGGGCCTGGTCGGCTGGTTCGTGGTGTGGCAGGTCATGGAGAACGCCGACGAACTGTCGCGGCAGATCCAGGACGGCATCGAGGACCTGCGCAAGTGGCTCCTCAACAGCCCGTTCCACGTGACCGAGGACCAGATCAACGACATCGCCAAGAGCCTGCGGGACGCGGTCGGCGCCAACACGGAGGAGCTCACCTCCGCGGGCCTCGAAGGCGTCACGGTCATCGTCGAGACGCTCACCGGCATCCTGCTCGCGATGTTCTCGACGCTCTTCCTGCTCTACGACGGCAAGCGCATCTGGCAGTGGTTCCTGAAGCTGGTGCCCGCCCAGGCGCGGCCCGGCATCGCGGGCGCGGGCCCGCGGGCGTGGCGCACCCTCACCGCGTACGTGCGCGGCACGGTGATAGTGGCCTTGATCGACGCCATCTTCATCGGCCTCGGCATCTACTTCCTCGGTGTGCCGATGGCGGTGCCGCTCGCCGTCATCATCTTCCTCGCCGCGTTCGTGCCGCTGGTCGGTGCCGTGGTCTCCGGCGCCCTCGCGGTCGTCGTCGCGCTGGTCACGCAGGGCGTGTTCACCGCGGTGATGGCGCTCGTGGTGGTCCTCGCCGTGCAGCAGATCGAGGGCCACATCCTGCAGCCGTTCATCCTCGGCCGCGCGGTGCGGGTGCACCCGCTGGCGGTGATCCTCTCGGTCGCCGCGGGCGGCATGATCGCCGGGGTCGGCGGCGCGGTCGTGGCGGTGCCGCTGGTGGCCGTCACGAACACGGTCGTCGGCTATCTGCGGGCGTACTCCCGCGAGGCCGCGCTCAAGCAGGCGCCGCAGCCGCGGGGTGCGACGGCGATGGACGCTTCGCCGGTGGGCGCGGCGGGGGCGGACGAGGCGCGGGAGGGCGCGGCGCCGACGGACGAGCCGCCGCAGTCCGCACGTACGGACTGACGACTCCCCGAACGACTCCCCGAATCGAATGCGACGGCGTCGGAAACGCGAAGTGGGCCGGAACCCGAGGGTTCCGGCCCACTGTCGTGTCGTACGGCGCGTTACGCGAGGACGTCCTCGGAGTCCAGCGTGACGCCGACCGCCTGGATGACCGCGGCGATCTTGAAGGCTTCCTGGATCGTCTCGCGGTCGACCCCGGCCTTGCGCAGGACCTGCTCGTGCGAGTCCAGGCACTGGCCGCAGCCGTTGATCGCGGAGACCGCGAGGGACCACAGCTCGAAGTCGACCTTCTCGACCCCGGGGTTGCCGATGACGTTCATCCGCAGACCGGCGCGCATCGTCCCGTACTCCGGGTCGGAGAGCAGGTGACGCGTGCGGTAGAAGACGTTGTTCATCGCCATGACGGCGGCGGCCGACTTGGCGGCCGTGTACGCCTCGGGGGAGAGGTTCGCCTTCGCCTCGGGCTCAAGCTCGCGCAGCACCTTCGGGGAGCGGGACGCGATGGCGCAGGCCAGCACGGTGCCCCACAGCTGCTGCTGCGGCAGGTCCGAGTTGCCGATGACCGAGCCGAGGTTCAGCTTCAGGTCCTTGGCGTAGTCCGGTACGGCGGACTTCAGTTCGTCGAGTGCCATGTCAGAAGACTCCGTTCACTCGCCGGAGAGCAGCGCGACCGGGTCGAGGGTCTCGTCGCCCTTGCTCCAGTTGCACGGGCACAGCTCGTCGGTCTGCAGGGCGTCGAGGACCCGGAGGACCTCCTTGGGGTTACGGCCCACGGAACCGGCGGTCACCATCGTGAACTGGATCTCGTTGTTCTGGTCCACGATGAAGACGGCGCGCTGCGCGAAGCCGTCCTCGCCCTCGATGCCGAGGTCACGCATGAGCTCGTGCTTCGAGTCGGCCAGCATCGGGAAGGGCAGGTCCGTCAGGTCCGGGTGGTCCTTGCGCCAGGCGTGGTGCACGAACTCGGAGTCGCCGGAGAAGCCGAGGATCTGGGCGTCACGGTCGGCGAACTCGTCGTTCAGCTTGCCGAACGCGGCGATCTCGGTCGGGCACACGAAGGTGAAGTCCTTGGGCCACGCGAAGACGATCTTCCACTTGCCTTCGTAGGTCTTGTGGTTGATCTGCTCGAACTCCTTGCCCTGCTCCAGCGAGACGCAGGCGGTCAGGTCGAACTCGGGGAACTTGTCACCGACAGTGAGCACACGTACTCCTTGCGCGAGAGAGTCCCTTTTGAGGACTTTCCTGTGGGGTTGGACTGATGTCGATGGTGGCACAGGGTGCATTGATTAGGGAAATAGCTAGAGTGGGTCGTGTTGATCGGAGGTAGCTATCAGTGCGAGCCATAAATAGGGGCAAGCAGCCCAGTGGCAAACAACCCAGCCTGGCGCAGCTGCGCGCGTTCGCCGCCGTGGCCGAGCATCTGCACTTCCGCGATGCCGCGTCGGCGATCGGGATGAGCCAGCCCGCGCTCTCGGGGGCCGTGGCCGCGCTGGAGGAGGCACTGGGTGTCCAGCTCCTGGAGCGGACCACGCGCAAGGTGCTCCTCTCGCCCGCGGGGGAGCGGCTCGCGGTGCGGGTCGGGGCGGTCCTCGACGAGGTCGAGGCGCTCATGGAGGAGGCCGACGCGGTGAAGGCGCCGTTCACGGGCGCCCTGCGGCTCGGCGTCATCCCGACGGTCGCGCCGTATCTCCTGCCGACCGTGATCGGCCTGGTCCACGAGAGGTATCCGGACCTCGACCTCCAGGTCCACGAGGAGCAGACCTCCTCGCTTCTCGAAGGGCTCACCGCGGGCCGGCTCGACCTGCTGCTCCTCGCCGTGCCCCTCGGCATGCAGGGCGTCACCGAACTCCCGCTCTTCGACGAGGATTTCGTGCTCGTGACCCCCCTCGACCACTGGCTCGGGGGCCGGGAGGGGATTCCGCGCGAGGCGCTGAAGGAGCTGAACCTGCTGCTCCTGGACGAGGGCCACTGTCTGCGGGACCAGGCGCTCGACATCTGCCGGGAGGCGGGCCGCGCGGACGCGCCCGTCACGACGACGGCCGCGGGGCTCTCGACGCTTGTTCAGTTGGTCGCGGGTGGGCTGGGGGTGACGTTGTTGCCTCGGACGGCGGTGCGCGTGGAGACCACGCGCAGCAACCAGCTCCTGACGGGGTACTTCGCGGATCCCGCTCCTACTCGGCGGATCGCGCTCGCCATGCGTACGGGGGCTGCGCGGGCTGCCGAGTATGAGGAGTTGGCCTCCGCCCTCAAGGAGGCGGTGCGGCCCCTGCCGGTGCGGGTCGTCTGATTCCGCGGGCCGGTGGGGGCTGACCGCGCCCACGTGGCGGATGTGACAGCCCCGCGCCCCTGGAAGGGCCCCTGCGGGCCCCCAGGGGCGCTCGGGGAGTCACTCCGTCCGCAGGCCGTCCGGGCGCATCATTCTGCGTAGTGGTGGGAGGCTCAGCAGCGTCACCGCCGCCACCATCGCCGCTCCCGCGCCCGTCAAGGGGATGAAGGACCACCAGTCCGTGACGCTCTTGCCGATCATGCGGGTCATGACCACGCCGAGGCCCAGGCCGCCGGCGATGGCGAGGGCCAGGCCGAGGGCGACGGGGATCGCCGTCTGCCACAGGAGCGACCACGCCATCGACGAGCGCCGCGTGCCGAACGCGGTGAGCGCCGCCAGCAGCCGCTTGCGTTCGCGGAGCTGCTCCATCAGCGACACCAGCATCGACGCGGCGATCAGCGCCATCGTGACACTCGCGCCGATCTGCAGGCCGCGCGCGATCGACGCGTACTGCTTGTCGCGGTCCACCGCCTTCAGCGAGTCCACGCCGAGGAAGGGGCTGATGCGGGCCGCCGCGTTGCGTACGTGCTCGTCGGCGTCCGGCGTGTTCGGGTCGAGCTTGACCCAGGAGCTCGTACTCGCGTCGTCCAGCATCTTGATGTCGACCGCGCCGGGGGTGGCGAAGATGCCGTCGAACTTCGTGCCGGACGGGTTGCGCCGGGCCTGAACCGTGGGCGTGTCCTTCGGCAGCGTCCACAGGACCGGCTTCGCACCCTTGTTGAAGTCGGGGTCCGGTCCGACGTTGACCGGCTTGCCGGGGCGTGCCGTCGTGTCGACCCAGTCGTTCTGCTCCCGGCTGCCCGTGTGCGAGACGAAGGTGTCGCCGTCCTCGCAGGAGCGGAGCTCGGCGAGCTCGCGGAGGGTCGCGCAGGTGCCGATGGTCAGTTCCGTGGTCGGCGTCATGCCGTCGGCGTTCTTGCCGCCGGGCCGCGTGACGTACGCCTGGACGGTCCCGATGACCTTCGTGACGCCCTCCGTCCCGGCGAAGTCGTCGATCATGCGCTGGGCGAGCGGGCCGTCGCCGGTCATGCTGTGCACCGTCAGCTGGGCGCGCGTCGGATCCTGCCCGGTGATCTGGTTGAACTCGTCGTGCATGGACGCGAACATCATCTGCAGGGCCACCGCGCCCGCCACCGCGACGGTGATGCCGCTGACCGCGCGGGACGCCGTGCCCGACGTCAACTGGAGCCTGCGGACGGCGAGCTGCCACGGCACGGGACCGCCGCGCAGCCGTCCCACGGCGGCCTCGACGAGCCAGGGGAGCAGCGCGCTGAGCCCGATCAGGGCGAGCGCCGAACCCACCGCGATCGCGGTCACGTTGACGGCGTCGTTGCCCATGTCGGCGTCGATGCGGCCGGAGAGCAGCAGGATGGCGATACCGGCGGCCGGCACGACGAGCCGCCACCACAGCCTGCGCTTGCGCTGCTTGCCGCCCCTGACCACGCCGAGCGGCTCGATGGCGACCGAGCGCAGCGAGATCAGCGTCACCAGGACCGCCGACACCGGCACCGCCACCACGACCAGCGCCACCAGGCCGGGCGCGGGCACCATGTCGGACGGGTACGCGCTGACGTTCGTCAGGTCGACCACGCCCACCAGTTCGCGCAGGAGCAGGAAGAGCACGGCGCCGGCGACGAGCCCGAGCAGCGCCCCGAACAGCGCCTCCCCCGCGGCGATCCTGCGCACCGAGCGGGCGCTCGCGCCGACGAGCCGCAGGGCGGCGAGCCGCCGGTCGCGCCGGTCGCCGCCGAACCGGACCGCGGTGCCGATGAAGATCGCCACGGGGGTGAGCAGGACGACGCAGATCAGCACGACGAGCGCCATCAGGAACGGGTCGAGGGGCAGGGAGTCGTCCTGGCCGAAGCCCGAGACGCGGTGGGCGCCGTGCGCGGAGGTCAGTGGGTCGGCACCCACGTAGTAGTAGAGCTCAAGGGGGGACATGAGCCCCGCCTCGCCGATGGTGCCGGTCTGGCGGTACTTGCCGAAGCGCTCCTTGAGCAGCGTGTTCGACGGGTCGTCGAGCAGGTCGCGCAGGGCGGGCGAGACGACCATCTCGCCGGGAGCGGGGATCTTGTCGAGCCCCGGCGGCAGCACCGGGTGGTCGCCGTCCGCCTTCAGGAACCTGCCGGTCAGCGTGCGCCCGTGGAACTCGGTGCCGGTGTCGCGCACCAAGATCGTCGTGTCGTCGGCCTTCGGCGGCTTGCCGTCCATCGCGGTGGCCGGCGTGCGGGCGACCGACCGGTCGTCGCGGTTCTGCAGCATGTTCGGCACGGAGGCCGCGCCGAGCAGCAGGGCGACGCCGAGGCCGACGCCGACGGCCGTCAGGATCGTACGGATCCAGCCCTCGCGACCACCGCCCGCGGCGAACCGTATGCCCATGGCGAGGTCGCGTGTCCAGGCACTCATACGATCCGCTCCATGTCGCGGGAGCGGCCGTCGCGCACGATGATCTCGCGGTCGGAGTAGGCGGCGACGCGGGTCTCGTGGGTGACGAGGACGACGGCCGCGTTGGTGGAGCGGGCCGCGTCGGTCAGGAGCTCCATGACGCGTTCGCCGTTGAGCGAGTCGAGGGCGCCGGTCGGCTCGTCGGCGAAGATCACGCGCGGGCTCGTGGCGAGGGCGCGGGCGACGGCGACACGCTGGCCCTGGCCGCCGGAGACCTCGCCGGGCCGCTTGGCGGCGACGTCGTCGACCTCCAGGCGCTCCATCCAGGTACGGGCGGTGGCCTCGGCCTCCTTGCGCTTCGCGCCGTTCAGGCGCAGCGGGAGCGCGACGTTCTCGACGCAGGTGAGCTCGGGGACGAGCTGGCCGAACTGGAAGACGAACCCGAACTCGCTGCGGCGCAGGGCGCTCAGCTCGGCGTCCGAGAGGCCGGTCAGGGAGCGGCCGTTGTACGTGATGGAGCCCTCGTCGGGACGGACGATGCCGGCGAGGCAGTGCAGCAGGGTCGACTTTCCGGAGCCGGAAGGACCCATGACGGCGACGACCTCACCGGGGTGGATGGAGAAGGCGGCGCCGTCGAGCGCGGTGGTGGGGCCGTACGACTTGCGGAGTCCTTGGGCCACGAGAAGGGAACCTGCGGGGGTCATGCGGAGCGCACCTCCTGGGCGAGCTTGCCGAGGCGCGCGGCGGTGAGCTCCAGCCAGCGCAGGTCGGCTTCGAGGTGGAACAGCGCGTGGTCGCAGATCAGCTGGTCGGCGAGGTCGCCCTTGCGCTTGCGGTCGGTGAGGATGCGCATCAGGCGCAGGTGTTCGGCGCGCTGGACGTCGAGGAGTTCGGCGGCGTCGCGTTCGGTGAGGAGCGCGAGGACGACCTTGGTGTAGAGGGTGGACTGGAGGTAGGGCTCCGGCTTCTCCGGGGTGGCGAGCCACCGCTGGACATCCGTGATGCCGGCCTCGGTGATCGCGTACCGCTTGCGCTCCGGACCGCCGCCCGCCTCTATGCCGTCGACCTCGACGAGGCCGTTCTTCAGGAGGCGGGACATGGTCGAGTAGACCTGGCCGTAGTGCAGGGGTTTGTCGTGCCCGAACTTCTCGTCGAAGGCGCGCTTGAGGTCGTATCCGTGCCGGGGGCCGGACTCCAGGAGTCCCAGAAGGGTGTGGCCAATGGACATGCGGAGCACTCTACACGGTGTGTATACGTGCGGTGTATACGCCCGGTGCATACACCAGTCGTGGAGCACACTTGTGCGAGGCCGGGCAACCATCCGGGCCCCATGGACGTCGGTTCCTGAGGGGCAGGTGCTCATTGTCACGTCCGCAAAAGACCGGATCGGCAGACGTTTGTCCCAGGGTGCGGTGTTAGCTTCATGAGCTGACTCGACGTACGCATGTTGACTAGACCGAAGCGGAGCAATCTCAGTCATGGGCCGAGCCGAAGAACGACAAGCGCGGCAGCGCGGGGCCCGCAGGGCAGCGCGCAAGCGCCCGTCCGGCGGCAAGCGCACCGGCATACGCCGCTTCTTCACCTGGAAGAAGATCCTCGGAACTTTCCTCGGGTTCTGCCTGCTCGGCATGCTCGGCTTCGTCGTGCTCTACCTCGTCGTGGACATCCCCAAGGGCAACGCCGCGGCGAAGATGCAGAGCAACGTCTACAAGTACAGCAACGGCGATGTCATCGCGCGTACCGGAGACGTGAACCGCGAAATCGTCGACCTGGACAAGGTTCCCGAGGACGTCCAGAAGACCTTCGTCGCCGCGGAGAACAAGTCCTTCTACAAGGACGAGGGCATCGACTTCAAGGGCACGGCCCGCGGTGTCCTGAACACGCTGACCGGCAAGGGCAAGCAGGGTGGCTCGACGATCACCCAGCAGTACGTGAAGAACTACTACCTCAGCCAGGACCAGACCGTCAGCCGCAAGCTGAAGGAGCTCGTCATCTCGCTGAAGGTGGACCGCGAGAAGAGCAAGGACGACATTCTCGCGGGCTACATCAACACCAGCTACTACGGCCGCGGCGCGTACGGCATCCAGGCCGCCGCCCAGGCGTACTACCGCGTCGACGCCAAGGAGCTGAACGTCCAGCAGGGCGCCTACCTCGCCGCCCTGCTCCAGGCCCCGAGCCAGTACGACTGGGCCGCCGCGACGCCGACCGGCAAGAAGCTCGTCAAGCAGCGCTGGAACTATGTCCTCGACAACATGGTCGAGGAGGGCTGGCTGGACTCCGGCAAGCGCGAGGGCCTGACCTTCCCCAAGCCGAAGGATCCCAAGGCGCCGCCCGGCCGCGAGGGCCAGATCGGCTACCTGGTGGAGGAGGCCAAGCGTGAGGTCCTGCGCAACAGCAACCTCAGCGAGGCCGAGTTCGAGGCCGGCGGCTACACCGTCACCCTGAACATCGACCCCAAGAAGCAGAAGCAGCTCGAGAAGGCCGTCGACGCGCAGCTGAACGACAAGCTCGACCGCAAGAAGAACAAGGCGGACGCACGCGTCCAGGCGGGCGCCGCGTCCGTCGACCCCAAAACGGGCAAGGTCCTCGCCATGTACGGCGGTGAGGACTACGTGAAGCACTTCACGAACAACGCCACCCGCCGCGACTACCAGCCGGCCTCCACCTTCAAGCCGCTGATCCTCGCCGCGGCCCTGGAGAACGGCGCCAGGACGCAGGAAGGCCTGCCGATCACCGCGAGCACCGTCTACGACGGCACCAGCAGGCGGCCGGTCAAGGGCGGCGACGTGGCCTTCGCACCGCCCAATGAGGACAACATCAGCTACGGCCCCGTCACCGTCCAGAAGGCGATGAACAAGTCCGTCAACTCCGTCTTCGCGCAGATGGGCGTGGACGTGGGCATGCCCAAGGTCATGGAGACGGCGGGCAAGCTCGGCATGGACGTCAAGGGACTGCCCGCCGTGCCCGCCCAGACCCTCGGCTCCATGGGCGCGAGCCCGCTGGAGATGGCCGGTGTCTACGCCACGCTCGACAATCACGGCAAGAAGGTCACCCCGGCCCTGGTCGGCTCCGTCGAGCACAAGGACCGCACGGTCGACCTGCCGGACCCGATCGGCGACCAGGTCGTCCAGCGGGGCACCGCGGACTCCATCACGTCGGTCCTGACCGGCGTGGTCGACGACGGCACCGGCAGCGCGGTCCGCAACCCCGCGCAGGACGTCGCGGGCAAGACGGGCACCTCCGACGACAACAAGTCGGCCTGGTTCGCCGGCTACACGCCGAAGCTCGTCACCGCCGTCGGCCTGTTCGGCGAGGGCGCCAAGGGCGATCAGGTGTCCATGAAGGGCGCGGGCGGCTTCCCTCGCATCAACGGCTCGGGCTTCCCCGCCAAGATCTGGGCGGCCTACACGTTCGACGCCATGGGCTCGCCGAGCTCGTTCGACCTCGACACGAACATGGGCGCCGCCATCGCGCCGGTCCCTGACCCGTCGTCGAAGGCCCCGAAGGACCCGTCGAGCACGCCGACGGCGCCGGAGGACGACGACGAGCCGACGAAGAAGCCGTCGAAGACACCGACCCCGACGAAGTCGTCCACGTCGCCGACCCCGACCCCGACGCCGACCAAGACGACGCCGACGCCGACGGCCGACCCGGACCCGACGGACACCGGCGGGCCCCCGGACCCGGAGGACGGCAGGCCCAGCAGGGACTGAGAACCCGTCGCCGAGACGAGAAAGAGGCGCCCCGGACCGTAAAGGTCCGGGGCGCCTCTTCTTGCGTACGGAACCGGTGCCGGTCAGCTCCGGTTCAGCTCGAACCAGACCACCTTGCCGGTGCTCAGCCGCGTGGCACCCCAGCGCCGCGCCATCTTGTTGACCAGGTACAGGCCACGGCCGCCCTCGTCCGTGGCGCGCGCCTGCCGCAGCCGCGGCAGCTGCGGCACGTCGTCGCCGACCTCGCAGCGCAGCACGTCGGTCCGCAGCAGCCGCAGCGTGATCGGCCGCGACGCGTACCGCACCGCGTTCGTCACGACCTCGCTGACCAGCAGCTCCACCGAATCGGTCAGCTCTTCGAGACCCCAGCGGGCCAGCGCGCTGCGCGCCAGCCTGCGGGCCCGGGACGGCGTCGCGTTCTCCGGTTCGAGGAACCAGTACGCCACGTCGCTCGGCGCGATCCCGTCGAAGCGGGCCGCGAGCAGCGCGATGTCGTCGTCCCGGTCGCCCGGACCGAGCATGTCGAGCACCTCGTCGCAGAGCGCCTCAAGGGGCGGCGGGTGGTCCGGGCCCGTCAACTGGGCGGTGGCGGCCAGCCGCTCGCGCAGCTGCTCTATGCCGGTCCACACGTCGCGCAGACGGGACTCGACGAGCCCGTCCGTGTAGAGGAGCAGGGTCGCGCCCGCGGGGGCGTCCAGCTCCACGGCCTCGAAGTCGACGCCGCCCACGCCGATGGGGGCGCCCGGCGGCACCCGCAGGACCTCCGCCCGGCCGCCCAGGTGCAGCAGGACGGGCGGCGGGTGGCCCGCGTTGGCGATGGTGATGCGGTGCGACACCGGGTCGTACACCGCGTACAGGCAGGTCGCCATGCGGTCGGAGCCGAGCCGCTGCGCCTGCTCGTCCAGGTGGTGCAGGACCTCCTGGGGCGGCAGGTCGAGCCCGGCGAGGGTCTGCGCGGTCGTCCGCAGCTGGCCCATGATGGCCGCCGACGTCATGGAGTGCCCCATGACGTCACCGACGACCAGGGCGACGCGGCTGCCGGGCAAGGGGATCGCGTCGTACCAGTCGCCGCCGACCCGGGCGGTCTCGGCGGCCGGGAGGTAGCGCGAGGCGAGCCGCACGCCGGTCGGGCGCGGCAGCGTCTCGGGAAGCATGGTGCGCTGCAACTCGTCGGCGATGTACGCCTCGCGGCCGTACAGGACCGCCTTGTCGATGCCGAGCGCGCTGTGCGTGGCCAGCTGGGCGGCGACGAGGAGATCGTCCGCCTCGAACGCGGGCCGGTCGGGGCGGCGCAGGAACACGGCCGCGCCGATCACCCGGCGGCGCCCCCGCAGCGGCGCGAGGATGCCCCGCTGCCCGCCCGGCAGGGTGCGTCCCTCGCCGAGCAGTTCGGGCAGCGCGGCGCGGGCCGCCGCCGAGTCGGCGAAGACCGGGCGCACCCCGCGCAGCACCTCGGCGAGCGCGCCGCCGGGCCGCACCTCGCACAGCTCGGCGCTGCCCATCACATCGGTGATGTCGGCCTGCGCCGTCTGCGGCGCGGGCAGCGTGCCACCGCCGTCGGTGTCCGGTTCCTCGCCGCCCTCCTCGATGGAGCGCAGCCGGTCGGAGCGGCGCAGCCGCAGCACCAGCGGGCCCGTGGGCCGCTCGTCGCCGACCGGCAGCGGATCGCGCAGGTAGACCAGGATCGCGTCGGAGAACGTCGGCACCGTCGCCCGGCACAGGCCCATCACGATCTCGTCGAGGTCTATGCCGCGGGCGATGCGCCGCGTCGCGGCGCCCACGAAACGGAGCCGGTCGCCGTCGCGCCGCATCGCCACCGGGCCCGCGCCGGGCGGCCTCGGCCGGCCGGAGCGCCGCTCCTCGCCGTCCGGCGGTCCCACCGGTGCGGGGCCCGGCTGCGAGGGCACGCCGCTCTCGGGCACGGGGCGCGGGCGGTGCGGGTCGGGCTCGGCGGCCGGGGACTGGGTGTGCTCATCGGAGGACGGCACGGCTGTGCTGCCACCGCCCTCCGAGGTCTCCGGGGAACGCAGCAGCGCCCCGCGGGGATCCGCGGGGGCGGTCGGCCGGGCAGCTGGTGCCTTGCGACCCTCGTGGGGGGTGAGGTGCTCCGTCACGCGTTCTGAATCCGTCCGTCCGGGGCTGCGCGCGGTGCGCGCCGTCCAGCGTTGCACGTTGCTGAGAGCCTGTCTTCGAACCCCGGCTGCACGCCGACGCCCGGCACACACGCCCCGACCGCCGCCGCGCCCGCGCTCCGCGCGGACGACGGGGGTTCACAGACAGGCTCTCAGCCGCGTCGGCAGTGCAGAAAGACCTGGTGCTCGGGTGGTGCGTCGGTGCTTGCGGGGGCGTACGCATACGTGTCCTCGCCGGTGATCTCGAATCCCGCGTCCCGCACGACCTGCCGCAGTTCGTCCGCCAGGTAACCCGATACCCGGATCGTGTGCCCCAGGAACGGAATTGCCGCGTCGTCCAGGTCGGCCTCGACCATGGACAGCTCCATCAGGCCTCCCGGTCGCAGCAGCCCGTGCAGCAGCCGCAGCGCTTCGGGGATCTCGGCGCGCGGCAGCATCAGGAGGGCGAAGAAGCACGCGATGCCGTCGAACCTGCCGACACCACCGGGTCCTTCGGCCCTCAGGTCGGCTATGTCGAGCTGCCGGAACTCGGCGGCCGGCACGTTCTTTCCCGCCAGCTCAAGCATGCCCGTCGAGATGTCCGTGCCGAGCACCGAGTGGCCGGATTCGGTCAGCTGCCGGGCGGTCGGCAGACCGGTGCCGCAGCCCACGTCGAGAACGCGGGAACCGGCGGGAAGCGCCGTCGCGAGCCGGCGTCCCGCGGCGAGCTGGCCCTCCTTGTGCGGGAAGGCGTCGTCGTAGTGCTGCCCGATGGCATCAAAGGCCTCGGCCTGACCCCTGCGGTCCTCGCTCACGTTCTGCCGCCCCTCGATGACTTCCTGTCAGGCACCGCGCAGACCCTCGGAGTTACTGCTGTGCGCCCTTGCGGAGGACGATCCTACGTTTGAACCACGGGGGCGCATCAAGGGTCTCATGAGGACACATGCGCGGGCGTACGGTCCCAGTCATCCGGAAGGGGCGGTACGACCCAGGACGGATCGGGACGCCAGTGCTGCCAGCCGTCCGAGAACGGCGCCCCCCACGCGGCGATCACGTCGAGCGCGGCGCGACCCGCCGCACGTACGTCAGCGGCCTTTCCCGCGTCCATCAGACCGACCCTGCGGGCCTCGGCGAACTCGTCCTCGTCGTGCCAGCGCCAGCTGCGGTCCGGGCTCACGGAGATGTCCAGAAAGTGATCCTCGGAGTCCACGCCTCCGGACCAACGGACGCGCGGCTCCTCCAGGTTGACGTACCAGCTCCGGAACTGCCAGCCCGGCTCCCAGAACAGCCAGACCGACCACGGTTCGTCCGGTCTCGCCAGCTTCAGGACGCCGGTGCCGAACCAGTGGTCGCGGCGGACGGCGCGCGGCTTGGTGTAGCGGGTGGCGAGCGGCTCGTCGTGCACGGGGGTGCCGTCGGCGAGCACCGGCTTCACGCATTCGGTGCCGGGCGCCATCCACACGGCGAGCAGCTCGTCGGTGTCCCGCACGACGGTGACGGGGCGGCAGATGTGGACCCGGTTCCCGGAGTTCTCCCGGTACCGCCACAGGATGTGGTCCCCGGGCGCCCACCGCGCCACCCCGTCACCGGCCGCCGTCTTCCCGTCGAGGTCTGTCATGCACAGATACTAGACGCCCGGTTCCCGCGGGAGGCGGTGTCGCTACGGATGCGTCATCCGCAGGACGTCCAGTGCCTCGTCCAGCTGTTCCAGGGTGAGGTCGCCCCGCTCCACGTACCCGGATTCGAGGACGACCTCGCGGATCGTCCTCCGCTCGGCGAGGGACTTCTTGGCGACCTTCGCCGCCTCCTCGTACCCGATGTACTTGTTCAGGGGCGTCACGACGGACGGCGACGACTCGGCGTACTCCCTGGCGCGCTCGCGGTTGGCGGTGATGCCGTCGACGGTGCGGTCGGCGAGCAGGCGCGCCACATTGGCGAGGAGCCGGATCGACTCCAGGACGTTCTTGGCGATGACCGGCAGCATGACGTTCAGCTCGAAATTGCCGGCCGCGCCCGCCGCGGCGACCGTCGCGTCGTTGCCGGTGACCTGCGCGGCGACCATCAGCGCGGCCTCCGGGATGACCGGGTTGACCTTGCCGGGCATGATCGAGGAGCCGGGCTGGAGGTCCGGCAGGCCGATCTCGGCGAGGCCGGTGCGCGGGCCCGACGCCATCCACCGCAGATCGTTCGCGATCTTCGTCAGGCCGACGCCGATCGTGCGCAGCTGCCCGCTGGTCTCGACGATGCCGTCCCGCGCGCCCTGCGCCTCGAAGTGGTCGCGCGCCTCCGTCAGCGGCAGCCCGGTGGTCCGCGCGACCTCGGCGATGACGGCCGCGGAGAAACCGGGCGGCGTGTTGATGCCGGTGCCCACGGCCGTGCCGCCCAGCGGCAGTTCGGCGAGGCGGGGGAGCGAGGCGCGGAGCCGCTCGACGCCGTACCGCATCTGGGCCGCGTACCCGCCGAACTCCTGGCCGAGCGTCACCGGTGTCGCGTCCATGAGGTGGGTGCGCCCGGACTTCACGACGTCCGAGAATTCCTCTGCCTTGCGCTCCAGGGCGGCGGCGAGGTGTTCGAGCGCGGGAATGAGGTCGTTGCTGACCGCGCCCGTCGCCGCGATGTGGATCGAGGACGGGAAGACGTCGTTCGAGGACTGCGAGGCGTTGACGTGGTCGTTGGGGTGCACGTCGCGGCCGAGGCGCTCGGTCGCGAGGGTGGCGATGACCTCGTTGGTGTTCATGTTGGACGACGTGCCCGAGCCGGTCTGGAAGACGTCGACGGGGAAGTGGTCGTCCCAGCGTCCCTCGGCGACCTCGGCCGCCGCGTCCGCGATGGCGTCGGCGACGTCCTTGTCGACCACCCCGAGCTCCGCGTTGACCTTCGCGGCGGCCGCCTTGATCCGGGCGAGCGCGGCGATGTGGGCGCGCTCCAGGACCTGTCCCGAGATGGGGAAGTTCTCCACCGCCCGCTGCGTCTGGGCACGCCATTTGGCGTGCGCGGGGACCCGCACCTCGCCCATCGAGTCGTGCTCGGTCCGGTACTCGCCGGTGCGGCCTTCGCTGGCGTCGCTGGTCATGCGCTGAACCTACCTCTCCGCTCAAACCCCGTGGAAAGTTGAGCACTTGTCTTGTTCCAGGTATTCCCAAGTCTGCTACTGACCAGTAAAAACCCTGGGTAACACCACACCGGGGAGGCGCAATGGAGCGCAACAGACGCAGCGGGCGAAGCGGCGGCGGGAGGCGAAGCAGCGGCAGGGGACGCCTGCGATGTTCGTTCGCGGCGGCGGTCGCGATGGCGGCCGTGCTCGGCACGGCCGCGGCCGTGCCCGCCCAGGCGGCGGACGGCGGCGGGGCGCAGACCGCCGCCGCGACGCCCCTGCCGCCCGAGCTGGAGAAGATCCGGGCGGCCGAGGCCACCAAGCTCTACGGCAGCCCCGCGGAGCGCCCCATGGCCGACCGCAAGACCGGCCTGATCTCGCTCGGCGACAGCGAGATCTCGGGTGAGGGCGTCGGCACGTACGAACCGGGCACGGACGGCCCCGACAACTGGTGCCACCGCTCACCGGACGCCGCGATCCACCGCACCGGCATCCCCGCGGACGTGACGTACAACGTCGCCTGCTCCGGTGCGCAGACCGTCAACATCAGGATCGGCGGCCAGAAGCAATATGCCGACGAGCTGGTCCAGAGCGACAACCTCGCGATCAAGGCGCGCAACACGAGGATCAAGACGATCCTGCTCGTCATCGGCGCCAACGACGACCTCCAGTTCGCCCCCGTGATGACGGACTGCGTCACCCGCTACCTGCTCCTCCAGGGGCCCTGCGCCGGCAAGTACGACGACGGCTGGCAGGCGCGTGTCGACGCCCTCGTCCCCAAGGTCGAGCAGTCCATCCGCGACCTGAAGACCGTCATGAAGGACGCGGGATACCAGGAGGGCGACTACAAACTCGTCGCCATGGGCTACCCGAGCCCGATCGGCCCCGACTTCCGCGACAACCCGAAGTTCCCGGGCAAGCTCGCCTGCGGCGGACTCGGCTACGACTCCGACACCGAGTGGGGCCGCAACATCGCGGTACCGGCCTTCGAGACCGGCATGCGCAGGGCCGCGCGGAACGCCGGCGCCACCTACCTCGACAACTCGCGCCTCTTCCACGGCCACGAGGTCTGCATGGAGGACACCTGGGCGCGCGGTCTGTACGTGGACCTGTCGAACCCGTTCCCGCCGGACTCCAACTCGGTGCGCCAGTCGTTCCACCCCAACGCCCGCGGCCACGCCGCCTTCGCGTCCTGCCTCACGCAGATCCACAACTCGGACCGGCGCGAGGGCAGTTGCGCCGACCCCGCGAGCACGGGCAGCCCGAAGCTGTACCCGGTGGCCTGGGACGACGTGTACAAGCCGCTGAGGAACGAGGCCACCGGCACCTGCGTGGACGTCGACGCCTCCAGGAGCGGCAACGGGACCAGGGTCCAGGGCTGGGACTGCACCGACAACCGCAACCAGACCTGGTGGCACGACGGCACCTCCGGTGGGCAGCGCTCGCTGCACACCGGCCTCACCCAGGACCGCTGCCTGGACGTGCCCGACAGTGCCTACAAGGAAGGCACCGCGGTCGTGCTCTGGAACTGCCACGGCGGCGCCAACCAGAAGTTCGTCCGTGACGCGGGAACGGTGCGTCCCGCCGCCGACACCGGGCTCTGCCTGACCCTCGCGGGGGCCAAGGAGCCGGTGCGGCTGCAGAAGTGCACGGGAGCGGCGAACCAGCGGTTCGCCTGAGAACGCGGCGGGGCCCCTTCACGCGCGCGTGAAGGGGCCCCGCCGCGAGTTGCTACGCCAGACCCGGTCCGCGCACCGGGATGTGCGTGAACGTCGGCTCCGGGGCCGGGTTCTGGAAGAAGTCGTTGCCCTTGTCGTCGACGACGATGAAGGCCGGGAAGTCCTCGACCTCGATCTTCCAGACCGCCTCCATGCCGAGCTCCTCGTACTCGACGACCTCGACCTTCTTGATGCAGTCCTGCGCGAGGCGCGCGGCCGGGCCGCCGATCGAGCCGAGGTAGAAGCCGCCGTGCGCGTCGCACGCGTCGGTGACCTGCTTGCTCCGGTTGCCCTTGGCCAGCATGACCTTGGAGCCGCCCGCGGCCTGGAACTGCTCCACGTAGGAGTCCATGCGCCCGGCGGTGGTCGGGCCGAAGGAACCGGACGCGTAACCCTCGGGGGTCTTCGCGGGACCCGCGTAGTACACGGGGTGGTCCTTCAGGTACTGCGGCATCTCCTCGCCCGCGTCGAGCCGCTCCTTGATCTTGGCGTGCGCGATGTCGCGGGCCACGACCAGCGGTCCGGTGAGCGAAAGGCGGGTCTTCACCGGGTGCTTGGTGAGCTCGGCGAGGATGTCGTCCATGGGCCGGTTGAGGTCGACCTTGACGACGTTCTCCTCCTCGCCCAGGTGCTCGTCCGTGGTCTCCGGCAGGAAGCGCGCCGGGTCCGTCTCCAGCTGCTCCAGGAAGACGCCCTCCGCGGTGATCTTCGCGGTGGCCTGGCGGTCCGCCGAGCAGGAGACTGCGATCGCGACGGGCAGCGAGGCGCCGTGCCGGGGCAGGCGCACCACGCGCACGTCGTGGCAGAAGTACTTGCCGCCGAACTGCGCGCCGATGCCGATCTTCTGCGTCAGCTCGAAGACCTTCTCCTCCAGCTCCTTGTCCCGGAAACCGTGGCCGGTGGGGGAGCCCTCGGCGGGCAGCTCGTCCAGGTAGTGCGCGGAGGCGTACTTCGCGGTCTTCAGGGCGAACTCGGCGGACGTGCCGCCGACGACGATCGCCAGGTGGTACGGCGGGCACGCGGCCGTACCGAGCGAGCGGATCTTCTCCTCCAGGAACTTCATCATGGAGGCCTCGTTCAGGACGGCCTTCGTCTCCTGGTAGAGGAACGACTTGTTGGCCGAGCCGCCGCCCTTCGCCATGAAGAGGAACTTGTAGGCACCGCCGTCGGTCGCGTACAGCTCGATCTGGGCGGGCAGGTTGGAGCCGGTGTTCTTCTCCTCCCACATGGTGAGCGGAGCCATCTGCGAGTAGCGCAGGTTCAGCTTCGTGTACGCGTCGTAGATGCCCTTGGACAGCGCCTTCTCGTCCTCACCTTCGGTGAGGACGTTCTGGCCGCGCTTGCCCATGACGATGGCGGTGCCGGTGTCCTGGCACATCGGGAGCACGCCGGCCGCCGCGATGTTCGCGTTCTTCAGCAGGTCGAGCGCCACGAACTTGTCGTTGGACGACGCCTCCGGGTCGTCGACGATGCGCCGCAGCTGGGCGAGGTGCGCGGGCCGCAGGTAGTGCTGGATGTCGTGGATGGCCTCGGCGGCGAGCTTGCGCAGGGCCTCCGGGTCGACCTTGAGGAACGTCCGCCCGTCGGCCTCGAAGGTGGAGACACCCTCGGAGGTCACCAGCCGGTACGGGGTGGTGTCCTCTCCCAGCGGGAGCAGATCGGAGTACTCAAACTCTGGCATTACGGCCATTCCTCACTCGGCAGACAGCGGCGCGGCCTCCATTGGCGACGCGTCAACCAGCGTAGAGCGCGCTGACCCGGCCGGGTTTGTGAGGTAAGGCTCAGTAGGCCGGAGCGGGTTGTCCACAGGGGTAGTCGCGATCTATCGCGTTTGGGTACGCTGCCGGTGTGGACCTCGAAAAGCAGCCCTCAGCGCTCCGTGCCTCCGACGCCGACCGGGACCGCACCGCGGACATACTCCGGGAGGCCCTGGCCGAGGGCCGCCTGACCGCCGACGAGCACGCCGAGCGGATCGACGGGGTCTACCGCGCCAAGACGATGGCCGAGCTCCAGCCGCTGGTGCGGGACCTGCCGGCCGCACACGAGCAGCCGTCCGCCCGCCGACCCGCCCCCGCGCCGTCCCGCCCGTCCCCGGGCGTCGTCCCGCCGGTCGCCGACGAGAACCTCGTCGCGGTGCTGAGCGGCTCGGTGCGCCGCGGCCGCTGGCGTGTGGGCCGGCGCACCCACGCGTACGCCGTGTTCGGCAGCGTCGAGATCGACCTGAGCGAGGCGATCTTCGAGCACCGCCAGGTCGTCATCAAGGCGTTCGCGATCTTCGGCTCGGTCGAGGTCCGCGTCCCGGAGAACGTCTCGCTGCGCGGCAGCGGCACGGGCGTCCTCGGCAGCTATGAGGTGGACACGCTCGACTCCCCGGACCAGGACGCCCCCGTCGTCTTCGTGGACGGCGTGGCGGTCATGGGCAGCATCGAGGCCACCCCCAGGCGCGGCAAGTTCGTCCGCGACCTCCACCGGCAGCTGCGCAAGCACCTCGGGCACTGAGGGGCGTACGCGGGGGCGCGCAGGGGGCGCGGGGAGTCCGGACTTCCGGACATCGGAACTCAGTGCATAGGCGCGCACACAGCGGGTAGAGCTTGCTGCATCGTCTCTCGCTCGCGAAGCCGTCGTCAGGAGTAGACCGTGCTGCAACCGTCGCCGCATCAGTCTCTGCAGGTCGCCGCTGTCCCGGCCCAGCGTGAGCCAGTGCGAGATCGGGACGATGACGCCCCGTGGCACACGGAGGCCGTGTGCCGCCGTGACGAGGCCGGACTCTTCTTCGCCCCGTCCAAGGAACCGACCGCGGCGCGGCTCTCCCGCGAGGAGGCCGCGAAGCGCGTCTGCGCCCGCTGCCCCGTCATGGTCGAGTGCCGCGAGCACGCCCTCCTGCAGCCCGAGCCGTACGGCGTGTGGGGCGGCCTCACCGCCGCCGAGCGCCGCGTGGTCCTGGCCCGGCGCCGCAGGCGCGACCTCGAACTGCAGAAGGCGGCGCACGCCGCGGGGATAGCCGCGGCGGGATAGGGCCCCATTCCGTGTGCGTACGCCGATGGGGGCGTCCCCCGCACGGGACGCCCCCATCGACGTACGGCTGTCCGGGTCGGACCGCCGACCGGTCCTACTTCGCGCGGTCGAAGTCGACGGCGCTGTACGCGCGCAGCTTCGAGAGCCGGTGGTCGGAGTCGATCTTGCGGATCGTCCCCGACTTGGAGCGCATCACCAGGGACGACGTCGAAGCGGTCGCCGCGCGGTAGCGGACGCCCTGGAGCAGCTCGCCGTCGGTGATGCCGGTGGCGACGAAGAAGACGTTGTCGCCCTTGACCAGGTCGTCCGTCGAGAGCGTGCGGTCCAGGTCGTGGCCCGCGTCGATGGCGCGCCGGCGCTCCTCGTCGTCCTTGGGCCACAGCTTGCCCTGGATGGTGCCGCCCAGGCACTTGATGGCGCAGGCCGAGATGATGCCCTCGGGGGTGCCGCCGATGCCCATCAGCAGGTCGACGCCCGTGCCCTCGCGGACGGCCATGACCGAGCCCGCGACGTCGCCGTCCGAGATGAACTTGATGCGCGCGCCCGTCTCGCGGATCTCCTTGACGATGCCCTCGTGCCGGGGGCGGTCCAGGATCATGACCGTGACGTCCTCGGGAGAGGAGTTCTTGGCCTTGGCGACACGGCGGATGTTGACGGAGACGGGCGCGTTGATGTCGACGTAGTCCGCGGCTTCGGGTCCCGTGACCAGCTTGTCCATGTAGAAGACGGCGGACGGGTCGAACATGGCGCCGCGGTCGGCGGCGGCGAGGACGGCGATGGCGTTGGGCATGCCCTTCGCACAGAGCGTCGTGCCGTCGATCGGGTCGACGGCGATGTCGACCTCGGCGCCGGTGCCGTCGCCGATGCGCTCCCCGTTGAAGAGCATCGGGGCTTCGTCCTTCTCGCCCTCGCCGATGACGACGACGCCGTTCATCGAGACGGTGTGGACGAGGGTCCGCATGGCCCTGACCGCTGCGCCGTCGGCGCCGTTCTTGTCGCCGCGGCCGACCCAGCGGCCCGCGGCCATGGCGGCGGCCTCGGTGACCCGGACGAGCTCCAGGGCGAGGTTGCGGTCGGGAGCCTCGGGGGAGACCTCGAGCTCGGACGGGAGATGATGCTCGGTCATCGGAGCGCACCTTTCTGCTTGATACGACGACGGCCGGATGAGGGATTGTGAACGACTCTATCCGTAGGCCGACAAAATGAGCAGAGGGCCCCACGCATGAGCGGCCGGGGTGCCGAGGGCGGGACCGGGGGAGGGGTCGGAGAGGAAGGGCGGGGGAAGGTGCGCGGTCCGCGCCTGAGACGATGGGGGCGTGGCAGGAAGACAAGGCACTCAGACCGTCAAGAACATGCTGTGGTCGTTGGTGGTGATCGCACTCGCCGCGGGTGTGATCTACATCTTCATCCCGCACAACGAGTCCAAGAGCTCCGTGAAGCGGGTCGACTACCGCGTGGAGCTCCTGACGGCCCGCCGGGCCGCGGCCTATCCGGTGGCGGCGCCCGAAGGCCTGGCCAAGGCGTGGAAGCCGACGTCCGTGCGGTTCAACGGCGCCGACCACGACACCTGGCACCTGGGTTTCCTCGACCCGGACGAGGAGTACGTGGCGGTCGAGCAGTCGACGGAGAAGCCGTCCGCGTTCATCAAGAGGGTCACGCAGAACGCCTCGAAGACCGACGCCGCCGACGAGATCGGCGGCCGCACCTGGCAGCGGTACGAGGGCTCGAAGTACGACGCCCTGGTGATCGAGGGCGAGGGCGCCACGACGGTGGTCACGGGCACGGCGTCCTTCGATCAGCTGGCGAAGATGGCGGAGTCACTGAAGATGTCCTGACCGCTCGGTCGTACACGCACGAAGGGCCCCCGGCGGCGCGCCGGGGGCCCTTCGTGCGTGTCGTGGCGTCGTGCGGTCAGACCGTGGTGACGACGTCCTCGTAGGACAGGCGAGGGGAGCGCGGGAACCAGGCGTCCTCGCCCGGCTTGCCGATGTTGACGATCATCAGCGGGGTGTGGTCGTCGTCCAGGAACTCCTTCTGGACGCCGGCCGCGTCGTAACCCGTCATCGGGCCGGCGGCCAGACCGGCGGCGCGGACGCCGACGATGAAGTACGCGGCCTGGAGCGCGGCGTTCAGCTGGGCGGCCTGCTCGCGGACCGGGCGCTCCGAGAAGAAGGCGTCCTTGGCCTGCGGGAAGTGCGGGAACAGGGCGGGGAGCTCGTTGTGGAACTCGTTGTCCGCGGAGAGGATCGCGACGAGCGGCGCGGCGGCCGTCTTCGGACGGTTGCCCTCGGCCATGTGCTGCACCAGGCGCTCGCGGGCCTCGGGGGAGCGGACCAGGGTGACGCGCAGCGGCGACTGGTTGAAAGCGGTCGGGCCGTACTTGACCAGGTCGTAGATGGCCTGGACCTGCTCGTCGGTGACCGGCTCGTCGGTGAAGGTGTTCGCGGTGCGGGCCTCGCGGAAGAGCAGGTCCTGGGCGGCGGGGTCAAGTGCGAGAGACATGGATCAACCTTCTTGAACGTACGGGGTGTCTTGCGGAACCCGTCACCGGGCTCGCGACTACGACAGTACGCCGCCACTGTTCAACTTTCAATCAAAACTGGATCGGCGTGATCCGGTTCACAAACCGCAGGTCAGCGCTGTTTTCCCTCAGGCGTCATCCTCAGGGTCCGCCTCGTCGCCCGTCTCCGGGCCGGCCAGGGCCGCGTCGAGCCGGGCACGGGCGCCGTCGAGCCAGCGCCGGCAGATCTTCGCCAGCTCCTCGCCGCGCTCCCACAGGGCGAGCGACTCCTCCAGGGTCGTGCCGCCGGTCTCCAGGCGGCGCACCACCTCGATGAGCTCGTCCCGCGCCTGCTCGTAGCCGAGCGCGTCCGTGGAGCCGGTGACGTCGTCCGTTGTGCTGGTCATGCGCCCACCCTAATTCTCGTCCTTGTCGTCGCTCTGCGCGGTTCGCGCCGCCGCTACGGCCCGTACGGTGAAGTCGCCCTCGGCGACGCGCGCCTTCAGCTCGTCGCCGGTGTCCACGTCCCCGGGGGCGCGGACGACCGAACCGTCCGGCTTCTGCAGCACCGCGTACCCCCTCTGGAGGGTCGCGGCGGGGGAGAGGGCCACCACGCGCGCGTGGGTGTGCGTCAGCTCCGAACCCGCGCGGTCGAGAAGGTGCCCGAGCGTGCGCCGACTGCGGTCGACGAGCGCGGCGACCTGCTCCTCGCGCTCCTCGACCATGCGGTGCGGATGCTCCATGCAGGGCCGTGCCAAGGCGTGGGCGAGGCCGCGGGCCTCCCTCTCCAGAAAGCCGTCCATGCTGCGGCGGGCGCGGTCGCGGAGCCACTGCACGCGCTCGTACTCCTCGCCGACGTCCGGCACGACCTTCTTGGCGGCGTCGGTGGGGGTGGAGGCGCGCAGGTCCGCGACGTGGTCCAGGAGCGGGTTGTCCGGCTCGTGGCCGATGGCGGACACGACCGGCGTACGGCATGAGGCCACGGCGCGCACGAGCTGCTCGTCCGAGAACGGGAGCAGGTCCTCCACGCTGCCGCCGCCGCGCGCCACGATGATCACGTCGACCTCGTTGTGCGCGTCCAGGTCCTTCACGGCCTGCACGACCTGCGGCACGGCGTGGATGCCCTGGACGGGGACGTTGCGCACCTCGAAGCGGACGGCGGGCCAGCGGTGCCGGGCGTTCTCCAGGACATCGCGCTCGGCGGCGGAGGCGCGGCCGGTGACGAGCCCGATGAGCTGCGGCAGGAAGGGCAGCTGCTTCTTCCGCTCGGGCGAGAAGAGGCCCTCGGCACCGAGGCTCTTCTTCAGCTGCTCGATCCGGGCGAGCAGCTCGCCGACGCCGACGGGCTTTATCTCGGCGGCCCGCAGCGACAGCTGCCCGCGCCGCTCGTACCACTCCGGCTTCGCGCGTACGACGACGCGGGCGCCCTCGGACACGACGTCCGCGACCGCGTCGAACACCTGGCGGTAACAGGTGACGCTCACGGAGATGTCGTGCGACGGGTCGCGCAACGTCATGAAGACGACGCCGGCGCCGGGCCTCCGGGACAGCTGCGTGATCTGCCCCTCGACCCAGACGGCACCGAGCCGGTCGATCCACCCACCGATGAGCCGCGACACCTCACCGACGGGGATCGGCGCGTCGGCGGACGTGTTGAGAGCCATGCACCGAGCGTAACGGCCCCCACGGACAACCCCGCGAAACGGTGGACGGGGGCCAGGCACCGCTCAGGGGCGCGGGGAACTGCGCGAGTGACCACGACCGACCCGCACCCGGGGCGGGACCTCAGGCCCCCAGCCGTTCCCGTCTGCGGCCCTGCGCCAGCAGCACCACCAGCCCCACCCCCAGCCAGACCGCCCCCACCACCTGCGCGGAGCCGGACGCCTCCCAGATGACCGCCACCACGATCGCCGCCCCCAGCACGGGGATCAGCACATGCCGCCACCAGCTGAACGCAGCGTCCCGGTGGCGCAGCGCGAACCAACCCACCACGCTCGCGTGCAGCAGCAGGAACGCCGTGAGCGCCCCGATGTCGACCACCGACACCAGGTGGTCCATCCCGTCGTCCCGCCGCGCCGCCCACACCGCCGCCACCAGCGTGATGACCGCCGCACAGAGCAGCGCGACCCGCGGCGTACCGGAGTCCGTCTTGGAGAGGGCCTTCGGCAGTCGCCGGTCCCGCGCCATCGCGAACAGCAGCCGCCCCGCCGCCGCCTGCCCGGCCAGCGCCGCGAACGCCGCACCGATCGCCTTGCTGACGGCCACCAGATCGTGCAGCCACGACCCCGCGGCGGAGTCCACGGAGTCGTAGAACGCCGTGCCCTGCTTCCCCGGGTCCGACGCGAGCTCGGCCGATGACAGCGGCTCCAGGAGGGCCACCAGATACGTCTGGAGGATGAACAGGAAGCCCGCGAGCGCCAGACACACGAGCACCGCCCGCGCGACCTTCGCCGACCCGCCCGTCACCTCCTCCGCGAAGGAGGCGATCGCGTCGAAGCCCAGGTAGGAGAGGACCGCGATCGACACCGCGCCGACCACCGCCGACAGCGCGAACGCACCCTGCGACCCGTCCCCGGTCAGCGGCGACAGCCAGTCGCGCGTGGCGCCGTCCCTGACCAGCACGACCACCGCCGCCACGACGAAGACCAGCAGAACCACGACCTCCATGGCCAGCACCGCGAACCCGACCCGCGCCGCCGTCCGCACGCCCCACAGGTTCAGCGCGGTCGTGATGAGCACCGCGAGAGCCGTCCACACCCACCGGGACACCGACGGGACCAGCGAGTTCATGGCGATGCCGGAGAAGAGGTACGCGACCGCCGGGATGAGGAGGTAGTCGAGCATCGCCATCCACCCGGCGATGAACCCGGGCCCTTTTCCGAGCCCCGCGCGCGCGTAGGCGAACACGGACCCCGCCTGGGGGACGACCCGCACCATCTGCGCGTAGCTGAAAGCGGTGAACGCCATCGCGACCGTGGCGATCAGATAGACGAGGGCGACGGCGCCGTGCGACTTCGCGTCCAGCGTCCCGAAGACGCCGACCGGCGCCATGGGGGCGATGAACAGCAGGCCGTAGACGACGAGGTCGCGGAAGCCGAGGCTGCGCCGCAGCCCGTCGCCCCCGCCGCCCCCTGGGGACCCGGCGCCTCCCGCGGGCTCGGCGTGGGCTCCCGTACTGGCGGACTGTCCGGACATCGTGCCTCCGTGCCTCCGTGGATCAAGGCCGCGTGGATCCGCGTAGATCGACGCAGGTCCCCAGTGTCCCCAACCGGGCGATCTTTGACGCGCTGGACGCGGCCTTACGATGGGGGGCATGACTGCTACGCCTGGCTCCCGCCGTGTCCTGCTCGCCGCTCCCCGTGGCTACTGCGCGGGCGTGGACCGTGCCGTGATCGCCGTCGAGAAGGCCCTGGAGCAGTACGGGGCCCCGATCTACGTACGCCACGAGATCGTCCACAACAAGTACGTGGTGCAGACCCTGGAGAAGAAGGGCGCGATCTTCGTCGACCAGACGGCGGAGGTGCCCGAGGGGTCCATCGTGATGTTCTCGGCGCACGGCGTCGCCCCGACCGTCCACGCGGAGGCCGCCGAGCGCAAGCTCGCCACCATCGACGCGACGTGCCCGCTGGTCACGAAGGTCCACAAGGAAGCGGTCAGGTTCGCCAAGGAGGACTACGACATCCTCCTCATCGGGCACGAGGGCCACGAGGAAGTCATCGGTACGTCGGGTGAGGCGCCTGACCACATCACGCTGGTCGACGGCCCCGAGGACGTCGCGAACGTCGAGGTCCGCGACCCGGACAAGGTCGTCTGGCTCTCCCAGACCACTCTCTCCGTGGACGAGACCATGGAGACCGTCGACGCCCTGAAGGGCAAGTTCCCGAACCTGCTCTCGCCGCCCAGCGACGACATCTGCTACGCCACGCAGAACCGTCAGATCGCGGTGAAGAAGCTCGCCGAGGACGCCGAGCTCGTCATCGTCGTCGGCTCCAAGAACTCCTCGAACTCCATCCGCATGGTCGAGGTCGCCCTGGACGCGGGCGCCGCCGCCTCGTACCTGGTGGACAACGCCGGCGAGATCGACGAGGCGTGGCTGGAGGGTGTGACGACGGTCGGCCTGACCTCGGGAGCCTCCGTGCCGGACGTGCTGGTCGACGGCGTCATCGAGTGGCTCGCCGAGCGGGGTTACGGCGACGTGGAGACCGTCAAGACGGCCGACGAGTCCATCACCTTCTCGCTGCCCAAGGAGCTCCGCAGGGACCTGCGCGCCGAGGCGGCGCAGCTGTCGCAGAGCTGAGGCGGCCGGGCCGCCCCGCGCGCACGGCGCGGGCGCCGTACGGTGGGAGCCATGCAGATCTTCGGTGTGGACATCGGCGGATCCGGGATCAAGGGCGCTCCCGTTGACCTGGATCGTGGAGACCTGACAGAAGAGCGCCACAAGGTGCTGACCCCCCAACCCGCGACACCGGACGCCGTGGTCGACGGCGTGTGCGAGGTCGTCCGGCACTTCGGCTGGACGGGCCCCGTGGGCGCCACCTTCCCGGGCGTGATCACGAACGGCACGGCACGTACCGCCGCCAACGTGGACAAGAGCTGGATCGGCACGGACATCCGGAAGCTCGTCTCCGAGCGGCTCGGCGGCACCCAGGTGACCGTCCTGAACGACGCGGACGCGGCAGGCGTCGCCGAGATGCACTTCGGCGCGGGCCGCGGCCGTACCGGCACGGTCATCCTGCTCACCCTCGGCACGGGCATCGGCAGCGCGCTGTTCACCGGCGGCCGCCTGGTCCCGAACACGGAACTCGGCCACCTGGAGCTGCACGGCCACGACGCGGAGAAGAAGGCCTCCTCCAAGGCGCGCGAGGACGAGGACCTGAGCTGGGAGCACTGGGCGCGACGCGTCCAGAAGTACCTGGCGCACGTGGAGATGCTGTTCTCGCCCGAGCTGTTCATCATCGGCGGCGGCGTGAGCCGCAAGTCGCACAAGTTCCTGCCGCTCATCAAGGGCATCTCGGCGGAGATCGTCCCGGCGCAGCTGCAGAACAACGCGGGGATCGTGGGAGCGGCGATGGCGGCGGCGGAGGCGTGACGCCGGCGCCGGTCTAGGCGGTGGGCAGGCGCTTCCCGGCGGTACCGGTGCCCCCGGCGCCGTTGCCGGCGGAAGCCGTGCCCCCGCCCTGGGCCGGACGCGTCGGCTGCACGGGCCGTGCGCCCTGCCTCCGCGACACCATCAGCCGAATCTTCCGTACGGTCACGATGAGTCCGGCGACGAGCGTCCCGCCGTACAGCCAGCCGGCCTGGAGCGCCAGCGTCGTCACGACCCCCATGAACCGACCGCCGAACCCGGCCGTGCCCTCCGCCACGGGCAGCACCCCGGCGGCGAAGGCGATCGGCACGGCCACCGGGGCGGTGACCAGGTCGGCGGGGCGCACCCACAGGGCCGTCAGCGCGGCGACGGGCACGAACAGCACGCCGTACGCGACGACGGAACCGTCGCCGATCAGATGCAGCAGGCAGGCGAGCAGGAACATCACCGCCGTGCAGAAGAGACCGCTGCCGAGCCCCGTCAGACGGGGGTTGGGCATGCGCCGCAGCGCGCGGTACAGCGGGGCCCTGCGCAGGGCCCGGACGAACGGTGGAACGGGGCGGCGCGGACGGGGCGCGGACCGGTACGTCGTGCCCGCCGCGGCGGGCCGTCCCTGTGGGGGCAGCGGGGCAGGCCGGCGGGGCCGGGCCGGTGAGGTGGTCCTTGGGCCGGACTGAGGGGGACGCGTCCTGTGTTGCTCCACTGGACCAACCTAGGCGGGGCGCGGCGCGGAATCCGGCACGGGACACGCCCTTGGGCCGACCTTGGCCATCCGTTCGAAGCGGAGGCGACGGGCAGGCGGGGGCGCCGGACGCACGCCGTAGACTGGGGGATCGCCCCACGGTCGCTCCGGCCCTCCGGGCCGTCCACCCACAGCCCTCACGTACGGGAAGTCGCAACGTGTCGCTCACGATCGGAATCGTCGGTCTGCCCAATGTCGGCAAGTCGACCCTGTTCAACGCCCTGACCAAGAACGACGTGCTGGCGGCCAACTACCCGTTCGCCACGATCGAGCCCAACGTCGGCGTCGTCGGCGTACCTGACGCCCGTCTCACGAAACTGGCCGAGATCTTCTCCTCCCAGAAGATCCTCCCGGCGACGGTCGACTTCGTCGACATCGCGGGCATCGTGCGCGGCGCGAGCGAGGGCGAGGGCCTCGGCAACAAGTTCCTCGCGAACATCCGCGAGTCGGACGCGATCTGCCAGGTCATCCGTGCCTTCAAGGACGAGAACGTGGTCCACGTGGACGGCAAGGTGTCTCCGAAGGACGACATCGAGACGATCAACACCGAGCTGATCCTCGCGGACCTCCAGACGATCGAGAAGGTCCTGCCGCGCCTCCAGAAGGAGTCGCGCATCAAGAAGGACGTGGCGCCCAAGGTCAAGGCGGTCGAGGAGGCCCAGGCGATCCTGGAGAAGGGCGACACGCTGTTCTCCGCGGGCATCGTCCAGGGCTCGGGCCGTGAGGAGCTCCTCCACGACCTGCACCTCCTCACCACCAAGCCCTTCCTCTACGTCTTCAACGTGGACGAGGACGAGCTGACGGACGACGCGTTCAAGGCCGACCAGCGCGCGCTGGTCGCCCCCGCGGAGGCGATCTTCCTCAACGCGAAGCTGGAGTCGGACCTCGCGGAGCTGGACGAGGACGAGGCCCTCGAACTCCTCCAGTCGGTGGGCCAGGAAGAGCCCGGCCTCGCCACCCTCGCCCACGTGGGCTTCCGCACCCTGGGCCTCCAGACCTACCTCACGGCAGGCCCGAAGGAATCCCGCGCCTGGACGATCCCCCAGGGAGCCACGGCCCCCGAGGCGGCCGGCGTCATCCACACGGACTTCCAGAAGGGCTTCATCAAGGCCGAGGTCATCTCCTTCGAGGACCTGGTCGAGACGGGCTCGGTCGCCGAGGCCCGCGCGGCGGGCAAGGCGCGCATGGAGGGCAAGGAGTATGTGATGCAGGACGGGGATGTGGTGGAGTTCCGCTTCAATGTTTAGTGGGTGACATACCACCACGTCGCTGATCTGGCAAACATGCAGGTCAGAAGGGGTCCAGCCTTTCGAGGCTGGGCCCCTAAGTTTTTCCCGTGCTGGATCGGTGCTGGATAATCTGACACCTCGTCACCTGTCATCACCCCTCATCACCTGCACCGTGCTGGATCGGTGCTGGGTGACTCTGCCTGTCTTGGAGAGCGTCTCGCGGGCCGTCCGCATCCTCCTTATGTCCGCTTTCTGTACGACTGAAGGATGAGACCGGAAGGCACTCAAATACTCCTTGCTCTCGAACAGGCGTTCCATGTTCTACTGGCGGAACATGACGTTCCGAAGGGGGAGGACTGCCTTGTCCAGCCGCATGAAGTCCGCGTTTGTTGACCTGCTCGCCATACCCGAGCGAGGCCACGAGCATCGGGCGTCAGCGGCTCTCGGATACGGCCTACTGGCCACCGCCGTCGTCTTCACGGGAACCATGGCGGTCGTCGAGGACGGTCACGGGCAGGCAGCGAAAAGGACCCCCTTCGCCGCCGTGCCCGACCATGGGCCCACTGAGGCCGACATGCCCGGCAACAACGTGGAGACGGGCGAAGAGGCGGTCCCCTCGAAGGGGCAGGCGCAGCCCGCGCCGGTCTTCAGCGGTGACGAGCGCGACGGGTATGTCCCCACGTACTTCGACGGGCACGGCGGCATCGCGGGTGTCCCATTGACCGAGGAGCAGTGCCGCGCCGTTGTGGCCGAGGCCATGCGCCGGGGGATGCCGAAGGAAGCGGCGCACGATCTTGCGTACGGCGCGGATTCTGAGACTGTCGGCGAGGACACCGTCTTGGCGGACGGGGGCGCACGCCAGCCCGTCTACCGGAAGGTTGCGCCTACCGAGGTCGACCACGCATCGGTAGACGCCCCAGCTCGAAGCGCGGGTGGCGGCAAGCCGGTGAACCAGGGGCGACGTGAAGGCGCCGGCACTCAGGGGCGACGGGACGAGGAACGGCAAGCGGGGGACGGGAAGGGGCAGGGCCGCCCGCCGGAGAAGCGTGAGAAGCCATCAGTCGCCGATGTCTTCGAGCAGGAGCTCAAGGACCAGATTCCGGACCCGATCGAGGATGTTCTCGGGCCCTTCAACCCGTTCCGTGCCTTCCTGGCAGACCTGAGCATGTACGGCGCCGATGTCGAGCTTGAGGTGTCCGAGCCTGACCCGGTAACCGACACGGTCACGGTCACGGGCTCCACGACGGTCAGCGACGACGTGGCTGTCACCGTCGAGGCGGAGGTACCCGTCGAGGAGTCGCGACCCGGTGAGCGGAAGCCGTGCACGATTACGACGACCGTGAAGCACCCAGAGACGGGCGTCGTGAAGTCGGAGAGTACGGCGATCGTGCACGACCCAGACGACGTTCCACGAGTGGCTGTGAACGAAGTTGTCGACGCGGTTTTGGAGGCCAGCGACGGGGCGGGGGCCGAGGAGGAGGTGGTCCGGGAGGCCGTCGAAGACCTCGCGGACGCTCGCGATCTCTAGGCGATGGACTATCAGAAGCCGGTGACGGGCTGCCCAGTCAACCGCTGGGCGACCTGCCACAACATGCCGCCGCGCGACGCTTTCACGAGCACCTTGTCACCAGGTAGGAGGATCTTTTCGAGTAGCTCTGCGGCGGTCTTGTTGTCGGCGACCATCGCGAGTTCAGGCACCCCGGCCGCGCCCGCGTATAGAACGAGCTGCTTCACCATGTCCCCGCCGACGCCGATCACCATGTCAACGCCCAGCTCGCCAGCCATGCGACCAACGGAACGATGGGCCTCTACGGCTTCGTCGCCCAGCTCCAGCATCTCGCCCAGTACAGCGATCGTCCGTCCGCCTACAGGCTGGGCTTCTGCATCGGTTACGCCGGTGGCGGTCGAACCGTCTGCCTCGGTCATCGGAACTCTCCGTTGGTCAGGGGAGCGAAGGTAATCGCGCGGCCCGTGTAAGAGGGGGCCAGGCGGCTGAGTGGAACGCTGTCGTGCCTCTGGCCCCACGCGGACGGGTCGCGGAAGTGGATGGTTGGATCTGGGCCGTCTTCGTATCCGCGCAGGATGACGAGGTGGCCGCCCGAACGTCCATCGTCGGGGAACTGCTCGGTCACGGACACGATGAGTGGTGCTTCATAGAGTCTGGCCGGCAGTTCCTCGACGAGGACGGGTTCAGCGGTCGAGGGAACTCCTAGCTCGGTGGCCAGGCTTGCGATCCCTGCGTGCAGGGCTCCGCGGGGCGTCAGCACTTCGTTCTTGACAGCCAGTTTCAGGAGTTCCGTCACTGTGGGCGCTTCCTGACCGTAGGCCAGGAGAATCATCCGGAGCGACGCCAGGCCGCACGCCCGGTTGGACCATTCGATCCTGTCTCCCAGTGCCCACCCTCCGTGGAGATCCCATTCGGCGGGGGTGATGAGCTGTCGGCACATGGGGACTTCGTGGGCGCGCGGCACAGCGGCATTGCTCCTACAGGGAGACGGCAGCCTCCCGCGTCACCGTGGTGCTGGAGAACACGGGAGTGGGCAGAGGAACATCGTACGGCGGCCGGGTCAGGGCCTCATGAAGCATCGCCAGTACGACATCCGTGTGCGTGAGCCCGACCATCGCCGCCCCGACCGCGAAGTTGCTGTCACGGGACATGCCCGGCGTGCTGTTGACCTCCAGCACGTACGCGTCGCCCTTCTCGGTGACGATGAAGTCGATGCGGGCCGAGCCGCGCAGTCCGATCCCTTCCCACAGCGTCCGGGCGTCCATGGCGATCCGGTTCATCGCTACGGTCTCCAGCTCGGCGGCGCGGACGGTGACGGCGCCCTTCGAGTCCACGTCGAGCTTGGCGTCGGCGTCGTAGAACTCGGCATCGGTCGCCTCGGTGGTCAGCGGCGGGAAGACCATGACGGAGCCGCCGGGAAGCTCCAGCATGCCCACGGTTACGGGGGTTCCGACGACGTAGTCCTCGACGAGCACCTCGTCGCCGCTTTCGCCGGCGGCCTCCGCCAGGGCGCGGGGCAGCTCGGCCACGTCGCGGACGAGGCTCATGCCTACGCTGGACCCCCCGAAGGGAGGCTTCACCATGACGGCCCGGCTGCCCCAGTTCACAGGCCCGCCGGACCAGACGCGCCAGCCGGGCGTCGGGACGCCCAGGGTCAGCATGATCCGCTTGCAGAGGATCTTGTCGGCGGCGACCGCGGAGGCCGCGACCCCGCTGCCGCAGTAGGGCACGCGAAGGTAGTCGAGCAGGCCCTGAAGGCGGCCGTCCTCGCCGTACGGACCGTGCAGGTTCGAGAGGGCCACGTCGTACGAGACCAGCTCCCGGATGAAGTCGGGCTGAGTGGGGTCCAGCTCCTTCCACCGAGCGCCGATCTCTTCGAGTGCCTCGCCCAGGGCGGTCACGGACCGCTGCTCGACGGGGCACTCGGAGTGGTAGAGCCTGTCTTCGGCGGACACCGGCCCGTAGATGAGGGCGACGCCGAGGCCCTGTCGGCTCTGCCCCCACGAGCGGAGCTCCTCGGCGGCCTTGTGTGCCGCCTGCTTCGAGCTGGAGTCGAGAAAGACGGTCATGCGAGTACCCCTTCGAAGGTTTGGGTGACCGGCCCGCCAACCCAGGCGGCCCGATTCGGGCGGTCGTCGTGCGGACGGACGGTGAGCGGCTCACCGGCCCGGTTGTGAACGATGACCTCGCGCTTGGCGACGAGACCGCGCATGGTGGCGACGACGACGGCTGCGACGGCCCCGCTGCCGCAGGAGAGCGTCTCGGCTTCGACACCGCGTTCGTAGGTGCGGATCTTGAGCGCCTGGCGGCCGAGGCGCTGGACGAAGTTGACGTTCGTGCCGAGCGGCGCCACGTTCTTGTGGTGCCGCACGACTCGGCCGACCACTTCCGCGTGGATGGCGTCCACGTCGTCCACGACGGCGACGACGTGTTCCGTGCCGGTGTGCGCGCTGTCGAACCACGTCGGCCTGCCGTTGATGATCGTCTGCACAACGCGGGGCTGGATGGCGCCCACTTCGGCCGTGACCCATACGGCTGCCTGGTCGACGAGCGCCTCGTGCATGACTCCCGCCATGCGGAGCTTCATGGCGGTCGTCGACCCCGAGCTCTCGTCGTAGGCGACCCACGCCACGCACCGCAGCGCGTTGCCGCACATCGTTGCCGCCGACCCGTCCGCGTTGAAGCAGGCGACTTCGAGCACGTCGGTGTCGTCCTCGGCGGGACGGCTGATGACCAGGCCATCGGCGCCGACGCCGGTACGCCTCGCACACAGGCGCTCTGCCGTCTTGGCCCAGACCGTGGCGTCTCTCGGCTCCGCGTTGGTGACGAGGACGAAGTCGTTGCCCGCCCCATGGACCTTGCGAAATTCCATGCCAAAGCTCCTCGCGTCGTGCGGTGAAGGTGTTTGGTACGAAGCCCGAGCGGGCTGATCAAATGGGGCGGCAGACGGTGCGCGCCTTGCGCATGATCCAGGGCGGCCGTCCGGCGAAGTGCAGGACGCGAACGGAAGCGGTGCCCAGGGATCGCATGTCCCGTATCCGCTGGTACTGGCCGTCGAGAAGTACGAAGTCGCCGATGCGGACCTCGTTGGGCGTGCTGTGCGTCTTCACGGTCCCGACTGGGGCAGGCGGCGCCTCAGCGCGCGCAGCCTTGCTGCTCTGGTGGACGTACCGCATTCAGTCCCTCCAGATTCCGAACACGATGGCGCCACCGATCAAGAAGACGGCAGCCATGTAAGCGAACTGCTGGGCACGGTGGCTCATCGGGCTCCGACCAAGAGGCTCTCGACGCGCTCTTGAACCGCCTCGATACCGATCTCGGAGAGAGGCATCCAGGCGGCTGCGCCCATCTCGATCGCTGAGGGGAAGACGGCGCCGGAGTGCGCGCGGAACAGGTAGCGGAGGCCGACTCGGAGCCGAGGGCCGTAGTGGTGGTGTCCCGGCCTGGTCACGTCGACCAGAAAGGCCCCCTCGGCGCCCGGTTGGGTCCACACGTCCCGAATACCGACCTGCTCAGCCAGCAGGCGCAGAGCGGCACCGCTGAGCGTGTCGTCCTCGTCTTCCGGCTCGGCCTCGGCCAGGGCGAAGCGGGGCCCGTTCCGCAGGCAGAGGACGCGGCCATCCTCGTTCACGACGACGGCCCCCGTGACGACGAGAGGGCAACGCTGCTCGTGGGTGCAAGCTCGGCGCCGTGAGTGGTCAACGGCGGCGTCATACACCGGCATCAGTGCCATCCGCTCGTCCTGGTGCTCGTGGATGTAGTGCGAGAGCTCTCGGATGATCTGGGCTTCCTTGACGCTCACGGCGTGCCCAGCCCGTTGCGTTCGGTGTAGATCCAGAGGAGTCGTCGAGTGAGCGTTGCCGCGTCCCGAAGGTAGAGGAACGCCCCGAAAGCCGGAGTGTTCTCGGTCGGCCGGTTCTTGGGGTCGATCAGGTTGTTGCCCTTGCGGACGAGCTCCCGCACCTGCGGGTCATCCTCCGCACCCAAGTCCTCACCGAGCAGAGAGTTGAGCTGCCGGACGATGGCCGGCGTGACGCCGTCTATGTCTGCACGGGTCGAGGAGTCCATCCGCATGGTGAGTACGGAGTCGGTGTGCGAGGAGATCGCCTCAACGTCGATGACAGCCGGGGGCCCGTCCACCGTGTTCCCGACTAGTCCCTTTTCCTTGCCGATACTTGCCAACGCCATCACTGCCCCCTCCGGGCACGTTTTGAGCCGTGCCAATGAAGTTAGGAAAGGGGGCATGTGGGGGGCCACGAGTGTGCCCGGACTTGCCAGTGATTCACCCTAGAGATTCGATGGCCGCGGTGATGAGTTCACGCGCAGCGGCGCCCGTGACGGCAAGTTCGGCCAGTTCAGCGAACGTCTTGGCATACATGGCAAGTTCGTGCCGCTGGACGATGGTGAGGTGGGCCGAGATCAGCTCGACGTTCACCAGCTCGTCGTCGTAGAGGAAGAATCCCTCGACGGGCCACAGGCCCGAGCGGTCGGCGTCCTGGGGGATGATGCCGATGCTGATGGACGGCAGCGCCATAGCGCTCAGCAGGTAACCGAGCTGCCCCGCCATCACGTCAGTGCCGCCGATGCGGGTTCGGAGGACGCTCTCCTCCAGGATGATGGCGAACTTGTGTTTCCCGTAGACGACCTGTTGCTTCTCGACGCGTACTTTCACTGCGGCCGGCACGTCGTCGATGGTTCCTCGACGGTCGCGGAGGGAAGTCAAAAGGGCAGTGATGTACGAGGCCGTTTGTACGGGGCCAGGAATGAGCCAGGGCGAGTAAATGCGGAAGCGTTCTGTGCGCTCCCAGAGAGGAACCACAGACTCCTGCGCCAGCTTGAGGCCGCTGGCCTCCATGTCTCGCCACTCGACGTACATGCCCTCGATTCCGCGGGCCGTCGAGATGAGGTCTTCCGCTTGGCTTTGCGCGTCACAGGCCGCGCACCAAGCGCGAAGGTCGCGCTCCGAGGGGGCGCGAGTGCCCCTCTCGAAGCGCGAAGCCTTCGATTCGTGCCAGCCGCAACGTTTGGCCAACTCCCGCTTGGTGATTCCGGCTGCAAGGCGGATGTCGGCCAGTCGCTTCCCGAGCGCTTTGCGGGCTTCCTGGACGCTCGAAGATGGTGATGTCATGTCGATGCGGCTAGAGCTGTCAGATCAGCTCGAACTCTGCGTGTGGAGTCGCTCGCTGCCACACGGCTTCGAAGGCCGAGTCACAGAGCTTGGCCACCTCTGGGTCCTCTGTCAGTTCCAACAGCATGTTCTCGCCCTCGCCGTCGAAGTGGTTGACGAGTACAAGGCTGGAGTCGAACAGCCAGAAGTCGTTGCCCGGAAGCGCCAGGCTGGTGGCGTCGCGGCGCGAGAGCCAGCGCACGCTTTCCCCGGCGGCGATGTTCAGCCCGTCGGTCACCTCGTACTCGAAGCGGATGTACTCGCTGACGGGCGTCGAAACAATGCGCGCCCGCCGGACCTCGACGCCCCGCGAGGTCGCTTCTGTGACGATCGCGTGCCAGTCAGCCCAGCGCTCGGCGGGGTCGAGAGCCATGCCGGCCTTCCAGTCGACGAAGGCTGGGTCGGACTTCATGTAGGCGTCGCGCATTTCCAGATGGACGGCTGTCCTCTGGCAGTCGCGGAACAGCTCCTCAAACGTCGGGGTCCGCGTCATCCTTCTTCACCTCCGGGTCGGCGTCCTTGGTCTCCTGGCTCAGCTCCATGAAGAACTGCACCATGCGCCGGGGGATCTCCACCACCGACTCGTGGCCGGGAATGTCCATCACCTTGAGGCGCTCGGTCTCCTCCACCTTCCACCCCTGAACGAGGTAGGTGTCCTTCTCATCGTCGAGGTAGATGGTGGGCGATCCGCCGCTAGGACTCTCCGGGTCTTTGCCGAGCATAACCAGGGCCATGATGTCCTCCTCGAACGTCCGTGACGATCTGTGTGCCTGAGCTTGCCCGCGACATCGCCGTGGGGCGAGGAACTTGCCAGAACTTGCCAGGACTTCGAAGAAGACCCTAGGCGGACGAGGCGGGAGGGACGAGCAGTTGATCAGCCGCATACGGCTGTGACCTGGCCCAATCTGATCCCTCACCGCCGCGTCCTGGCCTATGCGGCGGCCTCCAGCTCGTCGTACCCGTCGATGTAGGTCCGGCCGTTCAGCCACGCGGCGAGCTTGCCCACGCCGCGCTCGACGCGGTACCGCACCGCCCGGTCGGTCACTCCGTCTCGGGCAGCGATCAGGGCGTCTGGCCAGTCGAGGGCGAACCGCAGGAACAGGGCCCGGCGCTCGCCCAGTTCGAGCGGGCAGGCCGCCCAGGCTCGGCGGATGTCGGCGAGGTGGGCGAAGAGGGAATCCGCGGCCCGCTTGTCGACGGTGCCCTTCGGCATGTCAGCGTCCGGGGCGGCCGGGTTCCGGATGCCGTACGCGGCTTCGGGTGACCACACGGCCGGGAGAAGGTGCTCGATGACCCGGCGGTCGTACGTACTCACAGGAGACCCTTCTCGGCCCCGTTCAGGGCCGCCTCGTAGGACAGGTGTCGCGACTGGTGGCGAAGGTCCGTGAGCCACGCGTTCCGGAGCTGCTGACACAGCCAGCGGTGCAGGAGGCCGGGACCGGCCGCGAGCATCTGGCGTGCTTCGCTGCCCTTCTCGGCGACGACGAGCGCGGCTTCCTGCCGGGCGTCATCCCGCTCCAGGGCGAGCCCGTACTCCGTGCCGAACTTGCGGGCCACCACATCGATCACGCGCTGAACCTGCGGGTCGTCGAGGAGCGTCCAGTCGTGGGAAGCGCTCACCGGACCACTTCCTTCACGGGGGTGTGGCCGTTCTTCGTCACCGCGACCATCAGGCCCGGCGCTCCCGTGGTGCCCTTCGCGTGCCGCCACCAGGTCGATTCGCTCTCCATGGCCGGGGGCTGAAGGAAGGTGCGCGGGCCGTCCGTGTCCACGTGTTCGTGGTGAAGGTGACCGGCAAGGAGAAGGTCTGCCTGGTGCATGGCGGACGCCTTGTTGAAGGCTTGCCCCTTCCACCACTCGAAGTGCCGGCCGGGCCTCCACTGGTGCCCGTGGGCGTGAGCCACGGTGGTGCCCGAGCAGTCGACGACCACGGTCAGTTCGTCGGTGTCTGGGACGTAGAACTCCACGTGGCCGAAGCGCTCGGGGGCCAGCGCCAGGGCGTCGCGGACGCAGATCAAGGACTCGGTGTCGTGGGAGTCGTCGTAGCGCGTTACGCCCCGGCCCGCGATGCGGACGGCCTCGCCGTGGTTGCCGGGCACTGCGGCCATCGACACGCGGGAGGCGAGCGGCGCCATGGTGAGCGCTCCGTGCAGCATCACGCGGCGGGTGAGGCGGATCTGTTCCGTGAGCGTCAGCGAGGTCCGCCACGAGTTCGAGCCGCCCTGCGACACGAAGCCCTCGACATGATCACCGAGCCACCCCATGTGGACGTGCCCGATGTCGAACCGCTTCCGGTACACGTCCAACAGGTCGGCCGCGCGGTCGATGCACTCGATCGTGCGCTTCAGGGTGCCCGCCGGGCCGTCACCGTCCGCCTTGCCGAACTGCATGTCGCCGAGCGCGATCACGAACGTGTGGTCACCCTCTTCGGCCGTGGCGAGCTGTCGAGGCTGGTGGTTATCGATGGCCGCCAGGAGCTCGTCAACGTCCAGGCCGGACCGGTCAGCGGGCGTCTTCTTCGCGAACTGGAAGCGCGCCGAGACGCCAGTCTCGCCGTTCGGCATCGTCCACTCGCTCGACCGGAAGCCCTTCACCTCCCAGTCGGCCGGGTCGAGGCCTTGCGCCTTCAAGCAGGCCGCCGCGCTGCCCTGCGGGTCCATGCTCTCGGGGCCGCGAACGGTGACTTCGGCCGCGTCGCCGCTCACCTCGATCTGCCGGGTGAAGTCCCTGTCCGGATCGGTCTGGCGAGCCGGGATGGTCGGGCCCACGGGCTTCGACAGGAGCTCTTCGAGAAGGTCGCTCAAGAATCGTTCGCTTCCTGGCGCAGTCGGCGCCGATACGTGCGGATGGTGGAGGCGGACACACGGTGTCCGTAGCGGTCGAGAATCCAGACGAGATCCTCGGCGGCCGTGTCGTTCATGAGGTGGCGCTCGAACGCCTTCCTCTCGGCCCCGTCGAGGGCCGCCCAGATCGCTTGAAGCCGAGGGCCCGGACGCCCAGGCAGGTCACAGCGGGTCGTCACGGCGCCTCCCGGTCGAGGGACTCCACCGCCGAGACAGCGAGGGCCGCCAGGCGGATCAGCCCGGCCCGGACGTGCTCCGGCTCGCACTCAGCGAGCGTGCGGTACGCCTGCGCCAGGACGGCGGAGTCCCAGCCGGGAACGCCGTCGAATTTGCGGGCTGTGTCCGCTGCCATCCACCGATTCGCCTCGCGCTCGTGGTGCTCCCGGCCCTTCAGCGGGTTATGGCCGCCCGCGACCGGCATGGACTGGCCGGAGTACGCCTTGCGGGCCGCCTTCACCTCCGCGAGGACGGCCGTCGCGGGATCGGGCCTCCGCGCCGGCCTCTTGGTCGTCGTCTTCTTCGCGGTCGTCTCGGTCACTTCGTCTTGCTCGCTTCGTCGATCAGGGAGAGGAGGGCGTCAGCGCCTCCGGCCTTGTACGTCTCGGTCACGTCGCCATCGCGCAGGCGGACGCCTCGGGCCGTTCGCAGGGACTTGCACACGCGGGTGACCAGCTCGGCCCCCGCCTCGTCCGGGTCGCCCCAGACCCACACCCGAGAGAAGCCCGCCAGCATCCGGCGGTGCCTCGGCTGCCACAGGGCGGCCCCTGGTACGCCGACCGCGTGGAGACCGAGGCGGCGGAGGGTGATCGCGTCGAGCTCGCCCTCCGTCACGTGGATCTCGTCGCCCGCCGCGTGGATCGCCTCCACCCCGTACAGCCGGGGCGGGTCGTCCTTCAGGGTGTTGTACTTCCCGTGCCAGTAGGCCCGGTGGTCGTGGTCTTCCAGGCAGCGGAAGCGGATCGTGAGCGGGTGCCCGTCGTGCGCCAGGTACGGGATCGCAAGGCGGCCCACCTGCCGCTCGTGGCCGGGGTGAGGGTCAGCGACGACGCCAAGCCGGTACGTAGCCGCCTCGTCCTTGCTGATTCCGCGAGCGAGGAGATACCGCGCGGCGTCCGGCGTAAGCGCTGCCTGATACGCGCTCGTCGCCTCCTCCAGCATCGCCCGTTGCGAGGGCGAGAGAGGTCGCAAGGGCTCGTGCTCCGGCAAAGTCTGTGGGCTCCTTCTTCATCAGCAGCGTGTAGCTGTCGCCGCCTTCGCCGCACGAGTGGCACTTCCACAATCCGCGGTCGAGGTGGTACGAGAACGACGGCGTGTTGTCGTCGTGGAGAGGGCACGGGGCCATGCCCGTCGTGCGCTCGGGGTTGTAGTCGATTTCGTAGTGATCGAGGACGGCGGCGAGTGTGGGCTTCTCGTGCTCCTGGTCCTCGAAGCCGTCCCGGAGGCGGCCAAGGTTCACGGCAGCATCCATTCGTCGAGGTCGTGCATCGGGATCTCGAAGAACTCCTCGATTTCCAAGAGGAGTTGGCCGTCGAAGTCGAGATCGTTGAGGCAGTCGAGGAACGCCTCGAACCCGCAGACCTCCTCGGCCGGCATCACGCGACGCGCTCCCCCCGAAAGGAGCGGGCGTGGACGTCGTAGCCGAGTTCGTCGAGGCCCTGCGGAGTGGTGAAGTCGTCCAGCAGCTCGACGAGTTCGCGGCAGATGCGGGCCTGCTCCTCGACCTCCTCGTACAGCCTCACGAGGCGGCCTCCGGGGGGAGGTCGAAGAACTCCTCGACCGTGCTGAGCACGTAGGCGTGGCGCCAGCTCGCGCCCCGTCGCCGGACGATCACAGCCACGTCTACGTCTCGCGGATCGAGGTCGCGGTGCTTCGCGTAGTTGTCCCGCTCGCGAAGGGCCTCCTTGATGAAGGTGCCCGGCTCGAACTTCGCGTTCTTCGTCTCGGTGATCAGGAACGGACGGTGCCGAACCGGCTGGCGGCGAATCACGTGGTCGCCCTCGTCCTCGGTGCCGGTCAGCCGCAGTCGTTCGATGTCGTATCCGGCCTGGCGAAGTTCGTCGCGGAACTCGGCCTCCCAACGGGCGCCTGCGCGCCGGTTCCTGCGGTTCCTCGCCGCTATGTCGGTCACACTTAGCCTTTCGGGTCAAGCCTTGTCGAGCACGGCCGTGGGGGACCAGGGCTTCGGCTCCGGGGGGTTGAAGAGGGTCATCCGCTCCAGCTTCGAGAAGCGGGTCACGTCTGGGTGGCATCGCAGGGAGGCATATCGGCGGGCCGTGGGATCGCACGGGCCCATGCGCTGTTTGATCACCGCGATCCGGTACTCCAGGCTGTTCGGGTCCAGCGCCACGGAGAGCGAGAGCTCCGGCTTCTCGCTCAAGCCGCCCTTCACCTGGTCGCGACTCGGCGGTGCCCACGGATCGCTCTTGGCCTCCCAGGACTTGTCTGACGCGTGGTGAAGGATGATCACGGTCGCGCCCGTCGCGCGGGCCAGCTCGGTCGCGTTGGACATCACGGCCATCTGCTCGGTGTAGTCGCTTTCCGCGCCTTCGAAGTCCATGAGGTTGTCGAAGACGAAGACCTCTGGGTAGGCGTCCCAGAGCTCGACGTACGCCTCCAGCTCCTCGTCGACCGCGCGCCACGTGATCGGGCTGCCGAACGAGAAGGTGATCCGCGAGCCCCGCAAGGCGTTCACGTACGTCTCGCGATACCGGCCGCCAGCAGACATCCCGGCCTCGACCATCTCCGTCGTGTCGCCGGTCGCCATGCTCGCGAGGCGGCTACTCGCAGTGAAGGCCGACATATCCGCGCTGAAGTACAGGGTCGGCAAGTTCATCTGGGCGACCCAGAACAAAGCGAGCCCGCTCTTCTGGGTGCCGGACCGCCCGGCGATCATCACGACTTCACCGTGACGCGGACGGCAGCCCAGGTTGTACAGCGCCTCGAACGCCTCCACGCGCGGCAGCTCGCGGCCGGATTCTGCGTGCATCGTCAGCGAGCGACCAGGGGTCAGCACTCGGTGTCTCCTTTCTGGGTGAGGCGGGGGCGACCAGGACGGCCGCCCCCGTGCCGGCCTTCCGCGTCAGTCGAAGTCGGGCGCCGCTGCGGCGGCCTCGGTCACGGCCGCGTCGCGCTTCTCGCCGTATGCCACGACGGCCGCGACGATCTCCGGGTCCGTCACCGGCTTCCAGACCCACGCCGGGTTGCCGCCAGGCTTCTTGGACGGCACCTGATCGACGGTGACGAGCACGGCCTGACCCACGACGGTCTCCAGGTCGCGCGCAAGAACCGTCTGCTCGATGCGCTGACCGAGGTTGACTTCCGGGGCAGCGCCGAGCTGCTCGCGCGACTTCCAGATGGAGATGTCGCACAGGGCGCTGTCCTTGGGGCCGTTCGGCGTGGGCCTCTGGCGCTGGAAGTCCTTGACCTCGACGAGGATCGCCACCGCGTCGATGTTGTCCTTTGGCTTGAACCAGCCGCCGTTGGCCTGGGGGAGAGAAGCGAGATTCAGTGCCACTAAGGGGAACTCCTTGTGTTTGAGGTCGAGTTATCGGCTGATGCATCGGGCGGGCATGTCGCCCGCCTTCGAGAAGGTCCACAGCTCGCAGGGGGCGGCCGTCCAGAGCCAGACGGCCAGCAGGAGCGAGACCACGGCCAGGGCCAGGCCCAGGGGCTTCACTCGGAGGCCGCCTTGAGGGCTCGGCCTCGCGCCTTCCACGCGTCCATCACGGCCTGGTCGGCGAACGCGTCCTGGTTCCGCGCCCACAGCCTCTTCAGGTCCTCCGTGGTCACGCAGGCGTTGATCTGTTCCAGGAGAGAGGCCGCGGAGCCCTGTTCGCGGGCCGGGGCCGTCTGGGCGGCTGTCCACGGGTCCTCGCCAGGCGCCGCAGGCTGCGCGGCGGGAACGACGGTGGCGCCCAGGTCGCGGACGACAGTCGCGACGCCCTGAGCCGTCTTGGACGCCTCGCTGACCAGCTCGTGAAGGCTGAGCGTGGTTACACTTTCACGTTCGAAGCCAAAAAAAGTGGCCACGTCGTCGTACACCTCGTACGCGGCTCCCTTGAAGGCTGCGGCCCAGTCGTCGCGTTCTGGGCCCGACTTGATGGTCACGGTCACCGACCGCTGTGTGTCGCTCAAACTCACCCCTCTCGTGTAGCGCCGAACCGTCCGGCGCCAGGTTCAAATTACACGTTCAGGTCATGGAAAACAACTCAAAACGGACGAAGAGCACTCCTGTTCTTGCCGCGCAAGGAGCGCGTGTTCTGCGCGGCCTTCGCTGCCTCCCAGCCCAGCCGCAGGTCAGCCCAATAGGGCGTGCACTCCCCGGAGCCTGCGGGGAGGTGGAGGATAATGCCCCAGTCCTGGGAGACGGCCGGGATCGGGGCGTACGCAGCCCTCGCGAGATCGGCCGGCACTTCCCGGCGCTTCCAGGCGGCGAGCGCCTTCTTGTCCCGGTCGTTGACGGGGAAGAGGGTGTGGTCGTACAGCTCGCCACGGCTGTAGACCGCGAGCTGGCTCGCCATCTTGAGGCGGCTGTACTCGATCGAGCCCGTCTTCAAGTCCGCGATGAACAGGCCCTCGACATGCTCGCCGTCCGGGCCGGGGCCGCTGTAGCTCACCATGCGGTCGAAGGTGCCGCCGACGCCCAGCTCCGGCACCACCACGAACGTCTCCACAGCGACGACATCGAACGGCGCGGTCGACATCTTGTAGGCCGCCATGTCCGCCACGTCGGAAGTGGCGACCCCCGCAGGCAGGTGCTCGCCCCGGTCTACGAACTCGCTGAGCGTGTGCAGGTGTGTGCCGCGCTCCCGCTTTGCGTTCGCTCCGGCCACCGTGACCGCTCGCTCAGCGAGCGCGTCCAGGCGAGCCTTCCCTTCGCGCGTCTCTGGGTTCAAGTTAGCCACTTCGCGCAAAAGAGAACCCTCGCGAGCGGCGCCCACGAGGGTCATTCGCTGCTTCCAAGACATCAGCCCGCTCTTGTCCTCGATGGCGTCGATGAACGTCGTCGTCCTGGTGAGGCCGCGGGGCTTGCCGCCCTCCTTCGGTACCACGAGGGGCCGCCCCCACCCATCACGCGGAACGGACGGTGCGGGGGCGGGCAGTGCGGTGATGGTCAGGGCCATATAGGGGGCTCCTTCTGGTTCGTCCAGGTGGGGACCAAGTGGATGCGCACGAAGTCGGGGCCGTCGCCTATGAGCTCGGCCTCCTCCTCCGTCTCGGGTATCAGGGCGAGGTCGAGGGCCGCCGCCTGCGCGACACCCCACTGAAAGTCGCGCTCTGTGTAGTCCAGCGAAAGGGTCAGGTGGAACTCGAACGCGTCGGCGTCCACACAGAGGACGGCACCGCCCTCCGTGATCCGCTGAACCCCGGCCTCCCGCCAGGCTTCCCCCGAGTGAGCGAGGACTGTGGTTGCCTCGCGCTGCTCCTCCACTCGACTTGGCCCCTCTGTCGTGCTTGGTGCAAGTTTGCCTTACTTAGCGGAATCCTAACCGCCACATCTGACATCGGGATCACCCCACAGGAGGATGTTCGATAGCTTGTTCGAACACTCGCGGAGGAGCCGGGATCTAACCCGGACCGGGCGCGCGCCCGCCCGGCGCGTGGCCTCGTGACCGGCGCAAACGCAAAAACCCCCAGGGAATCGATGTCCCTGGGGGTTAACGGCTTCTCGGTTCAGTCGGCGCGGCGGCGCTTCGTCGTCTTCTCTGCGGGCTGGCGGATGATGTCGGTGTCCTGCTCTTCCCGTGGGATGAGGAAGAAGCCCTCTTCAGTCTCGGGGTCGTAGTGGACGACGGCATTCTTTTCCTCCAGGTCAGCGAGCCACGAACGCAGCTTCTTGGCGTCTCGGTCCGCGAGCTCCTGGCCATCGCGCACGCGCGCCTCCAGGCGAAGCATGATCACCTCGTACCGGAAGCGGTGCTTCTCCTCGACGGCCCACGGGATCAGGTTGTCATCGCGCGTGATCCGTCTCTGCATCCTGTGCCGGCGCCTGTAGTTGCCCCACATGGAGATGGAGGTCTTCCGGTTGTACTTCCGCTGGTACTCCTGGACCATCCATGCGTAGGTCTTCTTCTGCTGGAACCACTTCTCGACTTCGGCTTCGTCGACGATCTTCGACGGTGCGGGCATGTCTCCCCTTGGCTTGGATCTTGAATCCCGCAGGCTGCGCGGGGTGTTGAGCGCCAAGGACGCTCGCCTATCCCAACCTACGGTTACACATACACGTTAGACTCGTCAACGTGGAACTTGCGCTTGGTTGTACCGGAGAGGCAAATCGAGATGACTGTCACAGTCTGTAATGTCTGCAAAACGCCCGGTTTGCCTACGCGGAAGTATCGAATCGAACGTGTAGGTGCAACCGAAAGGGTCGTCGACCTATGCCCGGATCACGCCACGCCGGTCGAGGACGTGCTCGCGCATACCGCCGAACCGGCAGCGGACGCCGAGGGCACCAGCGCTGCGCCTGCCCCAGCTCGTCGGCGCTCCAGCAAGCGCAAGGTCATGACCCTTGAGGAGATCGAGGAGCTGAAGGCGGCCCAGCGAAAGGGCGCCGGGCAGTGAAACGACGAAAGCCCCCTGCTGGCGGAGACCAGCAGGGGGTTCTTCGTGTCAGCCCTCGTCGCCGGGGTCGGGGTCGGGACTGCCCGTCTCGACCACGCCGAGCGCGGTGAGGATCTGGACGATCACGGCCACCTCGGGGCTGTCCGCGTACACGATGGACGCGATGCTGACGAGCACACCGACCGCAGCCAGAACGGCGCCCACGCGGGTGCGGTACCGAACCGGAAGCAGGTTCACGAGGCTGATCGGCTTGGAGCCGGGCATCTGCATCTTGCTCATCGGCGACCAGCCTCCTTCTGGAGCTCCTTGAAGCCGCGGGCGCCTATGGCCGGGTCGTACGAACGGCCCGAGGTCTTCAGGTGAGGGTTCTTGTTGTGGAAGCGCGCCACTGCGGCCTGCGTGTTCTTGCCGTAGAACGTGGTGACCGCGCCAGGGATCGGGCCGTACCCGGCCGCGATCAGAAGCCGCTGAAGCTCGGCCACCTGTGCGTGCGTGGCGCCGGGCTTCACCCCCTCCTTCAGGGCGACGATCGAGGACGCGGGCTTCGAGGGCTTCGACGGCTCGGGCGACGTGCCAGCCTTCTTCGCCTTCACCAGCTCGATCAGGCGCTTGATCGGAAAGTTTCCAGGGTCACCGTGATCGTTCTCAGGAACGTGCTGGTGACCGGCGATCCCTCGGAAGTCGTTCCACTCGGCGAACGACATGCGCTGACCGTTCCGCGACCCGTACGAGGACGGGTACGACAGCCAGGGCTTCGACGTGGAGACCAGCGGGATCGGGTACGTGTCGGTCAGCCACTTCACGAGGTCGACCAAGGCCGCCAGATCGGCATCCGAGGCGTTCGGCCAGTACAGGCCAGGGCCGCCCTTGTCGCACGTGCCTACGAGCTCGATCTGGACGACGTTGAGTGTGTTCGTCTGGACGCCGCCAGACTTGTTCACCAGCGCCCGCGCGCTGTGGTTGGCGTAGAAGTGCTGACGCACGACGCCGCCCTTGATCGTGAAGTTCGGAGCCGAGCCGCCGCCGCCGTACGTCGGGAACGAACCGCCCTCGGTCGTGTGCAGGACGATCACGTTCGGGTGCGGCATGGTGTCGCCGGGGTACGTCTTGCCGTACCACTGCGACGTGGCGTCCGCCTTCGGGTAGATGTGCGCGGTCAAGAAGTGCTGCCTCCTCGGGCATGACAAAGGCCCCGCCGGATGCGGGGCCCGAAGGGGGGTGGGGTCAGTGGTGGTCGGACGTGGCGGAGACGTGGCGGTCGAGGCGTTCGGCGACCGCCAGACGCTCGGCCCGCTCGTGGGCCAGGTCATCGCGGATGCCGGCCATCTCTCGGCTGTGCTGCGCCTGGCCTTCGAGCACTTGGCCGAGGCCGGTAATCACGCGGTCCACGTCGTCGCGCAAGTTGGTGGTGTGCGTGTTGGACACCTGATCGCGGACTTCCCCCATGACTCGGTGCTGGCGGCGCAGCAGCTCGACGAGGGCGCCGATCAGGGCCACGGCCACCGTCCCAGCGGCCGAGATCAGAGCGGCTGAGGTCGAGGTGGTCACGTAGCGCTCACCTGACCTTCGAGGGCAGACAGGCGCTCTTCGAGGGCCTTGATCCGCGCCTCCTGGTCCTGCACGACGGGCAGGAGGGCCACGCCGAGAAGGTCATAGCGGACAGTCTCGATCTCGCCTTCCTCGTTGAAGCAGACGATCTCGGGGAGGGTCTCGAAGACCTCCTCGGCGATGAGGCCGAACTCGTTCTTACGGCCGGTGACCGGCGTGCCGTCCGGCTTCTCGTAGTCCTTGCGGTCGTAGACGCGCGGGCGCAGCGCGAGCACGTCGCCCGAGGTCACCTCGGAGTCGCGGACGTTGGTCTTGTACCGAATCGAGCTGGTGTTACGGCCGAAGTCCCCGGAGCCGTCGACCCACACGGCGTAGTAGGTGCCGGACCCGCCCACGTGGTAGGCGTGCGCGCGCTTGGTGCCGTTGGCCCAAGAGATCGTGCTCCCTGACGTGAGGTACTGCGAGTGGGAGTGGGAACTCGGCGGGAAGGTGGAGGGCTTCGACGTGATCGAGCTCCACGAGTGCGAGTGGCTCGACGGGGGGTAGGTCGAGGGCGTGCCGGTGATGTCGCCCCACGCGTGCTTGTGCGCAGACGGGGCGATGGTGCTCGGAGCGTCGCTGATCTGGGACCACGAGTGCGTGTGGGCCGCCGGGGGGAAAACGGACGGCTTGTCGGTGACGCTCGGCCACGAGACGGACGGGGCGAGGTTCGCCCAGGAGCTTCCGTTCCAGAACTCCCACGCCGAGGTGCTGCGGTTGAAGCCGAGGTCCCCAAGCCGCGGTGAGGTCGGGCGGGTCGAGTTCCACCAGGAGCCGACGTAGCCGCGCGTGAACTGGCGGCCCTCGGCCACGTTCGAGGCGGTGATGGAGGTTGCGTTGCCGGGCACGGTCACCCAGGCGAGCCGCAGCTCGTAGATACCGCTGTCCGTCTGGGTCAATGAGGGAGACGGAGAGCCGGGGGCACCCTTCAGCACGGCCAGCGTGATCGTGTTCGCGGTCGGGTCGAGGCGGAGCACGACCGCATCGGTACGGGTGGCCGTGTCGGCGGCCGGGATCGTCACCGTCTCCACCGCAGTCGAGAGAACGGCGTGCCCCCGAACGAGAGCGAAGCCGGGCTGCACGGTCACGGCCATGGAGGTCCCGGCAGCCGAGACACGGAACGCGGACGAGTCGGACGAGGCGGCGACGCCAGAGGAGAGCTCTCGGAACAGGTAGCTGAACTGGGTCTCCGTGACGGCCTGCGAGTCAAAGGGGTAGGCGGTGATCGCCAAGAAGGGTTCCTTCCTGCGGCATGGGGAAGGCCCCCGAGCGCATGAGCTACGGGGGCCAGCGGTAAGCGGTGCGGCAGCGCTATCGGCGGGCGACCTCGGTGACGGTGCGCGCCTCCGTGGTCTGCCGGGCGAAGGCGATCGTGAACCGCTCCGGTAGAGCGGAGACGGCGGCGCGCAGCACGGCGGTAACGACGGCCGCGCGCTCCTCGTCGGTCAGGCGGTCGTCGGGGTACAGGTCCGTGTCGTCTGGCAGCAAGACGGAGAGGCGGATGGGGGCCTTGTACTCCTCGCCGCCGCGTGCGGCGTTGAGGGTTCCGCCGGAAACGGTCACTGGTGCTCCTCGTGGTGTGTGCTCACGCCAGGGCCACCCAGAAGCGGTTGCTCTCGTTGGCGATGCCGGAGAGCGTGGTCGGCGGGGTGGTCGGCGAGGTGGAGAGGCGGCCGAAGCGCCACAGGTTGTTCAGACCAAAGGTGTTGGCCGGGGCGCCGAAGGTGTTCTCCGCGCCGAGGACCATCGGGCCGTCGCCCGTGGTCGTGTTGTAGTTGAAGCGCCAGACGACGTAGTAGATGCCGGGCGCGAGCGTCACGGCCGCGTCAAGCGCCGTGGAAGAGGCGTTACCGCCAGAGCCGTGCTGCTCGGCCGGCTCGTTGCCCGACTCGATGGTGCTGGCGATCCCGACCCGAGCCATCGACGTGTTGTAGATCGCGGCCCAGCTCCCGGAGATCAGGCCGCCCGCGTAGCCGCCGAAGTGCCACACCACCTTGGAGACCGAGGTCGAGGCTGCCACCTTGACGGCGGCGAAGCGGGGGGTGGTGCCGCAGTAGAGGGGAGTTGAGGCCGTCAGCACGGGATCGAAGGCCCACGCCTTGAGGCCGAGGTCGGTGGGGCTGAACTCGCTGGGCGGTACGTACGGATCTGAGATCGGGGGCAGTTGCGAGCTCGGCACCTTGCCCGTGCTGTCCAGGGTGGCAACGCCGTTCGCCGCGCCCCTCTGGCTCGTCGGCACCGCGTTCACGTGGGCCGCAGTGAGCACGGGGTTCGGTCCAGGGAGGCCGTTGACGGTGTCGACCGAGCCGGGGTCGCCCTTCTCGCCCTGCGGGCCGGGAGCGCCCTGCGGTCCTGCGGGCCCGGTGTCACCCTTCGGGCCCTGTACCCCGGCTGGGCCCGACGCTCCGGTGTCGCCCTTCGCGCCTTGGGGACCTGCGGGGCCGGTGTCGCCCTTCATGCCTGGGTCACCCTTTGGGCCGGGTGCTCCGGTGTCGCCCTTCGGGCCCTGCGGTCCGGCCGGGCCGGTCGCTCCGGTGGGGCCGACGACTCCGGCGTCCTCGGGGGCGGGCCATACGGAGAGTCCCATCAGGAAACCTCCACGCCGCTGATGTGCGTCAGGGCTTGTGCGGCGTTGCCCTGTACCTCGATCTTGTCGCCAGCGTTGAGTACCTGGCGCACGTCGAGCGTCAGCACGCCGTGCGGCGCGATGCCGACGTTGGCGAGGAGCGGGACGCCGCCGAGTCGGACGGTGACGCTGGCGCTGGTTGTCGCGGAGTTGGTGGCGACGATGTTCGTGATGACGGCCTGGCCAGCGGCCGGCACGGTGTAGACGGCGGTGAGGGCGGTCGGAAGTGCCGCCCGATAGAAGGCTTTTGGCGCGCTGGCCACTACCACGCTCCCATGAGGCTCATGACGGGATCTGACCCGCCTCCTTCGGCGTGCCGCTCCAGGGCGGACACTCGGGTTTCGGTGCTCTGCATTCGCTTCGCGGCCAGGGCCGTGGGGTCGAATCCCGTGGGGTCGCCGAGCGTGGCGCCGAGCCGGAAGCCGTCCTCGTCGGCCTTGATGACCATGCCGGTCACGGTGGCGGCGAGCTCCTGGCCGCCCGCGATGACCGCCACGCGGTCACCGATCCCCCAGTCCCGGCCGAACTCCATGGACGCCGCGTCCTCGACCGGCACGGCCTGCACGGCAATGGAGGTGTCACCCGAGTCGGCGAGGACTTCGTTCCCGGCCTGCGTCAGCTCGTCTCGGTCGTTGGTGTTGCGCTGGTCGACGAAGCGTTCGATCCGCCGCCCCCACACGCCCTCGGCGGTCACGGAGGACTCGGAGTCGACCGGTACGAAGGTGCGCTCCTCTTGCTCGCCCTGACCGGCGACGATCACACGGGTGACGCCGGGGGGTGAGACGGAGACGCGCTGTCCGGCGAGGGTGCCGGTCACGACATCGAGCCGGACTTCCTTGGTGCGGTCGGCGACCTCGAACGTCTCGAAGACGAGAACGCTGCCGCGCTGGACGACGCGGAAGCCGAGGCCAGCCACCGCGCCGATCTCCGTCAGCAGCTCGCCCAGTACGGGGAAGCGAGCCGACTTGGTGAGGGTGGGGCCGCGTCCCGCGTTGGCCCCCATGGTGAGTCCGGCGCGTCGTCTCGCGGCGGGAGCTAGCGGTCCGCAGTTCGCTGCCACGTACTGGTGCATGAGCGTCTCGGCTGGGCCGGTGCGCTCGTCGTGGCCGACCTTCTGTGTGGACACGTCGCCGTTTGACGGCTCCGGCCAGGCGAGCATGTCCGACAGGACAACCGAGTCGGACACCCCGTCGAAATTGACGGAACCGCGCCGGTCCTCGGGCGTCGCCGCGTACTCGGAGGTGACGACGGGGCCGGAGATCAGCACATCGGTGGGGCCGGTGATGATCAGCCCGGCTCCCGGTGCGCGCAGGGCTTCGGCGAGGGGGTGTTCTGAGGGCAGTGTCAGTTTCCACGTGCCGACGTTGCAGAACTGGTCCTCGATCGAGAGGGCCAGGTCTTCGGGGCGGATCAGGCCCAGCCGTGTCAGTGCCTTGTCTCGGACTTCGACGGTGAGGTCTTGCAGCTTCAGTCAGATCACCATCCACCTGCGGGCCCGCCAGGAGCACACGATCTTGGAGGCCGCCGTGGTGTCGATCAGAGTCACGTCAGCAGTCGATACGCCGGGCGGGATCGTCCAGAAGCGAGGGGCCGGCGCGAGCTGGGCGTACCGGTTGGCTCCCTTGGCGTCCGTCACCGACCCGTTGCGGGTATCGATGATCAGTCGCTCCGAGGCGGTGAGAGAGCCGGTCCAGCGCAACGTTTCGCCAGTGGGCGACTTCACCGTGAGATCCCGGCCGGGCCCGTACACCTCCCACACGGGGTAGACGTCGGCATCCCCGTTGTTGGTCAGCGTCATCTCGCCGATGGCCTGGGATGCTGCCAGGGGCATCGAGGCCAGGGACGACAGGAACGGAGTGGTTCCCGGATCGCCCCCGACCGCCTGTGTGGACACACCTGACGCTGTGAAGTACGGGTCCGGGGCCCGGAGGGAGAGCACGGTCTGAATGTCCGACCCTCCGGACCCGAGGTCGATCTCGCCGCCGCCTGTCCGGTAGACCACCGTGGACCAACGCCGCCCGGAGTCGTCGACCAGGACGAGGCGCATCTCACCCGCCATGGCCCGAGCGAGCCGGGATATCAGCTGACCGAGGTGCTGCCGGTCCCGGCCCACGATGTCCAACGGCATGTCGATCTCACGGGGCAGGACCCGTTGCCCCCGCCATCGGGCGCCGTCTCCGGCCCCTTCGAGCCACTGGACGTTGACGGAGGGCAGGCCCATGCCGGTCAATCCGGCAGTGGCCTGGAACCCTGCGCCTGTGCTCTGTACCTCTCCGAGGTCGAGCGTGTCCCGCTCGGTCTCTAGAAGGAGTGATGTCACTACCAGCCCACCATTCGTGCTCGGTTGGCCGCCGCGAACAGATCCTCTTCAGCCGAGATAGAGGAGCCGGGGGCCGCGTAGTAGTTGAGGACCTTGGTCACCGTCGAGCCCGTATGGCCTTCGAGGCCGCCGTTCACCGCAGCCGATACGGAGCGGGCCGCGCTGGCGTAGTCCGAGCGGCTGGGCTTCGCGGTGATCGCGTCCACGGCCTTAGCCACGCGGCCGGACTCGCTCTCGATGCCGTTGGCGAATCCGCGGCCGACGAAGCCGCCGAGCTTCGCGAAGACCCGGCTGGGCGAGTGGATGCCGAGCGACTTCTTGATGGCCTTGACCATCGAGTCGGAGATCTTCAGCATCAGCTTCTCGATGGCGCCCTGCTGAGCTTGGAGGCCCTTCACGATGCCTTCGGCTGCGTGAACACCCGCCTCGTACAGGGCATTCGATGCCGTGCTGCCTGCCTTGTTGGCGTACTTCTCCAACTCGGCCTGGAGCTTGTTGAGCTCCTTGATTCCGTCCGCTCCGGCGCCTGCGATCGACTCCGCCGCAGCCAGGCCGGCATCCGGGCCAGCGCTCGCGATCTGGTCGAAGGTCTCCTTGTTCAGGCCGAGCTTCTTGAGCTTGTCCAGGGCGGTGGCGAATCGCTTCGCCTGCTCGATCGCCTTGGTGAGGGCGGCCGTGATGCCGGTGAAGGAGGTGTCCTCCACCTTGGTCACGTCGCCCGTGTCGATGACCTTCCGGGCGACTTGCTCCGCGTAGTTGGAGGCTTCCTCACGGAGCTTGTCGAGCTTGTCGCGGGCCGCCTTGAGCTTGGTCCCCACTCCGTCCCACTGGGCGAGGAGCTTGAGGAGCTGCGTGCGGTCGGCGTTGACTCGGGCCTTGAGTCCCTTGGACGCGTTCTTTGGGATCTTCGCGGTCAGGTCGTTGAGCGACTTCTTGACGTTGTCGTACTGCGACTCAAGACCTCGGATGAGGCCCTTGATGATGGCGCGGCCCGCGTCGTAAAGAAGGATCTTGTCCTTCGGGAGCGGGCCCTTCCAGTCCTTGAACTTGGAGGTCAGGTTGCCGAGGGTCTCCTTGACGCCACCGAACATGCTGGTGATGCCCTTGATGAGGCCCTTGATCAGCTCCTTGCCCGCGTTGACGAGCGTGGAGCCCAGGTTCGACAGGGCGGACTTCGCCTTGCCGGGCAGCTCCTTGACGAACTTGATCGACTGGGTGACGCCGTCCTTCACGGCCTGCCAGAGCGCCTTGGCCCCTTCGACCGCCTTGGACTTGATCGCGGCCCACGCGTCGGAGAAGAAGGACTTGACGGCGTTCCAGCCCGACGACCAGATGGATCGGACGTTGCGGAGGCCATCGTCGATGTAGCCCCGGATCGCCGTCCAAGCGACGCCAAGGCCACCGCGGATTGCGTTCCAGATCCCGATGAAGAAGGACTTGATCGCGCCCCAACCGCCGGTCCAGACGGCCTTGATGAGGCCCATGCCCTTCTTCAGGACACCGAAGATGCCGACGTTGATGATCACCTTGAAGGCGCCGACGATGATGTCCCAGATCCCCGAGAAGATCTGCTTGACGCCTTCCCAGGCGCGGGACCAGTCGCCGGTGAAGACGCCAGCGAAGACGTTCCAGACGCCCATGATCACGTCGAGGACCCCGGTGATCACGTCAACGATGCCGTCGAGCGCCATCGCGAGCGAGCCGATCAGGAAGTCCGCGACGAACTGAAGCGCCGGGACCAGGATCGGCATGATGAAGTTGACGACCTGGATCAGCGCCTGAAGGAAGGGCTGAAGCGCTTCCGAGACCCGCTGGAACGCTTCGGTCAGCGGCGGCAGGCAGGCGGCAACGATGTACTCGAACAGCGGGATCAGCGGTGTGATCACCGCCGAGACGAGCTGCAAGAGCAGGTCGACAACGGGCGTAACGGCCGTGACGATCGCCGTGAACGCCTCGGCCACCAGGGGCAGGATCGGGGCCAGGCCGGCAACGAGCTGCGCGACGAGCGGAGCGACCGCGCTCATGATCGTCATGAACAGCTCGGCGACTGGAGGCAGGATTGCCCCAAGCGCCGTGAAGGCGGCGTTGAGCATCTGCCCGACGACCGGGACGAGCTGCATGACGAGCGGGGCGAGCTGCTGAATCGCTCCCGTCAGCGCGCCGCCGAGAAGGCTGATGATCGGGATGATCATCGGCGCGAGCTGGGCGAAGGCGTTGGACAGGGGGATCAGCGCTGCGGCCAGGAGCGGGCCGAGCATCGTCGCGAAGGCCCCGATGACCTCCATCAGTGCGCCGAACGCCTGGCCAAGAGGGGCCATCGCGGGGGCGAGCGCCCCGACCGCGTTCTGAATGCCGTTGAAGAGGGCCAGGACGCCGTTGAAGACCTCGGGTTGGGCGAGGGCGTCGGCCACTGCGGCGAGGGCCTGACCGATGATCGCGCCGACCTGCGGCAGGAGGGCGGTCAGGAGGTGCCCGAAGGTGATGAAGAAGTTCTCGACCGCCGGGCCGGACACCGTGGCGATCTGCTGCATCGCCGCGTGCGCGGCAGCGAAGACGTTCGTGAGGCCGTTCTGAAAGCCCTCGCTGTCCACCGTGGCATGGATGGCCTGGAGAGACTTGTTCAGCGTCGAGAGCGACGTGCCCCCGGCCTCGGTCGCCGCGCGGGCGATGCCCGAGAGGATGCCGTAGGTGTTCGACAGGATGCCGCCGAGATCCTTCAGGGCGGCAATGCCCTCGTCGATCTCGGCCTTGATGCCGTTCTCGCCCTTGCGCGAGAGGAAGTCGGAGAACCGCTGCGAGAGGTCGACGAACCACTGAGCCAGCGACGGAAGGTAGCTGGTGCCGACCTTGCCGAGTGTCGCGATGATGTTCGCGAAGGCGTCAGTGCCCGTCGTGGCGATCTCGATGCTCTTCGACAGGTCGACGAACATCTGGTTCAGGGCCGGGTTGAGCGCGCCCTTGAGTGAGGTCGCCAGGCCCCCGAAGAAGCCGCCGAGCTGGGTGGCCGTGCGGTTGACTCCGGCCGTGAACTCCGGGAGGAGCTCGTCGACCATCTCGCGAATGGGCTGAGCGGCCTTGTCCCAGAAGTTCTTGCTGATGGAGTCCTGGAGCTTCGACAGGGCTTCCTTGACTTCAGGGACGACCTTGTTGAAGTCCTTCAGGGCGGCGAACGTGACGCCCAGGCCGACCGCGAAGCCGCCGAAGAGGCCGGGCAGAAGCGCGGCTGCGGGCCCGATCTGCGCGAGGCTCGCCGCCAGGGCGAAGAGGTTGCTCGTCCCGGCGATGGCGATGCCCGTCAGACCAGCGATGGCCGAGGCCAGAGAGCCGATGACCGGAACCGACTTGTCGAGGTTCTTGAGGATGTTGCCGAACTTCTCGAACAGGTTGTTCAGCACGCGGATGCCGGACAGGGCCGCGAGCGAGGCGGCGACCTTCGCGACCGCCGCGTTGTTCAGCTTCGGAAGGATCGAGACCGTGCGGGGCCGAGTCAGGTAGGCGAGGCGCGTGGAGACGGCGGCCGAGGCGCCGGTAGGCCAGTTCAGCTCTACGTCGACCTTGACCGGGGAGATACGTTTCACCCAGTCGTCGATGTCGCGCTTGGTCTTGTCCGCCGACTGCTGGTCGAGCTGGAGCTCGACCTTGCCCGTGGCCTTGAGGTCGTCGACCTCGAACGACACCTTGCGGTTGTTGGCCTTGTTCTGGAGCTCACGCCGCGCGTTGTCAACAGCCGTGGCTATACCGTGCGTTGCGATGGTCGTGTAGAAGCGGATCTTGCGGGCGTCCGTCGTCTTGTTGTGACGGTTGATGTCCCGCACCGCTTCCAGCGCGCCCGTCTGGGCGCCCCTGGCGTCGACCTTCGTGCCGATCGTGATCTTGAGCTGCTGCTCGATCTTTTCGAGCTGCCTCTTCGCCTGCTCCTTGAAGTCGGATGTGTCAGGCAGGACGCGCACAGACACGCGCCCGATGACCTGCCCGGCGGGCATGGGCTACCTCCCGGCGAACCGCTTGTAGATCTCGGCCACCGAGGCGGGCCGCTTGCCGGCCTTCTTCTTGGCCTTCGGCTTCGGGCGCGGGTACTCGGGGATCTTCGGCGCCTTGCCCTTGCCCCACTGGCCCGTGGCCCTGGTGTTGGTGTTGAGCGCGTCGAACAGGTCGGCTGCCATGTGGCGGTCCTGGCCCCAGCCGAAGAACTCCCTGCCGCCCGACGCGAGGGCGACGGTCAGGGACGTGTCGGGAAGCCTCTGCAAGAGCGAGAGGACCAGGGACGGGGAGGGCCCGCGGCCTGCGATCACGTCGGCGAGATCCACGCCGTAGTAGAAGCGCAGGTCGGGATACAGCCCCTCCCCGTACTGGTCGATCAGCCCTGCGAGGCCGAGGCTTCCCCCGCCTGGGTGCCCTCGCCGTACCGGTCGAAGATCTCCGCGAGGACCGCGAGGTCGCCGTTGACCGCCTTGAGCAGCCGATCGGCCGCCTTCGTGTGCTCGGCCACCAGGCGGATCGCCTCGGAGAGAAGCTCCTCCTGATCGGCGCCGTCGTCACCGAGCCGTTCCTGAAGCGCGGTGAGCTCGTTCCGCGCGGTCTTGGTCAGGCGCAGCGGGTTGAGCAGGCGGACGGTCTCGCCGCCGAGCTCGATGTCAGTGCTGCCGTACTTGGCCTCTGCGGCGTTGCGGATGTCGTCGAGGGAGTAAGAAGCCATGGGGGTGCGGACCTCCAGAATTGAACGAGAAAGGGGGAGGCGGACCGAAGAGAGGGAAGGGCCCGGCGCGAGCGGGTCCGCAGCGCTCACGCCGGGACGAGGGGTTAGGCGCCCGAGCCGGGCGCCGTACCGGAGGCCCAGGCGGAGCCGGTCCAGTAGGCGTTGGAGTCGTCGCCGAGGGCGACGTACTGGCCGGAGGTCCAGGCCGTCAGCGGGCTCGCGGTGACGGTCGCCAGGGCAGCGAGGTTCGCGGGGGCGACAGATCCGTCCGGGGTGAAGGAGCCCGGCGTGCCAGCGGTCGCGCCAGTGGCGACGGTGCCGCCCAGGGGCGTCACGGCGTAGGTCCAGGTGTTGTTGCCGTAGACCATCGGCTTGACGCCGAGCGGGAGGCCGGCGAGGGACTCCGTGTCGGCAATCGCCATGTCGTCGGCCCTGTAGATCTCGGCCTTCGGGGCGTAGAAGCCGAAGTGGTTCTCGCCGTCCACGAACACCGCGAGGAAGGCCGCCTGTGTCGGCTGCGGGTCGGCCGGGACGCCGATCGTGCCGTCCGGCAGGGTCGGGGCGTTGGCGCCGAAGTAGAGCTTCAGCGCGGCCTTGTCGAACTGCTGCAAGGTCAGCGCCATCGTCTCCGTGCGGGCGCTGTACTTCGTGCGGAGGGTCTTGTTCTGGAGGCTGCCGATCGTGGTGGCTTCGCCACCTTCGGAGGTGATGCCGAAGACATCCTCCAGGGAGGTGTGGCCGACCGGCTCCCACGGTGAAGTGGGGACGAGGAGATCGTCAGGCATCGGCGTACCGACGGGGGCCGTCAGGTAGTTGCCGGAGCCGACGACGAGAGTTGCAAGGTCGTTGAGCGCCAAGAAGAAACGTTCCTTCGTGCGGGCATAAAAAAGGGCCCGCACCCCGGAAGGGGTCGGGCCTTTCGTCTGCTGTGCTTAGTGGGGAAGGGGGTAAGGGCGCTTCCGCGGCTTGCGGATACGGATGTCGTAAATCGACTCGTAGCGCCACACGCCCGTGGGCAGGTCCGCGTACTGCACGGGGCCGGTCGCGGTCGCCCAGTCCGAGGCCCGGCGTGGGGAAGAGTTCATGTCGACTCGGGTGATGTGGCCCCGGCCGGGAACGACTTCGTTGTTGAGCCAGGCGTCCCGCAGCACGACACGGACGGCCTCGGACAAGATCGCCGAGTCCTCATCACCGTTGGGGTCAGCCGCGAAGCAGTTGATCACCACGCGGGCGGCGTCGGTGAAACGGGCGTCACCGTCCCACGCGCCGAAGCTGGGGTCTCGGCGGACCAGGACGAGCGGAAACGTCTCATGCTGGTCGACGAGCGACTTGACCCGGATGCCCGGCAGGCCCTTGCGGAGGACGACGAGCAAGAGGTCTTCGACGGGGCTGAGTTCGGCGATGGCCTTGATGTGGTCAGGAATGCCGGCCACTAGTCGACCCTCACCTTGCCCTTCCGCTTCTTGGGCAGGCCCGAGGCGGTGGCGAGGACGTAGAGGCCGTCCGTCGCGGGGACCTCGACTTCGTACTCGTTGCCGTCCCTGTCCTCGCGGGTCACGGTGTACGCCTTGCGGCCGTACTCGATGCTCAGGGCCGCCTTCTGGCCCGCGTCGTCGGAGAGGACCACGTACTTGTCGATGCGGCCTTCCTCGACCTCGATCCGCGAGTGCCAGTCGACGTGGTGCTGGGCAAGGATCTCTTCGGCCTTCACCGCGATCTCGAACGTGACCCGCTCCAGCTCGTCTTGCACGTCCTGGTGCCGGGCGAGGACCCGGTTCGTCTTCTCGTACATGTAAGCCATCAGGGCCGCTCCCGGATATCGATGCTCCAGTGCCGGGTACGACGGTCGCCGTGGTGGTAAGCGGGAGGGGACACGATGTCCCACTCCCGGCCGTTGTACTCCACGCGCGACCACAGGGAGACGCCCTCAAGATGGGCGTCGACCACCATCCGGGTCACGTTGATCTGCTGCTGACCGGGGACTTCCGCCTTCGAGGAGCGCTGCGGGATGAAGGCGGCGCGTACCTCGATGGGGCCTTCGGGGTCGGCCACGATGACGGTGTTGCCCCGGTTGTCGACCACCTCGACCGTTCGCCAGACGCGCGCCTTCTGGCCGCGCCTCCGCTGGACGCTCACCAGGGCCCCACCTCATCCGGGAACAGAGGGAAGGGGGCGGCGGTCGAGTAGTCGACCGGCACGTAACCGGGGCCCGTGCGGGCCTTGGAGCCCCAGGCGACGACGGGCACACTGGCCAGCCCTGCGCGGTTCCCGGCGAGGTTCTCCAGGAGGCGGATCTCCTCGCGGGTGAAGTACACCGACCCGGCGTCGCGGCCGTGGGCGTCCGACCAGGCAAGCGTCTCGTCACCGGCCCTCGACTGCGTGTAGCCGTTCGGGTTGCGCATGTACCTCGCCGCGGACTTCAGCACGAGCGTGCGCACCAGCCGGGGGGCCGAGTCCTCGGGCCAGTCGCGGCCGTAGGTAGCCGCCAGGTCCGACGCGTCATCCAACGCCGTTACTGCGATGCGGAGTTCGTCTTCATCGGGCTCCCAATCCAGGCGGCCCTTCAGCTCGTCCAGCGTCGCGTACGCCACGCGTCGACCTCCTTTCGGGCAGGCCAAGCAGGGGCCGGCGCGTGTGGCACCGGCCCCTACGAGGCGGGGGATCAGGCGTTGGCGGGATCGGCCTCCGGCTTCACGCCGGTCGGGGTCCAAACCTTCGCGTCGGAGACGCCGGTGATCTTCGCCAGCTCGGAGGCGGCCTCGGGATAGTCGCTCTTGCCATCGAGCTGGAGCTTGATGCCGCGCACGAAGTGCTCGCCGGTCGAGATGATCTCCTTCTCGTTGGCCGCGTCCCAGCCGACGAGGATGTCCGTCACGCTGCGGAAGCCCGCGTACGTGTTCACGACGGAACGGTCCTGCATGTACAGCGGGTCGTAGTCGCGGACCCAGCGGAGCGCGATGTTCTCGAAGCTCGTGGTCGCGCCGTACGGAACCGACTGCGGGACGCTCGGGGCGCCGGACAGGAAGATGAACGCCGAGGACGCGAACGCGTAGGCGCTGTCAGCCGGAATGGTCTGGTCGACCACGATCCGGAAGCCGAACCGTTCGCCGATCGAGGCAGTGCGGAGCGCGGACTCGGCCTCGCTGTCGCCGACGTTCTGGGCCAGGTTCAGCTTCTCGTCGGTGAGGAGCGCCGACTCGAATTCGGTACCGACGAGGAGGTATCGGCCCTCGCGCGGAGCGTGGAAAGCGTTCAGCACGCGCCTGGCTTCGATCAGCGCACCGCGAAGGTTCTGTCCAGCGTTGCCGATGGTGACGTTGTACGACTGGCCGGTCAGCGTGTTGACCGCCCGACGCTGAAGGCCACGGGCGATGGCCTTCGACTGGGGGCGCAGGAGCTTGGCCCAGTTGTCGATATCGAAATCGTTCTGCTCGTCGGTCAGCTTGACGGCGGAATACACGTTGCCGCCGAAGGTCACGGCGATCGTTCGTTCGCTGTACTCGTCGAACTGGATCGGCGCCGACCGGTCGTTCCGCCATGCGTAGTCGTGGAAGGGAAGAATTCCCTCGACCTTCATGGAGATGGTGTCATTCTCGGCACCCTTGAACGCGTCGACGCCCTGCTTCTGGAACAGGTTCGGAATGACGAGCTCCTGCTCCAGCATTCCGACGGCGGCGTTGACGAGCTTCTGGGGCTTTACAACCTGGTGCTGGACGGTGGGCAAGTGGTGCTACCTCCGGGGGCATTAAAAAACCCCCGGCCGGGCGGCACGGGGGTTAGGGGAAACGTTTCTTCAAGGCGCTAAAAGCGCCGGGCGCGGCGAGCGAGCTTGCGCGGGTCCATCTCTTCGTCGGGGTCCTCGGACGGATCGAGGCCGCCGCCCAGGCCCTCGGGGACCTTCGGGGAGACGAGCGCCTGGAGGGCCTTCGCGTCGGCTTCCAGCTCCTCGGTCGTGCTGCCGCGCAGGCGGCCGGCGAGTTCCTCGGGGAGGTCGTACTTCCGGGCCACGGAGGCTACGACGAGCGTGTGCTCCAGCTCCGCGTTCCTTGCCTTCACCTCGGCAAGGGCGGTCTCGAACTCCTCCGGGCTCTTGGCCTCGGAGAGCTTGGTCTCGGCGTCTCGCAGCCGAGTGCGGTATCCGGCCGCCTCGTTGCGGACCTTGGCCAGCTCCTTGCGGGCCCAGTCGGGAAGCTCGTCTTCCTGCGCACTGGTCTTTTCCGCGGGCTGCTCGACCTCGCCCTTGGGCTGCTCGGTCTCGCCGCTCTGGGGCGCCGGGGTGGACGACTCGGGGGTCTCTTCGGGCACGGGTCACGCCTCCTGGGCTGTGGTCGTGGCTTGCCGCGCCGCCAGGGCTGCGGCCTTTTGCCGTTCGCGTTGCTTCTGGCGGATGAACCGCCGCCAGACGGTGAGGGCGCTCTTACCGGCGTGGCCCTTTGTGACCTCCGGCCACAGAGCCTCGTATTCACGGTTCAGCGCGAAGAGTTCGGATGCTCCGTACTGCTGTCGTGAGAAGACGGGCATCGCGTAGCAATGGCAGTTGTCGTGGAATTTGTCGCCGTCGTTGAACGTGGCGGATTCACGGGACTTGTAGACCGGGCCTCGACTGATCAGCATTGCGCACCAGCCGCACGGGGTTCCCGTACGCGAAAGCCGGACGTACCCGAGTGCGCGCCGGTCGCGTTTCATGTGATTCCAGGTGGTTGATCGGCCGCCATTCATTGCGACGCGGGAAGCGGCGGCTGCCTGCTGGGCGCCGGCCTGCTGGTGTGCCTCGTCCCTCTGACGATCTGCATCACGGGCAGGCTGTTGGTCGTCGACCTGGGACACCCGCCGGTCGAGGTTCTGGGAGCCGAGCGCGTCGAGGACGACGCGGAGTTCGTCCTCCGCCTCACGCTCGATCCGCTCCTCTTCCTCGCGAAGCCCTTCGAGCTCCTCCACGAGGATGCGTTCCCAGTCCTCCGGCTCGTCGTCGAGCTCGGCCTCCACGTCGTCGGCCAAGGGCGCCGTCGACCCGTCAGAACTCGCGTCGTCCGGCTCTGTGGAGGGTGTGGGCGAGGCTTCCCCGCGCTCGGCGGTCGCGGCCTCGCCCACAGGGCGGGGGGCAGGGGGTGAGTACGTTCCCGCCAGGGCTGCGAACTCCCGGCGAAGGTCGCCGAGCGTCACGTGCGACGGCTCCGGGTGGTAGGGGTCGGCGACCGTCGTACCGGTCTGTAGAGCCCTCGCGAGCCTGTAGTAGGCCCGCGCCAGATCGCGCGACATGCGCCGCTTCGACATCACCAGCGTGATCGCCCGCCGCAGCCAGCTCGACGCCGTAGCCGCGCGCTGCGCGGCCGGGACCTCCGCCCACAAGGACAGGGCCTCGGCCGTGGTCTCGACGCCGATCTGCGTCAGGGCGACATGGAAGGCGGCCGACACCTGGTCGGCCTCTGCCTGACGCGCTGTGCTCGTCACGCGGCCTCCGGTACCGCTTCATCGGGAGTCGCGCGGGTGATTGCGGTGGAGAGCTGCCGTACCGAGTCCTCGTCCTCGGCGAGCTCCTCCCAGTCCTCGTATTCGGTCTGGGTGACGCCCGGAACGCGGCGCCATAGGCCCTTCGCCGGGATGCCGAGCTGCTCCTTGAGCTTGCCGAGCGCGTCGGCGGCCTGGGCGAGGGAGCGCGATTCCATGTCGCGCCAGATGACTTCGCCCTTGTAGTCTTCCGAGCCGCTGCCGCCGGTCAATTCGGCGGCCAGTCGGAAAACTCTTTCCCAGGACTCGCCAAAGGCCGTACGGAATTCTGCAATCTTGCGGCTCAGAGCTGTTTCCGCTGCTAGGAGGGCCTCGGCGCTCAGGTTGGCTATCTGCCCAAGCAAATGGTGAGGCGGGGTCTGGCTGACGGCGGCGAGGTGCCTTATGGACATATCCACGCTGTCGATGAATCCGCCGAGCGGAGTTTCGTCCAGGCTCCCGAATTTGACATCCGGGTCCTCAGCGAACAAAAACCTGCGCGCATTGTGGTTGATCGGCAGCGGAATGGGGTTGCCGTTCTCGTCGAGAACGGGCTCCCCAGTCTCGGGGTCGCGCCGAATGGGCGGGGCCATGCCGGTCGCCGTGCGCACCTTCACGGAGGCGTACGTCTGGGCCACCAGCAGATCGAAGATCGTCTGGTTGATGCGGTTCTGCAAGGCGATCATGGGCTCGATGACGCCGAGCGTCCGCCCCTCCAGATCCACCAGAGAGGCGAAGCGCGTGACCGGGCACTCCGAAGCGCCGTGGCGGCGCAGCCGCGCAACCGCGATCCCCTTCTCGTCGTCCAGGCCGCGGAACGTCACCGTGTACTCGTGCTGGGCATCCCACATGCGAGCCCGGCCGCGCGTATCGCCCGCAGGCCAGGCGGTCACGGTCAGGGCGGCGTAGGGGGTGTCATCGTTCGCCGGGTCCTCGTACAGCGCGGCCGTACGAAGCGCGGACAGCCCCTTCGTCCGCACCTGGCCGGCACGACCTCTCTCGGTGACCGTGAAGCTATGGCCGTACGTCAACGCGCCCCGGTAGATGGCGGCCTGGCGGGCGTCGAGCCGGGACCGCTGCCAGTGCTCCCACTCGGGCGAGCTCGTCTCGACCGGAGCCGGGAGCCCGCCCGCAGGCTTCCCGGAACGGAAGCCGTCGACGTAGAGGGCCTGGGCCGGAGTCCCGACGAGCAGGGGCAGCCAGTTCGACACCGACCGGCGCGCGAGGAGCCGGTACTCGTCGTCAGCCTGGGGCGGCATGTACGGGTCGTCATGACGGCCGTGAAGGTAGTCGTCGATCCGCTTCAGGCGGTCGCCATCCCGGTTGAGGATGCCGAGGAGCTGCCGCGCGAGCGCGGCAGGCGACGTGTCGGTCACGCGATACCTCCTGGTTCAAGTTAGCCGTTCGACTCAAAGGAAAAAGCCGCGACCGGTGCGCTTACGCACCTTCTTGCCGCGCGCCCGCAGGTCGAAGAGGGCCTCATGCGCGAGCATGAGCGCCGCGTACGCGTCGACCTTCTTCGGACTGTCCTTGCTTTCCTTGCCGAACGAGATCCCGTAGTTGTTGGTGCGCCGACGCGCGTTCAGCGCGTGGCGGCGAAGTGCCAAGTCGCCGTCGTGGCACAGCTTTTGGTCGAAGACGCTTCGCATCAGGCGCTCGTGCGCGAGCGTCGAAGCCTTCTGGCTCGACCGCATATCCCAGCCGATCGAATCCTTACCGGGCGCCTTCACCGCCAGGCCCTCGCCGTACGTCTCGGACCATTCCGAGATGAAGCTCTCCCAGAGGGCAACGTCCGCATAGAAGCCCTGCACCTCGAAAGTGCTGAAGGCGTCGTGCACGGCGCTGTCGACCTGGGCACGGGGAACTTCCCAATCTTTTCCGGACGGGCCATCCGGCCTTTCCCAAAGGCCCAGAACGAAGGCGCACATGTCCGAGACGCGGAGAGCTATGAGACAAGTCGAGTCGTCGCGGAGGCCGCCATCGAACCCCATCACGATCTCGTCGCCGGGGGCCAGCGTCTTCGCCTCGTCCCGGAGGGCATCCCACTCGGCCGGGCCGTAAAGGGCGTCTTCCTCGGCCACGATCTGGTTCAGCCACATACGGCGGCTGCGCGAAGGCGAGAGAGTGGTGTCGAGAATGCTTTGAAGAATCGTCTCGACGCGAAGCCATACAGCGTCGCCCCGAATTTTCGGCAGGACAATCCTGATGGCATCCGGAGTCAGCGGTGTCTTCGGGTGAGCCTCTACGGAGTCGTAGAGGAACCCGATATCTGCCGCCCGGCCTTCGACAATCTTCTCGAAAGCGTCGCGCATCTTCTCCGCAACGGAATCCTCGCCGGGGAGGAACGCGTTAGTGATCGCCAGATAGCGACTGTCCTTCTTGGTCGCATTTCCGTCGATCGTCTCATACATCTTGTCCCCGTTATTGCCCCGCACCCAGTGATGGGTTTCGTTGAGCACAACAAACGTGGACCGCTAAAGACCGCGCCCCCTCAAGGGCGCGATAACTACTTGTCACCGCCTCAAGCCGTTGACGGCCGCCATTTGCCCGGATCAGCTCGGCGCCGGCCTTGATGCCGTACGTCTCGATCAGCTTGTCCGACATGAGGGAAGGCATCACCGTCATGGTATTTCTCGTCTGGTCGCGAGAAACGGCGGCAATTTGCACCCAGGCTTGAGGGTGCGGAACACCTACAGGGTTACCGGAGGCGTCCCAGTGTGAAAAACGGGAGGGGCCGACGAATTCGACCAGGGAAATGACGGCAAGCAGGGGGTCCTTGCCGTTCAACCCCAGCCCTTGAGGCGCTGGAGAACACCCTTCCGGTTCAGGAACCGGCCGGACTCATCCAGCGCATACCAGTGGAGAACGAAGCGCAGTTGCTCACGAGTGAACTTCCAAGGGCCGCCGTCCTCGGCGCGCAGATATTCCGCGCACCATCCGGCGATCTGCCAACCGAGCGTGCGCTCTGGCAGCGCCCAGGAGCCGTCCGGCGCCTTCCGCCACGTCGGGCCGAGGAAGGTCGGTTCGAGAGCGTCGATCTGTTCTATGGTCAGGGCTGAGATGGGACTCACCTCCCTTCATGGAGTCGGGCCGCTCGGAGAGCGGCTCACTCGGCGAGCCCCAGCTCCTTCTTGTAATCGGCGATGGCGAGTACGGCCGCGGATTGCTCCTCGGGCTCGGGCTCATGCAGCTCGATACGAACCCGGCGCCGGTCACCCTCGGCGACGAGCAGCCTCTCGAATGCGCTGTAGATGGTCTGAAGCATCTGGCCAGATCTCTTTCCGGACTTCTTGTAGAAGCTCAGGTCTTCGCAGAGCGAATAGGCGAAGGCCCAATCACTGTTCTGGTAGAAGTCGGCTTGGCCGCTGGACTTCAAGGAGTCCCAGAGACGGCGGGCAATCGGATGCCAGTCCCGGTCAGCGTTAGGAATCTTGACTTCCCGAAGCACGCCCTTGGTGACGGGCTGGACATCGGAACCTTTACGCTCTCGGGGGCGGGCGAGATCCGCCTCCCGATTCGGTACGGGGCCAGGGATCTCGCCCACCTCCTTTCAGGTCGAAGGCCCCCGAGGGAGGGGAGAACCTCGGGGGCCGGCGCGGGCTCGACGGGCACGGGCCCGGAGCTCCAGCGCAGTCACATCAGGCCGGGGTGATCCTCGGTCCTGCGGAATCGGCGTTCGTGACGCCTTCGAACAGCGGCCTTAGCCGCACCGCCCTCTCGGGAGGATTTGACCCGGTGATGCCACCCGCAGAGTGACTGAAGGTTGGGCTCTCGGTGGTCGTCACCGGGAATGATGTGGTCCACATCCGTGGCGAGCTCGGCACACCGCACGCCGTAGTTGTCTCTGGCTGTGCACCGATGACCGTCTCGGCGGAGTATCCGCTTACGAATCTGTGGCCAATCCGGAGGCAGGCGAAAACGCCTATCTGAAGAGCTCCAGGAAGGAATAGCGCCTCCCTCAAGCCTTTTGTGACTTCCCTCGGTGCGGCCCCTTCGGGGCCGCCAATAGAAAGGCGCTAAGTAATCCTTATTGCCTTCTACTCATATATAGGGAACGAGGGGCCTGGTTCCGGAAACGAAGTTCGAGTGATCTGGGCCACAGGCGACGGCGGCAGCCGGAGCCGCCACGGCGGCGGGGAGGGTGGCGGGCGAAGAGCGGCCCCCTGCGGGGCCGCGCAAGGGGGAAGTTGAACCGGCTAGACATCCGAAAGGCGAACTTGTACCTTCTGGTCCTGCCTGCAACGCAGGCGGCCCCGGCCTGGTGCAGCGAACACCCGGCCGGGGCCTGATCAAGCACACTCAGAAGGTTGGATTCTGAATGCGAGTGCATCGTAACCGGCATGACCACTCGTTCGTGGTCGTGCCCAACCAGGCCGCCCGGCACAAGAAGCTCTCCCTGACTGCTCGCGGTCTCCTCGTCACCCTGCTGTCCCTCCCCGACAACACGAAGGTCACGGTCGAGTCCATGACCGACGACGTGGAGGAAGGCAAGCGCCTCGTCAGCAAGGCGTTCAACCAGCTCGAAGCCGCGGGCTACCTCCGTCGCGAGCGCTTCCAGACCCCCGAGACGGGCCTCTGGTGCACCGAGACGCACGTCTCTGATCTTCCGACTGACCACATTCCGACGGTCGGTGAACCGGGGGCTCGGTCCGTCGGCGGCTCTCCCAAGGGAGAAAAGAACCAGGAAAAGAACCTCCTCCCCGACCCCTCCGCCGAGAGCGACGGCGACGAGCGGGCACAGGCCGGCGAGGAGGAGGGAGAAGCCTTCGGCAACAAGGACGACCAGGCCGCCACGGCTGACGCCGAGATCGGCCGTGCCGCCCAGACGCTCTCGAAGCTCGGCGACACCGACCGCCGCCTGAAGCTCAGCGCCGCCGAGGTTCTCCGCCTCGCTCCGCTCGCCGCCGCCTGGCTCGCCGAGGGCCACAGCCCGCTCAAGATCGTCAACGTGCTGACCAACCGCCTGCCCGAGCAGGTCGACAGCGCTGCCGCACTGGTCTCCTACCGGCTGAAGAACCAGATGCCTGCGAAGCCGCAGCCGAAGGCGCCCCCGGCGCCGGACACCCGCGACCGCTGCGAGGTCTGCGCCGCGCCCTTCCCGCTCGGCCGCCGAGGCACCGTGTGCGGCGCCTGCCGCGAAGAGCTCGATCGCGCCGCCGCCTTCCTGTCTGGCACCCCTGCCATCGAGGACCAGACCGACGATCTCGACACCGCCCGCCGAGGCCGCGCGCTCTGCCGCGCCGCCGTCGCGGCCTGACCCCCGTACCGGAAAGGCAACCCATGTCTTCGATGCACATGCCCTGGTACGCGCGTGTCGTCTTCACCGCTGGCAGGCCCCTCGTCCTCGTCGCCGCCCTCGTCATGTCCGTCCCCGGCGAGATACGCATGGCAGAACTGGCGGGCTGGCACGGCTGGACGACGTGGCTCATGCCGGTGTGCGTCTCCGCCTACGCCGCCTGCGCGGCCGTCATCTCCGACATTCGCCGCCGTGCCAAGGCGCCCGGCCGTGTCACTGCCACCATCGGCGCCGGGGCCGCCCTCGGCCTGGCACTGTCAGCTCAGGTCGTGGCGCACCTGATCGATCGCGGCTACATGGCAACCTCGGCGATCCTCGTGGCAGCCGTATCCGCGGTGCCGCCGCTCGTCGTGGCGCACATGCTTCACATGGCAGCGATGCCGGCCGCTGAAGTCACGGCCGCCGAGCAGATGCGCGAGCTGGAGGAGACGGCCACCTATCTGGCGGGCGAGCTGGCAGAGGCCCTCGACCTGGCAGGCCGCCAGCTCGTCGCCAAGAGCCACGGCATCCTCAACGAGTACGAGGAGCTGTCAGCCGCCGCCGACGAGCTGGCAGCCGAGCTCGACGAGATCGCCGACGAGCTGACCGGCGACCTGGCAGAGGCCGAGAGGGCGGAGCAGAAGCCCCGGCAGAAGGGCGCCGCCAGGAAGGCCGTCCCGCTGGCAGTCGTCAAGAGCACTGTCGCCTCTATGCAGGCGAAGGGCGAGAAGGTCACCGGCGAGACGCTCGCGGAGCGCCTCGGCTGCTCGAAGCGGTCCGGGTATCGGTACCTCGGCGAAGTTCGAGCGGCCTGACCCGGCACTCGCGTGAGGCAGGACGGAGAGGGCTCGGCCGTTCCCTTGGGATCACGTGAGGGCTCGGCGTGCTGGGTGCGGCGAACGGGCGGTGTCAGGCTGGGGAGGACCGCCTTCGGGTAGACGACGCGTAACCGCAACGGTCACCTCCCGTTCTTCAGTCATGAAGACCACGCTGTTCAAGCTCGCTGCCATGTCCGTCATCGCTTTCGCGGCCACCGCGACCGTCACGATTCCTGCCCAGGCTCACGCCTCCTCCCCTGCCCCTATGGCAGGAGCAAGCAAGACCCTCGGACCGGCCAAGGACGGGCCTACCGAGGAGGAGATCGCGCGGTGGGAGGAGAGGGAAGAGATGTGCAAGATCAGCGGCATTGTCGGTTGGTTTGGCAACCAGCTCGGCGGAAACGAGTACGAGTGCGACGGTCGTTGATTGACGTGTGACGTTGGCTGACGCTCCGTTGGCCCGCATCGAGCGGATGCCCGGCGAGGCGATCCGAAGGAAACGGCCTAAGGGCCCGATCCTTGCGCCCGTCGAGGCCCCGTTTGCCCAGGTGGCAGCCGGGGTCTCGGCCGTTGGTCGACCCTGTAACCGTGGCAGAATCCGAGCGGCTAAGACATGGCGGTCCGGCCGCTCGCGTACCGGGGGTCATACCCCCACTCACCCGGCGAACCCCCCAAGCCGCACGAGAACGGCGCGAGAACGGGTGGACCGGACATCTTCCGTGTGCGCGACGCGCGGCGCAGTGGAACGCGCGCCTCATCCGGGCCGGGGCATGAGTAGGCCGGGCCGGGCGCGCTTGAATCCGGGCATTCCGGGCAGGCGAGGCGAGGATGAATCCGGACAATGCGGAAGACTATTCGGACATCGCGGACGCCGGGCTTGCGCCGCTTGGTTCAACTAAGCCAATGTCTGACCCGTCGCCACGACGGACACCGCAGCGGCCGACCGAGACACGAAGCCATGGAGGCGGGACCCGGACGGCCAGCGAATGACCGGAGTGGGGACGCTGCGAGTAAGCCGAAAGGCCAACTTGCACCAACGAGGACTGGCCCGCTAGGGTCGGGGCTCACCGCAGAAACCCCAGCTCGTAAGGGTCGGGGGAGTGTGGGAACGAAGCCGAAAGGCGAACTTGAACCACTGGCCCGGACCTGATACGGTTCGGACCGAAGCGGAAGGCCGGGGCTCGCAAGGGTCGCGGGGTCCGCTTCACTCGAAGCCGAAAGGCGAACTTGAACCAAATGGCGAAGATCCGCTAGGGTCGGAGCCACCGCGAGGCCCCCAGGGGGTGAGCGGATGACCTTCACGCCAGCATCCGGGCATCGGGTGCACCACCGCCGGGTGATCGGCGGGCCCCCTTTCAGGTGGCTGACTACCTGGGGAGGAGTAGGGCGGGTGGCAGGAAACTGCGGCCGGAAGTGCGGTGACTCGCCAGGGGAAAGACCTGGTAGGCGCGGACGAAAGCGGCCCTTCGGGGTGGTGAGTAGAAAGCAAGCTGCTGTCCCTTGAGAACTCAATAGTGAACGCGAATTTCCGCAGCGGACTGGAGCGCGAAAGCGCCCGTCACCAGCCTCTAATGCCCACGTGGGGCGGGCTGGGCTGCGATGGATAGATGACTGCGAAGGTGCGTGAGGGCCGCGACTGCGGCAGAACTCCGCACCCGACACCTTGCCTACAACGAACGTGTGAGCACCCGCCGGGCTTCGGCTCGGTGGTGTGCTGAGACCCAATCGGCTTCGGTCGGTTGGGTGCCAGCACTCCATCAAGAGGTGGGGTGTATCTCCAGGCCGGCATGTCCCGGCCCGTACGAGAAGAGGACACATGTCCAGCACCACGTTCAAGGCGTACCCCGGTGTGAACCTGAAGAAGGTCACGGATGTCCAGGGCTGCGACTTCGCGGTCCAGGCTGAGCACCTGACGGAGCGGCTGTTCGCTGTCCAGCGCGAGCTGGATGCGACGCGGGCCGAGCTGCGCCAGGAGCGGGAGGCGCACGCGGTGACCATCCTCGCCTCCATCCTGGAGGAGGAGGTGCTCCGTGCTGAGCGCGACGAGGCGCGGGACGTGGCCGACATGCTGACGGCCACCCTGCTCTCGATCCTGCCGTGACGCCCTTCTTTTCGGCTGATTGGCTAACTTGAACCACGAGGACCGCCCTCCTATACGAGGTGGGAGGGTGGCCCCTCATGAGGGATGGGTCCAGATGTCTGAAGTGGGGTTCAAGCCGGGACGCCAGGGGAGCGTTCTCCACACCCTCGACCACGTGTCGGAGTCCGCTCCGATGGCGCGGTGTGGGGACGTGATTGAGATCGCCAACCCTGCACCGAAACCAGGGGAGTTCAAGCGGTGGTGTCGCCTGTGTCTCCTGCCTGCTGACGAGATCGAGGTGAGGACGGCGAACATGCTGCGCCGATCCGAGTCCGGCGATCTCGTACCGGCGAACGGTTTCCGCCCCCGCTCGTAGCGGGGTCTGGGGGACAGGTCTGCCCCGCGGCCGGCCTGTCCCTCGTGGCGAAACGCTCAAGTCGAGCGTCGTCACGGGGTGGTGCCCGTGACCTGACGAGTCGGTGATGTGCCGACGATGCCAGCCAAACGAACACGAAAACGAGGCAACATGAACGCGAAGATCGTCCCTCCGTCCGAGGCGGCGTACAACCTGATGTTGATCGTTGCTCAGCCGTACCCCGGTTGTCCGGGGGCGACCCAGACGACGTACATCCAGGAGTACCTTTCCGAGGAGCCGGACGACGTTGAGCTGTTCGTACCCGAAGGGTGGGAGCTGCTCGAAGACGAGTCCGAGGAGATCGTTCGCGGAGCCCACAACTGCGACTGCTGCGGTAACGCGGTCTACGGTCGCCGTTACTGCGAGGGCTGCAACCGAGACGGCGACTGCGACAACTCGCAAGCCGCGCACTGCTTCACGGGCCACTGTGACGGTACGGGTTGCACCTTCGAGGGCGAATGCGAGCCTGCGCACGACGTGCGTGTCTGGAACGAGGTCGCCGAACTCCTGGGGCACTGGGAGGTCAAGGCCGAAGCGTCCGGCCGCGTCCGGGTGACGCAGCGCGAGGGGTACGAGAAGGACGCCGAGTCGGTGTTCACGTCCCTGTGGTCTGCCTGGCAGTACGCCCAGGGCTGTGCCGAGATGCACGCGCAGATCCTTCGCGACGAGTGCGAGTGCGGCGAATCCGATTGCGGAGTGATGCACCCGCACGGAATCCACGTCCAGGAGGTCACGCACAATCACGATCTTTCTCGGTCCTGAAAGGCTAACTTGAACCGGCGAAACACCCTGAAAGGGGGTGTCCATCGGGAGTGGTGTCCCGGTGCTGACGATGCCAGCCAAAGCACGCAGAACACACCGCACGTGAGGCATGAAATGCGAATTCCCTTCATTACGAACTGGGTTCAGCGCCGCAAGCTTCGGGCCGAGGTCAGCCGCCTGGCCTTGCACGCCTTCTACCACTCCCTCGACGAGATCGACGCCCTGGAGGCGCTCCTCGAAGCGGAGCGACGCAAGGCGATGGAGGCCGAGGTGCAGGCCCGCGTGACGGCCCAGACGCACCGTGCGCTGAATTGCGCCGTTGCCCAGTTCGCCGATGCCTTCGACAACTCGCTTACCGCTCTGCACCAGGCCGATGGCTTGTCGTACGGCGAGGTGTCGGCGCTTTCCGCGCTGCTGGCTGCGGCTGGCCGCCCGGACGCCGGTGAGCTCTGGATGAAGCACTACGAGATGGGCAAGGAGCCGGACGAGTCGGAGAACTCGGACGACATCGAAGAGGCCGAAGTTATCGGGGCCTGAATCCCGAAATCCCAAGGGCCGGTCTATCCCCAGGCCGGCACTCCGCCCTGCCCAAAAACGGAAGGACACATGAAGTAAGCAATGGCGAAACCTCCAGAAAGGAGGTCCACCCGGAGTGGTGTCCGGGTGCTGACGATGCCAGCCGCATTACACGAAAGAGGCACCATGAACGCGGAAACCTACGGTCACAACTGCGGTGCGCTCGTTGCGCGTTACGCCGCCGAGCTCGATCGGGCACTACGCATCGAGATCGAACGGCTTGAGAACAACGTGATCGAGCTGCGGAACCAGCACCGCCGATTCTCGGAGAGGAACAACGGGCGCACTCTGTCCGGCATCTTCGACGTAATCCGCGAACGGAAGGCCGAAGCGAGCGACATGCGTGACGCCCGCGTGCGTCTCGGCCGGGCTGTCGATGAAATCGATTCCTGTGACCGTGCTATCGAATTCGTCGCGGTCTCGGGCAAGGCCGTGCACGTCGCCGTCATTCGGCGCCAAGCTGCCGACCTTGTGGAAGCGGACCGCCTTAACCGCGAATTCCCGGATGTGCAGGGCCCTGCTCGTACCTACATCGCCCAGGGTGCCGACGCGGCCACGAGGCACGCCAAGTCCCTTGCAGACATTAAGAATTGGCTCACCGAATTGATGGCCTATTCCCCGACGAAGTAACTGGCGAAACACCTTCGGAAGGAGGTGTCGGGGCGGAGTGGTGTCCGCCTCCTGATGATGCCAGCCGCATTGCACGAAAGAGAGTCACATGTCCAACGAGGCAACCCTTGCCAAGATCCGCGCCATTCTCGCCAAGGCGGAGGACCCCGGAGTCACCCCCGAGGAATCGGAGGCGTACTTCGGCAAGGCCGCCGAACTGATGGGTAAGTACGGAATCGAGCGCGCCATGCTGGCCGCGTCCGACCCGACTACCGACAAGGTCATTCAGCGCACCATCGTGATTGAGGGTTCGTACGCTTCGGAGCGTCGACTCCTGGCCGGGCTGATTGCCAAGGCGGTTAGCGTCGAACCGATCCTGAGCCAGATGCGCAAGCGCGGAGAGAAGCGCTTCACGTACACGGTCGAGCTCTACGGCTTCGAGTCCGACATCGAGCGCGCCGAAATGCTCTACGCCTCCCTCTCGCTCCAGGCGTCCAACGGGCTGCGGGCCACGCGCCCCGAATGGTGGGAGTCCACCACCCTCGCCACCCACCGCAAGGCGTGGCTGCGCGGCTTCACGTACACCGTCGTCCAGCGGATCAAGGACGCCGAAGCGCGAGCCAAGGGAGAGGCCGAGGCCGTGCACGGCACGTCCGTCGCCCTGGTCCTCGCCGACCGCGCGGCCATCGCCAAGCGGGCCGCCGACGAGGCGAACCCGAGCGGCGTCGGCGAGTACAAGCCGCGTACACGCCGGACCTCCGCCTTCGAGGAGGGCTCGGCCGCCGGTCGCCGGGCCGACATAGGCGCGAAGCGCGTCGGGACCCGTGCCGGCCGATCCATCGCGGCATGACGCCCACGCCTGCCTGACCACACCCGTACGCCCTGGGCCGCCCTGTCACTGGCGGGGCGGCCCCCTGCCCGAAAGGCACCATGCGCCGCGCCACCCTCATCCTCTACGCCGCCGCCAACTTGCGGTGCCCGGACCGCGCCACGTCGATGGCCGACGCCCGGATAGCCCTCTGCCTGGAGTCTGGCGTCCCCATGGAGGACATCGATCCGGCCTCCGGATACAACCACTCCCGCAGCGCCTACGACCGCGCTCGGGCCTCCTGGGTCGACCTGATCCGCCAACACGGGGCCTCGGAGTTTCACGAGGTCCGCGACATCGAGTGGGCCCGAGAGCTCTGGGCCGAGAAGCGCCCCCAGTTCGTCGAGGGCGACGACTGGCTGAAGGCCGGGCTCGATGCCCACCACGAGTTCATTGCCTCGCTCGGCCGCCCGTGCCGCCGGTCGACCTGCATTGCCCACGACACCCCTCCCGAAGCCTGAAAGGCCGACATGGAAAACCTCCAGGACTCCATCCGCAGGGTTCTCAGCATGTGCCGCGAAGTCACCGTCTGGCGTGAGGACTTCGACCCCGGCACGGCCGAGTGGTACACCCTGCTCGCTCTCTCCCAGGAGACGCACAGGCTCCTCATCAGCCTCCCCGCCGAGCTGCTCCCCGAGGAGGAGCGGCCGAGCCCCGCCATGGCCGAGATCCTCGACGCCCTCCAGGACGCCACGAAGGAGGGAGCGAAGTGAGCTGGCGATACGACGTGTACGTCTGCCCTGACCCGGATGCGCCGAGCCACGGCCTCTACTGCCACGACCGCATGGAGCAGGTCGAGGGCACCTTCCATGACTACGGGTACCGCGACGCCTTCAAGCTCGCCCACGAGCGGGCCGAGGAGCACGGTCACGCGGCCGTCTGGTCAACCTCACCCTTCAACGGGAAGACCACGCTCGTCTATCAGCACATCCGCGGTGGTGGTCCCTGCGAGACCTGCCGGGGGAAGGTGCGCGGCCGGGGCCCCTGGACGAGGCACGTCCTCGGCGACCAGTTCATGTGCGAGCAGTGCGCCGCCCAGGCCCGCCGCGAGTGGGGCAAGCGCAACGGTTGGCCCGACTCGGATTGCCCCTCTTACTGGCCGGTCCTCGACCGCGCGCTGAAGGGCTAGCTCATGACCGACCGCAACACCGAACCGTGCTTGGGGTGCGGCCTCGTGCCCGAGCTCCTCGACGAAGACCTGACCTGCGCCCCCTGCCGCGTACGAATCCGACTGGAGAGCAAGTGACGACCGTAACCGAGCCCAAGACCGTCACCCTGACCGTTCGCTTCGAGGTCACGGAGACCACGGTCACCGACGTGGAGGCCACCGTCACCGTCCCGGCCGACATTGCCGACGACGAAGAGGCCCTTCAGGACTGGCTCGACGAGAACGAGGACGAGTGGCTTGACGCGCACGACACCGACGACGCGCACGACATCTCCCGCGACGTGACCGACATCTACGGCACGGACCTCTGACCGTCTGCTTCAACGCAAGCACCCCTCCCCATACGAGGTGGGGAGGGGTGCCCGTGGGCGAAACCCGGTGGTGAGCCGGGTCGCGGGGGAGTGGTGTCCCCCGCCTGACGATGCCAGCCAAATGAACACGCCAGCCCAACGAAAGGCACGGTACCTGATGGCCACGACGCACGGCGCCGTCGCGCTCAACAGCGACGAAGCCCGCTACTTCACGAACGACACCTACCGGATCACACTCCTGTGGGGCGGAGGCAAGGCAACGGTGCACATCTACCAGCACCAGCCGACCATCGACTTCCGCCACGAGATCAAGTGGGCTGGTTCCCCGTACGAGGTCGCCCCGGATGCCCTCCTGACCGCCGTACTCGACCACGCCCACCAGGCCGGCCGGGACGAGGCCGCCGAGCACCTGACCGTTCACGCCCTCCGCCAGGAGCACGAGCCCCTCGTCTGGCACGCTCCCGTCGACATGCCGCGACGGCACCGCGAGACCTACGGCCTGGGGGAGGCCGCGTGAGCGCCGACACCTTCACCGTGACGTTCGTCGTGCGCTGGGAGAGCGACTCCGAAGGCGTCTCGTACGACATGCCGTCGATGGTCTGCACGGTTGAGGTGCCGCACGGCTTCAGCGGAAACATGCGGGAAGCCGCCTACCCGCTGGTGGCTCAGCGCATCGTCGACAGCTACCCCAACGGTCCCTCCGACGCCGAAGCGCCCATCGAGCCGAGCTGGATCTTCGAAGACGACCCGATGTGCATGGTCGAGGCCATCTTCAAGGGCACGCCCGAGCTGCTTGATACCTGGGCCCACTCGGAGACGATCTGATGTCCCTGATCCGTCTCGACACGGCTGGCGCCCTCGGCCCGAGGATCGAGCCGGATCTGACCGGACGATCCCAAGAGGAGCTGGAGGCGATAGCCGCCCCCTTCCCCGCCAGATGGCTGTTCGAGCCCGAACCCGGAGAACCCGACCGCGTGGTCTACCTCTTCTGCGGCCCCGGAGGGCTGGAGGTCGGAATCCGCGACGTGCTCGGCCTCCAGCTCGACATCGTGGGCGTAGAGCTGAACCGCGACGCCTCGGCCACCGCGACGACAGCCGGATTCCAGCGCATCACCATGGACGTGCGCGATCTCGACCCCTGGAACCCGGCGCTTCGATGGGTGCGCGGCCTGATCGTCACCGCGCCGTGCCAGTGCTGGACACCGGCCGGAAAGCGCGCCGGGCAGGACCCGCGCAACCAGGAACTCCTTCTCGACGTGTTCACCATGGCCTTCGAAGCCACCTTCGGGCACTGGCACGACAGCGGCCCGTGCGAGTGGGAAGGCGAGTGCCTGATCTGCGGTAACCCCGACTGGGACGGATACTCGGGCTTCACCGGGCCCCTCCTCACCTTCGACGAAGTCCGGTCACCGATCGCCGACATGACGGACGAGCGGATCGGCCTGATCGCCGAGGTGCTGATCTGGTCGCTCGCCCTGACAGCCCAGTGGGACAACCTCCGCTGGCTGGCCATGGAACAGAGCTCGGCCCTGCCGGAGAGCATCCTCGACGGAATACGCGAGGAACTGTGGTCGGCCGACTGGTGCAGCGCGGAGTACCGCGTCCTGGATGCCGTGGACTACGGCCTCGCCAGCCGCAGGAAGCGCGTCTTCCTGATGGCGGCCCGACACTCCTACGTCGACATGGAGGCCCTGACCCCCAAGGAGCCGATCCCGACCACCACGGCCGCCGAAGCGCTCGGCTGGCCCGAAGGCATCCGCGTCAACACCAGAGGAGTCCGCAAGACAGCGGGCGGCAACTGCTGGAGCGCGGACAAGCCCGCGACCGGCATCACCTCGAAAATCCGCGGCTGGTACTGGGAGCACGACAAAGACCGGCGCTTCTCGCTCGACGAGGCCGCGCTCCTGGTCGGCTTCCGCCCCGGCTACCCCTGGACCGGCTCCCGCTCGTCCTGCACGCAGCAGATCGGCGATGTCGTCGCCCCTCCGATGGGGTGCGCCGTGATGGGCGCCCTCCTCGGAGTGCCATGGGAACCGCCGCTCCGCACCTACCTCGCCGAGATCTACAACCACCCCGCCGCGCCTGTGGCTGCGAACGAAAAGAAAGACACCGTGACCATGAAAGCCAAGCTCACCGACCTCAAGGCCGGACAGAAGGTCCGCGCGGTCGGCCGCGACACCCGAGGCCACACCGTCACCCGAGAGGGCTACCTCGTGGCCGACCCCATGCACAAGACGGCCGCCTGGGATGGCACGCGAACCAAGGTCATCCGACTGCACGTTGACCCGCGCCTCGAAGCCGCACCCACGCGTCAGAACTGGGTGACGACGCTCCCGGAGTGGGAGGTCGAGCTCCTCGAAGCCCCCATGCCCGACCCGATCCCGGCCCGCGCGCCAGACACCGAGCAGAGCACCCAGGACGAACCCCCGACCGTACGACCGGCCGCCCCCCTCATCGGCATCGCGGGTGCAGCCCGAGCGGGCAAGGACACGGCCGCCCAGGCGCTCGCCGCGCTGGATGGGGAACGCACCTGGCAGCGCCGAGCCTTCGCCGACCCCATGAAGCGCTTCCTGTACGCGCTCAACCCCATGATCGACACCGTGGAGACGGCCGAGCCTGACGGCCTGGCCCAAGAGGTCGACAAGCACGGGTGGGAGCGGGTGAAGGACTTCAGTTGGGATCTCCGGGGCCTGATGCAGCGGTGCGGGACCGAGGCCGGCCGGACCGTGCTCGGCGAGGATGTGTGGGTGAGGGCCCTCTTCAACGACCTGGAGCCCGACGCGCCGACAGTGATCACGGACGTGCGCTTCCCCAACGAGGCCGAGGAGATCCGGAAGCGCGGCGGCATCGTCATCAAGCTCGTCCGCCCGGATCAGCCAGCCATCCGCGAGGCATCGCACAGCAGTGAAACGGCCCTCGATGGGTGGGACTTCGACGCGGTCCTTGAGAACACCGGTAGCCCCGAGGAGCTGGGCCGGGAGGTGCTTCGGGTGATCTCTGCGCACTTGAATGGCAAACTTGAACCTGTGCCCATGAAGGGGTAAGTTGAACCAGGAAAGAGGAGGAGCCCCATGGCCACCATCACGACGCCGGAAGACCTGAATGCTCTGCCCATCGGAGCCGTGTTCACCGACGCCGAAGAAGACACCGCCCGCAAGATCGACACAGACGCCTACCTCGTAACCGGGGTCGGAGCAGCCGTCACGTCCCGCTTCTTCGCCTTCCCGGTGAAGATCCACGACTGATGCGACTGACCCCCCGCAAGGAGGAGGTCGAAGCGGTCAAGGCACTGCTGGAGGACCCCGACTTCAGCAGTGCCGACCAGATGGCCAAAGCGGTCATCAAGCAAGTCGCCGACATCCTCCAGATGCGCGACTGGGTGGCCCTCGTCCATACCTGGAGTGACGGAAGCCGCGGGCTGAACTGGGCGCCGTTCGGCAACGAGGCCGAGGCCAAGAGTTTCGCCTCCAAGCTCGCCATCGGCGGCACAGGACGACTCGTCAAGCTCAACAGCCCCGGCGTCACACTCGCCAACATCGACGGCAAGAAGGGCTGGAAGGGCTACTGCCAGCACCCCGAGTGCGGACACGCCCCGTTCACCCACTCCGCCGCGAGCGCCGCCCGAGGCGCCTGCCAGATACCCACCTGCCCATGCAGCCGATTCGAGAAGTGAGGACAACCGCCGTGAGTATCAGATCAGTTGAGTTCCGCACTTGCCCGTGCGGCAACAAGCGCGCCTACGAGGACGAGCGGGCAGCCGAGAAGGCCCTCGGTCGTGCTCAGGCCATGCGGCACCGCGCAGTCGACCGCAAGGGCTCCCGGCGCGGCCTGTACCGCGAGAACCGGTACTACGAATGCGACTACGGGATGTGGCACCTGACCGCGCAGTCCCGTGCCGAGTACACCGGGGCCGCCGCTTGAAGCACAGCGACAAGGCGCTCGCGAACGGCTGGGGCTGGGTCCTCGGCGTCTCGGGTCAGGAGTGCCGGGTGTACTCCCAGCCCGGCCACGCCCCGGTTGAGGACCCGAAGGAACTGCTCGCCGAGGCGGCCAAGCTCCTTGGCCTTTCCGATCCGGCGCTCGTGCCGGCCCGCATCCGAAGGCTCAAGGCAGATCAGAAGCGCGCGCTGAAGTCGGCAGCACTGGCCTGGGAGACAGTGCACTCGCTCACCGACGCGCAGCGAGGCGAGAGGCCCGCCCGTTGAGCCAGGGCGGCAGTAACCGGCTCCTTACGCCGGAAGAGGTGGCCGCGTGGCTCAAGGTCAGCGAGACCACCGTCAAGAACAAGTACCGGACGTGGGGACTGCGGCCCCAGAAGGTCGGCCGCCTCCTCCGATTCCGTGAGCGCGACATCGTCGCGTACCTCGACGAACACTACGGGTAACGGCACAGCCCTGCCCCAGCACGAAAGGGGGCCACATGGCTACCGTTTTTCAGAGATGCAAGACAGATAAGCGAAGCCCGCTTTACCCCTGCGGGAAGGTTCGCTGCGGCCACGACTGGACCGTCAGGTACAGAGAGCCGGGTGGGCGCACCGCACGGCAGCGGGAAGAAAGCTTCACCAAGAAGACGGCGGCAGACGCCTTCGCCGCCAAGGTCGAGAACGACAAGGACCACGGAACCTTCATCGACCCACAGGCCGGGAAGATCACGGTTCGAGCCTACGCGGAAGACTGGCTGAACCGCCGGGTGATCGGCGACTCCACTTACTCGAACTACCGGGGCTTCATCGACACCCACCTCATACCCCTGCTCGGCCGGAAGACCATGGCCGGAGTCGCGAAGCGGGACATCGAACACTTCAAGGCGGCCATCAGCAAGAAGCTCGCGGCCAGCACGGTCCACGACCGCATGAAGCTCGTGAAGCACATGTTCTGGTCGGCCAAGGAAGAGAAGGTCATCCAGGAGGACCCGACCAAGGATGTGAAGACCGCGCCAGGCAACCACGCGGTCGACGAGGATGAGATCCCCACCCTCCCCGAGGTCCGCCTCCTCCACGAGCACATGTCGCCGCAGTACAAGCTCACCGTCTGGCTCCAGGCCGGAGCCGGGCTGCGAGTGAGCGAGGCCCTCGCCTTCCACACCGGATGTCTGCGCAACGACGTGATCCGCGTCCGCTGGCAGATCAGCTCAAAGGCCCACCGCGACGACTGCAAGACCCGCCTGGTGCCGCTCAAGCATCGCGAAGAGGGCGAGTACCGCGACGTACCGGCGGCCCCGTTCGTCTGTGACGAGATCAATGCCCACGTTGAGCTGTGGGAGCCGATCCCGCTCACATTCCAGAACGCGGCCGGGAAGTCCCGGCAGGTCGCGGTGTTCTTCGCGCCCCGCGAGCGCGGGAAGGGCACCATGCCCACCGCCAACACGTACAGCTACCACTTCAAGAAGGCGTGCAGGCTGGCCGGGCTCGTGGACGCCGATGGTAAGCCGAAGTACCACCCGCACTCGCTCCGCCACTTCTTCGCTTCGACCGCCCTGGCGGCCGGCATCCCGATCCACGAGGTCTCACGGTGGCTCGGCCACAAGTCGATCAAGACCACGGTGGACATCTACGGGCACCTCGTCCCGGAGGCGTGGGACCGTTGCCGTGCGATCATGCAGAAGGCCATCGGGCCGGTGCCCATCGAGGTCGAGAGCGAGGCTCCAGAAGAGCCCGGCGAGTACGGTCCGGCTGCCTGATGTGCTGGGTGTGCTGGTTAAGTTCCTACCGTGCTGGATCTGTGCTGGATGCGATCTTGAGAAGCCACGTTTTCGCAGGTCGGAGCTCTGCATTGAACGTTCCGCTTCAACGTGTAGTGCCTGATTCCTTGATCGGCTAACGTGGCTGGTCAGAGCATGAATCCCCAGGTCAGGGGCCAGATCATCGGGTCTGGCCCCTTCCTGTTTTCTCCTACGGATTCAGGCTGTTTCCGGGTCGTGTGCTGACTCGGTGCTGACCCTGGCGGCGACTCTCGGAGGCTCTGACCTGGGGCTCCGGTGGGAGAGGGGAGGACAGCCGAAGGGATTGACCCGGACGAAGCGACGGCGGACCGGTTTCCCGTTCTGGAAACCCGAACCTCTTGTTGTGCAGGCCGCCGGCTGGGAACGATGAACGGGACACCGGAGCACGGGAACGAGGGGGCACCGTATGAGGCTGACGAAGCTGGCCACCACCTGTGAGAACGGGGACTGTCCCACCCTGTATGCGACCGACAAGGGAACCCTGATCGTGCAGGGACACGGTCTCGACGTGCCGGAGGGCGAATCCCTGGTGGAAATCCCGATGGACCTCATCCGGAAGGCAATCCGTGATCAGCGCATCTAACGACCTGGCTGCCCGCTTCTCCACCTTCCAGGAGGAGGCGTTCCGGCTGGAGACCCTCGACGACTACAGCAACTCGGGCAACCCTGCGGCCTTCCGTGCCTTCCTCGCGGGGGGAGACCAAGCCCGCCGACTACAACGCAGACTGGCTGGAGAGCGTACGAAAGGCGACGGGGAGCGGCAAGCGCATGGTGCGCGTCCACGTCCTGTCCCGCCCGCTCACGCCGTACCTCCGCTACGAGCTGAGTTGGGGTTACCAGACGAACATGACGGCGGGTGAGGAGTTCCACATCCTCGACACGACCGACCGCCCGAATCCGCTGGAGGGTGTGCCCGATTTCTGGCTCTTCGACGGCCGCGAGCCTGTGGTGCTCAACTACGACGAGAACGGCGCGTTCAGCGGGCCGACGTTCGTCCCGGCACAGGGGGCGTTGCCCACGGGCGAGGAGTCCGAGTACGCGACGTATCGAAGCGTCGCCCTGGCCATGTCGGTGCCCTTCACCGAGCGGTGGGGGAAGCACGGAGCAGCGTGAATCAGGCAGAACTCGGCGCCGCGCTGCGGGCGCTGCGGCAGGCGTCCGGCAAGGAGGCCAAGGCCGTCGCACGCAGCGCAGTCATGTCGACCGCCAAGCTGTCGAAGATCGAGAACGGCCGTGTCGCCCCGGCGACGGCGGACGTGGAACGCATCCTCACGGCTTTGGACGTGTCCCCGGAGATCAAGGCCGAGTACCTTGCTGTAGCCCGCGCACAGGCCACAGAGGCAACCGCATGGCGCCTCTTTCGGCGCATGGGCTACCACAAGAAGCAGGAGCAGATCAGGGCGTTGGAGTCCTCGATGACGCTCCTGCGCCTCTTCCAGCCGTCCCTGGTTCCCGGTCTGCTCCAGACGCCCGAGTACATCCGGGCAGTGTTGGAGCCGAAGGGCCTCACGGACGAACAGCTCTCCCGTACGGTCTCCGCCCGGATCGAGCGGCAACGCGTCCTGTACGACACCAGCAAAGCCCTGCACTTCGTGGTTACGGAACCCGTCCTGCGCTGGCGTCTCCTTCCGCCCGCGATGATGGCGGGCCAGCTGGACCGCATCGTGTCGGTGTCCCGCCTGCCGAACGTGGACGTGCGCGTGGTCCCCCTCGACGCGCCGCAGCGCGACGTGCCCGGTCACTCCTTCGTCATCCGGGACGACCGTGTGGTGACGGTCGAGACGACACACGCCGAGGTGGTCGTCACCGACCCACGGGACGTCTCCCTGTACGTCGAGAAGTTCGACCGCTTCGCCTCCGTGTCCCTTGCCGGGGACGCAATGCGCGACCTAGTCGAGGGCATCCGGGACGCGTTCTTGCGCGAACGGGAAACGCCCTAGCTTCGGCCCCTCGGACCGGCTGACCATGGCCTTCTCGACGAGATGCGGGGAGGCATACGAGATGCACGGAGAGCCGTCGACGCTGCCGGAGCCGGTGGCTTCTTCCCTACCGCCGGCACGGCCGGAACCCGTCCCGGGCTGCCGGGACTGCCCCGGCCTCGCGGTACAACGGGCCAACGCCGGGTCGGTCTGGGACTACTCCAAGGTGTCCGACATGAACGTGACCCTGCGCGCACACCTGCGGGACGCGCACGGGGGCGAGTAATGCCCCGCGCTGTGCTGCGGTACGTCACGCATCGGATCACCCAGCACCCAGACACCGACATGACGTTCGAGGCCGAGTGCCTCCGCTGCGACTGGTCGGCGACGCCTTCCGAGGACGGGGCGGCCGTGGACATCGAGTGCATGGGGCACACGGGACGCACCAGCCACGAGGGATTCAGGCGGGTGTGCACGTCGTTCGCTCTGGTGGTGCGGGCGGGGTGACGACGACCCGAGCGTCCCTTGCTTCAGCTGCCGTCAGACGCACTGGAGGCGATGCCGACGGCCCCCAGCACGCGACACAGACACGGGCCTCCGTTTGAGATCGAACAGGACGAAACCCATGGCGAAGCGTTCCGAGCCGAAGAAGACGATGACCAAGGGGGAGTGGATCGAACAACAGCTGGCCAATGCCCCGGAGCCGACGGCCGAGGATGTCTGGTGGGTGCTCAACAGGTTCGGCTTCCCGACGGAACAGGTGGAGGCGGCCTACCAGGCGATGCTCCGGGAGAAGGAGGAACGCGCCGCAAGGCGCACAGCTGAGCCCTGAGCTTCATCGCGGCTCCAAGGCTCCGCGCCACTCGGCGAGCCGGTCAGCCTGCCTGGCTCACGAGACGGGCTGTGTTCAGCTGAGCGGGGATGCGCAGGCCATGAACGGACCGGCCGCCCGGCTCCATGATTCTCCCCTGGCGAGAGCTGCCGCGCCTTCCGTGCGCAGCGACGTGACCACGGGGGTCAGGAAGTCCGTACGCCAATGCTGCACGGCCTCCGGCTTCATGCCGCTCGCCTCGACCGAGGCCCCCACCCTGGCTTCGAGTACGGCCGCGCCCTGCGCCGCGTCGTCCCCGGTCCACTCGTCCACGTGCTCGGCCACCAGGGCCCACGTCAGCTTGATCATGCGCGGATCGTACGGACGGCCTCGGGCGGCGTGAAGAGCCAGAGGTGAGAGCGGGGGTGGGGGGTACGACCCCCGAAGGGGCCCGTCGTCGGCCGCCGCGTCTTAGCAGCTCGGGTTCTGCCACGGTTCCAGGGGCGACGGGGCAGCTGTGGCGCTCCCTCCGGCGGCGATAGAAGCCGCAGGTCAGCGGCGATCCAACCGTTCTGCAGGGCATCCGTCGGCACTGCACAGGAATGAGAAGCGCTCAGGCCGCGGCTTCGCCGGGGTCCTCGTCCTCGTCTTCCGAGGAGCCGCCCCGCTCGTAACCCGACACGTCGATCTCGCGGCCGTCTGCGAGCCGTCTCTTGTGCGGGGCGACGTTGTGCTTGGTGGGCGGGTTCCGCTGCTCCTTCTCCTCTGCAGAGTCGGCGGCCGACCCGGTGTCCTGGGACTCCTCGGCGACGTTCTGTTCCTCGGCATGCCTAGCGGCCAGGACGGCGACGGCCAGAGCCGCGCCGCCGACCGTGCCGACCACGGCGAGGATCTTCGGCTTGTGCTTGCTGACCCAGCCCTTCGCCTTGGCGAAAGAGGTGGGCTCGCCGTCCTCGGGGATGGGTTCGCTGGGCGTGGAGTCAGTCACGGGCACAGATCTACCGGACCCGTCCCTCGCCTGTCAGGCAATCACCTGACATCGCCCGATCAGGTTCCGTGGCGCTCGTACGTCTTCGCGTCTTCTTGAAGGTGCATCCTTTGGCCGCCGCAGCCGACTGCCGTCTTCGCTCTGTGGCCCGCCCGCCGGGCGGCTCTGCTTGGCGTCGGCCGCGAGGTGCCTCTCTTCCCATACAAGGCAGCTCTGCCGCTTTCTCTACTACGCTTCCCGGGTGGACTCGGCTGCCGCTTGCGTGGAACTCGCATCGACGGCTGGAAACGGCCGCGCGACGTAAGGTCACGCCGCAGGCATCAGGGTTGGCGGCCCGCGCGACCGCCATGACATACCGGGAAGAAGAGCCTTGGCCCTCAAGAAGACAGACCTGTACAGCTCGCTCTGGAAGAGCTGCGACGAGCTGCGTGGCGGGATGGACGCCGGCCAGTACAAGGACTACATCCTCACGCTGCTCTTCGTGAAGTACGTCTCCGACAAGGCCAAGGCCGACCCTGACAGTCTCATCGACGTACCGCCCGGCGGCTCCTTCGACGACATGGTCGCCGCCAAGGGTGACAAGGAGATCGGCGACCGCTTCAACAAGATCATCAGCCGGCTGGCCGAAGCGAACGACCTGCGTAACGTCATCGACCTCGCCGACTTCAACGACGAGGAGAAGCTCGGCAAGGGCAAAGAGATCCAGGACCGGCTGTCCAAGCTGGTCACGATCTTCAGCGACCTTGACTTCCGAGGCTCTCGAGCCGAGGGCGACGATCTCCTCGGCGATGCCTACGAGTACCTCATGCGCCACTTCGCCACGGAGTCCGGCAAGAGCAAGGGGCAGTTCTACACCCCCGCCGAGGTATCCCGTGTGCTGGCCAAGGTGGTCGGCATCACCAAGGCCACCCGCCAGGACCAGACGGTCTACGACCCGACCTGTGGCTCCGGCTCGCTTCTCCTGAAGGTCGCCGCCGAGACCTCGCGCGGCATCACGATCTACGGCCAGGAGAAGGACAACGCCACGTGGGCGCTGTCCAAGATGAACATGATCCTGCACGGGAACGAGGACGCCGAGATCCTCAAGGGCGACACGATCACCAGCCCTCAGTTCACCAACGGCAGCGCACTCCAGACGTTCGACTTCGCCGTGGCCAACCCGCCGTTCTCGATCAAGTCCTGGAGCAACGGGCTGGAGCAGGAGTACGGCCGCTTTGAGTACGGCCGGCCGCCGGAGAAGAACGGCGACTACGCCTTCCTGCTGCACATCCTCAAGTCGCTCAAGAGCACGGGCAAGGCGGCGGTCATCCTCCCGCACGGCGTGCTCTTCCGCGGCAACGCCGAAGCCGACATCCGCCAGCGCCTCCTGAAGCAGGGGTTCATCAAGGGCATCATCGGCCTCCCCGCGAACCTCTTCTACGGGACTGGCATCCCGGCCTGCATCATCGTTCTGGACAAGGAGAACGCCGTCGGCCGTACCGGCGTCTTCATGATCGACGCGTCCAAGGGCTTCATCAAGGACGGCAACAAGAACCGCCTCCGCAGTCAGGACATCCACAAGATCGTCGACGTCTTCACGCGACAGACCACGATCGACCGCTACTCGCGCATGGTTCCGCTGTCGGAGATCGCCGATCCGAAGAACGACTACAACCTCAACATCCCCCGATACATCGACTCCTCCGAGCCCGAGGACATCCAGGACCTCCACGCGCACCTGTACGGCGGCATCCCTGACCGTGACCTCGACGCGCTCAGTGGCTACTGGGATGCCTTCCCGCAGCTGCGCAGTCAGCTGTTCCAGCCGAACCGTCCCGGCTACAGCGACCTGACCATCGATGTCAGCCACGTTCAGCAGACGATCCTTGAATCGCCCGAGTTCCAGAAGTTCACCCAAGAGGCCCGGGCGTTCACCACCGAGTGGTTCGCCGCCCATCGCAAGAAGCTCGAAGCGATCGACGAGACTACCCGGCCGAACGACCTCATCACCGACCTCGGCGACGACCTGCTCAGCCGCTTTAAACCAGTGCCGTTGCTGGATGAGTACCACATCTACGAACAGCTCATGACGTACTGGCACGACGTCATGCACGATGACGTCTTCATGGTCATGAACGACGGCTGGCTCGAAGCCGCCAAGCCGCGCAAGATCGTGATCGACAAGGACCGAAAACTCTTCGAGACCCCTGATCTCGTGGTGGGCACTGGCCGCAGCGCCGAGAAGTACAGGATGGATCTCCTCCCGCCGAATCTGATCGTTGAGCGTTACTTCGCCAAGGAACGCGCTGAGGTTGATGAGCTCACGTCGGTATCGGAGGAAGCGAGTCGCCTGGTCGAGGAGTACGTCGAGGAGCATGCCATTGAGGGCGGGCTCCTAGCGGAAGCGATGGACGACGAAAAGATCAACAAGGTACTGGCTTCAGCACGGCTGAAGAGAGCACGGCATGAGGGTGCGGACGCTGACGAAGTGGCAGCTCTGTCGCATTTGATCAAGCTGTACAACGCGGAGGCGGTAGCGAAGAAGACGGCCAAGGAAGCGGAAGCTGCGCTCAGCCTTGCCACGCTGAAGAAGTACGGCGACCTTACCGAGAGGGATGTGCAGGCGCTTGTCCTGGATGCAAAGTGGCAATTCACGGTCACAGCGCGCGTTACCTCCGAAGCTGAGGCCCTGACGCTCGTCCTGGTGAACCGAATCCAGCAGCTCGGCGACCGCTACGCCGAGACCCTTGGGGAAATCGATAGTGAATGCGCCGAGTTCGAGAGTCGGGTTGCTGGCCACTTGGCTGACATGGGGGTCAAGTGATGGCCATGCAGGATTCCATTATCGGGGAAATTCCGGCGGACTGGAAATGCGCGACTATCGGTTCTGCGTACGAGATCTGCAACCAGAACCGATTGCCTATCAGCCGGGAGCGGCGGAGAGATAAGTCAGGCCAGTACCCCTACTACGGTCCGACAGGGGTGCTCGACTATATCAACGAGTACAGGTTTGACGGCACGTTTGCCTTGATTGGTGAGGACGGTGATAATTTCCTCAAGTTCGCCACTCACCCCATGACTCTACTGGCGAGTGGGCGCTTCAACGTCAATAATCACGCTCACGTCATCGGCTCGGACGGCGTCAATCTCGTCGAATGGTTTCAACAGTACTTTGAGCATCGCGACATCACTACGCATCTGACGCGCCAAGGGGCCAGTCGCTACAAGCTAACGAAAGCGGCGTTGCTGGATCTGCCGCTCGCGCTCCCGGGGCAACCCGAGCAGCAGGCGATTGTGAACGCGCTCTCGGACATCTCCGGGCTGCTGAAGTCACTCGATAGGGCTTTGGCGAAGAAGCAGGCTATCAAGCAGGGGCTCATGAGGGAGCTTCTCGAGGGGAGGATGCGCCTTCCCGGATTCTCGGAAAAATGGTCTGAGAAAAAAATTTCCGAGCTTTCTACTGTTAACCCTGAGTCTCTCGCGAGCGGAACCAGTCCAAGGCGCAAGGTCGATTACATCTCGCTTGAAGATGTTCGACGAGGCGATATTTTCGGCGCTACTCAAATGGAATTCAAAGACGCGCCTTCTCGGGCCAGGCGCGTTATTCGGAGTCATGACATCCTGTTTGGCACAGTGCGCCCAAATCTGCAGTCGCATGCCCTGTATCGTGGCAACTGGAAGCATCCGATTGCGTCGACCGGTTTCGCTATTGTGCGAACTGGTTCATCGAGCGATCCCGGCTTTTTGTTCCAGCTCCTCATGAGCCACCTGGCGGATGTTCAGATCAGCCGAATTATTGCGGGCTCCAACTATCCTGCCGTTTCCAGCGCAGACGTCTGCAGGCTCACGTTCATGGTTCCATCGCTCGAAGAGCAGCAAGCAATTGGGGCGGTCCTTTCTGATTTCGACAAGGAGCTTTCCCTGCTCAAGCGTCGTTCTGTGAAAGCTGTCGCCATGAAACAGGGCATGATGCAGGCGCTGCTCAGCGGCCGAACCCGCCTGCCTGTTCAGGGGGAGGGCAGCGAATGAGCGACGTCGGGCAGGTCGAGCGCGAGGCTCAGAACCGAGTCGTACGGTTGTTCAAGGAGCAGCTGAGCTACCGCCACCTCGGCGGCTGGGAGCGCCGCGCTGGTAACTCGCATATCGAGGTCGAGCTACTGGAGTCAAACCTTCGCGCCCGCGGCTACGGCAGCACCCTCGTCAGCAAAGCGATCGATCAGCTCAAGAAGGCCGCCGCGCTCGGTAGTGGTCGTGATCTGTACGAGGCGAACCGCGCCGTCTATGAGTTGCTCCGCTACGGAGTCAAGGTCAAGCCGGGTGCTGGCGAGCAGTACGAGACGGTCTGGCTCATCGACTGGAGCGATCCACAGGCCAATGACTTCGTCGTCGTCGAGGAGGTGACGATCGTCGGGAAGCAGACGAAGCGACCCGACATCGTGCTCTACGTCAACGGCCTGGCTCTGGTGACTCTGGAACTCAAGCGCTCCCGGGTGGCGGTGAGCGAGGGCATCCGGCAGACCATTGGGAATCAGAAGCCCGGATTCATCCGGTCGTTCTTCTCTACGGTCCAGCTTGTGCTCGCCGGTAACGACGTGGAGGGCCTGCGCTACGGCGTCATCGATACGCCTGAGAAATACTGGCTGCAGTGGAAGGAGCCCTCCGACGTCAGGGAGCCCTTGGACCGTGCACTGCTCCAGATGTGCGGTAAGGAGCGGCTACTTGAGCTGATCCATGACTTCACCGTCTTCGATTCCGGTGTTCGTAAGGCATGCCGTCATAACCAGTACTTCGGCGTCAAGGCCGCGCAGGAACGTATCGGTCGACGTGAGGGCGGCATCATCTGGCACACCCAGGGTTCGGGGAAGTCGCTCACGATGGTGTGGCTGGCGAAGTGGATCCGGGAGCACCAAGACGACGCCCGAGTCCTGCTGATCACCGATCGCACCGAGCTGGACGAGCAAATTGAGAAGGTCTTCAACGGCGTCAACGAGCAGATCTATCGCACCAGTAGTGGAGTGGACCTTCTGGACACTCTGAACAAATCCGCCGAGTGGCTCATCTGCTCTCTCGTGCACAAGTTCGGTAGCTCGGCGGATGGTGGGGACGGGACCGAGGCTGGCAACGAGTTCATGAAGGAGCTCAAGGCCAGGATCCCCAGGGGCTTCAAGGCCAAGGGCAACCTCTTCGTCTTCGTCGACGAGGCCCACCGCACTCAGTCGGGCAAGATGCACGACGCGATGAAGGACCTACTGCCGGGTGCCATGTTCATCGGGTTCACGGGGACACCGCTGCTCAAGGCGGACAAGGCCACCAGCAGCGAGAAATTTGGGTCGTTCATCCACACCTACAAGTTCGACGAGGCCGTCGAGGACGGCGTCGTGCTCGACCTTTGCTACGAGGCCCGCTCCATCGACCAGCACCTGACATCGCCGGCGCAGGTGGACAAGTGGTTCGAGGCCAAGACTCGCGGCATGACCGATCTGTCCAAGGCAGAGCTGAAGAAGCGCTGGGGCACGATGCAGAAGGTCGTCTCCTCCGAGCCTCGGGCGAAGCAGATCGTGCAGGACATCCTGCTCGACATGGAGACCAAGCCCCGCCTGATGGACGGGCGCGGTAACGCCATGCTCGTGGGCGAGAGCATCTACCAGGCATGCAAGTTCTACGAGCTGTTCTGCAACGCGGGCTTCCGAGGGAAGTGCGCCATCGTCACCAGTTACGCCCCGAGTCCCGGAGATATCTCCAAGGAGGACTCCGGCGCAGGCCAGACGGAGAAGCTGCGTCAGTACGACATCTATCGAAGGATGCTCGCCGACCACTTCGGAGAGTCCGAAGACGCTGCCATGACGAGGGTTGACGAGTTCGAGAAAGAGGTCAAGCGACAGTTTGTCGAGGAGCCTGGCCGGATGCGCCTGCTCATCGTGGTCGACAAGCTTCTGACCGGGTTCGATGCGCCGAGCGCCACGTACCTCTACATCGACAAGAAGATGAGCGATCACGGCCTGTTCCAGGCGATCTGCCGGGTCAACCGACTCGACGGAGACGACAAGGAGTTCGGCTGCATCGTCGACTACCGCGACCTGTTCAACTCCCTACAGGACGCCATCACCGACTACACGTCTGGTGCACTCGACGGGTACGAGCCACAGGACATCGAGGGCCTGCTGACTGACCGGATCGAGAAGGCGCGAGAGGCTCTCGATGAGGCGCTGGAACGAATCCGCGCGCTCTGCGAGGTGGTTGCGCAGCCCCGGAACACGCTCCAGTACCAGCAGTACTTCTGTGCGGCCGATCCCGGTAATGCCGAGCAGCTCAAGGCCAACGAGCCCAAGCGTGTCGAGCTCTACAAGGCCGTTGCCGCGGTCACGCGGGCCTTCGCCAACCTGGCCAACGACATGGAAGCTGCCGGATACACCAGCCAGGAGGCAGAGGACATCCGCGCTGAGATCCGGCATTACACGGATGTCCGCGACGAGGTGAAGCTCGGAGCCGGCGAGGACGTTGACTTCAAGCAGTACGAGGCCGGTATGCGGTTCCTTCTGGACACCTACATCCAGGCGGACGCGTCCGAGACCGTGTCCGACTTCGAGGACACCGGCCTCGTTCAACTCATCGTCGAACTGGGTGCCGGGGCCCTCGACAAGCTGCCAAAGGGAATCAAGAGCAGCCCTGAGGCCGTCGCCGAGACGGTCGCCAACAACATGCGCAAGCTGATCATTGAAGAGCATGCGACGAACCCGAAGTACTTCGACAAGATGTCGGAGCTGCTCGACGCCATAATCGAGAAGCGGCGCCAGGGCGCGATCGAGTACCAGGACTACCTCGCCAAACTGTTGGAGACTGCCGCGCAGCTCGGTAGAGGAGAGTCCGACGAAACGTACAAGTACCCCGCCTGGGCCAACAACGGGGCGAAGCGGGCCTTGGTCGACTTTTTCCTCCCCGATGAGCGACTGGCTGTCGAGGTCGACACCGCGGTGCTCCACTCGAAGCCGCATGCATGGGTGGGTAACCCGTTAAGGGAGCGGAAGGTTCGGAACGCGCTGAAGCGAGCGCTGCCCGACGATTTCGACCGGCTTGATGAGCTCCTTGAACTGGTGAAGGCAAGGCATGAATACCACTAGCGCCCGTTTCGCGGTCCGGGGCATTGACGTCCACGTGGTCTACAAGGACATCAAGAACCTGCACATCGGTGTGTACCCCCCCATAGGGCGCGTTCGGGTGGCCGCGCCTCAGCAGCTGGATGACGATCAGGTCCGCCTGGCCGTCATCCAGCGGTTGCCGTGGATCAAGCGTCAGCAGGATCAACTGCGCTCGGCTGAGCGTCAGTCCGTGCGCGAGATGGTCAGCGGAGAGTCCCACTACGTGTGGGGTGTGCGACGACGCTTGAAGGTCATCGAGCGGCCCGGACGCCCGCATGTAGAACTCGACGGCGACCGAATGGTGCTCTACGTGCCGAGCGGGACGAGTGAGGAGCGCCGTCGCGACCTGCTCGACCGGTGGTGTCGTGAGCAACTCCGTCAGGCGATCCCTGCGCTCATCGAGCGCTGGGAGACCAAGCTCGGGGTTTCGGTGCCGTGGTGGGGTATCCGCCGGATGAAGACCAAGTGGGGCTCCTGCAACCGAGAGACCCGCCGCCTGTGGTTCAACTCCGAACTGGCCAAGAAGCATCCAGAGTGCCTTGAGTACGTCGTCGTTCACGAGATGGTCCACTATCTCGAACGGGGACACGGCCAGCGCTTCGCCCAGCTGATGGATGGCTTCCTGCCGGACTGGCGTAGTCGCCGTGATCGCCTGAATGACGCACCGCTCTCTGACGAGCTATGGACGGGGCGTTGAATGCAGCGAGGACTACTTGTGTCCGACGGGGCCTTCTCCACGGCAACAGCCCCATGTCTGCTCTGAAGCCCGTAGGGACAGTGGACGCATTTCCGTTGCTCGAAAATATCGAGTGACGTTTATCAGCTATGCGAGTTAAAGATGGGGGAGGTGTTCAGCTTCCCCTCAGTCCCATTAGATGACGATGACGCGGAAGGTGCTGACCCCATGGCGAAGCTTCGGTTGACCGTAGGGCGGGGGCACGTCGAGGAGCTGGCACGCCTGCGCCATCCCGTCGGAGCCGTCGAGGAGCTGATCTGGAACTCTCTCGACGCGGACGCCGAGACTGTCACCGTCGTGCTTGAGCGCAACGACTTCGGTGGAGTCGACCGGGTCGCCGTGATCGACGACGGCACTGGTATCGCGGCGGAGAAGTGCGGCGACTACTTCGAGCAGATCGGTACGTCCTGGAAGAAGCGCACGCAGGTCAGCGAGGTCAAGAAGCGCGTGCTGCACGGGAAGAACGGGCGAGGCCGTGTCCGGGCCTTCGCGCTCGGCAGTGAGGTGCGCTGGACCAGCGTGAGCGGTACGCAGGGGATCCGCCGTCGTGTGGTCATCGAGTCCGACCGCAGCTCTATGGACGAGTTCGACGTCAGCGATCCCGAGCCGACGGCCGACGCAACGGGGACGGTCTTCGAGGCGTTCGGCGGTGAGGACCTCCAGAAGCTGACCGAGGACGCCGCCCGTACCGCGCTCACTGCCGCCTTCGCGCTCCACCTGGAGGCGTACCCGGACATCTGCATCACCTATGACGGGACGCGGCTGGACCCGGCTTCGGAGCAAGTGCACGTCGATACGTACGAGGTGGCGACTCCACCGGGCAGTTCTCACCCGCCGGCCCAGCTGAAGATCATCGAATGGTCGCGTCCGTACTCCCGGGCTCTGATCCTCTGCGACGGCCGAGGTATGTCCTTGGCGCAGCTGAAGCCGGAGATCCAGGCTCCCGGCTTCCACTTCACGGCGTACCTGTCCTGGTCGGGGTTCGAGGACGATTCGGTCGGCGACCTCGCCTTCGCCGATTGGACACCGGAGGGGCCCGCTGCCGAGGTGCTGGCCGAAGCCCGGGAGCGTATGCGTGAGCACTTCCGCTCCCGCGCCGACGAACGTCGTCGTGAGCTCGTCGACTCGTGGCGTGCGGAGGGTTTCTACCCGTATACAGGTGAGCCCGCCAACGACCAGGAGCGTGCGGAGCGCGAGACCTTTGACGCCGTGGCGACCGCGGTCGTCCGGCACTTGCCGGCGAGCAAGAGGGCCCAGAAGGTGTCCTTCGCGCTTCTGCGCTCCGTCTTGACCCACGAACCGGGCGAAGTGCTGCGCATCGCCGAGGAGCTATTCGCGCTTTCCAAGCAGGAGCAGGCAGAACTCAGTCGGCTGCTGGATCGTACGCCGCTGTCCGCCCTGATCAAGGCGTCGACCGCGACAACCGGACGCCTCGATTTCCTGTCTGCCCTGGAGCACCTCGTCTTCGACCCCGTGGCCAAGGGGCGGGTTAAGGAACGCACGGAGCTGCACCGGATCCTGGAGAACGAGTGCTGGATCTTCGGCGAGGAGTACGGACTGCACGTCAGCGACCGCAGTCTGACCGAGGTGCTGAGACAGCACTGTCGTCTTCTCGATCGGGACACACCCGCACCGGCCCCCGTTCTGAGGGAGGACGGGAGCCGGGGGATCGTCGACCTCATGCTGTCCCGTGCTGCCCGGCAGCGGAAAGGGGAGCGTCACCACCTCGTGATCGAACTCAAGAGGTCGAGTGTTACCCTCGGCATGTCCGAGTTCACGCAGATCAACAGCTATGCGCAAGCGGTTATGAACGACGACCGGTTCCGGGACCCCAAGGTAACCTGGGACTTCTGGCTCGTCGGCAATGCCATGGACGACGGTCTTCGCCAACTCGCCCACCAGCAAGACCGGATGCCTGGATGTGCTGTCAACCAGCCCACGTACCGGATCTGGGTACGGACCTGGGGCGAGATTATCGAGGACGCGCAGGAGCGGCTCCGCTTCTACAGCGAGCAGCTTGAGTACCAGTCGTCGACCGAGCACGCCATGGACTATCTGATCAGGGAACACACTGACACGGTCATGGATCTGGTGAGTGACGGTACGGTGCCCGCGGCCAGGGCGGGGGACAGCGGATCGATCGGAGCCGCCACCACCTCGTGAGGCCCCATCCCTACGACGGTGAAGGGCAACGGTGGAAGGGCATGGGCAAGGAGCAACGGCGTCAGAAACTGGACGTGAGCCTGGACTCCTGACGAGAGGGCCGCCCCCGCGGCCCCGAGGAAGGCAGCGGCGAAGAGCAAGTACGCGAGTCGAGCCTCGTCAGTCGTCTACATCAAGAACGGCCGATAGGCCGCTTCCTGGTTGGACCACTTCGCGGCTTCGCGTACTTGCTCTTCGCCGCTGCACAGGCTTACGGCTTCGCCGCTGGACGCAATCGCGTACTTGCGTAAGTCGTCTTGCTCGTTCGGGGAGCCGCTGCCTTTGTCAGGCGGGCTTCGAGGCTTCGGGCTTTCGTAGTCCCCCAGTGGCCTGCGTGCTGGTCGGCCACAGGCCGCCAGTGTCCAGATGTCCTGACGTACTTACGTAAGTAGAAGGAGGAGCGAGGCTTGCCGAGCGGAGCGAGGTAGCTGGTGGTGGTGACACTTCCTGTAAGGGGGCTGCATCACCACCACCACAGATCAGGCGGGCTCGGAGCGCCTCAGGGTCCAGCGCCCACCGACGTACTCCAGGGCATCCCTGAGCTTGGGGCGAATGGTCTCCACGCTCTTGCCGACCGTCGGGGCGTACCGCTGGGCGAGCGGCCTGTAGTTCGTCTCCTCCGGCTGCTCCTCGATGATCCGCGCTGCGAGCACTTCGTCCCAGGGCTTCGCCTTCGGCATGTCGACGGCCTTAATCTGGGGCCTCGCCCGCTTCCAGACAGGGACCTCGCTGGTCGCGCTGGCCCGGTACACGGTGACGTCGAGGTTGAGGTCTTCTCGGGCGCGATTCATCTTGACTTCGATGCGCCGCCCGCGCTTGCCGGAGTTCCTCAAGGTGATGATGCCGCGAGCGCCGGCCGCGATCGCCCGTCCGCCGATGGGAGAGGACGCGACGCTCATTCCCTCCGCCGTTCCCTTCGGGGTGTGCGTCACCACCAGCACGGGGATGCCCATGTCCGTGATCGGACGCAAGCTGTGCCCGAACCGTTGCGCTGTCACCGGGGACGAGATGTCCTCACCCGGTGCGAGCGCGCCGAGCATGTTGTCCAGGACGAACAGGCCCGGCCTGATGTCCGCGAGGTCTTCGTAGATGCCCTTCCAGTAGCCGGAGTCCCGCGCGTCCCGGACGGGGAAGATGGTCACAGAGTCGTCCGGTACGGCACCGTCCAGCCGCTCCTTCAATTCCTCCGCCGCGCCGTCGTCGGTCAGGCCGTAGACGATGTGGTCGATTCTTCGATGTACCGGCAGGCCGAGGAACGTCGGCTCGCCGTTGAGCAGGGCTATGCCCATGCCCGCGCTGAGCAGTGTCTTGCCCGCCTTGGGCTCGCCCGCCAGCAATGTTGTCCGGGTGGTGAGGAGGTCGCCGATCAGGAACGCGTCTTCGTACGGGACCCGCTCGATTTCGTGGAGCTGCCGCCCCTTGTCCTTGGTGGCTCCCACCGTGCGTGGCCGTCCTTCCTTTGAGCGGAGCGGCACAGGTATGCGCCGCTGTCTCCCGCCGGATGGCGGGATCATGTGACCTCCATTCGGTCGGGTACGGATGAGAGGTCCGCAGGTCAGGCGGAGGCCGGGCATCCCCGGTCGAGCCAGCGGTCGACTTCGGACATGCGGAAGCGCAGGCTGCCGCCGACCTTCCGGGACGGGAGGCCGAGTATCCGGTGGTTGTTGTAGATCCAGGCGGGCTTCTTGCCCAGGTACTCAGCCAGTTCGTCAACGGTCATCAGGCGGTTGTCGTGCAAAGGCGGATCTCCTTCGGTTCGTCGTACCGGCATCATCCTGAGCAATGCATCTGGTTCTGTCAAAGCTGGATGTGTCACCTCTAGACTTGACTGGGGCTGAATGGGTTCGTACGTTCCTCGCATGGAGATCACACGTAGCCCTGACGGTCCGCCGTCGCGTGCGGGCATCGAGATTCACCGGCGTATCGGCTCATGGAAGGTGACGATGTGGCGGCCAGCCGACTCCGTGGGCGGTGGGCCGCAGGAGATTCGGATCGAGCCTCACGAAGACGGCGACCCGCAGGAGATCGCCCGCGGCCTGTCCAGCACGGTGCTCCGGCAGATCGACACCAGATCGTTCGTGGAGATGCTCGACGCAGCTCCGACCGGTATTGACCAGGCCGTGGAGGAGGAAGCAGGACTCCTGCGTGGGTGGCTCGCCGACGCGCCCAGAGGGGTCACCGATAGGTACCTGGCCATGCTCTCGGCGGTCTATGTGCGGGTCGTCGAGATCGGTGAGCGGGCCCCGATCCAGGCGCTTGAGGAGATTACGAACATCAAGCAGGCCACGCTCAAGGGGCACCTGCGCGCTGCACGGAAACGCGGCTTCCTGACCAAGGTCGAGGGCAAGGCGGGCGGACAGCTGACGGAGAAGGCCGACGAGGTGCTCAGGGGGATGAAGAGTGGCGCAGGTACTGAAGAAGTGTGACTGCCGGAACAAGACCCGGTGCGCGCACCTGTGGACAGTCCGGTACCGCGAGCCCGGTGGGCGGACGGGGCGTCAGCGGGAGAAGTCGTTCCCCACGAAGCGGGAGGCCGAGAGCTTCGGCGTCAAGGCGGAGAACGACAAGCGGGCCGGGGTCTACATCGACCACCAGCTCGGGCAGATCTCCATGCGCAAGTGGGCGGAAGAGTGGCTCGCGCAGCACCAGGTGAACGAGTCGACCCGACGGAACTACCAGGGCTTCATCTCGAACCACCTGGTTCCCGCGCTCGGTGCCCGCACCCTCGCCAGCGTCACCATCCCGGATGTGAAGAAGCTTCAGACGGCCATGGTGAACGGCGGATTGGCGGCATCGACAGTCAATGACCGCATGAACATCCTGCGCGCCATGATGGCGACCGCCGTCAAGGAACGGCGCATATACGAGAGCCCGTGCGACGGGGTGCCCCCGATCAAGATGGCAGGCGCTGCCGTCGACCCGGACGAGATACCGACGCTCACGGAGGTGTACGCCATCGCCGCCGCCATGTCCGATCAATACCGGCTCACGGTGTGGCTCCAGGCGGGTGCTGGGCTGCGTATCAGTGAGGCTCTGGGGCTGACCTCCGACTGTCAGCGGGAAGGCTTCCTGCGGCTGCGTAGGCAGATCAGCGCCAAGGCGAACCAGGGTGACTGCGTGACGCGGTTTGTGCCGCTCAAGCACCGCACGGCGGACGAGTACCGGGACGTGCCCACGCCGACGTTCCTTGACCGGGAGATCGGTAACCACCTGAAGCGCTGGGGCACGGTCGAGGTCGACGGCGTAGAGGCGTTGTTCGCGCCGCGTGAGCGGGGCAAGGGGAAGATGCCCACGGCGTCGACGTACGGCTATCACTGGCGGAAGGCGTGCGCGGCGGCGGGCGTAGTCACCCCGGACAAGAAGCCGAAGTACACCCCGCACTCCCTGCGCCACTTCTTCGCCTCGGCCGCGCTCGCGAACAGCGTTCCGATCCACGAAGTGAGCCGCTGGCTCGGTCACCGGAACATCAAGACGACCGTCGACACGTACGGGCACCTGGTGCCGGAGGCGTGGGACCGGTGCCGGGACGGGATGCAGCAGGCGCTTCGGCCGTCGCCGGTACTCGCCGTGGCGGCGTGACGTGCTGACTCGACGACACGGTGCTGACCCTGCACCCCTCGAAGGGGCGGAAAGCCTTGGGAACACTGGGAAGAAAGGGGTTCCATGAACGTTCCGCTTCAATGTGTAGCGGCTGATCCAGCACCACGTCGCTGATCTGGCGAACGTGCAGGTCAGGTGGGGTCCGGCTCTTCGGGGTCGGGCCCTTGGTTTTTTTCCCGTGCTGGGATGGGGGTGCCCGTGCCGGGATTTGTGTGAGCGGGGCGCCGACCGAGCTGTGACGGTAGTGCGGACGTGGCACTTTTCCTACTCGTTTGACACACTCGGGGTATGGGTGAGACGACGTACAGCATCGGGGAAGGTCCGGCGACGCGGGTGAGCCTGTCGCTGCCCGAAGGGACCGCGGAGGCGATCCGGGCGCGGGTGGGGAAACGGGAGTTCTCCGCGTTCATCACCCAGGCGGTCGAGCGTGAGCTGCGCGGGCAGATCCTGGACGAGTACCTGGCGGACTACGAGAGCCGCAAGGGGCCGGTCTCCGAGCAGGCTCGGCAGGGGGCGCGGCAGGTCTTCGACGAAGTGTTCGCCGAGGAGGCGGAGTGGCCCGCCGCAGGCTGAGTCACGAGGGGACGTTGGTCCTCGACAGCGAGGGACTCTCGAAGCTGCTCGCCGACGACGAGCAGGTGGTGGCTCTGATCGCCGAGGCACGCTCGCGCGGCATGGAGGTCGTGATCAGTGCGCTCGCCATCATCGAAGCGGTCCATGCCCGTACGAACAAGTCCCGCCTGAATTGGGTGCTTTCCGGGCTGCGGGTCGTCCCGGTCGGTGACGAGGAGGCGAGGGCGGCCTCGAAGCTGCTGACGAATGCCGGGTTGCACGGGCACAAGTACGCGATCGATGCGGCGGTCGCCGAGGCGGCGCTGCGGCAGCACCGTCCCGTGGTCATGCTGACGTCCGATATCGACGACATGGCCAAGCTGTGCGGTGAGCGGGTCCGGCTCGTGGCGGTGTGATTTCGCTTGGTTCGGCTCAGTAGGAGCGGGGCCCCTAGGGGCTCCAGTGGCCGAGGAAGGGCTTGAGGTCGTCGCCGCTGGGCTTCGGCGGCGTGGGCAGCTTTGGTGCTGAGACGGACTCGGTGAGGTGTTGGAGGTGCGCGTCCGCGAATGCGAGCCACGCCCCGATCTCGGTCCGTCCCTGTCCGGGCGGCAGTGATGTGGCGCGGTCGCGTACTGCTGTGACGTATTCGGTCAGGTGGTTGGCCTTGTGCCAGGCGTCTGCCTGTTCTCCGAGGTGTTTGACGCGACAGGCGTGGGCGTCGTCGGCGCGGGCTTCCTGCATGGCGGCCTCCCACCGCTTTTGCCGCACCTCTCTGGCTTGTCGGTCTGCGAGAGGTTTACGTTCCGCGGCTTCGCCGCGCAGGCCGACCGGACACGGGGTCCGTCTGCCGCACACCGATCATCCTTTCCCCCGGCTCAACGCGCCCGGCACGGGCCCGGCTCCTCGGAGTCGGGCCCGTCTCGTTGCCCCGGTGAGGCGCCCCCCGAGGCGGCTCACGACCCGCGTTTCCAGTCGCGGCGTACCTGTTCGCGCTGGCGGGCGTCGATGCGTTCGCCGATCCACTCGTTCTCCGCGGTCAGTTTGCGGAAGCTCTCCAGGCGGCGTCGGGAGATCTCGCCCTCCTCGACCGCGGCCAGCACCGCGCACCGGGGTTCCGAGGTGTGGGAGCAGTCGTGGAAGCGGCAGGAGGCGGCCAGTTCCTCGATCTCCGAGAAGAGCATGGCCAGGCCGTCCGCCGCGTCCCACAGGCCGACGCCACGCAGGCCGGGGGTGTCGATCAGGGTGCCGCCGCCCGACAGGAGGAGCAGGTCCCTGCGGGTCGTGGTGTGCCGGCCCTTGCCGTCGCTGTCCCGGGCCGCCCTCACCTCCTGGATCTCCTCGCCGACCAGTACGTTGGCGAGGGTCGACTTGCCCGCGCCCGACTGGCCGAGCAGCACGGACGTGCCGTGCGACACGTGCGAGCGCAGGGTGTCGAGGCCGTGCCCCGTCCGTGCGCTGACGGCGAGCACCGGTACGTTCGGGGCCGCGCCGCGGATGTCCGAGGCGAGGTGGTCCAGGGTCTGCTCGTCGTCGACGAGGTCGGACTTCGTCATGACGACCATCGGCTGCGCACCGCACTCCCAGGCCAGCGCCAGGAAGCGTTCGATCCGCTCCAGTTCGAGCTCCACTGCGAGCGACACGGCGATGACGGCGTGATCGACGTTGGCCGCGAGGACCTGGCCCTCGGAGCGTTTCGTCGAGGTGGAGCGCACGAAGGCGGTGCGGCGGGGCAGCAGGGCGCGGATCGCGGGCGGTTCGGTGTCGCGGTCGAGTGCGACCCAGTCGCCGGCGCAGACGGCCCACATGGGGTCGCGGGGGGCGACGGGGTTCGGGTCGGATCCGAGCAGCACGGTGGAGCGTCCGTCGGCGGCGGGGGTCACCACCTCGCAGAGGCCGCGTTCGACCCTGACGACCCGTCCGGGCGACAGCCCCTTCGCGGCGTACGGAGCGAAATCGGCTTCGACCCCGGCGTTCCAGCCGTACGCGGCCAGTGGGTGAGAGGCCTCGGGCTCTGTCAACGAATCCACCCTTCATACGGCAGTTTCGTCCGAGCGTACCCGCGGTCCGGATTGCGTCGGCAGGTCCGCTGATTACGGCTGTTGTCATCGCTCTGCTTATGGGGAGTGAACGCCGTACGCGCCGTGCGGTCAACATATGGGGCCGGGCCGTCCATTCGTCATTACTCCGCCGTTTCATCGACAGTGACGTGTTTTCCGTTTGCTCCCGTTTCGGCACCTGAAGTGTTGCCGCGTAACAGAAACGTGATGTCAGTCCGGGTGTTCCCGGAGGTCGGGCCTTTCCATAGTTGGCGGCCGTGGGGCGGGTTACCGAGGAGACGGGGAACTGCATGCGTGCAATAAGGGTCACTGGATGGATGGCAGGGGTGGGGGCCCTGGTTCTGACCATGTCGGCTTGCGGCGGCGGGGAGACCCAGCGGACCGCAGCCGACGGCGGGACCTTCCGCTTCGGCTTGACCGAACCGGCCGCGATCGACCCCGGTCTCGCGTCGGAGACAACGGGACTCATCGTCTCCGAGGTGCTGTTCTCCGGCCTGTACCGGGTCAATCCGAAGGGTGAACTCGAGCCGCGGCTCGCCACGTCGGCCAGCACGAACGACGACTGCACGCAGTGGAAGTTCACCATCAAGGGCGGCACGAAATTCACCAACGGTGAGACCGTCGACGCGGAATCCTTGATTCGTGGCTGGAACCGTACGGTGAGCCCGGCACTCGCCTCCGATGTCTCGTACCACCTCGACGGCATCAAGGGGTACGAAAAGGTCCGCAGCGGAAAAGCGAAGCGGATGAGCGGACTGACCGCACCCGACGCCACCTCGCTGCGGGTCGACCTCTCCGCGAGTGACTGTGAGTTCGACAAGAAGACGGCGCACACGGCCTTCAGCCCCATTCCCGAGGCGGCCGCGAAGAGCGACAAGGAGTTCGCGGACCTGCCCATCGGGAACGGGCCGTTCAAGATGGCGGGCAAGTGGGACCACAACAAGAAGATCTCCCTCGTCCGCAATGACGCCTATGGACTCAAGAAGGCGAAGCTCGGCGGGATCGACATCACGCTCGTCAACAGCCAGAGCATGTTCGACCTCGAGTACCAGGGCTTCCAGACGGGGATCTTCGACTACGCGCACGTGCCGCCGGGGCAGCTCTCCAAGGCCGAGGCGCAGTACAAGCCCGCCGGCAAGTGGATGTCCCAGGACGTCAACGGCATGAACTACCTCCTGCCGATCACCGACCAGGGGCCGCTCAAGAGCCGGGACGCCCGCCTCGCGATCTCGTACGCCATCGACCGGCAGGCCATCACCAAGGGCCTGTACAAGGGGTACCAGCGCCCGGCCTCGTCCATCGTCCCGCCCGCACTGCCGAAGTCGTACCAGGACGGGCTGTGCACGTCGTGCCTCAAGCAGGACGCCGCGAAGGCGAAGGCACACGCGAAGAAGGCGGGCCTGAAGCCGGGGGACGAACTGTCCCTCGTGTTCAACACCGGTGTCGGGCACGACCAGTGGATCCAGGCCGCGGCCAAGCAGATCGAGGACACCCTCGGGCTCAAGGTGAAGGTGAAGGGAACGACCTTCACGGAAGGGCTCGAGAAGGAACAGAGCGCCGAGGCCACCGGCCTGTTCCGTTACTCCTGGGGCGCCGACTACCCGACGCCGGACAACTATCTCTACCCCTTGCTGCACTCGAACTCGATCGCCAAGGACAAGTCCGGAAAGGTCATGGGCGACAACCGCAGCCGCTACCACAACCCCGAGTTCGACGAACTGGTGGAGCGGGGCCGTGCCACGAAGGACGAGAAGAAGCGCATCGCCGTCTACAAGCAGGCCGAGAAGGTCGCGATGGACGACATGGCGCTGATCCCCACCTTCCAGAGGTCCGAGTACCGGCTCGCGGACAAGAAGAAGTTCGCCGGCCTCGACGTCCTGTCGTTCGGTGAGAGCCCGTACTTCGAGGGGATCGAGCTGCGGAAGTAACCGGCAGCCGGACAGGGAGTGCAGAGAACCATTCGCGTACGGGAGTAGGGACAACATGGGACGCTATATCGCCCGGCGCCTCGGACAGATGGTGCTCGTCCTCATCGGGACGACGGTGGTTCTCTTCCTCTGCCTCTTCGTGTTGCCGGGGGACCCGGCCAGCTCTCTCGCCGGCGGCGAGAACGCCCATGACCCGGTCGTCGTGGCCGAGTTGAAGGAGCGATTCGGCCTCGGCGAGCCGCTCTACCAGCAGTACTTCCACTATCTGGTCAACCTTCTCTCCGGCGACCTGGGCGAGGATTACGTACAGCGGCGTGAAGTGAGCGAGATTCTCGCGCCGAAGCTGCTGAACACCGCTCAGCTCGCCCTCGCCGCGATCGTGGTCAACGCCGTCGTCGGAGGGACGGTCGGCATGATCGCGGCCCTGCGGCGGAACAGCATCTGGGACGTCTCGGCGACGTTCGTCTCCACGCTGGCGATCGGCTTCCCCACGTTCGTCATCGGCTTCCTGCTGCAGAAGTTCTTCGTCGTCGAACTGGGGTGGTTCCCGCTGCTCAGCACCGGCGACCTCCGATCCCTGGTGCTGCCGGCGGTGAGTCTGGCCATCGTCGACGCGGCGCTCGTGGCCCGGCTCATGCGCGGAACCATGGTGGAGGTGATGCGGGCCGACTACATCAAGACGGCCGTCGCCAAGGGGTTGCCGCCCCGGGTCGTGCTGGTCCGGCACGTGCTGCGCAACTCCGTCATCCCCGTGGTCACGTATCTGGGCATCTCCCTCGGCCTGCTGATGGGTGGAGCCCTGATCACCGAGGCGATCTTCAACTGGGACGGAGTGGGCCTGGCCCTGGTCGACGCGGTCCGTCAGCAGAACAACCCCATCATCCTGGGGGTGGTGACGTACGGCGTCGCGGTGTTCGTCGTACTCAGCATGCTCGTGGACCTGCTCTGCGCGGCCCTCGATCCGCGCATCCGGGAAAGCTGACGACGGCCGTGGCACCGGCCCCGACGAAGGAACCCCATGAGTGAGCTGATCAAGAGTCCGGTCGAGCTCCCGGACGTCCCGTCACCGGCGCGCCCGCGCACCGCGGGCGGAACGGCGGAGCAGGCGGGTGAGGAGACGACCGCCGGGCCGGCGACGTCCTACTGGAAGGTCGTGTGCAGCACCTATCTGCACAACAAGCTTGCCGTGCTGGGCCTCGTCATCGTCACCGTCCTGGCCCTGACGGCCGCCTTCGGCCCCTTCCTGACACCGCACGACGCCTACGCGCAGGATCTGAACAACACGATGGCGGGGCCGTCGGCCGAGCACTGGTTCGGGACGGACGGACTGGGGCGTGACCTGTTCGCGCGGCTGGTCGTCGGCACACGTCTCGCCCTGCTGATCGGACTGGCATCCATCGCGCTGACCTGCGGCGTCGGCGTGCTGCTCGGAGCTCTCGCCGGATACGCGGGCCGCTGGATCGACTCTGTGATCATGCGGACGGCCGATGTCTTCCTGGCGTTTCCGCTGCTGGTCGGTGCGATCACCATCATCCTCGTGACCGGTCAGGGAGTCTGGCCGGTCATCGTCGCGCTGGCGCTGTTCTCCTGGGCGACGGTGGCTCGCCTGCTGCGCAGCTCGATCCTCACCGTCCGCGAGGCCGATTACGTCGCCGCGGCGCGCGCCTTGGGCGCCGGCCACACCCGGATCGTGCTGCGGCACATCCTGCCCAACTCGATCTCCCCGGTCCTCATCTACGCCGCGTTCAACACCGGAACCGCGATCGTCGGCGTGGCCTCCCTCTCCTTCCTCGGCATCGGAGTCGCACCCGGCGTCCCGGAGTGGGGGAACATCCTGGCCGAGGGTCGCCAGTTCATCGGCGTCAGCGATCACCTGTGGGTCTTCCCCAGTCTGGCGATCATCCTGACCGTGCTGGGCTTCGTCTTTGTCGGTGACGGGCTGCGCGACGCCCTTGACCCCAAGCTGCGCTGAAGGAGGAGGACGTGAAGACCATCTTTGAGAAGGCTCCCGCGCCGAGCCCGCGCGGCACGGACGAGAGGGGACTGCCCCTGCTCGAGGTCCGCGACCTGCACGTGGAGTTCACGACCCGGGACGGTGTGACCAAGGCCGTCAACGGCGTGAACTACAGCGTCGGCGCGGGTGAGACGCTCGCGGTGCTCGGTGAGTCGGGCTCCGGCAAGTCCGTGACCGCCCAGGCGATCATGGGCATCCTCGACATGCCGCCCGGCAAGATCCCGCAGGGCGAGATCCTCTACCGCGGTCAGGACATGCTGAAGATGAGCGGGGAGGAGCGCCGGAAGATCCGCGGCCGGAAGATCGCGATGATCTTCCAGGACGCGCTCTCCGCCCTGAACCCGGTCCTCACCGTCGGTTTCCAGCTCGGTGAGATGTTCCGGGTGCACCAGGGCTTGTCCAAGAGGGAAGCGAGGCACAAGGCCGTCGAGCTGATGGACCGGGTGCGGATTCCGGCGGCCGAGGAGCGGGTCGGCGACTATCCGCACCAGTTCTCCGGCGGTATGCGCCAGCGTGTCATGATCGCGATGGCGCTGGCCCTGGAGCCGGATCTGATCATCGCGGACGAGCCCACCACGGCGCTCGACGTGACGGTCCAGGCGCAGGTCATGGACCTGCTCGCGGAGCTCCAGCGCGAGTACGACATGGGCCTGATCCTGATCACGCACGACCTCGGCGTCGTCGCCGACGTGGCGGACAAGATCGCCGTCATGTACGCGGGCCGGATCGTCGAGACCGCTCCGGTGCACGAGCTGTACCGGAGCCCGGCGCATCCGTACACCCGTGGCCTTCTCGACTCGATCCCGCGCCTGGACCAGAAGGGCCGCGAGCTCTACGCGATCAAGGGGCTGCCGCCCAACCTCACGCGTGTGCCCAGTGGTTGTGCCTTTCACCCTCGCTGCCCGCGGGCGCAGGACATCTGTCGCGCGGACGTTCCGGTGCTGCTGCCGGTGACGGAGCGGGACGGCGTGGCACCGGCCGGCCGGGCCAGTGCGTGCCACTTCCCGGAGGAGACGATCCATGGCTGAGACGTCGGCCGAGCGTGGTGAGCCGATCCTGCAGGTCCGCAACCTGGTGAAGCACTTTCCTCTGACGCAGGGAATCCTGTTCAAGCGGCAGATCGGTGCGGTCAAGGCCGTCGACGGTGTCTCCTTCGACCTGTACCAGGGCGAGACGCTGGGCATCGTGGGCGAGTCCGGTTGTGGCAAGTCCACGGTCGCCAGACTGTTGATGACCCTGGAGCGGGCGACGGCGGGTGAGGTGTTCTACAAGGGTCAGGACATCACGAAGCTGTCCGGGCGGGCGTTGAAGGCGGTCCGCCGGAACATCCAGATGGTGTTCCAGGACCCGTACACGTCCCTCAACCCCCGTATGACGGTGGGTGACATCATCGGGGAGCCCTTCGAGATCCACCCGGAGGTGGCCCCGAAGGGTTCGCGCCGTCAGAAGGTCCAGGACCTCCTGGACGTGGTGGGTCTCAACCCGGAGTACATCAACCGCTACCCGCACCAGTTCTCGGGTGGTCAGCGTCAGCGCATCGGCATCGCGCGCGGTCTGGCCCTGAATCCTGAGATCATCATCTGCGACGAGCCGGTCTCGGCCCTGGACGTGTCCGTCCAGGCGCAGGTCATCAACCTGATGGCCAAGCTCCAGGACGAGTTCAACCTGTCCTACCTCTTCATCGCGCACGACCTGTCGATCGTCCGGCACATCTCGGACCGCGTGGGCGTGATGTACCTCGGGAAGATGGCGGAGATCGGCTCGGACGAGCAGATCTACGAGCACCCGACGCACCCGTACACGCAGGCCCTGCTGTCCGCGGTGCCGGTTCCGGACCCGGAGTCGCGTGAGGGGCGTGAGCGGATCATCCTCACCGGTGATGTGCCGTCCCCGGCGAATCCGCCGTCGGGCTGCCGCTTCCGCACGCGGTGCTGGAAGGCGGAGGACAAGTGCGCGAAGGAGATCCCGCTCCTGGCGATCCCCGAGCGTTTCAAGGGTCAGGACACCCCGGCGGCACACGAGTCGGCCTGCCACTTCGCCGAAGAGAGAACGGTTCTCGTCAGTCAGGGAAGTGGCCGTGCCACGACAGGAGGTTCATCCGCCTGAGGTCACCGCGCGGACGCCGACATCTGCATCACACCGGAGCGGTAGGCGAACGAGACCAGCTGGGCCCTGTCCTTGAGTTCGAGTTTGTTGCGCAGCCGGTAGACATGCGTGCGTACGGTGGCGATGCCGATGGCGAGATCGATGGCCACCTGCTCCGTCGACAGGCCCTTCGCGATCAGCGACAGCACCTGGCGCTCCCGGGGCGTCAACGCGGCGGCGACAGGCTGCAGTTGACCCTCGGGCCTGCTGTCCTGCCGCCGGAACCAGTTGACCAGCCGCTCGGCGACCCTGGGTGCCAGCATCATCTGTCCTTGGGCCGCCGAGTGGACCGCCGAGACCAGCTCGGCGCGGTCCACCTCCTTGACGAGCAGACCGGTCACCCCCGCGTGCAGGACCGCGGAGATCACTTCGTCGCTGTCGTCCATCGTGAAGGCGACGACCTGAGGGGCGGGCGAGAACTTCTCCTCGTGGAGTCGCTTGACCATTTCCAGGCCGGAGATCCCCACCAGGTCGAGACTGGTGATGATGACGTGCGGACGGCGCGTACGCGCAATCATCATCGCGTGTATGCCGGAATCGGTTGAGTCGATGACCCGAATTCCTTCTTCGGAAGCCAGAATCGCACTGATTCCGTTCCGCACGACCGGCAATTGGTCGCAGACGAGAACATCTATGGGCATTCTCTATTTCGCCTCCCGTGAGTGGGTTCCACGGGAATACGCACGGCGTTGCCGGAATGACTACACGCACTGTTCGGGCAGCCGCACACGTCCCCAATGATTTCGCGGCTGTGTGCGGTGTGGCCCCCCGTGACCGAACTCCCAGTTTTCCCCCGTGTGCACCTTTCGTAACTGCAAAGGTGTGACAGGTTCAAGCATTGCGGAACGAAGTAGCCAGGTCAAGGCTTGACTTTCATGGAAGAGGGTTCGAAGGCGGCCTTCAGGGCGTGGAAGTGACGCTCGCCGACGGCTTGATCTCGCCCTCTTCCTCGTCCGCTCCGTGGGACTCGTGGACCGCCTCCAGGTTCCGCGCATCCCGCACGACGAACAACAGTGCAGGTGTGAGGAACATCCAGACCGCACCCACGACGAGAACCGAGGTGGCGGACGACAGTCCGCCGGCCGGTCCGACGAGGGCCTGCCCCACCGGCAGAAGGCCGATGCTTCCCAGCCACTCGTACGAACTGACCCTGCTCATCGAGCCGATGGGGACATTCTGCTGCATTGCGGTCAGCGAAAAAACGTTGAACATGGAAAGACCGATGTTGCTGATGACCGCGCAAACCGCGATCACCGGTACAGGTGCGACAAGTGCAAGGGCCAGGAGTTGCAATCCGTACAAGCCCAGGGGAATGAATGAGGCGCGCATGATGAAACGCGGTCGCATACGGAGCGCGATGACGCCGCCCAGTATGGATCCGAGTCCCGTGCACGCACTGATGATCGCCCACGCGGACGCGCCACCGAGATCGTCACGGGCCACCGCGGGGCCGAACACCTGCCAGGCGGGCAGCACCAGGAGATGGAACGAGGCGGCCCAGGCGACCATCGTCCAGAGCCAGGTCCTGGAACGGAATTCCTCCCAGCCCAGCTTGAGATCCTGAAAGATCGACGACGACTTCTCGTCCTCGGTCCCGGCCTTCGGCTTGTCCGCGCCGGGAGCGAGACGGATGAGGAAGAGCGCCAGCGCGCTGACGGCGAAGGTCGCCGCGTCGAAGATCAGAGCCGCGCCCGGGGAGAAGGCCACCACGAGGACACCGGCGATCGCGGGACCGATGGTGTAGGCGGTGTTCTCGCTCAGGCCCATCAGGCCGTTCGCCCGCTGGAGTTGCGCGGGCTTGACCACTTCTGGCAGCAGACCCGTGGCGGCGGGATGGAAGAACGCGCCGGCGGAACCCGCGATCAACTGAAGGACGATCATGGACGGGAGCGACGCGGTGCCGGTGAGCAGCATGACGCCCTGGGCCAGCTGGGACAGGAAGCACGCCGCGTCGCACAGCACCATCAGGCTGCGCCGCGACATGCGGTCCGCGATCACCCCGCCGAGCAGGAGCAGCAGCACCGTCGGAACCACGCGTGCGGCCAGCACCAGACCGAGGGCCGAGGCCGACTCGGTCAGTTCGAGCACGGCGAAGGCGAGTGCGACGGGCACGATGGCGTCGCCGATGATCGAGCTCGTCTGGCCTATGTAGAGGAGCCTGAACTCTCGTTGGCCGAGCAGCTCACGGAGTTCCCCCCGTCGTTTGTCGCGCCGTGACGTCGCCTTGTCGCTCGGAATGCTCATGCCGTCCTTTTCTCGGGTGCCGTTTCGTGGGAACCGTCCGCATGCTCTTCCTCCGCGGTCAGGAGGGCCTCGAGTTCCGCGGGATCCATCTCCGCGACCAACGTCTCGGTCACGACTGCCGCGAGCTGTGCCACGGTGGGTGCTTCGAGCAGGGCACGGACCTGCAGCCGCAGTCCGAACACGCGGCGCACCCTGGCCATGAGTCGAATGGCGAGCAGGGAGTCTCCGCCGATGTCGAAGAAACCGTCGTGGATGCCGATCCGCTGGACGCCGAGCACCTCCGTGAACAGTTCGGCGACGCTCGCCTCGATGTCGTCGCGCGGCCCGTCGACCGGCCCCGCATCATGCCATGCCCGGATGGGCGTCGGGAGTTGGGCCGGGTCGAGCTTGCCGTTCGGTGTGGTGGGGAGCGCGGGGAGCGGAGTGATGGTGCTGGGGATCATGTGGGGCGGCAGGTGCTGCGCGAGATGGTCGTGCAGTTCTCTGTGCGTGGCGGGGGCGGCCGGGGTGGCGTCGGCGAGCACGGCGTACGCGGCGAGCTGGGGGTGCGCGGGGTCCGTGCGGTCGAGGGTGACGGCGGCCGCGTGGATGAACGGATGGGCGAGGAGGATGCGCTCGATCTCGCCGGGCTCGATGCGGAAGCCGCGGAGTTTGATCTGGTGGTCCGAACGGCCGTGGTGGTGGTACCGGCCGTCGGGGGTGCGGTGGGCCAGGTCACCGCTGCGGTAGAGGCGGCCGCCCGGCCGGTGCGGATCGGGCAGGAAACGGCCGGCGGTGAGGGCGGGGCGGTCCAGGTAGCCCTGGGCGACCCCGGGCCCGGAGACGTAGATCTCGGCGACGGTCAGGTCTTCGACGGGGTCGAGGTGCTCGTCGAGGAGGTGGAGCGTCAGGTCGGGCAGCGGCGTTCCGATGGGGCTGCCGTGGGGGTGCGGGTCGTGGATGTCGGCGTCGGTGACCCGGTGGTGCGTGACGTGCACGGTGGTCTCCGTGATGCCGTACATGTTGACGAGCTCGGGGGTGTCCGTGCCGTAGTGGGCGGCCCATTCGGCGAGCTGGGCGGGGTTCAGGGCCTCGCCGCCGAACACCACGTGCGTGAGGGAGGTGGGCGGGTGGCCCGCCCGCGCGGCGGCGTGGGTGAGATGGGCGAACGCCGTCGGGGTCTGGGAGAGCATGGTGATGCTCTCGTCGCGAACCAGTCTCCACATGGCGTCGGGGTCGCGGGTGGTGGCGTACGGGATGACGTGGACGCGGCCGCCGTGCAGGAGGGCCCCGTAGATCTCCCAGACGGAGAAGTCGAAGGCGGCGGAGTGGAACATGCTCCACACGCCGTGCTCGTCGAAGCCGAACAGCCCGGCGCTGGTGGTGAAGAGCCGCAGGAGGTTGTCGTGGCTGACGCGGACGCCCTTGGGGCGGCCCGTGGAACCGGAGGTGTAGATCACGTACGCGGTGTCCTGGCCGGACACCCGCGCGCACCCGGTGAACGGCGTCTCCCCGACGCTCCCGTCGCCGTCCGTGCCCGGTGTACGCGCGTCCGCGGCGGGCAGCGGCTCGTCGAGGTCGACGAAGGCGCCCGCGGCGCCCGCCAGCTCCCCCGCGAGGCGGCCCGGCGCGGCCACCGCCACGCACTTGGCGTCCTCCACCGTCAGCCGCAGCCGCTCGCCCGGATACCCCGGGTCCAGCGGCACATAGCCCGCACCTGTCCGCAGCGTGGCGATCAGTGCGACGATCAGCCCCACGCCCCGGTCGGCGCAGACCCCCACGAGCGCTCCGCGCCGGGCGCCCGCCGCCCGCAGCTGCTCCGCCAGCGCACCGGAACGACGGTCCAGTTCGCGATACGTCAGGGACTCCACGCCGTCCGAGACGGCCTCTCGGTCCGGCCACCGGCTCACCACCCCGGCCAGCACCCCGCACACACCCGCCTGGGCGGTCGGCTCGTCCGCCGTATTCGTGGACGCGTTCAGCACGGCTGGTCCTCCTTCCGGCCCTCCACCGTGGCCACCCACACGAAGTCCTCGGACTCCTCGGTGTAGGGACCGCGGTCGTAGTCGCCGTACTCGGCCTCGATCCGGAAGCCCGCCTGTTCGAGCAACTTCCGCATCTCCGGCGGGAACCGGTAGATGTTCTTGCGGATGTCGTGGCGCCGCTCGATCACGAGACCCTGCTCGTCCAGGACCTCGCTGACCCGGCGGCGGGTGATGGACTGCTTCTCGAAGTCGAAGGTGCTGTAGTCCCACAGGGCGATGCGCAGGCCCGTCCGCGGGTGCCGGATCTCGTCCACGAAGAGCTGCTTCTTGTGGTAGTCCCTGAAGTCGGCCTCCTGGAATACCGGAACCCCGGCGACGAACCGGCCGCCGGGCTGCAGGTGGTCGCGGATCGTGGCGAGCGCCGCGAGCCAGTCGTCGTCGGTCTCCAGGTGGAACATCGTCTGCCCGCCCGCGAGCACGAGGTTGAAACGCTCGCCCAGGTCGAAGGAGCGCAGATCGGCCTCGACGAGCCGGACCCGCTCCTCGGGAACCCCGGACGCCGACAGGTTCGCGCGGCCCTGTTCCAGCATCGACGGCGAGCGGTCGACGCCCACCGCACGGTCCACGTGCTCCATGCAGGGCAGCAGGACGCGTCCCGTGCCGCAGCCGATCTCCAGCAGAGGGCCACCGAACTCGGCCGCCATGGAGAGCAGGAAGGGCAGATCGAAGCTGTTCAGATCGGCCCAGAGGACGTCGTAGATTTCCGCTTCGTGGAGGTAGTCGTCTGTGGTGCCGGTCACCGGTGCTCCCAGAGGTCGTTGACGGAGTGCAGCAGAAGGCGGGCGACGTCGCGCACGGTCCCACCTGTCAGCAGGCTGAAGTGGTCGCCGGGCAGCGGATGCGGGACGAGCGGGGCTCCCGTGCTGAGCGGGCGCCACATCCCGGGGCCGACGCCGGACGCCGTCGCGTACAGGAGCGCCACCGGCCCCGCGTACTCGCCCGGCGCGTGGCGCTGCATGGCGCGGGTCATGGCCTCGAACACCGTGTACCGGCGCCGGAGTTCGTCCACTCCGAGGGCGAGGTCGAAGCCCCGCTCGGCCAGCTCGTGGGACGCCCGGTCCAGGGCTTCGGGCACCGGGAGGCGCCAGAGGGTGTCCGGCAGCGACGCCACGTCGACGTCGGCGCCGCCGGATCCGACCAGATCGTCGATGTAGGCGCGCAGGGTCTCCGCGGTCGACCATGCTCCGGTGCCGGGCGGCCAGGGAGCGGAATCGATCAGGGTGACCGGCACGGGCCGCTCGACGCCGGCCGGGTGGCGGCGTGCCATCTCGTGGGCGACCAGACCGCCGAAGGACCAGCCGCCGAGCAGGCCGGGACGCCGGACCCCGCGTCCGGCGAGGAGTTCCAGGTAGTGCTCCGCCAACTCCGCGACGGTACGGCCGTTTTCAGCGGATGGTGAGGTGTCGGCGGCGATGGCCCACACCGGGCGCGGTCCGTCGAGCAGCCGGGCCAGGGGCCCGTAACAGAAGACGCCGCCGCCGATGGGATGAACGAGCACGACCGGATCGGTGCGACCGGGCGCCCCCTCGCGGAGGACCACGACACCGTCGCCCACGTCGCCCACGTCGCCCGCCCGCGCGGGCCGGGCGTTCGCCCGCTCCCGGAGCAGCCGCAGGTACAGCTCGCGTCGCGCCGGGGACAGCGAGTCGATCCGGGCGTCCGGGGAAGGAGTGCCGCCGCCCCGGGTCACACGGCCCCCCGAACCGCTCCTCGGGGCCGCAGCCGCCGCTCGTGGAGGTAGGTGTAGAAGGGCAGTTCGGCCCGGTAGTGCTCGGCGAGCACGGGATGGTTGTCGACGGTGTCGGGGTAGTTCTTGCGGCTCTTCACGAAACCGTTGGTGGTGCTCGCGTCCTGGTGCCAGCGCGCCGTGAGCTTCCAGTCGTCCGGCATTCCCGGGGACCAGGACAGCGACGTGGCGTCGAAGGGCAGACCCACGCTCTCGCAGTACGCCCGAACCGTGTCCTCCGGACGTTCGATCAGGTCGTCGGAGTCCACCACGACCGGTTCGGCGCCCTGAGCCTCCGTGACGGCCAGGAACAGCTCGTGCAGCCTGGCGAACCCCACCTCGTCACGCCGAAGCTCAGGATTCAGCGCGAAATGCGAGGCGATGACTTCCTTCGGGTCCCTGATGATGAACGTATGGCACACGTTCCGCAGGAAATCCTGATCGGCGAGCACGCCTGGATAGTGGAAATCCGTGGTGTCCTTGAAGAACAGCCGTGATTTTCCGCCCAGCGTCGTGATGGCGTCGATCAGCTCCGCCTCGGAGTGCACCGTACGGTCCTCGATCTCCGCCGATCCGAAGTCGGCGAGACGGGAGAACGGCTCGTGCACGGCCGCGACGTCGTCCCTCCCCATCATCATGCGCAGGAACGCGGTCGAACGGGACCTGGGCGCACTCCACAGGGCGATGACCTGCTCGCCCGAACTCCCGCCGCGCGGTGAGTCGTTCATGTCCGGCTCCTCTTCCTCGAGGAGGCAGACTAATCTCGGGACCCGTCCGCGGAATACTGAATCCCTTTACGCAGTCGCTCATCATTGGTCCACCGACGTGTAAGCGTTGTGCTTACGCGTATTGAACTGCGAGGGTGAGGACAGCCGCCGCGGCGCCTCTTATCGTTCCGGACCGTACCCGAAGTCCGGGCGAATGGAGATCTGCCATGAGCGAGCTCGTCAAGCGGCTGGCCAAACTGCCCGAGGGGCGCAGGGCCGCCTTCCTTGCGCAGCTCCGCTCGGGGGCGGGGAAGCCCGCACAGGACACACTCGTCCCGCGCGACGCGACAGGACCCGCCCGGCTGTCCTACGCCCAGGAGACCCTCTGGTTCATCGACCGGCTGGCACCGGGCCGCGCCACCTACAACGTCGCGAGCGGCTACCGGATCCGGGGAGCACTCGACACGGACGCCCTGGGCCGGGCCCTGCGGACCCTGGTCGCGCGCCACGAGACGCTGCGCACCGCGCTCGCCGACACGCACACCGGTGTCGTCCAGAGCGTGCTGGCCACGGACGACCCGCGCGTCCGCGACGCCGTGACGGTGCACGACCTGTCCGCCGCCGGGGAGGAGGCCCGCGAGGAGACCGCGCGGAGCTTCGCCGCCGAGCGGGCCCGCGTCCCCTTCGTCCTCACCGAGGGGCCGCTGTGGCGCGCGGATCTGGCCCGCCTGGGCGACGACGACCACCTCCTCGTCTTCGTCGTCCACCACGTGGTGTTCGACGGCTGGTCCTCCGGAGTGTTCAGCAAGGAGCTCTCGGCCGCCTACGCCGCGGAGACCACAGGACAGGCCGCGGCCCTTGAGCCGCTGCCCGTCCAGTACGGCGACTACGCGGAATGGCAGCGCCGCCGGCTGACCGGCGACACCTACGACGAGCTGGCCGCGTACTGGCGCGAGACCCTCGCGGGCGCCTCACACCTGGAGCTGCCCGCCGACCGGCCGAGGCCACCCGAGGTGACGTACGACGGCACGTACCTGCGCAGGAACCTCGCACCCGAACTGACCGCCTCGGTTGCCGGACTCGCACGCTCCCACGGCGTCACTCCGTACGTGGTCCACCTCGCCGCCTTCCTGCTGCTCATGCACCGCCACACCGGCCAGGACGACCTGGTCGTCGGCACGCCCACGGCCAACCGCGACCAGCTCGAACTGGAGGAGCTGATCGGCTTCTTCGTGAACATGCTGCCGCTGCGCACCGACCTGAAGGGCGACCCGAGCTTCCGGACGCTGCTCGACCGGGTCGGTGACGTGACGCGCGAGGCGTTCGCCCACGGCGAGCTGCCCTTCGAGAAGATCGTGGAAGTGGCCCGCCCCCGGCGCGACCCGTCGCGTTCCCCGCTGTTCGGCGTCGTGTTCGCGCTGCACAACACGGCGGACGACGGCCTCTCCCTGGGCGGACTCGACGTCCGACAGGAGAGCCTCGACGCGGGCACCTCACGCTTCGAGCTGAGCTGGAACGTCTCCGTACGCCCGCAAGGCACCGTGCTGGAGGCGGAGTTCAACACCGACCTGCTCGACCCGGAGACCGTGGAGGCCCTCCTCGTCCAGTACGAGCACGTCCTGACGGCGGTGCTCGCGGACCCGGAACTGACCGTGACCGGGGCACCGCTGCTCACGGCAGAGGACCGCGAGGACATGCTGACGCGGTGGAACGGCCCCGCGCTTCCCGTCCCCGACCTGTCCGTTCCCGCGGCGTTCGAGCGGCGGGTGCGGGCCGCTCCCCACACCGTGGCCCTGGTCGCGGGCGCGGAACGCCTCACGTACGACGAACTGGACCGGCGGGCCAACCGGCTCGCGCGTGTGCTCGTCGCCCGCGGCGCCGCACCCGGCGAGCGGGTGGCGCTGTGCCTGCGCCGCACCCCCGACCTCGTCGTGAGCATCCTCGCCGTGCTGAAGACGGGCGCCGCCTACGTGCCCGTCGACCCCGGCTATCCCACGGCCCGCATGGCGGCCATCCTCGACGACGCGACGCCGGTCACGGTCGTCGCGCACGCGGAGTGCGCCGCCGGCCTGCCGGGCGACCGCGGTGACGTGCTTGTCCTCGACGAGCAGCCACAGGCCAGCCAGGACGACTCCGGTCTCGGCATCGCCGTGTCCCCGCGCGACGTGGCCTACGTCCTGTACACCTCCGGGACGACCGGCCGCCCCAAGGGCGTACTCATCGAGCACCACTCGGTGGTGGGGTTCGTCGAGGCCATGCGGGACCTCTTCGACCTCACCCCCGACGACCGCGTGCTCGGTTACGCGTCGGCGAACTTCGACGTCTCCGTCGGCGAGATGTTCAACGCCCTGCTGACCGGGGCGCAGTTGCACCTGGTCCCCGACGAGGTGCGACTCGATGTCATCCTTCTCCAGGAGCTCCTGGAGAAGGAGCGGATCAGCCTCGTGGACCTGCCGCCCGCCGTACTGGCCCTGCTGGAGCCCGACCGGCTGCCCGACCTGAGGATCGTCTTCGTGGGCGGCGAGGCGTTCCCCGGCGAACTCGTCAACCGCTGGAACCGCGACGGCCACCGCTTCTTCAACGGCTACGGCCCCACCGAGTGCACCGTCACCATGGTCGTGCACGAGTGCCCCGGCCAGTGGGACGCGTCCCCGCCCATCGGCCTGCCCATCGCCAACCACGTGGCCCACGTCGTGGACGAGCGGCTGGAACCCGTGCCGTTCGGCGTGGTCGGCGAGCTGCTCGTCGGCGGCGAGGGACTGACCCGCGGATACCTGGGCGCGCCGGAGCTCACCCGGGAGAAGGTGATCGCCGACCCCTTCGGCAGCACCGCCGACGGCCGCCTCTACCACACCGGCGACCTGGTCCGCAGGCGCCGGGACGGCAGCCTCGTCTTCGTGGGCCGCAAGGACCAGCAGGTCAAGATCCGCGGCCTGCGGATCGAGCTCGGCGACGTGGAGGCCGCGACCGCGACCTGCCCCGGAGTCGGCCAGGTGGCCGTGGTGCCGTGGACGGACCCGCACGGCGAGCGGCACCTGGTGGCCTACACCGCCCCGGCGGCGGGAGCGGCCGTCGACCCGGCCGCGGTACGGGCCCACACCGCCGCCCAACTCCCCGCCTACATGGTGCCGTCGTACTTCGTCGTCCTGCCGACCCTGCCGCTCACCGTCAGCGGCAAGGTCGACCACCGGGCCCTGCCCGCACCGGATCCGGACGCGGGGGTCGCGGGGGGCGACACTCCGCCTCGTACGGAGACCGAACGGATCCTGGCCGAAGAGGTCTTCGCCCAGGTCCTGCGGCTCGACCGGGTCGGCGTCCATGACGACTTCTTCGCGATCGGGGGCAACAGCCTCCAGGCCGCCCAGCTGATGACGCTGCTCACCGAACGGTGCCAGGTCCGTGTCCCGCTGTCCGACTTCTTCCGGTCGCCCACGGTGGCCCACCTCGCGGAGGCCGTGGACCGGCTGCGCACCCCCACCGCTGACGACGACGACCTGCTCGCCCTCATCGAGAGCATGTCGGACGACGACGCGGCGCGGTGGACGGACGGGCAAGGGCACGCCGGCCGCGCCTGAGCGGACCGCACGAGCGAGAAGAGAGCAGCAGCATGGACTTCGGCTTCACCCCTGCCCAGGACGCGTTCCGCGCCGGGATACGCGAGGAACTGCGCGGCGCGGACATCCGTGCCGAGCTGGACGCGCTGGACACGGACGGCAGCAGAGAACCGGACGTCCGCCCCCTCTACCGGGCGCTCGGCCGCCGCGGCCTGCTCGCCGTCGACTGGCCGCGGCCGTACGGAGGCCGGGGCGCGGGCACCGTCGAGGCGTCGATCGCCGCCGAGGAACTGACCCGCGCGGGCGTACCGGACACCCTGCACGTCAACACGGTGCAGATCGTCGGGATGTTCCTGCTGCACGCAGGCACCGAGCGGCTCAAGGACCGCTACCTGCCCGCCATCGGGGAGGGCCGGAGCTTCGCGAGCGTGCTCTACACCGAGCCGGAGGCCGGTTCGGACCTGGCGGGGCTGCGCACCACGGCGGTGCGCGACGGCGACGACTTCGTCCTCGACGGCGTGAAGGCGTACAACCTCAAGAGCGACCTCACCGACGTCGCGCTGTGCGCGGCGCGTACCGACCGGGACGCGGGCCGCTACCAGGGGATCACGCTCTTCATGGTCGCCATGGACGCTCCGGGCGTCCGCCGCGAGACCATCCCCGGAATCGCCGACGAACAGTTCCACCGCGTGGTCCTCGACGGCGTGCGGGTTCCGGCGGACGACGTCGTGGGAGCGGTCGGGCAGGGCTGGGAACTGCTCACCCAGGCGCTCGCCGTCGAACGCACCGGCCTGGACTACTCACTGAAGGCGGAGCGCTGGTACGCCGCCACGCTCGCCCGGGGCCTCGACCCCGAGGAACTCGAACGCTGCGGACGGTACGGCGCTTTGGTCGAGGCCTCCCGCCTGCACGCCTGGCGGGTGCTCGGACAGCTGGCGGACGGGCTGGACATCGACCCCACCTGCGCGGCGACGGCGAAGTACGTCACCAGCGAACTGGCGCGGTCCGTGGCCGCCTGGGCGAACATGACGTCGCCGACGCCCACCGGCGTGCTGGAGGCCGCCTACCGGGAGGCGCCGGGCCTCACCTTCTCCGCCGGAACCTCCGAGATGATGCTGCAGCTCATCGCCTCGGGCGAGGGCGGCGGCGTGGCAGCCGCCTGGGAGGCCGGCGAGGACGCGCTCACCCGTCAGCTGCGCCAGACGTTCCGCACACGCTTCGCGGCGGTCACGGCCGCCCGCGACCACGGCGGGGCCGACGCGGTCCAGGGCCCGCCCGCGGCCGACGGCGCGTCCTGCCCCGGCTGGCCCGCGCTCGTCGAACTCGGCGCCCCCTTGTTCGAGGTGGCGGCGGACCGCGGCGGGTTCGATCTCGGGCTGCCCGCGTCGCTGGTGACGTGCGAGGAGCTCGGCCGTGCCGCCCTCGGCGGCCCGTACCGGGCCACGGCCCTGACCGCGGACGTGCTGCGGGCCTGCGCGGCGGACGGCGCGCACCAGGACCTCATGGACGCCGTCGGGTCCGGCGAGCTCACCGTGTCCGCCGACGCGTTCGGCGCCTGCGACCCGCCGAAGGCACGCGAGGACCGGCACGGCTGGCTCGTGGAGGCACCGGCCGGGGTGCCGGAGACCCCGGACACCACGCACCGGCTGCTCTTCCTGCGCACGGCGGACGGCATCGCGCCCGCACTCGTCCCGGCCGCCCCGACAGAGCGGCGACCCGACGCGCGGGACGGCGACATCGTCGTCCCGCACGAGTCCGTGCTCGGCCTGCTCCAGGAAGACCTGTGGACACAGGTCACGGCACGCGCCCGGCTCCGGCAGGCCGCGCACCTGCTGGGTCTGGCCGAGGGCGCCCACGGGGCGGCCCGCGCGTACGCACTGCGCCGACAGCAGTTCGGCAGCGCGCTCCACGACTTCCAGGGCGTGTCGTTCACGCTCGCGCGGGCCGCGACGGAGACGGAGACGGTACGCCTCGCCGTCCACCGCGCGGGCCGTCTCGCGGAGGAGGGCAGGCCGTGCGAGCGGGCCGCGGTCGACGCCCTCGCCCTGGCGGCCGAGACCGCGGCCCGGGTGACGGCCGCTGCCGTGCACCTGTGCGGCGTACGCGGACTGACGGCCGGACTCCCCGTGCAGCGTTACTACCGCCTGGCCCGCACCGAGGCCGTCCGGATGGGGACGGCGGCGCGCCTGTTCCGCGAGGCGGGACGGCTGAGGCTGTCCGGTCGGACCGACCTCGAGCTCCTGACCGCGCCGGCCGACAGCGACTGACGCACAGCCCCACACCCGACCGAGAACCCAGGAGAGACCCATGCCCGAACCCGTCGCAGCCGACGCCCCGCAGTCGGAGAGCGAGCCGCACTACCGCGTGGTCGTCAACGACGAGGAGCAGTACTCGATCTGGCCGCTCACCCGTGACGTGCCCGCGGGCTGGCACTCGCTGGAGGTCAGCGGCCCGGAGTCGCGGTGCCTCGACCACATCGCCGAGGTGTGGACCGACATGCGCCCCCTCAGCCTGCGCCAGGACACCGCCGCCGGGGCCCCCGCGGTCCGGCACGCGTGAACGCCGACCCGATGGCGGGCCGCTGGCTCTCCGGCACCCGGAAACCGCAGGCCCGTGCCCGGGTGATCGCCTTCCCGCACGCCGGCGGCACCTGCGGCGCGTACCGGCAGTGGCAGGCCTGGGCGGACCCCGGGCTCGACGTGCGCGCCGTGCGGTACCCGGGCAGGGCCGGACGGTTCACCGAACCGCCGTACACCCGCTGCGAGCCGCTCGCGCGCGACATCGCCGCCTGCCTGCAGATGGTCGCGGACCTGCCACTGGTGCTCTTCGGCCACAGCATGGGGGCCCTGGTCGCCTTCGAGGTCGCCGTCGAGCTGGAACGCACCTACGGGATCCGGCCCGCGCGCCTGATCGTCTCCGGCGCGCCCGCGCCCCACCTGCCGTCCGTGACCCCGGGCATGCGCTCCGACGCCAGTGACGCGGAACTCGTCGCGGCCATGCGGGCCATGGGCGGCAGCTCGGAGGACGTGCTCGCCGACCCCGACCTCGTCGGGCTGCTGCTCCCGGCGATGCGCGCGGACCTGGCGATCGGCGAGGCCTACCGGCCCCGCACCAGGACCCGGATCGCCGCCCCGCTGACGGCCATGTCGGGGACCGACGACGGCGACGCCACCGCCGACGCCATGCAGGAGTGGCAGGCGTACACCGAGGGGACGTTCCGGCGGAGGAGCTTCTCCGGAGCCCACTTCTACCTGCACGACGAGCAGGCACGGCAGGTCTTCGACTGCGTACGGGAGCAGGCCTGCGAACGGCCGAGGAGCGAGCGGATCCAGTGAGCGAAGCGCAACGTATGGTGCACCGCCTCTTCGAGGCGCGGGCCGCGGCGTCCCCGGACGCCCCTGCCGTACTCGGCGACGGCATGCCCGTGAACTACGCGGAGCTGGACGCACGCGCCGACGCCGTGGCCCGGAGCCTGCGGTCCATGCTCCGGGAGCCCGGCCGGGGCGACGGCCCGCCGGCCCCGCACACCCCGGGCGACGAACCCGTGATCGCCGTGCGTCTCCCGCGCGGCGCCGGGCTCGTCACCGCGCTGCTCGCCGCCGCCAAGTCCGGTGCCGCCTACCTTCCGCTCGACCCCGGACTGCCGCCGGAACGCACCCGTGCGCTGCTGGAATCCGCCGGGGCCCGACTGGTGATCAGCGACAGGAGGCGGCTTCCCGACGCGGGATCCACGGACGTCCTCGGCACGCTCCCCCTGCTGGATCTGTCCGACGACGCCCACGCCACACCACCCGCCGCCGGGGACGGTCCCGCCGCGCACCACGACGACTACCCGGGGCGACTCGCGTACCTCATCCACACCTCAGGGTCCACGGGTCGCCCGAAGCCCGTCGCCGTCGAGCACCGCTCCCTCGCCAACCACGCCCAGGCCGTACGAGCGTGCTTCGGACTGACGGAGACGGACCGGGTCCTGCAGTTCACCAACCCCGGATTCGACGTGCTCGGCGAGGAGGTCTTCCCGACGCTGGCCGCCGGCGGCGCCGTCGTCGTGCTCGACGACACCACGGTCGCCCCCGACGCGCTCGCCGAGTTCATCCGGGACCACCGGGTGACGGTCGCGAACCTGCCCACGCCCTACTGGGCCCAGTGGTGCACCGAACTGGACCGTGCTCCCCGCGACCTGCCGCCGACCCTGCGCCTCCTCGTCATCGGCAGCGACACCGCACGGACGCACCACCTGGCCGCCTGGCGGCGGCACAGTGCCGTCCCGGTCATCAACGCGTACGGACTGACCGAGACCACCATCACGGCCACCACCGCGTTCTACCCGCCCGACGCCCCGCTCCCGGACTGCAGCACGCTGCCGATCGGCACCCCCCTCGACGGGGTCGACGCCCACGTCCTCGGACCCGCGATGGAACCGTGCCCGCCCGGGACGACCGGCGAACTGTTCATCGGCGGACAGGCGGTGGCCCGCGGCTACCCCGGCAGGCCCGGCCTCACCGCACAACGCTTCGTTCCCGACCCGTTCGCCGCCCGGCCCGGCGCACGCCTCTACCGCACCGGCGACCTGGCCCGCCGCACCCAGGACGGCTCGATCGAGTTCCTGGGCCGGGACGACCACCAGGTGAAGATCCGCGGCCACCGCGTCGAGCCCGCGGAGACGGAGGCGGTCCTGGCAGGCGAGCCGGGAGTCCGGGAGTGCGCCGTCGTGCCGCACCGGTCCCCGTCGGGCGACGTACGGCTGATCGCCTACGTGGTCGGGGAGGCCGACCCGCGACGACTGCGCGAGGCGGCCGCCCGGACCCTGCCCGACTACGCCGTCCCGGCGGCGTACGTCACGCTGCCCGCGCTGCCCGTCACGCCCCAGGGCAAGCTGGACCGCGCGGCCCTGCCCGCGCCGCGGGACGTGAGGGACGGCGAACGCCCCTACGCCCGCCCCGAGGGACCGGACGAGGAGCGGCTCGCCGCCCTGTGGGGCGAGGTCCTCGGCGTGGACCGCGTCGGGCGCACCGACGACTTCTTCGCGCTGGGCGGCGACTCCCTGCACATGACCCGCATCCTCGGGCGCCTCACCCAGACCCACGGGACCCGGATCACCGCGCGGGAGTTCATGGCGGCCCGCACCGTCCGGGATCTCGCGGCGCGCCTGGGCGGCAGTGCTTCCGGACCGGCCGCGGCCCGCCGGTGCGCCGCACCCGCCGACGCGGTCTCGCACGGCGAGCAACGCCTTTGGTTCCTGGCGCAGTTGAAGGAGTCCGCGACCACCGCCTACAACGTGCCGAGCGCGTTGCGGCTGCGGGGCGACCTGGATGTCGCGGCGCTCGAACAGGCGGTGCGGGATGTCGTGGGCCGCCACGAACGGCTGCGCACCACGTTCCACTTCCGGTCCGGGCGCCTGGTCGCGGAGATCGCCGACGACGTGCCGCCCCTCGCCCTCCAGGTGATCGACCTCGGGGCGTCCGGGGACGGCGAGTCCGCCGCGCTGAAGCACGCCGAGGAATTCGCCCGCCGCCCCTTCGACCTGACGTGTGCCCCTCTGCTGCGTGCCGCGCTCATCGGGACGGCGCCCGGCGAACACCTCCTCGTCCTGGTCACGCACCACATCGTGTCGGACGGAGTGAGCAGCGACCTCCTGGACCGCGAGCTCGCCCTCGCGTACGCGCACCGCACCGGGCAGGGCCCCGCCCCGGCGACCGCGAACCCGCACGGATACCGCGAGTTCATCCGCGCCCAGCGGGAACTCGCCGCGTCCCCGGACGTGGACGCGCTGGTGGGGCGCGTCGTGGACCGGTTGCGCGGCGCCCCGACGACGCTCGCCCTCCCCACGGACCACCCCCGCCCCCGGTCCATGAGCTACCGCGGCGACCAGGTCACACGCGCCACCCCCGCGGGGCTCCGCGACGCGGTCGCCCGGCTCGCGGCGCAGGAGGGCACCACCCCGTACAGCGTCGTCCTCACCGCGCTCGGGTCCGTACTCCGGGACCTCTGCGGCCAGGACGAACTGCTCATCGGGTCGCCGACGGCGGGACGGGCCGACCCGGCGCACGAGGACGTCATCGGGTTCTTCGTGAACACGGTCGTCCTGCGGCTCGACTTCCGCGGCACGAACGGCTTCCGCGACGCGCTGCTCAGGACGCACAGCCAGGTCCTCGACGCCATCGAGGACGAGTACGCGCCGTTCGACCGGCTGGTGCCGCACCTCGTCACGGAACGTGGCCTGGCCGTGCCGCCACTCGTGCAGGTCGCCCTCGCCTACCAGGGCCCGCGCCGGCCGGAGGCGCGCCTCGCGGGCATCGAGGCCGCACCCGTGCCGTTGCACAACGGGGGCGCGAAGTTCGACCTCACGCTGGAGGTCGAGGAGGTCGACGGGGAGATGGTGACGACCGCCGAGTACAGCACGGACCTGTTCCGCCGGGACACCGTGCGCAACCTGCTGGACTCCTGGGTCGCGGTGCTCGCCGCGGCCGTCATCGACTACGACGGAGCATGAGGGGTGGGGGACATGGACGTATCGCGGGACGAGATGTTCGAGCGGCTGGAGGACGTCTGGCTGCGGGTGCTCGGCCGGGACGCGATCGGGGCGGACGACAACTTCTTCGCTCTCGGCGGTGATTCGATCATCGCCATCCGGCTGGTCGCCGAGGCGCGCGCGGCAGGCCTGGAGTTCGGGGTGGAAGAGGTGTTCCTGCACCCGACGCTCGGGGAACTCGCCCGGGCGGCAGCGGGCCCCGGAGAGACACCCGCCGAGGCCGGCGGTGTCCCGCAGGACGCGGGGCCGCCGATGACGTCGCTCACCGACCTCGATCCCGGCCTCGTCCCGCAGGGAGTGGAGGACGCCTATCCGCTGTCCTCGCTCCAGCTGGGCATCCTGTACCACTGCGAGTTGAGCGAGGACGCGGGGCTCTATCACGACCTGACCGGCGTGCGTGTCACGGGACCGTGGGACGAGGCGGCGCTGCGGGGCGCCCTGGCGGATCTCGTCGCACGCCACGACATCCTCAGGACCTCCTTCGAGCTCGCCGACTTCCAGGAGCCGGTCCAGCTCGTGCACTCCACGGCCACGGTCCCCGTGGAGACCGAGGATCTGCGTGGCCTCGGAGGGCCGGAGCAGCGCCGGGCCCTGGACGCGTGGTGGCGGCGGGAGTCCGCCACGCCCTTCGACGTGACGGCGGCTCCGCTGCTGCGCATCCACGTCGGTCTCCTGGACGACCGGTCCTTCCGGCTCTCGCTGTCGGTACACCATGTCCTCCTCGACGGCTGGAGTTTCGCCCGGCTGGCCACCGAGCTGCTGATCGCGTACGACCACCGGATCGGCGGCGACGGGCTCGCGCCCATGCCGGCGTCCCGCTACCGGGACTTCGTGGCCGCCGAACGGCGAGCGGCACGGGACACCGCCTCCCGTTCGTACTGGAGCGAACTGCTCAAGGGCATGCGGCCGTTGGCGCTCCCGGAACCGTCCGGCACGGCGGCGGACGCCGACGCGTGCGAACTGGTGGAGGAGGTTCCGGCGGAGCTGGCGGACGGGGCGCAGCGGGTCTCCGCCGCCCTGGGCGTGCCGGTGAAGAGCGTCTTCCTGGCCGCTCACCTCTGGGCGATGGGGCAGCTGTGCGATGCCGGGGACGTGGTGACGGGGCTCTGCGGGAACGGGCGTCCGGAGACCGCGGGCGCGGACCTCGTGCTCGGGGTGTTCCTCAACGTGGTCCCGGTGCGGGTACAGGTGACGGACCACAGCTGGAAGGGGCTGGTCCAGGCCGCCTTCGACGCGGAGCGTGAGCACCTGCCGCACCGCTCGTATCCGCTGGCCCGCGTCACGAAGGAGTTGGGGCAGGCGCCGTTCGAGGCGATGTTCAACTACACGGATTTCCACGTGTTCGGCGCCGCGGAGTCGTTGCGCCGCATCACCGCGGACGGGTGGAGCTTCGCCGACCGCACGAACTTCCCGGTGCTCGTCGAGGTGAACCGGCTCCAGGAGCGGACGGCCTACGAGCTGAGCATTCGGGTGGACCCGGCGGAGGTGGCGGCGGATGTGCCCGCGCGGCTGCGGGAACTGTGGACGAACGCTCTGTCCGCGATCGTGCGGGAAACGCTCTGAGACATCATTCGGGGACAAGCAGAAAAGAGAGTGGAACATGGAGTACCGGCGCTTCGGCAGGCTCGGGTGGCAGGTCAGTGAGGTCGGCTATGGCATGTGGGGCATAGCAGGCGGGGAGGGCGGCTGGACCGGCGCGGACGACGCGACGGGACAAGAAGCGCTCGATAAGAGCGTCGAGCTGGGCTGCACCTTCTTCGACACGGCCTGGATTTACGGACGCGGGCACAGCGAGGAGTTGCTCGGTGACCTGTTGCGCAGGCACGAGGAGAAGCGCCTGTACGTAGCGACGAAGATTCCTCCGAAGGACCGGAACTTTCCGTCGCGGCGCGACTCACGGCTCCAGGACGTCTTTCCCGAGGACCATATTCTCGAATACACGAAGAATAGCCTCGAAGGGCTCGGAACGGACTCCATAGATCTGCTCCAGTTCCACGTGTGGGAGGACGCCTGGGCCGATGACGCGGCCTGGCAGGAACCGATCCGCCGGCTGCGGGACGAGGGCGTCGTCAAGGGGGTGGGGATCAGCGTCAACCGCTGGGAGCCCACCAACGTGCTCAAGGCCCTCGACACCGGGCTCATCGACTCGGTGCAGGTCATCTACAACATCTTCGACCAGGCCCCGGAGGACGAGCTGTTCACCGCGTGCCAGGAGCGGGACATCGCCGTGATCGCCCGGGTCCCGTTCGACGAGGGCTCCCTGACCGGCACGCTGACCCGCGGGACGACCTGGCCGCAGGACGACTGGCGAGCCTCGTACTTCGTCCCGGAGAACCTGGAAGCCAGTGTCGAGCACGCGGACCGGCTGAAGACCGTGGTGCCCGACGGCATGACGATGCCGGAGCTGGCGCTGCGGTTCATCCTGCAGCATCCCGCGGTGAGCACGGTGATCCCCGGCATGCGCAGTGTCCGGCACGTCGCTTCGAACCTCGGCGTGAGCGGTCGGGAGCCGCTGTCGCCGGAGCTCTACGCGGAGCTGCGCAGGCACCGGTGGGACCGCACGCCCACTGCGTGGTCGCAGTGAGCGGGGGCTGATGCCGCGCACATGAGGGGGGCGGGCGACACCGGACGCTGTCGTCCGGTGTCGCCCGCCCCTCACTCGTGCGGCCCGCTGTTCCTCAGGCCGCGTGCACGGGCTGGGTGATCCAGTGGTGGCCGCCGTGGGTGAAGCGCGTCTGACGGGCCGTGCCCGGGGCCTCCGTGAGCTCAAACAGGCGTGTGACCTGGATGTTCCCTCGGTACAGGGTCGCCTCCACAGTGCCGCTGACGCCGCCCGCGAGGAGGTCGACGGCGCTTGCCGCGGCCCGGCCGTACGTGTCGTGGAAGCGGCCTTCGTAGACGGCGGTCCCCAGCTCGGTGGAGAGCCTGCGGAAGAGCTGGGACGACGGCTTGTCCAGGCAGGCGTGGTAGAGCGCGTCCAGGCACGGGCTCAGGACGTCGAGCCCGGGAGCCTCGTAGACGCCCCGGCACTTGGTTCCGTTGACACGGTTCTCGACCACCGTGCGCAGTGAGACGCCGTGTCGGCCCCCCAGCGCGTTGGCCCGCTGGACGGCGTCGAGCGGGGAGACCCCGACCCCGTCCATCGCGACCGGCCGGCCCCCCTCGAACCGTACGGTGAACGTCTCCGGTTCGGCGGCCGCGGCCTGGGGCCATACCGTCATCAGAGGTGCAACGGAGGCGGGCGGGTTGCCCAGGTCCTCCAGCAGATCGCTCTCGTGCGAGCAGCCGGCGAGGTTGCCGTCGATCGAGTAGTCGGCCCAGTCCGTGAGCTCCTTGGGGTAGCCGAGCTCCCTCAGGTACGTGCTCATGGCGGCGCGGGTCGGGAAGCGCTCCAGCATCCACGACGCCGTCCACGGCGTGAAGACCGTGAGGTCAGGGGTGAAGCGGGCGGCGTAGCGGGCGAACCGCGACTGATCGTTGCCGCCTCCCACGCACCCGTGGGCGAGTATGTCGCACCCTTCCTCGCGCAGCACGGGACCGAGGCCGGCCACCAGGACCGCACGCGCGGCACCCGTCGTGTTCCAGTACCCGCCCTCGTACGTGGCCTGGTACGTCACCAGGTCCAGCGCCATGTCCGCCATCTCCGCACGGAGGTCGACGGTCCTGGTCTTCAGGCCCAGTCCTGCGAGGTGGCGGGCGAGTTCGCCGGGGGGCAGCGGCGCCCGCTGGCCGATGTCCGCGACGTAGCAGGTGACGTCGACGTCGTTCGCGGCGAGCCAGGCCGCGACGGCGGTGCCGGAAAGCCCGCCGGACGTGAACAGACCCACCCGCAGACCCTTGAGCTGTTTCAAATCCATCTGTGCATTACCCCCGCGACGATGCGTCGAGATGTGGAGACTGAATTTCCATGATGGCGGGAGCCGTGAACGTTGGTGTCCCTATTACCCGGCCACCTCTGTAATTGCGGTGATTACGTGATTGGTAAGCGCAGAGAGGTATCGCGGCGCCGGAAGGCGGTCTTACCTTGTTCCGGAATGCTCGGGAGAACGGTCATTCGCTTTCCCGGTCCGGAAATTTGGTCGAGCCCGAACTTTCGGGGCACAGTAGGCCGCCCATAAGGCGGCCCGTCAAGGGGGCGTCCGCTATGTCCGAGGCGTATCGAATCCGGTCGCAGAGTGGCGTCGCGGGACAGTCCTTCGACCACCCGGACCACCATACGGTTCTGCAACTCTTCGAAACGCGGGTCGCGCTGACGCCCGAGGCACCGGCCGCCACGCACGGCGCGGTGACCCTCTCGTACCGGGAGCTCGACGAGCGGGCGAACGCCGTCGCCCACGTGCTCCACGAGCACGGTGTCGGACGCGGGGACTTCGTGCCGCTCGTCGTCGACGGCGGCCTGGAGCTGCTTCTGTCGATGGTCGCCTCGATGAAGCTCGCCGCGGCGTTCGTGCCCGTCGACGACACCAGCCCCGTCGAACGCGTGGTCCGCATGATCGCCACGCTCGACGCCAAGGTGGTGCTGCGCTCCCAGCGGGCACCCGAACCTCCGGTCGACGTCCCGGTGCTGACCGTCCACCCCCTGGACCTCGCACCCCGCGCGGAGCCCCCGTCTGTTCCCGCCGCCACCCTGGACGACGTCGTGTACGGCTTCTACACGTCGGGCTCCACCGGGTTGCCCAAATGCACCGTCAACGTCCACCGGGGGCTCCGCAACCGCTTCGCGTACATGAGCCGACGGCTCAGTTCCCGCGCCGACGAGGTGGTGCTGCAGAACAGCAGGCACCAGTTCGACTCGTCCCTCTGGCAGATGCTGTGGCCCCTCACGACCGGCAGCCAGGTGGTGATCCCCGAGCGCTCGGGCATCCTCGACCTGGAGGCGACCGTGGACGTCATCCACCGGCACGCCGTCACCACCACCGACTTCGTCCCCTCCATCTTCAACACCCTGGTGGAGCTGCTGCACGCGGAACCCGACCTCATCCGGCGCCTCTCGTCGCTGCGCCGCCTCCTCATCGGGGGCGAGGAGATGACCGCGGACGCCGTGCGCGCCTTCCGGTCGTACCTGCCGGACGTGTCGATCATCAACACCTACGGCCCGACCGAGGCCTCGATCGGCAGCGTCTTCCACGTCGTGTGCGACACCGACCGCGACCCCGTCCCGATCGGCACCCCCATCGACAACACCTATGCCGTGATCGTGGACGACCTCATGCGGCCGGTCCCCGGGGGAGAGACCGGCGAGATCTGCATCGGCGGCGAGTGCCTCGGCCTCGGCTACGTCAGGGACCCGGGGAAGACCGCACGCGTGTTTGTGCCCAACCCCTTCCCGGAGATACCGGGCGACCGCCTCTACCGCACCGGCGATCTCGGCTACCGGCGTCCGGACGGGCTCCTGCAGTTCGTCGGGCGCCGCGACCACCAGGTCAAGATCGGCGGAGTGCGCATCGAACTGTCCGAGGTGGAGGCGGGGCTGCTGCGTCATCCGCAGGTGCGCGAGGCCAAGGTCATCGTCCATGGCGAGGGCGACCTCCGCGCGCTGGTCGCCTTCGTCACCGTACGGTCCCCGGAAACGGGTCCGACGGAGCTCAGGGAGCACGCGCGCGCCCAGTTGCCGCCCGCACTGGTGCCGCGTCGGCACGTCGTCCTGCAGTCCATGCCGCTGACGCCGAACGGCAAGGCCGACCGCAAGGAACTCCAGCGGCTCGCCGCGGAGTCCCCCGCGCAGCCCGCGGCGGAGGCGGGGCCGGGGCAGCACGACGGGGAACACGGGCCCGGGACGCCGGAACAGTCGACGGCGGCCGAGATCCGCGCCATCTGGCAGGACTTCCTGCCCGTCAAGAACGTCGACCCCGGGGCCGACTTCTTCGACCTGGGTGGCGATTCGCTCGGCGCGCAGCGCCTCGCCGTGGCACTGACCGAGCGCTTCGGCATCCGTGTGTCGGTCCGGGACGTCTTCGAGCGGCCGACCGCGCCCCAACTGGCCGCCCTGCTCGCCGGCGGAGCGCAGTCACCGCGCGCCGACGCACCGGAGGAGCAAGCGGCCCGGGAGGGCTTGGCGCTTCTGGCGCCCGACACGGTGCTTCCCGAGGACATCGTGGCCCTCGGTACCCCTTGCGGACCGTCGGAACCGCGGGAGGTGCTGCTCACCGGCGCCACGGGATTCGTCGGCGGTCAGCTCCTGCACGACCTGCTCGAGCGCACCACGGCCGACGTGCACTGCCTGGTGCGCGCCGAGAACCCCGAGACCGCCCGCCACCGCGTCGTGGCCAACCTGCGGGAGTACCGCCTCTGGGACGACGCGTACGAGGACCGCATCAAGGCCGTCCCGGGAGATCTGCGCCTTCCCCGACTGGGTCTCACGGAAGCGGAGTTCACGGATCTCGCACGACACGCCGACACCATCGTCCACAACGGCGCGATGGTCCACCTCGCACGCGGCTACCAGGCCCACCGGGGCGCCAACGTCGCCGGCACCCTGGAGATCCTCCGGCTCACCTCGGCCCACCGCCGCAAGCAACTGCACTTCATCTCCACCCTGGGCGTGTTCCCGCACGGCGAGTACGGGACACGGCTGATCCCCGAAGGCCCCGTGCACGACGACCTCGTCCCCGACGACGGCTACAGCCAGTCCAAATGGGTGGCCGAGCGTCTTCTCGCCGAAGCGGCCGACCGCGGACTCGACATCACCGTCCACCGCTTCGGGGAGGTGACCCCGCACTCCACGACGGGCGTCCCCAGCCGCCGGGGCCTGCACGACCTCCTCGTCAAGGCGTGGCTGCAGACGGGCATGTCGTTCGCCAGCCCCATAGCCACCGACTACACGCCGGTGGACTGGGTGAGCGCGCTGGTCGTCGCCGCCGTCCGGCGGGGGGAGAGGGGCTGGCTGCACGCGGTACAGCCGCACGCCGTCGGATTCGACGCGCTGATGGCGGTGTTCCAGCGGGAGTTCGGGCTCACCGAGGTGCCGTACTCCGTGTTCCACGAACAGCTGCGCCGCAGCTCCGCCGAGGCACCGGACGACCACGACCTGGTGCGGGTCCTCGCGCTGCTCCCTTCGCCCGCCGACGACGAAGCACACGTCAAGGAGAGTCTGGCCGAGCTCTTCCGGCAGGACCCGGCGGAGGTCGCCAGGGAACGGGCCGGGGAGCTGGCCGCCGCGTCCGGCATGACGTGGCCGCCCGTCGGCGAGGAACTCTTCCGCCGGTACGCCGCCTACTACCGGTCGGTGGGGTGGTGACCGCGATGCCCGGCACCGGGACCACAGCCGCGGGGCCGGCGACCGGGGGAACCACCCTCTGGCTCACCGGGCTGCCGAGCGCGGGAAAGACCACCCTGGCGTACGGGCTGGCCGCGCGGCTGCGCGCCGAGGGCCGCCGGGTCGAGGTGCTCGACGGTGACGAGGTCCGCTCGTTCCTCTCGGCGGGCCTCGGCTTCGGCCGGGCGGACCGGGAGACCCATGTGCGGCGCGTCGGCTTCGTCGCCGAACTCCTCGCCTCGCACGGCGTACTGGTCCTCGTGCCGGTGATCGCCCCGTACGCCGACGGAAGGGCGGCGGTGCGCCGCCACCACGAGAAGGAAGGCACCCGCTACCTGGAGGTGCACGTCGCGACACCGGTCGAGGTGTGCTCGGCGCGGGACGTGAAGGGTCTCTACGCCCGGCAGGCGGCCGGTGAGATCTCCGGTCTGACCGGGGTCGACGACCCGTACGAGGTGCCGGAGTCACCTCAGCTGCGGATCGAGGCCCACGAGCAGTCGGTGGAGGAGTCGGTGGGGGCGCTGTACGCACTGCTGGGTGAGAGAGGTTTGCTGTGACGACCGCGACGACCGCGACGACCGTGTCCGAGGGGGCCGACAGCCGGGGCGGTCACCCTTTCCGGCTCTCGCACCTGGACGTGCTGGAGTCGGAGGCGGTGCACATCTTCCGCGAGGTGGCGGGTGAGTTCGAGAACCCGGTGCTGCTGTTCTCGGGCGGCAAGGACTCGATCGTGATGCTGCACCTGGCGCTGAAGGCGTTCGCCCCCGCGGCGATCCCCTTCTCGCTGCTGCACGTCGACACGGGACACAACTTCCCCGAGGTGCTGGAGTACCGCGACCGGGTGGTGGCCCGGCACGGGCTGCGGCTGCATGTCGCCTCCGTGCAGGACTACATCGACCGCGGAGTGCTGCGCGAGCGCCCGGACGGCACCCGCAACCCCCTCCAGACGCTGCCGCTGACGGAGAAGATCCAGAGCGAGCGGTTCGACGCGGTCTTCGGCGGGGGCCGCCGGGACGAGGAGAAGGCGCGGGCGAAGGAGCGGGTGTTCTCGCTGCGCGACGAGTTCTCGCAGTGGGACCCGCGCCGCCAGCGCCCCGAGCTGTGGCAGCTCTACAACGGCCGCCACGCGCCCGGCGAACACGTGCGCGTGTTCCCGTTGTCGAACTGGACCGAGCTGGACGTGTGGCAGTACATCGCCCGCGAGGACATCGAGCTGCCCGGGATCTACTTCGCCCACGAGCGCGAGGTGTTCGAGCGTGCGGGGATGTGGCTGACGGCGGGTGAGTGGGGCGGGCCGAAGGCGGGTGAGACGGTCGAGACGCGGCTCGTGCGGTACCGCACGGTCGGTGACATGTCCTGCACCGGCGCCGTCGACTCCGACGCGACGACGCTGGACGCCGTCATCACCGAGATCGCCGCGTCCCGGCTCACCGAGCGCGGCGCGACCCGCGCCGACGACAAGATGTCCGAGGCCGCGATGGAAGACCGCAAGCGCGAGGGGTACTTCTAAATGACCATCAGCACCGAGCAGCCCGCCCGCCGGGCGGCCCCCGCGGAGGCAACCCTGCTGCGGTTCGCCACGGCGGGCTCCGTCGACGACGGCAAGTCCACCCTGGTGGGACGGCTCCTGCACGACTCCAAGTCGGTCTTCGCCGACCAGTTGGAGGCGGTGGAGCAGGTCTCCGCGAGCCGCGGCCAGGACGTGCCCGACCTCGCGCTGCTCACCGACGGGCTGCGTGCGGAGCGGGAGCAGGGCATCACCATCGACGTGGCGTACCGCTACTTCGCCACGGCCCGGCGCCGGTTCATCCTGGCCGACACCCCCGGCCACGTGCAGTACACCCGGAACATGGTCACCGGTGCCTCCACGGCCGAGCTGACGGTGATCCTGGTGGACGCCCGCCACGGCGTCGTCGAGCAGACCCGCAGGCATGCCGCCATCGCCGCGCTGCTGGGCGTGCCGCACGTGGTCCTCGCCGTGAACAAGATGGACCTCGTCGACTACGCCGAGCCCGTCTTCGCCGGCATCGCTGAGACGTTCACCGCGTACGCCCTGGGGCTCGGCGTCCCGGAGATCACCGCGATCCCGATCTCGGCGCTCGCCGGCGACAACGTGGTCGAGCCGTCCGCCGCCATGGACTGGTACGGCGGTCCGACCGTCCTCGAACATTTGGAATCCGTGCCGACCGGACGTGAGTCGGCCGCCCGCCACGCCCGCCTGCCCGTGCAGGTCGTGATCAGGCCGCGCACCCCGGAGCACCCGGACTACCGGGGGTACGCGGGTCAGATCGCCACCGGCACCTTCCGCGTCGGCGACGAGGTGAAGGTCCTCCCCTCCGGCATCGGATCGCGCATCAGCGGCATCGACCTGCTCGGTGTGGGCGTCGACGTCGCAAGCGCCCCGCAGTCCGTGACGCTCCTCCTGGAGGACGACATCGACATCTCCCGCGGCGATCTGATCGTGCCCGCGCACGACGTCCCCGCGCTCGGCCGGAACATCGAGGCGACCGTCTGCCACCTGGCCGACACCCCGCTCACCGCGGGCCGGCGGGTCCTGCTCAAGCACACCACCCGCACGGTCAAGGCGACTGTCGAGGAGATCACCTCACGGCTCGCCCTGGACGACCTGACGCACCACGCCGACCCTGGGCAGCTGGTGGCGAACGACATCGGCCGGGTACGGGTGCGCACCGCCGAACCAGTCGCCCTCGACGCCTACGCGGACTCCCGGCACACCGGCTCCTTCCTGCTGATCGACCCGGCCGACGGGACCACGCTGGCGGCGGGCATCGTCACGGACTGACCGGACTCACCCGTCGCCGTTCACTCCACCCGCTCCGCGGGCCCCACCTCCAGCCAGGTGCAGCGGTCCGCCGGGGTGGCCCGGCCGAGGGTCTTGTGCGTCGTCTCCAGGAGGAGGCCCGTGTCGGGGGCGATGATGCAGCGGTCCTGCGTGTGGAGTGTCAGGTCGTCGCCCGCGCCCTCGCCCATCCTCACCCACGACTTCTGCGTGATCTCCACCGCGACCCCCGCCCGGCCCTCGCTGTCCCGCGCGTCGCCCGCCAGCTTCATGCCGGGCGTGCCCGCGAGGATCCGGAACAGGGCCGCCCGCAGGTCCGGGCTCGCGGGGGAGTCCTCCAGCATGATCGTGACCTGGTCGAAGCGGCTGTGTGCGTCCTTCGGGAAGAGGGCCGCCAGCGCCATCTCGTCGGTCGGGGGTTTCTCCAGGTCCGGTCCAGGTCCCCCTGCTTTGCGTCAGCCCTCCACCGCGTTCGCGAGCCCTGTCTTCGCGCCCGCCCCGCAGAGCGGGACCACCGCCGTCCGCTCCCCGAGCGCCCCGTCCCGCACGGCCGCCCAGCAGGCGACGCCCGTGGACTCGACGTACAACCCGCGTGCGGCCAGATCCCGTTGAGCCGTCACGATCTGTTCCTCCGTCACCGTCAGGAAGCCGCCGCCCGAGGCCCGTACCGCGTGCAGGATCTGGCGGGCGCGCGGGGGGCGGGGGATCGCGATGCCCTCGGCGAAGGTCGGCGCCGTCGGGCTCTCGCCGACCAGGTCGTCGGCGCCGGCCCGCCACGCCTCGGCGAGCGGGGCGACCGCCGCGGACTGCACGGAGTACAGCGCGGGCCGGCGCGCGATGAGTCCCGCCGTGTGCAGCTCCCGGATCGCGAGTGCCGCGCCGAGCAGCAGCGTGCCGTTGCCGACGGGGACGACGAGGGCGTCGGGGAGGTGGCCGCCGAGGTCTTCCCAGAGCTCGTGGACGTACGTCTTGGTGCCGTGGAGGAAGTAGGGGTTGTGGACGTGGGAGGCGTAGAACGTGCCGGGTTCGTCGGCGGCGGCGCGGGCGGCGCGTGCCGTGGACTCCCGGTCGCCGTCGACGATGTGGAGGCGGGCGCCGTGTGCGGTGATCTGCTCCAGCTTTTTCGGTGACGTACCGGAGGGGACGTACACGGTGCAGTCGAGGCCCGCCCGCGCGCAGTAGGCGGCGACGGCCGTGCCCGCGTTGCCGCTGCTGTCGGCGATCACCCGGTCGGGGCCGAGACGCCGCGCGAGGGCGGCGAGCATGACCGCGCCGCGGTCCTTGAAGGACAGCGTGGGCATCAGGAAGTCCAACTTGGCCGAAATCGGCCCCGCCAGCTCCACGAGAGGGGTGCGGCCCTCGCCGAGGGAGATCGCGGGGGCGGGCAGCGGCAGGCACTCCGCGTACCGCCACAGGGAGTTCACCCGGCCCGTCAGCGCCTTCAGGGGCGCGGGCGCGGGGGAGAAGTCCAGGTCGAGGGGGCCGCGGCAGGCCGGGCACGACCATGCGAGGGAGTCCGCGGGGACGCGCGTCCCGTCGGCGGGGCAGCAGCGGTCGGGCAGGGCGGTCGCCTCTGTGGTGTGCGTGGGCATGTCTGTCATGCGCGCAGGTTATGGGGGGTGATTGTTGAAGGTGGGACGTATGGGGGGTGGGGGGTGAGGGCGTTGTGGTGGCGGGGCGCCATGAGGGGTTCGTGGCGGGCGTGTTACGTCCTGTCCTGACCCTTGTGGGATTCCTATGGATCAGCCAATCTTTCGTCCGGGCGGAGGCAAGGGCCCACAAGGGATCGGCAAGGTTCGGCAAACCGCATGAACAGATTGTCATGGCCCTGCCCTGATGCTGCCGTGCGCCGCGACCCTGCCGTGCGACTTCACCCTGCCGCGCGCCTCCCCCGTGAGTGTGGGCACCACAGCACCATTCCCCCACCAGCGCACCACCTATTGAGGAGGACCCCTCAGATGGCAGTGATGCGTCACAACCGCCGAAGACTGGCCGGGATCAGCGCGACAGCGGTCGCGGCCCTCGCCCTCGGCGTCGTCTCCGCCCTTCCGGCGAACGCCCGGCCGGACCGGGCGGAGGGCACGATAGAGAACGCCGGGACTCCCGGCGCGATCAAGAACAGCTACATCGTGAGCCTCGACAAGGACGGCCCCAAGGCCCGTTCCGCCGCGGGCAAGGCCCTCGCCAAGGAGTACGGCGCGAAGATCGAGCGGACCTACGACAAGGCGCTCAACGGCTACGCGGTCGAGCTCTCCGAGGCCGAGGCGAAGAGGTTCGCGGCCGATCCGGCCGTCGACGCGGTCGTCCAGAACCGGACGTTCACTGCCTCCGCGACCCAGACGAACCCGCCGTCCTGGGGCCTGGACCGCATCGACCAGAAGACCCTGCCGCTGGACCAGAAGTACACCTACCCGGACTCCGCGGGCGAGGGCGTCACCGCGTACGTCATCGACACCGGCGTCCGCATCAGCCACACCGACTTCGGCGGCCGCGCCTCCTACGGCTACGACGCCATCGACAACGACAACACCGCGCAGGACGGCCACGGCCACGGCACGCACGTCGCCGGGACCGTCGCGGGCACCCTGCACGGTGTCGCCAAGAAGGCCAAGATCGTCGGCGTCCGCGTCCTGAACAACCAGGGTTCGGGCACCACGGCGCAGGTCGTCGCGGGCATCGACTGGGTGACCAAGAACGCGGTCAAGCCCGCCGTGGCCAACATGTCGCTCGGCGGCGGTGCCGACAGCGCGCTCGACACGGCGGTCCGCAACTCCATCGCGTCCGGCATCACCTACGCCGTGGCGGCGGGCAACGAGTCGACCGACGCGTCGACCAAGTCGCCCGCGCGCGTGGCGGAGGCCATCACCGTCGGTGCCACGACCAGCACCGACGCGAGGGCGAGCTACTCGAACTACGGCAGCATCCTCGACATCTTCGCCCCCGGCTCCTCGATCACCTCGACGTGGAACTCCGGCGACAGCGCGACGAACACCATCTCCGGTACGTCGATGGCGTCCCCGCACGTGGCGGGCGCGGCAGCGATCTACCTGGGCCAGAACCCCTCGTCGACCCCGGCCCAGGTGTCCTCGGCCCTCGTCAGCGCCTCCTCGACGGGCGTCGTCACCAGTCCGGGTTCGGGCTCGCCGAACCGTCTCCTGAACGTCACCGGGGGTACGACCAACCCGCCGGGCAAGAAGTTCACGAACGACACGGACTACCCGATCAGGGACAACGCCACCGCCGAGTCCCCGGTGACCGTGACCGAGGTCCCGGGCAACGCGCCCGCCGCCCTGAGCGTGCCGGTGACCATCCAGCACACGTACATCGGCGACCTCCAGGTCCAGCTGATCGCCCCCGACGGGACCGCCTACACCCTCAAGGGCTACGGCACCGGCGGCAGCTCGGACAACATCAACACCACGTACACGGTGAACGCCTCCTCGGAGACGGCCAACGGCACGTGGAAGCTGCGGGTCAGCGACAACGCGGCGCAGGACACCGGGAAGATCGACTCCTGGAGTCTGCAGTTCTGACCGCTGAAGTACCTCAGTGATGCTCGTCCTCGCGGTACGGCTCCGGGTCGGTGACCCAGCCCGCCGCGAGGACGAGGCGTGAGGTGCGGTGGACGGCGAGGAAGCCGAAAGGGCGGTCGAAGGTGGCGTTCACGTCGGTGGTGACGTAGCGCTCCTCGGGCAGGCCCGCGCCGTACGCCATGAAGACCGTGACGGCGGCGGCCCGGAAGCCGAGTGCGCTGAACGTCGCGGTCGCCGCCTGCTCGCCCCTCTGCAGCGCCAGGGGTTCGACCGCGATCCCCGGGAAGTGGCCCTCCGCCGCGTCCGTCATGTCCTTCGCGGTGGTCAGGCCGAACAGTTCGTGCCGCGCCATCAGGTCGTGCCGCGCCGTCGACGTGAACGGCACGGTGGCGACGTGCAGCGTCGCCGGGCGCGGCGACATGGCGCGCACCCGGCGGACCTCCAGACCGGGGCCGGCCTCGCCGTACGGCATGTGGGTTCCCGGTACCACCGGGATTCTGCGCGCCAGCGCGTCCACACCCGCCCCGAGCACCGCCCCCGGCCCCATGTGGTCCTCGCCGAGCAGCAGGTGGACGTCGACCCCGGTGTCGCCGAGCACCTTCAACTCGGTCACGGATCCCGTGGCGGACCGCGCGACGCCGACACGGTCGAGCAGCGACGTCGACCGGTGGAGGCCGGCCAGGGAACGGCCCTGCCACGGCCCCGTTTCGGGGACCATCAGGCCGTCGTCGAAGGGCTGGAGCCATGCGGTGCGCAGCGCCAGCGCACTCGCCAGGACGAACTCCGTGTCCTTGTCGGGACGGGCCGGCATCCGTGGGATCTGCCCGCCCGTCCGCTCCGCCGCCCACGCGTCGAGCGCCGCGGCGTCCACGGCCGGGTCACCGGTCAGCACCCCCAGCGCGTCCACCGGCACCCCCTCGCGCCACGCGTCCCGCAGGGTCAGGGTGCGCCTGGTCCACAGGCCGAGGGCCGCGTCCATGCCGCGCACGCGGTCCATCGCGGCCAGCAACTCGCGCGCGCCCGACGCCGCTTCGTCCGCGGGGAGTCCCACCGCCTCGGAGAGCTCCGCGCGGGCCGCGCCGGTCGCGCCGTCGGCGAGGAACGCCAGGAGGGGCCAGACGCCGGGCGCCGAGAAGACCGTGCCGCGGTCGGCGGAGGCCGTGGCGGCCCACTTCGCGGTCAAGTCGTTGACGGCCCGAACGGTGCTCCGCGTGGCTGACCGAGTTGTCGAGCTTTGTCGCCGCATTACTTTTTATCCCCCACCCCGATTACGATGCGCCAGGCTCTCCGTACGCCCTGCGCGGCCTGCACGACCCCCGCATGACGCCGCTGACGGCACCCCAGCACCACCCGTACCAGAATCCAGGAGCACGTTACCCGTGGACATACCGCCGCCCCCCGGCCCGAACGCCCCTCCTGGAGGCGCACCGGGTCAGCCGGACCAGCCGGGCGCCCCCTGGCCGCCGCAGCCCCCGCACGGACAGCTCCCGTACCAGGCCTGGCCCGGCCCGTACTCGCCGTACTCCCGGCCGCCGGTGAACGGCTTCGCGATCGCGTCGCTCGTGTTCGGGATCTTCTGCTTCGTGCCCGCCGTGGGCCTCGTCCTCGGCCTCGTCGGGCTCGCGCAGATCAAGAGGAAGGGCGAGCGCGGCAAGGGCCTCGCGATCGCAGGCGGCATCCTCTCCGTGGTGGGCGTCGTCCTGCTCGTGCTCTCCGTCGCCACGGGCGCCGCCCGCGACTTCGCCGAGGGGTTCAAGGACGCGGCCCGCGAGTCCCGGCAGAGCGGTACCGGTTTCCCGGTCGACAAGGGCGGCTGTTTCGACGCGCCCGACGGGAAGATCGACTCCATGGAGTACGCCGCCCAGGTGGACGAGGTCCCCTGCGCCGGGAAGCACGACGGCGAGGTCTTCGCGTCGTTCCGCGTGACCGGTGCGGAGTACCCGGGGGAGGACGCCATGATCGACCTCGCGGAGTCCAAGTGCACCGACCTGCAGTGGGCGTACGTCATGGACACCTGGGCGGACTTCGGCGACGCCCAGATCTACTACTTCATGCCCGACCGGACCACCTGGCGACACGGTGACCGCCACGGGACGTGCATCTTCGGTGCCGTCGACGCGGGGGAACGGCTCGAAGGCTCCCTGCGCAGCGACGCGACGACGCTCGACGCGGACCAGCTCGCCTACGTGAAGGCGGACCGCGCCTTCAGCAAGGAGTACCTCGCGGCGCCCGCCGAGGAGCGGATCGAGGACGACCTCGACGGGCACAAGAAGTGGGCCGCCCGCGTCGACAAGGGCCTCGCCGAACAGGCACGGCAGTTGCGCGCGCACGACTGGCCGACGGGCACACAGAAGCACATCGACAGGCTTGTCACCGAGATCGAGAAGGGCCGCAAGGAGTGGGCGAAGGCGGCCGAGGCCTCCGATGCCGACACCTTCGACAAGCACTACCTGGCGGGCTTCCGGAAAATGGGTGACAAGAGCGCCATCCCCGCTCGCAAGTCCCTGCGTCTGGGGACGACTTCGCCGCGTGACGCGACTCCGTGGGACGGCCCGGAGACCGGTCTCGACGAGGACCACGGAGCGGGCGGGGACAGCGAGGAGGCGTGAGCGGACCGCACCCCGGGTGACCGTTCGGGCAACCCCTGAACGGTCACCCTAAGGGGCTTTTGTCTGCTTCTGTGATAGTTCTTCGGCGTGACGTCCGTCGTGCCGCCGCCCGCCGTGGCCCGGGTCCTGCTCCTGACCACCGGCCTGCTGAACGCGGCGCTCGCCGTCCTCGTCGCCGCCCCGCTGCCCCGCGTCCCGCTCCTGGTGCTCGCCGCCGGTGCCATCACCTCCTGGGGGCTCCTGCTGTTGCCGCCGGGGCTGCTCGGCCTCGTGGGCGCCGCGCTCGCGGGGCGACGCCACCCCTGGTGCGCGGGGCTCGCCGCGCTCGCCTCCTTCGCGGCCCTCGTCCACGGAGTGATGCCGTACGCCGCCGCGTCCGGCACCGCGCGACAGCAGGGGCTCCATCTCGCGCCCGCGCGGTACTTCGACGGCGTCAACTACGCCGAGGTGCCCGACCGCGCCCGCACCCTCACCTACGCGCGCGTGGGCCGCGGTGACAGGGCCCGCGCCAAGGGGCTGAAGTTGCGGCTCGACCTGTGGGCGCCGCCCAAGCGGACCGACGCGCCGCGACCCGCCGTCGTGTGGGTGCACGGCGGCGGCTGGAACAAGGGCCACCGCAGCCAGACCCCCGCGTGGAACCGCTGGTTCAACGCGCGCGGGTGGTCGGTCTTCGACATCGACTACCGCCTCGCACCCCGTGCCACCCAGCTCGACCAGATCGGCGACGTCAAGTGCGCCGTCGGCTGGGTGCGGCGGCACGCGCGGGTGTACGGCGTCGACCCCGACCGCCTGCTCCTCGCGGGCAGTTCGGCCGGCGGCAACCTCGCGCTCGCCGCCGCCTACACGGAGGGGGACGGCAGGGTCCCGGCGTCCTGCGGGGTGCGGGACAGTTCCGTCGCCGGTGTCCTCTCCCTCTACGGGCCCACCGACATGCGGCGCCTGATCGCGGGCACCGCGCTGCGCCGCGACCCCATGATCCCGCTCCTGATGGGCGGTTCGGCCGCCACCGCTCCAGCCCGCTACCGCCTCGGCTCGCCCGCCCGGCTCGTCCGGGGCGACGTACCGCCCACGCTGCTCCTGCACGGGAGCGCGGACCGCGCGGTGCCGGTCGCGCAGGCGCGCGAGCTGGCCCGGCGCCTCGAAGAGGCCGGCGCTCCGGCGACGTACGTCGAACTGCCGTGGGCCGACCATTGTTTCGACGTGAACTGGGGAGGATGGGGGAGCCAGATCGCGCGGGCGGCGACCGAACGTTTCCTCAAGGTCGTCGGCCGTCCGCCATATCCGGGGAAAGGTCCTGCGTAAAGACCTGCGCCAGCAGAAATCATCACTTCGGGTGATTCCTTGGCCTTGGGTTGCATGCAACAACCCACGGTTGCCAGGCTGTTGCTGTCTGTCAACCTGATGGGAGTGGCCAGTGACTTTCGGTGAACAGCCGGCGTATCTGCGGGTCGCGGGTGATCTCCGCAAGAAGATCGCCGACGGTTCGCTGCCGCCGCACACCCGCCTCCCCTCGCAGGCCAGAATCCGCGAGGAGTACGGGGTGTCGGACACGGTCGCCCTGGAGGCGCGCAAGGTCCTGATGGCCGAGGGCCTGGTCGAAGGCCGCTCCGGATCGGGCACCTATGTGCGCGAGCGCCCCGTCCCGCGCAAGATCGCCCGCACCGGGTACCGCGCGGTGAACGGCGGCTCGACCCCCTTCCGCCAGGAGCAGGCCGCCGACGGCGTGCGCGGCACCTGGGAGTCCCGCAGCGAGCAGATCGAGGCGGACGCCGGGGTGGCCGAGCGCCTCGGCATCCGCGTCGGCGACCGCGTGATGTGCACCAAGTACGTCTTCCGGGACGCCGGCGAGACCATGATGCTCTCCACCTCCTGGGAGCCCCTCGCCGTCACCGGTCGCACACCCGTGATGCTCCCCGAGGAGGGCCCGCTGGGCGGCTGCGGAGTGGTGGACCGGATGGCCGCCATCGACGTGATCGTGGACAACGTCGCGGAGGAAGTGGGCGCCCGCCCCGGCCTCGCGGAGGAGCTCACGGCGCTCGGCGGCGTCCCCGGGCACGTGGTCATCGTCGTCCACCGCACGTACTACGCATCGGGCCGTGCCGTGGAAACGGCCGACATCGTGGTGCCGGCCGACCGCTACCGCATCGCGTATCACCTGCCCGTGAGGTAGCCGGGCCCTCCAGTCCTCCGCATTCCCCGTCCGCCGCGCACGCCCCATCGGCGCGTGCGCGCACACCTCCGCTCCTCCCGGCCCGCCCCCCGTTTCGCTTCGCGCGGGGGCGGGTTTCGGCTGTCACCGCACGGCCCCTGCGCTCCTCCTGTTGCACGCGTAGCCGGGGTCTTGGCCGATAGCGGCCCTCTTGCGTATCTCCTTGTGCAAAGTCGTATCCGCTGCGTAAAGGTCGGGCGTAGGCTCGGGCATATGCGGACTGCGGTTTCCTTACAGACCGAGGCGTGGGCGCGCCGGGGGTGGCGAACGGAGGGGCGCAATGAATGACGGAACAGTTCTGCTGCCCTGGTTCGTGATACGTCAGGACGACAACGGCAACCGCTATCGCGTGGGCAGGTACGCGACGAAGGCCGAGGCCCAGAAGATCGCCGACAGCCTCCACGACCGCGGGCACAAGCAGCTCTACTCCATCGAGAAACTGAGCCAGAACGGCAGCGGCCGCTAGGGACGTCCGGCGCGGGCCCAGGGTTTCCGTACGCTCTCCCGCATGAACGAACGCATCGTGGTCGGCGCCGCCCTGTACGACGGCGGACGCCTGCTCGCCGCACGGCGCAGCGCGCCCCCGGAGCTCGCCGGCGGCTGGGAGCTGCCCGGCGGCAAGGTCGAGCCGGGGGAGCGGAGCGAGGACGCGCTGGTCCGCGAGCTCCGCGAGGAGCTGGGCGTCGAGGCCGAACCGACAGGACGGGTCCCGGGAGAGTGGCCGCTGCCGGGCGGATACGTCCTGCGGGTGTGGACGGCCCGCCTCGTGTCGGGCGAGCCCAGGCCCCTGGAGGACCATGACGAGCTGCGCTGGCTCGCTCCCGACCAGGTGTGGTCCGTCGACTGGCTGGCCGCCGACGTGCCCGCCGTCGAAGCGGCGCTCGCCCTGCCGTACGCCGCGCATTGACCCGGCGTACGCCGTTCGTGCCACAGCGCGCTCCAATACGCGGTAAAGCAGACCGGATATCGGGTATGTGCCCATTAACCCCATGAAACCGGACAGGTTCCCGGGCAGGTTCCGCTACTGGTCTGGAAGTGATCGGCGTGATCGACACCGAAGGCGACTGCGCCGAGTGGGCCTTCCCCGCGGACCCCGGCGCCGTCCGCACCGCCCGCACGGCCGTCCGCAAACAGCTCGCCGACTGGGGTCTCACGTCCGTCGCCGACATCACCGTGTTGCTCGTGAGCGAGCTGGTGACCAACTCCCTGCGTCATGCCTCCGGGCCCATCGGCGTACGCCTCGTACGCCCCGTCGACCCCGACGGCACCCTCCTCGTAGAGGTGTCCGATCCACTCCCCGACCCGCCCCTGGAGCGCGTCGCCGCCCTCGACGACGAGGGCGGCCGCGGTCTCCAGCTGGTGTCCCGATCGTCACGGCGCTGGGGCACACGTCCGGGTCGTACGGGCAGGACGGGGAAGACGGTGTGGTTCGAGCTGGCGCTGCCGGGTTAGAAGACTGGCAGTGTGCGAGAGGCGTCCTGCACAAGGGCGGCACGGGCCGGAAAGCGTCGAGTCCGTGCTGTGATCGTGAACGCCGTGTGGCGCGGCACCGTAGTGCTGGATACTGCGGTCAGCCGTATGCGGTGACCGGTGCCGGACGCGGTGAGCTGGAGGGGACGGTTCGCGTGAGCGAGATACCAGCGAAGGCGACGGAGAGCGACGGTCCGTCGGGCGACGCGACGGCCGAGGACGCGACGGTCGGCGACGAGCCGAACGCTGACGTACCGAACGCTGACGCGCCGAGCGCCGAGGTGTCGAACGCCGAGGTGTCGAACGCCGACGTGCCGGCGGTGGACGTGCCGGTCGACGAGACGTGGCAGAGCAACCCACCCGGTTCGATCTACGACTACATCAAGGTCGCGTCGTTCTCGATCGGGGCCGACGGCCTCATCGACCAGTGGAGCGTGCGCGCCGAGCGCCTGTTCGGCGTGGCCGCGCGGGACGCCGTCGGCAAGGACCCCATCGAGGCCTTCGTCCCGCCCGAACTGCGTTCGGGCGGCCACCGCAAGATGGCGGAGATCCTCGACGGACGCGAGTGGACGGGCGTGGTGCCCTTCAGGCTGCCCGAGGACGTCCTGACGCCCGGCGGTCCCGACGACCCGCGCACGGGCCGTGAGCGGGGCACGGGCGGCCTGGAAGGCGTCGCCGAGGTGTACGTGATGCCGACCGTGACCGAGGAGGGCGAGCGGGCCGCGGTCTGCATCGTCGTCGATGTCCGGGTGCTCCGGCAGATCGAGACCGACCTCGCCGCGTCCCAGGCCATTTTCGGCCAATCTCCCTTCGGCTTCCTGCTGTTCGGCACGGACCTGAAGGTGCAGCGCGCCAACCGTCGGTTCGCCGCCGTCTTCGGCGGGGGCGTCGAGGACCAGCGGGGCCGCACCGTCCACGACTACCTGCCGCGCCACGAGGCCGACCGCATGGCCGCCGCCCTCAAGCGTGTCCTCGAGACCGGCGACTCCGTGACGGACATGCAGATCGTGGGACCCGCACCCGGCAGCACCGACCGACGGCACTGGTCGATCAACCTGTACCGCGTGCACAGCGGTTCGGGCCGCCCCATCGGCGTCGCCGGCCTCGGCACCGACGTGACCCGCCGGCACGCCGCCGCGCGGGAGGCCGCCCACGCCCGGCGCAACCTCGCGCTGCTGAACGAGGCCGGGGCCCGCATCGGCAACTCGCTGGACCTGGAGACCACCGCGCGGGAACTGCTCGACGTCGCCGTCCCCGGCTTCTGCGACCTCGCCTCCGTGGACCTGTACCAAGGCCTCCTCGACGGCGACGAGACGCCGCCGGGGCTCGCCGACGGCAGCGCGGACCTGCGCCGCGTGGCCTTCGCGAGCGCCGTCGCCGACGCCCCGTTCCCGGACGGCAGCGCGCCCATAGACGTGGGCGCCGTGCACCGGTTCGCCTTCACGTCACCCTGCGCCGACGCCCTCCGCGCGGCCCGGCCCCGCCTGGTCACGGGGGCCGACGACGAATCGGCGAGCCGCCTCACCAAGGGCCTCGTCCAGTCGACGCTCGCCGTGCCGATGGTCGCCCACGACACCGTGGTCGGCCTCGCCCAGTTCTCCCGTACGAAGGGAAGCGAGCCGTTCGGGGAGCGCGACCGGGCGCTCGCCGTCGAACTGGCCGCGCGAGCCGCCGTCTGCATCGACAACGCCCGCCTCTACCGCCGCGAGCACGAGCGCGCGCTGATACTGCAACGCTCCCTGCTGCCGCCCGGCGACCCGGAGGCGTCCGGACTCGACATCGCCTGCCGCTATCTGCCGGGCAACGCCGCCACGGAGGTCGGCGGCGACTGGTTCGACGTCATCGAGCTGCCCGGCCACCGCACCGCGCTCGTCGTCGGTGACGTCATGGGACGCGGTCTGCGCGCCGCCGTCGCCATGGGGGAGCTGCGCACCGCCGTCCGCACGCTGGCCCTCCTCGACCTGGAACCCGCCGAGGTGCTCTCCGCCCTCGACGAGATCGCCCAGGGCCTCGGCAACCCCGCGGGGCTCCAGCGGGCCACCAGGGGCGCCCGCAAGGCGGCGGACGCGGACGCGGACCTCAGCGAGGTCTACCTCGCCACGTGCGTGTACGCGGTCTACGACGCCGTCACGCGCCGCTGCACGTTCGCCAACGCGGGCCACCTCCCGCCCGTCCTCGTCGAGCCGGGCGAATCCGCGCTCATGCTCGACGTACCGCCGGGCATGCCGCTCGGCGTCGGGGGCGAACCCTTCGAGGACGTCGAGGTCGAAATCCCCGAGGGCGCCCTGCTCGCGCTCTACACCGACGGGCTCGTCGAATCCCGCGACCACCCGCTCGACGAGGGCCTGAACGCGTTCGTACGCGCCCTGAACGACGCGCCGACGACCCTGGAGGACGCCTGCGACCACGTCCTGAACACGCTGGACACCCACCACGGGGAGGACGACATCGCCCTCCTGATGGCCCGCGTCGAAGGACTGCCCACCGACCACGTCGGTGACTGGACGCTGCCACGCGACCTGAAGTCGGTCGGCCGCGCCCGTGAACTCGCCTGCGACCAGCTGCGCGACTGGGACCTCGAACGGCTCTGCGACACGGCGGAACTGCTGGTCAGTGAGCTCGTCACCAACGCACTGCGGTACGGCGACGGCGACATCCGGCTGCGTCTCCTGCTCGACCGGACGCTGGTGTGCGAGGTGTGGGACGCGAGCTTCGTGCAGCCGCGCCGCCGCCGTGCGCGGGACACCGACGAGGGCGGTCGCGGACTCCAGCTGGTGGGGCTGCTCAGCGCGGCGTGGGGCTCGCGCAGGACACCGCGCGGCAAGACGGTGTGGTTCGAACTGGCGCTGCCGGACGGGGACTCGGAGCCGATGGACGCGGCGGAGGCGTTGCTGAGCCTGTTCTGACACAGGGTCCTTCGGGGGCCGGGGACTCAGGTGGTCGCCTTGAGGGCGGAGAGACGGGCGGTGATCTCCGCCTCGTCCCCCAGCGCGTCCAGCTCCTCGAACTGCGCGTCGAGCGAGGACGCGGCCAGCTCCTGCTTGCCGAGGGCCCGTGCCTCCTCGCGCCGGACCTGCTCCTCGAAGCGGTTCAGCTCGCCGGTCGGGTCCAGGACGTCGATGCTCCGGGCCGCGTCCATCATCTGGTTCTGCGTCTGGGCGGTCTTCGCGCGGGCCACCGCCTGATCGCGCCGCGATCGGCCTCCGCGTCGAGGCGGCGGCCCGCCTCCGTGCAGCGCGCCACGATCTCCTCCAGCATGCGGCGCCTGGTGGGATCGTCCTCGGGGAAGGCGTCGTCGAGCTCCTGGCGGAGCCGGAACGCCGCCGTCAGCTCCGTCCGGGCGTACGCGAGCGCGTCGGCGAAGGGCCTGGCCGCGTCCTCGCCGAACTGCGCCGCGGCGAAGCCGAGCTCCTCGGTGCTGGCGCGGACCGCGTCATCGGTCTCCATGAGCAGCAGGCGGGCCTGCGCGTCGAGGTCGGGGAGCGGGGTCGGTTGTTTGCCGGTGTCGCCCTGCCCCCAGCCGCCGCCGGGGGTCGTGCGGGTGGTGGTGCGCTTCCTGCGCCGCCTGTACGCGAGGGTGGCGGCGACCCCGGCGGCGCACGCCGCCGCCACGGGGAGGACGAGGTCACCCGTCGCGGAGTCGTCCGCTCCGGACACGTCTGCGCCCGGGTCCGCCGTGCCCGGCGTGACGGACGGGGTGGGCACGGGGCGCCCGGCGAGCAGCACGTCGTCGAGCCCGAGGCCGTTGCGGTCGGCCGTGGCGTCCGCCCGGCTCCGCGGGGGACGCCCGGAGAGGTCACGTACGCAGACGACGAAGAGCTGCACGCGCCGGTCGTCGTACAGCCGGTCGAGTGCGACCGGGGCGTCGGCGGCCGCGGGGGAGGCGCTCAGCGGCGGAAACCAGGCGAGCAGCACGGCCACCGCGACCGCTGCTGCCCGTGCGGCTGTCGACGAGGGCGGCGTCACATCTGGGAGCGTATGGGGGTGTGGGGGGCTTCGCGACCTGGGGAGGGGTGGCTTTCGGTGGGGGTGGGAGGGGTCGGGAGCGGGTCCGGGCGGCGCCCGGACGTACCGGGGTGCACGCCTGAGCGCGTTGCGGGGACTGGGCACGGCGCGGCAACTCCGAGACGAGTCGAGTTACGGGGAGATGCCGTGGCGGTCGGGGGCACCGCCGGGCGTGCCGGGTCTGTCCGCCGACCCTGGGGGCGCGGGCGTGCAGGGTTTCTCCGGAGATCCCGGGGGGCTCCGGGAACTGTGTTCCGGTCCGTCCCGTTGACGGTTTGCCGAGGTTCGAGGGTTCGAGGGTTCGAGGGTTCGAGGGTTCGAGGTTCGGGATTTCGGGAGTTGGGAGAGGCGGGGGCTTTGAGCGTGGGGGCGACGGGCGGGCAGGGCCCCGGGGGTACCGCGGGGCGGCTTCGGGCGATCAGCGACGAGCTCTCCGACCGCTTCCTCGAGCGCGCCGACGTCGTGCGGACCCTGCTGGTGACGCTGCTGGCCGGGCAGCACTCCCTCGTGCTCGGCCCGCCGGGAACGGCCAAGTCCGAGCTGGCCAGGGAGCTCACGGGCCGGATCGACGGCGCGGCGTACTGGGAGATCCTGCTGTCGAAGTTCACCGCGCCGACGCGGATGTTCGGCCCCATCGACGTCGCCGCGCTCGCCCGGGGCGAGTACCGACAGGTCTACGAAGGCCGCGCCACGACCGCGCACATCGCGTTCATCGACGAGATATTCAAGTGCTCCACGGCGGCGCTGAACGAGACGCTGGGCTACCTCAACGAACGGATCTACCACCCGGAGAACGGCGGCGAACCGATCCACTGCCCCCTCATCGGGGCCATCACGGCGAGCAACGAGCTGCCCACCGGCGAGGATTCGGCCGCGATCTACGACCGGCTCCTCGTACGGATCGAGGTCGGCTACCTCGAAGACCCCTCGAACTTCGCCTCCCTGGTCCGCTCCGCCGTCAGCCGCCCGACGGCACCGCGGCGGACCACCGTCGAACTGGCCGCGTTGCAGGAGGCCGTGGCGGAGGGCGTCCCCTCCGTAGAGGTCCCCGACGCGATCGTGGACGCGGTGTGCACGTTGCGGGCCGCCCTGCGCCGCAAGGAACTCGTCGCCTCCGACCGCCGTTGGCGGCAGGCTGTGGGCCTGCTCCAGGCGTCCGCGTACCTCGACGGACGCCCGGCGGTCGCGGAGACCGACCTGTCGGTGCTCACGCACGTGCTGTGGAACTCGCCGGCCGAGCGGCCGACCGTCGAGCGCGAGGTACTGCACCTGGTCAACCCCGACGCCAAGGAAGCACTCGACCTGGCCGACACCATCGACGAGTTGGAGGCCCAGCTCGACGCGATGGCCGGGCAGTCGCGCGAGGCGCTGAGCGACTGGGTCATCAAAAAGGCCCACAACAAGCTCGCCACGGCGGGGCAGCGGCTGGAGAAGCTGCGCGAGGAGGCGGCGAACGCCGGGCGCTCCACGTCCGCCATCGACCGTGTCACCGGCCGCCAGCGCGCCGTCCGTGCCCGCGTCCTCACCGAGGCGCTCGGCGTGGACGCGAGCGCGGTGCAGGCGCGGTTCTGAGCGGGCGCGGGCCGACGGAACCATGGACGAGGCGGCGAGCGGACGCGGCGAGGTGCCCGCACCCGTCCCTGTGACCGGTCCTGTCACGGGGGCCGATCCCGCCCCGGTACCCGTTCCCGTCTCGGTACCCGTCCCCGTTCCCCTTCCCCTTCCCGAGAGGCACACCGCCGCCGTGGTCGTGGACCGGTTCGACCGGCTCACCTGGCGCGACACCTACGAGCAGTCGGCGGCCCTGCGCGAGCTGACCGATGAGCTGAGCGCACGACACGAGTGCGCCGCCGACCTCCTGGCCGACGTGTTCCTGGCGGCCTACCAGGCCCGGCCCCGGTTGCGTGAGCGCACGGACATGGCCCTCTCCAGGATGGCCAACCACCAGGTGGTCGCCTCCCTGATGGAGTCACCGGCCTTCGCCGAGCTGCACCGCGAGACGGTCGGTGACCCCTACGCCGCCGCCATGGCCGTACTCGCACAGGCCACCGCGCTGCGCCGCCTGCTGGACGACACCCGGGACGCCCAGGAACGGGCTGAGCGGGCGGACAGAACGGAGAGCGCGGCGCAGGAGACCGACGGGGCACCGGACACCGAACGTACGGCACACCAGGCCGCCGAGGACGCCGCCCGGGACGCCGCCCAGGCCCTGGGAGCCGCGGCACCCGGCATCCGGACCGTCACGCGCGTCGCGGGGGCGCGGGCCGCCGAAGCCGTGCGCGAGGAGGCCGCCCTCATGCGGGCATGGGGTGTCGGGGCCGGGGAGTTGGAGCGGATGCCCTTCGACCGGCGTGCCCGGCTCGCCGAACGGCTGCGCAGCAGCCGCCTCGCCGCGTGGGCGGAGCTGATCGGCCGCTTCCGGCAGATGGCAGACGGGGAGCGCGCCCGCAAGGTGGAGCACACCTCCGGGGAGCTGATCGGTGTCACGCTCGGCGACGACCTCTCGCGTGTCGTCCCCTCGGAACTCGCCCATCTCGGACTGCCCGCATCACGCGCGGTGTTCGCCGCCCGCTACGCCGCCGGGCAGCTGATGCTCTACGACAGCGAGGGCGAGCGGACCACCGGGCGGGGCGCCGTCATCGCGTGCGTCGACACGTCGCACTCCATGTACGCGGAGGGGCCCGGTGGAGTCACCCGCGAGGCGTGGGCCAAGGCGTGCGCCCTGGCGCTCCTCGACCAGGCACGCCACGGTGGGCGGGACTTCGTGGGCATCCTGTTCGCCGCCGCCGACAAGCTCCAGGTCTTCCGCTTCCCGGCCGACGAGGCCGCCGACGCCGACCGTGTCGTCGACTTCGCGGAGACCTTCCTGGGAGGCGGCACCAGCTATCAGAAGCCGTTGTCGGCCGCCCTGGAGCTGCTGGCGGAGGAGTTCGACGCCGCCGCCCGCACGCGCGGCGACATCGTGATGCTCACGGACGACGAGTGCGACGTGACGGAGGAGTGGATGCGCGGCTGGAACGACGCCAAGCACCGGCTGGGCTTCCGGGTCTTCGGCCTGGCGGTGGGCGCGCCGCCCGCCGCGGAGGCCGGTTCGGTGCTGGACGCGCTGTGCGACAACCTCCGTGTCGTGGAGGACTTCACCGATGTGCACGCCGCGGCCGACCTCTTCCGCGTCATCTGACCCGACCCGGGGCGGGTCGGGGGAGCGCGTACGGTGCCTGTGACGGCCGCGACGACGAACTCCTCGACTCACTGACCGAAGACGCGCTCCACGTGTCACTGACCGAAGGCGCGCTCCACGTGAGCGAACAGGGCTGCGCCTCCTACACGCTGCTGGTGCTGACCGGCCCCGAGCGCGGCACGATGTGGCAGGACGTCCGCGCGGCAGGGGAGGACGTGGTCCCGTTCGAGTTCCTCGACAGCACGGCCCGGGTCACCTTCGCCGAGCGGTACACCCACTGGCAGACCCGCGCGGAACGGGTGGCGTGGCAGACACCCGAGGCAGCGAGGCGGCACCCCGCCCCTCTACTCCGTCCTCCTGCGGATCTTGTTCCCCAGCCACACCAACGGGTCGTACTTCCGGTCGACGGCCCGTTCCTTCAGCGGGATCAGCGCGTTGTCCGTGATCTTGATGCCCTCCGGGCACACCTCCGTGCAGCACTTCGTGATGTTGCAGTAGCCGAGCCCGTGCTCGTCCTGCGCCGTGCGCTTGCGGTCGAGGCCGGTCTCCGCTGCCGCGTCCAGCGGATGCATGTCCAGTTCGGCGACGCGCATCAGGAACCGCGGGCCCGCGAAGGCACCCTTGTTCTCCTCGTGGTCGCGCACCACGTGGCACGTGTCCTGGCACAGGAAACACTCGATGCACTTGCGGAACTCCTGCGGACGGTCCACGTCCGACTGCTGCATGCGGTACTCGCCGGGACCGAGGTCCGCGGGCGGTACAAACGCCGGGACCTCGCGCGCCTTCGTGTAGTTGAAGCCGACGTCCGTCACCAGGTCGCGCACCACGGGGAACGCGCGCAGCGGCGTCACCGTGATGACCTCGTCGCGGTCGAAGACCGACATCCGCGTCATGCACATCAGGCGGGGGCGCCCGTTGATCTCGGCCGAGCACGAACCGCACTTGCCCGCCTTGCAGTTCCAGCGCACCGCGAGGTCGGGGGCCTGCGTGGCCTGGAGGCGGTGGATGATGTCGAGGACGACCTCCCCCTCGTTGACCTCGATCTTGAAGTCCTCCAGGTCCCCGCCGCTCAGGTCCCCGCGCCAGACCTTGAATCGCGCGTCGTACGACGAACTCATTCGTACAGCTCCTCTTCAGAGAGGTACTTGACCAGCTCCTCCTTGTCGAAGAGGGCGAGCAGGTCCGGGCGGATGGGCTCGGTCGTCACGCGGACGAGGTCGATCTGGCCGCGTACGGGATCGGTGGCCGCCAGGCCGCCCGTCGGGTCGGCGAGCCGGCAGAGGAGATTGACCCGCCGCCACTCGCGGTTCATCGCCGGGTGGTCCTCGCGGGTGTGACCGCCGCGGCTCTCCGTGCGCTCCAGGGCGGCCCGTGCGATGCACTCGCTGACCAGGAGCATGTTCCGCAGGTCCAGGGCGAGGTGCCAGCCCGGGTTGAACTGCCGGTGGCCCTCGACGCCCGCGCGCCGCGCCCGTACCCGGAGTTCGGCGAGCTTATCCAGGGCCTGCTCCATCTCCGCCTCGCGGCGGATGATGCCGACCAGGTCGTTCATGGTCTGCTGCAGCTCCTGGTGGAGGGTGTACGGGTTCTCCGGGGTCACCCCGTCCTCCCGGCCCTCGGCGCTGAACGGCCGCAGCGCCTCCGCGGCCGCCGTGTCCACCTGCACCTCGTCCGGCACGGGGCGTGCGGTGAGCCCCGCGGCGTACCTGGCCGCGTGCAGGCCCGCGCGCCGGCCGAAGACCAGCAGGTCGGAGAGGGAGTTGCCGCCGAGCCGGTTGGAGCCGTGCATGCCGCCCGCGACCTCGCCCGCGGCGAAGAGCCCCGCCACGCGGCGCGTGGCCGCGGTGTCGGAGTCGACCGCGACGCCGCCCATCACGTAGTGACAGGTCGGCCCGACCTCCATCGCCTCCGCGGTGATGTCGACGTCCGCGAGCTCCTTGAACTGGTGGTACATCGACGGCAGTCGGCGTTTGATGACGTCCGCGGGCATGCGCGTCGACACGTCGAGGAAGACACCGCCGTGCGGGGAGCCGCGGCCCGCCTTCACCTCGGCGTTGATGGCGCGCGCGACCTCGTCGCGGGGGAGGAGTTCGGGCGGGCGCCGGTTGTGGTCCGGGTCCTCGTACCAGCGGTCGCCCTCCTCCTCCGACTGCGCGTACTTCTCCTTGAAGACGTCGGGCACGTAGTCGAACATGAACCGTTTGCCCTCGGAGTTGCGCAGCACCCCGCCGTCGCCGCGCACGGACTCGGTGACGAGGATGCCCTTGACCGACGGCGGCCAGACCATCCCCGTCGGGTGGAACTGCACGAACTCCATGTTCAGCAGGGGCGCCCCGGCGAGCAGCGCGAGCGCGTGCCCGTCACCCGTGTACTCCCACGAGTTCGACGTCACCTTGAAGGACTTGCCGATGCCGCCGGTCGCGAGGACGACGCTGGGCGCTTCGAGCACGAAGAAGCGGCCCGACTCCCGGTCGTAGCAGAAGGCACCGCCGACACGGCCGCCCTCGGCCCCGTCGTCCCCCGACTCGTCCTTCAGCACGCGCGTGACCGTGCACTCCTGGAAGACCTTCAGGCGTGCTTCGTAGTCGCCGAATTCCTTGTGGTCCTGCTGCTGCAGCGCGACGATCTTCTGCTGCAGCGTGCGGATCAGCTCCAGGCCGGTGCGGTCGCCGACGTGCGCGAGCCTCGGGTACTCGTGGCCGCCGAAGTTGCGCTGCGAGATCCGGCCGTCCGGAGTGCGGTCGAAGAGCGCGCCCCACGTCTCCAGTTCCCACACGCGGTCCGGCGCCTCCCGGGCGTGCAGCTCCGCCATGCGCCACTGGTTGAGGAACTTGCCGCCGCGCAGGGTGTCGCGGAAGTGGACCTGCCAGTTGTCGCCCGAGTTCACATTGCCCATGGAGGCCGCGATGCCGCCCTCGGCCATCACCGTGTGGGCCTTGCCGAACAGCGACTTGCAGATCACGGCCGTACGGGCACCCTGCTCGCGCGCCTCGATCGCGGCCCGCAGACCCGCGCCCCCGGCCCCCACCACGACGACGTCCCACTGCTGTCGTTCCACTTGAGACATCAGAAGGCCCCGTCCATCAGAAGAAGCGCGGATCGTCGAAGGCGCCGCTCGCGACCAGGTAGACGTAGAGGTCGGCGAGCGCCACGCTCGCCAACGACGTCCACGCGAGCAGCATGTGCCGGTTGGTCAGCTTCCCGGTCCACTGCCACATGCGGTACCGCACGGGGTGCCGGGAGAAGTGCTTGAGCTTGCCGCCGATGACGTGGCGGCAGGAGTGGCAGGAGAGGGTGTAGATCCAGATCAGGACGACGTTGACGAGCAGGACGAGCGTGCCGAGCCCCATGTGGCCCCACTCGTAGTTCTCGTCGCGGAAGCCCAGGACGGCGTCGTACGTGAGGATGCCCGCCACGGGTACGGCGGCGTAGAAGAAGTACCGGTGGATGTTCTGCAGGATCAGCGGGAAGCGGGTCTCGCCGGTGTACCTCTTGTGCGGTTCGGCGACCGCGCAGGCCGGTGGCGAGGCCCAGAAGCCCCGGTAGTAGGCCTTGCGGTAGTAGTAGCAGGTCAGCCGGAAGCCGAGCGGGAAGACCAGGATCAGGATGGAGGGGGACAGGCCCCACCAGCTGCCGAAGATCTCCCAGTTGGGGCCGCCCTTCATGGGTTCGCAGTTCTCGGCGAGGCACGGCGAGTAGAACGGCGACACGTAGGGGGCCGCGTAGTAGTCCGCGTTCGCGAAGGCACGCCACGTCGAGTAGACGATGAAGGCGAGCAGTCCCGCGGTGGTCGCCGCGGGCGCCAGCCACCAGCGGTCCGTACGCAGATGGGCAGCCGTGATGGCGGCGCGCGTGCCGTCGCGCACGCCGCCGCCCGGTGCCGGTCCGCTCTTCGGTTGGGGTTCCGTGCCGGTGGCCAACGAGGCTCCACTCCTTCTTCTCGAACGGGGAGTACGCGGGACGTCAGGGCGCGTGGCGGTCGCAGCCGCCCAGACCCTCGTCGTCGAGATCGCCGGTGTTCGTCCACAGCGAGCGGTCGTACGGCGTGTCGGGGATGGTCACGAACTCGGGCTTGTGCGGTTCGAGGGGGGAGGGTGGCGGGACCGCCGCGCGCAACAGCGCCACGCTCTCGCGCAAGTGGTCGGTGTCCGTGCGCACCCGGCGCACATCGACGTCCGCGATCCGGTCGCCGGCCTGCTGCTCCAGCCTGCCGACGGTGCGGACGAGGTCGTCCACGCAACGTTGTACGGCCGTCAACTCATCGTGCAGAGCCATTACTTGCCCTCACTTCGGGGGTGCGGTGGCAACGCTCATGCGCCTGCGAGTGTCGCGCGTCACATCCCGGCTTGTGAAGAGATCTGCAGTGATTGCCGGATCGGGGGCGGTGAATGCGCCGGATCACGTGCCGATCGCGCCGACCTCGACCGACGGCGACCGCTTCACGACCGACCGTCCGCCACCCCGTTGGGCCGCACGAGTGGCATCCGGGTGCCCCCGCGCCGTGGCTCCCCCGCGCCCCGCGTCCCGTCCCCTTCAGTGGGGCGATAGATGTGATCAGCTCCATATACCCCCAAACGTGATCAAACCCGGCCCGGTCCTGGCAGCGGGCGGCCGGGTGAGCCCCGGACCCCGGAGGTACCAGTCATGTCCCACGACCGCGCCAGAGTCCGATCTGTCGTGTTCCTCGCGACGGGGGTGCTGGCTCTGCCCGCCCTCGCCGGATGCAGCTCGAACGACGAGGCCGGCCGGCCGGTCGCGGGCCAGGACGTCGCCCCCGCCGCCCGGGACCTGGTCGCCGACGGCGGAACCATGAACTGGGCGGTCGACGAGCTGCCGGAAACGTTCAACTCCTTCCAGGCGGACGCCGACGAGGCCACTGCCCGGGTCGCGGGCGCGGTCCTGCCGTCCCTGTTCCGCCTCGACGCGCAGGGCAGGGCGCAGCGCAACGCCGACTTCCTGGAGTCCGCGGAGGTCGTCGAGCGCGAGCCGCAGCAGGTCGTCCTGTACAAGCTGAACCAGCAGGCGGTCTGGAGCGACGGCCGGGAGATCGGCGCCGACGACTTCGCGGCGCAGTGGCGGGCCCTCTCCGGCAGGGACAGCGCGTACTGGACGGCACGCAACGCGGGCTACGACCGCATCGCGAAGATCGAGCGCGGCGCGAACAACCTGGAGGTGCGGGTCACCTTCGCCAAGCCGTACGCGGACTGGCGCTCCCTCTTCTCGCCGCTGTATCCGAAGCAGATCATGGGCACGCCCGACTCCTTCAACGACGGCGCGCGCCGCAAGCTGAAGGTGACCGCGGGTCCCTTCGCGCTCGGCGGCACCGACCGCAAGGCCGGCGACGTGACGCTGGAGCGCAACGCGCGCTGGTGGGGCAGCCCGGCGAAGCTGAACAAGATCGTGCTGCGCGAGGTGGGGCGCGCCGAGCGGGCCGAGGCGCTCGCCGAGGGCCGGGTCGATCTCGCCGCGATCGACGCGGCGGAGGCCGGGCGGATCTCCCAGGCCGCGAGGGACAAGGGGAGCGAGGGTCCGCTCACCCATGGCCCCGGCGCCGCGATCACCCCGGCGAGGGCCCTGCGCTCCTGGGCGATCGCCCACGGCTCCGACGAGGAGGCCGCCGACACGGAGATCGAGGCACGCGCCAAGACCCGCAAGGCGGTCAAGAGGTACGCGACGGAGCAGGAGGGGCTGCGCGGCTACGTCGTACGCAAGTCCCTGGAGCCCGCCTACACGCAGCTCGCCCTCAACGGTTCCGAGGGACCGCTCGCCGACGACCGGGTGCGCCGCGCGGTCGCCCGCGCCCTGGACCGCGAGGAGCTCGCGAAGGCCGTACTCAAACCGCTCGGCCTCCCCGCCGAGCCGGTCGGCAGCCATCTCGCCCTCGCCGGGCAGCAGGCGTACGCGGACAACAGCGGGGCCCTCGGCGAACAGGACACCGCCGAGGCGCGGGCGCTCCTCGCGGACGCCGGCTGGACGCCGGGCGCGCTCCTCAAGGGGGAGAAGGAAGAGGGGGAGAAGGAGAAGACCGCGGGCGGCGAGTCCGACGCGAAGGACGAGAAGGCCGGGAAGGAGCCGAAGGACTCCGCCGACGGAGGCGACGGCGACGACAGCGGCAGCAGCGGCAACAGCGACAGCGACGGCACCTACATCGTCGGCGAAGAAGACGGCAAACCCGGCGACACCGGCACCACCGTCCTCGCCCCCGCCCCCGCGGCGGCCTACCAGCGCGCCGTCCTGAACCGCCAGGCCGATGTCCTCGGCCTGCCCCGCCGCGAGGCCGACAAGGAGAAGAAGAAGGAGCCCGCCGACCACGCCGGGCAGGACCGAAGGGACCAGGCCAAGGGCGGCGCCCCCGGCGCGTACGCCCCGAAGGGCACCGCCGCCCCCAAGGGGTCGGGCGCGAAGGGAGCCGCGGCGGCGGGCCCGCTCGCCAAGGACGGCAAGCCCCTCACCCTCCGCTTCGTGCTGCCCTCCGGCGACGGTTCGGAACAGCTGCGCACGGTGGCCGACCGGATCTCGCGCATGCTGCAGAAGATCGGCATCCGCACGGAGACGGCGAAGGTCGCCGACGAGAGCTACTTCAAGGACCACATCGCGTCCGGCCAGTACGACCTCGCCCTCTACTCGTGGCCCGCCTCGGCCTTCCCGGCCACCGACGCCCGACCGATCTTCGCCAAGCCGGTCCCGGCCGCGGACGGCTCGCTGAACGTCGAGCAGAACTACACCCGTGTCGGCACGGACCACATCGACCAGCTGTTCGACCAGGCGGTCGGCGAGCTGGACGAAGAAACGTCACGCTCCCTGGTCAAGAAGGCGGACGCCCGCATCTGGGCGGAGGCGGGCTCCATCCCCCTCTACCAGCGCCCCCAGCTGATGGCCGCCCGCCCGAACCTGGCCAACGCGGGCGCGTTCGGCTTCCAGGCCCCGCGCTACGAGGACATCGGCTTCCTGAAGCCGGGCGCGAAGCCGTCGGGCGGACCGGCCGCGAAGTAACGCTCCGCGACCGGCACCGCTCGCACCAGCGCCCCGCCTCAGATTCCGCTCAACTCTCTTGCCCGCCGGCCGTCCCGGCGGGCAAGCTCGTGTCTACCCATTGACCTGCTGTTTCCCCAGAGTTCCCGAGGCTTTCCGCACCCCTGCGAAGCCCCCGCGGAGGCTGCCTCCGCGAGGGACACGTAGACTGGGGTGAGGCCGTGGCGTGTCCAGCCCGGCAGGGTTCGCGTACTTCAGAGGTGCGTGTGACCATCCACTCACTCCAGGAGTACGCCGCACTATGGCCACGCGCCACGACATCCGTAACGTCGCCATCGTCGCTCACGTCGACCACGGCAAGACGACCATCGTCGACGCCATGCTCAAGCAGGCCGGTTCCTTCGCCGCGCACGCCGCCGAGTCCCTCGACGACCGCATGATGGACTCGAACGACCTGGAGCGTGAGAAGGGCATCACGATCCTCGCCAAGAACACGGCGGTGAAGTATCACCCCAAGGACGGCGGGGAACCGATCACGATCAACATCATCGACACCCCCGGCCACGCCGACTTCGGTGGCGAGGTCGAGCGCGGTCTGTCGATGGTGGACGCGGTCGTGCTGCTGGTCGACGCCTCCGAGGGCCCGCTCCCGCAGACCCGCTTCGTGCTGCGCAAGGCGCTCCAGCAGCGCCTCCCGGTCATCCTGTGCATCAACAAGACGGACCGCCCCGACTCGCGCATCGACGAGGTCGTCAACGAGACGTACGACCTCTTCCTCGACCTGGACGCCGACGAAGACCAGATCGAGTTCCCGATCGTCTACGCCTGCGGCCGCGACGGCATCGCCTCGCTGACCAAGCCGGAGGACGGCACGGTCCCGGCGGACTCCACCAACCTGGAGCCGTTCTTCTCCACGATCCTGGAGCACGTCCCGGCCCCGACGTACGACGAGAGCGCCCCGCTCCAGGCGCACGTCACCAACCTGGACGCCGACAACTTCCTCGGCCGCATCGCGCTGCTCCGCGTCGAGCAGGGCGAGCTGCGCAAGGGCCAGACGGTCGCCTGGATCAAGCGCGACGGCACCATCTCGAACGTCCGCATCACCGAGCTGATGATGACCGAGGCGCTCACCCGCAAGCCGGCCGAGATGGCGGGCCCGGGTGACATCTGCGCGGTCGCCGGTATCCCCGACATCATGATCGGCGAGACCCTGGCCGACCCGGAGAACCCGGTCGCGCTGCCGCTGATCACGGTCGACGAGCCGGCGATCTCCATGACCATCGGTACCAACACCTCGCCGCTGGTCGGCCGCGGCGGCACCGGCAAGGGCGCGGACGCCAAGTCCGCGGTCAAGGACCGCAAGGTCACCGCCCGCCAGGTCAAGGACCGCCTGGAGCGCGAGCTGATCGGTAACGTCTCGCTGCGCGTCCTCGACACCGAGCGCCCCGACGCCTGGGAGGTGCAGGGCCGCGGTGAGCTGGCGCTGGCCATCCTGGTCGAGCAGATGCGCCGCGAGGGCTTCGAGATGACCATCGGCAAGCCGCAGGTCGTCACCCGCCAGATCGACGGCAAGACGCACGAGCCGGTCGAGCGCATGACCATCGACGTGCCCGAGGAGCACATGGGTGCCGTCACGCAGCTCATGGGCGTCCGCAAGGGCCGCATGGACAACATGTCCAACCACGGCTCCGGCTGGGTCCGCCTGGAGTTCGTCGTGCCGTCCCGCGGCCTCATCGGCTTCCGTACGGAGTTCCTGACGCAGACGCGCGGCACGGGCATCGCCCACTCCATCCACGAGGGCCACGAGCCGTGGTTCGGCGAGCTGAAGACCCGTAACAACGGCTCCCTGGTCGCCGACCGCGCCGGTGCCGTCACCGCCTTCGCGATGACGAACCTCCAGGAGCGCGGCGTGCTGTTCACCGAGCCCGGCACCGAGGTGTACGAGGGCATGATCGTCGGCGAGAACTCCCGCGCCGACGACATGGACGTGAACATCACCAAGGAGAAGAAGCTCACCAACATGCGCTCCGCCTCCGCCGACTCGTTCGAGGCGATCGTGCCGCCGCGCAAGCTGTCGCTCGAGCAGTCCCTGGAGTTCTGCCGCGACGACGAGTGCGTCGAGGTGACCCCGGAGGCCGTGCGCATCCGCAAGGTCGTCCTGGACCAGAAGGAGCGCGGCCGCTCCGCGTCCCGCGCCAAGCACAACTGACCCACTGAGGCAGCCGTAAGGCGGCACACAGCCGCCTGAGAGGCCGATTTCCGCCGCTCCCGAGGGAGTTGGACGGAAGTCGGCCTCTGGTGTTTCCGCTGGCGGGTACGGTGTCGCCACCGCCGCGCGGAGGTCTCCCGGCAACCGGTTTTTGTGCGCCAAGTGTCCGGTATGCGGACGTCACTGACCGTTAGATGTGTAACACGTCCGTTTCGCAACCATCTATCTCGGATCGGTTTGTCCGGATTTTGGAAGTTGTACGGGCCAGGTGTGATTGAACCGAGACCAAAAGGGTGTGGTCGACCGGTACCTCATGGCTAATAGTTGACCGCGTATAGCTCGGGTCAATGGGTCACGCGCTGTGGGGAGCGCCGACTCACGAGCACACTGGGGTACTCGATCGTCGCCGTCAGGGGTGTCGGCGCGGTTTCTCGTACCCCCTCTTGTAGTGAACAAGTGGACTCATGAGGAGGAACCCCATGCGTGGTGCCAAGAGCGCCAAGTGGGTCGCGTGCGCGATAACCGTCACTCTGGCGGCGACCGCCTGCGGCGGTGGCGGCAGCGACAGCAGTGACGACATGAACAAGGGCAAGGCGGACCCGAAGGGCATTGTCACCGCGCAGCTCAGCGAGCCGCAGAACCCGCTGCAGCCGGCCAACGCCAAGGAGAGCCAGGGCAGCCGTGTCCTGCGCACCGTCTTCTCGGGCCTGGTCGACTACAAGCCCGGCTCCACCGAGCTCGAGAACATCAACGCCGAGTCGGTCAAGCCGAACAAGGACTCCTCGGTCTGGACCATCAAGCTCAAGCCCGGATGGAAGTTCCACGACGGCACCACGGTGACCGCCAAGTCCTACGTGGACTCCTGGAACTGGTCCGCCAACGTCGCGAACAACCAGACCAACTCCAGCTGGTTCGCGGACATCAAGGGCTACGAGGACGTCCACCCCGAGAAGGGCAAGCCGAAGTCCGACAAGATGTCGGGTCTGAAGGTCGTGGACGAGAACACCTTCACCGTCACGCTGAACAGCCCCGTCTCGTACTTCGCGTACAAGCTCGGCTACGACGTGTGGGCGCCGCTTCCCGAGGCCTTCTTCAAGGACCCGAAGGCGTTCGGCCAGAAGCCGATCGGCAACGGCCCCTACAAGTTCGTCTCGTGGGACCACAACAAGCTGATCAAGGTCCGCAAGTTCGACGGCTACAAGGGCCCGAACGCGGCGAAGAACGGCGGCATCGACTTCAAGAACTACACGAAGGCCGACGCCGCGTACTCGGACCTGCGCTCGAACAACCTCGACTGGATCGAGCAGGTTCCGACCACCGCGCTGACGAACTACAAGCAGGACCTCGGCCCCCGCGCGATCGACCAGGAGTACTCCGCGGTCCAGTCGATCGTCCCGGCGTTCTACTCGAAGCAGTTCAAGGACATCGACCCCAAGGTCATCCAGGGTCTGTCCATGGCGATCGACCGCGACACGATCACCAAGAAGGTGCTGCACGGCACCCGTACCCCGGCCGACTCCTTCGTCGCCCGCGGTGTGCTCGGCCACAAGGACGGCGCCCTCGGCGACGTCGCGAAGTTCGACCCGGCGAAGGCCAAGGCCCTCATCAAGGAGGGTGGCGGCGTCCCGGGCAACAAGATCTCGATCCAGTTCAACGCCGACCAGGACCACAAGCCGTGGGTCGACGCGGTCTGCAACAGCATCCGCAAGTCGGTCGACGTCGAGTGCGTCGGCGACTCCAAGCCGACCTTCCAGGCCGACCTGAACGCGCGTGACAACAAGCAGGTCAAGTCCATGTACCGCGGTGGCTGGGTGCTCGACTACCCCGTCAACTCGAACTTCATGCGGGACCTGTACGGCAGCAAGGCCGCCGGTAACACCAGCGGGTTCTCCAACAAGAAGTTCGACGACCTGAGCACCAAGGCCGACAAGGCCGCCACGCTCGACGAGACCGTGAAGCTGTACCAGGAGGCGGAGCAGATCCTCGTCAAGGAGATGCCGGCCATCCCGCTGTGGTTCTACAAGGTCAACAGCGGTCAGTCGACCAACATCCTCGGCAAGATCCCCTACGGCCAGGACGGCGACCCCATCTTCACCGACGTTCAGGTGAAGCAGAAGTAAGCATCGGGACCGTCGTCGGGTGCCGCCGTCCCAACAGGGCGGCGGCACCCGACCGCAGGCGCGCAGGCCCGTATCTCTCCACCCCCACCCTGCGGTTGAGGAGATTGCGTAGGCCGTCGCCGACCCCTCACGGCATGGAGGCATGATGGGGCGCTACGCCGCCAGGCGACTGCTCCAGATGATCCCGATCTTCATCGGGACCACTCTGTTGATTTTCCTCATGGTCCACATCCTTCCCGGAGATCCCATCCGGGCGATGTGGGGCGACAAGGCCGCAGACCCCGCACAGGTCGCGGCACTGCGCCATGAGTTCGGGCTCGACAAGCCCGTGTGGAACCAGTACCTCGACTACATGGCCAACCTCTTCCAAGGGGACTTCGGCCGGACGTTCGGTGGCCGCGAGGTCGTCGACGTCATGTCGGAGGCGTTCCCGGTGACGCTCAGGCTCGCCGGTCTCGCCATCATCATCGAGATCATCATCGGCATCGGTCTCGGTGCGTGGGCGGGCCTCAAGGCGGGCAAGACGGTGGACTCAGGTGTCCTCGTCTTCACCCTGCTCGTGATCTCCGTCCCGGTGTTCGTGCTCGGCTACCTCGCCCGGTTCATCTTCGCCGACGAACTCGGCTGGCTGCCGCCGAACGTGCAGGACTCCACGGACTTCTCACAGCTCTTCCTGCCCGCGTTCGTCCTCGCGATGCTCTCCATGGCCTACGTGGCACGGCTGACCCGCACGACGTTCGCCGAGAACCTGCGGGCCGACTACATGCGCACCGCGACGGCCAAGGGCCTGCCGCGCCGCCGCATCGTCGGCGTCCACCTGCTGCGCAACTCGCTGATTCCCGTGATCACCTTCATCGGCACGGACATCGGCGGCTTCATCGGAGGTGCCGTCATCACCGAGGGCATCTTCAACGTGCAGGGTGTGGGCAACCTGCTCTACAGGGCGATCCAGACGAGCGAGGGCTCCACGATCGTCGGTGTGGTGACGATCATCGTCCTCGTCATCCTGCTGATCAACCTGATCATCGACCTGCTGTACGCGGTCCTGGACCCGAGGATCCGGTATGCCTGACGCACCTGTGAGCAAGACGGCCGTCGAGGTCTCCCCGGCGACGGCACGCCCGGAGGACGGCGCGGACACCGCGGCCGCGGGCGTCTCCGCCACCAAGGGCAACGCCGCCGGCGGTCAGGGCAACAAGGCCCGTTCGCTGTGGGGCGACGCCTGGTACGAGCTCCGGCACCGGCCGATGTTCTGGATCTCGGCGTCGCTGCTGGTCCTGCTGCTCCTGATCGCCGCCTTCCCGGGAGTGTTCACCGGCGCCGACCCGCGCGACGGTGACCTGACCAACCACTTCCTGAGCAAGCCGGAACTGACCCACTTCTTCCAGGCCGACTGGTTCGGCTACGACGCGCAGGGCCGCTCCATCTACGCCCGGGTCATCTACGGGACGCGCGCGTCGGTCCTGGTCGGCGTGGGCGTGACGGTCCTCGTCACCCTGCTCGGCGGCCTGCTCGGCATGCTCGCGGGGTACTTCGGGGGCTGGATCGACTCGGTCATCTCCCGGATCACGGACATCTTCTTCGGTCTGCCCTTCCTGCTCGGCACGATGGTCATCCTGAACGCCTTCACCGAGCGCAAGGTCTACGTCGTCATCGCGTCCCTCGCGTTCCTCGGCTGGACCTCGATCGCCCGTGTGACGCGCAGTTCCGTGATCAGCGCCAAGCAGGCCGACTACGTGACGGCCGCGCGGGCGCTCGGTGCCGGGACCACGAGGATGCTGTTCCGTCATGTGATGCCGAACGCCATCGCGCCGACCATCGTGGTCGCGACGATCGCGCTGGGCGGCTACATCTCGGCCGAGGCGACCCTCTCCTACCTCGGACTCGGTCTCGCCGACCCGACGATTTCCTGGGGCATCGACATCTCCGAGGGGAGCACGGCGATCCGGGACAACCCGCACGCCCTGTTCTTCCCCGCGGGCATGCTGAGCATCACGGTCTTCGCGTTCATCATGCTCGGCGACGCGGTCCGCGACGCCCTCGACCCCAAGCTGCGCTGAGGGAGGCGTACGTGACCAGCATCGACCTCAAACAAGACGCCTTCCCCGCGCCCCGTTCGGGCGAGGAGAAGAGCGGCAGGCTCCTGGACGTCAAGGACCTGCACGTCGAATTCCACACCCGTGACGGCGTGGTCAAGGCCGTCAACGGCGTGAACTACAGCGTGGACGCCGGCGAAACGCTCGCCGTCCTCGGTGAGTCGGGCTCCGGAAAGTCCGTGACCGCCCAGGCGATCATGGGCATCCTCGACATGCCGCCCGGCAAGATCCCGCAGGGCGAGATCCTCTACCGCGGCCAGGACATGCTGAAGATGAGCGGGGAGGAGCGCCGCAAGATCCGCGGCCGGAAGATCGCGATGATCTTCCAGGACGCGCTGTCCTCGCTCAACCCCGTGCTCTCGGTGGGCTACCAGCTCGGCGAGATGTTCCGCGTGCACGAGGGCCTGAGCCGCAAGGAAGCCAAGACCAAGGCCATCGAGCTGATGGAGAAGGTCAAGATCCCGGCGGCCAAGGAGCGGGTGAACGACTACCCGCACCAGTTCTCCGGCGGTATGCGCCAGCGCATCATGATCGCGATGGCGCTGGCCCTGGAGCCGGATCTGATCATCGCGGACGAGCCCACCACGGCGCTCGACGTGACGGTCCAGGCGCAGGTCATGGACCTGCTCGCGGAGCTCCAGCGCGAGTACAACATGGGCCTGATCCTGATCACCCACGACCTCGGCGTCGTCGCCGACGTCGCGGACAAGATCGCCGTCATGTACGCGGGCCGGATCGTGGAGACGGCGCCCGTCCACGAGCTGTACAAGCGTCCCGCGCACCCGTACACCCGTGGCCTCCTCGACTCGATCCCGCGCCTGGACCAGAAGGGCCAGGAGCTGTACGCGATCAAGGGGCTGCCGCCCAACCTGCTCAAGATCCCCGGCGGTTGCGCGTTCAATCCGCGCTGCCCCAAGGCGCAGGACATCTGCCGCACGGAGATCCCGGCGCTCGTGCCGGTCACCGAGCAGGACGGCACGGAGCTGCCGGGCCGCGGCAGCGCGTGCCACTTCTGGAAGGAGACGATCCATGGCTGAGCCGACGAAGGCTTCGAAGCTCTCGAAGACGGACGGGCCCACCGACGCCACACCGAACGTCTCCGACGTGGAAACGGTCGAGGCGGCCACCGAGACCGAGGCCGTCGCCGCGATCGAGGCGCCCGTCGAGCGCGGTGAGCCGATCCTCCAGGTCCGCAACCTGGTGAAGCACTTCCCTCTGACGCAGGGAATCCTGTTCAAGCGGCAGATCGGTGCGGTCAAGGCCGTCGACGGTGTCTCCTTCGACCTGTACCAGGGCGAGACGCTGGGCATCGTGGGCGAGTCCGGTTGTGGCAAGTCCACGGTCGCGAAGCTCCTCATGACCCTCGAACGCGCCACGGCGGGTGAGGTGTTCTACAAGGGTCAGGACATCACCAAGCTGTCCGGGCGGGCGTTGAAGGCGGTCCGCCGGAACATCCAGATGGTGTTCCAGGACCCGTACACGTCCCTCAACCCCCGTATGACGGTGGGTGACATCATCGGGGAGCCCTTCGAGATCCACCCGGAGGTGGCCCCGAAGGGTTCGCGCCGTCAGAAGGTCCAGGACCTCCTGGACGTGGTGGGTCTCAACCCGGAGTACATCAACCGCTACCCGCACCAGTTCTCGGGTGGTCAGCGTCAGCGCATCGGCATCGCGCGCGGTCTGGCCCTCAACCCTGAGATCATCATCTGCGACGAGCCGGTCTCGGCCCTGGACGTGTCCGTCCAGGCGCAGGTCATCAACCTGATGGCCAAGCTCCAGGACGAGTTCAACCTGTCCTACCTCTTCATCGCGCACGACCTGTCGATCGTCCGGCACATCTCGGACCGCGTGGGCGTGATGTACCTCGGCAAGATGGCGGAGATCGGCTCGGACGAGCAGATCTACGAGCACCCGACGCACCCGTACACGCAGGCGCTGCTCTCCGCCGTCCCGGTCCCGGACCCGGAGTCCCGCGAGGGGCGTGAGCGGATCATCCTCACCGGCGACGTCCCGTCCCCGGCGAACCCTCCCTCGGGCTGCCGCTTCCGCACGCGGTGCTGGAAGGCGGAGGACAAGTGCGCGAAGGAGATCCCGCTCCTGGCGATCCCCGAGCGTTTCAAGGGTCAGGACACCCCGGCGGCACACGAGTCGGCCTGCCACTTCGCCGAAGAGAAGGACGTCGTACACGCGGCGTAACCGCCCCACAGAACCGCCCGTACCCCGCGAACCTCGTGTTCGCGGGGTACGGGCGTTCTGCTCAGCGCGCGCCCGCACCCGGCTTCTCGTAACGCCGGAAGGCTGCGGTCTCGACGGTCCAGGGGCCGAAGGGCACGGCATCCCCGAAGATGTACGGCTCCTTGGACCGGTAGCGGCCTGCGCAGGGTTCGGAGTGCACTTCGATCGTTCCGGTCCGGGGATCGACGATCAGGTAGTGGCCGATGCCCATGGCCGGGTACTCGGACAGCTTCTCGCCGTAGTCGTTGTCGGGGTTGGACGGGGACACGATCTCCACGACGGCCAGTACGTTCGTGGCGTCGACAGCGAGACCGTCTTCGTCAAGCACCGCCTCGGGGATGACCACGGCGTCCGGTCGGCGCATGCGGCCGATGGAGGGGTGTTCGATCTCGGGGCCGTTCTCGCAGACATAGCCGGGATGTGTGGCTGGGAGCTGCTTGTTCAGCTGGTCACGGATGCGCCGGACCGTGCCCTCGTGACGCTTGGAGGGGCACATCATGGCCAGTATCGGACCCGACGGTCCGATCTCGACGTTCCAGCTCCCCTCCAAGCGCTCGGCGTAGGCCCCGAGCTCCTCTGCGATCGCACGCATCCTGGCGTAGTCCATACCGTCAGAGTACGAGCACGACCAGCTCGGCGCGGGGCCCTTGTGATCGTCCGCATTACAGGAGTCGGGGACGCCGACGGACGCGTGCCGGGGTGCGTACATCCGGATGGGTTCCGGACTCGTACGGGTGGGGTAAATATGCGGTTCATTCCTGTTGCGGCGATATTTGGCGGTAAGCAATCGCGGTAGCCGAGGACAGGAGGACTCCATGCGTGGAGCCACGCACGCCAAGTGGGCCGCATGTGCGGTGACCGTCGCTCTCGCCGCGACGGCCTGCGGTGGCGGGGGGAGTGGCGGCGGTGGTGGTGACGGCTCCGGCATCGTGAGCTCCTCCTGGGGCGACCCCCAGAACCCGCTGGAGCCGGCGAACACCAACGAGGTGCAGGGCGGCAAGATCCTCGACATGGTCTTCCGCGGGCTCAAGCGGTACGACCCGAAGACCGGCGAGGCCAAGGACATGGTCGCCGAGTCGATCGAGACCAAGGACGCGCAGAACTTCACGGTCAAGATCAAGGACAACTGGAAGTTCAGCAACGGCGAGAAGGTCACCGCCAAGTCGTTCGTGGACGCCTGGAACTACGGCGCGAACCTCGAGAACAACCAGAAGAACGCGTACTTCTTCGGCTACATCGAGGGCTACGACAAGGTCCACCCCGAGAAGGGCGACCCCAGCGCCAAGACCCTCTCCGGCCTGAAGGTCGTCGACGAGAGGACCTTCACGGTCAAGCTGAGCCAGAAGTTCTCCACCTGGCCCGACACCCTCGGCTACCCCGCCTTCGCCCCGCTGCCCAAGGCGTTCTACGACGACCACGACGGCTGGCTGTCCAAGCCCGTCGGCAACGGCCCGTACACCGTGGACTCGTACACCAAGGGCTCCAAGATGTCCCTGCGCAAGTGGGACGGCTACCCCGGCGACGACAAGGCGCGGAACGGCGGTGTGGACATGAAGGTCTACACCGACAACAACACCGCCTACACCGACCTGATGGCCGGCAACCTCGACCTCGTCGACGACGTGCCCGCCTCGCAGCTCAAGAACGCCAAGAACGACCTCGGCGACCGCTACATCAACACCCCCGCCGGCATCATCCAGACCCTCGCCTTCCCGTTCTACGACAGCAAGTGGAACAAGGACGGCATGGAGAAGGTCCGCCAGGGCCTGTCCATGGCGATCAACCGCGAGCAGATCACCGAGACGATCTTCCAGAAGACGCGCACACCGGCCTCCGACTGGACCTCACCGGTCCTCGGCGAGAAGGGCGGCTACAAGGAAGGGCTCTGCGGCGACGCCTGCACCTACGACGCCGCGAAGGCCAAGAAGCTCGTCGAGGAGGGCGGCGGCATCCCCGGCGGCACCCTCAAGGTCACCTACAACGCGGACACCGGCTCCCACAAGGAGTGGGTCGACGCCGTCTGCAACTCCATCAACAAGGCCCTCGGCAAGGACAAGGCCTGCGTCGCCAACCCCGTCGGCACCTTCGCGGACTTCCGCAGCAAGGCCTCCAAGCAGGAGCTCGACGGCGCCTGGCGCGCGGGCTGGCAGATGGACTACCCGCTGATCCAGAACTTCCTGGAGCCGGTCTACTTCACCGACGCCCCCTCCAACGACGGCAAGTACTCCGACAAGGAGTTCGACAAGCTCGTCAACGAGGCCAACGGCGAGACGGACACCACCAAGGCCATCGGCAAGTTCCAGGACGCCGAGAAGATCCTCGCCAAGGACATGCCCGCCATCCCGCTCTGGTACCAGAACGGCAGCGCCGGCTACTCGGACAAGGTCTCCGACGTCTCCCTGAACCAGTTCAGCGTGCCGGTCTACAACGAGATCAAGGTCAACTGAGACGCCGGGAGCCGCCCCATGGGACGTTATGTGATCCGGCGCCTGCTGCAGATGATCCCGGTCTTCATCGGCGCCACGCTGCTGATCTTCCTGATGGTGAACGTGATGGGCGACCCCGTCGCGGGCCTGTGCGGCGACCGCAAGTGCGACCCCGCCACGGCCACCCGGCTCAAGAAGGAGTTCGGCCTCGATAAGCCGGTGTGGCAGCAGTACCTGACGTACATGGGCAACGTCTTCACCGGTGACTTCGGCACCGCGTTCAACGGCCAGAAGGTCACCGAACTGATGTCGGCCGCCTTCCCCGTCACCATCCGCCTCACCATCGTGGCGATCGTCTTCGAGATCGTCATCGGCATCTCGCTGGGCGTCCTCACGGGCCTGCGGCGCGGGCGCCCCGTCGACACCGTGGTGCTGCTCCTCACCCTCGTCGTCATCTCCATCCCCACCTTCGTCACCGGACTCGTCCTGCAACTCCTGCTCGGCGTGGAGTGGGGCGTCATCAAACCCTCCGTGTCGAGCGAGGCGCCCTTCAACGAGCTGCTCATCCCGGGACTCGTGCTCGCCTCCGTCTCCCTGGCGTACGTCACCCGCCTGACCCGCACCTCCATCGCGGAGAACCGGCGCTCCGACTACGTCCGCACCGCCGTCGCCAAGGGCCTCCCGCGCCGCCGCGTCATCACCCGGCACCTGCTGCGCAACTCGCTGATCCCCGTGGTCACCTTCATCGGCACCGACGTGGGCGCGCTGATGGGCGGCGCGATCGTCACCGAGCGGATCTTCAACATCCACGGCGTCGGCTTCCAGCTCTACCAGGGGATCCTCCGCCAGAGCACCCAGACCGTCGTCGGCTTCGTGACCGTCCTCGTCCTGGTCTTCCTGGTGGCCAACCTCATCGTCGACCTCCTGTACGCCGTACTCGACCCGAGGATCCGCTATGCCTGAACCTCAGGAGCCGGAGCGCGCCATCGCGGCCACCGGCATGGGCGGGGCGATGGACCTCGCCACCAGCGAGGCGACCTCCCTGGAGAAGACACCGGGCGGGCCCGAGGGCGGACCCTCGGCCCCCGCGCGCAGCCTGTGGTCCGACGCCTGGCGGGACCTGCGGCGCAACCCCGTCTTCATCGTCTCGGGCCTCATCATCCTGTTCCTCGTCGTCATCTCCCTCTGGCCCTCCCTCATCGCCTCCCGCAACCCGCTCGACTGCGACCTCGGCAACGCGCAGAAGGGCTCGGCCCCGGGGCACCCCTTCGGCTTCAACGAGCAGGGCTGCGACGTCTACACGCGGGTCGTGTACGGCACCCGTGTCTCCGTCACCGTCGGCGTGTGCGCCACCCTCGGCGTCGCGCTCATCGGCAGCGTCCTCGGTGGGCTCGCCGGGTTCTTCGGCGGGGCATGGGACGCGGTCCTCTCCCGCATCACCGACATCTTCTTCGCGATCCCCGTCGTCCTCGGCGGCCTGGTGCTCCTGTCGGTGGTCACCAGCTCCACCGTCTGGCCGGTGATCGGCTTCATGGTGCTGCTCGGCTGGCCGCAGATCTCCCGCATCGCCCGCGGCTCCGTCATCACCGCCAAACAGAACGACTACGTGCAGGCGGCGCGCGCCCTCGGCGCCTCCAACCCGCGGATGCTGCTCCGCCACATCGCGCCGAACGCCGTCGCCCCCGTGATCGTCGTGGCGACCATCGCACTCGGCACGTACATCGCCCTGGAGGCCACGCTCTCCTACCTCGGCGTCGGACTGAAGCCGCCGACCGTCAGCTGGGGCATCGACATCTCGGCCGCCTCCCAGTACATCCGCAACGCCCCGCACATGCTGCTCTGGCCCGCCGGAGCCCTCGCGATCACCGTCCTCGCGTTCATCATGCTCGGCGACGCGGTGCGCGACGCCCTCGACCCGAAGCTGAGGTAGGCGCCCATGGCAACCGTGGCATCCGAGGCGGCCGCGTCCGGCACACCCGGGGCGTCCAGACTGCTCGAAGTACGGGACCTGCACGTCGAGTTCCGCACCAGGGACGGCGTCGCCCGAGCCGTCAACGGAGTGGACTACAGCGTCGACGCGGGCGAAACCCTCGCCGTCCTCGGCGAGTCCGGGTCCGGCAAGTCCGTCACCGCCCAGGCCGTCATGGGCATCCTCGACACCCCGCCCGGAAAGATCACCTCCGGGGAGATCCTCTTCCAGGGGCGCGACCTCCTGAAGCTCAAGGAGGACGAGCGGCGCAAGGTCCGCGGCGCGGGCATGGCGATGATCTTCCAGGACGCGCTGTCGTCCCTGAACCCCGTGCTCAGCGTCGGCGAACAGCTCGGCGAGATGTACGTCGTGCACAAGGGCATGTCCCGGAAGGACGCCAAGGCCAAGGCCGTCGAGCTGATGGACCGGGTCCGCATCCCGGCCGCGAGGGAACGCGTCGGGCAGTACCCGCACCAGTTCAGCGGCGGCATGCGCCAGCGCATCATGATCGCCATGGCGATGGCGCTGGAACCCTCGCTGATCATCGCCGACGAACCCACCACCGCCCTCGACGTCACCGTCCAGGCCCAGGTCATGGACCTCCTCGCCGAGCTCCAGCGCGAGATGAACATGGGCCTGATCCTCATCACCCACGACCTCGGCGTCGTCGCGGACGTCGCCGACACCATCGCCGTCATGTACGCGGGCCGCATCGTCGAACGCGCCCCCGTCCACGAGATCTACCGGGCGCCCGCCCACCCGTACACCCGCGGCCTCCTCGAATCCATCCCGCGCCTGGACCAGAAGGGCCAGGAGCTCTACGCGATCAAGGGGCTGCCCCCGAACCTCATGAACATCCCGCCCGGCTGCGCCTTCCACCCCCGCTGCCCCATGGCCCAGGACGTCTGCCGCACCGACGAACCGCCGCTCGCCCGGGTGACGTACGAGGGACTGACCGCCGAGCGCAGGAGCGCCTGCCACTTCTGGAAGGAGACGCTCGATGCGTCACGTTGAGCTCGCCGACGTCGGCACGCCCGCCGGCCGCGAGCCGATCCTCCAGGTCCGCGGCCTCGTCAAGCACTACCCGCTCACCCAGGGCATCGTCTTCCGCAAGCAGGTCGGGGCGGTCAAGGCCGTGGACGGCGTCGACTTCGACCTGGGGCACGGCGAGACCCTCGGCATCGTCGGGGAGTCCGGCTGCGGCAAGTCGACGGTCGCGAAGATGCTGGTCAACCTGGAGCGGCCGACCGCGGGCGAGATCCGCTACAAGGGCGAGGACATCACCCGGCTCTCCGGCCGCGCCCTCAAGGCGGTGCGCCGCAACATCCAGATGGTGTTCCAGGACCCGTACACCTCGCTGAACCCCCGCATGACGGTCGGCGACATCATCGGAGAGCCGTACGAGATCCACCCCGAGGTCGCCCCGAAGGGCTCGCGCCGCCAGAAGGTGCAGGAGCTGCTCGACGTGGTCGGGCTCAACCCCGAGTACATCAACCGCTATCCGCACCAGTTCTCCGGCGGTCAGCGCCAGCGCATCGGCATCGCGCGCGGTCTGGCGCTGCGGCCCGAGATCATCGTCGCCGACGAACCGGTCTCCGCCCTCGACGTCTCCGTCCAGGCGCAGGTCATCAACCTCCTGGAGAAGCTCCAGAGCGAGTTCGACCTCAGTTACGTCTTCATCGCCCACGACCTGTCGATCGTGCGGCACATCTCCGACCGGGTCGGCGTGATGTACCTCGGGCGGATCGTCGAGATCGGCTCGGACGCCGAGATCTACGACCACCCCACGCACCCCTACACCCAGGCGCTGCTCTCCGCCGTGCCCGTCCCCGACCCCGAGGCGCGCGAGCACCGCGAGCGGATCATCCTCTCCGGGGACGTGCCCTCGCCCGCCGACCCGCCCTCGGGCTGCCGCTTCCGCACCCGCTGCTGGAAGGCGCGGGAGCGGTGCGCCCTTGAGGTGCCGCTGCTCGCCGTGCCGGCGGAGTTCCGGCTCGACGACAGCCCCGCCGCGCACGACTCGGCCTGCCACTTCGCCGAGGAGAAGCAGGTCGTGCCGTAGCCGGCGGGGCCGCTCCCGCCTACTCCCCGGTCAGGCCCAGGGAGCGCTTGAGGAAGTCCACCTGGAGCAGCAGCAGGTTCTCCGCGACCTGCTCCTGCGGGGTCATGTGGGTGACCCCGGAGAGCGGCAGAACCTCGTGCGGGCGGCCCGCGGCGAGCAGCGCGGAGGACAGCCGCAGGGAGTGCGCCACCACCACGTTGTCGTCGGCGAGGCCGTGCACGATGAGCATCGGACGGTGCGGTTCGGCCGCCTCCACGAGACCGTCGTCCCAGATGAGGGAGTTGTGCCGGTACGTCTCCGGGGTCCGGTTCGGATCGCCGAGGTACCGCTCCTCGTAGTGCGTGTCGTAGAGCCGCAGGTCCGTGACCGGGGCGCCGACCACCGCCGCGTGGAACACGTCGGGGCGGCGCAGGGCGGCCATGCCGGCGAGGTAGCCGCCGTAGGACCAGCCGCGGATCGCCACCCGGCCCAGGTCGAAGGGGAACCGCTCGGCGAGCGCGTGGAGGGCGTCGACCTGGTCCTCAAGGGTGAGGGTCTTGTCGTTCTTGATCGACTTCTCCCAGCCGGGGGAGCGGCCCGGGGTGCCGCGGCCGTCCGCGACGAGCACCGCGAACCCCTGGTCGGCGAACCACTGCGAGGTCAGGAAGATGTTGTGCGCACGCTGCACGCGCTGGCCGTGCGGGCCGCCGTACGGATCGAGCAGTACCGGAAGAGGGCCGTCCGTCTCCTTGTAATCCGTGGGGAGCAGGACGGCGCACGGGATGTTCCGCGTGCCCCCTTCGGTGAGGGTCACGCGCGGAGTGAGCCCCGGGCGCTGGGCGTGTGAGGCGATCGTCGCCACCTGCTTGCCCTCGCGCAACACCTGCACCTGCGCGCCGGGGCGGTCGAGCGTGGCGGACACCAGGACGGTGAGGCCGCCCGCACGGACGGCCGAGTGCACGCCCGGCTCCCGCGAGACGCGCTCCACGCCCAGTTCGTTGACGCGGTAGACGTGGATCTCACCGGTCTCCGGATCGGCCGCGGCGGCGCCCGCGGACGCCGAGAGGAGGATGTCCTCCTCGGTGACGTCGAGCACCGCACGTACGTGCAACTGCGGCCCCGTCAGCGGCCGTTCCCCCCACGCCAGGACGCGCGCGCCGCCCTCGTCCGCGATCCGCACGAGCTTCCCGCTGGGCGACCAGCACGGCACACCAGGGAAAAGTTCAAGCCATTCTGGATCTTCTTCCGCGTGCACCATCCGCGTGGCCCCGCTGTCCGGGTCCACCGCCAGATACAGCTGGCTGCCCTGGTCGCGGGACTGCACGAGCAGCAGCGGCGCACCATCCGCCGACCAGTGCACACGTGCCAGGTACGGGAAGCGGGCGCGGTCCCAGACCACCTCGGTCCGCGACCCGTCGAGGCCCAGGACCCACAGCCCGACCTCCGCGTTGGGCGTGCCCGCGGCCGGGTACGCGACCTGCTCCGGCGCCCGGTCCGGGTGCGCCGGATCCGCGATCCACCACCGCCGCACGGGCGCGTCGTCCACCCGCGCGACGAGCAGCCGCGTCGAGTCCGGCGACCACCAGAAGCCCCGTGAACGGCCCATCTCCTCCGCCGCGATGAACTCCGCCAACCCGTACGTGACCGTCGCCTCCTGGCCCGCCTCGGGCGCCGCGAGGGCCCTGTCGCCCTCGCCGTCGGCGCCCGTCACGCGCAGGGCGCCCCGCGCCACGTAGGCGACATGACGCCCGTCCGGCGAGGGGCGCGGGTCGATCACCGGCCCCGGAACGGGCAGTTCACGGGCCGTGCCCGCGCGCAGCTCCGCGGTGAACAGGCGCCCCGACAGGGCGAACGCGGCCAGTTCCACGGCGGCGTCCGTCGCGTAGCCGACGATGCCCGCACCGCCCTCACGGCTCCGCTCGCGCCGTGCGCGCTCCGCCGCGGACAACTTCTCGGCGGCGCCGCCGAGCAGCACGTGCGGGTCGGCGGCGACCCGCTCGGCACCGCCGTCCGACACGTCCAGGACCCAGAGCCGGTTCGCCCGGTCGGTGCCGTCGGAGGAGCGCAGGAAAACAACGCGTGAACCATCCGGCGCCACGGTGAACGCACGGGGCGCGCCGAGGGTGAAGCGCTGGGTGCGGGCGTGCTGACGCGGGAAGGAGAGCCGCTGTGCCTGGCTCTCGTCGGGCCTGGGAATTCCGGGGTTCTCGGTGGTCATCCCCTGAGCCTATGGCTCATGCGCCCCCCTGTGCTGCCGTGCTCCGACTCATGCGTCCGCACGGATAGTTATGATCCGTAGCGCTTGGTGGGTATGAACCTGCTGACGTCCGCACTGGGGTACGACAACGACTTGGAGGTGACCGCCGTGGCACTCTCGATTTCGGCGGTGGTGCTGCTGGCGATCATCGTCTTCCTGTTGGTCAAGAAGTCAGGTCTCAAAGCGGGGCACGCCGTCGTCTGTACGCTGCTCGGCTTCTACCTGGCGAGCTCGTCCGTCGCACCGACCATCAACGAGCTGACGACCAACGTGGCGGGCATGATCGGGGACATCAAGTTCTGACGCGGGCTCGTAGGGTGGTCCCATGACGGAACTGCCCGCCCGGCGCCTGCTGCTCGTGCACGCGCATCCCGACGACGAGTCGATCACCACCGGCGCGACCATGGCCAAGTACGCGGCCGAGGGTGCCCACGTCACCTTGGTGACCTGCACCCTGGGCGAGGAGGGCGAGGTCATCCCGGACGGGCTCGCCCATCTCGCGGCCGACCGGGACGACTCCCTCGGTGCCCACCGCGTCGGGGAGCTCGCGGCCGCCATGAAGGAAGTGGGCGTCACCGACCACCGCTTCCTGGGCGGCCCCGGGCGCTACCGCGACTCCGGGATGATGGGCGTCGAGCAGAACGACCGCCCCGGCGCCTTCTGGTCGGCGGACCTCGACGAGGCCGCCGCCCACCTCGTCGCCGTGATCCGCGAGGTGCGCCCCCAGGTCCTCGTGACGTACGACCCCGACGGGGGGTACGGCCACCCCGACCACATCCAGGCGCACCGCGTCGCCATGCGCGCGGCCGACCTCGCCGCCGACCCGGCCTTCCACGCCGACCTCGGCGCGCCCCACACGATCGACAAGATCTACTGGAACCGGGCCCCGCGGTCCGTGGTCGAGGAGCGCTTCCGGTGGATGTCGGGCGCGCTGCGGCACTCCCCGTTCGGCACGCCCGCCGCCGTCGCCGATGTGCCCGGCGTCACGGACGACGAGCGGATCACCGCCGAGATCGACGGCCGCCCCTACAAGGCCGCCAAGGCCGCGGCGATGGCGGCGCACGTCACCCAGATCACGGTCAGCGGCCCGCTCTTCATCCTCTCCAACGAACTCGCGCAGCCCATCTTCGATGTGGAGTACTACGAGCTGGTGCGGGGAGAAGCGTCGGCAGAGGGAACGGCCCGCGAGACGGATCTGTTCGCGGGAGTGGAAAGGGTGACGGACATGGCTGAGGTGACCGCGCAGTGAGTATGCGTTCGCGAGCGTCGTCGAGGGCCGGTTCCGGGGCCTCGAAGCCCCCTGCCCCTCCCGCCGCGGGGTCCGGCGCCGCCGCCGGCGGCAGCTTCCTCGCGCAACCCCTGAGAGCCGGCCGCCTGGGCGCCTACGCCCTCCTGTTCGTCCTCGGCGCCGTCGTCGGCGTCGCCGGGGCGCTCGTCCAAGGCGGCTTCTTCCCCGCCGGGTTGCTGCTCGCGCTCCTCGGCGCCGCCGGACTCTTCTACGGCGGGTCGCGGGCGATCGGCACCAGGGCGGGGGCCGTTGCGCCCGCGGCCGGCTGGCTGGTGGCGGTGATGCTGCTCACCGCCACCAGGCCCGAGGGCGACTTCCTCTTCGCCGCGGGGATCGGCTCGTACGGCTACCTGCTCGGCGGAATGGCCGTCGCTGTGATGTGCGCCACGCTCGGGCAGGGGCCGCAACCGACCGCGCCCGCCGCCCGACTTGGCAAGTGACGTACCACTTCGCCCCGTGTCGCGCACGGGTTTGACGCCGGTCACGGGATGAGTGCCGACGGCGGCCAGTATGGTGGTGCGGCCGCCGAGCCTCCCCCAACCTCCGGCCGGGGGGACCCCGGATGAGGTCGAGACGGGCGGCGGAGTCAACCAGGAGAACCTGCCTTGAGTCGTGAAACTGACAGTTCGTCCTCCGGGCCCCAGGGGCGCGGTGGAGCCGCCTACCCCTCGGGGACGCCGCCGTACGGCTCCCCGGCACAAGGTGCTGCCGCCGACGGCGACAGGGACGGAGCGCGGCGGCAGGCCGCCGAGGAGCGGCCCGGCGAGCCCGAGACCCAGACCACGCTGACCACCCGCATCCGGATCAACATCCCCGGCTCGCGGCCCATCCCGCCGGTCGTCATGCGCACGCCCGTCGGCGACGAGGGTCCGCGCGGGGAGTCCGTGCCGCTGGACGGCGGCCGGGGCGACGGCGGACGCGGGGATGCCGGACGTGGGGACGGCGGCAGTGGTGACGGCGGCCGTGGTGACGGTGGCTTCGGCGACGGCGCCGAGCCCGGTCCGCCCGGCGCTCCGGCCGCCTCCGCCTCCGGTTCCGGTGAGAGCGGTGCTCCCTCCTCCCCGGAGGAGAAGACGAGCGACTGGTTCGCGCCGCGCAAGCCGCCGCGGAGCGAGACGGGAAGCGGCAGCGGAAACGGTACGGGTACCTCCGGCACCGGTATCGGCACCGGCTCCTTCGACGTGTCCGGCGCCGTGGCGTCGGGCCCCCTCGGCACGGGCGCCCCGCAGGGCGACCCGAACCGCGGCGACCTGCCCTACTTCAACGAAGGCCCCGAGGGCTCCCGGCCCCCGTCAGGGCCGACCGGCGGCCCCGTCACGGGTGACAGCCCGCTGGCGCCCCCGAACCCGTCGCCGGGCCGTCCCCAGGGCCCGGGCGCGCCCGGTGGCCCCGGTGCGCCCGGTGGACCCGGCGCCCCAGCGAACTCCGGCCCCCGGCCGCCCCGTTCCGGCGCCATGAGCGACGACACCGCGATCCTCACGCCGCAGAAGGCAGGGCCGGTCTCGCCGCCCCGCGGGCCCGGCGGCCCGGGTGGCCCCGGCGGTCCGGGTGCGCCCGGCGGCCCCGGAGCCCCCACGCCGGGCTCCAACGTCTCCGGTGAGACCCTCACCAGCGGCATCCCCGTCGTACCGCCCGCGCAGGACACCTCGCCGTTCGCGCCGGGACCGCAGGGTGAAGGCCCCGTGCCGCACACCCCGCCGAAGCTGCCCGACCCCGTCCGCTCGGACGTGCCGCCCGCCGCGCCCGCTCCGAAGGCGAAAAAGAAGAAGGGCCGCAACAAGCTGGTCCTCCTCGTGGCCGCCGTCGTGGTCGCGGGCTGCGGCGCGTACGGCGCGGGTCTGCTGATGAACCACGCCGACGTCCCGAAGGGCACCACCGTGCTCGGCGTCGACATCGGCGGCGGCACCCGCGACGAGGCCGTCCAGAAGCTCGACGCGGCGCTCGACGAGCGTGTCACCAAGCCGCTGAAGCTGTCGGTCGGCGGTGACACCGTGACCCTCAAGCCGGACCAGGCGGGCCTGACCCTCGACAGCCAGGCCACCGTCCGCGAGGCCGCGGGCAGCGACTACAACCCCGTCTCCGTGATCGGTTCGCTCTTCGGCAACCAGCGCGTCGTCGAGCCGGTCATGCCCGTCGACGAGGAGAAGCTCGCGGCCGCCCTGGAGCGCGCCGCGGGCGGTTCCGGCACGGCGCAGGAGGGCACGGTCAAGTTCGTGCCCGGCAAGGCCGTTCCGGTCTACGGCAAGGTCGGCAAGGGCATCGACCCGCAGGCCTCGACCAAGGCGGTCGCCGAGGCGTACGAGAAGCAGGTCGAGACGGGCAGCGCGGGCGCGGTCCAGGTGCCGGTCACCACGCGCAAGCCGACGATCTCCAAGGCCGCGGTCGACAAGTTCATGACCACGTTCGCCAAGCCGGCGATGTCCGCCAACGTCACCATCAAGGCGGGCGCCAAGTCGATCCCCTTCGGCCCGGAGAGGTCGCTGCCGAAGATCCTGGAGACGAAGGCGCTCAAGGACGGCACCCTCCAGGTGCACTACAACCTCGAAGAGCTCAAGAAGCTGTACGGCAACGTGTTCGACGGCGTCCTGATCCAGCGCGGCAACGGCGACAAGACGCCGGTCCAGCCGACCGACGTGGCCCAGGCGATGGGCAAGGCGCTGACCGGCAAGACGCCCGCGGAGCGCATCGGGGTCATCGAGACGAACGCGAGCTGAGCCCACTCGCACAACCCGTGGCACGTGTGTCACCGACTCCGGCATGACATCTGTCATGCCGGAGTCGGCACATCCGACACTGCCGCCGTGACCTGAGCTTTTGTGACGATGGTCGGCATGACCACGACCACAGCACCCCCCACCGCCGACGTGGTGAGCTTCGAGCGGGTGACCAAGAGCTTCGGCGACGTCCGCGCCGTCGACGGCCTGACCCTCACCCTCCGCCCCGGCGAGACCGTGGCGCTCCTCGGGCCGAACGGCGCGGGCAAGTCCTCCACCCTCGACCTGCTGCTCGGCCTGAGCAGGCCGGACAGCGGGACGGTGCGGGTTCTCGGCGCCGAGCCGCGCGAGGCGATCACCGCGGGCCGCGTCGGCGCCATGCTGCAGAGCGGCGGCCTGATGGGCGAGGTGACCGTACACGAACTCGTCACGCTCGCCTGCGACCTGCACCCCAGGCCGTACCGCGTGAACGACGTGCTCGCCCACGCCGACATCACGAAGATCGCGGACCGCAAGGTCGACAAGCTCTCCGGCGGCCAGGAGCAACGCGTCCGCTTCGCGCTCGCCACGGCCGGCGCCCACGACCTGATCGTGCTCGACGAGCCGACCACCGGCATGGACGTCACCGCCCGCCAGGCGTTCTGGGCCACCATGCGGGAGCAGGCGGACCAGGGACGCGCGGTCCTCTTCGCCACGCACTACCTGGAAGAGGCCGACGCGATCGCCGACCGCGTCCTCGTCCTGCACCGAGGCCGCCTCCTCGCCGACGGCACCGCCGCCGAGATCAAGGCGAGGGCGGGCGCCCGCAAGGTCGCCTTCGACCTGGAGCGAATCGACGCGGCGCTCACGGAGCGGCTCCGCACGCTGCCCTGCCTGACCACGCTCGACATCACGGGTCACACGGTCCGCATCCAGTCGACGGACGCCGACGCCACCGTCCACGCGCTGTACGGCCTCGGCTTCTACCCCCGCAACCTCGAAGTCGCCGGACTCGGCCTGGAGCAGGCGTTCGTGGCGATCACCGAGGCCGAGGAGTCCAGGACCGCATGAAGCACGTGAAACACATTCAGCACATCCAGCACATGAATCACACGAACGGCATGAGCGGCATGAACAGCCTCATCAAGCTCGAGATCACCCGCGCCCTGCGCAACCGCAAGTTCCTCTTCTTCTCCGTCATCTACCCTTCGGTGCTCTTCGTGATCATCGCGGGCAGTCAGGGCGGTGCCGACAAGGTCCCGGAGACAGGCCTGTCCGTCCCCGCGTTCATGATGGTCTCGATGGCGTCCTTCGGCGCCCTGACCGCCGTACTCATGGGCAACAGCGAGCGCATCGCCAAGGAGCGCGAGAGCGGCTGGGTGCGGCAGCTGCGCCTGACGTCCCTGCCCGGCCGCGGCTACGTCCTCGCGAAGACCGCGAGCGCCGCCGTGGTCAGCCTGCCGTCCATCGTCGTGGTCTTCGCCGTCGCGGCGATCTTCAAGGACGTCCGCTTCGACGCCTGGCAGTGGGCGGCGCTGACCGGCGCGATCTGGGCGGGCAGCCTCTGCTTCGCCGCGCTCGGCGTGGCCATCGGCTACCTCGCGACCGGCGACGCAGTACGCCCCATCACGATGATCATCTACTTCGGGCTCTCCATCCTCGGCGGCCTGTGGATGCCCGTCACGACGTTCCCGCACTGGCTGCGGGAGACCGCGTCCTGGCTGCCCACCCACGCGTACGCTGCCCTCGGGCAGGCCATCGAACTGGGCGAGGCACCGCACGCGAAGGACGTCACGCTCCTGGTCGTCTACTTCCTCCTCTTCGCGGGCGGCGCGGCATGGCTGTACCGGAAGGACACACTGAAGGCGTGAACACGACAGACGCTGGGGGCAGCGGACTCCACCCCGTCCACACGTTCGGACGCCCGCCGCAGGGCCGCCGCCAGCTCCTGACGAAGTCCGCCTGGATCGGCGTCTGGCTGGTGTTCCTGAGCGCCCCGGTCAAGGACCTGGCCGACGGACACCACACGCCCCTCGCCACCGTCCTCGGCTCGCTCGGCCTGGCGCTCTTCGTGGCCTGCTACCTGACCCTGGTCTTCCGCTACACCACCAGGATCCTGCGGTGGCGGGCCGTCATCTCCTGCTTCGCGCTGCTCGTGGCCCTCGCCGTGGTCCTCGCGTTCAGCCTCGGCGACCACTGGCTCGGGCTCTTCGTGTACGTGTCGGTCTCCGCGGGCGCCGTCCTGCCGGTGCGGTACGCGGTCGGGGTCATCCCCGCGGTCACGCTCCTGATGGTCCTGGTCGGCCTGCGCGACGACGGCCTCGGCGACCTGCTCACCAACCTCGGCGTGATCACGCTCCTGGTGGGCTTCGCGATGTCCGGCGTACGCGAGCTGATCCGTACGACGGTGCAGCTCCGCCAGGCCCGAGCGACCGTCGCGCAACTCGCCGCCAACGAGGAGCGGCTGCGGCTCGCCAGGGACCTGCACGACCTGCTCGGCCACTCGCTCTCCCTGATCACGCTCAAGAGCGAGCTCGCCGGGCGGATGCTCCCCGACCACCCCGACAAGGCCGCCCAGCAGGTCGCCGACATCGAACAGGTCAGCCGCCAGGCCCTGGTGGACGTGCGCGAGGCGGTCTCCGGCTACCGGCGCCGCACCCTCGCCGGCGAACTCGTCGGCGCGCGCACGGCGCTCACCGCCGCCGGTGTCGACGCCGAGGTGCCGGAGGAGCCGCCCGCCGAGCTGCCGGGCGAGGAGGCGGAGGCGGCGCTCGCCTGGGCGCTGCGTGAGGCCGTCACGAACGTCGTGCGGCACAGCGGGGCCCGGCGCTGCACGGTGGCGTTCACGGCGCGTCAGACGCTCGCCGGACGGCTCCTGGAGCTGACTGTCGAGGACGACGGAGTGGGCGCCTCCGGTACGGCCGCGGGCAACGGCCTGACGGGGCTCTCCGAGCGCGTGGAGGCGGTGGGCGGGGCCCTGGAGACGGGTCCCGGGGACCGCCGCGGGTTCCGCCTCGCGGTCCGCGTACCCCTGGCGAGGGCCACCGTAGGATCCCCCTCATGATCAGAATCCTCCTCGCCGAGGACCAGGCCATGGTCCGCGAGGCCCTCGCGGCGCTGCTCGGCCTCGAACCGGACATCGAGGTCGTCGCCCAGGTGGCGCGCGGCGACGAGGTGCTCGCCGCGGCCCGTGAGCACGCCGTGGACGTGGCGCTGCTCGACATCGAGATGCCCGGCCGCACCGGCATCGAGGCGGCCGCCGAACTCACCGCGGCGCTCCCCGCGTTGAAGGTCGTCGTGCTGACCACCTTCGGCCGCCCCGGCTACCTGCGCAGCGCCATGGAGGCCGGCGCCGACGCCTTCCTGGTCAAGGACGCGCCCGCGGCGCAGCTCGCCGCCGCGGTGCGCAAGGTTCTCGCGGGGGAGCGGGTCATCGACCCCACGCTCGCCGCGGCCGCCCTCGCGGGTGGCGCCAACCCGCTCACGGACCGGGAACGCGAGGTGCTGCGCGCGGCCGCCGACGGCGCCACCAACGCCGAGCTGGCGACCGCCCTGCACCTCTCCCAGGGCACCGTCCGCAACTACCTCTCGACGGCGATCCAGAAACTCGCGGTCCGCAACCGCGCGGAGGCGGTCAAGGCCGCCAGGGACAAGGGCTGGCTCTGACGGCACCCAGGGCCCCTCAGTTCAGCATCGCCCGCGCCCCCTGCGCCTGTCGCCGCACCCGGTCGGCCGTCACCGGGTCCAGGGCGGCCACCTCGTCGGCGTAGGTGTCGAGCTCACGTGCGCCCGCCTCGTACTCCCCCTTCTGCACGAGGAGTTGGGCGCGTTCGTAGTGCAGACGCGGCGACGGCGAGGGCAGCAGCAGGCAGAGGTCGACCGCCCAGAGCGATACGTCGGAGCGCTCGGGGCGGGACGCCGCCCAGGCGCGGATGTTGTTGAGGATGCGCGCCACGATGTCCAGCGGCTCGGCGACGCCCAGCATCGACGGTGCGAGCGGCGTCCCGGTGGCCGCCGCGACGAGCAGCTCCACGTCCATGCCGGTCAGCAGCCGCCCGCCGCCGAACGGATCGACGAGCACACGCTCCTCCGGCGGCCCGAAGCCGACGACGAAGTGCCCCGGCAGCGCCACGCCGTGGACGGGGGCACCGGCACGCCGCGCCACCTCCATCCACACGACGGACAGCAGGATCGGCAGCCCTCTGCGGCGCCGCAGGACCTGGTGCAGGAGGGAGGATTCCAGACGCTGGTAGTCGCCGGGTCCGCCCTTGAAACCGAAGCCCTGGCCGAGGAGTTCGGCGAGGGCGACGGCCCAGGCCAGGGGGTCGGGGGGCCGGCCGGTGCGGTGGCCCGGCGCGACCTGTTCCGCGAGCCGGTCGAGCATGCGCCGCGCGGCGTCGATGTCCGCTTCGTCGAGGGAGGGGTCGGCCTCGGTGCCGATCAGCAGGCACAGCAGTGACAGGTCGGGCCGCGGCGACCCGGCCTCGGCGGCGAACAGCCGCCGCCACTCGGTGGTTCCGGGGGGTCGGGGGTGCATACGTCCCTCGTGCCCGGTCGCCTCGATCGATACGTGCCCCGGGCGGGGCCGCACGGCCCCGGCGGCCGGTCAGTTCAGCATCGCCCGCGCGGCCCGCGCCTGCTGGCGGACCCGCTCCGCCGTCGTCGGCTCCACCGTCGTCACCACATCCGCGTAGGCGTCGAGCTCCGCCGCGCCGCCGAGGAAGTCACCCCGCTGCACGAGGAGTTGCGCCCTTTCGTAGCGCAGTCGCGCCGGATGCGCGGGCAGCAGCAGCGACAGCTCCAGGGCCCACAGCGCCACGTCGGACCGCTCCGGCCTCGCGGCCGCCCAGGCGCGGATGTTGTTGAGGATGCGCTGCACGATGTTCAGCGGATCGGCGGGTGTCAGCATCGACGGCTGGATGCCCGTGCCCGCCGTCCCCGCCACCAGGAGCTCCGCGTCGGCCCCGGTGAGCAGCCGCCCGCCGTCGAACGGGTCGGCGAGTATCTGGTCGTCCTTGGGCCCGAAGCCGACGACGAAGTGCCCCGGCAGCGCCACCCCGTACACCGGGGCGCCCGCACGCCGCGCGACCTCCATCCACACCACGGAGAGCAGGATCGGCAGCCCCCTGCGACGCTTCAGGACCTGGTGCAGGAGGGAGGAGTCGAGGCGCTGGTAATCACCCGGCGTCCCCTCGAACCCGCACTGCTCGCCGAGGAGTTCGGCCATCGCGACGGCCCACGCGCGGGGCCCGCCGGGCCGGAACGGCAGCAGCCCCGCGAGACGGTCGAGTTCGATCTCCGCGGCGTCGATCCCCGCCTCGTCGAGGGAGGGGTCCGCCTCGGTGCCGATCAGCAGGCACAGCGGCGCGAGACCGGGCCGTTCCGACCGTGCCTCCTCGGTGAACCGCCGCCGCCATTCGCCGGACTCCGCGTGCATACGTGCCTCGTGTCTGCCCTCGCTCGGGCGCTGTTTCCGTGCCGTGCTCTGCCGTTGTGCCGCCCGCTCAGGCGGGGCCGTACCGGTAGTGGTGATAGGCGTGGTGTGCGGCGAAACCCATCCCGTCGTACAGCGCCCGCGCGCCGTCGTTGTCGTCCTCGACCTGCAGCCAGGCCGCCGAAGCGCCCTCGGCCAGGGCCTGCCGGGACAGCGCGGTCATCACCGCGGTGGCGAGCCCCTCGCGCCGGTGCTCCGGAGCCACCTCGACCGCCATGAAGCCCGCCCAGCGCCCGTCCACGACGCACCGCCCGATGGCGGCCGGAGCGTCACCGCTCCCGGGCACGGAAGCGAACCATACCGAGGGCCCGCCCGCCAGCACCTCGCGCACATGCGGACCGGGAACCCCGAACCGCTTGTACCGCCGCAGCCACGGCTCGTCGAAGGTCCGGGACAGCGTCACGCGGTCCGTGTCCGCGTCCAGGTCCGCGACCGGGGCGAGCCCGCCGATGTGCAGCTCCGCGCTGACCTCGCGCTTCCACCCGTGCTCCGCCAGGGCGGCGCACAGCAGCTCCTGCGTGCCCTCGGCGCCGGTCGCGGTCTGCACGTAGGGCGGCAGGCCGCGGGCCGCGTACCACTCGCGGACGTACGCGAGCGCCTCGTCCAGCGGCCGCCCGGGATCGCCCAGCGGCAGCACGGAGTTGGCGCGCCGGGTGAACCCCGCCGCCGCCCGCAGCTCCCAGTCGCCGACGCGCTCGCTCTCCACCGGCCGCCAGGCGCGGGCGGACACGCGCGCCAACTCCTCGTACGAGGCGGCGGGACCCCTTCTGCGCGCCGGCGCGGCCGGCACGACCTTGCCCGCGACCAGGGATCCTTCCGCGATGCGGACGGTTTCACCGTCGCGGCGTGTGATGAGCACCACACCGTCGTTCCACGATGCGAGAACACCCACCGTGTCGGTGAACTTCTCGCCCGAGATCAAAGCGTCGCTCAAGCGTCGCACCGAGACGCGTTTGCCCACGTCAGCAGGGGTGATGCGGACCTCGAGTCGTCCACCGGCAGCGAATTCCACAGCTCTGTCAGCCCCTCCTGTTCGGATCATGCCCGGGAACGGAGATACTAGGGGTGGGCATCGACGACGCCGCGCTCCCGCGCGCCAGGCGAGCGGAGCCTGAGGACGGCCCGCCAACGCCCGTATCGAGGAGGAACGACAGCGTGACCTACGTCATCGCGCAGCCTTGTGTCGACGTCAAGGACAAGGCGTGCATCGAGGAGTGCCCGGTCGACTGCATTTACGAGGGCTCCCGGTCCTTGTACATCCACCCGGACGAATGCGTCGACTGCGGAGCCTGCGAACCGGTCTGCCCGGTCGAGGCGATCTTCTACGAGGACGACACTCCTGAGGAGTGGAAGGACTACTACAAGGCGAACGTCGAGTTCTTCGACGAGCTCGGTTCGCCCGGTGGCGCGAGCAAGCTCGGCCTGATCGAGCGCGACCACCCCTTCATCGCCGCCCTGCCGCCGCAGAACCAGTAACAGCGGCAGCCCGAGCGTCGCCCCGGTCCCGTACGGCCTTCGAGCCGCACGGGACCGAGGCGTTTGCAACGACCAGCACCAGCACGGGAGTCACCACGTGTCCGCAGTCTCCGACCGGCTTCCCACCTTCCCCTGGGACAAGCTCGAGCCGTACAAGGCCACGGCGGCCGCCCACCCCGGCGGCATCGTCGACCTGTCGGTGGGCACCCCCGTGGACCCGGTCCCCGAGCTGATCCAGAAAGCGCTGATCGCCGCCGCGGACTCGCCGGGCTATCCGACGGTCTGGGGCACGCCGGAGCTGCGCGACGCGCTCACCGGCTGGTGCGAGCGGCGACTCGGCGCCCGCGGCTTCACGCACCGCAACGTCCTGCCGGTCGTCGGCTCCAAGGAGCTGGTGGCCTGGCTCCCGACCCAGCTGGGCCTCGGTCCGGGCGACGTGGTGGCCTACCCGCGGCTCGCCTACCCGACGTACGAGGTCGGCGCGCGCCTGGCCCGCGCGGAGTACGTCGCCTACGACGACCCGACGTCGCTCGACCCGGCGAACCTCAAGCTGCTCTGGCTCAACTCGCCGTCCAACCCGACCGGCCGTGTCCTGTCGAAGGACGAGCTCACCCGGACCGTCGCGTGGGCGCGCGAGCACGGCGTGCTGCTCGTCAGCGACGAGTGCTACCTGGAGCTCGGCTGGGAGGCCGACCCGGTGTCGGTGCTGCACCCGGACGTGTGCGGCGGTTCACACGACGGGATCGTCGCCGTCCACTCGCTGTCCAAGCGGTCCAACCTGGCGGGCTACCGGGCGGCGTTCATCGCCGGTGACGAGACCGTCCTCGGGGACCTGCTGCAGATCCGCAAGCACGGCGGCATGATGACCTCCGCGCCGACCCAGGCGGCCGTCGTGGCGGCGCTCGGCGACGACGAGCACGTGCGCGTACAGCGTGAGCGGTACGTCGCCCGGCGCACCGCGCTGCGCGACGCCCTGGTGAAGCACGGCTTCCGCATCGAGCACAGCGAAGCCAGCCTGTACCTGTGGGCCACCCGCGACGAGTCCTGCTGGGACACCGTGGGCCACCTCGCGGACCTCGGCATCCTGGTGGCGCCCGGCGACTTCTACGGCCCGGCGGGCGACCGCTTCGTGCGCGTCGCCCTGACGGCGACGGACGAGCGCGTCGCCGCGGCGGTCGAACGCCTGGGCTGAACCCCGGCCGTGCGCACGGCGAAGGGCCCGGAGCCAGTGGCTCCGGGCCCTCCTGTGTGCGTGCCGGGTGATCAGCCGAGGGGGAGGCTCTTGACCGGCAGCTGGTCGGTGGGGAGACCGCCCTTGGTGAGCGAGTCGGTGGGCAGACCGCCCTCGGTGGCCGAGTCGGCGGTCTCGCCGAGCGCCTGGCCCGTGCCGCCCGCGACGTCACCGGCGGCCTGCTGGGCGGCGGGGGTGGCCGTCTTGCCGACGCGACCCACGGCCTTGCCCGCGGCCGGGACGGACTTCTTCACGGCCTTGCTGCCGGTGTCACCGGCGAGGTTGCTGACGTTCTGAGCCGCATCGTCGACGGTGTTGCCCAGCCCGTCGCCGTCCAGCGCGGACACGCCGCCCAGGTCGGGGGAGGCCGGAAGGTCAACGGCGCTCGCGGAGCCGGCCGCACCGACCACGGAAGCTGCACCCGCGGCGCTGAGCAGCGCGGCACGGGCGATCCGGCGGGTCAGGGGGAGGGACATGATGCTCCTTCAGACGGGAGAGAACGTTGGGGTGTCCGGCCGGTTCGGGTCCGGCGTCCCACCGGACGGCTTCCGGCGTTCGGACGCAGTGACTACCGCTCGAAGCCCGCGAAGGTTTCGCTGCGCCAACGTAAAGAGTTGGCAATGCGTCGCATTATCGGCTGCGGATAAAAACGGGCAAAGAGCGCACGGGCCGTTTCGCTGCAGAATCCTTCATGCCTAGCGATCTCAAGGGTTTTGGGGTTTCGACGCGGCACGCGCGGGAAACTCGGACAGGGTGTCGGTCCGTAGCACTCGGCATGCCCCCATCGAGGGACCCGTCGCACTACTGCCCGGTCACGATCCGGACCTCGCCCGCCGCCTCAGCCCCCGCGGTCCCGCCCTCGTCCGCCGCACGGCCCACCGCGCGCCACGTCCCGGCGCCTCCGGCGTGCCACTCCCGCCCGCCGTACGACACCCGCTCGATGTGCAGCGCCGACGCGTGCGCCACGGCCCAGTGCGCCAGCTCCCAGCCGCGCTGCGGCGCCCGGTCGGTCGCCACGGCGGCGGGCACCGGCACCGTCACCGTGCGCCCCCGGGCCGCGCCGGGGCGCACCTCGCGGCCGAAGTCGCGGACCAGGGCTGCCCGCACCTGCGCCGGGCCGCCGGGGTCCGTGTCCGGGCGCCCCTCGCAGCTGAACGCGGCCGGCGCGCGGCCCGTGAGCGCGGCGGCGAGCAGCGCGGCGTCCGGCTCGTGCTTGGCGTACGCCTGCGGAAAGCCGCTGCGCTGCACCCGCTGCGCGGCCACCGTGAGGGGCAGCCGCGAATAGCCCGGGACCTCGGCCAGATGCTCGTAGAAGCGGCCCGCCGAGTACGCCGGGTCCATGATCTGCCGCTCGTCGCCCCAGCCCTGCGAGGGACGCTGCTGGAAGAGGCCGAGCGAATCCCGGTCCCCGTGCGCGATGTTGCGCAGCCCGGACTCCTGCAGCGCGGTGGCGAGCGCGATGGTCACCGCCCGCTCCGGCATCCCGCGCGACGTGCCGGCCGCGGCGACCGTCGCCGCGTTCCGCGCCTGCTCGGCCGTGAACGTGTACGAAGCGCCGTCACCCTTCCCCGAGACCACCGTGCACCGCGGCTCGGGCTTGCCCCCGTACACGTACTGCAGCGCCACATAGCCGACGACGGCGAGCAGCACGGCGGCCGCAACCCCGATACGGAGGGGACGGCCGCGCCGGACGAGGGTGGGGGGCTCAGGCACGCGTCCAAGGTACTGGAGTCCACCGACAGCCCCGCGCGCCCGCTGGCTTAGGGTCGTCGGCATGCCTCACACACCGCTTGACCTCACGCTCGACGCCGCGGAGCTCACCGCGCGACTGGTCGATTTCCCGTCCCCGAGCGGCGAGGAGAAGGCGCTCGCCGACGCCATCGAGACGGCCCTGCGCGCCCTGCCGCACCTCACGGTCGACCGGCACGGCAACAACGTGGTGGCCCGCACGAACCTCGGCCGCGCGGAACGCGTCATCCTCGCCGGGCACATCGACACCGTGCCGATCGCGGACAACGTACCCTCGCGCCTCGACGAGGACGGCGTCCTGTGGGGCTGCGGCACCTGCGACATGAAGTCGGGCGTCGCCGTCCAGCTGCGCATCGCGCAGACAGTGACCGAGCCCAACCGCGACCTCACCTTCGTCTTCTACGACAACGAAGAGGTCGCCGCCCACCTCAACGGCCTCGGACACGTCGCCGAGGCCCACCCCGACTGGCTGGCCGGTGACTTCGCCGTCCTCCTCGAACCCACCGACGGACAGGTCGAGGGCGGCTGCCAGGGCACCCTGCGGGTCCTCCTCAAGACCAGGGGCGTACGGGCACACTCCGCGCGCGCGTGGATGGGCTCCAACGCGATCCACGCGGCCACCCCGATCCTCCAGAGGCTCGCCGCGTACGAGCCGCGCAAGCCGGTCGTGGAGGGCCTCGAGTTCCACGAGGGCCTCAACGCCGTTCGCATCGAGGGCGGCGTCGCCACGAACGTCATCCCCGACGAATGCACCGTCACCGTCAACTTCCGCTACGCCCCCGACCGCAGCGAGGAAGAGGCCCTCGCCTTTGTCCGCGACTACTTCGCGGACTGCGGCGTCGACGAGTTCATCGTCGACGACCACACGGGCGCGGCCCGCCCCGGCCTGACCCACCCGGCCGCCGCCGCGTTCATGGCGGCCGTCGGCGGCGAGGCACGCCCCAAGTTCGGTTGGACGGACGTCTCCCGCTTCAGCGCGCTCGGCGTGCCCGCGGTGAACTACAGCCCCGGCAACCCGCTGCTCGCGCACAAGATCGACGAACGCGTCGAGGCGTCGCTGATCCCGCTCGCGGAGGAGAAGCTGCGGTCCTGGCTGACGTCGTAGCGGGCGAGGCACCCGGTGCCGGACATCCCGAGGTCCCTCGGACGTAACCCGCGTAGATCTACGCTGTGAGTCACGTACGCAGTCACGTACGCATGGAGGGAGCAGACGATGGGCCATCCCGACAGCAGCGCCGAGCGCGCTGCCCGCGACACCGGTGCCAGGAAGCGTCCTGAGGAGCAGCGGCTCGGTCCGGTGCTGCGCCGGCGGGACAAGGTGCAGGCCGGCACGACCGATCAGCGTCTCCTCGACTCCGACGGAGGACCCTCCGAATGGGTCCACACGGATCCCTGGAGAGTCCTGCGCATCCAGTCCGAGTTCATCGAGGGCTTCGGCACCCTCGCCGAACTTCCGCCCGCGATCAGCGTGTTCGGCTCGGCGCGCACGGGGGAGGGGACGCCCGAGTACGCGGCGGGCGTCGAGATCGGCAAGGCGCTCGTGGAGGCGGGCTTCGCGGTGATCACGGGCGGCGGGCCCGGCGCGATGCAGGCCGCCAACCAGGGGGCCGTCGAGGCGAAGGGCACGTCGGTCGGTCTCGGCATCGAGCTGCCCTTCGAGCAGGGCCTCAACCCGTACGTCGACATCGGCGTGAACTTCCGCTACTTCTTCGTCCGCAAGACGATGTTCGTGAAGTACGCGCAGGGCTTCGTGGTCCTGCCCGGCGGCCTCGGCACGCTGGACGAGCTCTTCGAAGCGCTCACGCTCGTCCAGACCCGCAAGGTCACACGGTTCCCGATCGTCCTCTTCGGCTCGCAGTACTGGGGCGGCCTGGTCGACTGGCTGAAGAACACGGTCATCGCCCAGGGCAAGGCCTCCGAGGCCGACCTGCTCCTCTTCCACGTCACGGACGACGTGGAGGAGGCCATCACCCTGGTGACGAAGGAAGTCGGGAAGTAGCCCTCACCGGAGCAGTGTCACGCGAGCCCCCGGCGAGCGACCGCCGGGGGCCTGTGCCCCGCGATGGTCGCGACCATGTCCAGCACCTGCTTCGTCTCCGCCACCTCGTGGACGCGGTACACCTGCGCGCCCAGCCAGGCCGAGACCGCCGTCGTCGCGAGGGTGCCGAGGACGCGCTCCTTGACCGGCTTGTCGAGGGTCTCGCCGACGAAGTCCTTGTTGGAGAGGGAGACCAGGACCGGCCAGCCCGTGTCCGTCATCTCGCCGAGACGCCGGGTCGCCTCCAGGCTGTGGCGGGTGTTCTTGCCGAAGTCGTGCCCCGGGTCGATCATCACGGACTCGCGGGGCACACCCAGCGCCACCGCGCGCTCGGCCAGGTCGACCGTCACCCGCAGGATGTCCGCCATCACGTCGTCGTACGTGACGCGGTGCGGCCTCGTCCGCGGCTCGGCGCCGCCCGCGTGCGTGCAGACCAGGCCCGCCCCGTACCGCGCGGCGACCTCCGCGAGCTTCGGGTCGACGCCGCCCCACGCGTCGTTGAGCACGTCCGCGCCCGCCTCGCAGACCGCCTCGCCCACGTCGTGCCGCCAGGTGTCGACGCTGATCACCACATCGGGGAACCGCCTGCGCACCTCGGCGACGAAGCCGACCGTGCGGCGCGCCTCCTCCTCGGCGCTCACCTCGTCGCCGGGCCCCGCCTTGACCCCGCCGATGTCGATGATCGCGGCACCTTCGGCCACGGCCTGCTCCACGCGCGCGAGCGCCGGTTCGTCGCGGAACGTGGCCCCCTGGTCGTAGAAGGAGTCCGGGGTCCGGTTCACGATCGCCATGATCACCGGCTCGTGCGCGTCGAACTCGCGCCTGCCAAGCCTGAGCATCCCCTGTGGCCCTCCTGGGTCCTAGTCGCGGTCCGGCCGCCTGTGACCTTAACTGTCAGAGCCACATGGCACGATCGGACCCTGACAGTTTGAGCACGGGCAGTCGAGCGTGAGGGCCTGAAGAGATGGTCTTGTTCTTGTTCCTGGTCGTCGCCCTCCTCGTGGTGGTCGGCGCGGTGACCCTCGCCGTGATCGGCGGCGGCGAGAGCGGCGCGCTGCCCGACGCCGCGCCCGAGCGGTTCACCGACCCGCTGCCCCCGGACCGCCCGCTGCGCCGCGCCGACGTCGACCTGGTGCGCTTCCCGATGACCCTGCGCGGCTACCACATGGGGGAGGTCGACGACGTGCTCGGCCGTCTGGGCGCCGAGCTCGCCGAACGGGACGCCCGCATCGCCGAGCTGGAGGCCGCCCTGGCCGGCGCGCAGGCCACCGCGGTCGCGGGCCCCGCCCTCTTCGAGGGGTACGAACCGCGGGTGGCCAGGGACAAGGTCGTTGAGGACGGAGTCGTCCAGGACAAGGTCGTCCAGGACGCGGCGGGGGAGAACGCGCGGGACGAGAAGGGCGACGACCAGTGAGTATCGAGAGCGGCGCGGTCGCGGGCCCGGACGGCGGACTCCGCTGCCCCTGGGGCCTGTCCACCGAGGACTACGTGGCGTACCACGACGAGGAGTGGGGCCGCCCGGTCCGGGGCGACGACGCGCTGTACGAGCGGCTCTGCCTGGAGGCGTTCCAGTCGGGCCTCTCCTGGATCACGATCCTGCGCCGCCGCGAGGGTTTCCGCGCCGCCTTCGCCGGCTTCAGGATCGCCTCGGTGGCGGAGTTCACCGACGAGGACCGCGAGCGGCTCCTCGCCGACCCGGGCATCATCCGCAACCGCGCGAAGATCGACGCGACCCTCGCCAACGCGCGCGTGCTCGCCGACTGGTCCGAGGGCGAACTGGACTCCCTGATCTGGTCCTTCGCGCCCGACCCCGCGACCAGGAAGATCCCGCGGACCCTCGCCGACGTGCCCGCGATCACCGACGAGTCCACGGCCCTGTCCAAGGAGCTCAAGAAGCGCGGCATACGCTTCGTCGGCCCCACCACGGCGTACGCGCTGATGCAGGCCTGCGGCCTGGTCGACGACCACCTCGCGGACTGCGTGGCCCGCGAGGCGTCGTGACGGGTGTGCACGGGCCCCGGGGTCAGCGGCCCAGGTACTTCGGCTTCTCCTTGGCGACGAAGGCCTGCACGGCGATCGCGTGGTCCTCGGAAGCGCCCGCCTTGCCCTGCAGCTCGTCCTCCTTGTCCAGCGCCTCGTCCAGGGAGTGGCCCGCCGCGTAGGCCAGGGACTCCTTGAGGGCCGCGTAGGCCAGCGTCGGTCCGTCGGCGAGGGCGCGGGCCACCTGGGCGGCCTCCGCGGCGAGGTCGGCCGCGGGAACGATCTTGTTGGCGATGCCCAGCTCGTACGCCTCGCGTGCGTCGATGTTGCGCGGGAACAGCAGCAAATCCGCGGCGCGGCCGGGGCCGATCACGCGCGGCAGCGTCCAGGAGACGCCCGAGTCGGCGGTCAGGGCGACGCCCGCGAAGGACGTGTTGAACTTGGCCGTGTCCGCGACCACGCGGTAGTCGGCGGCGAGCGCGAAACCGAGGCCCGCACCCGCGGCGACACCGTTGACGCCCGCCACGACCGGCTTCCGCATGCCGGTCAGCGCCCGGACGATGGGGTTGTAGTGCTCACGGACCGTGCTCATCGTCTGCCCGGTGCCCGCCTCGCGGTCCGCGGCCAGGCTGCCGATGTGCTCCTTGAGGTCCTGGCCCACACAGAAGGCACGGCCTGTCGCGGTGAGCAGGACCGCGCGCACGGTCTCGTCGGCGGCGGCCGCGAGCACGGCCTCCCGCAGGGCGACCTTGGCCTCCGTGTTCATGGCGTTCATCGCCTCGGGACGGTTGATGGTGATCGTCGCGAGTCCGTCGTGCACCTCGTAGAGCACGCTGTCGGCCATGGTGGCCCCCTCCGCTGGTCCAGTACGTAGGAGCTCAGCATGACGGAGATCATCGGGGTCCGGCATGAGCCCATCCATGTGACCTGCGTCAAACAAATCCGGGCCCCTGGGGCGTATGGGACGGCGAAGTATCGCAGCCACATCGCCGAATTGAGTGGTTTTGCGGGCGCGCGTTGCCCAAGCGATGCCGACCGATGTTGGTCATCGGGTCCTGCCATGCGGGATAATGGCCTGGAAGCAATGTGTTCGATGCCGGTGACACCTGGGTTGTCGGCTGCGATGAGCTGGTTTCAGGAAGGGGAACGAGCATGGCGGCCATGAAGCCGCGGACGGGCGACGGCCCGCTCGAGGTGACCAAGGAGGGGCGGGGCATCGTCATGCGCGTTCCGCTCGAAGGCGGCGGACGACTTGTCGTCGAACTGACTCCGGACGAGGCCGACGCGCTCGGCGACGCCCTGAAGAAGGTCGTCGGCTGACGCGGAAGCGCGCTCCATACTTTTCCACTGCCCCGGCATCGTACGACGATGCCGGGGCAGTGGTCTTTTCCGGGTCCGGGATCCCGGAACCGCTGTGCGCGGGCCCCGCGCTAGCGCTTGACGGCGCAGAGCAGGCCGTCGCCGACGGGCAGCAGCGACGGCACCAGGTCCGGGCTCTCGCGCACGGTCCGCAGCAGATCGCGCAGGTGCAGGACCTCCACCGGCTGGGGTCCCGAGTCGACGGTCCTGCCGTCCGCGAAGACGCCCTCGAAGCAGACGAGCCCGCCGGGTCGCAGCAGGCGCAACGATTCAGCGAGATATTCCAGGGACTCCAGGCGGTCGCCGTCGCAGAACACGAGGTCGTACCCGCCGTCCGCCAGACGCGGCAGCACGTCGAGGGCGCGGCCCGGGATGAACCGCGCCCGGTTGCCCGCGAAGCCGGCCGCCCGGAAGGCCTGACGGGCGAACTGCTGGCGGTCCGGCTCGGGATCGACGGTGGTCAGCACGCCGTCGGGCCGCATGCCGTGCAGCAGGTGGATGCCCGACACTCCCGTACCCGTACCGATCTCGGCCACCGCTTTCGCGTCAGCCGTGGCGGCGAGCATGCGCAGCGCGGCGCCGGTGCCGGGGGACACCGAGGGCAGGCCCGCCTCCCGGGCCCGGTCCCGGGCCCAGCGCAGCGCCTCGTCCTCGGCGACAAAGGCGTCGGCGAACGCCCATCCCGTCTGCCGGTTGCCGGTAATGGCCCTCTCCTGTCCCCGTGGTTGCCTGGCCGTGACTGTATCCGTTGGGCGCGGGAACCCGCAGATGGGACCGCGCGTTTACAGGGGGTGGGAGCACAGCGGGGGTAACAGATGGATCAAGACTTCAAGCGGGCGGCTCGCAGGGGCAGGACACCTGCCACGAAGCCCGTACCAAATTCACGTAAAAACGCTTATCCGGAGCTAACGGGCGAGGTGGTTATGGTAGGGGCTCCACTGGACACCACCAGAGCCGACAGGGGAGGTGCGGCTGCGTCTGCGAATCGGGGAGGAGTGCTCCGGCGCTTTCTCGGATTGGCGGGTGAGCCGAAATCCGTGACCGACACCGCTGACCGCATCCGTGCCAACGACTCCGCTCAGACCGCGACCTTTGCCGCTGACGCGGAATCGCAGGCGTGGACTCCGCCCACCTGGGAGGAGATCGTCAGCACGCACAGCGGCCGCGTATACCGCCTGGCGTACCGCCTGACCGGCAATCAGCACGACGCCGAGGACCTCACCCAAGAGGTCTTCGTCCGTGTCTTCCGGTCCCTCTCGACCTACACCCCCGGCACGTTCGAGGGCTGGCTGCACCGCATCACCACGAACCTCTTCCTGGACATGGTGCGCCGCAAGCAGCGCATCCGGTTCGACGCGCTCGGGGACGACGCCGCGGAGCGGCTGCCCAGCCGTGAGCCGTCGCCCCAGCAGGTGTTCAACGACACGCACTTCGACGCGGACGTCCAGCAGGCGCTGGACACCCTCGCGCCCGAGTTCCGTGCGGCCGTCGTCCTCTGCGACATCGAAGGCCTGTCGTACGAGGAGATCGCCGCGACCCTCGGCGTCAAGCTCGGTACGGTCCGCAGCCGTATCCACCGGGGCCGCTCGCAGCTGCGCAAGGCTCTCCAGCACCGGTCTCCCGAGGCCCGCGCCGAGCGCCGTTCGCTCGCGGTCACGGGTGCCGTGGCGCTGGGAGGAGGGGGCGCGACCGCGTGAGTGGATCACGGTCGAATCCTGCCGAACGGCACGTAGCCGAGGCCGAGCAGCATCTGGGGGACCGGCTCGCCGCCCTTGTGGACGGCGAGTTGGGCCATGACGCGCGCGAGCGCGTCCTCGCGCATCTGGCGACCTGTCCGATGTGCAAGACCGAGGCGGACGCGCAGCGCCGCCTGAAGAGCGTCTTCGCGCAGGCGGCCCCGCCGCCGCCCACCGAGAGCTTCCTCGCCCGTCTCCAGGGCCTTCCCGGTCTTCCTGGGGGCGGTTCAGGGCCGCCCGGAGGACCCGACGCCGACGACGGCTTCGCCACGGGAGCGACCGACTCCGCCGGGCTCCCGCGGAACGGGATCTTCGGCGTGAGCACGGAGCCCTTCGTGGAGTACGTGCCCGCGGGCGCCCACGCCGCGGTGCTGCCCAGCGAGCAGCGCGGCTTCCGCATCCACGACGTCGCCCGCCGGTCCGAGGCGGAGCGTCCGGCCTGGCGCGGACGCCGGTTCGCGTTCGCGGCGGCCGGTGCGGTGTCGATGGCCGCGATCGCGCTCGGCGGTGTCACGGTCGGCGTCCCCACCGACTCGTCGGGCGACACCCGCGCGGGCGGCTCCGGGAGCAATGTGACGCCGCAGCGCAGTCAGGGGTCCGGCACCGCCGCGACCCCCGACTCCGTGCGCCGTCGTGGCGCCGGCAATCCGCTGTCGGTGCAGGGCCAGCGTCCCGGTGCGCTGTCGGCGCCGGTCGCGCCGACGGAGGTCACGGGCCCGTTGCTGCCGGGCGCGCCCTCGCAGCCCTTCCGCTCCCACGCTCCCGTGTACGAGCTGACGACCCCGATGCTCGCGGGCGCCGCCGCCATCTCCCCCCTCATACGCCCGGCGCCGCCCGGCCGTCACACCTCCGCCCTGCCCGGCATCAAGCTGCCGCGGGCGTCGGACGCGGTGGTGCCGGGGGACGCGGATCCGGTGCGAGCCGGAGCGGCGGCCCAGGGCACCGGACCACTGAAGGGCACGTCGCAGGTCCACTGACGCGACGGCGCCCTGCGCTTCCGCGCGGGAACCTGGTTGAATCCTCGGTGGGCCGTGCCCGCCGGGGATTCGGCGGTCACGGGGTTGAACATGCAAACGGCGTCCGCCGCGGGCCAGTTGTGGGGAGAACATGGACGACGGGAAGCCCACGAAGGCGAACTGGTGGAGCCGCCCGCGGCCGGACACGCGGGGCACGTCGGACGACCCCGCGGTACAGCCCCCGCACCCCGTTGACGTCCCGCCGGACGCTCCGGCGCCACGGGACGGCACCGCCGAGGTCCCGGCCCAGTCCGACGGCACGTGGGCCGAGCCGGCGCACCGCACCGACCTGCCGTCCGGCCAGACGCAGGCACCGGCCGCTCCGGCGGTACCGGACCGGTCCGCCGAGGTCCCGAGCCAGCCGGGTGAGGCATGGACCGAGCCTGGCGCGCAGCCGCAGCCGCAGCCGCAGCCGCAGCCGCAGCCGCAGCAGTCCGGCGGTCCGGCGCCTTCCGTTGCGTACCCGTCAGGCCCCGTCCCGTCTGCCGCGCAGGAGCCCGGCGCCGGGGAGCGGCCCCGGCCCCTGCACGACCCTGATCCGTACAGCACTCCGCCCTACGGGGAACCGGGGCCCTGGGCGCCCGCGCCTCCCGTGCAGCACCCCGCGGCGACCCCGGCGCACGGCACCCAGCTTCCGCCGCCGCACGGCGGCACGCCTCCGCACGGCACCCCTGGGCCCACCCCCCACGTGTCGCAGCAGCCGCAGCCGCAGGCCCCACACGGTGTGACGCCTCCCGGGCCGCCCGGAGGGGCTCAGGGGGCGGCGCCTCGGCAGCCGTACGACCCCTGGAACGCTCCGCTTCAGCAGGTCGGCTCGCTGCCTCCGGAGACTCGGGAGAAGCGGGACAGGCGGGGGCGGCGCGTGCTGTTCATCGGCGTTGCCGTCATCGCCCTGCTCTCGGGGCTCATCGGCGGCGCCACCGGTGCGTACCTGGAGCGGAACGGCACAGGCGACGTCGAGCTGCGGCAGTCCGACGTGGAGTCCGCCGACCGGCCCAAGGGCAGCGTCGCAGGCATCGCCGCCTCGACTCTGCCCGGCGTCGTGACGCTGCACGTCAGCGGCGACTCCGCCCAGGGCACCGGCACCGGCTTCGTCCTCGACGGCAAGGGCCACATCCTCACCAACAACCACGTCGTGGAGCCCGCCGGCACCGGCGGCGAGGTCACCGTGACCTTCAGCGGCGGCGAGACCGCCAAGGCCGAGGTCATCGGCCGCGACTCCGGCTACGACCTCGCGGTCGTCAAGGTCAGCGGCGTCCGAGGCCTCAAGCCCCTGCCCCTCGGCAACTCCGAGAACGTCCAGGTCGGTGACGCCGTCGTGGCCATCGGCGCCCCCTTCGACCTGGAGAACACGGTCACCTCGGGGATCATCAGCGCCAAGGAGCGGCCCATCACCGCGGGCGGCGAGAAGGGTGACGGCAGCGACATCTCGTACGTGGACGCCCTGCAGACCGACGCTCCGATCAACCCCGGCAACTCCGGCGGCCCCCTCGTCGACTCCAAGGCCCGCGTCATCGGCATCAACAGCGCCATACGTTCCGCGGACGACAGCTCCGAGCCGGGCGGCGGCCAGGCGGGATCCATCGGACTCGGCTTCGCCATCCCGATCAACCAGGGCAAGCGCGTCGCCGAAGAGCTGATCAACTTCGGCAGGGCGACGCACCCGGTGATCGGTGTCACGCTCGACACGGAGTTCAACGGCGACGGCGCGCGCATAGCGGACAAGGGCCGGAACGGCGGCCCGTCGGTCAACAAGAACGGCCCCGGCGACAAGGCGGGCCTGAAGCCCGGTGACGTCATCACGGAGGTCGACGGCCGCGCCGTGCACTCCAGCGACGAACTGATCGTCAAGGTCCGCGCCCACCGTCCGAAGGACAGCCTGCGGCTGACCGTGGAGCGCGACGGCGCCGACCGCGAGGTGACCCTGGTCCTGGGGTCGGCGAGCAGCGGCTGAGCCCGGCCGCGGCTGAGCACGACCACGGCCGAGTACCGGTGGTGGCCGGGTAAAGGACTGACCACGAGTGATCCGGGTTGTCGTGCAGCGGCTACCGGACAGACATCAGCGGCGGGTACCGTGGGACGGTCCGACCCGGACGACGACCTGTTGCCGACGACCTGCTGCGGGCTGAGGACATCGCGGACATCGCGCAAGGAGCTCTAGGTGTTCAATGACATTGGCGCACTCGAGATAGTGACGCTGGTCGTCCTCGCCGTGCTCATCTTCGGTCCGGACAAGCTGCCGAAGGTCATCCAGGACATCTCCCGCACGATCCGCAAGATCCGCGAGTTCTCCGACAGTGCGAAAGCGGACATTCGCGAGGAGCTGGGCCCCGAGTTCAAGGACTTCGAGTTCGAGGACCTGAACCCCAAGAAGTTCATCCGCAAGCAGCTCGACAACGACGATCTCGGGCTCAAGGAGATCCGCAACGGCTTCGACCTGAAGAAGGAGATGAACGAGGTCGCGGACGCCGTGCACGGCCGCGACAGCGACTCCTCCGACACCGGCTCGACGGCCTCCGGCACCTCGTCCGGCGGAGCCCGCGTCGACATGCGGAAGACGTCCGCGGAGCCCCGGAAGCCGGTGGCCGACGACCGTCCGCCGTTCGACGCGGACGCCACCTGAGCCCTCGCCTGGACTGCCCCCGCCAACAGGTGTGGCTATCCTGCCTTGTTGTCCGGCGTGAGGACGCCCGAGGGGGGCGGGCCGCTCCGGACCGACGAGAGCGAGGAGGCGGCCGGGTACATGGAGACGACAAGTCGGGTGGGCGCGCAGGCGCCGACCGCGGAGGGCACCGCACCAGCGGTGTCGGCCGCCCGGCGCACGGTCGACGGCTACCTGCTGGCGCCCTTCCCCTGGTACGGCCTCGACGAGGCCTTCACGGGGCAGCGCTGGCTGATGCAGGTCGGCGCGACATCGGACGGTGCCGTGGAGCACGGTTCCATCGGACACGGTGACGAGCCGTCGGTCCTGGCCGAGGGCACCCTCGGCAACAGCGACAAGGAGCGCTTCGCGGTCGTGGTGACCGTAGCCGCCAACCCGGTGCGGCGCACCGCGGACGGCACGGGCGTCCTGGAGGCCACGTCGGTCTCCTCGGCGGCCTGGCTCGCCGGGGTCGGCCTGCTGAACTTCACCTGGCCCGGCCAGATGGACCACACCCTGCGCGACGACTGGCTCGACCAGCAGACGGAGACCGCGTGGGTCCTCGCCGACGACCTGGAGGGCTCCGACTGGTCGTCGCTGTCGCTGCCGGTCGACGGGGTGCCGACGCCCTTCCACTACCGCGAGTCCGAGTACGGCTGGATCCTCGCGGGCTCCACGAAGGAAGGCGTGCACCTGGGCGCGTACGGGCGCGGCATGAGCGCGTACGGTCTCGGCTTCTCCGTCATCCAGGACATCGGGTCGTACGCCTCGTAGGGCTGTCCGGACCCGCCGACGGGGGCGCCGCTCACACGGAGCGGCGCCCCCGTCGACGTATCGGAGGAGCAGGCCTCAGAACTTGTTGCGCGGCGTGATGCCCAGGGACATGCCCGACAGGCCGCGCTGGCGGCCGCCCAGCTTGCCCGCGATGGCGCGCAGCGCGGAGCCCGCGGGGGAGTCCGGGTCGGACAGGACGACGGGCTTGCCCTCGTCGCCGCCCTCGCGCAGCCGCACGTCGATCGGGATGGAGCCGAGGACCGGCACCTGCGCGCCCGTCGTCTTCGTGAGGCCCTCGGCGACCTTCTGGCCGCCGCCCGTGCCGAACACGTCGACCATCTCGTCGCAGTGCGGGCACGGCAGGCCCGACATGTTCTCGACGACGCCGACGATCTTCTGGTGGGTCTGGACGGCGATGGAACCGGCGCGCTCGGCGACCTCCGCGGCAGCCTGCTGCGGGGTGGTGACCACCAGGATCTCCGCGTTCGGGACGAGCTGCGCGACCGAGATCGCGATGTCGCCCGTACCCGGCGGCAGGTCGAGGAGCAGCACGTCCAGGTCGCCCCAGAAGACGTCCGCGAGGAACTGCTGGAGCGCGCGGTGCAGCATCGGCCCGCGCCACACGACCGGGGCGTTGCCCGGCGTGAACATGCCGATGGAGATGACCTTCACGCCGTTCGCCGACGGAGGCATGATCATGTTCTCGACCTGGGTGGGCTTGCCGTCGGCGCCCAGCATGCGGGGCACCGAGTGGCCGTAGATGTCCGCGTCGACGACGCCGACCTTCAGGCCGTCGGCGGCCATCGCGGCGGCGAGGTTCACCGTCACCGACGACTTGCCGACGCCGCCCTTGCCGGACGCGACCGCGTAGACCCGGGTCAGCGAGCCGGGTTTGGCGAACGGGACCTCGCGCTCGGCGGTGCCGCCGCGCAGCGCCGCCGCCAGCTCCTTGCGCTGCTCGTCCCCCATCACGTCCAGCGTCACGGTGACGTCAGTGACGCCCTCGACCGCCGCGACCGCGTCGGTCACGTTCTTGGTGATGGTCTCGCGCATCGGGCAGCCGGAGACCGTCAGGTACACGGTGACCGCCACTGCCCCCTCGGCGGAGATGTCCACCGATTTGACCATCCCCAGTTCGGTGATGGGTCGCTGGATCTCGGGGTCGTTCACCGTCGCCAGTGCCTCGCGCACCGCGTCTTCCGTAGCCATGAGACCGATAGTACGGCGCGGTAACCCCGGCCCGGGAAGGTATGTCAGCGGTCGCCTACATCACTCCCGCGCGAGCGCTCCGACGGGAATACGGCGCGCTGCTCCTCCAGCTCCTTGACCAGGTCCTGGAGCTCCGAGCGGATCCAGTCGCGGGTGGCGACCTCGCCGAGGCCCATGCGCAGCGAGGCGATCTCGCGGGTGAGGTACTCGGTGTCCGCGATGGACCGCTCGTTCTGCTTGCGGTCCTGTTCGAGGTTGACGCGGTCGCGGTCGTCCTGCCGGTTCTGCGCGAGGAGGATCAGCGGGGCGGCGTACGACGCCTGCAGGGACAGCATCAGCGTCAGGAAGATGAACGGATACTGGTCGAAGCGCAGGTGGTCGGGGGCGGCGATGTTCCACACCACCCACATGACGATCACGACCGTCATCCAGACGATGAACCTGCCGGTGCCGAGGAACCGCGCGATGCGCTCCGAGAGCCGTCCGAAGGCCTCCGGGTCGTAGTCCGGCAGGATCTTGTTGCGCGGGGGTCTGGGCTGGTCCAGCCGGAAGCGGGGATTCCGCTGCTCTGGACGGTTCTCGCGGTCGCGGTCAGCCGCCATGGCCCGCCCCTTCCTCCTCCAGGTGGAACTCCGTCTCGCGCCAGTCGTCCGGCAGCATGTGGTCCAGCACGTCGTCGACGGTGATCGCACCGAGCAGCGAGCCGCTCTCGTCGACGACGGGGGCGGCCACCATGTCATACGTCGCGAAGTACCCGGCGACCGCCGGCAGTGTCGTGGCGGGCGCGAGCGGCAGCAGGTCGTCGTCCAGGATGGAGCCGACCAGCGTGTACGGCGGATCGCGCAGCAGCCGCTGGAAGTGCACGGTGCCCAGGTACTTGCCCGTCGGCGTCTCGTCCGGCGGGCGGCACACGTACACCTGCGCGGCGAGCGCCGGGGAGAGGTCCTGCTGCCGCACCCGGGCGAGTGCGTCGGCGACCGTCGCGTCGGGCCGCAGCACGATCGGCTCGGTGGTCATCATGCCGCCGGCGGTCCGCTCCTCGTACGCCATGAGGCGCCGCACGTCCGCCGCGTCGGCGGGCTGCATCAGCGTCAGGAGCCGTTCCTTGTCCTCCTCGGGCAGCTCGGCCAGGAGGTCGGCCGCGTCGTCCGGGTCCATGGCCTCCAGGACGTCGGCGGCGCGCTCCTCCTTGAGCTTGCCGAGGATCTCGATCTGGTCGTCCTCGGGGAGCTCCTCGAGGACGTCGGCGAGCCGGTCGTCGTCGAGGGCGGCGGCCACCTCGGTCCGCCGCTTCGGGGAGAGGTGGTGCAGGACGTTCGCGAGGTCGGCGGGGCGCAGCTGCTCGAAGGTCGCCAGGAGGCTCTCCGCGCCCTGTCCGTGCTCCTCCAGGGAGAAGCCGTCCACGGCGGACCAGTCGACGGTCAGCGTCTCGCCCTTGCGCCGGAACGTGCCGGCCTTGCCCTTCCGTACGAAGACCCGGTCGATCTCCCAGTCACGGCGTGCGGGCAGCTGCTGAATCGATACGTCGAGGACGGTGACCTCGTCGCCCGTCTCCACGAGCCGCACCCGCCGGTCGAGCATCTCGCCGAGCACGAGCCGCTCGGTGGGCCGCTGCTCGAACCGCCGCACGTTCAGCACACCGGTGGTGATGACCTGGCCCGACTCGATGCCCGTGACGCGGGTCATCGGCAGGAAGATGCGGCGCCGGGTCGCGAGCTCGACGACGAGCCCGAGGAGCCGCGGCGGCCGTCTGCTGACCCGCAGCATCGCCACCAGGTCGCGCACCCGGCCCACCTGGTCGCCGTTCGGGTCGAAGACGGGGGTGCCGGAGAGGTGTGAGACGAAGACCCTGGGGGCACCTGCCGCCATACGTGCGCCTCCTTCAGGCCGGGGGGTTTCATGCCGGTTGGTCCGTCAATACGGGCTTCAGGCTAGCCCGTCCCGGTCGGGTGTGCCCCGGCGGGAGGTCCGGAAGGACTGCCGCCGGTCGACTCGGCCGACACGGGTACGCTGCCGTACTGCCGAAGCCGTAGAGGTCGTCCGTACGAGAGGCAGCGCCACCTGTGACCGCTCTTCCCCTGGCCAGCCGCGCCCGCAGGGCAGCCTTCGTGAGCGCCGTGTGCGCGGGCCTGGTCGCGGCGGCGACGAGTCTGACGGGCTGCAGCAGCGGCGAGGACCCGGACGCGGGCACCAACGGCGTCGGGAAACTCTCGGCTGCCAAGATCCAGGGCAAGGCGGACAAGGCGGCCGAGTCGGCGTCGGCGGTCCGGCTCTCCGGCACGGTGACCAGCAAGAGCCACACGTACAGCCTCGACATGCGCCTCAAGGACGAGGGCGGCACCGGATCGGTCACCTCGAAGGGGCGGACCTTCCAGCTCCTCCGGATCGGCGAGCAGCTGTACCTGAAGGCTGACACGGAGTTCTGGACGGGCGGCGGCGGGGCCGACGGGAAGTCCGGGAAGGCCGACGCGACGGCCGCGGCGAAGCTGGACGGCAAGTACGTGAAGGTCCCCGAGGGCGACCCCGCCTACCAGCAGCTGAGCGGCTTCACGGACAAGGACAAGCTCCTCGGCGGCATGCTCACGCTGCACGGCAAGCTCACCGTGGGCGACCGCGGCAAGACGGGCGCCCTGCGCAGCATCAAGATCACCGGCGACGAGGGCGCGGGCGGCACGCTCTCCGTCTCCCTGGACGGCAAGCCGTACCCGCTCCGCCTGGACCGCGGCGGCCACGCGGGCACCCTGAAACTCACGGAATGGAACAAGGACTTCCCGCTGGCGGAACCGGCGAAGGACGAGATGGTCGACTACGGCAAACAGCTGCCGACGTCGTGACGAGGGGCTCGGGTCCGGGGGAGGCAGGCCCCGCAGGGGCGCGCCTCCAGGGGCGCGGGGAACTGCGCGACCAGCCACGACGCACCCGCAGAGCGAAGCAGCCCCACGACCTCAACGGCGCTTGCGCCCGAACAGCAGCCGAGGAAGCCCACCGGGCAGCGCCTCACGTGTAGTGACCCCCGTCGGCAGCGGCGCAGCCGCGAGAGACCCCGACGGAAGCTCCGTCGTCACATCGCGCGGCGTGAGCCGGACGACCCGGCACTGCTCGGCCCACCGCACGGTGACCCGCTCGGCGTCCGGCGCGTTCAACCGCTTCCCCTTGAGCTCCGAGGCCGCCGCCTCCCACTCCTCGGACCCGGCCGCGAGCTCCCGCACGTCCGCCGTCCACGCGACGACCCGCCCGCCCTTGTCCTTGCTGCGCACGGTCACCTCGGCCGTGCCCCCGTCGACGAGCCCCGGCAGCGGCTGCTCGCCGGGCCCGTCGCCGACGAGATGCACGGCTCCCTCGTACCAGACGTGCCAGAGCGCCCGGGCGGGCGAACCCTCGCCCTGGACCCAGACGAGGCCGGACTTCTTCGTGGCCTCCTCGACGAGGGCACGGTCGAGCAGCGGGTCAGCAGTCATGGACGGCAGCCTATCGAGTGGGGGTCACAGCCAGCCGTTGCGCTTCAGGGTCCGGTGGATCGCGAAGCAGACGCCGCCGATGAGGGCGAGCACCATCGGGTAGCCGTACCGCCAGCGGAGCTCGGGCATGTGATCGAAGTTCATGCCGTAGATCCCGCAGACGGCCGTCGGGACGGCGATGATCGCCGCCCACGAGGTGATCTTGCGCATGTCCTCGTTCTGCGCGACGGCGGCCTGCGCGAGGTTGGCCTGGAGGATCGAGTTGAGGAGCTCGTCGAAGCCGATGACCTGTTCCTGGACGCGCGTGAGGTGGTCGGCGACGTCACGGAAGTACTTCTGGATGTCGGGGTCGACGAGTCGCATCGGCCGCTCACTGAGCAGCAGCATCGGCCGCAGCAGCGGCGATACGGCGCGCTTGAACTCCAGGACCTCGCGCTTGAGCTGGTAGATCCGCCCGGCGTCGACGCCGCGCGAGCTCCCTTTGCCCTTGCTCGGCGCGGAGAACACCTCGCTCTCCACGTCGTCGATGTCGTCCTGCATGGCGTCGGCGACCGCGATGTACCCGTCGACGACGTGGTCGGCGATGGTGTGCAGGACGGCCGACGGGCCCTTGCCGAGCAGCTCGGGGTCCTCCTGGAGGCGGCGGCGCAGGGCGCGCAGCGAACCGTGGCCGCCGTGCCGGACGGTGATGAAGAAGTCCCGGCCGGTGAAGCACATCACCTCGCCGGTCTCCACGACCTCGCTGGTGGCGGTGAGTTCGGTGTGCTCGACGTAGTGGATGGTCTTGAAGACGGTGAACAGCGTGTCGTCGTACCGCTCCAGCTTGGGCCGCTGGTGGGCGTGGACGGCGTCCTCGACGGCGAGCGGGTGCAGCCCGAACTCGGCCGCGATACCGGCGAATTCGGCCTCGGTCGGCTCGTGCAGGCCGATCCAGGCGAAGCCGCCCCGGCGGCGCACCTCCAGCATCGCCTCGTGCGGGCTGAGGGTGTCGGCGCACTCCAGGCGGCGCCCGTCGCGGTAGACGGCGCAGTCGACGACGGCGGACGCGGCGTCACGGGTGGCGTCGTAGGTGTCGTACGACGCGGGGGAGGAGGGGTAGGCGGTGCCGTCCTTGCGCAGCGAGGGGCGGACGGCGGCACGAAGGTCGCGGATCATCGACATGGGCAGGCTCCTTCGAAGGAGGCCGCCGGCGACGGTTGGAACTGCCCGGAATGGGGACGTCCTACTGCGGGGTGTTTGGCACGTCCGCAAAGCGGGAAGCACCGCACCGTCGCGGTGGCAGCTTCGCTACTGACACAGATCAGGAAACTCAGACAGATCAGGTGGGAACGAAGTGCTCTTCCGACGCACACGGCACGAACAGTGCTCGCGGTGCGTGCGTGTGCTCGCGCAGCAGCTACAGGGCTGCGGGAATCACCGGGCGGAAGAGCGGGTGGTACTGCACGGTCGACTTCGGTCCATTGCAGCCCCACCTCCTCCGGCCGGTCCCCCGTAAGGGAAGTCCCATGCGCCCTTCACGCCCGTGGCGCAAAGTCAGTGTCTGTCTGCAGGGCTTGAAAGCGACGCTTCTGCGTGCTGCCCTGAGCCAGCGGCCAACACTATCAGCCGACAGAAGTGTCAAGCCCCCGCTTTGCCATTGCCTGACGAGTTCTATGCTCGCGTCATGGCTGATGTTCTTGCGCTGGTCGAGGCCCGTCTCCTTACCGGCCTGGGAGAACCCGACGCGCGCGCCGCGGTGACCTTCCTCGGCACCGACCGCGTGGAAGTGCTGCGGTTCACGGACGGCGACGTGGTGCGCTACGCCACGCTCGGCATGTCGGCGCAGCCGATGGCCGACCCGACCGCCGCGCTGGCCGACCCGGTCAAGGGCCCGCGCGCCGAGCTGCTGCTCTCGGTGCGCGGAGGGCTCGCCGACACGGACAAGGTGCTGCGGCCGCTCGCCGTCCTCGCCGCCTCGCCCCAGGTCGAGGGGCTGATCGTGGCGCCGGGCGCGTCGCTGGACGTGGGTGAACCGCTCTGGCCGGGCGCGCCGTTCACCTCGGTGCTGGTGGCGGAGTCCGGCGGTCTGGTCGAGGACCTGGCGCTGGACGAGCCCATGGATCCCGTGCGGTTCCTGCCGCTGCTGCCCATGACGCCGAACGAGGCGGCGTGGAAGCGGGTGCACGGCGCGGCGGCCCTCCAGGAGCGCTGGCTGAACAGCGGGACGGACCTGCGCGATCCGCTGCGCAAGTCCGTGTCCCTGGACTGAAGTCCGGCGCCGGGCCCCTGTCCCTGGACTGAAGTCCGGCCGCCGGGAGCTCAGTCGGCGAAGACCGTGACGCTGTCCTCGGTGGCGTGCCGCGGTTCCAGTTCCTCGGCTTCGTGGGTGAGGGCGTTCCTGCGCACCCACACCACGACCGCGCCGAGCACCGCCGTGACGGCCGCGACCACGAACGGGATGTGGATGTTGCTCCACTCCTCGATCTTCGGTGCGAAGAACGGCGCGGCGGCGGCCGCGAACCAGCGGACGAAGTTGTAGCCGGCGCTGGCCACCGGGCGGGGCGCGTCGGAGACGCCGAGGGCGAGTTCGGTGTACACCGTGTTGTTCACGCCGATGAACGCGCCGGACAGGATGGTGCAGACGACGGCGACCGTGTGGTTCCCGTACCCGAGCACCAGGACGTCTGCGGCGAGCAGCACCAGCGAGCTGCCGAGCACCTTCAGCGAGCCGAACCGTGCCTGCAGCCGGGGCGCCACCAGGACCGAGAACACCGCGAGGAGCACGCCCCAGGCGAAGAAGACCGCGCCGGACTTGTACGGGGACATGTTCAGGACGAACGGCGTGAAGGCCAGCACGGTGAAGAACGTGTAGTTGTAGAAGAAGGCGGAGGCCGCCGCGGAGGCGAGTCCGCCGTGGCCGAGCGCCTTGACCGGGTCGAGCAGGGACGTCTTCCGCGCGGGCTTCGGCTGTTCCTTGAGGAACGCGGTGATGCAGAGGAAGCCGATCGCCATCAGGGCCGCGGTGCCGAAGAACGGGTAGCGCCAGCTGGCGTCGCCGAGCAGCGCGCCGACCAGCGGGCCGCAGGCCATGCCGAGGCCGAGCGCCGACTCGTACAGCAGGATCGCGGCGGCGCTGCCGCCGGCCGCGGCGCCGACGATGACGGCGAGGGCGGTCGAGACGAAGAGCGCGTTGCCGAGTCCCCAGCCCGCCCGGAAGCCGACGAGCTCGCCGACCGACCCCGACGTGCCGGAGAGGGCCGCGAACACCACGACGAGCGCGAGGCCGAGCAGCAGGGTCTTCTTGCCGCCGATGCGGCTGGACACGAAGCCGGTGACCAGCATCGCGACGGCGGTGATCAGGAAGTACGAGGTGAAGAGGAGGGACACCTGGCTCGCGCTCGCGTCCAGGCCCTTGGCGATGGAGGGCAGGATCGGGTCGACGAGTCCGATGCCCATGAACGCCACGACGGACGCCCCGGCCGTCGCCCAGACGGCCTTCGGCTGCCGCAGCAGACTGCCCGCCCCGGCGTCGAACGGGTCCCCTTCGGCGGGACCCCCTGTGCTGCTGTTCATACAGCCGCTCCTTCACTGCTTCCGCTGCCTCCACGGAAGTCGTTGACGTATACACACATTAAGTTAGCGAGGCTAAATGATGCAAGCTACACCTAGTTTTCCCCGGTGACAGCGCCACCGGACGGGTGATCGTCCTTGACGGGGCGGCGACCGGGGAGGACCGTTGGGCGCTATGAGGGGCGAACCCAGTTGCCCGAAGTGTGGTGGCCGGGTCAGGGCTCCCGGTCTCTTTGCCGACTCCTGGCAGTGCGACGTGCACGGCACGGTGCACCCGCTGCAGCCCGTGATCCCGCCCAGCGTCGAGGCCCTCCAGGTCGTGGTGCACCGCACGCAGGTCCCGGTGTGGATGCCGTGGCCGCTGCCGGTCGGCTGGCTGTTCACGGGTGTGGCGTGCGCGGGCGACGACAGGAGCGGCGGCCGTGCGACGGCCGTGGCCTGCTCGGGCCCCGCGCCGCTCGGCGGCGTCGGTGAGCTGGTGCTCGTCGCCGAGGAGCTCGGTGTGGGGCTCGGCGCGCGGTACGCAGGCATCGACGGCCCCGACCCGGGGCCCCACATGAGCGTCGAGAAGCCACCGCAGACCAAGGTCCTCGCGGCCGGGCGGCCGACGCCGCTCTGGCACGTCTCCGGGACGCCGGACGACCGCGCCGTCTTCGCGGGAGAGGCGCGCGGTCTGTGGCTGTGGGCCATCGCGTGGCCGGAGCAGTCGGGCCTGCTCATGTACGACGAGCTGGTCCTCACGGATCTGCGGGACGCGGGCGCGGAGGTGGACCTGATCCCGTGCGGAGCGCTGTCACCGCGGCTGCTCACGCCGTAGGGGAGGGCGGCGACGGGACGGCGGGGCGGGTGGTGCGGCTTGCCGGGCGGCCCGTGCGCCGGGCCGTCGGAGCACGTGGGGCACCGGTGGTGTGCGGCGCCGGTGCGGAGGGGGTGAGCGATACCTCTTCCGGGACGGGGTGTGCGGCGTCCGGCGGCCGTTATCCTTGAGCGTCAGCTCTCATTCCGTCCGTCGTCCCGCCAAAGCCCTGGAGTCAGCGTCGTGCGCATCGATCTGCACACCCACTCCACCGCGTCCGACGGCACGGACACCCCCGCCGAACTGGTCCGCAACGCGGCCGCCGCCGGACTCGACGTCGTCGCGCTGACCGACCACGACACCACCCGGGGCCACGCCGAGGCGAAGAAGGCCCTGAGCGAGCTGTCGACGGGCCTGACCCTGGTGACCGGCGCCGAGCTCTCCTTCAACCTCGACGGCATGGGCCTGCACATGCTGGCCTACCTCTTCGACCCCGAGGAACCGGAGCTCGCCCGCGAGTGCGAGCTGGTCCGCGACGACCGCGTGCCGCGCGCGAAGGCGATGATCGAGAAGCTCCAGGGGCTCGGCGTGCCCGTCACCTGGGAGCAGGTCGCACGCATCGCGGGCGACGGCTCGGTGGGCCGTCCGCACATCGCCGAGGCGCTCGTCGAGCTGGGCGTCGTGCCCACCGTCTCCGACGCCTTCACGGCCGAGTGGCTCGCCGACGGCGGCCGCGCCTTCGCCGACAAGCACGAACTCGACCCCTTCGACGCGATCCGCCTGGTCAAGGCGGCCGGCGGCGTCACCGTCTTCGCACACCCCGGTGCCATCAAGCGCGGCAAGGTCGTCTCCGAGAGCGTCATAGCCGACCTCGCCGCGGCCGGCCTCGACGGCATCGAGGTCGACCACATGGACCACACGCCCGAGACCCGCGCCCGGCTGCGCGCGCTCGCGGGGGACCTCGGCCTGCTGGTCACCGGGTCCAGCGACTACCACGGCAGCCGCAAGACCTGCGTGCTCGGCGAGTTCACCACGGACCCCGAGATCTACGGCGAGATCACGCGCCGGGCCACGGGAGCCTTCCCGGTGCCCGGAGCGGGCGGACTCCCCGCCGCCTGACGGTCGGCTCGCTCGCGGGACCGCCCTCCCCCTCCTCACTTCACTCTTCACCGCACCCCACGGTTCCGTGGCCGCGGCTGCCCTGCCCCGTGCACGGCGCCGTGACGCCGCGGGACCTTCGTACGACTCTCTGCAAGGCCATCACTGTGTTCGACGTCGCCGTCTTCGGATCCCTCTTTCTCACGCTTTTCGTGATCATGGACCCCCCTGGGATCACCCCGATCTTCCTCGGTCTCACCGCGGGCCGACCCGCCAAGGTGCAGCAGCGGATGGCCTTCCAGGCCGTGTGCGTCGCCTTCGGCGTCATCTCGGTCTTCGGCCTCGTGGGCCACCAGATCCTCGACTACCTGCATGTCTCCGTCCCCGCGCTGATGATCGCGGGCGGTCTGCTGCTGCTCCTGATCGCGCTCGACCTGCTCACCGGCAAGACCGACGAGCCCAAGCAGACCAAGGACGTCAACGTGGCGCTGGTCCCGCTGGGCATGCCGCTGCTCGCGGGGCCCGGCGCGATCGTCTCCGTCATCCTGGCCGTCCAGGACGCCGACAGCGTCGGCACGCAGATCTCCGTCTGGGCGGCGATCGTGGCCATGCACGTGGTCCTGTGGCTGGTGATGCGGTACTCGCTGCTGATCATCCGCGTGATCAAGGACGGCGGCGTGGTGCTCGTGACGCGGCTCGCGGGCATGATGCTGTCCGCCATCGCCGTGCAGCAGATCATCAACGGCGTGCTGCAGGTGATCGAGGGGGCCTGACCGGCCTGCTTCCGTCTGTCTGCGTACACACGAAGGGCCCCGGTACGGAAATCCGTACCGGGGCCCTTCGACGTCTGCGTTACGAGGCCGTGGTGTCGGCCGGGCGGATGTAGATGCGCTGGCCGATCGCTGCGGCCTGCTGCACGATCCGATTGACGGAGGCGGCGTCCACGACGGTGCTGTCCACGGCCGAGCCGTCGACGTCGTCGAGTCGCATGATTTCGAAGCGCATAGGGCTTCTCCCTTCGTCTGGTCATCCTCCTGCAAGGAGAACTGCTGTGGTGTTGCTGGTGTCTCTGATGGTGTCAACGAGTTGCCCCCTGCAAACATTCCCTACGCTAAAGAAATTTTTCGGTAACCTAATTACCTGCGAGTAGCGGGAGCGGTTGTGTTCGCTGCGTGACCGGCGGGAGACTGGGACCGATATGAACGACGCCGACCCCAGCGCAGTCGACGACTCCAGCGCAGTCGACATCAGCGCTCAGCTGGAGCGCGCCAACAGCCTCCTCGAGCGTGTCCTCGCCGAAGTCGCGCGGACGCCCTCCACCCACGCGATCTTCGTCGACGCCGGGTACCTGTACGCCGCGGCGGGCCGCCTCGCCGCCGGCACCGAGGACCGGCGGACCTTCGACCTCGACGCGGAGGGCCTCATCGAGGCGCTCATCGACAAGGCGCGCACGATCTTCGCGGACAGCCGACTGCTGCGCGTCTACTGGTACGACGGAGCCAGGCGCCGCATCCACACCACCGAGCAGCAGTCGATCGCCGAGCTTCCCGACGTCAAGGTCAGGCTCGGCAACCTCAACGCCAACAACCAGCAGAAGGGCGTCGACTCCCTGATCCGCAGCGACCTGGAGTCACTCGCCCGGCACCGCGCCATCAGCGACGCGGCCCTCATCGGCGGCGACGAGGACCTCGTCTCCGCCGTCGAGGCGGCGCAGGGGTACGGGGCACGGGTCCACCTGTGGGGCATCGAGGCACCCGACGGGCGCAACCAGGCCGAGGCGCTGCTCTGGGAGGTCGACAGCCAGCGCACGTTCGACCTGGACTTCTTCAAGCCGTACGTGGCGCGGCGCACCGTCGCGACGTTCGAGACGGCCACGGCCGCGCACCGCCCCTCCCGCGACGACGTCCGTTTCGTCGGCGCGCAGATCGCCGCGAAGTGGCTCGGGGCGCGCGGCCGTGAGGCCCTGGTCGGGCTGCTGCCCGGGCACCCCTACCTGCCCGGGTCCGTGGACCAGGACCTCCTGGTCGAGGCGGAGCGGCTGCTCCAGTACTCGCTGCGCGGCCAGTCGGATCTGCGCAGAGCGCTGCGGGACGGGTTCTGGGAGCACCTGCAAGCGCAGTACTGACCCTCTCGCCCGTGGGCCGTCCGGCTCAGTTGCCGTCCGGCTCAGTTCTCGTCCCAGAAGCAGACCAGGGCCGCCGCCGTCTCCGCGGGGCGGTCGGTGTTGGGGGAGTGCTCGGCGCCGTGGATCACCGTGCGGTGTGCGTCCAGGCGGCGGGCCATGTCGTCCAGGAGCGGCACGGGCCAGGTGTCGTCGCGCTCGCCCGAGATCACGTGCTTGGGCAGCGGCAGCGCGGCGAGCTCCGCCACGCGGTCCGGTTCCGCGGAGAGCTGCCTGCCGGTGGCGATGAGCTGGGCCGGGCTGTGCCGCAGCCAGCGGGCGCGCAGAGCCTCGCTGTCGTCCGTGTCCTGGCCGTCCTCGACGCCCGTCTCGGCCTCCTGCGGGGGTGGCGGCTCCATGGCCCGCATCGCCATCCACACCTCGTCCATGGACAGCGTCGCGAGGGCGTCCGCGAGCATCTTGGCGCGGGTCTGCTGGACGGGGGCGATCGCGGCGGGGCCCGACGACATCAGGGTCAGCGTGGCGAAGGGGCGGGGGTCGAGCAGGACGGCGGCGCGGGCGATCTGGCCGCCGAGGGAGTGGCCGAGGAGGTGGAGGCGGGTGGGGGAGCCCTCGTGGGCGCGCTCGTCCTCCGACAGGGCGGCGGCCTGCGCCAGCACGTCGCGGGCCAGCTCCTCCTGCGCGTACGCCGCCACGTCGTCCGGGCCCGGCGTCTCGTACTGTCCGCGGCCGTCCACGGTCACCGCGCGGTAGCCGGCGGCGGTCAGTGGTTCCAGGAGGGCGATGAAGTCCTCCTTGCTGCCGGTGAACCCGGGCAGCAGCAGTACGGCCCCCCGGCGCCGGACTCCGTCCGCCGGAACGGCGTCGAGGACGGCGAAGTCACCCCGCGTGGTGCGGAGGGTCCGCGCGGCGGCGCAGGAGGGCGGTACGAAGGTCGGCGGCCTGCTCATGACCCGAGGCTAACCGGTGCCGTCCACGGCTGAGTCGGGTGCACTGCGCGAGAAGGGCCCGCCCCGGATGGGGGCGGGCCCTTCTGGCCTGCTGTGCGGCGGGTGCCGACCGGCCGGTCGAGGACCGGACGGGCGGCCACCGGAGGGTCAGCCCTCCGTCGCCTCCACGGCTTCCGCCTTCTTGCGCGTACGGCGGCGCGGCGCCGGGGCGGTCGCCTCGGGCTCGGCCGTCTCCGCCGGGGCGGCAGCGGCCTTGCGCGTACGACGGCGGGGCTTGGGCTCCTCCGTCGCCTGAGCCGGAATCCCGGCCTCGGGGGCGGCGGTCTCCGCGGCCTTGGCCGTGGCCTTGCGCGTGCGGCGCTTGGGCTTTTCGGCTTCGGCGTCGGTCGCGGTGACCTCGGGGGCGGCCACCTCGGGGGCCTTGGCCGCAGCCTTGCGGGTGCGGCGCTTCGGCTTCTCTTCGGCCGGGGCCTCGGTGGTGGCCTCGGGGGCGGGGGCCTCGACGGCCTTGGCGGCGGTCTTGCGGGTCCGGCGCTTCGGCTGCTCCTCGACCGGGGCTTCCGCGGCGGCTGCCTCCGGGGCCTTGGCCGTGGTCTTGCGGGTGCGGCGCTTGGGCTTTTCGGCTTCGGCGTCGGTCGCGGTGACCTCGGGGGCGGCTGCCTCGGGGGCCGTGGCCGTGGCCTTGCGGGTGCGGCGCTTCGGCTGCTCCTCGACCGGGGCCTCCGTAACGGCCTCGGGCGCAGCAGCCTCGGCGGGCTTCTCCGCAGCCTTGCGGGTGCGGCGCTTCGGCTTGTCCTCGGCAGGGGCCTCGGTGACGGCAGTCTCCGTGGTCTTCTCCGTGGTCTTGCGGGTGCGGCGCTTGGGCTTTTCGGCTTCGGCGTCGGTCGCGGTGACCTCGGGGGCGGCTGCCTCGGGAGCCGTGGCCGTGGCCTTGCGGGTGCGGCGCTTCGGCTTCTCTTCGGCCGGGGCCTCGGTGGTGGCCTCGGGGGCCGGAGCCTCGACGGCCTCGGCCGCGGCCTTGCGGGTGCGGCGCTTCGGCTTTTCCTCGGCCGGGGTCTCTGTGACTGCCTCGGGGGCCGTTGCCTCCGGTGCCGCCTCCGCGGGCTTCTCCGCCGTCTTGCGGGTGCGGCGGCGCGGCTTCGCGGCCGGGGCCTCCGCCTCGGGAGCGGCGGCGACCGGCGCGGGCGCCTCCGTCTCGACGGCTGTCGCGGTCGCGGTCACGGCCGCCTCGGACGGCGCGCCGGAACGCGTGCGGCGACGACGGCGCGGCGTACGCGGCTCGGTGGCCTCGGTCACCGGGGCGCTCACCTCGGCGGCCGGGGCGCTCGCCTCGACCGTCGCGGCGGCGACGGGAGCCGACGCGGTGGCCTCCAGCGGGCTGCCGCCACGGGTACGGCGACGACGACGCGGCGTCCGCGCGGGGCGCTCGCCCTCGGCCGCCGCGGGGGCCGAACGGTCCCGGTCCCTGTCCCTGTCACGATCACGGTCGCGCCCGCGGTCCCGACCGCGGTCACGGTCACGGTCCTGCGTACGACCGCCGGAGCGGCCCCCGCGGCCGCGACCACCGGTCTCGCCGAGGTCCTCGACCTCCTCCGCGCCCAGACCCGCACGGGTCCGCTCGGAGCGGGGCAGCACACCCTTGGTGCCCGCCGGGATGTCCAGGTCCTCATAGAGGTGCGGGGAGCTGGAGTACGTCTCGACGGGGTCGCTGAAACCGAGGTCGAGCGCCTTGTTGATCAGCTGCCAGCGCGGGATGTCGTCCCAGTCGACCAGCGTGATCGCGATGCCCTTGGCGCCCGCGCGGCCCGTACGGCCGATGCGGTGCAGGTAGGTCTTCTCGTCCTCGGGGGACTGGTAGTTGATGACGTGCGTGACGCCACCGACGTCGATGCCGCGCGCGGCGACGTCGGTGCAGACGAGCACGTCCACCTTGCCGTTGCGGAACGCGCGCAGCGCCTGCTCGCGCGCGCCCTGCCCGAGGTCGCCGTGCACGGCGCCCGAGGCGAAGCCCCGGCGCTCCAGCTGCTCGGCGATGTCGGCGGCCGTCCGCTTCGTACGGCAGAAGATCATCGCGAGTCCGCGGCCCTCGGCCTGCAGGATGCGCGAGACCATCTCGGGCTTGTCCATGTTGTGCGCGCGGTACACGAACTGCTTCGTGTTCGCGACGGTCTGGCCCTCGTCGTCCGGCGCGGTGGCGCGGATGTGCGTGGGCTGCGACATGTACCGACGGGCCAGGCCGATGACAGCGCCCGGCATGGTCGCCGAGAACAGCATCGTCTGGCGCTTCGCGGGAAGCATGTTGATGATCTTCTCGACGTCGGGCAGGAAGCCCAGGTCGAGCATCTCGTCGGCCTCGTCGAGGACCAGGCACTTGACGTGCTTGAGGTCGAGCTTGCGCTGGCCGGCGAGGTCGAGCAGACGGCCCGGGGTGCCGACGATCACGTCGACGCCCTTCTTGAGGGCCTCGACCTGCGGTTCGTAGGCCCGGCCGCCGTATATGGCGAGGACGCGGACGTTGCGCGCCTTGCCGGCGGTCAGGAGGTCGTTCGTCACCTGCTGGCACAGCTCGCGGGTGGGAACCACCACGAGGGCCTGCGGGGCCTCGGTCAGCTGCTCGGGCTTGGCGCGGCCCGCCTCGACGTCGGCGGGGACGGTGACGCGCTCCAGGATCGGGAGGCCGAAGCCGAGCGTCTTGCCCGTGCCGGTCTTGGCCTGGCCGATGACGTCCGTGCCCGAGAGGGCGACGGGGAGCGTCAGCTCCTGGATGGGGAAGGGATTGATGATGCCGACGGCCTCAAGGGCCTCGGCCGTCTCGGGAAGGATCCCGAGCTCTCGGAAAGTCGTAGTCAGGGCTATGCCTCTTCTGTGAGACGCGGCGTGAGGCGAACGCTGGGGGTCGTGACCGTGCCACTACCGCCGGCCGCTTGGGGGGCGGGCCGGGGGCGCGGGACCACTGCCGGCGCTCGAGCGCTCTTACCGCTGAGGTTCCCTCCTCGTGCCGCACGCACCTGTGCGTGCCGCCCGGAGGGCTGTCGGGTCGGAGCCGATCGGGCCACCGACCGGGCATCCTCATTCGTACGGCCCGTCGAATATTCGGCAGGCGCATTACCACTGTACCGCGTAATCTCGCATGTGTGTCCGGCGAATTCGTCACATGGTCGTCGTCACAGTCACTGACCAGGGCCTTACGCCGTCCGGCAAGCGGGCTATTGTGCGCTTCATGGAGACCCCCGACACCCCTGCAGAATCCGCCCCCGAGCCCACCGGAATCGCCGCCCAGGACTGGGCGAAAGCCGCCACCGAGCCGCAGTACCGCGCCGCTGTCGTGGACCTCCTCGGCGCGCTCGCCTACGGGGAGCTCGCCGCGTTCGAGCGGCTCGCGGAGGACGCGAAGCTCGCGCCGACGCTCGGCGACAAGGCGGAGCTCGCGAAGATGGCGTCGGCTGAGTTTCACCACTTCGAGCAGCTCAGGGATCGGCTCTCGGCGATCGGCGTGGAGCCGACCGAGGCGATGGAGCCGTTCGTCGCCGCGCTCGACGGCTTCCACCGGCAGACCGCCCCCTCCGACTGGCTGGAGGGGCTCGTCAAGGCGTACGTCGGCGACTCGATCGCCAGCGACTTCTACCGTGAGGTCGCGGCGCGTCTCGACGGCGACACGCGTGCGCTGGTGCTCGGTGTCCTCGACGACACGGGGCACGCGAGCTTCGCCGTGGAGAAGGTGCGCGCCGCGATCGAGGCGGACCCCCGCGTCGGGGGGCGGCTCGCGCTGTGGGCGCGGCGCCTGATGGGTGAGGCGCTCTCGCAGTCGCAGCGAGTGGTCGCCGACCGGGACGCGTTGTCGACCATGCTGGTCGGGGGTGTCGCCGACGGGTTCGACCTCGCGGAGGTCGGGCGCATGTTCTCGCGGATCACGGAGGCCCACACGAAGCGGATGGCTGCGCTGGGCTTGGCGGCGTAGGCCGTCTCCCGGGTGCGGGTGCGTGGGGGCTGATCGCGCGGTTCCCCGCGCCCCCAGACTCCCGGCACCGCCCCGTCGCAGCTACGCCGTCGCCGAGCGGTGCAGTCTGCCGCGGGTGGGGCGGAGCAGGAGGGACAGCAGGGCCACGGAGACCGCCACCGCGCCCACGAGCGTCGCGGCGGCGTGATCGGGGCCGAGTGCCATGTGCGTGATGAAGGCGCCGATGAGTGCGCCTGCGGGGCCCGTCGACAGGACCAGTGCGCGCGCGGGCAGCCGGTGCCCGTAGCGGTGCGCGGCGGCCCAGGCCAGGGCCAGGCCGAGCAGTATGGAGCCGAGTGCTTCCAGAATCACGGTGTGTGCCCTCCCTTGCGGCCGGTGCAAATCGGTCGTAGCCGGTCTACCCCCGGCGGCCGGAATGCAACCCTCAAGATCGGACGACATCGACGTAACCTCGCACAACACACAAGAACGGCCCGGTGGTTGAGAACCACCGGGCCGCTCCATCAAGATCCACCAAGAGCGTCCTACAGGGCGCTGAAGCCCACCTTGCGCGCGGTGGGCTCGCCGAGCTCCACGTACGCGAGGCGGTCGGCCGGAACCAGGACCTTGCGGCCGTGGTCGTCCACGAGGCTCAGCAGCGGCGACTTGCCGGTCAGCGCCTCGGACACCGCGTGCTCGACTTCCTCGGCACTCTGGCCGCTCTCCAGCACGATCTCGCGGGGCGCGTACTGCACGCCGATCTTGACCTCCACGGCTTTGTCCCTCCGACGGTCAGTCTGTGCGCGGCCGTCCGCGCCGTACCCAGCACACATTAGCCCGGTGAGGGGACGGGGACGGTCGCGGCCGTGCACGCCGTCAGCGAACACGGCACGGGAACAAATCCGCGAGGGGTCAGTGGCCCTCCGCGGCGTGCAGCGGGAAGCCCGCGATGCCGCGCCAGGCGAGCGACGTGATCAGCTGGACCGCCTTCTCGCGCGGCACCGTGCTGGAGCTCGCCAGCCAGTACCGGGCCACGACCTGCGAGTACCCGCCGAGGCCGACGGCGAGGAGCATCGCCTCGTCGCGGGGCAGCCCCGTGTCCTCGGCGATGACCTCGCAGATCGCCTCGGCGCACTGCAGGGTGACGCGGTCCACGCGCTCCCGCACGGCCGCCTCGTTGGTCAGGTCCGACTCGAAGACCAGGCGGAACGCCCCGCCCTCGTCCTCCACGTACGCGAAGTAGGCGTCCATCGTCGCGGCGACGCGGAGCTTGTTGTCCGTGGTGGACGCCAGTGCCGTGCGCACCGACTGCAGCAGCGACTCGCAGTGCTGGTCGAGCAGGGCGAGGTAGAGGTCGAGCTTGCCCGGGAAGTGCTGGTAGAGCACGGGCTTGCTGACACCGGCGCGCTCGGCGATGTCGTCCATCGCCGCCGCGTGGTACCCCTGCGCGACGAAAACCTCCTGGGCAGCCCCGAGGAGCTGATTGCGCCGGGCACGGCGCGGCAGGCGTGTGCCCCTCGGGCGTGCCGCCTCTGTCTGCTCGATGGCTGTCACGCCGCCTCCCAAATCGTCCGATGTGCGGTGAGCGCCGCGCCGCCATCGTACTTTTCGGTAACAGCGATGTGCGCGGTACGAGCGGAGAATTTCATGGACTGGACCATCGTCGAAGGGCTGCTCAACGGTGCGTAGCAGGGCAAACACGGTCAGCCCCCGGGCGGGGCCTCAGCGGTAGTCGTCCTCGTCGAGCGTGACCACGCGGGCCTGCTCGGCGAGGTCGGCCTCGTCGGCCACGGCCGGGTCGGCCTCCAGGAGGGAGTCGTCCCGGCTGGGGGTGAGGTCCGTGTGCTGTTCCGCCGTGTCCGCCTCCGGGGCCTCGACGTCGGCCTCGGGTGCGGTGTTCTCCGTCTCGAAGGGGTCGGAGGTGTCGAAGGTGTCGGGATCGGTCGGGTCGACACTCATGTGTGGCTCGCTTCCCTCGCGGTACTCGGTGGTCTGCGGATGCGAGTGCCCCGTATCCGTTCAATTCATCGCTCTTCGTGACTGTCTCCGCAAGTCTTCACAAGCTCTTTCGAGCGTAGAAGAGGCATGCAAGGGGCGCCACGCGATCCGTGTACAACCTGTGACAGCGAACACGTGAACTACCGCGTGATCGTCTCGTAACATTGCCGCATGTCTTCGACCGAGCTGCCCGGCCTGCTGGCCTCCACCGTCGCTCCCAAGCCGGGTGTCGTGGCGGTCGCGGACGGTGAGCGGCTCGACTCCGTGGCGCTTCCCGGGCTTTCGCTGACCGTGCGTTCGCGGCCGTCGACCGGCCCCGGACTGCCGCCCGCGCTGTTCGTGCACGGGCTCGGCGGCTCCTCCCAGAACTGGTCGGCCCTGATGCCGCGCCTGGAGGACGTCGTCGACTGCGAGGCGGTGGACCTGCCGGGGTTCGGGGACTCCCCGCCACCGGACGACGGGGACTACTCCGTCACGGGGCACGCCCGCGCGGTCATCCGCTACCTCGACGCGAGTGACCGCGGACCCGTCCACCTCTTCGGGAACTCGCTGGGCGGCGCCATCACGACGCGCGTCGCCGCGGTCCGCCCCGACCTGGTCCGGACGCTGACCCTGGTCTCGCCCGCCCTGCCCGAGTTGCGCGTGCAGCGCACGGCGGTGCCCACCGGGCTCCTCGCCGTGCCGGGCGTCGCCGCCCTCTTCACGCGGCTCACCCGGGAGTGGACGGCCGAGCAGCGGGTGCGCGGCGTCATGGGGCTCTGTTACGGCGACCCGGGCCGGGTCACACCGGAGGGTTTCACCGCGGCGGTCCACGAAATGGAGCGCAGGCTCCAGCTCCCCTACTTCTGGGACGCGATGGCCCGGACGGCGCGCGGCATAGTGAACGCGTACACGCTGGGCGGCCAGCACGGGCTGTGGCGGCAGGCCGAGCGGGTGCTCGCGCCGACCCTGCTCGTCTACGGCGGGCGCGATCTCCTCGTGTCCTTCCGCATGGCGCGCAGGGCTGCCGCCGCGTTCCGCGACTCGCGGCTGCTCACGCTGCCCGACGCGGGGCACGTCGCGATGATGGAGTACCCCGAGACAGTGGCCACCGGGTTCCGTGAACTCCTGGTCGACACGGGTGAGTTGGACGCCGCGTGCCGACGTGGCGCGCGCGTGGGTTCGGGGAGCTGAGGCGGCGCGTGGGACGTCACAGCCGCCGGGGTCCGGCAGACACGACCGACAACACCAGCACCTCGGGCACACCGCTGTCGCGGAGCGTGGGCCCGCAGGCGGCGCCCGGCACGGGGCGGCGCAGGCGGGCGCGCGCGGCGGACGGGACGCCGGTGGACGGGACGCCCCCGCACGGCACGCCCGCGCATGACACTCCCGCGCAGGGAACGCCCGCGTATGACGATCCCGCGCAGGGAACCCCCGCCCACGGTGTGCCCCGTGCCACCCCGCCCCACGGCGTCCCGCACGTCCGGGGCGGCCACCCCGAGCAGCGGGAGCCCGGCGGCGCCTGGGGCGACACCCCGGGCGCGAGCACCGGCACGGGCCCCGGCCCCCGCGTCGTGAGCCCCGGCGCCGTCCCCGGTCCCCGCCAGGACTACGTCGCCGCCTTCCCCGAGGGCCGCAGGCAGGGCGCGGAACCGCCGGCGCCCCGTGACCCGTACGCGTCCGTCACCCAGTGGGACACCGAGGCCGACGGAGACGGCGACCTCGCGGACGGCGAGGACGGCGGCGGCAGGAAGCGCGGCCGCAACCGCACCATGACGGTCGTCGTGGCCGCCGCCGTGACCACCGTCGTCGCCGTCGTCGTCGCGGGCCAGATGACAGGCGGGCGCAAGGGCTCGGAGCCGCAGACCCGGGCCGCCCCGGGCGGCGCGCGGGACACCGAGGACCCCGCGTCCCGGTCCGACCGCCGCCCCACCCCCGCCGAGGCGCACAAGGAGGCCCCGGCGACGTACGACGAGAAGATGAAGGAGACGTACCCGCTGGACGCGAAGCTCAAGGCGTCCGGCGACTTCGAGGCGATGCCCGGCTTCGACAAGGCGCCCGGCAAGGGGCAGAAGTTCCGCTACCGCGTCGACGTGGAGAAGGGGCTCGGCCTGGACGGGAAACTCTTCGCGCAGGCCGTGCAGAAGACCCTGAACGACGACCGCAGCTGGGCCCACGCGGGCGCCCGCACCTTCGAGCGCATTTCGTCGGGCAGGCCGGACTTCGTCGTCACACTCGCCAGCCCGGGAACGACCGGCGTCTGGTGTGCGAAATCCGGCCTCGACACGACTCAGGACAACGTGTCGTGCGACTCCGCGGCGACGGACCGCGTGATGATCAACGCCTACCGGTGGGCGCAGGGCGCGCCCACCTACGGCGACGAGGTCAAGAAGAAGTTCGGCAACGCCATCCACCCGTACCGGCAGATGCTGATCAACCACGAGGTCGGTCACCGGCTCGGTTTCAACCACACGGACTGCACGAAGAGCGGGGACCTCGCGCCCGTCATGCAGCAGCAGACGAAGTTCCTCGAGCACGACGGAATCAAGTGCAAGGCCAACCCCTGGGCTTTTCCCAAGAGTTGAGCAGCGGCTTTGACATCTGTCGGAAATTCGTTCATATTTCTCCGCATGTCGAACCGTCACGCCCCTTCGAGCGCCGCCATTGAGCTGGCGCTCCTCGGCGTGACCGCGCTCTGCGTGGCCGACATTCACTGTTGCTGACGCCCGCCCCGGCGAGTGCGTCGCTTTTCTCCGGCTCCTGGCATGCGTATCCCGTATCCGTGCCCGTGTGCCGTTTTGTCCCGCGCCTTTCCCGGGGTGAGCTCTGTCGCTCCCTTTTTCTCACTCATCCCGAGAGGTCTCTTTCCGATGCGTCAAACGTCCGTCATAGCCCGCCGCGTGGCAGCGGCATCCGTCAGCCTGGTCCTGGCCTCGGGCGCCGTCGCCTGCGCGGGCCCGAAGGACGGCGGCGCCGGGAGCGGCGACGGCAAGCCCGCCCGGGGTGGCACGCTCACCGTCCTCAACCGCGATCCGCAGACCGACTTCGACCCCGCGCGGCTGTACACCTCCGGCGGCGGCAACGTGCCGAGCCTCGTCTTCCGCACCCTGACCACCCGCAACCGCGAGGACGGCGCCAAGGGCGCGGAGGTCGTCCCCGACCTCGCGACGGACCTCGGCAAGCCGAGCAAGAACGCCACCGTGTGGACGTACACCCTGAAGAAGGGCCTCAAGTACGAGGACGGCTCGGCGATCACCTCGGCGGACGTGAAGTACGGCATCGAGCGGTCCTTCGCCGCCGAACTCAGCGGCGGTGCACCCTACTTGCGGGACTGGCTCATCGGCGGAGACAAGTACCAGGGGCCGTACAAGGACAAGAGCGGCAAGGGGCTCGCGTCCATCGAGACGCCCGACGAGCGGACCATCGTCTTCCATCTGAACAAGCCCGAGGGCGAGTTCCCCTACCTGGCGACGCAGACACAGTTCACGCCGGTGCCCAAGGCCAAGGACAAGGGTACGAAGTACGAGGAACACCCGGTCTCGTCCGGGCCCTACAAGGTCGTCAAGAACGAGAACGACGGCGAGCGGCTGCGCCTGGAGCGCAACCCGCACTGGTCCGCCGAGAACGACGCCGAGCGCAAGGCCTACCCGGACGTCATCGACGTACGGTCCGGGCTCGATCAGTCCGTCATCAACCAGCGGCTCTCCGCGAGCCAGGGCGCCGACGCCGCCGCCGTCACCACCGACACCAACCTCGGCCCGGCCGAGCTCGCCAAGGTCACCGGCGACAAGGAGCTCTCCTCGCACGTCGGCACCGGCCACTTCGGCTACACGAACTACCTCGCCTTCAACCCGAAGGTGAAGCCGTTCGACGACCCGAAGGTCCGCCAGGCCATCTCGTACGCCATCGACCGCTCCTCGGTCGTCAACGCGGCCGGCGGCTCCTCGCTCGCCGAGCCCGCCACCACGTACCTGCCGAACCAGAAGTCCTTCGGATACACGAAGTACGACCACTTCCCGGCAGGCCCGTCCGGCAACCCGAAGAAGGCCAGGGAGCTCCTGAAGGAAGCCGGTCACAAGGACGGGCTCACCATCACGCTCACGCACTCCAACGCCAAGGACTTCGAGACAAGCCCCGAGATCGCCACCGCCATCCAGGACGCGCTCAAGAAGGCCGGGATCACCGTCAAGCTCCAGGGTCTCGAGGACAACGACTACAAGGACAAGACCCACAGCGCCAAGGACGAGCCCGGCCTCTTCCTCGCCCACTGGGGTGCCGACTGGCCCTCCGGCGGCCCCTTCCTCGCCCCGATCTTCGACGGCCGGCAGATCGTGGAGGACGGTGCCAACTTCAACTCAGGCTTCCTCGACGACAAGACCGTCAACGACGAGATCGACGAGATCAACAAGCTGACCGATCTGAAGGCAGCCGCCAAGCGGTGGGGCGCCCTCGACAGGAAGATCGGTGAGAAGGCGCTGACCGTGCCGCTCTTCCACCCGGTCTACAAGCGCCTGTACGGCAAGGACGTCAAGAACGTCGTCATCAGCGACTGGACCGGCGTCCTCGACGTCTCGCAGGTCGCCGTGGAGTCGTCGTCGTGACCGAGCGCTCCGTCTTCTGGGGGCGGCTGCGCGCACAGCGCGCCGCCCTCGTGGCGGCGGGCGTCGTCGGACTGCTCGTCGTCGTGGCGCTCGCCGCGCCGCTGCTCACCGCACTGGAGGGGCAGGACCCCACCACGTACCACCCGGACCTCATCGACTCGGCGCGCGGCGGCGTGCCGGTCGGCCCGCTCGGCGGGATCAGCGGCGAGCACTGGCTCGGCGTCGAGCCGCAGACCGGGCGCGACCTCTTCGCCCGCCTCGTGTACGGGGCGCGGGTCTCGCTCGGTGTCGCGCTCGCCGCGACCGTCGTGCAGGTGATCGTCGGGGTGGCGGTCGGGACGGCCGCCGGGTTCGGCAACCGCTGGGTCGACCAGGTGCTCAGCAGGGCCACCGACGTCATCGTGGCGCTGCCGCTCATGGTCTTCGCGCTCGCGCTGATGGCGGTCGTGCCCAGCGGATTCCCGCGGCCCGTGCTCGTCGCCCTCGTCATCGGGCTCGTCGCCTGGGGCGGCCTCGCCAAGATCGTCCGCGCGCAGACCATCACGCTCAAGGAGCTCGACCACGTGGCCGCCGCGCGGCTCAGCGGCTGGGGCGCCGTGCGGATCGCCCGCCGCGAACTGCTGCCCGCCCTCGCCGCGCCCGTCATCACCTACGCCGCGCTGCTCGCCCCCGTCAACATCACCGTCGAGGCCGCGCTCTCCTTCCTCGGCGTGGGCGTGAAGCCGCCCACCGCGTCATGGGGACAGATGCTCACGTCGGCCGACGTCTGGTACCAGGCGGCGCCGCAGTACCTGCTGTACCCGGCGGGCGTGCTGTTCGTGACCGTGCTCGCCCTCACCGTCCTCGGTGACGGCGTGCGCACGGCCCTCGACCCGCGCGCCACGTCACGGCTGCGGATCGGCACCGGCAGGAAGCGGGAGGCCCGCGCATGACCGGCCTCCCCGGATTCCTGCTGCGGCGCCTCGTCGGCGCCGCCGTCACGCTCCTCGCCCTCTCCGTCATCGTCTACGCGGTCTTCTACGCCGCTCCGGGCGACGTCGCCCAGATCACCTGCGGCCCGCGCTGTTCACCCGCCCAAGTGCAGCAGGTCGCCGAGCAGCTGCGCCTCGACGACCCGCTGTACGTCCGCTACTGGGACTTCCTGCAAGGCATCGTCGTCGGGCATGACTACTCGACGGGCACCGGCACCGAACACTGCGCCGCGCCCTGCCTCGGGATCTCCTACCAGAGCGACCAGCAGGTCACCGCGCTGATCGCGGCGAAGCTGCCGGTCACCGGGTCGCTCGCACTGGGCGCGATGGTGCTGTGGCTCCTCCTCGGGGTGGGCGCGGGCGTGCTCTCCGCCTGGCGGCGCGGCCGGATCAGCGAACGCGTGCTGACCGCCGTCACCCTCGCGGGCACCGCCACGCCCGTCTTCGTGATCGGCCTGCTCCTGATGATCGTGGTCTGCGGTCAGCTCCAGTGGCTGCCCTTCCCGCAGTACGTGCCCTTCGCGGACGACCCGACGCAGTGGGCGTGGAACCTGCTCCTGCCCTGGCTCTCGCTGGCCCTCATCGAAGCCGCCAAGTACGCGCGCCTGACCCGCTCCTCGATGCTGGAGACCCTCGCCGACGACCACGTGCGGACCTTCCGCGCGTACGGCGTGGGGGAGCGGTCGATCATCGGGAAGCACGCGCTGCGGGGCGCCGTCGCGCCCGTCATCGCGCTGACCGCCAACGACTTCGGGTCGATGTTCGGCGGCGCGGTGCTCAGCGAGACGCTGTTCGGCCTGCCCGGCCTCGGGCGCGAACTCGTGCACGCGGTCAAGGTCGTCGACCTGCCGGTGGTCGTCGGGATGGTCATGGTCACCGGCTTCTTCGTGGTGCTCGCCAATGCCGTCGCGGACGTGCTGTACGCGGTGGCCGACCGACGGGTGGTGCTCACATGAGTGACGTCAGTCTTGTCCACGTCGCGGACCTGAGCGTGGAGTTCGGTTCCGGCGTGCGCGCCGTCGACGGGCTCTCCTTCACGCTGGAGAAGGGCGGCGCGCTCGCCCTCGTCGGCGAGTCGGGGTCCGGCAAGTCCACCGTGGCGTCCGCCCTCCTCGGCCTCCACCGGGGCACGGGCGCGCACGTCGACGGGACGGTGCTGGTCGACGGCGTCGACGTACAGGCGGCGTCCGAGGCGGAACTGCGCGGGCTGCGCGGCGGGAAGGCCGCGATGGTCTTCCAGGACCCGCTCTCCTCGCTCGACCCGTACTACGCGGTCGGCGACCAGATCGCCGAGGTGTATCGCGTGCACACCGGAGCGTCCCGGCGAGCGGCACGCGCGCGTGCCGTGGAAGTGCTCGACCGCGTCGGCATCCCGGACGCCGCCCGCCGCTCACGGTCCCGTCCGCACGAGTTCAGCGGCGGCATGCGCCAGCGCACGCTCATCGCCATGGCGTTGGCGTGCGAGCCCGCGCTGCTCGTCGCCGACGAGCCGACCACCGCGCTCGACGTCACCGTCCAGGCCCAGATCCTCGACCTGCTGCACACGCTGCGGGCCGAGACCGGCATGGGGCTGCTCCTCGTCACCCACGACGTGGGCGTCGCGGCGGAGAGCGTCGACGAGGTCCTGGTCATGCGCGAGGGGCGGGCCGTGGAGCGCGGTGAGGTGCGGGACATCCTCGGTGCGCCCCACGAGGCCTATACGCAGGAACTCCTCAAGGCCGTGCCCCGCGTGGACGCGCCCCTCGCGCGCGCCGCCGGGGAGCCGGGGGAGGTCGTGCTCGAAGCGGTCGGGCTCCGGAAGGAGTTCGGGCGCGGGAGACGTGCGGTCACCGCGGTCGACGACGTCTCCCTCACCGTCCGCCGCGGAGAGACCCTCGGTGTGGTGGGCGAGAGCGGCAGCGGCAAGACCACGCTCGGACGCATGCTCGTCGGCCTCCTGGCGCCGACCGCGGGGCAGCTCCTCCACGGGGGTGCGGAGAAGCCCGGCGGGCAGGTGGTGCCCGGCGTGCAGATGGTGTTCCAGGACCCGGTCTCCTCCCTGCACCCGCGGCGCTCCGTCGGCGAGTCGATCGCCGACCCGCTGCGCGCACGGGGCGAGAGCGATTCATTCGTGCGGGGGCGCGTGCGGGAACTCCTGGAGCGCGTCGGCCTCGAAGCGGCGCACTACGACCGCTATCCGCACGAGTTCAGCGGCGGTCAGCGCCAGCGCGTGGGCATCGCGCGGGCGCTCGCGGGCGAGCCGCGCCTCATCGTGTGCGACGAGCCGGTGTCGGCGCTCGACGTGACGACCCAGGCACAGGTCATGGACCTGCTCGCCGAACTGCAGCGCGAACTGGGCCTCGCCCTGGTCTTCGTCGCCCACGATCTCGCCGTGGTGCGCCAGGTCAGCGACCGGGTCGCCGTGATGCGGCGGGGCCGGATCGTGGAGCAGGGCCCTGTGGCGGAGGTGTACGGGGCGCCCCGGGACCCGTACACGAAACGGCTGCTCGCGGCCGTGCCCGCACTCGACCCGGAGGCCGCGGCGCGGCGCCGGGCGGCCCGCGAGGAGCTGGCCGCAGCCTGACCGACAGTGACGAATGGCGGCTTCTGAAGTGCCATAGCGCGACAGAACGCCACCGGCGCCGGAAAGTTACTGCCGTTCACCCCTTCTGGTGGCGCGATGGACAACCGTCCGTCGCGCCACCTGCATGACCGCTTACGTTCGTCCCGCTGCGAGCCGCCGGCCAACGGCGGCTCACCGAACGGGAGATCGGGGGTGCGCGCGTGCGCGTCGGACTGCTTACGGAGAGTGGCTGTCCGTATGTGAACGGTGAGACGAGGCTCTGGTGCGACCGACTCGTACGGGGGCTCGCGCAGCACGAGTTCGACATCTACGCGCTCAGCCGGGGCGAGGAGCAGGAGGCGCACGGCCGGGTCGAGCTGCCGCCGCAGGTCGGCAGGGTGCGCACGGCGCCGCTGTGGACCGTCGACGACGAGGCACTCCGCGCCGCGAGGCCCCGCGGCAGGCGCGGGAGGCGGACGCGGCGGCGGTTCGACGAACACTTCGCGGAGCTCGCCGAAGCCGTCTGCCGGGGCGATCGCGACGCGATGGCGGACCGTTTCGGCAACGCTCTGTACGGACTCGCCGAACTCGCCCGCACCGAAGGCGGTCTGGTCGGCGCGCTGCGCTCGGAGTCCGCCGTCCGCACCCTGGAGCGCGCCTGCCGCGCGCCGGGCGCGCTGCGGGCCGCCCACACCGCGCGCGTCCCCGACCTGCTCGCCGCCGCAGGACTGATGGAACGGGCCCTGCGACCGCTCTCCCTCGACTGGTACGGCCCCGACGCACTCGGCGCCGCCGACCTCTGCCACGCCACCTCCGGCGGACCCGCGGCGCTCCCCGGCCTGCTGGCCAAGCACTTCGCGGGGGTGCCGCTGCTCGTCACCGAGTACGGCGTGCAGCTGCGCGCGCACCACCTCGCCGCGGGCGACACGGACCTGAGCGCGCCGACACGCGCCCTGCTCGCCTCCTTCCACGGACTCCTCGCCGCCGAGGTCTACCGCGGCGCCACGGTCATCACCCCCGGCAACGCCCACGCGCGACGGTGGCAGGAACGCTGCGGCGCCGACCGCGCGAAACTCCGCACGGTCCACCCCGGCATGGAGGCGGACCGTTTCACGGAGATCGGCGAGGGGGGTTACGACGACTTCGCCGCCGCCCCCGACACCCTCCTGTGGGTCGGCCGCGTCGAGCCCGCCAAGGACCTGATCTCCCTGCTCCACGCCTTCGGGGAGATCCACGCGCGGGTGCCGGCGGCGCGCCTGCGGATCGTCGGGGCGCCCGCGGAAGGCGCCGAGGCGGAGGCCTACCTCGCGCACTGCCGCGCGCTCGCCGCGCGGCTCTTCCCGGACGAGGCGCCGGGCGCGCACGCCATCGGCGACAACCCCGTCTCCTTCGAGGAGATCGGCGGGCCCGACGTGCCGGGCCTCGCCGACGCGTACGCCTCCGCGGGTGTCGTCGTCCTCTCCAGCGTCGTCGAAGGCTTCCCGATCAGCCTGGTCGAGGCGATGTTCTGCGGACGCGCGACCGTCTCGACGGACGTCGGGGCGGTGGTGGAGGTCATCGGCGGCACCGGACTCGTCGTACCGCCGCGCAATCCGCGGGCGCTCGCGGAAGCGTGCGTGGCACTGCTGCGCGATCCCGAGCGGTGCGCGCGCCTGGGCGCGGCGGCGCGGGCGCGGGCCCTCGAACTCTTCACCGTCGAGCAGAACATCGCGGCATTTCGGAGCATCTACCTGGACATCGTCTCGCACTGCCCCGTCCGCAGGGACGCGGTGGACGAGACGGGCGATCCGGTGCCGTTCGCACACCCGGCGGAGGCGTACGTGCCGGGGCGGTGGGCGGTGGCGACGGGGGGCGCGGCAGGGGGCGGGACCGGGAGCGGGCCCGGGGCCACGGCAGAGGTATCGGTGTCAGTGCCGAGTTGGGCCGTGACTGAGGGGGTTCCGGTGGGGGATCGGTTCAAGGGGGCTGCCGTATGACGGGGCATGAGGGGCTCGGTGCGGCAGGTGGGGCCGGTGCGGTGGACGCGCCGCGTGCTCCGGAAGGCGCGAACGGTTGGGACTCCCGGTCGGAGGAACTGCTGGGCGCCGGTGCGGCGCTGCCCGGCGAGGGGGTGTCCGTGCCCGTCGCCGTCTCCGTTCCCGCCTTCGGCGAGGAGCGCGGAGAGAACGCCGGCGGCGATGACGGCGACAGCGGCTGGGACGCGCGTGGCAAGGGGCGGCGCGGGGACAGGCGCCCGGCGGACCGCGCGGGCGCGGGAGTGCACGCGGACGCGCCGGAGTGCGAGGGCGCCGTGAGTCCGTCGTCGCCCGCGCGCGCCGCCGCCCGCGCCGAGCCGCCGCCCCGGCGCGGCGCCGCCGACCCCGTGAAGGCCCTGATGCACCGGCACCGCGAGCTGTGCGAGCGCGCCGTCCACCCGCTGGAGATCGCCGCGGGCCTGGAGGCGCACGGCGTCACCGACCGGGCGGCCGCCCGCTTCCGGCACCGGGACGTGTTCGCGCTGGCCGAGGAGATGTACGCGCGCGTGCCGACGCTCCCGGACGGACACACGCCGTCGACGGCGGAGGCGCGCGCGACCCCCTCCCCGCACGCCGAAGTCCCCTCCGGCTGGGCGCTGTTCGCCCTCCTGCCCGGCGCGGTGTGCGGGGCCGCCGTCGCCGGGGCGGCGTTCAGCGAGGGAAGCGTGCGGCTCACGGTCACGGTCGTCGGCCCACTCGCCGTCGCCCTCGCCCTGCGCGTCGCCCTGCGAAACGGCCCCCTGCGCGCCACCTCCCGCCCCGTACGCGCCACCCGCGCGTGGGTGTGCTGGCTCCTCGCGTACGCCCTGCTCGGCGACGGCCTCCTGCACGGGGCCGTCACGGGCGGACCGGACGGCCCCGGCGACCTCTGGGCCCCGGCGACCGCCGCGCTCCTCGGCCTCGCGCTCGCCGTCGCGCCCGCGATCTGGTGCGCCCGCCTCTTCGCGGTACGGGCCGGGGCACGGCTCGCCGCCAGCCGGGGGCTCGACGAGTTCGCGTCCTCCGTGAGGCCGTTGCTCTCAGGCGTCCTCGCGCTGTTCCTCGGCGCGCTCGGGGCGCTGCTCGCGGGGGCGCACGCACTGCTCGGCGACGCGGGGGCGGGCGCGGGAGCGGGCCGGGGACACGGCACGCTCGCCCTGCTCGGCCCGTTCGCGCTCGGCACCCTGCTCCTCCTCGCCCGGCTCCTCGCCGTCCACGGCTTCATCCGCGCCCCCGTCCTGCTCCTGGGCGCGGCGGGCACCTGCGAAGTGGCCGCGCCGGCCCTGGCGTTCGCCGGTCGGCTGCCGGGGCTCGACGCGCTCGCCGTCCCCGTCACGGCCGCCGTCGACGCGTGGGGCCCCGGCGTCGTACCGACCGCGGCGTGCGGCGCCGCCGCCCTCGTCCTCCTGGTCCACGCGGCCAGGACCCTGGCCCTGGCCTCGGCCCACGCCGGTCACGGCGCGGGCCGCTCCTCCGATGACCACTCTCCCGCGGGGCCGACACCGCGGGCCCTCCCCGTGCACCACGGCAACCTCCCGAAGGAGAAACACAGATGACCACCCGCAGCCGTCTCCGCCGCCGAGCGGCCACCCCGGGAGGCGCCCGATGAGGGTGCTGCTGATCGGAGCCAACGGATACCTCGGCCGGTTCGTCGCCGACCGGCTGCTCGCCGACCCGGCCGTGCAGCTCACCGCACTCGGCCGCGGCGACGACTCGGACGTACGGTTCGATCTCGCCAGCGGGAGCCCCGGCGCGCTCACCCGCTTCCTGGACGCCGTCCACCCGGGCGTCGTCATCAACTGCGCCGGTGCCACCCGGGGCGGCGCCCGCGACCTGACCCGGCACAACACCGTCGCCGTCGCCACCATCTGCGAAGCCCTGCGACGCAGCGGCTGCGGGGCGCGTCTCGTGCAGCTCGGCTGCGGCGCGGAGTACGGGCCGAGCCAGCCGGGATCCTCCACGGCCGAGGACGCGGTGCCGCGGCCCGGCGGACCGTACGGCGTCAGCAAACTGGCCGCCACGGAACTGGTGCTCGGCTCCGGGCTCGACGCCGTCGTCCTGCGCGTCTTCTCGCCCGCGGGGCCCGGCACACCCGCCGGATCGCCGCTCGGACGGCTCGCCGAGGCCATGCGGCGCGCCATGCAGGCCGGGGACGGCGAGCTGAAGCTCGGCGGGCTCGGCGTGCAGCGCGACTTCGTCGACGTACGCGACGTGGCGCGCGCCGTGCACGCCGCCTCTCTCTCCGCGGCGCAGGGAATCGTGAACATCGGCGCGGGGCGCGCCGTACGACTGCGCGACGCGGCCGCCGTCCTGGCCCGCGTCGCGGGGTACGGCGGCGCGCTGCACGAACTCGACCAGGTGCCCGTGCGGACATCCATCGGCCACCCCCGCGGCGAATCCGAACACGGGGGGCCGGCCGCGGCCGCGTACCCCTACCCGGACGGCTGCGGGAGCTGGCAGCAGGCGGACGTCCGCACCGCGCGGGACCGGCTCGGCTGGCGGCCCCGCATCAACCTCGAAGAGTCACTCGCCGACATCTGGATGGAGGCCGCATGCCGCATCTGACCAGGGCCACGAGGGGCACCGCGAGCACCGAGGTACGCATCGGCTTCGGTGTCCCGGGCTTCGCCCACCCGCTGGTCGCCCCCGTCGAATGGTCCGAACTCACCCGGCCTGGCACGCCTTTGAAGTGGGTTGTCCTGAATGTTGCCAACGGTCCGGGGGAGCGGCCGGACCCGCACTGCCTGGAGGCGGCGGGGCGCCTGCGGAACGCGGGCGTCCGCGTGCTGGGTCACCTGGATACGACGTACGGCGCGCGCGCCTTCGGGGAGCTGATCTCCGACGCGCACCGCTACCTCGACTGGTACCAGGTCGACGGCTTCTCGCTGGACCGCTGTCCCACCGAGCGGACCGCGCTCCCCGAGGTGCGCAGGACGGTGGCGACCCTGCGGGCCCTGGTCGGGGACGCGCACATCGTCCTCGGGCACGGCACGCACCCGTATCCCGGCTATGCCGAGACGGGCGACCAACTGGTGACCTTCGCGGGCCCGTGGAGCGACTACCGCTGGTCGCAGGTGGCCGAGTGGACCGCGGACTACCCGGCCGAGCGGTTCTGCCACTTCGTGCACGGCATGCCGCGCGGTCACCTGGAGGAGGCGCTGCGCATCGCCCGCTGGCAGGGCGCGTCGACGATCTACTTCACCGACCGCGTGGACGGGAGCGGCGTGGACGGTGGCGGCTCGGGCGACCCCTGGGAGTCCCTGCCCGGTTACTGGGACGAAATCGTCTCGCGTATCGGAACGGGTGTCTCGGAATGAAGAAGGGCGTGGCAGTGTTACTTGCAGAACAACCGTTCCGCATTACCGACCAACGGAGTCCCCGTGTCGCTGCCACCCCTGGTCGAGCCCGCATCCGAGCTCACCGTCGATGAGGTTCGCAGGTACTCCCGCCACCTGATCATCCCCGACGTCGGGATGGACGGGCAGAAGCGGCTGAAGAACGCCAAGGTGCTGTGTGTCGGCGCCGGCGGCCTCGGGTCGCCGGCGCTGATGTACCTGGCCGCGGCCGGTGTCGGCACGCTCGGCATCGTCGAGTTCGACGAGGTCGACGAGTCCAACCTGCAGCGGCAGATCATCCACAGCCAGGCGGACATCGGCCGTTCCAAGGCGGATTCCGCGAAGGACTCGGTCCTCGGCATCAACCCGTACGTGAACGTGATCCTTCACAAGGAGCGGCTCGAGGCCGACAACGTGATGGACATCTTCAGCCAGTACGACCTGATCGTCGACGGCACCGACAACTTCGCGACGCGTTACCTGGTCAACGACGCGTGTGTGCTGCTCAACAAGCCGTACGTATGGGGTTCCATCTACCGCTTCGACGGTCAGGCGTCCGTCTTCTGGAGCGAGCACGGCCCCTGCTACCGCTGCCTCTACCCGGAGCCCCCGCCGCCCGGCATGGTCCCCTCCTGCGCCGAGGGTGGCGTGCTCGGCGTGCTGTGCGCGTCGATCGGCTCCATCCAGGTCACCGAGGCGATCAAGGTCCTCACGGGCACGGGCGACCCGCTGGTCGGCCGCCTGATGATCTACGACGCCCTGGAGATGCAGTACCGCCAGGTCAAGGTCCGCAAGGACCCCGACTGCGCGGTCTGCGGCGACAACCCCACCGTCACCGAGCTCATCGACTACGAGGCCTTCTGCGGCGTCGTGTCCGAGGAGGCCCAAGAGGCGGCGGCCGGTTCGACGATCACTCCCAAGCAGCTCAAGGAGTGGATCGACGACGGCGAGAGCATCGAGATCATCGACGTCCGCGAGATCAACGAGTACGAGATCGTCTCGATCCCCGGCGCCAAGCTGATCCCGAAGAACGAGTTCCTCATGGGCAACGCGCTCCAGGACCTCCCGCAGGACAAGAAAATCGTCTTGCATTGCAAGACGGGTGTCCGCAGTGCGGAAGTCCTCGCCGTGCTGAAGTCCGCGGGCTTCGCGGACGCGGTGCACGTAGGCGGCGGCGTGATCGGCTGGGTCAACCAGATCGAGCCCGACAAGCCGGTCTACTGATCTGTTGAAAAGCCCCGCTCACCGGAGGGTGAGCGGGGCTTTTCTCATGAGCAGACCTTGCCGTCCTTCGGCGCCCTGCCGTCGAGGAGATACGTGTCGATCGCGTCGTCCACGCAGTCGCTGCCGTTGCCGTACGCCCCGTGGCCCTCGCCCTTCCACGTCAGGTGGACGCCGACGTCCTTGCCGAGCTCGTCCGCCATCTTGCGGGCGCCCTCGTAGGGCGTGGCCGGGTCGCCGGTGTTGCCGACGACGAGGATCGGGTCGGCGCCGGGCGCGCTGACCTCGGGGGAGTCGTGCAGACCGGCGACCGGCCACTGGTGGCACCAGCCCGCCGTGTCCCAGCCGAGGAACTCGCCGAACACCGGCGATATGTCACGGAACCGGTCCAGGCGCTTCTTCGCCTCCGCGGGGGTGGTCCGCGCCTTGGTGTCCAGGCAGGCGATCGCCCGCTGGGAGTGGCTCTGCGTGCTGTAGCGGCCCGACGCGTCGCGTTCGTTGTAGGCGTCGGCGAGCTGGAGCAGCGCCGAACCGTCGCCCTTCTCGGCGTCCTCCAGGCCGCGGGTCAGCGCGGGCCAGGTCTGCTTGCTGTAGAGGGTGACGAGGACGCCGGTGTGGGCGAGGGACTCGGTCAGCTTCCGGTCGCCCGAGGTGCGCATCGGCTTCGCGTCCAGGCGCTCGAACAGCTTCTGTATCTTCGCGGAGCCCGCCTCGGGGTCCTGGCCTCGGGACGTGAAGTAGTTGTCCAGGGCGCGCTGGAAGCCGCGCGCCTGGTTCTCCGCGTGGCCGATCGAGTCGGCGCTCGGGTCGACGACCGCGTCGAAGACGAGGCGGCCGACGCGTTGGGGGAACAAGTGGGCGTACGTGCCGCCGAGTTCCGTGCCGTACGAGACGCCGAAGTAGTGCAGCTTGTCGTCGCCGAGGACTTGGCGCAGGACGTCCATGTCGCGGGCGGCGTCGTCCGTCGAGACGTGCCCGACGACGTTCTTCGAGTGCTTGGCGCAGCCCGCGCCGAAGTCCTTCGCGTCCTTGAAGTACGCCTTCTCCTCGGCGGCGGTGTCCGGCGTGAGGTCGACCTTCTTCTCCGCGGCCCGGGTCGCCGCGTCGTCCCGGCAGCGCACGCCCTCGCTCGCCGCGACCCCGCGCGGGTCGAAGCTCACCAGGTCGTACCGCTCGCGCAGCGCGTCGTACGAGTCGGCGAAGGACGGGAGGCCCGAGACGCCCGAGCCGCCGGGGCCGCCGAAGTTGAAGAGGAGGGAGCCGATGCGGTCGCCCTTGCCCGTGCTCCTGGCGCGGATCAGGGCGATGCCTATGGTCCCGCCGTCCGGCTTGCCGTAGTCCAGCGGGACCTTCAGCGTCGAGCACTGCCATTCGGCACCGGGCGCGCTGCCGCCCTCGGGTGCCTTGCAGCGGCCCCAGTCCAGCTTCTGGGTGGTCAGCGAGGCGGGCAGGGTGGAGGAGGGGTCCGGCTTCGGCTTCGGCTCGGGAGCGGTCGCCGAGGGGTGCTTCCCGTCGCCCCCGTCCCCGTCCCCGTCCCCGTCGTCGGACGAGCCGCACCCGGCGGCCAGACCCGCCACGAGCACGCCTGCTGCGGCCAGGGCCGCGGACCGTACGAAACGCTGCATGAAGGCGCTTCCCCCCTCGGAAGACAGTTCAGGCCATCGTAGGCGGGACCGCTGACAGAGACGGGGCGGGGGGACGCGGCCCTCCAGGAGCGGGACGTGGCCCCAGGAACAAGGCGGGGCCTCAGGAGCAGACCGTGCCCTCCTTCGGGACCTTCCCGTCCAGCAGGTAGCCGTCGACGGCGTCCCGCACGCACTTGTTCTTGCTGTCGTACGCCCCGTGCCCCTGGCCCTTGTACGTCAGCTCGACGCCGACGCCCTTGCCGAGCGCCTGAGCCATCTTGCGGGCCCCTTCGTACGGCGTGGCCGGGTCGCCCGTGTTGCCGATGACGACGATGGGCGGCGCTCCCGCCGCGCTCACGTCGGGGTGGTCGGCCTGGCCCTCGACGGCCCAGTCGGTGCAGCCGACCATGCCCCACGCGAGGTAGTCGCCGAACAGGGGCGACGCCTCGCGGAACTCGGGAAGCCTCTTCTCCACGTACGCCGCGTCGTAACGCGCCTTGTCGTCCGCGCAGTTGATCGAGATGTTGGCGGACTGGATGTTGCTGTACTCACCGTCCTCGTTGCGCCCGTTCATCGAGTCCGACAGCGCCATGAGGATCTTGCCGTCGCCTTCGTAGGCCTCTTCGAGGCCCTGCGTCAGATACGGCCAGAAGTCCTTGGAGTACAGGGACTGTGCGATGCCGTTGGTGGCGGCGGTCTGCGTGAGCTCGCGCGGCGGGATGCCGCGGATCGGCTTGCCGTCCAGGTCCTTCAGGAGCTTCGCGATGCGGTCCTTGACGTCCTGCTCGGTGTCGCCGACGGGGCAGTCCGCCTCCTGTGACGTGCAGTCCTTCGCGAAGTTGTCGAGCGCGAGCTGGAATCCCTCGGCCTGGCCGAGGGAGCCCTGTTCGGCGGTCTGGGTGGGGTCGACGACCGCGTCGAAGACGGCCCGTCCCACCTTCTCGGGGAACAAGTGTGCGTAGACGCCGCCGAGTTCTGTGCCGTACGAGATGCCGAAGTAGTGCAGCTTGTCGTCGCCGAGGACCTGGCGCATCAGGTCCATGTCGCGGGCGGCGTCGGTGGTGCGGACGTGCGGGAGGGTCTTTCCCGCGTTCTTCTCGCACCCGTTGTTGAACTCCCGGACGTTGTCGAGGTGCTTCTTGCGCTCGGCCTCGTCGTCGGGCGTGGCGTCCTGCTGGAAGTACGTGTCCAGGGCGGAGTCGTCCTCGCACCTGATGCCGGCGCTGCGGCCGACGCCGCGCGGGTCGAAACTGACCAGGTCGTAGCGGGTGCGGAGCTTGGCGTAATCCTCTCCGAAGGCGGGCAGCGTGGTGATGCCCGAGCCGCCGGGGCCCCCGAAGTTGAAGACGAGCGATCCGATGCGGTCGCCCTTGTCGCCGCTCGCGGCCGCCTTGATCAAGGCGATGTCGACCGTGTCGCCCTTGGGCTTCGACCAGTCGAGGGGCGCCTTCATGGTGGCGCACTGCCATTCGGCGCCGCCGGGCAGCGGGGACGGGGCCTCGCCGCCGCCCTCCGCCGCGTCGGGAGCGGGGCAGTCCTTCCAGCTCAGCTTCTGAGCCGACAGATCCTCGTCCTTGGAGTCGTCGCTGCCGCCGCACCCCGCGAGGGCGGCGGACAGGAGCAGAGTGGCGGCGGCCAGTGCGCTGGCGCGCGGCGTGGACTGTGTGGGCATGTGCCCATCCTGCGGCGGGTCCTGACGGGGCGCTCGGGGCGCGGGCCGTGTGGGTGAGGAATCGGCCACTCCGTACGGCCGGAAAAGGACCCGCCGGCTCCGTGTCAGCCCTCGGTGATCTGCCGGGCCGCGGCCGTCCCCGTCGCCACGCACGCGGCGACGCCCACGCCGTCGTACGCGGCGCCGCACAGCGCGAGCCCCGGGATTTTGCCGACGGCCTCACGGACGCGGGCGACGCGCTCGATGTGCCCGACGCCGTACTGGGGGAGGCCGCGCTCCCAGCGGGTGACGCGGGCCGCGACGGGCTCGCCGATGGAGCCCAGGGCCTGGTGCAGCTCGATGACGGAGCTGCGGACCAGATGGCGGTCGGGGACGGCGAGCCGGTGCTCCTCGGCGACGCGGCCGATGGAGGTGCGCAGCAGGAAGACGTCGGGTGCCTCCTCGCGCTGCCACCGCCACTTGTTGCTGAGGAACGTGACGGCCTTCAGGGCGTGTCCGTCGACGGCGGGCACCAGGAAGCCGTTGCCCTCGGGAAACACCTCCCCAGGGATGTGGCCCGGCCCGCTGCCGCGCGCCCGGACGAGGGCCTCCGCGCGTGGGAACGCCAGCGTCACCACGGCGGTGCTGGCGTGCTGGATCGCGCCGAGGTCGGCGTCGGCGAGCGGCGCGTGGGGCCGCAGCAGTTCCGCCGCCTCGTACGCGGGCACGGCGAGGATCACCGCGTCCGCCTCCAGGAGGAGCGGCCCGTCCCCTGTGGCGGCCAGGACGCGCCACCGTCCTCCCGGCGTGCGCTGCAGCTCACGCGCGCGCGTGCCGGTGAGCACCCGGGCGCCGCTCGCCGCCGCCACGGCGAGGGGCAGGCGCCCGGTGCCGCCGCGCAGCCCCTGGACCGGGACGGGGCGGGGGGCGTCCGCGCGCGGGAAGGACCCGCCGCCGGGCGTGCGCATCTGTCGCAGCGCCGCGAGCAGCGGCTCCCCGCGCTCCGCGACCGCCGCCACGCGCGGCAGCACGGTCCGCAGCGAAAGACGGTCGGGACGGCCCGCGTAGACCCCGCCGAGCAGCGGTTCCACGAGCCGGTCCACGGTCTCCTGCCCGAGCCGGCCGCCGAGGTACTCGGCCACGGACACGTCCTCGGCCGTCGGTTCGGCGGGCAGCGTCTCCTCGTTGCGCAGCCTGGCCACGCCCTCGTCGGACAGCAGACCCGTGCCCGCCATCGTGTCCGGGTCGGTGGGGATGCCCATGACGTGGCCGCGCGGGAGCGGGCGCAGCGCGCCGTTCGACCACAGGGTGGTGGGCGCGGGGGCCGGGTCGCACAGCGCGTCGCCGAGGCCGACCTCCTCCGCAAGCCGTACGGCTTCGGGACGCAGCGCCATCAGGGATTCGGCGCCCTCGTCGACGGGGACGCCCGCGAGGGTGCCGGTGCGCAGCTTGCCGCCGATGCGAGGGGCGCCCTCCAGGACGGTCACTTCCGCGTCGGCGCGCAGCCGCCAGGCGGCCGTCAGTCCGCTGATGCCGCCGCCGACGACGATCACTGAACGCGTCATGCCGTACGTCCTTCCGTGAGCAGCTCCCGCAGCTCGTCCTGGTAGGGGAAGCTCCCCGGTTCGTACGCGCACCAGGGGTCGGCGGCCAGCACCCGCCCCGTCGTCCCGTACGCGCGCGAACGGGAGCCCCCGCACACGGTGTTGAACTCGCAGCGCCCGCACGCGCCGCCGAGCAGTGAGGGGTCGCGCAACATCGTGAACAGCGCGGAGCCGCGGTAGATGTCCACCAGCGGGTGATGCCTCACGTTGCCGGCCGACAGCGGCAGGAAGCCGCTGGGGTGGACCTCGCCGGTGTGCGACACGAAGACGAAACCGCGCCCCGACCCGACGTCCATGGGCGGCCTGCGCACCGCGCGCCGCTCCCCGTCGTGCAGACCGAGGACACGCGCGCGTGCCGTCAGTCGGGCATGCAGAGGTCCCAACTCGGGCTGTTCGCCGTACCGTTCCAAGAGGGTGCGCTGGAGGGCCACACGGCGGAAGTGGTGGCCTTCCGTCGTCTTGGTGGCCATGACCGCGCCCGTGTCGTACAGGAAGTGCAGGACGTCCTCGACCTCGCCGGGTGTGAGCGAGGAGAGCTGTTCACCGCGGCCCGTCGGCACGAGGACGAAGCCGCTCCACAGCATCGCGCCCTCCCTGCGCACCAGGGCCGCGATGTCCGCGAGATCCTCCAGGCTGTCGCGGGTGACGGTGGTGTTGACCTGCACCTTGAGGCCGAGTTCGCGGGCGGTGCGCCAGCCGTCGAGGGTCCATTCGAAGACGCCGTCCACGCCGCGGAACGCGTCGTGCCGCTCGGCCGTGGACCCGTCGACGCTCAGGGACAGGGCGACGGCGCCCGCGTCGCGCACGGCGGCCAGGTTCGTCCGGTCCAGGGTCGGTGTCCCCGAGGGGGATACGGCGACGCGCAGTCCGAGCGCCGTGCCGTACGCGACGAGGTCGGTGAGGTCGGGGCGCTGGAACGGGTCGCCGCCGGTGATCACGAAGAGCGGGCTCGGCTTCCCGAAGGCGGCGATCTGGTCCATGAGGCGTCGGGCGTCCGCGCCGTCCAGCTCGCGCGGGTTCCGCGCGGGCTGCGCCTCGGCCCTGCAGTGCAGACAGGCCAGCGGGCACGCGCGCGTGGCCTCCCAGATGACGATGAAGGGGCGCTCGGCGACAGCGTGCCGCGGGCGCCGCACGACGCGGCTCACGAGGCGCGCTCCCAGCCGCGCTTCGGGCGCCGGTTCGCGAGCTCCCGCGGGTCCCGGGCGCGGTAGACGACGTACGGCCTGAAGACGTACTTGAGGGGCGCGCTGACGACATGCGCGAGCCGCGAGAACGGGATCAGCGCGAACAGCGCGAAGCCGAAGACGATGTGCAGCTTGAAGGCGAGGGGCGCGGCGCCCATCAGCTCGTGGTCGGGCTGGAGCGTGAACAGGCTGCGGAACCAGACGGAGATGCCTTCGCGGTAGTTGTAGTCGACCGCTCCGGAGGAGTTCAGGACGGTCGCGAGGAGGCCGAGCAGCATCGCCCCGAGCAGCACCGTGTACATCAGGTGGTCACTGCGGAGAGTGGCTTTGCGGACGGCGGGCACCGTGAAGCGCCGGTACACGAGGATGCCGATGCCGAGGGCCGCCGCGACGCCCGCGACGGCGCCGGTGGAGACCGCCATCAGGTGGTACGTGTGGTCGCTGACGCCCATCGCGTCGGTCCAGCTGTCCGGGACGACGAGGCCCACGACGTGCCCGAGCACCACGAACACCATCCCGAAGTGGAAGAGCGGCGAGCCGATGCGCAGCAGCCGCGACTCCTGCAGCTGCGAGGAGTGCGTGGTCAGGCCGAACCGGTCGTAGCGGGCCCGCCAGACCAGGCCCGCGATGAGGAGGGTGACGGCGACGTAGGGCATGACGCCCCACAGGAGGAGGTCCATCAGGCAGGGGTCCTTTCCTGGGCGGCGGATTGCCGGGCGGCGGTTTCCCGGGGGTCGGGAACGGTGGGCCAGGGGAGGTCCACGCCGGGGCCGAAGGGTTCGAGTCCGACGGTCTCGCAGGGCGGCCCGCCGCGGGCCAGCGCCTTCGCCTCGGCGCGCGTCTTCGGAGAGGGCCCGGGGAGCGTCCCGCAGACCGCTTCGAGCACGCGCGCGTAGGGGCTGTCCGCGTCGGTGACGGCGAGGCGCAGCAGTTCGAGTCCGGCCCGGTGCTCCTCCAGGAGGGCGGTGCCCGCCTCCTCCTCGCGGGCGGCGAACTCCAGCAGCACCGGGAGGAAGTCCGGCAGCTCCGGGGAGGCGAACTCCAGGCCGTGCTCGCGGTACACCTGCTTGACGCGCACCAGGGAGAGACCGCGGTTGCGGGTGTCGCCGTCCGACCACCAGGTGAGGTACAGACAGCGGCGGTTGCGGGTGTCGAAGACGTCCGTGTAGTGCGCGGCGAGGTCCAGGGGCCGTCGCGCACGCGCGTGGGCGATGAATTCCCGCAGCAGCGGGTGGCCGGTCGCTTCGTGGAGGCGGTCCAGATCCGCGTACAGCCGCTCGTCCGGGTACTGCAGGAGCCGCCCGGCGACGAGGCGGACGACGGCGCCGGGGGTCATACGGTCCTCCGGGTGGGGCCGAGGTTGAGCATGACGCGCTCCTTGGAGACGGTGTCCGGGCTGTCGGCGACCGGGCAGCCGTCGTCGAGCGGGTGCGTCTCCGCGAGGGCGTCCGCGTCGGCACGGGCGGCGGTCGGGACCACGTACCGGTCCTCGTACTTGGCGATCGCCAGGAGCCGGAACATGTCCTCCATCTCCTGGCCGGTGAGGCCGACCGCCGCGGCGATGGACTCGTCACGCTCCTCCCCGAGGTTGATGCGGCGCATGTACGCGCGCATGGCGGCCATCCGGCGCAGCACCGCCTCCACGGCGTAGGTGTCGCCCGCGGTGAGCAGCGCGGCGAGGTACTCCACCGGGATGCGCAGCGCGTCGATCGCTCCGAAGAGGTTGCCCGCGTCCTCCCCGTCCCGGCCCGCGGCGGCCACCGCCTCGACCACGGGGGACAGCGGCGGCACGTACCAGACCATCGGCATGGTGCGGTACTCCGGGTGCAGCGGCAGCGCGACCTGGTACGTCCTGATGAGGTCGTACACGGGGGAGCGGCGGGCCGCGTCGAGCCACTCGTCGGTGATGCCCGAGGCACGCGCGGCGGCCACGACCGCCGGGTCGTCCGGATCGAGAAAGCACTCCAACTGGGCTGAGTAGAGGTCCTGTTCGTCCTCCACGGCGGCGGCCTCGGCGACCTTGTCGGCGTCGTACAGCATGACGCCGAGGTAGCGCATGCGTCCGACGCAGGTCTCCGAGCAGATGGTCGGCATCCCGGCCTCCACGCGCGGGAAGCAGAAGGTGCACTTCTCCGCCTTGCCGGTGGCGTGGTTGAAGTAGACCTTCTTGTAGGGGCAGCCGGTCACGCACATGCGCCAGCCGCGGCACTGGTCCTGGTCGACGAGGACGATGCCGTCCTCCACGCGCTTGTACATCGCTCCGGAGGGGCACGACGAGACGCACGCGGGGTTGAGGCAGTGCTCGCAGATCCGCGGCAGGTAGAACATGAAGCTCTGCTCGAACTCGAAGCGGATCTTCTCGCCCACCTCGTCGCGGACCTTCTCGACCAGCGGGTCCCCGGGCCCGTGCTCCGGGGCGCCGCCCAGGTTGTCGTCCCAGTTGGGGCCCCACTCGATGGTGCCGATGGGCTCGCCCGTCACCTGCGAGACGGGCTTGGCGACGGGCATGTCGTCGCCCGCCGGGGCGTCGGTGAGGTTCTTGTACTCGTACGTCCACGGCTGGTAGTAGTCCGAGAGTTCCGGCAGCTCGGGGTTGGCGAAGATCTGGCCGAGCCGCTTGAGGCGCCCTCCGGCCCTCAGCCGCAGCCGTCCGGACCTCGTCCGCTCCCAGCCGCCCTTCCACCGCTCCTGGTCCTCCCAGCGGCGCGGATAGCCCTGTCCCGGGAGCGTCTCGACGTTGTTGAACCAGACGTACTCGGTGCCCTTGCGGTTCGTCCACGCCTGCTTGCACGTGACCGAGCACGTGTGGCAGCCGATGCACTTGTCGAGGTTCATGACCATGGCGACCTGGGTCATGACGCGTCCGATGGTGACTCCGTCACGGGACATCAGTAGGAGACCTCCTGGTCGCGGCGGCGGATGACCGTCACCTCGTCACGCTGGTTGCCCGTCGGGCCCAGGTAGTTGAACGCCCACGTCAACTGGGCGTAGCCGCCCACCAGGTGGGTGGGTTTGAGCATGATCCGGGTGAGGGAGTTGTGGATGCCGCCGCGGCGGCCCGTCCTCTCCGTCTTCGGGACGCCGACGGTCCGCTCCTGGGCGTGGTTCATGTAGACCGTCCCCGGAGGCATCTTGTGGGACACGATCGCGCGGGCCGTGACGACGCCGTTGCGGTTCACGGCCTCGATCCACTCGTTGTCCTTCACGCCGATGGCGTCCGCGTCCTGCGGGGACATCCACACCGTCTGTCCGCCGCGGCCGAGCGTCATCATGTAGAGGTTGTCCTGGTACTGGGAGTGGATCGCCCACTTGTTGTGCGGAGTCAGGAACCGCACGGCGACCTCGCGGCCGTCCTTGCCGTCCGTCCGGGAGCCCAACTCGGGCTCTCCGTAGAGGCGGTGCATGTTCAGCGGCGGCTTGTAGACGGGCAGCGCCTCGCCGACCTCGTGGATCCAGTCGTGGTCGAGGAAGAAGTGCTGGCGCCCGGTGAGGGTGTGCCACGGCTTCAGGTGCTCGGTGTTGACGGTGAACGCGGTGTAGCGGCGCCCTCCGGACTCGCTGCCCGACCACTCGGGCGACGTGATGACCGGCACCGGGCGGGCCTGGGTGTCCGCGAACGTGATCCGCTTGCCCTCCGCCTCGGCGGCCAGGTGCGCCATCTCCGTGCCGACGCGCCTCTCCAGCGTCTGGAAGCCCTGGGTGGCCAGGCGGCCGTTGGACGTCCCGGAGAGCGACAGGATGGCCTCACAGGCCCGCTGGGCGGTGTCCAGGCGGGGCCTGCCGTCCGCGGGGCCGCCGCGCACGGTGCCGTTCTTCTCCTTCAGGTACGCGACTTCCTCGGCGACGTCGAACGTGACCGCCTTCGTGGTGACACCCAGCTCGTCGACGAGCGGGCCGAGCGCGGCGAACTTCTCCCCGACCGCTCCGTAGTCGCGCTCCACGACGGCCAGGTTGTACATCGTGCGCCCCGGGACGGGCTCACACTCGCCCTTGGACCAGTCGAGCGCCACCCCGCCGGGCTGCGCCATCTCACCGCCCGGGGTGTCGTGCTGCAGCGCCGTGGCGACCAGGTCGCGGCGCACGCCCAGGTGTTCGCCCGCCAGCTCGCCGAACCGTCGGGCGACGGCGAGGAACGCGTCGTAGTCGGTGCGCGCCTGCCAGGGCGGGTCCACGGCCGGGGTGAAGGCGTGCAGGAAGGGATGCATGTCCGTGGAGGACAGGTCGTGCTTCTCGTACCAGGTGGCGGCCGGCAGGACGACGTCGGAGAGCAGTGTCGTGGACGTCATCCGGAAGTCGAGGCAGAGCAGCAGGTCGAGCTTCCCCTCGACGTCCTCGGAGTGCCACTTCACGTCGCGGGGCGCGCAACGCGGCCCGTCGTCGGGGAGGTTGGAGTGCGTGCCGAGCAAGTGCTTCAGGAAGTACTCGTTGCCCTTGGAGGACGAGCCGAGGAGGTTCGCCCGCCATACGTTGAGCACGCGCGGCCAGTTGCCGGGCGCGTCGGGGTCCTCGCCCGCGAAGCCCAGGGTGCCCTCCTTCAGCTCCCGCACGGCGTCGGTCACGGGGTCCTCGGAGGCCCCCAGGTCCAGCGGGTTGCGGTCGAAGGTCGGGTAGGACGGCATCCAGCCCATGCGTGCGGACGCGGCGAGGCAGTCGGCGCCCGTCATCCCCTCGAAACGGCCCTCTCCCAGAGGGGACGCGAGGGACTCGGCGGGAAGGGTGTCGTAGCGCCACTGGTCGGTGTGCAGATAGAACCAGCCCGCGCCGATCATGTGCCGGGGCGGACGCGCCCAGTCGGACGCGCTCGCGAGCGTCGCCCAGCCGGTCACCGGACGGCATTTTTCCTGTCCTACGTAGTGCCCCCAGCCGCCGCCGTTGCGCCCCTGGCAGCCGGTGAGCGTGAGCAACGCCAGGAACGCCCGGTAGGTGGTCTCCGCGTGGAACCAGTGGTTGGTCCCCGCGCCCATGAGGATCATGCAGCGCCCTTGGGACGCCTCCGCCGTGTCGGCGAATTCGCGCGCCACGCGCGTGGCCTGCGCCGCCGGCACGGACGTGAGGGTCTCCTGCCAGGCGGGCGTGCCGGGCTGGGAGGCGTCTTCGTAGGAGGCGGGCCACTCGCCGGGCAGTCCCGCGCGCGGGACCCCGTACTGGGCGAGCATCAGGTCGTGGACGGTGGTGACGAGCCGCCCGCCGACGCGGCGCACGGGAACTCCGCGGCGTACGACACCGCCGTCGCCGTGAGCACCCTCTTCGAAGCGGGGCAGCACGATCTCCGCGGCATCCTCGCCGTACAGCGTGAGCCGGGGCACGGTGTCGCCGAGGTCGAGGTTCCAGTCCGGGGTGTCGGACGCGCCCCAGCGGTGGCCGAGCGTGCCGTTCGGGACGGTCGGCTCCCCCGTCGCGTCGTCGATCAGAACGGTCTTCCACCGGGCGTTCTCGGTCTCCGCGGCCGTCCCGCCGAGGTCCGCCGCGGTGAGGAACTTGTGCGGCACGAGGCCCTGGTCGGTCTCCTGGAGCGTGACGAGGAAAGGCAGATCCGTATAGCGGCGTACGTAATCCTGGAAGAACGGCGTCTGCCGTTCGACGAAGAACTCCTTCAGGATCACGTGCCCCATCGCGAGGGCGAGCGCGCCGTCCGTTCCGGGGTGCGGGTGCATCCATTCGTCGGCGAACTTCGTGTTGTCCGCGAAATCCGGCGACACGGTGACGACTTTCTGCCCGCGATAGCGCGCCTCCGCCATCCAGTGCGCGTCCGGAGTCCGCGTCACCGGCACATTGGAACCCCACATCATCAAATACGCGGCATCCCACCAGTCACCCGACTCCGGTACGTCGGTCTGGTCGCCGAAGACCTGCGGCGAGGCGACGGGGAGATCCGCGTACCAGTCGTAGAAGGACAGCATCGGCGCACCGATGAGGGAGTGGAAACGGGCCCCGGCGGCGTGCGACGCCATCGACATCGCGGGAATGGGGGAGAACCCCGCGACACGGTCCGGGCCGTGCTCCTTGATGGTGTGCACGTGCGCCGCCGCCACGATCTCGACGGCCTCGTCCCAACTCGCCCGCACCAGACCGCCCTTGCCGCGCGCCCGCTGGTACCGCCGGCGGCGCTCGGGATCGCCCTGGATGTCGGCCCACGCGAGCACGGGGTCCTTCAGCCGCGCCTTGGCCTCCCGGTACATCTCCAGAAGCACTCCGCGCACGTGCGGATACCGCACGCGCGTGGGCGAGTACGTGTACCAGGAGAAAGAGGCTCCGCGCGGACATCCGCGGGGTTCGTATTCGGGACGGTCGGGGCCGACGCTCGGATAATCCGTGGCCTGCGTCTCCCATGTGATGATGCCGTCCTTGACGTACACCTTCCAGCGGCACGATCCCGTGCAGTTCACCCCGTGCGTGGAATACACGACTTTGTCGTGGCTCCAACGGTCACGGTAGAAGGCCTCTCCGTCCCGGCCCCCGGTGTGCTGGACCCGGTGCAGATCCTCGGAGGTCTCCGCGGTCCGGGTGAAGAAACTCCCGGCCTTCACGAGCGACTCAGCGATGTCTTTCCTCTGCTGCAACGTCACATCTCCTGGCCGTCCCGAAGAAAAGGCCGCACACACGTGCCGCCTGCAACGACCCTAAGCCTGGCGGGGGTTGGGACCCCGGGGACCAAAGTCCCGTGAAGGGGTGACCTCTTTCCGGAAATATTGGGGCCGTGTGCTGCGAAGCTGGGACGCATGGGTAGGAAGAAGCGGGGCGCGCTCCGTTCGTGGCTGCCGAACCAGCACGGCGCGTGGGCGATGCTCGCGGTGCCGTTCACGGTGGGCGTGTTCCTCGGTCACGGTCCGGGCGAAGGCCCCCGGTGGGCCCATCTGCCGCTGTTCGCCGCCTGGTTGACGGGGTACGTCACCGCCTTCCACGCCCAGCAGTGGCTCCGTCTCCGCCGCCTCTCCCGCAATCCGAGAGCCCCGCGCCGCCACGTGCGCCCCGCCGTCGCCTCGGCCGCGGTCTCCGCGGTGTGCGGGGTGCCGCTCCTGTTCGCGTACCCCTGGCTGCTGCTCGCGGCCGCCTGCGCCGCCCCCTTCGTGGCCGTCAACACCTGGTACGCGTGGCGCAACGACGAGCGGGCCCTGCTGAACGGCCTGGCCGCCGTGGTCCCTGCCTGCGGCATGCTCCTCGTCACGCTGCGGATGGGCGGCGGCGAGCTCTCCGAGGGCTGGCGTCCCGCCCTCGCCTGTCTGCTGTTCTTCGCGGGCACGGTCCCGTACGTGAAGACGATGATCCGCGAGCGCGACTCACGCGCGTACTACCGGGCGTCGGTGACGTACCACGCCGTCGCCGTGCCCGTCGCGTACGTGCTCGGCCCCTGGCTCGCGCTTCCGTTCACGGCCTACCTGGTGCGGGCGGCGGTGCTGCCGGGCAAGGGCCTCAAGGTGCCGGTGGTCGGGGCGGTGGAGGTCATGGGCGCGGTGCTGCTGCTCGCCGCGCTCCTGGTGATGTTCTGAGGGCCGTCACAGCACCCTCAGAGCAGCCCCTTCCTTGTGAGGTGGTTGAAGAACAACCACCCGGGAAGCACCGGAAGCCACAGTGTGAGCAGCCGGTAGAGGAGCACCGCGGGCGCCGCGACGTCCTTGGGCACGCCCACCGCGATCAGACCCAGGGTCAGCGTCGCCTCGACCGCTCCGACACCGCCGGGCGTCGGAGCGGCCGATCCCAGGGCGTTGCCCGCGAGGAAGACGACCGCGACGCTCGCGAGGCTCAGTGACGTCATCTCTTCGTTGCCGAAGGCCCGCACCGAAGCGTCCAGACAGAGCACGAACATCAGGGTGAGCAGCAGCATGCCGCCGATGCCGGTGAGCAGCTTCTGCGGGCGCTGCAGCACGTCCAGCATGCGCGGCACGACACCGGCGAAAAGCGACCGCACGCGCGTGACGACGAATTTGCGCAGGAACGGGATGGCGGTCACCACGAGGACGAGCACCGCGACCGAGAGCAGACCGGCGATGACGGTCCGGGACGGCGTGAACGACGGCGTCTTCTCCGTCCCCGTCAGATAGCCGAAGATCAGCAGCAGCAGGATGTGCGAGCCGAGCCCGAAGAGCTGCGAGGCGCCGACACTCGCCACCGCGAGCCCCGAGCGCACCCCGGATCGCTGCAGGAACCGCGTGTTCAGCGCGACACCGCCGACCGCGGCGGGCGCCACGATCTTCACGAACGACCCGGCGACCTGTGCCGCCACGGCCCGCAGGAACGGCACCCGCTCCGGCACGAAGCCGAGGAGGCTCATCGCCGCCGCGAAGTAGCTCAGCGCGGAGAACCCGACCGCGGCGGCCACCCAGCCCCACTCCGCCTCCTGGAAGAGGGTGCCGAATTCGACGTGCGTCAGCTGCGAGAGCAGGAAGTAGGCGCCGATGGCGCCGGCGATGAAGCTGATCAGCGTGCGCGGCCTGATCCGCTCCAGTTGCGCGGGCTCGACCGGCGCCGTCGGGCGGATGAGCAGCACCTGGTGGCGGATCTGGGTGAGGAGATCCTCCTCGCGTGCCTGCTCCAGGGCGTCGTCTATGGCCTGCTTCTCGGCCTGCCGCTCCTGCTTGGCCGCCTGCTTCTCCTGCTTCTGGGCCTGCTTGTCCGACTGGCCGTCCGCGGAGACCTCCGCGCGGACGCTCTGGCGGGACTTGCGGGAGGCCTCCAGGACGGCCTCGCGCTCGCGCTGGGACCGTTCACGGGCCAGCCTGCCAAGAGTGGCGCGGGTGGAGCGGGTGAGGGCGATGGGCTGCAGCAGTGGCAGACAGTCGGCCACCGCGTCGGGCCCGAGGACCTCGACGGCCGCGGCGACCGCGCGCTCGGCACCCACCCGCAGGCCGAGCGCCGTCAGGAGCTGGGCGATGTCGATGCGCAGGACCAGGTCGCCCGCGGCGATCTCGCCGCCCCGAAGATCCGTGAGGATCACCGTGCCGGAACGATCCACCAGAATCGCGTCGCCCGCGAGCCTGCGGTGCGCGATCCGCCGGGACTGCAGGGCCTGCACCTGCCGCCACGTGTCGCAGAGCAGTTCGTCGGTGATGGCCTCGTCGGGCAGGGAGTCCAGGGAGTGGCCGCCCGTGTGCTCGTAGACGAGCATCACGGCGTCGGGGCCGAGTTCGGAGGTGGCGATCAGCTTGGGCGCGTTCGCCCCGGCCGCGATGGCCGCGTACGCGAGCAGGGCCTCCTGCTCCAGCGCCTGCCGCAGGGACTGCAGGCTGCGCCGCTGGGTGATGCCCCGCAGGGTGAGCCTGCGCCACACGCGGTAGAAGAAGCCCTGCGCCTGCTGTTCACGGTCGATGACCGTGACGTCGAGCGGCGGGCCGTCCTCCAGGGTGACGAAGTAGCGGCGGCCGCGGTCGCCGTGCTCGCTGTCGGGGGACTCCTCGCGGGAGGCGCTCACGGGGTGGAAGCCGACGTGCCGCAGGCCCGCGAGCAGCGTCTGCCCGGTCGGCCGCACGTTCGGCGAGCCGACCGCGTAGAGCGTTCCGTAGGCCACGGCCCAGCCGATGAGCACCGTCAGGATGATCGAGAAGGGCGTCGTGTAGCCGGTGACCAGCATCGTGAACGCGTCCAGCAGCAGCACCACGAACAGCACCAGGCGCCAGCGCGGTCTGCGGGACATGCCGACGGCCGTCATGTACGCGATGACGGGCGCGAGGTAGCCGTGCACCGGATCGGTGAACGCGTGGAGGTCGGCCGGGGACGGCTTGGTCAGCGCGTCCTGGATGGAGTCGGGGGCGGCCTTCGCGACCCAGAGATCGGTGGCGAGCGTCACGCCGTGCGCCAGGACGGCCGCCAGGACGCCGTCGGCGATGCGCAGTCCGTCCCGTTTGATCAGCCGCTCGATCGCGAAGGCGACGGGGACGAGCAGCACGCCGATGCTGGCGACGAGGCCCGCGACCTTGATCAGCAGGTCGGGCGCCTGGTCCGTGCCCTTGTCGATGTCCTGTTCGAGCCCGGACGTCGTGCCGTGCGCGAACGCGGCGATGGCCAGGAGCACGGCGATGGCGAGGACGCCGACGAGGAGCCGCATGAGGTCGGACGGGCGGTGCACGCGGGCGGCGAGCAGCGGTTCGTCGCGCTCGACCCGCTCGGCGTGGGCGCCGTCGTCGGCGCAGCCGGGGCCGTCACCCACGTCGCCGCGCTCGCCGTCGTTCTCTGTCTTCTCGCTCTTCAGGGCGCGCTCACCGGTGTCCAGGTGTGACTCGGACGCAGAGGTGCCCGCCTTCTCATCGGGATGCACGCCCTGCCGCTCCGTCGTCTCTTCTTGATCTCGTATCACCAGTCACCGCCCGCACGATGGTGGCATGTCCAACCCGTGAAGGGGGGCAGCAGGGGGCAACGCAAGGCTGCGAAGTGGTCACGAAACGACACTTTGCGCCCTGCCGGACGGGCCACGGCACGCTGTGTGGCGGGCCTGTCACCGTGTCGGTGGGGTACGGCAGGATGGTCCGGATGAGCGAGTTGCCGGAGTACGCGGAACGGGTCCTGGAGGTCGCGGAACTGATCCCTCCGGGTCGGGTGATGACCTACGGGGACGTTGCCGAGTGGCTTGAGGAAGGCGGTCCGCGCCAGGTCGGACGCGTGATGTCCCTCTACGGAGGAGGCGTTCCGTGGTGGCGTGTCGTCCGTTCCGACGGCGTACTCCTTCCCGGTCACGAACTGCGGGCCCTGGAGAGGTACCGGGAGGAGGGCACTCCGCTGCGACAGGCCTCGCGCGCCGCCCAGGGGCACGTCCCGAAGCTCGACATGCGGCGGGCGCGGTGGGACGGCGCGGCTCCGGTGGAGGGCGCGGCTCCCATCGGCGCGGCTCCGAAGGGCCGGGACGGGGAGGGCGCCGCCGGGGAGGGCCCGGCCGGGGAGGGCGCTGCTCCGGTCGGGGCGGCTCCAAAGGATCACACCTGACAGCTTCCGGCATCCGGCGGCCCGGCGGGGGGCCGGTGGCCCGTACGGGGGAAGGCACGCGTCCTCCGTGCCCACTGGCGTAGCGTCGACAGCACGCATCCCCTTCACCCCGCGGCCACCGTGCGGCCGCTCACAGACCAGCACACCCACCAGGACCGGCGACCCACGTGAGTTCCCCTTCTTCCACTCGGCACATCCGGCACCCGTCGCACCAGCAGGTACGACAGGGGGCCCGGGATGGCTACCGACTGGTGCGTACGCCGCCGGCCCAGACGGGTCCCCCTCGCATGGACGCAGGTCAGCGCCGTGTGGTTGACCACAAGGAAGGACCGCTGCTGGTCCTGGCCGGGCCCGGCACGGGCAAGACCACCACCCTCGTGGAGAGCGTCGCCGCCCGTGTCGCCCGGGGCGCGGACCCCGCGCGGATCCTGGTGCTCACCTTCAGCCGCAAGGCGGCGGTGGAGCTGCGGGACCGCATGGCGCTGCGCGTGGGCGCGGCGCGCGCCCCGCAGGCCACGACGTTCCACTCGTTCTGCTACGCGCTGGTCCGCGCCCACCAGGACACCGAACTGTTCGTGGAGCCGCTGCGGCTCCTGTCGGGCCCCGAGCAGGACGTGGCGGTACGTGAACTGCTCGCGGGACACATCGACCTCGCGCGTGAGGGGCGCAGCCACATCCGCTGGCCGGACGAGCTCCGCGCCTGCCTCACCACCCGCGGCTTCGCGGACGAGGTCCGCGCGGTGCTGGCCCGCAGCCGTGAGCTCGGCCTCGGCCCGGACGCCCTGGACGCGTTCGCGCGCCGCAGCGGACGGCCCGACTGGGGTGCGGCGGCGGCGTTCCTCGCCGAGTACCTCGACGTACTCGACCTCCAAGGAGTGCTCGACTACGCGGAACTGGTCCACCGCGCGGTGCTGCTCGCGCGCCGCCCCGAGGTGGCGCGCGCGCTCGGCGCGCAGTACGACGCGGTCTTCGTGGACGAGTACCAGGACACCGACCCGGCGCAGGTGCGGCTGCTGCACGCGCTCGCCGGGGGTGGCCGGACCCTCGTCGCGTTCGGCGACCCCGACCAGTCGATCTACACCTTCCGCGGCGCCGACGTGAACGGCATCCTGGAGTTCCCCGATGCCTTCACGCGCGTGGACGGGTCCCCGGCGCCGGTCGAGGTCCTGACGACCTCCCGCCGCTCGGGCGCGCAGCTCCTGGCGGCCACGCGACTGCTCACCCGGCGCATGCCGCTGACCCGGCTGCCCGCGGAGAAGGTGCGGGTCCACCGTGAGCCGACGCCGGTCAGGGACGGCGGCCGTGTCGAGGTGTACACGTATCCGACGGCCGGCACGGAACTCGACAACATCGCGGACATCCTGCGCCGCGCGCACCTGGAGGACGGCGTCCCCTGGGGCGAGATGGCGGTCCTGGTCCGCGCGGGCGCCCGCACGATCCCCGCGGTCCGCCGCAGCCTCAGCGCGGCGGGCGTCCCCCTGGAGATCGACGGCGACGACATCGCCCTGCGCCACGAACCGGCGGTGACACCGCTGCTGACGGCGTTGCGGGTGGTGGCTGCCGCGGTGGACGCGGAGGGCGTCCCCTCGCAGGGGGCCTCTCCGGAGGCGGGACAAGAGGCGGAGCTTGGGGCGGACGCCGAGGGTGAGACCGAGCTCGGGCCGGGCGTGGAGGGCGAGCCTGGGCTCGGGCCCGAGGCGGAGTCCAGGCCGGACTCGGAGCCCGAGCCCGAACCTCGGCCCGGGAATGCGGTCGATCCGGCGTTCCAGGGCGCGGCAGGCTCTCAGACCGAGACCGAGACCGAGACCGAAGCCGAGACCGAGGTCGAGGTCGAGGTCGGGGCTGAGGCTGAGCACGGCGCGGAGAGCGGGTCACGGAGCGACAGCGGCAGCCGCATCGTCCCCTCCTGGCTCGACACCGAGACCGCCCTCACCCTCCTGACGTCCCCCCTCGCGGGCATGGACGCCGCCGACCTCCGCCGCCTGGGCCGCGCCCTGCGCGAGGAGGAGCGGGCGGCGGGCAACCACGTACCGCCGCCCTCCGACGAACTGCTGGCCCGCGCCCTCGCCGAGCCGGAGCGGCTCGTCGCGCACGACCCGACGTACGCCCGCGGCGCCCAGCGGCTCGGCGCGCTGCTCCGCAAGGCCCGTGAGCGCCTCGCGGGCGGCGGCACGGCCGAGGAGGCGCTGTGGGAGCTGTGGGACGGCACGCCCTGGCCCAGGCGCCTGGAACGCACCGCGCGGCGCGGTGGCGCGGCCGGCCGCAACGCCGACCGCGACCTCGACGCCGTGTGCGCCCTGTTCGCGGCCGCGGCCCGCGCGGAGGAGCGCACGGGCGGTCGCGGCGCCCTCAACTTCCTTGAGGAGACCGAGGCGCAGGACATCGCCGCGGACACCCTCACGCGCCGGGCGGCCCGCCCCGACGCCGTACGCCTGATGACGGCGCACCGCTCCAAGGGACTCGAATGGCGGCTCGTCGTGGTCGCGGGTGTGCAGGAGGGGCTCTGGCCCGACCTGCGCCGCCGCGGCTCCCTCCTGGAGGCCGACCGCATCGGACGCGACGGCCTCGCCGAACCGCTGACCCCCGGAGCGCTCCTCTCCGAAGAGCGCCGCCTGTTCTACGTCGCCGCCACGCGCGCGCGGGAGCGCCTCGTCGTGACCGCGGTGAAGGCACCCGCCGAGGACGGCGACCAGCCGTCCCGCTTCCTGACGGAACTCGGCGTCGAGCCCAAGGACATAACGGGCCGCCCGCGCCGTCCCCTGTCCGTCGCCGCGCTCGTCGCCGAGCTGCGCGCCACCACCGTCGACCCGCGCGTCTCGGAGGCCCTGCGCGAGGCGGCGGCCCAGCGCCTGGCCCGCCTCGCCGCGCTCGCCGACACGGACGGCCGCCCCCTCGTACCGGCCGCGCACCCCTACCGCTGGTGGGGCATGTACGAACCGACGGCGAGCGAGGTGCCGCTGCGGGACCGCGACAAGCCCGTCGTGCTCTCCGGAAGCGCGCTCGACCAGCTCACCAACACCTGCGCCCTGCAGTGGTTCCTGGGCCGCGAGGTGAAGGCGGACGCGCCCGCGACCGCCGCCCAGGGCTTCGGGAACGTCGTGCACGTCCTGGCCGACGAGGTGGCCTCGGGACGCACCCCCGCCGACCTCGCCGTCCTCATGGAGCGACTCGACTCCGTATGGGACGCGCTCGCGTTCGACGCGCCCTGGAAGTCGGCCCAGGAGAAAGAGCACGCGCGCGTGGCACTGGAGCGCTTCCTCCAGTGGCACGTGATGGACCGCGCGAGCCGCACCCCCGTCGCCAGTGAGCACGGCTTCGACGTGACGCTGGAAGCGGGGCCCTACGAAGTGCGGGTGCGCGGCTCCATGGACCGCGTCGAACAGGACGCCGAAGGCCGTGCCTACGTAGTCGACTTCAAGACCGGGAAGCAGTCCCCGAGCGCCGCCGAGGTCGCCCGCCACCCCCAGCTCGCGGTCTACCAGCTGGCGGTCCGCGAGGGCGCCGCCGACGACCTCTTCGACGGCGTACGTCCCGAGCCGGGCGGCGCCGAACTGGTGCAGCTGCGCCAAGGCGCCGCCAAGAAGAACGGCGGAGAAGCGCTCCCCAAGGTGCAGGCCCAGGAGGCCCTCTCCGGGGAGTGGATCGGCGATCTGCTCGCCACGGCCGCGGGCAAGGTCCTCGACGAACGCTTCACGCCGACCGCGGGCCAGCACTGCACGCACTGCGCCTTCCGCGCCTCGTGCAGTGCGCGTCCTGAAGGCCGTCATGTGGTGGAGTGACGGGCGAGTGACGAGTGAGGCGCCACGAGGACGCCGCACCCGTGGCTATTGTCACGTCGCGCCACCCGGGGACACAGCACCCCTCGGAGCAATCTAAAGTCTCCGTAAAGACATCCTGTGCACTGGCTGAAAGTGCACCTTTTCGAGGAGATGCGCGTATATGGCAGCCAACCGGAAGCTCCTGGCAGTGGCCGTCGCCTGTGCCGCCGCCGTCATCGGCGTGACGGGCTGCAGCAGCGACGGGGACAAGGACCCCTTCGACGGCATGAGCGCCGACAAGATCGCCGACAAGGCCTCCAAGGCTTCCAAGGACGCCGGCTCCTTCACGATGAAGGGCAAGATGGAGCAGAAGGGCGAGCAGAACAACATCGAGTTCTCCGTCGCCGAGTCCGGCGACTGCAAGGGCACGATGGGCTCGCCGAAGAAGGGGACCGCCGAGTTCCTCTCCGTCGGGAAGGTCCGCTACGTCAAGGGTGACGACAAGTTCTGGGAGAGCAGCGGCGGTGGCGCCGTGGCCGAGCTCGTCAAGGGGCGCTGGGTGAAGTCTGCCGAGCAGAACAGCGCGTGCAACCCGGACGACATGTTCAAGTCCGACAAGCTCAAGAACCTGAAGCGTGAGGACGACGCCGAGGTCGACGGCCAGAAGGCCGCCGTCCTCACCAAGAAGAAGGGCTCCGAGACCACCACGTTCTACGTGGCGATGGAGGGCAAGCCCTACTTCCTGAAGGTCGTCAACAAGGGCAGCGACGACCCCGGCTCGGTGACCTTCAGCGACTACGGCAAGAACGTCGACGTGAAGGCCCCGCCGGCCGGCGAGGTCGTCGACCCGAAGAAGATCGCCGCCGGTTCCTGACCTCACGCGTCCCATGAGCGGGCGGTGGCCTCCCGCGTCCGGGTCCGCCCCGGATGTCAGTGGCCACCGCTAGCCTCTCTGGTGTGTCACCTCGCATCACCGATCCCGAGCAGCTCAAGGAGCTCCTCGGGATCCCGTTCACCCCGGAGCAGACGGCGTGCATCATCGCGCCGCCCGCCCCGCAGGTGATCGTGGCCGGAGCCGGCTCGGGCAAGACGACGGTGATGGCCGCACGCGTGGTGTGGCTGGTCGGCACCGGCCATGTCGCCCCCGAGCAGGTCCTCGGCCTGACCTTCACGAACAAGGCGGCGGGCGAACTCGCCGAGCGCGTGCGCCACGCCCTCGTCAAGGCGGGCGTCACCGACCCCGACGCGGCCGACCCCGACAACCCGCCGGGCGAGCCCGTCATCTCCACGTACCACGCCTTCGCGGGCCGCCTCCTGACCGACCACGGCCTGCGCATCGGCCTGGAGCCCACCTCACGCCTCCTCGCCGACGCCACCCGCTTCCAGCTCGCCGCGCGCGTGCTCCGCGAGGCACCCGGGCCCTACCCCGCGCTCACCCGCTCCTTCCCCGACCTCGTCAGCGACCTCCTCGCCCTCGACAGCGAGCTCGCCGAGCACCTGGTGCGGCCCGAGAGGCTCCGCGCGTACGACACCGAGCTCCTGCGCGCACTCGACGGCGTGAAGCTCTCCAACGCCGACCTGCGCAAGGTCCCCGAAGCGGCGGCGGCCCGGCTCGAACTGGCCGAGCTCGTCGGGCGCTACCGCGCGGCGAAGCGCTCCCGCGACCTCCTCGACTTCGGCGACCAGATCGCGCTCTCCGCGACCCTCGCCGACACCCGCGCGGAGGTCGGCGAGATCCTCAGGGACGAATTCCGCGTCGTCCTCCTCGACGAGTACCAGGACACCTCCGTCGCCCAGCGCATCCTGCTCTCCGGACTCTTCGGCGGAGGCACGGGACACCCGGTGACCGCGGTCGGCGACCCCTGCCAGGCCATCTACGGCTGGCGCGGCGCCTCGGTGGCCAACCTCGACGACTTCCCCCAGCACTTCTCGTACGCCGACGGGCGCCCCGCCGCCCGCCACGCGCTCAGCGAGAACCGTCGCAGCGGCGGCCGCCTCCTCGACCTCGCCAACGGCCTCGCGGAGCCCCTGCGCGCCATGCACGCGGGCGTGGAGGCCCTCCGGCCCGCCCCCGGCGCCGAACGGGACGGCGTCGTGCGCTGCGCCCTGCTGCGCACGCACGCCGAGGAGATCGACTGGCTCGGCGACTCGATCGCCCACCTCGTCCGCACCGGCAAGGCGCCCGGCGAGATCGCCGTCCTGTGCCGCACCGCCACGGACTTCGCCGGGATCCAGGCCGCCCTCGTCGCCCGCGACATCCCCGTGGAGGTCGTCGGTCTCTCCGGACTGCTGCACCTCCCGGAGGTCGCCGACCTCGTCGCCGTCTGCGAAGTCCTCCAGGACCCCGGTGCCAACGCCCCCCTGGTGCGGCTCCTCACCGGACCCCGCTGGCGGATCGGCGCCCGCGACCTCGCCCTCCTGGGCCGCCGCGCCCGCCTCCTCGTACGCCCCGGGCACGCCGCGCCCGACGATCCGGACCGCCGCCTCGCAGAAGCCGTCGAGGGGGTCGACCCGGCCGAGGTGATATCGCTCGCGGATGCCCTGGACACCTTCCTGGAGTCACCGCTCGACCCGGGCGACGCCTCCGGAGCCGACGACGGACTGCCCTTCTCGGCGGACGCCAGGGTGCGCTTCGCCCGGCTCGCCGCCGAACTGCGTGAGCTGCGCCGCTCGCTGGCCGATCCGCTCATGGACGTGCTGCACCGCGTGCTCGCCGTCACCGGTCTGGAGGTCGAGCTCTCCGCGTCCCCGGGCGCCCTCGCGGCCCGCCGCCGCGAGACGCTCTCCAACTTTCTGGACGTCGCCGCCTCCTTCGCCGCGAACGACAGCGGTGCGACGCTCCTCGCCTTCCTCGGCTTCCTGCGCACCGCGGCCCAGTACGAGAAGGGCCTCGACAACGCCCTGCCGGGCGGTGAGAACACCGTCAAAGTGCTCACCGCCCACCGGTCCAAGGGCCTCGAATGGGACGTCGTCGCCGTCCCCGGTCTCGTCAACGGCACCTTCCCGAGCGCGCAGGGACGCGAGAAGTGGACCGCACAGGCCAAGGTCGTCCCGCACGAGCTGCGCGGGGACAGGGCCACGCTGCCCGACGTCGACACGTGGGACGCCAAGGGGATGAAGGCCTTCCACGAAGCGATGAAGGACCACCAGCGCACCGAGGAGCTCCGCCTCGGGTATGTGACGTTCACCCGCCCCCGCTCCCTCCTCCTCGGTTCCGGCCACTGGTGGGGCCCCACCCAGAAGAAGCCGCGCGGCCCCTCCGACTTCCTCCAGGCCTTGTACGACCACTGTGCGGCCGGTCACGGCGAGATCGAGGCGTGGGCCGAAGCGCCCGCCGAGGACGAGGAGAACCCCGCCCTCCAGGAAGCCACCGCCGACCAGGCGTGGCCGCTCCCGCTGGACGAGGCCTCCCTGGCCCGTCGCAGGGCGGCCGCACAGACGGTCCTCGCCCACCTGGACCGCCTCACGGGGGAGGGCGCACCGGAGACCGCCCGCTCCCACGAAGAGGCCCACCCGTCGGCACACGCCGACGTGCCGCCGGCCGACGACCCCGAATGGCCACCCCCTCCGGAGGACGAAGAGGGGCTCTACGAAGAGGGGCTCTACGGAGAGGGCCTTCACGGAGAGGGCCTGTACGAAGAGGGCCTGCGCGAAGAAGGCCTTCACGACGATGACTGGGAGTCCCTGGCGACGGAGCGCCCCGCCGTCCCGCACCCCGCGGAGCACCCCGACCCCGCGCCCGCGCACGTGAAGCTCCCCGCACCCCGCCCCGACGCCCGACCCCACCCCGCCGCGGAGGGACCCCCGCGGGCACCCAGCACCTCGCTCACCCCGGAGGAAACCCGCACCCTCGCCTCCTGGGACCGCGACCTGGACGCCCTCACCGGAGAGCTCCTGCGCGCCCGCGAGGCCGTCAGGGACGTCCCCGTGCCGCCCTCGCTCACCGCGTCCGAGCTGATGCGCCTGGCCGCCGACCCCGACGGCTACGCACGGGACCTCGCCCGGCCCATGCCGCGTCCGCCGCAGCCCGCGGCCCGCCGCGGCACCCGCTTCCACGCCTGGATCGAGTCCCGCTTCGAAGAGCTCCCCCTGCCGATGCTCGCCCCGGAGGACCTGCCGGGCGGCGCCCCCGACGAGGCCGAGATCGCCGACGAGCGCGACCTCGAAGCCCTCAAGGAAGCCTTCGAACGCACGGAGTACGCCCACCGCGCGCCCCACCGCGTCGAAGTCCCCTTCCAGTTCGTGATCGCGGGCCGCGTCATCAGGGGCCGCATCGACGCCGTCTACAAGGAAGGTGACGGCGCCGACGCGACGTACGAGATCGTCGACTGGAAGACCAGCCGCACCCGCACCGCCGACCCCCTCCAGCTCGCCGTCTACCGGCTCGCCTGGGCCGAGCAGCAGGGCGTCCCCCTGGAGTCGGTCAAGGCCGCCTTCCTCTACGTACGCAGCGGAGAGACCGCACGCCCCAGGAACCTGCCGGGCCGCGCCGAGCTCGAACGTCTCCTCCTGGAGGGACCGGCCGAGGCCCTGGTCGACGAGCCGCGGGACGAGCCCGCCCCGGATGGCGGATAGGCTCGTGACCATGAGCGAGACACCGGACAGCGCCGTCCGCACGTACATCGAGAACCACCGTGCAGCCTTCCTCGACCACCTCTCCGAGTGGCTGCGCATCCCGTCCGTGTCGGCGCAGCCCGACCACGCGGGGGACGTGCGCCGCAGCGCGGACTGGCTCGCCGCGGCCCTCAAGGAGACCGGCTTCCCGACCGCGGAGGTCTGGGAGACGCCCGGAGCGCCCGCCGTCTTCGCCGAGTGGCCCTCCGACGACCCGGACGCCCCCACCGTCCTCGTCTACGGCCACCACGACGTCCAGCCCGCCGCCCGCGAGGACGGCTGGGACACCGACCCCTTCGAGCCCGTCGTCCGGGGAAACCGCCTCCACGCGCGCGGGGCGGCCGACGACAAGGGCCAGGTGTTCTTCCACACACTCGGAGTCCGCGCCCACCTCGCGGCCACCGGCCGCACCGCGCCCGCGGTCCACCTCAAGCTGCTCGTCGAGGGCGAGGAGGAGTCCGGCTCCCCGAACTTCCGCGCGCTCATCGAGGCCCACAAGGACCGCATCGCCGCCGACGCGGTGATCGTCTCCGACACCGGCATGTGGTCGGAGGACACCCCGACCGTCTGCACGGGCATGCGCGGCCTCGCCGAGTGCGAGATCCAGCTGCACGGCCCCGACCAGGACATCCACTCGGGTTCCTTCGGCGGCGCCGTGCCGAACCCGGCCACCGAGGTCGCCCGCCTCGTCGCCGCCCTCCACGACGAGCACGGGCGCGTGGCGATCCCCGGGTTCTACGAAGGCATCACGGAACTCACCGACCGCGAGCGCGAACTCTTCGCCGAGCTCCCCTTCGACGAGGGCCGCTGGCTGCACACGGCCAAGTCGCACGCCACGCACGGCGAGGCAGGACACACCACCCTGGAGCGGATATGGGCCCGCCCCACCGCCGAGGTCAACGGCATCGGCGGCGGTTACCAGGGCGTGGGCAGCAAGACGATCATTCCGTCGTCCGCCCTGGTGAAGCTCTCCTTCCGGCTGGTCGCGGGCCAGGACCCGGCCCACGTGGAGCAGGCCGTCCGCACCTGGGCCGCCGACCGCATCCCCGCCGGAATCCGCCACACGGTCACCTTCGGCGGCGCCACACGCCCGTGCCTGACCCCGCTCGACCACCCGGCCCTGCAGTCCGTCGTACGGGCGATGGGCCGCGCCTTCGAACAGAAGATCCGCTTCACGCGCGAGGGCGGCTCGGGACCCGCTGCGGACCTCCAGGACGTCCTCGGGGCACCCGTGCTCTTCCTCGGCATCTCCGTCCCCTCCGACGGCTGGCACGCGCCGAACGAGAAGGTCGAGATCGATCTGCTGCTCAAGGGCGTCGAGACGACCGCGCACCTCTGGGGCGACCTCGCGGAGAACTGGCGCGACGCACGCTGACATTCCGCCGGGTCGCCGAGCACGCCCCGGCCCCATGCCCTGCTGAACCACCCATTCCATCGGGGGAGTTGGAAGCACCTGTGACCACCTGGACCGACCGCACCGCAGACCGGCCCGTCTCGCTGACCGCGCCGAGCGGCATCGACCGTGCCGCGCACCACCGCATGGACGAGGCGTGGCTCGCCGCCGCCTGGAGCCACCCCACCACCCGGGTCTTCGTGGTCTCCGGCGGTCAGGTGCTCATCGACGAGACGCCCGAGGGGCACACCGAACTGGTGATGACGCCTTCCTTCGAGGCGCCCCTCACCGAGGAACACCGCTACTTCCTCGGCACGGACGACGACGGCGTCAGCTACTTCGCGCTCCAGAAGGACACCCTGCCGGGCCGCATGGACCAGTCGGCGCGCCCCGCGGGGCTGCGCGAGGCGGGCCTGCTGCTCTCGCCCCGGGACGCGGGCCTCATGGTGCACGCCGTGGCCCTGGAGAACTGGCAGCGCCTGCACCGCTTCTGCTCACGCTGCGGTGAGCGCACCGTCATCGCGGCGGCCGGCCACATCCGCCGCTGCCAGGCCTGCGGCGCCGAGCACTACCCCCGCACGGACCCCGCCGTGATCATGGCGGTCCGGGACAGCGAGGACCGCATCCTGCTCGGCCGCCAGGTGCACTGGCCCGAAGGCCGCTTCTCGACCCTCGCGGGCTTCGTCGAGCCGGGGGAGTCCATCGAGCAGTCGGTGCGGCGCGAGGTCTTCGAGGAGGCGGGCGTCACGGTCGGCGACGTCGAGTACGTCGCCAGCCAGCCCTGGCCGTTCCCCTCCAGCCTCATGCTGGGCTTCATGGCCGACGCGACCTCCTCGGAGATCAACGTCGACGGCGAGGAGATCCACGAGGCCCGCTGGTTCTCCCGGGAAGACCTGCGGGCCGCATTCGAGTCCGGGGAGGTCCTGCCTCCCTACGGCATCTCGATTGCGGCCCGCCTGATCGAGCTCTGGTACGGCAAGCCCCTGCCGAAGCCGGGGACGGTGGGCTGAGAGCCCGGCTCCGAGCCCGCCCGCACCTGGTGCGCCGTGCTTCAGGCCAGCTTCTGCTTGACCTGGGCCAGCGAGGGGTTCGTGAGGGTCGAGCCGTCCGGGAAGAGAACGGTGGGGACCGTCTGGTTTCCGCCGTTCGCCTTCTCGACGAAAGCCGCCGAGTCCGGGTCCTGCTCGATGTTGATCTCGGTGTAGGCGATGCCCTCACGGTCCATCTGACCCTTGAGGCGGCGGCAGTAGCCGCACCACGTGGTGCTGTACATCGTCACAGTGCCCGGCATGTCTCTCGTGCTCCTTCGTTGCTCGGGGTGCGTCATCGCAATGGGTCGAACGTACGCGACCCGGCCACCATTCCCGTATTAGTACGACCGGCTCCGCCTCCCTGTGGACAACCGGCTCACCCGTCCCCGGAGACCTGGCAAGCTGGCTGGGTGACATCAGCAACGCACTCCACCCTCTTCCCGCAGGTCCCGGACTCCCCCGACGCTGTGCTCGACGGGCTCGACCCGGAGCAGCGCGAGGTCGCCACCGCCCTGCACGGACCGGTGTGCGTCCTCGCCGGTGCCGGCACCGGCAAGACCCGGGCGATCACCCACCGGATCGCCTACGGGGTGCGAGCCGGGATGCTGCAGCCCGCCAGCGTGCTCGCCGTCACCTTCACGAACCGCGCCGCCGGAGAGATGCGAGGCCGCCTCCGCCAGCTCGGTGCCTCCGGTGTCCAGGCCCGCACCTTCCACTCCGCGGCCCTGCGCCAGCTCCAGTTCTTCTGGCCGAAAGCAGTCGGTGGACCGCTGCCCCGGATCGTCGACCGCAAGATCAAACTCGTCGCGGACGCGGCCGCGGCCTGCCGCATCCGCCTCGACCGGAACGAGCTGCGCGACCTCACCAGCGAGATCGAGTGGTCCAAGGTCACCCAGACCGTCCCCGCGGACTACGCGGCCGCCGCCGCGAAGGCGGGCCGCGACGTCCCCCGCGACCCCGCCGAGATCGCACAGCTCTACGCGGCGTACGAAGACCTGAAGCGCGACCGTGCCGTCATCGACTTCGAGGACGTGCTGCTGCTCGCCGTCGGCATCCTCCAGGACCGGCACGACATCGCCGAGCAGATCCGCGCCCAGTACCAGCACTTCGTCGTCGACGAGTACCAGGACGTGAGCCCCCTGCAGCAGCGCCTCCTGGAGCTCTGGCTCGGCGACCGGGACAGCCTCTGCGTCGTCGGCGACGCCAGCCAGACGATCTACTCGTTCACCGGCGCGACCCCCGACCATCTGCTGAACTTCCGCACCCGCCACCCGGGGGCCACGGTCGTCAAACTGGTCCGTGACTACCGCTCCACCCCCCAGGTCGTCCGCCTCGCGAACGGCCTCCTCTCCCAGGCCCGCGGCCGCGCCGCCGACCACCGCCTGGAACTCGTCTCACAGCGCGACGCCGGACCCGAACCGGTCTATACGGAGTACGTGGACGAGCCGGCCGAGGCCGAAGGTGCCGCCCGCCGCATCCGCGCCCTCCTCGCCGACGGCGTCCCCGCCAGCGAGATCGCGGTCCTGTTCCGCACGAACTCGCAGTCGGAGATCTACGAACAGGCCCTCGCCGACGCGAACGTCCCCTACCAGCTGCGGGGCGCCGAGCGGTTCTTCGAGCGCACGGAGGTGCGCGAGGCGGGCGCGGCCCTGCGCGGCGCCGCCCGCTTCGGTGGCAACGACGCGCTCCTCGACGACGTGGTCGACCTCCCCTCCCAGGTGCGGGCCGTGCTCTCCACCAAGGGGTGGACGACCGAGCCCCCCGCCGGGTCCGGGGCGGTGCGCGACCGGTGGGAGTCCCTGGCGGCGCTGGTGCGGCTCGCCGAGGACTTCGCGCGGGCCAGGCCGGAGGCGACCCTCGCCGACCTCGTGGCCGAGCTCGACGAACGGGCGAACGCCCAGCACGCGCCGACCGTCGAGGGCGTCACGCTGGCCTCGCTGCACGCGGCCAAGGGCCTGGAGTGGGACGCCGTGTTCCTCGTGGGCCTCGCCGAAGGCATGATGCCGATCACCTACGCCAAGACCGACGAGCAGATCGAGGAGGAGCGCCGCCTCCTCTACGTGGGAGTGACCCGCGCCCGCGCCCACCTCTCCCTCTCCTGGGCCCTCTCGCGCTCTCCGGGCGGCCGCCCCACCCGTCGCCCCACCCGGTTCCTCGACGGACTGCGGCCGGGCTCCGGAGCGGGCGCCGCCGCCCGGGCCGCGAGCGGCGGTCCCGGAGGCATCGAGCGCGGCACCGGCGGAGCCGCGGGTCCGGTGGAAGGGCGACGGCAGCGCAAGAGCCGCACGCCCGCCCGCTGCCGGGTCTGCGGACGGACCCTGACCGAGGCGGGCGAGATGAAGCTCATGCGGTGCGAGGACTGCCCGTCCGACATGGACGAAGGGCTCTACGAACGGCTGCGGGAGTGGCGATCCGGACAGGCGAGGGAGCTGGGGCAGCCCGCGTACTGCGTCTTCACGGACAAGACCTTGATCGCCATCGCGGAGGCGGTGCCCGAGGACGAGGGCGAGCTGGCACGCATCCCCGGCGTCGGCGTCCGCAAGTTCCACCGTTTCGGCGCCGAGGTGCTCGCCATCTGTGCAGGTCAGGACTATGTAAGGGGCGCCGAAGGCGAGTGATTCAAACTCGTCGAAAAAATAGTTTGCGCATGCGCAAGGAAGACCCATAGGTTCTTAACACGGAAACGGCGGCTTCTCCGAAGCCGAGGTTCCGTGCTGTACTTGATAGTCCGCAGGACCGGTTCCGGCCGATCCCCTAGACGCCGAGAGGAGGCGAATTCCAGTGATCAGCATCAACGAGAGCTTCATCAGCACCGCGAAAATGACCGATCGCTCGGTCGTCGCTTCCTGCCTGCTCGGCTTCTCGAACCAGGGCACCGGTCTGTCCGGCGGCATTCCCGCCGTCCGTCCGATGTCTCCCTCCCTGCCTCTCGCCGGTCTTCCCGTCCGCGAGGCCAATGAGGGCAATGAGCGACCGACCAAGGCACCGGAAGCAGCAGTAGCGGAGGCGCAGGCCCAGGCCTATGCCTTTGCGGCAGCCGGTGCCGGATTCCGGAAGCAGACGACGCAGCACCACACGATGTGGGCCTTCCGTGGGCTCGAACCCTGGAGTGATCCAGTCTGATCCTCGATCAGACCGGCGCCTTCAGGGCCGCGGAACCCCACCCGGGATCCGCGGCCCTTCTGTTTTCCCCAGAACAGGGAGAACAGAGCGAAGGGGCCGACAGCAAGACCCGGTACCAGCCGCCAACCGGCCGACCCAGGCCGGCACGACCAGACGAGGAAAACACCACCGTGCAACTCGAAGCGCACGCCCCGTCCGTACCGCCTTCACAGACGCTCCCCCCGCCCGCACCCACGGAGGACCCGACCTTGACTCCCCTCACCGCGCTCACCGCGCTCGACGACGCCATCGAGAACCTCGGCGTACCCGTCCCCTGCCGTGCCTACGACCCGGAGGTCTTCTTCGCGGAGTCGCCGGCCGACGTCGAGTACGCCAAGTCCCTCTGCCGTACCTGTCCGCTGATGGAGGCCTGCCTCGCGGGCGCCAAGGAGCGGCGTGAGCCGTGGGGCGTCTGGGGCGGCGAGCTGTTCGTCCAGGGCGTCGTGGTTGCCCGCAAGCGGCCCCGTGGTCGCCCGCGCAAGAACCCGGTCGTCGCATGAACACCGCCGGAACCATCGACCGTCCCCTCACGCACGACCCCAAGAAGCAGGCCCCGATGAAGGCAGCCACCAGCGAGTCGGCAGGCACCGCCACCCCAGACTTCACCACCACCGGCGCGTACGTTCCGCGCCAGAACAGGATCCGAGAGATGCAACTCAGCCCCGAAGCCATGGCCCGTGCGCATATGCACGAACGCCTGCGCGAAGCCGAGGCTCAACGCCCGGCCGAGCGCCTGATGGCGGCCCGCCGCATGCAGCGCCGCGCGGAGCGCGCCTCGCTGCGTGCCCGGCGCGCGCTCGCCATAGCGGTCATGCAGTAACAGCCGCGCAGGCGCATCGGCACGACGACATACAACCGCGGGGGACGGTCCGAACGGACCGTCCCCCGCAGTGCGTTGTACTCACCGAACTTCCCCACGCGGCGATATGGTCGCCCGGTGGCAGAGCAAGAACAGCAGGGACAGCAGAGCCCCGAGCCCCCGGAGCCGGAGCAGCTCGTGTGCTCCCGCTGCGGCACGGTCGCCGAGGGCACACCGCCGACCTGGACCTGCTCCGTCGAGAACGGCGTCCGCCACTACTTCTGCGACGCCTGCGCCCGGGCCAACCTCAGAGCCATCGAAGGACGCCTCGACTCCGACTGGTGGTGAGCCGCCCGCGCGCCGGGCACCCCACCGTCAGCCCTCCGCCGCCGCGCTGCCGTCCGTAACCGCCCCGACCGCCTCGTTCTCCTCAGCCCCTTCAGCCCCGTCAGCTTCTTCCGGCTCCTCCACGAAGCCGGGCAGCCACTCCTCCAGTTCGTCCCGCATCCGCACCGTCGCCCCCAGCTGGCACAGCACCCCGATCGTGCTCACCGTCACGCGGTGTATCAGCAGATAGGCGGGCGGCAGATTCAGATACCGGCCCAACTGGTAGGCGGGGGAGCGGACATCGGCGAGCCGGGCCGCGTGCTTCCGCATCCAGGCCCGGGTGAACGTGTACTCCTCGACCGCCATGGGCTCGATGATCGGCAGCAGATAGTCGAGCACCGCCTGCGGCTCCAGATCGACGGACTCCTTGACGAAGCCCTCCGCGCACAACATGTCGTAGACCGCGTCGGCCTCGCCCTCCAGCGTCATCCGCAGGGACGTCCCGATGGTCGGGGGCAGCCCGTCGGGCAGCCGGTCGACCGTGCCGAAGTCCAGGACCCCCAGGCGATACCCCGCCTTCTCGTCGAAGAGCAGCCGGAAGTTGCCGGGGTGCGGGTCGGCGTGCAGCAGACCCGTGCGGGCGGGACCGGAGAAGAGGAAGCGGGCCAGGAGCTGACCCGCCCGGTCGCGCTGCTCCTCCGTGCCCTCCGCGATCACCTCGGAGAGCGGCGTTCCGTCCATCCACTCGGTCACCAGGACCTGATCGCTCTGGTGCACCACCTGCGGCACCACCACGTCGGGGTCGTCCGCGAACTCGTCGGCGTGCGCCTGCTGGGCCTGGGCCTCCAGACCGTAGTCCAGCTCCTCCGACACGCGGTCCCGCAGCTCGGCGATGAGCGGCTTGATGTCCATCCCCGGGATCAGCGGCCCCAGCAGACGGGCGAACCTGCTGAGCTGGTTGAGGTCGGACAGCAGCGCCTCGCCCGCCCCCGGGTACTGCACCTTGACCGCGACCTCACGGCCGTCCGTCCACACCGCCCGGTGCACCTGCCCGATCGACGCGGCGGCCGCGGGCTTGTCCTCGAACTCCAGGAACAGCTCGCGCCAGTCCTCGCCGAGCCGCTCCGCCAGGACGGAGTGCACGGTCCGGGTGGGCATCGGCGGCGCCGCTTCCTGCAGCTTCGTCAGCGCGGCACGGTAAGGTCCCGCGATCTCCTCGGGCAGCGCGGACTCGAAGACGGACAGTGCCTGCCCGAACTTCATGGCGCCGCCCTTGAGCTCACCGAGGACCTTGAACAGCTGCTCGGCCGTGCGCTGCTGCAGCTCGCGCCCCACGATCTCCGCCGACTTGCCCCCGATCCGCTTGCCCAGGCCCCAGGTCGCGCGCCCCGCGAAGCCGAGTGGCAGCGCGGCCAGTTTGGCGGTTCGGGTGACCGCCTTCCGGGGAAGATCAGACATGCGCCCCTCCAAGTCCCAGACAGCCGCGCCTTGTCAGGCGGTTACCCGGCCATTGTTGCGTGCGGCTTCTCAGCAACGGTGAGCCGATCCCCCTTAACGGACACGCCCGCCCCACAAGAGCATGATGGATGCGGCCAAATCGGGCTCGAAAGCCACTCGAATCCGGGCACGGAAGCCGTGTGTCGCACCCCCGAGCAGGCCGACGGGCCGCCGTCCAGGAAGGTCAGGGCATGCCCGGCCGCGAGACCTGCGACCGAGGTCGACAGCGCCAGGTCGCACGCGGGCACGTGACGCGACTGACCCGAGCGCCACTGGGCCAGCATCCGCGGCCAGGTGGGATCGCGGTCCGCACGCTGCCGGAACAGACACTCCGCGCATGCGGTCGTCCCCGGCAGGACCAAGGGGCCGACCACGCCCGTCCCCTCGATCACGCCCGCGTAGAGATGAGGAGTGCCCGAGGCGAGCAGTTCCTCGGCTGCCGAAGGGGCTGGCGCGTACGCGTCCAGGCCGTCTCTCGGAGCGATGATCACCAGGGACAGGTCCGCTCCGTCCCCCTCGGCCGGTGACTGCCGGGGCGGACGCCCGGGAGCTGCCTGTCGCACCATGCGGCGCGCGGCCGTGTCCCTGCGCTCGCCGATGGACTCGGCGGGCAGTCCGCCCGGCGCGACATCCCACGGACGCACCTGTCCGCCGTCCCGCACCTCGACCCGGCCGACCCCCGCGCCCGCCAGCAACGAAGCCACCACGGCGCCCACCCGGCCGGCGCCCTGGACCCGCACACGCACCGTCCGGCGCGCCGCCATCTTCGCAATCGCATCGCCCGGCCCCGGCGACTGGAGCGAGAGCGAGGCCACGTCGCCCCGCAGCCGGTCCAAGGTCTCCCCGCGCCCGCGCAGCGCGTCGGCCGCCGGGCCGCCCCCGGTCGAATCGTCGAGCAGACCCGCCCGCGACAGCTCACCCAGCAGCCTGTCCACATGCCCGTCCGGCAGCCCCATCCGCCGGCCCTCCTCCCGCAGCAGAGGGACCCCGCGCGTGCCGTCCAGCAAGGTCAGAAAGCTGCCCGTCGCCGTGTCCATCGGTCCGAGCACCAAGGCGTGCGCGGGTGCCACCCCGAACTGCACGGTGCTCAGGTCCCGCCAGCCGCGCCGCAGTGCCGGTTTCACGATCGGATGCATGGTCGTCCCCCGTCGGCCGGTCGGCGCGGACTCGTCCGCCGCGCTCGGTCGAATGCCAGAATGCCTGCCTCAGCGAACCCCTGCGTCGCGTTGTCCACAGGCGGTGGGTATTCGTCGTACTAATCAAACGGACGGGGAGCGGAACAGCGCCGAACCGTCCCGGAGGCGGGACTTCCCCCATGCCCAGCGGGTAACGTCGGGGCGTGCCCGCCGACCCGTCCCCTCGCGTCGCTGGGGAGACCTCAGCGCGTCGCGCCGGAGCTCCACAGCGCAGCACGACCAGCCCGTCGCCGTCCGGCGCGGGGGCCGGCGCGGTCGAGGTCAGACGGAGCGCCCGCCGCCGCAGAACGGTCTCCGCGTACCGGGAGGGGGACCGCACCGTGGTCCTCATCCCCGCCCGGATGTCCGAGGCGGAGGAGCAGCGCTGGGTCACCGTGATGCTGGACAAGCTCGCGGCCCAGGAGAGCAAGCGGCTCCTCGGCGACGCGGAGCTCGCCGAGCGCGCGGGTCAGCTCTCCGACCAGTACTTCGCGGGCCGCGCCAGGCCCGAGTCGGTCCGCTGGGTCACGAACCAGAACACCCGGTGGGGTTCCTGCACCCCGGCCGAGGGCAGTATCCGTCTCTCGCACCGGTTGCAGGGCATGCCCGAGTACGTCGTGGACTACGTCCTCGTCCACGAGCTCGCCCATCTCCTCGTCCCCGGTCACGGCCCGCGTTTCTGGCGTCTCCTGGAGGCCTACCCCCGCACCGAGCGCGCCAGGGGGTACCTCGAAGGGGTGGTCGCCGCCGGGCGCCTGCCTCATCTGCCGGCCGCCCGAGAGGAGTGAACGACCGCCGGATCCCGCGGTTGTGTAGCGGGTCTGTACCGGCTTGGCCCGCCGTCGGACTTTGCGGTTAGCCTGACGCGACGTATTCACATTCGGGATGGGGGACGGTCGTTACGTATGGCCAGGGAATTCCAACGCGGCCACAAGGCCAAGGTCAGTGACCTCACCGCCGGAACGGATCTGTACGTCGGCGTACAGATCTCGGCGCCGGGACTGACGTTCGACATCAGTTGCTTCGGCCTGGACGCGAGCGAGCGGCTCTCGGACGACCGTTACTTCATCTTCTTCAACCAGCCGAAGTCGCCCGAGGAGTCGATCCAGCTCCTCGGTGCCCAGGCCGGCGACTCCGAGTCCTTCCGGGTCACCCTCGACCGCATCCCGCAGCAGATCCAGCGCCTGTCGTTCACGGCGACGATCGACGGCGCCGGACAGATGTCGCAGGTCGCGTCCGGGTACATCCGCATCGTCGCGGGCGGCGAGGAAGTGGTGCGCTACGCCTTCACCGGCGCGGAGTTCTCCACCGAGCGCGCCGTCATGCTGGGCGACTTCTACCTGAAGGACGTCTGGCGCTTCGCCGCCATCGGACAGGGCTTCGACGGCGGCCTCGAGGCGCTCCTGCGCAACTTCGGCGGCGAGGTCGCCGAGGAGGAGCCCGCCGCCCCGCAGCAGCAGGCCGCCGCCCCTTCCTTCGCGCCGCCCGCCCAGGCCGCCGCGCCGCCCGCGTTCGGCGCCCCCGCCGCCACGCCCCCACAGGCCCCCGCCCCGGCCCCCGCGCCCGCCCCGGCCCCCGCACAGCACTTCGCGCCGCCGCAGGGCGCCACGCCGCCCCCGGCCCCGGCGTCCGCGAGCCCGCCGGTGCACGCGGCGCAGACCGTCGTGGCACCGCTGAACCAGCCGCCGGGAGGAGCCATGCCGCCCCAGCCGGCCCCCTCGCCGTACGGCCAGCCGGGCCAGCAGCCCCCTCAGCAGCCGCAGTTCGGCCAGGTCCCGGGCCAGCAGCAGACGCCACCGCCGCCCCCGGGGTACGGCCAGCAGCCCACCGCCCCGCCGCCTCCCGGCTACGGCCAGCAGCCCCCGGGCGGCCAGTTCCCCGGCCAGCCCACCGCCCCGCAGGGCGCGGCACCCCAGGGCGCCGGTGTGGCTGCGGCCCTCCAGAAGTACCGCGAGGCACCCACCGGGCAGCGCTGGACGCAGCAGAACGAGAAGCTGATCCGCGTCGACCTGGGCGTCGCCGACCAGGCGATCCTGGCCCGTCAGGGCAGCATGGTGCTCTACCAGGGCAAGGTCGAGTTCAGCTACAAGGGCGCGGGCTTCGCCGGCCGCATCGTGGGCAATGCCACCGGTCAGGAGATGCAGCTCATGCGCTGCTCCGGCCGGGGCCAGGTGTTCCTCGCCGAGGAAGCCACCCATCTGCACCCCATCGAACTCCAGGGTGACGCGATCTGTGTCTCCGCGGAGAACGTCCTCGCCTTCGACGAGACCCTCCAGCACGAGGTGCGCAGGATCGAGGGCCACGGGATTCCCGGCGGCGCCCTGTTCGTCATGCAGTTCCAGGGCACCGGCACGGTCATCGTGAAGACCCACGGCGTGCCCGTCGTGCTGCCCGTCACACCGACGACGTTCGCGGACTGCCACGCCGTCGTCGCCTGGTCGGCCGCCGCGCAGGCGATCGTCTCCAGCCAGGTCAGGCTGCGCAGCAACGCCTACGCGGGCTCCACGGGGGAGAGCGTGAACCTCCAGTTCCGTGGCGCGCCCGGCAATTTCATCGTCGTCCAGCCGTACGAGGTCTGAGGGAGCCCGTCATGAATCAGCAACTCGCGGGCTTCGCCCCCGCACCCGTCGCCGCCCGCATGGAGAACCACGGGCACCACATGGTCAAGGTGGCCATGCAGACCGGCAACGACCTCTTCGCGCGCGTGGGCTCGATGGTCGCCTACGAAGGGTTCGTGCAGTACGAGCCGAATCCGCCCGCCGTCCGTCAGGTCGCGCGCGAGTGGATGACCGGCGAGGGCGCACCCCTGATGAAGTGCTCGGGAGACGGCCTGCTCTACCTCGCCGACTACGGAGCGGATGTCGTCCTCATCAATTTGGCGGGCGACTCCCTCTCGGTGAACGGCACCAACCTGCTCGCCTTCGACGCGTCCCTCCAGTGGGGTGTCGAGCGGGTCAAGGGCATGGCCAAGTTCGCCGGACAGGGCCTGTGGAACATCAAGATCTCCGGTCAGGGCTGGGTCGCGCTGACCTCCCGCGGCACGCCGATCGTCGTGGACTGCGGCCGTGGCGAGGACGAGACGTACGTCGACCCGGACGCCCTGATCGCCTGGTCCCCGAACCTCAAGGTGAAGGGCAAGCGCAGCTTCAAGGCCGGCTCCCTCATCGGGCGCGGCAGCGGCGAGGCCTACCAGATGGGCTTCTCCGGAGAGGGCATCGTCGTCGTACAGCCCAGCGAGGACAGCACCGACCGCCTCCGAGCACGGGGCTGAGGGGGAGCAGGACACCATGCAGAGCCCACTTTTCGCACACGCCGAGCAGCAGACCCAGGAGCGCTACTCCGTCCAGAACCCGCAGCTGCTGCGGGTCGCCCTGGAGGGGCACGACGACGTCCTGGCCCGCAAGGGCGCGATGGTCGCCTACCAGGGGATGATCGAGTTCGACGCCGAGTACCAGAGCCAGGGCAACCAGCGGGCCCGCGCGCACACCGGCGAGGGTCTCGACCTGATGCGCTGCCACGGCCAGGGCACGGTCTACTTCGCCAACCTCGCCCAGTACATCCACGTAGTGGATGTCGACCAGGACGGGCTGACCGTGGACAGCAGCTACGTCCTCGCGATGGACTCGTCGCTGACCCACCAGGTCATCGCCGTCGACAGCCAGTACGGCATCTCCGGCTCCGGCAAGTACCAGCTCAACATCTCAGGCCGCGGCAAGGTCGCCCTGATGACGTCGGGCCAGCCGCTGATGCTCCAGGTCACACCGGACCGGTACGTCAACGCGGACGCCGACGCGATCGTCGCGTGGTCCAACGGCCTCCGCGTCCAGATGCAGGCCCAGACCCATTCCTCGGGCGTCTGGCGGCGCCGCGGCAACACCGGCGAGGGCTGGGAGCTCAGCTTCATGGGACAGGGCTACGCGCTCGTCCAGCCGAGCGAGATGCTGCCGCCCCAGAACGCGGTGATCGGGCGGGGCGCCCAGGCGCAGTTCGGGGTCGGCCAGGAAGGGGCCCGGGGGCAGAACCAGGGCAACGTCTGGAGCTGAGCGCTCCGCTGGGTCGAGCGGAGGAGGTCGCGGGGGACTGCGGACCGGCTGCGGCTGGTCGCGCAGTTCCCCGCGCCCCTGTTCAGGGCACTTGCGCTACAGGCGGGTCCTCGTCGCCTCGACCAGGCGCACCACCGAATCGTCGGCGACGTCCGCCACCTCGTCGTACGCGAACCAGCGCAGGTCCAGTGACTCGTCGCTGATCGCCTCGACCGCGTCGGGCGGGGCCAGCGCGGCGTACTGCACGTCCAGGTGCTGGGTGCACGGTCCCGGGATCGGGTGCCGGTCCAGGCGGACGGGGCCGCCCGCGAGCAGCGTCAGGCCGGGCACGCCGGACTCCTCCGCGGCCTCGCGCAGCGCCGCCGCCGCGAGCGTCGCATCCCCCGGCTCGCAGTGGCCGCCCATCTGCAGCCACATCCGCAGCTTCTTGTGCAGGGTCAGCAGGACGCGTCCGCGGGTCGGGTCGACCACCAGGGCGCTCGCCGTCACATGACCGTCCGTACAGGCCTTCCACAGGCCGGCGTCGCCGTGTGCCGCCAGGTGATCCAGGTAGGCCTGGCGCAGCTCGGGCTGGTCCTCGTACGCCTTGAGCACGAGGACCGTGTCGTCGTACAGACTCACTTGTCGCCGTCGTCCTTGCCGTCGCCCTCGGTGCCGTTCCCGTCGTCCTTCTTGAGGTCCGGCTTCGCGGCACCGCCGCCCGCCGCCTCGCCGAGCATCTTGTCCAGTTCGGAGAAGTCCAGCTGCTCGCGGTGCACGAACCCGTCCGGGTCGTCCAGGTCGGTGGCGGTCGGCAGCATGTCCGGGTGCTCCCACAGGCCGTCGCGGCCGTCGACACCTCGCGCGTCGGTGAGCGAGGCCCACAGGCGCGAGGCGTCCCGCAGACGGCGCGGACGCAGCTCGAGACCGATCAGCGTGGCGAACGTCTGCTCCGCGGGGCCGCCCGTCGCACGGCGGCGGCGCAGCGTCTCCCGAAGGGCGTCGGCGGACGCCAGACGCGGCTTCGCGGCGGCGTGGACCACCGCGTCCACCCAGCCCTCCACGAGTGCCAGAGCGGTCTCCAGGCGGGCCAGAGCGGCCTTCTGGGCCGGCGTGTCCTCCGGCTGGAACATGCCCTGCTGGAGTGCTTCCTGCAGCTGCTCCGGGTTCTGCGGATCGAGCTGGCCGACGACGTCCTCCAGCTTGGCCGTGTCGACCTTGATCCCGCGCGCGTACCCCTCGACCGCGCCGAACAGGTGCGAGCGCAGCCACGGGACGTGGGCGAAGAGCCGCTGGTGGGCGGCCTCGCGCAGCGCCAGGTACAGCCTGACCTCGTTCTTGTCGATGCCGAGGTCCTTGCCGAACGTCTCGATGTTGACCGGCAGCAGCGCGGCCTTGCCCGAGGGGCCGAGCGGCAGGCCGATGTCGGTGGAGCCCACGACCTCGCCCGCGAGGACGCCCACGGCATGGCCGATCTGCTGGCCGAACATGGCGCCGCCCATGGAGCGCATCATGCCGATCAGCGGGCCCGCCATGGCCTGCATCTCCTCGGGCAGCACATCGCCCATGGCCAGGCCGACGCGCTCGGCGACCGGGTCGACGAGCTCCTTCCAGACCGGCAGGGTCGCCTCGACCCACTCTGCCCTGCTCCAGGCCACGGCCGTGCCGGACCCGGACGGCAGCGACGTCGCGTCGTCCAGCCACAGGTCGGCCAGGCGCACGGCCTCCTGGACGGCGGAGCGCTCGGCCGGACCGACGCTGGCGTCCTTGACGCCGTCCGCCGTGCCCTGGGACACGGTCTGGCGGGCGATGTCCTTGGCCATGTCCCAGTTCACCGGGCCGCCCTCGTACGAGAGCATCTGGCCGAGCTGCTGGAACGCGGCACCCAGATCGTTCGGGTTCATCGAACCGAACATCGCGGCGAACGGGTTGTCACCGCCTCCGGGACCGCCGGCACCGGCCCCGGGGAAGCCCCCGAAACCGAACGGGTTCGCGGGTCCACCTGCGCCTTGTCCCCCGCGCTGTCCCTCTCCGGGGGATTCCTTCTTCTTGCCCTCGTCGCCGTCTTCCGGCTCCTCCGGCGGAAGGCCGAATCCGAATGGGGTGTCACTCACGGGATTCCTCGGCTCGTCAGGCCGCCGGTTTCGTTCCGGCGGCGGCTGCCCTACAACACCACCCAGCGTAGACACCGTGACGGGATCGGGCCTCGGTGCTTCGCCGACTCATGGCCTGCGGCAGGATGGATGCCACCTGGTACGTACGCGTCATTCGCGTACGTACTGAAGACAACCGCTGGAGACGCCCGGTGAGTTCCCCAGATCCACAGGTTCGCGCAGCGCGAAACCCGTCAACCCCGGCGCCCGTCCGGGGGCCCGTAGTCGCCGTCACCGGCGCCGCCTCCGGTGTGGGCGCGCTGCTGACCGAGCGCCTTGCCACGTCGGAGGCGATCAAGCAGGTCATTGCGATCGACGAGCGCAGGGGCGACTGCACGCAGGCCCAGTGGCACATCCTGGACGTGCGTGATCCGGCCATCGCGGAGAAACTGCGCGGCGCCGACGTCGTCGTGCACCTGGCGCTCGATCTCGACCTGGAGACCGACGCCGCGGCCCGCACCGCGTACAACGTGCGCGGCACCCAGACCGTCCTGACCGCCGCGGCCGCCGCCGGCGTCCACCGGGTCGTCCTGTGCACCTCGGCGATGGTCTACGGAGCGCTGCCCGACAACGAACTGCCCCTCTCCGAAGACGCCGAACTGCGCGCCACGGCCGAGGCCACCGGTGTCGGCGACCTCCTGGAGGTCGAGCGGCTCGCCCGCCGGGCGCCCCGCGCGCACCCCGGCCTCAACGTCACCGTCGTACGTCCCGCGACGCTGGTCGGCGGCACGGACACGGCTCTCACGCGCTACTTCGAGTCGCCCCGCCTCCTGGTCGTCGCCGGTTCGCGGCCCGCCTGGCAGTTCTGCCACGTCGAGGACCTGTGCAGCGCCCTGGAGTACGCCGTCCTCGAGAAGGTCGACGGCGAGCTGGCCGTCGGCTGCGAGGGCTGGCTGGAGCAGGAGGAGGTCGAGGAGCTCAGCGGGATCCGGCGCATGGAGCTGCCCTCGACGGTCGCGCTCGGCGCCGCCGCGCGGCTCCACCGCATCGGGCTCACCCCGTCCCCGGCCGGCGATCTCGCGTACACGATGTACCCCTGGGTGGTCAGCGTCAGCAGGCTGCACGACGCCGGGTGGCGCCCCCAGTGGACCAACGAGGAAGTCCTCACGGAACTCCTCGACGAGGTCTCCGGGCGCCGCACCGTGGCCGGCCGGCGGCTCGGCCGCAAGGACGCCACGGCCGCGGGCGCGGCGGGCGCGACGGTCGCCCTGCTGGGCGCGGCGGCGGTCGTGCGCAGGGCACGGAAGGCCCGCAGGAGGATCTGAGAAACCAGTCCCCTCCGCAGCCCTCGGCAGGAAATCCACCCCCTGTAGGGAACTCCAAGGGGGGACACGCGCGTGCCGGGCGAAAGGTCTATTCCGTGAGGCGCGTGCCGTGCGGCACCATGGCCGCATGGCACGCACCACGATGGACCACCCGGGCGAGCAGGGCGCGCAGGACCCGATCCGCCTCCTCGCGATCCGCGACACCCCGCTCTCCCTCGACGAGGTCTTCCGGGCCGTCGGCGACGACGCGGCGGGCGGCACCGCACTCTTCGTGGGGACCGTCCGCAACCACGACGGCGGCGCCGACGTCGACGAGCTGGGGTACTCGACCCACCCCACCGCCGAGGCCGAGATGCGCCGGGTGGCGGAGAAAGTCGTCGCCGAGTACCCGGTGCGCGCCCTGGCCGCCGTGCACCGCGTCGGCGACCTCGCCGTCGGGGACCTCGCGGTGGTCGTCGCCGTCTCCTGCCCGCACCGCGTGGAGGCCTTCGACGCCTGCCGCAAGCTGATCGACGATCTCAAGCACGAGGTGCCGATCTGGAAGCACCAGCGCTTCTCCGACGGCAAGGAGGAGTGGGTCGGGGCCTGTTGAGACGAGGTCCGTGCCCCGGGGCGTGACGGGCCGGTGCGGCTCCGGTTGCGTAACCAGACCCCTGCCGTGAGCGTTGACCATGCGGATGGTTAATCTGCTGATCAGTCAGTTGAGATGGCTCATGGGGTCGGGAGGTCGACATGGCATCACTCGCGTGGTTGCTGATTCCGCTCCTGGCAGCCGTCGGTGCGGGTCTGTGGGCGAGCTGGGCGGCACGCAACCGCAAGTCCGGCCGCACGGGCGACGCCACCGAACTCAACGGCTACGCCGCGTTCCGCGAGGCGATGGAGAAGTCCCACACAGGGACGTGACCGGGTCCCGCACAGGGATGTGACCTCCCCGTACGGCCCGGCCCCGGGGGTGCTCTCACAGGCAGGTCCCGTACTGTCGTTCCATGCCACGCCGCACCGCGACGATGCTCGCCTCCACCTTGATGCTGATCGCGCTGCTCTGCGCCGGAGTGCTCATCAAAGTGCCGTACTCGGAGATGTCCCCCGGCCCCACGGTGAACACCCTCGGAGACCACGACGGTGAGCCGGTGCTGCAGATCTCCGGACGCAAGACCTATCCGACGACCGGTCACCTCAACATGACGACGGTCCGGGTCACCAGCGCCGACTACAACATGAACCTCGCGGAGGCCGTCTACGGCTGGCTGGCCCACGACAACATCGTGGTGCCGCACGACACGCTCTACCCGAACGGCAAGACCGAACAGCAGTCCTCCCAGGAGAACGCCGAGGAATTCAGCGAGTCCCAGGAGAGCGCCAAGGTCGCGGCCCTCAGGCAGCTCAAGATCCCGGTCAAGTCGCAGGTCATCGTCTCCACCGTCTTCAAGGGCGACCCGGCGGAGGGCAAGCTGCACGCGGGCGACGTCATCAAGAAGGTGGACGGCAAGCCCGTCAAGGAGATGACGGACGTCGCGAAGCTCGTCACCGAGCACAAGCCCGGCGAGCCCGTCACGTTCACCGTCGTGCCGGTCAAGGTCGCGGCCGCCGCGGAGAAGGCCGGCAAGGAGCCGACCCAGACCGACGAGATCAAGATCACCACGAAGGCCGCGGAGGACGACCCCGGCCACGCCGTCGTCGGCATCAAGGCGGGGACCGACCACACGTACCCGTTCACGATCGACATCAAGCTGGCCGACGTGGGCGGCCCCAGCGCCGGCCTGATGTTCGCCCTCGGCATCGTCGACAAGCTCACCCCCGACGACCTCACCGGCGGCAACTTCGTGGCCGGCACCGGCACCATCGAGGTCGACGGCAAGGTCGGCCCCATCGGCGGCATCGAGATGAAGACCGTCGGCGCGCGCGAGAAGGGCGCCGAGTACTTCCTCACCCCCAAGGGCAACTGCGCGGCCGCCGCGAGCGACGTCCCCGACGGCCTCACGCTCGTCAAGGTGGACACCATCGCCGACGCCGTGAAGTCCCTGGAGAAGATCCGCAAGGGCGACACCGACAGCCTGCCGCAGTGCACCTGAGACGGCAGGCCACCTGAAACAGCGGTACGCGGGTGGGGGAGCCCCACCCGCGTACTGAACGGAAGAAGACGTACCGCCGGGCGAGCTACGCGAACGTCGCCGCGAGCGCCTCGGCCAGGCCGGGCACCAGGTCCGAGCCGGTGAGAACCTCGGTCGGCGAGTCCTTCTCGCGCAGCCGCAGCGCCGACTCGCGCGCACCGTCACGGAGCACCGCGACCGTCATGCGGACCTCCTGGCGGTCCGGGTGCTCGGCCACCCACTTCGCGAGCTGCGCCTCGCCGAGACCGTCGGGGACCGACGCCTCGGCCGAGGGCGGCAGCATCAGGCGTTCCACCGTGAGGGCGCAGCCCGCCACCGCGTCCGGCCAGGCAATGGTGCCGAGAAATTCGTCCAGCGGCTTGTCGGCGGGGATCTCCTCCTGCTCGATGGGGGTGAAGCCGGCGTGCTCCACGCCGTCGTCGAGGCCGAGCTGGGAGGCGAGGCCGGGTTCCTGGGTGCGCAGTCGCGCCGTGTCGACCAGCGCGAAGAGGCGGGCGGGCCGGTCCCAGCCGAGGCCGGATACGTACTCGTCGATCTCGAGGACCGCCCGAGTGAGGGGGCTCGCTGCCATGGGAGTGTTGGACATGGTCACAATCCTGCCTCGTTAGTCCCGAGAAACGGGAACCGAGTAAAGCGTAGGTAAGTTGCATAGGTGTGGGTCCGCGATCTCGGGGGCCTGACGGACCAACAGCGAATCAACAGCGAACTTCGAGGTGCGCACCTTGGCTTTCCAGATGCCGGACCGCGGCGGAGGCCCGACGGGGCCACGGATCAGAGTGGGCCGACCCTCCCGGCGCGTCCGGACCCTGCTCATGACACTGGGGGTCCTGGCCGTCCTGGCCATGGCCTTCGTCATGTTCTCCGGGTTCTGGACGGACTGGCTGTGGTACCGGTCGGTCAACTATTCGTCGGTGTTCACGACGACCCTGTGGACCAAGATCGGCCTGTTCTTCGTCTTCGGCCTGCTCATGGCGGCCGCAGTCGGCGTGAACATCTGGCTGGCGCACCGGCTGCGCCCGCCGCTGAGCGCCATGTCGATGGAGCAGCAGAGCCTCGACCGGTACCGCATGGGAATCGCCCCCTACAAGAAGTGGCTCCTCATCGGGGTCACCGCTCTGGTCGGGCTCATCGCGGGCGCGTCCGCTGCGGGACAGTGGCGCACCTGGCTCCTGTGGGTCAACGGCGTGTCCTTCGGCCAGAAGGACCCGCAGTTCCACATGGACGTGTCGTTCTTCGCGTTCGACCTGCCCTGGTACCGCTTCCTGCTCGGCTTCGGCTTCGCGGCGACGGTGCTCTCCCTGGTCGCCGCCGCCCTGACGCACTACCTGTACGGCGGGCTGCGAATCACCAGCCCCGGCGCGCGCGCGACCGCCGCGGCCACCGGTCACCTCTCGGTGCTGCTCGGCGTCTTCGTGTCGCTGAAGGCCATCGCGTACTGGCTCGACCGGTACGGCCTCGCGGTGAAGTCCAGCGACTTCAAGGCGACGGACAACTGGACCGGCCTGAAGTACGTCGACGCGAACGCGTACCTGCCGGCGAAGACGATCCTGTTCTGCATCGCCGTCATCTGCGCGATCCTCTTCTTCGCGACGCTCTGGCGGCGCACCTGGCAGCTGCCGGTCATCGGCTTCGGTCTGATGGTGCTCTCGGCGATCCTCATCGGCGGGCTCTACCCCGCGATCGTCCAGAAGTTCCAGGTCCAGCCGAACGAGCAGGCCAAGGAAGCCCCGTACATCGAGAAGAACATCGAGGCGACCCGCCACGCCTACGGCATCAACGGTGTGAAGCCCGAGGAGTACAAGGGCGCGGGCAAGGTCGACGAGGACCCGAAGAAGAAGCGCGAGGACGCGGACACGGCGGCCAACTACCGCCTGAACGACCCGAACATCGTCTCGCCGACCTTCCAGCAGCTGGAGCAGGAGCGCAGCTACTACCAGTTCCCGAAGACGCTGGACGTGGACCGCTACAACGGCCAGGACACCATCGTCGGCCTGCGCGAGATCGACGTGAACAAGCTCGACAAGCGCAACTGGATCAACGACCACTTCGCCTACACCCACGGCTACGGAATGGTTGCCGCCAAGGGCACGGAGACGAAGAAGGGCTCCAAGGGCGCCCCGGCGTTCACCGAGTCGGGTCTGCCGACCAACGGCGAGCTCGGCGAGTACGAGCAGCGGATCTACTACGGCGAGAAGACCACCCAGTACTCGATCGTCGGCGGGCCCCAGAAGGAGCTCGACTACGAGGAGAACGGCGGCGGTCAGAAGACGTACAGCTACAAGGGCGACAGCGGCGTCAACCTCTCCAACCCGATCAACCGCGCGGCTTACGCGGTGTCGTTCGGAGAGCCGCAGATCCTCTACTCCGGAGCCATCGGCGACGGTTCGCGGATCCTGTACAACCGCACCCCGAAGGAGCGCGTCGAAGCGGTCGCCCCCTGGCTGACCATCGACGGCGACGTCTACCCGACGGTGGTCGACGGCCGCATCCAGTGGGTCGTCGACGCCTACACCACGAGCAACGGCTATCCGTACGCCTCGCGGACGACGCTCGGGGACACCACGGCGGACTCCTTGTCGCAGGCCGACAGCCAGCGCACGGTGATCGCCCAGCAGAACCAGGTCAACTACATCCGCAACTCGGTGAAGGCGACCGTCGACGCGTACACCGGTGACGTCAAGCTCTACACCTGGGACGAGCAGGACCCGGTCCTGAAGACCTGGAAGAAGGCGTTCCCGGGGACCGTCAAGGACAAGAGCGACATCCCGCCGAAGCTCATGGACCACCTGCGCTACCCGCAGGACATGTTCAAGGTGCAGCGCGAACTGCTCACGAAGTACCACGTCACGGACCCCGGCCAGTTCTACAACGCGAGTGACGCCTGGCAGGTGCCGAACGACCCGACGAAGAAGGACGACAGCGCGGTCCCGCCGTACTACCTGTCCATGAAGTCGCCGGGCCAGACGCAGCAGCAGTTCTCCCTGACGACGACGTTCACCCCGAGCGAGCGGCCCAACCTGCGGGCGTTCATGACGGTCGACGCCGACGCCAGAAGCAAGAACTACGGCAAGATGCAGCTGCTCAGAGTCCAGGGCGACGTCGACGGCCCGGAACAGGTGCAGAACAAGCTGAACTCCATGACGGAAGTCGGCAACTTCGTCCGTGACATGAAGGGCGCCGACTCCGACGTCCTCTACGGCAATCTGCTGACCGTGCCGCTGGACGACGGCTTCCTGTACGTCGAACCCGTCTACGTACAGGGACGCAAGTCGGCGTATCCCCTTCTGAAGAAGGTCGCCGTGTCGTACGGCACGGAGACAGCCTTCGCGGACACCCTCGGCGAGGGCCTGAACCAGGTCTTCAGCACGGAGGGGGCCACGAAGCCACCGGCCGACCAGGACGGCGACGAGCCGACCAAGCCACCGAAGACGAACGATCCGACGGTGCAGGCGGCCCTCGACGACGCGCAGACGGCGTTCGAGGACGGTGAGAAGGCCATGAAGGAAGGCGACTGGAAGAAGTACGGCGAGGCGCAGGACCGCCTCCAGGAGGCCCTCGAACGGGCCGAGGAGGCTTCGCAGAAGGCCGCCGACAAGAAGGACGCGGAGAAGGACGCGGAGAAGGACGCGGAGAAGGACGCAGGTCAGAAGGGTGACCGGAGCGGCTAGCGAGTGGTGAAGCGGCCACCCCGCGCCGTGGTACGGTTTGAACACAACGGCGCGGGGTGGAGCAGCTCGGTAGCTCGCTGGGCTCATAACCCAGAGGTCGCAGGTTCAAATCCTGTCCCCGCTACTGCAAGGTGAAGGCCCGGATCCTTACGGATCCGGGCCTTCGTCGTGTGTACCGGTGCCTGACGTGTGCGGGCGTCCTGTGCGCGTGCGGGTGTCCTATGCCAAGAAATGTGAACGGTGCTCGGTCGGGGGAGAGTTGGGGGATCTGTGTTTGACTTATCTCTCTGTGGGCATGTCGACAAAACGCTGAAGTGACCTCACTGGCTGCGGTATACCAGATGTACCCAGGTTGCAGGTGGTGCGACGATGGACGTTATGGGGGACAAGGCAACTCTGTTGGAGACAGGGCGGTTTGTGCAGCCGGCCGACCGGGAGGATCCCGGGGCGGCCGCCGAGGAGATGCGCCACCGGCTGGCCGCCGAGGCCGGCGACGTGGACGCGATGAGCGTTCTCGGAAGCCTTCTGCTGCGCCGCGGTGATCTAGACGGTGCCGAATCTCTGCTGCGCGCGGCGACCGCCGAGGGCGACCGCGCCGCCGCCAACAACCTCGGAGTCCTCCTGCACCAGCGCGGGTACGCCGACGAGGCCGCCGGCTGGTGGCGGGTCGCCGCCGTCGCCGGATCCGCCGCGGCCGCGCACGCGCTCGGCCGGCACCACCGCGAGCGCGGTGACGAGCCCGCAGCCGAGTACTGGCTGCGCCAGTCCGCCGAGCAGGGCCACACCCTCGGGGCCTACGCGCTCGCCGACCTCCTGGAGCACCGCGGCGACGTCGGTGCCGAGCGCTGGCTGCGCGCCGCCGCCGAGCGCGGCCACCGTGAGGCCGCCTACCGCCTCGCCCGCGCCCTCGACCGGCGCGCCACCACGGACCGCCCGGACCGCACCGCAGCCGCGCCCCGACGCCGCACGGACCCCACCGAGCGCGCCGACCGCGCCGGCGACGCCGCGCGCACGCCCGCCGACGAGGCCGAGCAGTGGTACCGCCAGGCGGCCGCCAAAGGCCACCGCAGGGCCGCGCTGCACCTCGGCGCGATCCTGGAGCGGCGCGGCGAGCTGAAAGAGGCGGGGCGCTGGTACCTCAACTCCGCCAAGGACGGCGAGGCCCGTGCGGCCTGCGCCCTCGGCTTCCTCCTCCGGGACGCCGGCGACGAGGAGAGCGCCGCCGTGTGGTGGCTCAAGGCCGCCCAGGACGGTGACGGCAACGCCGCGAACGCGCTGGGCGCCCTGCACGCCGAGCGGGGCGAGACGCAGACCGCCGAGCGCTGGTACCGCGCCGCCATGGACGCGGGTGACGTGAACGGCGCGTACAACCTCGGGCTGCTCTGCGCCGAGCAGGGCCGCACCGCGCACGCCGACCAGTGGTACCGCCGCGCCGCGTACGCGGGACACCGCGAGGCCGCCAACGCGCTCGCCGTGCTGCTGCTCCAGGGCGGCGACGCGGCGGGCGCCGAGCCGTGGTTCTCCAAGGCCGCCGAGGCGGGCAGTGTCGACGCCGCGTTCAACCTCGGGATCCTCTACGCGAGCCGTGGCGACGAGGCCGCGGCCCTGCGCTGGTACGAGCGGGCGGCGGCGGCCGGGCACACCGACGCCGCTCTCCAGGTCGGCACCGCGCGGCTGCGCGAGGGCGACGAGCAGGAGGCCGAGCGGCACCTGCGGTGCGCGGCGGGCGGCGGCAGCGCCGAAGCGGCGTACCGCCTCGGAACGCTGCTCGATGCGCGCCGCCCGCCTGCCGAGGCGCCGGTCCTCGGTGAGCCCGCGGCGGCGAAGACCGAGTGCGAGGAGTGGTACGAGCGGGCGGCCGAGATGGGCCACCGCCGCGCCCAGGTCCGGGTCGGCATGCTCGCGTCCGCCCGCGGCGACGTCGTCGAGGCCGCGCGGTGGTACCGCAAGGCCGCCGAGGCGGGCAGCAGCAACGGCGCGTTCAACCTCGGGCTGCTTCTCGCCCGCGAGGGGAGCGAGCCGGAGGCCGCGCTCTGGTGGACCCGGGCCGCCGACGCGGGACACGGGCGGGCGGCGCTCCGCCTCGCCCTGCTCTACGCCCGGCGCGGGCAGCTGGCGCAGGGGCAGCGGTGGGCGTCGCGTGCGGTCGATCTCGGTCCCGCCGAGGTCGCCGAGCGTGCGGGACGCCTGCGCGAGGCGCTGCGGCAGGAGCTGACGGCGTAGGTCTTCGGCACCCGTGGGGGAACGGATTTGCGCTGGTCGTAGCCCTGACGTAGAGTTGTGTTCATCGACGCGGGGTGGAGCAGCTCGGTAGCTCGCTGGGCTCATAACCCAGAGGTCGCAGGTTCAAATCCTGTCCCCGCTACTGAAGATCGAGGGCCGGAAGCCAATGGGTTTCCGGCCCTCGATTCGTTTACAGGGCTGTCATTTGCGGCCTACTGCCTCCTCGTACAGCTCGCGGTCCACCGCCTTCTTCTCCGGCACCTTGTCGCCCTTCGAGACGCCCGCCGCGCGGTACGCGTCCTGCAGACGGTCCGTGGTCCCAGCGCGGATCTCCCAGTCCATGCGCAGCGACGGCGTGGCCAGCAGAACCTCCTCGTCCGTGCCGAGCAGCTCGGCGAGCTCCGCGGCGAAGGCCTTGTCGGCCTTGTAGTCGCCCGCGAAGTACGTGTTGACCGTCCGGATGTACGCGCGCAGCAGCGCGACGCCCGCGTCCGGGTCCTTCTTCAGGAGTTTCGGTCCGAAGAGGAGGCCGCCGAGCGGTTCGGCCTGCGGCTGGCCGCCCAGGAACGCGAACCGCTTGTCGCCGTCGACCTTGCGCCACACCGGATCGAGCAGCCAGGCCGCGTCGGTGCCGCCGTTCTGGAGGGCGGTGAGGACGTCCGCCGAGCCGAGCTGCTGGAAGGTGATCTCGTCGAGCCCGCCGCCGTGCTTCTTGAGGGCCTTGCCCATGGGATACGCGATGACGGACCCCTTGCCGATCATCGTGCCGAGGGTGCGGCCCGCCATCGGGACGTGGTCCGCCGTCTCGTCGTCCTTCAGGCGTACCCACAAGCCACTCTTGGAGCGGGGGTCCGGGGAGAAGTTGCCTGCCGTCCACTTGATGTCGAACCCGCTGGTGATGCCGTTCATCACGGCCGCATCCGGAGCGGCCCACTGGGCGTCGATGTCGCCCTTCGCGAGGAGGGGGAGGGCGTCGGGGGTGGGCAGGACCTTGAGGGCGACATTGAGGCCCTCCTTCTTGAACTCGCCCTTTTCGACGGCCATCTGGAGGGGTGCCACGTACTCGGCGCTCAGGGTGCCGGTGGCGATCGTGATGTCCCGCTTCTCGGCGAGCGGTTTCGGGGCGGGGGCGCCCGCGGAGCAGCGAGCCGGTTTCCGGTCGGGGGCGAGGTCGGCGGGGTCGGTCCAGCTGCCCTTGCCGCAGCCCGCCACCGGGCTGACGGAGCGGGGTTTGCCGGGCTCGGGCGGTGGTGCGTCGTCCTCCTTCGCGCAGCCCGCAGCCGCAAGCAGCGAGCCCGCGACGAGGAGCGCGAGAGCGGTGGTACGGGCAGGGGCGCCGGTACACGTACGGGTACGCATGAAGCCTCCCGGGGGCAGGTGGGTCACGACTGGCTCCGGCCCCGGTCGCGCGGGGCCCACGGCGTGAGCAGCCGGCCCGCGATCCGCACCAGCTCGGAGAAGACGACACCGAGGACGGCGACGCAGACGATGCCGACGAACATCACGTCGTTCTGGAAGAGCGCCCGCGAGTCGAAGATGAGGTGCCCGAGACCGTCGGCCGCCGCGATCTGCTCCGAGGCGACGATCACGAGGACCGCGACCCCCGCGGCGATCCGCGCGCCGACCAGCACAGCGGGCAGGGACGCGGGCAGCAGGACATGGCGGAACATCTGCCAGGGCGAGGCGCCGAAGACCTGACCGGCGTCGCGGTGCCCGGACGGGACAGCGAGGACCGCCGCCATCGTCGAGATCCAGACGAAGAAGAAGACGGTGGCGGCGACGAGCGCGATCTGCGGGCCCTCGCCGAGGCCGAACATGTTGAGGAAGACGGGCAGCAGCGCCAGCTTGGGAACGACGTACAGGGCGTCGAGTGTGGGCTCCAGAGCGGCCCGTACGACGGGCAGGGAGCCCATGAGGAGGCCGAGCGCGTACCCGGCGACCGTGCCGATCGCGTACCCGGCGAGCACGCGCTGCAGCGTGGCCCACACGTCCGGCCACAGCTCACCGTCGGCCGCCCGGTGCCAGCCGTCCTCCAGGATCGTCTGGGGTGCGGGATAAACGCGGTCGTCGATCCAGCCGCTCACCGCTGCGAGCTGCCAGAGCAGGATCAGCGCAAGGGGGACGCCCACGGCGAGCGACAGCTCCAGGACGCGGCGCCTGCGGTGGGTCCGGGCGGGATGCAGCTCCTGAGGGCCGGGGCGCCGCACCAGGAGGCCCTCGTCCCCGGGTGCCTTGTCCGTGAGGGCGCTCATGCGGCCGCCCTGACGCCGACCTCGCCCCGCAGCAGCTCCCACAGCTCGCTCTTGAGCGCGGTGAACTCCGGTGCGGAGCGCACGGCCCCCGTGCGGGGGCGGTCGAAGGGAGGGCGTTGTTCGGCGATGAAGCGGCCGGGTCCGGCCGACATCACCAGGACGCGGTCGCCGAGAACGATGGCCTCTTCAAGGCTGTGGGTGATGAAAAGAGTGGTGGTCTCCGTGGTCTGCGTGAGGGCCAGCAGCTCATCCTGGAGGATGGTGCGGAGCTGGGCGTCGAGGGCCGCGAAGGGCTCATCCATGAGGAGGATCTCGGGCTCCACCGCCAGGGCACGCGCGATGGCGACGCGCTGGCGCATGCCGCCGGAGAGCGTGGCGGGGTAGGCGTCGGCGAAGTCGGCGAGGCCCATGCGGGTCAGCCACCGGGTGGCGCGGGCGTTCGCCTCGCGGCGCGGGACCTTCTGGATGTCGAGGCCGAAACGTACGTTGGCCTGCACCGTCTTCCAGTCGTAGATGCCGTAGTCCTGGAAGATCATCGCGACGGGGTGCCGCGCGGACGTGCGGATGCTGAGCTCGCCGGAGCTGGGTCGCAGCAAACCGGCGCCGATGCGCAGGAGCGTCGACTTTCCGCAGCCTGAGGGGCCGACCACACAGGTGAACTCGCCGGGGGCGATGTCCAGGTCGACGGGGCCGAGCGCGTGCACCGCCCCCGCGGCCCGGCCGAAGGTTCTGGTCACCGCGCGGGCGCGGAGTTTGGGTGGTGAGGGGGGTGACGGGTGCGGATCTTCCACGGCTTCTCCTTGCGGAGGGCAGGCGGACGCAGGGCGCCGCCGAGAATATGACGGCCCGTCAGATCTTGGAAGGGGTACACCGAAGGGCCCGGCACCGAAGACGGTGCCGGGCCCTCCAAGGCGTACGGAAAAGCGCTTACGCGCCCGCGCAGTTGGGGCAGACCCCGCGGTACGTGACCTCGACGTCCTCGATCGTGAAACCGAAGCGCTCCGAGTCGGGGAGGCTGGTCAGGGGGTTGCCCGTGGGGTGCACGTCACGGATCGCGCCGCAGCGGGCGCAGACCAGGTGCTGGTGGGGGCGGTGCGCGTTCGGGTCGTACCGCTTCGCGCGGCGGTCCGTCGAGACCTCGAGGATCTCGCCGAGGGTCACCAGCTCGCCCAGCGTGTTGTAGACGGTGGCGCGGGAGATCTCGGGCAGCTTGTCCGCGGCGCGGGCGTGCACCTCGTCCGCCGTGAGGTGGACGTGGTCCCCGTCGAGGACCTCGGCCACGACGCGCCGCTGCGCCGTCATGCGCCAACCGCGTCCGCGCAGTCGTTCCAACAGGTCACTCATGGAAGCCAGCCTAACAGCAGGGGACCTAAATCCCGAACGGGTGTGACTTTGGATTCTCGCTTGACTTAGACAAAGTCTATCGTAGGATCGAGTACGGCGGGGCCGACGGCACGCCATGGGCAGCACGCCAAGGACAGGACTTGCAGGTATGACGCAGGAGGCGCACGTGACGCAGGGACCGCTCACCACGGAGGCCGGAGCGCCGGTCGCCGACAACCAGAACAGTGAGACCGCGGGTCTCGGCGGCCCGGTCCTCGTGCAGGACCAGCTGCTGCTCGAGAAGCTCGCGCACTTCAACCGCGAGCGGATCCCGGAGCGTGTCGTGCACGCCCGCGGCGCCGGTGCGTACGGCACCTTCACGCTCACCCGTGACGTCTCGCAGTGGACGCGCGCCAAGTTCCTCTCCGAGGTCGGCAAGCAGACCGAGACGTTCCTGCGCTTCTCCACCGTGGCCGGCAACCTCGGCGCGGCCGACGCGGTGCGCGACCCGCGCGGCTGGGCGCTGAAGTTCTACACCGAAGAGGGCAACTACGACCTCGTCGGCAACAACACCCCGGTCTTCTTCATCCGGGACGCCATCAAGTTCCCCGACTTCATCCACACCCAGAAGCGCGACCCGTACACGGGCTCGCAGGAGGCGGACAACGTCTGGGACTTCTGGGGCCTCAGCCCGGAGAGCACCCACCAGGTGACCTGGCTCTTCGGCGACCGCGGCATCCCCGCCTCGTACCGTCACATGGACGGCTTCGGCTCGCACACGTTCCAGTGGAACAACGAGGCCGGCGAGGTCTTCTGGGTCAAGTACCACTTCAAGACCGACCAGGGCATCAAGAACCTCACCCAGGACGAGGCCAACAAGCTCGCCGGTGAGGACCCCGACTCCCACCAGCGCGACCTGCGCGAGGCCATCGAGCGCGGCGAGTTCCCGACCTGGTCCGTGCAGGTCCAGATCATGCCCGCGGCGGAGGCGGCGACCTACCGCTTCAACCCGTTCGACCTCACCAAGGTGTGGCCGCACGCGGACTACCCGCCGATCGAGATCGGCAAGCTGGAGCTCAACCGCAACCCGGAGAACGTCTTCGCGGAGGTCGAGCAGGCCATCTTCAGCCCCGCCCACTTCGTGCCGGGCATCGGCCCGTCCCCCGACAAGATGCTCCAGGGCCGCCTCTTCGCGTACGGCGACGCCCACCGCTACCGCGTCGGCATCAACGCCGACCACCTGCCGGTGAACCGCCCGCACGCCACCGAGGCGCGCACCCACTCCCGTGACGGCTTCCTGTACGACGGCCGCCACAAGGGCGCGAAGAACTACGAGCCGAACAGCTTCGGCGGCCCCTTCCAGACGGACCGGGCGCTGTGGCAGCCCGTGCCCGTCACCGGTGCCACGGGCAACCACGAGACGCCCCGGCATGCCGAGGACAACGACTTCGTGCAGGCGGGCAACCTCTACCGCCTGATGTCCGAGGACGAGAAGGGCCGCCTGATCGACAACCTGTCGGGCTTCCTGGCCAAGGTCTCGCGCGAGGACATCGTCGACCGCGCGGTGAACAACTTCCGTCAGGCCGACGGAGACTTCGGCAAGCGGCTGGAGGCCGCGGTCCAGGCCCTGCGCGGCTGACCAGCACCACTTGCCGTGGAGAGGCGGCGGGCCGGTTCCCCTTCGGGGGCCGGCCCGCCGCCGTGTTTCCGGCCCGTGAGCTGGGCCTCAGCCCGTGAGCTGGGCTGACGCGCGCCGGTCGGGCGCCCAGCAGCGGATGATGTCGCGCACCGAGACGATGCCCGCGGGCTCGTTCCCGTCCATGACGATCAGATGCCGGAAGCCGCCGTGCGCCATGGCGTCCGCCGCGTCCTCCAGGGTCCACGCCGGGCAGGCGAAGACGACCTCGGTCGTGGTGTGGGTGCCGGCGATCTCGGTGTCGGGGTTCTGGCCGAGGGCGAGCGAGTTGAGGACGTCGCGCTCGGTCAGGATGCCGAGCCCGTAGGTTTCGGGGTCGAGGACGACAGCCGCTCCGACGTGGCGCGCTGACATCAGCCTGGCCGCCTGGCGCAGGGTGTGGGTGGGGCCGATGGTCAGGACCACCGTGCTCATGGCGTCGCGGACGAGCATGGGCGTGAGCCACCTCCTTGGTGAAACCGCGGCCTCCCGGTGGGCGAAGGATTGCCTCCGCTACCTGCTGGAGAACGGTTTCACAAGTTCACAAGTGGGGGGACTCATAGAGTCGCAGCCGCGCGGGGGGCCAGCAAGGGGCCGGGCGGGGTCAGTTGGCGCCGCTGACCGCGCGGCCGTCAGTACCGCTGGTTGAGATAGCCGAGCAGTTCGTCGTGGAGCAGGCCGTTCGACGCCGCCGCGTTGCTGCTGTGCGGTCCCGGCCTGCCGTCGAGACCGGTGAAGGTGCCGCCCGCCTCCGTCACCACGATCGCGTTCGCCGCCATGTCCCAGAGCGAGAGCTCCGGCTCCGCGCAGAGGTCGACCGAGCCCTCGGCGACCATCATGTACGGCCAGAAGTCGCCGTATCCGCGCGTGCGCCACACCGACCGCGTGAGGTCCAGGAATCCGTCGAGGCGGCCCTGCTCCTCCCAGCCGGAGAGCGAGGAGTACGCCAGCGAGGCGTCCCCGAGCCGCGAGACCTTGGAGACCTGCAGCCGCGTCGCCGACGTGAGGGAACGGCCGGTGTAGGCGCCGCCGCCCTTCGCGGCCCACCAGCGGCGGCCGAGCGCGGGCGCCGAGACGACCCCGACCACCGGCTGGTAGCCGCCCTCGCCCGCTTCCGTCAGGGCGATCAGCGTCGCCCACACCGGGACGCCGCGCACGTAGTTCTTGGTGCCGTCGATCGGGTCGACGACCCAGCGGCGCGGCCCGGTGCCCTCGACGCCGTACTCCTCGCCGAGGATCGCGTCGCGCGGCCTGGCCCGCTGGAGGTGGCCACGGATCAGCTCCTCGGCGGCCTTGTCGGCCTCGCTCACCGGCGTCATGTCCGGCTTGGTCTCGACCTTCAGGTCGAGGGCCTTGAACCGGTCCATGGTCGCGGCGTCGGCGGCGTCCGCGAGGACGTGGGCGAGACGCAGATCATCGTGGTAGTCGGGCATGGGTGAACAGTATCGATCTCGATCGACACGATCCACAGGGCCGTGTCGCGGACGCCGCGCACATGCTGCCGGAGCTATTGACAGTGCCGCCGAGCGCGTCAACTCTGGCACGGGAGCCGCTCTGACCCGGAGGCGACGATGCCTGCAGCACGGGAATCCTTACTGGACGCGGCGTACACGGCGCTCGCGCGACGGCCGTGGCCGGCTGTCCGCATGGTCGATGTGGCGGCCACCGCCGGGGTCTCCCGGCAGACCCTCTACAACGAGTTCGGCAGCAAGGACGGCCTCGCCCGCGCCCTGCTGCGGCGCGAGACGGACGGCTACCTGCACGGCGTCGAACGCGCACTCGCCGAGGAGCGCGAACCCGCCGACCGCCTCGCCGCCGTCGCCGCGTGGACCGTGGGCGCCGCCCGCACCAACATGCTCGTGCGCGCCGCGCTGACCGGCTGCTGGAGCGAGCGGCTTCCCGCGCCGAGCCGCGCGGCGGGATCGACCTCCTCGGTGCCCGCCCAGCGCCGCGCGGACGCGGGAGTGCCCTCGTCCGGGGAGCTCCTCGCCCTCGTACGGGACCGCACGGTCCTCGCGCTCGGCGGCCGCGGCCGCGTCAGGGACCCCGACCTCGCCCGCGCCTGCGAGAGCGCCGTCCGCCTCGCCCTGTCCTACGTCGTCGCGCCCGCCGGAAACGACGACGACCCCGCGGAACTGGTCCGCGGGGCCATCGGGCGCTGGGTGGCGGCCAAGTAGGCGCGAGGCGTACCCGCTCAGTGCGCCGAGCCGGACAACTGCAGGCCGATCACGCCGATGATGACGAAGGAGATCGAGACGATCTTCAGCGTGGAGACCAGGTCACCGAGGAAGACCATGCCGTAGATGGCCGTGCCCGCGGCGCCGATGCCCGTCCAGACCGCGTACGCGGGACCCACGTCCAGTTTCCGCAGCGCCAGCGTCAGCAGACCGAAGCTGCCGAGGGCGAAGCAGGCGAACGCGATCGTCGGCCAGAGCCTGGTGAAACCGTGCGACAGCTTGAGACAGACCGCGAAGCCGGTCTCGAGGATTCCCGCGACGATGACCAGCAGCCACGCCATGTCCTTGCCTCCCGTGCTCGCCCATGTCCCGAGGCCGCTTCGTCTGGCTTGAATCCGGCTTGGTGCGATTATGCATTTACCTTTGCCGACGGGGCGCAAACAACGGACAAGTCAGTCGCCCTCGCGTCGCTCCCGCGCCGCGAGGAGCCTGCGCAGCGAGTACAGCCGGGACGGATCCGCGTGCCCGTCGGCCACCCACGCGTCCAGCGCGCAGTCCTTCTCGTCGTGACTGCAGCCGCGCGGGCACTCCACCGTCCCCGGCTCCAGATCCGGGAAGGCGAGGATGACGCGCGACGGGTCGACGTGGTTGAGGCCGAACGACCGCACGCCGGGAGTGTCGATCACCCAGCCGTCCGAGCCCTCCAGGGGGAGCGCGAGGGCGGAGGTGGTGGTGTGCCTGCCGCGGCCCGTGACCGCGTTGACGTGCCCCGTCGTGCGCCGCCGCTCCTCCGGGACCAGCGCGTTGACGAGTGTCGTCTTGCCGACCCCGGAGTGCCCGACGAAAGCGGTGACCTTGCCGTCGAGCAGTTCGTGGACGCGCGCGAGCTCCGCGCCGTCGGTGAACTCCTCGCGGCTGGTGACGACATAGGGGATGTCGAGGGAGGCGTACGTCTCCAGGAGCTTGTCGGCGGAGGCCAGGTCCGACTTGGTCAGGACGAGAATGGGCTCGAGGCCGCCGTCGTACGCCGCCACGACGCACCGGTCGATCAGGCGCGGGCGCGGCTCGGGGTCGGCGAGGGCCGTGACGATGGCCAGCTGATCGGCGTTGGCGACGACCACCCGCTCGTACGGGTCGTCGTCGTCGGCGGTGCGCCGCAGGACGGAGGTGCGCTCCGCGATCCGCACGATCCGCGCGAGCGTGTCCTTCTTGCCGGAGAGGTCCCCGACGACCGCGACCCTGTCGCCCACCACGGCGGCCTTGCGGCCCAGCTCGCGGGCCTTCATCGCCATCACGATCCGGTCGTCGACCAGGACGGTGAGCCGGCCCCGGTCGACGGTGAGGACCATGCCCTCGGCCGCGTCCTCGTGCTTGGGCCTGATGTGGGTGCGGGGGCGGTTGCCCTTGCGGTTGGGGCGGACGCGGATGTCGTCCTCGTCGGGGTTCTTGCCGTAGCGGCGCATGGTTCTCGATCCGCCCGTCAGTTCCCCAGCATCCCGGTCCAGAGGTCGGGGAAGTCCGGGAGCGTCTTCGCCGTCGTCGCGACGTTCTCGATCTGCACGCCGTCCACGGCGAGCCCGATGACCGCGCCCGCGGTCGCCATGCGGTGGTCGTCGTAGGTGTGGAAGATGCCGCCGTGCAGCCGGCGCGGCTTGATGTGCAGGCCGTCGGAGGTCTCCGTGACGTCACCGCCGAGCTCGTTGATCTCCTTGGTGAGCGCGGCCAGCCGGTCCGTCTCGTGCAGGCGCAGGTGGGCGACGCCGCGCAGCGTCGAGGGGGCGTCCGCGAGGGCCGCGACCGCCGCGATGCCGGGGGTCAGCTCGCCGACCTCGCTGAGGTCCACGTCGATGCCGTGGATCGACCCGGACCCGGTGAAGACCAGGCCCTGCTCGGTCAGTTCGCAGGAACCGCCCATCTCGGTGAAGATCTCGCGCAGCGCGTCACCGGGCTGCGTGGTGTGCGCGGGCCAGTCGGGGATCGTGACCGTGCCGCCGGTGACCAGGGCGGCGGCGAGGAACGGCTGCGCGTTCGACAGGTCGGGCTCGACGGTCAGGTCGCGGCCGAGCAGGGCGCCGGGGGTGACCCGCCACACGTTCGGCTCGCCGCCCGCCTCGGGGGTGTCGACCTGGGCGCCGACCGAGCGGAGCATGTCGACGGTCATCCGGATGTGCGGCATCGACGGCAGCGCGCCGCCCACGTGCCGGACCTCCACGCCCTGGTTGAAGCCCGGCCCCGAGAGCAGCAGGGCGCTCACGAACTGCGAGGACGACGACGCGTCGATCTCGACCCGGCCGCCCTCCAGGGCGCCGCAGCCGTGCACGGTCAGCGGCAGCGCGCCGGGCGTGCCACGGGTGTCGTCGATGCGGGCGCCGAGCACGCGCAGCGCGTCGATGACACCGTGCAGGGGGCGCTCGTACGAACGGGGGTCGCCGTCGAAGTGGATGGGGCCGTCGGCGAGGGCGGCGACCGGCGGCAGGAACCGCATGACCGTGCCGGCGTTGCCGACGTCGACCGTGGCCGGACCGTGCAGGCCCGACGGGATCACGCGCCATGCCTCGCCGGTGCCGTCCTGACCGCCCGCGACGGACGAGCTCGACGACACGGTCTCCTCGATGCCGACGCCCATCGCGCGCAGCGCGCCCGCCATCAGCAGCGTGTCCCGGGAGCGCAGCGGGCGGCGCAGCCAGCCCGGCTCGGCGGCGAGCGCGGCCAGGACCAACGCGCGGTTGGTGACCGACTTCGAACCGGGGACGTGGACCGTCGCGGTGACGGCTCCGCTTGCGTGCGGGGCGGGCCAGAGGGCGGTGTGCGCCGGGGTTTCGGTCATGCCCTCACTTTAGTGGCTGGCAGGGACCTCGCTCAGACGTCGAGGAGCCAGCGACCGCCGCCCATCAGCGAACAGAGTGAGACCGCGTGGAAGAGGAAGAGCCACATCCCCGCGGGCACGTGCGTCAGCCGCGAGAGCTGGTCGGCGTCCGAGTCGCCCGCGCCCCCGCGCCTGCGCTTGGACTGCAGCTCGAAGGCGGGACGTACACCGCCCAGGAGCAGGAACCACACCACCGCGTACGCGAACGCCGCCTGCACGTCCGTGTTCGCCAGCCAGGAGACGACCAGGAACGTGCCGCCGGTGAGGACCACCGTCAGGGCGCCGTACGCGTTGCGGATCATCACCAGCATCACGACGAGCAGGGCCGTCGCGATCCACAGGAACGCCGTGATGCGTCCCGAGTCGAGCAGCGCGGCGCCGCCGAGGCCGAGCAGCGGGGGAGCGGTGTAGCCGGCGGCCGCGGTGAGGATCATGCCGAGGCCCGTGGGCTTGCCGCGCGAGACGGTCAGGCCCGAGGTGTCCGAGTGCAGCCGGATGCCGTCGAGGCGCCGCCCGGTGAGCAGCGCGACCAGGCCGTGACCGCCCTCGTGCGCGATGGTGATCGCGTTGCGGGAGAGGCGCCATAGGGCGTGCGGGACGACGACCGCGAGAGCCACGACACCCGCCGCGATCACCAGCCACTGCTCGGGCGCGGCCTGTGTGCCGAAGACGCGGTCCCAGAGGTCGGTCAGGTCGGCGTTCGCGGTGCTTTCCATTGCGGGGACTGGCTCCTCTGGGGGTGGTGGGTCTGGCAGTCTGGCACGTATGTGCGGACGGTTTGCATCCAGTCGTAGGCCCGAGGATCTCGCGGCGACCTTCGAGATCGAGAAGTGGGACGGGCCGGAGGAGGCCCTCGCCCCCGATTACAACGTGGCTCCCACGAAGGAGGTCTACGCGGTTCTGGACCGTCCTCTGAAAGACGCCGACGACCCCTCTCCGGTTCGCCAGCTGCGCACCCTGAAGTGGGGACTCGTACCGTCCTGGTCCAAGACGCCCGAGGGCGGCGCCCGGATGATCAACGCCCGCGCGGAGACCGTGCACGAGAAGCCCTCCTACAGGCGTGCCTTCACCTCCCGCCGCTGCGTCATCCCCGCCGACGGCTATTACGAGTGGGTGACCGCGCCCGAGGAGCGGCAGCTGGAGGTCGAGGGCAAGAAGAAGCGGCCGCGCAAGCAGCCCTACTTCGTGACGCCCGCCGACGGCTCGGTCTTCGCCATGGCGGGGCTCTACGAGTTCTGGCGGGACCAGACCCTGCCCGACGAGCACCCCCTCGCCTGGTGGGTGACGTGCACGGTGATCACCACGGAGGCGGAGACCGCGCCCCTCGCCGTCGCCCCCGACGAGGGCCCGCGCTCGCTCGCCGACATCCACCCGCGCATGCCGCTCATGCTGACGCCGGACCGCTGGGACGCCTGGCTCGACCCGTCCCGCACGGACGTCGACGACCTGCGCACCCTCCTGGAGCCGCCGCCGCACGGACTGATGCGGGCCTTCCCGGTCTCCACCGCCGTCAGCAACGTGCGCAACAACGGGCCGGAGCTGCTGAAGGAGCTGGACGGACCCGAAGAGGGCACACTCTTCTGACGTGACCAAGGACGCACCGCAGAGCGAGATCATCCCGACCGACGCCGGTGAGGCGCGCATCACCTGGCACCCGGCCCCGAGCGCCCGCCTCCTCCTTGCCGTCAGCCACGGCGCGGGCGGCGGCATCGAGGCCCGTGACCTCCAGGCCCTCGCCGCCGAGCTGCCCGCACACGGCGTGAGCGTCGCCCTCGTCGAACAGCCCTGGCGCGTCGCGGGCAAGAAGCTCGCGCCCGCGCCGAAGACGCTGGACACGGGGTGGCGCGGCATCTGGCCCACGCTGGAGAAGAAGGGGCTGCCGGTGATCTCGGGCGGTCGCAGCGCCGGTGCCCGCGTCGCCTGCCGCACCGCCACGGAACTGGGCGCCGCCGCCGTGCTCGCCCTCAGCTTCCCGCTGCACCCCCCGGGCAGGCCCGAGAAGTCCCGCGCCGACGAACTCCTCGGCGCCGGTGTGCCCACCCTCGTCGTGCAGGGCGGCAACGACCCCTTCGGAAAGCCCGCCGAGTTCCCCGAAGGCACGTACGACCTGGTGGAGATCCCGTTCGGCGACCACGGATTCGCCGTGCCCAAGCGCGCCGGCATCGGGCAGGACGAGGCAGTGCGGCGCATCACGGACGGAGTCATCCACTGGGCGGGAATGTTGGGCGCGTGACCTCTGTTGTGCCGGACAGACGGCAGACGCCGTCGACAGCTGTTCGTACGAGAGGGAGTCCGCCGCATGGGTTCGACCATCTGCCCGAACCGCTCCAGCGCCGCTGACCTGGAGTGGACGGTGCTGAGCGCACCCAAAACCGCATCTATTCGGGCGGCGCGTGGTGCGGGTCGTCGTCTATCCTCCGATTCGAGTGGGGCTGCTTTCGGCCTCACCACGTCGTTGGAGGAGGTGGGTCCGGTCACTGGGACCGACGCAGGGACCGAGCACGGCCAGGCGGAGCAGCCCCGAGAGAGTTCGGAGAAGTCCGAGACGGCCGCGGAGCGCACGGCCCGCTTCGAGCGGGACGCGCTGACGTTCCTCGACCAGATGTACTCGGCGGCGCTGCGCATGACGCGCAACCCGGCGGACGCGGAGGACCTGGTGCAGGAGACGTACGCGAAGGCGTACGCGTCGTTCCACCAGTTCCGCGAGGGCACGAACCTCAAGGCATGGCTGTACCGCATCCTCACCAACACGTTCATCAACTCGTACCGCAAGAAGCAGCGCGAGCCCCAGCGCAGTGCCGCCGAGGAGATCGAGGACTGGCAGCTCGCGCGTGCCGAGTCCCACATGTCCACCGGTCTGCGCTCGGCCGAGTCGCAGGCGCTGGACCACCTGCCCGACACGGACGTGAAGCGTGCGCTGCAGGCGATCCCCGAGGAATTCCGCATCGCCGTCTATCTGGCCGACGTAGAGGGCTTTGCGTACAAGGAGATCGCGGACATTATGGGGACACCCATCGGTACGGTGATGTCCCGACTGCACCGGGGCCGCCGCCAGCTGCGCGGCATGCTGGAGGACTACGCCCGTGAGCGCGGGCTCGTCCCTGCGGGTGCCGGGGAGTCGAACGGAACGAAAGGCTCGGGCTCATGAGCTGCGGAGAGCCGCACGAGACTGACTGCAGTGAAGTCCTGGACCATCTCTATGAGTTCCTCGACCACGAGATGCCGGACAGCGACTGCACCAAGTTCGAGACGCACTTCGAGGAGTGCTCTCCGTGCCTGGAGAAGTACGGCCTGGAGCAGGCCGTCAAGAAGCTGGTGAAGCGCTGCTGCGGCCAGGACGACGTCCCCGTCGACCTGCGCGCCAAGGTGATGGGCCGCATCGACCTCATCCGCTCCGGGCAGGCCGTGCCCGAGCAGGACATCACCCACGACACCACGGCCCCCTCCGAGGCCTGAGGGCCCGCTCTCCCCGCCCTCGGAACACCGCGTGGCCCGCTCTCCCCTCCCGTCCCCTTCCGTCACTCGAACGTGCTAATTAACGGCGGCCGGGCGCAGGCGGGGAGAGTGCCGTTCTAGTCTCCGGACCGGAACGGGGAGGAGAACTCCATGCGGTCGGTGCCGGTGCGGGCCCGCGTCTACATCCTGTGCGTCGCCCTCGCCGGCGCGGCCTGCGCCGCGCCCGCCCCCGGCGCACACCCCTCCTGGGCCGCCGTCGCGCTCCTCACCGTCCTCTACGCCGGGTGCGAGCGGATCACCGGGGCCCGCGTCGTCGGCGACCGCGTCCCGCGCGGGCTCGGCACCTTCTTCCCCGTCCTGCTCGCCGGGGTGTTCCTGCTGCCGCCGTCCGCCGCCGCCCTCGTCGCCGTGCCCGGGGCACTGCTCGCCCGGGTCGACCGGGAGCCCCCCTGGGTGCGCCGGCTGTGGCGCGCCTCCCGACTCGCCCTCGCCGCCTGGGCGTCGGCGCGTGTGTACGGGGCACTCGGCGGGCCCGCGGCCGGGGCAGGCCCCGACTTCCCGTACGTCCTCGGGCCCGCGGGGGCGGCCGTGCTCGTCTTCTCCGCCGCTCTCACCCTGCTGGACGGCGGCGTCCTCGTGACCGCCGAACGCGTCCCCGCGCGGACCGCCTGGCGGGGCCTCTTCCCGCGCTCCCTCGCGCCCGTCACCGTGCACGGCCTCGCAGGACTGATGATGGCCGTGCTCTGGACCAGCCCGTACGGCCCGGCGGCCGCGCTCCTCGTACTCCTGCCGATGGGTGTCTCCTGCTGGGCCTTCGCGCAGTACCACCGCGAGCGCGCCGCCCACCAGGCCACCATCCGTGCGCTCGTGCAGGCCGTCGACCTCAAGGACAAGTACACCCGCGGACACAGCGAGCGCGTCGGCCGCGCCTCTGTGCTGATCGCCCGCGAACTGGGCATGGACGACGACCGCGTCGAGGTCCTCCGGTTCGCCGGAATCCTGCACGACGTCGGCAAACTCGGCGTCCCCACCCGGCTGTTGCGCAAGGACGGACCGCTCACGCCCGAGGAACGGCGCATCATCGAGCTCCACCCCGAGTACGGCCACGAGATGGTGCGCGGCATCGGCTTCCTGGGCGAGGCGCGCGCCGCGATCCTCCACCATCACGAGCGCATGGACGGCGGCGGCTACCCCTACGGACTCACCGGGCCGCAGATCCCCGAGTGCGCGCGTGTGGTGGCCGTCGCCGACGCCTTCGACGCCATGACGTCCACCCGCTCCTACCGACGGGCCAGGCCCGTCGAGGCGGCCGTGGCCGAACTCAAGCGGTGCGCGGGCGCGCACTTCGACCCCGTGATGGTCGGGGCGCTCACCCGCGCCCTGGAGCGGTACGGATGGCACCCGGAGGTCACGGCGGACGTGCCGGAGCAGGGCGGGGCGGGTACGGGCGGGGCGGGCAAGGGCGGAGCGGAGCAGGACGCGCCCGTGCCGCCGCGGGTCCGGTCCGCGCCCGCCCCCGCACCCGTGCGCCCGGGGACCCGGTGAAGCCCCCCTCGCGGCTGCCCGGCGCGGTCGTCTGCCTGGCAGGACTGCTTGCCTGCGCCTCCCTCGTCTGGACCCTCTGGCACGGCATCACCGAAGGCCGGGCCGCCCTCGCCTTCGGCGTCCTGATCGCCCTCGGCGAGCTGGCCCGGTGGGGGAGCGGAGAGGACAGGGAGCCCGCGCCGCTCGGCGCTGCCGGGGCCCTCGCGTACGCCCTGCTCGGCGAGAACGCCGGGCATGCCACGCACCACGGAGTGCTGCAGGTGCTGGCCGTCGTCGTCGCGGCCTCCCTCGTCGGCGCGGTGCCGAACGTGGCGCTCGGCCGCGGCCCCACGCTCGACCAGATGGCGCGCCGCGTGCTGACCGTCGGGTTCGCCGCCGCGTGCTTCCAACCGCTGTACAACGCGGGCAAGTTCGGCGAGTGGGTGGGACACGGGCCGTACTTCCCGTTCGTCATCGTCGCCCTGCTCGTCCTCACCGCGCTCTGCGACGCCGTCCTCGCGGCCGTGACGGCGCGCGCCCGCACGAGGTGGCCGTTCGGGCCGCTGCTGCGCGAGGAGCTGCGGGCGCTGCTCGGCATCGGCTCCGCCGTCTGCGCGAGCGGCGCCGTGATGGCGCTCGCGGTGGCCGTGGCGGGGCTGTGGGCGCTCCCCGTGTTCAGCCTCCCGCTGCTGCTCACGCAGCTCTCCTTCCGGCGGTACGCGGCGGTGCGCGCGACCTACCGGCAGACCATCGCCTCCCTGGCCAGGGCCACCGAGATCGCCGGTTACACCCCGCAGGGCCACGCGCACCGCGTGGCGGGGCTGAGCCGGGCCGTCGGGCGTGATCTCGGTCTCTGCGAGTCGGACCTCACTGTCCTGGAGCACGCGGCGCTCATGCATGACATCGGACAGCTCTCCCTGGTCGACCCCGTCCCCGAGGGGGCCACCGCCGCGCTCCCGGAGGCGGAACAGCGCCGAATAGCCCTGCTCGGCGGTGCCGTGGTCCGCCAGACCGGGGTGGACGCCGCCGTCGCCGTCGTCGTGGAGCGGCAGGCCGACCCGTACCGCGAACAGCCGCTCACCGCACGTATTGTGCGGACGGCGAACGCGTACGACGAGATGGCGCGGGGAGAAGGACCCTCAGGGGCGCTGGACGGCCCGCTCAAGGCCCTGGAGCGCCTCAGGCTGGCCACGGGCCACGACTACCAGCCGGAGGTCGTGGAGTCCCTGGCGCGCGTCCTGTCGAGGGACGGCCTCACCCATGGCCTTACCTCGCGCCGAGCTGGGTAACCCATGGGTAATGAGCGGCTGTCCGACCGTCCGTGGTTGGATGCGAAGAAGACAGGAAATGGGGCGCACGGGGGTACGGCCCCCGACGCCGCGCCCCACGACGAGCGACCTACGAAATACGTGGCAGGCGGGAATCAGGCGGGAATCGTGAGGATCTTCGGCAAGGGACGGCACCGGCCCTCCGCCTCATGGCGGCAGGCGACCGACCGCGCGTTCACGCTGATCGGCGACGGCCGGTACGAGGACGCGGGGGCGCTGCTCACGCGTGCGGCGGATCTCGAACCCTGGCTGTCCGAGTCCTGGTTCAACCTGGCGCTGCTGCACAAGTTCCGGCACGACTGGGAACAGGCGCGGGCCGCCGGGCTGCGTGCCGTGGCGCTCCTGGACCGTTCGGCGGGCGCCCCCGACTGGTGGAACGTCGGCATCGCGGCGACCGCGCTCCAGGACTGGCCCCTGGCCCGCCGCGCCTGGCAGGCGTACGGCCTCAGGGTGCCCGGCGGGGTGGCCGCCTCGGGCGAGCCGACGGGCATGGAGCTGGGCAGCGCGGCCGTGCGGCTCTCCCCGGAGGGGGAGGCCGAGGTCGTGTGGGGCCGCCGTCTCGACCCGGCCCGCATGGAGGTCCTGTCCATTCCGCTGCCCTCCTCCGGGCGCCGCTGGGGCGAGGTCGTGCTGCACGACGGCGTCCCGCACGGCGAGCGGACGACGGGCGACGGGCACTCGTATCCCGTCTTCGACGAGATCGAGCTGTGGGCGCCCTCACCCGTGCCGACCTGGGTGGTCCTCCTGGAGGCCGCCACTGAGGACGACAGGGACGCCCTGGAGCGGCTCGCGGCCGACGCGGGCTTCGCCGCCGAGGACTGGTCGTCGTCCGTGCGGCTGCTGTGCCGGATGTGCTCCGAGTCCCGGATGCCGAGCGACGAGGGTGACGGCGAGCACCTGGATCCGCACGACCACAGCGAGCCGGGCCACCCGGGGCCGCTCGGCCACCGCAGCCCCGGCGCGCTCTGGGTGCCGGAGCGCGAGTGCGGTCTGGCGGCGCCGGCGGCGCTGGTGCGCGGTCTGCTGGACGGCTGGGTGGCGGACAGTCCGGACTCCCGTGACTGGCGGGATCTCGAAGAGGTCTGCTGACACTTCGCCGTAGGCTGTACCGGCACAAACTCTTGAGGGTTCCAAGGAAGGCGTACGGCGGACATGGCGCAGGACACTGAGCAGCAGGCCATCGACGGGGGCGGCGTGCTCCCCGTCGACGACGAGGGCTTCGTCATCGACACCGAGGACTGCGAGGAGCGGGAGACGGCTCACCGCGAGCGCGGCACGTCCCGGCCGATCACGGTCGTCGGCAATCCGGTGCTGCACAAGGAGTGCAAGGACGTCACGTCCTTCGACGACGACCTCGCCAGCCTGATCGACGACATGTTCGCGACCCAGCGCGTCGCTCAGGGCGTGGGTGTGGCCGCCAACCAGGTCGGCGTCGACCTGAAGGTCTTCGTCTACGACTGCATGGACGACGACGGCGTGCGCCACGTCGGTGTCGTCTGCAACCCGGTGCTCCAGGAGCTGCCCGCCGAGAAGCGCCGCCTGGACGACTCGGGCGAGGGCTGCCTCTCGGTCCCGACCGCGTACGCCCCGCTGGCCCGCCCGGACTACGCCGAGGTGACCGGGCAGGACCAGAAGGGCAATCCGATCAAGGTGCGCGGCACGGGCTACTTCGCGCGCTGCCTTCAGCACGAGACGGACCACCTGTACGGATACCTGTACATCGACCGCCTCTCGAAGCGGGAGCGCAAGGACGCGCTCCGCCAGATGGAAGAAGGCACCCCGCGCTACCCCGTGGTGGACAACGGCTGACTCCCGCGGCCCCCGGGAGGGGCGGGAACCGCGTGACGCGAACGGCCCCTGGTGCAGGAACTCTCTCCTGACCAGGGGCCGTTGGCGTAGCCGCTCGCGTGTGCGAGCAGATCAAGCTGCCGGTGATCCATATTCAGTCACGTAAGGGGATGTTCTCGGCACCCGGGGGTAGTGAATGGCGCAAATCTGTTCCCTGAACGGTCAGTTGTGGTGCTGAATGGAAAGCGCGGGGATACGCAACGGCGCGCGCCCGGTACGGCGAGAGGGGCGCGTGTCCTCAGGCGGCTGAAAGGGGTTTGTTCGTGCGTGCATATTCCGGGAGCACTTCACAGACACATCCGTACACCCGGCCACGTTCACCCGTGGTTTCGGTACCGCGGGCACTGGCCGTTCCGATGATCGAAGCAGCGTTCCCTCGCCGTCTGCATCCGTATTGGCCAAAGCTTCAGGAGAAGTCCAGGACCTGGCTGCGTGAAATGCGGCTCATGCCCCCGGACAAGGTCGAACGGTACGCGGACAGCCTCTGCTACACGGATCTGGTCGCCGGGTACTACATTGGCGCGCCCGACGAGTTGCTGACCGCGATAGCGGACCTCAGCAGCTGGTTCTTCGCGTGGGACGACCGGCACGACAGGGACTCCGTGCACGGCAGGGCGGCCCAGTGGCAACAGCTCTGCCAAGGCCTGCACGGCACGCTCGACGAGCCCCGGCGGTACCGGCACCACAAGGATCCGTTGGTCGCCGGCTTCGCGGACTGCGTGCTGCGTCTGTACTCGTTCCTCGGTCCCAGCTGGAACGCCAGGTTCGCCCGGCACTTCCACCCCGTGATCGACGCGTACGACCAGGAGTTCAGGAACCGGCGCTGCGGCACCGTGCCGACGGTCGAGGCGTACATAGAACTGCGCCGGCTCACGTTCGCGCACTGGGCGTGGATCGACCTCCTGGAGCCCACCGCGCGGTACGAGCTGCCGGACCCGGTGCGCAAGCACCCCGCCTACCGGCGTGCGGCACGGGCGACCCAGGATTTCTCGGCCTGGTACAACGACTTGTGCTCCCTCCCGAAAGAACTCGCGGGAGACGAACTGCACAATCTCGGGATCAGCCTCATCCAGCACGAGGGAATGACGCTGGAAGAAGCGGTGCGGGAAGTGCACAGGCGCGTCACCGAATGCGTCAAGGAATTCCTGGAAGCGGAGCGGGAAGTGCTGCAGTTCGCCGATGAGTTGGCGGAAGGCGGCGACGGAGGAACCGAACTCGCGGACGCGGTGAAAGCCTGCGTATTCAACATGCGGAACTGGTTCTCGTCCGTCTACTGGTTCCATCACGAATCCGGCCGCTATCGGGTGGACAGCTGGGACGACAGGTCCATGCCCCCGTATGTGACGGAAGAGTCCCTGGCGGAAAACGAACTGGTAGGTGAGGAATGAGCGTCGAATCCGCGATACCCGCGCCCCCCGCTCCCGGCTCCGGGCCGCTGCGCACCCCGCCCCTCGTCCGGGGCGGGGCCCCGGTGCTCGGCCACGCCTGGAACCTGGTGCGCGACCCGCTCGGTTTCCTCTCCGCGCTCCGTGACCACGGCGATCTCGTCAGGATCAGGCTGGGACCCAGGACGGCCTACGTGGTGTGCGACCCGGAACTGGTCGGCGCCATGCTCAAGAACCCCGAGTACATCGTCGGCGGGCCCCTCTGGGACACCCTGGAAGTGCTCCTCGGCAAGGGCGTGGCGACCAGCAACGGCAAGCTGCACCGGCGCCAGCGCCGCATGATGCAGCCCGCGTTCCGGCCCGAGCGGATCGCCGACTACGCCAAGGTGATGGAGGAGGAGGCCCGCGCCACGGCGGCCCGCTGGCAGCCGGGCGCCACCGTCGACGTGAGCGCCGAGATGTTCCGCACGGCCGTGCGCATCGTCTCGCGCTCCCTCCTGGAGGTCGACTCGATTCGGGACAAGGCGGACCGGATCGCCGAATCCCTGCACACCGTCTTCGACGGGCTCTACCGCAGGATGGTGCTCTCGGTCGGCCCGCTCCACCGCGTGCCGACCCCCGCCAACCGGCGCTTCGAGAGCGCGCTCGCCGACCTGCACGCCCTCGTCGACGAGATCATCGCGGAGCGCCGCGCGGCGGGACCCGGCGCGCCGGACGACCTGCTCACCGAATTGCTGCGGGCCACGGACGAAACCGGGGCGCCCATCACCGACCGGGAGATCCACGACAACGTGGTTTCGCTCGTCGTGGCGGGTGCGGAGAATGTGGCGTCGACGCTGGCGTGGGCGTTCCATCTGCTGACCGAACACCCCGAGCAGGAAAGGCGGTTGGTTGAAGAGGTAAATGCCGTGGCCCCGGATCGCGCGATCACATTCGCCGATCTCAAGGAGCTGCCGCACCTCCGCAATGTCGTCACCGAGGCGATGCGCATACGGCCGGCCGCCTGGATATTCACGCGCCGGTCGGTGGCCGAAACCGATCTGGGCGGCTATTCGATTCCGGCGGACGCCGACATCGTCTACAGCGTGTACGCGATGCAGCGCGACCCGCGTTCCTTCGAGCGGCACCTGGAGTTCGACCCCGACCGGTGGAATCCGGAACGGGCCGCCGACGTACCGGAGTTCGCCATGATGCCGTTCAGCGTCGGCAACAGGAAGTGCCCCGGTGACCACTTCAGCCTGGCCGAACTCGCCCTGATCCTGGGGACGGTGGCGCCGAAGTGGCGTCTTCGGCCGGTGCGGGAGACCGACGCCCGCACCCAGGTCGGCATCACCCTGCACCCCAAGCGGCTCGTCCTGCGGGCCACTCCGCGCTGACCCAGCGGTGTGCCCGCCCCTGTCCAGCGGAACAGGGGCGGGCACACCCGTGCGCGTCTAGAACTCGTCGTCGAACGAGACCGAGCCCTCGACGGCGACCTGGTAGGCCGAGGGCCGCCGCTCGAAGAAGTTGGTCAGCTCCTGGACGCCCTGCAGCTCCATGAACGAGAAGGGGTTCTCGGAGCCGTAGACCGGCGCGAAGCCGAGGCGCTGCAGACGCTGGTCGGCGACGCACTGCAGGTACTCGCGCATCGAGTCGGTGTTCATGCCGGGCAGGCCGTCGCCGCACAGGTCGCGGGCGAACTGCAGCTCGGCCTCGACCGCCTCCTTCAGCATGTCCGTGACCTGCTGCTGCAGCGCGTCGTCGAAGAGCTCGGGCTCCTCCTTGCGGACGGTGTCGACCACGTCGAAGGCGAAGCTCATGTGCATCGTCTCGTCGCGGAACACCCAGTTGGTGCCGGTGGCCAGGCCGTGCAGCAGACCGCGGCTGCGGAACCAGTACACGTACGCGAAGGCGCCGTAGAAGAAGAGGCCCTCGATGCACGCGGCGAAGCAGATGAGGTTGAGCAGGAAGCGGCGCCGGTCGGCCTGCGTCTCAAGACGGTCCAGCGTCTCGACCGAGTCCATCCACTTGAAGCAGAACTCGGCCTTCTCACGGATCGAGGGGATCTCCTCGACCGCGTCGAAGGCCGCCGCGCGGTCCTCCGGGTCGGGCAGGTAGGTGTCGAGCAGCGTCAGATAGAACTGGACGTGCACGGCCTCCTCGAACAGCTGACGGCTCAGGTAGAGCCGGGCCTCGGGGGAGTTGATGTGCTTGTACAGCGTCAGCACCAGGTTGTTCGAGACGATCGAGTCGCCGGTCGCGAAGAACGCGACGAGACGGCCGATCATGTGCTGCTCACCGGGGCTGAGCTTGGCGAGGTCGGCGACGTCCGAGTGGAGGTCGACCTCCTCGACGGTCCAGGTGTTCTTGATCGCGTCCCGGTAGCGCTCGTAGAAGTCGGGGTAGCGCATGGGGCGCAGGGTCAGCTCGAAGCCCGGGTCGAGGAGGTTCTTCTCGCTGTTGGTCGTCGTGCTCATTACTGGCAGGCCTCGCAGGACTCGGGGTTTTCCAGGGAGCAGGCGACGGCGTCTTCGGCCGTGGCCTGGGCGGGGACGGGGGCGGTGGCCGCGGCGTTCGCGCCGCCCGCGGCGCGGGCGATGCGCGTCGCGGGGCGCGAGCGCAGGTAGTACGTGGTCTTCAGGCCGCGCTGCCAGGCGTACGCGTACATCGAGGAGAGCTTGCCGATGGTCGGCGTCTCCAGGAAGAGGTTCAGCGACTGCGCCTGGTCGAGGAACGGGGTGCGGTCGGCGGCCATGTCGATCAGGCCGCGCTGCGGGATCTCCCACGCCGTGCGGTACAGCGCGCGGACCTCGGCGGGCACCCAGTCGAAGTCCTGCACCGAGCCGTTGGACTCGCGCAGCGCCTCACGGGTCTTCGCGTCCCACAGGCCGTGCCGCTTCAGCTCCTCCACCAGATAGGCGTTGACCTGGAGGAACTCACCGGACAGCGTCTCGCGCTTGAACAGGTTGGAGACCTGCGGCTCGATGCACTCGTACACACCGGCGATGGACGCGATGGTCGCGGTCGGCGCGATGGCGAGCAGCAGCGAGTTGCGCATGCCGGTCGCGGCGATGCGCTCCCGCAGCGCCGCCCAGCGCTCGGGCCACGTCAGCTCGACGCCGTAGTGGTCGGGGTGCAGGACGCCGCGCGCGGTGCGGGTCTTCTCCCAGGCCGGGAGCGGCCCGTGGCGCTCGGCGAGGTCCGCGGAGGCCTCGTACGACGCGAGCATGATGCGCTCGGCGATGCGGGTGGACAGGGCGCGCGCCTCGGGGGAGTCGAAGGCCAGCTTCAGCTGGAAGAAGACGTCCTGGAGGCCCATCGCGCCGAGACCCACCGGGCGCCACTTGGCGTTGGAGCGTCCGGCCTGCTCGGTCGGGTAGAAGTTGATGTCGACGACGCGGTCGAGGAAGGTGACGGCGGTGCGGACGGTCTCGTCGAGCCGTTCCCAGTCGATGCCGCCGTTCTCGACGAACGCGCCGAGGTTCACCGAGCCGAGGTTGCAGACGGCGGTCTCCCCGTCGTCCGTCACCTCCAGGATCTCCGTGCAGAGGTTGGAGGAGTGGACGGTGTGGCCGGGCTCCGCCGTCTGGTTGGCGGTGCGGTTGGCGGCGTCCTTGAAGGTCATCCAGCCGTTGCCGGTCTGCGCGAGGGTGCGCATCATGCGGCCGTACAGGTCCCGGGCCGACATGGTCTTCCGCGCGAGTCCGGCGGCCTCCGCCCTGCGGTAGGCGGCGTCGAACTCCTCGCCCCACAGGTCGACGAGCTCGGGCACGTCGGAGGGCGAGAACAGCGACCACTCCTGGTCGGCGGCGACCCGGCGCATGAACTCGTCGGGGATCCAGTGCGCCAGGTTCAGGTTGTGGGTGCGGCGCGCGTCCTCACCGGTGTTGTCGCGCAGCTCCAGGAACTCCTCGATGTCGGAGTGCCAGGTCTCCAGGTAGACCGCGGCCGCGCCCTTGCGCCGCCCGCCCTGGTTCACGGCGGCGACCGAGGCGTCCAGCGTCTTCAGGAACGGCACGATGCCGTTGGAGTGCCCGTTCGTCCCGCGGATCAGCGAACCGCGGGAGCGGATGCGGGAGTACGAGAGCCCGATGCCACCCGCGTGCTTGGAGAGCCGCGCGACCTGGTGGTAGCGGTCGTAGATGGAGTCGAGCTCGTCCTGCGGGGAGTCCAGGAGGTAGCAGGACGACATCTGCGGGTGGCGGGTGCCGGAGTTGAAGAGCGTGGGCGAGGACGGCAGGTAGTCGAGGCGGCTCATCAGGCCGTACAGCGCGGCGACCTCGTCGACGGCGCGAACGCTCTCGTCTTCCGCGAGGCCGCTCGCCACGCGCAGCATGAAGTGCTGCGGGGTCTCGATGACCTGCCGGGTGATCGGGTGGCGCAGCAGGTAGCGGCTGTGCAGGGTGCGCAGGCCGAAGTAGCCGAAGCGGAAGTCGGCGCCGTCGGCGAGTGCGGCGTCCACGAGCGCGTCGAGGCGGGCCGCGTGGGCGGCCACGAAGTCGGCGGTGCGGTCGGCGATCAGGCCCTCGCGGTGCCCGACGGCGATCGACTCGGTGAAGGAGCGCACGCCCTGGGAGGCGGCCTCGGCGGCGATGGAGAGCGTGAGCAGCCTGGCGGCGAGCTTCGAGTACGCGGGGTCCTCGGAGATGAGCCCCGCGGCCGCCTCGGTGGCGAGGGTCCGCAGCTCCGCCTCGTCGGCCCGCGCCGAGCGGCCGCGCAGCGCGGCGGCGGCGACCCTGCCGGGGTCGGCGTCGGGGAGGTCGGCGGTGAGGTCGGTCAGGGTGCGCAGCAGCGCGGTCCCCGGCGCGTCGGTACCCGCGGTGCTGTCGGTGGGCTGCGATACCGGCGCTGACGCAGGTTCGGCAGGCGCGATGGTCACGTGGAGCTCTCCCTCGCTCGGCTCTGGGCCAGGGGAGGGGATGGCACACACGGGCGCACCCGGGCAGGGCCAGGGCGGCGTACCGCGTCCACCGGCCCATTCCACGAGGCCCGGACGGTCGGCACCCGGGCCGGACGGCACGGGTGCACTGCCGGCAGGTCTTCGGACTCCGCGTACGACAAATGCGTACACGTCTACCGTTGCGGGACAGTTCCGGACTTGCACCGGATTCCCCTGCGGCGACAGCGAGCACGAGCATACATCTTGTGCTGGCCCCGGGTGGCAGCCCCATATCTTGTGTCTCTTGTGCCGGGGAGTACGAGGTCCGGGAGTACGAGAACGGGCCGCCGGAGTGCTCCGGCGGCCCGCATGTCGTACGTGGCGTCGTACGCGGGAAGGGTCAGTGCCCGCCCGGCGCTCCCGCCGTGGCCGGGGGCAGTTCCTCGATGACGCCGGGGTCGCCGACGTCCGCCGTGTAGTCCCCGGGTGACGTCTCGTCGATGCCCTCGGGGGCGTTCAGGGCCTTCAGGACGAAGGTCATGACCACGGTCACGACGACGTTCAGGACGAACGCGGTGAGGCCGATGTAGCCGATCTCGCCGATGCCGGGGATCTCGTCGGACGAGCCGCCGAAGTGCTTCTGCGTCGGCGACGCGACGCCGTACGCGGCGACCGTTCCGTAGACCATGCCGACCGCCCAGCCGGCGAGCAGCGCCCAGCGGTGGAACCACCGTGTGAAGAGGCCGCCGACGAGCGCGGGCATCGTCTGCAGGATCCAGATGCCGCCGAGCAACTGGAAGTTGATCGCGACCGTCTTGTCCATGGTGAGGACGAAGGCGAGCGCGCCGACCTTCACCAGGAGCGAGACCAGCTTGGAGACCTTGGTCTCCTGCGCGGGCGTCGCGTCCGGCTTGATGAAGTCCTTGTAGATGTTCCTGGTGAAGAGGTTCGCGGCCGCGATCGACATGATCGCCGCGGGCACGAGCGCGCCGATGCCGATGGCGGCGAAGGCGACGCCGGTGAACCAGTCGGGGAACATGTTCTCGAACAGCTGCGGGATGGCGAGCTGGCCGTTCTCGACCTTGACGCCGGCCGCGATCGCCATGAAGCCGAGCAGCGCGAGCAGCCCCAGCATCAGCGAGTAGAGCGGCAGGATCGTGGTGTTGCGGCGGATCACGTCACGGCTCTTGGAGGAGAGCGTCGCCGTGATCGAGTGCGGATACATGAAGAGCGCGAGCGCGGAGCCCAGCGCGAGCGTCGCGTAGGTCCACTGTCCGGCCTCGCCGGGCGCGAGACCGGCGACGGGCTTGCCCGCCGCGTCGTTCGCCGCGGCGAACTTCTCGTTCGCCGCGTGGAAGATCTCGTCGAAGCCGCCGAGCTTGATCGGGATGTAGATGATCGCGACGGCGATGACGAGGTAGATCAGACCGTCCTTCACGAACGCGATCAGCGCGGGCGCGCGCAGGCCCGACGAGTAGGTGTACGCGGCGAGCACCGCGAACGCGATCAGGAGCGGCAGGTCCTTGATGAACCAGTTGGTGTCGGGCCCGCCGCCGATCCCCATGACGTCGAGGACCGCCTGGATGCCGACGAGTTGGAGCGCGATGTACGGCATCGTGGCGAGGATGCCGGTGACGGCGACCGCCAGCGAGAGCCCCTTGGAGCCGAAGCGGCCGCGCACGAAGTCCGAGGTGGTCACGTAGCCGTGCTTGTGCGAGACGGACCACAGGCGCGGCAGGAAGGTGAAGATCAGCGGGTAGACGAGGATCGTGTACGGCACGGCGAAGAAGCCGGCCGCGCCCGCCGCGTAGATCGCCGCGGGGACGGCCACGAACGTGTAGGCGGTGTACAGATCGCCGCCGAGCAGGAACCAGGTGACCCAGGTGCCGAACGACCGGCCGCCGAGGCCCCATTCGTCGAGGCTCTGCTCGTTCTCCGCCTTGCGCCAGCGGGCCGCCATGAAGCCCATGACGGTGACGGCGAGGAAGAAGAAGATGAAGACGCCGAGCGCGACGCCGTTGACGCCGCCCGATGCGAGTGTGGTCACTGTCCGGCACCCCCATGGGCCTGCTCGGCCTTGCGGGCGTGCTGGTCACGCTGCCACAGCTTGTACGCGATCATCGTGAGCGCCGTGGAGATCAGCACCCAGAGCATTTGGTACCAGTAGAAGAACGGGATGCCGATGAAGGTCGGGTCGATCTTCGCGTACGACCCCACCCAGAGCATTGCCACGAAGGGCGCGACAAGGCAGGCTGCGATGACCACACGGACCGGCGTCACCACCGGTCTGTTCACTTCAGGCGCGTCTGACATATCGCGGCTCCGTTCCCTCACTTATCCCATGCTTAACGTGCGGGAAATCTAAGCCACAGTCTCGCTGTATGGAACCCCTGTCCGGATAACGGACGGGTCGCGGAGTCGTGAGTTGCCTGCTCAGTCGCTTGATCAGCAGCAGCGGAAGCCCTGGCGAGGGTCCGACTCCGCCCTCTCCGTCCGCATGCGCTCAAATGCGCGGCGGCTGGGGACGGTTGCGGCGGGATGCTCCTTTCGTACGTGCGCCACATACCGGTCGTACGCCGACTCGTCCGTCAGCTCGCGTACGTACCACCGCATCCAGCGCACGCCGCGCAGCAGCCACGTCACGGCGCCACCTCCCGCCGCTCTTCGCGCCGCTCCTCCTGCTTCTCCTCCCGGGTCGCGAAGAGCCCCGCCGGGGCGGTCAACCTCGACTCCACGTAGGGAGCTTCGCGCAGCCGTGAGGCCGACGGGTCGCGGACGTGCTTGATGCACACCCGTGCCGCGTCCAGGATGACGACGACGATGAGCAGGGCGAGCGTCGCCGAAAGGACGCCGTCCACCGTGGAGTTGGTGACGACGGTGTGCATGTCGTCCATGGTCTTGGCGGGCGGCAGGATCTTGCCCTCGTCGATGGCGTCCCGGTAGTTGGCACGCTGCTGGAAGAAGCCGACGCGCGGATCGCTGGAGAAGACCTTCTGCCAGCTCGCGGTGAGCGTCACCGTCGCGTCCCAGGCGAGCGGAATGCCGGTGATCCAGGCCCACTTGAGCCGCCCGGACTTCACGAGCAGCGTGGTGCAGACGGCGAGGGCGACGGCGGCGAGGAGCTGGTTGGCGATGCCGAAGATCGGGAAGAGCTGGTTGATCCCGCCGAGCGGCTCGTGCACGCCGACCCAGAGGAAGTAGCCCCAGAGGCCCGTGACGACGGCGCTGGTGAAGACGAGCCCCGGCTTCCAGCTCATCCGCCGGAACGGCTTGTAGATGTTCCCGAGCATGTCCTGCAGCATGAAGCGGCCCACGCGCGTGCCCGCGTCGAGCGCGGTCAGGATGAACAGTGCCTCGAACATGATCGCGAAGTGGTACCAGAAGGCCCGCATCGAGCCGCCGGTGACCTTCGAGAAGATCTCGGACACGCCGACCGCGAGCGTGGGCGCGCCACCGGTGCGTGAGAGCAGCGAGGACTCCTCGACGTTCTTCGCGGCCTGTGCCAGGTCGGCCGGCGAGATCGAGTAGCCGAAGCCGGCGACGGCCTTCGACGCTTCCTGGACGGTGTCGCCGACGACCCCCGCCGGCGCGTTCATGGCGAAGTACAGACCGGGGTCGATGATCGAGGCCGCGACGAGCGCCATCACCGCGACCGACGACTCCATCAGCATGGAGCCGTAGCCGATCATCCGGACCTGCGTCTCCTTCTGGATCATCTTCGGCGTCGTGCCCGAGGAGATCAGCGCGTGGAAGCCGGACAGGGCGCCGCAGGCGATGGTGATGAAGACGAAGGGGAAGAGCGAGCCCGCGAAGACGGGACCGTCGCCGCGCGAGGCGAAGTCGGTCACCGGGTCCATCTTCAGCGTCGGCAGGGCGACGACGACGCCGAGCGCGAGCAGCACGATCGTGCCGATCTTCATGAACGTGGAGAGGTAGTCGCGGGGCGCGAGCAGCATCCACACCGGAAGGATCGAGGCGATGAACCCGTACGCCACCAGCCAGATGACCAGCGTCGACGGCGCCAGCGTGAAGGTGTCCGCGAGGGACGACTCGGCGATCCAGCGTCCGCCGACGAGCGCGAGCAGCAGCAGCGCGATGCCGATCAGCGAGACCTCGCTGACGCGGCCCGGCCGCAGTACCCGCAGATAGAAGCCCATGAGCAGGGCGATGGGGACGGTCATCGCGATGGAGAAGGTGCCCCACGGCGACTCGGCGAGCGCGTTGACGATGACGAGGGCGAGCACCCCGAGCAGGATGATCATGATGGCGAAGGTGGCGAGCAGCGCGGCGGCGCCGCCGACCGGGCCGATCTCCTCGCGCGCCATCTGCCCGAGCGACTTGCCGTCGCGCCGCGTCGAGAAGAACAGCACGACCATGTCCTGCACGGCGCCCGCGAAGATCACGCCGGCGATGATCCAGATCGTGCCGGGCAGGTACCCCATCTGGGCCGCGAGCACCGGCCCCACCAGGGGTCCGGCGCCCGCGATCGCCGCGAAGTGGTGGCCGAGCAGCACCCGGCGGTCGGTCGGGTGGTAGTCGATGCCGTTGTCGAGCCGCTCGGCCGGGGTCGCCCGCTTCCGGTCGACCTTCAGGACCTTGTACGCGATGAACTTGGAGTAGAAGCGGTACGCGACGGCGTACGAGCCGAGTGCCGCCGCCACCATCCAGGCGGCCGACACCTCCTCGTCGCGCGCGAGGGCCAGGACGGTCCAGCCCGCGGCGCCGACCAGCGCGACGAGGGACCAGATGACGATGGATCGGGGGTTCGCTCTGCGCACCGGGTCGTCCTCCCGTTCATCAGGCGATGACTGGAGGAACGTAGAGCAGCCGCGGGGACCCGCGCCAGACCTCGGACGGGTGTCAGTCGGTGGGCCGCTTGAGGCGGGCCACGAACTTGTAGCGGTCGCCGCGGTACACCGAGCGCACCCACTCCACCGGCTGGCCGTCGCCGTCCAGCGAGTGGCGGGACAGGAGCAGCATCGGCAGGCCCACGTCGGTTCCGAGCAGGCCGGCCTCGCGCGGGGTGGCGAGCGAGGTCTCGATGGTCTCCTCGGCCTCCGCGAGGTGCACATCGTACACCTCGGCGAGCGCCGTGTACAGCGAGGTGTACTTGACGAGGGAGCGGCGCAGCGCGGGGAAGCGCTTCGCCGAGAGGTGCGTGGTCTCGATGGCCATGGCCTCGCCGTTGGCGAGACGGAGCCGCTCGATGCGGAGCACCCGGCCGCCCGCGGTGATGTCGAGCAGGTCGGCGAGGCGGTCGTCGGCGGTGATGTAGCCGATGTCCAGGAGCTGCGAGGTGGGCTCAAGGCCCTGGGCCCGCATGTCCTCCGTGTACGAGGTGAGCTGCAGGGCCTGCGACACCTTGGGCTTCGCGACGAAGGTGCCCTTGCCCTGGATGCGCTCCAGGCGGCCCTCGACGACCAGCTCCTGGAGGGCCTGGCGCACGGTCGTACGGGAGGTGTCGAACTCGGCGGCGAGGGTGCGCTCCGGGGGGACCGGGGTGCCCGGCGGCAGCGTCTCGGTGATGTCCAGCAAGTGCCGCTTCAGGCGGTAGTACTTGGGCACGCGCGCCGTGCGGCCGACGCTAGGACTCTCCGGGGACACGTCGATCTCGCCCGCCGTGCTGCCCGCCTCGCTGCCCATGATCGACCTTCCCGGCTCCTGTGCTGCTGCCGTCACCGGCTCCTCCGTCTGTCGCGGCTCACATCGTGGCACGTACCGGGCCCTGGCGGCGCCCCCTGGTCGAGCGAAGTCGAGAGCTCGGGGGGAAGACTCGGTCTGCTCAGGTGTCGGTCCGATAACGGAGGCGACAGCCCTTCTTATACACCCTTGACACCCCTAAAGGTCTAGGCCAAGCTCCCCGTACTGGTCTACACCATTAAAGACCAGGTTCCAGTCCCACGGGCAGATCTCGGTCCATTTGGTCGCTGCGGGTGGGGGGTTGACTGGCATCCCTTGAGGAGGGTGACGTGAAGCGCAAGCTCATAGCGGCCATCGGTGTCGCGGGCATGTTGGTCTCGGTCGCGGCCTGCGGCAGTGACGACGAGGACAAGAAGGCCGGGGGAGCCGACAGCTTCAAGGGCGAGACCCTGACGCTCTGGGCGATGGACGGTTCGACGCCTGACCAGTGGCAGAAGGATGTCACGGCGGCCTTCGAGAAGAAGACCGGCGCGAAGCTGAAGTTCGAAGTCCAGCAGTGGAACGGTATCCAGCAGAAGCTGACCACCGCCCTCTCCGAGGAGAACCCGCCGGACGTCTTCGAGATCGGCAACACCCAGACCGCCGCGTACGCCAAGACCGGTGGCCTCGCCGAGCTGGACGACCTCAAGGAGTCCATCGGCGCGGACTGGACCGAGTCGATGAACAAGGCCTCGGTCATCGACGGCAAGCAGTACGCCGCCCCGTGGTTCGTCCTGAACCGCGTCGTGGTCTACAACAAGAAGGTCTGGGCCGACGCCGGCATCAAGGGCACCCCCAAGACCCGCGACGAGTTCCTCAAGAACCTCAAGCAGATCGACGCGAAGACCGACGCCGAGCCGATCTACCTGCCCGGCCAGAACTGGTACCACTTCGTCGGCCTGACCATCGGTGAGGGCGCCGAGCTGGTCAAGAAGGACGGCGACAAGTACGTCTCCAACCTGAGCGACCCCAAGGTCGCCAAGGCCATGAAGACGTACAAGCAGTTCGCGGACCTCTCCAAGGCCCCCAAGAACAAGGACGAGGCCACCCCGCAGCAGGCCGAGGTCTTCGCCAAGGGCAAGACCGGCGCCTTCATCGGCATGAGCTGGGAGGCCGCGACCGCGATCAAGGCCAACAAGAAGATCGAGAAGGACATCGGCTTCTTCACGATCCCGGGCGCCACGGCCGACAAGCCCGAGGGCGTCTTCCTCGGCGGCTCCAACCTCGCCGTCGCCGCGACCAGCAAGAAGCAGGAGCTCGCCAAGGAGTTCCTCAAGATCGCGCTGTCCGACAAGTTCGAGGGCCAGTTCGCCAAGGAAGGCGGCACGATCCCGAACAAGAAGGCCCTGGAGTCCAACCTCAAGGGCAACCCGGCCGCCGAGGCCGCCGCTCCCGCCGCCGCCGGCGGTGGCACCACCCCGCTGATCCCGGAGTGGGGCGCGGTGGAGAACCCGCCGAACCCGATCAAGAACTACATGACCGCGGTGCTCAACGGTAAGTCTCCCGCGGACGCCGCCAAGCAGGTCGAGGGCGAGCTCAACAAGCGCCTGTCGCAGAAGCAGTAAGAACGCCCCCTCTTGCCGGGGGCGGCGGGTGAACCGTCCTCGCCGCCCCCGGCACACCTCTGCGTACCGCGATGCCCACGAAAGAGATGGCGAGCATGACCGTGCAGAAGACCGAACGGCCGCCCTCCGGCCCGACGGAGGTGCAGACACCGGAAGGCGGACCACGGCCGAGTGCCCCGCTCAAGGAGCCCCGGCGTCTCGCCGGCCTGACGCCCTATCTGCTCCTTGCCCCCGCGATCGTCGCCACCCTGCTGCTGCTCGGCTGGCCACTGGTCAACAACGGGATCCTGTCGTTCCAGAACCTCAACATGCGGCAGTTCATTCTGCACTTGACCGAGTGGAACGGATTCGACAACTACAAGGACGTCCTCACCGGCGAGGACTTCTGGCGGGTCACGGGACGCTCGGTCGTCTTCACCGCCGTCAACGTCGTGCTGATCATGGTGCTCGGCACGCTGGTCGGACTGCTCCTCGCGCGCCTCGGCCGCAAGATGCGCACGTTCCTCCTGCTCGGCCTCGTGCTCACCTGGGCCATGCCCGTCGTCGCGGCCAGCACCGTCTACCAGTGGCTGTTCGCGCAGCGTTTCGGCGTCGTCAACTGGGTACTCGCCAAGATCGGCTTCGAGTCGATGGCCGACCACGACTGGCTGGCCACGCAGTACTCGACCTTCTTCGTCGTGCTGCTGCTGATCGTCTGGATGTCCATCCCCTTCGTGGCGATCAACCTGTACGCCGCCACGACCACCATCCCCAAGGAGCTGTACGAGGCCGCGGCGCTGGACGGCGCGGGGGCCATCAAACAGTTCACCCAGGTGACGCTGCCGTACCTGAAGCCCTTCCTCTACGCAACGACGTTCCTGGAGATCATCTGGGTCTTCAAGGCGTTCGTGCAGGTCTTCACGATCAACGAGGGCGGCCCGGACCGGCTCACCGAGATCCTGCCCGTCTACGCCTACATCGAGGGCATGGGCAACCAGCACTTCGGCATGGGCGCGGCGATCGCGCTGCTCACCATCGTCATCCTGCTGGCCATCACCTCGTTCTACCTGCGGATCGTGCTCAAGCAAGAGGAGGACGAGCTGTGAAGCGCTCGCTGATGGGCCGCCTCTGGCCCAACCTGGTCGCGGTCGTCATCTTCGTCTTCTGCGTCTTCCCCGTGTACTGGATGTTCGCCACGGCCTTCAAGCCGACCGGCGACATCATCGCCGAGGACCCGGTCTGGTTCCCGACCGACGCCACGCTCGAACACTTCAAGACGGCGATCGACGCCGACCACTTCTGGACCATGGTCGGCAACTCCGTCATCGTGACGGTCCTCGCCGTCGTCTTCTCCCTCATCATCGGCGTGACCGCGGCCTTCGCCCTCGCCCGGATGCGGTTCAAGGGGCGGCGCGGCTTCATCATCGGCTTCATGCTCGCGCAGATGGCGCCGTGGGAAGTCATGGTCATCGCGATCTACATCATCGTGCGCGACGCGGACATGCTGAACAGCCTGATCCCGCTGACCCTCTTCTACATGGTCATGATCCTGCCCTTCACCCTCCTCACGCTCCGCGGCTTCGTCGCCGCCGTGCCCAAGGAGCTGGAGGAGTCCGCCATGGTCGACGGCTGCACCCGCATGCAGGCCTTCCGCCGGGTGATCCTGCCGCTGCTCGCGCCGGGTCTGATGTCTACCTCGCTCTTCGGATTCATCACCGCCTGGAACGAGTTCCCGCTGGCCCTCGTGCTCAACAAGGAAGCCGAGGCCAAGACCCTGCCGATCTGGCTGTCCAGCTTCCAGACCGCCTTCGGCGACGACTGGGGCGCCACCATGGCCGCCGCCTCCCTCTTCGCCATCCCGATCCTCATCCTCTTCGTCTTCCTGCAGCGCAGGGCCGTGGCCGGCCTCACCGACGGCGCAGTGAAGGGATAACTCCGCACATGACGACACTCACGCACGCCGGTGACACCCTCACCCGCAACGCCCTCGCCGTCCTGCAGCCCGGCTTCGACGGCACCGCCACGGTGCCGGACTGGGTGCGCCACCGCATCGACGAAGGCCTCGCCTCCGTCAGCCTCTTCGGCCGCAACGTGCGGACCGCGGAGCAGGTCGCCGCGCTCACCGCACAACTGCGCGCCCAACGCGACGACCTCCTGATCGCCATCGACGAGGAGAGCGGCGACGTCACCCGCCTGGAGGTGCGCACCGGCTCCTCCTACCCGGGCAACCACGCGCTCGGCGCCGTCGACGACACCACGCTGACCCGCGAGGTCGCCGCCGACCTCGGCCGCCGCCTCGCCGCCTGCGGCATCAACTTCAACTGGGCGCCGTCGGCCGACGTCAACGCCAACCCCGACAACCCCGTCATCGGCGTACGGTCCTTCGGCTCGGACCCCGACCTCGTGGCCCGGCACACCGCCGCCTACGTCGAGGGCATGCAGTCGTCGGGCGTCGCCACCTCCGCCAAGCACTTCCCGGGGCACGGCGACACGGCGATCGACTCGCACCACTCCGTGCCGGTCATCGACGTCGACCGGGACGTCCTGAACTCCCGCGACCTCGCGCCGTTCCGCGCGGCCCTCGCCGCCGGCACGCGGGCCGTGATGAGCGCCCACGTCCTGGCGCCCGCCCTGGACCCGGACAACCCCGGCACGCTCTCCCGCCGCATCCTGACCGGACTGCTGCGCGAGGAGTTCGGCTACGAGGGCCTCATCGTCACTGACGGCATGGACATGCAGGCCATTGCCGGCACGTACGGCTTCGAGCGCGGCTGCGTCCTCGCCATCGCCGCCGGGGCCGACGCGATCTGCACGGGCGGCGGCCCCTCGGACGAGGGCACCGTGCTACGGCTGCGGGACGCGTTCGTCGCGGCCGTGCGTTCGGGCGAGCTGTCCGAGGAGCGGCTCGCCGAGGCGGCGGACCGCGTGCGGGCGCTGGCCGGGTGGGCTTCGGTGTCGGGCGCGGCCGAGCGTTCGGGGGGCGTGCCCGACACCGGGATCGGCCTGATCGGGGCCCGCCGCGCGCTGACCGTCACCCGCGGCGAGAACTACGCCGCCCCGGTCACCGAGGCCCCCTTCGTCGCCACGTTCTCCCCGCTCCCCAACATCGCCGTCGGCGACGAGACCCCCTGGGGCGTCACCGCCGAACTGGAGCGCCGCCTCCCCGGCACCGAGTCCGCCACCTACTCCGGCGACGGCGCGGGCAGCCAGGCCCTCGCCGCGGCCGGCACGCGCCGCATCGTGGCCGTCGTCCGCGACGCCCACCGCCACGCCTGGATGGCCGACGCCCTCCAGACCCTCGTCGCGGCCCGGCCCGACACGGTCGTCGTCGAGATGGGCGTCCCCCAGTCCGCCCCCGTCGGCGCCCTCCACATCGCGACGCGCGGCGCCGCCCGCGTGTGCGGCGAGGCGGCGGCCGAGGTCATCGTCGCGGGCTGACCCACCCACCGCGCGAACCCGCCACACGCGGAAGGGGCGCCCCTGACCGGGGCGCCCCTTCCGCGTGTGCCTGCCGCGACCGTCCGTCGCCTCTACAGCCCCTGCCACTCCGGCTTGTTCGCGTACGTGTGCCGGAAGTAGTCCGCCAGCTTCAGCTTCGACGCGGCGGCCTCGTCCACCACGACCGTGGCGTGCGGGTGCAGCTGCAGCGCGGAGGCGGGCACGACCGAGGCGACCGGACCCTCCACCGTCGCGGCCACCGCGTCCGCCTTGCCCTCACCCGTGGCGAGCAGCACCAGGTGCCGCGCCTCCAGGATCGTCCCGATCCCCTGGGTGATGACGTGGTGCGGGACCTGCTCGATGTCCCCGTCGAAGAAGCGCGCGTTGTCCACCCGAGTCTGCTCCGTCAGCGTCTTGATGCGCGTGCGGGACGCGAGCGACGAGCACGGCTCGTTGAACCCGATGTGCCCGTCCGTGCCGATGCCGAGCAGCTGCAGGTCGACCCCTCCGGCCTCGGCGAGCGCCTTGTCGTACGCCACGCACGCCGCCTGCACGTCCTCGGCGCTGCCGTCGGGCCCCATGAAGGAGCTCTCGTTCAGCCCGAGCGGCTCGACGACCTCCCGCAGGACGACGGAACGGTACGACTCGGGGTGCCCGGCGGGCAGCCCCACATACTCGTCGAGCTGGCAGATGCGGGCCCGCGAGGCATCTACGGCACCGGCAGCGACCTTGGCCGCCAGCGCTTCGTAGATGGGCAGGGGAGTGGAGCCGGTGGCGACACCGAGCAGGGCGTCAGGCTTACGACGCACCAGGGCGGCCATGGCCTCCGCGATGAGCTCGCCGCCTGCCGTGGCGTCCGGGACGATGACAACTTCCACGCTGGGCCTGCCGATCTGGAGAGGGGCTCGAAAGTACTGCTGGAGTACTGGTGGTATAGACCAATCTAGCAGAGCTGCGCCGCTGGAACAGCAGTGCCGCAGAGCCAGAACAGCCGATTCCGCCGCTCTTCGATCCATGCTCGACTCTCCGCCCCGCCTCCGCCCGTCGAGCCGTGCGCGAAGGCCGGTAGGCGCAAGGAGTGGCCCGGTCACACGCCCAGCAGCGAACCTCCTGTCGCGTCGATGTACTGACCGGTGATCCAGCGGGCGTCCTCGGAGGCCACGAAGGAGACGATGTCCGCCACGTCGGCGGGCTGGCCTATCCGGTCGAAGGCCGAGTACCCCGCCATCTCGGCGCGCTGGGCCTCGGGGATCCCGTCCATCATGTCCGTCTGGATGATCCCGGGCGCGACGGCGTTCACCGTGATCCCGCGGGGGCCGAGTTCCTGCGCCAGCGTGCGCGTCAGGACGTTCACCGCGCCCTTCGTCATCGAATACGCCACGGTGACCGGGAACGCGATGCGTGTGACGCCCGACGAGATGTTGATGATCCGGCCGCCGTCGCGCAGCCGGTCGAGGCCCTTCTGGACCACGAAGAACAGCGCCTTCGTGTTGACCGCGAACACGCGGTCGTACTCCTCTTCCTCGACCTCTCCCACATGGCTGTACAGCCCGATGCCCGCGTTGTTCACCAGGATGTCCAGGCCGTCCGCGTGCCGGTCGAACGCGGCCCAGAGCGCCTCCGCGTCTCCGGGCACCCCCAGCTCGGCGCCGAACGCGAAGGCGGACCCGCCCGCCGCCTCGATCGCCGCCACCGTCTCCTTGGCGGCCACCTCATTGCTTCCGTAGTGCACGCCGACCCGCGCCCCGTCCCGGCCGAGGCGCTCGGCGATGCCCCGCCCGATGCCCCTGCTGCCGCCCGTGACCAGCGCGGTCTTGCCGACAAGCCTGCTCATGCCCGTGTGTGCACCCATGACGGACGCCCCCTCTTTCGCCGGTGACTATTTCTCTAGCGCTCGTTACAGAAAGAACGCTACCCCACGCCCGCCCACTTTTTCTAGTGCCCGCTATACAATTCACTCCATGGCGACGAAACAGCGCGGACGCCCCCGCTCCTTCGACCGCGAGACGGCCCTGGAGCAGGCGATCCGCACGTTCTGGGAGAACGGGTACGAAGGGACGTCCGTCTCCGACCTCACCCGGGTCATGGGCATCGGCGCCCCGAGTCTCTATGCGGCCTTCGGCGACAAGCGCACCCTCTTCGACGAGGTCGTGGTGCGGTACGGGGCGACGCACGGGGCCTTCGGTGCGCGCGCCTTCGAGGAGGAGTCCACCGTGCGCGCCGCGGTGTCGCGGATGCTGCACGAGGCCGCGGCCGAGTTCACCGACCCCGGCCACCCCCGCGGCTGCCTCGTCATCACCGCGGCCACCAACTGCACGACGCCGGAGGTGGAGGAGGCCCTGCGGGAGCGCAGGAATGCGAACGTGACGGACATCGAGGCCCGCATCCGAGCGGCCGTCGCGGCAGGGGAACTGCCCGACGGCACCGACCCCGCCGCCCTCGCGCGGTACACGGCGGCGGTCTTCCAGGGGATGTCGCAACAGGCCAGGGACGGTGCCACCAGGGAGGATCTGGAGGCGGTGGCCGACTTCGCCATGACGGCATGGCCTCAGGTCCGGCCGACCGTCGGTGAAGGCCGGGCGTCGGCGTCGGCGGTGTGAGAAAGTCGGCTCCGATTGTCGGAGAAAGAGACAACGACAAACATCTGCCGACGCATAGACATAGGAGAATGGTCTAGTCCACAATGCGTGGGTAAAGCCTCCGCTCTCCCCGCACAGGAGAGTGGACCGAGGAACCGGCACTCTCTGCCCTGACCGTGTCGGGTCCTCAAGATCGGCTGTTCAGTACCGCACATTCTGGCGGCCGATGCACCTGAAGGGCTGCGGTGCCGTGGGCGGGCTGAGGGTCCCGCCCTGGCGCCGCGGCTCGACGGGAGCCGCCGGGCGCGAAAGGTACGCTCCACACGTGCCCTCCATGAACGATCTCGTCCGCCAGCACACCGCTCTCGGTGACTCCGATCTCGAGTGGCTGCATCTGCTGGTCTCGGAGTGGCAGCTGCTCTCCGACCTCTCCTTCGCCGACCTGGTCCTCTGGGTCCCCACGCTCGACGGCACCCGCTATGTGTCCGTCGCGCAGATGCGGCCCAACACCGGCCCGACCTCCTACCAGGACGACATGGTCGGCCACCTCGTCCCGCGCGGCCGTCGGCCCCTCCTGGACGCCGCCCTGGACGAGGGGCGCATCGTGCGCGAGGGCGACCCGGAGTGGCGCGAGGAGGTACCGGTGCGCGTCGAGTCCATCCCCGTACGCAGGGAGGGGCGTGTCCTCGGTGTCATCGCCCGCAACACCAATCTCCTGACGGTCCGCACGCCGTCCCGCCTCGAGCTGACCTACCTCCAATCGGCGTCCGACCTCGCGCAGATGATCGCGGCGGGGTCGTTCCCGTTCCCGGGGCAGCAGGTCGACATGGACGCCTCCCCGCGCGTGGGGGACGGTCTGCTGCGGCTCGACGCCGACGGCGTGGTGCAGTACGCGTCGCCGAACGCCCTCTCCGCGTACCACCGCCTCGGTTTCGCCTCCGACCTCGTCGGCCAGCACCTGGGCACGGCGACGGCTGAACTCGCCCCGTCCCGCGGCCCGGTGGACGAGGCACTCGCGAAGGTCGCGAGCGGCTGGGCGCCGCGCGAGTTCGAGATCGAGGGCGGCGACGGCGTCATCCAGCTGCGCGCGATCCCGCTCAAGCCGAAGGGCCCGCGCATCGGTTCGCTGGTCCTCCTCCGCGACGTGACCGAACTCCGCCGTCGCGAGCGGGAGTTGATCACCAAGGACGCGACCATCCGGGAGATCCACCACCGGGTGAAGAACAACCTCCAGACGGTTGCCGCGCTGCTGCGGCTGCAGGCCCGCCGCATCGACTCCGCCAAGGGCCGCGAGGCACTCGAGGAGGCCGTGCGCCGCGTGGGTTCCATCGCCATCGTCCACGAGACGCTCTCCCAGAATCTCGACGAGCGCGTGGAGTTCGACGAGATCGCCGACCGGGTGCTCGCGATGGTCGCCGAGATCTCACCCGGCAAGGTCACGGGCCGGCGCTCGGGACGCTTCGGGATCCTCGACGCGGAGGTCGCGACGCCGCTGTCGATGGTGCTCACGGAGATCCTGCAGAACGCGCTGGAGCACGGTTTCCGCGAGGGGGACACCGGCACGGTGGAGGTGTCGGCGGTCCGCGGCGGCACCACCAAGGACGCGCGGCTGCTGATCACCGTCCACGACGACGGGGTCGGTCTCCCCGAGGACTTCGACCCGCACCGCTCCGGGAACCTCGGTCTGCAGATCGTCCGCACCCTGGTCGAGGGGGAGCTGGGCGGCACCTTCGACATGGTCCGGGCGCCTGAGCGCGGCACGCAGGTGCTCCTGGACATCCCGGTCCGCGCCGACAAGTAGCGAACACGTGGAGGCAGCGCGCAAAGCAGTGAGCCCCGGACCGATGGTCCGGGGCTCACTGCTCACGTTGCGTTGCGCATCGGGGGTACTGCGCGGCTGCGGCTCGGGGGCGGGAGTTGCGTACGCGCTGTACGCGCCGCCAAGCTCAGGCTCGTGGGGGGTGTGGGCGTCAGGCGCTGGCCTGGCGTGCACGGTTGCGAGCGGCGCGGCGCTTCATTGCGCGGCGCTCGTCCTCGCTGAGGCCACCCCAGACGCCGGAGTCCTGGCCGGACTCGAGCGCCCACTGCAGGCACTGCTCCATGACGGGGCAGCGGCGGCAGACGGCCTTGGCTTCCTCGATCTGCAGCAGCGCAGGACCGGTGTTGCCGATGGGGAAGAAGAGCTCGGGGTCTTCCTCGCGGCAAACGGCGTTGTGACGCCAGTCCATGGCTGCTACCTCTCCTTGGTATTACATGCAGGTTGCTTGTGAATGTGAACGCTTTCACGAATCCCCCCGCACGGGAAGGGTCGACGCCCAGTCGCCTGGTGTGGACCTGTGGTGGAGGAGGGGTTCTGGCTCTCTGTGGGGCCGATGTTGCGGGCCGTCCCGATCGCCATGTAGAGATTCGCAAACCTCGGCGGCGGATACAACCCCTTCAGGAAAGTTTTTTTTGATTCCTCAGTGTCGGCTGGGTCACAGCCGTACTTCCATGGGGTGGACCCTGGTTTAAACGTTCGAGTGAAAGGACTTTAGGCCCTTCTACTCACACAATCACACGCAGTGCACGGCGTACGCCTGTGAACGTCACGCTCGTCCGCAGCCCCAAGTGGTCACCGTCCATCTGAAGGGGCAGAGGAACCTTTGAATGCAAGGTGAAGTCTGTGAGGTCGTGGAGCGTGACCGCGTGCTTACCGTGTGGTCCCCGCTCGGGCGTCGACGTCAGGAGCTGGGTGCCGTAGCGGGCCACGGCCGCCGTCGAGAGCTTCTTCAGACCCAGGACGTCCAAGGCCGTGTCGAAGGAGGCGCGCGGCGACGCGTACAGAGGGCGATTGCCCAGGTAGGAGTACGGAGAGGTGTTGCAGACTATCGACATCACCAGGTCCGTCACCGGGTCCTCGCCGGGCCGCTCCAGCGTGATCATTCCGTGCCTGCGGTGGGGCTCGTCGATGAACTGGCGCAGCACCTGACGCACGTAGAGCGCGTGCGTCGAGCGGCGGCCCAGCTCGCGCTGCTGTTCGACCCTGCCCACCACGCCGCCGTCGAAGCCGAGCCCCGCGCAGAACGTGAACCAGCGCGAGGGCACCGCCTCGTCCTCCGTGCCCGGTGTGCCGCCCGCGATTCCCAGACCCACCGTGCGCTCACTGCCCTCGCGCAAGGCGTCCAGAAGGGCACCGGTGGCCTCCACGGCGTCATTGGGCAGCCCGAGGGCGCGCGCGAAGACGTTCGTGGACCCGCCGGGCACGACGGCCAGGCGGGGGAGGCGGTCCGGGTCGGGGCCGTGGTGCAGCAGACCGTTGACCACCTCGTTGACGGTGCCGTCGCCGCCGAGGGCGACGACCAGCTCGATGTCCTTGCTCTCCGCGGCCTGCCGGCCGAGGTCCCTGGCGTGCCCGCGGTACTCGGTGGTGACCGCGTCGAGCTTCATCTCGCTCGCCAGTGCGTGGACCAGCACATCACGCGTACGCGCACTGGTGGTGGTTGCCGCCGGGTTGACCACGAGAAGTGCACGCATGCGAAGCAGACTACCTAGCGCTCTTTACACGGCCTAGACCGAGGTGCCGGGGCCGACGCACCCGGAGCTACCCTGCAGGGGTGAGTAATCAGCGGAAAACCACCCCCGAAGCCCCGGAGTCGCCCGAACCGGGCCAGCGACCCGCGCGGGTGACCGCCGCCGCGGCCCTGGTCGCGCTGGAGGGCCTCGCCCTCCTCGCCGGGGGCGGCTACATGCTCGCGCTGGGCGTCACCGGATCGTCCGACGACGCGCGGCAGGCGTGGACGGGCGGCGTCACGCTGATCGTCCTCGCGCTGCTTCCGCTGCTCGCCGCGCGGGGCCTCCTGAAGCTGCGCCGGTGGAGCCGGGGTCCCGCGATCATCACGCAGATCATGGCGCTTCCTGTGGCCTGGCAGATGCTGCAGGCCGACAGCCTGGCGATCCCGGCCGGGATCGTGCTCGCGCTCTGCGCCGTCGCCGCGCTCGTCTTCCTGATCAACCCGTCGACGACCGAGGCCCTCGGCATCCAGGGCCCCGGCGGCGTCCAGGATCAGAAGTAGCCGCTCAGGAGCACAAGCGGCGACTACGTAGAGTCATCACTCCTCGACGAGGAGCTTCTCCCGCAGCTGCGCCAGCGTGCGCGCCAGCAGGCGGGAGACGTGCATCTGGGAGATGCCGACCTCCTGCGCGATCTGCGACTGCGTCATGTTGCCGAAGAAGCGCAGCAGCAGGATGCGCTTCTCGCGCGGGGGCAGGTCCTCCAGGAGCGGCTTGAGGGACTCGCGGTACTCGACGCCCTCCAGAGCCTCGTCCTCGGCGCCCAGGGTGTCCGCGACGGCCGGGGACTCGTCATCCGTGTCGGGGACGTCCAGGGACAGCGTCGAGTACGCGTTCGCGGACTCAAGGCCCTCCAGGACCTCCTCTTCGGAGATGGCCAGTTTCTCGGCCAGCTCGTGCACCGTGGGGGAGCGTCCGTGGAGCTGGGACAGCTCCGCCGTCGCCGTCGTCAGCGCCAGACGCAGCTCCTGGAGGCGCCGCGGGACACGGACCGCCCACCCCTTGTCCCGGAAGTGCCGCTTGATCTCACCGACGACCGTCGGGGTCGCGTACGTGGAGAACTCCACGCCGCGCTCCGGGTCGAAGCGGTCCACGGACTTGATCAGGCCGATCGTCGCGACCTGGGTCAGGTCGTCCAGCGGCTCGCCGCGGTTGCGGAAGCGGCGGGCCAGGTGCTCGACGAGCGGCAGATGCATGCGGACCAGCTGGTTGCGCAGCTCCGCGTACTCCCGACTGCCGCCGTCCAGGGTGCGCAGCTCGATGAACATCGCGCGTGCGCCGCTGCGGTCCTGCGGATCGTGCCGAACGTGCTCGCTCATGTTTCCCGCCCGTCGCCCGCCGCCCCGGCCGGAGAGCTGCTCGAGCTCGTCCCTGGCGGTCGGCTCTGCCTGCTCCGACACATCGGCCACCCTCAGCGGACCCGACGGGTCCGGCTCCTCCGGGTGCGGTTTGGCCTGCTGTTCGGGGATTCCGGTGGTCATACGGCGCACCCCCTCCCTGCCGCCGGCGGGCCCGCCTCGTGTGCCGCGCTCTTCGTCCCGCACCGGCCCGTCCCCGTCCCTCACGCCGGCCCGGGTCCCGCGCCGCGCTTCTTGTAGAGACTGATCGAGACGGTGTTGTCCTCGGCGACGGTCGAGTCCACCTGGCCCGCCAGGGCCGACAGCACCGTCCAGGCGAAGGTGTCCCGCTCCGGAGCCCGGCCGTCGGTCGTGGGCGCCGAAACCGTCACCTCCAACGAGTCGTCGACGAGCCGGAAGACGCAGCTGAGCACCGAGCCGGGCACGGCCTGCTGGAGCAGGATCGCGCAGGCCTCGTCGACCGCGATGCGGAGGTCCTCGATCTCGTCGAGTGTGAAGTCCAAGCGCGCTGCCAGACCGGCCGTGGCCGTCCGCAGCACCGACAGGTAGGCACCCGCAGCCGGAAGGCGGACCTCCACGAAGTCCTGATTCCCGGGCTCGCCTGCGATCTGGGACACCCTCACCTCCAAGGTGGTACAAGCACTTTCGGGGTTCCGGGACCGCCGTCGAGCGGTGGTCCGGACTGCGTCACACGGGTAACGCCCCACGTCGTTCTGCGGTGACGCTACCGCGCTCCCCAGCTCCGTGTCCCGGGGACCCCGACTGATGCTGTCACTCATAGTAAGCCTATGAGTACGGACAGTGGCTAGGGGTTGCGCAGGCCCAATTGGAAAGAACGGGCGCCGGGTTGACGTACCCAAACGTCAGACGATCGAACCGTCCACGAAACACCAGCGCCAGCTCTCGCCCGGCTCGAAGGTCCTCATCACAGGGTGTGAGGTCTCCTTGAAATGCGCCGTCGCGTGCTGGAAGGGCGAGGAGTCACAGCAGCCCACGTGCCCGCACTCCAGGCACAGCCGCAACTGGACGGGATGGCTGCCGGCCGCACGGCACTCGACGCACGTCTCGCTCAGCGGGGCGGGCTCGGGGTGCGGCAGCGCTGCGACGTGCGGGCACTCGTTCATGATTGCCAGGTTACGACGGGAACACGGAGGGCGGAGGAGTCTGCGGATGGACGCATTGCCACTGGTGGCGCTGATCGCGGCGAGCGCCGCGGTGGCGGGGGCGGCGCGCAGGACACCGGTGCCCGCGCCGCTGCTCCTGGTCGCCGTGGGGCTCGCCGCCTCGTATCTGCCGGGTGTGCCCGACTACCACCTCGACCCGCACATCGTGCTGCCGCTGATCCTGCCCCCGCTGCTGCACACCGCCGCCCTGGAGAGCTCCTATCTCGACCTGCGGGCCAACATCAGGCCCGTCGCGCTCCTGTCGGTCGGTTACGTCCTGTTCGCCACGGTCGTCGTCGGGTGGCTCGCGTATCTGCTCATCCCCGACCTGCCGCTGACCGCCGCGCTCGTCCTCGGCGCCGTGATCGCGCCGCCCGACGCGGTCGCCGCGACCGCCATCGCGCGCAGGGTGGGCCTTCCGTCGCGGATCACCACGATCCTCCAGGGCGAGTCCCTGGTGAACGACGCGACCGCGATCACCGCGTTCAAGGTGGCCGTCGCGGCGGCCGTCGGCGAGGGCGCGAGCTGGTCGGGGGGCGTCCGGGAGTTCCTGGTGGCGGCGGTCGGCGGCGTCGGCGTCGGACTGCTCCTCATGGTGCCGATCCACTGGCTGCGCACCCACCTGAAGGAGGCGATGCTGCAGAACACGCTGTCGCTGCTCATCCCCTTCGTGGCGTACGCGGCCGCCGAGCAGGTCGGCGCCTCCGGGGTGCTCGCGGTGGTCGTCGTCGCGCTCTACCTGGGGCACCGCTCCTGGCAGGTCGACTTCGAGACGCGGCTGCAGGAGGCCGCGGTGTGGAAGGTCGTCGCGTTCATCCTGGAGTCGTCGGTCTTCGCGCTGATCGGGTTGCAGCTGCCCGTCGTGCTGAAGGGGCTCGGCGAGTACAGCGTGGGGCAGTCCGTCTGGTACGCGTTCGGGGTCTTCGTCTTCGTCGTGGTGGCGCGGTTCGTGTGGTCGTATCCGGCGACGTACCTGCCGCGCGGGCTCTCGTCGCGGATCAAGGAGCGCGAGGACGACATGGACTGGCGCAGGCCGCTCATCGTCAGCTGGGCCGGCATGCGGGGTGTGGTCTCGCTCGCCATCGCGTTCTCGATCCCGCTCGTCACGGACGACGGCGAGCCGTTCCCCGCGCGCAATCTTGTCCTGTTTCTGACGTTCACCACGGTGATCGGAACGCTCGTCGTGCAGGGACTCTCGCTGCCGTGGCTGATCCGCGTCCTGAAACTGCCGGGCCGGGACGCCCAGGCGCAGACGCTCGCGGAGGCACAGGCGCAGAACGCCGCCTCACAGGCCGCGGAGGCCCGGGTGGAGGAACTCATGCAGGACGAGCGCAACAGCCTTCCACAGCCCCTCCAGGACCGTCTGCGCACCGTCCTGGAACGCCGCCGCAACTCCGTGTGGGAGCGGCTCGGCCAGGCGAACCCGGTGACGGGGGAGTCGGCGGACGACACCTACCGGCGCCTCGCGCGCGAGGCGATCGCCGCGGAGCGCGAGGTGTTCGTGAAGATGCGGGACGAACGGCGCATCGACGACGAGATGATGCGGACACTGCTGCGCAAGCTCGACCTGGAGGAGGCGGCCGCCCACCGCGAGATCGAGGACTGAGGAGCGGGCCCGCCTACTCGGTGGCCTCGCGCGTGCCCGTGATGACCGCGGTCAGGCGGGTGCCGGGCGGGAAGGCGCCCTCTTCGGAGAGGAAGGTCAGGGCGTACAGCAGCTTGGCGACGTAGAGGCGCTCCACGGAGAGGCCGGTCGCGTTCCCGTGGCGGTGCTCGAAGTCGTCGGCGAAGGCGAGGAGGTCCGGCGGGGTGCGGGCGTAGCCGCCCCAGTGGAAACGCTCGTCCAGGTGCCAGTTGGCGGTCGGCTCGCCGAACGTGCGCCGTTGCAGGGCGGCTATGTCGTCGCCCAGGAAACCGCCCTTGAGGACCGGTATGCCGAGGGCCCGCCGGCCGGGGCCGAGCCCCGCGGCGAGACCCGCGAGGGTGCCGCCGGTGCCGCACGCCACGGCCGCCACATCGGTGTGCTCGCGCAGCTCCTCGCCGAGGGCCGTGCAGCCGCGGACGGCGAGGGGGTTGCTGCCGCCCTCCGGGATCACGTACGCGTCCCGGCAGCCCGTCTCGCGCAGGACCGCGGCTAGCGTCCCGGGCTCCGCCTTCTTCCGGTACGTCGAGCGGTCCACGAAGTGCAGCCGCATGCCGTCGGCCGCGCAGCGGGCCAGGGACGGGTTCAGGGGGCGCCCGGCGAGTTCGTCGCCGCGCACGACGCCGACCGTGGCGAGGCCGAGGAGGCGGCCCGCCGCGGCGGTGGCGCGAAGGTGGTTGGAGTAGGCGCCGCCGAACGTGAGCAGGGTGTCGTGGCCCGTGTCGGCGGCCGACCGCAGGTTCAGGACGAGCTTGCGGTACTTGTTGCCCGGCAGGTCCGGGTGGATCAGGTCGTCCCGCTTGAGCGACAGCTCCACGCCGCGGCGCCCGAAGCGGTCGTCCTCAATGCGCTGCAGCGGCGACGGCAGCAGCGGGCGCGGGCCGGGCGGGGCGGGCGGGGTGTGGTGCACCCCGCCATTGTCACTTGAGGCGTTCCTCGATGCGCTCCCGCATCGAGTCCATCGTGAAGCCGCGCGGGTCGACCTTGCCCGGCTGCCACTCCAGGTGGCCGATGACCGAACGCTGTGTCCAGCCGTGGTGACGGCAGATCGCGGCCGAGACGCGCTCGATGGCCTCCAGCTGTTCGTCGGGCCACGGGTCCTCGCCGTCGCCCATGTTCTCGCACTCGAAGCCGTAGAAGTGGCGGTTGCCGTCGGTGTTCGCCTCGTTGTCCGGAGGCAGGCGCTTCTCGGCGATGACCGCGCGGAGCACGTCGTCGTCGCCGAGGCCCGCGTGGTTGGCGCGGCCGTACCCGACGAGGTGGACGCGGCCGTCCTTGGTGATGACGCCGTGGCAGAGCGGCCCGGGGAGGGAGGCGAAGCCGTCGCGGCAGATCTCCACCGTGCGCTCGCTGCCCCGGGTCGCGGTGTGGTGGATGACCACGCCGTGAACGGGCCCCCAGGGGCCTTTGTGGTTGCGGTTGTGATGCTCCCAGTCGCCGACTTCGACGACGGTCACGCCTTCGTCTCGCAGGGCCTCGAGGAACGTGCCCGCGGACATGGGTGGGGCCATGACCGCCTCCTTTACAAGGCGCGACGGCCGCCTGTCGCGGGCCGCCTCATACGCCCTGCTTGTACCGGAGTTCCGGTGCCCGGACCAGCTGTTCGGAACCCATCCGGGGCCTGTTCGGGCACCGTGCGAGCCGATCCGGTCAGGTGGCGTGCAGGAAGCCGTCCCCGTGCGTCGCGATGTGGGACTCCAGGGCCTGCAGCGCCTGCTGGGTGTCCTGCGAGGAACCGGTGCCACGGCGCTCCGCGTAGTACGCCGCGCCGAGCTTCTTCAGGAGCGCGTCGCCCGCACGCTTCTCCTGGACGTCGTCGATCTTCTGCTTGCCCTGGTTGAGGGCCTGCTGGGCCTGCTCTTTGGCGCGATCCAGGAAGCCTGCCATCGCTCTCTCCTGCCGTCGGTGCGGGTGGTGCGGTACGGGGTTCAACGGGTGCGCGGATCTTGGGGTTCCCGCCGAACGAGTGGAAACGCCCCTAATGCCCCGCCGAGGGGTGATCCATTCCCGCTCTTTTGTGTAATGGCGCGGGCACGTTCCGTGCTGGAAGGGTGGGGCGCGCAGATGACCGCAGGTATCCGGGAGGGCATAGCCAATGTCGGTAGGCGAAGAGATCCGTTCCGAGTCGGAGCAGCCGCAGCAGAGTCTCGGCACGTCCGCCGCACGGAATCTGGCCACCACCACCAAGTCCGCGCCACAGATGCAGGAGATCAGCTCCCGCTGGCTGCTGCGCATGCTGCCCTGGGTCCAGGTGCAGGGTGGCACGTACCGGGTGAACCGAAGGCTGAGCTACTCGGTCGGTGACGGGCGGGTGACCTTCGTGAAGACGGGTGACCGCGTGCAGGTCATCCCCGCGGAGCTCGGCGAGCTCCCCGCGCTGCGGGACTTCGACGACCAGGACGTCCTCGGTGAGCTCGCACAGCGCTGCCAGCAGCGGGAGTTCGCCCCGGGCGAGGTCCTGACCTCCTTCGGCAGCCCCGCGAACGAGGTGTTCCTGCTCGCGCACGGCCGCGTCGAGAAGATCGGCACGGGTCCTTACGGGGACGACACCGTCCTCGAAACCCTCGCCGACGGCGCCCACTTCGGCGACCAGGCCCTCATCGACTCCGAGACGATCTGGGAGTACACCGCGCGTGCGGTGACCGCGTGCACCGTCCTCGCCCTGCCCCGCCAGGACGTCGAGCAGGTGGCGGAGCGCAACGAATCCCTCCGGGGCCACCTGGAGCGCCTGCGCTCACTGCCGGCGCAGCGCACCAACCCGTACGGCGAGTCACCCATCGACCTGTCGGCGGGCCACGTCGGCGAGGCCGTGCTCCCCGGCACCTTCGTGGACTACGAATCGTCGCCCCGCGAGTACGAACTGAGCGTCGCCCAGACCGTCCTGCGCGTCCACACGCGCGTGGCCGACCTCTACAACCAGCCGATGAACCAGACCGAGCAGCAGTTGCGGCTGACGGTCGAGGCGCTCAAGGAGCGCCAGGAGCACGAGCTGATCAACAACCGCGAGTTCGGGCTCCTCAACAACTGCGAGTACGAGCAGCGGATCCAGCCGCACGCCGGAGTGCCCGGCCCGGACGACCTGGACGAACTGCTCAGCCGCAGGCGCGGGTCCAAGCTCTTCCTCGCCCACCCGCGCGCGATCGCCGCGTTCGGCCGCGAGCTCAACAAGCGGGGACTCGTCCCCGAGACCATCGACGTGAGCGGCACCAGGATCCCCACCTGGCGCGGCGTGCCGATCTTCCCGTGCAACAAGATCCCGGTCACCGACGCCAGCACGACCTCGATCATCTGCATGCGTACGGGCGAGGAGGAACAGGGCGTCGTCGGCCTGCACCAGACCGGCATCCCCGACGAGATCGAGCCGAGCCTGTCCGTCCGGTTCATGGGCATCAGCGAGCAGGCGATCATCTCGTACCTCGTGTCGACCTACTACTCCGCCGCGGTGCTCGTGCCCGACGCGCTCGGCGTCCTGGAGAACGTGGAGATCGGCCGCTGGAGTTGACCCCGGGGCCGTGTCCCCGGCCGCGGCACGGGGTACACCCCCTCCGTACGCGCCCACACGCCGAGGAACGGCCACCGTCCGCATCCTTCCCGGGGTGAGTCCATGACGGACACGACGACGGACACGGCAGGCACGGTGCACGTGGAAGGGCACATCCTGGAACCCGGTGGGCCGGACGGGGCCGGTGAGGGGCCCGAGGCCGCGGGCATCCTGGCCTCGGCCCGCGGGCTCGTCCACCCGGAGCTGCGCAGGGCGATCGAGACGCTGCCCGGCTCCCTGCGCAGGGTCGCGCTCTACCACTTCGGGTGGGAGCACGCCGACGGCACACCGGCCGCGGGGACCGCGGGGAGCACGGGCAAGGCCATCAGGCCCGCGCTCGTGCTCACCGCGGCGCGGGCCCTCGGCGGGGACCCCGCGGAGGCGGTGCGGGCGGCCGCCGCCGTGGAACTGGTCCACAACTTCACGCTCCTGCACGACGACGTGATGGACCGCGACACCACGCGCAGGCACCGGCCCACCGCGTGGACCGTGTTCGGCGACGCCGACGCGATCCTCACCGGTGACGCCCTGCAGGCGCTGGCGCAGCGCATGCTCGCCGAGGACCCCCACCCGGGTGCCCCGGCCGCCGCCGCTCGTCTCGCCACCTGCGTCATGGAGCTCTGCGCGGGCCAGCACGCGGACTGCGACCTGGAGCGCCGCGGCCCGGACGAGGTCACGCTCGACGAGTGCCTCGCCATGGCCGAGGCCAAGACGGGGGCGCTGCTGGGCTGCGCCTGCGCGCTCGGGGCGGTGTACGCGGGCGCGGACCCCGACGACGTCGACTCGCTCGACGGTTTCGGCCGGGAGGCGGGCCTCGCCTTCCAGCTGATCGACGACGTCATCGGCATCTGGGGCGACCCCCACCGCACCGGCAAGCCGGCGGGCGCCGACCTCGCCGCACGCAAGAAGTCCCTGCCCGTCGTCGCGGCCCTGGCGTCGGGCACACCGGCCGCGGCCGAACTCGCCGAGCTGTACGACAGTCCGCCACCCGGCGGCGCGGCGGGCGCGGCCGAGCACGCGGCGCGCGCGGCCCGTGCCGTGGAGCGGGCGGGTGGCCGCGACTGGGCGCAGGCGCACGCCGCCGACCGGATGTCCCGCGCGATCGGGCAGCTCGCCGTGGCGGTGCCGGACCCGGAGGCGGCCGGGGGCCTGCTGGCGCTCGCGGAGTTCGTGACGCGACGTACGTACTGAACGCGACGTACGCACGGAACGGGTCACCGCGTACGCTGCGACCGGCGCGCAGGCGGGCGGGCACGGTAGGGAGCCCATGGGGTCTGTCGGCGCGCGGTCGTGAGCGGACGAACGGACAGGGGCGGGCTGTGGGTGTGGCGATCCGGAGAGCAGGGGCGGCCGACCGGGAGGACGTGATCCGGCTGCTCGACGCGGCGTTGGTGCACGACCCGGTGAGCAGTTGGGTCTTCCCCGATGAGGGGCACCGCCTGCGCACGCATCGGGCCCTCATGGGCGCTTTCCTCGACATCGCGCTGGACGAGGGGTACGTCGACGTCACCGAGGACGGTGCGGCCGTGGCGCTGTGGTGGTCCGTGCCGGCGGGTCCGCACGGGGGCGGGGGCGACGGTGGTGCGACCGAGGCGGAGACGGAGGACGGGCCCGCACTGTTGCGTCGGGCCGTCGATCCGGGCAACGAAAGGGTCGAGGTGATCGGCCGGCTGACCGAGGCGATCCATCCGGCCGACCGCGCCCACGAATACCTGCACCTCATAGCCGTGCACCCCGACCGCCAGGGCGAAGGACTCGGCACGGCACTCGTCACCGCGGTGCTCGACCGGTGCGACCGCGACGGTCTGCACGCCTATCTGGAGGCCAGCAACGCGCGCAGCCGTGACCTGTACGCGCGCCTCGGCTTCGCCTTCATGGGGACGACGCTCGACCTGCCGGACGGGCCGCCCATGTGGCCGATGTGGCGTGAGCCGCGGGCCTGAGGAAGCGCTGGTCGCAGGGCTGCCACAGCCGCCCGGACCGGAATAACCTGGATGCATGGGCAGCGAAGGGCCACGTCCCGGCCCGGCCCCGCAGGACGCGCCGGTCTGCGGGGCATGCGGAGGGCCGGTGGGTACGGCGATCAGGCGGCGCAAGGTGCTCGGGGTGTTCGTCCCCGTGTGGGGTCCCGGGCCGTGCCGGAACGCGGAGTGCGCGGCGTGTGTCGTCGAGACGGACGAGAAGCCGGGGGCGGGCGCGCGGCGTTCACGCTCACGGCACGGCAGGCGGCACGCTCCGCCCGGTGACGGGAGTTAGCGGAGCCTGCGAGTAGGGTCCCCGGTGCGGTTACGCGGCCGTCCGGGAGGGACCCCTGATGAAGGTGCGGTTATGTGTACTCGCCCTGGTGTGCGTGGTGTCGACGGGGTGTGGAGCCGCGTCGGGCCCGGAGCGGGACGACATCGCGCCGCCCGGTTACGCGAGGGAGCCCGGCGTACCACGCGTGCAGAGCGAAGCCGACATCCCCGAACTGCCGCTCGCGCGATACGAGCTCAGCGGCGCGGACAGCAAGCGCCTGGACAGGGCGCGCAATGTGCTGCAGCGGCAGTGCATGCGGGACTTCGGGTTCGATGACTTCCCGCTCGACCCCGACACGTGGGTCCAGATGTCGTCCTCCTTCGAGTCGACGGCGATCGCTGTGACCCCGTACGGGACGCTCGACCTCGAGCGGGCCCGCCGCTGGGGCTACGGCTTCGACCCCGACCGTGCCGAGGAGCAGAGAGCGGAGTTCCTGCCCAAGGGACGGAAGGTGACAGAGCGGGAGCGCCGGGTGCTGGACGGACCCGAGGCGGGAGAGAGCGGCGGCTCGGCCGTGAACGGGCGGAAGGTCCCGAAGGGCGGCTGCTCTGAGGAGGCGGAGCGGCGCATCGGGGCGGCGAAGGCCGCCCCGGCGCCCGGCGTGGAGTACGTTTTCCGGCGCACGGCGGAGATCGACAAGGCCGTCGCGGCGGACGGGCGGGTCCGGCGGGCGTTCCGTGACTGGTCGCGCTGTGTCGAGGACAGGGGTTTCAAGCGGTACGCGAGCCCTGCGCGGGCGTTCACGGACAAGGCGTGGCGCAAAGGGCTCGGCGACGGCAGCACGCACCGTACGGAGCGTGAGCTGGGTACGGCCGTCGCCGACGTCGAGTGCAACCGCGGGCTGAACGTCACGGGGGTGTGGTGGGCGGTGACCGCCGAGAAGCAGCGGGCCGAACTGCGGCGCAACAGGTCCCGCTACGAAGCCGTGCGCAAGGACCAGGACCGGGTGCGGGCAGCGGTCCGCGAGGTGCTCGGCGAAGCGGGATGATGGGCGCATGAGTGAACTCAAGGGGATCGGCGGGCAGGAGCCGACGCCGGTGGTGGCTTCCGGTGCGGTTTCGGGTGAGACGTCCGTGGTTTTGGGTGTGACGTCCGAGGGTGTTCCGAAAGCTGCTTCGAAGGCTGCTTCGGGGCCCGTGCCCGGTGCCGTCGACGTCCGTGCGCTGACCGCCCTCGCCGAGACGCACCACGACCGCGCCGTAAGGCCGTTGGGCACGCGTGAGATCGCCGGGCACCTCGTGAAGGTGTACGCGATCGAGGCGCCGGGCCGGGTCGTCGCGGAACGGGAGGAGGCGGCGGCGCTCCGCGTCGCAGGGCCGCATCTGGAGCTGGGCAGGGCCCGTGGCTCGCTCGGTCTCGCCGTGCTGATCCTGCACGCGGGTGGCGACGGGGACTACGTCCTCGTGCAGACCTGGGTCGAGGCGTCGATGTCGGACCTCGCGGTGTTCCTCGGTCCCGCGGGCAGGCCGGACGAGTTGCGGCCCGGGAGGGTCGGTCTGGCGCCGTGCGTGTGGGAGGCGGCGGTGCTCGCGCACGAGCGGGACGCCTACGTGCGGAATGTGCTGGACGGGACGGGGCCGGTGGCGGAGCGGCTTGCGGCGTGGGGCGCGGACGTCACGGCAGGGCACCTGCGCTGAGGGTGTGGAGGGAGGCGGCAGGGGGCTCCCGGGGGCGTGATAGACACGGGGCATGACGAGCCGCGGCCGGGCGTTCGACGCCGTACTGACTGACCTCGACGGCGTGATCCGCTTCTACGAGATGGCGGAGCTGGAGGAGTTGGAGCGTTCGGCCGGTCTGCCCGCGGGCAGCACCGCCGAGATCGCCTTCCGGCCCGAGACCGACATGCCGCTGATGCGGGGCGAGATCACCAGGGAGCGGTGGATCGAGTCGATCGCCGACGGGCTCGCCGACCGGGTGCCGTGGGCGCGCGGGCACGAGCTCGGGACGGCGCTCGCCGAGACCAAGTTCCGGGCCGACGACGCCGTGGTGGGGCTGTTGCGGCGCGCGCGTGCGGCGGGGCTGCGCGTCCTGCTCGTGACGAACGCGACGCCGTGGCTCGCCGACGACCTCGCCCTGCTCGGTCTCACCGGTCCCGACGGCTGTCTCGACGACGTGATCAGCAGCGCCGACCTCGGCATCGCCAAGCCGGACCGGCGCATCTACGAGACGGCCGCCGAGCGCGCCGGGGTCGCCCCCGCCCGCTGCCTCTTCGTGGACGACCGGCAGGAGAACGTGGACGCCGCCGTCGCGCTGGGCATGACCGGTCTGTTGTACGGCGAACCGGCGGACCTGCGCGCGGCGTTGGCCCCGCTGGTCTGACCGCGGCGGCCCGCGTGGCGGGTCAGGACGCGGGCTCTCAGCAGGAGTCCTCCAGGTAGGTGCGGGCGAGGGCCGCGGCGCCGGTGAGCCAGTCGGTGATCACCGCGAGCTCGTCCGCCGAGTACCGCGCGCAGAGGTCGGTGAGCAGCTTCGCGTACGGGCCGTAGACGGCCTGTACCCGCTCCGCGGCGGCCGGGACCGGGGTGACGTGCACCCGGCGCCGGTCGGTGGGGTCGGGTCTGCGCTCCACGAACCCGCCGCGCTCCAGACGGTTCAGGATGCCGGTGACGGCGCCCGTCGTGACGTGGGCGCGGGCGGCCAGGTCGCCGGCGGTGACCGGGGCGTCCGACTCCAGGACGTGCGCGAAGCAGACCAGGTCCTTGACGCTCAGGTCCAGGTTGCGGGCGAGTTCCTGGCGTCCGACGAGGTTCGTGGCGACGAGGTCGTCCAGCGCGCCGATGGCGTCGGCGGCGGTGGCGGCGGGACGTGGCGCCCCCTGTTCCTCCCGCTCTCCATGCCCGCTCAGCTCTCCCTGCATTGAACTCCCTTACTGTCTAAGATAAATTCCTCACCCGCTAAGACATCTTACGGCGTGCGTGTGCGGGCGTGTACAAGAAGGAGGCAGGGACGTGAGTGGACTCCACGACGAGGGCCACACGGTCGCGGGGTGGACGGGCTCCCTCATCGCGATGCTCGGGACCGTGTCGGCAGGTGTGGGCGTCGTCGGCTGGCGCCCGGGGATCTGGCTGGGGGTCGGTCTCCTGGTGGTGGCGGTGCTGGCCACCTGGATCCTGCATCTGGCGGGCTGGGGCAAGCCGCCGATACCGCGCGGCCTCGACCAGCGGGGTTTCTCGGCGCGGGACTTGACCGCGCGTGCCGGGCACGCGAACTGCGTCGGGTGCCGGCTGGCAGGCCGGTCGGTCAGGGGCGCGGAGGCGTCCTGACCGCACGGAGCACGACTATCCTCCGCGCACCGCGTCCAGTGCCGGTGCGATGACGGCGAAGACCCGGTCCGTCAGCGCGGCCGGGTCCTCCGCGCCGTCCCCGGCGCTCCATCTCTGCAGAACGGCCCCGAAGGCGGACAGGGCGATACGGGCCGCCAGTTGCGGATAGAGGTCCGTCCGCGGGTCGAGGCCGAGACGGTGGGCGAGTTCCTCGGCCAGTTCGCCGCCCCACTGTGCCTGGCGCTCCAGGAAACGGGCGTGCAGGGCGGGGCTCTCGAGGATCAACTGGGTGACGCGCAGGGCCTGTTGCCCCGGCCCCGCGCAGGCGTTCACGGAGACCCAGACGGTGTGGCGCAGCGCGACCGACGGCGGTTCGCCGACCGGGCGGGACGCCAGCTCCGTCCGCATGTCGGTGCCCACGTCGGCGAGCAGGTGGATCACCACGTCCTCCTTGGACGCGAAGTACCGGAAAAAGGTCCGCTTGGAAACCCCCGCGACGGCCGCGATCTCGTCGGCCGTCACCGCGTCGAACCCCCTGCGGGCCAGCAGTCGCAGCGCGGCCGACGTCAGCTCGTCCGAGACGAGTTGGCGCTTGCGTTGGGCCAGGCTCACTTCCGGGTGGGTACTCACTGCCTCAGTGTACATTTCGTGCCCTGAACGTCATCAAGAGTAGCGACAGGCATTGAGGGAACGCCTTGACACCGAGTGCCATGTAGGGCAGCTTGTGTCGTATGAGTAATCAGCGTGGCTGGACCGCCGAGCAGATCCCTGACCAGAGCAACCGAGTCGTCGTCGTCACCGGGGCCAACAGCGGCATCGGGCTCGCGACCACCCGGGCCTTGGCGCGCAAGGGCGCGCACGTGATCCTCGCCGTGCGCGACGAGGCGAAGGGCCGGGCCGCGGTCGACCGGCTCACCACCGAGATCCCGGGCGCCCGACTGGAGGTGCGGCGGATCGACCTGGCCGACCTGGACTCCGTCCGCGCCTTCTCCGACAAGCTGCACGCGGACCACGCGCGCCTCGACGTGCTCGTGAACAACGCCGGCCTGATGGCGCCGCCGAAGCGTCTCCTCAGCCCTCAGGGCCACGAGGTGCAGTTCGCCGCCAACCACCTCGGCCACTTCGCGCTCACCGGGCTGCTGCTCGACCTCCTGGAGGCCGGGGACGACCCCCGCGTGGTGACCGTGAGCTCGCCCAACCACCGCCAGGCCGACCTCTTCTTCGACGACATCAACGGCGAGCGCAAGTATTCGCCGATGGGCCATTACAACCAGTCGAAGCTCGCGAACGCCGTCTTCGGCTGGCAGCTCCACCAGAAGCTGACCGCGGCGGGCAGCCGCGTGCGCAGCCTGCTGGCCCACCCCGGCTACACCTCGACCAACCTCCAGACGAGTTCACCCGCGGGCATGGTGAAGTTCCTGTTCGGACGGCTGCTGCTGCCTCTCGCCCAGACCCCGGACCAGGGTGCGCTGCCGACGCTGTTCGCGGCGACGGACCCGAGCGTGACGGGCGGCCGGTTCATCGGCCCCGACGGCATGGCCGAACTGCGCGGCGCGCCCAAGACGGTGGAGCTCGCGCCCCGCGCCGCGGACGCGGAGAGCGGCCGCAAGCTGTGGGACCTGTCGGAGGAACTCACCTCCGTGCGCTTCACGTTCCGCGCGGCGGCCTGACCGCGAAGGGGACGTGGGGATGACCGCGAAGACCGCCGGGAGCAGTGCCTGGATCCGCCGGTACCGGCCGGCCGACGAGGCGCGCGCCAGGCTGCTGTGCCTGCCGCACGCCGGCGGCTCCGCTTCGTTCTACCTTCCGTTCGCCCGCGCGTTCGGGCCCGACATCGACGTACTGACCGTGCAGTACCCGGGGCGGCAGGACCGCTGGCACGAGCCGTGCGTGGACTCCGTGACGGGCCTCGCCGACGCGCTGGTCGACGAGGTGCTGCCGTGGGCCGACCGGCCGCTCGCGCTCTTCGGGCACAGCATGGGTGCGATGGTCGGTTACGAACTGGCCGTACGCCTGGAGCGCGCGGGGTCGCCGCCGCTGGCCGTGTTCGCCTCCGGGCGGCGCGCGCCGTCCCGGCTGCGCGCCGACCCGTCGCCCGTCCACCTGCGCGACGACCGCGGCCTGATCGACGAACTGCGGTCGCTCAGCGGCACCGACGCCCGGGTCTTCGAGGACGAGGAACTGCTGCGCAGGGCGCTGCCCGCGATCCGCAGCGACTACAAGGCGGCCGAAACCTACCGCTACGTCCCGAGCCCCCGGCTCTCGGCGCCCGTCCACGTGATCGTCGGTGCCGACGACGGCCGCGTCACGCCGGACGAGGCGCGTGCCTGGGCCGACCACACGGACGGCGGTTTCGAAATGGAGACACGTCAGGGCGGGCATTTCTATCTCACGGAACAAATGTCAAGTGTCGCCGAGAGCGTTTCGAGCCGGATTCTAGCGAGACTATTGCCGTAATCCAGCGCGGCTGATGCGGAATTGCATTTATCGTGTGACCTCGATCACGGCAAAATGTATTCCGGTAAACCGCCTTGTTTGAGCCAACCCCCTTGTTAGGCTGAATTCCTCTTTCGGATGCGAGTCGTGCGAGGTGCAGGAAAAACATGGGGGACGTGGACGTGGCCGAGACAGACATTGCCGGCCTGCCGGCATACCCGTTCATCGGGCCGGACGACAATCCGTTCGTCCCGGTCACGGGGGCTGACCTGGAACGGCTCGAAAGGCCTGTGGGGAAGGTGAAGCTTCCGTTCGGGGGATGGGCGTGGCTCGTCACCCGCCACGAGGACGTGCGGCAGCTGCTGCGGCACCCGGGCTTCAGCTCCGATCAGTACAAGCCCGGGTTCCCGGTGCTCAACCCGATTCCGCCGAAGCAGGACGACGCGTCGGGCCTGTTCATCTTCATGGACGGCGAAGCGCACAGCCGGTTCCGCAAGATGCTGACCGCCGAGTTCATGATCAAGAACATCCGGCGGATCGAACCGCTCATCGAGGAGACGGTCGTCGAGGCGCTGGACCGGATGGAGAAGCTCGGCGCGCCCGCCGACCTGATGGCGGAGTTCGCGCTCCCCGTGCCGTCGATGACGATCTGCCACCTCCTCGGCGTCCCGTACGCCGACCACGACTTCTTCCAGGACCACAGTCGCGTGATCATGGACAGGAAGTCGGGACCCGCGGAGGTCGAGGCGGCCCTCGGCGCCCTCGCGGGCCTCCTCGGCGACCTCGTCGAGGCCAAGCGCGAGAACCCCGGCGAGGACCTCCTCAGCCGGCTCACCCTGGAGCGCGTGGACACCGGCGAGCTGCGCAAGGACGAACTCGTCAGCCTGGCCATGCTCCTGCTCGTGGCGGGTCACGAGACCACCGCGAACATGATCGGCCTCTCGGCACTGGTGCTCCTGCAGCACCCCGAGCACCTCGAAGCGCTGCGCGAGGACCCGTCGCTGGCGCCGGGCATGGTCGAGGAACTCCTGCGCTACCTCACCGTCGTACGCACCGGGCTGCCGCGCCTGGCCATGGAGGACGCCGAGATCGGCGGGCAGCGGATCCGCGCCGGTGAAGGCGTCGTCGCGATGCTCGCGATGTCCAACCGCGACCAGTCGGTCTTCTCCGACCCGGACCTGTTCGACCCGCAGCGACGCGAGGCCCACCGCCACATGGCGTTCGGCTTCGGCCTCCACCAGTGCATCGGCCAGCCGCTGGCCCGCGCCGAGCTGCGCGTGGCCCTCGTCGAACTGGCCCGCCGCTTCCCGGAGCTGCGCTCCGAACTCTCCCTCGCCGACGTCCCGCAGCGCCCCATGGCCGTGACGTTCGGTGTGGCCGAGCTCCCCGTGACGTGGTGACGGGATGACGATGCGGATCACGGTGGACAGGGAGCTGTGCGCGGGCGCGGGCAACTGCGTGGCGACGGTCTCGGAAGTGTTCGACCAGGACGAGAAGGAGGGGCTCGTGCTGCTGCAGATCGCGGAGCCGCCCCAGGACCTGTACGAACTGGTCGAGACGGCCGCACAGATGTGCCCGGTCGGCGCGATCGAGATCGAGGAGCGCGTGCCCGCGTCGTCCTGACGGGCTGCGCCCGCGCCGTCCCTGGTCCTTGGACCAGTACGGCGCTCAAAAAAATCTAAATAGGCCGGTGCGTTCTTTTTCGGTGGGTGAAATATGCGCAACGAAAAGAAGGCCCGATCAACGGGGGGTCTTCAAGTTGGACCGGGGAATCAAATCACGAGTCATCATCTGCGACCCGCATCCCTATGCGCGTCTCGGAATCCGAAGATCGCTGGAAAAGGATCCCGCACTGTCCGTCGTCGCCGAGGTCGCCGAACTCTCGGAGCTCCTTTCCGCGGCGGAATTGTATGATCCGGATGCCGTGGTGCTCGACGGGCAACTGCACCTCGGCCACGCCCGGGAACTCGCCGGTCTCGACGCCGCTCTGGTCGTCGTCGGGGACACGGATTCGGCCACCCGCTGGATCGGCCTCACGCAGGTGGACGTGGGTGCGCTGGTGCACTGCTACGACCCCGTGGAGGACCTCGTCGTGGCCGTCCGCAAGGCGGTCGACGGCAGCGGCTACGTATCGCCCGGCCTGAGCGGGGCACTGCTCAAGCTCACCCGGGCCATGGCCCCGCGCCACCTCTCGGCGGTGCCCACGCATGCGCCGCTCACCTCCCGCGAGTCCGAGGTGCTGCAACTGGTGCGCAGGGGGCTCGCGAACAAAGAGATCGCCCGGCGGCTCGGCCTGAGTGAGAAGACGATCAAATTCCATGTCTCGAATGTGCTCGCGAAGGCCCATGTGGCTTCCCGGGCACAGCTGATCGCCCTGGCGCCCGCGATGTAGGGGCGGCCCGGAAGTACATGAAGGCGGGGGTGCCCGCACGGTCCGGCCGTGCGGGCACCCCCGTCGTCGTACGGGGCACGGAACCTGGCCGAAAGTCCAGGTTCCGCAGCTCGTACCTGCCCCTAAGCCCGGCCGACGAGCACCGTCCTCTGGCCGAAGTCCGTACCCGGGTCCGAAACAGATACTCGCCGTATGAAGGCATCCAGGTCAGACGCGCAGAGGACGGGCGAGGCCCGCGGCACCGCCATCGCAGTGATCGGGGCCTCCTGCCGAGTGCCCTCGGCGTCGACTCCGGCACAGCTGTGGAGCCTCCTCATGGAGGGCACCGACGCCGTCTCGGCCTGGCCCGCGGAGCGCGGTGCCGGCAGCCCGTCCTGGCGCGGCGGATTCCTCGACGACGTCGCCTCCTTCGACGCCGCCTTCTTCGGCATCACCCCCGACGAGGCCGCCGCGATGGACCCCCAGCAGCGCCTCGCGCTGGAACTGGTCTGGGAGGCCATGGAGGACGCCGGTGTCCGGAACGACCGGCTGCGCGGCTCCCGTACCGGCGTCTTCGTCGGCGTCTCCTCCGACGACTACGCGGGCCTCGCCGCCCACGGCGGAACCCCGGGACCCGGCGGACCGCACGACTTCACGGGCCGCCACCGCGCCGTCATCGCCAACCGCGTCTCCTGGCACCTGGGCCTGCGCGGCCCCAGCCTCGCCGTCGACGCGGCCCAGGCCTCGTCGCTGGTCGCCGTCCACCTCGCCTGCGAGAGCATCCGCAGCGGCGACGCCGACCTCGCCTTCGCCGCCGGCGTGAACCTCATCCTCTCGCCGGAGAGCATGCGCGCCACCGCGAACCTCGGCGCCCTGTCCGCGAAGGGGCGCTGCGCCACGTTCGACGAGAACGCCGACGGGTTCGTACGCGGCGAGGGCGGGGGAGTCGTCCTCCTCAAGCCGCTGGACCGCGCCCTGGCGGACGGCGACCGCGTCTACTGCGTCATCGAGGGCAGCGCCGTCAACAACGACGGCGGCGGCGAACGCCTCACCGACCCCGACGCCGACGGCCAGCGCGACGTGCTGCGCCGGGCCTACGCCGACGCCGGGATCAGCCCCGACACCGTCCAGTACGTCGAACTCCACGGCACCGGTACGCCGGTCGGCGACCCCGTCGAGGCGGCGGCCGTCGCCGACGTCATCGCACGCGGCGACGCCGGCGGGGACGCGGGCCGGGAGCCCCTGCGGGTCGGCTCCGTCAAGACCAACCTCGGGCACCTGGAGGCCGCCGCGGGCATCGTCGGCCTGCTCAAGGCCGCGCTGTCCCTGCGCCACCGCCGCCTGCCGCCCACCCTGCACTTCACTGCGCCCAACCCGGCGATCCCGCTGGACGAGCTGAACCTGCGGGTGCAGACCGAGCCGACCGACTGGCCCGCGCCCGACGGACAACTCGTCGCCGGGGTCAGCTCGTTCGGAATCGGCGGTACGAACTGCCATGTCGTCCTGACGGAGGCGCCCGAGCCGGCCGAGGTTCGCGACGACACCCCCCGCCCCACGCCCGACCGCCCCCTGCCCTGGGTCCTGTCGGCCCGTACCGGCGAGGCGCTCGACGCGCAGGCCGCGCGCCTGCACACGTACGTGCAGCAGCACCCGGAGACCGGCACCGCAGACATCGCCCACTCGCTCGCCGCCGGACGCGCGACGTGGGAGCACCGCGCCGTCGTCGTCGGCGAGGACGGGGACGACCTCACGGCCGGTCTCGCGCGCCTCCACGAGCAGGCCGTGACCGGGGTCGCCGAGCCGGGCCGGACCGCGTTCCTGTTCTCCGGCGTCGGCTCCCATCGCGTCGGCATGGGACGCGAACTGTACGAGGCCTACCCCGTGTTCGCGGCCGCCCTCGACGAGGTGCTCGACCACTTCGTCCCCGGCCTCGACCTGCGCGCGGTGCTGCTCGGCGACGACCCCGCCGCGGCCGCCGAGGCGCTCGACGGCATGCGCTACATGCAGCCCGCCCTGTTCGCCTTCCAGGTCGCCCTGTACCGCCTCGTCACGTCGTGGGGCGTCACCCCGGACCTGCTGGTCGGCCACTCCTTCGGCGAGATCGTCGCCGCCCACGTCTCCGGCGCCCTGCCGCTCGCCCACGCCGCCGCGCTCGTCGCCGCCCGCGGTGAACTCATGGAGCAACTGCCGCCCGGCGGCGCCATGATCGCGGTCGAGGCCACCGAGGAGGAGCTGCTCACCGCACTCGACGGCGTCGACGACGTGTCGGTCGGCGTCATCAACGGCCCCCGTGCCGTGGTGCTCTCCGGCGCCGACGAGTCGGTCACCCGGATCGCCGGGACGCTCGCCGCCGACGGCCACCGAACGAGCCGCCTGCGCGTGAAGAACGCCGCGCACTCGCCGCTGATGGCCCCCATGCTGGAGGAGTTCGCCCGCCGCATCCACGGCCTCGACGTCTCCGCGCCCGCCGTCCCCATCGTCTCCACCGTCACCGGAAGGACCGGCGCCGAGCTCACGGAGGAGTACTGGGTCGAACACCTCAGTGCCACCGTCCGCTTCCACGACGCGCTCGCCGAGTGCCGGGCGCAGGGCGTGACCCGGTTCGTCGAACTCGGCCCCGGCAGCGTGCTCACCCCACTCGTCGCACCCGGCGAGACGGAGACGGCGGTCGCCCTCCAGCACCGCGACCACCCGGAGACGCGGGCCCTGCTGACCGGCCTCGCCACGGCCTGGACCGCGGGCACTCCCGTCGACTGGGCGGTGGCCGTCGGCCCGGCGCGGAGGGTGGACCTGCCCACGTACGCCTTCCGGCGTCGCCGTCACTGGCTCGACGAACGGCCCGCCGTCGAGGAGGCCGAGGAGCACCTCAGCTCCGCGACGCTCGCCCTGCGCGACAGCATCAGCAGCGAACCCGACGGCTTCCTCATCCGCTGGCTCGCCGACCACATGGCGCACCTCACGGGCAGCGCGGCCGTCGGCCCCGACGCGACCTTCCGCGACCTCGGCCTGGACTCCGTGCTCTCCGTCGAGCTGCGCAACCGCCTCGTCTCGGCGACCGGACTGCGGATGCCCGCGAGCATCCTCTTCGACTATCCGACGCTCCGCGACCTCGCCGACCACCTGCACGAACGTATCGTCGGCGCGTTCGCACCCGCGCCTGCGCCCGCGCCCGCGTCGGATGCCTCCGCGGCAGTCGCCGGGTCTCCGGGGGCGACGGCGGTCGACGACGACGATCCCGTCGCGATCGTCGGCATGGCCTGCCGGCTGCCCGGCGGCATGGACTCGCCGCAGCAGTTGTGGGACGCGCTCGCCGCGGGCGTGGACGCCACCTCCGACTTCCCCGAGGACCGCGGCTGGGACCTCGCGAACCTCTTCGACCCGGACCCGGCCAACCCCGGCACGACGTACACGCGCCGCGGCGGTTTCCTGTCCGCAGCCGGTGACTTCGACGCGGAGTTCTTCGGGATCAGTCCGCGTGAGGCGGCGGCGATGGACCCGCAGCAGCGGCTGCTCCTGGAGACGGCGTGGGAGGCGCTGGAGCGGACGGGCATCGACCCGGACTCCCTGCGCCGCAGCAGGACCGGCGTCTTCGTCGGTGCCACGAACATGGAGTACGGCCCGCATCTCGACGCGCCGACCGACGGCACCGAAGGCTTCCGGCTCACCGGCAACACGAGCAGTGTGGCGTCGGGCCGCATCTCGTACCAGCTGGGTCTCGAGGGCCCGGCGATGACGGTCGACACGGCGTGTTCGTCGTCGCTGGTGGCCCTGCACCTGGCGGTGCAGTCGATCAGGAACGGTGAGTGCTCGCTGGCCCTGGCGGGCGGCGTGACCGTGCTGTCGACGCCGGGCATGTTCGTCGAGTTCTCCCGCCAGCGCGGCCTCGCGGCCGACGGCCGCTGCAAGCCGTTCTCCGACGACGCGGACGGCACGGGCTGGGCCGAGGGTGTGGGCCTGCTGGTCGTGGAGCGGCTTTCGGAGGCGCGGCGGCTGGGGCATCAGGTGCTGGCCGTGGTGCGGGGCAGTGCGGTGAACCAGGACGGCGGCAGCAATGGTCTGACGGCGCCGAACGGCCCGTCGCAGCAGCGTGTCATCCGCGACGCGCTGGCGAACGCGCGGCTGTCCTCGGCGGATGTGGACGTGGTGGAGGCGCACGGCACGGGTACGTCGTTGGGCGATCCGATCGAGGCGCAGGCGCTGCTCGCCACGTACGGGCAAGGGCGGGACGCGGAGCGGCCGTTGTGGCTGGGTTCCGTGAAGTCCAACATCGGTCACACGCAGGCGGCGGCGGGTGTCGCGGGCGTCATCAAGATGGTCCAGGCGATGCGGCACGGCGTCATGCCGCGCTCTCTGAACGTCTCCGCGCCGTCCCGCCACGTGGACTGGGAGTCCGGTGCGGTGAGCGTGCTGGAGTCCGAGCAGGAGTGGCCGGAGCTCGACCGGCCGCGTCGGTCGGGTGTCTCGTCGTTCGGCATCGGCGGGACGAACGCGCACGTGATTCTGGAGGCGGCGCCGGTCGAGGAGGCGGCGCCGGTCGAGGAGGCGTCGGGCCCGGTGGACGAGGTGCCCGGTTCTTCGGTGGTGCCGTGGGTGCCGTGGGTGCTTTCGGCGCGGAGTGAGGCGGCGCTCGCGGAGCAGGCGGGGCGGTTGGTGGCTCGGCTCGGTGAGGGTGAGTCGCTGGGTCTGCGGGATGTGGCGCACACGTTGGTGAGTGGGCGTGCGGGGTTGGAGCATCGGGCGGTTGTGCTCGGTGACGACGTCGGTGAACTGGCGGCGTCGCTGCGCGAGTTGGCGGCCGGGCGTGAGGCGTCTGGTGTTGTGTCGGGCCGCGTCGGCTCCGGTGCCGCTGACGCGGGTGCGGTGTTCGTGTTCCCGGGGCAGGGTTCGCAGTGGGTGGGGATGGCGCGGGAGTTGTTGGAGTTCTCGCCGGTTTTTGCGTCGCGGATGGCGGAGTGTGGGGCTGCGCTTGAGCCGTTTGTGGATGGCTGGTCTTTGCTGGATGTGGTCCGGGAGGGCGATGAGGGGCTGCTGCGTCGGGTTGATGTGGTGCAGCCGGTGTTGTTTGCGGTGATGGTGTCGCTGGCGGAGTTGTGGCGTTCGCTGGGTGTGCGGCCTGTTGCTGTGGTGGGGCATTCGCAGGGTGAGATCGCTGCGGCGTGTGTCGCGGGTGGGTTGTCGTTGGGGGATGCGGCGCGGGTGGTGGCGTTGCGGTCGCGGGCGATTGTGCGGCTTGCGGGCAAGGGCGGGATGGTGTCCGTTCTGGCGCCGGAGGCGCGGGTTGTGGGGCGGTTGACGGCCGGTTTGCAGGTGGCTGTGGTCAATGGTCCGGAGCAGGTGGTGGTGTCGGGTTCGCCTGGCGAGCTGGATGCGTTCGTGGCTGCTTGTGAGGGTGATGGGGTGCAGGTGCGGCGGATTGCCGTGGATTACGCCTCGCATTCGCCGCAGGTCGAGGAGTTGCGGGATGAGCTCTTGGATGTGCTCGCGCCCATCGAGCCTCGGGCCGGTCAGGTGCCGCTGTTCTCCACGGTGACCGGTGATGTGATCGATACCGGGGTGATGGACGCGGAGTACTGGTTTACGAATCTGCGTCAGACCGTTCGTTTCGATGCTGCGCTGCGGAACCTGTTGCAGGCCGGGCATCGTGTCTTCGTCGAGTCCAGCCCGCACCCGGTGCTCGTGGGGGCTGTGTCGCAGGCGGCCGAGGGTGAGGGTGTCGCGGGTGTGACCGCGGTGGGGACGCTGCGGCGCAACGAGGGTGGTTCGGCTCGGCTGTTGCAGAGTCTGGCCGAGGTGTTCGTCGCGGGTGTGGCCGTGGACTGGTCGCCGTGGGTGGCGGGTGGGCGGCTCGTGGAGTTGCCCACGTATGCCTTCCAGCGTCGTCGTCACTGGTTGCCTGCCGGGCGGTCCGTGGTGGATGCGGCCGGGCTGGGGCTGAGGCCCGCCGGGCACCCGCTGCTCGGCGCCGCCGTTGCTCTCGCGCCGCAGGAAGGCCTCGTCCTCACGGGGCAGCTGTCGCTGAACACGTACCCGTGGCTGGAGGACCACGCCGTCTACGGGACCGTCATCCTGCCCGGCACCGCCTTCGTCGAGCTGGCGCTGCACGCCGGCAACGAGGTCGGCTGCGGTGCCGTCGACGAGCTGACGCTGGAGCGGCCGCTCGTGCTGGCGCCGGGTGTGTCGACGTCCGTGCAGGTGTCGGTGGAGGCCCCGGACGAGGCGGGACGCCGGACCATCTCCGTGCACTCGCGCGCCCAGGACGCCGACGCGGACATGGACGCCGGTCGGGGCGTGGAGTGGGTGCGGCACGCCGTGGGTGTGCTCGTCGACGCCGGTTCCCTCGCGCCGGAGGCGGGGTTGGAGGGGCAGTGGCCGCCGGCCGGTGCCGAGCGCGTGGACGTCGCGGACGCCTACGAGACGCTGGCCGACCTCGGTTACGGCTACGGACCCGTGTTCCAGGGCCTGAGCGCGCTGTGGCGTGCGGGGGATGAACTCTTCGCTGACGTGCGGCTCCCGGCGGAGGCCGATGAGTTCGGCGTGCACCCCGCGCTGCTGGACGCCGCTCTGCATCCGCTGCTCGCCGGGGAGATCGTCGTTCCCTTCTCTTGGAGCGGGGTGCGGCTGCACTCGGTGGGCGCCACGGTGTTGCGGGTGCGGTTGTCGCGGGACGCCGGCGGTGCGGTTCGGCTGGTGGCGTTCGACGGGGCCGGTGTGCCGGTCGTGTCGGTGGACGAGCTGCGGTTGCAGAAGATGTCGCGGGAGCAGTTGGGCGCGGCGGTGGCGGGCGGTGACCCGCTGTACGAGGTGCGGTGGGTCGACGTACCCGTACCGGCGGCCCCTTCCGGGGCTCCGGGCGCCGGGCTTCCGGCCGACGTCGTCGTCGCCCACGTCGAGCCCGGCGGCGACGCCGGTGCGCGGGTCGCGGAGGTGCTTGCGACGGTTCAGCGTTTCCTCGCCGAGTCGACGGAGGAAGACCGGCTCGTCGTGGTCACGCGCGGCGGGATGACGGGTACGCCGGACCCGGCGACGGCCGCGGTGTGGGGCCTGTTGCGTTCGGCGCAGACCGAGCAGCCCGGCCGCATCGTGGTCGTCGACGTGCCCGAGGGCGTCGACGCGGACGCGGACGCGGAGGCAGTGGCCGGGTCGGCACTGGCCAGTGGAGAGCCGCAACTCGCCCTCTGCGGCGACAGGGTGGTCGCGGCACGCGTGATGACCGTCTCCGCCGGGGCGGGTGCCGCGGGGGCCGGTGCCGCGGAGACGGGTGCCGCGGAGGCGGGTGCCGCGGGGGCCGGTGCCACGACGGCGCTCGACCCGGACGGCACGGTCCTGATCACGGGCGCGAGCGGCGCGCTGGGGCAGCTCTTCGCGCGGCACCTCGTGGCCGAGTACGGCGTACGTCACCTGCTGCTCGTCAGCCGTCGCGGCGCCGAAGGCTCCGAAGAGCTGGCCGTCGAGCTGGCCGAGGCCGGTGCGAGTGTCGCCTTCGCGGCCTGCGACGTCGCCGACCGGGAGAGTCTCGCGGCCGCCCTGGCGACGGTGCCGGACGACCACCCGCTCACCGCCGTCATCCACGCCGCCGGTGTCCTAGACGACGGCGTCGTCACCGCGCTCACCGCCGAGCGGGTCGACACCGTGTGGCGCCCGAAGGCCGAGGGGGCCAGGCTCCTGGACGAGCTGACGCGGGACGCCGACCTCGCCGCCTTCGTGCTGTTCTCCTCCGCCGCGAATGTGATGGGTACGGCCGGGCAGGGCAACTATGCCGCCGCCAACGCCTACTTGGATGCGCTCGCCGTCGCCCGCCGAGCCGCAGGGCTCGCGGCGACCTCGCTGGCCTGGGGCCTGTGGGCGGGCGGCGACAGCGCGATGACCGCGCACCTCGACGAGGCCGACATCGCCCGGCTCTCCCGCAGCGGCCTCGGGGCCATGTCGACGTCCCAGGGCCTCGCCCTGTTCGACGCCGCTCTGGCGGCCGACCGGGCGACCGTCGTCCCGGCCCGGTTCGACCTGCCCGCGCTGCGCAACCAGGCGGCGCAGGACCGGTTGCCGGCCGTGTTCAAGTCCTTGGTGCGTGCGCCCGTACGCCGGGCTGCCGCGCCCACGGCGGAGGAGGCCTCTTCGTGGGCCGCCGGAATGGCGGCGCTGGAGGCGGATGAGCGGCGGGAGGCGCTGCTCGAACTGGTCCGTGGCCAGGTGTCGCTGGTACTCGGACTCGGGACGGGCGCATCGGTGGAGGCGGACAGGGCCTTCCGCGATCTGGGCTTCGACTCGCTGACGGGTCTGGAGCTGCGGCAGCGGCTCCAGACGGCGACGGGGCTGCGGCTTCCGTCGACGCTCGTCTTCGACTACCCGACACCGACCGCGCTGACCGGCTTCCTCCAGGAGGAGGTCGGAGGGGTGGATGCGGTCTCGGCGACGCCGGTACCGGCGGCCGGGGGAGTCGGCACGGTCGACGACGATCCGATCGTGATCGTGGGTATGGCGTGCCGTTTCCCGGGTGGGATCAGGTCGCCGCAGGAGCTGTGGCAGGCGACCCTCGACGGGATCGACGCGATCACCGACTTCCCCGACAACCGTGACTGGGACCTGGCGAACCTCTTCGACCCGGACCCGGGCCACGTCGGCACGAGCTACTCCCGCCGGGGCGGATTCCTGTCCGCAGCCGGTGACTTCGACGCGGAGTTCTTCGGGATCAGTCCGCGTGAGGCGGCGGCGATGGACCCGCAGCAGCGGCTGCTCCTGGAGACGGCGTGGGAGGCGTTGGAGCGGACGGGCATCGACCCGGACTCCCTGCGTGGCAGCAGGACCGGTGTCTTCACCGGGCTCATGTACCACGACTACGGGACGTGGCTCGGCGAGGCGACCGAGGACGTCGAGGGCCTGATGATCACCGGCAACAGCGGTGGAGTGGCGTCGGGACGTATCTCGTACCAGCTGGGTCTTGAGGGCCCGGCGATGACGGTCGACACGGCGTGTTCGTCGTCGCTGGTGGCTCTGCATCTCGCGGTGCAGGCGATCAGGAACGGTGAGTGCTCGCTGGCGCTGGCGGGTGGTGTGACGGTGATGTCGACGCCGACGACGTTCGTGGAGTTCTCGCGGCAGCGGGCGATGTCCGTGGACGGTCGCTGCAAGGCGTTCTCCGATGCGGCGGATGGTGCGGGCTGGGCCGAGGGTGTGGGCCTGCTGGTCGTGGAGCGGCTTTCGGAGGCGCGGCGGCTGGGGCATCAGGTGTTGGCCGTGGTGCGGGGCAGTGCGGTGAACCAGGACGGCGGCAGCAATGGCCTGACGGCGCCGAACGGCCCGTCGCAGCAGCGCGTCATCCGGGACGCGCTGGCCGCAGCACAGCTGACCACCTCCGACGTCGACGCCGTCGAGGCGCACGGCACCGGCACCGCTCTCGGTGATCCGATCGAGGCGCAGGCGCTGCTCGCCACGTACGGTCAAGGGCGGGACGTTGAGCGGCCGTTGTGGCTCGGCTCGGTCAAGTCCAACATCGGTCACACGCAGGCGGCGGCGGGTGTCGCGGGCATCATCAAGATGGTCCAGGCGATGCGGCACGGCGTCATGCCGCGCACGCTCCACGCCGACACACCGTCGCATCATGTCGACTGGGATTCCGGCCAGGTCAGGCTCCTCACCGAGAACCAGGAATGGCCGGAGCTCGACCGCCCGCGCCGTTCCGGTGTCTCGTCGTTCGGCATCGGCGGGACGAACGCGCACGTGATCCTGGAGGCGGCGCCGGTCGAGGAGGCGTCGGGCCCGGTGGACGAGGTGCCCGGTTCTTCGGTGGTGCCGTGGGTGCTTTCGGCGCGGAGTGAGGCGGCGCTCGCGGAGCAGGCGGGGCGGTTGGCAGCTCGGCTCGATGAGGGTGAGTCGCTGGGTCTGCGGGATGTGGCGCACACGTTGGTGAGTGGGCGTGCGGGGTTGGAGCATCGGGCGGTCGTGCTCGGCAACGACCTGGATGAACTGACGTATGCGCTGAATGAGTTGTCCTCGGGTCGTGAGGCCCCTGGCCTTGTTTCAGGCCGTGCGGGTGCGTCCGGTGGGGGCGCGGTCTTCGTCTTCCCCGGGCAGGGTTCGCAGTGGGTGGGGATGGCTCGGGAGTTGTTGGAGTTCTCGCCCGTGTTTGCGTCGCGGATGGCGGAGTGTGGGGCTGCGCTTGAGCCGTTTGTGGATGGCTGGTCTTTGCTGGATGTGGTCCGGGAGGGCGATGAGGGGCTGCTGCGTCGGGTTGATGTGGTACAGCCCGTGCTCTTCGCGGTGATGGTGTCGCTGGCGGAGTTGTGGCGTTCGCTGGGTGTGCGGCCTGCTGCTGTGGTGGGGCATTCGCAGGGTGAGATCGCTGCGGCGTGTGTCGCCGGTGCGTTGTCGTTGAGTGATGCGGCGCGGGTGGTGGCGTTGCGGTCGCGGGCGATTGTGCGGCTTGCGGGCAGGGGCGGGATGGTGTCCGTTCTGGCGCCGGAGGCGCGGGTTGTGGGGCGGTTGACGGCCGGTTTGCAGGTGGCTGTGGTCAACGGCCCGGAGCAGGTGGTGGTGTCGGGTTCGCCTGGCGAGCTGGATGCGTTCGTGGCTGCCTGTGAGGGCGATGGGGTGCAGGTGCGGCGGATCGCCGTGGACTATGCCTCGCATTCGCCGCAGGTCGAGGAGTTGCGGGATGAGCTCCTGGATGTGCTCGCGCCCATCGAGCCTCGGGCTGGTCAGGTGCCGCTGTTCTCCACGGTGACCGGTGATGTGATCGATACCGGGATGATGGACGCGGAGTACTGGTTCACCAATCTGCGGCAGACCGTCCGTTTCGACGCTGCGTTGAAGGGCTTGCTGGGGGCGGGGCATCGTGTCTTCGTCGAGTCCAGTCCGCACCCGGTGCTCGTGGGGGCTGTGTCGCAGGCGGCTGAGGGTGAGGGTGTCGCGGGTGTGACCGTGGTGGGGACGCTGCGGCGCAACGAGGGTGGTTCGGCTCGGCTGTTGCTGAGTCTGGCCGAGGTGTTCGTCGCGGGTGTGGGTGTGGACTGGTCGCCGTGGGTGGCGGGCGGGCGGCTCGTGGAGTTGCCCACGTATGCCTTTCAGCGTCGTCGTCACTGGTTGCCTGCCGGGCGGTCCGTGGTGGATGCGGCCGGGTTGGGGCTGCGGCCCGCCGGGCACCCGCTGCTCGGCGCCGCCGTCCGGATCGCCGGTGGTGACGAGGTCGTCCTGACCGGGCGGCTGTCCCGTTCCACTCATCCGTGGCTCGACGACCACGGAGTCTTCGGCACCGTCCTTCTCCCGGGTACCGCCTTCATCGAGATGACTCTCCGCGCCGCCGACGAGGTGGGTTGCGGTGCCATCGAGGAGCTGACGCTGGAGCGGCCGCTCGTGCCGGCGGAGGACGCCCAGGTGTCGGTGCAGGTGTCCGTGGGGGCGCCGGACGATGCCGGGCGCCGGACCGTCACCGTGCACTCCCATGTCCAGGACGCCGGCGCGGACCCGGCCGGGGGAGCGGACTGGGTGCGGCATGCCGTGGGTGTGCTGGCCGACGCCGGTTCCCTCGCGCCGGAGGCGGGGCTGGAGGGGCAGTGGCCGCCGGCCGGTGCCGAGCGCGTGGACGTCGCGGACGCCTACGAGACGCTGGCCGACCTCGGTTACGGTTACGGACCCGCCTTCCAGGGCCTGCGCGCGCTGTGGCGCGACGGCGACGAGATGTTCGCCGAGGTCCAGTTGCCGGTGGACGCCGACGAATTCGGCGTCCACCCGGCGCTCCTGGACGCCGCCCTGCATCCGCTGCCCTCGGGCGACCTGTGGGTGCCGTTCTCGTGGAGCGGGGTGCGGCTGCATTCCGTGGGCGCCACGGTGTTGCGGGTGCGGTTGTCGCGGGACGCCGGCGGTGCGGTTCGGCTGGTGGCGTTCGACGGGGCCGGTGTGCCGGTCGTGTCGGTGGACGAGCTGCGGTTGCAGAAGATGTCGCGGGAGCAGTTGGGCGCGGCGGTGGCGGGCGGTGACCCGCTGTACGAGGTGCGGTGGGTCGACGTACCCGTACCGGCGGCCCCTTCCGGGGCTCCGGGCGCCGGGCTTCCGGCCGACGTCGTCGTCGCCCACGTCGAGCCCGGCGGGGACGTACGGACGAGCGTCGCGGACGTACTGGAGACGGTCCAGGACTTCCTCGCCGCGTCGACGGACGACGAGAGCTCCCGGCTCGCCGTCGTCACCCGGGGCGGCATCGCGGGCACGCTGCCCGACCCGGCCACCGCGGCTGTGTGGGGCCTGCTGCGCTCGGCGCAGACCGAGCACCCCGGCCGCATCGTGGTCGTCGACGTGCCCGCGGAGGACGCCTCCGCCGGTGCTGAGACGCAGTCGGAGCTCCTCGCCGCGCTCGCCTCGGGGGAGCCGCAACTCGTCGTCCAAGGCGGCAAGTTGTCCGCGCCCCGGCTGATGGCCGTCAGTGTCGAGACCGCCCCCACCGCCTCCACCTGGAACCCCGACGGCACGGTCCTGATCACGGGCGCGAGCGGCGCGCTGGGGCAGCTCTTCGCGCGGCACCTCGTGGCCGAGTACGGCGTACGTCACCTGCTGCTCGTCAGCCGTCGCGGCGCCGAAGGCTCGCAGGAGCTGGCCGTCGAGCTGACCGGAGCCGGTGCGACCGTGACCTTCGCGGCCTGCGATGTCGCCGACCGGGAGAGTCTCGCGGCCGCCCTGGCGGCGGTGCCGGACGACCACCCGCTCACCGCCGTCATCCATGCGGCGGGCGTACTGGACGACGGCGTCGTCACCGCGCTGACCCCCGACCGCGTCGACACCGTCATGCGCCCGAAGGTCGACGGGGCCCGCCACCTGCACGAGCTGACGAGGGACGCCGACCTCGCCGCGTTCGTGCTGTTCTCCTCCGCCGCCGGTGTGATGGGCACGGCAGGACAGGGCAACTACGCCGCCGCCAACACCTGCCTGGATGCCCTCGCCGTCGCCCGCCGAGCCGAAGGGCTCACGGCGACCTCGCTGGCCTGGGGCCTGTGGGCCGGTGGCGACAGCGCCATGACCGCGCACCTCGACGAGACCGACATCGCCCGGCTCACCCGGGGCGGGCTCGCCCCGATGACACCGGCGCAGGGCCTCGCCCTGTTCGACGCCGCCCTCGCCGCCGACCGCGCCACCCTCTTCCCGGCCCGCCTCGACCTGCCCGCGCTGCGCGGCCAGGCGGCCCAGGACCGGCTGCCCGCCGTCTTCAAGTCGCTCGTCCGCGCTCCCGCGCGACGTGCGGTGGCCGCCGTCGGAACAGGAGAGGGATCCTCCTGGGTCGCCGGAATGGCGGCGCTGAAGCCGGGGGAGCGGCAGGAGGCGCTGCTCGAACTCGTGCGGGGCCAGGTGTCGTTGGTGCTCGGAATCGGATCCGGCAGCTCCGTCGAGGCCGACCGGGCCTTCCGCGAACTGGGCCTCGACTCGCTCACCGGCCTGGAGCTGCGGCAGCGGCTGCAGACGGTGACAGGCCTGAAGCTGCCGTCGACGCTTGTCTTCGACCATCCGACACCGACCGCGCTGGCCGGTTTCCTCCAGGAGGAGATCGGCGGGACGGACACGGCCGCGGCAGTGCCGGTCCGCACGCCCGTCGACCGAGCCACCGCCGCCGACGACGACCCGATCGTCATCGTCGGCATGGCCTGCCGTTTCCCGGGTGGGATCAGGTCGCCGCAGGAGCTGTGGCAGGCGACCCTCGACGGGATCGACGCGATCACCGACTTCCCCGACGACCGCGGGTGGGACATCGCCGACCTCTACGACCCCGACCCCGACCGGGCCGGCAAGACGTACACGCGGCGCGGCGGCTTCCTGCACGACGCCGCCGTCTTCGAGCCCGAGTTCTTCGGGATCAGTCCGCGTGAGGCGGCGGCGATGGACCCGCAGCAGCGGCTGCTCCTGGAGACGGCGTGGGAGGCGCTGGAGCGGACCGGCATCGACCCGGACTCGCTGCGTGGCAGCAGGACCGGTGTCTTCACCGGGCTGATGCCGATGGAGTACGGTCCGCCGCTGCACGAGCCCGTCGAGGGCATGGACGGCTTCCGCATGCTCGGCAGCGCGTCGAGCGTGGCGTCGGGACGTATCTCGTACCAGCTGGGTCTCGAGGGCCCGGCGATGACGATTGACACGGCGTGTTCGTCGTCGCTGGTGGCTCTGCATCTCGCGGTGCAGGCGATCAGGAACGGTGAGTGCTCGCTGGCGCTGGCGGGTGGTGTGACGGTGATGTCGACGCCGACGACGTTCGTGGAGTTCTCGCGGCAGCGGGCGATGTCCGTGGACGGTCGCTGCAAGGCGTTCTCGGACGACGCGGACGGTGCGGGCTGGGCCGAGGGTGTGGGCCTGCTCGTCGTGGAGCGGCTTTCGGAGGCGCGGCGGCTCGGGCATCGCGTCCACGCGGTCGTACGGGGCTCCGCGGTGAACCAGGACGGCGGCAGCAACGGCATGACCGCCCCCAACGGGCCCTCGCAGCAGCGCGTCATCCGCGACGCGCTGGCGAACGCGCGGCTGTCCTCGGCGGATGTGGACGTGGTGGAGGCGCACGGCACGGGTACGTCGTTGGGCGATCCGATCGAGGCGCAGGCGCTGCTCGCCACGTACGGTCAAGGGCGGGACGTTGAGCGGCCGTTGTGGCTCGGCTCGGTCAAGTCCAACATCGGTCACACGCAGGCGGCGGCGGGTGTCGCGGGCATCATCAAGATGGTCCAGGCGATGCGGCACGGCGTCATGCCGCGCACGCTCCACGCCGACACGCCCTCCCGTCACGTGGACTGGGAGTCCGGTGCGGTGAGCGTGCTGGCGTCCCAGCGGGAGTGGCCCGAGCTCGACCGGCCGCGCCGCTCGGCCGTGTCGTCCTTCGGCATCAGCGGGACAAACGCGCACGTGATCCTGGAGGCGGCGCCCGAGGACGCGGGTGCGCCCGAGGTGGGCTCGGCCCCCGCGCACGCCCCGGCCTCCGTGGATGCCTCGACCCCCGCGCACGCCCCCGCCCCCACCCTCCCCTGGACCCTGTCGGCCAGGACCGCCGACGGGCTGCGTCGGCAGGCGGCGCGTCTGCTCGACCACCTCGCGGAGCACGACGAGAACACCGCCCCCGACCCCCGCGACATCGGCCACACCCTGGCCACCGGCCGGGCGCTGATGGACCACAGGGCCGTCGTCCTCGGCACCGGGCTCGACGGCCTCACCGAGGCACTCGCGGCCGTCGCCCGGGGGGAGGACAGCCCCGCCGCCGTCACCGGCGCCGTCCCGGCCGTCGGAGCGGGCGGGCTCGCCCTCGTCTTCTCCGGGCAGGGCTCCCAGCGCCCCGGCATGGGCCAGGAGCTGTACGGGCGGTACCCCGTCTTCGCCGAGGCCTTCGACGCCGTGTGCGCCGCGGTCGACGCGCACCTCGACGGGTACGCCGAACACCCCCTGCGCGACGTCGTGTTCGCGCCCGAGGAATCGCCGCTCGCACCGCTGCTGCAGCAGAGCATGTACACCCAGACGGGCCTGTTCGCCCTCGAAGTCGCCCTCCTCGAACTGCTCAGGGACTGGGGAGTGACCCCCGGACACGTCATGGGCCACTCCCTCGGCGAGATCACCGCCGCCTACGCGGCGGACGTCCTGTCGCTGCCCGACGCGTGCGCCCTCGTCGCGGCCCGCGGACGCCTCATGCAGGCCCTGCCGGAGGGCGGGGCGATGGTGGCCGTCGCGGCGGGCGAGGAGGAGACCCGCGCGTACATCGCGGAGGCGGGCCTCGCCGACGCCGTCGGGATCGCCGCCGTCAACGGGCCGCAGGCCGTCGTCGTCTCCGGCGACGAAGCCGCCGCGCTCGACGTCGCCGACCACTTCCGGGGCACGGGCCACCGCGTGCACCGCCTCGCGGTCTCGCACGCGTTCCACTCGCACCGCATGGACGCCATGCTCGACGAGTTCGCCGACGCGCTCTCCGGCCTGACCTTCAACCCGCCCCGCATCCCCGTCATCTCGAACGTCACCGGCGGACCGGTCGACGCCGAGCGCCTGTGCACCGTCCAGTACTGGGTGGAGCACGTCCGCGGCGCCGTCCGCTTCGCCGACGGCGTGCGCGCCCTCGCCGAGCACGGCGTCCGCGCCTTCCTTGAGGTCGGCGCCGACGCCGCCGTGACCCCCATGGCGCACGCCACGCTCGACGAGTGCCTCGGGGACGACGGCCACGTCGCCGTCGCCACCCTCAAGTCCGGGCAGGACGAGGACCTCGCCCTGACGCGGGCCCTCGCCGAGACGTACGTGACCGGCACGCCGGTGCGGTGGCACCGGCTGCTGGCGGGTGGCCGCCCCACCGAACTGCCCGGCTACCCGTTCGCGGGCCGGCGCTACTGGCAGGACGCCGCCACCTCCACCGTCGGCATCCGGGCCGCGGGACTCACCGGCACCCGGCACCCGCTGCTCGGCGCCGCCGTCCACCTGCCCGACGGACAGACGGTGCTGACCGGGCGCATCCTGCCCGGCGCCCACCCGTGGCTCGCCGACCACGCGATCGGCGGCACGGTGCTGCTGCCCGGCACCGCCTTCCTCGACCTGGCCCTGCACGCGGGCGCCGAGACGGGCTGCCCCGTCGTCGAGGAACTCACGCTGCAAGCCCCGCTGTTGCTGCCCGCCGACACCGCCGTCTACCTCCAGGTGATCGTCGGCGCCGCGGACGCGACAGGGCGCCGTACGGTCACCGTCCACTCCTCGTCCGCCCCGGCCTCCGGCACCGAACCGCAGGTCCAGCACGCGACGGGCACCCTGACCGCCACGCCCGCGCACCCCGGCGACGCGGGGGAGCCGGTGCCCGCCGACGCCGAGCGCATACCGGTCGACGGCCTCTACGCCGACCTGGCCGCGCGCGGCTACGGCTACGGGCCCGCCTTCCAGGGCCTGCGCACCGCATGGCGTACGGCCGACGCACTCTACGCGGAGGCCGAACTCCCCGCGCAGCCCGGCACGTTCGGCATCCACCCGGCGCTCCTCGACGCCGCCCTGCACGCCGTCACCCTCGGCGTGCCGTCCCTGCCCGGCACGGACGGGCCGCGACCGCTGCTCCCGTTCTCGTGGACGGGCGTCACCCTGCACGCGTCCGGGGCCGCGGTGGTACGGGTCAGGCTCACCGCCACCGCCGACGGCGCCGTCTCCCTGACGGCCGTCGACACCGCGGGACAGCCCGTCGTCACCGTGGACGCGCTGCTGCTGCGGCCGATGGCCGCGGTCGCGGCGCCCGGCGCGGACGGCGGACTCCACCTGCGCTGGCGTCCGGTGGCCGTCCCGGAGACCGCCGGGGCACCCGGTTCCGGTGTCACGGTGACCGAGGTGGGGCCAGGGGGCGCGGCAGAGGGCGAGGGTGACGTGCACGCCCGGCTCTCCGAGGTGCTCGTGCGCGTACAGCGCTTCCTGGCGGAAACGACCGCCGAAGCGTCCGACGACGGTGACGAACGGCTCGTGGTCGTCACCCGCGGCGACATGATGGGCGTCCCCGACCCGGCGACCGCCGCCGTCTGGGGGCTGATCCGGGCCGCCCGGTCCGAACACCCCGGGCGTCTGCTGCTCGTCGACGTCGACGCCCGCACCGCCCGTTCCGCCGACGCCGTCGCGGCGGCCGTCGCCACCGGCGAACCCGAGATCGCCTGGCGCGACGGGCAGGCGTACGTGCCCCGCCTGAGCCGCACGGCTCCCGACCTGCTCGTACTGCCGGAGGACGCGTCCGAGTGGCGCCTGGAGACGACCGGCGAGGGCGCGGGTTCCGGGGGTTCCGCGGATACCGCGAGTTCTGCGGGTTCCGTCGGCTCCGCGGGTTCCGCGAACGTCGGCGATCTTGCTGTCGTACCCGTCGTCTCCGCGGCCCCCCTCGCCCCGCACGAGATCCGCGTCGCCGTCCGCGCCGCGGGCATCGGCCCCGACGACCTGACCGAGAGCGGCCGGCCCGTCGGCGTCGAAGGCGCCGGAATCGTGACCGAAGTCGGCGCGGAGGTCACGGCACCCGCCGTGGGCGACCGCGTCTGGGGTGTCTTCCCCGAGGGCGGCGCGGCCGCCAGGACCGCCGTCACCGACCACCGCTCCGTCGCCCGCCTGCCGAAAGCCCTGACCTTTGCGGCGGCAGCGGCGGCGGCGACCCCGTACCTCGCCGCATGGCACGCGCTGGTGGACGGGGGCGGGCTCACGGCGGGGCAGCGGGTGCTGATCCACGCGGCCGCGGACCCCGTCGGTATCGCCGCGGTCCGCATCGCCCGGCACCTGGGCGCCGAGGTGTACGCGGCGTCGCCACCCGCCGCCCACGACGCCCTGCGCGACACCGGCCTCGACGCGACCCACCTCACCGGGCCGGAGCCCGGCGACATCGCCACGCGTGTACCGGCCGGCCTCGACCTCGTCGTCGACCCGGTTCTCGACCCGCACCGCGGCACCGGCGCCGAGGTGTCGGCGGCCCTGCTGCTCGCCGCCGACGGCCGGTACGTCACCGTCGACGCGCGGGCCGCGGTCACCGCCATCGACGCCGGGCGGCGGCACGAGATCCTCACCGAACTCGCCGGACTGCTCGACTCCGGAGCGCTGCCCGCGCTGCCGTTCACGGCGTACGACATACGGTCCGCCACGGAGGCGTACCGCGGCTCCCGCACGGCGACCGCCTCCCACAGCCGCTCCGTCCTCACCGTCCCCCGCCCCATCGACCCCGACGGCACCGTCGTCCTCACCGGCGCGAGCGGCACGCTCGGCCGGCTGGTCCTGCGCCGTCTGGTCGCCGAGCACGGCGTACGCAACGTCCTGCTGCTCAGCCGCAGCGGGACCGAAGCCCCCGGCGACCTCCTCGACGTCCTGGACACCCTGGACGTACGCGACGACGGCCTCCGTATCCGCTCCGTGGCCTGCGACGTCGCCGACCGCGAGCAGCTCGCCGCGGCTCTCGCGGGCATCCCCGCCGAGCATCCGCCGACCGCGGTCGTGCACACCGCGGGCGTCCTGGACGACGGGATCCTCGCGTCCCTCACCCCGGAGCGCCTCGCCACCGTGCTGCGCCCGAAGGCGGACGCCGTACGGGCCCTGCACGACGTGACCGCCGACGCGGACCTCGCCGCCTTCGTGGTGTTCTCCTCGGTCGCCGGAGTCCTCGGCTCGGCGGGGCAGGCCAACTACGCCGCCGCCAACGCCTACCTGGACGCGTACGCCGCCCGCAGGCACGCCACCGGAGCCCCCGCCGTCTCCGTCGCGTGGGGCCTCTGGCAGGAGACCAGCTCGATGACGGCCGGCCTCGGCGCCGCCGACCTCGGCAGGATCGCCCGCACCGGACTGCTGCCCACCACCACCGAGGAGGGCCTCGCCGCCTTCGACCTGGCGCTCACCGCGGCCACACCGCACCTCGTCCCGGTCCGCGTCGACACCGCCGCGCTGCGGACGGCCGACACCGTGCCGCCGCTGCTCAGGGACCTGGTGCCCGCGCCGCAGCGGAGGGCCGCGGAGAGCACATCGGACACACCCAGCGTGTCGGGTACGGCGACGACGCCCGCCGAGTCCCTGGAGAGCAGGCTGCGCGGCCTCACCGCCGAGCAGCGCACCGCGCTCCTGCTCGATCTCGTCCTGGCGGACGTCGCCCAGGTGCTGGGACACGGCGACCCGCGCGGCATCTCCGCCGACGGGGCGTTCCGCGACCTCGGGTTCGACTCGCTGACCGCGGTGGAGCTCCGTAACAAGATCACCAACCGGGTCGGCGTGAAGCTCAGTGCGACCGCGGTGTTCGACCACCCGAGCCCGCGCGCTCTGGTCGACCACCTCGCCACGAAGCTCGCCCCGGCCCCGGCTTCCACCCCGGTCCCGACACCGGCCGCCGAAGAGCAGCCCGGCTACGAGGGGATCATGGCCGACCTCGCCCGGATCGGCGCCAGGCTGAACGGGCTGCGGCTCACCGGCGGCCAGCGCGCCGCCCTCGCCGAGACCGTCCGCGGCCTGACCGAGCCGCCCGCGCACGGACACCCCGTCCCCGCCGACGACGACGAACCGGCATCCGCGGAGCCCTCCGCGGACCTGGCCGCCGCCTCGGCCGCGGAGGTCCTCGACTTCGTCACCAGGAACCTCGGCATCTCCATCACGGGCGACGCCATGACGGGCGACGCCGGCACAGGAATGACCGGCACAGGGACGACCGGCACAGGAACGACGCCCGACACGTACGCCACCGACCAGAGTTGAGAGTGAGTTCATGCCCACCGAGAACGAACTGCTCCAATACCTCAAGGCGGTCTCGCAGGAACTGCACGCCACACGCGGGCGGTTGCAGAGCCTGGAGGACCGTCGCAACGAGCCCGTGGCGATCGTCGGGATGAGCTGCCGACTGCCCGGCGGCGTGTCCTCGCCGGACCACCTGTGGGACGTCGTCCTCAAGGGCGAGGACATGATCGGCACCTTCCCCGCCGACCGCGGCTGGGACGTCGACGCCCTCTACGACCCGGAGCCCGGCAACCCCGGCAAGACCTACACCCGCTCCGGCGGCTTCCTGCACGACGCGGCGGACTTCGACCCGGCCTTCTTCGGCATCACGCCCCGCGAGGCCCACGGCATGGACCCGCAGCACCGCCTCATGCTGGAGGCGTCGTGGCAGGCCCTGGAGAGCGCGGGCATCAACCCGCAGACCCTCAAGGACACCGCCACGGGCGTCTTCGCCGGGTCCTTCCACCACGACTACGACCCGGGCGGCGGCAGCGTCGGCAGCCTCGTGTCCGGACGCGTCTCCTACGCGCTCGGACTCCAGGGCCCCGCCGTCACCGTCGACACGGCCTGCTCGTCGTCGCTGGTGGCCCTGCACCAGGCCGTGCAGTCGCTGCGCGACGGCGAGTGCTCGCTGGCCCTGGCAGGGGGCGTGACGGTCCTGTCGACGCCCGGCGTCTTCATCGAGTTCTCCCGCCAGCGCGGCCTCGCCGCCGACGGCCGCTGCAAGTCCTACGCCACCGCCGCCGACGGCACCGGCTGGGGCGAGGGCGTCGCCGTACTGGCCCTGGAGCGTCTGTCCGACGCGGAACGCAACGGCCACCGCGTCCTCGCCGTCGTGCGGGGCAGCGCGGTGAACCAGGACGGCGCGTCCAACGGCCAGACCGCGCCCAACGGCCCCGCCCAGCAGCGCGTCATCCGTGACGCCCTCGCCTCGGCCGGGCTGACGACCGCGGACGTCGACGTCGTCGAGGGCCATGGCACCGGCACGACCCTCGGCGACCCCATCGAGGCGCAGGCGCTGCTCGCCACGTACGGTCAAGGGCGGGACCTGGAGCGGCCGTTGTGGCTCGGCTCGGTCAAGTCCAACATCGGTCACACGCAGGCGGCGGCGGGTGTCGCGGGCATCATCAAGATGGTCCAGGCGATGCGGCACGGCGTCCTGCCCAGCACGCTGCACGTGGACGAGCCCTCGCGCCACGTCGACTGGACCGAGGGCCAGGTCAGGCTCCTCACGGAGAACCGCCCGTGGCCCGAGGGCGACCGCCCGCGCCGGGCCGGCGTGTCGTCCTTCGGCTACAGCGGGACGAACGCGCACGTGATCCTGGAGGCCGTGGCGCCGGTCGAGGAGGGTGCGGACGCGGGTGAGGCGCCCGGCTCTTCGGTGGTGCCGTGGGTGCTGTCGGCCCGGAGTGAAGTGGCACTCGCGGAGCAGGCGGAGAGGCTGCTGGCCCGGCTCGACGAGGGCGGGCTGCCCGGTCTGCGGGACGTGGGCCACACGCTGGCGACCGGACGCGCGGTGTGGGAGCACCGTGCGGTCGCACTCGGCAGCGATGTCGATGAACTGACAGCAGCGCTCGGTGAGTTGGCGGCAGGACGTGAGGCGCCGTCTGTCGTGTCCGGGCGCGCCGCGGCCAACGCCTCCGGTGCGGTGTTCGTGTTCCCGGGGCAGGGTTCGCAGTGGGTGGGGATGGCGCGGGAGTTGTTGGAGTTCTCGCCGGTGTTTGCGTCGCGGATGGCGGAGTGTGGGGCTGCGCTTGAGCCGTTTGTGGATGGCTGGTCTTTGCTGGATGTGGTCCGGGGGGACGACGAGGAGGCGCTGCGTCGGGTTGATGTGGTGCAGCCGGTGCTCTTCGCGGTGATGGTGTCGCTGGCGGAGTTGTGGCGTTCGTTGGGTGTGCGGCCTGCTGCTGTGGTGGGGCATTCGCAGGGTGAGATCGCTGCGGCGTGTGTCGCGGGTGCGTTGTCGTTGAGGGATGCGGCGCGGGTGGTGGCGTTGCGGTCGCGGGCGATTGTGCGGCTTGCGGGCAGGGGCGGGATGGTGTCCGTTCTGGCGCCGGAGGCGCGGGTTGTGGGGCGGTTGACGGCGGGCTTGCAGGTGGCTGTGGTCAATGGTCCGGAGCAGGTGGTGGTGTCGGGTTCGCCTGGCGAGCTGGATGCGTTCGTGGCTGCTTGTGAGGGTGATGGGGTGCAGGTGCGGCGGGTTGCCGTGGATTACGCCTCGCATTCGCCGCAGGTCGAGGAGTTGCGGGATGAGCTCTTGGATGTGCTCGCGCCCATCGAGCCTCGGGCTGGTCAGGTGCCGCTGTTCTCGACGGTGACCGGTGATGTGATCGATACCGGGGTGATGGACGCGGAGTACTGGTTTACGAATCTGCGTCAGACCGTTCGTTTCGATGCTGCGCTGCGGAACCTGTTGCAGGCCGGGCATCGTGTCTTCGTCGAGTCCAGCCCGCACCCCGTGCTCCTCGGCGCCGTCGTGCAGAACGCCGATCACCTCCGTACAAAGGGCGTGACCGCCGTCGGCACGCTCCGGCGCGACGAGGACGAGAAGGCCCAGCTGCTCCGTGGCCTCGCCGAGGTGTTCGTCGCCGGTGTCGACGTGGACTGGTCGCCGTGGCTCGCGGGCGGCGCACTCGTCGAGCTGCCGACGTACGCCTTCCAGCGCCGCCGGTACTGGCAGCCCGCCGCGGCGGCATCCGCCGATGTCGGCTCCGCGGGTCTGGAAGCCGTACGCCACCCGCTGCTCGGCGCATCCGTACCTCTCGCCGACAGCGATGACGTCGTCCTCACCGGGCGCCTGTCCCGTGCCGCGCAGCCCTGGCTCGCGGACCACGCGGTCTTCGGCACGGTCATCCTGCCCGGCACCGCCTTCGTCGAGCTGGCCCTGCGCGCCGCCGACGAGGTGGGCTGCGACACGGTGCGGGACCTGACGCTCACCGCTCCGCTGCGGCTGCCCGAACAGGGCGAGGTCGACGTACAGGTGCAGGTGGGCGGCGCGGACGGCGCCGGGCGCCCCCTCGACATCTATGCCAGACCGCGCAGGTCCGACGGTTCCGGCCCGTGGACCCGGCACGCGTCCGCCGTCCTGACGACCGGCGGCACGGCAACGGACACGTCCGGCGACAACCCGCTGTACGGCGCCACTTGGCCGCCCGCGGGCGCCGAACGGCTGGACGCCGCCGCGCACTACGACACGATGGCGGACGCGGGCCTGGAGTACGGGCCCGCGTTCCAGGGCCTCTCCGACGTGTGGCGGCTCGACGGCGAGATCCTCGCGCAGGTCGCCCTGCCAGGACGGCAGGCGGAGGAGGCGCGGCGCTTCGGCGCCCACCCCGCACTCCTCGACGCCGCGCTGCAGGCCGCCGCCGTGGACGGCCTGGACGGCGCCACGCCGCTGCCGTTCTCCTTCGGCTCGGTCACCCTGCACAGCCGGGGCGCGAACGAGATGCGGGTACGCATCGTGCCCACCGGCGACGACACGTTCACGGTGGAGGCGGCCGACCCGTCCGGTACGCCGGTCGCGCGCATCGACTCCCTCCTCGTACGCCCGGTGGCCGCGGGCGATCTCGCCGCCCCGGACAGCAGCACGCAGTCGCTGCTCTCCCTCGCCTGGTCGCCGTACGCGGCGGACGACGGCGGGACGGGCTCGGCCGCAAACCCGGGGCCGGAGGTGTCGGACGTCACGGTCCTCGACGTCGCCACAGCCGCCGCCTCCGCCGTCGGTGACACCGACGCCGCCCGCGCGCGAGCCCTCCTCCAGGACACCGTGGTCCGGGCGCAGGAGTGGCTGGCGCGGGACCGGCCCGCGTCGGCCCGGCTGGTCGTGCTGACCCGGCACGCCGTGCTCACCGGAACCGAGGCGCCCGACGCCGTACTCGACCTCGCCCAGGCCGCCGTGTGGGGTCTCGCGAGGGCGGCCCGCGCGGAGAACCCCGGCCGCGTGATCCTCGTGGACACGGACACGGACACGGACACGGACACGGACACGGACACGGGCACGGGCACGGGCGCGGACACGGGTACGCAGGCCGCAACCGGCGGGCTCGACCAGGGCGACCTCGCCGCCGTACTGCAGTCCGCGGCGCCCGAACTCGCCCTGCGCGGCGGCCAGTTGTACGTGCCGTCCCTCCGTCCCGAAGACGCCCAGGCCGCTCCCGGTACCAGCCCCGCCGCCGCCCTCGGTACCGGCACCGTCCTCATCACCGGCGGCACCAGCGGCCTCGGCGCGCAGGTCGCCCGGCACGCCGCGCGGCTCGGCGCCCGGCACCTCCTCCTGCTGTCCCGGCGCGGCCCGGCGGGCGAAGGGGCGGCGGCCCTGAGCGACGAGCTCACCGCCTCCGGCACCCGGGTCACCGTCGTCGCCTGCGACGTCGCCGACCGCGAGCAACTGGCGCGCGTCCTGAGCCAGTTGCCGCAGGAGTATCCGCTGACCGCCGTCATCCACGCCGCGGGCATACTCCGTGACGCCGTCGTCGAGTCCATCGACACGGACAGCCTGAACGCCGTGCTGCGGCCGAAGTCCGACGCCGTCTGGAACCTGCACACGCTGACCGAGGGCACGGAACTCTCCGCCTTCGTCGTCTTCTCCTCCCTCGCCGGTGTCATCGGGGGCGCGGGCCAGGGAAGTTACGCCGCCGCCAACGCGTTCCTCGACGCGCTGATGCGGCAGCGCCGCCGTACCGGACTGCCCGGACTCTCCCTGGCCTGGGGCCTGTGGGCCGAGGCGACCGGCATGACCGGACACCTCGGCGACGCCGACCTGGAGCGGATCAACCGCGGCGGCATCGCCGCGCTCTCCACCGAGCAGGGGCTCGCGCTCCTCGACGCGGCGCTCACGCGGGACGCGGACGACGCGCTGCTCCTGGCAGCCGCCCTCAACGAACCCGTCCTGCGCACCACCGACCCCGCGCTGCTGCCCCCGCTCCTCGCGGGCCTGTACCCGCCGCGCCGCCGCCTCGCCGGGTCCCGCAAGGAACGTCGGGCGGACACCGGCGGACGGCTCTCCCTCGACTCGCGGGACGCGGTCGTCGACCGGCTGCGGTACCGGTTCGCGGCGACGATGGGCTTCGACACCGAGGAGCTCGACACCGGCGCGGCACTCGTCGGGCAGGGCCTCGACTCCGTGATGGCCATGCAGATCCGCAGCCTGATCGAGGCGGACTTCGGCCAGTCCCTGCCGATCGCCTCGCTGTTCAACGGCGCGAGCGTGGACTCCATCGCCGACCAGCTGATCGCGGGCGCGGAAGGCGCCGTCGAGGCCCCGCCGGAGGGCGCCGCCGCCACGGACCCCGTCGAGGACGCGGAGATCGTCCACGATGTCGTACGCCATCCGGCCACCCGCGACGTCGTACGTCTCCTCCGCGCCGAACAGCACGGCACGCCCGGTGTCACCCACCACATCGGACTCGCCGTGCGCCTCACCGCGCCGACGACCCCGGAGCGGCTCGCAGAGGTCGTCGCCTCGCTCGCCGCCCGGCACGCAGCGCTGCGCACCGCGATCGTCCAGGACGCCGACGGCGTACAGCAGTTGGAGGTACGCCGCACACTCGACGGCGACCTCGTGCGGTGGTCGGACGTCGCCGAGGACACCGACGTGGACGAACGGCTGTGCGCGCTGATGGAGCCGCCGTTCGACCTGGCCACTGCGCCGCTGTGGCGGTTCGAGCTGCTCGCGCGTCCGTCCGGCGAGCAGGTCCTCGTGTTCGGCGCGCACCACGCCGTGTCCGACCTGGCGTCGCTGATGCTCGTGGCACACGGCCTGGGCGCCGGGCTCGCGGGGGCGGAGCCGACGGCCGCGGTCACCAACCGCGACATCGACCTGCTGCTGAAGGCGCAGAGCGGGCCCACCGCGCAGACCGGGGCCCCCTCGCAGTCGGACGACTGGCGCGCGGACTTCGCGGGTGCCGGACGGCTCGACCTGGAACTGGCCGCGCCGCGTCCCGCGCAGCGGTCGTACCGCTCGGCCATGCACCTCGCCGAGCTGCCGAAGGAGCTCCAGGAGCGGGTGGAGGGCCGGGCCAGGGCGCTCGGCATCACGCCCGCCGCGTTCTGGCTCGGCGCGCTCACCGCGCACCTCGCGCGGCTGCGCGACCGGGACCGGTTCGTCCTCGCCGTACCCGTGGACACCCGCATGCACGTGGCGGCGCTCGACGCCGTCGGCTACTTCGGGCTGCCGATCCCGTACGCCGCGCAGGTCGACGCCGACGACACCGCCGAGGACGTCCTGCGACGCACCGACAGCCGGCTCAGCCGGGTCCTGGAGCGCGGCGTCACGTTCTTCGACGCGATGTCCGCGCTCGTGCAGGAAGGCCTGTACCGCAAGGACGCGCCGCTCGTCGAGGTCTACTTCAACTACATGCCGACGCAGGCCGGAGCGGCGGAGGGCCTGCACATCGTCCCGGCGGGCACCGGCTACTCCGACCTCGACCTGATGGTCACGGTGATGCCGGGGCTCGGGAAGGTAGGACTGGAGTACAACACGGACGTACTCGACGACGTGTCCTGCGCGTCGCTCGCGGAGGACTTCCTGCGGCTGGCGGAGCGGTTCGCGACGGACGCGACGACACCGGCGAGGCGAGCCGCACTGACCGGTGCGCCCGTATCCGCAGCACCGCTGACCGCCCCCGACCCCGCGTCCGCAGCGGCCGAGACCGTCCCTGAACCTGTACCCGCAGCGACCCTGACAGCTCCGGACTCCGCGTCCGCAGCGACCCTGACCGCCCCGGACTCCGCGTCCGCGGCAACTCTGACCGCTCCGGAATCCGCCTCCGCGGCAACCGCAACCGCCCCCGACCCCGCGTCCGCAGCACCCCAGCCCACCCCCGGACCCGCCCCCCACATCGCTCTCGCCGCGACCTTCGCCCTCGGCAACCTTCCGGCCATGCTGTCCTTCGCCGTGCGGGAAGCGGGGGTCGAGGGCGGACCCTTCGACGTGGCGGAGGCGCCGTACCACCAGGTGCTCGCGAGCCTGCACGACCCGGGCAGCGTGTTCGTGCAGGGCGCGACGGCCGCAGGGCTCGTCCTGCTGCGCCCCGGCGACCTCACCCGCTTCGCGGACGACGGAAGTGGACCGGCGGACGCGCTGCTCGACCAGCTCGCCGACGAGTACCCGGCCGCACTGCGCTCCCTCGCCGAGCGCACCCGCAAGCCGCTCGTCGTCGCCTTCCTGCCCGAGAGCGCCGACGACGGACGCCTCCACGACTGGGAACGACAGGTGACGGGACGCCTCGCGGACGTCCCCGGCATCGCCGTCCTGCCCTCCGACACGTGGACCGGCGACGACTACCCGGTGGCGGACGTGTTCGACGCCCACACCGACGCGATGGCGCACCTGCCGTTCCAGGACGAGTTCCAGGCACTCGTGGCGCTGCGCCTCGCCGACGTACTCCAGCAGGTGTGCCGACGGGCACCCAAGGTGATCGTCGTCGACGGCGACGAGACGCTGTGGAGCGGCGTCGCGGGCGAAGTCGGCCCGGAGAACGTCGACTTCACCGGGGCGCGTGCCCTGCTCGCCGCACGGCTCCTCCAGTGGCGGGAGGCGGGCGTGCTGCTCGCGATGGTCTCCAACAACGACGAGGAGACCGTGCACCGCATCCTCGACCGGCCCGACAGCCCGCTGCACCGCGAACACTTCGCCGCGATCTCTGCCGCCTGGGAACCCAAGTGGACCCGGATCATGCGGATCGCCGACGATCTGCGGCTCGGCCTGGACAGCTTCCTCTTCCTCGACGACAACCCCGTCGAAATCGCCGGTGTGCGCGCCCAGTTGCCGGAGGTGCTGTGCCTGACCTGCCCGAGCGCGGACGAACTGGCGGAGTTCGTCGCACGGTTGTGGCCGATGGTGCCGCGGGCGGCGACGGCGGAGGACTCCGCGCGGGCCGACTTCTACCGGCAGGAGCAGGTGCGCGACGAGGCGCGGGCCCAGCTCGGCTTCGCCGAGTTCCTGGAGAACCTGCGGCTCGAACTCGACATCGAGCCGGTGAACGAGGAGACCGCTGAGCGCACGGTCCAGCTCAGCAGGCGCACCAACCAGTTCAACCTGCGGCCCCGCCCCCTGGACGACGCGGAACTGGCGCGGCTGTGGCAGAGCGGGGAGGTGTGGACGGCGACCGCACGGGACCGCTTCGGCGCGTACGGGCAGATCGGCGTCCTGGCCGTCGCCGTCGACGGTGACGCGCTCGAAGTCGTCGCCTGGATGATGAGCTGCCGCGTGCTCGGCCGGGGCGTCGAGGACCGGCTCCTGCAGTGGCTCGCCGACCGGGCCGAGGCGCACGGCTGCACCACGGTGCGGCTGATCGCCGAGAACACGCCCCGCAACATCCCCGCCCGACGCCTCGTGTCCCGCCTCGGCGGCGGCGACGTCGACGCGCCACGCCTGGAGGCGGCGGTGGGGCTCGCACACCTACGGGAGTTCCGTTCCTGGGACCCCGCATCCGATCATGCAGCGGAGGACAGCAATGCCTGAGGCGGCCGGCGGCACGAGTCGCAACCGCAGTGTCAACCGGCGACCGGAGGAGGAGGCGATCGAACGGCGGGGCCCCGGCCGCAGCGCAGCGGCCGACCTCCTGGCCCACTTCCGGAAACCGCGGCCCGCACCTGCGGCGCCGCAGCGGTCCGCCGGGGCGACGCGGCCCGCGAGCTCTGCGGGGCCCGTCAGTCCTGCGCGGCCCGCGCAGGCCGGCTCCGCCACCGAGACGACGCAGCCGGTGGGTCCCTCGGGGTCCGCGAGTGCCGCGCAGGACACGCACGGCGTGCAGGGCGGCGATGCCGCCGGGCAGCGGACGTCCGAGGCGACGCGGCCCCTGGGTTCCCCGGGGCCCGCGCACGGCGGGCAAGCGGCGCACGGCGCGCCCGCCGCGCCGGTCTCCGGACCCGTCGACGGCCCGCCCGCGCGGACCGTCGCCGCGGTCGCCGCCGACATCGCGGCCCGCGCCGCCCGCTTCCTGCCCGGCGGTACGCCCGACCCCGAGACGGACCTGTTCGACGCGGGGCTGTCCTCCGTCGACGCGGTCGAGCTCGTCGCGCTGATGGCGCGGGAACTCGACGTACAGCTGACCCTCGACGACGTCTTCGCCGACGCCCGCCCGCGACGCCTGGCCCAACGCTGGGCCAAGGCCCTGGGCCTGCCCACGACGGTGTCGCCCGCGCCGGGAGCCCTCGCGAGCGGGGACCCCGCGTCCGGGATACCCACGCACGCGGCCTTCCCGCCCGCGGCCCCCGCGCCCGGGACCTCCGCGCAGGGCGCCCCCGTGCCCGGAACGCCGGCGCCCGGAGCCTCCGCCCCCGGCACCCCCGTGCCTGGGGCCCCCGCACCCGCGGCCCTCGGGCCTGGGACTCCCGCGCCCGGCGTCTCCGTGCCCGCGGTGCCCGCACCCGCGGCCCCCGCCCCCGGCACCCCCGTGCCCGGGGCCCCCGAATCCCCGGCCCCTGAGCCTGGTGCCTCCGTGCCCGGGGCCGCCGTACCCGCGGCCCCCACGGCGAGCGCGGCAGCCCCCACGCCCGCGGCCCCGGCCCCACCCGCAGCCCTCACCCCCGCGACCCAGCCCCCCACAACCACCCCCACCCCGACGTCCCACTCCCTTCCCCCCGTCGTAATCCCAGCCCCAGACACCGACGCCGCCCACGAGGACCTGGAGGTCATCCTCGGAGATCTCGCGCTCGCCGACCGCCTGCCGTTCAGTCGGCAGGCCGACCCCGTCCCGCCCCGCCGCATCCTGCTCACCGGTGCCACCGGGTACCTCGGGAGTCACCTTCTGCTCGATCTGCTGCGGCAGGGCGACGCCCACGTCGTATGTCTCGTGCGCGCGGCCGACGACGCCGCGGCGGAGCGGCGGCTCGCCGACGCGCTCGCGAGTTTCGACCAGCCGTGGACCGCCGAGGTGCGGCGCCGGGTCACCGTTCTCGCCGCCGACCTGCGGCAGCCGTTCCTCGGGCTCGCCCAGGACATGTGGGAGGGACTCGCCCAGGAGCTGGACTCGATCGTCAACGTCGCCGCCGCCGTCGACTTCCTGCGCGGCTACCCCTCCCTGCGCCAGACCAACGTGCTCGGCCCGCTCGCCCTCGCCGAACTGGCGATGACGGGACGAGCCAAGCCGCTGCACCACATCTCCTCGGTCGCCGTCTTCAACGAGGTCGGCATCGAGAAAATGGGCGAGGACGACCCGGTCGCCCACATCGACCGGCTCTTCGCCGGTTACGACAAGTCGAAGTGGGCGGCGGAAGCCGTGCTGCGGCGCGCCCGCGAGCACGGGCTCACCGTCACGTTCCTGCGGCCCGGCGCGATCGGCGGACACACCCGCACCGGCGTGTACAACCCGCGTGACCTCAGCACCGGTCTGATCGGCGCGTTCTCCCGGTACCGGACCGTACCGGCCTTCAAGTTCATGAACCTCGCCCCGGTCGACTGGATCAGCAAGGTGACGGCCGCCGTCGTCTTCGACCCCGCCGCGTGGGGCCAGAACTACAACGTCACCGGCCGCGCCGAGACCCTGCCGCAGCTGGTGAAGGACATGAAGCTGGCCGGCATGAACGTCCGCGTGGCCAACTGGCGCGAGTGGCGGGACGATCTCATCGCGCGGCACGCCGCCGACCCCGTGCCGGAGCTCGACTTCCTGATCCGCATCCTGCGCAGCCCCACCGCGATGAAGCTCTTCGAGGCGCTGATGTTCGGCCCCGAGGCGGGCTCGGAGCGCACCGACCGGTTCGTCGCCCGGAAGCGGCTGCCGGAGGCCGAACGGTACGGGTCGCAGGCCCAGTTGAAGGCGTTCGAGCGGATGGCGAGGGACGGTGTCGCCCGGCTTCCCAGCCGCGAGGACCCGCCCTATCTGCAGTTCCGTGAGCGGACCAAGGGGCGGGTCGGGCCCGTCGGCGAGGACCGTGACTCCAAGTGCAGGATGGCGCTCACCCTCTCCATCGCCAGCATGTACCAGGTCGTACGCCACCGGAAGATCGACGTACGCGGCGAGGTGTTCTGCGAGCGGCTGCACCCGTAGCCGCTGACCGTGGAGGCGGGCGAGATCTGGGTCCGTCCGGACGAGGGCGTGCCGCTGCGGCACGGGAGCGACCACCCGCTGCTGCGCTACCGCCTCGTCCTCGTCGACCGGGACGGCGGCCGCTGGTGGCTGGAGGGCTGGAAGACGGCCCGCGCCAGCCGCGACTTCTGGAAGCAGACCCGCACCATCGACGTCACCATCGGCCGCGAGAACGAACCCGCGAGCCTCGAGGGTGTCGTCAAGGTTCCCGGCAAGAGCTACGTGCCCGACCAGATCGACGGCATCGAGGTCGACCCGCGCCTCACCCCGCAGGAGCAGCGCCTCGCCAAACTCGCCTGGCTCTCCTGGTTCTTCGTGCAGGTCGGCATGGGCCTCGCCGAGCCGTCCCTGCGCGCCGTCGCCGAACTCCTCGACCTGCGCAAGGACGCCATCGACCGCGACCAGGACAAGCTGCAACGCAAGATCAGGAAGCTGATGATCAAAAGGGAGCAGACCCGATGACGACGCTGAGGCCCCTCCACCACGCACTCGGCGCCCGCGTCGAGGACATCCCCTTCACCGCCTCCGACGGCACCCGGCTCGGCCTCACCCGCGTCGCCCCCGAGGACGGCTCCACCGACCGCCCGGTCGTCCTGATCCTGCACGGACTGACCGCGTCGGCCGACATGTTCACGCTCCCCGAGACCCGCAACCTCGTGGACGTCCTGCTCGACGCGGGCTACGAACCGTGGCTCCTGGACTGGCGGGGCAGCTGCCGGCTGCCGTACAACGAGGGCCGGGTCCGCTACACCTTCGACGACGTCGCGCTCTACGACATCCCCGAGGCCGTTGCGCTGATCAAAGAACGTATCGACGGACGCGAACTCCTCGTCGTCGCGCACTGCATCGGCGCGATGTGCCTGTCGCTGAGCATGGCCGCCGGGCTCGTGCCCGGTCTGTCCGGTGTCGTCGCGCAGGGCGTGTTCCTCACCCCGAAGATGTCCTGGAAGACCCGCGCCCGCCTGCACTTCGGCGGGGAGCTGCTGCGCTCCCGCTTCGTCAACATCCCCACCGACTTCAAGAAGGTCGGCCTGTGGTCGAAGCACTCGCTGATCTTCGCGGAGGTGTCGCTGGGCGCCGAGTGCAAGGACCCCAACTGCCAGATCCTGCACAACGATTCGTGGGGGGTCGGCGGCTCGCTCTTCGAGCACGACAACCTCCACGAGGTCACCCACGACCGCCTCGCCGACCTGTACGGCACGGTGCCCATGTGGATCCTGCCGCACCTGCGCAGCATCGAACTGGCGCACACGATGATGCGGTACAACGACGGCGACGGCCGCTACGACGCGCTCCCGAAGAACGCGCTCGACGAGGCGGGCTCGTTCGACACCCCGCTGATGCTGCTCTCCGGCAGCGACAACCGCTTCTGGTACGACTCGAACGAGATCTGCCACGACGTCCTGAAGCGCCGCTACCCCGAGATGGACGTCCGGTACGTGGAGGTGCCCGGCTACGGCCACCTCGACGCGTTCATCGGCCGCAACGCCGCGCTCGACGTGTTCGGCCACATCGTCGACTTCCTGGACGAGTGCCGGGTCTCCGATGACGTCCGCGCCTGACCGCCCTGCCGCCCCGGCGCCCGGCACCCGCCTGCTCATGCCGGTCATCCTGCTCGCCATCTTCACGGTGCCGCTGTCGGTCTCCGGCACCGCCGTGTCCCTGGGCGACATCGCCGACGACCTGGGCAGCTCGTCGGTCGGCGAGCAGTGGGTCCTCAACGGCTACAACCTGACGTTCGCCTGCTCCACCCTCGTCTGGGGGTCCGTCGCCGACATCATCGGGCGGTGGCAGGCCCTGTTCTTCGGGCTGCTCACGTTCGGCGCGGGCTCCGCGCTCAGCCTCTTCGCGGGCAACTACTGGGTCCTGGACGGGGCCCGGCTGCTCGCGGGCGCGGGGGCCGGGGCGGTCTTCTCGGTGGGCACGGCCGTGGTCTCGTCGAACTTCGAGGGCGAGCGGCGCACCCGCGCCTTCGCCCTCCTCGGGTCGGTCGCGGGCCTCTCGCTCGCGTTCGGCCCGTCCCTGTGCGGCCTGCTCACCCAGCTCGCGGGCTGGCGGCTCGTCTACGGCTTCCAGCTCGCCTGCCTGGTCCTCGCCTGCGCGGGCATGCCGCTCATCCGCCGCGCCGCCGCCCACGAGAAGCGGCGCGCGGCCCGCATCGACTGGCCGGGCGCGGCCCTGTTCTGCACGGCGACCACCGTCACGCTCGGCGGCCTCGCCCTCGGCTCCGCGACGGGCTGGGCCTCCGCGCCCTTCCTGCTCTGCACGGCCGTCGGCATCGGCTGCTACGGCCTGTTCGCCTGGCGCGAGTCCACCGCGCCCAACCCGCTCCTGAGCCTGGGCACCCTGCGCAGCAGGCGGTTCTCCGGCATCACGCTGGTGGTCGCGGTGGCGTCATTCACCTTCACCAACGCGGTCGCCTACCTGCCGGTGTTCTTCCAGGGCGCGTATGGCGCGTCGGCGGGAGCCAGCGGCGCGTACCTCATGTTCCTGACGCTGCCCGTCCTCGTCGCGCCGCTGATCGCCGCCCGCCTGACCGCGCGCGGCACACCCGCCCACACCATCTTCACGTGGAGCATCGGGCTGCTGGTCGTCGGCCTCGTCCTCGCGGGCGCGACCGCCTCTCCCGGGCTCGTCTGGATGACGCTGCCGATGGTCGCCGTCGGCATCGGGTTCGGACTCCAGGCGGGCCTCGTCGACGGCGAGGCGCTCGCGCACGTGCCGCCGGAGGAGGCGGGCATGGGGGCGGGCTGGATCAACACGGTCCGGCTCGGCAGCGAGGCCATCGCGGTGTCGCTCTTCGGCTCGCTCTTCGCCAGCTTCGCGGGCGACGCCGACGACGCGTCGCGCGGCGGGTTCGCCGCCATCACCATCGGCTCCACGCTGTGCGCGGCGGTGCTCGGCGTCGTCTCGGTCCTCCTCATGCGACGGCCGGGCCCGGCGGCCCCGGCCGAGGAGCCGAGGGCGGCGGACCACGTCGCCTGACCTGGTCACCGGCGGGTGGTGGCGGCGTCCTCCCGTCCGCCGCCACTGGTCCTTCGCACCACGCGCAGCAGATAGTCCTTGCGGTGGAGCGGATCGTGGTCGGTGCGCTCGCGCGTCGGAACCGTGCCGCCGCGCACGGGCCGGTAGTGGTCGAAGGCGGACTCCAACTCGCCCTCGCCCCGCGTGAGTCCGGGCAGGAGCTGCTCCAGCGCGTGCACCCGCTGCGCGGGGATGTCCCCCTCCAGCCGGTACGACGCCCCGGCCCCGCCCGTCGTCTGCGTGTGCGGGACGGCGCGCAGCCGGGCGAGCGCGGGCAGGACAGCGCCGACCGTGTCGGCGGGCACGTCGAGCCGGAAGCGGTGCATCGGCTCGTGCACCTCCGTGCCCGCCGCCCGCAGTGCGTCCATCAGGACCAGCGGCGTCAGGTGCCGGAAGTCCCCCGCGGTGCTCGACATGCTCTTGTCGAACGTGCCGTGGGCGTGGCTCTGCCGCGGCCAGTATCCGGCGTGCGTCATCGTGACCGTGCAGTCGGGGACGCGCCAGCCGTGAACGCCCTGGTGGAGCGTCTCCCTGACGGTCTCCTCGACGGCTCGGAAGAACGCGTACGGCATGGACCCGAGCTCCACGCCGAGCCGGAACTCCACGCCCGCCCCGACCGGCGCGGGCTCCACCCGCAGCCCGACCGTGGCCAGGAACGGATTGGGGTCCGTGTCGATGACCTCGTGCGCCGCACCGGTGCCGACGACCCGCTCCACGCAGATCGTCGTGGTCTCCCGGAACGTCACGTCGAGCCCGTACTCCTCGGCGAGCGTCGCCTGGATGACCTCCTTCTGCACCTCTCCGTAGAGCGAGACCGAGACCTCCTGACGGACGTCGTCCTGCCGCAGGTCGATCAGCGGGTCCTGCTCGGCGAGCTGACCGAGCGCGAGGTGCAGCGCACCGCGGTCGTCGGCGCGCAGCGGGCTGACGACGGTCTCCAGGGTGGGCGGCGTGAAATGCCGCGCACCGGCCTGGTCCCCTTCGCGCGGTACGCCGATGACGTCCCCGATCCGTACGTCCCCGAGCCCCCGTACCTTCCCGATCTGCCCCGCGCGCACCTCGTCACGCGGTACGTCGGCGCCCTGCTCGAAGACGCTGACGCCGGTGACCTTGCCTTCCCGGAGGCGGTCGCGGACGCGGACGGTGCCCGAGAACATGCGTACGTAGGCGATCTTCTCCCCGGCGGCACCGCGCTCCACCTTGAAGACGCTGCCGGAGGCGGGAGCGTCGGCGTCCCCGCGGCGGGCGGGGAGCAACTCCCTTATGCCGCACATCAGTTCAGGTACCCCTACGCCCGTGACGGCCGACCCGAAGAAGACCGGGTGCACGAGGGCGCGACGGGTCTGCCGGGCGAGCTCCGCGCGGAGCCGGGCGTACGAGAGGGACGCCGGGTCGTCGACGTACGCGGCGAGAAGCGCGTCGTCGTGCTCGGCCAGGAGCTCGGAGAGCCGCGCGCCGAAACCCTCGTCCCCCTCCGCGAACGGGACGAAGCGTGCGCCGCGCGTGCCGATGCCGGGGACGGACCCCATCGGGACGACGTCGGGCGTCAGACGCTCGGCGATGTGCCGCAGCACGCCCTCGTACCGTGCGCCGCGGCGGTCCGTCTTGTTCACGAAGACCAGCGTGGGGATGCGAAGCCGGCGCAGCGTCCGCAGCAGGACGCGGGTCTGCGCCTGCACGCCTTCGACGGCGGACACCACGAGCACGGCCCCGTCGAGCACGCTGAGCACGCGCTCCACCTCGGCGATGAAGTCCGGGTGGCCCGGGGTGTCGATGAGATTGACGGCCGTGCCGCCGATGCTGAAGGAGACGACGGCGGACTTGATGGTGATGCCGCGCCGCCGCTCCAGGGCGAGCGAATCGGTCTGCGTGTTCCCGTCGTCGACGCGGCCGACCTCGTCGATGACACCGGCGGCATGCAGGAGCCGCTCGGTCAGGCTGGTCTTACCGGCGTCGATGTGGGCCAGAATGCCCAGGTTCAGGGTGTGCGGAAGAGGTGATTGCACGTACGTCCATGTCCTTCGGAGGAGTGGGGATTCCATTCGCGTGGGACATGCACGAACGCCGCATTTCCTTCTCCTCCATGGACGACGCCGACCTTCCGCCGACACCACCCAGTCCAGCAACACCCGCCGCCTCCGGCAACTGATTAACGCCGACTCCACGGCGGCTCGCCAGGCGCAGCACGAGGGCCGCGTACCCGCAGAGCATCACCACATCGACACCCACCGCCATCCGGTCCATGTCGGCGGCCGTCTCGTCGGAGGCCAGCGCACCGGCCACCGCCGCCGAGACGCCCATCGCCAGCAGGTTGTTGACCACGTGCAGACCGATCGCCGCCTCCAGGCCCCCCGTACGGACCGTCAGAACCCCCGCCACCAGTCCGAACACCACGAGGTCCGCGAAACCCCACGGCGTGCCCCAGCCGTGCGCCGCCGCGAACAGCAGCGCCTGCGGCACGAGCGCAGGCCACGGCGTACGGCACCACGCCCCGACCGCCTGGACGAGCCAGCCCCGGAACACGTACTCCTCCGCCGACGCCTGGAACGGCACCAGCACGCACACCATCGCCAGGCCGAGCAGGAAGTCCGGCCACCCCGCCCACTCCGCGCCGCCACCGCCGCCGTCCACGCCGCCGCCCGCCGACTCGGGCAGCAGCATCATCACCCCCGACGACGCGCAGACCAGCGGCAGTGCGACGAGGAGACACCACCCCAGCCAACGCCACCGGAGTCCGCCCGCGACCGACGACAGCGTGCCCGCCGGGCGCCGCTGCGCCCAGCGCGCGGCGAGGAACACCACGGGCGTGAGCAGGGCGAGCGAGAGCAGCGCGCTGCCCGTCTCGCCGATGCCGCCCCACACATGGAAGCCGTCCTTGTCCACGGGCCGGTCCAGGACCGCTCCCGCGATCTCGCCGCCCAGCAGCACGGCGACCGCCGCGACGAGCGCACCGGCCAGCACCAGAGCGGTCCCCGCCAGGGGGCGCCACCAGCGGTGGCGGCCGGTGGCGTGGGCGAGACGGTGATAGGGGAGCGGGGCGTCGGGGAACGGCGGGGGAAGCGGAGCGTCGGGGAACGGTGTAGCGGTCATGGACACCAGCATCCCGGCGGCAACGGCCCCACACGTCGGCCGCCCGCACGATCACGCTCTCCAACCAGAGATAGAGAGACCCCGCCTCCGTATCATCGAGCCCGATATGGAGCGAATACGTGACTGGCTGCTGCCCGTCCTGCTGACGGCCCTGCAACTGGCCCACTGGCCGGGCCGCGCCCTGCGCGAGGACGACGCGGCGGCCGGCGCGGGCCCGCTCGTGGCCGCGTTCGCCGCCGCGGCGGTGCTCACCGCGGGGCTCGCCGTACGCCGCCGTCGCCCCCTCGTCGCGGCGCTCGCCGTCGAGGCCGCCCTGGTCGCCTGCCTGCCGCTCCCGCTCCCGGAGGACGCGACGCTCGTGCACGGTCTTGCCGTGCTGATCGCCCTGTACTCGGTCGCGGTGCGGTGCCCCGGGCGGACGACGGCCGTCGTGGGCCCAGTCCTCGCGTGCTGCGAAGGGGTCCGCTCGGCGGTGCTGCTCGACGCACCGGGGGACGCGGCGGGCGAGGCCGCGGCCAACTGCGTGCTCCTCCTCATCGTCGCGGGCCTCGGCCGCAGCCGCCGCCGCTGGCTCGCGGGCCGGCGGGCCGCGGCGCGGGAGCTGGCACGGGCCGAGTCCGAACGCGCCCGCGCCGCGCTCACCGAACGCGAGCGCCTCGCCCGCGAACTGCACGATGTGAGCGCCCACCACCTCACGTCGGTGGTCGTCACCGCGGACGCGGCGCTGCGGCTCGGCGACCGCAAGCCGGAACTGACGGCGCAGGCGCTGGAGTTCGCGGCGGCCACGGGGCGCGAGACGACGGCGGCGCTGCACCGTCTGGTCGCCCTGATGCGGACGTCGGCGGCGGACGAGGAGAGTCCCCTCGGCGAACGCGTCACCGAACTCGCCGCCGGATTCGCCCGCCTGGGCCTGCACCCCGCCGTGCGGGTGGACCCCGCGGCGACACCCCTGACCGGACCGACGGCGGAGGCGGCCTTCGGGATCATCCGCGAGGCCCTCACGAACGCCCTGCGCCATGCCCCGGGTTCGACGGTACGCATCCACATCCTGTCCACGACGGCGGACGGCACGGTGGACGTCACCGTGGAGGACGACGGAGCGGCGGCGGACGCCCCCGCCGTGCGGCAGCGACTGGGAGGCGGCCGGGGAACCGTCGGAATGCGGGAGCGGGCCGACGCACTCGGCGGCACGCTCACGGCAGGACCGCGCCCGGACGCTGCGGGTTGGGCGGTCCAAGCCCACTTGCCGGGAACGACGAGCCCCCTGCACCCACGGGCTGCGGGCCACGACGCCCCATACCCGCAGGCTGCGGGCCACGGTGCCCTGCGCCGACAGGCCGCGGGCCACGGTGGCCTGCGCCGCCGACAGGCCGCGGGCGACGGCGCCCCACATCAGCAGCCTGTGGGCCGCGGCGCCCTTGACCCGCTTGCTGTGGGCCACGGTGATTCGTACGCGCGGGCTGCGGGCGGTGGCGGTCCGCGAGAGCGGCCCGCGGGCCATGACGCCCTGCACCAACGGGCTGCGGCCGACGGTGCCCCGCTTCAGCAGCCCGTCGGCCACGGCGCCCCGCGCCGGCAGCCCGTGAGCCCGCTCGCCCTGTCCCCGCACGTCGTGCGCCGCACCACCCTGCCCCAACGCGTCCTGCGCCACCCCGCCCTGAGCGGTCTCGACCTGTCCGACGGGGCCGTTGCCGTCGCCGTCGCCGCGCTGCCGGTCTTCGCCGTCGTCGTCGACGAACCCTCCGCCGTCGGACTCGCCTGCGGTCCCGCCGTCGCGCACGCGCTGCCGCTGCTGTGGCGGCGGCAGGCCCCCTGGGCGGTGCTCTGCGCCGTGCTCGCCACGGCCTGGCTCGCCCCGCTCGGACTCGCGTTCGGACTGGTCTCGGCCGACGTGGGCCTGTGCCTGGTAGTTGCGGGGGCCGTCGCGGAGTGCGTCGCCGTGTACGCGGTGGGGGCGTTCGCCGGGCCCGCGCGGGTCACCTGGCCCGTCATGGTCGCCGGGTCCGCGGGCCTGAGTCTGTCGTGTCTCGCCCTCGCGGCGGCCGACGGCATGACGGAGATGGAGCGGGGCGGCGGCATCGGGCTCCTGCTGTTCCTCGCCGCCGTCGTCGGCACCGCGTTCCTGCCGCCGATGGCGGCGTTCTGGGGGCTCGGCGCCGCCGTACGGTCCCGGCGCGAACGCGTCGAAGCCTGGGAGGACCACGCACTCACGGCCACGGTGTGGGCGGCGGTCGCCGAGGCGCACGAGGAGCGGCGCCGCATCGCCGCGGAACTCCGTGCCCAAGTCCTGCGGCACGCCGACGCCGTGGTCGCACGCGCCGAGGCGGGCGACCTGGACGGCGTCGCCGCGGAGGCGCGGGCGGGGCTCGCCGCGATGCGCGAACTGCTGGCCGCGCTGCGCGAGGTGACGTCCCCCGGTGGCGCGGCAGCCGAGTGCGCCGCCACGACGGAGCGGAAGACATCCCCTCAAGGAGCCCTCACATGACCGACCCCGCCCCCGCCCCCATCCGGGTGATGGTCGTCGACGACCAGGCCGTCGTCCGCGCCGGATTCGCCGCGATCGTCGACGCGGAACCGGACCTCCACGTGGTGGCCGAGGCGGCGGACGGCGCCCACGCCGTGCAGCTCGCGTCCGAGCACGCCCCGGACGTCGTCCTGATGGACATCCGCATGCCCGGCATGGACGGCCTGACGGCGACCCGCCTGCTCACGACCGCCGCCCCCGCCACCGGCACCCCGCGCGTCCTCGTCCTGACCACCTTCGACCAGGACGCGTACGTCCACGACGCCCTGCGCGCCGGCGCCTCCGGGTTCCTCCTGAAGGACGCGCTGCCCGAGGAACTCCTCGCGGGCATCCGCATCGTGGCCTCGGGCGAGGCGATGCTCGCCCCCACCGTCACGCGCCGCCTCATCGACGCCTTCGCCGGCACGACGCCCGCCCCGACGGCCGTCCCGCACCCCGAAGCCCTGGAGTCCCTCACGCCCCGCGAGCGCGAGGTCCTGACCCTGGTGGCCGCGGGCCACACCAACGCGGAGATCGCCGACGCCCTCGGCGTCACCACCGGCACGGTGAAGTCACACGTCAACGCGGTCCTCGGCAAACTGGGGCTGCGCGACCGCGTGCAGGCCACGATCCTCGCGTACGACCTGGGCCTGGCCAGACCACGGACGGCCGCACCACGGACGGGGTGAAACGCCGACAGCACCCGGCTCCGCGCGGATGCCGGGTGCTGTCGTGCACGCTGGAAGAACTGACGCGGCGCGTCAGGCCTTCTTCGTCTCCCAGAAGATCTTGTCGATCTGGGCGATGTAGTCGAGCGCCTTCTGGCCCGTGGCCGGGTCGGTCGAACCCTTGGCGGCCGAGAGGGCCTTCAGGGTGTCGTTGACCAGCTGGTGCAGCTCCGGGTACTTCTCGAAGTGCGGGGGCTTGAAGTAGTCGCTCCACAGCACCGAGACGTGGTGCTTGGCGAGCTCGGCACGCTGCTCCTTGATGACCACGGCGCGCGCCTGGAAGTGCGCGTCGTCGTTGGCGGCCATCTTCTCCTGCACGGCCTTGACCGACTCCGCCTCGATGCGGGCCTGGGCCGGGTCGTACACGCCGCAGGGCAGGTCGCAGTGCGCGCTGACCTTCACCTTGGGGGCAAACAGGCGGGTGAGCATGTTGCTGTCCTCCTCGTGATCGTCTTCTCAGGTGGGACATTACTCCGTGAGAGACGGGTTTTCGCGAGGGCCCCCATGGGCTTAGGACAAAAGTCCAGGGTCAGACTGGGACTGGTGGAGGATAGGACCGGGGAGGTGCCGGTGATGCCGGAGCTGTCGCAGGAGAGCGAGCGCGGGAGGGCCCTCGTGCCGTGGGGCGCCGCGGAGGTGACGGGCCCTTCGATGGTGCCGACGCTGCACCACGGGGACCGGCTGCTCGTGCAGTGGGGGGCGCGGGTGCGTCCGGGTGACGTGGTGGTCCTTCGCCACCCCTTCCAGCAGGACCTCCTCGTGGTCAAGCGGGCCAAGGAGCGACGCACGGGCGGCTGGTGGGTGCTCGGCGACAACCCGTTCGCGGGCGGCGACAGCACGGACTACGGAGTCGTCCCCGATGAACTCGTCCTCGGGAAGGTCCGGTTCCGCTACCGTCCGCCGGCGCCGGGTCGCCGTTCGCCGTTCGCGGCGGCGCGCTGGGCGCTGGGCGCGGTGCGGCCGGTGTTCGCGGAACGCTCCGTCTCCAGACGCTTGCGGGCACGGTAGGCGGCGACGTTGGCACGGGTCGCGCAGCGGTCCGAGCAGTAACGCCGGGAGCGGTTCGTCGACGTGTCGAGGTAGGCGTTGCGGCACGGCGCCGCCTCGCACAGGCCGAGGCGGTCCACGCCGTGCTCGGTGAGGTGGAAGGCGAGGCCCATCGCGGCGATCGCGGCGTACCCGGCCGTCGCGTTCGAGGGATGGTCCGCCAGGTGCAGGTGCCACAGCGGGCGGTCGTCGTCGTCCCGGTGGTCGTGGCCCGAGATCTGCGGGCTGACGGGGAACTCCAGGAGCAGTGAGTTCAGCAGGTCGACCGCGAGGGTCTCGTCGCCACCGTCCGCCGCCTCGAAGACGGCCCGGAGCCTGGCCCGCACGGACCGGAAGCGCGTCACGTCGGAGTCCGTGGCGCGGCGGGCCATCTGCGTGCTCGGCCCGAACAGCTCCCTGATCGCCTCGACGGACGTCAGCGTGTCCTTGTTGCGGCCCGGCTCCTCGCTGTTGACCAGGCGTACGGCGTAGTCCGAGTAATAGGCCAGTTCCACTTGTAGTCCTTACGAGGGCGGGCTAGGGTCATTCCCATCGGCCGGTAATGGCCGATTGCGGTACCAGGGTATTACGTGTCTGACGTACTGGAGGGCTTCTGATGACGGAAACGGGGACCGGAACCGATGCCGGCGCCGCGCTCGGCACCGACTGGCGCGCCTGGCAGGACAGCTGGGACCGGCAGCAGCAGTGGTACCTGCCCGACCGCGAGGAGCGATTCCGGATCATGCTCGACATGGTCGAGGCCACGGTCGGCACCGCGCCGCGCGTCCTCGATCTGGCGTGCGGTACGGGAAGTATTACGGACCGGCTGCTCAAGAGGTTCCCGGACGCGACGAGCGTCGGCGTCGACCTCGACCCCGCGCTGCTCACCATCGCGGAGGGCACCTTCGCCGGGGACGACCGGGTCACCTTCGTCACCGCCGACCTGAAGGACCCGGACTGGACCGCGGCGCTGCCGCACGACTCGTACGACGCCGTGCTCACCGCCACCGCCCTGCACTGGCTCTTCAGCGAGCCGCTCGCCGCGCTCTACGGCCAGGTCGCCGGGCTCGTCCGCGACGGCGGCGTCTTCATGAACGCCGACCACATGCCCGACCCCGCGACGCCCCGCATCAACGCCGCGGAGAGCGCCCTGCGCCACCGGCAGATGGACCGCGCCAAGGCGGAGGGCGTCCTGGACTGGAAGGAATGGTGGCAGCTCGCCGCCCAGGACCCCGTCCTCGCAGGCCCCACCGCCAAGCGCTTCGAGATCTACGGGGAGCACGCGGACGGAGACATGCCCTCGGCGGAATGGCACGCACGGACGCTGCGCGAGGCGGGCTTCGCGGAGGCGCGGCCCGTCTGGGCCTCGCCCTCTGACGCGGTGGTTCTCGCTCTCAAGTAGGCCATCGACGGAAGGGGCGGTACGGATCAGTGATCCGTACCGCCCCTTCCGTGCGTTTCCGGGTGCGGGTCCGCCGTGGTTGCCCGCGCGGCTCCCCCCGCCCCTTACGGGGCGCTGCTACAGCACCTTCGACAGGAACGACTGCGTGCGCTCCTGCTGCGGGTTCGTCAGGACGTCGCGCGGGTTGCCGGACTCGACCACCACGCCGCCGTCCATGAAGACGAGGCTGTCGCCGACCTCACGGGCGAAGCCCATCTCGTGCGTGACGACGACCATCGTCATGCCGGTCTCGGCGAGGTCCCGCATCACGTCGAGCACGTCGCCGACCAGCTCGGGGTCGAGCGCCGACGTCGGCTCGTCGAACAGCATCAGCTTCGGGTCCATCGCGAGCGCACGGGCGATCGCCACGCGCTGCTGCTGGCCACCGGAGAGCTGCGACGGGTAGTTGCCCGCCTTGTCGGCGAGGCCCACGCGCTCCAGGAGCTGGCCCGCGCGCTCGCGCGCCTCGGCCTTCGCGACACCCTTGACCTGGACCGGCGCCTCCATGACGTTCTCCAGCGCCGTCATGTGCGGGAAGAGGTTGAAGCGCTGGAAGACCATGCCGATGTCACGGCGCTTGAGGGCGACTTCGCTGTCCTTGAGCTCGTACAGCTTGTCCCCCTTCTGCCGGTAGCCGACCAGCTCCCCGTCGACGTACAGCCGACCGGCGTTGATCTTCTCCAGGTGGTTGATGCAGCGCAGGAACGTCGACTTGCCGGAGCCGGAAGGACCGATGAGGCAGAAGACCTCACCCGTCTTGACCTCCAGGTCGATGCCCTTCAGGACCTCTACGTTGCCGAAGGACTTGTGGACGCCTTCGGACTTCACCATGGCGGTCATCAGCGCACACCTCCCGCGCCGCGGTTGCTCAGCGACAGCATGTTGGCCTTGATCTTCTGGAAGGGGGTGTCCGGCAGCGAGCGGGACGAACCGCGCGCGTAGTACCGCTCCAGGTAGAACTGACCGACGCTGAGGATCGACGTCATGATCAGGTACCAGCAGGCGGCGAGCAGCAGCGTCTCGACGGTCGCACCGGACGACGTGCCGATGTCCTGCGCGTACTTGAGGAGCTCGTAGTACTGCACGGCGGCCACCAGGGACGTCGTCTTCAGCATGTTGATGAACTCGTTGCCCGTCGGCGGCACGACGACGCGCATCGCCTGCGGAAGCACCACGCGGCGCAGCGTCTTGTTGTGGCTCATGCCGAGGGCGTGCGCCGCCTCGGTCTGGCCCTCGTCGACCGAGAGCAGACCGGCGCGGCAGATCTCGGCCATGTACGCGGCCTCGTTGAGGCCGAGGCCGAGCAGCGCCGTCAGGAACGGCGTCATGAAGTCCGACCACTCGTCCTTGTAGACCGGGCCGAGGTTGATGTAGTCGAAGACGAAGCCGAGGTTGAACCAGACGAAGAGCTGGACCAGGACCGGCGTGCCGCGGAAGAACCAGATGTAGAACCAGGCGATCGACGAGGTCACCGGGTTCTTCGACAGGCGCATCACCGACAGGATCACACCGCCGACGACGCCGATGAGCATCGAGAGGAAGGTGAGGATCAGCGTCTCGCGGACGCCCTTGAGGATGCGGTCGTCGAAGAAGTTGTCGGGGATCGCGCCCCAGTTGATGTCACCCTGCGAGAAGGCGTAGACGATCGCGGCGAGCACGCCGATCGCGAGGACCGCGGCGACGTAGCGGCCGAAGTGCCGGACCGGGATGGCCTTGATGGCCTCCGCCGGGCGGGCCGCGGGGACGTCGTCCTCCGGGCCCTTCTTGGAGATGTCGGTGGTCACGTGAGTGGCCTTTCAGCGACTGGGAGGGAGAGGGAGGGGGTCACTTGCCGCCGTTGATCTCGGCCTTCTCGACCGCGCCGTCCTCGACGCCCCACTTCTTGATGATCTTCTCGTAGTCGCCGTTCTTGATGATCGCGTCGAGGGCGGCCTTGATCGCGTCACGCAGCTCGGGGTTCTTCTTGGAGACGGCGATGCCGTACGGAGCCGCCTCCACCTGCTCGCCGACCAGCTCGAAGTCCTTGCCGCCGCCCGAGGTCTTCACCGCGTACGCGGCGACGGGGAAGTCGGACGAACCCGCGTCGGCGCCGCCGGAGCGCAGTCGGGTCTGGGCCTGCTGGTCGTTGTCGAACTGCTCGATCGCGATCTTCTTGCCGCCCTTGCACTTCTTCGACTCGGCCTTCGCCAGGTCGTGCGAGACGGTGCCGCGCTGGACGACGATCTTCTTGCCGCAGAGGTCGGACCAGGTCCTGATGCCCTGGTCGTCGCCCTTCTTGGTGTAGATCGAGACGCCCGCCGTGAAGTAGTCGACGAAATCGACGCCGTCGCCGACCTTCTTCCCGGTCTCCTCGTCGACGCCCTCCTGGCGGTTCTTCGTGTCGGTCATGGCCGACATGGCGACCTGGTAGCGCTTGGAGCGCAGGCCGCCGAGGAGGGTGTCGAAGGTGCCGTTCTCAAACTCGAACTTCACGCCGAGCTGCTTGCCCAGCGCCTCGCCGAGGTCCGGGTCGATGCCGACGGTGTTGCCGGACTTGTCCTTGAACTCGACCGGCGGGTAGGCGATGTCGGACCCGACCTTGATGACGCCCTTGTCACGGATGTCCTTGGGCAGCTTGTCGGCGAGCGGGGCATTGCTGACCGAGTCGCTCTCCTTGTCGTTGGTCTGGTCGCCGCAGCCGGAAAGCAGCAGCGAACCGACGACCGCGATCGTGCCGACCGCGGCAATCCGGGACTTCGCGGACTTGCCGACGGTCCTACGACAAATGGAGCTTGCGGTCATGGTGGGTCCTCCGGCGGATGAGGGAGTTGCCGAGCGGTCGGGCACACACCTTCGGGTGTCGCGACCTCGTGTGATGACCGCATCTTGCCATTCGGACCGTCCGATTCTGGGTGCCGGAGATATCAAAATCGGATAACGGGCGTGCCTCGAAACGCAACATCCCGGTACGGCAGGGGCGTAAGGGGGTGAGAGCGAATCACCGTTAACCAATCGGTAACCGGCTTATCTCGCGATGTGGACGATTGACATCCGGCCGGGCCGCGAAATGCCCTATTCGGAGAATCGGAAGAAATCGGTCATTCCCCAGTGACACTCGTCCCGGCCTCCAGGGACTTCTGCTGAGCATGCTGCAACCAATGTCACTCGCCCGTGCCCACCGCCTTCAGGTACAAAGGTTGGCTACACCCCTCATCCGGGGCCCAGGGCGCGTGTGCGGCGCGCTCGCGTGTCCGTACCTCCCCCCGCCGACAGGCGGGGAACGGACGCGGTGCCCGCCCACTTCCCAACCGGGAGTGGACACCCTCAACTGATGAATAAGACTTAAGGGGTCAGACAAGTGGCAGCGGAGATCGTCAATCCTCGCAGCGACAGCAGTACGGGTCACGAAGGTGCCGACGAGCCCTTCGATCCGGCGTTTGCGCTGCACCGCGGCGGCAAGATGGCCGTGCAGGCCACCGTGCCGGTCCGCGACAAGGACGACCTGTCCCTGGCGTACACGCCCGGCGTCGCGAAAGTGTGCAGCGCGATCGCCGAGCGTCCGGAGCTCGTCCACGACTACACGTGGAAATCCAATGTCGTCGCCGTGGTGACCGACGGGACCGCCGTGCTCGGTCTCGGCGACATCGGCGCCGAGGCCTCCCTCCCCGTGATGGAGGGCAAGGCCATCCTGTTCAAGCAGTTCGGCGGCGTGGACGCGGTGCCGATCGCGCTCGCGACGACGGACGCCGACGAGATCGTCGAGACGGTGGTGCGCCTCGCCCCGTCCTTCGGCGGCGTCAACCTGGAGGACATCTCGGCGCCGCGGTGCTTCGAGATCGAGCGCAAGCTCCAGGAGCGGCTCGACATCCCCGTCTTCCACGACGACCAGCACGGCACGGCCGTCGTGACGCTGGCGGCGCTGCGCAACGCGGCGAAGCTGACCGGGCGCACCCTCGGCGACCTGCGCGCCGTCATCTCCGGCGCCGGCGCGGCCGGTGTCGCCATCGCCAAGTTCCTCCTGGAGGCGGGGCTCGGCGACGTGGCGGTCGCGGACCGCAAGGGCATCGTGAGCCGCGACCGGGACGACCTCACCCCGGTCAAGCGCGAGCTCGCCGAGCTGACGAACAAGGCCGGCATCAGCGGCTCGCTGGAGGCGGCCCTGAAGGGCGCCGACGTGTTCATCGGTGTCTCCGGCGGCACCGTCCCCGAGCCCGCCGTCGCCTCGATGGCGCCGAACGCGTTCGTGTTCGCCATGGCCAACCCGAACCCCGAGGTCCACCCGGACGTCGCGCACAAGTACGCGGCCGTGGTGGCGACGGGCCGCTCGGACTACCCGAACCAGATCAACAACGTGCTGGCCTTCCCCGGCATCTTCGCGGGCGCGCTCCAGGTGCGGGCCTCCCGCATCACCGAGGGCATGAAGATCGCCGCCGCCGACGCCCTCGCGGACGTCGTCGGCGACGAGCTCTCGGCGGACTACGTGATCCCCTCGCCGTTCGACGAGCGCGTCGCACCGGCCGTGACCGCGGCGGTCGCCGCCGCGGCCCGCGCGGAGGGCGTCGCCCGCAGCTGACGTCCCCTGCGAGACCGCGAGACCGATCGCGCCCCCTGCCCCGCCACACCGTGCGGCAGGGGGCGCGGTGCGTGTCACAGCCGTACGTGGTTCCGCCGGGGCGCCCCGCACCCCTAGGGTCGCCTCATGTTCGCTGCCTACGCTGCTCGTATCGACCGTGACCAGCCGCTCGACGGCCTCGAGTTGGGGGAGCGGCCCGCCCCCGAGGCGCGCCCCGGCTGGTCGACCGTGAACGTCAAGGCCGCCTCCCTCAACCACCACGACCTGTGGTCGCTGCGCGGCGTCGGCCTGGCCGAGGACAAGCTGCCCATGATCCTCGGCTGCGACGCGGCGGGGATCGACGAGGACGGGAACGAGGTCGTCCTCCACTCCGTCATCGGGCAGTCGGGCCACGGTGTCGGACCGCACGAGGGCCGCTCCATCCTCACCGAGAAGTACCAGGGCACCTTCGCCGAGCGCGTCGCCGTCCCCACCTGGAACGTGCTGCCCAAGCCGAAGGAGCTCTCCTTCGCGGAGGCGGCCTGCCTGCCCACCGCCTGGCTCACCGCGTACCGCATGCTCTTCACCAACGCCGGTGTACGCCCCGGCGACTCGGTCCTCGTGCAGGGCGCGGGCGGCGGCGTCGCCACGGCGGCGATCGTCCTCGGCAAGGCCGCGGGCCTGCGGGTCTTCGCGACCAGCCGCGACGAGGCCAAGCGGAAGCGGGCGCTGGAGCTGGGCGCCGTGGAGGCCGTCGAGGCGGGCGCGCGCCTCCCGCAGAGGGTGGACGCGGTCATCGAGACCGTCGGCGCTGCGACCTGGTCCCACTCGGTCAAGTCGCTGAAGCCGGGCGGCTCGCTGGTCATCTCCGGGGCGACCAGCGGCGACCGCCCCTCGCACGCGGAGCTCACCCGCATCTTCTTCCTCGAACTCAAGGTGGTCGGCTCGACGATGGGCACCAAGGACGAGCTGGAGGACCTGCTGGCCTTCTGCGCGACCACCGGCGTGCGGCCCGTGGTCGACGAGATCCTGCCCCTGGACCGGGCCAGGGAAGGCTTCCGGCGCCTGGAGTCGGGCGAGCAGTTCGGGAAGATCGTCCTGGAGGTCTGACTCCTCAGCTCTCGGCCGCCTCCTCCGTGGCCGGGGCGCGGAGGGCCGCGCCGATGTGTGCCGCCGCCTGCGACAGGTGGCGGCGCGCCTCCCTGAGCTGGGACTCCGACACGCCATGGTCGCGGGCGGCATCGCGGATGTCGTCGCGGAAGCGGTCCAGGAGGCGTTCGAGGTCACGGCCGGGGTCACCGGTGGTGTCCTCCCCGGCCCAGTCGGGCGCGTACTCCACGGGGAGGTCCTCGCGGGCGACGCTGAACGTGGGCTCGCTGCCGGTGGGCTCCTTGCCGGTGGGCGCGTCTCCGGTGGGCGCGGTCCCGGCGGGCCCGGTCCCGGCGTCGGTCCGCGCGCCGAACCCCTTGCCGAAGTCCTTGCCGAGCCGCGTCCCGAAGTCGCCGAACTCCTTGGCCAGTTCGGTCAGGCCCTCCCGCACGCCCGTCGGCCAGTCGCCCCGCGCGAAGTGGTCCTGCACCTGCTCCTGCACATGCCGGACGATGCGCTGCGCCTCCGCCTGGGCCTGCCGCGCCTGGGCGTGGGCCTGCTCCTGGGCGTCCCTCGCCTGGCGCCGGGCGCGCTGCGCCTCCTCACGGGCACGGCGGCTCTCGTCCTTCGCACGCCGCGCCTGCTCCTTCCACCCCTGCTTGGCGCGCTTGAACTCCTCCTTGGTCTGGTGCCAGCCCTCCGCGCCCTCCGAGCTGAGCGCCTCCTTCGCGGCGGCCCGCATCTCGCGGCGCAGGTCGCCCGCGGCGCCCTGCACCCCGTCGCGGATCTCGGCGGCGAGCTCGGCGACCGACTCGCGGATCTCCAGCTCCAGGTCGGCCAGCTCACCGCTGCGGCCGGCCAGCTCGGCGCGGCCCGCGTCCGTGATGGCGTAGACCTTGCGGCCGCCCTCCGTGGTGTGCGTGACGAGACCCTCGGCCTCCAGCTTCGCGAGGCGGGGGTAGACGGTGCCGGCGGAGGGTGCGTACAGCCCGTGGAAGCGCTCCTCCAGGAGCCTGATGACTTCATACCCGTGGCGGGGGGCCTCGTCGAGCAGCTTGAGCAGGTACAGGCGGAGGCGGCCGTGGGCGAACACGGGGGGCATTTCAGAGCACCTTCTTGTCGGTCGGGCCGTCGGTCGGGCCGTGGTTCTCGTCTTCGTTCTCGGCGTCGTACGGATCTTCCTCCATCTGCGGCCTGCGCAGGAGCGCGATGGATCCGGAGACCGTCGTCGCCCTGAGCCGACCGCGGCCCGCGCCGAGGCGTCCGGTGATCCGCTTGGCGCCCCACTGGCCCCCGACCCGCAGGTCCTCGAAGGCGTTGGAGACGGACCCGCTCGCCGTGTCGACCTCGACCTCCGCGTCCGCCGGGTGGGGGAGCCGGATCGCTATCTCGCCGGAGACGCTCGTCAGGGCGACGTCGGTCGGGGTGCCCGCCGGGTCGAGGTCCACGATCATCGAGCCGCTCACGGAGTCGGCCCGGACGGAGGGCCCCGCCGCCTCGACGACCGTGAGGCCGCCGGAGACGGAGTTGAAGCGGAGGTCGCCGGTGACGCCCTGCGCCTCCACGCTGCCGGACACGGTGTCCGCGCGGACCGGCCCCGCGAGGCCGAGCAGGGTCGTGTCGCCGGTGACGCCCTTCACCTCGGCGCGGCCCTCGATGCCGGAGACCACGGCGCCCGCGCCGACCACGCCCACCTCGACGCGGGTGGTGGCGGGCACGGCCAGGGAGACGACCGCGCTGCGGCGCCAGCCCTTGCGGTCCAGCCACTTGAGGAAGCCCTTCCAGGGCAGGTCCTCGTACGCGACTGTCAGCGTGCCGCCCTCCTGGGTCACCCGCAGGGGTGGCCCCTCTATCTCGGTGACCTCCAGACGGGCGGCGGCCTCGTCCGTGCCCACCACGTTCACCGTCCCGTTGACGACACGGACGTGGAGTGCGGTCACGGGGGCGTCGAACGTGAGCTTCATCGGCTCGGTGACGGACCACTCCGACATGGGCTGACCTCCTGGGCGGCGGGCCGGACCGACGCGCCATATCGCGTCTTCTGCTATTCACGATATATCGCGGTACAGGGAAGTCAAGCACTCGTACGAGTGAGCGGAGTATGAGCCGATTCAGACGATCTGTCCTAGCGTGGGGGTCATGTCGTCCGAAGCTGCTTCCCCCGGCGCGCTGCTGCTCTGCCGGGCCGAGCCCGACGTCGTGGAGATCGCGGCCCAACTGCTCCGCGAGCGGATGCTGCTCGCGGAGGCGGGCCGCGACTGGAGCGTGCTCGTGCCCGAGGGCAAGCCGTGGCTGCAGGGCGAGGAGCCCGTCGACCGCGTGCTGACCGGATGGGCCACCGCGCTCGCCGTCGGATCGGCCTGGCCCGTGCTCGCCCTGTGGTGGGACGGCGACCGCTCCGGCTACACCCTCGCCTCGGGGTTCCGCCGCACGGTCGGATACGAATGGCTCGCCAACGGGACGCCCGTCGGGGAGGACGAGGCGATGCGCACGTTCGCGGCGCGGCTCGGCCTCGACCCGGTCCTGGACATGCAGTCCCTGGAGGCCCTGGCCCGCCCCGACACGGAGGCGGACGCGCGGGCCAGGATGCTCGGACTCCTCGCCGTCCTCACCCGCGCGGGCCTCACCCTTCCGCCGGGCCTCGCCCCCGGCGAACCGGCGGACCGCCTGCGCGAGGTGGCCCGCGTCCAGGAGGGCGTGCGCCAGGTCGAGTGGCCCGGATGGCGGGACGCGGTCAGAGCGGAGTTCGGAGCGGTCGAGAAGGGCCCTCTGGGGCCCTGGGTACGTGGCCCCCGCGCAAGGGCCCTGGCGGCCGCCCAGCTCGCCGCGGGCCTCCCGTTGGCGGTATGGGCCGTACGACGCCGCAGCGGCGGCTGGGGCACGGCCGCGGCGCTCCTGGTGGCGCAGGGCGCGGCGGGCCTTGCGTACGACCGCGTGCGGAGCGCGTGAGGGCCTTCGCGTACGACCGCGGGCCGATCTGTCTGGGGGGGCAGCTCCTGCTCAGCTCTTGCTCACGACCGCGTGCGGGGCGGTTGGGGGCCTGTGCGTACGACCGCGCGAGGGGCGCCTCAGGGCCTCCGCGGATGCTGGAGCTGGCCGCCGAGCGCACCTGGGGAGCGCACCCCTACTTCGTGCCCGTCGAGCACACCGCGCTCGCGCGCAGGACCCTGGGGCCCGCCGCGTTCCTCGGCGTCGAGCAGGCCGTCGTCCTCGACACGGACGTCGACCGGGCGCGCGAGGTCGCGGCACGGCACGTGGCGGCCTATGTGACGGGCGCCCCCCACCAGGAGGCGAACATGCGGCGCTCGGGATTCGGCGACGAGGACCTTGTCGGCGGCTGCCCGAGCCGCCGCCTCGTCGACACGATCACGGCCCACGGAGACGCCGACGCGCTCCACGCGCGCGTGCGGGAGCACTTCGACGCCGGTGCCGACCACGTCTGCGTGCAGCTGCTGACCGCCGGCTCCGCCGCTCTGCCCCTGCCGCAGTGGCGGCAGCCGGCCCCCGCCCTCACGACGTGACTACTCGTCCTCGTCCTCGTCGTCCAGCCGCGCCAGCCACGTCGCGAGGCGCTCGACCGGGACCTCGAAGTCCGGGTTGAGGTCCACGAACGTGCGGAGCTGCTCGGCGAGCCACTCGAAGGTGACCTCTTCCTCGCCGCGCCGCTTCTCCAGCTCCTCGATGCCACGGTCGGTGAAGTACAACTCATGCTCCTGATGCGGACGGATCGTTCCACCTCAGGATAGGCGCCGGACCGGCCCGGGAACGCCGGAGGGCCCGGCCCCGAGTCCTGGAACTCGGGGCCGGGCCCACCCGCGTACGACCGTCGAGGGTTACGCCTCGAAGACCTCGCTGATCAGCTGCTCCTGCTCGGCCTGGTGACGCTTGGCCGAACCGACCGCCGGGGACGAGCTGTGCGGCCGCGAGATGCGGCGCAGGCGCTCGCCGTGCGGGATGTCCGCGCCGACCGCCAGGTCCAGGTGGTCGATGAGGTTGAGGGCGATGAAGGGCCACGCGCCCTGGTTCGCCGGCTCCTCCTGCGCCCACAAGTACTTCTCGGCGTTCGGGTACTTGGCGATCTCCGCCTGGAGCTCCGCACCCGGCAGCGGGTACAGGCGCTCGATGCGGATGATGGCCGTGTCGTCGGCGCCGCGCTTCTGCCGCTCGGCCTCCAGGTCGTAGTACAGCTTGCCCGCGCAGAAGACGACCTTGCGGACCGCCGACGCCTCGACGTGGCTGTCACCGATGACCGGACGGAAGCCGCCCGTCGTGAACTCCTCCGTCTTCGAGGCCGCCGCCTTGAGGCGCAGCATCGACTTCGGGGTGAAGACCACCAGCGGCTTGTGGTGCGGGTTGTGCACCTGCCACCGCAGGAGGTGGAAGTAGTTCGACGGGAGGGTCGGCATCGCGACCGTCATGTTGTTCTGCGCGCACAGCTGGAGGAATCGCTCGATGCGGGCGGACGAGTGGTCCGGGCCCTGGCCCTCGTAGCCGTGCGGCAGGAGCAGCGTGACACCGGAGTGCTGGTTCCACTTCTGCTCGGCGGCGGAGATGTACTCGTCCACCACCGTCTGCGCGCCGTTGACGAAGTCACCGAACTGCGCTTCCCACATGACGAGGGACTCGGGGCGGGCCAGCGAGTAGCCGTACTCGAAGCCCATCACCGCGTACTCGGAGAGGAGCGAGTCGTAGACGTTGTAGCGCGCCTGGTCCTCGGAGAGGTACATCAGCGGCGTGTAGTCCTCGCCCGTCGCGCGGTCGATGAGGACCGCGTGGCGCTGGCCGAACGTGCCGCGGCGGGAGTCCTGGCCCGACAGGCGGACCGGGGTGCCCTCCAGGAGCAGCGAGCCGATGGCGAGGGTCTCGCCCATGCCCCAGTCGATCGTGCCCTCCTCGACCATCGTCGCGCGGCGCTGCAGCTGCGGCAGCAGACGCGGGTGGACGGTGACCCGGTCGGGGATGTTGACCTGGGACTCGGCGATCCGCTTGACGACCTCCTGGGAGATCGCGGTCTCGACGTGCACCGGGAACTCGGCCTGCGGCGCGGGCACGTCGGCCTGCGCGGGCTGCGAGACGGCCTCGCGGACCTCGGTGAAGACCTTCTCCAGCTGGCCCTGGAAGTCCTGCAGCGCCTGCTCGGCCTCTTCCAGGGTGATGTCGCCGCGACCGATGAGGGACTCGGTGTAGAGCTTGCGCACCGAGCGCTTCTTGTCGATCAGGTCGTACATCAGCGGCTGCGTGAACGCCGGGTTGTCCGACTCGTTGTGCCCGCGGCGGCGGTAGCAGATGAGGTCGATGACCACATCCTTGTTGAACGCCTGGCGGAACTCGAAGGCGAGGCGGGCGACGCGGACGACGGCCTCGGGGTCGTCGCCGTTCACGTGGAAGATCGGCGCCTCGATCATGCGGGCCACGTCGGTGGCGTACATGGAGGAGCGCGACGACTCCGGGGCGGCGGTGAAGCCGACCTGGTTGTTGATGACGATGTGGACCGTGCCGCCCGTGCGGTAGCCGCGCAGCTGCGACATGTTGAGCGTCTCGGCGACCACACCCTGGCCCGCGAAGGCCGCGTCACCGTGCAGGGCGACGGGCAGGACCGTGAAGTCCGTGCCGCCCTTGTTGATGATGTCCTGCTTGGCGCGGACGATGCCCTCGATGACCGGGTCGACCGTCTCCAGGTGGGACGGGTTGGCGGCCAGCGAGACCTTGATCTGCTCGCCGTCCAGGCCGGTGAAGGTGCCCTCGGCGCCCAGGTGGTACTTCACGTCGCCGGAGCCGTGCATGGACTTGGGGTCCATGTTGCCCTCGAACTCGCGGAAGATCTGGGCGTACGACTTGCCGACGATGTTGGCGAGGACGTTCAGGCGGCCGCGGTGGGCCATGCCGATGACGACCTCGTCCAGGCGCGACTCGGCGGCGCTGTCGAGCACGGCGTCGAGCAGCGGGATGACGGACTCGCCGCCCTCCAGGGAGAAGCGCTTCTGGCCGACGTACTTCGTCTGCAGGAAGGTCTCGAAGGCCTCCGCCGAGTTCAGGCGGCGCAGGATGCGCAGCTGCTCCTCGCGCTCGGGCTTGGTGGCGTGGGTCCGCTCGATGCGGTCCTGGAGCCACTTGCGCTGCTTCGGGTCCTGGATGTGCATGAACTCGACGCCGGTGGTGCGGCAGTACGAGTCGCGCAGCACGCCGAGGACGTCGCGCAGCTTCATCATCGACTTGCCGGCGAAGCCGCCGACCGCGAACTCCCGCTCCAGGTCCCACAGGGTGAGGCCGTGCTCGGTGATGTCCAGGTCGGGGTGCTTGCGCTGCTTGTACTCCAGCGGGTCCGTGTCGGCCATGACGTGGCCGCGGACGCGGTAGGAGTGGATCAGCTCGAAGACGCGGGCGGCCTTCGTGACGTCGTCGTCGTGCGAGGCGTCGATGTCCTTGAGCCAGCGGACCGGCTCGTAGGGGATGCGGAGCGCCTTGAAGATCTCGTCGTAGAACTCGTTCTCGCCGAGGAGGAGGTTCGCGACGATCCGCAGGAACTCGCCGGAGGCGGCGCCCTGGATGACCCGGTGGTCGTAGGTCGACGTGAGCGTCATGACCTTGGAGATGCCGAGCTTGTTGAGCGTGTCCTGGCTCGTGCCCTGGAACTCTGCCGGGTAGTCCATCGAGCCGACGCCCATGATGACCGACTGGCCGGGCATCAGGCGCGGGACCGAGTGGACGGTGCCGAGGCCGCCGGGGTTGGTCAGGGAGACCGTCACGCCGGTGAAGTCGTCCATGCCCAGCTTGCCGTCGCGGGCGCGGCGGACGATGTCCTCGTAGGCCTGCCAGAACTCGAAGAAGTTCAGCGTCTCGGCCTTCTTGATGCCCGCGACCACGAGCTGACGGTCGCCGTTGGGCTTCACCAGGTCGATGGCGAGGCCGAAGTTGATGTGCTCCGGCTTGACCAGGGTCGGCTTGCCGTCCTTCTCCTGGAAGGAGTAGTTCATCGACGGCATGGCCTTGATGGCCTGCACCATCGCGTACCCGATGAGGTGCGTGAAGGAGATCTTCCCGCCGCGGGCGCGCTTGAGGTGGTTGTTGATGACGATGCGGTTGTCGAAGAGCAGCTTCACCGGGACCGCGCGGACCGACGTCGCCGTCGGGACCTCGATCGAGGCGTTCATGTTCTTCGCGACCGCGGCGGCGGGGCCGCGCAGCGTCACGTACTCGGGACCGGCCGGGGCCTCGGTGGCCGGCTCCGCCTTGGCGGCGGCGGGCTTGGCGGCGGCGGGCTTCGCGGCGGGCGCCGGAGCGGCGGCCGCGGGCTTCGCGGGAGCGGCCGGTGCCTGCGCCGGGGGAGCGGCGGGGGCGGCCTGGGCCGCGGGCTTCGCCGGAGCGGCGGGCGCGGCAGGGGCGGGAGCAGTGGTGGACGCGGCCCCCGCGGCCGTGTCACCCGCCGGCTTCACCGGGGCGGCGGCTGCAGAGGCGGCCGTTCCTGGCTTGTAGTCGGCGAAGAAGTCCCACCAGGCTCGGTCGACCGAGTTCGGGTCCTGGAGGTACTGCTGGTAGATCTCGTCGACGAGCCACTCGTTGGGACCGAAGGCAGCAGCAGGGTCCTTGCCCTGACCGTCTTGGTCGGTCGAGATGCTCGAGCTACTGGGGGACTGTGACGACACGGCGGTAACCGCCCTCTTCCGCTTCACAAGGTGATGGACAGCGGAAATAAAGGCTACGCCTCCCGGAGCGCGAGGTGCAGACCGGGCCCGGCATCCGTCGCGTAAGTCACACTGGATCCGTGGTTTCGGCGCTGGAAATGGCGGGAAACAAGCGAGGTTCCACAACGCCACATGGCCGCGCGGGTACGTCGGTACGACGTCTACGCGCGGCGGCGCCCACCGGGTGCCCCGAAGTGGCCCCCGTGAATCGCTTCCAGTCGAACCCTACGTCAACTTCACGCCTCGGGCAGGCCCGGGAGAGTGACCTGGATCCGGCAGCCGCGAGGGGATTCGGCCACCCCGATGTGTCCTCCGTGGAGGTCGACCGCCCAGCGCGCGATGGCCAGGCCGAGGCCCGTCCCGCCGTCGTTGCCCGAGCCCTTCACGGGGGCTCCCGCGTGACTGCCGCGGTTGAAGCGCTCGAAGACGCGGTGCCACTCCGACTCCGGGATGCCGGGGCCCTCGTCGAGCACCTCAAGGTCCAGGGACTCGGGGTAGGGACCACGCCGGGCCCGTACCGTCACGCGTCCGTGCGGGGGGCTGTGCTTGACCGCGTTGTCGATGAGGTTCGCCACGACCTGGTGGAGCCGCTCCGCGTCCGCGTGGGCCGTCAGTTCCGGGGGTGACACGTCGAGGTGCAGGTGGACGTCCGTACGTGTGTGGCTGCCGGAGCCCGACGCGATGCCCGCGCGCGCGGAGGCCACCATGTTGGCCTCCTTCAGGACACCCGACAGGTACGGCCACACCTCGAAGCGGCGGGCCTTCAGGGGGACGACGCCGTTGTCCAGGCGGGAGAGGTCCAGGAGCGTCTCGACGAGCCGTCCCAGGCGCTCGGTCTGCTTCAGGGCCGTGCGCATCGTCTCGGGGTCCGCCGCCGAGACGCCGTCGACGACGTTCTCCAGGACGGCGCGGAGCGCCGCGATGGGGGTGCGCAGCTCGTGCGAGACGTTGGCGACGAGCTCCTTGCGCTGGGTGTCCTGGGCCTCCAGGTCGTCCGCCATGGCGTTGATGGTGGCGGCCACGTCGCCCAGCTCGTCGCGCCGGTCGGCGCCGCGGGCCCGGCGCGTGTAGTCGCCGTGCGAGACGGCGCGGGCCACCGCGTTCATCTCGTCCAGCGGGGCGGTGAGGCTGTGCGCCACGAACTGCGTGATGAGGAGCGTGGCGATGACCGAGAAGACGGTGATGAAGCGCAGCTCGGTCTGGGTCTTCATGGCCACGAGGAGCAGCCCTGTGGTGATGAACACCGAGACGACGACCAGGGCGCCGAGCTTGGTCTTGATGGAGAACGGCCGCAGTCCCCCGAAGGGCCCGTACATCACGTCACGCGCCTCCGCCTCACGGGGTGGGGGTCTCCAGCGCGTATCCCACGCCGTGCACCGTACGGATCCGCTCGGCGCCGATCTTCCGGCGCAGCGCCTTGATGTGGCTGTCGACGGTGCGGGTGCCGGACGCGTCGGCCCAGTCCCACACCTCGGCGAGGAGCTGCTCGCGCGACAGGACGGCGCGCGGGGTGTTGGCCAGGCAGACCAGCAGGTCGAACTCGGTGGGCGTCAGGTGGACGTCCTCGCTGCGCACCCGGACCCGCCGCTGGGCGTGGTCGATCTCCAGCTCGCCGAGGCGCAGGATGCCGCTGCGCGGCGTCGTCGCGGCGAGGGCGGCCCGCTCGACCCGGCGCAGCAGGACGTGCACGCGGGCCGCGAGCTCGCGCATCGAGAACGGCTTGGTCATGTAGTCGTCCGCGCCGACGCCGAGCCCGACGAGCATGTCCGTCTCGTCGTCACGCGCGGTGAGCATGAGGACCGGGACGGGCCGCTGGGCCTGCACCCGGCGGCACACCTCCAGGCCGTCGAAGCCCGGCAGCATGATGTCGAGAATCAGCAGGTCGGGTTGCCACGCCTGGGCGGTGTCGACCGCCGAGGGGCCGTCCCCGGCCGTTTGCACGACGAAACCCTCGGCGCGCAGCCGGGCCGCGATGGCGTCGACGATCGTCGGGTCGTCCTCGACCACCAGCACCCGGCGCTGGGCGCCCGGCATCGCCGTGGCGCCGTTGTGGGAGGTGTGTGTCTGCTCCATCGCCCGCCCCTGACACTGATCGCTTGTGTTCGGTCAGCAGAGTACGGGTCGCGAAGGCACCTCGGCTACGCAGCCCGGACGCCGAGGTGGACCACGTCCGGGACGCCTCGGGCAACGGGGATCTCTTCGGTTCGTACCCTCTGGAATCCGGCATTCCGTAGAGCGTCGTCGAAAGCGGACGAGGGCTGCGCGGACCACACCGCGAGCACTCCGCCGGGGTTCAGACGGGCTTTGCAGGCGGCCAGACCGGCAGGCGAGTAAAGGGAGTTGTTGCCCTCCGTCACCGTCCAATCGGGGCCGTTGTCGATGTCGAGACAGAGCGCGTCGTAGGACTCCGTGGCTCCGGATACGTAGGAGACGAGGTCGGTGTGAAGAATTCGCGCACGTGTGTCGCGCAGTGCCGCTCCGGAGAGTTCGGCGAGGGGTCCGCCGCGGTGCCAGTCGATGATCGCCTGCTCGCGCTCGACGACGGTGATGCGTCCCCAGCGGGGGTCCGCGGCGGCGTGCGCGAGGGAGAAGCCGACGCCGAGGCCGCCGAGGAGGAGGGTGGGCGCGGGGCGGTCGTCGAGGGCGTCGCGGGCCGCGTCGACGAGCAGGCGCTCGGAGCGGCCGTCGGAGGTGTCCATCAGGAAACAGCCGTTGGCGATGATCTGCAGCAGCTCACCGTGGCGCCGCAGGACGACCTCGCCGTGAGGACCCTCGCGCCGGTCGAGCACGACGGGGGCGGTGGTGTGGGTGTGCATGGCGCACAGGCTATTTCCGCGGGGAGGCCCCGAGCGCGTGATTTTCACGTCGTACGCTGCCGGACGTGCGACGCAGGAGTCACCCGCCGGGTTGACGTGTGAGACGCACCTCACGTGGCGCCCGTCATAGACAGCGCCCGAAAAAAGGGCAAAGGGTGGGGTGGGACGGAAGGAGCGCCACCCCCGTGAACCAGAGCGTGCGGCCCGTCGGGGCCGTGTCCGACGCCGGGACGCCGGCCGTGCCCGACGCCGAGGCGCCGAGCACCCTGAACGGAATCCCGCGGCAGTCGACGCCGCGGCCACCCCGAACGGGGGAGCGCGGCGCACGGGATACGGCGGCCCGGGGCTCCGGCACCGCCACGCGCCGCCCGCGACCGTGGCGGCTCCTGCCCACGCCCACCGGCACACCCTTCACCTTCGGGTACGCCCTGGTGCTCGCCGCCACCTCGCTCCTGACCCGGTACGCCGACCCGGACGTCGTCGACTCGCTGCTCCACGGGTCGAGCACCGACGTCGCGCACCTCGCGCACAGCCCCGTCCTCGTCCTGGTCGCCAGTGCCCTGTGGATCGCGGGCGGCATCACGTCCCCGTACGCGGTGGTGTTCCTGCTGGTGCTCACCGCGCTGGAGCGGCGCGTCGGAGGGCTCCGCGCCGCCGGTGTCTTCGTTCTCGGGCACGTCGTCGCCACGCTCGCGACGGAGGTCCCGGTCGGTCTCTCGGTCCTCGCCGGGCATCTGCCCGACAGCTCGCTGCACCGGCTCGACTACGGCATCAGCTTCGGCGTCGCCGCGAGCGCGGGTGCGCTCGCGGGACTCCTCACGCCGTGGCTGCGGTGGACCGTGCTCGTCTGCTTCGGCGGAATGCTCGTCGACGACCTGATCGCGTTCACCGACCCGATGACGAACTGGGGACACCTGCTCGCCCTGGCGGTCGGCGTCCTCACCTGGCCACTGCTCAGGCGCCTGCCCGCGCCTGCGGGGCGCGCCGCATCGCCCACAGCGTCGGCCCGCCGCCCGGCAGTCGCACCTCGCCGAGCACCGTGAAGCCGAAGTGCTCGTACACCGGCAGGTTGGCCTGCTTGGACGACTCCAGGTAGACGGGCACGCCGGCCTCGTCGGCCCGCGCCAGCCCTGACCGCAGCAGAGCGGCGCCGTGCCCCTGCCCCTGTGCGGCGGGATCGGCGCCGAGCACGGCCAGGTACCAGTGCGGCTCCTGCGGCCCGTGCTCGGCCGCGGCCGCCACGGCATCACGGAACAGCGGGGCGCGGTCGCCCAGGATCTCCGAGAGCTCCGCGAGGGTCTCCGCGTCGGGAACGGCCTTGTCCTGCGCGCCCGGCGGCACCCAGAAGGAGGCCGCGGCCGAGGTGCGCTCGCAGAGTCCGTGGCGGACGTACTGCCGGGTGAGGAGCGTGGCGAAGTACCGCCCGAGCCCCTCCTCGCGCGTGGCCGCGTCCGGGAAGAACCAGCGCATCATCGGGTCGTCGTCGAAGGCCAGGGCCAGCGTGCGGCCGATCGCGGCGGCGTCGTCGGCCGTCGCGGGCGTCGGTATGGGGCGCGCCGTTTCCTGCGCGTGGGGTGTCGACATGCGGCTCATTCTGCACGCGATGATCTTGGTCGGCGGAGGCGGGTCTCCTGATCGCTCACAGCGAACACGGGTGAGGGAACATCTCGGCGCTCATAAGCATTGAGTCGGTACAGCTCAACTTGAATGCCGAAAGGGAGATCATGGCTACTGAGTCCGCCTCGTACACTTCGCTCACTCTGCCTGTGCTGCCGCTCGACGACGAGGTGGTCCTGCCCGGCATGGTGGTCCCGTTCGACCTGTCCGACGCCGATGTACGGGCCGCGGTGGAGGCCGCACAGGCCGCCGCCCGCTCCAGTGGCGACAGCAAGCCGAAGGTGCTGCTTGTTCCGCGCATCGACGGGACATACGCCGCGACCGGCGTCCTCGGCACCGTCGAGCAGGTCGGCCGGCTCTCCGACGGCGACCCCGGCGCCCTGATCCGCGGCCGGAGCCGCGTGCGCATCGGCGCGGGCACGACCGGCCCCGGCGCCGCCCTGTGGGTCGAGGGCACGAAGGTCGACGACTCCGTGCCGGAGCCCCTGCCGGGTGCCGTCACCGAGCTCGTCAAGGAGTACAAGGCGCTCGCCACCAGCTGGCTGAAGAAGCGCGGCGCCTGGCAGGTCGTGGACCGCGTCACCCAGATCGACGACGTCGCCGCGCTCGCCGACAACTCCGGATACTCCCCGTTCCTGACCACGCAGCAGAAGATCCAGCTCCTGGAGACCGAGGACGCGGTCGCCCGCCTCAAGCTCGCCACCGCGCAGCTGCGCGAGCACCTCGCCGAGCAGGACGTCGCCGAGACCATCGCCAAGGACGTCCAGGAGGGCGTCGACAAGCAGCAGCGCGAGTTCCTGCTCCGGCGCCAGCTGGACGCCGTCCGCAAGGAGCTGCGCGAGATCAACGGCGAGCAGGAGGGAGAGGAGTCCGACGACTACCGCGCCCGCGTCGAGGCCGCCGACCTGCCCGAGAAGGTCCGCGAGGCCGCCCTCAAGGAGGTCGACAAGCTGGAGCGCGCCAGCGACCAGTCGCCCGAGGGCTCCTGGATCAGGACCTGGCTCGACACCGTCCTCGAACTGCCGTGGAACGAGCGCACCGAGGACGAGTACGACATCAAGGGCGCCCAGGAGATCCTGGACGCCGAGCACTCCGGCCTCCAGGACGTGAAGGAGCGCATCACCGAGTACCTCGCGGTGCGCAAGCGCCGCGCCGACCGCGGCCTCGGCGTCGTCGGCGGCCGACGCGGCGGCGCCGTGCTCGCCCTGGTGGGCCCGCCCGGCGTCGGCAAGACGTCGCTCGGCGAGTCCGTCGCGCACGCCATGGGCCGCAAGTTCGTGCGCGTCGCGCTCGGCGGCGTACGCGACGAGGCGGAGATCCGCGGTCACCGGCGTACGTACGTGGGGGCGCTGCCCGGACGCATCGTGCGGGCCATCAAGGAGGCCGGGTCCATGAACCCGGTCGTGCTCCTCGACGAGATCGACAAGGTCGGTTCGGACTTCCGGGGCGACCCGGCCGCCGCCCTCCTCGAAGTCCTCGACCCGGCCCAGAACCACACCTTCCGCGACCACTACCTGGAGGTCGAGCTCGACCTCAGCGACGTCGTCTTCCTCGCCACCGCCAACGTCCTCGAAGCCATCCCCGAGGCGCTCCTCGACCGCATGGAGCTCGTCCGCCTCGACGGGTACACCGAGGACGAGAAGGTCGTCATCGCCCGCGACCACCTGCTCCCGCGCCAGCTGGAGCGCGCGGGCCTCGACAAGGACGAGGTGGTCCTGGACGAGAGCGCGCTGCGCAAGCTGGCCGGTGAGTACACGCGTGAGGCGGGCGTGCGCAACCTGGAGCGGTCCGTCGCGCGGCTGCTCCGCAAGGTCGCGGCCCAGCACGAACTGGGCGACCGCGAGCTGCCCTTCACGGTCACGGACGCCGACCTGCGCGGCCTGATCGGGCGCCCGCGCCACGTGCCCGAGTCCGCCCAGGACCCGGCGGAGCGGCGCACGTCGGTGCCGGGTGTGGCGACGGGGCTCGCGGTCACCGGGGCGGGCGGCGACGTGCTGTTCGTGGAGGCGTCGCTCGCGGACCCGGAGACGGGTGCCTCCGGGCTCACGCTCACGGGTCAGCTCGGCGACGTCATGAAGGAGTCGGCACAGATCGCGCTGAGCTTCCTGCGCTCGCACGGCGCCGAACTGGAGCTGCCCGTCGGCGACCTGAAGGAGCGGGGCGTGCACGTCCACTTCCCGGCGGGCGCCGTGCCGAAGGACGGCCCGAGCGCGGGCGTCACCCTGACGACCGCCCTCGCGTCGCTGCTCAGCGGCCGTCTGGTCCGCACGGACGTGGCGATGACCGGTGAGATCTCGCTGACCGGCCGCGTCCTGCCGATCGGCGGCGTGAAGCAGAAGCTGCTCGCCGCGCACCGCGCCGGGATCACCACGGTGATCATCCCGAAGCGGAACGAGCCGGACCTCGACGACGTCCCGGCCGAGGTCCTGGAGAAGCTCGACGTGCACGCCGTCACGGACGTGCGCCAGGTGCTCGAACTGGCCCTCACGGCGGCCGAGGTGAAGATCCCGGCAGCCGCGTAGGACCGCACGAAGGAACAGCGGCCGCCCCGCACCGGGGCGGCCGCCGTCCGCGCACTCAGCCGTTGGCGAGCGCCACCACCCGGTCCAGGGCGCCGTTGAACTTGTTGTGGTCACCGACCGTCGGCCCCGACGAGGTGTACTGCCACATGGTGTGGAAGCCCCAGCCGGCCGGGAGCTCGCCCGGACTCGTGTTGTAGCGGGCGATCCAGAGCGGGTTGCTCGCACCGAAGCCGCTGTAGTTGCCGGTGCACTGCTTCCACCAGCTGGTCGCGGTGTAGATGACCGCGTCGCGTCCGGTGCGGGCCTTGTAGGTGTTCAGGAAGTCACGGATCCAGCTGACCATCCCGGACTGGGACTTGCCGAAGCAGGCCGCCCCGTACGGATTCCATTCGATGTCCAGTGCGCCCGGCAGCGTCTTGCCGTCGCGCGACCAGCCGCCGCCGTTGTCCACGAAGTAGTTCGCCTGCGCGGCGCCGCTCGTGGTGTCCGGCGTCGCGAAGTGGTACGCGCCGCGGATCATGCCCACGTTGTACGAGCCGTTGTACTGCTGGGCGAAGTAGGGGTTCTTGTAGTACGTGCCCTCGGTGGCCTTCACGTAGGCCCACTTCACGCCGCTGTTCCAGAGCGTCGACCAGGCGACGTTGCCCTGGTGGCTGCTGACGTCGACGCCCTCGGTCTGGGTGGCGTCACCGCCCGCGGGGCGGCCGCCCTGGCCGTCGTGTTCGATGACGCCCTGGCCGAGGCGGGCGGTGCCGCGTTCGGGGACGTCGTCGGCCCTGGCCGCCGTGGGGAGCGTCAGGAGGAGGGCGAGTGCGGACAGTGCTGCGAGGAGAACCCCCGCCGGCGACAAGCGCGAGCGGCGGGCCGGTCCGGGTCTGTGCACGGGCATGGGCGTGCCTCCGAAGGCCTCGGTGGTGCTCGGTGGGGACCTGCCGACATGTAGTGGTGTGAACATGTCAGGTGAAACGCTACGCACGTAGACCGCTGCTGGGGAAGAGGTCCAGAGCTCTGCCGTTGGTCCACTCCTGTGGCGGTGGCACCGGCGCGGTACCGCCCGGACCTTGCGAAATACTGGTCAGACCGCTGCCGCCCCGGCCGCGGCGCGAGGGCCTTCCGGCGATAACTTTCAGAATCGGGAAAGCGGGACATGGGTGCTGCAGAAGAGGGCGTGACGCCCGGCGCGCAGGACGACGACGGGCAGGGTGCGCAGGAGGCACGGGGAGAGGACCGCGAGTTCCTCTCCCTGGAGCGGGAGTTGTCGCTCCTGCTGCGCCGCGCGCGGGCCTCGTCGGGCGAGATGGCCCGGCAGGTCCACCCCGACCTGGAGCCCGCCGCGTACGGGCTGCTCGTCTGCCTGGACGACTCGGGCCCGCAGCGGGCCACCGACCTCGCCGCCTTCATCGGCGTCGGCAAGGCCACGATGAGCCGCCAGCTGCGCGCCCTGGAGGAACTCGGCCTGGTCGCCCGCGAGCCCGACCCCGCCGACGGCCGCGCCTGGCTCATCCGCCTCACGCCCGAGGGCCGCACCCGCTTCCGCACGGTGCGCGCCGCCCGCCGCGCCCGCTACGTGCGGCGGCTCGCGAGCTGGGACCGGGCGGAGGTCGCCGAACTCGCCCGGCTGCTCGGCCGCCTGAACGCGAGCGCGGAGTACTGAGCACGGACCCGGTGCGCGTACGTCACCACTCCGCGTAGACGACCGCCGCGTCGTCGTGCCGCTTCCCGCGCGGAAAGGCCAGGCGGTCCGGGTCCGCGCGTTCCAACTCCCGCACCTGGTCCACCAGGTGCCGCGGCCCCTGCTTGCGCAGCAGCGCGAAGCAGTCGGCCCAGTCGCCCTCGCGGAACGTCTCGACCCACCGCCCGGCCCCGTCGGTGAGCGCCGCCACCGCCGTGACGTCCGCGCGCGGCAGCTCACCGGTGACCGCGCGCCCGGCGGCCGACGGGTCGGACGCGGCCGTGAAGAAGCCGTCCTCCGCGTTGCGCAGCGCCTCGACCGCCGCGCTGTAGGCACGAGCCGCGACGTCCCGCTCCGCGGAGCCGCGGGGCAGGGCGCGCACCTGGTCGCGCAGGGCCTGCACGGCAGGCGGCAGTTCGGCGAGGCGCCGGTCGAGGATCGCTGTCACCTCGCCGTCGCGGCCCGCGATGAGGAGAGCCGAGTCGGACAGGACGAGGTGCTCGACGCGCTCCTCGTCCCACCGCACGAGCACCACGGTTGCCTGAGGGGTGCGTGGGTGAGAAAGGTCACAGGTTGAACCGTGCGCCTCGGCGGTACGCGTGATGCCGGCCGCCAGGACCTCAGTGAGCGTCATATCCCGGCGTGAAACGGACAGTTCCCCCAGTGCGCCGCCGAGTCGCGCAGTGAACCAAGGGACGGAATGCGGACAGCCCACCGACCCCTCGGGCGGGGTCACACCGTCGAGGAGGACGAGCGATCCGCCCTGTCCGGACGCGGGAAGCGCGACCGACGCGTAGTCCTCGTTGGGGCGTGCGGGGTCACCGGGCTCGGTGGCGAGTTCGATACGCATCCGGCCAGTCTGCACGAGGCCTTCACAGCGTTCACCGGAAGAGGGGAAGAGGCCCTGGTGAGGCGCGTACGGGCGGCGTCGGCGCCGGATTCGACCGGAATGATCACCTCCGGCAGGGGTGTGGCGGCGCATCCTGCCAAAGCCGGTCGGAGACGTCCAACCGGCGCACCGGCGGGGCCCTCTGACGGCCGCACCGGGACTTGCCCGCCAACTCCCCGCCGATGTTCACTCCTTCGGGTGGCCAGCCAGGCGATGCGCGACCGCCACCAACCGGCACTGGAAAGGTCAGGAGCCGTACCGGGGGAGCGCCCGTGTTGACAGGTCGTCACCCGGGCCAAGGGCAGACGAAAACAGGAATGCGAGCACCGGTGCAGAAGATGCGGCCTCGGCGCAAAGGCAAGCAGACGGCCCCGGAAGGGGCCACGCCGGGCGCGACGACTCCAACCGAGCATGTGCCGGAGCGCACGGCCACGGACGCCTCCGCGCCCGACGCCGCGGCGCCGCCGGCCGACAAGCCGCCCACCGCGCGCGTGCGCAATCGGCTGATCGTCGCCGTCGCGGTCGTGGCCGCCGCCATCGCGGGCGCGGGCGCCCCCGCCGTCCTCGCCGCGTCCGCCGACCTGAACGACACGCAGAACCTGGTCACCCTCGCCGAACAGACCCAGCAGGCGGTCTCCCTCGGCCACTCGCTCGCCGACGAGCGGGACGAGGTCACCTCCTTCATCGCCGCCGGGCGTCCGCAGGACAAGGGCCTCTCGCAGAGCCGCAGCGCCCGCGTGGACCGGCAGATCGACGAGCTCCGCGGCGCCGACGCGCCCGCCGGACTGCGCGGCGACCTCGCCGACATCGCCGCCGTGCGCAGAGCGGCGCTCACCGGCAAGAGCACCGCTCTCGAAGCCCACGAGGCGTACACCAAGGTCATCGCCGAACTGCACGGCCTCTCCCGGGACCTGGCCGAGAAGCTGCCCTCCGAGGCCAACCAGGGCGCCCTCGCCCTCGCCGACCTCGACCACGCCGTCGAACAGGCCGCCGCCGCCCGCGGCCTCCTGCTCGCCGCCCTCGCCCTGCCCCGCCCCACCGGCACCTCCACCGTCGACCCGGTCACCGGCCTGCCGACCACCGTCACCGAGGAGTCGTCCGACGACGCCGAGCGGCGCGACGAGCTCAGCACCGCCGCCCAGCAGGCCCGCGTCCGCGAGCTGGCCGCCCTCGCCGACTTCCGCGACGCGGCGAGCGACCCGGCCCGCGCCGCCTACGAGTCGACCGTCACCGGCCCCGAGGTCGGCGCCGCCGAGAAGTACCTCGAACGCCTCACCGACGAGCCGAAGCTCTCCGCCGCCGAGCGGCGCTACGACCGCAAGAAGGTCGACGCCGCGCTCTCCGCCCGCATCGAGACGATGCGCGGCGCCGAGTCCGCGCTCGGCGTCGAGCGCACCAAGCACCTCGCCCAGCTGCGCGACGACGACGTCACGGCGCTGGAGATCCGGATCGCCCTCGTCGGCGTCTGTCTGCTCGTCGCCGTCGGCGTCGCCATGGGCACGGCCCGCTCGCTGACCCGCCCGCTCGCCGTCCTGCGCCTCGGCTCGGCCCGCCTCGCCACCGAGCCCGCGCCCCAGGAGCCGATCCGCTTCACCGGCCGCGACGACGAGTTCGCCCAGGTCGTACGCTCCGTCAACGCCCTGCACGGCCACGCGGCCGCCCTCACCGAGCGCCTCGCCACCCTCGAAGCGGACCGCAAGCACCTCGTCGGGCAGCGCCAGTCCATGGCCGACGAGCGCGCGGCGCTGCGCGAGGAGCTCGCCGAGGCCTCCGCGCACCTGGAGCGGGTGCGCCAGTCCATCCACGGCACCTTCGTCAACCTCGCCCTGCGCACGCTCGGCCTGGTGGAGCGCCAGCTCGCCGTCATCGAGCACCTGGAGGACCGCGAGCAGGACCCGGACCGCCTCGCCACGCTCTTCAAGCTCGACCACCTCGCCACCGTCATGCGGCGGCACAGCGAGAACCTCCTGGTCCTCGCCGGCGCGGAACACGGCCACCAGCACCCCGGCGCCGTCCCGCTCGTCGACGTGGTGCGCGCGGCCGTCTCCGAGATCGAGCGGTACGAACGCGTCCGCATCGCCACGCTGCCGCCGCACACGCACGTCGCGGGCTTCGCCGCGGACGACATCAGCCACCTCGCCGCCGAACTCCTGGAGAACGCGACGTCGTTCTCGCCGCCGGACTCCTCCGTGGAGGTCTCCGGCTGGCTCCTGGAGAACGGCGAGGTCATGCTCTCCGTCCAGGACGAGGGCATCGGGGTCACGCAGGACCGGATGCGGGAACTCAACGCCCGCCTCGCCGACTTCGATCCCGACGACGCGTACGACCAGGAGAGCGGGGAGGGCCTCGGGCTCGGTCTGTACGTCGTCGCGAGGCTCGCCGCCCGGCACGGGGCGCGGGTGCGGCTGCGGGACCAGAAGCAGGGCGGGGTCGCGGCGGTCGTCGTACTGCCCGAGGGCATCCTCGCAAAGGCGCCCTCGCAGGCCGCTGTGGTCACGCCGCCGCGCGCGGGGGAGCCGCTGACCCATCTGCCGGGATCGGAGGCGGAGGCCAACTCCAACGTGCTTCCGGGTCGGCTGGCCGGCGCGCCCGGCGAGGACCCGCTGATCGCGGCGGCCGAGCGGACGCTGGAGACAGAGCTGCCTTCGCCGTCCCCGGAGCCGTCCTCCGAGCCGGACCCGGAGCCGTCCTCCGACCCGGACCCCGAGCCGTCTTCCGGGCCGGACCCCGAGCCTTCCCGCGAGCCCGCTCCCGAGCCGTCGCCGTCCCCGTCGCCGGAGACGACCATGGAGCTCGTGGCACCCCCGGCGCCGGAGGAGACCGCACCGGACCCGCAGCCGGACTCCGAGCCCGAGGCCGAGCCCGAAGCCGAGACCGACTCAAAGCCCGCGCCCGAGCCGGACGCCGAACCCGCGCCCCCCAAGTGGGAGCGCGTCACCGACAAGGGACTGCCCAAGCGCACCCCGAAGATCACCGCCCCCGCGGCCGCCGCGCCCAAGCCGCGCACCGGCTCCGTGGACGCCGAATCGCTCCGGCGCCGCCTCGGCAACTTCCACCAGGGCGCGATCAGCGGCCGACGGGACGTGGAGGCCGAGATCTCGGGTGATGACCCGGGTGATGAAAAGAACGTACGAGCCGCAGACGTAATGGGGGACCCAGTCGAGGAGGCAAGCAGTTGACTGCGCCCATGCGCACGCCCAGTTCTTCCGCCGAACCCGCCACGTACGGCCTGAGCAGGGAAGCACGCAACCTGCACTGGCTCCTGACGAACCTGGTGGAGGAGGTGCCCGGGCTCCTCTCCGTCGCGGTCGTCTCGTCCGACGGGCTGCTCCTGCTCAGCTCCGACCCCGGGCGCAACGCCGAGCGCCCCGCGGAGAAGCCGACAGGGCCCAAGGGGTCGAGCGCCGACCTCGCGACCATCGTGTCCGGGCTCGGCTCCCTCACCATCGGCGCCGCGAAACTCATGGACGGCGGCGGGGTCAAGCAGACCGTCGTCGCGATGGAGGAGGGCAGCCTCTTCGTCATGGCGATCAGCGACGGCTCACTGCTCGGCGTGCACGCGACGCCGGACTGCGACATGAGCGTCGTCGCGTACCACATGGCCCTCTTCGTCGGCCGCGCCGGGCACGTCCTCACCCCCGAACTCCGCAGCGAACTGCGCCAGTCGATGGAGAGTGCCCGATGAGCGGCAGCCGCAGCAGCAGGACGCCGAAGCTGCCGCAGCGCGGCGGCGACCGAAAACCCGCCCGCGTCCGCCCCTACTCGCTGACCGGCGGCCGGACCAGGTTCGGACACGTCCTGCTCGTCGAGACGTTCGTGGCGAGCAACGCCGCGATCGAGGCGCCCGACGAGCGTCTCGAACTGCCCAAGGGCACGCTGTCGAAGGTCATGCCGGAGATGCGGGCGATCGTCGAGATCTGCCGTCGCATGCGCACGGTCGCGGAGATCGCCGCGCTCCTCAAGATGCCGCTCGGTGTCGTCCGCGTCCTGCTCAGCGACCTCGCCGACCAGGGAAAGATCCGCGTGTACGGAACGGGCCACGGCCCGGGACAGCCCGACCGCGCACTGCTGGAAAGGGTGCTGAGTGGACTCCGCCGTCTCTGAACTCCTCGAGAACGAGAACGAGGGTCAGTTGCAGGCCTGGCAGACGGACAGGTCACGCGCCCCGATCGCCACGAAGATAGTGGTGGCGGGTGGCTTCGGCGTCGGCAAGACGACGCTGGTGACCGCCGTCTCCGAGATCACGCCCCTCCAGACGGAGGCGCTGATGACGCAGGCGAGCGCCGAAACCGACGATCTGACCGCGACGCCGGGGAAGACGACCACGACGGTCGCCATGGACTTCGGCCGCATCACGCTCGACGACGACCTGGTGCTCTACCTCTTCGGCACGCCGGGCCAGCAGCGGTTCTGGTTCATGTGGGACGACCTGGTGCGCGGCGCGATCGGCGCCGTCGTGCTCGCCGACACCCGCCGCCTGTCCGACTGCTTCCCGGCGCTCGACTACTTCGAGAGCTGCGGCCTGCCGTACATCGTCGCCGTCAACCACTTCGACGGCAGCGAGAAGTTCGAGCCGGCGGACGTGCGCGAGGCCCTCACGGTGCCGCCGCACATACCGGTGCTGATCATGGACGCCAGACAGCGGATCTCGGTCGTCGAGTCGCTCCTCGCGCTGGTCGGCCACGCGCTCGACGTAACCCCTGAGTAAGAGAAGGACCCTCATGCGGAAGATACTTGTCGTCGGAGCCGGGCAGTCCGGGCTCCAGATCGCTCTCGGGCTCCAGGCGCAGGGGTACGAGGTCACCCTGATGTCCAACCGCACCGCGGACGAGATCCGGTCCGGCCGGGTCATGTCCACGCAGTGCATGTTCCACACGGCGCTCCAGCACGAGCGCGACATCCAGGCGAACTTCTGGGAGTCGCAGGCCCCGAAGATCGAGGGCGTCGGCGTCTCCGTCGCCGGTCCTGACGGCTCGCGTGCCATCGACTGGGTCGGCAGGCTCGACGGGTACGCGCAATCCGTCGACCAGCGCGTGAAGATGGCCGGCTGGATGGACACGTTCGCGCAGCGCGGCGGCCAGCTGGTCATCCACGGCGCCGCCGTCGGCGACCTCGACTACTTCTCGCGCACCTACGACCTGGTGCTCGTCTCGGCGGGCAAGGGCGAGCTGGTGTCCATGTTCGAGCGAGACGCCTCCCGCTCGCCGTTCGACGCCCCGCAGCGCGCGCTCTCCGTGGCGTACGTGCACGGTCTCGGCCCGCGCCCGGAGCACCCCGAGTTCGACGCGGTCCGCTGCAACCTGGTGCCCGGCGTGGGCGAGCTCTTCGTCATGCCGACGCTCACCACGTCCGGCCGCGCGGACATCCTCTTCTGGGAGGGCGTCCCCGGCGGCCCCCTCGACGTCTTCCAGGGCATCAAGGACCCCAGCGAGCACCTGGCGCTCACCCTCGAACTCCTGGAGAAGTTCCTGCCCTGGGAGTACGCGCGCGCCACCAAGGTCGAGCTGACCGACGCGGGCGGCACGCTGGCCGGGCGGTACGCCCCCACCGTGCGCAAGCCGATCGGGCACCTGCCCAGCGGCGGGCTCGTCCTCGGGGTCGCCGACGTCGTCGTCGCCAACGACCCGATCACCGGCCAGGGCTCCAACTCGGCGTCCAAGTGCGCCGCCTCGTACATCTCCTCCATCGTCGAGCACGGCGACAAGCCCTTCGACGCCGAGTGGATGCAGTCGGCCTTCGACCGGTACTGGGAGACGGCGCAGCACGTCACCAAGTGGACGAACGCGATGCTGGGCGCCCCGCCGGAGCACGTTCTGAACATCCTCGGCGCGGCCGGCCAGCTCCAGCCGGTCGCCGACCGGTTCGCCAACGGCTTCAACGACCCGGCGGACTTCGAGAACTTCTTCTTCGACCCGGAGAAGGCGGCCGCCTACCTGGAGTCGGTCGCGCCCGGCGCCTGACTCCTGCCGTACCCGAGGTCGCTGCCCGAGCCGGCGCCCGGAGGCAGCTTCGGCGGCGTGTAGCCGCGCATGGCCCGGCCCCCGGGGTCGGGCCGCACGGCCCCGAGGACCGGGTTCGCCGCGATGGGGGAGACCTTGACGCGGGCGCCGGGGCGCGGTGCCTGGACGACCTTGCCGTCGCCCAGGTACAGCGCCACGTGCGTGGCCTTCGGGAAGTACACGACCAGGTCACCCGGGCGGAGCTTCGACAGGGGGATGCGGCGCAGCTCCTTCCACTGCTCCTGGCTGGTCCGCGGGATCGTGCGGCCCGCGTGCGCCCAGGCCCGCTGGGTCAGCCCCGAGCAGTCGAACGCCTTCGGACCTTCGGCGCCCCACTTGTAGGGCCGGCCGATCTGCCGTACGGCGTAGTCGACGGCGGTGTCGCCCTGCCGTGACGGAGCGCGTCGCGCCGGGCTCCCGCCGAGGGCGCGGGACGCCATGAACTTCTCCTGCGCCTCGGCCGTGTGGGCCTCCTCCGCCCGCCGCAGCGCGGCCAGCTGCTCGAAGCTCAGCGAGGACAGCAGCTCCTCCACGTCCCGCAGCTGCCCGTCGCCCCGGTCCCGCTGCTTCTTCTGCCGGGTGGCGAGGGCGGCCTGGGCGGTGAGGGCCCGCTTCGCGGCGCCCGCGAGAGCACCGGCCTTCTTCTCGCCGCCGGTCAGCCGCGCCACGGTGGCGGCGCGGCCCGCGGCCGCCCGCTGCAGCACGTGGCCCTGGTCGAGGGCCCGCTGCGGGTCGCGGGCGAGCAGCAGGCGCATGTACGGGGAGAGGTTGCCGGTGCCCTGGTACTGCTGGCGCGCGAACCGTCCTGCGTCGCTGCGGCTGTCGCGCACGGAGGCACGCGCCTTCGCCAGCTTCCGGTCGAGGTCGGCGGCTCTGGCCCGCTGCTCCTTCAGCTTTTCGGCGGTGGCGTTGTACGTCTCCGTGGCCTCCTCGGCGGACTGGTACAGCTGCTGAAGGTCCGTCAGCAGCGCGGAGACGGAGCGGTCTTCCGGCCCCGGGGCCTGGGGCGCCGCGTGGGCGGTGGGAGCGGTTGTGCACAGGGCGCCGAGGGCGGCCCCTGTGCAGACCCACCGCAGCAGTGTGCCTGACACGTCATCACCTCCGGTGCGCGGAGGGCTTTCCTGCGCGCAGGGCGAGCCTCCGGCCTGTCCGCGGAGTCCGCCTCCCGGCGGGGGCGGTCGGCGCAACTTGGGTCACCCTTGCAGGGGGTGTCGGCGTGGTGGGTTGCGTCCCACGGTTCACCGCCTGCGGCTGGGCGGGGCGAAGGTACGGGTGAGGGGCGCGGGGAACTGCGCGACCAGCCCCCACCCACCTGCAGGGAAGAACCGTCAGCGAGGCCCCGGCTTCGACCACGGCCACTTCAGGCCGGACCCCTTGTCGCCGTCCGGGTCGTACTCGTACTGCCACCTCGCGCCCGGCGAGATCCGGCCTCGGCCCGCCGCGGGGGCACGGCGGTAGACGAGGACCGTCGGGGGGCCGCCCGCGTCGTCGGGGACGGGGACGCGGTAGACCTTCGGGGGATGTCCCGTCGGGCCGAGCAGGATCGGGAGGACCCGGCCGTCCAAGGGGCCGTCCACGAACGGCGTGTCTTCGCTCTTCACGCCCCCAGTGTCACACCCGCACTGCGTGTCACCCCCGCACCGCCGAGTTCAGAGAAGGTGCGCCGCGTCCGCCACCACCGGCAGGACGTGGCGGGCGAGCGTGCCCACGGGGCCGTCCGGCGTCTCCAGGGTCAGCGCCCAACGGACGACCTCCGCGGTCTGCGGGTCCCGGCCCGCCGTCGCCACGAGAACCGCCATGAACTGCTCCACGAGCATGTCCCGCAGCTCGTCGAGCGGCGGCTGCTTCTCCTCGTCCAGCCAGATCAGGGAGGCCGCCTCGACCGCCGTGATCCACATGCGCACGGTCATCCGGAGCCGCGGCCCCGGATCCGGCACGCCCAGGTGGCTGAGAATGTGCTCCGCGGCGGCTCTGCGCACCCCGTCCACGATCGCGGACGTCCGCGACGTCTCCACCACGCTGCCGCCCTGCAGCAGCGCGCTGAACCCCGTGTCGTGCTGGTCGACGAAGGCGAGATAGCGGTCGAGGGCACGGGAGAGCCGCCGGGTGAGGGGACCCTCCGGCGGCTCGGCGAAGCACTGCTCCAGGTCGTCCGCGGCGGACCGCAGCGCGGCCTCGTACAACTGCTGCTTGCCGCCGGGGAAGTAGCGGTACACGAGCGGCCGCGAGACACCCGCCGCCTCCGCGACGTCGTCGAGGTTGACCTCCTCGGGCGCCCGGTGCGCGAAGAGGGTGAGCGCGGAGTCGAGGAGTTGCCGCCGCCGCGCCTCGACGCTGAGGCGGCGGTACGCGGGCGTGGTGGCGGCGGGCGAGGTCATGCTCCGCAGCGTAACCCGGGGAACGCGGCCCGTCAGAGGCGCGGGACTGTGACATCCGCGGCGCCCCGCAACGATCAGGCCAGCAGCCCCGAGGACCGCCACAGCCGTCGCCCGACCCCCCGCATCACACCGATGTCGTCCAGGAAGTCCGTGAGCCTCTTCGCCCCCGTCTGCATGACCTCCCTGCGGTGCCCGCTCGCCCGCACCTGCGCGACGGCCTCCCTGCGGTCCAGGCCCACATTCGTGTAGACCTCGGGGTTCACGAAGGCGAGGGAGAAGACGCGGGCGGCCTCGCCGCAGCTGAGGCGGGTCAGCTGACGCTCCCACGCGGGGGCGGTCACCATCTGGCGCCGCAGCTCCTCACGCGCGTACCGGACGTGCCGGGCCTCCTCGACGACGTGGATGCGGGTCACCCCGCGCACCAGCGTCTGGACGCGCTCGTCGGGGAACGTGAGCCGCTGCATCCAGTCGAGGATCTCCTCGCCGAGCAGCGTGCAGGCGAACGAACCGGGAGTGGTGGAGACCGTCTTGAGGATGCGCGCGAGGTTGTGGTTGAGGCGCGTGACGGGGTACGTCGGGGCGCCGCCCTTCTGGATCATCCGGGCGAACATCATGGAGTGCCTGCACTCGTCGGCGATCTCCGTGAGCGCGTACCGCACATGGTTGCTGGTCACCGACTTGTCGTAGATGTGCCGCACGAGCAGCTGCATCAGGATGATCTCGAACCAGATGCCGAGCGAGGCGAGGGAGGCCGCCTCGTGCCGGGCGAGGTCGAACCGCTGCTCCTCGGACATCCGCTTCCACATCGGGGTGCCGTAGAGGGAGACGAGCTCCGGCGGCCAGAACCACTTGCCCTCTTCGAGCGGCGCGTCCCAGTCGAGTTCCTTGTCGGGGTCGAAGGAGTGCTTGGCGGACGACTCCAGGAGCCGCAGGGCCACCTGCTCCCGGTCCTTGAGCAGTCCGAGCGCGTCCCGCAGGCCCTCGAGCGAAACGTCTTCCGTCACGGTCGTCATGACTGTTCCTGCCTTGTCGCGGGGTTACCGGCGGTCAACTCTTATGAGACTGCCTGTCAGTAAGGCCGTCAATCCCTTGCGCACGACTTGTTGACCGCTTGTCCAGCAGCGTGTGAGCCTGCCGTCATGGCGACGCACGAGCTTTACACCAGTCCACCGGACGGGCTCAACTGGCGCGTACCGTCCACCGGTTCGGCCCGCTTCAGCTGGGAGTACGACGAAGGGCGCGACCGCCTCCTCGCTCTCTACCAGAAGGGCAAGGACAAGCAGTGGGACGGCGCCAAGCGCATCGCGTGGGACCTGGAGGTCGACCCGCTCGACCCCCTCGGCACCCCCGACGAGTCGCTGACGCTCCACGGCACGCCGCACTGGGCGAAGATGACCGAACGCGACAAGGGCGAGCTGCGCAAGCACTACGCCTCCTGGCAGTTCAGCCAGTTCCTCCACGGCGAGCAGGGCGCGATGGTGTGCGCGGCCCGCATCGTCGAGTCGGTCCCCGACCTGGACGCGAAGTTCTACTCCGCGACCCAGACCATGGACGAGGCGCGGCACGCCGAGATCTACAGCCGCTTCCTGCACGACAAGATCGGCATGCTCTACCCGATCAACGACAACCTCCAGGCGCTGCTCGGCGACACGCTCCGCGACTCCCGCTGGGACATGCCCTACCTCGGCATGCAGGTCCTCATCGAGGGCCTCGCGCTCGCCGCGTTCGGCATGATCCGCGACACCACCGACAAGCCGCTGCCCAAGCAGATCCTCGCGTACGTGATGCAGGACGAGGCGCGGCACGTGGCCTTCGGCAGGATGGCGCTGCGCGACTACTACAAGCAGCTCACCGACGCCGAACTGCGCGAGCGCGAGGAGTTCGTCATCGAGGGCTGCTACCTGATGCGCGACCGGCTGCGCGGCGTCGAGGTCCTGGAGAACTTCGGCATCCCCAAGGCGCAGGCCCAGGAGTACAGCGAGCAGTCCGAATTCCTGGCGTTGTTCAGGCAGTTGCTGTTCTCGCGCATCGTGCCCTGCGTCAAGGACATCGGCCTGTGGGGCAAGCGCCTCCAGGAGGCCTACCTCGACATGGGCGTCTTCGAGATGGGCGACGCCAACCTCGACCTGCTCATGGCGCAGGACGAGGAGATCGCCGAGAAGCTGGACGCCGAGCGCTTCGCGGCCGAGGAGCGCGAGCGGGTGGCGGAGGTGCGGGACGCGATCGCCTCGGGCGAGGCGGGGTAAGGCCAGGACGGAGCTCAGTGCGCGCCGATCGCCGCCTCCATCACCGCCTTCGCGATCGGTGCCGCGCTGCCGCCCCCGCTGATGTCCCCCCGGTCCGCCGCCGCGTCCTCCACGACGACGGCGACCGCCACCGACGGCTCCGGGTCGTCGGCCGCCTGTGCCCAGGAGATGAACCAGGCGTACGGCGTACCGGAGTTGTCGATGCCGTGCTGGGCCGTGCCCGTCTTGCCGCCCACCGTCACGCCGGGGATCGCGGCGTTCGTGCCCGTGCCCTCGTCGACGACCTGCGCCATCATCTCGCGCAACTGCGCCGCCGTGCCCGGATTCATCGCCTGCCGCAGGGTCCTGGCGCCCGTGGCGTCGACCACGTCCCCGTCCTCCGTCGTCGTACGGTCCACCAGGTGCGGCGCCTTCACCGACCCGCCGTTGGCCACCGCCGCCGCCACCATCGCCATCTGCAACGGCGTCGCCCGGGTGTCGTACTGCCCAATGGCGGAGAGTCCGAGCTGCGCCCGGTCCATCGAGGTGTCGAAGTTGCTGGCCGCGACGGACGACGGGATCCGCAGGCCGCTGTCGTTGAAGCCGAAGTCGCGGGCCGTGCCGACCATCGGGGTGAGGCCCGTGTCCACGCCGAGCTTCGCGAAGACGGTGTTGCACGACCACTGGAAGGCGTAGCGCAGGCTGGCGTTCTTGCAGCCGTCGACCTCGTTGGTCAGCTGGGTGCTCGTGCCGGGCAGCGTGTACGGGTTGGGGGACTTGGTCGGCGCGTCGAGGTCCGTCACCTCTCCCGCGTCGAGCGCCGCCGCGGCCGTCACCACCTTGAACGTCGAGCCGGGCGGATACGTCTGCCGGATCGCCCGGTTCAGCATCGGCTTGGTCGCGCTGCCGTTCAGCTCCGCCCACGTGTCGGCCACCGCCCGGTCGGTCCCGGACAGCCGCTCCGGGTCGTACGAGGGGGCGCTGACCAGCGCGAGGATCTTCCCGGTCGACGGTTCGAGCGCGGCGACCGCGCCCCGCTTGCCGCCGAGACCCGCGTACGCCGCCTGCTGCACCGCGGCCTTGATGGTGGTCTCGACCTTGCCGCCCGGGTTCTGCGCGCGCGTGATGTCGTTCCACAGGGGGAGCGGCGCGAGCATCGGATCGGTGCCGGAGAGGATGTCGTCCTCGGCGTGCTCCAGGAACGTCGTGCCGTACACCTGCGAGGCGTAGCCGGTCACCGGCGCGTACAACGGACCGTTCCGGTACGTCCGTTCGTAGCGGAGCTGCTCGCCGGTGTCCCGGGAGCCGGTCACCGGCCGCCCGTCGACGAGGATGTCGCCGCGCGGCTGCTCGAAGCGGACGATGGCGTTGCGGCGGTTGGCCTCGTTGGCGTCGAGGGACCCGGCCTGGAAGACCTGGACGCGGGTGGCGTTGACGAGCAGTGCGATGAGCAGCAGCGCGCAGAACGCGGCGGCGTGCCGGATGTACCTCTTCATGTCACGCGGCCTCCGCGGGGACGGGTTGGCCGCGGGCCGAGTCGCTGACCCGGATCAGCAGCGCCACGATGATCCAGTTGGTGACGACGGACGACCCGCCCTGTGCGAGGAACGGCATCGCCATGCCGGTCAGCGGGATGAGCCCCATGACGCCGCCCGCGATGACGAACACCTGCAGCGCGAGGATCGAGGCGAGCCCGATCGCGAGCAGCCGCCCGAAGGCGTCGCGCAGGGCGAGCCCGGCGCGGAAGCCGCGCTCCACGAGCAGGGCGTAGAGCAGGAAGATCGCGCAGAGCCCCGAGAGGCCGAGCTCCTCGCCCGCCGTGGCCAGGATGAAGTCGGACTTCGCGGCGAAGCCGATGAGGATGGAGTGCCCGAGTCCGAGCCCGGTGCCGAGCATCCCGCCGGCCGCGAACGCGAAGAGCGACTGCGCGAGCTGGTTCGGGCCCCGGCCCGCCTCGATGGAGGCGAAGGGGTGCAGCCAGTCCTCCACACGGCTGTGGACGTGCGGCTCCAGCGACCCGACGGCGAACGCGCCGAGCGCGGCGAGGAGCAGGCCGACCGCGATCCAGCCGATGCGGCCCGTGGCGACGTACAGCAGGATCACGAACAGCCCGAAGAACAGCAGCGAGGTGCCGAGGTCGCGCTCCAGGACGAGGACGCCGACGCTGAGCAGCCAGATCGCCACGATGGGGCCGAGGACACGGCCGGTGGGCAGCTGGAGGCGCTTGAACCGCCACAGGGTGCGGCCGGTGTAGGCGAGGGCGTTGCGGTTGGCCGCGAGGTAGCTGGCGAAGAAGACGGCGAGCAGGATCTTCGCGAACTCACCGGGCTGGATGGAGAAGCCGCCGATCCTGATCCAGATCCGGGCGCCGTTCACGGCGGGGAAGAGGATCGGCACGATCATCAGGGCCAGCGCGGTGACGACGGAGAGGTAGGCGTAGCGCTGCAGCAGGCGGTGGTCGCGCAGGGAGAGGACGACGGCGATGAACAGGCCGACCCCGACCGTCGACCAGATCAGCTGCGCGGGCGCCGCCTCGTCGTGCGGGGTCTCCAGGTCGAGCCGGTAGATGAGGACCAGGCCCAGGCCGTTGAGCAGTACCGCGATGGGCAGCAGCAGCGGATCGGCGTACGGGGCGCGCAGCCGGACGGCGAGGTGCGCGACGAGCGCGAGTACCCCCAGCCCGGCGCCGTAACCGGCGGCGCCGGGCGGGACGGTGTCGTTCTTGGCGAGGCCGACGGCGCAGTAGCCGTACACGGAGAGCAGGACGGCCACGACGAGCAGGGTGAGTTCGGTGCCGCGGCGCCTCGGCACGCGGACAGCCGGGACCGCTGGGGGTGCGGTGCCCGCGCTGGTTCCGGCCATGCCGGGAACGTAGCAAGCAAATCACCCTGAAGTCCGCTTATGTCGATTATGTCGGCCGGGTGGAGGGGGCGGGCCTCAGCACCAGCGCGGAACCTTGCCGATGTTGGCGATGTAGTGCGCGGCGCCCCAGGCCCAGGTGCCGTCGGTGAGCAGGTACCAGATGTTGTTGTTGACGACGCGGTCGCCTCTGGTCTTGCAGAAGATCGTGACGACCTTGCCGCGCGGCACCGTGCGGATCACCTTGCTGCCGCGGGTCGGGGAGGTGTGGAGCAGCAGTCCGTTCTTGGCGGTGACGCGGCCCTTGTAGACGGGCGGATGGTTGCCGGCGTCGCCTGCGTCGCCCAGGGCGGCGGCCGGGCCTGCGGCGGCGAGCGCGGCGAGGGCGCCGCCGGCGGCGAGTATGCCGAGCCGGACGGTGGTGGTCCGCGGGGACATGGGGCCTCCTCGGGGGAAGGGGAGCGGGGCGGCCGATGCGGATGCCCGCAAGCCGCAATTCACACTAAAAGCGGCACTCTGCGCCCGCGCAAGCTCACGTTCCGTCGTGCGCGGCGCCCGTCTCCTCGCCGTCCCCGGTCGTCTCGTACGGCAGCCGCAGCGTCGCCACCGCCCCGCCGTCCGCTGCGTTGGAGAAGGTCAGCCGCGCGCCGAGGACCGCCGCCTGGCCGAGCGCGATGGTCAGCCCGAGCCCGTGGCCCTTGCTCGTCCCCTTGCTGGTGCCCTCGGTGCGGAAGCGCTGCGGCCCGTGCTCCACGAGGTACTCCGGATAGCCGTCGCCGTGGTCCCGCACGGAGACGACGGGACCGTCCACGGTCACGACGACCGGCGACCGCCCGTGCTTGTGCGCGTTGGTCACGAGATTGCCGAGCACCCGCTCCAGACGCCGCCGGTCGGTGTCCACACACACATCGCGTACGACGACGAGCTCCGTGCCCTCCCCGGAAGAACGCACCACCCGCTCCGCCAGTGGAGCGAGGTGATGGGCGTCCAGATCCACCGCCTCGCTCTTCGCGTCGAGCCGCGAGATCTCCAGGAGGTCCTCGGTCAGCGTGCGCAGCGCGGCGACCCGGTCCCGCACCAGCTCGGTGGGCCGCCCCGGCGGCAGCAGCTCCGCCGCCGCGTGCAGCCCGGTCAGCGGGGTGCGCAGCTCGTGCGCCACGTCCGCGGTGAACCGCTGCTCGCTCAGGAGCTTGCCCTGCAGCGTGGACGCCATCGTGTCCAGGGCCCCGGCGACCGCGGCCACCTCGTCCTGGTGGCGCGGGAAACCCGTGTCGTCGGGCCGCGCGTGCGGGTCCTCGACGCGCGCGTCCAGATCGCCCGCGCTGATCCGCCGGGCCACCTGCGCCGTCTGGTGCAGCCGCCGCGTCACCCGCGTCACCGCGAACGCGCCGACCAGCAGCGTCGCCCCGATGGCGAGGACCGAGGAGCCGAGGATCGCCCGGTCGAGTCCGTCGATGGTGCGGGCACCCTGCGCGTAGTCGACCTGGACCGCGATGGCGCGGCCCCCGTCGGCGGGCCCCGCCGCCCACATCGTCGGCCGTGACTCGTGGGCGGCGACCATCGTGCCGCGCTGCCCGCTCACCGCGAGCTCGCGCAGCCGCGAGGGCAGGCCCACCGGGTCGACGCCCGCGCCGGGGCCGAGCCGGTCGCCCGCCTCGTACCGCTCGGTGACCTCGTCGAGGTGGGAGAGGGCGCGGTCGCGGGCCTGGCCCACGGTCTGGTTGGTCACCGAGACGTGCACGAGCGCGCCGAGCAGCGCGGCGAGCGCACAGCACATGACGGTGATGAAGACGGCGGCCTTCCAGGTGAGGGTCGCCGTCCAGGCGGGGAGCCGCGGTCCGCGCGGCTGACGGCGGCTCATCATCCGCCGCTCCCGGACGGCGAGGGACGCGTGGAGGGCCTGGGAGCCGAGGACTTCGGCGCCTTCCCCCTCGCCCCCTTGGCGGAGCGGACGATCTCGTCGCTGGTCGGCAGCATCGCCTTCTGGTGCGCGTCCCAGGACCACACCGTGTGGTACTCGTACCCGGCGAGGCTGGAGACCGCGCGGATGATCAGGTCACGCCCGGCGAGCTCGACGCCGAGCACGGCGTCGCTCATCTCCATGATCTGCGTCAGCTGCCGCTTCTCCTCGGCGTAGACGCGGATGTCGAGGTTGTCGTCGGGCGTGGAGACGCCGACGATCAGGTCGTCCCTGCCGTCGCCGGTCAGGTCGCGGTAGTACGCCTTGAGGACCGGGCACCGCCCCCGCTCGCCCGAGTCGTCCTCGGCACAGTCCTTCAGCCGTTCGACGGTCTCCTTGTACGCCCGGTCGGTGGGTTCGTACGTCCCCGGGTTCTCCCGGAAATCCGCGCGCACGACGTCGACCGGGTCCACCTTGCGCAGATCGCCCTTCGGCACCTCGACGCCCTTGACCTTGACGGCCTCTATGGCGCCGTAGTCCTCGGCGGGCACCGAGGGGGACGGCAGGTCCGGCCAGAGGTGCGTGGGGCCCTCGGCCGTCGGCGTCGGGCCCGCGCCGCGCAGCCCGCCGGGATCGCCGCAGCCGCCGGCCAGCAGCACGGCGAGGACGGCGAAGGCGGCGGGCGCGAGCCGGCTGCGTTGCACTGCACTCCTGCCTGCCGCGGGCGCGCGGCCTGTCGTGGCACCAGGCCTGTCGTCACGTCACCATTGTTACGTCACCAGGTCGGCGTAGAGAATGATGTTGTCCGAGCGGTGACCGTCCACGATGGGTCCGCCGCAGGTCAGCAGGCGCAGCTCGGGTCGGTCGGTCGCCCCGTACACCTTATTGGTGGGGAAGTCTTTCTTGTCGACCTGCTGGATCTCCCGCACCTCGAACGTGGCCGTGCTGCCGTCCGCGCGGGGCACCTCGACAGTGTCGCCGACCTTCACCTTCGCGACGTTCTTCAGGAGCGCAGGACCGTTCGCCGTGTCGTAGTGCGCGACGATCACGGCGGGCCCCTTCTCGCCCGGCGTGACCCCACCGGTCCACCAGCCCGGCTCGTCCGCCTTGTCCACGGGCGGCACGGCGAGCTCCTGGTCCGCGCCCACGCCGAGGTCGAGCATCGACGTGGCGTCGACGCCCGCGGCGGGGATGCGCAGCCCGGTCGGCCTGGACGCCTTCAGCGGCGCGACGGCCTGCTGGGCCTGCGCGGTCGCGGCGTTGTGGACCTTCACATCGGGCGCCGGGGCGCCCGTGCCGCCGCCGCTCTGCCCGCAGGCGATCAGACCGATGCCGAGGGCGGCGGCGAGGGCTCCGGCGGCGGCGATGCGGGCGGTACGTCGGGGGCGGGGGGCGGGTGCCTCGGTCGTGTCGGGCGTGCGGGGGGCCATGGGGGACTCCTGGGGTGGAAGGGGGAGGGAGGCGGCGCGGCCGGGTCAGCCGTCCGAGCGGCCGCGGCGCAGCATCGCGAACCCGAGACCGGCGGCACCGGCCGCCGCCATGCCGCCGCCCGCCACGAGGAACGCGGGGTTCCCGGCGTCACGCACGCCCTCGGCGCCCGCCTTCACCCCGCCCCTGGGGGCGACGGTGTTGTCACCGGCGCGCGGCGCGGGCCGCTGCTTCTGGTCGTTCTTCGGCCGAGGGGTGACCTTCTGGTCCTGCTGGCCCTTCGCGTCGCCGTCCGTCCGGTCCTTGCCGTCGAGGTACGCGATGCCGATGTGCCCGTTGGAGGGGTGCAGCTCGTACTCCACGCCGCCCTGGGTGGCCGTCCGGTGCGTGGCGGAGAGGGCCGCGATCTCCTTGCCCTTCAGGGAGATCGTCGCCGTGTACGCACCGCCGCGGTTGCGGATCTTCGCCTGCGCGCCGTTGCCGAGGGTGACCTGGTGGACCTCGCCCTTCGCGTGCGGCCGGGCCGCCGTCGGGGCGGGCGTGGGCGAGTCCGCGAAGGCACCGGCGGCCGGCAGGAGCAGCGCCCCGCCGACGAACGTGGAGACGACGGCGGTACGGAGGAGGGTGTGGCGGCGGTTGAGGCTCACGGGACGTTCCTTACGGTCGGTCGGCTGATCGCTCCGGCGTGATCGGGGGACTCGTAAGAAGTTAGATGTCCGCTATTGCGGCAATTCGGCGGCTCTGTAACAGCGGCCCATAACTGCGCGGGCGGTGCCGTTACGGGGTGGATGGGATTCCACGCCCGGACCGGGCGCAGTCGGCGCAAAGACGCCCCCGCTCCTCCCGGCCGCGACCTGGTTCTTGCCGGAGAGCGTGTGGGCTGTTCCCATGGTCGAGGGGGGTGAGGGCTCATGACCGGACTGCGTGTCGTACCGGCCTGGAGGCACGGGCAGGAGCGGTTGTACGTGTACCTCGCGGACGGCAGGAACGTGGCCTGGTACGACCGTGAGGCGTCCCGCGTCAACCTGCTCAGCGAGGAGAGCGAGGAAGATGTCCTCGACGTCCTGGCCCCCTTCCTGACCGGCCAGGTCACCGTGGGTCCGCCGCCCGTACCGACGCCCGCCGAACTGGCCCGGCTCGCCCTCCACCCGGACGACGACCTCGCCCCCAACCGCCCCGGGGAGGCCCTGCGGATCTCCCTCGACCGCGACCCGGCGCCCGCCCGCAGGCTGCGCGCCGACGCCCGGCACCGCGCGCTCGCCGCCGAACAGGCGGTGGGCGAGACACTCGACGCCCTCGAAGGCGCGGGCTGGCGGGTCCTGCACTCCCTGCCGCTGCCCGGTGACGCCCGCATCCACCATCTGCTCATCGGCCCCGGTGGCCTGTTCTGCGTGGGCACCCTCGCCGTCCGCAAGCAGCGGGTGCGCATCGCCGACCCGATGGTGACGGTCGGCCGCGCCGAGCCGTTCCCCCTCCTGCGCTCGCTCCGCTCGGACGCGGGCCGGGCGTCCTTCGCGCTGACGGCGGAGGTCCGCCCGGTTCTTGTCCTCGCCGGGTCCGGCGCCGCCGACCTGGACGTGGCGGCGCCGCCACGCGACGTGCGGGTGCTGCGCGAGGCGGACCTGCCGGGGCTGGCCCGCCTCGGCGGGGTGCTGAAACCGGCCGATGTGGAGGCGCTGCACGCGCTGGCCAGGGACCGCAGGACGTGGGAACGGGTCTGACGGTCCGGCTGACTTACAGGTTGTCCCCCCAGCCGCCCTGGATCATGGTCTGGAAGGCCCAGGAGCCACCGCGCCTGATCAGGATGTCGGCGTAGCGCAGCCGCTGCGTCTCGCCGTTCGCCGTCATCACCGAGTCGGTGAAGACGACGGCCATCGCGGGGGAGAGGAAGACGGGCGTGCGCGTGGACTCGAACGTGATGTCCTCGCTGCCGTCCCCCATGACGTGCGTCATGGTCCCCACGAACTGCTCCCGGTCCCACTGCGCCGCCCGCCCGTCGCCGGCGGAGTCGTCGCTGACCAGGTTGAGCGGGAAGACGGCCAGGTCGGCCATCCGCTCGACATCGCGCTTCGCGCTGTGCGCGTCGTACTCGGCGAACCAGGCGTCCAGGCTCGCCCGGTCCTCGTCGGTCGGGACGTATCCGGTGTCGGTGTCGGGAAGACGGGTCATGCGGACTCCTCTAATCAAGTTTGACTACATGCCTCGGTGAGGAAGGTATGCCACGGAGCGGGAGTAGTCAAACTTGATTAACGGAAAAACCTGTGGAGGGCCGCGGTGGCCACTGCTACGGTTCCGGCGGCCGTGCGAGAGACCGAGGAGGTGGTACCCGTGAACGTATCGACGTGGGTGCTCTCCTCCGGGGTCACGGTCGGGCGGTAGGTCGTCGCCCGGGAGCGCCGTTCCGCGCACTCCCCGAAAGGCACGACCATGCACTTCACTTCAGGAAAGCGCCTCGACACCGAGGTCTCCCGGGGCGGCGTCCTCGAGCGCGAGTTCATGCTCGGCGAGGTCCCCGGCATCCTGTGGACGCCCGCCTCCGCGCCGCCCGCCGAGGCGCCGCTGATCCTGCTCGGGCACCCGCCGCTCGGGCTGGACAAGATGTACCCGAGGCTGGCGGCCAGGGCCCGGCGGGTGGTGGCGGACGGTTTCGCCGCGGCCACCGTTGAGCTCCCCGGCAGCGGGGTCCGCCCCCGTCTGCCCGTCATCGAAGAGGCCCGCGCCGATCTGCGCCGGGCCATGGCGGCCGGCGAGCCGGTCGGCGACGACGTCGTGGACCGGCTCGTCCTCCCACTGGTGGAGCGGGCGGTCCCGGAATGGCGGGCGGCCCTGGACGCGCTCCTGGCCCTGCCCGGGATCGGTGGTCCGGTCGGCTACTCGGGCGGCGTGATCTCCGTCGGGGTCCGGCTCGCGGTGGTCGAGCCGCGCGTCGCGGCGGCGGTTCTGTTCGCCGGGAGTCTCATACCGCGTGCCGTGTTCGAAGAGGCCCGGCGGGTCACCGTCCCGCTGCACGTCCTGCTCCAGTGGGACGACGAGGGCAACGACCGGCAGGCTTCCCTGGACCTGTTCGACGCCTTCGGCTCCGAGGAGAAGTCCCTGCACGCGAACATGGGCGGGCACACGGGGGTCCCGGAGTCCGCGGGGGAGGAGGCGGGACGGTTCCTGGCGCGCCATGTGAGGCGAGGCCGGTCTTCGCGCGCCACTTGAGGTGAGGCCGGGCGCTCGGCTCGGGCTGCGGCGCCCGGCTCGTGCTGCGGCGCCCGTCCCGCCGTCAGGATGGCAGCGGGCGGGCCCGGTCGGGGTCGTCGAGGGGCTCGATCAGATCCCCGTACTCGTCGAGGCGCGGCGCGATGTCGTCCGCGGCGAAGACCAGCCGCCCGGGGTCGTCGCAGGCCTCGACCTCGTCCCAGGTCACGGGCGTGGAGACGGTCGGCTCCCGCCGTGCCCGCAGGGTGTAGGGCGCGGCGGTGGTCTTCGCGGCCGCGTTCTGGCTGAAGTCGACGAAGACCTTGCCGGGGCGCAGGCTCCGCGTCATGCGGTGCACGACGAGGTCGGGCAGCTCGCGCTCGGCCGCGACGGCCAGCGATCTGGCGTACGCCGTGACCCGTTCGGAGGGGGTCGGCTCCAGCGGCACGAGGAGGTGCAGTCCCTTGCTGCCCGACGTCTTCGCGTACACGTGGAACCCGTCGGCGGCCAGCCGCTCCCGCAGCCAGAGCGCCGCCCGGCAGCACTCCACGACCGTGGCGGGCGGCCCCGGGTCCAGGTCGAAGACCATCCGGTCGGCCCGCGCCGGGGCGTCAGCCCGCCACTGCGGCACGTGGAACTCGGTGACCAGATGGGCCGCCCACATCAGCGTCGGCAGGTCCTGTACGAGGACCTGCCGCGCGGTCCCCTCCGAGCGGGAGCGCGGCACCTCGGCGGTGTGCACCCAGTCGGGGGTGCCCGGCGGCACGTTCTTGGAGAAGAACTGCTGGCCGTCGGGCCCGTCCGGATAGCGCAGGAAGGAGACGGGCCGGTCGCGGAGGTGGGGGAGGAGGGCGTCGGCCGTGGAGGCGTAGTAGTGCAGGACCTCGGCCTTGGTGAAGCCGCTCGCGGGATACAGGACCTTGTCCAGGTTCCTGAGCGCGAGCCGCCGCCCCTCCACCTCTGTGATCGGCGTCATAGGATGAGAGTCCCATATAACGCCCAAAGCGACACGAATCAGCTCTCAGCGAGGTGCCGGACGTGCGATCCATATGGAACGGTGCGATCTCCTTCGGGCTGGTCAGCATCCCGATCAAGCTCGTGAACGCGACCGAGAACCACGCGGTCTCCTTCCGCCAGATCCACACGGAGGACGGCGGCCGCATCCGCTACCGCAAGGTGTGCGAACTGGAGGAGCGCGAGGTCCCGACCGCGGAGATCGGCAAGGGGTACGAGGACGCGGACGGCTCGATCATCCCGATCACGGACGAGGACCTGGCCACGCTGCCCATCCCCACCGCCAAGACGATCGAGATCGTCGCGTTCGTCCCCGCCGACCGCATCGACCCGCTCCAGATGGGCGCCGCGTACTACCTCGCGGCGAGCGGAACCCCGGCCGCCAAGCCGTACACACTGCTGCGCGAGGCGCTCAAGCGGAGCCAGAAGGTGGCCATCGCGAAGTTCGCGCTGCGGGGCCGGGAGCGGCTCGGCATGCTGCGCGTCGTCGACGACGTGATCGCCATGCACGGACTGCTCTGGCCGGACGAGATCCGTGCGCCCGAAGGGGTGGCCCCCGACACGGACGTCACCGTGCGCGAGGCCGAACTCGACCTGGCGGACGCGCTGATGGACACGCTCGGCGAGGTCGACATCAACACCCTCCACGACGACTACCGCGAGGCGGTCGAGGAGCTGGTCGCCGCGAAGGTCGACGGCGTGACCCCGGCGGAACGGGCCCCTGCCGGGGACGGCGGCGGCAAGGTCATCGACCTGCTCGCGGCCCTGGAGAACAGCGTCCGCGAGGCGCGGACGGCGCGGGGCGAGGACCCGGAGGGCGCGGACTCCGGGTCGGGGGCGGTGGCGGAGGTGACGCCACTCGCCCGCAAGTCGTCCCGCGCGACGCCCAAGCAGGTGGGCGGGAAGAAGTCGACGTCGACCGCGGCGAAGAAGAAGGCGGCCCCCGCCGCGAAGAAGGCGTCGACCAAGTCGACCGCGAGCAGGGCGACGACGGCGAAGTCGGCCGGGTCGGCGCGGAAGAGCGGGGCGGCCAAGAAGACGGCGGCCAAGAAGACGACGGGAACGGGGTCGGGGAGGCGCAGGGCCTCCGCCTGAACGTACGCGAATGGAACTACGCCGTCGTCGCGCCCCGGCCCGCCGGTGAGGCGGCGATGACCTCCGTGACGTACGGCAGGTGGTCGTCGAGGAAGAAGTGGCCCCCGGGCAGGACGTGACAGGAGAAGTCGCCGCGCGTCTCGCTCTCCCACGCCCGCGCGCCCTCGACCGTGACGCGGGGGTCCGCGTCCCCGGTCAGCGCGACGACCGGGCAGTCGAGCGGGGGCCCGGCGCGGTGGACGTGGGCGTCGAGGAGCCGGTAGTCGGCACGTACCGGCGGCAGGATGAGCGGCAGCAGGTCGGGGGAGGAGAGGAGCTCGTTCGCGGTGCCGGACAGCTTGCGCATCTCGTCCACGAGTTCGTGGTCGGACATCTCGTGCACGGGCCGCTCGGCCGCGGCGGGGCGCCGGGGCAGCGAGGGGGCCGGCCGTCCGGAGACGAAGAGGACGACGGGCGGTCGGCCCTCGGCCGTCATGCGCCGCGCGGTCTCGAAGGCGAGGACCGCGCCCATGCTGTGCCCGAACAGGGCGACGGGCCTGATGTCGGACGGCCCGGAGAGCGCGGCGAGCACCGCGTCGACGACATCGTCCGAACGCTCGGCGAACGGTTCGCCGTACCGCTCCTGCCGCCCCGGGTACTGCACGACCAGTGGGTCGACGGTGCCGGAGACGGCGGCCGACAGCGCGTGGTAGGCGCTGGCGGAGCCACCCGCGTGCGGGAAGCAGACGAGACGGGTCCCGGCGGCGGGTGCGGGGTGGAAGCTGCGTATCCAGTCGCCCACGAGCGCGACCTTCCTTTCGCTGCCGCGCGGGGCGGCGGTGTGCTGAGTGACGAGTGCGGAGTGCTGACTGCTGAGTGCTGTGTCCGGTCCAACCTAGACTGACGGCGGACGCCGATGACGAGGCGGTGGACGAGAAGGGCGAGGGTTGTGCGAGCGGGAGGCCGAAGGACGGCGCCGGACGGCGCGGTGGCCCCCGCGGGCACGTTCGCCGGCGGTCACGACGACCCGCCCCCGGAACTGCTCACGGAAGCCGCCGCCGCCTTCGGCCTGCTCGCGTCGTCCGCGCGGCTGCACATCGTGTGGGTCCTGGCGCAGGGCGAGAGCGACGTGAGCGGCCTCGCGGAGCGGGTGGGCGGCGCGCTGCCCGCCGTGAGCCAGCACCTCACCAAGCTGAAACTGGCCGGGCTCGTCGGGTCGCGCCGCGAGGGCCGCCGTGTGGTGTACTTCGTCGCCGACCCCGACGTGGTGACGGTCGTACGTCTCATGGTCACGCAGCTCGCGTCGCGCGCGGAGGCGTCCACCGCCCCGGCCCGCCGGTTCCGCGGAACGGGTGCCTGAGGGTCCTGGCGATGTCCGGACCCACCACGCTCCAAGTCCTGCGCTCGCTGGAGACGGGACCGCGCGGTCTCACGGAGGAAGAGGCCGACGCGCGCCTGGCCCGGCACGGTCCGAACGTGCCGCCGGTCCCGCGCACGGTGTCCTGGCGACGCCGTTTCGTACGAGGTCTGCGCGACCCCTTCACCGCGGTCCTGTTCTGCCTGGGCATCGTCTCGGCCGGGACGGCGGCCTGGGGCACGACCTGCGTGATCACGGTCCTGGTCGCGGTGAGCTGCGCGCTCCGCGCGACGGGCGAACACCGGGCCGACCGCGCGATGGCGGCGCTGCGCGACCTGGTGCCGACGACGGCGACGGTCGTGCGCCGCCCGGCCCCCGACGAACGGGAGCCTTCCGCTCCCCGCGAACGGGCGGTACCCGCTCCCCGCGAACTCCCCGCCGAGGAACTGGTTCCCGGCGACATCATCCGGCTCGCTCCCGGGGACGTGATCCCGGCGGACGGGCAGGTGCTCACGGCGACGGGTCTCTCGGTCGACGAGGCACCACTGACGGGCGAGTCGTCCCCGACGACCAAAGAACCCTGGACGCCGACCACCGACCCCGGGGAAGGCACGGAACACCTCTGCTTCCAGGGCAGCAGCGTCACCGCGGGCGGCGGCACGGCGGTGGTGACGGCGACGGGCCGACACACGCGGTTCGCGAGTACGACGCACGAGGCGTCAGGCGTGCCCGGCGGTGAGCGGGCAGCGAGAGCCCGCGCCTTCGACCGCTCGGTGCACGGCATCTCCTGGACCCTCGTCCGCTTCATGCTGCTCACGCCGCCGCTGGTGCTCGTGGCGAACGCCGCGCTGCGCGACCGAGGCCTGGAGACCCTGCCGTTCGCCGTGGCCGTGGCGGTGGGGCTGACCCCGGAGATGCTGCCGGTCGTGGTGACGATGTGCCTGGCCCGGGGCGCCGCCCACCTGGCCCGTGCCCACGGCGTGATCGTCAGACGTCTGCCCGCCCTGCACGACCTGGGCGCCATGGACGTCCTGTGCGTGGACAAGACCGGCACGCTCACGCAGGGCCGCCCCGTGGTCGACCGCAGCCTGGACACGGCGGGCCGCGACGCCCCCGAGGCGCTGGACTGGGCGGCGGTGAACGCGTGGTGGACCCTGCGGCTGGCCGACCCGCCCGCCCCGGACGCGCTGGACGAGGCGATCCTGACCACGCCGGAGCACTACGAGGGCTACGAGGGCATCGCAGCCCTGCCCTTCGACCCCGTACGCCGCCTCGCCACCGCAGTGGTCACCCGCCCCGGCGCGGGCCTGGGAGTCCACACGCTGGTGGTCAAGGGCGCCGTGGAGAACGTACTGGAGCTCTGCGCCCTCCCCGCCGAGGAGCGCACCCGCCTCCAAGCCCTGGCGTCCCACCACGCGGCGAAGGGCCTGCGCGTCCTGGCCGTGGCGACGGCAGACCGCGACCGTCCCGCCAGGCGCCGCGGGACCGCCTCCCACCCGACCTGGTCCCCGTCCGACATCCACGGACTCACCCTCGTCGGCTTCGTCACCTTCCGCGACGCCCCGGACCCGGCGGCGGGCCCGGCCCTGCGCGCGCTCGCCGACCGAGGCGTCACCGTCAAGATCCTCACGGGCGACCACCCGGGCACGGCCGCCCGCGTCCGCCGAGACCTGGCCCTGCCACCCATCGCCCCCGACGCCGTCCGCACGGCCGAGGACATAGACGCCGTGCCACCCACCGACGTCGCGGCCCTGGCACGACTGGCCCACCGCACCACGGTCTTCGCCGACTGCACGCCCGCCCACAAGGCACGCGTCGTAGCGGCCCTGCGTGCCCACGGCCACACCACGGGCTTCCTCGGCGACGGCGTCAACGACCTGCCCGCCCTGCACGCGGCCGACGTGGGCCTGGCCCCGCACGACGCGGTGCCGGCGGCGAGGGAGGCGGCGGACGTGGTGCTGCCTCGGGCGGGCGGCCTGGCGGCCATCGACCACGCCGTCACCGCGGGTCGGAGCAGCGGCGTGAACATAGCCACGTACCTGCGCATCACGCTCTCCTCGAACCTCGGCAACGTGATCGCGATGCTCACCGCGGCCCTGCTCCTGCCCTTCCTGCCGATGCTCCCGGCCCAGGTACTCGTCCAGAACCTCTGTTTCGACGCGGCCCAACTCGCCTTCGCCCACGAACGCCCCGCCCCCGCCGCCCTCAGCCGCCCCACCACGCTCCGCCCCCGCGCCTTCCTCCGCCTCGTCACGGGGTTCGGCGTACTCAACGCCGTGGCGGACCTGGCGACCTTCGCGGTCCTCGCACTCGCGGCGCCGGGCCCGACCGGCACGGAGGACGAATCGCTGTTCCACGCGGGCTGGTTCACGGAGAACCTGCTCACGCAGTCGCTGGCGATGCTCCTCATGCGCGGCGCGGCGTACGGGACGACCGCCGCCGGCAGGAGGGCGACGCCGGTCACCCGCGCCGCACTGGCCCTGGCGACAGCGGGCATCCTCATCCCTCTCTCCCCGCTGGGCCCTCCCTTGGGCATGACACCCCTGCCACCCACCTACTACGCGCTGCTCACCCTGGTCCTGCCTCTCTACGGCGCAACAGTTGTACAGTTGCGCAACAAGGCAAGTGTCGCTCATGGAAGCGGCGGAAGTGGAAGAGGAGGGCCACAATGATCCGCAACGCCCTGCAGCCCTGGCACCTACTGGTCGTGCTTCTTGTAATCGTGGTGCTGTTCGGCTCCAAGAAACTCCCGGACGCCGCCCGCTCGGTGGGCAAGTCCCTGCGCATCCTCAAGAGCGAGACGAAGGCGCTGAGGGAAGAGGACGCGCAGCGGGAACAGGAGCAGACCGGACAGCGGACCGGACGGCGAACCGGTGCGGACGTCACCTCATGACGTGGCGCGGATCGCGGAGATGTCGAACTGCAGGCGCACCTTCTCGCTGACCATGGTGCCGCCCGCAGCGAGGCGCTGGTTGTAGACCAGCCCCCAGTCGGTGCGGTCGATGGTGGTGGTGCCGTCGAACCCGACGCGCTCGAATCCGAACGGATCGACGACCGACCCCAGGTAGTCGAGTTGCAGCTCGACGGGCCGGGTGACGTCGCGGATGGTCAGATCCCCGGTCATACGGAAAGTCTCACCGCCCTCGTGGACGGTGGCCGTACTGCGGAACACCATCTCGGGGAAGCGTCGCGCGTCGAAGAAATCGGCGCCGACGAGGTGCGCGTCCCGCTGCTCCACGCCCGTGTCGACGCTGCCGACCCGGATGACGATCTCGGCCCGCGACGCGGAGGGCCGGTCGCCGTCGAAGTGCAACGTGCTGTCGTAGTCGGCGAAGGCGCCCCGGACGGTCGTCACCATCGCGTGCCGCACGGAGAATCCGACGCGGCTGTGCGGCCGGTCGATGGTCCACTGCCCGGTCAGCCCGCGCAGCGCGGAATCGAGCGCGACACCACCACTGGTCGAGGGGTACGCACCGGACGCGCCGGTACCGCCGGCCGGCGTCGGCTCGATGGTGGCGGTCTGGCGACGGCTGAAGATGCCCACGGGGAACGTACCCTCCCTCGACGATGTCGCTCCCGTGCTATCACGCGCCACACGCCCGCCACCTCGCAAGATGGGCGGCCTCGTCCGGGTTCCATGGTGCCGACGGCAAAGATGCACAGGATCGACATGATGTGGATGCACGTTCGGGCAGCCGGACGTCACACACGGTCACGGATCCGGTCACGGCATTCGAGCGGGGCAGGCACCGGAGCCCCGCCCAGTCGTCACCCTCCCCGGCAGGCCCGGAGCCCCCGGCGGCGTGCCGCACAGACGTCACACACGCAGTGCACACGTCCCCCGTGGTGCACACGCCGTCGGCCGGCACACCGCCCATCCCTCATCACGCGTACGCGCCCCTACGCCCTCCCCCGTTCCTTCGGGCGCAGGGGCGGACACGGGCGGCGAACCCCCGATCTCGCCGCCGCCCCAAAGTCTTCCCGACCACTCACTCGGCGTCGTTGACCAAGGGCGCACTCTTGTTGACCGCCAGCGCACTCCCGTCGCTCAGCAGTGCGCGTGCGCGGACCTCGCTGGGCGTGAGCCCGTACGCGGCACGGAAAGCGCGGGTGAAGACAGCGGGCCGGGTGAACCCCCAACGGGCCGCGATGGCGCCGACGGGCACGGTGGCGAGGGCGGGATTGGCCAGCGCCCGCCGACACCGTTCGAGCCGCAACTGCCGTATCCAGGCTGAAACGGTCACCCCTTGCTCCTGGAAAAGCCGGTGCAAATACCGGGTGGAGATGTGATGGGCGGCGGCAATGCTGTCGGGATTCAAGCCAGGGTCGCGCAGATGCCGCCGGACATGGCTCTGCACCTGCAACAACAGGGCGCGCGTACGGCTCTCGGCCGGTAACGAGAGGTCGGAGTCGAGGTGTTGGGCGGCGAGATGTCCCACGAGGTCGACAAGCGTATGAGTGAGCCGATCAGCGGCCGCGCCCGTATCCCCGAACTGGCCTGGATCCCCGACCACTTGGCACATGAAATGGGACAGCAGAGCCCCGAACCCATCCCGCCCGGACAGGGGCCGGGAGACGAGATCGGGCAGCCGGTCGGCGGGGAACGGCAGCAGATGCATGGGCAATGTGGCCACGATGCTCCGAGTGGGAGCACCACTCTCGTCCAGCCGCCGCATCCACCCCTCAAAGGGCGAAGAGGACTCGTACAACAGAAAGTTCCCGGCCCCGAACTGCACGTTGCGCCCACCCTGCTCAAACCCGCTGAGCCCCTGCAGAGTGAGAGAAACCTGCAGACTACGAGGATCCCCTCTCCGGATATGCCGAGCAGTCCGACGTACCTCGGCTGAGGGATACGCCATGGTGGTCAGCGTCGCGGCCCCGAGATCCACGTGATCCACGGCGACGGGAAAGTCATCGGTGCAGTCACTGCGCAAGGTCGTGGCGATCGGCGACGCGGACTTGAGCCCGAACCACCAGTCGAACCGCTCCTCAGGGGGCACGCCGTCACTGGACAGACACGCTCGAATCATGGCTCACCCTCTCGCTCACACACGCACCCCCTCGAGCCCCCATGCCCCCACACCCCGCCCCAGCGTGCAACCTCCACCCTCCGAGGGGGAGGACTCCACCGCGCCTTTCCAACACGCCTACGAGACCGGCGGAAATGACACACCACCCTCCGAAAAGGGCTCCTGCGCCGCGACAGTGCCGCTGCCTGTGTTTGCTTCGGGCGAAAGACGCCCAAGACCACCGAATCGCCCATGACGTACGCAACCGCAATCGGCTGCGCGGGCCGCACCAGCTCCACATACGCGAAGACCCCGGCCTCAGCGTTTCCGCTGGTGACGGGGTCTTTGGGCACCTCATACAGGGTGCCCCCGGCAGGATTCGAACCTGCGCACACGGCTCCGGAGGCCGTTGCTCTATCCCCTGAGCTACGGGGGCGTATCAGCGCGGCTTGCGCGGTGACGGGTAGAACCCTACCAGCTCTCCGGGGCTCGCCATGAACAGGTATTTCCGTGCCTGTGGGGCGGGCCGGGAGAGGGGGTGTTCCGCGGGGGAGGGGAGTGGTGGCCGGGCGGGCCGCACGGGGCGGAAGTAGGGAAAACCGGGACGCGGTGGCGGGCGCGGACCTACTCTCGAGTTGTGCCAGGCGTGCCCGGCCGCGTGCTTGTTGTGGACGACAACAAGGTCATCCGGCAGCTGATCAGGGTCAACCTCGAGCTGGAGGGCTTCGAGGTCGTGACCGCGGCCGATGGTGTCGAATGCCTGGACGTTGTGCAGCAGGTCCAGCCCGACGTGGTCACCCTCGACGTCGTGATGCCCCGGCTCGACGGTCTCCGGACCGCCGCACGGCTGCGGTCCGACGCGCGCACCCGTGACCTCCCCATCGTCGTCATCAGCGCCTGCACGCAGTACGAGGTCGAGAGCGGCCTCGAAGTCGGCGTCGACGCCTTCCTCGCCAAGCCCTTCGAGCCGAACGAACTGGTCGGCATCGTCCGCCAGTTGATCTCGACCGAGGGGAACAGGAGAGGGAAGCGGGACGGTGTGGGGGAAGGGGAGCCGGAGCCTGAAGGGGAAGGTGAGCCCGACCCCAGTGGGGAAAGAGTGCGGGAAGGCGTCACGATCGGGCGTGATCTTGGTCGCGGCGGCGCGGGGTGCGAGTCCTCGGAGCAGTAGCGGGCACGGATCCTCGGACCAGCAGCGAGCACGGACGCGGATCATCCGGCCGAGCGTGCGGGCACGGACGCGGATCAGTCGGCCGAGCAGTAGCGGGCGCGGACGCCGATCATTCGGTCGAGTGTGCGGGCACGGGTGGTCGCGTCAGGGGCGGAGAGGCGGGCGAGTGCGGCGCCCAGCCCGGTGACCGGACCCACCCCCGTCCACATCCCGGACCATCCCGAATCCGAGTCGCCTACCCACCCCCCTCCTCCCATACGCTGGACCCGTGACCCCCGTCGAGCTCTCCCGCACCGTGCTGCGCGCCATGCGCCAGGCCGTCGATGCCGGGGAGCTCAGCGTGGACGTCACCGCGTCCGCCGACGCGGGGAATGTGCGGGTCGAGCGGCCCCGGCCCGGGGGCCGCGGGGACTTCGCCACGAACGTCGCCCTCCAGATCGCCCGCGCCGCCGGACGCACACCACGCGACGTCGCCGCGGTGCTGTCGTCGCGACTCGCCGCCGAGGCCGGTATCGCGAGCGTCGACATCACCGGGCCCGGGTTCCTCAACATCACGCTCGCGGACGCCCGCGCCCGCGCCGACGCCCTCGTGCGCGAGATCCGCGAGCGCGGTCGCTGCTACGGCCACGTCCACCCCGACACCGGCGACGTCGTCCAGATCCACGTCCCCCGCGAACTCCGGGCCGCCGTCCTCGCCGACAGCGCCCGCCGCATCCTGCGCTCGCAGGGCGCCCTCGTCCGGGTGACGTGCGACGACGAGCCCGACCCGGCCTGGGCGGACGCCCTCGGCGCCCTCGACGTACGCATCGACGCGTACGGGCGGCCTCCCGAACCCCTCCCCACCCTCCGCCCCGTCCCGGCCCCCGTCCCCGCCGACACCGTCCTCCGCCTCGGCCGCGATGCCGCCCGCTGGGCACTGCTCCACCCCGCACCGCACGACCACCCCCGCGTCACCCCGGAGCAGGGCGGCGACGACCACCTCGTACAGCGCGAGAGCAATCCGCTGTTCCGCGTCCGGTACGCGTACGCCCGCACCCGCGCCCTCACCCGCAACGCGGCTGCCCTAGGTTTCACCGCCGAGCCGGACGGCGCCCCGGACGCCACCGCCCGGGCTCTGCTCGACGCCCTCGGCGACCACCCCGCCACCCTCGCCTCCGCAGGGCGCCACCGCGCCCCGGACCGACTCGCCCGGCAGCTCGTCGTCATCGCCGACGCGTTCCTGGCCTTCCAGAGCGCCCCGCAGGGAGCCGTCCTGCCGCGCGGTGACGAGAAACCCTCGGCCGCCCACCGCGCCCGGCTGGCCCTCGCCGAAGCCACCGGGACGGTGCTCGCCGGTGGCCTGACCCTGCTCGGCATCGACGCACCCGAATTCCTGTGACACCCGTGAGTGAGCAGCGGAGCGACGGGCGGCATCCCGTGCAGCGCGTGCGGTACGTGTCTTCCGAGAAACACGTACCGCGGCGCGCACCCAGCCCGTCCGCCCCGCTTCCTCACCTCCGTCACCCCGCAAGAGACGAGACACCACACCCATGAGCCGTTCCGCCCACCCCGCAGGCCCCCGTCACGCCGACGTGCTCCCCGAGGGGCACTACAGCGCGCCGCCCGCCGATCTCAACGCGCTGGACCCCAAGGTCTGGTCCCGGACCGTCACCCGTGACCCCGACGGGGTCGTGACCACCGGCGGCATCACCGTGACCCGGCTCGCCGAGGAGTTCGGTACGCCCGCCTACTTCATCGACGAGGCCGACTTCCGCGCCCGGTGCCAGGCCTGGCGGGACGCCTTCGGCAGCGAAGCCGACGTGTTCTACGCCGGGAAGGCGTTCCTGTCGCGTGCCGTCGTGCGGTGGCTGCACGAAGAAGGGCTCAACCTCGACGTGTGCAGCGGGGGCGAGCTCACCACCGCCCTCGACGCCGGGATGCCCGCCGAGCGCATCGCGTTCCACGGGAACAACAAGACCCCGGACGAGATCGAGCGCGCCATCGCCGCCGGCGTCGGCCGCGTCGTGCTCGACTCCTTCCAGGAGATCGTCCGCGTCGCCCACATCGCGGAGCGGCTCGGCAAGCGGCAGCGCGTGCAGATCCGTGTGACCGTGGGTGTGGAAGCGCACACTCATGAGTTCATCGCCACCGCGCACGAGGACCAGAAGTTCGGGATCGCGCTCGCGGGCGGGCAGGCCGCCGAGGCCGTGCGGCGTGTGCTGAAGCTCGACTCGCTGGAGCTCATCGGGATCCACTCCCACATCGGGTCGCAGATCTTCGACATGGCCGGGTTCGAGGTCTCCGCCCGCCGCGTCGTGCAACTGCTCGCCGAGGTGCGGGACGAGCACGGCGTCGAGCTGCCCGAGATCGACCTCGGCGGCGGGCTCGGCATCGCCTACACCTCCGACGACGACCCCCGCGAACCGCACGAGATCGCCACGGCGCTCAACGAGATCGTTTCGAGGGAGTGTGCCGCGGCGAAGCTGCGGACGCCCCGCATCTCCGTCGAGCCGGGGCGGGCCATCGTCGGGCCCACCGCTTTCACCCTCTACGAGGTCGGCACCGTCAAGCCCCTCGAAGGGCTGCGCACGTACGTCTCCGTGGACGGCGGCATGTCCGACAACATCCGCACCGCGCTCTACGACGCCGAATACACCGTGGCCCTCGTCTCCCGCTCCTCCGACGCCGAGCCGGTCCTGGTGCGTGTCGTGGGCAAGCACTGCGAGAGTGGTGACATCGTCGTACGAGATGCTTTCCTTCCGGCGGATCTCGCGCCCGGTGATCTGATCGCCGTGCCCGCGACCGGCGCGTACTGCCGCTCCATGGCGAGCAACTACAACCACGCACTTCGCCCGCCCGTCGTCGCCGTGCGCGACGGCGGGGCCCGGGTGATCGTCCGGCGTGAGACGGAGGAAGATCTCCTGCGTCTCGACGTCGGATGACGCAAAAGATGAAATAGATGTCTCAGGATCCGGACGATGGACAGAAAGTCCGTTCCGGTGGGTGAGACTGGTCCCACCGTAGATGTATGAGAAGTGAGGTCGGATGATGCGTACGCGTCCGCTGAAGGTGGCGCTGCTGGGCTGTGGGGTTGTCGGCTCAGAGGTGGCGCGCATCATGACGACGCACGCCGACGACCTCACAGCCAGGATCGGCGCCCCGGTGGAGCTCGCCGGGGTCGCCGTCCGCCGCCCCTCCAAGGTGCGTGAGGGAATCGATCCGTCACTGATCACCACGGACGCGACCGCTCTGGTCAAGCGCGGGGACATCGACGTCATCGTCGAGGTGATCGGAGGGATCGAGCCCGCCCGGACCCTGATCACCACCGCCTTCGAGCACGGGGCCTCCGTCGTCTCCGCGAACAAGGCGCTCATCGCCCAGGACGGGGCCGCTCTGCACGCCGCCGCCGTCGAGCACGGGCGGGATCTGTATTACGAGGCCGCTGTCGCCGGTGCCATTCCGCTGATCCGGCCGCTGCGCGAGTCCCTCGCCGGTGACAAGGTCAACCGCGTTCTCGGGATCGTGAACGGGACCACCAACTTCATTCTCGACGCGATGGACACGACGGGGGCGGGCTATCAGGAAGCCCTCGACGAGGCCACCGCGCTCGGGTACGCGGAAGCCGATCCCACCGCCGACGTCGAAGGGTTCGACGCCGCCGCCAAGGCCGCCATCCTCGCCGGAATCGCCTTCCACACGCGCGTGCGCCTCGACGACGTGTACCGCGAGGGGATGACCGAGGTCACCGCCGCCGACTTCGCCTCCGCGAAACGGATGGGCTGCACCATCAAGCTTCTCGCCATCTGCGAGCGTGCCGCCGACGGGGGATCCGTCACCGCGCGCGTGCACCCCGCGATGATCCCGCTCAGCCACCCGCTGGCATCGGTGCGCGGCGCGTACAACGCCGTCTTCGTCGAGGCGGAGGCCGCGGGACAGCTCATGTTCTACGGGCCCGGCGCCGGTGGCTCGCCCACCGCGTCCGCCGTCCTCGGTGACCTCGTCGCCGTCTGCCGCAACAAGCTCGCCGAAGCCACCGGGCCCGGCGACTCCGCGTACACCCAGCTGCCCGTGAGCTCCATGGGCGAGGTCGTCACGCGCTACCACATCAGCCTCGACGTGGCCGACAAGCCGGGCGTGCTCGCCCAGGTCGCGACGGTCTTCGCCGAACACGGCGTATCGATCGATACGGTCCGTCAGACGGGCAAGGACGGCGAGGCCTCCCTCGTCGTCGTCACCCACCGCGCGCCCGACGCCGCCCTCAGCGGCACCGTCGAAGCGCTGCGCAATCTCGACACCGTGCGTGGTGTCGCCAGCATCATGCGGGTTGAAGGGGAGTAAGCAGCAATGACCCACCAGTGGCGCGGAATCATCGAGGAGTACCGGGACCGTCTTCCGGTCTCCGACACCACGCCGGTCGTGACGCTCCGGGAGGGCGGCACGCCGCTCGTGCCGGCACAGGTGCTCTCCGAGCGCACGGGCTGCGAGGTCCACCTCAAGGTCGAGGGCGCCAACCCCACGGGGTCCTTCAAGGACCGCGGCATGACCATGGCGATCACCAAGGCCAAGGAGGAGGGCGCGAAGGCCGTCATCTGCGCCTCCACCGGCAACACCTCGGCGTCCGCGGCCGCCTACGCCGTACGCGCCGGAATGGTCTGCGCCGTCCTCGTGCCGCAGGGCAAGATCGCACTCGGCAAGATGGGCCAGGCGCTCGTCTACGGCTCGAAGATCCTCCAGGTCGACGGCAACTTCGACGACTGCTTGAACCTCGCTCGAGGTCTGTCGGAGAACTACCCGGTGGCGCTGGTCAATTCGGTCAACCCGTTCCGCATCGAGGGCCAGAAGACCGCCTCGTTCGAGATCGTCGACGCGCTTGGCGACGCCCCGGACATCCACGTCCTTCCCGTCGGCAACGCCGGCAACATCACCGCCTACTGGAAGGGCTACAAGGAGTACGCGGCCGACGCCGTGTCGACCCTTACCCCCCGGATGTGGGGCTTCCAGGCCTCCGGCTCCGCGCCCATCGTGCGCGGCGAGGTCGTCAAGGACCCCTCGACGATCGCCACCGCGATTCGCATCGGCAACCCCGCGTCGTGGCAGCACGCGCTCGCCGCGCGCGACGAGTCGGACGGCTTCATCGACGAGGTGACGGACCGTGAGATCCTGCGCGCCTACAAGCTGTTGGCGTCCCAGGAGGGTGTCTTCGTGGAGCCCGCCTCGGCCGCCTCGGTCGCCGGTCTCCTGAAGGCCGCCGAGCAGGGCAAGGTCGACAGGGGGCAGAAGATCGTCTGCACCGTCACGGGCAACGGGTTGAAGGACCCGGACTGGGCCGTCGCGGGTGCTCCGCAGCCCGTCACCGTCCCGGTCGACGCGGCCGCCGCGGCCGAGCGCCTCGGCCTCGCGTAACCACGCGGCCCGACGAAACCCGCGACCCTGTACAGGGGGTGGCACAGGGGGCTTACGACACGCATCGTGCGCCTCCTGTGCGCCCTATGTCGCCACAGAACCTTCCTTCGATAGGCTGTACCGAACCCGCCCGCCGCATATGCCGCGGTGCCGCCGTTGTCCGCGGCCTCCGGGTGTTCCGTACATGTGGCACGTACCGAAAATACGCAGCCTCAAAAAACACGCAGCTCAAGGAGAGTCATCGAGCGATGGCCGGTCCCGCGTTCCGCGCCGCCGCCGTCCGGGTGCGCGTCCCCGCCACCAGCGCCAACCTCGGTCCGGGCTTCGACGCCCTGGGCCTGTCGCTGGGTCTGTACGACGACGTCGTCGTCCGGGTGGCCGACTCCGGCCTGAACATCGACATCGCCGGCGAGGGCAGTGACACCCTCCCGCGCGACGAGTCGCATCTGTTGGTGCGTTCCCTGCGCACCGCCTTCGACCTGCTCGGCGGACAGCCGCGCGGCCTCGAGATCGTCTGCGCCAACCGCATCCCGCACGGCCGCGGTCTCGGCTCGTCGTCCGCCGCCATCTGCGCGGGCATCGTCGCCGCGCGCGCCGTGACCATAGGCGGCGAGGCCAGGCTCGACGATGCCGCCCTGCTCGAGCTGGCCACCGAGATCGAAGGACACCCCGACAACGTCGCCGCCTGCCTGCTCGGCGGCTTCACGCTCTCCTGGATGGACGGGGGCACCGCCCGCGCGATCAGGATGGAGCCCGTCGATTCCATCGTTCCGGTGGTTTTCGTCCCCGGAAAGCCCGTCCTCACCGAGACGGCCCGCGGCCTGCTCCCGCGCACCGTCCCGCACGTCGACGCGGCCGCCAACGCGGGCCGTGCGGCCCTGCTCGTCGAGGCCCTGACCAGGCGCCCCGAGCTGCTGCTGCCCGCCACCGAGGACCGTCTGCACCAGGAGTACCGCTCTCCCGCCATGCCGGAGAGCGCCGCCCTGGTGGAGCGGCTGCGCGCCGACGGCGTGCCCGCGGTGATCTCCGGCGCGGGGCCCACGGTCCTCGCGCTGGCCGAAGACAGTGCGGCCGACAAGGTCGCACGACTGGCGGGAGAGGGCTGGGCGGCCAACCGCCTGGAGCTCGACGCCTCGGGTGCGAGCGTGCTGCCGCTCACGCCCTGACGCAGTGGACGAAGGGATTCGGGGTGTCCCGATCCTGAGAGGGGGAATGTTTGTTGGATCCGGTAGTGTTAATCTCAAGTCTGCACCCGACCTCACCATGGCGAGGTGCTTTGTGTCCCCGTCCGGGACAACCATTCTTCCGGGAGCCCCCCAAACTGCTTCGTGCCCCGCACTGAGCGGTCCTGAGCACGCTCCGGAACCGGCGTGACCGAGCCGCGTGACACCGCACTTCAGTGGCACCGCACCGGGAATCGCCATCACCAATGAATTCTTCCGCCGCGTTGGCGGACCACCGCCCCGGCACGGTCCACAGAATGCAGGACCGACCGCCGGACAGCACAACCGGTCGCCGAGCCAGACAGGCCGACGTCCGCTCCAGGGAAGGACCCTTCGTGAGCGACACCACCGATCTGATGGGCGTGACTGCCGACACGCCCGCCACGGACGCCTCCGCGGCGCCTGCCACCGGTGCTTCGGCCGGGTCGAGGCGGCGCCGCGGCACCGGCCTCGAGGGCATGGTGCTGGCGGAACTGCAGCAGGTCGCATCGGGCCTTGGGATCAAGGGCACCGGGCGCATGCGCAAGAGCCAGCTGATCGAGGTCATCAAGGAGGCGCAGGCAGGGGGCGGAGCCCCGGCGAAGAGCGCCGCCTCCTCGGGGGACACCACCGAGACCAAGCCCAAGCGCCGCGCCACCTCGAAGGCCCGCACGGGTGAGGACGCCGAGCCCGCCGCGAAGGCGAGCGCCCCGGCCAAGGCCGACAAGTCCGCGGCCCAGCAGCAGATCGACATCCCCGGTCAGCCGGCCGCCCGCGCGAACGAGGGCGAGCGCGGCGGCGAGGACCAGCCGCCGGCCAAGCGCCGTACGCGCCGGGCCACCGCCGACGCGGGCAGCCCGGAGACGGCCGTCGCCGAGGCGAAGGGCGAGACCTCGGGCGACGCGTCCGACGACAAGGGCTCCAAGGGCGACAACAAGGGCAACGACGCCTCCGGCGACAACGGCGGCGAGGGCCGTCGCGAACGCCGTGACCGGCAGGGCCGCGGCCGTGACCGCGACCGTCGCGGCAACAAGGGCGACGACCAGCAGGGCGGCGGACGGCAGGACCGCCAGGACCGCCAGCAGCAGGGCGGCGGGCGGCAGGACCGCCAGGACCGCCAGCAGCGGGACAACGGTCCGCGGGCCGACGAGGACGGGGACGACTTCGAGGGCGGGCGTCGCGGACGCCGCGGGCGCTACCGCGACCGCCGTGGCCGTCGCGGCCGCGACGAGCAGGGCTTCGGCAACGAGCCGCAGGTCTCCGAGGACGACGTCCTGATCCCCGTCGCGGGCATCCTGGACATCCTCGACAACTACGCGTTCATCCGTACGTCGGGCTACCTCCCCGGTCCCAACGACGTCTACGTCTCGCTGGCCCAGGTCCGCAAGAACGGACTGCGCAAGGGCGACCACGTCACCGGCGCGGTCCGTCAGCCCAAGGACGGCGAGCGCCGCGAGAAGTTCAACGCGCTCGTACGCCTCGACTCCGTCAACGGCATGGCACCCGAATCCGGGCGCGGGCGGCCGGAGTTCAACAAGCTGACGCCCCTTTACCCGCAGGACCGGCTCCGCCTGGAGACCGACCCGGGTGTGCTCACGACCCGCATCATCGACCTCGTCGCGCCCATCGGCAAGGGACAGCGCGGTCTGATCGTGGCCCCGCCGAAGACCGGCAAGACCATGATCATGCAGGCGATCGCCAACGCGATCACGCACAACAACCCCGAGTGCCACCTGATGGTCGTCCTCGTCGACGAGCGTCCGGAAGAGGTCACCGACATGCAGCGGTCGGTGAAGGGCGAGGTCATCTCCTCGACCTTCGACCGTCCCGCCGAGGACCACACCACGGTCGCCGAGCTCGCCATCGAGCGCGCCAAGCGTCTGGTGGAGCTGGGCCACGACGTCGTCGTGCTGCTCGACTCGATCACCCGTCTGGGCCGTGCGTACAACCTCGCCGCCCCGGCCTCCGGCCGCATCCTGTCCGGTGGTGTCGACTCGACGGCCCTCTACCCGCCGAAGCGCTTCTTCGGTGCCGCGCGCAACATCGAGGACGGCGGCTCGCTGACCATCCTCGCCACCGCGCTCGTGGACACCGGCTCGCGCATGGACGAGGTCATCTTCGAGGAGTTCAAGGGCACCGGCAACGCCGAACTCAAGCTCGACCGGAAGCTCGCCGACAAGCGCATCTTCCCGGCGGTGGACGTCGACGCGTCCGGCACCCGCAAGGAAGAGATCCTGCTCGGCTCCGACGAGCTCGCGATCACCTGGAAGCTGCGCCGCGTACTGCACGCGCTCGACCAGCAGCAGGCGATCGAGCTGCTCCTGGACAAGATGAAGCAGACGAAGTCGAACGCCGAGTTCCTGCTGCAGATCCAGAAGACGACCCCGACGCCGGGCAACGGCAACGACTAGTCGTCCTCAGCAGTCCACAGGGCCGCCCCGTCACAGCTGTGACGGGGCGGCCCTTTTGGTGCGCGACGCGTCCAGGGTGGACAGGGAGAGACCTTGGCCACACGCATAAGAGATTCTCACGGTCACGCGCCGTAGTGCGGTGGCGGAAAAAGCCGCAGGTGAGGCCTGAAATCGCGGGCCGGGGGTACACGGTCCGTCACTGCCGGTGCCGGAGGTGCCCACAACACGCTGTGCAACCCTTCAAGCGGTTTTGCCGTCTGACAAGTGACGACACACCGATCCGACCCTGAAAGCAGGGGGTAGCCGAGCGACGGGACTGAGGAGCGCATGACCGACGAGACCAGGGCCGCCGACGCGCCGAAGCGCGGCAAGCGTGGCCGCCGCCGCAAGCCGCGGAGCACGCGCAAGAAGGTGCTCGTCGTCACGGCCTGGACCGCCGCGGGTGTGGCCGTCCTCGGAGGCACCGGCCTCGGATACGTCTACTTCAAGCTCAACGGCAACATCAAGGGCGTCGACATCAACGCCGCCCTCGGCACCGACCGCCCCATGGACGTCGACAACGGCTCCCAGGACATCCTCGTCCTCGGCTCCGACTCGCGCTCCGGCGACAACGCCAAGTACGGCAAGGACGAGGGCGCCGCCCGCTCGGACACGGCGATGATCGTCCACGTCTACAAGGGTCACAAGAAGGCCAGCGTCGTCTCCATACCCCGCGACACCCTCATATCCAGGCCGGACTGCACGACCGAGGACGGCAGGACGGAGCCCGGCGGGCAGCGGCAGATGTTCAACACGGCGTACGAGGTCGGGGGCCCCGCCTGCGCCGTCAAGACCGTCGAGAAGATGTCCGGCATCCGGATGGACCACTACGTAGAGGTCGATTTCACCGGCTTCAAGAAGCTCATAGACACCCTCGGCGGCGTCGACATCACCACCAAGAAGGACATCAGGGACAAGGACAGTCACCTGAACCTGGACGCCGGCACCCACACGCTCAACGGCGAGCAGGCACTCGGCCTTGTCCGCACCCGGCACGGCGTCGGCGACGGCAGCGACCTCGGCCGCATCCAGCTCCAGCAGGCCTTCATCAAGGCTCTCCTCGACCAGGTCAAGGACGTCGGCGTCTTCAGCAGCCCGAAGAAGCTGTTCGACCTCGCGGACGACGCGACCAGCGCCGTCACCACCGACTCCGACCTGAACGACGTGAAGTCCCTCGCGAGCTTCGCGAACGGCCTCAAGGGCATCGGCGCGGGCGACATGAAGATGGTCACGCTGCCCATCCAGTACGACCCGAACGACCCCAACCGCGTGCTTCCCCTGGAGGAGGCCGACCAGCAGGTCTGGGACGCGCTCAGGGCCGACAAGCCCATCCCCAAGTCCGCCACGGAGAAGTCCGCCGGTGACAAGGGTGACGTCGGCGACGTGGTCGCCGGCCACTGAGCGGCCGGACAGCCGCGAGAACATCCCGCGGAATAGATCGGCCTCCACCCCGGTTTTGGGAGATACGGCCGGTCCTGGCAGACTGGTACGTCGGCCCCGGTTCACGTACGAGCAATCCGCGCGTACGACCCGGCGCCCTCCCGAAACTAGGAGACACCTTGAAGCGCGACATCCACCCCGAGTACGTCGAGACGCAGGTCAGCTGCACCTGTGGCGCGTCGTTCACCACCCGCAGCACGATCTCCAGCGGCACCGTCCGTGCCGAGGTCTGCTCCGAGTGCCACCCGTTCTACACGGGCAAGCAGAAGATCCTCGACACCGGTGGCCGTGTGGCCCGCTTCGAGGCCCGCTTCGGCAAGGCCGGCTCCGCCAAGAAGTAGCGAGCCACTGCGCCGGTCCTCGGCCGCCCTCACCAGGGGGTGGCCGGGACCGGCGCTTTTGCCGTCCCGCAGCCAATTCGCGGAGAACCACCGCGCAGAAGACCAGGAGCCCCCGATGTTCGAGGCGGTCGAGGAACTGATCGGCGAGCACGCCGATCTCGAACGGAAGCTCGCGGACCCGTCGGTCCACGCCGACCAGGCCAACGCGCGCAAGCTCAACAAGCGCTACGCCGAGCTGACCCCGATCGTCGCGACGTACCGCTCCTGGAAGCAGACCGGCGACGACATCGAGACCGCGCGCGAGTTCGCGGCCGACGACCCGGACTTCGCCGCCGAGGTCAAGGACCTGGAGCGGCAGCGCGAGGAGATCACCGAGAAACTGCGGCTGCTGCTCGTGCCCCGGGACCCGTCCGACGACAAGGACGTCATCCTGGAGATCAAGGCGGGCGCCGGCGGCGACGAGTCCGCCCTGTTCGCCGGTGACCTGCTGCGCATGTACCTGCGGTACGCGGAGCGCGTCGGCTGGAAGACCGAGATCATCGACTCCACCGAGTCCGAGCTCGGCGGCTACAAGGACGTCCAGGTCGCCGTGAAGACCAAGGGCGGCCAGGGCGCTACCGAGCCGGGTCAGGGCGTCTGGGCACGGCTGAAGTACGAGGGTGGCGTGCACCGCGTGCAGCGCGTGCCCTCCACCGAGTCGCAGGGCCGCATCCACACCTCCGCGGCGGGTGTCCTCGTGACGCCCGAGGCCGAGGAGATCGACGTCGAGATCCACGCCAACGACCTGCGCATCGACGTGTACCGCTCCTCCGGTCCCGGCGGCCAGTCCGTCAACACCACGGACTCCGCCGTCCGCATCACGCACCTGCCCACCGGCGTCGTCGCCTCCTGCCAGAACGAGAAGAGCCAGCTCCAGAACAAGGAGCAGGCCATGCGCATTCTGCGCTCCAGGCTCCTCGCCGCGGCCCAGGAAGAGGCGGAGAGCAAGGCCGCGGACGCCCGCCGCAGCCAGGTCCGCACCGTCGACCGCTCCGAGAAGATCCGCACGTACAACTTCCCGGAAAACCGGATCTCGGACCACCGCGTCGGCTTCAAGGCGTACAACTTGGACCAGGTGCTCGACGGCGAACTCGACCCGGTCATCCAGGCCTGCGTCGACGCCGACTCGGCCGCCAAGCTCGCCGCCGCGTAAGCACACCCGCTCGTACGACCCGTCCACGGAGGACCAGCGTGAACCTGCTGCTCGCGGAAGTGGCCCAGGCCACCCAGCGGCTGGCCGACGCCGGCGTGCCCTCGCCGCGCAACGACGCGGAGGAGCTCGCCGCCTTCGTGCACGGCGTGAAGCGGGGCGAGCTGCACTCCGTCAAGGACTCCGACTTCGACGCCCGCTACTGGGAGACGATCGCGCGCCGCGAGGCCCGTGAACCGCTGCAGCACATCACGGGCCGGGCCTTCTTCCGGTACCTGGAGCTGCAGGTCGGCCCCGGTGTCTTCGTGCCGCGCCCGGAGACCGAGTCCGTCGTCGGCTGGGCCATAGACGCCGTCCGCGCGATGGACGTCGTCGAGCCGCTCATCGTCGACCTGTGCACCGGCTCCGGGGCCATCGCCCTCGCCATGGCGCAGGAGGTCCCGCGCTCGCGGGTGCACGCCGTGGAGCTGTCCGAGGACGCCCTGAAATGGACGCGGAAGAACGTCGAGGGGTCCAGGGTCGAGCTCGTGCGGGGGGACGCCAGGGAGGCCTTCCCCGAGCTCGACGGACAGGTCGACCTCGTGATCTCCAACCCGCCGTACATCCCGCTCACCGAGTGGGAGTACGTCGCCCCCGAAGCCCGTGACTACGACCCCGAGCTCGCCCTCTTCTCCGGCGAGGACGGCCTGGAACTGATCCGCGGCATCGAGCGCACCGCGCACCGCCTGCTCAGGCCCGGGGGAGTCGTCGTCATCGAGCACGCGGACACCCAGGGCGGCCAGGTCCCGTGGATCTTCACCGAGGAACGCGGCTGGGCCGACGCCGCCGACCACCCCGACCTCAACAACCGCCCGCGCTTCGCCACCGCCCGCAGGGCGATGCCGTGACGACAGCCCCGACGGCCCAGATCATCAGTGTCAGCTTTTCAGTGAGGAGTCCGGACTAATGGCACGGCGATACGACACCAACGACGCGACCGACCGTACGACCGGTCTGCGCGAGGCCGCGTCCGCCGTCCGCCGCGGCGAGCTGGTCGTGCTGCCCACCGACACGGTCTACGGCATCGGCGCCGACGCCTTCTCCCCGGAGGCGTGCGCCGACCTGCTGGACGCCAAGGGCCGCGGCCGCAACATGCCCACGCCCGTCCTGATCGGCTCGCCGAACACGCTGCACGGCCTGGTCACCGACTTCTCCGAGATGGCCTGGGAACTCGTCGACGCCTTCTGGCCGGGCGCCCTGACCCTCATCGCCAAGCAGCAGCCGTCCCTCCAGTGGGACCTCGGCGACACCCGCGGCACCGTCGCCATCCGCATGCCGCTGCACCCCGTCGCCATCGAGCTGCTCACCGAGGTCGGCCCGATGGCCGTCTCCTCGGCCAATCTGACGGGACACCCCGCCCCCGAGGACTGCGACGCCGCGCAGGAGATGCTCGGCGACTCCGTCTCCGTCTACCTGGACGGCGGCCCCACCCCCGGCATCGTCCCGTCGTCCATCGTCGACGTCACGGGCAAGGTGCCGGTGCTGCTCCGCGCGGGCGCACTCGACGCGGACGAGCTGCGCAAGGTGGTACCCGACCTCGAGGTGGCGAATTGACAGCCCCTGAGACGGGGCGTGGCATAGCGGGCTTCCCGGGCTCTGCGGACACCTTCCGCATCCTCCACGTCAGTACCGGCAACGTGTGCCGCTCGCCCATCACCGAGCGGCTGACCAGACATGCCCTGGCCGATCGCCTCGGCGACCCCCTCACCGGCGGTCTCATCGTCGAGAGCGCGGGCACCTGGGGCCACGAGGGCGCCCCCATGGAGACCAACGCCGAGACGGTCCTCGCCGACTTCGGCGCGGACCCCACCGGCTTCATGGGCCGCGAGCTCCTCGACGACCACGTCATCCGCGCCGACCTGGTGCTGACCGCCACCCGCGACCACCGGGCGCAGGTCATCTCCATGGGCCACTCGGCGGGCCTGCGCACGTTCACCCTCAAGGAGTTCACGCGGCTCGTACGGGCCATAGACATGACGACGCTGCCGGACCCGGACGGCGGGGTGGTGGAGCGGGCCCGCGCGCTGGTGCGGGCCGCAGCAGCGCTGCGCGGCTGGCTCCTCGCGCCGAACGTGGAGGCCGACGAGGTGTACGACCCGTACGGGGCGCCCCTGCCGTTCTTCCGGTCGGTGGGCGACGAGATCAACCAGGCGCTCGACCCCGTGGTGACGGCGCTGACCGGGGTGCCCGCGCACATGTAGCGGCCTACATTGGATCTGAGGTCACCCCTGCACAGGCCCCGGAGCCCACGATGTCGCTCAGCACGGTCAGCACCGCACCCACCGCACTCACCACCCCCGCGGCCCACCCGGACCTCGAAGGGCTGCGCAGGCAGGACCCCGAGCTGGCCGAGGTCCTCGCCGCGGAGACCGCCCGGCAGGCCGACGCGCTGCAGCTGATCGCCGCCGAGAACTTCACCTCGTCCGCCGTCCTCACCGCGCTCGGCTCACCGCTCGCCAACAAGTACGCCGAGGGCTATCCCGGCGCCCGCCACCACGGCGGCTGCGAACTCGTCGACATCGCCGAGCGGATCGCCGTCGACCGGGCGAAGGCCCTGTTCGGCGCCGAGCACGCCAACGTGCAGGCGCACTCCGGCTCGTCCGCCGTCCTCGCCGCGTACGCCGCGCTGCTGCGGCCCGGCGACACGGTCCTGGCGATGGGTCTGCCGTACGGCGGTCACCTCACGCACGGCTCGCCCACGAACTTCTCGGGCCGGTGGTTCGACTTCGTCGGGTACGGCGTGGACCCCGAGAGCGGCCTCATCGACTACGACCAGGTGCACGCCCTGGCCCGCTCGCACCGCCCCAAGGCCATCGTCTGCGGCTCCATCTCGTACCCCCGGCACATCGACTACGCGGCGTTCCGCGAGATCGCCGACGACGTGGGCGCGTACCTCATCGCCGACGCCGCGCACCCCATGGGCCTGGTCGCCGGGGGAGCGGCGCCGAACCCCGTCCCGCACGCGGACGTCGTCTGCGCCACGACACACAAGGTCCTGCGCGGCCCGCGAGGCGGCCTCCTGCTGTGCGGGACGGAGCTGGCGGAACGGATCGACCGTGCCGTCTTCCCGTTCACGCAGGGCGGCGCACAGATGCATACGATCGCCGCCAAGGCCGTGGCGTTCGGCGAGGCGGCGACGCCGGCGTTCACGGCGTACGCCCATCAGGTGGTCCGCAACGCACGCGCCCTGGCCGAAGCACTGGCCGCCGCCGGATTCGCCATCACCACCGGCGGCACGGACACCCACCTCATCCTGGCCGACCCGACCCCCCTGGGAGTGGACGCCCGCACGGCCCGGGGCCGCCTCGCCGCCTCCGGAATCTTCCTCGACACCTGCGCCCTGCCCCACGACGACACCCGCGGCCTGCGCCTCGGCACGGCGGCCGTCACCACCCAGGGCATGACGGCCCCGCACCAGGCGCGCATCGCAGGCCTGGTGCGGGAAGCGGTGCGCGAGGACACCAACGTACGAGAAGAGGTACGCGAACTGGTGGGAGGATTTCCGCCGTATCCGGCCCAGCCAGGGGCAGTCGGGTCAGAGGACGATGCGGAGTCGTGCAACCATCGTCGCTACCCGTAAGTCCCCAACCGTATGCGCGCAAAGCTAGGGTGTGGGGCTGAGATGGCCAGCGATACCTGTGGGGAAGCCCGTGCGTGAATACCTGCTGACGCTCTGCATCACGGCCGCGGTGACCTACCTGCTGACCGGCCCGGTGCGGAAGTTCGCGATCGTGGCCGGCGCCATGCCGGAGATCCGCGCTCGTGACGTTCACCGGGAGCCCACGCCCCGGCTCGGCGGGATCGCGATGTTCTTCGGACTCTGCGCGGGGCTCCTGGTCGCCGACCACCTGCCGAACCTCAACGCGGTCTTCGAGAACTCCAACGAGCCGCGCGCGCTGCTCTCCGGCGCGGCGCTGATCTGGCTGATCGGAGTCCTGGACGACAAGTTCGAGATCGACGCGCTCATCAAGCTGGGCGCCCAGATGATCGCCGCCGGCGTCATGGTCATGCAGGGTCTGACGATCCTGTGGATCCCGGTCCCCGGTGTCGGCACGGTCTCGCTCACGTCCGGGCAGGGCACCCTGCTCACGGTGGCGCTCGTGGTGATCACCATCAACGCGGTCAACTTCGTCGACGGGCTCGACGGTCTCGCCGCGGGCATGGTCTGCATCGCGTCCGCCGCGTCCTTCATGTACGCCTACCGCATCTGGTACGGCTACGGCATCGAGGCAGCCGCACCCGCCACGCTCTTCGCCGCCATCCTCATGGGCATGTGCCTGGGCTTCCTGCCGCACAACATGCACCCCGCCCGCATCTTCATGGGCGACTCCGGCTCGATGCTCATCGGGCTCATCCTCGCGGCGGGCGCGATCTCCGTCACCGGACAGGTCGACCCCGCGACGCTGAAGCTCAACTTCGGCACCGGGCGCGACGCGACGCACGCGATGCTCCCCGTCTTCATCCCGCTCCTGATGCCGCTCACGATCATCGCGATCCCCTTCGCGGACCTGGTCCTCGCGATCGTGCGGCGCACCTGGAACGGCAAGTCGCCCTTCGCCGCGGACCGCGGCCACCTCCACCACCGGCTCCTGGAGATCGGGCACTCCCACAGCCGCGCGGTGCTGATCATGTACTTCTGGTCGGCGCTCATCGCCTTCGGCACCGTCGCGTACTCGGTCCACTCGACGAGCATGTGGATCCTGCTGCTGATCGTCGCGCTCAGCGCGCTCGGCCTGGTGCTGCTCCTGCTGCCGCGCTTCACCCCGCGCACCCCGCGGTGGGCCGAGGCGTTCGTGCCGCCGCGCTACCGCCGTCGCCGTGCCACCGCGGCCGGAGAGCTCACCGCCGAGGACGCGAGGTCTGCGGAAGAGGAACCTCCGGTGCCCGCGGGTGTCAACGGAGCGACCGCGATCGGCGCCCGTTCGCGCTTCCAGGAGCGGCGAGAGGCCGAGTCGTCGCGTTGACGCTCGACCCGAAATCGCGCCTTTACCAGACAAACCGGCGCTCCGGATGCACAGACGCGCAGATTGCTTCTCATGTGTGACAGTCGGCACACCTAGCAGGTAAAGACCTCATCAAATAGTTTGTGATACGGTTCACGAGATCCCGGGATAGAGCCGAAGGGCCGTAGTGCGACGGTCCATTGGCCCGAGGGACCCTCTCGACCCGGGTCTACGCTCGTCCATGACGACACCCTGCCCCCATCAGTAAGCGGAGCGCCGCCATGCCGTCTCAAGACGCCCGAAATCTCCTTCAGTCCGCCGTGCCCACGGCTGCCGTCGGCGCGATCGTCGCCGCGGTCAGCGGTGTCGTCGCCGGTGGCAAGGGGGCGATCGGCGCGGTCGTCGGCACGGTGGTCGTCATTGCCTTCATGGGGCTCGGTCTCTTCGTCCTGCAGAAGACGGCTAAATCGCTTCCGCAGCTTTTCCAGGCCATGGGCATGATGCTCTACGTCGCCCAACTCCTGCTGCTTCTCATCTTCATGGGTCTGTTCAAGGACACCACGCTCTTCAATCCGAGGGCCTTCGCCGCCGCACTCGTCGCGGCCACCATCGTGTGGATGGCCGCACAGGCGCGTGCGCACATGAAGGCGAAGATCCTTTACGTCGAACCCGACTCCGAAAGCGACTCCTCCAAGAAGGACAAGCCGGAGAAGTCGGGGTCGTCGACGTGAAGGGTAGGGGCGGGATAAATGGCCGTTCGAGATGCTGCTATCGTCCGGTGCCAACTGCGGCACTGCGGGCGCGGGCATCTGAGCTGACGCCTGCACAATCGCGAGGCTCGATGCCTGAATGCCGCTCACACTTCCGAAACACCAGTCCGGTGCCGACCCGCGGCCGTGCGCCGCGCCGACACGACAACGAGGTTGCCGTACCTATGCGTCACGCCGAAGGAGCCCGCGGTGAGTGCTGACCAAACTGAGCTCGCCTTTGACTGGAGCTGTCGGATCATGTCCGACAACGGCTGTGGCTTCCCGGCTCCGGGCCTGCACTCGTTCCTCTTCAAGCCGATGTTCACCGTCGGCGGGTTCGAGTTCAACAAGGTCATGCTGCTCGCCCTGATGACCACGCTCGTCGTCGTCACCTTCTTCTACGTGGCGTTCGGCAAGGCCAAGTTGGTCCCGGGCAAGCTGCAGATGATGGGCGAGGCCGGCTACGACTTCGTACGCCGCGGGATCGTCTACGAGACGATGGGCAAGAAGGACGGCGAGAAGTACGTCCCGCTCATGGTCTCGCTGTTCTTCTTCATCTGGATCATGAACATCTGGTCCGTGATCCCGCTGACCCAGTTCCCGGTCTCGTCGATCATCGCCTACCCGGCGGTGCTCGCGGCGGTCGTCTACCTGGTCTGGGTGCCCCTCACCTTCAAGAAGCACGGCTTCGTGGGTGGCTGGAAGAACATCACCGGCTTCGACAACTCGCTCGGCCCGATCAAGTGGCTCGTGTCGTTCATCGAGTTCTTCTCGAACCTGCTGGTGCGCCCCTTCACGCACGCCGTACGACTCTTCGCCAACATGTTCGCCGGTCACCTGATGCTGGTGATGTTCACCGTCGCCTCCTGGTACCTGCTGAACAGCTGGATGATCCCGGCCGCCGGTGTCTCCTTCGTGATGACCATGGCGATGATCGTCTTCGAGCTTTTCGTGCAGGCCGTCCAGGCGTACGTCTTCGTACTCCTCGCCTGCTCGTACATCCAGGGCGCTCTGGCCGAGCACCACTGATCGCCCTCCCCGCAACCCCCTAAGCGCCCGGTGGCCAACCCCCACCGGTCCATGAAAGAGAAGGAAGTAACGGCATGTCCGCGACTCTCGAGCTCGCCGCCCTCCAGGGTGACATCAAGGCCCTCGGCTCCATCGGCTACGGCCTCGCGGCCATCGGCCCCGGCATCGGTGTTGGCATCGTCTTCGGTAAGGGCACCGAGGCTCTCGCCCGTCAGCCCGAAGCTGCCGGCCTGATCCGTGCCAACCAGATCCTCGGTTTCGCCTTCTGTGAGGCGCTCGCCCTCATCGGCATCGTCATGCCGTTCGTCTACGGCTCCTGATCGCCCGAGACGATTAGTCCCGTTCGACGAAAGGCAATGATGTGATCGCCAACCTGGTACAGCAGGCGGCCGAGCACGCGGAGGAGCAGAACCCGCTCATCCCGCCCGGTCCCGAGCTGCTCGTCGGCGCCATCGCCTTCGCCATCGTCTTCTTCTTCTTCTGGAAGAAGCTCCTCCCGAACATCAACAAGGTTCTGGAAGAGCGCCGGGAGGCGATCGAAGGCGGTATCGAGAAGGCCGAGGCCGCTCAGACCGAGGCCCAGAGCGTTCTTGAGCAGTACAAGGCTCAGCTCGCCGAGGCCCGGCACGAGGCCGCGCGTCTGCGCCAGGAGGCGCAGGAGCAGGGCGCCACGCTCATCGCCGAGATGCGGGCCGAGGGCCAGCGTCAGCGCGAGGAGATCGTCGCCGCCGGTCACGCGCAGATCGAGGCCGACCGCAAGGCCGCCGCGCAGTCGCTGCGTCAGGACGTGGGCCAGCTGGCCACCGACCTGGCGGGCAAGCTCGTCGGCGAGTCCCTCGAGGACCACGCCCGGCAGAGCCGCACCATCGACCGCTTCCTCGACGAGCTCGAGGAGAAGGCCGAGGCCGCTCGATGACAGCGCACGGAGCTAGCCGCGAGGCCCTGGCCGCCGCGCGCGAGCGCCTCGACGCGCTGACGGACAGCACCTCGGTCGACCCGAAGCAGCTCGCCGACGAGCTCGCCGCGGTCACCGCGCTGTTCAGCCGCGAGGTGTCGCTGCGTCGGGTCCTGACCGACCCGGCGCAGTCCGGCGAGGCCAAGGCCGAGCTCGCGGGCCGCCTGCTCTCCGGACAGGTGGGCGGCGAGACCGCCGACCTGGTGGCCGGCATGGTGCGCTCGCGCTGGTCGCAGTCGCGTGACCTGGTGGACGCCCTGGAGGAGCTCACCAACCTCGCCGACCTGACCGGTGCGCAGAAGACCGGCGGTCTCGACAACGTCGAGGACGAGCTCTTCCGGTTCAGCCGGATCGTCTCGTCCGACAACGCGCTGCGTGCCGCGTTGACCGACCGCGCCGCGTCCAACACGGCCAAGAGCGAGCTGCTGCGCAGCCTGCTCGGTGGTCGCGCCGAGGTCGTCACGGAGCGTCTCGTCGAGCGCCTCGTGACCGCGCCGCGTGGACGTAGCCTGGAAGAGGGCATCGTGTCCCTCTCCAAGCTGGCCGCCGACCGCCGCAACCGGATGGTCGCCGTCGTCACTTCCGCTGTTCCGCTCTCGGACCGGCAGAAGGAGCGTCTCGGCGCCGCACTGGCCAAGGTGTACGGACGCCCGATGCACCTGAACCTCGACGTGGACCCCGCGGTCCTCGGCGGGATCACGGTCCAGGTGGGCGACGAGGTCATCAACGGCTCCATCGCGGACCGCATCGAGGAAGCCGGCCGCCGCGTGGCCGGTCAGTAAAGCAACAAAGCACGACCTACGGCCCTAGTTGGGCCGTGCAGAGGATTCCTGGGGGCTGACCCCAGACCCCCCAAGAAAACTTCGGGCCCAACAAGGAGAGCAGGGAACCCAGATGGCGGAGCTCACGATCCGGCCGGAGGAGATCCGGGACGCGCTGGAGAACTTTGTCCAGGCGTACAAGCCGGACGCGGCCTCGCGCGAGGAGGTCGGTACGGTCACCCTTGCCGGCGACGGCATCGCGAAGGTCGAGGGCCTGCCCTCGGCCATGGCCAACGAGCTGCTGAAGTTCGAGGACGGGACCCTCGGTCTCGCGCTGAACCTGGAAGAGCGCGAGATCGGTTCGATCGTCCTCGGTGAGTTCAGCGGTATCGAGGAAGGCCAGTCGGTCACCCGTACCGGCGAGGTGCTGTCGGTCGCCGTGGGCGAGGGCTACCTCGGCCGCGTCGTCGACCCGCTCGGCAACCCGATCGACGGCCTCGGCGAGATCGAGACCAGCGGTCGTCGCGCCCTTGAGCTGCAGGCCCCCACGGTCATGCAGCGCAAGTCGGTGCACGAGCCGATGGAGACCGGCTACAAGGCCGTCGACGCGATGACCCCGATCGGCCGCGGCCAGCGTCAGCTGATCATTGGTGACCGCCAGACCGGCAAGACCGCCCTGGCCGTCGACACGATCATCAACCAGCGCGAGAACTGGCGCTCGGGCGACGTGAACAAGCAGGTGCGCTGCATCTACGTCGCCATCGGCCAGAAGGGCTCCACCATCGCCTCCGTGCGCGGTGCCCTCGAAGAGGCCGGCGCGCTGGAGTACACGACCATCGTCGCCGCCCCGGCGTCCGACCCGGCGGGCTTCAAGTACCTGGCGCCCTACACCGGCTCGGCCATCGGCCAGCAGTGGATGTACGAGGGCAAGCACGTCCTCATCGTCTTCGACGACCTCTCGAAGCAGGCCGACGCCTACCGCGCCGTGTCCCTGCTGCTCCGCCGCCCGCCGGGGCGCGAGGCCTACCCCGGTGACGTCTTCTACCTGCACTCGCGTCTGCTCGAGCGCTGCGCGAAGCTCTCGGACGAGCTGGGCAAGGGCTCGATGACCGGTCTGCCGATCGTCGAGACCAAGGCGAACGACGTGTCGGCGTTCATCCCGACCAACGTCATCTCCATCACCGACGGCCAGTGCTTCCTGGAGTCGGACCTCTTCAACGCCGGTCAGCGCCCCGCGCTGAACGTCGGTATCTCCGTCTCCCGTGTCGGTGGTTCCGCGCAGCACAAGGCGATGAAGCAGGTCTCGGGTCGTCTCCGCGTGGACCTCGCCCAGTTCCGTGAGCTGGAGGCCTTCGCCGCCTTCGGTTCCGACCTGGACGCCGCGTCGAAGGCCCAGCTCGAGCGCGGCCAGCGCATGGTCGAGCTGCTCAAGCAGCCGCAGTACGAGCCGATGGCGACCGAGAACCAGGTCGTCTCCGTGTGGGCCGGTACCACCGGTCGCATGGACGACGTGCCGGTCGTCGACATCCGCCGCTTCGAAAGCGAGCTCCTCTCGTACCTGCACCAGAGCGAGAAGGGCCTCATGACCTCCATCAAGGAGGGCGGCAAGATGTCGGACGACACCCTGCAGGCCGTCGGCGACGCCATCGAGAAGTTCAAGAAGCAGTTCAAGACTTCGGACGGCAAGCTTCTCGGCGACGACGCCCCCGCCGCTGCCAAGTGACGTAAGGAAGGGACCTGACTCATGGGAGCCCAGCTCCGGGTCTACAAGCGTCGCATCCGATCCGTCACCGCGACCAAGAAGATCACCAAGGCGATGGAGATGATCGCCGCCTCGCGTGTCGTCAAGGCGCAGCGCAAGGTGGCGGCCTCCACGCCGTACGCGACCGAGCTCACCCGGGCGGTCACGGCGGTCGGCACTGGTTCGAACACGAAGCACCCGCTGACCACCGAGGCGGAGACGGCGACCCGTACCGCGGTTCTGCTCCTCACGAGCGACCGCGGACTGGCCGGCGCCTTCAACTCCAACGCCATCAAGGCCGCGGAGCAGCTCACCGAGCGCCTCGAGGCCGAGGGCAAGGAGGTCGACACGTACATCGTCGGCCGCCGTGGTCTGGCCCACTACAACTTCCGCGAGCGCAAGGTCGTGGAGTCGTGGTCGGGGTTCACCGACGAGCCCACGTACGCGGATGCCAAGAAGGTCGCGGTGCCGCTGATCGAGGCCATCGAGAAGGAGACGGCGGAGGGCGGCGTGGACGAGCTCCACATCGTCTACACCGAGTTCGTCTCGATGATGACGCAGACGGCCATCGACAGCCGCCTGCTGCCGCTCAGCCTCGAGGAGGTGGCGGAGGAGTCGAAGTCCGGCAAGGACGAGATCCTTCCGCTGTACGACTTCGAGCCGTCGGCGGAGGACGTCCTCGACGCCCTGCTGCCGCGGTACGTCGAGAGCCGTATCTACAACGCGATGCTCCAGTCGGCTGCCTCCAAGCACGCCGCCACGCGCCGCGCGATGAAGTCGGCGACCGACAACGCCGGGGATCTGATCAACAGCCTCTCCCGGCTTGCCAACGCGGCCCGCCAGGCCGAAATCACCCAGGAAATCAGCGAGATCGTCGGCGGCACAGCAGCCCTGGCCGACGCGACCGCGGGGAGTGACAAGTAATGACGACCACTGTTGAGACGGCCGTTGCCACGGGCCGCGTCGCCCGGGTCATCGGCCCGGTCGTCGACGTGGAGTTCCCCGTCGACGCGATGCCGGAGATCTACAACGCCCTGCACGTCCAGGTCGACGACCCGTCGGCCGAGGGCGCGAAGAAGACGCTGACCCTCGAGGTCGCCCAGCACCTGGGTGACGGCGTGGTCCGCGCGATCTCGATGCAGCCCACCGACGGCCTGGTCCGCCAGGCCGCGGTCACCGACACCGGCAAGGGCATCTCGGTGCCGGTCGGCGACGTGACCAAGGGCCGTGTGTTCAACACCCTCGGTGAGGTGCTGAACGACGACCCGTCCTCGGTCGCCGAGGCCGAGCGCTGGACGATCCACCGCAAGGCCCCGGCCTTCGACCAGCTCGAGTCCAAGACCGAGATGTTCGAGACCGGCCTGAAGGTCGTCGACCTTCTCACCCCGTACGTCAAGGGTGGAAAGATCGGTCTGTTCGGTGGTGCCGGTGTCGGCAAGACCGTTCTGATCCAGGAAATGATCGTCCGTGTGGCCAAGCTGCACGACGGTGTCTCCGTCTTCGCCGGTGTCGGCGAGCGCACCCGTGAGGGCAACGACCTCATGGTCGAGATGGAGGAAGCCGGCGTTCTGGACAAGACCGCGCTGGTCTTCGGCCAGATGGACGAGCCGCCGGGCACGCGTCTCCGTGTCGCCCTGGCCGGTCTGACCATGGCGGAGTACTTCCGCGATGTGCAGAAGCAGGACGTGCTGTTCTTCATCGACAACATCTTCCGCTTCACGCAGGCCGGTTCCGAGGTCTCGACCCTGCTCGGCCGCATGCCCTCCGCGGTGGGCTACCAGCCGAACCTGGCCGACGAGATGGGTCTCCTCCAGGAGCGCATCACGTCGACCCGCGGTCACTCGATCACCTCGATGCAGGCGATCTACGTCCCCGCGGACGACCTGACCGACCCGGCCCCGGCCACCACGTTCGCCCACCTCGACGCGACGACGGTTCTCTCCCGTCCGATCTCCGAGAAGGGCATCTACCCGGCCGTGGACCCGCTGGACTCCACGTCCCGCATCCTGGACCCGCGCTACATCGCGCAGGACCACTACGACTGCGCCATGCGCGTCAAGGGGATCCTGCAGAAGTACAAGGACCTCCAGGACATCATCGCGATCCTCGGTATCGACGAGCTCAGCGAGGAAGACAAGCTCGTCGTCGCCCGTGCCCGTCGCGTGGAGCGCTTCCTGTCGCAGAACACCCACGCCGCCAAGCAGTTCACCGGCGTGGACGGCTCGGACGTGTCCCTCGAGGAGTCGATCGCGGCGTTCAACGCGATCTGCGACGGCGAGTACGACCACTTCCCCGAGCAGGCCTTCTTCATGTGCGGTGGTCTCGAGGACCTCAAGAAGAACGCCAAGGAGCTCGGCGTCTCCTGAGCTCGGTAGCTCGATCCGGAGAGGGGCGGGGGCACCCCGCGCAGGGGCAGTGTCCCGCCCCTCTTCGTACGCCCACTAGAATTTGACCCAACACCCGGCTGAACCGCCGGGTGGTGACCCGAGGAGCCACCCTTGGCTGCTGAGCTGCATGTCGAGCTGGTCGCAGCGGACCGCAGTGTCTGGTCCGGTGAGGCCACCCTGGTCGTCGCGCGCACCACGTCCGGCGACATCGGCGTCATGCCCGGTCACCAGCCGCTGCTCGGTGTGCTGGAATCGGGCCCGGTGACCATTCGTACGAGTGACGGCGGCACGGTCGTGGCCGCTGTCCACGGAGGATTCATCTCCTTCGCGGACGACAAGCTGTCGCTGCTGGCCGAGATCGCGGAGCTGTCCGACGAGATCGACGTCAAGCGTGCGGAGCGGGCGCTGGAGCGCGCGAAGTCGGAGGCCGACGCCTCCGCCGAGCGGCGCGCCGACGTCCGACTGCGTGCGGTGGCGACGCGCTGACCCCAGCGCGCGGCGTAACGTGACTCAGCCGCGGCCAGGTCCGGGAGCATTCCGGACCGGGTCGCGGCTGAGGCAATGCGGGTGCAATGTATTGGTCCGTTGTCGGCCCTTCGGCCGACGGTAGAGGCGAGGAGGTCGGTGCCGATGATCCTCACTCTGCTCGTGTGCGGACTTGCTTTGATCGTGCTGGTGTTGGTGGGGCTCTTCGTCTTCGGCCTCCGGCGCCGGCTCATCCAGCGCTCCGGCGGCACCTTCGACTGCAGCCTGCGGTGGGACGCCCCCGAGAAGGGCGACACCTCCGGCAAGGGCTGGGGGTACGGGGTCGCCCGCTACAACGGTGACCGCGTCGAGTGGTTCCGCGTCTTCTCCTACGCTCCCCGGCCGCGCCGGGTCCTGGAGCGCTCCGCCATCGAGGTCGTGGACCGCCGCGCCCCGGACGGCGAGGAGGAACTGGCCCTGCTCTCCGACGCCATCGTCCTCGGCTGCCTCCACCGCGGGACCCGCCTGGAACTGGCGATGAGCGAGGACGCGCTGACGGGTTTCCTGGCGTGGCTGGAAGCGGCCCCTCCCGGCCAGCGCGTCAACGTGGCCTAGCAAGAGATCTCGTACGGCATGAAGAAGCCGGGAAGACAAGGGGCGATCTTGTCTTCCCGGCTTCGTACTTGGGACGGTTACTTCAGACCGTCGTTGATCGCGGACACCAGCTCCCCGTTGGCCGTGTCACCGCTGAACTCCCAGAAGAACGCACCGCCGAGCTTCTGATCCTTGGCCCACGCCATCTTGGACTTGACGGTCGCGGGAGTGTCGTAGGACCACCAGTTCGTGCCGCAGTGGGCGTACGCCGTACCCGCGATCGTGCCGTTGGACGGGCAGGAGTTCTTGAGGATCTTGTAGTCCTCGATGCCCGCCTCGTACGTGCCGGGCGCCGCCCCCGTGGCCGTGCCGCCCGGCTCCTTCTGCGTGACGCCGGTCCAGCCGCGGCCGTAGAAGCCGATGCCGAGCAGCAGCTTGGCCGACGGCACGCCCTTCGCCTTGAGCTTGGATATCGCGGCCGCGGAGTTGAAGCCGTCCTGCGGGATGCCCGGGTAGGACGTGAGCGGGGAGTGCGGGGCCGTCGGGCCCTTCGCCGCCCAGGCGCCGAAGAAGTCGTACGTCATCACGTTGTACCAGTCGGCGTACTGCGCGGCGCCGCCGTAGTCGGCCGCGTCGATCTTGCCGCCGCTGGAGCCGTCCGCGGTGATCGCGGCGGTGACGAGGTTCTTGGAGCCGAACTCGTTGCGGAACGCCTGCATCATGTTCTTGAAGACGGCGGGGCCGCTGGTGTCACAGGACAGACCGCACGCGTTCGGGTACTCCCAGTCCAGGTCGATGCCGTCGAAGACGTCGGCCCAGCGCGGGTCCTCGACCAGGGCGTGGCAGGACTTGGCGAAGGCCGCCGGGTTCTTCATGGCGTCGGTGAAGCCGCCGGACCAGGTCCAGCCGCCGAAGGACCAGAGGATCTTGATGTTCGGGTACTTGGCCTTCAGCTTGCGCAGCTGGTTGAAGTTGCCGCGCAGCGGCTGGTCCCAGGTGTCGGCGACGCCGTCGACGCTCTGGTCGGCGGTGTACGCCTTGTCGGTCGCCGCGTAGGCGTCGCCCATGGTGCACTTGCCGCCCTGGACGTTGCCGAAGCTGTAGTTGATGTGCGTGATCTTGCCGGCCGAGCCGGAGGTGGCGATGTTCTTCGCGTGGTAGTTGCGCTGGTAGACGCCCCACTCCGTGAAGTAGCCGAGCTTGACCTTGTCGCCGGGCTCCGGGTCGGGACCGCCGCCACCGGTGGTGCGGACCTTGACGGCGTCGCTGGCCGGGCCCGTCTGGTCGGCGGTGTCACGCGCCTGGACGCTGTACGAGTAGTCGGTGCCCGCGGTCAGGCCGCTGTCGCTGTACGACGTGCCGGTGACCGTGGCGACCTTCGCGCCGTCGCGCAGGACGTCGTAGTTCTTGACGCCCTTGTCGTCGGTGGCGGCCTTCCAGTCCAGCTTCACACCGGTGTCGGTGATGCCGGAGGCGGTCGGTGTGCCGGGGGCGCTCGGCGGGTTGTCGCCGGGGACGCTGCCGCCGTCGCAGCTGCCGCCGTTCAGCGTGCACTTGGAGGGGGCGCCGGGGCCGGTGCCGTTGAACCCGAAGGAGACCGAGGCGCCGGGGGCGAGCGTCCCGTTCCATCCGAGGTTCTTGGCGGTCCAGCGGGTGCCGGAGTTGGTGACGGTGGCGTCCCACGCCGAGGTCACCTTCGTGTCCGAGGGGAAGTCCCACTGGACGTTCCAGGAGCTGAGCGTCGTGGTGCCGGTGTTCTTGATCGTCCACTTGCCCTCGAAGCCGTTGCCCCAGTCCTGGGTCTTGGCGTACGTGGCGGTGGCCTCGGCGGCGGCGTCGGGCGCCGCTTCGGCGGGGCCGCCGAGGGCGACGAGGGTGGCGAGCGGGAGAAGCAGGGTCGTCACTCCCGCCACGGCTTTGTGTCTGGTTCTGACTCTCGAGCGGGTGCTGTTCGTCGTGAAGCGCACGAGTGCTCCTCGGGTGAGTTCCGGGGCCGTTAGGGGCTTGGACCCTGCGCCGCCCGTGAGCACGTGGACACGTGGGGGAGTGCTCACCGCAGTGCGGCGAGAATAGAAAGGTCTGGACCAGCGGTCAAGAGGTCTGAACCATTGGCCGGATCGCGACGGTCCGGCACCCCCGGTTCCGCTTCAGACGCCCAACTCCTGCGCGAGGACGGCCGCCTGCACCCGGCTGCGCAGTTCCAGCTTGCCCAGCATCCGGCTGACGTGCGTCTTCACCGTCGCCTCCGCCATCGCGAGACGCGCCGCGATCTCGGCGTTCGACAGGCCCTCGCCGATGCAGGAGAGCACCTCGCGCTCGCGTCGCGTGAGGCTGTCCAGGATCGCGGGGTCCGGCGCGTTCCCGTCGCGTACGGACCTCGTGGGAGCGGCGAACTCGGCGATCAGCCGACGGGTCACGGCGGGCGCGATGAGCCCCTCGCCGCGCGCGACCGTACGGACGCCTTCGATGAGGTCCTTGGCCTCCGTGTTCTTCAGGAGGAACCCGGACGCACCCGCCCTCAGCGCACCGAACACGTACTCGTCGAGGTCGAAGGTGGTCAGGACCAGCACGTCCGCGAGCTGCTCGGCGACGACCTGCCGGGTCGCCGACACCCCGTCGAGGCGCGGCATCTGTACGTCCATCAGGACCAGGTCGGGACGGAGCTCGCGGGCGAGCGCCACGGCCTCCTCACCGTCCGCCGCCTCGCCGACGACCTCGATGTCGGACGCGCTGCGCAGGATCAGGACGAGTCCCGCGCGCACGGCCGACTGGTCCTCGGCGACCAGTACCCGGATCATTCCTTGGCTCCTTCGTCCGCTGGGTCGACGGGCAGGGTCGCGACAACGCTCCAGACCTTGCCGTCAGGGGTGCTCTCGGGGCCCGCTTCGAAGGTGCCGCCGAGCAGGTCGGTGCGCTCGCGCATGCCGACGAGACCGGCGCCGGAGCCGGGGGCGCGCGGCCCGGAGGGGTCCCCGTAGGGGGAGGTCACGCGGACGGTGAGGGCGCGCGGCCGCTGTGCGAGGGTCACGGTGACGAGGCCGGGGGCCGCGTGCTTGAGGGCGTTCGTCAGGGACTCCTGCACGATGCGGTACGCGGCCAGCTCCACCGGCGCGGGCAGCTTCGCACCGTCCGGGGGGCGTGCGTCCTCGAGCGTGACGTCGAGGCCGTTGGTGCGGGCGCCCTCGACGAGGGCCGCCAGACCGTCCAGGGTGGGCGCGGCCGCGGGCTCCAGGTCGCCGGTCTGGTCGCGCAGGATGCCGATGAGGCGGCGCATCTCCGCCAGGCCCTCGACGCTGTTCTCGCGGATGACGGCGAGGGCGTCCTGAGTGGTCTTCGGGTCGTCGAGGGAGAGCGCGGCCGTCGAGTGGATGGCGATCGCCGAGAGATGGTTGGCGACCATGTCGTGCAGCTCCCTCGCCATTCTGGCTCGCTCGGCGCCGACGGCCTGCACCCGGTCCATCTCGGCGAGCAGCGCGGTCTGCTCAGCCCGCAGTTTCGCGGCTGCGGCGGCCTCGCGGTGGTTGCGCACGAGGACGCCGGTGGCGGCGGGACCGTACGACACGATGCCGGTCACGACGCCGATGAGGACGGCCTGGGGATCCTGCCACCACGCGAGGAAGCCGATCGTCATCGCCACCGTGACGGCGCCGGTGGTCAGCGGGATGCGGCGGGCGGCGGCCGGGGTGCCGTAGACGACGGCCGCGTACACGATGTCGGTGAACATCATGATCGACGCGAGGTTGCCCGTCGTGAACTGGTCGAAGACCAGGGCGAACGTGCCGATGACGAGGCTGGTCTGGGGTCTGCTGCTGCGCAGCAGTTCGAGCCCGGCGAGGACGAAGAGCGGGAGCAGCGACCAGTTGTCGCCGAGCACCCGGGTGCCCTGCGCGTTCAGCCCGAGCGCCCACAGCGCCAGCCCGCAGAGCAGGCTGACCGCGGCGATCTGCACGTCGACGCGTTGCGGGCGGGGCAGGGACAAGGCCATGCCCCCATCCAACACGGTGGACCCGGCATCCTGCCTGGTCCTGGGGGAGGAACCGGGCGCTACATCGAAGGATGCAGTCCCACTTCGTCACTGACGACGACGATCTACGGCGACCGGGGCGCGAGCCTGGAGGGGTGACCGGGGGAGTGAACGTGAGGAGAGCGCTGTGATCGTCGCGCTGATCATCATCTGCGAGGTCGGCTTCTGGGTCCTGCTGGCCGCCGGGCTCGCCACCCGCTACCTGCTGCGCATGCCGCGCCTCGGCATCGCGATCCTGCTGTGCGAGCCGCTGCTCGAACTCGTGCTCCTGGTGGTGACCGCGCTCGACCTGAAGAACGGCGCGGACCCCAGCTGGAAGCACGGCCTCGCGGCGCTGTACATCGGCTACACCGTCGGGCACGGCCACCGCACCGTGAAGTGGCTCGACGGCCACGCGGCGCACCGCTTCAAGGGAACGCCGGTGCCGCGCCCGCCGCGCTACGGCAAGGCCCGCGCCCTGCACGAGGCGAAGGTCTGGTTCGGCTCCGTCGTCGGGGCGGCCGTCGCGAGCGGGCTGCTGCTGCTCGCCATGTGGTACGTCGACGACCCCGACCGCACCTCGTCGCTTCAGGCGTGGATGTACACGGCGTGGCGTACGGCGGGCATCCACGGTCTGATCGCGCTCAGCTACACGCTCTTCCCGAAGAAGGCCCCTGCCTGAGGGCGGGCGCCTCCGAGCGCTACCGCTCGCCGCCCGGCACCCACAGCACGTCCCCGACCGTCTTGTTCGCCGTACGGGCGAGGATGAAGAGGAGGTCGGAGAGGCGGTTGAGGTAGGTGGCGGTCAGCGGGTTCATCGTGTCGCCGTGCACCTCCAGGGCCGCCCACGTCGACCGCTCGGCGCGCCGCACCACGGTGCACGCCTGGTGCAGCAGCGCCGCGCCCGGCGTACCCCCCGGCAGGATGAAGCTGCGGAGCTTCTCCAGCTCCTCCAGGAAGCGGTCGCAGTCCGCCTCCAGCTTGTCCACGTAGGACTGCTCGACGCGCAGCGGCGGGTACTTCGGGTCCTCGACGACCGGCGTGGAGAGGTCGGCGCCCACGTCGAAGAGGTCGTTCTGGACGCGCACGAGGACCTTCACCACCTCCGCGTCGAGCTGCCCGAGCGCGATCGCCGTGCCGATGGCCGCGTTGGCCTCGTTGGCGTCGGCGTACGCCGAGATGCGCAGATCGGTCTTGGCGGTGCGGCTCATGTCCCCGAGGGCCGTCGTGCCCTGGTCGCCGGTCCTGGTGTAGATGCGCGTCAGATTGACCATGCCGCCAGCCTAGTTACGCTCAGGCCTTCCTGAAGACACGTGTGCCGACCGTCACGGAGAACAGGACGAAGGCGAGCGCCATCAGGACGCCGTACAGCATCGTCGTCGTCGCGTAGTCGCCCACGTATCCCGCGCGCACCGCGTCGACGAGGTAGCGGAACGGCATGAAGTGGGAGAGGACGTCGAGCCAGGCCGGGGCGAGCGCCATCGGCAGCATCAGGCCGGAGAGCAGCATCGAGGGCATGCTCACCGCGTTGACGGCGGGCCCGAACTCGTGCGGCTTGTCGACCTTCATGGCCAGCGCGTACGACAGCGAGGCGAGCCCGGCCGTGAGCAGCCCCACGAACGCGAAGCCGATGAGGATGCCCGCGAGCGGCGCCCTGAGCCCCATCGCCAGGGAGGCGAGCACGAGCAGCACGGCCTGGAAGACGAAGAGCGCGGCGTCGCGCAGGATCCGTCCGAGGAGCAGCGCGAGACGGCTCACGGGCGTCGCCCGCATCCGCTCCACCACGCCGAACTGCTTCTCGATGAGGAGCGCGAACCCGCTGAACGTGGCGCCGAACAGCCCGAGTTGGAGCAGCAGTCCCGGCACGAGGACCTGCCAGGAGTCGCCCTCGGAGCCGAGTGGCAGGTCGGTGAGGAGCGGGCCGAAGAAGAGGAGGTACAGCAGCGGGGTGAGGACGCCGAACAGGATCTGGAACTTGGAGCGCAGGGTCTGCCGGGCGTACCGCCCGAAGATCAGGGCGGTGTCGGCGAGCAGTGCAGGCATGGTGGGGGTCCCGGATGGTGAGGGTCAGACGGCGACGGGGGTCGTGTCCGTGGTGGGCCGGGATGCGATGTCGCGCCCGGTGATGGCGAGGAAGGTGTCCTGGAGGGTGGCGTCGATCGAGCCCCCGTACTGGAGCTTGAGCGCGCTCGGCGTGCCCTCGGCGACGACGACGCCGTTGTCGACGACGACCAGGCGGTCGGAGAGGGCATCGGCCTCGTCGAGGTAGTGCGTGGTGAGGAAGACGGTCGTGCCGTGCTCGTCGCGCAGCTTGCGCACCAGCTGCCACAGGTCCGCGCGGCTGCCCGGGTCGAGTCCGGTGGTCGGCTCGTCGAGGAAGAGGACCTCGGGGCGGTGGGTGAGGCCGAGGGCGATGTCGAGCCGCCTGCGCTGGCCGCCGGAGAGCGCGGCGCAGGGCCGCTCCATCAGCTCGGTCAGGCCGAGGTCGTGCGCCAGTTCCGCCGCCCGTGCCGTCGCCCGAGCCTTCGTCAGGCGGTAGAGACGGCCCTGGGTGATGAGCTCCTCGCGTACGGAGATGCTCAGGTCGACGCCGCCGGACTGGGCCACGTACCCGATCCGCTCGCGCACCCCGGCGGGGTCCTTCGCGAGGTCGCGGCCCGCGACGGTGGCGGCGCCGCCGGTCGGCGGGAGCAGCGTGGTCAGCATGCGCAGGGTCGTGGTCTTGCCCGCGCCGTTCGGCCCGAGGAAGCCGAGGATCTCGCCGGGCTCGACGCGCAGGTCGATGCCGCGCACGGCCTCGACGGGGCCGCCCTTGGTCTGGAAGGTCCGTGCGAGCCCGGAGGTGCTGATGATGGCCATGGAGACCACAAAAACAGAGTCACTGGAATTTTGCAACGTGCCCAAAATTTACATCGACCCCAAATTATGGTGTGACGACAAATTTTCAGAGTCCCTAGGATGAGGCGCATGAGTGAGGGCCTGCGCGAGCGCAAGAAGAGGCAGACGAAGCAGCGGATCTCGGACATCGCGACCGGGCTCTTCCTGGAACGCGGGTTCGACGCCGTGACCATCGCCGAGATCGCGGACGCCGCGGACGTCTCGGTCAACACGGTCTACAACTACTTCCCGGCCAAGGAGGACCTGTTCCTCGACCGGGGCGACGACATCGTCGACCGCCTCTCCCGCTACGTGCGCGGGCGCCGCGCCGGGGAGACCGCCGCCGACGCCGTCCTGCGTGAACTCCGCACCGACGTGGAAGGCGTCTCGCCGGCCGTCGGGCTCTTCCCCGGCTGGGCCGACTTCATGAAGGTCATCACCGAGGCGCACGCCCTGCGCTCCCGGCTCTGGGCGATCCAGCAGGAGGCCCTCGAACGGCTCACGACCACCCTCGCCGAGGAGACCGGCGCCACCGGGGGAGACCCGCTCCCCGGGCTCGTCGCCGGACAGCTCTCCTGGGTCCACAGCACCCTCATGGCGTGGATCGGCGACGAGATGTCCAAGGGCCGCGCGCCCGCCGAGGTCTCCCGCGAAGCCCTCGCGCTGCTCGACGAGATGGAGGATCTGCTGAGCGACAAGGTCCTCAACTACGCGCCGCGCACCGCCGAATGACGCGTACCAGTGTGATGTCCGTCATCTGAGACGTGACGCGCATCTCCTTACCGCCACAGGCGCGCCCACGGCCGCTAACGTGCGCCGGGAAGGCATACGTGAACAGCGTGCAAGCCAAGCGTGACAAGCGGTAGGGGAGTCGGAACAGTGGCACGGAAGCTCGCCGTCATCGGAGCCGGACTCATGGGGTCCGGCATCGCTCAGGTCTCCGCCCAGGCGGGCTGGGACGTCGTCCTGCGCGACGTCACCGATGAGGCCCTGACCCGCGGCACCGACGGGATCAAGGCGTCGTACGACAAGTTCGTGAGCAAGGGCAAGCTCGCGGCCGAGGACGCGGAAGCCGCGCTCGGACGCATCACGACCACCACCGACCTGGACGCCGTCGCCGACGCGGACATCGTCGTCGAGGCCGTCTTCGAGAAGCTCGAGGTCAAGCACGAGATCTTCCGTACGCTCGACAAGCTCGTGCGCGACGACGCCGTGCTCGCCTCCAACACCTCCGCCATCCCGATCACCAAGATCGCGGCCGTGACGGAGCGCCCGGAGCGCGTCGTCGGCGCCCACTTCTTCTCGCCCGTCCCGATGATGCAGCTCTGCGAGCTCGTCCGCGGCTACAAGACCAGCGACGAAACCCTCGCCCGCACCCGCGAGTTCGCCGAGTCCGTCGGCAAGACCTGCATCGTCGTCAACCGCGACGTCGCCGGCTTCGTGACGACCCGTCTGATCTCCGCGCTCGTCGTCGAGGCCGCCAAGCTCTACGAGTCGGGCGTCGCCACGGCCGAGGACATCGACACCGCCTGCAAGCTCGGCTTCGGCCACGCCATGGGCCCGCTCGCGACCGCCGACCTCACCGGCGTCGACATCCTGCTCCACGCCACCGGCAACATCTACACGGAGTCCCAGGACGAGAAGTTCGCGCCGCCGGAGCTGATGCGCCGGATGGTTGACGCCGGTGACATCGGGCGCAAGAGCGGGCAAGGGTTCTACAAGCACTGAACCAGCACGGACGTACGCCGTCTGACGCCCCGTCGGACGCTTCGGCGCCCGGCGGGTCACCCCTCGGAGTGAATTCGGTATCGGTTCGCTTACAGACGGCAACTTCCTCGCCCATGCGGCAGTCAGTTGCAGTGACATACGCAGACGCCTCACGTATCGGGCGTCACAGCAGACACAGCAGACACAGCACTCACAGCACTCTCGGGGAGCGCATATGCACATCAGGGGCGACCAGGCCCAGCTGGTCGTCGGGGGACGCCTCGACGTACGCAGCGCGGCGGACGCCCGCACGGTCCTGCACTCGGCCGTCGACGACGGCGTCGGCGATCTGGTGCTCGACCTCTCCGAACTCGACTCGTGGGACGCCACGGGCCTCGGCGTCATCATGGGCGCCCACCGCCGCGCCGGACGCTGCGGACGCCGACTCGTCCTGCGCCACGTACCGCCGCAGATGCAGCGCCTCCTCGTCGCGACCCGGCTGCACCGCATCCTCGCCATCGAGGGCGGCATCGGCGTCGAATCGCTCCCCAGAGTCTGAAGGATCCGACCGCACAATCCTCACGAACCTGTGACGTCTCGGACGGGGCGGTACCCCGCCCTCCCGTAGATACTGAGCAAAGGTCTAGGGTTCGGTGGCCACCGATATACGGACCCGCACGGGGGCGCCGGACCAGAAGCGACAGCGCAGTGTGCACGAAGGCCGGAGGGGGCTCTGCACACCACGCATCTGGGGGGCTAGGACCATGGACCCGATGAACCGGGGACCCGAAGAGCACGGCCACGACGGCGTCGGCGGCATCGATGGAATCAACGGCATCGACGGCATCGACGACGACGGCTCGGCGCGCCCCGGGCGGCCGCCGCGCGATTCCCTGACACCCGACTTCGGGCAGCCCGCACCCGCGCTCGCCCGCACCGTCCAGGTCGTCTCGGGCGACTTCCTGCTGACCGTCAACCCCGTCGACGGCAGCGAGATCGAACCCTGCCCGCCCGGCGAACGCCCCGCCCCGCCCGGCAAGCGCTCCGCCGCCGACCGCGCCGAACTGCGCCGCGCCTCGATGCCGCCCGTGCCCCCGGGGCCCGCACTGCCCCGGTTGCCGCTCCTCGAACGCCAGGAAGAGCGTGAGCGGCTCGTACGGCTCCTCGCGCGCGGCCGCTCCGTCCGACTGACCGGACCCGCTGGTTCGGGCCGCACAGCGCTCCTCAACGCCGTCGCCGACGACTGCGAGGACCTCGCCCCCGACGGCGTCGTCCGCCTCTCCGGCTACCGCAGGACACCCGGCGAACTGCTCCACGACCTCTTCGCCGCCGTCCACGACGCGCCGCTGCACCGCCCCGAACGCGCCCAGCTCCTCGAACACGTCCACGAGATCGGCGCCGTCGTCGTCCTCGACGACCTCGAATTCGGCGGCGCGGCCCTCGACGAACTGCTCGACGCGACACCCGAATGCGCCTTCCTCGTCGCCACCACACCCGACGTGGCGGCACCCTCCGCCGACTCCCACCTCGAAGAGGTCTTCCTCGGCGGACTCGGCCGCGGCGGCGGCCTCGAACTCCTGGAGCGCGCCGTCGGCCGCGTCCTCGACGACGAGGAGGCCAACTGGGCGGGCGACCTGTGGTTCGAGTCCGAGGGCCTGCCGCTGCGCTTCGTCCAGGCCGGCGCCCTCCTCCGCCAGCGCGACCAGCTCCGCGCCGATCCGCACGCCTTCGAGGAGCACGGCTACTACGTCGACACCGCCGTCACCCCCGTCGACGCGCCCTTCGACTCAGGGGCCGACGAGCACGACGTACCGCTGCCCTCCCTCGCCGACGGCGCCGCGCCCGCCGCGCTGCTCGCCTCACGGCTCAGCCCGTCCGCCCGCGCCACCCTGAGGTTCGCCGTCGCCCTCGGCGGCGAACTGCCGCACCAGGCCCACCTGCCCGCCCTCGTGGGCGACACCCACGCCGACGCGGCCCTCTCCGAGCTCGTCGGCTGCGCCCTGGTCACCCCGGTCGGTGCGCACTACCGCCTGGCCGCCGGGGTCCGCACCCAGCTGGAGGCCGCCGGGTACGCGGACGAGGCCGCCGAGTACGCGCTGGGCGCCGCCCAGCACTACGCCTGGTGGTCCGGCCACCCCTCCGTCACCCCGGAGCGGGTCGCCGCCGAGGCCGACGCCGTCCAGGCCGCGCTCGCCGCGCTGGTCGCCACGGAGAGCGGCGCCGCCGTGCTCCTCGCCCGCACCGCGGCGCCCGCCTTCGCCGGCGGGCTCGACTGGGGCGCCTGGGAACGTGCCCTGCGCTCCGGCCAGGAAGCGGCGCGGAACGCGGGCGAGGTCGCCGAAGAGGCGTACTTCCACCACGAGTTGGGCATCCTCGCGCTCTGCGGCGGACAGCTCGACCGGGCCCGCGCCGAACTGGAGGCGTCCATAGGCCTGCGCGGCGCGCTCGCCGACAAGCGCGGCATGATCTCCGGGCGCAGGGCCCTGGCGCTGGTCGCGGACCGTTCGGGCGGCGTGCTGCCCGGCGGGCGCACGGCCGCGGGCGAGGAGGTGCCCGACGCGCGCTACGAGGAATCGGCGTCGCCACCCGGCGGCATCCCCGCCACGTTCACGCCCTCCGCGGCCGCGTTCGCCATGCCCACGCCGTCTCCGGAACCGGAGACGCTCGTCACCGGCAGGGCGACGCCGATGCCCGGGGCGGGACCCGCGCCGAGCCGGCGCTCCATCATCAGCGGCACCCGCCGCAACCTCGTCGCGGCGGGCGCGGGAGCCCTGCTCGTCGCCGTCCTCGGCACCGTCGTCACGCTCGGCGCCACGTCCGACAACAACGACCCGCCGAACGACAAGGTGAAGACCGAGCAGTCGGCGAAGGAGGACCGCGACGACGACGGCCTCACCGCCGACGAGCCGCGCAAGGACTCCACGAGCCGGTCCGACACCCCGGGCGAGGGCGGCGTCACCGGTACCTCGGGCAGCCCGACGCCGAGCGACAGCGACGAGCCCTCGGACAAGCCGAGCGAGAGCGACGAGCCGTCACAGACCCCGTCGAAGCCCTCGGACAAGCCGACGAAGCCGAGCGACAGGCCGACCGAGCCCACGGACAAGCCCACCAAGCCGACGGACCCGCCGACCACACCTCCGACGACTCCGCCGACCACCCCGCCCACGACCCCGCCGACGACGCCTTCCGACGAGGAGACGCCGCCGACCTCGCCCGACAACTCGAACTCGGCGAGCGGCCCGGGGGCCGAGGACAGGATCTGACGCCGAACGTCAGAACAGTCGAAGCTTGTCGTCCTCGATGCCGCGCAGCGCGTTGTAGTCGAGGACGGTGCAGCCGATGCCGCGGTCGGTGGCGAGGACGCGTGCCTGCGGCTTGATCTCCTGGGCGGCGAAGATCCCCCGGACCGGCGCCAGGTGCGGGTCGCGGTTCAACAGCTCCAGGTAGCGGGTGAGTTGCTCGACGCCGTCGATCTCGCCGCGGCGCTTGATCTCGACGGCGACGGTCTGCCCGTCGGCGTCGCGGCAGAGGATGTCGACCGGGCCGATCGCCGTCATGTACTCGCGGCGGATGAGCGTATATCCCTCACCGAGCGTCTCGATCCGGTCGGCGAGCAACTCCTGAAGGTGTGCTTCCACGCCGTCCTTGATGAGACCGGGGTCCACACCCAGCTCGTGCGAGGAGTCGTGCAGGACTTCCTCCATCGTGATGATGAGCTTCTCGCCCGCCTTGTTCACGACGGTCCACACGCCGGCGTCGTCCCCGGTCCCCTCCTTCAAGGTGCAGGGCGGCGACATCCAGTTGAGCGGTTTGTAGGCCCTGTCGTCCGCGTGGATCGAGACGCTGCCGTCCGCCTTCACGAGGATCAGACGGGGCGCCGACGGGAGATGGGCGGTGAGCCGGCCCGCGTAGTCCACGGAGCATCGGGCAATGACGAGACGCATGGGGCGCAACGCTACTCGACTCGGGGCGGTGTACGCGATTCGCGCGCTCCGCTCCCGGCACCCCCGCGCCGAGGAGGCGACTTGTCCGTCGATGCGCCTGTTCGATCCTGGCCGGTTATGCGCCCAATCTCCTGGTGCCCGCACCGCCCGGTGCCTACCGTAGAAGCCAGAGGTCGTCATCCGTGCACGCTGCGTAGGCGGACTCCATCCCTGTCCGTAGGCCCCCGCTCCCCGGGGGTGCGAGAGGAGAACCCATGTCGCTCGACGTCTCACCGGCACTGTTGGAACAGGCCGAGCGAGGCGAGGTGGACGAAGCGGAATTCGTCGACTGCGTCCGGACCTCCCTGCCTTACGCGTGGGAGATGATCAGCTCCCTGGTGGCCCAGCTGAAGGTCGACGGCGGAGAGTTCGCCGACAACCAGACCCCGCCGCCGGACGAGCAGGCGCGTGGGCAGCTGCTGCGCGCGCTCGCGAGTGACGCGATCCGCGGTGCTCTGCAGAGGCATTTCGGAGTGCGCCTCGCATTCCAGAACTGTCACCGCGTGGCAGTGTTCCCGCTTGACCCGGCGGTGGACGACCGGCTCGCCCGCTTCACCTCGATCCGGGGCCAGCTGCTCAACCAGTCGCCCGAACTCCGGGACTGCTGACGCCTGTTGCTGCCGCTCCGTACGCGGGAGGTGTGTCAGTCCGGAGCGGCAGCTCCCCAGGCGGAACGCGGAACCTGTCCTCGGCAGGCGCTCAGCGGAGCTGGGGCAGCACTTCGGCGCCCAGCCTCCGCACGTTCTCCTCCGTGGCCGCGAGGTCGCCGGAGCCCTCCACGAGAAGCGCGAAGCGGGTGATGCCGGTGCGCTCGGCGGTGGCGGCGAGACGGTCGGCGCACACCTGGGGGGTGCCCACGGGGTGCAGGCCGCACAGGAGTTCCGTGTAGGCCAGCGGGTCACGCATGGCGCGGTGCCTGCCGTCCACGGTCACATGGGCGTCCAGCCCCTGCTTCAGCCACCCCGGCATCGCCTTCTGTAACGTCTCGGCCGCGTCGAGCCGGCGGTCCGCGATCTGCGCGACACCGGCGGATACGTGGGGTGCGGCGGAGACCTTCTCCGGCGGGTGCCCCGCAGCACGTGCGTGGCGATTCCACAAGGCCACCATTTCGGCCTTCTCGTCGTCGCCCACGTGCATGCCGAGCAGCATCGGCAGGCAGCGCTGCGCGGCGAGCCGCACGCTGGACGGCGAGGTGCACGCGACGACCACTTCGGGACCTTCGGCGCCCTGTCCGGTCAGGGCTTCCTGCGGGCGTGGCACCACGGCGACCTCGCGGAACGCGAACCGCTCGCCACTGCCCTCGACGCGCGGCTCCCGCAGCCACCGCAGCAGCAGGTCGAGGGATTCGGGGAACCCCTTCTCGTACGCCTCCAGGCCCCCGCCGAACACTTCCAGGTCCACCCAGGGACCGCCGCGTCCGACGCCGAGCGAGAACCGGCCGCCCGTCGTCACGTGCAGCAGCGCCGCCTGCTCGCCGAGCGCCACGGGGTGCGCGGTCGGGAGTACGCTCACGGCCGTGCCGACGTGGATCCGCCGCGTCCGCCCGAGGAGCAGCGCCGCGAGGGTCACCGCCGACGGACACGTGCCGTACGGCACGAAGTGGTGCTCGGCGAGCCAGACCGCATCGAGCCCCGCCTCCTCGGCCACCTCGGCGGACCGCACCGCGCGGTGCAGTGCCTCCCCCTGCCCCTGCCCGGGGAACTGGGCGGCCAGAACAAAACTACCTACTCGCATCGAACTCCTGCCTCCTTGGCGCCGACGCAGGCACTCCCCCTACGGGCAACAACGCGTGACACGTGCCAAAGGCACGGCCTGGCGAGAAGATTGTTTGATTTTCCGTGCAGCGGGCGGGATCCGGGCCCTCGATCCGGGCCGGGTACCCCATGGCGCGGCGCGTAGGCTGGTCACCCCCCTGACCGCCGTACAGCCCGTGAGGTGTTTCCGTGTCCCCGCGTCGCAACCGCCCCAAGGGCGCAGGAGAGCCGAGCACGTCGGCATCGACGTCATCGACGGGCGCGGAGCCCTCGGGTCGGTACGGCGGCTTCCAGAGCACCGAGAGCTGGCAGGGCGAGGAGTGGAGCGTGCGCCATGTCGCGGGCGCGAGCGCGGCGGGCAAGCGGTACCGCTGCCCCGGCTGCGACCAGGAGATCCCCTCCGGCCTCGCGCACGTGGTCGCCTGGCCCGAGCACTCCGGCGTCGACGAGCGCAGGCACTGGCACAAGGCGTGCTGGAACGCGAAGGACCGCCGCACCACGCGGGTGCAGCGGTCCCGTAACGCGCCGAGGTACTAGCTCCTCGTACGCCTCGTGCCCGTACGGCTATACGTCGCGCTTCTCCAGGAGTGCGAACGCACCGGCGACGGCGGCCAGGGTGACGACGACGAGCAGCGTCAGCTGCGAGCCGCCGCTCGCGCCCGTGTCGTCCGCGCCGAAGATCTTGGCGAGGGCCGTGATGGCGTTGTAGTCGTTCATCTTCTCGCCGAGCGGCTGCGTGCTCTCCCAGATCATCAGGAAGCCGCCCAGGATCGCGGGCAGCAGCACCACGCCGAGCATCGCCGTGATGGCGCCCGCGGAGTGCCGCAGGATCGAGCCGACGGCGAGCGCGAGCACGCCGAGCAGCGAGACGTACAGGCCGCCCTTGAAGACCGACCCGGCCCACGGGAGGTCGCCCGCCTCCGGGCCGCTGTGGGCGGCCGACGCCGCGAGGCCCACCAGGAGGATGGAGCCGGCGGACACGACGAAGGCGATCACGAAGAAGATCAGGATCTTCGCGGTGAGGACGCGGTGGCGCTGCGGCGAGGCGGTGAACGTCGTACGGATCATGCCTGTGCCGTACTCGGACGAGGTGACGAGCACGCCCAGCGTGATCAGGCAGATCTGGCCGAGCATCAGGCCGAAGAAGGCCGGGAGCGTGAACGGCACGTCCGCGTAGTCGACCGACTGGGTGTTGGCCACCGCGAGCAGGCCGATGCCGATGACCAGGAGCAGGAAGATGCCCAGGGTCCACATCGTGGAGCGGACCGACTTGATCTTCGTCCACTCCGAGGAGAGTGCGTTGCCGAGGTGGGTCTTCTTGACCGGGATCGGCGAGGTGTAGGCGTTCGCCATCGCCTGCTGCCAGGCGGAGGGCGGCGCGGGAGCGGCCGGCGCGGGGGCCGCGGGGGCTCCCTGCATCGGGGCGCCCTGCATGGGGGCGCCCGCCTGTGCGTACGCCTGCTGGGGCTGCGCCTGCGGCTGCTGCTGCGGAGTCGGAGGCGTGGTCATCGCTTGTCCTCGCTGTCGCGCTTGGTCATGTCGGGGGCGGGAGAGGGCGCGGGGGCAGGGGCCGCGGGGGCCGCCGCCGGGGCCTGCTGCGGGGGAGCTGCGGCGTAGGGGTTCGGCGTCCCGGGCGCGCCCTGCGGCATCGCGAAGGGCTGGCCGCCCGGCTGGGGCGGCGGCGGGGCGTACCAGCCGGGCTGGCCCTGGCCGGGCACCGGCGCCTGCTGGCCGGGCGGCAGGGCGCCGGGCGCCATCTCCTGCTGGAGGCCCGCGCGCTGGTCGACCGTGGAGCGGTAGTCGACGGCGCCCTGCGTCATCCGCATGTACGCCTCCTCCAGCGACGCCTGGTGCGGGGAGAGCTCCCACAGGCGGACGTCCGCGCCGTGCGCGAGGTCGCTGATGCGGGGGAGCGGCAGGCCCGTGACACGGAGCGCGCCGTCCTGCTCGGGCAGCACCTGGCCGCCCGCCTCGGTGAGCGCGGCCGTCAGCTTCTCGCGGGCGATGGTCTCGCCGTCCGGCGTCCGCACCCGCGCGAAGTCCGCGGAGTTGTGCGAGATGAAGTCCTTGACGCTCATGTCGGCGAGCAGCTGGCCGCGGCCGATCACGATCAGGTGCTCGGCGGTGAGGGCCATCTCGCTCATGAGGTGGGACGACACGAAGACCGTGCGTCCCTCGGCCGCGAGCGACTTCATCAGGTTGCGGACCCAGAGGATGCCCTCGGGGTCGAGGCCGTTGACCGGCTCGTCGAAGAGCAGCACCTGCGGGTCGCCGAGGAGTGCCGCCGCGATGCCGAGGCGCTGGCCCATGCCGAGCGAGAAGCCCTTGGAGCGCTTCTTCGCCACGTCCTGGAGGCCCACGACGCCGAGCACCTCGTCGACCCTGCGGGCCGGGATGCCGGAGAGCTGCGCGAGGCAGAGCAGGTGGTTGCGGGCGTGCCGGCCGCCGTGGACGGCCTTGGCGTCGAGGAGCGCGCCGACCTGGCGCGGCGCGTTCGGGAGCTTCCGGTACGGATAGCCGCCGATCGTCACCTGCCCGCTGGTGGGCGCGTCGAGCCCCAGGATCATGCGCATCGTCGTCGACTTGCCGGAGCCGTTCGGCCCGAGGAAGCCGGTGACGGTTCCGGGCCGCACCTGGAAGGAAAGGTTGTACACGGCTGTCTTGGCGCCGTAGCGCTTCGTCAGACCGACTGCCTCGATCATTCTCCGCACCCATCGAATGGTTCAGGACGTCGGGGCACACGCCCCCGTAAGGGTTAGGAGGATAACGGTGGGCTGACGGTTCCAGCCAAGAGCAAGTAAACCCGGCGCCGCACGTCGCTTCACACGGACGAGTGCGACAGATCCGTCCACGGCAGATCGGTCCAGGGCAGCACCCAGCCCTCCTCCGCGAAGAGCAGCGTGCCCCGCGCGCGCAGCTCGGGGTCGGCGGCGGCCCTGCGCACCCAGGCGGCGGCGTCGGGGCCGAGGAGCTCGCGCAGCGGCGCGGACGCGTCGAGCAGGGTGTCCAGGAGCGCCGCCTGGTCGCCGCCGCCGGGGCGGGGCAGGCCGGTGAGCGGGTCGGCGAGGACGCCGCGCGCGCTGACGTAGACGGACGCGCCGGTGAGCGGTTCGCCGGACGGCAGGGTCATCGCGTACGCCTCCCCGGACAGCGGTACGCGCCGGTAGTTGGGGAGCTCCGTGGCGTCGACGGCGGGCAGCTGCGCGGGGTCCAGCCAGGAGACGACGAGCGTGCGCTGCTCCCCGGCGCGGGCGTAGGGCGCGGCCGCCACGTATCCGGCCCGGCCGATGTGCGCTGAGCAGCCGATGCCGAGGCCGCGCAGCCGCACGGGCACCATCGGCACCGTGCGCGGGATGCCGAGCCTGCCGAGCTTGTGGGCGAGCTGTCCGGGGGAGGCGTTGGAGCCGACGGCGAGCACGGGGTGACGTCCGGCGACGGGCGCCTGCCCGAGGGCGTCCAGGACGTCGTCCAGGGTCCGGGGGGAGCCGTCGACCGTCCACGAGCCGAGGCCGCCCGGCCGCGCGTGCAGCGGCAGCAGCTCGGTCCCGGTCAGCAGGGCGGGCGCGCTGACGGGCGGGCCCGGGTAGGTGAGGGGTTGCAGCGCGGGCACGCCGTCGAGGCCGAGCGCCGCGAGCCCGTGGTCCTGTGCCGTCACACGCCCCCCTGATGTACCGCTACGCGTCCCGTTTCTTCAGCAGTACGTACCCACCGATCAGCGCGAGCACCACCCACGCCAGCATGATCGCGAGCCCGCCCCACGGCCCATACGGCGTGTCGTCGTCGAACGGCGACTTGACCTGCATGATCTTGCTCCCGGCCTGGTCGGGCAGGAAGCGGCCGATCTTCTTCGTCGCCGATACGTTGCCGAGGATGCTGGAGATCAGGAAGAAGAACGGCATCAGGATGCCGAGGGAGAGCATCGGGCTGCGCAGCATCGCCGCGACGCCCATCGAGAACACCGCGATCAGCGTCATGTAGAGCGCGCCGCCGATGACGGCGCGCAGCACGCCGGGGTCACCGAGGTGGGCCTTGTACGGCCCGAGCATCGCCTGGCCCACGAAGAACGTGATGAAGCTGGTGGCCAGGCCCACCACGAACGCGAGCAGCGTCGCCACGGCGATCTTGCCGAACAGGAACGTGGCGCGCTGCGGGACCGCGGCGAGCGAGGTGCGGATCATGCCGGTGCTGTACTCGTTCGCGACGACGAGCACCCCGAAGACGATCATCGCGAGCTGGCCGAGGGACATTCCGGCGAAGCTGATGTACGTCGCGTCGAAGGTCAGCCGGTCCTTCGCGTCGAGGCTGTCGTAGTCGTTCTTGGACAGGATGCTGATCAACGCGCCGAGCGCGATCGTGACGACGCAGGCGAGGCCGAGCGTCCAGATGGTCGACGAGACCGAGCGGATCTTGGTCCACTCCGATTTCAGCACTTGTGCCGCGGCCATCGCTCAGGCCCCCTTCCGCTGCTGCTGCCAGCCTTCGCCCCAGCCGCCTGTCTGCGGTGGTGGTGCCGCCCCGCTGTCCGTGTGCGCGTGGTACTCGACCGACTCCGCGGTGAGCTGCATGAAGGCTTCCTCCAGGGAGGCCTGCTGGGGACTCAGTTCATGGAGGACCAGCTGACGGCTCGCGGCGAGCTCGCCGAGCTCCTCCGCGGGCGTTCCGTCCACTTCGAGGGCGCCGTCGCCCGCCTCGACCGCGGTGATGCCCGTCTCGTGCAGGACGTCGAGGAGGCGTTCGCGCTGCGGGGAGCGGAGTCTGACGTACGACCGTGAGTTCTGCCGGATGAAGTCGGACATCGACATGTCGGCGAGGAGGCGGCCCTGTCCGATGACGACGAGGTGGTCGGCGGTGAGCGCCATCTCGCTCATCAGGTGCGAGGAGACGAAGACCGTACGCCCTTGCGCGGCAAGGGACTTCATCAGGTTCCTGATCCAGTGGATGCCCTCGGGGTCGAGGCCGTTGACGGGCTCGTCGAACATCAGGATCTCGGGGTCGCCGAGGAGCGCCCCCGCGATGCCGAGGCGCTGGCCCATGCCGAGCGAGAACCCTTTGGCCTTCTTCTTCGCGACGGCGGTCAGTCCGACGGTGTCCAGGACCTCGGTGACGCGGGCGCGCGGGATGCCGTTGCTCTGCGCGAGGCAGAGGAGATGGTTGTAGGCGCTCCGGCCGCCGTGCATCGCCTTGGCGTCGAGCAGGGCGCCGATGTACTTGAGGGGGTCCTTCAGCTGCGCGTAGTGCCGGCCGTCGATGCGGACGGACCCGGCCGACGGGTTGTCGAGGCCGAGCAGCATGCGCATGGTGGTGGACTTCCCCGCGCCGTTCGGCCCGAGGAAACCGGTGACCATGCCAGGCCGGACGGTGAAGGTCAGGTTGTTGACGGCCATTTTCTCGCCGTACCGCTTGGTCAGCCCGTCGAGCTCGATCATGCGGCAACGCTAAAACGGGACAAAGCCCCCTGCCACCGGAGTGGCGGGGGGCTTCGCTGTCCTGACGGAGCGCTTCAGCGGGTCTGCTGCGCCGGCACTCCACGGGAGATCGGCTCGTCCTCCGCGGGCGTACCCGCGGCGGCCACGGCCGCACCCGTGAGCGTCGCCAGCATCTCGCGCACGTTCGTCAGCTGCGCGTTGATGGAGTCGCGACGGTTCGTCAGAGCGGCGAGCTCGCGCTCGGACTCCGAACGGATCCGGTCCGCCTTCGCGTTCGCGTCGGCCACGATGTCCTCGGCCTGGCGCTGCGCGGTCTCCACCGTCTGGCGGGCGCGGCGCTCCGCGTCCGTACGCAGCTTCTCGGCCTCCAGGCGCAGCTGCTCCGCGCGGTGCTCGATCTCCGCGAGGCGCTTCTCCGCCTTGGCCTGACGCGAGGCCAGATCACGCTCGGACTGCTCACGGCGCTTGGCGAGGTTCGTCTCGAAGTCCGCGGCGGCCTGGGCGGCCTTGGCGCGGGTCTCCTCGAAGAGGGCGTCGGCCTCCTCACGCTTGGACTGCGCGTCCTTCTGGGCCTCGGCGCGCAGCGCGCTCGCCTCGCCCTTGGCCTTCTCGACGATCCGGACGCCCTCGTCCTCGGCCTTGGCCTTGCGCTCGGCCGCGAACGACTCGGCGTCGTTGCGCACCTGCTGCGCGGCGGACTCGGCGAGCTCGCGGTGCTGCTCGGCGGCGCGCCGGGCCTCCTCGCGCAGGTCCTTCGCCTCCTCCTCGGCGAGGCGGAGGATCTTCTCGACGCGGGCACCGAGACCGGCGTACGACGGCTCGGCGTCGGCGACCTGGGCCTGGGCGTTCTGCGTCTCGAGGTGCAGTTCCTCGATGCGCTTTTCCAGAGCAGTGATACGGGCCAGAGCACTGTCACGGTCGGAGACGAGCTTGGAGATACGTTCGTCCACCTGAGCGCGGTCGTACCCACGCCGCACAAGCTCGAAGCCGTAGGGGGAAGTGTCGCTCATGGGGTTCCTGTCGAATGAGACCGGTGAGGTGATAGAGGGAATCCTAGGGGTCCAAGCGGCGTGTCATCGAGCAGATGCCCGTTTGATCTGGAGAATGACACCCCTTTTGAGTGGTCAACCGCGGGAGCACTTGCCAGGGACAGGGCCAAAGGTCCTTTCAAAGCACGGGCGATGCTCCTTGGCTACCCATCCGACTGCTTCCCACTCGAACGTGTAGACCCTGCCGCGGCTCCGGCTTTGACGCCACCCGCGGCAGAGCCGCTGCCGGGCCCGGCTTTCGCGCCGCCCGACGGGGCCTCGAAAGACTCCAACGCCTCCAGCACGTCCTGGACACGGGAGATCTCGGCATTGATGTCGGCCCGGCGCCGGACAAGCACCTCCAGCTCCTGCTTGCCCTCCTCGACGATGCGCGTCGCCTCGGCCTCTGCCTCGGCCTTGATGCGCTCCGCCTCGCGCGTCAGCTCGCTCTTCTTCGCCTCGGCCTCCTTCAGAAGACCCTCGGCCTTCTTCACGGCGGAGATACGGACCTTGCTCGCCTCGGAGGTGGCGTCGGAGAGGAGCTCCTTGGCCTTCGCCTCGGCCTCGGCCAGCTGCTCCTCCGCGGCCTTGACCAGCGCGTCGCAGCGCTCGCCCGCCGACTTCATCGCCTCCGCGGACTCGCGGCGCGCACGCTCGTGCAGTTCCTCGATCTCGGCCGTCACCCGGTCGCGCTGCTCCTCCGAGCGCTCCCTTATGGCGGTCGCGTCGCCACGGGCGCCGACCAGCAGCTCGTCCGCGTCCGTACGCGCCTTCTCCACCAGCGAGTTGCCCTCGACCGTCGCCGCCGCGACCAGCCGCTCGGCCTCCTTGCGGGCAGCGCCCACCATCGTGTCGGCCTGCGCCTCGGCGTCCGTCGTCGCCTTGAGCGCCTTCTCCTGCGCGTCCGCCGTCAGCTTCTCCGCCTCCGCGGCCGCCTCCGTGATGAGCGTGTCGACCTGCTCGGCCGCTTCCTGACGGCGCTTGTTGGCGGCCTGGCGGGCCTCGTCCAGGGTCCGCTCCGCCTCCTCGCGCGCCTCGGACGTGAGCCGCTCGGCCTCCCGCGCCGCCTCCGCCTTGACGCGCTCGGACTCGCTGCGGATCCGCTCGGAGTGCTGCTGCGCGGAGTTGACCGTCTCGGCGGCCTCGGCGCGCAGCCGCTCCGCGTCGCCCGAAGCGTCCGCGATGAGCTTCTCGGCCTTCGCCACCGACTCCGCGCGGACCCGCTCCGCCTCGGTCGTCGTCTCGGCCTTGAGCCGCTCGGCCTCCGCGGTGGACTCGGCACGCAGCCGCTCCGCCTGCTCCGCCGCCTCCGTGCGCACCCGCTCGGCCTCCGCGGCCGTGTCGGACTGCAGCTTCTCGGCCTCGCTGCGGGCCTCGCCGATCAGCCGGTCGGCCTGGCTCGCGGCGTCGTTGCGGATGCGGTTGGCGTCCTCGCGGGCGTCGGCGCGCGTACGGGACGCGTCCTGCTCGGCCTGCGCGATGGTGTCCGACGCCTCCGTGCGCACCCGCTGGGCGTGCTCCGAGGCGTCCGAACGCATCCGCTCGGCCTCCGCGATGGCCTCCGAGACCGTGCGCTCGGCAAGGGCCTTCGCGGCCTCCGACGCCTCCGTCGCCTCGCGCCGGGTGCGGTTGGCGTCCTCGGTGGCACGCTCCCGCTCCGCGTAGGCGTCGGCGCGGACGCGGTCGGCCTCCTCCTGCGCCTCCGTCCGCGTGCGCTCGGCGGCGTGCTCGGCGGCCGACCGCAGGCCCGCGACCTCCTCCTGCGCCGCCTCGTGCAGGCCGGCGACGGAGTCCCGTACGGACTGGGCGTGCTGCTCGGCGGCCGTGACCATCTCGGTCGCGCGGCGGTCGGCCTCCTCGACCAGACGGATCGCCTCGGCCTGCGCCTCCTCGACGCGCTTGCGGGCGGAGGCGAGGAGTTCCTCGCTCTGCTCGCGGGCCCGCTCGCGCTCCTGGTCGGCCTCCGCGCGGGCGGAGCCCAACGTCTCCTCGGCCTCGCGGCGGCGGCGCGCGGCCTCCTCCTGGGCGGCGGCCAGCTCCTCGGCGGCCTCCGTGCCCACGCGTTCGGCGGCGGCAGCCGCCTCCGCGCGCACGCGGTCCGCGGACTCCTGCGCCTCGGTCTTCAGCCGCTCCGCCTCCGCGGCGGCCTCCGAACGCAGTCGCACGGCGATGTTCTCGCCCTCCGCGCGGGCCTGCGACGCGTCGGCGGCGGCCTCCGTGCGCAGCCGCTCCGCCTCCGTCTCGGCCTGCGACTGGAGTGTGCGGATCCGCTCGGCGGCCTCCGTGCGCAGCCGCTCCGTCTCGTCCGCGGCCTCCTTGCGGATGCGCTCGGCCTCCGCGCGGGCGTCGGACAGCGCCTGCTCGGCCGCTGACAGCCGTTCCTCGGCCTCCGTGTGCAGCCGCGTCAGCTCTTCGGCCGCCTCGGCCTGGCGGGCCGCTATGGCCTGCTCGGTCTCCTCGCGCAGCGCCCGCGCGGCCTCCTCGGCCTCCGACTTCGTGGCCTCGGCCTGCTCGGCGGCCTCCTCGCGGTGCCGCTCGGCCTCCGCGCGGGTGCGCTCCAGGGTCTCCTCGGCCTGCGTGCGCAGGGACGTGGCCCGCTCGACGGCCTCGGCACGGACCCGCTCGCTCTCGGCGGTCGCGGCCGTACGCAGCTCCTCGGCGTCGGCCTTCGCCTTGGCGAGGAGCTCCTCGGCGGACTTCGCCGCCTCCTCGATCTCCTTGACCGCCTCGCGCCGCGCCTCGCTGCGGATGCGGTCGCCCTCGGTGGCCGCGTCGGCCCGCAGCTGCTCGGCCTCGCCGCGCAGCCTGCGCGCCTCCTCCTGCAGCTCGACGGTCTTGGCGCGGTACTCCTTGGTGTCGTCCTTCGCCGCGCCCTTGAGCTCCTCGGCGATGTCGTGCGCCTCCGCGCGCAGCCGGTCCGCCTCGGCCTCCGCCTCGGAGCGGATCCGCTCGGCCTGCTCGGTGGCGGCCTTCGTGGTCTCCTTGGCGTTCTTGGACGCCTTGTCGAGGACTTCCTCGGCGGTCCGCGCGGCCTTCGCGAGCTGGCCCGCGGTCTCCTCGGCGGTGATCGTGCGCGCCTTCTCGGCGGCCTCCGCGATCAGCTTCTCGGCCTCCGCACGGGCGTCGGCGATCAGCTGCTCGGCCTCGGACCTGGTGGCCTCGGCCTCCTTGGTGGCCTCGCCGACCAGCCGGGCGACCTGCTCCTTCGCGGTGCGCGTGCGCTGCTCGTTGGCGCCCTCGGCGGCCTGGAGCTGCTTGGTCGCGGTCTCCTTGGCCTCGGCGAGCACCTTCTCGGCCTCGGCGCGCGCCTCGCGCAGCGCCGTCTCGGCCTCGGCCATGCGCTGCTCGGCGGCGCGGCTCGCCTCGGCGGCCTGGCGGCGCGCCTGCTCCGTCTCGGCCGCCGTGCTGGACCGCAGCTGCTCGGCGTGGTCGGTGGCCTCCTGGGCCTGCGTCGACGCGGCGTTCAGGAGGCGCTCGGCGTCCGAACGGGCACGGCGCAGGATGGCCTCGGCCTCGGCGCGAGCGGCCTCGGCGTCACCGGCGAGGCGCTGACGGGCCTCCTCGGCGACGCGGGCGGCCTCGGCGCGGGCGGCGGCCAGGGCCTGGTCGGCCTCCGCGCGTGACTCGTCGAGGAGGCGACGGGCCTGCTGTTCGGTGCGGGCCCTGAGCTGTTCGGCCCAGGCCACGTTCTCGTTGACGTGCGACTCGACGGTCTGCCGGCGCTCGCTCAGCTCCTGGTCGAGCTGCTGGCGCCGCGTCACGGCCTCGGTGTGCAGCTCGGACTGGAGCCTGGCCTGCTGCTCGGCGTGCTCCTGGAGGATGCGCTGGGTCTGCGCCCTGGCCTCACGCAGTTCGCGCTCGGCGTCGGCACGCAGCTGTTCGGCCTGGATCTGGGCATTGCGGAGCAACTGCTCGGCCTGATACCCGATGTCCGCGCTGTCGTAGGCAGGGCGGGACGCGAGGTTGCGGCGCGCCTCGTGCAGCTTGGCGCGCAACACCTCGACCTGGTAGCCGAGGTCCTCGGCGTGCTGGACGGCCTTCTCCCGCTCGGTCTTCAGCCGGTCCATCTCGGCCTCGAACCGGGACAGACTGTCCGTCTCAGCCCGCGAGTTCTCTTGGCGTTCGTAGCCCCGCACTGCGCGGTCCCATCCTTCCCCAAGCTCGTCGAGCAGGGGATACCCCAACCCTGGTCGCACGTCTTTCCAACGAGCCCCGTCCATCCGCCGAACGAGGCCCCCGGGGGAATGGTGTCAGATCAACAGCGGAGCATGGGCTGCTGCCCCGACGCTCGTCCCCCGAAACCCGGACCCCGGCATGTGGCCGCCCCGACTTCGGACGGCCGCCCCTCACCCTACCGGCCCGGATATGGGGAGGTCAGTGCTCCAGGGAGTCGGAGGGTGCCGAAGTGACGAGTTCCGTCAGGACACCGTGGCAGTCCTTCGGGTGCAGGAAGGTGATGCGCGAGCCCATGGAGCCGATGCGGGGCTCTTCGTAGAGGACGCGTACGCCCTTGTCCTTGATGGCCGCGGCGTCGCCGTCGACGTCCGCGGTGCCGAAGGCGATGTGGTGCACGCCCTCGCCGTTCTTGGCCAGCCACTTGCCGACCGCGGAGTCGTCGCGGGTCGGTTCCAGAAGCTGCAGGTAGGAGGCGCCTCCGTCACTGGTGTCGTTGATTTTCAGCATGGCCTCGCGCACGCCCTGCTCTTCGTTGACCTCGGAGTGGGTCACTTCGAATCCGTACGTCGCGCGGTAGAACTCGACGGTCTTGTCGAGGTCGAAACAGGCGATCCCGATGTGATCGATTCGCGTCAGCATGCTTCAAGTGCAGCGCTTGACGCAGTGATTACGCAACGTGCGCGCGATCACAGTCGCCGCCCGGTGACGGCGGGGGTACTGCTCAGTACATTCAGATAAACCCTCGTTAACTCCTCTCCTCCCAAGGGGTCGTCGCACATGGCAGGAACGACCGGCACCACCTCAGTGATCGTCTCGGGCGCACGCACGCCCATGGGCCGTCTCCTCGGCTCCCTGAAGTCCTTCTCGGGTGCGGATCTGGGGGGATTCGCGATCAAGGCCGCGCTGGAGCGCGCGGGCATCGGAGGCGACCAGGTCCAGTACGTGATCATGGGACAGGTGCTGACGGCCGGGGCAGGGCAGATCCCGGCACGTCAGGCCGCCGTCAAGGCGGGCATCCCCATGAACGTCCCCGCGCTGACCATCAACAAGGTCTGTCTCTCGGGTCTCGACTCCATCGCGCTCGCCGACCAGCTCATCCGAGCCGGCGAGTTCGACATCGTGGTGGCCGGCGGTCAGGAGTCCATGACCAACGCCCCGCACCTGCTCCCCAAGTCCCGTGAGGGCCACAAGTACGGCGCGATCGAGATGCTCGACTCCATGGCGTACGACGGCCTGACCGACTCCTTCGACGGCGTCGCCATGGGTGAGTCCACGGAGAAGCACAACGGCCGCCTGGGCATCCGCCGCCCGGAGCAGGACGAGGTGGCCGCGCTCTCCCATCAGCGGGCCGCCGCCGCCCAGAAGAACGGCCTGTTCGAGGCCGAGATCACCCCGGTCGAGATCCCGCAGCGCAAGGGTGACCCGGTCCTCTTCTCCCAGGACGAGGGCATCCGCGGCGAGACCACCGTGGAGACCCTCGCCAAGCTGCGCCCGGCCTTCGCCAAGGACGGCACGATCACGGCGGGCACGTCCTCGCAGATCTCCGACGGCGCCGCCGCCGTCGTGGTGATGTCGAAGGCCAAGGCGCAGGAGCTCGGCCTGGCCTGGATCGCCGAGATCGGTGCGCACGGCAACGTGGCGGGTCCCGACAGCTCGCTCCAGTCGCAGCCCTCCAACGCCATCCAGCACGCCCTGAAGAAGGAGGGCCTGGCGGTCGAGGACCTCGATCTCATCGAGATCAACGAGGCCTTCGCCGCCGTCGCCGTCCAGTCAATGAAGGACCTCGGGGTGTCCTCGGAAAAGGTGAACGTCAACGGCGGGGCCATCGCACTGGGTCACCCGATCGGGATGTCCGGCGCACGCCTCGTGCTGCACCTCGCCCTGGAGCTGAAGCGCCGGGGCGGCGGCGTGGGCGCGGCCGCGCTGTGCGGTGGCGGCGGGCAGGGCGACGCCCTGATCGTCAAGGTGGCCAAGGCCTAGCCCTCGGTCGGCCACTGTCCTCTCGTACGCAATGCGCAGTACGTAGTACGTAGTGAACGGAGCTGTGATGCAGGACGTCCCCTCCCTGGTGGCGCAGGCCCGCGAGGGCAGGCCGCGGGCCGTGGCCCGGCTGATCTCACTGGTCGAGGGGGCGTCACCGCAGCTGCGTGAAGTGATGGCGGCGCTGGCGCCGCTCGCCGGCCACGCGTACGTGGTCGGCCTCACGGGTTCCCCCGGTGTCGGCAAGTCGACATCGACGTCGGCGCTCGTGAGCGCGTACCGGCGGGCCGGGAAGCGGGTCGGCGTCCTCGCCGTCGACCCGTCGTCCCCCTTCTCCGGGGGCGCGCTCCTCGGCGACCGCGTGCGGATGTCCGACCACGCGTCCGACCCCGGCGTCTACATCCGCTCCATGGCCACGCGCGGACACCTCGGCGGGCTCGCCTGGGCCGCCCCGCAGGCCATCCGCGTCCTCGACGCGGCGGGCTGCGACGTGATCCTCGTCGAGACGGTCGGCGTCGGACAGTCCGAAGTGGAGATCGCCTCCCAGGCGGACACCTCGGTCGTCCTCCTCGCGCCCGGCATGGGCGACGGCATCCAGGCGGCCAAGGCCGGAATCCTGGAGATCGGCGACGTCTACGTCGTCAACAAGGCGGACCGCGACGGCGCCGACGCGACCGCGCGCGAGCTGAATCACATGCTGGGCCTCGGCGAGTCCCGCGGCCCCGGCGACTGGCGCCCGCCCATCGTGAAGACGGTCGCGGCGCGCGGCGAGGGCCTCGACGAGGTCGTCGAGGCGCTGGAGAAGCACCGGGCGTGGATGGAGGAGCGGGGGGTCCTCGGCGAGCGCCGGGTCGCCCGCGCCTCCCGCGAGGTCGAGACGATCGCCGTCACGGCCCTGCGCGAGCGCATCGGCTCCCTCCACGGCGACCTGCGGCTCTCCGCGCTCGCGGAACGGATCGTGGCGGGGGAGCTCGACCCGTACACGGCCGCGGACGAGCTGGTCGAGGGCCTGACGGAGAGCTGAGACGCGCCGCGGGGGCGGCGCCGGTGTGGCGCCGCCCCCGCGGCGGAAGTGGGCCCTTCTGCGGCCGTCAGTCGTCGGAGCCGTCGTCGTCGTGGTCCTGGCCGTCGCGGTCGTCGTGGTCGTCCGAGTGGTCCGCGGTGACCTTGCCGGTCTTCAGGTCGACGCCGTACTCGGACTCGGCGCCCTTCGCACCGGTCGTCTCCACGTTCCAGGCGGTCGCCGTGCCGTCGTCGTCCAGGTCCACGGAGGTCACGGTGCCCTTGTCGGCGCCGGCCTTCGCGGCGTCCGCGGCGGTGACGGAGGCGCCCTTCAGGGCGGAGTTCACGCGAGCGGCGTCGGCGGCGTCCTCAGCGGCGTCGTCCTTGTCGTCCTTCTCGACCCAGGAGCCGAGGACCTTGCCCGTGCCCGGGTCGACCTCGACGCTGTGCCAGGTCTTGCCCTTCAGGATGTCGACGTCCCAGACCAGGCCGCCGTCCTCGTCGTCGAGCTCGGCGGAGACCGCGGTGCCGGACGTGTCCGCGAGGGCGGCCTTGATGGCGTCGGCGGCGGTCACCTCGGCGGCGTCGTCGCGGTGGTCGTCCTTGCGGTCGTCGTCCCGGTCGTCGCGGTCGTCCTGGTCCTTGCGGTCGTTGTCCTTCAGCTGGACGCTCGACTTGCTCGCGGCGCTGTCGTCGTCACCGCCGGTCGCGAAGGCGGCGGCGCTGCCGCCTCCGATCAGGGCCGCGGCGGCGACGGTGGCGATGACGATGTTGCGCTTCATGAGGGTCCTCCCGAAGAAGTGGGCGGTGGGGGCGGCGACCCGGGGGCCGCTGCCGTTCGCTTTCGACACGGACCAATCTGGCGGAGCGATCCTGAACGCACGCTGAAGCCGCCTGAAGAACTCTTCAGCTTCGCTCTGCCACCCTGAACGCATGCGCCTGTTGATCGTGGAGGACGAGAAGCGACTGGCCCTGTCGCTGGCCAAGGGCCTGACGGCCGAGGGCTTCGCCGTGGACGTCGTCCACGACGGCGTCGACGGGCTGCACCGGGCGAGCGAGGGCACGTACGACCTGGTGATCCTCGACATCATGCTGCCCGGCATGAACGGCTACCGCGTCTGCTCCACGCTCCGCGCCGCGGGACACGACGTGCCGATCCTGATGCTCACGGCCAAGGACGGCGAGTACGACGAGGCCGAGGGCCTCGACACCGGCGCGGACGACTACCTGACCAAGCCCTTCTCGTACGTCGTGCTGGTCGCCCGGGTGAAGGCCCTGCTGCGCCGGCGCGGCACCGCGGGGCCCTCTCCGGTCCACACCCTGGGCGACCTCAGGATCGACACGGCGGCGCGCCGCGTGTTCCGCGGCGAGGACGAAGTGACGCTCACGGCGAAGGAGTTCGCGGTCCTTGAGCAGCTGGTGCTGCGCAGCGGCGAGGTCGTCTCCAAGGGCGACATCCTGGACCATGTCTGGGACTTCGCGTACGAGGGCGACCCCAACATCGTCGAGGTGTACGTGAGCACGCTGCGGCGCAAGCTCGGCGCGGCCCTCATCAAGACCGTGCGCGGCGCCGGATACCGCCTGGAGGCCCCGCGATGAGCAGGATGAGCCGCTTGTTCGGATCGGTGCGGGCCAGGGCCACGCTCGGCGCGAGCCTCGTCGTCGCCCTCGCCCTGGTCGCGGCGGGCGCCGCCGTGCTGCTCTCGCTGCGGGACAACCTCACCGACCAGGCGGGGTCCCGGGCCGACTCGGCCGCCCGCAAGGTCGCCTCGCAGCTCCTCACGGTCCGGTCACTCGGCGACCTGGACCTGCCGGACGACGAGAACCAGCCCGTGCAGGTCGTCGACGGCGACGGGCGGCTGGTCGCGGCCAGTGAGGACCTGCAGAGGATCAGCGGAACGGGCGTCGACCAGGTGAAGCCCGGCCGTGGGGGAGCGGGTGTGAAGGGGGACAGCGGGGACGCAGGGGACCGCGAGGACGGGGAGATCGACGACGAGACCGAGTACACCGACGGCTCCGCCACGATCGACGGCGAGAGCGGTGAGTACCGCTTCGCCGCCGTCGAGGTCAGCTCGCCGAAGGGCGACTTCACCGTCCACGCGGGTGGCTCGCTCTCCGACGAACAGAGCGCCGTGTCCACGGCGTTGACGTCGATGCTGATCGGGTTCCCGCTGCTCCTCGCGGTCGTCGCCGGAGTCACCTGGCTGGTGACGCGGCGCGCGCTGCGTCCGGTGGCCGCGATCACCGCGGAGATGTCCGCGATCACCGCGTCGGAGGACCTCGCGCGCCGCGTGCCCGAGCCGGACACGCACGACGAGATCGCCCGCCTCGCGCGCACCACGAACGAGACGCTCACCGCGCTGCAGACCTCCGTGGAGCGTCAGCGCCGGTTCGTGGCGGACGCCTCGCACGAGCTGCGCAGTCCCATCGCCTCGCTGCGCACGCAGCTCGAAGTGGGCGCCGCGCATCCGGAGTTGCTGGACGTCGACGGCGCCGTCGAGGACACCGTGCGGCTCCAGGAACTCGCCGCCGACCTGCTGCTCCTGGCCCGTCTGGACGCGGGGGAGAAGCCGGGGGCGGGCCGCGTCGACCTGGCGGCCTTCGCGCGCGAGGAGCTCTCGCAGCGCACCAGGGACCACGTCGAGGTGCACGCGGACCTGAAGAGCGCCGAAGTCGCGGGCTCCCGCGGCCAGCTGGCGCGGGTGCTCGGCAACCTTCTGAACAACGCGCAGCGGCACGCACGCTCCCGCGTCACGGTCACCACCCGGAGTGACGGGGCCTGGGCGGTCCTTGAGGTGGCCGATGACGGCAGCGGCGTGCCGGAGGGCGAGCGGGAGCGGATCTTCGAGCGGTTCGTGCGGCTCGACGACGCGCGGACCCGCGACGAGGGCGGGGCCGGTCTGGGCCTCGCCATCGCGCGGGACGTGGCGGTGCGGCACGGCGGCACGCTCGTGGTGCGGGAGGCGCCGTCCGGCGGTGCGCTGTTCGAGCTGCGGCTGCCGAGCCCTCAGTCGTCGGCGGAATGAGGGGTGCGGCCGGCCACGGCGGTGCGGATCAGGGCTTGCCGCGCTGGGAGCGCAGGTGTTCCGCGATCGGGGTCAGGGCCTTGCGCAGGTCTTCGAGGGCCTCGTCGGAGATGAGGTCGACGAAGTGCCGCCGCACGGAGGCGACGTGGTGCGGGGCCACCTTCCGCATGGTCTCCATGCCTTCCTCGGTGAGGACGGTGTAGAGGCCCCGCCGGTCGGACTCGCAGTTCTCACGGCGCACCAGGCCCGCGTTCTCCATGCGGGTGATCTGGTGGGACAGGCGGCTCTTGGACTGCAGGGTGGCGGCGGCAAGGTCGCTCATCCGCATCCGGAGCTCTTCCGACTCGGAGAGATACACGAGAATGTCGTAGTCGTTCATGGTCAGGTTGAACGGCTGAAGGTCCTTTTCGAGCTGATATGTCAGCATCCTGTTGACCTCCACGTGGGTGCGCCAGGCGCACTGTTCCTCGTCGGTCAGCCACTGCGGGGCCGTCTCGGTCTCCATGGAATCGATTCTACCTAAGAAGTTGAAAGGTGAACGAATGGTGGGATGTGACGCGCCTCGCACCACCTGCCTCCAGGAGGGGCACAGGCGTTCGCCGTCACACTCCGCAGACTACCGCTCACAGCCCGAAGCGACGCTGGAGGTCCCCCAGTTGTCCGGGAAGGCGCGGTGCGCCGGGCTGCTGACCCGGTTGGCCCGGAGTGCCCCGTCCGCCCGGTACGCCACCCTGCTGGGGCACCTCTCCCGATGCCCGTTCGGGCATCAGCGCCTCGCTGGACTGGAGCAGGACCGTGCCGGCGCCGACGAACTCGAACTGGTGCTCCTCGCCGGACGTCCCGCCGATGCCGGTCAGTGCCCGCACGCCTCCGATCACGCCTGTGAGGTATCCGTGGTCGTAGTGATGGCAGGGTGAAGGGCAGTCCGCCCACCCCACGAGCGCCTGTGGATCCACACGGATCGGGGGCTCCATGAAGACCACCGGGCCGTTCGACGCCGCGACGAACTTGCCCGTGCCGATGAGGGTCAGAAAGCCCGGAACGATCGACTGCTTCAGCGCGAGAGTTGGCTGAAAAGCGAGGAGGTTGCCGGAGCGAATGGTCAGGTTGCCCTCTTCGAGATCGTACGAATTCACGTCGAAGGCCCGGTCGGCGAGGAGCATCTTGCCCTGCCCGTCCGCCACGACCCAGTCGCTCGCGTGCAGCGGCGAATGAAAGCTGGTCCGGACCAGACGGTCCAGGCGGCCGTGCCCGATGCCGTTGAACTCGATCCGTCCGTAGTAGGCGATCATCTTCCCCTTCTGCAGGAACCACTGGTTCCCCTTGAGCTCCACGCAGAAGGTGTACGGATTCACGCTGTCGTCGCTCGGCAGCGTCACCGGGTCGAAGACGGCGGGCGCGCCCGCGGGCGTCGAGACATGGGGGGCGTTGGGGTTCACAGCTTCTCCTCCGAGGCCTGGACGTACACCGCGCCGGTCCCCGACAGCTCCAGCTGGAAGGCCTCGCCGGAACCGCGGCCCACCATGTCGCGCCAGCCGAGCGCCGTGGACAGCTTGTTGCGCACGTCGCCGTGGTGCGCGACATACGCCTGCGGGTCCACGTGGACCGGGCGCTGGGGGGTGATCGGCACCTCGATGACGCCGCCGTGCGCCATGACGGCGACCGCGCCGTGGCCCTTCAGGGTCGTGGTGAACAGGCCCTGGCCGCTCACCTGGCCGCGCACCATGCCCATGACGCCGCCCTGGGAGCCCAGGAACATCGTGCCCTGCTGGAGCGTGCCGTCGAAGGCGAGCAGGCGGTCCGCCTCCACGTACAGCGTGTCTCCGGAGAGGCCGATGACCTGGATGTGATGCCCGCCGTGCCCGAACAGGACCGTGCCACTGCCCTCGACGGTCATCAGGGGGGTGGCCTCGCCCGCGACCCGGCGTCCGATCATGGACGCGAAGCCGCCCTGGCCGCCCTGGATGTTGGGGGTGAAGGAGACGTCCCCCTGGTAGGCGAGCATCGCGCCCCGCTGGCTGAAGATCTTGGCGCCCGGCTGCACCGTGGCCTCGATCATCTTCGAGTTGATCTCACGGAAGGGCATGTCACACATCCCCCGCGATCGTCGCCCGCTCGCTCGGCTGGACGTAGACCAGTCCTTCGCCCTCGAAGCGGATCTGGAACGCCTCGCCGCCGCCCTCGCCCAGGAAGGTGCGGAACGTGACACCGGACTGGAAGCTCTGCCGGACGTTCCCCTGGTGGGCGATGTAGGCACCCGGGTCGACCGTCAGGGGGTACTGCTGGGAGACGCGCAGCACCACCGCCGGGCCGTCGGAGACGATCGCCGCCTGGCCGGTGCCCTCGACCGTCGTCGTGAACAGGCCGTTCCCCTGCGTCGCGCCGCGCATGCCGGTGAAGCTGGTGCCGGTGCGCAGGCCGGCGTCGGTGCAGAGCAAATTGCTCGCCTCCACGTACAGCTTCTCGCCGGTCAGCCGCACGAGGTTGATCTCGGTGGCGCGGTCGGCGAACCAGCAGGTGCCGTGCCCCTTCACCTCCATCACCGTCATCTGCTCGCCGGTGACGCGGCGGGTCACCATGCCCCGGATGCCCTCGCCGCCGCCGGTCATCTTCTTGAAGGCCATCTGGCCGTCGTACGCGACCATCGAGCCGTTCTTCGCCTTCACGGCGTCGCCCGTCATGTCGACGGCGAGCACTCTGCTCCCTTGGAGCCGGAACGTAGCCACGAATCGACGGTAGCCGCCGCGTACCCACCCAGAACAGGGTGAAGGGCCCTGAGCGAACCCGGAGAACACCCCGATGTCACAATGGGGGTCGCTTGTGCGTCCGTTCACAAGATCGGCGCCGCCGAGCCCCGCTCCCCTCCTGTCGTCCGTCCCACCGAAGGTGACCCGTGGACATCAAAACCGCTTCCGCACTCCGCCGCCTCCGCCTGGTCTCCGTGCCCGAGGGCATCTCCTGGATCGTGCTGTTGGTCTGCACGATCATCAAGTACACGGTCTCCGAGGACTTCAACGTGGCGCCGGTGCTCGGCCCGATCCACGGCGTGCTCTTCGTCCTGTACGTGGTCTTCTGGCTCGACGCCTGGAACCGCGCCAAGTGGGACCTCGGGACCGCCGCCCTGTACTTCGCGTTCTCGTTCATCCCCGGCGGCGGCTTCATGGCCGAGCGCAAGCTGAAGCGCGAGGCCGAGGCCGCGGTGATCGCCTCGCGCGCCCGCAAGGAAGGCGTCGTGAACGCATGATCGTCGCCTTCTCCGTGACCCCGCTCGGGGTCGGCGAGGACGTCGGTGAGTACGTCGCCGACGCGGTCCGCGTGGTCCGCGAGTCGGGCCTGCCGAACCGGACCGACGCCATGTTCACCTCCGTCGAGGGCGAGTGGGACGAAGTGATGGACGTCGTCAAGCGCGCCGTCGCCGCCGTGGAGGCGCGTTCGCCCCGGGTCTCGGTCGTCATGAAGGCGGACATCCGCCCCGGTGTGACGGACGGCCTCACGTCGAAGGTCGAGACGGTGGAGCGGCATCTGTCCTCTTAGGCGGACCGTGCGGCCGTGCCGACCCGAAAGCCCCCGCCCTGTTCCTGGGCGGGGGCTTTTCTGCGCACCCCGACTTGAGCGACTGCTCAAATCCCGCTACCTTTCGTTTTGAGCAGTCGCTCAAATGGCGTTGACGTGGGGGTTTGCCGTGAGTCTGTACATCGAGGCGCGCATACGCGCCGATCTCGACGACCTCTGGGCACGCACCCAGGAACCCGATCAGCACCGACGCTGGGACCTCCGGTTCGGCGAGATCGACTACCTGCCGTGCGCGGAGGGCGAGCCGCAGCGCTTCCGGTACGCGACGCGCGTGCTGCCGTTTCTGACCGTCGCCGGCACCGGGGTCTCGGCGGGCGAGAAGCGGCGCCCGGACGGCACCAGGACCTCCGCTCTGCGCTTCGCGTCCCCGCACCCGCTCTCCCTCCTCGAAGAGGGCAGCGGCTACTGGCGCTACGTACCGGCGGAGGACGGCGACGGGGTCCGCTTCCTCACCGGGTACGACTACCGCCCGCGCTGGGGGCGGTTCGGCGAGATCGCCGACCGGCTGGTCTTCCGGCCCGTCATGGGATGGGCGACCGCCTGGTCGTTCGACCGGCTCAGGCTGTGGCTGGAGCGGGGCGTCACTCCGGAGCGGGCTCTGGCGCACGCGGTCGCGGAGTGCGTCGTCCGGCTCCTGTGCGTGGCCGCCGCCGTCCTCTTCGTTCCCGTGGTGGCCCTTGCCGTCGCGGCCTCGGTGCTGGTGCTGCCGCCGCTGCCCACGACCCCGGCGGCCCGCCGTTGTCTGCGCAAGCCGCCGGTCCGCGCGCGCGAGCCGCGGGTTCTGTCCGGCCTCGGCCCGCTCACGAAGGCGGGGGGCCGGTACTCATGAGCGGCGCCCCTTCGATCTTCCGGACCGCCATGGGCGCCGACTTCCACCGGCTCCACCCGCAGCTCCAGCGGCGCTTCTCCGTCGGCCTCGCGGGCGGCGAGGCCTGTACGGGCCGTGGTGTCATGGACCGCATCTGGCACGGGCGGGGGTTCGTGAAGCCGTTCCTCGCCCTCGGCGGCACCCGAAACATCCTCGTCCCGCGCCAGGGCAGGAACGTTCCCTTCGTCATCGAGAACGTGCCGTACACCGACACGTACGGCCGTGAGACGGTGACCTTCGTGCGCACCTTCGACCTGCCCGGCGGGCCCCGCCGCTTCGATGCCCAGATGGTCCTGAGTCCCCAGGGCGACCGCGTGCTCGACTACCTCGGCACGCACCAGCACCTCGCCAGCGACCTCCACTTCCGCGCGCAGCCCGACGGCTCGCTCCTCATCCGCTCCGGCGAGCACCGCTTCCGCGAGGGGCCCGTGGACTGCCGCGTGCCCTCCCTCGTCGGGGGCGACGCGGAGGTCCGCGAGTCCTGGGACGAGGACGCGGGTCGCTTCCGCATCCAGGTCCGGGTGACCAATTCCCGCTTCGGGCCGCTGTTCGGCTACGAGGGGTCCTTCACGGCGACGTACACCGACGTCCGTACGTGCGGAGTCCGCCCCGGGCTCCGGCCGGTCCGCGAGGAGGCACGCGCGTGAGTGCGGCCAAGGACCCGGCCAAGAGCCTGGAGACCCGGACCAAGCTCCTGGAGGGCGCGTTGCGGACCCTCACGGAGCAAGGCATCGCCAAGACGTCCGCACGGAACATCGCGGCGACGGCAGGGGTCAATCAAGCCCTCGTCTTCTACCACTTCGGCTCCGTCGACGAGCTGCTCGCGGCGGCCTGCCGGCACGGTACGGAGCAGCGGGTCTCCCGGTACCGGGAGCGTCTCTCCGGGATCGACTCCCTCTCCGGGCTGCTCGCCTTCGGGCGCGAGATGCACGAGGAGGAGCGCGAGGCGGGGCACGTCGCCGTGCTCGGCCAGCTGCTCGCCGGGTCGCAGACGCAGCCGACGCTCGCCGCGGCGACGGCCGCGGGGCTCGCCCTCTGGATCGAGGAGATCGAGAAGGTCCTGACGCGGGTGCTGTCCGCGTCGCCGCTCGGGGAGTTCGTCGACGCGGTGGGGCTCGCGCGGGCGGTGGGGGCGTCGTTCGTGGGGATGGAGCTCTACGAAGGGGTGGACGCGGCGGGGGCGGAGCGGGCGCTCGACTCCTTGGAGTCGCTCTCCCTTCTCGTCTCCGCCGTCGAGGATCTCGGGCCGCTTGCCCAGCGGGCGGTCCGGCACCGCCTGCGACGGTTGCGGTGAGCTCGGCTCCCCGCGACGCCCAGCGGGGGCAGGAGCCCCTTCACACCCCACCCTCCTCCGCAACCCCACCCAAACCGCCCACCATAAAACCGCCCGCACGGGGGAACCCCGTTCGACACGCCCGGGTAAGTCCACTTTTGTGAGGGTATCGGCGGAACTTGGACCACCAGAACCTGGAGGGCGCTGTGCGGCAGCCGGAGGGCTACGACTACGAGACCCACAGCATGCTCGCCGGACCGCTCACGGAGCCGGACGGCGACAGCGGCACGTATCGCGTGCAGTACCGCTCGCTGCTCTCCGGCGAACCGCACCGAATACGTGCCGTCCTGCTCATGAGCCTCGCCCCCGTCCTCACGGGACTCCTGCTCGTCTATCTCGTGTGGCCCACTCACTGGACCGAACGCGAGGGCGGCGACCGGTGGCTGATCGGGCTCGACATCACGATGCTCGTGGCGATCGGACTGATCGAGCTCTTCATGCTCGTCAACGTCGTGTCGATCGCCCACGCGACGATGGTCGCGAGGGATCCGATACCCGTGCGTCCGGAGAGCGGGACGCGCGTCGCGTTCCTGACCACGTACGTTCCCGGCAAGGAACCCCTGAGCATGGTGCGGGCAACGCTCGAAGGCGCCGTTCGGATACACCACTCCGGACCCCTCGACGTATGGCTCCTCGACGAAGGGGACAGCCCCGAGGCCAAGGCTCTGTGCGAGGAGCTCGGGGTCCGGCACTTCACGCGCAACGGTGTGCCCGAGTGGAACCGGAAGAAGGGCGCGCACAAGGCACGCACCAAGCACGGCAACTACAACGCCTGGCTGGCGATGCACCACGCGGAGTACGACTTCTTCGCCTCCGTCGACACGGACCACGTACCGCTCCCCAATTTCCTGGAGCGGATGATGGGGTACTTCCGGGACCCGGATGTCGCGTTCGTCGTCGGTCCTCAGGTCTACGGGAACTACACCACGCCCGTCACCAAAGCGGCCGAGTCGCAGCAGTTCCTCTTCCACGCGCTGATCCAGCGCGCAGGCAACCGCTACCGCGCCCCCATGTTCGTGGGCACGAACAACGTCGTGCGGATCAGTGCGCTCACGCAGATCGGCGGACTCCACGACTCCGTCACCGAGGACATGGCCACCGGCTTCGAGCTGCACCGGCGCCGCAATCCGCTCACCAAGAACCACTGGCGGTCGGTGTACACCCCCGACGTGCTGGCGGTCGGTGAAGGGCCCGCCTCCTGGACCGACTTCTTCACGCAGCAGATGCGCTGGTCGCGCGGCACGTACGAGACGCTGTTCAAGCAGTACTGGAAAGCGCCGTTCACGATGCCGCCCGGACGGCTCTTCTCGTACTCCCTGATGCTCGTGTACTACCCCATGACCGCCGTGAACTGGCTCCTCGGCATTCTCAGTTGCGTGCTGTTCCTGTGGTTCGGGGCATCCGGCACGCAGGTCGCCGCCTCCGTCTGGCTGATGCTCTACAGCGACGCGGCCGCCCTGCAGATCGGGCTCTACCTGTGGAACCGCCGGCACAACGTGTCCCCGCACGAGCCCGAGGGGTCCGGAGGGCTCGCCGGGATGGCGATGTCCGCGCTCTCCGCGCCCATCTACGCCAAGTCGCTCGGCGCCGCCGTCGTGCGCAGGCCGAGCCGTTTCGTCGTCACCCCCAAGGGCGGCGACGCGAGCCCGGACCGGCTCCTCACCTTCCGGATCCATCTGTTCTGGGCGTTCGTGCTCGTGAGCTCGCTGACCGCCTCCTTCGTCCTCGGCCACACCCACGTGGCGATGCGCACCTGGGCCGTCCTCGCCACGGTCATCTCCCTGGCACCCGTGTCCATCTGGGCCTACGGCCTCATCAAGGAGCGCAGGGCCCACCCGCAACCCCACCCGCAGCCACCGCGCGCCGCCCTGCGCGGCGAAGCCGCCCCCGAAGGCGAGCCGGAGCCCGCGTTCGCCACCGGCACGTCGACAGGAGGGAACTGATTCATGGCCCCCATGGCCTACCGGCCTTCCAAGCGCACCAGGAAGACGCTCCTCGGAGTCGGCGCGGGCGCCCTGCTCGTCGGCCTGAACGCGCCCGCCGCGCTCTCCTTCGCCGAGGAGAAGTACCACGCGTACAAGATCGCCCAGCCCGGCTACAAGAAGAAGTACGGCTCCTGGAAACAGGTCAGCATTCCGGAGGAGTTCCGCACCAACGCCATTCACGCCGCGCTGCTCCACACGGGCAAGGTGCTGATCGTCGCCGGGTCCGGCAACGAGCAGAAGAAATTCGACGCCGGGTCCTTCGACACCGTGCTGTGGGATCCGAAGAACGACACGTTCAAGAAGATCCCGACACCCGAGGACTTCTTCTGCTCAGGGCACGCGCAGCTTCCCGACGGACGGCTTCTGGTGGCCGGAGGGACCGCCCGCTACGAACTGCTCGACGGGGAGGTCGAGCGGGCGGGTGGCGGCATGCGGGTGAAGAACGAGAATCCCGACAAGCCCGTCGTCCTGAAGAAGGGCACCAAGTTCCGGTCGCCCTCGGGTGTCGAGTACGTCAGCAAGTTCGACGTCGAAGTGCCCAAGGCCAAAAGGGACTTCCAGATCACGTACTCCAAGTCCGGTGTCATGCAGCCCTGGAAGACCAAGGTCAAGGCGAGCGAGGCGCGGGTCTTTGTCGAGGCGGTCCAGGACGGCGAGCAGTCCGTCACCGAGAAGTCCGCGCAGTACGAGATCGAGGGACTGACCGGTGAGGAGGCCGACAACACGTACGGCATCGCCGAGAAGATCGACATGGAGAAGCAGGACTTCCAGGGGATCAGGGCGGCGTACGAGTTCGACCCGAAGGCCGAGAAGTACGTTCCCGTGGAGCCGATGGAGAAGGCCCGCTGGTACCCGACGCTCGTCGGCCTGGAGGACGGCAAGGTGCTCGCGGTCTCCGGACTCGACGACGTGGGCGTCGTCGACCCGGGCGACAACGAGATCTACGACCCGAAGACGAAGAAGTGGACGGACGGGCCCAAGCGGTACTTCCCCACGTACCCCGCGCTCTTCCTCACCAAGGGCGGAAAGCTCTTCTACCCCGCCTCGAACGCCGGTTACGGGCCCGCGGACAAGGGCCGTGAGCCGGGTCTGTGGGACCTGGACACGAACAAGTTCGAGAAGGTCCCCGGCCTGGAGGACCTCGACCAGACCGAGACGTCGGCGTCCGTGCTGCTGCCGCCCGCCCAGGACCAGAAGGTGATGATCCTCGGCGGCGGGGGAGTGGGCGAGTCGGAGAAGTCGACCCGGCGGACCGCCGTCATCGACCTGAAGGAGGACAACCCGTCCTTCAAGACGGGGCCGCAGCTGCCGCAGGGCACGCGCTATCTGAACAGCGTCCTCATGCCGAACGACTCCGTCTTCACGACGAACGGGGCGTCGGACTACCGCGGACGCAGCGCGAGCAACATCCACAAGGCGCAGTTCTACGACCCGAAAACGAATGCGTTCCAGGAGGCCGCGGCGCCCGAGGTCGGCCGCAACTACCACTCCGAGGCGCTGCTGCTGCCCGACGGCCGGGTCGCCACGTTCGGCTCCGATCCGCTCTACGACAACGAGCAGAACACCAAGCTCGGCCACTTCGAGCAGCGCATGGAGATCTTCACGCCGCCCGCGCTCCACCGCGGCGGCGCCACCCGGCCGGTGCTCGGCGAGGGGCCCGAGGAACTGGCGGCCGACGGCCGCGCGACCTTCCGGATCGACCGCCCCGAGACCATCGCGTCGGCCCGTCTGATGCGGCCGAGCGCGGTCACCCACACGACGGACGTCGAGCAGCGGTCCATCGCGCTGGAGGTCAGCAAGGGCAAGGGCTCGGTGACGGTGGACGTGCCGCGCGAGGACGCGGCGCTCGTACCGCCGGGCTGGTACATGCTGTTCGTGACGGACACGGACGGCACGTCGTCCGAGGCGAAGTGGATCCACGTCGGTACGGACGACTGAACGACCGGCATCGGTAGAAGGCCGCCTGCGGAGCCGCGTGCTCAGGCGGCCTTCGCGTTGCGCGCGAGGCCCAGCGCGTAGTCCGGCCACCACTGGCCCGCCGCCGGACCGCCCCGGCACGGTCCGTCCGAGTCGCCGGGCCGCTTGATCCACAGCACGGCGTCGACCAGCGGGTCGCCCGTGCGGTCGGTCGGCGGCGTGCCGAGGCCGCGTCCCGGCGGGTTGCACCAGGCGTCCTGACGGTCGCCCGCCAGCGGGCCCCTGCCGTTTCGGCTGGTGTCCATGACGAAGTGCTTGCCGCCGACCGTGGCCGACAGTGTGCGGCCGTACGCCTTGATCGTCCGGTCGCTCTGGAAGTTGGAGACGTTCAGGGAGAAGCCGTCGGCCTGCGCGACGCCCGCCTTCTGGAGCGGCTCGGTCAGCTTGCCGGGCTCGGAGATCCAGCCGGGGTTCCCCGCGTCGAGGTACACCGTGACCTTCGGCTGCCGCTTCAGCCGCTGGATCGCCTCGGAAAGCAGCTGGTAGCGGTCCTCGTGGTACTCGGCCGGGGTGCAGCCGTCCACGATGTGCGGGATCGCGTCGGGTTCGAGGACGACCAGCGCGGGCGCGTCGCCGATCGCGCCGGCGAACGTGTCCACCCAGCTCCGGTACTGGTCCGCGCTGCCCGCGCCGCCCGCCGAGTGCTGGCCGCAGTCGCGGTGCGGGATGTTGTACGCGACGAGCACGACGGTGCGGTTCTCCTTCGCCGCGCCCCGCACGGCCTGCGCGATGTCGGGCGCCGGGTCGTCGCCCGCCGGCCACACGGCCATGGGCTGCTCGGAGATGCGCCGCAGGGCCTCCGCGTCGCGCGTGCGGCCCTGCTGCCGCCACTGCTCGACCTGGCGTGCGGCGGGGCTGTCCGGGTCGACCCAGAAGGTCCCTTCCGGCGGCCCGGCGGACCCGGTGGCGGCCCCGCGCACGGTGGCCTCCTCCTTCGCGCCGGACGCGGATTCGGAGGAGCAGCCCGCCGGGAGCCCGAGGGCGGCGAACGCCGCCAGTGCCGTGAACGTGCGGAGCAGCCGGTGCATCCAGCCCCCTTGGGCGGTGGTGACGGTGACAGTGACGGTCAGTCAGCCCGGCAATCGTTACATAAAGGACTGGTCACGGTCTTGAGCCACACCGCCCCCCGTGGCGAGGGCGGTGCCGAGCGGGGTGCACTCGTAGATCACCCGGTGTCCGTACCGCCGCGACACCAGGAGCCCGGCGCCCCGCAGCGCCGCCAGATGCGCGGAGACGGTCGACGGCGCGAGTCCGAGGCGGTGCGCGAGCTCCGACGTGGTGGCGGGCGCGTCGAGTGCGGCGAGCACGGTGGCGCGCCCCCGGCCGAGGAGCCGTACGAGCGCCTCGGGCGTACGGTCCGACGGCTCCGCCCACAGACCGGCCACGCCCCGCACCGGGTAGGCGAGCGTCGGCTGCCACGGGGCGTCGAAGCCGCTGACCACGTCCGGCCAGGAGAAGACGCTCGGGATCAGGATCAGCCCCTCCCCGGTCAGGTGCCGCACGTGTTCGTCGTGCCACTCGACGGTGAACGTCCCCGTGTCCCATGCCAGGCGCCGGTCCAGCTCCGGAAGCAGCCCGCCCAGTCCGACCTCCGCGAGCCGCCGCGAATGGAAGGCGACATCGGCCTCCAGGAGCGCCCGCAGCCGCGGCCACTCCGGTTCGATCAGCGCGTGCCAGGCCGCCTCCAGGGCGTCCGCGAGCTCCAGGACCGCGCCCGCCGGATCGGCGAGCATGGCCCGCCCCCTCGGGGAGTCGACGGCGCCCGGGGTGCAGGCGAGCGCCCGCGCCATGTCGTCCCGGGCGGCCACCGGATCGGCCGCGCGGACCCCCGCGATCTCCTCCTCGAAGCGGGCCGCGGGCCCGATCGGCGGCGGGCCGAGGAAGTCGGGCGAGTGCCCGCGCCGCGGCATCAGGAGCCAGAGCGCCGAGAGGTCGAGGTCACGGGCCGCCTCACGGATCCGGCGCAGCCACCGGGGGTGGTAGGCGTGGCGGTCGGGGCGCTTGAGGGTGCGTACGGCCTCCTGCGTCTCCCACAGCGGCGACACCGCGAACCGGCAGCGCAACAGGTCGTCCTGGCCGAAGTGGATGTGGAAGGGCACGGGTCCGGGCTCCTTGTCGCGGTCTTTCGGCGGCCGGGCGATGTCGTCGCGGACGTGGCGCCGGACGTTCGCCGGGATATCCGCATGGACATTCGCCGGAGAACGAAACTTTAGGGCGGCGGGCTCTGTCCGCGTGAGGCTGCGCCCATGCCGCCGTCCACCCCGCCCACCGCAGCCGCCACCGGCTACCGGCGCGTCTTCGCCGTACGCGAGTTCCGGGCCGTCTTCGTCGCGCACGCGCTCTCCCTGCTCGGCGTCGTCGTCAGCGAGATCGCGCTGACCGTCCTGGTCTACGGCCTCACGGGATCCCCGCTGCTCAGTGCGCTCACCTTCGCCCTCGGCATGCTGCCGTACCTGGTGGGCGGCACGCTGCTGTCCGGGATCGCCGACCGGTGCCCGCCGCGCCTCGTGCTCGTCGTGTGCGATCTGGTGTGCGCCGGGTGCGCGGGCCTGATGGCGCTGCCCGCGACCCCCGTCGCCGGGCTGCTCGCGCTGCGCTGCGCCATCGCCCTCGTCGCGCCCGTCTTCAACGGCACGCGCATGGCGACCCTCACGGACATCCTCGGGGACGGCGAGCTGTTCGTCCTCGGCCGGTCCCTGCTGCGGATCGTGTCGCAGAGCTCCGTCCTGGTGGGCTTCGGGGTCGGCGGCGTACTCCTCACCGTCGTCTCGCCGCGCGGCGCGCTGACCATCACCGTCTGCACGTTCGTGGCGTCCGCGCTGCTGCTGCGGTGGGGGACGAAGCGGCGGCCCGCGCGCGGGGGCAGCGGCGACGGCGCGCTCGTCCGCCACTCGCTGGGCGGCGCGCGCGACGTGCTCGGCGACCGCCGCGTGCGGGCCCTCATGCTGCTCTTCTGGGCACCGCCCATGTTCATGGTCGTCCCGGAGGCACTCGCCGCGCCCTACGCGGACGAGGTCGGCATCGGCGTCGCGGGCGTCGGCCTCCTCATGGGCGCCGCACCGGTGGGCACCATCGCGGGCGAGCTGTACGCCGGGTCCGCGCTCTCCGCGGGCACGCGCGCCCGCATCGTGCTGCCACTCGCCTCGCTCGCGCTGGTGCCGCTCACCGTGTACGCGTTCACGCCGGGTCTCCTCCCGGCGCTCGTCGCCCTCGCGCTCACGGGCGCGGCCTCGGCGTACACGCTGGGTCTCGACCGCTGGTTCGTCGACGCCGTGCCCGACGAGCTGCGGGGGCGTGCGATGACGGTGCTGACGGCGGGCCTCATGACGATCCAGGGCGTCGGCATGGCGCTCGCGGGGCTCGCCGCGGAGTTCTTCGCGGTGAGCACGGTCGTCGCGGGCGCGGGGGTCATCGGCACGGTCTGCTGTCTGCTCCTGGCGGCGGAGGTACGTTCGACCGAATCGCGAGACGGGGCTGACCACCATGTGACCGACGGGTAAGGTCGATGGCGTGCCGAAGCCGCTCAGCCTCCCCTTCGATCCCATCGCCCGCGCCGACGAGCTCTGGAAGCAGCGCTGGGGATCGGTCCCGGCCATGGCCGCGATCACCTCGATCATGCGGGCGCACCAGATTCTGCTCGCCGAGGTCGACGCGGTCGTGAAGCCGTACGGACTGACCTTCGCGCGCTACGAGGCGCTGGTGCTGCTCACCTTCTCGCAGGCCGGCGAGCTGCCGATGTCGAAGATCGGCGAGCGGCTCATGGTGCACCCGACGTCGGTCACGAACACGGTGGACCGCTTGGTCAAGTCCGGTCTGGTCGACAAGCGCCCGAACCCCAACGACGGCCGCGGCACGCTCGCCTCCATCACGGAGAAGGGTCGCGAGGTGGTCGAGGCCGCGACGCGCGAGCTGATGGCGATGGACTTCGGGCTCGGGGTGTACGACGCGGAGGAGTGCGGGGAGATCTTCGCGATGCTCAGGCCGCTGCGGGTGGCGGCGGAGGACTTCGAGGAGAAGTAGGTCCGGACGCGGGGCCCGGGGCAGGACCGGCTCGTTCCGGTCGGCCGGGGTCGGCGAAGATCGCGCACATCAGACGGTTACGCTCGTAGCCATGAAATCCAGCGTGCTGACCCGCTACCGGGTGATGGCTTACGTCACCGCCGTCATGCTCCTCATCCTGTGCGCCTGCATGGTGGCCAAGTACGGCTTCGACACGGGCGAGGGGCTGACCCTGGTGGTCTCCCAGGTCCACGGAGTCCTCTACATCATCTACCTGATCTTCGCCTTCGACCTGGGTTCCAAGGCGAAGTGGCCGTTCGGGAAGCTGCTGTGGGTGCTGGTCTCGGGCACGATTCCGACCGCCGCGTTCTTCGTGGAGCGCAAGGTCGTCCGCGAGGTCGAGCCGCTGATCGCCGACGGCTCCCCGGCGACCGCCAAGGCGTGATGGCGTAACTCACCACCGCCACGGACAGGTCCGTGGCGGTTGGCCATCGACTTTTACTAGGACGTCCTAGTAAATTCGATGGTATGGACGCTGACGCGATCGAGGAAGGCCGCCGGCGCTGGCAGGCCCGTTACGACAAGGCCCGCAAGCGCGACGCGGACTTCACCACGCTCTCCGGGGACCCGGTCGACCCCGTCTACGGGCCGCGGCCCGGTGACACGTACGACGGGTTCGAGCGGATCGGCTGGCCGGGGGAGTACCCCTTCACGCGCGGGCTCTACCCGACCGGGTACCGCGGCCGGACCTGGACCATCCGCCAGTTCGCGGGCTTCGGCAACGCCGAGCAGACGAACGAGCGCTACAAGATGATCCTGGCCAACGGAGGCGGCGGCCTCTCCGTCGCCTTCGACATGCCGACCCTGATGGGCCGCGACTCCGACGACCCGCGCTCGCTCGGCGAGGTCGGCCACTGCGGCGTCGCCATCGACTCCGCCGCCGACATGGAGGTCCTCTTCAAGGACATCCCGCTCGGCGACGTGACGACGTCGATGACCATCAGCGGGCCCGCCGTGCCCGTCTTCTGCATGTACCTCGTCGCGGCCGAGCGCCAGGGGGTCGACCCGGGCGTCCTCAACGGCACGCTCCAGACCGACATCTTCAAGGAGTACATCGCGCAGAAGGAGTGGCTCTTCCAGCCCGAGCCGCACCTGCGCCTCATCGGCGACCTGATGGAGCACTGCGCGCGCGACATCCCCGCGTACAAGCCGCTCTCCGTCTCCGGCTACCACATCCGGGAGGCCGGGGCGACGGCCGCGCAGGAGCTGGCGTACACGCTCGCGGACGGCTTCGGGTACGTGGAGCTGGGCCTCAGCCGCGGCCTGGACGTCGACGTCTTCGCCCCGGGCCTCAGCTTCTTCTTCGACGCCCACGTCGACTTCTTCGAGGAGATCGCGAAGTTCCGGGCGGCGCGGCGCATCTGGGCGCGGTGGCTGCGGGACGAGTACGGCGCGAAGACCGACAAGGCGCAGTGGCTGCGGTTCCACACGCAGACGGCGGGTGTCTCGCTGACGGCTCAGCAGCCGTACAACAACGTGGTCCGTACGGCGGTCGAGGCCCTCGCCGCGGTGCTCGGCGGCACGAACTCCCTCCACACCAACGCGCTGGACGAGACCCTCGCCCTGCCGAGCGAGCAGGCGGCGGAGATCGCGCTCCGTACGCAGCAGGTGCTCATGGAGGAGACCGGGGTCGCGAACGTCGCCGACCCGCTGGGCGGCTCCTGGTACATCGAGCAGCTCACCGACCGCATCGAGGCCGACGCGGAGAAGATCTTCGAGCAGATCAAGGAGCGGGGGCGGAGGGCCTGCCCGGACGGGCAGCACCCGATCGGGCCGATCACCTCGGGCATCCTGCGGGGCATCGAGGACGGCTGGTTCACCGGCGAGATCGCCGAGTCCGCGTTCCAGTACCAGCGGTCCCTGGAGAAGGGCGACAAGCGGGTCGTCGGCGTCAACTGCCTCGAAGGTTCCGTCACGGGAGACCTGGAGATCCTCCGGGTCAGCCATGAGGTGGAGCGGGAGCAGGTGCGTGAGCTGGGCGGCCGGAAGGCGCGCCGTGACGACGCGCGGGTCCGCTCCTCTCTGGACGCGATGCTCGCGGCGGCACGGGACGGCTCGAACATGATCGCCCCCATGCTGGAGGCGGTCCGCGCGGAGGCGACGCTCGGGGAGATCTGCGGGGTGCTTCGCGAGGAGTGGGGGGTTTACGTGGAGCCGCCGGGCTTCTAGGCGGCGCGCTGTCCTCCGCGGGCGGGCGGGGGGGGGAACTGCGCGAACACCCCCCCCACCGAGCCGCAGACGGGTACGCGACCGGGTTGCCGGGGTGCGTGGTCGGGATTCGCGGGTTTAAGACCCAGAGGTCTGGGCAGGTGCCGGGCCGGCCAGACGCACCCCGCCCCAGGAGAACCCGTGAGCTCGACCGGTCACGCCCGCACCGCCGCCCTCGCCATCGGTGCTGCCACCTGCACCGTTCTCGGCGCGCTGCTCGTGGGCGGCTCCGGCGAAGTGAGCGCCAGCCCGCCGCCCGAGCCGCAGGTGCAGGACGACTTCGACTCCCTCGGCCCCGACGTGCGCGCCGTGAAGCTCTCCGACGGGCGGACCGCCCACTACTCCGACACCGGTGAGAAGGACGGAAAGCCCGTCCTCTTCATCGGCGGCACCGGCACCAGCGCCCGCGCCTCGCACATGACGGACTTCTTCCGCACCACCCGCGAGGACCTGGGCCTGCGTCTCATCTCCGTGGAACGCAACGGCTTCGGCGACACCGAGTTCGACGAGAAGCTCGGCAAGGCCGACTTCGCCGGGGACGCCCTGGAGGTCCTCGACAAGCTCGGCGTCGACGACGTGTCCGTCGTCGCGATATCCGGCGGCGGCCCCTACGCCGCCGAACTCGCCGCCCGTGCCCCGGAACGGATCACCCAGCTGCACCTCGCCGCCGCCCTCCCTCCGTACGGCACGAAGCCCGCGTACTGCGGTCTCTCCGACGACGCGCTCTCCGACGCCGTCGAGGACCAGATCAAGGACCCCCGCAAGTGGTGGGCCTTCCCCGACGACAGCCCCGTGAAGTCGATTCCCGGTTTCGCCGACACGGCGTACGAGGAAGGGGCGCGCACGTACCACCAGCGCGGCCAGCAGGCGGACCCCGCGCCCCAGGTCCACGAGCAGAAGCTGTACTGCGGGCGCCCCGGCCCCGACCTGTCGAAGCTCGACGCCCCCGTCTACCTCTACGGCGGCAAGAAGGACACCACCGTGCCGCCCGCGACCCTGAGGACATGGCAGAGGGAGCTGCCGGGCACCGCGAAGGTCCGCTCGTACGCCGACTCCGGGCACGACGTGCAGTACCGGCACTGGGACCAGATCCTCGTCGACCTGGCCGGACACGGCGACCGCACCGTGGTCTGCAAGGGCGACCACACCCGCGTACTGGCCGCCCGCGAGGCCGACCGCCTCGTCACCAAGGACAGGGCCACACTCGGCAGCTGCGCCTGGGAGAAGGACAAGTAGACGCGCTTCAGGGCCTCAAGGCGCCGGTGGAATCAGGCGGAAGAGTGCTCCTCCTCCCGGTGCCCGTTCCGCCGTCAGGTCCGCTCCGTGTGCGTGTGCGATCTGGCGGGCCATCGCCAGACCGAGGCCCGAGCCGGGGAGGGCGCGGGCCTTCTCGGCGCGGTAGAAGCGGTCGAAGACGAAGGGCAGGTCCTCCTCGGCGATGCCGGGGCCGTGGTCGCGTACGGACAGTTCCGTGCGGGTCAGGGTGATCTCGACCGGGCCGCCCGGTGGGCTGAACTTGGCCGCGTTGTCGATGAGGTTGGTCAGGAGGCGGGACAGGCGTGCCGGTACGCCCGGCATCGTCAGGTCGGCCGCGTCCGGCGCCACGTGGAGGGTGAAGGAGACCGTCGGCCAGTGGCCGCGGGCCGCGTCGACCGTGTGGGTGACCAGCGGGGCCAGCCGTACCTCTTCGAGGAGGGGCCGCGGCTCCTCCTCCCTCGCCAGTTCGATCAAGTCGTTGACCAGGCCGGTGACCTCGCGCAGCTGACGCGCGAGTGCCCCGGAGGCCCGGTCCCGCTGGGTGCTCGTCAGCCGGTCCGCACGTGCCAGGAGTTCCGCGTTCGTGCGCAGCGCGGTCAGCGGGGTGCGCAGTTCGTGCGAGGCGTCGGCGACCAGGCGGCGGCGGGCCGCGACGGACTCCTCCAGTTCGGCCAGCATCGTGTTGAAAGAGGTGGCCAGGCGGGTCACTTCGTCCTCGCGGCCCGCGCGGGCCGGCCGGCCCGGGGGGAGTTCGATGCGGTGGCGGGCGTCGCGTGTGGCGGCGATGCGCTCGGCGGTCGCCGTCAGGCGGGTGATCGGGGCCAGGCCGGTACGGGAGACCCAGTAGCCGCCGAGCCCGGACAGCAGTACACCGGCTCCGCCCACCGCGGCGAGCAGCGACGCGGCCTGACTGACGCCGCGCTCGGCGATGTCCGCGCGCAGGGCGGCCTGTACCGCTACGCCCTCCTTGCCGAACGTGGTGGTGTACATGCGGCCCGGCTTGCCGCCGGGGAGCGTGATGTTGGCGTAGTAGGCGGGGCGGTGGCCGGCGGCGACCGCGCGCGTCCGGTCCGACACCGGCAGAAGGTAAGGCTCCGACGGGTCGTCCGCCGCGTCCGCCGGGACCAGCTGCGAGCAGGCGGGTGCCCCGAGGAACCGGCACTCGCCCGTCATGACGCCGAGCCCCTCGGACCGGTGCTGCTGGGCGATGAGCGTCGCCGACTGCGCGAGGTTCTGGTCGAGCTGCTGATACAGCTTGTAGCGGATCACGAAGAACGCGGCGGCACACACCCCGATCGCCACCACCGCCACGGCAGCCGCCGCCACCACCGCGAGGCGGGTCCGCAGCGGCCTGCGCCGCCGCCACCGCGCGCCGAGCCTGCGCCGCGCGCTCACGGGGAGCCCAGCCGGTAGCCGACGCCGTGCACCGTGTGGACGAGGCGGGGCTCGCCGCCGGATTCGAGTTTCCGGCGCAGGTAACCGACGTACACCGCGAGCGAGTTGGAGTCGGGGCCGAAGTCACGGCCCCACACCGCCTGCTGGATCAGCTCGCGCGGCAGGACCTGCCCCGCGTTGCGCAGCAGCAGCTCCAGCAGGACGGCCTCCGTACGGCTGAACTCGATCCGCCGCCCGCCGCGCCGACCGGTGCGCGTCGCGGGGTCCAGGACCAGATCGCCGTACGCGAGGTCATCGCCGTCGTCCGCGACCCGCTCCGGTGTCGCGCGCCGCAGCAGCGCCCGCACCCGCGCCACCAGCTCGTCGAGCGCGAACGGCTTGACCAGGTAGTCGTCGGCGCCCGCGTCCAGGCCGTCGACGCGCTCGCTCACCGAGTCCAGCGCCGTGAGGACCAGGACCGGCGTGCGGTCGCCCGCCGCCCGCAGCTGACGGCAGACCGCGAGGCCGTCCATGACCGGCATCATCACATCGAGGACCAGGAGGTCCGGCTGCCAGTGGGCCACCGCCGTCAGCGCGCGGTGGCCGTCCGCCGCGCCCCGCACATGGTGGCCCTCGACCGTCAGCGCGTCCTCGACGGCGGCGCGGACCTCGGGGTCGTCGTCGACGACCAGGATGCGGTGCGCCGTCCCGCCCGCGCCCGGCGGCCCGCCCTTGCTGGTCACGCTCGTGAAACTCATGGTCCAAAGGTGCCAAACACGGCTCTTAAAACCCTCTTAGACCGCCCCGTGAAGCTCCACTGCCATGCGAACCTCTCTCTCCGTCGTGATCGGCGCGGGCGGCACCGGCGGGCACATCTATCCCGGACTCGCCCTCGCCGACGCGCTGCGCCGGGCCGTACCGGGCGCGGTGATCTCCTTCGTCGGCACCGAACGCGGCCTGGAGACCCGGCTGATACCCGACGCCGGATACCGTCTCCACACCGTCGACATGATCCCCTTCGATCCGTCGCTCGGCGCCCGCCGCTACCTGCTCCCCGCCGCCCTGCTGAAGTCCGGCGCCCAGTGCCGGGCCATCCTGCGCGAGCAGAGCGCACAGGTCGCCGTCGGCATGGGCGGTTACCCCAGCGCCCCCGTCATCGTCGGCGCCCGCATGGCGGGGCTGCCGAGCCTCATCCACGAGTCCAACGCCGTACCCGGCCGCGCCAACCGGTTCGCCGCCCGGCTCACCCCGAACATCGCCGTCGCCTTCGACCGCAGCCGCGCCCACCTGCCCGGCGGCGACCGCGCGCACACCACCGGCATGCCGATCGCGGCGCCGCTCGCCGCGCTCGACCGGGCCGCGCTGCGCCCGCAGGCCCGGCGCGAGCTCGGCGTGCCGCCCGGCGCCCGCCTGATCCTCTTCAACGGCGGCAGCCTCGGCGCGGCCCGCCTCACCGAGGCGGCCGTCGGCCTCGCGGCACGGTGGCGGGAGCGCAGGGACGTACACCTCCTCATCAAGACCGGGCCCGCGGCCCTGGACGAGACGCGGGCGCGGCTCGCCGCCGAGGGCGGTGACGCGGTCGCCCGCGCCGTCCCCTACCTCGACCGCATGGACCTCTCCTACGCCGCCGCCGACCTCGTCGTGTGCCGCGCGGGCTCGGCGACCGTCGCCGAACTCGCCGCCACCGGCGTCCCCGCCGTACTCGTGCCCTACCCGCACGCGCCGGGCGACCACCAGACCCACAACGCCCGGGTCCTCTCCGACGCCGGAGCGGGCCTCCTGCTGCCCGACGCCGAGACCACCGCGGACCGGCTCGCGCAGCTCGTCGGCCCGCTCCTCGCGGACCCGGTGCGGCTCGCCGCGATGAGCGGCGCCGCCGATCCCGGACCGCACGCCCGCGCCGCCGACCTGCTCGCGGAGCGGGTCCTCGGACTCACCCGCACCACGTCCCACCTGGAGTACGCATGAACACCTTTTCCTGGCAGAACCGCACCGTCCTCGTCACCGGCGCCGAGGGCTTCATCGGCTCGACGCTCGTCGACCAGCTCCTCGAAGCGGGCGCGAAGGTCCGGGCGTTCGTGCACTACAAGCCGTACGCGGAGAAGGGGCACCTGGCGCATCTCCTGGGTGACTCCAGGGTCGAGATGCTCGCGGGAGACGTACGGGATCCGGGGCGCGTGATGGACGCGGTCGCCGGTTGCGACACGGTCTTCCACCTCGCCGCGCTGATCGGCATCCCGTACTCGTACGACTCCCCGGGCGCGTACGTCCAGACGAACGTCGTCGGCACGGAGAACGTCGCGGAGGCGTGCCGGCGGCACTCCGTGCGGCGCATGGTGCACACGTCCACGAGTGAGGTGTACGGGACCGCCCTGACGGCGCCGATCAGCGAGGCGCACCCGCTTCAGCCGCAGTCGCCGTACTCCGCGTCGAAGATCGGCGCCGACATGATGGCGCTCTCGCACTGGCACGCGTTCGAGCTGCCGGTGACGGTGGTGCGGCCCTTCAACACGTACGGTCCGCGCCAGTCGGCGCGCGCCGTCATCCCGACGATCCTCGCCCAGCTCCACGCGGGCGCGCGCGAGATCAAGCTGGGATCGCTGACGCCCACGCGGGACTTCACGTACGTGACGGACACGGCGCGCGGCTTCATGGCGCTGGCCGTCGCCGACCGGGCGCTCGGCCACGCGGTCAACCTCGGCGTGGGCCGGGAGATCTCCATCGGTGACCTCGCGGAGGCGCTGATCGCGGCGTCGGGGCGGGAGGCGTCCGTGGTCGTCGATCCGGCGCGGCTTCGCCCTTCGGGGAGTGAGGTGGAGCGGCTTCTGTCGGACAACTCCCGGGCGCGGGAGTGGGCGGGGTGGGTTCCTGAGGTCTCCCTTGCCGAGGGGCTCAAGCACACGTCGGCCTGGGTCGCCGAGAACCTGGCGCTGTTCGCGCCTGAGCGGTATCAGGTCTGACGGTTCGCCGCGAGCCGGTGGGGGCTGGTCGCGCAGTTCCCCGCGCCCCTGGCCGAGCCGTGCCTCCGGCACCCGTTCAGGACTGTGCGGCTGCTGCCGCCAGGCCTCCCAGCAGGAGCAGGGTGAACCGTCTCGCCCACTCCTCGTCCACCGGCTCCGCGCTGACCAGCGCGCGGTGGACCACCGCGCCCGCGATCACGTCGAAGATGAGGTCGGCCGTGCGGCCCGCCGAGACCGCGTCGGGTTCGGCGGGGAGTTCGCCGCGCTCCTGGGCCCGCTCGCGGCCCGCGAGGACGAGCCGTTTCTGGCGGTCGACGATGGACGCGCGGATGCGGTCCCGCAGCGGCTCGTCCGTCGTGGACTCCGCGACCACCGCCATCAGCGCCGTCTTCGTCTCGGGCCGCCCGAGCAGCACCGCGAACTGCAGGACGACGCCCTCGATGTCCGCGGCGAGGCTGCCCCGGTCGGGCAGCTCCAGCTCGTCGAAGAGCTCCGCCACCGCGTCCACGACCAGCTCGCTCTTGCCCGCCCAGCGCCGGTACAGGGTCGTCTTCGCGACGCCCGCGCGCGTGGCGACGGCGCCCAGCGTCAGCTTGGACCAGCCGAGTTCGACGAGGCCCTGCCGGGTCGCCTCCAGGATCGCGGCGTCGGCGGCCGCGCTGCGCGGGCGGCCGCCGGTGCGGGCGGGAGGCGTGGAGGACGTCGTACGGCTCTGCATGGCGGCGACCATACCGGTCAGTACGTAGCCGTTCGGGGTGCCGCGTGAGGGAGATCACCGCAAGGGGCCTCCCCAGGCCCGGGAGCGGACAGTTACGCTACGACCCGTAGCGAAAGCCACGAGCGGAAGCCGTGAGCGGACGCCACGAGTGACAACCACACGCAGCACGACCACCGGCCCGAGGTGGGGACCCCGGGCCCGCGACCGGTCCGCCGGTCTCCACAGGGACTCGAACCGTGCCGCCCCCGACCCCCGCATTCCGGCGGAGGGTCACGGACGGGCACGGTTCCCGCACGGCTTGGGGGAGGATGTACTCATGCAGCCACGGAACATGTCCATGAGCGGAGTCGTCGACCTCGCCGCGGTGAAGGCGGCCCAGGAGGCCAAGGCGAAGGCGGAGCAGGCGCGCGCCGAAGCGGCCCGGCAGGGCGGGGGTGCGGCGGGCGCCGCGATCTCCCCGGCCTCCCTCGTCATCGAGGTCGACGAGGCGGGGTTCGAGCGCGACGTCCTGCAGCGCTCCACCGAGGTCCCGGTCGTCATCGACTTCTGGGCCGAGTGGTGCGAGCCGTGCAAGCAGCTGGGCCCCCTCCTGGAGCGGCTCGCGCAGGAATACAACGGCCGTTTCCTCCTTGCCAAGATCGATGTCGACGCGAACCAGATGCTGATGCAGCAGTTCGGGGTCCAGGGGATCCCGGCTGTCTTCGCGGTGGTGGCCGGACAGGCCCTGCCCCTTTTCCAGGGTGCCGCCCCCGAGGCGCAGATCCGCCAGACCCTGGACCAGCTCATCCAGGTCGGCGAGGAGCGCTTCGGTCTGACCGGTCTCGTCGTCGACGCCGACGCGCAGGGCGGACAGGCCCCCGCGGCGCCGGAGGTGCCGGCCGGTCCGCACGACGCCCTGCTCGAAGCGGCCGTGCAGGCGCTGGACGCGGGCGATCTCAACGGTGCCGTGCAGGCGTACAAGAACGTGCTCAGCGACGATCCCGCTAACACCGAGGCCAAGCTGGGCCTCGCCCAGGCCGAACTGCTCCACCGCGTGCAGGGTCTGGACGCGCAGGCGGTCCGCAAGGACGCGGCCGACCGCCCGGCCGACGTGCAGGCGCAGATCGCCGCCGCCGACCTGGACCTGGTGGGCGGCCACGTCGAGGACGCCTTCGGGCGGCTCATCGACACGGTCCGGCGCACCGCGGGCGACGACCGGGACGCCGCGCGGGTGCGGCTCCTCGAACTCTTCGAGGTCGTGGGCGGCGAGGACCCGCGCGTGACGTCGGCGCGCACGGCGCTCGCCCGAGTCCTCTTCTGACCCTGATCCCGCACCCCCGGCTGACCAGTCCCTAAACGCGGGGCACTGTGATGCCGGAGTGAAAAGTCTGTTCCCAGACGTCACAGTGGCCGCACTTTGCCAAAACTTGGCAAATGCGGCCACTGTTACTGCGAGTAAGACATCGGCTTCCCTCTGCGTGGATACGTCCGATGATGCCCCGTTCTGCGACGCGGTTCGGGGCCACCGTCCGTGCCCGACCGATACCGCCCGGTCGCGCTTCGGTTATCCGGCCGTTACTAGCCAGTAACGAACCCCCTTGTGCGGGGGCCGAGAATGCACCACGATCGGCCACGCTCGGTCCGTTGACCCGCAGCCCGAAAGCCAGTCGGGAGCGGGCCTTTCGGGTCCCCACCGAGCAGGCCGGTGACGCCGTCGCCGGTCTGGACAGGGGGGTCTCTGCCGTCACCGGCAGGGCCTGTCCGCGAGGTTGTGCGTGATGCGTCAGGCGCGACCAGTGGTTGTCGCTCGGGGGTGATCGCCGGTGAACGTGGTGCGGTTGCGCGCCTCCGATGCGGGCGCTCTCCTTCCCGAGGACGTAGCACTTCTCCCATCCCTGCCCGGCTGAGCCGCCCGAAAGGGACCAGTCAGGGCCGGAGATGTACGTCCGAGAAGGAGGAAAGTCATGGAATCTGTGGCTCGTGGCGGAACCAGATGGAAGCGGTTCGCCGTGGTCATGGTGCCGAGCGTCGCGGCTACCGCCGCGATAGGCGTCGCCCTCTCGCAGGGCGCGCTCGCGGCATCGTTCAGTGTGTCCGGCCAGTCGTTCAAGGTGTCGGCCGACAAGCTCGACGGCCACGGAATGGTTCAGTACGGCGGCGTTGACGTCGGTGTCGACATGGAGGGCAAGAAGGCCGCCCACCCCGTGTCGGTCTCCGCCTTCAAGAAGGCCAAGATCACCAACATGTGCCAGTCCGTCGTGACGCACATCCCGGTGCTCGGCGACGTCACGCTCCAGCTGAACGCGGGCGGCGGCAAGAAGCCCGTCGAGGCCAAGAACCTGTACATCGACGTGGCGCAGCTCGATGCCGACGCCGAGTTCAGGGGCATCAACATCGGTGTCGCTGCCGGGTCCTCCACCAAGGGCCCCGGCATGAAGGGCGGCAAGGAGCAGGCGAACCCCAACGGTTTCGCCCAGGAAGCCGACCGCGCCATCCTGAAGAACATCGAGCAGACGGCCTGGGCCACCAGCGCCGGCACCTTCAAGCTGAGTGGCCTCAACATGAAGCTGCACAAGGGCAAGAAGGAGTGCTTCTAAGCACTCGCTTGAGCACTCGCTGAGCCCTTGACCCGCCGGTGCTTCAGGGCGGGCTCGGGGCAGCGGCTGGCCGGGCGGGCGGGGAGATCCACTCTCCCGCCCGCCACCACAGAGCTTCACCGAATTCACGTACCGCCGGTTCCAAGGAGCTGTTTTCCCATGAGCGCCAAGTCACCGGGGCCGAACGACCACTTCCTCGCCGTCTACCGCAGGAAGTTCCGGGCCTGGCGGGGCTCCCGCCCGTTCTGGGCAGGCCTCCTCACCATCCTTGGCGGCGTACCGATCGCCTACCTGCCCTACGGCAACATCAAGCTCGGCAACCTGACGCTCGCCCTGGCCACGACGGCGGGAGCGGGTTCGCTGATCATCGGCGTACTCCTGATGGTGCTCGGTCTGACCATGTGGTTCCAGGTGCACACACGCGTCTTCGCGGGTGTCGCGGCGATCCTGCTCGCCCTGGTCTCCCTGGTCGTCTCCAACATCGGCGGCTTCCTCATCGGCTTCCTGCTCGCACTGATCGGCGGCGCCCTCGGCATCGCCTGGGGCGAGCCCGGAAGCATGCCCGCCAAGGGCGCGAAGGCCGCGAAGGGGCGTACGGAGAAGGCGTCCGAGCCCGCGGTCGCGGGCGCCCCGAACGGTGTGGACGGTGCGAGCGCCAACGACGATCTGTCGGCAACGAGCCCGGTGGACGGGACGAACGGGAGGCACCGTGCAGGCTGACGAGGTGCACCACGACGACCGCGCGGGGGAGTCCCGTGCGAGATCCGGGCCGCGGCACGCGGCCCCCAGGAAGCCGCTGCTCACCCGTCTGCAGATGCCCGCGGGCAAGGCGATAGCCCTCGCGGCCATGCCGAGTGCGGTGCTCATGGGAATGGGCCTGACGCCCACGCTCGCGCAGGCGAAGCCCGGCGTCCCGAAGAACCCCTTCCGGGACGGGCCGTGTGTGACGGCGCCGGACGACGCTTCCAAGGACGTCGAGAAGGAAGCCAAGGACGCCAAGGACGCCAAGGACGCCGAGAAGAAGGCGGAGCAGGGCGAGGCGGCCAAGGGCGAGGCGGGCGAGAAGGAGACGGACAAGGACTCCACCGAGCCGACGCCCTCCTCCTCGGGGGACAAGGCCGAGACCGGCTCCGGCGACGAGACCGGCACGGACAAGGCCGGTTCCGGCACCGGGGACAAGGACACGGCCGAGGAGCCCGAGCCGGACCCCACGCCCTCCAAGACCAAGAACCCCTGGGACCCGCTGGGCGTGGGCGACGCGCTCAAGGACGTCTTCACGCCCGACAAGCCCGCCGACGCGCCGGACGAGCCCGCCGACGAGAAGTCCCCGGACGCGACACCGTCCCCCTCCGCATCGGAGGAGACGAAGTCCCCCGAGGACGAGGCGGGCGACAAGGCCGAGGACACCGTCAAGGACACGACGGACAAGGTCACGAAGCCGGTCGAGGACGCCGCCGACGAGCTCGACGACAAGACGGACGAGGTCGAGGACGAGCCCGAAGAGCCCGAGGAGTCCGCGGACCCCATGGCTCCGGACGCGGACGGCAAGAAGCCGTTCCCGTGCGTGGTCGAGAAGAAGGTCGACGGCGACGCCGAGACGACACCCGTGCCGATCCCGGACGACCCGTGGGAGCTGGAGGCCAGCTCCCTGCTCCTGAAGGGCCTCGACTACAAGGGCGTCGTGAACCTGACGACGGCCGGCGGCAAGAAGAAGCAGGCGCTGAAGTTCACCGTCGACAACGGCACGGACATCGGCGACCTGCACCAGATCGCCCCCGGCCCCGACGGCTCCAAGTACCACATCAAGGCGGACGCGGGCTCCACGTCCACGATCCGCGACGGGCAGACGATCATGTACACGGAGCGGCTCCAGGGCAACCTGTTCGGGCTGATCCCGATCGTCTTCGACCCCGAGCACCCGCCGCCGCTGAACGTTCCCATCGCGTACTTCACCAAGGTGAAGGTCGTGCAGGCCGCCCAGTTCGGCGGCACCCTGACGGTGCCGGGCCTGGAGCAGACGATCGACCGCTGACACCGGCCGGACCTACGGCGAGGGCGCCCCCTGATCCAGGGGGCGCCCTCGCCGTAGGTGCGCGTGCGGGCCGACGTCAGTCGCGCTCGCCGCCGCCCAGGTGGTGCACCCGGACCATGTTGGTGGTGCCGGGGACGCCGGGGGGCGAGCCCGCGGTGATGACGACCGTGTCACCGTCGTTGAAGCGGTTGAGCTTGATCAGCTCGGCGTCGACGAGCTCGACCATCGCGTCGGTGTTGTCGACGTGCGGCACGACGTATGTGTCCACGCCCCAGCTCAGCGTCAGCTGGTTGCGGGTCGACTCGTCCGTGGTGAACGCCAGGATCGGCTGGGCCGCGCGGTAGCGGGAGAGACGGCGGGCCGTGTCACCGGACTGGGTGAACGCGACCAGGGCCTTGCCGCCCAGGAAGTCGGCGATCTCGGCGGCGGCACGGGCCACCGAACCGCCCTGCGTGCGCGGCTTCTTGCCGGGCACGAGCGGCTGGAGGCCCTTGGAGAGCAGCTCCTCCTCGGCCGCGGTCACGATCTTCGACATCGTCTTGACGGTCTCGATCGGGTACGCGCCGACGCTCGACTCGGCCGACAGCATGACCGCGTCGGCGCCGTCGAGGATCGCGTTGGCGACGTCGGACGCCTCGGCACGCGTGGGGCGCGAGTTGGTGATCATCGACTCCATCATCTGGGTCGCGACGATCACCGGCTTGGCGTTGCGGCGGCACATCTCCACAAGGCGCTTCTGCACCATCGGGACCTTCTCGAGCGGGTATTCGACGGCGAGGTCGCCACGGGCCACCATCACGGCGTCGAACGCCGCGACGACGCCCTCCATGTTGGCGACGGCCTGCGGCTTCTCCACCTTGGCGATGACGGGGACCCGGCGGCCCTCCTCGTCCATCACCTTGTGGACGTCCTTGACGTCGTTGGCGTCGCGCACGAAGGACAGGGCGACCATGTCGCAGCCCATCTTCAGGGCGAAGCGGAGGTCCTCGATGTCCTTCTCCGACAGGGCGGGCACGTTCACGGCCGCGCCGGGCAGGTTGATGCCCTTGTGGTCGGAGATGACACCGCCCTCGACGACGATCGTCTTCACGCGCGGGCCGTCCACCTCGACGACGCGCAGCTCGACGTTGCCGTCGTTGATCAGGACCTGGTCGCCCTTGGAGACGTCACCGGGCAGACCCTTGTAGGTCGTGCCGCAGATGGACTTGTCGCCGGGGACGTCCTCGGTGGTGATGGTGAACTCGTCACCGCGCACCAGCTCGACGGGACCCTCGGCGAAGGTCTCCAGACGGATCTTCGGGCCCTGGAGGTCGGCGAGGACGCCGATGGCACGGCCGGTCTTCCCGGCGGCCGCACGGACGCGGTCGTACCGCCCCTGGTGCTCGGCGTGCGTGCCGTGGCTGAAGTTGAATCGGGCCACGTTCATGCCGGCCTCGATCAGCGAGACGAGCTGCTCTTCGGAGTCGACGGCGGGGCCCAGCGTGCAGACGATTTTGGAACGGCGCATGGGGGCGATCCTATCGGTTTGTTTCGCTACGGAATATTCCGTCTGGTGGAATCTACAAATGGGCGGACAGGCGCTCAGGCGTTGCGGCCACTGACCAATGCATACGTCTGATCGGCGATCTCCAGTTCTTCGTCGGTGGGCACCACGGCGACGGCCACACGCGCGTACTCCGGCGAAATGAGACGGGGTTCGTCGGAACGTACGGAATTGAGTGCGCCGTCCACCGCGAGACCCAGCTCCTCCAGGCCCGCCACCGCCGCTTCCCGCACCGGGGCGGCGTTCTCGCCCACCCCGGCGGTGAACGCGATGGCGTCCACCCGGCCGAGCACCGCGTAATAGGCGCCGATGTACTTCTTCAAACGGTGGATGTAGATGTCGAAGGCGAGAGCCGCCTCTTCGTCACCCTCGTCTATGCGGCGCCTGATCTCCCGCATGTCGTTGTCGCCGCAGAGACCGATCAGACCGCTCTTCTTGTTGACCAGAATGTCGATCTCGTCGATGGACATTCCGCCGACCCGGGCGAGATGGAAGATCACCGCCGGGTCCATGTCACCGGTACGGGTACCCATCACGAGCCCCTCCAGTGGCGTGAGCCCCATCGACGTGTCCACGCAACGGCCGCCCCGCACCGCGCTCGCCGAAGCGCCGTTGCCCAGGTGCAGCACGATGACGTTGACGTCCTCGGGCGCCCTGCCGAGCAGCTCCGCGGTCTTGCGCGAGACGTACGCGTGGGACGTGCCGTGGAAGCCGTAGCGCCGCACGCGGTGCTCGTCGGCGGTCTTCACGTCCAGCGCGTAACGTGCCGCGGACTCCGGCATCGTGGTGTGGAACGCCGTGTCGAAGACGGCGACCTGCGGCAGGTCGGGGCGGAGCGCCTGCGCGGTGCGGATACCGGTGATGTTCGCCGGGTTGTGCAGCGGCGCCACGGGGACGAGCCGCTCGATCTCCTTCATGACCGCGTCGTCGACGACCGTCGGCTCGGTGAACTTCAGGCCGCCGTGGACGACGCGGTGGCCGATCGCGGCGAGCTCGGGGGAGTCGAGGCCGAGCCCGTCGGCGGCCAGCTCGTCGGCGACGGCCCGCAGCGCCTGCTCGTGGTCGGCGATCGGCTCCTCGCGCTCACGGGGCTCGGCGCCGCCGCCGGTCAGCGGGGTGTGCTTGAGCCGGGAGGTCTCCTCACCGATCCGCTCGACCAGGCCCACGGCGAGACGCGAGCTGTCCCGCATGTCGAGGAGCTGGTACTTCACCGACGACGAGCCGGAGTTGAGGACGAGTACGCGCGTGGCGGTCACTGATCGAGACACCTTCTGTGGGGGGTTACTGGGTCGGCGGCTGGGGCTGGGACTGGATCGCCGTGATGGCGACGGTGTTGACGATGTCCTGGACGAGCGCGCCCCGGGACAGGTCGTTGACCGGCTTGCGCAGGCCCTGGAGGACCGGGCCGACGGCGATCGCGCCGGCCGAGCGCTGCACGGCCTTGTACGTGTTGTTGCCGGTGTTCAGGTCGGGGAAGATCAGCACGCTGGCCTGGCCCGCGACGTCCGAGTCGGGCAGCTTCGTGGCCGCGACCGACGGCTCCACGGCGGCGTCGTACTGGATCGGGCCCTCGATCTTGAGGTCCGAGCGCTGCTCGCGCACCAGCTCGGTGGCCTCGCGCACCTTGTCGACGTCGGCGCCCGAACCGGACGTGCCCGTCGAGTACGACAGCATCGCGATCCGCGGCTCGACGCCGAACTGCTCGGCGGTGGTCGCCGACTGCACGGCGATGTCCGCCAGCTGCGGGGCGTTCGGGTCCGGGTTGACCGCGCAGTCGCCGTACACGAGGACCTTGTCGGCCAGGCACATGAAGAACACGGAGCTCACGATGGAGGCGTCCGGCTTGGTCTTGATGATCTCGAAGGCGGGTCGGATGGTCGCCGCCGTCGAGTGCACGGAACCCGACACCATGCCGTCGGCGAGACCCTCCTGCACCATCAGCGTGCCGAAGTAGTTCACGTCGGCCACCACGTCGTACGCGAGCTCGACGGTCACGCCCTTGTGGGCGCGCAGCTCGGCGTAGGCGGCGGCGAAGCGGTCCCGCAGCTCCGAGGTCTGCGGGTCGATGAGCTCGGAGTCGGCGAGGTCCACGCCGAGATCGGCGGCCTTCTTGCGGATCTGCTCGACCGGGCCGAGCAGCGTCAGGTCGCAGACCCGGCGGCGCAGCAGCACGTCGGCGGCGCGCAGCACCCGCTCCTCGGTGCCCTCGGGCAGCACGACACGGCGCCGGTCGGCGCGGGCCCGCTCCAGGAGCTTGTGCTCGAACATCATCGGCGTGAGGCGGTCGCTGCTGGGCGCCGAGACGCGCCGGAGGAGGTCCGCGCTGTCGACGTACCGCTCGAAGAGACCGAGGGCCGTCTCCGCCTTGCGGGGCGTCGCCGCGTTCAGCTTCCCCTCAAGCGCGAAGAGCTCGGCCGCGGTGGGGAAGGAGCCGCCGGAGACCGCGACGACCGGGGTGCCGGGGGCGAGCCGGTCGGCGAGGGTGAGGATCTCCTGGCCCGGCTGCTCGTTCAGGGTGAGCAGGACACCCGCGATGGGCGGGGTGCCCGCGCTGTGTGCGGCGAGGGAGCCCACCACGAGGTCGGCGCGGTCGCCGGGGGTGACGACCAGGCAGCCCGGGGTCAGGGCGTTCAGGAAGTTCGGCAGCATGGCGCCGCCGAACACGAAGTCCAGGGCGTCGCGCGCGAGCCCCGAGTCGTCGCCGAGCAGCACGCGGCCGTCCAGCGCGTGGGTGATCTGCGCGACCGTCGGCGCGGAGAGGGCGGGCTCGTCCGGCAGGACGTAGCAGGGGACGGGGAGGCGGGCGTCGAGACGCTCGTGGATCTCGTCCCGGTCGGCCGGGGCGACCCGGTTGGTGACCATCGCGAGGACGTCGCAGCCGAGCGAGTCGTAGGCGCGGTAGGCGTTGCGCGTCTCGGCGCGCACCGACTCGGCGGTCTGGTTCTTGCCGCCGACCACGGGCAGCACGGAGGCACCGAACTCGTTGGCGAGCCGTGCGTTCAGCGCGAGCTCGTCGGGCAGCTGGGTGTCGGCGAAATCCGTGCCCAGCACGAGAACGACTTCATAGTCCCTCGCGACCCGGTGGAACCGGTCGACGAGCCGCGAGACCAGTTCGTCGGTGCCCTGCTCCGCCTGGAGCGCGGACGCCTCGTGGTAGTCCATGCCGTACACGGACGCGGCGTCCTGCGAGAGCCGGTACCGGGCGCGCAGCAGGTCGAAGAGGCGGTCGGGGCCGTCGTGGACCAGTGGCCGGAAGACACCCACCCGGTCGACCTGTCGGGTGAGAAGCTCCATGACTCCCAGTTCGACGACCTGACGGCCGTCGCCCCGGTCGATGCCGGTCACGTACACGCTGCGCGTCACGCGTGCTCTCTCCTTCGTCGAGTTCTTCGAGGTCGGGTGGGTCCGTCGCCGCTCCGAGGTCGGACAAAGTACCCGATATCGCGGCTGTGTCCTCTTGACAATACCTCTGCGGCTGATTAGGTCGCCCGCCGGACGAAAGCCCCGGCGGGCGGGGTACGAAGGTCCCCGCCCACCCCTTCCCCAAGTCCCCGCCCGGCCGTCGGACACACATCCGTCGGACATGTGTGAGCGGCGACCCCCCTTCGGCCGTGGAACAATCGGACCGGCTCACAAGTACCAGCAGCGAGCAGGAGACACAGCGCGATGCGTATCGGAATTCTCACCGCGGGCGGCGACTGCCCCGGCCTCAACGCAGTGATCCGGTCGGTCGTGCACCGTGCCGTGACGCACCACGGCGACGAGGTCATCGGCTTTGAGGACGGCTACGCGGGCCTGCTCGACGGGCGGTACCGCGCCCTCGACCTGAATGCCGTCAGCGGCATCCTGGCCCGCGGCGGCACCATCCTCGGCTCCTCCCGCCTGGAGCGCGCACGCTTCCGCGCGGCCTGCGACAACGCCAAGGAGCTCATCGAGCGCAGCGGCTTCGACGCGCTCATCCCGATCGGCGGCGAGGGCACCCTCACCGCGGCGCGGATGCTGTCCGACGCGGGCGTGCCGGTCGTCGGCGTCCCGAAGACCATCGACAACGACATCTCCTCCACGGACCGCACCTTCGGCTTCGACACGGCGGTCGGCGTGGCGACGGAGGCGATGGACCGCCTCAAGACGACCGCGGAGTCCCACCAGCGCGTGATGGTCGTGGAGGTCATGGGCCGCCACGCGGGCTGGATCGCCCTGGAGTCCGGCATGGCCGGCGGCGCGCACGGCATCTGCCTGCCCGAGCGTCCCTTCGACCCCGCCGACCTGGTCGCCATGGTCGAGGAGCGGTTCTCGCGCGGCAAGAAGTTCGCGGTGATCTGCGTCGCCGAGGGCGCGCACCCGCAGGACGGCACGATGAACTACGGCAAGGGAGCGATCGACCAGTTCGGCCACGAGCGCTTCCAGGGCATCGGCACGGCGCTCGCGTACGAGCTGGAGACCCGCCTCGGCAAGGAGGCCAAGCCGGTCATCCTGGGCCATGTCCAGCGCGGCGGCACCCCCACGGCGTACGACCGCGTCCTCGCGACCCGCTTCGGCTGGCACGCGGTGGAGGCGGTGCACCGCGGCGACTACGGCAGGATGACGGCGCTGCGGGGCACGGACATCACGATGGTGCCGCTGGCGGAGGCGACGACGGAGCTGAAGACGGTCCCGAAGGACCGTATGGACGAGGCGGAGTCGGTCTTCTGACCTCGCCGGGCGCGGGTCCTCAGCCCCGCCCTCCACGGACCAACGCCCAGAAATGTTCGAGGACCCTCTCCAGGTAGTCCCGCCCGGCCTCCCCGGAGGCGTCCGAACCGGCGCCGCCGCCCCAGCTCAGGGTCCGCGCCATCCGTGCCTGGTAGTCCTCGTGCATCTGCCGCAGCACGTCCTCGACGTGCCGCTTCTCCAGGGGCAGCAGCTTGCTGACGGGCCGCACGTACCCCTGCCATCGGGTGCCGACGGCACTGCGGAGCAGCTCGGCGAGCTGCTCCGCCCGCCCCGTGACGGTCACGAAGTCGGGCACGGACAGGGCGAGGACCTTGGCGAGGGCGGCGGACTGCCGTTCGTTGCCCCGCCACGTGTCGGTCTCCTCCATCCGCAGATACGCCTGGATCTCCACGCCCGCCCCGCGCGCGACGTCCTCCGGCGCGAGCCCGCGCGCGATCCGGTGCTCGCGCAGGGTCCGCGCGGCCCCCATGAGCTCCCCGGGGGAGCACCACAGCGTCGCGGCGAGCGCGGTGAGTTCGGCGGACGTGGGCGAGGCGAGCCCGCGTTCCCAGGCGGCGACGGTGTCGGCGGTGACGTAGGCGAGCCCGTAACTGGCCCGCATCCCATAGGCGACGTGCCCGTGCGCCATCCCGAGCGCCTCCCGGAGACGCCGGGCTGCGGGGAAGTCGAAGGGAGGGGTGGGCTGCGTGGGCTGCGTGGGCTGCTGGGGGCGGTGCGGCGGCTGGCCGGCTTGGCTCGGTTGCACGGGCACACCGTAGGCGCCCGTGGGGGTGGTGACTACGGTGTGTTTCTACGAGGTTGCGGATTGGTGGGAAGGTACGGGGACCGGGGGCGGCACAGGGGCCGGTACCGCTCGGCACGCTCCGAGCAGTTGCTCCAGCCCTCCGGCACCCGCCGCGCGTGGAAGAGCTGCCTCCGAGCCGGCTCGAAACGGGGCGACTTCAGGTGGTCGGGTCGAGGTGGCTTTTCAGCTCGCTCTCGACTGCCGACAGGTGATCAGTGAGTGTCGATGCGATTATTCCGCACGGGACACCGCCCTCTGAATAGACCCCGCCTTCGACTCGGGACGGAGGAAGCCGGTAGACGGTCGACCCGTCTGTTCCGCTCAGTGCGTAGAGCGAGCCCCCGCCGTCCGAGCCGAAAACAATCACGGAGTCCTCACGGCTGCCCGTGATCCTGGTCGGCAGATCGCCCCGCATTCCGGAGAGGGTGTGCCCCACCGGGTGGATGAAGTATCCCGATTCCATGTCGGGGAGACTCACCTCGGCCACCTTCTGGTAGAAGGCGACGAGGTCCTGAGGCACCCCTTCGGCAGCGGACAACTCGTCGAGGTCGGGAGAGGGCTCCGCAGCCCTCGCCACGAAGTTCTCGTCCGGCGGGTATCCGAACTTCCGCTCGAACTGCTCGGTGAAGGAGGTGGCGTACCCCTCCATCCGGCTGACCCAGCCTTCGATCCACTCACCAGTAATAGTCACGGAATCCCTCATCGATCGTCCGGCTGAAACTCTCGATCTCAGCTCTCGTTGCATTGGGGTTGGCTGCTCGGAAATCTGCCCAGTGGTTGGTTATGTCCTGATGGTGATTTGTGGTCCGCCCCCCTGACCTGCTCCCCAGAATTCCCCTCATGTTCGATGGGTGGTCAAAATCGAAGTCGGTGAACTCGGGGTGGCCACGATACTCCTGAGGTATGGCGTGGTGGGCGTCCCAGTCCCTGGGCAGGCGCTGACGACCGTCGCGGGCGAGAGACGCCTGAAACCTTCCTCGGTAGTTTTCGAGGCGAATGGTCGGAAACTCCGGATCCATTCCTTCCGGTACGCACTCGTCCGGGGCCAGCCCCAGTGGATCGGACGTCCGGTCCGGCGACGCGACATAGGCGTGGTGATTGGGAGCGGGTTCGAGGCCGAGCGGGTCGGGCGAGATGTACCGGGCCGTCTCCGGGTCGTAATGCCGGTGGTAGTTGTAGTGGTGTCCGGTCTCGGCGTCGGCGTACTGGCCGGGAAAGCGCAACGGACAGTCGACCGGCCCCGGCTCGACAGGAAGCGTGGCGCCCCAGACAGTTGCCCTGTGCCGCCAGACGATCTTGCCCGTCTCGTCGATCAGTTCCTTCGGAGTTCCCACGAGGTCGGCGACGATGGAGTAGAAGCGGGCGTCCGTCTCGTCGCCGTACACCGTCTGAGCCACCGGCTTGTGGCTTCCCGGTGTGTAGTCCCAGGTGGTCACGGATCCGCCGCTGTCCGCCTGTTCGGCGAGGCGTGTGCCGTCCCAGCTGAACCGGATCTCCTGAAGCGTGTCTCCGGACGCGCTCACGCACCGCTTGGCGACCCTGCGGCCGACCGGATCGTAGAGGTACCGCCAGTGCTGTCCGTCGGGAGTGGCCGTCTCGACCAGCCGGTCTTCCGCGTTCCAGGTGTAGGTCCAGGTGCGTGTCCGACCATTGAGCAGCCGACGTGACTTTCGTGTCAGACGGCCCTGCGCGTCGTGCTCGTAGACGGTGCGGCCCGCGCGCCGGATCAACGTGCCGACGAACTCCCGGGCACCGGCGCTGGATGAGCCCTGCGTGGTGCGCCCGTGGGGAGATTCCGCGTGAGTGAGGTTGCCGGTCGTGTCGTACGCGTACTGTTCGGTCCAGCCTTCCGCGGTAACCGCCGTTGTGCGGCCGTCGGCACCCGACGTGAAACGGTACGTGCCCCTCAGACGGTCCCTGAGCTCGGCGAGTCGCCCATCCTGTTGATAGGTGTACGTGCGCTCTTGAAGGAGCCTCCCGGAGCCCTCCGGGTGCGCCGTCGCCGTCTGTCCGATGAGTCGGTCGGCGGAGTCCCAGAACTGTGTGAGGGTGTAGACATCGCTGTGGCGCCTGGTGACCTCGCGGCCCATGGGGTCGTGGTCGAAGGCCAGTGTCCGGCCTGCGGACGAGAGAAGACACGGCCTGTCGGCGTCGTCGAAGGACCATTCCGAGACGTGCCCGCCGGGCGTTCTGCGAGCCGTACGACGGCCGAGCGCGTCATACGTGTAGGCCGTGAGACGCCCGTTGATGTCCTCGGTGGTGACGTGCCCGAGGACGTTGCGCTCCAAGCGGAGATCGACGGGGCCGTTGTTGGCATGAATGAGGCGCCCAGCGGCGTCGTACGCGTACGTCGTGGTGCCGTCCGCGGTGGTCTGGGCGATGGTGCGGCCCATGGCGTCACGAGTGAACGAGACGGTCTCGCCGCCGGCGTTGGTGCGTGCGCTGAGACGGCCCGCGCTGTCGTGGACGTAGGTGAGTGTTCTCCCGTTGAAATCGGTCTCGGAGACGAGGCGCCCGGCTTCGTCGTAGACGTAGGACCAGCGAAGCCCCTGCGGGTCTGCCACCTGGACAAGGCGCATCTCGGTGTCGTAGGTGAAGCGGTAGCTCTCGCCGCCCGGCCCTGTGCGGCCGGCGGGCAGGTCGAAAGCGCCTGTGTCGAATCGTGTGAGGCGCCCCGCCCCATCGCGGTGTTCGAGCAGGTTGCCCTCGCCGTCCCACACCCACTGTGCACGGTCGCCGCTGTCTGCTTCCTCGCGCCATTCAAGCTTGCCCTCGGGCGTCCACCCTGTGCGGGTACGGCGGCCCAAGGCGTCGACGACCAGCGCGGCCCGCCCGAAGGCGTCACGTTCGATCCGGGCGCTGTTCCCCAGTGGGTCCGTCGCGCCGACCAGCAGCCCCGCCGCGTCGGACTCGAAAAGGCTGGTGCGGTTCAGCTGGTCGGTCACGGCGCTGGGGCAGCCGCGGTCGTCGTACGCGTAGCAAGTGGTGAAGCCCGCCGGGTCGGTCGTCCGGACCCGGTTGCCCCGCTCGTCGTAAGCGTGCCGCCAGATCGCTCCGTCCCGGCCGACGGTGGTGATCGGCTGGTGCCACTCGTTGTACTCGGCTCTCTCGGTCGTCCCGTCGGGGTGGTGGACCGCGACGAGATCGCCCGACTCGTCGTAGTCGAAGGTCGTGCTGCCGCCCAGAGAATCCGTGAAGGAAAGGAGGCGGTTGCACCGGTCCCAGGAGCTGCGGGTCGTGTGCCCGAGCGGGTCGGTGACCGCCGTGCGCTGCAGCAGTTCGTTGTGGACGTACGTGGTCGTGTGGCCGAGGGAGTTGGTGTAGCGGGTCTTTCTTTTCTCCGCGTCGTAGGTGATCGTGCAACTGAGGATGGAGTCGATGCCCTCCCCGCGTATGCAACGGTCGTGTTCGTCGTACGTGAAGCGATACCAGGAACCGTTTCGGTCGGTCCATGAGGTGACGCGGGCACGCTCGTCATAGGTGAACCTGAAGGGCGTGCCGGAAGAGTTGAAGATCTCGCCGAGGTTGCCGTCGGCGTCGTACCGGTAACGCAGCAGCGTAGTGCCGGCGGGTCCCGCCTCGGGGTCGCGCAGGCGCAGCGCGGTGACCCGACCGCGGTCAGTGTCGACGTCGATGTGGTAACCGCCGGAGTGGTGTACGGCGACAGGAGTGCCGTCGGCGGCGCGGTCGAAGTCGATGCGGTGGCCGTTGCGGTCCGAGATCGCGGAGAGCGGCAGAGTAAACGCCGCGTCGTTCCCGGCGGCTCGGGCGACGGGGGTGAAGCAACGGGTGAGGCCGGTGGTGGGGTCGGTGATACGGATCGGAGCGCCGGGGGTGCCATCCCAGTCGAGGGGCAGGCGCGGTCCGTGCAAGGGCATGACGGGGGTGCCGGGTTCGGGTACCGGATAGGTGAGGATCATGCCGTCCTCGGAGGCGAACACCGCACCCTCGTGGTCGAGTTCGAGGCGCTCGTCCAGCGTGGAGGCCCACGACGGGCCGAAAGACCGGCCGGACGTGTATGTGGACAGGTGCGTGCGCCGCAGTACGACCGGCAGCAGGCCCGACAGCTCGACGTCCGTCTCCTCCATGATCATCTCGCCGGAGACCATGTCGATGGGGTCGCCGTTCTTGCAGCGGCCCTTGCCGGGCTTGCTGGTGGCCACGTCGTCCGCGCCGCGCCGCAGGCCGTTCTTGAGGCCCCTGGCCATGCCCTTGAGGCCGCCCCTGCCCAGCCCCTTCATGCCCTTGGCCAGTCTGCCGACAGTGGTCAGGCCCTTGCCGCCGGGTATGCAGTCCATGGCCGCGAAGGCCACGTCCATGAGGGTGGCTTGGCCTTTCGCGTACTTGCTCAAGGTGTCGGCCAGGACGATGGCGCCCGCGACGATCACGATGGCGGCGAGGATCGGCCCGCCGACGATCATCGCGATGATCCCGACGACGGCGACGACGACCTTGCAGACCGCGACGATGGTGTCCCAGTGGTCGGAGACCCAGTCGCCGACCTCCTCCCACCACTTGCGGTTCGGGATGCCCGCGTCGGAGGCCTCGTCGATCTTCTTCTTCGCCGTGCCCGCGGCTTCCTCGCGCATCTTGCGGGCATCGGCGGCCATCTTCTTCGCCGCTTCAAGCGCGCTCTTGGCGGCATCCACGTCGCCCTGCGCGGACTTCTGCGCCTTCTCCGCCGAGTTCGCGTTGCGGGTGGCGGCGCGGACCTTGTCCTCGTCCGGCTTGGGCACGTCCTTGCCGCCGCCGGGCTTGTCCTTGTACTTGTCGGCTTCCTTGCCCGCCCGCTCCACCCAGGAATCGGCGGAGGAGAGCCGGGACTTGGCGCTGCTCAGGTCTGCCTGTGCCTCGCGGCCCTTGACCAGCGCCTTGTCGGCGAGGGTCTGGGCGCGCTCCAGCTCGGGCCAGTACGCGGACAGCGCGTCGCCCGCCATCTCGTAGGACTTGCGGAGCTTCTTCAGCTTGTCCGGGGCGTCCTCGAACTTCTCCGTGAACGCATCGGCGGTCTTGCCCACCCACTTCAGGACCGCGTCCTCGCCCGCCATCCCCTTGATGTCACGGAGGACCCTGCCCACGTCGTCGGCGAAGTCGTGGAGGTTCTTCGCCAGCGAGCGCACCCGGTGCGGATCACCCGGCGTCGGATCCTGCTCCAGGTCCAGCACATGCCAGTCCGACGGTCGGTGGCTTCCCATACGACTTCCCCCGCCCCCGCTGCCCCACCCGTCACCGTACGCACGAGCGAAGCTATCGAATGAGTCCGTGTCACGTGAAGGCGATTACGTGGGCCAGTGGCGGGTCGTGGTGTAGGTCTTGGCCACCTTGCCGATCTCCTCCCATCGGTTTTCGTCCCGGCGGTCGAACCAGACGGGGCGCGCCCTCGCCGAGCGGCGTTTTTCGAAGGTGACCTCGGCCTGGACGCCGTTGACGGAGACGTGCTCAAGCTCGCGGTCCAGGGTGTGGCGGAGGGACGTGGGTGAGGTGTCGTCCTCGGGGAGCGCGGTCAGTGCCTTGGCCAGGGCCAGTGCGCCGTCGTACAGCTCCTCGTTGCCGCGTGCCGGGAGGTTGTCGTCGGGCTCGGCCGCGTAGTTGCGTACGCGGATGACGCCGTCGGGGAGCGCCCCGTCCCTCTTCTCCTCGGCCGACCGTTCCTTCGAGTCCGCGCAGGTGCCCTCCTGGTCGCCCTGGCTGATCACCGGGCCCTCGAAGCCGCCGGCCCGGAGCTTCTCCGCCCATACGTCGACCGGCGTGCCGGTCGGGACCACGACCGCGTCCGCCCGCGCCTCGGCGACCAGCGAGCGGATCTGGGATGTCTTCACCTTGTCGGGTGTCACGTCCAGGGCTTCGGTGGTGACGCCGTTCCTGCGAAGTGCCGTACCGATGCCGTCCTCCCGGTCCACCCAGAGCCTGTCCTCCGCGACGAGCACACGGCGCGCGTCGGTCTCGGAGCGGAGGTAGTGGGCGATCGCCTCGCCCTGCCGCGCGTCGTCCGCGGGGATCGCGAACGCGCCCCCGGCGTGGGCGTACTCGTGACACGTGCTGATCTCCGGCAGGAACGCCTCGTCCGTGTCGTGCACCCAGGAGAAGTCGACGGTGTCACCGATGACGGCGAGCATGTCCGGGTGCTCGGCCAGGAGCTCGCGGCTGCTCACGTCCGGGTCCGCGGTCACGGGGACGACGCGGAAGCGGCCTTTTTCGCCGTGCTTGTCGCCGAGTGTTTCCGCGAAGGCTGACTCGACCGTGCGCAGCTGCTGCGTCGTGAACTGCTTGTACTCCGACGTCGCGTACGTGCCCAGGGCGTTGCCGCCGTCCGCCGAGCCGCCCACGTGCCGGTAGCTGTGGGCCACGCCGATCTTGAAGACGGTTTCCTCGGGGCTCGTGTCCGGCGCGGCGAGGGCGCGGATGCCGAGGCCCGTGGGAATGCCGAGGGCGAGGATCAGGGCGGCGGGGAGCAGCAGGCGGCGGGCGGGGCGAGCGGGGTCCGGGCCGACGGGCACGGTGGTCGTCTTCGTGGTCGAGGGGGGCCTTGTGACCTCGTCCTGGATGTTCGGCGGGGTGTCGTCCTTCTGGATCACCAATGGCGCGGGGAGGGGGCCCGTTGCCGACAGCAAGCGGGCCAGCGTCGTCGCCGCGTCCGCCGGGCGGTCCGCCGGGTCCTTCGCCAGGAGGTCCAGGATCAGGCGTTCCACCGGCCGCGGCACCTCGGGGCGCGCCGCGCTCGGGCGCAGTGGCTCGTCGTTGATGTGGTGGTGCATGACGCCCGCCGCGGAACCGACGAACGGGGGCCTGCCGGTGCAGAGTTCGTACAGTACGCAGCCCAGCGCGTACAGGTCCGTCCGTCCGTCGCCCGGCTCCTGGCGGAACCGTTCCGGCGCCAGATACGGCACGCTCCCGAACGGCAGCTGCCCGCTCCGAGTGAGGCGCGCGTCCCCCGCCGCGCGCTCCATGAACGTCGCGATGCCGAAGTCGACGACCTTCGCGGTGCCGTCCGGCGTCACCATCACGTTGCCGGGCTTGATGTCGCGGTGCACGATGCCTGCCGCGTGCGCGACGTCCAGGGCGCGGCAGATGTCCGCCGCCCAGCGCAGCGCGTCCGCCACGGGCACGCGGACGCGCTCGCGCAGGATCTGGTCCAGTGAGCGGCCCTGGACGAGGGCCATCACCAGATACGGGGTGCCGTCGTCCTCGCCGTGGTCGTGGACGGCGACGATGTACGGGCTGTCCAGGGAGGCGGCGGCGCGGGCCTCCTGGCGGAAGCGGGCCAGGAGTTCCCGTCGCTCGTCCTCGGACGTCGTCGGCCCCGGCAGCAGGAGTTTGACCGCGACCTCGCGGCCGAGGCGCGTGTCGCGTGCGCGCCAGACCTCTCCCATGCCGCCCGCGCCGACCGGCGCGAGCAGCTCGTAACGGCCGTTGAGCAACCGCCCCCGCACCGGACCGCCTCCCCCTCGTGGAACCGTGTGATCAGCGGTTGATGGACTGGATCTCCTCCACGACCACGTCCTGCTCCGCGCCGAACTCGCCGTCGGGCAGGTCTTTTTCCTCGGTCACGCCCGTGCCGGTCCAGCTGATCTTCCATGTGACCGTGGCCTTCAGCGGGTACGAGCCGTCGCCGGACGAGCGGAGGTACTTCACGCCGCAGGGCGGGGTCTCCTTGGACTTGCCCTTCGCGTACGGCGTGCCGATCTTGTCGCCGACCAGGTCGCAGACACCATTGGCGGGGTACGTCTCCGCGTCCGCCGTGCCCGGGTCGATCTTCAGGGAGACGGGTGTGGCGGTCGTCGTGGCCTGGATGTCGAGCACGTCGACCCTGGCGGTCACGGACACGGGCTTGAACTCCGCCGCGTCCAGCCACGCCCACGTCGGCAGGTTGACCTTCGTGCCGCCCTCCGGGGCGAGGGACACCTCCGTGCCGGGGACGCGGATCTCGGCGTACGCGAGCTTCGCCAGGATCTCCGGGTCGATCGCCTCGGGGGCGTCCGGAGGCGGCGGGTCGCCCTCGTCGACCCAGAACGTTTCCTTCGTGCACTTGTCCCAGCCGGGCGGGTACGTCTTGTTGGGGAACGACGTCCACCAGTAGCCCTTGCCGGCCTTGTCCATGTTGAAGTTCTTGTACGGCTTGCCCTTGACGTAGCGCTCCTGCTGTTCCAGGTCCCACTGGTGCCCCGTGGAGTCCACGGCCCAGACGGCTTCGCGTTCCTTCTTGAACTCGGCGGGGGTGTACGTCGGGGCGTACCAGCAGGGCGGCGGGCTGTACGTTCCGGTGGGGGCGATGGCGCCGGTCTTGGGGCCCGAACCGTTCTTGGAACGGTCGAAGGAGATGCCGCCCGCGGTGGCGAGCAGGGTCCCGTCCTTCTCGCCGCCGGAGACGTCCGGCGTCGCCCCGGGGGTTCCGCCGCCGATGTCCTTCTCGGCGACGGCCGGCGTGGCGGACAGGGCCACGCACGTCATCGCCGCGATGGCTGTCAGCGCTGCTGACCTGTACTTCATGGCTGGCATTTGTCGCTCCCCCGAGTCGCGTTCAGTTCCGTGGTGACCCAGACCCCCGCGTCGTTCTTGCGCAGCTTCGCGGCGTACAGGACGTAGCTGTTCTTGGTGGCGGGGCCCTTGTCGACCTTGTCCTTCTTGAGGTACTTGTCGTACGCCTTGCTCTGGTCCTCGCAGTACGTGAGACCCGCGCCGTCCCCCTCGGTCGTGACGGTCGCGTCGTAGTAGCGGTACGCACCCGTCGTGCGCGCCTGCGCCTTCACGTAGGCCTGGACGTACTTCTGGGCGTTGGCCGCGGCGTCGCCCTCGTAGTAGAAGCGCAGGGCCTCGTGAGCGGGGGCGTGCTCGGCGATGGCCATGTCGACGGCCTGGATCGCCTGCTCCCTGTCGGCCAGTACGGCGTCCTTGGCCTTGTTTCCCGTCTTGGCCCAAGCGAAGGTGAACGTGACGTCCGACGGCAGCTCGATCTTCGGGCGCCGCGCCTCCGCCCCCGTCCCCGCGGACTCGTCCGCGGATGGCGACTTCTCGTCGCCCTGGTCCGCGCCGGCGATCTTGTCGTCGGCCTTCGGCTGGTCGTCGTCGCTGCCGCAGGACGTCAGAAGCAGCGCTGCGGACGCGGCGAGCGCGGCCGTCGCGAGGCGGAGAGGGCGGGTCACTGTTCGGCTCCTGGCAGGTGGGGACAGGTGGGGGAGGGCGCGAGCTCAGCACGCTAGTGCGGGTCCGCGCCTGATACCAGGGAGATGTGTGACCACGAAAGGGGCGAGGAGGAACGTATCGCCGCGAACTCATGTCACAGTTTCGTGTCCGCCGTAAGGGCGGTTCCCGACAGACCTCAGCCTGGCGGGCCCCACTCAGCCCTTCACCGCCCCACCCAGCGCGAACCCACCCCCGAGCTTCCGCGAGACGAGGACGTACAGCAGGATCACCGGCGTCGAGTAGAGGATCGAGAACGCGGCCAGCTGCCCGTACACCACCGTCCCCTTGTTGCCGAAGAAGTCGTTGATGCTGACCGACGCCGGCATCTGCTCCGGCGTGAGCAGCAGCATGAAGGGGACGAAGAAGTTGCCCCACATCATGACGAACGAGAAGACCGTCACCACGGCCACGCCCGGCCCCATCAGCGGCAGCACGATCCGCAGCAGGGACTGGAAGGACGACGCGCCGTCCGTCCACGCCGCCTCCTCCAGCTCCTTCGGCACGCCGTCCATGAAGTTCTTCATCAGCCAGATGGCGAAGGGGAGTTGGGACGCGGCGAAGAAGAAGATCGTGCCCTGCATCGTGTCGATCAGGTCGACCTGCACGAACAGCGCGTACACCGGAACCATGATCGCGGTGATCGGCAGGCTCGTCGCGAAGAGGATCGTCAGCATGAAGGGTCGGTTCAGGCGCGAGCGGTAGCGGGAGAGGGGGTAGGCCGCGAGAGCCGCGCAGACCACCGTGAGCAGCGTGCCGCCGCCGCAGAGCAGCAGGCTGTTGAGGAGCGGGGTGAAGGTGATCTCGGGGGTGAGGACCTGGTCGTAGTTGTCGAGGGTGAGGCTGTCGGGGAGCCGGACCCTGAGGTCCGCCTTCGGATCGAGGGAGGAGAGGACCACCCAGGCGAGGGGCAGGACGAACGCCGCCGCCACGACGAGCAGGCCCGCGTCGGCGGCGAAGCGGTGCGAAGCGCGGCGCGAACGCGGCGTACGGGTGAGCGACTTGACCGGCACTCAGACCTCCGTGCGGAGCAGGCGCATGTAGACGACGGAGAAGAGCGAGCCGACCAGGAGGAGCAGCAGAGCCACGGCCGTGCCGTAGCCGATCATGCTCTTCTGGAAGGCCTGCTCGTACATGAAGAGCGGCAGCGTCTGGCTGTCGTTACCCGGGCCGCCGCGCGTCATCACCCAGATCAGGCCGAAGACGGACAGGGTCTGGAGGGTGTTCAGCATGAGGTTCGTGCCGATCGAGCGGCGGATCATCGGCAGCGTGATGTGCCACATGCGCCGCCAGCCGCCCGCGCCGTCGACCTCCGCGGCTTCGGTGATCTCCTTGGGGATCTCGTTGAGGGCGGCGGAGTAGACGAGCATCGAGAACGCCGTGCCGCGCCAGACGTTCGCGAACGACACCGCGAGGATCGGCAGCGTGAACAGCCAGTTCTGGGACGGGAGATGGAGGAAGTCGAGGACGGCGTTGAGGGTGCCCTCGCGGCGGAAGAACGCGTAGAGGAGGAAGCCGGCGACGACCTCGGGCAGCACCCACGCCGTGACGACGATCGCGCCCGTGAGGGTACGGACCGGTTTGGAGGCGCGCTGCATGAGGGTGGCGAGGGCCAGGCCCAGCGTGTTCTGGCCGATGATCGAGGAGAGGAACGTGAAGACGAGCGTCAGCCAGACCGCGTTGAGGAACCGCTCGTCGCCGAACGCCTCGCGGAAGTTGTCGAGCCCTACGAAGCTCGACTCGGCCTGGCCGGTGAGCTGGAGGTCGGTGAAGGCGATGTACGCGCAGTAGCCGATCGGGCCCGCGAGGAAGAGGGCGAGCAGGACGACGGCAGGGGAGACGGGCAGGGCCCGGAGCAGCCCGCGGCGGACGCGGACGCGGGAGCCGGGGGGCCCGGCGGTCGGGGGCGCGGAGTGCGGGCGGCCCGGCGGCGACGGCGTCTTGGCGACGCCGCCGGGGCCCGCGGACGGTGCGGGGGATGCGGAAGTCACGTGCGGGCGCTCACTCTCCGGTGCGGGCAGGCACCAATTCCTCGGCTGTGCGGGCGCTCACTCCGCGGTGCGGGCGGGCGGTACATGCGGCGGCACCGGCGTACCCGGCGCGCTACTTCTCGATGACCTGGCCGTCCGTCGCCGAGTCGACTTCCTCGTCGTACCCGCTCGCGGCCTCCTCCACCGAGCTGTCACCCGTCGTCACCGACTCCATCGCCTCCTGGATCGCCGTGGACACCTTGGGATACTCGGGGTACGCGGGCCGGTAGTGCGTCGAGGCGACCAGGTCCGTGAAGAACTTGATGCCCGGCTGCGCCTTCACGTACGTGGGGTCGGCCGCGACGTCCTTGCGGACCGCGATGCCGGAGTTGGCGATGTACCACTTCTTGGCGTTGGCCTTGGTCTGCATCGTCTCGATGAACGTGAAGGCGAGGTCGGGGTTGTCGGCCTTGGCGGGGATCGCCCAGGTCCAGCCGCCGGACATGCTCACCTTGCCGGGCGCCTGGCCGTTCTGGGTCGGCATCGCGGCGAGGCCCAGCTTCTGCGACCACTCGGGCCACTCGTGCCCCGCGCCCTTGCCCCAGTCCTGCGGCAGCCACGAACCGTCGAGGTTGATCGCCAGCTTGCCCTCGGGCAGCAGTTCGCCGCGGACGCGCGTGGCGAAGTTCGGGTCGAGGGCGTCCGAGACGTCCGGGCCGAGCTTCTCCTTGTAGACGGTCTCCACGAACGCCAGGGAGTCCTTGAACCCCTGGCTGCCCGTGACCCACTTCTTCGCCGCCGGGTCGTAGAGCGGGTCCTTGCCCGTGCCGTACGCGAGCATCTGGAAGCCCTGCATCGTGGCCGCCTCACCGGCCGGTTTGCCCGTGTACACGTTGAGGGGCGTGACACCGGGGACCTTCTTCTTCACGGTGCGGGCCGCCTCCAGGACGTCGTCCCACGTCTTGGGCCGCCAGTCGGCGGGCAGGCCCGCCTTCTCGAAGATGGCCTTGCTGAACCAGAGGCCGCGGGTGTCCGTGCCGTCCGGTACGCCGTACGTCTTGCCGTCGGCCGCCTTCGCCGCCGTCTTGGCCGTGCCGATGAACTGGTCCCAGTCCTTCCACTTGGCCAGATAGGGGTCGAGGGGTTTCAAGTAACCGCTGGTGATGTCCGAGTTGATGAGGAACGTGTCCTCGTAGACCAGGTCGGGAGCGGTCTTGGGGGAGCGGAGCATCTGCTGCAGCTTCGTGTAGTACTCGGAGTCCGGTGCCTTGATCGGCACCAGCTTCACCTTCTTGCCCGGGTTCTCCTTCTCGAACTGCTTCTTGATGTCCTCCAGGTAGGTGTCCATGACTCTGATCTTGTTGTCGGTGGACTGCTTGAAGGAGATCTTCACGGTGTCGGGGTCGTCGCCGGAGCCGCCGCCGCACGCGGTGAGGGTGCCGGCGGCGAGCAGGGTGGAGGCGGCGAGGAGCAGTGGGGTGGTGGTGGGACGCACGGGCACGACCTCCTACTGGCCGACGCGGCGGGGCCGCCACGTGGGTTGCCCGGTGAACGTAAGGGCGTGCTCGGAGCAAGGTCAATGCCTCTGCGGGCGCTGTGCGTTGTCGCTCGTCACCACCGTGACAACGTTGTTGTCGCGCGTACGGCGGTGCGGCCTCCGGGGCGGGAAGTGCGGCGGGTCGCGGCGAGCGGGGGCGGGGCCGTGGCGAGGTTCAGTCGTTCGGCGTAAGCCAGCGGTAGACCAGTTCGGGGCGGCCGACGTGGCCGTACTGGGGGCTGCGGGCCGCGCGGGCCGTGTCGACGAGATGCTCGAGGTAGCGGCGGGCGGTGATCCGGGACAGGCCCGCGGACCGGGCGGCGGCGGTGGCGGTCAGGCCGTCGGGGGCGTCGCGCAGAGTGCGGATGACGCGTTCGAGGGTGGGGCCGCTCAGCCCCTTCGGCAGGGCGGCGGGACCCGGGGCGCGCAGGGTGGCGAGCGCGCGGTCCACCTCGTCCTGACCGGTGGCCTCGCCCTCCGCGGCGGCGGTGCGGAACTCCGCGTACCGGGTGAGGCGGTCGCGGAGCGTCGCGAAGGTGAACGGCTTCAGGACGTACTGGACGACGCCGAGGGACACGCCCTCGCGGACGATCGCCAGGTCCCGGGCCGACGTCACCGCGATGACGTCCGTCGGGTGTCCCGCGGCGCGCAGCGAGCGGGCCAGCTGGAGACCGTGGCCGTCGGGCAGGTGCAGGTCCAGGAGGATCAGGTCGACCTGGGTGCGGTCGAGGGTGCGGCGGGCCTCGGCGGCGGAGTGGGCGGGGCGTTCGATGGCCTCGAAGCCGGGGACGCGGTTGACGTAGAGGACGTGGGCGTCGGCCGCGACGGGGTCGTCCTCGACCACGAGTACGCGGATCACTGGGCGCCTCCCGGGCGGGTCTCGGCGGTGGCCGTCGTCAGGGTCACCTCGAACTCCGCGCCGCCCTCCGGGGATTCTCGTACCGTCAGAGTGCCACCGTTGCGGGTGACCGTCTGGCGGACCAGGGACAGGCCGAGGCCGCGGCCCGTGGCCGCCTTCGTCGACCAGCCGCGTTCGAAGACCGCCTCGCGTTGCGCGGGATCGACGCCGGGCCCCGTGTCCGAGACGCGCAGGAGGAGCCCCGCCGCGTCGGCCCGCGCCGTCACCGTGACGCGGGCGGCGGGGGACCCCTGCGCCGCGTCGACCGCGTTGTCGATGAGATTGCCGAGGACCGTGACCAGGTCGCGCGCGGGCAGGGACGCCGGGAGCATGCCGTCGTCGATGCTGCTGTCGTCGGAGACGACGAGCTCCACCCCGTGCTCGTTGGCCTGCGCCGCCTTGCCGAGCAGGAGCGCGGCGAGGACGGGTTCGCTGACCGCGGCCACCACCTGGTCGGTCAGCGCCTGCGCCAGCTCCAGCTCGGCCGTGGCGAAGTCGACCGCCTCGTCCGCGCGGCCGAGCTCGATGAGGGACACCACCGTGTGGAGCCGGTTCGCCGCCTCGTGGGCCTGCGAGCGCAGCGCCCGTGTGAACCCGCGCTCGGAGTCCAGTTCCCCGGTGAGCGCCTGCAGCTCGGTGTGGTCGCGCAGGGTCACCACCGTGCCGCGGCGCTCGCCGCCCGACACGGGCGAGGTGTTGACGACGACCACGCGGTCGGCGGTCAGATGCAGCTCGTCGACGCGCGGCTCGGCCGCGAGCAGCGCGCCCGTCAGCGGGGCGGGGAGCCCGAGCTCGGAGACGTTCCGGCCGATCACCGGCTCGTCCCGCACCCCGAGCAACTCGCGCCCGCCGTCGTTGATGAGGGCGACGCGCCGCTGCCCGTCCAGCATCAGCAGCCCCTCGCGCACCGCGTGCAGCGTCGCCTCGTGGTAGTCGTGCATGCGGCTCAGCTCGCCCGCGTTCATGCCGTGCGTACTGCGGCGCAGGCGCGCGTTGATGACGTACGTGCCGATCCCGCCGAGCACGAGCGCCGCGGCCGCCACTCCGATCAGCGCGACGAGCTGGCCGCGCGCCTTCTCGGTGATCTCCTCGATGGTGATGCCGGCGCTGACCAGGCCGACGATGCGGCCGTCCCCCTCGGTCGGACCGTCCCAGATGGGGGTGACGACGCGCACGGAGGGACCCAGCGTGCCGGTGTACGTCTCGGCGAAGGTCCGGCCGAGGAGCGCGTCCGCCCGGTGGCCGAGGAACCGCTCGCCGATGCGGCGTTCGTCGGGGTGTGTCCAGCGGATGCCGCTCGGGTCCATGATCGTCACGAAGTCGACGCCCGTGTCGCGCTGCACGCGCGTCGCGTACGGCTGGAGTTCCTTCGACGGGTCGTCGCCGCGGATGGCCTCCCGTACGGAGGGGGAGTCCGCGACCGCCCGCGCCGCCGCGGTCGCCTGGTGGCGCGCGCCTTCCTCGGCCTGGTGCTTGTCGCTCAGGTACGTGAAGAGGGCGCACCCGGCGACCACCGCCGTGACCAGCACGATCTGCATCGCGAAGAGCTGGCCCGCCAGGCTGCGCGGGAGCCTGCGCGGACGGGAGGGACGGGTGCGGGACATGGTGCAAGTCTGCCTCCTCGCACACGTGGTCGTTTCGGCGCGAACTAAATGAACGCAAGGGTGACCGCCCTCACAGGCCGGGAGATAGTCACCGGGATCCCCGGGACGCGAGCCGCACGTACCGAAGGCACCAGAGGCACCAGAGGCACCAGAGGGTGTCGGAGGGTGCCGGAGCACACAGGCACCACAACGCCGACGACGTCGTTCAAGGAGGGCCCCGTGACCACCACGGCCGACCCACAAGCGCAGCCCGCCGCCAAGCGGGACCGCACGCACTACCTCTACATCGCCGTCATCGGCGCCGTGCTGCTCGGCATCGCCGTCGGCTTCATCTGGCCGGACTTCGCCAAGGAGCTGAAGCCGGTCGGCTCCGGCTTCGTCGACCTGATCAAGATGATGATCTCGCCGATCATCTTCTGCACGATCGTGCTCGGCGTCGGTTCCGTCCGCAAGGCCGCGAAGGTCGGCAAGGTCGGCGGCCTCGCGCTCGCCTACTTCATCGCGATGTCCGCCGTCGCGCTCGCCATCGGTCTCATCGTCGGCAACATCCTGCACCCGGGCTCGGGCATGGACATCACCGAGTCCGAGAAGGGCGCGGGCCACAAGGCGGCCGACGAGGCGGACAAGGGCCTCGTCGACTTCGTGCTCGGCATCATCCCCAAGACCTTCGTCTCCGCCTTCACCCAGGGCGAGGTGCTCCAGACGCTGCTCGTGGCGCTGCTCGTGGGCTTCGCGCTGCAGGCCATGGGCCGCTCCGGCGAACCCGTGCTGCGCGGCATCGAGCACATCCAGAAGCTGGTGTTCCGGGTCCTCGGCATGATCATGTGGGCCGCCCCGGTCGGCGCGTTCGGCGCGATGGCCGCCGTCATCGGCGAGACCGGCCTCGACGCGCTCAAGGCGCTCGCCACGATCATGATCGGGTTCTACGTCACCTGCGTCCTGTTCATCGTCGTCGTGCTCGGCACGCTCGTACGGCTCGTGACCGGCGTCAACCTGTTCAAGCTGCTCAAGTACCTGGGCCGCGAGTTCCTGCTCATCCTCTCCACCTCGTCCTCCGAGTCCGCGCTGCCGCGGCTCATCGCGAAGATGGAGCACCTGGGAGTCAGCCGCCCCGTCGTCGGCATCACGGTCCCGACGGGCTACTCCTTCAACCTCGACGGCACGATGATCTACCTGACCATGGCCTCGCTCTTCATCGCCGACGCCATGGACCAGCCGCTCGGCATCGGCGAGCAGATCTCGCTGCTCCTCTTCATGATGATCGCGTCCAAGGGCGCGGCGGGCGTCTCCGGTTCCGGCATCGCGGTCCTCGCGAGCGGCCTCCAGTCGCACAAGCCCGCGCTGGTCGACGGCGTCGGCCTGATCATCGGCGTCGACCGCTTCATGAGCGAGGCCCGCGCCCTCACCAACTTCGCGGGCAACGCGGTCGCCACGCTCCTCATCGGCACCTGGACCAAGGAGGTCGACAAGGAGCGGGTCACGGCGGTGCTCGCCGGTCAACTCCCCTTCGACGAACGCACGTTGGTGGACGACGACGGGCATGGGGCGCCCGCCGTCGACGAGGACGGCCCCGGACGCGGCACGGAGGCCGTACCGGAGGCGCGTGACGACGGCAAGGAGCCGGTGAAGGTGTAGCCCACCGGCCCAGCCGTGCGAAGGGGCCCCCACCCCTCCTCCAAGGGGGCCGCCGGCGCCGCCCGCGACGTACGGGAACTTCCTCCTCGTGCGCCGTGGGCGGCGCTTTCTCGCGTGCCGGTGGCGGACGGGAGGGGGACGATCAGCCCGGTGACAAGTGCGGTGCGCAGGGCGGCGACAAGGGGCGGCGCCGGATGCGGTGGCCGGGCGGCGAGAGGTGCGGCGATCAGCCCAGCGTCGCGATGATGTCCCGCGTCCGCTCCGCCGGAACGCCCGCCGACATGAGCGCCGTCGACGCCGCGGCGCGGCCCGCGTCCTGCGGGTCGAGCAGGCCGTCGTTGACGGCCTCCATCAGGCCGAACAACTGCTGTTCGTGGACGTACGCGAGTGCGGCGGGCGGCAGGGGCGAGGTGAACGCGCCCTGGTCCAGGCCGAGTCGCAGGACGTTCACGCACTCCGCGCGGACCGGGGCGAGGCGCTGTCTGATGCCCTCCATCGCGACGCTGCGCTGCGCGAGGCCGACGAGCAGGCGGTAGCCGTCGGCGATCTCCCACACGGCGACCATCGAGTGGGCGAGCGACTCGGCGGGGTCGTCCGAGCGGGCGCGTCCGGAGGCGTGGGCCGCCGCGACCGCCTCGACCGCGCCGTCGATGAGGGCGCCGACCAGGGCCTCCCTGCTGGGGAAGTGGCCGTACACCGTCCTGCGCACGACGCCCGCCGCGCGGGCGATCTGGTCCATCGAGGCGTCCGGATCGCGCAGCAGTTCGGCGAGTGCCACCTCCAGGATGCGGCGGCGGTTGGCGTCGGCTCGGCTCATGGGCTCCATTGTGCACGCGCGTCCAGGAGGTCCCGGGAGGGGAGTTCGACGAGAGCCCGCCCGTTTTGCACGGTGCTGTGCAGTGGCGTAAATTGCACACTCGTGTGTAATTGCACAGTGCTGTGCAAGGTCACCGGACAAGTACGTATAAGAACCATGGAAGGGTGAGGCTTCGGTGGCTCTACTCATGAACCGACCGGTCGAGGAGATGAAGCAGCCGTACGCGCGCCGCTGGTGGGCGCTGCTCGTGCTGTGCCTGAGTCTCCTGATCATCGTGATGGCGAACACGGCGCTGACCGTCGCCGCCCCCGACATGACCAAGGACCTCGGGCTCTCCAGCTCCGACCTCCAGTGGGTCATCGACGGCTACACCGTCCCGTACGCCGCGCTGATGCTGCTCCTCGGCGCGATCGGCGACAAGTACAGCCGCCGCGGGGCGCTCGTGCTCGGCCTCGTCGTCTTCGGCGCCGGGTCCGTCGCGGGCTCGCTCGTCGACAGCTCGGGCGGCGTCATCGCGGCCCGCGCGGTGATGGGCTTCGGCGCGGCGATGATCATGCCCGCCACGCTCTCGCTGCTCGCCGCGACGTTCCCGCGTGCGGAGCGAGCCAAGGCGATCGTGCTGTGGACCGCCACGGCCGGTCTCGCGATCGCGGCCGGGCCGCTCGTGGCGGGCGCGCTGTTGCAGAACCACGGCTGGGCGTCGACCTTCCTGATCAACGTGCCGATCGCGGTGGTCGCCATCATCGGCGCCTTCGTCCTCGTGCCGCCGTCCAAGGCCGGGCACAGCAACCGGATCGACTACGTCGGCGGCGCGCTCTCCGTCATCTGGACCGGCGCGCTCGTCTACATGATCATCCAGGGTCCGCACTTCGGCTGGGACGCCAAGGCGATCTCGGCGGCCGTCGTCGCGGGCGTGGGCCTGCTCGCCTTCGTCGCCTGGGAGCTCCGCCACCCGCACCCGATCCTGAACGTCCGCCGCTTCCTCGACCGCCGCTTCGCGGGCTCGAACCTCGCGGTGGCGCTGTTCTTCCTCGCGGTGTTCGGCGCGTTCTACTACCTCACGCAGCACCTGCAGTTCGTCCTCGGCTACAACCCGCTGGAGACGGGCGTGCGCATGCTGCCGCTCGCGGGCGCGGTCTTCGTCGGCTCGGCGCTCACGGGCTACCTGACCCCGCGCATCGGCATGAAGATCACGGTGTCGGCGGGCATGGTCGCGGGCACGGTGGCCCTCGCACTCCTGACGCGTGTCGACGCGTCGTCCTCGTACGGGGACTTCGTCGCCCCGCTGATCATCCTGGGCCTGGCCATCGGCCTCGCCCTCTCGCCCTGCACCGACGCGATCATGGGAGCGTTCCCCGAGTCGGAACTCGGCGTCGGCGGCGCGGTCAACGACACGTCCCTGGAGCTGGGCGGCTCGCTCGGCATCGCCATCCTCGGCTCGGTCCTCGCCAGCTCGTACTCCTCGAAGCTGGCGGACGCCGCTTCGGCATCCGGCACGAAGCTGCCCGACGGCACGCTGGAGACCGCACAGGACTCCGTCGGCGCGGGCTACGCGGTGGCGCAGGGCATCGGTGACAAGGCGCACGAGGTCGCCGGGCAGGCCGCGAAGGCGACCTCGCCGGAGCAGGCCGCCCAGCTGAAGGGCCAGGCCGAGCAGCTCGCGCAGGGCGCGGGCAAGATGGCCGACGCGGTCGGCTCCGCGTTCTCGGATTCCGTGGCGCACACGAGCCTCGTCGGCGCGGCGATCCTCGGCGTCGGCACGGTTCTCGTGGCGGTGCTGCTGCCGAGGAAGTCGGCGTCGGCTGCGGATGCGGCTGCGGATACGGCTGTTCCGGAGGGCGCGGACGCGGACGGGGGCGTACGGGAGCGGGAGCCTCAGCGGTAACCGTGCGGGGGTTTCAGCGGTAGCGCCGCCCTCGGCGCCGACGATGTCGGCGTCGGGGGCGGCGTTGTCGCAGTTCCCGCTACTGGCCGTACTGGCCCTTCGGGCCGCAGGTGCGGCTCGCGTGGGCCACGAAGGCGGACCAGGACGACGGGTGGAGGAGCAGGGCGGGGCCCTGGGGGTTCTTTGAGTCGCGTTTGAACCAGGCGCCGTCCGGAGCGAGTTCGGGTGCTGTGTGGCGAGCGTTCATGGTCTACAGCTCTCGTTCCAGTCGGTTCAGGAAATCGGGCGTGTCCTCGGGCGGCAGAGCCGAAGCGGCCATGGCGTCGAACCGGCGCATGAACCGGTCGACTTCGCGGCGTTTGTCCGAGGGGTGCGTCGATCCCCAGGCGCTGTCGATCTGGACGCGGGGCGGCAGATGGTCGCCGAGATCCAGGATTGCGAAGTCGTTGGCGGAGCGGTAACCGCGACGGAACGGCAGTACCTGGATGGAAACATGGCCCCACGCCGACAACATCGCCGGCTTCTCGTACTGTTCGCGCATGATCTCGTCGCCCCCGACGGGGTAGCGCAGGGCGGCCTCTCCGAGGATGACGCGAAGCTTGACCTGGTTCTCGCGGGTGAGCACCTCCTGACGCTTCATCCGCAGCGCAACGCTGTTGCGGATGAGTTCCGACGTGGTCTCCTCGACCGGCTTCTGTACCTCGTGGATGGCGCGTGCGTACCCCTCGGTCTGCAGCAGGCCGTACACCAGCGTGGGGTGATGGGCCCGCATGCTGCGGGCCTCGGGCTCCAGGCCCACGAAGCCGTCCTCGTCGTCGACGTCTCGGGCCCCGTGCCCGTGTTCCCGGGGTTCGACGGGGGTGCCGACGCGGCCCTCCATGCGGGAGAGAGCGGACGCGGCCTGCTCGTAGTCCGGCAGCTCACCGTGGAGTTCGGATCGTTTCCGCGTACGGGAGTCGGCAAGACCGTACGCGCCAGGGTCGCCGACGGGGTCCGGTAGCTGCGGTCCAGCTTCTGTCTGGTCGGGGCGGGGCCGCTCGGGCATGCTGCGGGACATGGGGGCACGGCAGGCGCGCGGGCCCGCGCGGTGGCTGTTCTTGGGCGGGGCGGCGACGCTGGCGGTCAGTGGAGTGTGGGCGGTCTGGTCGGTGCGCTCAGGCGGCATGCAGGCGCAGGATGTGGCGGGGGTGCTCGGGCTTCCGCTCGGGGTCTTCGGGCTTGTCGTCGGCTCGGCCATCAGTTTGAGCGCGTTGCGCTTGCAGCGGGCGAGTGACGGGCTGGGCGTCGCCCTGGACCGGCTGGCGAGCGCCGTCGAGGACGTGGAGGTCGCCGAGCGGACGCACATGCTCGGTACGGGGGCGCACCTCATCGACCTGCACGTCGACGTCGAGCCGCGCGGTGGCGGTACGGCGCCGCGGGGGTGGCAGCGGTTGTCCGACGTGGCGCGGTGGTACTGCGAGGCACCGGGCCGCTTGGTTGTCACCGGGCCTCCCGGCGCGGGCAAGACGGTTCTCGCGGTGCATCTGGTGGTGCGGCTGCTGGCGGCTCGGTCGGTCGATTCCCTCGCCCCGGTGCCGGTGCGCCTGTCGATCCGGGACCTGCCGCCTGCGGGCGGGCGCAGATGGTGGGGGTCGCGGAAGGCTCGGGGAGGGCTCGAGCGATGGCTGGTGGCCAGTCTGGTCACGGCGTACGACGTTGATGGCTTCGCGGCCGTGGAGCTCGTCGCGCGGCGGCTCGTCATCCCGGTGCTGGACGGCCTTGACGAGATGGACACGGAAGGGGAATCGGAGCGCGCCGAGCAGGCTCTGAGTGCGCTCAACGGGTACCAGGGGCTCGGTGGCAGTGCCCCGCTCGTGCTCACCTGCCGTGAGGAACGGTACGCCGAGCTGGGCAGTCAGCAAGCCTGGTTGCGGGAAGCGACGGTGCTGCGCATCGCGGGAGTCGACGCGGACCAAGCGGACGCGTACGTGCAGCTGCGGTCCGACGGGCGGCCGTCGCCGATGGACGCGGTGGCCGGTGTGATGCGGGGGAGCGCGGCGGGGCCGGTGGCGGGGCTGCTGAGTTCGCCGTTCTACCTGGGGCTCGCCTTCGCCGTGTACGGGGGTTCGTCTCAGGGGTTGCGGCCGTTGACCGAGTTTCGGAGCGAGGACGAGCTGCGGGAGTATCTCCTCGCGCGCTGCGTCCCGACGGCGACTGCCGCCGCGAACGCGGCGGTGCGGCAGGCGCGGGTGAGCGTCGCGCAGGCGGGGACGGTATGGAGCCGGCAGCGCGAATACGAGGCCGGGGCGGTGCACCGGTGGCTGCGCGGCATGGCGGGGGTGGAAGGCGGGGTTGCCTCCCTGGGGAACGTCGTGGGGAAGTGGATCACGCTGGCCCTGTCGGTCGCGACCGGCTTCGCGCTGGTCGTGCCCGTCCTCCTCGTAGTTCCGGACATGCTCGCCGGGTGCTTCCCAGGGGGCTGGTGGGAGCACCGTTCGGGGCTCGGGATGTCCTGGTTCTGGGTGGGGCTGCTCACCCTGGGCGCCGGGGTCGGGTGGATGATCACCCTGTGCGACCGGGGGCCGTCACGGCCGCCGGAGCGGACGCGGCAGCGCCCGGCAAGGGTGGGCGAGCGCCTCGTCGCTGCGGCCCGCAGGGCGTGCCGGACCGGTTACGGAGCGCTGGTGCCCGCGGCCGCGACAGTGCTGGGTGCGTCGCTCGCGTACAGCGATTGGTACGGGGAGGTGCCGCTGCAGGGGTGGTACGCGCTCGGGGTGGTGATCGGCGGCACTCTCCCGACCGCGTTCGCACTCAGCGAGGACTTCGTCGCCCATACCGACTGCCGCGAGCGCAAGGGGTGCGTGGTCGTACCCGTGCTCGGATGGCTCGCGGGTCTCGTGCTGTCGGAGACCGACTCCCTGGCAGCCGTTTCCATCTGCTGGGCCGTGGTGGCGGGTGCGGGGATTCTTCTCAGGCACCTCGGGCTCGCGCGGAGTTACGCCTTGGCGGGGGGCGCCTTCACGTGTCTTTTCGTCGCGGACGGCGGCTCGCTGCGGCCGGACGGCGGCCTGACGGCGGGCGCGCCGGTCGGGTTCGCCACTGTGTACGTTCTCGGGTACTTCCTGCTGGGCTCGCACAGGGCGGGGGACACGCGGGACACGGCGCGGCGCGTGGGGCAGCGGGTCGAGTGGCTGCATCCGCTCGGCAACTTCCTCGTGCTGACGCTGGCCGGCCTGGGCGGCGCGGCAGAGCTCGGCTTCGCCGGCATCGTCCTCGTGGCCACCGCCCTCGCGATCCTGCCACTCATCGGCCCACTGATCCACGCCCTCCTCGTCCTCACCGCCTTCCTCCAACGCCGCACCCCTCTCACCCCCGACACCTTCCTCGCCTGGGCCTACCACGCAGGCCTCCTCCGCATCGTCGGCGGCGCCTACCAGTTCCGCCACAGCGAGCTCCAGGAATGGCTGGACCGAAACCCGACCCCATCCAGCCGTTGACACCACTCCACCTGAAGTACTACGTTCTGACCACTTCACCTGAAGTACAACGAAGAACGTGGCTCACCGCCACGGCCAAGGCCAAGGAGCCGCATGCGAAAGCTCGTCTACTTCATCGCCGTCAGCCTCGACGGTTTCATCGCCGGTCCCGACGGTGCCGACCCCACCGGCCCCGACGGGTTCTGGCCCGTCGCACAGGATTACGTCCAGCACCTCGCCGAGACGTACCCCGAGACCCTCCCCGCCCCCGCCAGGCAGGCCCTCGGCATCACCGCCGAGGGGACCCACTTCGACACCGTCCTCGAAGGCCGCAGGACCTACGCGATCGGCCTCGACGCCGGACTGACCAACGCCTACCCCCACCTGCGCCACTACGTCTTCAGCCGCACCCTCACCGAGAGCCCCGACCCGGGCGTCGAGCTCGTCGCCACCGACCCGGTCGAGAAGGTGCGGGAGCTCAAGAAGGAGGACGGCAAGGACATCTGGCTGTGCGGCGGCGGCGAACTCGCCGGAGTGCTGCGCGGCGAGATCGACCGCCTCATCGTCAAGATCGGCCCGCTGACCCTGGGTTCGGGCGTACCCCTGTTCGCGCAGAAGACCGCGTTCGACCCGGTCCTGTACGAGCGGAGCGACGCCGTGCTGCTCGACAGCGGCACGATCTTCCTGACCTACGACAAGACGGCCGGGGACGCCGCCTAGCGGCGAGGGGGAGCAGGTCGCCCCGCGCGCGTGATTCCCGTGCGTCCACCACCGACCGGAGTGGACGCATGATCACGACCAGCGAGACCACGATCACGACGGGCACGGCCACCACGGGCACGGCCACAGCCACCGCTCCACCGGTGCGGCCCGTCCCCCTCCGGGCGGAACGCGTCGCCCGGCTTCTCTCCCTCCTCGCCCCGCCGGTGTGCCTGTGGCGGCTGCCCATCGGGTTCGACTGCTCGATGGGCGCGGACGTCGCCCCGATGTCGTGGTCCCGGTGGGCCGACGTGTCCCATGTGGTCACGCTCAGCCTGCTGTCCGAGGCGTGCGCGCTGCTCTGCCACGGCCTGGTGCGGCCGTGGGGCGAGGTGGTTCCGCGCTGGGTGCCGGGGCTGCGCGGCAGACGCATACCGCCGTACGCGGTGATCATGCCCGCCACCCTCTTGGGGCTGCTCTTCACGGCCCTCCTGGTCGACCGGACGCTCTGCACCTTCCATCTCGCCGGGTTCTCCGACGTCCCGTACGCCAACGGGTGGTGGCGGCTCCTGGCCGCGTTGACCAGCGGCCTGATGGCGTTGTGGGGGCCGCTGATCCTCGCCCTGACGTACGCCCACCACCGGCGTCGGCGTGGTACGGCCCCGTCCGCCTAAGCGGTCGCCGCCGTCAGACGGTGACCCTCGCCCGCAGCGGCGCGCAGGAGAACGTCGGCCAGCTCGTCAGGGACCGAAAGCATCGGCCAGTGACCCGTCGCCATGTCGAAGAACGTGGCGCGCGGGTCGGCCAGGTGCTGGACGAGCGGCAACCCCGACGCCACCAGGGCCTCCAGCGCGGCGATGTCCATCGTGCCGCCGGTCGTGCAGAAGACGCCGGTCGTCGGGAGGGCCGCGACCGCGTCCGAGATCCGGAGCTTCTGCGCGTACGGGCCCGCAGGCGCGGGTGACGCCAGACGCGCGAGCCGGGCCAGCGCTTCGTCGGACACACCCGCCAGGTTCCCGTGCGCCCGCCACTCCTCCAACGACGGCGCCGGGATCCGCCAGCCGTCCTCCGCCCGCTCCTGCTGGGTCAGAGTCCGGTCCCTGGCCGGGCCGTCCGGCATCTGCTCCCGCACCTGGTCGATCATGGAGTAGCCGTCCTGCGGCATGGGGGAGTCCAGGTGGACCAGTCGCGAGACGCGGTCCGCGCGGCGGTCGGCGGCGCCCACGGACGGATAGATGCCGTAGCAGTAACCGACGAGAACTACCTCGGGCGCGTCGATGTGGTCGATCAGCTGCGTCACGTCCTCGATGTGCGTGTCGAGGTCGATGCCGGGACCCGCCAGGTGGCGGCGGTCGCCCAGCCCCGTGAGCGTCGCCGCGTGCACCTCCGCCCCCGCCGCCCGCAGCCCGGCGGCCACGTCCCGCCACAGCCAGCCACCCGTGTACCCGCCCGACACCAGCACGAACGACGCGGTCATGGTTCCTCCTCGTACGGTCAGCCGAGCGTGGGACCGCCCCGCGCTCGCCGGTACGGTAGGAACTCCCCCTGAGGGAGGTTCAAGCCGTGATGCCCGCCGATGACGAACCGCGGTCCGATGACCTCTGGAGCATCGGACAGCTCGCCGAACGCGCCGGCGTCACCGTCAAGACCGTCCGCTTCTACTCCGACCGCGGCCTGCTCCCCGAAGCCGCCCGCAGCGGAGGCGGCCACCGCCGCTACGGTCCCGACGCCCTCGACCGGCTCCGCCTCATCCGCTCCCTGCGCACGCTCGACCTCCCCGTCCCCGACGTGCGCCGCGTCCTGGACGAGGAGGGCCAGGACGACGTGCTGGAGGACGTCATCGCCGGGCAGCTGAAGGAGGTCGGCTCGCGGCTCGCCGCGCTGCGCTGGCGCGAGGCGGCGCTGCAGCTCCTCGCCGACCGCACGACGCCCCAGGAACGCGCCGAACGACTGCGGCTGGTGGGAGCCGTGTCCACCCCGCCCGGGACCGCCGCGCTCGCCCGGTTCTGGCGGTGCTGGCTGCCCGCGCGGCTGCCGTCCAGGGTGGTCGCGGCCGTCGTCGACCGGGCCGTCCCCATACCGCCCGACACCCCGGCCCCCGCCCAGGTCCTCGCCTTCGCCCGGCTCCAGGACTTCGTCACCTCGCCCTGCTTCGTCGCGGGGCCGCGCGCGGGAACGGACTACGGACAGCCCGAAGTGCACGCGTCCGGCAAGGGATACCGCCCCGCCGTGCTCTACGAAGGACTCCCCGAGGCGTTCGAACTGGCCGCGCCGGACGTACGCGCGGGCCGCGCCCCGCGCGAGGGCGAGGCCCTGGACTGCTTCGTCGCCGTCCACGCCGCCGCGCTCAACCGACGCGACACCCCGGACTTCCGCCGCACCCTGCACCGGATGCTGGCGGCCGAGCCCCGCATCGACCGCTACTGGCAGCTGGCGGCCGAAGTGGTGACCCCGCCCGCCGGGACCGCGCAGCCGACGCCGGGCAGCACCGACAACTGGCTGCGGGCGGCCCTGGGTGCGACCGCCCCGCAATGACCTCCCTGCGCGGCTTCCCTACGGCCGCGTCCACACCCCCACGTAGTCCACCAGCATCGAGTGCCCCGGCCGCGTCGCCGCCGTCGGTGTCGCGCGGCCCGCGACGCCGTCCGGGAAGCCGCCGCCCATCGCCACGTTCAGGAGGATGAAGTAGCCCTGGTGGGACGTCATGTCGTTCCACGTCTTCGTGGAGAAGCGGTCCTGGCTCAGGGTGTGGAACCGCTGCCCGTCGACGTACCAGCGCAACTGGTTGGGGGTCACCGAGCGGTCCCACTCGAAGCGGTACGTGTGGAACGCCGCCTGGCACGCCGCGCCGGGGCAGGCGCGGCTCGCGCCGAGGCCCTGGGTCTCGTTGCAGTCTCCGCCCGGGTTCACACCGCAGTGCAGCACGCCCCACACCGCGTTGATGCCGTTCACGTTCTCCATGACGTCGAACTCGCCGATGGACGGCCAGTTCTGGTAGTTGCCCCTGTAGGGGGAGCCGAGGGCCCAGAAGGCGGGCCAGTAGCCGAGCGCCGCGTCACCCGTGACGTCCGGCATCCGGATGCGGCCCTCGATGGCCAGGGTGCCGCCGGCCGGCGCCTTGAAGTTGCTGCGCCTCGTCTCGATCCGCGCCGACGTCCACTTGCCCGCCGCGTTCTTGCGGGGCGTGATCCGCAGGTTGCCCGACCCGTCGAGGCTCAGGTTGTCGCGTGAGTTCGTGTACTCCTGGATCTCGCCCGTGCCCCAGTCGGCGGGACCGCCGGGGTAGTTGTGGCCCAGGTCCACCTGCCAGTTCTTGGCGGAGGGGCCACTGCCCGCCGCGCCGTTGAAGTCGTCGCTCCACTTCAGCGACCAACCGGGCCGGGGCGGCGGCACGTCACCGCTCGCCGTGCCCGGCAGCAGCAGCGTGCCGAGCAGCCCGGCGGCCGCCAGCGCGGCCAGGACGGGGGTTCTGTGGGGCATCGTGCACCTCCGGGGGTGGATACCACTGTGTGAGAGCGCTCTCAGAACGCGCTGTTGGTTTTGTAGTTGTGGTCGGGCGGCGCGTCAATGGGTGTGCTGCGTCAACTTCCCGAACACATACGGTGGGTGCGTGGACTCCGCCGCGGCCGTGGACTTCTGGTTCGACCCCGTTCCACGGGCTGCGGGACGCGTCGGGCACGGCCGCGCCGCTCGCCGACGCGGTGCGAGCGGGCGGGGCGGTTCGGTTGTGAGGCGGCGTGCTGCTGAGTCCGGGGCGCCCGTCCAGAACCTCTGGCCTTGACGCCCACGTCAAGGATTACCGTCGGCACATGCGAATCGGCGAGCTCGCGGCGCGCGCGGGGACGACCACGCGGACGCTGCGCTACTACGAGTCCAGGGGGCTGCTCCCCGCGCGGCGGACCCACAACGGGTACCGCACGTACGACGAGGACGATGTCCGGCTCCTGGAGCAGATCAGGACCCTCCAGGACTTCGGGTTCGACCTGGAGGAGACCAGGCCGTTCGTGGAGTGCCTGCGCTCCGGGCATCCGGAGGGCGACTCCTGCCCGGCGTCACTCGCGGTCTACCGCCGCAAGCTCACCGAACTCGACGCACTGATAGCCGAGTTGAGCGCGGTGCGCGACCAGGTCGGCGCGCAGCTGGCGCGCGCCGAGGCGGCGATGGAGGGCGGCCCCGAGCCGCGGTGCGAACTCACGGGATGAGGGACGACGGATGAGGGGTGTGACGGCAGTGAAGGCAGCAGGCGTGGCCGAGGTGACGGACGCGGATTTCGAGGGGGAGGTGCTGCGGGAGACGGACCGCCCCGTGCTGGTCGAGTTCACGGCGGACTGGTGCGGGCCGTGCCGGCAACTGGCGCCGGTGCTCAGTGAGCTGGCGCGCGAGGAGGCGGACCGCCTGAAGATCGTGCAGCTGGACGTGGACCGCAGCCCGGAGACGGCGATCGCGTACAAGGTGCTCTCGGCGCCGACGATGATCGTGTTCCGTGGCGGCGAGCCGGTCCTGCAGATGGTGGGCGCGCGGGCCAAGCGGAAGCTGCTCACGGAGCTGGCCGACGTGATGTGAGGCGTCGACCTCCGGTCGGCCCCTAAAAGAAATCGCCCCGGACGAATTGACGTCCGGGGCGATTCTCGGCGTATATTGGATTCTTTCGCGACGCTCTGCGCAATTGAGCAGCACGGCATCACGAGAAGTTCAATAAGAGCACTGTAACTGGCGAGGGGCTGAATTGTCAACCGAGGAATTGCGTGAAGAGCAGCAATTCGTCTCCGGGCTGTACGCACGCCTGGACGCGCTGCGCGAGGAGGCCGAGTCCGCCGTGCAGGCGTCGTTGTCGCAGGTCGGCAACGGCCTCCAGGCCCGCCTCGAGCGGGACGTGCTGGTCGCGGAGCGCTCCGGGCTGCTCGCCGCCTTCGACGCGGGGGAGAACGGTCTGTGCTTCGGGAGGCTCGAATTCCGCGACGGCCGTGATCACCACATCGGACGCATCGGAATCCGCGCGTCCGACACCGAACGCACCCCGCTCGTGATCGATTGGCGTGCCGATGTCGCGCGCCCCTTCTATCTCGCGACGGGCCACACCCCGATGGGCCTGCGCAGGCGCCGGCACATCACCACCGAGGGCCGTGAGGTCACCGCCCTGCACGACGAGCTCCTCGACCTGAGTGACACGACCCGCACCGGCCACGAGGGCGCCGACGCCGACGAGGTGCTGCTCGCCGCCCTCGACTCGGCCCGCACGGGCCGCATGCACGACATCGTGCAGACCATCCAGGCCGAGCAGGACCGCATCATCCGCGCCCCGCACCGCGGCGTCCTCGTCGTCGAGGGAGGCCCCGGCACCGGCAAGACCGTCGTGGCGCTGCACCGGGCCGCGTTCCTGCTCTACGCCCACCGCGAGCTGCTCGCCAAGCGCGCGGTCCTGATCGTCGGCCCCAACCCGGCGTTCCTCGGCTACATCGGCGAGGTCCTGCCCGCACTCGGCGAGACCGGCGTACTGCTCTCGACGGTCGGTGAGCTCTTCCCCGGCGTGACCGCGACCGGCACCGACACCCCCGAGGCCGCAGAGGTCAAGGGCCGCGCGGAGATGGCGGACGTGCTCGCCGCGGCCGTGCGCGACCGGCAGCGCACCCCCGAGCCGGGCGAGCCGATCGTCATCGAGCACGACGACGGCGACCTGATCCTGGACTGGACGATCGCCGACCAGGCCCGCGAGGCGGCCCGCGCCGCCGACGTGCCGCACAACCTCGGCCGCCCGCACTTCGCCTTCCGCGTCATCGACGAACTGACCGCGCAACTCGCCGAGCGCATCGGCCACGACCCGTACGGCGGCCCGAACTTCCTCGGCCCCGACGACATCGCCCAGCTCGGCAAGGGCGTCGCGGCCAGCACCGAGGTGCACGCCGCCATCGAGGAGCTGTGGCCGACGCTCACCCCGCAGCGCTTCCTCGCCGAGTTCCTGGAGGACCCGACGGGGCTCTCCGAGCGGGACGCGGATGCCGTCCGCAGGCCGTACGGCGCGCCCTGGACCGCCGCCGACGTCCTGCTCCTCGACGAGGCCGCCGAACTGCTCGGCCACGACGACAGCGCCGTACGCGCCGCGGCCGAGGCGGAGCGGGCGAAGCAGATCGCCTACGCGCAGGGCGTCCTCGACGTGTCACGGGCCTCACGGACGTACGAGTTCGAGGACAAGGACGAGGACGACGCCGAGGTCCTGCTCGCGCACAACATCATCGACGCCGAGCGCATGGCCGAACGTCAGGAGGAGGCCGACCACCGCAGCGCCGCCGAGCGCGCGGCCGCCGACCGCACCTGGGCGTTCGGGCACATCATCGTCGACGAGGCACAGGAGCTCTCCGCGATGGCGTGGCGGCTGCTCATGCGGCGCTGCCCGACACGCTCCATGACGCTCGTCGGCGACCCGGCGCAGACCGCGGAGGCGGGCGGCTGCGGCTCGTGGGACAGCATCCTCGCCCCCTACGTCGAGGACCGCTGGGAGTACACCCGGCTCGGCGTGAACTACCGCACGCCCGTGGAGATCATGGACGTGGCGGCGGAGGTGCCGCGCATGGAGCGGCCCGACTTCATGCCGCCGAGTTCGGTGCGGTCCACGGGTGTACGCCCCTGGGCGCGCCGCACCGACGACCTCGCGGCCTCCGTGGCCGACGCGGTCGCCGCCGAGGCCGGGGACGAGGGGCGCCTCGCGGTGATCGCACCCCGCGAGCTCCACGCGGAGCTCGCCGCAGAGCTGCCCGGGGTGACGGCCGGGCAGGTCCCGGACCTGACGCGGCCGGTCGTCCTGATCGACCCGCGTCAGGCGAAGGGCCTGGAGTTCGACACGGTCCTGGTCGTGGAGCCCGCGCGGTACGGGACGAGTGACCTGTACGTGGCCCTGACCCGGGCCACGCAGCGCCTCGGCGTCCTGTACGGGGACGAGCTGCCCGTCGCGCTCAAACAGGTCGAAGCCACACCGTAGCCAGCGGCGGCAGGGTCAGGTGCAGGGACACGGGGCGGCCATGGGACGGGGCCGGCGCCGGCTTCAGCGGGTCGGGGTTGATGACGTCCCCGCCGCCGAAGCGGGCCTCGTCCGTGTTCAGCACCTCCTGCCACGCGGCGAAGTCGTCCGGCACGCCCAGGCGGTAGCCGTGCCGGACGACCGGTGAGAAGTTCGAGACGGCGAGCAGCGGCCGGTGGTCGGAGGCCGCCGTGCCGTCCTCGGCGGGATGGCGGAGGAAGGCGAAGACGTTGTCCTCGGCCGCGTCGCCCTCCACCCAGGCGAAGCCGCCCGGGTCCGTGTCGCGCTGCCACAGGGCGCCCTCGCGCCGGTAGACCGTGTTCAGCTCGCGCACCAGGTCCCGCATGCCCCGGTGGTCGGGCTCCGCGCCGTACGCCGGGTCGAGCAGCCACCAGTCCGGGCCATGGCTCTCCGACCACTCGGCGCCCTGCGCGAACTCCTGCCCCATGAAGAGGAGTTGTTTGCCGGGGTGCGCCCACATGAAGCCGAGGTACGCGCGCTGCGTGGCGCGCTGCTGCCACCAGTCGCCCGGCATCTTCGACACCAGCGACCGCTTGCCGTGCACGACCTCGTCGTGCGAGATCGGCAGGACGTAGTTCTCGCTGTACGCGTACACCATCGAGAACGTCATCTCGTTGTGGTGATACTTGCGGTGCACCGGCTCCTTGGAGACGTAACCGAGGGAGTCGTGCATCCAGCCCATGTTCCACTTCAGCCCGAAGCCGAGGCCGCCGAAGCCGCCGGGGCCCTGGTGGTGGGTGGCCCGGGTGACGCCGTCCCAGGCCGTGGACTCCTCGGCGATGGTGACGACGCCGGGGGAGCGGCGGTAGACGGTGGCGTTCATCTCCTGGAGGAAGGCGACGGCGTCGAGGTTCTCGCGCCCGCCGTGCGCGTTCGGCGTCCACTGGCCGTCCTCGCGCGAGTAGTCGAGGTACAGCATGGAGGCCACGGCGTCGACGCGCAGACCGTCGATGTGGAACTCCTCGCACCAGTAACTCGCGTTGGCGACGAGGAAGTTGCGCACCTCCTTGCGGCCGTAGTCGAATTCGAGGGTTCCCCAGTCGGGGTGCGCGGACCGCGCCGGGTCCTCGTGCTCGTACAGCGGGCGGCCGTCGAACTCGGCGAGGGCCCAGTCGTCGCGCGGGAAGTGCGCGGGCACCCAGTCCATCAGGACGCCGATGCCCGCCCGGTGCAGCGCGTCGACGAGGAACTTGAAGTCGTCGGGCGTGCCGAGCCGCGCGGTCGGTGCGTAGAAACCGGTGACCTGATAGCCCCAGGACCCACCGAAGGGGTGCTCGGCGACGGGCATCAGCTCGACGTGAGTGAACCCGAGGTCCGCGACGTACGCGGGCAACTGCTCCGCGAGCTGGCGGTACGTCAGGCCCGGCCGCCAGGAGGCCAAATGGACCTCATACACGGAGAAGGGGGCCTGATGGGCGGGGATCTCCGCCCGCCTGGCCAGCCACTCGCGGTCGTGCCACTCGTGGCGCGACTCGTGCACCACCGACGAGTTCGCGGGCGGCGCCTCCGTGCGGCGCGCCAACGGATCGGCGCGCTGCGTCATGGAGCCGTCGGGCCGGGTGATCTCGAACTTGTACAACTCGCCCTCGCCGACGGACGGCACGAACAGCTCCCACACGCCGCTGCCGCCCAGCGAACGCATCGGGAACCCGACGCCGTCCCAGAAGTTGAAGCCCCCGACGACCCGCACCCCGCGCGCGTTGGGCGCCCACACCGTGAACCGCGTCCCGGTCGCGCCCTGATGCGTCATGAGCCGCGCGCCGAGCGCCTCCCACAGCCGCTCGTGCCGCCCCTCCCCGATCAGATGCAGGTCGAACTCGCCGAGCGAGGGCAGGAAGGAGTACGCGTCGTGGATCTCGAGATCCGTGTCCTCGTACGTGACGTGGAGCCGGTAGTCCTCGGGCGCGGTCCGCAGCGGGAGGACCGCGGAGAAGAAGCCGTCGCCGTCGTCCCGCAGCTCGGCGCGGAGCCCGTCGGCGACGACGGCGACCCCCTTCGCGTACGGGCGCAGCGCCCGGAAGGCGGTGCCGCCCGGCACGGCGTGCGCGCCGAGGACGCCGTGCGGGTCGTGGTGGGTGCCGCTCAGGAGCCGGACGCGGTCGTCCTCGGGGACGGGGGATTCGGTGACGGTGGGTGCGCCGGGTCCGGCGGGTACGACGGGTTCGGTGACCGGGGGTTTCGCCGGAGGCTTCTTCGCGCTCCTGGCGGTCTTCGCGGTCTTTGCGGGCTTCGCGGGCTTGGCGGGTTTGGCCGCCTTCGGGGTCTTCCCGGTCGTCGCACGCTTCGGGGCCGGAGTGGCCGGAGTGGCCGGTGGGATGGGGGCGGCGGCTTCGTCGGACGGTTTGCGGGGGCGCGGGGACACGGGAGAGGCCTCCTCCGGAGGAGTGGTCAGTGGGTGTCGTCGGCGGGGCCGTCCTCGGCCAGGCGGCGGACCGCGGCCAGCGGGACCGGCAGCCAGTCGGGGCGGTGGCGGGCCTCGTACAGGACTTCGTAGACCGCCTTGTCGGTCTCGTGGGCGCGCAGCAGCACGGGGTCCGTGCGCGGGTCGCGGCCCGCCACCTCCGCGTACCCCGAGCAGTACGCGGCCCGGCACTCATCGGCCCACTCGGGCGACCAGGTGCCGTGGGACGCGGCGTAGTCGAAGGAGCGCAGCATGCCCGCCACGTCGCGGGCGGTCGGCTGGGGCAGGCGGCGCTCGGCGAGCGGCCGTGCGGGTTCGCCCTCGAAGTCTATGAGCGACCACTCGCCGTCCGGGGAGCGCAGGCACTGCCCGAGGTGGAGGTCGCCGTGGACGCGCTGGGCCGTCCACGCCTGTCCCTCGCCGCCGAGGTCGGCGAGTGCCTCGAAGGCGGTGAGCAGCCCGGGAGCGTAGGGCCGCAGTGCGGGGACCGCCTGTGCCGCCGCGGTGAGGCGCTCCGCCATGGCGTCGGCGACCGTCTCGACCTGGGCCCGGCCCAGCGTGACGGTCGGCAGCGCGGCGGCGAGCGCCGCGTGGACCTCCGCGGTGGCGCGGCCGAGCGCCCGTGCCTCACCGGTGAAGGACTCGCCCTTGTCGCGCATCCGCAGGGCGAGCTCCCAGCCGTCCTCGGCCCCGGCGAGATACGGCTGGAGCACCCCGAGGCCGCAGCTCTCCTCCGGCGCGGACGCCCCTGCGTCCAGGTCGGCGAGGAACCACGCGGTGGGCGCGGGCACCCGTGCGCAGCCCTCCGCGGCGAGCCGCAGCGGCAGTTCGAGATCGGGGTTGAGACCGGGCACGACGCGGCGGAACAGCTTCAGGATGAACGTGTCGCCGTACACGAGCGAGGAGTTGGACTGTTCGGAGGTGAGCAGGCGCGGGGTGAGGCCCGAGGGGATCTCCACGCCCATGTCGCGCTCGAAGCGGAGGACTCCGTGGCGTCCAGGTATGCGCAGCCGTTCCAGGAGGAGCCCGGTGAGCCGCGGGTCGTGCAGCGCGTCGTACACGGTGTGGCCGGTGAGCGGGCCCTCGGTGACGTGCCCGATCATCGCGGGGGCGAGGTGGGGCGGGAGTGTGCGGCGCACGCCGAGCAGCAACTGGTAGCAGTCGGTCGGGCGTTCGGGGTGGGACCCGTCGAGTCCCGCGTCCTGCGGGGGCACCATCGGCTGGCGTACCCGCAGGAGGAGGTGGAGCAGGCCGGAGGGTGAGCTGCGTGGCAGGAGCTCGGTCACCGACACCGCTTCCAGGGCGGTGACGGGACGGCCCTTCCCGGCGAACCACCGCTGCCGGGGCAGCCATGCGCGCAGCAGCGGGTCGAGCGGGGCGAGCAGCGCCGAGGCGTGCACACCGGGGCGTATGGCGGCTTCCGACATGGCGTCGCGTCCTTTCCGCGTCGCGGACGAGGCAGGGTGCGGGAGTGCCGGTGGTGCGGATGGGGGTGCCGGTCGTTGCGTAGGAGTGCCCAGGGCGGGGCGGTGGAAACCGCCCCGCGAGGCGTCGCGCTGCCGGAGCCTACGCCGGTTCCTTGCGCAACCGGAACCAGTAGAACCCGTGTCCCGCGAGGGTCAGGAGGTACGGGAGCTCACCGATGGCCGGAAAGCGCACCCCGCCGATGAGCTCGACGGGATGGCGTCCCGCGAAGGCCTGGAGATCCAGTTCGGTGGGTTGCGCGAAGCGCGAGAAGTTGTGCACGCACAGCACCAGGTCGTCGCCCTCGTCCTCCTCGGTCTCGCTCGACGGCGCCTCCCGCAGGAAGGCGAGCACCGCCGGGTTCGACGACGGGAGTTCGGTGTACGAGCCGAGTCCGAACGCCGGGTTCTGCTTGCGGATCTCGATCATGCGGCGTGTCCAGTGGAGCAGGGAGGACGGTGAGGACATGGACGCTTCGACGTTGGTGACCTGGTAGCCGTAGACGGGGTCCATGATCGTGGGCAGGTAGAGCCGCCCGGGATCGGAGGACGAGAAGCCCGCGTTGCGGTCGGGGGTCCACTGCATGGGGGTGCGGACGGCGTCGCGGTCGCCGAGCCAGATGTTGTCGCCCATGCCGATCTCGTCGCCGTAGTAGAGGATCGGCGAGCCGGGCAGGGAGAGCAGCAGGGCGGTGAAGAGTTCGATCTGGTTGCGGTCGTTGTCCAGGAGCGGTGCGAGGCGTCGGCGGATGCCGATGTTGGCGCGCATGCGCGGGTCCTTGGCGTACTCCGCGTACATGTAGTCGCGCTCTTCGTCGGTGACCATTTCCAGGGTCAGCTCGTCGTGGTTGCGCAGGAAGATGCCCCACTGGCAGCCGGAGGGAATGGCCGGGGTCTTGGCGAGGATTTCCGAGACGGGGTAGCGCGATTCACGGCGTACGGCCATGAAGATGCGGGGCATGACGGGGAAGTGGAACGCCATGTGGCATTCGTCCCCGCCTTTTTCGAAGTCACCGAAATAGTCGACGACGTCCTCGGGCCACTGATTGGCCTCGGCAAGGAGAACGGTGTCCGGATAGTGTGCGTCGATCTCGGCGCGGACGCGTTGCAGGAAGGCGTGGGAGCGGGGGAGGTTCTCGCAGTTGGTGCCTTCCTCGGCGAAGAGGTAGGGGACGGCGTCGAGGCGGAAGCCGTCGATGCCGAGGTCGAGCCAGAAGCGCAGGGCGGAGATGATCTCTTCCTGGACCGCGGGGTTCTCGTAGTTGAGGTCGGGTTGGTGGGAGAAGAAGCGGTGCCAGAAGTACTGCTTGCGGACGGGGTCGAAGGTCCAGTTGGAGGCTTCGGTGTCGACGAAGATGATGCGGGCGTCCTGGTACTGCTTGTCGTCGTCGGCCCAGACGTAGTAGTCGCCGTAGGGGCCTTCGGGGTCGGTGCGCGAGGCCTGGAACCACGGGTGCTGGTCGCTGGTGTGGTTCATGACGAAGTCGATGATGACGCGCATGCCGCGCTGGTGGGCGGAGTCGACGAATTCCACGAAGTCGGCGAGGTCGCCGAATTCGGGGAGGACGGCGGTGTAGTCGGAGACGTCGTAGCCGCCGTCGCGCAGGGGGGATTTGAAGAAGGGTGGCAGCCAGAGGCAGTCGACGCCGAGCCATTGGAGGTAGTCGAGTTTGGCGGTGATGCCTTTGAGGTCGCCGATGCCGTCGCCGTTGCTGTCCTGGAAGGAGCGGACGAGGACTTCGTAGAAGACGGCGCGTTTGAACCATTCGGGGTCGCGGTCCTTGGCCGGTGTGTCCTCGAAGGTGTCCTGGACGGGCTCGTTGACGATCATGGTGTGGGTGACCCTCCGATCAACGGTGAGGACGGTCGCAGGACCGTGAAGAGGTGCGCGGGCGCGCGGCCGGGTTCCAGGCGCACGTAGTTGGCCCTGCCCCAGTGGTAGGTCTCGCCGGTGAGCTCGTCGCGCACCGGCACCGACTCGTGCCAGTCGAGGCCGAGTTGCGGCATGTCCAACGAGACCGTGGCCTCCTGGGTGTGGTGAGGGTCGAGGTTGGCGACCACCAGAACAATGTTCGAACCGTGCTCGTCGACGGCCTTCTTCGAGTACGCGATCACCGCCTCCTGATCGGTCTCGTGGAAGTGCAGGTCGCGGAGTTGCCGCAGGGCGGGACTCGCGCGACGGACGCGGTTGAGCACGGTGATCAACGGAGCGATCGTGGCACCCCGCCTCGCGGCCGACTCCCAGTCGCGGGGCCTCAGTTGGTACTTCTCCGAATCCAGATACTCCTCGCTTCCGGGCCGGAGCGCGGTGTTCTCGCACAACTCGAATCCGCTGTAGACGCCCCACGTCGGCGACAGTGTCGCGGCGAGCACGGCCCGTACCTCGAAGGCGGGGCGCCCGCCCTCTTGGAGGTAGCCGTGCAGGATGTCGGGGGTGTTCACGAAGAAGTTGGGACGCAGGAAGTGCGCTGTCTCCCGCGACAACTCGGTCAGGTAGTCGGTGAGTTCGTCCTTCCCGTTCCGCCAGGTGAAGTACGTGTAGGACTGCTGGAAGCCGATGGCCGCGAGGGTCTGCATCATCGCGGGCCGGGTGAACGCCTCGGCCAGGAAGATGACGTCCGGGTCGGTGCCGTTGATGTCCGCGAGCACCTGCTCCCAGAACACGACGGGCTTGGTGTGCGGATTGTCGACGCGGAAGATACGCACGCCGTGCCCCATCCAGAACCGCAGCAGGCGTACCGTCTCCGCGACGAGGCCCGGCAGGTCCTTGTCGAAGGCGAGCGGGTAGATGTCCTGGTACTTCTTCGGCGGGTTCTCGGCGTACGCGATGGTGCCGTCCGCCCTGCGGCGGAACCAGTCGGGGTGCTTCTCCACCCACGGGTGGTCGGGGGAGCACTGGAGCGCGAAGTCCAGCGCGACTTCGAGGCCGAGACCGTCGGCGCGGCGCACGAACGCGTCGAAGTCGTCGAGCGTTCCCAGGTCCGGGTGGACGGCGTCGTGACCGCCCTCCGGCGACCCGATCGCCCAGGGCACCCCCACATCGTCAGGTCCCACCGACAGGGAGTTGTTCGGCCCTTTGCGGAACGTCGTGCCGATGGGGTGGATCGGCGGCAGGTAGACGACGTCGAAGCCCATCTCGGCGATGGCGGGCAGCCGCGCGGCGGCCGTCCGGAACGTGCCCGACACCGGTGGCGCACCTTCCTCGACGACGGCGCCCTCCGAACGCGGGAAGAACTCGTACCAGGACCCGAAGAGGGCCCGGCGCCGCTCGACCAGGAGCGGCAATTCCTCCGACGACGTGACGAGTTCGCGCAGCGGACGGCGGTCGAGGACCGCCCGCACCTCCGGGGTGAGGGCGGCAGCAAGACGGGCCGCCGGGGAGCGGCCCGTGTCGCGCAGTGCGTCGGCGGCGTCGAGGACGGCGGCCCGGTCCCCGCCGGGTATGCCGTCGGCCGCCCGCTCGTGGAGCCGGGCACCCTCCTCGAGCACCAGGTCGGTGTCGATGCCCGCGGGTATCTTGATCTGCGCGTGATGGCGCCAGGTCGTGATCGGATCGCCCCACGCCTCCACGGCGAAGGTCCAGCGCCCTTCGGCATCCGGCGTCACGTCGGCGCCCCACCGGTCGGTGCCGGGTGCGAGCTCCCGCATGGGGGTCCATGGGCCGGGGCGTCCCTCGGGGTCGCGCAGGACGACGTTGGCGGCGACCGCCTCGTGTCCTTCGCGGAAGACGGTGGCGGTGACCTGAAACGTCTCTCCCGGCACCGCCTTCGCCGGTTTTCGTCCGCCGTGGACGGCGGGGCGCACGTCCAGGACGGGAATGGTGGGGTGTGTGGGTTGCGCGGGGTCCTTGGGGGGACTGGGGTGCGTGGGCGAGCCTGGCGGGGGTGAGCCTGGAGGCATGTCTGACCGCTCCTGTCCGCTGCACGGATACGGGGTCCGGAGAAAGTTCCGCGGTGCGTGCCGGCCGGTGGGCCGAGTGCGTACCGAATGAGCCTTCCCACACCCTTCGGGTGGGCAATCCGGCGCTTTGTTAACTACTAGTGCGTAAGGGCGCATGCAAGACCGGCCTCGCCATGAATGGCAAGAGCGGACCCAATTCGCATATGCCGTATGGCTTGTTGAACCGTTTGCATAGGCCCTGCGGTACGAGAGCGCGCGGCGCGACGCGGCGGTACGCGGCCCGCCGCCGGACGAGGCGAAGGTCCGAAAACCGCCGGTGTACGACGCGTCCGCGCATTCGGATGGGGCATGACCACTCATTCGGACACGACGACCATGACGGATTCCCTACGGGTGCTGCCCGGCATGCACGCGACGGAGGGCAGGTATCCGGCGGCGATAGCGGAGGCGTGCCGGGGGAGCGTCCGGTAAGGTCGCGGTCTTCGGCAGGCGGCAGCCGCCGGAGTACCCGAAGGCAGACGTCATGACGAACGTCGACCCCCGCCCCCCGGCGCGACTGCGGCTCGACGCCGCCCTGGAGCGCCTCGCCGTCACCCTCCGCGGGGAGACCGCCCACCCGGACGAGGTCCAGTGCGTCTGCCACTGGGGACCCGACGAGGACGTCGAGCTGCTGCGGGTGCCGGACGTGGAACTCGACCCCGAACTGCTCGCCCGCACCTGGCAGGTCTGCGACTGGACCGACAAGCCCGCCATGACGCGTCGCATCCTGCCCCAGCTCGCCGTGCATCTCGTATACGGCCTGGTCGTACCGCCCCTGTACGGAATGGCCGAGGTAGGACACTTCCTGGCGAACGGCGCGTGGCAGGAGTGGCCCGCCGAGCAGGCCGCGTCCGTGGAGGAGTTCCTGCGCGCCTGGTGGGCGTGGACCCTCACACAGCCGGACCCGCCCGAGCCCGCGCACGAGATCTTCGCGCTGTGCACCGAGGCGTCCGGCACGCCCGACCCGTGGCTCGGCATATGGCAGCGGTCCACGGGCCCCGTCCCCGACCGCCACCTGGCCCTCGCGGTCACCGAGTGGGAGTACGAACTGCTCGGCGACAACAGCCCCTGGTCGGAGCGGGAGGAGGACGAGCGGAAGCGGGTACGGCTCTCCGCCTGGCTCGTCCGCCACGCACCGCCCCGCCTGCGCGCCCATGGGGCCTCCGAGGACCTCCTGCACCGCGTACGGATCCTCGGCCTGGAGCTCCACTCCCGGTGGGACGATCCGCACTGGCCGGGGCACCGGTACGCCTGACCGCAGGCGCCCCGGGGACCCGGAACGTCGCGGGCGCTGCCCGGCGCGCGGGGCCGGGGGAGGTGACGCGGCCGGGGCCCGTGCCGGGAGCCCCGCCCGTCCCGCGCCGCCCGCCGCCCGCGCGCCCGTCCGCGCGCCGTGGTTCCTGAGGGCCGGTCACCGCTACCGTCGACGCGTAGGTCGATCTGTACGCATTCCCCGTAGAGGTGGAGTCGCTGTGAAGGCCATCCGTCGATTCACCGTACGTCCCGTCCTTCCCGAGCCCCTCGGCCGGCTCTCCGAGCTGGCCCGCAACCTGCGCTGGTCCTGGCATCCGCGCACCCGTGACCTGTTCAAGTCCGTCGACCCGAGGCAGTGGGAGGCGTCCGGCTGCGACCCCGTGCGGCTCCTCGGCCAGGTGCCGCCCGCCCGGCTCGACGAGCTCGCCCGCGACGAGGACTTCCTGCGGCGGCTCGGCGAGGCGGCCGACGACCTCCGCGCCTATGTGGAAGGGGAGCGCTGGTACCAGGAGCAGGGCGGCGGTGAAGGGCCGCTGCCGCGCGCCGTCGCCTACTTCTCGCCCGAGTTCGGCATCACGGCCGCCCTTCCGCAGTACTCCGGCGGCCTCGGCATCCTCGCCGGTGACCACCTGAAGGCAGCGAGCGACCTCGGCGTGCCGCTCATCGGCGTCGGGCTCCTCTACCGGCACGGCTACTTCCGCCAGTCACTGTCCCACGACGCCTGGCAGCAGGAGCACTACCCCGTCCTCGACCCCAACGAGCTCCCCCTGGTCCTGCTGCGCGAGGCCGACGGCACCCCCGCCATCGTGGCGCTCGCGCTGCCCGGCGGCCGGTCGCTGCGCGCCCACGTCTGGCAGGCGCAGGTCGGCCGCGTCCCGCTGCTGCTGCTCGACTCCGACGTCGAGGAGAACGACCCCGGCGAGCGCGACGTCACCGACCGGCTCTACGGCGGCGGCAGCGAGCACCGGCTGCTCCAGGAGATGCTCCTCGGCATCGGCGGGGTGCGGGCCGTGCGGGCGTACTGCCGTTTGACCGGGCACCCCGAACCCGAGGTCTTCCACACCAACGAAGGCCACGCCGGATTCCTCGGCCTCGAACGCATCCACGAACTCGCCCAGCACGGTGTCGGCTTCGACGCCGCGCTCGAGAGCGTGCGCGCCGGGACCGTCTTCACCACGCACACGCCCGTGCCCGCCGGCATCGACCGCTTCGACCGCGAGCTGGTCGCCCATCACTTCGGGCCCGGCGCCGAGCTGCCCCGCATCGACGCGGGGGACGTCCTGCGGCTCGGCATGGAGACGTACCCGGGAGGCGAGCCCAACCTCTTCAACATGGCGGTGATGGGCCTGCGGCTCGGCAGCCGCGCCAACGGCGTCAGCACCCTGCACGGCTCGGTGAGCCGTGAGATGTTCGCGGGCCTGTGGCCGGGCTTCGACGCGCAGGAGGTGCCGATCGCCTCCATCACCAACGGCGTGCACGCCCCGACCTGGGTGGCCCCCGAGGTCTTCCGGCTCGGCGCGCGCCAGATCGGCGAACGGCGCACCGAGGACGCGCTGTCCGTCGGCGGTTCCGACCGGTGGGACGCGGTGGCCGACATCCAGGACGCCGACATCTGGGAGCTCCGCCGCACCCTGCGCGAGCAGCTGGTGGAGGAGGTCAGGCGGCGCCTGTACGACTCGTGGCGCCAGCGCGGCGCCGCCACGGCCGAACTCGGCTGGATCGACGGCGTCCTCGACCCGGGCGTCCTCACCGTCGGCTTCGCCCGGCGCGTCCCCTCCTACAAACGCCTCACGCTGATGCTGCGCGACCGCGACCGGCTGATGGAGCTGCTCCGCCACCCGGAGCGGCCCGTGCAGATCGTCGTCGCGGGCAAGGCGCACCCGGCGGACGACGGCGGCAAGCGGCTCATCCAGGAGCTGGTCAGGTTCACCGACGACCCGCGGGTGCGCCGCCACATCGTGTTCCTGCCGGATTACGGCATGGCGATGGCGCAGAAGCTCTATCCGGGCTGCGACGTGTGGCTGAACAATCCGCTCCGGCCGCTGGAGGCGTGCGGGACGTCCGGGATGAAGGCGGCCCTGAACGGCTGCCTCAACCTCTCCGTCCTCGACGGCTGGTGGGACGAATGGTTCGAGCCGGACTTCGGCTGGGCCATCCCGACCGCGGACGGCGCCGCCACGGACGACGACCGCCGCGACGACCTGGAGGCCGCCGCGCTCTACGACCTGCTGGAGCGCCGCATCGCGCCCCGCTTCTACGAACAGGGCCCCGGCGGCCTGCCCGACCGCTGGATCGAGATGGTCCGCAGGACCCTGACCCGGCTCGGCCCGAAGGTCCTCGCGGGCCGCATGGTGCGCGAGTACGTGGAGCAGCTGTACGCGCCCGCCGCGCGGGCCCACCGCGCGCTGGACGCCACCGCCGCGGGCGAGCTCGCCGCCTGGAAGGCACGGGTGCGGGCGGCCTGGCCGCGGGTCGCCGTCGACCACGTCGAGGCGTCGGCGAGCGACGCCACGGCGGAACTGGGCACGACGCTCTCCCTGCGGGTGCGGGTCCACCTCGGCGACCTGACGCCGGATGACGTGGAGGTGCAGGTCGTCGCGGGCCGCGTCGACCCGGAGGACCACCTCGCCGATCCGTCCCCGATGCCGCTGAAGCCGGTCAGCGGGCCGGACGTGGAGGGGCGGCGGGTGTACGAGGGCCCGCTCGCCCTGGACCGCACGGGCCCGTTCGGCTACACGGTGCGCATTCTGCCCGCGCACCGGCTGCTGGCGGGCGGGGCCGCGGAACTGGGGCTCGTGGCGGTCCCCTCGGAGGCGACGGGGGAGGAGGCGGGGGTGTTGATGCGGTGAGAGGCTCCTGTGGAGTGGGGGGAGATCTCCGGCGGTAGGGGCCGAGAACGTGCTGTGGTGAAACCGTTGGGCGCTGAGGTGCGTCACGTCTCCCAGGAAGCACGCGCACCACCGACAGCCGACAGCCGACAGCCGACAGCTCGCCTGCGGTGCGCGTCTTCTACCAGCACGGGGGAATCAGCAGTGGCGCACCGTCCAGCCGATCGGCATGTACTCCCTGGACAAGGCGGGATGATGCGAGAATGACCGGCTTCGACATCACTGGGACGTCTGCCCCCTGGGTCCTCTTCGTGCCCCCGGGCGCACCTGAAACGGAGGGGCAGCCGGCCGCGCTGGAGGCGAAGGGCGGCCACGTCCACCACTTCGCCGCGGCGGACCTGATGACCGAGCAGGGCATCGCGTGCGTCATTCACGACGCGGATGCCCTGGTGGAAACGGAACACTTCCCCCTGTCCGTCTCCGTGCTCTGCCAAGGGGCGGACCGTGCGAACTCGGCGGTGGATCTGGACGGATTCCCTCCGGACAGGCCTGCTGTCGCCGAGCATGTCGTCTTCGAGTGCGGCGAGTTCGATCGGGAGGCGCAGGAGAAGGTCGCCCCCGGCGAATGGCACTGAGTCCCGGGCACGCGAGCGTGTCCGCATGTCTGCGCGACCCCGACGAAATGGCGGCCAAGACGGCCGTGGTCGCCCTCGTGGACAAGACGGCGTATGAAGTGGCCGGCCCCGAGGAGTTCCGGCGGTGGGCGGACGGAGTGCTGCCCGAGACCGAACGGCTCAAGACGGCGGCGTTCCGCGAGTTCATCCGCCGCCGCGTCGACGACTGGCTGCTCTGTCTGACCGTCAAGGACGGCCACGTACCGACACCGGACGAGCTGGCGGAGGTCACCGACTGGATGCAGCGCCACCTCGCAGAGTTTTCGACGTCGCGGGCCGTGCTCGCCGTGGTCGCCGGGTCGGCCCGTACCAAGAAGACGCGGAACATCGCGAAGAACCGGGCCAACAGCCGCGAGCTCAGGGCGGAGTGAACGGAAAAGCGGCACCCGGGAGGAGGAAGGGCCCCCCGGGTGCCGCCCGTTGCGGTGACCGCTTACTTGACCGCGACGCCCGTCCACGCCGCGCCCACGGCCTTGACCTCGGCCGAGTCCGCGCCGTACAGGTCCGTCGCCGCCTTCAGCGTGCCCTCGCGGGCCGCCTTGTAGTCGGTCGTCGACGTGAAGTACGCCGTGAGGGCCTTGAACCAGATCTTCTCGGCCTTGTCGCGGCCGATGCCCTCGACCTTGGAGCCGTCGGCGGTCGGCGAGTCGTACTTGACGCCGTTGATCTCCTTCGCGCCGCTGCCCTCGGACAGCAGGTAGAAGAAGTGGTTGGCGATGCCCGAGGAGTAGTGGACGTCGACGTTGCCCGCGTCGGCGCTCCAGCTGTCCAGGGACTTGCCGTCCTTGGAGGGCTTGTCCATGTAGCGCAGCGGGGAGCCGTCGCCGTTGATGTCGATCTCTTCGCCGATGAGGTAGTCGCCGATGTCCTCGGGGCTCTTGGCGTTGAACTCGACGGAGGCGCCGAAGATGTCGGAGGTGGCCTCGTTCAGGCCGCCGGACTCGCCGCTGTACTCCATGTTGCCGGTCGCCGAGGTGACGCCGTGCGACATCTCGTGGGCCGCGACGTCGATCGAGGTGAGGGGCTTCTTGTTGCCCTCGCCGTCGCCGTACGTCATGCAGAAGCAGCTGTCGTCCCAGAAGGCGTTGACGTACGAGTCGCCGTAGTGGACGCGGGAGGTCGCGCCCTTGCCGTCGCCCTTGATGCCCTCGCGGCCGTGGACGGTCTTGTAGTAGTCCCAGGTGACCTGGGCGCCGTAGGCGGCGTCGACGGCGGCGGTCTGGGCGTCGTCCGGCTTGCCGTTGCCCCACGTGTCGTCGTCGTCCGTGAAGAGCTTGCCCTCGCCCTGGCCGTTCTCCAGGTTGAACGTGGAGTGGCCGCCGCGCGAGTCGTCGGTCAGGTCGAAGCCGCTGCTGCCCTTCTTGGAGCCGATCTCGACCTTGCCGCTGTACTGGCTGTTGCCGGTGCCGTTCTCGATGGCCTGACGCTCGAAGAGCTTCTTGCCGGTCGTGGCGTCGGTGATGACGTGCAGTCTGCTCGGCGTGCCGTCCTTCTGCATGCCGGTGACGACGGTTTCGTACGCGAGGACGGGCTTGCCGGAGGCTGCCCAGATCACCTTGCGCGGCGCCTGAGCGTCGGCCTTCGTGGTCTTCGCCCTGGCGGCGGTCGACTCAGCCGCCTTGGCGACGGAGGACTTGCCGAGCTTCGCGTCGGTGGAGGCGACCTTCACCGAGGCCTTGGTGGCCTTGGTGACGCTCTTCACCTTGCCGCTCTTGGCGGTGTGCACGACGAGGTCGCCGCCGAGGACGGGCAGGCCGTCGTAGGTGCGCTCGTAGCGGGTGTGCGTGGTGCCGTCGGCGTCCTTGACGACGTCGCGGACGACCAGCTTCTCCTTGGCGCCGAGGCCGATCCTGTCGGCGGTGGCCGCCGTGTCCGCGCTCGCGTCCTGCAGCAGGTCCGCGCGGGCCGTCGCCGAGAGGGCCACGGGCGCGCCGGACGCGGAGACGGGCTGCGCGGAGGCGCCGGTGGTCAGACCGGCGGCGAGCAGCGCTCCGGCGGCGACCGCGGTCGAGATCGCCAGCATCGAACGCTTACGGGATATGTGGGGGGTCACGCAGGCTCCTTCTGTGGGGGAGCCCGGACGGTGTGGGTGTCCGTCCGGGCATGAAAGATGCGGTGCGGGTGTGACTCGTGTGTGGTGCGAGGGAAGAGTGTCATTCGAGCCAGGTACATGTCATCCCTTGATCGCATGTTGGCCGGAAATAGTTCGTTGAGCGGGAGGCGAGGTACGCATTGCGAACAGTGCGTGAACTGTCTCCGAGCAGCAAGAAGCGCGCCGCCCCGGGGAGTTGAGTCACCCGGGGCGGCGCCGTCTGTCAGGCGGAGAACAAGCGTGGGCTTACGGGAAGGTGACCTTCCAGCTGTTGATGTAGCCCGTGTCCTGCCGCGCCACGTCCTGGACGCGCAGCTTCCAGGTGCCGTTGGCCACCTCGGACGACGCGTTGACCGTGTAGGTCTCCTTGACGTTGTCCGCGGAGTCCGAGGAACTGGCCGGCTTCAGCGGGTAGACCGTCCCGTCGGGGGCGAGCAGGTCGACCTTCAGGTCACCGCGCCACGTGTGCACGATGTCGACGCCGACCTTGAGGGCGCTCGGCGCGTTGCCGGTGCGGCCCGTGACGTTGACGGAGGAGGTCACCGCGGCGCCGGCGTCCGGAATGGCGACGTCCGTGGTGTTCTCGAAGGACGTCCCGGGGGGCTCCTCGCCGCCCGGCCGGCTGCCGACGTTCACGGCCGCCCAGGCGTGGGCGACGGCCTTGTACTCGTTGCTGGTGGTGCCGTACAGCTCACCGGCCACCGCGAGCGTCCCGGTGCGGGCCGCCGCGTAGTTGGTGGTCGTGGTGAACTTCGTGGTGAGCGCCTTGAACCAGATCAGCGAGGCCTTGTCACGGCCGATGCCGGTCACCGGCAGGCCGTCGGAGGTCGGCGAGTCGTACTGGACGCCGTTGATCTCCTTCTTGCCGCTGCCCTCGCTCAGCAGGTAGTAGAAGTGGTTGGCGACACCCGACGAGTAGTGCACGTCGATGTTGCCGATCCCGGAGTACCAGGAGTCCTTGGACGAGCCGTCCTTGGAGGGCTTGTCCATGTAGCGCAGCGGGCTGCCGTCGCCGTTGATGTCGATCTTCTCGCCGACGTAGTAGTCGCCCTTGTCCGAGGCGTTGTTGGCGTTGAACTCCACCGCCGCCGCGAAGATGTCGGAGGTGGCCTCGTTCAGGCCGCCGGACTCCCCGCTGTAGGTCATGTTGCCGGTCGCGGCCGTCACGCCGTGCGTCATCTCGTGCGCCGCGACGTCGATCGAGGTGAGCGGCTTGGCGTTGCCCGAGCCGTCGCCGTACGTCATGCAGAAGCAGGCGTCCGACCAGAAGGCGTTGACGTAGTTGTTGCCGTAGTGGACCCGGGAGTACGCGCCGACACCGTCGCCGCGGATACCGCTGCGGCCGTGCACGTTCTTGTAGTAGTCCCAGGTGAGGGCCGCGCCGTAGTGCGCGTCGGCGCCGGCGGTCTCCAGGTTGGAGGCCTGGCCGTTGCCCCAGACGTCGTCCGGGCCCGTGAAGAGGGTGCCGGTGCCCGACGTGCCGCGGTTCAGGTTGTACGTCTTGTGGTTGCCGCGTCCCGTGTCGGTGAGCGTGTAGTTCGACCCCGACTGGGCCGTGCCCAGGGTGACCTGGCCGCTGTACTGCGTGTTGCCGGTGCCGTTCTCGATGCCCTGCCACTGGAAGAGCTTCTTGCCGGTGGCGGCGTCCGTGATGACGTGCAGCTCGTTCGGGGTGCCGTCGTGCTGCAGCCCGCCGACCACGGTCTCGTACGCGAGGGTCGGCGCGCCCTTGGCCATCCACACGACCTTGCGCGGCGCCCGGTCCGCGTCGGTCTTCTTCGAGCCCTCGGCCCTCGCCGCGCCGAGCGCCTGCTTCTCGGCGGCCGATGCCTTGATGTCGGCGCTGGTGTCGACGCCCTTGAGCTGCGTCTTCACCGCCTTGGTGACGCCCTCGGTCTTCCCGGACTTCGCGGTGTCGACCACGAGGTCGCCGCCGAGGACGGGCAGGCCGTCGTAGGTGCGCTCGTAGCGGGTGTGGACGGTCCCGTCACGGTCCTTGGTGACGTCGCGGACGACCAGCTTCTCCTTGGCGCCGAGACCCAGGTCCTCGGCGGTCTCCGCCTTGGTGGCGTTGGCGTCGCGGATGAGCTCCGCACGCTGGGCGGGGGAGAGCTTGGCGGCCAGGGCGCCGGGGTCGACCTTGCCGAGCTTCTGGGCCGCGGCGGGGGTGGCCTTGGCGGCCGGGTCGTCGGCCGAAGCGGGGCCCGCCTGGACAGCCACGGCCAGGAGCGCGGCGACGGCGGAGAGGGCACCGGCGGCGGTCGCACGGGTGCGGACCGAACGAGTGCGGGGGGCGTGTCTGTGGGAGGTGTTTCTCAACACGGACTCCTTCTGCGCGGCCGCGGGGATGCGCGGCCAGAGCTACCGGGCGGTTGGGTCGCCGTCCGGGCAGAGCAAGGCGGAACGCAGAACTGGGCGGTGCACAACGGGTGTTGCGTGAAGAGAAACCGTCGCCTTGTTGAAAGTCGTGCGGCGGTCGAGGGGAAGAGTGGCACCAGAGGGCCCCTGTTGTCAGGTGCGCATCAGTAGTTGGCCGGAATCAGTCCGTTGGCCGGTGGCGGGCGTTCGCTATCCGGAGTCGTGGCCGACGGCCGCCGACGGGCGTCCGGGGAGCGTAGGGCGGCTGAAAGTCCGCACGTCACGCTCGCCCGGCAGTACCGTGCGGAACCCTGTTCGAGAGCGGTGTGCGTCGCGGCGACCGTCGACGCATGGCCGTATTTCGTCGGTGGTCCAGTCCTGTGATGCGCGCGGCGGAGCACACCGGATGTCCCCTTTGCCGCCGATCGGTCGCAGAGCCCGTGTCATGACCCCGGCCCGGCGGCGACCACCCGGCCGGGGTCATGACACGGGCTCTCGGTCCCCGCGGGTCCCGGGCGCCCGCCGCGGATCGATCCACAACGCCTCGCCGACCGCGCACGGTTCGCCCCGCGCCGTCGTCACCGCCGCGCCCATCGTGTGCTTGCGGCCGTGCGTGGCGACCGGCCAGGCGTACGTGATGAGGTCCTCGCCCGCCGCCACGGGGCGCAGCAGGGTCGCCGTGAGCGACGCCGTGACCGCCCCGGGGCGGAGGCTCCCGGCGTGCACGCCCGCCCAGGCCGTCGGGCAGTCGAGGACGGCCCACAGCAGCTCGGCGCGCATCAGTCCCCGCGCGTCGGCGAAGGCGGGATGCGCCGTCCACGCCGTCGCCACCACGTCACGGCCGGGCACCGGCATGCAGCACTGCCGCAGGCCCCGGCCCGGCGGGCGCGGCCCGCAGCCGAAGCAGTCGACCACGGTTCCGTCGGCGGCGAGCCCCGTCGGGCCCGCCGTGCGGAACGCCGCTGCCGCTGCCGCCGCCTGGTCCCAGGACGGCGCGTCCGGAGCGGCGGAGACGGCCAGATCGGGGACGGGTGTCGCGGTCGCGAACACGGCGCCGGACCCGTCCATCAACTGGGACCCTCCGTCGCCCGGTTCGGCCACCCGCAGCGGAGTGTCCACCGGCGTCGCGGCCCGGAAGTCCACCCGGACCGTGGCCGCCGCCGCGCGTGCGGCGAGGAGCCCGGCGACATACCCGCCGAAGGCGATGCCCGGATAGCCCTGGTGGCTCGCCGGGACGGTGATCACCTCGCCGGCCTCGGCCGCCGCACCTGTCGCTCCCGGTGCCCCCGCCGTCGCCGCACGCCTGCCCGTGCCCGTCTCGTCGCTCATGCCGTCAGCTCACCACACTCTCGCGCCATGCCCGGTGCAGCTCCGCGAACGCGCCCGTGCCCGCGATGAGTTCGTCCGGTGTGCCGTCCTCCACGATGCGGCCGTGCTCCATGACCAGGACCCGGTCGGCGATCTCCACCGTGGAGAGGCGGTGGGCGATGACCACGGCCGTACGGCCGCGCAGCACCGTGTGCATGGCGCGCTGCACCGCGCGCTCGCCGGGGATGTCCAGGGAACTCGTCGCCTCGTCCAGGATCAGCACCGCAGGGTCGGCGAGCAGGGCGCGGGCGAACGCGACCAGCTGGCGCTGGCCCGCGGAGATCCGGCCGCCCCGCTTGCGCACGTCGGTGTCGTAGCCGTCGGGGAGCGACACGATGAAGTCGTGGGCGCCGATGGCCTTCGCCGCGCGCTCGATGTCCTCGCGGGTGGCGTCCGGGCGGCCGATCGCGATGTTCTCCGCGACGGTCCCGGAGAACAGGAACGCCTCCTGCGTCACCATGACCACCCCGCGCCGCAGCTCGGTGAGGGCGAGTTCGCGCAGGTCGACGCCGTCCAGGAGGACGCTGCCCGATGTCGGGTCGTAGAAGCGGGCGAGGAGTTTCGCCAGCGTCGACTTGCCCGCGCCCGTGGAGCCGACCACCGCCACGGTCTGCCCGGCGGGCAGGGTGAGGTCGAAGCGGGGCAGGATCTCGCCGCCCGTGCGATACGCGAACCGGACGCCCTCGAAGCGGACTTCGCGCCCCGGATGATCGGATTCCAGAACCGGCAGCGGGCGGGCGACGGACGCGTCCGGCTCGGGCACGGTCGGGGTCTGGGCGAGCAGTCCCGCGACCTTCTCCAGGGACGCGGCCGCCGACTGGTAGGAGTTGAGGAACATGCCGAGCCGGTCGATCGGGTCGTACAGGCGCCGCAGGTACAGCACGGCCGCGGCCAGCACGCCGAGCGCGAGCCCGCCGTCCGCCACCCGGTGGGCGCCCCACAGCACGATGGCGGCCACCGCGGTGTTGGCGACGAGCCGCGAACCGACGACGTAGCGGGCCATCTCCAGCATCGCGTCGCCGTTGGTCCGCTCGTGCCGGTGGTTGAGCACGCGGAACTCCGCGTCGTTGGCCCGCTCCCTGCGGAACGCCCGCACCGGCCGGATGCCGTTCATCGTCTCCGCGAACTTCACGATGACGGCGGCGATCGCCGTCGACCGGTTGCGGAACATGACGCCGGCGCGCCGCTGGTAGAGGCGGATGAGCAGATACAGCGGGATGAAGGAGACGACCGCCACCGCGCCGAGTCCCAGGTCGAGCCAGAGCAGCATCGCCGAGATGTAGACGAAGGACAGGATGACCGTGAGGAGTTCCTGCAGCCCCTCGCTGAGCAGCTCGCGCAGCGACTCGACGTCGGTGGTGGAGCGGGAGATCAGCCGGCCCGAGGTGTACCGCTCGTGGAAGTCGACGCTGAGCGCCTGCGCGTGCCGGAAGATGCGGCCGCGCAGGTCGAGCAGGACGTCCTGGTTGACCCGGGCGGAGGCGATGATGAACGCGTACTGGAGGGCACCGGACGCGGCCGCGCAGCACAGGTAGCCGGCGGCGACGGCGATCAGCGGCCCGTAGTCGTCGGCGCGCACGGCGGGCACGCCGCGGTCGATGGCGTACGCGACGAGCAGCGGCCCGGCCTGTACGACGGCCTGCTGTACGAGGAGCAGCATGGCGGCGAGCACGACGCGCCGGCGCAGCGGTGAGAGCAGAGAGCACAGCAGGGCGCGGGTGGCGCCCGGGGGAGCGGGCAGCTCGTCCTTGTCGAACGGGTCGTCCGGCTCGGCGGGTGACGCGGCGGGCAGACCGGCGTCGTCGTCGCCCTCGGGATCGAAGGGCTTCTCCCGTACGGATGCGGGCACGGTCATCGGGCGGCCTCCTCGGCGGGGTGTCCGGTGGCGGGGCGGCCGGCGGGCGTGGTGGGGGCGGCGGGCGTGCCGGGTGTCGGCGCGGGCGGCGGGTCCGACGTGTCCCCGGTGCCCGACATCAGCCACGCGTACTCCGCGTTGTCCCGCAGCAGTTCCTGGTGCGTGCCGACCGCGGCGACACGGCCGCCCGACAACAGCGCGACCCGGTCGGCGAGCAGCACCGTGGACGGCCGGTGAGCGACGATGAGCGCGGTCGTGTCCGCGAGGACCTTCCGCAGCGCCGCCTCCACCAGTGCCTCCGTGTGGACGTCGAGCGCGGACAGCGGGTCGTCGAGGACCAGGAAGCGAGGGCGGCCCACGACCGCGCGGGCCAGGGCCAGGCGCTGGCGCTGGCCGCCGGAGAGGCTCAGGCCCTGCTCCCCGACCTGCGTGCCGGTGCCCTGCGGGAGGGCGTGCGCGAAGCCTGCCTGCGCCACGTCGAGGGCGCGGGCCAACTCGGTGTCGCCCGCGCTCTCGTCGGCGCCCATCAGGACGTTCTCGCCGACCGTGGCGGAGAACAGGGTGGGCTCCTCGAAGGCGACGGCCACGAGGGTCCGCAGGTGTGCGCGGTCCATCGCGGTGATGTCCTCGCCGTCGAGGGTGATGCGGCCACCGGTCACCTCGTGCAGCCGGGGCACCAGCGCCGTGAGCGTGGTCTTGCCGCTGCCGGTCGCCCCGACGAGCGCCATGGTCTCGCCGCTGCGCACGTGCAGGTCGACGTGGGAGAGGACGGCGGGGGCATCCGCCGCGGCGTCCGGATACCTGAACTCGACGTCGTGGAACCGGAGCCCGTCGTACGCGGGACTCTCCGCGGGCTCCTTCGGCGCGGCGGCGCCCACGGGGAGCTCCTTCCGCACACCACCCCCCTCCGCCCCGCTCTCCGGCTCCGCGTCCATCACCTCGAAGTACCGCTCCGTGGCCGTCGCCGACTCCTGGCTCATCGCCAGCAGGAACCCGATCGACTCCACGGGCCACCGCAGGGCGAGCGCCGTCGACAGGAAGGCGACCAGCGTGCCGGCCGAGAGCCCGCCGTCGGCGACCCGCACCGTGCCGAGCACCAGCGCCGCCCCGATGGCGATCTCGGGCAGCGTCACGATCACGGCCCAGATCGCGGCGAGCAGCCGCGCCTTGACCATCTCGGTGCCGCGCAGCGTGTGCGAGAGCTCGCGGAACGCCCGCGCCTGGCTGCGGTGGCGGCCGAAGCCCTTGATGATGCGGATGCCGAGCACGCTCTCCTCGACGACCGTCGTCAGATCGCCGACCTGGTCCTGCGCCTGCCGCGCCACGGCGGCGTACCGCCCCTCGAAGTACGCCGTCGCGACGACCATCGGCACCACGGGGGCGAGCAGCACGAGCCCGAGCGCGAAGTCCTGCCCCAGCAGGATGATCACGCCCACCACGATGGTCGCCCCGTTGACCAGCAGGAACGTCAGCGGAAAGGCGAGGAACAAGCGCAGCAGCATCAGATCGGTCGTACCGCGCGACAGCAGCTGGCCCGACGCCCACCGGTCGTGGAAGGCCACCGGAAGCCGCTGCAGATGACGGAACAGGTCCGCCCGCATCGCCGCCTCCACGCTCGCGAGCGGCCGGGCGACGAGCCACCGCCGCAGCCCGAACAGCAGCGCCTCCGTGACCCCGAGCAGAAGCAGCAGCAGAGCCCCCAGCCACACCCCCGTCGGATCCCGGTCGGCCACCGGGCCGTCCACCATCCACTTCAGCACGAGGGGGAAGACGAGCCCCGTGCAGGAGGCGACGATCGCGACAACCGCCGCGGTGATCAGGCGCGTTCGGACCGGCCGCACATACGGCCAGAGGCGCAGCAACGTCCGTACGGCGGACCGATCCTTGGCAGGGGCATCTGATTTCGGCATCAGGAGCGAGCCTACGGATCGCCACTGACAGAGCCCACCGAGTTTTGGACGGTAAGCGGTACTGCGCTGGACCTAGACCCCGGGCCAGGCAGCGCCAGGTACGGAAGTGCTACTCCCCGCGGCCGACACCGCCCCGAAGTCACTCCGGCGACGGAGCCGGCACCTCGTCACCGCAGGTGACGTTCTTGATCGCGCCGCTGCCTAGCGTGAGAACCGTGATCGCGACCGTCCGGCAGCAGCCCGGTGTCCCGGTCGCCCGCACCCCTCCACGCCGCCCGGAGCTCCGTCATGCCCACGCCCAGATCAGCACTCGGCACGCTCGGACCCGCCGCCCTCACCCTCCTCCTCGGCTCATGGGGCATCACGCGCGAGGACAGCATGTGGCGCGACGAGGCGGCCACGTGGGAGGCCGCCCACCGGTCGCTGCCCGACCTCGCGCACCTGCTGGACCGGATCGACGTCGTCCACGGCGCCTACCACCTGTTCATGCACGGCGTCTTCGCCGTCCTCGGGGACAGCCTCGTCACCCTGCGCCTGCCCTCGGTCCTCGCCATGGCGGGTGCCACCGCGGCGATCGCCGCGACCGCAAGCCGCCTGGCCGGACCCCGCGCGGGAGCCGCGGCCGGCGCCGCCTTCGCCCTCATGCCGAGCACCCGGCACTACGCCCAGGAGGGGCACTCGTACGCCCTGGTGGTGGCCGCCGTCGCCGTGGCGACGCTGCTCCTGGTGACCCTCATGGACGGCCACGGCAGGCCGGGCAGACCGACCGCCCGCCTCTGGACGGCCTACGTGACCGCTTTGCTCGTCGCCGCGCTGCTCAACTGGTTCTCGCTGCTCGCACTCCCGGCCCACGCGGCGACCGTTCTCCTCGCACACCACCGCGGTGCCCCCCGGCTCCTGACCCGCTGGCTCACGGCGGCAGCGGTGGTCGTCGGCGGCGCGCTGCCGGTCATCCTGGCCAGCCGCTCCCAGGCCCATCAGGTCGCCTGGATACGCCCGCTGACCTGGTCGACAGCACCGGCCCCCGCGCTTCTGCTCGCTCTGGGGGCGTTCTGCGCGATCCTGCTGAAACGCCGTCCGGCCACACGGACCAAGGTCCCGACAGGCGACGCCGTCTCCCCCGGCCTGCCCCTCCTGGCGCTCCCCCTCATCGCCCTGCTCATCGGCACCGCGCTCGCCACCCTCGTACGCTCCCGGCGTCCCCTCACCGCACTCGTCCTGGCCGCGTCCGCCGCCCTGCTGCCGCTCCAGCTCGACCTGCGCACCCCGCAGAGCCGCGTCGACGACGTCCTCGCCCCCGCCGAAACGGTGGCCTGGACCTCCCGGCCGGGGGACGGCTCCTTCACCGGCCTCGACGACCCGGCACTCGCCGAGAGCCCCACCGCCTCCGGCTCGCTCCAGGGCACGGAGAAGCCGTCCACATACATGCCGTCCACATACATACGGAAGGCGATGCTGCGCAAGCACCGCATCCTGGTCGTCACCGACGCCGACGACCACCCCGGAGGCGGGCGCGACACCGTCAGACGCAGGGTCCTGGTCGATCACTTCACACGCTGCGCCGACACCGAGACACGCGGACGCCGCGTCCAGGCCTACGAGCGCGGCAGCCGGTGCGCCGCACGGCCCACGGGGTCGTCACGCGTGCGTGCCCCCGGCAACGAACCGCTCAGCACCCGTGAGGGGAGTGCTCGCGCTCGTCGCCAGGGGCACGTCGAACCGTGAGATCGCCGCGGAGCTCGTCATCAGCGAGGCCACGGTCCGGCCAAGCCGCGGAGGCTACGCCCGCTGCCAGAGCGCCGGCGTGTTCGGCGGCTCCCAGCCCGGCTGCGCCTGGTGGCCCTGGAGGCAGCGGTACGTGGAACCGCCGTAGGTGACCGTGTCGCCCGCGGCGTACACCTTGCCCGCCGCCCAGGTGCCGCCCGGCTCCGGCTCGCCGGGACCCGGGTCCTCACCGCCGCCGGTGGTCTTCAGCGTCAGGGCGAAGCGCTGGAGCAGCGGGTTGATCGGCTGGTGGTACGTCGTACCGCCGCTGGAGCAGTTGCCCGAACCGCCCGAGGTGACACCCTGCGCCTGGCTCCCCGATATGTAGGAGCCGCCCGAGTCGCCCGGCTCGGCGCAGACCGTCGTCCGCGTCACGCCGCTGATCGTGCCTTCGGGGTAGGTGACGCTCGTGTTGTGCTGCGAGATGGTGCCGCAGTGCCACCCCGTAGTGGAGCCCGACCGGCAGATCGACGCACCCACCGGGGACTGTGTCGAGCCCCCGACGCCGATCCGCTGGCCGCCCTGGCCCTTCACGTACGGGGTGGCGGTCCACTGCGTGTTCGTGGCGACCCAGGCCATGTCGTTCCCGGGGAACACGGAAGCCTGGAACGTGCCCTGGGCCACCTGGTTGTAGCCGGTCGTCGCGGTGCCCGCGCGCCCGCAGTGACCGGCCGTCGCGAAGCCCTGCTGGGTGCCCTTGGTGACGGAGAAGCCGATGGAGCAGCGGCCGCCCATGTAGTACGCCTCACCGCCCACCAGGTCGTACAGCGGCCGCGGCCGCTCCGTGGACCTCTCGACGCGGACGAGGGAGGAGTCCACGCCCGCCGCCGCGACGAGGGACTTCGCCGCGGACGTCTTCACGGCCCGCACCACGACCGCGTTGGAGCGCACGTCGACGTACCAGACCGGCGCGTCACGCGTCGCGGTCTTCTTCGCCGCGCGGTCCAGGCGGGCCTTGGCCGCGTCCAGCCGCGCGACCGAGTGATCGACGACCGCGGCCCGTGCGCCCCGCGCCTCGATCCTGGGGACGTCGGCGGCGTCGGTGGTCGCCACGGTGAGCTTCGCGGAGGTGGCGCCGTGCACCCAGGCGCCCGCGAAGTCACGGCCGAGCGCGTTGCGCAGGGCTCCCGCGACGGCGCCGGCCTCGGCCTCGTTGACCAGACGGGCCTCGGCCTGCGCCGTCGTGAGGCCGAGGTCGCGCTGCATGGCCTTCAAGACTCCGGGAGAGGTCTTGCCGACGGCGGCGCTCTCGGCGGGGGAGAGCCGGGAGGAGGAAGGGGAAGCGGAGGAGGAGGGGGACGCGGACGCGGCGCCGGGGAGCCCGGCGAAGACCAGCGCACCGGCCGCGGTGACCGCGGCACACGCGGCGGCGACACGTCTGTGATGGGTGGGGAGCATACGAGGTCTCCTCGATGTGCAAGGACGAGCGGGGATCGCCCACACGGTAGAAGCCTCAACAGCCCACGAGCAGCTGTCATTCGACCCCGTACGCCGACGTTATGGACCGCCGGTGAACGCCTCGTGTCAGGGAGACGGCGGCGAGGGCGCCGACAGCCAGGCCGTATAGCTTTCGCTGCGCGCCGCCGCCTCCGCGTGCGCCGCGCGGGCCTGCGCGAAGACCGCCGCCGCCGTGTCATGGGCGGGAGCCGCCGGATGCCAGCCGAGCAGGTGCCGCCAGTACAGCGGCGCCCCCGCGAGAGGCCTGGTCACGAGGCCCGGCGTCGGCGGGAACGTCGCCCGGCACAGCCCCACCGCCCGCCCCACCTGCACCAGATGCACGCACGACGCGACATCCGTCTCGTACACGCGCGACGGCGTGAACCCCGCCCGCGCGCACGCCGCCGAGAAACAGTCCGCGAAACAGCCGTCGCCCGGCACGTCCGTCCACGCCTCGTCCGCGAGCCGCGCCAGGTCGATCTCCTGGACGTCGGCCAGCGGATGGGAGGTGGGCAGCATGACGAAGACGGGATCGCGCGCCACCTCGCGCCACACGAGGAGTTCACTCTCCGGCGGCGCACTCGCCCCGCACGTGCCGACCAGCGCGAAGTCGAGGCGTCCCGCCGCCGTACTCGACGCGAGCTCCCGCTCCGACCACGACGTGTGCGTCGACACCGGCACCCCCGGATACGCCGCGGCGAGCCGGTCCACCAGCGCCCCGAGCAGCGGCCCGTGGATGCCGCCGAGCCGGAACCCCGCCCCGCCCTCCCACGCCCGTACGAACCGCTGCGCCTCCTCCCGCAGCCCGCTCACGGCGGGCAGGACCACCCGGGCCCGCGCGAGCACGAACTCGCCGAGCGCCGTGGCCCGCACCCCGTACTGCCCCCGCTCGAAGAGCGGGCCGCCAAGGACGCGCTCGATCCTCTTCAACTGCGCGCTCAGGGCCGGCTGGGCGAGCCCGAGCGCGGTGGCGGCCTTGGTCAGGCTGCCCGCGTCGGCGATCGCCCGGATCGTCTTGAGGTGCCGCAACTCCAGGTCCATAAGGCGAGCTTGGGGTCACCCAAGAGCAGGGGCAAGACTCAGGTCCGGACCAAGCGCGCGCATATGCGGGGACTCCGCGACGGCACCACCGTCACGTGGTCACCCGCAGCAGCAGCACCGACCTCCCCGGCACCGTCACCGTCCCGCCCGCCCGGTGCACCGTGCCGGGCGGCACGGCCTGCTCCTCCAGGGACGTGTCCACCACGACCTCGTACGCCCCGGCCCACGGCGGCCCCGGCAGCACGAACTCCACCGGCTCCCCGTCCGCGTGCAGCACCGCCAGGAAACTCTCGTCGACGACCGGCGCGCCCCGCGCGTCCCGGCCCGGTATGTCGCGCCCCGACAGATACATGCCGAGCGTCGCCCGGGGCGCGTACCAGTCCGCCTCCGTCATCTCCGCGCCGCCCGCCGTGAACCACGCCAGGTCCCGCAGCCCGTCCGCGGAGTGCGCCCGCCCGGAGAAGAACGCCCGCCTGCGCAGCACCGGATGGCGGTGCCGCAGCGCGATGAGGCGGGACGTGAGCGAGAACAGCTCACGCCAGCCCGGCTCCTCCTTGAGCCCCCAGTCGACCCAGCTGATCTCGTTGTCCTGGCAGTACGCGTTGTTCGAGCCGCCCTGCGTGCGGCCCATCTCGTCGCCCGCGACCAGCATCGGCACACCGGTGGACAGCAGCAGCGTCGTCATGAGATTCCGCAGCTGGCGCCGGCGCAGCGCCGTGATGTCCGGGTCGTCGCTCTCGCCCTCGGCCCCGCAGTTCCACGCCCGGTTGTCGTCGGAGCCGTCCCGGTTGCCCTCGCCGTTGGCCTCGTTGTGCTTGCGCTCGTAACTCACCAGGTCCCGCAGCGTGAAACCGTCGTGCGCCGTCACGAAGTTCACCGACGCGTACGGCCTGCGCCCGCCCCACGCGTACAGATCGCTCGACCCCGACAACCGGTACCCCAGATCCCGTACGTCCGGCAGCGCACCCCGCCAGAAGTCCCGCACCGCACCCCGGTAGCGGTCGTTCCACTCCGTCCACAGCGGCGGGAACGCCCCCACCTGATAGCCGCCGGACCCCACGTCCCACGGCTCGGCGATCAGCTTCACCCGCCGCAGCACCGGATCCTGCGCGATCACCGCGAGGAACGGCGACAGCATGTCGACGTCGTGGAAGGAGCGCGCGAGCGCCGCCGCCAGATCGAACCGGAACCCGTCCACGCCCATCTCCGACACCCAGTACCGCAGCGAGTCGGTGATCAGACGCAGCACGTGCGGCTGGACGACCTGCAACGTGTTCCCGCAGCCCGTGTAGTCCGCGTACCGCCGCGCGTCGTTCGCCTGCAGCCGGTAGTAGCCGCGGTTGTCGATGCCCTTCAAGGACAGCATCGGTCCGAGCTCACCGGCCTCCGCCGTGTGGTTGTAGACGACGTCCAGGATCACCTCGATCCCGGCCTCGTGCAGCGCCCGCACCATCCGCCGGAACTCGCCGACCTGCTCGCCGCGCGTCCCGGACGCCGCGTAGGCCGCGTGCGGCGCGAAGTAGCCGATCGAGTTGTAACCCCAGTAGTTGCGCAGACCCCGCCGCAGCAGATGGTCCTCGTGCGCGAACTGGTGCACCGGAAGCAGCTCGACCGCCGTCACCCCGAGCCGTACGAGATGGTCGAGCGCGGCCGGATGCGCCAACCCCGCGTACGTGCCCCGCAGTGCCTCCGGCACATCCGGATGGAGCTTCGTGAAGCCGCGCACATGCAGTTCGTAGATGACCGAATCCGCCCACGGCGTCTTCGGCCTGCGGTCGTCGGTCCACTCGTCGTCCGGCGCGTCGTCGTGCACCACCACGCCCTTGGGGACGTACGGCGCCGAATCGCGGTCGTCGCGGACGGTGTCCGCCACATGCTGCTGCGGCCAGTCCCGCACGTGCCCGTACACCTCGGCGGGCAGCGAGCCGTAGTCGAGGCCGGGGCCGCCGTCCACCGCCCGCGCGTAAGGGTCGAGGAGCAGCTTCGCCGGATTCCAGCGGGCGCCCGTCCATGGGTCCCAGCGGCCGTGCACGCGGTAGCCGTACCGCTGTCCCGGCCGCACGCCCGGCACGAAGCCGTGCCATATCTCGTGCGTCAGCTCGGTCAGCGGACAGCGCGTCTCCCCCTGCCCGTCGTCGAACAGACACAGCTCCACCGCCTCCGCCCCGCCGGCCCACAGCGCGAAGTTGGTGCCCGCGACCCCGTCGGGCCCGACCCGGAAGCGCGCCCCGAGCGGTGTCGGCGTCCCCGGCCACACGGGCCGCGTCGGCGCCGCGCGGGGCGCCGCCCTCCTGTTCCCGTTCACCGTCGGGGCGGGCCGCTCCGTCGTGCCGCGCCCCATCGCCCGCGCCTGCTGCACTGCCCCTTGCTCGGGTGCGCTCGCCACCTGTCGGCCTCCCGCGGCTCCGTCGGGCGACGCGCGAAGAAGGGCGTGCGGCGTCCCGGCCGCGGCTCCCCATGCGTCGTCCTCCCCATGGTTCTGCCCACCGCACGCGTCGCACTCACGTTTCCCCGGCAGGGGGACGGTCGTTGGGACCCACGTGAGACAGGATGCGAGGCGCGCACGGCGCGCAGGGGCCGCGCTGGCCGCGGTACTGACATGGGCGGGGCTGCTGGCGGGCTGCTCCTCCGACGGGGTCGAAGGGTTGATGGGGAAGCCCCGCTCCCCGGCGGACGCGATCCGGGTGTCACCCGACGACGACAGCAAGGGGGTCAAGGCGGACGAACGCCTGGAGGTGACGGTCCCCGACGGCCGCCTGGAGTCGGTGAAGGTCGTCCGGACGCAGGACGCGCAGGAGTTCGACGTGCCGGGCCGCATCGACGAGGACGGCATGACGTGGCGCCCCGTCGACCGGGGGCCGCTCGCACTCGCCGCCACGTACGAGGTCGACGCCGTCGCCACGGACGGCCACGGCCGCCGCTCCGCCCGGCACACCACCTTCCGCACCTACGTCCCCGACGAGCGCTTCATCGGATACGTGGCGCCGGAGAACCGCTCCACCGTCGGCACCGGCATGATCGTCTCCCTGGAGTTCAACCGGGAGATCGAGAACCGCGAGGCCGTCCAGCGCGCCATCCACGTCACCGCGCACCCCGCCGTCGACATCCGCCCGCACTGGTTCGGCAAGAGCCGTGTCGACTTCCGCCCGGAGAAGTACTGGAAGCCCGGCACGAAGGTCACCGTCGGCCTGCGCCTGCGCGACGTCCAGGCCGCTCCCGGGGTCTACGGCCTCCAGGACAAGAGCTTCACCTTCACCGTCGGCCGCGATCAGCGGTCCCTGGTCGATGCCGCCGAGCACACCATGGAGGTGCGCAGGGACGGCGAGCTCCTGTCCACCGTGCCGATCACCGCGGGCGCCCCCAAGACCACCACGTACAACGGGAAGATGGTGGTGACGGAGATGCTCGAGGTGACCCGCATGAACAGCCGCACCGTCGGGTTCGGCGGCGAGTACGACATCCCCGACGTCCCGCACGCCATGCGCCTCACGACCTCCGGCACGTTCCTGCACGGCAACTACTGGTCGCCGGACGCCCCTGGCAACACCAATGTCAGCCATGGCTGCGTGGGCCTGCGCGATGTGAAGGGCGGCAGCTCACGGACGCCCGCGGGCTGGTTCTTCGACCGGAGCCTCATCGGGGACGTCGTCGAGGTGATCAACAGCAATGACAAGAAAGTCGCTCCTGACAACGGCCTCGGCGGCTGGAACATGGAATGGAAGGACTGGGTGAAGAACGCCTGATCCTCCGGGTGATCGCCAGGTGACCGGCCCGGAACCACCAGGTGATCTTGGTCTGCCCGTACCCCTGGGGCAGTTGGAACTGAACGGTGACATTGGCGGGGACTGTTCGCCGGGAACCGTGTGGTTATCTATCGCTTGCGCGTGTCCGAAACGCGCAGGTGCACTGGGGTGCGGGCCTGGGGGATCAGGCCGTGCGAGGGGAGACGAGATCGTGAACGGGCGACCGATATCGGGGACGTCGGTTGGCGCGCGCATGCGCGCGCGACGGCGGGGCGCCAGAACTCTGACGGCCGCGGTGTCCGGGGCGACGCTGCTGTTCGTCGCGGCGTGTGGCGGGGGTTCGGACTCGGGCGACGGTGACGGCAAGGCGAAGGCGGACAAGAACGCGCCGTCGGCGGCGGTCGTGACCATAGCCCCCAAGGACGGCGCGGACGCGGTGGCCACCAGCGGCGCCCTGAAGATAGGCGCGACCAAGGGCAAGCTGTCCGAGGTCAAGGTGGAGGACAACAAGGGCAACCCGGTCCCCGGCAAGATCACGTCGGGCGGGACCAGCTGGACGCCGGCCCACCACCTCGCGGCCGCCACGAAGTACAAGGTCCACGCCGTGGCGAAGGACTCCGAGGGCCGGGCGTCCGCCAAGGACACCACCTTCACGACGCTGACCCCGCAGAACACCTTCATCGGCCAGTTCACCCCGGAGGACGGCTCGAAGGTCGGCGTCGGAATGCCGTTCTCGGTCAACTTCACGCGGGGCATCACCGATCCGGAAGCGGTCGAGAAGGCCATCCAGATCAAGACAGAGCCGTCCGTGCCGGTCGAGGGCCACTGGTTCGGCAACGACCGCCTGGACTTCCGCCCGGAGAACTACTGGAAGGCCGGCACGAAGGTCACCGTCAAGCTCAACCTCGACGGCGTCGAGGGCCGCCCGGGTGTCTACGGCAAGCAGAGCAAGACGCTGAACTTCACCATCGGCCGCAGCCAGGTCTCCACCGTCGACGCCAAGACGCACCAGATGAAGGTCGTCCGCGACGGCAAGCAGATCAAGAAGATCCCGATCACGGCGGGCGCCCCCGGCACCACCACGTACAACGGCGAGATGGTCATCAGCGAGAAGCTGCAGGTGACCCGGATGAACGGCGAGACCGTCGGCTTCGGCGGCGAGTACGACATCAAGGACGTCCCGCACGCCATGCGCCTGTCCACCTCCGGCACGTTCCTGCACGGCAACTACTGGTCGGGCGGCGCCTTCGGCAACACCAACGCCAGCCACGGCTGCATAGGCCTGAGCGACGTGCGCGGCGGCTACAGCAAGAAGACGCCCGCCGGATGGTTCTTCAACAACTCGCTCATCGGCGACGTCGTCGTGGTGAAGAACTCCGCGGACAAGAAGATCCAGCCCGACAACGGCCTCAACGGCTGGAACATGTCGTGGGAGGAGTGGAAGGCGTAAGCCTCCCGGGCGAGGGCGGACCCGTGAGGGCGAACCCCGCCTCTCCCGTACCGGGCCCGGCGCACTGTGACCAAGTGCACCGGGCCCGGTCCCGTTAGTCCCCGTTAACCTGCTGCCATGACTGCAACCCTCGAAGTCGCCGAAGACGTCGGCACGATCCGGCTCGACCGTCCCCCGATGAACGCCCTGGACATCGCCACCCAGGACCGCCTCAAGGAACTCGCCGAAGAGGCGACGCGGCGCGACGACGTGCGCGCCGTGGTGATCTACGGGGGCGAGAAGGTGTTCGCGGCGGGCGCGGACATCAAGGAGATGCAGGCCATGGACCACGCGGCCATGGTCGTACGCTCCGGGGCGCTGCAGGAGTCCTTCACCGCCGTGGCCCGCATCCCCAAGCCCGTCGTCGCCGCCGTCACCGGCTACGCGCTCGGCGGAGGATGCGAGCTCGCCCTGTGCGCCGACTTCCGCATCGCCGCGGACAACGCCAAGCTCGGCCAGCCCGAGATCCTGCTCGGCCTCATCCCCGGCGCGGGCGGCACCCAGCGCCTGGCCCGGCTCGTCGGCCCGTCCAAGGCCAAGGACCTCATCTTCACCGGCCGCCACGTGAAGGCCGACGAGGCCCTCACGATGGGCCTGGTGGACCGCGTCGTGCCGGCCGCCGAGGTGTACGAGCAGGCGCACGCGTGGGCCGCGCGGCTCGCGCGGGGTCCGGCCATCGCCCTGCGTGCCGCCAAGGAGTCGGTCGACGCGGGCCTGGAGACGGACATCGACACGGGCCTCGCCATCGAACGCACGTGGTTCGCAGGGCTGTTCGCCACCGAGGACCGCGAGCGGGGCATGCGGAGTTTCGTCGAGGAGGGGCCGGGCAAGGCGAAGTTCGTCTGAACTGAACCGTGTACGCGCCAAGTTGAAGGGGCGTCAGTGGCGGGGTCCCTCGATGGGGCGGTTTATGGAGGGCTTGACAGAGCCTTAAATGAACCCGTCGAAAAGCTTTGAGTGATCATGCGTGAGCGGCGAGTCATTGCAGGTCACGCCTGTTGCGGCGGCCATTTACTGCCACTGGCATATGTCAGACCGGCCTCCCGGAATGAATGATTCCGGGGGGCTTATTCCGCCGGAACGGCCACGGAAAGCGCTCTGGGCGGCCATGATGGAGGGCATGGCGGGGCTGGAGGGTGACGAACGGCCGCGGCGGCACGTCAGTGCGACCGCAGCGCGCTGGTCGCCGGCGGTAGAGGACGAACACGCGCTGAAGGCGCTCGAGTTGTTCGGCAATCCCACGGACGCGGAGGTCCCGCTGCCGTCGCGCCCGGAGTCCGCCGCCATCGCGCGCCGCCTCGCCCAGGTCGTCGTCCTGCGCCACTGGGGACTCTCCCCGAAACTCACCGAGGATGTCGTCCTTCTCGTCTCGGAACTCGTCGGGAACGCCGTGCGGCACACCGGCGCCCGCGTCTTCGGGCTGCGCATGCAGCGGCGGCGCGGCTGGATCAGAGTGGAGGTCCGCGACCCGTCACGCGGGCTGCCCTGTCTGCTGCCCGTCCACGAGATGGACCTGAGCGGCCGCGGTCTGTTCCTCGTCGACAAGCTCTCCGACCGATGGGGCGTGGATCTGCTGCCGCGCGGCAAGACGACGTGGTTCGAGATGCGGGCGGCCGACCGCTGATACGCGAAAGCCCCCGGTCACCGTGGTCGGCGCGAGGGGGCCTTCGTGAAGCGGCGCGGATATTGGGGTGTGATCCACGGCCGCCGAGACGACCTGAGCCCGGGTCAATGGGGGTCGTGTCTCCGACTATGGCAGACGGCCGCGACGGATCCAAAAGCCCATAGGTGGACATATGCGGACAACCCGTAACAGTTTAGAGGTGAATCCTTGGTGAGATGGGACACCTGCCTGGTAAACGGCGGTTAAGCGGAGGCCGTGACAGGCGATAAGCAAGGAGCGGGGAGCTGCGCGCCGGTCCCGGACCCCGCCCCGCGGCACCGGCGCAACACTGCCGAAGCGGGCAATCAGCAGCTTTCCCACGTTTTTCCCATTAAATGGTCCGGTGATCGAGACCGACCGCCGCAGAGCCCTGCGCGCGGGCGCCGGCCTGGTCGCCGCGGGCGCGCTCACCACCGGGTGCGCCGCGACCGGCCCCGCCGCCCCCGCACGCGACCGCCCGCCCGCAACCACCACCCCCCGCCCGGCCCGCCCCACATCGGCCGCCGCCCCCGCACCCCGCCGCTTCCCGGGCCTCCCCGCCCAGATCAGCCACGGCCCCCGCACCCGCCCCCGGGTCGCCCTCACCTTCCACGGCCAGGGCGACCCCGCCACCGCGAGAGCGCTGCTCGCCCAGGCGGAGAAGGCCGACGCCAGAATCACCGTGCTCGCCGTCGGCAGCTGGCTCGACGCCCACCCCGGCCTCGCGCGCCGCATCCTCGACGGCGGCCACGACCTCGGCAACCACACCCACCACCACCTCGACATCAACGCGATGTCCGAGGCCGACGCCCACGCCGAGATCACCGGCTGCGCGGACCGCCTGCGCCGCCTCACCGGCTCCATCGGCACCTGGTTCCGTCCCTCCCGCGCGCAGACGGCGACGCCCCTCGTCGAACGCCTCGCCCACCGCGCGGGCTACCCGCACGTCCTCTCGTACGACGTCGACTCCCTCGACTTCACCTCGCCGGGCGCCCCGGCCGTGACCCGCGCCGTCGCCGGCGGAATCCGTGAGGGATCCGTCGTGAGCCTGCACTTCGGGTACGCGGACACGGTCGCCGCCCTGCCCGCCGTCCTGGAAGAACTGGAACGCCGCGGCCTGCGCGCGGTCACGACCACGGAGCTGCTGACCTGATGCACCTGAACCCGAACGAGACGCTGCCCCACGCCCCGCGGCTCAAGGCCACCCGGCGCACCGCGGCCGTGCTCGCCGCCGGTGCCGTCCTCACCGCCCTCGCGGGGTGCGGCACCGGCAAGGGCGACGCCGAGGCCCTCGGCACCGAGGGCGCCCGCAAGCCCGCCAAGCCGAAGACGGCACCCGGTCTGCCCGGCATGCCACCCGTGCTCGACCCCAAGGACGCGTACGCCGCCGACCGCCCCAACGCGCTCCAGCCGGTCGCCAAGAAGTTCCTCCAGCGCGTCTACGTCCCCAACACCGAGTCCAACACGGTCTCCGTCATCGACCCCAAGAAGTTCGAGGTCATCGAGACCATCAAGGTCGGCAACCAGCCGCAGCACGTCGTCCCCTCCTGGGACATGAAGACGCTGTGGGTCAACAACGACCTCGGTGACAGCCTCACCGCCATCGACCCCGTCACCGGCAGGACGGGCCGCACGGTCGAGGTCTCCGACCCGTACAACCTCTACTTCACGCCGAACGGCAAACACGCCGTCGTCATGGCCTCCATGGACCGCGAACTCGTCTTCCGCGACCCGAAGACCATGAACCGCGACAAGACCGTCCCCGTCACCTGCGCCGGCGTCAACCACGCCGACTTCTCGATGGACGGCCGCTACTTCATCGTGTCCTGCGAGTTCTCCGGCGAACTCCTCAAGGTCGACACGGAGAAGATGGAGGTGGTCGGCCAGCAGAAGATCCCCTTCAAGGGCGCCATGCCGCAGGACGTGAAGATGTCGCCCGACGGCAAGAAGTTCTACATCGCCGACATGATGGCGCACGGCATGTGGGTCCTGGACGGCGACAAGTTCACCGAACCGAAACTGCTGCGGACGGGCAAGGGCTGCCACGGCCTGTACGTCAGCCGCGACTCCAAGGAGATGTACATCTCCAACCGGGGCGAGGGCACCATCTCCGTCTTCGACTTCCCGAAGAACAAGCTCACCAAGAAGTGGAAGCTCCCGGACGGCGGCAGTCCCGACATGGGAGGTGTCTCCGCGGACGGCAACACCCTCTGGCTGTCCGGGCGTTACGACTCCGAGGTGTACGCCATCGACACCCGGACCGGAGTGCAGCTGGCCCGCATCCCGGTCGGCGACGGGCCGCACGGCCTCGCCGTGTACCCGCAGCCGGGCCGCTACTCGCTCGGGCACACGGGGATCTTCCGTTGAACAGTTGATGGTTGACGGTTGGCGGTAGTCGACAACGGGCACCAAACGGGCAGTTCAGGTACTGCCTAGCGCCCACTCTGGAGGCGCCCGTGATCCGTGGCATCGACGTCAGCTCCCACCAGACGACCTTCGACACGGACGGCCTGTCCTTCGTCTTCATAAAGGCGACGGAAGGCCGTTCGTACACCAACCCGAAACTGTCCGCCCAGACGAAGCGCGCCCGCGACGCCGGCTGCGTGGTCGGCTACTACCACTTCCTCTGGCCGGGCAACATCAAGGCGCAGGCGGAGTACTTCGTGAGCAAGGCGCCCGAGAAGGCCGGGGACTTGTTGGCGGTGGACTGGGAGTGGACGGGGGACCATACGCGCGCGACCAACGGCGAGAAGGACCGCTTCATCCGTGAGGTGAAGCGGCTGCGGCCCGACCACCGCGTCCTCCTGTACTGCAACCGCGACTTCTGGTTGAACCACGACACGACGTCGTACGCGGGCGACGGACTGTGGATCGCCGACTACGTCCGCGCGGGCAAGCCCCGCATCCAGGCGAAGTGGAAGATCCACCAGTACACGTCGACACCGCTGGACAAGAACGTGGCCGACTTCGAGAGCGAGGACGCGCTGCGGGAGTGGGCCACGCCCGAGTGATGTACCAGGAGGGCGCGCCGGTCAGGCGCGCCACTCCGCCGTACGCTCCGGGGACGCCGCGTCCAGCGCCTTGCGGATCTCGTCCACGCCACCGGCGTTGCCGTACACGGGGGTTCCGGGCTGCTGACGCCAGGAATCGTCCTGGCCGCCGTTGTCCACGGTGTCGAATCCCAGCTCGTCGATGAGCTCGCGCACGATCTTCTTGGCGGCCTCGTCGTCACCGGAGACGGGGAGGGCGACCCGGCCGGGAGCGCCCTTCGGCAGGGGCTTGTCGAGGATGTCCTGGGCGTACGTGCCGTTGAAGGCCTTGATGACGGGGTGGCCGATCTGCCGCTCCGTCCAGCGGCTCTCGGTCAGGCCGTCCTCGATCTCCTGGATCTTCCCGTCGCGCTGCTGCGGGTAGTAGTTGCCGGTGTCGATGACGGCGACGTTCTCGGCCGCGCCGTCGAGGAAGCCGGCGGGCAGGTCGGGGACGGCCTTGAGCGGGACGGTCACGACGACGACCTGTGCGCCGCGCGCTGCCTCGCCGACGGCGACGGGCTTCGCGCCGGTCTCCTCGGCGAGGGCGGTCAGGGTGTGCGGGCCGCGCGAGTTGGCGACGGAGACGTCGTGACCGAGAGCGGTGAGGCGGCGGGTGAGGTTGCCGCCGATGTTGCCCGCGCCGATGATGCCGATCTTCATGACTGATTGCCTTTCCGGGGCGAAGCGGCGGGGTGCCGCGGTCGTAACGGAGGTAACCTCCGGATCGTCGGGGGTATTCCGGACGCGGGCAGAATGAGTGCGCCGGATGCCGACGCAGCGAAAGTGAGCAGAGACCGATGAGTGTGGTGCCGTCCGGGACGTCCCGCCGTGCGCTCCTCGTGGCCGCGGCGCTGCTGCCGGTCGCGGGGTGCGGCGGGGGCGAGGATCCCGCGCCGCGGAAGTCCACCGCGGGCCCGACCCCGACCCCCGCACAGGATCCCGCCCGCCTCGCCCCCCGTTTCGACGCGATCGAGCGCAAGCACGGTGGCCGCCTCGGGGTCTACGCCCTGGCGACCGGCACCGGCGCCACGCTGGCCCACCGCGCGGACGACCGCTTCGCGTTCTGCTCCACCTTCAAGGCGCTCGCCGCGGCGGCCGTCCTGGACCGGCATCCGCTCCGTCACCTGGACAAGCGCGTCACCTACACCGCCGCCGACGTCGACTCCATCTCACCCGTCACCGAGAAGCGCATCGCGACCGGCATGACGGTCGGGGAGCTGTGCGACGCCGCGATCCGGTACAGCGACGGCACGGCGGGCAACCTGCTCATGCGGCAGATCGGCGGCCCGGCGGGCCTGACCGCCTACCTGCGCGGGCTCGGGGACGAGGTCAGCCGCATGGACGACTACGAACCCGAGCTGAACGACGTACCGCCGAAGGACCCGCGCGACACGACCACGCCCCGGGCCGTCGCCGCCGACTACCGCGCCCTGGTCCTCGGCGACGCGCTGCCCGCCGCGAAGCGGGCGCTCCTGGCGGGGTGGCTCGGGCGCAACGCCACGGAGGTGGGGGCGCGGCGTATCCGGGCGGGCGTGCCGAAGGGGTGGCGGGTCGCGGACAAGACCGGCACGGGTGACTGGGGGAGGGCCAACGACATCGCCGTGCTCCGGCCGCCGGACGCGGATCCCCTCGTACTGGCCGTGATGACGGACCGGCCCGGCCGCGACACCCCGCCCGTGGACGCGTTCATCGCGGAGGCCGCGGAGTTGGTCGTCGCCGAGCTGGCGTAGGCGGCGCGGCGTGGGCGGCCCGGCGTCGAAAGACCGGTGGATCGGCGCCGACCGCGCCCCGTACCGTGCCGCCGGACCACACCGCCCAGGCCGAGGACGTGCCGCTGTACACCGTGTGAGACACCCCGAGCGCTGATCGGCCGCGCGTCGCGCCTGCGCGCCGCGCTGCCTCTTGCTGCGGTCTTCTCACTGAAATCGGTGTACTTCTGTGCTCACCCGTTGGGTCGTCATGCCCACCTGCCTGCCTCACGTTCTCCGTCGCTGTCACACCCGTGCGTCCGGGCGCTTCCGTGCCGACGGGAAATTCCCTGTGTGCCAACGAACCGGTCCTGGCGGCGAGTTCCGGGTGCGACCAGGTCGGCAAGTGTCTCGGCCACCCCGTGCGGCTGGAGCGCAGGGGCGGACGGCGAACGTGCGCGCCCGCTGACCCGGCGGCGTGGGGCGGCATGGAACGAGAAGGGCCCGGCACGCGTGGTGTGCCGGGCCCCTCCGCTGCGTCGGCTCGCGGGCCGACCGACGGCTACTTGTTCAGGCTCGCCCAGAACTCGTCGAAGGAGAGACGCTTGTCCGCGTCGGTGTCCTTCGTGCCGATCACGGCCTCGGCCACCGCCTCGGTCTGGTAGAAGTCGCCCATCCTGGCCATGGCGCTCTTCCACTCCGCCGCCGTGATGAAGCCGTCGCCGTCCGCGTCGAACTGCTCGAACGTCTTGCGCGCTTCCTCGATGTCCGCCACCGGATCCACCCCTTCTTGGTGCACTACTGACGGGGGTCAGGGTAACGGCCGCGCAGGGGCCCGATGACAAGCAGTATGCCCATGGCCAGCACTTCCGTCCGTGATCAAACTGTTACCTTTCTTCATATCTTGTGCACGAACTGAGATCCCGGCCCACGTCGCGCGCGAGTCGGGTGCGGTACAACGTCACCGAGGGGGCCGTGCGCCTCCGCGAGGGGGTGTGGGCTGTGGTGGAGACGGTCAAAGGCTCGGCGGGGCCCGCGGGGCGTGCGCCGTTCGTGGGCAGGAGTGCGGAACTCGGCCGCCTCGAAGCGCTCCTGGACGACATGGGGGCGGGGAGAGCGGCCGCGGGCGTCGTCGACGTGGTCGGGGACCCGGGGATCGGCAAGAGCAGACTGCTGACGGAGTTCGCGGCGCAGGCCAGGGGCCGGGGCATGACCGTGCTGCGCGGCAGGGGGACGGAGAGGGGCAGGAGGCGGTCGCTGCGGCCGTTCACGGACGCCTTCACCGAACTCGACCCGCGCGCACGCCGCGCGTTCCCCTCGCTGGACGGGCTGCCCGCCGCCGTCCGGGGAGAGGGTGACGACACGTGCCCGCGTGCGGTGCCGGGCGCGGTCTCGGGCGTGGACCTCTTCGATCTGTGCCGGGTCACCGCCGCCGCGCTCGGCGGTGTCGGCGGACCCGGTCTCGTCGTCGTCCTCGACGATCTGCACTGGGCGGACGAGGCGACGGTCGAGCTCGTCGACCATCTCGTACGCCACCCCGTGCGCGCCCCGTTCCTGCTGGCCGTCGCCCGACGCGAGCGGCAGTCGCCGCCCGCGCTGTCGGCCGCCCTGACGCGAGGGGTCGACTCCGGTGTCGTACTGCGGACCGCTCTCGGGCCGCTGAGCAGGGACGAGCTGATCGACGGGTTCGCGGCGGGGGTGCCGCGGGAGCGGGCCGCGGAGATGTACGAGGCGAGCCAGGGCAGCCCGCTGTACTTCCGCGCGCTTCTCCACGGCGACCACTCGGCGGCGTTCCTCGACGAACTCGCCGCGCTGTCCGCGCTGGAGCGGGCCGCCCTGGACGCCGTCGCGGTGCTCGGCGAGCACGCGAACACGGATCTGATCGCCGCCGTGACGGGAGCCGACCGCTTCGACCTCATCGCCGCGCTGCGGGAGCTGATCGACCGCGACCTGCTCAGGCCCGACCGGCGGGCTCGCTGCCTCGCCCCCCGCCACCCGCTCCTGCGCGCCTGGATGCGCGAGGCCGTCGACCCCTGGCGCCGCCTCGAACTGCACCGCGCGGCCGCCGTCGAACTCACCCGGACCGGCGCGTCCCTCACCGACCGCGCCCACCACGTGGAGGAGTCCCTCTCCCGCTGGGACCCCAAGGCGGCGGCGGTCCTGACGGAAGCGGCCGAGCAGGCCGCCGCCACGGCACCCGCCGACAGCGCGCGGCTCCTCGGCGTGGTCCTCCGCGTCCTGCCCGACACGCCCGAACACCACGCCACGCGCAGCGAGTTGATGCTCAAGCAGGCCACCGCGCTCGGCATGACCGGCGCCGTCAAGGAGAGCAGGGACCTCCTCCACCGGCTCATCGCGACGCACCGCCCCGCCCCGGAGGGGCCGGAGGGCGGCGACGCGCTGCGGACGGCCGCCGTCGTGCAGTGCGCCTTCATGGAACGCACCCTCGGCCGGTACGCGGCGGCCGGCGCCCTGCTCCGCCGCGAACTCGACCGGCGCCCCGGACCGCCCCCCGCCCAGCGCACCGGCCTGGTCGTCGAGTGGGGCAACCGCGCCCTGTTCGCCACGCGCTACCCCGAAGTGCGCGACGAGGTGGCCGGGGCCCTGGCCGACGCCCGCCTCCGCGGCGACGAACTCGGCGCCGCGGAGGCGCTGACGCTCGCCGCGCTGGGGGAGGCGTACGCGGGGGAGACCGAGGCGGCGCGCGAGTACGCCGCCGAGGCCGCCGCGCTCGCCGACGTCACGACCGACGCCGACCTCGCCGGGCAGTGCGAGTCACTCGTACGCCTGGCGTGGAGCGAGGTGTTCCTCGACGACTGCGCCGCCGCGCAGCGCCACTCCGAACGCGGCGTCGAGATCGCGCGCCGCACCGGCCGCCCCTTCGCACTGGCACAACTCCTGCTCACCGGCGCCTACGCCCGCCTCACCCGGGGGCGCCTGCGCGAAGCGCTGGAGTGGGCCGACGAGTCCGTCGCGGTCGCCCGGGAGCTGGGCGGCGCCGAACTCCTCGGCATCAGCCGGGCCATCCGCGCCCTCATCCTCATGCAGGTGCGCCCGGCCGGCGACCCGGAGGTGCTGGCCGCCGCCGAGGAGGCGGCGGCGACGGTGGGGGCGGTCGAGGGCTGGTGGGCGACGGTGTCCCGGTGCCTGCTCGCGTACGCCGTGCTGGGCGCGGGTGACCCGTACCGGGTGCGGGACATCCTCATGGACGCGGGCGGTGACGGTGACCTGTCGCGCGTACAGCCGTCGATGCGGCCCAACTTCTTCGAGCTGCTCGTCACCGCGGCGCTGGCCACGGGCGACGTCGCGGACGCGGAACGCTGGGCGTCCCAGGCGCTCGCTCTCGCGGACCGCCTCGGCCTGCCCGTGCAGCGCGGCGCGGCCCTGCGCGCCGTCGGCCTCGTCGCGGCGCGACGCGGCGAACCGGCGGCGGCGGACCGGGCGTTCACGGAGTCCGCACACGAATGCGCGCGCGCCGGCGCGGTCCTGCGCGAGGCGCAGAGTCTCCTGATCGGTGCCCCCTTCGCGGCCGCCGCGGGCGACACGGCCCGCGCCGCCACCATGTCCCGCCGCGGCCTCCGCCTCGCCGAGGAGGGCGACGCACGCCTGCTCCTGGACATGGCGGCGCGAGGGCGGCCGGGGCGGGGCCCGGAACGCGCGGACACACCCACGCCCTCACCACCCTCGCCGGGCCCCGCCCCCGACCCGACGGCACCCGCACCGCCGGACCCGCACGCGGACGTCCCGCCCCTGCCGTCCGGTCCCTTCGCGTCCCTGACGCCGCGTGAGCGCGAGATAGCCGCACTGGTCGCCGAGGGCCTCACCAACCAGGCCGTCGCCGACCGCCTCTGCCTCAGCACGCGCACGGTCGAGAGCCACGTGGGCCGGGTGTACCGCAAAACGGGCGTCACCTCACGCGCGGCTCTGGCGTCACTGGTGACGCGGTGCGCGGCCCGGCCCGGCGATTAGGTCGCACTCCTCCGCGAGGAGCGCCAGCGTGCCGTCCGGGTCCGGGCGTTCGCGTACCGCGGCAGCCAGAACCCGGGCCCGGCTCGCCGCCTCCTCGCGGTGGCCGAGGACGAACTCCAGGCGAGCGGCGAGAAGTTCCGTGGGATGCAGGTCGGCGAGGCCCGGTCCGCCGCACGTGCGCAGGGCCTCGATCGCCCGTTCCGTGTGGGCCAGCGCGGTCTCGAAGGCGCGTACGTTGGCCGCGTACTGCTCGGGCGTGCCCCACTCGGCCAGTGGTGGACCGTCGGCGTGTTCCATGGCCAGGCGGGCCAACTGGGTGTGCGTGCGGCCCAGTTCGACGTACAGCTCCGTGCGTTCCGGGTCCTGGTCCGCCTCCTCGGCGTGGCGCCGGTTCGTGTGCAGGGCCTCCGTCATGGCCGTGTCGGCGGCGGCAGGCCCGTGCGCGGCCAGGGTCTCCCACGCCCGCGCCCGCTCCGCGCGGACCAGGGCGCCGTGTTCGCCGAGTGCGCGCCACAGTTCCTCGGCCCGCGCGTAGGCCCGGCACGCCTCCGCCGGCTGCCCGGCCAGGCTCAGCGCCTGCGCCGCCTGCTGCGTCAGGGACGCCTCCTCGTGCCGTCCCTCGGGCGAGGCGCGGACGAGGGCGGCGGCCTGCGCGAACTGGGCCGCCGCCGGAGCCGGTCGGTGGGTTCGGAGGTAACTTCGGGCCAGCCACGTGTGCGCCTGGGCGCGGGAGTCCGGATCGTGGGTCTCTTCGAGGCCGGGCAGTACGGACTCCAGGACCGCCACGGCCTCGTCGTGACGGCCCGCCGCGCAGTGCAGCCCGCCGAGCCGCAGCCGGGCAGCCGCGCTGACCTGCGGGCTTCCTCCGGGGAGCCCCGCGAGGTACGCGGCGTCGGTCAGGAGCCGTTGCGCCCGCGGGTCCGTTCCGTCACCGGACGCGGCCATGGACCGCGCGAGAGTCAGGGACAGCCGGGCCCGATCCAGCGGGGACAGCGACGAAGCGGGTCCGGGGGTGCCGAGGTGGGGTGCCGCGGGGGGCGGCTCGGTGGTCAGGGGCAGGGCCGCCCGCAGCGGTTCCGCCGCCATGCGGGACCGTACGCCGTCCGAGACGGTGGTCGTACCGTTGCGACGGTCGAAGCGTGCCGCCAGGTCGAGCGCCGCCTCCCTCGCGTGGTCCAGGAGCGTCGCCACCGTCCACGCGCCACCCGGCGGCCCCGGCACCGGCCGCTGTGCGTGGCCCGTCTCCACCGCGCGGCGCAACAGCAGTGCCACGCCGCCCAGCCACTCCAGACGGTCGAGCGGGTCGCCCGTGTCGGCCCAGCGCCTGCTCTGTTCGGCGACGATCCGCAGGCCGCGCGGCTCGTTGCCGGTGAGCGCGCAGAACTCGACGTGCAGTGCGACGACGGGGCCGAACGCCTCGTCGGCGCGGACCATCCCGTAGCCGCGCAGATGATGATCGCGGGCCCGGTCCGTGCGGCCCGTGCGCACGAGGGGCAGCAGCGACCGGGCGAGGGTCTCGTGCGGCTCGCGGTGGCAGCTGTGGGTGCAGTTCAGGACCGGCTCCCATCCGTCGAGGGCCGCCCGGTCGTCGCCCAGGTCCAGCTGCCGCAGGCCCTCCGTCGCGTACTCGCAGGCCAGGCAGTCGGCCATGTCGTCCCGCGCCGCCGCCGTCCACGCGGAGTACGCACGGGTGGCGCGGGCCGCGTCGCCCAGGTGCCGTGCCAGTCTGAACTCGGCGCCGTGCACGGCTCGTTCGGAGTACCCGGCCTTGCGGTAGCGGCGTCGCATCCGGGCCAGCCACACCTCGGCCTCGGTGAGCGTGACGTCGGGCTGCTGCCGCGCGTCCGTCACCACCCACTTGAACATCCAGTGCAGCCGCCGGACGTCGTCCTCCCGGAAGTCCGCCGGGTTCTCGTCGAACATGCGCAGCAGCCGCCGGAACGGCACGAACGTCCGTGCGCACTCGCCGCCGAAGCTGTACGAGTGGACCAGGAGCGTCAGCGCCGCCACGAGCAGCGGGCGGTCACCGGTGGCGGCTGCCTCGTCGGCGAGTTCCTCGGCGCGGGCGGTGCGCACCCTGCCGTACGGCTCGGCGTCCAGTCGGCGGACGGCGCCGAGGAGCTCGTGGTGTGCGTGGCGCCCGTCGCCGGCACCGGCGCGGGCGTGGAGGTTCCTGATCGCGCCCTGCGGGCCCATGTGCGTTCCTAGTTCGGACGGTCCGGGGCGGGGGCGGATCGCGGCACGCTCCCCCTGGATGCGCAGAGTCTCAGGACACGGTCGGCCCCGGCATCCGTAGAATTACGCAACCGGGTACGCAAATCGGCCGCCGACCGAGGTCACCCGTACGGCGAGCGCCCCGCCGGACTGTCCCCCATAAAGCGCTGACCTGCGGCGATCTCGTCGCCTACCGTCCACCAGACGGTCTCGTCGTCCCGGAACGGGAGCGGGTCGACGCGGCCCGTCTCCTCGCGGACGCGCTCGACCTCGCGCTCCAGCCGCGCGAAGCCGGCCTCCTCGCCGTCGTCGCCGAAGACGAACTCGTCCAGCAGGCGCTGGAACCGGAGAGCGACGTGCACGAGGGAGGAGACGTCCGTGTGGAGTCCCCGCGCGCTCTCCTCGTCGGGGGCGAAGGCGTACACCTTGCCGGACGCGGGGTCGAGGGCGAGGTGCGCGCTGAGCAGCCAGCCGATGACGGGCCACCCGCCCGCGCCCTCCGTCGCCCCCTCCAGCCCCTCGAAGTCCTCGACGTCGACGATGTCCCGGACGAGCGGCAGCAGCTTGGAGTCCTCGTCCGGCTCCCGCAGGTGCAGGGTCCCGGTGGGCACGCCCACCGTCTGGAGGAGCCGGGCACCCGGCGTGTCCGCGGCGGAGGCGGGGAACGCGGACACGGGCAGCGTCGCGAGCCGGTCCTCGCCGAAGACGCGGCTGACCGCGGAGCGGCTGACGTCGAAAAGCACTGCCGGGACTCGATTCAGCACTCGATGATGTTCACCGCGAGCCCGCCCCGCGCGGTCTCCTTGTACTTCACGCTCATGTCGGCCCCCGTCTCCTTCATCGTCTTGATGACCTTGTCGAGGGACACCTTGTGGGAGCCGTCGCCGCGCATCGCCATCTTCGCGGCCGTGACGGCCTTGACCGCCGCCATGCCGTTGCGCTCGATGCACGGGATCTGAACGAGGCCGCCGACCGGGTCGCAGGTCAGGCCCAGGTTGTGCTCCATGCCGATCTCCGCGGCGTTCTCGACCTTGGACGGGGAGCCGCCCATGACCTCGGCGAGCGCGCCCGCCGCCATCGAGCAGGCGGAGCCGACCTCGCCCTGGCAGCCGACCTCGGCGCCGGAGATCGAGGCGTTCTCCTTGAAGAGCATGCCGATCGCGCCGGCCGCGAGCAGGAAGCGGACCACGCCGTCCTCGTCGGCGCCGGGCACGAAGTTCATGTAGTAGTGCAGGACGGCCGGGATGATGCCCGCCGCGCCGTTCGTGGGCGCGGTGACCACACGGCCGCCCGCGGCGTTCTCCTCGTTCACCGCCATCGCGTAGAGCGTGATCCACTCCATGGCGCGGGCCTGCGGCTCGCCCTCGGCGCGCAGCTGCCTGGCCGAGTTCGCGGCGCGGCGGCGCACCTTGAGGCCGCCCGGCAGGATGCCCTCGCGGGTCATGCCGCGCGAGACGCAGGACTGCATGACGCCCCAGATGTCGAGCAGACCCGCGCGGATCTCCTCCTCGGTGCGCCAGGCCTTCTCGTTCTCCAGCATCAGCGCGGAGATGGACAGGCCCGTCTCCTCCGTGAGGCGGAGCAGCTCGTCGCCGGTGCGGAAGGGGTGCCGCAGGACGGTGTCGTCCGGCACGATCGGGTTCTCCCCGGCCACGGCGTCTTCGTCCACCACGAAACCGCCGCCCACGGAGTAGTACGTCTTCTCCAGGACGAGGGCGCCGTCACGGTCGTACGCGAAGATCGTCATGCCGTTGGCGTGGTACGGCAGGGCCTTGCGGCGGTGCAGGATCAGGTCCTCGTCGAAATCGAAGTCGATCTCGTGCATGCCGAGGAGGTTGATGCGTCCGCCGCTCTTGATCTCCTCGACGCGGTCGTCGGCGCTCTCCACGTTCACCGTGCGGGGCGACTCGCCCTCCAGGCCGAGCAGGACGGCCTTGGGGGTGCCGTGCCCGTGGCCGGTCGCGCCGAGCGAGCCGTACAGCTCCGCCCGTATCGCCGTCGTGTGGGCCATCAGGCCCTCGTTCTTGAGGCGGCTCGCGAACATGCGGGCCGCGCGCATGGGACCGACCGTGTGGGAGCTGGACGGGCCGATGCCGATCGAGAACAGGTCGAAGACCGAGATGGCCACGGAAACTCCAAGGGTGGTTGGTAGACGCCGTTGTCTGCCGGGGTGATGCAGAAGTACAAGGCGGTGCGGGAACGACGATCGCGGTACGTGGTGCGGGGCACCTCGCTCACTTTCCAGTGTGCGGGGTGCCCCGACGTTTCGTACGTACGCACAACAGCGTACGAACAAAAGGGTACGAAATTACTTCAGGCCGGGGTACAGGGGGTGCTTGTCGGCCAGAGCGGTCACGCGGGTCTTGAGGGACGCCGCGTCGAAGCCAGGCTTGAGGGCCTCGGCGATGATGTCGGCGACCTCGCGGAAGTCCTCCTCGCCGAAGCCACGCGTGGCCAGCGCCGGCGTACCGATCCGCAGGCCCGAGGTGACCATCGGGGGGCGCGGGTCGTTCGGGACGGCGTTGCGGTTGACCGTGATGCCGACCTCGTGGAGGCGGTCCTCGGCCTGCTGGCCGTCCAGCTCGGAGTTGCGCAGGTCCACCAGGACCAGGTGCACGTCCGTGCCGCCCGACAGGACGTCGACGCCGACGGCCTTCGCGTCGTCCTGCACCAGGCGCTCGGCCAGGATGCGGGCGCCGTCCAGGGTGCGCTGCTGGCGCTCCTTGAAGTCGTCGGAGGCGGCGACCTTGAAGGAGACGGCCTTGGCCGCGATGACGTGCTCCAGCGGGCCGCCCTGGAAGCCGGGGAAGACCGCGGAGTTCAGCTTCTTCGCGAACTCCTTGCTGCGGGCCAGGATGATGCCGCCGCGCGGGCCGCCGAGCGTCTTGTGCGTGGTGGAGGTCACCACGTCCGCGTAGGGCACCGGGTTCGGGTGCAGGCCCGCGGCGACGAGACCGGCGAAGTGCGCCATGTCGACCCACAGGTACGCGCCGACCTCGTCGGCGATCCGGCGGAACTCCGCGAAGTCCAGGTGGCGCGGGTAGGCCGACCAGCCCGCGATGATCACCTTCGGGTTGTTCTCCTTGGCGAGGCGCTCGACCTCGGCCATGTCGACCAGACCGGCCTCGTCGACGTGGTAGGGGACCACGTTGAACTGCTTGCCGGAGAAGTTCAGGCGCATGCCGTGCGTGAGGTGCCCGCCGTGCGCCAGGTCGAGACCGAGGATCGTGTCGCCGGGCTGGGCGATCGCGAAGAGGGCGGCCTGGTTGGCGGAGGCGCCGGAGTGCGGCTGCACGTTCGCGTACTCGGCGCCGAACAGGTCCTTGACCCGGTCGATCGCGATCTGCTCGGCGACGTCGACGTGCTCGCAGCCGCCGTAGTAGCGGCGGCCGGGGTAGCCCTCGGCGTACTTGTTGGTCAGGACCGAGCCCTGGGCCTCCATGACCGCGACCGGAGCGAAGTTCTCCGAGGCGATCATTTCCAGGGTCGACTGCTGGCGGTGGACCTCGGCGTCGACGGCGGCGGCGACGTCCGGGTCCAGCTCGTGGAGGGGGGTGTTCAGAAGCGACATCACACGATCCCTATCGGTATGGGTCAGCCGGCGGTGAATGCGGTGTACTCGTCGGCGGACATCAGGTCGTCCGGCTCGCCCGAGATACGAACCTTGAACAGCCAACCGCCCTCGAACGGGGCGGAGTTGACCAGCGACGGGTCGTCCACGACGTCCTGGTTGGCGGCGACGACCTCGCCGGTCACCGGGGCGTAGAGGTCGCTGACCGACTTGGTCGACTCCAGCTCGCCGCAGGACTCGCCCGCGGTCACCGTGTCACCGACCTCGGGGAGCTGGGCGAAGACGACGTCACCGAGCGCGTTGGCCGCGTGCTCGGTGATGCCGACGGTCGCCACGCCGTCCTCGGTGGCCGACAGCCACTCGTGCTCCTTGCTGTAGCGAAGCTGCTGGGGGTTGCTCATGACCTGAATTCTCCTGTACGCGGGTGGGTGCTGCGGAACGGGTGAGATGTGCGGGGGGTCACTTCTGGCGCTTGTAGAACGGCAGTGCCACGACCTCGTACGGCTCGTGGGTGCCGCGGATGTCCACGCCCACGCCCTCCGTGCCGGGAGCGGCGTGCTCCGCGTCGACGTACGCCATCGCGATCGGCTTGCCCAGCGTCGGGGACGGGGCGCCGGAGGTGACCTCGCCGATGACCTTGCCGTCCGCGACCACCGAGAAGCCCGCACGCGGGACCCGGCGGCCCTCGGCGATCAGGCCGACCAGCTTGCGCGGCGGGGCGGTCTCGGCGCGCTCGGCGGCGGCGGTGAGCGCCGCCCGGCCCACGAAGGTCTCCGACTGCGAGGTCTTCTCGAACTTCACGACCCGGCCGAGACCCGCGTCGAACGGCGTCAGCTCCGCGGTCAGCTCGTGCCCGTACAGCGGCATGCCCGCCTCCAGGCGCAGCGTGTCGCGGCAGGAGAGCCCGGCCGGGACCATGCCGACGGGCGTGCCCGCCTCCATCAGCGCGCCCCACAGCTTCTCCGCGTCACCGGGGGAGACGAACAGCTCGAAACCGTCCTCGCCCGTGTAGCCCGTGCGGGCGATCAGGGCGGAGACGCCCGCGACGGTGCCGGGCAGGCCCGCGTAGTACTTCAGGCCGTCCAGGTCCGCGTCCGTGAGGGACTTCAGGATCCCGGGGGACTCGGGGCCCTGGACGGCGAGGAGCGCGTAGGCGTCGCGGTCGTCGCGGACCTCGACGTCGAAGGTGTCGGCGCGGGCGGTGAGCGCGTCCAGGACGACCTGCGCGTTCGAGGCGTTGGCGACGACCATGTATTCGGGGGCCTCCGCCGCGCCGAGGCGGTAGACGATCAGGTCGTCCAGGATGCCGCCGTCCTCGGCGACGATCATGGTGTAGCGGGCGCGGCCGACACCGATCGAGCCGATGTTGCCGACCAGCGCGAAGTTCAGGAAGTCCGCGGCGGCGGGCCCGGTGACGGTGATCTCACCCATGTGCGACAGGTCGAAGAGACCCGCCTTGGTGCGCACCGCGTTGTGCTCGTCGCGCTCGCTGGCGTACCGCAGCGGCATGTCCCAGCCCGCGAAGTCGGTCATGGTGGCGCCCAGCGACCGGTGCACGGCGTCGAGGGCGGTCAGACGGGGGGCAGTGCTCATGAAGGGAACTCCCAGGGCATGACGGGCGAGGTCGATCCTCCCCATCTGTCATCGGAACCTGAGAGGTTCGCCGGGAGTGTCTCGTCCAGTGAGACGCCGGCTTGCACCTTGGGTGGGACCGCCGGGCGGCCCGCTTTTCAGATGTGCCTCGCCCGCGCGGTACGGGGCCTGAGAGATTCAAGGGAGGGGCTTGCTCCTTCGGCGCTCCGGGTACCCAGCACAAAAGCTCGGTTCCGGAGACTCTCCCGCGCGGATTCGAACGGCCTGTATGGAGTTGGCGCGCACATCATTGCACGCGACTCTGTCCAGGGGGACCCGTGCCCGGCAGCTGGTTCCGTCGTGGGTCCGTCACGGTCCCGCCGCGGGTTCCGTCACCCCGGAATGCTCTTGTGTCGCATTACCTTCTCTTTACACTTGGTGGGGAAGCAGTACGTGACAGCTATGGGGAGGCCGATCACGGTGCGCAGCAGGACCAGTCTCTACGCCACTTCCACGGGAGTGACGCTGCCCAAGGTGCTGTCCGAGGCGCTGCCCGAACAGGCCCCCGCCCCGGCCGCGGAGAGCTGCGGCCGGCTCCCCGCCGCCGTCGTCCGCGACCTGCGTCAGCGCGCAGGCCACAGTCCGCGCCGCCTCACGTTCGCCGACGGGGACCTGGTCGTCGTCTCCGGGCTGCCCGGCGGCGGAAAATCGACCCTCATGCGCCAGGCCGTCACCGGCCCGCGCATCGACTCACAGGACACCCGCGACCGCTGGTCCCGCCGCATGCCGCGCCTGCTGCCCTACGCGGTGTACCGCCCCCTGGTCCGCCTCGCGCACTACGCGACGCTGCGCCGCACCCTCCGCTCCGGGGCGAGCGTCGTCGTCCACGACTGCGGCACCCAGGCGTGGGTGCGCCGCTGGCTCGCCCGCGAGGCCGCCCGCCGCGGCACGGCCCTGCACCTCCTGATGCTCGACGTCCCCGTGGACACGGCGCTGCGCGGCCAGCACGAGCGTGGCCGCGGCGTCTCCCGGTACGCGTTCGCACGCCACCGCAGGACGGTCGGCCGGCTCGTCGCCGCCACCGAGCGCGGGGACCTGCCGCGCGGCTGCCGCTCCGCGGTGCTGCTCGACCGCGAGGCCGCGCAGGTCCTGCGGGTGATCGCCTTCGACCGGTGAGCGGGCCCGGCGTTAGGGTTCGAGCCGCAGGCAGAGCGGTCGCGAGCAGGGGTTGGACAGATGGACTTTCCGGCGCAGGCACATGCCCATCCGTACGGCGGATGGCCGGGCAACGAACTGGAGGAGGTCCTCGCGGCCTCCCTGGGCGCCCCCGCGTCGGCGGGCGCCCGCATCGTCGAGGTGCTCGGCCGCAGCCACCTGTGGATACCGCTGCCCAACGGCGGCGGCCCCGACAGCGGCACCCTGGACCTGCCGACCCTGGAGATCGAAGGACAGGCGTATGTTCCCGTCTTCACCTCCGAGCAGCAGTTCCGCCAGGCACTCGGCGACGCGGCGGACCGGATGGGCGTCACCGTGGCGCCCGCCGTGGAGTTCGCCCGCGGCCTGCCCCCGCAGCTGGGCATCGCCCTGAACCCCGACGGCACCGTCGGCGTCCCGCTGCCCCCGCCGGCCGTCGCCGAGCTCTGCAGGGTCGGCCGCACCGAGCTGGACGGCCCGACCACCGGCGGCCGGGTCCGCCTCTTCGAGCCGGACTGGCAGGAGGACCCCGTCGACTTCCTCGCCGCCGCGGGCCGGGAGTTCGAGGCGGCGGGCGTCGTGCTCACCGCGCGCCGCTGCCTGGCCGCCGTGGAGACGGACGACCCGACGCTCTTCGTCGGCGTGGAGCTGTCCACCTGGGAGGGCAACGCGCGCGACCTGCCGATGGAGGCACTCGGCCGGGCGCTCGGACAGGTGCCGGTCCCGTGGGCGGTCAACCTGGTCCTGCTCGACGTGGCACAGGACCCGGTCGGCGACTGGCTGCGCGCGAAGGTGCGGCCCTTCTACCACCGGATCGCGCCTTGAGAGCCTGTGTCATAACCCCGGCCGGGTGGTCGCCGCCCGGCACGCACGCTCGCCGTGTCGCCGAAACGTCCTAGTGGCTCCTCCCCCAGGCCTTGAGGGCCCGGGGGGACCCCCATCGAGGACGCTCCGGCGCCTTGCGATCGCACGCACCAGACGACGCCCACTGATCCGGCCGGGGTTATGACACAGGCTCTAAGCTGGTTGCATTCCTGTGTTGTCTTCCAATGTCTCCCGTGGGGGGCACCGAGTTCGCCGCGAAGGGGCGGTTACGGGTGAGTGCGTCGGGCACGGCCGCGGCCGGGCAGCAGGTCGAGCAGTTGCTGCGCCAGGTGACGCCGGGGCGTTACGACGCGTACGAGGCGCTGCTGCGCGCGCTCGCCGCCGACCAGGTGTGGATGCTGCTCTGGCACGGCCAGGCCGGCTCTCCCGACGCCCAGTACGGGAACATGGAAGTGGAAGGGCTCGGCTACGCACCGTGCGTGACCTCCGCCCAGGAGCTGTCCGCCAGTGGCTGGAACCGCAGCTACGAAGTGGTGCGGGGCACCGACATCGCCCGCACCCTCTACCCCGACCACTACGGCATCTGGCTCAACCCGCACGCACCCGGCGGCGGCGTCGGCATCCCCTGGCTGGACCTGCGCCGCATCGCCACGGGCCTGGACGCGCTCCCCGCGGGCCCGCTCCGGCTCACCGAGCCCAGCATCGAAATCCCCCAGTTCTACGCCCTGTTGACGCAGAACGCCCACCGCACCCCCGTGGTCCGCTCGCTGCGCCGCGCCTGGGTGCAGCCCGCCCTCGGGGCGCCCTATCTGGCCATCGGCCTCGACGTGTACGACACGTCGCCGCCGTCGGTCGACGCGGTCCGCACGATGATGCGCCAGTCCATCCCCGCGGTCCCCGAGGGCCTGCCCGTCTCGACGGTCGCGATGTCCGACGACTACGACCCGGTCGCGATGTGGCTGCGAGCCAATGCCAGGCCGTTCTACGACCGCGAAGCCCAGGCGGCCCCGGCGCCCGCGGGCGGTTACGGCTACCCCGCGCAGTACTGAGCGGCGCGAACCAGTCATCGAGCAGCCACGACGGACGGGATGTCCGTTGTGGTGCGGGTGGGCCCCTATGGGCTCCTGTGCCGCCTTGCGACCCAACTGCCCCGTGTTCGCCCGCCGTTCACCGGCGTCCGGATAACGGAACACCCCGATCAGCATCACGGTTGCGCATCCTTTCCCCGTCAAGTCTGGTAACAGATCGCGACGTGGATGAAGACTCCCGCTCCAGGGGCCTGATGCCCCTGTGTACGACGGACTGATCACGTCGCTACAGCGGCAAGTGCGGGCCGGTCACCACCGGTTGAGAGGGGTCCCTGCCACGATGACGGCACCATTGCATGACACACCTGCGGACGCGGACCCGACCGAGGACGTCGCCCCCGCAGTTGATGCAGGGGTGAAAAAGGTCGAGGGTCGGTCCCTCAAGCAGATCGCCTGGAACCGCCTGAAGCGGGACAAGGTCGCCCTGGCCGGCGGCATCACCGTGCTGCTCCTGGTGCTGGTCGCCATCTTCGCGCCCCTGATCGTGAACCTGCTGGGCCACGACCCCAACGGATTCCACCAGGACGAGCTCGACGAGCTGACCGGCCTGCCCAAGGGCGCCCTCGGCGGCGTGAGCGGCGACTTCCTCTTCGGGGTCGAGCCCAACAAGGGCCGCGACGTCTTCAGCCGCATCGTCTACGGCGCGCGGATCTCACTCCTCGTGGCGTTCCTCGCGGCCATCGTGGCCGTGGCGCTCGGCACCCTCTTCGGGATCATCGCCGGTTACTTCGGCGGCTGGATCGACGCCCTGATCAGCCGCGTGATGGACGTACTGCTCTCCTTCCCGCAGCTGCTCTTCATCATCTCGCTGGTCTCCGTGCTCCCCGACGACCTGCTCGGCCTCCAGGGCACCAGCGTGCGCGTCGCGATCCTCGTCATGGTCATCGGCTTCTTCGGCTGGCCGTACGTCGGCCGCATCGTCCGCGGCCAGACGCTCTCGCTCCGTGAGCGCGAGTACGTGGAGGCGGCCCGCAGCCTCGGCGGCGGCAAGCGGCACATCCTGTTCCGCGAACTGCTGCCCAATCTGGTCGCCCCCATCACCGTCTACGCGACGCTGATGATCCCGACCAACATCCTCACGGAGGCGGCCCTCAGCTTCCTCGGCGCCGGCGTCAAGCCGCCGACGGCCTCGTGGGGCGGCATGCTGCGCGACGCGCTCAAGACGTACGAGCACGACCCGATGTTCATGGTCTTCCCGGGCGTCACCATCTTCATCACCGTCCTGGCCTTCAACCTCTTCGGCGACGGGCTGCGTGACGCGCTCGACCCGAAGGGGACGCGCTAGAAGGTCCCAACTGGCTTGCCCCTGCCGCATGTCAGGTGGCTCTAACCATGGTTCTCCGGCAGCACTTGGCCAGGGACCGCGATCTCGGAGGTTACGAGAAAATGCCCACAGGTTCCACGAAACGACGGCTCACCAGCGGTGCGGCCCTCGTCGTCGCGGCGCTGGTGACCACCACGGCGTGCGGCGGCGGTGACGGTGGCGACAGCGACTCGAAGGGTGCCGGCTACAACGCGGCGCTGAACAAGATCGCCAACCCTTCCAAGAAGAAGGGAGGCACGCTGAAGATGGTCGGCAAGCAGGACCTGGACTCCGCCGACCCGCAGCGCGCCTACTACGGCATGACGTGGGACTTCATGCGCTTCTACACCCGGCAGCTGGTGACCTACGACACCAAGCCGGGCAAGGCGGGCACGAAGCTGGTCCCGGACCTCGCCACCTCCACGGCGAAGATCTCCGACGACGGCAAGACGTACACGTACAAGCTGCGTGACGGTCTGACCTGGGAGGACGGCTCCAAGCTGACCTCCAAGGACGTCAAGTACGGCATCGAGCGCACCTGGGCGACGGACACCATCACCGGTGGCCCCGGCTACATCCGTCAGACGCTCGACCCCAAGACGAAGTACAAGGGTCCCTACAAGGACAAGGGCGGCCTCGACGCGATCGAGACCCCCGACGACCAGACGATCATCTTCAAGCTGCCCAAGCGCAACGGTGACTTCGAGCAGTTCCTGGCCATGCCCACCGGTTCGCCGGTGAAGGAGTCCAAGGACACGAAGGCCAAGTACACGCAGCGGCCGTTCTCCTCGGGCCCGTACAAGTTCGAGACGTACAAGTCGAACAAGAAGATCGTTCTGGTCCGCAACGACAAGTGGAAGAAGTCCTCGGACCCGATCCGCGCCGCGCTGCCCGACAAGATCGACGTGACGATCTCCGCCAACCAGGAGGAGAACGACAAGAAGCTGATGGAAGGGGACTTCGACCTCGACCTCAACGGCACGGGCATGACCCAGTCCGGCCGTGTCAGCGCCGTCACGGACCACCGTGACAACGTCGACAACATGCACACGTCCTTCGTGCGCTACGTCGCGCTGGTCCACAATGCCAAGCCGTTCGACAACGTGCACTGCCGCAAGGCCGTGTTCTACGCGACCGACTTCGCGAGCATCCAGCAGACCCGCGGCGGCAAGGTCGCGGCCGGCGACATCGCCAACAGCACCTTCCCGGTGGCGATCCCCGGCTACAGCAAGTACGACCCGTACGGCGTGCTGAAGCGCAAGGGCAAGCCCGACGTCGCCAAGGCCAAGGACGAGCTGAAGCAGTGCGGCAAGCCGTCCGGCTTCACCACCAAGCTCACCGCCCGCAGCAACAACCCGGGTGAGGTCGACGCCGCCGAGGCGCTGCAGCAGGCCCTCGACAAGGTCGGCATCAAGGTCCAGGTCGACGCCCTCGACGGCGCCGACACCTCCAGCATCACCGGCTCGCCCTCCGTCGTGAAGAAGCGCGGCTACGGCATGACGATGAGCGGCTGGGGCCCGGACTTCCCGTCCGGTCAGGGCTACGCGCAGCCGCTGTTCGACAGCCGCTTCCTGAACCCGACCGGTAACTACAACGAGTCGCAGATCAAGGACAAGAAGGTCGACGCGCTCTTCGACAAGGCGATCGCGGAGACCGACCCGGCCAAGGCCGGCGAGATCTACAAGGAACTCGACAAGAGGATCCTCGACCAGGCCGACTGGATGCCCTTCCTCTACGAGAAGAACATCACCTGGCGCGGGTCGCGGCTGACCAACGCCTACATGTCGGACGGCTACAACGGCCGTTACGACTACGCCTCGCTCGGCGTCGTCAAGTAACACCCGTAGTCGCCACGCAACTCCCGCAAGGGAAGCAGTAGTTGTTCGTTACACCGCCGCCGAATCCCGCCAGTCCGAAGGGCAGGTGATGGCCCCGGGCGGTGGCCGGGACCCCTCACAAGGGGGTCCCGGCCACCGCCGGGCCGCGCACAGTGCTTGCTTATCTCATCCGGCGCCTGATCGCCGTAATCATCATGGTGCTGGTCGTACTGCTCGCGACCTTCACCGTCTTCTTCATGCTGCCCAAGTGGGCGGGACAGGACATCGCCGTCCTCTTCGCCGGCAAGGCCACCGGAGCCGAGCAGATCGAAGGCATCCGGACCAAACTGGGACTCGACGACCCGCTGCTCGTCCAGTTCTGGGACTTCATCAAGGGCATCCCGATGGGGCGCGACTACGTCAACGGCAGTGACGTCACGCACTGTCCCGCGCCCTGCTTCGGCTACAGCTTCCGCACCGAGGCTCCCGTCTGGGAGACCCTGAAGGACGCGCTGCCCGTCACCGGCGCGCTCGCCGCCGGTGCCTGTGTCCTCTGGCTCGCCGCCGGTGTCGCCACCGGAGTCGTCTCCGCCCTCAAGCGGGGCACCTTCTGGGACCGCTCCGCGATGACCATCGCCCTCGGCGGTGTCTCGCTCCCCGTCTTCTTCACCGGCATGATCGCGATGGGCATCTTCGTCCACCAGCTCGGCTGGGTGAAGATCGCGGACAGCCTCAGCACCGACGACTCGGTCGACGTCTGGCTCCAGACGCTGATCCTGCCGTGGATCGTCCTCGCCTTCCTCAACGCGGCGATGTACGCCCGCCTCACCAGAGCGACCATGCTCGAAGTGCTCGGCGAGGACTACATCCGCACCGCCCGCGCCAAGGGCCTCGGCGAGGCCACCGTCATCCGCAAGCACGCCCTGCGCTCCGCGATGACCCCGATCCTCACCGTCTTCGGACTCGACCTCGGCGTGCTCATGGGCGGCGCCGTGCTCACCGAGTCCACGTTCAACCTGCCGGGGCTCGGCCTCGAAGCGGTCAGGGCCATCAGCAGCAAGGACCTGCCCGTCATTCTCGGCGTGACCCTGTGCGCGGCGCTCGCGATCGCCGTGGCCAACCTCGTCGTCGACCTTCTGTACGCCGTCATCGACCCGCGAGTGAGGCTGGGATGACCGAACTGTCCAAGAGCGGAGCAGCGGTGGGCGAGCCCGTCGCCGGCTCGCCCGCTCCCACCGCCTTCCTCGAGGTGCGCGACCTCAAGGTGCACTTCCCGACCGACGACGGCCTGGTCAAGTCCGTCGACGGGCTCAGCTTCCAGCTGGAGAAGGGCAAGACCCTCGGCATCGTGGGGGAGTCCGGGTCCGGCAAGTCGGTCACCTCGCTCGGCATCCTCGGCCTGCACACCGCCGGCCAGTACGGCTCCCGCAGGGCACAGCTCTCCGGCGAGATCTGGCTGGACGGCACCGAGCTGCTGAGCGCCCCCGCCGACGAGGTGCGCAAGCTGCGCGGCCGCGAGATGGCGATGATCTTCCAGGACCCGCTGTCCGCGCTGCACCCGTACTACACCATCGGCAAGCAGATCACCGAGGCGTACCGGGTCCACAACGACGTCGACAAGAAGACCGCGCGCAAGCGCGCGATCGAGATGCTCGACCGGGTCGGGATCCCGCAGCCCGACAAGCGCGTCGACTCCTACCCGCACGAGTTCTCGGGCGGCATGCGCCAGCGCGCGATGATCGCCATGGCGCTGGTGAACAACCCCGAGCTGCTCATCGCGGACGAGCCGACCACCGCACTCGACGTGACCGTCCAGGCACAGATCCTCGACCTCATCCGTGACCTGCAGAAGGAGTTCGGCTCCGCCGTCATCATGATCACGCACGACCTGGGCGTGGTCGCGGAGATGGCGGATGAGCTCCTGGTCATGTACGGCGGCCGGTGCGTCGAGCGCGGCACCGCGGAGAAGGTCTTCTACGAACCCCAGCACCCCTACACCTGGGGCCTGCTGGGCTCGATGCCCCGCATCGACCGTGAGCAGACCGATCGGCTCATCCCGGTCAAGGGCTCCCCGCCGAGCCTGATCAACCTGCCGAGCGGCTGCGCCTTCAACCCGCGCTGCCCCTACGCGGACGTCCCCAAGGACCAGATCACCCGCACCGAACGTCCCGAACTGCGTCTGGTGGCCGACGGGCACTGGTCCGCCTGCCACATGTCGCAGGAGGAGCGCACCCGGATCTGGACCGAAGAGATTGCGCCGAAGCTGTGAACGATGACGTGAAGGGCCAGGAGATGACGATCCCGGCGCAGACGCAGAGCTCGCCCGAGCCGCTGCTCAAGGTCGACGGCCTGGTGAAGCACTTCCCCATCAAGAAGGGGCTGCTCCAGCGCCAGGTGGCCGCCGTCCAGGCGGTCGACGGGCTCACCTTCGACGTACGCCCCGGGGAGACCCTCGGCGTCGTCGGGGAGTCCGGCTGCGGCAAGTCGACGATGGGACGGCTGATCACGCGTCTGCTCGAACCGACCGGCGGGCGCGTCGAGTTCGAGGGCACGGACATCACGCACCTGGGCACGGGCGGCATGCGTCCGTTCCGCCGCGACGTGCAGATGATCTTCCAGGACCCGTATTCGTCGCTGAACCCCCGGCACACCATCGGCACGATCGTCGGCGCGCCCTTCAAGCTCCAGGGCGTCAAGCCCGAGGGCGGCGTGAAGAAGACCGTGCAGGAGATGCTGGAGCGCGTCGGGCTCAACCCCGAGCACTACAACCGCTACCCGCACGAATTCTCCGGCGGCCAGCGGCAGCGCATCGGCATCGCGCGGGCGCTCGCCCTGCGGCCCAAGCTGGTGGTGGCGGACGAGCCGGTCTCGGCCCTCGACGTCTCGATCCAGGCCCAGGTGGTCAACCTCCTGGACGACCTGCAGGACGAGCTCGGCCTCACGTACGTGATCATCGCGCACGACCTGTCGGTCATCCGGCACGTCTCGGACCGCATCGCGGTGATGTACCTCGGCAAGATCGTGGAGCTGGCGGACCGCCAGGACCTCTACACCAAGCCGATGCACCCGTACACCAAGGCGCTGCTCTCCGCGGTGCCGGTGCCCGACCCCAGGCGGCGCGGCGTCAAGAGCGAGCGCATCCTGCTCCGCGGCGACGTGCCCTCGCCGATCGACCCGCCCACCGGCTGCCGTTTCCACACGCGGTGCTGGAAGGCGACGGAGATCTGCAAGACGAAGGAGCCGCCGCTGACCGCGCTCGCCACCGGGCACCAGGTGGCGTGCCACCACCCGGAGAACGCGGAGGACCAGGCGCCCGAGGACACCAAGCTCCTCTCGGAGGCCAAGGAGGCGATCGAGGTGGTGTCGGTGGTGCCGAAGGCGGAGGAGTCCGACGCAGAGGTTGCCAAGGCCGCGGCTTCGAAGGAGAAGGGTCAGAAGTCGACCGACGCCTAAGGCAAGTTGACCCGGACCAACTACGCGTACCGGGTCATGTACATGCCCTAGCGGGAGAGTGCAGAGTCTGCGTGTCCATGTCCGCGACATCGGACACCCCATCGAATCGCGTTCGAAGGGAAGACTCATGGCACTCTCCCGTTCGGCACGTCTGGGCGCGCTCGCGACCGCGGCGCTCTCCTTCTGCCTGATCGCCGCCGCACCCGCGCCCCGCCCAGGCTCCGAAGGCGTCGGCGACCCGTACTTCCCCCGGCTCGGCAACGGCGGCTTCGACGTGCGCCACTACGGTCTCGACCTCGCCTACGACCCCGACACCGACCGCCTCGACGGCCGCACCACGATCACCGCCCGCGCCACCCAGAACCTGTCGTCCTTCGACCTCGACCTCCAGAAGCTGACGGTCACGAGAATCGAGGTGAACGGCAGACGCGCCCCCTTCACCCGTGCCGGTGACGAGATCCGCATCACGCCGCGCGACGCCCTGCGCAAGAACAAGAACTTCACGGTGACCGTCACCTACGGCGGCGTCCCCGAGCCGCTGAGCGGCCCCATCGTCTTCGGCTCCGACTACGGCTGGATGAAGACCACCGACGGTGTCTTCGTCGCCTGCGAGCCGAACGCCGCGTCCACCTGGTTCCCCGCCAGCGACCACCCCTCCGACAAGGCCGCCTTCGACATCCGCATCAAGGCGCCCAAGGGCCTGACCTCCGTCTCCAACGGCCGTCTGGTGGGGACGTACGACAAGGGCGGGCAGAGCGTCGCGCACTGGCGCTCGACCAAGCCCATGGCGACCTATCTCGCGACGGCCACCATCGGCAGGTTCGACGTGAAGAAGGGCACGACGCCGGGCGGCACCCCGATCTACGTCGCCATCGACCCCGTCCTGGAGAACAGCAACAACGTCGACGTGTACGGGGTCACGGCCGAGGTCACCGACCACTGGTCGAAGATCTTCGGTCCCTACCCCTTCGAGGAGACCGGCGCGATCGTCGACGACATGCCACAGGCGGGCTTCTCCCTGGAGACCCAGACCAAGCCGGTGTACTCCGCGATCCGCAGCGAGTCGACCATCGCCCACGAGGTGGCCCACCAGTGGTTCGGCGACTCCGTGTCGCCCGCGTCCTGGAACCACATCTGGCTCAACGAGGGCTTCGCGACCTACTCCCAGTGGCTGTGGAGCGAGCACAAGGGCACCCAGACGGCGCGTGACGCCTTCCGCGCGGGCTACGACGCGCGCCCCGCCGACTCCGCCTTCTGGCAGATCACCGTCGGCGACCCGCAGCGCGACACGATGTTCGCGTCCGCCGTCTACCAGCGCGGCGCGATGACGCTCCAGGTGCTCAGGGAGCGCATCGGCGACAAGGACTTCTTCAAGCTCCTGCGGAGCTGGGCGCGGCAGCACCGGTACGGCAACGCGACCACCGCCGACTTCGTGCGCCTCGCCGAGAAGGTCTCCGGCGAGCAGCTCGACGAGCTCTTCACCACATGGCTCTTCACGAAGGGGAAGCCGGCGCTTCCCCACAGGTAAGAATGGCGCGTGCTCCTGGATCTCTTCACTCCCTCCGTCCAGCATTCGCTCGACATCGTGGGGATCTTCGCCTTCGCGATCTCCGGCGCCCTGCTCGCGGTGCGCAAGAACTTCGACGTCTTCGGCATCGCCGTCCTCGCCGAGGTCACCGCGCTGGGCGGAGGGCTCTTCCGCGACCTGGTCATCGGGGCGGTGCCGCCGGCCGCCTTCACCGACCTCGGCTACTTCATCACCCCGCTGTTCGCGGCCGCACTGGTCTTCTTCCTGCACCCGGAGGTGGAGCGCACCCAGCTCGCCGTGAACGTCTTCGACGCGGCGGGCCTCGGCCTGTTCTGTGTGACGGGCACGACCAAGGCGTACGACTACGGGCTCGGCCTCACCGCGTCCGCGACGCTGGGCCTGATGACCGCGGTGGGCGGCGGTGTCCTGCGGGACATCGTCGCCAACGAGGTGCCCTCGCTGGTCCGCTGGGACCGCGACCTGTACGCCGTCCCCGCCATCGTGGGCGCCACGATGGTCGCCCTGTGCATCCACTACGAGAAGCTGACGGCCGTCACCAGCAGCATCGCGGTCGTCACGGCGTTCACGCTGCGGCTGCTGGCGATGCACTTCCACTGGCGGGCGCCGCGTGCGTGGAACCGACGGTCCACCGCGGTGGAGGCGGAGGCCGAGGAGACGCCGTAGGGATGCGGGCTCCTGCCGGGACAGAAAAAGCTACCGCTCAGTAGTTTCCTGTTGTACGTTGCTGGCATGGCAACGGCAGCATCGGCGGCATCGACAGCCCCAACTCCGGCGGCGGCAGCCGCACGCATCGGCGACAGCGAGTTCGACCGCGACACCGCGGTCACCCGGCGCGAACCCGGCGTCTACGACACCGAACTCTCCGCGGGCTGGACGATCATCAGCGCCGTCAACGGCGGCTATCTCCTCGCCGTCATCGGCCGCGCCCTCGCGGACGCCCTCCCGCACGCCGACCCCTTCACCGTCTCGGCGCACTACCTCACCGCGTCGGCCCCCGGCCCCGCCGTGATCCGCACCGATGTGGTGCGCGCGGGGCGCTCGCTCTCCACCGGGCAGGCCTCGCTCTTCCAGTTCGACGAGGAGGGCCGCGAGGTCGAGCGCATCCGCGTCCTCGCCTCGTACGGCGACCTCGACGCGCTCCCCGACGACGTGCGCACCACGGCCGAACCACCGGCCATCCCGCCGCTCGACCAGTGCTTCGGCGCCCAGGACGCGCCCGATCACCGCCCGGTGCCCGGCAGTTCCGCCATCGCCGACCGCCTCTTCCTCAAGCTGGACCCGGCCACCCTCGGCTGGGCGCTCGGAGAGCCGTCCGGCAAGGGCGAGATGCGGGCCTGGTTCGGCCTCGCGGACGGCCGTGACGCGGACCCGCTCTCGCTGCTGCTCGCCGTCGACGCGCTGCCGCCGACCGCCTTCGAGATGGGCCTGACCGGCTGGGTCCCGACCGTGGAGCTGACGGTCCACGTCCGCCACCGCCCGGCGCCCGGCCCACTGCGCGTCTCCATCACCACCCGCAACCTCGCGGGCGGGTTCCTGGAGGAGGACGCCGAGGTCTGGGACAGCGAGGACCGCCTGGTCGCCCAGTCGCGCCAGCTGGCGCGGGCCCGGCTGAGCTGACTAGCCCCGCAGGAAGCGCGTGAGCGCGCCCGCGAGCTCCGCGGGCGCGTCCTCCTGTACGAGGTGTCCCGCGCCCTCGATCAGACGCAGCTCGGCGCCGGGGACGAGGTCCGCGAGCTCCTCGGCCTTCGCCACGGGAATCCACGGGTCCTCCGTGCCCCAGCAGATCAGGACGGGCAGGTCGAGTTCGCCGTACCGGCCCTGGATCTCGTCGGTGAACCGCTGGTCGTTCTGGGCGATCTGCCGGTAGAACGCCGCCTGGCCCTCCTCCGTGCACCAGGGCTCCACGAGGCGGTCGAGGACGGCCGGGTGCAGTCCGCGCGGGCTCGTCGAGGCGACGTACTCGCGGATCATGGCCCGGTGCAGCGCGGGCGGGAGCTGTGCGAAAACGTCCGCGTTCTCACCGAGCAGCCGGTAGCTCGGGGAGCCCCAGGGGGCCAGCGCCACCGGGTCGACGAGGGCGAGGCGTCCGTAGCGGGCGCCGTGCAGCAGGTGCGCGCGCAGGGCCACGCAGCCGCCGAAGTCGTGGGCCACGACGGCGGGCCGCTCCAGGCCCCAGTGGTCGAGGAGTCCGGCGAGGACCCGGCCCTGTGCGGCGAGCGACACGTCCTGTCCGGCCCGCATCTCCGAGGCGCCGTACCCCGGCAGGTCCCAGACGTACACGCGGTGTCCGCCGCCCGCGAGCGAGCGGGCGATGCCCCGCCACACGTACGACGAGAACGGTGTGCCGTGGACGAGGACGACGGGCGGGCCGTCGGCCGGGCCGAGGGCGGCCCAGCGCACGGTGCCGGTGGGGCCCGCGTAGGTCCGGTCGAGGTCCCAGGCGTCCCAGGTGTCGCTTGCGCGTTCAGCCGTCATGACCGTAAGGCTAGTAGCTCCTTACGGGTGCGTCGAGCGTTCCGCGTGGAGTGTTACGGCCGCTGCTCGTCCGTCCAGTGTTCGCGGCCCAGGCCCACCAGGCGCAGCTGCCTGCGGGCGACGTCCGCCACCCGGGCCTCCTCCGCCGTGCCGGGACCCGCGTCCAGGAATGCCGACGCGGTCATGACCATGTGGTCGACGTACATGCCCGCCAGCATCAGCAGATCGTCCTCCGGCCACCGTGACGTCGGCGGCTCGTGGGCGAACTGCGCCGCCACCTCCTTGGCGAACAGGGCGAGTTGCGCGCCGATCGCGTCGCGCACCGCCCGCACGCCCCCGTGCCGCTCGCGGGCGATGAAGCGGACGTGCGCGGGGTGGGCGTGGACGTATGCGGCTATCAACTCGACGGTGCCGGCGATGCGCTGCTCGCTGTCGCCCTTCTCCGACGCCAGCATCGCGGTGAGCGTGGTGTGCAGGCTGCCGAGGGTCTCCTCGACCAGGGTCACACCGAGGTCGGCGGTGTCGCGGAAGTGCCGGTAGAAGGCGGTGGGGGCGACGCCCACGGCGCGGGTGACCTCGCGCAGGCCGAGGCTGCTGAGGCTCTGCTCCTCAAGCAGCTGGAGTGCCGCGTCGAGGAGTGCCTGCCGGGTCTTCTGCTTCTGGGCCTGCCGGACGCCGAGAGTGTGACTCATGCCATGCAGTTAACAACTGTTCTCCGAGTTTTGAAAGCCGGAGACGGAGTACTCTCTAAGTCAGTGAACAACTGTAACCACAAGCGTTCACCGACCGAGAGAGGGATCTCCGTGCTCTTCATCGTCGCCGCCCTGATGCTCCTGGGCGTCGCCATGGGTTCCGTGGCACACGCCCCGCTGCCGGTCAGCCTCGTGGCTGCCGCCGTCATCGGCGTATGGCTCGCGGTCTTCGCCGTGCGCGAGCGCCGCGCGCGCCACCGCTGATCCGCTCCGGCCTACGGCATCTCTCCGTACTCCGCTCCGTACTCCTCTCTGTACGACACCTCCACCTGCCAGGAGTCGCACCATGGGAAGCACCGCAACGCACACCCGTCCCCGGACCGAGCCGACCCCCGCGGCCGAACCGGCCCCCGCGCCCGCTGAGGAGCCCCGTCCCCGTCCCACCGGACGGCGCGACACCGACGGAATGGCCGTCGCCTCCTTCATCCTCGGCCTGGTCGGACTGCTCGTCCTGAACCTCGTCCTCGGCCCCATCGCGATCGTCCTCGCGAGCGTCGCCCTGTGGCGCGGCACCGCCCGCAGGGGCCGTGCGCTGCTCGGACTCGGCCTCGGCGTGGCCGACCTCGTCGTGCTCGCCGCACTCGTCTCGGTGGACAACACCGTGTCCTGGGGTCTCGCAGGCTGATACCGCCGGGGCGAAGGGTCCCGCACGGCTCGTAGAATCGTGCGCACCATGGCCTACCTCGACCACGCAGCGACCACTCCGATACTCCCGGAGGCGATCGCGGCGATGACCGCGCAGATCGCCGTCACCGGCAACGCCTCCTCGCTGCACGCGGCGGGGCGGCGGGCGCGACGCACCGTCGAGGAGGCCCGCGAGACCCTCGCCGAGTCGCTCGGCGCCCGACCCAGCGAAACCGTCTTCACCTCCGGCGGCACCGAGGCGGACAACCTCGCCGTCAAGGGGCTGTACTGGGCGCGGCGCGACGCCGAACCGGCCCGCACCCGGCTCCTCGCCAGCCCCGTCGAGCACCACGCCGTCCTCGACGCCGTGCACTGGCTCGGCGAGCACGAGGGCGCCACCGTCGAGTACCTCCCGGTCGACACGCACGGCCGCGTGCACCCCGAGGCGCTGCGCGAAGCCATCGAGCGCAACCCCGACGACGTCGCCCTGGCCACCGTCATGTGGGCCAACAACGAGATCGGCACGATCCAGCCGATCCGTGAACTGGCCGACATCGCCCAGGAGTTCGGCGTCCCGCTGCACGCGGACGCCGTCCAGGCCTACGGCCAGATCCCCGTCGACTTCGCCGCCTCCGGGCTCGCCGCCATGACCGTTTCCAGCCACAAGATCGGCGGGCCCTACGGCATCGGCGCGCTGCTCCTGGGCCGTGAGTACAGCCCCGTGCCCGTGCTGCACGGCGGCGGTCAGGAGCGGCACGTGCGCTCAGGGACGCTGGACGTGCCCGCCGTCGCGGCGTTCGCCGTCGCGGGGGAGTACGCCGCTGCCCACCGCGAGCAGTTCGCCGCCGAGATCGGCGCGCTCCGCGACGACCTCGTGAGCGCCGTCCGCGCGGCGGTCCCCGACGCGATCCTCGGCGGCGACCCGTACCCGGAGGGCAGGCTGCCCGCCAACGCGCACTTCACGTTCCCCGGCTGCGAGGGCGACTCGCTGCTGCTGCTCCTCGACGCGCAGGGCATCGAGTGCTCGACCGGCTCCGCGTGCACGGCGGGCATCGCCCAGCCCAGCCACGTCCTGCTCGCCACCGGCACCGACCCCGACCTGGCCCGCGGCACCCTGCGCTTCTCGCTCGGCCATACATCGACGAAGGCGGACGTCGACGCGGTGGCGGCGGCGATCGGCCCGGCGGTGGACCGGGCGCGGACGGCGGGCCTGAGCTAGGGCGACGCTGAGCCAGGGCGACGCGGGCCTAGGCCTTCTCGGTGGGACTCGCGGAGCGCTTGGGGGCCGGTCTGTCCCGTTCCTCGCTGACCAGGCGCAGATACCGGTCCCAGTCCCAGTGCGGTCCCGGGTCCGTGTGGTCCGTGCCCGGCACCTCCACGTGGCCGACGATGTGCTCGCGGTCCACCGGAATGTCGTACCGCCGGCAGATCCCGGCGGTGAGCCGCGCCGACGCCGCGTACATCGGGCCGGTGAACGACGACTTCTTGTCGACGAAACCCTCGTGCTCGATGCCGATGCTGCGTTCGTTCCAGCTCCTGTTGCCCGCGTGGAACGCCACGTCCAGCTCGCGGATCATCTGGGCTATGTGGCCGTCCTTGCGCACCACGTAATGCGCGGCGGCGCCGTGGCCCGGGTCCTTGAAGACGCGCAGCGCCGTCTGGTACCCGCCCTGGACGACGTGGATGACGACGCGGTCGATCTCATAGTCGTCGGGGCGGTCCGCGCGGCGCCAGTTGTCATCGGAGGCGGCGATCCACTGCACGCCGGGAGCGTCGACCTCGCCCTCTTTCCGCTTCTTGACCACACCAGGCATCCGCCACCACAGCCTGCCGAGCTCGTCCCTCGCGAGCACGACGGTGCCGGCGGCCGCCGCTGCGCCGCCGATCAGCAGGGTGCGCCGACTGATGCCACGGTGCCCCTGCCCGTCCTGCCCGCCCTGCTGAGGTTCCCCCATGTGATCGTCAACGCTTACTCACGGGCGTCCGGTTCCCGCCGACCCGTACTCTGTTAGGGCTATGACTTTGACCGAGACCCCGCAGACCCCGCTGCGTGCCCAGCGCCCCCTCCGTGTCCTGGCCGCCATGTCCGGCGGTGTGGACTCCGCCGTCGCCGCCGCCCGCGCCGCCGAAGCCGGCCACGACGTGACGGGAGTGCACCTCGCGCTCTCGGCGAACCCGCAGTCGTTCCGCACGGGCGCACGGGGCTGTTGCACCATCGAGGACTCGCGCGACGCCCGCCGCGCCGCCGACGTGATCGGCATCCCGTTCTACGTGTGGGACCTCGCCGAGCGTTTCCGCGAGGACGTCGTCGAGGACTTCATCGCGGAGTACGAGGCGGGCCGCACCCCCAACCCGTGCCTGCGCTGCAACGAGAAGATCAAGTTCGCCGCGCTCCTCGACAAGGCGCTCGCCCTCGGCTTCGACGCGGTCGTCACCGGCCACTACGCGCAGGTGATCGTCCGCGAGGACGGCACGCGCGAGCTGCACCGCGCCTCCGACATGGCCAAGGACCAGAGCTACGTCCTCGGCGTCCTGGACGACCGCCAGCTCGCCCACGCGATGTTCCCTCTCGGCGACACGGTCACCACCAAGGAGGAGATCCGCGCGGAGGCCGAGGAGCGTGGTCTGGCCGTCGCCAAGAAGCCCGACAGCCACGACATCTGCTTCATCGCCGACGGCGACACGCAGGGCTTCCTCGCCGACCGCCTCGGCAAGGCGGAGGGCGACATCGTGGACGAGTCCGGGGCGGTCCTCGGCACGCACGAGGGGGCTTACGGCTACACGATCGGCCAGCGCAAGGGCCTGCGCATCGGCACCCCCGCCCCCGACGGCAAGCCGCGCTACGTCCTGGACATCTCCCCGGTCAACAACACGGTGACGGTCGGCCCGGCGGCGGCCCTGGACGTCACGGCCCTGACGGCCATCAAACCCCGCTGGTGCGGCGCGGCCCCGTCGGGCCCCGGCACGTACACGGCTCAGCTCCGCGCCCACGGCGGCGAGACGGAGGTGCGCGCGGAACTGGTCGACGGCACCCTGAACGTCTCCTTCACCGAGCCGGTCCGCGGCGTGGCTCCCGGCCAGGCGATCGTGCTGTACGACGGCACGCGCGTGGTGGGCTCGGCGACGATCGCGACGACGGAACGGGCGACGGCGGCCGTCTAGACGCTTGCCTGCCGCAGGCTCCGTATCAGGGCGCCCAGCGCGGCCCGGTCCGTCGTGAGCACGTCGGCCGGGCTCTCGCTTTCGCGGAGGGCGATGTCGTCGCTGGCGGTGGCGGCGACTTCGACGCAGTTGTTGCCGCCGCCGCCGCAGAACGAAGAACGCTGCCAATCACTCTTGACCATGTGCCAAGCCCCTTCAGCACTCGCGCGCGATGGAGCGGATCAGCTCCTGTGACTCCTTCGGAGGCAGCGCTGACCGTTCCATCAGATCCAGAAGGGAACGATAGTTCGCCAACGGGATCGGGGCATCAACGAAGTGTGCGCCAAGGGCTGTATCCAGCTGCACGGTGTCCAGTTGCGGCAGTGCTCCTTCCGCGTACAAGACCGACTGGCCGGCCCCATGGAACGCTCCAGCACTGAACGGGATGACCAGCAGTGTCACGTTGTCGTGGTCGGCGGAGTCGGCGAGGTGAGTCAACTGCTTGCGGGCTACGTCGGGGCCGCCGAACTGTAGGCGCAGGGCAGCCTCGTGGATGATTCCGACGTACGGGGTGGGGTGCTCGCCGGTCAGGATCGCCTGCCGTCTGAGCCGGTGAGCAGTCCGTAGCTCCACATCCAGGCGGGAGAGTTTGGGGACCGTCAACTCGAAGATCGCGCGTGCGTGTTCCTCTGTCTGGAGCAAGCCAGGTAGATGCACCGTCTGAGCCGTACGGATGCGGGTCGCGTAGTGCTCCACCTCCGAGACCTCCAAGTGGCCATCGGGAAGCCTCCCGCGGTACTCGTCCCACCACTGACCGGCCCGCCGCGGGCCTGTCAGCCCCGCCAGCGCATCGACAAGTGCTGGCTCCGGGCACCCGTAGTGGCAGGCCAGTTGTCGCACCCGCTCATCGCTGATGCCGGTGCGTCCGGCTTCTATGTTGGAGATCATCGTCCGGTCCGCGCCGAGGAGCGAAGCGGCTTCCTGGACGGACAGTCCTGCCTGTTCGCGCATTCGGCGCAGCTCTGTGGCCAGCCGGCGATGACGGCCTGTCGGGGCGTTTCGTGCAGCCATGAGTCCTCTTCCTCGTGCGCGCGAACAGTTTCACAGCGCCATCTCATGCCGTCTAGTGAGTCAGCAACTGTGCACTCGTTCGTGGAAGTTGACTCACATGTGAGTCGCTATTGGTCTACGGTGTGAGTCAGGTCACCTCTTGGCCCCGCGCCCAGCGGAAGCGCACCGGAACGCCACCGGCAGGCACACCGCCCCCACGCCAGGACCGAACCTGCGTGACCGTCATTCACGTCCCCGCTCCCCGGAGCGCCCCGCACCAATGGAGGTGCCGCGTGAGTTCATTCCTCGACGTCCAGCCCGACGACCCGTACTCCCCACCGGGGCCCGACCCCCTCCCCTTCGCCGCCCCCTGGGCGTACGAGCTCCACTTCCCCTGCGACCCCCGCAGTCCGGGGATCGCCCGCCTCACCCTCCGCGCCGTCCTCGCGGCTCACCACCTCACCGAACTCGCGGACCGCGCCGAGCTGTTGACCACCGAGCTCGCGACCAACTCCGTGCGGCACACCAAGGGCCCCGCCTCCGTTCGCCTGCACTGGCTCTGCCCCGTGCTGCGGGTCAGCGTGTGGGACATGAGCCCGGACCTGCCGCCGCTCGCCCCGCCCCCGCCGGTGAGCGTGCACGCGGGCAGTGGCCGGGGGCTGGTCATCCTCGACGCCGTGGCCGACCGCTGGGGCGGATGCGCCATAGGGGAGGGGCCGTACGGGCCGGGCGGCAAGACCATGTGGTTCGAACTGGCCCTCCGCCAGGCACCGCCGCCCGCCCTCGTGGCCTGAGCCGTTCAGACGACGCTGAGCACGATCTTGCCCTGGGTGCGGCCCCGCTCCCCGCGCGCGTGGGCCTTCGCCGCCTCCTCCAGAGGGATGATCGTGTCGATCTCGACGCGGAGCTTCCCCTCGTCCACCAGGCGGGTTATCTCCAGGAGGCCCGCGCGGTCCGGCTCGACGATCGTCCAGCCCGTGTGAACGCCGAGCTCCGCGGCCCGTGCCGGGTCGGGGAGGCCGCCCGGGTCGGGGAGCGTGACCAAGTGGCCGCCGGGGCGGATGATCTCCAGGGAGCGGGCTCCATACGCGCCGCCGACGCCGTCGAGGACGACGTCCACGTCACGGACCGCCTCGGTGAAGTCCACGCGTGTGTAGTCGACGACCTCATCCGCGCCCAGCGAGCGCAGGAACTCGTGCTTGTCCGCGCGCGCCGTGCCGATGACGTACGCGCCGTGCGCCTTGGCGATCTGCACGGCGAGGTGGCCCACGCCGCCCGCGGCCGCGTGGATCAGCGCCCGCTGCCCGGCGCGGAGCCCCGCCGTCTCGATCAGGCCCTGCCAGGCGGTGAGCGCGGCGAGGGGGAGTGCGGCGGCCTCCGGGTGGGAGAGGCCGGCCGGCTTGGGGGCGAAGCGGCGGGCGGGGGCCGCGACGAACTCCGCGTAGCCGCCCGTCTGTTCGGGGAAGCGGGGCATGCCGAACACCGCGTCGCCCGGCTGGTACAGGGTCACTCCGGGGCCGACCTGCTCGACCACGCCCGACACGTCGTAGCCGAGGATCGGGGTGTCTCCCCAGCTGCCGAAGGCGCCCTCCGCGCGGGTCTTCCAGTCGACGGGATTCACGCCCGCCGCGTGGACGCGGACCAGGATCTCGGTCAGGCCGGGCTCGGGGCGGTCCACCTCCACCGGGACGAGGTTCTCGGGGGCGCCCCAGGCGCGGGGGCTGACGGCACGCATCTTCATGGACTCGGTCTCTCTCGTACGAAAGGCAAAAGTGCTGGTGGGACCAAGAGTGCGGCGGGGGCGGCCCGCGCGGTGCTGGCAGTTTGGCCATCATGTGACAGGATTCGGCCATGAACCTGAATGGCCTCGGCGACCGCGACGGCGCCCACCGCGTGGCCGTCATCGCCCTGGACGGCGCCTACGCCTTCGAGCTCGGCATCCCCTCCCGCGTCTTCGGCAACGCGCGGAACGACCGCGGAGAGGCGCTCTACGACGTCGTCGTCTGCACGGTCGACGGACGCCCTGTGCGCACGGACTCCGGATTCACGGTCGCGGCCGAACACGGGCCCGAGGCCCTCGACACCGCGGACACCGTGGTCATCACGCCGACCCGCAGCTTCGACCGGGGGATGGCGGGCGAGGACCTGCCGGAAGCGGTGGCCGCGGCCCTGCGCAGGATCAGGCCCGGCACCCGCATCGTGTCCTTCTGCAACGCCTCGTACGTCCTCGCGGCCGTCGGCCTCCTCGACGGGCGCCCCGCGACGACGCACTGGCACGTCGCCCGCGACTTCCAGCGGTCCTTCCCCAGGATCAAGGTCGACGCGGACGTGCTCTTCGTGGACGACGGCGACGTGCTGACCGCCGCGGGCGTCGCGGCCGGCATCGACCTCTGCCTCCACGTCGTGCGGCGCGACCACGGCGCCGCCGTCGCCAACCACGTCGCGCGCGTGTGCGTCGTACCGCCCTGGCGCGACGGCGGCCAGGCCCAGTACATCGAGCGGCCCGTCCCCGAGCCCACCCTCGCCACGACGGCCGCCACGCGCGCGTGGGCACTCGAACGGCTCCACGAGCCGCTGCCCCTCGGCGAACTGGCCGCCCACGCGCGCATGAGCCTGCGCACCTTCACCCGCCGCTTCCAGGAAGAGGTCGGCATGCCGCCCGGACGGTGGCTCACCGCCCAGCGCATCGAACTCGCCCGGCAGCTCCTGGAATCCAGCGACCTGCCCGTGGACGTGGTCGCCCACCGGTCCGGGTTCGGCACCGGCAACTCGCTGCGCCAGCACATGCGGGCCGTGCTCGGCGTCTCGCCGGTCGCCTACCGGCGGACGTTCACTGCTGCTGCGTCGTGACCTGGCCTACGCTTCCGTGACCTCGGCCTCGTAGAAGCAGAAGTGGTCCTTGATCCCGGCCACGGCGTCCTTCGGCTCCGGGTACGCCCACACCGCGTCCTCCGTCCCCGGCAGCGACCAGTAGGAGGCCGTTCCCTTGAACGGGCAGTACGTAGTGGTCGCCGACGGGGTCAGCAGGTCCGTGCGCACGTCCTCCGGGGGCAGGTAGTGCCGGACGGGGTAGCCCGTCTCGCGCAGCAGCACGGGACGGCGGCTCTCCGCCACGACCTGCCCGTCGTGCACCACGCGCACGTGGTCCGTGCCCTGCTCGACGGTGATCCGGTGCCCGTTGGTCATGTCGTGCCTCCTCGGATGCCCAGTGAATGTCCTGTGGGACGGAACGTACCGTGGGCGCATGAACATCTGCGTCTTCCTCTCCGCCGCCGACCTCGACGACCGCTACACCCGCCCGGCCCGCGAGTTCGCCGAGCTGCTCGGCAAGGGCGGCCACACGCTGGTCTGGGGCGGCTCCGAGAGCGGTCTGATGAAGGTCGTGGCGGACGGCGTGCACGCGGCGGGCGGGCGGCTGGTGGGCGTCTCCGTGGACTTCCTCGCCGCCAAGGCGCGGCAGGTCGTGGAGCCGCACGAGATGGTGATCGCGCGCGACCTCGCCGAGCGCAAGGCGCTGCTCCTGGAGAAGGCCGACGCGATCGTGATCATGGTGGGCGGCACCGGCACGCTCGACGAGGCCACCGAGATCCTGGAGCTGAAGAAGCACGGGAAGCACGCCAAGCCGGTGGTGCTGCTGAACTCGGCGGGGTTCTACGACGGGCTCAAGGAGCAGTTCCAGCGCATGGAGGACGAGGGTTTCCTGCCGCTCCCGCTGACCGACCTGGTCTTCTTCGCCGAAGAGCCCGTCGGCGCGCTGGCCTACCTGGAGGAATCCGCGGGCACCCGGTGATGCGAGCATGGCGGGTATGGCAACACATGTGATCACCGGGGCCGGCTCCGGCATCGGCGCGGCCGTGGCCCGCCGCCTCCACACCCGCGGCGACGACCTCGTCCTGCACGCGCGGGACGCGGGCCGCGCCAAAGAACTCGCCGCCGAGTTTCCCGGCGCGAGCACCCTCGTCGGAGACCTCTCCGACCCCGACAAGCTGTCCTGGGCGTTCGGGCACCAGTCGCTGCCCTCGCGCGTGGACTCCCTGCTGCACATCGCGGGCGTCGTCGACCTCGGCCCGGTCGGCGAGCTCACCCCCAAGGCCTGGCGCCACCAGCTCAACGTCAACCTCATCGCACCCGCCGAGCTGACCCGCCACTTCCTGCCCCAACTCCGGCTCGCCCAGGGGCACGTGGTCTTCGTCAACTCCGGATCCGGCCTCAGGGCCGGACCCGAGTGGTCCGCGTACGCCGCCTCCAAGCACGGCCTGAAGGCCCTCGCCGACTCGCTGCGCCAAGAGGAGCACGACAACGGCGTCCGGGTCACCTCCGTCTACCCCGGCCGCACGGCGAGCGCCATGCAGGTCAAGGTCCACCAGCAGGAGGGCAAGGAGTACGACGCCTCCCGCTGGATCGACCCCGAGTCGGTCGCCACGACGATCCTCATGGCCCTGGACCTGCCGCGCGACGCGGAGGTCAACGACCTGACGGTGCGGCCGGGACGATGAGCGACGCCTTCACCTGGGGCCCGGCCACCGGCATCGGGTCCATGCCCGGCGGGGACGCCCGCGAGGCCGCCAAGACCGTCACCGGTAGCTTCGAGAGCCCCGGACAGGGCATGCCGTACCTCGCCGAGCTGCCCGCCCGCGGCCCCGGCGCCGACATGATCGGCCGCACCGCCGGGCTCCTCGTCGACCTGTACGCGCGCGTGGAGCCCAGCGGCTGGCGCGTCGGCGACCGCCCCGGGCGCGACACCCGCCGGGCCAGGGCGTGGCTCGGCGAGGACCTCGACGCCCTGGAGGAGTTCACCCAGGGGTACCAGGGCCCGCTGAAGGTCCAGGCCGTCGGCCCCTGGACCCTCGCCGCCGCCCTGGAGCTCAGGAACGGCGAGGCCGCGCTCTCCGACCCCGGCGCCTGCCGCGACCTCGCGGGCTCCCTCGCCGAAGGCCTGCGCGCGCACCTCGCGGACGTCCGCCGCAGGGTGCCCGGCGCGCAGGTGGTCCTGCAGCTCGACGAGCCCTCGCTGATCGCCGTGCTGCGCGGACAGGTCAAGACCGCCAGCGAGTACCGCACCCACCGCGCCGTGGACCGGCAGCTCGTCGAGAGCACGCTGCGGGACGTCCTGGCGGTCCACGGCGAGGGCGAGGGCGGAGGTGCCACGGTCGTGCACTCGTGCGCGCCCGACGTACCGTTCGCGCTCCTGCGCCGCGCCGGGGCCGACGCGATCTCCTTCGACTTCGATCTGCTCACCGAGCGTGACGACGAGGCGATCGGTGAGGCGGTCGAGGGCGGTACGCGGCTCTTCGCCGGTGTCGTGCCGGGCGTGGACGGCCGATTGTCAGACCCTGCCGGTAGCGTCATGGGTGTCAGGACGCTGTGGCGCAGGCTGGGGCTGAATCCGGGAACCCTCGCGGAGACGGTCGTGGTCACTCCGTCGTGCGGGCTCGCGGGCGCATCACCCGCGTATGCGCGTGCGGCGCTCGCCCACTGCGTCAGGGCGGCGAGATCGCTCGCGGACAACCCTGAGTAATTGGGTATGACGTAAACGGGAGGACGAAACGGTGGCTGTCGAACAGCAAGGCTCTGTGCCCGCCGAGGCACGGGATCAGCATGCCCAGCTGGCCGAGCAGATCGAGGAGCACCGCTTCCGGTATTACGTGAAGGACCAACCGGTCGTCAGCGATGCCGAGTTCGACAAGCTCCTGCGCTCCCTCGAAGCACTGGAGGACGAGCACCCCGAGCTGCGGACCCCCGACTCGCCGACCCAGAAGGTCTCGGGTTCGTACGAGACGGAGTTCACCGCCGTCGAGCACCGCGAACGCATGCTGTCCCTGGACAACGCGTTCGACGACGCGGAGCTCGCCGCCTGGGCCGACCGCGTCGCCAAGGAGGCGGGCACCCCGGACTTCCACCTCCTGTGCGAGCTGAAGGTCGACGGCCTCGCCGTCAACCTCACGTACGAGGACGGGAAGCTGACCCGCGCCGCGACCAGGGGCGACGGCCGCACCGGCGAGGACATCACGCCGAACGTCCGCACGATCGCGGACATCCCGCAGCGCCTCGCGGGCGACCGCGTCCCCGCCCTCGTGGAGATCCGCGGCGAGGTCTTCTTCCCCATGGAGAAGTTCGAGGAGCTCAACGCCCGCCTCGTCGAGGCGGGCGACAAGCCCTTCGCCAACCCGCGCAACGCGGCGGCGGGTTCACTGCGCCAGAAGGACCCGCGCGTCACCGCGACACGGCCGCTCCACATGGTGGTGCACGGCATCGGCGCCCGCGAGGGCCTCGACATCGACTGCCTCAGCCACGCCTACGAGCTGCTGCACGAGTGGGGCCTGCCCACCGCCAAGCACAACAAGGTCGTCGAGGGCCTCGAAGGCGTCCGGGACTTCATCGCGTACTTCGGGGAGAACCGCCACTCCGTGGAGCACGAGATCGACGGAGTCGTCGTCAAGCTCGACGAGATCCCGCTCCAGGGCCGCCTCGGCTCCACCTCGCGCGCCCCGCGCTGGGCCATCGCCTGGAAGTACGCGCCCGAGGAGGTCAACACCAAACTCATCAACATCCGCGTCGGCGTCGGCCGCACCGGCCGCGTCACGCCGTACGCGCAGGTGGAACCCGTCACCGTCGCGGGATCCGAGGTCGAGTTCGCCACCCTGCACAACCAGGACGTGGTGAAGAAGAAGGGCGTCTTCATCGGGGACACCGTCGTCATCCGCAAGGCCGGAGACGTCATCCCGGAGATCCTCGGACCCGTCGTCGACCTGCGGGACGGCACCGAACGGGAGTTCGTCATGCCCGCCGAGTGCCCCGAGTGCGGCACGGCGCTGCGTCCCATGAAGGAGGGCGACATCGACCTCCGCTGCCCCAACGCCCAGTCGTGCCCCGCCCAGTTGCGTGAACGTCTCTTCTACCTCGCGGGCCGCAAGTCCCTGGACATCGAGAACTTCGGGTACGTCGCCGCGGCCGCCCTCACCAGGCCCCTCGAGCCCGCCCAGCCGCCGATCCTCGACGAGGGCGACATCTTCGACCTGAAGGTCGAGGAGCTCCTGCCCATCAAGTCGTACGTACTGGACCAGGACTCCGGCCTGCCCAAGCGCGACCCCAAGACCGGCGAGGAGAAGGTCGTCACCTTCTTCGCCAACCAGAAGGGCGAGGCGAAGAAGAACACCCTGGCCATGCTGGAGAACATCGCGGCGGCCAAGGAACGCCCGCTCGCCCGCGTCCTCACGGGCCTCTCGATCCGGCACGTCGGCCCGGTGGCCGCCGAGGCGCTGGCCCGCGAGTTCCGGTCCATCGACCGCATCGATCAGGCCACCGAGGAGGAACTCGCCACGACGGAGGGCGTCGGCCCGACCATCGCGGCCTCCCTCAAACAGTGGTTCGCCGAGGACTGGCACCGGGAGATCCTGCGCAAGTGGCGGGAGGCCGGCGTGCGCATGGAGGAGGAGGCGAGCGGCGAGGACGAGGGCCCGCGGCCGCTCGCGGGCCTCACGGTCGTCGTCACCGGAACACTCGAACACCACACCCGGGATGGCGCGAAAGAGGCGCTGCAGAGTCGCGGAGCCAAGGTGACCGGTTCCGTTTCCAAGAAGACATCGTTCGTGGTCGTCGGCGACAACCCCGGGTCGAAGTACGACAAGGCCATGCAGGTGAAGGTTCCGGTTCTCAACGAGGAAGGGTTCGCCGTCCTGCTCGAACAAGGACCGGACGCGGCGCGGGAAGTCGCGCTTCCGACCGAGGAGTAGCGGTTGAAGGCCACCCGTTCGGCGCATACCAGAGGCATACGGGTGGCCGGGTCGCATTCGGGCAACCGTAGTCGACCGCTGCCCGTGGAAGCCTTCTGCGGCCTACTGTTGAGGTGTGCGCCTGCCGTGCCCCGCTGCGAACGGGGTATCACCTGCTCATCAAGAGCTTGGAAGGGGGCATCCCCTGCTCGGCGCGAGTGCGGGAGAACCGCATCTCCCCGCTCGAGCGGAATGCGGGGACGGATTCACGGGCGCGGCCGCATCAGGGCCGAGTCCGCATGGCGTGGGCACCGCCGGCTGTGAGAGGGACGGGAATGGAACCGACCGAGAGCGCCGCCCCCGACTCACGGCTGCGCGCGCGCCTGTGGCGCGCGCCGGGAGCCTGGCTGCGCGGCCGCCGGGCCGTGACGGACACCGACCCGGGCGGCATGCCGCAGCCCGCCCCCGGCTCCGGACCCTGCACCCTGAGCACTGCCGTCGAACCACGCGAACGGGCCTGGACGGCCGCACCCCAGCACGGCACCGACACCCCGGCGACTCTCGCGGGTCCCGGCGCACCGGCCGCGCAGGACGCCCGCGACCCCTGGCCGCTGCTGCCCCTCCTGACCGTCGCCGCGGCCGCCGTGCTGCTCGGCACCGGCTTCTTCCAGGCCTTCACGGGACGCCACGCCCTGTTCCCCACCGGCGCCGCGGGCTGGTCCCTCGCCATCCTCACCGGGCTCATCGTCGGGCACCTCGTCGCCCTCGGCCGCGACCGCTGGTGGGGCGGCACGGGCTCCGGCGGCGCCCTCACCGTCGCCGTCCTGCTCCTCTACGGCTGGGTGCCCGCCGGCATGGTCAGCCTCACCGTCGTCGTCCTCGTCGGCGTCGCGCGCAGGCACCGCTGGCGCCAGGGCCTGCTGCACGGCGCGGTCGACATCCTCGGCATCGGCGCGGGCGCGCTCACCCTGGCCGCGTTCGGCACGGCGCCCAGCGCCGAAACGCCCTGGCTCCCCGAGACCTGGGACCTCTACACCGCGCCCCAAGTGGCCCTGGTCGCCGTCGCCTACCTCGTCGTCACCCGCGTCCTGCTCTGGTACGTCCACGCGCCGCGCACCGAAGCCCTGCCCACCGTCACCCGCACCGCGCTCGTCCGGCAGGGCCTCCTCGGCATCGCGCTGCTCGGCATCGCCCCGCTGATCTGCGTCGTCGCGATCTCCCTGCCGATCCTGCTGCCCCTCTTCGCGATCCCGCTCGTCGCCCTCGACTCCACCCTCTGGATCGCCCGCGCACGCGCCGAGGAGCAGCTCCGCGACCCCCTCACCGGGCTGCCCAACCGGCAGTGGCTCCTCGAACGGACCTGGACCGCCCTCGACGACGCCGAGCGGATCGGCGTGCGGGCCGCGTTAATGCTCATCGACATGGACCGCTTCCGGTCGGTCAACGACACCCTCGGCCACCTCGCGGGGGACCGGCTGCTCCTCCAGATCGCGGACCGGCTGCGTCTCGCGCTGCCCCGCGGCGCGGAGGCCGCGCGCCTCGGCGGTGACGAGTTCGCCGTCCTGCTGCCGGTCGCCGACTCCACCACGTCGGCCACGCGGGTGGCCCGCCAGCTCGTCGCCGCGCTCGGCTCCCCGCTCGACCTCGACGGCCTCACCCTCGTCCTGGAGGCCAGCGCGGGCCTCGCGGTCTTCCCCGACCACGCACTCGACGCCGAAGGCCTGCTCCGCCGTGCGGACGTCGCGATGTACCAGGCCAAACGGGACCGCACGGGCGTCGAGGTCTACGAATCCAAGCGCGACTCCAACACCCCGGACCGCCTCGGCCTCCTCGGCGACCTGCGCCGGGCCCTCGACGCGGGCGACGTGGAGCTGCACTACCAGCCGAAGGTCCAGTTCGACGGACAGGTGGCCGGCCTCGAGGCGCTGGTGCGCTGGGTGCACCCCGAACGGGGGAAGGTGCCGCCCGACGAGTTCATCGCCATCGCCGAGTCGTCCGGCCTCATGCCGCACCTCACGGAGTACGTCCTGGAGACCGCGCTCGGCCAGGTCGCCAAGTGGCAGGCGCAGGGCCTGAAGGTCCCCGTCGCCGTGAACGTCTCCCCGCGCGACGTCCACACGCCGGGCTTCGCCGGGGCGGTCGCCGCCCGCCTCGCCCGCCACGGGGTCCCCGCGGGAGCCCTGCAACTGGAGATAACCGAGCACGTCCTCCTGGAGGACCCACAACGCGCCGCGGACACGTTGGCCGGGCTGACCGGCCACGGCGTCAAGATGTCCCTCGACGACTTCGGCACGGGGTACTCCTCCCTGGTCCACCTGCGCCGCCTCCCGGTCAGCGAGCTGAAGATCGACCGCTCCTTCGTGGCCCGCCTCGCCGTCGACAACGAGGACGCGGAGATCGTCCGCTGCACCGTCGACCTCGCCCACTCCCTCGGCCTGCTCGTCGTCGCCGAGGGCGTCGAGGACGACGAGACGTGGGAGCGGCTGCGGGACCTCGGATGCGACGCGGTCCAGGGCTGGCTCGTCGCCGCCGCGATGCCGGCCGAGGAGACGACGGCGTGGCTCCGCGCCCGCGGCTCCCGCGGGTGGCGCCGCCCTGCAGACGTAGCGGCGGAAGCGGCGAACGCCTCCGCGGACCAGTCCCCGGGCCACGTGGTCCAGTAACCCTCACCGGCGCCCCGGAGCCCCGGGAAGAAACCGTTTCACGGGCACGGGCCGGGGACCCATAGGATTGGGGCACAACCCGCACACTCACCCCTGAGGATCGCCGCATGCCTGGCATCACGCGCGAGGAGGTCGCCCACCTCGCCCGCCTTGCACGTCTGGAGCTGAAGGCCGAGGAGCTCGACCACTTCGCCGGACAGCTCGACGACATCATCGGCGCGGTCGCCCGCGTCTCGGAGGTCGCCGACCAAGACGTACCGCCGACCTCGCACCCGCTGCCGCTGACGAACGTCATGCGCGCGGACGAGGTCCGTCCGTCGCTCACCCCCGAGCAGGCGCTCTCGGGCGCCCCCGCCCAGGAGCAGCAGCGTTTCAAGGTGCCGCAGATCCTGGGGGAGGACTGAAAGTCATGACGGACATCATCAAGCTCACCGCAGCAGACATCGCGTCGAGGATCGCCTCCGGCGAGCTCACCGCGGTCGAGGTCACCGAGGCCCACCTGGCCCGCATCGACGCCGTCGACGAGAAGGTCCACGCCTTCCTGCACGTCGACCGCGAGGGCGCCCTCGCGCAGGCCCGCGCCGTCGACGAGAAGCGCGCCCGGGGCGAGAAGCTCGGCCCGCTGGCGGGCGTCCCCGTCGCACTCAAGGACATCTTCACCACCGAGGGCGTGCCGACCACCGTCGGCTCGAAGATCCTCGAGGGCTGGATCCCGCCGTACGACGCGACCGTCACCAAGCGCCTGAAGGCCGCCGACGTCGTCATCCTCGGCAAGACCAACATGGACGAGTTCGCCATGGGGTCCTCGACGGAGAACAGCGCGTACGGCCCCACCGGCAACCCCTGGGACCTCACCCGCATCCCCGGCGGCTCCGGCGGCGGCTCCTCCGCCGCCCTCGCCTCGTACGAGAGCCCCCTGGCCCTCGGCACGGACACCGGCGGCTCGATCCGCCAGCCCGCGGCCGTCACCGGCACGGTCGGCGTCAAGCCGACCTACGGCGGCGTGTCCCGCTACGGCATGGTCGCGTTCAGCTCCAGCCTCGACCAGGGCGGCCCCTGTGCCCGCACGGTCCTCGACGCCGCGCTGCTGCACGAGGTCATCGCGGGGCACGACGAGCTCGACTCGACGTCCATCGACGCCCCGGTCCCGCCGGTCGTCGAGGCCGCCCGCAACGGCTCCGTCCAGGGCATGCGCGTCGGCGTCGTCAAGCAGTTCCGCGGCGAGGGCTACCAGGCCGGTGTCGTCCAGCGCTTCGACGAGTCGGTGGAGCTCCTCAAGGAGCTCGGCGCCGAGATCGTCGAGCTGGACTGCCCGACGTTCGACCTGGCGCTCTCCGCGTACTACCTGATCGCGCCCTCCGAGTGCTCCTCGAACCTCGCCCGCTTCGACGCCATGCGCTACGGCCTGCGCGTCGGCGACGACGGCACGAAGTCCGCCGAGGACGTCACCGCGCTGACCCGCGAGGCCGGCTTCGGCGACGAGGTCAAGCGCCGCATCATCCTCGGAACGTACGCGCTCAGCTCCGGCTACTACGACGCGTACTACGGCAGCGCCCAGAAGGTCCGCACGCTCATCACCCGCGAGTTCGAAGCGGCGTTCGAGCAGGTCGACGTGATCGTCTCCCCGACGACGCCGACCACCGCGTTCCCGATCGGCGAGCGCGCCGACGACCCGATGGCGATGTACCTCGCCGACCTGTGCACCATCCCGACCAACCTGGCGGGCAACGCCGCCATGTCGCTGCCCTGCGGCCTCGCGCCGGAGGACGGCCTGCCCGTCGGGCTGCAGATCATCGCCCCCGCCATGAAGGACGACCGGCTGTACAAGGTCGGCGCTGCCGTCGAGGCCGCCTTCGTGGAAAAGTGGGGTCACCCGCTGCTTGAGGAGGCACCGTCGCTGTGAGTGCACTGAACAAGGCCAAGGGCTTCAAGAAGTCCAAGACCGGCACGTACCTGTCGATCGGCACCACCGCGTTCGGCGCGGTCAGCGTGCTCAAGCAGGCCAGGATGGCCCGCTCGGAGCACGACACGCTCCGTCTCGTGGATGCCGTCGTCTCCGCTGCCGCCATCGTCACCGGCGTCGCGCTGCTCGTACGCGAGCTCAAGCGCCTCGGCGACGACGACGTCCTGCTGGGCTGAGAGGGAAAGTTTCACCGTGACTGTCACTTCTGACCTGGTGTCGTACGAGGAAGCCCTCGCGACGTACGACCCCGTCATGGGCCTCGAGGTCCATGTCGAGCTCGGCACCAAGACCAAGATGTTCTGCGGCTGCTCGACCGCGCTCAAGCAGGACGCCAACAGCCAGACCTGCCCGACCTGTCTCGGCCTGCCCGGCGCCCTGCCGGTCGTCAACGAGATCGGCGTCGAGTCCGCGATCAAGATCGGCCTCGCGCTGAACTGCGAGATCGCCGAGTGGTGCCGCTTCGCCCGGAAGAACTACTTCTATCCGGACATGCCGAAGAACTTCCAGACCTCCCAGTACGACGAGCCGATCGCCTTCAACGGCTATCTGGACGTCCAGCTGGAGGACGGCGAGGTCTTCCGCGTCGAGATCGAGCGCGCCCACATGGAGGAGGACACCGGCAAGTCCACGCACGTGGGCGGCGCGACGGGCCGTATCCACGGCGCCTCGCACTCCCTCCTGGACTACAACCGCGCCGGCATCCCGCTCATCGAGATCGTCACCAAGCCGATCGAGGGCGCGGGCGAGCGTGCCCCCGAGGTCGCCAAGGCGTACGTCGCCGAGCTGCGCGAGCTCATCAAGGCGCTCGACGTCTCCGAGGCCCGGATGGACAAGGGCCAGATGCGCTGCGACGTGAACCTCTCGCTGCGCCCCAAGGGGCAGCAGGAGTTCGGCACACGCAGCGAGACGAAGAACGTCAACTCGCTGCGCTCCGTGGAACGCGCGGCGCGCTTCGAGATCCAGCGCCACGCCGCGGTGCTCAACTCCGGCGGCACCATCGTGCAGGAGACCCGTCACTTCCACGAGGACGACGGCTCCACCACCTCCGGGCGCATCAAGGACAACGCCGAGGACTACCGGTACTTCCCGGAGCCCGACCTCGTCCCCGTCGCCCCGGCCCGCGAGTGGGTCGAGAAGCTGCGGGCCGGCCTGCCCGAGATGCCGCGCGTCCGCCGCAACCGCCTCCGCGAGGAGTGGGGGATCAGCGAGCACGACATGCAGTCGATCCTCAACGCGGGTGCGGTCGAGCCGATCGTCGCCACCATCGAGGCGGGCGCCGACGCGGCGTCGGCCCGCAAGTGGTGGATGGGCGAGCTGGCCCGTAACGCCAACGAGTCGGGTGTCGCCCTGGAGGAGCTCCCGATCACTCCGGCGCATGTCGCCCGGGTGACCGCGCTCGTCTCCGCGGGCGACCTCAACGACAAGCTGGCCCGCCAGGTCATCGAGGGTGTCCTGAAGGGCGAGGGCACGCCGGACGAGGTCGTCGAGAAGCGCGGCCTGAAGGTCGTCTCGGACGAGGGCGCCCTGACGGCCGCCGTCGACGAGGCCATCGCAGGCAACCCCGGTGTCGCGGACAAGATCCGCGGCGGCAAGGTCGCGGCGGCCGGTGCGCTGGTCGGCGCGGTCATGAAGGCCACCCGTGGCCAGGCCGACGCGGCCCGCGTCAAGGAGCTGATTTTGGAGAAGCTGGGCGTCAGCGAAGGCTGAGGTCCAGGGACAGGCTCCGAGTGAGGGCGGCGCGTTCTTCGGGACGCGCCGCCCTTTCGCGTACGCATCAGCTCTCACCCGTCACGGGTTCTCCTCCCGCGGTGCCCCGAACGGCTCGAAGAACATGTGCTCCAGCGGGTCCTGGTCCTTGCGCAGCCAGAAGAAGCCGTCGCCGACAGGACTGCCGCCGCGCAGCCAGTTCAGCAGCGTCCCGGTGAAGTTCGTCTCCAGGGGCGGTCCTTGGTCCGCGTGCCGCGGGTTGACCGCGACGCGCCACCGGTCGGGGTCGTCGCCCTCGACGCACCAGCCGATCTGGTCGCCGTCGATCGTCGAGGCGACGGGCAGGAAGCCGCCGGGCTCGGGCCAGGCGGGCATCGGGTAGTACGGGGGGAAGCTCTCGCGCAGGCCGCGGTAGCCCTCCAGCATCTCCTCCGTGCCCCGCGCGAGGCCGAGCCGGTGGTCGAGGTCGAGCGGCGCCGGCATGTCGAGCCACCAGCTCCAGTTCCCCGCGCCGTACGCCCCGGCCAGCGCGACGAAGTCCGCGGGGAGGCGTGTCCCGAGCCGTTCGAAGAGCGCCTCCCAACTGCCCCTGCCCAGGTGGGGAGTGAGCGGCGGGGGTATCAGGGCGGTGATCGCCTCAAGGCCCTCGCCCTCGGTGAGCGCGGCGTGCTGGCGGGCGTCGACGTACGTCCCCCGGGGCGGCGGCGACCACGGCGCGGCTCCGGCCAGCGGCGGCCAGGTGCGCGCCTCGGGTGCCAGCGGGCCGAGGAGGCCGCCGGGTTCGCCGGGGTGGGGCACCCCGTCGTGGACCGCGGTGTGCAGGAACTCCAGGAGCGGCATCTCGTACGCCGCCCAGGGAGCGGCGCCGCCGACCGCGACGGACGTGGTCAGGAGCACCACCGGCCACGCGTCGGGGTCCTTCGAGACCGAGGTGTCCCAGAAGAGGTGGTCGCCCGCCGACGTGGTGGCGAAGGCGAGGAGACCGCCCTCGTCGGGCAGGAAGCGGCGCCGCTCCTGGGTGAACATGCCCGGCCTGATGGCCGAGTGCCGATGGGTCTCGACCACCCACGCCCCGTACGCATACCGGCCGTCGGCGCTCACGCAGGGCGTGTGCAGCCGCAGGGAAACCGTGCCGGGGCGGCCTATTTCGGCCGGGCCGTACGCCGTCACCAATGACTTGTAGTCCCCGGGGAGCGGGACTTCGAGCCAGGCCTCGACGGAGGCCCAGTCGACGGCGGGCGCGGCGTCGGCGGGCGGTCCGACCAGCTCCGTGAAGGCGGCGATGCGGTGGGCGTGTTCCATGTGTCCGAGAATGACACCCGCCACTGACAACGCCGCCCGCCGCCGTCGGCGGCGCCCTCCGCCATGGACTGCCGCGGTGAACTTTTGGACGTTCACCGCGACTTCGTCCCGCGGTCTTCACAAGGAAACCGGGCGTCACTAGCGTCCCCGCCGTACAGGTCAATGGATCAGCAGAGAACCATTGGATGTCGGCCAGGACTACTGGGAGGTCCCACGTGACTCCGGAGATTTCGCGCAGACGCCTGATGGCGATCGGCGGCGGCGCGCTCGGCACCGCCGCCGTCGGCTCGTTCCTGCCGCCGTCGCTGCAGGAGGCGCTCGCGCATGAGCCGCCGGTCCACGGCGGTCTCGACAAGATCGAGCACGTGGTCATCCTGATGCAGGAGAACCGGTCGTTCGACCACTACTTCGGTTCCCTGCGCGGCGTGCGCGGCTTCGGCGACCGCAACGCGATACGCCTGCCCGGCGGCACCTCGGTCTTCGAGCAGCCGGGCGCCCTGCGCACCATCCTGCCCTTCTCCGTACGGCAGGCAGCCGAGACGCAGAAGAAGGACCTCCAGTACATCGGCGACCTGGACCACTCCTGGAACGGCGGCGCCAAGGCCTGGCACGACGGCTGGATGGACGGCTGGGTCACCGCCAAGACGGCGGCCACCATGGCGTACTACACGCGCGAGGACATCCCGCTGCACTACGAACTCGCCGACACCTTCACCGTCTGCGACGCCTACCACTCCTCCATCCACACCTCCACCAGCCCCAACCGCAACCACCTGTGGAGCGGCAAGACGGGCTACGAGGCCAACGGCAAGCGGGCCGTCGGCAACGACGCGTACGCCGAGGGCACGCACCCGGGGTACGGCTGGGGCACGTACGCCGAGCGCCTGGAGAAGGCGGGCGTCAGCTGGCAGACGTACACCGAGTGGGAGAACTTCACCGACAACCAGATCGAGTTCTTCACCACCTTCAAGGCCATCGCCCGCAAGGCCCTGGCCAAGACGGGTCTCACCTTCATGGAGGCCTTCTACGCCAAGGTGCGCGACGCGAAGGACGAGGCCGCGCGCACCAAGCTGCTCGCCACCCTGGAGGAGGGCGTCGCCACGCTGGACAAGCGGGAGCGGTCCCTCTTCGAGCGCGGACTGCGGCGCGTCCCCACCGGCGCGCTCGCCGAGGAGTTCGCCAAGGACGTCGCGCGCGGCAAGCTGGCGAAGGTCAGCTACCTGGTGCCGTCCGCCGTGGACTCCGAGCACCCCAGCGTCTCCTCGCCGATCCACAGCGCGACCATCGTCTACAAGGTGCTCGACGCCCTCGCCTCGCACCCGGACGTCTGGCGCCGCACCGCCGTCTTCATCAACTACGACGAGAACGACGGCTTCTTCGACCACGTCCCGCCGCCCGTGCCCGGCGGCGACTCCGCCGAGGAGCGGGAGGAGCGCTGGGAGGGCAGGCCGACCGGGCTCGGCGCGCGCGTGCCGATGCTCGTCGTCTCGCCGTGGACCGTCGGCGGATACGTCTGCTCCGAGGTCTTCGACCACACCTCCGTCGTACGTTTCCTGGAGAAGTGGACCGGCGTGCGGGAGCCCAACATCAGCGCCTGGCGCCGCAAGGTCACCGGCGACCTCACCGGCGCCTTCGACTTCCGGCGCGGCCACCGGCGGCCCGACGTCGAGCGGCCGGGCGCCATCCCGCCGTTCAGCGGCCGCTGGTCCCCGCAGCCGCCCCTGGAGCAGTCCATGCCGGTCCAGGAACCGGGTGTCCGCCGCGCCCGCCCGCTGCCCTACCAGCCCGACGCCGACGCCAGGCCGGGTGAGGACGGCACGCTGGAGGTGCGGCTGCGCAACGGCGGCAGCTCCAGCGCCCACTTCGCGCTCTACCCGTACGCGGGCGAGTTCGCGGTCCCGCAGCACCAGGACGTCGTCCGCAAGGGCTCCTGGACCGTGCCGGTGCCGGGCGACACCTACGCCTTCACCGTCGTCGGGCCGAACGGCTTCCGGCGCGAGTTCGCCGGGGCCACGGGTTCTGGGGGCAAGGACGGGCACGGCAAGGACGGCGGGGCGCGGGTCGCCTCCGCGATCACGCGGCGCGAGATCCACCTCACGCTGGCCAACCGTGGCCGCCGCGACCTCGTCTTCACCGTCAAGCCGCTCGGATACGTGGACGAATCGGACGTCCGGTCGCGAACACGCACCGTCCGCGTCAAGGCCCGCAGCAGCCGTACGGTCGCCTGGCACACCGCCGACGAGCACGGCTGGTACGACGTCGAGGTGACCGCCGACGGTGACGCGGCCTTCCGGCGCCGGCTCATGGGGCACATCGAGAACGGCCGTGCGAGCGTCTCGGGCTGAGGCACGGTCCATGCGGGGGCGCGAGGGGCTCACGGTGCGCCCCCGCGCTTCCTGTACTCCTGTGAGTAAGGCCACGAACCGGACCAACGATCATCAAGGGCTGCGAAAGTGTCTGCGGCGCACATGTCGCCACTCATGCGTTCTTTGCGGGCCGTTCAGTTCGTCGACTGCCGCTCCCGGTGAAGATCCACGAAACAATCAGGGAGCCGGTCCGTGGCAGCACTTGCCCGCTGGTGCGTCAGGCACCGCCTCGTCGTCGTCCTCCTGTGGCTCCTCGCTCTCGGCGGCGCCGCGTCCGCCGCGTCCGTCGCGGGATCGGCGTACTCGAACGACTACGAAGTGCCGGGCACCGAGTCGGGTCGCGCGACCCAGCTCCTGAACGAGAACTTCCACGGCCTCGGCGGCGACAGCGACACCGTCGTCTGGCACACCGGACCCGGCACCTCCGTCCGCGCCGCCGACGTCGAGCAGACGATGTCCGACGCCCTCGGCAAGATCGCCGACCAGCCCGCCGTGGCATCCGTCGCCGGCCCCTACGACCACGGGGGCGCGAGCCGGATCAGCGCCGACGGCCGCACGGCGTACGCCACCGTCACCTTCCGCGAACAGGCCGACGACATCGCGAAGGCCGACGCGCAGGCCGTCGTCGACGCCGCCGAGGAGGCCGAATCCGACCGGCTCCAGGTCGAGCTCGGCGGCACCGCCATCGGGCTCACCGAGTCCAAGAGCGCCCAGGTCGCCGAGGTCGTCGGAGTGGCCGTCGCCGCCGTCGTCCTCTTCCTCGCCTTCGGCTCCCTCGCCGCGTCAGCCCTGCCCATCGCCACCGCCCTGGTGTCCGTCGGCACCGCGTACGCGGGCATCGTGCTGCTCGGCCACCTGATGACCGTCGCCGACTTCGCGCCGATGCTCGGCACCCTCATCGGCCTCGGCGTCGGCATCGACTACGCCCTCTTCATCGTCACCAGGCACCGCAAGGGCCTCAAACGCGGCCTGCCCGTCGCCGTCGCCGCCGAACGCGCCGTCGCCACCACCGGACGCGCCGTCGTCTTCGCGGGCGCCACCGTCTGCATCGCCCTCCTCGGCATGCTCATCCTGCGGCTCGGCTTCCTCAACGGCGTCGCCATCGCCGCGTCGCTGACCGTCGTCCTCACCGTCGCCGCGTCCGTGACGCTGCTGCCCGCCCTCCTCGGCTGGATCGGCCCGCGCGCCCTCAGCCGCCGCGAACGCCGCAGGCTCGCGGAGCACGGGCCCGAACCCGAGGTGCCGACCGGGTTCGCCGCCCGCTGGGCCGCCTTCGTGGAGCGCCACCCCAAGCTGCTCGGCGCCGTCGCGGTCCTGGTGATGGCCGTGCTCGCGCTGCCGACGCTCGGCCTGCACCTGGGCACGTCCGACCAGGGCAACAACCCGGCGAAAGCCACGACACGGCAGGCGTACGACCTGCTCGCCGACGGCTTCGGGCCCGGCGTGAACGGCCCCCTGACCCTGGTGGGCGACGTCTACGGAGCGGGCGGCCGGGTCGCCCTCGACGATCTCGTCACGACGCTCAAGTCGACCGAGGGCATCGCCTCCGTGAGCCCGGTGACGTACGACGACGGCGGCCGCGCCGCGTTCCTCACCGTCGTCCCCGAATCGGCACCGCAGTCCGAGGCCACCAGCGCGCTCGTCGACCGGCTGCGCGAGGACGTCCTGCCGCGGGCCGAGGCGGACCGCTCCCTCGACCTGCGCGTCGGCGGCGTCACCGCGAGCTACGACGACTTCGCCGAGGTCATCATCGGCAAACTGCCGCTCTTCGTGGGCGTGGTCATCGGGCTCGGCTGCGTCCTGCTCCTGCTGGCGTTCCGTTCCGTCGGCATCCCCCTCAAGGCCGCCGCGATGAACGTCGCCGCCGTCGCCTCCGCCTTCGGCGTCGTCGTCGCGATCTTCCAGTGGGGGTGGGGGAGCGAACTGCTCGGCCTCGGCAGGGCGGGCCCGATCGAGCCCTTCCTCCCCGTGATCATGGTGTCCGTGCTCTTCGGGCTCTCCATGGACTACCAGGTCTTCCTGGTCAGCCGGATGTACGAGGAGTGGCTGGAGACCGGCGACAACCGGCGGGCCGTCCGCGTCGGGCTCGCCGAGACGAGCCGCGTCATCAACTCCGCCGCCGTCATCATGATCTCGGTCTTCCTCGCCTTCGTCCTCAGCGGCGACCGCGTCATCGCGATGTTCGGCATCGCGCTCGCTGCGGCCGTCGCGCTCGACGCCTTCGTGCTGCGCACGCTGCTCGTGCCGGCCCTCATGCATCTGCTCGGCGGCGCCAACTGGTGGCTGCCGCGCCGCCTGGACCGCTTCCTGCCGCGCATCAGCATCGAGCCGCCCGAATGTCGTTCGAACGCGGGCGGCGCATCTGCGAAGATCCCGGAACAGCGGGACGTAGCCGAAGACATGACAGGGCCGAAGGAGCAGGATGTTCGCGATATCGCTGGGCGAGGGCGCTGAGCTGCGGCCGATCGAGCCGTGGCAGGCGCAGGAGTTCCTCGAACACGTCGAGCGGGCGCGGGAGTACGCGCAGGCGTGGGTGCCGTTCACCGCGACGGTGAAGGACGTGGAGTCCGCGCGGAAGCACCTCCAGACCTTCGCCGACCGGCAGGCCGCCGACACCGGCCGCTTCTACGGGATCTGGCTGGACGGCACGCTCGTCGGCGGCGTCCTCTTCCGCATCTTCGACACCAGTGTGGACGGCTGCGAGATCGGCGTGTGGCTCGAACCGTCGGCCGCGGGGCGCGGTCTGGTGAACAAGGCGTCCAAGGTCCTCATCGACTGGGCCGTCGACGAGCGCGGCATGCACCGCGTGGAGTGGCTCGTCTCCTCGCGCAACGAGCGCAGCAAGGCGGCCGCCGAGCGGCTCGGCTTCACCAGGGACGGCGTGCTGCGGGAGAGCTTTCCCTGGCAGGGCATCCGGCACGACATGGAGGTCTGGTCCGTCCTCGCGCCGGAGTGGCGGGCGCTGCGCGACGCGGGGGACGCGAGGGACGCCGGGGACGCGCGTTAAGAGAGCTCTCAGACTCCGTCCGTACGGTGCGGAGCATGGGTACTAAGACAGATGACGCTGCCGCCCCCAAGGGCGCGCCAGGGACCGGGGCCGACGCCGGGGCCGACGAGGTGACCGCGGCCGGAGAGCCGGAGACGGTCGACGTCACGAAGTCCGACGCGGCCGCCACGAAGCCGGACACGGGCACGGACACGGACACGGACGTGAACGCGGACGCCGAGTCGGGCACGGACGACGAGGCGCTGGATGCGTCCGACGCCGACGCCGACGCCGACTCCGACACCGACGCAGACTCCGACGCGGTGCCCGTGCCCGCCGCCAAGTCCGCCGGCGTCGGCCAGGGCGCCGCGGCCGTCGTCTCCGCCGCGCTCGGCGTGATCGGCCTCTCCGGCGGCTGGCTCGGCACGATCGCCGGGGCGCGCTCGACCCTCATGGGGCAGCTGGACACCAAGGCCCGGCAGTCCGCCAGCGTCTCCGACCAGCTCCAGTCGGTGTACGGCGACTCCTGGCAGGCCACCGCGATGGTCGCCGGGCTCTTCGCGCTCGCCGCGCTCGTCATCGGCTTCCTGGTCCTCGTCCGGCCCGCGTTCGGCGCCCCCGGCAAGGAGCAGGCGCCATGGATCAAGTCCGTCGCGTGGGCGGGCTTCGCGCTCGGCGTGATCGGGCTCGTCCTCGCCATCGCGAAGTACTCCGACCTGCTGCTCGGACTGCCCTCGGTCCCTTCGTGAGCGGGCCGTCGCGGGACGCCTAAGGCAAGGGCGGGGCAGGGGCTAAGGCCCCCGCCCCGCCCTCCGTCGTGTCTAAGGACCCTCGCGCTCCGGAGATGCGGCAGCCGCCCGATGTGGGCGACCCCCCTGGGAGACGAAAGTGGAGACATCGCAGGGAACGACACCGGCGATACCACCCACAACCCCGAGGGGCACGAGATGTTCGAGTACGAGATGCACCAGATGCGCGCCGCCGAGCTGGTCCGCCGGGCCGACCACCAGCGCCTGGTCGGCGAGGCCCGCAAGAGCCGCGCCACCGCCCGCCGATCGGCCCGCGACGAAGCAGAGGGGCCGGTGAGTACGCCCCTCCGGAAGATCCGCTTCATGCGGGCCGCCTGACATGACGAACTCCGCACCCCTGTCCGCTCCGCGGATAACGGGTGCCGCGGTGTCCTCGCACTGTGCGATGCTCGCGGCTGTGGAGACCAGGTCCGTCAGCCCGGTGTTCGTCGGCCGCACCGACGAACTGGGCGTACTGAACGAAGCGCTCGCCCGCGCCACGGGCACCCCGCTCGAAGGAGCCGGGGGCCCCGGCGGCCCGGGCGAGCCCCAGGCGTTGCTGCTCGGCGGCGAGGCGGGGGTCGGCAAGACCCGCCTCGTCGAGGAGTTCACCGCGGTCGCCGAGGCTCAGGGCGCCGTCGTCGCGGTCGGCGGCTGCGTCGAGATCGGCGCCGACGGCCTGCCGTTCGCCCCCTTCTCCACCGCCCTGCGGGCCCTGCGCCGCCGACTCCCCGACGAACTCGCCGCCGCGGCCGAGGGCCAGGAGGAGGAGCTCGCCAGACTCCTGCCCTTACTCGCGGGACCCGCCCCACACGGACACACCCCCGGCGGCCGCTCCGACGAGAGCACGGCCCGCCTCTTCGAACTCACCGCACGCCTCCTGGAACGCGTCTCACGCGACCGCACCGTCGTCGTCGCCCTGGAGGACCTGCACTGGGCCGACGCCTCGACCCGCCACCTCCTCGCCTACCTCTTCCGCACCTTGCGCGGCGGCCGCCTCGTCCTCCTCGCCACCTACCGCGCCGACGACATCCACCGCCGCCACCCCCTGCGCCCCCTCCTCGCCGAACTCGACCGGCTGCGCACCGTGCGCCGCGTCGAACTGGGCCGTCTCAGCAAGGACGAGGTCGCCCGCCAGATGGCCGGGATCCTCGCCACCGAACCCGAACCGTCCCTGGTGGACGACGTGTTCGAGCGCTCCGACGGCAACGCGTTCTTCGTCGAGGAGCTCGCCGTCGCCTCCCACGGCGGCGACAGCTGCGCCGGCCTGACCGACTCCCTGCGCGACCTGCTCCTCGTCCGCGTGGAGGAGCTCCCCGAGGACACCCAGCGAGTGGCGCGGATCGTCGCCGAGGGCGGCTCCACCGTCGAGTACGAACTGCTCGCCGAGGTCGCCGGGCTCGGCGAGGACGACCTGATCGAGGCGCTGCGGGCCGCGGTCGGCGCCAACATCCTGCTCGCCTCCCCGGACGGCGACGGCTACCGCTTCCGGCACTCCCTGGTCCGCGAGGCCGTCAGCGACGACCTGCTGCCCGGCGAACGCTCCCGCATCAACCGCCGCTTCGCCGAAGCACTGGAGGCCGACCCCTCGCTCGTCGCCGCCGACCAGCGCGCCGCCCGCCTCGCCACCTACTGGTACCACGCGCACGACGCGGCCAAGGCCCTGCCCGCCGTCCTCGGCGCCTCCGTCGAAGCCCGCCGCCGTCACGCCTACAGCGAGCAACTGCGCCTGCTGGAACGCGCCATGGAGCTGTGGGACGACGCACCTGACACCGTCCGTCAGGAACTGCGCCCCGCCGACTACGTCGAGGGCTATCCCCCCTGCGGCTGCGACCCCGCCACCACCCCCCTCGACTACCTGGACCTGATGGCCGAGGCCACCGTCGCGGGCCGTCTCTGCGGTGAACGCGAACGTGCCCTGAAAATCACCAGACGCGCCCTGCGCACCCTCGAAGACGGCCACGACCCGCACCGCGCCGCCTGGTTCTGGATAGCCCGCTCCCGCCTCGTCTCCACCCTGGGCCGCAGCGACGGCTGGGACGAGATAGCCAAGGCCGAGGAGCTGATGCGCGGCCTGCCGCCCTCCGAGGTGCACGCCGAGGTCCTCGTCCACCGCGCCTCCTGGGGCATGCTCCACGACCCGGGCCCAGAGACTCTCGCCGCCGCCGAACGCGCCGTCGAATACGCCCGCATGGTCAAGGCCGATGTCATCGAGCTCAACGCCCGCCTCACCCGCGGCGCCCTCCTCGTCGAGGCCGGCGACCCCGAGGCAGGCCTCGCCGAGATGTACGAGATCAGGGACCGCGTCGTCCGCGACGGCCTGGTCACCAACCTGAGCCGCGTCCACATCAACCTCCCCTCCTCCCTGGAAGGCGTCGGTCGTTCCGCCGAAGCCGTCCGCGTCGGCATGGAGGGCATCGAGTTCTGCCGCAAGTACGGCCTGGTCGACACCGAGGGCTGGGTCTGGGCCAACGTCGCCGAGTCCCTGATCTCCCTCGGCCGCTGGGACGAGGCCGCCGACGCCGTCGCCCACACCCAGCGCTGCGTCCAGAGCTCAAAACCCCGCGTCTCGGCCGCCGAACGCCTGGCCCGCATGGCCCTCCACCGCGGTGACCACGCCGCCGCCACCCGGCACATGCAGACCGCCCACCATCACCTCGGCACCCACGACCCCCAGCCCCAGTACCTCCTCGTTCTCCTCCGCATCGCCCTGGGCGTCGCGGCCGCCGAGGGCCGCATCCTCGACGCCCGCGCCGAACTCGAACGCGGCCTCGCCCCCGGCCTCCCCTTCGGCACCTACAAGTACGGCTGGCCCCTCCTGCTCGCCGCCGCACGGATGGAGGCCGACGCCCGCGGCCTGCCCGTCGCCGAACCCGGCCGTCCCGCCGCCCTCGCCCGCATCCGCTCCGCCACGAAGACCCTCGCCACCCCCATCCCGCTCTGGCGGGCCTACGACGAATGGACCCGCGCCGAACTCCGCCGTGCCGAAGGCCGCGACACCCCCGCCGACTGGACCACCGTGGTCACCGCCGTCGAACCCCTCGACCGCCCCTTCGACCTGGCCCGCGTCCGCCTGCGCCTCGCCGAGTCCCTCCTCGGCCCGGACACCACCGTCCGCGAGCGCGCCACGGGCCTGCTGCGCCAGGCGGCGGAGGTCGCCGACCGGCTCGACGCCCGCCCGCTCTCCGACGAGATCACCCGACTCGCCCAGCGCGCCCGCCTCACCCTGAACCCCGCCGAGGCCACCCGCGCCCCCGAGCCCCCGGCCGACCCCGCGGAGGCGCTGGGTCTGACCAGCAGGGAGCGGGACGTCCTGCGGCTGGTCGCCGTGGGCCGCAGCAACCGGCAGATCGCCGAGGAGCTCTTCATCTCCCCGAAGACGGCGAGCGTCCACGTCTCCAACATCCTCGCCAAGCTGTCCGTCACCGGCCGCGGTGAGGCCGCCGCACTCGCCCACCGCCTGCGCCTGTTCCCGTCGGCGCTGCGCTGACCTGCACGTTCCCGCGCCCCAGTCGGACTGTGGCGGCCTCGCCTACGCTGGACTGCGCAATCACGGCTCCTGGGAGGCGCAGTGTTCAACGCGATCGAGGCCCTGTTCGCGCCGGGCCGCAAGCACACCGACGACGAGCGGAAGCGCCTGGAACTGACCCGCGTCGACCTCGCCGACGGCGACCCGGGGCGCGGACCGATAGACCTGTCCTCGGGCAAGGTGGTCGTACGCCCACCCGTGCCGTCGCCGCGCGCCGACGCAACCCCGGACTCCGACGAGCCGGAGAGCTGAGCTACTCCACCCGCACCTCCAGGATCTTGTCGTCCCCCTTCTCCGGCGTGCCCCGCGAGTCCGTCTCATTGGTGACCAGCCACAGCTTGTCGCCGCCCGCCGCGAGCACCGTGCGCAGGCGGCCGTGCTCGCCCTCCAGGAACGCCTGCGGCTCCGGGTCGCCCTCCACGCCCCGCACCGGGACGCGCCACAACCGCTCGCCCCGCAGCCCCGCCATCCACACCGAGCCCTCCGCATGGGCGACCCCGCTCGGGGAGGCGTCGGAGGTCTTCCACTGCGCGACCGGATCGCGGAAACCCTCCTTGCCTTCCTTGCCCTCCACCTCCGGCCAGCCGTAGTTCCCGCCGGACTTGATCTCGTTCAGTTCGTCCCACGTGTCCTGGCCGAACTCCGAGGCCCACAGCCGCTTCTGCTCGTCCCAGGCCAGACCCTGCACATTGCGGTGCCCGAACGAGTACACGGGGGAGTCGCCGAAGGGGTTGCCGGGGGCGGGCTCGCCGTCCGGGGTGAGGCGGAGGATCTTGCCGCCCAGGGACTTCTTGTCCTGCGCGAGGCCCGTGTCCCCCGTTTCGCCCGCGCCCGCGTACAGCATCTTGTCCGGGCCGAACGCGATCCGGCCGCCGTTGTGGATCGTGCCCTTCGGGATGCCCTTGAAGACCGTGTCGGGAGCGCCCAGTTGTTCGCCCTTCGGCTTCTTCTCGTCGTACAGCATCCGGGCGATGCGGTTGTCGGACTCCGTCGTGAAATACGCGTACACGAAGTGGTCCGAGGCGTACGACGGGGAGAGCGCGAGGCCCATCAGGCCGCCCTCACCGCCGGAGGAGACGCCCGGCACCGAGCCGAGCTCCGTCTTCTTGCCCGTCTTCCCGTCGATCCTGGTGATCGTCCCCTCGTCGCGCGAGGACACCAGCAGGTCGCCGTCGGGCAGCGCGGCGAGGCCCCAGGGGGACTTGAGGCCCGTGGTGAGGGTGCGGGTGACCTTCGCCGAGCCCTTCTCCGGCGGGGCGTCGGCACCCGCCCTGCCGGTGGGGGACTGGCTGGTCCCGCCCCGTTCCGGTGGACTCTCGGCGCGGTCCGGTTCACCGTCGCCGGACGAGCACCCGGCCACGAGGACGAGGACGACGGCGGCCGTCGCGGCCGTAACAGCAGGTCGATGCACGATCAGGATCCCTTCGACGCGGTGCTTCTCCTGTTCATACACCGCCCGCGCCCCGGCGGGTTCCCGATCCGCCGCCACGAGATCACAACGTCATGGCTCAGTCCCACGACCCCAGCGCCGGCGGCAGCGCCGCGATCTCCGCGAGGTCACGCTCCGTGAGCCGGATCGCCGCGGCCCCGGCGTTCTCGACCGCCCACCGCTCCCGCTTGGCCCCCGGAATCGGCACCACATGCCGCCCCTGCGCGAGCACCCACGCCAGCGCGGCCTGCGCGGGCGTCGCCCCGTGCCGCTCCGCCACCCTGCGCAACCCCACCACCAGCGGCTGGTTCGCCGCCATCATCTCCGCGGTGAACCGGGGATGCCGGGCCCGCAGGTCGTCGGGCTCGAAGCCCATGCCGGGCTTCAGCGTCCCCGTGAGGAAACCGTTCCCCAGCGGCATCGCCGCGAGGAACCCGACGCCGCGCGCCACGCACCACGGCAGCAGCGCGTCCAGCGCCTCCGGCGACCACACCGACAGCTCGGCCTGCACCGCGCTCACCGGAAACACCTGCTGCACCCGTTCCAGCTGCCGGATCGTCAGATCGTGCAGCCCCGGACCCGGGCGCCCCGGCGCAGAACGCCGTTGGGCGCGCGCCCCCACGGCGCACAGCCCCAGGGCCCGCACCTTCCCCGCGGCGACGAGTTCGGCCATCGCGCCCCACGTCTCCTCGATGGGTACCTCGGGATCGGCGCGGTGCAGCTGATACAGGTCGATGGTGTCCGTCTGGAGCCGCCGCAGCGACGCGTCGCAGGCCCGCTTCACATAGCCGGGGCGGCCGTTGGCGACGATGTGCTGCTCACCCACCAGCAGCCCGCACTTCGTCGAGACGAACGCCTCCGCGCGCCGTTCCTTCAGGACCCGGCCGATCAACAGCTCGTTGGTGAAGGGCCCGTACATGTCCGCCGTGTCGAGCAGCATTCCCCCGCCGCGACCGCCGTCCGCGGCCCCCGCCGCGTCCAGTGCCGCGTGCACGGTGCGCACCGACGCGTCGCCCCGCTGCCGCGAGCCGGTGTACGCCCAGCTCATCGGCATGCAGCCGAGTCCGACGGCGCCCACTTCGAGCGCCCCCGCGCCGATCGTCCTGCGCTCCACCTGGTCGTGCCCTCCCGCCCCTCGTTCGGAGATCACCCAAACTAACCTTTCGCCCCGGTGGCCTCGACCGTTGCCCTCCCGGGGACGGCGTACTCCGGCGCGCATTAGCCTCCAGGCCATGACGACAGATGTATGGCTTCCGTTCGAGGCGCACGAGATCCAGGGCCTGCCCGGGGCCGCCGACGCCGGGCTCACCTACCGTTACTGGGACGGCGGCCCGGAGTTCCCCGCGGACCCGGCCGACTGCGTCTTCTATGTGGTGCCCTACATGAAGGGCACGGAGATCGCGGTACGTCCCCTGTCCGCCATGACGTCCTTGCGCGTCGTACAGACACTGACCGCGGGCATCGATCACGTGGAGCCGGGCATCAAGTTCCTCGCGCCCGGCGTGGAACTGTGCAACGCCCGCGGGGTCCACGAGGCGAGCACCGCGGAGCTCGCGCTGACCCTGGTCCTCGCCTCGCTGCGCGGCATCCCGCGCTTCGTGGAGGGGCAGCGGCAGGAGGAGTGGCGGGCCGGTTTCTACCCGGCGCTCGCCGACAGATCCGTGCTCATCGTCGGATACGGATCGATCGGCTCCGCCATCGAGGACCGGCTCACCCCCTTCGAGTGCGCGCGGGTGGCGCGCGTCGCGCGCTCTGCCCGTGCCACGGAGCGCGGCCCCGTGCACCCGCTCGCCGAGCTGCCGTCCCTGCTGCCCCAGGCGGATGTCGTCATCCTTTCGACACCGCTCACCGAGGCCACGCGCGGGCTGGTGGGAGCGGACTTCCTGGCCCGCATGAAGGACGGCGCGCTGCTCGTGAACGTGGCCCGCGGACCCGTCGTCGACACCAAGGCGCTCCTCGCCGAACTGGAGTCCGGCCGCATCACCGCCGCGCTCGACGTGACCGACCCCGAACCGCTGCCCGCAGGTCACCCGCTGTGGCACGCTCCAGGAGCGTTGGTCAGCCCGCACGTGGGCGGCTCGTCCTCCGCGTTCCTGCCCCGTGCCAAACGCCTGCTGGCCGCCCAGCTGACCAGGCACGTGGCCGGACAGCCCCTGGACAACGTGGTGCTGACGACGGGCAGTTGATCACCCTGGAGCGGTTTGTGCACGCTCCGCGTCTGTCCGTGTGCGCCCCGTGCCCACTTCCGCGAGTGCGGTCACGGAGCGTAGAGGAGCTATGTCCCTGAGTGACGACTCTGGTGTATCGTCCCGACTGGGGATGCGCCGTGGACCGTTCGGCGCGGGGAAGAGACAGCAGACGCGAGGGGGGCGACGGGCGATGCACGGCCTATGGGTGAACGATCCGACGCGGCGGAACCTCAGCCGGCGACTCCGACGCACACCGACCCGCAGACGCAGGCGCACCGCGAGCCGCACGGCCGGATGCCGCCGCACACCACAGCGCCCCTGTCGGCCCGGCCGACGCGCGAGCCGGACGGACACGGGGGCGGCACGGACCGGGGCGGCCCGGTGAACGCCCGCGTGACCTCCACCCCCGTCCTCGACGGAGGGGTGGCGGCGCTGCCGCCCAGGATCCCGCTGGCCCGGCGTCCGCTGCCCGGAGGTCGAGGCGTCGTCTCCCAGCTGGCGCTGCTGCTGCTCTGCGGGGCGTACGCCACCGGATCGGCCCTCGGCTGGGGATCCGAACGGCTGGCCCTGATCATGGGCGACTTCGGCCTGAGCGTCGCCGCGGCCGCCGCCGCGGTCTCCTGCTTCCGCTACTCACGCACCCGGCGAAGCCGCTTTCGACCCGCATGGCTGCTCTTCGCGCTCTCCTCCGCGATGGCGGCCTTCGGCAACGGCGTCTGGGGCTGGTACGAGGTCGTCCTCGACCGCCCCGTCCCCAGTCCGGGCCTCGCCGACCTGTTCTTCCTCTGCTTCGCGCCGCCCGCCATCATCGGGCTTCTCGTGCTCGCCAAACGCCCGGTGACCAAAGCGGGTTGGGGGTGCCTGGCGCTCGACTCGTGGCTGATCGGGGGTTCGCTCCTCACCCTCTCATGGAGTCTCGCGCTCGCGCACACCGCGCAGTTCGAGGGCCAGAGCGTCGCGTACGCCGCGCTTTCGCTCGCGTACCCCCTGCTCGACATCGCGCTGGTCAGCATGGTCCTGGCGCTGCACTTCAGGCGGTCGTCCGCCAACCGCTCCGCGGTGAACACCGCGATCGGCGCGCTCGCCCTGACCGTGATGTGCGACGCGCTGTTCACCTCACCGCTGCTGCACACCAGTTACCGCTCGGGCCAGATGCTGGACGCCGGCTGGTTCGCGGGCTCGCTCCTCCTCGCGTACGCCCCGTGGGCCGCGCCATGGCACGTGCGCGAAGGGCTCGGCACGGGCCGCGCGCGCGTGCCGTACGACAGCGAGCCCGAGGACCCGGTCCCCGCCACCCGTCCGATCGCCGGATCGCTGGCCGCCCTCACGCCCTATCTGGCCGCCGCCGTCTGCACGTTGGGGATCCTCTACAACGTGCTGAACGGCCGCAGTGTGGACCGCGTCGTGCTCCTCACCGCGGGCACCGTCGTCCTCGCACTCGTGGTGCGCCAGGGCATCATGCTCCTGGACAACATCACGCTCACCCAGGAACTGGCCCAGAAGGAGAACCACTTCAGGTCCCTGGTCCAGGGCTCCAGCGACGTCATCATGATCGCCGCACCGAACGGCATCCTGCACTACGTGAGCCCGGCCGCCTCCGGGGTCTACGGCAGGGACGCGGAGGAGCTCGTGGGTTCCGAACTCGCCTCCCTCATGCACCCCGAGGACCTCGGGCGCGTCGTCCACGAAGTGCGCAGGTTCCTCGCCGCCAACCCCGTCGAGGAACCCACCACCCGCATCGAGTGCCGCTTCAAGTCCGGCGACGGCGACTGGCTGAACGTGGAGTCCACCGTCAACCGCCACCAGGGCGGACTCATCTTCAACAGCAGAGACGTCACCGAACGGGTGCGGCTCCAGGCCCAGTTGCAGCACAACGCCGAGCACGACCCGCTCACCGACCTGCCCAACCGCGCCCTGTTCACCCGGCGCGTGAGCCAGGCGCTGACCGGCCGAAGAGTCACCGACCGCGGCACGGCCGTGCTCTTCATCGACCTCGACGGCTTCAAGGCCGTCAACGACACCATCGGACACCAGGCCGGGGACGAGCTCCTCATCCAGGCCGCACGCAGACTCCAGGAGGCGGTGCGTTCGGGCGACACCGCCTCCCGGCTCGGCGGCGATGAGTTCGCGGCCCTCATCGTCGGCGACGGGACCCGGGACCAGGCCGCGAGAGAACAGCACATCTACGAACTCGCCGACCGGCTCAGAATCACCCTGTCCCAGCCGTACGCCATCGACGGCAACGACGTGCGCGTGGCGGCGTCCATCGGCGTGGCCTTCGCCGAACCGGGCATCGGCGCGGGGGAACTGCTCCGCAACGCCGACCTCGCGATGTACCGGGCCAAGGCCGCGGGCAAGGGGCGCGTCGAGCTGTACGCACCCCAGATGCAGGCCGACGTCGTCCGCAAGGCGGAGCTCGCCACCCGGCTGCGCGCCGCACTGCACGACGGCGAGTTCGCGCTGCTCCACCAGCCCGTCGTCTGCCTGGACGACGGCCGGATCACGGCGGTCGCGGCCCAGGCACGCTGGCGCTCGGCGCAGGGCGTCCTCTTCACGCCCGCCGAGTTCCTGCGGGTCGCCGACTCCAAGGAAGGCCAGGACAAGCGGGCCGCCGAGCTGGGCCGCTGGACGTTCGAGAAGGCCGTGGAGCAGGCCGCCGAGCGCGGCAGGACCGGGCACGCCGTGCCCGTCGCCGTCCGGATGAGCGCGCGCCGCCTCCTGGACCGCTCCATGCCGCTGGGCTCCATCGAGGCGCTCCTGACCCGCCACGGGCTGCCCTCCGGCGCGCTCGTCATCGAGCTCGCCGAGACCGACCCGCGAGTCTCCCTCGACGATCTGGAGCGCCGGCTGGCCGCCCTGCGCAGGCTCGGGGTGCGCATCGCGCTCGACGGGTTCGGCAGCGGGTACGCGGCGATCACGGCCCTGCGACGGCTCCCCATCGATGTACTGAAGCTGGACCGCGGCCTCGTCGAGGGCGTAGTCGAGTCCGCGCGGCTGCACAAGATCACTTCCGGACTGCTGCGCATCGCGGGCGACCTGGGCCTCGACTCGGTGGCCGACGGCGTCGACCTGCCCGAGCAGGTCGTGGCCCTGCGCGCGATGGGCTGCACGCACGGACAGGGCATGGCGTTCGCCGGACCGCTCGACGAGTACCGGCTGCGCCGGGCGCTCACCATGGGCGAGTACCCGGTGCCGCACGGCCCGGCCGAACCGGTGCTCGCGGGCGGCCGTCCCGCGGCGTACGCGGGCGGCTCGGCGGCGGCGTACGGCGGGCCGGCCGGAGCGTTCGCGGGCGGCGCGTCCCCGTACGCGGTCGGGCCTCCCGGAGCGTACGCGGGGGGCCCTCCGGGGACGCTCACGGGCGGCCCCGCGGCCTATGCGCGTTCACATAATGAGACCCCCGTCCCACCTACTTGACAGGTACTGCGTGCCGGGGGGAGGGTCAATGCCATGCGCACCCGAATTCTCGTACTTGGAAAGCGCGTCGGCTGAAGCTGGGAACGACCGGTCCGAACACCGGATCCCCAGCGACCGCACCCGGCGCGCTCCCCTCGCTTGCCTCACGGCACGAGGGGTTTTTTGTTGCACTGGCACCTGCCAAACCCCCGCAAACACCCCGCAAAAACCCTCAGCTTCGAGAAGAGAATGCCGATGACCGAGCAGGCCACCGGGGCCCACCATCCGCAGCCGCGGCCCCGATCCTCAGGACAGCAGTCCGCCCCCGTCGAGCACGTCACGGGTGCGCAGTCCCTCATTCGTTCTCTCGAGGAAGTCGGGGCCGACACGGTGTTCGGCATTCCGGGCGGCGCCATCCTCCCCGCGTACGACCCGATGATGGACTCCACCCGGGTGCGGCACGTCCTGGTCCGGCACGAGCAGGGCGCCGGTCACGCCGCGACCGGCTACGCGCAGGCCACCGGCAAGGTCGGCGTCTGCATGGCGACGAGCGGCCCCGGCGCCACCAACCTGGTCACCCCGATCGCCGACGCCCACATGGACTCCGTCCCGATGGTCGCGATCACCGGCCAGGTGGCCTCCAAGGCCATCGGCACGGACGCCTTCCAGGAGGCGGACATCGTCGGCATCACGATGCCGATCACCAAGCACAACTTCCTGGTCACCAAGGCCGAGGACATCCCGCGCACCATCGCCGAGGCCTTCCACATCGCCTCGACCGGACGCCCGGGACCCGTCCTCGTGGACATCGCCAAGGACGCCCTCCAGGCGCAGACGACGTTCTCCTGGCCGCCGCAGCAGGACCTGCCCGGCTACCGCCCGGTGACCAAGCCGCACGCCAAGCAGATCCGCGAGGCCGCCAAGCTGATCACCGCCGCCAAGCGGCCGGTGCTCTACGTCGGCGGCGGTGTCATCAAGGCCGGGGCCACCGCGGAGCTGAAGGTCCTCGCCGAACTCACCGGAGCGCCCGTCACCACCACACTGATGGCGCTCGGCGCATTCCCCGACAGCCACCCGCTGCACGTGGGAATGCCGGGCATGCACGGTGCGGTCACCGCCGTCACCGCGCTGCAGAAGGCCGACCTGATCGTCGCCCTCGGAGCCCGCTTCGACGACCGCGTCACCGGCAAGCTGGACAGCTTCGCGCCGTACGCGAAGATCGTCCACGCCGACATCGACCCGGCCGAGATCGGCAAGAACCGCGCCGCCGACGTGCCGATCGTCGGCGACGCCCGCGAGGTCATCGCCGACCTCGTCCAGGCCGTCCAGGCCGAGCACACCGAGGGCCACACGGGTGACTACGCCGCCTGGTGGGCCGACCTCAACCGCTGGCGCGACACCTACCCGCTGGGCTACACGCAGCCCGAGGACGGCTCGCTCTCGCCGCAGCACGTCATCGAGCGCGTCGGACAGCTCGCCCCGGAGGGCACGATCTTCGCGGCGGGCGTCGGCCAGCACCAGATGTGGGCCGCGCACTTCATCGAGTACGAGAAGCCCGCCACCTGGCTCAACTCCGGCGGCGCCGGAACGATGGGCTACGCGGTCCCGGCCGCGATGGGCGCCAAGGCCGGGCGGCCCGACCGCACGGTCTGGGCGATCGACGGCGACGGCTGCTTCCAGATGACCAATCAGGAGCTCACCACCTGCGCCCTGAACAACATCCCGATCAAGGTCGCCATCATCAACAACGGCGCCCTCGGGATGGTCCGCCAGTGGCAGACGCTGTTCTACAACCAGCGGTACTCCAACACGGTGCTGCACAGCGGTCCCGAGGACATCGGCCCCAACAAGGGCACCCGCGTCCCGGACTTCGTGAAGCTGTCGGAGGCCATGGGCTGCGTGGCGCTGCGCTGCGAGCGCCCCGAGGACCTCGACAAGGTCATCGCCGAGGCCAACGCCATCAACGACCGGCCCGTCGTCGTCGACTTCATCGTCCACGAGGACGCCCAGGTGTGGCCGATGGTCGCCGCCGGCACCTCGAACGACGAGGTCATGGCAGCCCGGGGCGTCCGCCCCGACTTCGGCGACAACGAAGACGACTGAGACCGAGAGCGAAAGAGAGACCAAGAGTCATGTCCACCAAGCACACGCTCTCCGTCCTGGTCGAGAACACCCCCGGCATCCTCGCCCGGATCGCCGCCCTGTTCTCCCGCCGCGGCTTCAACATCGACTCGCTCGCCGTGGGCGTCACCGAGCACCCCGACATCTCGCGCATCACCATCGTCGTGAACGTCGAGGACCTGCCGCTCGAACAGGTCACGAAGCAGCTCAACAAGCTCGTCAACGTCCTGAAGATCGTCGAACTGGAGCCGGGCGCCGCGGTCGCCCGCGAACTCGTCCTGGCGAAGGTCCGCGCCGACAACGAGACCCGCTCCCAGATCGTCGAGATCGTCCAGCTGTTCCGCGCCAAGACCGTGGACGTCTCCCCGGAGGCCGTCACCATCGAGGCGACCGGCAGCAGCGACAAGCTGGAGGCCATGCTCAAGATGCTGGAGCCCTTCGGCATCAAGGAGCTCGTCCAGTCCGGCACGATCGCCATCGGCCGCGGCTCCCGCTCCATCACCGACCGCAGCCTGCGGGCGCTCGACCGCAGCGCCTGACCGGTACGCGCCGGTACCCCTCTCGGATACCGAGACCCGAGACCTTCCCTCCCTGAACCCGCCGTACGGTGGGACGCAACACCAGCACACATAGGAGATTCCCAGTGGCCGAGCTGTTCTACGACGCCGACGCCGACCTGTCCATCATCCAGGGCCGCAAGGTCGCGGTCATCGGTTACGGCAGCCAGGGCCACGCCCACGCGCTGTCGCTCCGTGACTCGGGTGTCGACGTCCGCGTCGGTCTGCACGAGGGCTCCAAGTCGAAGACGAAGGCCGAGGAGCAGGGCCTGCGCGTCGTCACCCCCGCCGAGGCGGCGGCCGAGGCCGACGTCATCATGATCCTGGTGCCGGACCCGATCCAGGCCAAGGTCTACGAGGAGTCCATCAAGGACAACCTCAAGGACGGCGACGCCCTGTTCTTCGGCCACGGCCTGAACATCCGCTACGGCTTCATCAAGGCCCCCGAGGGCGTCGACGTCTGCATGGTCGCCCCCAAGGGTCCGGGCCACCTGGTCCGCCGTCAGTACGAGGAGGGCCGCGGCGTCCCGTGCATCGCGGCCGTCGAGCAGGACGCCACCGGCAAGGGCTTCGAGCTGGCGCTCTCGTACGCCAAGGGCATCGGCGGCACGCGTGCGGGCGTCATCAAGACGACCTTCACCGAGGAGACCGAGACCGACCTGTTCGGCGAGCAGGCCGTGCTCTGCGGCGGCACCGCCGCGCTGGTCAAGGCGGGCTTCGAGACCCTGACCGAGGCGGGCTACCAGCCGGAGATCGCGTACTTCGAGTGCCTCCACGAGCTGAAGCTGATCGTGGACCTCATGTACGAGGGCGGCCTGGAGAAGATGCGCTGGTCCGTCTCCGAGACCGCCGAGTGGGGCGACTACATCACCGGCCCGCGGATCATCACGGACGCCACCAAGGCCGAGATGAAGAAGGTCCTCGCCGAGATCCAGGACGGCACGTTCGCCAAGAACTGGATGGACGAGTACCACGGCGGTCTGAAGAGGTACAACGAGTACAAGACCCAGGACGAGAACCACCTCCTGGAGACCACCGGCAAGGAGCTGCGCAAGCTCATGAGCTGGGTCAACGACGACGACGCGTAAGTCGTGACGACAAGGGCCGGGGCAGCCGTCCCGGCCCTTGTCCATCGTGTCCAGCCACGGACGAGTGATCCTTCCACCGAGAAGCACGACGACGTCCATGGCGCCACTACACTTCTGTTCAACATTCGCGTCGGGCCCACAGCGTCGTGCGTCTTCCACGCGGCTAAGCGACTCCGCCTGCGGCCGTCGGGACGGCCGTCCGCAAGGGACTTGTGAGGACTCACGTGAGCACTGCTGCAACCGGCAAACCGGTCGTACTCATCGCCGAAGAGCTGTCGCCCGCCACCGTCGACGCGCTCGGGCCGGACTTCGAGATCCGTCAGTGCAACGGCGCGGACCGCGCCGAGCTGCTGCCCGCCATCGCCGACGTCGACGCGATCCTGGTCCGCTCCGCGACCAAGGTCGACGCGGAGGCCATCGCCGCCGCCAGGAAGCTCAAGGTCGTCGCCCGCGCGGGTGTCGGTCTGGACAACGTGGACGTGTCGGCCGCCACCAAGGCCGGCGTGATGGTCGTGAACGCACCGACCTCGAACATCGTCACCGCCGCCGAGCTCGCCTGCGGCCTGCTCCTCGCCACCGCGCGCAACATCCCGCAGGCCAACACCGCCCTGAAGAACGGCGAGTGGAAGCGCTCGAAGTACACCGGCGTCGAGCTGGCCGAGAAGACCCTCGGCGTCGTCGGCCTCGGCCGCATCGGCGCGCTCGTCGCGCAGCGCATGAGCGCCTTCGGCATGAAGGTCGTCGCGTACGACCCGTACGTGCAGCCCGCGCGCGCCGCCCAGATGGGCGTCAAGGTGCTCTCCCTCGACGAGCTGCTCGAAGTCTCGGACTTCATCACCGTGCACCTCCCCAAGACGCCCGAGACCCTCGGTCTCATCGGCGACGAGGCGCTGCACAAGGTCAAGCCGTCCGTCCGCATCGTCAACGCCGCGCGCGGCGGGATCGTCGACGAGGAGGCGCTGCACTCCGCCCTCAAGGAGGGCCGCGTCGCCGGCGCCGGCCTGGACGTGTACGCGAAGGAGCCCTGCACGGACTCCCCGCTCTTCCAGTTCGACCAGGTCGTCTGCACCCCGCACCTCGGCGCCTCCACGGACGAGGCGCAGGAGAAGGCGGGCATCGCCGTCGCCAAGTCGGTGCGCCTCGCCCTCGCCGGTGAGCTCGTGCCCGACGCGGTGAACGTGCAGGGCGGCGTCATCGCCGAGGACGTCCGTCCCGGCCTGCCGCTCGCCGAGAAGCTCGGCCGGATCTTCACCGCGCTCGCCCAGGAGGTCGCGGCCCGCCTCGACGTCGAGGTGTACGGCGAGATCACCCAGCACGACGTGAAGGTGCTCGAACTGTCCGCGCTGAAGGGCGTGTTCGAGGACGTCGTCGACGAGACGGTGTCGTACGTGAACGCGCCGCTGTTCGCGCAGGAGCGCGGCGTCGAGGTCCGGCTGACCACGAGCTCCGAGTCGCCCGACCACCGCAACGTGGTCACCGTGCGCGGCACGCTCTCCGGCGGCGAGGAGATCGCCGTCTCCGGCACGCTGGCCGGACCGAAGCACCTGCAGAAGATCGTCTCCATCGGTGAGTACGACGTGGACCTGGCGCTCGCCGACCACATGGTCGTCCTCCGGTACGCCGACCGTCCGGGCGTCGTCGGCACGGTCGGCCGTGTCCTCGGCGAGGCGGGCATCAACATCGCGGGCATGCAGGTCGCTCGCGCCGACGTGGGCGGCGAGGCGCTGGCCGTCCTCACCGTGGACGACAACGTGTCGCAGGCGGTGCTGAACGAGCTGGCGGCGGAGATCGGGGCGGAGTCCGCCCGCGCGGTCGACCTGACCGACTAGTACGGACCCGTACTCCCGCGGCTTCGGTTGCCGTGGGTCACCGGCTTCGCCGAGTTCGTCGTCAAACGCCGGACAGGCTGGAATGCTCCGCCTGTTCGGCGTTTTGGCGTGTGTGGACGCCCTTCAGAGCCACCGCCGCCACCCCCGCCGCCGTGAGCAGCAGTACCGCCCCCGTCACCGCCGCCACGTGCATGCCCGTGGTGAAGGCCTCCCTTGCCGAGGCCAGGAGGGCATCGCCCGTTCGGGTGGGGAGGTGGGAGGCCGTCGCCACCGCGCCCGTCAGGGTTTCGCGGGCCTCGGCCGGGGACGTCTCCGGCATGTGGCTCCGGTAGACCGTGTTGCCGATGGAGCCGAGCAGCGCCATGCCCATCGCGCCGCCGAACTCCTGACCGGTCTCCAGGAGCGAGGACGCCGTGCCCGCCTTCTCCGGCGGAGCCGTGCCGAGCGCCAGGTCGGTGAGTTGCGAACCGACGATGACCGCGCCGCAGGCCAGCACGCCCGCCCCGGCGAGGACGAGCCGGAGCGATGACGTGCCGGTCAGGGCGAGCAGACCGTAGCCGCAGGCGGAGACGGCGAAGCCGGTGGCGACGACGTGGGCGCGGTCCATGCCGCGCTGCACGAGCACCGTGGCGACCGGGGCGGCGAAACCGATGAGGACCGAGGGGAGCAGCGCCCACAGCGCCGCCTCCATCGCGCTCTTGCCGAGCACGGACTGCAGGTACTGCGTGGTGAAGTACGCCGAACCCATCATCGTCAGCGAGGAGATGAGGTTGAGGGAGATGGCGGCACCGAAGGCGCGGCCACGGCCGCGGAACAGGTCCGGCGAGATCATCGGCGAGGCGGCGGTGCGCTGGCGGTGCACGAAGAGGGCGGCGAAGGAGAGGCCGACGGCGACGGACGCGACGTAGGGGAGTTCGACGCCTTCGGCGGGCATCTCCTTGAGGCCCCAGACGAGCGGCAGCACGGCGGCCATCGACAGCGGCACGCTCAGCAGGTCGAAGCGGCCGGGGCGCGGGTCCCTGGACTCCGGGATCAGATGGGGCGCGAGGACCAGGAGCAGTGCCATCGCGGGCAGGTTGACCAGGAAGACCGAGCCCCACCAGAAGTACTCGACGAGGACGCCGCTCAGCACCGAGCCGAGCGCCACGCCGGCCACCAGGACGCCCTGCCATATGCCGATCGCCTTGGCGCGCTGTCCTTCGTCCCGGAACAGGTCGCGCACGATCGCCAGCGTGGACGGCATGAGGGTGGCGCCGCCGATGCCGAGGACCGCGCGGGCCGCGATGAGGGTCTCGGCGCTGTTCGCGTACGCGGCGGCGAGGGAGGCGGCGCCGAAGGCCGCGGCGCCGAACAGGAGGAGCCTGCGGCGGCCGATGCGGTCGCCGACCGCGCCCATCGTCATCAGGAGTCCGGCCAGGACGAAGGCGTACATGTCGAAGATCCACAGCTGTTGGGTGCCGCTGGGCGCGAGGTCGGCGCTGATCTCCGGGATCGCGAAGTAGAGGACGGACACGTCCATGGAGACCAGGAGGAGCGGGAGCATCAGGACGGCGAGGGCGGCCCATTCCCTGCGGGTGGCACGCGGGTTCATCTGCATGGCGAGGACTGTACGGACGTCTTATACGGTTGTCTAGTACGGTCGTATAGGACGTTTGTGTGGGACGTCTGTATGGGATCGGGCTAGGGTGCCTCGCATGGGACACCGTGAAGATCTGCTCGAAGGCGCGAAACGCTGTCTGCTGGCGAAGGGGTTCGTGCGTACGACGGCCCGCGACATCGTGAAGGAGTCGGGCACGAACCTCGGGTCCATCGGCTACCACTACGGGTCCAAGGACGCGCTGCTCGCGGAGGCGTACATCGCGCTGGTCGAGCCGTTGGGGACCGACTTCGAGGGGGCGCGGGACGGGGCTGCCGCCGAGGCGGGCGGCTTGGAGCGCTTCCAGCGGGTGTGGGGCAACGTCATCCGGTCGGTTCCCGAGATGCGTCCGATCTGGATGATGACGCTGGAAGTGATCACGCAGGGCGAACGCCTCGCGGGCATCCGGGAGTTGCTGATCGCGGCGCAGAAGGAGGGGACGGCGGGGATGGCGGCGCTGTTCACCGGCATCGAGGAGAGCGAGCTCCCCGAGGACCTGGTGGAGAGCGAGGGCCGTTTCTACACCACGCTCCTCAACGGCCTGATGGTGCAGTGGCTCTTCGACCCGGACTCGGCGACGACCGCCGAGCAACTCACCGAGGGGCTGCGGCGCGTGATGGAGCGGGTCGCGGAGACCGACTGAGGCGGGCCGGAGACGGCTGAGGCCGGCCCGCGGTGCGGACCGGCCTCGGGGCTGTGGTGGTTACGACCACTTGATGCAGGCGGCGGGGATCCAGCCCCGCTTCTTGCCGAACTCGCTGCCGTACAGCCACTTGGTGCTGGTCTTGCCGCACTTCTTGTACTTCTGGCCCGTGTAGAAGTGGCCGTCGTTGCAGAGACTGCCCTTCTTGCCCTTGTTCCACTGGCTGACGGCGGTGGCGTTCACCTTCTTGGAGGTGCGCACCTTGACCGCTTCCTTGGCGGGGACGTTGACGATCTGCCGGGAGCAGTCGGGCTTCGACGCGGCGACGGCGGTGCCGCTCGTGACGGCGGTGCCGCCGACGAGGGCCAGGGCGGAGAAGGCGACCGCGGGGGCCAACAGCCTGAACTTCATGAGATGTGGGTTCTCCGGGGTGGAGGGATGGATCTTCGGACGCGGAGAACCGTATCGCCCCACGATCATGAGCATGGCGGTCCGTTGCGCGACTCTTACAGTCGTGACGACTTCAGGACCATGTGCAGCAGCAGCCGGTCCTCGCCCTCGTCCAGGTCGAGTCCCGTGAGCTGTTCCACGCGGGACAGGCGGTAGTAGAGGGTCTGGCGGTGGATGCCCAACTCGGCGGCCGCGCGGCCCGCCTGGCCCGCGCAGTCGAGGAACACCTCGGCGGTGCGGGCGAGTTCGCGGTGGGCGGGGCCGAGCAGCTCCGTGCCCACGGGGTCGTGCGCCGCCTCCGGGGGCAGGGCGGTCAACAGGCGGTAGGGGCCCACGTCCGACCACTGCGCCACCGGGCCGAAGCGCCGCTCCGCCAGCGCCGCGCGCGCCGCCCCCGACGCCTCCCACCACGCCGCGCCCAGGTCCTCCAGGCCGTGCCGGGCCCCCGCGACGCCGGCCGCCGCGCCCGGCGCCGCGTCGAGCAGCCGCGACGCCGCCGTGTGCGCGGGCGCCGGCGCGTCGGCCGAGCGCAGCCGCACCAGCGCCGCGAGGGACTGCGCGGTCGTGCCCCACGGCACCGTGCACACGGCCGCCGCGCCCGGCACCGTGCGCGCCGCCGGGGCGTCGTCCGGGTCCGCCGAACGCCAGGGTGCCACGCACACCACGGCGTGCAGGCCCTCGCCGCGCGAGCCGAGCGCCGTGCGCAGCGCGGCCACCGCCATGTCGCGCTGCCAGCCGCGCTCGGCCGTCAGGACCGCACGGAACTCCCGGGTCAGGTCGGCCCCGGCCTGCGCCTCGTCGGCGAGCAGTGCGCCGATCCGGTGCGCCACCTCCATCGCGGCGGTCAGCTGCTGGTCGCTGGGGCCCGGGTCGCCGTCGAGCAGCCACACGTATCCGAGGGCGAACCCCCGATGGCGTACGGGAAGGCAGATGCGGCCGCGGTGGACGCCCGCCTCCGGGGTGGGCGGGATGCGGACCGGGGCCGTGGCGCGGGTGATGCCGAAGCTCTCGAACCAGGAGCGGACCTCGGCCGTGGAGCGCCGGGTCAGGATCGACCGGGTCCTGACCGGGTCGAGGACGGTCGCGTCGAAGCCGCTGTCGCCCCCGCCGTCGTGCGCGCCGAAGGCGATCAGCTCGAAATCCCGGTTCTCCAGGGTCGCGGGAGCGCCGAGCAGTGTCGAGATCTCGTCGACCAGTTCTTGGTAATCGCCCTTCATGGCCCCATTCTCGCGCGCCTCTGGACATTCTTCATACATTTGTCTGAGATCCAGGGCACGAACGCGTGACAGCTGTCGATGGCCCACGTTCGGGTGGATCCTTAAATTTCACGGTGGTTCTCCGTGCCGTACCACCGCATTCCCTTCACGTAGGGCTATGTCGGTATGGCCCCCGATTTCGTACACCCGTGGAGGTGCCCCGTGCTGGGTCCCGTGATCCTCGCCGCGTCGCGCAGCGACAAGATGCGCCGTTTTGTATCGGCGGCCCCCGGCACCAAGCAGGTCGTGGCGCGGTTCATCGCCGGTGAGGGTGTCGACCAGGTCGTCCCGATCGTCGCGGACGCCGCCGACAAGGGCCTCGAGGTCACCCTCGACGTGGTGGGCGAGGACATCACCACCGTCGAGCAGTCCCACGCCGCCCGCGACGCGTACCTGGAGCTCATCGAGCGCCTGAAGGACCTCGGGCTCGGCACCAAGGCCGAGATGTCCGTGAAGCTCTCGATGTTCGGCCAGGCGCTGGAGGGCGGCCACGAGCTCGCCCTCGCCAACGTGCGCCCCGTCGTCGAGGCCGCCGCCGCGATCGGCACCACGGTCACCCTGGACGCCGAGGACCACACCACCCTCGACTCGATGTTCGCCATCCACGACGAGCTGCGGAAGGACTTTCCGCAGACCGGCTGCGTCATCCAGTCCTACCTGTTCCGCACCGAGGACGACGCCCGCCGCCTCGCCGCGAACGGCAGCCGCGTCCGCATCGTGAAGGGCGCCTACAAGGAGCCCGCCGAGGTCGCGTACCAGGACAAGGCGGAGATCGACAAGGCGTACGTGCGGATCATGCGCATCCTCATGGAGGGTGACGGGTACCCGATGATCGGGTCCCACGACCCGCGCCTGATCTCCATCGCGCAGGAGCTCGCGCGGCGCGCGGGGCGCAAACTGGACGAGTACGAATTCCAGATGCTCTACGGCATCCGCAGCGACGAGCACCTGCGGCTCGCCGCCGAGGGCCACCGCATGCGGGTGTACACCGCCTACGGCACCGACTGGTACGGCTACTTCATGCGCCGTCTCGCGGAGAAGCCGGCGAACCTCCTCTTCTTCGGCCGCTCCATCCTCACCAAGGGCTGAGCTCCCTTCCCCCGACCCCCCTTAAGGAGATACGGAACTCATGGACGCTGTGACCCAGGTCCCCGCGCCGGTCAACGAGCCGGTGCACGGCTACGCCCCCGGTTCCCCGGAGCGTGCCCGCCTCGAGACCAAGCTCAAGGAGCTCGCCGAGAACCCCATCGAGCTGCCGATGACCATCGGCGGCGAGAAGCGTCTCGGTGGCGGCGAGCCCTTCCAGGTCGTGCAGCCGCACAACCACCAGGCCGTCATCGGCACCGGCCGCGGCGCCACCCAGCAGGACGCCCAGGACGCGATCGACGCCGCCCTGGCCGCCGCCCCCGCGTGGCGCGCGATGTCCTTCGACGACCGCGCCGCGATCATCCTGCGCGCCGCCGAGCTGCTCTCCACCACGTGGCGCGAGACCCTGGCCGCCTCCACGATGCTCGGCCAGTCGAAGACCGCCCAGCAGGCCGAGATCGACACGCCCTGCGAGCTCGTCGACTTCTGGCGCTTCAACGTGAAGTACGCCCGTGACCTGCTCGCCGAGCAGCCCCCGGCCAACGCGACCGGCGTCTGGAACCGCCTGGACCACCGCCCGCTCGAGGGCTTCGTCTACGCGATCACGCCGTTCAACTTCACGGCCATCGCGGGCAACCTGCCGACCGCCCCCGCCCTGATGGGCAACGTGGTCGTGTGGAAGCCGTCCCCGACGCAGACGCACGCCGCCGTGCTGCTCATGCAGCTCCTGGAGGAGGCGGGCCTGCCCAAGGGCGTCATCAACCTCGTCACCGGTGACGGCATCGCCGTCTCGGAGGTCGCCCTCCACCACCGCGACCTGGCCGGCATCCACTTCACCGGCTCGACCCCGACCTTCCAGCACCTGTGGAAGACGGTCGGCGAGAACATCGCGAAGTACCGCACGTACCCGCGTCTCGTCGGCGAGACCGGCGGCAAGGACTTCGTCGTCGCCCACCCGAGCGCCGACCGCGCGATCCTGAAGACCGCGCTGACCCGCGGCGCCTTCGAGTACCAGGGCCAGAAGTGCTCCGCGACCTCGCGCGCCTACATCCCGGCCTCCATCTGGAACGACGGTTTCAAGGAGGAGTTCGCGGCCGAGGTCGACGGCATCAAGATGGGTGACGTCACCGACCTGTCGAACTTCATCGGCGCCGTCATCGACGACCGCGCGTTCGCCAAGAACAAGGCGGCCATCGACCGCGCCAAGTCCGACGACACCTGCACGATCGTCGCCGGCGGCACGTACGACGACTCGGTCGGCTACTTCGTGCGCCCGACCGTCGTCGAGTGCTCGGACCCGGCCAACGAGGTCTTCACGACCGAGTACTTCGGTCCGTTCCTCGCCGTGCACGTGTACGACGACAGCAAGGCCGACGCGTACGACGCGATGCTGACCCAGATGGAGTCGGTCTCCGACTACGCGCTCACCGGCTCGGTCATCGCGAACGACCGCGCCGCCGCCGCGCACACGATGGAGAAGCTCCGCTACGCCGCGGGCAACTTCTACATCAACGACAAGTCGACCGGCGCCGTCGTCGGCCAGCAGCCCTTCGGCGGCGGCCGCGCCTCCGGCACCAACGACAAGGCCGGTGCCCCGCAGAACCTGCAGCGGTGGACGCTGACCCGCGCCATCAAGGAGACGCTGGTCCCGCCGACCGAGTACGGCTACCCGCACATGGGCTGACGCCCTCCCGGCGGACCAGGGCCTGTGTCCCGGCGGTCCGCCCCCTGAACCCCGCCTCCGATCTGGGCCCCACCCCGGTCGGAGGCGGTGTCATGTCCAGGGTCAGATGAGGTCAGGTCAGGTCAGGGCGTCGACGGCGATGCGGGTGATGTCCTCCGCGATGCGGTCCTCGCCGGGCGTGTCCGGGTCGAGGCGGGTCGTGTACACGGAGACGACCAGCGGCGCCTGCTTCGGCGGCCAGGCCACGGCGACGTCGTTGACCCCTCCGTATGCGGGCGATCCCGTCTTGTCGCCGACCCGCCAGCCCTCCGGGAGCCCGGCCCTGATCCGCTTGTCACCGGTGGTGTTCTCCACGAGCCAGCGGATCAACTGGCCGCGGTCGAGCGGGTGGAGGGCCTTGCCGAGGACGAGCTCGCGCAGGTTCGCGGTCATCGCCGCCGGGGTCGTCGTGTCGCGCCGGTCGCCGGGGATGTTGGTGTTGAGGTCGGTCTCCCACCGGTCGAGCCGGGTGCGGGAGTCGCCGAGCGAGCGGGCGAACTCGGTGACACCGGCGGGCCCGCCGATGCGCCGCATCAGCAGATTGGCCGCGGAGTTGTCGCTGTAGGTGATGGTGGCGTCGCACAACTCCCGTACAGTCATGCCCGTTTCGAGGTGCATCTCGGTGCGCGGCGAGTACGTGACGAGGTCGTCGCGCCCGTATCTGATGAGTACGTCGAGCAGTCCGGGTTCCTGTTCGCGTGCCCGGCGCAGGATCGCCGCGGCCGCGAGGACCTTGAACGTCGAGGCGATGGCGAAGCGTTCGTCGGCGCGGTAGGCGACGACGGCGCCCGTGCCCGTGTGCAGGGCGTGGACGCCTATGCGGCCCGGATAGCTCTCCTCCAGGGCGCGCAGGCGGTGCGCGGCGTCGGACGGGGTCGCGGGGGCGGCGGAGGCGGCGGGAGCCGTGGCGCTCGCGGTGCCGGGGACCGAGAGGAGCACGGGGGCGGCGGCCGCGGTGCCGAGGACGGTGCGGCGGGAGGCGGATGACGTCATGATCCAGACGGTACCGGCAGCGGGTTCCGCGACGCCGCCGTGATCACCTCGTCCAGGACGTCGCGGGCCCGCAGCAACTCCGCGACCTGCCGGTCGATCCTGGCCCGCTCCTGCGCCAACTCCTCCACGAGCCACGGCGTCGCGGTCTCCGACGGGCCGCCGTCCTTGTCCCGCATGCACGGCAGGAGTTGGACGATCTTCGCGCTGCACAGGCCCGCCGCGAACAGCTCCTGGATGTGGACGACGCGGTCCACCGCGGACTCCGGGTAGTCGCGGTGACCGCCCGGGGTGCGGTCCGCGTACAGCAGGCCCTGCTCCTCGTAGTAGCGCAGGGACCGCTCGCTCACCGCGGTACGCTTCGCCAGCTCACCGATCCGCACGCCGTGCTCCTTCGTACTTGGGTCCCGCATGTGACTACCGGACTTGAATCTCACACCGGTGTCAGCTTCTACCGTTCCGGCATGACGAACACCGCGCTTCTCTCGCCCTATTCCGCAGGCCCCCTCGGCCTCCTCCGCAACCGCATGGTGATGGCCCCCATGACCCGCGCACGGGCCGCGGAGGACGGCACCCCGCTGCCGGTCGTCGCCGACCACTACGCCCAGCGTGCGGGCGCCGGGCTCATCGTCACCGAGGGCATCTGGCCCAGCAGCCGCGGCCAGAGCGGCTGGCGCTACCCCGGGCTGCAGACCGCCGCCCACGTCGAGGGGTGGCGGCGCGTCACCGACGCCGTGCACGCCGCGGGCGGCCGCATCTACGCGCAGCTCATGCACGGCGGCCGCAACGGCCACCCGCTGGCCCGTATCGACGGGGACCTGCCGCTCGCGCCGTCGGCCGTCACGCCGCCCGGCCACGCGCACGGCCCCGACGGCACCAAGCCCGACTACGTCGCCCCGCGCGAGATGACCCGCGACGACATCCGCACGGCGGTCCAGGACTTCGTGGACGCCGCCCGCAACGCCGTCACGGCCGGCTTCGACGGGGTCGAACTGCACGGTGCCAACAGCTACTTGATTCACCAGTTCCTCGCCGACAACACCAACCTCCGCGACGACGAGTACGGACGCGGCTCGGTCGCCGACCGCATCCGCTTCGCCGTCGAGGTGGTCCGCGCCGTCGCCGACGCCATCGGCGCCGAACGGCTCGGGCTGCGGCTCTCGCCGGGCAACCCGCAGTTCGGCATGGCGGAGGCCGACCCCGGGCCCGTCTACCGCGCGCTGCTCGACGAGATCGACGGACTCGGCCTCGCCTACCTCCACCTCACCGACAACGACCGCTACCCGGCCCTTGCCGACCTGCGGCCCCGCTGGCACGGCCTCCTGATCGGAAACGTCGGTGAGAACGGCGACCCGACGACGCGGGAGGCGGGCGAGGCCGTGCTCGCGGCCGGCCTCGCCGACCTCGTGTCGTACGGGCGCGGGTTCATCTCCAACCCCGACCTGCCGGAACGGTTCGCCGCGGGAGCGCCCCTCCAGGAGATCGACGCGGCCCACCTGTACACGCACGGCGCGGAGGGCTACACCGACTACCCGGCCCTGACGGACCTGCTGGTCTCCGCTCAGACCTCCACGAGCACCTGATCCAGCGACTTCCGTACGAGGTCGGGGACCCGGCAGTCCGCCGCTGGATACCCCACCGGGATCACCGCGAACGCCTTCTCGTTCTCCGGGCGGCCGAGCACCTCCCGCAGGAACCGCATCGGGCTCGGCGTGTGGATCAGCGCGGCGAGGCCCGACAGGTGCAGGGCGGACAGCAGCATCCCCACCGCGATGCCGACCGACTCGTCCACGTAGTAATGCTTGTGCTTGGTGCCGTCCTCGCCCAGCCAGTACCGCTGCTGGAAGACGACGATCAGGGCGGGCGCGTCCGTCAGGTGCGGCTTCACCTCGTCCGTGCCGAGGGGGCGCAGGGCCGCGAGCCACTCCTCGCCGAGCCGGCCGTCGTACGAGATCTGCTCCTCGTGCTCCGCCGCCTCGCGGATGCGGCGGCGGACCTCCGGGTCCTGGACGAGGACGAACGTCCACGGCTGCTGGTGCGCGCCGGACGGCGCGGTCGCCGCGCACGCGATGGCGTCGCGCACGACCTGCTCGGGCACGGGGTCCGGCGCGAACTGCCGCACGGTGCGGCGCTCCTGCATCCGCTCCCTCAACTCGGCCGCGTGCGCCAGGGATTCGGCGGCGGGCATACGGTCCGGGCGGTAGGGGACGGAGCTGTAGGGCTCGCCGTGGATGGGGGTCCACTCTCGCTGCTGCTCGGTGTGAGACATGCTCCGATTCTGCGGTGGGAGACCGTGTCCGCGCCATGGTGCAGACCAATTCGGGATCACCTCCCGGCCGTCCGGGCACGCCCAAATCGGGGTGCGTACGCCGCCGCGGCCTGCGTACCGTAGGGATGTGAACACCCTGCGCAGAGCCCACACCAGTGATCTGACGGCGGCCGAACTCCGGGACGCGCGCGCCCTGATGGACGTCGCCTTCGACGACGACTTCAGCGACCACGACTGGGAGCACGGACTCGGCGGCGTCCACGCCCTCATCCACGACGAGTCCGGAGCGCTGCTCGCCCACGGCGCCGTGGTGCAGCGGCGCGTCCTGCACGACGGCCGCTCCCTGCGGATCGGTTACGTCGAGGCCGTCGCCGTCCGCCCCGACCGGCAGCGGCGAGGTCTCGGCGGACAGATCATGGGCGCCCTGGAACAGGTCATCGACGCCGCGTACGAACTCGGCGCGCTGTCCGCGTCCGACGACGGCGCACGGCTCTATCTCTCGCGCGGCTGGCAGGAGTGGAAGGGCGCGGTCGGCACGCTCGGACCGACGGGCGTGATCCACATGCCCGACGAGGAGCCCCCACTGCTCTGGGGCGCGGACCTCGACCCGACGCACGAACTCCTCATCGACTGGCGCGACGGGGACGTGTACTAGCGGCGGCTACAGGCCGCCCCCCGCGCGGACGATCATCTTTCCGCGGTTCTCGCCGCGCAGCATTCCGAGGAACGCGTCCACGATCGCGTCGAACCCGTCGACCACCGTCTCGTCGAGACCGACCCGCCCGCTCCGCAGGTGCGGCACCACGAATTCGTACAGCTCCTCCTGCAGCGCGTAGTGGTCACGGACGAGGAAGCCCTCCATGCGGAGGCTCTTCTCGACGATGTCGGGGAGGTTGCGCAGCGCGTAGGGCGCGCCTGTCGCGTTGTACTGGGCGATCGTGCCGACCCGTACGATCCGTCCGCGCTCGCGCAGGGAGGAGATCGCGGCCTCCAGGTGCTCGCCGCCCACGTTGTCGACGTACACGTCGATGCCGTCGGGCGCCGCCTTCGCGAGGAGGTCGGCTGCCGGGCCCGTGTGGTAGTCGAAGACCTCGTCGTAGCCGACGTGTTCGGTGAGGTACGCCGCCTTCGCCGCCGTGCCCGCGCTGCCCACCATGCGTCCCGCGCCCATGAGCCGGGCGAGGCGCCCCGTCGCCGTGCCGACCCCGCCGGCTGCGGCGGAGACGAACAGGTCCTGGCCCGCGCGGAGTTCGGCGATGCGGGTGAGGCCGACGTAGGCGGTGAGCCCTGTGCCGCCGAGGATGCTCAGGTGCGCGGAGAGGGGGACGCCGTCGAGGCGGGGGAGGACGCGCACCTCGTCCGGGGTGACCACGGCGTGCGTGCGCCAGCCCTGGCGGTGGGCGACGATGTCGCCCTCGGCGAGGGCGGGGTCGCGGGACTCGACGACGCGGCCGATGGTGCGGCCCTCCAGCGGGGCGTGGAGCGCGAAGTCGCCGTCCATCATTTCGCGGTGGTACGGGTCGACGGACCAGTAGAGGCCTTCGACCAGGGCGGTACCGGGCGTGGGCCGGGGGAGTGGGGACTCCACGAAGGCGAAGTGGTCGGCGGTGGGGAAGCCGTGGGGGCGGGACGTCTGGTGCACGGTGAGCGCGGTGTCGGTCATGTCCGTGACCGTAGGCAGGAATGCGGCGGCCGGGGAGCGGGTTGCGTTCATGGAACGGCCCGGACCATGAAGGGCCCTCATAGAAGCAGGTGAGGCCGGTGTCCCGGACGACGACACCTGCGGATCTCGCGCCCCACGAGCTCCGCGTCCTGGTCGCGGTCGACAGGGAACGCGGGTTCTCCGCCGCCGCGCAGGCCCTCGGCCTGACCCAGTCCGCTGTCTCGCACTCCATCCGCGGCACGGAGCGCAAGGTCGGCGCCGTGCTCTTCGAGCGCGGCAGGAAGGGCGCGACGCCCACTCCGGCCGGGACCGCCGCGGCCGCGCACGCCCGGCGCGTGCTGCGACTCCTCGACACCCTGGTCGCGGAGGCGCGCGGGGCCGCCCGGGGCGACGGGGGTGTGGAGGGGAGTGCCGCAGAGGGGACGCTGCGCATCGCCGCGTTCCGCAGCGCCGCCCTGCATCTGCTGCCCGCCGCCCTGGAGCGCCTGGCCGTGAGCCATCCCGGGCTCCGGCCGGAGGTGCGGGTGGTGCGCGAACTGGGCGCGGGCACGGCGGGCGAGGTCGTCGAGGGGCGCGCCGACGTGGGGATCGCGACGCTCGGAGGCACCTCGCCGGTGCCGGCCGGACTCATCGGCCACGTACTCCTCGAAGAGCCCTACTCGCTGGTGCACCCGGCGGGCCACCCCGACCCGCGCTCGCTGCCGCTGGTCGACTGGCACGAGAACTGCGGCTCGTACACACGGGAGTGGTGGCGTCGGCAGGACTGGATTCCCTCGGCGACCGTCCTGACCGAGGACGACGGAGCGGTGCTCTCGATGGTGAGCAGCGGTCACGGTATGGCGATCATGCCCGCCCTCTCCCTCACCGGAGCACCGGACACCGTCGAGATCACCGATCTCGGAAGGGAGCGCCCGACCCGCTCCGTGGGCTACGTCACCACCCCTGAACTGGCGTTTTCGGTAGCCGTGCGCGCCCTGATCCGCGAGCTCAGGGCGGCATGCGCGTGAAGCCCGTCTCAGATAGTAGGAAGTCCGAGTAATCGTGGAGACACACGCTCCGTTCTCCCTTAGCTTGGAAGAAGCCGAACGTCTCGCTCGATCAAGCGAATGGCGGTCGTGAGCCGGAGCCGCGCGCAGGCGAACCCTGCCGCTCCGTAGCTCCCCGCCCCCCGGCGTCTCGAACGAAAACACCCTTCCCTCAAGGAGTGGATCCCCCATGGCCGAGACGACCGCCCGCCGAGTCCGTCACACCTCCCGCACCAGCGACGCCGAGCGCAGGAACGCCGCCGCCGCCCTCCAGCGAGCCCTCGACCGCCGGGACAACGGCGGCGAGACGGGCCACTGAGTTCGCCTGGCTCATCGCGTCCCGCGCACGACCTCGAAGTGGTCGACGCGTTCGCCGGTCCCGGCGAGCGCGGAGACCGAGAGCCTGGGGTGCGCCCCGGCCGTGACCTCCACCGCGAGGAACGAGAAGCCGGTGTAGCGCACCCGTGACCAGTCCACCTTGTCCGGGTCGGCGTGATGTGACGACGTCCAGTGGAAGGTCGCGATGCTCTCGTGATCGTGGACGTTGCTTTCGTAGCTGTCCCGCACGCCCGGACCGAAGCCGTACAGGTCCTTGCCCGCGCCGCCCGCGGTGACGTACACGATGCCGTCGCGCGTCGGATCGGTCGACGCGCCGACCGGCACGGGCTTGCCGACCTCGCCGTTCCTGATGGCGTCCGTGCGTTCGTACACGTGGTTGTGGCCGTTCACGACCAGGTCCACCTGGTGCCTGGTGAACAGCTCCAGCCACGCGTCGCGCACTCCGCCGTCGGAGGCGTGCGTCGACGTCGAGTACACGCAGTGGTGGAAGAAGACCACCACGAAGTCGACGGTCTCGTCCGCGCGCAGTTCGCGCAGGCGCCGCTCGAGCCAGGCGGTCTGCTTCCCGTCCGTGTACCCCCTGTTGGCGGGGATCTCGTACGAGACGTCGTTGGCGTCGAGTGCGACGACGCCGACGTTCCCGTACCGGAAGGAGTAGACGCCCGGCGCGTTCTGCGGGTCGAAGCCGTTCTCCGGGAGCGACCAGCGGGCGCGCTGCCCGCCGTACCCGTTCGGCGAGTACCACGCCTCCATGTCGTGGTTGCCGGTGGTCACCATCCACGGCACCGACTTGGCGACGGACTCCGTCTGCGCGAGAAAGGTGTCCCACACGCGCGCGTCGTAGGTGTCCGTCTCCTTGCCGTGCCCGGTCGTGTCCGCGTAACAGATGTCGCCCGCGTGCAGGTGGAACGACGGGTTCTGGCCCAGGATCACCTGGTCGTTGGCGAGTGCGTGGTAGCTGACGCCCTGGTCGCCGAAGGCCGTGAAGACGAACTTCTCCGGGCGCGCGGGCGCGGTCCTGAACGAGCCGACGGTCGCCATCCGCTCGGGCGACGCAGGGTCGAAGCCGTCGTGGCCGACGCCGTAGTAGTACGTGGTGCCCGGCCGCAGGCCGTCGAGCGCCGCGTGCACGTAGTACTGCTCGACCGCGGGGAGCTTCTTCGACAGCGACGGGGTGTGCAGGTCGCGCACCTCCGCCTCGATCTTCCGGTCGAGCTCCCAGGGCTTCGTCCCCACGCGTACGTAAGGGGACGTGACGGCGAGCGGCACCTGCCAGGAGATCCGCATCTGCGTCTTCGGGTCGGCGCCGAAGGCGAGGTGACGGCCGAAGGGGGCCACGTACCGGCCGTCGACGCGCGCGGGGACTTTCGCCGCGCTCGCGGCGTGCCCCGGTGACGTGCCGGAGCCGTCGGCGGTCCCCGAACTGCCGGTCAGCAGGCCCACCCCGCCCACCGCCCCCGCCGTCGCGAACGAGCGGGCGAGGACCTTGCGGCGGGAGAACTTCGCGCGCAGGTACTCGTGCTGTTCGGGCATGCTCATCCGCGCCGCGAGCCGTTCCGGGATGCCGACATCGGGAGTGTCCATGGCAGGGAATTTCCCAGCGGGCCCCGACTCCAGCCCTACGCCCGGGTGAACAGGAGCGGTCCGTGAAGCGGCTGTCCGCATGCCGGACACGGCATGTCATCCCGTGGGACGAAGAGTACGGTGCTTGCATGTCGGCCAGTTCTCGCAGCATCAATCTCGCAGTCATCCCCGGAGACGGCATCGGCCAAGAGGTCGTGGCCCAGGGGCTCAAGGTCCTCAACGCCGTGCTTCCGCAGGATGTGAAGCTCGAGACGAAGGAATTCGACTTCGGTGCCAAGCGGTACCACGCGACCGGTGAGACCCTCACCGACGCCGACGTCGAAGAGCTCAAGCAGCACGACGCGATCCTGCTCGGCGCCATCGGCGACCCCTCGGTCCCGTCCGGCGTCCTGGAGCGCGGCTTCCTGCTGAAGCTCCGCTTCCTCTTCGACCACCACGTGAACCTGCGGCCCTCGAAGCTGCTCCCGGGCGTCGCGACGCCCCTCAAGGGCCAGCCCGAGATCGACTTCATCGTCGTGCGCGAGGGCACCGAGGGTCCGTACACGGGCAACGGCGGCTCGATCCGCACCGGGACGCCGCACGAGGTGGCCACCGAGGTCTCCGTCAACACCGCCTTCGGCGTGGAGCGCGTCGTCCGCGACGCCTTCGCCCGCGCGCAGGCCCGCCCGCGCAAGAAGCTGACGCTGGTCCACAAGAACAACGTCCTCGCGTACGCCGGGCACCTCTGGACCAACGTCTTCAACCGGGTGGCCAAGGAATTCCCCGAGGTCACCACCGACTACATCCACGTCGACGCCGCGACGATCTACCTCGTCACCGACCCCGGCCGCTTCGACGTGATCGTCACCGACAACCTCTTCGGCGACATCATCACCGACCTCGCAGCGGCCGTCTCCGGCGGCATCGGCGTCGCCGCCTCCGGCAACATCAACCCGAGCCGCGAGTTCCCGTCCATGTTCGAGCCGGTGCACGGCTCGGCCCCGGACATCGCGGGCCAGGGCAAGGCGGATCCGTCCGCCACGGTCCTCTCCGTCGGCCTGCTCCTGCGCCACCTCGGGTTCGAGGCCGAGGCCGCGCGCATCGAGGACGCGGTCTCCGCCGACCTGGCGGAGCGGGGCGAGACGGTCCGCACCACGGAGCAGATCGGCGACGCGCTCGCCGTACGGGTAGCGCGCTGACCCGGTAGCTCGAAGATCGACCAGAGGCCGCCGGGCCACGCAGGACACCCGGCGGCTTCTCTTGCGTACCGCCCGGGTGTCACCATCGACCCCCGGGCCGCAATCATGCCGTTTCTCCCTCGGGACCCCACGAGCGATAATCGAACGAGGGGCCGTGAAAGCAGCAGGGAAACTCGGACGTCCTAGTACTGGGCGTACGGATGTGAGCGCGGTCCGTCACCATCACACGTGAAGGACGAAGTACTCATGACGACGACGCCGAGCATCGAGCTCAAGCCCTCATCGACGCCGCTGGCCACCGCCGACCGCGAGGCGATCCTGGCGAACCCCGGGTTCGGCCGCCACTTCACCGATCACATGGTGACGATCAAGTGGACGGAGGGCCGTGGCTGGCACGACGGGCAGCTCGTGCCGTACGGCCCGCTCTCCCTCGACCCCGCGACGAACGTCCTGCACTACGCCCAGGAGATCTTCGAGGGGCTCAAGGCCTACCGGCAGCCCGACGGCACGGTGGCGACGTTCCGGCCGGACGCCAACGCCCGCCGCTTCCAGTCCTCCGCGCGCCGCCTCGGCATGCCCGAGCTGCCCGTCGAGACGTTCATCGAGGCGTGCGACCTGCTGGTGAAGCAGGACATCGACTGGGTGCCGGCGCACGGCGGCGAGGAGTCCCTCTACCTGCGCCCCTTCATGATCGCCACGGAGGTCGGGCTCGGCGTGAAGCCCGCCAACGAGTACCTCTTCGTCGTCATCGCCTCGCCCGCCGGCGCGTACTTCCCCGGCGGCGTGAAGCCCGTCTCGATCTGGCTCTCCGAGGACCGTGTGCGTGCCGTGCCCGGCGGCATGGGCGACGCCAAGACCGGCGGCAACTACGCGGCGTCGCTGCTCGCGCAGGCCGAGGCGGCGGCGAAGGGCTGCGACCAGGTCGCCTACCTCGACGCGGTCGAGCACAAGTGGGTCGAGGAACTGGGCGGCATGAACCTGTACTTCGTGTACGGCAACAAGATCGTCACCCCCACCCTGACGGGCTCGCTGCTCGCGGGCGTCACCCGCGACTCCCTGCTCTCGGTCGCCCGCGACCTCGGGTACGAGTCGGAGGAGGCACGGGTCTCCATCGACCAGTGGAAGACGGACTCCGAGAACGGCACGCTGACGGAGGTCTTCGCCTGCGGCACGGCGGCGGTCATCACGCCGGTCGGCACGGTCAAGTGCAATGCGGGAGAGTGGCAGCAGAGCGGGGGACAGCCCGGCGAGGTCACCCTGAAGCTGCGCGAGGCACTCCTCGACATCCAGCGGGGCAAGGCGGGGGACCGGCACGGGTGGATGCACGGGCTCGGCTGAGGGCTCTGCGGTACGCACTTGGAGGTCGGTCGGCCCCCGGAACATACGTTCCGGGGGCCGACACGGGTTCTGGCGGAGCGCCCGGCGGTCCCTGAGGTGGACGTCCAGTGCGGGCGAGACAGACCTTTCCCCTACTTGTCCGTCTGCCGGCCTTCGGTCACGCCCGAGCCTTCGGCGGCCCCCTCGTCGGACTTCACGTCCTCCGGCTTCGGGGTGTTCGAGCCGACGGGGTTGAGGGGGCCGCTCGTCAGGGCGTCCACCGCGGAGAGCACTGCCGCGCCCGCGCCCTTCGCCGCGCGGACACCGAGGCCTATGAGTTCTTCCATGCGGTCAGGCTACTTGATCAAGGGGTGCGACCGGCTGCCGTTCGCGGGCCGTCAGGGCCAGGTACCCCGCGCCTCCCACCACGCCCGAGAGCAGGAAGCTGCAGTCGACCCCGCCGGTCAGGGGGAGCAGCGGGCCCTCGTACGAGGGGAGGGCCACGGCCAGGACGCCCGCCGTCGCGCCCAGCGCCCACGCCGCGGTGGCCCGCGCGTTCCAACCGCCGCGGTACCAGTAGGCGCCGCCACGGGCACGGCGGTTGAAGACCTGGAGGGCCTCCGCGTCGTACTCCCCGCGGCAGCGGACGAAGCCGATGAGGGTGATGACCGCCCACGGCGTGCCGATCGCCGTGAGGAGCAGCACGAAGGACGTCATCGCGTCCTGCGCCTCCCACGCGTAGTGGCCCACGAAGACACAGACCGTGGCGACGGCGGCGACCGTGTACGTGGCGCGGGCGCGGGACGCGCGGGGCAGGATCGCGTCCAGGTCGAGGCCCATGGAGTAGAGCATCAGGCCCGCGTTGCCGACCGATCCCGCGGACGCGGCGAGGAGGAGGGGGATCAGGTACCAGGCGGGGGACGCCTCGACGAGGCCACCCGCGTAGTCGAGGGCCGCGCGCGCCGCGTACGCCGTGAACGTGCCGAAGAGCTGGGGGAGCAGCAGTCCGGCGAGCAGACCGAGCCACGCCGCGCCGAGGACCGCCCGTGAGCTGTGGCGGGCCGGGGAGATGTAGCGCGTGTAGTCGCCGAGGAGCGTGATGAAGGCGATCGGGCCGGAGAGGCCCGCCGCCACCAGGGCCAGCAACCAGGTGGGCCAGAACGAACCGAGCGCGTAACCCCCGGCGCCGGGCAGCGCGGCGGTCGTGAAGTCCGGGGCGTAGGCGATGACACCGAGCGCGAGCAGTGCCGTCATGCCGACGGCGAGGACGCGCGAGAGGCGCAGCAGGACGCGGTAGCCGTAGACCGCGCCGGTCACCGTGGCCGCCGCGAGCAGGGCGTAGACCAGGGAGTACGAGAGTCCGCCGGCGGGCAGGCCGAGCAGCCGGTGCAGCGTGCCGACCATCACGTCGCCGCCGATCCAGATGGTCAGCGCCGTGTAGCCGAGGGACAGGAGCAGGCCGACGACCGAGCCGACGAGGCGGCCGCGCACCCCGAACTGCGCGCCGGACGACGTGGAGAGGTTCGTGCCGGTGCGCAGCGAGACCAGGGCGAGCGGCGCGGTCAGCGCCGTGCCGATCACCGTGCCCGCCACGACCGCGCTGACCGACTCCCACCAGCCGAGGCCGAACGACACCGGCAGCCAGCCGAAGACGATCACCCCCAGGCAGAGGTTCGACCCGACGAGGATCGATACGAGATCGCGGGGGCCGCTGGTGCGCTCCCCGTCCGGGATGGTGTCGACTCCGCGCTGTTCTATCGGCATGAGGGTGCCCCTGACGCTCGCTTGGTCCCAATGGTTGCCCCAAATTTGAGCAGCGCTCAATGTGACCTGTCCGGCCCCCCGTCGTCAATCCTTCCCGCTTGCGGATTTCGCAGTTAGAGTGTTGCTCTAAAGTCTTGTTCTCCCCTGGTGAAGGTGTACGCCATGACCGCTGCCGCCGACGGCTTCCGCATGCCCGCCGAGTGGGCCCCGCACGAGCGCACCTGGATGGCGTGGCCGTGCCCCAACCCCACGTTCGACGACCCGGAGGGCCTCGACGACTCGCGGCTGGCCTGGGCCCGCGTCGCCCGCGCCGTGCGCCGCTTCGAACCCGTCACCGTCGTGTGCGGGCCCGCGCAGTCCGCGTACGCCGCGGAGCTCCTCGGCCCGGACATCGAGGTGACCGAGCGGGAGCTCGACGACGCCTGGATGCGGGACATCGGGCCGACGTTCCTCACCGACGGCAAGGGCGGACTCGCCGCCGTCGACTGGACGTTCAACGGCTGGGGTGCCCAGGAGTGGGCCCGCTGGGACCACGACTCCAGGATCGGGGCGTACGTCGCCGACCTCGCCGGAGCGCGGACGTACGCCTCGAAGCTCGTCAACGAGGGCGGCGGCCTGCACGTCGACGGCGAGGGCACCGTGCTGCTCACCGAGACCGTGCAGCTCGGCCCCGAGCGCAACCCCGGTTGGACGAAGGAGCAGGTCGAGGCGGAGGTCCACGCCCACCTCGGCACCACCAAGGCGATCTGGCTGCCGCGCGGCCTCACCGCCGACTACCCCGGCCACGGCTTCGGCACCCTCGGCCACGTCGACATCGTCGCCGCCTTCGCCGCGCCCGGCGTCGTCGTCGTGCACTCCCAGCGCGACCCCGCCCACCCCGACTTCGAGGTCAGCAAGGAGGTCGTCGCGGCCCTCACCGGGCAGACGGACGCCCGCGGCCGCACCCTGCGGATCGTCGAGGTGCCCGCACCGACCGTCCTGAAGGACGACGAGGGCTGGGTCGACTACTCGTACATCAACCACTACCTCTGCAACGGCGGCGTCGTCCTGTGCGCCTTCGGCGACCCGAACGACGAGATCGCGGCGGGCATCTTCCGCGGTCTCTTCCCGGACCGGACCGTGACGCTCGTCGACGCCCGTACGATCTTCGCGGGGGGCGGTGGCATCCACTGCATCACCCAGCAGCAGCCGAAGGTGTGATCAAGGAGTACGGGATGGCCGGTCAGGCCCGCGCGCGGAAGAACGCCCCGCCGCGTGAGGACGTGTTGGCGGCCGCCATGGAGATGATCGCCGAGCGCGGCCTGGAGAAACTGACCATGGCCGCGCTCGGCCGTGCGGTCGGCATGAGCTCCGGCCATCTCCTCTACTACTTCCGCACCAAGGACGAGCTGCTCCTGCGCACCCTGGAGTGGAGCGAGGGCCGCCTCGGCGCCGAGCGAGGCCGGCTCCTCGCCCGGCCCGCCCCGGCACGCGAACGCCTCGACGCGTACGTCGAGCTGTACGTCCCCGACGCCGTCGGCGACCCGCACTGGACCCTCTGGCTGGAGGTCTGGAACCGGTCCCTCAACGCCGACGAGGAGGGCCGCGACCGGCAGGCAGCGATCGAGGGCGCCTGGCACCGCGACCTGGTGGCGCTGCTCGCCGAGGGGGTCTCGCGCGGCGAGTTCGGCGCGGTCGACCCCGACCGCTTCGCGTCCCGGCTGCGGGCGCTGCTCGACGGGTTCTCCATCCACGTGGCCATCGGGCTTCGGGGGACGGGCCGGGACCAAGTCCTCGTACACGTAAGGGAGTTCCTGGACGCCGCGCTCACCCCGGACGCCTAGCCGACCGTCGAGGTTGTACGCAATCCGGCTGATTGCCTGCCCCCTTGCCGGTGCGCTTGTATCCCGGTGGGTATCGCTCAATGGCGAGCGGCGGGAACAACGGGGGACTCGAACATGTACTGCACCCATCGCAAGCGCCTCGCCCTGGCCGCCGCGGCGGGCATCGTCGCGGCCGCCGTCACCGCCCTGCCGGCCGCCTTCGCCGCCGACGCGTCCGTGGCGCCCCGCACCGAGGGCATCAGCGTCACCGCACAGGGCAACGCGGCGAACGACCGGTCCCAAGGGGCCGTGATCAGCCGCGACGGCAGGTTCGCGGCCTTCGACTCCGAGGCGACCGACCTGGTGGCAGGCGACACGAACGGGGCGCGCGACATCTTCGTACGCGATCTGCGCACCGGGGAGACGGAGCGCGTCTCCGTCGCCGGGCGTCAGGTCAGCGGCCCGTCCCTGAGCGCCGACGGCCGCTACGTCGCGTTCGTCTCCAGCCCCGCGGGCTCCTCCTCCGACCGCGACGTGCGGCTCCACGACCGCGGGACGGGGCGGACCGAGCGCCTCGACGTCGAACTGCCCGACGGCTACCCGGGCGACAGCGCGGGCGGCGTCTCCCTCAGCGCGAACGCGCGCTACGCGGTCTTCGACACGGACGGGCCGCGCTCCGACGGCACCGCGGTCTTCCTGCGCGACCGCAGGACCGGCACCACGGAGAAGGTCAGCCACCCCTGCACGGGCGGCGACGGCGAACGCGACGCCCACTCGGCGACCGTCAGCGACAATGGCCGGTACGTCGTCTACGCCGACTCGTTCGTCAACGGACCGCGGGGCGACGACTGGAGCGACCTCTGGCTGCGCGACCGCAGGACGGGCGCCCTCTCCCAGGTCGACCGCTCGCACGACGGCACCAAGACGGAGAAGGAGTCCCTGAAGCCGTCCCTCAGCGGCGACGGCCGCACCGTCGTCTTCGAGTCACGGGACACCCACCTCGTGCCCGACGACAACGACGCCGCATGGAACGTGTTCGTGCACGACGTGGCCTCCGGCCGCAACCAGCGCGTCCACGGCACGCAGGGCGGCCCCGGCAAGGCCCATACCCGCTCGCCCGCCATCAGCTCCGACGGCCGGTATCTGACGTACATGTCGGAGATCACCGAGCCCGGCAGCGCGTACGGCAAGGAGTGGCCGACCTACCTCCGCGACCTGCGGAAGGGCACCACCACGCTCGTCTCCCCGGACACCGGCGGCGGCGCCGCGACGGCGGACGTCCTGCCCGGCGGCATCGCGCGGAACGGCGCCCGCGTCACCTTCATGTCGCCGGACGCGACCCTCCTTCCGGGTGACACGAACGACGGCGCCGACGCCTTCGTACGCCACCTGCGCTGACGCCTCAGCTGTGCGGACCCGTACGGGTCCACCCCGCGGGCGGCGCGTCCGTCGCGTCGCCCGCATCGTGAGACAGGGCCTCCGCGGCACGGCGAAGCGTGGCAAGCTGCCTCCGTGCTCTCGTTCGCCATGATTATTGGCAGCAGGCGCGCCGGTCCGCAGTGACCGCCTCGTACCCATCACGTACGGGCGGACACCGTCGCCTCGACCCGCGCGCAGACCTCTCGCACCCGCGAGGGGTTTTTTCGTTTCCCGGCCCAACTGCAGCCGGACACGGAGCGCGAGGGATCATGGGGGTGGTGGAGCCGGTCATTCCGGTAGACCGAGATCCGACACAGGAGCCAGATCAGCATGACGGAAACCAGCACACCCGACGATTCCTTCCACGTCTTCGACACGACGCTGCGCGACGGCGCGCAGCGCGAAGGCATCAACCTCACCGTCGCGGACAAGCTGACCATCGCGCGGCACCTGGACGACTTCGGCGTCGGCTTCATCGAGGGCGGCTGGCCGGGCGCCAACCCGCGCGACACCGAGTTCTTCGCGCGGGCCAAGGAAGAGATCACATTCCGGCACGCGCAGCTCGTCGCCTTCGGCGCGACGCGCCGCGCGGGCGCAAAGGCCGCCGACGACCCACAGGTCAACGCCCTCCTCGCGTCGGGTGCGCCCGTCATCACCCTCGTCGCCAAGGCCCACGACCGGCACGTCGAGCTCGCCCTGCGCACCACCCTCGACGAGAACGTGGAGATGGTCCGCGACACCGTCTCCCACCTCGTCGCGCAGGGCCGCAGGGTCTTCGTCGACTGCGAGCACTTCTTCGACGGCTACCGCGCCAACCCCGAGTACGCCAAGGCCGTCGTCCGCGCCGCGTCCGAGGCAGGCGCCGACGTCGTCATCCTGTGCGACACCAACGGCGGCATGCTGCCCGCCCAGGTCCAGGCCGTCGTCTCCACCGTCGTCGCGGACACCGGCGCCCGCCTCGGCATCCACGCCCAGGACGACACCGGCTGCGCCGTCGCCAACACCCTCGCCGCCGTCGACGCGGGCGCCACCCACGTCCAGTGCACCGCCAACGGCTACGGCGAGCGCGTCGGCAACGCCAACCTCTTCCCCGTCGTCGCCGCCCTGGAACTCAAGTACGGAAAGCGGGTCCTGCCCGAGGGCTCGCTGCGCGAGATGACGCGCGTCTCGCACGCCATCGCCGAGGTCGTGAACCTCACCCCCTCGACGCACCAGCCCTACGTCGGTGTCTCCGCCTTCGCGCACAAGGCCGGACTCCACGCCTCCGCGATCAAGGTCGATCCGGACCTCTACCAGCACATCGACCCCGACCTCGTCGGCAACCGCATCCGCATGCTCGTCTCCGACATGGCCGGTCGCGCCTCCATCGAGCTCAAGGGCAAGGAGCTCGGCGTCGACCTCGGCGACGACCGCGAGCTCATCGGGCGCGTCGTCGACCGCGTCAAGGAGCGTGAACTCCAGGGCTACACGTACGAAGCCGCCGACGCCTCCTTCGAACTGCTGCTCCGCGAGGAGGCCGAGGGCCGCGCCCGCCGCTACTTCCGTGTCGAGTCCTGGCGGGCCATCGTCGAGGACCGCCCCGACGGCACGCACGCCAACGAGGCCACCGTGAAGCTGTGGGCCAAGGGAGAGCGCATCGTCGCCACCGCGGAGGGGAATGGCCCGGTCAACGCTCTCGACCGGGCGCTGCGGGTCGGCCTCGAGCGCATCTACCCGCAGCTCGCCAAGCTGGAGCTCGTGGACTACAAGGTCCGCATCCTGGAGGGCAAGCACGGCACGTCCTCCACCACGCGCGTCCTGATCTCCACGACCGACGGCGTCGGCGAATGGTCGACGGTCGGCGTCGCCGAGAACGTCATCGCCGCGTCGTGGGGCGCCCTGGAGGACGCCTACACCTACGGGCTGCTGCGGGCCGGGGTCGAGCCGGTGGAGTAGTCCGCGCCCACCCGTAGGGGGTCCGCCTGGTCCGTCTGGGTTACGTTCGAAGTATGAGGAATCGGACGAAGCGGATCACGGTGGGACTCTCCGGACTGCTGCTCGCCCTGGGTGCCGTGTCGTTCACGGCGGCGCCCGGGGCTTCGGCGGCACCCGGAACTTCGGCGGCATCCGGAGCGCAGGATGCCTCCAGCGTCTCGGTGGTGGCCGACGCCTGGAAGAAGAGCCCGGTCTACGTCGATCCCGCGGCGTCGGACCAGCTCTCCGAGAGACAGGCCGACGCCCTCGCCGAGAAGATCAAGAAGGCCGACAAGCCGGTCTTCGTGGCCGTGCTGCCGGACGACTTCCCGCGGCAGGCCCTCTTCCGCCAGCTGCGCACCGAGACCGGTGTGACCGGACTGTACGCGGTCCGGCTCGGCGACGGCTTCGACGCGAAGGCCGACCGGTCCGTGCTGACCGGCAACGCCGTCGCCAACCTCGTCTCCCTGGTCCAGGGCGAGAGCGCTCCGCAGCAGCTCGACCGCTTCGTCGGCCAGGCCCTCGTGCAGACCGGCGGCAAGGCCCCCGAGTCCTGGGGCGGCGGCTCCGACAACAGCGTCTCGCCGGGCGCCCTCGTAGGGGTCGGCGTGGTCGTGGTGGCCGGGGCGGGAGGCGCGTACGCGATCGTCCGGCGCAAGAAGCGGCGCCACGAGGAGATGCAGCGCGAGTCGCTGCGCAAGCTGTCCGTCGTCGTCGACGAGGACATCACCGCGTTCGGCGAGGAGCTCGACCGGCTCGACTTCCACCCCGCGGAGTCCGGCGCGGACGACGCGATGCGCGCGGACTACGAACGTGCGCTGGACTCGTACGAGAAGGCGAAGTCGTACATGGCGGCCGCGACGCGCCCCGAGGATGTGCGGGCCGTCACCCAGGCGCTGGAGGACGGCCGCTTCTCGCTGGCCCTGCTCGCCGCGCGCCGGGAAGGACGTGAGCTGCCCGAGCGGCGGGCCCCCTGCTTCTTCGACCCGCGGCACGGTCCCTCGGTCGAGGACGCGACGTGGGCACCCGCGAACGGCGCCGAACGCTCGGTCCCCGTGTGCGCGGCGGACGCGGCGCGCCTGGCGGACGGCGAGGACCCGATGGTGCGGACCGTGGCCACGGAGTCCGGGGAGCGGCGCCCCTACTGGGAGGCCGGTCCCGCGTACGGGCCGTGGGCGGGCGGCTACTTCGGCGGCGGCATCCTGCCGGGACTCCTCGTCGGCACGATGCTCGGCGGCCTGATGTCGACCCCTGCGTACGCGGCGGACCACGGCTCCGGATACGGGGACTTCGGCGGCGGCCACGAAGGCGGCGACTTTTCGGGGGCGGACTTCGACCCGTCGGACTTCGGGGGCGGGAGCGACTTCGGGGGAGGGGACTTCGGCGGTGGCGGGGACTTCGGCGGTGGGGGCGGGTTCTGAGGTGCGGGGCTCTGGGGCGGACGCTTGACGACCCACTAGCGAGACGATACGGTCCGTCTTGTTGAGTCAGTGCGTTGTTCGTCGTCGTTCGCATGCGGGAGGCCGCCATGAGCCAGGTCCATGAGCAGTACGTCGAGGTCGCGCCGGGGGTCCGCGTGTGGACCGAGCGGCGCGGCGCGCCCGACGCCCCCGCGCTGCTGCTCGTCATGGGCGCCCAGGCCTCCGGGCTCGGCTGGCCCGAGCCGCTCGTCGAGGCCCTCGCGGCGCGCCACCACGTGATCCGCTACGACCACCGCGACACGGGCCGCTCCGACCGCCCCTTCGACGAGAACCCCTATGCCGTCACCGACTTGGCCCGGGACGCGATCGCGGTCCTGGACGGCCTCGGTGTCGAGCGGGCCCACCTCGTAGGGATGTCCCTGGGTGGCATGCTCTGTCAGCTGGTGCTCGCCGATCATCCCGAGCGGGTGCTGAGCGCGACCCTGATGGGGACGTGTGCGCTGAGCGAGACGCCGTACGTGCGGCCGGACGGCGTGCGTGTTCCCGTCGCGGAGCTGCCCGGCATCGCGCCCGAGATCCTGGAGATGTGGTCGCGTCCCGTGGAGGACCATGGTCCGGAGGCCGAGCTGGACCGGCGCGTGGAGCACTGGCGCCTGCTGAGCGGCGACCAGCTGCCGTTCGACGCACCGTACTTCAGGGAACTGGAGCGGGGCATCATCCACCACGCGGGCCGCCACCTGGAGTCATCGGCCCACGCTCTCGCCGACAGCTCCGGCATGGTCCGCACGGCCGAACTCGCCGCGAACCGGGTGCCGGTGCTCGTCGTCTCCGCCACGGCGGAACCCGTCTTCCCGGTCCCGCACCCGCAGCACATCGCTCAGGTGGTCGCGGGTGCGCGACTGGTGGAGATCCCGGGCATGGGGCACGCCCTGCCGCCGGCGGTGCTCCGACCGCTCGGGAAGGCGATCCTGGAGCACGCGGCGGGAGGTGCGGTCGAGAGCGTGCCGGCCGGTCGCTGACTCACGACGGTCGCGGGGCGGTTCAGGAACCGGCCTTGATCGCCGAGATGTCGAAGTTCAGCTTGATCTTGTCGGAGACGAGCATGCCGCCGGTCTCCAGTGCGGCGTTCCAGGTGAGGCCCCAGTCCGAGCGCAGGATCTCCGCCTTGCCCTCGAAGCCGACGCGCTCGTTGCCGAACGGGTCCTTGGCCGAGCCGTTGAACTCCAGGTCGATCGTGACGGGCTTCGTGGTGCCCAGGATCGTCAGGTCGCCGGTGACGCGGTAGTCGTCGCCGCCCAGTGCCTCCGTCTTCGTGGAACGGAAGGTCATCTCGGGGAACTCGTCGGTCTTGAAGAAGTCCGCGCTCTTCAGGTGGCCGTCGCGGTCGGCGTTGCCGGTGTCGATGCTCTCCATCGTGATGTCGAGGGAGGCCGTCGAACGGGACGGGTCCGTGCCGTCCAGGTGCAGGGTGCCCGTGAAGTCGAGGAAGGAGCCCTTGACGTTGGTGACCATGGCGTGGCGGGCGACGAAACCGATCGTCGTGTGGGTCGGGTCGATCGTGTACTCGCCCGTCAGTGCGGCGAGGTCGGGGCTGACCGCGACGGGGGTGGTGGCAGCGGGGGCGGTGACGGTGTCGTTCTTGCGGCCGAAGATTCCCATGGCGTGCTCCTTGGGGGGACGAGCTCCGGTGGGGAGCTGCTGTTGAATGTTCAACGAGATCGAAGGTAGCGCGATTCTGTTCAACATTCAACCTCTGGGGCGAGGTGTCTTTGTGGCGGCCGGGGGCGGGATGGGCGGTGCCGTTCGGGCGCCATGCGGCATCAGGGTGGCGCCGCGATGGCGTCATGGAGCGCGAAGGGTGGCCTGACCTGTGGAAAGAGGGTGACGGGGTCCGGTTGGCGGCGCGTGTAGCGCCATTGGCGGTTGCGATGGCGCCATGATGGTGCCATGATGGCGTCATGAACCTCACGCAGTACGTCGATCAGCTCCGGCAGGAACTCGCCGTGGCCGCCGAAGCGGGCGGGGACGAGGCGCGAGCCCTGGCCGAGCGACTCACCGCCCCGCTGGAGTCGGCCGCCCGGCTCACCCTGCTGAACGCGCTCTCCGCCGCCGCGGACGAGATCACCGTCGACCTGGCGCCCGGCTCGGTGGACGTACGACTGCGTGGCCTCGACCCGGAGTTCGTGGTGACGCCGCCGCCCGCCGGCGAGCCGTTCGACGCCCAGGCCGAGTACGCGGCGCTCATGGCGGCCCGGCCGACGCCGCCGCCCCCTCCGCCGCCGGGCACGCCCGATGCGGTGGACGACGGCGGCACCGCCCGCGTCAACCTCCGTCTGCCCGCGCACATCAAGTCGCGTGTGGAGGAGGCGGCGAACCGGGACGGCCTCTCCGTCAACGCGTGGCTCGTCCGCGCGGTGTCCGGCGCGCTGGACCAGCCCGACGGGCGGGGCGGCCGGGCGGGTTCGGGGGGCGGTCGCCGCGAGACCTGGAACTCCGGGACGGGGTTCACGGGCTGGGTGCGGTAGCGCGGACGCGCCTTCCGTGAGTGTCCGCACTCGCCCTGCTCCTCCGCCTACTGCCCACCCGTACCGGCGCTGCCACGCCGGTACTCCCACCGATACTTCCCAACAGCCTCCGCTTGCCGAGCCCTTGAGGACTCGGCGAGCCCTCAGGACGGGACAGCCATGCCTTCTTTCGACAGCCCGAAGCCCATCAGCGCCACCGTCACCCTCAGGGTCGGGACGCTCCGGATCACCGCCGGGGACCGTACGAACACGGTCGTCGACGTACGGCCGAGCAGCGCGACGCAGGACGCGGACGTCAAGGCGGCCGAGCGCACCCGCGTCGAGTTCGCCAACGGCAAGCTCCTGGTCAAGGGGCCCAAGGACCGCCCCATGTTCGGCAAGGGGCCGTCCGTCGACGTGGACATCGTGGTGCCGACGGGATCCGGGGTGCACGCCACGACCGTCATGGCGCACGTCTCCGCCGAGGGCCGCCTCGGCGACTGCGAGATCAAGACGTCGGCGGGTGACATCCAGCTCGAACGGACCGCTGCCGCGAAGCTGACCACGGGGTACGGCGACATCTCCCTCGGCCGCGCGGACGGGCAGGTCGACGTCTCCACGTCCTCCGGCGAGGTCCGTGTCGGCGAGGTCAAGGGGACGGCCGACATCAAGAACTCCAACGGCGTCATCGTGTTGGGCGACATCGAGGGCGACATCAAGGTGAAGGCGTCCAACGGCTCCGTCACCGTCGACCGCGCGGCCGCCGCCGTCAGTGTGAAGACGGCCAACGGGGCGGTACGCCTCGGGGAGGTGGCCCGCGGCGAGACCGTCGTCGATTCGGCGGCGGGCAAGATCGAGATCGGTATCCGCGAGGGTACGGCGGCGTGGCTCGACGTACGCACGAAGGCGGGAACGGTCAGCCAGGCGCTGGAGGAGTCGGGCCCCTCGGCGCCGGACGAGCCGGCCGACACGCTGAAGGTCCACGCCCGCACGGGAATCGGCGACATCAGGATCCACCGCGCGTGATGCGCGCGGCGGGGCCAGGGATCTGATGTGCCCTACGGGTATACGGTTCCGGCCCGGCGCCCCCCGAATGTTCCCCCGGGCTGCCCCGACCCGGCCCCACTCGTTGGAGGCTGATCACGGCCAGCTGATACACGCCTCCAGCCGGTACTCGCCACCAGCCGGTGCTGCCCCCCCCGCCAGGGCGGCCTCCGTCCAGCAGGTCGGACCCGGGCCACCCGGCCCGCCCCGGCCCCGGCCCCGGCCCGAACCCCGCCTGCCGGCGCCGCCCCTCCCGGGAGTCGAACGTCCACCCGCGACGGCCTCCCTTCGCGACCTCCCCGGCCCCTTGAGCCGTCCCGGGGCCGCGCCGCGCCCCGGTCGAACCTCACCGCAACCTCCGCCCGGAAACCCTCCGCCCGGAGACGCTCCGCCCGGAAGCCCCCGCCAGGGAGCCGCCCTCCCACACCCGGAATCCCGGCGCCCCGCCGCGCCGCTCCCAGTCGTACCCACAAGCCGTGCATCCCCGGCGAGGTCCCTGAGGCCCGCCCCGCATCCCCGCCCAACGCATTCCCCGACCCGAGAAGGACCGGACATGCCCACGCACCCCGACCCCCGCCACGCCCCACGCCCCTCAGCCATCACAGCCACCGACCTGCGCAAGGCCTACGGCCGGAAAACCGTGCTGGACGGGATCGACCTCGACATCCCGCAAGGCACGATCTTCTCCCTCCTCGGCCCCAACGGCGCGGGCAAGACGACCGCCGTGCAGATCCTCTCCACGCTCATCCCCGCCGACGCCGGAGAAGCCCGTGTCGCGGGGCACGACCTGGTGCGCGAACCCGACGCCGTGCGTGCCGCGATCGGCGTCACCGGGCAGTTCTCCGCCGTCGACAACCTCCTCACCGGCGAGGAGAACCTGACGCTCATGGCGGACCTGTACGGCTTCGGACGACGGCAGGGCCGGCACCTCGCCGCCGAACTCGTCGAGCGGTTCGACCTGGTCGAGGCCGCGCGGAAGCCCGCCGCGACGTACTCCGGCGGCATGCGGCGCCGGCTCGACATCGCGATGACCCTCGTCGGCAACCCGCGCGTGATCTTCCTGGACGAGCCGACCACCGGTCTCGACCCGCGCAGCCGGCACGGCATGTGGGAGATCGTCCGGCAGCTCGTCGCCGACGGTGTGACCATCTTCCTGACCACGCAGTACCTGGAAGAGGCCGACCAACTCGCCGACCGCATCGCCGTGTTGAGCGGCGGCAAGCTCGTCGCCGAGGGCACCCCCGACGAGCTGAAGCGTCTCGTCCCCGGCGGCCACGTCCAGCTCCGTTTCGCCGACCCCGCCGGTCTGGACGAGGCCGCGCGGCTGCTCGGCCTCGGCAGCAGGGGCGAGGACGACCTGACCCTGCACGTCCCCAGCGACGGCAGCCTGAAGTCCGTCAAGGCGGTGCTCGACCGCGTCGAGGCCACCGGCATCGAGGTCGAGGGGCTCACGATCGACACCCCCGACCTGGACGACGTCTTCTTCGCCGTGACCGGCCACCCCGACCAGGAGAAAGCGACGACCCGATGAGCACCGTCACCACCCCCGCCACCACGACCACCTCGGCGGTCACCCGGACCCACGTCCCCGCCCCCACCTCCGCGCTGCAGAACTCCCTCACCATGCTGCGCCGCAACCTCAGACACGCCCGCCGCTACCCGGCCATGACGATCAGCCTGGTCAGCATGCCCATCGCCATGCTGCTGCTGTTCAACTACGTCTTCGGCGGCACGATGTCCGCCGGGATGGACGGCACGGGAGGCCAGGGCTCCGGCGACTACATCGACTACCTCGTCCCCGGCATCCTGCTCATGGCCGTCGGCTCCGGCGTCCTGCCCACCACGGTCGGCGTCTGCACGGACATGACCGAGGGCATCGTGGCCCGGTTCCGCACCATGCCGATCAACGGCTCCTCGATCCTCACCGGCCGGGCCGTCGGCGCCGTCATCCAGACGATGCTCACCATCGTCTTCGTCATCGGCGTCGCCTTTCTGATCGGTTTCCGGTCCGGTGCCGAGCCGATCGAGTGGGCCGCGTCGGCCGGTCTGCTGATGCTCATGAGCACCGCCCTCACCTGGCTCGCCGTCGCGCTCGGCCAGCTCGTCAAGGCACCGGAGGCGGCGAGCAGCGTCGCCCTGCCCTTCTCCTTCCTGCTGCCCTTCCTCAGCAGCGTCTTCGTGCCGCTCGACTCGATGCCGGGCTGGCTGCGCCACTTCGCCGAATGGCAGCCGTACACCGCCTTCACCGAGACCCTCCGCGGGCTGCTGACCGGCACCGAGATCGGCAGGTTCGGTCCGCTCGCGGTGGGCTGGGGCGTCGCCATCGCCCTGCTCGGCTTCCTCTGGGCGCGCTCCCTGTTCAAGCGCGGCGCCACGCGCTGAACCCGCACGACCTCGGACCCCGCGGAGCCACGGGGGTGCCTCGCGGAGAGGGCCGCGCGACGACAGCGTCGCGCGGCCCTCGGCTTCTGTACGCCGCGTCCATCGATCTCCGCCGGTTGTCGGTCCTCGCCAACTCGGCGAAGGCACGGACCGCGCCCGCCAGTGTGCTCGTACGGCAGCGGCGCAGAGGCGCTACGGTGCATGTGAGCGAGCCGCCGCGCACCGGAGAATCCCTTGAGCGCACCTGGAAAGGCCTGCGCGGGCCGCCGCTGTGACGTGACTCTCGGCCGACCGAGGGCGCCGTTGGCCCTGACGCTGCATACTGTTTTGTGGAAACCCCATAACTTCGGGCGGCCTGAGCCGTCACTTCTTCATGGCTCTGGCCCGCTTCTGTCCGGGGGTGCCAGGAAAACGGCCCGGAGACTGTTCATAGTCGACGGTCCGTTTCCCGGGGCGCCCTCCGTAAGGTCGCTACATGACCGTTTTGGACGAGACCGCTTCCTCCGGGGGCGAGCCCACCGACTCGCGCGGCCGCGTGGCCGAGCTGCACGAGATCCGTGCGGAGGCACTGCGCGGGCCGAGCGAGAAGGCGACCGAGGCCCAGCACGCCAAGGGCAAGCTGACCGCCCGCGAGCGGATCGAGCTGCTCCTCGACCCCGACTCGTTCAACGAGGTCGAGCAGCTGCGCCGGCACCGGGCCACGGGCTTCGGCCTGGAGGCCAAGAAGCCGTACACGGACGGTGTCATCACCGGCTGGGGCACGGTGGAGGGCCGCACGGTCTTCGTCTACGCCCACGACTTCCGCATCTTCGGCGGCGCGCTCGGCGAGGCGCACGCCACGAAGATCCACAAGATCATGGACATGGCCATCGCGGCCGGTGCCCCGCTGGTCTCCCTCAACGACGGGGCGGGCGCCCGTATCCAGGAGGGCGTCTCGGCGCTGGCCGGCTACGGCGGCATCTTCCAGCGCAACACCAAGGCCTCCGGTGTCATCCCGCAGATCAGCGTGATGCTCGGCCCGTGCGCGGGTGGCGCGGCGTACTCGCCCGCCCTCACCGACTTCGTCTTCATGGTCCGCGACACCTCGCAGATGTTCATCACCGGCCCGGACGTCGTCCGCGCGGTGACCGGCGAGGAGATCACGCAGAACGGCCTCGGCGGCGCCGACGTGCACGCCGAGACCTCCGGCGTCTGCCACTTCGCGTACGACGACGAAGAGACCTGCCTGGCCGAGGTCCGCTACCTGATCTCGATGCTCCCCTCCAACAACCGGGAGAACCCGCCGGTCCACGAGTCGGAGGACCCGGTCGAGCGCCGCTCGGACGTCCTCCTCGACCTGGTCCCCGCGGACGGCAACCGGCCGTACGACATGACGAAGGTCATCGAGGAGCTCGTCGACGACGGCGACTACCTGGAGGTCCACGAGCGCTGGGCGCGCAACATCATCTGCGCCCTGGCCCGTCTCGACGGCCAGGTCGTCGGCATCGTCGCCAACCAGCCGCAGGCACTGGCCGGTGTCCTCGACATCGAGGCCTCCGAGAAGGCCGCGCGCTTCGTGCAGATGTGCGACGCCTTCAACATCCCGATCCTCACCCTGCTCGACGTGCCCGGCTTCCTGCCCGGCGTCGACCAGGAGCACGGCGGCATCATCCGCCACGGCGCCAAGCTCCTGTACGCGTACTGCAACGCCACCGTCCCGCGGATCTCGCTGATCCTGCGCAAGGCGTACGGCGGCGCGTACATCGTCATGGACAGCCAGTCGATCGGCGCGGACCTCACGTACGCGTGGCCGACCAACGAGATCGCGGTCATGGGCGCCGAGGGTGCCGCGAACGTGATCTTCCGGCGTCAGATCGCGGCCGCCGAGGACCCCGAGGCGATGCGCGCGCGCATGGTCAAGGAGTACAAGGCCGAGCTGATGCACCCCTACTACGCCGCGGAGCGTGGCCTGGTCGACGACGTCATCGACCCGGCCGAGACCCGCGAGGTCCTCATCAAGTCCCTCGCGATGCTCCGCAACAAGCACGCCGACCTGCCCTCGCGCAAGCACGGCAACCCCCCGCAGTAGCCCACAAGGAGAACGCTGCAGATGACACCCCCCGACATCCGCGTCGAGAAGGGCCACGCCGAGCCCGAGGAGGTCGCGGCCATCACCGCGATCCTGCTGGCCCGCGCCGCGGCCCAGCCCGCCGCCGCTCCCGCCCGCCGCGGCCGCGACAAGGCCGGCTGGCGCCGCCTGGAGCGCACCCCGGGCTTCCGCGCCCCGCACAGCTGGCAGGGCTGACGCACACAGCACGGACGAGGCCCCTGTCTTCCTTCGGGAGGGCGGGGGCTTCGCCGTGCCCCGTCAGGGGCGCGGAGAACTGCGCGGCCAGCCCCCTGCGGCCCGCGGACGGATCACCGCCCCGAGGCGAGAACGCCCTCCGCCAGGAGCCCGACGGCGGACTCCGCCAACGCACGCACGGCCGGATGCCGGGCCCGCCCCCGTGGCCCGCTCAGAACCAGCCGCCGCGCGGCCCGCGGCGACACCGGCACCAGCACCAGATCCGCCGGCAGCAACGGCCGCGCCACCTCCGACAGGACCGTCACCCCGATGCCCGCCTGCACCATGCCGATCAGCGTCGCCAGATCGCGGACCCGCTGCGCCGGAGCGAACCGCAGGCCCGCTGACTCATGCAGCGCGCGCACCCGGTCCTCGCAGCCACCCGGCGAGATCAGGAAGTCGTCGTCCGCCAGGTCGCGCACGTCGACGACCGGCTCGGCCGCCAGCGGGTGGTCGCGGGGGAGCAGGGCGCGATAGCCGTCGACGGCGAGCCGGACGCCGGGGCCCGGCGGCGGGTCGACCAGGACGGCGGCGTCCGCCGTGCCGTTCTCCAGCCAGCCCGTGATCTCCGCGCTGTCGCCCTCGAAGACCCGTACCGTGACGTGCGGGCAGCTCTCCCGCCAGTGCGCCGTCAGGGTCGGCAGCAGGCCCTGGGAGACCGTGGGCGTCGCCGCGAGCCGCACCGTACCGGTCAGGGTGCCCGCCGCGTCCGCCGCCGCCTCCTCGACGCCCCGCACCGCCGACAGCGCGCCCCGGGCGTACGGCAGGACGCGCTCCCCGAGCACCGTCGGGCGGACCCGGCCGGAGCGGACGAGCAGCGGCCCGGCCACCTCCCGCTCCAGGGACGCCACCGCGTGCGAGACCGCGGACTGGCTGACGCCCAGCTCGTCGGCGGCCGCGCCGAAGCCGCCCGCGTCGACGACGGCGACGAAGGCTCTGAGCTGCGGAAAGTTCACGGTCATGAGGCGGCCTCATAGGGCGGTGAGGGTGCTGCGTTGGCTCCATCGTGCCGGACGGGGCGAGGGTGGCTCCCGTGCCGCCCCACCAGGCGGGACGAGGAGCGAACCCGAGGAGAGCCATGCCCCACATCCGAGCCACCGTCACCGGCCCCGACCTGCCCGCCGACATCGCCCGCGGCCTCGCCGAAGGTCTGACCGGGCTTGCCGTCACCGCGCTCGGCAAGTCCGCCGAGCGCACCATCGTCCACCTGGACCCCGTCCCCGCCGACCGCTACTACGTGGCCGGAAAACCCCTGGCCGACGGCGCCCGCGACGTGCACCTGGAGGTCAGTATCACCGCGGGCACCAACAGCGCGGCGGAGAAGGCCGCCTTCGTCTCCGGAGCCGCCGTGTTCCTGACGGAACTCCTCGGCCCGCTCGCCCGCGGCGGCGTCGCCCTCCACGAACTGCACCCCGAGAGCTACGGCTACCAAGGGGTCACCCAGCTCGCGTACTACCGCGGAAACTGACAGGGGCCCGCACGCCGAAGCGTGCGGGCCGTCGTCCGCGTACGAAAAAAGGGTGGGACGACCGCTACCGAAGCCGCGCCATCAGCGCGTGCTCGACCAGGGTGATCAGCGCGCTCTTCGCGTCCGCGCGGTGTCGTGCGTCGGTCGTGATGATCGGGGTGTCCGGTCCGATCTGGAGTGCTTCGCGTACTTCGTCGGGGGTGTAGGGCTGGTGGCCGTCGAAGCCGTTGAGGGCGATGACGAAGGGGAGGCCGGAGTTCTCGAAGTAGTCGACGGCGGGGAAGCAGTCGGCGAGGCGGCGGGTGTCGACGAGGACGACCGCGCCGATCGCGCCACGGACGAGGTCGTCCCACATGAACCAGAAGCGGTCCTGGCCGGGTGTACCGAAGAGGTACAGGATCAGGTCCTGGTCCAGGGTGATGCGGCCGAAGTCCATGGCCACCGTGGTGGTGGTCTTGTCGCCGGTGTGGGTCAGGTCGTCGATGCCCGCGGACGCGGACGTCATGACGGCCTCGGTGCGCAGCGGGTTGATCTCAGAGACCGCCCCGACGAACGTGGTCTTGCCCACGCCGAAGCCGCCCGCCACCACGATTTTCGCGCTGGTGGTGGAGCGGGCTGTTGCTCCTCCGCTAGAGCTTGCGAAGTCCACTGAGCACCCTTTCGAGCAGTGTCACGTCTGGCTGGCCGCCGGCGGTCTCGTCGCCGCCGGGCTGATGGATGGCGACAAGTCCGGCCTCCGCCAGGTCGGCTACGAGGATCCGGGCGACGCCGAGGGGGATGGAGAGGAGCGCCGAGATCTCGGCGACCGACTTGATCTCCCGGCACAGATTGCAGATCCGCTGATGCTCGGGCAACTGGCCCTGCAGCTGATGCGGTTGTGCCGTGGTGTGCACCAGCGCCTCGATGGCGAGCTGGTAACGGGGCCTGGTGCGGCCGCCCGTCATGGCGTACGGGCGCACCAGGGGGTTGTTCGCCGACCCCGCGGGCGCCGGTTCGGGGGCGCGCCGCTGGGGTTGCACGGGCTGGATGCGGGGCGCGTGCGCCGGGTTGCCCTGGTCGTACGGGCGCGGCCCCGGCTGCTGGGGCTGCGCGTACGGCGGGCGGCGGTGGCTCGGAGCGGAGGGGAAGTTGTACCTGTTCGGACCGCCGTCGTGCTGGCCGCCCTGGCCGTGACCAGGGGACCAGTTCGCCGATGACGAACCGTCTGGGGGTGTTGCCACGTTGCTTCCTCCTCCAACTGTGCCGGGCACCATCACTGTGGAGCCGCGTCCCGAACCTTACGGCCACGAGGCGCGAAAACGCACCGTCTGTCTGTTAGTTGAGCAGGCTCCCCTGGAGCTCCGCGCGGAGGTCCGGAGTGAGAACCGTGCCCGCGCGATCGACAAGAAGTGCCATTTCGTACCCAACGAGACCGATGTCCGCATCCGGGTGGGCGAGAACGGCGAGTGAGGAGCCGTCGGAGATGGACATGATGAAGAGAAATCCTCGCTCCATCTCCACAACGGTCTGGGTCACGGAGCCGCCCTCGAAGATCCGGGACGCCCCGGCGGTCAGCGAGGTCAGGCCCGAGGCGACGGCCGCGAGCTGGTCCGCACGGTCGCGGGGGAAGCCTTCGGACATCGCGAGGAGGAGTCCGTCGGCGGAGACCACCACCGTGTGGGACACCCCGGGGGTGTTGTCCACGAAGTTGGTGATCAACCAGTTCAGGTTCTGCGCCGCCTGGCTCATCGGGCTCACACTAACGCTCCTGGTTGTAGGTGCTATCAGGGCTGAAGCCCTGGCCATTCGTGTCACTTCCTGCGGTGCGGCCCCGCTGGACGCCGCGGCGCAGGTTGCTCAGCCTGCCCCGTACGTCCTCGGGGTCGCGGGAGACCTGGGGGCCGCCCTGTGGGGTCTGTTCCGCGGTGCCCTCGACCAGATTGGCCTTGGGCACTCGCCGCGGGAGCCCGGACGCGGTGACCCCGCCCGCCTTCGGCTCCTTGAGGCGCTCGGCTCGCTGCCAGCGCTCGTCGTTGGACGAACGCCAGTCGTCCCGGCCCTCGCTCGCGGCGGGAGAACCGCCGTTGCCGTTTCCGTTGCCGTTCGCGCCGGAGGAACCCCTGCGGGGGAGGCCCGCGTCGGTCATGTCGTGGACGACGGACGGCGCCGGACCCGGCCGCTCGAAGCCTACGCGCTCGGCGTCGGCCGTGTGGCCCGCCTGCGCAGATTCCGTTTCCTGGCCGTACTCCGGCTGGTAGCCGTCGGCGGAGGGCCAGTCATCCTGACCGGAGCGCTCCGGATAGGCGATCTGCTGGTCCTGGTAGTACTGCTGCTCCGCCGGATACTGCTCGGCCTGGTACTGCTCCTCGCGGTAACCGTCCTCGGCGTACTGCGCGGTCGGGTACTGCCCGGTGGCGTACTGCTCGTTGTCGTACTGCACGCCCTGGTCGTATGCGACCTGCTGCTGCTCGTCGTAGGCCGGGGCCTGCTGCTCGTAACCGCTCTGCTGGGGCTGCTGCGGTTCGACCTCGTCGCGGAAGAGCGGACGGTGGGCGCCGGGCTGCTGGGCCTGCGCCTCCAGCGCCGCGCGGCGCTCCTCGCGCATCAGGGAGCGGCCGACCGGGTCGAGTTCGTGCTGCGGCTCGGAGCCGTCACCGTGGTAGCGGCTGTCGTCGAAGCCCAGCTCGGCGGCGGTGCGCATCGGCTCGGGCGCCAGCGCCTGCTGCTCAGGGATGATCGAGGAGACCGTGAACTCGGGGTCCTGCGAGGCGTGCTCGCCACCGCCACCGTGCGTGATCGCGTCCGGCAGCATGACCAGCGACGTGGTGCCCGCCTGCTCGCCCGAGGGGCGCAGCTGCACGCGGATGCCGTGCCGGTCGGAGAGCCGGCCGACCACGAACAGGCCCATGCGCTGCGAGATCGCCGCGTCCACGGTCGGCGGGTTGGCCAGCTTGTGGTTGATGTCCGCGAAGTCCTCGGCGGTGAGGCCGATGCCCTTGTCGTGGATCTCGACCATGACGCGGCCGTCGGGCAGCCGGGTCGCGGTGACCCGCACCTTGGTCTGCGGCGAGGAGAACGTCGTCGCGTTCTCCAGGAGCTCGGCGAGCAGGTGCACGAGGTCGGTCACGGCGAGGCCGTGGATCTCGGCCTCCGGCACGCCCTCCAGCTCGATGCGCTCGTACTGCTCCACCTCGGAGGAGGCGGCGCGCAACACGTCGACCAGCGGGACCGGCTGGTCCCAGCGGCGGCCCGGCTCCTCGCCGGAGAGGACGAGGAGGTTCTCGCCGTTGCGGCGCATGCGGGTCGCCAGGTGGTCCAGGCGGAAGAGGTTCTCCAGCTGGTCCGGGTCGGCCTCGTTGTTCTCCAGGTCGGTGATGAGGGTCAGCTGGCCCTCGATCAGCGACTGGTTGCGGCGCGACAGGTTGGTGAAGATCGCGTTGATGTTGCCGCGGAGCAGCGCCTGCTCGGCGGCGAGCCGCACGGCCTCGCGGTGCACCTGGTCGAAGGCGCGGGCGACCTCGCCGATCTCGTCCGTGGAGTTGATCGGGATGGGCTGCACGCGGGTGTCGACGCGGCCCGGGTCGGTGCGCGACAGCTGGTCGACCAGCATCGGCAGGCGCTGCTCGGCGATGCCGAAGGCGGCGGTGCGCAGCCGGCGCATCGACTTGGACATCTGGCGCGCCATCATCCCGGCGAGGATGAAGGCGGCGAGCAGCGCGAGCACCACGATGGCACCGGTGATGTACGCGTTGCGCTGGGCGGTGGCGGCGATGTCGGACGCCTCGTCCACGGCCTTGTCGGCGAGGTCCGACTCGATGGTGCGGTAGGCGTCGAACTTGGCGGTGGTGGTGGCCCACCAGGCCTTGGGCGTGATGCCCTTGCCGGCCAGCTCGACGCGCGCGCTCGGCTGGGTGCTCGGCATGGTGGCGATGGCCGCGACCATCTTGTCCTGCGTGAGGGCCGGGCCGCCCTGCTTCTCGGCGGCGGCCGCCAGCTCCTTCTTCGCCTCCTCCAGCTTGCGGACGTCCTCGGGGGTGCCGCCGCCGGTGTACTCCTCGATGGCGATGCGCTCCAGGTAGGCGTACGAGGAGAACGAGGTGCGCTGGAGCGTGAACGAACCGGTGCCGGGGCCCGGCTCGACCAGGAGGTGTGTGCCGATGGACCGCTGCAGGGAGAGCGCTGCCTTGGAGAGCGAGATCGCGTAGACGGTGCGGCCGTAGCTGGTGATGTTGCCGGTGCCCAGACCGAGCTCGTTGGCGAACTCCATCAGCGGGTGCTGGATGGCGACGTAGCCCTCTTCGGTCTTCACACCCGGAAGCTTGGTGGTGTACGCGGCCTGGCGCAGCGGGGCGAGCTTCGGCTCGACCTTGCGGAAGGCGTCGAGACGACGGTTGAGGCCTTCCTTGTCCGGCATGCTCTCCGCCGCGGACTTGAACTCGGCGGCGGCCCGGTCGGTGGCCTTGCGGGCCTTGACGACGACCGGGTCGTTCCGCTTGCCGCGCAGCAGGGGAGCGGCGGTGAGGTCGCGCTCCTCGATCAGGCGGTTTCCGTAGTTCAGCGACGCCCGCACCAGGCGGGCGGTGCTCTCGGCGTCCTGGGCCTCGCTCCAGGTGTCGATGGAGCCCTTCACCTGGAAGCCGCCCATGACGAGACCGACGAGCACGGGTATGAGCAGGATCGCGTTCAGTCTGGTCGGCACGCGCCAGTTGCGGGGCGACATCCGTCCGCCGGAGGGAGCCGGGGACTCGTTGCCGGAGGCCGCGCTCACGTCAACGGGGGACGCCGCTGTGCGCGGCGGCGGGGTGAAGTTGCCCCGCGTGTCCCCGGTGGGGGATGCCGCGGGGCTCGGCTTGCTTCGCCTCACTCGACCAACAACCTCTCGGCGGCGGCACTCACGTCGTGCCGCTGTCGTCTCCAAGGCCCGTGCTACTGGGCAGTTCAGCGCATTCCAGCACGTCAGGGGCTGCTCTTCCAAACAGTGAGATGCGTGACCTCCGAGTGGTGTAAGCCTCAGATAAAACGGTCATAAAGAGCGAGCCCCGCCAAAAGGCGGGGCTCTTGTGAGCACAGCGACACCAGGTGAACGCGACGCGTGTCTGTCACCGGGCAATTCTCTGTCGAAACGTTATGAACACCGGGACCGGCCGTGTCAAAGGACACAGATCCCTCCAAGTCGACTACGGCAACTACCGTATGGACCTGCCTACTTGAGACGTGCCATAAGTGCGTGCTCGACCAGCGTGATCAAGCCACTCTTTGCGTCCGCACGGTGTCGTGCGTCGGTCGTGATGATCGGCGTACCGGGTCCGATCTGGAGTGCTTCGCGTACTTCGTCGGGGGTGTAGGGCTGGTGGCCGTCGAAGCCGTTGAGGGCGATGACGAAGGGGAGGCCGGAGTTCTCGAAGTAGTCGACGGCGGGGAAGCAGTCGGCGAGGCGGCGGGTGTCGACGAGGACGACCGCGCCGATCGCGCCACGGACGAGGTCGTCCCACATGAACCAGAAGCGGTCCTGGCCGGGTGTACCGAAGAGGTACAGGATCAGGTCCTGGTCCAGGGTGATGCGGCCGAAGTCCATGGCCACCGTGGTGGTGGTCTTGTCGCCGGTGTGGGTCAGGTCGTCGATGCCCGCGGACGCGGACGTCATGACGGCCTCGGTGCGCAGCGGGTTGATCTCGGACACCGCCCCGACGAACGTGGTCTTGCCCACGCCGAAGCCGCCCGCCACCACGATCTTCGCGGAGGTGGTGGAACGGGCAGCGTCCGTGCCCGAACCGCTAGAGCTTGCGAAGTCCACTGAGCACCCTTTCGAGCAGTGTCACGTCAGGCTGGCCACCGGCGTTCTCGTCGCCGCCGGGCTGGTGGATGGCGACGAGCCCGGCCTCGGCCAGGTCCGCCACGAGGATCCGGGCCACGCCGAGCGGCATCGCGAGCAGGGCCGAGACCTCGGCCACCGACTTGACCTCACGGCACAGGTGGCAGATCCGCTGGTGCTCGGGGAGCAGCCCCATCAGCTGGGCCGGGTCGGCCGTGGTGCTCACCAGCGCCTCGATCGCGAGCTGGTAGCGGGGCCGGGTCCGGCCGCCGGTCATCGCGTAAGGACGCACCAGCGGCTGGTCGCCCTCCATTCCGTACGAGGCATCGCCGTACGGGTTGTGAGAGGCGGTGGGCGGGGTCATGGATCCTCCGGGCGGGACAGCAGGTCATCTGCGTGTGCCGTCTGACAGAGCCGGTGGGGGCAGTGTGGCGGCCGGACGGTTGGTCAGTACGTTCGGTCGGTGGGGCGGCCGAAGGGTGGGGCTTCGGAGCGTGCTCCGGGCTAGTGGAGCAGGCTGCCCTGCAGCTCGGCGCGGAGGTCCGGGGTGAGGACGGCACCCGCGCGGTCGACGAGCAGGGCCATCTCGTACCCGACGAGGCCGATGTCGCACTCGGGGTGCGCGAGCACGGCCAGGGACGAGCCGTCCGAGACGGACATGATGAAGAGGAACCCCCGCTCCATCTCCACCACCGTCTGCGTGACGGTGCCGCCCTCGAAGATCCGGGAGGCGCCCGCCGTCAGCGAGGTCAGCCCCGAGGCGACCGCGGCGAGCTGGTCGGCGCGGTCGCGCGGGAACCCTTCGGACATGGCCAGAAGGAGGCCGTCGGCGGAGACCACGACCGTGTGGGACACCCCAGGGGTGTTGTCCACGAAGTTGGTGATCAACCAGTTCAGATTCTGTGCCGCCTGGCTCATCGGACTCAACTAACGCTCCTGCTGGTGAGTGGGGCGAGGGAAACTACCGGTCTGGCCGGTGCCGGCCTGGCGACCCTGCTGGATGCCCCGACGGAGATTCGTCAGCCGGCCGCGTACTTCTTCCGGTGCACGCGAAACCTGCGGACCTGTGCTGTCCTGCTGCTGCTGTGCCGTGCCCGCGACCAGGTTGGCCCGCGGGACGCGACGCGGCAGTCCGGATGTGGTGACGCCGCCCGCGGAGGGCTGCCGGACGCGCTCGGCCTGGCGGCCCAGCTCGTCGTTCGGGGAGGAGCGCCAGCCGCCGGGCATGCCCGCGCCGTTGGTGCCGTTGGCGCCGCCCGGGTTCGCGGGCGCGGCGGCCGGGTCCTGGCGCTGGGGGCGCGAGGGCAGCGGACGCTGCGGCATCTCGGGGGCCTGGTGGCGCGCGGACTCGGGAGCCTGGCGCGGACCGGCGTCGGCGGCCGTGCCGCCGTGCTGCTGATCCTGTCGCGCGGGCTGCCGGTTCCGGTGCTCGTTCCGGTGCTCCTGCTGGTCCTGCTGCGCGGGCTGCTGCGCCGCGTGCTGGCTCTGCGGGTTCTGCCGCTGGTTCTGCTGCTGCTGGAACCAGTTGGTCTCCAGCGTGTCGAACAGCGGCGTACGTCCGTCGTCCGGGCCACCCGGCGGCAGGGGCTGCTGCGGGTTCAGCGGGTCCTCGTGCTGGGTCAGCGGGTCCTGCTGCTGGTTCAGCCGGTCCTGCTGCGGCGCCTGGCCCACGCCCTGGCCCTGGCCCTGCTGCTGCGGGAGGCCCTGGTTGGGGTCGCCCTGGCCGCGGCGGGGGGCCGGCGGACGCGGCACGGTGTAGTCGGGGTTCTCCCGACCGCCCTGCTGCGGCGCGAAGTTGTTGCCCTGGTCCTGCTGCTGGTTCTGCTGTTGCTGCTGATTCTGGTGCTGCGGCGCGGCCGGACGGCCGGGCTGCTGGCCGCGCCGGGGCACGCCCGTGCCGCCGAAGACGTCCGAGCGGACGAACTGGCCGGTCGAGCCCGCGTCCTGCGGCGCGCTGGTGCCGGGCGGCGGACCGTCGAAGTCCGGGCGGGCGAACTCCGCGGTGGAGCCGGGGCCCTGCCGGTCGTCCGCGGCGGCCGTGGGCTGCGGGAACTGGCCGCCGGCCTCGTGCTCCTCGTGACCCCGGGGGGTGTCGAAGGGCTCGCGCGACACCTGCGGCTGCGCGTTCTCGTCGCTCCAGCTGGGCACACGCGGCTGCGGGTTGCCCCCGGGCAGCTCGGCGCGCGGCCCCCCGCGGGGCGGCAGCTGGGGCCTGCGACGCTGCTCACCGGCGTCCGACGGCGCGTCCATGGCGTTCGTACGCTGCTGGGGCACCGGAGGCTGCGGCGCGTTGTCGCCACGGCCGGCTTGGGGCTGACCGGACTGACCGGGCTGACCGCCCTGCGGCTGGTTGTTGCCCTGTCCGCGTACCGGCTGGTTGCCCTGCGGCACCATCGGCTGACCGCTCTGGGGGCCGCCGGCCTGCGGACCGCCCGGCGGACGCTGCTGTCCGGTGTCACGCGAGGGCAGCGCGGCGCGCGGACCCGTGCCCGCGACCTGCTGGCGCGGCGCACCGGCACCGAGCAGCCCGGGACCACCCTGGCCACCACCGGGTCCACCGGGACCGCCGCCGAGCGCGGGACCGCCGCGACCGGGGCCACCGCCCTGGCCGGGGCCACCGTTGCCACCGGGGCCGACACCGCGTCGCGCGGCAGCGGCACCCGCGGCGGCCTGAGCCGCGGCGGGACCGCCGGTCGCGCCGGGCTTGCCCGGCATCTTCTTGCCCTGGGCGACGTCGACGGGAAGCATGACCAGCGCGGTCGTACCACCGGAGTCGGACGGGCGGAGCTGGATGCGGATGCCGTGGCGCTGCGACAGACGGCCGACCACGAACAGACCCATGCGGCGCGAGACCGAGACGTCCACGGTGGGCGGCGACGCGAGCCGCTCGTTGATCGCCGCGAGGTCCTCGGGGGAGAGGCCGATGCCGGTGTCGTGGATCTCGATGAGGACGCGCCCGTCGGGCAGCGCGTGACCGGTCACCTTGACCTTGGTCTGCGGCGAGGAGAACGACGTCGCGTTCTCGAGCAGCTCGGCGAGGAGGTGCACGAGGTCGTTGACGACGCGTCCGGCGACCTCGGTCGCGGGGACCGAGGAGAGTTCGATGCGCTCGTACTGCTCCACCTCGGACGCGGCGGCACGCAGCACGTCGACGAGCGGGACGGGCCGGGTCCACCGTCGGCCGGGCTCTTCACCGGCGAGGACGAGGAGGTTCTCACCGTTACGGCGCATGCGCGTGGCGAGGTGGTCGAGCTTGAAGAGCGAGGACAGCTGGTCCGGGTCGGCCTCGCGCGACTCCAGCTCGGAGATGAGCGAGAGCTGGCGCTGGATGAGGCCCTGCGAACGGCGCGAGAGGTTGGTGAACATCGCGTTGACGTTGCCCCGCAGAAGGGCCTGCTCGGCGGCGAGGCGGACGGCCTCGCGGTGCACGTCGTCGAAGGCCGCGGCCACCTGGCCGATCTCGTCGCGCGAGTGCACACCCACGGACTCCACCGACGTGTCCACGTCCTGCGGGTCCGACTCCGAGAGCTGCTTGACCAGCTCGGGCAGGCGGTCCTGGGCGACCTTGGTCGCGGTGTCCTGGAGGCGGCGCAGCGAACGGATCATGGACCGGGCCACGACGAACGCGCCGACGAGCGAGACGCCGAGCACGAGGAGGATCAGCGCACCGTTGAGGATGGCCGACTGCTCCGACTCGTTGCGCAGCTCGCGAGCCTTCTGCTCCATCTCGCCGAGGAGCGTCAGCTCGATCTTCGCCATCGCGTCGATCTTGGTCGTGTCGTTGTCGACCCAGTCCTTGTAGGACCGCTTGTCCTGGAGCTTGATGCCGCCCTCCTGCTCGAGGACGCGCTTGGCGTACTCGTTGGCGGCCTTGACCGCGGGGTTGCCGCCGTCGATGGGCTTGGTCAGCTCACCGGCGTTGCCCGCGTAGATCTTGCTGAAGGTCTGGAGCTCCGAGCGCTCCTTCTCGTTGGCGCTGAGGCCGAAGGTGCGGTCGGTCTCGGAGATCTTGCCGTAGTCGCTGTCGTTGGCGGGCAGGGCCGCGGCGATGATCGCGCGCTGGACGGACGCGTACTCCTTGGCGGAGGAGAAGGCGGCCAGCGAACGGGTCCGCTGGATCATGTCCGGGTTGCTCGTCGCCTGCGCCATGTCCTGCGACAGCTTCAGGAGCTGCTCGACGAGCTGGCTGTAGGCCTCGACGGTCTGCGAGGTGGACTTCTCGTCCTGGAAGGCCTTCTTGCGGACGTCGTTGATGCCCTGCAGCTGCTGGGTGATCTGGACCGCGCTGTGCCGGACGCCGAGAAGGCCCTTCTCGCCGTCGGTGTCGTTGAGGTCCTGGGTGCCCTGCAGGAAGTTCCGGTAGACGCGGTCGGTCTTGTCCCGCGCGCCCTTGACCGTGTAGTCCGAGGCGCTCGCGCCGTGCGCGAGGGGACCCGCCGACTTGTCGCGCTCCTCCTGGAGCGCGGCGGCCAGCTCCGTGGCCTGCTTGGTCATCTCGGTGAGCAGCTTCATGTTGTCGAGCTGCTCGATCTCGTCCAGGGACGAGTTGATGCGGAGTGCGCCGAGCGAGGTCGCGGTGATCACGGGGAGCGCGAGCAGCGAGACCAGACGGGTGGAGATGCGCCAGTTGCGCAGGGCTATTCGGGAGCCGGGGCCGGGGGGCGTCGCGGCTCCGGACGCGGTCTTGCCCTTGCTCTTGCCCTTGGCCGGGGCGGCCGCGGGGCCGCTGCCGACGGCACCTTGGCGCGCGGCGCCGGGGCCGCTGTCACCGGGTGAGCCCGGGCCGGGGTTCTGGGCGTGCTGGGGCGAGGAGCCGCGCTCCGGCTCCGCCGGAGCATCCCCTCGGCCGCGGTCGGCCTGGGGAGACCCCTTGCCATCCCTCTTGAAACGTCCCTGCACTAGCGTCGCAACCTCTGGACCAGGCGTCCTGCCGGGTAACGGCGGGACGGTGTCGGCGTCGTGGGGCGGCAAACGCCCCATGGGTGGTCGTGAGTGACCGGCGCTTGCTCCCCCTCCCCGCCGCCACTCGGCGCTGCGTTGCGCCCCTGCGCGCCGGTTCGATCCCGCGGCGGTCCCGGGAATTCCAGCACAGTGCCGGATCTCCAACAAGGCCCGTGTGTCGCGGCGCGAGCTACGTGACACGTTGTGAGTGCCGAGTTACGAGACGTAGAAAGTGATCTAGTAAAAAACGGACTCATCCCCACAAAGTTCCTACCGATGAGGGGTGTCCCAGTCTTCATGATCAGGAGCGGAATGATGCCTTCAGTGGCGCAATGTCCGTTTCCGAGTGGTCGACTCCGGGCCTGGATTGACCCTTTTGTCCGCTACCTCGTGAGCAAACTCACACGAAGATCATGGCGTCTTCCTGACTTTGGCCGGGAATTGGATGTTTAGCCTGACGCTTTACAGGGATGGCGAATCCGACAAGCCGCGTCTCGTTCGCGCGACGCACAACCGACAAGGTCCGAACAGCAGATGAAGACTGTGCAGTCGACGATGTTCCGCAACATAGCCAACCCGCGCCGCACCACTCTCGCGCACCTCACCGACGCGGACGAGCTCCAGACCGCGGCCGACCGCCCGGAACACGCCGTCGAACTCCCGACGCAGACCGCCAACCCCCGGCGCACGATCCTCATGGACGCCCCGGAGCAGCCCACCCCCGTGGCGGGCTGATCACGGGAGGTCGGACCCCCTTGCCGCGTTAGCCTGGAGCGTCAGACTCCACCCATTCCAGCAAGGGGCCGAGGCACACGTGCGCATCGCCAGGTTCTCCATCGACGGCAACGTCGCCTTCGGCGCGGTCGAGGGCGAAAGTCCCCCCGGAACGACCGACGGACTCGTCCTCGACATCATCAAGGGCATCCCGTTCGCGGACTTCGAGCTCTCCGGCACGAAGGTCCCGCTGAGCAAGGTCAGGCTGCTGCCGCCGGTGCTCCCCAACAAGGTCGTGGGCATCGGCCGCAACTACGCCGACCACGCGGCGGAACTCGGCAACGAGGTCCCCGACGTCCCGGTCGCCTTCTTCAAGCCGTCCACCTCCGTGGCGGGCCCCGGCGACGCCATCGTGTACCCCTCCTTCTCGCAGGAGGTGCATCACGAGGCCGAGCTCGCCGTCGTCATCGGCCGCATGTGCCGCGAGGTCCCGCGCGAGCGCGCCCGTGACGTCATCCTCGGCTACACCTGCGCGAACGACGTCACCGCGCGTGACGTGCAGAAGCGCGAGAAGCAGTGGGCCAGGGCCAAGGGCTTCGACACCGCCTGCCCGCTCGGCCCCTGGGTGGAGACCGACCTCGACCCCTCCGACCTCACCATCCAGTGCACGGTCAACGGCGAACAGCGCCAGCTGGGGCGTACGACCGAGATGGTCCGCTCCGTCGAGGACCTGATCGTGCACATCTCCGAGGCCATGACGCTGCTCCCGGGCGACGTCATCCTCACGGGCACCCCGGCAGGGGTCGGCCCGCTCAACGTCGGCGACGAGGTCGCCGTCACCATCGAAGGCATCGGCACTCTCACCAACAGGGTGATCAAGCGTGGCTAACGCGACCCCCGTACGCGTACGGTTCTGTCCCTCGCCGACCGGCAACCCCCACGTGGGCCTGGTCCGCACCGCCCTCTTCAACTGGGCCTACGCCCGGCACAACGAGGGCACCCTGGTCTTCCGCATCGAGGACACCGACGCCGCTCGCGACTCGGAGGAGTCGTACGAGCAGCTCCTCGACTCGATGCGCTGGCTGGGCTTCGACTGGGACGAGGGCCCCGAGGTCGGCGGCCCGCACGCGCCGTACCGCCAGTCGCAGCGCATGGACATCTACAAGGACGTCGCCGCCAAGCTGATCGACGGCGGCTACGCCTACCCCTGCTACTGCACCACCGAGGAGCTGGACGCCCGCCGCGAGGCCGCCCGCGCCGCCGGCAAGCCGTCCGGGTACGACGGCCACTGCCGCGACCTCACCGCGGAGCAGATCCAGGCGTACGAGGCCGAGGGCCGCAAGCACATCATCCGCTTCCGGATGCCCGACGAGGCCACGACCTTCACGGACCTGGTCCGCGGTGAAATCACGGTCCAGGCCGAGAACGTCACCGACTACGGCATCGTCCGCGCGAACGGCGCCCCGCTCTACACGCTCGTCAACCCGGTCGACGACGCGCTCATGGAGATCACCCACGTCCTGCGCGGCGAGGACCTGCTCTCCTCCACCCCCCGCCAGATCGCCCTCTACAAGGCGCTGATCGAGCTGGGCATCGCCAAGGGCATCCCCGAGTTCGGCCACCTCCCGTACGTCATGGGCGAGGGCAACAAGAAGCTGAGCAAGCGCGACCCGCAGGCTTCGCTCAACCTCTACCGCGAGCGCGGCTTCCTGCCCGAGGGGCTCCTGAACTACCTGTCGCTCCTCGGCTGGTCGTTCTCGGCGGACCAGGACGTCTTCTCGATCTCCGACATGGTCGCGAAGTTCGACCTCGCGGACGTGAACGCGAACCCGGCCCGCTTCGACCTGAAGAAGGCCGAGGCGATCAACGCCGACCACATCCGCATGCTGGACGTGAAGACCTTCGCCGAGGCCTGCGAGCCCTGGCTGAAGGCCCCGCACGCCAACTGGGCGCCCGAGGAGTTCGACGAGGCCGCCTGGCAGGCCATCGCGCCGCACGCGCAGACCCGCCTCAAGGTCCTCTCCGAGATCACGGACAACGTCGACTTCCTGTTCCGCGCGGAGCCGGTCTTCGACGAGCCGTCCTGGACGAAGGCGATGAAGGAGGGCTCCGACGCGCTCCTGCGCACCGCCCGCGCCAAGCTGGACGCGGCCGACTGGACCTCCCCCGAGTCCCTCAAGGAGGCCGTCCTGGCCGCCGGTGAGGAGCACGGCCTCAAGCTCGGCAAGGCCCAGGCCCCGGTCCGCGTCGCCGTCACCGGCCGCACCATCGGCCTGCCCCTCTTCGAGTCCCTGGAGATCCTGGGCAAGGAGAAGGCGCTCACCCGCATCGACGCGGCCCTGGCGAAGCTGACCGCGTAACCGGCCCCGTGCCGACGAAGGACCCGGGAAGCCTGACGGCTCCCGGGTCCTTCGCATACCGTCGTAGACATGCCGATCAAAGCCGTGGTCTGGGACATCGACACTGCGTTCTTCGGGGGATAACCCCCGAACCCCCAGCCGGGAGCCGGGACTGCGATTACCGTCGTAGACATGCCGATCAAAGCCGTGGTCTGGGACATCGACGACACGATCTTCGACTACGCGCGCGCCGACACCACCGGCATGCACGCGCACCTCACGGCCGAGGGCCTCCTGGAGCGGTACGAGTCGGCGGAGCGGGCGCTGGAGCGGTGGCGGGAGCTCACCGAGCGCCACTGGACCCGCTTCGGCGCCGGGGGAGTGACCTTCCAGGAGCAGCGCCGCGACCGCGTACGCGACTTCATGGACGCCCCGGACCTCTCCGACGACGACGCCGACGCCTGGTTCCAGCGTTACGTCGGTCACTACGAATCGGCCTGGTCCCTCTTCCCCGACACCCTCCCCGCCCTGGACGCGCTCGCCGGCGAGTACCGCCACGCGGTGCTCTCCAACTCCGCGCTGGTCGTCCAGGACCGCAAACTGACCGTCCTCGGCGTACGCGACCGCTTTGAGGCCGTGCTGTGCGCCGCCGACCTGGGCGTCTCCAAACCCGCCCCCGAGGCGTTCCGCGCCGTCTGCACCCACCTCGGCCTCCCGCCCGCGGAGATCGCCTACGTCGGCGATCAGCCGGAGATCGACGCCAGGGGCGCCAGGGACGCGGGCCTGCTCGGAATCTGGCTCGACCGCGGCGGCGCGGCGGGGGAGGGACCGTCGGGCGTGCACCGCATCCGGGACCTCTCGGAGCTCCCCGCGCTGCTGCGTGCGGATACCCGTTTTGGAGCGCCGTCCACCTTCGGGTAATGTTCTTCCTGCGCCGCCCGAGAGGGCCGAAAGGTCCGGCCGGGAAGCGCAAGTCAAACAAAACCCCGTCAAGGGGTGGCGCTTTGATGGCCTATGGTGTAATTGGCAGCACGACGGTTTCTGGTTCCGTTAGTCTAGGTTCGAGTCCTGGTAGGCCAGCTCGCAGAGCTCATCTGCAAACTGTGGATCTCATCCACAATGCCCCCGTTGTGTAGCGGCCTAGCACGCCGCCCTCTCAAGGCGGTAGCGCCGGTTCGAATCCGGTCGGGGGTACAGATCCTTCCCGCGGGGACAGATCGGGTCGCACCCACTGTCACTGATGCAGGATCGCTAGGGCCCCCGTTGTGTAGCGGCCTAGCACGCCGCCCTCTCAAGGCGGTAGCGCCGGTTCGAATCCGGTCGGGGGTACTGTAGGTACTAGACATGGTCTAGACCACATTGGGCTATGGTGTAATTGGCAGCACGACGGTTTCTGGTTCCGTTAGTTTAGGTTCGAGTCCTGGTAGCCCAGCTGGATCTGTGGTGACACGAGATCCTCGCCCCCGTTGTGTAGCGGCCTAGCACGCCGCCCTCTCAAGGCGGTAGCGCCGGTTCGAATCCGGTCGGGGGTACAAGAACGACAGAGGGCCTTCCCGTACGGGGAGGCCCTTTCGTCATGCCTGCGTGGCCTCCGGCCCGTAGCGCAGGTTGGACTCCTCCGCCTGCGCCATGCGGCGCAGGCTCAGCAGGACCGGCTCATAGAGCACCGTGAGTGCGACCGCCGCCTCCAGCTGCTCGTCGGGCGACTCGTACCGCTCGATCAAGTCCAGGTCCGCCACGGCCAGTTGCCGCCCCGCGTGTGCGTAGGGTGCCAAGTCCGCCACGCCGCACGGGTATCCGAGCCGGGCCAGGGTCCCGACAGCGGTCACCAGCATCCGGTAGGCCGGGGAATCCGCTCCGTACTCCCGCGCGTTCTGCCAGCCCAGACGTTCAAGGAGGGCGTCCACCGTGCGGCGCGCCGCCTCCTGGGACGGGTCGTCCGCGGCGGCCTCCGGGCCGTGCGGCAGGGCCCAAACCGCCGTGCCCAGACGGGAGTTGTGGTCCAGCGAGTCGTCCTCCAGGGCGGTCAGCACCACGCGTGCCGACGCGATCGGCACCCGGCCCACCTGGACCAGCGCCCGCACCAGCCGGAGCCGCTGCAGATGGGTGTCGTCGTACTCGGCCTGCGTCGCCGTCACGCGGCGGCCCGGCGGGAGCAGCCCCTCGCGCAGGTAGTACTTGATCGTGGCGGTGGGGACCCCGCTGCGCCGGCTCAGTTCCGCCAGTCTCATCGGCTCGTGCCTCCTCTTGCGCTCCTCGTTGGAGAGTGCCACTATCCAAGCATGGATAGCAGGACTATCCAATGTTCGGCCAGGGCTCCGTTCAAGGGGGAACCGTCATGAGCAGCAAGCCGATCGAAGGGCGCATGACCGCCGAGGCGGGAGACGGCGTCGTCGTCTTCCACATCGGGATGCGCGTCAACGCCTTCCGCGCCGTCCGCAGCTGGTGGCCCGTCTTCACTGCGATGCCGCGCATGCTGAAGGAGCTGGCGCGGGACCCGGAGAGCGGAATGCTGGGATACCGGCTGCTGCTCGGCGGGCCCCGACTGATGTACGTCGTCCAGTACTGGGAGTCGCAGGAGAAACTCCTCGCGTACTCGACCGCTCCGGACAAGGAGCACCGGCCCGCGTGGGCGGCCTTCAACCGGCGCATCAGGGAAGGCCGGGGCAAGGTCGGCTTCTGGCACGAGACGTTCGTGGTGCCGGCCGGGGCCCATGAGCAGGTGTACGTGAACATGCCGCCGTTCGGCCTGGGGGCGGCCACCGGCGTGATCCCGGTCGGACGGCGCGGGGAACGGGCCGCCGAGCGGCTGACGGTGGCCTGACGCCACGGGCGGTCCACGAAAAAGCGCCGGAAGAGGCTGCCGCGGCGTTGAGGCGGCTTCTTCCGGCGCTGCGCGTGGGTCGGCGCTCCCGGCGCCGTGGGTGTCAGCCGCCGGAGCGGCGCAGGGCCTCCGAGAGGCGCCCGGCGGCGTCGATGACCGCCTGGGCGTGCATACGGCCCGGGTGGCGGGTCAGGCGCTCGATCGGTCCGGAGACCGAGACGGCGGCGACCACACGGTTCGAGGGGCCCCGCACCGGCGCGGAGACGGACGCGACGCCCGGCTCGCGCTCGCCGATCGACTGGGCCCAGCCCCGGCGGCGTACACCCGAAAGGGCCGTGGCGGTGAAGCGGGCGCCCTGGAGGCCCCGGTGCAGCCGCTCCGGCTCCTCCCACGCCATCAGGATCTGGGCCGAGGAGCCCGCCTTCATCGTGAGCGTCGAGCCGACAGGGACGGTGTCCCTGAGGCCCGAGAGGCGCTCGGCCGCGGCCACGCAGATGCGCATGTCGCCCTGGCGGCGGTAGAGCTGAGCGCTCTCGCCCGTGACGTCGCGCAGGTGCGTCAGGACCGGGCCCGCCGTGGCGAGCAGACGGTCCTCGCCCGCCGCCGCCGCGAGCTCCGAGAGGCGCGGGCCGAGAATGAAACGGCCCTGCATGTCCCGAGCCACCATCCGGTGGTGTTCCAGTGCCACGGCCAGTCGGTGGGCCGTGGGTCGTGCGAGCCCGGTGGCCGCGACCAAGCCCGCGAGGGTGGCCGGACCGGACTCCAGAGCGCTCAAGACGAGGGCCGCCTTGTCGAGAACGCCGACGCCGCTAGAGTTGTCCATGCGTCGATACTCCCGTCTCACTCTGTGAAACGCAAGTTCAATTTTCTGCGAGACGCGCCACTCTGTACGAGCGATCCGCGGACCAACGGATCGGCGGCCGACGCGCGGCACGAGGGGTACGTGCGTCGGCGAACGGATTCTCTAGTTGGGCCGGCGAAGCGGCCGGTCGGAGGGAAAGCGATGGGTAGGACACTCGCGGAGAAGGTCTGGGACGACCATGTCGTCCGGCGCGCCGAGGGCGAGCCCGACCTCCTCTTCATCGATCTGCACCTGCTGCACGAGGTGACCAGCCCCCAGGCCTTCGACGGCCTCCGTCAGGCCGGCCGGCCGGTGCGGCGGCTCGACCTCACCATCGCGACCGAGGATCACAACACCCCGACCCTCGACATCGACAAGCCGATCGCCGACCCGGTCTCGCGGGCGCAGCTGGAGACGCTGCGCAAGAACTGCGCCGAATTCGGTGTACGTCTGCACCCGCTGGGCGACGTCGAGCAGGGCGTCGTCCACGTGGTGGGACCGCAGCTGGGACTGACACAGCCCGGCACCACGGTGGTCTGCGGCGACTCGCACACCTCCACCCACGGCGCCTTCGGCGCGCTGGCGTTCGGCATCGGCACCTCCCAGGTAGAGCACGTCCTCGCCACCCAGACGCTGCCGATGGCCCGCCCCAAGACCATGGCCATCACCGTCGACGGCGAACTGCCCGAGGACGTCACGGCCAAGGACCTGATCCTCGCCATCATCGCGAAGATCGGCACCGGCGGCGGCCAGGGCTACGTCCTGGAGTACCGCGGCAGCGCCATCGAGAAGCTCTCGATGGAGGCGCGCATGACCATCTGCAACATGTCCATCGAGGCGGGCGCCCGCGCCGGGATGATCGCCCCCGACCAGACCACCTTCGACTACATCGAGGGCCGCGCCCATGCCCCGCGGGGCGAGGACTGGGACGCCGCCGTCGCGTACTGGAAGACCCTGAGGACCGACGACGACGCCGTCTTCGACGCCGAGGTCTACATCGACGCCGCGTCGCTGGCGCCGTTCGTCACCTGGGGCACCAACCCGGGCCAGGGGGCGCCGCTTTCGGCGAGCGTCCCCGACCCGGCTTCGTACGAAGACGCTTCGGAGCGCCACGCCGCCGAAAAGGCCCTGGAATACATGGGGTTGACCGCCGGGCAGCCGCTGCGCGACATCAAGGTCGACACCGTCTTCGTAGGTTCGTGCACCAATGGCCGCATCGAGGACCTGCGCGCGGCCGCCTCCATCGTCGAGGGCCGCAAAGTCGCCGACGGCGTACGGATGCTGGTCGTCCCCGGCTCGGTCCGGGTCGCCCTGCAGGCCGTGGAGGAGGGCCTGGACAAGGTCTTCACCGGTGCCGGCGCCGAATGGCGGCACGCGGGCTGCTCGATGTGCCTGGGCATGAACCCCGACCAACTGGCTCCCGGCGAGCGCTCGGCGTCCACGTCGAACCGTAACTTCGAGGGCAGGCAGGGCAAGGGCGGGCGCACCCACCTGGTGTCCCCGCAGGTCGCCGCGGCCACCGCGGTCACCGGCCACCTCGCCTCGCCCGCCGACCTGTCCGACGCCCCCGTGACCGCCGGAGTCCGATAACCATGGAAGCATTCACCAAGCACACGGGCCGGGCCGTCCCGCTGCGCCGCAGCAACGTGGACACCGACCAGATCATCCCCGCCCACTGGCTCAAGAAGGTCACCAGGGACGGCTTCGAGGACGGGCTCTTCGAGGCCTGGCGCAAGGACTCCGAGTTCGTCCTCAACCGGCCCGAGCGCCAGGGCTCCACGGTCCTGGTCGCCGGACCCGACTTCGGCACCGGGTCGTCGCGAGAGCACGCCGTGTGGGCGCTGCAGAACTTCGGTTTCAAGGCGGTCATCTCGTCCCGCTTCGCCGACATCTTCCGGGGCAACTCGCTGAAGAACGGCCTGCTCACCGTCGTGCTCGACCAGAAGGTCGTCGACGCGCTCTGGGAGCTGACGGAGCGGGACCCCCAGGCCGAGGTCACCGTCGACCTGGAGGACCGCCAGGTCCGCGCGGAGGGCATCACCGCCGACTTCGAGCTCGACGAGAACGCCCGCTGGCGTCTGCTGAACGGCCTGGACGACATCAGCATCACCCTGCAGAACGAGCCGGACATCGCCGCGTACGAGTCCGGGCGCCCCTCGTACAAGCCGCGGACCGTGCAGGTCTGACACCTCGCAACACTCCGCAACACCCCGACGTACCCCCAATCGTGAACGGTTGGGGGTACGTCTGTATGCGGCGGTTCTGGGTACCGGCTGACCTGAACGGGTGGTCTCAACTCCCGTGCCCGCGAAGGAAGAAGAGGCTGGAAATCCCCTTGCACTCGGCGCGACGGGGTACCCTCAGGAAGGCGGCGGACGGCGGCAGTTACCCCCTGCGGAGGCGACAACTCGCCCCAGATGGCACAATCGGTGCATGGGACGTGACAGCCAACTCGAGCTCTACGGGCTCGTCGCGGACCAACTGAAGGAAGCGCACTCGCGAGTGCGCGCACTGCAAGTCCCGGAGGGCGTACGGATGGCGCTGACCCGGAAGCTGCTGGTCATTACGGCCGCGGCCAAACACGATCTCGCCGATGCGGCAAGGCGTCTGGAGCGATTGATGGCGTCCCTCGACGAAGCAGACGAGGACCGATTCCCCCAAGACGGCTGAGCCGCAGCCTCAACGGGCCTTCGAGGAACTCCGAGATGGGCCACTTCGTTGCGGCACAAGGGTGATTAGCCCGTTTCGTGTTTGATTTGCGGTATATATCTGCCTAACGTGCGAAAAAGCCGGAGTATTTCGCTCCCGGCAATGTCTCCGAAGGGGAAGACGTGAACAAGGCGCAGCTCGTAGAAGCGATTGCCGACAAGGTGGGCGGCCGCCAGCAGGCCGCCGACGCCGTCGACGCGGTCCTGGACGCCGTCGTCCGTGCCGTGGTCAGCGGGGACCGGGTTTCGGTCACCGGCTTCGGCTCGTTCGAGAAGGTCGACCGCCCGGCCCGTTACGCCCGCAACCCGCAGACGGGTGAGCGCGTGCGGGTCAAGAAGACCTCCGTTCCGCGCTTCCGTGCCGGACAGGGCTTCAAGGACCTGGTGAGCGGCTCCAAGAAGCTCCCCAAGAACGACGTCGCGGTCAAGAAGGCGCCCAAGGGCAGCCTGTCGGGCGGCGCTTCGGCGACGGTCAAGAAGGCCGCGGCCAAGAAGGCCACCGCCAAGAAGGCCACCCCCACGAAGGCCACCGCCAAGAAGACCACGGCGAAGAAGACCACCGCCAAGAAGACCACGGCCACGGCGACGAAGGCGGCCGCGAAGAAGGCCACCGCCAAGAAGACCGCCACGAAGGCCACGGCCAAGAAGGCGACCCCGGCGGCGAAGAAGACCACCGCCACCGCCAAGAAGGCCACCCCGGCGGCGAAGAAGGCCACGGCCAAGAAGACCGCTCCGGCGAAGAAGGCCACCGCCAAGAAGGCGCCCGCCAAGAAGTCCACGGCGCGCAAGACGACCGCCAAGAAGACCACGGCCCGCAAGAAGTAAGGGCACGAGGGCACTCACGCGCCGGGCCGGACTCCCACGGGGGAGCCCGGCCCGCGTCGTGTTCAGGGCCTGTCGTCACCCCGGTGACGACACGGGCTCTCAGAACGTCTGCAGGGTCACCAGGGTGATGCAGCGCGCCTCGCCCTCGCCGTCGACCTCGATGCGCACCCGCTGCCCCGGCCGCAGCAGCCGCAGCCCGCCCGCGTCGAAAGCGGGGGCCCCGAAGGGCACCGGAGTCCCGTCGTCGAGCAGCACACTGCCGCTGCGGGTCTCGGAGTCGTACGTGTACGCGGTCGCCTGCATGGAAGGCAGCGTACTCAGTCGGGGATGAGCAGGCCCGCCGCGGTGTCGGCCGTGCGGGGCCCCACACCCAGCAGAAGAGCGGCCCGCAGGTCCTCTCCGGTGTCCACGTCCCGGCGTACGGAATCGACCCCGTCGAGCGAGAGTTCCACGGCCCCCGACGCGGCGTGCCGGGCCCGGGACGCCATACCGAATGCGGGACGCAATTCCGAACCCGACCCCGCGCACAGCAACGTGGTGCCGATTCCTTCGGCATCAGGAAGGAATGCGCGGGGAAAAGGACCGGCACCTTCAAGGGCCCGCGCCAATTCCGCGGGGCGCAACGCCGGCAGATCGGCGTTGAGGGCCGCGACGGCCGCTTTCGGCCGCTCGGCGCGCACGGAGGCCGCTCCGTGCGTCAGAGCGGCGTTCAGGCCCTCTCCCGGCTGGTCCGGCACGATCCGGGCGCCCAGCGCCGCGAGCTCACGACCCGCCAGGGCGTCGTCCGTGACGACCACCACATCCCTGACCGCCGGGCAGGCCACCGCCGCGGCCACGGTGTCCTGCGCGAACGCCAGGGCCAGACCGGGCCGCAGACCGTCCCCGGAGGCCGCGGCGAGCCTGCTCTTGGCGCGCGCGAGCGGCTTCAGGGGTATCACCAGGGTCCACTGCACGCGCGCTCCGTCCTTTGTCTCGCGCCCATTGTGACCTGCTGGAGGGCCGGTGCACGGGGTGGCCGGGAAGGGGTGGGCGTACGGTGTTCTCGACAGACAGGCAGCCTGGGGCGACACTTGTGCGGCCGACCAGGTTCATGGAGGAAGGTGTCCGAGTGTCCCGCCGCAGAATCGGCTTCTGGTACCGCCTGGCGGCCGTCATCGCTAAACCGCCGCTCGTGGTTCTGTTCAAGCGGGACTGGCGTGGAATGGAACACATTCCGGCCGACGGAGGATTCATCACGGCGGTGAATCACAACTCGCATATCGACCCGTTCTCCTACGCGCACTACCAGTACAACACCGGACGAGTGCCGCGGTTCCTGGCAAAGGACGGCCTTTTCAAGCGCGGCTTCGTCGCCAAGGTCATGAAGGGCACCGGTCAGATCCCGGTCTACCGCGAGACCACGAACGCCCTCGACGCCTTCCGTGCCGCAGTCGACGCCATCGAGCGCGGCGAGTGCGTCGCCTTCTACCCCGAGGGCACCCTCACCAGGGACCCCGACATGTGGCCGATGACGGCCAAGTCCGGTGCCGCGCGGGTCGCCCTGAAGACCAAGTGCCCGGTGATTCCCGTCGCCCAGTGGGGTGCCAACCTCGCCCTGCCGCCGTACAGCAAGAAGCCCGCCTTCTTCCCGCGCAAGACCCTCCAGGTGAAGGCGGGGCCGCCGGTCGACCTGTCGCGCTTCCACGACAAGGAGCCGACGCCCGACGTGCTGCGCGAGGTGACCGAGACCATCATGGCCGCGATCACCGAACTCCTGGAGGAGGTCCGGGGCGAGAAGGCCCCCGATACGCCGTACGACCCGCGCAGGGCACGGCTGGAACAACGACGCAAGGCGGACCGCGGAACCACGCGTGGCTCCACGGAGAGCTCCTCGGAGGACAGCAAGTGACGAACCCCCTGAACGCGGCGCGCCCCGCGAAGGCCGCCGTCTTCGGAACGGGCTCCTGGGGTACGGCCTTCGGCATGGTGCTCGCCGACGCGGGCTGCGACGTCACCCTGTGGGGCCGCCGAGCCGAACTCGCCGACGCCGTCAACTCCACGCGGACGAACCCGGACTACCTCCCCGGTGTGCGGCTCCCGGAGAACCTCCGGGCGACCTCCGACCCCGCGGAGGCCGCCGCCGACGCCGACTTCACCGTCCTCGCCGTGCCCTCGCAGACGCTGCGCGGCAACCTCGCCGAGTGGGCACCGCTGCTGGCCCCCGAGACCGTCCTCGTCTCCCTCATGAAGGGCGTCGAACTCGGCTCCGCCATGCGGATGAGCGAGGTGATCGAGGACGTCACGAAGGTCCCGTCGGACCGCGTCGCCGTCGTCACAGGACCCAACCTCGCCCGCGAGATCGCCGCACGGCAGCCCGCCGCCGCCGTGGTCGCCTGCCGGGACGAAGCCGTCGCCCAGCGCCTCCAGACGGCCTGCCACACGCCGTACTTCCGCCCGTACACGAACACCGACGTCGTCGGCTGCGAACTCGGCGGCGCCGTGAAGAACGTCATCGGCCTCGCCGTGGGCATCGCCGACGGCATGGGCCTCGGGGACAACGCCAAGGGCTCGCTCATCACGCGCGGACTCGCCGAGACCACCCGCCTCGGCCTCGCCATGGGCGCCGACCCGCTGACGTTCTCCGGACTCGCCGGCCTGGGCGACCTGGTGGCCACCTGCTCCTCGCCGCTGTCGCGCAACCACACCTTCGGCACCAACCTCGGCAAGGGCATGACCCTGGAGGAGACCATCGCGGTCACCAAGCAGACCGCCGAGGGCGTCAAGTCCTGCGAGTCCGTGCTCGATCTGGCCCGCAGGCACGGAGTCGACATGCCGATCACGGAGACGGTCGTGGGCATCGTGCACGAGGGCACACCCCCGATGGTCGCCCTCAAGGACCTCATGTCGCGCAGCGCCAAGCCCGAGCGCCGCTGAGGCACGACTGACTACTCCGGGACCAACGGGTACTCTCAACGCGATATGAGCAGCGAGAACCTCCCCCAGAGCCCTGAGCAGCCGCCCCGCAAGCCGCGCGTGGCCGTCGTGTTCGGCGGCCGCAGCTCGGAGCACGGCATCTCCGTCGTCACGGCCGGTGCCGTGCTGCGCGCCATCGACCGCACCAAGTACGACGTCCTGCCGATCGGCATCACCACGGACGGCCGTTGGGCGCTCACCGCCGACGAGCCCGAGCGCATGGCCATCGCCGACCGCACGATGCCGAACGTCTCCGACCTCGCGGACTCCGTCGAGGGCGGCGTCGTGCTGCCCCTGGACCCCGGCAACCGCGAGGTCGTCTACAGCGAGCCCGGCTCCGTGCCCAAGGCGCTCGGCGAGGTCGACGTCGTCTTCCCGATGCTGCACGGTCCCTACGGAGAGGACGGCACCCTCCAGGGCCTGCTCGAACTCTCCGGAGTGCCCTACGTCGGCTCCGGGGTCCTCGCCTCGGCCGTCGGCCAGGACAAGGACTACATGAAGCGGGTGTTCTCCTCCTTCGGGCTGAACGTCGGCCCGTACCTGGTGATCCGCCCCCGCGAGTGGCGGCAGGACGAAGAGGGTGCCCGCCGGCGCATCGCGGACTTCGTGGGCGAACACGGCTGGCCGCTGTTCATCAAGCCCGCGCGCGCGGGCTCCTCCATCGGCATCACGAAGGTCGACTCCTTCGACGGTCTCGACGAGGCCATCGCCGAGGCCCAGCACCATGACCCGAAGATCATCGTCGAGGCGCTGCTGCGCGGCCGTGAGATCGAGTGCGGCGTCCTGGAGTTCGACGACGGGCCGCGCGCGAGCGTCCCGGCCGAGATCCCGCCCGTGCAGGCGCACGACTACTACGACTTCGAGGCGAAGTACATCGACTCGGCGCCCGGGATCGTGCCCGCCCCGCTGACGCCCGAGGAGACCGCGGAGATCCAGCGGCTCGCCGTCGAGGCGTTCGAGGCGGCGTCCTGCGAGGGCCTGGTGCGCGCGGACTTCTTCCTCACCGAGGACGGCCGGTTCGTGATCAACGAGATCAACACGATGCCGGGCTTCACGCCCATCTCGATGTACCCGCAGATGTGGGAGAAGAGCGGCGTCAGCTACCCCGAGCTGGTGGACCGCCTCATCCAGGCGGCCCTGCACCGCTCCACGGGCCTGCGCTGACGCACGCCCGGTACGCCGCCCCCGTCAGGAGGAGTCAGTCGGCGATCCCCTTGGGGATCGTCTTCTTGACGGGGCCGGCGAAGTCCGTGAGCGGGCCGAGGCCCTCCGCCGTCCGCTCCTTCGGCAGCGTCACCTCCACGTAGGCGAGGCGCGCACCGGTCGTGAAGGTGTACGACCCGTCGTCCCGCTTCTCCAGGAGCCAGGCCACGCCGTTCACCTTCACGCCGTTCTTCGGTGCGTAGGAGGGGTCGATCATCTTGGGGGGCCGCGGCACACCGCAGCGCAGTATGATCGCCGGGTCTCCCCATCCCGCGGTCAGCTCGGACGTCGGCCCGGGGTCGGTGCGCCCCAGCCCGTCGACCTTTTCCGGCAGCTGTTCGTGCAGGTCCCGGCAGAGACTCGCGGCCTTCGCGTCCGGGGACGGAACCACCACTGACGCCTCGTCGTCCGTACCTGAACAGGCGGCTGTCGTGATCGACAGGGCGAGGGCGGACACTCCTGTGAGGCAACGGCGCCGGAGGTGGGGGATGTTCACCGGGCCAGGGTAGACGGGGGCTACAAGTGCACGACCGGGCAGGTCAGAGTTCTTGTGATGCCGTCCACCTGCTGGACCTTGGCGACCACCATGCGGCCGAGTTCGTCGACCGTGTCCGCCTGGGCGCGCACGATGACATCGTAGGGTCCGGTCACGTCCTCGGCCTGGATCACTCCCGGGATCTTGCCGATCAGCTCGGCGACGGTCGACGCCTTGCCGACCTCTGTTTGGATCAGGATGTACGCCTGTACCACGGAACCTCCAGGGCGGCCACGAGGATCATGTGGGGGGAGAAAGGGACGCCACGGTACCGCGTCGCCGCTCGCCGCGGGGAGACCCGGGTGACCTGTGGCGCGCACATCGCGGTGGACGGACAACAGAAGGTGACGGTCACGTCGACCGTACCGACGACAGAGACGGCTCGCGACCGGGGGCCGGGCAGCTTGAAAGGGCATGGTGAGACTCGGTGAAGGGATCCGTGGGCGAGTTGGGGGAGTTCGGGCTCATCAGAGAGCTCACTTCACGGCTCACCTCCACGCCGGCCGTACGGCTCGGCCCCGGCGATGACGCGGCGGTCGTGACCGCCCCGGACCGCAGGGTCGTGGCGAGCACCGACGTCCTCCTCGAGGGGCGGCACTTCCGCCGCGACTGGTCGACCGCGTACGACGTGGGCCGCAAGGCGGCCGCGCAGAACCTCGCCGACATCGCGGCCATGGGCGCCGTGCCGACCGCGCTGCTGCTCGGTCTCGTCGTGCCCGCGGAACTCCCCGCGAGCTGGCCCACCGAGCTGATGGACGGCCTCAGGGACGAGTGCCAGGTCGCGGGCGCGGCCGTCGTCGGCGGCGACGTGGTGCGCGGCGACACGATCACCGTCGCCATCACCGCACTCGGCGACCTGCGCAACCACGACCCCGTCACGCGCGCGGGCGCCCAGCCCGGCGACGTCGTGGCCGTCACGGGCTGGCTCGGCTGGTCCGCGGCCGGGCACGCCGTCCTCTCCCGCGGCTTCCGCTCCCCGCGCGCCTTCGTCGAGGCGCACCGCAGGCCCGAACCGCCGTACCACGCGGGCCCCGCGGCCGCCGGTCTCGGCGCGACCTCCATGACGGACGTCAGCGACGGCCTCATCGCCGACCTCGGTCACATCGCCGACGCCAGCAAGGTGCGCATCGACATCCGCTCCGGAGACGTCGACGTGCCCTCCCAGATGAACGACATCGGGCAGGCCGTCGGAGTCGACCCGCTCCAGTGGGTGCTCAACGGGGGAGAGGACCACGCCATCGTGGCGACCTTCCCGCCGGACGTGAAGCTGCCCGCCCGCTGGAAGGTCATCGGCGAGGTCCTCAACCCCTCCGCGCTGCCCCAGGTGACCGTGGACGGCGCCCCGTGGACCAGCAAGGGCTGGGACCACTTCGGGGACAACGGGGACACGGAGTGACCGCCCCGCCGCGGGTCCTGACCGTCGCCGGATCCGACTCCGGCGGCGGCGCGGGCATCCAGGCCGACCTGAAGACGATGCTGGCCCTCGGCACGCACGGCATGAGTGTCGTCACGGCTGTCACCGCGCAGAACTCCGTGGGCGTCCAGGGCTTCTGGGAGCTTCCGGTGGAGGCGGTGCGGGCCCAGTACCGCAGCGTCGTCGACGACATCGGCGTACAGGCCGTGAAGACCGGCATGCTCGCCTCGGCCGCACTGGTCGAGACGGTCGCCGAGCTCATAGCGGGTACGGACGCACCGTCCGTCGTCGACCCGGTCGGCGTCTCCAAGCACGGCGACTCACTCCTGGCCGCCTCGGCCCTGGACTCGGTCCGCTCGAAACTGCTGCCGGCCGCCACGGTCGCCACCCCCAACCTCGACGAGGTCGCGCAGCTCACCGGCGTCGAGGTCACCTCCGAGGACGGCCTTCGGCGGGCGGCGGACGCCGTCCTCGCGTACGGGCCGCAGTGGGTCCTCATCAAGGGCGGCCATCTCCGCGGGGACGCCGTGGACCTGCTCACCGACGGCTCCGAGGAGCACGTCCTGCGCGCCCCGCGGCACGACAACCGCCACACGCACGGCACGGGCTGCACGCTGGCCAGCGCGATCGCGTCACAGCTGGCGAAGGGGCAGAGTGTGCCGGAGGCCGTCATGGCGGCCAAGGAGTACGTCACCGGGGCGATCGCCGAGGGGTTCGCGCTCGGCGGCGGGATCGGCCCGGTGGACCACGGCTGGCGGTTCAGGTAACGCGCCACGGAGAGACGTGTCGCTGGCAGCCGCGTCACGGACAGAAGCGTCACGGACAGAAGCATCAAGGACAGACGAAAGAGCCGGCCCCCCGAAGGGGAACCGGCTCTTTCAGCAACCAGCTAGGTGGCCGCGCTGACGTCAGCGCGAGACCTTGCCGGCCTTGATGCACGAGGTGCAAGCGTTGAGGCGCTTCGGCGTCCCGCTCACCACGGCACGCACACGCTGGATGTTCGGGTTCCAGCGACGGGGCGTACGGCGGTGCGAGTGCGAGATGTTGTTGCCGAAGCCCGGCCCCTTGCCACAGACGTCGCAGTTGGCAGCCACGGGTCACTCCAAAGACTTCAGATGCACTTACGGTTAAACCCGGCATGCCGGGATCAGTGCAATGATCGAAGTGGCGTTGCCAGGAGGAATGGCCCGATGCGTATCGGGCAACCGAAGCAGCATACAACGACTGCTTCGGTACAACGAAACTACCACGGACGGCCCGGCCCCCGCCCCGCGCCCTCCGTTCACGCCGGGTCTACGCTGCGTCCATTCCGGATGGTCAAGGAGGCGAAACAGGTGCCGCAGAACCTCGACGCGGTCGCGGTGCGCGCCTGGTGCCGACTGGCTCTGGACGCCCTCGGCAGGGCCCGCGAGGAGATCGACTCGATCAACGTCTACCCGGTCGCCGACGGGGACACGGGGACGAACCTCTATCTGACCGTGGAGTCCGCCTCCCAGGCGGTGGACGCGGCGTTCACGGGCCACGAGCCCGCCCTCCCCTCCCTGGCCGAGACGGTGCGCGCGATGGCGCACGGCGCGCTCATAGGCGCCCGCGGGAACTCGGGCACGATCCTGTCGCAGTTGCTGCGGGGGATGGCGCAGGTCATCGGCGCCCAGGGGGAGCCGGGCGGTGAGGCAGATCACGTCGAGGGGCCGGTCCTCGAGCGCGCGCTGCGGCAGGCCGCCGAATCCGCGTACCAGGCGGTCGCCCACCCCGTGGAGGGCACCGTCCTGACGGTGGCCACCGCGGCGGCCGACGCGGCGACCGGCACCGGCGGCGACTGCGGGGCCGTGGCCAGGGCGGCGTACGACGGGGCCTGTGCGGCGCTGGACGCGACGCCGGGGCAGCTCGCGGTGCTCGGCCGCGCCGGAGTGGTGGACGCCGGAGGGCGTGGGCTCGTGGCGGTCCTGGGGGCGCTGACGGGCGCCCTGTCGGGTGAGAGCCTCATCCCGAGGAGCTCGGCGCACCTCAAGGGCTCGGTCCACGCGCGCGTGGACGTCGACGGAGGCGAGGCCGTCGAGTGCGATGACGTACCCGGCGAGGAGGGCGGCCCCGCTTTCGAGGTGATCTACCTCCTGGAGGCGGACGACGCCGCCGTCACCCGGCTGCGGGCCCGCCTCGACCGGCTCGGCGACTCCCTCGTGGTGGTCGGCGGCGACGGGCTCTGGAACGTCCACGTCCACGTCGACGACGCGGGAGCGGCCGTCGAGGCCGGTGTGGAGGCGGGCCGCCCCCACCGCATCCGCATCACCCACTTCGGTGCGGACGACGCGCACACCACCTCCCAGCGCTCCACCGCCCCGCCTCGGGAACGCGCACAGCGTGCCGTCGTCGCCGTGGTGCCCGGCGAGGGCCTCGCGGGGCTGTACTCCGAGGCGGGGGCGACCACCGTGCCCGCGCGCGTGGGGGAGCCGCCCGCCAGCGGCGAGCTCGTCGACGCGATCCGGCGGGCCCACGCCCGCGAGGTCGTGCTCCTGCCGAACGACGCCGAGCTGCGGCACACCGCGGCTGCCGCCGCGGAACAGGCCCGCACCGAGGGCGTACGCGTCGCGCTCATCCCCACCCGCTCCGCGGTCCAGGGCATCGCGGCCCTCGCCGTGCACGAGCCGGACCGCCGCTTCGACGAGGACGTCGTCGCCATGACCTCGGCGGCCGGCGCGACCCGCTACGGCGAACTCGCCGTCGCCGAGCGCCAGTCCTGGACGATGGCGGGCATCTGTCAGACGGGCGACGTGCTCGGCCTGATCGACGGCGACGTCGCCGTGATCGGCTCCGAGGTGGCCCGCACCGCCGTCTCCGTGCTCGACCGGATGCTGTCGGCGGGCGGCGAGATGGTCACGCTCGTCCTCGGCGAATCCGTGCCGGACACCGTCGCCGAGCACCTGGAGAAGCACGTGCGCGAGACGTACCTGGCCGTCGACACCGTCGTCTACCGCGGAGGCCGCCAGTCGGCGCTGCTGCTGATCGGCGTGGAGTAGCCGGGCGGATCCCGGGGACCTGCGCCGCATTGTCAGTGCCGTGGTGTGCAATGGATCTCGTGCCCGCGCTCGAAGAACCCCTGAAGAAAGTGGTCGGCCCCGCCACCGCGAAGGTGATGGCCGAGCATCTCGACCTGCACACGGTCGGCGACCTCCTGCACCACTACCCGCGGCGGTACGCCGAGCGCGGTGAGCTCACCCGCCTCGCCGACCTCCCCCTGGACGAGCACGTCACGGTGGTCGCCCAGGTCGCGAGCGCACGCATCCTCAAGTTCAACGGCGGCCGCGGCCAGCGCCTGGAAGTCACGATCACCGACGGCAGCGGCCAGGTCCAGCTCGTCTTCTTCGGGCGCGGCATCCACAAGCCGCACAAGGACCTGCTGCCCGGCACCCGCGCGATGTTCGCGGGCAAGGTGTCGGTCTTCAACCGCAAGATGCAGCTGGCCCACCCGGCGTACGAACTGCTGCGGGGCGACGGCGACGAGGCGGGCGAGACCGTCGGTTCCTGGGCCGGCGCCCAGCTGCCGATCTACCCGGCCACCGCCAAGCTGGAGTCCTGGAAGATCGCCAAGTCGGTCGACATGGTCCTGCCCAGCGCCCAGGAGGCCCAGGACCCGCTGCCGCCCTCCCTCCGCGACGGACGCGGCCTGATCCCGCTCCCCGAAGCCCTCCTGAAGATCCACCGTCCGCACTCCAAGGCGGACATCGAGGCCGCCCGCGACCGCCTCAAGTGGGACGAGGCCTTCGTCCTCCAGGTCGCCCTGGCCCGGCGGCGGTACGCGGACGCCCAGCTCCCCGCCGTCGCCCGCAGGCCGAAGCCCGGCGGCCTCCTCGACGCGTTCGACGCCAAGCTGCCCTTCACGCTCACCGAGGGCCAGGAGAAGGTCTCCAAGGAGATCTTCGACGACCTCGCGACCGAACATCCCATGCACCGTCTCCTCCAGGGGGAGGTCGGTTCGGGAAAGGCGCAACCACTTGATGCGCTGGTGCTGACTCCCGAAGGCTTCCGCCCGATGGGTGACATGAAGACCGGTGATCTCGTGGTCGTTCCCACCGGGGAGTCCGCGGTCGTCAGTGGCGTCTTCCCGCAGGGCGAACGGGACGTATGGCGTCTGACCCTCTCCGACGGCAGCTCCGTCGAGTGTGACGACGAGCACCTCTGGATCGTTGGCACCAGCTGTGGTTGGCACCGAGGGCAGCCGCCGAAGGTTCTGACGACAAGAGAAATTCGCCTGGACCTCTTCGAGGCGAACGGTTCCTCGAAGTGGTATCTGCCCGCCGCCGCGCCGGTGGACCTGGGACACGACGAGCCGCTACCGCTCGATCCCTACCTCTTCGGCCTGCTGTTGGGGGACGGGTCGTTCCGCCACAACCTGCGGCTGTCCACGGTCGACGAGGAGATCCACGACGCGGCGGTCGACGCCGTGGCGCCGGAGTGTCGTCTGGTCCGTGTGGCAGGTTCCTCGTGCGACTACACGATCCAGCCGGCACAGCGCTCGGGAGGCGTCCGCAATCCCGTCATTCAGGCCCTGCGCGACATGGATCTGTGGGGGGTGACCTCGCACGGAAAGTTCGTGCCCGAGGCCTTCAAGAACACTTCGATCAAGAATCGTTTGGCGTTGCTGCAAGGGCTGCTGGACACGGACGGCACGATTCAGTCGGACGGGTTGAGTATTTCCCTGTGCTCGGCGTCGCTCCGACTGGCCGAGGATGTCGCCTGGCTCGTGCGGTCACTTGGAGGGAGGGCCAGGGTGCTGCCGAAGAAGGCGGCGTTCAACGTTTCGATCGCGTTGCCCGAGGAGTACATGCCGTTCAGGCTGACGCGCAAGGCGGCGCGGGTGTGCCCGAGGCCGAAGTACAACACCTTCCGCAGGGGCATCCGCGGTGCCGAGTTCATCGGTCGGAAGCCGGTCCAGTGCATCAGTGTCGCTCACCCGAGCAGTGCCTATGTCACCGACAACTTCACGGTCACGCACAACACGATGGTCGCGCTGCGCGCCATGCTCGCCGTCGTGGACGCGGGCGGGCAGGCCGCGATGCTCGCTCCCACCGAGGTCCTCGCCCAGCAGCACCACCGCTCCATCGTCGAGATGATGGGCGAGCTCGCCGAGGGCGGCATGCTGGGCGGCGCCGAGCACGCCACGAAGGTCACGCTGCTCACCGGCTCCATGGGCGCGGCGGCCCGCCGCCAGGCCCTGCTCGACCTGGTCACCGGCGACGCCGGGATCGTCATCGGCACCCACGCGCTGATCGAGGACAAGGTCCAGTTCCACGACCTGGGTCTCGTCGTCGTAGATGAGCAGCACCGCTTCGGCGTGGAGCAGCGCGACGCCCTGCGCGGCAAGGGCAAGCAGCCCCCGCACCTCCTGGTCATGACGGCCACGCCCATCCCGCGCACCGTCGCGATGACCGTCTTCGGCGACCTGGAGACGTCCGTCCTCGACCAGCTGCCCGCCGGGCGCTCGCCGATCGCCAGCCACGTCGTCCCCGCCGAGGACAAGCCGCACTTCCTGGCCCGCGCGTGGGAACGCGTGCGCGAGGAGGTCGAGAACGGCCACCAGGCGTACGTGGTGTGCCCCCGCATCGGTGACGATGTCGACGAAGCCGCGGACCCCAAGAAGGCCAAGAAGAAGGCCGAAGAAGAGGCCACCGCCGAGAAGCGGCCCCCGCTCGCGGTCGTCGAGGTCGCCGAGCAGCTCTCCCGCGGCCCGCTGAACGGCCTGAAGGTCGAGGTCCTGCACGGCCGCATGCAGCCGGACGACAAGGACGCCGTGATGCGCCGCTTCGCCGCGGGGGAGACACAGGTCCTCGTCGCGACGACGGTCATCGAGGTCGGCGTGAACGTCCCGAACGCCACCGCCATGGTGATCATGGACGCGGACCGCTTCGGCGTCTCCCAGCTGCACCAGCTCCGCGGCCGCGTCGGCCGCGGCTCCGCCCCCGGACTCTGCCTCCTGGTCACCGACATGCCCGAGGCCAGCCCCGCCCGCGGCCGCCTCTCGGCCGTCGCCTCCACGCTCGACGGCTTCGAGCTGTCCCGCATCGACCTGGAGCAGCGCCGCGAGGGCGACGTCCTCGGCCAGGCCCAGTCCGGCGTCCGGTCCAGCCTGCGCATGCTCGCCGTCATCGACGACGAGGAGATCATCGCCGCCGCCCGCGAGGAGGCGGTCTCCGTGGTCGCCGACGACCCGGACCTGGAGCGGCTCCCCGCCCTGCGCACCGCACTGGACTCCCTCCTCGACGCGGAGCGCGAGCAGTACCTCGACAAGGGCTGACGCCGCCGTACGCCATATCGTGGGATGACCACCGTCCAGCCAGAAGGAATCAGATGACCCGCGTGATCGCCGGCACGGCCGGCGGACGCCGCCTGGCCGTCCCGCCGGGCAACGGCACCCGCCCCACGTCCGACCGCGCGCGCGAAGGCCTCTTCTCCACCTGGCAGGCCCTTCAGGGCACGCTCGACGGGGCCCGTGTCCTCGACCTGTACGCGGGCTCCGGAGCCGTCGGCCTGGAGGCGCTGTCCCGCGGCGCCGCCCACACCCTGCTCGTCGAGGCCGACGCGCGGGCCGCCCGCACCATCCGCGAGAACGTGAAGGCCGTCGGCCTGCCCGGCGCCGAGGTACGGGCGGGCAAAGCCGCCCAGATCGTCCGGGCCGGGGCGCCGACCAGCCCGTACGACCTGGTCTTCCTCGACCCTCCGTACGCGGTCACCGATGACGATCTTCGGGAGATCCTCCTCACACTCCGCTCGGAGGGCTGGCTCACGGAGGACGCGCTCGTCACCGTTGAACGCAGTACAAGAGGCGGTGTCTTCGGCTG